>NZ_JARYGY010000009.1 GCF_029906345.1 Aquimarina mycalae | reverse complement strand
TATTTAATACACGCTCTTTTTAGGGGTGGGTCAATTTAAACAGGAATACCCAGGTCACTTTAAATAGGATTCAATGGGTCACTTTCGCAGGATTAAGTGGGTCAGTTTGGCAAGAATTTCCATCTTTATGTCTGAATCAAGTAACTGGATTTTATTACTATTTGGTTCTTTTTGTTCCTCTATTTTTATTTTTCTTGCTATTAAGGTTTTGATTTCTGACTCTAAAGTCTGAACATAATTTATTGAGTTACTTGTGTCATCTTTATGTTTTCTGTTCGAAACTTTTTCTTCGCATACAGGACAATTTCCATTATCCATTTTTTCAAGAATTTTAGATTTAATATTAGGTTTTAATCTACTATCACAATAAGCACATATTCCATAATTTCTCATTTTATGTATTGTGTTCAAAACTTTTTTATCGGAATAAACTGTTTCGTAGAAGGTTTGTTCCATACTAAGGATTTCTTCACTTTTTATTTCAATATCAAAGTTGATTTTTTCTATATTTTGCTTTAATCCCGAAAAGACTTTCAGTGTTTCTTTATATTGCTCTAATTTTTTCTTCTTTTGTGTGTTTTTCTTTTCTAGAGTTTTGTGGAGAGTACTTATTTTTTCCAACACCTTTTCTCGGTTATCAGTATATTTATCTTTATTTCTTAAATCCTGTATTTCATCAATTCTTTTGTTATATGCTTGAATATCGGTGTCTCTTTTTCTATTGATTTCAGATGTTAATTTGGAAAGTTCTAAGGATTTTTCCTCATATACCTTTTTAAACCCAACAGGGTTGATTAGTAACTGTAATAGTTTAGACTGATCCCTGAAATTCCATAATAAATAATTACCCTCTTCTTCTCGGATTAAAAACTTCTCAAGTATGAAAGCTAAATCTGATATACTTAGTTTTGATAATTTAACAAGATCATCTTCGTATAAGTTGATATCTTTCTCTTTTCCATCTAAGGAATAAAATGATTTATTGTCCAAGTAAAGTTTGCGTCTTATTAGAAATAAATGCTCTTTTATCTTGAAACTTATTTCAATCTCTGCATCTTCTGAGTTTTTATTGTCACTTCTAGATGAAAAATAGTCGTTATCTATCTTGAATTCTGAACTGTCAATATTAGCCGTGTAACCAACTATGGCATAGATTATAAGGCTAGTTGAAGTAGTTTTTCCTAACCCATTTGCTCCTATAAACACATTAGTTCCTTTGCTAAATTTATATTTCCAATCCTTTTTAAACAGGGAATAATTAGACACCTTAATCTTCGAAAGAGAAGGTATATTAATGTAATGGTCTTGATGAATCATATGTTTTAAAACAGCTTAATCGAAGTTTAATATAGCGGGGTAAGGGTATAAACTTACATAAAAATAGTTATGAAATAAAGAAGTGTTAAGTAGTAAATGTAAATTTATGTAAAAACCATAATTAAACTACGTTTAAGTAGTTTAATTTAATTATAAAGTGGGGAATTATACATTTTAAAGCTGAGTCTTATCATTTTTGCGAAAGGCTAAATATATAAGATATTATTTAATAGGAATTGAATTTTCATTAAGAATAAAATTTCCTTTAAGAGTAATTTTTAGGTTAACCAGAATATTTGTATAAATGTAGAATTCTTCCTCTTTAGATTAACAAGAATATTTGCATAAACACAACAATTGGTCTTGATCCACAACAATTGAGATTGATTCAGTAAAAAAGTATGACCTATGTATGACCCTTAAACAAAAAAGCCGAGACATACATCTCGGCTTTCTTAAGCTGTGCGGGCGGGGAGACTCGAACTCCCACACCTCGCGGCACTAGATCCTAAGTCTAGCGTGTCTACCAATTCCACCACGCCCGCATTAAAACTTTTACAAAACTTAGGACTATCCGTAAAAGCGAGTGCAAATATACATAATAAGTGTAAAACTCAAAGAACTTACTTTATTTTTTTATAAAAAATGTAATTTATGTTCGCAGCCATTTTTTCATCTTAGGAAATTGTAATGTTTCTGTGTCGGTATATGTTAGTCCCATCCATTGTAATAAAGGCAATCCTATAAAGTTCTGACTACGATATTGATCAAGAATCCACTCACTTTCTCCTTTGTATCCTTCCTTATGAAATACTATTTCTGGAGAAAGCCCCATATCCATAATTGCAGCATAGGACCATAACATGGCAACTAGTTCTTCACCACTTTTGGATTCATTATTTTCAATCACGTTATTCTGTAAATGCATTCTTTCCTCTGGACGAGAAACTGCAATGTGTCCTGCTTCATGTAGGATATCTCCAGGATGTACAAGTTTGTCTGGATCTACCAATAACACACCTTTATCAATTTTTATTCCTGGTAAAAAAGTCTCCGTATTTATTTTAGAAAACTGAGTAGGAATTGGTAACAATTCTAAGAAACTAAAAATTTTTTGTATGATATCTTCTTGTTGGTAATTTCCAGCCATTATGATCACGATCTTAGTTGATAGGATAAAGATTAAATTACTTCATTTTTACTACTTTTAGGCAAAAATTAACTCAATCCAATGCAAAATACTAAATCCTATGTTCAGGAACATAAAGATCGTTTTATTAACGAGCTTATAGAACTCCTTAAAATACCATCTATTAGTGCAGATTCTGCCTACGAAAAAGATGTAATTAAAACTGCAGATGAAATTAAAAAAAGCTTGGAGCATGCAGGTTGTGATCATGTAGAAATATGTGAAACTCCAGGATATCCTATTGTATACGGAGAAAAAATTCTAGATGCTGATCTGCCAACAGTCTTAGTATATGGTCATTATGATGTACAACCACCAGATCCGATAGACTTATGGGATAGTCCTCCTTTTGAACCTATTATCAAAAAAACTGAATTACATCCAGATGGAGCTATTTTTGCCAGAGGTTCTTGTGATGATAAAGGACAAATGTACATGCACGTAAAAGCGTTGGAATTTATGACAACAACAAACCAGCTTCCTTGCAATGTGAAGTTTATGATCGAAGGAGAGGAAGAAGTAGGAAGTAATAGCTTAAGTTGGTTTGTAGAAAGAAATCAAGACAAGCTGGCTAATGATGTAATCTTAATTAGTGATACTGGCATGATTGCAAAGGATGTTCCTTCAATCACAACGGGACTTAGAGGATTAAGTTATGTAGAAGTAGAAGTTACGGGTCCCAACAGGGATTTGCATAGTGGATTGTATGGAGGTGCTGTTGCAAACCCAATTAATATCCTAACTAAAATGATAGCTTCATTGCACGATGAAAATAATCATATTACGATTCCAGGTTTTTATGATAAGGTAGAAGAACTTTCTAAAGAAGAACGTGCAGAAATGGCTAAAGCACCATTTTCTTTAGATGCATATAAAAAATCATTAGATATCGATGCTGTATATGGAGAAGAAGGATATACAACTAATGAGCGTAATTCAATTCGCCCCACGCTAGATATAAACGGAATTTGGGGTGGATATACTGGAGAAGGAGCTAAAACTGTAATTGCTAGTAAAGCCTATGCAAAAATTTCTATGCGCTTGGTACCAAATCAAGATTGGAAAGAAATTACAGAATTGTTCAAGAACCATTTCGAAAGTATTGCTCCAGATGCGGTTACTGTAAAAGTAACACCTCATCATGGAGGACAAGGTTATGTAACTCCAATAGATAATATAGGATATAAAGCCGCAAGTATGGCATATCAGGATACATTTGGTAAAACTCCTATTCCACAACGAAGTGGAGGAAGTATTCCTATTGTTTCACTATTCGAAAAAGAACTGAAAAGTAAGACCATATTAATGGGGTTTGGATTGGATAGCGATGCAATCCATTCGCCCAATGAACATTTTGGTATTTTTAATTATCTAAGAGGTATAGAAACGATTCCTTTGTTCTATAAGTATTTTAAGGAATTACACACAAAGTAATCTTTAGTACAAAATATAATTTTTATAAAACTGCTTGGTTCTTAGAATCAGGCAGTTTTTTTATGCTTTTAAGTGAGAAGTTGGATTAGATCATCACAATTTATTAAAAAACAGCAAATTAGATATTATAGTATAACATCTAGGTAGTATACTATTCAAGAAAAACCTTCGATAGTTTTAATTTTCAGATAACTAAAACACAAATTCAACTAGTTATGAAAACAAAAACTTTTTTTTTAACGGTTTTATCGTTTTGTTATGTCACGTTTCTTTCAGGTCAAGTAGGAGAAATTGACGCTATACGATGTAAAACAAACGACGCTAATCAATATGTTTTTTCTAATGATCCTAAGTCCAAGGTAGAGTTTGAAAAATTCAATGAATTCTCAAGAAATTATGTTCAAAGCAAAGTGTTTTCTCAAAAGGCAGGAGAGACATATGTGATTCCTGTAGTATTTCATGTATATGGAGAAGTCCAACATGGAAAAACGATAACATATCAAAAAATAAAAACAGCAATAGATGTTTTAAATAAAGATTTTAATGGGCTAAATGATGATTGGAATACTGTAGATCCTATTTTTGATGGACGAAAAGCTACATTAAGTATCCGATTTGCATTAGCAAAAATAGACCCCAATGGAGGCAGTACCAATGGAGTTATTTTTCATCCTGAAGCTTCTGGAATGGGTAATTACAGCAGCCCTATAGTTGCTAGAGATGGTTGGGATAACTATAAGTACATGAATGTATACATCACAGGAGATTTATATGGAGATGGAGTATCTAATAATTCTGGAGTAGCTTGGTATCCAAATACAACCATGTCCAATCAGGATATTGCGAGAGTTGTTTATAATGGGCAATATTTACACGGAAATACGGATAAAGAATTTGCGTCAGTATTAACTCATGAATTTGGACATTGGTTAAATCTTATTCACACATTTGAAGGAGGTTGTAATGATGCAAATGGAGACTATGTTAGCGATACTCCCAAAGAAGATACTAACTCTGGAGATGATGGTTGCGTAGTGGGAGCAAGCGATTGTGGTAATCTTATTAATTATGAAAATTATATGGGATACGATTCTACCAGAGGTTGTGCTAAGATGTATACAAGAGGTCAGGTAGATAGAATGTTGGCAGCATTAGAGCATCCTACAAGAAGACCACTTTGGCAATCAGGCAATTTGGCCGCTACTGGAGTGGATGAAAATGGAGCTTCTCTAGTAGTATCAAATACGATAGTAGAAGAAGCATTATCCAATGATGGAACAGTATTTAGTGATACCAATGAAATAACAATTACAGAAGGTAGTTTTGCCTTAAGTTCAGGGACTATGACAGAGGGAACGCACTTTACCTCAAACTTACCACAAGGATATAATGTCTCTATAACCGTATTGAATAATACAAAACTGAGAGTTCGTTTTACTGGTAGAACCAACAATCATGCAGAAATTAATAACACGATAGGAACGATAACTTTCAGGAATGCTGCAATTTCAGCGGGTACTGGAACATTGGTTTCCGATAAGGTTTCCTATCAATTTACGTTTTATGACCCATATAAAATTATATATGTAGATAATACTGATCTTACAGTAAACTCAGGAAATGTCTGGGAGCCTTTTACTATCATTGGAGAAAATAGATACGGAGTCTTTTTTGAAAATAATGAATTAAAATTAGAAACGTATACACAGGCATTAGTTTGCCAATCTAATACAAGAAATGTGACACCTTTACCTCAGGATGCTGTAATATCTTCTACAAGCAATTGGGTGAATGGAGGAGATTACCCAGATCTACACGTAGTAAGAAGTTCTGGCCATAGATTGTGGGATGGTCAAACTGCTTATATAGGATTTCAAATGGAATTATATCCAGGAAAAACCAATTATGGTTGGTTTAGAGTTCGTGTAAACGCTAATGGTAGTGAAGAAACATTATTAGATTATGCGTATAGTACAGAGCCTTTTGGTTCCATCAAAGCAGGAAGTAAAGTATATGATGGCGGCGGAGGTACGGATCCAACCTGTGATGATGGTATACAGAATGGAGATGAAACAGGAATTGACTGTGGAGGTAGTTCTTGTCCCGCTTGCCCAATAGAAGTTGATGGTGGATCAGTATCTTCAGATGATGACAGAACCGATATTACAACGGTTACAGGAGATGGTCAGCCAGATGTTATAACATTTAAAAACACAAGTCAATCCGAAGCGAGTTATCGATATCTTATCACAGATGATATCGGTACTATCTTAGCAACAGAAATTACTTCTCACGATTTTGAAGGAGCAACAGCAGGAATTTGTAGAGTCTATGGAATTTCTTATGACGGCAATTTAAATGTTAGTGGAAAAAATATAGCAGACAGTGGATTAGCAACTGGCGTCTATGATATTTCAGGTAATTGGATTACAATTACCAGGATTGATGATAATACAGAGCCTAGTTGTAATGATGGAATACAGAATGGAGACGAGACAGGAATAGATTGCGGAGGTTCCTGCGAACCTTGCGCTACAGTAACATACTGTACCGCATCTACAACGCAAAACACACTGCACATTACCAATGTAAAATTCGGTGATATAGATAATACCACAACCCATACCCCATATTCTAATTATCCAAACCTCTCTACAAATCTTACAATAGGAGAACAAACGGCTTTAATCATTAAATTGAATAATGATCATTGGACATATAATGCTGTTGGAGTTTGGATTGATTGGAATAATAATGGAGATTTTACCGATTCAGGTGAAAGAGTATATGCTAGATACGCAGCAGGTCCATATACAGCTAATGTTGTGCCGCCAGCAGGAACAGTAACCAATGTTAACTTGAGAATGAGAGTACGAGTTGGTTATGGTTCTGAATCTAAAATCACTCCATGCGGTATAGACACTTATATTGGAGAAGTAGAAGATTATACTGTAAGGATTGATAATGTGGCGACCCCAACATGTACAGATGGTATTCAGAATGGTGATGAAACAGGTATTGACTGTGGTGGTTCATGTGCTCCTTGTAATACAAATGACGGAGTTATCTATGTTGATATTGCAGATGAAACAGTTAGTGCATCAGATACTTGGGGGTTTTTTAGGATCGAAACAGGAGATAATCGCGATTATGGAGCCTGGTATACAAATGGTTCGGTTCGTTTAGTAACCTATGATAAAGACATCGTTTGTAATGGAAATACTAATAATGTAGCCTTTATTGGAGAAAATGTTGGTATCGACGCGAACAGTAATTTTGTTGCAGAATCCCATAGTTATATTGTAAGCGAATCTTCATATACGGATTGGAATGGAAAAACTGGTTATATAGGGTTTACATTTAAAATTAATGGAAACACACACTATGGATGGTTTCATATCACTGTTGCGGCAGATGGATTATCGTATACCATATTGGATTATGCATACCAAACTCAGGCGAATACTATAATTTATACGTTGAGTAATAAAGGACTGGGAATCGATTATAATATAAGTAAAGAAGTAGCAGTAAAAGTATATCCTAATCCTTTTGAGGACAATTTTGAAATTGATACAAGACTTTTTGGAGAAGGTAAGCTAGTCATTGGTATCTATGATATACATGGAAAAGAAATAACAAGAAAAAAATATCAGAATAATCCAGAAAAAATAATGCTTGGAGAAGAATTCCCTTCTGCTGGGGTCTATTTTATAAAGATCAGCACATTGGATGATATTATGATCAAAAGAGTAATGAAGAAATAAGAATAATAGAAAATACTTCGTCAATTATAAAACCATCCTTTTTTAGGATGGTTTGTTTTTTTTAGTAAGGAAGATTTGTTAGTGGTTTTTTTAAGACATGCGGCTTTGTAATGTGCTTTTAATAAGGTAAAAGTGAAAATAGATAAAATAGTATTTGGTTTGGGTATCATGATACAGTTTTCGATGTAGGAGTATTCTTAATTTCACAAAAACTTAACAATTGAAAGAAAATTTAACACAAACATGCTATGAATTTAAGAATTAAAATAACTACGGTTTTACTACTAATTATGGCCATAGTACAAGCACAAGAAAGATCCTGTTTGACTTCTAAGGCAATGAAAACTTTTTTTAAAGAGAATCCAAAAGAATATCAAGAGTTTATGAAATTCAATGAATACTCTAAGGAGTATACAAGAAATTCTTTTGAAAAATCAGCGAATTTTGGAGAAATAATTATTCCTGTAGTTTTCCATGTATATGGAAGAACGCAAAATGGAACAACTGTTAGCGATGAAACAATCATTAATTCTTTACAAATGGTTAATGAGGATTTTCAAGGTTTAAATCCAGATTTTAATACAGTAGATCCGTTATTTGAATCCAGAAAGTCTACTACTAATATTGTTTTTAAATTAGCAAAAATTGACCCTAACGGAAATCCTACAACAGGAATCGTTGAACATGCCGTAGCTGCTGGGCAAGGATTAGTTGATAGTCCTATAGTATCTAGGGATGCTTGGGACAATTATAAATACATGAACGTATATATTGCAGCGGATATACTTGATAATGGAAAAGATTATAATTCAGGTATTGCATGGTATCCAAGTAAAAGAGATTCAGATTTAAAATTTGCAAGAGTAGTTTATAATGGACGATATCTCAAAGGAAATACAGATGATGAATTTGCATCATTATTAACTCATGAGTTTGGACATTGGCTAAACCTAATACATACTTTTGAAGGAGGATGTGCTAGTTTTAATCAAGATTTTGTTGAGGATACACCTCAGGAAGATGTTGCATCTGCAGATGACGAATGTGTTGTAGGAGCGACAGATTGTGGAGATTCGTTAATCAACTATGAGAACTACATGGGATACGATGCTTCTGGAGGATGTGCAAAAATGTTCACCAAAGGACAAACGGATAGAATGTACGCAGCTCTTAACCATTCAACACGTTTACCACTTTGGCAGAATGCTAATTTAATAGCTACTGGTGTTGGTGGAAGTTTAGAAGTTATACCTAGAATGAATGATGGTGTAACTTGGATAGAAAATGCAGGACAGATGACAGTGTGTCCAGGAACTAATATTAAAATTGGGATGCAGAATGTGGGAACTAGTAACGTTTCTATCATGAAGCCTGATGGTTTAGTTGACACAACGCCCGATGGAACTACTTTTTGGGATTTTAATAATGTACAGAAAAGTGATGAAGGAGTCTACTTAATAAGATATGCTGATGCTACTGGAAATATAGGTTTCGCTGCGGTTAATCTGTATGTAGGCTATAAAGTGCAGCCTTGGATACAAATAGATAATACTACTAATGATTATTCAAATCAGGACGAAATAATAGTTTGTGAAGGAGCGAATATAAGCATAACCACACAAACTAATTTACCAGAGGATGGTACCAGATCATTGATTTTACCTAATGGAAATTTACATACTGTACCTAGTAATAATGGAGTTTGGGCTTTTGATAATGTAACGGCTGCTAATGCTGGAACATATACAATAAGATATGAGAAATGTGGTATTACATATACTACAGAAGTAACGTTAATCATAGGAAAAGATATCGCAGCTTGGACTGCACTGAATAATGACTGGAAGAAACGATCTTTTGTAGAAGCTTGTATAGGAGATAAAGTGCATTTAGGAATGGGCAATGTAGGTTTAGAGAATGTTACGCTTACTGGACCAAATGGATTTTTTGATGACACTCCTGATGTAGCAACAGGATTCGAATTCGCGAGTATTACTGCTCAAGATTACGGTACATATACAATTACTTGGAACGATCCTGCAACCTGTGCTGGTTCTGCAAAGATTGAACTTAGGCCTAAGTATGAAGATATGGATAGCTGGGTAAGAGATAGTGCAGGTACTTGGAGTCAAAAAGAAACTTTATTTGCTTGCGTTGGAGATAATATAGGATTAGGAACCCATAATTCTTTTGGCCCTGAAGATATTAGAATAACGTACCCAGATGGGACTGTGAACACGAATCCTGATCCTGATTTTAAATCAGCATGGGTTTTTAATAACATACAGAAATCAGATGAGGGAATGTATAAAATAGAATACACAGGAAAAGGATGTTATTCTACTACTAATATTTTTCTTAAAGTTGGTGTTGAAGACTTAAATAACGCTATAGAATATCAGGTGAATAATAATGGTTATACAACGTCAGTTAATAACGCCGTATCAGTTGATGAAGGAGATAAGATTAGACTTAGATTCCCTGAGAACTCTTTTGAAGGAACGGTTAGCTGGATTGGTCCTGATGGTTTTACGGCAAATCGCAAAGAAGTTATAATTACGGATGTAGCAAGTACTGGTATACATGCAGGTATTTATACCGCTACCATTACTCATAATTATGATTGTAGTAGTGCAGGAAACTCAAGAATAGAAACAATAAACTTTGAAGTAAAATTCAATGGAGCAAGCAATACTTGTAGCGATGGCATACAAAATGGAGATGAAACTGGTGTGGATTGTGGTGGATCATCTTGTGCTCCTTGTGCAATTGCCGTTGATGGAGGAACAATTTCAACAAGTGATGATAAAACAGAAATTACTACGATAACAGGTGATGGAGTAGCAGATCTTATTACTTTTAAGAAAGTAAATCAATCAGAAGCAAGCTATGCTTACTTAATAACAGACGAAGCAGGTAAGATTTTAACTATAGAAACTATATCTCACGATTTTGAAGGAGCAGTTGCTGGAATATGTAAAGTATACGGTATTTCTTATAACGGAGACTTAATAGTAATAGGAAAGAATGTAGCAGATAGCGGATTAGCTTCAGTAAACTTTGAGATTTCTAGCAATTCGATCACTGTAACCAGGGAAGAAGTAGTAACTCCTACCTGTACCGATGGTATTCAGAACGGCGATGAAACAGGTGTCGATTGTGGAGGATCATCTTGTGAACCTTGTCAAACAGATGTAACATATTGTGAAGACAAATCGACTCGTACTTCTGGAGAATACATTAGTAATATTAGTGTAGGATCTATAAATAATAGTACTACTCGTTCTGCAAATGGATATGGAGATCATACTTCAGTATCTACAAATTTGGCACAAGGAAGCTCTGTAACAATATCAATTACTCCTAATTGGGGAGGAGCTGGTCCTTATAATGAGGCATATGGAGTGTGGATTGATTATAATCAGGATGGAGATTTTGCGGATGCGGGTGAACAAGTATTTACCAAAACACCTTCTCAGAATACACCAGTTACAGGTACTTTTACGATTCCGAATACAGCAAAAACAGGTGATACGAGAATGCGCGTTATAATGGAATATTTCAATAATACCACAAGTGTACCTGAAGTATGTAAAACAAATCATAATTATGGCGAAACAGAAGATTATACGGTAAATATAACAGGCAATTCAGGTTCTACTTGTACAGATGGAATCCAGAATGGAGATGAAACGGGTATAGATTGTGGAGGTTCGTCTTGTGAACCGTGTGTCGTAGAACCAACCTGTACCGATGGTATTCAGAATGGAGATGAAACAGGTGTCGATTGTGGAGGATCATCTTGTGAACCGTGTCAAACAGATGTAACATATTGCGAAGACAAATCAACGCGTACTTCTGGAGAATACATTAGTAATATTAGTGTAGGATCTATAAATAATAGTACTACTCGTTCTACAAATGGATATGGAGATCATACTTCAGCATCAACAAATTTGGCACAAGGAAGTTCTGTAACAATATCAATTACTCCTAATTGGGGAGGAGCTGGTCCTTATAATGAGGCATATGGAGTGTGGATTGATTATAACCAGGATGGAGATTTTGCGGATGCAGGTGAGCAAGTATTTATCAAAACATCTTCTCAGGATACTCCAGTTACGGGTACTTTTTCGATTCCGAATACTGCAAAAACAGGTGATACGAGAATGCGTGTTATAATGGAATATTTCAATAATACCACAAGTGTACCCGAAGTATGTAAAACAAATCATAATTATGGCGAAACAGAAGATTATACTGTAACTATAACAGGCAATTCAGTCCCTACTTGTACAGATGGAATCCAAAATGGAGATGAAACGGGTATAGATTGTGGAGGTTCGTCTTGTGAACCGTGTGCTGTGGAGCCTACGTGTACCGATGGTATCCAGAATGGGGATGAAACAGGTGTTGATTGTGGAGGATCTTCCTGTACTCCTTGTGCAACTAGTGGAACTGTTGTATATGTAGATATTGACGATAATACTACAAGTGCTACAAGCTCTTGGAACCCTTTCCAGATAGAAATAGGAGATGAAAGATATTTTGGCCCTTGGCTTTCTGGTAATACACTTAGGTTAGTGAATTATGGTAAAGATGTGGTTTGTGATGGTACTACTGATCAGGTTACTGTACTTGGAGAAGGAATAGAAATAGGTCCTTCCAGTAATTTTGTAGAAAACACCAATAGTTTTGTTATAAGCTCTTCTTCATATACGGATTGGAACGGTAAATCTGGTTATATAGGATTTACATTTAAAGTAAGTGGTGCGACTCATTATGGATGGTTTTATGCAACTGTATCTAGTGATGGCGCATCATTTACTATAACGGATTATGCGTATAATACTACTGCTGGACAAAGCTTGTTAACCCAAAGACCGTCTACAACTAAAAGCAATGATTTTAATCTTGATCTTAAAGTATATCCTAATCCATTCAAAGAAAGTTTTACTCTGGATGTATCTAAACTTAAAAAAGAAACATTCTCAATTACAATGTACAATATATTGGGGCAATCTATTTTTGAAAAAACATATACTAATAACCCAAGAACTGTTTCTTTCGGAAATGAAATAACAAACAATGGAACTTATTTTGTAAAAGTAAGATCGGCTAGTACAAATATCGTACTACCTGTTGTGAAGCAGTAATAAATAGCCATTAGTGCTCTGTTTCTGTTAATAAAACTACCTTAAAAGAACTGATATCTAAAGCCTTTTATAGTCTTTTGATAGGTTTTTTTAGGTAGTTTTTTTGTATTTACAAAAATTAACTCTACATTTGTAGAGTTAATTCTAACAATGTAGAGTAATGCAGTTATCCAAAGCCGAAGAACAATTAATGAAATACCTATGGAAATTAGAGAAAGGGTTTATGAAAGACCTACTTGATGCTTTTCCAGAACCTAAGCCTGCGACTACCACCGTTGCTACATTGCTGAAAAGAATGAAGGATAAAGGATTTGTTAATTATACCTTATACGGTAAATCAAGGGAGTATTATCCCTTGGTAAAGAAGACAGATTATTTCTCTAAACATGTAAATGGTTTGATTAAGAATTTCTTTAATGACTCGGCATCACAGTTTGCGTCTTTCTTTACTTCTGAAACGAATTTATCAACTTCAGAATTAGAAGAGCTTAAAAAGATAGTAGATCAAGAACTTTTAAAGAAACAAAAATGATAATGTACCTAATAAAATCTTCACTTTGTTTAATGCTTCTATGGGCATTTTATAAGTTGTTTCTGGAAAAAGAAAACATTCACTTTGTGAAAAGGTTTTATCTTTTGTTTAGTGTAATTTTTGCTCTAATAATTCCACTGATTACACTTACTTATCAGATAGAAGTTGTTGCCGAACCACAGTTAATTCAGGAAACGGTAAACCCGATGACAATTGGATCTACTACCAAGATAATAGAAGAACCAACCAATTACTTACCGATTTTTTTATGGAGCATTTATGGAATTGGGGTGCTAGTTTTTGGTATTAGGTTTATGCGTAATATTTATGATATTTCTAAAAAGATTCGTGCTAATGAAAGATTAATAGAATCTTCACATATCAATGTATTATTAAGTAGTGCTATAGTACCACATACTTTTCTTAAGTACATCTTTGTCTCTAAAAAAGAATTTAAACAGAGAAATATTCCTGAAGAAGTGTTACTACATGAAAAAACACATGTAGCACAAAAACATACACTAGACATACTGTTTGTAGAGGTTTTGCAAGTGTTTTTTTGGTTTAATCCAGTATTTATTTTGATCAAAAGATCGGTGAAATTAAATCATGAATTCCTTGCAGACCAAAATGTATTGAAACAACAATGTTCGATACAAAATTACTTTGATTTACTCCTTAATTACCCTAACAGCCTTAATCAAGCTGTATTATCGAGCCCTATTAATTATTCATTAACAAAAAAACGATTACAGATGATGACAAAAGAATTTTCTAAGAGTAGAACAGCGCTTAAAATAGCTGCATTAGTACCTATTTTATTATTATGCATATTATCTTTTAATAATGAGATAATAGCAAGAGAGGTAGCACTCCCAGTTGAAGAAATTACAGCACCAGTTGAAACTAATCCTAGTATTGAGGAGCCTTCAATTATGGTTTTAAAAGGAGAAAAAAAGGAGGAAGACGATTATTTGAACGCTATCAAAGATAATTTTCAAGATGGAGTTACAACTGAAATGCTTAAAGAATATAATCAATGGGCGAAGAACATTAATAAAAGGATAAAAAGTAACCAGAGTGTCATAATTCAGAAAAATGAATTGGATAGAATGGAATACATCTATAAAAATATGACTCCCGAACAGCGCAAAGGAGTTGAACAATTTCCTAATATACCGCCACCACCTCCAGCTCCTAAGGCACCAAAAGTAAAAAAGGGTGAAAAAAGTAATATTCCTCCTCCTCCTCCTCCTCCTCCTCCAGCTCCAGAAGCTCCGAAAGTAAAAAAAGGAGAAAAGAGTAGTATTCCACCGCCACCTCCACCGCCAAATAACGAGGAAGGGTCATCAATACATAAAGGAAACTATGCCGAAGTAAGGTTTTCTGAAAAATCGAATTTAAGTGATGAAGAAAAGGAAGCTTATATCGAGCGTGTTGAAGCTACATTAGCGAGAGAAAGAGCAGAAATTGAGCGGGAAAGAGCGGAAATTGAAAGGGAAAGAGCAAATATACAAAGAGAAGAATCCAGGCTTTTGGCAGAAGAAGCTAGAATGGAAAAGGAGATCGCTGCAGGCACAGCAAGACGTAGTGCTGAGGAAAGTAGAGAAGTAGCAGAAAAAGCAAGGGCAATAGCACGAGAGGCAAGGCATAAGGCAAGAGAAAGATCAGAAAAAGAAATGAAAAAAGCGGAATTGCAATCCAGAAAAGCAGAAAAACAAAGGCGCAAGGCCGAAATGGACGTTAGGAAAATTGCATTAAAAGCAGAGATGGAAGCTAGAGTGGCAATGAGAAAGGCTGAAATGCAGGCTCATAAAGCCGAGAGAGCGGCAAAGAAAATTGCATTAGAAGCAGAAATGCAGGCTAGAAAAGCAGAACGCCAAGCAATGAGGATGGAAAAGAACCATTCCCCCGAAAAATTAATAGAAAGTATGGCTAAAAAAGATGCAGAGTTTTATTATAACGGAAAACAAATTTCTGCTAAAAAAGCACTCAAACTTGTTGAAGGATCCGACACTAAATTTTCTATCGATGCATCTACAAAAAATGGGAAATCAAAAGTAATTATCAAAGATTGATCATATTCTTTGATTATCATAAATTATAAGAATTATCTAAAACCTCACCTTGGTGGGGTTTTTGCGCAACATTTATTTAGAAATCAGCGTTATAAGTCTATTGTCAATCAAAAAACACCCTTAGATTATGTTAAAACGATTTTTTATTATGTGCTCTGGAGCTGATGCCGATATACTGGCGGATAGTTCTAACGGAGAGCAAAACAAGTATGCAGGTATTGGTGCAACTGTATTTTTTACAGCGCTTATGGCGTTTTTAGCAGCTAGTTACGCGTTATATACAGTATTTGATAACTACTTTACTGCAGTTTTCTTTGGGCTAGTATGGGGATTGTTGATCTTTAATCTGGATCGATTTATTGTCTCTACAATTAAGAAAAAAGACAATTTTTTAGATGAGTTATTGCAGGCATCTCCTAGAATTGTTTTGGCAATAATAATAGCTATCGTTATTTCTAAACCCTTAGAACTAAAGATTTTTGAAAAGGAAATCGACCAAGTACTTCTGGAACAAAAGAATGATTTAACACTTGCTAATCAAGAACAAATAGCTACACAGTATGCTCCAATTATTAATGGTATTGATGCAGAAATAGTAGCATTAAAAGAAGAGATTAGTACTAAAGAAACTGAAGTAAATGAGTTATATGAAACCTATATTGCAGAAGCAGAAGGAAGAAAAGGAACAGAGATTGTAGGGAAAGGTCCAGTGTACAAGGAAAAAAGAGAAAAACATGATGCTATGTTGGCCGAACTCGTGGAGCTCAAAAAAACGAATGCGGAAAAAATTACAGGTTTAGAAGTACAAAAAACCGAATTAGCAGTAGCATATGATAAGCAAGTAACGGATTCTCAACCTATAATTGATAATTTTGACGGATTAATGGCAAGAGTGAATGCGCTTAACGAATTGCCTTGGCTTCCTTCGTTTTTTATCTTTTTATTGTTTTTGGCGATAGAAACTTCTCCGATTTTAGCAAAGCTACTGTCACCAAAAGGAGAATATGATTTTAAAATAGAAGATGTAGAAGGAGAGGTAAAAACATGGACGGCGCAGAAAGCTGATCAACGCAAAATTCTATTAGCAACGGATCACACCGTAAATGATCGGGTATATGGTGATATCGCCGAAGAAGATGAGCTATATCAATATAAGAAAAAAATTGCCAGAGAATTAATGCAGAAGCAACAAGATGCTTTTTATAAAAGACAAACAGGAATTCTATAAGTGTTATTTGTTATCCCAGCATGGTCATATCGAGTTTGTCGAAATGTATGCTGGGATTAATATTAGATTTTAAAACTTTCGATCAGGATGATATACATCTAAGTTTAAGGATGGTTTTTTATCTGAAATAATTTCTGAAACTAGTTTTCCTGTAGCAGGTCCCATACTCCATCCCATCATTGCATGTCCAGTAACAATAGTTAAATTTTCACATTTCTTGGATTTACCTATATAAGCCATCCCATCTGGGGAAACTGGTCTTAGTCCACAAGCAGCATTATTTTTTTCGTCTGCAGAAATTTCTATATCCGGATAATAACGATTGGCTGCATCGGCAATTGCTTGTACTCGTATAGGGTTAATTTTGTGATTTATACCCGCAATCTCCATGGTTCCTGCAAAACGAGTAAATCCTTGCATTGGTGTAACTGCAACTTTGGCTTCTGCAAGAATTGTAGGCATGGTAATTCCTAAATCTCTTTCAGAATTGATTCGATACCCCTTGCCAGCTTCTAAAAGCAACTTAAGCCCTATTTTTTTACTTAATAGGTTGGACCAAGAACCAGCAGCTAATATAAATTCATCCGCAGTATACGTTTTGGTGGAACTTTTAATACTAGTAATCTTTTCTTGATCAAATGTAAGATCAATAATTTTTTCGTTTTTTAGAAAAGTTACCCCTTTTTTCAAGAGGTATGCTTTCATTTCCTCCATAAATAGATGTGGAGTAGTGTGCCCATCGCATTCATACAATACTGCACCTTTGGCATTGAGTTGTATGTTCGGTTCCATTTGTTTTAATTCTGAAAAAGAGAGGTTTTTAACGGGCAGACCTTCATTTTGAGCTATTTTTCCAGTATGAATCTCTTCTTCCAACATCTTGTCGGTTTGACAAAGCATTAACAATCCTTTTTGCTCTAAATGGAATTTAAAATCCTCCTGTTCCTTAATTTCAGAATAAAGATCTCTACTCAATAAGTTTATATCTTTAATAGAAGAAATATTACGAGTTACATTTTCTGAAGAACAAGATTTGTTAAAGGCCCAAGACCATTGCAAGAAATGAGAGTTTAAACGAGGTTTAATAAACAGCGGGCTTTTTGGGTTAAACATCCACGCCAATCCTTTTTTCATAACACCAGGTGCCGCCAAAGGAATAATATGACTTGGAGTTAGGTATCCAGCATTGACATAAGAGGCTCCAGAATCCATAGATGACTGATCTATAATAGTTACATTATGACCTTCTTTCTGTAAATAATATGCGGAACAAATTCCTATTATTCCGCCACCGATGATGACAACTTCTTTCATTTTTTTAATTAAAATAGTCCAAATTAAATCACTTGAAACCCATGAGCATATGGATCATCCTGATCGTCAATGATGATGGTGTTGTATCCATAAACTTTTGCCCATCCTTGTACACTTGGAATAATAGCTTTTTTACCGATTAATTTTGTTTCTTCCTCTATTCGCCCAATAAATTTAGAACCTATATAACTTTCATGTATAAATTCTTCTCCCTTTTTTAATTTTCCTTTGGCATATAATTGTGCCATTCTTGCTGAGGTACCTGTGCCGCAAGGAGAACGATCTATGGCTTTATCTCCGTAAAACACAGCATTTCTTCCAGATGAGGTTGGATCGATCGGATCACCAGTCCAAAGAATGTGGCTAACATCTCTTATCGTTTCGTTCTCAGGATGAATAAAATAATCAGGATATTTTTTATTGATACTGTTTCGAATAACCTGAGAATATTGGATCAATTGAGAAGCGGTAAAATCTTGAATACCGCTAAAGTTTTTTTGAGGATCCACAATCGCATAATAATTACCGCCATAGGCGACATCAAAATTAATCTCACCTAATTCTGGGCAATCAATTGTCAGATTTTCTTCGGCGAGATATGATGTTACATTTTTCAGTTTTACCCAGTCTACTTTATTACCACTTTGTTGATATGCTATTTCTACCAATCCAGCAGGAGCTTCCATTCTAATGTTACCAGGAACTTTAGGTTGTATTAATCCTTCTTCAATGGCAATAGTAATTGTGCCAATTGTTCCATGGCCACACATTGGTAAACAGCCAGACGTTTCTATAAATAGAATAGCAAAATCATTTTCAGGATTATGAGGTTCGAATAAGAAACTACCACTCATCATATCATGACCACGAGGTTCGTACATTAATCCTGTCCTAATCCAATCATATTCTTGCAAAAAATGTTGTCGCTTTTCACTCATAGAATCTCCCTTTAGATTAGGGTGTCCCGAAGTGACTACTCTAACAGGGTTTCCGCAGGTGTGTGCATCAATACATTTATAAGTTGTTCTGGGCATTTTTTAGATTTTATCCTGTGTTTGCTTTCCATTCACTAGACGCAAAATTCCTAAAGAGTTTTCGTTTTTAAGCGCATCAGGTAACAAATCATTCGGCCAACTTTGATAACTAAATGGTCGCACCCAACGTTTAATAGAGTGAATACCTACTGCAGTGAATCTACTATCTGTTGATGCTGGATATGGACCACCATGAAGCATTGCAGCACACACTTCTACTCCTGTAGGAACGCCATTAAATATAATTCTCCCGACACGATTTTGAAGTGCTTCGATAATAGGAGTATATGCCGCAGCTTCTCCGTTTTCTGCTAGGATTGTTCCTGTGAGTTGTCCTTCTAATTGAGAGATCACCGTTTCTAATTCATCTGCATCTTTACATTGTACTACCATAGAAAACGGACCAAATACTTCTTGATGTAAGGTTGTGTTTTCTAAAAATGTTTTTCCTTCTACGGTTGTTACTGTTTGTCTAGCATGATTAGTAGCTATATCATTGTTATAATCAGCAGTAATTGTTAAGCCGTTTTGCTGTAATGCAGTTGCTTTATTTTTGTCATAATTACCGATGATATTAGGATGTAGCATACACGATGGTTCTATCTTTAGAATCTCATCAGACAGCACCTGAACAAAAGTATCTAATGCTGCTCCTTTTATTCCTAAAATTAATCCTGGATTGGTACAAAATTGTCCAGTCCCCAATGTGATAGATTGAGCGTATGTTTTGGCGAGATCTTCTCCCTTTGATTCAGTTGCTTTTGGCAAGAGTACTACTGGATTAATGCTGCCCATTTCTGCAAATACAGGAATTGGTTCTGGACGTTTAGATGCTAGATCAAAAAGTGCTCTACCACCTTTGATACTGCCAGTAAAACCAACAGCTTTTACCTTAGGATGGTTTACTAATTGAACACCAACTTCGATTCCAGAACTATTAAGATTAGAAAAAACACCATTCGGCATTCCAGTTTTTTGAGCTGCTTTTATAATGGCAGACGATACTAATTCTCCTGTTCCTGCATGCATGGGATGTGATTTTACAATCACTGGACATCCTGCTGCTAATGCAGCAGCTGTATCTCCTCCAGCAGTAGAATAAGCTAATGGAAAATTACTAGCTCCAAATACCACTACAGGACCTAAGGGAACCAGCATTTTACGAATATCTTGTTTTGGAATAGGTTGTCTATCTAAATCAGCTGTATCAATAGTAGCTTCTACCCAAGATCCAGTTTCAACTAGTTCGGCAAACATTCTTAATTGCCCAATAGTTCTACCACGTTCTCCTTTTGCTCTGCCTTCTGGTAAACCTGTCTCGGACATATAAGTTTCAACAAGTGTTTGATCCAATGCCAAAATTTCATCGGCAATAGCATTAAGAAATTCAGCTTTTTTAGGACCAGAAACTTTTTTAAACGATTCAAAAGCTTTAGAAGCCAATAGCACAGTTTTTTCTATTTCTTCTGTGGAGGCTTCAAAAAAAGTATGTGAGTTTTCGAGATTCAGCTTTGGATTAAAGGTTGTGTATGTTGTTGCCCCTTTTGCAGAAAGCTGATTTCCTATATAGTTTTTACCAGTTATCATGAGTAATGATGTATTGAATTCGTTAATAAGCTAATGATCTGTATTCAGGTAGAGAAGGTCTTGCTTTTAACCCATTTTCGATAATCTCTAATACGTTTTTACGCTCTTCTCCTGATAGTGGTAATCGAGGTGCTCGTACATTTTCGGTACCTATACCTGTTGCTACTTCTGCAAGCTTTATGTTTTGGACTAATTTAGGGTTTATATCCAATTCTAGCAATGGTAAGAACCAACGATAAATTGCTATGGCTTCTTGGATTCTTCCTGCTTTTTGTAATTCATAAATTGCAACTGTTTCTGCTGGGAAAGCACATACTAGACCAGCTACCCAGCCATCTGCACCCATTAGCAAACTTTCTAAAGCCAAAGTATCTACTCCCGAAAGAATTTTTAATCGATCTCCAAAACGATTTTTTAACCTAGTTATATTAGAGATATCTCTGGTAGATTCTTTTATGGCTTGAATATTATCACACTTTATGAGTTCTTCAAACATATCTAAAGTTACCTCAATTTTATAATCTACAGGATTATTGTAGATCATAATGGGTAAATCTGTACTTTTTGCAACTTCCTTAAAATAAGTCACTGTTTCTAGATCTCCTGCTTTATAACGCATAGGAGGAAGCATCATCAATCCGCTTGCACCGTCTTCTTTAGCTTTGCGAGCAGCTTCTATTGCTCCTTTTGTACTTTGTTCTGCAATATTTATAATCACAGGAACCTTGTTTTCAACAAAATCAACAGTAGTACGTACCAGTATACTTTTTTCATTATTACTTAATGTACTAGCTTCACCCAAGGTACCTCCTAAAATGATACCATGAACACCTGCATCAAGCTGTGCTTGAATATTTACTTTAAACATTTCCAGGTCTAAAGTGTCCTCATTTGTAAACTTTGTAGTAACTGCTGGCATAACGCCTTTCCATTCTATGTTCATCCTTTTTAATTTTGAGTCAAATATATTATCAATTTAAACGTAGCTATATCTGAAAATTATCGAATACTAATACTATATTACCCCATATTGCATCAATTTATGTAATTATGATTAATATTGAGGTATATATTGCTTTACATGAAAGTATTACCATTTAAAATACCGAAATCTACAACAGATACGTTAATTGTTCAAGAAGATAAGGAAATTGTCTTATATGATAAATTCCATCAACATGAGGAAATACAAGTTTCTATTATTATTTCTGGAGAAGGAAGTTTAATTGTAGGTGATACCATAACAGATTATAAGCCAGACGATATTTTGGTTTTTGGCAGCAATGTTCCGCATGTACTAAAGAGTGCGGTTTCAGAAAAAGAATCTTATATGATTTCTCTTTTTTTTACTAAAGAATCTTTTGGTAAGATGTTTTTTGAGCTGCCAGAGTTTGAAGACTTATCGGAGTTTTTTAGGAATTCTATATATGGAATCAGAGTGCTATCTGAAAAAGAAAAACTTAAAAAACAGTTTTTAAAGATTCTAAAGAAACAAACAAGGTTTGATCGTTTTACGGTTTTTTTGAAGATTTTAAAGCTACTGAAAGCTGCCGATGTTGAGACGATATCTTCTTTTATTTCAAGGAGAGCTTATACAGATAACGAAGGAAAACGTATGGCAAAAGTTTTTCAACTGGTTATGAACGAGTTTAACCGTGATTTTTCTCTTAAGGAAGTAGCAGATCTTGCTAATATGACACCAAATGCTTTTTGTCGTTATTTTAAACAAAGGACAAATAAGACCTTTTTTCAGTTTTTGATTGAAGTTAGGATTGAAAACATATGCAGGTTACTGTCAAAAGAACCTGAAATGACTATATCGGAAGCCTCCTATAATAGTGGATTTAAAAACTTATCAAATTTTAATCGAAAATTCAAAGAAATCAAAGGTGTTACACCATCAGAATATAAAAAGACTTTATACGATTCCCATTTTGTTTAAAAGAAACGAAGCGTTCATATTTTGACAAACTCCATCTTTAAATTTGTAATCAAAATATAACTCATCATTTACAATCTGAGCGTCAAAAAATCTGTTTTTGACCATATCTAATTCTGAAGCGATTTCGCATAGACTTAAATCATGAGTTGCAATGATTCCAGTTGCTTGTGCTTTGACTAATTTTTCTACAAATTTTCTGGATCCAGCTGCTTTATCTTTGCTATTTGTTCCTTTTAGGATTTCATCAAGAATAATAAAGTAATCATCTTTTTCCAGTGCATCAACAATTCTTTTTAGTTGGGTTAATTCTGAAAAGAAATAAGAGGCGTCATCACTTAAAGAATCTGAGGTTCTCATACTCGTAATTAATTTAATTGGACGGTAGGTACAGGATTTTGCACAAACTGGTAACCCTATATTAGACATTACGATTTGTAATGCGACAGTTCTTAGGAACGTACTTTTGCCAGCCATATTCGCTCCTGTAATGATGAAAAATTGCTCATTTTTAATGGTGATATCATTATCTACTCGTTTCTTAGTCTGTAGCATAGGATGCCCTAAATCTTTGGCATCTAGTATGGTGTTTTCTTTAGTTAATTGAGGATATACATAAGTTGGATTATTAAAAGCAAAATTACCTAACGAATTATACGAGTCGAAAAATGCAATTACCTCAAACCATTGATCTACTTTATTGTGATGCGCAGCAATCCATTTCTCTATTCGGTAGCATTGAATAATATCCCAAAGAAATAAACCATTAGCCAAGACCCCAAACATCATATTGTTTCGTTGGTCAAATGCATTAAGGATGCTTGCAAATTGTTTAAGTATGACTGAAGCTTTTTCTTTTTGATTAATAACATTTTGTTGTTTCTCCTTAAGCAAGGAAGCATCAAATTCACTGCATTCTATTTGATGTACTAGTTTATAATACTGCTCGAAAGTATCTTTTACTTTGTTGGCCGAATTGTATAGTGTATTTATTTTTTTTAATTGAGATCCTGTTATGCCTAAACCGATGAAAAACCAGATCAAAAAGATATTGAAGCTAATAATGTTCAAAAATAATAGCACGAGCATGAGTACAGAAATTCCAGATACTATTGCAGGAAGTACACTCATTATTTTAGGAACAACAGGGATATAATTTTGTAACCATTTTCGAATAGTAGGTATAGGAACGGTGACATCAACCAATGATGCTATAGCACTAAATTCTTGTCGCCATTTAGGTAGTTTGGACAGGTTTTTAATAGCATCTTGTTTTTTCTGTATATCATCAATGTTATTACTTCTTAAAATCGAAGCCAGGTTTTTTTTCCCTTCTTGGGTAGTAGTTCTGTTAGTATATTGAAAAAATGATCGATTACCGAACAAGTCGATATCATGGCTGTATGGATGCGTAGGGTCAATAAACTTTTTTCCTGTTGCCAGTTTACTATAATCATTATTAAAAACATCAAGCTCTAGCTTGTTAATAGCAATTAATTTCTGAAGTTTGTTTCTAACATAAGAAAGGTTTGTATGGCGATTGACCAATACAATAAACGCCACAATCCCAAGGACAATACTTCCTATTATAATTTGGGTATTAGGATATCCAAAATAAACGCCTGCTATAATTGCCAGAAATGTTACTATTCGAATTGTACTGGAAAAAGCCAGTTGTTTTTTTACCTTTTTTAGGGATATGTTATGAAGATCGATTTGTGATCTATAAAATTCTTTTGGGTTGTTCATACTAATCAACCTTATTGTTTTAATTATTATCTAAATATATCGAGAATAGAGCTGATGATTCCACCTCCGCCTGACTTACTTTCTTCTTCACGAGTTTGTAACCATATTCTTCCTTTTCCTTTTATTTCGAAGAGATATCCTTCACCACTAGTGACTAGTTCCTTTAATCCTTTGGATACTGTCTTTACTTCTAAACGCTCATCATACGCAATAAGTGCATCTTGATCTACTAAAATAGGAGTGTCTGAATCAATATTGTGTTTTAAAATCTTTCCAAATCCAATCAAAAAAAGTGCTCCAGATCCAATAGTTCTAAGCTTAAGTCCATCATTTAAGGTGTTTTTAAAGCCTTGTTTCGCAAGTACTAAGTTTAGATTCTTGGTTCTTCCGAAATGTACATCTGCTTCTATAAGAATTGAATCTTCTTCTTGTACATCGATTTCGAAAAGATCAGCATTTTTACCAGGAGAAAATAACATGGTAAGGGCGCTTTTTGCTTTGTAGATGTTATATGTCAAGCTTTTACCTCCTACAATCTTGGCAACCCAATTATTAACAGTTTTTGCTTCAATTTTGGTTTCTAATTCGTAGCTACCGTTTGCTAAAATCATACCTCCCTTTTCTACAATAAATTCTTCTCCTTCCTCCAGCTGTACTTCTAAATACGAGTTTGGGTATCCTAAAATCTTGGTATTCATTATTAGTGTTAACTATAAATTTTCTAATTCTTGTTTTGCTTTTTTGGTAAGACCACTTACTACTAAACCATATGAGTGATCAATCAATTCGCATAACATATCAGTAGCTAAACTACCAGAAAAGTTAACAGTATTCCAATGTTTTTTACTCATGTGGTATCCTGGTTGGATTTCTGAATGAATTTCTCGAAGTTCTAGAGACCTATCAGGATCACATTTTAGGTTTACACTAAAAGGAATATTGTCTAATCCAGTAAGTGCAAACATTTTTCCCATGACTTTAAATACCAGTGTCGTTTTATCAAAAGGAAATTCTTCAGTAACTCCTTTTTTTGATAAGCAATAATCTCTAAATGCTTCTATATTCATGCCGTTTTCAATTGTTTATCAGCTTACACATTATCTTAGAGGGATCTGATAAAGCATCAAACCCAAACTGTGTATATAATCCGTGAGCATCCGAAGTTGCTAACATCCATCGTTGAACTCTTTGAAGTTCTTTATGTTGCATTATGGTTTTCATTAATTCTTTAGCGTATCCATTCCTTCTATATTCGTCAATAATAAAAACGTCCATCAGATATCCAAAAACAGTATAATCCGTCAGAACTCTGGCAAAACCAATTTGTTTATCATCTATATAGACTCCAAAATTAAGACAATGTTCTATTGTAGTGACAACCTCTTTTTTAGTTCTTCCTTTGGCCCAATATGCATTGGTCAAGAATTGATGAATGAAGTCAATATCCAGTTTTTCTTTGTCTGTTGAAATAATGATACTCATGTGCTTTATTCTAAAAACTTTTGATCAGTATAGTTATCTGATTCTAGAGAGGAATAGTCTAAGCTCCATCCTATAGATTCGGCTACAGTTTCCATCAATGAGATTACTGTAAGTAATTCTTTTCCTGCGGATTCTATTAATCCACTATCAGGGATTTTATCTATTATAAATTGTTTAGCTTCCTGATTTATTTCGGTCAAGTCAGTAGAAGTCATTGGATTTAACCATCCTTCTTTTTTATCATAATACTTAAAATCGGTTTCTATAGTTAATAATTTAGGTTTAGGGAAATGAGTTAAGATAATTCGTTTGTTTTTAATATCGCTTTCTAATTTTATTTTAGAAAGATCAAAACCAACATGTGCTTTGGCATCAATAAGGATTAATGCTTTTTTCTTTCCTTTAATGATATTAAAAAACTTTTCTTTTACGCTTTCGTAATGATAGATTTCTGCAAAATCACCCTCTACAGTTACCAATTTACAAACACTTCTTATTTTTTCCATAAGGATTGTGGATTGTGCCTGTACACCAGATTTTCTTTTAACAGCACTGAATCTAGCAAAAATGAAATATGCCAGAATTGCACCCATTAATAATCCAACAAATAATAACTCCATATTAATTCTTTTTACCGATCTCGCCGAGGTGTGTAAAGTTAAACCCTTTTTCTAATTTTAAACCATAACCCAGAATCCGATCGAAGGCCGCATGAGAAAATAGAATAACTCCAGCTAGTAATAGAATTTCATTTGATACATACAACCCAATAAAATAAATTAGAATCGCCAAGCCTTTATGATGTAATATATTATAACAAAGTGCGCCTATTCTAGTATCGATTAAATATCCTAACATTCCAATATCAGGAACCAGAAATAAGATAATAAATAACCACCAGGAGAAAGACAATAAACTAAACAGGTATATTCCTAATCCGAGCATCGCTATTTCTTCTAGTTGTAGCGTAATTTTCATAATCAATCTTTGATTTTATACAAAATTGGTTTACTTGGAGAAGCATCATTTTCGAAAGATGCAATTTGCAGATTTAAAATATAGTTACCGTCTGTAATCTGATCCTTCACAAAAATCATTTCGGTGATTGTAGCTTCATACCTGATGTCATTGGGGTGATTCCAAAATGCATTATGCGCTAACAATTTGCCTTCGTCTTTTTCTTTATCTACAGAAGGTAGATCTATTAAAAGGTGTTTTATTCCTAACTCTCTGATGTATACAGCAGCTGCAGCTGTCAAATAGGGCCAATTGGTATGAGAATATTGCTTGCTCCGCTTTTCTGATGTGTTCGGAAGTGTTCGGATAACTAATGCTTCTGGATTAGATTTGACAACAGCTTTTATTAAATCTTTGGTTATTATATAGTCTTCTCCTTGTTTTTCTGGAAGTATTGTGATGACTTCTGCAACAAAAAAGAATTGTGTTAAAGCAGCATTGATACTATGAAACTCCTTAGTAATGTGACCTACACATTCAGTATGAGTTCCATGTCCGTGAGGATTAAAATAAATGTTATTGAAATTGGTTGAAGCGCCTTCAGAAACTTTACCTATCCAATTTCCTTGAGTAACAGGTTCTATTTTTGGAGGAGTAATATACCAGGCGTTAACATTCTCTTTTGTACCTCTCAAAGGGATAGATAAATCAATAGGTTGAGATAAGTCAACCTTGTACGTTGTATTTTGATATTGTATTTCTGCGATCATTAAATTTTTAATCTATTGTTTTGACTACCAGAAAAAGATAATCTCCATCAGTATTCTCATAGTTTTTTATAATATCGTTTATGTTACCAGAGGCGATGTCTTTTTCTAACGATTTTAACCCTTTTTCTACTTCTAAAGCATTAGAAAGAGATGAGAAAGAGGATATTCCGTGTCTTACTTTTGATTCGAAGTATAGTTTAGGATTGTGTTTCCCCGAATATAAAAAAAGATCTTCTAAATCTGGTTTGATAAAGTATTTTTCGGTGTTCACTATAGTAAGTCCATTCTTATTTAAATTCGTTTTAATTTCTTCAAACGAAGGCATTTGAATCATAGAATCTTGTAACATTTTTGGAAAATAATGATGTAACCAATATCCCTGCATTTGTTTTGGTGAAGCTGTAAAGATTATAAGATTTCCATTAGACCTTAATACTTTGCGTAGAGACGCAAAACCTTTATCCAGACTAGACCAATGATGAAGTGTTAAACTCGCAACAATCCCATCAATACTATTATTAGGAAGGTTTAGTGTTTCTGCTTTTCCAATTTCCCATTTCACCTTATTGTCTCCTTTTTTAGCTTTATTAAGCATTTCTAAAGAAGGGTCTATCCCAATAAAACGATACCCTTTTTTATCAAACTCTTTGGTATAGTTACCTGTTCCACATCCAATATCTAAATACATACCATTTTTTGACGGGTTAAGAAGATTCAGTAAACGACTAAAAATGTAAGGATCAGCTTTACGCGTTGTATTATAGTTGGTTCCTATAAGGTCATATTTTTCGTGCATAACCAAATTATTTGAAGACTAATAGACTACCCTAAATTTAGCAAGAAAAGATCACTTGCAATCCCATCACTTAAAAACTTCCCTTTTTTAGTAATTGTTAGGATATCTCCATCCATAGATAATAAGTGTTCATCGATATGTTTTTGGGATTGTTTTAATAAGTATTCCTTATAAGTACGTCCAAAATTTTCTTCTACTTTCTGTAAAGAAATACCCCAAATTGTTCGTAATCCTGTCATTACATATTCATTGTATTGATCAGTGATGGTGAGTTTTTCGATTTCTCGCGGAAGTGTATTTTGTTGTAGTGCTTTGAGATATTTGTGATTGTTATTAATATTCCAACTGCGTTCTTTTCCATTATAAGAATGTGCAGAAGGACCAATTCCCAGATATCGTTTGCCTTGCCAATACGCAGTATTATTTTTACTGAAATAACCAGTTTTCCCGAAGTTAGAGAATTCATAATGTTCGAATCCTGCTTTTTGCATCATTTCTATAAGAATTTCGAAATGTTGCTGTGCTAATTCATCCTTAACAGGTTTTATGATTCCTTTTTCAATAAATGACGATAGGGCAGTATTGAGCTCTACAGTTAGTGCATAGCTGGAAATATGCGGAACTCCAGATTCTATAGCTGTAGTTACATTTTTTTTCCATCGATCAGCAGACATTTCCGGAATACCATATATTAAATCAACAGATATATTTTCGAAATACTTGCTCGCGTAAGACAAGCATTTTTTTGCTTCCTCAGCATTATGAGCCCGATTCATCATGATCAAATCTTCCTCAAAAAATGACTGTATACCGATACTAAGTCGATTTACTTGAGTAGCTGCAAGAGCTTCTATTTTTTCTTTGGTAAGATCATCAGGATTGGCCTCTATCGTTATTTCTGCATCGTTAGAGACAAGATAGTTTTCATAAACTGTGTCGATGATAAATTTTAACGCAAAAACGGATAACATGCTAGGTGTTCCTCCTCCAAAATATATGGTTTTTATCTCTTCATGATCATCAATTTCTGATCTGCGTAATTTAATTTCATTACATATTGCAAAAACCATTTCATCTTTCTTTTTTATAGAAGTAGAAAAGTGAAAATCACAATAATGACAGGCTTGTTTACAAAATGGGATATGTATATAGATACCGCTGATAATTTTAGGTTTTAGAGTTTGGATGTATGCTATTAATTCTAAGAACCATACATCATAATTAATAATTACTTTTTTACACGTTTTTCATTTTGCTTTACAAAAGCTGCCCAACCCGTGTAACTTTTACCAACAATATCTGCTCGACCCATATTGTAGAAATGGCAAACAGCTGCTGCTAATCCATCTGTAGAATCTAAGTTTTTCGGTAATGTTTTTAGTTGTAAAAGATTTTGTAGCATTTTTGCTACCTGCTCTTTACTAGCATTACCATTACCAGTAATGGCCATTTTTATTTTTTTTGGAGAATACTCTGTAATAGGAACTTCTCTGCTTAATCCAGCAGCCATAGCCACTCCTTGAGCGCGACCAAGTTTAAGCATAGATTGTACATTTTTACCAAAAAATGGCGCTTCTATTGCAATTTCATCTGGATGGTAGGTGTCTATCAGTTCTACGGTTCTCTCAAAAATTAATTTAAGCTTTAGGTAATGATCGTCATATTTACCCAACTGCAACTCATTAAGTTGTAGAAAGGACATTTTTTTCTTAACTACTTTTATCAATCCAAACCCCATAATTGTGGTTCCTGGGTCAATACCTAATATTATTTTTTCGTTTTCCAATTACCCATGAGTTTTTACAAAACTAAACAATTAACGACAAGAAATATGTTCTAATCGATGCTAATTACAAGAGGTAGCTTATATCTCGTAGTTACTGGAGTACCGCGCGTATGTGCAGGTGCAACTTTAGGGAGATTATCAATGCTTTCTTCTATTAAGTATGTGAAATCTGGAATTTGAGAAGTAATAATTTCGGGCAAAGTAAAATTATCCAATGTTATTTTACCTTTGTTAGTAATGATTAAAGGAATCCAAACAGTATCATTGATAGCTTCATTTACAACGATTGTTTGATCTGATAAATGACCCATAATTCGTTGTGTAATTGTATTTCTAAAGCAAGATTCTAGCTCTTCTTCTGATACAAATTTGCATGCTTTAAATAAGGGAGGTTGTTCTACGTCATTAGTGTCAATTTCTGCCCATTTTTTTTCAATAAATGTTTCCTTACTCTCTTTTTTGACAACTATGTTGTCACAAGAATACGTTGCGAAAATCAAAACATATATATAACAAATCTTCTTAATCATAGATAATTTTATGCACTGCAAAAATATAGTATGTATTTTCAGAGGGTATAAAATTAAAGTTTTTTATTCAAAACAACGTATGGAATAATGATTTGTGTGTTGTTGTAAAAAAAGAATGGGTTTTTGAAAAATATTATTTCTTTTCAGCTTTTTTTTTGCTGGTTTCTATTTCTTCTTCAAGTTGAGCGATTCTTCTTTTAACAATGAAATTAAAATAATTCTTTTTACTAGTATCCTCACCAAATTTCTTAATGAATACGTTGTAGTAATCTAATTTGACTTGTGGATCTTTATAGTATGCATCGGCAAATGCAGCTAATTGATACTGTGCTCTAGCATAATTAGGGTTTTCTTTAAGTGCAACTTTTGCTTGCTGTATTGCCTTCTCCCATTGCTTTTGGTGTCTGTACATCATCGCAATGTTTAATAAATCTTCTTCTATTGGTAGATCTTTTAAGGCTATTGCAGCTCTATAGCTATCTAAAGCCATTTCGTAATTTTTGACCGCTGTATAAGCTTCTGCTAATCGCGTATATCTAATAGGGATTTTATCATTGTAATTTAACGCTTCTTGATATTGCGGAATCGCTAATTCATAATCGTAGTTTTTATGATAACATAAGGCCAGTGAAGCGTGTATAAATTCGTTACTATATCCTAATGAGATTAATTTCTCAAAATAAGGAATTGCTTCTTCATAATATTGTCTCAAGAGGTAATTTTGACCAAGAACATTGATCAATTCGGGATTTTCGGGATAAGATGCCAATCCTTTATTTGCGGTATCGAAAACCTTGTTGTATTTTCTTTTTTTGAGATAATACATAGCAACTTCAAAACAGCTTTTTTGGTGTGTACTATCAAGTCTAAAAGCTTCTTCAAAATAGGTGATTGCGGTAGAATCTTTAAGCTTTTTCTTTGCCAACCCTAATCGATATTGAAAATTGGGATTTTTATCATGTTGCAGGACCAATTCTGAATATACACTATCAGCTTTCTGAATCTTATTGGTAGTCATCAATAATTTAGCGTATTCAAGTTTTGCAGAGCTTAAAGAAGGATTACTAATAACAGCTTTTTCATAATATGTTAATGCGTTAAGATAGGTGCCTTTTGCTTTATGAGCCTTTGCTATTTGTAAGAATATATATTGATCCTTCGGGATTATTTTTTCATAGTTTTTAATCGCTTCCGAATAATTACCAAGTGCATAAAAATTATCTGCCGTTTTTAAAGCTGAAGATTGTGCTTCAGTTTCTATAAAAACTAATAAAATAATTATTAAAAAATGGAATTTTATCGGATTATACGCTGCCATTATCTTTCTTGTTAATCTCTTTAAGAATGGTTTCCAAATCTTCAATATTCATATCATTTTTCTTAACAAAAAAGGAGACCATATTCCTAAAAGATCCATTAAAGTAGTTGTTCATTAATTTGTTTAATGATTGATTACTATACTCCTCTTTTTTAACTAGAGGAAAGTATACATACCCTTTGCCTTGTTTGCGATGAGAAACAAATTCTTTGTTTTCCAGAATTCGAATGATCGTAGAAATTGTATTGTAGGCTGGTTTTGGTTCTGGCATTTTATCTATAATAGCGGCTACATTACCTTCTCCAAGCTCCCATAATAGTTGCATTACTTCTTCTTCTGCTTTGGTGAGTTGTTTCATTTGTCTAAATATTATTTTCTTTGATTATTGAATTTTAAGGATATACATGTCTCCTTTGTATCGATTGTCGAAATCAGAAAACAACATCTTTTTTGCTTCTTCTAGAGTATCATATCTTTCTAAATACACATAAATGTATCTGTCTTTTGGGTTTCTAAAAAACTTAGGGTCAAGCTTTTTCTTTTTTAGGTTAGCCATTCCTCTTTCAAAATAGTTCTTGCGTTTAAAAATATTAGTAACCAGATAATATCCGTTTTTCACCTCATGGCCCGTCATAAAAGACAAAGATTCGGTCAAGACTTCATTTTCTGTAACACTTGCTTGTTCCTTTTCTATAGTTTCTTTAGACTTTGGTGCTATTTTAAATACGATAGGTAATGAATACAAGACATTAACCTTTTCTCCTTTGGACTCTCCAGGATTCATTTTAGGAAGTAATTTTATTACCCTTGTGGCCTCTAATTCCAATTCTGGCGCAGGAGCACGAGATTGGATATCTACTATTTGTCCTTCTGTATTAATTTTAAATCGCACGTAAATTCTATTTATTCCTGACAATCCAATTTCTTCTGCAATTTTGATATTAAAGTTTCTATTTACAAATTGACTAATTTCATCAGATACACATTTTTTAATTAACTCTTTATCTGTAAGATCCTTACATTTTTCGGTAGTCGGTACTTTATCTACTGCTGCAAAAGGAACATCTTCTGGTTCCAAAAGCATAAGAATATGTCGAATACCGACTCCTTCTGACTGTATTTTTTCTACTGTTAGAATGTGCCATCCAAATGGTGTTCTAAAAGGATCAGATATCTCTCCTTCTTTAAGACTGAAAACAACATTTTTGAAACTCTCATGAAAAGGATCGTCTTTATTTACTAAATAGTATCCTCCATTACCTTTTGATCCTGGATCTTCAGAATATAACACAGCACGGCTGGCAAAACTTTTTCCGTTTTTGATAACATCTTCTTTGATCTCAAGAAGTTTCTTTACAATTTTTTGATCTGACTTAGATAAAGAATCTTTTGTTGTTTGAATAGAAGTAGGTTTCTGTATAACCGCTGGATTCGACTTTTTTTCTACCACCTTGGTATTCGTTTCTTCATTATTGGTATTATCAACCTCAGTACTAGCAGCTAATTTTTCTTTCTGAAGAATTCTAGCGTTTTCTTCTGCTTTAGAAAATTTATTGGTTAATTCCTGTATTTCTTCTTTGATTTTTTCACTCGAAATGTTGGCAAGAGATATTGCTTTCTGCGAAAAAGCAGTAAATGTTACCATAATAGCCAATAACGGAACTATTGCTAAATATTTAAGTTTAGCATTAGCTTTTGATTTCGTTTTTTGAAGCATGATGATTCTTTTTTTAAGTAATTTATGATTGAAGAAGTTATTAGCAAACTTTACATTTTTGGTTTGAAAATTTGCATTAAGTAATTGTTCATAGTATTCCTGTTTTCCTAATAGTTTGATTGCAGACGCATCAGAAATATACTCGTGTAAAGTGACTATTCTGGAATGATAGATATACACCATAGGGTTAAACCAGAAAAAGATCTTAATGATCTCAAACCAAATAAGATCTAGGGTGTGTTTTTGTTTAAGATGTACAATCTCATGAACCAGAATTTGATTTTTTTCAGTATCAGATAGTTGATCTCCGACGTATATGGTGTTCCAAAAAGTAAAGGCATCTTTACTGTTCTTTAATACTCTTACTGGATAGTTGTTGATACTCCCTTTGATAGAATTTTTCTTTAAAGATCGAATGATTAAGGCTTTTCTAATAAACAGAAATATCATAACCGAAACACCAATTGTATAAAGCACTATCCACCAATTGATGTCTAAGGTTGGGGTTAAAGCTGAATTAGCAACTTCTATGGTATTATTACTTATGGCACGTTCTCCAATAAAAACAGTAGGTAAATCAATTACATAGTTATCCGGGATGGTTTCCTGAATAGTTTTTACTTTAAGTAATGGTAGTATCATTGAGAGTAATGAACTAATTAAAAGATATACTCTATTAACAGTAAAAAAAGTATCTTTTTTATGAAACAAATCATAGGCTAATAAAAATATTAGCTGAAATAATACGGTTTGAATAATGTATTGAAGCATATCTTTTTTTTGGTTAAAAATTATCAGAGTTTTAGTCAATACTGAGTCTGTGTATTAGTATCATTTTATATAGGATAAACAGACTCAGATTGACGACCCCAATATTATTACTTAGACAATTTTATTTTTTAACTAAGAATTTAGTTGAATAGCAAATATAAACATTTTTTCGTTTTAACTAACTTTTTAGTTAAAAAAATAAAGTTTGATTAAAAACGAGTGTTAACTAATATTGTAGAATTAGTAACAAAATGCAATAAGTGTAGTCTAATTAAGTAATTATGGATATAGCTTTAGTAATTATTGGTTTTATTTTGTGCCTTGTGGGTATTGTAGGAAGTTTTCTTCCAGTATTACCAGGCCCTATGACTTCTTGGATCGGGTTATTAATCTTACACTTTACCAAAGTTATCCCACAAAATTGGACGTTTTTAGGAGTTACTTTGGGTATTGCAGTATTCGTGTGGATTCTTGATTATATTGTTCCTGCATGGGGAACAAAACGTTTCGGAGGAACAAAGTATGGAATGATCGGTAGTTCGGTAGGACTTATTTTAGGGTTACTTTTTTTAGGTCCATTTGGAATTATTATTGGTCCTTTTGCTGGGGCCTTTATCGGAGAGCTTATTAAAGACAGTAATGATGCTTCTAAGGCTTTAAAAGCGGCTTTTGGTTCTTTTCTAGGTTTTCTTGCAGGGACCTTTGTAAAGTTTATCGTGTCTATCGCTTTTGTTATTTTGTATGTAAACAAAGTATGGGAATATTGGGGAGAGTTGTTCTAAAATGATCTCGTTGATCCTAAAAATAGCATTAAACAAAAAAGAGCGTCTCCACGCTCTTTTTCTTCACACAAATCATCTTAATTTAGGGGCTTATTCTAAAATTAAAACTCACTTTTTATAAAAACTTTCATCTTGGGGATAATGAAAGCACTAACTCATTTTCACTTTGTAAAGATACAATAAAAATCGTAACAACCAAACTTTTTGTGTATTTTATCTATGAAAAAATGCATTTTAACATATTTAGGAGGGTTTTTGTAAATATTTGTAGGTTTAATACTACAATTCTGTTATAACATCATTTTGGACATCCCTTTTGCGGTTTATAATTTGGTGGTCGAAATAAAAGTATAATGAGGTGATCAAATAGCTGCTGAGTTTTGTAATCTCATAATTAAGGATACAGTATTGAAGAAGGGATATATGTAAATTAAAAAAAGCCTCTCCGTTTTCAGGAAAAGCTTCTCATCGGTTTACTACTAAACCACCCACGCAATAGGCGTGGGACAACACAACTTTGTTAATTGCAAAAAAAAGCTTCAATGGTAGTTGAAGCTTTTGCAATTTTGCGGTCTGGACGGGACTCGAACCCGCGACCCCCTGCGTGACAGGCAGGTATTCTAACCAACTGAACTACCAGACCATTGCCTTATTGCGGATGCAAATATACACCTCATTTTAATACTCACAAATGTTTTTTCGATTTTTTTTGACTTAATTTTTATTCTTTTATACAAATTTCTGCCTTTCAACTAAATAGGTGGTAAGAATTTTGTCAAAATCTTTAGTGATATCTGCTTCTACATATTTTATTCTGTATTGAGAACATTTCAATTTAAGATCATAAAAATAAGAGGAAACAGCTTTTTGGTAATTTTCTTTGATATTGTCCGCATACAGATTTACATGCTCACCAGTTTCTACATCCACAAATCGAGTAGGGCGATTATTAAAATCAAAGTTTAATTCCTTAGTACTGTCAAATGTATGGAAGAGCACTACTTCGTGTTTATTATATTTAAGATGTCTTAATGCTTCAAACAATTTTTCTGGACTTGAGGTAGCTTGTAGCATATCAGTAAACAAGAAAATTAGCGATCTGCGATGAATTTTTTCTGCTATCTGATGTAAAAAAGTATAGGTGTCTGTATTCTTGGATTTGGTAGTAGTGGTAACTATTTGACTAAGTTTACTTAATAGCATCTGATGATGTCTTTCACTACCTTTTTCCTGAGTATAGTAATCATATGTATCACTATAAATACTAAGGCCAATAGCATCTCTTTGTTTTTTTAGAATATTCATTAAACATGCCGTTGCCAGTGCAGAAAAGCTAATTTTGTTTAATGATCCCAGATGGTGCTCTTGTACCTTTGGATAGTGCATAGAAGATGAGTTGTCAATGATAATATGACATCTTAGATTAGTTTCTTCTTCATATCTTTTTGTAAAAAGTTTATCTGTTTTGGCATAGAGTTTCCAATCGATGTGTTTAGTACTCTCACCATTGTTATAGACTTTGTGCTCTGCAAATTCTGCAGAAAATCCATGAAAAGGACTTTTGTGCATTCCTGAAATAAAACCTTCTACTACTTGTTTAGCTAAAAGTTCAAGATTGGTAAAGCCTCCTGTTTTATTAATTTCATTTTGGATATTCATAACCCCAACTGTCCTTTTGTAAAAAGATTTATATTATATATTAATAATGGAAACAATATACGGATAACTAATTTATTTCATAAAAAAACGGTTTGACTATAAGCCAAACCGTTTTTTGAAATTATTAAGGCAGTTTTAGATTAATGAATCTAAAGCTTCTGCATATACATTTTTAGGAGAAACACCTACTTGACGACCAACTACTTCTCCGTTTTGGAAAACTAATACTGTTGGAATATTTCTCACACCATATTTTGCGGCAAATTCCTGATTAGCATCTACATCAACTTTACCTACCACAGCTTTTCCATCATATTCTTCACTGATTTGCTCAATAATTGGACCTACCATTCTACAAGGACCACACCATGCCGCCCAAAAATCTACTAATACTGGTTTGTCACTTTTTAGTACTACTTCATCAAAAGTAGCATCTGTTATTTCTAATGCCATAGTTATCTATTTTTTAAAATTCTTGTTTTATGTTAATTTCACAAAATTAGTCAATAATTATTCTAAAGCTTACAGTCAGAATATTTGTTTTGACTATAGGGTCATCAAATTTATTGATACCAAATATAGTATTAAATAATGCTGTTAAAGAACAATTGCTTTAATCTTTTAGTTTTTAATAATAGAATTTCAAGAAAAGATTAATGCTGATCTTCTTTATTGTAAATCCCTATTAAATGCGTTCTTACATCTACTGAGATTTCATCTCCTTTAGGGATTTGTATTTTCATTGTTTTGCTTTTTACCAAAGGCATATGACATTGTATGCAGTTGTTGTTCATTTTCTCAATGTTGTTTTTGTCTCCAGAACATTGTACAGTTTTTTTCAATGAAGCATGACAATTCATACATTTTTGATTAAATGATAAGAAATTTCCTCTTTCTTTTTTATGTGGATCATGACAAGTGATGCAATCAAGAGCATTACTCTTTGTAAAACATTTACTAGCTTTCAATAAACCATATTGATTTCCGTGTACATCTAATTCTTCTAAACTAGATTCATCATAATCAGGGAATGAAAACTTTTTTAGTGTATCCCCGATCATATAAGAAAAAGCTCGCTCTGTTGTTTCTGTTCTTAAACCAGAATGGCAAAGGGCGCAAGCGTCTAATCGTTGTTGACGAGATAAGGAACTGTATTGTATAATATGTTTAGCTGTTTTATCCTTAGGGTGTTGTTTGTGATACTTCACATGATCTTGTACAGGTCCATGACAACGTTGGCAATCAATCCCATATACTATGTTTTTTTTATGAAACTGATTGCCTTTTTTATTACCAGAAATATTTTGTACAAAGGTAGTGTGGCATTCTAGGCAACGTTCTAATACAGGTCTAGCTGGAGCTAATTGATCTGGAGCGCCAGGACTATTGATCCAACTGTCTGTAGGAGTGAAATAAGAAGCTTGTAATTGCAATAAATGATTATTGTTCCACATCAGATATGATTGTCCTTTGGTCCCAGATCCTACCGCAATATCCATCTTAGCTGAATAAAAAGGCGTATTTTGATTATTAAATATAGGTTCTTGATAAAAGGCACTATCTTTTTCTACGAAGTGAAAAGTAACATCTTTATTCAGAATTAATGTATTTTCACCTTTTTGAAAACTTCCTTTGATGGTATTTTTGTTTACGGGTTGGAAAGAATTGAAATGAGCGGTTTTATAATGCTCCTCAACTATTTTTTGATGACAATCTACGCACGTTGAAGAATCAATAAATTCCATTCCATTAGAATGAGTTGCTATTGGAGTAATAGCTATATACTCAACAGTATTCGATTTTGTTGTCCGTAAAACGAAATAAGATAAGATGCCAAGAATGATAATACTTATCAGTATAGTATATAAAGTATTCTTTTGCATATTATATGATATGGGTTTTTCTACAAGATAAGATAATTTTAAAGCAGGCTAGTTTATAAAGTATTTAAGAATTGGTATAAATCTGTTTCTTTATCAAGGTTTAGTTTCTTTTTTAATCGATATTTTGATTTCAGAACACTATCAGGCAAAACATTGAGCATGGTTGCAATCTCCTTAGTAGTAAGGTTCATTCTTAAGAAAGAGGCTAGTCGTATTTCTTTTTCAGATATTTGATCATAGATCGACTTAAGTTTATGATCAAAATTATTATGTACATCGGCAAAGTATGATTTAAACACTTCCCAATCCTTGTCTTCAGCACTTTCTTTTTTTAGAAGTAGCACTAAACGTCTAAATTCTACTTTAAAAAGCTCAGGAGAATTTTTAATGCGTTCGAGGTTTTCTTTTAATTCCTGAATAAAGCTATTTTTTTGTACTAAATGGAGTGTTTGTGAAGTAAGCTCTTTCTTTTTAAATTCAATTTCTCGTTTGTATATTTCTTCTTGTTTTTCACGTGCTATTTTATTCTTTTTTATACGCTGTCTAAATCCAAAGAATAACAATCCCGAAACTGCAATAAATGAAATCATTCCTCCTGCATATAACGTTTTACGAAGATTACTGATTTCTACCTGTTGATTTAGATTTTTTATTTCTTCTTTTTGTAAAGCAATTGCCGCTTCTTTTTTCTCAGTCTCATAAGTAATTTTTAGCTCTTCGATTTGTTTAGATTTAGCGACATTATCTAGACTATCTGATAACTGGATATATTGTTTCGTATCTGATAAGGAATTTTTGTAGTCTTTTAATAATTCATAGGTATCTGCTCTTTGTTGGTAGGCGTTTTTAAGTTCGTTTTTTGCTCCCATTGAATCTGCTTTTTGGATTGCATTTTCTAAAAATTCTAACGCCTTTTTACCGTCTCCTTTTTTGGTTAAGATAAACCCCATTGTATTAAGAATAGATATATGGTTCGTCGAAAACTCATTTTCTACACTTAATTTCAGACTCTTTTTTAAATAATCTTGTGCTTTTTCGTAATCTCCATCCTGCGCAAGTAGTTCTCCAAGCCCAGCATAAGAATTCATTATATTATCTTTTATATTATACTTAATGGCTATATGTAAACCCAATTCGATATGTTCTTTTGCTTTGTCCAGTTTGCCAAGACTTTGGTAAGATTCTCCAATTTTAATATGCGTATTACTTATATAAATGTTATCATTAGTTTCTGTATAGATTTTTAAAGCATCCTGATAATATTGTATTGCTTGAAGAAGATTGTGTCGTCTTGCTTCAATATCTCCTATTTGGGAGTTTATATCTGCTTTTCTATATGGCTCACGATCGATCGTGTCTAATATTCTTAATGCTAATAAACTCTGTTCTACAGCTGTTTTGAAGTCGCCTTTGTCATTATAGATGATAGCTTTACTTCCTATACCTATGCCATAGTTTAAATAATCATTTGCTTTTTTAAATTCTTCGTTAGCAAAATCCCTAAGATCCAGTGCTTTGTCAAAATTTCCTTCATCCTGAGCAATTTGAGCAAGCTCAGAATACGATTTAGAGATCATGACACGATCTTCTGATGCTTTTGCAAGATCTAATGTTTTGTTATAATAGAATTTTGCTGAGTCGAGTTGATGAATTAAATAGAAATAAACACCTAAATGATAATTACCAACAGTTACTCCAGAAGGATAATCTATATTCTTTGATATGCTAATCGAGTTTCTCGCATGTTTTTCGCCTTTTTGAGGGTTTGTATATACTTCCTGATAATACAATCTGGCAGAAGTCATCACTTTTTCATAACTATCAGGCAGCGAATCATAAACTTTAATAAGACTGTCAATCATTTTTTGATTTTGGGTGAAGACTACTTTTGGAAAAAATAAAAGAAAAACTACACTTATTAGAGCTGAAGATTTCATAAAAATGGTCGTTTAGTTACCATCTAAGTTACTTAATAAATTACTATAATAATAGAGGGTTGTCCAGATTAGGAATGATCTTTTTTAAAGTGAAAAGGTTGTTGAAATTGATTTTTCCCCACTATTAATTCTTGCTACCTATTGAAAATACTAAGAAAACATTTAAAGTAAGTGCGTAATTGAATGTGGTAAGTGGTTTTATGTAATTGATTGATTTTTAGAGGCTGTCCATACTTTGTCCATACCTAAAATTAGGGGTTACACAACTTTTCGGATAGTTTTGACTCGTTGAATCAATAAAAACATAAATCATGAAAACTTCAATTTTAAAAATGCCCCAAGCGTTTATATTAATTAGCTTAATATGTTCTTGTATTGCGTGCAGCTCTTGTAGTAAGGATGAAGATCCTATTCCAGGAGAACCAATTAATCCCGAAGCGAATACTATTAATGATTTTATTAATAATCTTGATTATGATGCTAATCAGTTATTGGGTGTTGAAGAAACTGGTGGAGAAGCATTATTGAAAACGCCAGGTGAAACAACTACTGATGTAACCTCTTTAGAAGGCGAAAGAACAACCTGTGTTCGTGTAGATTATAATCTTAAAGCGAATTTTGAGGATGTGGCAATTCTACGACCAACTAGAGGAATCATTTGGCCAGGAGCATTAGTGGTTGGAAATGAATCTATGAGAGATGGTTTGCCAGAAGCATTTACCTTAGGTAGGGCACCAATGACAATCCGTTTAGATCTGCCAGGTATTGGTGAAGCAGGAAATATTAGAGTAGAAGATCCAATAAATTCTAATGTACAAGCTAAAATTGATGAAGCATTAGAATATTGGAATGCCAATGCCTATGACGAAGGATACACAAACCCATCTAATTCTTCTTATGCTGCAAGCACTTCGTATAGTTCTAAACAAATGAGCTTAGAAGTAGGTATGAATACAGAGTGGGCGACTGGAGATGTATCTGCGCAATTTAATTATGAAACCACTTCGACCAGAAGAGTAGCTATCATGGTATTTAAGCAAGTTTTTTATACAATAACGATGGATACACCAAATAATCCAGCAGCTGTATTTGGAGCGGATGTATCATTAGCACAAGTTGAGAATGCATTTAATTCTAGTACACCACCAGCATATGTACATTCGGTAAATTACGGTAGGATTATTATGTTTAGAATGGAGACTACGGCAGAAGCAACAGAGGCTCAATTAACAGGTGCTTTTAACTATGCTAGTGGTGTAACCAGTGCTTCTGGAACCGTAGAGGCAAAGTATAAAGAAATCTTGAATGAATCTAATATTACTACCGTTACTATAGGAGGAAATGCTGCAGTAGCTTCTGAAGCCGTGTCTGCACAAAATTTTGGAGACCTGCAAACCATCATAAAAGGTGAAAATGCAACATACAGTAGAAATAATCCAGGAGTTCCTATTGCATATACCATACGATTCTTAAAAGATAATAGTTTAGCAAAAATGGGATATTCAACAAATTATGTAGCTTTAAATTGTACTAAGGTAGGTGTTACACACAATCAAATAATATTTACAAATAATTTGGCAGATAATTTTAGAGTTGGGATAGAGTATAAGAACAATCTTACTAACGATGTCTCTTATGATAAAATTGATTGGAAATTTAATACAACCGACGGAGCTAAAACAGCAATTACTCCGCCAAATGGAGCCTATGATATATTTTACCATGTAGAAAGAGATAGGTTTGGAGATAGTGGTTATGAGAGCAAATTAGTCGATAATATTGGTGGTCATGTCCATGATTATGAAGATTGCTTTGAATCTTATAGAGACGTGCTTGAAGTAAAAGTAAGAGCTTGTCAATAAAAAAGATAGATTCACCTCTTTTCAAAGTCGGCATCGTAAGTTGTGATTCAACAACTTGATGCCGGCTTTTAGTATTTTTTATTAATTAAGTTTATAATAGACAGAATCATTTTCAAGAGCTGCAAGTAATTCTGGGGATATATTTACTTTCTGTTTTCTACTTGGCATATGTAATTTAAGTTTTTCAGCCATTTCGAAGATCACAAAGTTTAAGGTGTGGTTTCCAGAATGTTCTGTTAATAGTTCTTTTAAGTCATCAATTCTTTTGTCAGATAGTGTATTGATATCTAATTGTATAGTTAGTTTTCTAGCATAGGTTTCCATCACATCATGTAATAATTGGAAACTATTAAATTGTATTCTTGGGTCACCTTTTTTGCCAGTATCTCTGTTTACCCATCCTTCTTTAATAAAAGCTTTTGCATAGACAAACGTACTTTGTACTAAAAATGGCCTATGTTTCAAATAATCTTCTCCAAAAATTCTAAACTCATGAGCTGTATTATAATCTTCAATAATAAAAGTAGCCCAACCTTTTCCGTTTTTAGAAGTTCGATGTTCTACTCCAGTAATTACACCACCAAATGATATCTCGCGATTCAGGTTGTTTTCTAAATCAGCAAAATTTAGCAAAGTTCCATTACAGAAATATTTCATTTCATATTTAAAGTCATCAAGTGGATGCCCAGAGAGATAAATCCCCACAACTTCTTTTTCTCGAGCAAGTTTTTCCATCGTTCCCCATTCTTCGCAAGGAGGAACAATTGGCTCGGGAATCTGAACATCGCTAGCTTCACCAAATAAACTTACCTGAGAAGAGTTTTCATTTTCTTGATATTTGGATCCATATTTCATGGCTTTTTCAAGAAATGTAATACTATCTCCATCTTGATAAAAATATTGACCTCTATGAGTTTCTTTAAAAGAATCAAAACCGCCAGCTAGTGCTAAGCTCTCAAAAGCTTTTTTATTGGCAGCACGTAAATCTATACGTTTCGCCATATCAAAAATGGATTTATATGGGCCATCTTCTTTTCTGTTTTCGACAATAGTGGCTACAGCTCCTGTACCAACACCTTTAATCGCGCCCATACCAAACCGTACGGCTCCATCTTTGTTTACCGAGAATTTTCTATAGGATTCATTAACATCAGGTCCTAACACTTCTAATTTCATACGTTTACATTCTTCCATAAAGAAAGTAACCTGTTTGATATCATTCATGTTATTAGAAAGCACGGCAGCCATATATTCTGCAGGATAATGAGCTTTTAGATATGCCGTTTGGTAAGCAATCCATGCATAACAAGTAGAGTGAGATTTATTGAAGGCATAGGCTGCAAAAGCTTCCCAATCTTTCCAGATTTTTTCTAATTTATCTTCTGCATGACCTTTGGCAGCAGCTTGCTCAATAAATTTAGGTTTCATTTTATCCAGAACAGCTTTCTGCTTTTTACCCATCGCTTTACGAAGTACATCGGCTTCACCTTTAGTGAAATCTGCAAGTTTTTGAGACAGTAACATCACTTGCTCCTGATATACCGTGATTCCGTAGGTTTCTTTTAGATATTCTTCACAGGCTTCAAGGTCATATATTATTTCTTCTGTACCGTGTTTTCGATTAATAAAGCTCGGAATGTATTCTAGTGGTCCTGGTCGATATAAAGCATTCATTGCAATAAGATCTGCAAATACAGTAGGCTTTAATTCCTTCATGTATTTTTGCATACCAGGAGATTCATATTGGAAAACCCCAACTGTTTCTCCTCTTTGGAATAAAGCATAGGTTTCTTCATCATCTAAAGGAAAATTCTCTGGATCAAGTTCTACTCCATGTTTTGCTTTTACAATTTTAACGGTATCCTTGATCAAAGTTAACGTCTTTAATCCCAGGAAATCCATTTTTAGTAAACCTGCACTTTCTACTACCGAGTTATCAAACTGAGTACAGTACATGTCAGAATCTTTTGCTAACGCAACAGGAACAAATTTAGTAATGTCATCTGGTGTAATGATAACTCCACAAGCATGTATACCTGTGTTCCTAACAGAGCCTTCCAGTACTCTGGCTTGATTCAGTGTTTCTGCTTCGAGATCGCTACCTTCTGCAATATTGAGTAATTCATTTACTTTTTCTAATTCGTCACTTCTAAACTTTTTCTTTAATACAGCTTCGTCTACCCCAAAGATTTTACCCAGTTTGGACATATTAGGAATTAGCTTTGCTATTCTATCCGCATCTCCAAGTGGAAGATCCAATACTCGCGCAGTATCTCTAATAGAAGATTTTGCCGCCATGGTTCCATAGGTAATAATCTGTGCTACTTGATTAGCTCCATACTTTTCGATTACATAATCCATTACTCGTCCTCGTCCTTCATCATCAAAATCGATATCAATATCAGGCATACTTACACGATCTGGATTTAAGAATCTCTCAAAAAGCAAGTCATACTTAATAGGATCCAGATTGGTAATCCATAGACAATACGCGACCGCAGATCCAGCTGCAGATCCACGTCCAGGGCCTACAGAAACGCCCATATCTCTGGCCGCTCGAATAAAGTCTTCCACAATCAGGAAATATCCTGGATATCCTGTGTTTTCTATTACTTTAAGCTCAAAATCTAATCGTTCATCAATCTCGGGAGTAATTTCTCCATATCTTATCTTAGCACCTTTGTATGTTATATGTCTTAGGTATGCATTTTCTCCTCTTTTACCACCATCGATATTATCTTCTTCAGATTGAAATTCTTCTGGGATGTCAAAGGCGGGTAATAGAACATCTCTAGCAAGCACAAAAGGTTCTATTTTATCAATTACCTCTTGTATATTGATAATGGCTTCGGGAAGATCTTTGAATAAATTTTTCATCTCCTCAGAAGACTTAAAATAATATTCTTGATTAGGTAATCCGTAACGATATCCTCTTCCTCTCCCTATTGGAGTTGCTTGTTTTTCTCCGTCTTTTACACATAAAAGAATATCATGTGCATTGGCATCTTTTTTCTCGCAATAATAGGTGTTATTCGAAGCGATGGTTTTTATATTATGTTTTCTGGAGAAGTCTATCAAAACTTGATTTACACGATTTTCATCTTCTTGATTATGACGCATAATCTCGATGTATAAGTCATCTCCAAACTCTTCTTTCCACCATAACAAAGCTTCCTCCGCCTGTTTTTCACCAATATTCAATACTTTACTAGGAACTTCACCATATAGATTACCAGTAAGTACAATGATATCTTCTTTATACTGCTTGATAACCTCTTTGTCAATTCTTGGTAGATAATAGAATCCATCTACAAAACCTATAGAAGACATTTTTGCTAAGTTATGATACCCGTTTTTATTTTTTGCGAGTAATACAATTTGATAACCATTGTCTTTTCTAGATTTATCCGTATGGTTTTCACAAACAAAGAATTCACAACCAACGATAGGCTTTATTTCTACTCCTGTAGGTTCCTCTCCATTTTCAACAGCTTCTTGATTGGCTGCTTTTACACTTTTATTATGATTAGTAACTGCAGATACAAAATGAAATGCACCCATCATATTGGCATGATCGGTCATCGCAACTGCAGTCATTTTATGCTTTGCTGTTTCTTTTACTAAATCAGGAATGCTCGTTGTTGATTGTAGCACTGAAAACTGAGTATGATTGTGAAGATGTGCAAAGTTAACAGCATCTAGTGCTGCAATATTGTCCTTGATTTCTTGCTGAGAAATATCAGAGCTACCTTGTTGATCTAATGCCTCTTGGATTTTTTGAGAGGCTTTTTTTAGGTTTATGTGTTTAAGTCCTATTAATTGAATAGGTTCTTTGTTAACCTCCTTAAAATTCTGAAAATAATCAGGTAATACATCAAGTTCTTCTTGTGTGAATACCTGCTTACGAATTAATTCCAGAAAACATCTTGTAGTAGCTTCTACATCGGCAGTTGCGTTATGGGCTTCTCCAAATGCAGTTCCAAATAAAAATTCGTGTAGTTCTGTTAACGTTGGAAGTTTAAACTTTCCTCCACGACCTCCAGGAATCTGACATAAACTAGCAGTGGTTTCTGTACAAGTGTCAAGAACAGGTAGTTCTTGTAGTTGATTTTGGATACCAAGCCGATAAAACTCAGCTCCCATAATGTTAACATCGAAACCTACATTCTGACCTACAACGAATTTGGTTTTGGATAACGCAATATTAAATTTCTCTAAAACTTCAGCTAAAGTGATACCTTCTTGATCTGCCAATGCTGTAGAGATCCCATGAATTTTTTCAGCATCGTAAGGAATATTAAAACCTTCTGGTTTTACCAAGTAATCCTGATGTTCAATGCAGTTTCCCATTTCATCATGTAACTGCCAGGCAATCTGGATACATCTTGGCCAGTTGTCTGAATCACTTATGGGAGCATCCCAACGCTTAGGTAGACCTGTAGTTTCGGTATCAAAAATTAAATACATAAAAAATCAGTTTCGAGAAAGTTTCATCTTCCAGTGGAAGCGATTTTCAAAAATAGGTAAAATGATAGGTTAGAAGCGCTAAAAGTTATCCAGAATTATCAACTATCAAAAGTACCCTATATTATTAATTGAAAAATGAAACGCATTTTGAGAATAATAAATAAATCAATACATTTACGTAATTGGTTACGTAAATAGATTTAGATATGGATTTTTTTGATACAATAGGCACGATGGCAATAGGAAGTCGATTGAGAATGCTAAGTGAGAGAATCACTGAAGATGCCAGACAAGTTTATGAGTTGTACGGAGTAGGTTTAAAACCAAAATGGTTTCCAGTATTTTACGTTTTGTCGCAAAATAATGAGATGTCGATTACTGCTATTGCTAAGAAAATAGGGCATTCTCATCCTTCTGTTAGCAAAATAGTTCGAGAGATGTCTAGGGATGGAATTGTTTCTGAAAAGAAAGATGAAAATGACGGAAGAAAGAATAACATAATGCTTACTACCAAAGGTAAGAGTTTAGCCATAAGAATGGAGGATCAATGCTTTGATGTACAAAGTGCAGTTGATGATATATTGGATCAGACAAAGCATAATATGTGGAATGCGATTGGGGAATTTGAGTTTTTACTTGACAATAAATCGTTATTAAAAAGGGTTGTTGAGCAAAAGAAGAAACGAGAGTCTGGAAAAGTAAAGATTGTGTCTTATGAAGAAAAATATAAAGAGGTATTCAAACGGTTAAATGAAGAATGGATAAATCATTATTTTAAGATGGAAGAAATGGACTTGAAAGCATTGGAAAATCCTAAAAGTTATATTTTGGATCAAGGAGGTCATATTTTAATTGCTTTATATAATAAAAAACCTGTAGGTGTATGCGCTTTGATAAAAATGACTGATTCTGAATATGATTTTGAGCTGGCAAAGATGGCAGTCTCTCCAGAAGCCAAAGGAAAAGGAATTGGTTGGATATTAGGAAAAGCTATAATTGAAAAAGCTGTGTCTCAAAATGCTAAGAAGATTTACTTAGAAAGTAATACTGTATTAACTCCAGCGATTAATTTGTACCAAAAATTAGGATTTAATAAAGTTGTAGGTAATCCTACTCCCTATGCTCGTTGCAATATTCAGATGGAGTTGGATCTGAATAAATGATGAAAAAGCTTAGTTGCAGATATTGTAACTAAGCTTTTTCAAAATGCTAATAGTAATTAAGAAAAGCCCTTTTCTTAATTACTATTAGTGTTAATTATTTCGAGGAGAACCGATTTGGGTGCCTATTACACTTGCTTCAGGTTGTGTAATTACTGGGCAGTTAATAATTGCTCCTGTAGCAGTTAGTAAATCAGATAATGAGTTTGCTAAAGGAGTTGGATTAGCATTACCTCTAAAAGGAATTAAAGTGCCATCTGCTAAAAGTTGATTTATTTGATCAAAACTTCTTAGAATTGGGCGCTCTGATTCAGGAACTGTAAATTCAGTAATATGTGCATCCCACATTGGAGCATAACGTTCATCACTAGGATCAATAGGGAAAGTATTTGTTGGATCTTGTACCTGTCGATCACTTAAAGAAGCCGAATTTAAGCCTTGTACTCCAAAACCGTCACCAGTATCTGTAGTTCTTCCATTTGCTGTTGGACTGAAAGGTAACATAGAACCTCCAGGAAATAATCCAAATGTTGGTAACTCTGCTAATCTTGGAGCAAATACTCCTAATTCAATAGTAGCTGGACCTGGGTCTGAAGTATCGGTTACGATATGAAAGTAATAAGGTTTTCCGTCTTGCCATCCATCTAAAAGTTGCATTACTACCGATGCTTGATCTGCGGCAAGATTTGGATTGTTTAAATCATCTTCTTGAGCAGCTGTATTACCATCTGGATGAGGAATTCTATCGTGGATTCCTGTGCTATTTGCTACCATTTGGGCATTAATTACTACACCACTAGGTAAAACCACGTAGGATGACCATGCTGAGTCTGCAATAGCGCCTGGATTTACTTCTGCAGGAGGAAAACCAAATAATAATCCATCTGCACCTCCAGCAACCAAAGATCTTTTAGGTGAAAAATCTACTGACCCTTCAAAAACCAGCCTTCCGTCATCTGTCCAAGTTGCGTTTTGTTCACCTCCAGAACCTATAGCATCTGCCATTCTTGGAGCAAAAATAACACCCAATGCACTTGCCATTTCTCTATCAGATGATTCTGTGATTACATAATAGCATTGTCTAGGACCATTTGAGGTAGTTTCCCAGCCCCTAAACATAGGGAATCTCGCTGTAGGTCCAGCTGGAACTAGCGATCTATCTGTTCGATAATCAATACCTAATATACTTGGTAAGAAAACGTTTTGTTCTGCAGTAAATGTGAGGGCTGGATTATTTACGTCATACGGAACTCCTCCATCTTGCCTAATACTTTCTAATAATAAACTAGCTTCAGATGGGGTGTCTGGTTGGTCTATTATGATTATTGAATCATCATCATCATTACAAGCTGCCAGTAATGAGGCGACTAACAAGCTTAAAAATATTGTTTTTAAATTTTTCATTTTTTGTGTTTTTAAATGTTTATATCCTAAAAAGAAAACAGTTGGCCAATTGTTTTGTGAATCAAAAACGTGAGTTTTGTTTGATATAAATTGAGACGCTGGTATTATTTTGTACTTACAAAGCAAAAAAACTGTTAAATAGATAAAATCTATCTACAAGAACAATCTGATAGATGAAAAAAAGTGCTGTTTTAAAAGGAGTTAACCTGCGAAACGGTAGAATTGTTTTTGTTATAAAAACAACCAGTATTATAGAATTATTTATAATTAATTAACGAAACAATAACATTATCGGAAGGAGTATTACAGCTCATAAATGTTAGCTAGCTAACATTTATGAGCAGACATGCTTATGTAATTAAAGACTTAAAAGGAATAATTCTTGCACATTAGTTAGAGTGGTAGCAAAGTTTTAGTTTCTGAAAAAATAAAAAAAAGCGTTCATCTTTATATTAAAGACGAACGCTTTCGCTAATTATAGTTGAGTTGTGATTAATATCCGTAATCAAAAAGTCCTTTAGTAACAGTTACACCACTTGTTGTGGTAAACTCAAAACTCCCGCTAATACATTTGCTTTCTGTGTCGTGCGAAGCAATTGTAAGTTTTCCTGATATTGCAGATGCTTTATCATTATTATAGCTATAAGAAGCACTATATGCTCCAGATCCAGTTAAAGAATGCTCTCCAACTGTAACAACTATTGGGAAGACTAGTGTTATTTCTTCAGTCTCATTACTTGCTTTAATTAAAATAGAAGGAGTATTCACTCCAAATGGAATGGCATCATGATCATCTGTGATCATTTCTACTCCATTGATGGAAGCAGTAAGAGATGCGTTTAGTAAACAAGGGTTGATTTCTTCCTCTTCTTCATCATCAACTGTTATAACTACTTCTTCTTGTTCTGGTTCTTCAATTTCAGGGACAAAGTTTTCTATAGGTAACCTATAAAACCATCCATTTTGAAAACTCATGGATTTTCCATTCGAACTTTTCAAATCTTGAAAATAAAAATTACCAGAAACCAGGTTATTATGAATTTCTGTAATTACAATTTCACCATTACTAATACCGTTTTCAGAAATGAATTTTGAGTTATCATTCTTAAAACTTACTTCATTTATAGCTTGTTGTCCTATTTTGTAAGTTCCGACATTTGTTGAAGAAGTGGTAAAACTTATAGATTCTGTATCAGTATTTCCTATAATTACTAATGTACCATCATCATGTATAATTGCTTTTTTGATATCAGGTTTGAATAATTTTCCGTCTATGGTTGCCTGTAGCGCTGGAGTGTTTACCTCAATATCTGTAGTACAGGAATTTAGAATTAGGCAGATTACTGCCAATAGTGGGGTAATTTTTTTAATCATACGTTTGGGGCTTTAAAAAACATCATTACGGCAAAACCATAATAACATATTCAGGTACAAACATATAAGGAAAATTTTAAGAAAACAACTTTTTTGCAATAAAAATCACTTTTTTTGACGATTAATGTCAAAAAAACATCGATGAAATACACAAAATTGATATTTATAAGTATTAAAAGTAAGTTTTTACCGTTTATTTAAACTTCAAAAATGAATGAATTTGATGACTGTATTATGGTCTAATTTATTATATGCAATTAAAGGGAAAGGATTTTGATGCTAATTTGCTAAAAATGATTACATTTGCGCACTTAAATTATAAACGGGGTCGAGTACCCAAAAATTAATTAATATGTCTGTTAAAATTAGATTACAGAGACACGGTAAAAAAGGAAAACCTTTTTACTGGATCGTAGCTGCAGATGCTAGATCAAAAAGAGATGGTAGATTTTTAGAAAAAATCGGTACGTACAATCCAAACACTAACCCAGCAACGATTGACTTAAATGTTGATGGAGCTGTAAAATGGTTACAAAATGGAGCGCAGCCTACGGATACTGCTAGAGCTATTTTATCTTATAAAGGTGCAATGCTTAAAAATCACCTTGCAGGTGGAGTTAGAAAAGGAGCTTTAACTGAAGAGCAAGCAGAAGAAAAGTTCAATGCTTGGTTAGAAGAAAAATCAGGTACTGTTAATGCTAAGAAAGATTCTTTAGCAAAAGCAGAAGCTGATGCAAAAGCAAAAGCACTAGCTGCAGAAAAAGAAGTAAATGCTAAGCGTGAAGCTGATGCTGCAGAAGCAGCTGCAAAAGCAGAAGAAGTGGCAGCAGAAGCTACAGAAGAAGAAGTAACTGAAGAAGCTAGCAACGAGGAAGAATAGTTGCATTACTGACGATGAAGAAAGAAGATTGCTTCTATCTAGGCAAAATCGTAAGCAAATTTAGTTTTAAGGGTGAAGTGTTGATTAAACTTGACACTGATGAGCCCGAAAGTTATGCGAAAATGGAATCGGTTTTTGTTAATTATAACAAAAATCTGGTTCCATTTTTTATTGAAAGAAGTTCACTGCATAAAAGTGATTTGCTTAGAGTAAAATTTGAAGATGTGGATTCAGAAGAAGATGCAGACGATATGATGAAAGCGGAAATATACCTTCCGTTAGATCTATTGCCGAAACTTGAAGGAGATAAATTTTATTTTCATGAAGTAATTGGTTTTAAAATCGTTGATCATTCTTATGGAGAAGTTGGTGTAATTAAGCATATTAACGACAGTACAGCTCAAGCGCTTTTCGAAATTGATCGCAATGGGATTGAAATATTGATACCAATGAATGATGAATTTATAGATAAAGTGGATAGAGAAACTAATACGGTTTATGTAAATACTCCAGAAGGCTTGATCGATCTTTATCTCTAAAAACACATGTCTAACCCATTCGAATTTAAACAGTTTACAATACATCAGGATCGTTGTGCAATGAAAATTGGTACAGATGGAGTTTTGCTAGGTGCCTGGACTCCCTTATCTGATGAAGTGAATTCTATATTAGATATAGGAACTGGAACAGGTGTGATTGCCTTAATGATGGCTCAGCGTTCTTATGCAGAGACTATAGATGCTATTGAGATAGATGACAATGCTTATGAACAGGCTGTTGAAAATTTTGAGTCCTCGGATTGGGGAGATCGACTGTTTTGCTATCACGCTTCTTTTCAGGAGTTTTTTCAGGAGATTGATGATACGTATGATTTATTAATTAGTAACCCTCCATTTTATACAGATGATTATAAAACATCTAATGCAAGTCGTGATACTGCAAGATTTGAAGATGCGTTACCTTTTGAACATCTTTTTATAGGAGCAGCTCACTTACTTTCAGAGAAAGGTAGATTTGCAATCATACTTCCTTATAAAGAAGAGGATAACGTAATAGAGATCGCAAAGAAAACTGGATTGTTTGTTCAAAAAATTACAAGAGTAAAAGGAAATCCTTCTTCAGAAATAAAAAGGAGTATGTTGATATTCGGTTTTGATCAAATTGATCCAGCAATTGATGAATTGATTATAGAAAATCAAAGACATCTTTATACAGAGGATTATATCAAACTTACTAAGGAGTTTTATCTAAAGATGTAATGAAATAAAAAAGAGAGAATTATATAATCCTCTCTTTTTCCAAATTTAATCACTCTACGAAGTTTAATTTATAAGACTATAAATTAACGATCTTAAGATGTTTACTGTAATTAGTCTTTAGTGACCCAATTTCCTTCGGCATCACAGAAAACCTCTACAGTTTCTCCATCTTCTTTAGTAAGTTCTAACTTAAACTCAGAAGCATCTTCTTTGGCAGCAGCTTTACTGATTGTAGCACCTTTAAAATCTCTGGCTACAGCATCAAGTACTGGTTGAGGTAAGTTTTCAACTGCTAATTCGATATATTTTTCCTGAGTAGTAACTTCTACAGTTTCATCAGAAGATGTTTCTTGTGCATTCATGCTTTGCGTTCCTAATAAAAGTCCAAACGCTAATACTGGCAATACAAATAATTTTCTCATTTCGTTTTTAGGTTTTAATTATTCTTTAATTTACTTAAGTAGAAGGAATAATTGTGCCATCAAATTTTACACAGCTACATGACTATTAAAGCGCTGTAAAACAGTGTTTTAAATAAAATATTAATATTGTTAAGGTTCTCTAAAATGTGTGGAAGTCGGTGCTGAAATGCGGAAATTATCCACAAATCTTGTTGCATATTAAATCACCAAAGTCAACAAATAATTACCTTCTATTTTTCGAATTATGGTATAGAATATCCTCAATGATTTAGAATATATTTTAAGAAGTCAAAAAAAATTGGTTGCTCTTTTTTCATTAATTACATTTGTTTGTAGTTTAACGATGATAATTTTGAAAATAGTTTAAAAAATAAATACGAAATCTAATGAAGCCTGATCTTTTTGAAGCACCAGATTATTATAATATAGATGACCTTTTAACAGACGAACATAAATTGGTTCGTGATGCAGCTCGTAGTTGGGTAAAAAGAGAAGTGTCTCCTATAATAGAAGAATATGCACAACGTGCAGAGTTTCCTAATCAAATCATTAAAGGATTAGCAGAAATAGGGGCGTTTGGCCCATATATCCCAGAACAATATGGAGGTGCTGGACTAGATCAGATTAGTTATGGCTTGATAATGCAGGAGATAGAAAGAGGAGATTCTGGAGTTAGATCCACTGCTTCGGTACAGTCTTCTTTAGTTATGTATCCTATCTGGAAATATGGAAGTGAAGCACAAAGGAATAAATACTTACCTAAGTTGGCTTCTGGAGAATTTATGGGATGTTTCGGTCTTACGGAGCCTGATCATGGTTCTAATCCTGGTGGAATGACCACTAATTTTAAAGATAAAGGAGATCACTTTTTGCTTAATGGAGCTAAACTTTGGATTTCTAATGCTCCGTTTGCAGATATTGCGGTGGTTTGGGCAAAAAATGAAGAAGGAAGAATTCACGGTTTAGTTGTAGAAAGAGGTATGGAAGGTTTTTCTACTCCAGAAACACATAATAAATGGTCTCTTCGTGCATCTGCAACAGGCGAACTAATTTTTGATAATGTAAAAGTTCCTAAAGAAAATCTATTACCAGGAAAAAGTGGATTAGGAGCACCTTTAGGTTGTTTGGATTCAGCTCGTTTTGGTATTGCTTGGGGAGCGATTGGAGCTGCAATGGATTGTTATGATACTGCTTTACGTTATTCTAAAGAAAGAATTCAGTTTGATAAACCAATTGGAGGAACACAGCTACAACAAAAGAAGCTTGCAGAAATGATCACTGAGATAACAAAAGCGCAGTTGCTTGCATGGCGATTAGGAGTTTTAAGAGAAGAAGGAAAAGCTACTTCTGCTCAAATATCTATGGCAAAACGTAATAATGTAGATATGGCAATAAAAATTGCTAGAGAAGCAAGGCAGATTTTGGGTGGAATGGGTATCACAGGAGAATATAGTATCATGAGACACATGATGAATCTGGAAAGTGTAATTACTTATGAAGGAACACATGATATTCATCTTCTGATTACAGGAATGGATATTACTGGAATTCCAGCATTTAAATAATAGAAGAAAAATAAATAAAGACGTTCTGGAACATCCAGAACGTCTTTATAGAATACAATTAACTCAATAATCCACATCGTATGAAAATATTTGGACATCGCGGTGCTGCAGGATTGGTGGCAGAAAATACATTAGAATCTATATCAGAAGCTTTGGCTCATAATGTAGATGGAATAGAGATCGATGTACATCGATGCAAAACAGGAGAATTGGTAGTAATTCATGATGAAACTTTATCAAGAACTACCAATGGATATGGAAAAGTATCAGAATTCACTTGGCAGGAATTAGAAAAATTAAGAACTCAAGAAGGTTATAGCATCCCTACTTTGATACAGGTATTGGACCTTATAGATGGAAGATGTATTTTGAATATAGAACTAAAAGGAATAGGAACAGCATTGCCTACTGTAGAATTGCTAGAACGGCAAATCCTGAACTCAAATTGGAATTATGATGATTTCATTTTATCAAGTTTTGATCATTCGCAATTATTTCAAATAAAAGCAGTGACTTTAGATTTTAAATTAGGAGTGCTAACAGAAGGAAACATCTCTAAAGTCTTGAAAGTTTCTGAAAATTTGAGAGCATTTTCTATACACCCATCTATTAACAAAGTGACAAAAGAAGAAGTGCTATTGGCAAAAGAACAAGGTTATAAAGTGTATGTTTGGACAGTAAACGATCAATCGTTTATAGAAACATCAAAAACTTGGAATGTGGAAGGAATCATAACAGATTTCCCTAATTTTGCCTAATGCAATATGATCTTATTATAATTGGTGGTGGAGCAGCAGGTTTTTTTACTGCGATTAATGTTGCCGAAAATGATCCTAATCTTAAAATAGCAATTTTAGAAAGAGGAAAAGAAGTACTTTCTAAAGTGAGAATTTCTGGAGGAGGACGTTGTAATGTCACGCATGCCGAGTTTATTCCTAATGTGTTAAGCAAAAATTATCCTAGAGGAGAAAAAGAACTCATCGGTCCTTTTCATACATTTATGACTGGCGATACAATGGAGTGGTTCGATCGCAGAGGTGTTGCATTAAAAATAGAAGATGATGGACGAATTTTTCCTGTTTCAGATTCATCACAAACAATTATTGATTGTTTTTTGTCAGAAACAAAACGATTAGGAATTCAGGTGTTGGTGAATCATTCAGTAAAAGACTTTTATCAAGAAAATAATATTTGGAAAGTAATATCAAGTCAAGGAAGCTTTGAAACTACTAAACTTATGATTGCAACGGGAAGCAATCCTAAAATTTGGTCAAAATTGAAAACGTTGGATCATCATACAATTAATGCAGTTCCGTCTTTATTTACATTCAATATAAAAGATTCTAGAATAAAAGGATTACCTGGTGTTGTAGCAAACGCTTCAGTACAAGTAAAACATTCTAAATTATCTAGTGAAGGTCCTTTGCTTATAACGCATTGGGGAATGAGCGGTCCAGCTATTCTTAAACTTTCGGCTTGGGGAGCAATAGAACTAAACTCATGTCAATATAATTTTGAAGTGATTGTTAATTGGTTACAGTACTATTCTCAAGAGGAAGCCATAGAAGAACTTAAAACTTTGAAAAACAAAAATCCAAAGCAACAAGTCTTTAAATATGCTCAATTTGAATTACCAAAACGGCTTTGGCAACGTTTAGTGCTGGAATCAGGAATAGAAAATACTACACGATGGGCGGATACTAATAAGGCTCAGTTTTTGAAGCTTTCAGAAGAGTTAACCAAAGGAGTGTATAAGGTGAATGGAAAAAGTACATTCAAAGAAGAATTTGTTACAGCAGGTGGAATAGATCTTAAAGAGATAAATTTTAAAACGTTTGAAAGCAAAAAGCAAAGTAATCTATATTTTGCTGGTGAAATACTAAATATTGATGCTATTACTGGAGGTTTTAATTTTCAGAATGCTTGGACAGGTGCTTATATTGCTGCAAAAGCGATAACATCATGATTTATGAAGTCTGACAACATTCTTTTGTGAATACTATTACTAACTAGACTATGATATGCTCAATATGTGTATAAGTGTGTTCCTTACATAAGAGAAATAAAACAGTTTATTTTGAACCTTCAACTTATAGAATTAACCTGAGTGATCTGAGACTTTGTTTTGAAAAACGAGCCCATTAAGCTACTACCTGAAACCATAGAATAGAAGTTAAGTTGTTGGAAGTAAGTTTTTTGATAATTCAAGTTAATCAATATCCTTCTGGAATTCTGTGTAAAATTTTGTATCTTATTAGGGTATAACCATTAATTCATTGACTATGAAAAAAATTACACTAATATTTATTATTATATGCATTTGTAATAGCACATATAGTGCATTTGCAAACGACAAAGAACCAATAAAAAAGTTATTGATGGATTATATCAATAAGGTTAATGCATTAGAAAAAGGGGCTAAAAAAAATGATGTACTGTATCTTTTCGATGAGAAATATAGAGGTAATACTGTTTATGTTAATTTATCAGGAGCTTTAGTGAGGAAAGATTATAGTAAAAAAGATATTTCTTCGCAATTGGATGATATTATAAATGATGACAATTATAGTTTTAGATTAACCTTGGATAAGGTAGTTTTTCAGAATCAAAAAGAAAGTGCAGGGATTATTTCTGCAGTGATTAGTTTTGAATCATTTATTGATAAAAAATTGGCAGAAAAAGGAACTATGTTAATGGATCTGGTTGGTATAAATGTCAATAATAGATGGAGTATTGTACAAAACAATATGGTTAGAGTTTCTGAAGCAAAAGATATCGGTGAATGTGTGTGCTATATGTATGGAAATGGAGATACTAAATTTGTTACAGAGGTTTATTTTCCAGCGGGATTAGAATATGATCAGAAATTAGAATCTTTTCAGATAACAAGAAAAGATGGAATACGATTGATAAAATCCCACAGTGATGAATTTTCTTGGAAAGGTAATGGAACTTTGTATTATAAAGGTAAATCTATTGGCAAAACAAAAGATTCTAAAAAAGCAATAGAAGCTGCTGTTACAAAACTATATAAAGATTCTTGTGCTAACATTATATTTAATTAGTAAGAATGTATATTGAAATATAGTATTTAAAACCCCACAAGATATTAGTTAGTTTATCTTGTGGGGTTTTAATTTATAGTTTTATGTTTATCCTGTTCTTTATGATAGTAATAAGGATATAGCTTTGTTCTTAATCTCTTAAGAACCCTTTCCATGAAATCTCTATTGCTTGATTAATATGCTTATCTAATAATTTTACTTTTTCATTTTCATGAATTTTTACAAGAGATACTACATTTCCAAAAAATAACTCTTCCATTACCATTGAGTTATACGACTTAAAAATCTTTTTACGAATACCTGTTTTAAAGAAATTTTCTATTTCACCATAATATTGTCTCGCTTTGTCCTTTAATGACTGAGGGATTTCGGGAGATCTTGCTATTTGTTCAGAAAATACAAATGCTAATGGATTGTTTACAAAATAATGAAATAAATTAAGCCACATAATAGAGAATTGCTTTTTAATATCATCCTCGGGTATGTTACGCATAACCACAGTTCCAAAATCTTGAGTAAGCATCAAGTAAAGTTCTGTAATAATCTCTTCTTTGTTTTTAAAATGATGGTATACAGTTCCGTTTGCAACACCAGATTCTTTAATGATTTGTGAAAGAGAAGTTGCCCTGATTCCTTGTTTTGTAATTAATTCTAAAGTAGTCTGTAAGACTATTGACTTCTTGTTCATAAAATGTTTTATTCCTTATTCTTGGTTTAGTTAAGTTGCCATATACTAAAGTTCAATGCAGTTGCAAAAGCAACCCATATTACATAAGGGATAAGTAGGTAAGCGGCTGTAGCGTTCACAACTTTAAACCACTTGAATGTGAATAATAAGAGGATAAACAGGGCTAGTATATCCACTAGAGCAATCAAGGGGTTGCGCATTCCAAAGAAAAAAATGGACCACGCAGCATTGAGTAAAAGTTGAAACCCAAAATGATATAACGCAGTTTTTACCCATTTATGATAAAAACCTTTACTCCAAACAATTCCTGCAGCAATTCCTATCATAATATAGAGAATAAACCACACAGGAGCAAAAAGCCAGTTGGGAGGTGTAAAAAAAGGTTTTTCTAAAGTTACATACCAAGTACTAATTGATGATTGTGTTGCAATGCTACTTAAAAAACCAATTAGCAAGCATAAAAATACAGCGATACTTATACGCAGTAACTTTTTTTTCATAAGGATTAGTTAGTGAAATACTAAAATAGCAATTTATTTTTACTAGGTTACTTTTAAACCCAGATAACCACTTATCTTTGCCCAAATTATTTTATAATATGGGTGATTATAGTCAGTTTATCACTAAAATGTCTTCTGCAATCCCAGAAGAAGGATTTATTTCTTGTGCATCTCCTAGTAATATTGCTTTAGTAAAATATTGGGGAAAAAGACCTGTGCAATTACCAGAGAACCCTTCGATAAGTTTTACATTAGATGTTTGTAATACAAAGACAACCTTACATTACAAAAGACTGGAAAATATTTCTGAGAATTTTAAATTTGAATTGTTTTTTGAAGGCGAATCAAAACCAGATTTCAAACCAAAAATTGAAAACTTCTTTCAAAGAATTGCTACCTATGTTCCTTTTTTGAAACATTATAAATTCACTATAGAAACAAGTAATACGTTTCCTCATAGTAGTGGAATCGCTTCTTCTGCAAGTGGGATGAGTGCGTTAGCATATTGCCTTATGCAGTTAGAAAAAGAAATAAACCCAGAAATGACGGATAAAGAGTGTCTTTTGAAAACCTCTTTTTTATCCAGATTAGGTTCTGGAAGTGCAAGTAGAAGCATCGAAGGGCCAATAACAGTTTGGGGATCACATAAGAATGTTGAAGGGAGTAGTGACGCATATGCAATTAAATTCCCATATGAGGTACATGAGTGCTTTACGGATTATCAAGATACAATTCTATTGGTAGACAAAGGTGAAAAACAAGTCAGCAGCTCAGTGGGTCATGATTTAATGCATGGACATCCTTTTTCATCAAAACGATTTGAACAGGCTAATGAGAATATCGATAAACTTAAGGGGATTTTAATATCAGGAGATTTAGATGGGTTTATAGAAGTTGTAGAAAGTGAAGCTTTAACACTCCATGCAATGATGATGACTTCATTACCATATTTTATATTAATGAAACCTAATACATTATCTGTAATCAATAAAGTTTGGGAGTATAGAAAAGAAACTGGATCCAAACTTTGTTTTACACTAGATGCTGGGGCAAATGTACATTTGCTATACCCTAATAATGAAAAGGATCAAGTAAAAGATTTCATTACTAGAGAGTTAGTTGCATATTGCCAGAAAGGACAGTATATTTGCGACAAAATAGGATTAGGTGCCAAATTGTTGTAACTTTATCCTAATTAGTTATACAAATAGTATATAAGGAAAACAAACTAATGAAGGGACCACTATTTTATTCTAAAATACTTTTGTTTGGAGAGTACGGTATTATTAAAGATTCTAAGGGTCTTTCGATACCTTATAACTTTTTTAAAGGGGCTTTAAAAGTCTCTGATACTCCAGATGAACAGGCTATTAAATCCAATAAAAACCTAAGTAGTTTTGTGACATATCTTGAAGATATTCAAGATAAAGATGTGGTGAGATTTGACCTACCTAGATTAAAAGAAGATGTAGCTGCTGGAATGTATTTTGATAGTAGTATTCCTCAAGGATATGGTGTGGGAAGTAGTGGTGCATTAGTAGCTGCTATTTATGATAAATATGCTGAAGATAAGATTACAGTATTAGAGAACCTTACTAGAGATAAATTGCTAAAACTGAAGGAGATTTTTGGATTGATGGAGTCTTTTTTTCACGGTAGTAGCTCTGGATTAGATCCTTTAAACAGTTATCTAAGTTTACCAATCCTTATTAATTCTAAAGATAATATAGAGCCTGCAGGAATTCCTTCTCAGAGCGTTGATAATAAAAAAGGTGCTGTATTCTTATTGGATAGTGGAATCGTTGGAGAAACCGCTCCTATGGTTAGTATTTTTATGGAAAATATGAAACAAGAAGGTTTCCGTACGATGCTTAAGAACCAATTTGTTAAACATACAGATGCCTGTGTTGATGATTTTCTTAAAGGTGATATAAAATCATTATTCTCGAATATCAAACAATTGTCCAATGTAGTTTTGGATAATTTTAAACCAATGATTCCTAAGCAATTCCATGCGCTGTGGAAAAATGGTATTGAAACTAATGATTATTATCTTAAGTTATGTGGCTCTGGTGGCGGAGGTTATATTTTAGGATTTACTCAGGATTTTAATAAAGCCCAATCTGCACTTAAGGATTATAAATTAGAAGTAGTGTATAATTTTTAATAAGCATCAACATGCTTTCTAGGAAAAATAAACTCGTTCTTCTCAAGTTACTGAGTCTATTTTCTATTGTTCGTGGTTATAATATTCTTATAATTGTTTTAGCACAATATCTTACTTCCATCTTTATTCTAGCTCCTCATATTAAATTAAGAAGAGTACTTTTTGACCCTAATTTGTTCGTTATTGTTTTAGCTTCTGCAGGAGTAATTGCGGCAGGATATATTATCAATAACTTTTATGATCGAGAAAAAGATTTAATAAATAGACCACAAAAAACCATGTTAGATCGTTTGGTAAGCCAACGTACTAAGTTAACAGGCTATTTTGTGTTAAACTTTCTTTCTGTAATATGCGCCAGTTATGTGTCGTTTAGAGCAGTGTTATTTTTCTCTTTTTATGTTTTTGGTATTTGGTTCTACTCTCATAAACTAAAGAAAATGCCTTTTTTAGGTAATTTTGTAGCTTCTACATTATCCATAACACCTTTTTTTGCCGTGTTTATTTACTATAAGAATTTTGATGAAGTTATTTTTGTGCATGCTACATTTCTGTTCTTAATGTTGGTGATGAGAGAAATGGTAAAAGATTTAGGAAACCTTAGAGGTGATGTAGCACAGAACTATAAAACGATACCTATAATGTATGGTGAATCAGTTTCCAAAAAAATGATCAGCTTGCTGGTACTGTTTTCTTGTATTCCTATTTATCTATTATTAACCAAGTACGAAATCGGATTTATGTACCTCTATTTTTATATTTGTTTGGCATTATTACTTTCGTTTTTAATTGCCTTATGGAGTTCGAAAGGAAGAACACATTATGTTTGGTTACATAATATACTGAAGTTAATTATAGTATCTGGGGTGTTTAGTATTGTACTAATTGATGTGAATATGATCTTAGATAGGATACTTTGGTAAAAAACATAAAAAAGCCGTTTCATTAGAAAATGAAACGGCTTTAATGTCAAGTACTATGTTAGTTTCTAGGTTTTAATACCTTTAGTTTTAACTTAAATACCTTATTCCCTGATTTGATGATTTCAGAATCAACTTTTTTGTAGTTTAATCTTGTTTTTACGTAGTCCTCTACTTCTTCTTTTTCCGAATCAACAGTTAATATTACGATCTCACCTTTAGCATTTAAGATAAACTCGATATTCGCTTTGATTTCGTTACGGTCTAATTCGATTTGTGGCTTGTCTAATAAAAGAACGATCTCATTTCTTAATTTTTCTTCCGAAGTTTTTTTCGTGTTTTTTTCATTTGCAAAAACTTGAGTTGATGCTAAAATTGCTACTACTAATAATACGGCTAACTTTTTCATTTTTCTACGTGTTTTGATTTGAGTTGTTAAAATTTGTTTGTTTTAATTTTACAAGACAAATGTAGACGTGATTCATAGATTTTTTTGAGTTTGAATTTTATTAGAATGTATTAATAAGTTTACCATTATGTAAAAAAGAATATGTTTTAACATAAATTGAACTTTGAATAATATATACTTTTTATAAGTTTACTTTTCAGGTATTAAGCTGGATGATTTCTTTTGATGTGAAATTCTTAAAATCATAAGGTCGTAACATGCGAATAATTGATTTTTTGAAGGTACTTTAATGTTACCTAAACGTTATGTTGCGGTTTCACCGTAAAACCGATTTTTACATTTAAGTGATTGAAATTCAATTTTTTGAATGTTAATTATTCGTTAACAACAATATGAGGTTTTATTGATTAAAGAGTATATCCTGAATAGTTAAAATGACAAAATACAAGATCCTTTATGGGAAATCAATTACTTACTGTTGCATTAGCACAGATATCACCAATTTGGTTGGATAAAAATGCAACCATTGAGAAAATAAAAAACTCAATATCCGAAGCAGCTTCTAAAAAAGCTGAACTTATTGTTTTTGGAGAAACCTTGTTACCAGGATATCCTTTTTGGGTTTCACTTACAGATGGTGCTCAGTTTGATAATGCTGTTCAAAAAGAAATTCATGCACATTATGCACAGAATGCAGTGGTGATTGAACATGGAGATTTAGATGGAATTTGTAATCTCGCCAAAGAACATAAAATTGCTATTTACGTAGGTGTTATTGAGCGGCCATTAGATCGTGGTGGACATAGTTTGTATGCCTCATTAGTATATATAAATCAGCAAGGAGAAATTAAATCTGTACACAGAAAGTTACAACCTACCTATGAGGAAAGGTTAACTTGGGCGCCAGGTGATGGTAATGGCCTTAGAGTACATCCATTAAAAGCATTTACAGTAGGAGGTTTAAATTGTTGGGAGAATTGGATGCCTCTGCCTAGAACTGCATTGTATGGACAAGGAGAGAATCTGCATGTTGCAGTATGGCCAGGCAGCGATTATAATACCAAAGATATTACTCGATTTATTGCCAGAGAATCAAGATCCTATGTGTTATCCGTTTCTAGTTTAATGCGCAAAGAAGATTTTCCAATAACTACACCACATCTGGATAAAATTCTAAAAAAAGCACCAGATGTTTTAGGTAATGGAGGTTCTTGCATTGCTGGACCTGATGGTGAATGGATTTTGGAGCCAGTACTTCATAAAGAAGGATTATTAATAGAAACTCTGGATTTTAATCGTGTTTTACAAGAACGCCAAAACTTTGATCCAGTTGGGCATTATTCCAGACCCGATGTGACTCAATTAAGTGTTAATCGTGAGCGTCAAAGTACAGTTTGGTTTGGTGAAGAATAGTTGTTATTACTAAGAACGAAACAACTATCTTTGCAAAAAATGTAAGATATGAGTCGTGGAGACAATTCCAATAGAGGAAAAGGAAGTGGAAGACAAGGAGGGAAACCTAATAGGAAATCATATACTAAAGGTAATGCTTCAGTAAAAAATAAAAATAACACACCTAAGAAGATTTCTAACTCTGATGAAATCAGACTAAATAAATTTGTTGCTAATTCTGGAGTTTGTTCTAGAAGAGATGCGGATTTATATATTCAAACTGGTAGTGTATGGGTAAATGGAAAGCCTATAACTGAAATGGGGTATAAAGTAAAGTTAACCGATGAGGTGAAATTTGATGGTAGACTAATTACTCCAGAGAAAAAAGAATACGTTCTTCTTAATAAGCCTAAAGGGTTTGTAACTTCTACAAGTCCTGAGAAAACTAGAACCGTAATGGATTTAGTAGCAAATGCGTCAAAAGCGAGACTAAAACCTGTGGGGAGATTAGAACGTAACACAACAGGATTATTATTGTTTACGAATGATGTGGATTTAGAAAAGAAATTAACCCATCACAAAACAGGAGTCCGTAAAATATTTCATGTAGAATTAGATCGTAACCTTAAGTTCGAAGATTTTCAGAAAATAGAAAAAGGGATCAAACTTGAAGAAGGCTTTATTCAAGTTGATGAAATTTCATACATAGAAGGAGCATCAAAGAATGAAATAGGTATCCAATTAATGTCTTCAAAAAATGGGATTGTTACAAAACTTTTTGAGCATCTTAATTATGGAGTAGTTAAATTAGACAGAGTTATCTTTGCTGGTTTAACCAAAAAAGACCTTCCTAGAGGTCATTGGAGAATACTTACAGAACAAGAAGTCATTAACTTAAGGATGATGTGATTTCAGTAAAGAATAATATATAAAAAGCAATTGCCCATATTGATCGATATGGGCAATTGCTTTTTATAAAACGTACTTTTTTAATACCTCGCTAATAGCTCCTTCAATTCATCATAATATTGCTTTGTTAAATGTACACTGTGTCCAGCACCTTTGATAAGGGTACGTTCGATTTTATTAGGATAAAGATCTTTTAATCGTTTTGAATGTTCTTCTGGTTTGATTAAGAAATCTCTGGAACCATGAAATACTCGAATTGGGCAGCTTACTTCTCCCAAGAATTTATACGACGGAATTTCATAATTAATTAACGATTGGGGTACTGGCGCCATGCTTCCGATAAGCTCGTTCCAGGCATAATAAGGAGCTTCCAGAATAAGGAGTTTAGGATTGTTTTTTGCTGCAGTATATGAGGCAAACCCAGTGCCTAAAGAGAACCCCAACACGATTATGTTTTTCTCATCATAACGAGTTAGGGCATAATCATATATTTTTTGGGCGTCATTATAAAGTTCCGATTCTTCTTCGTAAAAACTATCACTTTTTCCGTACCCTCTATAATCTACAAATAAAACATCAAAGTTGTTTTCTGTATATAAATAGGCTCGTTCACCCCATTCGTGAATTGCTCCAGCATTTCCGTGAAAATATAAAATGAGACCTTTACTAACAGAATCTGTTTTGAATAATAAAGCATTCAAATTTACTTCGTCTTCTACTGTAATATTGATTTCTTCAAAAGGTTGATCAAAAGAATAGGTGTAATCTTTGTCTAAAACTTTAGGGTTAAAAAAGAAACGTTCTTGTTTTACATATAAAAAGATATATCCACAAAGAATCAAAATTGCAATAAAAGCAATAATCCTTAATAATCGTCGAGCTATTTTTCTGAAATTAATTTTCAATATAAATGGATTTTAACGGAACTATTTTAGTATTTCTAAATACTTCAAAAATAAAAATACCAAATACAGTAATATATTCTAAGGCAACAAACCATAAATTTTCTTTAAAATCGGGATGGATATATGCAGTATAACTCAGTATAATGATGAAAGACCACCAAATAGTAAATTTATATTTCGTAAATATAGAAAGAGCCAAAGGAACGGCTAAATACCAAGGATGAACTGTGGTTGATAAAAAGTAATAACTACAGATTCCAATAACCATGACTGTAATTAGTTGAGTAGTGCTTTTGTTTTTTCTAAAAAAAGTGACTAACAAAAGAATACCGATAACAACTAAGGGTAAAATTTTACCAACCGTACCAATAATATTCCAGCCAATGGTTTGATATCCAATCCAGCGAATAATATAGTAGATACTTGCATTAAATTCAAAATTCTGAAACCAAAGACCAATAGTTCTAGAAAAATTAGAAATAAATGCCGAAGACAAGAAAGGAGCAAAAAGAACAATTGTAGTTGTAATTATAATACTATAAAATCCGATAAGTTTAACAATGTTGCTTACAATACTTGTGGATTTTCCTGAAACAAATTTCTGGAAGAACAGTGGTAAAAATAATAATGGGATCAGTTTTACAGAAACTGAAAGTGCCAGTACAATAGCTGCCCAATACCAATACCCTTTATGTAAAAGATATAGTGACCAAATGATAAAAAATATCATTACTGCTTCAAAATGAAGGTTTCCTGTTAATTCAATAATTATAAATGGATTAAGAATGTACCAAAATATATTATGCTCTGGAAGATTGAGCAATCGTAATAATTTCTTTCCGAAGAAAAAAGTACCTATATCCGCTATAATTATTAATAACCTTAGTACGATCACAAAACCTACAATACTGTTACTGGAAAAAACCCCTGCAATTAAGTAGCAAAATTGGCTGATAGGAGGATAATTGGTGTAATGACTACCATTAAGTTCACCCATTCCTTCGTATAATTCCTGTGCTTGTGCAATTGGTATTTGGCCTTCTGCAATCCAGGTTTCTGGTAATGATAAATAAGGGTTAATACCTTCTAATAACATCCTGCCATCCCATACAAATCGATAGAAATCCTGAGAAAGATTAGGTATAGCTAGTAGAAATATAACGCGAAACCCTAATGCAATACCAGCTAAAAATTTAGTATTAGTTGTGTTTAACTGAATGATTTTATAAGACAGAAAAAATAATGCTGCCCATAATCCAAACATTCTTAGAAAATCAGTACGTTCTAATTGATATGCAAAACACCAATAAAATAAGGCACAGATAATAGTTAAGATTATGGAAACCCTATTGTATTTCCATAATTTGTCCATTATAATTTAGAAGTAATGGATTTAAAGAATACGAAACCGAAACCAAGAAACAACATAATATGAAATAAAAACAATCCAAAATCCTGAAGTTTAAATGCGCTATATAATGCAAATGCAAAATAGCACATCAACAATGCTTCTATAATAGTATTCCCAGAGATGTTTTTGTTAACATATTTGTTCCCTTTCCAAGAATCTTTAAGTGTATTGATATTAAATTTCGGAGTTCTTACAAATTCACTTTTCTTACCAAAATGACCTTCTAAAACTGCCATAGAATTATGAACAGAGAATCCCATAGCTATCGAAAAGAAAGTGAAGAACATTTTTATATATTCTATGAAATTCCAAAACCCTCCACTATGTATTTTCTTAAAGGTATGCCAGTAACAGAAGAAAAATATTACGGTACTTAAAGCAAAAAATGCAATAACATTAAAGTACCAACTAAACATAGGATTACTATTCTTAATGTACATTACTGGAACACTTAATACTGCAACCAGTAGCACTAATAAAAACATACTACTATTCAATAAATGGAAGAAGCTATGAAATTTAGTTTTAAACGGAACGCTTTTATCTTTAAGCATTTTCCAATATAACTTTTGGAAATTCTCTGCAGCTCCTTTATTCCATCTAAACTGTTGAGAACGTGCTGCGCTGATAACAACAGGTAATTCTGCAGGAGTCTCTACTTCTTCAAGGTATTTAAATTTCCATTTTTTAAGTTGAGCTCTATAGCTTAAATCTAAGTCTTCGGTCAATGTATCACCTTGCCAGTTTCCAGCATCCTCAATACACTTCTTTCTCCATACACCAGCGGTTCCGTTAAAATTAATAAAGTGATCTTTATAATTACGTCCTACTTGTTCCATAGTAAAATGAAAATCCAAAGCAAATGCCTGAATTTTTGTCAACATAGAATAATCTCGATTAATATGGCCCCATCGCGTTTGAACTACTCCAATATCTTTATTTTTAAAATATGGAATCGTCTGTAGTAACCAGTTTTTACCAGGAAGAAAATCTGCATCAAAAATTGCAATAAATTCGCCTTTAGCAATTTTTAATCCTTCTTTTAATGCTCCTGCTTTAAACCCTGTTCTATCCTCACGACGAATATGTTGTATGTCTAATCCTGCTTCTCGCAGTGTATTAATCTGAGCAGCTGTAGTATGTACAGATTCATCGGTAGAATCATCTAATACCTGAATCTCTAATTTATCTTTTGGGTATTCTAACAGTGCAATATTATCTAGTAAACGCTCCATCACATAGAGTTCATTATAGACTGGTAACTGCACAGTGACGTACGGAGTTTCTTCTTCTTTAGAAAGGTCAAAAGTAGGAGATGTGTCGTCTAGTTTTCTTGATTTAAGATAGTTGAAAAGTAAATTCAACTGTGCTAAACTGTACAAGAAAATTATTAGTAAGGCTACTGTATAAATAATAATGATAGCAATATCCATTACGCAAAGCTATATTTAAAAATCCAACTTAAAATCTTAACGCCTGCAAAGATAGCACCTTTTATGGTTCCTGAAACTTTTGAGACACCTATTCTCTTTTTATAATGAACTGGCACTTCTTTATAGGTAAAACGTTTTTTTACAGCTTTTAGTTGCATCTCTACAGTCCAACCATATGTTTTATCTTGCATATCTAATTCTAGAAGTTTATGATATTTAATGGCTCTAAATGGTCCAAGATCTGTGAATTTTGCACCAAACAACAACCTCATTAATCTTGTTGCTAGCCAGTTACCAAATATTTGAGGAATAGTCATAGAACCTGATTCTCTTAATTTTTTATCTCGCGAACCAATTACCAAATCAATATTTTGGTTAATAATAGGAGCTATAATATTAGTTAACTCAGCAGGGTAATCACTATAATCTCCATCAAGAAATACTATGATTTCAGGAGATTTTTCTTGAGTAGCTACATAATCCAGACCCTTAAGACACGCATACCCATATCCCATTCTTTCTTCTCTGAGTACCGTAGCACCAGCTTGTTGCGCCACCAATTCAGTAGTGTCTGTAGAATTATTACTTACGACAATTGTTTCCGTAACTATATCAGGAATTTCTTTAATTACGTGTGCGATAGAATCTTCCTCGTTAAAGGCAGGTATTATTACTTTGATTATGGGATTCATTTATAGAGAAACATTGGGATTGTCTTTTTTAAAGCTAAATGCATCTGTCCATTCCCCTGTTTTTTTATCATTAATGTATTTTTCGGCTTTAAAAAGTTTATCATTTTTATACCAAAGACAATATCCGTTTTTTTGATTATTACGATATTGATACTTTCTTATAATTTGATTTTTCTTGTTATTATCGGCAATATCGTAAATAATCCACCATTTTTCGGCTTTATCATTGATAAAATGTCCTTCTTTAATGAGTTTGTTATTGGTAGAATAAAAATACCAATACCCAGCTTTCTTATTATTTATAAAATGACCTTGCGCTGAAATCTTACCATTTGGGAAATACGTAAACCAATAATCTACCTTTTGATTATTCATTTTCCAGCCCTCTGTTTTAATTGAACCATTGTCATAGAACTCGCGATAATACTCTTTTTGATCAATGGTTTGATTGAAAAGAAAAGAAGAACCAATGATCAATATGATAAGTTTATGCATCATAATAATATATCTGTGTATCGGCTTAGACGAAAAGAATCTTTAATACCAACACTGAATATCATTTTTTTTAAATACATCAAAAGCAGGTGTTTATATCTGTATTTTTCTTACGAAATAAATAAAAAATGCATTCTTTGTGTTTTTTATCGATATTTTTATTAACTTTAACGATATAATTGAAGATTTTATTTTTTCTTCACATCGATTATTGCGGGGCTACTTAAACTGATTTTAATATGGAAGTAAGTAAAAAACCTCATAAATCATCTAAACTTTTTCGATTTGATAAAGTTCTATTTACGGTAATGTTTATTGTGTTACCAGGAATCATTCTTGATGGCATTGTTGAATACAATGAAGGAGGGTTTGGTTTTTATTTTAATAGAGCTGCACTTACCTTTATAATAGTTACAACTGGTTTATTATTCCAAAAAAGTTCTATGATTAGAAAATCTAGACTGCTTACGCTTTCGGTATATGCCATTGTTTTAGGTATGATGTCTACCATATTTTACGGAGTTCAGGATCCTAATTTTCAATTCGAACCATTTTTTCTTAAAGTAGAGGTAATAGTTTCCTTATTATTCTTTGCTGTAGGAATGTTAGTCCATTTTAGACATATTATTTTTTTACTGGCAGTTAATTTTGTTTTTATAGGATTATGTATGTTTTTCTATCCAAAATTTCCTATTGAAAAATTTGGGTTCTACGGAGTAATTGTAAGTGGTGGAGGTTTAATGGCATATTTTTGTCAACGAATGTTAGTACAATTATCTCGAAAAGTAAAAGAAGCAAATAGATTGATTAGTATCAAGAATGAGGAACTTAAAGAAATGAATCAATCAAAGGACGATTTATTTAGAATTATAGGGCATGATCTTAGAACACCTTTTTATCAATTAAGATCGCTTATTGATATGGTCGATGAAGTAGATAATGATCAAGAAAGAGATGATATAAAAAGTATGATAAAAGAAGCTGCTGATAAGGGAAATAATTTATTAGAAGATTTATTAGCGTGGGGGAATATCTATAAGAAACAATCACAAGTGTTATTGGAAACAAAAGAAATTTCTGTCATTGTAGATAAAGTTTTTGCATTCTCTGATCTAAAAAGAAAAAATAAAGAAATTAGTCTCATCAATAAACTACCTAGAGACCTTAAAGTTACGATCAACCCTGCAATGATGGAGACAGTAATGAGGAATTTAATTGCAAATGCGATAAAGTTTTCTCATCGAGGTTCTGATATTATTGTGAAATCAGAAAAAATAGGAGGACAAGTAAGGATTGCTATAGAAGATAAAGGAATAGGAATGTGTAATGATAGCCTTTATAATCTTTTTGAAAAAGAAAAAAATGCTTCCACATCTGGTACTGAAAACGAAAAAGGAACTGGTTTTGGTCTGAGCATAGCTAAGAAACTTGTAGAAAAACAAAACGGGATTTTAGAAATAGAAAGTGAACATAATAAAGGAACCACTATTAATTTATATTTTCCTTTTAATATGAGTGCTTAATAACTTTAAGTTATGTTGATATATATAAAAAGAACCACCAAGATCTTGGTGGTTCTTTTTATATATAGATAATATTTTTAGATTAATTTTTATTTACATAATCCATTAAATCTACATCATTTCCTAATAAGATTTCATTAGAGTTGATTCTTCCATCTAAGCTGTCATTTTCTAATTTTAATACACCTCTTGGGCATACTGCAGAACATATTCCGCAACCTACACAACTAGATCGTACGATATTTTCACCTTTTTGCGCATAGGAACGTACATCAATACCCATTTCACAATATGTAGAGCAATTACCGCAAGAAATACATTGTCCTCCATTGGTGGTAATTCTAAATTTAGAGAATAATCGTTGTTGGATTCCTAATATTCCTGCCATTGGACATCCCATACGACACCAAACACGGTTTCCAAGAATCGGATAAAAACCAGTACCAATAACTCCAGAAAATATAGAACCTATACCAAAACCATAAAAAGCTCTTAAGGCGCTATCAGCTGCATAAGTTTTTTCATTTAAACCAAAAGAAAAATATTTTGCTTGAATTTGTATTTGACTCAGGTCTATGAAACTAATTAAAATAAGAAACGCAATAGTTAGGATAAAGAACCCAATTGCCCCTTTAACGGCACTTTTATTAAGTTGGTTTCTTTTATAATAAAGAATACCTGCAAACAGTAACGTTAAGAATGCACCTACACTAATTAAAAATACATTTTTAGTAAACCAATACTTCGTGGCATCATACCCTAAGAAAGTAGAAATAGTGGCTACCGTCATTATTACAGAAAATACTAATACAGCATTAATCATCCATCGTTCTAATTTCCATGCTTTCATGCCTTTATCAGATAACTGACGGAACGAGTCTCCTGCAGTTTCTGCCAAACCTCCGCAACCACATACCCAAGAACAATACCATCTTTTTCCATACTTATACGTAAGAAAAGGGGAAATTACGAATACCATTAATACTGCTAGGATTAAAAAGAATAACCCTATTGTCTGTGCATTGATAAATTGATCTACTCTCCATTGTTCAAATGCATAATAGTTCAAAGGCCACATGTTTTTTAAGTCATTATACGGTAACGAAAAAGTGTCAGAATTTAAGCGAGCCATTAACTCTGGAATTACAAAAGCAAAAGCAGTCTGAAAAAACATAACACTCATTGTGCGCAATTGTTCATAGCGATTATGCTTGTATTTCATTAAAAATTTTATTCCAAAAGCGATAATGGCAACTGTATACAATGTACCGTATACAAACCATTGACTTGCGGCATTACCACTTAGAAAACGACTTAAAGGATCAAACAATCCGACTAAGCCTGTATTCGTGCCATCCACTCCTTGTCCTAATCCTAGTAATTCTGCAAAGAAGTATAAAACAATATAAAAGCCTGTAAGTGCAATCCCTGCTATCCAGGCTAATACTCCTTTTGAAGACATGGATTTAAACCAGACACCATCATTTTTAATTCCTTCTAATTTTTTATCATAAGCTCCTTTAGAAAATATGATAACACCAATTGTTAAAGCTGCCAAAGATAAAGTCAGCCATATGGTCTTATTAGGTAGGTTAATATTAAAAGTTGCTAGTAATAAAACTAATAATCCCGACATTCCTATAAGAATACCGATTTTTTGAATTGTATTAAGGCTTTTAGGAGGTTGTCCTGTTAATGCCATATTTCTTTCTACTGCCATTGTTTATGCGTTTATTAGTTGTTGCTTTTCAAAAGCGTTTAAAATATCTTTTTCGAAATGTTTGAAAAACTCTGGGTCAAAATTAGCTTCAGCCAGATGTTTCATTACATAGTCTACATCTTTTTTATCGGTAAGCCATTTGTCAAAAACTTCATGGCGCATTCGTATTCCGAAGGTGTTGATGCCAAGAAACTCCCTAGTTTCCTTATGATACGAAACTGTAATACATTTGGTGTCATCTTCATGAATCCAATGAAATTGTTGTTCATATTCTTTAGGTTGCCCAAATACCCAACCATAAGTTTGATATTCAATATCCAAAAATTTGGCACTATTAAACCAATGTCCTGGTTTATATTCTATTTTATTTCCGCAAATGGTTTGAGCTACAGTTTCACCCATCATTCTACCAGTATACCATACAGCCTCAATAGGTCTTCTATTTCCAATGGCTTCGTGTTGTTCTGCACAATCACCTATAGCATAAATGTTAGGGATATTGGTTTCAAGATATCTATTTACTTTTACTCCTCTTCCTATTTCAATTCCTGAATCTTTTAGGAATGCCACATTAGGAGATACTCCAGGAGTTAACCCAACGACATCACACTCAATAACTTCACCCGTTTCTGGAATAACCACTGCTTTCACCTTGCCATTTTCATCGGCAATTATTTCTTTAAGATTCATTCCTAACCTAAGATCTATATGATGATTCTTAATATGTCTATTGATCATAGCAGATTCTCCTGCTGGTAAAACACCATTCCAGAAACTATTTTCTCTAACCAAAAAAGTAACAGGAATATTTCTAGAACGAAGCATTTCGGCTAATTCTATTCCTATTAAACCACCTCCAACAATTACAGCTCTTTTACAAACTTGATTATTTGGCGCATACTTTTCAAGGTTTTCCAAATCTTGTTTATGATACATACCCATCACACCATCAAGATCTTGTCCTGGCCATCCAAATTTATTAGGCTTAGAACCTACAGCAATAATAAGTTTATCATATTGTAGGGTTTCTCCATTATCAAAAATTAGCTGACTTTTCTGATGATCCACAGTTGAAACAAATCCTTTTTTTAACTCTATTCGGTTTTTATCCCAAAACCAGTTTTCATACGGTTGTGTATGTTCAAATTTCATATGTCCCATGTAGACATACATAAGGGCAGTACGAGAAAAGAAGTATTCTGTTTCAGCAGAGATAATAGTAATCTTTTTATCAGACATTTTTCTGATATGCCTGGCAGCCGATACACCAGAAATACCATTGCCAATAATTACAATATGTTCCATAAAGATGAGTGTTAGTTGATTTCAGTTTTAGTCTTAAAAAAGAAGCTTCTGTCCGTAAGTCGTTTATAAATATAAGAACTTAAAGAGTATGAATAATTTAGAATCAATCTAAAAAATGTGGCTTGTGTAAGGTTTTATAAGTGTTATGATTTTAGTCTTTTATTCTAAAAAGAGGTAACAGATGCTTCCAAAGAAATTAAAATTATTTTGTAAGTAGCTGAAACAGCCTTCGACTCAATGCCCGTTACCAAGGTAAAATACAATAGCTAAAATCGTAAACAAAAGACTCCGATTAAAGGAGTTGATAAAATATTAAATCATGAAAAAATACGCACTTATCATAGCTTTTTTTATTACTGCGGTTGGTTTTTCACAAAGCGCAACAGAGTTTTTCACGAAGTCAGATGCTTTTTTTAAAAAATATGTATCTAATGGAAGAGTGGATTATAAATCGATAAAAAATGATCCTGCAGCATTAGATCAATTATTGGATATTGCAGCGAATGTTACTGTTTCTAAGAGTAAAACTAAAACCTATCAAGCATTTTATATTAATGCATATAATCTTTCTGTGATTAAGGGAGTGGTAAGCAAGTATCCTATAAAATCTCCATTAGATGTAAAAGGTTTTTTTGATAAAAAAACATATAAACTAGGTGGAAAATCTACCACATTAAATGATTTAGAAAATAAAATATTGCGTAAAAATTTTCCGTCTGAAGCTCGCTTTCATTTTGCATTAGTTTGTGCGGGATTAGGATGTCCTCCAATAATTCCAGAGGCATATAAACCTGCTACTTTAGATAAACAATTGCAACGTCAAACATCGATTGCATTAAACAATCCCAATTTTATAAAGGTAAAAGGAAAAAAGGTACAACTATCTCAAATTTTTGAATGGTATAATGGTGATTTTACACAAAACGGTTCTGAAATAGAATATGTCAACAAATTCAGAAAAGAAAAAATCCCTACAAACGCAAAAGTTTCTTATTACCCATATAACTGGAGTTTAAATGCAGTTAAATAAATAAAAATCAAATTCACTAAAGTAGGGTAATTACTTCCTTACATGTTTTAATCATATAACATATTCATATCATGAAATCAACTAAAAAAATTATAACTACACTTTTTATATGCTTTGCAATTACTTTTGGATTTGCACAGGATGATGATGATCAAGGGTCAGTGATCCAAACACTTACACCGTCTAAATTAATAGGAAAAGGACAATTTGATATCAAATGGTTTAATAATTTATATACCCAAACAAAATCTGCTAATGGTAGTGGAGATGTGAATAGAAATGAGCCAAGAGCTACATTTTTTACATCTACACTAGAAGGATATACAGGAATAGGTAATAACAAACGATGGAATGTAGGAGCAATTTTAGAATTTAGATCTAATGTTGTAGCGGATAGAGGTGCTCTAGAAGTTTTTCAGTTTGATGGTGAACGAGGAACTGCTAGATCTGGTTTAACATCTATTGCACCTTCTGTAAAGTTTGTACCGTTTTCTAGTTTGAATAACTTCTCTGTTCAAAGTTCATTGTTTATTCCTTTAGTTGATAATGAAACTGAAGATGGTGTCTTTTTTGATCAAAATGGATTTACTTGGCAGAATAGATTCTTTTACGATTATACATTCCCAGGAAACAAATTTCAACTATTTGGAGAATTGAATTCTGAGTATAACTTTGGAAAAGAAGAGGACAGTTTTGCGAACAACAGCTTACGTTTAACACCTGGAGTATTCTTTAGTTATTTCCCAAGCTCTAAGTTTACGGTTTTAGTATTAGCACAACATTCTCAATTAATCGATTTAGGAAATGACTTTGAGCAAGATTTTACAGCTGTAGGAGGTGGAGCAAAATATCAATTAACAAAAGAGCTTAATATTGAGACTTTATATACCAAATTTGTAAGAGGTACAGATACTGGTCTTGGTCAGACATTTAATTTAGGACTACGAGCAGTTTTTTAATATAATATTGTATTTTCAGCGGTATAAAAGTTATATATGAAACGATTTTTTATACTGCTGATTAGCTTAATTTGCTGTAGTTGTTCTGGTCAAGAGCCTAAAATTAATGGAATTAGTTTTGTAGGCTCTCCTAGAGAAATTAATGAAACTAATATTGACCCAGTAGTACGTGTAAATGCGAATTGGGCAGCCGTAATGCCTTTTGGTTTTGTAAAAAATTTAAAAGAACCATCGGTAACATTTAATATAGAAAGACAATGGTGGGGAGAAAGAAGAGATGGAGCAAAGCGTACCATTGAGTTATTAAATCAAAGAGGAATCAAGGTAATGATGAAACCCCAGATATGGGTTTGGAGAGGTGAGTTTACTGGTAATATTTCAATGGATTCTGAGGAAGATTGGAACACTTTTGAAAGATCATATGAAGATTTTATCATGCTGTACGCTAAGTTGGCTCAGGAAATGAAAGTACCTCTTTTATGTATCGGAACAGAATTACACACCTTCGTTCAAAAGAGACCTAAATACTGGGATCAATTGATACAGAAAATAAAAGCTGTATATAAAGGAAAACTAACATATGCAGAGAACTGGGATCAGTTTGCAAATGCTCCCTTTTGGGATAAACTCGATTATATAGGAATAGATGCCTATTTTCCTGTTTCTGAGAGTAAAACGCCTACTATTGATGAAATGAAACAAGGTTGGCAGCAACATAAAACGAAGATAGAAGTATTGCAAAAGGCTATTAAAAAACCTGTTTTATTTACAGAATATGGATACAGAAGTATGCATTATACAGGAAAAGAACCTTGGGATTCTAACAGAACCAGTGGAGATGTAAACTTAGTAGCACAGAGTAATGCATTGTCTGCATTATATGATGAGTTCTGGAAAGAACCTTGGTTTGCTGGAGGGTTTCTTTGGAAATGGTATCATAATCATGATGAAGTTGGAGGAGAAGATAATAATAGATTTACGATACAAAATAAACCATCAGAAAAGGTAATACAAACATTGTATAAAGGTGACTAAGATCATGTTATAGTATTTAGTTTCTGTTACATTTTTTATGATTATAACGAAAATGAAAATACTATATAATTGGATAGATCTTTAGTTTCATTAATAAAAACGACTGATGAAATATATAATATGATTGCTGATACATCAAAATGTATTTCAGATGACAATATGGTATACTTTCAGTAGCCAAGGCTTTTCAAAAAAACTTTCAGGATTTTAAACTGGATAATATAGTATTTAATATTACGTAAAATACTTCTTCAATCAACTCCAATAGATCCATATAGAGTTTCTCTCTAATGGATGTAAGTGAGTAATTGAGAGAATTATATTTGTTGAAAAAGATTTATATAGACCATTTAAGGGATGTACTACCTTTTTCTAATATGCGCACCTTTTTTATAAGAAGGTTTTTGAAAAAGAAAATATGAAAAATAAGATCTTAATGATGATCGTTTTTTTGGTATGCAGTAATATTTGGGGACAACAACCCACCATATCAGAATTAGAAATTAACGGATTGAAAAGAACTAAAGAATTTTTTATTAGAAGATTGGCCAAGATAAAGCCTGGTTCAGTATACGACTCGTTAAGAATTGAAACAGATATAGCACGTTTAAAAAGATTACCAGGAATAGCAAATGCAACATATAATATTAAAAAGGATCAAAATCAGAATTATACAATTACCTATGAGATAGAAGAAAACTTTACGATTATTCCTGGCTTTAATATAGCTACCGCTACTAATGGTGAGTTTGCTTTTAGAGTATCATTATTTGAATTTAATTTATTGGGAAGAAATCAAATATTAGGAGGTTTTTATCAACGTGATGTTTTTGATTCTTATGGTGGATATTGGGAAGCTCCATATCTGTTTACCAATAAGTTCGGTTTTGGGATCAATTATAAAAACTTAGTTTCTCAGGAACCAGTTTTTTTTGAAAATAATACAGTAAATTATAAATTCGATAGTAAAGCACTGGAAGTAAATCTACTATATGAGTTTGATTTTCATAACAGAGCCGAAATCGGAGTTAATATTTCGAAAGAAGAATATGATTTTTTAGATGGCAATTTACCAACAGGAATACCCATTAGTTTGTCCGCCGAGAAAATTGCATATCGAGGAGAGTACGAGTATAATAATATAAACATAGATTATCAGTATGTGTCTGGATTTAGGAGCTTGTTGGATGTTAGATTTGTTACAGGAGGTGATGAATTTTTAAAAAACTCCTTTATAGGAAGAAATGATTTCGAATATTTTAAGAGAATAGGAGAAAAAGGAAATTGGGCAAATAGACTTAGATTAGGTTTTGCGTCTAATGATGAGTCGCCTTTTGCTCCCTTTGCAGTAGATAATCAACTTAATATTCGTGGAACAGGAAACACCATAGATAGAGGAACAGCTTCTATGGTTTTAAATACTGAATATAGACATACATTATATGAAAAAGGCTGGTTTGTTATTCAAAGTAATGCCTTTATAGATGCTGGAACTTGGAGAAATCCAGGAGGAGACTTATCGGGCTTGGTTGATGGTAGTACGTTACGTTTTTATCCTGGATTGGGAATCCGTTTTATACACAAACGTATTTTTAATGCTGTGTTTAGATTAGATTATGGATATGGAATAGGAAATGATTCCAGTAATGGAATTGTTTTCGGGATTGGTCAATATTTTTAATTGTAAATAATAATGAACTTTATTTTTTGATTTTTTAGAAAACATGATAAAACACTCAATACGAAAAAAACTATCCATTACCGCTTACTTATTAGTGATGTTTTTTTGTGGATTTGCGCAACAAAATATAGTTACAGATCTTAAAGTACAAGGAAACAAAAAAACAAGAGCATCGTTTATCAAAAAGATAGCAAAAGTTAAAGCAGGTACAGTGCTAGACTCTCTGGCCATAGAAAATGATATTAAACGAATTAAAAGATTACCTTCTGTAGCTCATGCATATTATCAGGTATTTAAGGCTCAAAATGAAGGTGAGTATAACGTATTCTATAGTATCGAGGAAAACTTTACAATTATTCCTAGTGCCAATGTATATACTACTAACGACGATGAATTTGCGTTTAGAGTTGGCCTGTATGAGTTTAACCTTTTTGGGCAGAATATCACATTTGGAGGCTTTTATCAAAATGATATCTATAGCTCTTATGGAGCCAATCTTAGAGCACCGTATTTGTTTAGTAGTAAATTAGGTCTAGCCTTTAATTATCAAAACCTAACTACTCAGGAGCCTGTGTTTTTAGAAACGGGGACAGCAGATTATAAATATAATAATACATCTTATGAATTATTAGGGCTATACGAATTCAATTTTCATCATCGTATTGAGCTTGGAGTAAATTACTTTAATGAAGATTATAGATATAAAAGAGGAGCAACGGGTCCTGATGTTCCTTTGGATTTTGATGTAAATAAATTATTGTATAAACTAATATATGAGTATAACAATCTAGATTATGATTTTCAGTATGTTTCGGGGTTTAGAAGTATTGCTAATTTTCAATATGTAATTAGTACCGAAAATGTACTACCAGATTTTTTAATTGGGTGGAACGACTTTTTGTATTACCATAGAATAGGAGAAAAAGGAAACTGGGCATCTAGACTACGATTAGGATTAGCAACCAATGATGATTCTCCGTTTGCTCCCTTTGCTGTGGATAATAATTTAAATATTCGAGGTGTCGGGAATACTATAGATAGAGGAACTGGAGTAATCGTACTCAATACAGAATATAGACATACTTTATATGATAAAGATTGGTTTGTATTACAAAGTAATGTTTTTGTAGATGGTGGTAGTTGGCGAAATCCAGGAGGTGATTTTGGGGATTTTGGCGATACTCAAAATTTTAGAGTGTATCCTGGTGTAGGATTGCGTTTTATGCACAAACGTATTTTTAATGCTATTTTTAGAATAGATTATGGGTATGGCGTTACTGAAGATTCAACTAATGGATTTGTATTTGGTATTGGACAATACTTTTAATTAATTTAGTATAAAATATATGAGTGTGTTAAAAATGAGTTAATTAATTACCGAACGTTTGGTAAAAAACCATAAACCTTTATATTTGTACCATTATGAGACCCGTAAAAGTAGAAGATAAGCAATTAATAGAAGGCCTTAATCAAGTGTTTCGGACCAAAGGTTATGAAGGCGCAAGTCTGAATGAACTAGCCGAAGGCGCAGGATTAAAAAAAGCAAGCTTGTACCATAGATTTCCTGAAGGGAAAAAAGAAATAGGATTAGCGGTATTGTCATATTCTTCGGATTGGTTACAGAAAAATTTATACAGTATACTAGCCGATCAAAGTATATCCCCAAAGTCAAGATTAGAATTGGTAGTAGTAAAGATCAGTGAATTGTATGATTATGGTAATGAGACTTGTGTACTTAGAGCGCTCTCTATGGAAACGGGAATGCAAATTTTTGGAGAAGAAATAAAAAACGAAATGACTCGTTGGATTGCAAGTTTTGCAGCTTTAGGGTTGGACTTTGGATTTTCTAAAGAGAAGGCATCAAAAATCGCCAGACAAGGACTTATTAATATACAAGGGAGTTTAGTTGTAGCTAATGCTATGTCTGATAATACTTTGTTTATAGATGCTTTGGATAACATAAAAGAATTATATAACAATTAAATATTTTTTACCAAAATTTATTACCGAACGTTCGGTAAATTAACAATTACAAAACTTTATATTATGAGAACATTAAAAATTAAATTAGTAATTGCGATAGCAATAATTAGCTCAGTAACATTATATTCATTTACAAATGAGGCATTGCAAGCAAGTATAACAGCAGAATATCCTTCTAAATCTACATCATACAAAACCGTTGAGGTACAAGGGATAGAAATATTTTATAGAGAAGCAGGTTCTAAAAATAAACCAACAATTCTTTTATTACACGGATACCCAACATCATCCCATATGTTTCGTAATTTGATCGTTGATTTATCTAATGATTACCATGTATTAGCACCTGATTATCCTGGATATGGAAGGTCAGAACAACCTCTATTATCCGAGTTTGATTATACATTTGATAATATGGCATTAATTATTGAAGGTTTTTTAGAGAAATTAGAGGTTAAAAAATTTAGTGTGTACCTTATGGATTATGGTGCGCCAGTAGGATATAGAATTGCTACAAAATATCCCAATAGAGTGACATCATTAATTGTACAGAATGGTAATGCATATATAGAAGGAATTACAGATTTTTGGAATCCACTTAAGAAATATTGGGCAGATCCTTCTTTAGAAAATGGAAAACCTCTTGAAGGTTTTCATCATATAGATGGTTTAAAATGGCAATATACCCATGGAGTAAAAGACGTAACTAAAATTAGTCCAGACAATTGGGAGATAGATTTAAGACACATTTCAAGAAAAGAAAATAATGAAATTCAATTAGCTATGTTTTATGACTATCGAACTAATATTTCATTGTATCCTAAATGGCAAAAATACCTAAGAGAATATCAACCACCTACACTAGTCGTTTGGGGTCAAAATGATCAGATTTTTCCTGCTTCTGGAGCATATCCATATAAAAAAGATTTAAAAAACATTGAATTTCATTTATTAGATACGGGACATTTTGCATTGGAAGAGAAGGGAGATGAAATAGCAAATTATATTCTAAAATTCTTAAAAAAGAATGGTATAAAATAATCCTAAGATCTTAGAGATTGCAGTGATCAAATAAAGCTGTCAGAAAAGCATACAAATGTTGTTAAAATGAGCTTGTAGAAGTTTTTAACCTCTGAATTTTCAAAATCGTCTTCGACAAGCTCAGACAGCTATATTTCTTTATTGATTTTAACTGGCTAAATCGTACGGATAATAGAAACAGCTTTTGCTTTACTTTTTTCAAAGAAATTTGTGTCCATCGTTGTACCTTGTAGAGATAAGAAAGTTACATCAGTGATCCCTATTAGACCTAATACAGTTTGTAAATAGGGTTGTAGAAAATCTAAAGCCTTCATTTCTTCAGAAGTATATACTGCTCCCGCAGTAGTAATTATGTAAGCTTTCGTATCTTGGATTTTACCAAAAAAAGCATTTTCTTCAGTAACACCAAACGTAACGTTAATTCTCACAATATGGTCGATCCATGCTTTAAGAGCAGATGGAACTCCGAAGTTGTACATTGGTGTGCTTATCAACAATATATTAGTGTTCTTTAATTCAGAGATTAATTGATCTGATAGACTCGTTGCATCTGCTAATTCTTCTGTGAAATTTTCTGGTGGTGTATAAAAACCTTCAATTGTTTGTTGGTTAATATGTGGGATTGGAGTTTTTATCAAATCTCGAATGATTACTTCTCCATTTGGGTTAGATCGTAACCACTGTTGTTGAAATTGGTCGGCAACCATACGGCTATCTGATCCTTCAGTTCTTGAACTAGCATCTATTCTTAAAAGTTTCATGATAATTTTATTTTTTAGTGTGTAAGTATTGATATATTGATGTAAAATCTAATTCGCCATAACCTTGTTGTTTAGCTTGGGCAAATATTTCTTTAGTAATGTTTAAGTTAGGAGCGGTGATTTCTTGTTCATATGCCGAAATACTTGATAAATGAAGGTCTTTATGTATCCATTTTAATGGAAAATTAGCCTCATAATTATTAGTTTCCAGTTTCGGACGAATAGCCGTAATGACTGGTGCAACGACTGGTGTGTTTAACAAGACATTAAACAATGTTTCTTTGGGTATTCCCATAGCCTCACCCATAATCAATGCTTCAGTAAATGCTACCATAGATTGACCCAATAGTTGATTGATAAGCATTTTTATAGATGCTCCATTTCCAATCTTGCCAAGACTTAAAGTTTTTTTTCCCATGATGTCAAATAGCGGAGAAGCTTCTTGAATATCCTCTGTTTTACCACCTACTAGAAATAAGAGTTCACCTTTTTCAGCAGGACCTCTGGTTCCAGCAACGGGAGCATCCAAATAGCGAATGTGGTTTTTTTGAGCAATAACTCCCATTTTTACAGTAAAAGAAGGATTAACAGTACTAGAGTTTATCCAAATAGAACCTTTATTCATGTTTTTTAGAAACCCATTGGTTCCAAGTGCAACTTCTTGAACTACTTCTGGAGTAGAAAGCATTGTAATTAGTATTTCTGAATTTTTAGCAACTTCTTTTGGGGTGTTGGCCCAAATGGCTCCATGGCGTATGAGTTCTGTTGCCTTTTCTTTAGTTCGATTATAAATCGTTAACCGATACCCTTTTTTTTGAAGATTAGTTGCCATATTACAACCCATGATACCAAGGCCTATAAATCCTATTTTTTTCATTTGTATATATTTAGTTTTATACAAATGTCATTGAAAATTAAAGGGGTAAATTTTCAAAAAAACTAAAAGTTGTGTTTTTCGGTCAAAAAGTTAGATTAGAATATATTTTCTATACTTAATCTGAAATTTTTTGGGAGAAATCCCGAATTTACTTTGAAAAACTTTAATAAAATGTGATGTATTTTCGTACCCTGTTTCTAAAGCAATATTAGTAACAGAACTATTGGTTTTTTGTAGTAAAATTGCTGCTTTCTCCAGTCGTCTTTGTATCAACCATTTTTTTGGGGACACTCCAAATTTAGATTTAAAATCTCTTCTGAAGGTTGAGATGCTTCTTCCAGTTAAGTATGCGTAGTCTTCAACATCTAATGGTTTGTCAAAGTTCTCAGACATAAAGGTTTTTATATTTTTTTTGGCTCTTTTTTTAAGCTGTTGTAATATGGCAATAAATTCGTTTCCTCTTGTTGAGATACTTATTAGATGGAGTAATTCTAATAGTTTAGGTTTGGTAAATTGGTGTTGATTTTTGTTTCTATACAACATAATCAAGGTGTCTGTAAACAGTCTTAAGTTTTGGTTATAATCCAATACTAACATCTTTGATGAATTTTCAAGAATACAGCTTTCAAAATTGGTCAAAAATTCACTTGTAATTCCTTCGTCAAAAAAGAAGACTACAGCTTCAAAGGACCCACTTTCGGGTATAATATCAGAGATTAAGTATAATCCTTTGGGTAAAAGAATGAGCTGATTTTTATGTACAATGGTTAAATCTCCTTCGGGCGTTTCTATACGTAATCCGCCATTTAAAACTAGAGTTAATGCATGAGACGCCAGATAACGTTGATTCTGTAGGTCAACTTGTTGTACATTCTTTAAAATTACGCAAGACAGACCATCCATCAATACTTTTTCAATTTTAGGATGCTGATAAAATGCTTGAGGTACTACTTTCATAACACACAAAAATCTAAAGAATCTGGAAACCCAAATCACGGTATTTGTTAAAAGTAGTGATTTTCGGTCAAATTTATCGGATTGAGTGTTTTCTATATTTCAAATTCATAGTACTAACAAATAGCCCTTGCGAGTTTTTTATTTGGGGGATTTTACGCTATTTTTAGAATCAAAACCCAAAATAACCGCAGAAATAAACGTTTATTATACGTTTGTAAATGGTTATTAATAACCATAAAATAGAAATATAGTTAACAGGGTAACTATTTCAATTGTTAGACATCATTAAATTATGGAAGCAATAGGTGGAATTATAATTTTTTTAAGTTGGGTATTGACAAATACCATTCATCAAAACTTTAAGGATTTAAAACAATCTTTAAATTCTGCAAATGGTACGTTTAGGCTGTATAATACGTTACACGAAGTAAGGTCGATGGTAAACTCTGTAGCAGCAGAAGTAATACAAAGAAATCCAAATGATAAGGATGCTTCTCAATTTAGAGCGGGGAAACATGCTAATAAGGATATTGAACTTATCAGAAACGATTTTTCAATGACACGGCTGAACGCTCAGCAGGTCAATGAACTAATGGATTTTACGGCTGAGGTAAACGCTTTATCAATAGCCTTAGATGATGAAAACGATACACATAAGGAAATTCAATATACAATGAGAGGTGTTGGAGATTTAGTCGAACGTTATCGAAAACTTGAAAGAGCAGCCGAAAGAGAATTGAATGTTTCCAATGATTTCACGACCCTAAGTGACTTCAAAGCAATTCCAGATTATATCGCAACATATAAAAGGGATATTCTTCCACAGGTTCCTGAGTTTTACCCGAAGATTATTGAATTATCCAATATTAGGAACAATGAAGCTTCAAAAAAGCTCTCTAAATTGAAGAAGAGAGCAAAACTCTCAAGATATGCCTCGATAATTGTATATATTATTGGAACGACTTTAATCATTTGGTCGAAACTTGAAAAATAAATAATGCGTAACAAAAAATAAAGTGTATTGGAAAAGCATTTTTAAACCTCAAATGGAGACTTTCCTATCCTTACTTATAAATTTTTATCTGATGAATTGTTTAGTTTTAGAAATTTGATCTGCTAGTTTTCGGTCAAAAATCTATTGTGTAAATACAATTGTCCCTTGCAGTATAAACTCATCTGCAATGGCATTTTCTTTCATACGCTTAAAAATACTTGGTGAATTATGGTTAACACTGTATTTAGTTCTGTTAATGGTATAATTGAATTTTAGAATAAGCCCAGATTCAGTTTGTTCAAGGGTTACAGGAATGTTTTCTGAGTTCGTTTTTCCTTTAATGGTAAGCACTCCATTAAGAATAGCATTGGTATTGTTTATTTGTGTAGCATTTTTTGTAGAAAACGCTGCTTCAGGATAGGTCTCTACTTCAAAAAAATCCTCATTCTTCAGATGATTTTTTAGATCATTATTTTCATGATCTATACTTTTCATATCGATGATCAAATGTAAAGATGAGATTGTACTTTTTGTAATAGAAATAGTTCCTTGTTGAAGTGTTATTGATCCTTTTAAAGAGTAGGAACTAAATGCTGCTTTTCCTGTCCAGAATAGTGTAGAGTTTTTTTTATCTAATTTATAATTTTGGCTATGGATTTTTTGTATTCCAATAGTGAAGCAAATGGCGATAATGATTGTCTTCAATGTTTTCATTTTAGATGTTTTTAGTTTAAGAGTGAATTTGTTGTTTCGATTTTTTCATACCCACAGACTTTTTCACCTTTTTTGGTAACACCTATGAAATACCACATTGCCCATCCTCCAAAAACTGAACGATCAATACGCCAATTATTCGCCCAAGTGTATGGTTGGGATTGTTTCATTACTTCTTTTTTAGTACCGAAGTTTTTGTTTAACTCCTTCAACGGGTATGATTTTCTTAAATTCCACGTATTGTTATAAAATAGATATGCACCAAATTCGATAATTGTTATCTCACTTTCTTTACATAAAATAGCTGTATTGTGCTTCCAATAATATTGATTGTCAATCTTAATTGGATCAATGGTTTTAGGAAAGTTGTTTACCTCAATTGCTTTACGTAATATTTTTAATTTCTCAGGTAATTCGTCTTGTATTGGTGTTCCATAATTCCTTTGTGCATACATGGATAGGGAACAAAAAATCGCTAAAAATAGAATTGCTTTTTTCATAATTACTTTATTTTTTCTGCAATCCAAACTGCCAAAAAGCCTCTATCCACAGCATGCGTAGAACCATATAGTTTACCATCTTTATAGTAAAAACTTGTATTATAGGTACCACTATTGTCTCCAGAGATTAAAGCAACATAAATAACATCTGATTGTGTATTAATCTTTCCTTCTTTTATTTTAACTCCTTCTCTATAAAATGTTCCATGAACTGAATTAGAATTCACTTTATTTATACGCATCATAGCATAATTGGTGTCTGTTTTATCTTGAGGACTCATATCTAATTGCCATTCACCAATTAATAGCTGTATATCCTTATCATTTTCTTGAGCAATGTTTGAGAATGAAAAAAGAAAAAGAATGATAAAAGAGAATTGTTTTAAAGACGTAGTCTGTTTCATTTTTTTTGATTTTAGAATTTGTATGAAACAAATATTGATCAAAAACAGAAAAAAATCGTTTCAATTTGCTAAATGAGACTAATTTTGGGTGAAGTCAGGGTTTCAATTTTTTAATTGAAACCTTTACGTTTGAGATTTTAGATAGCTTGGGGGATTTCCAGTAATTTTCTTTACAGTTCTGTTAAAAGAAGCTTTAGAATTAAAACCTGCTTCATAGGCTAATGCAAGAAGGGTAAAATTATCATTTTTGGGATTACTAAGTAATTTTTTTACTTCTTCAAAACGAAGTTCATTTATATAATCATTAAACTTTTTCTGATAAATAGTATTTAAACATTTAGTTACCAAATAAGGTTTTACAGCGAGTTGTTTCGAGAGAGAAGCCAGTGTAAGCTCAGGATCCTTATAGAGTTGTTCTTTCTTCATTTTAATCTCTAAGGTTTTACCTATATCTTTTAGCTGTTTTTTCTCTTTAGCAGTGATTGTAGGAACTTGTTTGAATGCACTTTCTTTTCTTCTGGCAAAACCTTCCAGACCTAACCAATAGGTGATAATTGCCATTCCTATGAATACAGGATGTCCATAGAAAAAATTACTGGCAAAATTAAAGAAGAAAAAGTCAATTAATATTCCGAACACATATATGATGGAGAATATTTTCATTACTAAGATGACTCTCTTTATCCAGTTAAGCTTCTCTTTAATAATTTTAAATCCTTCTACCTCAGAAATATTAACAAGTATTTTTTCGGCTTTAATACTATAAAAGATGATTAATGCTCCAGAAACGATAAACATTGTAGGATAATGCATCCAAACAACATAGCCCCAATATCCTAGCCACGAAAGACTTTCTCGGGTACCATCCCAATAAAAATTTTGTGTTTTTATAAAAAAGCTCCAGACAAATTCTATAAGTACAGGAAGGAAATGAATCCAATCTTTTCTTAAAAGTTTAAATGCGGGGTTCACATAGCTTTTTACAAAAAAATAGATTAGTGTACCATAAATCCAATTGTATTCTAATAATATATGATACCATAAATCATATCGACCTAGTCCAAAAATATTTAAGGTTTCTACGATAAGGCGATAAGAGAAAAAGAATAATATAGAAGCAAGAAATCTATTGGCGATATAATGGACACCTTGTTTTTGCCATAAAATAACACCAAAGATAATTCCTTGAATGGCACCAATACAAAGTAATATAATTAAGAGTATTTCTATAGTTTCCACTTCCTTAAAGATAAAGAAGAAGATTTAAGAAACAACTTTTTCCTTATAATAACGATATAAATCTTCTGATGAAGCTCCTAACCATCTTCTCATATGTATATTTAGAAAATGGTACTGTAATCGCCATACCCCAATTTCTCTGTAACGTCTGGCAGAAGTAATAACATACTCAGGTATAATAACGAATTTATCAATAGCAAAAAGTCGATCTACCAGATCATTATCTTCGTAGACAACATAAGACTCGTCATAGCCATTAATTTCTTCGAATAGAGATGTTGTAATAAACTGACTTTGATCTCCTCCTCTACATCTTTTACTTTCGAACTGTGTAAGCCATCCAAGAAAACGGAGCCACCAATGATTGGAGTCAAATTTCATTCTAAAACATCCCGCTTCATTGCCCTTATTGATTTCTTGTATAATATGTTGATCATAGTTTTTAGGAGGAAAAGAGTCGGCATGTAAGAAGTATAGAATGTCTGCAGATGCTTCTGCTGATCCTTTGTTCATTTGTTTAGCACGACCTTTTTCAGAAAAAACCAATTTAATTGTTGTTTCTTGTTCTTTAGCAAATCCCTGAATGACTTCTTTGGACTCATCTGTACTTCCACCATCTACGACAATAATTTCTTTAATAGTGTCTTTTGAACTAGCAGCATGTATCAAATGCGAAAGCAGCTTACTAATAGTAGCTGCCTCGTTTAATATAGGGATGATTATTGATATTTTCAAAAGCTAGGGTTTTATGCGAATATAACACTACTCATTTAGACTCCAATTATACTTTTTATACCCTTTCTTAGGTTGCTTATCTATTTTTACCTTAGAATACTTATTAATAAATGCCTTAGCATCTTCTCCATCTACCTTAAAATCTTTTTTAAACCAACTAAAAATTTTAGACACTTCTACAACGTCTTCTGTAATAGTGTTTCTTAGAGGGTCGTTGATAAAGTTTCCTGTAAGGGTATCAAGCGCATTATCTACGTTTCTTGCAGTAAAGGCTCTGTTCCATACAATAGGACAAGAAAAGGAAGCACAATTAATAGCAAAATGAATTCTTGGGTCACCTAATTTTCTGAGAATTTTATGTTCTAGTTCATTTAAACTATGTAATACTCCATTGATTTTAAAAAACTTTCTATCCCAAGGGTTTTTAATCTCTTTGATACTTTTTAAAGGGTAATTGTCTATTATTAGTTTGATAGTATAGGCATTATATGCGTTAATCCAATAAGCTAATGTTTCTTCTTTACTCCAACTGGTTGCAGGTGGATTATCAGAAAGGTATGTAAAATATTCATAAAGTTTTGCACTGTCTCTCATGAATCCTTTATAGTCAACTTTACCATCTTCAGAAACATTAATTAATAAAATTTGGTCCCACACAGCATGATCTAAATTTTCCTGCGCTTTTATTTGAAATGAAATTAAAAGTAGTACTAAGGATATAATTATTTTAGGGGTCTTCATTTTTAATTTTTTTTGGAGATATCTCCAGGTTCATCTAATCTTTTGGTTAATTTATAAGGTTGTTAAATTTCAATTTAATTTTTTATCTTCCTTTATAACGGAATCTTTTAATAAATATTCATAAACACCTGGCTTTAGTCCAAAGTTTGTGCCATACCTTACATAAGTTTTGTGATTAGGTTCTAATTTTGGTAAGGTTTTATTTTTCAAGTATTGTGAATTAGCATCCTATTCCGTATCATTGTAATCGAACTATTTTTATATGATTAGTACAGTTTTAACACTTCCCTGTGGAGTAACCTTGAATAATAGGCTGGTGAAATCGGCTATGACAGAACGCATTAGTAATAGGAAATATGAACCTACTAAAGGCCACCAACAGTTATATGAAGATTGGGCTCTTACTGGAGCAGGTCTCTTAATTACTGGCAATGTTGTAATAGATCGTACGCATCTTGAATCTGCAGGAAATGTGTGTTTTGATGATGATAAGATGTTACCTAAATTAAAAAGTTGGGCGGCATCGGGCAAAAAGTTAGGCAATCATATTTGGGTTCAGATTTCGCACTCAGGAAGGCAAACAAATAGATTTGGCACTGCTAGACCTTTAGCTCCTTCAGAAGTGCAATTGAAAAAATTGGGACTCTTCGGTAAACCCAAAGCAATGACTGAGCAAGATATTCAGAATGTGATTAAAGGTTTTACCAAAGCAGCAAAATTAGCAAAAGAAGCAGGGTTTACTGGAGTACAAATTCACGCTGCACATGGATATCTATTAAGTCAGTTTTTATCACCTAATACTAATTTTAGAACTGATCATTGGGGAGGAAGTCTCGAAAATCGTAGTCGCCTATTAATTACTATTATTAGAGAAGTAAGAAAAATTGTTGTTGCAGATTTTCCTATTTCGGTAAAACTAAATTCTGCGGATTTTCAGAGAGGTGGATTTTCTGAAGAAGACTCGCTTGAAGTTGTAAAAATGTTAGATCAAGAAAAAATTGATTTATTAGAAATATCGGGAGGAACTTATGAAAAGTTAGCTTTCTTCTTGATGAATGAGGAAGGCTCTGAACTTAAAGAAAGTACTAAACAAAGGGAGGCATATTTTATTGATTTTGCAAAGAAAATAAGAGCAGTAAGTAAATTGCCCTTGATGATTACTGGTGGTTTTAGGTCATATGATTTTTGTAATGAAGTATTATCAAACGGAGAGGTTGATCTTATCGGTATGGCACGCCCGTTTATTACCAATAGAGAAGATATTTCTTCGTTTTTAAAAGGAGAATTATCACATTTAAATAATCTTGTTTTGCGTACAGGATTAAAACAATTTGAAGATGCTGCAGAAGGTGGCTTCTATGCTAGACAGTTGATACGTTTTTCTAAAGGAAAAGGGTTAAAAACCAACATGAATCCTTTGTGGTGTTCTATGTTTTTGGTGCTTTATGAATTTAGAAAAGCAATGGCTAAGAAATTATCCTAAGAATGGTTTTTAAGAGGCGCTGTATTTTTAAGCGGTAATTCAATAATAACTTTGGTTCCTTTAGAGTTATTTTCAGGACCAACATTTTCAAAAACCAAATTATAATCCTCAATGCTGTTCTGAGCAAAAAGAATTAAACGTTCTTTGGTAATATCAATTCCTAAGGATTTATGTTTAATACTTTTGTTTTTTTGTATTTCCAGCGACTTAAGCATTCCGATTCCATTATCCTGAATAGTTATTTTAAGTTTTTGTTGATACTTAGCAATATGGATTTTAATTGTTTTTTTTCCTTTCTTATTGGCTAACCCATGCCAAATTGAATTTTCTACAAAAGGTTGTAATATAAAAGGAGGAATTTTGATATTATTAGTAGATACAATGTTGGCATCGATTTTCATGGTAAAATCAATCTGATTTTCGAATCTAAGATTCTCTAAGAGTACGTATAGTTTAGTGATTTCTATTTCTTTTTCAAGTGACACATATTCTTCTAAAGAATGATTAAGGATATTTCGTATCAGTTTAGAGAACTTGTTTAAGTAATCTATAGAATTTTCTTTATTATTACTAATGATACTCGCTTTTATAGAGTTTAATATGTTAAAGATAAAATGAGAATTTACTTGACTTCTAAATACTTTAGATTTTAGACTGTTAATACTATTTTTGAACTCTAATTCTATTTCTTTTTTAGTAAAATCTTCAACTTTATCTTTAAGAATACGATTGTTATATTCTACCAACTTTTTATTGGTTTCTAATTGATCAATAAGTTTTATTTGATATTCGTTTTTTTGTTCAAATATCTGATATACTTTGATTCCTAATGCAACTGCAAAAAAGATAAACTCGATGAGAACACCGATCATAAAAAATACTAGAGGAAAATCTACTTTTTTAGTGACCGAAAAATACATAGATATCAAGGCAGATAAGATATAAATAGTCGATCCAATGATAATAAAATGCTTGGCTGGATCATTGGATTTAAATATTTTATATAGTACATATGCAGCAAAAGGAACAAAAACAGGGATATAGAAAAAGAGTATAAATTTTTCAAAATTGTACGAGATACTTCTTGTTGGAGTATGCAATACGAAATAATTAAGAAGAGTGTATCCTAAACAAATGATACCCATTGACCAGATAAACCGTAGTATTATTTTATCCAGTTTAGGGTTGTTCTTTTTAAAATTGAAGAATGTTCTAATGAACTGCGTATAAAGTAAATAATAAACAAATTGCACAGGCCAATTAATAAGCGTGGTAAGCGGTATTCCATAAATAATACGAGACTCATGAATTAGAGGCATAGCCTGAAAAGCTATATAGATATTTAAAAATATTGCATATAACGAATAATACAGAAAACTTTTTTCCTTTACTTTTAAGTATATAAGAAAATTAATAGTGGAGAGTAAAAAGATTGCTCCTAATGTCCATCCAAAAAATAGAATCTGTGATAAGTATGCGTAGTCTTTCAAAAAATAATTTATTTAAGAATATGTTTAAGTAATTCATTTTTCTTACTTCTAGACACTGGTATATTTTTACCATTCAGAAGAATAACTTCACCTCCATCACCTCTGTAGTATTCTTTAATCGAATTTATATTTACGATAAAGGATTGATGGATCCTTATAAAGTAATTATCGTCTAATTGATGGGATAATTGTTTTAAGTTTTTAGAGATTACATGCTTAATTCCGCTGTCAAGAAATACTTGGGTATAACTGCCATCAGATTCACAATACAAAATTTCTTTTTGATCAACCAGAACTATTTTCTTTTCCATTGGTAATGCAATTTTAGCATTATTTGTGTCTAGTAATTCTAAGTTGTGTTTTATATATGACTTTAGGTTATCTCCAAGTGTTTCGTTTTGTTTATTTACGACCACTTTATTAACTGCCTGCACCAATTCTTGTTTCTCTATAGGTTTTAACAAATAATCAATAGCGTTCAGTTTAAAAGCTTTGATCGCGTAGTTGTCGTATGCTGTAGTAAATATAAGATCAAAACTCTTGAATTCTAATTGGTTTAAAAGCTGAAAACCATCAAGTTCTGGCATTTCTATATCTAAAAATAACACATCTGGTTTGACCTCATTTATTGCTTGTATTGCCTCTACTGGGTTATTAGAAGAAAATACCACATCTACCTCTTTACAATTAGTTTCTATTTCCCATTTTAAGGTGTTAATTGCTAATTGTTCGTCGTCAATTATGATGGCTTTTAACATTTTATTTAGGTTTAGTTCCTACAATACTAATTAATTTATTCTAATAACTTACAGGTTTTCTGCATCTAAACCTACCATTTTTTTCCTGATTTCTTTAATAAACTGCTAATTATGAATTGTAAAAGACCAAATATAAACTCGCAGTTGAAATGCAATTTTATTGTTCTAAAATTTGTCCTGTAACTATTCGGCATTTATCTGATTATTAGATTTTTGAATTAGATATGGCATAAGTTATGAGTTTATGTATTTACTAAAAAGGGGTTATTCCTTATGTGCGATTTATAAGATTATCCCCTTTTAGTTTTTTTAATAAACTCTTTTTAAATCTTTTAAAACCTAATCCTTTAAAATGTACAATCTAATAAAACCATTATTGATTGATTCTATAATCTTTCATATTAAAGAAAGCCAATTTGATCTTCAATTCATAGTAGAAAAATTCCAATTACTTTAATTAATGATAGTGCATAGGCGTTTGATGATGTCTATTTCTAATCGGTTAAAACGTATTGGTTTTTTTCTTTTAGAACGAAATAACTAACCTCGAAAAATCAGTCAAACGGAATCAATCAGTGTTTTGATTGGAAAATATTCTTGTAAGCTCAGACACAATGCTTGAGTGTCTATAAATGTTCAAGCACACATTTTATTTAACTTTTTAATTCTCACAATTATGTTAAAGAACATTTTAAAAATCGAAGGGGTTCAGGAATTGGACAAAGCCGAACAAAAATCGCTTCAGGGAGGTTTAGGTTGGAAACCTTGTACTCAAATCCAAGGCCTATGTTGTCAAGGAGGAGGGAATCAATGTTATGCAGGAAGATGTACAAGTAGAGGTTGTTTCTATTATTAATAGGGGTAATAAGATTTAACCTTACGTACTAGTTTGGATTAGGGGCGTATTTTCACACGCTCCTAATCCTTTTTTAATAATTTATTCTGTCTAGCAGCAACCACCACCATCATAGTGATACGTAGATTCACTAATGAAAATGTCATCTCTTCCTAGATTAGCAAGATCACCAGCGGTCTTGTCACAAACGGCGATAGGCTGATTTTGTAGTAATATGTGGCCTTTTTTATCATCAAAGTAATCTTCATCACCATAATAAATAGCCGCCTTACCTGTAAAGATACAAGGTCCATCTTCGGGCATTGGATCTTTAATAGCTGCAACTTCTATAGATTCGATATATATTAACTCATCTGTATCATAATTTTTAGGATCTAGAATACGATATGGCTTACGTGCTCTAATTTCTATTGTCCCAAAACCTACATCAGTTAATGCTTTTACATATGCAGCAATAGGTAAACTACCGCTTAAACATAAGGCTCTTAATCGCTCGTCATTTCTTAATGTATCGTTCATGGGTTGCTCACAAGTTGGATCACTCATTACCAATCTCCCATGCGGTTTTAGTACACGATACATTTCCTCAATTGCCTTCTTTAAATCGTCAGCTTTAAAAATATTGAATAAACAATTCTGAGCCGCTACATCAATACTATTGTCTTCTACAGGAAGATTGAGTGCGTCTCCATATCTTAGATCTACAAACTCGCTTTTAAACCAATCATTTTGAGCTTCAGCTTCTTTAAAATTTTTCCTAGAAGCATCTAACATTTCTTGTACTACATCAATACCGATTACTCCATTTTTTTGACGGGAGAAATACGAGAATTGTAATAATTCCATTCCTCCTCCAACTCCTACATATAAAGTTTTTGGATTGTTAGTAAGGTCACGTGCATTTACAGTACTACCGCAACCATAATTCATTTCCTGCATTATTTTCGGGATTTTTAATCCAGGTAACTCCCAAATAGGATTTGTTGTACAGCATAAACCAATGTCTGGGGTTAATGCAGCTTCTTTATATACGTCGTGAGTGGTTTCTAAATAACTCATATCTTTTTTTGTTTTCTTCAATGTAGAAATAACAGTATAATATGCTACATTCTTTTATGAAGTTGTGAATACTTAATTTATTATATCTAGAGGGATTTTATTAATTCTTTAAATAAAAGGATCATTTCTGGTTCAGCTTTTCCAGCCATTGCAATAATTTCATCGATATCAACTGGTTTTAGATCCTCTGGGTCACATTCATCGGTTAGAACAGATACGGCTGCAACAGGTAGATCAAGATGATTAGCTACAATAATTTCAGGAACGGTACTCATTCCAACGGCATCGGCTCCAATTATTTTTAGGTATTTATATTCAGCACGAGTTTCTAGTTGTGGACCAACTACGGATGCATACACACCTTTATGTAGATTAATATCGTTTGCTTTGGCTATAGATTCTAATTTGGCATTAATTTTAGCATCATATGGAGCACTCATATCTGTAAAACGAGTCCCAAGTTTTTCGACTCCCTTAAACGCCAGAGGAGAACCTCCTTGTAGATTTATGTGATCATCAATAAGCATTAATTCTCCTTTTTTAAAGCCTAAATTGATTGCTCCAGAAGCATTAGAAACCAATAGTGTTTTGATTCCTAATTGATGCATAATCCTTACTGGATATGTTACATCCTGTAATGTGTATCCTTCATACAAATGAAAGCGCCCTTGCATTACAACTACTTTTTTTCCTTCTAATATTCCGTAGATCAATTTTCCTTTATGAAATTCTACCGTTGCTGTAGGGAAATTAGGGATGTGATTATAACTTACCTCTTTAATAATTTCTATTTCATCTAATAATTGGCCTAATCCCGTTCCTAGAATAATACCTATTTCAGGATTGTGAAATCCTTTTTCTTTTAGATATTCTGTTGTTTCTTCAATTTGTTTAGTCATTCTGATAGCTTAATAAATGTTGAAAAACTGAGATGTCTTTTATGTCTTCATAATAGTCTACATCATTACGTTCTTCTAATAATTTGATATTCGTTTGTTGTAAATCTTTTAAGGTATGCTCAAGTACTGTGGCTGTTCCCCAAGATTTATTTTTAAAAACTTGTTTATTTAAGTTTTTCATTCCTAATAAATAATACCCTCCATCTTCTGCTGGCCCAATAACATAATCGTACGTTGCTAAAGCACTAAAAGCATGTTCTAAATCTTCCTGATTGAGATCATACATGTCACTTCCAATGATAATAATATTAGTATAACCAGCCTCAAAACCATTGGCAAATGCTTTATACATGCGATCTCCAAGATCTTCTCCTTGTTGCTGTTTTTTATAATACTTGGAGGAGTCCCATACATCATTTTCTCCAATACTTGTAGAATAATGTACTTCTTTCGTAACGGCAAGATGTTCTGTAATAGATGCTGTGTGTTGTAACAATAGTTCATAAACTTCTAGAGCAGCCTGATCTCCAATGGTTGCTGCCAAACGAGTTTTGCATTTACCCAGTTCTGGGTTTCGAGTAAAAATTATTAATAGGTTTTTTTCTTTCACTGTGTATATACTTTTGTTCCATTAAGCAGCCACTTGCTCCACTGAGGAGAGAAGGCATGTACATTATCGGTAGATTCTCCTTTTGTATTGATTACCTGATAATTTTTGTTTTTCCATTCAAAAATCCCTCCGTAAAGGTTATGAACATCTTTATAACCTGCTTTTTTGAGCTTTTCTGAAATATCTTCTGATCTAACACCTAAACTGCAATACACTACAATTTTAGCCTCTTTATTTAAGTTTTTGATTGAAGGAATATTGATATCAAAATGTTCATATCCAACATAGATAGCACCTTTTAGGTGACTCACCTGATACTCTTGTATTTCTCGTGCGTCTAATAATATTACTTTATCCTGAATAACACTTAATTCTGTTACAGAGATGTATGGAATGCTTTCATTGTTATATTGATCAAGTAATTCATTTAATGAATCTTGAGCAATCATCAAAAAAGGCAATAAAAAAAAGCTTAATATAAAGGTTGTTTTCTTCATTTGTATGACGTACCATTAGTCGTTATGTAGCATATTTTATTCATTACAGTATCATTGATCTATAGTATGAATAGTACAATCATATGATATCTAAGGATCATTCTATTGAAATCTATAGAATCCTGAATGTTATTTTGCTATTAAAAGGAGAGTGAAACAGGGGATCCTTTATTGTATAAAGATCGAAGAAGGGTGTTGTTTTTAATAATTACAATATGTTGCCATATAGTGACAGGATATTGTATTATTTTATAAATAATTTTTTGAAGAACACCTGAAAGATTAAAACCAAACCGTGATACAGTTTTAAGATCTTCGAAGGTGTCAATATCGAACAAAACCTGAAGTTTTGTTACCTCAATTTTAGCAGTTTTTATTAATAGAGAAATGCGTTTAGCAATATGTCCTGATTGCCAAGGAAGTTTTAGAAATATACTTGGATTAAACTGAGATTTATGTAATCCCATCAAATAAAACCCTCCATCTGTAGATGGACCTAAGACAAATTTTTTATTCTGTAATTGTCTTGCACTTTCGAGTAAATGATGTTTTTTTAAATGTGGAGTATCATTTCCAATTGTAATTACATTATCAAAACCAAGGTCGTATATGGTTTGTATTGCGTTTACAAAACGTTCTCCAAAAGTAGTTCCAAATTGATTTTTCTCTGTGAATATATAGAACGGAAGTTTAGAACTTTCTACAATTGCAAGTGTTCTTTTGTTAAGTTCATCGAACAGCTTTTCACCACCTAAAATAGGTTTATGCTGTAACTCTTCTTGGGCAGAGTTAGCAAAAACTAAAATGGCGGTTTTTAAATTCATATACTTATATTTTATGCTGTTGTACCTTGACAACTACTTCCTGCACCAGCTGTACAACCATAACAATGCTGAGATATAATAATATTTCTGTTTTGTAATAGTTCTTCGTTATATTCACTAATATGCTTTACTTTACTCGCAACTTTAAGATCTAGCATTTGATTAAAATCGCAATCGTATAACCAGCCATCCCAGCTTATTGAAATTGTGTTAGTACACATTACATTGGCTACCGCAGATGGATTATAAGCTTCTACCAATGCATACATATAATCTTCATAATTCTCTGAAGCAATCAGGTAATCCAGGAATCTACTGATTGGTAAATTAGTAATTGCAAACAAATTATGAAAATTAATTCCAAAATCTTCTAATAAAGCTTTTTTAAAATCTTTTTCCATGGATGCCTGATCTCCTGGTAAAAACGCTCCAGATGGATTGTAAACCAGATCTAATCTAAGACCACTGTCTGGCATCCCATATCCTCTTTCATTTAATTCTTGTAGTGCTTTTATAGATTTATCAAAAACCCCATCACCACGTTGTTTATCAGTTTTACCTCTAGTCCAATGTGGCATTGAAGAAACTACATGAACATTATGTTCTTTAAAAAAGTCAGGAAGATCGTAATACTTTTTATTGGCTCTAATGATCGTAAGATTGCTTCGTACAATAAAATCTTTGATTCCTGCTTTACTAGCTTCTTCTACAAACCATCTAAAATTAGGATTCATTTCTGGTGCACCACCAGTAAGATCTAATGTATGAGCTCCAGTTTTCTTAATCACTTCTAGACATTGTTGCATAGTCTCTTTTGTCATAATCTCCTTGCGATCAGGACCTGCATCTACATGACAATGTTCACATACCTGATTGCACATATACCCAACATTGATTTGTAATATTTCCAATTTGTTAGGACGCAGGGGATGATGACCTATTTCAGCAATTTTATCTGCGAATTTTGGCAACTCACCATTTGCAAAAATCCCGTTATTAAGGATTTCTAATTGTCTATGAGAATCAGCTAATTCGTTATTTCTATTTTTTAGTGACTTGGTAGCCATAAATTATTTTTCTGTTTTTTTTGAATAGTACTACATAATCAAAACAAATGATCTAATCACATAGAGAGTTTTTCATATTTATTCATCATCTGTACTCCGTGCACTAATGTTGCACCACTTTCTATAGCCGCTCCAGCGTGAACAGCTTCCATCATCTCTTCTTTTGTAATCCCTTTTTGAAGGCCATCCTTAGTATAAGCATCAATGCAATAAGGACATTTTACTACATGAGAAACAGCGAGCGCAATTAAAGATTTCTCGCGAGCACTTAATGCACCTTCTTCAAAAACTTTTCCGTAGTAATCAAAGAATTTAGTGCCGAGTTCTTCACTCCATTCGGTAATTTTTCCAAATTTTCTAAGATCCGCTGGATCATAATATGTTTTAGACATGCTGTATCGGGTTTTAATTACAAGCATTTATTGTTAGTCGTTTCATAAAGATAAAAACTTACAACAAATTTATTTTTATTTATTAAGGACTAAAGTCAGAATTATGACCGTAAAATAAAAGGGAATGTTAAATAATTAAGTGATTTTCACCTCAAATTGTTTTTAAACCCACATTACTTGTATTTTGATGATATAGATTGTTGGAGTGAAACTATTGTTAAGCTTTTATGCTAATGTTAAGAGATAATACCTTTTTGCTAAACCTAATAGCTGCTTAACTTTTATATGCTAAGGAAGAAAACTTCACACAGGTGTATATTTATTTAATCTATACTAATTGAAACATCACTTGGCCGTTCCGATATAAAATACAATTCTACATTTTTTTTAAAAGACTTGTTATCAGTTGTTTATAATGATATTTATTTTAATTATAACTCTTTTTGTAATATTTGTAAATACAATGTTAAGATTAACGTGTTAGTAGATTTGAGACTGTAATGTTGTAATTTTATCAGTATAAGTGTTAAGGTTGTAGAAATATTTATTAACTATATATATAATACTGAAGTTAATAAAATTTAAAACTGGATCATTAATTTTATATAACTAATTTATTACGAACATATTAAAAAAAGGCTCTGTGAAAAGAAATAAAAAATTTACTATTGAAAGGACTGTTTTGATAACAGTTCTGGGTGTTTTTTTAATGATGCCTTCGTTTAGTTTTTCTCAAAACCTAGAAGAAAAAAAACCCGCATCAAATATTGAAAAAAGAATTGATTCTATACTTTCTTTAATGACTTTAAAAGAAAAGGTAGGACAATTGGTGTTGTATAATGGTAGTTGGGATGTAACAGGACCACCTTCTGATGTTGGTAATAAAGAGAAATATACGAAGCTAAAAAATGGAGAAGTAGGTGCTATGCTTAATGCAACTACTGTGGCAGGTACTAAGGAATTACAACGAACAGTGATCGAGAATTCAAGATTAAAAATACCCTTGCTTTTTGGGTATGATGTAATTCATGGTTTTAAAACAATTTTTCCAATTCCACTTGCTGAAAGTGCCAGTTGGGATTTAAAAGCAATTAGAGAATCATCGGCTATTGCGGCTAAAGAAGCAACAGCTTCTGGAGTGAATTGGGCTTTTGGACCTATGGTGGATATTTCTAGAGATGCACGTTGGGGTAGAATTATGGAAGGTGCTGGAGAGGATCCGTTTTTAGCCTCAAAAATAGCTGTAGCCAGAATTGAAGGCTTTCAAGGAGATGATTTGTCTAAAAACACAACCTTAGCAGCTTGTGCTAAACACTTTGCAGCCTATGGTTTTGCAGAAGGTGGTAGAGATTATAATACCGTTAGTATTGGAGAATTCGAACTACATAATACTGTATTGCCACCATTTAAAGCAGCTGTGGATGCTGGGGTTGCTTCTATGATGAGTTCTTTTAACGAGATTGACGGGATTCCTGCTACAGCTCATAAGGAGTTACAGCGAGAAGTATTAAAAAAGAAATGGAATTGGGATGGTTTTATAGTTTCAGATTGGGCTTCCATTGCAGAAATGATATTTCATGGATATGCAAAAGATAAGAAGCATGCGGCAGAGCTTGCTATTATTGCTGGTAATGATATGGATATGGAGGGGAGAGCCTATGAGACAGGCTTGGAAGAATTAGTAAAAGCAGGAAAAGTAGATGAAAAATTAATTGAGCAGGCAGTGAAACGAGTACTTCGGGTAAAGTTTAAATTAGGGTTATTTGATGATCCGTTTAAATATTGCGATGAAGAAAGAGAGAAAAAAGATGTATATACTAAAGAGCATCTTAACGCTTCTAGAGATGTAGCTAGAAAGTCTATTGTTTTATTGAAAAATGAAAAAAATATTTTACCTCTTAAAAAGAAAATCAGTAGCATAGCGGTAATTGGTCCTCTGGCTGATGATAAGGATACTCCAATTGGAAGTTGGAGAGGGAAAGCAACTCCCAATTCTGCTGTTTCACTTTTAGAAGGAATTAAGATGGTAGTAGACAAGGATGTAAAAATATCCTATGCTAAAGGAGTAGAGCTCGGTATAGGAGAGCGAAATTTTGTTCGAGATTTAAAAGTAAACAGAGAAAGTTTTACAGGTATTCAAGAAGCGGTTAATGTCGCAAAAGGAGCAGAAGTAGTAGTATTAACTATAGGAGAAGAAGCATTTCAATCAGGAGAAGCGAGAAGCCAGGTAAGTATTGATCTTACCAAACCACAACAAAAACTTTTTGAAGAAATATATGCGGTTAATAAGAATATTGTAGTGGTTTTAATGAATGGTCGTCCTATGGCAATTAAGAATATTGCAGAAAAAGCTCCAGCTATCATAGAGGCTTGGCATTTAGGTTCACAGTCTGGAAATGCAATTGCAGATGTTATATTTGGAGATTATAATCCTTCAGGAAAGTTACCTGTTTCTTTTCCTAAACATGTGGGACAATTACCATTGTATTATAATGTAAAGAATACAGGAAGACCCTCTAATCCAGATGGCATGGTCTTTTGGTCTCATTATACAGACGAAAGTAATGATGCATTGTATCCTTTTGGACATGGATTAAGTTATACTAGTTTTGAGTATAAGGATTTGAAAACGAATACTTCTTCTTTTACTTCTGGTGAATCGATAACCGTGTCTGTAACAATTACAAATACTGGTCAAGTAAAAGGAAAAGAAGTGGTTCAATTATATATTAGAGATTTAATAGGAAGCTTAACACGCCCAGTAAAAGAATTGAAAGGATTTGAGTTAGTTGAACTCGAACCAAAGGAAAGTAAGACAATTACTTTTACCATTACTGAAGAAACAATTCAATTTTATACAGCCAATAAAAAATGGGAAGCAGAATCAGGAGATTTTAAAGCCTTTGTTGGAGGAAGTTCTGTTACTAATCTTCAAACTGATTTTACTTTTAAAAATTAAATGATGCGTATATTACATATAATACTATTGAGTCTAATTGTTGTAAGTTGTAACTCAGAACCTAATAAAAATGAGCAAAGTCCAACAACAAAAGAATCGACAATGAATTCAGAAATAGATCAAAAAGTAGCAACCTTACTTTCTGAAATGACATTAGAAGAAAAAGTTGGGCAAATGACTCAGATTACGCTAGATGTTGTTACTAAAGGTGACAACCAGTATAGCTCATCACAACCGTATAGTCTAGATTCAGCATTGGTTCATAAAGCAATTCATTCTTATAAAGTAGGCTCTATTCTAAATACACCAGGAGTTCCGTTATCCAAAGAAGACTGGTATAAAACGATAAAAATATTTCAGGATGAGGCTGCAAAAACTCCAAGACAAATACCAATTATTTACGGAATTGATGCAATTCATGGAGTCAATTATACAATTGGAGCTACCTTATTCCCTCAACAAATTGGGCTAGCAGCAACTTTCAATAAAAGCCTTGTAAAAGAAGTGGCAAAGGTTTCTGCATATGAAACCAGAGCATCATCTATCCCTTGGAATTTTTCTCCAGTTTTAGGACTCGGAAGAAACCCTTTATGGCCAAGATTGTGGGAGACCTTTGGAGAAGATGTGTATTTAGGAAAAACAATGGGTGTAGCAATGGTAGAAGGATATCAAGGAACATTAGGGGACCCAAATACAGTTGCTTCTTGTATGAAACATTATCTAGGATATAGTGTGCCTCTTTCAGGTAAAGATCGTACGCCTGCTTGGATTCCAGAAAGAGAACTAAGACAATATTTTTTACCAGCCTTTAAAGAAGCAGTGGATGCTGGATCCATTACATTAATGATCAATTCTGGAGAAATTAATGGAGTTCCTGTGCACGCAAGTTCGTTTTTGTTGACAGATGTTCTAAGAGGAGAACTAGGTTTTGAAGGAATTGCAGTTACTGATTGGGCTGATATTAATTATTTACATACAAGACACAAAGTAGCAGAAACTATTAAAGATGCAATTAAGATGTCTGTTAATGCTGGGATTGATATGAGTATGGTACCTCATGATTTTGAATTCGCTGAATTATTGGTAGAACTTGTAAAAGAAGGAAGTGTTTCTAATGAAAGAATTGATAGTGCAGTGTCTAGAATACTTAAGGTAAAAATGCAATTAGGATTATTTGAAAACCCTGTTACCGACCCAAAAAATTACCCTGATTTCGGATCAGACAAGTTTGCAGCTTTAAGTAAAAAAGCAGCAATAGAGTCTTTTACATTATTGAAAAATAAAAATAACATATTACCTCTTTCAGAAGGTATTAAGATATTAGTTACGGGACCTACCGCTAATTCTATGAGACCTCTTAATGGTGGTTGGTCTTACAATTGGCAGGGTAGTGAAGCAGATAATTATGCAGACGATAAAAACACTATTGCCGATGCCTTTAGTAAAAAAGTAAATACAACTTTTGTGCAAGGTGTTACTTTTGAAGGTGGTAATACAATTGAAGCAGCTGTAAAGGCAGCTGCAAAAAGCGATGTTGTTTTATTGTGTCTGGGAGAAAATTCTTATACAGAAACACCAGGGAATACCAATTCGATTATAATGCCAGATAATCAGATAGAATTAGCCAAGGCATTGTCAGAAACAGGAAAGAAAATCATACTGGTCTTACTAGAAGGGAGACCTATAATTTTTAATGAGATAGAACCATTGGTAGATGCAGTTTTTATGGGGTATTTACCTGGAAACTATGGAGCAGATGCATTAGCAGATTTAGTATATGGAGTTGAAAATCCATCAGGGCGATTGCCAATAAATTACCCAAAACACCCTCATGCTTTTGTAAATTATAACCATAAACATTCTGATAATATTGTTGTTCCGAATTATTATGAATCTGACTATGATCAACAATATGAGTTTGGCGATGGATTATCATATACTACTTTTGAGTATTCCGATTTGTCTTTAAATGCTATAGAAATGAGTGAAGACGAATCAATAGAAGTTTCAGTAAAGATTACCAATACTGGAAATAGAAAAGGTAAAGAGTCAGTACTACTATTTATTAGTGATTTGTATGCAAGTATTACACCAGAAGTTCGAGCATTAAAGGGGTATGAAAAGATAGAATTAGATGCTGCCGAATCTGAGATTGTACACTTTACTATTACTAAAGATGAATTGTCTTTTGTAAATGAAAATTTAAAGACTACAGCCGAACCTGGTGATTTTGAAATTAATGTCGGTGGTCTAAAGAAAAAAATAAAGCTTAAATAATTTACTAATATTCAATATGTACAAATGCTCTTAAAAATATTAATTAAGTATTAATACTTTTAAAGCTATAGATGTGATAAGTATGTAAAGATTTTAATGGTATATTTGATAAGCTTACTTATGCTAAAACTCATCCAATGTATCGTTTTTTTTTCGTAATTTATTTTTTGTGTTTTTCGGTTTCTTCGCAGTCTATAAAAAATAAGGCATTGCCTAAAATAACCCATTATGATACCAAAAATATGGGTTTTAATGCACAATCATGGGACATCAAACAAGACGGAAATGGCTTAATTTATATTGCTAATGGGCGTCATGTCTTAACTTTTGATGGAACTGGATGGGAATCAGTGATTACTAATCCAGAGATGGTAAATAGAAGTCTTTTTGTTAAGAATAAGGATTCTATATATTTTGGCGCGGATGGTCATCATGGATTATTAATTAAAAACGGTTATGGAGACTATAATGTCTTACCACTGCGTAATAATAAAAAAGACGTTGCAGCTGATATAGAAGAGTATTGGAGAACCCATTATGTGAATGATGAAATTATTTTTCAAACCTTCAGGAATCTATATGTTAATCAAGACAATATAATTACTAAAATACCAGCACCTTATCGATTTAAATGGAGTTATAAAATCGATGAGCATATTTATGTAAACGACCTTAAGTATGGTGTTTTTAAGTTAAGCGAAACTAATTTAATCCCAATTATAAGTGATCCAAAACTTAATGAGAATATTATTGGAGTTACTAAGATTCAGGAAGATCTAATCATCATCACAGATACAAAAGGATTATATAAGTTTATTGATAATCAACTCATACCAATTACATTTCCAGTATTAGACGAATTGAAAAAAGCTCAGATATTTTCCTTTGTAAAACTTAAGGATAATAGAATCGCATTAGGTACTGTATCTAATGGACTTTATATTCTTAATCTTGCTACAGGTGATATCGAGAATATTAATAAGCAAAATGGCCTTCAGAATAATACAATTCTTTCAATATATCAGGATGACGAAGATAATCTTTGGCTTGCGTTAGATTATGGAGTTGATCATGTGAAATTGAATTCTCCGCTAAAATATTTCTATGATTATTATGGAGAATTAGGAACTACGTATGCTGTAGTAAAAGAGCAGGATGTATCATATTTAGGAACCAATCAAGGGTTGTATATTACAGATAATACTACATCCGATACTACTAAAGAATTCGAACTGCTAATTAACGGTCAAGTATGGAATATCGAAAAGGTAGAAGACAAGATTTATGTTGGACACGATAAAGGAGCATATGCGGTAGATGGAAAGAATTTAACGCGAATGGGAGAAGACCTTGGAGCGTGGAATTTTAGAAATTTCAAGATGAAAAAGGGAAATGATGTTGTGATTTCTGGAAATTATAACGGAATTTCTTTATACGAAAAAAATCAAGATTCTTGGGAAGGTTATAAATTAAAGGGGTTTGAAAAATCAGGAAGATATCTCGAAATCGATGAAGATAATAATGTATGGGTTGCACTGCGTTCAGAAGGAGTGTTTAGATTTAGTTTGGATTACGCTAATAAAGAACTAAAAAATGAAGCTTTTTATCCTATAACTGATTTTGGGAAAGAACGATTATCACTTTCAAAAATAGAAAATGAAATTGTAATAACTTCGAATTTCAATTCCTATACGTACGATAAGAAGAATGACACTTTTACGAAGGTTGAAATAGGAGAAAATAGAGGGTATGCTCCTAGAATATTTAAAAAAGATGATGAAACCTGGTATCTTGATAATGAGAAAATAGTTGTGGAAGATAAAGAAGGAATTACGGTTCTTCATGAACTTGAGGATCAGATGGTTCCCGATGTTCTAAATGTCTTTTCATTAAATGGGCAGAATGAAATTATTCCAGTTTTTAATGGGTTTGCAATGTATTCTAAAGATAGTAAGACAATTTCCGAAAGTATTAGAAGTGAAGTCTTGATTAGAAATTTTGTTTCTGTAAATAGCGGTAAATCTTATGCAATGAGTGCTGAAATACCGTTTTCGGATAATGATCTTAAAATAAACTATGCATTACCTATTTATGGAGAAGAAATAGAATATCAGACGAATTTAAATGAAGGAGATTGGAGTGCATGGACAACAGCAACAGAACAAACTTTATTTAATCTCAAAGAAGCATCTTATACTTTTAATGTTAGAGCAAAATATAATGGTGGATATAGAGAGTCTTCTTTTGATTTTATCATAAAACCACCAATTTACAGAACACACTGGGCATACCTGTTATATTTATTGCTTTTCCTGTCATTGATTGTTTTAATGGTTGGAATTAATAGATATAAAATGAAAAAGCAAGAACGTATTTTGCTTGAACAAAAAGCGGAAAAGCTTCAAAAACAAGAAGAAGAACACAAGGCGCATAAATTAGAACAAGAACATAAAATTATTGAGCTTAATAATTCTAAATTACAAGATGAAATAAAAGCAAAAAGCAGAGAACTTACTCAAATTGCATATGTAAATCTTAATAAAAACAAGATCCTTAAGAAAATAAGAGATAAGATTATTAAAGTGCAAGATGCTTCTCCTCAGAAATTACCGACCAATAGTTATAATGAATTGGTACGGCTTGTAGAGTATTATATTACAGATAAAGAAAGCAAACTGTTTGAAATTAATTTTGATAAATCACATCAGGAATTTTATGAGAAGCTTTCTAAAAATTATCCAAATCTTACCTCAAAGGATTTAAGGTTATGCGCATATCTGAAAATGAATTTATCTTCAAAAGAAATAGCCCCTTTATTAGGAATAAGTTCACAAAGTGTGGACGTTAGCAGGCATAGATTAAGAAAAAAGCTTAATTTAGGCTCCAAAGATAATTTGACTAATATTCTTATAAGTCTTAAATAAGGAATTCCTAATATCGAGGTCATGAGGAAAAAGGTTACGCTTAAACAGTTGGCAAAAGAGCTAAATTTGTCTATTTCTACCGTTTCTAAATCATTAAAAAACGATTCTGAAATCAGTGAAAAAACAATTAATAGAGTTCATGAACTTGCCAACTTCTATAATTATAAACCTAATGCATTAGCAGTAAGTTTAAAAAGCAATAAGACTAATACCATCGGTGTTTTACTGCCAGAAATCCTTAATCATTTCTTTGCTAAAGTTTTATTTGGGATAGAACAAGAGGCTTCGCAAAAGGGATATAAAATAGTTACCTGTATTACTAATGAATCGTACCAAAAAGAAGTAGAGTATGTAGAAATGCTTAACTACAGTAGTGTAGATGGTTTTATTTTGGCTTTAAGTCAAGAAACACAAGTGCTTAATAAATTAGATCATTTTAAAGAATTAAAGAGAGATAATGTTCCGATTGTGATGTTTGATCGAGTTAGTGAAGAGATAGATTGTGATAAGGTAATTGTAGATGATAAACATGCTTCAAAAACAGCGATTCAACATTTAATCAAAACTGGATGTAAAAAAATAGCAGTAATTTCTACAATTTTTGATTTAAGTGTTGGAAAATTAAGAATTGAAGGAGCTCGTGAGGTAGTTTCAGCTCATGAAGAAGTAAGTTTAATAGAATTGCCAATAACTAATGTAGAAACAGAAGAAAAAGAAATAGAATCATTTCTTAAAAAGAATAAGATTGATGCGGTTCTTGGTTTAGACGAAACTGCTGCGGCCGTAGCAATTAATATGTCTAACAAACTTGGATATAAAATACCAAAAGAAATTTCTGTGATTGGTTTTACAGATGGTTTGTTATCCAAACATTCATATCCTAAATTAAGTACAGTTTCACAACATGCAGAAGACTTAGGAGCCAAAGCCGCTAGAATGTTGCTAGATAGATTAGAAAGCACATCAGAGGAGAAATATCAGCCAACTACAGAAATTGTAAAGACATCTTTGATATTAAGAGATTCGACAAATTAGTATTATTCTATTACATATGTCTTTTTTTCAACGCCTACTCCAGTAATCGTTAACTTTTTCCAAGCTGATGGTAATATTGGTTTTTTTTGAACGATTCCTTGATCCGTAAGGTGTAATCCTCCAAATCCAAAAATAACGGTTTGTAACATTCCTCCTGCTCCAGTTGCAAAATAAGGATTGTTGCTATTGGCAGCTTCAGCTAAGGCACCAAAAGGAGGTCTCTTATTTGGTTCATAGCTTCTCTTAAAAAGTCTGAATGCGTTTTCAGGATCTCCTAATCGAGCATAAATAATGGCAAAGATGCTTTGCGCCATTGCTGGACCTTCTTCGGCAAGTTTAGGTTCATAATAAGATAAGTCCTTAAGGATCGTTTCTCTGTTAGTAACAATATCAAGTGGGTAGGCTAGCAAATTTACATCTGCTTGTTTTATCCTAGCACCTTGATATTCTTTATGTTCCTTGGTGGTGCCATCTTCAAATTGATGAATCGTTATTTTATTAGCTACTTGTTTCCAAATATCATTGGGTGTTTCTCCTATTTCAATAGCAGCAAGAACAGCATATCGTAAACAAGTAATGGCGGCTCCATTTGTAAAAGCATTATCATCCACATTGGATGCAAACTCATTAGCACCCACTACATTTTTTATAGAATAAGATCCATCAGTATTTTTAGTAGAACGGCTCACCCAATAATCTGCGACTTCTTTTAGAAGAGGGTAACCACGTTCTTGAAGCCATGTTTTGTCTTTGGTTACTCTATAATAATTCCAGAAAGCGATACCAATATCTGCTGTAATATGATGTTCGAATGTTCCTGTTAATGCCCAAGCAGGTGTAGCTTCTTCTCCTGTGTCATCACTTTCCCAAGGAAACATTGCGCCTTTATATCCAAAATTAATAGCTTTTCTCTTGGCTTGATCTAATCGATTTGATCTATAGTTAACAAGAGCACGTGCAATATCCTGATTTAGTACTAATAATGGAGGATACATCCAGAGTTCAGTGTCCCAGAAAATATGCCCATTATAGCCTTGAGAACTTAATCCCATTGGAGCAATACTGAGATTAGAGTCAGCTCTTGAAAACGCATAAAGATGGTATAGTGCTAACCGTATATCTAATTGCGATTGAAGATCTCCTTCAATTATAACATCACCTTCCCATAGATTTTCCCATAAACCTTTATGTTGGGCTAATAAATCTTTTTTAGGAGTTAACAAATTAAAAATAACAAAACGTTCGCTTTCTGTTTGTGGATCAAAAAAGTCCTGTGTTGAACACTGAGCTGCTGTCCAGGCAAACCTATAATGTTGACCTTTTAAGACTTTTTTTTCGAATGATAATTGATTATCGTATTCTGATACCTTGTTGTGGATTAATTCAGGTCTTTGATCTTCTTTTCCTGAATTGATATCATGCCAAATAAAGGTGGCAGAGGTGCCAACCGTATGTCTGCCTAGTCTACTTTTTGCAACCGTTTGTAGAATAGGCATAGTGGTCTCTGCATCCTTTAATATTCTATAAGTACTTATGGGAGTTTTATATTCTGTAGGCGTTTGGATTTTTCCTGTGGCTTTAATCTTGATATCTTCGGACGCCTTTATTTCAAAATCGATATATCCTGAAAAAGGAACATTTCTGAGCGCATATATAGTATAAGAAATTTCGGCAATAGAATTGTATGTAAAACTGGTAGTAAAACTGGCATCCTTCATATTCAGTGTTTGTCTCCAGTTACTGATATTATTGTTGCTTAATTTTGTACCATTGATATAGATATCAAGATTTCCAAAGTTCATCCCTAAAAGTATCCTGCTAACTCCTAATACAGATTCTTTGTCATAAACATTGTTAAGAATTATTTTGTCGGTTTCGAAAAGATTAGAAGAGGGCAAAATACCAATTCTACCATTTGCCGAAACAATACCAGTATAATTTTGATCATCTGTGGTGGTTATCGTCCAACCATCATTTTGTGCATATCCAATAGTAAGCGAAAAGAGAATGAATGAAACTAAGAGGCGATAAGGTTTAGCAAATTTTAATATCATAACAAGATAATTTGAACAAGTGGCGTTGTATGTGTTTAAAAACAAATGTTTTACATACAATTTACTAAACAATTAAGAAAAATTGAAGCGGGATAAACCATTTAAATAATACAACCGTTTGTATTAATGATTTTTTGATATAACCTAAGATTCTTTATTAAAATGCTAATGTTTTCTATTGCAAAATAATAAGTTATTTAGGTGCTTTCTCGTTGTATTAATTTAGTTTTAAGTTTAATGATACTTTTTTTGTGGTCCACTTCATCTGGTTCATTAAGCTGAGAGATTAGAAGTTCTGCGGCTTTTTGACCCATTTCAAAACTAGGTTGTGATATACATGTTAATGTAGGAACAAATACTTCACCTAATCCTAAATCACCGAAACCAATTACAGAAACTTCTTCGGGTATTTTTCTACCTGTTTTTAACAAAGTCTTCATTGTTAGTAAACCATAATTATCAGTACAGGCAAAAACAGCATCTGGTTCAACGGTTAAATGCTTAAAAAACTGTAGAATTTCTTTATCTTCATACTCGCGTTCCAATGAATTACAATGCAAAATTAATTCTTCATATTTGGGAACATTGTAATGCTCGAGTGCAGTAATATATCCTTTGTATCTATCCTGGAACACCTTCTTTTGTTTAATTCCTCCAATAAAGGCAATTTTTTTCTTTCCTTTTTTAATCAAAAATTCTACAGCCGAAAAAGTTGCTTTTTCATCATCAATCATTACATGATCTGCACCCGATACCTCTTCTCTGATATTATCAAATAAAACCATTGGGATTCCTTTATTAATTAAGCTATTTAGATGAGCAACATTTTCGGTTTCATGTGTTGGAGAGAGAATAATACCGTCTACCAAACCTCTTTCAAAAGAAATCAGGTTTTCTTTTTCAAACTCATATGAGTTTCTAGAAGAACTTATTAATATTTTATAATTGTAATTTCTAGCATATTGATCAATTCCTCTGCATACTTCAATAAAAAAAGGTTCATCATATCTTGGAATGAGGACACCAATAATATTCGTTTTCCCAGAACTAAGGCTTTTTGCAATTTGATTAGGCATATATCCCATCGTTTTGGCCATTTTAAAAACCTTTTCTCTAGTACTTTGTTTTACTCTGGGATTTTCATCTAAAGCTCTTGATACAGTTGCAATAGAAATGTTAAGTTTTCTTGCAATATCCTCAAGCTTTACCCTTCTTTTTTTAAAACCCATTAAAATAAATATTAAAAAATTATCAATGAATCGTTAATTTTACTAAAAAAACAATAATACAAACGTTTGTATTATTTTTAGTGGAAGATTTACTTTCCTAGAAGGCTATTTGTTATGTAATTTGTAATAACATTAAAAACTAATAGCCCCAGAGTTTACGAAACAATATGTTTTGTAAAACCTTTCCCAAAATAAAAGATTCAAACTTTGATTTGAAACACCTACGCTAATTTAGGATAAATAATGTTATGACATTTGTTTTTTTAAGAAATTGAAATATAGTTTGATAAGAAGTTTATTGGTTGTTTTTTCATTATTGTATAGAAATATGTAAAGTTTATGTCTATATAAAATCTATACTTAATCGTTTACTTTCTTTCTTTTCTGTTTTATTTCATATTGTCTTAAGTTAATCTAAAATATTGATAATCAATATTTTAAATGTTTTAAAAAACTAAAATGTTTAGATTGTATAGGTAATGTAAAGATTTAGGTATTCAAAATTCTATTTAAATTATGTTGTAGTTTTGATAAAAAATGAACCATAAAAGTATTGATACTAAAGTATTTTAACTGTTTTTATAGAAAATTGATGTTTCGATTGATTTTTAAGAAAAAGATATCAATAACTGAACTTTAAATAATATCTGAACCCTTTTATAAATAGGACTGAATTATTGTTAAAATTAAATAGATATTGAGTGAAGCTTACTTGGTTTAAAAAAGGAACGATTTATCAAATATACCCTCGAAGTTTTAATGACAGTAACAACGATGGTATTGGAGATATACGAGGTATTATAGAAAAGTTAGACTATATAAAAAGTTTACATATAGATATTATCTGGCTGAGCCCGATTTTTAGTTCGCCAAATGATGATAATGGATATGATATAAGTGACTATTGTTCTATAATGCCTGAATTTGGGACAATGGAAGATTTTGATGAATTGCTGAAGGAAACTCATAAAAGAGGAATGAGGTTGATATTGGACTTGGTGGCGAATCATTGTTCTGATGAGCATAATTGGTTTGAAGAGGCTAAGAAATCTAAAGAAAACCCTTATAGGGATTATTTTCATTGGAGAAAACCAGCAGCTGATGGAGGACCTCCTAATAATTGGATGTCTTTTTTTGGAGGAAGTGCTTGGGAGTTTGACGAAGTAACAGGAGAGTATTATTTACATCTTTTTACAAGAAAACAACCAGACTTGAATTGGGAGAACCCTAAGGTTAGAGAAGAAATATATAATGCAATGAGATTTTGGTTGGATAAAGGAGTAGATGGCTTTAGAATGGATGTAATTCCTTTGATTTCAAAACGAATTGGATATCCTGATGCACCAAATGTGGGCTTTAGGAAGATTATAGAAGATGTATATGCTAATGGACCTACAGTTCATAAATACCTTAACGAGATGAATGAAAAAGTGATAAGCAAATACGATGCTTTTTCATTGGCAGAAGGTGTTGGGATTAATGAATCTAATGCAGGGCTTTATGTAGATGAAGACAGAAAAGAATTAGATATGTTGTATCATTTCGATATTCTGGAATGTACTATTGTAAATGGGAAATTCGAAGAAGTTTCGCCATTTGATCTTATTCAGATCAAACACATATTTAAAAAATGGAGAGATGCTATTCATGGAACTGGTTGGATAGCTAATGCAATGGGGAATCATGATTTTGCTCGTATGATATCTAGATTTGGAGATGATAAAAAATATTATTTAGAGTCATCTAAGATGTTAATGACAATGATGTCAACTCAGAACGGTACATTAAATATTTATCAAGGAGATGAGATTGGAATGACTAATATAACCCTACAGTCGATAGATGAAGTAAGGGATATACAATCTCTAAACTTTTATAAAGAGAATTTGAAGACCAATAAGTACTCAAAAGAGTTAGCATTAGAGATGATCAATAAAGAAGGTCGCGATAATGCAAGAACACCTGTGCAATGGAGTGATGAAATAAATGGAGGGTTTTCTATACAAGAACCATGGTTGAAAGTAAATCCAAATCACACTACTATTAATGTTAAAAACCAGGAGAATGACCCAGATTCAATTCTTAATTTTTATAGACAAATATTAAAAGTAAGAAAGGATCATGATGTTTTTGTATATGGAGATTTTGAAGAGATAGAATTCAATAACCCTAGCTTATATATTTATAAAAAGACATTGGGAGAAGAAAAAATTATGGTAATACTAAACTTTGAAAGCTTAAAAGGACATTTTGAGTATAATGAGAACCTGAATGAGGTAAATATTTTGGTTAATAATTATAAGGGTTTAGAGATAGAAAATAATAGAATTACTCTAGAACCATATCAAGGAGTAGTACTGGATTTAGGATAAAATCAAGACACAACAAATATGAATCAAGTAGAAAGTGAAATTAGTTTTTGTTTGTTAGCGAAGGAGTTTTTCTGATAGAAACTTCTTTAAAAAGGTAATGTAGGGGCATCTTAAATTGTAACGATTTTCAAATATTTATTTGTAGTTACTAATATGTCGATTGTTCTAAGTATGACTAAGACGCCCCTGATTACTTATTTAATAGGAAATAAGTTTAACGTAAAAATAATAATTAACAACTAAATATTTTAAATTTAATCAAACTCTAAATTATGAAAAGTATGATACTTAAAAAACTCATGTTTCTTTTAGTATTTATCTCGGGGAATATGATGTTTGCACAAATCACGGTTACAGGGCTGATTTCTGATGCGAATGGACCAATACCAGGGGTAAATGTACTTGTAAAAGGAACGGCAAATGGGGCGGTTTCTGATTTTGATGGAAACTACACGATTGGCAATGTTGCACAAGATGCGGTTTTGGTTTTCAGTTACGTAGGTTTCGAGACTCAGGAAGTTGCGGTTAATGGTCGAACCTCTATCAATGTTACTATGATAGAAAATGCCGCAGAATTAGAAGCTGTAGTAGTAATCGGATATGGTACTCAATCAGTAAAAGATGCTACTGGTGCTGTTGCCGTGGTAAGTTCTGAAGATTTTAATCAAGGATCTATTGTCTCTCCTGAACAACTAATTCAAGGTAAAACTGCGGGTGTACAAATCACTCAAGCCAGTGGTGAACCAGGAGCTGGAGTAGCGCTTAGAATTAGAGGTACTACTTCTGTTCGATCAAATAATAATCCACTATTTGTAGTAGACGGTGTCCCATTAGCAGGTGATGATACAGCTGCAGGAGGTAGTGATTTAGGTATCGGGACAAGTTCTGCAAGAAATCCATTAAACTTTATTAATCCTAATGATATTGAAAGTGTAAGTATTCTTAAAGATGCTTCTGCAACTGCAATATATGGATCTAGAGGAGCTAATGGAGTAGTTATTATTACAACTAAAGCTGGTAGAGGAGCTCCAAAAGGACTTTTTGAGTATTCTTCTTCAATTAGTATTTCAAAACCAGCAGAAGAATTTGATTTATTAAATAGAGATCAATATTTGGCCGCTATCAACCAATTTGGAGGTAATGTTGCAGCTCAAGATTTTGGAGCGAATACGGATTGGCAAGATGAAGTAACAAGACAAGCAGAATCTCATAACCACAGTTTATCATATTCTCATAACTATGAGAAAGGAAATGTAAGAGCTTCTTTTGGATACGGAAAACAATTTGGAGTTGTAAAGAAAAGTTCGTTAGAAAGAATAACTGGGCGAATTAATGCTACCCAAAGGTTTTTTAACAATAAATTGAAATTGAATTTACAAGGTACGATATCAAGAGTAAATGATGAAGCACCCCCAATTAGTAATAATGCAGGATTTCAAGGGGATTTATTAGGAGCAGCATATTCTGCTAATCCAACTTGGCCAGCCGACACTAATTTTGACCCAGGAGGATCTAACCTTAATCCGTTAGCATTACTTAATTTTAGCCAGAATGAAACTAAGACAAATAGATATTTAATCAATTTTTCTGCTAATTATGATATCACATCAGAATTAAGTGCTAAAGTCAATTTAGGATATGATAATTCTGAGTCTACTGCTATAAGTGTGTTATCTGGTAATATTACAGGATTAAACAATGGTACTCCAGGAAATGGTAGAGGTACTCTTAATGATATAGATGTAGAAAACCAATTATTAGAAATAACACTAAATTATGAGAAGGAATTTAGTAATTCTAAGCTTTCTGCATTAGCTGGTTTTTCTTACCAGGAGTTTGCTAGAAGTGGTAGAAATATACAAGGATTTGGATTTGGTACAACCGATTTAAATCAAATGGGAGAAAATCTTGAGAACTCTGCAAATGCAATTGAAAATTCTATTGTTGGATCGTTTCAGCAATATGGTGTAGCGCCAAATGGATCTTTTGTAAATAGATTGTTTCCAGATATTGTTCAGGGAGAAGTTTTAAATGCTCCTGCGATTCCGCTAACATCTATATTTGGAGATACCTTTGATTTTACAGATGAGTTACAATCCTTTTTTGTGAGAGGTATTTATACAATATCAGAGAAATATATTTTAACAGCTACCTTACGTGCAGATGGTTCTTCTAGATTTGGACCAAATAATACGTATGGGTATTTTCCATCAGGAGCATTTGCCTGGAAATTAGATCAAGAAGATTTTATAGGAGATGCTTTTTCTACACTTAAGCTAAGACTTGGGTATGGTATTACTGGTAATCAAGATGGACTTGGTTTTGGTAATTTTACTATCCGACGTAGATTTGGAGGTGGTGGAATATCCAATGGAGGTGATATTAACGCTCCAGGAACAAGTCAAGTTTCGTTTGTGAACGATGACTTAAAATGGGAAGAAACTAGTCAAGCAAATATTGGTATAGATTTCGGTTTCTTTGGAGATCGTTTAACAGGTACTATTGATGTATATCATAAGGATACTAAAGACTTATTGTTAAGTGCCGCAAATGCACAGCCAACACCACAGCCTTTTAATTTTACCAATATTGATGGGAATGTAATTAACCAAGGTATAGAATTTGGAATTAATTATGATATAATTCAGCAAGAAGATCTAAACTGGAATTTTGGATTTAATATTGCTTATAACAAAAATGAACTTCAAAACTTTAGTGGTCAGATTCAGTCAGGACAAATAAGTGGTCAAGGATTAACAGGAGCTTTTGCACAGTTATTAGCAGAAGATCAACCATTGTTTTCTTATTACTTAAGAGAGTTTGCAGGATTTGATGCTAATGGTCAATCGATTTATCCTAATGGAGATGTTCAGGAATTTGTGGGTAAAAGTGCTTTACCAGATATCAACTTAGGTATTTCTACAAGTTTCGATTATAAAAATTGGGATGCATCCTTGTTTTTTGCAGGTCAATACGGACATTATATTTATAATAATACTGCCAATGCATTTTTTACTGCAGGTAGTATAAATGGAGGTAGAAATGTGACTACAGATGTTTTAACTAATGGAGAAGCTGCTTCAAATGCGCCAGATGTCTCTACACGTTTCTTAGAAAAAGGAGATTTCCTAAGATTACAGAGTGCATCATTGGGTTATAATTGGCCAGTATCTGGAGATGGATTGTTTAAAACACTTCGTTTATTTGCAACAGGACAAAATCTTTTCGTAATTACAGACTATAGTGGATTAGATCCTGAGGTTAACGTAAGTGCACCTCTTAACGGAATACCAACGGCTGGGATAGATTATACGGCTTTCCCAAGACCGAGAACATATACATTTGGACTTAGTGCAACGTTTTAAAAAATAAGATTATGAAAGAAAAGAAATTTAAATTCGGATTATTGACATTAATGTCGATGATGCTAGTAATCTCTTGTACGGATTTGGAAATAGAACCAACCGACTCGGTGATTGAGAATCTAACAGGTGAATTCTCTGGTGTTGGAGATGTTGATGCAGCGATTACTAATGTATACAATGCTCTTAACGGTCAGATAGGTAATCAAGCAGATTTATATGCTTTGAATGAAGTTACATCCGATGAATTATTAGTGCCCACAAGAGGAACCGATTGGGGTGATAATGGATTATGGAGAAATTTACATGAACATACGTGGAGTGCGATTCACCCATTTGTATTAAATAACTGGAATAACCTAAATACAAACATATTTAATACAACAGAAATAATTGATTCTAGAAGTGGTGCTGATGCTGGACAATTAGCACAAGCTAAGTTTTTAAGAGCTTTTAGTATGTTTTGGATCATGGATATGTATGGTCAAGTGCCATTTAGAGAGCCAGATGAAGGACCAGAAATCGACCCTAGAGTTTTTACAAGGGCTGAGGCTTTAGATTTTGTGGTAACAGATCTTAACGAAGCTATTCCAGACTTGCCTGTTGTAGGACCAAGTGCATCAACCAATAGAGCGTCTAGAGCTGCTGGAAATTATTTGCTGGCTAAGGTGCTTTTAAATAAACATATTTACAACGGATCAGGAACTCCTGCCGCTGCAGATATGACATCGGTTGTTGAAGCAGTAGATGCAATTACTGCTGATGGTTTTGCACTACAAGCAGGTTATTTTGGAATATTCACTTCTGATGTAGATACCGAAACTATTTTGTTTGCAGAAACAAGTGTAGGAAACAGAATGTGGAATGGATTACACTATAATCAAAACTCTCCAGATAATGGAGGAGGAGGTTGGAATGGTTGGTCTACGCTAGCTGAGTTTTATGATCTTTTTGAAGGAGATCCTAACACCAACGTACCAGGAAGTGGTCAAGAAGAAAGAAGAGGGTTTGTACCAACAGATGGATCTAATTTGGGTATTGGGTTTGGATTCCTAGTAGGACAGCAATATGATGCAAGCGGAAACATGCTTACAGATAGACCAGGGCAACCATTAGAATTTACTAGAGATTTCCCCGGTTTATTAGGAAATAATGAACGTACAGGAATTCGTACGATAAAATATCACCCTGAAAATGGAGCTTTTGCAAATCATGAAATTGTATTTAGATATGCAGATGCTCATTTGATGAAAGTCGAAGCAATTTTTAGAGGAGGAACTTCTGGTGATGACCCATTAACATTAATTAATGATCTTAGAACCATAAGAAATGCAGCTAATCCAATTACTACCTTAACAGAACAAGATTTGTTGGATGAAAGAGGTCGAGAATTATATAAAGAATTCTGGAGACGTAATGATCAAATTCGTTTCGGTAAATTTGCAGAAACATGGGGCTTGAAGAGTAGCACAGAAGAATTTAGGGCTTTGTTCCCAATTCCATCTGGGGCACTTATTTCAAATCCTAATTTAACGCAAAACCCTGGTTACTAACATATTGAAATGCTAAGATTTGTTAGAGCAGAGCCCTTCAGTAATGAAGGGCTCTGCTAATTAAAATATTTTAACACACTCGTCACCATTGATTAACTATTTTAAAAATATTAATATATATATATTCTTTCTTATCCTTTTTATTTCTTGTAAAAATGAGAAGAAAGCCTATTTTTTTGAGGTGTTAGATGATAGAGATTCAGGTGTTTATTTTAAAAATGAATTAAAGGATACACCAGATCTGAATATTCTTACCTATCTCTATTATTATAATGGAGCTGGTGTTGGAGTGGGCGACTTTAATAATGATGGTTGGGAAGATATCTATTTTGTTTCTAATCAGAATGAAAATCAATTATATATAAATCAAAAGAATCTTAAATTTAATGAGGCTACTTCTGATCTTATTAAGGACCAAGAAGGTTGGTCTACAGGTGTTTCTATAGTTGATATAAATAATGACGGTTTACAAGATATTTATGTTTGTAAAGTGGGTAATTATAGAGGTATAAAAGGAAGGAATAAGCTATTCGTAAATCAAGGAATCAATAAAGATAGTATTCCATTTTTTAAAGAAGAAGCATCCGCATATAATTTGGATATATCTAGTTTTTCTACACAAGCAAGTTTTTTTGATTATGATCTAGATGGTGATCTGGATATGTATCTCTTAAATCATTCAGTACATCCTAACCGAACCTACGGAAGAGGAGCAAAACGAACACAAATAGACTCACTTTCGGGAGATAGGTTATATAGAAATGATAGTGGTAAATATAAAGATGTCTCTAATGAAGCAGGAATTTTTCAAGGAGCTATTGGATATGGTTTAGGGGTTTCTATAAGTGATATTAATAATGATGGATTTCCTGATATTTATGTTGGAAATGATTTTTTTGAGAATGATTATTTGTACATAAATCAACAAGATGGAACATTTGAAGAAGTAATTACGTCTAACCAAAAAAATATTCAACATACTTCTCATTTTTCTATGGGAACAGATATAGCAGATATTAATAATGATGGTCATACAGATATAATAGCATTAGATATGCTACCAGAAGAACTATCTACCTATAAATCGTCAGGAACAGAATATGGATTTACGATTTACAATCAATATCTTAAAAATGGGTATCAACCACAGTATATGCAGAATGCTTTACAATTAAACCGTGGTAATGGTAATTTTAGTGAGATTGCGTTCTTTTCGGGCATTGCAGCTACAGAATGGAGTTGGGCTCCTCTGGTAGCGGATTATGATAACGATGGGTTTAAAGATATTTTTATTTCTAATGGGATTAAAGGGGCTACCAATGATATGGATTTCATTAGTTTTATCGCTAATGATAATATCCAGAGACGTATTGATCAAGGTATGACTAAAGAAGATTTAGCATTGATTGGTGAATTGCCAGATAAAAAAACAGCAAATTATTTTTATCGTAATAGTGGAGATTTAACATTTGAGGATGTTTCGGATAGCTGGGCAAAAAACACACCAACATATAGTAATGGCGCTGTCTATGCGGATTTAGATAATGATGGTGACTTGGATATCATAACAAATAATATTAACCAGAATGCTTTTGTATATCAAAATCATTCAGATAAATTACAAGGAAATAATAATTACTTAAAACTAAAGTTGAAAGGATCAAAAGGCAACCTGAATGCTATTGGAGCTAAAGCAACCGTTTTTACTTCTGATGATATCCAAATTTCCGAAGTACATGCAACAAGAGGATATTTGTCTTCTGTTACTCCTGTATTGCATTTTGGATTAGGAAAGCATAACAGTATTGATTCTATACAAGTAAACTGGCCAGATGGAAGTAAATCTATTCATAAAAATATTCAAGTCAATACTTCAATTTCATTAAGTAAAAACAAAACTAATCATTCTTTGATTGGTAAGAGTACATCTCCGAACTATTTGGAACATAAGAAATCAAGTATCAAGTTTAAACATCAGGATTACGAAACTAAAGACTTTAGTATAGAACCTTTAGCACCTTATGCAAACTCCAATGAAGGGCCTCACTTATCTGTAAAAGATATAAATCAGGATGGATTAGAAGATGTTTTTATTCCAGGAGGAAGATTTAGAGCAGGAACTTTATTTTTGCAACAAGCATCAGGAGATTTTATTGAAAATGAACAACCAGAAATAAAACTGGATAAGAAATTCGAAGATATAGATCAGCATTTTTTTGATGCAGATTTAGATGGAGACCTGGATTTGATTACCATTTATGGAGGGAATGAAAACTATTCTGGATATCAAAGTAGTCCAAAACTATTTATCAATGATAATGGAAACTTTAGACTCAATAAAGTACCTTTTCCCGAAATCTTAATCAATGCATCTGTTATAAAGACTGCCGACATTGATAATGACGGCGATATGGATGTTTTTATCGGAAGTAATAGTAAAGCAGGTGTCTATGGAGCAACTCCAAAGAATTATCTTTTTGAAAATGACGGTAAAGGCAATTTTAGAGAAATTACCTTAAACGCAGCCGCAGAACTATATGAAATAGGACAAGTATATGATGCTAAGTTTACAGATATTGATGATGATGACTATCAGGATTTAATAATAACGGGGCATTATATGCCAATTACCATCCTCATGAATGATCAGAAAGGTAATTTTAAAAAGAAGTATATATCTTCTTTAGAAAAAACCAATGGCTGGTGGAACTGCATTGCGGTGTATGATATGGATAATGATGGAGATAAAGATATCATTGCAGGCAATTGGGGGCTTAATAGTCGTTTGAAAGCTTCAGAAGAAGAACCAATACAGTTGTATTTAAATGATTTTGATGATAATGGAAAAGTAGATCCTATAGTAACGTACTTTTATCAAGGTAGAGAAACACCAATTGCTACTAAGGATGAGTTAACAAAACAAATACCTTATCTTAATAAGAAATACTTGTCATATAAAGCTTTTTCTGAAGCTGATTTTAAGGATTATTTTACTGAAGAAAAAATTGAGAATGCAGAAAAAAAACAAGTATTTACGCTTAAAACTACCTATTTCGAAAATCAAGGAGGTCTTAATTTTATTGCACACGATTTGCCTTGGAGAGCTCAAATATCCTCTACTCATGATATATTAGTTCATGATATAAATGATGATACATATCCAGATATTATACTTGCAGGAAATACTTATGAGATTAGCACTCAATTAAGTAGATTGGATGCATCATACGGCACAATATTGTTAAATGATGGTGCTGGGAGTTTTAAGAGTTCCGAAGATATTAGATTAGATATCAAAGGAGCAGTTCGATCAATAAAAAAAATCAAGATTAAGGAAGAAGAATACTTGCTGTTTGGGATTAATAACGATAGTGTCCAACTAGTTAAAAAAATAAAAAAGTAACATGAATAAGTTCTTATATAGTTGCATTGCATTGCTAACACTTGTTTCCTGTGTGAAAGAAAATTCACAAGAAGAAGTGATAATAAACGAGAATACGTTATTCACCAAAATGAGATCAGAAACTACCAATATCGATTTTATTAATCAGGTTAATAACGAGAAGAACTTCAATATTTTTACTTATAGAAATTTTTATAATGGAGGAGGAGTAGCTATTGGTGATATTAATAATGATGGTTTACCAGATATTTATTTAACCGCTAATAGAGGAGAAAATAAGTTATACCTCAATAAAGGGAATTTTGAATTTGAAGATATTTCAAAAAAATCAAAAACCGTTGGAAAAAATTCGTGGTCAACAGGAGTAGCTATGGTGGATATTAATGCAGACGGATTATTAGATATTTATGTGTGTAATGCTGGTAATGTAGAAGGCGATGATCAAAAAAATGAACTTTTTATAAATAATGGAGACCTAACATTTACAGAAAAAGCTGTAGAATATAACCTTGCAGATAGCGGATTTACCACACACGCTGCATTTTTTGATTATGATGCAGACGGAGATTTAGATGTGTATATTCTTAATAATAGTTTTATTCCAGTAAGCAGTTTGGGATATGTAAACAAACGCAACCTTAGAGCAAAGGATTGGGATATCCCAGAAATCCTAAAAGGAGGTGGAGATAAATTGCTTAGAAATGATAACGGAGTATTTACTGATGTTAGTGAAACCGCAGGAATATTTGGTAGTCTTATTGGGTTTGGACTAGGAGTCACTATTGGAGATGTGAATAAAGATTTATTACCAGATATTTATGTATCTAATGATTTTTATGAGAGAGATTATTTATATGTTAATCAAGGAGATGGGACATTTAATGAAGAAATAAAAGATTGGGTAAAACACTTGAGTATCTCTTCGATGGGTGCAGATATGGCAGATATTAATAACGATGGATATCCTGAAATTTTCGTGACAGATATGCTACCTGAAGGAGATCAACGATTAAAAGAAACCAGTTCTTTTGAAAGCTATGATGTGTATCAGTTAAAGAAAAGCAGAGATTTTTATAATCAGTATATGCAAAATTCGCTTCAGCTCAATAACGGGGATAATACATTTTCTGAAATTGCTTTTTATAGTGGTGTAGCAAAAACAGATTGGAGTTGGGGTGCATTATTATTCGATATGGATAATGATGGATATCGTGATATTTATGTCAGTAACGGAATTTATCATGATCTTACAGATCAGGATTTTATGAACTTTTTTGCAAATGATATCATTCAGAAAATGACTTTAACAGGCAAGAAAGAAGAAGTAGATTCCATTATTAATAAAATGCCATCTACTCCAATATCTAATTACGCTTTTAAAAATAATGGAGACCTAAGTTTTTCTGATGCAACAAAAAATTGGGGTTTCGAAGAGCCTACTTTTTCTAATGGATCTGCATACGGTGACTTAGATAACGATGGAGATTTAGACCTGATAGTTAATAATTTTAATATGCCAGTTGCGGTCTATCAAAATAATAGCGAAACCAAACAGAATAATTATCTGAAAATTAAAATTAAAGGAGAAGGTAAAAACACTTTTGCAATTGGAAGTGTTGTCGAAATATATATCGAAAAAGAAGTTTTGAGACAAGAGTTGATCCCTACCAGAGGTTTTCAATCATCGATAGACTATATTATGACTATAGGTCTAGGTAAAACCAAAAAAGTAGATTCTATTAGAGCTATATATCCCAACGGAAAATCAGAATTATTACAAAATATTACGTTAAATTCTCAAGTCGAATTGGATCAAAAAAATGCGAATGAAAAGTATCAATATACTTCTACATCTGATAATAAATATTTTGAAGAAGTAGCACATATTTTAGAGGAACACAAAGAAGATCCGTATGTAGATTTTGATTATGAAGGATTGATATATAAAATGCAATCTAGAGAAGGTCCTGCATTGGCAATAGCAGATATTAATGGAGATGGCAATGAGGATGTTTTTATTGGCGGTGCTTATAATCAAACAGGAAAATTATATACTCAGAACGCATCAGGGAAGTTAAGTTTAACTTCTTTTGAGACCGAAGAATTCTTTGAAGATACAACCGCTATTTTTGAAGATATTGATGGAGATAATGATTTAGATTTAGTGATTGGCTCTGGAGGAAATTTTAAAGGAGCAAGAACAGGTGTTAGAAGTTATGTTAATGATGGATTAGGGAATTTCTCCAGAGGAAATATAATAAAGCCTACCAATACTAATATTTCTAAGCTTGCGGCATATGATTATGATCAGGATGGAGACATAGATATATTTGTAGCAAGTCATAGCATCCTTGGGGTATATGGTGTTTCTCCTCAAAGTTATTTTTTGGAGAATGATGGTAGTGGTAATTTTATAGATGTAACCGCAAGCAAAATACCAGAAGCCAAAAACATAGGTATGATTACCGATGCAGTTTGGCAAGATATTGATGGAGATCATAAGAAAGATTTAATTATCGTAGGAGAATGGATGTCACCCAAAGTTTTTACCAATAATAATAGTCGATTAAGTTTAATAAAAACAACTTTAGACAATGTTTCTGGTTGGTTTAATACAGTAGAACCAGTAGATGTAGATAAAGATGGTGATGTGGATCTGGTCTTAGGAAATCGAGGGTTAAATTCAATATATCAATGTAGTGAAGAATACCCCTCTAAAATGTATATTAATGATTTTGATAATAATGGAACCGTAGAACAGATTATTACTCAAACAATAGATGGGAAAGACATACCAATACATTTAAAAAAAGAAATTACTGGGCAGATTAACGTATTGAAAAAACAAAACCTAAAGTTTTCGGAATATGCTACTAAATCTATTGATGAATTATTTTCTAAAGAAGTTTTAGATAATGCAACGGTAAAGATGGTGAATAACTTTGCTAGCATCATTGCATACAATACAGGGAATAATAATTTCGAAATTAAAGAACTACCCAAGGAAACGCAGTTATCTTGTATCTGTGATATAGAAGCAGAAGATGTAAATAATGATGGAGTCATAGATCTTATTTTGGCGGGAAATAATTATAATTTTAAGCCACAATTTTCCAGATTAGATGCTAGTCGAGGAAACGTACTTATTGGAGATAAAGATGGTAGTTTTAAAGACCTTAAAGCTTCAGGGTTTTTGGTTGAAGATGAGGTCAAGGCAATGCGCTGGATGAAGAATACATCAGGAGAAAAATATTTGTTGGTAGGGATTAATGATAAGACCCCTAAAATATTTAAATTAAATAAAAAGAAGCCTTAGTGTAGATTACATAATAATGATCAAAAATATAATTATAATAACGTTAGGGTTAGTACTTCTGTATGGATGTAAAAAACAAGAAGTAAACGACGGAGACCTCTTTGAAAAGATGACTTTGAAGACTACAAATGTTACCTTTCAGAATACACTAAACCCGACAGAAGAACTAAATATTCTTGATTATTTGTATTTCTATAATGGAGCGGGAGTTGCGGTAGGAGATATTAATAATGATGATTTAGTGGATGTGTTTTTCACTGCGAATCAACAAAATAATAGACTCTATCTCAATAAAGGAAATTTTCAATTCGAAGATATTACAGATACATCTGGTGTCGCAGGAAATTCAGATTGGAATACTGGTGTTACGATGGCCGATATTAATGGAGACGGATATCTGGACATTTATGTTTGTGCAGTAGTTGGGATTCAGGGTTTGCGCGGAAAAAATGAATTATTTATCAATAATGGTGATAACACATTTACAGAAAAAGCCGCAGCATATGGATTGGACTTTAAAAATTATACAACTTCGGCAAGCTTTTTTGATTATGATAATGATGGAGATTTAGATCTGTATTTGCTAAATCATGCCGTGCATACGCAGAATTCTTTTGGTAGTGCATCTTTAAGAAATCGAAGAAATCCAGAAAGTGGTGATAAATTATTGCGTAATGATGGAACAACGTTTACAGATGTGAGCGCTGCTGCTGGGATTTTTGGAGGCGGCAATGGTTACGGATTAGGAGTTGCAACTTCGGATTTTAACAATGATGGATATACAGATATATATGTGAGTAATGATTTTCACGAAGATGATTATTATTATATCAATAATGGAGATGGGACTTTTACCGAATCTCTGAAAGAAAAGTTTGGTCATACTAGTCGTTTCTCCATGGGTAGTGATGTAGCTGATTTAAATCATGATGGATATACCGATATTCTCACATTAGACATGACACCAGAGAGCGAAGAGATCCTGAAAGCGTCTGCAGGTGATGAAACGGTAGATATGTTACAAATGCGGATTAATCGATTAGGATATCATTATCAATATGCACGCAATATGTTACAAATTAATCAAGGTGATTATTTTGCAGAGACAGCATTATTAAGTGGTATAGGATCTACAGATTGGAGTTGGTCAGCGCTATTTGCAGATTATGATCAGGATGGAGAACAAGACGTATTTATATCTAATGGGATCCCAAAACGACCTAATAACCTGGATTATATCAAATATATTTCTAACGAAAAAATCCAGAAAAAGTTAAATAGCACTAAATTGGTAGATAATGAAGCGCTGGATATTATGCCTTCTGGAGAGGTGCAGAATTATATTTTTAAAGGAGATCATCAAATTAACTTTGTAGATAAATCTTCAAGTTGGCTTCCAGTAGAAAAATCAGCTTCAACTGGAAGCGCCTATGCAGATTTCGATAATGACGGAGATCTTGATATTGTTACCAATAATATTAATGCATCAGCTTCTTTTTATCGAAATAAAACAAATGGGAAGAGCAAATTTTTAAAATTGAAGTTTGATTATAAAGATCACAATAAATTAGGTATCGGAACCAAAGTGATATCTTATCATCAAGGGATCGCACAATATAAACAATTGTTTACCTCTAAAGGATTTCAATCTTCCTCTGAACCAACGATTCATTTTGGATATGGAAACGTAGACGTAATAGATTCATTAAAAATTATCTGGCCTGATAATACCATCCAAGTAGCAGAAAAGATACAAACTAATCAAATATTAACGATTAAACTATTACATAAGAGAAGTGCCGTTAACTATTCAGAAATATTTAAAAAAACAGATGGATGGTTTAAAAAAATGGACTCCATTTCGGGATTAGAATATGAGCATATAGAGAATAACTATAATGACTTTAACCGTCAAAAATTAATTCCTTATAAAATATCTGATAAAGGTCCTGCAACGGCAATTGGAGATCTTAATGGAGATGGATTGGATGATATTTTCTTTGGCAGTTCTAAGTTGACAGCATCTAGAATACTTTTTCAGACAGCTACGGGTTTTGAGGAGCAACAAAGTGAATTGCTAGAATCAGAGAAACTTAAAGAAGATGTAGTCGCAATTATTGAAGATTTTGATAATGATACCAAAAAGGATTTACTCGTTGCCTCTTCTGGAGGAGAGTTTTTTGGTGCATCAAAACAACTTATAGATCGATTGTATACACACTCTGATTTGGGGTTATCTAAAAATGATTTTCCAGAATTGTATGAACACGAGTCTGTTATAAAACCATTTGATATAGATGCAGATGGTGATCAAGATCTTTTTGTAGGAGGATATGTGGTTTCTAATGATTTTGGTAACACACCAAATTCTTATCTTTTGATCAACGATAAAGGAAACTTCGATATAAAAGAGAATCCAGATTTACAACAAGTAGGGATGGTTACAGATGCTGTCTGGACAGATTTTGATAATGATGGTATAAAGGATTTGTTGGTAGTAGGAGAATGGATGTCTCCACATTTTTTTAAAAATAAAGGAGGAAACCTTATTAATGTAACGAGCGAGGTTTTAGAAAAAAAATTAAAAGGTCTATGGCAATCTATTATTGATTTTGATATAGATAACGATGGTGACATGGATTATATCTTAGGTAATTTTGGATTGAACTCTAAATTGATCGCATCCTCAGATTTTCCGTTAAGGTTATATTATTCAGATTTTGATAATAATAATACCACAGAAACAATTTTAGCGCTTCCTAAGGCAGGTAAATACTATACAGCACTTGGGTTGGATGAATTATCTTCTCAATTAAATTATCTAAAGAAAAAATTCACGACTTACAATAGTTTTGCGGGTAAAACAATAGAAGAAGTCTTTGGAAAAAAGGAGTTAGAAAATGCCGATTTATTAGAAGTACATCAATTGGCTTCTGGGTATTTAAGAAATGATAAAGGGCAGTTTTCATTTGTTCCATTTGAAAATTCACTTCAGTTATCTCCGATAACGTCATTACTTAAATATGATTTTAATAAAGATGGAAAAGAAGAGGTGTTAATGGCAGGAAATTATTTTGGAGTAATTCCATATCACGGAAGATTTGATGGGTTTGGAGGCGCAATTTTAAAAGATAAAAATACGATAGTTACAGCTGCCGAATTACATATCAATTTGAGTCAGAAATCGGTTAGAGAACTAAATATTATTAATTTTGAGAATAAGGATTATTTACTAATCACAATACATAATGGAAAAGCAGAAATTTATGAAATACTTCAATGAATTAAGAGAACATTTGACTTTCAGAGGTATTAAAGAAATGATTTTGGGGACTTTCTTAGTGATGCTTATAGTTTCATGTCAAAAAGAGGCAAAAGAAATAGAAATTACATCAGATAATTATCATCAAGCGGTTGATAAAATTACCGAGGTTATGGTACATGATGTTTTTTCTCCGCCTGTTGCCAGTAGGATATATAATTATGCTAATATCGCTGCGTATGAGATCATCCAGCAAGAAGGAAATACGTATACTACTTTATCCAATCAGTTACATGATTTTAGTGCTATTCCTGCTGTGGATACAACTAAGAATATTAATTATAAACTTTCTGCAATTGTTGCATATCTTGAAGTAGGCAAAGCATTGCTCTTTTCTGAAGATCGTGTTGAAAAATATCGTGATAGCTTATATAATTCATGGAAAAAACAGAACGAGCAAACATTTAATGATTCTAAGAATTATGGATTAGAAGTAGCGGCGCACATTAAAAAATGGTATGCTTCGGATAATTATGCACAAACCAGAACGATGCCTAAGTTTTCTGTAAATACAGAAGATCCTTCTAGATGGCAACCCACTCCACCCGATTATATGGATGGCATTGAACCACACTGGAAAAAAATAAGACCATCTATAATTGACTCTTCTGCTCAGTTTAAGCCAGCAAGATATCCTGATTTTTCATTAGAAAAAGACACTCCATTTTATAAAGAACTCATGGAGACCTATGAGGTTGGATTGAAAATTAAGGAGGAAGGAGAAAATTCAGAAAAACTCGAAATTGCTCAGTTTTGGGATTGTAATCCTTATGTCTCAACACACAAAGGTCATTTGATGTTTGCGACAAAGAAAATAACTCCAGGAGCACATTGGATAGGTATTTGTAAAATAGCCTGTAAAAAAACCAATGCAGATTTTGCTAAGACAGTTTTTGCATACACCAAAACTTCGATAGCTATAGCAGATGCATTTATAAGTTGTTGGGATGAAAAATACAGAAGTAATCTTATTCGTCCTGAAACCTTAATCAATCAGCATATAGATGAGAATTGGACACCAGTGTTGCAAACACCACCTTTTCCAGAATATACAAGTGGTCATTCTGTAGTTTCTGGAGCTGCATCTACAGTGCTAACAGATATTTTTGGAGACAACTTTGCTTTTGATGATGATACAGAATTACAATATGGATTGCCTATTCGTTCGTTTGAATCCTTTAATAAAGCTGCTGATGAGGCCGCAATTAGTAGATTGTATGGTGGGATTCATTATAGAGCAGCGATCGATTTAGGGCTCGATCAGGGACGTGCGCTAGGAAGTTTTGTAGTACAAAAACTAAAAATGAACCAATCAAACTCAGAAATAGCTAGTTCTAATTAGTATGAAGAGAATAGGAATCTTAGGATTAATTGCACTGCTTAGTGTAGCGATTTGGTATGTTTTTATAAAAGAATATGATTATCAAATTACTTTTAAAGTAAAGGGTTCGCCAGCAAGTGTGTATCACCAAATATTGAACTGGGAATCTTGGGGTAATACTAAAACCAAGAATATTAATACAATCGATACGATACTTTATAAAGAGATAAGACAACACATAACATTACAAGATACAACGCTTACACTGAACTGGACTTTAGAAAGTCATAATGATTCTATTACTAATATTAAAGCAGGTATAACTTCAGAAAAACACGCTATTGTGAATAGGTTGGCAATCCTTACTGGAGAAACCCCTTTTACCAAGTCATTAAAAAAAGAATTGAAGAACTTTGGAGAAGGAGCGAATAGTTTTACTAATAATTTTAAGATTAAAATTGAAGGAGAATCAGAAATCCCTGCATTAGAATATTTATATATTTCATCAGAGTCAAGACGTATGGCAAAAGCAGGAATGATGTTAAGATCTAATGCGGATCTTTATCCCCAATTAAAAGCAAACAAAGTTGAAGAAGATGGATTTCCTTTTGTAAAATTAACTGCCTGGGATATGAGTAGTGATGTTATCAAATTCGATTTTGGATTTCCGATAAAATATAAAGATTCTTTGCCTATAAACTCTAAGATAAAGTATGGTAAAACGCCTTCTCAAAAAGCATTAAAAGCCACATTTTATGGCAATTATAGATACAGTGATCAAGCCTGGTTTGCGTTATTAGAATATGCAAATAGAAGAAACATTTCTATAGTAGGTAATCCTTTAGAAATTTTCTATAATAATCCGATGCAAGATGGTAACGCATCTCAATGGAAAGCAGAGATATATTTACCAATAAAGTAATTATAATCTAGATATAAAGTCTTATATCAAAATCGTCCGATAACACCAAGTTGACCAGCTCCAAGCGTAATATCCCACTTGATTTTAAACTTTTTACTGTCATATACATATCGGTCATTGTTATTAAGATAATTGTCAATACCATCAACAATAACAACACTTAGCACAATACCTAATGTTACATCAGTTAGCCAATGAGCGCCAGACCATAATCTTGATACTGGAGAAAGCAGTCCAAGCGCATAAATTCCACCTTTTATATAAGGGTTTTCGAACTGTTTAGCTATTGCATAAGCTGTAGTAAAGGATAATATAGAATGCCCAGAAGGAAAAGAATGATACTCTGCTTCACTAGCATAGAATTTAAAACTGTCTTTACCTTTGCCGGTATAAGGTCTGGCACGACCCGCAAGGGTTTTACTAACAGTTTGGATAATCCCTCCTGCGGTTGCAGAAGCTATTAAAAGAACCCCTGTTTTTCTTACTTTTTCATTTTTTGTAATCAAACCAAAAGCATACACACCAGTTGTTAATCCATAATTTACCAGAGGTTTTCCAAAACGAAACCCAGTTTCTTTTACAAAACCTGGTATGTCCTCTTCTTGATTTGTAAAAAAAGCATTAGCAGGTTCATCCATAAAATAAACAAGTGCGGTTCCCGCTACAATTCCACCGAATGTCGCCCAATCTTTCCCTTTCCATTTAAAAGGCTGAGTATATGCGTGTTTTACACCTCCAAATGCCGAAACACCATCGTATTTTAGCATCTGCCATCGCGTCATTTCGTGTTGAGGTTTTTTAATTTTTTTCTCAGGTATAGATGCTGACTGTTCTTCTTCTAGTTGTTTTTCTGGTTGCGTATCCGTTTTTTCTTGAGAATAAATGGAAGGTGAAATAATAAATAGTAATATGGTGATAAGCAGCGTACTAAAATGTTTCATAGCTAGAATTTGGAGAGTAAAAATAATAACTTATTTATTAATAAAGATAAATTTTATGCAACGATTAATTTACAGATCCTGAAAATAGAAGTGGATACCATTTCTTTTTTAGTAATTTAGAAAGCGATAGTTAATCTTAATATAGGTTAGAATGAGAATTTTAGCAATTGTTTTTTTTGTTACACTAGATTGTATGGCTCAAGTAGTGCCAGAGAATCTAGAACATGAATTTTTTCCAAAAAAATTCGACTCCATTGCAAGAATCATTTCATATGAAACTTTTTCTGTCAATGATCAAAAAAATGTAAAATCTATTTCATTTACTCAATCGGAGTATTCAGATGGAAATCTCTTTAGCACCTATGAATCATATAGGAATAAAGATTATGAAGCATCTGTATCTACTTTTTATACTCAAGATTCAAAAAGAATTTATAATGATGGATCCTGTAATTGCGACCGCACTGTTGACACAACATATTTTAGAAAAGAAAACACTAAAAAAGGAAGAATAGACACGTTGTTAATGAAGAAAGGGCTGTATAAGGTAACTAAGGTGAAGAAGAGTGGAGAGAATACTGAAAAATTCATCTATAATAAGAGACATCAGCTTCAAACCTATTATTTCGGAAATTCTTATACAAATTTTAAGTATAAAAAACGATACATCGAATACAGCCATCATCGTGCAGATACTATAGATCAAGGTTATGAACAACGGGAAAAAGAAGGATATGTAGACTTAGGCTATGTCTTTGTAGCCGTTGATCCTTCATTTTATAAACTTATAGAGTATAATAAATTACATCAGATCGTTAAAACATATACTTTAGATAATTTTTTTGAAGAAGAATTGGTAGTAAAGGTTTCTGAGTTTAGCTATAACAAAGAGGGATTACCACTCAAAGAGAGTATTGTTATTTACGAATTTGGAATAGATAATGAAAACGCAAAAAACAATTTAGATATACTATTAAAAAATATAAAGGAAATAGATCAATTGAAAAAGAATTGTCGGCATAAGCGTATTAATGAGACAAGTTATCTATATGATAACAACAAACTGATAACAATAAGTAGTAAAGAGGAGAGCTATTATAATAGAAATGGTGTATTCGAAAAAGAAATATCAGAAGATAATGATATAGGAATAGGACATTTGGAAATTGTAGAGATAGATGATAAAAGAGTAATCAATTATTTTATAAATAATCAATTGTCAGAAGTTCAAGAATTCACATATGATGATTATGATAATATCATTGAAATTCAAAAATACAATTATGATAACGGCAAGAAAGAACTTTATTTAGATATAAAAAGAGAGATCATATACAACAGATCTATTGTACAAAAAAAATAAGTGCTTAGTAATTCGGGAATAAAATTTTCAAAATAATCGCAGTTATCTTTTATATTTTATCTACTAAAGTAACACAAAAAGTACATACTTCTTTAGAGCAACTAATAAGAAAACTTGTTATATAGTTTCTGCTACCTATATGTGGTTGACTGGTGAAAGTTTGAAAACCATAGCATGTATTGAAGTTGAAGAAACTAATCACTTTATATTATTCTTCATGAATTATGTAGGACTTCTTTCTTCTACATTTTAAAAATAAAAAAGTACAATTTTTAGCGTGTTTTTTGTAGCCTTCTTCTTTAAGATCATTTTGATATTTGTATTGTAATTACAACAGATAATTTGTTTAACAACATAAAAAAATAAAAAAATGAATATTAAAGAACAAGCAACACAAATGGACGGAGTCGTAAGCCAAGGAGCAATTGTAGATGCCGTAAAACAATTTTTTGCTAATGATGCAACCACTTCTGATTATAATGGATTAGCCACATCAAATAAGCAACAAATGGTTGAAAAAATGGAAGGTTTTGCAGGAGCAATAGAACAGGTTAACGGTATTACACATCATCATACCCTTGTAGATGGTAATGTATCAGCGTCAGAATTCACCTTTGATTTTAATATGAAAGATGGGAGTAAAATATATTGGCATGAGATTATTCGTCGTATCTGGAATGCAGATGGTAAAGTAATTCAAGAAGAATATTTTAACGCACAATAAATAACAATATTAAAAATTAAAAAGATGAAAAATATAATAACAACAATAGTATTAGCCTTTATAGTAAGTTCAGTAGCAATAGCTCAAGATAACAAAGCAAATAACATAGATAATAGTAATATCGCTTTACAAGGATATAGTCCCGTGTCTTATTTAGATCTGGGAATTGCACAAAAGGGAATAAAAGAGTATAAATCAGAATATCAAAAAGTGGTTTATTACTTTACTTCTGCAGATCAAAAGAAAACTTTTGATAACAACCCGAAAAAATATCAACCTCAATATGGTGGGTTCTGTGCCTTTGGTACATATGCTGGAGCAAAATTTAGACCAGATCCTAATAAATTCATAGTAAAAGACGGGAAATATTTCTTATATCTATATAATTTAGAATTAGATGCACAGCAATTATGGTTGGCAGAAAAAAATCATGATAAGCTGGTCTCAGTAGCCAATAAAAACTGGGTAAAATTGAGTAAGACGCATAATTAATATTGGTAATTTAAAATTATAAAGCAATGAAATTTATAACCAAAAGAATACATGCCTTTTTAGATTATCCTGTTGCTATCGCCTTAATGGTATTACCTTTTTTATTGGGATTAGGCGATTCTAATCCACTAGCTTTACAGCTTTCTGTAGCTACAGGAATAGCAGCATTTATTTTAACACTATTAACGGATCATCATCTAGGAGTGTTTCGTGTAGTTTCTTATAAAATGCACTTAATTGTTGATTTTATGGTTGCAATAGTATTTATTCTAGCTCCTTTTGTTTTTTCATTCGAAGGAATAGATGCATATTACTATTGGATTAACGGTATCGCAGTACTTGTAGTCGTTAGTTTACATAAACCTGAAATGGCAATGTAGTATAAACAAAATATGAAACAGAATATAAATTTATAATAATAAAAACATATCAGTAACTAGTTTTATTGATATGTTTTTTATTTTAGAAAGATGGATAAATTATTAGCCGAAATATCGAGATGTACTGTATGTTCAGATTTCCTAGAACTAGGACCAAGACCTATTGTTTCTGGTTCAATACAAAGTAAGGTAATAATCATTGGCCAGGCACCAGGAAGTATAGTACACAAAACGGGGATTCCTTGGGATGACAAGAGTGGAGAAAACCTAAGAAGATGGCTAGGAGTTAATGAAACGACATTTTATGACCCAGATAAAATAGGGTTGGTTCCAATGGGGTTTTGCTATCCAGGCAAAGGAAAATCTGGTGATTTACCGCCACGAAAAGAGTGTGCACCGTTATGGCATGAACAATTATTACAAAAAATGGAAGGTGTAAAACTTACGATATTAGTGGGTAAATATGCGCAAGATTATTATCTAAGAGATATGACCAAAAGAACGCTTACTGAAACCGTGAAAAATTTTGAAACATATTTACCAAACTATTTTGTACTTCCTCATCCTTCACCTAGAAATAATATTTGGCAGGCTAAAAATGAATGGTTTGGAAAAGAGGTGTTGCCAAAATTAAAAGAAACTATCCTAGAATTAAAATTATGAGAGCATTAGCCTAATAGTTGTTTTTGTTATATTCTTAGATTATAATAATTTAAAAAAATCAAACTTCGTTCTAAGGATGATTATATGTAAATAATTGAAAATCAATATATAGTAAGTTTGTGAATAAATACTATTTTTACATACCTCTATAGTAAGTAAAACTCACAATATGAATTTTCATTACACAAGTCAATTAGAAGAAAGCATTTTTAATCTAACTGATTTTAATTGTGCTTCTTCTCAAAAGTTGCTTCAAAAAAACAATTTATATAAAATTATTTGGGCAAAAGATAATGATGTTCTAATAGTTACAGATGGTTATAAAATTGAACTTAAACATAATCAGGTTATTTTTTGTACGCCTCTTAATATACTGGAAATTGCTATGGGACAAAGAGGTATTATGTCTTTCGTTTTTAATCGAGAGTTTTATTGTATCAGAGACCATGATAAAGAAGTTTCATGTAATGGTTTTTTGTTTTTTGGTTCTTCTTTACCACCCGTAGTTTCTTTAGATGAAAAAGAACAAGAAAGCTTTAAAATGCTGTATTATTTTTTTAGAGAGGAGTTTGAAATACAGGATCATATTCAAGGAGAAATGTTAAGAGTGCTACTCAAAAGGTTATTGATAAAATCTACTAGATTGATTAAAAAGAATATACCGCAACCAACAATTGAAAACGAAAAGATAGATATAATAAGGAGCTTCAATATTCTTGTAGAAAAACATTTTAGAGAAAAACATCTCGTGTCTCATTACGCTGATTTACTTAATAAATCACCAAAAACACTCTCTAATTTATTCAAAAAATATAGTGATAAAACGGCGCTTACCTATATCAATGAACGAATTCTTTTAGAAGCTAAGCGACTTCTGCTATTCTCCGATAAAACTTCTACAGAAATAGCTTATGAACTAGGGTATAAAGAGCCAGCACATTTTTCAAAGTTTTTTAAAAATCAAATAGGATCCAGCCCAATTGAGTTTAAAAAATCTAGCCTTCAGAACAAATAAAAGAAGAATATATAAACAATACGGAATAATCTACATTTTCTAAATCTACCTCTTCAATTAAGTTTACATCGTTAATATACAACGATGTACGATGCTAACTAACCTAACCTCTAACTGGAATAAATACCAAAGAATAAATTTTTATGAGTACAATGATATGGCTGTAACGATATCATTTGATGACTTATATAGTATTGTTTGGATTGAACATTATGATAAAGCTTTAATCAACTTTGAGTATCAAAAACTCAATGGGCACTACCTTATTTTTCTTTGCCCAGAAGAGATTATGACGATTCAAAATTATGCAATGTGTAAAGTAATTACTGTGCCAAATAATTTTGAAATAGTAAAGAGTACTGGTTTTATTCACACATTTGGTAATGTGAAGAAATGTTTTGAATTAGATCCCATAACATTTCATAAAATCAGTGTATTGTTTACAGAGCTAGAACAAGTAGTAGATCATAATAATAATTCAGATAAACTCCCGAAAATACTATCAGAGATTTCGAGCTTGTGTCCAATCCTAACTGGTAGTCCGAATAATCATAATTTGATGCTAGTTTATAGTTTTATAAGCTTGGTGCACAAGCATTATAAAATGCATCATGAGATGTCTTTTTATTCAAAATACCTAACGGCCACACCCAAATATATTTCAGAAAAATTTAATGGACTAGGTATTATGTCTCCTCATGAATTTATTAAAAATAGAATACTTGTAGAGGTTAAACGTCAACTGTTATATACTGATAAAACAGCAAAAACAATTTGTTTTGATGTTGGTTTTAATGACCCAGCTTACTTCGCACGATTCTTTAAAAAAAATATAGGAATGACTTCTCGAGAGTTTAAAGAATTCAATATAGGAGTATTTGAGAAAAAGAAAAATATCCAATAAGATTGTGTGGTCAATAGGTAATTTTGGATACATATTACAAGATGTAACAAACCATTTTTTCATTGCTAACCCCTTCAAACATTGCACTTTTCAGCTAAGTTCACCCTGTTAACTTATAATGATCTATCATCATGCTAAATAACTCAACTTCTAATTGGCATAAAAACCAAAGAATAAACTTTCACGCATACAATGGTATTTCTGTAATCATATCATTTGATGATTTATATAGTATTGTTTGGATTGAACATTATGGAGATATATGCATCAATTTCGAGCATCAAAAACTCAATGGGCACTATCTTATTTTTCTTTGTCCAGAAGAGATTATGACAGTTCAGAATTATGCAATATGTAGAGTAATTACTGTACCAAATAATTTTGAAATAGTAAAGAGTACTGGTTTCATTCACGCGTTTGGTAATGTGAAGAAATGTTTTGAATTAGATACAATAACATTTCATAAAGTTAGTGTATTGTTTACTGAGTTAGAGCAAGAAACAGATCACAATAACAATTCAGATAAGCTCCCCAAAATACTATCAGAGATTTCAAACTTGTGTCCAATTCTGACAGGCACCCCAAATGATCATAGCTTGATGCTTGTGTATAGTTTTATAAGCTTAGTGCATAAGCATTATAAAATGCATCATGAGATGTCTTTCTATTCAAAAAACCTGACCGCTACATCCAAATATATTTCAGAAAAATTTCATGGACTAGGCATTATGTCTCCTCATGAATTTATCAAAAACAGAATACTCGTAGAGGCTAAACGCCAACTATTATATACTGATAAAACCGCTAAAACAATTTGTTTTGATGTTGGTTTTAATGACCCAGCTTACTTTGCAAGGTTCTTTAAAAAAAATACAGGAATGACCTCTAGAGAATTTAAAGAACTCAACAAAGGAGTGTATGAGAAAAAGAAAAATGTCCAATAAGATTGTTAAATCAATAGATAATTTTGAGTAAATGTCACAAAATGCAGTAAATAATTTTATTTCATTGTTATTATCCAGAAACATCCATGATTTGGTTGTTACATATTATGATGAAAGTGTAGAAATAACTTTAAATAAAAACATACAAACCAATAAGAAACTAGCAGGAATGAACTTGCTTTTGCAGACGTTGAGTTATATGCAAATTTTACAATTCAAGGTTGTTGATATAGAACACTCAGACAATAAACTATCGTATACTATTTTTTTGATTACAAAAAACCAAAACAACATAATCGATTTTAGTAAACATCATATCGTAAACACTTGGAAAAATAATTTGATTTACAGGCATAATCACTTAATAACTAATGACTAACATAACTAAATCTAGAAAATGAAACACAAATTTATTTTAGCACTATCGTGTATAATCTTTATATCGCTCACCTCTTGTGATAAGGCAGATAAAGGGTATGGAGACGCTACCTTTTTTACTATTAAAGGAGGTGAATTAGTACGTCCTGTCAATTACCGTAGTTGGATATATGTAGGAACACCAACAACACCTAATGATATGAATAATGGAAAGGCAGCTTTTCCAGAATTTCATAATGTGTACATAGATCCTGTAAGCTATAATTACTGGAAAAAAAATGGAACGTGGAGAGAAGGAACAATATTGGTAAAAGAGCTAGTAAGCGTAGGAACAAAAGCTGCAGTTAGTGGCAACGGTTATTTTATGGGGAAATTTATAGGGCTTGAAGCTACAATTAAGAGTAGCAAACATTTCCCAAATGAACCAGGTAATTGGGCTTATTATAGTTTTTCTAATCCAGAAGGTGGTGATTTAAAAGATAAGGCTACTGCATTTAAAACCAATCAATGTAATGGATGTCATGCGGCCAGTGCAAAAGATGATTTTGTTTTTACACAACACTATCCTGTTTTGAGAGCTGCTAAAGGAGTTGGTTTAGCCACACCAGAGAATAACTCCAAACGTAGTAAACCATTAGTAAAAGAAGTAAGTCAATGGGATCCAACTGCACCTACTCCAGAAGGTTTAGATATAGGAATTCCTTTAGATAAAGAAGGTCTTTTTGCTTATTTATCTTCAAAAAAATATCAAGAATTTAAAACTCAGGAGAAAGAGAAACATTCATCATTAGGACCACATACACAAATTGGCCTTCCAGTTAAAGTATATATGAATGATGCTATAGCAAGTTCTTTAGCACAAAATAAAGATGAACATCCTATAGGTGCCGTGATTGTAAAAGAAATGTTTGATGCCAAAGGAGCACTTTCTGGATGGGCGGTTATGGCAAAAACACAAGAAGGAACAGAAGAAGGTAAAGGCTGGTTTTGGTATGAAGTTACCAGTGCCGAAGATGCTAATGCAATTGCAGCGATGGGAAATGGAGTTGTAGGTTGTATAAGCTGTCATAATATTGGAGGAAACAAAGATATGGTGAGAACTGCTTTTCCATTTCAGAACTAAATAACTAACTATAAAATATACTAAAAATGAAACGTAACTTTTTTTTAATACTCATAGTAATAAGTGTTTTGTCTTCCTGCAATACTGCTGATCAGGGATATGGAAATGCCACATTTTTCACCATTAAAGGAGGAGAACTTGTACGTCCAACAGATTATAGAAGTTGGGTATATGTAGGTACTCCGTTAACGCCTAATGATATGAACAACGGAAAAGCAGCCTTTCCAGAATTTCATAATGTATATATCGATCCAGTAAGTTATGACTATTGGAAAGAGCACGGAACCTGGAGAGATGGAACCATTTTAGTTAAAGAACTAGTAAGCGTAGGAACAAAAGCTGCCGTTAGTGGTAATGGTTACTTTATGGGAGAATTTATAGGATTAGAAGCTACCATAAAAAGTAGTGAGCATTTTTCTAATGAGCCAGGTAATTGGGCATATTATAGCTTTACCAATCCTAAAGGAGAAAACTTAAAAGATACTGCAACACCTTTTAAAACTAAGGATTGTAACGCATGCCATGCTACAAGTGCTAAAGATGATTTTGTGTTTACGCAGCATTATCCTGTATTGACTGCTGCAAAAAATGCAGGAAAAGTGGTAGTACCAGAGAATTCTGCGAAACGTTAATGATATACTGAATGTGTCATATGTATTCAGTGCTTTTTGATTTTTATTACTAACACAAATTCATCTCAGAACAACCCCTATTATATAAATGTTGACATATTATTTTTAGGGGTTGTTTTATGCTAAAAAACCATGAAAAAATTAAAACAACGATGGAATATCAAATCTAATTTTCAATTGATCATGATACTTCTTGTATTTACAATAAATGGTTCTCTATCGGTATTGATGGCAAAACCAATTATAAAGTATTTAGGAATATCAAGTGAGACTACAAACCCTTTTGTGTTCTGGACAGTTCGCATTGTATTAATGTTTGTGTTATATCAAATTCTTTTAGTGATTATTGGTACACTGCTAGGTCAACATAAATTCTTTTGGAATATGGAAAAGAAGATGCTTTCCAGAATTGGAATAAAAAAAATCCAATAGATCATGAGAAGAATCTATATATTAAAGAAACCCACCTTGTTTTTAATACTATGTTTCTTCTTTTTAATATTGACTACAAGAGCGCAAGAAAAAGAACCTGGATTAGAACTGGTAGTTTCTGGATTGGTGATGTATACTCCAAAAGAAGAACTATTTGACGCATCCACAGAAATTCATTTAACCTATTGGGTGTCTCATAGATGGGCATTTGGTATTGGATATACATTAATATTTGAAGAAGAAAATACTGTTGGTCATGAAATAGCTGGACTGACTAGTTATAAACCAAGTCATTTTTTGACAGTTAATTTCGGACCAAGTTTTTCTATTCCTAATTCAGAAAGAGATCTTGAAGTAGCTGCATATATTGAATCTGAGTTTAATTTTAAAATAGGTGAGTTCCATGTAGGACCATTGATAGGAACACTTATTGGAGAAGAGTTTAGATTGTTTTCTGGAATACATTTGGGATATGATTTCTAAACGTACGGCAGTATAGGAATAGATGTTTTGAGGTTTAGGTAATTAAAGGAAAAAAATACAATTACTAAGGTAGTATGTATATAACCAAAAGGTAGCTGTTACCATAACTTTGCATAAAATTTAAATCTAAACTGAAAGGAGATAAGGTATGATTACTTGGAAAGATGTAATTAGTTTTTCTGTAAATGGAAATCCAAAGCCTAGCAGAAGAGTAGAAAAAAGTGACAAGGAGTGGAGAGCGATATTGACTCCAGAGCAATTTAGAATTACTCGTAACAAAGGAACAGAGTTGCCACATAGCGGAGCTTTGTGTAGTATTTTTGATAAAGGGCATTACAACTGTATTTGCTGTGAACAACCTTTGTTTGATTCTACTATTAAGTTTGGCTCTGGTAGTGGTTGGCCAAGTTTTACACAGCCAATTCAAACAAATGCTATTAAGTACAGTAAGGATACATCACTTGGGATGACTAGAGTCGAAGTATTGTGTAATACTTGTGATGCGCATTTAGGTCATGTATTCCCTGATGGTCCAGAACCTAGTGGATTACGATATTGTATAAACTCTGAATCAATACAAATAGAAAGGACAAATGATGAACAATAAAAAATTAGACATAGCTACATTGGGAGGTGGATGTTTTTGGTGCATCGAAGCAGTTTTTCAAGAAATAGAAGGAGTAACTAAGGTTGTTTCTGGGTATAGTGGAGGAAACGCACCAGGAAAGCCTACATATAGAGAAATATGTTCTGGTCTAACGGGTCATGCAGAAGTAGTACAAATTAGTTATGATCCAACGATAATATCTTATGAAGAGATACTTGTGATTTTCATGACTAGCCATGATCCTACAACCTTAAATCGTCAAGGTGCAGATCAAGGAACTCAATATCGTTCTGTAATTTATTATCATAATGAACAACAAAAAGAAATTGCTGAGGTAGTAGTTAAAGAAATTGCTCCGTATTATGATGATCCTATAGTTACAGAGATCAGTCATCTAGATATTTTTTATGAAGCCGAAGAGCAACACCAGGAATATTATAGAAATAATCAGAATCAAGGATATTGTAGGGTTGTGATAGCTCCAAAATTGTCAAAGTTAAGAGAAATGCATGCAGATAAGTTAAAGAAAACAAGTGTTTAACTATATAAAAACAAATACAATGAAAAATGCAATTTTATACTTAGGAACAATACTATTATTTGGATTTACAACCGATACATCGGTTGCATCGATACCTACTGAAGATGTAATAGCTACCAGAAATAAGATGACGACGGATATTGATGAATTAAACCAGATTATCCAGAAGAAAGTACAAAAAGCGGAGCAGTTAGAGGCTCAGGCAATTTTGTTATTAGAAAAAGATGGTAACTCAGAGGAAGGTTTGAAATTTGTAGAACAGGCTAAATTGCAGCGCATGATGACCTTAAAGTATAGAGCAGCAATAGCTTGTAAAACTCTTTTCTCAGAATAGGTATAGTTAAAATTAACCTTCTTTCTGAATAATTTACTGTCTAGGTTTTTTTAACCTCAAAGCCTGTTTGTGAATGGTGCAAACAGGTTTTGCTTTTTATTAAATTAAAAAAAGTTGAAGATTAGGAGTTATACGCTGAAATTCATTGGTTCGAGTTTCACTTTAGCTACAAATAATAACCTCTTTATAAGAGTTTTCGAATCAAGTCTAATTTTCATAGTTTTACAAAGCATATGTTGTTATTCTAGCTATGGATTTTCCTTTCGCTTTTAGTCAAAAAAGTTCTTTATTACTAATATTCTTTTTTCACGGAATAATCTTTTCTCTTTTATTATTGAGAAAAGGAATAATTCATAATAATAAAGCTAGTAGATGGCTCAGTTTATTGTTGTTTTTATATGCAATGTATATTACACCTTATATGTTAGGGTATGCAAATTGGTACGCAGAGAAAATAACAAAAGAAATCTTATTCTTCATTCCCTTTATGCAGGTTTTATTAATAGGACCTGTGGTTTATTTTTATACGAAGAGTTTATTAAACACATCTTTTAAACTTATTCAAAAAGATTGGTTACACTTTGTTCCAGCCCTTTTATACCTTATTTATAGCCTCATTGTTTTTGTAATCGATAAAATAGTCTTAGATGACTATTATTTTTATGCTGATGATAGAGATAAAGATTTAGCAAATTGGTATCAGGCAACAGGTTTAATCTCCATGACCTTATATTTAGCCTTAAGCCTTCGTTATTATTTTAATTATAAAAAGTTAGTTTTTGATAAAGTGAGTTATGCTGAAACGCTTTTATTCAAATGGATTCGTAATTTTATGGTTGCGTTTTTAGGGATTCTAATTTTAAGGGTTTTATTTTTTATACTTAATCCTGATTGGGGTGAGTTTGGAAGTCAATTTTGGCATTATATTTCATTTTCCTTTGTCTTTTACTATATCGCCGTAACTGGTTATGGTAACATTATAAAGCAAATTACTTTGTCAGGTGAAAAACTAAAAATTATAAATGTTTTTGAGAATGAAATTTTAGCTCCAAAAAATACGCATAAAACAATTGATACTGAACAAAATGTGCTCCTTTGGAAAGATAAACTTTCAAAATTAATGATTGAAAGGCGTCTGTTTGAAAACCCACGCCTTACACTTGCAGATGTTGCTAATGAATTAGAAACTACTACAAAAACAATATCTTCTGTTGTAAATTCGGGATTTAAAATGAACTTTAACGATTTTGTTAACTACTATAGAATACAAGCTATAAAAGAAAAATTAGATAAAGGCGAACAAAACTCCTCTACACTTCTGGGAATAGCTCTGGATTGTGGTTTTAATAGTAAGGCTACATTTAACAGAGCTTTTAAAAAGAGTACTTCCTTAACACCTAAAGATTATTTAGAAAAAATAAGAAAAGAATAGGTCTCAAATCAAGATTTGAAGCGTTTGACGTTGTATTTACCATGACTTTTGTATTAAATAAAATGAGTCATGAAAAAAATAATTGTACCAATTGTTTTCCTTATTTCAGTTTCACTGGTTGCTCAAAAGCAAATACAAGAGATAGATTCTATAATTAATTCTAAATTATCAGATGATGATCCTGGTTTATTTGTAGGTGTAATAAAAAAAGGTAAAATTATATACGAAGGTTATAAAGGTCTGGCTAATTTGCAGCACAAAGTGAAAATAGATGTCAATTCACGTTCAAACATAGCGTCAACGGCAAAGCAATTTACAGCACTAATGACTTTAAATTTAGCGCTAGAACAAGAGTTAAACTTAGAAGATGATATTAGAAAATATTTACCCCAATTATATCCTAATGTAAAAGATAAAATTAAAATAAGACATCTGTTGAATCATTCTAGCGGCATTAGGGACTATGTTGACTTAATGAGTATTCAACAAAAACCTTGGTGGAAGCAAATAGGAATGGATAATGATGATGTTGTAGATAATTTACTCGCTGTACAGGAAGATTTAGCATTTAAACCAGGCTCAAGATACATGTATAGTAATTCTGGTTATACTTTATTAACTAAAATTATTGAAGTTGTTTCTGATAAAAAGTTTCATGAATATTCAGAAAAGTTCTTCAAAAATTTAGGAATGAAAAACACTACATTTCTTAAAAATTATATGCACGTTATACCGTATCAAGCCTTGCCTTATTCTGATTGGGGAAATGGTGTTTGGCAGCAATATCCAATGATGACAAATCTCTATGGTGATGGATTTTTATTTACAACCTTAAAAGATCAATTAATTTTCGAACAGGCCATACAAAATGCACAATTCAACAATAATCAATTATTGATAGAGAGTCAACTACCCATTCCTAATAGTGAAATCACAACATATGGCTTTGGTTTAGAGCTAGAAGATCGACTAAACTATAAGGCTGTTCATCATTCTGGAAGCACAGGTTCTTATCACTCGCAAACTATTCGCTTTCCAGAAGAAGAGCTAACTATTTTTGTAATGAGCAATAATAGCAAACTCTGGAGTGGAGCTATAGCAGATGAAATTGCAAAGCTATTTCTTCCTAAAAAAGAAGTTGAGTTTTCTTATGATGAACGATTAGAGACTGTCTCAAACAATTTACAAAAATACCAATTGCTAGGACAATATTTATCACCTGATAATTACTTAATTCGTATTGAAGAAAAAGATGGGAAATTTACTTGGAGAAATGGTAACAACAACCCAATCGAACTTAGTAAAGAAAAACAAAATCTTTATAGTATATCTTATAATCATAAACTTAAAATTGGATTTTTTGATACAGAAATGATATTGTTCTATCCAACAGGAAAATCAATAGTATATGCTAAGTTACCCAATGAGGAAGTCACGCTCGCGGATTTAGAAAGTTATGTTGGTCAATATTACAGTAAGGAATTAGATGTTCGATTCTCTATAAATTATAAAAACGAGAAATTATCTATTTCTTTAAATGGATTCAATCAAGCTGAAGATCTGGAAGTTTTAAACAAAAATGAGCTTTTAGTTTTTGACTATATCTTAAAAATAGAACGGGACAAGTTTAATAGAGTTACAGGGATTCTTCTAACAACAAATCGAGTATTAAATAATAAATTTATCAAAAAATAAATTTACATGTCTTATAAGTAACATTAAGAAATAAAGTTAAATTACGTTCATATTTTAATGAAATAATTTCTATTTTGAAGTATGAATATTGAATTGACCTTTTTATCAATTATAGAAATTCTTACATTTTCTGCGGCTTTCATGTTAGGTCTTCTTTTTTTTACTATGAAGTCTGCAAATAAAAAAGCTAATATTTTTCTGGGATTATTCTTATGGCTACTAGCAATTAGTATTCTTTTGAGATTGATAGATTATGAAATAGATGAAGATAGTATTGTTAATCGAATACTGTTTTTGATGTTTTTATGTATACCGTTTCTTTTGTACATGTATACGTATCAAACTATTAACAAACCGTATATAAAAACCCTCACATTCATATTTTTACCAATAGTTTTAATCGATTTAACGCTGATTTTTGCTGTAAATAAAGAAATAGGTTTTTTGATCCTTGATTTAATTCATTTTCCAGTTGAAATTGTATTGTATGTTTTAATCCTTAGAAAAACGAAAAGAATTGTTTCAGAATTAAATAGCTTCTATTCCGATCTAGAGAATAAAAGATTAACCTGGATAAAAGCCATTGTGTATATAAGCCTTGCATTTATTTTATTTGATATTATTGAAGTTGTTCTGGATCTAGATGAAGAAACGATAGAACCTTTTTTTCATATAAGTTCAGTTGTACTTGCATTTATAATGGTATACTGGATTGCGTATAATGGATTTTCTCAATCAGAGGTATTTAAAGCATCACTTTTTTCAGATGATTTAAAGAATGAATCTTTAGAAATTTCGAATACAGATTTGACTGTTGAAGAAAATGACATTGAAAAAGAACGTTTTAATATAATTAAAGATAGTATCGCAAAGGAAAAATTATTTACCAATGCAAATTTAAATTTGCGAACACTTTCAGAATCACTTCAGCTTAAAGAAAAAGAGCTTTCAAAACTTATCAATACCTATTCCGGTACCAGTTTTTATCATTTTATCAATGGTTTTCGGATTCAGGAATTCAAAAGATTGATGAAAACTCCGAAAGCAAAACAATTATCTATTTTAGGACTAGCTGAAGAAGCTGGTTTTTCTTCTAAATCAACATTTTATAGTGTTTTTAAGACGATTGAAGGGATGACCCCTAAACAGTATGAATTATCTATAAAAAAGTCCGAATAGAAGCAACTGGACTTGTTGTGTGAAACAAGACCTGAATACCACTGTTATTTTGTATGTACTTAATCTATAAATGCATACAATCTATGAAATACCTATTATTAATTTTTGCTCTTTTTTCTACCTTTTTTATTATGCAAGCTCAATCGTATAGTATAAGTGGTACAATTAGAGATAGTACTACTGGAGAAACATTACTTGGAGCCACCATTTATGATAATACATCAAATAAAGGAGTCGTAACCAATGAGTATGGATTTTTCTCACTTACCTTAGAATCAGGGAAACATACATTGATTATTTCTTACCTAAGTTATGAAGATGTTATCCAGGAGATTGATCTATTAGAAAGTAAAAAAATAAATATCGAGTTAAAACCAGTGAGTAATTACCTGGATGAAGTAGTAATTACTACAAGTAAGAACACTAAAAGTCAAACAGCAACTATTATTGCGGGTTCTGTAAATTTAAAACCACAGGACATAAAAAAATTGCCCGCATTGCTAGGAGAACCAGATGTGACCAGAGCAATTTTAACACAAGCAGGAATATCTTCTGTTGGCGAAGGAACTTCGGGATTTAATGTAAGGGGTGGTAATATAGACCAAAACCTTATTCTTTTGGATGAGGCACCAATATATAACTCGTCGCATGTATGGGGATTCTTTTCCATTTTTAACGCGGATGCTATTAAAGATACTAAATTGTATAAAGGAGGAATCCCTGCAAGATACGGAGGACGAGCTTCTTCTGTACTAGATATTAGACAACGAGAGGGTAGTAATAAACAGTTTAAAGCAGAAGGAGGATTAGGGCTTTTGTTCTCCAGATTAACCCTAGAAGGACCTATAAAGAAAAACAAAGTAACCTACCTGGTGTCTGGAAGACGTTCTTATTTTGATTTAGTTTTTCCGCTTATAAAAAATTTAAAAGGAAATAAGGTGTACTTCTATGATTTAAACGCCAAACTTTCTTGGGATATCAATGAAAAAAATAAACTGTTTGCTTCGGGATATTTTGGTGCTGATGTAATGAAACTAAAGTTTAATGATACCGAAGAAGATCAAAATGATGCAAATTCACAGAACACCAATGAAAGTATTAATTTTTCATGGAAGAATAGTACAGCTACACTAAGATGGAATCATATTTTTTCTGAAAGGTTGTTTATGAATGTGTCTGGGATTTTTAGCCGTTATAACTATTCTTTATCTTCAGAGAATAGTAGCGGAGGACCAGCTGGATCAGCAAGTAATTTCACTTGGAAATCTGCCGTAGAAAACTGGATAGTAAAACCTGATTTTACTTTTTTTCAGAATTCAGATACAAAAATTCGCTTCGGTATCAATAATACATTATATCGTTTTACTCCAGCCAAAATAACTGGAGATAACAATACTGTAAATACAGTAAATTTTGGTACTGAGAAGGGATTGGAGATAGCACCATATCTATCTTATGAGAAAAAGTTGAATAAATTTTCAGCAAACATTGGACTTAGGTATTCGTGGTTTGGGAATTTAGGTCCATACAGAGTTTCATTTTATGATCCAGAAGCTCCGATGACTATAAGCAGTATTACTGGATCAAAACAATATAAAAGTAATGAGGTTATCAAGAGTTATGATGGTTTTGAACCTCGTTTGGCTTTAAAATATGATATAGACAAAAGAAAGGCAATCAAGCTTGGATATAATAGAATGTTTCAATATGTTCATCTGATTTCAAATACATTTTCTACGCTTCCTTTTGATATATGGAAACCAGCTGGATATCATATAAAACCTTTAGAGGTGAACCAGATTTCTGCAGGATATGCCTATGATACCTCAGAGAGGAGGTATAATTTTTCTATAGAAGGATATTATAAAACTTTCAAGAATCTGGTAGAATATAAAAATGGAGCAGATTTATTCTTAAATGAAAATCTGGAAACACAATTATTGTCTGCAAAAGGATATTCATACGGATTAGAGTTAAGTGCTTACAAAACAAAAGGAAGATTTACTGGGAATGCTAACTATACATATTCTGTCACCAAAAGAAAGACAACAAGTAGGTTCGATACAGAGAATATAAATAATGGAAATTATTATCCATCAAACTATGATCGACCTCATATTTTTAATGTTACCTCAAATTATTCTCTATCAAAAAAATGGAGTGTTGGTGCTTTTTTTACATATCAAACAGGAAGACCAACTACTTATGCAACTGGTAAATTTGAAATCGATGGAAACCAATTTTTTACGTATTCTGATAGGAATGCATTTCGATTAAAACCCATACACAGATTAGACCTCTCTTTTACATACACTCCCAGAAAAAAAGAAAATAGAAGATGGAGTAGTAGCTGGGTATTTGGTGTATACAATGTATATAGTCATAAAAATCCATTCTCTGTGTATTCTACTATAAGAAACAACCAGCTAAGAACATTTCAGTATTCAGTAGTTGGTGCGCCAATACCTTTCATAACCTATAACTTTAAATTTTAATACCATGAAAAATACATATGTACGTTTTATATGTAGTAATATCCTATTTGTTTTGCTTACAATTAGTTGTACTAAAGAAATAAGTGTTGATGTTACTCACGAAACACAGACCATCATTTTTGGAACCATTTCTAACGAAACTGCTCCAGTAGTAATACATGTTCAACAATCTGTTCCATTACAAAGCTCATCTACTTCTAAACCTGTAAATGATGCTTTACTATCCTTATTTACTAAAGATAATTTGGGTAATACAAGTTTAATTACAAATGATTTTGCAATTAATAATGGAGTATATACATCTAATGAGCCTATAATAACAACCATTGGAAACTCTTATTGGATAGAAGTTGAGTTAAATGATGGAACTGTGTTTACATCAAAAGAAGAAGTGCTAAAACCTGTAGTTGTGGTTAATGATATACAAATTAAAAATGAAGATATTCTGGAAATAGAATTTAGTGACCCTGAAGATGATACTAATTTTTATAAGTTCACTATAGAGTTACTTCAGAATGGGCAGGTTGTTTCTTCTAATTTATCGCAATCTAATGATGTAGTATTTGATGGGAAAGAGAATGCTACCGTTGAAATTGATTTGTTTGAGTTTCAGGACGAAGATGATGAGATAGAAATTCAATATGATGAAATACGAGTTGCCTTTTGTAATATTAATTTTAGCTCCTATCAATTTTATTTAAATCAAGATTTGCAATTAGAAGCAAATGATAGTGAAGGTTCTGGAGATCCTAGTCAGTTATTTGCTACACCACCCGTAAATCTGTTAGGAAATATCACCAATTTAAAGACTAATGAGATAGCTCTGGGTAATTTTACTGTAAATTCTATAAGTAATGTAAATCAGGCTATTAGTAATTAAAAAAGTCCAGATAGAAGCATTCGGACTTTTCTTGAGTTACACAAGCTAGGGTAAATATGTCATTTAAATGTTTAGTAATTATAAACAATAAATTTTTAGAATTATGAAAATTAAAAAACACCATTTTATAGTACTGTTTATTATTTCGATAAGCCTTTTGGCTTGTAATAATGATGATGATAGTGCGATTGCTTCAGATGATTTAGGAATCTTCAAATCTATAAACGATACTACAGCCGAAATGAACGGGGTTATAACTGGAAATACACCAGCACATTTTGATAACCTAGTTGCAAAGTACCCTAATCTTAAAAAAATACAAATGCTTGATTGCCCAGGCTCTGAGGATGATGAGGCCAATCTTAGAGTGTCAAAAAAAATGCATGATATGGGCATAGAGTTTCATTTATTTTCAAATTCAATCATAGCATCGGGTGCTGTAGATATGTATGTTGGAGGATCAAAAAGAACTCGAGAAATGGGGAGTCGGATAGGTGTGCATTCGTGGGGAGCGGGACCTGGAGAACCAATAGCAACTTCATATCCCGTTGGTCATGCGGTACATCTACCCTATATAAATTATTATACATCTGTAGGGTTTACACAGCAGGAAGCAGAAGATTTTTACTACTTCACGATTAATGCAGCTCCAGCAGAAGATGTGCATTGGATGACAGATGAAGAAATAACCCAATATAAAATTGTAAAAAATTAGAGTTATGAAAAATTATATTAGAACACTTAGTATACTATTGGTAAGTACTTTGTTAAGTTACTGTGCAGCTTGTTCAAAGGACGATGATGCATCGACGTTATCAACAATAGGAACAATTGATCCTGGAAATGATCCTAATTTTAAAATTGTAGAAAATACAGATACAGGTTTTACTGGTTTTAATAGAAAAGTAGAGGTGTTTGATATACCTATTTATGCTGTGGCGGCTGTAGAGGATGTAAAATTATTACATGCAGCGAATGTGATGGCTCAATATTTAGATAATGATGAAGATGGAGTAATAGACAATCAAGCAGTAGTGACAGCTATGAAAAATAACAATGCGTTTTTGTTTTTATGGAAAAATGAATCGGATCTAGAAACATTAGAACCTCCATCAAATGCAGAAGGACAAGATTTAGGAAATGATGAAACGATTCCTGGTTGGCATACTAATGGGCATACAGGGCGATTTGATGCCGCTCTAGAAGAAGTGTTACATATTATTACACATACAGGGTATGCAAGTGCTTATCCAGAAGTTTTTGGAGAGCATGTAGGTACAGATCTTGCTAATGCCATGGATATTGCTAGAGGAGGTCAGTTTACAACGATACCCAACCCATATCCAGATGAAGCTTGGTACACATATGATGATACGACCTGTGATTATAATTGTATGACTACAGAATATATATATTGGTCGTTGACTTCAATGCTAGGAGCACAAGAAAATAGACTTAATGAGATCAATCAAGAATGGAGGTTAAATACAAGAACGTTAGTAGAAAATACAGATACAGCTGTCTACGCTTTATTAACAGACACACAATATAAGTTCCCTGTAGTATTGCCTGATGGTTCATATAAGCAATAATTATTATCTCGATGTAACATTTTAACTTAAAAGGTAAACACTAGAATGATGGCTGGTTTATATCTCATTATTGAATTTTTTTAATGATTTATAAAATTTAAGCGAGATCAAAAGGGATATTAAGAACCTTTAAAAATTCATTTCTAATATTGGGTTCAATAAATTTTCCTCCATATTCTATAGTACTAGTAAAACTACTTTTATCTTTAATACCTCTTGAGGAAACACAGAGATGTTTTGCCTGGATTGCAACAATTACATCCTTAGTTCCTAAGGTTTGTTGCAAATCTTTTAGAATTTGTAGGCAAAGCCTCTCTTGTACCTGAGGACGGTGCGCATAATAATCAACTAATCTGTTGATTTTAGATAATCCAATTACCTTGCCTTTAGGAATGTACCCTACGTGGGCAGTGCCAACTATTGGAAGAAAATGATGTTCGCAAGCTGATTGGATCGCTATGTTTTGCTCGACTAACATCTTGTTGTAGTTATATTTATTTTCAAAAATGGAAGTTTTTGGGCGATTTTTAGGATTTAAACCATAAAAGAGTTCTTTTACATACATTTTTGCTACTCTGTAAGGAGTTCCCGAAAGACTATCATCTGTTAAATCTAATCCTAAATCTTTCATGATCTCTGAAAAATGATGTTCTATGCTTTTGATTTTATCCTTATCTGATTTTTTAAAAGCATCCTTTCTTAAAGGAGTTTCTACGCTGTTAGAAATGTGAGAATCTCCTATCAATTCTATAGTATCTTTGTTCTTCATAAAAAAAAATCAAATTAGTTTTTGCAACATTTTTCATCTTTACAGCTACAATATTTTAGATTATAATAATGTAAGATGACTAAAAACAATGTAATTGGATAAATGATAATTTCTGACAAACTAAGTATTTCGAATTTTTCATTCATGATAATAATTAGTAATAGAGACCAGCTTATCCAAAAAGCATATTTTATTTTTGGTTTAGAAGTAGTTTTGGTAGTTCTGTGAATTGCGATAAAAGAGATCGCCAGAAAAACAAAATCTAATGACTTCCACCAAAGAGGATGTATATCTTTAAACACGTTAGATCCTGTATGAGCTATAAAAAGAAAAGGAGTAACCAAACAATGTAGTAAACATAATCCGCTTGCTGCAATTCCTAAAGTATCTGGTTTACTTCGTAGATGTACTATATTCAAAATAAAATGTATTTATTTAATGGAGCAAATATACTATTAATTTAATAAAAGCAACTTTGTTGCATTAATAAAATTTAATAACTTTTTTTATAAGTATGTGTTCAATTTAGTTCTTCTTATTTTCGGCAGCGTAGATATGAAACCGTTAGTTGGAGAGCTGGCGGTTTGACTTTATTTATGTTTATTATAAAATCCAATGACCAAAAATTGAATTTCTTGAATAGTAAATACTTCTAAATTGGGAATATGTAGTGTGTTAGGTCGACAAGTTACTTCGTTCGATATCTGACATTCACAATGTATATGATTATGAATTTTATGAGATGTTCAGAACTATCATAAAGGCATAATAAGTTTTACAGTTTTAGTCAGTTATATAATGAACTTCTCATTTTTTCTGTAAATCAATCTAAGATCCTGTAATAAAAAAACCCGAACAAATGTTCGGGTTTTTAAGGTGGTGCCTCCAGGAATCGAACCAGGGACACAAGGATTTTCAGTCCTTTGCTCTACCAACTGAGCTAAGGCACCTTGCTGTAAGCGGATGCAAATATAGAACGCTTTTTTTAATCCTCAAAAGAAAAAATTAAAAAAATCGTTTTGTATTTTTGCACACTTATCAATAAGGATATGAAATAAGCCTTGCTATCGAAGTTAATGTCCACATAAAAAGAATGTTGGCAAAATCTAACTAACTATTGAAAAAAACTCAAATAAATGAATCTGGTTATTGATGTAGGAAATACTTCTATAAAGATCGGAGTTTTTGAAAAAACTTCAATTATTCATAAGAAGACACTAAAATCAGAAGATTTCTCTGAGGTTGTTCGAAAAATAGAAAAAGAATATCCTTTAGTGGATAGCGCAATACTATCTTCGGTTTCCAATATGAAAAATGAAGATGTACGTTTTATAAAAAGTTTATTTCATACAATGATCTTGGATCATACAGTACCAATGCCCTTTAAAAATTTATATAGTACTCCTACAACACTTGGTGTAGATAGGTTAGCATTGGTGGCAGGAGCAGTTCATCAATTTCCTTTAAGAGATGTATTAATAATAGATGCAGGAACTTGTATTACATATGATTTTAAAAATAGGGAAGAAGAATATTTAGGCGGAGCAATCGCGCCAGGTTTAAGATTGCGATATGCTAGTCTACATAGTTATACATCAAAACTGCCATTACTCGAATTAAAATCACCAGAACATTATATCGGAAATAGTACAAATGAGGCAATACATTCTGGAATTGTGCAAGGTGTTTTATACGAAATTGAGGGTGCAATTGCAGAATATTGCAACACTTATCCCAATTTAACAGTTATTTTAACCGGAGGAGATGCACATTTTTTGTCTAAAAGATTAAAAAATAGCATATTTGCCACCTCTAATTTTTTGTTGGAGGGACTAAATCACATTTTAGCTTTTAATAATAGTCAATGATAAAGAAGATTTTATTAGTCATTCTGGTAATAGTTACCAGTGTATCTTATGCTCAGGAAGGAACTTCTTCTCCTTACTCTTTTTATGGAGTAGGACTACAGAAGTTTAAAGGAACAGTAGAAAATAGGTCGATGGGGGGATTGAGTATACTTACAGACAGTATTCACGTAAATCTTCAAAATCCAGCAGCTTATGGAGAATTACGATTAACAACTTATACAATAGGTGCTAATTATAATGGGTTGAATTTGGACAACGCAGCAGGAGACGATTCATATAAAGATAATGCATCTTTGGATTATTTAGCAATTGGTATCCCAGCTGGTAAATTTGGTTTTGGTTTTGGAGTGATCCCGATTAGTGCCGTAGGATATCAAACCAATTCTTTTAATAGTGATGGATCTGAAAGCCAGTTTTATGGAACAGGTGGTCTCAATAGAGTATTCGTATCAACAGGGTTCAAAGTTAACGAGAATTTAAGTGTTGGTGTTGATTTTAATTATAACTTTGGAAATATTGAGAATAAAGCTATTTTGAGAAGATCAGAATTGCAATTTGATACTAGAGAGATCAATAATTCTAATTTATCTGGAGTTAGTTTGTCTTTTGGTATAGCTTATAAAAGAATGCTAACTGATAAGTTAGAATTATCTACATCAATTGTATCTACTCCTTCATTCAAACTAGCATCCGAAAATACCTTAGAACTAGCAACAGTAGAAATATTATCTAATGGAGCTGAACGAGTTTTAGAGCGACAAGATGTAGCTGTAGCAGATAGAGATTTAGATCTTCCTGCCGAGTTTAAATTTGGAGGAGGAATAGGAGAACCTAAAAAATGGTTTGTTGGAGCAGAGTATACATATCTTAATGCAAAAAAGTTTGATAATAGATCATTTACTGCAGACAATGTAGCTTATGAAAATGCATCAAAAGTAAAATTAGGAGGATACTATATCCCTAATTATAACTCTCTTACAAGCTACCTTAATAGGATTGTATACCGAGCAGGAGTAAGGTATGAAGAAACTGGTTTAAATATTAATGGACAATCAATAGATGAGTTTGGCATATCTTTTGGAGTAGGATTACCAGTTGGCAACTTATTCTCTAATGTTAATGTAGGTTTTGAGTTCGGTACACGAGGTACTACAGACGTTGGATTAGTAAAAGAAGAATTTTTTAATTTATCATTAAGTTTGTCACTAAATGATAGATGGTTTAGAAAAGTGAAATTTAATTAACTACAATTATACAGCTATGAATACTAGAGTTTTATATACAATAGCAGCAGGATTAGTTTTAAGCGCTAGCAGTGTTAGTGCTCAGGCTACAGACTGTGCGACAACGGCATCAATAGCCTATGAGCATGCTAAGGTAAAGAATTATGAAGCCGCAGAAGAACCTTTATGGAAAGTAAGAAAAGAATGTCCTACGCACAGTGTGGCTACTTTTCAGTTTGGAAAAAAATTGCTTGAGAGTAAATATAAAAAAGCAACTGGAGCAGAAAAGACAGCCCTTGCTAACGAATTAATTACTTTATGGAAAGAGCGTCTTCAGTATTTTCCTGCTAAAACTAAGGTTGGAGATATGCATTCTGATATAGGTCAGATTATGTATGACAACAAAATGGGAACCAAAGAGAATCAGTTCGCAGAATTTCATAAGGCATATACCGAAGATAAAGTTAACTTTAAGAGACCTAAGAAATTATATACATATTTCTCTTTGTTAGTAGATTTACAAGCTTCAGGTAAAAAAGGAGTTCAAGATGTATTTGATTTGTATGATGATATTACAGAGAAAATAGAAGAAGAAGAAAGTAAGAAAGCGAAAACAATTTCAGAACTTTCTGAAAAAGAAGAATCTGGAGGAAGTTTGACTTCTAAAGAAAAGAGAAACCTTAAAAATGCTGGTATAAACCTTAGAGCATTTAGTAAAGTAAAAGGAGGGATTAATCAAAAACTTGGTGAACTAGCAGATTGTAAAAACCTGATACCATTATATAACGGTCAGTTTGAAGATAAAAAAACAGATGTTAATTGGTTAAAAGGAGCAGCTAGTAGAATGTCTGCAAAAGATTGTACAAGTGACCCATTATTCTTTAAATTGGTAGAAGCGCTAAATACAGCAGAACCTTCTGCAAAAACAACATACTATTTAGGATTGTTGGCTATGAAGGATAATAAGGTAACAAAAGCAAGACAGTATTTTGATAAGTCTGCACAATTAGAAACAAAAGCGAGTGATAAAGCTAAAGTATACTTTAAAATAGGAGAGATACTTAAGAAACAAGGTAGCTATGGTAAAGCTAGATCATATTATAAAAAAGCATTAGCAAACAAACCTTCTTTGGGTACAGCTTATTTAAGGATAGCTACTATGGTTGCTAAAAGTGCTAATAGTTGTGGAACTGATGTTTTTAGTAAAAGAGCAGTGTATTGGTTAGCTGAGAACTATGCTAGAAGAGCTGGGAAAATAGATCCTAGTTTAAAGAAAACAGCAGCAGCAGCAGCAGCAAATTATAAAGCTAAAGCACCATCAAAAACTGATGTTTTCAATAACCCTGGAGTTACTACAGTAAAAATAGGATGTTGGATAGGTGAAACGGTAAAAGTACCGAAGCTATAATGCAAAAAAAGAATATACATATATTATTAAACTTTGTCACAGTATTTGCTGTGACATTGTTTTTTTCATGTCAATCAAATAGCTCGAAAACAGATAATTATGGTGTTTTGGAAGACGCTCCTATTGCAGAAGGTTATGAAATCAACTTAAAATATACTGACTCTGGAAGACTTACTGCAATTCTTAAAACTTCTAAAGTTTTGGATTTTACCAATAAGACTTTTGGGTATCAGGAATTTCCAGAAGGAATTGTTCTTGATATCATTGATAAAGACGGTAAGGTAAGTGTGGTTAAATCCAATTATGCAATCTATTATAAACAAACAGGGCTTATTGATATGAGAGGTGATGTAGATATAAAGACTGCAGATAGTACCCATCTGATGGCTAAACAATTATATTGGGATCAGAGTATAAATTGGGTGTTTACCGATCAACCCTATAAAAGTTATCTTCCAGATGGGACGGTAAATGATGCAGATGGTTTTGATGCTAATCAGGATTTTACTATATTGAATTCTCGGGTAAATGAAGGAATAATGTTCATCGAGGAATAATTTTATATGATGAAAATTTTTAAATTTTTTGAGTTTGCTTATCTAGCAATTATGTGTTTCTTCATATATCAGGCGTATGAAGAATGGGGTAAGCAGGATAGCCGAAGTATTTTATACTTGTGTTTTGCAGGAGTAGCGATTTTTATGTTTTTCTTCAAAAGAAATTTTCGGAAAAGATTTAATGCCAATAATAAGGATAGTTAATGGAGTTACACATTCTAGTAATTGTACTTTCTGTAATTCTTTCTGCGTTTTTTTCGGGTATGGAAATCGCATATATTTCTTCTAACAAAATTCATATCGAAATAGAAAAAAAGCAGGGAGGATTTCTTGCTAACATTCTTTCAAGATTAACCAAAAAACCATCAAAATTTATTGCGACTATGCTGGTAGGTAATAATATTGCCCTAGTTGTGTATGGATTTTATATGGGTGATTTATTAGTTGGGGTTTTAGAGGGATACTACCCTAATATGGCAGGTAGTATTAATTTATTATTTCGTACTATTATTTCTACATTAGTCATATTACTTACTGCCGAGTTTCTTCCTAAAGTATTTTTTCAGGTGTACGCTAATACACTTCTAAAGTTTTTTTCGTTTCCAGCATATGTTTTTTATATCATATTTTGGCCAATTTCTCTTTTTGTCATTTGGATATCTGATTTTGTACTTAAGAGATTTCTAAAAACAGATGGAGATGAAGTTCAATTGGCTTTTTCGAAAACCGAATTAGGAGATTATATAAATGAACAGATGGAAACGGTAGAAGAACATGATGAAATTGATAGTGAAATTCAGATTTTTCAGAATGCGTTGGATTTTTCAGATGTAAAATCAAGAGAGGTTATGATTCCTCGTACCGAAATAATCGCTATAGAAAAATCACAATCCCTCGAAGAAGTGAGTCAACTTTTTATTGATACAGGATTATCTAAGATATTAGTATATAAAGGAACCATTGATGATATTATTGGGTATGTACACTCTTTTGAATTATTCAAAAAACCAAAATCAATACGATCTATATTGCTTCCAGTGGTTTTTGTTCCAGAAACCATGTATGTAAAAGATGTACTGGATCTATTGACTAAAAAACATAAAAGTATAGCGGTAGTTCTTGATGAATATGGAGGTACAAGTGGAATTATTACTGTAGAAGATATTGTAGAAGAGCTTTTCGGGGAAATTGAGGATGAGCATGATTCAATAGATCTTATTGAAGATAAAATAGGAGAAAATCATTACCGTTTTTCGGCAAGAATGGAAGTAGATTATATAAACGAAACGTATAAATTAAATCTTCCAGAAAGTGAATATTATGAAACCCTTGGAGGAATGATAGTCAACCATACAGAGGAGATTCCAGAACAAGGCGATGTTTTTGATATTAATTCATTTACTATTAATATCATAGAAACTTCTAATACTAAGATTGAAATTGTAGAGCTTACCGTAATTTCAGAAGCTTGATGATGTAATTTCAATAATTTTTAGAATAGAATTATTGATTAACTTGTTCTTCTAAAAAGTTAATCAGATATGCTAATGAATCTAAAAACAGGCCTTCGTACAAATGTAATTTATTTTGTTATGTGTTATACTGCAATTTTGATCCTTGATCTTATTTGCGGTAGTATAGAAGAATTAGGTTTACTTAGGTACATTACAAAACCTTCAGTAATAGGATCGTTAATTGTTTTTTTGATACTGAACCGTTCAAAATTGAAAAAGGAGGTGTTTAGATTGATGGTATTAGCATTGTTCTTTTCGTTATTAGGAGATATTCTTTTGTTATTTGATAAAATTCATTCGTTGTTTTTTATAGGAGGACTCGTTTCGTTTTTAAGTGCACATGTGTTGTATGTATTGGTTTTTGCGAAAAAAAGAAATCCTAATAAAAGAAATTTGATATTCCTGATAATAACTTTGTGTTATGGAGTTTTGTTGTTTTTTTATTTAAAAGATGGATTAGCAGAACTCCTTATTCCTGTAATAATATACATGATAGTTATTTTAACCATGTCCAATATGTCATACCTCAGAGAGGGAAAGGTTTCTGTACATAGTTATCAGCTTGTTTTTGTAGGGTCGTTGTTTTTTATGCTTTCAGATAGTTTGTTAGCAATTAATATGTTTTACAAACCATTGTATCTGGGAAATATTTTGATAATGAGTACATATGCGATAGCACAATTGCTAATAGTATATGGTGTTTTAAATCAAGGAGATAAGGTGTAAAATTTAATAGTTATACCATTGTAAAAACGATCCAGAATATGCGTAGAAATAAAAAGCAAAAAAAGTTGTAAAGACTTTCCTTCTTTAATTGGTAATATTCTAATAAAATGGTATTTTCGCCCACTATATTTGAATAAATTATACTAACAATGGCAGTTTTAAATAAAATCAGACAACGATCCGTTTTCTTAATTGTGATTATCGCATTAGCGCTTTTCTCGTTTGTATTAGCGGATTTGATTAGGAATGGAGGAGCTATTTCTCAAAAAGCAGCAAATACTATTGCTACTATAAATGGGAAAGATATTGACAGAACTGATTTTGCAAGAAAAGTTGAAGCAGCGTCAAGAAATTTTGGACCAAATGGATCTAGTATTCAAGCTGTAAACTATGTTTGGAATCAGGAAGTGAGACAAATAGTTTTTAATGAGCAATTCGAAGAATTAGGAATTAGAGCAGGTGCAGATGAAGTAAACGAACTATTAGAAGAAGGATTAGCGAGTAACCCAACTTTCCTAAATGAAGCAGGAGTTTTTGATAAGGCAAAGATGAATGAATATGTTGCTAGTATTAAAGGAAATCCAGTAGCTTATCAACAATGGAAGGATTATAAGATTTCTTTAGGTAAAAATGCTTTGGAGAAAACATATTTGAATATGATCAAAGCTGGAGTAGGTGTTACGCTTAAAGAAGGTGAGCTGGCTTATAAAATGGAGAATGATGTAGTGGATATAAAATATGTTCAACTTCCGTTTGCTGGAATTGAAGATACTGAAGTAACTGTATCCGATGCAGAGATCCAGGCATATGTTGATAAACATCCAGAATTATATAAGGCTGAAGCTTCAAGAAACTTGCGTTATGTATTCTTTAAAGAAGAACCAAGTAAAGAAGACGAAGACGAACTAATGGCAGAAGTTACTAAAGCGGTAGCGGCATTTAAAACTGCTGAAAATGCTGAAGAATTTGTGAATGTAGATCAAAAATCTGCTTTAAAATACAATGACCGTTTTGTGTTTAAAAAAGATTTGCCAACATCTGTTGCAGATACATTATATAATGTTCCTGTAGGAGAAGTTTTTGGCCCATATAGAGATGGACAATACATCAAAATATCTAAAGTAATTGGTCAAAGACAATTACCTGATTCTCTAAAAGCAAGTCATATTCTTGTTTCTTGGAAAGGATTAGGAACTGCAGGAGATACAGAACGTACAAAAGAAGAAGCAAAAGTACTTGCGGATAGTATACTTAATGTAGTTAAAGCGGATAAAACTAAGTTTTTAACATTGGCGAAAGATTTTTCTGCAGATAAATCTAACAATGAAAAAGGAGGTGATTTAGGATATTTTGCTCCAGGAAGAATGGTTCCTGCCTTTAATGATTTTTGTGTGGATAACAAAACAGGAGATATGGGAGTAGTTGAGACTGCTTTTGGATATCACGTAATCACAATCGAAGATCAAAAGAATGAGCAAAAGGCAATAAAAGTAGCTACTGTTGCTCAAGAAATTGAAGCAAGTGAAAAAACGATAAATACAATTTTTACCGAGACTACGAAATTTCAGATTGCTACAAAAGATGCTGATTTTGCTGAAAAAGCAAAAGAGAATGAGTACGTTGTACGTCCAGTAAACAAGATTAGCGAATTAGCAGAAAATGTTACTGGTTTAGGTTCTCAGAGAGCTATCGTACAATGGGCTTTTAATGAAGATTCTAAGGTTGGAGATGTAAAACGTTTTGAAGTTGCTGATGGATATGCTGTTGTGCAATTAACTGCAAAGGCTTCCAAAGGAACACAGAAAGTTGCAGATGCTAGCCTTTCTGTAAAACCAATTCTGATTAAAGAAAAGAAAGCAGCAATACTTAAAAATAAAATAGCTGGAAGTACGCTAGAGGATATTGCAAAGAATCAATCTCAAACTGTTAAAGCAGCATCTGCGTTAAATATGAAAACACCTACTATTGCAGGTGCAGGAACTGAGCCTAAAGTGGTTGGTGCAGCATTTGCATTAGAAAACGGTAAGATCTCTGAAGCTATTGTAGGTAATAATGGAGTGTATGTTATCGAAGTAGTAAAGAATACGGCAGCAGATGGTTTAGAATCGTATAAAAGCTATGCGGCGCAAGGTTCTAAAACGCAAGCTGGCGCAGTAAATTCTAGAGTGTTTAATGCGCTTAAAGAAGCAGCCGAAATAGAAGATAAAAGAGGTAATTTCTACTAATGTAATTAGGTAGTATTATTTCAGAAAAGCATAAAAAAAACCTGAAGAATATTCTTCAGGTTTTTTTTATGCTTAATAAGTTGTTTTTATTTAGTTTCTGACCTTTTGTTCCCACTTCCAGGCAGATGATAATGCTTCATCCAGGCTACTTTTTGATTTCCAACCTAGTTCATTATTAGCTTTATCTGTATTCGCATAAGCGGCAGTAATGTCGCCTTCTCTTCTTTCAACAATTTTGTAATTTAATTTTCGACTCGATACTTTCTCAAAAGATTGTATAACTTCTAGTACAGAACTTCCTGTTCCAGTTCCTACATTGAATACTTCATAATTGGATGAGTTATTTCCATTAAGAAGACGCTGTAATGCTACTACGTGAGCTTTTGCTAAATCTACTACATGAATATAGTCCCTGATACAAGTACCATCTTCAGTAGGATAATCATCTCCAAAAACAGAAAGTTGTTCTCTAAGGCCAATTGCAGTTTGCGTAATGAATGGAATCAGGTTTTGAGGAACCCCAATTGGTAATTCACCAATTTCTGCAGATGGGTGCGCACCAATGGGATTAAAATATCGCAATGCAATCGCATTTAGATTGGATTGTACTTTGCACGTGTCGCGAATAATTTCTTCTCCAATTTGTTTTGTATTTCCATAAGGAGATTCGGCAACTTTTACAGGAGCATTCTCTGTAATAGGTAACTCATCTGCCTGCCCATATACGGTACAAGAAGAGCTAAAAATAAAGTTGGTTTTATTCTTTTTCTGCAGTTCTTGTAGTATGTAGATTAGTACACTAATGTTATTCTCATAATAAAGCAATGGTTCTTCTACACTCTCACCAACCGCTTTTGATGCTGCAAAATGAATAACGCCTTCAATATCCGTATGACGATTAAAAAAATCTTGAACCTTATCTTTTTCTCTCAGATCAAATTGCTCAAAAATAGGTTGTTGTCCCGTGATGCCATGAATACCCTTTAGGACATCGGTAGAGGAGTTAGAGCAGTTATCTATAATAACAACCTCATATCCTTCATTTTGTAATTCTACTACGGTATGTGAGCCTATAAACCCTAAACCGCCAGTTACTAATATTTTCATTTTTACTTTTTAAGAGTTCCTTGGTATAAGGTTGTAAAGTTAATAATACCTGATTTAACTGGAAACAGATAAAAGAATAAGTTTTAAGTAATTGTCAGAAAATCAAATGATTCAGAATCTTGATTTTACGCAATTTCATGTTCATAATATGTAGAAGCATCTTGTACTAACAAATCGAGATATTGGTTTTCTTTTTCCAAACGTTGTTCATCCCAACCCAAATACTTTATTAAATCTTCCTGAACCATAGAACGATATTGGCGCACACTATTAATGTCAAAGTATAGTCTTCCGGTTCTTCGTACAAAAAAATCAGCTAAGCTATTAATCATCTCATGATGAACTCCATACCATACTTCTGATCTAATCAACTTTTCTTCAATAGAATCATTTAAAAAATAGTTCACTTTATTGATAATAGCATTTGCCTGTTTACCATAGGTAGTTGCTAGGTACCAACCATAATGTTCATCCTGTATACCGATATCTTTAAGTTGTTGGGTAACTTCTTCCATGTATTGATCTACTTCCTGTGTATCTTTTAAAGGGTCACTTGTTAAGGGTATAGTTTGAGTATGTGATTTTAAAAATTGTTCTCTTTTTTTGTTACTCATGGTTTTTAAGACAGCATCAATAACACGTTGCGCCATTTTACGATATCCCGTAAGTTTGCCTCCAGCAATAGAGATCAATCCAGTTTTAGAAATAAAAATTTCGTCCTTTCTTGATAATTCAGAAGGATCTTTACCATCTTCATGGATTAGTGGCCTTAATCCAGCCCAATTAGATTCAATATCTTCTAGAGTGAGGTGTACAGTAGGGAACATGTTATTTACTGCATCCAATAGATAAGAGGCGTCATCTTGGGTTGCAACTACACGATTTAAATTAGAGCTGTAATTGGTATCTGTTGTGCCTACATAAGTAGCTCTGCCTCTTGGGATAGCAAAAATCATTCTCCCATCAGGAACATCAAAATACACAGATTGTGTAAGCGGGAAACGTTCTCTTGAAAATACAATGTGAACTCCTTTGGTTAGATGTAAGTGCTTACTATTCATAGAATGATCCTTTTCTCGTAACAAATCTACCCAAGGACCTGCTGCAGAAACATAATTTCGGGATTTTATAACAAACCTTTTTTGAGAATTATGATCTAAACATTCAAGACTTTTTATTTTTCCTTCTTCATTGTAATTAAAAGTTGTCATTTCGCAATAACTGATAATATCTGCTCCGTAAGATGCAGCCTTTTTTAGAAGTTCTATAGTAAGTCTTGCATCATCAGTTCTGTATTCTGCATAATATCCACCTCCAGTAAGCTTGGTCTTATTTAATAAAGGTTCTTTATAGATAGTTTCTTCTATACTCAACATCTTACGTTTATCATCTCCTTCTACATTAGCTAAAAAATCATATACTTTTAATCCAATAGCAGTCATCATTTTGCCATAAGTACCTCCTTCAATAAGAGGCAATAACATCTTCTCAGGAACTACCAGATGAGGAGCAAGTTTATGTACCATAGCACGTTCGCTTCCAGATTCTTTAACTAATGCAATTTCCATTTGTTTTAGATATCGCAATCCACCATGGATAAGTTTTGTGGATTTGTTACTTGTTCCTGACGCAAAATCATTTTTTTCTACAAGGCATACTTTTAGTCCTCTGGATGCGGCATCTAATGCAATACCTGCTCCAGTAACACCGCCGCCAATAATGATTAGGTCATATTTAGTCATTTGAGCACGCCGTAATTGTCTATCCCGATCTAAAATAGAAAACCGAATTGGTCCTTCTTCTTTAACAGAAAGCATTGATGCGTTTACAGTCTTTGTGCGTGCTACAGCTTCTTGCCATCCGCTATACTTTCTGTTGCGCTGATGTTCAGTAATTTGTGGTTTGAATTTGGTGTCAATAACTCTAATTTTTGAAATATCTTTTTTGGTCCAAACCCCAGCTTTTATTCCTGCTAAGAGTGCAGCTCCAAGTGCTGTTACTTCTAACATTTTAGGGCGATCTACTTCTACATTAAGGATGTCTGCCTGAAATTGCATTAAATAATTATTAGCAGATGCTCCACCATCTACTTTAAGCTCTTTCATGAGTTTACCACTGTCTTCTACCATGGCATCCAGTACATCTCGGGTTTGATATGCTAAAGCATCTACAGTAGCTTTTATGATTTCGTTTTTTCCAGAATCAAGTGTCAATCCGTAAATCGCTCCTTTAGCATTCATGTCCCAATGAGGTGCTCCCAAACCTGCAAAAGCTGGAACTACATATAAATCTTCAGGAGAGGATGTAGAAACACAGATACGTTCGGTTTCTGATGCTTTGGTGATTACCTGTAACTTGTCTCGCAACCATTGTACTGATGCACCACCGACAAAAACACTACCTTCTAAAGCATATTTGATGTTATCATCAGGTAAACTACAGCATAAGGTAGTTAATAAACCATTTTTGGATTGATAGGCTTTCTTTCCTGTGTTTAATAGCAGAAAACAACCTGTTCCATATGTGTTTTTTGCAATTCCTGCTTTGTAACCTCCTTGTCCAAATAAGGAAGCTTGCTGATCACCAGCAACTCCATATATTGGGATTTCATTTCCTTGATACGAAATACTGCCAAAATCAGATGAAGAATGTTGAACTTTAGGAAGCATGCTCTTAGGGATATTTAGGGCCGTTAATAATGTTTCATCCCATTTCAGTGTTATAATATTGTACAATAAGGTTCTGGAAGCATTAGAGTGATCTGTCACATGCTTTGCTCCGTTTGTAAATTTCCAGATAAGCCAGGTGTCAATAGTCCCGAATAGTAGTTCTCCTTTTTCTGCCTTTTCTCTTGCACCACTAACATTATCCAGTATCCATTTTAATTTTGTGCCAGAAAAGTAAGAATCAATCACAAGCCCAGTGTTTTCAGAAACATAATCTTCCAGATCCATGGCTTTTAAATGGTCACATATTTTTGATGTTCTTTTGTCTAACCAAACAATTGCGTTATAAATGGGCTCTCCAGTATTTTTATCCCAGACAACGGTCGTTTCTCTTTGATTGGTAATACCAATCCCAGCTATTTCATCAATGGATAATTTTGATTCAGATAGTACCTCTTCAAAAACTTCTTGCTGATGTTTAAAAATTTCAAGAGGATCATGCTCTACCCATCCCGATTTAGGATAATGTTGGGTTAATTCTTTTTGAGATATACCACAAATAGTACCATTATTATCAAAAATGATAGCTCTGGTACTTGTTGTTCCTTGATCAAATGCTATAATATATTTTGTATCCATCAGAAAATATTTGACTTTATTTCTTTATGCTTAATGATCTTATAGTTTCCTTAAAAAAGAATGTTTTTTTTAACAATACTGATCATTTATTTATAAATATCTAAATTATTAACACAATAGAAAAGATAATTACTAATTAAAAAAAATGTAATCGTTTGTATTATTTTTTATGTATTAGAATGATCATTTCCATTAATTTTTTGAACGAATAATATGATCTTGTATGTTTTAGATGATGGATGGAATTAGCTTTTATTTACAATAGTTATAATAACAGAAGTATGTTAACTATAACAGATAGAGTAATTTGGTAAAAGCAAAAGGAAGAAGTTAATATAAAGGAGTTGATTGCTTTTTTAGAATGATTACGGTAGACTCATCAATCGTTGGATAACGTAATGATATAGTATAATTTTCTGTCAAGGTTATAAGATCTACTATGCTCAAACATCATAATAGGATATGATGAAATCTTTCTGTTAATCTACAGCAAAGTAGTATAGTTGAGTACATAACAAAAACAATTAGAAAACAAAAGATGAAAAACACTACACGCAGTAGCTCAAGAATTAAAGAATCTTTGCGACCTCTTGGTTTACAAACTCTAGAAATCGTTCGTCTTTTTCAGTAAAAGGATCTGGTGTTTCAGAATCGATATCGATTTGTCCGATGTTTTCATCATTTTTAAATAATGGAACTACTATTTCAGACTTAACCGTAAAGCTACAAGCAATGTAGTTGTCTTGAGCTTGTACATCAGGAACAACAAAGTTTTCGTTAGATAAAGCTACTTGACCACAGATTCCTTTTCCAAAGGGAATAATAACATGATCAGTTTCTTCTCCAACATAGGTTCTAAGTTTTAATTCATCCTTATCACCGTTCTTAAAGTAAAAACCAACCCAATCATAATATTCAATAGAATCCTTAAGTAATTGACAAACTTGATGCAGTCTATCGGTAACCGAAGTACCTTCGTTTGTTAATATGTCAATAACTTGGGGTTTTAAGTCGTCAAATAGCATTCTTTACAATTTTTCGGCAAAAATATCTAAAATATTTAAAAAAGACGGTTTTTTCGAATGGTATTGTTTTGTTAAAAAAGTCTCATGAAAATGTAAAAAAATATAGTTTCTATAAATATTATGTACTTTTGTGGGGATATGAAATTGGTTTTTCAAAAAATAACATCGATGATATTAGGATGTCTGGTATTGTTTTCTACACTATCTTTTACTGTAGAAAAGCACTACTGTGGTAGATTTTTAGTGGATGTTGCGATATTTTCTAAAGCCAAAGATTGTGGGATGGAAATGAATACCCATGCCGAAGACCAAGAGTTACAAGTGAAGAAAAAATCTTGTTGTAAAGATGAAATTATTATTCTTGAAGGTCAGGATGAGCTTAAAACTTCTTTAGATCAGTTTGATCAGTTTCATCAAACATTTATTACAACTTTTATCTACTCTTATATAGATCTCTTTTCTCTGCGAAAAGAGAAGAATATTGTTCCCAAAGAGTATGCTCCTCCAGAACTGGTGGCAGACATACATATCTTATATGAGACTTTCCTGATTTGATGTAGCCTATTATTATTGTTTAACAGTATAACTTTATATGAGTTGTAATTGTTAAAAATGCTATTGGATCATTTATTTGAATCCAATGGACTTCAATTAATAATATGCTAAATAGTATGATTATGCTCAATAAAAGCATCAAATTTTTAATAGAAAACAAACTTGTAGCGGTATTGCTACTATTGATTTTTGTGGGTTGGGGATTGATTAATGCTCCTTTTCGATGGAGTCAAGATTTGTTGCCCAGTAACCCTGTTGCTGTAGATGCCATTCCAGATATTGGAGAGAATCAACAGATTGTTTTTACGAAATGGGCGGGAAGATCTCCACAAGATATTGACGACCAAATCACCTATCCTTTAACTACATCTTTGCTTGGAATTCCAGGAGTTAAAACAATACGTAGCTCTTCGATGTTTGGGTTCTCCAGTATTTATATAATTTTTGAAGAAGACATAGAATTCTATTGGAGTCGTAGCCGAATTTTAGAAAAACTAAATTCCTTGCCAAACCAATTGTTGCCTGATGATGTAAAACCTACATTAGGTCCTGATGCTACGGGATTAGGTCAAATTTTTTGGTACACACTAGAAGGAAGAGATGAGAACGGAAATGTGACTGGTGGTTGGGACTTACAAGAATTAAGAAGTATTCAGGATTATTATGTTAAATATGGATTATCATCTGCAAAAGGAGTATCCGAAGTAGCATCAATTGGAGGATATGTACAAGAATATCAAGTAGATGTGAATCCCGAATTAATGAAGCAATACAACATAGGGTTACATAATGTTGTAAAAGCTGTAAAGGAGAGTAATCAGGATATTGGAGCACAAACCTTAGAAATTAACCATGCAGAATATCTGGTTCGTGGTTTGGGTTATATTAAATCCATTACCGATATAGAAAACGCAGTGGTTAGTTCTGAAGAATATACTGCGATAAAAATAAAAGATATAGCGAATGTTTCTTTGGGACCAGCAACCAGAAGAGGTATTCTTGATAAAGAAGGCGCAGAAGTTGTTGGAGGTGTTGTAGTTGCACGATATGGAGCAAACCCCTTAGAGGTAATCACGAGCGTAAAAGATAAGATTAAGGAATTAGCTACAGGATTGCCTTCTAAAGTTCTAAATGATGGACGAACATCGCAGCTTACTATTGTTCCTTTTTACGACAGGACAGAATTGATTCAGGAAACTTTAGGGACTTTGAATGAGGCATTAACTCTAGAAATGATGATTACTATTCTTGTGATCATAATTATGGTCTTTAATCTTAGGATCTCTGTTTTAATTTCTGGATTATTACCCGTTGCAGTTTTAATGGTTTTCATCGCTATGAAAATTTTTGAAGTAGAAGCGAATATCGTAGCGTTATCTGGTATAGCCATCGCAATAGGCACAATGGTGGATGTTGGTGTTATACTTTCAGAAAATATTATCCGACACCTTGATACTAATGATGATAAATTACCAGTAAACACTGTAGTTTATAATGCTACTACAGAAGTTTCTGGAGCTATATTGACTGCTGTATTAACTACCATAGTAAGTTTTATTCCAGTATTTACAATGATTGGAGCAGAAGGCAAACTTTTTCGTCCATTGGCTTTTACCAAAACGATGGCTCTTACAGCTTCTATTATTATTGCGTTGTTTTTAATTCCTCCTTTTGCCGCACATTTGTTTAGAAAACGTACAATAAGAAAAACGGCGAGTTATGTGATTCATATAATTATTATCATATCTGGGATCTTAGCAGTTTTTTATGGATTCGCTTTGGGTTTGATTCTAATCGCTTTTGGTGTTACTCCTATATTACAGCATAGAGGAATATGTTCTAAGAAGCAAGCAAGTTTGGTTAATAATGTTATTTCTGGAATCGTTATTGTTTTTCTTCTTGCAGAATATTGGAGACCATTAGGAACGGACAAAAATATTTTCTGGAACCTGATTTTTGTTGGGTTTATTTGTTTCGCATTGTTAGGAATATTCAATTTGTTCAGAAGATATTATGTTCGAATATTAAATTGGGCGCTACGCAATAAATTATTGTTTCTTTCATTGCCAACAACAATTGTGATTGCTGGTTTATGTATTATGAATAATATCGGTAAAGAGTTCATGCCTGCTCTCAATGAAGGATCATTTCTGTTGATGCCAACTTCGCTTCCACATTCGGGAGTAGAAGAAAATAAACGAGTACTTCAGCAATTAGATATGGCCGTTGCTACAATTCCTGAAGTAAAAACTGTAGTTGGTAAAGCAGGAAGAACAGAATCGGCTTTGGATCCTGCTCCATTATCAATGTATGAAAATGTAATTCTATATAAACCAGAATACGCATTGAATAGCTATGGAAAACGTCAACGTTTCAAAGTAAATAAGGAAGGTTTATTTCAATTGAAAAACGGAAATTTTGTAACAAATGCTAAAGCAAACATAAAAGAGTTAATTCCAGACAAGGATGGTGAGTATTATAGAAATTGGCGTCCAAAAATTAAATCTCCTGATGATATCTGGAAAGAGATAGTGAAAGTAACAAAGCTTCCTGGAGTAACATCTGCTCCAAAACTACAACCTATCGAAACTAGATTGATTATGCTGCAAACGGGTATGCGAGCGCCTATGGGAATCAAAATAAAAGGCCCAGATTTAAAATCGATCGAAGCTTTCGGGTTGCAATTAGAGGATGTGTTAAAACAAGTAGAAGGTGTTAAAACTGAAGCAGTTTTTGCCGATAGAATTGTTGGGAAACCATATTTATTAATTGATATTGACAGGGATCGAATAGCACGTTATGGAGTGTCTGTTGCACAAGTTCAAGAAGTACTGCAAGTTGCTTTAGGAGGAATGATGCTAACGCAAACAGTAGAAGGAAGAGAGCGTTATGGAATTAGAGTGCGTTATCCTCGTGAATTACGAGCAAATCCCGATGATATTAAAAACGTTTATGTTCCAACAACAAAAGGAAGCCCTATTCCCTTAAGTGAATTGGTTACGATTAGGTATGAGCAAGGACCACAAGTGATCAAAAGCGAAGATACTTTTCTAGTAGGATATGTGCTTTTTGATAAATTAGATAACTATGCAGAAATAGATGTAGTCGAAAAGGCTCAGGAGCTAATTGAACAAAAAATCAAGATAGGAGATGTAAAGACTCCAAAGGGAGTTAACTATCAGTTTACAGGGACTTATGAGCATCAATTAAGAGCAGAGAAAACACTTTCTTTCGTAATACCATTAGCGTTACTTATCATATTTTTGATATTATATTTGCAATTTAAATCGGTTGCTACTTCTTTAATGGTTTTTACAGGGATTGCAGTGGCGTTCGCAGGCGGATTTATATTGATATGGTTCTATGGTCAGGATTGGTTTTTGAATATCACCATGTTTGGAGGAAATCTTAGAGATTTATTTCAAATACAAACTATTAACCTTAGTGTTGCTGTTTGGGTTGGTTTTATTGCATTATTTGGTATCGCAACAGACGATGGAGTGGTTATGGCAACGTATTTAACACAAAGTTTTAAGAAAAATCAACCAAAAACATTAGTAGATGTCAGAGCTGCTGTAGTGCAAGCAGGCGAAAAACGTATACGCCCTTGTTTAATGACTACAGCAACAACGATTTTGGCATTACTTCCTATATTAACATCAACTGGAAAAGGAAGTGATATTATGATACCAATGGCAATACCAAGTTTTGGAGGAATGCTCGTTGCATTGATTACATTATTTGTGGTGCCAATATTGTTTAGTTGGAAAGAAGAGTTTGGATTAAGAAAAGAAGATAAAAAATAAAGAAAGATAGATATAATGGAACATATGAGTTTGGATAGAAAAGCTAGTTCGATATTTCGCATTTCACCTGTGATAATGTGTTATAAAAGCCTAATGAGTTTTAGCTTTCTATTTTTTGTTTTTAATGTGTTGAGTGGGCAAACTCTTCAGGAATATATTCAAGAAGCAAAACAAAATAACCCTGAATTGAAGGCTTTTCAGAATGCTGTAGATATGAGTAAAGAAAAGGTGCAAGAAGTTAGTGGTTTGCCTAATACTCAAATAGGAACTGGATATTTTGTTAGTGAGCCAGAAACTCGTACTGGAGCACAGAAGGCCAAGTTTACAGCTCATCAAAATATACCTTGGTTCGGAACCATCAAAGCTAGAAAAGAAATCGCTTCTGCAGAGAGTGAATTATATAAAAATAATCTGGAGATAGCTCAAAGAAAAATCACATTACAAGTAGAAAAAAAATATTACAAATTATATGAATTAAAGGCTAGACAAAATGTGTTGACAGCACAAAGTAAATTGTTGGAGACTTATATCGAGATTGCTCTTAAAGAGGTAGAAAACAATAGAGCGTCTGCAGTAGATATTCTGAAATTTAATATTGCCAAAAACAACCTTCAAAATCAAAATGAGATTTTAAAAGGTGAAATTCTTACGGCAGAAACTGCTATGAATCAATTGTTGCATAGAGATGGTTTTGACCCATTATTTATTCCAGATAATTTATTTATTCCAGAAGAAGAGCCTACAATGATGCTGGATGATATTACATACCATCCAGAATTGATAACCTATGATCATATGAATGATGTGATAGAGAAAAAGGAAAAAGCAAATAGTAAAGAAGCCTTGCCATCAATAGGTTTTGGATTAGATTATGTAATCGTACAAGAACGGCCAAATTTAAGTTTTTCTGATAACGGAAAAGATATTATTATGCCGACAGTTTCTTTTTCAGTCCCATTGTTTTCTAAAAAGCATGGTTCTAGGTCTAAGCAATATGAGTTACAAAAAGAAGAAATGTTTCAGAAAAGAGAAGCCTCGCAGAATGATCTGGAAAACTTAATGGAAGAAGCCATTAACAAAAGAATCACGGCACGAATTAATTATAATACGCAGCAAAAAAACATTGAACAAACTAAACAAGCAGAAAAAATAATACTTGCAGGATATCAAACAGCTCAATTAAATTTTAAAGAGATACTGGATATTCAGGACATGTTATTGACTTTTGAAAACAAAAAAATTGAAGCTATAGCAATGTACTTTATGCAAACTGCTACATTAAATTATTTACGATAATCATTAAAATATATTACAACTAAAAAGTGCGTCAAATGAATAAAATAGTTTTAAAAACAATAATAATAGCAACAGCTCTAGTAGTATTATCTTGTGGAAAAGATAAGAAAGAACCAGTAAAATCAATTCCAACGCAACAGGAGGAAATCATCGCCAGTGATGTAGATCTTAATGTTACAGAGGCGAGAAGTGAAGTTGTTTTTACTGATGAAATTACAGGAAAAATCTATAGTCAATATCTTAATATAAAAAGAGGATTGGTAAACTCTAATTATAAGGTAGTACAGCAAGAAGCCAAAAAACTTGAAAACTTAATTGAAGAGTCTGAAGGAACAAAACAGTTAAAAGCAACAGCAAAACTAATTGCATTGACTAAAGATGTTAAAAAACAAAGAGATTTTTTTGTGACACTAACTGAAGAAACAGCGAAGTTGGTGAGTGAGGCGGATATTACTTCTGGAGAAGTGTATAAGCAATATTGTCCAATGGCTTTTAAAGGAGAAGGCGGGTTTTGGTTATCTGATTCTAAAGAAATTCGTAACCCATATTATGGAGACAAAATGTTGCAATGTGGTAGTGTGAATCAAACCATACAATGAAAAAGTACTATCAAATAGAAGGTATGACCTGTGAAAGATGTAGATCAGGAATAGAAAATATTCTTAAAGAAATACCTGAAGTTACACAAGTAGCTGTGAACCTTGAACATAAAGAAGCTGTTGTTACAACAAAAAAGCTTCTGAATATTGAGGTTTTTAAGCGTGCCCTACCAGAAACATACAATATCACAGAAAAGGATACAGGTAATTTTCCTGAAACCCATAATGCTTTTGTCAAAGAAAAGAGTGAATTACAGCAGTTGTTTCCACTTTTTCTGATTTTCGGATATATCACGATAGCTTCCGTATTACTTAATTATAATTCCTGGAATGTAAGTGAGTTTATGTTAGATTTTATGGGATTGTTTTATGTGGTTTTTAGCTTTTTTAAAATCCTAGATCTTAAAGGGTTTCCAAAATCTTTTAGAATGTACGATCCTTTAGCAAAAGCAATACCGATGTATGGTTGGGTGTATCCTTTTATTGAAACCGTACTTGCCCTTATGTTTTTAATGCGTTTTAGGATTGATATAGCATTAATAGTTACTGTGCTTATTTTATCTATCACAACTATCGGTGTAACCAAAGTTTTACTAGATAAGAAAAACATTCAATGTGCTTGCTTAGGAACTGCTTTAAAATTACCAATGACTAAGGCCACGTTTATAGAAAACACAATAATGTTGGTGATGGCTGTATGGATGTTATTAAAGATGTATTCTTAAAGAAATAACACATAAAAACTATGGTTAAAAGAAAAACTGGAATCGTTATTAGAAAAGCCCATCGTTATTTAGGGATATTTTTGGGGATTCAATTTCTGATGTGGACAATCAGTGGATTGTATTTTAGTTGGACGGATATCGATGAAATTCATGGGGATCAATTCAAAAAAAAAGTGGAACCTATTAGGTATAAAAATTTAAAAGGGTTGGATTCGACGTTATTTGGGTTTAGTATATCTTCATTGGAACTAAAGACTATCGCTGATACACCTTATTACTGGGTTAATGATAGTGTTTTAATCAATGCCAAAACTGGAGTAGTAAAACCCGAAATTTCTAAAAAAGAAGCATTAATAGTGGCCTCAGAATATGTTTTAGAAAACTTAAAAGTTACCTCTGTTGATATAATAACAGAAGTAGATAAGCATCACGAATATAGAGAAAGACCATTGCCTGCTTATGTAGTTAATTACGATCATCCAGAAAATGTAAAAGCCTATGTATCGGCAAAGGACGGGTCATTTCAGCGAGTACGGCATCAATCTTGGCGATGGTTTGATTTTTTATGGATGACGCATACCATGGATTATGAAGGAAGAGATGATTTTAATACAATCGCGTTAAGAGCATTCTCTCTACTGGGACTAATAACGGTATTAAGTGGGTTTGTACTTTGGTATATTTCCTCAACTACGATTAGGAAATTTTTTAAAAGATAATTAGGATGAAGAAGAATGTTGTTTATATAGGGATAGCAGTATTGATAGGGTTGTGTATAGGGTATTTTATTTTTGGAAATCACCTTGAAAAAACATCCATACACGAACATGAACAAGCTATTGATAATAGTGATCAGGCTTGGACTTGTTCTATGCATCCTCAGGTTATACAATCAGAGCCTGGCGATTGTCCAATATGCGGAATGGATTTAATTCCTGTAGATGTTGCATCAGATGGTCTTTCGGTAGATGAATTTAGAATGACCGAGAATGCAATAGCTCTAGCCAATATACAAACATCTACAGTAGGAGGAACCGATTTTGATACTAAAGCACTAAAGCTTTCTGGAAAAATTAAAGAGAATGAAAAGGCAAATACGGTTCAAGTAACCCATTTTGCAGGACGGATAGAAAAGCTCTTTGTAAATTCAATAGGAGAGAAAGTTAGTAATGGACAGATAATTGCTATTATCTATTCGCCAGAATTGGTTGCAGCACAACAAGAATTATTGACAGCCGTAGCATTAAAAAAGACACAACCTGCCTTATATGAAGCGGTACGAAATAAGCTGAAATTAAGAAAACTATCCGAAGCACAAATTAATAAAATCGAATCCTCTGGTGAGATTAAAGAAACATTTCCAGTACACGCTCATGTTTCTGGCATTGTTTCTGAAACCATGGTAGAAGAAGGTAATCATATTGAGAAGGGACAAATATTACTTAAGGTAACAGATTTAAGAACCGTTTGGGCATCATTTGATGCCTACGAACATCAAATTTCCTTACTGAAGATTGGTCAAAAAATCAAAATCAAAACAAACGCATATCCTAACCAAATTTTTGATGGTGATATTTCTTTTATAGATCCAGTTTTGAATGCTTCGACCAGAACAGTTACCGTGCGTGCCGTTTTAAAAAATTATGATGGCCTTTTTAAACCAGGAATGTTTGTTGAAGGAACAGTTACTGATATAAATGGTACTTCTAAGGATGCTATTGTGATCCCTAAAAGTGCTGTATTATGGACAGGAAAACGTTCGATTGTATATGTTAAGACAGCATCAGATCAATCGGTTTTTGAAATGAGAGAGGTTACTCTTGGAAATACAGAAGGCGAAACGTATTTGATTCAGGAAGGGCTTCAAAATGGAGAGGAGATTGTAACCAATGGGACTTTTACTGTAGATGCGGCAGCGCAATTACAAGGTAAGAAATCAATGATGAATCAAGCCCTTAATCACGATTCTAAGACTATTGCAGAAAAAATGATAGAGTCTGGAGTATCCATTAATTTTCAAAAAGAACTTATGACGATATTACCATCTTATTTTCTTTTAAAAGATGCTTTAGTAGCAGATGACGCTGGTACTACCATTTCTTTATCTAAGAAACTATTGACAGAATTAAAATCAATGAACATTGAAACTTTAAAAACAAACGAGCAAGCAAAGGTTACTAAAAGTATCAAAATGGTAGAAGCGATCTCACAACAAAAAAACATAGTAGATCAACGTAGATTTTTTGTAACATTAAATGAAAATTTAATTGCATTAATAAAAAATATAGAAAACCTTCCTAATGTACTTTATATTCAAGAATGTCCGATGGCAGACCAAAATAGAGGAGCTATTTGGTTGAGTAAAGAAGTAGAAATTAGAAATCCATATTTTGGAAGTGAAATGCTTACTTGTGGGAGTATAGTTGACACTTTAACGGTGAAATAACCTTCAGCAAGTATATTTTTTAACTAGTTAAATGTTAAAATTTTAGCATTTAGTTTTAATTGTAATCTAAAACAGCGTATCTTTAAATTAGGGAAATATTGGATTACGTTTTTTAATAGATTATAATTATTTGGGTTTTTGGGTGTATTTTTTACCCAAAAATACTGCCTTTATGTACGTTTTGTTAAAAGAGGTTTATTCTGATAAATGTAATCAAAAACGAAAAGGGATATGGTAAAAAAATTACTATTAATTACATTGTTAGCCTTGCTTTTTTCTTGCAAGGAGACTTCAGTAACAACAATGACAAGCGCAAGTACGTTAGCGCTTTTAGAGAAATCTAAAGCTATACAATTACGTGCAGAACGTGTAGAGAAAAATATGCGGAAATGGCAAGATTCTTTGGATAGATTTCAGGATCAAGAAGCTGTGCAAAATTCAATTAAAGATGATGAATTTGTAGATATAGAAAAGCTCTCAAACTATTTTGTGTTGGATATGCCATATGCAACAACGAATAATTTTTTGAAAAAGGCAGTGTATTCTTGTGCAAAATGTTATGTACGAGGTAAAGTTGCAACTGCATTAATTAAAGCAAATAAGGAATTCATGAAGAAAGGATATAGAATTAAACTTTTTGATTGTTATCGACCTTATAGTGTTCAGAAAAAAATGTGGAAAATATTCCCGAATCCAGGATATGTTGCTGATCCTAAAGGTGGTTCAGTTCATAATAGAGGAGCTGCCGTGGATATTACACTTACAGACCTAAAGGGGAATCCACTCGATATGGGAACAAAGTTTGATCACTTTGGTAAAGAAGCACATCACGCGTATAAAGAATTATCAGAAGAGGTCATTGCTAATCGTACATTATTGCGAAAAATTATGGAAAAGTATGGTTTTTCAATTATTAGAACGGAATGGTGGCATTATAATTTTAAAAGTGATATAAAATTTAAAATCTCAGATTTTAGATGGAAATGTAATTAAAGTATGATATCCTCACATAGTTCATAAAATTAGAACTGTGTAAAACATTGTGGTATTATCGGTTACATGGATATTCATTGATCCAATGAAATCTCCGATTAATCATTAAAAAATATTCTCTTTGCTTTTTTTGATTACAAAAAAACAGCATCCACAAATAGTGAATGCTGTACGAGCACAATTATAAAATCGGAAAAAAATTAAAATTGTATTGTTAAGTTTGTTCAGGTGTTAATCTAAGCGCACTTTTTAATTTGGTTTTTAGGAAACAAAACTTTGTTGTATTATGCGTTTAACTTTGTTTCCTATGTGTATGGTTTCTGTATTATTTATAGATATTTGTACGCTTTTGTGGTTAAAAATTCTTCAAATTCTTCAGCGGTAACTAGTTTGTAAAAAATCTCAATGGCATTTTGATAATTTTCACCTTTAAAAAGTGCTGTTCCAGCTTGTTTTTCAACAGTTTTTAGTTCATCTTCAAAAAGCATATGAAACATATTACTATTTAATCTTAAACCATTTTCTAAGGTTACTTCATTCTTAAGCCATTGCCATATTTGAGTCCTACTAATTTCTGCTGTAGCTGCATCTTCCATAAGATCGTATAATGCTACTGCACCATTCCCTCCTAACCAGGTTGCTATATAATGGATTCCAACGTTTATGTTTTCTCGTATACCTCTCTCCGTGATAGTTCCTTGAGGAATTTCAAGTAAATCATTTTCAGTAACAACAACATCCTCTCTTTTTACATCTAGTTGGTTTGGTTCTTGCATGTGCATATCAAAAACACGCATGGCCAATGGCACTAATCCAGGATGTGCTACCCAAGTACCGTCATGACCGTTTTTCACTTCACGTTCTTTATCAGCTTTTACCTTTGCAAACGCTATTGAGTTTCTTTCCTCATCTCCTTTAATAGGAATTTGTGCTGCCATACCACCGATGGCAAGAATATTTCTTTTATGACATCGCTGAATTACTCGTTTGCTATAAGCATCCATAAATGGGCTAGTCATAGTTACCTGAGCACGATCTGGAACTACAAAACCTTTATGGTTTCTTAGTTTTTTGATGTAACTGAATATATAGTCCCATCTTCCGCAATTAAGACCAACAATATGCTCTTTTAACGCATATATAATCTCGTCTAACTGAAAGCTAGCTGTAATTGTTTCAACAAGTACTGTAACTTTTACAGTAGCATGCTCAATTCCTAAATACTCTTCAGAAAAATCAATTACATCATTCCACCAAATTGCTTCTGTAAAATGTTCTAATTTAGGAATATAGTAATAAGGGGCTGTGTTATTTTCTTTTAACTGTTCATTGTTATGAAATAAATACAATGCAAAATCAAATAAAGAAGCACTAATCTCTGTATCCTCTATCAATAAATGTTTCTCATTAAGATGTAATCCTCTAGGGCGCACAATTAATGTAGCAACTTCTTCATTAAGTTGGTATGTTTTGTCTTTTTTAGGATTATAGAACGAAATAGTTTTGTTGACGGCATCCATAAGGTTTTTTTGTCCTTGCAAGCAGTTTTCCCAAAGAGGAGCGTTGCTGTCTTCAAAATCCGCCATAAATGTTTTTGCACCAGAATTTAATGCATTGATGACCATTTTTCTGTCAACAGGTCCTGTGATTTCGACTCTGCGATCTTGCAAATCTGCAGGAATCGGAGCGGCGGACCATTCGCTATTACGAATCTCTTTAGTGTTTTCTGGAAATGCAGGATACGTTTCCAGATCAAACAACTGCTGCTGTTGTTCTCTGTTCTTTAAAAGTTCTAATCGTCTTCCGTCAAAACGATTATGCAGCGCTTCTAGAAAAGCTAAAGCACCATCCGTAAGAATCTCTGGATGATAATTTTTAACCTCTTTCGTGAAGCTGATTTTCTGACTAAGGTTTGTTTGAGTTTCCATAACTATATCGTTTGAGTGAACAATATTATAAAAAAGTTTTTTATAAAACAAGCGAACGTTCGCTAAATGTGATTTTTTTGTTTTTGAAAATGTTCGCAGAAATTGCTACTTTTGGGTTTATGGCAATAGCAGAAGAATATATAAGATTGATTTTTGGTCTGAAAATCAAGCAAATACGTACAGATAAAGACTTGTCTCTTTTTGGGTTATCTAAGTTAAGTGGCTTGTCTAAGTCCTATTTAAATGAAATAGAAAAAGGAAAAAAATATCCTAAAACGGATAAGATTATTAAACTTGCAGAGACCTTAGAAGTTCCATATGATAGTTTGGTTTCTTTAAAATTGGATAAAAACTTAGCTCCTATAGGTGAGATTTTACAATCTGGAATACTGGATGAAATTCCATTAGAATTATTTGGAATACATCAAGGTGATTTAATTGATATTATTGCCAATGCACCTTCTAAAGTAAATGCATTTATAAGTACAATCATAGAAATTGCTCAGCATTATAATATGAGTAGAGAAGGTTTCTATTTGGCTTCATTACGTTCTTATCAGGAAGCTCATAATAATTACTTTAAGGATTTAGAAGATGCAGCGGTTCGTTTTGCAAACTCTTATCAATTAGATCTTTCGGGAAAAATCACTTCTTTGGAGCTGGAAGAAATATTACAAGAAGAATATGGATATACTATTAATACAGCGGGAATACCGAATCACGAAGAATTAGATAATTTAAGATCTGTTTTTGTTCCTTCTACTAAAACGTTACTACTATCGGATAGAGTAGATGAAGCTCAAAAGACTTTTATCTATGCCAAAGAACTAGGATATCTATACCAGAAAATAACAGAACGACCTTATACCTTTTCCTGGATACGATATGATAATTTTGAGGAAGTATTACATAATTTTTATGCGTCGTATTTTGCAGGAGCGTTAATAATCCCAAGAAATCATTTAAAAGAACATTTAAAAGATCTTTTTGCAACAAAACGATTTTCTGAAAAGTCATTTCATAAAATTATGAAGTTATATAATGCTTCACCCGAATCGTTTTATCAGCGACTTACCAATATTTTGCCAAAGGATTTTGGAATGCAGAATGTATTCTTTTTAAGATTTACTCATAAAAAAGGAATAGAGAAATTTAATTTGGTTAAAGAATTACATATCACGCATCAGCAGCAGCCTCATGCCAATGAGATCAACGAACACTATTGTAGGAGATGGATGGCGATAAAAACGTTGCAACGTACTGCTAACGACGATTTAGCATATTCTTTTGATATTCAAATTTCGGATTATACGGATACCGATCAGCAATATTTGGTATTTACTTCGGCCACTGCAGATCCGTTTAGAAAGGATTATTATCGTAGCATTGGTATTGGATTTTTGATTTCGCCAGCTTTGGAGAAAAAGATAAGCTTTGTCAATGATTCTAAAATTCCGACAGTACAAGTAGGTGTTACTTGCGAATCTTGCTCTATTATGGATTGCGATGTTAGAAAAGCGCCTCCTAAACGATTATTGGCTAAAGAGAAATATAAAAGAACTTCTCAACTGGTTGCTGATATTGTTAAAGAGTATTCTTAGAAGTAGGTTCTAATGTGTATAAATAAAAACCCCATTTCAATATTTTTTTGAAACGGGGTTTTATATTTTTTAGCAATCAGTAATAATTACAAACTTGCTAAAGGATTTCGCTGTCATCGTGCAACCGCAAACAAGCTAAATAAATAGCCTGCAGTGGCTCACTGCTACATCATTCCTGGCATACCTCCGCCCATTGGTGGCATTCCGCCTCCAGCAGGAGCATCTTCTTTTATGTCGATTAATGCACACTCAGTAGTAAGGATCATTCCAGATACAGAGGCTGCATTTTCTAGAGCGATACGTGTAACTTTTTTAGGATCGATAATACCAGCTTTTAACATATCTACATATGCTTCAGACTTAGCATCATATCCAAAATCACCTGTACCTTCTAATACTTTAGAAATTACTACAGAACCTTCTCCTCCTGCATTCTCTACAATAGTTCTTAGCGGAGCTTCGATGGCACGATTTACAATTTGAATACCCGTTGCTTCATCTGCATTTTCGGTTTTTACATTGGCTAAAACAGCTTTTGCTCTAACTAATGCAACACCACCACCAGCAACAATACCTTCTTCTACTGCAGCACGTGTTGCGTGAAGTGCATCATCTACACGATCTTTCTTTTCTTTCATTTCTACTTCAGAAGCAGCACCCACATATAATACAGCAACACCTCCAGCTAACTTAGCTAAACGTTCTTGTAATTTTTCTCTATCGTAATCAGAGGTTGTAGTTTCGATCTGTGATTTGATCTGATTTACTCTGTTTTTGATTAAATCTTCTTCACCAGCACCATTAACTACTGTAGTGTTATCTTTATCGATAGCAACTTTTTCTGCAGTTCCTAAGTGTTCTATTGTGGTGTTTTCTAAAGTAAATCCACGCTCTTCAGAAATAACTGTACCTCCTGTAAGGATGGCAATATCTTCTAACATTGCTTTACGTCTGTCTCCAAAACCTGGAGCTTTCACTGCAGCAATTTTTAATGCGCCACGAAGTTTGTTTACTACAAGTGTAGCTAATGCTTCTCCATCTACATCTTCTGCAATAATTAAAAGAGGTTTTCCTGTTTGAGCAACTGGCTCAAGAACAGGTAATAAATCTTTCATAGCAGAGATCTTTTTGTCAAATAAAAGAATGTATGGATTCTCTAAATCTGCTGTCATTTTTTCGCTATTAGTAACGAAATATGGAGAAAGGTATCCTCTATCAAACTGCATTCCTTCTACAACATCTACATGTGTATCAGTACCTTTTGCTTCTTCTACGGTAATTACACCTTCTTTTCCAACTTTTCCAAAAGCCTTAGCAATAAGATCACCAATAGTTTCATCATTGTTAGCAGAGATCGCTGCTACTTGTTTGATTTTATCAGAAGAACTTCCTACTTCTTTGGTTTGCTTTTCCAGATCTTCAGTAATGGCAAGAACGGCTTTGTCAATACCACGCTTTAGGTCCATTGGATTAGCACCTGCAGCCACATTTTTAAGACCTTCTTTTACGATAGCCTGTGCTAAAACTGTAGCAGTAGTAGTACCATCTCCAGCAAGGTCATTAGTTTTAGAAGCTACTTCTTTTACCATTTGCGCTCCCATATTTTCAAGAGCATCTTCTAATTCTACTTCTTTAGCAACAGAAACACCATCTTTAGTTACTTGTGGTGCTCCAAAAGATTTGCTAATGATCACGTTACGACCTTTTGGTCCTAAAGTTACTTTTACTGCATTTGCTAATGCATCCACACCACGTTTGATTCCGTCACGTGCTTCTATATCAAATTTTATGTCTTTTGCCATATTATGTTAAATTTTAAAACTTCAATAACACTGTTAAGTTTATTAAACTTTGTTTGAAGTCTTGATTTGTGTTTTTTGATTCCGTGTTAAACGATTGCAAAAATGTCGTCTTCACGCATAATTAAGTAATCTTTTCCGTCTAATTTTAGTTCAGTACCAGAGTATTTTCCGTAAAGTACAGTGTCACCAACTTTAACAGTCATTTCGTGATCTTTTTTACCACTACCTACTGCAGCTACTTTACCTTTTTGTTGTTTTTCTTGTGCTGAATCAGGGATGTACAATCCTGATGCCGTTTGCGTTTCCGCAGGAAGTGGCTCAACTACCACACGATCTGAAAGAGGTTTAATATTTACTCCCATTATGATTAGTTTTATGTTTTAAATTTTAAATAAATTATTTGATGCTACTATTTCAGAAATTATGCCAGTGACTTCATACTGACAAATTGAAATAAAAAATGCCGACTATATGACAAGTCGACATTTAATTTTCTTTATATACAGAGACATTAGCCTTCTGGAGTGTCATCCGTTGTTGGAGCAGGTACCGCAGGAGTGTCAATTACTTCTACATCGTTAGTATCTACACTAGGATCTTGACTTGTCGATCCGTCCATTAAATCAATATTAGATAACAGGATTAGCACTAATAATAAAGTAGCAAGTGCCCAAGTACTTTTATCTAAGAAATCAGTAGTTTTTTTCACACCGCCTAACTGCTGTGTTCCTCCGCCACCAAAAGAAGAAGATAAACCTCCACCTTTAGGATTTTGAACCATAATTACTACAACTAGTAAAAATGATACAATTACAATTAGTATTAAAAAGATTGAAAACGTTGTCATTATATATTGTTATTTATTTTCTTGTAAATTTTCTATTGCTCGAATTTGGTCTGCAAAGAAACCACTTTTTTCGGGATTTTTCAAAATTAATATTTTATAAGCTTGAATTGCCTTTTTATACTTTTTCTGGGCAAGATATACTCGAGCTAAAGTCTCTGTCATTAACTCATCTGGAGCTACCGTATGTTCTTTTGCAAGATTACGAGAAGGAGCATTTTTTTGAGGAGGTTTGATTTTTGGGTTATTAGCTATAAACTCGTCAATCAAATTGAATTTATGTTCTTGATCAGATAGTTTTTCGTTTTCTTTTGTTACTTCTTTATGTTCTTCTGGTAACGTGTTTTTTTCTTCAGTACTTCTGTCGATAGGTTGTATCGATGTGATTTTTAACCATTCAGCAAAAGAGTGTGCTTCTTTTTTATTAAAATCAAGAGGTTTGTCAATTTCTAATGCTTGTGTTGGCTTTTTTTCAATGGAAGATTCTTCATCTTCACCTTCTTCCTGTATGTTGGTTTTGGATTGTTCTATCAGGGCTTCAGAAACGCTAATGTGTTTGATGATATTTTCTTCTTTGGATGAAAACAAAGAAGGATCTAATACTTCTTCAGCTTCTTCTATTTTCATAGATACCGCATCATCCATAGATATTCTGGAGAGCGTTTTTATTTCTTCAGCATCTATTACATCAATATCAATGCTGCTCTTTTTTTCTGATATTGAAGGATCAATATCGTTATCAAAAACTGGAGAAGTAATAAAATCAAATAACACTCCACGATCTGTTGTGTAGGCAGCTGTCGATTTTAGTTCTTGATTATATCTAAAACTTTCCTGATCTTTTAATCCTTTTAGTACTAAAGATCTTACGGACTGAAAATAGGGAAACTCCTGAATGATTTTTTCCAGATTTTCTGTTTGCTCTCTTGTTAATGAAGAGGGGTTTTGAAACAAATATGTAAGTTCTTTAGTGTTCAAAAATTAATAATTAAAGGGTTTTACCATTTTGCTAAAGTAGCATTTAAGATGTCCTGCGTGATCCTTTCGTATATTACTTGTATTGCTTCATCTCTAACCACAGTTTCAGATTGAGATGCTGGATAGTCAAAAAAGAAAGAAAAACGTTGTTCAAGATCTTCCTTAGGGTTTTTAGTATCGTAAAAGCGAACATTAACAGCTATTGTAAGTCGGTTTTGAGCTGCTGTATTTTGTGAGGTTGCATTTGTAGGGGCTACATAGTATTGAACAATTTCTCCTTCATATGCAATATCTCCATTAGAGGTAACCAAATCGAGGTTTGTTTGATTCAGGATTAAATCTTGTAATTGATTGGTAAAGGTTTGATCAATTCCAGGAATAGTAATTGGAGCCTGATTCTGAAAGAATGCAACCTGAAATGAGGTGGCAGAAGTATTTATACCACTAAAAGAATAAGCGCCACATCCCTGAAGTATAGTGAATCCAATAATGGCTATTATTACATATTTTACTTTTTTCATCAATCTTTTTATGATTTAGATACTATTAAATTTCGTTATTCTACAATTTATTTTTCCTCAAACCTATTATAGGTCATATTGTTTGATTTTTCGATACAACGTTCGCTCGCTAATTCCTAATTCATCTGCTGCAGCTTTGCGTTTACCACGATGACGCTCTAGAGATTTTTTAATTAATTCTAATTCTTTGTCGTGTAATGATAATGTCTCTTCTTCTTCGATTTCTTCTGCAAAATGATACTTGTCGTCTTCTTTTTTGGATATTTCTGGGGAAGTAATTTGTAAAACCTCAGTTGAAGGAGTTATTGGCTCCTCAAATGGGATATCTTCTTCATCTTTATCATCCCTATAGATCTTTCTGATCAAACCTTCGTGATCTTTTTGTACTTGTTGAGAATTACCGCTTTGCATCAATTCCATTGTTAACTTTTTGAGATCATTAAGATCATTTTTCATATCAAAAAGTACTTTGTATAGAATTTCTCGCTCATTACTGAAATCACTATCTTTTTTATCAGAAGAAATGACAGCTGGTAAGTTACTTCCTATATTTGGTAGGTAACCTCTTAAAGTACTTCCAGAGATCGTTCTGTTTTGTTCAAGGACTGAAATTTGCTCTGCTATGTTGCGTAATTGTCTGATATTACCACTCCAATGATACTTTTCTAATAATGAAACGGCATCTTCATGTAATCGAATGGTTGGCATTTTATATTTTGTAGCAAAGTCGGAAGCGAATTTCCTGAATAAAAGGTGAATATCCTCTTCTCTTTCTCTTAAAGGAGGTAAAAGGATTTCTACTGTGCTAAGACGATAGTATAGGTCTTCTCTGAATTTTTCCTTTTTAATAGCCTCGAACATATTTACATTCGTGGCTGCTACAATACGAACATCTGTTTTTTGAACCTTAGAAGAACCTACTTTAATAAATTCTCCGTTTTCTAATACTCTCAGTAATCTAACTTGGGTTGTTAATGGCAATTCACCTACTTCATCTAGAAATATAGTACCTCCATCTGCAACTTCGAAATATCCATTTCTTGTGGAAGTAGCACCTGTAAAGGCACCTTTTTCATGACCAAACAATTCACTATCTATCGTTCCTTCTGGTATGGCTCCACAATTTACTGCGATGTATTTGCCATGTTTGCGATGTGATAATGAGTGTATGATTTTAGGAACACTTTCTTTACCCACACCACTTTCTCCAGTTACTAAAACCGAAATATCTGTAGGAGCTACTTGTATAGCTTTTTCGATAGCGCGATTTAGTTTAGGATCGTTTCCTATAATTCCGAATCGTTGTTTTGTAGCTTGAACTGACTCCATTTATGATACACTATTATTAGGTTGTTCTTTAATCTAAATTATATTAATTATTATCAGAATATCCAATGACTTCTCCAAGTAATGTGGCACTAGTACATTCATCAATACGCACCATCACAAAATCACCAATTTTGTAATCTCCTTTAGGGAAAATTGCAACTATGTTTTTGGTGGTTCTTCCGCTCCAATGTTGATCCGATTTTTTGGATTCTTTTTCGATTAAAACTTCAAAAGTTTGTCCGATATATGACTCGTGTCTATAAGCACAATGTTTACGTTGCAAAGCAATTACTTCAGCAAGCCTTCTTTTTTTAACCTCTTCAGGGACATCATCTTCTAGCTTTCTTTCTGCCAGAGTACCTGGTCTTTCAGAATAAGCATACATATAACCGTGCTCGTATTTTATAAGTTCTAACAGTGATAAAGTATCCTGATGGTCTTCTTCTGTCTCTGTAGGGAAACCTATAATCATATCCTGAGTAATAGAGCAATCAGGGATAATTCGTTTGATGTTATCTACTAGTTCTATATACTCCTGACGAGTGTGTAAACGATTCATTGCCGCAAGAATACGATCACTACCACTTTGTATAGGTAAATGAATGTGTTTACAGATGTTCTTGTGTTTAGCCATTACCTCAATTACATCTAGTGTCATGTCTTGAGGATTTGATGTAGAAAAACGGATACGTAGTTTAGGATACTTTGTCGCTACCATATCCAAAAGTTTTGCAAAATCGGTAGCGGTAGCTTTTTGCATATCACTAGCTTTTTCAAAATCTTTTTTAAGACCTCCACCATACCATAAATAGCTATCTACATTCTGTCCAAGGAGTGTGATTTCTTTAAAATTATTATGTACAAGATCCTCTATTTCTTTCAGAATACTCTGTGGATCCCGACTTCGTTCTCTTCCTCTTGTAAATGGTACGACACAGAATGTGCACATATTATCACAACCACGAGTTATGGATACAAAAGCAGATACTCCATTACTTTGCAAACGTACAGGAGAGATATCGCCATAGGTCTCTTCTTTAGATAAAATGACATTTACAGCATTTCTTCCTGCGTCTACTTGTTCTATAAGATTTGGTAAATCTTTATATGCATCTGGACCAACTACAAGATCTACGATTTTTTCTTCTTCAAGAAACTTACTTTTTAATCGTTCTGCCATACATCCCAGAACACCTACTTTCATTCCAGGATTGATTCTTTTTACAGCATTATATTTTTCTAAACGCTTTCTAACGGTTAGTTCTGCTTTTTCTCGAATAGAACAGGTATTTACGAGTACTAGGTCGGCATCCTCTAAATCTTGTGTAGTATTAAAACCTTCTTTAGCTAAAATTGAAGCTACAATTTCACTATCACTAAAATTCATTTGACACCCATAACTTTCTATAAAAAGTTTTCGTGTATTACCTTCTTTTTTGTCTAAAGATAATGCTTGTCCCTGAATGTTTTCATCAATAATCTTCTCCATGCGTATTTATATCCTTGCAGATTCAACTCAAATAGTGTGCAAAGATAGTCTTTAAAAATATATATGACAAAGTGGCAGAGTTATATTTGTTTAAATATTTATATTTGAGATAACTAATACACTAAATCAATTCTTCATATGAATTCTAATCAACTTTTCGAAAAAATAGAAAATAGTAAACCTGTAGATTTTGGAGGCATCTTTAATAAAAGTATAGAGCTTTTTAAAAAGGTTTGGCTACAAGGGTTTATTCATTTACTGATTTCTATGGTAATTGTAATCCCATTAATTATTATAATGTATATTCCAATTATTGCATTAGCGGGTTTAGCTGGATTCGAAGATTCTTATGGGGATTATCCAAATCAATTCGAAGAATTGTCTATAGGGCTAGCTATTCTATTTGTTATTTTGATTATTGTTGTTTCCATGGTAGCTTCAGCTTTTCAATTAGGTATTACAGCACATTTTTATAGAGTATGTAAACAAGTAGATATGGGGCTTCCAGAAACTAATAGTTACTTTATGTTCTTTAAGGGGAAGTATTTAGGAAAACTCTTTGCGTTGGCAATTGCAACTTTTGGGATTGCTTTATTAGCAATTTTATTATGTTACTTACCAATTTTTTATGTGATGGTTCCTTTACAGTTATTCGGCGTTATTTTTGCTTTCAACGCAGAGTTAAATACTTCAGATTTGATTAAAGCAAGCTTTAAATTCGGGAATAAGATTTGGCTAATTGCTTTTGGATTGATTTTTATTTCATCTATATTATCGCAATTGGTTGGAATGATATTGTGTTTTGTAGGTATATTTTTTACAGCTTCCTTTGTGTATTTACCCGTATATTATATGTACAAGGATGGGATAGGTTTTGAAGATCAAGAAGAATCAGACAACTGGAATGTAATTGTTGAATAAAAAGTAAAATAAAACCTGCTGATTTGCAGGTTTTTTTAGGTTAATTTTCAACAAAAAATTTTGATCTCAAAAAATTGATATACTTTTGTGCCCAGAAATAAGTCTTTATGGCTGGATTACTACCAACTGAAAATGTGTATTGGCAATTCCATCTGTCAACCAATATGCATGAATTATCAACAGATGAAAAAAAAGGATTATGGCTAAGAATTTAGTGATCGTAGAGTCACCAGCAAAGGCTAAAACAATAGAAAAATTTCTTGGAAAAGATTATACTGTTGCTTCTAGTTTTGGGCATATTGCAGATTTACCTGCTAAGGAACTTGGAGTTGATGTAGAAGAAGGTTTTAAGCCTAAGTATATAGTGTCCAAGGATAAGAAAGATGTAGTGAAAAAACTGAAGGATCTTTCTAAAAAAGCTGAAATGGTTTGGCTCGCAAGTGATGAGGATCGAGAAGGAGAAGCGATTGCATGGCACTTGGCAGAAACTTTAAAATTAGAAGAAGAAAAAACACGTCGTATTGTTTTTCATGAGATCACTAAAAAAGCAATTCTTAGAGCAATAGAAAACCCAAGAGCTATAGATTACAATCTGGTAAATGCACAACAGGCTAGAAGGGTGTTGGATCGTTTGGTAGGATATGAATTGTCACCAGTATTATGGAGAAAAGTAAAAGGAGGGTTGTCTGCTGGTAGAGTGCAATCTGTATCAGTACGTTTAATAGTAGAAAGAGAACGCGAGATATTAGGTTTTACACCAGTGGCATCTTATAGGATTGATGCAGAGTTTGCTAATAAGGCTGGGAAGTCTTTTAAAGCAAAACTTCCTAAAAACTTTACAACAAAAGAAGAAGCTGAGACATTCTTAAAAAAGAACTTAGGAGCTTCTTTTCAGGTAGCGGATCTGACAACAAAACCTGCAAAAAAATCTCCTGCACCTCCATTTACTACTTCTACATTACAACAGGAAGCATCTAGAAAATTATATTTTTCTGTAAGTAAGACTATGACGATGGCGCAACGTTTGTATGAGGCAGGATTGATTACCTATATGAGAACAGATAGTGTAAATCTATCTACAGAAGCTCAGAATGGTGCTAAGGCAGAAATAATTTCGGCTTATGGAGAAGATTATAGCAATCCTAGACAATATAAAGGTAAAGCTAAAGGAGCACAAGAAGCTCATGAGGCAATAAGACCAACAGACTTCTCTAGACATACAGTTCCTGCAGATTATGATCAGCAACGTTTGTATGAATTAATCTGGAAAAGAGCTATTGCTTCACAAATGAGTGATGCTAAATTAGAAAGAACCAATGTGAAAATTGAATCCAATACACATGGAGAACAATTTACAGCAAATGGAGAGGTGATAAAATTTGAAGGGTTTCTTAAAGTATACCTTGAAGGGAATGATGATGAAGATGAAGAACAAAGCGGAATCTTACCAGCAATGAAAGTAAGTGAAGATTTGTTTAATAATTTTATTTCGGCAACAGAAAGATTTACAAGACCGCCAAGTCGATATTCTGAAGCCGCATTGGTGAAGAAGCTAGAAGAATTAGGGATAGGTCGTCCATCTACATATGCACCTACAATATCAACAATCCAAAATAGAAAGTATATTGAGAAAGGCTCTAAAGAAGGAGAAGAGCGTGGATATATTCAGATGATACTTTCTAATGGTGATGTTAAGGAGAAAAAACTAGAAGAAAAGGTAGGTAGTGATAAAGGAAAACTAATTCCAACAGATGTTGGAATGGTAGTGAACGATTTCTTAGTAAATCATTTTTCTTCTATTTTAGATTATAATTTTACTGCAAAAGTTGAGCAAGACTTTGATGGTATTGCTGAAGGGAATGAAGATTGGACTCATGTGATGAAAGAGTTTTATGAAGAATTTCATCCTAGAGTAGAAGATGTAGCGCAGAATGCAGAACGAGAAGTAGGAGAACGAATATTAGGAGAAGATCCAGAATCTGGAAAACCAGTAAGCGTGAGATTAGGGAAATTTGGGCCAATGGTCCAAATAGGAACTGTAGAAGATGAAGATAAACCTAGGTTTGCTAGTTTGGCTCCAGGACAAACTTTAGGGAGTATTACTTTTGAAGAAGCAATGGATTTATTTCAATTGCCAAAAGAATTAGGAGATTATAAAGGAGAAACGGTTACTGTAAACAATGGACGTTTTGGACCTTATGTAAAATTTGGAGCTAAGTTTGTTTCTTTGGATAAAGGAGAAGACCCCTTAAGTACATCGCTGGATAGAGCTATCGAACTGATTGATGCTAAAGAAAAAGCCGATGCACCTATATATACATATGAAAATTTACCAGTGCAAAAAGGAACAGGTAGATTCGGACCATTTATTAAATGGAACGGGATGTTTATTAATGTGAATAAGAAATACGATTTTGATAACCTTTCTGATGAAGATATCGTTCAATTAATTGAAGAAAAGAAACAGAAAGAAATAGATAAGGTAATTCATAATTGGGAAGATGAAGGTATTCGTGTTGAAAAAGCAAGATGGGGACGAAGCAATATCATAAAAGGTAAAACAAAAATAGAATTGCCTAAAACGGTAGACGCAACCAAGCTGACTTTAGATAAGGTAAAAGATATTATCGAAAAGAATGCACCTAAGAAAAAAACCGCAACTAAGAAAAAAACTGCAACTAAGAAGACTGCAAAAAAGAAATAAATAAAATATGTCTTTCGAATTTCTTTCACCGGTTAGTGATTTAGTAGCAGCCCATGCAACATTACTTTCGGATCATTCATTGGGTAAACAAATTAAAATTCACACTGCAGATTATGGAGTTCCTGATTTAGATAACGTAGACATTGCACTTATTGGTGTTAGAGAAAACAGGAATGATGTTGATTTTCTTGGCGAAGGACTTCATTTTGATACTATACGCAAATCTTTATATGACTTATTTCCTGGTAATTGGGATACTTCAATCGTGGATCTTGGAGATATTATGCCAGGAGAAGAGGTGAGTGACACCTATTTTCTAATGAAGGATATTCTTGCCACACTACTTCAGAAAAATATCATTCCATTGATTATTGGAGGGAGTCAGGATCTTGTATATGGTCAATATAGAGCCTTTGATATTTTAGAGAGAATGGTGAATTTGGTGAATGTGGATAGTAGATTTGACTTAGGTAATACTTCGCAGCCGATTACAAATACTTCGTTTGTTGGTAAAATTATTGTAGAGCAGCCTTATAATCTTTTTAATTATAGTAATATAGGATACCAAACGTATTTTAATTCTCAAGAAGAAATTGATCTTATAGAAAAACTATATTTTGATGCATATCGATTGGGTGAGGTAACATCAGATGTAACAATCGTAGAACCAATAATGCGTGATGCGGATATTGTGGCTATGGATTTGGGAGCAATGAGTTCAACCTGTCTTAATTATAAGTATGCCTCTCCAAATGGTTTCGATGGAAGAGAAATATGTGCAATTGCCAGATATGCGGGCATAAGTGACAAGGTAAAAAGTTTTGGGATTTATGAATTTAAAAATTTCAAACACGAGGAAACCGCTGCGCTTTTAATTGCACAAATATTGTGGTATTTTATCGAAGGGGTTAACTATAGATCCAAAGAATTGGATATCAAAAATCAAAAAGGAACGCTTCACTATAATGTTCCGATAGAAGACGAAGTTCTTTCATTTTATAAAAGTTATAAAACAGAAAGATGGTGGATAGAAATACCTTTTATTTCGTCTGGCAATAATAAATTGAAAAGACATACGTTATTACCTTGCACATACAACGATTATGAGCGCGCTTGTAATCAAGAAATACCTGAAAGATGGTATAAGGCAAAACGAAAAAACGAAGTTTAACATTTTTATTAGGGAGAATTAAGGTTTTTTTTGGAAAAAAATTGTTTTTCTGGAAATAAATAAATAGGTTTACGACCTTAAATCTCAAAGATCTTAACCTAAAACACGTTATGAAGAAATTTGTATCACTCTTTGCTATTGTAGCAATGCTCTATAGTTGTGGTGGAGGAAACCGCGGAGAACTAGTCGGAGTAAAGGGTAAAAAATGGCATCCAGAGAAACCGTATGGAATGGCCCTCATCCCCGGAGGATCGTTTATTATGGGTAAATCTGATGATGACAAGGCTGCATTAGCAAATGCACCTACTAAGACAGTTACCGTTCGATCTTTCTACATGGACGAAACTGAAGTTACTAATAGTGAATACCGACAATTTGTTCGTTGGGTTCGCGATTCTACCATTAGAATGAAATTGGCTATTATGGCTGATGAGTTAGGAAAAACTCCAGGAGATGATGGTATAGGTGAATATGCATTTCTCGATGCAAATACCGAAGATATGTCTGTATATGAGAAATATGTATACGATAATTACAGCGGTACAGGAGAAACAGGTTACGAAGGCCGAAAACTAAATACAGATATTGATATCGAATGGGATACAGAAGATTACCCTGATGAATTTTATACAGAGGTAATGGATTCGTTATATATTCCTTTAGAAGAATCATATAACGGAAGACGTACATTTGATGTTAGTAAATTCCAGTTTAGATTTACTTGGATGGATATTCAAGCAGCAGCTCGTGCTAAAAAAGGAAGAAGAAAAGACTTTGTAAAAGAAACGGTGATCGAGGTATATCCTGATACTACTGTTTGGATAAAGGATTTTAACTATTCATACAATGAACCTATGCATAATGATTATTTCTGGCATAGTTCATATGATGATTATCCAGTAGTAGGAGTATCATGGGAACAAGCAAAAGCATTTTGTACTTGGAGAACTATAGAAAAGAATTCATATCAGAAAAAACGTAATAAGGAATTTGTAAACTATTTTAGATTACCTACAGAAGCTGAGTGGGAATACGCAGCTAGAGGTGGTTTGGAATCTGGAACATACCCTTGGGGTGGTCCTTATGCGCTGAATGACAGAGGTTGTTTCTTGGCTAATTTTAAACCTTTAAGAGGTAATTATGCTGCAGATAACTTCTTATATACAGTAGAAGCAAAAACATTTGAGCCTAACGATTATAATTTATATAATATGGCAGGTAATGTTTCTGAGTGGGTGCAGTCTTCTTATGACCCTGCAGCCTACGAATATGTATCATCAATGAACCCAAATGTTAATGATGATCAGAACAAACGAAAAGTTGTGCGTGGTGGATCTTGGAAAGATGTTGCTTATTTCCTACAGGTAAGTACCAGAGATTACGAGTACGCAGATTCAGCTAGAAGTTATATTGGATTCAGAACTGTTCAGGATTACATGGGTACTGACGTTACTGGAGAAGATAATACCCGAAATCAGAATTAGAGTAAGTCCCAAAATTTATCTATCAACCTTAATTACTAACCCTTTTTTAATTTAATATTTAAAAAAATTTAAAAAACTAAACACATTTATTATGGCAAATTCAAAATCAAGCAAGAAATTAATGAACATGGTATACGGTCTCGGAGCGGCTGTAGTAATCCTTGGAGCGTTATTTAAAATTATGCACTGGCCTTTTGGTAATGAGATGCTTATCATTGGTCTTATCACAGAGGCATTAGTATTTACTGTTTCTGCATTCGAACCAGTTGATGATGATTTAGATTGGTCTTTAGTTTACCCTGAATTAGCAGGAGGAAATAAAAAAGACAAAAAAGAAAATCAAACTCCAGAAGGAATGTTATCTAAGAAATTAGATGATATGCTTAAAGAAGCTAGATTAGATACAAGTTTAATGAACAGTCTAGGAGATAGTATTCGTAACTTTGAAGGTGCTGCTAAAGGGATCGCTCCTAGTGTAGATGCTATTCAAGGAACTAAAAAATATAGCGAAGAAATGGCAACTGCTGCTTCTCACTTAGAATCTTTAAATAGTCTTTATAAAGTACAGTTAGAATCTTCTGCAAAACAAGCCGAAGCTAATACTGCAATTGCAGAAAATGCAAAAGCTCTTGAAGAACAAATGAAGAGTTTGTCTAGTAACCTGTCTTCTCTTAACGGAGTGTATGGTGGTATGTTAAGTGCTATGAACAGAAATTAGTATTTAACAAATTTAAAAAAATAACTACCAAAATATAGAAATATGGCAGGAGGAAAATTATCACCAAGGCAGAAGATGATCAATCTAATGTACTTGGTATTTATAGCAATGATGGCATTAAACATGTCAAAAGAAGTATTATCCGCTTTCGGTTTAATGAATGAAAAACTAACTGCAGCGAATACGATTGCTACAGAACGTAATTCAGCATTTATGACTGGATTAGCAGAAAAAGCTTCTGAACAACCTGAAAAATATACACCACTTAAAGAGAAAGCTGATCAAATTAGTGCTTTTTCAAATGAATTTAATGCGTATGTAGAGCAGATTAAATCAGAATTATTGGAGACAGCTGATGATCCTACGGATTATGAGACTATGGATAAGCCTGATGCATTGAATACTAAATTCTTTGAAGGAGGTAAAACAACAGCAGCTGCTTCAGATTTCCTTGATAAAATTAAGACATATAGAGAAGGTGTTGTTACTGCTATCCGTTCAGTGAAAGAAGTGGATGCACAGGTTGCAAATGATGTAGAAACAACATTTAATACTGGAGATGTTAAAGATAGAAGTGGAGTAACTAAAAATTGGTTGAACTATAACTTCGAAGGATTTCCTTTAGTAGCTTCATTAACAAAACTTACTCAAATGCAAGCAGATGTAAAGACAACAGAAAGTAAAGTTTTATCTGCTTTACTAGCTGGTCAGCAAGCATCTGAACTTTCATTTAGTAACTATGAAGCAATCGTTGTTCCAGATAAAACGGCTTTCTTTAGTGGAGAGAAGTTTAAAGGACGTATAGTATTGGGTCGTTTTGATGCTACTTTAAAACCAACCAAAGTTATGGTTAATGGTAAAGAGCAAACAGAGGTTCAGAATGGTCAAATTATGTTAGATTTCCCAGCTGGAAATGTTGGAGAAAGAAAAATTGATGGTGTTTTAGAGTTTAAAGAAGGAGATTCTATAATACCGATTAAAATTGAAAGTACATATGCGGTAATACCAAAGCCAAATTCTGCGGTAATTTCGGCGGATAAAATGAATGTTGTATATAGAGGTGTTCAGAATCCAATGACAATTTCTATTCCTGGTGTTCCTGCAGTAAATGCAAGTGCTCCTGGTCTTAAAAAACGTGGTGGAGCTGGTAAGTACGTAATGAATGTAACTACTGTTAAAGCTAGAGAAGTGGCTATTAAGGTTAGTGGTAAACTACCTAATGGAACTACGGTAAGTGATAGTAAGAAATTTAGAATTAAAGATATCCCAAGACCAGTTGGTACTGTAAGAGGAGAAGATGGTAGTATTAAAATGTCTAAGAGTGGTCTAGATAAGGCCTCGATTGGAGCAATTCTTCCTGATTTTGATTTTGATATTAAGCTAAAGGTAACAAGCTTTAAGTTTAAGGTTGGAGGTCAACCAACTGTTAACGTTAGAGGTGGTAGACTAGATTCAAGAGCAAAATCTACACTTAAGAAAGCTAAACGTGGATCTACGGTTCAAGTTATGGATATCAAAGCGCAGTTAACAACTAATGCTGGATATAAGTTAAAGAAAATATCTCCAGTGGTTATTGAGTTAACGAACTAAAAATAAACTAATGATTATGAATTTGAGAAATTTATTATTAACCGTTTTTAGCCTTTTCGTGACTTTGTTTTCGTTTGGTCAGGCTAATATTTTGAATGCAGATAGTCCTGATGATATCGGAAAGAAAACAATCGAACAGATTGAAGCCGATAATGACCTTCCGTTAGAATATGGTTATGTTGATAAACGTGATGTACTTTGGGCTAAAACGACATGGGAGACGATAGATCTTGATGAGCGTATTAATTTCCCATTATATTATCCTATTGATACTGTAAATATCGGAGCAGACAGACGTGCATTATATGATGTTTTGTTGTCCAACGTTAAAAATGGTACCATTAAGAAAATTTATGCAGATTCATATTTTACAGAAACACGTACTTTAAGTGATTTGGATGGAACATTGTCTAAAATTGATACGTTAGATCTTGGTTACGAGCAATTTAATGCTGGTGAGCCTGTAGATCCTCAGTATATTGAAGTAACAACTATCGGTGCTGCTGATATTTCAGAATACAAAATCAGAGGATATTGGTATTTTGATAAGCGTCAAGGAGAATTAAGATATAGATTACTTGGTATCGCTCCTGTGGCTCCAGATGTTAACTTTATTAATGATGATGAACCAGATATGGTTCCATTATTCTGGGTATGGTATCCTGATGTAAGAGAGATTCTTCATAATGCGAAAGCATTTAATAGGAAGAATACTTCAATGCCATTTACATATGATCACGTCCTTAATGCCAGAAGATTTAATTCTGTTATTTATAAAGAGGATAACATTCAGGGTGACCGAGAAGTTAATGACTATATTATAGATAATGCATTAATGCAATTACTTGAAAGTGAAAGAATTAAAGAAAGTATTAGAAACTTCGAAATGGATATGTGGAGTTACTAAACTCTAGTATTTCTTTTTATAATATAAAAACGCTCAACATTTTAGTTGAGCGTTTTGTTATTTTTACCCTATGATAGACTATATAATTGTTGGTTTTGGATTAGCTGGATTATCTTTTGTTGAGGAATTAGAGAATAATAACAAATCTTATAAAGTATATGAGGATAATTCTCAACAATCTTCTAGAGTTGCGGGTGGTTTGTATAATCCAGTAATTTTAAAACGATTTACTGCAGCTTGGCTCGCTTCAGAGCAGTTAAGGGTTGCTGTACCGTTTTATAAAAATATAGAAGCTAAATTAGGAATATCTGTAGTACATAAGCTTCCTGTTTTACGTAGATTTAATGGTGTAGAAGAGCAGAACCTGTGGTTTGAAGCGTGTGATAAACCTATTTTGAGTACATTTTTATCTTCAGAATTAATTCGAAATAAAAACCAGGCATTAGATATTCCTTTTCATTATGGAAAAGTAAATAATACAGGAAGGATAGAAGTTGAAAAGATGCTAACTTCATACAGTGATTATATAGAAAAAAAGGGATGTTTGATTAAAGAATCTTTTGAGCATAACAATTTGATAATTGATTCAGACTACATTGAATATAACGGTATAAAAGCAAGAAATATAGTATTCTCTGAAGGTTTTGGTGTTAAAAACAATCCTTTTTTTAACCAACTACCTTTACAAGGTAATAAAGGAGAATATCTGATTATAAAGTCCAAAGAATTAAAGTTGGACGAAGCGGTAAAATCATCAATATTTATCATACCATTAGGGGATGATTTGTATAAAGTTGGTGCAACCTATAATAATCAAGATAAAACGGCTACTACTACAGATGTAGCGAAAGAACAAATAGAACGTAAATTAGAGCAGTTTTTAAAAGTAACATATGAAATTGTTGATCAAGTAGCTGGAATACGACCAACAACCAAGGATAGAAGACCACTTGTAGGCACGCATACAGAATATAAAAATCTTCATATTATAAATGGTTTAGGTAGCAGAGGGATTTTAATAGGTCCTTTTGTAGCGCAAAAACTTTATAATCAAATAGAAAAAACTTCCTTGTTAGAAAGGGAGATAGATATTAGACGTTTCTAAATACTTAAGATATATTCTTTTTTTTGCCAAAATGCATGAAAAAGTTGATCCAGATATTTCGGGATAACCTTAAAATGATTGGTAAACAGATAATCATTGTTCCTGCAATTAATAAAAAAGTGGCCACCAAATGTAAGGAAAGCAGAAAATGTCCAATCAAAAATGCAGACACTGCAAAAGCAATTCCTACGGGATAACTAACATACATAGCTCCATAAAAAAAAGAAGGCTCAATTTTATATTTGGTATTACAATGACTACAGCGTTCATTCATTTTTAAAGTATGACGCAGTTTATAAGGGTTAGATTCTTTATACATGCTTTCTTCATGGCAAACTGGACAACTACCTGTAAGAATGCTGTAAATTTTAGTTCCTTTTAAGAAGCTCATAGTACTTTTATTCTAACACAAAATTAGTCATCTTTGCACAAAATATTCAAAAGCTGATGTTAAACATACATAACCTTTCAATTTCTTTTGGAGGAGAATATCTTTTCGAAGAAATAGCCTTTAGATTAAATGCTGGAGACCGAGTAGGATTAGTAGGAAAGAATGGAGCAGGAAAATCTACAATGCTTAAGATTTTATCTAAAGAGCAAGAGCCAGATTCTGGGCAAATTGCTATGGATAAGGAAGTAAAGATTGGTTTTCTGAAACAAGATATAGATTTTGTTTTGGGTCGTACTGTTCTTGATGAATCTTATGAGGCCTTTGTAGAGATAAAAAAGATAGAAAGAGAGATTGAGAAGATCAATGCTCAACTTGCAGAACGTACTGACTACGAAAGTGAAAGTTACAATCAGCTGATCACTGATTTAAGCGATCATACACATCAATATGAGATTATTGGAGGATATAATTACCAAGGAGAAACAGAACGAGTATTACAAGGGCTAGGATTTGTTCGAGAAGATTTTGATAAGCTAACGGATACTTTTTCTGGTGGTTGGCGTATGAGGATAGAACTGGCAAAATTACTTCTTCAGAATAATGATATTCTGCTATTGGATGAGCCAACCAATCACTTAGATATTGAATCTATTATTTGGTTAGAGAATTTTTTAAAAAATTATCCTGGCGTTGTAGTTATTGTTTCGCACGATAAAATGTTTCTAGACAATGTGACCAATAGAACTATAGAAATATCATTAGGAAGAATTTACGATTATAATAAGCCATATTCTAAGTATTTAGTACTTCGTAAAGAAATTAGAGACCAGCAACTTGCTGCTCAGAAAAATCAATCTAAGCAAATTGAGCAAACCGAAAAGCTTATTGAGAAGTTTAGAGCAAAAGCGACTAAAGCCTCTATGGCGCAATCGTTAATTAAAAAATTAGATAAGGTAGAGCGTATTGAAGTAGATGAGGATGATAATGCAGTAATGAATATTAGTTTTCCAATAAGTATACAGCCAGGTAAAGTCGTTATTGAAGCAGAGAAGGTTGGAAAAAAATATGGAGAGAAAGAGATTTTAAGTGATATTAACCTATTGGTAGAACGTGGTTCGAAAACAGCGTTTGTTGGACAAAATGGACAAGGAAAATCAACGTTAGCAAAGATCATAATTGATGAAATATCACATACGGGAGCATTAAAACTTGGTCATAATGTACAAATTGGGTATTTCGCACAGAATCAATCAGAATACCTTGATGGTGAACTAACGATTCATGATACGATGATCAATGCAGCTAATGAAAAAACACGAAGCAAAGTTAGAGACATGCTGGGTGCATTTTTGTTTAGAGGAGATGATGTAGAAAAAAAAGTAAAAGTGCTTTCTGGAGGTGAACGCAATAGATTGGCATTGTGTAAATTGCTTCTAGAGCCATTTAACGTACTGGTGATGGATGAGCCAACGAACCATTTAGATATTAAATCAAAAAATATTTTAAAAGAAGCGTTAAAAAGTTTTGAAGGTACTTTGATTTTAGTGTCTCATGATAGAGACTTTTTGCAAGGATTAACCAATACGGTGTATGAATTTAAAAATAAACAGATAAAAGAATATCTTGGCGATATAGATTTTTATTTAGAGCAAAGAAGAGTAGCAGATCTTCGGGATATAGAAAAAAAAGATAAACAAACGAAGTTAGTTTCAGAAACTAAAGAATCTGCAAAACGATCTTACGAGGATCAGAAAAAGCTGAAATCTCTTAATAATAAATTGAGCAATGTAGAATCTAAAATCAATAAGCTCGAAAAAGAAATCAAAGAAATAGATCTAGAATTGGCGATCAATTATGATCAAACTATCGCTGCGCCTAATTTTTTTGATACCTATCAGGCAAAAAAAGATGAATTAGCTTCTTTAATGGAAAATTGGGAAATATTACAAGAAGAAATAGATACGTTATCCTAAGCTTAATTTTTTAGAATTACTTAAAAAAAGGAGTTTAAATTATGACTTTGGTATTAGATAATGATCTTTTTTAAAGATTCCTGAATTAGAGCATATTGCCGCAATATCAAGACAGAAATAATCATATAATTTAAGTCAATTTTTATCGTTAGTTACAGGAACAACTGAATATTTATAGATATTTTTGTAACTGTAAATTAAATTATACAATGTATGAATGATACAAAAGCCATAGATTTAAATGCACACGCTTTATCGTGGGTTGGTAAGATTCATTATGATTTTGGGTTTTTAGTTCAGAAGGCGTTTAGTGAAAATGGATTGGATTTATCTAAAGAACAATGGAGTGTACTTAAGCGTTTAAAGGTAAATAACGGACAGCCACAAAATGATTTGGCTTTTATTACCCATAGAGATAAGACTTCAATGACCCGATTGGTTAATACCATGGAAAGCAAAGATCTTGTGGTAAGAAGAAGTGATGAAAATGATAGAAGAGTAAATCGTATTTTTCTCACGGATCATGGCAAAGAAGTAATCAAGAAGGTAACTCCTATTATGTATGAGCTTGTTCCAGCGGTGCAAGAAAGTCTTAGTGAAGAAGAGATTGAGAACTTGATTAATACACTGAAAAAGATTAAAGCGAAAATTGCAGATATCGCAGAATAGAAACACAGTTTTTATCAACCAAAACATCTACTTTGTAGATGTTTTTTTGGTTTTACTAGATTCGTAATTGTCTGAATAACTTTTGTGAGTTTTTTAACTGCAACACAAGGCTGTTGTTAATAGATTTGTGCAGCTTTTTATATTAAAAGTGTAAACAAATCTTGTGTATGAGAAATGTTATACTTGTTATCCTTGGATTGTTACTTATTGCTGGAGCTTTATTTGGTGCTAAGAAACTTATCGATAGCAAAACTAGAATCAAACCCAAATCCGCCAAGGTAATTAAAACCGTTTTTGTAGATACAGTAAGAACAGGTACAGTGCCGATTATGATTACTGCTAATGGTAATTTGACTGCAAAAAGGAGATTAGAACTTTTTTCTGAAGTGCAAGGGGTATTTAAAGGAGGATCTAAACTGTTTAAAACAGGCCAACCTTATCTAAAAGGGCAAAATTTAATCAGGATTGATGCATCAGAATATTATGCTTCGGTACAATCTGCAAAAAGCAACCTATATAATTTGGTAACTTCTATCATGCCAGATTTAAGGTTAGATTACCCAGATATTTATGATAAATGGCAAAATTACTTGACTAATTTTGATATTAATAAAGCAACACCAAAACTTCCAGAGGTTTCTTCAGAAAAAGAAAAATATTTTATTACTGGGCGTAATATTTATACAACCTATTATAATGTAAAGAATTTAGAACAACGCTTATCAAAATATACAATTTCTGCACCGTTTTCTGGGATTCTTATCGAAGCTCTTGTAACAGAAGGGACATTGATTCGCCAAGGACAAAAATTAGGAGAATATATTGATACTAGTGTATATGAAATAGAGGTGGCAATTGGAAAAGAATTTTCTGATTTACTGAAGATAGGAGAAGCTGTTATGCTTTCAGATCTTAATAAATCTAAACAATATACTGGTACAGTAACTCGAATAAATGGGAGCGTAGATCAAGCTACGCAAACCATCACTACCTTTATAGAGGTCAAGGACCCTTCATTAAAAGAAGGAATGTATCTAGAGGCAAGTCTCAATGCAAGAAAAGCTGAAGATGCTATAGAAATTGATCGTAATTTACTTCAGGAAGGAGACAAGATTTTTGTAGTTAGAGACAGTATTTTAGATGTGATCGATGTACAACCTGTTTATTTTTCTGAAAAGAAAGTTGTCCTTAAAGGAATTTCTGATGGTGATATGATTTTAAACAAACCTGTTCCAGGCGCATATGCTGGAATGTTAGTGAAAATATATCAAGGTAAAGGGAAAAAGACACCCACTTCTGATGGTAAAATAATAAGTACTAATTCAAAACGGTAATTATGCGTAAGATTATTTCTTATTTTATTCGATACCACGTTGCCGTTGATGTCATCGTAATTGCTTTTATCGTTTTTGGAGTTTTTGGAGCGATATCTCTTAAATCTTCATTTTTTCCACTAACAGATTCTAAAAATATAAGTATAAATGTTGTTTATCCAGGAGCCTCTCCATTAGAGGTAGAAGAGGGGATTATACTTAAAGTAGAAGATAATCTTAAGGGATTAGCAGGTGTAGAGCGTGTAACCTCAACTTCTAGAGAAAATAGTGGTAGTATCAATGTCGAGATAGAAAAAGGAAAGGATATTGATTTTATGCTGCTCGAAGTTAAAAATGCAGTAGATAGAGTACCAACATTTCCAACTGGAATGGAACCAATAGTGGTATCTAAACAAGAAGCGATAAGACAGACTATTAATTTTGCAGTAAGTGGGAATGAAATACCGCTTACCACTTTAAAACAAATTGCAAGACAAATTGAAAATGATCTTAGAGCTATTGAAGGAATCTCTCAGATAAATATTAGCGGTTATCCTGATGAGGAAATAGAAATAGCAGTCAATGAAAATAACTTATTAGCGTACAGACTTAGTTTTAGTGAAGTAGCGCAAGCAGTAGGTCGAGCGAATATTTTGACCACTGGAGGAACTATTAAAACAAATGCAGAGGAATACTTAATTCGGGCAAACAATCGATCGTATTACGCTAATGAACTTTCTAATTTGATAATTAGAGCAGATGCATCTGGAAGAACTATTAGGCTTAAAGACGTTGCAGAAATTCGTGATAGGTTTTCAGAATCGCCGAATGCCTCCTATTTTAATGGAGATCTTTCGGTGAATATCCAAATAACCAGTACCAATACAGAGGACCTTATTTCTTCTGCAGAAAAAACCAAAGAATACATTACTACATTCAATGAAAAGTACAATAACGTTCAGCTTAATGTAATCAGTGACCGTTCTATTACTTTAGTACAACGAACAAAACTCCTTACAGAAAATGCAATCATAGGGATGATATTGGTACTTATATTTTTATCCCTTTTCCTAAATACTCGTTTAGCATTTTGGGTGGCATTTGGTCTACCGATATCCTTTTTAGGGATGTTCATATTTGCAGGCTATTTTGATGTAACGATTAATGTGTTATCTCTTTTCGGGATGATCATTGTAATCGGAATATTAGTCGATGATGGTATTGTAATTGCCGAAAATATTTATCAACATTACGAAAAAGGTAAAACCCCTATTCAGGCAGCAATTGATGGAACCATGGAGGTGATCCCTCCAATAGTTTCTGCAATCATAACTACGATTTTAGCATTTGGGATATTTTTATTTTTAGATGGCAGAATCGGTGATTTTTTTGGTGAAGTATCTGTTGTTGTGATTCTAACGCTGACAATCTCACTTGTAGAAGCATTAATTATTCTTCCAGCCCATTTAGCACACTCCAAAGCATTAAAAAAGAAGGATAAAGAACCAAAAAATGGGATCGCAAGATTGTTTGCTAAACTAAGGTATATCAATAAATTTGGGGATCGAATTATGCGATGGTTACGGGATAATTTATATAGTCCTTCGCTTAGTTTTGCACTAAAAAATAAGTTTTTCACCTTTTCTATTTTTGTAGTGATATTGATATTCACGGTAGGTAGTGTAGGTGGAGGGATTGTTAGAACCGCTTTTTTTCCTCGAATTGCTAGTGATGTGATTTCAATAGATTTAGGAATGCCTAATGGAACCAATGAAAAGATAACGGATTCTATTATTTCCATGATTGAAGAAAAAGCATGGATTGTTAATAAAGAACTGAGAGAAGAATTTTTGGTAGGTGAAGATTATGAAGGTAAAGAACTTTTTGAGAATATTATAAGGAACGTCACTTCATCTTCTAACGCTTCATTGCGTATCAATATGTTGCCAGGAGAAGAGAGGCCTAATGCGGTAAATTCTGGATTGGTGGCAAACCGTATTCGAGAAAAAGTAGGTCCAGTATTTGGCTCAGAACGACTAATTTTTGGATCTGGAGGTAATTTTGGAGGAAGTCCAGTCTCTGTTTCTTTATTAGGAAGTAACATCCAAGAGCTAAAAGCGGCAAAAGAAGAGTTTAAAACCATTCTTGTAAATGATGCCAGACTTAAAGATGTATCAGATAATGATCCAGCAGGGATCAAAGAAATAAGATTAGAGCTAAAAGAGAATGCGTATGCACTGGGTCTTAATCTAAGGGATGTAATGGCTCAGGTTAGAGGAGGCTTTTTTGGAGTACAGGCACAACGTTTCCAAAGAGGTCAGGACGAAATACGTGTTTGGGTGCGATATGATAGAGAGAACCGATCTTCTATTTTGGATCTTGATAATATGAGAATTTCTACCGCTACAGGAGAACGAATTCCAATAAGTGAAATTGTAAGTTACACAATAGAACGAGGTGATGTGGCAGTGAATCATCTTGACGGAAGAAGAGAAGTGCAAATCTCTGCAGATTTAAAGGATCCTGAAACTACAAGTTCTACAGATGTTTTAGAAGAGATTCGCACTATTATCATGCCCGAAATTATTGCTAAATACCCTACCGTAACTCCTTCTTATGAAGGTCAGAATCGCGAAGCAGGTAAGTTTCTTGGATCTTTAGGACCTGTAGGACTTACTGCTCTGGCATTGATCTATATTACAATCGCATTTACCTTTAGGAGTTATAGCCAACCTTTGTTATTGCTATTGCTTATCCCATTAAGTCTTCCTGCAGTGGCATTTGGTCATTGGGTGCATGGTTTTCCGATCAATATATTATCCTTGTTAGGAATTATAGCACTTATCGGTATTATGGTGAATGATGGGCTAGTATTAATAGGGAAATTTAATAGTAATCTAAGATCGGGAATGACGTTTGATAATGCGATTTATGAAGCGGGGAAATCTAGATTTAGAGCAATTTTTCTTACTTCGATAACTACAATTGCTGGATTAGCACCATTAATTTTTGAAGAGAGTCGACAGGCAAAATTCTTAATTCCTATGGCAATTTCAATAGCGTATGGAATTGGTTTTGCTACCGTACTTACTTTATTAGTGTTGCCACTATTTTTATCATTTAGCAATACGATAAAAGTTGGAACGAAGTGGTTAGTTACAAATAATGAGGTAACAAAAGAAGAAGTCGAACGTGCTATAAAAGAACAAAAAGAAGAAGAAAAAGAACATCATGAATTACAGGCTTAGATATATAATGAAATTGGCTTTCTTTTTGCTTTTAATTACGGGTAATGTTGTAGCTCAAACATTGACAAAAGAAGAAGCGATTCGATTAACGTTAGAGAATAATTTTGGGATATTAATCGCCACAAATAATATAGAAATTGCTAAAAATAACAAAGGAGTCTTGAACTCTGGATATTTGCCGACATTAACAGGTACTGCTGGAGCCAATTATCAATCTGCAACGACCAATACTTCTTTTCCTACCAGTGGTGATCCTGATAGAGAAATTGAAGATGCAGAGACTCAGCGATACAATGCAGGTGTAAATCTTAATTATACCTTGTTTGATGGTTTAGGGCGTTATTATAATTATAAAAGGCTGAAAGAACAGTACAATCTCACAGAATTACAAGCAAGAGAAACTATAGAAAATACAATACTACAATTGTTTACGGTATACTATGAAGTGGCAAGACTTTCTGAGAATGCCGAAATTCTAGAAGAAACGTTGCAAATTTCTAGAGAACGTGTAACTAGATCAAATTATCAATTCGAATACGGTCAAAATACAAAACTTAATGTACTCAATGCAGAGGTTGATGTAGCAAACGATAGTATTAATTTATTAAATACGGGGCAACAACTAATTAATACGAAGCGTGATCTTAATGTTATTTTGGATAATGATTTGGAAACCCAAATTAAGGTGGATACCATTGTGAAATTTATCCCAAACCTTCAGTTAGAAGAATATTTAAATACTGCTTTAGAGAATAATGTGACATTATTACAAAACGAAGCCAATCTTAGAATCAGTGACTATGATATCAAGGTTAGTAAATCTGGATATCTACCAACTATTGGACTAACTGGATCTTATGGTTGGAATCAATCCAGAAACCCTCCTGGAGTTTTTTTCCCCCCAAACATTTCTAATGCTACCACGTTAGCGGCTGGTGTTAGTCTTACTTGGAATCTCTTTGATGGAGGAGGAACAATTACCAGAGCTAAAAATGCAAAAATTGCTTTTGATAACCAGGAACTGAGACAAAATCAGATAATGGTTCAGGTACAAAGAGATATCGCCAACGCATTAGGTGATTATAAAAACCGTCTTAGTATTTTTGAAATTCAACAACAAAACGTAATAACAAATCAGAATAATTTTGAACGGTCTCAAGAGCGTTTTAAATTGGGACAGATTACCTCTATAGAATTTAGACAGGCACAGATCAATTTGATTAATGCCCAAACCAGTAAAAATCTTGCAAAGTATAATGCTAAAATAGCAGAACTTCAATTGTTACAGCTTACTGGCCAATTATTGAATATTGAATTTTAATTCATATGTTCGAACACTTTTTTCAATGTCCATATTGTTGGGAGGAAATATCAATGTTACTCGACACATCTATTCCTTATCAAGAATATGTAGAAGATTGCGAAGTGTGTTGTAATCCTATCCAGTTACATCCCAGATTCGAAGATCAAGAATTAATTTCTTTTGAAGCAATAAGTATTGAGCAGTAATTGTTTTTACAAAATTTATACGACATCACTGGATTCAAGATCTATTGTAGAACTTTATTTTGAACTTGCTGCCAGAATGTATTATCGGGCCATCGTTGTTCTTGTTTGTATAGAACATCTTTGGTTTCCAGGTAATGGCTAAAAATAGCATGTAAATCCTCGTGATATTTTTCTAATGTATAAGAGGATTGAGATACACATTGCTCAGCTTTTTTTGCAGTATATATCGCATTCGTAATCCCGTGTGAAGATAAAGGGTCATAGGCTATGACAGCATCACCTATTGCTAGCCAACGATCTCCCGAGAAATAGAGTGGCGCAGAAGAATTAGCCTTACTTCCGATAATAGTATCTGGAGTCTCTATAGCCAAAAAATGTTTTAAATAATGGGTGTCCTGTAGAACATATTTCCAGTTGTTATAATCTTTTAATTGCTTGTTTAGTCCAGTATTTTTGTGCGTAAACAAGGTAAGAACCTGTGTGTTTTCATTCAACCCTGATACAATTCCCCAACCATCTGCAAAAGACTCCGTAAATACATCATGAACTAACGATGGATGTTGTACTCTTGGGAGATGACAACTAAAAGAGATAATTGTATCGTGTTCTTGGATAGGTATGTGTAATGCTTCAAGAACAGCTCTGTTTCTTCCTGTTGCGTCGATAATTAATTTTCCTTGTATTGCAAGCTGTTTTTTTTGGTGGTTTACGGTTACCGAGACTTTTTCTGAGGTTGTTTTTAGACTTTTAAGTGTATCAAATTGTATAATCTGTTCGGTAATTTGTGCTTTCAGCTCATTCTGAATAACCTGTTTATCAATTTTTAAACCATATTTATAAGGGTTGTGATTAAAAAAATGAGTAGTTCGTAAGTGATCATTTCCCCATAGTGCATGATAACCATACGTTTTTTTTAACGCCTTATTTTCAAATAGCTCAAGTAGGTTTAGTTCGTTTAGCAATATCATAGCCGATGGCGGAAGGGTTTCCGCCAAAGGCATAACTTTTTGTTTTTGTACCCGATCTAAAACAACATGATCGATATGTTTTCTTTTTAAAAGGATTGAGAGAACAATTCCCGAAATACCTCCTCCAATAATAATCACATCCGTTGTCATTGCCAGTATCTTATTTAAGATTGTTTTCCATTAAGGGCTACATATACTAATTCTGGTAATCCTTCTACATCAAGTTTTCTACCCGTTACGACACCTATATCTTTCCATTTGTAGACCATATTGATAAGGCCATTAAGATAGCCTCCTTCTGCATGATAACCAATAAAACCTGTATCGGTAGTATGTAACCAGGCTAAACGGGATGCATATATATTGTGCTTGGTTTCTAATAAAATATTTGGATCAAGTAATTTATGATATGCATCTTCTGGTATTACTTGTACAGGCAAGTTTGCTGCCCACCACGATGGAATTGGATATTGTTTCTCTACAAAAACAGCCTGACAACTTCCTGCATCTGATTGCCATGGAATTCCCATCCATTTAGTTAAATCTCCAGGAGTGATTTTCCATAACCAATGATCTGCTCCTTTTTTCATAGAAGCAGCAATATCATCAGAATCCATCTGAAATCCGAAGTCGTTATAAAAAATACGTTCCTGTTCTTCGACAGTAGCTGCGTTAAGACGTACTTCACGTAGTCCATAGAAACCATAGTTATATCCATTTTCTTCGGATACGTATGGATATATCATTTTGTTTTCGGCATATATCATATCATGACGCATGGGCCATGTTAACTCTACTCCAGGATGAAATCCTCCTCCATACAATGTTTCTAGTACTGCACGGGTCATTAGTAATGGTTTTTTTGAGTCGTCTTTTGAAGCTTCTATAAAACGTTCCCTGTAATATGCTCCCATTTCATTAATGTCATCAAAGTGGAAGTGTTCAGGGGTTTCAAATGCTCCATTTTTCCATTTTTCTAATTCGATATAGAGCATCGGCGGAATTGCAAACCATTGTGCTGGGCTTCCTGGATAATCAATTCCATCACCAGGATAATAAGGGAGTTGTAAGGTCTCTTTTCCGCTACCTCTATTCGTAATATTAGTCATATCCTTGCTAGGAATGATTGGCTCATTGTTATAGTCGTAAATCGGATTTCTAAACTTATTAAATATATGTTCACGAACTTCAGTAGCTTCTTTTTTTTCTTCAGGAGTATTTCCTTTATCGTAGATATATTTAAACTTGTTCTCTTTGATCAATTTATCTATTGTTTCCTTAAAAGAAGGAGCTAAGAAATCTCCAAGATTAACCCATTGCATTCTGTACAATCGATACATCATCGGAAATACTAAACTCAATTCGGGTTCATAACTTTCATTAGCCGCACCACAAACTAAATCAAACATGGTAGATATTGGTTGAATTTGGGGTGCATAATCTGGCGGCGCCGAAGCAACCCAAGCAGCACTGTTTGCATCGGTTAAATTATATTCCTTACCGTTTTTTTTATCTTTTATTTTTGCGGTGATCCTACCATCACAAATATCGTCGTACCAATTAGAGTTATCTGCAAAATCTGTATTTAGATCTGATGGATTTAAAGATGCAGAAATACCATCTGCGGGATAAAAAATCAAGGTTCCGTCGTCATATTCTGCTGTTCCAAGATTCACTTGTTTAGCATTCGAGTTTAAACTTGCAGCCAATAGACTTACTGTTTTTCCTTTGGTAAAAGGAAACCTTCCTTGAATCTCCTGCCTTTTGTATGCATCACTTACATGAACAGGTTCTGGGCTGTTAACGAGTTCTTTTCGATAGTCATATCCACCTTCTTCTCTTATTCCCTGATTCAATACATTAGGGTTTCTTCGTTTTGCTCCTACTCCTGGTGCAATATTTTTTTCCACAAAATTTGGAGATAGGTTTTGATTATCTGCTACAACGGATAAATCTAAACTGTTATTAAAATCGTACCAAAACGGTTTCTTATTGGCCACCTCTACTGTCCAGTTAATATCATAATCTTTTGGATCGATGACACGAACTGGTTTACCTTCTTCATCACATTCATAAATATAAAAACGCTGAGCTTGCTTTTTTAAAGCACCGTCAGGTGTAAGGTAATTTTGATCGGTATCATATAAATTGGCCCAAGGGATTTCTGGACTAAAAATAACTTGCTCTTTAGTTGCGGGACCATTCCCCATTCGTGTAATCCCAATAGATGGATAAATTCTGAATTTTGGTTGACTCATTTTTTTAAGGCTTTAAGAATTATAACCTAAAATTACGGTTGTTTTCAGGGGTTTCCTACAGGGGTTTTTACTGGGTTTTTACTGGGTTTTTGGTCATGGTTTGAAGAAAAAATATTTGAATGGCTTACTATAGAAATAAATAAGTGCTATGATCGATGTAGTTTTTCAGAAAAATGTATTTAAAAGATATTTTGTTCGTTCTTCACTAACCAATAACTAAATTATCACACAAAGATCTTCATAGACAATACCTTACGCTCCTTACGAATAGTCTTTGATTGACGTAGCGTATACACAAGACAAGAAATAAAGAAACGGTTATAGATTTAAATCTATAACCGTTTCTTTAATGTTAAAATCCACACTTATCTGTTGTACGGATACTCACTTATCCAATGAAAACCTCTGTTCATTAATAAGAAATCATCTTTATCTAATCGTTTAGTTTGACCTGAGATTGTATCGTTTTTATAAATGTAGTTGAAATCTAAAGATTCGTCAGTTCTGGTGTAGTTAAAATCAAAATAATCAGCGCTATTTCCAGAAGGAGAAAATTTAACTTTTTGAGTAACAGAATCAACCTCAACTTTATAATAAAGATCTTTTTTATCCATTTTCCGTATTTGAACTCTTCCTTCTCTTTCGAATCTAATATTTTTCCAAAGTTTATCACTCTTGTAGTTTGTTATCGTATCTCCATTGATGACATAATTTGTAACTTCATACACGCCATACAAAGGTGGTTTTGGTACTTCTGTGCCATATAGTTTTCTAGAATCTAAAGCATCATAAAAACCATAACCTAAAGCATAAACTAGAACTAAACCTTTTAAAACATTTAAGCCAATAGTAACACCTTTTTTAAATTGAGGACGTTTTATAAGAGTTATATTTTCAACAGGCTTATTGGTAACCAAAAATTGCATGACTTTCCTGATATCGCGAGATAAAAGAAACAGCGTCATAAGAACCAAATGTGTAGATAGTATTTTAACCGGAACATCAAAGAAGTAGTTAACAGCCATGACATTCATAGCAGTCATTAGTGTAATTACAGCTCCAAAAGTTAATGTACGTCTAAATAACAATAGACCAGCCAAAACCTCTGCAATACCCATAAACATATTATAGCCTTCTGAAAACCCTAAAAAAGTCCATGCCAATCCCATAGGAGAAGATTCACCATATGGCTCCATAAGCCTATAAAAGCTAGGTGCTGGAAATTGCAATTGAATAACTTTTGCTAATCCATAGTTAATTAACATTAAACCTACATAATAACGCAGTGCAGTAGTTAGCCAGTAATATAATTTTTTGTAATTAGGACGATTTCTGTCTAGAACCGACCAAATTAATGTAACTAGTAACGCCACTATAAAACCTATAAAAATGACTAAGTAGTCATAAGTAGTATCTCCACTACCATTAGGTCCTGTATTAATTTTGTATGGAATACCAATCACTTGTTCACCAAACCAAATGGCAATTTTTTGCAAAAGCTCGATTGGTTTCTCGGTTATATAATCAAAATATGGATATGCTCCGTTATTTTGAAAAAAGATAATGAAGAAGAAATAGATGAAAGAAAACCTAAATCCAATCTTCGTTAATCTAGACCACTTCTCATCTTCGGTTGAAGAAACGTACGTTAGAAAGCAAAAAACCAGTATTAAAATATATATTATTGGTATAATACCACCCATTTTAGCAGATGTGGCTTCAGAACTTCCTGTGTTTTCTGAGATCCCTTTACCTTCTACTAGAACAGAGTAATTTCCATCAACGCTATCTTCACTACTACTCGATGTAAATTCTTTTACAGAATAAACTTCACCTTTAGAAATACCTGGATTCCATCCTGGAATAATATTATCGGTTACTCTATTTTCAAAACTAGCGTTATTAATATTTACTGGTTGATATTCTCCATTATCATCTTCTAAATAAACTTCAAATTTATCATAGAAGAATTTACCATTCATTAAACTAATACCTCCAAAAACCAGTTTTTCTGATTTTGAATCTATTGTACCTTCAACAACATATGAGTTCCATGTATTGGATTTTATAGGTCGATCTCTCATATTATCAAAAAACCCTCTTCCTTGTTCGGGTTTATTGTCTACTCTTGCCCAAACTCCAGCCCAAGCTTTTTTGTCACTTGTTTCGAGCTTTACATTAGCTACAACTTTAAATTTTTTGACAGAGTCCGTCGAGACTTCTATAGATTGAGCAAATGAAGTCCAACTTCTGGAAATTTCTTTTACATTTTGGCTGTTAACAGATATGCTAATCAGAACTGTAAATAGTAGGATAACTAATCTTTTCATTTTTTGATGATAATTTTAAGAGCCAAATATATAAAACATAAAAGACTCTTTTTTGAGTCTTTTATGTTTTATTGGTTTATATATTCTTTACTAACCAATCACCAACTTCACTAGTTTTGTATGCTTTGTTATCACCAGAAAGATCTTCGGTTACTACTCCTTCATTTAGAGATTTATCCACCACATTTCTGATAGTTTTTGCCTCTTCATTAAGTCCAAAAGCAGTTTCGAACATCATGGCGGCAGAAAGCACGGTTGCTAATGGATTAGCGATGTTTTTTCCAGCTGCTTGAGGATATGATCCATGTATAGGTTCAAATAAAGCTGTTTTCTCACCCAAAGAAGCAGAAGGCATTAATCCCATAGAACCTGATATTACAGAAGCTTCGTCTGTGAGAATATCTCCAAATAGATTCTCTGTGATTAAAACATCATAAGAATTTGGCCATTGTACTAAGCGCATGGCAACGGCATCAACGAACTCGTAGCTCACCTCTACTTCTGGATATTCTTTTTCCATCGCCTGTACCGTTTCTCTCCATAAACGAGAGGACTCCAAAACGTTAGCCTTATCAACACAGCATAATTTCTTGCTACGTGCCATGGCCATTTCGAATCCTTTTTTAGCCAATCGCTTTACTTCTTCTCTGGTATAGGTACAAGTATCATAAGCTGTATCTCCGTTATCTTCTCTACCTCTTTTTCCAAAATAGATTCCACTGGTTAATTCACGAAGAAATACTAAATCCGTGCCTTCTATTCGTTCTTGTTTTAAGGGAGATTTATCAATTAAGGAAGGAAAGGTAAAAGTAGGTCGTACATTAGCAAATAAACCTAATTTTTGACGCATTTTTAGTAAACCCTGTTCTGGGCGTACTTTTGCAGAAGGGTCATTGTCAAATCGTGGATGGCCAATGGCTCCAAATAATACCGCATCGGCTTGTACACAAATTTCATGTGTTTCATCTGGATATGGCTCGCCAACGGCATCAATGGCAGCTGCCCCAGTTAACGCTGATGTCCAGTTGATTTGATGATTGTACTTTTTTGCAACGGCATCGCAAACTTTTACTGCTTGATCTATAACTTCAGGTCCAATGCCATCTCCAGCGAGTAGTGCTATGTTTAATTCCATTCTTTTTCTTTTATTACACTGCGTCTGTCCAGGTTTTTGTTAATTGAAATTTCAAATTGTCTTCGACAGACTCAGACCGACAATTTGATTTTTATCTATGATTTGCTACTACATTTCGACGTTACTCCATGCACTAGCATTATTTTTATAACTCAATAATATTGAGCATTTTTTGTGTGGCTTTGATCGCAGAAACTGTTTGATCAGAATCCAATCCTCGAGTCACGAATTCTTTGGTTTTAGTTTTCCAAGTAATAACCGTTTCACATAACGCATCAGAATTACTTCCAGGAGGAATTCTAACTGCATAGTCAACAAGTTGTGGTAGTGTCTTGTTTTTTTGCTGGTACACTTTTCCTAAAGCATTCATAAATGCATCATATTGTCCATCGCCTTGTGCGTGCTGCTCAATCACCTCATCATCCATTTTAATAGCAAGCGTAGCAGAAGGCTTTAAACCTTTTGCATGGTTTAAGACATAGGATTTGATTTTTACTTTGTCCTGATACAACTTACTATCCAATACATCCGAAATGATATATGGTAAATCTTCCTGAGTTACGACTTCTTTTTTATCACCCAACTTAATGATCTTTTGGGTAACCTTTTTAATATCTTCTGGACTCAGTTTTAACCCTAATTCTTGTAGGTTTTTTTCAATATTAGCTTTCCCAGAAGTTTTTCCTAAAGCGTATTTACGTTTACGTCCAAAACGTTCGGGCATCAGGTCATTAAAATATAAATTGTGTTTGTTGTCACCGTCAGCATGTATCCCAGCAGTTTGTGTAAACACATTAGCGCCTACTACTGGTTTATTGGCTGGAATTTTGAATCCAGAAAAGGTCTCTACTAGTTTACTCACCTTGTACAATGCTGATTCTTTTACATTGATTGTGACTTCTGGCAGGTAATCATTGATTACAGCTACTACACTTGCGAGAGGTGCATTTCCTGCTCGTTCTCCCATCCCATTCATAGTGAGATGTAAACCATTTACTCCAGCTTTTATTCCTTCGATTACATTGGCTACTCCTAGATCATAGTCGTTGTGCGCATGGAAATCGAAATGTAAATCGGGATATTTATTTCGTAATACAGACAAGTATGTATAAGTTTCTGAAGGAATCAACACGCCTAAGGTATCAGGTAATAAAACTCTTTTTACGGGCTGTGTTGATAAAAAATCCAGAAATTGATATACATACTCTGGAGCATTTCGCATTCCGTTACTCCAATCTTCTAAATACACATTGGTGATAATACCTTCTTGGGTAGCTTGCAGGAATACTGTTGCAATATCTTCAAAATGTTGTTCGGGAGTTTTTTTTAACTGATATGTAAGATGATTTAATGACCCTTTAGTGAGTAGATTCTGTACTTTTGCTCCAGTATCTTTCATCCATTGTATGGATTTACCACCATCTACAAAAGTTAATATTTCTACTTGATCGATATATTCATTTTCATTAGCCCAATCGATGATATTTTTAACTGCTTTAAACTCTCCTTCGGATACTCTGGCAGATGCCACTTCGATACGATCTACGTTTAATTCTTCAATCAAAAGACGTGCGATCGTTAGTTTTTCTGAAGCAGAAAAGGATATCCCAGAGGTTTGTTCACCATCTCGGAGTGTAGTATCCATGATTTCTATTGATCGTGTACTCATATGATTCGTTTTTGCGTTAGGGATAGTAGTGGCATCCTTTTCTGTCATCCTGGTCTATCACACTGAGCTTGTCGAAGTGTTGTCGAAGGAGGTCAGAAAAGATATAACGAATAGCCCGCTCGAACGCCTTAATTATGCTTTTAAAAAGGACGTGCTTTTGCGAATTCCTGAATTTCTGATTTCATTTTAGTCAGATAATCGATATCGTCATATCCGTGTAACATATTCTCCTTTTTGTAACTATTTATCTCAAAAGATTCTGATGCTCCAGAAGCTTTGATCGTGATCGTTTGTTCAGGTAAATTAACTTCAATTTCTGTATCGGGATTGGTTTCAATTGCCTTGAATATATTTTCTAAAAAAGCTGGACTTACTTGAACTGGTAGTACTCCAATATTAAGGCAATTACCTCTGAAAATATCTGCAAAAAAACTAGAAACCACACATCTGAATCCGTAATCATACACTGCCCAAGCAGCGTGTTCACGAGAAGATCCTGATCCAAAGTTTTTACCACCTACAAGGATTTTACCACTATAGGTTGGATTGTTTAGTACAAAATCTTCTTTTGGAGTGTCATCACTATTGTATCTCCAATCTCTAAAAAGGTTATCTCCGAATCCTTTGCGTTCTGTCGCTTTTAGAAAACGAGCTGGTATGATCTGATCAGTATCTACATTCTCTATCGGTAATGGTACTGCAGTAGTGGTTAATATTTCGAATTTATCGTATGCCATTTTGTAATTATGAATTCAAGGTTGTTTTTTATGTCAATGCTTTTTCTTGGAGTAATGTTCTGGGGTCGGTTACTACTCCAGTAACTGCTGTAGCCGCTGCCACAAGTGGACTTGCTAATAAGGTTCTGGATCCAGGTCCTTGTCTTCCTTCAAAATTTCTGTTAGAAGTACTTACTGCTAGTTTTCCTGCTGGGATTTTATCAGCATTCATGGCTAGACAGGCAGAACATCCAGGTTCTCTTAAGGTAAATCCTGCTTCGGTGATGATATCTAAGATTCCTTCTTCTTTAATCAATCCTTCTACTTCATGAGATCCAGGTACTAACCAGGCAGTGATGTTATCAGCTTTCTTTTTTCCTTGAACAATAGAAGCGAAGGCTCTAAAATCTTCAATTCTTCCGTTTGTACAACTTCCTAAGAATACATAATCTACAGTTTTACCAATCATAGCATCTCCTTCATTAAAATCCATATATCCTAAGGATTTTTTATAGGTAGCAACGCCACCTTCTATATTGGAGGCGTCTGGAATATTGTTGGTGATACCGATTCCCATTCCTGGATTGGTACCGTAGGTAATCATAGGTTCAATATCGGCTCCATTAAAAGTAAGTTCTTTGTCAAAAACAGCATCTTCATCTGTTTGTAGGGTTTGCCAATATTCCATAGCAGTATCCCAGGCTTCTCCTTTTGGCGTTAATGGTCTTCCTTTGATATAATCGAATGTTTTTGAGTCAGGAGCAATCATTCCTCCTCTTGCACCCATTTCTATACTAAGATTACAAACGGTCATACGACCTTCCATAGTCATATTTCTAAAAACATCACCTGCATACTCTACAAAATATCCTGTAGCACCAGAAGTTGTTAATCTAGAAATGATATATAGCGCTACATCTTTTGGTGTTACCCCAAAACCAAGCTCACCATCAACATTGATTCGCATTTTCTTTGGTTTTGGTTGCATAATACATTGTGTAGATAATACCATTTCTACTTCTGAGGTTCCAATACCAAAAGCAATGGCACCAAAAGCTCCGTGTGTAGAGGTATGAGAATCTCCACAAACAATAGTAGCTCCTGGTAACGTAATACCGTTTTCTGGTCCAACCACGTGCACAATACCATTTTTTTGATGTCCTAATCCCCAATGAGAGATTCCCCAAGCTGCTGCATTTTCTTCTAATGCTTTTAATTGATTTGCCGACAAGGGATCTTCTACGGGTAAGTGTTGGTTAATGGTAGGTGTATTATGATCTGCCGTAGCAAACGTACGTTCTGGATATAATACAGTATTTCCTCGGCTTTTTAATCCTAAAAAAGCAACTGGACTGGTTACTTCGTGGATAAAATGACGATCAATAAAAAACACATCAGGTCCATTTTCTATCTTACGTACGACGTGTGCATCCCACACTTTGTCAAATAATGTCTTACTCATTTTTATGATCTTTACTACTATAGTGATGCTGCATTTAGCATCTTGTTAATTCACTTAGATTATAATTAAAAGGGAGGTAAATTTAAGTGTTACCAAGGATATCAGCTAATAAAACTATCCAGTGAAGTGCAGTTTTAAGCATATCTCAATATTAGCTGAGATTTTAGACAATTTGATAAAAAAGACATTGATTATAGAGAATATTATTTTATGGATTAGAGTATATGGTTTAAAATCAGTTGGTAAGAAAAGCTGTTCTAAAAAAAATGTTAGTTTTTGTTAATAATGCTTTGTAAAGCTAAAAAAGGTTGTATATTTGCCGTCCGTAAGGAATGATAAGTGATTTGTCGAGCTCATAACTCGAAGTTTAAAAGACAAGTAAATTACGAATTATATATCGCGGGATAGAGCAGTAGGCAGCTCGTTGGGCTCATAACCCAAAGGTCGCAGGTTCGAGTCCTGCTCCCGCTACTAGATAACCTTCTGATTTTCAGGAGGTTATTTTTTTTGTTTTTTATTTTCGATTGATATATGAATTTCACCTTTTTTATTTAGCTGATTAGTTTTGGTAAATCTGTTTATAAGGGTTTTTGATTGGAATTTAAGCTTACGTACCGCACTTACGTACCGCAAAATTTAGTTTTCGTTTCCGAAAATTGTCATCTCAGCCACAGCTTTACTTACAATTGTTTCATCGATATAATGTTTTTCTAAGACTGCATCGGTGCTATGTGAATCTAGTTTTTTCATATCTCCTTTAAGAGTCAATTTCAGATAAGTTAGATATGTTTTTCTAAGGCATTTCATTTGTAATTCTCTACCTGTATTAAGCAGTTTGTAAAAATGTGTAAAGCCTTTTGAGAGATTATCCATAATAGTATGTGTTGATTGATTTTTACGATCAGGACATATTATGTATCTATTGGTGTTTTTGTGTTCGTTGTACCCTAGTCTTATTAATAAGTTTTTTAAATCTTTTGTGATTGGAATTATGTTGGTTTGGACGTTATCATTAAAGCCTTCACCAAGAATTCTTTCTACTTTTAAATTGTTAAATTCTATGTAAGCAATTTCTCCATTAATTTTTTTTATCATATTCCATTGGAGTTCTACAACCTCTTCTCTTCTTCCACCAGTATGAAGACACAACTCAATACCATCGGACAAGTAGTCTCGATAGAGATTTCTTTTTCTTTTTTCCTTACCAACTGCTATTTTACCATTGTCAGCATTCATGTTATTCGGATCTATTAGGGCTAAAAACTCATTCCTGGTAATAGTTGTTTTATTAGTTCTTGTAGATCTTTGTTTAACTTTTTCAAACGGATTTTTAATAGTTAATTCATAGTTGTCTATTGCCCATTTCATAAAACCTTTTAAGGAGCCGATTTTATTATTGTATGTTTTATTAGCATACTCCATGTCTTCTAATAAGAATTTATGGAAATAACCAACATGTAAATCTGAGATTTTATGAATTGGAATTCCTTTTTTATTAATTTTTTTTTGTTGCAATGATTGGTTGAATAGCCTGATGCATTTATATTGTTCTTCTATGTGTTTTTCTGATCTTTCAACCTTTTCGTGTTCCGGAACATTAATGTTCGCTAGAAATTCTAAATACCTAATTTGGGCATCATGTTGGAAATTCTTGCCAAACTGACCCACTTAATCCTGCGAAAGTGACCCATTGAATCCTATTTAAAGTGACCTGGGTATTCCTGTTTAAATTGACCCACCCCTAAAAAGAGCGTGTATTAAATA
>NZ_JARYGY010000008.1 GCF_029906345.1 Aquimarina mycalae | reverse complement strand
CCGTTATAATACTTCATCTTTTTTAGAACTAATATTCTCTAATAAAAATAATTCAACCAAAAAGCCCATCACCAAGATAGAACTACAAAGTAATTCTTACACACTAGTTTCCTAGGTGTAGCACAAACCAGTACAACCCTTGATGATGGGTTTTTTAATCTGGTTTGTGTCTTGGGCTATTTGAACCATGTCCTCAATGGAGGGGTTAGGTTACTTGGTTGTTAGAATTACTGTAACTGATTTTGGTCTTTTTGGAAAGAGAATGGAAAAGAAAAACGCCCACTTTTTCAAGTGAGCGTTTTAATCATTAACTTTCTATTAATCTTATAAAACTATCTCCTTTTTGGTCTTCACTGAATTAGGTTTAATCCATTCTATAATAAGGTTCCCTTTTTCATTAACACTTACTTTTTCAATAACATTTTTGGAAGGACGTATAGTTTTATCAAAATCTTCAATAACTTCCTTAATCTCGCCAGTCTTAAGATCGTATATTGAAAGTAAAACATTTTCTTTGTCTCCTTTATATATTACTAATTCTTTTTTCTCGTCAACAAGAAGAGGATACAGGAAAGTAGCTCCTTTGTCTTCTGAAATGAATTTAGAGATAAGTATATAATCACAAGCTGAACCACATCCATCTGTATAGATAAAACTATCTCCAATTTTCCTTATTTTATTAATCTTAGTTTCATCAAATGATAAGGTGTCTTTTCCTTGGTTTTCAAATTTACCTTCAACACTCCATTTAAAAACGCCGTAACTATTTTCTATATTATGAAATTTAATGATGGAGTCATTTCTATGAAAAACAATATTCTTATCGATAGAAACCTCTGATTTAACTTGCGTTTTAATCTCAGCCTTATCTGTTTCATCTATTTCTGAAACTTTTTTGTCTTTACATGATATAGCAACAACGGTTAGTGCGATTATTAAAAATATCTTCTTCATTGATTAGTATTTATAAAATTTAAAATCAGTTTTTTGAACACCTGGGATTGTAACTTCTGACATATTTTTTGCCCAATTTGGTGTTGCTATATATGGCGAAAAGAAATATGTAGCTCCCTGAGCAGTATTGGTGTTTTGATTTGTTGCTTCTATTGAAGCACCAACACTATCCGAAAAAGCTGTAGTTTCGATACTATTTCGTCTAGCACCTCCTTCTCCATCACCACCAGTTACTGATAATGGGTCGCTATATCTAGCTGTATTTGATCCAACGGATTCAAATTGCCCTTTCTGTGTGACAACTTCTTCAAAAGTAGAAACTCCAGAGAATGCAGCATTATAGTCATTACTACTTGACCTAGTGGTATCATCATCAGCTCTATTTCGAATTACTTCGGCTACTGCAACTTTGCCTTCTTTCGATTGACCAGCACTTTCCGCATATACCGTTCTAGCCATGTGCCCAAGGTCACTATCAAGAGAAATCTCTTCATAGATTGGAGTTGACTGAGCTCCAGAACCATCCAATTCAGAAGATACTGCTGGTGGTGGTGAGGCTTCATCAACTTGAACAAAAAATCTATCTGGTTGATTGTTTTTAACTCTACTCACCAAATCACCTTGCTTATTATAATAAAAATCATCTTGAGGCCCCATTGGTGCCATACCATCAGGATCTATCCAATATATAGGATTATCAAAGGCATAATTGTAAGGACTATGTCTTCTCATTTGATCAGCAAGAGGGTCTATATTCATCCACCTTCCTAAAGCAGCATCATAATTTCTTGCTCCAAAGTCTAGCCATTGTAATCCTAATTCTTCTTGTTCTTCCTTTCCATTGTACCCATAAGGATGATGCGTTCCGTTAATTACGTTATTATACCCTTTATGTTTTAAGCCGAAAGGATAATAATTCTTTTCCTGTAGGATTTCATGAGTCAGATCACCATCACCGTCTACATCTGTGTTATTTCTAAGAACGTCTATTCTCCCATCTTCATCAATATCAGCATAAGACAGTCTAATATTTCCTAAATGGTCTTTGTATTGGTATACATAATCAAAACTCCCATCACCTTTAGGTTCTATATATCCTTCAGGATGGTTCATAAATTCTAGTGTACCATTGGTATAGATATAATTACCTGCATATACTGTTTCTGTTAAAGAACTTCCCTCTGTTACGATCTTTTTTAGTTTCGCTCCAGTGGCGTCGTAAATATAGCTAATATTTCCGTTATTGGTACCATTGGCAATACTAACAATTTCTGGTAGATTAAGATAATTATAGGTTATCCCAGTAATGCCTTTGTTACGATCGACAGTCATATTACCGTTTACATCATATTCATAGTCATTCCCTACTTTATTACCATCAACAAATCCATCAGTTGGCCCAAAATGAGAAGAAGCATCTGTTACCTTGGTCAATTGATTTCCTTGATATTCATAAGTTAATTGATCAATTGTCTGATAAAGATTAAAAAAATTGGCTACCGTGGTTCTTTTCAAGTGATTTATATTTCCGTTTTTATCATAATCAATTCCTCCTTCAAAATATCCTGCGGTATAGTTTGATGTATTAGAACCAGTCGATCCTCCTGCTTTTAAACGATTAAGATCATCATACCAATAAGAATTACCTCTTTTTATATGATCATTGGCAGTTTTCCAATGAGTTTCTGATATATTCCCATTATATAAAGGATTTGTAGAGGGACCATCAGGTTGATCATAATTAATCTTAAAACTAAACAGATCATCTCCGATGTTATTTACATCATTAATATCGGTCAACCATCCACGTACGTTATATTTATAATCTACAGTTTGTAAGGGTGCTTGTTCTGCATTTCCTACTTTTTTACGTTCTAGCTGTCCCAGATCGTCATATACATTATGTACAATCATCTCTTCTGGCTCGCTATTGATCTGTTGTTTTTGGGTCAATAATCTCCCCATATGATCATAGGTAAAGGTGTCTTTGGTGATTAACATAACCCCATCCTTTTGATGAATTGTAAGGCTTTTTTCTACCTTACCTGCAAAATCCAGTTTTGTTAGATTGAAATCGGTGGTACCTAAATAATCATTTTTAACAACGGTTTCCCAAGGTCTTCCTTTCTCATCATAAAGCGTTGTTGTAGTTATCCAATCATTGGTTCCTAAAACACGTACCTGTGTTACCGTTGGCAATCCTTTTACTTTTGCTGTTGCTGTTATCCCTTCCCAAGCAATTGTAGTGGTGGCTGGATTAGGGTCTACAAGACTTCCTAACTCATAATCATCATAGTAATGAATTGTATTAATAGTTATTGCGTTAATGGGATAAAATTCGTTAGAATAATAAATTGGTGTACCTCCTATAGTTGATTCAGACTGTAGTTTAGAAACATAATGAATATTATTATCATCAATATTATTCTGCATTTCTTTTCTTGGCAGTGTTCCTCTAGTATAATGTAACCCAGTATACGCTACCCTTCCAAAAGCATCATATTTAGTGAACAACCATTCATTGTTAACCCTTTGATTGGCATCTTGTGTCAATACAGGTTGATCTAGTGTATTGTATACAATATACTCCCATCCTTTGCCAGGGATTTTCTTTTCTATCAGTCTATTTCTGTTATCGTACTTGTATTGATAACAGAGCTCATTGAGTTCTGTATTAGAGACACCATTTGTAAGATCTACTTTTGGGGATAGTACATAGGTCAAATTCCCAAAATCATCATACACATAATAGGTATCGTGAGGCTCTTGCTCATTAAAAGTTCTTTTTAAGATCACTCTCCCTAACTTATCGGTATACTCTTCTGTAGTATGATTATCTCCATCACTGCTTTTCCAGTTTTCATCCTTGGTGATATTTACATACAGATCATTGGCAGCATAGCTCCCTTCTGTAACAAGTGTGGGTGCTTCTGTATTGCCATTGGTAAAACTCACCTTAAAATATACCACTCCATCAGCCAGACTGTTGGTTTGTCGATCCATCTTAATGGTATGATCTGTATCATCAGATTTGATTTTCCAATCCAATCCTGGTGCTCCTTGTTTAAGCGGTCTTTGTAATGGTGACTGCTCAAACACAGTTTCTGAATACGGATTAGTGGTTTGCTGATATTTGGCTGAGTTATAAAAAGCATTTAGCTCCGCTAATGGATCGGTATAGATCGCTCCATTTTGTGTTTGATCAGAGGCATAAGGCAAATATTCTTTTGCTTGTCTCCCATAATCATCATACTCATAATGAGTGATGATATCCTTAGGCTTGGATTGCTGGATCAACTCAGTAATCGGTGTACCTGTACCATCTATTTGTGTCAATACTGGATTCCAGAAGTACTGACGTACATTAGGATCTGTAGCATAGTATAAATAATTTCTAAAACTGGAATCAGTAGTCGTACTCCTCCATTTAAAATCATTACCATTCATCACTTTAACTCCGTTGGTGTCATAGACACCACTAATCCCAGAATTTCCTCCTGTATAGGTATACGGATGTACAACACCTACTAATAGATACCAGGTATCTAATTGTGGTAAATCTCCATTAAAGAAATAAGGATTGTTATTTTGAGAACCACTAAGGTTGTTCACATTCTGGGTTCCGTGATAGGTTTTACCATCTTGTGATCCAGTACGTTTTACCCAAACGGTATACCGATACCCTACATTTTTATCTACTGCAATATAATCGGTGTTCCAACCTCCATCGGCATTGCTTTCTGGATCATTACCGCATTTCCATAATAAAGATTGTGCTCCAAATGGATTTTCTCCAAACAAACGTTCATTCTCTGAGGCTTGTCCGTTTTTGTTAAACAAAGGTGTAGATCCTGTGCCTACACTCCAATCATTGGTCCAATCCAGGATATTGGTACTTTGTTGTTGTCCTCCTGCTCTGACAGCTACCGACTGCTTGGCTCTACCCAATCCATCAAAGTAATTGACCGATATGATCTTATCGCTCTCTAATACCTGGTCTTGTTGTCCTTCTTGTACTGCCGTTTGATAGGCAGTGGTTTGTATATAATTCTCTGTCTGGGTCTGTGCAGCTACTACTGTACTTACTAATACAGTAACAGTCAACCATAATTTTTGTATCGTTCTCATTGTATTAGTTGTTTTTATAGTGATATGCATTTTCTGACAGGATGTTTCCTTGTGCATCTTTTACTTTCTCTACTCGATTAAACCTATCATAGGTATAGCTCATCTGATACCCTCTTGGATCAGTCACACTAGTGACTCCAATCAGTGGGTCATAGGTATAATAACTCATCTGTGCATTGGCAAAGAATGCGTGATCCTGCAAGGTTTGTAATTGTGATCTCAAAGCAGCCTCTTCACTTGCGGTGTTTTCAGTATCAGAAGCAGTTTTGATCTGATGGATCAAATTGGTTACATCTGCAGGCATTCCTGTATAACTCGCATTGGCAATCTTGGCAATTGGATAAGTATCCTTATATCCCCATATATATATGATATGTGAACCATCTGTCTGGGAGACTTCTAATGGATTGCCATAACTATCGTATTTGTGATAGGCAAGACGTTCTTGTACTGTTTCTGTTGATTTTCCTGCTTTTACCATATGTGGTGCAATCATATTAGATTCCCACTCTTTGTATACCTGTTGCACGGTTCCTAAGACGGTACTGTTCTTGGTATTCTTAGTATAAATCGGTGCTGTGATCATATTCAAGGTATTCATTTTAGTAATCACTGCCTGTTCTGCAGTAGTATACTCCGATGTTGGATATCCACCCACTGCATAATAGATATCATCTACATAGATATCTGTATTTCCTGCCTCTGTAATGGTTCTGGTGGTTTGCTTAGGTTGATAATTGATCGTATTGTAATCGTATTCTTGTTTGGTTTCTACTACGGATTGTGTTCCTGCACTATCATAGAAATAGCTCTTGGTCACAGATTCTTTAAGCTGTGTCCATCCTGAATGTAGGTTATCTTGTAATATACTATGCGGAATTACCAGACCACAATTATAGAATATGGGAATACAAGATGCATTTCCAGAACATTGTGGGATATTCTTAGAAGGAATACTACTTAGATACCCATCGTGAGATCCATAAAATTGGATCCATTCGCAGTTTTCACCCTGAATGGCTTTATATGAAGGAGCAATGGTATTCTCTACAAAATTATAGAGGGTATTCTCAGTCTCTTGTAGTTTTCGCTGGTCATTATCATATACTTCTTGTTTGACCAATAACCCTCTTTTAAAATCCAGGTTAGGTGCTGGTGCAAATGGATATATAAACACACTGGCGGGAGTAGGATACTCTTTAGGACTCGTATAACTAAAGATAGAATATCCATTATTAGTTTCAGACATCTTTACAGCACTATATCCGATATAACCTCCTTTGGTCATTTGTGCATTTGTTCCTTTTGTTCTTACACTATATCTGACAGTAACAGGCATTAAACTATTAGATGAATTCTCAGCTGTACTAAAGAGAAGTTTTTTAGAGTTTAGTTCATATCTATTTTCCAAACTCCCTGTTTTGATATCTGCCACACCAGAAGATGTTGCTGGATTTGCTATATCATTATAATCGTACTGAACTCTCTTTGCTACTTCCATCGTATTAGGAGTGTCTTTAAAAACCACTTCTTTGATTCTAACTCCTCCACCTTTTAAGAACTCTGAAAAGGATGTGGTATTAAGCGTATGATAATCGATACGTACTGTTGCTCCTACCAGATTAAACCCAAATTCTATATTATAGTCGTGATGTTGTAAAAACAGGTATTGATCTCCTTGCGTAAGTGAGAGTTTCATAGTTTCGTTGGCACTATCAAATTGAACTGCAACTCCTTGACTAGGATCGTTTACAGGTGATAGGATGACACTAATTCGATCTAGGCCTTGTTCCCATCCTGCGATGCTGTTCAAACTAATGTCTACTTCCTGATTATGGGTAAGTGAGAAGGCCAACACACCTTCTCCTGATTGAGGACTTATAGAAGCTGGATGTGTTTGTGCATATTGTTGCGTAATGATATTATCTGGATTTAGATAATAATCTTCTGTAGTCAAAGGTGTATTTCCTTGATGAGAAAATGTATGTTCTTCAAAAACAAATTCTTTTACGCCTCCTGTTGGATATTGGATCTGTGATAATAATCCTGCTTTGATGGTTTCTGGATTATATATCGTTTGATAATTAAATCCCCAAGGATCACTTTCTGAATCAAAGGAAGCCAGATTGTTTGTATTGGTATAAGATAATTTATAACTGTTAGAAGTACCTGTGATTGGTTTTTCTTCTACTTCTGTAAGCCATAACCGATCTGTTTGTTCATAAGTAAAATGATATCGTTTGTTTTCGGTTCCATCGGCATTATTGATGATTAGATTCGTAAGCATTGTTCCATTAGTTTCTGGATGAGTCCCTCCTAACTGAAAACTTACCGAAGTATTATCTCTGAAAACCACAGAAGCTATTTTTTTAGTTTGAGTCCTAATCGTAGTATAAGAAATTGATTCTTTAGGCTTTAGAATAGATGGATTGTAATTATTTTGATAAAAACCTATTGGGTGTGTAGATATGATCGTGTTGTAAGTACGAGACGCAGCACTTACATATTCTTCTAAGGAGGTTTGGTAATTAAAATTCACCAGATCCAGATTATTACTGGTCGTTACTTTAGATAAATGCCAGGCAGTTCTGGCAGTATAATTACCATTGGATGCAGCTACAATCCCGACACTACCAGATCCTTGTCCTATGGATCCATTAAAAGGAATCGTTTCTGAACTTTCTATCTCATTAAAATAGTAGATATACCCATTGGTATCCACGATCTTAAAACTATGAATCTCTTTGGTTGCTGGATTATGGGTATAGGTGATTTTTACATTAGGATCATTGGATAATAATTTCACTCCTTGATTGGTCACTACAAACCTTCCTGAAAACCCTAAAAAGTTAAATTGATATAAATCCAGTTGCGTATCATTATTATGAGCAGTCGATCCTACGGAATTCCAAATAAACTTCTGTTTTTCATTGGCCGATAATGTATTATAGTTCCAAAAATCTGGATTATGCAATACTCCTAAACGATCGATAGCACTACTCTCATCAGGAAAACCTCTGACGGTTCTGGAAATACTTCCTCCAGCAAATAGAGACCAACCTGTTCCTGTCCATCCAGAACGACTGTCTACTTTTACGCCTTGGGTATTATACTGTAAGGATAACCCCAGACTTATGCCTTTATGGATTGTTTTAGAAAATAAAGGAATCCCAATACTGGGTTGTCCTGTATAATACTCTACAGGAACCTCCTCGAACTGCATCAGGTTTGCTACAGTGGGTGATGGAGGTACAATCGTAGGTAATCCGAAAGGACTATCTCCCTCTGGAGTATCCTGACCATACATAGTAATCCCTAGAAAAAGGGTCATCACTATCAAAGAAATCTTCTTCATAAAAAATAATTAAAATTATACACCAATTCAATTTTTCGGGCGGCAAATGTACCAGAAAACCACAATACTCGCAATGGATATTTTCCCGTATATCCTATTGTTTATGTTGTTGTTCATATACTACTGTCAATCGTATTTTTTGATATGCAGCAAGCACATTTTATCCGCGTTCTTATAGGTAGGTGTTACCAGTAATTGATATGTTACCCCTAAATCTGCTTTTTTTTAATTTTTTTTAAATATTGGTAAGTTTTATGGCTTTTTTATCACCAAATTGATACTATGCAGGTGTATTAGATTCCTTTTCAAAATATATAGTCCTCAAAAAGAACTGATCTGCTGGTTTTGATGGAAAAAAACTAATGATTGAGTATCCTTAAAAATCAATTGAAAGATAATGTCATACTTTGTATCTTTGCACGCTTAAAACAGCAGCATTATGCAATTAACAGAACAAGAACTTGTAAGAAGAGAGAAGCTACAATCTCTGCGTGACGTAGGTATTAATCCATATCCAGCAGCTTTATTTCCTGTGGATCACACTTCAGTAGACATAAAACAGAAGTATGAGGAAGGAAAAAAAGTAATTATTGCAGGAAGATTAATGTCCAGACGTATACAAGGAAAAGCTTCTTTTGCAGAATTGCAAGATGCTAACGGACGTATTCAGGTATACTTTAATCGAGATGAAATCTGTACAGGAGAGGACAAAACCCAATATAATGAGGTCTACAAAAAACTACTCGATATTGGTGATTTCATAGGTGTAGAAGGCGAACTTTTTACAACGCAAGTAGGAGAAAAGACGGTTATGGTAAAAGATTTTACTTTATTGAGTAAAACACTTAAACCACTACCTCAACCTAGAACCGATGCAGATGGTAACGTTCATGACGCATTTACAGATCCAGAACTACGATATCGTCAACGCTATGTAGATCTAGTTGTGAATCCGCAGGTAAAAGAAGTGTTTATTAAAAGAACAAAGCTTTTTAATGCCATGCGCGAGTTTTTTAATACTAAAGGATATTTTGAGGTAGAAACACCTATTCTACAACCAATTCCTGGAGGTGCTTCTGCAAGACCATTTATTACACATCATAATTCATTAGACATTCCTTTATATATGCGTATTGCAAATGAGTTATACCTAAAAAGGTTAATTGTTGGCGGTTTTGATGGAGTATATGAGTTTTCTAAAAACTTCAGAAATGAAGGAATGGATCGTACTCATAATCCTGAGTTCACTGCTATGGAAATTTATGTAGCCTACAAAGATTACAACTGGATGATGGAGTTCACAGAAAACCTTGTAGAACATTGTGCTATTGCAGTTAATGGAACTACTGATGCTACTTTTGGTGAACACAAAATAAATTTCAAAACGCCTTATGCCCGTGTAACAATGACGGATTCTATAAAGCATTTTACGGGATTTGATATTACAGGGAAGTCTGAGGATGAGATTCGTGAAGCCGCAAAAGGAATGGGTATCGAGGTAGATCAAACCATGGGTAAAGGAAAATTGATTGATGAGATTTTTGGTGAAAAATGTGAAGGAAACTATATCCAACCTACATTTATCACAGATTATCCAAAGGAGATGAGTCCTTTATGTAAAGAACATAGAGACAATCCTGAACTTACAGAACGTTTTGAATTAATGGTTTGTGGTAAAGAGATTGCTAATGCGTATTCTGAACTTAATGATCCTATAGATCAGCGAGAACGTTTTGAAGCACAGCTAAAATTAAGTGAAAAAGGAGATGATGAAGCCATGTTTATTGATAATGATTTTATAAGAGCACTGGAATATGGTATGCCACCAACATCTGGAATGGGTATTGGTATGGATAGATTGATTATGTACCTAACCAATAATCAATCCATACAAGAAGTATTATTTTTCCCGCAGATGCGACCAGAGAAAAAGGCCGTAGCTCTTAATGATAATGAGAAGGCTATTTTTGAAATTATTAAAAAAGAACAACGCATGGCGCTCACAGATCTTAAATCAGCTTCTGGGTTAAGTAACAAAGCGTGGGACAAAGGTATGAAAGGCCTTTCGAAATTAGGTCTTACAAAAGTTACCAAAACAGATGATAGTCTGATTGTAGAGGTATCCGAGTAAATCATATTATTTTATACAATTAAAAAGCGTGTTCATTTTCTAGAAAATGAACACGCTTTTTATATATCAAACCTCCTCCAAAAAATTAATCGTAAACAGCTGTGTTAACGTTTTTTTAACTATTTTTGCAGCTTTTAATAAAAACCCCATTTCATGAAAAAAATATTACTTTCCTGTATTGCATCGCTATTATGTACACTATCCATTGCGCAAAGTGCAAATATTGATCGAGAAAACTTCAGAACTTCATATGTAAATCTACCTTCTAAACCCATCCTTGATGATAGTAAAAGAACTTACTCTATCAACACAGGTGCTATAACAATTCCAGGTTTTTCTAAGGTAAAAACAGGAGGAACATTGGATATCAATTATAAATTTCATGGAACCAAAATTGGCGCTGTAGATATTAAGAAAGTAAAGCACGAAAAAAAGAATAAAGAAGGAAAAGTTCTATCTGTAAGTTACACATACACTGCCAATGTAAACTACTCATCATCAGCTACATTATCAGTTAACAATGCAATTGATGCTCAATCGTATGATAAAGGTTATTCTGAAAGTTACAGCTATACGAGTGGCGAATTTAGCACCTACAAAAAAGCACAGGATTATTATAACAACAACCGTTACAGCTTAAGAGATAAATATAAAAGTGACCACAAGTCACAATTCTTGGGCGCTGCAAGAGGACATCTTATAAACACATACGGTTATGATATTGAATCTCATAATCGAGAATTTTTCTGGATTTTAGCATCAAAGAAACATCCTGAGTTTGCAAAACACCAAGAAGCATTTCAAACGTTGAAATCCGCTTTCGAAAAAATGCAATACAATAAACCGATTGATTCTCTAAAAATCGAAGTGCAACCTGTTATCGACTATTTTAACAATCTAATTCCAAATTATCAAGGTAAGAAAAGAAAAATACGCAAAGTACGATATGCCAGCTATTACAATATCGCAAAAATCTACTACTATCTTGATGAACCAGAAAAAGTAAAAGAATATGCTCAAAAAATAATCGATAATGACTACGATAAAAGTGATGGTAAATACTTTAATAAAATTGCTGATAAATTGATTGAAGATTTTAAAATCAATCAAACAACATCCAGACATTTCGAAGTTGTAACAGAAGACCTAAGCAACGAGGAAGAAGATCAAAATGACGTGAGTACAGATATCGAGGTCAATCAAGCATACTTAATTACAAAAGATAATGACACTACACTAGTAGATATAAAAACATCTGATATTGGCAAAATTGCTTATAGCTTAAAAACTGTAGAATACGACCTAAACGGAAAACCATATGGTACCAGAGTAAGAAAAGCAAAGAAATGTAAAGAGCTTGTATTTGTTGATGGGGATAAATACAAGAATATCAAATTCAAAGAATCTTCTATCAAAAACGGAGAAGTAGATGCAGGACAGATGATATTAGGAGGTGCTACCGATAAGCTGTGTAAAGTGTTATTTGAGTCTGAAAAAATAAACCTATATATATTTAATAACAAGGAACTTGTGATCCTTCCTGCTGGAAGTGAAAAAGGGAAATCTACTATGTCTACTGGTTATGTTTTTGGATTTAAAAAGAACTTAACCAAACTTGCAGAAGGTTGTAAGGAGCTACAGGAAAAAGTAGCAAATAAAGAGTATAAAAATAATGCCTCAGATTTAATTACATTTTGTAAAGAGCTTACGAATTGTGTAGTAGAATAATCATAATTCCTTTTTAAACATAGTATACAAAACGCAACCTTATTGGTTGCGTTTTGTATACTCTAGTACTTGGTCCACAACAATCACTTTCTAAAGAATGCTATAACATTGTATTCATAAATTCTTTATGATATTGACAGTGTTATTATCAGAGGTTACGGCAAATCAGTAGTTTTATTTTTGGAGAACACCAATAATCCCCTATATTTGAACATATTAAAACCACAAATCATGCCTTATATTAGTGATGACGAACTATTGGATTTCCAAGTTCAAATAGACGATGCTAAAGAAGAAAAACGTGTAAGCAACTACGCTCATACTAAAGCACTTAAAGACGAAAAAGAAAACACACAAAAGTTTAAAACCGCTACAATTATCTTAGGGATCATTGCGCTTCTTGGTGTTGCAGGAACTGTATATTTCATGTATTTTGACACTGCTGATAATTCAATTGCAACCAAGAAATACAAAGAAGAATCTAACACATTACAGAATAAAATAGCTGAACTAGAAGAAACTATCAAGAATCTATCTATGGATCAGGAAATCAACGCTAATGCCGATGATACTTCTGAAAACAAAGCTTCTTTGAACAATGAATTAATATATGCGGTTCAGATTGGAGCCTTTGAACAAAAGGATTTATCATTATACTCTGATAAATTTGTGAATTTTAGAGAAATCAAAGCTGGTAGTTTTAACAAGTATGCTTTAGGTAATTTTGCTTCGCTATCTGAAGCTAAGAAATTCAGAAGAGAGCTGGTTCGTTTAGGTTTCAGAGGTGCCTTTATCGCTTCATATCAAAATGGTGAACGGTTAAAGATTGAAGAAGCCTGGTAAAAAAGAAACCTCAAGACTCATCATTAAAATCTTGAGGAATTTCTCTCAACTAACCAACTCAATCTACAACTAACTATACGTTTACAATGATATAATTTCTTCCTGTTTTTTTATAGTACACTCCTTTGTATCTATAATATTTTATCCCTCTTACTCGTACTACTTTATATCCTCTGGGCAGTACCCTAACGCGCACTCCAACTGGTGCTGATGTAGTTACATATTTTCGATTCTTTTTTAGATACCAAACACCTTCGCTTCTATAGTACTTTACATTATTATGAACTACTACAATAGGGTTATGCACCTTGGTCACCACCACCCTATTTGCTGGACGCACTCTCACTGTGGTTGCGCAAGAAGTCATGAATGTTGATAATACTAATCCTAATAACAATGTTTTCAATAATCCCTTCATAACGTTCACTTTTTTTGTTTTACATTAATAAGACCATCGTTATTGTAAAAGGTTTAATCAACTGTTACAATTTATTTCTCTACATACTCTTGTATTGGGATGTCATCTATATAAACATCTTCTAAAACTACTTTATCATTTTTAATGTATACCAAAGCATATACATTAGTACGCAAACTATCTCTATTAGCTTTAATGTAGGCCAATTCTGCATCATATGCTTTGGACTCTTCCATATAAAAAGTATTAAAAGGTAACTGAAAACTTACCTTCCCTTGATAATAATAGGTTACTCTTGCCTTAACATAATCCTCTCTTGTTTCTAAGGGTGTTTTACTTATTTGAGAAACTTCAGCAAATCCCAGCGTATCTTTTTTTAAATAGATATAAATTTCTTCTCCTACCACATAGGTTGAATCTGTAGTATTAAAATGATTTACCTCATATTGTAATGTGATATATTTACCTCTAAACGGATCTGTAGGATCTACAGGTCTGGTTTTAAATTTATAAGCTGTTCCTGTTGTGATGGTATCTTCGCTACCAATAATCATCTGAATTGGCACTAAAATTTGAGCTAATGCCACAACGATGAATATGATGAATAAATAAATGATTTTCATATGATTATTTTTTAATGATTTGATGCTTTAATTGTTGTCTTTTTAACATCATATAATTGGCTGCAAAAAAGCCTATTCCAACAATAACAAATAAGGCTCCTCGAACTACAAAACTCATATCCGTATCAAAAAACCTACATATTATAAGGACCGAAATAATTAGTAATCCATAATTAAGAATTCCAAAATTAAATGTATCCGCGCCAATTTTTATAGCAGTGATTCCTAAAACAAAAACTAACACATTGGTTAATATCATTGGCAGCGTAGTCATTCCAGAAAGAAGAAAGAAGAAAGCCCAAAAAACTAAAAACGATACCTGAAACAGGTTCACGGACCTAACACCTTTTTTTACAATACTATGTCCTAAAACCGAAATCCCGATGCTCCCCAAAAGTAGTGAGGTGTATAGTTCTTGTGAGACATACATCGTTGTATCATATATTTCATCCCAAGGCCACCTGAACGTAAATATCATTAACAAAATGATAGTTCCTAAGGAGCCTATAATCAGATATCCATTCCTCAGTGTTCTTAATTCTTTGAACACCGATAACTTTCCTATGTTATAGAAAATCCCAAAAAGTGTCATATACATGATAAAACCTAATTCTTCATTACCTCTTATAAACGAAGCCAATCCTACAGTGATACTAGCAGGTAAAATCCAGTTGAAAATACTAGTTGTATTACTAGATATCGCATTTCTTAATTGTATCCAATAATGAGGTATAATAGCGGCAATAAAACCTAAATACAACCAAGGAGTACTGTTGTTTCTAAAATTCCAAAGACCGACCTCTGTTGCATAATACGTACTGGATAAAACGAGCAATAAGGCAACCGCATGTGATCTAAGAACATATAGTAACGGTAGACAAAGTAAAATCCATGTACGCAAAAATGATCCTAAATCACCTGATATATTATAAATCTGACTTACTAGTGATATACTTGCTCCTACCGCAAAAAACAAAAACGTACCTGAAGCTTCTTTCCAAGTATTACTTTTATTTTTTAGAATAGAGAAACCAGCTACGCATTGCCCAATTATCAACGGCACAAATGCAAGTACAGTCTTGGTGATTCTAGAAAAATTGTCCCAATTGTGAGCTAACATCAGAATAATCCCTGATCCTACCAGCAAAGCCCCGAAAATCCCAAAAATGGTAAACAACCTATTGGGTTTCAACGTTTTTTTCTTATCATAATATTGGTAGATGCAATCAGCAATCTCAGAAGAAATCACCTCATCTCTTACCAATTCCTTTAATTCTTTATTAAATCTTGAACTCATACTATGAAATGGTTATATAGTTAATTGGTGCGTATTAATTAAAGATAACTTTGTTGAATACTGTAACAAAACAAAACGATCAAACTAAAAGTCAATTCAAAAATTGAAAGTTTGAAAGGTTTTATGTGCTTTACTAAAACACGATCAATCACTAAAAATGGAAAAAAAACGATCACGCCACCTAAAATTAGTACTCCATCTAAACTCGCTCCACCATCAAGAGTTAAACAATAAATTCCACATGGAATCCCAATAACAAAAGCAATAACTCCTAACACGAGAAACAATGTTATTTTACTTGTAAATTTTTGTTTAAAATGCTGCGCTTTCTAATATTTTTTTAGTGTTAACAATACTCAATACATATTATTAAAAAAAGGCAGCTACAGCTCTGCAGCTGCCTTTTCTAATCATCAAAACAAGGAACTATACAACTATAGTTCCTCCTTTTGATTAATCTCCCATTACATATCCTTACCTTCAATGAATTTTTTATCTCTGGTATTCTTTTGCACAGCAATAGCAGCAAATAGACTTAAAGTAAAGGACATTCCGTAAAATCCTTTTTCACTGAGGTCCAAATCAGCATTCCATAATCCTATGATTAATAATACGATGGATGCCAGTGCAGCAAACCAACTGATTCCATAATAGATTTCTGTTACCTGCAATCCTTCTAGTTTATCTCTTACATTTTTCTGAACAGATACTGCCGAGAATAATCCAAATAACAAAATAGTAAAATAGTATCCCTTCTCATTGAGCAACATTTCTGCATTCCATAAACCTGTACAGAACGATACCATACCTGCTAATAAAGCAATCCAGGATGCTCCTATAAAAGCGGGTGTTGGTTTTTGATCATATACTTTAACTTCATTTTTATCGATACCATCATTGATTATTTCTTCTGCGATATCGTTACTAAATTTGTAGTCCATAATAATTGATTTTGATGATTAATTTTATTTCAATTGTTTGTTTTGAACAGGACAAATTTGCAACGATTGGAGCATTTTAAAAACTCAATATTCACAAAAAACTTACGATATATTTGTGAATTTTAATTAAATTAGTCAATACTTATAATACTTTTTACACCAATTCACTTACGATATAATGAATATACTTTCTTCTATAATCGCCACCTTATCTATTGAAGAAAAGAGAAGTTTTATAAATCAATTAAAACAAAAAAATAAGAGGAATGACACTAAGAACATTCAACTGTTTCGACTGCTGGATTCCTCGCTCGATCATAAAGACTTAGACATCCAGTTATATGGAAAAAGGGCTAAAGGTGCTTTTCATGCGCTATGCAAAAGATTACATGACAGTCTTATTGATTTTATTGCCACCAAAAGTTTTGAAAGTGAAACCTCAGAAGAAATGGAAATCCTTAAATTATTACTTGCCAGTAGGATTTTCTTTGAACAAAAGCAATATAAGATTGCTCTAAAAACTTTAAAAAAAGCTGAATTAAAAGCCAAAACATATGATCTGTTTAGTATCCTGCACGAGATTTATTATACTAAAATACAATACGCACATGTAGATCAAAAAGTCTTATTAGAAACATTAATCCAGGATTTTAGAAATAACCAAAAATCACTACAACAAGAAGAAAATCTAAACCTTTTTTATGCGAATATTCAAAATAAACTTGCGCTAAATAAAAACGATATTACACAAACCATAAGAGAATCCCTGGATAAATTCGATATTTCGATCACTAACGGCCTGACATTTAGGTCTTTGTTTAAAATATTAGAAATTATAAATCAAGCTGCAAACGTTACCAGTAATTTTTATTCAATTTTTTCCTTTGTAGAAAAGACATACCAGCAAATTGAATCCAAAGAACAATTGACTGATAAACATCTTTTTTATCATATCCAGATATTATATTATGTTGCGAATGCTTACTTTAGAAATAAAGACTTTAAAACTTCTTTTGAGTATCTACAACTTATGGAGCGTCAAATGACGAAGCAGCGTGGAAAATATCACAAACGTTTTTTGCCACAACTTACACTCTTAAAAATATTAAATCACAATTATAATGGAGATTCGAATCAAGCAATATCTATATTAGAAAGCTTTGATTATAGCAAACATAAAGATCAAACTACATATATTTTAGATCTAAAGCTAAGCTTGATTGTATTATACTTTCAACAATCTAGATGTAAAGAAGCACTTAGATTATACCAAGAATTGCATCACAGTGACATCTGGTATACCGAAAAAGCTGGAGTTATCTGGGTGATCAAAAAAAATCTTACAGAAATATTATTACATATTGAACTAGACAATATTGACCTGGTAGAATCCAGAATAAAAAGTTTCAGAAAAAAGCACAGTACCTATCTAAAAAACAATAGTGAGAGTCGAGTATTAGATTTTCTATCATTAGCAATGGTATATTACCATCAATATGACACTATAACCAAAGAGTCGTTTTTATCCAAAATTGAAGATTCTCTAATTAAGAATAATCCAGATCAAGAAGATATTTTTGCAATGAGCTTTTATGCCTGGTTAAAAGCCAGAGTTCTGCAGTCGGATTTGTATCAAACCACTTTGCAGGTGGTAAACCATCCTAATAAAAACTAGGATTTGATGTTATGAATAACAGTTGTTCTTTTACCAATTTCATTAAACAATAAAACCAATAATACTGGAAGCATCCATTGATGATATATCATATATCGACTAATGCTATGTTGCACCGCACACACTAATAGTATATTACATATAGTAAGTATCAAAAAAATGAATGCCAATATTGCGAGCTGTTCTTTGTTTGTTTTCCAGAAATACAAGGAAGCTATTAAAAGGATTATATACAGCCATATCATATAAAATCCTCCAAAACCGTGCTCTACATTTTTATAAAAAAGATCGATACACTTCCAGAAATTATCCAATACCAGAGGAAACCACATTGACATCAGAAATTTATCATTTTCTATAAATGCTTCAAAAGAATCAGGATCAGAAGGCCTTAAAAATTTCCTACCTTCTACAGAAAGAATTCCATAGGATATCTTTACAAAATTATAATCAAAATAATGAAACACATTATCATTATAAGGTGTATAAAAATCATCTAACAACTTGCGTTCTTTAGCAACTTGATACATATGCTTATAATATTCCTGAGTCTTTCGATCATCATAAACCTTATAATCCTCTGCATCGGCCACAAAAAAAGGCATTATCATTACCTGAAGCCCTGTGCTGGAAATATTAGTATACCTATCATGTACTACATAATTAAACGTTTTTTGAATCAAAGAAACCATTACAGGTAATAACAAAATAACAACAATTGGAACTACATAACGTTTAGAATCTTTGGTTGTAAACCAACGATATCCATAAACAAAAATTAGTACCGGTATTACAAACATAAGTTGCGTTCTTACCAACACTCCAATAAAAACGCTACCAATCAACCACCATATTGCTCTTTTTTTATTCGTAAAAAGGTATTGAATTAAAAATGCAATCATCATCAAAAAACTTGAATATGCCAACCCTTGAGTCACAATACGATTTACGATCAAATATTCGGGCACAAAAATGGGAGCTAACAATATAATATCTATCAAAATCAATAACCTCTTATCAACATGAAAAGCTTTTTGTATTGTTTTAATTACATATAAACAAGAAACAAAACATAGAATTAACTGAACAAATACAACAATAGGATAATAATAATCCACTCCAAACAGTTTACGGAAAACAAATAAGAAAGTACCGTATCCTGGAGGTGTAATCAGAGAAAAGCCCACATAACTTATGGTATCTGGTTCTATAACTACCCCAATCCAAACAACATATATGGAGACCAGTACGTATAGAAATATTCTATGTAATTGATTAGATACAATATACCCCATAAGTTATTATACAATTAGAGACTAAAAGTAACTTATTTACTATAATCTTTAAAATTATCGCCAAAAAACCTAAACAACTTCAATCAAGTTTCAGTCATTTATAAATCCTGAAATTTATGGAGTTATAGCAATATCTAATTTTTCAAGAAAAGATAATCAACTATTATATGAGTCACTTAACCCTAGAATACTAAAGAAAAAGCTGAATAACACGATCTGCAATCCAATTAACACCATCCCAATAGCAATGATTGTCTTTTTTATATCTACGTAGTTAAGTAAAAGCATCTCATTTAATGAATAATCTAAAGAGGTTAACACTCCAAGGATTATTCCCAATAGAATTAAAACAAATCCTATCAATAGCCCTTTTTCTAAATTTATAACTTTAAAAATTGTACCATATCGGTCACTTCTGGGTAACAGCCCATTACTGACTGCAAATATTTTTATTAATATGTAGAAAATAATAAATTGAAAACCTACTAAAGTTAATCCAGAACCGTATAACAAAACTTTTAAATTGGACACAAAGTTTTGAGCATCAAAAGGAATTAAAATCAAAGTTAATGCTACAACAAAACCTATTAAAAACATAAATATTCCAGGAAACAAAAATAACCATCTAGGGCTGTATAATAACAAAAAACGAAGATGTCGCCAACCATCTCTCCAAGTGCGAAGATGAGGATCTCTACTTCTACCAGAAGGAAAAACAGTGGTAGGGACTTCTGTTATTTTTAGTTTTGCCAATTCAGCCTTCACTATTAATTCTGAAGCAAACTCCATACCCGTTGTCGTGATAGATAACTGTTGATAGGCAGACTTTGTAAACCCTCTGAGTCCACAATGAAAATCTCCAATTTTAGAATTAAAAAACGTTTTCCCAATAAAAGTAAGTACTGGATTCCCTAAGTACCTATGTAAAAAGGACATCGATCCTTTCTCCAGACCTCCCAAAAAACGATTTCCCACAACCATATCGTAGCCTTCATCCAGTTTTTCAATAAATGATACTAAGTTTTCAAGATCATGACTATCATCAGAATCTCCAATGATAACATACGTTCCGCTGGCAGCATCAATTCCTCCTTTAAGAGCATTTCCGTACCCTTTTTCTTCGATATGCACTACGTTAGCGCCTTCTGTAACTGCTATATCTACGGAACCATCAGTACTTCCATTATCTGCTACGATAATCTCACCATCAAGGCCACTTTTCTGCAAAAAAGTATTTGCTTTTCTGATACATACGGCCAAGGTTTCTGCCTCATTGAGACAAGGCATTACGATAGACAACTTAAGTGGCATGAATCAGGATCTTAAAAATTTTGTTTAAAAATAGAAAATATAGTGTTTACTATAACTCAATTTTTATAAAATAAAACATGTTCCTCTTAGATTTCGGTTAAATAAAGGCTACAAATATGTATTCTAATAAAACAGAAACTAATTGCACTGCCAAGGATTTAATTTCATATTATCAATATTAAAAACGCACAACACGCATTACGCTTTACCAGCTCACAATTTGTGGTTTTTACACAACGGGGAATTCTCCATAAAGTGTACCTTTGAAAAACACAACGTATTAACACTTTTTAACAAATGTTTTTAAACCTGATTTATTGTATTTAATCGATATTCCCTGTTTTTTAAAAGCTCCTAATTCATCAAAAACCTTTGTCTCTTTCTAATTTTAGAGATCTATTGTCATAATTACCCATCTCATGAAAAAATACTACCTATCACTCTTTTTTCTAATTGTCAGCTTTATCAGTGTACAGGCACAACTTAGTAATGTACATTACTTACCGCCACTTAAACAAGGTGGAAATAATCAAGCAATACGACAACAAGCTTTTTATCTATCTACACCTGAAACAATGGCTTTTAATGTCAATGTATTTCAAGGAACAAATATAACGGCTATTGCCACCATAAATATATCAAACACGACTCCAGGACAATATAATATAGCGGATGGTGACAATAACATTACGCTTGTTACAAATACTAATACAGGAATAGTTTTAAACAACAGTGGGTTACGTTTTCAGTCAGAAAATGGTGAAGAATTTTATGTTAATTATCGCGGTAGATCCAGTTCCCAGGCAACCTCATTAACATCTAAAGGTAGACAAGCCATTGGAACATTATTCAAATGGGGAGGTAGACCCAATTATGGTAATGGACAAAATAGTCTAAATGCAACCTTAGGTATTATGGCTACGGATCCTGGAACTACGACTATAAACATTTATGGATATGGTACGGATTGCGAATTTAGATTGCAAGGTGATAATGACGGGATTACGGATGATACATTAACCATTACCTTAACACAAGGGCAAACATATGTTCTAGAAGCATGGCGAAACGCCACCATTGCTAACATTGACTGTTGGTTGGGAGCCACTATCCAATCTGATAAAAAAATCGCCATTTCTAATGGAAATCTAAATGGAGCTCCCCGAATTGGATCAAATAACAGAGATGCCCTAATTGATCAACCTGTGCCTGAGAATGTATTAGGAAGAGAATATATATTTATTCGTGGTAATGGTCAGAACGATATCGAAACCCCAATTATTATTGGAACACAAAATGGTACGGATATTTTTGTAGGAGGCGTTCTGGAGACAACAATCAATACTGGAGAATATTATGTGATCGATGGAAGCAATTATACTCCAGCAGCAGTTAGCGGAAATATGTATGTAACCACTTCTAAAGAAGTGTATGCTTATCAACATTTAGCTGGTTCAGGTTCAGCATTTACTGGCGGTTTAAATTTTATTGCTCCAGTAAACTGTTTACTTCCTGATAGATTAAGTAACATCTCAAATATCAGGGATGTCGATGGTGCCAATTTTAATGGAGGTATCACAATAGTAGCTTCTACTACAACTCCGAATACAAATATTATAGTTACAGACGATACAGGAACGATAGCATTGGCCAATGAGCAAGCAGTAATTGGTACTGGAGATTGGAAAACTTTTTACATTCCTGGCCTAACAGGCAATGTTTCTGTACAATCCACAGGTCCTATTGCAGTAGGTTTTCTAGGAGTAAGTGGTGCTGCAGGGATTGCGGGATATTTTTCTGGATTTGATACGGTTCCTGTAGTAGAACTTGATGTAACTGGTGGCGGTTGTCTTCCTGGTGCTGATGTTTTCGAAATTTCATCAAGTTTTGATGCTTATCAATGGTTTCAAAATGGAGTACAAATTGCAGGAGCAATTACCAATGTATTTACGCCTACCGAGCCAGGAGATTTTTTGTAAGAGTTACCAAAGGAACTTGTACCTATGATTCTGCAATATTATCCGTATATAATTGTGATCCGGAAATCGTATTAACAAAAACAGTAGATGCTAGCCCAGTAATAGAAGGAGATACAGTTACGTTTACCATTACTGTAGAACATTTAGGTATTAACCCTGTAACTAATCTTGTAATTAATGATGCGCTACCTTCAGCATTAACTTTCGGGACAGGAACTCCAAGTTTTGGAACCTGGACAGCTCCTGATTGGACGATTGGTTCTATGTTTAGTGGAGAAATACATACACTAACACTAGAGGCAACAGTTAATGAAGGTTCTGCGGGATTAACCATTACGAATACTATTAGTAATACGCAAACCGAAGTAGAAGCAAATGCGTTACCAGACGATCCTACAGAAGATGTTACAATCATTAATAACGAATTAGAAATTACTAAAAGTGATCAGCCAGCTCCTGATGGGAGTTATGATACTGTTGGAGAAATTATCACGTATGATTTTGTAGTTACCAATACTGGTAATCAAGTGATTCCTAGTGTTACTATTTCAGATCCTAATATAGATGCTGGAAGTTTATCTCCTGCATCTGTTTCTAACTTAGGCATAGGAGCTGTTGCTAATTTTACTGCAACGCATACAATCACTCAAGCAGATATAGAAGCTGATCAAGTAGTAAATACAGCTACTGCAGAAGGTACTTTAGCTAATGGATTTGTAATTTCTGATACTTCGGATGATCCAGATACTATTGCGTTAGAAGATCCAACTATCTCCCCAATCGAGCAATTAGGTGCATTAGTGCTTGAAAAAATTGCACAACCATCTCCTGATGGTCTATATGATACACTTGGAGAAGTTATCACTTATGAATTTACAGTGATCAATACAGGAAATGTAAGTTTGGATAATGTTACCATTACAGATTCCAATATTGATGTTGGAAGTTTAAGCCCTGCATCTGTCGCAAATTTACCTGCAGGAGCTTCGGCTGTATTTACTGCAACCCATACCATTGTTCAACTAGATTTTGATAATGGAAATGCGACAAATACAGCGACTGCAAATGGTACAGAACCTGTAGAAGGATTAGTAGTCTCTGATACATCAGATGATCCAACCACTTTAGCTCCGAACGACGCTACAGTTGTCACAATTCCGCAATTTGGTCAATTAGAGGTTACCAAAGTTGATGATGCGCCTACAAATGGCCCATACAATACTATAGGGCAAACAATTACCTACACAATAATAGCCACTAGTGTAGGAAATGTAACATTGACAGATATAAATGTTGTAGATCCTAACGCGGATACACTTACATTAATAAGCACTACTGGAACGGATACAGGAACTGATAATATAGTGGATAGTATGGCTCCTATGGATACCGCAACTTTTGAAGCAACACATACAATTACACAAGATGATCTAGATGCTGCTCAGGTTGTCAATACCGCAACAGTTGGAGCCCAAGATCCTGGTTTAGGAAGTGTAACCGATCTATCGGATGATCCTGACGACCCAACCACAACAACTAATGACCCTACAATTGTTACTCTCATATCTAATCCTTCGATAACAGTAACCAAAATAGCAGATGATGACAGCAATGTCGCAGAAGGTCAAACGATAACGTACACATATACTGTTAGTAATACAGGAAATGTAACATTTGATGAAGTTAGTCTTGCTGATGTCCATTCAGGTAGTGGCACTCTTGGCACAATTACCTTACAAAGTACAACAGGAACAGATGATGGAGCAGATAATGATGTAGATCAATTGGATCCAGGAACGAACGCTATTTGGACAGCAACTTATACGGTCACTGCTACAGACATCATAAATCAATCCGACATTACCAATACGGTAACGGCGACTGCTACTCCAAGAACAGGAAGCATTGCTGATCCAGCAGACCTTATAGCTACCGAAACAGTAACTGTAAATCCAATAGAAACCATATGCGGCGGAACAACTTTAGCACATGATCTAACAGCAGATGTTGATCCAACTATAGTTTCATTTAGTTGGTCCGCTACAAATAACCCTTTTGTTTCAGGAGAAACCTCTGCTACTTCGACCGATTCTAATATTACAGATACTTTAATAAACACAAGTATTACAGATCAAGAAGTAATTTATACCATAACAGGATTTGATTCAGGAGGAATAGTGCTGGATACTTATACTTATACTGTAACAATACAGCGAACTCCTAGAGTAAACAATACTACTCGCACTGTAGACATTTGTACAGGAGATACACTTAATCAAAATTTAATTACACATGTTACCAATTATACTGATGGTGTTACTTTTTCTTGGCAAGCATCCGATAATATTAATGTAACTGGAGAAACCACCGCTACCTCAACAGATGACAGAATACAAGACACTCTTATCAATACTTCAACTACTCCTCAGGATGTAGTGTATACCATTACTCCTACTGCAGATGCTAATGGATGTTTAGGAACAGTCTATACAATTACTGTAACCATAGAACCTCCTTTGGTATTACCTCCAAATGATTCAACTACTGTAGAATGTATTGCAGATGCGACACAACCAACAGCGCCAGTAGTCACTGATAGTAGTGGTACTCCTATTACTCCAGTAATTACAGAAAATACAGATCCTACTTGTGAAGGTGATAAAATATATACCTACACCTATACCGATTGTGCAGGAAATGCTTCTGTATATACATTTACATATACAATTGATGTAACTACTTTACCTGTAGTACCTGCCAATGGTACCGCAACAGTAGAATGTATTGCTGATGCGACACAGCCAACAGCGCCAACAGTAACGGATGTATGTGGAAATGATATCACTCCAGTAATTACAGAAAATACAGATCCTACTTGTGAAGGTGATAAAATATATACCTACACCTATACCGATTGTGCAGGAAATGCTTCCATATATACATTTACATATACAATTGATGTAACTACTTTACCTGTAGTACCTGTTAATGGTACCGCAACAGTAGAATGTATTGCTGATGCGACACTGCCAACAGCACCAACAGTAACCGATGTATGTGGAAATGATATCACTCCAGTAATTACAGAAAATACAGATCCTACTTGTGAAGGCGATAAAATATATACCTACACCTATACCGATTGTGCAGGAAATGCTTCTGTATATACATTTACCTATACAATTGATGTAACTACTTTACCTGTAGTACCTGCCAATAGTACCGCAACAGTAGAATGTATTGCTGATGCGACACAGCCAACAGCGCCAACAGTAACGGATGTATGTGGAAATGATATCACTCCAGTAATTACAGAAAATACAGATCCAACCTGTGAAGGTGATAAAATATATACCTACACCTATACCGATTGTGCAGGAAATGCTTCCATATATATATTTACATATACGATTGATGTAACAACTTTACCTGTAGTTCCTGCCAATGGTACCGTAACAGTAGAATGTATTGCTGATGCGACACAACCAACAGCACCAACGGTAACGGATGTATGTGGAAATGATATCACTCCAGTAATTACAGAAAATACAGATCCAACCTGTGAAGGTGATAAAATATATACCTACACCTATACTGATTGTGCAGGAAATGCTTCCATATATACATTTACCTACACAATTGATGTAACTACTTTACCTGTAGTACCTGTTAATGGTACCGCAACAGTAGAATGTATTGCTGATGCTACACAGCCAACAGCACCAACAGTAACGGATGTATGTGGAAATGATATCACTCCAGTAATTACAGAAAATACAGATCCAACCTGTGAAGGTGATAAAATATATACCTACACCTATACTGATTGTGCAGGAAATGCTTCTGTATATACATTTACCTACACAATTGATGTAACAACTTTACCTGTAGTACCTGTTAATGGTACCGCAACAGTAGAATGTATTGCTGATGCGACACAACCAACAGCACCAACGGTAACGGATGTATGTGGAAATGATATCACTCCAGTAATTACAGAAAATACAGATCCTACTTGTGAAGGCGATAAAATATATACCTATACCTATACCGATTGCGCTGGAAACGCTTCTGTATATACATTTACCTATACGATTGATGTAACAACTTTACCTGTAGTTCCTGCTAATGGTACTGCAACAGTAGAATGTATTGCTGATGCTACACAACCAACAGCACCAACGGTAACGGATGTATGTGGAAATGATATCACTCCAGTAATTACAGAAAATACAGATCCTACTTGTGAAGGCGATAAAATATATACCTATACCTATACCGATTGCGCTGGAAACGCTTCTGTATATACATTTACCTATACGATTGATGTAACAACTTTACCTGTAGTTCCTGCTAATGGTACTGCAACAGTAGAATGTATTGCTGATGCTACACAACCAACAGCACCAACAGTAACGGATGTATGTGGAAATGATATCACTCCAGTAATTACAGAAAATACAGATCCAACCTGTGAAGGCGATAAAATATATACCTACACCTATACCGATTGTGCAGGAAATGCTTCCATATATACATTTACCTACACAATTGATGTAACAACTTTACCTGTAGTACCTGTTAATGGTACCGCAACAGTAGAATGTATTGCTGATGCTACACAGCCAACAGCGCCAACAGTAACGGATGTATGTGGAAATGATATCACTCCAGTAATTACAGAAAATACAGATCCAACCTGTGAAGGTGATAAAATATATACCTACACCTATACTGATTGTGCAGGAAATGCTTCTGTATATACATTTACCTATACGATTGATGTAACAACTTTACCTGTAGTTCCTGCTAATGGTACTGCAACAGTAGAATGTATTGCTGATGCTACACAACCAACAGCACCAACAGTAACGGATGTATGTGGAAATGATATCACTCCAGTAATTACAGAAAATACAGATCCAACCTGTGAAGGCGATAAAATATATACCTACACCTATACTGATTGTGCAGGAAATGCTTCTGTATATACATTTACCTACACAATTGATGTAACAACTTTACCTGTAGTACCTGTTAATGGTACCGCAACAGTAGAATGTATTGCTGATGCTACACAGCCAACAGCACCAACAGTAACGGATGTATGTGGAAATGATATCACTCCAGTAATTACAGAAAATACAGATCCTACTTGTGAAGGCGATAAAATATATACCTATACCTATACCGATTGCGCTGGAAACGCTTCTGTATATACATTTACCTATACGATTGATGTAACAACTTTACCTGTAGTACCCGTTGATGGTTCGGCAACGGTAAATGACATAACTGATGCCACACAACCTACAGCACCAACAGTAACCGATGTATGTGGAAATGATATTACTCCAGTAATTACAGAAAGTGCCGATCCTACTTGTGATGGTATCAAAACATATACCTTTACCTATACAGATTGTGCAGGAAACAGCAGTATATACAATTTCATATATACCATCGATGTTACAGCTACACTAGAAATTTCAGATACTTCAACTTCTGTTTGTAGCAATAACTCTCTTGCATTTAATTTATCAAACTTAACACCCCTTTCTGGAGTGACATTTGATTGGGTAATTACACCAAACCCAAATGTTACTGGTGCTACCGATGGTAACGGAAATACTATTCCTGATACTATACAAAATACCTCAGGGACTAATCAAGATATAATATATACTATTACACCATTCAATAATAATGGATGTAATGGAAACACATTTACGTTCACTGTTACAGTATTACCAGAACCTTTCAACAATACACCTCCAGTTAGCACTAGTTGTAGTAATATCTCGTTAAACCACAGTTTAGGCTTAGACGTAGATATTCTAGGATCCACTTTCTCATGGGTTGCAGCAGACAACCCAAATGTAAGTGGTGAAACAACTACTCCAAGTACTGCTTCAACAATTACAGACACCTTAATTAACACTTCTGGAAATATTCAAACGATAATATATACGATTACTCCAACTAGTCCAGATGGGTGCGTTGGAAACCCTTACACTTATACAGTTACCGTTAGCCCAGAAGCTGAAATCATATTAACCAAATCTTTTCTACCAGCAACCGATGGAAGTTATGATGCTGTTGGAGAGATTATTCAGTACGAAATAATTGTACAGAACGTAAACGATGTTGAAATAAATAACATCAATGTTACAGACGTCAATGCGGATGCAGGAAGTATTTCTCCAGCTGTAATAACTACAATACCAGCAATGAGTTCTGTAACAGTTTCAGCATCACATACAATTACTCAAAGTGATCTGGATTCGGGACAAGTAATTAATAGTGCAGCGGCAGAAGGTATAGATCCTTGTGGGACCATAGTTTCAGACATTTCTGATGATCCAACTACGGCAACTCCTAATGATAATACAATTACACCTATTGACCAAAAACCTTTTATTTCTTTAGAAAAAACGGCCATTTTCAATGATGAAAACGGAGATGGGTTCCCGCAAGAAGGCGAAACATTGACTTACAATTTTTCTGTATTCAATACTGGAAATGTAACGCTTACTAATATTAGCATTTTGGATCCAGTGATTACAATTAATGGAGGCCCAATTAATTTAATTCCAGGAGCATCTGATACAACAACTTTCTTTGGAAATTACGTTATAACGCAAGGAGACATTGATTCTGGGAGTATTACGAATTCAGCTGTAGTTTCTGCAGTAGCGCCAGATGGAAATACTATTAGTGATATCTCTGATGACCCAAACAATCCCGATAACAACGACATTAATGGAGATGGAAACCCTGATGATGTTACCATAACAACTTTACCATCTAATCCCGAATTAACAATCTATAAAACTGGAGTTTTTATCGATGGTAATAGTGATGGATTAGCACAAGTTGGAGAAACCATTCAATATAGTTTTGATATATCCAATACAGGAAATGTAACGGTATTTGGTATTAACATTGTAGATCCTTTGGTAACCATAAATGGAGGACCTATCAATCTATCTCCAGGACAAAATGATAATACTACATATACTGCAACATATATTTTAACTCAAGCCGATATAAACACTGGAAGTGTAACCAATTCTGCTATTGTCTCTGGAACTGATCCTAATGGAAATCCTATAGAAGATGTTTCTGACGATCCTACTACTACAGATGATAATGACAATACAGTTACTTCATTATCTAGAGCCCCACAACTTACACTATTAAAAACAGCTGTATTTAATGATGAAAATGGAGATGGATTTCCACAAATTGGAGAAACTATTAATTACATATTTGATGTGAGGAATACAGGAAATGTAACTATCTCAAATATTGTAATTACAGATCCATTAACTACCGTTTTGGGCGGTCCAATAAATCTTGAACCTAACGAATCTGATACAACCACTTTTTCTGCTATATATACAATTACACTTTCAGATTTAAATAATGGTAGTATTACGAATTCTGCAACAGTTACTGGGCAAGATCCAGATGGAAATCCTATTACAGATATTAGTGACGATCCTAATAACCCAGACAATAATGATATCAATGGAGATGGCAACCCTGATGACATTACCGTTACTCCATTGGCATCAAACCCTCAGTTAAGCCTATCAAAAATTGGTGTATTCGAAGATGAAAATGGAGATGGACTGGCACAAGTGGGTGAAACCATACGCTATACTTTTGAAATTTCTAATATTGGCAATGTTACAGTAACAAATATTACAATAACCGATCCTTTAACAACAGTTATAGGAGGTCCAATCAACCTTGATCCAGGACAGAATGATACAACTACATTTACCGCATCATACAATATTAATCAAGGTGATATCGATGCAGGATTAGTTCAAAATAGTGCAATTACCAATGGACAAGATCCTAACGGAATTTTGATTTCGGATACGTCTGATGACCCTAACAATCCAACTAACAATGATACTAATGGTGATGGTGAACCTGATGATGTAACCAATACTATGCTACCTTTTTTAGGAAATCTTGGTTTTACCAAAACAGCTTTAGCTGCAGCAGATGGAAGCTATGACAGTGTTGGAGAACAAATCACATATGAGTTATCCATAACCAATACAGGAAACGTAACATTGACTAATGTTATGATTTCGGATGTTAATGCAGATATTGGAAGTATTACTCCAGCCGTGATTGCTAGCATATCTCCAGGGCAAACAATTGTTGCAAATGCGACTCACACGATTACGCAAAATGAAATTGATGCAGGTGTGGTTAATAACTCTGCTTCTGTTGAAGGCATAGATCCTTCTGGAAATACAATTGATGATATCTCGGATGATCCTAACGACACTACCAATAATGATATTGATGGAGATGGAGATCCAGATGATATTACAGAAACTAATATTACACAAAACCCATCTATTTCTTTAGAAAAAACAGCCAATTTCAATGATGAGAATGGAGATGGAATACCTCAACAAGGAGAAACAATTACATATAATTTTAATGTAATAAATACAGGAAATGTAACACTTTCGAATATTACAGTTTCTGATCCCTTAGTTACTGTAAGTGGCGGACCAATTAGTTTGGCTCCAGGAGTTTCGAATACGAACACTTTCTTTGCTTCTTATACGATTACTCAAGCAAATATTGATGCTGGAAGTATTACAAATTCTGCCACTGTTACTGCAGAAGACACTAATGGAAATTCAATTTCAGATACATCTGATGATCCTAATGATACTACAAACAATGATACTAATAGTGATGGCGAACCAGATGATGTAACGATAACAACATTAATTAGTAACCCAGAACTTACGCTCTTTAAAACAGGTGTTTTTATAGATTCTAATAATGATGGACTAGCACAAGCGGGAGAAACGATTCAATATAACTTTGATGTAACAAATACAGGAAATGTAACGATTACTAATATCAATGTTTCAGATCCATTAATTCCAGTAACAGGAGAACCAATTACATTGATTCCAGGTCAAACCGACACTACTACATTTACAGCTACTTATGTATTATTGCAATCTGATGTGAATACTGGTGAAGTTATCAATACAGCAACAACATCTGGTATTGATCCATCTACAGGAGTAGTAACAGATAATTCTGATGATCCTACTACTATCGTTAATAATGATGCAACCATCACAACATTAGCTAGAGCCCCACAGCTTACACTGTTTAAAACGGCTAATTTCAATGACGAAAACGGTGATGGGATTCCCCAAAACGGTGAAACTATTTCCTATATTTTTGATGTTAGAAATACTGGAAATGTTACCATTACCAACATTACAATTTCTGATCCAATAGTATCTGTAACAGGTGGTCCAATAAACTTAAACCCAGCACAAACAGACAATACAAGTTTTACAGCCACGTATGTTATTTTACAATCGGATATTGATTCTGGTAATATTTCCAACAGTGCATTAGTAACTGGAGAAGATGATGATGGTGGTATTATTACAGACGTAAGTGATTTCTCTGACGATCCAGACAATCCAAATAATGAAGATCTAAATGGGGATGGCGATCCAGATGACCCAACAGTCACAGACCTTATTGGAAGCCCTGAATTGACGTTATTAAAAACAGGAACATTCAATGATACGAATGGCGATGGTTTTGCTCAAATCGGAGAAACAATTACATATACTTTTGAAGTTATAAATTCAGGAAACACAACCATTACAGATATCATAATTACGGATCCATTAGTTACTGTTAATGGAGGACCCATAGATTTGATACCTGATCAGAACGACACTACTTCTTTTACAGCAACCTATATAATAACTCAATTTGATATTGATTCAGGAAACGTTACCAATGCAGCAGTTGTTTCTGGACAGGATCCTAACGGAATCACAGTATCTGATAACTCGGATGATCCAAATGACCCTACAGATGTTGATGATAATAATGATGGAAACCCTGATGATAATACTGTAACAACATTTACTGTTCAAAGTGGTATCAGTATCTTAAAAGAATCATTAAGTGCTACTGATGGGTTTTATGATACTGTTGGTGAACAAATTAATTATTCGCTAACAATTACCAATACAGGAACTACAACCTTAACAAATATAGTTATTACCGATGCGAATGCTGATACAGGAAGTATCAATCCATCAAGTATTACAATTTTACTTCCAGGTGAAACTATTTTGGCAACTGCAGCTCATACAATAACCCAACTGGATTTAGATGCAGGAATCGTTATGAATACCGCCAATGTAGAAGCCGATGATCCTTTTGGAAATATAGTAAGTGATATTTCGGATGACCCTAATAATCCTACAGATGCAGATAGCAATGGTGATGGTGATCCAGATGATATTACAAATACAGACCTGATTCAAAATCCATCTATTCAATTAACCAAGGCTGCAGACAATGCACCAGATGGATTATGGGATACTGTTGGAGAGATTATTACCTATTCATTACAAGTAACCAATACAGGAAATGTAACCTTAAGTAATATCGCTATTTCAGATTCAAATGCAGATACAGGTAGTATTATACCTGCTAATATCGCTACGTTACTGCCTGGAGAAACTATTGCAATTTCAGCTGCACATACAATTACACAACAAGATCTAGACACAGGTTCTGTAACCAATATAGCTTCAGTAACCGCAGAAGGCACCAATGGCGGTATAGTAACTGATGATTCTGATGATCCTAATAACCCTACTGACAATGACAGTAATGGAGATGGCGAACCAGATGACCCAACCATTACCTCTACTCCACAATTAGGAACTCTTTCAGTACTTAAAACAGTAGATACTATCACTTATACTGAAGTTGGAGATGTGCTGAATTATACAATCACAGTTACTAACACTGGAAACGTAACATTACTAAATGTAAATGTGGTGGATCCTAATGCAGTTTTAAACAATCCTTCATCCATAGCCACACTTGCTCCAGGAGAAACATTTATAGTAACTGCTACGCATGTGATTACAGAAAATGACATGATAAATGGTTTAGTTTCGAATACAGCATTTGCGAATGCATCGATCCCTAACTCCTCTAGAACTATCACAGAAGACTCAGATGATCCTGATGATCCTACCGATAATGATCCTGATAATGATGATGACCCTGATGATCCTACGATAAGTTATTTAGATACTGATGGTGATGGAATTCCTAACATTATCGATCTGGATGATGACAATGATGGTATTACCGATATCGAAGAACAAAACGGTGATCCTTTATTAGATACCGATGGTGATGGTATTATTGACAGTTTAGATCTAGATGCTGATGGTGACGGAATCTATGATTATATCGAAGCGGGTCATGATGGTATCGATAGTGACGGTGATGGAACCATAGACGGACCTTATGGAGATGACGGTATTCCTGATCAGGTGCAAGATGATCCAGATACTGGAGAAGTAAATTATGACCCTCAAGATTCTGATGGAGATGGAATCGATGATTTCCAAGATATTGATGATGATAATGATGGGATACCTACAGAGGACGAAAACCCAGATCCTGATGGAGATATGGTTCCCGATGATGCTTTTGACTCTGATGGTGATGGAATCCCTGATTATTTAGAACCTAATAATTCGGATCCAACAGCAGAAGATGATCTGGAAGTATTCAATGCCGTAACACCAAACGGAGATGGTGATAACGATGTGTTTATCATTCGAAATATTGAGAATTTCCCAGAAAATGAATTAAAAATATTCAATCGATGGGGTGTACTTGTATACGAAGCCATTGGATATGGTCAAAACCAAGAATATTTCAGAGGAGAATCTAATGGTAGAGCAACGGTAAATCAAGAGCGCCAGTTACCAGTAGGTACTTATTTCTATGTATTGGCATACAAGAATGATTCAGGAATATCCAAAACTAGATCAGGTTATCTATACATCAATAGATAATACCAACAATATAAACAACAAACATTTTTATTATTCTTTTCAGAAATAATAATCTTATGAAAAAAACATATTTATTAAGTATTATTTTATTTTCAGTTTCTATGTTGGGGATCTATGCGCAGCAAGATGCTCAGTATACACAATATATGTATAACACCATCAGTGTAAACCCTGCATATGCAGGATCAAGAAACGCAATAAGTATTACAGGACTATATAGAAATCAATGGATAGGTATTGATGGAGCACCCGTGACTCAGACACTAAATATTCATTCACCCATTGGTGCTTCAGAAAAAGTCGGACTTGGATTATCGCTGGTTAATGACAAAATAGGCCCTACTCAGGAAACATATATTGATATTGATTTTTCATACACCATTAATACTTCTGATGATGGCAAATTATCCTTTGGAGTAAAAGCAGGAGGACATTTACTTGATGTTGATTTTAACAGACTCAATCAATATGCAACCTCTGATATTTTATTAGATACTAATATTGATAATAAGTTCTCTCCTAATGTAGGAATAGGTGCTTATTATTATACCTCAAAATTCTATGCGGGAATTTCTGCTCCTAACTTACTCAAGACAAAACATTTTAACGAATCTTCAAATGATAATACAGCCTCTTCTTTTTTAGCTGTCGAAAGAATTAACTACTATATGATTTTAGGATATGTATTTGATATTAATGAATATCTAAAACTAAAACCTGCTGTTTTGAGTAAAGTAGTTTCTGGATCACCGCTTCAAGTTGATGTCTCAGCCAATTTCTTACTTTATGACAAACTTACCTTAGGGTTAGCCTATAGATGGAGTGCTGCATTAAGTGGTCTGGTTGGGTTTCAGGTTTCAGATAGTATGATGCTAGGGTTTGCATATGATTGGGAAACGACAGCACTGGGCAATACAGAATTTAATTCTGGATCCTATGAATTTTTCTTACGCTATGAAATCTTTAAGAAAAAAGAACGTGTATTATATCCTAGATTCTTCTAATTAAAATAAAAGGTTACTATGAAAATCGTTACGTATACATCTCATTTTATAAGTGGTATTATATTGATATTGCCGTTTCTTTTATTTTCACAAGAAAAATCACTAAAAAAGGCAAATAAAAACTATGAAAATCTGGCATATATCGATGCCATCGATTCCTATAGGGATATTATAAATAAAGGAAATGGTTCTATTGAAGTATATCAAAAATTAGCTGATGCCTATTACTATAATTCAGATTTAGAAAATGCAGGTAAATGGTATGGAAGAATGATTGAACACCGTATCGAACTTATAGAAGACAGCACTGTTGTTGAAGAACTACAACCCGAATATTATTACAGAGCCGCACAGTGTTATAAGCATATGGAGTTATATGATCAGGCAAATGAACTGATCGCTTATGTCAATAATCTGGATGTTAAAGATTCCAGATTAAAAAAATTAACAGAAAACCCAAACTACTTAGAAGACATCGTTAAACAATCTGGAAGATATGAGATTATCAATTATGAAAACAACTCTGCTTTTACAGATTTTGCTCCTTCCATCTATAAAGACCAATTGATCTTTTCTTCCTCAAGAGGAAAAAGCAAAGGAACTGCAAAACGAAATCCCTGGAATGAGCAATCATATTTGGGATTATTTAAAGAAGTATCCAACGATTCTTTGGCGCTCTCTTTTACCAAAGAATTTGCCAAAGAACTAAGTTCTCGTCTTCATGAATCCACATCTGTATTTACTATGGATGGAACTACAATCTATTTTACCAGAAATAATATATATAAAGGAAAGTCTAAAAACGATTCCACAGGAATTAACCGCCTTAAAATATACAAAGCTGTGCAAGGTGCAAAACAAAAATGGTCTCAACCAGAAGAACTTCCGTTTAATAATGACCAATATTCTGTAGCACATCCAACCTTAAGTTTCGATGGAAAAAAATTATATTTTGCCTCGGATATGCCTGGAGGATACGGAGCATCAGATCTATATGTTGTTAATATCAATGATGACGGAAGCTTTGGAACACCTCAAAATCTAGGGCCAGAAATCAATACAGAAGGAAGAGACACCTTCCCGTTTATTAGCAAAACAGGAATGTTATATTTTGCGTCAGATGGTCATCCTGGTTTGGGAGGATTGGATATTTTCGTTATCAATACAGCAACACCAAAGAAAAAAATATATAATATTGGCAGACCTGTAAACAGCAATTTTGATGATGTTACCTTTATAATCGATGATGATACTAAGAAAGGATACTTTGCTTCTAATCGATCAGGAGGCAGAGGAGATGATGATCTCTATAGTATTACAGAATTAAAACCTTTGGTCACTGATTGTGCTGGATCCATTAACGGTGTTGTACTCGACAAAAAAACTAATGAACTTTTGATTGACACAGAAATAACAGTTAACAATCAAGATAATGAAGTGGTCTATACAGGAGTAACTGATATGATAGGAGCTTTTACACTGAGAGTAGATTGTGATCATAAAAATTATACGATCCAGGCAAAAAAGAAAAACTATACGCCAATTACCACTACCATCTTAACCAGCAGAGATAGTACAGAAGTACATAAGGAGTTTTTTTTAGAAAATGATGCTCCGGATACTGGAATAGATTTGGCTAAATTGTTAAATCTAAAACCAATTTATTTTGCTTCTAGTAAGGCATTAATTTTAGGAAAAACAGCTGCAGAATTAGATAAGATAGCTACATATATGAAAGAATATCCTACTCTAAAAATAGAAATAGGATCTCATACAGATAGTAAAGGAAGTGATGCTTACAATCTGAAATTATCTTCGAAAAGAGCTACTGCCACTGCCAATTACATCATTAGCAAAGGAATCGATCCTGATCGGGTAAAAAGTAGAGGTTATGGAGAGACCTTGCTGCAAAATAAATGTAGCAACGGTGTTCGCTGTAGCAAAGAACAACATCAACAAAACAGAAGAAGTGAATTTATTGTTACAGAAAATTAATAAATCTTTAAGAAGACATTATAAATAATTCACAAACACACACAATAATATTTGCCGTAAACCCCAGTCTTTATTGCATTTAACGTTCCTTTCACTTTTAACGCCTTGTTATTTCTTTATCTTCGGCCGATAAAAAAAATTACTCATGCATAAAATTACGATATATCTATTACTGATATTGGGGTTAACATTATCTAGCTGTTCCGCATTTCAGAATAAAAAAGGAAAAACACCAGCCGCAGCTGCCGCCAAAAAACCAGGCAAAGACAAAAATGCGATCAAACCTTATAGTGAGGTAATTACTAAAAAAGCTAAAAGTGATCCAGGGCTTTTTACCGTTCATAATATAGAAGACAAATACTTCTATGAAATACCAGACTCTCTATTTAACAGAGAAATGTTGATGGTAACTCGTATTGCCAAAACTGCTACAGGTATTGGATTTGGCGGTGGAAAACAAAACACTCAGGTATTGCGATGGCAAAAGAAAAACAAAAAGGTTTTATTACGTGTGGTATCCCATCAAATATATGCCGCAGATTCATTACCAATTCATGAAGCTGTAGAGAATTCTAACTTCGAACCTGTGTTGCATGCATTCCCGATCAAAGCTTTTCATAAAGATTCTGTACACAACGCTACAGTGATTGATGTTACGAATTTGTTTAAAAAAGACGTAAAAGCGCTTGGTTTTCCTGCTGCTAGGAGGAAACAATATAAAATTACACGATTAGATGAGAGCCTTTCATATATAGATTCTATACGTAGTTATCCTATTAATATCGAAACAAGGCACGTAAAAACATACAATGCAGGAGAACCACCTTCTAATGCCAGTACAGGAACCATTTCTTTAGAAATGAGTAACTCTATGATTTTGCTTCCAGAAACACCGATGAAACGTAGAATGTTTGATCAGCGCGTAGGATGGTTTGCCAGAGGACAAACAGATTATGGATTAGAAGCTCAAGAAAGTAAAACGATCAGATATTTGGATCGATGGAGATTAGAAGTACGTGATGAAGATATCGAAAAGTTTAACCGAGGAGAATTAGTAGTACCCAAAAAACAGATTGTATATTATATAGACCGCGCTACACCAAAAAAATGGGTAAAATACATCAAACAAGGGATCGAAGACTGGCAAGTAGCTTTTGAAGAAGCTGGTTTTAAAAATGCTATTATTGCCAAAGATCCACCAACAGTAGCAGAAGATCCAGATTGGAGTCCAGAAGATGCACGTTACTCTGTAGTACGGTATCTGGCTTCTCCGATACCCAATGCCAATGGACCGCACGTAAGTGATCCCAGATCAGGAGAAATTCTAGAGAGTGATATCAACTGGTATCATAATGTAATGACCTTATTACGCAATTGGTTTTTTGTACAAACAGCAGCCATCAATCCAGATGCACAAGGAGTCGCTTTTAAAGACGAAGTAATGGGTAGACTGATCCGATTTGTATCTGCTCATGAGGTTGGTCATACCTTAGGGTTACCACATAATATGGGAAGTAGCGTAGCATACCCAGTAGAATCTCTACGTGATCCTGCGTTTACAAAAAAATACGGAACGGCACCTTCTATTATGGATTATGCACGTTTTAATTATATCGCACAACCAGGAGATGGTGATGTGGCATTGATGCCAGAAATCGGAATCTATGATAAACATGCCATTCGATGGGGATATCGACCAATTCCAGGTACAACCGCAGAAGAAGAAAAGAAAACCTTAGATAGCTGGATACTAAAACACGCAGATGATCCTAAATACCGTTTTGGGAGACAGCAATTTGGTGTCATCGATCCTAGCTCACAAACAGAAGATCTTGGTGATGATGCAGTACAAGCAAGTATGTATGGTATTGCTAACTTAAAAAGAATTGTACCTAATCTGATACAATGGACCGCAGAAGATGGTAAAAACTATAATGATCTACAAACGATGTACGGACAAGTACTTGGACAATACAATCGATATATGGGACATGTAGCCTCAAATATTGGAGGTGTATACGAATATTATAAAACCTACGATCAAGAAGGAGCCGTATATACCCATGTCACTAAAGAAAACCAAAAACGTGCCATGAAGTTTTTACAAGAACAGTTATTTGCTACTCCAGATTGGTTACTAGATGCTACTATTTTTAACAAAATAGAATCTGCAGGTAGTGTAGAACGCGTACGTGGTTTTCAGACCAGAACGTTAAACAACCTACTGGATCAAGGAAGAATGGCTCGATTGATAGAAAACGAAGCCTTGAATAACACTGATGCCTATACACTGATTGATATGATGACCGAGCTGCGATCTGGTATCTGGAGTGAGCTAAGAAACGGTGCTACCGTAGATGTATATCGTCGTAATCTGCAACGAGCTTATATCGAACGATTAGAGTTTTTAATGACCAAAGAGCAGACACCAATCCCTGCTAATTTTAGACGTTTTGTAAGACGTACCAATGTAGATGTTTCGCAAAGTGACATTAGACCTGTGGTAAGAGCAGAGCTAAAAAATTTACAAAGAGCGATCCGAAATGCCATTGGCAGAACAGCTGATAGAATGACACGTTATCACTTACAGGATGCTGCCGAACGAGTTTCATTAATACTAGATCCGAAGAAGTAAAAGATTAACCATAGTATTATGGCCCTAAAAAACCACAACAGTTATTGTTGTGGTTTTTTTATTCGGGGAATTTACGTTTCTTTGGAAAGCGTTCATAACAAATAACGGCAGATGATGTTTGAATTTAAGCGTTTACAAAGGATTACAAATAGTTACAAACGGAAATAATAACAATTGCTGTTATTCAGTAGTTAGCGCTTATTATAAAAAAACTGATTATTTGAAAAATATAATTTACGGATAAAAAAATATGAAACGAATTCAACAAATCTTAATCCTTTTGCTAATAACACCTTTTACAACCTTTTCTCAAGAAAACATATCTGACAATGAAAAAAGCACCACGATTGAGAGCATTAAGGAACTAATACATACAAATTATGTGTTTGCAAAGCCTACTAAACATTTCAACAACTCTCTGGACAGTCTAAACTTGAGCGGAAAATATGATGGCATAATTGACTATATGAGTTTTGCTGATGCTTTAACCAATGACCTTGTAGAAATCACGAAGGATAAACATTTCAAAATCCAATATAATCCTGAATTGGTAAAATCTAGACGTGAAGGTTTGAAACGACAACAAGAAACGACAACCGAAGAGAAAATAGAAAAGAATTCTGAAGAAAAAATTGATTGGAACTTATGGTATGCAAAAAAAGAGAATTTTGGCTTTGAAAAAGTTGCGATACTGGGAGGAAATATTGGCTACATAAAACTAAATTTTTGGCAACCATTAGACTGGGTTAAACCAACGATTGATGCCACTATGGGGTTCGTAGCTAACACTGATGCATTAATCATTGATTTGACTGAAAATCAAGGCGGATATAGTCCAACCGATAGTTATCTGGCGAGTTATTTCTTTAATGAAAAGCCGACCTTATGGATGTCTAGCTACGAAAGGCGTTCGGAAGAGAGAGAATCTACTTCTACTTTTGAAGAAATTGGAGGAGAACGTTATTTAAATAAATCTGTATTTATATTGGTAAGTGAGAGTACCTTCTCACTAGCAGAACAATTTGCTTATGCTATGAAACATTTTGATAAGGCAATAATAATTGGGCAAACTAGTGCAGGAGCCGCTCACGCAATTGATTTTATGGAAGTAAACAATAATTATCTAATACAACTTCCTGTTAGCCGTAGTATCCACCCTGTTACAGAACTGGACTGGGAAGGAACTGGTGTAATACCTAACATAATTACAAGTAAGAACGAAGCCTTAAAAACGGCACATCTCAAGGCATTGAATGAGCAAATCGAAAGTCTGAAGAAAAAAACAATCGTTGGACCTATATTAAAAAGATATGAAAAAGTTAAGACGGAAATAAACAACCGCTAACAATGGCTATAAGTAATTGCTTGTTCTCGCCTACTTTGGTGTGTACTTGCAAAGTTAATAGCTAAACAACGCAACTACTCATAGCCGAGACCGTTAGCTACAATTCTCAGATAATGAAAAAAGAACACAAGAAAATAATTGACCATATTTCTACTTATCTGAATGAAAATCCAGAACAGAGGTTTGGCCAGGCAATTTTCAATCTTAAAATCAACGAATTCATAGAAGAAGAAAACTTGATTAATCCTAAATACCAACTAAGAGATATTCACAATGACTCGGACGAAAAAATACTTGGGCGGATTGAATCTCAACTAAAGTGGTTTAACAAACAAAAAGAAAGTTTATAATTTTATGAAACTGTCTTGTAAAAAATGTTCGAAAAGAGAATTTGAAGTTCCAAATTTCACATCTGAAGAGAAAAAAAATCTTTCTGAATTAAAAGCCAATAATAAACTTGGAGAGTTAATTCAAAAAATAGAATCACTCTATGACATAGAAAGTATTGATGCTAAGTTCTCCTTTATGCATATTAATAAAAAGTACGGAAAGTGTAATCGCTGTAATGTTGACTATCTTGAAGGGGAATATGTTGAATGTCCTAAGTGTAATGCTTTAAATTTTAACTGGAAAACGGAGAAATAAAAAGTAGCTAACATTATATATAAAATCAGAGCAAAGTTTAGTGCTAGATCGAAAGGTCATTTTCTTTTTGCCAAGGCGCTAGATTTTTATAAATTGAATAAGAAATAAAAATGCGCAGATAGATCGATTGGTTATGGCCTACTTGTCTTGCTCCGATTCATATATTTGGCGTTAGGCAACATACTGAAAAACGAGTGGGAAATAAATTAGTAGTTCACTATCAAAAATAAAATCCTAAATTTGAAAATTAAACGAAAGGAACGAAAAAAGCATTAATGAAATTAGAGAATATATACATATATCGAATGACGCATATCGATAATATTCCTAATATTATGCAAAATGGAATTACACACAAAACTTCACCAAATTCGAATCCAAATTTCATTCCAATTGGTGATATTAGTTTAATAGACACCAGAAGTTCTAAAAGAGTTAGTATTGATAATGGTGAAATGTTTGATTTTGATATGCCAGCTATTACTTTAGGTGATTTCATTCCTTTTTATTTTGGTATTAAAATGCCAATGCTGTATGTGATTCAAAATGGAGGGAATTTTGTTGAAAAAGCAACACCAGCAGAAAAAATCATATATTTAGCCTGTCCTATCAACAATATTATCCAATCTGGAGGAGTTTATTATTTTAGTGATGGACACGCCACAGATAATTTGACCTCTTTTTATGATAGTAGTAAAATAAATGAGTTGCCAAATATTATAGATTGGGATTCTATAAAAGCTCCATTTTGGGGTGGTCAAGAAAATCTTAACATAAAACGTAAAAAACAAGCTGAATTATTAGTTTCTGATGATTTACCTGCTCAATTTATAGCTGGATTTTGTTGTTATAATGATGATGCTAAAGAAAGTTTAGTCAATATGGGAATTGACGAAACAAAAATTAAAGTAATACCTAGAGCTTATTATTAAATTTTGAATTATGATTAACTACGTTACTGGAAACATATTAGATAGTGAAGCTCAAGCTATAGTAAATACTGTCAACACTGTTGGTGTTATGGGCAAAGGAATTGCATTACAATTTAAAAAAGCATATCCAAATAATTATAAGTCCTATTCAATCGCTTGCAAAAACAAAGAGGTAGTAGTTGGTAAAATGTTTGTAACAACTGATAGCAATATTAGTTCTGGAGAAAAAGTTATAATTAACTTCCCTACAAAACAAAACTGGAGAAAACCGTCTGAGTATATTTATATTGAAGATGGGTTAGATGATCTAATTAGTGTTATAGAGCTAAATCAAATAAAAAGTATTGCTATTCCACCTCTTGGAGCTGGAAATGGAGGTTTAAAATGGGAAAAAGTAAAAAAAATAATTGAAGAAAAATTAAATAGCCTTGACATCAATATATATGTGTATGAGCCAACATCGCAAATTGTAGAAAAGCTAAAAAAAGAAAGAGTAAAATTGACAGATGCTAGAGCTTTATTGCTTTATGTTCTTTATGATTTAGTAAAAAACGGAGAGTTTGTTTCTGAGTTCTCAAGTGAAAAAGTTAGTTATTTCCTGCAAAGATTTGGAGCTAAAAAATATTTCAAACTACAATTTACGCCTAACTTTTATGGCCCCTATTCTGGAAAAGTAAGATATGTTTTAAATGCTCTTAATGGCAGTTACATTATGGGATATAGCGATATGGACAAAAAACCTTTTGAACCACTAACTATAGTTTCTGATGGCTTTGACGAAGTGAAAAACCATATTCAAAGTAAGCCAGAATTGGCACTGATTGCAAAAAACACGACAGATTTCTTAAACGGATTTTATTCAGATTTTGCACTTGAATTATTATCTTCAATTGACTTTATAGTTTCTACTGAAAAATCATTCGATAAACAGATTATTTCAAACAAATTAAGTGAATGGAGTGACAGAAAGCAAAGTATGTTCTCAAATCCTAAATATATTGACATATCAGTTAGACATTTACAAAGTGCTGACATCAAACCTGAATAAAAGTACGATTGCCTAACAATGGCTATAATTAATACGGGTTTTGGTGCTTAACCCAAAATTTAGTGCTTTTTAACCAAGTACGCCAAATCTTTTGATTTGACTTTAAAACGAAAAGATAAAGCAAAATAAAAAAAATTGGCTAAGTGCTTAATCGAAAGTTTACTACTTTTAATTCCCGTACTAACCATAGCCGAGACGTTGTACAACATTAAAAGACAAGCTGAAAATTAAATGAATATTAAAGAATTATTTTTCAATGAGAACAAACAAATAAGAATTTTTTGGAGAATACTGATTTTCATATTACTTATATCTCTTGCGATTTTACCTCTTACTCTAATTAATAATTCATATCTACAATTTGTTGGAGCTGTATTTATATTAATTTTTGGTCTATATATCAACTCTAAATATCTTGACAAAAGAAGTTTTTCAGAATACGGTCTTGTATTTAAAATAGAAACTTTTTCAAATTTACTAATTGGAATTCTAATCGGAGTTTTTTCAGTTATTCTCATATTACTTATTGGCAAGATAACTGGAATTATAATTGTTTCTGACCATACATCTACCTTAAAATTGTCATTAATATCACTCTTCGCTTTTAAAATGTTCCTTGTAAGTATATTGGAGGAAACTTTTTTTAGGGGATATCTATATACCAATCTTTATGATGGATTTAAATCAAAAAAAACATCTCAAAAAATGACATTTTTGATTTCACTATTAATATCATCTGTAATGTTTGGACTAGCACATTTTAGTAATAACAATGCGTCGATTCATTCAATTGTATTACTAACAATAAATGGAATTGTTTGGTGTATTCCATTTGCAATTACAAAGAATTTAGGTTTATCAATCGGATTACACTTTGCTTGGAATTTTACTCAAACATTGTTGGGGTTTACGATGAGTGGCAACAAAGCCATAAATTCACTATATATAATCGAGAATCAAAAATCGGATTTGCTTTCAGGTGGCGAATATGGACCTGAGGCAGGTTTTTTAGGACTCATTGGATTTATTACTATGCTATTACTTTCTTTTGCTTATCTGAAAATAAAACAGAAAAAACGTATCACAACACTATATATGTGATCATAGCAGCAAAGTGATTAATCGAATGGACAGTGTATATTCGCAATGGCGTAATGCTTGCACAAAGTAAAAGTTAGCAATCAATACGCAAAAAAATCGAAAAGCAAGGTAACATTTGGCCCTGCTGCGACACATATATTAAACGTTGTGTATTAATTAAAAAAAATGATTACAAACAGACATCTAAAAGAATTAATTCTTCCCATTCTTATTATTCTCTTGAGTTTATTTAATTTTTCAAAGTATATAACATCAATTAATATATTCGGATTATTGACCACAATAATTGGATTAATTGGTGTAGCTATATTCTTTTTAAAAAAGGGCAATCCAAATCTTTTCTTTAAAATTTGGGTATTTTCTCAATTTCCAGCTGTTTATTCGGAAAATATAGAATTACTTGAAAATGGAATACGATTCTTTAAAGAAACTCCCATTCTTAATACTAATCAAATAATAAATTTAAAGTTAGGGTTGAATTTTGGGATCGGTAATAACACTAATCTACATATTGGAATATATTTGATTCCTTTAGCATATCTTGGAATTTATAAGTTAACTGTTGTTTCTCATTTGGTAAATAAAGAAATAGAGTTTTTCCCTATAAAAAATGAGACTGAATTTGAAAATCGGTTTCCAATCAATGGTAGAGTATTAAAACGAGTAGAATTGGGCAGAGAAAAAGATTGGCTTTTAATTGAATGTGACGATGAAATTTCGATTGATAACATAAAAACCAAAAATGTACTCATAAAGCCAAAAGATGAAAAAACTTTTGGAAAGAAAAAAAATATTGTTTCTTATCTTAGATTAGTCAAGGAGAATATGGAAACACCAGATGTAATAAATCATAAAGATGAGTACCCATTTTATGAGTGGATGTCTATCAAATTGAAGTAAAAAATAATGGTAACACTGTATAACAAATCATAGTCACCTTTGGCAGACCATGATTGTTATACTTAACGTTGACAATAATTATGAAAAACTTGATTTACATATTAAACTTTATAATTATTATTTCGGTTCTTTCTTGTGGACAAAACTCATTTGAAAAAGAATTAAACGGGAAATGGTATGGAATAGAAGATAACGGAATAACTAGAATGCATTTTTATCCTGATAGTCTTATTCTAACAGCGGATCCATATGAAAAAGTAACTTGGAAAGCTAATAAGTCAAAAATTGAATTTGATTACCCTTTTTTAATATGGGATTCATTAGGAAGTCCCAATAGAATTCAAGATAAAATCACTATTCATTATAAACTGTCAAAAGATAAGGATACTCTATTCGGCGTATTCGTGAATCAATTTGGAGAAAATAAACTTAATTTACTAAGAACAAAAAACTATTTAGAATACATCAATAAAAGATATGCTGTTGAACTTCCCATAGATAATTCTGTTGAACTTATTAAAACTAAAGGAAAATACGGACTTAAAGTGTTTATGACAAATTCAGACAATAAGATTATTGGAAGAACAGAACTCTCTGAAAACTTAAATTATATAGAGTCTGATATTATAAAATTTAAAGACAGTATTAAACCTAATGGTAGAACTGAAATAGATGGGCATGATAAGTTTTATGACCGCAGGTTTCATATAAGAGTTTTTGCCGATAAAAAAATTTCAGATTCAATAATAACTCAATATTTATCTGTAACAGTTAAACATGAAATTTCAGAAAAAAACGCATATTTACGTAAACCACCTAACGATACTTTACCAATAAAGATTTATAGAATATACCAAAGTGAAGAAACTGAAAATCTTGGTGATCTGAAAGGAAAGGAAATAAAAACTATTGCCAACAATATATATGTGATCACAGCTGATTAACGATTAATCGATTGGTTCTCGCATATTTATGATGGCGCAGTGATTTTAAAGCTGAATTAAAGTATAAAATCTGCGCAGAAATGTCCAAGGTTAGGTAACATTTTGTTCCGCTACGACACATGTATTAAACGTTGTGCATCATTAAACCAAACTCTTGAAATATTTAATGAAGTTATTAAATACAATAGAAATTGAACCTTGGGATTATACCGAAAATGATTATGAATCTCCAGATGTTTCACGAGATGAAAATCCTCAGAAATGGAATGAATTCTGGTACAAGTGTATTTCGGATAGTAATCTACAAAATCTAAAACCTATTGAACTTGGTTCATATTTGGTTGACATAAACAATATTGGTGATTCCGAATTAAAAATTATTCTTCAAAAGGAATTAAAAGATATTGACTTATCAAATGTACAGGAGTATATCGAACCATTATTTGGTGGAATTGTAATTATAGAAAATGACAACATAATTATTGAACCGACTTGTTGCGGTGACATATCTAATGTTAACCATTGGGAAGAAATCGAAAATTCAAAACTAAATCAATGGGAGCAACTATGGATTGGCCATCCTTGGGTATATTGTAAACGGAATGTTGATAGTATAGTCCTTTCAGATTATACAGAAGACTGCTTAGAAGATTTTAAGGAGTTATCCGAAAAATATAAATTCTCAAAACAGATACTAATCAATGAAATTAAATCAAGTCGGAAAGATCTTAACGATTTTGAAAATCAAATAACAAAAGTTTTAGTGGAACTCGGAATTGATAATGCGAATAAAATTGCGAAATTAATGGTTGGAAATAAATAACGATCGCACAACACTATATATACAATAGCAGCTAATTGATAGATCGAATGGCTGTTGTATTTTTGGTTTGACGCAATGCTTGCAAAAAGTAAAAGTTAGCAACCAATGCGCAGAAAAAATCGAAAAGCAAGGTAACAACTTACTATGCTACGATACATATATTAAACGTTACCTGAAAGCTGAAAAACTCAAATGAAATCTGAATTGAAAAAATACTTACTCGAACAATGCCGAGATTTGATGCTTAAAGAAGAAATCAAAGTGTTGATTAGATTAGGGTTAACGGAACACGGAGAGATAGTAACAAGAAAAAATGCATTAGTTGAATATAAAATGGAATTACTTTACGGATTTCAAGACAAAAAAGTAAATGACTTAGTTTCTTTAGGAAAAACTCTTGCAGAAGAAAGAATAGCAAAACGCATATTAAAAGACAATCCTAATATTCTAAATAATTGCTCAAATTGTGGAAAACTAGCAAGAACCCCAAAAGCACAACAATGCAGACATTGCGGAAATAAATGGTTTGACAAAAAATTATGAAAAAAGAACCACGCGGTAGATTATATCAAGATTCACATTTTGAGTTTAATGAATTCAATGGATTAAAAATTGAGAAACTGATTGTATGTGAAAATCCAGAGACTAAAGAACCAATTATTATTCATATTAAAGTAAAAAACAGAAATTGGCATCAGTATTTTTTGGATGCAGGATATGGTTTTTGGGAAAACTGGGATGAAATAGATACCGAGGATGATTCTTATCATTTTATTGATTGTACAGATAAATTTGATTTAAAAGATCAAATTGTTAGTCGAATATTCTGTAAACCTGACTTGAATAATAGTAGAATAACTTTGGAATTGAAAAACAACACAAAATTGATTCTAAAATGTAAAGAACCTAATGTTTTTGATTCTGATTGTGAATTAATAATACAAAAAAAGCCAGCAGGCAACAAGGTATAAAATACATAGAGCGTTTGTGTTAAATCGAAAAGCCTGTGTATATTTATAAAGTCGAAAAATATTATATTTGGCTTAGTCCCAAGCCGAAACGTATCGCTTATCACCTGCCCTACGTTTCTTATACGAGATGTTGTACACAATGTAAGACTTAAATAATATCCCTAAATAATGAAGCTGATAAAAAAAATCTTATTTCTAATCTTTGCAGTATTTTCACTAACTGGATATACACAAAAAACCTCGATTGAATTTGAATCTAATGGTAGAACTAAAAAAGAAACAAAACAAAATCCATTTGAAAAATTCATTGGAGAATGGACTCTCAAAAATGATGATTGGACTCATAATTGGGGAAACGGAACTGAAACTATAAAAATTCCAAATCATCACACTACCTCACAAGAAATAAATACCGACAATAGTTTGTTATCAATTATCGACGGACCTCAACCTAATGGACATATATTTTGGTCTTATAATCCAAATACAAAGGAAATTTATCATTTATCAAGTTTTGGAACTATAAGAGCTGGAAATGGAAAAGGAACAATTAACGCAAACGGAGACGTTAAATTAAAACTGTTTTTTGAAGGAGAACCAGAAGGAACTTATCGGATTTATAATTACAAATGGATAAATGATGATGAATATCATATGAAATCTGTTCAGTTCTCAGAAAAAGATGTTGAAACTGGTCAGTTTTATGAAGGAGTTTTTAGACGAATAAAAAAATAGCACTGTGTACAACATGGTGTATAAAACATAATTATTAAATGTTAAATCGTCAGGTTTAGTATTATTTGGAAAGACCGTCAAATTTTTAGAACAGATTTATGAGTAAAGAATCTTTTAAAAAAAGAATGAACGAATTACCGGACAAGGAATTGATAGCTATTCTTAAAAAAAGACACCAGTACCAAAAAGATGCTATAGACGCTGTCATTGACGTAGCCGAATCTAGGGATATAAAATTAGAGGAAATTAGGAAAGAAATTTTTGATGAACGACTTAGCAAAGAAACTCATCAAAAAACACTAAATGAAAAAAGGAATCAAAAAATTCTTAAACTAACACCAAAGATTGTCGGAATATATCAAATTGTAGGAGGAGTGTTCTTAATTTTATCTTCTTTTTTTATTTCACCGTTTCAATTTAAAACTATTACTCAAATATTTTTGCTGTTCCTTGCTGCCTTTTCAATAATTGCAGGATATTTATTCTTAAAGGAGAAAAAAAATGGAATATTATTATCTATTATTAATCAAGCTTTTCAAATTATAAAATTCCAAATTTTTAGTTATGGCTTCAAATACTATACCCTATTATCTTTGGGATTAATAGTTACAGAAGAATTAAGTTTGGAGGTTGATATTCAACCAGGAATGTCATTTGTTCTTGGAGTATCAGAATCTGAATATAATATGTTTTTCGGAGTGAATTTAATTGCGATAGTCACTATATATTATATCTATAAATACAAAGAACTAAATTATAATAAATAAACTACCTACAACACGATATATGTTATCATAGCAGCTAAGTTATGAATCGAATGGTTCTTGTGTATTTGGTAAGACATAATGCTTACTGAATGGAAAAGTTAGCCGCCAATTCGTAGAAAAATCAACAAACAAGGTAACATTTTACCCTGCTACGACACATATATTAAACGTTATCTTCAAGCCTATGAATAAAAATCTGATAGTAAAATCTCAAAATGAATTACCTGAAATAAGTGAATTGAATGAGTTACTTTCTGAATTTAAAAATTTGACAATAAAGCTTGAATCAGGGAATTTCGAAAATGATTACGTTATTCGATTACAAAATGAAATGCCAAATTTCTGTATAAGTGAGATTAAACACAAAAGCACGCTTATTATAGGTAAAAGTATTTCTACCCAAATTGTGCTTGAAAATATTAGCGAATTTTATAACTCTATCGAGCTTTTTGACAAGACAGCTCATCATCTGATGAATACGATGAGTATTAAATTCAAAATTGATTTAAATAATCCTAGTGAATTATACGAATTCAAAACTAAAAAAAATAATAAACAAAGAGGACAAATAGATAATGAATGGAATTATCATTTTCATGGAATTGGATGCTCTTTTAAAAATGAAAAAACTGGACAATTTTTAGATATTAAGATTAACAATAATCTTGAATTTGGTGTAATCGACAACTACTATCTTTTACAATTCATTAATACGACAGACTCATTGACTAAAATAAAAACTATTCTGAACAATGAATCTGTAAATATGTTCAAAGCAACTCAAGTGTTAAGTAATCATAAATTCTTAATTCAATACTCCAACGATTCTAACAAACTGATAATAAACCGAAATAAAAAGCCAAGAGATAACAATGTATAAGAAAACACAGGGGTTTTTGAGCTTAATCAAAAGGTCTGTATCTATTTGCAAAATCGCCTACTATAAAATTTGCATTTACGAAAAATGATAAATTCAAAATATTTATATTTGGCTTAGTACCGATCCGAAACGCATCGATTATTATGTACTACTTTTCTTATACGAGACGTTGTACAACATTATGAAAAAAACAGAACTCGAAAATAAAATTTCAGATGCTACATCAAGTCTTATTGATATGGCAACTGATATTTGTTGGAATAAAATATCGAGAAACTGTGAATATATAATGTCGGAAATTGACGAAACTGTTGGGGAGAATTATTTTGAACGTGCTAAAATTCGGAAACGAGTTAATGACAAAAAATCTCCCAAATCGTTGAGCGAAATTGTAGCTGAATTGACTGTAATTTATGAAAATCTTTATGACATAAACCTATACATATATAAATCATTACCGAATAAAACCATAATCGAAATTAGATACTTTTTAAAAACCTCACATACAGCAGATTTTTATCCAAAAATAATAAATAACGAGCCAATGCTACATTGCAAAGTTGCTCGACCTTTTTATGTAACTAAATCACTAAACTCAAACGAACCTGAGAAAAAATTTGATGTGAATTGGGAACTTGGTGGAATTAGACACGAACTGAATAAGTTTTTAGGTAAATTAAGATAAAGAATGTGGAAATATAAACACCAACATAGGAAGAAATTATATAGAGACAGTAGATGAAAGATAGACCCGTTTTAATTTCAGCCATAGTTTTAACAGTCATAGTTGAAATCATTTTGATGATTTTAGTTTACAATAAAATCGGAGGAGAAAGACTACCGACTCAAATTGGTCGATTAACAATTCAACTTATATTAATCTTTTGGGTTTTGAATAGTACATCTAATGCTGGACTTTTCTTATTGACAGCTTATCATATTCTCATAGGATTATTTGGAATGTATTCTAGAGGTTCAGAAGAATTACTAGGACAAATATTAATTGGTTTCCATCTCTTTATTGGTTTAGTAATATATTTCCACGATTGGATTGAAGACAGAATTGGAATAAAAAACGTTGGGTAACAACACCTATGCGATAATGCGGAGTTTAGGTTTAATCGAAAAGCCCTCGCCTATTTGGTTTGTCGCCAAAGATTTAAATTTAGTATTTTAGAAAATATAAAAACAAAATATAAACTTTGACTAAGTGCTTGTTCGAAAACTAATGATTTTTTGATTCTACAATGAACATAGCTAAACGTTACCCAACATTAAATGAAACTAATAATATTTGACATAGATGGAACAATTTTAGATTCTGTAAATGCAGATGACAAGTGCTTTATTAAAACTTTTAAAGATTTGTTTAAAATTGACTTAACCAATGTGGACTGGAATGATTTTAAGAATGTAACCGATACTGGATTGACAATTGAAATTTTTCAAAAATGGTTTAATCGAGAACCAAAAAAAGAAGACATAGAAAATATAAAATCATATTTCAAGAGCTTATTAATAAACCATACTCAACAATTTACTGAAATTGAAAAATCTTTATCATTTATAAAACTGATTTCAATTAAACCAGATTTTGAAATTGGTTTTGCAACTGGTGGTTGGAAAGAAACTGCTGAATTAAAATGTAATTCAGTTGGTCTAAATTTAAATGATTACATTTTTAAATCTTCAAACGATCACTACAAAAGAGGTGAAATCATTGAATTCGTAATCAAAGACGCTTTGAAAAAAAATAATGTCAGTGAATTTGAATCTATTACTTATTTCGGAGATGGACTCTGGGACTATAAAACAACTCAGACACTTGGAATTGACTTTATTGGCGTAGACTTTAAAAAAAATCGAAAGTTAAAGAATATGGGAGTAGAAAAAGTAATTGCAAACTTTGTTGAGTCTGAAAAAATTTTGAACTGGATTAATAAAAAAACATAAGATAATAAGGTGTATAAAAAATAGCTAATAAGTACAAAATGAAAAGATTTGTTCTTATTTACGAAGATCGCTAAACTTTTAATTTAGCTTTAAAACTAAAAAGTTAAAACAAAATATAAAAATTCAGCTCTGTGTTAATCCGTAAATGTAGTATCTTTTTACACGCTACGTTTCATACATGAAACATTAGCTATTACTTAGAACTGACCCAATCCACTGATTCAACCCATTGTTTTATAGTCATTGGTTGAATACCAAGCAATTCTTGAGTTCTGGAAAAAGACTTATGAATCAAATGCTCTCTTTCCTTTTCAACATAACGATATAAATTAGAAATCTCTTTTGCATTCAACTCACCAAAAGCAGGTATTAGTTGCTTCTCAAAATCATCAGGTTTTAAGCTAATAAATTTGATTTCTTGGTCCAAATGATCCGAAATAGATGCTGCAATTTCTTCTCCTGACAATAAAGTTCCACCAATTGGCAACTTTTGTCCAGCAAGTTCAGGTTTTTCAATTGCAGAAGTTATAAATCGAGCTAAATCTTGATGACTAATCCACGGAACTTTTTTATCTGATTCTATTGGGTAAGGCAAAATATTTTTTTCGACAACCAAAGGTATTGACCAGGGAGCAGCAAGATTATTTAAATAAATATCTGGCATTAATGTCAATACTTCCAGTCCAGACTTTTCAAATTGCTTCTGTATCTCATATTTGATATCCATACCCAAAAAACTAATTTTGTTTTCAGGGAGGTCAAAACTTGAATTGAAAATAACAAACGGTATATTTTGCTGTTTGGCCGCATCAATAAAGTTTTGAGTAAATGATGTAGCTTTATCCATATCAAAAATCAACGGGAAAGTATAAATAGCAACATCAACATTTTCTAAGGCCTTTGCAATAGAAGGTTTATTACTCAAATCTCCTGAATAAGATTCGATTCCGTCCAAGAGTTCCGCACTGTTTGTATCGGATGATAAAGTGTTTACAGTATGACCATTCAAAATGATCCTCTTAGCAATTGCTGAACCTTGAATACCTCTAGCACCTAAAACAAAAACTTTCTTTGACATAATGATTGATTTTAAAATTCAAAGGCAAAATTATATATTTACCATACTTTTATCAAGTACCTACCTAAAAGTATGGTACTAACCTACAAGTAAAAATTACTGAATATCAGGCTCATAGAGATGAAAAAAAGTGAAAAAAAATATTCTGACTGCCCCGTTAGCCACGCATTGGGAATTATTGGTGGAAAATGGAGTTTGTTGGTGGTAAAGGAAATTGGACTTGATAAAAGGCGTTTTGGAGAACTTAAACGACTAATACCCGAAATTAGTGAAAAGATGCTCATTCAAGAATTGAAAAAACTCGTAGGATTTGGCATCCTGAATCGAAAGGCTTACAAAGAGATTCCGCCAAAAGTGGAATATTCCCTAACAGAGAATGGAAAGAGTGTTTTACCAATTATTGATCAGATCAAAACGTTCGGAACTGAAATGATGAAGAAAAACAACGGCTAACAATGTGTACAAGTAATAACGGTCTAAATAATAAAGCAAAAGTATAAACATAAAACAAAGGTTCGTGAGTAAAAATCCGATACCGTTCATACAAACCGTTGTGTGTAATTAATATTAAAAAAATCGAATAATGAAAATACTCAAATACATTCTCTTATTTTCTTTTGGATTAACACTCTTAGGCATAGTTTCTAGAACATTACTTCCATTTAGAGGTGGTAATGAACTAATAATATTAGGAGTGTTGATTATGGTTATTTTAATTCCATTTTATAGTATTATAGCTTTTGTAAAGAAACAAAATAGAATAGAGTCTGTAATGATGTTAATTTCAATTCCACTAATTTTTGGAGTCCTATTTAGACTAATGACTTGGCCTTTTGGTAATTCAATGATAATTATTGGAAGTCAGATTTTGCTTCTTATTTCGATTCCTATTTTAATATACTCAATCATTAAAAAGATTAAAATATCTGAATCGATTCTATTTGCAACTATTGGATTTTGTAGCTTAACTTATTGTTTTAAAGTCTTGTTTTGGCCAGGTTCAAAAGGACTAATCATTTCAGCTTTTTTAACAATAGCTACCGCCTTATTTATAATTTTAAAGAAAAAAGACGTATTTTCTATTAGTAAAGCAGTACTTGGAATAATTATCTTACTTTTTTCTTTATCCTTTATAACTAAAGAAAGTAAATTATTTCAAACTTCACATATTGATATCTCTAATCAAGAATCTAATCATCCAGAAGATTACTATAATTATGCTTGGATGTTGTATTGTGAAGGAGATACAAAAAAAGCTAAAACTAACCTGCAATATGCAATTAATGAACTGAACAATCCAAATAACGCATATTCAAACATATTATCTAATAATCATGAGAATCATCTTAAGGTATATAAAAAGGCTATGAATATGTTAGAAAACAAAAATTGGGATACTTTAGAGTGGATAGATGAAAGTATGGAAATTAAAAACTAAAATACAACACTATGTAAAAATACATTAAAACGCATTTTACATTAACCGTTGTAAAACATTAAAAAAGAAATACGCTATTTTGAAAGACCTCGCTATCTTTTTGACTTACTCTGGAATTAGTACTATTCTTTTCCTAATTCTATTGTTAAGTAGGACTTGGAAAAAAATAGAGGCTAATAAAATTCTAGCTAGTAATCTTTTAGCCTTTTTACTCTTGTTTATTACCTATGCTTCATCGTATCTAAAATGGGATTTTTTGGTTAACATAATATCGCCATTAGGAGTTATTACTCCTTTTGCCTTAGGAACTTGTATTTTCCAATATATCAAAACCATCTATACATCTGAGATTGATTATAAAAGATTTATAAAAAGCCTATTTCCTTTTGGGATCGCTTTTTTTATCTATAGTATACCTCAATATGCTTTTGGGTTGTCTTTAGACAATAAAACAAGTGTTTTTCAAATCATTTCATTCTTAATCCCTTTTCTAAGTATTTTACACTTAGGCTACTACCTTTTTCTAAGCCATAAGCTATTGAAACGTTATAGAAGATTGGTTAAAAACAATTATGCTAATATAAATACATTAGACTTAAAATGGCTTTCTACTTGGATTCGAGGATTTATTCTCTTCTTAGTCATAGACGTGATTAGTGGGCTTTTGCTCATTGCCTATCCTATTTATTTATTAGTATATACAAACCTCTTCTATTTAGTTTTGCTAATTTGGTACATCGGTTATTACGGAATAAACCAAATGCATGTCTTCTTAATCTCAGAAGTCTCGCTAACATCTATTAAAGAGCAAAATTCTCAACAACAAAAAATCAAAACTACATCTTTTTTCAATTGTGAATCAAAAGAATTTATAAAACTTAAAACTCAATTAGAGATCGTATTTAAAGAACAAGAGCTTTTCAAAAAGCAACACCTTTCTTTAAAAGAAACAGCAGTTATTCTAGATATATCAGACAAGAAATTATCTCACTTGCTCAACATTTGTTTAGATTCTAATTTTTATGAATACGTTAATACCCATCGTGTAAATTATTTTAGAAGAAAATTAGAAGAAGGTGCTACTGAGAAATTGACGTTACTTGCCATTGCTTTTGATTCAGGCTTTAATTCAAAAGCTACTTTTAATCGCGTTTTCAAACAACAAGTTGGAATAACACCAATAGAATTCAAAAAGCAACTTAATAAAAGGTCTCAAAGCTTCCAATGAGTCGATTAAGATATTGTTTATCCGTTCATTTGCTTAGCATTTAATCGTAATAAACAATATTCTATGTACACAATAAATAGCGAACAGACTAATTCGCCCAACTCAATTCATCCTATTCAAAAAGTAAAAAGATACACCCTATTAGTTCTAGGGATTTCTTGGACATTTGGATTCACAACTACATCAATTTTTGACTTTTCAAATCCAATTGCTAATGCAGTTATAATGTTAATTTATGCTTTTATTCCTGCGATCTTAGCTTTCATTTTGAACAAAAAAGAAGGAGGTAACTGGAAAGATTTGAAGTTTTTCAAACCATCTTTCAAAAGTTCATTTTTGGCTTTTCTGATTCCTATTATATACTTTGGAATCATTATTTCAACACAGGTATTATTAAATATTAGAACAGTTCCAGATATATCTAAGATAGGTACACCTTTAACATCTACACTTTTATTATTACTCGGATATCCTCTTACAGTATTTCTTGTTTTGGGAGAAGAAATAGGTTGGAGAGGCTACTTACAAGAAAAATTAATTGGAAGTCTTGGCTCATTTAAAGGAGTAGTTATATTAGGATTAATATGGGGGATTTGGCACATGCCTATTGCACTACAAGGGTATAATTTCCCAAATCATCCATATATAGAAGCTTTTATTACTTATCCTTTAGTAGGTATAGCACTTTCACTTATTATAGCATATCTTGGTTTTAATCGTTATTCTATTTTTATAGGAGCATTGTTACATGCAAGTAATAATCATTTTGGTGGTACCTTATTATCTATTTCAGAAGCTCAAAATGAGTTTTTGCATGCTATGATTTTTAATGTTTTTTATATAATAATCATATTAATCTTTGGGTATTTATGGCGGCAAAAAACATTTTACAACAATGAATAAGAAGACATAAGACTTTTTGAGATTAATCAAAAGGTCTGTGTGTATTTGCAAAATCACCAACTATAAATTTGGCATTTACGAAAAATGATAAACGCAAAATATTTATATTTGGCTTAATACCGATCCGAAACGTATCGATTATTATGCACTACGTTTCTTATACGAGAATTTACATGCAATTAAAAATCAAATCTTGAAAAACAAAAGTTTCCTAAAAAGAGGATGTTTAATAATACTCGTAGTACCCATTATTCTTATACTTCTCGTTATTGGCTATGCTGTAATATTTCCCAAAAAACCTGCTTCGGAAGAGATTAAAAAAAGTGTGCTCTTAAATGAATATAACCAAATTAAAAATTCTGACAGATTAAATAAAAAAATAGAAGTTTTTGAATTTTTAGAAAACAATAAACATGTTATTCTAGACTCCTTAATCACTCCAAATGACAATTCATACGCTTTGTTAGATTTATGGCATTATAATGAAAATAGACCTCATTTACCAAAAAAAATATTTGATGAATTGTCAACTATTAACTCTAAGGATAACTATAGGGATAGCTACAAATTAAAAATAACCAAAAAAGGAAAATTATCGTTAATATATACAATTACAGATTATAAAAATTACTTATATATAGTTCACAGCTTAAATAGAATAGACACTTTAAGTTTAGATAATAAACTTATAAATTATTCTAAAACGATAATCATTAAAGATTCTTTTCAATATAAATTAACTATTAAGGATGCTTTTAATGATATTGACCCGAATAATCTTTCTCCTAATTAGCGATAAAAATAATGATTAAAAAAAGCATCTAACAAAAGCTATAATTAATACGGGATTTGGTGCTTAACACAAAGTTTAGAGCTTATAACCAAGTCCGACAAATCTTCTTGACTTGGCTATAAAATGAAAAGTTAAAACAAAATATAAAAAAATGGCTCTGTGATAAACTCGAAATGTAGTATATTTTTGCACGCTAAGTTTCATATACAAACCGTTAACAACAAGCAGAACATAACACAATAATGAAAAACGACTTTAAAGCATTTATTAAAGATATTATACCTGTTTTATTAGGTGTTTTAATCGCTTTGTACATAAACAACTGGAACGAAGCAAGAAAAGACAGGGATTATATAAAGAATTTCTACGCGTCTTTGAAAAAAGAATTTGATGAGACTAATAAGGAAATAAACGATAAAACACCTTATCAAAAAACATTAGTGGATTCTCTTGATTTTTATTCCAATAATGAAACATTGACACTCATTGAAGTTATTATTAAAGCAGGAGGCATAAATGGCCCTCGTATTAAACTGAATTATTGGAAAGCACTTTCCAACTCAAAAATAGAGCTTATAGACTATGATAAATTATCCATTTTGGCAGACATAGAAGATGGAAATGAACTGTTAATGTATAAACGGAATAAAATCATAGACTTTGTGTATGCAAATTTGACCGAAACAGGTACTAAAGAAAAACGGATCCTAAAATTAATGATGGAGGAACTCCTTAGAACACAAATAAGTGTGCAAGAAGATGTCTTAAAAATACTGAATGAATAAATATCAGTTGCTAATAATGATTATAATTAATTGTGTTTTGAGTCATCCCAAAATAAAGTATTAATCAATGGATGATTCTAAGATGGAATCATAGTCGAGACGTTATACATAAACTTGAAAAATTAAGAAGATAGACTAAAATTTAAATGACAGTAATACTAACTTTTATTAAACAAAAAATTAATTTTTCAAATTTTTGGGTCAAAACTGGTTTAATACTTATAATAATATCAATTTTTGCCAATCACCTTACCGAGCCAGAAAACTTTCCCCTCCATAAATCCTATGCATTCCCTTGGTTTCCTATAATTGTTTCAATTATTCTTGGTAGTATTACTCTAATTATTGCGTATTTCAATTTTAATTATTTCAAAAAAAGGTATTTCGTTGAAAAAATTACTGTGCGCATACTTTTGCGTTTTCTATTCACGACCTTAGGATATATATCGATTGTCTATTTCCTTTTTTACTTTACTTTAAATGGATTGATAAATGGGATCAACTCGTATAACCTTTATGGTCTGCTAACAGGATATTCTGTTTCTATGCTTTCGTGTTTACTATGTATTCCTCTTTTGTTCGCAACCGATATATATAAACTTCATAAGTTTTTATCTATAAACGGAAAACTTAAAGTTGAACATGCTGGCAAAATCACATTGATAGGTTATGATGAAATCGCATTTTTTTACAGCGAAAACAAAATAGTATATATTGTAAAAACTGATGGTACTTCAATGATTACAGATTTTACTTTAAATGAGGCTGAACCTAAAATCAACAAACAAAGTTTTTTTAGAGCAAATAGACAAACCATTCTTCATGCTCGATCTATTGAACAAGTACAATCAATAGAAAATGGAAAATTACTAGTGCTACTTAAACCTACATTGTTTAACAAAAACACTTTTCAAATAACAATCAGCAGATACAAAAAACAAGCATTTATGGATTGGTTTGAAAATAAGATGTAAGTCTGGTTGATTATTCAGCTATAATTTTGCTACCATTCAGTCAAAACAAACAGTTTTTACCCATTTTAAAGCCTTTATGGTTGTTACTTCGTTAAAAATTTTAAAAACGATAAACCATGAATAATGACTTTCTGAAAACAAAATTAACTCCTTTAATCACACTACTTCTTTGTTGTTTATTATATCTATCTGGTTACTTTCATATGATTATAGTAGCGATATTAATGATAGTAACCAGTGCAGTCGAATATAGAAAAGATCTTTTTCGCTCTTTAGGATTTCAGCGAAAAAGATTTAATATTAAAAGCTTATTAGTCATAGCACCAATTTATGGCATCGTAATTTTCCTATTTTATTCTTACGTAATGCTTCCAAGCGTTACTTATATTACAGGACAACCCATTGACTTTTCTGTGTTCGATCCCTATACTGGTAACTTGCCAAAAACACTGAATCTATTTGCTCTTATTTGGGTTGGAGCAGCATTCGGTGAAGAAATTGTATTTAGAGGATATTTAATGCGACAGTTTACCAAATTTTTCGGCTCAAGCAACATAAGCCTGGTTATTAACATTCTACTCTTTGGCTTTATTTTTGGCTGGTTACACGCTTATCAAGGCATAACTGGACAGATCTTATCAGGTATTACGGGTATATTACTCGCTATAATTTTTCATCTTCGTAAGAGCGATTTATGGTTCAACATCGCTGTTCATGGTTTTTTTGATACCGTTGCTTTGGTTTACATATATTATGGATGGCTGTAAAGATCTAATATTTATAATGCCTATTGATAACAATATTTAAGAAAGCATAGGCCTTTTAGACTGAATCGAAAGGTCTATGTTTATTTACTAAGTCGTCAACCATAAAATTTGACGTTTATCAGAAAAAAGATAAAACTATAATATTTATATTTGGCTTAGTACCAATCCGAAACGTATCGCTTATTAATCCCTTACGTTTCTTATACGAGCCATTATAACACATTATGACCAGCCAGATCAATATAAATCGAATTCTAATAATTTCCATTGTATTATTAACAGTGTTTATAAGTTGTAAAAACTCGGAAAAGTCAATTGATAAGCTTGAAATAGCTAAAAAATATTTTGAGGCCTTAGACAAATCGAATAGTTCTGAAATGAAAGCTTTACTCGCAGACAGCCTTGTTACATCCATACCTAAATATGGGTATGAGGTTAGATATTCTAAAAATGATTACTTGGAGAATTGGTTAAAATGGGATTCTGTATTTGAACCAACGTATAAAGTTCTTGAAATGGAATTGGAAAACGGAATTGTCAAAGCAAAAGTCTCAAAAACTGACAAAAGAATTCGTTTCCTTATGGGAAAGCCATTTTTGACATACGAAATTCTGAAATTTAAAAACAATAAAATAATGTCTGTAAAAGAGGAATATTTGAATTTTGACGAATTGGCTTGGGAGAAAAACAAAAATGGACTTTTAATCTGGATTGAAGAAAATCATCCCGAACTGAACCTAAATCGTTTTATCTATGACCAAACAGAATCTGGAGGACAAAAATTTTTAAAAGCAATTGAACTCTATGAAAATGAAAAATAAGATCTATGTGATCATAATAGCTAAATGAATTTTACCATATGAGAATAATTGTCCTACTGCTTATCCCATTAATAATATCTTGTAAAAACAACATAATGGAAAAAAAAGAATCTTTACAAAGTATTATTCCAATTACCTCATCATCTGAGAAAGCAAAAGAACATTTTGAAAAAGCTAGATTTTTAGTCCAAAACGGTATCAATAGTAATCCTACAACACATTATAAAAAGGCAATCGAATTGGACAGTAGTTTTGCAAGAATGTACAACTTTATATCAATGTATTCTCAAGATGATTCAATAAAAAAACTGAATCACGAACTAGCCAAAAAGTATAAGCATTTAGTTTCTAAAGAAGAACAAATATTGATTGATGCAACTGAATTTAGATTAAAAAATCCTGATGATATTTATGAAACTAAATTATTTGAATTAGGAGAACGGTGTCCATCTGATAAATATCTTCATCATAGTATTTGTTTTTTACTTTTTAGAAAAAATCCAAGTCTAGCAATTAAAGCAGGAAAGAAATCAATTGAATTGGATAAAGACTATGGTTCAGGTTATAATATTTTAGGATATGCGTATATAAACAACAATGAGTTAGACAAAGCAAATGAGGCTTTTGACAACTTTATAAGATGCGAACCTAAAAATGCAAACCCATATGATTCAAAAGCTGATTTAATGTTAAAACTAGGTAATTATCAAGAAGCATTAAAGCTAAAACAAAAAGCATATGAATTAGATAAATCTTTTGATTGGATTCCAGAAGAAATAATTGATATAAAATCCAAGATAGATTCGCTTACAAATAAGTAACTTAAATGGGATATGTTCTAATAATATCAATCGCAATTTTAGGGATAATTGGAATTATTTGGAATCCGATAAAAAAGAAAGAAAAAATTCAAAACGACTCTCTAAGAACCGATCTAACAAACGCTTGTCATAGATTTGGAAAATTATATCAAGAAAAAGATCGTAGGCTTTACTTTAAACTGAATTTACAATTGAGATTCTAGTATGGCCAATTTAGATATTTCAAAATACTCAAATCATTTAGAACTTTTTAAAATATCTTCTAAAGAAATAGAAAACGAAATTCTTTCCTTCGAATTAACATTTTTGAAAACACGAAATCAAAAGGCTGAATGGGAAATTAGGTTTCCTACTTTTCTTGACAGTTTTTACAAGTATATTTATAACAACAAAAAACTACCATCACAAAACGAATTTTTCAATTATTATTTAGCAAATAACAAAAAATGGTTTCGTGAAAATTCATTAACAAATGATGTTATGATTGGATTAAAAGCAAGGATTTATAGAACATACCCTTCATTAATTCGTGACTTACATTTCTCAAAACTATTAAGCGAAAACACAAGCAATTACGAAATTATTTACAATACAAATCTTGATGTTGAAGAAGGAATCGACTTGTTAGTAATTGCAAATAAAATCAATATTGCAGTAAATTTATATACCAAAACAAAAAGAGCATTTGTAGGACGCTCTAAAAAAGAAAATAGACATAATTTATACGATAACATTACTTATATAGAATTACCTGTTGAATTTAATGATAGTGCGAAAATTGGAGATTTTTTCTTGTATGGAAATAGAGAAATTATTGAACTAGAAGCCGAAATAGTAAAAATCAGCGGTTAATAACGTGTATTATTAATTGCTTGATTTTTTTATGAGTTAATCAGAAAAACGCTATGAATTCTCCTCCAGTTTACCCCTTTTTACTAACTTTAGTCCAAACGCAACTAACCATACATAAAGGGTTGCAAACATTCGTCAAGCATTAAAAAGAGTGATTCAAAAAAATTATAGACTATATAATAATGGCTGTACCATTTTATTTTAAACAAGCAAATCGATTTCTCCCGCATATCGTATTTGTTGGTCTTGGTATAGGAACTGCCAATTATATCATAAACGAAGATCTAAACTGGATTCAATGGATTATTCAGTCTGTATCCACTAGCTTTTTCATTGGATATACTTTAATTATTATTGGATTGAACAAATCTTGGTTTAAGGATTATTTTAAAACAAAAGCCAAATTATACATATTTATATCGTTAGCTTTCTTTTTAGTTGGAGCATTAGCTTCAGAAATAGAACATATGATACGATCGCTAATCTTTCATAGTCAACAATACCAGCCTTGGTCTTCTGGTAAGATGTATTTATTTAATGGTATTATCTCTTTAGTTCTAGGTTATAGTTTTTTTAAATATGATTTTCAAAAAAGTAAAAACTTCAAGTCCGTTGAAAATCAAAAGACTTTACAAAGTCAAAAAAACAGAACCGATACATTTTTAGATTCTAAAGATGCCATTACAAGTATTCCTGTAAGGCAAGGAGAAAATATCCTTTTAATTCCAATCGGAGATATAATTTATTTTGAAGCTTTTGACAACTATTCATTTGTATACAACTTATCAGGAGAAAAAAAACTCTGCGATTATTCCCTTCTTTTTCTTGAAAAACGATTAAATAAAAATTTTTCAAGAGTGCATAGGAAATATATTGTAAACAAAAGCCACATAAAGCAAATCAAGCCTCATTTTAATGGTCGCTATCTCATTGAGTTTTATAATGGATTAGATCCAATTTCTAGTAGTAAAGGGTACTCAGCAATCATTCGAAAACTTATCAAAATCGAGTAATAACATTTAATCGAAAAAAAAACAGCCTTCTTCTTTTTATTTAATTTATTAAAACTCATTCACTCTCTTTTTCCTATCACTCACCAATCATCTTGATCATTCACCATATTTCGCTTTCACAACTACTTGTATTTAAGTTATTTGCTCCTGAATTAACTTCTCGATTTAGAGAATCTTATTAATTTCAGAAGCTTACATATGGAAATACTACATAATTCAAACATTCTACTTCATATCATAACTGGCTCAATTGCACTATTGCTTGGACTAATTGCCCTAACAAGCGTAAAAGGAGATAAGGTTCATAATACAAGTGGGAAGTACTTTTTAAAATTTATTTCAATAGTAATTTTAACAGGTTTAATAGGAGTCTTTCTTTTTGGAAGAAACACATTCTTACTAATCATAACTGTATTAAGTGGATATGTTTCTTTTTCTGGGTATAGAGTACTACTATTAAAGTCAAATACTCCTAAGGCAATTGATATTTTATTTGCTATAATTAGTCTTTTGACCTTAACTTACTTTTTATATTATTTCAAGTCGATCGGTATGATTTGGTCTCCAATAATAATTTACAGCACAGTAGGTGCTCTACTATTCATAATCACCTACGATTTTATGAGATATTTAATTCCAAGAAAAAAATACATAAAACATCGTATATGGATTTATGAACATATTTATAAAATGACCAGTGCTTTTTCTGCTCTTTTGGCTGCATTTATTGGCACCGTCTTTGAAGAATATCAACCACACAGTCAATATATTCCCTCAGCCCTTGGAATGCTAATTATATTTGGATTTATTATTTACGTATATAAATATGGATTAAGAAAACTACCTAAATAATACAACAGATTTAGTCTCGACCTCGGTAGAATTTGACAAAAGACATAAGAACATAATATCCAGAAAGAACAAACCAACAATCAGAAGTATTTTTTTAGCTTATTTACCTCAGCAAACCTTAGCATTACAACAACCTTTGTTTGATCGAATATTTTAGTTTAAAAAAAACTGTAATTCTCCCCATTAAAAAAAATCAAGTAAAAACACCTATAGCGTATCTGCAGTACTCTTTCTATATTGTATAACCCTGTTAAACTTTAAATTTTCTTGTTTTTAAAACAGGGATAATTCAGTTATTAACACATTGATAATACAGTTATAAAAATCAAAAGAAATGTCAGAAAACTCAGATCCAAATGTGATTGTAAAAGCTGCTATATATCCTCCTATTGGAGTGATGCGTGTAGGAAACAGTAAAAAAGAATACTTTATAGGACCTTTGGTCGACGAACCCGAAGTAAAAAGTGACATCTATGCCTATAGAGACAAAGCAGGAGCCTTAAAACGCCAGGCAGCGCAATTCAGAATTTACGGATTAAATGTTGATGGAGAAGCTGTCAAAGAATTAACAATGGATAATGCAGATATTACATGGCATTCACAATTGGCCAATCAAAAATCCTCTTGGTATCAGTTTCAAATTGCACTGGATATTCCTGAAGCGTTAGCACCTGATATTCCTCCTTCTCTATTAAGAAACATAGATGTGAAAGATCGTGATGCATTAATGATCACAGGAAAACCTCATAAAGTATCAAAACCTAATGTAAAAAAGGGAAATAAATTTGAAGGGAAATTCTTTTCAGAATCTGTATATCTGGGAGAGATGAGAACCGATGAAAAAGGTCGACTGATTATGTTGGGTGGCCATGGAGTTTCTGCCAATGTTAACGGAAACATCGCAGTTACTTTTGCGAATAATGAAGGATGGCACGATGATATGTCTGACGGACCCGTAACTGCCGAAGTTAATTATAAAGGGCAAACACTAGAAGTAGATCCTGCTTGGGTAATTTGTGCTCCACCAGATTATGCGCCTATGCAAAAGTCGGTAAGAACTATGTGGGATTTAATGAGAAACGTGGCGGTTGAAGCCAAAATGATGGACGCTCCCGAAAAACCATCTTTTACGAAGGATATTTTACCAATTTTTGAACGAATGACTAATTTACAATGGGTAAATGCTGGATTCGCAGCTGCTTTTGGATGGGGAGGACAATTCAATTATACCAGTCTGGAATGGGTAGAAAAATTAAACGACCCTTCTAAAGCAAACTTAGAAATGCGTCGTACCATTTCTAATAATTTCCGTCGATTTGAAGAATCAGGTGCCGAAGCACCACAGTTGTGGCCATGGATGTATGGAGATGCGGTAGCAATTCCGACACAAGGTTCAGTTCGACAACATTCAACACTTTCAAAACTACAGTTAACCTTCTTAGATCAATGGGTACAAGGAGATTTTGAATCTGATTTTGAAGGTTTTAATACTTGTGAACCAAAAACTATTGATGAATACCCAATCAAGGAGCAACCAAATATGCTTACAAAAGCTGCTATGGATTTCTGTTTAGCAGATGCTTTTCATCCAGGTTGCGAAATGACCTGGCCTATGAGAACTTCTGGAATGTACATGGCACCGTTTCGATTAAAACACGCTCCCAAAGAACCTAAAACAGATTATAACTATTACGGATCTACTATGGATACTGGTGTTTTAGGAATGTCGGCTGGTCCTTTATTAGGAGGACAAGTGGCAGGAGGAGTTACTCGATGGATGGCAGTGCCCTGGCAAACAGATACTGCAAGTTGCAGAGATGGGTATACCACAGCCTATGATCCTTATTTACCAACCTTTTGGCCAGCAAGAGTACCCAATAATATTTTAGGAGAAAAGCAGTATCACCAAGTACTTAATCCTGATTTACCAGAAGAAGAACGAAGATTGGCTTTTTCCGATCGCTATTTTTGGTTAGATGATCTCCCTTTGGATGGTGAGGCGCCTTCGCAAACAAATCAGATCAATGCCATGGTAAAGTACTTTGATAAACTAGCAGTAGTTCAACATCGAACAGGAGTTAAAGACGACAGTAATTTCCCTGCAGAAATGCAAATAGGCATCGTTCCCAATAAACAACAAGAAGCCGTTTTATTATCTGAAACCATGGAAGAGATCAATGCCATGTTGGATAGCAAGAAATTAAACAAGAAAGAAAAAGACATCCTTGATTCGACAGTAACACATTTATCTGAAAAAGGTTTATTGGATGAAAAGTTATTAATGAGTAATGCAAAAGATCAATTACTGGAATTAGTTGCTCATGAATTAACAGATGAATACAAGCTTATGCCTGCAGTTAAAAACTTATTAAGTTTGATTGCTTCTAAAGAGCACAAAGCTTCTGGAATGAAAACGTCTGATTATTTAAGAAAAGAGCGTAACGAAACAGGAATTCCTGAAAGATTGATTCGTTTCCAACGTTTCATTCCAAAATAATATCAAATTTGTCAATGTTACAAACAGATATAGTAATCATAGGTGGTGGTATTGCAGGTTGCATTGCCGCCATTTCTTTGGTTGATTCTTACCATGTAACCCTGATTGATAAACTCGCAGAACCTAAAGAAAGAATTGGTGAATCTCTTGCTCCTGCTGCTCAACGCATCTTAAAAGAACTTGATTTGCTGGAAGATATAGAACGTGAAGTCGGCGCTTTATATCAACAAAATTTAGGAATGCAATCCTATTGGGGAAGCGATCAGGTACATATTGTAGATCATTTAAGAAATCCTGATGGTTTTGTCAAAAATCTGGACAGAAAAGCTTTTGAAGGTTTCTTAAGAACAGCTGCAGAAAAACGAGGTGTACATTGTATTTGGGACACGAAACTATATAGTAGTTCATATAAATCTGAGTGGAAGATACAAGTAGTATCAAATGATAAAAATTCAAAACCTTTTCCTATTGCCGCATCTTTTGTGATAGATGCAACGGGAAGACAGTCTCATTTTGCAAAAAGTTTAGGAATCAAACGTCAAGTTGTAGACAAACTGATTGCCTGTTGGGTTTCTGTACCCAACACTCAAGAGAATGTAATGAGTACGATCGCTGCAGGCGAAAATGGTTGGTGGTATAGCGCAGTAATTCCAAACAACCAACGGGTTGTAGCTTTTCATACCGATGCAGATTTAATAGATAAAAACGAACTGAAGACTACCGAATCTTTTTTAAAACTGGCACAGGAAAACAAGGAGATTTACGATCTATTAAACGTGCATAATGGCTCCATTAAATTTCACGGAACTGTTGCTGCAAATTCTACCAAATTAGAGCAAGTTGCTGGACGGCAATGGGCAGCCTTGGGAGATGCCGCTGTAAGTTTTGACCCCTTATCTTCACAAGGAATGTTTAACGCTATGGCTAGTGCTATGCAATTAAGTAAATTAATTAAGCAACTAAAATTTACAGATGAAGTTGAAAAAATCTACACACAACAAACACACCAAATTTGGCAACATTACATACAACATAAATCGATTTTTTATAAAGCAGAAACCAGATGGAAAAACGCTGAATTTTGGAAAAGGAGACATCAGGATTTTAAGGTGTTTGTAACAAAAAACGCTGTTCTGTGATGTGATTAAATAACCTACTGAGTCCTATTCATAGGGATCAAAGCATCTCTTTTAATTATTAGTATTTTTTAGTTATTTTAGAAAGATCAACTGGTTGTATCTGTAGTATAGATTTTTATGCACTTTTACATCATTAATGATATCGAAAATAAAAGGTGTATTACTATTATGTTGTAGTTGTGCGACATTCTTACCCTTAAAAGAAATGAATTATGATACAAACTATTTTGAAAAAAGTAATTTTTACCTGCATACTTATTCTAGCTAACTCTAAAATGGTCGCTCAAGAAAATAGCTGTCATTATTTTGATTTAACAAAACCAGATTCTATACCACAAGATTTTAATCCTGCACTTTTAGATTTAAATGGAAGTTTTAAATTTAATGTGGAAATTAAAAAATGTGATGAGATTTATTTCACCACTATTAATTCTAAAGAAAATATCTACTTCTCAAAAAAGCAAAATGATAAATGGAGTTCACCAAAAATTGCTTCATTCTCTGACCCAAACTACAGTGACGCAGACCCTTTTTTAACCAAAACAGGAAATAAATTATACTTTATTTCGGATAGGCCAACCAAACCAAATGATAAAAATTTAGATTGGAATATCTGGTATACAAATAATGAAAATGGTGTATGGGAGAATCCCAAACCACTTCCTAAACCTATTAATTCTGATGAATTTGATGAGTATTTTTTCTCAATTTCGGATAAAGGAAATGCTTTTTTCTCTTCAAATAGAACGGGTGGCGAGGGTTCTTTTGATATCTATACTATAAAAGTATTGGATAACGATGAATTTTCGAAACCAAGGAATGTTGGACAACCATTAAATACAGAAAAATATGAATTTGACCCTTACATTTCACCAGATGAAAGTTTTATAATTTTTTCAATTAACGAAAATGGTAACAGTAGTCTTTATTATAGTTACAAGGATCCAAAAAGCAATTGGACAAAACCTCAAAGTTTAGGAGATCAAATTAACACTACTCGTCAGGATTTTGCACCATCACTTTCTGTAGATGGAAAATTTATTTTTTATTCAAATAATGGAAAGTTAAAATGGGTTAGTTCTGAAATAGTAAATGTGCCTAATTAAAACGTTGCACTGCAAAGTGTATAGCAAATAAAGCGTCTTACTATTATAATTTTAGTTGTAGCTCATTAAAAAAAAAACATAGATGATAATTCTGAACGATAAAGTTAGTTTAAGAAAAGTTGAGGAAGAAGACCATAGGGAATTATTAAGACTAATGAGGAATATTTATCCTCCAGTTTATAGTCATTTGTGGTTGGATAGAGGTACAGAGTACATTAATAGATTATACTCAAAGAATAATTTAATTAAGGAGTTAAAAGACCCAGACTCATTCTACTATCTAATAAACTATGAAAAAGAAAGCATAGGAATATTACGAATTATTATCAATGAACAAATACCAGATATATTAGATAACTCAATGGTGAAACTTCAACGCATATATTTATCAGATAAAACACAGGGTAAAGGAATTGGAACTAAAATTTTAAATTGGGTGGAAGAGGAGTTTTGCAAGTCTGAAAAGAAGACAATTTGGTTGGAGGTAATGGATACACAACACCAAACAATCAAGTTTTATGAAAAAGCGGGGTTCTCAAAAAAAACAAAATTTCAATTTGACTCGGATTTAATGTATAAAAAATACAGAGGAATGTATAGAATGATTAAAGCATGCAAATAAAAACGAGCTACAACTATGTTTTACTCAATTATTATGAATGATTTTTCAGTCATTACTGCTTTTTTTAGTCACTTTGCATTATTTATCATTCATTAATATTGTATTTTAAAACATTTAATACGTATTTTTGTATTAGATAGCATTCAAAAACAACATAATAATTTTATTATGAATGATAAATCATACATAGAATGGAGAGCGATGTCAGATAAATCTTTGATGGAAACCATTGGGAAATTTATTCAATTACATCGTTTAAATCAAAATAAATCTCAAAACCAAGTAGCAACCACAGCAGGAATTAGTCGTTCTACGTTAAGCTTGTTAGAAAGAGGGGAAAAAGTAAGAATTGATAGTCTTATTCAAGTATTAAGAGTTCTTGATTTACTATATGTTATGGATGTATTCAAGGTGCAAGACCAAATAAGTCCAATCGAATATGCAAAACTTAAGAAAAATAAAAGAAAGCATGCCTCTCCAAAGAAAATTGACAACAGTAAAAAAGAAGATTTGGGATGGTAGATGTAGCAGAAGTAAAAATATGGGGCGAATTAGCTGGGGCTATTCGATGGGATGAATCACAACAATTAGGTTATTTCCAATATGATTCAAAATTTATAGAAAAAGGCTGGGATTTATCGCCAATTAAAATGCCAATTGCTCAAGGCTCTAGAATTTATAGTTTTCCAGAAATTAGAAAGGGTCGCAATGAAACTGAAGATACTTTCAAAGGGTTACCAGGACTGTTATCCGACTCTCTACCTGACAAGTACGGAAACAAGCTTATTAACACATGGATATCACAACAAGGAAGACCAGAAAACAGCATGAATCCTGTCGAAAAACTGTGTTTTATTGGTACAAGAGGAATGGGAGCAATAGAATTTGAACCAGCACAAATAAAAACTGGAATAAAAACTTTCTCACTAGAACTTAATAGCTTGGTTGAAGTTGCAAGAAAAATTTTAAATGAACGCGAAGAATTTTTAGCCAACCTTAATAAAAATGAGGAGAAAGCAATGATGGAAATATTAAAAATAGGAACATCTGCTGGTGGAGCTCGTCCAAAAGCCGTAATTGGATATAATCCTAAAACTAAAGAAATAAGGTCCGGACAAGGTAATGTTCCTAAAGGTTTCGAGCATTGGCTACTAAAACTTGATGGTGTAAGCGGAGAACAGTTTGGTGAAAGTTCTGGTTGGGGTCGAGTAGAATATGCATATTACCTTATGGCTATCGAAAGTGGAATTGAAATAAGTGAATGTCAATTATTAGAAGAAAATGGAAGAGCTCATTTTATGACCAAACGTTTTGATAGACAGGAAAACATAAAACATCATATACAATCATTGTGTGGTTTACAACATTACGATTTCAATGACATGTATGGTTACAGTTACGAACAAGTGTTTCAAACAATGAGACTACTACAATTGACCTATCCTGAAGCAGAACAAATGTTTCGAAGAATGGTATTTAATGTATTAGCTACAAACTATGATGACCATACAAAGAATTTTTCATTCATATTAAAAAAGGATGAAAAATGGAGATTAGCACCAGCATATGACTTATGTTTTTCTTTCGACCCTAACAATCATTGGGTAAACAAACAAACATTAAGTGTCAACGGAAAAAGACTGGATATCAATAAAGATGATTTAATGACAATAGCTAAGGACAATAACATAAAAAAAGGAGCGAAAATCATTGATGAAATTAACTCTATAATAAAATCATGGAATAATTATGCCGAACGAGCAGAATTGAGAAATGATTTGAAAGAAAGAATTCATAACAGTTTAAATACATTCTAAAATTTAAAAAGTACAATTGCACAACAAAACCTATACGTAATAGTACCTTCAGAACACTACTTCTCATAGCCAAACCGTTGTCTATAATTTGATAAAATATGAACAAGATTTTCAACCTATTTCTTTTACTGGTTTTAATAACGAGTTGTCATAGCAAAATTGTCTCGCAAAACATTATTGAAAGTTACAAGCCAAAGAGAAATGATAGTATTAGAACTGGAACTGGAGAAAAGGACTTTCTTCCGTTAATTCAAAAGGGTTACACGCTAATACTTCCAAAAAGTAACACTATTAAAGGAGTGCTAATTTTTCTTGAGGATTCAGAATATGACAAAAGAAATAAGAGTGCAAAGCAGATGTATAATCAAGCTTCTGAAAAAAGCTTTGCCGTATTGTCCGTTTCAACCGAAATCCCACTTGACTTTTACTTTTCTGAAGCATCTATACATAGTACACATCGTCAAATTCGAGAAGCTTTTGCAAAACATAACCTACCAAATAAAAACATTTTCTTTCTGGGAGCAAGTTTAGTAGGACATAGAGCGATGAAATATATTGAGTTTATAAAGAAAGGTGACTTTGAATTTCAGCTTAATCTAAAAGGAATTGTCATTTGTAATTTCACAATGGATTGGACAAGAAAATGGTATCAACATAGACGTGATATAAGAATCGATCGAATTAATCTTTGGGAACCAAAATTTATAAATTACATGTTGGAAACCAATTTGAGCGGTACACCTGAAACAGCCTCTGAAAATTATCACAACTTCTCAACATATAGCTACTTTGATGATAAGAATGAAAATATAGAATTTTACAAAGATTATTCGGTAAGAGCTTATATTGAACCTGCCATAAAATATAGATTAAAAAAATATTTCAGAACCCTGTATGAAAATAATGCAACAGACATAGTCGGATTTTTAGCTGAATTAAAACTTGCAGGAAATGAAAACTCAGAATTAATCGTTTTACAACCCCAAGATAATTCAATACAAAATAAAAGTTCACAAGCGACCTGGGATAAAATAGATAAAGATGAACTAATGCAATGGATTCAAAAAATAACGAAAAAATAAACTAAGGGCAACAATAGCTATAAGCAATAGAACTAAGGAATATTAAGATAACTGAAATGGAGGATCTAAATAAATATATTTCGATTTATAAAGAACAACTTAACAAAGGAGATATATTAATCGCCTATAACGAGTTAGTTAAATTTGTTATGAAATTAAGAACAGATTTCATGAAAAGTTTTTCTGACCAATACTCATTTGCTGGAATTCTTCACGGATATCTGGACTATACGTATTTTTACTATTCCAATGATTTTTTAAAAAGTAAAAAACTAAAATTTGGGCTAGTATTAAATCATTTGGAAATGAGATTCGAGATTTGGCTTTTGGGAAACACCATACCGAATCAAAAAAAATATTGGGAACTTTTAAAAATGACACAATGGAATAAAGACAGAACGGAAATGCCTCAATATTCTATTCTTGAAACTGTCTTGGTTAAAAATCCTGATTTTAATAATCTGAATGCACTGTCCGAAAAAATAGAACCCAAAATGACCAAGGTCTCGAATGAAATATTAGATTATCTAAAAACATTAAATTCGGAAGAATAAATAAATCAAAATAAAATCTCGAGCAATGAATAATTTTATAATAATATCTTGCCTGATGTTACTTTTATTTTGCTCTTGCAAAACATCAGATAAATCGAATGAAGGATGGCAAATGGTTTTTCGAAATGATGAGAATGGACAAGTAACTTTTGGAGATAAATCAAAGCTGATTGATGCAGTACGATTAGGCTACCCCGTTAGAATTGGCTGGGGAAGTAATCGTGTAGAACATGTAGCTACCGCCGATTTTTTAACCATTTTTCAAGGAGAAGAAGTTTTTGCACAAATCAATACTATTGTTGGTCAGGCACCACGGATTGATGGTGATTCACTCAAAATCAGATTCAGGACACAAAATCACTGGACCAAAATTTCTGGGACAAATGGATATTCAACTGGTTTTATGACAAATTATTTTCAGGATACGATCGCAGGTGGTGGAACAGATAGATATACTGCTACAACATGGTATGTACAATTTCCTAGTCATCAATTAGACATAGAGGCGCTCCCATTATGGCGAAAAGAATCTCCCAATTGGGAAAAGTGGAAAAAAAAAGAAAAATGAATAAATAATAGTTTAAGAAACTAAAACGATAGAGGAAATATTAGATAAGAAACACAAAATAACTTATTTTTAAAGGAGGAAATATCAACAACAAACGACATGAAAACAACACCAGAACACGATGCGCGAGTAGCTAAAATGACCTTTGCTTCTGTGTATCCTCATTATGTTACCAAAGTAGAAAAAAATGGAAGAACAAAAGAAGAGTTACATCAAGTAATAGAATGGTTAACTGGTTTCGATGATAAAAAACTGCAAGAGCTAATTGATGAGAAAGTGACTTTTGAAACATTCTTTGCAAACGCAAAATTGAATCCAAATGCTCATCTAATTAAAGGAGTAATTTGTGGATATAGGATTGAAGAAATTGAAACTCCATTAACAAAAAAAGGAAGATATCTGGACAAGTTGATAGAAGAATTGGCAAGAGGTAGAAAAATGGAGAAGATCCTTAGAAAAGCTTAACACTGCCTCTACCTACAAGGATTATTTTTCCCAAAAAAAACAGAGAATCAAAGCCAGTAAATAAAAAAGCATTCACAAGCAAAAATTCCATATTACAAAACAATCAGGCTTTATTTACTATGACAATTACTTTATACGTTTTATAACATGAACAAAATAATCATTCAGGGAATCCAGTTTGATGAAAAATCGTCTTTTCAACAAGGACCAAAACTTGCTCCTCCATTAATAAGAAAGGCATTACATTCTGGTTCTATCAATTTATTCGCCGAAAATGGAACGTCTATAGAAAACTCGAATATCACAGATAAAGGGGATTACGAAATTTCGGAATATTTTGATATTGAAAAGATAACTACAAACCACCTTGATACAAATCAAAAAATATTTACGCTTGGTGGTGATCATTCAATTACTTTTCCCATTATTAAAGCCCATTCTAAAAAATATCCAATCTTAGATATTCTTCAAATAGACGCTCATGCAGATTTATACGATAATTTTGAAGGAGATCCATACTCTCACGCCTGCCCATTTGCACGAATCATGGAAAATGGATTTGCGTCTAGATTAGTGCAAGTTGGGATCAGAACGTTAAATACCCACCAAACTGAACAAGCAGATAAATTTAATGTAGAAATACATCAAATGAAGGATTTAAATCTTTCTAAAATTCCAAAATTCGAAAACCCTCTATATATCTCTCTTGATATGGACGGGTTCGATCCTGCTTTTGCTCCAGGAGTTTCACATCATGAACCAGGAGGATTATCTTCGAGACAAGTTATCGAATTAATTCAAAATATAAATACAGAAGTAATAGGTGCAGATATCGTTGAATATAACCCGAATAGAGACTTTCAGAACATGACGGCATTTTTGGCTGCTAAAATGATGAAAGAGATATTAGCCAAAATGATGTAACACATACTATCTTTTATCTCAATATCATGATCCCTTCTGTAAATAAAAATGGTAATTCAATAGTTGGGCAAAAAGTACTATAAAGTATAATCTATGAGCATTTTTTAAATCTACACACTTTATTTTCGCATTCGATATCATATAATCCTTAGTAAACAAAATAAATCTTCATATTCATGAAAAACATTGCTTTCGATTTAGGAACCAATAAGAAGATTCAAAAACCAATAATTAATGTGCTATTTTGATATTTTATTCTTTAAAAAAAGATGCCGTTTAACATATCATAATCAATAAGTTATCATGTAATATTTTCTTTTTCATAATATTTTAATCATATATTTTATCGTCAAAAATCATTAAAAACAGGGTGATTATGTTAAAAATCAGGAAAAATCAAATGATATTGAAGGAATAAGACTACAAGTAAGTGTGTTTTTCGATAATTGTATGTATTTTGCGGACTCAAATTGCATTTAATCCGTTTCCCCAAATAAAACGAATGAGAAAAACTACTTTTATTATATGCTTGTATGTGCTATGGAGTTCCTGTTGTTTTTCGCAACAAAAATCGATAGACAGTATACTTCCTACGATCAAAACCCCAAAAGATTCTATCGGTTTTGATATTGCCATGAAACATTTCAGAAAACTCTGGATTCATGAAGATTATGAAACCGCATTATCCTATCAAGATAAATTATTGAACGCTTCTAAATCCATAAAATATCATAAAGGAATAGGCGACTTATATACGCAAATTGGAAATGTGTACAACCTTACTCATAAACACATAAAAGCATTTCATAATTATGATAAAGCAATCGTATATTATAATATCGCAAATCATCCTAGAGGTCTAGCGATCATTAACAATAACAAATCTACCATAGAACAAGGTCGTGGCAATGCAGAAAGTGCTATTAATTATATTTTAGAAGCCAATCTATATTTTGAAAGAGTCAAGGATAGTGTAGTATTATCCAGTACATATAATAATCTGGCCAATATATATTCTGATATAGAAAATATAGAACTTGCTCAAGAATTTTATAAAAAATCTATTGACTTAAAAAGAAAAAACAATTCTTCTAAACTGGGAGCATCTCTTAATAACTTGGCGCTTTTATATATCGAACTTAATAAACTTGATAATGCTAAAACATTACTAGAGGAATCTTTAGAAATCAGCAAAAAAAACAAGAACTCTACCAGTACGGCATTAGCATACAACAGGTTAGGCTCATTAGCGTATACCAATAAGGAATATAATAAGGCTACAAAGTATTATGACTCTTCTTATATCTCCGCAGAAAAAAGCCAGAATAAAAAACTATCAGCCAATGTTAAGCAACAATTAGGGCTTATTGCTATCAAAACCCAAAAATATGATCAGGCTGAGGAATTACTAGCCGAAGCACGTGTTGAATTAATGAAATTAAAAACTCCTCCGTTACTTCTTAGTAACTACCAGCACGCAGCAACTTTGGATTCTGCAAGAGGAAACTTTGAAGGAGCGTTTGCCTGGCAAAAGAAATATCAAGAATTAGCAGATCAGAATTCATCTGAAGAAACTACAGAAAAAATAACACAGACCGAAGCTCGTTTTAAATCCGAAATAGAACAGCTAAATCGAATTGATGAACAAGAAAAGAGAGAGATACAAACAAAAGAATCATTATTTAGGTACAGAATATTCACCTTTATAAGTTTAGCCATTTCTATAATCATATCCATTCTACTTATTGTTATTGCTAAATCCCGTAAAGAAAGAAAAAGATACATTAAAGAACTAAATGAATCTAATCAGGTCAAAAACAAGTTGTTTTCAATCATCTCTCATGATCTTAAAAATGAAATTCACGGACTGGACGGGACATTAAATTTATTAAAAGAAGATGCCATCTCTACAGAAGAGTTTCAGGAAATTGTTCCGCTATTGGCTAACAGAACCCATCAGACCTCGATCATGTTGAATAATCTCTTGAACTGGTCAAAATCACAAATGAAAGAATTGAATCCAAAACCTATCGAGTTTAATATCAATGACGTAATTAGTAGTAAGTTCACTTTTTTTGAACCTAAAGCAGAAATTAAAGATATTAAACTCAATAATAAGTTAGATCCTACTATGGTTTTTGCAGATAAGGATATGTTTTCTATTGTATCTCAAAACTTAATCGCTAATGCTATTAAATTTTGTAATCCAGGAGATTCTATAACACTGCTTTCTCATGAAAAAGAAAAACATTATGAGATTTGTTTTGAAGATACTGGAGTAGGTATTCCCAAAGAAAATTTACATAAACTCTTTGCAGAAGATCACTTTACCACAGAAGGAACAGGGCAAGAAACAGGAACTGGACTTGGTCTAAGAATTTGCAAAGAACTCATAGAGCTTAATAAAGGTAAAATTATGGTAAAAAGTATTTATGGACAAGGAAGTACTTTTTGCATTACATTGCCTAAAGCATCGTAAAATAATGATCCAATCTTATAGATAAGTAATCTCCAAAATTATAAGATATCATTGAGATATTCATGATCGCAAATGGTTAGGTTTTTTATCTTCAAAGAAAAAATAGTACTTTTACAAGATTACCAGAGTATTTCTATTTTTTGAAATACTTTAAAAATGCTCCAAACATGAACAAGAATATTATAACCCTATGTATCGGAATGTTACTTTTAACATCCGTATCGGCTGTAGCCCAAAAAAAGACATTAGCTAAAAGTCATCATCAGATTTCTGGTACCACTCAAGAAATCACAGATGAACTCACTAGTATGTTAGGCTTATCTAAACAACAGCAATCAGCTATTTATCAGGTGTTTGAAAAAAGAAAAAACAATGCCAAGTCTGAAAATTCTAAAGCAATTAGTAAAAAAGGGACTTTAGATGATCAAATGAAAAAAATACTAAGACCTGAGCAATATAAGATCTATTATAAAGAGACTAGACAAGGTAGAACTTAAGATAGCATACTTTGCAAACAAAAACGCCGATCAAATTTGATCGGCGTTTTTGTTTGTTATAAGTTTTCTGCAGTAATTGAAATCGCTTTTATAGTATCATCTAAATCTTCATATGTGAGTGCTTCTGTAATAAACCATGTTTCAAAGGCACTTGGTGCTATATAAATTCCTTGATCTAACAGTCCATGAAAGAACTTCTTAAAGGAATCATTGTTACCTAATGCAGCACTTTCGAAATCTATTACTGGATCTTCAGAAAAATGCACCGATATCATAGATCCTACCCTATTGATTGTATGTACAACATTTTTTTCTGTCAATACCTTAGTGATCCCTTGATGAAGGTATTCGGTTTTTTTAGCAATACTATCAAAAATATCAGCATTATTATGTAACTCGGTAAGCATAGCCAATCCAGCAGCCATAGCTAAGGGATTACCACTTAAGGTTCCAGCTTGATAAACAGGTCCCAAAGGAGCTAAATGATTCATAATTTCTTCTCTGGCAGCAAAAGCACCAACTGGAAGACCACCACCAATTACCTTACCAAAGGTTACGATATCAGCATTAATCCCTAATAGTTCTTGTGCGCCTCCTTTTGCCAATCGAAAACCAGTCATTACCTCATCGAAAATCAATAGAATGTCATTGGCATCACAAAGGGATCTTAATCCTTCCAAAAAACCTTTTACTGGAGGAATACATCCCATATTACCAGCTACTGGTTCTATAATAATACAGGCAATCTCTCCTTTGTTAGATGCTATAATACGTTCTACATTTTCAAGGTCATTATATCTGGCCAACAATGTATCTTTTGCGGTACCTTCTGTAACACCAGGACTATTAGGACTTCCAAAGGTTACTGCTCCACTACCAGCTTGTATCAAAAAAGAATCACTATGCCCGTGATAGCATCCTGCAAATTTGATAATTTTATCTTTTTTAGTAAATCCACGAGCTAATCGTACGGCACTCATACAAGCTTCTGTACCTGAATTAACAAACCTTATTTTGTCTATATTTGGTACCATTGCAACCGCTAGTTCAGCAATTTGAGTTTCAATCTCTGTTGGCATTCCAAAACTGGTTCCTTTTTTTGCTTTTTCTACTACTGCATTCACAACAGGTGGATGTGCATGACCCAAAATCATAGGCCCCCAAGAATTGATATAATCTATCAAACGGTTTCCGTCTTCATCATATAAATAAGCTCCTTTAGCTTCTTTTACAAAAATTGGATCTCCTCCTACTGCTTTAAAAGCACGAACTGGCGAGTTAACTCCTCCTGGAATTACTTTTTGAGCTTCTGCAAACAGAGCACTACTTCTTTTATAAATCATATTGAAATTTAAAATTCATCAGAATCATCATCAGGACTTATTTTTAAAACTTGTCCGATAGCGATTGCATTATCTTTTAGGTTATTATAAGCTTTAAGTTCAGAAACTTTAAGATTATATCTTCTAGATATAGAGTATAGTGTATCTCCTTTTTTTACTACATATTCGCCATTTTCTATTGAAGGAGGTTTATTATTTTTCGGTTTTTCGGCAACATAGGTTTTTCCTAAAACTTCTATATCGTAGTTATACAGTTGATATCTTTCGATAATACTTATCAACTTAGCAGGATATTTTTTATCGGTAGCATAACCAGCAGCTCGCAATCCATATGCCCAAGATTTATAATCGTCTTGTTTATATGTAAATAATTTTGCGTATCGTTTTCTATTTTTTAAAAACAAGGAATGATCTCTAAACGAGTGACTTGCTTTTTCATATTTTCTAAAACATTCTTGAGAGCGATCATCATCGTGATATACTCTTTCTCCCGTCCAATCGTGGCATTTGATTCCAAAATGATTGTTCGCCTTTCCTGTCAATTCTCCATAACCTGCTCCAGATTCCAGAATCCCTTGAGCCAAAGTAATACTAGCCGGAATCCCATATTCTTTCATCTCATGTTTTGCAATGTTCACATATTCAAAAATATAATTCTGAACTTTCTCTTTATATGAAACAGCAGCTAATGGTTTTTTGGGTTCTTCTTTTGGTTCCTCTATAGTTTTTACTTCTCTACTTACGACAGTCTTTCTTGGAGAAGGCGTTGTTTTTCTTGTTGATGTTGTTGCTTTTTTAGAACCTCCACACGCTACTAAAAGCGTTGCGACACAAAACAACAAAATAATTTTCCTCATGTTCATATCAAATTGTAATAAGGGGAAGTTTCTTCTTATTTAATCTCTTATTCATCCCCGAAATACCTTGTAATCCACCGGTATGAACGGCTAAAATACGAGTATTTTTTTTAAAAATACCGCTCCGTATCATATCAAAAAGTCCATACATCATCTTTCCTGTATAGATAGGATCCAAAGCAGTTCCTTGATCATTCCTAAATGTATTTATAAACTCAATTAGATCTATATTTATTTTGCCATATCCTCCAAAATGATACTTTTCAATAAGTTCCCAATTAGAATGATTCGTATATTTTTTAATTTCTTTAGAAAGAAAATCTCCCTTTAAGGCAGGAAAACCAAGTACTTGCTGATGTGCCATACTTGCGTTAATAATCCCTGAAATAGTTCCTCCTGTTCCCACTGCACAGCAGATATAGTCAAACAGTTCATCTTGGGTAGTTAGAATTTCTTCACATCCTTTTACAGCAAAATTATTAGTTCCTCCTTCGGGAATAGTATAAAACAAACCAAATTCCGTTTTTAAATGCTCTAACAAAGAGGAAGAAGATTTCTCTTTATAGGCAGCTCTACTAATAAATTTCAATTTCATTCCGCTATCCGAAGCAAACCTTAACGTTTCATTTTCTGATAAGGTGTAATCGAGATCATTTGCTAGTTCTTCTCCTCTGATTATTCCAATAGTTTGCAAACCGATTATTCTTCCAGCTGATGCCGTGGCTGCAATATGATTACTATAGGCTCCTCCAAACGTAAGAATTTTATCAAATCCTAATCTTTTAGCTTCTATCAGGTTATATTTTAGTTTTCTAAACTTATTCCCAGAAACATATTTATGAATCTGATCTTCACGTTTAATATGCAATGAAATATTAGCAGCATCCAGAATAGGATGTGTTATTTCTTCATTTTTTGATGCTTGAACTTCAGAAGAAAAAAAATGCATGTAATCGTTTTATAGGAAGTTTCACAAAACTACGATTATTAATGCTATGTAGGCGTAATAAATTTTAGGGATAAGCATTTTAAAAAAATGAATGAAACCGAGCATTTTACAAAAATCTTAAAGCAAATCTGACGTTTTTTTTACAAACAGCGTGTAAAATCTAGTTGAAAAACAGGATAAAAAATAATAAACCTAGATATATTTTTCATAAAACATTAATTTTTAGAGATTTACGTTTTCCCCGTAATTAAACTACGCCATGCTTTGTATTTACAGTAGTTTACAGAATATTGATGATTCCAAAAAACTCTTTAAAAATTATTAAATCATCATTTTTTTGGCAATTTATTAGAGAATAATTGATTTTTTAGCAATTATTTTTATAAATTGGTCAACCAATCCCTAAAATAATACTACCATGAAAAAAAGTACGCTTTCCAAATTTTGCTACACTATATTCATCTTATTTTTTATGTACTCGTCCTCTAGTTGTACTAATGACCTTACCGAAGAGCTATCTCCAGAAGCCGAAGAAATTAAAGATGATATTGATCAAAAATTATCTACTGGAGATTTTACATGGAAAAACTGGTACTTATCTGTACCAATCAATCGTGGTGATGGAAAAGCTACCTCCATTTACTATAAAGATCTTGAAGACGCAAATTTTACTAGTTCTGAAGATGACTACGTATGGAAAAATAGTAACGGAAGTTATACTTTCAAAACTAAATTTACTGGATATACCACATCTGGACAATACGGTACGAATAAAGGAAAATATTGTAGAACTGAATTGAGAGAGTATTGGAGAGGTAATCAATCTACATCTGATAATTGGTCCATGTCTTCAGGATATCATAAAATGGAATCCAAATTAAGAGTAGAATCTATTGGAGGTAACAAAAGAACTTTTGTAGCTCAGATACACGGATATGGTGGCAATAGTCCAGCTACTGTAAAAGTAGCCTGGGATAATGGAATGATCAAATTAGAATATTACGTAAAACCTACGAGTGGATCAAATTGGACTAGTAAATACATCGTAAAAAAAGATCTTGGATACGTTGGGGATTCTATATTTACCATCTATCTAGAAATCAAAAGCGGAAAATTACGTACCAAGTTATATTGTTCTGATCGAGGAATTAATACAGGATATAAAACCCAGTATGACTATAAAGGAAATGGTTATGACTATGACAATTATTTTAAAACTGGGAATTATTTTAATTGGAATAAGGATAAATCTGCTACATCCAAAGTGAGAATTTATGGTGTTAAAACCACGCATTATTAATTTTGTCCCATAACGATTGCATGAATTACCTGCTTGAACACATTTCTGGCAGGTTTTTCTCTTTATTTACAGATACTTAATAAAACTCCACAGTTTTCGATGCTTCAGATAAGAAAGTTCTGCTTCCATCTCATATGCTTCACGTTCAAAAGAAATGTTACGATACGCTTCCTGTGAATTCTTATATTGAAATAATCTAATAATATACTCTAAAAGATATATAAAATAAAAGGGGATTACTAGTAACTCCAGTTGCTGTTTTAAATGAATTTTTTCGTGATTTATAAAAATCTCATCATTTTTAAGATGATGATTTTTAATCACTATAAATGGCCAAAATGCAATTCCCACAAAATGGCGACCTATCAAATATTTGTTAACTACAATTGGCATCTTCTTGCAAGATAGTATTTTTGTACAGATGAGCAACCAAAAAAAAATACTAAAACCCGAAGAAGGAGACTATTATCTTACTCCAGAAGGGTATCGATGTTTTACAGAACAATATCATCTAAAAAGAGGATATTGTTGTGAAAGTGGCTGTAGGCATTGTCCTTATGGCTATGATAAAAAAACAAATAAATATACTAAGAAGTAATTCCTATAGTACTCATGGTATGATTGTTGTGCGTATTTTATCAAAAAAACGATTGTTAAACATAAAAAATCCAGGACTATGAAATTTTTCTCTCTTTTATCATTAATTCTTATCATAACCCTTAGCTCCTGTTCTAGTGTTAGAGTAGCTTCTGATTATGACAAGCAAGCGAATTTTGATGGTTATAAAAGCTACGCCTTTTTTAAGCCAGGAATTGACAAAGCCGAAATTAGCGATCTAGACAAAAAACGTATTTTACGTGCGATCGAAGCAGACATGGCCGCTAAAGGGTTTTCTAAATCCGAAAACCCTGATGTATTAGTAAGTATTTTTACCAAGACTAAAGAAAACGTAAATGTGTACCAAAATAATTTTGGATTTGGTTACGGATGGGGTTGGAATCCTTGGTTTTGGGGAGCTGGACAGAATACAGTTTCCAGAACTACAGAAGGCACATTATATATTGATCTGATCGATGCATCCAAAAAAGAATTAATTTGGCAAGGTATGGGAACCGCCGCTTTAACCAAAAATGTAGACAGAAAGCAAGAAAAAATGAACCAAATTGTAACTGCGATATTAGAAAAATATCCTCCACAAGCGAGATAATTATTCTAATATAGAAAACTGAAGCCTTTCCTTTTTTGGAGAGGCTTTTTTTATTGTCTTATTTCTAGTGCCTTTTGTTCTAAATCGGATTTTGCAATGGATTCAGTATTAGATAAGGTACCATTTAATAGATTTGTACTTTCATATGGATCTTCTATTAGATGATACATTCTTTCGGTACGATCATTAAAAACAATTAATTTATAGGTTTCATTACGTATTGCATATCCGTTATTATTTTGCCCATCGATCTCACTATATATAAATGCTCTTTTTTCTGCAGATGTATCTACTAACAAAGGTTTAAAACTTACACTATTATGTACACTTGTAGTTCCCGAATTAGCAATATCAGCAATTGTTGCAAATAAGTCGGTAGTATTAATCATCCCTTGTTCTACCTGATTACTTCTATCCACTCCATATCCCGAAACAATCATAGGTACATTAACTCCTCCTTGATAAAGGCTTCCTTTAACACGATTAGAATTATATGGAGATTGAGCCACTTGATTAGGAGTTCCATTATCCCCAATAAAAATTATTACAGTATTGGCACGTTCTTCTTCAGAAAACGAACTTAATAGACGACCAATTTCTGAATCCATAGCTTCTATAGCAGCCATATAATATGGTGTTGGGTTCGCATCTATAGATGCTTGATCAGTAGGTAAATCTCCTTGAGAATGTAACGCTGTTGGCGGTAAATGAAAAGGGGTATGTGGTGCATTAAACGCCAACCACAGGAACCACGGTTTTTCTTGTGCATCAACCCAATCGATAGCTAGATCTGTAAATTTTGTAGTCGTATATGTTGTTGATGTTGTATTCACTCCATTCTCTGTTAGATTCCAATTCCAATAAGATTGCACACCACCACCAAGTACACCAGCATAATAATCAATTCCCATATTAGAAGGACTCATTGGGTCGTTAGACAAGTGCCATTTGCCTATAATCGCATGACTATATGCGTCAGAAGTGTTATCATTTAGATACGATTGAAGGGATGTTTCTGCAGTTGATATTTCATCCCCTACTGCCAAAACTCCAGTTTGTACTCCATACTTTCCAGTGAGTATCGTTGCCCTTGTTGGTGAACAGGTAGGGGCTGACCAAAGATTATTAAATCGTACTCCATTAGCAATAAAAGATTCCAGATTTGGCATGTTTGGTTTTATAATACCTTCACTAAATCCAGGAGTAGCATCCAATCCCATATCATCTGCTATAATTAGCAAAATGTTAGGTTGACTTGTTTCTGGATTACTGATCTCTTCTGAAATAGTATCATCACTTTTACATGATACTATTGATATTATACAAACAAAGGATAATAGGTGTATTTTTCTCATAAGTATAGGACTCTTGAAAAATAAAAAGGTTTAATATTTTTATGTACATTTATAGAAACTTGACCCATAAAGGTATGCGTAATTTTCTTCTAGGTGCATTGCTTGCTGCATTCATTGTCTTAGGTATTAATTATTTTATTAATCAATTTCAAACTCAAAAAACTGAAATACAGTCTTCAGATCTTATTTTAGATCAAATAAAAAATGTAGGCAAACTTGTGGTTACTGAAGGACATTTTTCTGAAGTCATTACCTATAAAGATGCTAAAAAATATTATTTGGATATCCTTACTGCAGAGAAAAAAGCAATTGTTGTGGTTAACGCTGGTGTAACCGTTTCTTATGATTTAAGTAAAATTGAACACGCAATCGACGAAACTACCAAAACTTTAACGATTACTAATATTCCCGAAGCTGAAATTAATATTCATCCAGACATAAAATATCATGATCTAGAGGAAGATTTTTTTAATCAATTTAATCCTGAAGACCACAATCTAATTCAGAAAGAAGTAATACAACAGCTCAATAAAAAAATAGAAGCATCTACCTTAAAGTCTAATGCCGAGAATCGATTAATTAGCGAGTTACAGAAAATATATATACTGACTAATTCTTTGGGTTGGAAACTAGTGTATAAAGGCAATTCGATTACCAATTCTGATCAACTGCTTTTATAACTCCTTATTTCTCTATTTCTTTAATCACACTTTTTAGCATTGTGGGAACAATCAATGTATGAAATGGTTTTACAGGCAAAAAATATAATCGCCCAAACCAATTATTAAATTTTACTGTTGTAGAGATGAATAGGCTTTTATCTCCTTCTTGAACTTGTTTCATTAACAATAGAGAAACTCTAAAATTAAGATGACGATCATCTTCTCCCAAAATAATTTCATTTTCAGTTTTATCAAAAACTTTAAAGATTCCTAGTCGTTCACCAACCTCTCCTTTAAAATTATCTATTAACTGCATCCTACTCTTTACTTTGTCTCCAGTTTTGAGGCCAAAAATCGAAACAATTTTATTTCTTAATGCAAACAGTTTTTCTATCCATTCTGGAGAAGTCGAGAAAAAAGCTCTTGAAATTGAAAGAATATCAACATCTCCTTCTTTATCCGTATATTCTGATTTAAAGCTGTCAACATAGTCCACCTTAGTTTCTGCTAATAGTGAAACACTGGGAATTTCAACTTTTTGAACCTTCATTTTATTTTTCAATTTTTAGAAGTATCGGATTAAAGGCTTTAGATGCAACAATTACTTTACTTCCTATTTCCAAATGCTTAATTTCTGATTTTTGTGCAATAACTTTTACAACATTGCTACCTATAAGCACAGTTACAATATACACTACTCCTTCTTTTACAATAGCAATTACTTCTCCCGTAAATTGAAACTTTCCGCTAAGTTGGTCATTCGTAAATATTGTGGATGGATTGCCTTGTTTACTTATTTTTCCATCCTCAATACAATACACTTCATCAGACATCTTGACAATTTCTCCTACATCATGACTTACCAAAATTGTAGTTAGTTTGTATTGTCGATGTACTTTTAGAATATAATCTTGCAGTTTGCTGCGCATTTTAATATCCAAAGCAGAAAGTGGTTCATCTAACAATAGCACTTTAGGTTTACGCACCAAGGCACGTGCTAAAGCTACTCTTTGCTGCTGACCTCCAGACAAGGTGGTCGGTTTTCTATCTTGTAGTTCCTTTAATTCTATGATCTCTATAAGTTCTTCGATAATATTCTTATCCTGACCCTTTTCTAATGCAAATTCCAGGTTTTCTCGAACAGTCATATTAGGAAACAAAGCATACTCCTGAAAAACATATCCTATTCTACGTTGTTGTGGAGTACAATTGATCCTTTTTTCTGTATGTAACCACGTCTTATCGTCTACTACAATTTGTCCTTTATCTGCGGATAATAACCCAGCTAACATCCTAAGTACCGATGTTTTTCCAGCACCAGAAGGTCCGTATAAGGTAATACATTGCCCTTTCTTGATACTCAGTTGAATATCAAGTAACATGTTTCCACTTGCGGTACTAAGTGTTTTATGGATATTGGCCTCTATCATCTCCAGAATCGTTTTAGATATCCTCCATTAATTAAGTATACTGATAATAATACCACAAAGGTTATCACAAATAAAATCATTGAGTAGGCATTTGCATGTGCATAGTTTAGTGCTTCTACCTCATCATAAATAGCAATAGAAACTACTTTGGTTTTCTCAGGAATATTGCCCCCAATCATCAGTACTACTCCAAACTCACCTACTGTATGTGCAAAAGCCAATACAATTCCTGTTAACAATGATGGTTTTATGTTGGGTAGCAATACTTTGAATAACGTTTTAATTTTGGATTTACCCAATACATACGAGGCTTCTGAAAGTGCAACTGGCAAACCAGACAATCCTGATTGGATTGGGTTCACCATAAATGGCAAACTATAAATAACTGATCCGATCACCAGTCCTGAAAACGAAAAAATTAATCGAATACCAAACCAGTCCTGTAACCAACTACCAAATGCATTACCTGGACTAAATGCCATTAATAAATAAAACCCCAATACGGTAGGTGGTAATACTAAAGGCATACTCACCAAGGTTTCTACTACAGGTTTTATTCTTGATTTAGAATATGCCAACCAATATGCAAGCGGAATTGAAACTAAAAGAAGAATCAATGTAGTCACTAGTGCAAGTTTAGCGGTTAATATAATTGGACCCCAATCTATCATCCTGAAATCATAATTTCGTTTGTCTGAATCATAACACAAACTTTTTCATCTTCTATTAGCAGAAGTCTATCCACAGCTTCTGTTGAAAGAATGGCAATCACCTCACCTATTTGGGTACTCACCATTAATTTACTTAACAACATTCCTTTTTCGATCTCCTGTATAGTACCTTCAATTTTGTTTTGTATGCTAATCAACAGATTATCTTGTTTTGCTATGATCACTTCTGTTTCTTTAAACAAAATATCTACCGAGTTTCCCTTCCGTAAGTAAGCAGCTGTATCGGGAGTTTCTACTACAATTGTTTTTAGTTCAATATGCTTATTTATTTGAACTGAAACCATTGATAAGCTTCCATTTACTTCTATTTCTGATATGTGTCCAGAGAAAATATTCATTATTCAGCTACTAAATATCCGAAATCTTCTAATATTTTTTTAGCTTCTTTAGAAAAAAGAAAATCATAAAACTGTTGCGCATTTTTACCATTCCGATTTTTCTGTTTAATCATAACCACTCCTTGATCGATTTGCTGATATACTTTTTTATCCAATGCTACCCAATTTCCTTTTCCTTTCATTCTTGGAGATAGCACTATAGATTTTGCGGTAAAACCAATTTCTGAAGACTTAGACATAATAAATTGATTGGTCTGAGCAATACTCTCGCCATATACTAATTTCTCTTTTATAGTATCATATATCCTATAATGTTTTAACACTTCTATAGCTGCTTCTCCATAGGGTGCTGTTTTAGGGTTGGCTATAGCAATATGATGTATATTTTCATTAGCAAGCAAAGTAACAAAAGGTTGAATGCTATCATGCATTGACCATAATACTAACTGGCCATACCCATAAATTTCAGGAGGACGAACTGCTAAACCACTTCTGTAAATTTCTTCGGGATATTTCATATTTGCAGAAACAAAAATATCATATGGCGCACCTTCTTTAATTTGTGCAGTTAATTTACCTGAAGAGCCAATAATCAGGTCGTTTTTTATGCCAGTATGGGTAGTAAATGCTTCTGAAATTGCTTCTATTGGAAACTGCATATTAGCTGCTGTTGCAATCGTAATAGTATCATCTTCGGTTTGCTTGCAACTTATAGTTAAAAGAATGACAATAATCAATATTTTCGTTTTCAAACTCATTAATTACTTCTAAACAATTTTATAACAATCATTAATTTATACTGTAATACTCTTCTAATACCTCATCCAATGCATCTACGACCTCTTTGGCATTTTCTTTTGTAAAACATAAGGGTGGTTTTGTTTTTATCACGCTATCATCAGGTCCATCGGTACTGACCAGTATGAATTTATTTCGTAACTCATTTTTAATGTGATGTGCTAACGCTCTATCGGTTTTACGATTTTTGCTTTTTATGATCTCGATCCCTAAAAACAAACCAGATCCTCTTACATCTCCAATACAATCATATTTTTGTTGAAGTTCTGCTAAAAGTGATTTATAGTATGTTCCAACAATTCGTGCTTGCTCTTGTAATTTTTCTTCTTCAATCACTTCCAACACTGATAATCCTATTGCACAAGAGACTGGATTGCCTCCAAAAGAACTAAAAAACTCTACTCCTTTACCAAAAGATTCAGCGATTTCTGTAGTCGTTATAACTGCACCCATCGGATGTCCATTTGCAATTGGCTTTCCTACAATTACCATATCTGGGACAACATCTTGTGCTTCAAATCCCCAAAAGTGATCTCCCAAACGACCAAAACCTGTTTGAACTTCATCACTGATGCAGATACCTCCTTGTTTTCTAATTACTGGATATATTTCTTTTAGGTATCCTTTTGCCAAAGGAACTTGTCCTCCACAACCCACAATAGGTTCTGTAATAAAAGCTGCAATTGACCCCTGTAAACTTTCTATTTGTTCAATAGCTTCTTTGGCATACAATTCACCTGCATTATCACTTGTATATTTACCTCTATAAATATCTGGAATTTGAGTTTTCAGGATATATTCTTTCTGTCCTTGTCCTTTTGGGTTATTAAATTTATAATCACTAATATCTATTGCCATTTGGGTATTTCCGTGATACCCATGCTCCATAATCATAATATTTTTATGCTGAGTATGAGCATATGCCATTCTCAAAGCCAAATCACTAGCTGCGCTTCCAGAATTTACAAAAAATACCTTGTTAAGGGATTTTGGGAATTTTGATAACAACTTTTCTGCATAGGTAGGCAACAGATCATACAGATATCTGGTATTTGTATTTAGTTGAGCCATCTGTCTTTGCCCAGCTTCAACTACTTTTGGGTGCGAATGTCCTACATGCGGAATATTATTATATGCATCCAAAAAAGTATTTCCATACGCATCGTACATGTATTGGAATGCCGAACGATCCATAAAAATAGGTTCATCATAACTTAATGACAGAATAGGACTTAGATATTCCTGTCTTTTTTTGATCTCTTCGAAAACGGATAATGAATCAAGGCTTGGAAAGCCTATAGCTTCTCTGAAAGTATTTTCTGCTCTAATAGGACTAATCCTTATCCATTTATATAGCATATTCCAGGCAGATTTCTCACTGACGGTGGCATAGGTATTATCAGGATTAATTTTTCTGGAATGGGCAGAATTGCACACGCTTGTACATAACCTAGCTGCAATTAAGTAATACAAAACTTTTATTTCTACTTCTTCAAGCGGAAGTACATTGTGATATGATTTTAGAATAATTGATGCCCATTCTAAAGGGTTTTCTTTATCATAACAAGCATAAGTAATCGCTATTGCTAACTCATTTATTACATGTGAATGTGCTAAATCTCCAAAATCTATAATGCCCGAAACCTCTTCATTCTTAATTAAGATATTCCATTCGTTACCATCATTATGAATTACCTGTTTTCTTAAGGCAGGTAATATAGGAGTCACATTTTCTTCGAATTGCTTAAAAAAATACTGTACAATATTTTTGTCATTACAATCATCAATATCATCCAAATATTTTTTATTTAAATGTACATATTGAATATCCCATTCCCATTGTCTTGCCCGAAGGATATAACTATCGAATTCTTGAAGTTTAATATTCATCTCTGCAAGGAAAACTCCTATCGAATCAAATAATTTTTCTGAAGATACTACATCGCCAAGAAATTGACCTTCCAGAAAAGAAAGCATTCTACATATGATTGTTTCTCCATCTACATCTATAACTTTAATAAAATCTCCATTTATAAACGGAATTGGTTTTGGAAATTGATTTTCGTTTTTAGTATGTAAATAAAGTAAAGCATCACTTTCTGCTTCAAGCACGGCAAGTAACTCTTTGTTATATGTATATGTTTTAAAAATATACTTGGTTAGATTATTTTTAACAATATAATTTATGTTATCATAACCATTAAGTCTCTTGATTTCTGGGTTCCGAAATCCAAATTCAGTTTCTAAAAGTGTATCCATTATCAAATAGCTAAAACAGCAGTTTGTGTTTTTAAAATCTATGATAAATATAATGTATTGTTTTGCTTTATTTACAATAGAAACCTTTATATATTTTAGTCTGTTTTTACTCTTTTCAGAATGAAAAATTTATTCATTTCTAGCGGGTAATGTACTTTCTCTTACATTTATACATCCAACAATCTTCTATGATAATTTATTTGCCCTAAATGATACGTTAAATGTGTTGTTAGATGTACCAAAAATCTCTCTGTACTAGGATTCTTATCCATAAGTATTCTTGGATATTCTTTTTGTAAATCTTCTTTTGTAATTACATCCAAAGTTTCTTTTACGATCACAATAGTTTCATTGATCATGGATAATAGTCTAGATCTGGGAACATTTTTTAAAGAGAACTCTTGGTCTCTTTGTCTAATATATCCAGTATTACCTAATGTAGCGCCTATATATGTATTGAGATTCCCTACGAGATGTAAACAAAGGTTTCCTGCACAATTACTAATAGCATCCGTTTCGATCCATAAATTTTCTTCTTTGGTATAAGACTCAATCTCAACTCTCAATTTTATCAAGTCTCTTTCTAGTATTGTTTTTAATATATCTATAATTGAATCATTCATTGTTGTGTGCTTTATTATTGTATCTTATTTAGTCGTTTTCTGTACTATCATTTTTTTTATCAAAACTATTTGTCCTAAATGATAATATCCATGTTCGATCATAGCATCAATATTTCTTTGATAAGTTCCATATTTTTCATCTACAAAAATTTCATTTAGTTTTTCATCAGGCATATCATCTATTAGATTGGCAAAATCTTCAGAATTACTCCATAATGTCTTTAATAATGTTTCCCAATCTTCTTTAGATTCTAAAACTGGAGCTTCAAAACTATATTTATCCTTTATTTCTAAAGGACCTCCTTGTAATACTTTTACAACTCCTTCTATATAATAATTGACATGAAAAGTCAAAAGTGCTATGGTATTTAAAGAAGCTATTTTGGTAGTAGCCTGTTCCCAAGATGTATTAGACAATTGATCTCTATAATTAGTATTTGCAATCCAAACACCATCAAGCATTACTTCTCTGAATCGATTAGCGATCTGTTGCGTTCTTTTCATTTTTTCAACTTTTACTGATCAACAAATATTGTTTTAGCATCGGAAATTATGATCTAAAATAACCTTTTACAGCGTTTCTATCCGTTTAACAAACGACTACAAACGTTTACAACCGAAAATAAACACTTCCTAACCGTATCTGATTTGGAACCTCATCTATGTTTGCACTGTCGAAACGTAAGAACTCGATACTATCAAATTATTTAATATCCCTGCAATAGACAGGTGTCAAAAAAATTAAAATTATGAACACGCTAAAAAACAAAGTACAGTTAATCGGAAACCTAGGACAAGAACCAGAAATCGTGAATTTGGATTCTGGAAGAAAATTAGCAAAGTTTTCTATCGCTACGAATGATTATTACTACAATAAAGCAGGTGATAAAATTACGGATACCCAATGGCACAATATTGTTGCTTGGGGAAAAACTGCAGAAATTATAGAGAAATATGTAAATAAAGGTCAAGAAGTAGCGATCGAAGGTAAGCTTACATCCCGTAGTTATGATGATAATGAAGGTAATAAAAGGTATATCACTGAGGTAGTTTGCAATGAATTTCTGATGTTGGGGAAGTAATTACAAATTCCTTTTTTTTGATAAAGGGAAGCTCAAATCTTCCCTTTAGGCATATAGAATTTTAACAACTTAAAGAGTTAGTAACTCCCATTCCCTATTTAATAATTACCAGTAATAAAAACTGGAAACATATTATTTAGTATGAATAGTAATCAGAATGAAACAAAGGGGTTTTAACCTATGAAGAATTGTAATAGTCAAAGTGATTTCAATACACTGAAAGTTACAACCACAATACAAGTTATTTTATATCAGAATTTTAAAATTATTTCAAGCAATTTTCACTTGTTAAAAACAACATTTTAACATTAATTTTTATGTGGTTTAAACGGAGCTTCAGCCTATGTTATTTCGGTATATTTAAAACCAACTAACTCAACCAAATAAACATGAATAATTCTAAAAAGTTCTCAAGGAGAACATTTGCCAAAAAAACAGCGGTGATAGCTGCTGCAAGTACAGTCGTTCCTCAATTATTAAATTCTCAATCCACACAAAACCGTACTAACACCGACTATGATTATATCGTAGTGGGATCAGGAGCAGGTGGAGGGCCACTTGCCGCAAATCTAGCGAGAAACGGTTTTAAAGTATTGGTTCTTGAAGCTGGTGCCAAAGATCCAAAAACAGATAATTATAGAATTCCTGCGTATCACACTTTTGCTTCAGAAGATGAGGATCTATCGTGGAGTTATTTTGTAAAACACTATTCTGGAGATAGAGATCAACTGGATAGTAAGTATGTTCCTGGAAAAGGAATCTTGTATCCTAGAGGAGCTACTATTGGGGGATCAACAGCTGTAAATGCCATGATCACGGTATATCCACATGCAAGTGATTTTGAATACATTGCTGATCTAACAGGAGATGAAAGTTGGAGAGCAGAAAATATGCGCGAATATTTTAAACGTTTAGAAAACTGTGAATATTTATTAACCCGTGAAGCAATTCGCGAAGATCACGGTATTGACGGATGGTTACCAACCAATTACCAAAGTTTTGATATCGGAACCTTACTGGATAACTTTTCAGTCGCTGGACTTCTAAGAGCTAATCTAGATCATAATGGTAAAAACTTATTTAATTATCTCTTTGATGAAAAATCATTTGATGTAAACAGACGATTTTTCGAAAGAGGTGGTGAAGGTCCCGTAATGATTCCTCAAACTATGGATAGAAACTCTACAAGACATACTGTAAGAGAATATTTATTGGAAACTCAAGAGCAATATCCTGATAACCTAACAATCATTACGAATGCTCTGGTAAGTAAGGTTGTATTTAATGACCAAAAAGAAGCTATTGGTGTAGAATACCTAGAAGGAAACAATTTATACGAAGCAGATAAATTATATGATGATAATACGCCACAACCTGCAGCAGTATTTGTAAAAGCAGGTAGAGAAGTTATACTTTCTGCAGGAGCTTTTAATACGCCTCAGTTATTACAATTGTCTGGTATAGGAGATGCTAATTTACTGCGTAACAAAGGAATCGAAGTATTAGAAGATTTACCAGGTGTGGGTCAAAATCTACAAGACCGATATGAGTTAGGAATGACCTACACGCTAAAGGATACTATATTAGAAGACTGTACCTTCTCTGAAGGTTTTGATGCTTGTCTTAATAAATTTAATAGAGGTACAGGTCCATATACTAGTAGTGGGACATTAACTGCAAATATTACCAGAACAGATCCAGATCTACCAGATCCAGATATGTTCAGTTTCTGTGCTTTAAGTGATTTTAAAGGATATTACCCAGGATACAGTGATGATATCAAAGCATCAAATGATAAAATAACTTGGTTACTACTCAAAGGACATACAGAAAATACCGCAGGAGAAGTTAAAATCGACAGTACCGATCCCAGAAAAACTCCAGATATTAATTTTAAATATTTCACGGATGCGCAAGACCTGCAAGGTTCTGATATGCAAGCTATGGTAAAAGGTGTGGATAACATCCGAGATCTTATGAAAAACAGATTGGTACGCGATGTTATTAAAGAAGAACTATGGCCTGGTCCAGATGTCGACTCTTTCGAAGAAAAAGCAGATTTTATTTCCAGAGAAGCATGGGGACACCATCCTTGCGGCACTTGTAAAATAGGTGACGGAACAGATCGGTATGATGTATTAGATAGTAATTTTAATGTAAGAGGTGTTAAGAACCTACGTGTTGTAGATGCTTGTGTATTCCCTAAAATTCCTGGATTCTTCCTTGCAGTTCCTATATATCTAATTAGTGAAAAAGCTACTGATGTAATCCTAAACGATGCTGGTGTAGAAAGAAGCACAAATGTAGTACGTAGCAGTATCAGTAAGTTTGCTCGTACGAAACAAGAAGCATTATTATCAATAAAGAGCTATCCAAATCCTTGTGTCAACGAAATACATTTTGATATAAATAGAAGTTATAAAAACACATTTGGGCACTTATGTATTATAGATGCTACTGGAAGAATCATGTATAATGAATCGTATAAAAGTTTAGAAAAAGTATCAGTTAATACAAGCCGTTTTGCTCCTGGTGTATATGCATATATTATGAGTGTAGGAAAAAACAAAAAAACTGGAAAGTTTATTAAAAAATAAACCTCACATACTAAAAACAATTGCCAAAGAAGCTATATAAAAAGTTCTAAAAAACTAGATTATTAGTTGAAGTAAGACGAAGACATTTTGAAAATCAAAAAAATTAAACTTCGAAAAAACACTTTTTGTATAGCTTCTTTGTATTTCTAATTCCACATAGCAACTAAAACTACTAATAAAGGGTAGTTTCTTTCCAACAACGCAAATTCTAATTATAACTACACTAGGATTAGATCAACTAAAAAGGTAATATACCTCTATCCAATTCCTCTACCTAAGACAACAAATATTGCATAGTTGTCGTCTAAAGTAACTTTCGGAAAATTATCCAATATCGGTTATACTAAAATTCTGTATTTTTAACATAACCATCCATAATTGCATTGAATACATATACAAAATATTGGTTTCTAGAAGGTTTTAACCTGTTTAACAAATTAGGAAGAATTACCATGATGCGCATGTGTGAAATCTTGGAAATGGACAATATTGATAAAGGATCTACTATTGAATTATTTAATGAAGACGAAAAAAGTATCTTTTTCCTTAAAAAAGGGACCGTTAAGATTATTGATAGCAGTAATAATAATGTCAAGTATATTGTAAAAAAAGGGCACATATTTGGTGAACTATCTCTCTACAATGAGCAGGCAGCAGCAGAAGAGCAAGCTATTGCCTTAGAAGACTGTATCGTTTGTTATATAGAATCTGAGAGGATGGAACAAATCATGGAGAAACATAAATCTCTTAAAAACGGTGTTCTAAAAGTATATGGCTTACGTATTAAAAAATTAGAAAGACGATTGCAAGATCTGCTTTATAAAGATAGTGCGACAAGAATAAAAGAGTTTATCATTGATTACATCAAGGAATTTGGCGAAGAACAAAATACCAGAATAATTGCTAAAAACCTTTTATCACATAAAGATATCGCGAACCTAACAAATACTTCTCGACAGACAGTGAGTAATGTGCTAAGCACCTTAAGAAAAGACTCCTTAATCGACTATGACTCTCAAAATATATCAATTTCTATAGAACAAAAAATATGATCTTATTTCGAATATAAAAGAATGAAAAAAAATCTTAAAGCATTATTAGCATTGTTTTTTTGCAATCGAATTTGCAATCACAAGATGTTTAATAATGGAAGGAAAATAAATAATAGCAGAAATTCCGATATACTATTATTCATTGTCAATTTTTACAGGGCTTATACTATTAAAAACATATCAACTGAAACGAGGTTTTTTAGCTAATTGATCTCATATAAAACTCATCTCATGCAAACTAAACTAGCAAAAAACATTTGGATATTATGTGCTTTTTTATGCACGCTAATTACCTATGGACAAGAAATCGAAAGTTCGATTTTTATTACTTCCAATACAGGTGAAATAACCGATCAAAATTACTTATCCACAATCCTAACTGAGGCTAAAAATGCTTCCAACTCTAAATTACTTATTGTTGGGAATTCGGTTTCAGAACAAGGATTTATTGATGATACCTCAGCAAAAGCATTAAAAAACCAATTAGATGTATTATCCGATTTCGATGAGCATACAATTTTCATTCCTGGTACGAATGATTGGGCTAAAAAAGGACACAAAGGCGTTAGAAAATTAGAAAAGTTTATACAAAAAAATAGTCAAGCTAAATTTTATCCAGATGATGGATGTCCTATCAAGAAAAAAGAAATCAGCGAAAATGTAGTATTAATAACTATTGACTCTCAGTGGTATCTAGAAAACTGGAACAACCATATTTATCTCAATGAAGAATGCGATATTAAGAACAGAACACTTTTCTTTCTGGAGTTAGAAAGCATGTTCAAAAAATCGCAGGATAAAATCAAGATTATAGCCATCCATCATCCGATATACACCTATTCTAAACAAGGGCTATTAGCCAATACTGCAGGGACTTCTACACAAGATTTTGAAAACAAACAATACCGTAATTTTAGAAATAGAATTACTACTATGGCTAGACAAAATGAAAACGTAATTTTTGTTTCTGGAAAAGATAAGAACCTGCAATACATAAATAAATATGGCGTTCCGCAAATCATAAGCGGTGCTATTGGAAAAACCAAACGTGTAAAAAGAGCCATAGAAGGAGATTTTACAAGTACAAAAAATGGATATGCTAAAATAGATATCTATACCAATGGAAAAGTTGCAGTCACGTATTATGCAGTAACAAATGGAAAGACTACTTCTCTATTTAACACTACTGTATTGCATAATGAAAAAGTAAAAACCTCTTTTGACTTGAAACCCAAAAATAGTTTTTCTGCTACAGAAAGTGCATCCGTCTATTCTGCTGACGAAACCAAAAAAAGTAAACTATACAAAGGGTTATGGGGACAACATTATAGAAAATACTATAGTAAACCTGTAGCAGCTAAAGTTGCTTTTTTAGATACACTTAAAGGAGGATTGACTCCTATTAGAAAAGGTGGTGGACATCAATCCAACTCCCTTAGGTTAGTTGACAAAGAAGGAAAACAATATGTAATGCGTGCATTACGAAAAAGTGCAACAAAATTTATTCAGTCTACAGCTTTTTTAGATAAATACGTAGAAGAAGATTTACAAGATAGTTATGCTGATAGGTTTTTACTGGATTTCTATACAACTGCACATCCTTATACACCTTTTGCCATAGGAACCTTATCAGATGCCGTTGATGTATTTCATACAAACCCTAGTTTATATTATATTCCAAAACAAGAAGGCCTTGGTGAATTTAACGATAGTTTTGGAGATGAATTATACTTAGTTGAAGAACGTGTAGAATCAGGTCATAGTGATTTAGCTTCTTTTGGAAAACCACAAAAAATCCTTAGCTCCAATGACATATTACAAGCAGTGCACAAATCTGGTAAATCTGTAGTAGATGAGCCTTCTTACATTCGTGCTCGATTATTTGATATGCTAATCGGTGACTGGGATAGACATCCCGATCAATGGCGATGGGCTTTATTCGAAAAAGAAGATGGAACAAAGGTCAGTAAACCTATTCCCAGAGATAGAGATCAAGCATTCTCCGTTTTTGATGGAACAATTATTAACTTCTTAACGCATGCAATACCAGGATTAAGAAAAATGCAATCCTATGATGAGCAATTGCGCAGTCCTAAATGGTTTAGTCAAACTCCATATCCTCTGGATATGACCTTTATTAATGGTTCAGATTGGTCTAAATGGGAAAAACAAGCCACGTACATTCAGCAAAATTTAACAGACGAAGTAATAGAAAAAGCTTTTGAAAATGTTCCAGATGAAATGAAAGGTGAGACTATTAATGATATCAAAAAGAAACTTAAAGGAAGAAGATCAAATATAGTTGATATAGCAAAGAGATATTACAAACACCTTAATAGTTTTGAGGTCATTGCAGGAACGCAAAAGGATGATGTTTTTAATATCAAAAGATTACCAAATGGACAAACCAATATCGAAATTAATCGAAAAGACATTGGTATTCTTAATAGAACATTCATGCAAGAAGAAACCAAAGAAATATGGTTGTATGGATTAGATGGTAATGACACATTCAATGTAGAAGGAAAAGGTAATAACCTAATTGATATTAAGGTCGTTGGTGGAAAGAAAGACGATACCTATAACTTTAAAAATACTAAAAGGATAAAGCTATATGATTATAAAAACAAAACCAATACTATCGTAAATAAGCGATCCAAAAAATGGTTAGTAGATGATTATGACATTAATAATTATGATTATAAAAAACAGAAATACTACTTTAATCAGATACTTCCATTAATAGCCTTTAATCCAGATGATGGGTTACGTGTTGGTGTATTAGATAATTTCACATATTATGGAATACAAAGAAACCCATTCACACAAAAACATGCGATTAGCGCATCTTATTATACAGGATCTGGAGGATTTGATGTATCTTATAAAGGTGAATTTTCTCATATTTTCCATAATTGGAATTTTGGTATAGAAGGTTTGTATACCAGCCCAAGTTTTGCTCAGAATTTCTTTGGTTTTGGTAATGAAACAGATTATGACAAAGATGTTGTTGACTTAGATTTTAATCGCGTAAGACTCAGAAAATGGAATGCTGCAATCTCGCTGATATGGAGAGGAAGAGATGGAGGGTATTTTCAATTTAAACCCTTAATAGAATCCTTCGAATTAGAAAATACCAATGGCCGATTTGTCAATAACATTCCGATAACTAATGATGTTTTTGATCAACAAACGTATGCTGGTGCCGAAATAACCTACGGTTTCAAAAATAAAAATGATATTGCATTCCCTACATTAGGGATGGATATTGGGCTTACTGCTGGTTATAAAACAGCTATCGACGGAAGTGATAATAGTTTTGGTTATATAGAACCAAAAATTGACATCGATCACAAATTAAATAAACAAGGAAACTTGGTATTTGCTACCGAAATTGGAGGAGAAATTTTATTAGGAGATGATTTCGAATTTTATCACGGTGCTCAGATTGGAGGTATAAAAGGGCTACGTGGATTTAGAAATGAACGATTTGTAGGTAAATATTCTTTATATCAAAATATGGATTTACGACTTAAACTTGGTAAATTTAAGACTAGCTTTATTCCTCTTAAATACGGATTGACTGGAGGATTTGATTATGGCCGAGTATGGTTAGAAAATGACACCTCAGATAAATGGCATACCAGTGCTGGAGGTTCTTTCTGGATTAGCGGATTGGATTCTTTTACAGCTAATCTGGGATATTACGCAAGTTCTGATGGAGGAAGAATAGTATTTGTCCTAGGATTTGCTTTTTAGATAATACTAACATCTGATGAAAGTTTTGTTAAAATTTTAAGACCAAATAGCATATTTGCTCTGATCAACACCAACATAAACTTCTTATAACTAACATCAAAAAATTAAAACAACACATGAAAAAACCTGTAGCAATTGCCCAGATCAGTAATTTAGAAAACAAACAACCTTCGCACGCTTTAGTTAATGGACTTGATCTGGTTATCGTCAAGTTTGATGAAGAAATCTCTGTATTATACGGGAGATGTCTTCATAGAGGAGCATTAATGGCCGATGGACATGTAGATGGGCATAATCTGATTTGTGGAGTTCACGGATGGGATTACAGAGTAGACACAGGTGTTTCAGAGTATAACAACAAAGAAATCTTACATAAGTTTAGTACTAAAATCGATGGAGATACCCTATACGTTGATGAAACAGAAATTAACGATTATCTCCTTAATCAACCACAGCCATTTAACAGAGAGGAATACTTAGGTGCCTATGCAGATACGCATCCAGAAGATACAGAACCATACACAGGATATATTAAAGAACTTGCTAAAAACGGTTTAAAAAACCTTGGACATCACGGGTTTTCTGCCTCGATGGGTGTAGATAGAAATACATTACCTAAATGGAATGATATTCAATTTTTACCTGCCCAATTAGCAAGTAGACCTTTATTAGATCACGAAGAGGTAGCAACCAAAGTAGTTATTGGACCTAAAGCAAAAAAACCTTTAAGCTTGGATATTCCACTATTTGTGAGTGATATGAGTTTTGGAGCACTATCCAGAGAAGCCAAAATATCATTGTCCAGAGGAGCAGAAATGGCAGGAACAGGGATTTGTTCTGGAGAAGGTGGAATGTTACCACAAGAACAAGAAAACAACACTAAATATTTTTATGAGTTAGCGTCCGCCCAATTTGGTTTTTCTTGGGACAAACTGGATAAAGTACAAGCATTTCATTTTAAAGGTGGACAAGGTGCAAAAACAGGTACTGGTGGTCATTTACCAGGCACTAAAGTAAGTAAAGAAATTGCAGAAGTTAGAGGTTTAAACCAAGGAGAAACCGCAATCTCACCTGCTACTTTTCCAGATTTTCACGGAGTAAAAGATTTTAAAGCCTTTGCAGAACAAGTTCGTGAACGAACGGGTGGTATCCCCATTGGTTTTAAAATAGCTGCCAGTCATATCGAAAAAGATATTCAATTTGCCTTAGATGTAGGTGTGGACTATATTATTCTGGATGGTCGTGGCGGCGGAACTGGCTCTGCTCCTACTATATTACGTGATAATATTAATGTCCCTACAATTCCTGCACTTGCAAGAGCCAGAAAATATCTTGATAAAGTAGGAGCCACAGATATTACTTTAATTATCACTGGAGGATTAAGGATTGCCGAAGATTTTGCAAAAGCAATGATGTTGGGAGCTGATGCTATCGCTGTTTCCAATTCAGCACTACAAGCTATTGGATGTTTAGGAATGCGCGCTTGCGGAAGTAATAACTGCCCAGTAGGTATCGCCACACAAAAAGAATCATTAAGAAGTCGATTGATTATAGAATCATCTGCAAAGCAATTATATAATTACTTTAATGCAACCAATGATCTTATTAAGGTAGTTGCAAGAGCTTGTGGATATGATGATATTTCTAAGTTTAACCATGATGATTTATCAACATATGATCACGATATGCATAAACTAACTGGTATTAATTATGCTGGTGTTCACTAAGCATATATAACCAGAATAATATAGTTATCAGTTAACACTTTCTGTTATCCATATTAAAAAACAACAGGGATTCATACTTAAATTTAGTTCTGTAGCGGGACTCAATGAAAACCTCACTTGTATAAATGTAATAAATCTATAGTTATGAGTTCACAAATACATATTGCGGCCCAATACCTAGCAGCTGCTGGAATAAGTTTCTTACCCAAAAAAGATGACGATAGTCATACCAATCTGGGGTTTAATTCAGAAAAAGGATATCTGGAAACTTGGCCATTAAATGATCAAGGTTGTAAAATCACATTTGATTATTTAAATTTTGCATTGCATTGGGTAGCAAACAGCACTGTTAGATTAAGCATTTTATTAGACGGAAAAACACATCAAGAAGTGGTATCCTGGATGGAGTCATTAGCCACTACTCTTGGATTAAAAAATCCTTTTGTCTATAAGCTTCATTATGACCTTCCTTATGATCCTATAACCAATGACTTTGTTTTTAGGAAACCATCAGACGATGTCTTGCAAGAATTATTAGAGCAAAGAATATTAGCGCAGCATGTTTTAGAGAAAACGATCTCCTCATCTTCGTTAACTTCAGATATTCGAATTTGGCCTCATCATTTTGACATAGGTGCTTTTTCTTCTCTCAAAAATAAGGAAGGAGTTGCAATTGGTTTAGGCATGGCAATTCCTGATACAATACACAATGATTATTACTTCTATATCAGTGGATATAAAGGCCATGATGGTATAGACACAACTGGTTTCAACAAGCTAACCTTAGGATCCTGGAGTAACGAAGGTTTTAAAGGAGCCACATTACCAATTAAAGGAGTTACTGAAGAACAAGGAGTTACTTTTTTTAAAGAAGCTCTTGCCATATTTAAAAACTAAAAACCATGGAACATTGGTATTTGCCAGCAACAATAATACCTGGTATTGGGCTTTTGATATTATCTACGTCTAATCTTTTAGTTAATCTTAGTACTGAGATTAAAACATTGATTATAGAAGAAACTACAAAAGAAAAATTGATACAACGAAAGCTAAGACAACTTAAACTTTTAAACAGTGCTATGGTTTTTTTGTATGTAGCTGTAGCATGTTTTGTGATTTCTGCACTGGTTTCAGGAATATATAAAAGTGTAGAGACCAATTTCAATGCTACAATTTACATTACCATAGCTGGTATCGCTAGTGCCCTATTAGGATTAATTGCCCTTATCGTGTACTCGTTTAAGGCTGTAAAAATCAGACAAGATCAATATCTCAATAAATGCTAACATCATAAAAAACAATCATGACTTCAAAAAAAGAAACTGTTTGGTATAAAGTACTGGATAATAAGGATAGACTTCCCGAAGGAAGAGTACAAACTGTTACCGCTGGTCATCAAGGGGTTTGTCTCACTCATTTTAAAGGTAAATTCTCTGCTTTAGACAATCGATGTCCACATCAAGGTGGTCCGTTGGGAGAAGGTTCTATAGAAAATGGTTTACTACGTTGTCCATGGCATGGATGGGATTTCGATCCTTGTACTGGATTACCACCAGGAGGTTATGATGATGGTGTAGGCACTTTCGAAGTTAAAGAAGAAGGTGATGCAATTTTTGTTGGAATCCCAGAAGAACCAGCTCACGAAGAAACGATTTCTGATGTGATGATGCAGACCATGGTCAATTGGGATGTCAACACAGTTTTCGGGATGGTAGGTCACTCTAATCTCGGAGTTGCTGATGCAATGATGCGATTAGAAGCGCAAGGAAAATTACAGTTTTTTGGTATTAGACATGAAGGTGCAGCCGCTTTTGCTGCCTCAGCATATGGTAAATTAATGGGAAAACCAGCAGTATGTTTCGGAATTGCAGGACCTGGTTCTACCAATATGTTCACAGGTATGTGGGATGCCAAAGTAGATAGAGCTCCACTATTAGCATTTTCGGGACAGGTGAATACACAAGTTATGGGTACTGGTGCTTTTCAGGAAGTAGATTTGGTTCGAGCTTTCCAAACGGTTGCAGATTTTAATCATCCTGTACAGCAAAACTCAAAACATAGTGAATTAATGAGTTTAGCTATCAAAAGCGCATTACTCAATAGAAATGTATCACACATTACATTTCCTGATGAAGTAGCTTTTATGCCAAAAACTGAAGGTGAAGAAGCTCAAACTCCAGAAGGCAGAATAACTCCTATGAATATTTCTCCTCCAAAACAAATGGTCGCAAAAGCTGTTTCAATGATTTCTGAATCAAAAAAACCAGCCATTATTGTCGGTCACGGAGCAAGATTTCATATGGAAGCAATTACGGCTTTTGCCGACAAATTAAAATGCCCGGTCATTACCACTTTTAAAGGAAAAGGATTGATCGCAGATGCTCATGAACTTGGTTGTGGTGTCTTAGGACGAAGTGGAACTCCGATTGCATCTTGGTTTATGAATGAAAGTGATTTACTCATTGTATTTGGCGCATCTTTCTCTAACCATACAGGAATCACACCAAAGAAACCCATTATTCAGGTAGATTATGACCCAACGGCATTGAGTAAATTTCATAAAGTAGATGCGGCGCTTTGGGGTGAGATTTCTGAAACCCTAACATTGATCGAAGAACAGACCAAAAACAATATCAATACTATCGACAGAAGATCTGAAATTGCACAACGATGGGAAATATGGAAAGAAGAAAAAACAAATAGATTAAAAGATCAAAGTGATAAAGGGATTAGCTCTATTGCCGTATTCGAAGCGATGAATAAAATCACCCCAGAAAATGCAGTGATTGCGGTTGATGTAGGTAATAACACCTACTCCTTTGGGCGCTATTTCGAACCTAAAAGCCAATCGATTTTGATGTCAGGTTACTTAGGGTCTATTGGTTTCTCATTACCCGCAGCGATGGGAGCTTGGGCTGCACAAGGAAAAGAAAGACCTATCTGGTCTGTATCTGGTGATGGTGGTTTTGGTCAATATCTTGGTGAAATGATGACCTTGGTTAAATACAACATGAATATCAAACACGTATTACTAAACAACTCAGAATTAGGAAAGATTTCTAAAGAACAAAAGGCTGCAGAATTAGATGTATGGCAAACATCACTACATAATGTGAGTTTTGCAAAATATGCTGAAAACTGTGGCGCTTTGGGAATTAAAGTCACCAAAAAAGAAGATTTGATTCCAGCATTAGAAAAACTAAGAGATCACGATGGCCCAGCATTATTAGAAATCATTACAGATGTAACTTTAATCTAAAAAAAACAAATAGAACGAATATAATATGGAAATAGTAATTAAGATTATAACGAGCCTCTTAGGACTCTATTTTGGCATTGGACTTTTATTTGGGATTTACTTTTTTATCAAAGGTGCTTTTAAAATAGACGAATTGATAGCAGATAGTAAATGGACTGTTCGATTGTTGTTAGTTCCAGGAGCAATTGGTCTTTGGCCAGTTCTTCTTTTGAAAATAATTAATAAATCAAGAGCAAAATCATGACGTCAGGACTTAGAAAAACACATAAAATAATTTGGTTATTGCTAATTATTGTGATCCCAATTTTATTGGTGCTATCGGTTAACAGTATAAAAGAGTCTCTACTTATCGATGGTGATGTAACGGTTTCAGAAACATCAGGACAGCGTACAGTTTTAGATGATGAAAGTTTCTTAATTGGAATTAAAGAACTGGAGACCTCTAATACACTTCAACTTATTCTGAAAAAACCTTTAAAAAGTGCTTCCTCTCTGGTATATGGTGTTACACCCAGCAATACGGATGGCAAGTATTTAGGCACTTTAGACAAAAAAGGGGTATATACATTCAAAATCGATAAATCGATCAAAAGTATTCGAGTGTATGATGAAATAAAGAAAAACAACATTGTTAATATCGAACTATAATGGGAGTAAATTATCAAACGGTACTTTGGAATCGAAACAAAAAAATCTATGATAAATGGATCGGATTCAGCATGCTGATCTATCTGTTATGCTTCATAGGAATTACTATAATTACTAACGGTGAAACTAGTCCAGAAACTTTGATCATAAGAGCTTTTGGGACATTAGCCGTTGCTTTATTGCATATTATTTTGGTAATTGGACCTTTAGCGAGACTTAACACAAGATTTTTGCCTCTATTATATAATCGTAGACATCTTGGTGTTAGTATGTTTTTGGCAGCATTGGTACATGGCGGATTTTCTATTTTTCAATTTCATTCACTTGGAAATACAAATCCTATTTATGCGATTTTCACCTCTAATATGGATTATGGTTCTCTGAACAATTTTCCATTTCAGGTATTGGGCTTCTTTGCATTGATCATCTTGTTTCTAATGGCCGCAACAAGCCATGATTTCTGGTTAAAAAAACTCTCACCTAAAACCTGGAAACGTTTACATATGATGGTATATATTGCATATGCATTGATCATTATGCATGTTTTCCTGGGAGCATTTCAGCAGCAACCTTCTATTGCTTCAATTGCAATCTTAAGCATTGGATTCTTAACTATCGCCTCATTGCATTTGATTACGGGATTCAAAGAAACTAAGGTTGATAAAATCAAAACACAACAGATTGAAGATGGATGGGAATATGTATGTGATATTAATGAAATACCTGAAGATAGAGCTAAAATATTTATTGTAGGTAAAGAACGAATCGCGGTATTTAAATACGACAATAAACTATCTGCAATCTCTAATGTATGTAAACATCAAGGTGGTCCATTGGGAGAAGGAAAAGTAATAGATGGTTGTGTTACCTGTCCTTGGCACGGATATCAATACCTGCCACATAATGGCCAGTCTCCTCCTCCATTTACAGAAAAAGTTGCGACATACCGTCTCAAAAATAGTAATAACAAAATATATGTACTACCAGAAGCCTTAGCAGAAGGAACTGAGGTAACACCTATCACTTATTAAATAGCAATACCTATGAACAATAATGAAGATGATTTTTTTGTTGGTTACCTTGACAATGTTTCCTCTAAAACAAAAAAGACAGTAAAAAACTTTGTACTACTAGGCTTATTAGGAATTCTTATTATAGCAGTTGTTTTTGCTTTCTCACAAAACACCTTTAAAAACAGTTCTTTTGAACTAACTACAAACACTAAGATTATGGGAGTCTATCATGAGATGCCCTATCCAATGTTAAAGGTTAAAACTGATGAGAATTCTTTTAAAAATATTCTATTAATTGGTTTTGGAAAATATAGTGCCAACCCATTTCTAAAAAAGATAAGAGAAGAAGTATCTGAACTATCAGGCAGTATGCTGAGTATAGAAGGTAATCTCATCTATTATAACGGAAAAACACTTTTACAGATTACTAGCGATGAGAAGGTAACTCTGATCGAAAAAGCAAATCCCAAAAGATTACCCGAAACACAAGCTTTAGTTACCGATATGGAACTAAAAGGAGAAATTGTAGATCCCAAATGTTATTTCGGAGTGATGAAACCAGGAAAAGGAAAAATTCATAGAAGTTGTGCAGTTTTATGTATTTCTGGAGGGATTCCTCCAGTATTAGCAACTAACGATGAAAACAACATCTCCGAATATTACCTGATTACAGATCAGAAAGGAAATCCTATTCATAAAGATATATTGCCTTATGTCGGTAAACCGTCATTGGTAACTGGCAATGTAGTCCAAGTAGAAGATTGGTATCAATTAAGAATCGATGTCAGTAATATTAAGGAATTGAATCTGCCTTCTAGGATATATTAATTATGCGTAAAACACTAGAAATATTAAACACCTATAAATATCTAATAGCACTTATCAGTGTGTTTAATTTTCTATTGACTCCTATTCACGCTACAATATCAGAAATGTATCCTGCTCATGTAGTCGTGATTAATTATACCTTGGTAATTCTAGCTAGTTCGTTAATAGCTTCTAATGCTAAAACAAGGCTCAGAACGTATATCCTTGGAGTCATAGCACTTGCATTTATATGGTTAGAATTTTCTAAACCTGATATGCATATGGTAAATGTATTTCGGTTGTTATCTTCATTTCTTTTGTTTTCTTATTTCTGTTTTTTGCTACTACAACAACTAAGGAAAATAGATAAAATAAATCTTCAATTTATTCTTGGTCCTATATTAGGATTCATTTATTTAGGGATTATCGGTGGTATTCTTTTCGAAACCATTCATTTTATCGATCCAGGATCTTTTCATCTTAGAGGAGATTATTCTGGATATGTCTTTTACTACTTTAGTTTTATCAGTATTACTACGGTTGGTTATGGTGATGTTACACCTCTTACTCCGCAAGCTCAATCCATCACATTAGTCATGAATATTATCGGTCAGTTTTATCTCGCCATTGTCATTGCTGTCTTTGTTGGAAAATATATTAATGTAAAATCTTAAAAACTATGTTACAGTCCTTCAGTATTGTTTTTTCTATTGCTGCTTTTTTTAGTTTTGTAAACTACAAATGGCTAAAGATGCCAACCACTATTGCTTTGATGTTAATGAGTTTAGTAACTATTCTGATTATTACCGTAAGCAAAGGTTTTGCACCTGGTTTCTATCAGTTCTTTTGTGATATGGTTGCCAATTCTGATTTTAGAAGTTTATTATTAGATGGAATTTTAAGTTTTTTGTTATTTGCAGGAGCACTTCATGTGAATATTGATGAGCTGGCAAAAGAGAAATGGCCCATTATTTTATTTGCGACACTCGGAGTTCTTATTTCTACTTTTTTAGTAGGAGGACTTACTTTTGGCGCTGCTCAATTGGTCGGAATAGAATTACCTTTTTTACACGCCTTGCTTTTTGGTGCATTAATTTCTCCAACAGACCCTATTGCTGTGATGGCCATCTTAAAAAAGGCCAATATTGCTAAAAGTTTGGGAATAAAAATAGAAGGAGAATCACTATTTAATGATGGAATTGGAGTGGTCGTATTTTCTGGAATCCTAATTCTTACAGGAATGGGAGAACATCAAGTTGAAAGTTCGGTAGGATTAGAAATTGGCAAACTATTTCTAGAAGAAGCGGTAGGTGGTTTACTATATGGAGCACTTCTGGGATTTATTGGGTATCAATCTATTAAATCTGTAAAAGAAAATCCGCAATTATGCGTCATGATCAGTTTGGCAATTGTAATGGGTGGATACGCATTTGCTTCTTTGATCCATGTATCAGGACCATTGGCAATGGTTGTAGCTGGAATGATCATTGGTAATAAACTAAATATTAAAACCAATCAAGGAGCCACTAGAAAATTAATCAATGAAATCTGGGAGGTACTTGACGATGTTTTTAATGGCATATTGTTCGTGCTGATCGGTTTGGCAATTCATCTGTTAAAATTTGATGCTACTCATTTAACTTTAGGGATTATTGCCATTTTCATTGTACTCTTGTCAAGATTTATTTCGGTATTCGTACCCTATTCTCTATTAAAGCATTCTGAAATGAGTCCCCTAAAAACGGTAACAATACTTACTTGGGGAGGTTTACGTGGTGGAATTTCTCTGGCATTAGCGCTCAGTCTAAGCGACAACCCTTCTTCTGAAGTTATATTATATATCACCTATGTTGTTGTGTTCTTTTCGATACTCGTACAAGGGCTTAGTATTGGTAAATTGGTAAAAAAGATATATGCTTAACTTAACAATTAGATCACACACAAGCTACTAACAACCTTATCTTTACATGAAAATTACCATAAAATATATTTTTATAATTTTTCTGTTTCCAACAGTTGTTAAAGCTCAATTATCTGACCTGGCTCGAATCGATTATACCTTTTTACCAGAAGGAGAATCCGACATTGAGTATCACAGATATAGAGCTCTTTTTAATTATCCTATAAAATTAAAAGAAGATACTTATTTGTTTTTAGGCCTTGACTATAGCAATATTGATTTAAAATTTGGCAATGACTTCGCGGCATTCGACAATGAAAAAATAGAAGATTTTCAACTACTGGATTTTAATATCGGATATACCACCAAAATAAGTAAAAACTGGCGTATGGGTGTTCGTATAACACCAGGAGTAAGCTCTAATTTAACTGTAGATGATCTTTCGATAGAAGATATCGTCCTATCTGCAGATTTAGTGTTTATCAATGATAAAAAAAAAGCGACCGATGTTAAAAAACCAAACCGTCTTATCATTGGGATTTCGTATTCAGAGAATCGAGGATTTCCTTTTCCCTTGCCATTTGTAAGTTACTATAGAAGGATTCATTCTAAATGGTCTTATAATATAGGTGTTCCCAAAACCAATCTACAATTTCATTACTCAGAAAAGCATCGCTTAAAAATGTATGTAGAACTGGATGGTTTTACTTCAAATATCCAACGAGGGATGGATATAGGAGATGGAGTTACCGCAGAAAGCATCAATATGTCTTTGATCCTATCTGGATTACAGTACGAATATCATTTCTTAGAGCACTTTCAGTTTTATATTAGAGCAGCATACATCGCCAGTAATAGTGTATATCTTAGAGATAATAATAGAGACAGGATCCTATCATTGGGTAATTCTAACAAAAAATATTTTAGAGCAGGAGTTCGCTTAAAAATTTAAAATCGCAACAACATGTCATTAATATCAAAGAAATATTATAACAGAGACCTTTCCTGGTTACGTTTTAATCATAGAGTACTTCAGGAAGCAGCTGACACCAGTAATCCTCTGTATGAACGTATTAAATTTCTTGCGATTTTTTCTAGCAATCTGGATGAGTTTTTCAAAGTACGAGTATCTGATATTAGAAAGATTAAGGATCTAGACAAACCTTTAAGAAAAAAGCTAATCACTAAACCTAATAAGCTTTTAAAACAAATTAAAAAACAGGTCCATATACAACAAATGGAATTCGGAGAGATTTTTAATAATCAAATCCTTAAAGAACTTCAACAAGAAGGAATAGCATTAGTTCGTTGTGAAGATTTTACAGCATCTCAGCAAGCATATGCAACAAAATATTATAAAGAAAACTTACAAAATAAACTTACGATAAACATCAATATTGAACATGAAAACAAAAAAGTATTCATTGAAAATGAAGAGTTATACCTAACAGCATTATTGCACGATGAAGAGTTAATTATTGTAAAGATTCCATCAGACACCAATCGATTTGTTACGCTTCCTGCAGAAAACAATACACACTATATCACTTTTGTAGATGATATTTTAAAACACAATCTGGCACAATTTTATTCGCAAAAAGAGACTTCTATTTTTTATGCTATAAAAGTATCACGAGATGCAGAGTTGTATATTGACAATGAGTATTCAGGAGATTTATTAACCAAAATAAAGAACTCTCTTGGCAATAGAGATACAGGACAAGTTACCCGATTTTTAATCGATGCAGCAATGCCTACCAACCTTTTGACAGCTATTGAAAAAATGTTGGATGTTAATGAAACTGATATTATAAAAGGAGGACGTTATCATAATTTCAAAGATTTTTTTGGATTTCCGAACCCTACCCAAAAAAAACTCTCGAATCCACCCGTATCTCCTATTCCAAATGAAGCGTTACAGCAATTTTCTAGCATGTTTGAGGCTATTTCTGAAAAAGATCGATTATTATATTATCCATATGAAGCATTCGATGATCTGTTACGATTAGCAAAACAAGCTGCTGTGGATAAACAGGTTACAAAAATCAAGGTTACATTATACAGGATTGCCAAGCAATCAGGATTGGCAGATGCATTGCTTGAAGCAGCAAAAAACGGAAAGGATGTTTTTGTTTTTATTGAGACCAAAGCACGGTTTGATGAAGAAAATAATATCCAATGGGGAAGTGTTTTAGAAAAACATGGGGCCAAAGTAACATATAGCTATCCAGGTATTAAAGTGCATTCTAAAATACTATATATTGAACGTACAGAACAAGACATTCCTAAAGCCTATGGATATATCAGTACTGGAAATTTTAATGAAAAAACAGCCAAAATATATACTGATTTTGGCTTGATGACTGCAAATCCAAAAATTACTTCAGAATTAAATCAGGTTTTTCAATTGTTAGAACGAACCATTATAATTCCTAAAACCAAAAAACTATTAGTCTCTCCGTTTACCACCAGAAGCACCTTTAGAAAATTAATCACCGTAGAAATCGAGCAAGCTAAAGCTGGAAAAGAAGCCTACATCATTCTGAAGCTAAACAGCCTTCAGGACACTAAAATGATTGATCTTCTGTACGAGGCTAACAATGCAGGAGTACAAATAAAACTTATCGTAAGAGGAATTTGCTGTTTGGTACCTGGCATCAAAGGACAAAGCGAGCATATTACAGTTACCAGTATCGTGGATCGATTTCTCGAACACGGTAGAGTTTATATTTTCTGTAATGCAGGAAAAGAAAAAATGTACATCGGATCCGCAGATTGGATGACTCGTAATCTGGATCATAGAATCGAAGTGATAACACCCATACTAGATCTCGAAGTATATAAAAAAGTAAGAAAGATGATACAGATTCAGCTTAATGACACTACAAAAGCAAGGATTATAAATGAAAATCAGGATAATTCATACGTACAAGCAACTCCAAAATTAAGAGCTCAGGTAGAAACCATATCTAATATCTAAAACATCATATCGTTATGAGTGATAAAAAAACTGAAAAACTAAAAGATAAGATTCTAAGTCAAGAATTAAATATTGATAAAGATGAGCTAAAAGCTTTGAAGAAAAAATTGGCTAAAATAGAACCTAGACCAGAAAAAGGAGTAGAAACATTGTTTAGATTACTTTCTAAAAATCAATATACCCTAAACTCAATGATAGATAGAAAATCGAATATTTTGATCTCTATAAATGCATTGATTCTTTCTATTGTTCTAGGAACCGTATTAGATCAATTAAATAGAGATCCACATCTAATCTACCCGGCAATGTTGATACTGTTTACCAATCTGGCATCTATCACCTATGCAGTAATAGCAACCCGACCAGAGCTAAAACACGGAAATAGAGAATCTAATAATCTTATGTTTTATGGTAATTTTCATGATATGGAAGAAGATACCTATGTAAACGGACTAACAGATCTAATGAATCAGGGAGATGAGTTATATAGAACCATCGCCAAAGACACTTTTTATCTGGGAAAAACGATTGATCGTAAATTTAAATTGCTTCGTAAATCATTTAATGTGTTTTTGATAGGTATTATTCTCTCAGTAGTTGCTTTTATGATGTGTCATTTACTATTTGGAGAATATTTTGGGTAAAAATTGATTTACTCATACTTCCCTAAAGCGCGTTGTAATTTTCCATGAATTCTGTCACGTAAACGTGTGGGTGCAATTACCTCTATACTGTCTCCAAAACCAAGGATCAATCGTTCTAATTCAAAATTCATCTGTACCTTAATACTAAAAATAACGCCCTGATCATCTTTTGATACAATTTCTTGTGATGCATGAAATGGCTTTGTTACAGCATACGGAGCATTGCGATGATCTATTCTAAATGTTATAAGTTCGGGCGCTACATTCTGTGAAACCGTAACACCTACTACATCTTTATAATAAACATCTCCATCAATATGTTGATCTATATACCTAATATCTTCTTTAGAATTATGGATCCAAACAATACGGTCTAATGCAAAAGTGGTTAGCACTTTACGTTTATGTCCTACTGCCAATAAAAACCATCGGTTATTAAACTCTTTTAATAATTGAGGGTGAATCGTAATCTCAGTTTCATCTCTTGCCTTAAATGATTTATACGCAATCTTTAATACCTGTTTATTTTGTATCGCATGATATAATCTGTCGATATGTTCTAATCCTTTAAGCTGATCATTTTTTTCGAGATGAATAATCGGTATATTATCTTTCTGCGTAGCATATACAGAATCTTCTAAACGTTCTATAACACCGTTCATCTCTTTAAAAAGAGAAAAATCTTTAAACTGTCGTAATATCTGTATTGACTCATTCATTACTTTAATATCATGATCTGTCACTGGGATGTTCATAATACTGTAATCTTCTTCTGCATATCGATAATACTTGCGTTGATACACTTCTATAGGCGCATTATATCCCAACTTATCACTACGCATCATTTGTATATCTAATTGCACAGTACGTTTACTCACATATACATCTTTTCCTTCATATTCATACAATGCATCAGAACACGCCTCAATCAAATCATCTAACAACCACTTTCTGAATTTGTTACGCAAACATTGATCAATTGTTTTATAACGGATCAATGCATTTTTATTAGAAGCCATTTGAATATTTTTTTGAAAAAATAACAAATATTTTTTACTACGCAAAAAGAATGCGTACTGACCCCAGACATTTGTACCATAATAATAAAACAAATAGAAACTCTGAACAGAGATCCTGCAATAGCAGTATACGTTCAAACATAGTATTTTGAATATACCTTTTTCAGGTTTGTCTAATCAGCGTTTCACTTAATTAACAATTAAAAATATTTAGAATGAAGTTTAACCAATTTTCAAAAAAGGAGCAGGAGATCAGAAGTTATCTGTTAGCCGACGCATTCGGTAGCTTCTATGGAATAGGATTAGAGACTTCAGTTCTAAACACTATTCCAGGAAAAATGCCAAATGTAAATGGTAACACAGGAATAGAAAAAGCGCTGCATATACTAAGCATGAGCATTCGCGAAGTGCTAGTAATAGACAGCTATACTTCTCATATAGTGTAGATTTCGTAAGCTTTCTATAAGTAGGTATGTCTTAATTGATACACCAAGAAATAGTAAAAGAAACTATGATGTTCTTACGGCGATCCTGATGAATTTATATACATCAGATACAACCAACAGATACAATCATATTTCGACTACTAGCACACCTATAGTTTGATTACGATATACACTAACCGAGTATTACCAGTCATAATTTTCTAACATACTGAATTGTAACATCGTAATGTCACCTAGACTTCACACCTAGATGTCACACTGAGCTTGTCGAAGTGTTGTCAAAGTGTTGTCGAAGTGCTCTTAAAGTGTTATCGAAGTGTAATTAAGATCCAAGTCTCTGAGTCTTCAACTAGCTCAGGTGGACAAAAGATTTAATCACCTCATCATCAGATACAATAGAAAGCTAACTACTGATCTGCATACCATCCAAACTACAGTTCGCTACTACTCAAAAAAAGGGAAAGTAGAGTATCGCGACTGTACGAGGATCACTTTCCCAAACAAATCGATCATTTCCCATAGGTCTTGGGTATGAAATAACATACCGATCAGGGGTTCAAACCTATGGGCGTACCCTAACAATTGGAATATCAAAACAACTAACAACATGAAAACTTTAAAATACATACTATTAGCCGTCTTATTAGGTTTTAACCTAGTCTCTTGCGATCCTCCTTCTGTCAATGACGAAGTTGGAATCGAAGAAGTTGAAACTTCAGTTTTAACTGAGGACGGAGAAGAGGAAATAGAACCAGGTGGTTAGTAATTAACTATTTACCTAAAAAACATTTCTAGAGGGTTTATTTTTAATAAACCCTCTTCGTAATTTTTAGCTATAATCAATATATTATTTAATTTAGTTATCTCTAATATAATATTTGTATGAGGTTTTTAAAATTGAAAGCTTTATTGATTTGTTTTTCCTTCGTTTTTGCAAGTTGTGAACAGAAAACGGAGACGTCTAAAAAAAACATCCCAAAACTAAATCTAATTGACTCCTATATTGAAAATTCAAAAGACCCTTCCAAAACTATTGAAGAAAGAAAAGAATATTTAAAAAATGCTTATACAAGATATATTACATTAAATGATAATATATACAAAAGAAAAAAAATTGGTGAAATTTCAGTTAGCTATTATCATTTAAATGATTATAAGACCTCAAAAAAAATGGATAAAGAAATGCTGAATTTATCCATTTCAATAAATGATTCATTGGGTATAGCTGAGGCTTATTCCAGATTAGGAATTTATTATAGGTCGAAACAATTATTAGATAGCACGTATTATTATTTTTATAAAGCAGATAAACTATATATTTCTTTCAATCAAGGAAGTACTTATAGCCCTTTAGATTATGTTTATGATCATGGTAAGGTTTTAGTTGATTTAGCAAAGTTATCTAGAAAAGCAAAAGATTATAGTGAAAGTGAAGCTCTTACTATAAAAGCTATAGAAAAGTTTAAATTATCCGAAAATTATAAATACCTACCACTTTGTTATACTAATCTAGGTATAATCTCTAAATATCTAGAACGATATGAAAATGCTGTAATGTATCATCAAAAGGCTATAAAATTTGCAAAAAACACAACTAAAGAAAATCAATACGCATCCCTAGGCAATAACAATATAGGTACAATATATAAAGCTCAAAAAAAATATAACAAAGCTATAGAACACTATAACAAAGCATTAACATATAAAGATTTTCTAAGGAATAACCAGAATCATTATGCAAGAATATTAGGTAATTTGGCTTATGTTAATTTTCTTGCAAATAAAACCAAAAACCTTCCTAATGATCTTTTGCATCCTCTAAAAATAAAAGAACGTATTGGTGATAAATCTGGAATGAGTACTAGCTATCTTCACCTAGCAGAGTATTACAAATCTATTCAAAATGATAGCTTATCAACAAATTTTGCTCAAAAAGCCAAATTAGCGGCCTTAGCAGTAAACAATAATGGTTTATTACTACAATCTTATGAAATACTTGCTCAGATTTCTAAACCCTATGAAGGCAGAACATATGCAATGAAGTATATCAAATTAAATGACAGTTTAGTTAAAAACGATCAGTTTTTTAGAGATAAGTTTGCTCGTATTCGTTATGAAAGTGAAAACCTAGAAAAAGAAAATGAACAAAAAAACAAAGAGATCTTAGAAGTCCAAAATCAAAATACCATCTATTTTCTTGGTATCATATTACTCGTTACCTTTCTCGGGTTTATCATTTATTTTTCCAGGCAACGTACCCGATACCTTAGCCAGCAAAATAAAATCGTACAATTCCAGACGGCATACGAAACCGAAACCCGTATTTCTAAACGATTGCATGATGAGTTAGGGAATGATATTTTTCAAGTGATGATGCAATACCAGCACGATCCACACGATCCACAGATAGTACCTAAACTAAACACTGCCTATACCAAAGCCAGAGATATCTCTCGAGAAAACAGTGAGTTCGAAACAGATGAAAGTTTTCCAGAAGAACTCAGTGATATGTTACAAAACTATACGCAAAACCAGGTACAACTTATTCTTAGGGGATTTGATAAAATCAATTGGGATGTGTTAGATAAAAACATCAAAATTACCATCTATAGAGTATTGCAGGAACTGATGACCAATATGCAAAAACACAGTAAAGCAAATTTGGTTGCTATTGTATTTAAAAAAGAAACGAATACACTCACCATCAAATATTCAGACAATGGTGTTGGTGTTGCAGAAGAGCATAAAAAATCTAAAAATGGACTTAGGAATACAGAAAAACGTATTCAAGCTATAAACGGAACGCTTACTTTTGACTCTGAAAAAGACAAAGGCTTTAAAGCAGAGATTGTTATTCCAGCGTAGACTGGAATCTGTTTTGAGATAAAATCTTCAAAACAAACACCACAATACGGAAAAGCGTATTCAAGCTATAAATGGAACTCTTATCTTTGACGTTGGAAAAGACAAAAAATTAAAGCGATACCGATAATTCGGATAAAAAGAACACTATTATGTTTACTAAAGTATTGGTAGCAGAAGATTATGAGATTGCTAATCACGGCATCGTAAAAGTACTAAATGAAGAGGCAGGAATCCATAACATTCATGAAGCCCAGTATTGTGACGATGCATACCTAAAATTTAGAAAAGCACATCAAGAGAATGATCCATTCGAACTTTTAATAACGGATTTATCTTTTAAAGAAGACCATAAGGTACAAGTAAGAACCTCTGGTATAGAACTAATACGAGATATCAGAAGCATACAACCTGATATTAAAGTGATTGTATATTCTCAGGAAAGCAGACCTGATAAAATTAACATGCTGTTCGAAAAACTCAACATCAATGGATATGTTTGCAAAGGACAACATGCCGTAAAAGAATTAGTCACCTGCTTAGAAGGTGTTTCTAAAGGAAATACTGTATTGCCTCCAGAACTCACTAACGCATCCTCTAAAGATGCAATGGTACATCTGGATGATTTTGACATCCTGCTTTTAGAAGAACTAGCACTTGGTTTTACCAAAAAAGAAATTGTAGCTAAGCTAAAAAAGCAAAAAATATCTCCTAATAGTGAGAGTACAATTGACAAAAGAGTCAGTAAACTTTTTGATGATTTTAAAGCAAAAAATACGACTCATCTCGTAGCCATTGTAAAAGATTTAGGGTTGTTATAAAGTATCTCTACTATACATTCAATAGTATTACACCTATATAATTCCTGTACAAACTGGAATCCACTTCCCTTTTCATCTAAAACGTAAAAAGTTTTTTGTAGGTACACATAAGATATACCCAATCAATACCTACCAAAAGCACATTTTTTTAATAAAAAAACCCTCCATTACGGAAATCTGTAAGGACATATCGCGTAGCTGATTTATGTTTGCACCGTAAAAGAAATGAAGCGCCAGATGATGACGAGTTACCCTAAACCCAGAATAAACAAACTCAATATACAGATGAATAAGGATCAACTAATTATTGCAGGAATCATTAACGGAGATGAACATGTGTTAAAAGGCTTTTACAGAGACAATATAAGGTACATTCAAGGATATATTCTCCGTAATTACGGAAGTACTCAGGATGTAGAAGATGTGTTTCAGGATGCATTGGTAGTACTATATCAAAAGCTAAAATCTGGTATTTTAGAAATAACGGTACCTGTAAAAACTTATTTTTACGGGATTTGTAAAAACATCTGGAAAAACCGATTACGAAAAAAAAAGAAGCTTATTACAGATCAAGACCAAGTAAGCAGACAAGAAAACGTTAATGATTCTTTGGTTTTAGATATCGAAAACCAAGAACGAGAACACCTATATAGAAAACACTTTCGGAAACTTAGTACTAATAATAAGAATTTACTATTATTATATTTTGAAGGAAAATCTGCCAAAGAAATTTCGCAAATCACTGGATACTCTATTGGATATACCCGTAAAAAGAAATTCGAAGCAAAAAGACAATTACTGGCAATGATCGAAAAAGATCCTATGTACGAAGAATTAAAAATGACATCATAAATAGATTATTTGGAGAATCAAATCGATATAAACAAAGAATGATGTAGAAGGGGGAAATATTAAAAAAAGAAAACCGAGCATATGCTCGGTTTTCTGATTAATACAATTAGAAGTTTATCGTATCTCTTTATAAAATGACTTTGACCCTTGAAAAAAATTACCTATCATTATAAGACTAAAGCTAAACAACCATGAAAAAACTACTTCTTCTACTACTATTGATGATTTGTATAATATCTTGCAAAGATGATCAAAAACAAAAGGCTGCAGACACGCAAAACGAAATAGAGTCTGAACAAAATAATGAAACCCAGAACCCAAACACAAATAATGTAGATCGAGCCAATTCAAGTTCTAAATTAACAAATGTAGATCTCAATAAAGAAGTAGAAAATTTTATCATCTGTAAAAAAGCCGCTACAGAGCGTAATGATTGTAGAAACAGTATCACTAAAGTCATAACAAAGGCATTTGGGTTAACAGAATTTAATGACCAAAAACTAGGATATATGGTCTATGATAGTATTCGTCCTATTGCTGCACGATCACGCAATTGGTTGCAACTGGGATCTGTAAATCAAGAAACCATAGATCAAGCTTTAGCACATGCCAATCGAGGAGGTTTAGCATTAATTATTGACACTGCAGAAACCTACGGACATGTAGTTATGATTGTTCCTGGAGAAAGCAAAAAATCTGGTTCATGGGAAATGAGTTTACCGAATGTATTATCATTGACCAACTATAAACCAGAAAAATCATTTAGCAATAAATCTCTTTCGTATGCTATGAAAAAAAGCGACGATCTAAAGATATTTATCAGACAATAAAATAACGCTACCATATCATAATCCTCAATTGATCGTTTCATTTGAGGATTTTTTGTACACTTTTTTAGCTACGCAAAAACATTACGTAATACAAACTCACCTTTGTTCTATAATTAAAACAACCTCTCTTTAGCATAAAAGGAAGTGCTGCGGAAAAAGATTATTACGTAACCGTGGAGTGATTGGATGATATTGTTAGTGATGCGCTCACTAATGAATAGGTTTTGCAGAAGCACCGAAATACACAGGATGTAAAGTAGGGAAGCGCATTTAGAGCCAATCTGTTCGTTAAAACGAAAGTCTCAGTTCGAATCTGAGAAGAGAGACAAGATTTGAAAAAAAGTAGCAGAAAGTAATGGCGAAAAGAAAACTATTTAAAAATATAGCTAATGGGATTTTAGGCTCATTTGTTAGTCGTAATAATGATGTTAACGGTTATTGGGGAATTGGAAAATTATATAGCTTAATGATTAATAAAAATAAATACGAAGTAGAAATCGATCTTATTAAACAAACCATATCACCAAATAAAAATGAGTTTAATAGTATGATTCAATATTTCTCTAATAAGCTATCTAGTCAAATGCTACAAAAGAATTTAAAAAAATCTTTCTTAAAAGAGGCTAAGATTATTTTAATTGGCTATCCCAATAATAAAACTTTATCATTAGGACGAACTGTTCCTAATAAAATAAAGTGTAGTATTACAATAGTCGATGATTTAGAAAAACAATATAATTTAGAAAAAGATATTAGGTGTAGAAAACATAATCCTAAATTAGAAATAAAAAGAGGATAAAGCCAATTTAAATTAGTTAACAAAATTGAATAAAATCAGAAAGTTTAGATGTTTTATATACTAACTCTGATTTAAGAGAACGACCAGATTCGGACGAACTAAATGAGTTGTTAGTCAAAATTAGAGATAAATTCTACAATTAATTTTAACTACGCAAAACTATTGCGCAATACAACTACATCTTTGCTTCATTAATTAGAATTACAATGAAAAATAAAATACATATTACAGGAAAAACATTGATCGATTTAGGATTTAGATCTGGAAAATGGTTTCCTGAAGCTATCGAACATATCAATACGCATCAATTAGATAATGAAGCAATGCATGCATATTTAGCACAATATAAATTGCCTCCTATCCAGGAGTTACATGATACTCCAGTAGATTTTAAGATCAATATCAAAGCAGAGAATACACTAGAAGAAGGTAATGTCTCTTCTGTAATTAACACAATGCAAGAGTTGATGAAAACACCAACGATCATAAATGGAGCTGTGATGCCTGATGCTTGTCCTTCTGGACCTCTTGGAACCATTCCTGTAGGTGGCGTAATTGTTGCTAAAAATGCCATCCATCCAGGAATGCATAGTGCAGATATCTGTTGTTCTGTAATGCTTACTGATTTTGGAAAAACTGATCCGAAAAAAGTATTGGATGCAGCGCATGCAAATACGCATTTCGGTCCTGGCGGGAGACCTAGAGGACAACAATATAATTTGACAGATGAATTATTGGCCGAATTTAAATCCAACTTCTTCCTAAAAGAAGATAAAGATATTAGTATGGCAAGAGAACATTTGGGAACTCAAGGTGATGGCAATCATTTCTTATTTGTAGGTACTTCTTCAAAAACTGGAAATACTATGATGATTACACATCACGGATCCAGAGGTGTAGGTGCCAGATTGTTCAAAAAAGGAATGCATATTGCAAATAAATTTAGAAATGATATCTCACCAGATACCCTAAAGCAAAATGCCTGGATTCCTTTTAATACAGAAGAAGGACAAACCTATTGGTCTGCATTGCAAATCATCAGAAAATGGACAAAATTAAATCATGAAGTGATTCACGATGCGACCCTAAAAGCGTTAGAAGTTGAAGCAGCAGATAGATACTGGAACGAGCATAACTTTGTATTCAAAGAAGGAGATTTATTTTATCACGCAAAAGGTGCTACACCTTTAGATAAAAAATTTATGCCTGATATTACAGGACCTAGACTCATCCCTCTAAACATGTCAGAACCAGTATTGATTGTAGAAGGTGCAACTACAAACAATAATCTTGGATTTGCACCACACGGAGCTGGTAGAAATATGAGTAGAACGCAACATAAAAGAAATAAAGAAGGGCAAACCAAAGAAGAAATCTTTAAGATCGAAACTCAAGGTTTGGATGTTCGTTTTTTCTCTAAAGAAATAGACATTTCTGAATTGCCTAGTGCATATAAAAATGCCGCAACCGTAAGAAATCAAATGGATGAGTTTGGATTAGGTACTGTGATCGATGAAGTGATGCCTTACGGATGTATTATGGCGGGAGATTTTCAGATCAATGCTCCTTGGAGAAAGAAGAGAAGAAATAAAAACAAATAATAATGGCCATCTAAGCTTGTAGAAGACATCACAATTACTACGTAAGAATCTCTTCGACAAGCGCGGTGACAAATTAATACAAACTATTAAAATGACGACAAAAAAAGGAACATTGTATTGAGTTTTTAATTTTTAAACTTAATACAAATGAAATCTTATGACAACAAGAAACTTTACAATTATAAGAAGAGTCATAAAAGAAAAAAGAGAACCAAAAGTGCTAAAATTTGGTGGAAGAGTAATTCTTGGGAGTATCGCAGATGTTTACGACGAAAATATCGTAAGAAATGTAAAACAATTCTTCGTAAGAAAATTGAAAATGATAACCTTGAATTTCCGCTTTATAAAAAAACACTTTGGTGGGAAGCATAATAACAATTAAAAATGGACCTATATCCGATCATACAAAACAGCATTCAGTTCCTTTCAGATAATTGGAAGGAACAGTATGCTGATTTCTTACAGGAAGAACATCTAGGGATGTTTGCTAAAAATCTGGAGCAATATCACGAATTCGGAGTTCCTGATACCCATCCACTACCCTATTTTGATGAAGAGATAACGCCATCGTTGTCAAAAGCTTTTGAAAATTTTGAAGTAGTATTATCTAATCAAAATACGCCATTACAAGATTGGGCTAAAAGTATAGAAAGAGTACCATTCCAATATCTTTTGATGCTAATAGGACAACGATGGACCTCAGCTACTTTAAAAAATGAAACGGCAATTCCTCCTTTAAAAAAAACCTTATTGGATAGTTGTTTTGCACCATTTAATGATCAAATCTGCATTGCAACCAGAGCTTGGGAAAAACATATCGGAAGATCAGCGGATGATTTTTGGGGAGAAATGAAAGGCAATCCATCTCAGAAAGAAGAAAAAGTAAGAAAACGTATTCTGGAAATCATAGATCACAAAACCTGGTGGAATATTTTTTATCACTACAAGCATGAGTTTGTATATGAGATTCGTGTTCCAAGTGGACACGGAATCCGATGGAATTCTAAAGGAACAAAGCTAATTGGGTTTTTAGAACCTTTTTTATAATCAAAAAGTAATGGACAATTTTACTGCAACATACAACTTTACAAAAGACGAATGGAATAGCTGTCTTAAAGTACTTAGTACACTGAAAGAAGATCCTTTTCATAACCCGGATAACACTCATTTTGCTTCCTTGATTACAAAAATTCATAAGCAAGCTAAAAAAACAAACCGCAAACAGAGTTATACCGAAAAGAAATACAACGATTTAGAAATCATTAATGGATCTGTAATTTCACAAAAGGCATTGCAAAATGAAACTTCATTTGATCATACCAAAGAAAAAAAACATACTGAATATGCTACACTAGAAATCCCTAAGCATTGTTATTGTTGTAATCAATCTTTTGTATTGGCACATTCATTCTATAACCGATTGTGTCCCGATTGCGCGATTATTAATTATGAAAATCGTTTTAAAGAAATTGATTTATCAAATCGTCATGTAATTCTAACAGGAGGTTGTGTAAAAATTGGATATGCAACAGCACTAAAACTATTACGAAGCAATGCTAAACTTATGGTTACAACCCGTTTTCCAGGATTAGCATTAGAACAATACAAAAAAGAAAAAGATTATGAGGAGTGGAAAGATCAATTAACCTTGTATGGACTGGATTTACGAAACCTCAATGCGGTACAAGAATTTATAACATACTATAGATCAACATACGATTCTTTGGATATTTTGATCAACAATGCTGCACAAACTATTAAATATACCGATGCTTATTATCAGCCATTAATTCAACAAGAAAGAGAATTAATTGCCTTTAATAAACCAGAGATAACGTTAATTCAAAATAAAACTCCAATCGTTGAGTCTCACACCATACTCGAATCGGTTTCTGATCGATTCGGTTTACAATTAAATCGTTTTGGACAACCTATTGATACCAGAACCAAAAACAGTTGGAATTCTACGTTAGAAGAAATTGATATGATAGAGTTGTTAGAAGTAAATTTAATCAATCAAATCTCACCGTATCATCTAATAAAAGAATTGACTCCTTTATTAAAAGCCTCAACTTTTAATAAGAAGTTTATCATTAATGTAACCTCATCAGAAGGACAGTTTAGTTATACCAATAAGTCTATATTTCATCCACATACGAATATGACCAAAGCTTCATTGAATATGCTAACAAGAACCTCTGCCAGAGCATATGAAAAGAATAAGATTTATATGAATGCAGTAGATGTAGGTTGGGTCTCTACAGGAGCACAAGAAACATTAAGAAAAAAACAGTTCGACGCAGGATATATACCACCATTGGATCCAGTCGATGGAGCATCTAGAATTATGCTTCCTATTATAGAAGGAATTAAAAACATACATAATCCTGTTGGTAAATTATTAAAAAATTACAAAGTGGAAACATGGTAATTAATTAGGGGTGTTAGCTCCAATCGGAAGAGCGTCTGCTCCGCACGCAGAAGGTTGTGGGTTCGAGTCCCATACACTCCACTAATTAATTATTACATTTGAAAAGTATACAATAAAATGCAAAGAACGTTAGCTCAACTGGAAGAGCGTCTGCCCGTCACGCAGAAGGTTATGAGTTCGAATCCCATACGTTCTTTGTTACTTTTATATAAAACTAGGAGATTGTTAGTTTAACTAGAAAAGCAATGGATTGCGAATCCGAAGTTGCAAGTTCAAATCCTTTGCATTTTCTTTTTTTTCGTATTAGAACCTTTGAAAAAGTTAATCTAGAATCAAAATGAATTGTTTGTAAAATTTGGAACTTAATCAATAATAAACTCATCTTTGCAACAGAAATAAGAACCAAAAACAAGTTTTAAACATCTATGAATCTATTTTATACACATAAAAAAGGACGCTTTATAGCTATTTTAGAATCGAAAGCATAGGTAAAAAAACTAGAAAACGATATAATTTGAAGAGCGTCCAAAAAAAATGGACGCTTTTTTTATGTTTTTTTCTAAGAAACAAGGAACACCAAATATAATGTTGTTTGAACGATACTCATAAGAGCTACAGCAAGTTACCAATTAGATGAATATCTGTTATTAAACGGACAGGGATTTCTTTGCCTAAAATTAAACATAAAACACTGATTATCAAATAAATAAATTAAAAATAATTTGTGTAATAAAAAAAATGATTTCATATTTGCACCGCAATACGGCAATATCATAATGAACTTGTAGAAGTGTTGCCTAAGACAAAATAATAATTAATAATAACCGAAGTAATATGACCTTTACAAACATATACACAGATACTCTAAGAGAACCAGGTTCTTTTATGCGTACGCTTCGGGACTACTATACTACATAAGCTGATTACATCAGTTTAATATACAGTCCGAAGCCAGAACAAAGTTTCGGATTTTTATTTGCAATAATTTCTTTTCAGAGGTAATTAATACGTATCTGTTATACTACACCTGCTTTATTAATAGATAGGAGTATCGAAATATTGTTAAACCGTTCCGAAATATTTAATCATATTATTATTACCGCGTTAGGGATAGAGCAGTTACCCCACAGATGTCGCACTGAGTTATCGAAGTGTGGCGATCGAGGAGTATGAGCGAAAGCCCGACCCCGAAAAGTATGCATTGGGGAAACGCCCAAATTCCAATATCATGGGAAAGAAATTAAGCGGAAAAGACTTAATCAAATTAGGCTTTCCAAAAAACAATAGTATTAATGTGACATTGGGTCAGATTAATCGATATCAGAAAAGAGTAAAAAAAGAACAAATATTAATAGAAGCCAAAAAAGTATTACTAAATCCTGAAGCATATCTAGGAGATGGAATCTGGGGTAAGATTGCAGAGAGTTTGCTAAAACCTGTAGAGGTAAAAAAACACGCATTAAAAACCACAAGATCACCATTTCAGGTGTATGGCGAAAACGAAATTGATGATCAGGCAAAATATCAGTTATATGACGCCCTTAAGTTACCTATAGCTGTTGCAGGAGCTCTGATGCCAGATGCACATAGTGGTTATGGTTTACCGATTGGTGGTGTCCTTGCTACAAAAAACGCAGTAATTCCTTACGGTGTAGGAGTAGATATAGGATGTAGAATGTGTTTAACTATCTACCCTATTGCAACTTCTTATTTAAAAGGGAAAAAGCATCAATTAGAGAATATACTTTCTGAACACACCAAGTTTGGAATGTATGAAACCCATAAAATAAAGCACGATCATGAAATCTTTGAACGAGAAGAATTTAAGAACATTCCATTGGTAAAAAGGTTAAAAGACAAAGCGTATAAACAATTGGGAACCTCTGGTGGCGGTAATCATTTTGTAGAATTTGGGTCTGTGGATATTACAGATACAGAAAATGAATGGGGATTGGATGTGGGATCATACATCGGTGTATTATCACATAGTGGCTCTCGAGGATTGGGAGCTAATATCGCAAAACATTATACCTATTTAGCTACCAAACAATGTCCGCTACCAAAACACGTACAACAATTAGCTTGGTTAGATCTTAATACGCACGATGGACAGGAATATTGGTTGGCAATGAATCTTGCTGGAGATTATGCAAAAGCATGTCACGATAATATTCATGCCAGAATAGGAAAATTATTAGGATCCAGACCTGTTGCCAAAATTGAGAATCATCACAATTTTGCCTGGAAACAAGAAGTAAATGGTGAAGAATGTATTGTACATCGAAAAGGAGCAACTCCAGCTGCCAAAGGAGAATTAGGAATCATTCCTGGATCTATGACAGCACCTGGATTTATAGTACGCGGATTAGGAAACCCTGAAAGTTTGCAATCTGCATCACACGGAGCTGGCAGATTTCATTCCAGAAGAAAGTGTAAAGAGAAATTCACCAAAAGCGATATCAAAAAACAACTAAAAGCAAATGATGTCACTCTTATTGGTGGAGGAATTGATGAAGCTCCGATGGCGTATAAGGATATTACTAAAGTAATGGCGAATCAACAAGAGCTCGTAGAAATAGTAGGAACATTCACACCTAAAATCGTGCGAATGGACAAGTAAAAATATTAAAAATGAAAACTAAAATAATTCAGATAACGGCTGGAAGAGGACCTGCAGAATGTTGTTGGGTAGTAGCCCAAGTACTAAAGCTATTTCTAGAAGAAATTAAAAGTAATGGTTTTACTTACAATATTCTTCAACGGGATAAAGGTCAGGAAAACGGAACAGTACAATCTGTAACCATACAACTAAAAGGAAAAGAAATAGAACCTTTTGTAAAGTCTTGGTTGGGTACTATCCAATGGATTGGTACTTCTACATTCAGAAAACATCATAAACGAAAAAATTGGTTTATCGGGATGTATGAAATTAAACAAGTACAATCTATATCATTAAATGAAAAGGACATTTCGTTTCAGGCTATGAGAAGTTCAGGTCCTGGCGGCCAAAATGTAAACAAAGTGAATTCTGCGGTTCGAGCTACATACCATCCAACTGGAGATCAGGTAGTAGTAATGGACAGTAGATCACAACATCAAAACAAAAAAATCGCTATAGAGCGATTAAAAGAAAAAGTGTATCAAAGTCAGTTGGTTAAATTAAAAAAGTCATTATGTGATCAATGGGAAAATCACTTGCAGGTGCAACGTGGTAATCCTATCAGAACATTTAAAGGAACTGATTTTAAGAAAAATTATAAAAAACAATCGTATGCGTCGCATCGTCAACAATTAAAAACAGCGCTGCGCAACGAATTAAAAAACTAGCATCATGGGAAATTTATTAGATAAATATCTATTTCAGGCATTGGATGCATATCCATATAACTTAGAAGAAGCTGTAGAATCTTTAAACTATGCATTGTCATATGATGAAAAAAACCCTATAGCACTATGTCTAATGGGACAGATCTATGCAGAAAATCTTAGAAATTATGAAACTGCAAAGGAATATTATCAGCAAGCCTTAGCCGAAGATATGTATTCGCTAGATGTATATCCAAAGTATATCAATGTCCTACTTTGGAACGAAGATTACGAAGAAGCCGAAAAGCTAATTGACTTCGCTCTTACATTAAAGGGTACTGATAAAGCTGTTTTATATCTAAAAAAAGGAATCCTTTATGAACAAAAAAAAGAGTACAAAAAAGCTCTTAAAGTTTTAAAAACAGCCAAAGAACACACTTATAACAATTATTTTATTAGTGATATCGAAGGTGATGAAAAAAGGATCAAAGACAAAATGCCAAAGAAGAAGAAAAAAGAAAATAAAAACAGTGATTCTTCTAAAAAATCAAAAAAGAAAAAGAAGAATTAAACATCTAAATTGTCATTCCAGTGTAAGCTGGAATGACAACAAACGAAACCTTATGAAATCAACAAATACAATTATCATTATAGACCTGGAAGCTACTTGCTGGAATGGTCCTATACCAAAAGGACAAGTAAGCGAAATCATAGAAATCGGTATTTGCATATTGAATACAGATACAGGTACGATCAGCAAAAACCAGGGAATCCTGATTAAACCAGAACGGTCTAAAGTCAGCGCTTTCTGTACAGAACTAACAACGATCACTCAAGAACTGCTCGATCAAGAGGGGATTTCATTTGCCAATGCTTGTGAAATACTAAGAACTGAATATTGCGGCCATCAATATATATGGGCTAGTTACGGTCAATATGATCTAAATATGATGAAGAAACAATGTAGAGTAAGAAAAATCGAGTATCCTTTGTCCCAAAATCATATCAATGTGAAAACGCATTTTGCCCAGACAAAAGAGTTACAAAAAAAAGTCGGAATGAAAGGTGCTTTAAATATTTTGAATATTCCATTAGAAGGAACTCATCACAGAGGTATCAATGACGCTAAAAACATAGCTAAAATTTTACGTTGGTCTTTACTTCAAAAAGAAGTTGAAAATTGAAAAACATTATGATAATTTCCTACAAAAATGACAGAATAATTTCTTAATAATATCACAACAAAAAAAGTGTTAATTATATTCTTTTTTCGGATTCAAATCTATCTAAAGTTGATTTTACTTATAATATAACGTGCTTATCTTACTATAAATAGGCGTTTTTTTCTACTTGAAAACCGTACTGTTATGTTAATTTTATGTTAATTAAATATTTTTTTGTAAGGTTTTATTTTTTCATGCGTTTTCATCGTTTTTTCGAAAATAATCAGAGTAAACTGATGCCTTTTATGGTCAAAAACTCAAAAAAAAGCAATCAAAAACCCCTGAAATTTCCCTTAACATTGTAATTGTTTTTTTTAATCCCAGAAAAAGTTTGATCATCAACTATATTAAGGGATTTGAAGATTTAAGACATTGTCAAAAAACATTCTATTGGCATGCTTGACTCTGGCAATACTAAGCATAAAATCTACTAACAAATAATCAAAAATCACTAAATATAAACAACCGTAATTCGCCAAAAGGCTTAACAGTAAACGAATTACAACTTAATTTCAAAAACGTGTAAGAATAATATTTCTCCATTTTTCCGACATTGAACCATAACCTGTCTTACGTCTGTTTTTTTACTAATTTAGACTTCCCGAATCGAAAGAGACGCTAAGTAACCCCAAAAAAACTAACAAAATGAAAACTCTTAAAACCTATCTGATTATTTCAATTTCGTTCTTCTTTATTAACTCTTATTCTCAAGAAGTCGTTGACCACTCATCATGGGATCACATTCTAATTCTTAACGTTACTGGCGATGGTCTTGTAGACTACGATGGTGTAACTAGAGATGCAATTGTTTTCTACAAATATTTTAGATATCTCCAAAACATATCTCCAGAAGAACACTGGAGTAAAGATGAGAAATTAGCTTATTGGTTAAATGTTTATAATGCCACTGTGATGAAAATGATTCTGGATGAATATCCTATATCATCCATCAATGATTTAGAAAATCCCTGGAAACGAAAGTCTTTTAAGTCAAAAGGTGTTCGTTATAGCCTGGATGACATAGAGCATAAAATCTTAAGAAAATTTAAAGATCCTAGAATTCACTTCTTGCTTAATTGCGGATCAATCTCGTCTCCAAGACTTTGGGACAGAGCTTATACCAGCAAAAATATTAGATATGCGCTAGACGAAAGAACTAGTGAGTTTATCAATGATCCCCAAAGAAATCAAATCAATTTAACAACCGTTAGAATTTCACAGTTGTTTGAATGGTATGAAGATGACTTTACTGATAATCATATTGATGTAATTGATTTCATTAATCAATATTCTACTGTTAAAATAAATAAAGCAGTGAAAAAGAAATACGTTACTTATGATTGGAATCTGAATGAAGGAAATAAAGTCACTCCTATCACCAGTAACAACTAATTACACTGTTTGATTATGTCTTACTTAATCAAACTACATCCTCCTAAATACTTTATAGAACTAAACTCTTTTGTGATCTAGAAGTATAATTAATCTAGTCCATAATCCTATATTAATTATACTTCTATTTCTAAAAACCGAGTCACAAACACCAATCCGTCATAAACCTTAATAAGGTGGTGATATTCTTAACTATTGCGGAGATTATATAGTTTGACACAAGGTAATGAGACATACAATAACTATTATTTTCTATTCGAAATACTCTTAAAACCTAAATACAACTATTATGACTAACAAGATTTACTCAAAAAAAATATTATGGATACTCTTCTGTATCATATCAATTTCTTCGGTATCCGCACAAACCGTACTGAATGGTTTTTTTCCAAAAAAAAATGACTTAACTATTGCCACTTCGTATTCTTACAAGAGCTATGATAATTTTTATCGTGGTAGTACCGAAACCAAATCTAATCCTATGAATATGGGTGAAATTTCTTCAACTGTGTTAAGTGTGTATGGTGAATATGGCGTACTTGATTGGCTATCCACAACGGTAACATTACCCTATATATCCGTAGAAAATGAAACAGGAGTCTTAGATCCAGTATCACAAACCAACGAAGTAAGTGGTGTACAGGATTTAAGTTTATTCCTAAAAGCAAAAGTTCTGGATGCAAAAATAAATAATGCCTCAAAAATAGCTATAGGAGGAGCTGCGGGAGTTTCTGTACCTGTTGGAGGATACGAAGAAGCAGGAATACTGTCCTTAGGAAATGGAGCTACGGCTGTTGATGGATGTGGTTTTATCCAGTTTAATACTTCTTCTAATCTTTTTATTGAACTACAAGCTGCATACAGTGTTAGGAGTAACTCGGATTTCGAAATACCAAATGCTACTCTTTTTAGTGCTAAACTTGGATACTATAATAAATGGTTTTATGCACATGCAAAAATAGGTACTCAGAATTCATTAGAAGGCTTTGATATCGGTTCTCCAGAATTTGCCGCAGCTGGAGGTGCACAAGCACTACCAGAAACCGAAGTGGATTATACTAATTTTTACTTTGATCTGTATGTTCCTATATACAAACAAAGCATTGGAGTTTCTACTGGATACACTACAAACATGAGTGGAAAAAATTATGATAGAGCTTCAGGTTTTTCTTTAGGTCTGGTATATAAAATAGAATAACACCGCAACGAATTAAATAATTTTTAGATTCTAATCGATTATATAAAATAACCTTTCAATTAAAACTTATTTCATGAAAAAGATACTCTTTTTTGTTGTGATTTTCAGTTTGTTTTCCTGTGAAAACGATGATTACATCCTATTAAACTCTGAAATGGATCAATTATCAAACTCAAAAGCACCTCCTGGCGCAACTGGGTTAGAAAAACAAATTTTAGATGATTTGGATGTTATTTCTAATGGTATTGGGGTATCGTATTTTATGCTACCTGATAACAATCAGTACAGTAGTATCCCGCAAGATCCTTTAAATCCAATTACTGAAGAAAAAGTGGCATTAGGAAAATTACTTTTTCATGAAACTGCTACTGGAGGGAACCCTACAACAGCATCCAATTTATTTACATATTCCTGTGCGTCTTGTCATCACGCAGCGGCTGGATTTAGTTCTGGCCTCAGACAAGGTATAGGAGAAGCTGGTGTAGGGTTTGGTATAAACGGCGAAGGAAGGGTTTTTAATCCTAACATTCCAGTAAATGAAGCGGATATACAACCTATTCGTTCACCAACTGTATTAAATGTTGCGTATCAAGACATTATGCTATGGAATGGTCAATTTGGTGGCTCAGGAACCAATTTGGGTACAGAGGCAAACTGGACAAATATTCCAGAGAATTTTATTGGTTTCGAAGGTGTAGAAGTACAAGCAATCAAAGGACAAGGAGTACATAGATTATTAGTTGATGACAATTTTGTTACCAATTTTGGATATCAACAGATGTTTGATGCTGCTTTCCCAGATTCACCAATAACGGAACGATACTCCACTCAAAACGCAGCTTTAGCAATCGCTGCCTATGAAAGAACAGTATTATCAAATCAATCACCTTGGCAAGATTGGTTACAAGGAAATTATAGTGCGTTATCCAATAGTGAGAAAAAAGGAGCTAAGGCATTCTTTGGTAAAGGAAAGTGTTACCAATGTCATACGGGTCCTGCACTTAATGATAAAAATTTCTATGCTTTTGGTATGGGTGATTTTGATAACACCAGTGATGCGTTTGTGCTGGCGAATGTAAATTTTGAAAATGTTAAAAAAGGAAGAGGAGGATTTACCAACGTTGCAGCAGATGATTATAAGTTTAAAACTCCAACCCTTTATAACCTTGTAGATAATGGTTTTTATGGACATGGAGGAACTTTTACTTCTGTGCGAGAGGTTATCGAATATAAAATTAGTGGTATCCCGCAAAACAATGAAGTACCTGTAGAAAATCTAGCAACACAATTTGGAGATATTAAGCTAAATAAAAAAGAGATAGACGATCTGGTTTTATTTATTGAAAATAGCCTGAGAGATCCTAATTTATCTAGATACCTACCTCCGACTATAAATTCGGAAAACTGTTTCCCTAATAATGACGAACAATCAAGAATTGATCTGGGATGTGGTTAAATAAACTTATCTTACTAAAAGTAAGCACATAATAATAATAATAACACAGTCACCAAAACCTGCTAAACTCATTGAAAACTATTCCCCCAAATAGGACAATATTCAATGAGCTTAGCAGGATTACTTATACTTATCTACTATATAATATAACATTATTTTTATAGCTATTCTATTTTGCTGAGATAAGAAAATTACTTTGCATATACAATCATGCACTGCTCATTGAAAACTATTTCCCAAATAAAATAGCCTAACACAAATTCATCAATGAGCTCAGCATGATAATTATTTCTTCTTCAATAGATGCAATCAGATTCACAACCAACTGTACACTACCTGAATACTGATCATCAATATTTTTTTTAGAAAAAACGTCCCTTTTTTATCTAAATTTAACTTCGTCGATTGATGATCAGTTATACAAATATCAATTCTAAATAATTGAATTCTATCTACATCAGGTATTATGAATTATACGTTAAGTAATTCGATCGTATTCTTAAAACGCATCACTTTAAAAAAACCCTACCCCTACTTTTTAAAATTTTATCAAAATATTTTCATTTTAAGTTTTGCTACGATTAATCTCTTTAAAATTCATAATTATTATATTTACTAAAACAATCATATAGGAATGAAAGACAAATTATTCGAAGAAGTAATTGACAATTACGATGCGTTAAAATATAGCTTGCTAAACGCACAAACATTTGATGAATCTCATTTTGGTTTTCCAGAAATTTATTATAAGATCATGGAGACCGATAAGCAACGCGTAGATGCATTTCATAAGGCGTTTCAACTTAATAATAACTTTAAAGATGCTATCGTTTGCGAAATTGGTGTGGGTACACTTCCGCTTACCAAATTATATATGCCACACGTAAAAAAAGCATATTTAATAGAGAATAATCCCGATCTAATTCCTTTTATTAATAAAGAGATTGCTAAGTATCCTTGGGCAAATAAAGTAGAGGTAATCTATGCAGACGCTTTGACTGTAGATTTACCTGAAAAAGTAGATTTCGTAGTGGGCGAATTGATGAGTATCTATTGTGCGAATGAGTTTCAGGTACAAATTTTTCAGCATATGCGTGAATTCTTAAAACCAGGCGGAAAATTATTTCCTAATCGTATTGTAAATTTTGCCAGATTATGTGAAGCAGAAATCGATGCAGATGTTCATCATTATCCAGTTAATTTTACAAGGCACCAACCTATGTTTTTGACTCAACAATTTTTAGTAAATGAGATTGAATTACTGAAAGAAAAAAAACAAGGTGTAAAACTTAGTTTTTCAGTACCAGTGTTGTTCTCAGGAACTGTGAATGCTTTATACTTAGAATCTTATGTTGAAGTTACTGAAGGATCTAATTTTACAGGAACAGATAGTTTAATGCCTCCAACGGTTTTAAAAACCACCAATACGCAAGAGGTAAAAGCTGGTGATCTGGTACATATTGATTTTAGTTTTGACTATGGTTCTTCGCTGGATGATATTAGTTGTGTGTTGTCTTAATCCATGATATCCATATCAAAACCGATGATATCGCGTATTCCTGGTTTTGAAATATCTTCTGGTTCAATGGGAGTTACGTAATGCCATAAATCATTACCAAAAGTAAATTCCTCACCAGTATCTGCCTGAAAAATAAATTCTCCTGGTTGCAATACGTTATGGTAAATCATTTCATTGTTTCCAGAAGTTGTTTTTTCATATATCTGGCTTTCGGCGCCAGTAATATTTTGTCGATTTACTACTAATGCAGACATAATATATTGAGCACCGTCTTCGTGCACTCCTTCTGGGGAATTTTCCCCTTTTATTTTTTCTCTAGAAATGGTTCTCATAAAATGACTCGTAATCTGAATCTTTCGAACTTCTGGATGTATCTTTTTGACTAAACCGGCCATTTTTTTAAGCAAATCAACAAACAATTCATTTTCTACTGCTTCTCTGGTTGCTTGTTTAAAAACACGTTTCCATACTCTAAAATCACCTACATCCTGTTCAAAGCCTTGTTGCACCACTCGTTCTACAAAATATTGATCATCCCAAATCTCGATTAAAAATGTAGCAATATTTCGTTGCCTTGTTATGGTCGACAATCGATTAAATTCTTGCTTTTGATTTTCATCTAATTGCTGTATCCAATATGCCAACACTTCTATTGTACTTGTTCCTTCAAAATAAGGTTTATGAAGTTTTTCAATAGATGTTGCATCTGTAGGAAACGTTTCCTTTAAAAAAGTAATTTGATTTCCTCGCACTAGATATACGTCATCTTGTAAGCTTTCGAAAAAAGGTTTAAAAAAACGTACAAAAGATGTATTATCAATACCCAAATCAGATACGTCACCCACTCTAATTGGTGATTTAATTGTTCGTCCTAATGTTTTGGATATGTTTTTTTCCGTAATCATTATTCTTCTTCATCCTTCTGAAACCTTAAATATTCATCTACGGTTTGATTGATTGGAGGAATATCATCCTCTACAATTGTCTTTAGCAACTCCTCTGTTAATGGTGTTATAGATACAATGCGATTCGCTTGATATTCAATAATTTTTTCAAACAAATTTCTAGCAACTCTCGCATTACCAAAACTTTTATGACGTTTTTCATAAAGTTTTTCGAAGATAAATTCTAATTTTTCTTTTGCTTCATCTGCTAGCACAAAATCATTCTTAAGGCAGAACAATTCAAAGATTCCGATCAGTTCTTTTGGTTTATAATGATCAAATGTAAAGTATCTATTAAATCTTGACTGTAATCCAGGATTGGATTCTATAAATTCTTCCATCTCATCAGGATATCCAGCAACAATGACCACTAATTGATCTCTATGATCCTCCATCTTCTTCAGCAACACCTCTACAGCTTCGTTTCCGAAATCTTTTTTATTGTCTTTAGCTAATGAATACGCTTCATCAATAAACAATACTCCATCTATAGAAGTTTTTATTACCTCTTCTACTTTTAATGCTGTTTGTCCTACGTATCCAGCGACCATTCCTGTTCTATCCGTTTCTACGAGGTGTCCTTTTTCTAAATACCCTAAATGCTTATATATTTTAGAAACCAAACGAGCTACAGTAGTTTTACCCGTTCCTGGAGGCCCCATAAAAACTGAATGCAACGAGTTATTTACATTCTTCAGGCCTTTTTCTTCTCGTAGCTTCTGAACCTTCAAAAAATTGGATAATTCTTTTACAGAGGTTTTGATATTATCTAAACCTATCAGTTCGTTTAACTCATCCATCACATCATCCAAAGTCTCATTCTCATCGATTTCTGTCTGTTTGACTCCTTCCAGCTTTTCTTTTGGATGCTGTAATTTACTATTGATCTTCTTTAGCAACTCCGTTTCTTCTTCAGAAACAGTGCCATCCGCTTTGGTTATTAATGAAGCTATTCTGTACAAAAAAGAAACAGAATTGGCAAAATGTTGGCTATCTAATCGCTTTAGAAGTGAAGGCAATAAAAATTCATTTTTATACTCCTCACCCAAATCAAAAAGACTGGCTGTTTTAATTACTTCAATATTCTCATCAAATTTCTCTGATTGCACAAATTTATTAATCCGTTCTATAGACAAAGAAGCTATAATGTCATTTCCTTGCAATTTCTCAAACATAAAGGCTAGTAGAAATTTCACCTTAGCATCTGCAACCGCATTCGAACCATCACTCAATGGGTAAATCATATTAAACACCCTAATAATATCCTGTAGAATGACATGTTCTGCTTTAAATTCTAGGGCATCGTCTGTTTTATGTACAATGGCATTTATCGTATTCGAAAATCGTTTGTTATTATTTAGATCTTCTGCTAGGTTTTGAATCTTTTCTCCTTCGTTCTTTAGAATTTGCAGAAATTCATAATCAATGTCAAACTCCTGAGTAGTATCTTCTTTTTGGTTTACAAAATCTTTAAACTTATTCGTAAAATCAGAAAGGCTCTTTTTTTCATCATTTTTAGTCAACAACAAATCATCTACTAAATCATTTAATAAAGTGATATGTTCCTTTGGAAAAGCACTAAATTTTACATCCTGAAATACATTCTTAGCTAATAGAATTTTACTTTCTGCAATATGAATGTGCTGTGTTGTTACAATAAAATCTAGTTCATCAATAGATTCCTTTAAGGAGTACAATACCAACAAATCTTCATCTTTAATCCTTAATGATGGAAATGACGATGAAATAGACAATATCTTTAATGGATTAACAGATTTCCCTTTAAAAAAAGAAGCTTTATGCTCCTGAACTAATTTCGAAAAAAACTGATCTATGGTTTTATGGTATTTTCTGTTGGTCATTATACTTCTTATAAATTTGATTTAAGACAATAGCTGTTCTGCTTTCTTTTTTTTAGCCCTCTTATCAGATGCTACTGCGAGCATAATAAAACCAGAAGATATGGATAAAAACGCAATCCACATTAGTATGCTCCACAACATATTATTAGGATAAACTGCCAAGCCTTTAGGCACCGTTACCCTTGTATTTTCACCTGTATCTAATAAAGTCTCCCTAAGTTTTATTAACACATTGGTTTTTTCTAAAGCACTTTCTGATTTCAAATTCTGAAGCTCGTTTTGGCTTGCTTTTAAATTTTTATACCAAAAATCAATGTCTTCATCTGGAGTTTTCCATAAAACGGAGGTATATCCGCTTGTGATATTATTAGATTCTAAATAATCTATCACTTTAGTCAACTCATCATTTGCTAACTCGATTGTATTGGCATCTGCTGCTCTTTTTAGATACCCAGAGACGTTTTGTTTAAATTGTATTTTTTTGGAAATTCGTACTCCAAAAATCACAAGCGATACTGCAATCAATAATATACTTATTATACTTTTCATTCTGGTATCTCTTTTATTTTCAATTTTTTATCAAAAACATCTGTTATTTTTTAAACTAAGGTCTCAGAAGATTGACACTGATATGAATATATGATGTCCATAAATCCTAGCTCCCAGCATCGATCTGCATCATTGCATCTTCAACCTCGTGTACTAGTTCATCAAAATGTGCTAATCGTTTCGTTTCTCTATTTCGATTAAATGGTAAATCGATATTAATATGTTTTACAAAATGCGAGGGTGCATGTTTCATAATATAAATATCATCCGCTAAATAAACCGCTTCCTGTATATCGTGAGTGACAAATAAAATCGTAGGACTAAATTTTTCCCAAATACCAATCAGTAAATCTTGCATCTGCAATCGAGTTTTGATATCCAATGCTCCAAAAGGTTCATCCATCAATAAGATTTCTGGATTAGACATTAAACTTCTTGCTATAGCTACACGTTGTAATTGCCCTCCAGAAAGTGTAGGATACTGTGCATATTTTTTTTGATGACCATCTAATCCAACTAATTGAATCATTTCCATGGCCTTTTCATCACGTTCTTTCTTAGAGATTCCTTTAAAACGGAGTCCTAAACCTACATTATCCAACACCGTCATCCACGGCAACGAAGAATATTGCTGAAACACCATACTCACTCTATTCTCCTTGCTTACAGGTTTTCCTTTTACCAAGACCGTTCCCGAAGTTGGTTCCTGTAATCCTGCGATATATCGTAACAAGGTGGATTTACCACATCCAGACATGCCTAATATGACAGAAAACTGTCCTTGCATAGGTTTATCTTCAACCAATAGGTCGAGATTTTCTATAATTTTTGATTTCCCACCATCATAAGATTGTGATACTCCACGTAATTCTATAACATTAGGAGCCTGAGGGTTATCTGTAAACTGTAATGCCATATTAGTGTTTGTTTCCTTTATTAATGTGTTTAAAAGGGAATAATATCCTATCAATCATCACAAAAAGTCGATCTTGTAATATTCCTATCACTACAATGATAATTAGTATTGCAAAAGCTTTATCGATTCTACTTTGTCGTTTTGCAGTCCAAATCAACTCTCCTATTCCTCCTCCTTTATTCAGCATTTCTACAATAGTAATATAGGTCCAGGAAATGGCGGTCAATACTCGGATATCATCAATAATTTTAGAGAATACATAAGGCATATATACAGTTCTGATCGTTTGCCAGGAAGTAGCTCCCAACGTAAAAACAGTATTTAGATATACATTCTGGACCTCATCGATCCGCTGTATGACGACTGGTATCAAGTATACAATAATACCAAATGCCAGAAAAGATACTTTCATATCACTACCTAATCCTAACCACATGATAAAAATACCCGTTACCGCGGTTAACGGAATAAAACGATACGAATTGATAATCTGACTAAACAAACCTCTAAATAATGGGATCAATCCTAATAAAAAACCAATAGGAATGGATACCAAAATAGCCACCAGATATCCCAGAAAATTTAATTTAATTGAATAAAAGGTATTTCCTATTACATCGTCATTTTGATTTAAATCTGGAAAAGCTTTGATCACCTTAATTGGAGATGGCAATAAAGGATATACTTTGTTTTTCTTAAGACCAAAAGATGTCAATTCCTCGACACTCATTTGTTCTAATGCATCATAACTAGCCACTAAAAGTGAATCATTTTCGTAATACTTCCGCTCGCTTTGAGCAATCTTAGAAATATCTATTGATTCATCCTGTGTAATAACAGAAGTGGATAGAAACTCAGCCAACAGAAACCACAAACCTATTAAGATTACCGCACCTATTGCAGTAAGAATAGCTTTATCCTTTGATTCTAAGTTTCCTCTAAGTTCAAATAGTTTTTTGATCCCTACCATTAGTCTACTACTAATTCAAAATCTGTTCTTCTGTTTTTAGATTTACAATCTGCATTTTGATTTCGCTCACATCCAGGAACTGGTTTATCAGGACCATTACCTATGATAATAAATCTATTGGTAGGCATACTATGCTGTCCTATTAAATAGTTGGCTACAGATTGTGCTCTTTTTTTAGATAATGCTACATTGGGACCTCTAGAACCAACATTATCCGTATTTCCTTCAATTCTAATACGTGCATTGGCAAATGCCTTGGCAATCGGTGTAAACTGAAGATCTATTAATTGTTTAGAGTTCTCGTCTAACTGGAACTCTCCTGTTCTAAAACTAATACTTACTTTCTTAGAAGACAATGATTCTTTTTTTGCCAATTCATCATTCACTGCAGTAAATTGTTTCTGCTGTTCTGCATTATGAGAATTCCCAGAAAGTGATGTTTTATTTACTAAGTCTTTCGTAGATAACAATCTCCAACTTTTTGCTCCAGCAGTACTGTATCCAAGATTATTATACTTCACCTTCATTTTATTATATAAATCTTCTCCAGTAACTCCACTATAACTTGGATTTAATCCAAAGAAATCTTTATTATCTCCATGAGTTGCTAATCGCACATTATTGATAGCATCATAACAGAAATCTTCTGGCTGAGACAATCCTTCTGCAAGAATCTTAGCAGCTTTTCTTTTATTACTATCCGAATTGTTTAATTCTGATGCTCCAATCATCCATCCTTCATAAAGATCCTGTAATTGTTCTTTGTGAGTTTCTATAAATTCTTTTTTAGACACAAAAACATCCGCAATAATATGGGTTGCATTTTTGGTACTTTCTAATACTTTAGAACCAGCTACTTTACTTACACAATCTGCATCATCTGGACTCCAAACTACTGCTGCATCTACAGTATTACTTTTAAAAGAATCTGCCGCATCAATAGCACTTGGCACTTCTATCAATTGTACATCTTTGGTTGTCATGTCACTAGCTTCTAGCAACCAAATCAGGAAAGAATGCGACGGCGTCATAGGTGCTACCGCAATTTTCTTACCTCTTAGATCACTTACTTTATTGATCCCTCTGGCTGCTACGATGGCATCTCCTCCGCGACTCCAATCTGCTTGAAATACAACTTGCGGTTGGTATTGTGATAATCCTTCTACTTCTGTTGGGAACGCATCAATAGTTGCCCACATTAAATCTATAGAACCATTCTTAAAAGCATCTCTCGAAGCATCGAAATCGTCAATAACTTCAAAATTTACTTTAAATCCATAATCTTTATAAAATCTGGAAGCAGTATTTGCTTTGAATCCTTCATTGAAATATTGCCCTCCAGCATATCCTCCCCAAGTTACAACTCCAACATTGATGACATCTTTATATCCTTCTTTAGTTTTTCCTTTATCAGAAGAAGAAGTAACTTCTTCAATCTTGTCCTTTACAGCAGGATCTCTTAGTTTATTTAATAAAAAGTATAGTCCACCAATAATTAGAACTACAATTAAAATTTTTGAAAACGGTGTTAATCTTCCTTTTGCCATGATTTTTGATTAGTGTTATTTTTAATCCTCAAAATTAAATAAATCCGAGTATTGATTATTTTGGGTTTTAGTTTTTACAATGGGTGCATCAAGATCTACACTGTGTTGATCGTGTACTAATAAATCCTTTTGATTTCCTAAAATAAGAGAAACCCCTTCATTTTCCCATTTCTCCAGTAATTCTAACCCTTCTTCTTCGAATATCCCATTCTGTAGGTCTATAGAATCCATAAAGTTATTAGACATTTCCATGAAACGTTCCATCTCTCCAATTTTCATACTTACATCATCAGCGATTGCCTCTAATGCACGATCAAACATTTCTTTCTTGTCATTGTTACCTGCAATAATATTCATTGCAGATTTCATTGCAGAATGCCCTGCGCGTACTGCCTTTCTTTCCTGTTCCTTCACCATTACCTGATCTTCAATATCCTCTAGTAATATCTCAGAATTCTCATACATCTTGATCAGTACTCTATATAAGATTTCCATCTTTTTATAGAGTTCATCAAGTTTCATATTAGATTCTTTCAATCTACCAGCCTTTCTGGATTTAAGGATCATAATTCCTTTTTTATCCTTTTCTTTCGCAGCACTCGCTAACTTCAGGTTGTTATTGATATTCTTTTTATTATCATAGATAATCGTTTGCAAACGCTTCATTTGCCCTTTTAGAGAAGCAATCTGCTTATTCATCTTCTTTAGATTATCATGAAGATCTTCGATATAACTCTTTAGAATTCCTATTGGATCTATCTGAATAAAAATACCTGTTAACCATCGCATAAAAGATTTATACATATAGAAAATCAGGTTTCTCATCTTAGGATCTAATACAATATAGATTAGCGCTCCTAATACGGCTAATAGAACTCCTAAGTATAAAGTATTTTCTACAATGGTAATTAAAAACGGAAGCACCTTGTATAATCCATACAATCCTCCTGCTCCTAATAGCCCCATAAATAACATCCCTGTTTTACCTTCAGGTCTTTTCCAAAATGTTTTTGGTTTTAATGAGTTGTTGTCCATTTATTTTAAGTATTTCTGCATTTTTACAATATCTTCTGTGAACTGAGATTTAAGGTGATCATAAGACACTTTAAAATCATTTTGTGTTTTATTAATCTTACTATTACTCTCTTCTACTTTAGCTTTTAAATCCCCTATCTGTTGCTGATGTTTCGCAATTTCTTCTGTCAGTTTTTTAATTTGTTCTGACTTTTCTTTTATAATAGATTCAAACTGCGCAATTTCTCGTTCTCTTCCTGATACCTTATTATCAAATTGGCTTTTAAAAGCTCCTAAAAACTGTTCATTTTCTTTATCTAAAACACCAATATAAAAATTAGTAGTCTTCAGTAATTTTTCTAATGTTACACCCATCGTAGCAGCTGTAGCAAACGCTGAGCGATATTTTGTTGCCTCATCCATCGGCATTTTTTCGAGCGCTTTAAGAGACTTCTTATATTCAAGATAATCAAACCCATCTAGATTATTCTTCTCAATAGCTTGCAATAATTTCTCTACTATTTTGGTATCCAAGACACCTTCTGATGAAGTATTTACTGAGGTATTAGGAATCGGAGGTGGCGTTGAAGCATCAGGTTTTTTATCCGAACTTACATCAGTATTTTCTTTTGATTCTTCAGGTTTTTTATTTTCTTCTTCAGAATCATCAACTATAAATAAGGATTTTAAGTTTTTTAGCATGGTTAGTGAATTTAAACAAATTTAAAAAAATAAGTGTTCTATAAAGGTTTAAGATAGATTTTTCCGCTTATACCTATATATTATTGGTATCATCTATGATCAAAACGTTACAATTAGGTCTAAAAGTGGTCATTTAACTATACGATCCCAAGCTATTTTTAATCCAAATAGTAATGCCAAAAAGAATACTATTAAGTATTGAAATCTTCCTACGAAGAATACTCCAAAAAACATTCTCTGTAAAACATACGTAATTACAAAAGTTATAATTACCAGTATAAACAATCCAGATAGTTTTCCAAAGCCTGGGATCTGAGCCATTGGAATAGTTTTATTAATTATAATCAAAGTGATAATCATTGCTATTAAAGGAACGAAATATGCAATCAAATCTACTTGAAGTAGGTTTGTTCTTAAGAAGAAAAAACTATACAAAATCAAGATCAAAGCCAGCAATCCTGGAATTGTTACCGCATAAATCAAAATTCCGTAAAAATAATTGATAGGTGGTTTAAAATTACTTTGCTTTACAAAAAGTAACCCTATTAAAGAAATAGCTATAATTATTACAAAATAACTTAGCACTACATTTGGATTATCTCCAAACCAATTGATAAAATCTTGAACTGTCATTAAAGATAAAAGTACAAATATAGTTTTACATGTTACTATGTATTTTTAATAGAAATATTACCTAAAATGATTCTAAACTTCTTTGTTAATACAAAAAACACATTGAAAATTTGGATTATTTGACTCTTTTATATCATATTTGTAGTGTAAATGACTGGAAATAGAGCACATATTAATCCGAAATCACTGTTTAGTCAGTGTGATTATCGATGGATAACAGAATTATCCTATCGAGAACGGGCGTTGTGTAGCTATTTTTAATCATTAGATATGAAGTGATTTAGATAAAAACTATATAAAACTACAAGCGTTCAAGAAATTGGACGCTTTTTTTATTAATTTTTTTTGAAAAAATGTTTAAAAGTTAATTAGTACATAAAGAATAGTATTTGGAAAGTAAGCATCAGGGAGACAGACGATTGCCAAAATATCCAAGATTCGTTGAAAAACGAACAGGTATTTCTATGCTTAAAAACAACCATAACTAACTGATTATCAGAAAAATAAAATCAAAAAATATTTGGAAATTAAAAAAATGTTTTGATCTTTGCATCGTAATCATAACGCAATTAAATACCAGTAATGATTATATAACTAATAAAATAAAGAATTAAAAATGATACCGAATAATTTACAACATAGTGTAAGCCGACTCTTTAGCAAACAAAGAGAATATTGTTCCGATTGGAATATATATGGTGTCTATTATATAAAAAGGAAATGTATGTGCGTATAAAGCAACATACAAAAACAATATATATAAAAGGCGCCCGAATAAGGCGCCTTTTTTTATTCACATAGTTCATTGACATACTGAAAACCAAAATTGACACGTAGCTTAACTGGAAAAGCACTCGACTTTTAATCGAGGTGATGTGGGTTCAAATCCCTCTGTGTCAACTTTAAGGAAGAGCAAGCCAATTGGCGGTGGCCGCAGTCTTGAAAACTGTTAGGAGCTAATGACTCGTGTGGGTTCGACTCCCACTTCTTCCGCAAGGGAGAATAGGCAAATATTGGTTCGTTGTGCTTGTCTGCTAAACAAGTCTGCATAACTGCAGTGAAGGTTCAATTCTTTTATTCTCCGCACTATTGATACTGTAGCTTAACTGGCAAAGCTGGGAGCTGTTAACTCTCAAGATGTAAGTTCGAATCTTACTGGTATCGCAAAAGACAAGGTGGCTGAATGGCAAAGGCAACGGACTGCAACTCCGTTTTTTATGAGTTCGAATCTCATTCTTGTCTCAATTTCAAAATAGGAAATTCGCTGGAGTTGGAGAGCCAGGGCAGTCTGAAATGAGGAATCGAATTCAACGAATCCAAAATAAAAAAACAGCCTTTGAGATAAAAACTGTTGCGAAAGCTGAATAAGTTCGAATCCTATAACTCCCACTGATTATTCATAAATCACAATTAAAAAGTATCGTAGCACAGTGGCTAGTGCACCCGACTGTCTCTCGGAAGGTCGCGGGTTCGAATCCCGTCGGTACTGCTATATCTGGGAAGATAACGGAGGTTGTTTACTCGCCTTGGACGCGAGAGGTCGCAGGTTCGAATCCTGCTTCTCAGACTAGATTTATATCTATGGTGTAATTGGAAGCACAAGGGATTTCTAATCCCTAAGTCTAAGTTCAAGTCTTAGTAGATATACAAAAGCTCTATTAGCATAGTGGTAGTGCACCTGGCTTTCTACCAGGCGACAAGGGTTCGATTCCCTTATAGAGTACAATTTTATATGTAATGCAGGAATGGCGGAACTGGCATACGCACTTGATTTAGAATCAAGGTTTTGAGAGTTCGAATCTCTCTTCCTGTACAAATGCTCCGCTAGCCCAAATGGAAGAGGCATCTGGTTTAAGCCCAGTTCAGTCTAAGTTCGAACCTTAGGTGGAGTACAAAATAGGCTCATGGTGTAAATGGAAGCACCCAAGGTTACGACCCTTGAAGTATAGGTTCAAATCCTATTGAGCTTACAAATTGACCTGTGATGTAACGGTAGCATCCAAGACTTTGACTCTTGGTGTAAAGGTTCGAATCCTTTCGGGTCATCAAAATAAGGTATAACTCAGTGGTAGAGTACCGCGGATATATCGCGGGAGTCTTGGGTTCGATTCCCAATACCTTTAAAACAATAGAAATCAATGAACAATTCAGAGTATGTACATAGTACTATTTTTAAACTTTACTTTTAATTCCGAAAAATATTGCAATTCCTCCAGTAAAGAACATTAACAAACTATATACTGCTGGGGCAATTGCAAAAGAAGTATTATGAAGTATTGCGATAGCGATGGATATAGCCAAAGTACCATTTTGAATCCCTGATTCTATAGAAATTGATATAGCCCCTTTACGATGAATTCGAAATAGTTTTGCAGAATAATAACCTATGGTCATTGTCAATATATTTAGTAATAGGGCTACTAATCCAGCTTCTTGAAAATAAGAAATGAAATTGTCTTTTTCTTTGATTAAAATACCAACAATCACCAGAGCAAGTACTAATGCAGAGGCTATTTTTACTGGTTTGTTCATTCTTAAGGCAAAAGGTTCATTATATTTCCTAATAATCATACCAATGCCAATCGGTACAATAATAATCACTAAGATCTGTATAATAGTTTCTATTACATCCAACTGAATAGTTTGATCTTCTGATAAAAAATAAAACAACGAAAAATTAACTATAAACGGTATCGTAATAATTGTAATCAAACTACTACATGCGGTAAGTGTTACAGACAAAGCGATATCTCCTTTAGCGAGATGAGATATCAAATTAGAAGTTGCTCCACCTGGACACGCCGCTAATATCATAATCCCAATTGCTATTTCAGGTTTTAATGAAAGTAAAGATGCAAGAAGAAAACCTACAAGTGGTAAAATAATAAGCTGATTAGCCAAACCAACCAAAATGGCCTTTGGATAAATAAGTATTCTCTTAAAATCAGCTAATACAAGAGATAACCCCATCCCTAACATAATGATAAATAAGGATGCGGCTAAAATAATCGTCGATATATTATCCATACACTTTGTTTTCCAATCTATGGACTAATATAAAGATTTATTTATCAAAATTCTGAACACCAAACAATTCAAAAAGATAAAATGGTGTCTCTAGCTTATCAGGTAAAGCATCTCACTGTGAATGAGAAGAATAGGGTTCGAGTCCCAGAGTACACCCTACAATAGGAATAGTAGCAAAGTTGGTCAATGCATCGGATTGAAGCTCCGAAGATACAGGTTCAATTCCTGTCTGTTCCACTAAAAATCAAAATTTAAAACTATGAAAAACAATTTATTACAAAGGTTTTTATGTAAAACCGAAGATACAGGAAGATTCATAGTTCAATCCAAAATTACTGGTATTACCTACTTCGTAGAACCAATAGATAATGGTAAACCAGATAAGCTTTGGGGCGATCTGGATCCTGTTACAAAAAAACTTACTGGTGATTACGGAAATTCCAGAAGAGGAGCTGTAAAGAAAGAAGATTCTTTAATTCTGAAAGAAAATGGATTTAAAAACATCTCTATTTTTCAAGGTAGCCCTCTAGGAGAAATAGACAGGCGTGATCATCAATATGAACTATTAAATAATCCATAATTAAAATATGATGTAAAAACGAATATCATGAAAACACAACTTACCATTACCAAAAGAAAAACAAACAGTATTATAAAAAATATCGGAAAACTATTTATTAAATGGGGTTCTGCATATGTCAGCGCTACTAGTAAAGCACTATATCCAGATGCAAATACTCCATCTAGTGAACATGATAAAAATCGCATTTTTTATAAATAAATAATTACTACGCAAATACATTGCGCTTATACATTAAACATTTGCATAGTAATTAAGACAAACCTTTGGTATTAAAGGGGAAAACAAATAAAGGTTTGTTGTAGTGCCCTGCTATTATATGAGGAATGTAGCAGGGCTTTTGATAAAATAAAAAATATGAAAACTAGAAAAGAGTCAGAAATTATAAATGTAGATCAATTTTTAGAAAGTAATAAAGACTTCTGGCAAGATTTAGAAACAGAATGTGTTGCTGAATGTTGTGGTATTGATGCTTTCGATTTTTCGCAAGAAAATCTCGAAAGAACAATTAAATTTTATAATTCTAAAAAAATCCTGTTGAATATAAATCGGGTAATTGAGTGTATTGAAAATAATTCCTCAAAACTAGTATGTAGTTCAATTTTAAATCATTGTGTTTCAAAGATAAGATTCATTGAACTTTTTAAAAATATCAAGCAAGTCTTGTTGGGTGTTTCTGTATAGCACTATTGTATGAAGTATTGCAAATTTGTATGACCACTTCATATTCAACTTGGCTTGAAGGTTTGTCTATTTGCCAAAAAATAGTCTCAACTCTATTTGTCATGGGTTCGAATCCCGTCGGGACCACTAACAATATTTTAAAAAATGGTCCCGTAGCTCAGTGGTTAGAGCAATAGATTTTTTAGGTGTCGCGGGTTCGAATCCCGTCATAAGCTTGAAGTAAAACTTCTTGGCTTTTGTAGCTCAGTTGGTAGAGCACTACACTTTTAATGTAGCCAAAATGGACTCAAAATCCGTTTTTATGAAGTTTGGATTATCTTCTAAAACTAATCCTCAGCCTGTCGAGCTGTAAAAACGATAAAAATAGTGATTGCCAAATCCGTTGTTATCATACTCTTGTGATAAAAACAGTCTTGAAGGGACTTTGAGGTAATAGTAATGCTACTATTTAAAACCATTACTTTTTTGTATTAAGGTTTAGGATTAGGACACCTTTCTTAGGTATTCATTCCTTAATCTCTTTATTAAAAACTAATTGAGGAAAATATAACATGCTATTATTTCCGTACTAGAAAGATGATTTGCTTTCACTGTTTTTTAATTATAAAAAAATGAATCCCTTAAAGTTTTTTGTATTCAGAACAAAGGGAATGTTTACAAAAATATACTTCAGTAATGTGATGAATAAGCGCACTGAAATGAAGTAGATAATACCTCCGTTACAGGATTATCATCCAATTAATGTTTAATCTGTCTGTTAGAAAACAGACGCAAAAATTAAAAAAATGAAAAGAGTAAGAATCAATGCTGGAAAAGTAGGCTTGGTTTTCAGAAAAGGTGATTATAAGCGTGTAATTACGCATGGTATCCATTGGTTAGGGTTTACAGAACATGTGATACAATATGATCTTTCTAAACCTTTTGCCGTGCCAGTAGCATTAGAACTCTTACTACAAGATAAGGAGTTGGAGGATATGCTACATCTAATTGAGGTAAAGGATAATGAAATCGTATTAGTATATGAGAATGGTAATTTCAAAAGTGTTTTTACTGCTGGTAGATACACTTTATGGAAAGGATTATACAACTATGAGTTTACTAAGGTAGATCTTAGTAAAATATATATTACCGAAAAGATTGATAAGTCTTTATTTAGCAACTATGCTTTCAATAAATACATTAGAGTGTTTGAAGTTGCTGCTTATGAAAAAGCTGTATTAATCGTAGACGATGTATATGCAAAAACATTAGATAGCGGTACTTATCGTTTCTGGAAAAATGATACTACGATCAAGATTGCTAAAGTAGATTTACGTCAATTGCAATTAGAAATCGCTGGTCAAGAATTGTTAACCAAAGACAAAGCTGCAATTCGTATCAATTTCTATACACAATACAAAGTTGTTGATGTCGAAAAAGCTTTACTAGACAACAAAGATTATAGTTCACAACTATATATCGCGATGCAATTAGCACTTAGAGCTTTCGTAGGAAATTACACGCTTGATGAGCTTTTAGAACGAAAAGAAGATATAGCAAATGCCGTATTAGATACGACTAAAAGTCAAGCAATCAAGTTAGGTGTAAAAGTATTGAATTGTGGTATCAGGGATATCATCTTAACTGGTGAAATGAAAGAAATCATGAACCAGGTATTGGTAGCACAAAAGAGAGCTCAGGCTAATATCATTACTAGACGTGAGGAAACAGCATCTACCAGAAGTTTGTTAAATACGGCAAAACTAATGGAAGATAATGAAATGCTCTACAAATTAAAAGAAATGGAATATGTAGAGAAAATTGCCGATAAAATCGGAGAAATCACGGTTTCTGGTAATGGAGGTATTGTAACACAATTAAAAGACATATTCTCTATGAATAGGTAGGTGTGAAAAAATGCACGGATTATAATGATCCGTGTATTTTTTAATCTGTTACAAAATATCTTTTAGAAAATTATTCATTATGCGGTAGGGTATTTCATACTCCTTTTGTTTTAGGTATATAAAAAGAAAATAATAATCAAAAATTACAATTATTAAGTTCATATACTCAATAAAAATAAAATGAATTGGCACAACCTATTGTTTAGCAAGCTTTACAATACTAAATGCACATCTTGGAGGGAATAGTATTTAAAACGTAACTCTTACTAAAAATTAATTAGAATTGTCCAATTCACTACATAATATTGAAATATTATAATTTCTATTGTAATTATTAAAATACAGTATAATAGCTAACCAATTCATGAAAAAAACTAGACTTTACAACATCGAAACAAAATTCTATTTCTTTGATAATTATCAAATTGATTCAGATAAACTATTGAATATTCTTTAAAAAATGTTAATTTATTAACTTTATCTAATCTAATAATCGAAGATCTAAACTTTAATCAACGTTGGAAAACAAAATAAATATTTGTGAAGAAAAGGTATATGAGCAATTGTATCGGGAACATGCAGAAAAAATATGCTACTATATTTACTATAAGTATGGAGATATGGAAAAAGCCCAAGACATTGTGCAAGATAGTTTTGCAAAATTATGGGTCAATTGTTCTAAAATCATTTTTGGAGCAGCCAAAAGTTTCTTGTATAAAATTGCAAATAATGCCTCTATTAATGATGCTATACACCAAAAAACAGTATTGAAATATAAATCAATACCAAAAAAAACATATACCAATGAATCGCCAGAATTTCAGATGGAAGAAAAGGAATTTATGGAGAAATTAAATGTAGCGATTAGCGATCTAAAAGAAGGACAAAGAGAAGTGTTTCTCTTAAATAGAATTGAAAAGAAAACATATAGAGAAATTGCAGAAATGCTTGGTATTTCTGTAAAGGCTGTTGAAAAAAGAATGCATGTTGCATTGGTAACTTTAAGAAAAAAAATAGGGAATATTTAAACTATAAGACTATGGCTTTTTTATATGAGGATACTCAAAACGAATTTTTAATAAAATGGATACAGAGTGAACTCACATTTGACGAGTATATGGACTTTATTAATTCTCAATTATATAAAAACCTTGTAATTTCTAAGACAGAAAATAAAACATTTACAAAACACCCTAAATGAATCAGGACAACAATAATTTTCTAGGAAGGTGGTTAGCAAACGATCTTTCTGAGAAAGAGAAAAAAGACTTTGAAACTAGCCAAGAATATTTGGCTTACAAGGATATTCTACGAGGTGTCGAAAAATTTGAACGTCCTGTATTTGATATAGAAACTGGGCTTAAAAAACAAAAAGAATTTAATAAAACATATGTAGACACTCCTAAATCTAAGGTAATCAAACTACGTACCTGGATATATTCTGCTGCAACTGTAGCGGTTATTTTATTTGGCTTAAAGACCATGTTTTTTAATACAACTAAAGTTAGTACTGCAATGGCAGAAACTAAAAATTGGACCTTACCAGATAATTCCGTAGTAACACTCAACGCTGATTCTTCTATAGAATATGATCAAAATTCTTTCCTTGAGGATAGAACTCTTATATTAAAAGGAGAAGCTTTTTTTGATGTAGCCAAAGGATCTCAATTTACAGTCAACACAAAAAACGGAGATGTAACAGTATTGGGAACAGAATTTAATGTATACTCAAGAAACACAACTATAGAAGTACATTGTTTTGAAGGAAAGGTATCTGTAAGCAATAGCAAAAATACTACAATCCTAACTCCTGGAAAAGGTACTAAATCACTAAACAACCAAACATTCACTCCATTAGAGATCAAAGAATCCAAACCTGGTTGGATACAGCAAAAAAGCACTTTTAATCAAGTAAGATTAGCTAGAGTCATAGCAGAGCTAGAGAGGCAATATGATGTTACATTTACTGCAAATGACATAGATACAAACCGTTTGTTTTCGGGGTTTTTCACCCATACAGATCTAAATAAAGCACTGAAAACTTGTTTTGAACCTATGAATATTAGTTATATATTTAAGAACTCAAAAAATATAGAACTAAAAAATAAGTGAGGTTTTTCAAACTAATTATATTTTTATTTTTTTTATGTCATATCTGTGTTTATTCTCAAGAAGTTAATATACCTACCACTTCAGAAAAACATCCATTAACTACCATTTTAGAAGAGTTTAAAAACCAACATGAACTCAGTTTTTCTTATGATGTTAATGCAATTAAAGACATTTCGCTAACAATAAAAAAAGAAGTTATATCTATAGTAACGCTGCAGGAAATTATAGAAGGACAAACTTCATTTCTACTACAGCAAGTGAATCCTTCAGATTATATTCTGGTTACCAATACCAAAGTAATTGATATTTGCGGGGTAGTTATTGATGCTACATCGACTTATGAACTAGGAAAAGCTACTATAACTAGTGCCAATAAAACTATTGAACTTACCGATAACCAAGGTGTTTTCAAACTACAAATGCATCCTTATGACTCCATTAGTATTACATATCTGGGATATAGAGATCTAACTATAAAGATATCAGAGTTTTCTGCTACAAGTTGCGATACTATCAGATTGCAACCTGAGATTCAAAATCTCAGTGAAGTATTAGTAAAAGAATACTTAACTGGTGGTATTCAAAAAAATCAAGATGCTGCAATTAGTGTCTCTAGCAAAAAGCTTAGAATTCTTCCAGGTCTTGTGGAACCAGATGTGCTTCAGAGTTTACAATTATTGCCTGGTATCAATAGTCCTACTGAGGATCCAGCAGGGTTGTACATTCGAGGTGGTACGCCTGGTCAAAATCTAGTGTTATGGGACGGGATCAAAATGTATCAAAATGGACATTTTTTTAATCAAATCTCTTCTTTCAATCCTTTTATAACTAATAAGGTAACAGTATATCGAGGAGGAACCAGTGTACGTTATGGAGATAGAATCTCTGGGGTTATCGTTATAGAATCTGATGATGATCTTACCGAAAAACTACAAGTTGGTAGTGGTCTTAATTTTACTCATGCAGATGCCTACATCAAACTACCTTTGTCCAAAAAATTGGGAATTATGGTGGCTGGAAGAAGATCAACTACAGATGCGTATCAAAACATTGCGTATAATAATTTAGTTAGAAAAGTGTTTCAGAATACCAGAGCAAATATTCCTGATGCGAATGAGGAACAAACAGCAGAGGAACGTTCTAGAGAAGATGATTTTTCTTTTTCTGATAGTAATTTCAAGATATTGTGGAAACCAAATGACAATAACATATTAAAATTCAGTTCTATTTTTGCTGAAAACCGACTTGATAACAACAAAACAATAGCTATACGGAATTCTGGAAATACATCTTCTGTTAAAGATGTTCTTAAAATAAGGAATCTAGGGTTAAGTTTAAACTGGGATAAAAAATACAACAATAACATCCATCAAAATATTAATTTCTATTTCTCATCCTATGATCAACGATATAATTTAATCGATGAGCGGGAAATTATGGATAACACCACCTTAGACAGTGAAATTATTACTAATACGGTAAAAGATATTGGAGGAGAATATGCACTGCACTTGCCTATTACTAAAAAACATTCAATCGATATTGGGTACCAGTTTACGTATAATCAAACGGGATTTGAATCAAAAAACTTTTTTTCTGATGGTTTTAGTAGCTTTGAAGACGAGTTTAGTATTAACGGAAATGGGACCAATCATACATTATACTCTGAGTATAAATATAAAACATCAAAAACATATATAAATATAGGTTTGAGAGGATCACAACTAAGTAATGTAAATTCTTTTTTTATAGAACCTCGTGTTTTTTCTTCTTATGAATTATGGGATAATTTTACATTAAACACTTCTGCTGAACTAAAAAACCAACAGCTTAATAATTACCTTACAAATAACAGCCCATTTGGAGAGGTTCAAGCATTACCTGTTTCTGATAATATTTGGATTCTTTCTAACAACTCTTTTGAAGGTGAAGGCATTGAAGGCACTCCCATACGTGTTTTAAAAAGTATGCAATTTACTCTAGGAGCTTTATATACTTATAATGGCTGGAATTTTGACATGGAAGGATATTATAAAAAAATAACAGATATATCCTCATTAAGTGATTTTATTTTAGATCTCGCATTACCAGACGAGGATGATACTGTAATATTTTATGGAGAAGAAGAACGGATAGGAATAGATTTCTTAGTAAAGAAAAGGATTAATAATTATAGGTTTTGGGCTAGTTATTCATTAAGTAAAACCATTAGCTCGTTTCCGCTAATACAAGATTCATATTACCGTGGAAATTTTGATCAACGCCACGTGTTTAATCTCTCTCAAACCCTAAAGGTCAATCATTTCGAATTTGCTTTAGGCTGGAATTATGCCACAGGAAGACCTTTTACACGATTATTTAGAGATGATGATGATCTGGATGGAACCATCACAGATCCAAGGGGAATTAATTCCAGCAGATTTAAGGATTATCATCGATTAGATACTTCTGTTGTGTATCGATTCAAATTAGATAAAGAAAAGGATTGGAATGCGATGATAGGAATTTCTATAAGAAACCTCTATAACAGAAAAAATGTTATTGGTCAGAATTATCAGGAAAATGTTGATGGTGATTTCAATTTTTTTGTAGAAAGTCTTGATAATCAATCTTTGCGTTTTACTCCTGATTTAGTATTGCGCTTTAACTTTTAAATTATAAAAAAGAACAAAGCTGTATTGCTATACAACTTTGTTCTCTAATTATCGAAATATTAAATTCTAGCTAATATTTGTTTAAAATCACCTTCTTCATCTGTGGTTTCTACGGTCATAGTATTTCCTGAAAACGTGATCGTAGCTTCTACTTCATCTATTTCTGGTGTAATTTTATACTTATTATCTCCCAAGTTTTCCCAGGTACCTGTTAGTGTTTCTTCTAATTTACACGTACCGTTTTCCGCAATATAGCTAGTACTAGTAAGATTTTGATCATCCTTTATAGTTAATACATCTTGTAGAGTACAAGTTTCAACTGTTACCTCTATACCGTTCTCAAACTCTTGTGTTATTTTCCAACTACCAATAAATTTATCTTTTGTGTCTGCTGGTCCTGCATCATCATCTGTTTGACAAGAAGTTATACATATAGAAATACTTACTGCGAATAATAAAATGATTTTTTTCATGATTGCTTTTATGTTTATTTGTTTTATACCTCCTAAAACACACAAGCATTAAAACACCCTACTTTTTTTTTATTTTTTTACTGTTATAACCTCTATTCTTGGTATTCCCAGTATTTATTACATAGTAGAAAATAAAAAAGAACGCCTAAGGCGCTCTTTTTCTTCACACAAATCATCTTAATTTAGGGGCTTATTCTAAAATTAAAACTCACTTTTTATAAATGCTTCCATCTTGGGGAGAATGAAAGCGCTAACTCATTAACTCTGGTGTAAAGATACAGCTTTTTTTGAATTCACCAAACTTTTTGTGTATTTTATCTACTAAATGTGCTTTTTAACTAGTTAATTTTTTAAAATTATCAATATTGTAGGTTTTATCGTACAAAATTATTTGTTATGTTTTTACAAAAAAACTATTATTCTGTACTTATTTAAAAATATCTCACAAGGGCAATTTTTAAATAGTCCTTTGGTTTTGATTGTATAAAGATTCATCCATACCTAGGTTTAAGAATCAAAAATTAATTGTAAAACACTGAGAAACAGTACAACATAAAAAAAGAGCGTCTCCACGCTCTTTTTCTTCACACAAATCATCTTAATTTAGGGGCTTATTCTAAAAATTAAAACTCACTTTTTATAAATGCTTTCATCTTGGGGAAAATGAAAGTACTAACTCATTAACTCTGGTGTAAAGATACAGCTTTTTTTGAGTTTACCAAATTTTTTGTGCTTTTTATCTAAAAAATACGCTTTTAAACCGTTTTATTTTATTGTAATTACAAAAAAGTAGTCTTTTGCCTACATATTTAATATATCATTCTTACGAAAAATTCTATCAATCATTCTGTACTTATTTTGAAAGTATGTCATAAAAACAATTTTTGAATAGTGCTTTTTGGTTTGATTCAATAGAGATTTATCAATACCTAAGTTTAGAATTGAAAATTGATTGTAACCTTTGGGAAATAAATAATAGAACACAAAAAAGAGCGTCTCCACGCTCTTTTTCTTCACACAAATCATCTTAATTTAAGGGCTTATTCTAAAAATTAAAACTCACTTTTTATAAATACTTTCATCTTGGGGAAAATGAAAGTGCTAACTCATTAACTCTGGTGTAAAGATATAGCTATTTTTCGATTTACCAAATTTTTTATGCTCTTTATCTAAAATAAATGCGTTTTAACATTGTTTTAGATTCAAAAATATAAATTATGTAGGTTTTATCTTACTTTTAAAGTAATCTAAAAAATAAAACCTCATCAGCAATATAACCGATGAGGTTTTATTTTTTTCAATTTATATACTTAATACCCTAGTAACTCTTCTATCTTAGTTCTTACTTTTTCTGTAGAAGGGATCATTGTTTGTTCTAAAGTACTATTTAACGGGATTGCTGGCATATTCTCAGAGCCTATTGTCATTACTGGCGCATCCAAATACCTAAAGCATTCTTCTTGAATTTTTCCTGATAAGGCTCTGGCGAAGGAATTGTTAGTAGGCTCTTCTGTAACCACTAAGCACTTTTTAGTTTTCTTTACCGATTCCATAATAGTTGCTTCATCCAAAGGATACAACGTACGCAAATCTATAATTTCTACCGCATCTTTTATATCCTTTGTTGCATTCAGTGCCCAGTGCACTCCCATTCCATAGGTTACTATGGTCATAGTTTCCTTTTCATCTTGCGGCCATATTTGTTGTACAACATTAGCTTTTCCGAATGGTAATACATAATCTTCTGAGGGTTCTATGGTTCTTGCAGCATCTGTTCCTTTTACTTTGGACCAATATAATCCTTTGTGTTCTAAAATAACAACAGGATTAGGATCATAATACGCAGCTTTCATCAATCCCTTAAGATCAGCTCCATTACTTGGATATGCAATTTTGATCCCTCTGATATTTGTAACCACGGATTCAACTGAGGAAGAATGATACGGTCCTCCACTACCATATGCTCCGATAGGTACTCTTAAAATCATCGATACAGGCCATTTACCATTGGATAGATAACAAGATCTACTCACCTCAGTAAATAGTTGATTCAGTCCTGGCCATATATAATCTGCAAATTGTACTTCTACTATTGGTTTTAATCCCACTGCAGACATCCCAACAGTAGATCCAACTATAAATGCTTCTTGTATCGGAGTATTGAAGACTCTTTCATCTCCAAATTTTTGTGCCAACGTTGCAGCTTCTCTAAAAACTCCTCCTAATCTTCCTCCTACATCCTGACCATACAATAAACACTCTTTATGTTTTTTCATCAATTCTTCTACCGCGAACAGTGCACAATCCACCATAACGACTTCTTCTTTATCAGAAGGAGATCGTTCACCACTTTCTTCAGTGATTGGTGTTGGAGCAAAATCGTGAGTAAATAAATCTTCTGGCTTTGGATCTTCTGCTTTCATAGCTTCCTGAAGATCTTTTGTTACAGTTTCTTTTGCTTTGGTTTCAATCGTATTTACTTCATCTTCTGTAAAACCAGCCTGTAATAATTGATTACGTAATACTGGATATGGATCTCTAGAACGTGCTTCTTCTAGATCATCTCGATACCACTCCATTCGTACTCCAGATGTATGGTGGTTTAGTAAGGGTACCTTGGCATGCACTAATATAGGCCTTCTTTCTTCCCTTATAATTCGAATTGCTTCTTCTACAGCCAAATAACTTTCTGTAAAATTCGCACCGTCAATTGTAATTGCCTCTAATCCATGAAATCCAGCGGCATATTCATAGGCATTTTGAGCTCTGGTTTCTGCTTCATTAGCAGAGATATCCCAACCATTATCCTGAACAAGATATAATATCGGTAATTGCTTTAATGCAGCCATCTGGAAAGCTTCAGCAATCTCTCCTTCTGTAACCGAAGCATCGCCTAATGAGCATACAACCAGAGGTTGTTTTATCATCTCATTGTTGCTCGAATTACTATTTGAGGAATGTTCAATTCCAACCAATTCTTTATACTGCATCCCTAAAGCAACACCAGTAGAAGGAATCGCTTGCATGCCTGTAGCAGATGATTGATGTGGTATTTTTGGTTTATCATCATCTCGTAAACTTGGATGTGAATAGTACGTTCTTCCTCCTGAAAAAGGATCGTTCTTTTTTGCCAACAATTGCAACATTAAGTCATAAGGTCTCATTCCGATTCCCAATAACATCGAATCATCTCTGTAATATGGAAAAGCATAATCCTGAGGTAATAATTGCATAGCTACTGCTATCTGAATAGCTTCATGCCCTCTAGAAGTCGCATGTACATACTTAGACACCACTTTAAAATTTTCTTCATACAACTCAGTCATGCTTTTCGCTGTACAAAGGGTACTAAATGCTTTTTTTAATATTTCTTTCGCTATTGTTTTTTCAGCCAACATCTCTCTTTAATTTTTGATGTACGATTTATGAGTTACGATTATTCATAATCCTACATTATGTATTCATAATTAATACTTACCCTACTTTTTCTTCAATAGCTACTGGTACGATCCAACCAAATGTATCTTCTCTCTTCTGAACCTTCATTTCATCAAGCGTATTTTTTACATCCAAACTTACTGGATTATCATCGGATAATGTAATCACTTCATCTTTATACCCTATCGCTTCGATCATTGCAATTGCAACCGCTGTACCAGTTCCAAATGCCTCTTCTAAGGTTCCTTCTTCAGCATATCCTATCACCTCATCAATAGTAATCGCACGTTCTTCTACTTCAAAACCTTTATCTTTTAATAAAGTAATGACACTATCTCTGGTAATTCCTTTTAAAATAGAACCTGTGGTCGCTGGAGTGATAAACTTACCTTTAACTTTAAAAAAGATATTCATGGTACCTACCTCCTGAATATACTTATGCTCATTAGCGTCTAACCACAATACTTGATCAAACCCTTTAGCTTTTGCTTTTTCAGTTGGTAAAATAGCCGCTGCATAATTTCCTGCTGCTTTTGCTTCTCCTGTTCCTCCATCGGCAGCTCTTATATATTCGGTTTCCGCATATAGTCTAATCTTTTTCGTAAAAAAAGGTCCTGCAGGAGAACAGATTACAATAAACTTATAACTTGTAGCTGCACGCATCCCAATAAACGGTTCATCGGCATACATAAAAGGACGCAGGTACAGTGCACTTCCTTCTTGCGGAGGAATCCAATTGTGTTCTACAGCAACAATTTGTTTTACTGCCTCTACAAAAAGGTCCGTAGGAACAGACGGCATTCCCATTCTTGCGGCACTATGATTAAAACGTTTCGCGTTTTCCTCTGGTCTAAACAATAATGGAGTGTTATGGTGACCGACAGTAGCTTTCATTCCTTCAAAAATAGCTTGTCCATAATGTAAAGCCATTGCTGCAGGATGTGTAGGAATCATTGCCAAAGGTTCAATTCTTGGGCTCTTCCATACTCCATCTTCATACTCACATATAAACATATGATCTGTAAAAGCTTTACCTAACGGGATATTTTCAAAATCAATATCCTTTAGTTTAGAATCCGATGTTCTGGTAACTTTGATTTGTTGTCTCATTCCGATTTTATTTTGGGCGCATCCCCGATTCATACTTTTCGGGGTCGGGCTATCCGCTATATCTTTTCTATCTTACTTCTAGGCTCCGCTCGAAGAGCCAGAAAAGGATGTCGCTGCTATCCCTTACGCATTTACTATATTTCTCTATTTATATCAAAAGCTTCTAATTCATCTCCTATCTTACGTAAGAAGGAACCTCCTAAAAACCCATCTACTACTCTATGGTCAAAGGATAATGATAAATACATCATACTTCTGATTGCTATTTCATCACCTTTTTCTGTGGTAATTACTTCTGGTCTTTTCTTTATAATTCCTAATGCAAGAATGGCAACTTCTGGTTGATTTATAATTGGAGTTCCCATTAGACTTCCAAAAGTTCCAACATTAGAAATTGTAAAAGTACTACCTCCTATTTCATCAGGTTTCAATGCATTATTCCTTGCATTATTTGCCAAATGGTTTACATTTTTAGCTAAACCTAATAAATTCTTTTCATCTGTATTTCTTACCACTGGCACTATTAAATTGCCACTAGGTAATGCTGTTGCCATACCGATATTAATATCTTTATGTACAATAATTTTCTTCCCATCTACAGATACATTGATCAATGGATATTCTTGAATTGCCTTAGAAACCGCCTCTATAAAAATCGGTGTAAAGGTTAATTTTTCACCATGCTTTTCTAAGAACTCATGCTTGACCTTGTTTCGCCAATTAACCATATTAGTTACATCTACCTCTATATAACTAGTAACATGAGGAGAAGTATGCTTAGAATATACCATATGATCTGCGATCATTGTCCGCATACGATCCATTTCCACAATACGATCTTTTCCCTCTATATATGAAATAGGAGGTGCATTATAGGATGATTTAGATACTGGAGGTTGCGGTTTGCTTGGCAATGGATACCTTCTATTCTTAAGATAAAGTATGATATCACTTTTACGTATACGTCCACCGTCTCCTGATCCAGCTATACTTTGTACTTCTTCTATCGTAAGATTTTCTTTTTGAGCGATGCTTATAACCAGAGGAGAAAGAAAACCATCATTATCTCCGGAGTTCTTAATCTTGAATTCAGAATTTTTCGCCGTTATCGACTCTGCTCGAACTGACAGTTCTGGTTCTATTTGCTCTTTAGAATTAGAAGATTCATTTTTTTCTAGTTTTGAACTTTTATTTCCAAAACTCTGATCACTACTTCCTTCTATTACAGCAATTACTTGGCCAACTGTTACTACCTGATTAGGTTGAAAAAGCACCTCAGTAATAACTCCCGTGCAAGGTGCGGGGACTTCAGAATCAACCTTATCTGTAGCTACTTCTAATATCGTTTCATCTTCTTCTACAGTATCGCCTACATTCTTTAACCAATTAAGAATGGTAGCCTCTGATATACTTTCGCCCATCTTGGGCATTTTTAATTCTATTCTAGACATTGTGGTTAACTAATGTTTGTTAGCGTATGTTTTATATTATTTCTTTCCTAATTTTATGTCAGCCTAAGCCTGTCGAAGGCTATTTTGACACTATATCTTTTAATCACATTTCAATAAATTAAATGTGATATTAGTATATATCTATTTGTCTTTAAATTCTTCTAATGTTTTATAGAATGCTTCTTGCGTTGGTCGGTCCAGAGGAACTTCTCTTAATGGTTCTACCTCTCTCAATGACTCAAAGCAATCTGCAGGCAAGCGCTGATATAAACCTGTCCCTTTTGTTTTCCAGGCAATCATTTCATCACTTACTTCTTTAATTACTTTAGCAGGATTTCCTACAATCAAACTTCGTTTATTAAAGATAGATTTTGCTTTTATAAAAGACATTGCTCCTACAATACATTCATCTCCAATTTCTGCATCATCCATGATAACGCTATTCATTCCAATCAAACAATTACGTCCTAGATTAGCACCATGAATTACCGCTCCGTGACCTACGTGAGCACTTTCTTTTAACACAATAGATTTACCAGGAAACATATGTACTGTACAGTTCTCCTGAACATTCACTCCATCTTCAAGAATAATTTCACCCCAATCTCCACGTATCGCAGCTCCTGGACCTATATAACAATTCTTACCGATAATCACATTACCAGTTACAGCTGCTAACGGGTGTACAAAACTACTTTTGTGAACTACGGGTATGTATCCTTTAAAACTGTAAATCATCCTAATTTTAGATTTTTGAGTTACGATTTATGATTATATTGTATTTCAACAAACCGTCTATTCAAAATCATATATTATACATTACTTAAATCTCTTCAATGTTTCTTTTGTAAAATCAGATAATACTAATCTTCCACTTATTACGGCTCTATCCGCCAACATTGTATCCCAATGTTCTGTCCCTTCCCAAAACGCTTTCTTCATATCTCTCATTGCTTCGGGATTATATGTGCACAAATGTTGTGCAAATGCTTTTACCTCTGCATCCAACGTTTCTGTATCTTCAAAAACTTTTGTAAACAGTCCTTTATCCCTAGCCCATTCTGCATCATAAAACGAATTGGCATCAATTGCTATTTGTGTCATAGCAGACAACCCTATTTTACGCTCTACAGCTGGTCCTACTACAAAAGGCCCTATCCCTACATTTAATTCGCTTAACTTAATAGAGGCAAATTTTGTGGCCATACAATAATCTGTAGCAGATGCTACTCCTACTCCTCCACCAACGGTTTTACCTTGTACACGTCCAATAATAAATTTTGGACACGTACGCATTGCATTAATTACATTAGCGAAACCTGAGAAAAATACTTTCCCTGTTTCTGCATTGTCAATATTAATCAATTCTTTAAAACTGGCACCTGCACAAAAGGTTCTTGCACCTCCACTTTTTAGAACAATTACTTTAATTTCATCATTCTTTCCAGCATCAGTAATTGTTTGTGCTAGCTTAGCAAGAATATCACCTGGTAATGAATTATGCGCTGGATGAAAGAACTCTATAGTTCCTACTCCATTTTCTATATCTATGTTTACGTATGGTTGTGTCATAGTTTCTTCCCGCGTAGGCGGGAATCTTATTATTTAGTTTCTAAATATCTATTTTTAAACTTCTATTTAAATCATTCCAATCAGAATTATTCTGTTTGATAAGTTTAATCTTCCATTCTCGATTCCACTTTTTCATTTGTTTTTCACGAATATATGCCGCTTCTTTGGTATCATAATTTTCAAAATACACTAATTTATCCAGATTATATCTCGCAGAAAAAGTTGTAGGATGTACTTTATTTTCATGCTGATACATTCTTCTTTTCAGATCTTTTGTAACTCCTATATAAAGAACTCCATCTTTTTTATTTGTAATTATATATACACTCCAAACAGTCATTTTAACTTTGATTCAAAATAGATTCCCGCCTACACGGGAATTTTGAACAATTCAATCAAGTAAATTGAATTGTTCAAAATGATGATTTAAATGCTTTACATTGAGTAAATCCCATTCGAACTTATTCATTTCTCCAAAAACAGCATTTTTAGTAATTGCTTCAGGATTTTCTTTAAAATATAATTCAAATGAATCCATTGCTTCTACTAATTTTGCCTTGGCGGTATCTAAATCTGGATGTACCAAATCTTCTAATACTCCTTCTTTCATTAAAGGATGGTTATGTCCTTTTGGCATTGATTTATGATTATACACCATCTCCTGTACTTTCTCCAAATACTTTTCTGGTGTTGCTATTTCAAAATCTTGAATCTCTCCTGCACCAATACGTATTGTTTTCTCTACGTGTTCTAACATATGCTGTGGAGTCATCATTCCCCATTTAGGTTTATTACTTTCTGTAAGCTGAGCTAAATATCCTTCAATATTTGATCGATCTACTTGTACAAATGGTGATTTTTTTTGTACCATCGTTAAAATCGTAGCAATTGCTGCCAATTCATCTTCTTGGTCAAATACCTCTACAAACCATTTTACAATTCCACTTGGTAATTCTTTACCACGATGATCACGATCAATTTTCTGTTTACATGTCAATCGCACATATACGGTATCATTATGATATATAGGCCTTAAGAATCTACATTCTTCCAGTCCGTAGTTTGCTGCTACTGGTCCTTTATTAGGGTATACAAATAATCCTGCTGCTGCTGCTAAAATGAAATATCCATGTGCAGTTCTCTTTTCAAAAATGCTTCCTTCTAAAGAAGTGATATCGGTATGAGCATAGAAATGATCCCAAGTAAGGTTTCCGAAATTTATAATATCTGTATCTGTTACTGTACGTTTGTGAGTTTTTAAGGACATTCCTGGCTGAATATCTTCCCAATGATATGCAAACGGATGCTTGTCTGACTCTTTATATTTTGAGTTTGCTTGATAAATTCCTGTAACTTCAGTCAATGTTGTTGGGGTTCCTTGGATTGCACATCGTTGCATATAGTGTTTAATGCCTCGCATTCCTCCCATTTCTTCTCCACCACCAGCTCTTCCTGGACCTCCATGTGTAAGCATTGGTAATGGAGAACCATGACCTGTACTTTGTTTAGCATTCTCTCTATTACCCACTAAAATACGTCCGTGATGAGAGGCTGCTCCTACTATGTATTCTTTAGCAATCTGGTCATCAAATGTAAAAATAGAAGACACCAAAGATCCTTTACCCATCTGAGATAAAGTAATTGCATCTTCTAATGTATCGTAAGGCATTATTGTTGATACTGGGCCAAACGCTTCAATTTCATGAACACCCACATGTTTAAACGGATTGTCTTGTCTCATTAAAATCGGACTTACGAATGCTCCTTTTTGGGCATCCGCTCCTACTGTTTCAATTTTATCCAAATCTCCATACACAATCTGTGCAGTTTTAGCTATCTCGGCAACGTTATTTCTAAAACTTTCTACTTGTTGCTTACTTGCCAATGCTCCCATTCGAACTTCTTTCAATCGAGGGTCTCCAATGGTCACTTTGTCTAATTGTTTCCCTAGAGCTATTTGCACATCTTCAACAAGTTTTGACGGTACAATAATCCTGCGTATCGCTGTACATTTCTGACCTGTCTTCACGGTCATTTCTTTTCGTACTTCTTTCACAAACAGATCAAATTCTGGAGTTCCTGGTACTGCATCTTCTCCAAGAATACAAGCATTTAATGAATCCGCTTCCATTGTAAAAGGCACTGATTCTTCTATCAATCTTGGATGAGCTTTTAAAATTCTACCTGTATGTGCAGAACCTGTAAATGTAACTACATCTTGAGATTCTACCGTGTCTAATATATTCTTAGTCATTCCACTCAGTAATTGTAAAGACCCTTCTGGTAATATTCCAGAATCTACAATAACTCTTACTACAGCTTCTGTTAAATATGCTGTTTGTGGAGCAGGTAATACAACTGCTGGCATTCCTGCCATCCAATTGACAGCACATTTTTCTAACATTCCCCATATCGGAAAATTAAACGCATTGATATGGACTGCTACTCCTTTTTTAGGCACTAAAATATGATGCGCCATAAATCTTCCACCTCTAGAAAGATCAATTGGATCTCCTTCTACATGATATGATTGATTAGGAAATAATTTACGTAACGATGCGTTCGCAAAAAGATTCCCAAAACCACCTTCTATATCTATCCAGCTATCTATACGAGTAGCTCCTGTTCTATAGCTTAACTCATAAAATTGTTCTTTTCTTTTAGTAAGATAGAGTGCCAGTGATTTCAGCATGTTTCCTCGTTCCTGAAAAGTCATTTTTCTAAGAACTTCACCTCCTTTGGTTCTTCCATATTGTAAAACTTCAGGAATATCTAGCCCTTGTGTTGTGGATAATCCTATAGGATCTCCTGTAACTGCATCGTGCATTACTAATCCATCTCCTGAACCAGTAGTCCATGCTCCGTTAATGTAGCTTTCTAGTGTTTTCATAAATTAGAAATTTGTGTTTTCAATCACACAAGCATATCCTTGTCCAACTCCTACACACATTGTAATTAGTGCATAGCGTTTATTTTGTTCTTGTAATTCTAATGCTGCTGAGTAAGCAATTCTGGTTCCTGTTACTCCTAAAGGATGCCCAATTGCGATAGATCCTCCATTAGGATTAATTCTAGGATCATCATCTTTTAATCCCCATTCTCTTATACAGGCTAAAGCTTGAGAAGCAAATGCTTCATTTAACTCAATCACATCAATATCGTCCATAGTGATTCCTGCTTTTTCTAATGCTTTATTAGAAGCCTGAACAGGTCCTATTCCCATAATTCTAGGTTCTACTCCAACAACAGCTGAACTGACGATTCGAGCGATTGGGTTAAGATTATATTTTTTAACTGCTTCTTCGGAAGCTATTATTGTTGCTGCAGCGCCATCATTAAGTCCCGATGCATTTCCTGCTGTCACGCTTCCATCTTTTTTGAATGCTGGACGCAACTTACCTAATATCTCTTTGGTTGTAGTTGGTTTGATAAATTCATCCTTAGAAAATTGGATTGGATCTTTTTTTCTTTGTGGAATCTCTACAGTAGTAATTTCTTTTGCTAATCTTCCTGATTCTTGCGCTTTGGAAGCTTTCATCTGACTCCAATACGCAAAAGCATCTTGATCTTCTCTAGATATATTATATTTTTCTACTAAATTTTCTGCCGTAGTTCCCATTCCATCGGTTCCATATAACTCGTGCATTTTTTTATTTACAAAACGCCATCCAAAACTGGAGTCATACATTTTAGAATCGTTTCCATAAGCAGATGAAGGTTTTGCTATTACATATGGTCCTCTAGTCATATTTTCTACTCCACCTGAAATAAAAAGATCCCCATCTCCTGCTTTAATGGCTCGATTAGCCTGTACAATAGCGGATAAACCTGAGCTACACAATCGATTAATCGTTTCTCCAGGAACGGTAAACGGTAAACCTGCTAATAACAAAGACATTCTTGCGACATTACGGTTATCTTCTCCTGCTTGATTTGCACAACCCATAATCACATCATCATAGGCTTCTTTAGGGATATTAGGGTTTTTTTCAACTAATTCTTTAATTACCAAAGCTCCTAAATCATCTGTTCTGACAGCAGATAAGGTTCCTTTATAACTTCCAATGGGTGTTCTAACCCCATCTATTATATATGCTTCTTTCATATTTTAGTCTCTGAGTATATGAGTTTTTGAGTATAAAAAAATTATTTCTTCAATTTTGCTGTCAATACTGATTTTTCGATTAATGGTAAATATTTAGATTCTTCTTTTTCCATAAAATAAGAAGATATCATTATTGTTTTATCTCCAGCGGGTAATGCGTGCATCATCATAATCATTTTATCACCTGCCTGATCTATGGTCATAGACTTTTGAACCAGTACTTTTTTTCCTTCTAATTCTGTTTCTTCTAATCCCAGAGAAGTAACTCCGTTTTGGGATTCTGGCTCACTCATCATTCTTTCTTTGAATATTTCATAAGGTTGAGGTGCTAACATTTTCATAATTCCAGCAGACATATCTTCAGTAGCTCTATTTGTACCATTATCGATCACAAATATGGTTTCATCAACATCCATCGCAATTTGATCATTAAAAATATCACCAATTGCATTCTGTGCCTCTTCCGAAACTTGTTCTTTCGTTTCTGAAACTATAGGCTCTGTTCCTTCTAATGTTTCTGTTTTTGATTTGGTTTCCTTTCCACAGGAAATAATCGACATCATTATAATTATTAAAAAGGCTCTCATAGATTTATGTTAGTTAGTCTTATTATTTTATTTTTATTCCCAATCTTTATTGGTTCTATATACTACTCCTTTAAAAAGTGCTACGACCTGTTCTCCTCTTTTTACTTCGACAATATTAAATCCAACTTTAGTTTTAGTTATATCTGTAACTGCTTCGGCGGTTAAATAATCTCCTTCTTCTAATGCTTCGATATGGTTAATTGAAGTTTCAATTGAAACTGCATATTTTCCGTGGGTATTTGCCGAAAACCCAAATGCCGTATCCGCTAAACTATAGGATATGCCTCCATGAGCTTTCCCCATACTGTTAAGCATCTCTTTCCTAACAGTCATTCCTACTCTACATCTACCTTTTTTTACCTCTAATACTTCTATACCTAACCATTGACTAAATGGATCTAAGCTAAGCATCTTGACAGGAATATTTTTTGATTCAATCATATCTCTGGATTAACTATCTGTACCTGAAACCGAATTAAAAAAATTACGCTTCTCTCGTTCCATTTTTCTTAGTAAAGGACTACATCTGTACCTATCTTCATGATATTCTTCATACAGCTTATCCAGTTTATTGACACACCAATCGATTCCTTTTTCATCAGCCCAAGAGAGCAATCCTTTAGGATAATTTACTCCTTTGGTCATTGCATTATCTATATCTTCAGCCGAAGCTATATTCCAAAATAATGCATCTGCTGCTTCATTAATCAACATTACTAACACTCTATTAAAGATATATTGCGAAAGTTCTTCTTTTGATAACTTCTCGACTCCAGTTGAAGTAACAGAACTGATTATATTTTGAGATAGTATCTTACCGCGTTCATCATAATTATAATAACCTTTACCAGATTTTTTTCCTAAGTATCCTGCTTCAGATAATCTTTTTTGGGTAAAGGATGGTTTGTATCTCGGATCATAATAAAAAGCAGAAAAAACTGTCTCTGTAACTGTATAGTTGACATCATTTCCTATAAAATCCATCAGTTCGAAAGGTCCCATTCTGAATCCTCCGAGTTCTTTTAAACTTGCATCGATAGTTTTGATATCTGCCAATCCTTCTTCATAAAGACGTAGTGATTCTCCATAAAAAGGCCTAGCTACTCGATTAACAATAAAACCAGGTGTATCCTTTGCTATTGCTACTACTTTTTTCCAATCTTTTATGGTATTAACAACTTTATTTTTTACCTCATCAGAAGTTTGTACAGCAGGAATTACCTCTACCAACTTCATTAAAGGAGCTGGATTAAAAAAATGAATTCCTATACATCTTTCAGGTTTTTGTAATGATGATGCAATAGAAGCAATTGATAATGAAGATGTATTCGATGCAATAATAGTATGCTCAGAAACATACGTTTCTAATTCTGAAAACACTTTTTTCTTAATCTCTAAGTTTTCAATAATTGCTTCAATTGTAAGATCCGCATCACTAAGTTCTTTTAAAGAAGTTACGTATGAAACATTCCCTTGGATACGATTTTTTTCTGCTTCATCAATTCTTCCTTTTTCGATTAAACGAGAAAGGATTTTTTCTAAAGCAAGTTCACTTTTATCCAAAGCGCTTTGCTTAGTATCAAATACTTTTACTGTACAACCTGCAGTAGCCGCAACTTGTGCAATACCACTACCCATAGTTCCAGATCCTATTATACCTACAATCATAATTTATTTCCCTTTAAAAATAGGTTTTCTTTTTTCTATAAAAGACTGTACTCCTTCAGCATAATCTTCACTTTCTGCAGCTTCAATTTGCAAATCTGATTCTATTGCTAATTGATTCTCTAGATTATTCACCATAGATTGATTTAATAATCTTTTAGTTAGACCTAACGCTTTTGTAGGCATTTGAGCTACTTTTAAAGCCAACTTATTTATTTCTTCTTCGAAAGTTTCTATTCCTACTACTTTATAAATCATTCCTAATTCTTCGGCCTCTTTTGCAGAAACTTTATCTCCTAGCATCATTAAAGCAGATGCTTTTTGGAAACCAATTAATCTAGGTAAAAAGAAGGTTCCAGCGCTGTCTGGGATTAATCCTATTTTACTAAATGCCTGAATAAAACTAGCAGCTTCTGATGCTACTACGATATCACAAGCTAACGCTAAATTGGCTCCTGCGCCTGCTGCTACTCCATTAATTGCCGCTATTATCGGTTTTTCAATACTTCTTAATCTTTTTACAATAGGATTATAATGTTCTTCTAATATTTTTCTAAAACCTGGGTTTAATTCAGGAGAAGTAACTTCTTTAAGATCCTGACCTGCACAAAATGCTTTGCCACTACCTGTAAGTACAATTGCTCTAACGTCATCATTAGTTTCACAAGCATCTAAAGTATCTTGCAATCTTAGAGCCATTTCTCTATTGAAACTATTAAATGACTCAGGTCGATTTAATGTAATCTTAGCAATTCCGTTTTGTATTTCTAATTCTATTGAGTTCAAACTGTTATTCTTTTTAGGCCTTCAAAGTTCAATACCTTAAAGGAAATTTATTATGTTATTTTAAATGCTGGATTATAAATTATTCCTATAATATTATTCCAAGGATCTTTTACTGAAGCTACCATTAATTCTCCACCTACATTGGTTGGTTTTTCATGTTCTATAGCTCCCAATTCAATAAGTTTTTGATATGTTTTATCGATATCATCTACTCCCCAATAAGAAAGTACACTATCTACCTTATCCTTTATTTCACCTTCTTCTGGTAATAATCCCAGTTCAAATCCGCCAATATTAAAACCTACATAGAATGGCTCATCAAAATACTCCTCTGTATTAAAGGCTTTTGCGTACCATCCTTTGGCTTTTTCTAAGTCATTGACTTTATATATTGTCGTTCTTAGTCCTAGCATATTATTTTAAACATTTGAAGTAATCAAAAGGTTCCAAACAATCTTCACATTGAAATAATGCTTTGCAGGCTGTTGATCCAAATTGACTTATCATTTTGGTATTTGTAGAACTGCATTGCGTACATTTTACCATTCTTTTATTTCCTAGTAAAACTTCCTTATCAGATTCTTCATCCAACGGTGCTGCTATTCCATATGCTTCCAGTGCTTTTCTCCCTTTTGGTGTAATCCAATCAGTGCTCCAAGCTGGTGATAATACTAAGGACACCTCTGCTTTTATATTTTCTTGATCAAAAGCATGAACAATATCATCTCCTATTACATCCATTGCTGGACATCCACTGTAGGTAGGGGTAATTTTAACATGCACAACGTTATCTATTATTTGTGCAGATCGTACCACTCCCATATCCATAATTGATAATACGGGAATTTCGGGATCATGTACTTTCTCGAGAATCGAGATAAGTTTAGGATTTATATATTGCTCTAATTCTATTGCCATTTTGCTTTAAAATATGGATCCTGAAATACATTTAGGATGACAACACAAAGACATTTTTACCACTTCATATTAGGATAGGTACGTTGCATATACTGTAAATCAGAAAGCAAATACCCCATATATTCACTATGCACTCCATCCTTACCTCCTTTTCTAAACCATTTAAGCTCGGGAATGGTTAAGGTAGCTTCTTCTAATACTTCCTTTACAATCTTATAGTATTGTTCTTTTAACTTGGTAATATCTACTCCAACGCTACTGTCAATGGCAACTTTATCAAAATCTGTTAGGTGAAATAATTCATCAGTAAATTTCCAAAGATCATTTACTGCTTCCTGAACTTTTTGATGACTTACTTCAGTACCATCACCCAATCTTTTCATCCAATCAGAAGAAAAACGTTGATGGTAGCTTACCTCTTTAATTCCTTTTTTAGCAATTGCAGCAAGAGTTTCATCTTTGCTATTTTGTAATTCTTGTAATAACAATAAATGAAACACATCATAAAAAAACTGACGTGTAATTATATATGCAAAATTAGTATTAGGTTGTTCTACCAATAATACATTTTTGTATTGTCTTTCTGTTCTTAAGAAAGCAATATCATCTTCTGTAACTTTTTCTCCAGAAAGCTGTGCCGCATATTGATAATAGCTACGTGTTTGTCCTAATAAATCCAATGCCATATTAGTACAAGCTATATCCGTTTCTAAATTAGGTCCATGACCGCATAATTCAGAAAGTCGTTGTCCTAAGATCAAAGCATTGTCTGCAACCCCGTAGATATATTGTATTAAATTTTCGTTTTTCATTTTAAAAATTGCATTAACTAATCATATCTCAAAATGTTATTGAAATACTCATTCTTTCATCATTACATATGTTTTACTTCATCTGGCAATGTATAGAACGTAGGGTGTCTATATACTTTATCTTGCGCAGGCTCAAACAATTCACCATTGTTTTCTGGATTAGACGCTGTAATATGTTTAGATGCTACTACCCATATACTTACTCCTTCGCTTCTACGAGTATATACGTCTCTGGCATTTTCTAATGCCATTTCTTCATCGGCAGCATGTAAGCTTCCAAAATGACGATGTTCTAAACCATTCTTACTTCTTACAAAGACTTCCCAAAGTGGCCAATTTTTTTTCATAATCAAAGAGCCCTTATTTTCAGCTTCTCTATTGGGAGAAGAATCCATAAGGAATTTATTAAATTGCTTTCTTTATTTTATTATTTTGTTGTTTTTCGGCATAAGCCATTGCAGCATCTCGCACCCATTCTCCTTCTTTCCAGGCATCGACTCTTGCTGATAACCTTTCTTTATTACAAGGACCATGACCTTTTACGACCTGCCAAAACTCATCCCAATCGATTTCTCCAAAATCATAATGTTTTGTTTCTTCATTCCATTTCAAATCAGGATCTGGAACCGTTAACCCAATAAGATCTGCTTGCGGTACGGTCTGATCTATAAACTGTTGACGAAGTTCGTCATTGGTTTTACGTTTTAGTTTCCATTTCATTGATTGTTCTGTATGCACAGATTCTGCGTCTGTAGGCCCCAACATCATTAATGATGGCCACCACCACCGATTTAATGCATCCTGAGCCAAGTCTTTTTGTTCTGGAGTACCTTTGGCCAATGTCATCATAATCTCATATCCTTGTCGCTGATGAAAACTTTCTTCCTTACATACGCGGATCATTGCTCTTGCATAGGGTCCATAAGAAGTACTACATAATGGAACTTGGTTAATAATCGCTGCTCCATCTACTAGCCATCCTATCGCTCCTATATCAGCCCAAGTCAATGTAGGGTAATTAAAAATACTAGAATATTTTGCTTTTCCAGAATGTAATTGCTCGTATAATTCATCTCTAGAAATCCCTAAAGTCTCACAAGCACTATACAAATAAAGTCCGTGTCCAGCTTCATCCTGTACTTTGGCTAATAATGCTACTTTACGTCTCATTGATGGCGCTCTAGAGATCCAATTACCTTCTGGTAACATCCCGATAATCTCAGAATGTGCGTGTTGTGATATTTGCCTGATATGCGTTTTTCGATACTTTTCAGGCATCCAATCTTTTGGTTCAATCTTTTCATCTCTGACTATTCGTTGCTCAAAGATTTCTTCTAAATTTTTTATTTCTTTTTCACTCATAACATTTGAGTTTTATTATTCTGAAAACAGCTCCAGTTTTAATATCAGAATTACAAGGTATTCTGATTACACATCAAAATCAACTACTACTTTCTCTGTAGTTGGCACCGCTTGACAAGACAATACTAATCCTTTAGCCACCTCATCTTCTTCTAGTGCATAATTTATTTTCATCTCTACTTCTCCTTCTACTATTTTGCATTTACAAGTACTGCAAACACCTCCTTTACAAGCAAAAGGAAGGTCTGCTCCTGCAGCTAAAGCACCATCGAGGATGTTATCATATTCGTCATCCATTCCAAAATGAAATTCCTTACCTCCATCTATGATAGTAACTTCGGTTCCGTCAAATTTATGCTCGATAGCTGCAGCTGCTCTCTTTTTATCTTCTTCAGTAACTCCTGAAAAGAACAACTCATAATGAATTTTATCCTTGGATAATCCAGCATCTACCAACTCATCCCTTATAAGAAAAATCATCTCTTCGGGACCACATATAAAACATTCATCAACATCAGATACCTCAATTACCTTATCTGTAAGCTCCTTAAGTTTTTCTGAAGTAAATCTTCCATTAAGTAAAGGAATATCACGATGTTCTTTTGTGAGGAAATAAAATATTTCGAACCTTCCAAAATATGTATTCCTTAAAGCCTCTATCTCTTCTTTAAAGATAATAGATTTAACGGTGCGATTCAAGTAAAATAACTTGAATGTACTCTCTGGTTCTAAGGCTAAATGTGTCTTTATTATAGAAAGAATGGGTGTAATCCCACTTCCTGCTGCAAAAACAATATAATTTTTAGGTTTTGTAGCATCTACTTTAGTAAAAAAGCTACCATTTGGCGGTAATATATCTAGTTCATCTCCAGCTTTCAACTCATTACAAGCATAATTAGAAAATAACCCACCATCGATTCTTTTTACAGCAACTTGCCATTTATCTTCAACGGGACTTGAGCAAAGAGAATAGTTACGTCTTACCTCCTCACCATTAAGTATAGTTTTTAATGTCAAATACTGACCTTGTTTATAAGAAAATTTCCCCTTAAGATTTTGTGGTATCTCAAAAGTTATTGCAGTACAATCCTTTGTTTCTTTAAGAACCTCTGCTATTTTTATGGTATAAAAATCATTCATGAAATGGTATACTATATCGTTATAGTTCGACAAAACTAACAATTGTTAGTTTTATACGCAATTAAATGTTGTTAATTTTAAACAACACCTTTAAGTAATACTAATATCATGTCTTTTTTAAGAATATCAGCATCTATATTTTTTTGTTTAGGATACCACAGGTACAGTGTTCTAAGTGTGGAAAGTGTTGAAAAAACAACAATCTCTATATTGTTAGATTTAATCTCATTGGTATCTACCCCTTCTTTTACTATCTTTCTGAAACTATCTTCATAATCTTGTCTCATTCTTTCGAAGTACAATAGATTTTCTTCTTCTAAATGCATCCAATCATTATTAAGCGACGCTAATCCATCTGAATTTCTCAATGTAACATCGATGTGAAGACCTATAATATTCTCTAGTTTTTCTGTAGCGCTTTTATCAGAATTTACAATCTGATTCATTCCTGTAGTAAATTCTTCTGCCAGGTCTATAATAATTGTAGATAAAATTTCTTGTTTGGACTGTATATGATTATATAAGCTTGCTGCTTTTATACCCATTGCGGTAGCCAAATCTCGCATGGTGACAGCACTATATCCTTTTTCCTTAAAAAGAATAGAAGCTGCATTTATTATTTCTTGCTTTCTACTTTCTGGTCTCATCGGCAGATCAATTTGTTTTTTAATCAAAAATAGATTTTAATCTCTAACTAATGCATTGTATTAAAAGATTAACAACTAAAATATGATAAATTTGCTATATTCGAAATAATACTACATCGTATTGATGTAACATATAAAACCTAAATCATTATGAAAAACTTACTTTTAGTTTTTATCTCTATTGCACTATTTAGCACTTGTAACAGCACAAAAACATCTAACTCTAAAAACAATGGTAATCAGGATAACACTGAACTAAATGGAGAATATCTCGTCACTAACCTTTACGGAGAAGATGTTTCTGAGATGAAAATCACTATGAAGTTCGATACTGAAAACAAAAATGTATTGGGGTATTCTGGCTGTAATACATACTCTTCTCCATATACTATTGAAGAAGGGACTATTACCTTTGGAACGCCTAATGCTTCTAAAAGAATGTGTTTAGACGACACCTATATTGAAAAAAAGTTCTTTAAAGCACTTTCTGAACTAAAGAACATATCTCAAAAACAATCAAGTCTAACTTTTGGAAACAATAATAACGACCAAGTGCTAATCGCAAAAAAAGGTTTATAGTTTATACAACATTATATATAAAAGAAAAGCGACTTATCTAAAAACAGGTCGCTTTTCTTTTATAAATAGAAATAATATTACTGCTTTATAATCTTTCTTGAAAAGCTTGAATTATTAGTTTCATTGGTTACACTTATAAAGTATATACCATTAGCACTTGAAGAAATATCCACAGTATCATTTTCCTGAACGATCTCTCCTGATCCTATATTCTGACCTGCAATATTAAACACCTTATAGGTCAATTTATTACTTGTATTATTAGCAACATTCAATATCCCATTAGAAGGATTCGGATAAAAAACTATATTCTCCTCCTTTAAATCAACATCATCAACATTTAATAGTATCTCTTGAGACAACATTTCTAAGGTCATTTTTCCTGTATTTGTGGGATCTAACCAATTAGAAAGTCTAGTACTATTTGTTGTACCAAAATCCCAAGAAGTTGCAAATCTTCCATAATAATCATGCTGACCATTATCATTAGTTCCTGAACATGCTGCTGTTCCACCATATAATTGTCCTATTACTCTACCGTTTTGATCATACAGTGCAGAACCCGAAGATCCTCCTTCAGTAACTCCTTGATCCCAACCTGATCCAACTGTAGTAATATCCCAAGTTTCTGCTTGTGGCGATGATCCACCTGCATTCTGCCTTACCTTGGTCACTGGAGAATCATCTCTACAAACCTTCATAATATCTCCAGATGGGTGATGAATCCCAACTACATATGTTGGAAAATTATCTGTTCTATCCCATCCTGCCCATTCTAAATCCCAAGCGTCATCTAATCCACCTGTAATTCGAATCAAATTAAAATCAGATTCTTGGTTTTTTGCCAAAACAGTTGCTCCACCAGTTACTTGGTAATAATTACTTGGACCATTATCAATACTATTTGTAGAAGTAGCACAAACTGTATTAGTACTTATCCAATTAAATCTAAACGACCAATTCGCTTCGCTTCCGCTACAGTGATTTGCTGTAAGCAGATATGGCGCTTTGTTATTACTAGTATTATTAATCAAAGTACCAGAACACCAATCGCTTCCTCCATTCAAGATAAGCGCTACTCCTTTTTTTAATTTATCTTTAATTCCATCAAAATCACTTCCTATAGAGCAATTGACATCTAGATTACAGTTTCCTGAATCATTAAGTCGTTTTTGATGTGCTTCAAAATTACTCACAGTTCTATATCCATGAACTACAGATCCAATATGGAATTTACCTTTTCCTTTGACACTTGAAGGTACATAATATTCTACCGTAATCATATCTCCATCAGCAATCCAAGTACCCAATGATTTATTTTCATTGTTCATTTTACTAGTATATGCTCCTAGAACAAAAGATTTATCATGGTTATACAAGAACACTTCTTCTCCTTCTAATAATTCAAAAGAATCGAAGATAAAATTTATTGTATTTGCTCCTTTAGAATGTACATTAAGTCTCCATACCTTATCTCCGTTTGGTAACTCATCCCATACTCCAGAATTTTCTGGTCCCAAATCCACTTCAAATTCGTATCCGAATCTATATGGCTTTACTTGTAAATCATTGATTGCATCTTCTTTTTGAAGTTTCTTAAGATCAAAAGAAGGCATTTCTACAACAGGTATACTGTTTTTTAGTTCTAAGTCAAAACTCTTTGGTTTTTCATTAGTAATCTGACCGCTTACTACTCCATAAAACACAAATGCAATAGCACATAAAATAATTTTTTTCATAACAAAAGTGTGTGATATATTTAAGTTAATTCAATATCGTTTAATACTTATAAAATCCGTACAATTTACAAAATCATACAAGATCCTTATTACAATAACAGTTTATATTCCCTAAACCCTACATTATCTTAACAAAATTAGTTAATTATTTCTAATCTTAGCAGTAAAACTAGTACATTTCGATACTAAAAGTTTGTTGTTAAAAATTTGATCCCGAAATGTCATTACAAATAGAATCTAATCCTTTACTTGATAGATTACCTCCACATTTAAAGCAGTTTATCAAACCTCAGAATTACGAAGAATATACTCCGATTGACCAAGCAGTATGGAGATATGTAATGCGAAAAAACATTGCTTCGCTAAGTAAAGTTGCACATAATTCATACCTCAATGGATTAAAAAAAACAGGGATTTCTATTGATGAAATCCCAAGCATGTATGGCATGAATCGAATTCTTAAAGAAATTGGTTGGGCTGCTGTTGCTGTAGATGGTTTTATTCCTCCAAATGCTTTTATGGAGTTTCAGGCATATAATATTCTCGTAATTGCTTCGGATATCAGACAGCTAGAAAATATAGAATACACTCCTGCTCCAGATATCATACATGAAGCTGCAGGTCATGCTCCCATTATTGCCAATCCAGATTATGCTGAATATTTACGTCGTTTTGGAAAAATTGGTTGTAAAGCTATTTCTTCAAAAAAAGATTATGATATGTACGAAGCTGTTCGTACACTTTCGATTCTTAAAGAATCTCCTGATACAAATATTGAGGAAATCGAGGAAGCAGAAAAGAAAGTTTCTGCATTACAAAACCTAAAATCCGAGCCTTCAGAAATGGCTTTGATTCGTAACTTACATTGGTGGACTGTAGAATATGGGCTTATTGGTAGTGTTGATGACCCCAAAATATATGGAGCAGGACTACTTTCTTCTATTGGAGAAAGCGAATGGTGCATGACTGATAATGTTAAAAAACTATCTTATACTCCTGATGCTGCTTTTCAGGATTTTGACATTACAAAACCTCAACCTCAATTATTTGTAACTCCCGATTTTGCATATTTATGTCAGGTTTTAGAGGAGTTTGCTGATACCATGGCATTGCGAAAAGGAGGGCATCGCGGTCTTGCAAAATTGATTGAATCTCAAAATCTTGGTACCATAGAACTAAGTACAGGTTTACAGGTTTCTGGAGTTTTTACAAGAATGATTAAAAATGAAGATAACGAAGTTATTTATTTCGAAACTGATGGTCCTACAGCTCTTTCTTTTAGAGAAAAAGAATTAATTGGCCAAGGTATTGATGTACATCCAAACGGGTTTAGATCTCCTCTTGGAAAATTAAAAGGAATTAATCTAGCTATCGAAAATATGTCTCCTAGAGATCTAAAAGCTTATAATTTTTATGATGGTGAATATATTGAATTCGAATTCGAAAGCGGGATTACGATTGCAGGAATAAATATTACGGGAATGCGAAATATTAAAGGAGAACTCATTCTGATTCAATTTAAAGAGTGTACTATCAAATACAGAGATGAATACTTATTTAAACCCGAATGGGGAACTTTTGACCTAGCAGTAGGAAAAGAAATCGTATCTGCTTTCTCTGGACCAGCAGATGATTATTCATTTGACATGATCACACATAATCCAGATATGAATACCATAAAAAGAACGTACGCTGCGCAAGAGGAAGAGCTACATTCTTTATATCTAGCCGTCAAAAATGTACGAAATGGCGAACATACTAAATTCTCTCTCGAAGCAGCTTTTGAGATTATAAAAAAGGATCATTCTGAAGATTGGTTATTACCTATTGAAATCTACGAATTGGTTTATGATAGAGATCAAAACTTTGCCGATCGTATTCTAAAGCATTTAGAAAATATCAAAACAAACAAACCTTCAATTAAACACCTAATCGATAGTGGCATTGATATTATAAATCAAAATACCCTAATTGTTTGATTTGTATTAGTAATTTCAATAGATAAGAAAACCAACTCGGTCAATACTACTTGATTTTTATAGTAAAGCATATTGAAATGACTGGGTTTTCTTATCTATTTTATGTTTCATATTTAACTTAATAGATTCGGATTCCGATACCTATATTATGAGTCACATTAGATAATTGGTTAAAATTCATCCGATAACTTACAAACCATTTTCCTCTTCGATTATATTGCAAACCAAGGCTTATATTATTGAATTGATTTTGATTACCACCAACTTCTCCAAAACCATATAAGCCACTTTTATATTTTGACGCATGTTCTATAGTGGTCGTTGTTCTAATTTCTCTAGGCACTTTAAGCTTATAAGAAAGATTGTTTTTTAACAACTCTCCTTTTAACAAACTATAGCTATAGATTTCAATATCTTCATTATATAATGTATCAGTGTAGGTTCTTGCTTCTTCATAGAGATGCTTTTCTGCCTGAGAAATCTCTTGTTCTGTTCTCACACTAGCCATAACGTCATCATCATTATTAATTTTGGGTACAAACACCGTATTATACTTTGTTGTTTGAAGATAAAATGTATCAATTTTAACCTGGTATACGGTGTCTTTTACAATGGTTATTTGTGGTTTCTCTGGCACTGCGATATTTCTAGAACCACATTGTCTTTGTGCCAAAATATAAACAAACAACACTATCACAATGAGCAACAACGATTTATTACTTGATATTTTATACAACATTTAATTTAGAGTTTAAAAATTAGACAATTGACCAGATTGCATTCTATAACAACCTGGTCTTTTATGGAAGCATTAGCTAAAACCTATCTTACCTACAATACTTTATCTAAAGCTATTTTTAACGTTTTTAGAGAAATTTGAGCAACTATTTTTCTAGGATTAGAATCTGTAGTTAATTGTAGATATCCATTTACAATGTCTATATTCTCAATCGCTCGATCCTTTAATGATGCTATTTCTGTATTAGCAGTATCTACCTGAATCAATTCAAACTTTAAAGAAACCTCTTCTAAGAGTTTATTGGTAACAGGTCCACTAAATGATATCATTCTATATCCTGTATATCCATTATGCACAAATGTCTCTTTGGTTGTATCAACAATAAAAGAGAGAGGATATTTATTGGCTCGAACTTTAATTTTCCCTTTATTTTTAAAATAAGCAAATGCTCCCGTAGAAGATGAATAAACGTTTTTTACAAAGAAAAAACTTCCGATCACTTTTCCATCGATATCCTGAAGCTTATCTACTTCTATAAAATCTTTATCAAAGGTGATTTCATCAATTTTCACATTGGCATATGTTCTTACATCATGTTTTAAAACAGAGTTTTTTAATGCCTTATATGCTCCTTCAGTATTGGAAACTTTACTATTTAATGCAGATAAAATTGTATTATTCCTAACTGGATTAATAGAGCTAGCAGACAAAACGCCATCAACAGTTACACTACCTCCTGTTGAAGATAAGGATGCTAATTTCTCTTTTTCTGCATTTGTAAAATCATTACTAGACAACCCTTTGTTAGTCTCTACAGTTACTTTATTAGTCAAAGCATCTAATAACCCGTGTACTTGATCCATATCCCAAAACTTTGGGATATCTAAAGTAGTTCCGTCATTAAATTCAATTACTACAGGATCATCTGCATTATCCAGTATTTTTTTAATAATCTTACCATCATTTTTATGATAAAACCCGTCGATTAATTCTCTATATTGTTCTTCTGTAGGAACATCTCCCGTTTCGAAGTATGATTTTAATTCTTCTTTCGTTTTTATAATCATTCTTATTTTTTTTATAAATTATTTTTTTTGAAAAGCTGCCTCTTCAAGGTCATCTCACATCTTTATTTTACCACATAACTATCCTTATCACGGCTTAATAAGCGTAACACATTTTTCAGGATTGTTTTTATTTTTGTATTGTAGTTTTAAAGAAGAGGGAACCAAAGAAGCGACAGCATTTTTTACCTTTCTTTATTTTTTACCTTCTTTAGAAAGGCTACTTATAGTTTCTGAAAGACCTCCTATCTTTAGTAGACTTACTAAAGCCTTAAAGAGATCCACACCATAAATTTTATTGAAGTTTTCTAAAATAGATTTTATCTCAGTGATCGCAATAAATCCAGCTATAATCTTAAGAAAAGGAACCTCATCCACGATAAAGGTTTCTAATAAGAATGATGCAAGGATCACTAGGTTATAGATAAAAAATTTCGAGATCGTATTACCGATTCGTTGACTGCTTATCGGAATTTTATTCTTATAAGATGCATACGAACCTGTAATAAAGTCTACCAAAATCAAGAAGACCATTGTTATCATTACACCATGAACTGGCGATAGGATCGTAAGCAACCAAAATGTCATACTTATAATTTTATCCATGTTTAATTAATTTTTTATATTCTAATATTCGATTTTTGGGATATGCTTGAATACATACCCTATTATTCTGATTACCTCCCAGAACATACACAAATCCTTTAGTTTCTTTAATGTAAAAACCTACATGACCTTTCCAGCTACTTCGGTTTTCTCTCCATAACACTACCACATCTCCTACATCAGGAGTATTGGTTGATTGACCAACATTAAGCCAACTTCGTGCATTAAGTTTACCAGAAAAAGAATATCCAGATTTTTTTGCTACCCAATTAGCAAATGCACTGCACCAAGCAGTTTCATCATGCAATTGCGCACCGTTAAAACCCAATTCATTAAAGTAGGAAACGATCTGCGGATGATCTTTGGAGCCACTAATCTCCTTAACGCCATACTGTGATAGCGCCATTTCTAAAATACTCATACGTAAAAATGTTTTTGATTACTTCCGCATGAATTATTATTATTCAAAACAACCTATTTTCTTGAACACGTTTTTGTATTAAGTCTCTTTGGGAGATTTTTTTTGAATCACAATAATTATTCGGAACTTGGTTCATTGTACCTTAATAGTCAAGATTTTTTAGGCTTAATTATAAACCTGCAGGAACCTAAAAATCTAATCTATTTTTGTACATAATTACAGTAAACTGTTAGTGCACTTTTATCATCAATCCGTCATTAAAAATCAATGATTTACAGTGCGTTGAAAAGCGTATACAAATATACGAATACACCAAGTTTTTGGAAAGAAATCAGCCCTTTACTTACTGCAACTACGGGAGTAAAAATCCCCTGTTTTTTTTATTCTACATTATAAAAAAAGCTCAACCCAGACAATCAATCTGGTATTGAGCTTTTTAGAAATCTTTGTATATTTTTTTTGTAAAATCTACTTATTGTATTACGAATCTTTTGATTTTTTTACCAGAAGTATCCGCTACCTCTAAAAGATACAAACCGCTGGATAAACCTCTTACATCAACACTTCCTTTTTTAGCAGTTGTATTAATAACTTTTTGTCCAGCATAATTATAAATTGTAATAATAGCTTGTTTATTCGAGATTCCTTGTACAAACAAAACCCCATCTCTTACGGGATTCGGATATAACTGAAATGGTTCTTTTGAATTCAAATTGATTATAGTATTTGCACTTCTTGCAGTTGCTCCACCAATATTCACTGTATAATCTTCTACTTCTCCATAGGTAAAGGTTTCACAAGGCGTTGCGGTTGCATTATACTTTAAAGTAACTCGCATTCTGGTTGTTCCTGCCAATGCATTAGAAGGCACAGTAAAATCATACGATTGATTTGCTTCACTTCGAGTTGACTCAGAAACGATTAATTCAGAGCCATCAAAAGTTCCATTTTGGTTGTAATCAATCCAAACATTCCAATACTCAGTATACACGGTTCCTGTATAATTAAGACTTAATATAATAGTATTTTGTCCATAAGATACGTTTCCTGATATATTTGTGTAATCTGTATATCCACTATTAGCCGCAGAGGTATTATCAATACCTCCTAGTCCTACATAATCGATATACTCATCATTTACATTATTACCTTGACTATCGCAATAGGTTATGGTAACATCTGTAGTTGTAATAGTTACAGCATTGCTAAACGATGAACTATTTCCTGCTGCATCTTTAGCCAATACAGTAAAAGTATACGTAGTGCTCGGATTTAATCCACTTACAGTTGTATTAACTGAAGAGGAAGTACTTACAAGAGAAGTTCCTTGGTAAATTTCATATTCTGAAACTCCAACATCATCGGTTGCTGCAATCCACGATAAATCCGCTGTCGTTCCTGTTATATTGGATGCTGATAAATTTGTTGGAGCAGATGGTGCTTGTGTATCTGGTGTAGTAGAAATAATCTTAAGATTATCAATAGCTATATCACTTCTAAATCCATTTCCTGTAGTGCCTCTAAACTGAATTTTAATTACTGACCCAGCATAGAGAGAAAGATCTACTGAAGCTTGATTCCATTGATTTCCTTGACTTCCATTTCTATTCCAAACGGCATTGTAACTTGCTCCGTCATCGGTACTTATTAACACCTCCAAAGACCCCATATTAGTACCGTTCATATGATACCCAAACTCTAATGTTGCTCCTGTTAAAACTCCAAGATCTATACAAGGGCTATTAAATAATGCAACTTTTCCAGGATACCCATTACCGTTACCAGAAGCTTCTGTATACATATAAAAAGAGCCTTCTTCCCCAGATGAAGGTCCTGTTCCACTGGATGGAGTACCATTACTATCACGAGTCCAATTAATATCACCACCACCAGGATTTGTCCACACTCCGATGCCAGATTCAAAACTTTCTGAATAGGGAAAAGTAGAAATTCCAGCACATGCAGGCACTTCTGAAGTTGTAAAAGATATCGAATTACTATATGGTGACGTTGTTGCTCCCGCACATATACTTCGTACCTGTGCTTCATATACCGTCTCAGAAATCAGACCAGAAAGACTAGTGGTATTGGTTGCTACTGAAACTACTGTCCAATTCGTTGTACCAGTTTGTCTATATCTTACATCAAAAGTTGCTCCTGCACTTCCTGACCAACTTATGGTTGCACTAGTAGATTGTACAGAAGATGCTATCAATCCTGTAGGTGCTACTGCTCCTATTGGAGTTAGTTGCACATCCCTTGTTACAGATTGACCGTCTACAATAGTAACACCTGTAATTGTTTTTGATTCATAGCATTCTGCTTCATACACCAATGTATAAGTTCCTGCTTTGATCGGTCTGTAATAATCTCCTTCTGGCAACTCCGTAGGAGTCCAGGTCTCAAAAGCGTCTTTTCCTACTACTGTTACCTTAGCATCGATCGCTTGATTGGTCACTGCATCTGTTACAACTCCTCGTATCCCATAATTTATTTGTTTTAGAAAACCGATAAGAGCTTCTTGATTATAATTCCAAAAATTAACTAGCTGACTAGCTGCTGGTGTTTTGGCATTAGAAAGTTCTACAGTTACTTCTCTTCCTTTTTGGAAATATATTTGATAATCTTGTCGTCCTCCTTGCACTTCATACCAGGCAAATCCATTTGTAATTCCATTATTGCGATCATCGAAGTATCCGTTTGGACTGTTTTGCTGACAGAAGTCTCTATATTCTTCTGATATATGAATAAAATAATCCTCATCAGGATGCGCTCCTGCATAGGTATCCCAAGGATAGTTGATTAACTCAATTCCTCCATGAAAATTAGCAGATAATACGAAATGCTTTGATGCTGCAAAATTCATAAAATGTTGCGTCTCTGTCTGATAACTATTTCCATCTGGATTGGCTCCGTCATCAGGATCAGGATAATTTCTGTTAAGGTCTACATTGTTAGCATTTCCTCTTGTAGCATTGGCTACAGAAGTATTACTAGCACTATTTCTATAGGTACCATCAGGGTTAGCTAAAGGGTTAATCCAAACCTCATTATTATCTAATAACTGCTTTATTTCTGCATGTCTTGGATTTGTATTGTCATTGTATGCAGTTAGCAGAAAATCGATTAGATTCAACATCATTGGATATCCAGCTATTTCATCTCCATGCATAGAGGATGTATACATTACCCTTGGTTCTTGTTCGTCAGAATTTACATTATCAGATAATTTTACAAAAAGCAGTGCTTTATCTCCTTCTGTTGTTGTACCAATATTTTCTAGTTTACATATTGAAGGGTTATTGGTAGCAAAATCATTCATCATACCTACATAATCGGAGTAAGTCGGATATGCAGTTAATGGAAATGTAGCTGCTTTAACTGACAGATCGGATGTCATAGTTCTATATCCTATAATATTATCTTTTTCTGTAGTGGTAAATGGAATATTTTTTTGTAAAAACTGATCAAATTGAATTTGATTAGCCATTAATTTTACTATTCTAGTAGCTTCATCGTAATGAACAATGGATAAACCTTTAGTAAGTGTTTGTAATTGAGAAGGGGTATCTATTACAATATCAAATATCACCTCTCCTTTCAGGTTTAGATATTCAATAGCTCGTTCTTTTTGAGTTTGCTGCGCAAATAATGAGGTACCAAGGATCATACAGACCCATAAGGCAAGTGTTAGTTTTTTCTTCATGGTTTTTAAGAGTGTTTGTGTGCTACATACTTTGGTCAAGTAGCGATCTTTATAATTAAATTGGTTTTAATAATTATAAAGATAGGGGAAAAAACAACAAAACCAGAATAGAACAACAGATCTTTTTAAGAACCTATACTCCAGTTTATCAATAGATTAACTATCAAAAAAGAAGAAACAAAACCGCTCAATTCGAGCGGTTTGAAATTATATTTTTTATTCAATATCTTGAAAACAATTACTCTTCATCCAACTTAAGTCCATTAATAAAAACTTGGAAAGATTGTGCTACATATACCATTTCAGGAGATCTTCCGTCTTGGTAAAATTTATAAATTTTACCATAATCTTCTTTTTTCAGAGATATACAAAAATCATTTCCTCCAGCATCCAATCCAAAAGGAAATAAATACTTAGGAATATTATCTTCTTCTATTTGATGAGTAAGTATAGAATCGTTAACACTTACAACATCAGCATCTTCAAAATTTATACAACTAAAACTATTTATCACAAATTCATCATCATTCTCATTAACAAAAAGAGTTAAGTCTGGATATCCGCCATTTTTTGACAAAATAAATTGTTTGTATTCATCAGGAAGAGTTAGCTTATACTCATCCTCAAAAGCTTGAAATTCAATAGCTGAAATATTTTCTGCACTATCCGATATTTTTATAGTATTCATATTCTTTATTTTCTGTCTTTATACGTTATTTTAAACAAATCAGACCACAATCCTGCTCCTCCTTTATGCGGGCAACTCCATCGATGAACCTTGGTTTCAACGAGTTGCATTGTACACTCTCCAGTTATAGGATCATAATCATCTAAATGATGCCAAGTATATTTAGCAGGTGTCTTCTTTAAATTAGCAATCTTATTTGCGGCCTTGAAATCCTGAGCATCAACACCAGTTAATTTAATTTTGATATTGCCATATTTGGACTTTCCTTTATACAAATACTTAACTTTGCTTCTAAAATCTGGCACTAAACCTCTTACACTTGATTTTATCTTAATTCCTCTTTTAAATAATGCTTCTTTGAGAGGGTCATATTTTTGTTTACTTTTTAAAGATTTAGTAACTATCGCATCTAGATCTTTTAAAACTTCATTGTTCGACTTAGAAATTTTCTTAGCATATTTTTCAATTTCATCAGGAGCTCCTCTAAATCGCAAATCTCCTTTTTGATCTACTATATCTAAATACTTTTTAGTTCCTTTACCTTTAACAATTTTTAAATTTCTACCAGCTAATAGTTGAATTATTTTTTTATCAAATTTAATCGTTTTTCCAGAAAGTTTAAACGTAAAAATAAGTTCATCCATAAACTCTTCAAGACTTCTTCCCTTTCGGGTAGTACTTTCATATATTTGCTTTAAAAATCCTTTTATAGTACTTCCTCTCTTTTCTGTAAAAACTGTAACACCTTTCCAGTTAAGAACCTTTTTACCTTTACCATTTAAAATTATACCAAAACAACCTAACGTTATGCTTGTGTCTTTTTTATAAATAATTCTTAAATATGGATTTTGGGTTAGATTAAACCTTATTCTTGTAAATTCTTGTTTTACTTCCCAAAACTTGAGAAGTTTATTAAACCATTTTCTCATATTATGTTTTGGGATTACTTGCCTAAAGTGCAAAGAGTTAATATTCCATTATCAAACTTAGTTGGTGTAAAGCCCATTTTTTTCAATAGTTGTTGTTCCTGAATACTTAACAATGTTCTATAAGCATCCTGAATTGCTTTCTTGCCAACTTGTAAGAGTTCATCCAACCATTTTCCTAGGTCATCCAATAACTTCGGGAATTTTTTTATTTTTTCCTGAATGAGTTTGATTATTGCTAAAACACCGTCAATACCAAATTGCGCCGTCTTTTTTACAGCTTTATAAGTTCCTTTTAGCAAGGATCCATATAATCTAGCAGCTTGTTTTAGGGCCTCGGCCACAGTTTTAGCACCACCAGTTAAAATCGCAAATACGACTTCTTCAATAACAAACCCAATTAAATATCCAATTCCGTATCCTAACTTATCTAATGAAATCGAAGGTGGTGAAGTGATAAACTTAACAAACAAAGACGTCATAAACTTAAAAAAGGCTTTGATGTTTTTTACTGTAAAAAGCTTGAAAGTACTTTCTAATGCATTTTCAAACAGCTCTACAAAAAGACTAAACATAGAAGCTGGAGTTTTTGCAATTTGTTCCTGAGCTTTATTTAATCCAACCACTATTTTACAGATCAAACCAATTAGATCAAAAATTCCTTTGATCACATCCACCAAACTATTAAGCAACCCAACTAAAAAAGCATTTAGAAAAACAAAAGCTCCATTAGCTAATGATATAAAGGTGCTAACAATCTCTTTCAAAAAATCTTTTGCTTGACCAATGATATCGAATAGAACCTCAACTTTACTTTTCACATAATCACGAATAATATCAAGTGGAATCTCTTCTATTCCTGACAGCAAGCTTGTTTCCAAGGCATCTAACTTTTCGGTAAACCCAGATAACACCTGACTATAATCAGCATTTTTATTCAGCTCTTCTAGTTCTTTAAGAGATTCAAAAACAGGAAATAGTGGAGTATATTTAGGATTCTCATTTCCTTCTTTATCATAAGCTTTCCAATATTTACTTCCTATTTTCAGGTTGTCCTCGATACCTTTGGATACTACATCCATTGCATCTGAAACTTTTTCTAAAGCATAATTCACAGGGATTTGAGTAACACTTACACCTTTTAACAGTGTATCTCGTATGATATAAAAAACACTATCCTTATTTTTTACATGACTTTGTAATACTTCTTTTACATCTTTAGTCCGTATCCCAATCTCAAAGGTCTTACTTAACTTAGCAATATCTCTATATGGGATTTTAGTTTTTTCTGTAATTTTACTTCCAGAAGACACTCTCATTACGGAGCCAAAGACATTATACACGTCGTCTTTCTCAAGAAATAACACTATTTCATTATCTGTAAATTGATTTATTTTCTGATAGGTCCTTTCTAATTTCACTCCATCTTTGGTAATAAAGAGTATGACCGACAATTGTGAATTTTTCAATTGTTCATTAAGTGTTGTAAGATCTGGCGGAAACTTAGCTCTGTTTCCTGTTCCTTTAGCAATGACCTCTACTTCATCCAGAATGGTAATTTCTGGGTTGAACACAAAATAAGCACCTTTAAACTGAAAAACTTCTCTCTCTACAGGAAGTCCAATAATCTTTCGAGTTTCACCTGTGCTAGTAAACTGACCAAATTTTTGAAAATATTCTTTTACAAAAAGATCAGAGTATGTAATTCCAGATGGCACCAAACGTGCAAGTACTGGACTTACTTCATCCAGCGTAACCTGTTTATATACAAACTGATCTATATAATTCGTCTTCTGTTGATCTACTATCTCGATGTTATCATTGAAAACGGTAATATTGGGAAATGGTTGGTATTTTTTATCAAAATTCCTAACACCATATTCATATGCATACATAATTGTTTTCTTTTGTATTAATATTTTTTTTAAGGCATACAGCATCCCTATCCCTAAGCATAGGAACACTGTATGCAGTGAATTGCAAACCATTTTTCAGGCTCTATAATTCACCATTTCCTTATGTTTTCAATGAGATTATGATACGAGTGTATCACCAACAGTATCTACACCTATACCAACATCGCTAGCATCTGAAGTATCATCATTACCACCAATCAATTCATTGGTTTGCTGAATAGGATTGAGATCTGAATCAAACTTAGACCAATCTTCGCAATCCGAATCGCAAGGCAACCCTTCTACGTTAAGACCAATCGATCCAGCTTGTATTACCGTTAGAGAAGTAGGAACTCGTGTTTCCCAAGTTTCTTCTACTGTACTTTCAGGGTTCTGAAGTTCTTCTACAATTGATACAAACTCTTCATCATCGATAGTTGGCACTTGGCCTCCATTCCAAATTTGACCTGTAGCCAGATACCAATTCACCATTTCTTCAAATCCTGGACGTACCGTTACAATTGCTCTGGCCATGCCACTTTGCAAGAAAGCTTTGAATAACGGATCGTTATTCTCCACAATATATTTGCCGCTCCATTTAGATTTTGCTGCCCAGTAAAAAGGATAAAATTGGTAACTCATGATATCCCATTCAAAAGCTTGTTCAAAAAACTTAACTTTTGCTGCATATGCATCTAGTCTATCATTCGTATAATCTGGCCTCATTTCGCCCAATTTATTTCTTTCCAGCATCATATCCTTCCCAAGGTTTTCATTCCCAAGCAAATAAGCTATACAGTTTTTACGAAGTACTGTTTTCTCTATCTGACGATAAAATCCTGGATTGGTCTTAAAGGTTTCTTCCTGCAGTTTTCTTTGCTCAGCAATTTTCGCTCCATATTCAGCCAATCTAATCTCATATGCTTCAATGATTGCATTAAAAGATTGTTGTTGCCATTCCTTAAGCGCTTTATCAGTTATATCACAATGCGCTACTACATTCACACGAATTCCTCCTACATCAGCACCAGAAACAGAAACTGCTAATTCATTTTCTATACCTCCTAAAACGAAGCTTCGTTTCTCATCCCAACTTGCTCCTCCTTTTGTAAAATGATAATCACCTACAGATACTGTGGCATATGTATATTCTACACGACTTGGAACAAAAACAAAACCTGCATCCATATTAGCGTATGTAGCTTTATAACCTTCAGGAATTCTCATATTAAAGTTACTTGCTCCTGGATAATTATGTGCACTTAAATAAGTACTGCCATTAACACTAAAAGATTCTGAAACTTTTATTTTTCTATCAATACTAGCCACTTCTGCATTATAAACTCCAGCCCAATGTGCAATGGTACTATCATTTATTTTTGCTGGATTAGAAAGATTAAATGCTCCTGAAACTCTAGGATCTACAGGTTTTATTAATACTTCAGCATCAACATCTCCTTTTAATCTTACCGCTTCATCATGAAAAGCAGCTGGTTCAGGGATCATAAATTCATACATCAATCTCTTTCCATAATTCAGGATGCTATTGTTATAAATTTTATCTACCCAACGATATACACCTGATATATGTTTATCACCTTTACGATTATCAAATCCGTGCGAACTATTTTCTTCGTATTCCTCGACTACTTTGGTTACACGTTCTTGTCGTACTTTTTGTACCACTCGATCTAATGCTCTCTCGGTTAATTCTTTTGCCTGACTTACAGCTTGAAGATTTGATTCTTCTTTACTTGTATTGTTGGCGTAACTAGCATTAGCACTAGCATTAAAACCTGCATTAGAATAAGACACTCCTGCTGCTGCTGCAAAAGACTGATCTTTAGCGATTACACTAGCAATCTCTTGATTCATCTCAAAACGACCTGTAGAAGTTGTTTCTGTTAAAGTTTCTGTTTCTTGTTCTGTCGCAGTAGTTAAAGTATCTTCTTGTCTTCGCAACCTTCTTGTAGACTTTTCTTTATACTCACGAGCCATAATATTCTCAATATGAGAAACCTCGCCTGGAACATAGCAACAAACTTCTTGTTCTACTTTACGATAATCTGCTATTCCTAAACGTTGAATCCCAAAACCACTTGGCACTTCATCATCAGAACTTCCAGGATTTCCTCCAGAAATTAAAGTCAATGTTCCCGTAGAACATCTATTTGTACTAAATCCAGGGACATCGAATTTATATTTAGCTCCATTCGAAAAAGTAATATCTCCTTTAAATCCTGAAAGCGGTTTATTGATTAAAATCCCTCTTGATAATGTAAGAGATATACTATTATTAAATTTCCTTTGAGTAAAAGCTCCACTAGTATTATTGGTCCCGTCTGCAAAATTTACATGATATAGTGTACTTGCTACATCTAAACTTGAATCTGGAACCTTTATAGTCATAATAATAGAATACCTATTGGATTCGATATCTCCAAGGGCACAACAGCTATACGTAAAATCATCACCTTTAGAATTATTTACAACTGGAAGCGTTGCTCCTAAAAGATTAACCTGTTTTGTTCCTAATTCAGTATTTTCTGAAATGATTTCATCATTCTTCTTTATTTCCTGTGTAAGAATTTCTTTTACTTCTTCTAGAGAATCTACCAAAAAATCAGTTTTCAAACTCTCAATGTAACGTTTTGAATTATCACTCAGTAAACTCAGAACTTTAGGATTCTCTAATTCATTTGTTTCAGTAAAATCGTACTCTGGAAGTTTTAAATTCTCATATTCTTTAATAGCTATATTATTGCCTGTATCAACATCTTCGATCACTTTATCAATAACCGTAGCATCTGCATACGCTTGTTGAACCTGATCATTATACTTTTTTTGATACAACTCTTGAGCTTTTTGATTTTCTTTTATATAAAAAGCTTCAGAGCGCTTCACTTCTGCTAAAATAGTGCGTAACGATTCATTCTTTTCAGTAGCCATTGCAATATCCATTTCCTTCTGAAAATCCTTTGCCATCAATGGTTGATCGGATCGAGGATCTATTGGATTAGCCACCTGATTGAATAACGACTTATCAATCACAACTCTAGTTTGTGCTATTTTTCTATATGATTCATCTGTTTTTTCTATTTCAACAGTTTTTTTAACAAAAAAATCTGCAACAATCAGGGACAATAATAAATCTCTCAAATATGGAGATCCATCAGTCAAAATACTATGATGTAAATCATCCCAGACTCCTAATAACTGACTATTAGTAAGTTTTTTTACGCCTAATTCAGTGATTTTCGCATCTGTCTGTGACACTGTTAATTTTGTTCTATTTGCTATTAACCATTTGGCAAAATCTGCTAGATTTGGTACTGCATTTTTAAGATCATCAATAGTAGGATATTTCGGGACATAAGTTGTGACTGCCTGTACAAGAGCATCCGTCGATATATCAATAGATTCTGAGGATCGAGCAGCTGAAATGATTGCGCTATCCGCAGAGGCAGATGGATAACTAATAAATCCATCCGCTTTTTCCTGATCCCCAATTAACTCTGGAGAACGCATAGTTACAAATCTGTATAATGTGTTCTTAATGTTTTGACTCATGTTTAGTCTTTTAAAATGTTATAAATTGTTTTTTCTGAAATGAAGAGTTGATTTATCAACTCTTCGACAATGACTTTCATTTGTTTTTCTGAATTGTTTTCGACATAATTCTGAACAAACTGTTTACGCTTTTCTAATAACAGTTTACTTCGTTGCATAGGTCTTTTAAATTTTAAATTAGACACAGAAACACCACCCTATTCAAACTTTTGTTTGAATAGTTAACCGTCTAAAGTGATTTTAGCACGACGTCTTATACTAGTTCACCTGAAAATGTTGCAATGATAATAACACAAATGTTTGATTATTAATTCTTTTTCGTATTTTAGCAACTAAATACAGCACAAATATACAACATTTTACAGAATTACACAACAAAATACAGATATATTCTGTAAAATGTTTAAATATTTGTTCATCATATGTTTTTAACAAAAAGATTGAAGAAAATGGTAGAAATCGACATAAAAATTAGGGAAATAATAGATTTTTTTGGTTTAAACAACCATTCTTTTGCTAAAAAGATAGGAGTCACAAGTACAACTATAGATAGTATTACCACAGGAAGACTACAATCTGACGGTTCAAGAAAACGCACCAAACCTGGATATGATTTATTAGAGCGCATCATTGATGAGTTTAACATTGATCCAGAGTATCTTTTTGGTAAAAGCAATGAACTATTGAAGCAAAAACAGCAAGAAATTCAAACATATGGTGGAATTCCTCAAGTAGTTGCTGTAAATCAAGAAGGTGATGAGAATGTAGTATATGTTCCAATCAAAGCAAGAGCTGGATATCTGGATGGATATGGTGATACTGATTTTATAGAGACCTTACCTTCTTTTAATATGCCTCATCTTACCAATGGTACATTTAGATGTTTTGAAGTACAAGGAAACTCTATGGTTCGTACTTTTTTTGACGGGGATTTGGTTTTTGGTAAATATGTAGAGGACTTGAGCGATATTAAAGATGGAAGAATTTATGTTATTGTGAGTAAGAATGATGGTATTGTATTAAAAAGAGTTATTAATAGAATTGAGGAACGTGGAAAACTTATTCTTAAATCAGATAACAAAGATGGCAACTACCCAACATACACCATTAATTCTGAAGAAATCATGGAAGCTTGGTATGTTACTATGTTTGCTTCTAAACAAATGCCCGAACCAGTAGATGTATATGATCGATTACATGATCTGGAAACTAAAATTGTTGTACTAGAAGAAGAGCTAAGGAGAAACAATTAAAATAAAGATCGGGCACAACCAATATAGATTAATACCCGATCTCACGTAAAAAAACCTCACAATAAAGCTTTTATACTTATATACCTATCCTAATGATTAGTGTCTTTTAAAATCAATAGGTTAACATTAAAGATTATTTATTTTACGGAATAATTTTTGATGCATTAAAATCAGACTAAAACGACCTGAATTATGAATTATTCTAAAATTTTATTTTTCGCAATACTGTTCTTCTTTGCACACTCGATATATTCTCAATCTATACAAGCTCCATCTTTAAGTCATCAGAAGACTACTAAAACATTAATTATAGATTCTATTCCAGTAACTAAATTAAATCAAATAGATATTAGTAACATTTCTAACATGAAGTTCAAGAATACATATGTAGTTTTCTTTAACTCTTCTGAAAGCTACCCTTCGTTTGGTTTTTTCAACCAAAACAGACAAGTTATACGAACCAAAAACGCATTTGATCATAATTCTTTATTCGACCCGCTAACGAATAATAATTACTTTATGAGAAGTTGGGACAACCCTTATGGACAAGACTCTTTTGCAGGAAATATATTAAATGGAACTCTTTGTCTTCTTTTCGATTTATTACCCAATTAATCAAACAAAAAACTAACATATTTATCTACAAACTAGTTAAAAGCCATGTAAGAATATTGCTCTTGTAATCGCTTAATTTTGCTTTCTAATTTTTGAAGAAACAACTGATGCTGTTGGCTACTAGGATTAAAAGGTCGGTGAGAAAGTGAATGTTGTATTTCCTTAACCTTATTCATAGTGATTAAGGTATTATCAGAAATCCAAGTTTGCTTAAAAATCTCCCATATATAGTCTATAGCTATATTGTTAGGGTGAATCATATCTCTATCATAAAATCGATAATCTCGAAGCTCATCCATTACAATCTCATAAGCTGGAAAATAACTACAATTATTAACTTCTGATATAGTTTTATGAATTGAAGCAATCAAATGTGACTTACTTAAATTATTTTCTACAAAACCATCCTTACTATGTCTGACTGGAGACACTGTACATATAATTTTGACATCTGGATTTAAACTTTTAATCAGACCAATACTATTTTGCAAACATTGATTAATCTCTTCTATGGATAAAAGTTCTTTCTTAAACTCTTTTTGAGGAACTTTATGGCAATTTGCCACAATCATATCCAGCGTTTGCAAACGATATACCCAAGCAGTTCCTAAAGTGATACATATATGAGAAGCAGATTGAATCTTTACAAATGTATTTTTTAAAGCATCATTCAGTGATTGAAGTAACTGATCTTGATTAGGGCTACTAAGTTTAGAATGTGCATCAAAACAATGCCACTGTTCGTTATGAAAAAATAAATCTGTTTCGGTATACGCTTCCTTTTGTGTTGCCATCCAAAGAAAAGTCTCAATAGCTTTAGGATGAAAAAGTATTCCAAAAGGATTAATCAATGTTTTGAATTTAAAATATTCAAACTTACTTCCTATATTCTCTGCAAAACATGAACCTAACATAAGAACCTCTGATTCATAATCAATCTTAGGTTGCTGAGGTTGTAACGGTATTTTGGTTTGTAGGTTCATCTTTTGCAAAGGTGTATGATATGATTACAGGTACTGTTTTGCTTTATCCAAAGCCTCTGCTATTCCATCTGGGTTTTTACCTCCAGCAGTAGCAAAAAATGGTTGTCCACCACCACCACCTTGGATGTATTTTCCTAACTCACGAACAACTTGTCCTGCATTTAATCCTTTTTCTTCGACTAGATTTTTGGAAATATAGCACGACAACAAAGCTTTGCCGTTATTATCTGCTCCAAAAAGCATAAAAGCATTTTCTACTTCTCCACCAATTTCAAAGGACAAATCTTTTATTCCAGCAGGATCAAGATCTACCTTTTTTGCTAAAAACTGAACTCCGTTGATCTCTTCAAATGCTGATTTAAGATCTCCTTTCAAGTTTTTAGCTTTATCCTTAAGTAACGCCTCTATCTGTTTTTTAAGATTTGTATTTTCTTCCTGTAATGTTGTAATTGCTTTTACAGGGTCTTTTGCGTTTTTCAATACTGACTTCACCTCTCCGTATGCTTCAGATTGTGAAGTAAAGTATTCTTTCGCTGCATCACTAGAGATTGCTTCAATACGTCGTATTCCTGCTGCTACAGCGCTTTCTGATGTAATTTTAAAATGCCAAATATCTCTAGTATTTGACACATGAATTCCTCCACATAACTCCATAGATTCTCCAAACCGAATTGCTCTTACTGCATCTCCATATTTCTCTCCAAATAACGCAATAGCTCCTTCAGAAATTGCCTGATCATATGAAATAGCTCTTTGCTCTTCTAATGGCAAGTTTTCACGAATTCTGGCATTCACAAAATCTTCTACTTGTTGTAATTCATCCGAAGATACTTTAGAAAAATGAGAAAAATCAAAACGAAGATTTCCACTATGCACCATAGATCCTTTTTGTTCTACGTGAGTCCCAAGGATTGTACGTAACGCCTGATGCAATAAATGCGTAGCCGTATGATTAGAAGCTGTTCTTAATCGTTGTTTTGCATCTACTACTGCAGTATGTGTTTCATTAAGATGTTTAGGCAATGTTTTAGTGAAATGAATAATTAAATTATTTTCTTTCTTAGTGTCTACAATATAGACTACATCTCCATTATCTACTTCCAGATATCCCTTATCTCCAACTTGTCCTCCTCCTTCAGGATAAAAAGGTGTCTGATCAAATACTAATTGATACAGCTCTCCATCTTTCTTACTATTTACTTTACGATAGCGTGATATTTTTGCTTTACCAGAAGTATGATCATATCCTATAAATTCTTCTTTAGCATTAGGAATCAATATTTCCCAATCTCCTGCTTTTACTTCGGAAGCTGCTCTAGATCTGTCTTTTTGTTTTTGTAATTCTACATCAAAACGTTCTTCATCATACGTATATCCTTGTTCTGATAGAATCAAAGCTGTAAGATCCTTTGGAAAACCATATGTATCATATAACTCAAAAGCCTTTTCTCCAGAAACCAATGTTCCTTTTGTATTCTTGATCACGTTATCTAATAATACCAATCCTTGATCTAATGTTCTTAAGAATGAGTTTTCTTCCTCTTTTATCACATTAGTGATTAAGTTTTTTTGAGATTTTAATTCTGGAAAAGCATTACTCATTTGATTACTAAGCGTATCTACTAATTTATAGATAAATGGTTCTTTAGTATCTAAAAATGTAAACCCATAACGAATTGCTCTACGTAAAATCCTACGTATCACATATCCAGCTCCTGTATTACTAGGTAGTTGGCCATCAGCAATAGAAAATGAAACTGCTCTCACGTGATCTGCAATTACTCGAATAGCGACACTCACTTTACCATTTTCATCAGTTGGTATACTGTTTTTATCGTATTTAGAATTCGTAATTGTTTCTATTTCTCTGATTAGCGGTGTAAACACATCTGTATCATAATTTGATTTCACACCTTGCAACGCCATACATAATCGTTCAAAACCCATTCCTGTATCTACGTGCTGCGCAGGTAATTTCTCAAGAGAGCTATCTGCTTTACGATTAAACTGCATAAATACAAGGTTCCAAATCTCAACTACTAAAGGGTCATCTTGATTTACCAAATCTCGACCAGGTATTTTTGCTTTTTCTTCTTCAGATCTTAAATCCACATGAATTTCTGAACATGGACCGCAAGGTCCCTGATCTCCCATTTCCCAGAAATTATCTTTCTTATTACCCATAATGATACGATCTTCTGGAACAATATCTTTCCATAAATCATATGCTTCCTGATCCATCTCCAGGTTTTCATCTTTTGCACCCTCAAAAACTGAAACATATAAAATGTTTTTATCTATCCCGTATACTTCGGTAAGCAATTCCCAAGCCCATTGAATGGCTTCTTTCTTAAAATAATCTCCGAAACTCCAATTTCCCAGCATCTCAAACATTGTATGATGGTAGGTATCCATACCAACTTCTTCCAGGTCATTGTGTTTTCCGCTAACTCTAAGACACTTTTGGGTATCGGTAAGACGATTATTTTTAGGAACTCCATTGCCTAAAAAGAATTCTTTAAACTGGTTCATCCCAGCATTGGTAAACATCAGTGTAGGATCATCCTTAATCACCATGGGAGCAGAAGGAACTATACTATGTTTTTTAGATTCGAAAAACTCTAAAAATTGGTTTCTGATGTCTTGGGATTTCATTTTTTTATATTTTATTTTGTATCAGTTAGTTACCAATAGTTATCTCAAGATAAGCTATCGATATTTGTCAGTTTTTTCTGGACTTTGCGACATTTTACTATATTTGTTGTAGCCCAAAGTATAAACAAGCCTATTTTTGGCTAATATCCTGCAAAAATAGTATATTTTAGATTATGTCAAAGGTTAAATATTACTACGATAGCGAGACGCTATCTTATCGTAGAATTGAACAAAAGAAAGGACGCAAATTTGGTTTTGCCATTTTAGGTCTTCTTGCTTCATTATTAGCGGGTTTACTCCTTTTAATTATATATCTAAACATCCCTCAATTAGAGACTCCTAAAGAAAAAGCATATAAAAGAGAGTTAGAAAACATGAAGCTTCAGTATGAGCTCATGAATAAACAATTAAAGAAAGATCATGCAGTTCTTGAAGAAATAGCAGAGAGAGACGATAATATATATAGATTGTATTTTGGAGCGCCACCAATCCCAGAAGAAGTAAGAGGTGCTGGTTTTGGAGGTGTAAATAGATATAAGGGATATGAAGGTTATGATAATTCTGAAATGATTATCGAAAGTCAAAAACAAATTGATAAACTAACTAAACAAATTGCGGTTCAGTCTATTTCATTAGATGAAATTAAAGAATTAGCAGAACAAAAAGAAGAATTATTATCTACAATACCAGCAATACAACCGATACAAAATACTGACCTTAAGCGAATGGCATCTGGATATGGATGGAGAAGTGATCCTTTTACCAAAGCTAGAAAATTTCATTACGGTATGGATTTCTCTGCAGCTACTGGAACTCCTATTTATGCTTCAGGTAATGGAGTTGTAACTCGTGCAGATGCAAACTCGAGTGGTTATGGAAGACATATCAGAATAGATCATGGTTTTAATTACGTAAGTCTTTATGCACATCTTAGTAAGTACAATGTAAAAAAAGGACAAAAAGTAAAACGTGGTGATGTGATTGGTTATGTAGGAAGTACAGGAAGATCTGTTGCTCCTCATCTCCATTATGAAATATTTAAAGATGGAGATCGTATTAACCCGCGTAATTTTTACTACGGAAGTTTAACTTCTGAAGAGTTTAACGAAATGCTTAAAGCTTCTTCTCTAATCAACGAAACTCTAGACTAGCTCTTATGCGCAAAGCACTTCTTTTTGTAATTTTATTAGGTTTTAGTTACACAATACAGGCACAGAAATTTTCAAAAGAAGTTATTGACTCGATGACTGTGATCGTTGAGGGTTTTAAGCTTGAAATGGAAAAACTTGCTGCTCCAAAAAGTATAAAACTGATGGCAGTAGGAGATATTATGATGGCAACAAACTTTCCTAATGAAAGTTATATGCCTCCAGAAAACAAAGGTCCTTTTGACGATGTCAATATTATTTTAAAACAAGCAGATATTCTTTTCGGCAATCTGGAAGGTACATTAACTGATGAAGGCGAAAATGCAAAACGATGTTCAGATCCTTCTAAATGTTATTCTTTTAGATCTCCAGAATCTTTTGGCAAATACCTTGAAGAAACTGGATTCGACGTTATGAGTATTGCTAATAATCATATAGGAGATTTTGGAGCAATTGGCATAAAAAACACCGCTAAAACACTGGAAAAACACAACATTGCTTATGCGGGTATTTTTGCTCAAGAATCTACAATATTTGAAAAAAATGGAATCACGTATGGATTTTGTGCATTTGCCCCAAACAAAGATTGCGTAAAAATTCATAACTTAACAAAGGCAAAAAACATTGTAAAAGCACTAAAGGAAAAAGTAGATATTGTGATTGTTTCTTTTCACGGCGGTGCAGAAGGTGCAGATCACACACACGTACCCAGAAAAACAGAACGTTTTTATGGAGAAGATCGTGGTAACGTATATCTTTTTGCACATACACTCATAGATGTGGGAGCAGATATTATTTTAGGGCACGGTCCGCACGTATCAAGAGCTTTTGAAGTGTATAATAATAAGTTCATTGCTTACAGCTTAGGTAATTTTTGCACGTATTCTAGATTTAATTTAACTGGAATTAAAGGGTATGCACCCATCGCAGAAATAGAAGTAGACCTTAAAGGTAATTTTATCAAAGGGAAGCTTCATTCTGCAAAACAAATAGATGAGGTATATCCATTTATGGATGATAAACAAAGAGCACTAAAAGAGATTCAAAAACTTACGCAAGAGGATTTTCCTGAAAGCAAATTAGTTTTTGATAAAGACGGAACATTTACTCAAAAAAAAGAGGACTAATATGTATGTTGACTTACCAAAAAAAATGTACTATGGTATTGGCGAAGTAGCCGATGCATTTGATGTAAATGCCTCTCTTATCCGTTTTTGGGAAAAAGAGTTTGATATTCTAAAACCCAAAAAGAATGCAAAGGGAAATAGAAAATTCACTCCAGAGGATATCAAAAACCTTGAGTTGATCTATCATCTGGTAAAAGAACGTGGATTTACCTTAGAAGGAGCAAAAATTCATCTTAAAGAACAAAAGCAAGAAGCTTTAGATAGCTTTGATATCATCAGAAAATTAGAATCTATCAGAGGACAACTACTAAAGATTAAAGAGCAGTTGTAAAAGATTGTTTACTATAAGTTACTATTACTCTAATTTGTCAAACTACTTCTTTCTAAAATATACTGCTACTGGTACTCCGTGAAAATCAAATTCTTTTCGCAATTGATTCTCTAAAAAACGTTTGTAAGGATCTCGTATATATTGTGGTAGATTACAAAAGAATGCGAATTGTGGTTGAGGTGTTGGCAATTGCATACAGTATTTAATCTTTACGTATTTACCTTTATATGCTGGTGGAGGATTCCTTTCTAAAATTGGAAGCATCGTATCGTTCATTACACTAGTTTTAATTTTTTTAGAACGATTCTTATACACTTCTACCGCTGTTTCAATAGCTTTAAAAAGTCTTTGTTTTGTCAATGCAGAAATAAATACAATCGGCACATCTGTAAACGGTTCAATCTGTTTACGGATGTATTTTTCAAAATCTTTTAAGGTATTACTTTCCTTATTTTCGATTAAATCCCACTTATTTACCAGAATAACAATCCCTTTACGATTACGTTCTGCCAGCCAGAATATATTCTGCACTTGCGCATCAAACCCACGTGTTGCATCTACTAACAGTAAGCAAACATCACTATGTTCTATCGCACGAACAGATCGCATTACCGAATAAAACTCAAGATCTTCTTTTACTTTAGACTTACGTCTAATTCCAGCGGTATCTACTAAATTAAATTCAAAACCAAAACGATTATATTTAGTGTCAATAGCATCTCTGGTAGTCCCAGCAATATCAGTAACAATATATCGATCCTCTCCGATTAGTGCATTTATAAAGGATGATTTACCTGCATTAGGTCTTCCTACTACCGCAAAACGTGGTAATTCTGAAGCTTCTTCTTCTTCTTGTTCTGGCAAAGCCTCTACTAAGGCATCCAGGAGTTCTCCTGTACCGCTTCCATTAATACTTGCAATCGTATAATATTCTCCTAATCCCAAGCTATAAAACTCAACCGCATCTTCAGCTCTTTTAGAATTATCAACTTTATTAACTGCAACAAAGATAGGTTTATCAACTTTGCGTAATAAGTTAGCTACCTCTTCATCCATTCCAGTCACACCAGACTCTACATCCACCATAAAAATGATCGCATCAGCCTCATCAATAGCTAGCTCTACTTGTTTATCAATTTCAGCTTCAAAGATATCATCACTACCTACTACATAACCACCTGTGTCTATGAGAGAGAATTCTTTACCGTTCCAATCACTTTTGCCATAGTGACGATCCCGAGTAACCCCACTAACCGCATCTACGATTGCTTCTCTTCTCTGGATCAGTCTATTAAAAAAAGTAGACTTCCCTACATTAGGTCTCCCTACAATTGCCACTATATTACTCATTATCCTGAATTCTAAAATTTGTGCAAAATTAGTCTTTTTATTCTACCTAAACTATAGAACCCTGATTATGTGTTAGAAAATCTACTATATATAATTTCTGATAGTAAAATGTTTCTTGTTATTGCTTGATAAATGTTCCTAATTCTTCCATGCCCTTGAACATATATAATGAATTAGATGTTGCTTTTTCAAAAGTTCTGGTAAAAACATCTTCTGAAGCATTCGGCTCATGAATCAGAATAGTTAACGTATACATGTCTTGGGTTGCAATTTCTTCAATAAGTGCATCATTCCCATTTAAAGCTATTGATTGGCTAAAATCAACAACATTACCATCTCTATTCTCTAGAATGATATTGGTTTGGGTAAATATCAGCGTTTTAGAAAGCGCATCGCCATCTTCGTTTTCCCATACTCCAACTGTCCATTCTGGAGGGTTGAAGATGATTTGTTCATTTCCTATGCCATCATCTCCTATGCAGGATGTTACTACTAATAGAAGACACATCCAATATATGTATATGGTTTTCATTTTAAATTTTTAAAGACTATAATTGTTTTACTTTTTTGAATTACACTCAATGTTTTTGCGACAGAAAATATCATCTCTTTAATTGATTTCTAAAAAAACAGCCAAGATAATTCTTGGCCGTAATTTATCATCATTCAGAAAAAAAATGTATCTCCTTATTTATGTTATTACAATTTTTCTGTTGTAGATTCAATATCCTCAATTAATTGCTATAACACATTGGTTCCATCATAACATTTTTTAGCATCCTCAACAAGTCCATTGATGATTTCTTCTCGTATTCCTTCATCAAAAGGTTCAGTTCGTTGCGTCCTGATAATTAATCTTTGATGTCTTCTTATACAAGAATTTAATCCTCCTGCATTGATACTTTTAAGCTCATTTTTTGTTAGTAGCTTCATTCCTGAAATAGTGATCATAATTATACTTTTTTTAATTAAACATTTTTACTCGATTCTCATGAATCACTCTTTATGTAGTTATCATTAAAAATGTTACCCCCTTTTATATTTTTTTTTATAAAAAAAACTCTTTACTCTAAATCTGCGGCTCCTTCACCATTCGTGAGATTACGAATAGTTTCTCCGCCTAAAACTTGTCTTAATTGTTTTCTTTCTAACACTTGATTTTCATTTTGTTCAAAATGTTTGATTGATGAATTTTCCATTTTTTATAATTTTAAATAACACCTACTCTGTTACAGACTTTTCGGTTACCGCCTTATAATTATTAGTCTTATCACTCAACTACAATATTTTTAATAATAACATTGAGCAATTACAACTTAAAAACACCTTAATCTGTATCTGTATCAGGGATAGAACTCCTAACTCTTTCTCCTCCTTTGATTATATATTTCTCTCGGTTGTTTAGTATATTATCACTAAAAGAATCAAATGATAATTTGTTGTTTTCTTGTTTTTTCATGATGTATCGTTTTTAATTGTTCTTTTTATGTTTGAAGGTTTGAAAATGTTACCCACTTAATTTTTATAAATAGAAAAAAACCAGCAACATTGCTGTAACTGGTTTTTTTAGTATTCTCACTAAGTCAGGAGGCTTTGTTATTAGAATAATAATTCACATTATCTATCTTACTTCTATCGGGTTTTATTGTTTTATAACCCTTTTATTTTCATAAAACCGACTACTGTTAATAAAAGTATGATGTAATTGTACTCCCTGTAATGCTCTTTGTATTTCAGGATCAGTTAGACCTCGCAAAACTCCATATGAGCTTACGGTTTCATTTTTAATTCCAATTATCCCTAAGATAAAATCTCCTAGAGATTGTGCCTCTTTTGCTTTTTGGACAGCAAATGAACCAGGGTTATCACTATTATAGGTCATTGCTTCACTAATTGAATTATTTAATTCAGAATCTAGTTCTATCTTTTTCCCATTATCCAAAACTAAATGTCCATTAGAAATTTTACCCAAGTACCCCTGAAAACTTTCTGATCCTTTAATTAATTTACCATTTTCATCTACTCTTTTTGTGGCTTTTGTATAAATAGCACTATGAATTTCTCCATTACCATCGATAGCAATTCTAACAGATTCATTTATAAGAGTTTTTCCTAAATTAGGATCAAAAACTACTACTTTACCTACCATAAGACCATGTTGATTAGCTTGTGTCATTCTTTTCTGTTCAACATATGTTACAGAAATACTCCATCCAGTACCTTTACCATTAGAAGCTTCTTCTCCTAATCGGGTAGATGTAATTGACCGTATGGTTTTAGGGTCACAATTAATACAATTCATAGGGTCTGGCCCATTATTAGTGCTTTCACCACTACCGTTATCATAACCATTAGCATTAAACCCTGACCTATACTGATCCCTCATATCAACTGCTCCTGGCAAAGAAATCCACCCTCTTGGAGCCATCCCGTCTGGATCCGTAAAAAATATTGGATTATTAAATGCGTAGTTATATGGGGAGTGCCTACGCATTATTTCTGCCAATAGGTCAATATTCATCCATCTTCCGAGGGCAGGGTCATAATTACGAACAGTAATATCAATCCAATCTAAGCCTAACTCATCTTGCTCTTCTTTACCACCAAAACCATATTTATGATTTCTACTACGTACAACATTGTTGTATCCTTCATGTTTAAGCCCAAAAGGGTAATAATTATTTTCTTTACGTATTTCGTCTTTAGTAACGATACCATCTTTATTGGTATCACTATAACTTAAACGAATATTATCTATATGATCTCGATATTGATATATATAATCAAACCCATCATTGGTGTTAGGCTCTATATATCCTTCTGGATGTTTAAAAAATTGTAGTTCTTGCCCTTCATATACGTAACTCCCATCGTAGTGAGTATAAACTCCGTTTACTGATTTGGTTAATTTTGTACCTGTAGCGTCATAGGTGTATCGGATCTGCTTACCATTGATAGTCACTACAGTTGGTAAGTTTAAATGGTTATAGGTAATATTGGTAATTCCTTTATTACGATCTACGGTCATATTCCCGTTTACATCATATTCATAATCAATACCTTGAGTATTTACCCCATCTTTAAACCCATAATTATCGTTACCCGTATCTATTACTTTCATCAGTCGATTGCCTTGATCATAGGTGTAGTGCAATCTGTCCATATTGGCATAACTCACACCGTTTTGCCATCCTTGACGAGTTAAGTTTAGGAGATTGCCATTTTTATCATAACTTACATCAGTCAGATTATATCTACCTGTATTATCAATCCCTTTAGTAATTCTGCTTAAAGCATCATAACTATAGGTGTAATGTCTTTTTACACCATCATTAGCCGTTTTCCAATGTGTTTCGCTTATGTTTCCATTATAAAGCGCTGTACTTCCTGCAACATCTGTATTATTATAATTAATTTTAAAGGCAAAAAGATCATCTGTTAACTGCTGGTCTGGGTTATTAATCTGTCGCAACCATCCGCGTACATTATAAGTATAATCTACCGTTTGCAACCCTTGTTTTAGTTCTCCAGATACTCTAAAGTTCTTCACTCCACTAGTATTATGATACATACACACATCCCCCATCAAAGCTCCATTACTGGCAACTGTAGATGTATAAAAAGTTATTCCATTTTTTTGGTAATATACTGTAGTATCTTTTCTTTCGATCGTTAATTCATCTGTGGTAGTATAATCACTAAAAACTCCTTTGTTTACTCCTTTTTCATATACTCCTATCTTACCATCTAATCGTAAATACATAGCATAATTTATCGTTGTATGCTTATTGTCTATATTATTATATGATAACCCAACCATAATTGCCTTATCATTTTGCAATGCAAGAAAAGATAGCTTTCCATCTCCAGATATTCGATCTCTAGTTGCTGTTCCTGCATTCCAACCTTCTACCCTATGGTTTTTTGTAATTTCTCCTTGCTCACTTACATCCACATTTTCCATACCTGCATAGAGTGATTGGATAACCTGACCTGTTTGTCCTCCTACATTTTTTTTGATCAACATCCCTAATTCATCATACGTGTTGCTCACAATCAATTCTTCTGGCTGATTATTTATTGTTTGTTTTTGCGTTAACAATCGACCTACGTGATCATATGTGAATTTATCTAATGTGACAATAGGTGTAGCCTCGAATCTTTTATGAGTTGTTTTACTTTCTAGCACCTTACTAGTAAAATCTAATTTATTACTAATGGTATTTGTAGTACCTAAGTATTCGTTATAAGTATACCCATAAATCAATTGCGCTTTCTCACTGTAATAGTTAACGTTAGTGATCCATTTCTTAGTCCCCAGAACTCTTATTTTGGAACCTGTTGCTAAGGTTTTTGTGTTGGCCGTGATGGACTGATCATAGACATTTATTGGATTTGTAGCACCAGCCAAATCAAAATGATAATCATCATAATAATTTATAGACATCAGGTTATACACATTCTTTGGCTCGGCATTATTACTGTAATACAACTTATATCCCGTTCCACCCAGATTCAATGGACTTTCCACCCTTTCTTCATACAAAGGAGCTGTACTATCATCGTAAAAAGATTGCATTGTTTCTCGATCCTTGCTATCATATAAAATACCTGTATATACCACTCTCCCTAATTTATCATATTTGGTAAAAACCCATTCTTTAGGTACCTGTTTCATTTGTCGGGCATCTTGAGTAAGTATTAAACGATCTAATCGGTCATATACCATATATTCCCATCCTTTACCTGGTACTTTTTTCTCGATCATACGGTATCGGCTGTCATATCTGTATTGATAACATAACTCGTTTAATATGTCAGCAGCAATGCTCTCATCAGATTTTACAATTCCGTCTGAAGCTTTTGGAGGGATCACATATATTAAACTACCGTGGTCATCATATACATAATAAGTACCATAGGGTTCTCCTTTATTAAACAAACGTTTTAGAACAACTCTACCTTGGTAATCCATATACTCTTCGATAGTATTGTCTTTACCATCACTCGGTTTCCAGTTTTCGTTTCTGGTCACGTTTTTTTGTAAGGATACTTTCTTAAGTTTTCCTGTATAATTTGTTATCCCAGTTTCTACATAACCATTAAATTGTAATGAAAGGTTTTTATCTGCATCGGATACTACGCTGAATTTTCTAACATTATCATTAGTCCTAACAACATCTTGCATAGCATACACCGCATGATCATTTAATGTCGTACTTTTCCAATCATCTCCTGGTGCGAATTGTTTTTGAATCCTAGGCGAAGGGTTGTTTTCAAAAATGATTTCGGCATAAGGGTTTTGAGTATGTTCATATTTTGGAGTATCATAGAATCGTTTTGTTTCTTCTTGTGCGTATATTCTAAAAGCTTTATTAGAAGTTTCTGAAGCGTATCTAAGATAGGTTTTGGTTTGCCTACCTAAACCATCATATTCCATATGATGAATAATATCTTCCTGATTTCCTCCAGCTTTTATGGCAAGTTCTTGCTTGGGTCTACCTAAAACGTCAAAATAAGCTATATTTTCTATTGTATTTGCTTCATTAGCTTGCGACAAGTTTTTGATAGGTTTATCAAAAGTTTGTGTCAGTATATAATTTTCATTAGTAGAAAATGAAGAGGGAGGATTAATATAGTTATCTAAGTTTTTAGTTTCTAAAGTAACTTTAGTAGTGCAACTTTGTGCAGTACCATCTACATCAGTGGCGGAAACCGAAATACTATGCTCTCCATTTACAAGATGATTCCATTTTATGATAGCCCCAAATTGATCCTTCTCCAAAACTTGACCACCAACAACATTCCAGTTTACATTCTGGTAGGACGATATAGCATCATGTGCATTTTTTAGTTCGTATTTTACTGTGCTATTAATATTGGCGACCACTGGTCCAAGCAACCCTGGTTTTCCTAAGTTTGGTATAGTAATAATTACTGGTATCTGATCTGTAAAAACATCTCCATTTGGAGCTGTTGCAGTAGCTTTTATAGTACCTACACCTGCCTTGTTCCAGTTTACAAAAAGGTTAAGCCCCTTATGCATTATTTCTCCTCCTGTAATCTCCCAATTTCTAGAAGTAAGATCTGGGATATTTGAATCGATATAATACAATTCTTTTTGACCTAATTCTACAGCCTCTTTTCCTATAATTTTCACATAAGGAGGAGTTATGTTAATGGTTACTTCTTTATAAATAGTATACTGGCTATCAATAGTAGCGATAATCACTCCTTTGGTCCCATATGGAGTATCTGGCCATTTCACATAGAAAATAGGCTCCTGTTCCTGATATTCTAAAGTTCCACCGACTATTTTTTTAATATTAACTTCCGGATATTGTATTCCTACATTATTTTCAACAGTAAATTTTGCATATGTATTAGGATCAATAATATCAGGCCCTACGATTGTAAATGGACTATTATTGGGTGTAGGTGAATTGACAATAACATCCAATGTTTTTATAGTTCCTTCTAAATCGTATATCACTTTACCTCCATTTCTATCTATCCATACAACATCTATATAATCTTCTTTAGCGTTTACAATCTCTCCTCCTGTTACGCTCCAATTACTTACTGGTACATATACACTTTTTTGAACATTATATCTTTTAAACTGATATTGATTAACGGTTGTAGGTCCCTGTAACGTAAAATCAGTTGAAACATTTATATTTACATCCAATCGTATATTTATTCTTCCTGCTTGATTTGTTGCATCGAGTTCAATATCTATAACTCCTTTTCCATCTATTGAAGGGTTATCCCACTTTATAGTAATCTCGGTTACATTTCTATTCGGAACAGGTTCTATACCAAGTACACTACCGCCTGTTATATCATGACCATTGATATCTGCAATAACGTTCATTTCATATACTACTATATCATTTGTGTTTACATTAATTGGACCTCTAAGAACAATCTCATCAGGAACATTGTTATTAATAACCACATCTAAACTAATAGTTTGCTGACCTTCATAAGCTACATTAACTTCTGCTTCTATATATCCTACCCCATTTGCTGGGTTTTCCCATTGTATGGTAATATCATATATATCTGTCTCCACTTCAGTTTCCGAAACTACATACCCTCCTAAAACATAAACTTGTCCGTTGATTTGCACAGGTTTTGAAATTCTGTAAGTCGCTTGAGTATTGGGCTCTACGGTTGTTGGCCCAACAAAATCTGCTTGTGCTTGTATGGTTGCACTGCAAAATAGCAGCATTACGAATGCTATTTTTATATTATTTATTATATACTGTTTCATTGTTTTAATTCTTGTAGTGATATTCATTATTACTTACGATATTACCATTATGATCCTTAATCATTTTTAGGCGATTAAAGCTGTCATAATAGAAGCTCTGTTTACGCCCTCTTGGATCTGTAATAGAGGTAACACCTACTAAAGGTTTATGTAAGTAAGAAGTCACCAGAGCTTTGGGTAATTTTTCTCGCAACACTGTTGTTGCCCTTTCTATTTCTGTCGTATTGTATGTTAAATACAATTCAGAAAATGATATATCGTTAGTTGATAATATATTTTTGACCTCTTCTAATCTCGCATTACTAATTACTGCAATTAAATTGTTACCAGTATAAGCATATAGGTTTGTTGTAAAACTTCCATTTTTATGCTGATACTCTTCTATTTTACCCATTACCGTACGCTGGGTAACCACATCAGAAAAACTAGACTCTGTTCCATTACCAAAGAAGTTTATTTTTTCCAGATTTATTAATTGGGTATGATATTTTTTAAAATGACTTTCTTCTTGTAACCTTATTTTTCCATTTTCTTTAACCCAAATTTTCATGGACTCGTTCAGTCGGTTTTGATTTTTTAACTCGTTTACAAAAGGCAATGAGCTAGCAAAGGCATATTGTATTTTCTTTTCGACTTTTGAAGATTCAATTGGTAAACATGACTGATCATTTTCATCACACTGCTCAAACAATGATCGAATTTCTCGTACGAGTAATGGGTAATCCTTATCGTAATGATATAAGGTTTCAGTTTTAAACACCTCTGTTATTTCTTCAATGGGATTTTCCCGAGGATCAGTATTTTTATAAGATGGGCTGTACTCTTTTGTAACTACCTTAGAAAGTAAATTTCGCTCAATAGGAATTTTCAATTCTTCTTCAAAACCATCGCAAGATCTATCTAAACGAAGACATTTGGGGTTTGACTGATTGTAAAAATTAAGTGATATATCATCAAATTTTTTGGATTTATATTCATACCGTTTCTCAGTTATTGGTCTATGATCCTTATCGTACACTATCTCAAACCTTAATTTCCCTCTATATACATCCTGATCGGCAAATAACTCACCTGCTCCTAAAGTATATAATAGATTTCCATTGCCTCTAAACTCTTTTTTGGTAGAAGGAATATTTTTATAATCTTTAGGCGTATAATATCTGTATAAAGTATATCCGTTATTAATTCTATTTTTCACAGTTACAGCAGTATATCCAACAAAAGCTCCTTGGGTTAGTTCTACCTGAGAATTTGGTGTTCTATAGGTAGTAATACCAATCCCTTTTACTTTTCCATTTTCAAAAGTTACGTTTGCACAATTTCCATATTGTGGGCCCGAGCCTTCACAATCATTAGTCGTGATTTTTGCGAAAGAAGGAAAATTATTGATCCTTCCTTCGTAGTAGATATAATCCATGATTTGCTCATTACCGTACTCATCAATAAGTTTTTGAGATTTGATTCGTAATCCACCTCCTTTTCTTGTTGCTCCTTGATTATAAAATTCATTAAGTTCATATTCATATTCGGTAATACCTCCTGTAGGATAGATCATTTTAGTAAGGCTATAAGTTTTTGCATGTTCCAAATCAGCTTCTAAAGAATAGTTCCCGCCAAGGCCTACACTTCCTGAACTATTAAAAAAAGGAGTAATTACTCTCGATTTTACATTAGTGATCATACCATTATCATCTAATGGAGGAGGAAATAAAGTTGATCTTTTAAGAAAGTAAAGTTTGGGTATAGGTTTATTTAAAGATGGGTTGTATGAACCATTATTATACCCCAAATAATCATGAGCATATGAATCTCTTGGAGGCATCTCCATAGAAGTATTATAAAACAATTTATATCCTGGCAAAGTGTTTCCTTGAGCATCTACTTGATATACTTTGTCTAAACGTAATCGTCTACTTTGTGGTCTATGGCTTTGGATTGAAGATTGAAAATTACTGTATTGTAACTTCATCTTTTTAATCATATTCCCTTCTCTATCATATACAGTTATACTACTTAACGCATAATCATCGCCCCCATCAGTTCTTTGATGATTGTAGTCAAATTTTACAGCTCCACCCATCCAACTGATTCTTTTAAGACGGCGTCTACTTAAGTGTTGCGTAAATTTACTTTGGGAAGATGGTACATTTTCTCCTTCTTTATAATATACAAGCCCAGATTGATGTACATCAAATTGTGGGGTTCCATATTCCTGATAGTGAAATTGAATCGGCTGATCCGTAGAAGGATCATACATCGAACTTAATTGCAAAGACTCAAATTTAACACGCCCACTACCCATATTTGAGTTAAAAGAAAAACTAGGAGCACTAAAGGTGTATTTTATTCCATTAATATTGGTTATAGTCGCATTAGTAAGACCTAAAATATTTGTTGGAGTAATCGGGGTAGGATTATTATAAGAATACCAAGGTGTGGCATCACTAAATCCAAAAGTTTCTTTCACTATTATTCCTTTTGAATCTCCAAATAATATAGGATACCCTCCTACAACTTGATTGTCGGATACTCGTGATTTAGTATGATAATACTTAACAGATAATCCTGGGGCATTAGCCATGAATAGATCAGGATGATAGTCATCAAATTTACCTAGAGAGTATTTATTTTTCCCTATAAGAGGTCCTTCTCTATAAAAACTTAACCAACCCCTATCAGTCCTGTACTTATTAAAGTTAGATAGCGTAATTGTTCTTCCACCACTGAAGTCATCCATACCTCTTGTAGATCTAGACAATACTCCTCCAGCATTTAATGACCAATTGGATCCAACACTAGAAGGTATATCACTGACCTTAACTCCAGAAGAATTATAGGATAAAGTAATCGGCACTGACATTTTACCAGCTACTATTTCATAAATAGGAATAGTGATATTGGCTCTGCCTGTATAATTGGATACAGGGATAAAATTTACTTTCTCAAAAGCGGCAATATCTGGATTTTTCATTGATGGATTAATCACTTGGGTAGGTGAGTATAAATCTGTTGATGAATAGTAGTCATCATCTTGTGAATATCCCAAGTGTATTCCAATGAAAAGAATTAAAACTAGGGATGAAAATTTAAGGTTAGTTTTAGAATCACTGCTTTTACTAAACCAATAAGTAAAATGTACAGTATCTTTTTTAATAAAAAGTTTTTGTTTCATTGTATAAATAAGTTTACTTTTTTTGTTTTAAATCCACCTTTATGTAATAAGTAAGGACAATGTTACCCCCTACTTTATGAGATTTCGTAAAAAAAAATTGAAAAGCTCTAAATGCTATTTATTGATGCAATTATCAAGAAGGGATAGATGATTCATATTTTGTTTTATTAAATCAAAAAAGCCATAACTTTTGTCATGGCTTTTGATACGATCTTGTAAAATTAACACATAGCAAAAGTGCTACTGGCTAAAGAAAATCAGAAAATTTATATTAATAATGAATATAATCCGAGGGCTCCCCGCCACACTCTAGAACTGTCATTATTGCGTTGGTAAATGCCAAGGCTGAGGTTGCGCTATATTGTACATTACAACTTTGTCGGCGGCCTTTCCATTTCATGCCACCTTGTACTAGTTTCTGGTCTTCTTTGCTTAATAATTGCATTCCCTTAATGTCAAATTTCTTATGTATCATGTTTTTAATTTTTAATAAATGAACTCTTAATGTATTCGCAAACAAAATTGTTACCCCTTTCATTTTTTAAAAAATGAAATAAAAAAAGCTCCCGATATGGGAGCTCCTTTATAATCTATATTTTATAAGGTTACTTTACTATAAATCGTAATGTAGTAACCGCCTCCTTTTCTTGTATCTTAAGAAGATATACTCCAGTGCTTAAAAGTCTATCAAACTGAATAGTTTTTTGTGCCTGATTATTTTTTATATTGCCTTGTTGCACTAACATACCCGTAACATTATAAACGCTATATAAGAAATCAGTTTCCAAACCACTAAGATTAACCGAATTTCCATTAGAAATTGTTGGATATAGTATAGGTCCTTGCACTAATTCTTTCTGTGCAGAAGCAGCGCTGCTTTTACTTGACGCAAAATCATCGGTCTCTCTTTTTCTAAATGGGTTTTGTGGAGAAGGAATTGGGCATCTAAATGATGCAACTGGATATCCTTCAATAATTTCGAAACGAGCAGAAGGCTCCCATCGTACCTGTGCTTGATTTATTACTCCAAAACACAAAAGCGTATAGATATCATAATAGTCATATCTTAATGTACTTATTCTATATAATTCTGGATTATTATCCAATACAAAACCACCTCTTTGCTGTGTTACTGTTCTCAAATTATAAGTAAGACCTCTTAGATTTTTAAGAGCAGTATTGTTTTTAATGATAATACTCCCAGCTTCTTTTAAAGATTGTAATGCCAAAAGATTGGTGATATTACCAGAAACAGTTTCTTCTATTATAAGACTACCTTTCACAATCTGATAATCAAAAGCGTCTACTTCTTCTTGTGATGTTAGTGTTATATCTCCTTCTGCAACAATATTACAGGTATTAATAATATCTTCTCTACTGCTCGAATTAGGTCCGTTATTTGCTAATTCTATAGATCTCACTCCCCAAATAAGTGTATCTATTCGTTGACGTTCTACCATTTTTAAGATTCCACAAGCGTTTTGTAATCCAGTATTACCTGCAATAATCATATCATCCTGGATGCCTCTTACATCAGAAAGACCATCAAGATTCTCTAACACTGGATTATTGGTAATAATGATACTTCCAGGAACCATAGAAATTCCTGAAAACACATCTATATTTTTCAAACTTGCATTATCTTGAATACGGATGTCGCAATATCTAAAAAGATCCAACCCGATCACATCTAATCCATCTAAATCAGCTAAGTTTTGGTTATTGCTAACCGTAAGGTTTCCTCTTATAATATTAATAGTTGCTAAACCGCTAAGATCTGTAAGAAGAGGGTTATTAGCAATCGTTAACCTTCCGCCTAACGAGCTTAGTTTATTAAAATTCCCTGTATTAGTTAAGCTTTGGTTACCATCAAGTATCAAACCTCCTCTAAGTGCTTTTAGGTTTGACAAGGCAGTAATATCATCTAATGCTGTATTATTTTTTATAGATATGTTTCCGACTACAGTAATAAGTTTATATAAATTACTAAGATTCTGAATTGCTCCTGGAGCTGACTCTTCAATCGTAAGGCTACCATTGATTTTACAATACTTAAAACTCTCTATATCTGATTGAGTAGTTAGTATGATATCTCCGTTTAGTACTCTACATTCATTACAAGCATCTATAATCGCTTGTGCAGAACTAGATGCTATTGCATTATTACTGATAGTAATATTTCGTCCTACGGCATTTGGATCTTCTAATAATTGAATAATCCCACAAGCACTTTCGAGATTACTATTATTACGTATATCCAGATTATCAATAATTCGCATAATATTAGATAAAGGGTCTAAATTTGTTAACCTAGGATGATTTACAAACCTTACATCTACATTAATACTAGTTATTTTTTCGACTCCTTCTATACTCTGCAAATTAGGATTATTGACAAAATCCAGGGTAACAAAATTTCCCTTTAAAGCTGCTGATATCCCTTCTATATCCTGAAGATTCTTATTATTATGAATATACAACCCTCCGTGAATCTCTTCGATGCCAGAAAGATCATTAAGGTTATAAATATTCGATTTTTTAATAATTAAACTCTTTCCCACGACAGCAACTTTTCTTAACGGTCTTAGGTTATATAGTCTATTATTGATTAATCTAAGATGTCCTCCAATATAAATTACATTGCTAAGACCATTTAGATTTGTCATATTTAGGTTAGCAGTGATGGTGATATCTCCACCTAATCTTGTAAGCGAAGTAAATCCATCCATACTAGTTAAACCTGTGTTCCAATGTACACTTAATTTACCTCCTAAAACAACCAAATTGTTAAATGCAGTTAGCGTTTTTATTTTATGGTTATTGTGTATCAAAAGATCCCTTGTAACTCTTTCTATACCAGATAAACCCGAAAGGTTTTCTAAATTGGCATTACCTTCAATCTGCAAGGTTCCATTTACTGCAGTTAGATTAGAGAATCCGTTAAGGTTTTGGATATTTTTATTTGATTTTACAAATAACCCTCCTTCTAGTTTTTCCAAACTTGTAAGTGTAGAAAGGTCAATAATGTTTCCAGGAATAGTTTCTCGAATGGTTAAATTTCCTTGTATTTCGGAATAGTTAAAAGCATTTACCTCTGCTTGCGAAGTCAAAGTCAGGTTGCCATTATATACGTTTTGTGCCAATAACACATTACTGATCAGCATTCCCATTACTAAAAGTAGTAGTTTTCTCATTTTTGTTTTCAAGTTTATTTAGGGCTTTATGTAGGTAAGGAGTAAAATGTTACCTCCTATTTAAATTTTTCCGGCTGCAAAAGAACTAAATTTATTCGTATTCAAGTAGTTAATACTTAATTTTTCGATGAATCTCCTGTTTTTTTGGACATCATACATTTACATCCTTAGTTTTCAAAAATCATAAAAGGTTCGTATTCTATGCAGCGAGTTTTTTTGTTACAAAATTCGAATCTTTCGGAGAAAGATCTCACCCTGTATTCAGGGAATTTCTTATACAGATGAACCTTGTTTTCTTTTATAATACCAAAATCCAGTTATAATTAATAGTATCGTTACTAAAATCATCCAATAAAGCCGATTTTTATTATCAAATTTGATCGGAGTAGTGTCCCCAATGAGATAAAATCCACCCCAATAATAAGGATCTGAATTATACACATTTGACTCATTAAGGAATTGTAATTTAGCTTGTTGCAAAGCCTTCGACTTATTCATTCCTTTTTTAAGATTTGCATAGAAATTTTTCATAATCTCAGGAGTAGTTTCATCAGAAACTTCCCAATTGGTCAATACCAGACTTTTGGTTCCAGCATATCGAAATGCTCTCCCTAAACTCATTACTCCTTCTCCTTTAGAAATCTTTCCTGTCCCAGTATTACAAGCACTTAATACTGCTAATTCCGCAGGAATATTCATACTGTATATCTCTCTATTATAAAGATAGTTATCTTGTTCCGAATTTTCCACTTGAGTAAAATATAGTTTAGAATTTTCAGGTTGAAGATCATCTAATTCTCCGTGCAATGCTAAATGTAGCATTGAAAATTGATTCGCTTTACTCTTAAAATTAGATTCTATTGCTTGTTTACCATAGAAATAACTACCATCTACGATCTCAGAAATTGCTTTTATTTCTTGTCGAGCACCAGGAAGATCATCTTTACTATTTCTAAAGGTATTTAGAGCTAATTCATCTCCAGTAGATTTTAAATTTGCTGTATCTGAAAAAGAGAACGCCAAGCATTGGTTACGTATATTATTATCTCTATTCATAAACGAATCTTTAAAAAACAAATTAGCAGCATTGGCGTAACTAATCGTATGTTTCTTGATTACAAATGGCAGATCTATTGGATTCGTTGATGAAGATTTCTCTGTTAGTAATACATCAAAATTGAGATGCCATAATACTCCATCAGGCACAATGATTATATTTTCATGATCAAAATCAGAAGATATTATAGGATTTAAAAGAGATGTATACAATTCATATCCCATTCTTGAATATGTATCAATATCTTTATTGATAACTGCTTTTCTAAACTGAAGTACTTTTTGATCTAATCCTGAAAATTGTAAGGGTACTACTGAGAACTTATTTTTAGAGATCGCAAAGGCATATAGCTGATTATCACCAATAAAATATTCTAATAATAATGTGTTTTCAGGTATCTTTTGCTGAATTTTAGATACTGAAACTATAGTGTTGTCATATTTAAGTTGATGATATTCTGGATACCGATTTTCAATTTCATCAAACAAAGAATCTTTCTTTCTATTATATGTAAATACTAGGTCCTGATACGAATCTCTTTTTAGCGTGTTTTTTTCGGTATTTTCTTGAATTTGATATTCTTGAAATTTTGAAATATATGTTTCGAGTTTCTGCGAAATTTCCTGTATTTGGTTCAATTTATCTTCAGAAATCCCTGCAAACTTGGTTGCTTTTATTTTTCTAAGTTGTTCATCTAACAATCTTGCTTTGTTTTTTTCAGAAAAGTAAAATGCATTATTAAGATATCTTACGCTTTTAGTTTTGTTATATAAACTCAGGGCAGAAGAGATTCCATCTCTATATACTTTTACAGCGATTTTGGCTAAGGATGCCTTATCCTCTTCCGACTTAAATACATTTCTTGTTTGATCAATAAGGGAATCACATAAGAACAAATTATTATATGCAAGAAAAAGCTCATTGTCATTTTTAGTTATTTCTGATTGTAATTTTAATGCTTTTGCCTTTCCATAAACAGCTGTTAATAGTGTGTTGCTATTAAAATAATCATTCGGTTCAGGAGATGCTTCAACAGATAGGTTCTTAAATTGTTTTGTTCCTGCAATTATTGCATTATGATATTCTTGTATCGATTGATGATATTGTTGTTTTGACAAAAGAATTCTTGCTTTGTTAATATAAGCTTCGGCAGTTTTTTGATTCTTAGCTCCAAAACTTTGTAAAGAGATGTCTATATTTTTTTGATAGTATAGATAAGCCTGATCCAGATTATCCTGTTGTTCATACAACTCAGCAAGTTCCTTATTGGGCCAAACCATATCTCCATGATTTTCGCCAAAAATGCTCAGAAAAACTTGTTCCCCTTTTCTTAAATACTCTAATGCGGTATCATATTCTTTTTTTATTCGATAGGTTCCGCCAATATTTAACATTACCTCTGCTGTAGAACGATGATTTTCTCCATAAATATCTTTATAAATATTTATAGCTTTTTGATAATAATCCAAGCCAAGACCTTCTTTTCCTAGTCTTGTATATTGTGTAGCAATACCACTATATGATTCAGCAAAAAACTCATCTTCTTTTTTATAAATTTCTTTCAGGATATTCAACCCTTTTTGATAGTACTGTAGTGCAAGGTCATCCTCTCCTACATAGCTATAACTGGTTGCTAAATTGTAGTAATCTCCTGCAACATAAGGATGTTTTTCTCCATAATTTTCGATATCCAATGCAATAGCTTTTTTCAAATAAGTAAAAGACTGTCTATACAATCCTAAATTAGCATATAAAATAGCTTGATTTAAGCATACTGAACTAAGGTTATTATTTTTTTCTTCATCATAAAGATGTTGGTTGATCTTTAGAGATAATGTATAATAATGTTGTGCTTCTTCCAACAAACCAAGGTCGTCGTAACATATGCCCGCAGTATTATAGATATTGGCCAATCTAATTGTATACGGATCTAATTGTTTTTCTGCAATTGAGAGTGCCTTTTTATAAAAACTCAGTGCTTGGTAATAATCATCTTTTTTTCTGAAAGTGTTCCCTAATCGCATTAACGCGTTCATTTCTTCAAGGGATTCTTCTCCTATTTTTTTTCGAGATATATCAATTACTTCTTTTGAAATATTAATTACTGAGTCAAAATTTCGGAGACGGTAATGATTGTGAGCAATTTTATTAAGACTTTGTACATGTCTTTTCCAAATTGATTGCTCTTTAAATTCTATAGCAGCTTTTTCAAATAGTAATATTGATTGATTATAGCTTCTTTGTTTCAATAACGTATCTCCTTTTGCAAAATTCTGATGTGCAGTAAGAGTATCTTTGGTTATTTGTGCATGACTACATATAATAAAAGTCAAGAAAGTTATAGGAGTCAAAAAATTCCATTTTTTAATCATGATGTAAAAGTGATTCGTTATGATTTTTCTATATGATTGATTTATATAGTATTTGTAGTCACAAAAATAAATATGTTACTTTTATACTGATTATTTTATCCCTAACCAGGTAACAATTTACAGCTATTTAACATTAATCAATGAGCAACAACGAACAAAATGAAATTATAACAGGAATTGTTGCAGGTAATCAAACAATCATTACAGCCTTCTATAAAAAGCATTTACCACAAGTAAAAAGCTTTATTCTGAAAAACTCAGGAAGTGAAAAAGACGCTGAAGATGTTTTTCAAGATGCTATGGTGTTTGTTTACGAAAAACTGGAAAACAATTCCTTACAGTTAACTTCTTCATTGGGAACCTATATCTATTCTGTATGTAGAAATATGTGGATGAATAAGTTAAGAAAGAGTAAAAAAGAAATACAACACGAAGGTGTTCTTTCTGTTGTTGCTTCTGACACTGGAAATATTGTTGACGAAATTGAGAAAAAAGAAAGAAGATACATATATCAAAAGTGCTTTTTGAAACTTGGTCCCGCTTGCCAGGAGCTATTAACACTTTTTTTTAATGGATTGTCTATGAAAGATATTGCAAAACAAAGAAACAGTACAGAATCATACGTTAGAAAGAAAAAATTTGATTGCAAAAAGAGATTGACACAATTGGTAAAGGCAGATCCAATTTATGAAGAATTAAAAATGGATACTAATTAGGTTTCAATTATGGAAATAACACAAGAACTATTCGAAAAAATAGAAGCATATATTGAAGGTTCATTATCTGAAGCTGAATTAAGGAGTTTTAAAACCCTTATTGAGACAAATCCTGAGCTTAAAAAAGAAATCATGATTCATAAAGAGCTTCAAAATGAGCTCTCCAACACCAAGGCAATTGAATTCAGGAAAAAATTGGTAGTAGTTAGTAAAGAATTAACGGATCAAAATAATATACAACGAAAAAAATCATCCATTTTGTCGTACTGGAGAATTGCTGCCTCCTTAATAATAATAATTGGGCTCTCTACCTTTCTATGGTTACAAAACAATCCTGAACAGGATTTATATGCGATGTATTACACTCCATATCCTATTGGTGATATCAAACGAGGTTCTGATACCACAAATGATACAGTTTTTAAGGATATTTTATTGAATTATAAGAATCAAGAATATCAAAAAACAATCGCGGGCTTAGAAAGTTTGATAGTAGAAAGACCAAATGAAGAAAAATTAAAACTATGTTTGGGTAATAGTTACCTTAATACAGATCAACTAATAAAAGCAGAAACATTGTTTAAGGTTGTTTCTAAAGAGAGTGAAACTTATTTTGACGCACAATGGTTTTTGTCATTAACTTATTTAAAAATGAACCAAGAAGAAAGAATGGTTCCAATCCTAAAAAAATTAGTATCTCAAAATACAAGATATAAGAAAAATGCTTCAGCTTTATTAAAAAAAATAAAAGACAAGTAATGTTTTTAAAAACGAAAAAGCTCAACGGTCAGCGCATCGACCTATTGAACTTTTTCATAATTGATAGTCAGTCAGTGAAATAATTACTTAGATCAAAGATAAAAATAAATGATACTATCTAGGTTACTGTAAAACAACAAACTTTTTATGGACCTCTATTTAACCTCGTAAATTGCCACTGTATTAGAAACCTCATGAGTAATGATCACTAAATCATTTCCTGTAGGACTATCCGAAGCTTTTATAGCAATTAATCCTTCAGGACCTATATCAGAATTATCTATCATCCAATCTAAAAATACTGGACTAGATGGAGTAGTAATATCAAAAACCATAACTCCACCCGTTCTTTCTAATCCAACGAAAAGAAGTGCCTTATCTCCTATTTTTAATGTTTCAACTGCTTCAGGTTCTGCTCCTTTATCATCAGATCGATCATCTACATCACCCTCATCATTATTAAATAACATTGGCTCTAATTCAAATGTTTTTTTTCCAATAAAATCTCCACTATCATAAACTATATTTCCTGCTGTACTCCAAATCGTGAAAGATCTTGCCCCATACGAATAGATTTCGTCATGATCTCCATCTCCATCGATATCTCCGTTGGCTGTCGTTGTTTTTAATCTTCCTAAATTTTCATCTAACTGTAATGTTGCAGCATCAGGAAAAGCAATTGGATCCAATATTAAATCCTTAACTCGTTCTTCTTCGGAGAAACCATCATAATCTCTTGCATCCCCTTCATTTGCAGAAATAATATATTCTATTCCATTAATAGAAATGAACTCGATCGCATCAGGTTGAAAAATTCCAAAAACTGGCCAGTTTTTAAAATTTCCTGAGATATCATCTCTGTTACTAGCATCCATTTGATTCTGAGAAAGCAAATGATTTTTCGTTCCTAAACCTATTAATTCTGTTATCGTTCTGGTATCCAAATCTACAATAGCTAATCCATTATTCTCTTGTAATGAAATATAGGCTGTTTTAGAATCATCAGAGATCGTTACATATTCTGGTTCTACATCCTGTGCTAAAGACGCTCCTTTACCAAAAACTCTAAAATTATTATTGATTATCTGACCATTAAAAGCAGTAAAGCCCGTTGTTGTTGTCTGACCAGAAGCTACTTCTATAATAGTTACTGAACCCTCAGGATCATTTACATATAGATTATCTGGTTCTCCCTCATTTGCAGAAACGATATATTTACCATCTGGACTAAAAGTTACCATATCTGGCAATGCTCCTGTGGTATATGTGTTTAGTAAAACCTGCGTATCTGAACTATAGGTTGCAATTTTTCCATTTGCCTGTTTATTAGAAGAATTTTCCAAAGCAACTGCAACTAATCCATTCGATACGGCTACGCTATTTGGTATTCCATCTACAGTGATATCAGTTCCTGGCACTGGAGTTGTTGGGTTTGACAAGTTCCAAACCGATATTTCTAAGTCATTAGGATTAACCACAAACAACTTATTAGTAAGAGGATCAAAAGCAGATATCTCGGCATATCCTTCATTACCAAAACCATTGGTAAAAGTTCCTATTTTTTTAAAAGTTAAACTACTAGTATCAATAACCTCGACACTATTATCGTCATCAGAATTACAAGAAGTAAATACACAAAGTATAACCAGTATTATACTTAATTTATTAAAGATTTTCATTATTAATTATTTTGATTTGTATTAGCTACCAAAATTCAATACTGAGTTTATCTTTAACGTTATGAAAAGAACAAATTAAATCTATTAATTCCAGTGGATAGTTAAGAGATTGTTAGCAACAAAAAGCCCACCTAATTGGCGGGCTTTTATTATTAAACTAGTATAAAATAAATCTCTGTATTTATTCTATAACTATTTTTTTCATCATATTTCCATCAGTGTTAGAGATCTTAACAAGATAGACCCCAGAAGACAATATACCCATTGTGTTAAGATCGATATCGACTGTACTATCTCCTTCAGAAATATTCATCATTGCCGTTTTCGACATTAACCTTCCAGATAAACCATACATAGTTACTTGAATATCTTCAGATGTTCTGGTAGTAGAAAGTTCTAAAGAAATAACACCAGAAGACTTAAGTACTGTAGGATATAAATTATTTACAGATGTTGGTCCTCCACCTATACGGAAATCACAATTTTCTACAAATACTGTAACCTCATCTCTATCTAGGCAACCATTTCTAATAATAGTTACTGTATACACTGTTGTTTCTGTTGGAGTAACTGTAATAGTTTGTGTATTTCCTGGAGGTGCACTCATGGCAGCAGACCAAAAGAAAACATCTCCATCTGAAGCTGTTAACACTGCAGAATCTCCGATACATATCGTTTGATCAGGTCCAGCATCAGCAGTTCCTTCACAACCAACAAAAACAGTAACTTCATCAGTGTCCGTACATACTCCTATTGACACAGTAACCGAATACGTAGTTGTTGAGGTAGGAGATACTACAATCGATTGCGTAGTTTCGCCCGTTGACCAAAGATAACTTTCTCCTCCTATTGCTGTTAATGTAGTACTCTCTCCATCAGCAATTTCTACATCTAAACCTGCATTGGCATCAACATCAATTACAAATACTGTAACTTCATCAGTATCTTCGCACCCATTGGCAGATACAGTAACACTATAGGTAGTAGTCTGTGTTGGAGACACTACAATAGTTTGTGTAGTTTCTCCTGTTGACCAAAGATAAGTGTCTCCTCCTGTAGCAGTCAGTGTAATTTCTTCCATCATTTTGGAATTCTTAGTATTCACTTCTGTAGGGTTAGAATCTGAAACAGTACAAATTGTTTGATCAGGACCAGCATCTGCATCTACATTACATCCTTCTATAAACACTGTCACCTCATCAACGTCTTCACATCCATTTTCAGAAACAGTAACACTATATGTGGTAGTTTCTGCAGGAGTAACTTGGATAGTCGCAGTTGTTTCTCCTGTTGACCAAAGATAAGTATCTCCTCCAGTAGCTGTTAGAGTAGCTGTTCCTCCTATTGGAAGCGTTTGATCTTTTCCAGCATCAGCAGTAACTGAAGTTACTACTACGGTAACTTCATCCATAGCGGTGCAATTTCCATTAACCACCTCTACAGTATATGTTGTAGTTTCTGTTGGAGTAACTTGAATACTTGCGGTTGTATCACCAGTAGACCAAGTGTATGTTCCATCACCTACAACTGTAAGTGTAGTACTTTCTCCTAAACAAATAGCTTGATCATCACCAGCATCCGCATTCGCTGCACCTACTGCAACTACTACTTCATCTGTAGCTTCACAGTTTCCATTAGTGATCGTTACACTATATGTTGTAGTTTCTTGGGGAGAAACTTCTATTGTACTGGTAGTTTCTCCTGTTGACCAAAGTATATTTCCGTCTCCAACAACCGTAAGTGTTGCAGTTTCTCCTAAACAGATATCCTGATCATCTCCAGCATCTGCATTAGCAGAATCAACTGTTACCGTTACTTCGTCTTCACCTTCACAATCAGAACAACCTGTTACCGTAACCGTATATGTAGTATCTTCTTGTGGAGATACTGTAATACTTTGAGTAGTTTCTCCTGTTGACCATAAATATCCTGCTTGTCCTTGACCTGAAGTAATACAATCGCCAAGATTAATATTAAAATCTCCAAAAGAGTTAGGGTTTCCTTCTAAATTAAACCATCCAGATGCTCCATAAACTGCAGGTGTATATTCAAATACATTAGCACCATTTCCTACTTGGAATGCTTCTCCTCTTCTAGAAATATCATAACTCAATGATCCATTTATTTGCGTAATAGTACCGCTAATCTCTGTGTAATAAACCCAATCTGTAGCATCTTCAGCCTGGCAAACACTAGCTTTAGGACTGCCAACTGGTGGTGTGCTAGTTAATCCCAAAAATGTTGCGTCTACAACAAAAGATGTATTTGTAGTATTATATTCAAAAACTTCACCTTTTAAAGTTGCCGTTCCATCAGCATTTTCTTGCCAAACAAGATCTACATTACTAAACCATAATCTAGTATCATTATCATTTATGAAAACTACAAATTGATGCTGTCTACCTCTACAATAGTCTGTATTCTTAATACCATACTCAACACAATCAGTACAATTATCTATTCCTGTTGCTTGTGCAGTAAGTGTTACTTCTTCTCCTAAGCAAATTTCTTGATCTTCACCTGCATCAACTACAACTGGATCGTTCACAACAACTGTTATTGAATCTGATGCTTCACAACTACCATTAGTTACTGTTATTGTATACGTAGTAGTCTCTGTTGGTGTTACTGTAATACTTTCGGTAGTTTCTCCTGTTGACCATACAAATGTCCCTTCTCCTCTAGCTCTTAAAGTTACTGTTTCTCCTAAACAAATATTTTGATCATCACCTAACTCTACTGCAGCTGATTTTACGGAAACTTTTACCTCATCGGTAGCCGAACATCCATTACAATTAGTTACTGTAACTGAATAATCTGTATCTTCTTCTGGAGATACAGTAATACTTTCTGTAGTTTCTCCTGTTGACCATAAGAACGTTGTACCATTGGTTTCTGAAGTAATGCAATCTCCTAAGTTAAAATTAAAATCTCCTACACTATATTGAGAATCTGTAGTATCAAACCATCCACAAGCTCCGAATTTTCCTGGTACTGTTTCTGTTACATTAGCCCCATTACCCATTTGGAATGCTGGCCCTCTTCTAGAAAGATCCATAGACCATGATCCATCAGCACTAATAATAGTACCTGTAAATTCTGTATAATACTCCCATGCAGACTCATCTTCATCATTACACCAATGTTCTTTAGGGCTATTAGCAGGTGCATTCGCTGTTTTTCCTGTAAAAACTACATCAACTTCATAATTAGTTTGGGTTATCGTATAATCGAATACAGTACCTTTTAAAGTAGCAGTACCATCTGCGAGTTCATTCCATTCTAAATCTACATTAGAAAAATATCTATCTCCCTTTAACCACAATACGTAGTTTTCATCTTTATTGCATAAATCAGTATTTTGAATACCATATTCTATACAATTTTCGCAATTTTCATTACTATCAACTGTAGCTGTTAAAGTAACTTCATCACCTAAACAAATTTCCTTATCTTCTCCAGCATCTACTTGTGGTGCATCATTAATTATAACATCTACAGTGTCTGTAGCTTCACAATCTTCGCAATCCTTTACAGTTACGGAATAAGTTCCTCCTTGATTGACTGTAATTGATGGTGTAGTTTCTCCTGTAGACCACAGGTAAGATACCTCAGAAGTAGAAGTAGTGATACAATCTCCTAAGTTAAAATTAAAATCTCCTCTATCGTATTGTCCATCTGTTGTATCGAACCATCCGCAAGCTCCAAACTTGCCTACTTCTGTTTCAGTTTGATTTGCTCCATTTCCAAGTTGGAAAGCAGGTCCTCTTCTTGTTAAATCTATAGACCATGAACCATCAGTACTAGTTACAGTTCCCGTTAATCCAGTATAGTACACCCATCCCGTTTCATCTTCATCATTACATCTATGTGCTTTTGGACTATCAGCAGGAGTACTTGTCGTTCTTCCTGAATACACTGCATTTAGCTCATAAGTGGTTTGAGTCAATGTATGATCAAAAATAGTTCCTGTAAGTGTCGCTGTACCATCAGCTAGTTCTTTCCATTCTAAATCTACATTAGAAAACCATCTAGGATTATCTCCATCGGTCAACCACATTACATAATTTTCATCTCTACTGCAGTTATTAGTATCACTTACACCGTACTCTCCAGTACAATCTACGCATTCTGATTCTCCAGAAACTGTTGCGGTAAGTGTTACTTCTCCTTCTCCACAAAACTCGGAATCATCTCCCGCGTTTACTGTTAATTGACAACCATACATTGGAGAATTAAAATTATCTACGGTGTTTTTTGTAAGTTCTTCTTTATTTCCTTCGACTACAGAAGTAAAACCTGAAGTCATAACGAAAATGACGATCATAATTAAGCCAAAAAAAGATGACGCAAACCGAGTTGCGGTAACCTTTTGGCTTAACACGTTAAGCTTGTTAGTAATTTTTGACATTGTGTAGTAGTTTTTTTCGGTTGAATGTTAAAATTCAATCTTGGTTAATTTATTTTGGGTATTCATAAGATAAATACAGAAGTTACGAAACCATATAGTAGTCCTAGACCATATACATTTTAGTATCCTTTTGTAATTTATTTGATTTTTAAAGTTAAGCCTTTACTTAAAAAAAGTGTGTGAAGATAAAGTAGTGTTCATATCATATTTTAGGGCGTTTTTAAACATGTTAAGAATGCTAAATTAGAGGATTAACTTGAATACTTCAATAAAAAAGGGTGCAAAAACGTTCAAATGCAGCATTTTATCTTTAAAATACAGTTTTGCTGTAATTGAAGAAATTGAAAAGCTTACAAAAATCCTACAAACATTTTGATTTCAGATATTTTAATCACAAAATCAACGATTATATCCAAACCGTTTTAGTTGTTTTTCACTATTTCGCCAGTTTTTATTAACCTTTACATACAACTCGATATGAATCTGTTTTCCAAAAAACTTTTCTAATTCTTTGCGGGCTTCTACTCCAACTCTTTTTAGTGCAGAACCTTTATGTCCTATTATTATTCCTTTTTGAGAATCCCGTTCAACCATAATAACAGATCTAATTCTAATGATTTTTTCATCTTCAAAAAACTCTTCTGTCTCTACCTCAACTGAGTATGGAATCTCCTTTTTATAATGTATTAAAATCTTCTCACGAATTGCTTCATTTACAAAGAAACGTTCAGGTTTATCTGTTAACTGGTCTTTAGGGTAAAAAGGAGGTGAATCTGGCAACAACTCAACAATTCTATTAAAAACTTCTTTGACATTAAAATTTTCCAAAGCCGAGATTGGATACATTTCTGCATTAGGTACTTTTTCTGTCCAGAATTGTACTTGTTCTTCTAATTGTTCCTGATTGGATTGATCAATCTTATTTAATAATAAAAATACTGGAATTTTAGCATTCGTAATCTTATTAAAAAATGCTTCATCTTTGAGCGCTTTTTCTCCTATCTCTACCATATAAATAAGAACATCTGCATCTTCAAAAGCAGATTTCACAAATCCCATCATGGATTCTTGTAATTCGTATGCAGGTTTTATAATTCCTGGAGTATCAGATAGAATAACCTGAAAATCATCACCATTAACTATCCCTAAAATTCGATGTCTTGTAGTTTGAGCTTTAGAAGTAATTATAGACAATCTCTCTCCCACAAAAGCATTCATTAATGTGGATTTCCCTACATTGGGATTTCCAATTATATTTACAAAACCAGCTTTATGACCCATAGATAAAATTTTAGTGCAAAGTTAGTTGATTATTATTCAAATGTCTTAAAGCTGTAAATGATTATTTCTACCTTTTTGTAGATTGAGATCTTCTTTACAATTAACTCGAGTAGATTATGACTAATGTAAAAAATCAATCTACAACCTAGGCATTTTGGTAATTTTTCGTAAATTTAATTCCAGTACGTTTTCAAAACCCCACGAAAACAAGTAATTCATTAAAATACTGGGACCATTTTGACAAACTATTCTATTTCTTTTTTATCATATGTGAAAAGACATTACTCAATACATTTATGTATATCCGTAGTGTTATCACTATTGCTGTTAAACCAAAGTTTTGGGCAAGATAAAAATAAACAACTTACAAAAGCGGATCAAAGTTTTGAGGCACTTGCATATATAAATGCTCGTGATATTTACTTGAATGTTGCAGAACAAGGATATTCTTCTCCTGATTTGTATAGAAAACTTGCGGATTCCTATTATTTTACTGGCGAGTTGGAAGAATCCGTGCAATGGTATGAAAAACTAATCACAAACTTTTCTGAAGGAATAAAACCAGAATACTTATTTAGGTACGCCCAAAGTTTAAAAAGCGTAGAACGGTATAAAGATTCTGACGCTATTATGGAAAGGTTTAATATGTTAACTGGAAACGATAAACGTGCAAAATCTTTTGTAAATAAGCGCGATTACCTTCATTTTATAGAAATGCAATCTGGAAAGTATGATTTATATACGCTGGGTATTAACTCTGAGTATTCTGATTATGCGCCTAGTTTTGATCATAAAGGTCAGATCGTTTTTGCTTCTTCACGTGGCAAAAGGTCTAAAATCCATGAGTGGAATCAGATGCCATTTTTGGATCTTTTTTCATCTGTAATTGGAAAAGATGAGGTTTCTGCAGCAGAACCTGTAAAATTAAAAGGAAAAATCAACACTAAGTTTCATGAATCCTCTACTAGTTTTACTAAAGATGGCAAAACAGTCTACTTTACCAGAAATAATTTCACCAATAATAAATTAGGTAAGAGTAGAAAAGGTGTGGTTTTATTAAAGTTATACAAAGCTACTTTTGTTAACGGGAAATGGTCTAATATCACAGAACTTCCATTTAATAGTGATAATTATTCAATTTCTCATCCAGCATTGAGTCCCGATGGAAAACAATTATATTTTGCCAGTGATATGAAAGGTACCAGAGGAAGATCTGATTTATTTGTTGTAGACGTTCTTCCTGGTGGGAAATATGGAAAACCTAAAAACCTGGGAGATGATATTAATACCGAAGGCAGAGAAACATTTCCTTATATAAGTGATAGTGGGCGATTGTACTTTGCTAGTGACGGACATGTTGGATTAGGAGGATTGGATGTTTTTGTAGCTATTTCTATAGATGATGGTGTTTCTGAAGTGTTTAATGTAGGTAAACCAATAAATAGCTCTAAAGATGATTTTTCTTTTGTTTTAAATGAAGAAAATAAAACTGGATACTTTGCCAGTAACCGAAAAGGAGGTAAAGGAAACGACGATATTTATAGTTTTCGACAAACTGAGGAATTAATTACCACTTGCAAAGAATACCTAACGGGCATAATTACTGATAGTGAAACCAAAGAACCTTTAGCCGATGTAGATGTCTCCTTAATAGACAATGACGGAAACATCCTGAGTACGATAAAATCCGCAGTCAATGGCGGATATAGCTTTGAAGTTGATTGTGATGAACAATACATTATAAGAGCTTCTATTGATGGATTTAACCCTAATGACATCATTTTTAGATCAAAAGACACGTATGAAACCACAAACAATGTTCCTATCGAGTTTGTAAAAGAAAAATTATTATCTACTACCTCAGAACCTGTTAATATTGGTGATGATATTGTAGATCCTTTACAATTGAATACTATTTTCTTTGATCTTGATAATGATGAAATTAGAGTCGATGCAGAAGCCGATTTACAAAAAGTAATTGCGGTAATGAAACAAAACCCTAAACTAAAAATAGAGGTTCGTTCTCATACAGATAGCAGATCAAGTTACTGGTACAATAAAAAATTAAGTGTTAAACGTATGCGTGCAACTGTGCGATATATTATACGAAATGGTGGAATCAACTGGAGACGAATAAGAGGTAAGGCATATGGAGAACGAAGGCTTATTAATGATTGTGGCAATGGTGTACCTTGTACTGAAGAGCAACATCAAGAAAATAGGCGAAGTGAGTTTATTGTAAGGAAGTAATCCTACATCTACTTTTTATTTAACACTTGTTTTCAATTTTTCGAAATAACTTTTTGCCCTAACATTTACTTTTTTAGCTAGTAATAATCCTGAAATTACGGTTGGTATTGCCATTAATGCAAATGCGCTATCAATTAAATTAATTGCAAAATCTATCTTAACTACTGCAGCAACTACAATCGATAGAATATATATGTAATTATAATACTTTCCATATTTAGGTTTTGTTAAAAAACCTAAACAAGTGACTCCATAATAAGAATATGAGAACAAGGTAGAAAATGCAAAAACAAGCACCATAACAATTACGATTCCATTCCCTATCCCATAAGGCAACACAGAATTAAAAGCTTCTAATGTTAGTGAAATTCCATTATCATCAGAATGTTTCCAAACTCCCGTAGATAAAATAGCTAATGCGGTTAATGTACATACTAATAATGTATCGATTGCTGGACCTATCATTGCCACCAATCCTTCTCGTATAGGTTCATTGGTTTTTGCCGTACCGTGCATTATTGGCGCAGTACCGATTCCTGCTTCGTTAGAAAAAGCCGCTCGTTTTACTCCAGTCTTAATTAAATACCCCAAAGCTCCTCCAGCTACCGCTTCTCCAGAAAAAGCATCTGAAAAAATCAACAAAAACATCTCTGGAACCTTATCTATCTGTAATACCAAAATAGTGAGGACGGTAATGAAATACAAAATCACCATTAAAGGAACTAACTTGCTCGCCACAAGCCCTATTCTTTTAATTCCTCCTAAGATCACAAAAGATGCTATACAAGCTAATACAATACCTATATACAGTTTATTCTGATCATCCCATTGAAATACATCTATAAGTGTTTGTGTAAGTTGATTCGCCGTAAAAGCGGGTAATGTACCTATTAACCCTGCTAATGCAAAGAAAACCGCTAGTGGTCTCCAATGCCTCCCTAATCCTTCTGTGATTACATACATAGGACCACTTAACATTACTCCTTCTTTGCTCTCTGACCTATACATTACCGCAAGTGTACAGGTATAAAACTTAGTAGCCATTCCTATCAATGCACTAATCCACATCCAGAAAATCGCACCAGGACCTCCCATCACCAACGCCACAGCTACACCGCTTATATTTCCCATTCCAACCGTAGCAGCAATAGCTGACGACAAGGCTTGAAAATGGCTCAATTGACCAGGAGCATTTTCATGATCAAATTTACCCCTAAGGATATCAATAGCATGTTTAAAGTAAAAAAAAGGGGTAAAACGAGAATATATTAGAAAAAACAATCCGCCACCAACCAAAAGAATAAGTAATGGCCAATCCCATATCCAGGAACTAAACATTTTAATACTAGTTTCTATTTTTTCGAACATAGGATTTATAGTGCTATAAATGTACTATAAAAATGAATTCTTGTCTCTATACAAAATTTAAAATAAGTAGTACAATGTTTAAAAACTTCTTAAAATCACTGTTTATTTCTAATAAATCGAGGTTTATTAATCCCTCTATCATACATTACTATGCTACCCGCCACGGCAACATTGACACTTAACTCTGAAGTAAATTTGATTAAGAAATGTGATTTTTCTATAGCAACCTTAGATAATCCATGATCTTCTGCGCCCAAAAGATAAACACAACGCTTAGGATGATTAAATGTCTCCAAAGACACTGCTTCATCCGTTAATTCTACTCCTACAAGCATTGCTCCCTTAGGAAGATGCTGATAAAAATCCTGAAACGTATCATAATGAAAATAAGGCATTGCTTTTACCGCATTATGAGTATCACAAGCTTGCTTAGCATATCGATTGCCGATAGTAAAAATATAACTAGCTCCCATATTTTGTGCTGTACGCCATAGTACACCAAGATTTTCTGGAGTTTTTCCGTTTTGAATCCCTATGCCAAAAAACTCATTTTCAAAATTATCAATCATACTACAAAAATATAAAGAGCAATCTCTTATCAATACTATCTATTAAAATTTTTAAGCAATTAACTTAGAATTAAAAGAAATCCATATATTAATTGGAGCACACCAATTTATAACCACTTAATGTACTGAAAGCTATATCTAAACGGCTGGTTATTTCTATGGATATTAAGATGTTTTCCTTTTAATCGAAAAACCTTTTACGAATTCTAATTCAATTCCAACGAATACTAAAAACCCTTTAATCAAACCCTTTTTAGTACATATTTTCGTACAAATAATCAACCTCAAAATATACTGTTATGAAAAATGTTATTATTTTTTTCATTTTGATCATAGGGTTTCAGTTTATGAAAGCACAAAGTTTTCAGAAAACAGAAAAGTATAGAGTAGTTACCGAAATTAAAAAGAATGGGACAGAACATCCAACTTGCATTGTTAATCTGGTTCGTTTGGGGGGAATTTCTGAAAACTTATCTACTTTGACGATTAATGACACAGAACTTTTTGAGGACATCTTTATTACCACCTTAGAGAATCCTGGTCTGGATGGGGTCTCTGAGGTGATTAAGATGGAAGTAGAATACTTAGCTTGTTGTGCTCAAGTAGAAACCTACTATTTTATGGTTACCAATGACAATGAACTTGTTTCGCTTCCGCAATTAACCAATATATATTGCGAAGATTCAAATACAGATTCTCAGTATACATTCCCTAATCAAGAATATGGAATAGAGGGTAATATATTAGAAACCGAAACACTTTATAAAGAAACATCAGAAATTAAATACGTAAACCTAAAACAAAGCTTTACCTGGAATGATAACAAGGTTAATTCTCCAAAGAATACAGCAATCACAAGCTACTAGTGTACAAAACAAAGAGAAATACAATATTTATTACTCTATCATTTTATTATACTGTACTGTGCTATTTTTTTTCACTATAGTGTTAAGCTTCAAGGTTTTCTATTAAGATACAAAACCAATGTATACGGCAGGCGCGTCCAATTATTTCCAATTGTTTTTCCCAAAAAAACTGCCTGCTTGTATACGGTTTTACAAAAATCATCTTTTTACCTAAGTATTTCATGGGTTTACAAAATCAAAAAATCAGTTTGATTATATTTGCTGTCAAACCTTAGTTTTATGAGCCCCCATCGTATTAGCTACTATCTATTATCATTACTTCTTTGGATTTTTTCGGTCCAACTTCTATCTGCACAAAATAATGGGCTTAGAGCCTATACGTTAGAAGATGGTCTTCCGCAATCTCAGGTACTAGACATCATCCAAGATGACATAGGATATTTGTGGTTAGGTACTAGAGGTGGTGGACTATGTAGGTTTAATGGAGAAGAGTTTAAAATCTGGAATGAAGATGATGGACTACTATCTAATTATATCCACGCATTACATTTTTCGAATGACAGCCTGTTTATAGGAACCAGAAGAGGGCTTTCTATAAAAACGAAAAAGCATTTTCATAATATTGAAGGTTTACAGATCAATAAAATATTTAGAATCCATAATCAGATCTTTCTTGCTACCAACGTAGGGATTCATAAATACAACAGCACTGTTGGTCTAAAAAAAGTGGTGTTAGATACTAAAATCAACATAAGCATCGTAAACGATATTGTATTTGATGGTAAATTGTTTTGGGTTGCAACCAATAAAGGGCTTTGGAAACTAAACAAAATTCATAAAGATGCGAGTATTATGGTAAGACATAGTGCGCATAATTTCACTTCAGCATTATATCATAATAAAAAAGTATTTACCTCTGCAATTAATCAAGGGATTTTAGTTCTCAACACAAATGCAAAAAGCTATGGTAACAAATGGATACAATCTCCTTTAAATGTAAAAAACATTTCTATTCACAATAATAATGAATTGTGGTTTGCTACTGAAAATGAAGGGATTTCTATACTAGATGCAAGCAACTATAAATTAAAAAAGAAAATTAATCGCAAAAATGGATTAGCCGTTTCTAATATTAGTAAAAGTATTTCTGATCGTCAATCCAACATTTGGATTGCTACTTCTGGAGGCGGTTTTTATAAATACTTTCATAACAATTTTACCCATTATAATCAGGACACTGGATTGAAAGGAAATAGGGTATATGCAGTACACACGGCCAATAATGAGATATGGGCATCTAATTCTGAAGCAGGGCTCATAAAAATTGACTCAACCGATATACATCAAATCGAGCAAGATGAAAGAATATCTGATATAAAAATCAAAACGATTACTAACGATGCTAAGGGAAATATTTGGGCTGGTACAGAAGGCAAAGGTATTTTATATAAAGAAATCAAACTAATCGATAGTATATTCAAAAATACTGATGATCCTAATAACATTACAACAGATACCCTTGTAAAGACGGTAACCAAAAATTACATAATAAATAAAAAAAGAGGTCTTTTATCAAATTGGATTAGGTCTATTCATATTTCTAATGACACTGTTTGGGCGGCTTCATACTCTTCAGGAATTACTCGATTTATCTATGATTATAGGAGAAATAAAGTAAAATCTATTAAAAAATTCAGAAAAAGAAATGGTATTAAAAACCTGGAAATAAAACACATGATTCCAGGCCCGAAAGGTAAAATATGGTACGCTACCGAAAATGGTGGTATTGGATATGTTAAGAAAAATAAGGTTACGCACCATTCTAATGTTTTACATCAAAAAGTAGCAATAAATACATTTCTTTTTAAAGATAAAAAAATATACATCGGAACCGCTGGGCAAGGAGTTTGGTGGGCTGATCTTGAAAAAGATGAGCTTTCATTTAAAAAATTAAAAGGGGAAAAAAACCTCTATTCAAAAAATATCTATCAAATGATATTCGACGACCAAAACAATTTATGGGTTGGAACAGAACGTGGAGTAGATAGAATAGAAATTAATTTACTCAATCAGATTACCGACATCTTTCATTACGGAAGAAATGATGGTTTTTTGGGAATAGAAACATGTCTAAATGCAATTTCAAAGGACTCTAATGGAAATCTATGGTTTGGTGCTATTTATGGATTGACTAAATACGAACCAGGAGAAATCAGTAAAACTACCATTAAGCCCGAAATCTATTTTGAAAATATCGAGGTAGCTTACCAAAGTCTGGACTCTATAAATCTAACTACTTGGGGGAAAAACAATAAGATACTACAGTTGACTCCTGAGCAGACAGAGTTATCGTTCAACTATAAAACAGTAGATCTTGATCATCCCAAAGATATTGAATATCGTTACAAGCTCAATGGTAAAGCCTGGAGTCCGTGGTCTTCTGAAGAAAAACAAAAACTTGCTGGATTAGCTTATGGCGCTCATTCTTTTTCTGCCCAATCTCGGAATTATCGATCAGAAGAAAGTGAACCAATTACTTTTAAAATTTTTATCGATAGTCCTATCTATAAAAAAGCATGGTTTCAACTAACATTACTAGGAATATTATTACTTGTTCTAACGATATTTACACTGTCATATATAAGAAAAGTAAAACTAAAAAATAACGAAGAACGAGAACGACTACAAATGCAAAATCATTTGTTATCTCTAGAGCAAAAAGCACTTAGACTTCAAATGAATCCGCATTTCATTTTTAATGTTCTAAACGGTATTAAAGCTATGGGAACAAGTAACCCATCAAAAATGAATAGTACCATCAATACTTTTGCAACATTACTTAGAGAAACACTATATAACTCCAGGAAAGATCACATTACACTTGATCAGGAAATGAAAACACTAAAGCATTATATAGAAGTAGAAAAATTGATGGCTACAAAGTCATTTGAATATACGATTTCTATAGACTCAGAGTTCGATCCTGAAGAAGTTCTCATTCCTCCAATGCTTATCCAACCTTTTGTTGAAAATGCCATAAGACACGGTATTTTAAAAGGAAATAGAGATGGAAAATTAAAAGTTTTGTTTGATACTAATGAAGAATTCTTACATTGTACTGTATTAGATAACGGACTAGGAATTTTTCAATCTCAAAAAGCAAAAGTCAAAACAGATCATCAATCTATGGCGCTTACGGTGACTAGAGAAAGACTAGAGTCTATATCAGGAAAAGATGCTTTACAAATAAAAGAAATTCTTGAAGAAGATACTTCTGTGGCAGGAACTCAGATATCATTCAGAATACCATTACAAACTGATTATTAACAACATTATGCTAACAGCTATTATTGTAGAAGATATGCCAGATGCGCTTCAACTTTTAAAAAGTGATCTGGAAACTAATCATCCCGAAATAAAAATTATTGACACGGCTCGTAGCGTAGTAGAAGCGGCAAAGTCATTAAGAACCAACGAACCTGATATTCTTTTTCTGGATATTATGCTTGGTGATGGTACTGGTTTTGATGTTTTGGAGATATTCCCTGAATTAAAATCTAAAATCATTTTTGTAACTGCTAGTGATGAATATGCTATCAGAGCTTTCAAGTTTGCGGCTATTGATTATGTATTAAAGCCATATTCTAATGAAGAGTTAGCACAAGCAATTACTAAGGCAAAAGAACAGATTCAACCCAATACAGAACGCTTAAATATATTAAAAGATACTTTATCCGCTCCAGAACAGAAGCCTGACAAAATCTCATTACACACCTTAGATAAAATTATCATTGTTAGCCTTGATGATATTGTTCGTTGTGAATCTGATAGCAATAACACTATTTTTTATCTAGAAGATGGACAAAAAATATTTGTTACTAAGACGCTAAAGTATTTTGCAGACATGCTCAAAAATTATCAATTTCTTCGAGTACATCAAAGCCATTTAGTAAACTTGCAATGCATTAGCGCTTTTATCAAAGCTGATGGAGGTTATCTTATGCTAAAAAATGGTGAAAACGTACCTGTTTCTGTTCGTAAAAAAGTAGAAGTAATGGAAATTTTAGATAGTATGCATCGATAATCTGGTTAATTTAATACGATCAAATAGTAAATAAAAACAAACAGAGCACTTACTTGAGTAAGTGCTCTGTTTGTTTTTATTTACTTCAATATAGTTTTATGCGAGAATCACTTTGATAACAACATATGCGATAGTACTATAAAAAACTATCAATGTGGCTCCTAATCGATACTTCTCTATCAATATCTTCATCAATTAGTTCTTGATTAACTGCAAAGTTCTTGCACCTTTATTTTCTAATTTCACGAAATATACTCCAGTTGCTAATGTGCTAGTATCTATTGCAGTACCATTGTAATCAGATACTTCTTGTATCATAGCTCCATTGATATCATAAATACTCAGTTTATTTATCTGTCCCTGTAACCCCTGAACTACAAAAGAATTTACTGCTGGATTAGGAAACAATGCAAGTTCTGAAAATTCTAAATCATCTACACTTAACAATGGGTCTTGAAGATTATGACTATTAGCTGTTGGATCTGTACCTGCATAACGCTCTGATGTACTACTCTCACTTGATAACTGGATCGTACCAATATTAGATACATTATTACCAAATCCAAACAAACCAACACTAATTGGATCATTGTTCTCTAAAATAGCAATCGTACCTGAAGTAGGATTATTTGCTACTTCAAATGACAAGATAGGAATCGGAACTCCTGCCATGTGAGGTGCCGTAACTGGAGAAGAAGATGGTTCACCCATAGTAAAAATCCATAAATCTAAACTACCATCTCCTAAGAAAAAAGGACTCGCTGCCAATATAGGACCCGTTATATCAACAATAGGATCATTCAAAAAAGGATCCAAAATCTCTGTGTAATTAGTAAGCGTATTACCAGTACTAATCGCAACAGTTAGCTGAATAGAACCAAAATTTGGTGTAGCATCTGTAAAATCTGGGGTCATCACCCAGGTATATTCGTGAGGATTACCTGTACTATTAAAATCTCTGACTAATCCAAAGGTATAACTCTGGGCAGAAACCATCATCGTTGTTAATAATAATAGGGCAATACTTAATATCAATTTTTTCATATTTCTTAAATTTAGGGGGATAGTTTTTATTGTTCTTTGGTTAAGCTCTTTGCCTTTGCTAATAAGGCCTTATCTCTTGCCATTTGTTTGCTACTAACTACTTCTGGCAATTGTTCTGTAATTGTAAATCCATACAGGCCAAAAATATTAGATGGATTATTTAAGATATTATCATTAATCAAACGCACATCGTTATTAGTACCTATGATCTGAGCATCTCCACTTAGGTTCATATCAACTTGCGTATAACCCGCAACACTAAATCCATAAAGGCCAAAAATATTCAAAGGATCGTTTAGTATAACATCGGTAATTTCACGATTATCATTAGGGCTTCCGATAAGGTTTATCTTACTATCATCATTAGCATCTCCTGCCCACATCGCAGATACACCTGTTGGGGTTCCAATAGTTGTTTGAGCATTCGTTCCATAGGTAGTAACACTACCATCAGTAAAATCAAGTGCAGTTGTTGTAGAAGACAAGCTAATCGCTGTCGATGTCATCATACCTAAATGGTTTCTGTGTTTGATCGCTACAAAATAATTTCCTGCAGGTTGGTCAAACTCTAGATCAGAAACACCATCTACTCCTACAATATCTCCATCACGTTGTAATAATCCTGATTGACTATCTACAATTGTCGTATTTGTGGTTGCATCTCTTAGTTCTACAAATACCCAATCTACAATTGCATTAGCACCTGTAGTTGTTAATATAGAGTTGTCTACCACTAATCCATCAATATATGGTGAAGTATTTGGTATATAACTAGCGACACGCAAATCATCACGCATTAAGCTTTCTTCTCCTGAATTAGGGTTTAAGGCTGGTCCTTGTAAAAAAACGACTGGATTTACTTTAATTGCTAACATCAAAGATCCTTGATGAAATCCTTGAGACACTATCGCTGTACCATTTGTTATTGTAGTTATAACAGGCTCTCCAATAGTAAAATCCAGTGTAACTGTTGCATTACTAAGAGTAGTCCCTGCAGACCCAATTACTTGTCTTTCTATAGATTGTGAAGTTGCATTAACTACAACCAACAAAATCATCAATAACATCAGAGTAAAAGTTCTACTCATACAAATCTTAAAATTAGGGGTTTACTTAAATTTTTGCTAAAATACTCAATTATTTTATAAAACTCTCGAAATAAGGAACCTAATTGAGATTAGAAATTATATCGTAACCTCTAAAATATACTATTAAACTTCTATGTTTTCAGATACAAATAGGTTATTCTTACATCAAATTTTACATCCTTAATTCATGATATTAAGCTTTTTCAGGATGCTATATTTATATCGTTCACTTAGGGATATTTTTTCTTCGTCCATCAGTACAATGAGATTATCATTAGGATAGACATCTTTGATTTTATGGAGGTTAACGATACTATTCCTATGTGTTTGGATAAAATAAGAAGGAAGCTTTTCTATTATTCTTTTTAATGCCATTTTTATCAAATAACTCTTTTGGCAATACATGATTTTACAGTAACGGTCTTCTACTTCTATCGCAGAAATCTGACGTATTTCTATCTTACTTATTCTATCTGCATTTTTTATAAATACATATTCATCACCTAACACAGTAGGAGCTTCTTCTCCCGAAAAAGCGTGAAGTTGATCAAAAAATTTCTCAATTGCCAACTCTAATGTAAACAGTAATTCTAACTTATTAAATGGTTTTAATAAATAACTAAATGGATTGGTAAGTTTTGCTTTTTCAAAAACGGTGCGATCTTTAGAACTCGTAAGAAAGAGAAAAGGAATATCTAAGCTTGATATCCTTTCGGCTAATTGAATTCCTCCCATTATTTTGCCTAAAAAAATGTCCAAAATACAGAAATCTACTTGCTCTGTATTCAGAATTTGCTGTGCTTCTTGCACTGTGGAGCAAATTGCCGTGACCTGATAATCATTTGATACCAAAGTATCTTTAATACTAAGAGCTTGCTTTGGATCATCCTCCAAAACCAATATATTTATCTTTTCCATGCTTTATTTTTCCAGCTTTTTTTATGCCTCTTTAACTGGCAAAGTAACTGTGATATTAGTTCCATTACCTTCTTTGCTAGAAATTATTAAATCTCCACCGTTATTCTGTAATAATGACTTACATAATCTTAACCCAAAACCACTTACAGCAGTTTGACTATCCATCTTGGTATTAGCTCCTGATGTGATCATTTTTAATTTTTCTTTAGTAATACCAATACCGTTATCTATTATTTCAAGATGACATACTTTGCCTTCTTTAATAGATGTCTGAAATATAATTGAGCCATTCGTATGCGAATATTTTATGGCATTATCCAATAAGTTACGCAACACTACTTTTATAGATTCAATATCAGCATATACTACTATACTAGATGGAGTATTATTATTGATTTGTATATTCTTTGAAACAAGAATGCTTTCATAATCATAAATAATCTGTGCTATTATGGGTTTTAGGAGAAAAGATTCCATATTGGTGAACAACTGGCCAGATTCTAACAAAGACCAATTAAGTACTTTATCTAATAATAGATGTACTCCATCAGCCACCTGTATATTTTCATCTATCCTATCTGATAGTTGTATTTTATCGTCGTTTTCTATAGCCTCTTTGAGTAAGACATTGTTACTTCTAATACTATTCACTGGTGTTCTTAAATCATGAGAGACAATAGAGAATAGCTTGTTTTTCATCTCATTAAGATTAGACAGCTCATCTTTTTGCGAAGTGATTATTTTATTTTTCTGAATTCTATGTCGTAAGAAAAATGCTATAATCCCTATAATCATTAATAGGGAAACTATTCCGATAAAAAGAAGGTTTTGTCTTGCATTCTGAACATCGATCTGCTTCTCTTGTAACTCAATTTCCTTTTCTTTTTGCGCTACGGTCAGCTTTTTTTCCAATTGTGCTGACTCCCATATTTTATCACGATTCCATATAGAATCTTTCCATTTTTCGTATTCTTTACGATACCTTATACTCTCTTTAAAGTTTTTTTTATTTTCTTCCACAACCGCCATATTGAGAGCAGCACTTTCTTTTATTTTAAAATCAGAGGTAGTTTTAGACAATGTATAAGCTTCTTCAAATAAAGGTATCGCTTTACTATCCAAATATTGTTCATAGTACACATTAGCAATGTCCATCGTTGCATATATTATACTCAATGTGTCTTTGTCTTTTATAGCAAGATCTCGCTCTTTAAAAAGATATTTTGTAGCTTCCGAATGATCACTAAGATGAAGATAACACAGCCCCATATTGTGATAGATTTCTTTAGTGTTTATATCTTCATCTTTTTCAAACTGTACAGATTCCCACTCTTTATAATAAACTAATGCCTCTTTATATTCTTTTTGATATAAATGAATATTAGCAATACTTAAATTTTTTAAGTGGTTAAATAAAAACGTATCTGAAACTTTATCAAAACTCTCCCTAGCTTGAGTCCACAATTTTTTCTTTACTGCGCAACTACCCTGTAAATAATAGGCATAATCCATAAGATGTTTATCTTCATTAGACAACAAGTATTTACTAACATATATGTATGTTGAATCGATTTCATCTTCTAAAAAGAAAGAAACTGATGCATGAAAAAGCTTCACATGACCAGATGCCTTGCAAGTATTCTGAATACTTATTTCAAAACTGGGGTTATCTAGACCTTTGTCCTGAGCATGAACAATGAATATAGGCACAAAAGATATCAAGAATATCCATGTAATAATTTTTATCTCTGGCATGAAGCAAAATTGTTATTCTAAAATATCACGAATAATACGTGGTAAGGATTTTCAACAGGTAATATCTCAATGTTACCATATATTATTATAAATGGTTGTACTTAACTATCAGAAATCCTATTGTATGTTTTCTATTTTATGATTTACGTTTTCTTTTCTTTGATATCTCGAACAGTTGTTACCGTTCCTCTGGTAGTCTCTGGGTCATCATAGGTGTAATTTACCCAAATAGCCTCTGCTTCATTTTCTAAATCCATATCAGTAGTATACCGAAAATGCATCACGTATAAATCAAACATAACCGATCGTTGTGCTATTAAAGCATTGAGATCAACCCCATCAAATTCTAACGTAATTTGACGAGTAGCTGATGTAAAAGCTTTTTTTAGTTTTTTCGGTTTGCAAGAAGAAATATAAGCACCATTATTATTTTTCCAGGTTTTAAGACCAAGATTTGTTATCCCTTGAGGGAGATATACAGCAACATCTATTTGGTATACTGCATACTTAAAGTTTCCTTCACTATTATTAACAGGAAAGCGTGAAGCCGCAACCATAGGCTTGACTGGAGCATCCTCTAGTAAAAATAGTTGTTGAGACACTTTCTCAATAGATACACAGCTAAAATCGATTATCATATTTCTAAGGGTATTACAGGTTATGTTAAGTTTAGAGTTAAATATACAAACTTAAAGTGAAAAATTCCCTTTGATTTTGTGAACTACTTTTTTTGTTACCCAGTATTACTTTACGCCTATGCACTTTTTATGTACGTTAATGTCATTTTCTTCTAATTCTCTTCTTTTATCATAGAAATTAGCACTGTCTTTACTACCCGAATGCGCATTCACTATAGAGATAGGCAGTATCCGAAAAGCCTTTATTAAAAGAGTAGGAATTATAAATTAAAAATTATGTCAAATACGATAAAAATTACTCAATGCGATAATCAACTTGTTCTTTTTGCTATCCCACAAGGAGAAGGTAATAGTTATCAATTATGTAATATTAAAAGTGGAAATTTCAATTCAGTAGATGTGAATTTGCAAATAGAAGCAGGATCATACAGTGGAGGTTTTGATGCCAATGGAGTAGGCGGTCCACTTAATGAGTCAGGAACTGTTCAATTACCAGCTGGAGAATACACACTAGTATATGCAGGTCTAAATTGGGGTGGTCCTTATAACTTCGATTTTACATTTAATGGTAAACCATACATATTAGCTAATGACCCTAAAAAACCTTTATACGGTGTAATTTGGAGCAAAGGTGATAATGGTATATCATTTACTGTGTAGTCATCTACTTATATACTATATAAGAATCATACTCCTTAATTACCCTTTATCCCAATTAAAAAAGGTGGAATCCGAAAAACCAAATTTAAACAGAGTAGGATATAAAAACTTATAACGATGTCAAATTCAAACAAGCATATTTTTCAGTTAACGATGGTAAGTCAAAATGACCCTCAATGTAATGATGGAACGGATTTATTTGGAGAGGTAACTTCATTCACTGGAGGAACTCTTGGCGCAAGTGGACTTAAGGCTCAAAACCAAGTACACTTACCTATACCTCCTGACCCTAGCAATCCTAAACCTGCACCATCTCCAACTTGGTTTTTAGAATTGGATGGAAGCATTGACAAAGCATCTTTCTCGGTAGTAATTTCTGGACCTAAAGGATATACTTCTACAAAAATTACTATTGATGGTAGTAATATGGAAAGTTGGGTAACTCAAAACGAAAAAGAAAAAACTAATCAAATTTATAAGGAATCTAGTTGTGGAATATTTGGTTTTGCTCAAAAAAACGTTACTGCATCAGGAACCTATTGGATTTACACAATTACAGCTGGAGTTTCTTATCCTGTAGTGCATCCACCAAATGCTTAACATAAATAAAAGTCAATAAATTATTTCAAGAAAAGAGATTTACATAAAAAAGTCAGTTACGAAAGTAATTGGCTTTTGTTTATAACAAAATAAGATCCAAAATTATAGTGAAACGTGTCGATCAGGACACTGATCAAATACCAAAAAACATTTAAAAAACTACCCTTATCTATTTTATAAGATAAGTAATTCAATGGCATAAATTATTATACAGTTTCTAGATATCTACTTTTTTTGCATATATTTAAAGTATAAACCCCATTCAAAGTATTTTTTTGAACAGGGGTTTTTATTTTCTCATTTAAGCTTCTGATTTAAAAATCATAAAAGTAGAGTTAAGACCAAATGTCAGAAGAAACAACATCGATTGGAAAAAAAATAGAAGATTCATTACAAAATTTCTTATTATTTTTTTTTAAATATATAAAGTCAATCTATTTTATTTTTCGGAACCCTCACAAACTATATACTCAATATGAGAAGGAAGTACAAAACAATTTTAAAACTTTTGTCTACCCGTTAACATTTCTCACCTTTTCTTACTTTCTTATTGCTATAGTGATTAATTTTTATTTTCAAGTTACAAATGGTTCTAACAGACTATATATAGATGTCATTTTTATTACTACAGAATTAATTCAAGAAGTATATAATGAAGTTAATGAAGCGCCTTCTATTTTAGAAATTTTTTTAACAACCTTGCCAGGTATAACTTCCATCTATTTATTAGTATATCTGTTTTCCTTAAATTTTAAAAAAGAGTTGAGAAAACCTATAATAGATTTACTTTTTTATAGTATTGGCTTACAGTGTTTTATTTTTTTTATGTGTGTAGTGATAGTTTTTTTCATGGATAAGGAATTGTTCTTTTTTCATAAAATAAGGAATTCTTTCATTTCAAGTATTTTTTATTTTGGTTTGATTATTTATTCACTATTCCATCCGTTTATTGTGATTAATAGCCTAAGTAAACCAAACACTCTCAATACAGTCTCAAAACGTTTATATATCAAGTTTTTAGGCCTTGTTTTAGTTGTGATAGTTCCTTTATTCTATTTTTGGTCTGGAGCGTTAGTTCCCTTAATTAAATCTTCATTTAAAGAAAAAAAAGAATTAGTAGAAGAAGATATTTCAATAGATTTAGGGGAACATTATATTATAAAAAGTGATTCAATCAATAGCATGATTTTCACTCTAATGATTGAAAATAATACTGATGAGGTTATTTTTATTGACTCTTCGGAATATGAGATAAATTTAAGTCAAGCAAATGATATTGATCTGGATGATGATTCTGATGAAATCATAGAGCTTCAATGTGATAGTATTACATATAAAATTAAGGATAGAGTCATTTTTGATAGCTTAGATCGAGAAGTTTCTGTATTTGTTTTACCCGCTAAATCTATTACGTATTGGAAATTGAAAGGGCAATTTCCAAATTTGAAAGTGGATTGGGATGAAGATTTTGATGTTTCGGAAAATTATTGTTGTCATTTAGAATTTGGGTATTACGATAATACTTTTGAAATTTACTTTAGTGATTATTCCAAACAAAATTAACCAACCAGTACTTCTATCGTTTATGATAACAGTAAAAGGTAAAACTCTACTCTAAGTTTTTTACAAAATATAAATACACTTACACTCTTTTTCTTCTTAAAACTAATACAGAACATACGTTAGAATTCTATACTATAATCTCTTCATACTTGACCAAATATCATCAAATTTAATAGCATGAAATAGCTATAAAACACGTCCAATTTCTCAAAAATCAATACAATCTCATCAAATATCGAGATATTCTACTCTTTCTGAATTCATTTAAAAACTAAGTTTTAGCAAATCAAAACATTCAATTAAACAAATAAAAAAATCGGCTCAAAATAAAAATAATCAATTGATTATCAGTAAAATAAATAATTGCTAGAATTCTTTTTTAATCACACTTAGTTAAAAACAATAGTTTTTGCGAACACAAAAAAAATATACTTTTTTAAATATTTAGCGAACGTTCGCTTTTTTTATCAAAAACTTTTTTATAATATTGTCCTGTAATTAACAATGAAAAACAATAATTCATATGATGCTTTAGTAAATCTGGAGTATTAAAAGATGAGGTTTTGATTTTCTAGATCAAATTGCGGAAAAGAATTCGAAGACACTATTAGGTGTACAAGGAGCAGAATTAAAATTATTAATAAAACAACAAAAACCTAAAGAATGAAATCTCAAGTAAAGACTAAAACATTGGTTACAAATTGGGCTGTTAATAACACAATTGATTACAACGCTCAAAAAAAACAATAGTTAAACAAAGACATTAACCTAAAATAAAAATTAAAAACAAGATTATGACTAATTATCATTCGACGCTTGATATTGTACGCAAACTAAAGGCAAAACATGGAAATACCTGGGCAACCATTAACCCAGAAAACGCTGCTCGTATTGCTGTACAAAATAGATTTAAAACAGGATTAGATATTGCTAAGTACACAGCATCTATTATGCGTAAAGATATGGCTGAATATGATGCCAATAGTGTAAATTACACACAATCATTAGGTTGCTGGCATGGTTTTGTTGCCCAACAAAAGATGATTGCTGTAAAAAAGCATAAAGGTACGACTGATAAAACTTACCTATATCTTTCTGGTTGGATGGTAGCAGCATTGCGCTCAGAGTTAGGACCGTTACCAGATCAATCTATGCACGAAAAAACTTCAGTTCCTAAGTTAATCGAAGAGATATATACTTTTTTACGCCAAGCTGATGCTGTAGAATTAAATGATCTTTTTCGTCGTTTAGATGCTGGAGAAGATGTGCAAGCAGAGATTGATAATTTTGAAACTCATGTAGTTCCTATCATTGCAGATATTGATGCAGGTTTTGGTAATGAAGAAGCAACCTATCTTTTAGCCAAAAAAATGATTGAAGCTGGTGCTTGTGCACTTCAGATCGAAAATCAAGTATCAGATGCTAAGCAATGTGGTCACCAAGATGGTAAAGTAACTGTACCACATGAAGATTTTATTGCTAAGTTAAATGCACTTCGATATGCTTTCTTAGAACTAGGTGTAGACGAAGGTGTAATTGTTGCCCGAACGGATTCTGAAGGCGCTGGTTTGACACAAAAACTACCTGTATCTATGGAAGAAGGTGACTTGGCATCAAAATATATGGATTTTGTAGAAGCAGAAGAAGTACGTATAGATGAGGTGAATGAAAACGATGTATTATTCAAACGTGATGGTAAATTAGTTCGTCCTGTAAGAATGCCTAATGGTTTATATAAATTCAAAGAAGGTTCTAATATCGACCGAGTGGTATTGGATTGTATTACCAGCCTGGAGAATGGTGCAGATTTATTATGGATTGAGACTCCAACTCCAAATGTGAAGCAAATCGCACATATGGTAAATCGTGTAAAAGAACAGGTACCAAATGCCAAATTAGTATATAACAATTCTCCATCTTTTAACTGGACGATCAACTTCCGCCAACAGGCATTTGATCTAATGGTAGAACAAGGTGAAGATACCTCTGCTTACAATCGTGCAGAGCTAATGGATGCAAGATACGATGGTACAGAATTATCAAACAGAGCAGATGAAATGATTCGCATCTTTCAGGCAGAAGCTTCTCGTGATGCTGGTGTATTCCATCACTTGATTACATTACCAACGTATCATACGACTGCATTACATATGAATGATCTTGTAGAAGGTTATTTTGGAGATGAAGGAATGTTAGCATATGTAGATTCTGTACAACGTCAGGAAATACGTAAGGGTGTATCTTGTGTAAAACACCAACGTATGGCAGGTTCTGACCTAGGTGATGATCATAAAACATTCTTTGCTGGCGACAAAGCATTAAAAGCTGGCGGAGAGAAAAATACGAGTAATCAATTCGAAGTTAAAACAAATATTGAAGAGCCAGAATTGGTTTTAGATAAATAAAATTTGTGTTAATTTTATTTGGAAAGGTGATCCTAGTATATAGGGGTCACCTTTTTTTTATAAGGCGAATCTGTTTCAGTATTCACTTTTAATTAGTTACCCCATTTTTTTTTTAATAATGAATGATCAAGTCTACAGACGGTTAGTTATTTTATTATTATGACCAATTGTTTTGTTGGATGACTTTTATTTTAGTCATATTGTTTAAATCGATATCAATAATTGCACCTGTATCCCCATAACAAATTAAGTGATCTTCTTTCACTTCGGCTTTGTGTATAGGATTAGAAAATGTAAAGAAAATACTCCAATCTAAGGTTTTATCTGCATTAAGAGAGGCTACATATCCTTCATTACCCATAGCGCCATCTCCAAATACAATAGTTTTGTCTTTGTATTTAAAAGAACCATGAAATATATCTATTTCGGTCCAAATATCTTCATGATGTCTTTCAATGCCAGAAAGTGTTGTATCGCATAATGGGAACCAGTGTCTTTTTACCTTTTTTGTCTCACTATTTTCCACGCAATACGTATCGCCCATAACTACGTAACCGTCTCCGTACGCAATACAGTCATAGCCAATAACAAATCCTTGTTTCCATTTATCTTGTATTTTTTTATTCATCATCAGTAAAAATTTCTGCAAAGTGTTTTTTTATTAAAGGGAGTAACTGTTCTCGTTTTAATCCAGCTTGTATCAGGTCATCAATTTTATAATCAAGTTCATAGGGTCTTTTATCTTCATCATTCCCACTATATTCTTCAAAAGGAGTTAAATATCCATTTATTGCATGTAATATATGTACTCTTTCATCTATACAATTAACCTCATCATATTTTTTTTCTGCCACAATAATTCGGAAGCTTTTAAGTGTGTTATTACAGTATTGAATTTCTTCCGAATACATTTTTCTAGTATACTTTAGTATTATTTTTTCATAATCATTGATATACTCATTCATTAATTGAATAACCTCTAAAAGAAACAACTGAGTTCTTGCATAAAACTTCTTAGTGTCATTGACTTTATGTAGGTTAATTATTTGATATACTTCTTCTATATCTTCTATGAATTCTAACTCGTTAAAATCTATTGTTTTTATTTCCTGAATAAATCCTTGTGGCAAGTCTTCTAGGAACTGTTTTAGTGCGTCTATTTTTTCTGACACAAACCTACTATCATCAAGCTTTTTAATCGGTATTTTTTCAGTTTCTTTTGGTTCTAAAGAATCATTAAAAGAACTGCAGAGGTGGTATTTAAAATGTAGAAACTCTGTTCCCATTTCTATAGATACTAATGCATTTAGAAAATGAGGTTTTACAGTTTTATTCGACCATTGATACTCATCAAAATCTAACTCTAATCGCCATTGTTTATTTCTCCCCCAGCTGGCATATTCAAATTGACAAATTATGGGTAATGGATATGGAAATTCTCTTTCTTTTAAAAGTTGTTCATATTGTGGTGTTATGTTTTGTTTTATCGCCGAAAACTGATCACGTAATAAGGCGTTAACCTCCTTATAAAACAAACTATGCATCACCTTTTCTTTTTCTTCCATTTCTAAATAGTTTTTCTCCAATCTTTGTAATACCAATCGTTTTTTGTGGGTAATGCGTGTTCTGAACAATCAAAGGTTTCATGTACCGAAAATATGTCTCCTCTATCTACAGCTTCAGCGGTCCACATATGAAGTAAATCATGTTTATGTCTCACTTGTTTTAACTCTTTCTTTAAATTTTTAAAGCAATATATATGACCAAACATTCCGTTACCATAAGGACTATAGTTACTGTATTTACAACTTAAACAGGTATTTAAATAGATATGTTCAGGTAATTGATTTTGTATGGCTATCAATGCATCTTCCATCCATTCTAATTTCTTTTCAACAGTAAATTCTCCAAAGGATGTAGTTAACGTCAAGCAAGTAAGTTCGCTATCTAAACCTTTAATAGTTGTAGTTTCACCAACTTCTACATTTACTATTAGTGGTGCTGTGAATTTATTTTTTTTGATCGAATCAAAAAGTAAAATAGGAATTGTTACTGCTAACGTAAAGTTGGTCAAATCTCCTGACCCATCCTGAAACATTTCATACTCAAATTTTGTATCATCAATCTCTTCTGCTTCCAACATTTCAAAATCTTGTCCTTCGAAATTAATCCCTCTTAGCGTAAAGTCCATATAACTCCCATCAGATTTTATGACAATTTCTTCCGTACCTCTTTTGTCTTGATATATTGCTTTATATTCCCTCATTGTATTTTTTATTTTTCTATTATAAAAGGAAACCCAATATCTGTAACCTTACTTTGTGTTCCTTTTGCTATTGGATTGATTTGAAACTCAAACGTAGCTTCTTCTATTCCTTCTTGCACAGTAAATCCTCCGTGTATTGTAACTGAATAGCATCCATTATCTACTACTATTTTTTGTCTGACACCTTTTTTAACAGCTTCTTGTAAACGTTGTATTCCATTTTCTAAAGTCCAATTTTTTAAATAGGGAACAGTTACTACACAGATTTCGTTGTTAATTACATTCAACACATATCCACTTTTTCGAAATAATAAGACACTTGTGTCTTTATCAAATTCTGATGTTTGATTATTGACAGTAAAGAAAATAGTATAGGGTTGATTACGAATGGAACTCATAGGAATTATTACCCCATTTTGAATAGCCAATTCGGCACTTTCATTGGTTGTAAATTCATTCATTATATCATCTGACAAACCATTTTCTCCTTTAAACAATAATAAGTTTGCAGGATCAGTTAAAAAGAAATAATCCCAGGTATCATTTAGACATTCGGTAAATTTTATCATTTTTTATTTTCTATATATTACCATACTTTATTTTGATAGGCTTCATATGCCTCTCCATACGTTTTAATATTGGTACGTTTTGCCCATTTTATTAGATTTTCTTCAGGTTCGTTTGTGTCAGAAATACTAAAAAGCACTAAGATATCTTTCTCTACGTTGTCCATAAAAAAGTTTTCTTTTTGTAATTCTTCTAGTACCTGAACACAGGTTTCAAACAACTGGTTTTTAAAAACTTCAAAATTTATATTATCTCTTAAAACCTCTTTATTTAGGACACTACAAATAGCATCTATTTCATCATTAGCACCATCTGATGTATACCATTCTGCAGGTTCAAACTCGTACACCTCTTTATAATCAGGATCATCCTTTTGCATTTTTTGTAAATGCGCAATAGTATTGGTATATGGAACCACAGTCATAGCACCATCATCACTAACTAAAGCAAAGGCACAAATCTCTTTTCCATATTTAGCAACATTTTCTAAAAATGCCCTTTTAGTTACCTTTTTTATTTGTTGTTTTAAAGCATTAAAATCCATGTTTTTTACTATTTCCATCGGTTTGGGTTTTCGGCTACTAATCCAAACGAACTTAGATGAAAGTCGTTTGTATCTATATGCTCAATATCATTTATATTTTCAAAAGTTAATTCGATTCCACTATTCAGTCTTAAAAGAACACCTAGCTTATCTGTTTTTTTCTTGTAATCAATGTTATGGGTGTTTAATGCTGTTAATACAAATTTCAGATTTAGCTTATCTATATCTTTAAAGATCCATTTGTCTAGTTTTATTTGACTACTACTTTCTAGTTTTCCTTCATACCAATAATCAGAATAGATTAAATAGAGTTTTTTATTTTCAAAAAAAAGTTCAATTCCTCCATAGGTCCAAATATTGACTTCTTCAGTTAAAAAATCTGGGCTATAACAATCTGGATCTGGAAAATTATTTATAATCCACTCTTTGGTTTGCCCTAATTTTAGATAATCAAACTTTCCTGTTTTAAAAAACGTTAACAGGTTTATTTCAATGGGGGTTTTTAGTTTCATCTAAATCTTCTATTTATATCCATATATAATTATGGAGCCATTTTCTTCTTCAAAAGGTATATATAACTTGTTTAATAAATTTATCAATTCTTCCGTCTCATCTACTATTTTTGGAGGTACTAAACGACCTTCGATTTTTCTGTATTTAGGTCTTATTTCAAGCCATTCGATCGTAAAGAATATCGGAAGTCCTTCTTCCCAATAACTAGACCAATCACCAAAATAAGCAGGCTCTTTTTCTATATCTTTAAAACTAAATTTAGCATTATCCCATTGAACCAATTTTTCATTATAAGCTGGAGGAAAAGGTAGATTCTCTATTCCTTGTTGTAAGACGATCCATTTGGTATCATTCATTATCGAAGATAAGTTTTTACGCATTGCAATGCCTCTTATTTGTTGCTTGAGCTTTACAATATCTTGATCATTTTCTGTAAGATATTTGTATTGTTCGAATACAGTCATATCTTTTAGATGACTAGAGGTATATATGCTGTATTTGTCTTGGTTTTTCAATTTGATGCTGTTGTTATTTCATATTCAAACTCAAAAAATTCATAAGTCAACCAACCATCGCTTTCTTTACTAAACCCGTTTAATACTAGTGTTGTTTCTTCTTTAAGAAGAATTTCTTGAATACAATCAAATGTTTCAATGCTATTCATCCAATCTATTTTCAGATAATAACCATCGGTAGACGGGTCTTTTGTTATGTACTTACTAACACACAATTTTTTCCATTTTTTTATTGTTATTCGTGTTTCATTATATCTTTCTAAATCACTAATTCTAATGGAACCTTCTGAAACAATATTTATTTCATCATAATTTTCTCCAAGTGACATTCCTGTAATTCTAAAATCAGAGAGACTTATATTATCTATTTTTAATTGCTTCATCATATCTACTATTCCTGATAGTCAAGTATTCTGTATTTATTTATTTTACTTTCTATATAATTTTTTAAGGGAATTAGATTTTTCCATAAATAACTTCCATCATACCTACAAACATAAATTCCATCGTTTTCAAAACAGATACTAATATTTGGCATTTTACCTTTGTTATCAAGTTGTCTAAAATCCCAGAAGACTTTAGTATTAAACTCGTATTTTTTATCAAAATCTTTAGTTGTTTCCAATACCTGTTTAATCTCTGAAGTCTCTTGCTCAGTAAACTTTGCTATTATTTTATATTCAAAACCCATTTTAATCACTATTAGACCAAGTTAAGACTCCTTTTGAAACATGTTCAGAAAACCCATTTAGTATTCCTAGATCACTATCAGGTCTAATTTTTATATAAATCCAGGCTTCATGAGACTCTTGTAATTTTTCTAGATCTATAGTTATCATTTTATGTAATCTAAATTGTGTGAGTATTTCATTTATGATGGCTACGTCTTCCAGATCAATACCTTTTATAGCACCACTTCCTTTATATTTTGCGCTTTTAAAATAATCTATTAGCGCAATTTCTGGGCTTAAAAATTCTTTGGATGCTTCTTTATAATAATTTGCAAATGGTACATAAACACCTTCCATTTTAGGGTGTAAACAGGCAGTTCCTCCTGTTTGATTCGTTATCAAAACTCCCGTTGGAAATTCTATAACAATCCCCAAACCAACTGTATCCCATATCGCAACTAAAGGCTTGTTCATTTTTAAAATTCTATTTTATTATTGTATACGATCTTTATAAATTCCCATAAACAACTATAGTATCTGCATACCTTAGTTGAATATTAAACCATTTGATTAGATCTCTCAAAAAAGACTCTACATGAGCGTCTTTGGTTTTGATGTTTGCCATTCTGTTTACAATAATTCGACTTGTTTTGTTATCAAAAAAGTTACTACTAGTGGTACTAAAATGATTATCAATTATATCTCCTTTTTGGTCTTTAATTGGAAAAACGGATTTAAAAACATCCATAACATAGTCAAAATCTTTAGTCTGAATAAACAGGCTTCTGTCTCTCGAAGTTACATACTTATCAAGGTTTTCATTTTCTGACCATAATATGAATCCTATTTTACCAATAGCTTCTTTTGGTGTGGTCGTAAGAAAAAATAATTGTTGATGAATCTTTTTTATGGATTTCTCGATATCAAAATTGCAGATTTGATAATATTTTTCTGCTAGTATTTCATCGCATTCAGCAAGTCTACAAATGGTATTAATGTTATTTCTATGAAATTCTTGTTCGCACATTAATATATCATCGTTATTTTCTTTCATCAATTGCATTGCAACGTCTAGAGGAATTGACAACTTTTCTCTTAAGGTTTTTATTTTTTGAAGTGTTTCTTTTTCTTTCACTATTTATAGTATCTAAAAATCAATTTGTTAAAACTTTTTCTGTTTATTTTTAAAAATGTATTTAATCTCCTACTATCTGTATATCAATATCTTTATTAGAAAAATAATCCATCCATGTTTTAAACTGGATAACGGTTTCAGTCTTTAGTTTGTTTTTGTTAAGATCCGCTACATAAATCCAAGCATCTATTATTTTTAGCATCGTTTTTTGATGATCCACAGATAATCTTATATCTCGATATGGGTCAATATACACACCTGTTTTTTGTTTAAATTCTACAAACAAGTTTTCTAGATGAGCATACTGCTTATCGTCCAAACCAAACAAATGTTCATTGTTATCAAATTTGTGAAAATCTAAAGCCATAAGGTTCTATTTTTGTTTTAGGGTTATTTCCCAAATTCTCAATTTGTAACTTCTAATCGTTCTTCTATATCGGTTATGGTACCGTATATATCTCCATTATCAGAAATAACTAATGTTGTATCAGCTACTGGTAATGGGATTTCTTTGATTCCAGTTAAAAATTGTTTTATTTTTTCATTATTCAGGTGTAATACTTGAGACTCACAATAAATTACGATAATTTGTTCTTCGAATTGTCTGGCTAATCTACCTCGTAAAAACCCACCATAATTGGGTTCATCTTGTAAAATATAGTCAAAACCTTTTGGAGTGTTTTTTTTATGAGCTTCTTTGGCATCAAATAATTTACCATCTGGATATATCCAAAACACAAATTCTGGATAGGTATGCGTATATTCTTTTATTTCTTTTCTTCTTCCTCTATATTTTTCTTGTAAAAATGGAAAAATAGCTGTTGCTTCTTCTCTAGTTACGGATCCAACTGTTATCATCTATAAACTATAATTTACTTCAAATTCATAATACTTTTTCGTCTCCATACTAATCTTTACACTGTAATAGCAATTCCCGCCATCTTCTACTTGTACTAATTGTGTTTGCCAATTTTTCTCATCTGTAGCATCACAAAAGAAATTAATAAAAACCTCTTTTTGGCCTTTATTATTTATCACAGGTACATACTGCCTCATATATCCTTGTAACTGCACTTCATAATTGGTCTGAGTAATCGGATCATCAGAGTTATTTTTATTGTGTTCGATGAGTTGGTTTTTCTGTGTTTGATTATGTTTTTGGATGGCAGATTTTAAAACCTCTTCTATTTCTATTAACTCAGATTCTTGTAATTGAGACGGTTTCACATTATTAAATGTCCAATGCCATTTGGGTGTATATGTAAGTATTGTATAGTCCGACTTTGCTAATTTGAATTTTTCTTGAGTTTTTTGCTCATTTTTAATCTCCTCTGTTTTTACACTGGTAGTGCAAGAAGAAATTAAAGTTATAAGTATTAAAATTATTTTATTCATTTATTGAAAATCTAATTACAATTTTTTATCCCAAATCCACAGTTCTTTGTTTCCTATATAACCACATATATAATCTAAAATCTCATCGATAAAATCATCCAAATGATCAATTCCCAAAGCTCTATACACTAGCTTAATTGCATATATGGTATTATAAGCCTGTTGCTGAGATATTCCTTTGTTTTTATAGTTAACAATGCAATTTCCAGCTTCTTTTGAAGCACTATAAAATGTATCGTTGTTTATCGTTGTTTGTAGTATTTTTTGAAAATCGTTTATCAATTCCTGATAGATTAGTTCTTCTTCTAATTCTTCTTTACAAATCAGTTCTATGATCTCGTTCAGATTACAAACTTCACCTTTGACAATAGGAATTTGTATCGTTGTGAATGAATTAAAAATACCCGATTTTGACAACACTAGGTTGACTATATCTTGAGGGTTTTCTAATGTGATCAGCCTATACGAAGGTGCATGACCTATAAAATCAAAAAGAAAATATTCTCCTTCTATACAAGTCGTTTTGTCTAATACTGTTTCTCTTCCTTTAATGGCTATTCCTGAAGGTTCATGTATAGTAAGCGAATCGTTTAGTCCCTTATTTTCGGAATCAAAAACCACCCATTTCCATAATTCATTCATTGTAAAACTACAATCTTCATCATACATAGATGCTTTTGTAATTTTCTCGAAAATAGTGGCTAGATTATACTTCATTTTTACATTCTTTATTTTGAAAAAACATTTCGTATACCATCAAAAATTTTAAAACAGGTATCGGTATCTAATCCTTCTGGTCTACTTGCTTTCCAATGCCCCATACTGGCTCGTAAAGTTTGGTTCATACTAAAGAGTTGGTACACTAACTTTTTTTCTATAGTTTTTTTGTCTGCATAATATTGTTCTATAGATTTTAATGCTTCTAAAAAATTTCTAATTCTCTCTTCTTCTACATCCGCACTCATCCTAAAAAGTAGATCTAGTCCGTCATCAGATTCATATTCGTAATGTATAAGGTTTTTGGCTTCTTCTATTGTCATTTTTTGTTATTCTATTGTATATTCTACAATTTGGATTTGCCATTCATTTCCTGTTTTCCATTGATACCAACCTTCATAATTGGTTCCTTTCTTAAAATTAAACTCTCTTAAAGGATCTTTTATTAATTCTATCCATTCTCCTTTTATACTTTTTACCTTAAAAGGGTAAAAGTCATAGGTTTCTGAACAGAAAATAATTTCTCCATACGGTTTATCATATATCTCAAGTTTTTTTAATTCTATATATTCTACACGTTTTAGATAATGCTCCCAAGTTTCATACAAAAACCACACTCTATTAGAAGGTTCTGTGTTAAAACTACCTTCTAAAGCTTTTCGAGTTGTGTAATACATTGCTTCAGGACTTTTTTTTATATAATATTTTGTTCCTTTTTTATCATCAACAATAACTTTATAATAATTGGAGGTTGCTTCAGTAACAATAAATTTTAATATGGGTCCTGCGGGAACAAGTCCACTGTTTAGGAGCTCTTGCACTTCTATGTCTGTTTCTCCTTCAGATATCTGATAAGGGTTTAATACTATTGGACTTTCATATTTTACTAGTAAATCTTTTAGTTGCTCGATATGAAGTATTGCCGCAGGAGTTACATCATTAAAATTTTTAAAGAATGAGATATCAGAATTGGTGTTTACTTCTAAAATTCCGATACCAATCTCTTTCATTTGTTGTGCTTTACTATTCAAAACAATGAATAACATTAATGTGTATGTTACTAATTTCATGTATTTAATTACTTTGCTACTTTTTCCCATTGATACAATTCGTTTAAAGGAATATCATTGAATCTTTTTATACGACCGTCACAATGTTGGTATGTTCCATTTTCCATAGCTTCTATTTCGGTATCTATTTCTAAACCTGTTCCGCAGAAAGGAATCCCTAATTCTTTTCTTATAAAGGTTTCCCATTCTCCTCGATTCTTAAATTTTATCGTTCCAGACTCGAGTTTAATAGTAAGTATCGTGTCTTTGTTAAGAAAATACGTTTCTTCAAATGGTTTATAATTCATTCCAAATACTTTGATCTTAATTTTATTACCCTTTATTTTTTTAGAACATATATTCCAAGAACTTAGTCCTTCAAAATCTGTTTGAACTTCACCAACCCTTTTGTTTCCCGAACTAATTTCTAAAATGGCAAGAGGAGCTTCAGTATGTGACTTGGCATCAATAACCTTAAAAACAGTATGTAATATCCTATTTTCATTCCTAATAGTTTGCGCCTGTAAGGTCAATACAAAGAATACTGTAATAATTATATGTAATGTATTTATGTTCATCTTAAAAACATTTTTATTCTTCTGATGAATAGGGTTCTTCATATTCGGTAATAATTTTACCTGTTATGCCATCTACAATAATAATCCCTAAAAGCAGGTCTGTATGACTTTTATTATATGTTATTGCCCAAAATGGTTTTTCTGAGGGGTTTCCAATACACTCTGTACCAAAACCAAAGCTTCTGCTAACCTCAAAACCATAGGCTTTCATATCAATTTTTCTTTCCTCAATGTATCTTAAAACATCTTTCCATGTGAATTTATAAAGGTGATCAAATTCACCTTGGATATTACAGGCATTCCAAAAATCGGTATCTATAGCTGTGATTCCTTTTTTCATATTGTACTCTGGAAATATGTAATAATTCTTCATCTCGGTTACTCCATCATAGGGAAGTATCTTAAGCAATATGGTATCTGTCATATGTTCGCGCTCGTTATAAAAATAATACCCTACCTGAATGGTGTCATAATTGGTTAAATTTCCTTTAATAGTTTTTAGAACTTTATATGGTGCTATATGGACTTTACTACCAATACCTGATGCTATTTGTTTTGCTATCACCTTGATCGTATCATTTGGGACTTGTCCATAGATAGAGTGTCCAAAAATAAAAGCAAGAGTTGTGAACATTAATTTCATATACTTTTTTTGTTTCATCATCCTTATTTCCCCTCTGTAATAGAAACATTATTGCAAGTTATTTCAAAATGGTTTTCTGCATCAACTACTTTGTAATATGTATCGTGATACTCAATTTCTATATCTGCATTATCCCAATCAAATGATCCTTTCATTGTAATAGGTTCGTGCATTGAAATCAACAAACAAGAAATATCATTTTGGTATCTATCTTCACTTATTCTTAGTTGTATTTTTCTATGGTTTTCGCTCAAATTAAAAAGTCTCGCTTGGTTGCCCTTCCATCTTTTTAATAAGCTTGGTGCGTGCCTTAAAATTGGATGAGATTTTAATTCTTCTGTAATCTCTGTTGTGCTAATCATTTCCTTATCAATTTATAAAAAAATACTCCTGTCAAAATCAGTCCACAAAGCGCAAGAATTCCATAAACTTCTTTTGCTTGTTCGTTATAAACTACGCCATCTTCTATAGATAAAAATGTACCTTCGGTATTATAATCAAGATTTGCTCTTTGAATATACATCCAAATAAAGAAAGTGGTAATACATCCAAGTATTGTTAGTATAATGTAACGTATGTATTTCATCTGTTTATTTTATGCAATTAATTTTTGGCAGTCTTTTTTTGTGAATATTCACTTAATAGCGCCAATAGTATTTGTTTTCCGCTTGCCATATTATACAAAGGGATTCGTATTTGAACTCATTCTGAAATATCTATAATTTTAAGGTTTTGCTCTATAATTTGTTTGTTGGTTCTACCGTGTTTATCTTTTTCTCCATATACATTGTCTCGTTTTGCCAATCTATCTATTAAGTCATTTTCGGTCCCTTGTGAAACGATTATTTGAATTGATTTTTCACCTTTTTTTAAAGCATCGGATCTTTTAATTAAAAATTTAATAGTTCTTTCTACATATCCGACTTCTTTAGGATTGATTTGATCTAACTCATCAATTATTATCAGTACTTCATTTTCTTTTTCTTTAATCCAGGAATGGTGAGAGTACACTAGTCTTAAATCTGGAAATGGTGGGTATGCTGCTGTTTTATAATCGGGTTTATGCATTTTTGTTTTCTTAATAAATTTTGCATATTCCTTTAATGTTGTTATCCCTCTTGGTGTTCTATTTGCCGCTCTATTAACTATTAGATCACTGATAAATTTTCTTCTATCCGCTTCAGATTCCCCTACAATTAGAAGGTGTTTATTACGATGTAGTATTTTTTTAGCATCTTCGATCATATAACAGTTATTTTTTCTTTCTAGACTTCTATCTCTTTTAGTATTCTCCTTTTATTATAATTAATAATATCAAAAGTATCTAGTACTTCACATGGCCCTTATCCTCGCCCCATCTTTTATTGTTCCTTATATAAATTAAAGTCCCATCATTATTATAATTGAAACTTTCTATCACTTTTCCATTCAACATTTTTTGAGTTAGATTTCCATTACTATCATATATAAATCTATAATCATCTGAATTATCGAATAACCCATGTATTTGAATTTTTTCTATTCTATTCTCAGCATCGTAATGATAGGTCAAATATGTACGTTTGTATTTTTTGTCTCTCCATGTTTTTACTTCACTCAAGCTAGTGACCTTTTTTTGGTAGTTGTATTGAATAACAATTTTGGATCTACTACTCTGTATAATTTCTGATAATTGCCCTTTATCATTATACACATAACTTAGATTATTTTTTGATGTTTTTAAGTTACTTATAGATGCAATCAGTTTACCATTTTGATACTTGTACTTACTAGAACAGCGTATTTTTTTTGATTGTGTATCTTGATAACATTTTTCAACTAACTGTCCGTTGCCATTATACTTATAAACAGCACCTTCTACTTCTGTAGGTAATCCATACTTGTTGTATTTATATAAGTTTTTGTCTCCAAAATGATAGTCATCATCGCCTGCTATATCATTTGGGCAGATTTCTTTATATCTCGTTTTTAAACCTAGTTCATTATAGTAAACATGTTCAGAACAAAGTACAATTCCTGCATCAGTATATCGCTGCCTATATAGATATGTAGGGAATGTTTCTTCTGAAATCTCTATTCTTTCTGGGATTTTCCCATCATATATAATGTCCTGAACTTCTTTTGGCAATCCAAAAGGAGTAGATTTTTTGTTTTTTAAATTAATGATCTTTCTTAATTCGCCAGAACTGTCATAAAAGTAGATTGAGTCGTTTTGCTGTTTTACTGCAATCTTATTATTTTCATAGTATACAATGTTCCTATCCTGTGCATTGCTATTGAATTTAAAAAACAATAATAGTACAATCACAAAACTTGTTCTATGTATTATCAAACGCTTCATGCTTATAATTCTGATTCGTGACGAATGCCCTTTTTATCAATTCGTATATTCCATTTACAGGTTTTAAATGCACCACTGTTGTTTGGTTCTACTGTTCCGTAAGCGATTAAATCATCTTTGTTATCAAATTCATCTTTATCATCCATATATACTTTGATTTTCATACCTGCTTTTAGTTTAATTGTAGTGCCATTAGTGTCTTTTTTGAAATCCGTTTTTGATAACAGTATCAAATCGCATTCTATCATTGCATTAAAATCGATATATATTTTAGATTCATTCATTTTTTATTTTATTTGAAATTCTTCAGTCCAACATACTATCGCTTCTTGCAATTGTATATAGTCATTGTCATACGTAACAGCAGCAGGCAATAAACCAAGTTCTCTAGCCTCATTACTTTTATAGTAGGTTTCTAATAGATTCTTTTTATATTCAAAAAAATCTATGATACACTGCAGTTGTTCTATAGTCAATAAAGAATAGCGTTCTTTATAATATTTTTTAGCACTCTCGTTATTACTCAATATTTCCATTAAATGAAATTCGATATGAGGTTCTGTGCATCCTTTTAGAAGCCCTTTTTCTAATAATTTTTTCTCTTCTTTTTTAAAAAAACCAATTGCAAACAGCAATAGTATTGGTAAATGGAAATGCATTCCTTTGGCATCAAAAAATGATAACGAACTACTACATTGATACAGATGAATTAATGGAATTTTTGTCCAGTCTTTTATTTCATCTTTAGCTCTTAATTTTCTGCATTCACTAACAGTCAATCGATCATCGTGTCCTTGAGCTTCCCAAAGGCCTATTCCATCTTCTAGTGTTACATTTCTAAAAGCCTCATTTATTTCTTTAATTAATGCTTCTTTTTTAGTCATTTTTATAGTTTCCTACTATTATTTCTTTTGTCATTCAACCAAAGTTCTATTTCTTGAAGATTAGTATTGGATACCTTACTCCCGCACTCTATTCTTTTAGTTTCACCGCCTTGTCCTTTTTGATATTGTATCCCGAAATTATCATCCTCGGCATTATAACTGACATACACCATAGGTAAATCATATCTTTCCTGATAGTTTTTCCCTAACGAAAGTCCTAAGGCATTATGAGATTGACTTGGATAGTATTGCTCCCAAAAACCAATTTCTTTACACTTTTTGATCAATTTAAGAAGAGGTTTCAGTTTTTTATGCTCTATATCAATCCATAGGGTACACCATTTAACCATGGTGTTCCATTGAACAAATCTGTCCTCAGACTCCATTCCTTCAATTATTTCTGCATATCGATCTCTAATATTCATTATAGTTTGCAAATGTCACCATCAATAGTACATTTCTTAATCTTAGCATCCTATGGTCAACTAATATTCGCAGTGTGGTAGTTTATATTTGTATTATAATTCATCAATCATTTTATAAAACTCCTAAAAAAAACAACACAGCTTGCTGATTTACTGAATAGTCTATAATCGTCGAAATCTAAAAAAGACGTCTTTTATAAGACACTAATTCGTTTAATGACAAGGATATCCTGGATATATGTCAGTCAATTTATTATTTTCAAATTCAAACGTTATTCCACAATATTGTCTTCCTGAAGATGGACATTCTTTTAGAATATCTCTTAATGCTATAAATTTAGTGTTTGCATTTTCCCATTCAAAAAATGCTTCAATACTGTTTTGTTTGAGTTTCTTTTTAAAAGATGCATGCGTAATCCCAGTTTTAAAGATTTCTTTAACGTAGTTTAGTTCAGTATTTTCACATTCGGCAGTTGCGTGATACTTTTCGCTATTATCTTTTCGGATATATTCAACAATGAAAAATCCAATTCCGATGATACTTACTACAATAATTAAAAATAGTTTTATTTTTTTCTTCATTTTTTAGAATTATTACTAGCTTCTTTCTAAACTCTCTATGCATCTAGCGCGTCATAGCTAACAAAATCTACTTTATTATTTTTATTACTGTAAATTAAACAAATTTCTTATTGCAATACGATAGCCAATCAATATTCGTAGTGTGGTAGTTTATATTTGTATTATAATTCACCAAATCCATATTCATCAATCATTTTATCAAGTACAGCTTCATCTTTTGTACACGTCAATATCATATCACTTATTTGGTTTTCGCTATTGAGAAAATACATGAGTATTGTTTCAGGATTCCAATAGATTCTCAATCCATTACCATTTACTATTTCTTTATAATCATTGTTTAATGTATCTATAAAACTCTTAGATTTTTCATTACTATGGTATTCACTAATGTCAAGTGATGCAAAAAATCGAAATCCACTTTTTGCCTTCGCATGAAAACTTTCATCAGACATAACACATTGAACATATAAGATCATTTCAATAAATTGGTCTAAACTTAGTTCTTCACTATACCATTCAACATTCTTATCAAAATTTTGATCGGTAGTTTGATACACTGTTTTTGAATCTGTTAAATCAACAGCCCAATACACTACAGATTGATTTTCTTGAAGAAATACCAACTTATTATCTTTCACAAATAGTGCTGTAATTTCAGCAAAATGATGAAACCCATCAGTAAATAATGTGTTGTTTCCTAAGATCAGATACAGTTCTTTGAGTGTAGCTGGGATTTTGATATTCAATCGTTTTTCTTGTTCGAGAATACTTGATTGCTTCATCCCTTCTTCTAAAAAAAGATGTCTTCCGATAATTTTTTCTGCTATTTGTTTTACACTTCTATTCATTTTTTTATGAATTCAATATCCCTTATGCGCTTTATATTTAATTGTATTAACCATATTATAGTTGTTTATATAATATTCTATTACTTCATTAAAAGTGTCAAATTCGATTGGTATTTCGAATCTAGGAAGTATCAAAAAAGAAGATGGAGTGCAATACACATGTTGTCCATCAAATGTATGGGCAATTAATATGCTATTATGTATTTTATTTTTTTGCGAATCATCTTTCCATTCCCATAAATCAATATCTTCTTTAAAATTATTTTTAAAGAAATTTTTATCTGGTGTTACTATGTTCAGGTATTCAATATTTTCTGAAATGATTCCATATCCATAATGTTCGATAAACTCCAAATACGATTTTGGTATTGGAAAATTGAGCATATTCTTTATCAAATCAATATTCGGTGTACTTTTTTCTCCAATAATTTCAAAATTCATACTCATTTTAGTTTACTAATTTTTCAAATCTTGATAAGATATCCTTTATATCGTTAAGCGTTTCTTCTCGTTCTTCTTTCATACACATTTCAAACATAACATAGCTATCAGGTGTATTATATATAGTTTGTAAAGCCTCATAAACTGGTCTTATTTCCTCTTTATTCGTTTGAAATTTCAGTACTTTATTACCGTACGCTTTGGTTAAATCCACTTGTTCGTTTAATCCAGCTTCGACAATTATTGCTGAAAGTGCAATAATCAAATCTTCGAAATGAATGTATTGTTCGAATTTTGAGTTCGTAAACCTAACATTGTTGTCTGTCCGTTCATGAAGTACATCTGGATTATCAATATACTTTTTCACATCGGTATGCGTATATATTAAATCCATTGTTAACATATCGCCTGTTATGTTTTCTATAAGCTCTAAAAAATCACCTCCAAAATCAGAGCCAAATGCGGTGTCTTTCCAATTTTCTATCATAGTTTTTATATACTATTCATTACTCCTTTAAATACGTTATGTTTTTTATTACAACTATGGCAATTTATGTCTCCTTTAAAATATGGGATTAATGGTTTTAACGAATTGATATTCATTTCGTCAATTGGTTTTTCTAGCCAATCCAGATTTGTATTAGATGTATTTACATCAATTCTTAATTTTTTCTGGTTTTTATTTGTAGTAGGATCTCTGCTATATGCGTTTAAAACATTCTCTTCATTCCATAAAAAAGTTTCTTCTTCGCAAGTAGGACATACAAAAATATATTCGTCATTGATATTAAAGGTTTTAAATATCTCAGCTTCTTTATGTCTTTTTATGGACACTAAAAATGCGATTAAATAAAATCTTCTAGACTCTTCATCCAAAACTTCAGTATTGTGTGAATACTTATTTACAAGGTTTCTAAATTTTTCTATCGAATCCATAAATGCAATCTGAATTCTATTTTTTTCTTTTTCATTAAGATGATTCTCTTCGAATATTTGCTCTAACTCTGATATATTGTCTAGGTAAATTAAAACGACTCCTATAGAAGCTAATACATCAATATTAAATTCGATGTCCTCGGATTCTTCAATTATTGTTAATACATGAGGTACAGTGGCAAGTGTATTTTCGTATACTGTTCCTTGGTGATAAATATGTTCCCATATTAATTCATCTGCAATTTTTTTATCCAAACTTTTTGAAAGCTCCTGAATGAGTGATGGTATTACTTCTGAGTTTCTATATGGACTACTTAATTTTCTCCAAATATGTGATTCATCTAATCGTATCATGGTTTATGGATCGTAAGTGTTTTGTCTATTACATATTCTTCCCAACGATTTGGGGTTTTATCTATGAAGCAGAATGAACTTAACTAAAATCGTTTGTACTTAAATTAGCGTTATTTTGATATAAATTCAAAGTATAAGAATAAACACACACAAGAAATAATCCCCATTAAACAAACAATTCCCATAAGTAATCTAACTGTTTTATTTCCTAGTTTTTCTTCCCAAAAAGCGATATTCAACCATCCTCCTCCAGGTTCCATTACCCAATTCCAATTTTTTAAATAACCTAATAAAAAGACACCAAAACCAAGTGCTGCAATTAGAGCTCCATAATGAGGGTAGAGTTCAATAAAGTTGTTGAATTTGTTTATTATTTTTTCCATTGTTAGTTTGCTTGAATGCGAAACATTTTAAATTCATTTGGTATTATATCATTTTTTTGTACTTCGGTTTTCGATATACATTTTCACCTTTTTCATTAATAATCCCGATTAATTCCCCCGAAGAATTATATTCAACTACATATACTATTTTGTTTATGGAGGCCTTTGTTATTCCGTCAGGATTATCCATAACTTCAAATTCATCTCTTCTCTGGATCGTTATTCTTGAAAGAATACTATTAGTATATTCATATTCTTCTAAAGTGGCTCCTGATCTATGCGCTTTAATCATTTTAGTAATTAGGCCTTCTTTGTTTTTATGATAGTAGCTGATGCTTGTCAGCTCTTGTTCATCATCATCAATCACAACCCTTTTACTTTGGGTAATACCATTACTAATTTCAAAATAATTTGCAAAACCCTGTAGTTCATCTTCTTTCCAAAATTTTGCACATATCATTTCATTGTTATTGTATATCCCTTCCGAAATACGTTTTAAACTAATTGGCCGTTCAGTTAAAACCTTTTCTTTCCTCAAGTTCCCCCAAGATCTTTCTATATGTAAAGGGGTTAAATCAAACATAGCTGAGGTTGACCATAAGGAATCGTTTCCATTCGCTAAGGGTTTTAGTTGTATTCCTCCATTTTCAATTTCTCTGTATAACTCAATAAATTCTTTCTGAATTCTATCTAACTCTTTTGTTCCCATTTTAGTTTTATTGATCTTAAATGTTACTATCATTTTATCAATGATAAACCTCTATTGAATTTAATTTCTTTCAATAATCTATCGGCACTGTCCTATATTTAGGGTTTCCTTTTTCGTTTGTTTCTCCAAACCAAATGCCTACATGTTCTGCAGGTGTATCTTTTTCTCCTGTAAGAAAAACGATTACTCCTGTATCATTCCCAATTGTTACAAAATCTCCTTTATTAAGTTCATATTTCATTTTTACAATTTTAAGTCTTGATCATCCCATATCCTAAAGGGTATAAAGGGTAAGCTGTAAAAAATAGCTATTTCTGGTTTTTTTAGTTGGGATAGGTATTCTTTTTTTTCTAAACCGTTATCTGCTAAATTGACTTCTTTTAAATTAGGGAGTGTGTTTAATACACTGATATCAGAAATTTTATTACTATATAAGTTAAGTTGTTCTAATTTTTTAAGGTTTTTTAATCCATCTATATTTTCTATAGTTCCATTTTCTGAAAGATCTAACACTTTTAAATTGGTAAGCTTTTCCAGGTTTTTAACTTCAGCTATATTACACCAGCCCAGATCCAATTTTTCAAGATTTGGTAGATTATCAAAACAAGTTGTATTTGTTAAATTGGACTCACCTTGTATTCTCAAAATCTTGAGTTTATTAAGTTTTCCTATATCAATATTCGCGGTACCCGTAATATTTAAGTTTTCTAAATTTGGAAATTGTTCTAAAGTATCAATTTTAGATTCTTCTGATATTTCTAATACTAGTGTTTTTAAAGATTTTATAGAACGTATTTTGTTTATATCGGTATCTTCATCTAATCGTAAGTATTTTAGGTTCTGCAAGGTATCTAATCTTGTGTTTTTTAAATTTCCATAAAGTGTAAAGTTTTTTAACTTTTGAAGATGTTCTATACCTATAAGTTCTATAGAAAAATAACACCAAAGTTCTAGAGTATCTATGTTCGTTATAGTACTTACATCTATCGCTATAGTATCTTCTGGTTCGGGTTCAATATCAATGAATAATCGTAGCCGCTTAAGGGTTTTAAAAGCTAAAATACTTTTTGTGTCGGCAATAGAAGTTACTGTTAAGTCCAGAGATTCTAATACCGTAAATTCTTTGATGCACGAAACGTTTTTTACCTCATCTTCATTTACTTTCAATTTTTTAAGTTGATGTTTTAACGGTAAGAGTTTTTTTAAATCTATCAATCCTTTTTCGTGCGGATTGGTGTAAAATGTAATTTTTTCTAATTGTGTAAACGCTTTTAGTTGTGCCGATTCTTTTAATTCTGATTGACTAAAATATAATTCCTTTATTTGAGTTGCTATGGGTATAAAATTACTAATAGTAACAGTACTATACTGAAAATCTAATTTTTCGAGCTTGGTAAAGTGTTGTAAAAACGTCATGTCATCAGGTACGTATTGATGAAATTCTAAGATTTTGATATAATGTGCTATAGATGCCAAGTTTTGCAAGTTGACTTTTGCTTTTGGATAAGACCTTTCTTCTCCTAAGGAACAATAACTTATGGTAAATGTGCTTGATGTATCTTGAGAAAGTTGTTGATCTTTTACAATAGTACCAGTATCAATATCTAAACGTTCTAGCTTAGAAAATTGATGAATGTTCTTAATCGTATCTATTGTACATCCGTTTAGGACAATATGCTCTACATTATCTGATATTGGTAAAAACATATCTATAGTATCAAATATCATATTAGCTAAACGTATACGTATAAAATTCCTATCGGGTTTTGCCTGGTGAATAACATCGTTGTCTGATTGCTTAATAGTTACTCCATTGAGTCGTAAATCGTATAGTTTTGGAAAGAGATTGATTTCATAAAAATTATGAACTATACAATCAGTAATAAAAATATGATCGATTTTTTTTGCAATAGGCTGCAATACTGCTAAATGGTCAATGGTCATATTTTTAAGAATGATATGTTTTAAATTGCCATCGTAAGCAGTTGTACAAATCTTGTTACTGTACAGCTCATTTATATTTCCAATAGTTACCTTATCTAAAGTAAGTTCACGTAGGATTTCAAACTTAATTAAGTCGCTAATATCCTTAATCGTACAATTGATAAAGGTTAATCCAGACACTTCTTTGACCAAGTGTAGAAAGAGATCCAGATTGTCAATGCTTATATTTTGAAGGGTTAATGATGTTATTCTCTTATAATGTTCAAAATATTCATAGGTATTGGTTTGCTCTTTACCATACTCATGTTTTTCGAACTTTATATTGAGTTCTTTTTCTATGTTTTTAAGTTTGTCCATCTTCTGTTATTCTTCTTATTTAAACCAACTTTGTTTTTATTAGTTGTTACCAGCTGTTTTCAATTCTTCGATTATCAGTATTTGTTGAACAAACTCATTATAATAAGAATCAAATTTTCTTGAAGTATCTTTTTCCCATTCGGCATATCGCTGTTCATACTCTTTTGTATGTTCAGATTTTGTTCTTTCATCAATCCATTTTAGCGCTGACATTGCATAATTTTGCTCATAAAACAAGTCTTTTCTAGTTAAGTAATAGTCAAGGTATTTTTTCAGGTAATCGATTGATTTTTTTGAGTTAAAACTTGCAAGTGCTAAAGCAAATCCTTTCCCTTGATGAACTAATTCACTTTTCAGGAAATGTACTCCAATGATATCTTCAAATTCGGTTAAATTCTCAATTGCACAGAAAAAAGCTCCAACAATTCTTTCTCGCCAATTACTTTGTCCAATTATCTTTTTAACGATATCAGCATCTATTTCAGCTTTGATGTTTACATAATCACTTTTAAAGTTGATTAAATTTATAATACGTACCGTATAAAAAGGTGCTACAAATTTTTTATAGAATGCTTCATCAAATTCATTTTCTGTATGAAATGAGTTTAATGTTTCGAATGGGTTCTTGTTAGTATCCTTCAATGTTGATTTTTTAATTGCTATTCATAACAGTTCCTATAAATGTTTGTTTTAATGCCTTTTTACAACGGATTTAACTATAGTGTTTTTTAATATTCTTCTACATCAGATTTTATATTCTCAGCCTTTATCGTTTCAAAATAAACAATGTATTCTTCTCTACTTTTAAATTTTGCATTGGGGTTTGACTCATACCATTCAATAGTTTCAAGGATTTCTTTATTCAATTTTAGTTGCGTTTTTTCATTCCTCAAGAATGCTTTTGTCTCATCCCTATTTCGCCCAAAAACCAATTCTACATCAACATATGCTTGATTATCCGAACCTGCACCAAATTTAGCATCATACAAATCATATATATCTGCCATTTCCATATACTTATATAGCATAAAAGCGCATAAATCCGCTGTGTATACAGGAACATCAAATTCAAACCCTTTTAATTCTTCTTTCAGCAACCATTTTAAAAGTGGCTTATCCTCTGCAGAGTAATCACTGTATAATTCTAAAATAAGATTTTTTCTATTTGAGTAGTTTTTGTCACCATATTTCCCATTATCAATACATCCAAAATCAATCAATACTGATTCATCTTTACTTGATTTAAATGTGTCTATTATTTTTCTGTAGTTATTCATTTTTTTCATCCTTATTCTAAGTGACGTTAATTGTAAAATGCTTCTTAATATGCATCTACTTATAGTAGATATCTCGACTTATTTTAGGAATATCAATCCCTTATGGTAGTATCGATTATTTTCATTTCTGCAACCATATTAAGTCTATATATTGAATATACATACAGGCAATCAATATTTGCAGCGGTACAATTTATATTCGTTGGTATTATTCTTCTTCCTTAAAATCACTTAACATTACATCAATTCCCTCTTCGATTTTTCTCTTTTCATCTTTGGTATATGCTTCTAACTGTACCGTTAATTCTTGTGCTTCTTTTAATGAAATTTTCTGGTTCACCTGAACAAATGCCACACAACCCAAAAATGAAACACCTTTGTTTTTTAGTTCTGTGATTTTTAAGGATAGTGATGGTATATCATCACACTTGCACCGCTTTGCTTCTTTTTTTATTTCTTCTAAGTTCATAGTTGTTTTAATTAAGATTTTCTGATTAAAATCGCATATCTTCGATACAATTGTGTTTCATTTTATTTAGAAAAACTACTACCATTGACTTACTTTTAATGGGTTGATTTTTATTTAGAATGTCATGCTGAGCCTGTCGAAGCAAATTATAGAGAAGAAAGCCCTTCGACAGGCTCAGGGAAACATACTAGACAAAATGTATTAAATAAACATTTTAATTTATTTACAATTCAAAATCCTGATCCTCCCATATCCAAAAAGGTACTTTAGGTAATCCATAAAAAACTGCGATTTCAGGAATATTTAATTGTTTTAAAGCTTTTGGTTTTTCAATAAGGTTTCCTGCTATATTAACTTGTTTTAAGTTGGGCAGGTTATTTAAAATAGTGATGTCAGAGATTTCATTATCGTATAAATTCAAATATTCTAAACTTTTTAAATTCGCCAGACCATTTATATTTTGAATCATGTTTTCTGAAAGATTCAACATTTTCAGATTGGTGAGTTTATCTAAACCCGTTACCTCGGTTAGGCAATTATTTTCTAAACAGAGTTTTTCTAAGTTGGGTAAATCATCTAAAAAATCAATTTCTTTTGGAAATGTGCTGGAAATATCCAGTACCTTTAAATTGGGTAAATGCCCTAAGGTGAATTTGTTAGTCCCTTTTATCGAGAGCTCTTTAAGGTTGATAAACTGTGATAATCCTGAAATTTCATATGCTTCTGTAACATCGATTTCTAATTTTGTAAGTGTATCTATTGCTGGTAACTCACTTATGTTTATTGCTTCATTTATCTTTAAATACCGAAGGTTTTTAATTTTATGGATTCCTTTTGCTTTACAAAAGTCTTTTAGGCTTAATACTTCTAAAAGCTGAAGGTTTGCAAGCCCATTAAGTGTAATTTGATTATCATTCTCTATATAAAGCTCTTCAATGTTCTTAAGGGTTTCTACATTAAATGTATGCGCTTTTTTTGCTCGAATATTGATCGATAACTTTTTTAAACTGGGTAACAAGAAAACACGTTGAGCTACTTTTTTTGAAGCATACAATATAAAAATAGACTCTAGTGCCGTAAACTCCTTAATTAAGTCCAAATTTTTAATACGACTATCAGAAAACTCCCAAAAATCGAATTTCTTAAGTTGATTTTTTAAGGGAAGTAATGTTTTAAAATCTTTAAAACTTTCTTTTGAGGTATTGGCATCAATTTTTAATACTTCCAGATTTTTAAAGTGCTGGATTTGTGATCTGTTTTTAATGGTTGATTCTGAAAAATCTAAAGAGCTAATTTGTGCTGCTATGGGTGAAAAATCACTTAATCTTGCTGTAATTCGATCGAATTTTAATCTGTTCAAGTTAGTAAAGTTTTTTAGAGTATCTAGATTTACTAGCTGATGATTTTCTATAGTTAGTTGCTCTATAAAATGACCAATTGAACTTAGTTTTTTAATATCAAAGTTTTGTACATCGGTATCTTCTTCTGATCTAGCTATAATACATTCTTTAAGTTTAAGATTAGAATGATTGGCAGGAAAACTTGTATCTACTATAGTGGTAGTAGCATCTACTTCAAATTTATTTAAAGTCGTAAACTCTGATAAATGCTTTATGTTGTTAAACTTACAGTTGTATATTCTTAGCCCATGTAAACCTGTTGCGATTGGTATAAAATATCTGAGGTCATTTACGGACATATTTGTAAACGTTAACCAGGTAAAATTCCTGTCAGTATTGGGTGTATAAATTACATCCTCATCAGATTGTTTGATAACTACACCATCTAGTCGTAAATCATAGAGTTTGGGAAACAAATTCACCTCATAAAAATTATGAATGGTACAATTGGTAATAAACACATGATCCAAATTTTTAGCCATAGGTTGTAAAACACCTAAATGCTTAATGTTCAAGTTTTCTAAGTTTACGTGCATTAAATTTCCATTGTAGGTAGTATTACAACTTTTATTTTCGATAGTTAACTCCTCAACATTAGTAATGGTAACATTGTTTAATGTTAAGTTTCCCAAGTTTTCGAAGTTATAGAGACTGGAAATGCTACCGATAGTACAGTTAATTAATTTTAACGTGTGTAGGTACTTAGAAAAAGGTAATAAAACATGGATGTTGTCAATAGTTATATTTTCTAATACAAGCTCTCTTATGTTTGGATCGTTTGACCAAGTATTATATGTATTCACTTGATCTTCTTTTTTATAATCGTGCTTTTCGAGCTTTATGCTTAGTAGTTTTTCTATTTGTTGTATTTGATCTTCCATATTGATTTTAGACACCTAATAATTATTTGCTTTCTAAGGAACGAATTAGATTAATGTTATGATTTTCAATTTTATCGAAGTTTGGATTCGTTGACTTTTCTAATGAATTATACCAATCTTTTTGTGAAAAATAGTTATGCATTTCTCCACCTTGTTTAAAAAGATATCCCTTTCTAGCAAAAATTTCATTTCTCATAACTTTTAATTCTTTAGCAGAGAAAACTTCTAAATCTAAAGGAGTCAATTTTACGAAACTTGTTTCAGGGTATTTTCCTAAAGGTTTTTTAATAGCGCTGTGATAGTTAAATTGTAAGTAGTGATGCGTTTTTTCATTTTCAACCTCGTTATAAAACGAAGCTAGACCTTTATCTCCCTTTTTTAAGAGCACATTAGAATCATCTATGCACTTATATAATTGGTAGGGGTTATTTGATACATAAAGTTTTTCGTGCTCATATTTAATAGGCTCTCGTTGATTTTTGAGTACCCAATTATCAATTTCCCAATCATAATATTTTGAACAAGCAAATAGTTTACCATTACTATAAATTATTTTCAATTCAGACTCGGACTCAGAGCCTCCAAAATAATAAACACCTTCATAGTCATAAATTTTAATATTCTCTATTTTCTTGAGACTTGAAAAATTAACCTCTTCAGTTCGAACGGATACATAAGCATTAAAAACTGTGTCTTTGGTTTGACTAAAGCCACTAGCAATACTTATTATTATAAAAAACGTACTTTGAACTATTTTTTTCATTTTTCTAATTTATTCTAATTCTATCTTGAAATAATGTTTTAATACAGATTTTCTATATGTTAATGTGAATTCTTCGCTTCCATTCATTAAATTACACAAAGGGTCTTTCTCGTCAATATATTCGAATATTACCTTTTGATGAGCGGGCAAATCATGATAAGCATCTGTTAGACTTTTTAAATTAGATTCTGATGGCTCGATCAGATACTTTTTAAATGATTTCTCGCAAACTATTCTTCTGTTATCACGATTATTGAGCTCATTTATAATGTCTTCTATCTCTTTAATAAAATCTTCATTACTTTTTTCAGGAATAAACCCTGAACTTTTTATAGTTCCCAAACTACATTCTAATTCGACATGATCTGGTATTGTTTGTAATAGCTTTCCTGATGTTATTTCGCTTTTGATTTGATCTATATCCTTTAATCCCCAACAATCGATACATCCATCTTCAAATATGGTTATGTATGATAGATAATATCCATTATTGTTAATAATTACAGGTAGTTTTTTGCCAAATATCTTTTTACCATTCTTTTCTATATATAGTTTTTCTTTGTAGTATTCCATGTTCCTTCAATCCTGTTCGTCTTTTAATCCCAACCTATCATTTTGATAAATTCATGTTCACTTTTAGCAATCCGTTCTTCTTTTTTAGTATTTGGATCTAGCTTAAAAATATAGCCTCCAGAATGTCTAAGAAAAAAATGTCCGTTTTCGTCTACTGCTACCAGATAAGACTCTTTTCCTTGATACCAATCTGCCTGAAAAGGACGTCTGTCTTCTGTACGTATCAAACAAACCAGTTTATATACTTGCTCGTTATGATGTATGATTCTTATGAGCCCTAAATTATTGCTAGCTTTTTCTAGTAGATTCATTGATTTAATTTTCTTTCATTTTCAAAAAACATTTTGGGTTCATTTATACTTGATCATTAAAAAATCTCCTGGCATCGGTCTTAATTCCTGATCGTCAAGTTTAACTTCTGTCCAGTATTTTCTTTCATCAGATTCATGATCCTCTATCAACCTATATTCAGAAGATGGTGTTTTTGTCATTTTTTCAGGTATCATAATAATATTCATATCTGGATGAATTTGATGATCCATTCCTTTTTTCAACCATGTAATGGCATTGTCAACTTCTTTTTTTCTAGCTACTAATTCTTGAGTCCTATTTATTCGTAATTCTTCTATTGTTTTTTTTGATTCAGCATTTAAAAGTTTGATTATGTTATTGTAATTAATTTCCATTGCTCTATTTTTCAAATTCTGTTATCATCATTTATATATTAGAAACCTCTATTAAAGTTATCATAATCTTCTTCGCTTTTCCCAAATGCAAATAGTTTATATTTATTAGTTTCGTCATTCATTTTTTCGGTTTCGGGATGAAACCAAAGCTTGACACCACTATATTTTATTTTGACAATCACATGCCGTTCTTCAGTGTTAAACTTCACTAAATAATTTACACTTTCTGAATTAAGCCTTTTTTGAGTTTGTTCTAATGTCAGTTCATCTAGATTGGTCAGCATCCATTTATCATATTTAATTCGATCACTGTCTTCGATATAAGGAAGGCTATCACACCATATTAGAAATAATTTATCAAGGTCAAAATGAAGTTCAATCCATCCATACCTAATAATGCTAAAGCCATTTCCCATGTCTGTATCATCGTCAGGTTCAGGAAAGTTATTTAAAATCCATTCTTTTGTTTGCCCAACTTTTATAATGTCAAATTGTTCTTTTAAAAAAAAGTCTTTTAAATGAATATGTATTGGATTATTAATTTTCATTATTTACTATGGTTATCTACGTTTAGAGGTAGGTTTCTTAGGTCAGTTTTAATTCACTTGGAGTTAATAGCCAAGAAATTCCATCACTTTCTTGTTTCACATGCCAGACAACAATCCCTTTTGTTTTTTCCCAATATAAAGTCTTGCCATCTGGGTCTTTTAGCATAAAAGGTGGCACCCAGATTAATTCTATATTGCCGTCTCCTGCCCAACCAGATTTTAGAAATCTTTCTTTGGCAATCACAATATATTCATCAGCATTTTTCAAACACTCTCTGGGGTTTAACGTAAAATGCAGATTGTCTATGTATTCATACATCAACAATTCGAAATCCTTTAAAGATTCTGGTGAATAGTCAATAATTTCAGATTTTTTAATTGTATATGCCATTTTGTGGTTGATTTGGTATTACACTGAGTTTAATCTGGGTTTAACAAATGTTATTTTCAAATTCAAATGTTCCTCTTTTGTCTATATACATTAAGGACTTATTAAAATCATTAAGTCCCCAACAAGACAAATTATCATTTTCTTTAATCTTTGATTCAGAAAAAATTTTGGCTAATTGGATGTTGTCAAATTTATGATAGATATTTCCTTCTCCTTCATAAAGTGTAAAGTCAAGATGTAACCTTTTATTATGCGATTCAAAAACAACAGCTACTTCTTCACCTTTCAATTCTGGGAATTTGGTTATTTTTTTTAGTTGTACATTAATTTTATCATCTAAATGATTCACAATCATTTGTTTTAGGTTCTCCTCTGGTTTCCAATTGTTATCTAAACCATATAAAATTACTTCTCTAATTGTTTTAGGGGTGACAATGGTTCTCTGAAATAGACTCCAGCTTTTTGCAATACCTTCTGTATTAAAATTAGACACATAATTTGAGTGATAATCAATCCACCCTATTAGCACTTGCCCATTAATATCAGGAAGGCCTATAATAAGTCTAATGCCTCCATCTTCACCTGTTATTTTGTATTTGTAAAGGGTATCATTTACTATTATTGATCTAAATCCTTTTTTGGGTAATGTCATTTTTCAATGTTTGTTATTGTTTGGTCCAAAATGTTTTTTTAACTCTTTTTGTTGTATTCTATATTACGAACTCCTAATAGAATAAGTTTGTTGATGTTATCAAATCCAGAGATTCTCAACTCTATTTCTTTATTTGGATACATTTTTTCTTTTCCAAATTTTTCCTGACAAGTTTTAAAGTCTGATAGCGCATTAAATTCTTCTCCAAAATTTGAGATTATTCCTTGTGGGTAAAAACATAAAATTCGGGATATAACTAAATCTCCAATTTCATACTTCATTTTCAATGTATTCCAATTCGATTCGGATTTCATCATTGATTCTTTCCATAAGGTATCAAATTCTACTTTGGAGCTCACCATCATAAATTCTAAACTATCTTTTAGATTGCCTTCTGGTAAAAAATATGATTCATGTTCTATTTCTAAATATGTGTTGATTACATTATTTCCTGTCTTGTAAATTGCTCTTTCACAAAAAAAATCTTCATCCAATTCTAAAAAACACTCTGTTTTATCTTCGTCTACATATTTATAGTAATTTTTCATGCTATATATTTATTTCTTAAGTTCCATAACAGTCTTTGTATGATGTCAATCTCATACACCACATAAGATGATCGTTTATACTTTTCCTTATTTTGAACCTATCCAATTTTGGACTTCAATTTTTATCTTTTCTAGTTCTTCGGTAATAATATATTCTTTATTCTTTTTTTTCTCTTGTCTTATATTTTTTAGTCTATCCCATATTTGATAAAATTCTATCAAAGATTTCAAGTAAAAATTTTCTTTTAAATATATCAGCATTTTATCAACCGCTCTTTGAACCTTATTTTCCTTTAATAAATTTTGTAGCTCATCAATATTGGTTTTGGAGAATTTAAACGCTCCCCAATATTTAATGTTATCTAAAAAAGATTCAGTTGATACAATTAATCCACAGGTCTCTTGTTTTTTCAATAGAAAGGAAAGACACTCTATTTTTTCATCTAATGTTATTTGACTACTACTATCTTTTTCTAATACCATTCTCAAAGCTTGACCTTGTTCATAACCTGTCCCAAAACCAATATAATATTCAATTCCTGGTAATGTGTAGTAATTAGGAATTTCCAATTCTTCTTTTCCGTTATCGATAATATATGTAGTAATATGAACAGCGTTATTTAAACCTTTTATACGCCCATCAAGTATTCCTTTTGCAGTAGGATGAAGCATTCCTCCCATATCTTTTTTTTGATTTACTCTATTTTAAAATTCAGGTTAAAAATTTGGCGTTGACTCAAATCTTTAGATTTAAGACTTTTTAGTAATCTTTTATCGCAACTGTATTGTGTATAATAGTTTTCTACTCACTTTGTTTGGTAAAAACTATTGTCTCATCAACTTTAGATATTAAAAAAATTATCTCCTTTGGTTTTCGGTGCTCCGTCGGTTTTTCCCATTCACCAGAGTACGAAACAGTATCAACTGAAATGATAATTTTTTCTTTGTCAAAGAATTCATATTTCCCAATTACTGTTGTAAAATTATCATTCCCGCAAGGTGCAACATAACTACTATTAAAAACCATTTTATCTCCAAAACTAGTCAGGTTACCAGCAAATTTTCTTTCAATAAACTTTGTTAAGTTGTATTGTTTGATGTTAGGATCTAACCCTAATATATTGTCAGTTATCCAAGTTCCGTTTTCTAGTTCAGTCTTATACATATTTTTCATTTCTTGTGCTTTTCCTTGAGAGCTAAAAAACAAGATTGTAATAGTCAGTATCGTAAGATTTAATACTATTTTTTTAGTCATAACATTTTATATTTTACGTTTATTTTATCACTTAAGCCACTATTATTTTTTACCGTGTTGGTAATATTTATTTGTTTTCGTTCCAAAACCTTAGAGGATAAGTCCATTCGTTTGAATAGAAATGATTTGATAAAACATCTCTAAATTCTGGAATAAAAATGTTAGATACGTCAATTTTATTAGTTTTTAAATCTCCAGAATATGCTAGCGATTGTAAAATTTCTTGTTTAAAATATTTATCTCCTTTGATTATTCCTTGACAGCTTTTAATGAGGCTTTTTAAGGTTGCTGAACTATCCAGATTATTAATATTCTTAAGCAAGATTTCAATCCAATTTATTATTTCAGATTGTTTAACTTCTTTATACGGAAGATTAATACATAAATCACAATAGCAGTAAAATAAATTATATCTATCCACAGCACCACCTCTAAATAGTTTTTTGAATAGTGTTTTTATAAATGCTAGATTATCATAAGATTCTTTATAATCTAATAATTCTAATTTTTCAAAACTCAGATTATTTAGGTAATGATATGTTGAGTATTCAGATAAATAACAATAATTTTTCTCCAATCCAGATATCAGTATATTTTCTCTAAGTTTGTCGGGGTTTTTGTTCTTATGACTAGATACGATTTGCTCTTTCAAATACTTTTTATCAAAGCTTAAATCGTTTTTGAGTCCAAGATATTCAAATATTAGTTCACTGTCTTTTGTAAGTTGTTCTGAATCAATCTGTTCTTTTTGAACCCAACCTATCGACTCTCTCCCGATAGGATCATAATCCCAATTATAATTCGCAAGTAAGGCCACAAACTCCAAATCAAGATTTGACGATTTTGCAAGAGATTTTAGTTTCTTTCTTGCTACTTCACTTTGATTTATTTCTTTAAATGATTTCATTTTTCTTAATTATTGTCAATCGTTTGGTGTATGAGTAGTATCGGATTTCTACATATTAACTTTTCATTTTTACATTACTCTTACTTTTATGTTTCTATTTTGATAATCGTTCTTAAACCATTATGGTTCATACTATATTTAAGTACAGTATTTTTTTAAATAGCTTTCAAACTCTAATTCATATTCCTTTCTGGCAAATTTCAGTTCCTTTATTGGTTGTATTCCTCTGTTCTCCATCTCTTTCTCATATTCAAAATCATCATTTTCATAGGTGATCTCTTTCCAGACTATCAAATCATCTTGTTTATCTAAAATAAATGAAATAACACCGCAATAATCACTACCACAATGACATCTATACAATATAATTCGGTTTGTTGCGAATTGATTAGATGGCTGTTTATTTCCTAAAAATTGGGCGACAGCGTTTTTGTTAATTTTTGTTCTATCATAATCAGGAAACTTAGATGTATCAACCTCCAATATATCTAAATCAAAATCAGAATAAGCTACATCAAAGCGACTAATGTTTAACCATTCGGTTAGTGCTTTCCCGTCTATAAAAAAGTCGAAACTTATTTTTTTATCCTCCTTTTTTACTGCTCTTATCTCAAAATTATTTTTCATTCTTGCTTATTAAATCTAGCTTCTAGGTTATAGTTAGTGCGAGAATTAAAAGTAGTGCACTTTCTATTAAGCACTTAGCCAAAACTTTTAATTCTGTCTTATCTTTTTCTTTATAAACCTCTCAATTTAGCAATTACTAACTATGTTTATACACCGCGGCGTAAAGCGTTTTTATTCAGATATAACATATTCAATTCTTAAATAATCTCGCATACTAGGGTCAACAAATTTATTTTCTCCAGTTTGTTTGAGCTTTATTTCGTTAAAATCGTGGTCTTTAAAAAACGAGCTGCTAAATAAGTTATGAATGTCTAGCCCAAAAACATCTAATTTTCCAACCAAATGAGTAAACTCATATTTATCAGTCAATTTTTGCTTTCCGATTATGTAATTTCCGATTGAGTTAAATAGAGAGGAATATCCAATGCAGTTAGCTTTTTTTGACCCATAAATGATATTTGAATTATTTGAAACCTTATTAAAGGTAAATTCTAGTTCTGCGCTTGTAATATCATTACTTAATTCAATTATTTCTTCTATTGTTAATGATTTTTCTTTTATTTTTTTGTCAATTTCTTCAATCAGATTTTTGTTAGTCAGAATGATATTATTTCTAATTCCAATCTTTGAGTAGTTGACTAAATTTCGATACAAAAATCCACGAAATAAAATTGTCAGAATAAATAGAATTCCAAAATATTTGATGATTTTCTTTAACTTATTCACTGCTCTGTTTAAATGACTTGCAACTTATTTACATAAGTACCTTTATTCCTTTTATACATCTAATATGATAGTATACCGATAATTACATACTGCTATATTAAAAATATTTGTTTTATAAATCTACAGTCAATCAATATTCGTAGTGCAGCAATCTATATTTGTTCATTTACCACAAATGATTTATTTAAATTAATGAAAAATTGGCATTTTTAATGGGTAATCGCTTTGAAAAAAGGAATTATTTTCTAGCTAAAAACATTGATCTCCGCTAAAAAAATGGATTCATTTGCAATTTCATTTGTACTTATTGGATTTAACGTTTATTGTGGTTGGCTTATTTTTTAATAATTTCCTCCTCCGGAATCAATTACCACTCCGTCTTCGGAGAATTTAATGCTTAAATATTCCATAGGAGAACCTTTAGGAAGATTATAAAATAAATCAAAATCTTTATTTATATGAAAACCCACAATACTGACTTTAATTTCCTCAAGTTCTCTCTCAGTTGGATTATATAGTTCTTTTAATTTTTTCTTTGCTTTTCTATCAAAAGTTGTAATTTCAAGTAGCGTTGAATGAATATAAGTATGGAGACTTTTGGCTTCGTTTTCATCGATTGAATTAATTTCGATTGTTATTGTGTAGCTCTTAATTTTAAATTCCTTTAAACTACTAAAACAACACAAATTGCTTAAGTACTTCATTTTTCCTATTTCATCTATTTTGTAGAAATCATTCATATTTTTTTTCAATTAAATACAACTTGTTACTAACAGTGTCTTCATTCTTTTATTCATCTTATCTAATGATCTAGTAATACTTACTATACTACTATATTAAATATAATTGTTTTATAAATCTATAGTCAATCCATATTCGTAGCGTAGCAATCTATATTTGTTCATTTACCACAAATGATTTATTTAAATTAATGAAAAATCGGCAATTTTAATGAGTAATCGCTTTTGAAAAAAGGATTTATTTTCTAGCTAAAAAACATTGATCTCCGCTAAAAAAATGGATTTCAGTCTACGCTGGAATGACAAGAAACGATGAAACCAATAAAAACTTGCAATTCTAGTTTAAATCTAAGCCCGAAATAATATCAAAAAGTTTAAAAGCAATTGCGCTGTCTATTCCATTTTCAAGCTCAAATTCACAATCTCCAATACTTTTCCCGATCCTATTTTATGTTTTCCTTCATAAAACTCAAAACACATATTTTCATACAACTTATTGGCAAAATAATCTTTGCTCAAGATCGAGATTTCGGCTAGTACTGTTTCTCCTGGAGCAACGGTTTCTTGCCCCAAATACGTTTGCTGTCCTGAGGTTAGATATTCTGGATATTCTTCGAATTCTATATGTGGTCGATAACCTGATGTTACCAGGGTTTTTCTTCCTCCTTGTTCGGTGTTTAAAAATTGTAGTTCTGCTATAAAATCAGTTGAAGTAAATTTGTTTTTCATAAAACACTTTTTGGTCTTTTTAAATAGTATTCAAACCATTCTGGTCTACACCATAATCCACTCATTTCCTGACATAATTCAATTTTATTATTGGTGAATAACAGTTCAAGTTCAAGTGTAAAATTACTGTCAACAAGCTTCCAATTTGTTTCTGGAAGCAATAAAGCATAGTGGTTCTCTGATTGCCCATGCTGTGGAATACATATTTGAGTTTCTCTCCAATTAATGGTTTCAAGAATATCTACATATTCAATGTTTTGAATCCTATTCTTTTTAAGTTCGTTGAAGTACACTTTTTCTAATTCTGTACGTACATTTATTTTGTTTGAATTGGGAAGTGATATCAATTTTTCTAGGGCATTTATCTGAATTGGTGTAAACCATTTTTGTTCATTATCCAAATCCACCCAAACATCCAATAGACGTTCTAGCCAAGGAATATCTACTTTGGATACAGAATTTAAATAATCTCCATCATCATTAATTTTATAATTCTCCTTATTCATGTGTTTCAAAAGTGTTTTTTATTCGAAACGAAATGTGTTTCTGCTCAAAAACCTGAAAGTTACAAACAACCCAATCTTTGCCTGTTACCTGCCAATTATACGCATCTAATTGATCTGTTATCTCATCTAACAATTCTCCGATAATAAAACTGTTTACCAACTCTTCAAACTCAGCGATTTTTTGAAGCAATTCAACATCAAACGAATGTGACACAATAATGCCTTGCACCAAATTATCCTCAAAACTTTCTACTAGTATTTCAGCTTTTTGTTGTTTCGTTTTGTCTGTGAGAATTATTCTCTTATTAACGATATCCATAAACTTTTAACCCTAATTCTGATCTTTCGTATTCAAATTTTTTCCCTGTTTTAAGTTTTTCTTCTATTACTACTATGTTTTGAAATCTTACTTTTGGCACTAATTGTTCTTCACGGTTTTTTCTTTCAGATATAATTTCTGAGGGTATTACAATCCACTCTATTTCTTTTAACTCAAATACACCCCAGTATTTTTCTATATATTTCCCATCAATCAAATCGTTGACATTTGGTATGGTAAACGCTCTCATTCTTTCGTCTAAAAGAAGTTTTACTTTTGCTACCAATGAGGGGTTTACATCTTTTAGCAATGAGAATAAAGCCTTCCATTTGGCATCGTTCATAAAACTGGCTCTACTGTCAATTTCTTGCTGTAATTTTAGTTGATATTTATCTGCTCTAGACATAATGTATGTTACCTCAACTTATCTTTATTTATAATTCTTAACTGTTCTCCAACACCTATTAGTTGATCGCTGTGATTTTCGCATAACAACCATTGTTTATTTTTGTCGATTACATAATATTCGAAAGCCGTGCATTCTCCTATCAACTGGGCAATTACAGATGGTTTGCAATTGTATATTGGATAATATTTTTCTTCGTCATCTTCAACCATTAACCAAACAGTATCTACATTTTTGGGAATAATATTGATTATTTGCTGAAATGGAAATTCATATTCTTTAAAATAAAAGGCTTCTTGTTTAAAATCTTCCCACCACCATCTTCTATCGCCTGATTTTACAAAATGAACTAACAGCTCTAAATACAAGCTTTTAACATCTGAAACTAAGCATATATCTTCTTGCTTTAGTTTTAGTGTTTTTATCGCTTGTGCTATTTCTGTTTTTACTGTTCCCATTCTTTATTGTGAAATTTTTATTTTTTAATAATTTCAAAACAATCATCTATAACATTAATTTCAATATCAAAACCCAGTATTTCCTGAATTTCTATTTTTCCTACTTTTTTAAAGTCGATCCCAAATACTGATATTTTGTTCCATTCTTCAATATTTGAATATCCTTTTTGATGGTGATCATCTATGATTCCAAGAAAGTCATAAAATGTGTTTTCGGTAGTGTCTTTGATCTCAAAGGATGTAACACCTCTATTGGGATTGTACTGTCCATTTTCTTTTTTCCAAACATCACGTATTCGGATATCATTGGCATTAGAATTACAGATCCAAATAGGATGTTTTTGGGAAAGACTGTATAAATCTTTCTCCCAATTCTTATCTAAAACAAAGTATATTTCTGTTTTTGTCGTTCCCATTTTTAATTTCTATTCTAAATAAAATGTACTCACTAATTGAAACATATCTTCCCTTGACGGGTTTTTAGGAAATTTTTCATCTAAAACATCTTCGAAAAAAAGTCTATAATCCTCCACAAAATCATAAAACTCTTTATCTGACAACTTGTTATAATCTTCAACACTATCGGGATATGCTTTTGATAAAATTTCATCATAAAAATCTTCTTCTGGCATATGACTTTGCCAATCATCACCAGTATTCTCCCAAATAGAAACAAGTCCTAATACTCTTAATGGATCTCCTCCAATGAATTTATGATTGTCTTTTACTGCACAGAAATCACCCATATATTCTTCTCTTTTATCTGGTATAAGAAAAATTTTATATCCTTTGGATAGTATAATCTTTAATGCAGTGTTATACGTGTTCATAGCGTCTGCTATGGTACATCCATTTTCCATGTTTCTACTATATTAAGCTGTTCTAATATCATCCCAATAGGCATCAAAACCTTTGCTTTCAATTTCTTTGATATCTGTATCTGTAAAATGAATGTGAAAGTCTACACCTCTTAATATGGGTTCGTTGGGAAAATCCTTGTTATACATACTCTCATCTATTCGCCATAAGTTAAAATACACAAACGTAGCAGGATTTAAGGATTTGATTTTTTGAATTCTTTTTTCTAATTCATCTTTGGTAATACATTGGTAATACTTTTCTTCAGTATTAAATTCTTCAATAAAAAAGAAGGGAAATATCGTATCAATCGTAATTATTTGATATTCATTTTGATGTTCTTTGTTATACGTCTCGACACTTTTTTTATCCTCAAAAACTGCATAAACTGTCTTCAATTTATTAGCATCTAATATTTCTCCTATAATGTACATTTTAGTTTTTCTCTTTAAAAATGTATTCGATAATTTGCCCGTTTAAATGCCTTATCCTTCCTACAAATTGTTCTTCACGGAGTTCTAAAGTTAAGTTTTCGGCATATGTTCCTTGGACTTTTTGCGGTATAAAATCAATAACTATTTCTTTATTATCTTTTAATTTCCAATCAAATGTTCCTATTTCCTGCATAGTTTCTTTATCACATGATGACATTTCTTTTTCAGCTACATGCACCTGTTTTTTATCAAATAACAATGTAATATATATCTCACTACCTGCACAAGGGTTGTCATCTGGTGTTTCTTCATAAACAGCTCCAACTTTTGCAATGAATTCTTTATGCATATGTTTTTTCATTTTTTGTACCTGAGATGATATACAGGATATACAAAACAACATACAAAATAAAGCGATTATCATTCTGGTATTTTTTACATGGCATAATTGTGCTTTATCTTTTATATTCTTCTTTTCCATACTTATTCTTCTTGAGTGGCCCACATAATTACATCACGAAAATCAATCTTGGCACTTTTGGTCAATTCTATAACGTCATCGATATTACCTTTGGCTAATTTCAAAATAGATCCTCTTGTATTTTTTAAATTATATTCTGACGCTGCCATTACATGATTTAAGGTGATAGAGGAAAGTTCATTAATTACTATTGGTACTTCTTCAGGTTTAAAATCCCGATTTACAATATCCATGATATCTTTACCTATTTCCATAATTTTGCGCTGTTATCGTCTCGGCTATGATTAGTACGAGAATTAAAAAGTAGTAAACTTTTGATTTTGTTTTATACTTTTCATTATAAATCCAAATCAAAAAGATTTGGCGGACTTTGTTTAAAACTCTATTTTTTGGGTTAAGCACCAAACCCCGTAATTAATTACAATTCTTGTTGTACACAGTTTTACTTAATTCTCAGCTCCGCATCCTTTTTTTAAAAACGTTGATTTTATTTTCAACTTTTTGTAGATTTCTCCTCTTTTATCGAAATGGGTATATTCTGATTCTCCATATTCCAGATTGATTATAGTCTCTAAATCACCTGTAATATTATATTCTTTCTCAAAAATGCTGCATTTTGGGCCATGCACCTTTAGAAGAATGTTTTTATCAACAATGTCTTTTTCATTAATAATGAAATTACTTTTTCCGTCAAAATCTGAAAGATAGACTTCTAATCTTTTTTGTCCAGAGTACAATTCAATTATTGCGCCTCTTATTGTATCATTAGTTGTTTTTTCATACGTCAACAAATCAATTCTAAACCACCCTTTATCGGTTGAATTTTGTGCATTCGTTTGAATTGAAAAAAGAATAACAAATATGTAAATCAGGTTTCTCATAAATTGTGTGCAATTTGTAAATATTAATATAACTCTATTTCCCAATCTTCATAAGGAGGTTCTACTTTAAATTCTGGATCGCAATAGGCTCGAAGGTAGTCTACCGCTCTTTTTTCTGCATACTTTGCATTGAGTACCTCTCCATGTTCATCTAACTCAATCACATTAGCAAATATGGCAAAGACTTGTTCTATAGCGCTTGGTTCTTCTCCATATAATTTTAAGTAATCAATATCTTTTAAATGATAGTGTGTCCCACTTGCCATAAAATAGGCAAAGGTTCTTAATGCTCCGCTAAATGAATTGCTTAGTTTCATATGTTTTTGTTTTATCTTTTCACCTACAAAATCAAATCAATAAAATTTGACCTTTATGGTTAACCAATCCGAATCCTGTGGTTATATCTAGTCCGAGTTATTTTTAGTTTCTATGGTTTTTTTAATTGTATAATTATATATTATCTGACTATTTTTTAATAAGCTTTGATTTATCAAACCTTTTTCATTTCGAGTAAGTGTAATTTCTAAATTCCTTGTAATCGTCAAAGAATCAATAAAATAAGATTTAGGAATTATATATTCTCCTGCTTTTTCCTTTAAGGTATCGATACGGTTTCCTCCATATCCATATTCTGTTATGTTTTTAGCTTTCTTCTTTTTTACTTCTATTCCTTTAATAATTTCTAATTTATATGGAGTACTAAGATTTTCCCATTTTATAACAAAATCTTCTTGTAAAGAAACTTTTTCGGGAATGCTAAATTTAGTGTCCCGCTCTTTTTTCATGGGTTTGATAAAGGCAATTGGATATCTTGTGCTATCAGGTAAAATCATTTCAAAATAGTAAGAATCGTTTCGTAATAGACTGTCTGTTTTGTAAAAAGATGTTTTTGTATAATACAACTCATTTTTTATATATAAATCAAGGGGTAAATCATTTAACAAGACCTTTATGTCCTTATTTATGATTTGTTTTTTTCCATCCGATAATTTTACTTTTATATACTCTAGCGTATGATCTTTGGTGCCATCTTGAATAAGAATATTTACCTTCAACTTCGCTAAATTCATCGTATCTGCTTTTGAAATTTGCGAGACATCACAACTATTAAAAACGAATATTAATAATAGTAATTTATAGTATTTCATTTTTCCGATTGTAGTTTGCTCTACACTATTTCCAATTAATGCATCACATCAATTATAAATTTTGCAGAATGTATTAATATGTTCTAACCTTTAATGATTGACTTGCTCTTATTCTTAATGAGCGTCAGCGTTATTATCTATTGATTTTATTTCTTCTATAGAATATTCTTGTTGTCCATTAAAATCAATATTTTCAATTTTTATAAGTCTAAATCCTCTTTTTTTATTTGATTGAGTCATAAGAATTACACTTTTATCCAACCAACACTACTTTGTTCTTTTTCTTTTAAAACCACTAAACACCAATCACTTTGTGTTTTAATCACTATTACATTTTTATTTTCTATAACTCTTATTTGATTTCCTCTTTTTACATCTCCAGTACAAGGATCTTTTTTCTTTATATCATCTATAATCGGCTGTGTCCTTAAAATTCCTGATAGTGTTTTTTGTTCGAATGTGGTATTTAACTTTGTTAATTTAGTATCCGTATGAAGTTCAATAATATTCTCGGTAATCGTATTGTCATTGTTAACAGCTAATTCTGACAATGATGTCTCGTTTAAACAACCTATAGCTCGGCATAAAACATATATGGTTGTTTGTTTTCCTTGTTTTATGTCAACTAATGCTCCTGGTTTATTCCATATTTCAACAAAATCATTGCCTTTTTTTATCAATACTATCGTAGTTTGATAATGTCTATTATCTTGGCAGATAATATCTTTTTGATCATCATTATTGACATCTATTAAGTGTACATTGTTGCTATTGATATCAAACTCGCCTGCAGCTCCGTTTTTAGTTAAAAAGTTAGTGTTTTTAATTTCTGAAAAACCAATGCTATCTATAGGAAATTGATAGTCTAGCGGTGTTTGCAATAGTTGTAATTGTGTTTTTACACTATTGTTTTGAGCACATCCAGATAAAGGTAAAAACAGACACCATAACCCAAAAAAGAATAGTTTGTTTTTCATGTATTCGTTTTTAAATATTCTTTCCCATTAAATTTCAACACTGTTGTTTTAGATGAAGTTTTATTTTCTTCGTCACATTCCTCATTTTCATCTACAAAAGTTTTACTTTCGGTAATTTTACTTTTAACAATAATATCAAAATAAGCATTGGTTTTTTCTTCAGACATCATGAGTGTGTTTTCGACCATTGTAGATACTCCTGCGCAACGAGTATCCCATTCTCCACCATAATCCTTTACATCATAATGACGCAACACTCTGTTTAATGCGTTACCTGATTTCACAAACAAAGTTATTGTTGTATTGCTATATGGATTGGGTCGAGATCTACCATAGTGCGACACTCGAATACCAAATGCTCTGGTATCTTTAGTAACCATATAGGGAGCCGTATCAATTGTTATTTCTGATAGCTTAATTGCATCAGATTCCCAACCATTTGTTTTAGAACTTTCAAAGTATTTATGTGTTATTTTTCCTGTGGTATTATTTACCAAGACTATATGACTATTAAGTTCAAAATGGTGTTCGTCATATTCTCCTACAATCTCAGGAATCACCACAATGGTTTCGTTACTATTATTAGGTTGCACTTTAGCAATTATAAAGTCTTCTTGGATTTTTAACTTGTTTACACCTAATTGTTGTATTACATTATCAATTAAATTTAGATCTTCAGAACTATTTACAGACACTGGTTTTATTTTTCCTTTTTCATCTATTTTAAACGCCTCTGTAGTTTCTTGCTTTTCGTCAATCCAAAGGATGTTATTTATGGTTAGTTTACCCTGTTCTATTTTTGATTCAATTCTTGATTGCCCTTCTGCTATTTCATCGTAAGCAATTACTTTAGAGTCGATAATATCTCCATTCATATTATAATTGACGAGTACTGATTCCATTTCGTGATCTCCTTTTAACACTGTTATCACAACGGTATGAAACTTTTGAGAGAATGCTAATCTATAGGAAGCTATTGCCCGATAGTTATGGTCTTCTTTATAAAAATTGGGATATATTTCTTCTAGTTTCAACCCTTTTTCATCTACTTTTTTATAATCTTCTTCTTCAATAAAATCATCAAAATTTGTTGTATCGACTAAAGGAATTGATTTGGTTTTAATTGTATTAATTATACCTTGGAAACTCGAGTTTTCAAATAGGTTTTTAAAAATTGCATCTTGTTGTATAAACTTCCCTTCTTGATATGGGTTTTGATAGGAGTGCGTGCTTTCAAAACGGGCATAATCTTCGTCGTGAATGTGTTTCGTTTTCCAGATATCACCATCGAAATCATGTTTTATTTGTAGTTTAGAAGTATCGTAGTTTTTTGCTTTTTCATATTCCTTAAGGTATTCCTGATAATTCTGTTTAGCATTCTTAATTGTTTTAACTAGTGACACATAAAACTTAGATTCGTTTTTCTTTTTCTTGTATAACATATAATGTCTAAAATTCCCTCCATATCGAACGATCCCTAATGTGTCCCCTTTTTTGTGAATGAATATCTGATTATATATGTAAAGCCCATTTGTGAAATTATCTTTGGTATATCCTTCAACTTCTTTCTCATCACAGATTGCTAGTTTATAAAAATTGTTTTTAAAACTTCTAAAAATTCCAAAATCGCCTATTGGTGAAATGTCCTTTACTTTATAAGCTGAATAGAACCCGAAATCTGTTTCAGAAAGTTTATCTATAACAATAGCTGCTTTATACATTTCAAAGTTTTCTGAACCAATCATATGGTTTTCACCTTGTATCAATTCGTATACTCCCGAAATATCTTCTACAATTGCAGCAGTATTTCCTACTACATTTTCTTCTTCAACAGTTGATGATTCTACGACCTCTTTAATAGCATCCTGTGTCTTCACTACAGGTTCTTTTTTTTCTTTTGCATTCTGACTACAAGAGATTAAAATAAATAGAATTAGTGTATTTAATATTTTCATTGTTCTGTAGGCATTTCGGGGTTTTCTCTTTTGTATTCTTTCTTATTAAACCTCAATAAAGTTTCTTCTGTAGCAATGATTTTTTCTTTTGGATTACATTCTCCATTTTCATCATCACGAAAATTTCTTTGAGTAATTGTTTTATGAACTAAGATATCGAAGTATCCATTAGTTTTGGTGTCACCAACTGACAGTTTATTAGCCACTATTTTAAAATCTGCATAGCACGCGTTCATGTTTACATTAACTATTCCTGAATCTTCATATATAATATAAGAATCCAGTATTTTTTTAATACCACCTTTTTCTTTTGTAAAAAGTGAAATAATCTCCTCATTATATGGATTTGGTTGTGACATACTCCTTTTTTTTACAATAACACCAAAAGCATTTTTAGATCTATTTAGTTTGTAATTGGTAGTATCTATTTCAATACTCTCTATAAATATAGCATCCGAATACCATCCATTGGTTTTGGAGCTTTCAAAGTAGTGATGTGTTATTTTACCCGTTTTATTATTTGCTATTACAATATTGGTGTTCAACTCATACACTTCGTCTTCCTCGTTTACAACTTCTGGAATCACTATAATTGTTTCTTCTAAATTGTTTGGAGTTATTTTTGAAAACACAAAATCTGTTCTCGAGGCATCTATATTCAGCACTTTTAAGGCGCTACTTACAAGAGTCTCCTGAGAAAAAGTCGTAGTCGATTTTTTACCTGTTTTTTTTACAACACAAGAGGTCACTATACACAGCATTAAAATAGATACCTTTTTCATTTTTTACAGAAATTAAATAGTGTATCGGTTTTTATTATTCTAGCGTCAGTATAGTACTCTAATTTACCATAATAACTGGAGGTATCTTTTTCACAATTTTGTACACTGAATCTTGCTAATAAAAACTCTGGGTAATATTCTAAAAGTTCAGGGAACATCCCTTCTGGTTTTTCTTTATGTTCTATAAAATATGGAGTACCATACTCTCCCCAATCTCCTTTATTGTATTCGTAAAACCGTAACGTATATGATTGTATTTCTCTAGGTATGTCTTTACTTTTAAATTGGTTATTACTCAATTGGATTACCTTATCTTTTATTGATTTATTTAAAGAATCTTTATCTTTTACAGGGTTTCTTATAAGATACAAATCTGGATATATTTTTGATTGTATAAACTCCATTTTTACAAAAAATAATTGGTATACAGTGAAAGCTATACCTATGCTTGTTAACAGTAATAACATTCTAACAACTCTTACTTTTTTAATAAAAACCCATTTTATTATTTTATACAATAACCATACGCCTATAAAGACTAATACCAATAAAAAAATATAGAATAGTATTATCATGTCTCTATAGATTATAGTTTATGTGGTTTCAATGTTATTGCTTCTATTTTGTTAACTATTTCTTGCCTGTTTTTACTTTCGAAAGTAAGTACTGACTCCAATGTTTCTGGAACTTTCTCTACTGTTTTTTTCTTTGTATTATATCGTCCTACAAGGTTAAAAACTTCTAGAATGTATTTTCCGTTCAAATCTCCTTTAGGGTACCAAATTAATTCGATACATCTATTAATTTGAGTATTCGTAATAGAAAGCAATGTTGAACTAGAAAACTCGTACAAACGGTTTTCTTCATTTATGTCTTGTTCATAAAACATATTCCAGTTCACTTTCCATCCTGAAGGTATTCTTAGAGCTTGTAATTTCATGTTAGCTCTTGTATTTAAATTTCTTCAATATTGTTTTTGCTTTTTTGTTTCCTAAATTATATCTACAACTTTCTCTAACACATAATGTATTACTGCAACAAACACTGTAATAACAAGAAGAAAACCAAATCGAATAACATTGGATTTAATACTGTTTTTCAGCTTCTTTTTCAAATAAAAAACATCTAATAAAATAAATAAAAATGCAATTACAACTCCAATTACAAGGCCTACATAAAATAGTCCCAAATCAAAGAAAATATGGAGCAGGTACCATAAACCCTCTGTAGATGCTTTATTAGGACCTAATACAATTCTCATATAACCAATGCCGAGCAACAATGCTGTTATTGTCCAAATTAAGTAAACCAAAATTTGTTTTAGGGCTTTCATAGATTTAATATATAGCTTACAGTTTTTGTAATTGTATTTTATAATACATTTTTTCAACTTTTACTAGGATAGTGTTATTGTTCTTCCAAAAATATTTTTCTAGGTAATCTGACTGAATAAGGCTTGAAATGCTGAACATATACTCTGGAGCAGCGTTTTTATTATTTTTTTCTAAAAAATAAACATTTGATTGTCCACTATAATATCCATTTAAACGAAAAGTGTTTTGTGGAGATGAGAAGTAATAATCTGGATTTCCTATTCGATTAATATCATCTTCTCCATTTTTTAAGTTTATTAAATAATCAGAAGAATGACCACATTCCAATAACAAATAATGATATTGAGGATAGTATGCAATAATATTACATTCTTCTTCATACAAGCCACTGAATTCCTTGCCGTTATCAGTCAATATTTTTTCTATAGTAAAACTATTATCTTCATCATACTCCCCGATTAATTGATTTTTTAAAATATTTTTTATTTTTTTAATATCTGTAATTTTTTTGACAGATGGAGTACTCTTGTTTTTATCTTTTTGATGATAAAATTCTTCTTCCGATATTTCATCAAGAATCACTTTATAATCATTAGTCATCACTTCAATATGTCTTTTTGCAAAAGCACCAAAAACATATCCTAATTGTTGTATAGAATCTTTTGTAGCAACTTTTAACCACTGATTTTTTAAATATTTTCCGTTATCAAACACTGATGTTGAATCTACTTCATAATTGCTGGATAAGTAATCAAAAACTTTTAGATTTGGTGCAGTAGCTACAATAGCACTATTTGTAGTTGGTTTATTACGTATTCTAATTCCAGATGGTGTTTTTATAATAACTTGATTATTTATAGCTATAAAACCTCTATTTGTAATCGAATATTTTTTTCTTATGTATTCTGGATTGTTATATATATTATGAATATTGACAGTTAAAATATTATAGTCTATCCATGAGTTTACTCCATAAAAACCTTCTTCGTTATCATAAGCAGTTTCCTTTAACCTATCTATTATGTTTAATGATTTATCAAAAAGTATAGCAAAATGAATATTTTCTGAAACCGAATATTCTGAAAAGAAAAGAACAATTAAATTATTTATTTCATATTTACCTGTAATATAATATTCTCTATTCTTTAAAGGAGTAAGTTTTAATCTTTTTAAAACTTGAGCCTCATTTTGTATGGAAAACCCTTGTTTTTTTTCAGCCCCATCAGAATAGCTAAAAGGCGAATAATGGTTTTCATAAAGAGGTATTTCATCAATAATTTGTTCAAAAGTTTTTTGACTAATAACAGATTGGAATTGAAATACCAATAGTAGTATAATTGCTTTTTTCATTAATAAATGATATTTATTTAGGTAATTACTGCTAACATCATAATAAGTTCCATTATAATAATGTATTGACACTATAGTTCTACTACTTTTTATTTATTATAAGCTGAATATGTAATTTTATTTGGACAACACCTTTATGAAGGTACTTTAAAATTTTAATTTTTTCTTTGTTTTAAAAAAGGTTTTATCGAAAAAATAATTCCTAAAAAAATTAAACAATACATTCCGTAACTAGAAAGCAATTTACCTAAAGTAGTTTTCAAAATAACAGGATTATTTCTGTCATAATTAATTATAATAGTATCTCCTACCGATTTTGTACTTCCTACATACGGAATTATAGAAAGCTCCACATTTCCCAATTGTTCTGTACCATTCTCTAAATGAAATTTCACAATAGCCGTTTCTCTCATATAACGACCTCTGTGCTTGTTAATTTCTGTAATCTCTCCTTCTGTTTTAACCCATGTTTCTCCTTGCGAAAAACAATTGACAGTTAAGAGTAGTAAAACAAATAATAATAAAAATCTCATTAAGTAGTAATTTTACTAAATACATTTTCCATTTCTTTGAAAGCTTTATTTTGAGCAGGAGCGAGTATTACATCTTTGATTTTTCCAGTAACTATTTCTAATATATTTTGATATCTCTTCTGACTTTTCCCAAAATAGGCATGCATCATTTTATTAGGAATAATGTAATTCATCTTTATTGTATTTTCATTTTGAAAACACACCTTCATTCCATGCATTGAACTTTTTTTTAGAATAAGACATTGTTCTATTTGTCCATTTTCATCTGTTCTATGTTCCCAAGTATCATATTCCTTACTACTCTCCAAATCAGATGCTGTTTTTAAAAAATTCTGAAGTGCGTCTAATGAATTATATTCATTTTTAATTTTGATTATTTTTTCCATTTGTTTCAAAAATTGATTTTAGGTATTCCTAAAAAAATTAATAGTCCATTTTAATAAAATCTCCATTTAATTTATATCGAAAAGTATAAGTAGCACCTCCACTTTCAGGTTTTAACGCTACCACATATTCGGTTATAGCAATATTTCCGTTTTTTGGAAATTTGATATATGCCATATTCAAAGTGGGATTTTCTATATTTTTCTCGTCTTTTAGTTGTTTGCCAGATATTTCCACTAATTCTCCTAATTTTGACAGGTTCATTTTTTCGTTTAATTGAAACATAAAATCCGCTGCTTTACTTCCTTGTGGAACTTCTAAGGATATCTCTGTGTTTTGTCTCCAAGCGTTTTGTGTTAGATTCCATTGTCCCATTTTTAGAGATTCTGGCGCATCCGTAACTGTTACTCCTATAATGTTTCCAATAGCACTGTTATAGGTAATCGTTATGTCTGTAAAATATGCCTCATTGCCAAATTTGCTTTTTATTTCATTTTCTATGGCTGAGAATCCTTTTGCGTCGGCTGATTGTTCATCGGTTGACTTCCCACAAGAGACTATAAAAACCATTATAGCAATGATTACTGTAGATTTGAATACTTTCATTTTAATGTGCTTTTAGTTTATTTGAGCACCATAAAAGTATACAGCATATGTAAGACAGAAAATAGAGAATCTATTTCTGAGGTTTAAGAATACATAAATGCGATACTTGAAAAAATATTCGCAAAAGAAGAAACTTTAATTATTATTCTTATTAAAAAGTTCGTTTAAAAAATGTTCTTTTTTCCTAGAAGATACGGGTATTTTTTTTCCATTTTTTAAATAAATAACTCCCGATTTATCGTACTTGTCGATAAATTTTAAGTTGACCATAAAAGATTGATGTGGTCTGGTAAAACCTGCTTTAGAAAGATGTTCTTCAAACTCCTTTAAGGTTTTCGAAACCATATATTTTTTATTATCGCTACAATAAAAAGTAGTGTAACCTTTGTCTGACTCGCAAAATAGTAGTTCGTTTAAATCTATAACCTGAAAACTATCATGAAGTGATAAAATTAACTTTGAATCTTCATTATTCCATACTTCTTTTGCAGTTTTTATCTGCTGTTTTTGTTTCGTTATCGATAATTCTCCAACTTTTTTTAAAGCCATTTCTAGCTCTTCAATATCTACTGGTTTTAATAGATAATCTACTGCTCCAATTTTTAAAGCTTGTAACGCATATTCTTCATAAGCCGTAATAAATATCACTTTGAAAGATATGTTCTCTGTTTGTTCTAAAAAATCAAAACCAGTACCATCTGTAAGATTAATATCTAAAAAAATTAAATCTGGTTTGCAAGCATTAGCAACGATCACTGCTTCTTTTACAGATTCACATTCACCTACTACTACTACTTCTGCCTCTATTAATTGTAATAAGTTCAGTAACCCTTTTCTTATATATGCCTTATCTTCAACTATTAATGCTTTCATTATGCTTGTTCTAGTTTATGCGGAATTACCAAGGTAACTATGGTTCCTTGTTTATTATATTTCTTTCTGTCTTCAACAGTAACAGAGCCTTTCATCTTAAAATCTTTGGATAGCATTTGTAATCGTTCAGAAGTGATCGTTGTTGCCAGTGATTTTTTATGCTTATTTTCCTGAACTTGATTAGCAGCAATACCTATCCCATTATCCTTAATTACACACCTTAATTCTTTATTAGTGTAGGTAAGAAGGACATCAATTTCTTTATTATCTTTTTGATTTTTAAAACCATGCTCTATTGCATTTTCAATAAATGGTTGAATTAGCATTGGTGGTATTTTGAACAAAGAGCTGTCTATAACATCATCTACAGAAATACTATATATATAACTCTTTTCTGCTTCTATATTCTGGAGTTCTAAATAATTCTGTACAGCAATTAATTCTTGAGTTAGAGACACTGTTTTATCTCTAGAATTTTCTAGCGTAATACGAAGTAATTTTGAAAATTTTGACAGATATGAAACTGAGTTTTTTTCTTCTTTATTTAAAATCATGCCTTGTAAAACCGAAAGAGAATTAAAAATAAAATGAGGTGTCATTTGCGAACGTAAAAGCTTTTGTTCTATGATTATATTTTGAGTTTTCGATTTTTCATTCCTAAATTTCAAAAAGAAAATTATTGTTCCCAAGATTATCGTAGTTATTAAAAAGGCAATCACACCAAGTAATAAATTACGTTGTGACTTTTCTAAATTCCGAGAGGTAGTTTTTACAGTTTTAGTTAGCTTCAATTCCTTTTTTTCTGCCAATTCTAACTCACTTTTGTATTTATATTCATATTCTAACTCAGCAATTTTCTGAATGTTTTCTCTATTAAAAAGACTATCATTCAGCTTTTTGTATTCTTCATGACTAGCCAAAGCTTTTTTGTATTCTTTGGTGTTTTCATAAATCTTGAAAAGTAAATAACTTGTTCTTTTTTTTTGACTAAGTGAATTCAATTTATTTGCGATTTCTTTAGATTTTAATGCATAAAATAATGCTTTTTCGTTTTTATTTTCATCTAAAAACGTATTGGCTAATCCCCTGTAAGAGTTACACAAGGTGGGCAGATTTTCACTTTCTAAACTAATATGTTCAGCTTTTTTATAGCATTCACGTGCTAAAGATATTTTCTTTAAAGATCTATAAACAGAACCAATATAATTAAGGCTAAAGCCAATATGCTCTGAATCATTAATTTCTTGACTTATTTCCAGAGCACGGTTTAAAAATGTAAATGCTTTTGTATATTCTTTTTTATTCTTAAATAAGTTTCCTATATAAATACTTGTTCTAACAATACCTCTCTTAAAATTGTTTTCATTACATATTTTCAGAGCACGATTATAATATTCTAAAGCCTTATCAGGATACTCTTGCTTTTCATAAATAGCGCCTATATTATTTAAAATATTATGCAGCCCAAAAAGATCATTGTTTTTTTCTTTAAGATATATGGATTTATTAAGGTATTCTAATGCTACTGGATAATTTCCTTGTTTTTGATAGGTATCTCCTATTATTTCAAAGCATCTAGCCATTCCTTTCTTATCATCTTCTTTTTCGAATAATTTTAAAGCATCCTTGGAGTATTGCAAGGATGCTGTATAGTTTCCCATTATTGAATTAACAGCTCCAAGAAAATTCAAATTATCGGGAATATGTTCAGTATGCCCTATTTCTTTCTTTATACGTAATGCCTCCTCAATAAATTCAATGGATTTTTTATAGTCGTTTTGAAAACGAGCAATTACTCCTAATGCATCATAACAATCAGAAATACCTTTCTTAAAATTTATTGTTTTATATAATTCAAGTGCTTCTTCATAATATTGAATGCTAGATTTAAAATCACCTTTCATTGATCGTAAAGATCCTTTAACGTATAAATTTCTTGCCTTTCCTTTTTTGTAGTTTATATTTTTAATGATTACTTCTGCTTCATCTACATATAATTGAGATATATTAATATCTTTTGTGTAATAATTAAATGCCAATTCATTTAAAAGGTTCACTCGTACAGTATCCTTTTCTATATGATTTTTTAAGGCTACTTTAAGGCTATCTATTTTTTTGTCTTGTGCTTGTATGTGTATTACAAAAAAACATAAGCTAAATAAGAAAAGTATGTATTTATTAACAGCACTCATAAATTATTTTTCCTAATTTCAATATCTATTAATTGTAGCGGTTAGTATACCTTTTCTAATACCTATTTTATCTTCTACTAGTAATGCTTTCATGGTTTACCCTTTTTGTATTTTATAAGGGATTATTAAAGTAACTATGGTTCCTTCCTTATTATATTTCTTTCTGTCTTCAACAGTAACAGAGCCTTTCATCTTAAAATCTTTGGATAGCATTTGTAATCGTTCAGAAGTGATCGTTGTTGCCAGTGATTTTTTATGCTTATTTTCCTGAACTTGATTAGCAGCAATACCTATCCCATTATCCTTAATTACACACCTTAATTCTTTATTAGTGTAGGTAAGAAGGACATCAATTTCTTTATTATCTTTTTGATTTTTAAAACCATGCTCTATTGCATTTTCAATAAATGGTTGAATTAGCATTGGTGGTATTTTGAACAAAGAGCTGTCTATAACATCATCTACAGAAATACTATATGTATAACTCTGTTCTGCTTCTATATTCTGGAGTTCTAAATAATTCTGTACAGCAATTAATTCTTGAGTTAGAGACACTGTTTTATCTCTAGAATTTTCTAGCGTAATACGAAGTAGTTTTGAAAATTTTGACAGATATGAAACTGAGTTTTTTTCTTCTTTATTTAAAATCATGCCTTGTAATACCGAAAGCGAATTAAAAATAAAATGAGGAGTCATTTGCGAACGCAATAGTTTTTGTTCTATAACTATATTTTGAGTTTTAGATTTTTCATTCCTTAATTTTAAAAAGAAAATTATTGTTCCCAAGATTATCGTAGTTATTAAAAAGGCAATCACACCAAGTAATAAATTGCGTTGCGATTTTTCTAAATTCTGATAAGTGGTATTTACAGTTTTGGTTAGCTTTAATTCCCTTTTTTCTGCCGATTCTAATTCATTTTTGTACTTATATTCATATTCTAACTCCGCAATTTTCTGAATGTTTTCTCTATTAAAAAGACTGTCGTTCAATATTTTTAATTGTTGATGACTTATTAAAGCTTTTTCATGTTCTTCTAATTCTTTATTTATTTTAGAAAGTAACTCATAAGAATCTCGTTGGTGCATTAAAAGCTTATATTTTTTTGATAATTGGGCTCCTTTTTCTGCATTGATCAATGCCAACTTGTATTTTTTCATGTAGTAATATACAGTTGATATCCCAATATAAGATCCTACTAATTCATATTGTTTTTGATTAATAGAAGTAATTTTATTTGCTTCTTTGAAATTATCCAAAGCTTCTGGATATTTTTTAATCCCCAAATATGCGTGACCTAAACCATTAAGACTAACGGCTAACTGTTCATTATCTTTAATTTCTCTGCTAAGTTTAATTACTTCTTTAAAATAATGAATAGCGCTAGCAAATTCTTTTTTATCAATATAGATCCCACCCATATTATTTTTTATAGCATTCGTACTTTTTGTAGTACGATTAGCTTGTTGGATATCTAAAGCTTGATTATAAAAATTCAATGCTTTATCGTAAAATTCTTGTTGCCTATAAATATTCCCAATATTATTTAGTGATTGAAAAACACCTATAGCATCTTTAGATTTCTTGGCAACTTCTAATGATTTATTATTGTATTCTAGAGCTAAAGGGTAATTACCTTGATCTGTATATATTATTCCCATTGCATTCCAACAACTAAGAATGCCATGTTCATTGTTGTTATTTGTGTATGATTTTAATGCTTTTTTTAAATTTGTAAGAGCTTCTTGGTATTTCCCTGTATCCGAGTAAATACTACCAATATTATATAGATAATTAGGGATGTTCTTTTTAACGCCAAGATTCTGATCTATTTCTAAAGCTTTTTTATAATACTCCAGCGCAAGTTTTTGATTACCTCTATATTTATGTAGAACTCCCATAGCATTATAACAACCTGCTATTCCTGCTACATCCTCTATAGAATTGTATAATTTTATTGCTTTTTCAAAATTACTGATAGAAATTTCAAAATTAGCTTGTTCCATATACGTAATCCCTTTCATATAAAAGCTGCGGGCTTTCCCTTTTACGGATTTTATTTCGTCTGCAAGTTTTCCTGCTTGCTCAGCATATTGTAATGACTGAGATGGATTATTTCTGTAGTTATAATAGGCCAAGTTATTGAGAATTCTTACCCGAACCGTATCTTTTTTAGGATGGTTTTTTAATTCACGTTTTAAGCTATCTATTTTTTTGTTCTGAGCTAAAATAGTTGTCGAAAAACACAAGAAACATAATAAATATATAATAACGTTATGTTTTACTTTCATAAAATAAAGAACGGTTATTAAAACTTTAAATCAAAAAAGTAGAAGTTATTATACTAATTTATTAGCATCATTACATTTAAATAAAAAGTAATTAACCATCAATTAAATGTTGCTTCAATTTGATTGGATGTTTTTACTTCTGTATATTATTTATGAAATTTTAATTCATATTTTCGTTTAATGAACGAGTTTATAAGTTACATAAAAAGCTATATCAATCTTTCTCCAGAGGCAGAGAGCGAGATTTCTTTATTGGCTTTGGTTGAAGAAACTCCGAAAGGGCATTTATTATCCAAAGAAGGTAAAACTTGCGAACGTTTATATTTTATAGCAAAAGGTACAGTCAGAACGTATCATTACCAAAATGGAAAAGACATTACCTATTGGATTTATCCAGAAAATACAATGATTACTTCTTGGCATAGTTATATGTTAAGAAAACCTGCATCCGAATATATTGAAACCACTGAGGATTCTATATTAATATCTTTAACTTATAATCAGTGGCAAGAAATATACTTAAAATACCCAAAATTAGAACGTTTTGGCAGGTTGATTTTGGAGGAGCAAATGGCTTTACTTGATGATTTCTTTAAAGGTTATTATTTTTTAACTGCCAAAGAAAAATATGAGTTATTAGTTAGTGTTTTCCCATCAATAACACAGCGAGCAAATCTCGGACACATTGCTTCTATGTTAGGAATCTCTCAAGAAACCTTAAGTAGAATTAGAGGAAAATAAGAAGACATACATTCACCAATGTATGCCTTCTCTATAAAATTGGGTTAAACGTTTTATTTAAAATACTCTCACGATATTAAATCCAAAAAAAACATCTTCAAACCACTTTCCTTCTGCATTACTAACAAATCCAGGTTCATTTGTAGATTGTGCATTAGAAAATAACAGTTGAAATACGTGTCCACCAGTTTCTATATCTAAGCCAAGAGTAAGAGGGTCGTTATAAATAGAATTTTCATTTCTACTAAAATTATAGACATAATCAACATTAACACTCATCCGTTTACTAATTTTCATTCGACCTCCAGCACCTAATGCAATTTGGTTATGTTTTTGAAAAGGTTCTAAGACTAAATTTTGACGTACAAACGTTGGAGCTATTTCAAAAGAAAATCTGTTAGTGAAACGCCTTGAAACCAATAATTGCGCCGCATAGCTTATTCTATCTCCAAACTCTAATAATGGGAATTGTTCTTTGCGCAAATCGGTTCTAATATTTACAATCCCATAAGCTGCAATATTTACAGGGAAGTTTTTTGATTGGCTTTTCAATTTTGCCTTTACGTGTGTAGAATAAGTTTTTCGCAAAGATTCTCTTGCTACACCTAGCTGAACACCATTATAAATACCATAGACTAATTGTATTTTGGTATTAGCATTATCAAAACCAAAAAAAGTGGTTAGTCCATCCTTTAACGACCCAAAACGATGTGATACATACATATATAAATCTCCTTTTGAAGCAACTTTAGTAGATTGTAAATTTCCAATTTTCATTGCTTTGAATGCAGGCTGTTCATAAGGCTCTTCTGTTACTTCTTGTTCTAATTCATTTAATAAATCGTCTTGGGCAAACAAGGAATTAATTCCTAAACATATAATTGAAATTGCTAATAAATAATTCTTCATTTAATATTAATTTTCAGGAAAGCCATCACTTACCCATTTATCCATAATTTGTCTTAATTCGGGAGATAGTAAACCATTTTGAGGCATTGGGTTTACGCCATCATTTATTCGTTGAATTAAATTTCCATTTTCAGCAGAAAACCGAACATTTTGATAGGTACTTAAATCTAATCCATTTTGAGGAGCCGAGCCTCCGTGACACGTTACACATCTATCAAACATAATCGTTTGCACATCGGATTCATAAGTAATAATTCGAGTAATTGGAGGTAATGCATCAACAGGACCTTCATCAATAATTGCCGTAGTACAGCTTTGGAATACACTAATAATAATGATTCCTATTATGCAGAGTTTCTTGTTCATTAATCTTAATTTTGAACGTTAATATTATCAATTGTTATTTGTTGTTGCCCTTCTGTAGTAATAGTTATTATTTGTTGAGAATGGGTGATATCTCCTTCTGAAATAATTCCATCTTCATTAGCATCTGCTGTAACATTTATATAATATGTTCCAGGATGCAAGTAGGTAAGAAAAAGACTATTTTCATTCTGTGACAATTCAGAAAACAACAAGGTTGTGTCATAGACTTCTAAATCTGAAACGAAGTAACCTAACTCGTCGGTATAAGATTCTTTTGAAAGGTTTATAAACAATGTTTTATTTTCAATAGCAGGGTTTCTTGTAACATCTAATTGCAAAGTTGCCAGATACGGGTGTTGCTCAATAGTATAGGGATCTCCAGATTCTTGAGCTAACCCTATGACATCGCTATTATCTTGTCCTTGCGCTAAAAAAGTAGCAGAAACTGGTGCTGTATCTCCTGGATTTATATATAAATATTCCTCCATAAATCCTTCAGAAAAATCCCAAGCTGGTGTATTTTGAGGAAATCCAACTGTATTAGCTGCTGTTTGTGCTAATTCAATATCATTTAACCTTCCTTTAAATGTCATATGGCGTGTTGGTGGAATAACAGTGCCTAATCTACTTGTATATGCATTCCAGTATAAACTATCTTGTTTAAAACGTAGTTCCATATACATTGTTCCAGAACCACCAACGGCATCAACTAATCTATAGTAATCTCCATTTGTATCAGTACGTACACTATCCAAAACAAAATAACTCGAACGATATATACCATTTAATAAACCCCCATTACGAGCCATTATGGTTCGTTTATTTTTAAAGTCCGTTACAAAAAATGAAGTCAACAGGTTTCCTAATGAACCTCCTTCAAAAATGCCATGTACTTGTGACGGTGAATTTGCCCTATAATCCCAGGCAAAAAAATCGTAGTCATCCGCAATTACACGATTGCTTCCAATCCATTGCCCTTGCATTCTTTCTAACAGGTTAAACCCATTAGCATTTTGATTAATATCAACGGGATTAACTTCTGTAGGACCTGTTGGTTCTGGATCTACAACTTCGATAGGGCCTGCAATATTTCTAATACTATCCGTTGAGCATCCTATTATTAATGCATATAATAGGATGCAAAAGCTTAAAAATTGAATCGTTTTTTTCATAATAAATATTAAATTCTAATGTCTTACCCAGATTTCTTTTATGGGTTTATGCATCATATGAGTAGTTACCTCCAAAGTATCTTTGCTTAGCAAGTTTAGCGTTACAGTTTCATGTAAGTTCTCTGTTTTTGTTGCTCCAGCCATTGCATCTATATAGACACCATTTTTTTCTTTTAGATTGTTAAAAAAATAATTTTTAGGCTTTCCTTCTTTGTATTTATAGACAGTTGTATCGTCATTATAGTAGATTACCAATCCTTTTAAGGTATTTGCTTCTTCTACAATTTCACAAGTTGCTTTATAAAACTTACTATCTACTTTCCATAACCCTAGCATTGATTTTTCCTTTTCCATACAGGAAAAAGAAATAATTGCAATGACTATAAAAAATGCTTTTCTCATGTAAATAATTCTATGTCTGCAAATCTATAGGCAATGCAAAACACTTTTTTTGACCTATGTCAAAATCATAAACAACAGCATTTTTTTTCGTTTTTGACATAGATCAAATGATAAATAACAGACTGATTATATGTTTGTAGCGGATCAAAATCGATACTCATGAAGAAGTTAATGACACGATGGAATATTGAAAAACCATCACAACTAATAATCATATTTTTAGTGTTTTCTATTACAGGTTCCTCATCTGTAGCTATAGGAAGACCCCTCTTAAAAATGATTGGAATTACATTAGAGAATTTAAATCCATTTATTTACTATCCACTTTTTATAGTGTTAAGTTTTATCTTTTATCAAGTGTTTTTAGTTCTCTTTGGTTGGTTGTTTGGACAGTTTCAGTTTTTCTGGAATATGGAAAAGAAGATGCTTCGTAGGTTTGGAGTTACATTTTAACATTTCTTATCTTTAAGAATGAAAAAATGGAAAACAGTTTTAGCGCTATTAATAATATATGCAGCTGTCGTTTTTAATTGGTATTGGATATGGGGGCTTTTATTTATTTACTGGGCTATTCATGGCATTACATCTGGAACAACATATCTTATCGAACCTATTGACAAAAAAGAAAGTACAGGGCTCTTCTGGGTAGTTATATTAAGTTGGGTTTTAATTGGTATTTATTTTTTATCAGCACTATTTATAAATTATAATCAATACGGTTATTAGTATGAAAAAGTGGAAAACAATTTTAGCACTAATACTAATGGTTTTTGCCATTTATTTTAATTGGAACTGGTTTTGGGCAGTATTTATTCTTCTAGGATTACTACACGTTATTAGGAGTGAGGAAATTCATTTTGTGGAAGTTGTTGCCAAAAAGGAAACTCCTCACTTATACTGGATTATGATTATTATTTGGTCATTACTGGCACTATATTCTATTCTTAATTACTTGAATGTTTTTGACTTAGATCAAAATTAGTAACATCATCAATTGATACTTTTGTGTTAAACAATTTATAATGAAAAATTCAACTTTACTATTCAGAAGCCTTGCTATAATTATTTTCTTGGCAGGAAGTGCACACTTAATTAGATTAGGGTACAGCTATACTGAAGATCAACCTAATTATAATGGAGCTAACAATGATAATAAAATTAAAAACTCAACTGCGGATGAAAGTATTGCTGAAGATTTTGATAAAAAAGAAACAAACACAAAAAAGACAAATAATTATGATGAAAACATTGATTACATAATCGGAAAATGGATCGTGAACTATAGATCAGAAGAATTTAATGGAGCCATCGTTTATGATCTTCGAAAAGAAAATCAAGTTTTTAATGCATATACCCTAGAATACCAAGATATACAAGGTAATTCCCAAAAAGCAGATGGTAATAAAGTACTCACTATAAAAAAGTTTGACGGTTATAAAGGAAGTGGAATATATAAAATTGAATACGAAGGTGAAGAATATAAAGTAGACTGTAGTATCGATATGGTAGATGAAAATATTTTTAAATTAAGTTATGAGTATTATGGCTACGGTGATATAGAAACCTGGAAAAGACAATAAATTATGATAGAAATTTTATCTAAAAAATTAGAATGGCTTGATGTTCAATATTGGTTCTACGTGTTAAATGATTTGAGCTTGATATATATTATTGTTCCTTTTTTTATACTGGAACTTATACGATATGCTTTCAATAAAAGATTAACAAAGGATTTGATTTTTGATTCTATTGCTAACATCATTACGTTTGGTGCTTTTTTTGTTATCGAAATTATACTTGGTCTTCTAGCTATTACTAAAGTATATTTTTGGATTTATTATAACGTTAGTTTACCTCATCTAGAGTTGAACTGGATTACTATCATCTCCTGTATATTTCTTGCTGATTTTGCTTATTATTGGGAGCATCGTATGATGCATCGTATTGGTATAGGTTGGGCTACGCATACAGTACATCATAGTTCCGAACATTTCAATATGTCTGTTGCCTATAGGTTTGGCCCATTAGATGCTATTATGCCTATCATCTTCTCATTACCTATTGTTATGTTAGGTTTTGACCCTATTCTTGTATTATTAGCAGAGGTATTTGTACAAGTTTTTCAAACCATACTACATACTGAGATAATTGGTAAGCTAATTAAACCATTAGAATTCATTTTTAATACACCTTCACATCATAGAGTCCATCACGGTTCTAATAAACAGTATTGGGATAAGAATTATGCTGGGATCTTTATAATTTGGGATAGAATGCTCGGTACATTCGAGCCAGAAGTTGAAACTGTTAGATATGGTATTTCAGAACCTATAAACTCAAACAATCCTTTAAAGGTATTCTTTCACGGAATTAACAGATTGATAAAGAAAATTAATAGCGTGAATGGATTTAAAAACAAATTACTGGTATTTGTTAAACCTCCCGATTGGATGCCAACCACTTCAAAAAATGACTTATGAAAAAAGATACATCCATGATGCACGAACTCCCTGTATCTGCATATACTTCTACGGATTGGTTTGACTTAGAAATGGAGCACATTTTTAGTAAAACCTGGCAATTTGCAGGTTTGATTGAAGACATTGTAAATCCAGGCGATTTTATCTCTGTTCAGGCTGGTCTCAATAACATTTTTATTGTTAAAGGTCGCGATAATCGTTTGCGAGCATTTCATAATATGTGTCGCCATCGTGGCACACAATTATTGCGGGCTGTTGGGAAAGGTAAAAAAGCGATTACTTGTCCATATCACGATTGGACTTATGATTTGGAAGGAAAATTAATAAGCATCCCAAAGAAAGAAGAGGAATTTCCTGATTTATGCAATAAAGAATTACACGATTGTGGATTAAATCTACACGAAGCATCCGTGGATATTTTTAAGGGAATGTTGTTTGTTCATCCCGAAAAAGATGCTCCCAGTATCATGAACTTTTTTGGAGAAGTTGAACCTTATCTTGGCCCTCATATTGTAGAAGAATTAGTAGAATACTCAGAAGTCAAAGGAGAACCAGCCTATATCAAAGAAGTAAAAGCAAACTGGAAAATTATTGTAGAGAACTATATTGACCATTATCATTTAGCACATCTACATGAAGGTACTTTAAATATGTACGATCATTCCAAGGCAGATTTTGGTTGGGCAGGTCCACATTATTGGTTTTATGAGCCTTTGGTTGCAGATTACATGGCTGATCTAAAGAATGCTTCACCATATCCTTTAATAAGTTCAGTTCCAGAGGATAAAATTGGAGCCTACGTACCTTGGTTGTTTCCCAATATCGGTATTACTGAGGGAGAAAGTAGTTGGAATACATTTCATCTAATTCCTATAGCTCCAAACAAGACTTTAATTGTTGTAAGAACAAAATTGATGAATGTAAGCGATTGGGAGTTCAACAAACAATATTCAAAATCTGCAAAAAGTAAGATCTGGAAAAAATATGGTAACAAAGGAAAATATGAAGGCGATAAAAACGATCCAATGGCTTCTGGAGATTTTATGGCTGAGGATGTATATGCTTGCGAGCAGCAACAAAAATCATTAAGCTCTCCAATGTTTAGTATAGGTGCACAAGCCAAAAGAGGCGAGTATGCAGTAAGTAAATTTCAAAGTATCGTAAAAGAATGGATAGAAAAACATATAGACAATGAGTAAATTCTATCAATTAAAAGTATCAGCTGTTAAAAAAGAAACTGAAGATTCGGTTTCTGTATCTTTTGATGTCCCATATGAATTTCATGAAATGTTCAGTTATAAGCCTGGTCAATATCTAACATTAAAGTTTAGCTTACATGGTGGAGATTCCTATGAATTTGACCCATCCATTCCTGTTTAAATTGCGCATAGTAAAACAGGTTCTAAAAAGAGCGGTTTTGTGATTATAAAAGTATAAAAAATATTATTGTTTTTTTCTTTTT
>NZ_JARYGY010000007.1 GCF_029906345.1 Aquimarina mycalae | reverse complement strand
ATGGTTCTTGTATATTTGGTAAGGCGCAATGTTTGCAGAAAGTAAAAGTTAGCAACCAATGCGCAGAAAAATCAAAAAGTAAGGTAACATTTTGCTCTGCTACGACACATATATTAAACGTTAGCAAACATTAAAACCAAATTTAACAATTAAAACAACGAACAAATGAAAAAAACAATTACTATTTACACCTTGTTCCTTTTAGGAATTACACTATCAAATGCGCAATCAACTCAATTTGCTCAATCTTTTGAATCTGCAACTTCAGACAATTGGGATTTCACACTAAATCCTACAACTTACAATACTGAAGGTCATTTAATTGTTAGTGGTTCAGAAGATGTTTGGGGAGTAATAGAAGAATTCACAGGTGATATTGATGCCCCAAGTGACGGTAATTTGTTTTTTGGCACACAAGATTTAAATAATACTAACGGTGGTGGTTCGTTTTATCACACAATTACTTTTGAAGCTATTGACGTTAGCAACTTAACTGATATGACCTTAAGCTTCGACTATTTTACAAACGGATTTGATTCTTCTGATTTTATTAAATATGAAATTCTTTTAGACAACACATCTTCTTTTGCAGACAACACAGCAAACGACGGTACTGTTGGAGGAATTGATTTGAATAAAAGCACATTAGCATGGACAACTGTTAACACAGTTATTCCTAATGGTACTTCATTTGTTCGTTTAAGAATTAAAGCTATACAAGACGGTAGTGCAGATTTTAGTGGTATAGATAATATTAAATTAGTAGGCATTAATGGCACTTTATCCATTAACTCTTTTAATGAAAAACCTGCATTAAATATTTTTCCTAATCCAACAGTTAATTTTATTAAAATTTCAGGTTTAACTAAAACTGCTAACTATAAAATCTATAATGTTCTAGGTGCAGAAACAAAAAAAGGAACAATTTCTAAAAATGAAAAAATTGACGTTCAAAACTTAAATAATGGGATATACTTTTTAAAATTTGAAGATGGAAACACAATTAAATTTATAAAAGAATAAACAACTGAAACGTTTGCTAACAACGTGTATAATTAATTGCTGGTTTTAGCTTACTTACGAAAGTCCTTGCCGACTTTCATCTGTGATTTATTTACTAACATTAGTGCTTAAAACACGCAACTAATCATACACACAACCGTTGTGTGTCATTCTATAAAGTGGAGAATCTAAAAGAAATATTGAAAAAAAAACATCTAGTAATTGTTGGTAAAACAGAGATTGAAAGAAAGAACTTTGTTACTAAATTAATCCGACTTTCAAATTACGAAACATATCGTTTTCCTTCAAAAATGAAATTATTTGATGATTACTTTGATAGTATGAAGAAAATGAAGCTTTATAAACCTTGGTATGAATCAAAGAGTTATAATGGGAATGCTATTTGGGATTTTCATAGGGGTTGGATTTCTGAAAATAACTCATTACTGGTGTTAGAAGAAATTGAAGATATGGAAGAGCGTTGGAAATTTGAAATAATCAGGTTGTGTTTAAATGAAATGGATTATAGGAAAAAGGGAAATGATACAATTCATTTAATTATTTCGCAAGAAAACGAAAACGATCTGGTAGACAAATTAGCAAAATCAATATTTCCTATTAGAGAAAATGAAAGAAGAACTAAAAGGCAAATAATTGAACAAAACCTAGAAATAATAGATATTTCTGAATAAAAACGAACATACAACAATGGCTAAAATGCATGTCCAACCAACCTAACCGTTGCACGGCATTTTAGCCGGAACGTTGTGCGTCATTAGAAAAAAACTCCATTGTTAAAGTCAGAAATTGAAAATGGAATAAAAAATATGAGTGAAGAAAATAAGTTCTCCATTAGATATAACAAAAAGCTAAGCAAAGAAATTGCTGAAAGAACAAGTTTTATGAATGACACTAAATGGAAATATTTATTCTCCAAAATAAAGGATCTTGATTGTGATTATGAGACATTTGTAAAATTTTTAATTGATAAAAAATTACGCTCCTTTTCTATACCAGATAAAACTGATTTTATAAATGGAAAATATCTTGAACAGTATTGGGGAACTTGTGAATTAAAAGAAATAGAATATATTTTCATTCCTTCTCAAAGAATTTATGAAAGGAGTAATCGAAATGAAATTTTAGAACCAAGAATTGAGAATCAAGAAATGAATAAATTGAAAAAGTGCTTAGCTACAGGGAAGTTAATTGAACATGAGGAAACTGAAAAAGGCATATTTATTTATGGATATTCGAAAAAATAGGCTTAAAAAAAACGAACGCACAACAAGGTGTATAAAACATAGCTAATACGTGCTAAAACAAAAGGTTTATGACTGTTTACAAAGACTGCCAAATTTTTAATTTGGCTTTTAAAAATATAAAAATTAAAAACAAAATATAAAAATTCGGCTCTGTGTTAATCCGAAATGTTAGTGTCTTTTTACACGCTACGTTCCATACACAAGTCCGTTGTGCGTAATTAAAGAAACATCAATCAATTGAACACGATACCAACATTCGAACAATTCTATCTCAAAATAAAGTGTAATAGATGGTATTGGTTGTTTTCAATCTTCTGTCGATTGTCATTAGCCTATGCTTTTATCGTTGCTGGAATGGTAAAAATTTTGGGTGAAAGATTCGCAAGTGGCTTATCAGATATTCATCCAATGGGTGCTTATTTGGAAGCATTACATCACACAGGTTATTATTATACATTCATTGGAATTGCTCAGGTTGTTGCAGCTGTTTTGTTGCTAATACCTAGAACTGTGACTTTGGGCGCATTGCTTTACTTTCCAATTATTGTAAATATTTGGTTACTGTCCTATGCAATTCGTTTTGAAGGTTCTATTGTGACCTCTCCTTTAATGGTTCTTGCCAATTTGTATCTCCTTGTATGGAACTATGATAGATTAAGATACATCTTACCCTTTAGACAATTCTCAGACATTGGAATAGTCCTGAAACCAGAGAAATACAGCACAAAATTTCCATTTCTGTTTTTCTCTGGAGTAGTTATTACCGTTGCTCTAACAATTTTATTTGCTCTATTTGGATATGATGTAATGCCAAGAAATTCATTGTCAGATTGTAAAAAGCAATTTGAGAATACTAAAAATGAAGCTGCTGGATTTCAGTTTTGTGAGTGTATTCATAGTAAAGGTCAGCCATTAGATGAATGCTTAAAAGAATATGAAAATTCAATAGAAAAATAATAAACTACGCACAACAACACCTATACTCAATGCCCTTCGGGACACTGCGCATAGCCAAACCGATGATGTACAATTCACCTAAAGGTGAACTCAAATTGCTACATCTCGCTACCGCTCGATTCCCGCCCTTTGAGAAATGTACATCATCGCTGGGCTATGCCAGATTGCATATGGTGTATGCGAGGAACATATCCTTGAAGAATTCCAAAAGCGATAACGGTATCATATTCTGCACCTTTTACTCCATGTATTGATGATATTGTTATTCCTTCCCTCTGTTTAAATACTTTTTTAAAGCTTTCTATATTTTCAATAGAATCATTCCCTTCAGATTTTATCCTATCAATTCTCTTTTTTGAGCTTTCAAAAAAAGAATCGAAGCTACTTTTTAATGTTCCATATAAATCAAGTTCAACACCGACAGCTTAGGTGTTTTTTATTGAAATTTTAATTAAGATTTTACGTTATTGCAATAGATTATGAAAATACTAAAAATTCTAATTCATATAATATTGATATTATTATTAACTGCTATTACTCAAGTAGGTGGAGTCGTATATATAATATCTCTAGTTATTAAAATATCTCTTATAAAGAAGATACGTTTAAATAGAAAACTATTTTTTTGTGGCATTTTTACTGTAGTGTATTTTTTCTTTTCAATTCTTATTGTTCCTCCAATAGCTAAAAGTTACGGTAGAGAGGCTTTGCCTGTATTCTCAAATAAAAATCTAAAACCATTAAATATAATGACTTGTGTTTTGAACAGGCATTATGTTAGACCTGAATTAAAACAAAATATAAAGAGTGTGGCAAAGAAGATGAGTAAGAAATATCCAAATACAATTTTAAGTTATTTAGATGCTAACTTCCCTTTTTATAATGGATTTCCATTACTTCCTCATTTAAGCCATAATGATGGCAAGAAATTAGATGTTGCTTTTTTCTATAAGAACAAATTAGGAGATGAGTTAAATCGAAAAGCACCTTCATTTATGGGATATGGAGTTTTTGAAGAACCTAAACACGGAGAATATAACGCTCCTAAAAATTGTGAAAATAAGGGTTTTTGGCAATATAGTATTTTAGATAAATTTGTACCTCAATGGAATAAAGACGATATGGTTTTTGATTCAAATCGAACTAAATCAATGATTCAATTAATGTTGAAAGAAAAAAGTACAGGAAAGATTTTTATTGAACCACATTTAAAAACAAGAATGAACTTACAAAACAATAAAATAAGATTTCATGGCTGTCGTGCCGTAAGACACGACGACCATGTTCATCTTCAGATTAATTAGGATTTTCTATTAAGGGTAAACCCTTCGGTATTTCAAAAATAAAATCCTCTAACTTCTTTTCTTCTACTTTTTTTATAGAAATTTCCATTTTAGAGCTTTTATAATCAGCTATAATCTTAATTGGTAAACAACCTCTTGTCTTATCTAGGAAGAAAGACCAAAGTCCTTTTTTATGATTTTTTAAAAAGGTAGGACTAGTTTTTAATTGTTCAGAAAAATAGTAATAAGTAGTCCCTGCTTCAGAGACAATCTCAAGTAAATCACAAATATAATTGTTTATCGTTTTGTTTGCTTTTTTAATCTTAAATGATAAAACTTTATCATCAGGAATACTACAATCAGTATAAAAAACTGCATTTGAATTATTCATTGAGAAATACAATGTATCGGTCCCATGATAAAATTGAGTGAAATTCATTTCTCCATTCATTTCAGACCTATAATTATTTTCTTTAAAAAAATATGATTGCTCTGTTCCCATTATTTTTTTAGAAGCAGATTCAGTCATTTTTCCTGTTTTATCTTTAAAATGAAAATCATAAACTATTTCTCCTTCAAAAACTATTTCTTGAGAAAAAGTATTAAAGGTAAAAGATATCAATGCTAGTAATAAAACTATTTTGTGGGTACGTACCAATTTATTTTCTCTATTTTTAATTCTATAAGTTTATCTCTTAACTCTTTTACAATAAAAATTCTTTTGAAGGCTGAAGCCCCACTACCAAAATACTCTTTGCTTTTAAAAATAGGAGCAATAGTATTTAAATAGTTAGGATAAAACCCTTGAGGCATTGGCTGATACTTCCAATTATTACACTCACAGCAGTCTTCTTTAGGATTATCCTTGAGGTTTAAATTTTCTTCAGTTTCTGGAATTACTAGTTGGACTACATTTTCAAACGCAATTTCCTTTTTATATTTTAATACCTTTTTACTTTTAATTCCTAGAGGCTTAAAGACTTCATTAAACAATGAGGTGTCTACAAAAATTTCATCATTAACCCATATTAATTGAAACATCCTTTTCTTACCTTCTTTTGGAGTATTTTTAATTCTAAAAGAATCTTTTTGTTTTAAACCTATCCCACAAGATTCACAATAATTTGTTAAATCATAAGTTAAGTTTAAATAACCTAAATCATCATCAGGCATTGGATACCCATGATTGTGACTCCCATTTTTAGCAGACAATAATGAATCTTTAATTTCTTTTTTTGTAAACTCTGGATATCTTATATCCATTGCATTCCATTTATCTAAATAAGGTTTTATTTCAAAATAAACATTATTCTCCTCTATTTCGATTGAGTCAAATCCTTCAACACTAAAACCATGTTTTTGCATAATTTTAGATTGGTTTGACTCCCAATTATTGCTTATTCGATGTTTTATTTTCATAATCCAAATATTACACAATTATTTTAATTGTTTAAGTATTTCTGGGTAACTTTTATAAATCTGTTGAGCAGCTTGTTGTATTTGGGCTTTAGTTGCTGTTGCCGTATTTATAGCAGAACTAGAATTACTATAAGGAATTGCTTTTCTCCATGCATTAGTAAATGCTTGATGCTCGGAAGGAGATAATACTATAGATTTCATCTGACCCGGTTTTAGTCCTAAAACTTTTGCAAATCGCTGTTCCAACAAATGATGTACTTCAACACCTTTCCCAGCCGTTAGCTTTTTTAACTTGTTATAAGAATCAAAACCATACTTGCCTGCGTACTTAAGTTTACTGAATTTAGAACTAGCAAAAAGCGTTCTATATAACCACGACAGACCTTTTGTTCCTCCTCCAACTGTAAACAGCATGTCAAATGCAGATCCACCTTGGTCAATATCAATCTGATCCATTTCTTCTTCGGTAAGAGAATCTCTTCCTTGCCTAGCAGCCTCTCTTTGATATAGATTTTGTGAATAAGCATATGCATATCCTGCCCCCATAAGAGCATACTTACTACCCGTTGTAGGAGGTGCGTCTGGAGTACTATTTCTTTTCTTTTTCTTCTTCTTTTTATCTTTATCTCCAGGTCCAGATGTAAGTGCTAAAAACGCAGCTTGTGCATCTTCACCTGTAAATTTATATCCTCCTTCTATTTCTATAACATCAGCTCCAGTTGGATCAGAACCTTTTATTGGATTATTATCCATTCCATTATATGGAGATAATTCAAAATGTGTTATTGGGTCAGGTCTATTCCATCTACCAATGGCTGGATCATAAAAACGCAAAGGCATTTCATATACATTTAAACCAAGAGATTCTTCTAATTCTTGACCATTAAACGTTTTAAAATTATTTTGCGTTCCTGAAATCACGTTATTATACCCTTTATGTTTGAGTCCAAACGGATAATAATTCTTTTCCTGTACAATCTCATCTTGGGTAATGCTATCATCTTTATTGGCATCTTTGTAAGACAGTCTTATATTACCTAGATGATCTTTGAATTGGTAAACATATTTATACCCATCAGTTTCTTTTTCTACTATCCCTTCTGGTTGATTAAAAAACTCTAACATGCTATTCTTATAGATATAATTACCAGCATACTCCGTTGTTGTTAAAGAACTTCCTTCTGTCGTAATCTTTTTCTGTTTTACTCCAGTGGCATCATAAATATACTCAATATTACCAGATGTTTGGCTATTGTCAATTGAAACCTTAGTTGGTAGATTCAGATGGTTATAGGTAATCTCTGTGATCCCCTTATTACGATCTAAGATCATATTCCCATTAACATCATACTCAAAATCATCATTGGTATTCGTGCCATCTTTAAAACCGTAGGTTTTATTAGCGGTATCTGTTACTTTAAGCAACTTGTTTCCTACATCATAGGTATATGATAGTAAATCCATATTACCAAAACTTGTTGCTCCTTCATTGATATGCCCTTTTCTATCTAAGGATAGAATATTTCCTACTTTATCATAACTAACCTGCGATAAGTTATAATTACCATCATTACTAGTTCCGTTTTTGATTCTGTTTAGTGCATCATATTGGTATCCATACGCTCTCCTTGTATTATCATTGGCTGTTTTCCAGATGGTCTCACTGATATTACCATTATACAACTTCTCTGCATTTAAGTTTTCGGTCGTTGTATTATAATTGATCCCAAAAGCAAACAAATCATTGCCCAAATTATCTGGATTATTGATTTGCGTTAACCAACCACGTATGTTGTACGTATAATCAACAGTTTGTAATCCGCCTTCACTTGCACTAAGTGGAGTCGAAATACCGCCAACTTTTTTACTGATCAATTGCCCTAACGGATCATAGGTATTACTAACGATTTGTTCTTTTGTCTGATCATTGATCTTTTGTACTTGTGTTAGCAACCTACCTACATGATCATAGGTAAAGGTATCAATCGTTACAATGGACGCATTGTTCCCTTTGGTATGTGTAGTTTTGGTTTCTACTACCTTGCCCGCAAAATCCAGTTTGGTTTCCACAATATCGATGGTATTGAGGTATTCATTTTTACTGGCTACATAGATGGGCCTTCCTTTACTATCATAATAGGTTACTGTAGTTATCCAATCATTGGTATCTAACACACGTACCTTAGTACCTGTAGGCAACGATCTTGTGCGGTTTGATATAGTTTCTCCATATACCACACCTGGATTTACCAATCCTACAATATCAAAATCATAGGTGTCATAGTAATTTATCGTATATATATTTTGCATACTGGTTGGGTATGCTGCTCTGGTATAATGCACATCTACTCCATACACTGTAAAAGGAGTGGTACTTTTAGACTCATATTGTTTATAGGATGTGGATTGTGTTCTACTTTGCAATATATTACGATTGGCATTATTCGTAATTCTACCAGTATAAGCAACTCTGCCATGTGCATCGTATTTGGTAAACAACCAATAGTCATAGAGTTTTCCAGAATTTACTTTTCTTTGATTTGCATCTTGTGTCAATACAGGTTGATCTAATGCATTGTATATGATATACTCCTCTCCTTTTCCTGGGATTTTCTTTATTATCAGTCGATTTCGTTTATCGTATCGATATTGATAACATAATTCGGCAAGTTCAGTATCCGATACACCATCTGCTACCGTTACTTTAGGAGGAATCACAAAGGTTAGGTTCCCAAATCGATCATACACATAATAGGTGTCGTGTACAATTCCTTCATTATAGGTTCTTTTTAAAACAACCCTACCTTGCTTGTCTTTATACTCTCTAGTTGTATGATTATTACCATCTGCTGGTTTCCAGTTTTCGTCTTTGGTGATGGTTACATACAACTCATTGACAGCATAGTTGTTTTCGCTTTTAATCAGCTCAGGTATTTCTGTATTATTATACTTAAAAGTCACATCAAAACGTAGCACTTCATCTACACTATTAGATTTCCAATCAAACTTGATCGTATGATCTGTATCACTGTTCTGATCTGCTTTCCAAGCTGTACCTGGCGCACCTTGTTCTACAACTCTATTTAGCGGTGAATTTTCAAACACACTTTCTGAATAGGCATTAAAATCAGCATTATTGGCTTGAACACCTTCAAAGTCATTAGCATAGGTAGATTTATAATAGGTATTGATATCATTGATGATATCCACGGCTTTATAACTACCAGCAGGCGTATTTCTGGAAAAAGGCAAATGTGATTTCACTTGTCTACCCAATACATCATACTCCATATGCGTAATAATATCATGTTGATTAGGAGCTGCTTGGATTGCTATTTGTTGTTTCGCACGTCCTAATCCATCAAAATAGGTTACACTCTCGATCACATCATCACTAGCATCTATTTGATCCGATGAAGACATCTCCTGCTGAAACGATCTAGAAAATACATAATTTTCGTTCGATAAACTCAACCCATCAGAAGTGGATTGGCAGCCTTGTTGCAAACTTGCATCATTAGGACACTGATCCGTATTATTCAACACATATCCAACAGGTTGCGTGCATTGTTGTAGGGTTGATCCATTAGGGTCTCCATAACCATCTCCATCGATATCTGCATACCAAATCGTATTACTGTTAATGTTTGAGCTAGTATCATTACAATCTGTAATTGGTAATATACTACGTGTATATCCCGTTCCTGGTAATGTACATTGCTTAATGGTACTAATTGCAAAACCATCGCCATCTGCATCCAGATACCAGGTCGTATCAGGATTAATCTCAGGGCTATCATCATCGCAATCCGTTATTAACAATACATTACGAGTATACCCTATTCCTGGAGATGTACATTGATTGATCGTACTAATAGCAAAACCATCGTTATCAGCATCCAGATACCAGATTGTATCAGGATTAATTTCTTCAGCATCATCATCACAATCTCCACTTTTAATTACATAACCCAAAGGTTGATCGCATTGCTGTACAGAAACGGTATTAATACCCCAATCATCCCCATCTCCGTCCAAATACCAAATTGTATCAGGATTAATCTCAGGATTATCATCAACACAATCATCTGTATTAGTTACATAACCATCAGGTTGAAAACTAAAGTTTCCAATATCACTGACTGCAGGAGATCCATATCCATCTCCATCTCCATCTTTATAAAAACTTCTCGGTGTAATATTCGTAATAAACTCCGTACTATCATCAAGATCATCATCATTAGCTACATATCCTGATGGTTGCGTACATTGCCTCTGTGTAACATTCTGGTTTCCCCAACCATCTCCATCCGAATCCTCATACCAATATGTATTAGGGTTTATATCTTCATTAGTATCATTACAATCTCCTGAAACTGGGATATATCCACTTGGTGGTCCACTTTGATATTTTGTATCATTAGGATTACCAAATCCATCACCATCAATATCTCTATAAAAATTTCTTGGAGGAATATTGGTGATTAAGACATTATTATCATCAAGATCATCATTATAAAAAACATAACCTGATGGTTGAACACACTGTGTCTTTATAGGAGCAGTGGCTCCTCTACCATCTCCATCAACATCTCTATACCAAACCGTATCAGGGTTAATCGCTGCATTACTATCATTACAATCACTATTGTTATATACATAACCTAAAGGTTGATCACAACCCGTAAAGGTAGTTCCTGGTGTTCCAAAATCATCTCCATCACCATCCTTATACCATACAGTATTAGGGTTTATAGCAGCATCACTATCCCAACAATCCTGATTATTTGTTACATACCCTGCAGGCTGTACACTAGCATATATTTTATCACTTGCAGCTGGTGAACCATAACCATCTCCATCAGCATCTTTATAAAAATTTAGAGGAGTAATATTGGTAATCAGGCTAGCACTATCATTGATATCATCATCATTACTCACATAGCCAGATGGTTTTGTACATTGTATTTTAGTAACATTCTTATTTCCCCATCCGTCACCATCTGCATCGCGATACCATACTAGATTAGGGTTAATTGAAGCGTTATTATCGTTACAATCACTATTACTGATTACATATCCACTTGGCCTAACACTGCGATATGTTGTTACAGCAGGGTCTCCAAAACCATCACCATCTGCATCTCTATAAAAGGTCTGAGGTGTAATGTGAGTAATTAAATTATTAGTATCATCAATGTCATCATTGTATCGTACATATCCAGATGGTTGAACACATTGAATTACATACGGATTTGTTCTTCCTCTACCATCTCCATCAACATCTCTATACCATCTGGTAGTGGGATTAATTCCTGCATCATTATCGTTACAATCTGTGTTATTAGGCACATATCCATTAGCTGGAGAACTTAGCCAATTAGAATTTGGATTCCCATAATTATCATTATCACCATCATAGTAGTATCGGGTAGTACCACCGCCACCATCTATTGGTTCATCAGTGATCTGTGCTTGTGCTGTAAATCCTACCAATAGCAGGAATACAATTATATATAGTTTGTTTTGCATGTCTTCTTACTTTTTGGTTGAATTAGTTTTTGTAGTGATATGTATTTTCTGAGATCAATTTGCCATCTTCGTCTTTTACATATTGCAATCGAAGATGCTCGTCATACTCATAATACATGGTATATCCTCTAGGATCTGTCATACTGGTTACTCCAACCATAGGATCATAGGTATAGGTACTTACCATCACATCATCAGGTAATGCATTTCGCAAATCATCTAATGCTTGTCGTAAAGCACCTTCTGTTCCCTGATTTCCAATCGTACGATCAATATCTGCATCCGATTTGGTTTGAATATCTGCTACATAACTCTGTATCTCATCGTAGGTTATATTCTCTAATTTGGCGACTGGATATTGATGATGATATCCCCATATATATACAATAGGAGCTCCATTTGCTTTAGACACTTCTTGAGGATTTCCGTATGAATCATATGAATTATACGTCACTCTTAGATCTAAAGCATTTGTCTTTTTTGATGTTGCTACCTCTTTAGGAAGTATTAGGTTACTACCCCAATCATGGTATTCGGTATGCACATTAGATGTTGTCTTAGTAGCGCTTCCTTCTTTTTCTGAAGTGATTACGTCAATTGGCAGCGCAATTTGATGAAGATCAACCAATTTTTGTTCTGCTATTGTTCTACTCGCTATAGGAATATCCTGAGGATAGGTCATTTGGGTTTTGATCAATCTACCTTTACTATTGGTAGTTTCTGTTCTAGTTTGCTGTAGATGTTGGGAATTATCATAGAAAAAATTCTCTGTAGTAGTAATCGGGTTTTCTCCATTACGACCATAATTTACAGAGATACGTTTACTCATTGTATGCCATTGACGTTTTAAAGTATACTGACTGATTTCAAACCATCGGTTTTCAACTGTAAAATTTTCTGGATCAGAAACATAGGTGTATTCTGGTACTGGAATCATTCTCTGTCTAACTGAATAAACCGTTGTATTCTTATCTAAGTCAGATCTATGTGTATATTCATTACTAATTTCCTGAATCTTGATAAACTGATTCTCTTCTTTCGCATACCATATTTTCTTCAACTCTCTTCCAAATCCAAAAAACGTACTATAGGGTAATCCAGGAATATACTCTCCAAGTACTGCAACATTAGGTTCTATACTAAAATCTCCTTCATACTGATGCTCAATGGCTCCTCCTTCAAAATTCTCTCCAAATCCTTCAATTACATTTCGATATCCAATATGATATCCTTGTGTACCAAACAAAGAAAATGCTGTATTAGAAGATAAGGTAGTAGTACCACATTCTACAGAAACACATCCACTAAATACGGTAAAATGACAAAAGACTTTTTCTGATTTAGTAATTAAAGGTTCTATATTTCTTGCAATGACACTCCCTGAATCACAATCCAAACAATTCAAATCTCCGTAATGATATTTTTTAAATTCTGTTTTCCCCTCTCCATTCAATGTATTTACTTCTGCAATACGCAATCCTCCTACTGGAATATTTTGTTGAACTACTGTTGGCACCGCATCCTTATAAGATAACTGTATATGAGACATACTATAATGTGAATCTAAACTTATTTCAAAACGATAGTCATGATCCTTCTCTAGTTTTACTATAACATTATCATTAAAATTAGTGCTATTAATTCCATAAGGCGTGGTAAAAGGATTCCAGAAATTAATATCAGAAGTAAAGTAAATAGGTTGTAAAATTGGAGTACCATTGGTAATATCATAGATTCGAATCTCAGCGATATTAAAATCAAGTGGATTATCTCCACCATTAATATCTCCAACAAAATCATCAAGATTAGCGGTAAAAGACACTATTCCTTCATGAGCATATTTTACATCATGAATCTCTAAACTATTACTCATTACAGAGGGATTATTCACTTCTGCTCTAAGCACTGTATTCGGAGGATCTATTGTCACTGGTCCATAATAAGCATGTCCTTCATAAGAAAAACTATTGCTTCCTTTAGTTGGATATATAATTCTAGATAATATTCCTTTTTTTGTATAATCTGGACTTGGAGATCGATCAGCTGCTTCAAAATCATTAAGCGCATTATACAACACAAAATTTCCCGAAATCTTATCAATGGATTTCTGATCTATCAAATTTCTGTTTGTATTTTTCCCGTTATAAAACCCCCAATAATCTTGTGCGTAAGAAAAACGAGAAGGTAATTCGTCAGGATGATCATATTCGAATACATAAGGATTTATATCGGTTTCTCCTGAATTTGATTTTTCTAAAACAGAAGAAAGAAAGAACCTTTTTTTATAATATTCTTCTTGAGTTATATCTTGATTTATTGGTCCTGTAGCCTCGGTAATTAAATACGTTAAATCAAAGCTTTTAATATTAGTATTATGTATATCTCTAATTTCTACTTTATCTAACTTCTTGAAATTGTCGGGCATATTTGCTTTTTGCGAATACGTAAACAATACCTTTCCTGAATTAGAAGAGCTTATTTCTGACACATAACAAAAGTTCCCAATAGCAATATTTAAATAAGCCGTGTCACTGGTTCCTGGTGCGCAATAATTAGGCAATCCTTGATAATTTATTAATCTATCTTCTCTTGTAACACTTTGTGAAATACTATTTTTATATATGCTTCCTCCTGTTTGATAAGAAAATAAAACTTCTTCTCCTGATGTATGTATAATTTTGGTTAAGTACCAAGCTGAAGCCACACTTGCAGGAATCTCAGGATTACCTGCTTGATTAGTTGCATCGTATCTAAATTTTTCAATAGCATTTTCGCCACCAAAGTAATATACTACTCCGCTAGGATCTGTTATCTTAAAATGAGTTTCTGGATGAACATTTAACAATTCCACTTTTAAAGGAGATGGCTCCAAAAAAACTACATTTCTGCTCCAAAATGACGAAGAATTATCATCCAAATAAAACTTACCGCTATATCCATTAAAATTAAACGAAAAAATATCTGGCTGGGTATCTACTGCGTTATTTCCAGATCCAGTTGCAGCTACTACAAAATTGTATTGATTTACACTTGAATCCAAATTCACATCCTTTGCTGGGACATATTGATTTTCGTCTCTTTGACCATTAACCGATCGAGTAATTACGCCTCCTGCAGAAAGGTTCCAACCCAATCCTACAGACGATGCATATTCATCAACACGAATACCATTTGAGCTATAATTAAGACTGATTGGAACTGTTAATGATCCAGACTTAAAGGTATAGATTGGAACATTAATTTGTGGAGTGCCAGTAAATAAACCTACTGGAACTTGTCCGTACTTAGCAATAGAAGCTGCTTCTGGAGATATTGGAGTAACATCAGGTAATTCCTGAGCAGTGGCAAGAGTGCATACCATTGCCAGTGTAAAAACAAAGAGTTTTTTCATAAAGTGGTGAATTTTATTGTTGAGTAAAGCCTCGTGATGAATTAGTATATTCCTACTATTAATGTCTTTAAAAAGAAAAATGTTACCATGAATTTTATTTCCTCATTGGTTCAGGCAAGTCATTTAATTCTTTTTTTGCATAAATAGCATTACTTTTTTTTCGGAGTCAAATGTATGAGTAAATCCTCATTGAATACAAAGAAAATAACTAATAATTTATAAATTTTGAGTACACTATTTACCGTTAATTAGCGGTCTAAACCTACTAAAAACAATAACATTAAAAACATCCGTGTCTAAATGATTAAGTATTACAAAATTCTCTCTTCGATGTTTAATTTTATCAAAATTATACCTATCATAGCGTGATTTTTAGACACGAATAGAAGATATTTATGAGGGTAATTTTTCTTTTGGCTATTTTTTTAAATCTCCTAAACACATATGGAAAAGAAGGATTTAATGATTTAATTCCTTTTTCATTTTTATTTCAAGAGCGATCGCAATATCAGGATTCGTTAAAACATAAAACTTTTAAAGAACTACAAAAAGAGTTTGATGAATTACAGCAAGTAAACGAATTGATTTTTGAAGATTCTATTAAAGCGAAAAATATCGCACAGACATATTTATCAAAAGCAAAAAGAAAGAGAGATACTTTAGAAATAGCCAACGGATATCGACTTTTTGTTAAAACTTATCAATATAATAATTCCTTAGGTCTGAAATATTCTGATTCTATTATCACACTCACCGAACTAAATAGTAACGAATATTACCCTATGAGAGGATATACCTATAAAGGTATAATGCATAATCGATTAGGGAATTACGACAAAGCTCTTGATTCGTATATTATAGCATTGACCTATGCTGAAGAAAAAAACAATATTTTTTTTAAAATTGCGATGCAACATAACATTGCCTTATTAAAAAACAAATTGGGCAGGCACGATGAAGCTTTAAAAGCATTCCAAAAAAACTATGAATACATTTTGACTCAGGATACTCTAAACGACTACGGAGAATTTTATTCTGGTACATTACATCAATTAGCAGATTCTTATAACAGAAAAAGAATACCCGATTCTGCACATTTTTATGCAAAAAAAGGAATCCGTTTCTGTACTTCACAGGGAGTAAAATTCTCTTACCCAAATATTTTATTAAGCTATGGTCTTGCCAGTTATTTTAAAGAGGATTATAAAACTGCTTTAGATTCCTTATCTAAATCTGTAGCATTAATGCCTAAAAATGTAGGCTATCAAAACATTCGAGTAGGTCACTTATATATCGCCAAAACACATTTAAAACTTGACCAACCTGATAAAGCTATTGTATATCTTAAAAAAATAGATTCTATTACTACTGTTTCCAATTATATTGATAATTACAGAAGTACATTTCCTCTATTAATCGATCATTATAAATCTATTGGAGATCAAGCAAATCAGCTTAGAATTATGGAAAAACTTATCAGTCTTGATAGCATTTCTAGTATAAAACAACGAAAACTCAATATTGATATTATCAATAAATATGATACTCCGAAACTTATCAATGATAGAGATCGATTAATCCAAGAAATAGAAAGTAATAGTGATGCATCTTATAATAAACTAATTCTTTTTAGCATCGTTATCTCGTTAACAATTGTTACCATTTTATTTTTATATCAAAGAAAAAAGAGATTGAAAGATCAATTGAGTTTTGAGAAAAAAATTCAATATCTTAAAAACGATGTGAAGAAAAAAACCTCTAAAACCAAAGAAATTGAAATACCAGTTGAAGTCACAAAAGATGTCCTTAAAAAACTAGAAAATTTTGAAAAGAACCAAGGTTTTCTAAAAAATGATATCACTCTCGCCAAAGTGGCTAAAAAACTAAAAACTAACTCCACTTATTTATCTAAAATCATCAATACCACTAAGAATAAAAACTTTGCCAATTATCTGAATGATTTACGAATTGAGTTTTGTGTAGAACGATTAAAAACAGATGCTAAATTTAGAAGCTACTCTATAGAATCTATTGCAAAAGAAGTGGGATTTAATAGTATCCAATCCTTTTCTTCAATCTTCCATAAAAAAACAGGAGCTTACCCTTCTCATTTTATTAAAGAAATACAAAAACAAAATTCTTTTGAGAAAAACGACACCAATAAAACATCTTAGTCACTAAAAAAACAAGAGTCCTGATTCAGGACTCTTGTGTATTGTTTTATAGAAGACAATTCCCCATAAAACATCTTACGGGACACCATTGATTAGTAGTATGTGAATTACCTCCTGCACACCAATAGATATTGCCTTTACCGTTAATTAATTGTTGTTCCGATTTGCTTAGCGCTTTACCGAAATCTGAAATTGATTTTTTCATTATACAAATTGTTATTTAATTTATTAATAATGCATCTCCTGTTATTAAACACAGCACTGTCCGTTTTGCACACTACCTAAACAACGACCTCCTGGAAAAGGATCTCCCCAAGCAGTCCCTTTTGCAGCAAATGAACACTCGCTACCGTTTATGTATTCTCCTCCTTCTAAAATATAATCCGAAGAACAGCCGCAAGCCACAAAACCTCCTCTTCCTCCGTGAATGTCTTTTTGTTCTGATTTGCTAAGTGCTTTCCCTAAGTTTAACAATGATTTTTTCATAAGTAAATAATTTAAAATGATTAAGTCCCTGAACATTTTATGACACTCAAGGTTTGTGTCAATACGTAAACAAAATAGCTTTAACTAAAACTAATTTTTATATAAGTTTATAATGAGATACATTAGAAAGATGACTTTGTTTTTGAAAATCCAGTGCTTCTTTATCCTAAGAAACCAGATTGCTCTCATAAATTAGTGCTACAAACATGTAGTATCGAGTCTTTCAAAATGAACTTCATTTTTCATAACTCTTCATACTTTTATGATTTGTTACCCATTTTTTTTAAAAAAAATAAAACTAAAGAAGATAATAAGCAGAAAACCTATAATATAGTATGGAGTGAGGTTGTATTCAAAAGTTTGATTTGTATCTCCAATCAATACAAAAGAAGCCCAATAATAAGGTGATGTCTCAGACAATGAGTGCTTTTTTAGATATTTGCGTTTTGCATTGCTCAATGCTTTAACTTTCGAGGAAGATGCATCTAAACTCTCATAGAAGTCTTTCATGATACTGGAAGTAGAAGTATCATTAACATTCCACAGGGATGAAATAACGGTATTTGCTCCAGAATAAAAAAATCCTCTTGCGAGACTAAAGACCCCTTCGCCTTTATTAATTTTCCCCAGACTGGTTTGGCATGCACTTAACACAACAAGATCTGAATTATTTTTATAGGTGTATAACTCATGAAGTTTAATAGTATCCTTAAAAAAGTAAATCTCAGGCTTTTCTCCAGAATTTGCATGCGTAGCCAAATGTATAATCTTCGCGTCCATGCTCTTTTTCATAAACATTTCTTTACTTGCCTGTTCTGACAAGTATGCTTCTCCATTTAAAATAGTATTAATTGAAAAAACTTCTTCCTCGGTAGTTCTTAGTGCAGGAAGATTCGAATTTGAAAAATGAATTGGTGCAAATCCAATAAAATCAACACTCGTCTTTCTTTTGGCTCTACTGTTATGCTCTAAAAAAGACGCAGAATACGTATAACTTATATCATTTTGCTCAATTAAATATTTTAATGATCCCTTACTTACATTAAAAGCTTCAAACGGAATGTTTTGCATAGCAACATCAGGAATAAACACAAGATGTTTATTCTTTATCATTTTTTTAAGATGATCTCCAGGAAAAAGTTGCGTGTATATAGCGTGTGAAATGTCCTTAAAAGAAACTAGTTCTTTTTTCTTTTTTAAAGGTCTAGATATTAACTTTCGATACTGATCTAAATTAACTAATAAATCATCGGTATTTGTTGTTTTAAAACTATATGTATTTTTATGTGTTATAACCAGTCCAAATACACTTTTCTCTTCAACATTTTGTTCATCAAGGGTATATGAAATAATTACCGTATCCGAATCTAACTTTCCCTTTACATCTGAAAGAGCAGACGGTTCTATTCTTAATTTTTTATCAAAATACTTTGGATTTACTTTATTAATAGAATCATTAAAAGCTTGGTAATATTTTTTTAGTTCGAATAAAGAATCTTTCTCCTTACTATAGGAATCCTTATTCTGATGTATTCTGCTCTCTAAGTTTAAAATGTTTTCCTTTAATGTTACTCTTTTATCAAGTAACTCTTTTGGCAAATCATATTGAATTGTATTTTCTTTAATATCATGTATTAGCAATAAGGCTTTATTTTTTTCCATAAAACGGAACATAGCAGTCTCATCTTTCAAAAAAAATGCGGCTCGTATCCCTAAAACATAAATTTCAGAAGCTTCTTTCCGCCAAAGTAATTTTGTGTTGATTTCAAAGCTATTTTCAATGATCATAGCTACTAGCCTGTCACTAATAGATACTGTGCTTAGTATCTGCTCTAAATAATTATGGTCTTTGGTTTTTTTGTATAATTTGTGGAGGACTTTTATTTTGATTTGCATCGCTCTGAAGACATCTCTTCTATCTGCTGTTTCGAACAATTGAAATTGTGAAGGACCATCGTCAGTAATCTTCCCTTTTTGTCCAAAACTCCAACTCAAAGAGCTATTAATATTTTCTAAAGCTAATGTATAATTTCCTTGTTCTTTGAAGTAATTGGAAATATTTCTATAGCTTTCAGCTTTTCGAATTTTATCATTTTTATTAAATAGTAAACTACGCTGTAGATAAAATAGCGCACTATCCTTTTGATGATTATAATACAACTCTCCTAGATTAACATATGAATTAGAAATTACAGCCGAGTCTTTCTGTTCGATAGCTCTTCGTAAATTTTGGAAATAATAATATTTAGCTTTATCAAAATCATTCAGATATTTATTAGCATATAAATTTGCATAGGCAGCATTTAATGAATAAAACCTAGTCTGTATTAGCAATCGTCTTTCTTTTTGTATCAGACTATCTGCTTGTCTTAGCAAATCAATTCCGTTTAACGATGCGGATTTTGTTCTTAATTCATCATAAATTATAGTTGTATTGATATATAATGATAAAAGACTCGATTCTAAGGAGATACTTTTATTTGGATCTGTCTCCAATAAATAAATTCCCTTTTTAGAATAATCCAGCGCCTTATATAACTCTCCTTTTCGTCTATAATATTGAGCCAACTCGCCATAGGATCTTGCCACTTTATTTTGGGTAATATTAGCTTCTATTACATCTTTAAAACAACGAACTCCCTTAGTAAATTCTCTATTATTAAAATAAAATCTTCCTAAATTATATAGCGCATTTTCATAAGCAACAGTACTTTTTTGTTTATCATTGAAATGATTTACCTCAATATTGGCATATTTTATAGCAAGGCTATATTTTTTTTTCTTGTAATACTGTACCGAAAAAAAATGTGCAATTTCTATAATATGGGTAGTATCTGCTGTACAGTTTAAGAGATCATTAATCTCTCCTACTTTAAACTCTTTTTTCTTCTCTTTAAGATCTTTAAATTTTACATAACAATTTTGGCCACTTATAGGAATTATGCATCCTATAAGCAGCCAAAAATAGATAAGATATTTCTTTTTATTGACTAACAATATTTAATCACAAACAAAACTTGGATCACTAATAACATATGTTTTGTAGTCAATTCGACGAAGCGCCGCTTTTTCAACTATATCGGGATCTAAGATAGGATCAGTTACCTTGTAATTTAATATCTGATATGGAGCATCCTCCCAATTATGAATCACCAGATCTCTATAGCTCCAAGTTTCTTCATTAGGATTTGATGGACATGGTGTTACCTGAACTGGGCCATATTCTGTGGCATTATTAGCTCGCACCTGTGCCTTTTCAGCTTCTGTAGTTCCAGGTTCGTAAATTACCAAAACTTCAATATCTTCAATAGTATAATCGACAGGAGTACCATCTACAAAAGTTAAATCTGGAATTCCAGCATTTCTACCAAAATTTTTTGTGTTCTCTGCTTCAGTAGTTTCTATTTCTGTAAGCTCATCGTTTTGTTGACAAGCAAAGAAAACCATACATGTTACTACTCCTAAAATAAATTTTTTCCTCATTTTTTATGTTTTTTGTTTCCCTATTCTTCACAAAAACTTAAAAAGTTACCCGTGCAAAAGTATAAAATTTTATTTTTGCCTTTTAACATTTCAATATGGATGGTAATTTTTTTCTACGCGAACTTGTAAAAGAAGATTCAAAAATAATTACTCAGATATACGCCAAAAACTTCCCTTCGATTAAAAAATTTATCCTTCGAAATAGTGGAAATATTGAGGATGCAGAAGATATATTTCAAAAATCTCTGATTCAGATAATAATTCGATATAAAAAAGAAAAGTTTAGTATTTCTGGTAGTTTTGACGCCTATTTAATGGCAATTTGCAAAAATTTATGGCGGAGAGAATTAAATCTTCATAAAAAAAGGGTAACAAATCTAGAAAAAGTTGAAGTACATGATGAATACATAGATAGTTCATATGCTCTTATAGAGCAAAAGAGACATGAACTATTTATTGAAAAATTCGCAGAGATTACGGGTAATTGTAAAGAGATTTTAACACTTTTTTTTGCAAAAACACCTTACGAAGAGATTATTGCCAACACAGAATATTCATCTGAATTGGTTGTTCGACAACGGGTATTTAAATGCAAAAAGCGCCTTGTAGAATTAATTAAAAAAGATAGTAGATATAATTCATTAAAAGAATTATGAGTATAGAAGAAGACATATTAATCGAACAATTTTTAAGAAATCAACTTTCGGAAAAGAAACGAAATGATTTTTTAGATAAAATTGCTAATGATCAAAATCTTAGAGAAAAATTTCTTTTAGAGAAGCAACTTTTAGAAACTTTAAATGAAGAAGAATGGAGTTATGCTTCAAAAATAGATTTAACAGAAGTAAGAGAATACGCCACATTATATCGTAATAATGAAGACAGAATAAAACAAGTAATTCACAAAGCTAAGATTGACCATAAGCGTAAGAATAAGAATACAATAAGAAGATTAGCATACTTTTCTGCAGCGGTAGCAGCTTTATTCGTTATACTAATTAATTTTTACCCTCAAAAAAATCAACATACTATTGATGAAATCTATGTAAATTATAGTACCTACGAATTACCTTCCTTAGTTAGCAGAAACCCTAATGAAGTAGATCCCGATTTAGCTTTTGCAGAAAACAATTTTAAAAATAAAAACTATCCAGAAGCACTACTATATATTGATAAATTACTAAAGAAAGATAAGGACAATAGTACTTTATATGTATACAAGGCAATATCTCATTGGGAAATAGGCGAATATTCATTAGCAGAAGTAAGTTTAAATAGTTTAATTAATAGTGATCTAATTGACTCTGAAAAAGGATACTGGTACAAATCACTGTTATATTTAAAAACAAAAGATTTAAATAAATGTAAGCAAATACTATATGTTATAATTGAGAACTCTTATTTTAAGAGTAATGAAGCTAAGGAATTACTAAAAGACCTTGCCGATTATGAAAAATAGAGCATATTTATAAATCGCAAACTACTACATTACTCAAGTGTAGTAAAAAAAAGTATTTTGAAAATTTCTACAATAGATCAAGGTTCTAAAACAACTCTTTTCTTTAAATTTGCTCCTTCATTGCGATAAGGATAGCAGCGGCATCCCCAGAACTTGTTTTCTGGGATATAGCGAATAGCCTGACCACGAGGAAACGAGTGGAATCGCCCAAAACAAAGATCATGTTACTTGTACAACAAATTATAGCAAACAAAGAAGCGTATATTAAAGCATTAGCCAAACGTAATTTTGATGCAGCTCCAGTACTGGAAAAAGTAATCAAACTGGATGAAGAAAGACGTGCTACTCAGGCAAAACTAGATAATACGCTTGCAGATTCTAATAAGTTATCCAAAGAAATTGGGATGCTGTTTAAAAATGGGGAAACTCAAAAAGCTACTATTTTAAAAGAAAAAACAAGTCAACTGAAAGAAAGTTCTAAAGATCTGTCAAGTCGATTGACAGAAATTCAAGAGGAACTTATTAATCTTTTATATACCATTCCTAATGTTCCTCATACTTCTGTTCCAGATGGACAAAGCGATGAGGATAATGAAGAGATATTTCGTGAGGGAGATATTCCTGTGCTAGAAGAAGGAGCTTTACCGCATTGGGAATTGGCTAAAAAATATGACATCATTGATTTTGAACTTGGTGTAAAAATTACGGGTGCTGGATTTCCTGTGTACAAAGGAAAAGGTGCAAGATTGCAACGTGCATTAATTAGCTATTTTTTAGATAAAAATACAGATGCTGGCTATAAAGAGTATCAGGTTCCGCATTTGGTAAATGAAGCTTCTGGTTATGGTACCGGACAATTACCAGATAAAGAAGGGCAAATGTATCACGTTACTGCTGATGATTTGTACCTTATTCCAACAGCTGAAGTTCCTGTTACAAACATGTTTAGAGATGAATTGATAAACGAAAGCGATTTACCTATTTGTTGTACTGGATACACACCATGTTTTAGAAGAGAAGCAGGATCGTATGGTGCTCATGTACGTGGATTAAATCGTTTACACCAATTCGACAAAGTAGAAATTGTACGCATCGAAAAACCCGAAAATTCATACGAAGCTTTGGATGGTATGGTAACTCATGTAAAAGAGATTCTAAATGACTTAAAATTACCATATCGAATCTTACGACTTTGTGGTGGCGATATTGGATTTACAGCTGCACTAACCTATGATTTTGAAGTATTCTCTACTGCACAAGATCGCTGGCTAGAGATAAGTTCTGTATCTAATTTTGAATCTTATCAGGCAAATCGTCTAAAATTAAGATACAAAGATAGTAACGGTAAAAATCAATTGGCGCATACCCTTAATGGAAGCTCGCTTGCATTGCCAAGAGTATTAGCGGGTATCCTAGAAAACTATCAAACTTCTAAGGGGATCAAAGTTCCTGATGTTTTAGTGCCGTACTGTGGATTCGAATACATTGACTAGTCCTACTTAAGAGAAACGAGATTGCAAGTAGTTTAACAGTCTTGATAACACAATATCAAAGTGCATTTTGCTATATTTACAAAAAAACTTGCAGCATGCGCTTTATTTTTTTGTACATAGCTTTTCTTTTTGCTATGCCTATGTTTGGTCAATCCGAACAACTGGCAAAAAATTATATGCAACAAGGTGAATATGAAAAAGCACTTTCTGTGTATCAAAAGCTATATAACAGAAACCCTAATCGCATCAATTATCTTTTAGGACTGGTTGAATCTCATCAGCAATTAGAACAGTTTGATAAGGCAGAAGAAATTTTACAAAAGCGAATTGAAAGAACTCCTAATAATGCTCAATTATTGGTAGAATTAGGACATCATTACGAATTTCAAGAAAACACACAAAAAGCAAGAATATATTATGATAAAGCGATTAATAGCTTTAATAACAACAACGCAAATGAAGCATATGCTCTTGCTAAAACTTTTGAAAAATACAATCTCCTAGATGAAGCCGCTTTAATATTTGAAAAAGGAATGGCTTCTAATCCTGGTGCTAATTTTAATGTACAGCTTGCCAAAATATATGGAGAGCAAGGTAAATTAGAGAAGATGTTTAGTAGTTACCTTTCTCTGGTGCAGCTACAACCAAATCATAAGAACATTGTTCAACGTAACTTTAGCCAATATATCACAGATGATCCACTAAATGAGGCCAATGTTATTTTTAGACGGTTATTAATCAAGAGACTACAACAGCATCCCGATATTATCTATAACGAAATGCTAAGTTGGCTCTTTGTGCAACAAAAGGAGTTTAAAAAGGCTTTTGTGCAAGAAAAAGCAATCTACAAACGAAAAGATCAAGGTCTACAAGGTATTATTGGTCTTGCCCGAATTGCTATTGGTGCAAAGGACATAAAATCTGCTACTCAGATTCTGGATTACATTCTTAAAGCTCCAGCAGGAAATGATATGAAGTTAACTGCTCATAAAATTATCCTGAAAGCGAAGACTGATCTTGCGGACAAAAAGGAATACAAAGCAATTAATGAGCAATATAATGTTGTATTCGACACGTATGGAAAGTCCAGCGCAACTATTGGATTGCAAATTAATTATGCGCATTTTCTGGCTTTTAATCAAGATCGAAAACAGGAAGCTATTGATTTTCTAAAGCGCCTGTTAGACGAAGAAAAATTATCTCGTTTTCAGTCATCACGTGCGAAAATGAAAATTGCCGACATTCTTGTTTTAGATCAAAAATTTAATCAAGCACTCATTTATTACACACAGGTACAGAACGTACTAAAAAATAATTTTTTGGCGCAAGATGCTCGATTTAAAGTTGCCAAAACGAGCTATTATAAAGGAGATTTTGCTTGGGCTCAAACCCAATTAGATGTACTAAAATCTTCGACCTCCCAATTGATCGCTAACGATGCCATGGAACTTAGTCTTATCATTAGTGATAACTCATTAGAAGATTCGACTCAAACTGCATTAAAGATTTTTGCCAGAGCAGATTTGTTAGCTTTTCAGCATAAAAATCAAGAAGCAATTGCTAAATACGAAGAAATTTTAGTTAATCATAAGGGTGAAAAAATTGAGGATGAAGCATTTTTAAGACAGGCAAAATTATTTGAAGAAGAAAAAGAATTCGAAAAAGCAAAGGTTAATTACCTTAAAATCATTGAATTCTATGATGATGACATTCTTGTAGATGATGCCTATTACTGGCTTGCCGAATTATATGTAAATATATTAGGCGAACCCGAAAAAGCTAAAGAACTCTATGAAAAACTAATATTTAATCATGCTGATAGTATTTTTTTCGTAGACGCCAGAAAGAAATATCGAACATTGAGAGGAGACGCTATCAATTAAAAAATGAGCACTATTCTTCAAAACATAATGCGCTGTTAATAATATTGTATCCGATTGATTTTTGCACCTTATAGGAAGAGCATTCACATATCTATGGTAGATATAATTACTGCAATTAACCGTATCCAATAAAAGTAAGATAGAAACTCTCAATAAAAACCAATCCAAAACTCAATACAGGTCTTAGCTTCTTTGTAACTTTGTCCGATTAGAAGTAAACTATATTACTTACCAATTACTAAGAACGATTTACAAAGATGTATATATACAATGTAACCATTAATATCGAGGAGACAGTTCATGATGAATGGTTGAATTGGATGAAAAATGAACATATTCCAGAAATGCTAGACACTGGAAAATTCAGCAAAGCATTAATGAGCAAAGTATTAGTTGAAGAAGAGATGGGTGGTTTCACTTATTCGGTACAATACACTACGGATAGTAATGAAACTCTGCAGCGCTATTACGAAGAAGATGCAGAGCGTCTTCGCTCTAAATCCAACAAGTTTGCGGGTAAATTTGTTGCTTTTAGAACAGAATTAGAAATTGTTAGTGAACAATAAAACAAGATGAAACAATATCGCCCAACCTTACTTTATTTTATCAAGATTTTTGGATTAATTATATTGGCGTTATTTTCCGTATTTATTATCAGTTTGTTTTTTGATATAATTGCCTATTTTGTACAAAGTTCACTTTTCGAAAAATTACTATTTGCAATCCTTATCCTTGTGTGTATCGGTGTATCATTTATGATCATTAGATCCAATAACCCTTCTATTCGTTTAGGGCAGGATACTATGATTATAGGTCAAGAAGAAATTAGTTATCATCGTATTGAAAACTTCTATCCGTCTAAAGGTGGTTCTGAACCATATATACTAACTAAAGATGGACGTAGGATTGATCTGGAAATCTCTTGGTTTAGAAAAAAAGACCGTGTAACTATTGAACAAGTTATTTTAGAAAGGATCAACTCAGATACAAAACAAGATCAGGATGTCATCTAAATTCAAAAAAAATAAAAATCATTCGTCTACCAATCATGGTAGACAAGAAAAAACAGCTGTAAGAGCTAAAAAACATTTAGGGCAACATTTTCTAAAAGATGAAGACATTGCAAGAAAAATTGGGGATACACTTACATTAAATAATTACACCAATGTAATCGAAATCGGTCCTGGTATGGGAGTTCTTACCAAATATATCTTACAGAAAGATGTAAATTTGATTGCAATGGATTTAGATACAGAATCCATTGAATATTTGAACACTAATTTTCCGCTAGAACATCCTGAAATCAGAAATGGAAAAGGTGAGTTTCAGGTGATCGAAGCTGATTTTCTAAAATACGATATCAAATCGTTATTTGGAGAAGAAGCTTTTGCCATTACTGGTAACTTTCCTTATAACATTTCATCTCAAATTGTGTTTAAAACCTTAGAGAATCGTTTTCTAATTCCAGAATTTACAGGAATGTTCCAAAAAGAAGTTGCACAACGTATTTGTGAAAAACCAGGAAGCAAAACATATGGTATCTTATCTGTATTAACACAAGCATTTTATGAAGCTGAATATTTATTCACCGTTCCTCCTTCTGTTTTCAATCCTCCTCCTAAGGTAGATAGTGGTGTATTGCGATTGATCAGAAAACCTATACAGACACTTGCATGCGATGAAAAATTATTTTACAAGGTAGTTAAAACTGCTTTTGGACAGCGCAGAAAAACTTTAAGAAATAGTTTAAAAACATTTCAGTTAAGTGATCAAATTAGGGAAATGGAAATATGTGCTAAACGACCAGAGCAATTAAGTGTAGATCAGTTTGTAGAACTTACTTTACTTATCCAAAAATCCTAATACGAATTTCATTTGACCAATCTTAAATGCAATTGAATTCTTTGGTTATCTTTGTGAGCGTTTGTAAAGAAATCCATAAATCAGTATTCTATGTCATTCGAGATTTCCAATGAGCTTATTAACCAAGTGAAACACCTTATCAAAGATGAAGGTGATACTCGCTTGCAAGATATGCTTAGTGAAATCCATTTTGCGGATATCGCAGAAATAATTGAAGAACTTAATTTATATCAGGCAACGTATCTAATTAAGTTATTAGATAGTGAAAAGAGTTCGGAAGCTCTTATGGAGCTGGAAGAAGATTTTCGAGAACGTATTTTAGACAACCTTTCTGTAAAAGAAATTGCGGAAGAGTTAGAAGAAATGGATACCGATGATGCTGCCGATGTAATTGCAGAACTTCCCGAAGATCGTGCAGAAGAGGTAATTGCAGAAATTGAAATCGAAGATGAAAAGTTAGCAGAAGATATCAAAGAACTGCTTACTTATGAAGAAGATACTGCAGGAGGTTTAATGGCAAAAGAACTGGTAAAGGTTAAAGAGACCTGGACTGTTGCTGGCTGTGTTCGTGAAATGCGCCGTCAAGCCGAAAAAGTAACCAGAGTACATTCTATTTATGTCGTTGATAAAGATGAAAGACTAAAAGGTCGTTTATCCTTAAAAGATTTACTAACTGCTTCTGCAAAAGCGCATATTAGTGAGGTATATATCCCGAAAGTAGATTACGTAAATGTTGATACTGATGGAGAAGAAGTTGCTAGAATTATGCAAAAATATGATCTGGAAGCTATTCCAGTTGTAGACCATGAGACCACACTTGTTGGGCGTATTACCATTGACGATATGGTCGATTTTATTAAAGATGAAGCCGAGAAAGATTATCAAATGGCAGCTGGTATTTCTCAGGATGTAGAAGCAGATGATAATGTGTGGGAACTTACCAGAGCACGTTTACCTTGGTTAATTTTAGGATTATTTGGGGGATTAGGTAGTGTATTTATTATGGAAGGTTTTGAAGAATTAATGACAAACCCAAAATACAAAAGTCTATTTTTTTACACGCCACTTATAGCTGCAATGGCGGGTAATGTAGGGGTACAATCCTCGGCGATTATCGTACAGGGTTTAGCTAATGATAATGTAAAAGGTAGCCTTTGGAATCGATTACTTAAAGAAATAGGTCTAAGTTTAATAAATGGGATTGCATTGGCCCTTTTGATCATTGTATTCGGTTTTATTATGAACTATGAGATTTCATTTAGTCTTACCATTGCAGCTGCACTTATGAGTGTGATCATTGTAGCAGCCTTAATAGGTACGTTTGTTCCTATTATCCTTGACAAAAGAGGAATTGATCCTGCAATTGCAACTGGACCGTTTATAACAACAAGTAATGATATCTTTGGGATTTTCTTATTCTTTTACATTGCAAAATTAATACTCCACTTTTAATATTTTTATAATTGCATTTTGAGTATCTTATCCCAATATAGTTAGGATCACTACACATGAACACTGAAATATTCGAATCACGTATTATCGTTCCGAAATCTGCAATAGACGATATGAACCACGTAAACAATGTAATGTACTTACAATGGGTGCAAGATATTGCTAAAAAACACTGGGAGTATAAAACGAATCCTGAATTAAGAAACATTTATGTCTGGGTAGTATTAAACCATTATATCGAATACCAAAATCCAGCTTTCGAAAAAGATGAACTCGTTATTCAAACCTGGATAGATCATCATCATGGAGCTAAAAGTGAACGTCACACCAAAATCATACATTCATCCTCTCAAAAAACCGTAGTTACTGCTAAGACTCAATGGTGTTTGCTCCATAAAGAAACGTTAAGACCGATACGAATCAATAAAGAAATAAGTACCTTGTTTTCATAATCAGAAGATACTTATGGAAGCGATTAATATTAGAGAAAAATTATCAAAATTTGATAAACAATGGCACCCTCATCGTATTGCCATGGTAGATGACAACCAGGTATATTTGGCAAAATTAAGTGGTGATTTTATTTGGCATAAACATGATAATGAGGATGAGCTTTTTCAGGTAGTAAAAGGCACTTTATATATGAAATTCAGAGACAAAACAGTGAAGGTTGAAGCTGGAGAACTTATTGTCGTTCCAAAAGGAATAGAACACTGTCCATCTACTGAAGATGGAGAAGAGGTTCATGTATTGTTATTCGAAAAAGCGGAGACTAAGCATACAGGAACAACAGAAAGTGAAAGAACCGTTTCTCAATATATAGATATTTGATCGTAAAATAAAACCTCAGATGAGTGTTGGGTATAGAACTTAGTAATTAATCATATAAGTTGTAACCATGGCATTAGATCGTAGAACCTTTATAAAAAACAGTAGTCTTTTAGTAAGCACCAGCTTATTACCTTACCAAAGCCTTTTTGCAAGCTCTTCAAAAAAACAACTGGGTGTTTGTCTTGTAGGTCTTGGATATTACAGCACAGATCTTCTAGCTCCTGCACTACAACTAACTAAGCATTGCAAATTATCAGGCATTGTTACTGGCAGTCCTAACAAAATTCCGATTTGGCAAAAAAGATATAGAATAGTAGATAAAAATGTCTACAATTATCAAAATATGCATCGAATTGCGGATAACCCAGATATCGATGTGATTTATATTGTACTCCCAACTGGAATGCATGCAGAATACGCGATCAAAGCTGCCAATACTGGTAAACATGTTTGGTGCGAAAAACCTATGGCCAGAACGACAAAAGAATGTCAATCCATAATCAAAGCTTGCAAAGACAATAATGTTAAACTTTCTATAGGCTATCGGATGCAACACGAACCCAATACACAACAAATTATTCAATGGGGGATTTCAAAACCTTACGGAAATATAAAAACCATTAAAGCTGAAGCTGGATATTATGATTCCCGTTCCAATCATTGGAAACAGAAAAAAACAATGGGTGGAGGAGCCATGTACGATATGGGCGTATATCCATTAAATGCTACTCGATATGCGACCAACGAAGAACCGATAACGGTTCTAAAGGCGAATCATACAACAACAAGACCTAAGGTTTATACAGAAGTTGATGAAACCACTACTTTTTCATTAGAATTTCCATCTGGAGCAATTGCAAATTGTAAAACCAGTTTTGGAGAAGGACTGAATCAATTACATATAACTTGTGAAAAAGGTTGGTATAAACTGCAACCATTTCAATCTTATGGAGGTATTCACGGTACAACCAGTGACCGTAGTACGCTCCTAAATCAATACATACCTAATCAACAGGCTGCACAGATGGATAATGATGCATTATCAATAATAAATAATACTACTGTCTTAGTGCCTGGTGAAGAAGGAATGAAAGATATCAAGATTGTAGAAGCAATCTATAAATCAGCCAAAACTAATAATGCTGTTAGTTTAATATAACCTATAGCTCATCTTTACAAGAACGTATCGCTTCATAATAAATCCTATAATCAGTTCTTGTAACGACTTCTCCTTTTGTACTAATAGTGACTGTACCGCTTTTTGCTATTTCTGTATAAGGAACTTGTTTTTTAACATATCCTTTATATACAAATTCAAAATAACTATCTTCTTTCATTTTGCCAGGATTAATTAAAAAATCAAATAATCCATCCTTGTCTGTATATGCTTTCATACAAGTATTCTCGTCAATAACCAGTTTTACCGCAACATATTCCATCTTCTTTTTCCTGTTACCTAGAACTTTACCTGTAAGTAATTCATCTTCAGCGATAGTTCCGATGTCTTCATTTACATCTATAGGATCTCCTTTTTGTTGTGATTTACAGGAGACAAGAAACATAGCAATAAAAAATAATAGTAGTATTGATCTCATAGTTTGATTGATTTTGGGTTTTACTCTAAAAATATAACAAGAAATCTATTATACAACAAATTCTCATAAATTTCAGTCAAGTTACAAAATAAAATTACTTTTTTAACATAACTATTGGGGTGTTTTTTACAACTTTTGATATTTTATTGATTAATTCACAATAATAAATGCGTAGATATTTATAAAAAACCATCCAATTGCTTGGATGGTTTAGATAGTTGTATACCTCATCCAATTACAGCCCTTATATCTGTAATCAATGTTTACAACTTTTAAAATATTGTTGGGCTATTTACTAATGTATACTCATTTTTTTTTTAGGCTTTTAACTATCGATAATACGATTTATTCTATTTTAATTTAGTTGTTACCAACTACCTATAACTACAGTTTTACTATAACAAAACCACTCACCTATGGTGAATGGTTTGCTTTGCAAGGTTAATGGCATTACGACCCCTTAACTCCATAACACCTTTTTTGCAAAAAAGTAAATTATAGTTCTATGTTAATCTTTTATCAGTTTAAAAGTTTTATCAGCTGTTCCAGAAGTAACATTCACAAAGTATACTCCTACTGGCAGTTCTTGAATATTGATACGATGTATTTTTGTAACTGAAATCTGTTTTAACATGACTCCATTGACAGTATATATATTTATATCCGCTGCATCCGAAAGACCAGAAATCTGAAAATAACTATTTGCAGGATTAGGCGTGATAACCACCTGATCTAATTCTAAGTCTTCTATACTTAATACTGGTACCACATTAACCGTTCTGGTCACTTCTGTAGCCATATTACCAGATGTATCTGTTGCATTGTAATAAATTGTGTATGTGCCTATCGCATCTACAAATTCAGAGTCATCTATGATAAGCTGTGATCCATCGTCAGTAACAGCACCTAGCTCTACATATCCAGCACCTAATTCAATCTCTTGAGGATTATCACCAAGCAATGTAATTATTGGAGCAGTAGTATCACAATCCAATCCACCATCAGTAATCATCCAGTTATACGGTGCACTTGTTAAAGTATTTCTGGCAGTCTCAGCCAAACAATAGGTAGCGTCTGCTCTTAAATCTAAATCTGCAGGAATTTGTGTTTCTCCAGTTTCTAAGGTTGCCCAACCAATTAAAGTAGCATCATAATTTGCTTGAGATATTCCTGTACCTATAAACATTTCATCCATATATATAACATTACTAATATCCCATCCTCCAAGATTTTGATCAAAATTTGATGCGCCTTCAAACATATCTTCTAAGTCTTCAACATTACTCATATTCCAACCGCTTAGGTCTTGATTGAAAGCAGTAGCATTTTTAAACATACTAATCATATAATCAACAGTTCCAATGGTCCAGGTACCGATAGGTTGATTGAATGCTGCAGTACCTTCAAACATCGATTCAAAAGTTTCTACAGTACTTACATTCCAATTCGAAATATTTTGATTGAATGCCATTGTATTTTTAAATACATAACCTGCATCTTTTAGATTGGTAAATGTCCATTGCGTTATATCCTCATTAAAAATAGTACAAGCATCAAACATAAAACTGATATTTTCAACAGTACTCATATCCCAACTACCTATTTTGTCTTTAAGATCCTCAAAATTGGTACACTTTCTAAACATATCTTCTACATTGGTCAATTGCGAAAAATCAGGATTATCATCTGCATTTAATTTGAGATTAGGACAGTCTTCGAAACCACTTACCATTGATGTCCATTGCTGAGTTCCCCATTGTTCAATCGTTAACAGTCGAAGTTTAACATCTGTACTTAAATTATCAAAATATGGATGAGGGAAGTTTCCATAAATTTTTACGGTATAGGTTCCTGCAGAAGCGTATTCATGAGTAACTGTTCCTGTTTGATTCAAAGATTTAGTTCCATCTCCCCAATCTACTATATAGTTATACCCAGAAGAAGAAGGATGCTTTGGTATTCGTATCGATTGATTTTCCGCGGTAGTTTGCCAGATAGTAATAAACGGATCTTCTGGACAAGCATTTCCTAAATCGTTAATCGTCCAATTAAAAGGTGCACTGGTTAAGGTATTTCTGGCAGTTTCTGCTAAACAATAAAAACTACTAGCGTCCAAAGTTAAATTAACTGGAATTTGTGTTTCTCCAGTTTCTAAACTGGCCCATCCAGTTAGTATAGCATCATAATTTGCTTGTGATAAACCAGCATCGGTAAATATCCCTGTCATGCTTGTTACACTTGAAATATCCCAGCTAGATAGATCTTGATCAAACGAGGATGCTCTTGAAAATAGTTCTTCTATTTCCTGAACCTGACTAAAATCCCAATTAGTTAAATCTTGATTAAAAGCTAGAGCGCCAGAAAACATTCCTGTCATATATTCCACCGTTCCTAATGTCCAATTGCCAATAGGTTGGTTGAAAGCCTCAGCATCGTAAAACATATACGCCATATCTGTAACGGTAGCCATATTCCAATTAGAAATGTTCTGATTAAATAAAAAGGCTTCTTCAAAAGCAGAATCCGTTCTTATAAGATTGGTAAATACCCATCCACTAATATCTTCATCAAAAATGCTACAAGCTGTGAACATACTATCGATACGTTCAATAGTCGACACATCCCAAGATCCAATGGTATTCTTTAGGTCTTCAAAATTGGTACAACCCTCAAACATACTAGACAGTTGTGTAACTTGTGATAAATCTGGTACGTCATCTGCATTCAGTTTTAAATTGACACATCCATTAAAACCACTAGAAAAAGTATCCCATTGTTGGGTTCCCCATTGTTCTATAGTTTGTATTTTACTTTGATTACCCACTACACTAGTATTGAAACGAATTCTTGGGAAATCACCTGTAATTTTTACTGTATAAGTTCCACCAGTCGCATATTGATGCGTAGCATTCCCTGTAAAACCTGTTTCTATAGTTCCATCTCCCCAATCCACTATATAATTATATCCAGTACTATTGGTTGGTATAGTAATACTTTCATTAGTAGTAGTAGTTTGCCATGTAGTAATAAAGAAATCTTCAGGACAAGAATTCCCTAAGTCATTAATGGTCCAGTTATAGGGAGCACTGGTTAAGGTATTTCTGGCAGTTTCTGCTAAACAGTAAAAACTACTAGAATCTAACGTTAAATTAGCTGGAATTTGTGTTTCCCCAGATTCTAAAGTAGCCCAACCGATAAGTGTAGCATCATAATTAGCGGTGGACATAGCTGTACTTAAAAATAATCTATTCATTATTGTAACTTCACTAACATTCCAATCACCTAAATTTTGATTAAACGAAGAAGCTCCCCAAAACATTTCATCCATATTAGAAATAGTAGATACATCCCAAGAATCCAGAGGTTGATTAAATCTTGATGCAGAGAAAAACAATCTTTTTAAGGTACCCATTCCTGAAATATTCCAAGAGTTTAAAGGTTGATTGAATGCACCTGCTCTAAAAAACATACTTCTAATATTTAAAACTTTACCTAAATCCCAACTTCCAATAGGCTGATTAAAAGATGATGCTGTAGAGAACATACTGTTCATATTAATAACCTTAGTACTCACAGACTCTCCTATATTCCAATTACTAATATTTTGATTGAATTTAAATGCCTCATAAAACATTAATTCAAAACTTGTTACCTTACCAACATCCCAATTAGTAATATTCCCATCAAAGTTATTTGCTCGATAGAACATTTCTTTCATTACAGTAATAGAACTGGTGTCCCAATTAGAAAAATCTGGAGTATCTAAAGAGGTACAAGATCTAAACATATTTGTAAGATTGGTAACATCTGATAAGTCAGGAGCATCGTTAGCAGTAATTTGAAGTTGCGAACATCCTGAAAAAGCATTTTGAAAACTTTTCCACGGTTGAGTTCCCCATTGCTCAATGGATTGAATCTTTTCTATATCTCCAGTATTGTTAAAATAAATCCTTGGAAAATCTCCAGTAATCTTTACTGTATAAGTATCAGCTGTTGCGTACAGATGCGTAGCATTCCCTGTAAAACCTGTTTCTATAGTTCCATCTCCCCAATCTACTATATAATTATATCCAGAACCATTGGTTGGTATAGTAATACTTTCATTAGTAGTAGTAGTTTGCCATGTAGTAATAAATGCATCTTCTGGACAAGAATTTCCTAAGTCATTAATGGTCCAGTTATAGGGAGCACCCGTTAACGTATTTCTAGCGGTTTCTGATAAACAATAAAAAGTATCTGCATCCAACTTGACATCGGTAGGTATTTGTATTTCTCCACTTTCTAATGTAGCCCAACCTATTAGTGTAGCATCATAATTTATTTGAGACATTGCAGAACCTGTAAGCATACCGTCCATTGAATTTCTATCTGTATTACTAATATCCCAGCTTCCAAGATTCTGATTAAAAGTGGATGCATTTAGAAACATAAAATCAAAATATTGAGCCAACGCTGTATTCCACATTCCGATAGGTTGATTAAAAGCCGTTGCTCCATCAAACATATTAGTTAGATCATTGGCTTTCTCAGTATTCCAATTATTTAATGGCTGATTAAATGACGTATTATTTTTAAACATACTAGAAAAATCCTCCACCTTACTTACATCCCAGTCATTGATATTTTCATTGAAAGCCGATCGTTCAAAAAGACCAGTCATACTAGTTACAGTGCTGACATCCCAGTTATTCATTTCGCCACCATTGTCTACAAATGATGAAGTATTTTCAAACATTCGATCCATAAACTGAATCTGGCTCAAATCTGGAGTATCCGTTGCATTCAAAACCAAATTAGTACAACCTTCAAAAGCTGCATTAGCTTCTAAAAGTTGTAGGCTTCCCCATTGTTCTATACTAGCTAATTTTTCTTTATCTACAAATGGAGCATCAAAGTCAAATCTTGGAAAATCTCCATAAATACGAACCGTTAACATTCCGATATTTTCACTATATGATACTTGAACTATATCACTGGTTACGTAAAAAATCTCCCCATTTGATAAGCTAAGCGTATAGTCATATCCATTTCCTGAAGTTGGCATAGTGAATCTATTTTCACTAGTTAGATCCCAGGTCATCTCAAAAACATCACTTTCATCGCAGCCAGGACCGCTATCTGTTATTTGCCATCCATGATCATCGGTTAATTTTTCTATAATATCTCCTGCCAGACAATATTGACTGTTACCGCCATCAAAGGTGATATCATTTGGACGCGTATCATTCACACTTCGTTCTAAAAACCAGCCTGCAAGTGTTTGATCATAATTCTGTGTAGATAATCCTGCATTAGTAAACATTCCTGTCATATCGGTAACAGAATTTATAGTAAAAGACCCTAAATTCTGATCGAAACTTGTAGCACCATCGAACATATCTTTCAAAGAAATCACATCAGGTGTATACCAAAATAAAGGTTGGTTAAAGGCCACAGCATCTCTAAACATACCTTCGAAGGTTTTTGCTTTAAAAGGGATACCTAGTGATTGATTGAACACCTTTGCTCCCCTAAACATTTCTGAAAAATCTTCTGCTACACTAAAATTCCACGAAATTAAAGAAGTATTAAACTTGTCAGTATTCATAAACATCTGACCAAAATCTACTATGGTACTTACATTCCAGAATGGGAAGGTTCCTTGTACATCTATCAAATTCGTACTACCCTTAAACATAGCTCTTAAAGTAGTACTGTTTGTTAAATCGGGAGTATCACTAGCATCAACAGTTAAATTTGTACACCCATAAAATGCAGATTCCATACTAGTCCACTCAATAATACCCCATTGATTAACACTAATAATCTTGTCTTTATCATTAGAGTTGTTAAAATAAATTCTCGGGAAATCTCCTGTAATACTTACCGTATACGTTCCTGCTATAGAATATTGATGCGTAGCATTCCCTGTAAAACCTGTTTCTATGGTTCCATCTCCCCAATCTATATCGTAATCATATCCGCTTCCTGTTGTTGGAATTGTGATACTTTCATTATCCATAGCAGTTTGCCAGATGGTGGTAAAAAAATCTGTAGCACTACAAGCAGCCCCATCATCATCAATATTCCAATTTAATCCAGTACTATCAGTTAATGTATTTCTAGCGTCAGCTCCAAAACAATATTGGCTTCCTTCAAAACTGATGCTTATATTAGAAGGTATCGTTTCTCCTATATCTTGAGTTGCCCATCCGATCAAGATGGCATCATAATTTTCTGTTGATAATCCTGATTGTTGAAACATACTTGACATATTAGTAATGCTAGAAAGATTCCAGTCACCTAAGTTTTGATCAAATTTGTTCGCTCCAAAAAACATTCCGCCCATATTGGATACATTACCCGTATCCCAGTTATTTAATGGTTGATTAAATTGTGGAGTTACACCAAACATTCCAGACATGTTAGTTACCTTACTCACATCCCAGTCATTTAACGGTTGGTTAAAAGCTAATGTAGAATCAAACATTCCACTCATATTGATAGTACCTGTGACATTTTCTCCAATATTCCAAGTATTTAAGTTTTGGTTGAAGATATTGGTAGTACTGAGCATGAATGAGAAATTGGTAACATTCCCCACATTCCATGAAGAGATGTTTTCATTAAAATCGGAAGCTACTCTAAACATATTAGACATATTGGTAACCGTACTTACATTCCAGATTCCAATATTATCCTTAGCATCTACGAAGCTTCTTGCTCCTCTAAACATTTGAGATACATCAGTTACGGCAGATAAATCAGGAGTGTCATCTGCATTTAAGGTTAATCCTGAACATCCGTAAAAAGCAGATGCCATACTAGCCCATGAAATCGTACCCCATTGTTCTATGGTTCTAATTTTATCTTTATCACCTGAGTTATTAAAATAAATCCTTGGGAAATCCCCTGTAATACTTACAGTATACGTTCCTGCTACAGCATATTCATGTGTGGTGTCTCCGATAAAACCGCTTTCAATAGTTCCATCTCCCCAATCTACAGAATAGTTGTATCCAGATCCTGCTGTTGGTATCGCAATACTTTCATTAGTTGATGTAGTTTGCCAGGTGGTAATAAACGCATCTTGAGCAAACATGCCATAAAAAGAACTAACAATAAATAATAGTGTAATGTAAAGGTGTTTCATATAAGGGGACTTTTGATGTTGATTGTACTATATGCATAGTAGCAACGAATTAAACGATTGCAAAAATCTTCATTTATTTAAAAAAACAAGGTATTTTAGTGGTAGCAAAAGGTAGCATGTCCTTAAAATAGGTCATTTTTATCGTATTGTTGTACCTCATGAAAAGAATCATAATTTTATTTTTAAGTTGGTGGTCGATAGGTTTTTTTATGGGATTTGGACAAGTGAACCAGCATAAAATCGATTCTATCAATATCTTGTTTCAAAATGCATCTTCGGATTCAACATGGGTACGACATGCTATGGAATTAGGTATCTTAATGGATACTTCTCAACCAAAAAAAGCAGAAGACTTTTTTAAACAAGCATTGAAACGACTTCAAGGAGACTACGTATATAATGACAAATTAACAATGATAGCATTAGCCTATGATTGTCTAGGAATTATAGAACGAAGAAGAAACAATTATGACAAAGCTTTTGCATATTATCTAGATGCATTACGTGTAAAAGAACAAGCTGGTGACACTATTAATATTGGGCGTTCTTTTCATAATATAGCTACACTTTTTGGTTCACAACGCAATATGGACAAGGCTATTTATTATATGAAAAAAGCATTACCTATCAGGCGTCTTGGAGACAGCATTGATTATGCTATTTCTCTAAAAAGTTATGGATATTTTTTGTACCGTATTAAAAAACTAGACTCTGCGTTAATAATATTGGATAGTGCGAAAGTGTATTTTGGAAATCATATGAAACGTGCGGATGCAAACATAAACATCGCTCGTGTGTATAATACACAAAAAAGGTATCAAGAAGCTCATATTATACAAAAAGAAAACCTAGCTATTTATGAGCAACACGAAGAGTTGGAACGACAGGCAAACACCTTAAAAGATCTTGCCATTACTGCACGAAAACTTAAAGATTATTCTAAAGCAAGACAATATCTGAATAGATCTCAAAAAATAGCCTATGGGTATGGGAACAAAAAATTAATCGGATTATTATATAAAGAACGCTATCGAATTGCAACAAAAGAACAAAACTTTGAACAAGCATTATCATATTACAAAACCTATCAAAAATATGAAGACTCTGCTTTTACGCAAACCCAGACTGAAAAGATAAGATCTCTAGAGCTGGAGTATCAATTCGAAAAAGAAAAGTTAAGGGATAGTTTGAATTATAAAGCTCAAGAATTTCAACTAACTACGATTGCTAAATCCCAACGTTCGCAAAAACAGTTGTATGCGATTTTATTTCTATTAACATTATTTGGATTGATCGGTATATATATAATCTTCAGATATCGTCGAAAAATTGATCAACAAAACATACAACAACAAGAATTAGAAACTGGTCTTCTTACTGAAAAAGTAAATTTTTTACGTTTCAAGATTGAACGTTTGATGGCTGATAATAAATTACGTGCTGATTTTAAAGAAGAATTATTACAAAAAATTAAACCACTACAAGAGCAAGGAAAAAGTATTGGTGTAATAGAAGATTATCAATCAATTTTGGTTCAGTTAAAAAATCAAATACAAACAGAACAACGACTAGATAGTGTATCCGATTCATTAGAGCTTACAGATGAAGCTTTCTTGTTAAGGCTCACTGAACAATTTCCTCAGCTCACAAAATCAGAACGAGAAGTGTGTCATATGATGTATCTTAATCTAAGTCTTAAGGAAATCATGAATATCAGAAATACCTCAATGCCTTCTATTAAATCTACACGTTATCGGATTCGAAAAAAACTGAATGTTCCTAAAGGAGAAGAGCTAGAATTGTTTATCCAGAGGCTTTTTCAACATTAAAATCCAGATAATGGTATAAAAAAACCACCTAATTGCTTAGATGGTTTATATAGTTGTAAATTTTATATCCTTTCACAGCCCCTTATCTCTGTAATTGGTATTTACAACATTAAAGTTTCTTTAATAAGGGATTTTATTGTTCTTTGCTTAAGCTCTTAGCCTTTATTGATAAAGCTTTATCCCTTGTCATTTGTTTGGTACTAATCATTTCTGGCAATTGTTCTGTAATTATAAATCCATATAGATTAAAAATATTAGATGGATGATTCAGGATATTATTATTGATCAAACTCGCATCATTATTAGCTCCTATGATCTGAGTATTCCCACTTAGATTCATATCCACAGCAGTATATCCCGAAATATTATATCCATAAAGGCCAAAAATATTTAGTGGATCATTCAGTATTGCATTTACGATCTCATTACTATCGTTAGGACTTCCGATCAGGTTTATCTTACCATCATCGTTAGCATCTCCTGCCCACATCGCTGATACTCCTGTTGGCATCCCAAAAGTTGTTTGCGCATTAGTTCCATAAGTAGTAACACTACCATCAGTAAAATCAATACTGGTTGTGGATTGTGATAATGATACTGTATTGGCTGACATAACACCTAAGTGATTACGGTGTTTAATCACTACATAATAGTCGCCTGGTAGTTCGTATAAAATTACTGGAGACACACCATCCAAAGCCACTACATCGCCATCTCTTTGTAACAATGCTCCCACAAGGCCTTCAATATTTGTATTATCTGTTGAATTTCGAAGTTCTATAATTACCCAATCCACAATAGCATCTGCTCCCGTAACGTCTAATACTCCTGCATTTATAAAAGAAGGCTCTGTAGGAGAAGCATTAGGAATATACCCTGTAACTCTAAGATCATCGCGCATCCAGCTTTCTTCGCCAGCATTGGGATTGAGCATCGCTCCTTGTAGAAATACTTTTGGTGATATCGTCACAAAACTACAGTTGGTATTAAAACTTGCAGTAGCATCTTTCTCCCAACTAGATAAATAACTTGCGTTAGCATCATCTACCTGGATACAGCTTAAATCAGGATTATAAAGAACAAAAAAGTCAGTTATTAAATTGTTATTACCGTTTTGAACATTCAATGATTCTAACAGGTTTTGATGAGCAGCAAGTTCTTCGAGTTGTATACAAGAGCTTACATCAAGACTGGTCAAAGCATTTTTACCAACCCCTAAAACTCTCAAAGTCGGATTATTATCCACCAGCAAACTAGTTATCGAATTTGATCTTAACTCCACTTCTTCTAAGCTAGGGTGACCTGTAAAATCTAGTGAGATAAAATCATTTTCTGCTGCATCTAAAATTTTCAAGTTAACAATACTACTTATATCCAAAGTTGTTAAATCGTTATAATCTACATTCAGTGATTCTAGCGTGGTAAAATCTTCTATTCCTGTAAGGTCCGCTATATCCTGGCTTTCAACATTTAACTCAACAACCGTTTCTATTTTTGATGTTGGTACCTCATTATCGTTAACGATTCCATTACCCATGCTTAAAGGATCACCTACTGTAACTACATTTCCATCAGCATCATGGGTTTCTAAGTAGTTTTCAAAATTTACATCTGCGATATACGTTAGATCACAATATAATGCAAAACTAGCTGTAGCATCTTTTTGCCAAATATCTGGATATAACTGAACTACTTTATCAGCTTTAATACAAGTTAAATCAGGATTTCCTAAAGCATCAAACCACGTGAAATTATCGTTATTTCCATTTGCAACATTCAACGAGGTTAATTGATTATTGGCAATTCTTAATTGAATAATATTTGGATATGCAGAGATATCTAATTCTGTAAAATTATTATCATTAACATTCAATAATCTTAATAATGGATTATTAGAAATAGCTACTGAGTTAATACCCGTATTGGAGATACTAAGTGTATTTAAACTACTAAGCATAGAAACATCTACAGGTCCTAAATTAGCATTGCCATCTATATATATTTTTTCTAGTAACAGATTATTACTTAAGTCTAAACTTGTTAGATTATTATTCGCTAAAGTAACTGTAGTTAACTTCGTATTTTTACTTAAATCAATACTTGTTAAATTCGTATTGTTACGACATCCTAAGAACCACATATCTCTAAAGTCTTCGATACCTGTCATATCTGCAACTAATCCATTATGCAGGTTAAATCCTTCTGAGACCTCTACTAATGCAGTATATACATAATCGTCAATTACTCCGTTACCATACCCTTGGTTTTCTAAAAAAGTCTCAAAAGCATCATCAGGCACATAAGTTAACCTACAGAACTCTGCATAATTAGCAGTAGCATCTTTTAACCAAGTTCCTAATAATACTGCAGCAGCTGGATCATCAACAGAAATACAAGATAAACTTGGATTACCCGTAACATCTATATTATCCAAATCTGTATTGTTACCACTTCTTAAATTCAGACCTGTAAGAAGTGCATTTTTACACGATAAATTATCCAAAGTATTCTGATTACTTAAATCCAAATAGGTGAGCGGCGTACTATCACATTCTAATCTACTTAAGTTAGTATTATTACTTAAGTCTATCTCTGAAATACTCGTAGTATTAAATGATAAATAGCGAAGCTCAGAAAGATGAGTCACATCTAGGTTACTCAATGGATTCAGACCACATTCTAAGTTTTCTAACAACGCATTATTTTGAATATTTAAGGTAGTAATATTGGTATTCTCACAGTATAAAGAGACTAGATTGGTTTGACCACTAACATCAATCGTACCTAATCTGTTATTGGTAACTGTTAAGCTTGTCAAATCATTATTACTTACATCTATAGTAGTTAGATCATTATCTGCTAGGTTTAAAAACTTTAAGCCTGTATTGGTAGAGATATCTATAGTAGTAAGACTATTATTTGGTGCTCCTAAACCTCTTAATACGATTAACCCTGCTATATTAATACTCGTAATCCCTGTATTCTCAGCAGTTACAGTTTCTAATAGTAGATTGTTCGTTAAATCTAAATCGGTATTCGTTAGTGGATTATCATCGATCCAAAAACGAATTAAATTTGTGAAATCTTCAATTCCTGTGAAATCTTGTATCCCCTCATTTCTTGGAGTTAACAATTGAATTGCTTCAATTTTTCCAGTAGGTACTAAATTATCATCAATAATTCCATTTCCTAAGCTATTGGCACTTCCTAAAGCAACAGTTCCTCCAAATTCGTTATGAGTTTCTAAATAGGCTTCAAAATTAGCATCAGGAATCGTTGTAAATCGACAATACTCGGCAAAACTTGCAGTGGCATCTTTCTCCCAACCCGACAAATAACCTGCAGTTGGATCATCTACTTCAATACAAGTTAAATTAGGACAACCCGTTACCCTAAATTCTGTAAAGTTGTTATTGTTCCCATTTTTAACATTCAGCTCTACTAATTCATTAATATCTCTTGCATCAAATTCTACCAAATTAGCATTCTTACTAATATCAATTGAAGTAATATTGGTTTCGCCTAAATTTAAATCTTGAAGGTTTGGCAAGTGACTTACATCATAAGAAGTGAATGGGTTTCCTACTAAATTTAAAGTTTCTAATAATGTATTATTTTGAGTATTTAACGAAGTAAATTGATTTAAAGAAGCTATAATTCTGGTTAAATTCACATTGACGCTTAGATCAATACTACTTAATGTTGTTTCATGAATTTGTAAATCTTCTAATAAGATATTATTACTTAGATCTAAACCAGATAACTCATTAGAAGAAACTATTAATTCTTTTAAAGCAGTATTTGTGGAAAGATCAATCGTTGTAAAATTATTTCGTGAAACATCAATTCTTTCCAAAAGAGTCAATCCTGTAATATCAATGCTGGTTAATCCCATATCAGAAGCATCAATTCTTTTCAGACTTGTGTTACTAGTAAAGTCTAAACTTGTATTTATTACATTACCAGAACACACTACAAACTCTAAAGAAGCAAAAGCCTCAATTCCTGTAAAGTCTGTAATTCCTTGAAAATTTAAAAATAGGGTTATTACATTTTCAATATTAGCAGTAGTTACATAATTGTCATTGGCAATTCCATTACCCATACTTGTTGGATCTCCAACCGAAACGAATCCTCCTGTAGCGGTATGGGTTTCTAAATAATTTTCAAAATTATCATCAGGCACATAAGTCCAATTACAATCATCACTAAAACTAGCAGTAGCATCTTTTTCCCAGCTACTACTACTCAAATAACTAGCTGTAGGATCATCAACTTGTATACATACTAAATTTGGATTTCCAGTAGCATATACTTCCATCCCACTATTATTAGCTCCATTCTTAAAGTTTAAGGATATTAATTGTCCATTTTGACACTCTACATATTCTATATCTGGGCTATTACTAAAATCTAAATCAGTAATTGTAGTATTGTTTGTATAAAGCTCTACTAGGCTAATTTGATTCGTAATATCTAATACAGATAATGTTGTATTACTAACATCGATATCTTCGAGATTAGTATTATTAGTAATATCTAATACCGTAAGTGTTGGTGTATCTTCTATAGAAAAACTATCAAGATTAGTAAGTAAACCTATATCAATGGTTGTAAATTGATTCCCTCCACATCGTAATGTTTCTATTAGCGTATTATTTGATACATCTAGAGTGGATAGTGAATTATCATCTACATATAAACTCTTTAAATTAATATTGCTTGAAAGGTCTAAGGTGCTTATCGTATTTTCTCTTATTCTAAAATCAATTAGTGCAGCATTTGCACTTAAATCTATGTTGCTAAAATTATTATCATCTAAATTTAAGGTATGCAATGCTACATTAGAGCTTACATCTATCATTGATAAATTGTTATCTCTAGCTCTTACTATTTCTAATGAAGTTAATCCTGAAATATTTAAACTGGTAAGTCCCATAGACTGGCAGCTTACTTCAATTAGTTTTGTATTTGCCGTAAGATCTAAGTTGGAAATTGTATTGCTATTTGTATACAATCTTTCTACGTTTTCAAAATCTTCTAATCCCGTAAAATCAGCGACTCCTTGATTACTAAGATCTAAAATGATGTCGTTTTGTATTCTTTCCGTTCCTACATAATCATCATTAGCAATACCATTACCTAAACTAGTTGGATCACCAACAGGCACTACGGTACCAAATTCGTTATGTGTTTCTAAATATGCTTCAAAGTTATCGTCAGGTACATAGGTTTCCGAGCAAAACAGTTTATATTCAGTTTGAACATCTTTTCTGGTAAATGTTGTATTAGCATATGTTACATCATCTACTGATACACATGTTAATCCTGGATTATTGCGAATGTCAAAATCGCTAGGGTTTAAATTCGCATTATTCCCGTTTCTTATATTGAGATAAGTTAATGCATTGTATGCGCAAGATAAATCTTCTAGAACTGTGTTTTTTGAAACATCTAAACTCGTAATTTGGTTATCTTCTATAAATAACTCGACTAGCTTTACATTATTACTTACATCAAGACTTGTTAACGAATTCTCATAAGCCTGTAATTCTAATAATTCTAAGTTTTGAGAAACGTCCAGAACGGTAAGCTGATTATCTACGCAATCCAAATCTTCTAATAATGGATTTTGTGTTACATCCAAACTACCAAGAAGATTAGTGTAACATGATAGTGTTTTTAATGCTGGGTTATTGGTAACATCAAGGTTATTGAGCTGGTTATTACTACATCCTAAAGTTTCCAACATTGTATTCTGGGAAACATTTAAGTTTGTAATTTGGTTTCGTAAACAACTTACAAAAGTTAATGCTGGGTTTTGTGATAAATCTAAGCTTGTAAGGTTATTTCTTCCTATAGCTATGGTTTGTAATGCTACATTCTGTGAAAGATCGATACTAGATATTGAATTATTGAAACAGTTTAACGTTTGTAATGCTACAAAATCTTCAATACCTGTGGCATCAGTGATGGTTAATCCCGAAATATCTAATTCTATAACACTTTCTATTCTTGAAGTATACACAGTATTATCATTAGCAATACCATTTCCCATACTAGAAGCATCACCAACAGAAACTACATTTCCATCTGCATCATGAGTTTCTAGATAATTTTCAAAATTATCATCAGGAACATTGGTCTCTCTACAATCTGAACGAAATTCTACATTATTATCCACATCCCAAGTATTCAAATAGGATGCTGTAGGATCATCTACTTCAATACAACTAAATTGATTTAGTCTTGCTTCAAAAAAAGTAACATTAGCATTATTACCATTTTTCATGTTTAGACTATTCAAGTCACTTTCATTAGCCGAAAAACTGGTTAATGCAGTATTATTGGAAAGATCTAAATAAAACCCTGAAGCACTATCAATAGCAAGTGTTTCTAATAACACATTCTGACGAACATCTAAACTAAACAAGCCATTTTCGTTAGCATTAAGGTACTTTAAGTTTGTTAAAAGACGAACATCGATTCTGTAAAGTTGCCCATTGTTTGCTATATTCAAAATCTCTAAAGATGGATACGAAGGAATGTCTAATGAGCTGATGTTATTATTACTGATATCTAACTCTTTAATTACATTATTATTTCCTAGGTTTAAAGAGGTACTGTTTGCATTGTTATAGATCAACTTTTCTATTTTCAAGTTGCTCGATAAATTTAATACTGCGAAAAACAGATCATGTATATATAGTTCTTTTAATTCTGGTAATTGAGAAAAATCAAACTCATTAAAATTGTTATCCGAACAATCTAATATTTCAAGGGATTCGAAGGCTTCTAATCCGTCTAGTTCGTCAATACTATTTCCTGAGATATTTAAAAACGTAACATCTTTGATTCTCGAAGTGAAAACTTTTCCATCATCCAAAATTCCATTCCCCATACTATTTGGGCTTCCAACAGCAACTACATTACCATTAGCATCATGATTTTCTAAATGATATTTAAAATTTTCATCAGGAATATTAGTTTCACTACAATCTAATTGAAAAAAAGCTGTGTTATCTTTTTGCCAGGAACTTAAATAAGCGGCGTTAGGATCATCTACTTGTATACATGTAAACTGATTAAAACGAGCATCAAAAGAAGTGATATTGGCATTATTTCCATTTTGAATATTTAAACTATTTAAATCACTACTGTTAGCCGATAAACTTGTTAACGCTGTATTACTAGAAAGATCTAAATGAAAACCTGACATAAAATTAATTGTAAGCGTTTCTAACAATACATTATTAGATACATCTAAACTCCCCAAGTTGGTATTACTGCAATTTAGATTGACTAGACTTGTCAATGGGCTAAAATCAGAAATATTTAAAACATAATTTGTATCACAATTTAAATCAGTAACATTTGAAAGATTAGTTACATCGAGACTACTTAAGTTATTATTACTAACATTTAGGTTTTCTAGGGTAGAAACACTTCCTAAGTTTAAAGAAGTTGTACCATTGGTAGAAATATTAAGTTCTTTCAACTTGATGTTAGCACTTACATCAATTGAAAGCATACTATTATTAGATACATCCAAGGTTTCTAAATTAACATTTGAGCTTACATCAATATTACTAGAACCTACCGAAGAACACTTTAAATGCTTTAAATTTATGTTATTAGAAAGATCGAAATCACCAACTCCTGTGGCAGAAAAATCTAAAGATTCTAAAGCGGTAAAATCTTCGATTCCTGTGATGTCAGCTATAAAATTCACAGAAATATCCAAGGAAGTTACCACCGCTATTCTAGCTGTAGTTACTAGACCATCAAACTCTACACCATTTCCTAAACTATTAACATCTCCAACAGCAACTGTGTTTCCATCTGCATCATGGGTTTCTAAATAGTTTTCAAAGTTTACGTCTGGAATGGCGGTTTCCTGTGCAACTAATGCACAATTAAGTAACAATAAAAAAACGAAAGGTAGTTTTCTTTTCATATAAGGGGCTTTATCAAAGTTGTAGCAAATAAACCGATTTGTATTAAAATTTCAAGTAAAAAGTCCTGGACAAAAACCAGACAATATTTACAAACAATTGTTTTAAAAGCATTTACAACTTTTAAAATACTTAATCTCTATCAATATTTTGCAACTGCAATAATACGATGCTTTAAGGTTTTTTTAAGAGTTTTAATGGTGACAAAAAGTGGCAAAAATGTTAATTCGAGTTTATACGTATATATCTTATTTCTAAAAATCATCTTTTTAACAATAGCAATTCTAAGTAAGAATTACTTATTCTATTACCATACGTTTGGTTGCTACCTTTTGTCCTTCGGCATAAAGTGTATAATAATATACTGCAGCGGTAAGACCTTCACTATTAATATCCAATTCTGCATCACCACGATCATATAATGGTACATTAGAAATTACTTTTCCGCTTCCATCACTAAATACCATTGCAGCTTTATTTGTGTTTAAAGGCAGGTAGTATTTTATAGAAGAAGTTCCATTAAAAGGATTAGGAATATTTTGATATAACTTAGGAGTATTTGCTTTTCCATCTGGAACATCTTCTACTCCTAGTGGCTCACAAGCACATTCTTCTAGTGTTTGCAATCTTTCCAAAACATCCGTCATTTGACTTTGCAAGGTGGCTACCTGATTTTGTGCAGTATTTAGATCCGCTTGTAAATTAGAAATAAGTGGTGTCAAATCTACAGATACCGAATTTCCATTTTGAATTTCTATAGTAAGATCTGTTCCTGTTAAAGTTGCAGCAGTAAGATTTTGAGTATCGGTATTAACATATGCCGTAAGATCAATAACGTTACCATCACTTATACTCAACCTATTGTTGTTTAAATCCAATGTTTGGTTATCGGTTCCCGATCCATCTTGAAGAGGTGAAAGATCAATAATATTTGTTCCTCCAGAAATACTTAAGGTAGTACCATTTAAGGAAAGCTCTTGAGCATCGGTATTATCAAGATATCCTGATAAATCTACGATAGAAGCATTTCCTGAAATACTCAACGTATTTGTTGCCAACGAAATTGATTGAGCATCCGTGTTATCCAAATATCCCGACAAATCAACACTGCTTACATCATTAGTCAAGCTTAATTCATTATTTGAAAGTTCTAAATCTTGAGCATCCGTATTATCAAGATATCCTGATAAATCTACGGTAGAAGCATTTCCTGAAATACTCAACGTATTTGTTGCCAATGTAATTGATTGTGCATCCGTGTTATCCAAATATCTCGACAAATCAACACTGCTTGCATCATTAGTCAAACTTAATTCATTATTTGAAAGTTCTAAATCTTGAGCATCCGTATTATCTAAATAACTAGAAAGATCAACAGTCGAAACATTACCAGAAATACTCAACGTATTTGTTGCTAAAGATATACTTTGAGCATCTGTATTATCTAAGTAAGTAGATAGATCAACACTGGTAGCATCATTGCTTAAACTCAAAGTATTATTAGACAACTCTAAATCCTGATTATCTGTATTGTCTAAATAACTAGAAAGATCAACACTGGTAGTATCATTGCTTAAACTCAAAGTATTATTAGACAACTCTAAATCTTGATTATCTGTATTATCTAAATAATCGGAAAGATCAACTATAGATGAATTTCCTGTGATACTTAATGTGTTTGTAGATAGTGAAATTGCCTGCTCATCTGTATTGTCTAAGTATCCAGATAAATCTACATTTTTAGTATCCTCTGCATCATCCTGTAAAGACAATTGTAAGTTATTTCCATCAAGTTGAAAAACATCAATGATTTGATTGTCAGTATCCGTATCGATATCTTGGGTAGAATTTATCCAGTCCGTACCATTCCATATAAAAATAGAAGTTAAATCAGTATCATACACCATCAATCCTGCATCTGTAGTTGTAAGTGCACTACCACTAGCAGCAGACGTTTCCATTGCTGTACGTTGTACTGTGGTTACTCTATTGATCAAAAAACCTTTATCTGTATCTGCCAATTCTAAAGAAGCATTTTGATTTGCAGATACAGTACCAATACCTACACTCATTCTGTTTGTACTTGTATTGCCGCCTAAAGCCATAGTATTTGCAGTTGTTACATCCACGTCATATCCTATAGCTGCTGCATATGCTTTAGTAGTACTACTTTGAGATCCTATAGTAATTGATCCTATATTTCCTCTAGCTCTAGCCTGATTACCAATAACAACCTGATCATTTCCAAATACTGACGCTTCTGCTCCAATAAAAACATTTCTATGATTTATGGTATTTGCTAAGTTTCCATTATCTATAAAATCAGCTTTCCATCCCATACCTACGTTGTCTGAACCTTCTCTATTCGTCCCTCCTGTTAATGCTCCTACATAAGTGTTTCTATTGGCATTAGTTGAAGATCTAGTACGATTATTATCAAAACCTGCAGCATATCCTAAAAACGTATTACCATCACCAAATTCATTATTAGATCCAGAACCATATCCTAAAAAAGTATTAGCAAAACCATCTTCATTATCAGCTCCAGCTCCAGACCCAATAAAAGTGTTAGCCTCTCCTGTTGTATTGTCTTCTCCAACTGCATTTGAATAGACATCAAAATAGTATGTCACTCCATCACCTAAAGAACTAGGAACAGAATTATTTCCTTCTCCTCCAACAAAAGTATTACCTCTTGCCGTGGTATTTTCTACTCCAGCTCTACTTCCTATAAAACAGTTATCTGAACCTGTGGTTAAATTATATCCAGCATCTTCTCCAATGATTACATTGTCACCACCAGTAGTTAATGAGTACCCAGCTTGTTCTCCAATAATTACACTATCAAATCCGCTGGTTAAGGACAACCCTGCCTCCGCACCAATCACTACGTTATCCGTTCCAGATGCAGTACGTGCCACAAATTTGCCAATATATACATTATCAACACCTGATGTGATTTGATCTCCTGCAAAAGCTCCTATGATAATATTATCTGAATTACTGCCAGTTGGACTCAAATTATAAGCAGCACCTGCCATAGGACCAATAAATATATTGTAACTAGCTCTATCCACAGAAGCTCCTGCTCCAGATCCTAGAAAAACATTCCAATCACCAGTAGTCAACGAAGAACCTGGTGCAAAAGTTTGTGTTCCATCATAAGGAGCAGGGGTATTAGTCGTTGTGGATTCAATTGGTGTCGGGGCACCTCCAGCAACATAGTTTTGCGTTTGTGCTGTAAGCGTTAGGTAATTTCCAACAAATAAAGTGAATACTAGTAGGTGTAGTTTTCTTTTCATATAAGGGGCTTTATCAAAGTTGTAGCAAATAAACCGATTTGTATTAAAATTTCAAGTAAAAAGTGCTGGACAAAAACCAGACAATATTCACAAACAATTGTTTTAAAAGCACTTACGCCTTGTAAAACATTAAATCTCTATCGATATTTTGCAGCTGCAATAATACAATACTTTAAGGTTTCTTTAAGAATTTTAATGGTGACAAAAAGTGGCAGAAATGTTAATTCGAGAAGAATTCATTAATCTTAGCATTCAAAATAAATCCTATATAAAACCCTGTTAATTAAGGAAGTTGTTTCTTACTTATCCTTTTACATCAACTTTTATGACGCTTCTAAATACTTCAAAATAGGCGTTCCTTTAGGTGCGTTGATCTTTTTACGAAGACGAGAACGACTTTTAATGACGCTATCGGGAGAAATAGCCAGCATATTTGCAATTTCGGTATTGTCTAAGTCGAGTTTTTCCATGGCTAACAGACGTTCTTCAGATTTAGTAAGCTCGTAATTTTTCTTTTTTAAGTTTTTAAAAAAAGTAGGATATACCATCGTAAATTTATGCTTAAACGTATACCAATCATCTTGAGTAAGAATTTTTAAGGCTGCCAAATCCTGGAGTTTTTTTAAAGTATCCTTCTCCCCAATATTAGTTTTTAACTCTTCTAATTCTCTTGTAAGTTCTTCTTGTATTTTACTTTTATCTAACAATTGACTTGTGAACTCATCTAAAGCAGTTTTATCTTGTTTTATTTTCTCAAATAAAGCTTTACGTTTACGTTTACCTGTTTGCCATATGAAATAGCTAATTGCAGATGTTATGATGATAATAAACAATAATGCAATCCACAATACTTTTTGTTTTCCTTCTTCGATCTCCTTATTCTTTTGAAGAATTTCAATTTTTGCTTTTTTCTTAAAAATCTCATTGTCTTTTCTTTCTGCTTCAAATTGTGATTGATAATATAGAAAAGTATTCGTTTTTATCGAACTATTAAGGGAATCTTTACTTATTATATAATTCATGCTATGATCATATGCCTTTTTATAATCACCTTGAATTGCATATATTTCGGCTATTTGTCGTGCTGCTCTAACAGATCTATCTAAATCATTGACTTTTTCTTTTTTCGCCAATAGTTCTTCTAATGCATTTTTTGCTGTATTATACTCCCCTGTTTTTTTATAATAAGCTGCTTTAAGTAATAATAAGTTTGTATTATAATATTCTGGTGCATCGGTAAGCATTCTTTGATTATCTGCAATATCCAGATGTTTTTTAGCTTTTTCTAAATCGTTTTTTTGCAAATAATAATCCGTATTAATTCTTTCTGCATGCATTCTAACTAATGCTCTGTTAATCTTACTCGAAATACTATCAATACACTTTAGAGCTGAATCTGCATATTTTTTTGAGGTTTCATATTCCTTTTTACTATAGAAATTTCCTGCTAGTTGCGCATAAACGATACCTATTCCTTTATAATCTTTGGCTTTTAATAATCCTTCAAGTGCTTTTTTTCTTTCAAAAATTGCTTTATCAAAGAACTTATTCCTTCCATATATACCAGCTAATTCTCCTAACACATAATTTGCGTATGTAGTATCTCCTAATATATCATACAGCTTATATGCCTCTTCAAATCGATCGACAGATAACAAAAAATCTCTTAGATTCGTATATACTTGACCTGCAAAAAAACGAGCGTCCGCAGCAAAAATTGAATCTCCTGAAGACAAAAACAGTTCAGCCGAAGCATCATAATCTTCAGAAGCTTCTTTTAATAATTCTTTATTAAAATATGCCCCAGCACGTTTCAGTAATAAGTGTGCTTCGGATTTTGGAGTAGTAAACTTTGGTTTATGTTTTAACATTTCTTCTGCTATATAAATAGCAGAATCAGGTTGACTATTATAAATATAGCTTTGAGCAACAAATCGAGTTTTTGACGCTGCCAAATCATAATCTCCTTGTTTCTTTGCTAATGCAATTGTCTGATCCAAATACTTTCTTTGTTCAGGATGATTATCTCGTATCATTTCCTTTGTCAACGTATCCAAAACGCCTAATTGTGCTTTTTCTGAAAGTGCATTTTTTAATCTCTGTTGTAAGCTATCTATCTTTGTTTGGGAAATACCTATTGAAGAAATACAGAACAATAGAAAAACTAAGGGGATATTTTTTCTCATGAATAAGGGGATTTTAGTGCAATGATAACAGTTCAAAGTTGGGTATAAAACTTTTTTAAGTGATAAAAAGTGGCAAAATTACTTTTTAAAGGTTTTGAATAAAACTTTCCAGTTCTTCCCCAGATGATAATCCCAGTTTTTTTCGGATTCGATATCTTACGGATTTAATTGCATCCTGCGAAGCATTTCGTATCGTCATAATTTCCTTGATGGATAAATTTAATCGTAACAAGGCACAAATTTCTCGTTCTGTTTTAGTCAATTGGGGATATGTTTTCAAAAGTTTAGCATCAAACCCTTGATTGATCTCCTCTATTTTATACTGAAGGTTTGAAAGCTTCCCTTCTGTATTGATCTGTGATTTTAATTCTTTTGTTAATGATGAAAGAGAGGCTTTCAACTCTTCAGGTTTTTTTTCTAACAGTTGCTTTTTTAGTTGATCCAACAATTCTTCCTTAAAATTTAATCGCATCGTGTTATCAGCTACTAACCGTTTTATTTCTCCTTCTTTGGCAGCAATTTGTTGATCTAATAATGCTTTTTGTGCTTTTTCTTTTTCTAGGGTCTGCTCTATGACTCGTGCCTTACTCTTATAATTACGCTGAATCAATAAACCTATTACTAAACCTCCGATCAAAGAAACAATGAATAATATAAAATAAAGCCATTTTTTAGAAGACTCAGTTTCTGCGAACAATGCTACCTCTTTTTTTTCTTGTGCAAATTCCAGGCTATCCGCTAGTTTTTCCTGGTTAAATTTATGATTCAATTCTAGCGCTTGGATCTTCTTTATATTTTCGATATTAAAAATAGAATCCGAATGCCTATTGAAGGTACGATAGTCATTATACGCTTTTTTGTAATCTCCTATCTGAGCATATAGATAGCTTTTTCTACGATATGCTTTTGCTATAAGTGGTCTAAATTTTTCTCTAATTGCTATGTGTAATGAGGAATCAGCATATCTAAGAGATTTATCGTAGTCTTTGATCTTTTTGTAAGTATTAGAAACATTGTAATAAGCCGTACTCAAAGAATATGCTTTTTCAAATTTTTTGGCGTAATCAATATTTTCAAACCCTAACCTAAGCGCTTCTTTAATATTTCCTTGTTCTCTATATAAAACCCCCAAATTATTATTCACTCGCTGCACATCATCTGTACTACTGATGAATATAAACAGTTCTTTTGCCTTAGCATAATACACCATGGCAGAATCATTTTTTTTTAACTGCCTGTACGAAACTCCCATCATATTATAACCTGCAGCAATACCGTGAGTATCCTTAAGAGGCTCTTTAATTTCTATGGATTTTTTATATAATGTAATGGCTTTATCGTGTGCTTTTTGATATCGATACATCATAGCCATATTATGATATACATCAGATACATGCCAGATATCCTTTTCTGCTTCGTAGATTTCTTTTGCTTTTAAATAAAACTCCAGTGCTTTTGGATAGTTTCCTTCTCGCCTATTTATAACTCCTTTTACAACATACGCTTTTGCTAACTGTTGTTGATTGAGATAACCTGCATCAGACCTAATCATTACTAATGCTTCATCAACTAATTGCTTAGCCATTCTAAAATCTTTATCGTATTGGACTTCTGCCAAAGATAAAATCGCATTTATTTTTAAAGAATCATTTTTTGCAAGAGACACTTCTTTTTGTAACCGAACTAATGTAGTATCAGCTTCCTGACCAAAACTATATACAGAAATAAAGACAATAAAGGCTGTGAGGAGATGGTTCATGATACACAAACTTACTAATAAACTTTCTATTTTCTCTTGAGCTTCCAAATCAAAAAAGCTCAAATATTCATAATGAATATCTGAGCTTTTTCTATTTGTTTATTTTAATTCAGCTATTGCTTTCCAGACATTAACTGTTGAACCATTATTTTTAATTCTTTTACCTCTGCTTCCAGAGATTGGATTCTTTTAGTCTTATCATCAGAAGATTTTAGTAACGACTTTGCACTGGTTCCCGAAAGGTAATCCGCAGATCTAGCATGAATCGCATAAGGAACACTAATTAATTGAGAAGTTCCTACTAATTGGTAGGTTGTTCCTCCTGTTATATCAGCTTCTATCTGAACAAAATGCGTGTTAGATCCCCAATCAATAGTTGTAAAATCGCCGCTAACTAAAGCTCCATTACCCACCATAAAAGTTGCCACTCCATTATCAGAAGTAGTTATTGAGTGTGTTTCTGTATACACTGATGCACCTGCATTGCTGCCTTGTAAAATGCTAATCTGAAAACCTATATTTTGATTTGTTAAAATACTTCCAGTATTATCTCTTATTACTGACTGATAATTAAATATCTGTGGTGTTTGATCCGTTCCTGACGCTGCAGTTACAGTTTCTAATGCTGCTACTCTAGTTTCTAAATCAGATAATACACTAGCACTTATTGTGGATACCCAGGCAGTTCCATTCCAAACGTATAATTCATTCTCTTCACTATCGAATACCATCATACCATTTAATCCTGCACTCAAATTACCTTCGAAAGTAGTACGTTGTGCAGTGGTCATTCTATTTATCAGAAGTCCTTTTGTTGTTGATGCAAGATGTATTGAAGCATTACCATTTGGTCCATTGGTTCCAACACCAATCGCTCCATTACTTCGTAACGAGAGTGTGTTTTCAGGAGTATTTGGTTGAATTCTAAACGGAAGTTTACTTCCATTGGTGACATCTCTAATAAAGAAATTAGCTTCATTACCTGCTAAATCCCAAGATTGCGCAGTAAATCCGTCTGAACCATCTTGCTCCAAACGTAACACTGGACTGTTACCATCTGTAATCTGAAACTTAACTGCTGGATCAGCAGTACCAATACCTACATTACCTCCAGCTTCTATACGCATCGCATTGTTACCAGCTCCTGCATCTATTCTAAATGGAACCGTATTAGCTGTTGCATCATCAACAGAAAAATAATTAGCTCCTCCATTGGTAGTTTCATTAAAGGTAAATCTCCAATCATTTTGTGCAAAGGATGCAGAATTAGAAGTATCGTCAAAATACATTCTTAGATTATTCTCCGCCATCACAAAAGTATCAAAACCAAAGTTATATCCATTTGTAGCATCAGTACCAACTTGCATAGAACCTTGTACAATCAAGTCATCCGCAAATACCTGATCCTTCGTCTGAACATCCTGATCATTTTGTGCTAAAAGTGTAGAAATTGTAGTCGTAAAAATCGCAATCGAGAGTAATTGTTTTTTCATACTTTGGGTAAATGGTTTATTAATGGTGCCAAAAATAGACATTAATTATGGTATTCACATTCTTTTAAATAGTATTTTTTTCAACAACTTACTTAGTTACAATTATATAAACAGAGATATACTTTTCTAATCTATTACAAAATCCTGCTCAATCCCATCTTTCTTTTGTAGTATCTTTGTATTTAGTTTAAACCTTCTTTAAAGAACATGATTAAGTTTCGTTTTTTTATTTTTTTGATACCACTTTTTTTACCATCATTTCTGTCTTCTCAGGAAAACTCAGGCATTGCTTATATTATCAAACAAATTGAGGAACTCGAAAAAGATAAAGACCCTAAATGTTATGCCACGGCAAATCGTTTAGAAGATTTTATGTATGGTACACCTTTAAGTGAAGATGCTAGAAATTTCAAAATTGAAATTCAGAAAGCATTAATTCTATATCTCAGGAAAAATGGTTCAAAACAAGCTATTAAAGAAAGTTCTAAAACTATCAAACCAAAACACTTAACTCCTGTCATAGATGCTATTTCTTCTTTTGGGAAAAACAAAGAAGGAGATTTTTTATACCAGTTTGGTAAAGGATACATTCCAATTGCAAAACGCGATTTTGAGCAATATTCGTCTGTTTCTTATGTATATCGATCTTTATTATCTGTAGAACAAGATTTTTTATTCTTCTCTAGTTCAGATATTCTACCTTTTGATCAGCAAGTTATTCCTCTTATAAATGATTATATCAACCTTGTAACGTTAATCACTTTAAAAATTGCTGACAACTCTGCCAGGAAGCAAAATCAGCAACAGATATCAAAGGGGTTGATAAAAAATAGTTGGATTGCAGTGCTTAAACAGTCAAAAAAACAGGAAGAAGCTGCTTCTTTTGCTTACCCAAAACTAGATTCTTCTATCTCTCAAAATTCAAATGATAATTTGATTGTAAAAGAAATTATCCAGCAAAAATTAGCCTCTTATCAAAAATACAATCAGGTAAATACCAGTGTGTTTTTAAGAAATATTCAAGTGTATTTTGCAAGACAAAAATGGCCCACTGATTCCATCGAATCCTCCAAATTAAAAAATTACTATTTAGAGTCTTTAATTCAGTTTTCAAAGGCTTTAATCATAAAATCGCATGAATATGCCGTTAAAAACGAAAAATCTCTAATTCGAGTTGCTAATGTACAATCAGCCTTAAACGAGTTTCTTCCTTCTTATACTAATACCTTTGAGGATGTTACCTTTTTCCCAAATAATTCGGATAAAAAAGTAACCCTAGAATCTTATGACCTAGATTCATACCGAGATAGTGGTTTTCACTGGAACATATTAAAATATGCCTTAGAAGATGAGAATGAAAACAATATTAAAAGCTTAGATCCTAACGCTGCAGAACTCACAGTAGAAGGGATCGCCCAAATGGGTGTCCTGGTGTTGCGTTTGGCTGGTGAACACTCTCACCAACAACAAAAAAAAGTATTAGAAATAGATGATATTACTGAAGGATTTAAAAAAATTCAAAAGTTGATTGATTCCTATGCTTCTTATGCTCCTTTTACTGAAAACACTTCTATAGTATCCACCTCGCATTCTGGTAATACTTCAGGTTTTGAACAAGTAAATAACAAAACAGCAATTCATTTTGAACATAAATCTTCTGATTGGTTAAACCGTCTGATCAGAAGTTACACGACTTCTCAGCAGGAAAAATCGATTAAATTATCTATTCCGCCTGCTTTTGGAGGATCTGGTGTAGCTTGTGAAGATATTAATAATGATGGATTAATTGATGTACTTTTATTAGGTGGTTTCGGGAATAAATTATTTCTAAATTCTCCTAATGGAAATTTCTTTACCGATATAACAGATGTAAGTAATATCAATAATTGGAATAATGACCTCAACTCTTATGGAGAACCAAGACAACCAATTATAGCTGATTTTAATAACGACGGAACGCAAGATATTTTTATCACTTATGTAAACGACATTCATAAGCTTTATAAAAACAAGGGTGATACTCAATTCGAAGATGTTAGTGTTACTGCAAACCTTGGAGGTAAGAATGCGGTAGCGGGTCCTGCAACTGCTATTGATTATAATAATGATGGTTTATTGGATATTTTTATTGGATATTTTGGGAACTATATTGAAGGTACTCTACCAACATTGAGCAGGGATAATCAAAATGGAATGCCAAATAAATTATTTAAGAACCTAGGGAATTTCAAATTTGAAGAAGTTGTTTTTACTGATGCTATAAATTCTAATTCTGGTTGGACTCAAGCATTGGGTCATACTGATATCAATCAAGATGGATTGCAGGATATCATTGTTGGAAATGATTTTGGAGTCAACAAATATTATCTGAATACCAAAGAAGGCATCTTTACTGAAGCTAGTAAGAAATTAGGAACTGACAAACCTTCTTATACAATGAATGTAGGAATTACGGATTTAAATCGGGACCTATATCCAGATTTGTATATTTCTAATATTGTGGTAATGCAAAAGGATGAAAAATATGTGAATCCCAATGCAGATACTGAAATGAAGTTTGATCCAAAAAAAATGGCCAACATCAGGACTGTAGAGGCTAATGATCTTTTTCTATCTAAAACAGAAAACAATACACTAAAAACTTATCAATTGTCAACAAATGTAGGCCGAGGATATTCTGCAACGGGTTGGTCTTGGGATGCTGACTTCTTCGACTATGATAATGATGGAGATGAAGATTTATACTGCCTTAATGGTATGAATGACTTTAGTGTATACTCTAGTGAAAATCCATTTTATTTTGAAAGAAAAGAACAATCAAAGACGATTACTTATGCCAAAAGTAGTCGAGAAAAGAATGTGTTCTTTGTTAATGAAGGCGGAGAACTTCTTAACAAAGCTACCGAGCTAGGAGTTGATATTCATAGTAACGCTAGAAGCGCAGCTTATTTTGACTATGATAATGATGGGGATCTGGATATTATTATCAATAACTATCACGATAAAGTTAATATGTTGGAGAATAAAACATCTACTCTCAATAATTGGATCAAGATAAAACTCATTGGCGACCCTACAGCTCAAATCAATAAAGATGCGATTGGCTCTTCTATGGTATTAAATAGCAAAAGCCATAAGAATATCTGGCGTGAAGTACACAGTACAATAGGTTATTTATCCGTTCACCCAAAAATTCAGCATTTTGGATTAGGTAATGATACTAAAGCTTCTATTGAAGTTAGATGGAGTAACGGAGAAGTTTATACACTAAAAAACTTACAAGCTAACACATCTTATAAGATTGCATATCCCGATATTCTTATTGCATTGTAAAATAACTTAAATACTTGCTTAATTATTCTATTTATCGTTTAAAAACAGGTATAAATACTATGTTTTTACTGATATTAATTTTATAGTTTTAAGGCACATAAACAACTATGTTCAAAATCTTAAGACTATGGCTACTTCTACAGCAGCAAGTAAAACTGCAGCTAAAACAACGAAAGCAATTTCCCCTAAACCAGAAATAGTTCCGGGAATCTCTAAAGAAATCATTACTAAGCTTAGTGATGAGATAAATAACATGCTGTCTTACGCTATTTTTAATGGTATCACCATAAATACTGAGGTAAATGCGCTAATTCAAAATAGCTCTGTGGATGATCTGATAAATGCACATAATCTATTATGTAAAAATATCGCGCCTGCTACGCCAAAATCTATTGAATACACCAAAAAGCTACGCGAAGAAGAAAAAGGCAAAACATTATTTAGTAAACTTCCTTTGGTGAGAAATTTAATCCTATTATCATTATTTTTCCTTATCGCCTTTATTATTACAGGCCTTTCTCCAGAAGTAAACAACAATTCATTAGACAAAGGCATTATGGATAATCAGGGAATCTCATTACTATTAAATCTTGGGTTTCTAACGGCAATATCAGGTTTAGGAGTTCTTTTCTATTTACTTAAAAATGTAAGTGCTGCAGTAAAAAACGGCACACTGGTTCCAGAAGATACAATATACTATGTCGCATTGATCATTTTAGGAGTTATTGCAGGGCTTATTTCTTCAGAAATTATCTCTTTTTATCAAAAAGATGCCGAAGATATTGACTTATTCAACAAAGGTCTTATGGCCCTTATTGGTGGTTTTTCTTCGGATGCTATTTTTAGTATTCTACAAGGAATCATTGACAGAATCAAAACCATTTTCATTCCATCAAATTCAGCAACATGATCACAGAAGAGAATTTTAAAACCTTAATTCCAGATGTAAACTGGAACTATGCAAACAAATACGTATCTCTATTTGATACTGTATTACCAAAGTACGATATAAATACTCCTTTACGAAAAGCACATTTTCTAGCACAAGTAACCCACGAAAGTGGTGGGTTTAAATATGTAAAAGAAAATCTAAACTATTCTGCAAAAGCACTTTATGGGGTTTTTAGAAAATATTTTTCAACACTGGAAGCAGCAGATTCCTATGCCAGACAGCCAGAAAAAATTGCTAACCGAGTGTATGCTAATAGAATGGATAACGGGCCCGAAACTAGTGGAGATGGATGGAAATATAGAGGAAGAGGATTAATACAATTAACAGGGAAATCTAATTACACAGCACTTTCTAAGGCTACTAATCAAGATTTTATATCCAGCCCTGATCAGGTTGCAACTCCAGAATGGGCATTAACTTCAGCTTGCTGGTATTGGCAAAAAAGGAATATCAATAAATATGCAGATGCTGATGATATCCATATGGTCACTAAACTTATTAATGGAGGGTATAATGGATTACAAAATAGACAACATTTTTTGGAAGAGTATAAAAAGTTATATAAAATATAATTTTACTTTGAGGACAAGCATTTCAGCTATTATTAGTTACTTTTGAGTACTTATATTGTTACTCATGAAAATACTTCACATAGATGCAAATCATCCCTTATTGATCAATCAGCTAAGTGATTTAGGATTTGAAAATGAAGAAGATTATACTGCTACAAAATCCGAAATTGAAGCTAAAATCAACCAATATCACGGTGTTATTATAAGAAGTCGTTTTAAGATAGATAAAACCTTTTTAGATCTAGCTACAAACTTAAAATTTATAGGTCGCGTCGGTGCAGGACTAGAAAGTATTGATACTGATTATGCCGAAAAAAAAGGAATTAAACTCTTCTCTGCACCCGAAGGAAATCGTAATGCGGTGGGAGAACACGCGTTAGGTATGATACTATCATTATTTAACAAACTTAATACTGCAGACAATGAAGTAAGAAATGGTCAATGGAAACGCGAAGAAAATCGAGGTGTCGAACTTGATTTAAAAACTGTTGGAATTATAGGTTATGGAAATATGGGTAAAGCTTTTGCTCGTAAACTTAGAGGTTTTGATGTTGAAGTGTTATGCTATGATATCAAAGCAGATGTAGAAAATAGCGATGCCACTCAGGTAATGCTAGAGGAACTTTTTGAAAAAACTGATGTATTAAGTTTACATACACCTTGGACTCCGTTAACCGATAAAATGATCCGTACCGAATTTATCAATAAGTTCAAAAAACCTTTTTGGTTTATAAATACTGCAAGAGGCAAAAGTGTGATCACAAAAGATTTGGTAAAAGCACTAAAATCAGGTAAAATCTTGGGTGCAGGACTGGATGTATTAGAATATGAAAAATTATCTTTTGAAAATCTATTTAGCTCTAAAAAAGAAATGCCAGAACCTCTAAAAGAATTGTTACAATTAGATAATGTAATAGTAAGTCCACACATCGCTGGTTGGACAGTAGAATCTAAAGAAAAATTAGCGCAAACCATTGTGGATAAAATCAAAGCCGAATTTTGCTAAGAGATATTTTTATACCACTTCTTTCTAAATATTCTGAAGACCCAGAATACATTACTTCACTCTGGAATGGAGTTTATAACAATCATCATAAGAAAAATAGATATTATCACAACATAACACATCTAGAAAACTTATATCAAAACCTGTTATCCATCGAATCAGATATAAAGGATTGGGATATAACTTTGTTTGCCCTATTCTATCATGATTATTACTACAATATTTTAAAAAAAGATAACGAAGAACGAAGCGCACAAAAGGCTGTAACTGTTCTCGACATTCTATCCGTAAGTAAGCAAAGAATAGGGCTGTGTAAAGAAATGATTATGGCTACCAAAGGACACCAAATCTCAGAAAATAATGATATTAATTATTTTACAGATGCCGATCTATCTATTCTGGGAAGCAATTGGCCAGATTATAAAGATTATTATAAGAATGTAAGAAAAGAGTACAAATATTATCCAGATTTTATCTACCACAAAGGTCGACTACAAGTATTACAACATTTTATAGATATGCCTCGAATTTTTAAAACCACATATTTCTACAATAAATACGAAAAACAAGCTAAAAGTAATCTCCTGCAAGAAATCAATTTACTTTCTAAATAGATCATTTCGTAATTGATTTATAAGGCAATATAATTCAGTTTTATTACATTTATATCGTGAGGAAAACCATCCTAATCTTTGGAACTTTAGTTATAGCATTACTTATTCTTTTTCAATTAAGTAAGTACAGTCTTATTTCTGGAGACACCTCTATAGAATTTATTATTGCGGGAATTGCTCTTGTGTTTTTTATTATTGGCGTAGTTATTAATAAAAAAGTATTGCAACAAAATAAGGTCAATACCAAAGAAGTAGATCACAAAAAAATAGAATCCTTAGGACTTAGTAAACGTGAGTATCAGGTATTATGTGAAATAGCTGTAGGATTATCTAATAAAGAGATTGCCGATAAACTTTTTGTTTCAGAAAGTACTATCAAAACCCACGTCTCTAATGTATTAGTAAAATTAGACGCAAAACGTCGTACTCAAGCGATACAGATTGCCAAAGAACTCCAAATCATCCCTTTTTAAAGGCATTTAGTACAAAAGTCCTATACAATTCATACTTTAGTATGAGTACTTTTTTGATGCTCAAAACTACTTTTGACTTAAATCAATAAATAAACTTACACATGAAAAATACTGTTTTACGTTACGGAATATATGGTGCAATAACCATATGTGTACTATTCATACTCGCATTAACTCTTGGCAAAAACCTCTCATATTTCACCCAAGAAGTTATAGGCTATACCAGTATGGTGGTTTCATTAATTTTTGTCTTCTTTGGTATAAAGCATTATCGAGATAAAGAGAATAACGGCATCGTTTCTTTTGGGAAAGCATTAGTGATCGGAATGCTAATTTCTTTATTAGCTGCAATAGCATTTGGATTATTAGATGTTATTTATATAAAATATATCAATCCAGATTTTACGACAGAATATTATGCACATATGGTAGAACAAATGCGTAGCTCTCTTCCCGAAGCAGAATTTAAAGTGAAACTTGCGGAATTAGAAACTCAAAAAGAACTGTTTTCTAGTCCGTTGATGAACTTTTTGTTAATGTCTGCTACGGTATTAATCATTGGGTTTATAATTTCACTAATTTCAGGACTTATTCTACAACGTAAATCTGTAATCAATCAATAGAATTAAATTAATTTAAACAACATAGACAATGCAATATAAAGCAAGTACACCTGATGAATATATCGAGGCAATTCCCGAGGAACGCAGAGAAGTAATGCAACATCTAAGAAAGGTGATTTTGGACAATCTACCTAAAGGGTTCTCAGAAGAAATGAACTATGGATTGATAGGGTATGTTATTCCCCATAAAACATATCCTAATGGATACCATTGTGACCCAAAATTACCACTTCCTTTTATGAATATTGCGTCTCAGAAAAATTTTATTGCAGTATACCATATGGGAATTTATGCGGATAAGGAATTAATGGATTGGTTTGTGGGTGAATACCCAAAATATGTAAAAACCAAGTTAGATATGGGTAAAAGCTGTATTCGTTTTAAAAAAATAGATCAAATCCCTTTAAAATTAATTGGTGAGTTAGCCTCTAAAATGACTCCTGAAAAATGGATAGAAATATACGAGACGAATATTAAAAAATAAATAAAGATTTTATATATGAAAAGAGTAACAGGATTAGGAGGGTTTTTCTTTAAAACAAAGAATCCAAAAACAACGAAAGAATGGTATGGCAAACATTTAGGGTTACCAGTAGATGATTACGGTTGTACTTTCTGGTGGAAAGATAAAGAAGGTAATGATTGTTCTACACAATGGAGTCCATTTAAAGAAGACACCAACTACTTTGCTCCAAGTAAAAAAGAATTTATGATGAACTTTAGAGTAGAGAATTTGGTAGAGTTACTCAAAGTTCTAAAAAAAGAAGGTGTCACAATAGTTGGTGAAATCGAAGAATATGAATACGGTAAATTTGGCTGGATTGTGGATCCCGAAGGAAATAAAATTGAACTCTGGGAACCCATCGATAAAGCCTTTTTATAAGAGTTCTAATCGTACAGGGCAATTTCGCCAGACTTAATCATATCAATCATAGTTTTCCCAGATATTATAGTGATCACTGTCTACTTCAATAAGCTAAACATCTTTTGATTTTAAAAATCCAATTCGTAAGAGTTTGAAACCCTTCCATTTCTATCCTTATTTCTATAGAAAAAATGGAACTTATTTATCGCTCTCCAGAGCTCAAAGAAAAAGGAGTTGACATAATCGATAAAGCCATTAATGGTCTTTCTGAAAAAGAACAAAAACAACTTGTATCGTTACTTAAAAAACTATTGTTTACAGCAAATAAAGCTATCTGACACTCATTACCAAAAAAACATTATTGCGATAATGTTACCTCTTTATAATGATGCTGTACAATCATATTTTTTTGTAACTTTCTACACACTAATCAATTGAACATAAATCATAATTATGAGTGAAGAAAACAACAATCTGGGTGACGATCTAAAAAAAGGAGCAGAAGACGCTTTGGACAGTGCTAAAGATGCTGCTAAAAAGGCTACAGAAAAAGCAGGTGAATTTGCAGAAGATGCTAAAGATGCCATTGGTGAGTTTGCTGATGACGCTAAAGAAGCAGCCAGTGAATTTGCAACAGAGGCCAAAGAAACTTTTAATGAAGTTACTGGAGAAAACAAAAAAGTATTAGCTGGGATTTTGGGTATTTTATTCGGCTCTTTAGGAATCCACAAATTTGTTCTAGGTTACAATAAAGAAGGACTTATTCAAATTATCATATCCGTAGTTACTTGTGGTGCAGCAGGAATAATAGGTCTGATAGAAGGTATCATCTATTTGACCAAATCTGATGAAGAGTTTTACCAAACCTATCAAGTAGGAAGAAAACCTTGGTTCTAAATATTTCAAAAGCCGAAAAAACATTATTCGGCTTTTTTATTTCATTTTAATATCGTAATATTGCGATATTAAAATATTAATATGGGAATTACCAAAACTCAAATATTTGATCAAAGGCAAAATGAACTAGCACAATTATTCAAAATACTAGGTCATCCAGCCCGCATTGCAATACTGCAATACATTAGCAAACAAGATGCTTGTATCTGTAATGATTTAGTTGAAGAAATTGGATTAGCACAAGCCACTATATCGCAACACCTAAAAGAATTAAAAAGCATAGGGTTGTTATCTGGTGAAATTGAAGGCAAAAGTATGTGTTACTGTATTAATATCGATCAATGGAATGAATTACAGAAAAACCTGAATTCATTTTTCAATACCACAAAACAAAATTGTTGTTAAACCTTAAAAAGAATTTACTAAAACACAAAAAATATGAATACATCAGAATTTATATCACTATTAGGAGAACATCAAGATAAATCCTTACTATTCGAGTATGCTCCAGGAATGTTAGTAGGCGCAAATTATCATATTACAGAAGTCAAACATGTTTCAATTGACGCTGTTGATTGCGGAGCAGGAACAGATTCTTGGAAGGAAACCATCATTCAATTATGGGAGAGTCCAAGTGAACTGGGAAAACGCGATTACCTAAGCACGTATAAGGCATTAGGTATTCTTAAAAAAGTAGGACAGATGAAAGAATACTCGATGGATGCTCCAGTAAAGATCGAGTATGGCAATACTATGTTTCATACAGCACATTTGCATATTTCAAATTTTGAGATTAAAGAAGGACAATTGATCTTGAAACTTACTGTTCAACCTACAGATTGCAAAGCCAAAGAAACCTGTGGTGTACCAGAAACATCGGCAGTAGAAGCTTCATCTTGCGCGCCAGGTAGTGGCTGTTGCTAAATGAACACTGAGATCAACATACAACCTTTTAATCAATCCGATTGGCCTGACATTGCTAGGATCTATAAAGAGGGAATTGAAACGGGTATGGCTACTTTTGAAACATCCATACCCACTTGGCGCGCTTGGGATAATATACACACCAAACCTTGCAGGCTTAAAGCAGTTTTAAATGCTGAAATTGTAGGTTGGGCAGCGTTAGGGCCAGTTTCAACCAGAGATGTGTATAGAGGTGTTGCAGAAGTTAGCATTTATATAACATCAAAATATAGAAACTTAGGAATAGGAAAACTACTTTTGGAAGAACTTATTGAAGTAAGTGAAAAAGAAGGGTTCTGGACATTACAAGCTGGAATTTTTAGTAATAATATTGCCAGTATTCGATTACACACCTCATTAGGGTTTAGAATCATTGGATATAGAGAAAAGGTAGGTAAGTTAAACCAAACTTGGTATGATAATACCGTATTAGAACGAAGAAGTAAAAAAATAATATAACCACAAAAACACCACTGTAATGAATATACTAGTATTATGCACAGGGAATTCCTGTAGAAGTCAAATGGCAGAAGGATATCTTAAACATTTTGTAAAAGACAATGCAACAATCTATAGTGCTGGAGTAGAAACTCATGGCGTAAACCCAAGAGCAATTGCCATTATGAAAGAAGATGGAATTGATATTTCTAATCATACATCTAATAATCTCGAAGAATATATAGATATAAAATTTGATTATATCCTTACGGTTTGCGACAATGCAAAAGAAAGATGCCCTTTTTTCCCTGGTAAGGCAGCAAGATTACATTACAACTTTTTTGACCCTTCTAAAGTAAATGGAACAGAAGAAGAAATTCACACTGCTTTTACTAAAACACGAAATCAGATCAAAGAATATTGTAATGATTTTGTAAATAAAAGCGTTTTGCAGATCACATAAACTTTTTAATAAAGATCTTATTTTTGAATGTTAAATCCTGGTTTAGTATAATTTTCGGGGATATTTGATGGCGGTACAGCTAAATCATTTCCATCTCGTACTGCATGGTAATGAGGGGATAAAATTTCTATTCCTGCTTCGTGCAATTCGTTTTTGATATTTTCATGAAGTATCGAATAAATCCCAGCGGATTTTTCTGGATTTTTAGTATACACGTTCAATTCATAATTAACATAAAAATCATCCAAACTTTTAATTAAAACAAAGGGCACTGGTTCAGACATTACCATATCTGTTTTCTTTGCCCCTTTTTTTAAAGCATCGATAACCTCATTACTAGACACATCGTATCCAATAGTTACAGAAGTATGTAAAATAACACCCACATCTCCTGAAGCATTTTTAGTAAAATTAATAATATGATTCCCAAGAATTGAAGAGTTAGGAATCGTAACATCCAAATTTTTAATCGTTCGAATTCTTGTTACCAATAAACTTCTTTCGGTTACATCACCAATAGTATTTCCTATTTCTACCCTATCACCTACTTTAAATGGTCTCATATAAGTAATAACTACACCTGCCACAATATTGGAAATTGCCGAAGTAGATCCTAAAGAGAATAAAACTCCAAAGAAAATAGAAAGCCCTTTAAAAGCAGGAGAATCTGAACCTGGTATATAAGGAAACACAATAATAAGAGCAAACGCAATGATAAATACACGCAATAAATTAAAAGTAGGTCTTGCCCAATCTGCATGAAAACCATCTAACCTCACCGCTTCTTTTTCAAGTTCGGCAGTAATATATTTTAAAAATCTAAGAAGGTATTTGGTTACAAAAAAGATTACTACAATGAAGAATAAATTAGGAATGAAACCTATTAAACCTTCATATAAAAAAAGTAAAGGTTTCTTTATATACCCTAAAACAACATCCGCATATTCTTTTGTTTGAGGAACCAGACTAAACAAGAAAGGTAGGTAAAACACAAAAAAAATGAATATGACTGTAATTTTTAATAACCTAAGTATAAATGACAAAATATGTCGTTCTCTTCTAGGTGTAATAAATCTAAAGAACTGAGAAAACTTTGTTCTCCCAAAAAAGATGTTATTTTCTAATTTACTTATTTTGCTTTGTAGCCACTTAAAAAGTCTTTTATTAATAAAGAGAAATAATATAACGCCCAATAGCGCAACCGCAAAATAAATATATTGTATCATCCCAGTAAAGGTCTTTTGATCTTCAAATTAGGAAAATATATCAGTAACCGAAAAAAATAAAAGGGAAAAATAAGGGAATATTACGATTAACTACATATAAAAACTACCAATTACACTCATCTATAAGTATTTTAAAAAACAGTTACTTAGTGTATCCTTATAATTCTTGAACAATTAACTATAAGATTGTCCCGTTTTACAGATCATAACAAATCAGAGCAATACTATAAATTATAGTCTAGAGGTAACATCATTCCAACTCTTTGATTGGCCATATATCCACTAAAAAATAGTTGATCGGTTGGAGTATAATTACCAAAACCATCTATTAAAAAATAATCCGTAGACATCCACATATCCGTTTGGTGTTTTTCATTATACAATATACTTACTCGATCAACTCCTAAGCTTACCTTAGCAAAATTATCTATTAATTTTACAGAAAAATACTTATAAGGATCTCCTGCAAATCCCTTATAAAAAACTCTAAACTTATTTTCTTTTAATTCTTTTAGTGCTAAAGATCTCATAAAATGCAACATAGATCCTTCAAAAGATTCCTTTCTTCTTGATATATATTTCTTTTTTATTTTTTTTCGTGACTCTTTAAAAAAACTTGTGCCCGAAAGATAAATTGAATTCACCAATCTCAATCCACTACTTCCTAACGAAAATTTTAATTCAAAATCTGTAAGATAATATGTTACCGTATATCCTAAATAATTATTCCTTATAGTTAATGGAATCGATGAACTCGCATATAACGTTTCTTCAGCGGCACTGTAATATAAACGGATATCTTTCTCATTAATAATTTCACATTGCTCCTGAAGCCATAGTTCTCCAATAAAATACTTTTTAAAATATCTAAGTTTTTTCTCTCTACTCCAATCATCAGTCTTCAGGTATATAGGATCTAAGGATTCTATTTCCTCGGTTAAATACACTAAAACATTATTATAATCTGTCATTGTAGAAAGATCTAAAATGACGGTCTTATAACCCAAGTATGTAATTATTACCTTTCCTTTATAATTTGAATTTATTTCTAGGAAAAACTTCCCTACTGCATCCGTGATCGTACCTTGAGTTGTTCCGTCAAAATAGATTACAACTGCTTCTAACGGTTCTTTTGTACTATCATCATAAATAACACCACTAAGTTTTTGCTGGGCGTATGTGCATAGAGAAAATAGAAGTATTATAAAAAAAGAAACTGATCTATGGTATATATCAGAATTAATTATCACCGTTCTTAAAGTATTTTTGTTCTAGTTCTGCCTGAAATTCTTCCATAACAGGTTTCACAGTGCTATCAGGAAGGTCAGCTATACGAATATACATCAGACCATCTACTGCATTATTAAACAACGGATCTACATTAAATGCAACTACCTTTGCGTTTTGTTTAATATATTTCTTTATTAAGACTGGAATACGTAGACTTCCTGGTTCGATTTCATCAATAATCTTATCGAATTTATTAAGATCGCTCCTGCTCTCATCAAACACAAAGTCTTTATCAGCATCTTTCAGCTTTACTTTAAATTCTTTTTTAGGACGTACATATTGTGCCACATAAGGATCATAGTAATGAGATTTCATAAACTCGATCATCAAAGATTTAGAAAAATTACTAAATTTATTACTAATACTCACTCCACCTATTAAATACTTATGATCAGGAAAACGAAGTGTGCAATGTACAATACCTTTCCAAAGTAAGAATAATGGCATTGGTCTTTGTTGATATTCTTTAATGATGAAAGCTCTACCCATTTCTATGGATTCGCTCATCATTTTATGTAGTTCTGGTTCAAATCTAAATAGATCTTGTAAGTAAAACCCATTAATCCCAAAATTAGAATAGATTTCGTTACCCATTCCCATTCTATAAGCGCCCGCAATTTTCTTTGCACCAATATCCCATAAAAACATATGGTGATAATAATCATCAAAAGGATCTAAATCTATAGATTGATTCGTTCCTTCACCGATTTCCCTAAAAGTTATTTCGCGCAACCTTCCAATTTCGTGCACAACATTTGGAATACATTCCTTCTTAGCAAGAAAAACCTCATAATTTTTACTTGCCAATAAACGCTTGTCATTTTCGCGACAATACTCTAATTCTGATTCTATAGAATTAATACTACCTCCAGAAGCAATCTCCTTTGGTGATTTTGGCAACCTTAGGTTTTGAGGTATAGACTCCATCAAAGTCTTTTTCTCATAAGGATTAGCCAGCATATAGGTTTTCATTCGTAAAAAGTTCGTGAATTCACTTATATCACTATACTCTTCCTGATCCTTTACAGAAACTGGATTACCTATTCTAACTTTTATTACTCGATTCTCTTGAGAAAATAACTCGCTTGGCAATTTAGCAGTCCTCAATGTATCATTTATGGATGCTAGCTTATAAAAAAGTCTACTATTTCTAGCATGAAAATATATCGGAATAACAGGAACTTTTGCTTTTTTTACTAATCGCATTGCTCCTAGTTCCCATGGTTTATCTACATGAAGTTTTCCTTCTTTAATAGTAGATACTTCACCAGCTGGAAAAATCCCTAATGGTTTTCCTTCTTTAAGATGTAAAATAGCTTCTTTAATTCCTTTAAGACTAGATTTTGCCTCTTTTCTATTTTCAAAAGGATTCACTGGCATAATATATTCCTTTAAAGGAGTAAAATTATGTAATAGAAAATTCGCAATAATTTTATAATCTAATCGATGCCCCAACATTAATTTAAGAAGTAGTACGCCATCTAATCCTCCTAAAGGATGATTAGAAAGTGTAATAAAAGCTCCTTCTTTAGGTAATCTTTTTAAATCTTCTGGTGGAATCTCGAAAGTAACGCCGTACATATCCAAAACCTTCTGTACGAAATCAGGTCCATTTAGATGGCTAATACTATCATATTGGCGATTAATTTTTGATAACCGAGTGATTTTTAGAATCATCCAGCCAATAAAAGTGCCAATAAAACCTAGTTTATCCAATTTAAGCCCTTTGGCTACTTCTTTAGAGGTGACTACCGCCATTAAATACATTTTGTGCTAACTACAAATATAGCAAAATCATTGAATAGAGTATCTTATTGTTTTGCAACTACTTGATAGGTCTCTCTTGTAATTTGTTTCAGTAAAATATCTTTATCGTTCTCCAAAACCTGTATGGCTTCATCAGTAAAATGACGCACTGTATATAAGGAAACATTTTTATTATACGTAACCCTAAATCTGGCCTTTAATTCTTTCAAAAGGTTCTCAAAATTGTTGAATTTATCGTCTAAACATACAGAAAAACTTATTGCAGAATTTTGAATAAGATCTACTTTTAGCTGATATACATGAAAAAGATTAAAAATCTCACTAATATTATCTTCAACAATAAAAGAGAAATCTAAAGAAGAGAGAGACAATAACAATTGATTTCTCTTAACGATATAACAAGGCATATGCGGCACTAATCCTTGTCCTTTTTTAACAGAAGTACCATCATCTTCAGGATTTAAAAAAGATTTCACATACAAAGGAATTTCCTTTCTTTGTAATGGTTGCAATGTTTTAGGGTGAATTACTGAAGCTCCATAGAAAGCCAATTCTATTGCTTCTTCATAGGAGATTTGGGAAAGAAGTTCTGTGTTCTGAAAAACTCTTGGATCTCCATTAAGGACTCCAGGCACATCTTTCCATATAGTTACACTAGCAGCATTTGTACAATATGCAAAAATCCCCGCAGTATAATCACTTCCTTCACGACCAAGTGTAGTAGTAAAATTATTTGTATTTGATGCGATAAATCCTTGCGTGATAGTTAATCCTTTTTTATCAACTTTTTCAGCAATATTTTGCTGAGTGATTTCCCAATCAACAGTGGCATCGCGATATACATCATCCGTTTTTATTACATCTCTAACATCCAACCATTGATTACCATAGCCTTCTTCAGACAAATATTCACTCACTATTGTTGTAGAAATTAATTCTCCGTAACAAACTATTTGATCATATATATAATCATATTGTGTAGATTTATTTCTTGCAAGTGTTGTTTGCATATCAGAAATAAACGAATTGATCTTTTCAAAAATTGGATGTTGTTTATTTTCAAAAAGCTCATCTATAATTTCATTATGATATTTCTTTATAAAATCAACCGAATTGTTTAATTCTGAATTATTTTTTAGATAGTGGTCTACTACTATTTCTAGAGCATTCGTAGTTTTACCCATTGCAGAAACAATGATTATGATATTAGAATTACCTACTTTACGCAATACATTGATCACGTTTTTTACTCCTTTAGCATCTTTTACCGACGCTCCTCCAAACTTAAAAACTCTCATCAAATAAATAATTTCATAATCAATTCTAGGAAAACCTATTTAATTTTTTGACACAAAGGTATTCAACCCTTCCTCGTCCATTTGTACAACTTGCCAACCTTCCAGAATCTTAGCGCCGCTTCTTAGGTAAAAGTCTACTGCTGGTTTGTTCCAATCCAAAACATTCCATTCTACCCTTTTTACTCCCTTTTCCTTACCGTACTGCATGACTCTTTTATATAATGCCATTCCGATACCAGTGCCTCTCATCGATTCTCTAACAATTAAATCTTCGAGATGTACGGTTCGCCCCTTCCAAGTAGAAAATCTGAAGTATACCAATGCAATTCCAACGATTTCCTCTTTTGTTTCTGCAACAAAACAATGAAACAGAGGCCGTTCTCCAAAACCATTTTTCACCAGCTCTTCTGTAGTAACTTCTACAGCATCTGGCTCGTTTTCAAAAATTGCTAGTTCTTCTATAAGTGATAGAACCTGTGGCATATCATTGGCCACTGCATCTCTAATTAAATAGTCCATAGATCTAAAGTTTATCAAAACTATAAAATATGTATTAGAATACAGACAATTTTCTAATGTTATACTTCTCTTGTTTATGTTTTTATAAATCTTAAAAAAGTTTAACAATTTAGAGTTATGAAAACGTTGTAGTTATCTAAAAAATAATACTTTTGCACAAAATCAACATTACCAAGATGGCGAGAAAAAACCAAACTTTAGGAGAGTTTATTATTGAAAATCAACAAGATTTTCCATTTGCTAGCGGAGAGCTTTCTAGATTAATCAATTCTATTCGTTTAGCAGCAAAAATGGTAAACCATGAAGTAAATAAGGCCGGTTTGGTTGATATTACAGGAGCTATTGGTGAGACTAACATCCAAGGAGAAGATCAACAAAAACTAGATGTTCTTGCTAATGAAACGTTTATCAATACACTAACTAACAGAGAAATTGTATGTGGTATCGCTTCCGAGGAAAATGATGATTTCATTACAATAAAAGGTCAGAAAAGCGATCATAGAAATAATTATGTTGTTCTTATGGATCCGTTGGATGGTAGTTCCAATATCGATGTAAACGTTTCAGTGGGAACCATTTTTTCTATTTATCGCAGAGTTACCCCAACAGGAACACCTGTAACTATAGAAGACTTTTTACAACCTGGTAATTTACAAGTTGCTGCTGGTTATATTATTTATGGGACCTCTACAATGTTAGTATACACTACAGGTCATGGTGTGAACGGTTTTACATTAAACCCTGCTTTAGGAACGTATTATTTATCACATCCTAATATGAGATTTCCTGATGATGGTAACATTTATTCAGTTAATGAAGGAAACTATATTCATTTTCCTCAAGGGATCAAGGATTATATAAAATACTGTCAGGAAGAAAAAGAAGATCGTCCTTATACTTCCAGATATATTGGTTCATTAGTTAGTGATATACATCGTAATATGATTAAAGGCGGGATATATATGTATCCTAGTACTTCTAAGTCTCCTAACGGAAAACTTCGTTTATTATACGAATGTAATCCTATGGCTTTTATTGCAGAACAAGCTGGAGGATTTGCCAGTGATGGATTCAGGCGAATTTTAGAAATAAAACCTACAGAACTGCATGAACGAACTCCGTTTATTTGCGGTAGCAAAAATATGGTTGAAAAAGTAGAGGAATTTATGAAATCTTCTGAAGCGTAAAATAATTGTTCAGTTGTAGAAATCGATGCTCTTTTTATCTTATGAGTTTATTTTTAATGATCTATAGACGTCTGAATTTCCAAAAAATCACCCTTAAATTGATTAAATAATTTTAATTTTTAGTATTCTTGTAAGAGAAAAAACAAAATTATAAGAGTTTCCCCTACATACCCATTTTTTAAACTCTAAGGCAAATAAACGTATCACATTTATAGTAAAAGTGGCTTACATATAACATTATGAGTCAATGACTCCTATTTTTAATGTTTTTATATTAAATTTACCTGTAGCTCATAAAACAACAATATAAATCAACCAAAATGGCCAAAGAAAATAAAGCTGTTGAAGAACCAGTAGTAAACGATCCATCCTCAAAAATAGAAGCAATAAAAAATCTGATTTTTGGAGAAAACATTGCTGCTTATAATTCTGAATTCGAAACAGTAAAAAAAGATATTTCTTCTAAAAAAAGAGAGCTGGAAGATTTTATAGACGATACTCGTAAAGAATTAAATCAAGCAATCGATAACCTTAGTACTGATATAAACATTAGAATCACAGAATTAGAAGATAATCTGGCGGATAAAGTAGAAATGCTGGATTCTAAAAAAGTAGATAGAAAGACATTAGGTGATCTTTTGATTGCTATGGGTGAAAAAATTAATAAAAAGTAATCCAATCTATCCAAAAACATGGAAGAGCAGGATAAACTCAAAATTCTTAAAGAACTTCTTCTCACTGAAGAAAAGGAGTATGCAGATTCCATTGCTAGAAAAGTAGATGAGTTAAGTAAAATTGTTCACCAAAAACAAGAACTTTCTCACAAGGTTGATCCTATTATAGATGATAAATTGGATGAATTTGTTCAAGAAATCCCAAAAACTCTTGGACCAACAATTACAGAAGCCCTAAAGGAAGAAATTAAGAATTCACAAGATGCAGTTGTAGAAGCATTATTTCCTATTATCGGTAAGATGATAAAGAAATATATTGCTCATGAAATGAAACTTTTAAGTGAAAACATTAACAAAAAAACCAAACAAGCATTTTCTTTTAGAAATTGGTTTAAAAGAACCAAAGCCAGAGCACAAGGAATTAGCGATGGCGATCTGGCCATATCAGAATATGCCAAACCCAGGTTAATCCAAATGTTTGTGGTTGAAAAAGATTCTGGATTACTCATAACAGATTATAGTCCATTAGGAGAAGGTACTGTAGATAAAGATATGGTTGCAGGTATGCTAACAGCCATTAAGAGTTTTGTAGAAGATGCTTTTCAGGGAGGAAATCAAAATCTGGAAGCCATAGAATATGAATTGTATACAATTCATATCCAAAATTTTTATTCGTATTATATTGCCGCTGTTATTTCTGGAGCATATAATATGATGTTTAAGGAAGTATTAGAAGATCAAATTATTGATTTTGCTCAACATCATATTTCCAAACGAGATATAGAAAATAGTGAGCTTTTTACCAAAAAATTAAAAAAACATTTTGAAGATGAAATTGTCTAAAAAAGTAGTGCTTTTAGGACACTTTGGTGTTGGAAAAACGTCGTTATTCAGACGTTTTATCGACAACGAATTTTCTGAAGATTATAAAGTTACACTTGGTGTTCAGATTAAAAAGAAAGTAGTTGAAATGCCTGACGGCAGAGAACTCTCAATGATTATTTGGGATACAGAAGGTCACGCAGATATTGAAGATACTAGAAAATCATATCTATTAGGATCTAATGCGTTTATTTACGTATTTGATCTAACCAGAATTGACACTTACCAAAATTTGGATCAAGATTTAGCATACCTTTCTAAAAACCACCCAAAAGTAAATATCAAGGTTATTGGTAATAAATTGGATAAGGTTAACGAAAAGGACACTATAAAAAAACTTAAGGAGCAAAATATCAATTTTGATTGCCTAACTAGTGCTAAAACTAATAAAAACGTGCAAGATTTCTTCTTAGATCTTGCTAAGGAATTAACCACCTAGTGTTATGGCTCACCAAGAAGACAAATTACTATTTAGTCAAAAAACACAACGTATCGTAGTTAATCTCGATGGAATTATTCAGGAAACTGATTCTAATATATTCAAGTGGAACCTTCAATCCTCAATCTATGATGCCCATCCTTTTTTTGAAATTATAAAGGGATTTATCGAGGTTTTTGAAAAAGATGAAACTACTTATAATTTCCCTTGTATCCATCTAGATGATGGAGCACTTGAAAAAATTTGTGACGTTACAATAAAATTAAACGCTCAAGAAATTACAATCATTTTATTTGATTATACTTCAAAATATTATGAGCTTAATAAAATTGCCCAGCAAAAAAATGAATCTATCCTTAAAACAAAAGAATTAGAGCTCAAAAACAAGTTTCTGATTGAAAAGGAAAAATTCAAAAACAGTTTTATTGCAAATATTAATCATGAAATTAGAACACCTTTAACCAGTATTTTAGGATTTGTCGAAATACTTGAGAAAACTAATTTAAGTTTTGAACAGGAAGAATTGGCTAGAATTATCAAGAGGCAAAGTCTCCATTTAAATGAGTTGATTGGAGATATGGTCGATATTGCTAAGATTGAATCTGGTAAAATAAAAATTGTGGATGAACGATTTTTATTTGTAAATCTTATGGAAGGTTTTAAAGAAACCTACACTAAGTTAGCAGAGGAAAAAGGATTACAATTTGAAACTTATATTGATCCTAATATACAGGAATACATCATTGGAGATAGAACTCGAGTATACCAAATTTTAAATAACATACTTAATAACGCTTTTAAATTTACAGAGCAAGGTATCGTTCGTCTTTCTGTAACCAAAAATTACCAACGAACTAACAAGCTTAGTATAAGTTTTAAGATCGAAGATACTGGTTTTGGTATTCAAGAAGAAAATCTAGCAACTATATTTAATAGATTTACTCGATTTAATGAAGATAAACAGATCTCAGGAACCGGACTTGGCTTAGCTATTGTAAAAGACTTAGTTGACTTGCTTAACGGAGAAATAAAAGTAACCAGTCAACCCGAAAAAGGAACTGTCTTTGATATCAAACTGCCTTTTAAATTTGATGTCACAAAATCTACTCCTCAAAAAAGAAAGAAAAAATACAACCTTCCAGATACTAAAAAGAAGTTTAGGGTATTGGTAGTAGAGGATGAAGAAGCAACTCAGTTTTTGATTATGAAAGTACTGATAAGTCATGGTAGTTTCTTTGTCGATGTAGCAATTAATGGTGAAGAAGCAATCAGTTACTTAGAACGAAGGAACTATGATTTAGTGCTTATGGATTTAAAACTATCAAAGGTAGATGGATATCAAGCTACTCATATGATCAGGAATAATTATGGAGATAAGGTAATTTCTGAAGTTCCGATTATTGGGTTTACTGCAAAAGCAACAGAAGTTGAACGAGACAAATGTTTACGATCAGGAATGGATGACTTTATAGCTAAACCATTTGAACAAGAAGATCTTATTTACAAAATAGTAAAACAAATAGCCAAAAAAGCCGCTTCATAAAAGCGGCTTTTTTTATATTAATCGAAATCAATAATCTATAATTTATCGATTCATATTTTTTATTTCTTCAACAAAAGTATCACTATCCACACCTTTGCGAACCAATTTAAGTGCTTTGTCGATAACATATTTTACATTATCTGGACTAAATCCAAGACCAACACCCAACTTCTCAAGAATCACTAACTCAGCATTACCTTCTATATGATCTACGTATACCATTCTAGATAAATCATATAAACGCTCTAATCTTCTATCATAACTTGTAGGAGGATTAATAGGATGTGATTGATAATTCTTAAGGATTTCTTTATAATGTTCTTCAGAAATATCTAAATTACGAGCCAACCTATCTAAAAAGGCCTTCTCTCCATCAGTAATTACTCCATCGCTCATCGCCACTTTTACGATTGCTGCAAAGTGATCCTGGTTTCTTTTCTGAAACCCACTATCAAATAAATCAGATATTGACATGTATTCTTTTATTTTATTTGCCGCAAATATAAGTAAACTAAAATCCTTTTGAAATTTAAAATCAGGGTTTTTTAGGATCCCTTTTTACGTCCTCAAAATGGAGGATTCTTAATATCTTCACAAACTCTTTTTCAATCTATTTAGATAAAGTAATTTTAGTTTCAAAATAAAGTTTTATGCAAAATCAAAAACATCTTTTTGACCTTTCTGAAAATATTACTTACCTAAATGGAGCCTATATGTCTCCGCAACTGCAATCAGTAACTAAAATTGGAATAGAATCTGTTACTAGAAAAGGTAAACCCAACGAAATATTACCAGAAGATTTCTTTAATCAAAAAGAAGTTCTAAAACAGCGTTTTGCCACCTTAATTGAAGCCTCTGATTATCAAAATACTGCAATTATCCCGTCTGTATCTTATGGTATTGCTAACGCCGCTAATAATATCACTATCACAAAAGGAGATGAAATCTTACTTGTAGACGAACAATTCCCGAGTAATGTTTATATCTGGCAAGAGGTTGCCAAGAAAAATGATGCGATCATCAAAGTTATTAAACCTCCCGTCGAATTACCGAACAGAGGAAAGCTATGGAACGAAAATATTCTAAACGCAATTACTAAAAAAACGGCTGTTGTAGCGATGCCGCAAGTGCATTGGGCAGATGGAACTTTATTTAACCTTAAAGCCATTAGAGAAAAAACCAAAGAGGTACAAGCTATGCTCGTTATTGATGGAACCCAAAGTGTGGGTGCTTTCCCTTTTTCAATAACAGAAATTGAGCCCGATGCGCTTATCTGTGGAGGATACAAATGGCTTCTTGGTCCATATTCAATAGGAATGGCCTATTACAGTGATGCGTTTAATAACGGAACTCCTATAGAACATAATTGGATGAATCGATATAATAGTGAAGATTTTTCTGGTCTCACAACATATGAAGATCGATATCAAGAAAAAGCAGCGCGATACTCAGTTGGAGAATCTAGCAACTTTGTACTAACTCCAATGATGATCAGAGCCATAGAGCAATTGATTACATGGCAACCTGAAAACATTCAGAAATACTGTTCAACCATCTCACAAAATGCTATTAAAAAACTTAGGGAGTTAGATTGTTTTATTGAAGATGACAACTACAGAGCACATCATCTTTTTGGAATTTATCTTCCTGAGCATCTAAATTTAGAAAAGTTAAAAACCAAGCTCAAAGATGAGCAAATTTTTGTTTCATTTAGAGGAAATGCGATGCGCGTTTCTTGTAATGTTTATAATACTTCAATTGATTTCGAGAAATTAATAGCTCAATTCTCTTAATTAATCACATACTCCTTTTGGATACAATTAGATAGCTGTTATATTTGCCCTTAAAATCTTTGTTACGTGAGTAAAACAGTAATCACGCAAACTTTTGCACAGTCTCTGCAATTACAGAAACTAGGGAAAGCTATTGCCCAATCTGAAACAAAAACGCATCTTCAGGGACTTGTTGGATCTTCATTATCCTTTGTGATCGAAGATGCCTTTAACCAAGCAGAAAAACCATTTTTATGTGTTTTTAATGATAAAGAAGAGGCGGCTTATTACCTCAATGACCTAGAGCAATTATTGGGCGATAAAAATGTTCTTTTTTATCCTGGTAGTTATCGTAGACCTTATCAGATCGAAGAAACCGATAATGCAAATGTTTTATTACGTGCCGAAGTATTGAATCGAATCAATTCTAGAAAAAAACCAGCACTGATTATAACCTATCCAGATGCTTTATTCGAGAAAGTAGTTACCAGAAAAGAGCTTGAAAAAAATACTCTAAAAATTACAATTGGTGACACTTTATCATTGGATTTTGTAAATGAAGTACTGTTCGAATATCATTTCCAAAGAGTTGATTTTGTAACCGAACCAGGAGAATTTTCTGTAAGAGGTGGTATTGTAGATGTTTTTTCTTTTAGCAATGATGAACCATATCGTGTAGAGTTTTTTGGAGATGAAGTGGATAGCATCAGAACTTTTGATGTAGAAACTCAATTGTCTACTGATCAAATTAAAAAGATTGCTATTATCCCTAATGTAGAAAACAAAGCAATGCAGGAAACACGAGAAAGTTTCCTAAAATATATTCATGCAAAAACTGTAGTTTTTGCCAAAGACATTGATTTACTATCTGCAAGAATTGATAAAAATTTTGAAAAAGCCAAAGAGGCTTTTAAAACACTTTCTGAAGATATTAAACACGGAACGCCAGAAGAGCTTTTTGCCAATTCAGCATTGATAAAAAAGCAACTTCTGGATTTTACCTTAGTAGAAATTGGCAATCGACCACTGACCAAAGCTGATTATGCAATTAAATTTGACACTAAACCTCAACCTTCTTTTAATAAACAATTTGATTTACTCATTAAAAACCTCAATGAAAACTATGCAAATGGGTATAAAAATTACATCTTTTGCGTAAGTGAACAGCAAGCTAAACGTTTTCATGATATTTTTGATGATGCGGATCTTGATGTAAAACAATATGAAACCATTGTTTTTTCAGCATTTCAAGGATTTATTGATCATGATCGTAATATCGTATGCTATACGGATCATCAAATTTTTGAACGATACCATAAATTCAATTTAAAAAGTGGGTATGCTAAAAAACAAGCCATTACCCTTAAAGAACTTACGAATCTAGAAGTTGGGGATTATGTGACACATATCGATCATGGAATTGGTAAATTCGGTGGATTACAAAAAATAGACGTTGAAGGCAAAAAACAAGAGGCCATTAAATTAATTTATGGAGAAAGAGATGTTCTTTATCTAAGTATTCATTCACTACATAAAATTTCTAAATTTAATGGTAAAGATGGAAAACCACCTCAGATATACAAACTAGGTTCGAAGGCGTGGAAAACATTAAAGCAAAAAACCAAAGCAAGAGTAAAGCATATTGCTTTTAATCTCATTCAATTATATGCAAAACGAAAGCTACAAAAAGGATTTCAATACAATCCTGATAGCTATTTACAACATGAATTAGAAGCTTCTTTTATTTATGAAGACACACCAGATCAAAGTACTGCTACAGAAGCTGTAAAAGCTGATATGGAAAGTGAAAGACCGATGGATCGATTAATCTGTGGTGATGTTGGTTTTGGTAAAACCGAAGTAGCCATTAGAGCAGCTTTTAAAGCTGTAGATAACGGAAAACAAGTTGCAGTACTTGTTCCAACTACAATTCTGGCTTTTCAACATGCAAAAACGTTTAGAGAACGATTGAAGGATTTCCCTGTAGTTGTGGATTATGTAAACCGTTTCAGAACTGCAAAACAAAAAAGAGAAACCCTTGAAGATTTAGCTTCAGGTAAAGTTGATATTATTATAGGAACACATCAATTAGTCAACAAAAATGTAAAGTTCAAAGATTTGGGGTTACTGGTTATTGATGAAGAACAAAAATTTGGAGTTTCTGTAAAAGATAAACTAAAAACTATCAAAGAAAACGTAGATACATTAACGTTAACAGCTACTCCAATCCCAAGAACATTGCAATTTAGTTTAATGGCAGCACGAGATTTATCTACCATCACTACTCCTCCACCAAATCGATATCCAATTGAAACCAATGTAATTCGATTCAGTGAAGAAACTATTAGAGATGCGGTAAGCTATGAAATTCAGCGAGGTGGACAGATTTTCTTTATTCATAACCGAATAGAGAATATTAAAGAAGTTGCAGGAATGGTACAAAGACTTGTTCCTGATGCTAAGATTGGTATTGGTCATGGACAGATGGAAGGTAAAAAGTTAGAAAGTCTTATGCTTTCTTTTATGAATGGCGAGTTTGACGTGCTTATTTCTACAACTATTGTAGAAAGTGGATTGGATGTACCCAATGCCAATACAATTTTTATTAATAATGCTAACAACTTCGGGCTTTCTGATCTACATCAAATGCGCGGTCGAGTTGGTAGAAGTAATAAAAAAGCTTTCTGTTATTTTATTACTCCTCCTTATTCTGCAATGACAGAAGATGCCAGAAAACGGATTACCGCCCTAGAACAGTTTTCTGAACTTGGTAGTGGATTTAATATTGCAATGAAAGATTTAGAAATTCGTGGAGCTGGTGATTTATTAGGTGGTGAACAGAGTGGTTTTATCAATGAAATTGGTTTTGATACCTATCAAAAAATACTGAATGAAGCAATCGAAGAACTAAAGGAAAATGAGTTTGCAACATTATATGAAGATGAGAAAAAAGAAAAGGTGTATTTAAAAGATACTCAAATTGATACTGATTTTGAGTTATTATTTCCAGACAGTTATATCAATAATATTACAGAACGTCTTAATCTATATACTGAACTCAATACGATTAAAGAAGAAGATGGATTACAAGCTTATGAAAAAAGGTTAATGGATCGTTTTGGTGAATTACCAGATCAAGCTGTCGATCTTATGAATTCTGTTAGAATAAAATGGATTGCAACATCTATTGGTCTTGAAAAGATCATAATGAAACAGCATAAATTAATAGGATATTTTATAAGTGATCAACAATCCAGCTTTTATCAAAGTCCTGCTTTCACTAAGGTCTTGCAATTCGTGCAGCAAAATCCAGGTACTTGTAAAATGAAAGAAAAAAACACAAGAAATGGATTGAGATTACTATTAACCTTCGAAAATATTGATTCAGTAAACAAGGCAATGAAAGCTTTAGAACCTTTTCGTTTTTTATCTACTAACAAGCAACATAGCGAATGAAAAAATATTTTTATTTAATTATTTATTTCTTTCCTGCTGTACTCGCTTTATTTTTTGAAATTATATTTCAGGAATTCAGCATTAGCAGAGTATATAACTTAATTGAAAATTTAATCTTCTACACGCTTATATTACTAATACTTGGTCTTTTCAGAAGTAGTAAAACAAAAGAAATACTTCTTTTGTTAGCATATATTATTCTTGGAATATTCGTCTGGTTTGAGAGTGTATTTTATTATCTATATAGTGTTAATTTTAATGCCTCTGCTGTATACATTTTGTTTGAAACAAATCAAATTGAAACCTCTGAGTATATAGCCGCATATTTAGATAAAATCATTGTGAGCTTTTCTTTGTTAATTTCGGTTACCATATTATTTTGCTATATCAAAACTAAAGAAACCGTCAATGATTACAATTTTCTACCTAAATTTAGTACAACTCGTAGACTAGGGAGTTTCTTTGGTATTTTACTAGTGTCACTAGTATTCTTAAAACTCACCAAATTAATTATTTATAATGTTCCCTATCGTCTTATAAAAGCAACGGTTCAATATCAACAAGAAACCAAAAAATTTGATCATTTTAAACTGAATACTCAAAATGGTTCTTTTACCAACGTACAAAGAAATCAAATTGCCGAAGAGGAAACATATATCTTTGTTATCGGAGAATCGACTACAAAAAACAAAATGAGTCTATATGGGTATGAAAAAGATACCAATCCAAGACTGAATAAAATTAAAAACGAGCTTTTTGTCTTCCAGAACGTAATAAGTCCACATACCGCTACAATAGAATCTCTAACTAAAACGCTAACACTCCTTAATTATGAAAATGAAGTTGATACTAGTAATGGTAGTATAATCCAACTTATGAATGCAGCAGGTTTTAAAACCTATTGGATCTCAAATCAAAGACCTGTTGGATTCCATGAAAACTTAATTACCAAAATTTCCTCTGCTGCTGATTATAGTACGTTTATAAATATTGCTATAGATACAGATACTACACCTTTTGACGAAGAACTAATTATTCCTTTTCAAAAAATTTTGAATGATAGCATTTCTAAAAAAGCAATTTTCATTCATCTTGCTGGAACCCATGTAAGTTATGATAAACGATATCCTAAAGAATTCAATCATTTTAAAAATAATAACAGTGCTAAGGAACAAATAATTGCTCAATACGATAATGCGGTATTGTACAATGATTTTATACTAAGAGAAATAATAGAAAAAATACGTGTTAAGAATATTGCTTCATGTGTTTTATATTTTTCAGATCATGGGGAAGAAGTATATCAGGATAATGACTTTTTCGGTCACTCTGAAGATAATCCTACGAAACCTATGTATGAAATACCGTTTCTTTTATGGACTTCTCCCAAGTATCAAGAACGTAAAAACTTAAAACTTGATCTCTCATACCCATATATGAACGATGATCTAATTCATTCAATTTCTGATCTAATTAACATCTCTTTTGATCGTTTCGAAAAGAGAAGAAGTATTTTCAATTCAGAATTTACTGAAAGACCTAGGGTAATTCAAAAAAATAAAAAATTCGAGAAAATCTTTAATAACAAACAGAATAATTAATTGTTATTCGTTATTGTTAATTTTAATTCTTGCTTTAATGAATAAAATTATTCTTTTTCCAAACAAAGCAATTAGTAGGCTTATTATAGAAAATAAAATTGCATAAACTATTTTAATAGTTTCCGAAGCCTCTTGACTATATTGGGCAAATGGTTGTCGTAAAAAGCCATGAAAAGCAAATACATATAGACTTATTTCACCAAGTGTTATTATATTTCTTCTAATAGCATTATGAATATAGTTCTCCAACCAAATTAAACTCCGAACAAGAAAAAAAGAAATACTTATAAAGGTTAACGGAAATAAAAACTCTATAAAATTACCCAAAACAAAAAGGGCTATAGAAAGAAGTATTAAAAAATATTTTTTTCTATAGAATTCTGGTTTAAAAGCCAATACCATTCCTAAAACAAATTCTGGTAAATGACCTAGAAATAAAAAAAGAATATTTAAATCATATTTTAGTAATAAGGGTTGAAGAAAAACAAATATTAAATAAAATAAGATTAGGAAAATTATTCCATGTACATACTTCATTTTTTTCTCCTTCAAAAGGAAAAAGAATAAAGGAAAAACAGCATATAATTGAACGATAAGAGAGAAAAACCACCATGGTCCATTAATATTAAGTGCTTTGTTTGGAAGAAAATTATTCACGAAAGAAAGATTAAAAAGCAAATCACGCATCTCGTAAACATTTAAAACCCTAGAATCTCTTAATAAAAAGGTTATTATTAAAAAAATAATTGATAGCACGTATACTGGATATAATTTACTAACTCGATTAATCATAAAAGGAACTAGTTTAATTTTTTCATTATTCTGAAGATATTTCATGCTTAAGCCATAACCGCTCAATACAATAAATATTTGCACTCCATAATGGCCAAAATAACTAAAGGCAATATTGAAAAAAGCAGAAGGTGAATTAAATAAAGTAGTACCTAACTTATACACCCTTGTAGCATCCCAATCAAATTCATTCTCGCCAATAAATGGAGGCAGTAAATGAAAAAAATTATGAAACATTATTAATAAGATGCCTATCCCTTTTAAAAAATTAGTTTGATCTATTGTTAGTTTCATTTTGTAAATATTGAAGTAAAAAACAAATTCTCCAACCTTTTTCTAAATCTATTCAAAATGAAAAAGATAAGTATTCTGATTATTTTCATGAATTCTATTGTCCATTTTAACTCAAAATAATGAATCTGTAGATAATCTTTCTTCTTGTTAAGGTTTGCTAAATGATTAAGTAATTAGAGAAACAATTAAAGTCTCACTTCTATAAATTTAAGAGATAATTTATAGGGAAAAAATAGCTAAAAAACTTAATCCCCACACCTTAAATTTCAGATAATTTTTATAGCTTAGCATAACTTACTCCCACCATATCTCAAGTACATAATTGAGCTTAAACGATAGACGTTTATGGTTTCTCTAAAGTGAACTTCGCAATCACAATTTTGAAATTCACATAGGAGAACTATTGTATGTTTTATTCTAAATAATATATGCATTCCGATATGTATGTGTAATTATTAAAGGTCGTAACAGCATAAAATTAGTAGCTAATAACCAATCCTATGAAAAAACCTTTTGATCGTATCATTACCGTAATGTTTGAAAATCAATACAGAAGCTATGTAATGCAAAATCCTTTTTTAAAGAAATTAGCAAAAGTAGGAGCAGAAATGTCCAATTATTTTGGTGCATTTCATCCATCTCAAACTAATTACATAGCTTCATTGGCAGGCGAAATCTGCAATGTCACCAATGACACACCTCCTTCGACTCCCTTAATGCAACAAACACTAGTAGATGTATTAGAAGCCAAAAATATATCCTGGAAAGCCTATATGGAAGCTTATCCAGGTGAACCTTGGAAAAAAGAATGGTCAAAATCTACATATCCTGAAAAAGAACAACCAATCAATCAATATCCACCAAAAGGAGCCAAACAATTGTCTCGATATTATCGTAAGCATAATGCTTTTGCTTCTTTTCATACAATTCAAAAAAAAGAAAGAAGATGGAATAAGATTGTAAGCGATATTGATTTTTGGAAGGATGTATCCAATCAATCTCTACCTGAATACAGTTGGTTCACTCCTGATATATGGAACGATGGACATTATCTATATAATACTCATATTGATACCGATCCACGTACACAATTAGTACCTCAACTATCTGCCTGGTTAGAACACGTGTTTCTAGGCAATATTGCTACCACTGATATCCAGGAAGGAACTTCAACAGGATTAGATTCTTTGGGTTTAAATCTAGACATAGATCTTCTCCTAACTGATCCAAAAAAAGCATGGGCAGCATCTAATGTACCTAAAGGAACATTGATCGTTATTACTTTTGATGAGGCCGATTTTAATGCGGTTGGATATGACACCAATTATGATGGCCCTAATCAAATATACACAGTACTTCTAGGAGATATGATTACACCAGGAACTGTAATATCTACTCCTTACAATCACTACAACCTCATACGTACAGTACAAGAGAATTTTCAGTTAGAATCATTATATAAGAATGATTATGGTGCGAATTGGTTTCGTTTTCTTTGGGGAGAATCTTTTAAATGGAATCCACCTACTGCCACTGATTTCCCTACTGGAAACGCATTAGCAATTACACAAGGAACAACTGGCTTACATATGATGTTTTCTAATAGTAATGGTGAACTATTTGATAGTTTTTTTACCTCATCTGGCTGGAGTCAGCCTAATCCTTTAGAAATAACAACAAAAGGAACAATAGCATTGACTACTATAGATAATATTACTGTATTGATTCATACAGGAATCGATGGCGAAATCTTATCAAACTGCTATAACTACTCTAAAAAGAAATGGTCAAAGACGGAATCATTACAACAAAAAACATCAGGAGGTTTTGCGATTACTACCTATTATGATATGGTAGATGCTACTCATAAATTGATGCTATGTTGGGTTTCGTCTGATGGGTTTATACAATCTATGCAAGGAAATGCAAATGGTTTTTCTAATAGCGTTATTTCCGTAAATCAGTTAACAGATGGTCCCATGACATTAGGACAACTAGGTGCATCTCTTTTTTTAGTCTATAAAGAGAGAAATACCCGTTATATGCGAATGACTTCTTATAACGTAGGAGCATTCAATGCATTTGACGCTGTAGATTTTCAAGGCAATCCAGCACCAGAAAACAATACTTCGTTACATCAATGGTCTGTTACAGATTATCCCGTTGGAAATTTTTCAAAAAAAATGGCTAGTTTGGGAAATAAATACCAAAATATTGGGCAAATGACCATGGCAACGGTATCTGGAGAAATACATTTAGTACACGGAGGAGGTTATGCAGATATAACAAATGCTTATACCGAAGTTTTTGGTCTCACAGGAATTTATTCGGCGACAAATGAACTTTCAAATGGATATGGAACATTAGATCAAGCTGGATGGACAAAGGAAGAGTCTATGAATGATGTTAATATCGTTCCAGATAATCCTATTTCAATCTGTGGAGATGGAAAAACAGTAACATTGGTTTGGGCAGATTCAAAAAGTAAAACAATTCAATATCGACAAGGTGGATATCGTACTTGCTCTAAATAAGATCCTGTTGTTATAGGTTAACACTATATCTTTTTTTGGTATTTTTAGGTAGTATTTCAACATACAATAGATGAAAAACCTAGTTTTTATAGTACTGTCAATATTCAATTCGATTGTTTTATTAGCTCAAAACAATGGATATGTCGACAATCATTCTTCTAAGATTTATTATGAAACTTTTGGAGAAGGAGACCCGCTACTTATCATAAATGGTGGTCCAGGAATGAATAGTAGAGGTTTTAGAGCGATTGCAACATTACTTTCTAAAAATCATCAAACCATTATTTACGATCAAAGAGGAACTGGGGATTCAAGTTTAAAATCCGTTTCTAGTGAAACCATTACAATGGATTTGATGATAGAGGATATAGAAAAATTAAGGAAATATTTACGATTAGAAAATTGGACAGTAATGGGACATTCTTTCGGAGGTATTCTCGCCTCCTATTATACATCAAAACATCCAAATAGAATTAATAAATTAATCCTCTCTGCTTCTGGCGGTTTAGATTTAGAATTACTTAACTATGTAGGACAAAATATAGCAGATAAACTCTCCAAAGAAGAAACTAAAAACCTTCAGAAATGGACACAAAAAATTAATCAGGGAGACACTACTTATACCGCTCGTTTACAAAGAGGAAAAGCATTAGCTCCTGCATACGTAGTTGACAAAACACATGTTCCTACCATTGCAGAACGATTAACACAAGGAAACAGCACTATCAATATGTTGGTTTTTCAAAACTTGCGTAGTATTAAGTATGACTGCACTGAAGTTCTAAAATCATTTCAAAAGCCAGTTCTTATTATTCAAGGAAAACAAGATATTATCGATCAAAAAACAGCTATAAAAGCACATCAAATATTTCCTAATTCTACATTAGTACTATTAGATGAATGCGGACATTATGGTTGGTTAGATAAAAAAGAAGAATATTTATCTGAAATCTATACATTTTTAAATAAGTAACGATTCTTGTAAAACCATTACTATTACTGGTTTGTCGGGCAAATGTCGGGTTAAATACAAACTAAAAAATTTGAGAACTTAATTCTGAAAACTAATATTGCTGAACAAAATGAAAACAAGTAAAATCATGAAACAGCCAGAACTAGGACAGAAAATTTCTGAAATCAGAAAATCGAAAGGACTCACGCAAGAAGAGCTGGTAGAACAATGTAATATCAGTGTAAGAACGATACAACGAATTGAAGCAGGAGAAGTAATGCCAAGAAGCTATACTATAAAAACAATTCTATCTGTTCTAGATTATGATCTCGAAAAAATTTCCACAGAAGAACCTAAAATTACAAAAGAATTCAAAAAGTTATTCCTGCTCGAAATAGATGATGAAAAAGAAGCTGGTTTTTTAACAAGACAACTCAATATAGCCTGGATTAGTGGCATTATATATTTTCTACTTGGTTTTGTTGAAATTGTTGCAGATTATTACAGATATGAGGAAGATCAAATGATTATAAATCAATTTGCATATGTTTTCCTAAAAATAACATTACTAGTTGCAATAGTGCTTTTTACGCGTGGATTTGTGCTTACAGGAAAAATTTTCAACAACTACTTACTTAAAATCACAGCATTCATGTTTATATTCGTTACTATACTATTTTATAGTTTTGACATCATATCTCTATATGTTGGTGACTTTGATTATCGTATCATAATTGGAGCTGAATCTATGACCTATGGAATTATAGGAATCTTGTTCGGAATATCAGTTTTTAGACTTCAGAATGCTTTGGGAACCATTGCAACAGTCACTGCGGTTTTCGAAATTATAACCTATGCATTCTTGACCACTATCCTTCTTTCGATTGTTGGTCTAGTATTTCTTACCCCAACCATTTTATTAGAAATTATTCTTCTCTTTAAGGTTTGTGAAATGATCAAAGCTAAAGAAAAAACACTATTGACCTCTTAGTCTAAACTTTATTTAATGCTCTAAAAATATCATTGAGTTAATACTCAATGACTAGGAATCCTTTGTCTAATTTTAAAAAATTAATACATGAAAAATCACATTATTTACACCTACATCACATTACTGATTTGTTCATCGGTAATTGCCCAAGAAAAAAACCATAAAGTTGTTTTTATGGAAGAATACTTTAATGAATACATTACCGCAGCCAAAGCAAATAATGAAAACCTAAAAGATCTTTATCTTGAAAAAGTAAGAACACCTATTTTTAATAAATTCTTTATGAAAAGTGAATATGCTCCTTTTGTATATGAAGATTTAGCCAGGCCATCATTAGACATTTCTTATCTTCAAAAAACGTTGGAAGGAATTACATCTAATAAAAAACAAATTGAAAAGAAGATTTTAAAAGCATTGGAAAAATCCAACAAGTTGCTTAAAAATGATGGAATCACAGTATATGTTTTACCACCTAGTTCTGAGTTACAAATGATGAGTGAGGATATGAACGGCGTTTTCGGATTTACAGCTGGAAGCAAACAAATTCTAATTAATATTGACACCACAGTTAATGGTTGGGAAGAAACGCTATCTTATGCAATTGCGCATGAATATAACCATACGTATTGGACTAAAGAAAACCTAGCTGGTATAACAAAATGGACACTTCTGGATTATTTAGTTTTTGAGGGAAGAGGAGATTATTTCGCGAAATTATTATATCCTAAGGTTGAAACAAAATGGACTGAAGCATTAACAAAGGAAAAAAAACAAGCATTATGGAAAAATCTACAACCTCATCTAGATAGTCAGGATTTTGCTTTTCAGGCTGAAGTTATTTTTGGTTCTGATAGGTTTCCAATGTGGGGCGGTTATAGTTTGGGTTATGATATTGTACATAGTGGATTATCAAAAGACACATCTATCAAACCTGAGCTTTGGATTAATTATAGTTCTGAAAAAATACTAGGATCAAGTCATTATCATAACGAATAGTAACAAAAAAGATCGGAGTATTAATTGCTCCGATCTTTTTATTATTTGAATTAGCCTTTCAAATTATATATTAATACTAAACAGGTCCACCTACTGGTCTGCAAATACATCCTGCGCAAACATATGGATAATCACAATCATCTCCAGAATGGCAAAAAGAATTTAATCCTCCTCCTCCATTGATAGATTGTTGTTGATCTTTGTTAAGTGGTTGTACTCCTTGATGATTTAAAATTGTTTGTAACATACTATTAGGTTTTAAGATTAATTTTTTAAACTATCAAAGTACAAATAAAAGAGGAAAATTCCCCGTTAAATGAAATTAATATTTTAATTTAATCTTTCTTACTGCTCCTGTTCCACCAAACTCAGATATATAAAGAGACTTTGTATACTTATCCGAGGTAATACCATTTGGTCCATTAAAAGAAGCTTCTAATAATGTTCCATCAGCAGAAACTGCATTACCATTTCCTGCAAATACTTCTACTTCTCCATTTAGAGATACTTTAAAGATTTTATTCACTGCAATTCCTGTGGCAAAAACTGTATTACCTACTACCGTAATGTATCCGATTCCAAAACCATTTACCACAACATCTGGTATATTTGCTACTAAAGAGACATTTCCATTTTTATCAATGGTCAAAATATCGGCGGTGCTAAAATTTCCGACAATTAAATTTCCTTTACGATCAAAATCGATTCCCACTCCACCTGCTAATCTTGGATCAGTGGCATACACCGTTACTTCTCCTTCTTGGGTAATCTTATGCACTGTAGGTGACAAAAAATTAGAAACATATACATTATTATGCTTGTCTAATGCTAATCCTGATGGCCAACCATCTATTACAGCTAACACAGTTCTCGTTCCATCAGGAGCTACTTTTAGCACCTCTCCTGTTACTGTATTATTTGCATTATTAACATAGAAATTACCTTGATGATCAATTACATTTCCTAAAGGCCCTGATAGATTAGATAAAAATGTTGTTACATCTCCATTCCGTGATACTTTAAAAACTCTGGTTCCATTTCCTCCAGTATTCACAAATTGTCCATATTCTGAGACGTAAACATTTCCTTGTTTATCTACAGTAATTGCATCATTCCCAGCAAAATCTGACACTAACGTCTCTACTTCTAAGTCTGGATCCAACCCATCTCCATAACAGGAAATTAATACTGCAGAAACCCCTAGTAATGTAAAAAGTGTAATCACTTTAATTCTTGCATTCTTAATAAATTTTTTCATTTGTATGATTTTTAAAGTTTTCCGAAAAGTATATTCAGAATGCTAAAAAATCGACGTTTTGGATAAATTCGAACTTATTTTAAAGGGATCTCTAAGCTACTTTTTCCCTTTTTATATAATTACTGGGTGTTTCCTTCATTTCCAACTTAAAAGCTTTATTAAAAGTCGATTTTGAATTAAATCCAACTTCCATAGAAATGGCAAGAATCGTATGTTGCAGATGTGCTCCTTGCGCTACTTTTTGTAAAAACTCTTTGATTCTATAATGGTTTACATAGTCGTAAAAACTGCTCTTTACAATGTTATTCAGAAACCAGGAAATATTATGAGTAGAAGTATCTAATTTTTCTGAAAGTTCACGAAGTGTAAGATCTGATTTTAAGAATATTTTTTCTTTTTCCATCAAATGTTTCAGTTGATTTCCAATAGAAAAAATCTCACTTTCGGGTAAACGTTTTATCTTCTGCTTTTCATTAGATAATGGAATCCTGAAAAGCTCTGGTTCCTTTAGACTATAATAACCTACCACGAATATAAAAACCGAAATTCCTACCCAAAGCCAATCATAGCCTATTGGATATAATGAGTGATCAAAGAATTTAGCAGAGATAAAGCTAATCACCCAAAGACCTAGAAAAATCCCTACGGATACATAAAAGTATTTTAGAAAGGTAACTAAATTTTGGCTAAAAGAAACATTCTGTTTTTCTGCTCGAACGTACTTTTGTAACAGCTTCACATTTAAAAACCAGTATACTAGGTTCGAAACAATCCCTGCTCCTTCAATAATAATAAAATGTATATTAAAATCTCCATCCGTTACTTTTTTTGCAAACATTTCAGAACTGAAAGATGCTATATAAACAAAGAAAAACAAATGAAGTACTAAAGGAATATAATGAAACCAGGGAAGTTCGTAGTTCTTAACTTCATACAAGGTCAATCTTCTAATATATATATTGCATAGCGGTCCAAAGATAAAAATCACTGAATCAATAAGAATGGTATATAGAAATAAAGAAATCGTTAGGTACTTTAAAAAGATCATTCTCCCTATTAACATTAATACCGAAATCAGAAGAATAATACTAAGTATTTTATTTGCTGGTTTGTTTTTATTCTGAATCACCTGAATTGTGATTGCTAAAAAAATTCCCTGACTTATTCCCAGAAATAAAATAAGGTCTATAAATTCGAAAGAAAGCATAGAATGATATTGAGTTAATTCGTAAAGCTAGTTTAAAATAGTGCTTTTTTCGACCGAATGGATATACTAATACTTTTTATTTGCTTTTTTAGATTAGATATTTCATCGATGTTTAATATATACATCTGGTGTATTACTCTGGCGAAGTAATTTTAATTCTATATCAGATAACAGCTTATTATTAAATGTCCCTAAGCATTCCAAAAACTGTTCTTCGGTCCTGACACCCATTACAGATGATGTAACTGCGGGTTGTGCTAGTACAAATCCAATAGAAGTTTGACACATAGTTCTTTGTTTAGCAGAAATCGCTTTCACTGTGTGGAGTGTTTTTGACACTTCGGATTTAGAATAATTTAAATAATCCGTTTCAGGTTTACCAGCTAGTAATCCTTTGGCTATAGCTCCTCTTGTTAGAACGCCTATATTATTATTTTTTAGTAACTCTAAACAAGATTCTTCTGGTCTCCTATCCAAAAGACTATATTGCATCATTACACTTGAAATATTAGATCGTTTTATAAACTCTCTAATCACATTAGGCCGTATAGATGAAATCCCATAATATCTTATTTTTCCTTCTTTTTTTAAGATTTCAAAAGCGTCTATAGTTTCATCCATAGGATCATCAATGGTTCCGCCGTGTAATTGATATAGGTCGATATAATCTGTTTGTAATCTGCTTAAACTCTTCTCAACCGATTGTATAATATATTTCTTACTCGGGTTCCAATCCCAACCTTTTCCATCTTGTCGAGGTTGATTTCCTACTTTGGTACCTAAAACTACTTTATCACGGACGGCTTTAACAGCTTGACCAAGCATTATTTCATTTTGACCATTTTGATATATATCCGCTGTATCAAAATAATTGATTCCTTTGTCGATAGCTATTTGTATAAGATTTCGATTCGTATTGGAATTGTCTTTTAAAGACATACACCCAAAGGATATTTCACTAATTTTTAATTCAGAATTACCAAGTTGACGATACTTCATATATACAAGCTAATTTAATGTAGGTGATCTTATTAGAAATGATAAAATGCATCCTCCAGATGTTCAATTTTAGTTCCTTGTTTATTCTTTATAATTGCAACAATATCAAAACGAACATCAACATCCAGGTCATTTTCTACTACATAATGATCAATTGCTTTTACCAACAATTGTATTTGTTTAGGTTTAACAAAATCTTGTGGATTCCCAAAGTCAGGAGTACTTCGTGTTTTTACTTCAACTACAATAATGACATCTTCTTTTTTTGCAATAATATCAATTTCAGCTTTAAGATATCTGTAATTCTGTTCTAAGATAGAATATCCAGATTTCTTCAAAAAATCAACTGCCAGTTTTTCTCCTTCTTTTCCAAGTGTATTATGTACTGCCATTATTAACTATATGTTACTGTAACTTCTTTCTTATTCATTTCTATAGAAACCTCAGTTCCCATTATTAAAGCTCTATTATCTTCTATATGTCCCATCGGAAAATCAAAAACTACAGGAAAATCATATTCTTTTACAACATCTAGAATAATCTCCTTTGCATTTTTACCAAAAGGTATGTTATTATCATGCATTTTGGTCATTCCACCTACAATCAATCCCGATAAATCATTGAAATATTCATTTCTCTTTAGGTTCTGCAGGATTCTATCAATATGGTATAGATACTCATCTAAATCCTCGATACATAAAATTTTACCTTTTGTATCTAATGAAGAGACAGATCCACATAGTGAATATAAAATAGACAAGTTACCTCCGATAAGTTTTCCCTTGCAATTTCCTTGTCTATTCTCTTTTGAAACAGGAATAGTATAACTCATCGTTTTACCAAACAAAATACCTCTTAAGGATTGTATCGCATCCTTAGTTCCTTTATGAATATCAACAGGCATCGCTGCATGAATGGTTGCTATATTAAAATTATGAATATGTGCATGTAATACCGTAATATCAGAATATCCTATAATCCATTTAGGTTGCTTTTTAAAATTAGAAAAATCAAGTTGATCTATTATTCTAACAGTTCCGTATCCACCACGAGCACACCATATAGCCTTGATCATTTCGTCATCTAACATGTTTTGAAAATCCAACCTTCTTTCTTCATCAGTACCAGCAAATTGATTTTTTTCTAATCCTATTGTAGCACCAATAACTGGAACTAAGCCCCACTGCTCTAATATCTTAATTGCTTCATCAATTTCTTTTTTAACAATCTTTCTTGCTGTGGAAACTATGGCGATTCTATCCCCTTTTTTTACAAAAACTGGTGTTAACATTTCTTATTTTTTCATTTTAAAATACTAAATAACAAATGTTTTCGTTCTAAACTATTATATTACAGTGAAATTCGTCCCTTTTACACACTAATAAAACCTATTGCCTATGATCTCTGATACTTCTTGTAACTTAGCATCGTTAGACCCCTATGTTCCAACCGCTGAGAACCCTTGGAATGTAAGTAGAATAAATCATTTATACCGCCGAGTTGCTTTTGGAGCGACTAAGACCGAAGTATTAAATGCTTTAACTCAAAACGATCCATCTGCACTTGTTGATTCACTTATTGATCAAGCCATTGCTGCAGTTCCCACTCCTGCTCCGACTTGGGGCTTTTGGAACCGAGATCAATTTGAAGCTGCCGAAATGGCAAATGAAAACAATACCGTTGGATTCTATCAAGATGAAGGTAAAAGACAAATGATATTTGATTTCTTGCAAAATGGATTAAGGGATCGATTAACATTATTCTGGAGTAATCATTTTGTTACTGAAGACGATACCTATAGAAGTCCTGCATATCAATATCAATATTATAATCTCCTTCAATTTCACGCTCTTGGTGATTTTAGACAATTTGTATACGATATCGGAATTTCTTCTGCAATGTTGGTATATCTTAATGGTGATGAAAATACCAGAGATAGACCCAATGAAAACTATGCTCGAGAACTGTATGAATTATTTACACTTGGAGTAGATAATGGATACGATGAAAATGACATTATTGAAACAGCAAAGGCGATTACAGGATGGGTAGAAACTAATGATATTGCTTGGGGGCCTATTACTTTTAATCCTGGTCAATTTAGTAATGAGACCAAAACAATTTTTGGGCAATCAGCTAATTTTGGATATTACGGTCTTGGGAGTGCTGATGATGTGATTGCTCATCTATTTACACAGAGACAAGCACTCATTGCGAACTTTATTTGCGGAAAATTATACACCTATTTCGTAAGCCCTACCTGTAATGAGGCAATCGTCGCGCAAATGGCGCAAACATTTATTGATAATAACTTTCAAATCGCACCCGTATTACGTCAGCTTTTTAAAAGCCAACACTTCTTTGATCAAGAAGCAATTGGGGCAATCATAAAAAGTCCTATTGATTTACTGGTAACTTCTTTTAATCAATTAAATTTTCAGTCACCACCAAGTATTGACTCTTTAAATTCTTTATTGGGTAGAACCACAACTTTAGGACAAGAAGTGTTAAATCCTATTGATGTTGAAGGTTGGCAAGGAGATGAAGATTGGATTAGTCCAGATTATTTAATAGGTAGATGGGAAGGAATTCAAAATATTCTCGATACTTTTTATGCACAAGATCAAGCACAATTCAGCAACTTCTTAAATGGACTTCCGATAGGTACATTAGCTGATGGAGTTGTTAATAATAGTTTACAAGGTGAACAGGTAAATATTGTTGTAAAAGCAATTTTAGATTATTTTTTACCGAGAGGACTAGAGGATCAAATACTTTTTGAAGAAGCTTTAGCTGTTTTTAAAGAGTTTTATCCCGACAACTATTATGAACCAGGCGCAGTTGCTCCTTTTCTTTGGACTCTAGATTTATCAGGAGTCTCTGATCAGTTATATGCTTTGCTTAGTCATATCGATGAAGTCCCTGAATTCCAACTTAAATAATAAACTTATGTGTAATACGCATCACCCAAAAAATATAAAAGAAACGGAAAACAATTCTAAAGAAGGAGTTTGTAATCCTGATGAACATAAAAAATGGAATCGTAGATCATTTTTACAAGCTTTAGGTCTTGTAGGTGGAGGTTCTATGATGTTAGCGAATACGAATCTTACAGTTTCCCGACCATCACCACTATCACTTGCTTTAAGTCAAGCTGAAACTGATAAAATATTAATCATTTGTAGATTAGGAGGAGGAAATGACGGTTACAACACGATTATTCCTGTCAATCAATATGATATTTATGCAAACGCAAGGCCTCTAATTAAGATTCCTCCTAGTGAGTTTATTAATCTAGAGGAAAATGAATATGCAATGCCAAAACCTATGAATAAATTAGAAAATTTATGGGGAGACGGACAGATGAAAGTTGCACATGGAGTAGGTTATGAAGATCAAACATTATCACATTTTAGAGGAACTGATATTTGGGCCAATACCAATCTGGTAGAAGAAGAACGATCTGGGTTTATGGGTAGGTATTTTCAAGAATTATACCCTAGTTATATCACTAATCCACCAGAAAGTCCTCCATCCATTCAAATAGGTAGTCTTGGAAATCTAATTTTTAGAGGACCTGAAAATGATTTCTCTTTTGCTATTTCTGATCCAAGAAGATTAGAACAATATATAGATAACTTAGGATACAGTTTAGACCCAGCTCCTGATTGCACTTATGGTGATCGATTAAATTTTATAAGAGAAAGTACTAATGTTACTTATACATATGCTGAGGCGATTTCTGCAGCTTTCAATAGATCTACAGATTTTGGAGGGTATTTAGAAGATGACAATTTTGCAAGACAAATGCGAATTGTAGCTCGGCTAATCAAAGGAAATCTTGGTACAAAGGTCTATATGGTTACGCTTGGAGGGTTTGATACTCATAACAATCAAATACAACGACATCAACAATTACTAAATTCTTTTTCTGAAGGAATTAGTAATTTTTATGCAGATCTACAAGCTTCTGGATGGGATGATAAAGTATTGACCATGACAATTTCTGAATTTGGAAGAAGATTAGTCGAAAATGGTTCTCTTGGTACAGATCATGGTACTATTGCTCCGATGATGTTTTTTGGAACAGGACTTAATGGCAATGGATTTATAGGAGAGCATCCTACACTTCCTTCAAATCCAACAGTAGGTTTTAATGCAGAAAGCACTAATGATTTTAGACAAATCTATTCTACTATAATGAAAGAATGGTTATGTATTGACCCAGACACGGTGAATAGAGCGCTACTAGGTGCAGAATTTGATTCACTTGATTTAGGCTTTACTTGTGGTGGTCCAACTACTAATATTCCTGGGGATGGAGAAACACTATCTCATATTGTAACTTATGATGGTGGTCAAACCTTTATTAATATTAATAATCCAGAAACTACTCATGTAGATATTACATTATTTAATATTATTGGTCAAAAGGTGGCCACACTTAGAAATGAAATGCTTCTGGAAGGACAGCACGTTATTGATGTACGAGAATCCGCAGGAACACGATTAAGTACGGGTCAATATGTGTACCGAATTGAAACTGGTACAGGTGAGTTTAGCAGATCCCTGTTGATTTCTTAAATCAATAGAATTATTCAATAAAAATAAAACCCTTAAGTAGTTATACTACTTAAGGGTTTTATTTTGTAATACTACAATCACAAACAAACTTTGGCTTGAAATCTACACATACTAATTCATAATACTCGAATACTAAAAAAGTGGTTGTAAATATGTTTTAAATGATTAGTTTAAATTCATTTTTATCTCAAATTGTAATAACATAAACAATATCAAAAATTTTCATAATTATGGCTAAATGTTTCTTAACAAGAAACTAACTGTCAGATAATTACGTTTTTACCAACATAAACTAACGTAAATTTTCAACTAACTCAAACTATGTATGATAACAACAAATACTTCTTGTAATGTTGCTTCATTAACTACCTATTCACCAACTGGCACTAATCCTTGGAATAGACAAAAGGTTAATCATTTGTATAGAAGACTTGGTTTTGGTGCTACTCCAGAGATGGTAAATAGTGCACTCAATCAAAATCCTTCAGATTTAATTGATACCCTAATTGATGAAGCCGTAAACCTAAATCCTACGCCTGCGCCGGAATGGGGTTATTGGATAAAAGATGACTTTGATGCTACTCCAGAAAATCCCTTTGAATATAGAAGAGATTGGAAAAATCAAATGGTAGCTGATATGTTTCAAAATAATCTTAGAGATCGCCTTACCTTATTTTGGAGTAATCACTTTGTAACTGAAGATAATACATATCAAAGTCCTGCTTATATGTTTCAGTATTACAATTTATTACAACTTCATTGCTTAGGTAATTTTAAGGATTTCAGTAGTGATATGGGACTTTCGTCTGCTATGCTCATTTATCTAAATGGTTATGAGAACACAAAAAATAAACCTAATGAAAATTATGGAAGAGAACTTTATGAACTTTTTACCTTAGGAGTAGATAATGGATATACACAAAACGATATTGTAGAAACAGCTAGAGCATTAACAGGTTGGAACGAAAGGGAAAAACGTTGGGGTCCAATTACTTTTGATGAAAACAAGTTTGATAATGATGAGAAGACCATTTTTGGTCAAACAGGTAACTGGGATTATTATGATGTAATCAGAATTCTATTTGAACAAAGGCCTGAGCAAATAGCACAATTTATTTGTGGTAAATTCTATCGCTACTTTATCAGTCCTCTAGTAAATGAAGATATTGTCAATCAACTTGCTCAAACTTTTTTAGATAACAACTTTGAAATAGCTCCTGTATTAAGACAATTATTTAAAAGTGAGCATTTCTTTGATCAAAGAAGCTTAGGAGTGCACATTAAAAGTCCAGTAGATGTACAAATAAACTTTTTTAAAGACTTAGATTTTGAATTACCTGCAGATTTTGAATTTAATAACAAAATACGAGGAGGATGTCAAGAATTAGGACAAGAGTTATTGAAGCCAGTAGATGTGGCTGGTTGGCAAGGGGATAAAGATTGGATAGACTCCAGTACAATCACTACACGATGGGATAGAATCGGTTGGTATCTATGGAGAGCTTGGAGACATAATGAAGAGCAATTTAGAGTAATTGGCAAGGCTATAGTTGATGAAAATTCTAATGATGTAACGTTGGTATCTAGACAGATTATGGATAATTTTTTATCCAAAGAGCTTATCAGTGCTACAGAATACAGTCAAGGTTTAGAAATTTTTAAAGACCAAGTTCCTGAAAATTATTTTGAAGATGGCACTTGGAATCTTGATTGGGAAACAGCTCCCAGACAGGTATATAGGCTTTTACAATTTCTTATAACAATCCCCGAATTCCAACTTAAATAAAAAATCATGTGCGACTCTCATTATAAAAATTTCACACCAAAATCTGGTAGTTGTAATAATCAAGAACACAAAAAATGGAACCGACGTTCATTTCTTCAAGCTTTAGGAATCGTTGGTGGAGGTACAGTAGCTTTTGCAAATACGGCTTTATCTGTATCAAAGCCTTCACCTTTATCCGCTGCTCTAAACGAATCAGAAACAGATAGAGTTCTTGTAATTGTAAGACTTAAGGGTGGAAATGATGGATTAAATACTGTAATCCCAATTAACCAATACGACACTTACGCCAATGCTCGGCCTAATATAAGAATCCCGCAAAATCAGTTATTCAATCTTAATGATGACTATGGAATGCCTAATTATGCAAATAAATTTGAAAAATTATGGGGAGATGGTCAGATGAAAATAGTTCATGGTGTTGGATACGAACAAAGTGCATTATCACACTTTACAGGTTCTGATATTTGGGCAACCTCTGATGTAACTGATCAAGAAAGTACTGGTTGGATGGGAAGATATTTCGAAAACTTATATCCCGATTATTTACTAAACCCACCTGAGCGACCTGCGGCTATACAGATAGGAAGTAGCGGTAATCTTATATTTAATGGAGACCAAAACAATTTCGCCTTTTCTGTGGCAGATCCTAGAAAGTTATATGAAATAGCTCAAAACGGATCTCTTTATGACCTAAGTAATCTTCCAGACTGTACTCATGGAGAGAAAGTGGGGTACTTAAAAGGAGTGGCGAACACAACATTTACTTATGCTGGCGTAATTAACGATGCATATGAAAGTACTTCTGATTTTGGGAATTACCCTGACAATAGATTATCACAACAATTAAGTGTTGTTTCTCGTCTAATAAAAGGAAACTTAGGAACTAAAGTATATTTTGTAACTCTTGGCGGTTTTGACACTCATAATGACCAATTAAATAGACAAGAAGAATTGATGACCCAATTATCTGAGACCATGTCATATTTTTATGATGATCTTAAAGATGCTGGATGGGATGACAAAGTAGTTTCTATGACAATTTCTGAATTCGGAAGAAGAGTAAAAGAGAATGGATCACGAGGAACAGATCACGGAACTGCAGCGCCTATGATGCTTTTTGGAACTGGATTGGATGGAAATGGTTTTATTGGAGATCATCCAGATTTATCAAATTTAAATAACAATGGTAACCTCTACAATACAAATGATTTTAGACAGGTTTATGCCTCAATTATGAAAGAATGGTTATGTATAGACAGCGAACTTGTGGATCAAACTCTTCTAGGTCAACAATACAACTCTATGAATCTTGGTTTTAATTGTAATAACCTAGGTACAGATGATGAAACTCCAAATTTTGAAAATTTCAACCACACAGTTACCTATACCAATAACCAATCTTTTCTTCATATTACCAACGCTCAAGCTGGTCATGTAAATGTAGATTTATTTAGTATGAGTGGGCAAAAAATAGCAAACTTAAAAAATGAAATGTTATTAGAAGGAGAACATATAATCAACGTAAAAGAAGCTGCTCAGACAACACTATCTGAAGGGTTTTATGCCTATAGAATTACCAAAGGCAAAAATCGTTATAGTAAACCTGTTATGATCTTATAACAGATTTAAAATACTATTTTTATAGTGAGCAGTATCAGAAAAATAAACTTGGTACTGCTTTTCTTTTTATAAAATATTATTCATTCATTTCACGATTAAACATATCCAAAGACTTTAACTGGAATGCATTAAATAAGATTCGTATTAATTAAACAAACCCTGCTAATTTATCGTTGTCTTTATTACCTTTGTGCCTTATTTTTACAAGCATTATGAGCGCACCAAAAAGATATACAATTACATCAGCATTACCTTATACAAATGGCCCAATTCATATAGGTCATCTAGCTGGAGTTTATGTTCCAGCCGATATTTATTCCAGATATCTTAGAATAACAGGAAACGACGTTGCCTTTATTTGTGGTAGTGACGAACACGGTGCTGCTATTCCGATGCGTGCAAAAAAAGAAGGAGTTTCTCCACAAGTAATCATTGACAAGTATCATGCTATCATTAAAAAGTCTTTTGAAGACTTTGGAATTACCTTCGACAATTATTCGAGAACCTCTGCTCCTATTCATCACGAAACTGCTTCAGAATTTTTCAAGAAACTATACGAAGATGGGAAATTTATTGAAGAAACGTCCGAACAATTATACGATGCAGAAGCAGATCAATTTCTTGCAGATAGATTCGTAACAGGTACTTGTCCAAAATGTGGTAATGAAGAAGCCTATGGAGATCAGTGTGAAAACTGTGGTAGTTCTCTAAATGCTACAGACCTGATAAACCCAAAATCAACAATTTCTGGAGCAAAGCCAACACTAAAACAAACCAAGCATTGGTTTTTGCCACTGGATCAATATGAAGATTTTCTTAGAGAATGGGTACTAGTTGGTCATAAAAAAGATTGGAAAACTAATGTTTATGGTCAGATTAAATCATGGGTAGATGATGGGTTAAGACCAAGAGCCGTTACTCGTGATTTAGATTGGGGAATCCCTGTTCCTGTAGAAGGAGCAGAAGGAAAAGTGCTATATGTTTGGTTTGATGCTCCAATTGGATACATCTCTTCTACTAAAGAATGGGCAGATAGAGAAGGAAAAGATTGGGAACCTTACTGGAAAGATAAAGACACTAAACTAGTACATTTTATTGGTAAGGATAATATAGTTTTTCACTGCATTATTTTTCCGAGTATGCTGAAAGCAGAAGGGAGTTATATCCTTCCAGAAAATGTTCCTGCTAATGAATTCTTAAATCTAGAAGGTAATAAATTATCTACCTCTAAGAACTGGGCAGTTTGGTTGCACGAATATTTAGAAGATTTTCCAGACAAACAAGACGTGTTAAGATACGCGTTAACCGCTAATGCGCCTGAAACTAAGGATAACGATTTTACATGGAAAGATTTTCAAGATAGAAACAATAACGAATTAGTAGGTAACTTCGGTAATTTCATCAATCGTATCGTAGTATTGACCAATAAATATTATGATGGTGTAGTTCCTACTCCTAATGAATTTTCTGAAGTAGACTTGCAAACGTTAACTGAATTAAGAGCCTATCCAGGAGTTATTAGCAGTTCTATAGAACGCTATCGTTTTAGAGAAGGATCTCAAGAGCTATTAAACGTTTCTAGATTAGGTAATAAATATTTGGCAGATGAAGAACCTTGGAAACTAATTAAAACAGATCCAGAACGCGTAAAAACAATCATGTATGTTGGTTTACAGGTTGCGGCGGCTTTAGCAACCTTATCAGAACCATTTTTACCTTTTACTTGTAAGAAATTAAAATCTATACTTTGTCATTCCGAACTTGATACAGCATCTACCTGGAACGATATTTCAACTAAAGAAGTATTACTTCCTGCTGGTCATCAAATAGGAAAGGCAGAGCTGTTATTTTCTAAAATAGAAGATACTGACATCCAAAAACAATTGGATAAACTAGAAGCTACTAAAAAAGCTAACGAAGCCGAAAACAAAACGATCGAACCTCAAAAAGAAACTGCTACTTTTGAAGACTTCACCAAAATGGACCTGCGTATTGGAACTATTGTTGAAGCTGAAAAGATGCCTAAAGCAAAAAAGTTGCTAGTGCTTAAAGTAGATACAGGAATAAATATTAGAACGATCGTTTCAGGGATCGCAGAACATTTTAAACCAGAAGATCTTATTGGTAAAAAAGTAACAGTTCTGGTAAATCTAGCTCCAAGAAAACTTCGTGGTGTAGAAAGCGAAGGAATGATCTTAATGACTGAAACTCCAAACGGAAAACTAGTATTTCTAAATCCTGATGAAGATGGAGTAAATCCAGGAGCTGTAATTAGTTAATTACAATTCTCCAACCGAAAATTCGCCTAAAGCTGAGGTAACATTTTATAAATTTTCGCCACTAATTAATAAACCGAAGACACATGATGAAGAAAATTGCATTATTGGTTAGTATATTTTACATCAGTACTATTATCATTGCCCAAGAACGGGTACTGGAACTAGAAGATGGTTTTGTGAAATTTCAATCTGGAAAGGAATCGTATGCATTACCTAATCAAATTACGGGTGATTTAATGCTCTTATTAGAAGAAGGCAGACAGTTTCATGCCCACTTATTAGATAGTAATTACACTAATAAAGCTAAAATTTCTGCAAAAACGATTCCTTCTAAATACAAGTATATTTTAGGCTATAATATAGAGGATCATAAATATTCTATTTTTTTTAGTGATAGTTGGAGCACAAAATTTGGTGTGCAAACTTTTGATTTTAAAACCAATACAACTAAAAACACTTTCTTAGATTTTAAAATTAAAGGCGAAAAATATGTAGAAAGCATTGTACATAATAATAAAATTCATCTAATCACTATCTCAAAAAAATCTTCGAACTTTAACATCTATACTTTTGATGAGCAGTTTACACCTACTAAAAATGTAATTTCTCTAAAGGAATTAGAATACCCAAATCCAGAAAGTAGAAATCATACCATTACAGCATATTATTTGTTGCTTCCTGATACAGCAGGAACATTACGCTCATTAGTGGATGTTGAAAAAATAGAAGGAAATAACCCCAATGTGATTGAAACAACTTCTAAAGAAAATAAATTATATCAGTTTAAGAATCAACTGATCTTTAGTTTTGACTATAGCCATGAAAAAACGCAACTATGTTTTATCGATTTGGATACATTTAAAGGCTATGTAAAATCGTACAATAAGCCAGCTAAAACTGAAAAAGGATACCGTAAAAGTAATTCATACATCTTCGACAATAAGCTTTTTCAGATTGCTAGTTCTAATCAAAAAATGAAATTTACCGTATTAGATCTTAAGACCGAAAAATTCATTAAAGAATATAAAATAACTAAAGAAGATACTATTCGGTTTAAAAATTCACCTATCATACAAGAAGGTGGAGGTATATTACCTGGTTTTTCAGAAAATCGAGTTAGAGAAATCGAGAAAACCGCAAAGTATCTTAGAAAAATATCTTCATCTAACCTAGGGATTTCAGTGTACAAAGTGGATGATGAGTATAATATAGTACTTGGAGGCACAAAAGACATCACTACAAATAATGGATATGCAGGAACGGCTGGTTTTGGTAACGGATTTAGCAATGGTTTTGGTGTAAATGGCACCATTGGTAATTCAACTAGTGCATGGGTTAGTTTTAATCCTACTTTTTATAATTATAATAGTTATACTTCTACAAAATCTACCTATATCAATTGTCTTTTTGATGCCAATTTTGATCACATCCAAGGAGATATTAAAAAGAATAGTTATGATAGATTATATGATTTTGAAGACAGTTTAAGTATTAAAATCAAAGCAGTTAACATCTTTTTACACAAGAATAGATTGCATTATGGTTTTTTTGATACCAAAAAAAGAGTCTATGAGTTATATCGATTCCAAGAATAATACGCTATGCTCAAAATAGCATATCATCCAATCTATACACATCCATTGCCAGAAGGACATCGTTTTCCGATGATCAAGTATGAATTACTGCCTAAACAATTATTACATGAAGGCACTTGTTCTAAAGAGAACTTTTTTAAGCCACAAATTCCAGATGCTAGTGCCATTTTAGAGGTTCATACACAAGAATACCATAAAGAGCTTACAGAGCTTGCCTTAGATCGTAAATCGATACGTAAAATAGGTTTTCCTTTATCACAAGAACTTGTTGATCGCGAAGTGATTATTGCGGATGGTACCATTAAGGCTTCAGAATATGCAATCGAATATGGAATTGCTATGAATATTGCAGGTGGTACGCATCACGCATATACGAATCGTGGAGAAGCTTTTTGCTTACTAAACGATCAAGCTATTGGAGCAAAGCATTTGATTAATCAAGGGTTAGCAAAGAAAATATTAATAGTAGATCTTGATGTTCATCAAGGAAATGGAACTGCAGAAATATTTGAGAAAAACCCAGACGTTTTTACATTCTCCATGCACGGCGCTTCTAATTATCCTTTTAAAAAAGAACAATCGGATCTGGATATTCCATTAGACAATGGAATTGAAGATGAAGAGTATTTAAATATTCTAAAAGAAACACTTCCTAGACTTATCCAATCAGAAAAACCAGATTTTATATATTATCTATCTGGAGTAGATATTTTAGCTTCGGATAAACTGGGTAAATTGAGCTGTACAATTGATGGTTGTAAAGAAAGAGATCGTTTTGTATTACAAACGTGCAAAGATCTATCTATCCCAGTAATGTGCTCAATGGGTGGAGGATATTCTAAGGATATCAAAATTATTATAGAAGCACACGCTAATACGTATAGACTCGCTCAGGATATTTTCTTTTAATCGTTTGTAAACGGCTAAATGATGTATCTTAGACCATCTAATTATATTACTATGCAAAAAGATTGCCCAGAATGCGGAGAAAAAATAATCGGACGAGCCGATAAAAAATTCTGTAGCGACTATTGTCGAAACGCGTTTAATAATAAACTCAATAAAGACAGTAAAAATCTGGTAAGAAATATCAACAACCGCCTTCGGAAGAATTATAGAATCCTGGAAGAACTAAATCCTAACGAAAAAACAAAAACAACCAAATCAAAACTGATCTCTAAAGGGTTTGATTTTCAGTTTTTCACCAGTATCTACACTACTAAGGTTGGCACCATTTATTATTTTGTGTATGACCAAGGATATCTTCCTTTGGAAAACGAATATTACGCATTAGTAAAAAGGAGCAATTAAATTTTAAAAAAGTATTTTAATGAATGATGGAATCATAACTGTTTTTGGAATTGGAATTATCCTAATAGCAACAGGAATTACTATTGGTTATTATTTTTCTAATAAAAACAGAATCCTTAGAGCACTTAAAAAACACCCTTTTAAACGAATTGGCTTAATTAAAGACAATGAATATGTAAAAATAAAGGGAAAAGCTATATCCAATGACACCTCGTTAGTATCCCCTATTGGAAAAAGAAAATGCGTGTACTATCAGGTAGAAATCCAAGAAAAAAGAAGTAGTGGTAAAAGCAGTCATTGGCATACTATTGTTAAAGAACATAAATTTCAGGATTTTATAATTGAAAGTCAGACAGAAAAAGCTATTGTAATCACTAATGTTCCTAATAAAAACAAGCGTATCTATCTAAATAAAGATGTTGAACATTCTTCAGGAACCTGGAATGATGCTCCAGAATTTCTAGAAAATTATCTACGTTCTCACGGAAGAGAAAGTACTGGTTTTTTAGGATTTAATAAAAGTATCAGATATAAAGAAGGAGCTATAGAGGTTGGAGAAAACATCACAATTATGGGTACAGCAAAGTGGAAAGAATCTGATCATAATTTTGATCAATATTCCTCAAAAAGCTTATTCATATCTGGTGATGGCGAAAACAAACTGATTATAACAGATGATCCAAAAGCACAAGAATCAAAGAAAACATCATTGCATTGAATTTATATATCCCTCCAATGTTGGCTATTCATTTTTAGCGCAGCTTTCATCACATCTTTTTGACTAATTTGCCCTACGAGTTTACCATCTTCTATAATTGGAAAACGCCTTCTTTTAGTTTCTAAGAACTTATTAGCTGCATCAAAAATACTAATGTTTCCATCGATGGTATCTACATCTTTTACCATAAACCTTTCTACATTAGCGTCATCAATAGGCATGTTATAATATCGGCTTTCATTTAATTGCTTAATACAATCTCCTTCAGAAATAATTCCTAATAATTCGTTCTGTTCATTCACCACAGGTCCACCAGAAATTTTATGTTTTACTAACGTCTCCATCACCTCCAACACTGATTGTTGTGGAGTAAACGTAATTAATTTTCGGGTCATATAATCCGAAACTTTAATTGGCGTATCATCTTGCTTCTTTACCTTGGTTCTTGCGCCCTGAAAACTTATAATTCCCATAATAATAGTGATTTAGTGAATCTTAAATATAGTCATTTTCAATTACTTAATCAATAGAATTTCTGCATTTACTAGGGTAAAATCTTATTTTACTACCTTTATCAAAACTAATAAAATGCTTAAATTTTAGTTATTATCTAAAAAAGTAATGATTATACAATCAATCTTAAAAGGATATTAAATAAATGAAAGGAATAAAAGTCAAAATGACAAAAGTGAGTTCATTTACAATGCATACATTATTCACCATTTTTTACAATAACATCTTACCACATATATCTTCACATATACTAACTAAAACAAACTCGTAACTGATGAAAAAGATTCTTTCAGTACTTACACTTATACTTATTCTTTTATCTGTTTGGTATACTATTTATAGTAGTATGCCGCAACAAATTTCGGGTATGGACACTCCAGATCAGGAATTTTCTACTTTGCGCGCTTTAGCACATGTAAAAAACATTGCCAACAAACCTCATTACTTAGGAAGTCCAGGACACGAAGAGGTTAAAAACTATATCGAAGAAGAACTCAAAAAACTAGGGCTAACTGTAGAAATTCAAGAAGGATATTCTGCTAGTGATCGAGGAAGCATTAGTAAACCGCAAAATATCATTGCCAAAATCAAAGGTTCTTCAGAAGGTAAAGCATTACTATTACTTTCTCATTATGATAGCAGTCAACACTCATCATATGGTGCCAGTGATGCAGGAAGTGGTGTTGCAACAATTTTAGAAGGAATAAGAGCTTATCTATCGCAAAATAAAACACCTAAGAATGATATTATTATTTGTATCACCGATGGAGAAGAACTAGGCTTAAACGGAGCTGATTTATTTGTATCAGAACATGCTTGGGCAAAAGATGTAGGACTGGTATTAAACTTCGAAGCCAGAGGAAGCGGCGGAAATTCCTTTATGTTAATGGAAACTAATGGGAAAAACGGAAAAATGATTGAAGAATTCATCAAAGCAGATCCTCAATTTCCTGTGACAAATTCATTAGCCTACAGCATTTATAAATTACTTCCTAATGATACTGATTTGACCGTTTTTAGAAAACACGGAAATATAGAAGGGTATAATTTTGCCTTTATTGATGATCACTTTGATTATCATACTGCTAATGATACCTGGCAAAATCTTGATTTAAATACGTTACAACATCAAGGAAGTTATTTGATGCCACTATTAACTTATTTTTCTGATGCCGATATTACAGATCTTACATCAGAAGAAGATTATCTATATTTTAACGCTCCTGTTTTCAAGATTATTAAGTATCCCTTTGATTGGATTTTTCCATTACTGGGATTAGCGGTTTTTTTATTTATCGGCTTGATTGTATATGGAAAAGCAAGATTTCGCATCAATTTCGGAGAAGTTGGAAGTGGATTTTTAGCATTTGTCATTTCTGTTGGTTTAGCAGGTGTTCTCGGTTTTGGATTATGGAAATTAGCTTTAATAATATATCCCGAATATCAAGATATGTTACATGGGTTTCCGTATAATGGTTATTATTATATTATTGCCGCCGTATTACTAGCAATTGCTGCTTTCTTTAAAGTATATAGCATCTTTGATAATGTAGAAGAACTTCCAAGTATCCTGATTGCTCCATTGTTTTTTTGGATTATAATTTGCGGCGCAGCAGCACTCTACTTAGAAGGAGCAAGCTATTTTATCATACCAGTACTTCTTTGTCTTTTATGTCTATTTGTTCTTATTAATCAAAAGAAGCCTTTTCCTTTGTTAATGTTAGTGCTATGTTTACCTTCCATTTTTCTGATTGTTCCATTTATAGCGTCTTTTCCTGTGGCATTGGGACTAAAAATAGTATTTGCTTCTTCGGCACTAACGGTATTATTATGTACGCTACTGTTACCTGTGCTAGGTTTCTATACTAAAAAGAGTATGCTGGGAACTATCGCTTTTGTATTAGCATTGATATGTCTGGGAGCTTCGCATTTTAAAGCTGATTTTAATGAAGAAAGACAAAAACAAAATAGTTTAGTATACCTTATACACGAGGATCAAAATAAAGCATATTGGGGATCTTATGATTATACATTAGACTCTTGGACAAAAAACCACATTGATCGCCTTAAGAATCTTGCAAAAGATTGGAATCAAAATACCATAGAAAGCAAATACAGTAGTTCGTTTAATTATATTAATCAAACTAATGTTAAAGAAATTAAATCATCCAAAGTAGAAACTTCTTTTGACAGCATACAAGGAGATATAAGATTTCTAGATGTTTGTATACGGCCACAAAGAAATGTAAATCGTATTGATCTATTTATGGATAAATCTTTTAATTTTAAAAGTTTGCAGGCGAATGGAGTTGCGCCTAAAGACGTAAAACATAAAGACGGAACAATATATAATGCTTTCACAAAACGCTGGAACAACAGATTGTTGACATATTTCCTGGTAAACAATGAACCATTAGAACTTAGAATGCAGTTCCATAAAGATTCTATTCCAGAGATTGTGTTATATGAATCTTCATATGATCTATTGGAAAGTGAGCTATTGTCGGTGCCTAAGCGTCCTGAAACGATGATTCCAAAACCTTTTGTGCTTAATGATGCGATCATTATTAAAAAAACATTAACATTAGAATATGTAGAGAAAATAACAGATTCTACTAATATAGATTCAAAAACATCACAAAACATATCTGAAACTAATGAGCAAACAGATTAGCATCATGGGTACTGGCTGGCTAGGATTTCCTTTAGCTATAGCCTTACTTGATGAAAATTATAAAGTCAAAGGTTCAACAACCTCTGAAACTAAATTAAAACAACTACAGGAAAAAGATATTGCTTCGTATCAAGTAAGCATAACAGAAAATGGCCCTAAAGGTTCCATTGATTCTTTTTTAGACGAAAGTGAAATTCTTATTATCAATATCCCTCCTGGTTTAAGAAGAAACCCAGAAAGCAATTTTGTTGGCAAAATCCAAAGTTTGATCCCAAGAATTGAACAATCAACGATCGAGAAAGTGCTTTTTATTAGTTCTACGTCTGTTTTTGCTGATCTTGATGGTTTTCCTATGATCTCCTCGAAAACGATCCCTAATGCAGTTTCAAATGCTGGAAAACAATTAATAGAAACCGAACAAATACTGTTAAACAATCAAAATTTTGAAACCACTATACTACGATTTGCAGGTTTATTTGATGAGCGAAGACATCCAGCAACTATGTTGTCCAAAAGAAAAAACATCAAAAATCCGCTCGCACCAGTAAATTTAATTCATAGAGAAGATTGTATAGGTATCATTAAAAAAATTATTGAAACTGATAGTTGGAACAATACTTTTAATGCATCTTACCCTGATCACCCTCTGAAATCTGAATATTATAGTACAATTTGTAAGCAAATGGAATTACCTATTCCTGATTATGATTTTGAAACTTCTTCTAAAGGCAAGGTTATTGATTCAAGCAATGTTCAGGATGTATTGAATTATACTTTTAAAAGAGGTTTAAACTTATTATGAAAAACAGTTTTCTGCATTGAATTTATTTCAAAAAAAACTCCAAATCTTGACAGATATGGAGTTTTAATAATATGATTAAGAATGAAAGCTATCCCTTCAAACTTGCTTTTAGATATTCTCGGTTCATTCGTGCAATATTTTCTAAAGAAATTCCTTTAGGACATTCGATCTCACAAGCTCCTGTATTGGTACAGTTACCAAAACCTTCTTCATCCATTTGATTTACCATTGCCATTACACGATCGGTAGCTTCTACCTGTCCTTGCGGTAACAATGCGTATTGCGATACTTTTGCCGAGGTAAACAACATTGCAGAAGCATTCTTACAGGCAGCAACACAAGCACCACAACCAATACATGTTGCTGCGGCAAATGCATCATCTGCATTATCTTTGTTAACTGGAATTGCATTTGCATCGATAGTATTACCAGAAGTATTTACAGAAATATATCCTCCTGCATGCTGGATTCTATCAAAAGCACTTCTGTCTACCATTAAATCTTTAACCACAGGAAATGCCTTTGCTCTAAATGGCTCTATAAAAATAGTATCTCCATCATTAAACTTACGCATATGTAATTGGCAAGTAGTTACTAATCTATCTGGACCATGAGGTTCTCCATTAATCTGTAGTGAACAAGCACCACAAATTCCTTCTCTACAATCATGATCAAACACTACAGGTTCTTCACCTTTTGTAATTAGTTCTTCATTTAACACGTCTAGCATTTCTAAAAAAGACATATCTCCTTCTATTCCAGATATCGGATACTCTACTATCTTTCCTTGTGCTTTAGCATCACTTTGACGCCATATTTTTAATGTAAGATTCATAGCTTTTTTATTTATAAGAACGTGTTTTTAATTCAATATTTTCGAACGCTAAATCTTCTTTATGCAATACTGCATCTTTAGGTTCTCCTTTGTATTCCCAAGCAGAAACATACTTAAAGTTTTTATCATCTCTAAGTGCTTCTCCTTTTTGTTCTCCATCTTGCTCTACAGATTCTTCTCTAAAGTGTCCTCCGCAAGATTCATTACGATTTAATGCATCTTTTGCAAATAACTCTCCTAATTCTAAGAAATCTGCTACTCTTCCTGCTTTTTCTAATTCTGGATTCATACTATTTGCAGTTCCAGGAACTTTCACATTTTTCCAGAAATCTTGTCTTAAAGCAACAATTTCATCAATCGCCTCTTCTAATCCTTTTTCGTTACGAGACATTCCACATTTATTCCACATGATTTTACCTAATTTCTTGTGGTAATAATCAACAGAATGCTCTCCAGATCCACCCATTAATTTCTCAATCCGATCTTTTACATCTTTTTCTGCTTGATCAAACTCTGCTGTATCTGTAGGTATTTTACCTGTACGTATATCATGAGATAGGTAATCTCCAATAGTATATGGTAATACAAAATATCCATCAGCCAATCCTTGCATTAATGCTGAGGCTCCTAGTCTATTTGCTCCGTGATCAGAGAAATTGGCTTCTCCAGCCGCATAACATCCTGGCACGGTAGTTTGTAAATTGTAATCTACCCAAAGACCTCCCATAGTATAATGTACAGCAGGATAAATCATCATTGGTGATTTATATGGGTTTTCATCTACAATTTTCTCATACATCTGGAATAAGTTACCATACTTATCTTCGATAACTTTTTCTCCTAGTTCTAATATTTGCGCTGCAGTAGGATTATGAATCCCCGAAGTCAACGCTTTTTCTTTTCCATATCGCTGAATTGCCGAAGCAAAATCAAGATATACTGCTTCACCAGTTTTATTCACTCCAAAACCAGCATCACATCGTTCCTTAGCAGCTCTTGACGCTACATCACGAGGAACCAAGTTTCCAAATGCTGGATAACGACGTTCTAAATAATAATCTCTTTCTTCTTCAGATAATTGCGTTGGTTTTAATTTCCCAGCACGAATTGCTTCTGCATCTTCTATTCTTTTAGGAACCCAAATACGACCATCATTTCGTAATGATTCTGACATTAATGTCAACTTAGATTGATGATCTCCAGATACTGGAATACAAGTTGGGTGAATTTGTGTATAACAAGGATTTGCAAAAAAAGCTCCTCTTCTATGTGCTCTCCATGCTGCCATCACATTACTTCCCATAGCGTTGGTACTTAAAAAGAATACATTTCCGTATCCACCAGATGCTAATACCACTGCGTGAGCAGAATGACGTTCAATTTCTCCTGTTACCAGATTACGAGCTATAATTCCTCTTGCTTTTCCATCAACCTTCACTAAATCTAACATCTCGTGGCGGTTAAAAGCTTCTATCTTACCTCTATTGATTTGGCGATTCATTGCAGAATATGCTCCAAGCAATAATTGCTGACCCGTTTGTCCTTTTGCATAAAAAGTACGAGATACTAATACTCCTCCAAAGGATCTGTTATCCAGTAGTCCACCATATTCACGTGCAAAAGGAACTCCTTGAGCTACACATTGATCAATTATATTTCCCGAAACTTCAGCTAATCGATATACATTCGCTTCTCTGGAACGATAATCTCCTCCTTTTACAGTATCATAAAAAAGACGGTAATTAGAATCTCCATCTCCCTGATAATTCTTTGCTGCATTGATTCCTCCTTGTGCCGCTATAGAATGTGCACGACGTGGAGAATCAGAATAACAAAATGTTTTTACATTATATCCAAGTTCTGCCAGCGTTGCCGCAGCACTTCCTCCTGCTAATCCTGTACCTACAACGATAATATCTATATTACGTTTGTTAGCTGGATTCACCAGGTTAATTGTGTTTTTATGTTTTGTCCACTTATCTGCCAGTGGACCTTCTGGTATTTTAGAGTCTAAAATTGACATAATAGTGGTTTTAGTTATTTAGTACATGATTAAGATGAAGTATTATAGCAACAATTATAAAACCTAAGGGAATAACAATTGCAAATACCTTAGCAAACTTTGTGGCTCCTACTGCAAACTTATTATTGAATCCTACAGATTGAAATGAAGATGCAAATCCATGCCATAGATGCAATGCCAAAAACACAAAAGAAATCACATATAATATAGTACGAATATGACTTTCAAATTTTACGGTCAACTCATGATAATAACGTGATGGATCTTCTGGTGCAAAATCCACATATTTATGTACCATTTCTGGAATCCAGAAATCATAAAAGTGCAATCCTAAAAATGCTAAAATTACTAATCCAGAAATAATCATATTTCTAGACATCCAAGAAGAATTGGCTCCACCGCTATATTTAGCGTATTTAACTGCTCTGGCGTTTCTATTTCTTATTTCTAAAACAAATCCCATTACAAAATGGAAAATCACACCAAAAATCAGTACTGGTTGTAACGCAAACTGAACCACTGGATTGGTACCCATAAAATGAGATAACTCATTAAAAGTATCTGGGCTAAAAACAGAAGTAAAATTGATGGTAAAGTGTTGTAATAAGAAGAATACTAAGAAAAGTCCCGAAAGTGCCATCGCAACCTTTCTAGCTATTGAAGATTTAATCAATCCACTCATTATTTAAGAATGTTTAAAATTTTGATTAGCAAAAGTAAGATTCAAACTTGTTTTTAACAAGGTTTTAGCTTTATAATACGGTATTTATAATGAATTAAAATAGATTATAAATTTTGTTGACCGTTCATTACGAAATCGTTTGAAATATAGTGTTAACTTTGAACAAAAAGCAATACTAATTTTTATAATTATGTTAATCTTACTTTGTACGACACTACATATCATGTGATTAATGCAACTACATCGCAAACAAATCTGTCTATATTAAAGTTATTATACCATTGTTTAGAAAATAACAAATTACTATCATACATTAAGCTCGCTTTAAGTATGTCGTACATTTGAAAAACGAAAAACACTATTTTTGAGAAATTATCGAATTTTAAATAAATGACTTTTTTGACGAAACAATTTTTGGCAACCTGTTTTCTTATTCCCTTATTATTTTTTGGTAAAAGTGCATTCGCTATTGGAGTTAAACCAAATAATCAAGATAGTTTAACCACAAAATCCCCTAAGCAATTAATAGAATACATACAACATTCTACCCTTGAAGAAAGTAAAATCTATGAAATTGCCCTTAACAAAATTTCGGATAGTGATCTAATTTTAGCACAACAACACTATAGTATAGCTTTATTCTTTTATAAAAAAGAGGAATATGAACGTAGTGTTTATTATTTAAACAAAACCGCCAAACTTGCAAAAAAAATAGAGGACGATACGTTTTTATCTAAATGTTATATAAAATTAGGAAATGCTTATCTAAAAGACTGGAAAAATCAAAAATCCCTAGATTCTTATGATCTCGCGCTGAAAATTTTACAAAAGAATAAAAATATAAAATATGAACTCGCAGTAAATTCAGGAATGGCAATGATTCTTAGAAGAATGCAGCAGTTGGACAAAGCGTTAGAGGTTTGTAAAAATGCTTTATTGCTTATTGAAAATTCGTCTTATAAAAACAGTATTGATCACGTTAACTTTATTACCATAATTAGTGAGACGTATCTTGATCAAAAAAAATATGATTCAGTCCTACATTATGCAGACATCGGTATAGCAATGTCTAAACCTTTGGATTATTCTATTGGACATATTGATTTACTGACCAAAAAAGGCATTGTAGCATTTAATAGAAATAAATTACCTCAAGCATTACATCATCTTTATTTAGCTGAGGATATTCTGATAAATAAAAAGATTACTCAAAAAAATTCAATACTAAACCTTTATTATTTTTTGGCAAGTTGTTTTTATGAGCAAAAAGAATATAATAAAGCCATTTCTTACTTGAAAAATACCGAATCACTGTTAGAAGAAAAAGATTCAAGAAACATACGATTTATAGATATTAATAAATTATTTGCAAAATGCTATAAAGTAATTGACAAAAAACAGGAATCAATATATCTGGAGAAAGTCGTAGCACTACAAGCACAGCTTCAGGATGCAACAAACAAAACTGTAACTAAATTACATAAACAAGATACTCAAAAACTAGAAAACACATTAAAAGCGCGTTATAAGGAGTATGTGTTCTTCATACTACTATTTGTCTGTGCTTTTTTGATGTTCATCCTTTTTAAATATTTCAGAAAGCAAAAAAATAATAAAGTGCATTTTGACACATTAATACAAAAAATAAATGCCTTAGAATCCAAAGAAAAGAACCACACAAAAATACAAACAGTCGTAATCAATGATGAGAAAGTAAATGATGTCCTTAATGGATTACATAAGCTAGAAACTCAAGAGTTTTTTTTAAATACCGATTGTGATTTAAGATCAATGTCCAAAAAAGTAAAAACCAATACTACCTATTTATCTAAAATCATTAAAACGCATAAAGCTGAAAGTTTCAACGATTATATTAATGATCTAAGAATCGAATATGCCCTAAAAAGATTAAAGAACGACAAAAAATTCAGGTCATTTTCTGTCAAATCAATTGCCTTAGAAATTGGATATAAAACGGATAATTCGTTTACTAAACATTTTAAATCCAAAACAGGTATAAATCCTTCTTATTATATAAAAAAAATAAACTCAAATAAGATAGACAATTAAGAGCTTATAGAAGCTTAAAAAATCTTCTTTCTTTTTAATTTAAAGCATGTTAGAGTCATACAACATGTATTTTAAATACCATTTTCAACAAGTTTGCATTCCAAAAAAAGCTCTCTAAACTAATCATTAAACTCTACCTTAATTTATTTAAATTACGGTTACTAGTTTATGATTTGACAAGTATTAAAAGTACCTTGATTTAATATTCATTGTTTCACTTAAATATTATAATCATGAAAACAAAAGAACAAAAGACAATTACCTTAAAAAAGCTTACTATAGCTAAGATTAATACAAATTCTATGTATAAAATAAAAGGCGGAGATTGCATAGTAATCGAACCTGATATGGGTACTCATGAGAGCATTTGCGTTTGTGATAACGTATTTTAAATTTAGCAAAAAAACACCTCCATCATTCGATGTTATTTTTACACCCGTATTTTAAATAAAATACGGGTGTTTCATTTTTTCCAACATTTATTTAGGTATACATTGGTATCAAAATTACTGCATGATGTGCACTTGATTAATAAGGGGAAACCGAAAACCTTTGAACAGAGTAGGTAAATAATATCATTAATTTAAAACACAAAATTATGTTATCAGAGATTTTAAAATTAAAAGAGGTTACAAAATTAGACAAAACAGCAAAGCAGTCGATTAATGGAGGTTATTACTGCAGAACGGATATCCGTTGTTCTACAATTCAAGATTGCTGGGAAGCAGGTGCTGATAGATGTCACGAAGGGTATTGTCATATATATTAAACATATAATATATCAACAGTGATTTCGATATACTTTGAGCTAAAAATCATTGTATTACAAATACTTAATTTTTAACAAGAGTAAGCTGAAAACCTTTTCATAGAATTAGGCAAAACAGCAATAATTTAAAACACAAAATTATGTTATCAAAAATTCTAAAACTAAATAACGTTTCAAAATTAGACAAATCAGAAAAGCAATCTATTACTGGAGGATATTACTGTAGAACAAATATTCGTTGTGCCACCACGCAAGATTGTTGGGATGTAACAGGTGATTTTTCCGATAGATGTCACCAAGGTTATTGCCATATATTTTAAACATAAAAATTATTTCTCGCATTTAAACCCTGAAATTATCAGGGTTTTTTTATACCTTCTTTTTTTGATTTATATATATGAGAAACATCCATTCTAAATTGCCAAATGTATCTACGACTATCTTTACGGTAATGAGTAAATTAGCTGCAAAACATCAAGCAATTAATCTATCACAAGGTTTTCCAAATTTTGAAACCGACAAGAAGCTTATTGATTTAGTTACTACTGCTATGCAAAAAGGATATAATCAATATGCTCCAATGCCTGGTTTACAATCTTTAAGAGAAATTATTGCAGAAAAAACCAATTTCTTATATAACAGTAATTATCATCCTGAAACTGAAGTTACCATTACTTCTGGTGCAACTCAAGCAATCTTTACTATTATTTCGGCTTTTATAAATCCAGGTGATGAGGTAATTGTTTTTAAACCTGCTTATGATTCTTATGAACCATCTGTGGCACTTTATGGCGGAACGGTCGTTCCAATTCAGTTGTCAGCACCTAATTTCACAGTTGACTGGCAAGAGGTTGCCACCAAAATCACTTCAAAAACAAAGATGATGATTATTAATACTCCTCATAATCCTAGTGGAACAATTCTATCTAAAGAGGATATGATTCAATTAGAAAGCTTACTCAAAGACACCGATATCATTTTGCTTAGTGATGAAGTATATGAGCATATCATTTTTGATGAGCAACAACATCAAAGTGTAGCTAAATTTCCTGGATTAGCAGAACGAGCATTCATTACTGCTTCTTTCGGAAAAACATTTCATATCACTGGATGGAAAATGGGGTACTGCATAGCACCAAAAGATTTAATGAGCGAATTTAGAAAAGTACACCAGTTTAATGTATTCTGTAGTAATCATCCCATAGAATGGGCTTTAGCAGAATATCTAAAAACCCCAGCAAACTACACATCGTTACCAAGTTTTTATCAGGAAAAAAGAGATTTGTTTTTATCGCTGATCAAAGATTCTAGATTTTCATACACTCCAGCATCTGGAACCTATTTCCAATTGTTAGATTATACTGCTATCACAGATGAAGGTGATGTGGCTTTCGCCGAAAGGCTAACAAAAGAATATAAAATCGCTTCCATACCTGTTTCTGTTTTTAACCTCAATCAACAGGATGATCAAGTATTACGATTTTGTTTTGCAAAAACCGATGATACATTAAAACGTGCTGCCGAGGTTTTGTGTAAGATTTAAAATAACACCATTTATCTGTTTCCTCTTAAAGACACATAATTAACTAATACCACATCTACATGATCATCATTTAAGATCTCTCTGGTTGTTAGAAAATCTATATTAATAATTGGAACTAATATCCAAATATATTTTGTACGGTTAGGGAAATGTTCTTTGATAATATGATAGTCTTTATGATTAGTAGAAATCCCTATTTCTGGTTGTTCATTAATAATTTTTTTAATCTTCTGTATTGTAGCTTGTAATTTTTCCTCATTTCTATTCCTTAAACCATATGGTAAATAATAACTGGTTTTAAATCCTGATTGAGTAAAGATTGGCAACGCATCCGAATAGCGTGTTTCTATGAGAACATTTTGTAACGGATATTTTCTTTTGTTAAAAATCTCTAGCAATTTATTCAATACACTTGTTTCATTATCTTTCTTTAAGTTTTTAATATCTAACCATAATAGAGGATATTGCGACTTTTCTAAAGTTGCAATATAATCTTCGAATTTTAGGTTGATCGTTTTTGCAGGAGGATGATTTATATCAAAAAAGTCTTTCTCAGCATCATAAATAAGATCCAACTCTACTCCTTTGTAGTGTTTTAATGCTGAATGCAGTTTTTCTGTACTATTTACTCTATGCGCCCATATTTTATCGTAATGACCTAAAAACTCCAATTTATAGGGACTAAGGCGATATAAAAATAAAATCAGCAATACAATAGTTGCAACAACAACTCCATTGGTAACCTTTCTAGTAATGATCATAATATGCACAAATTACGGCTTAATTAAAACTTCCTTTTTTTAAGTTGCTATTTCTAAAAATCAAACCGTAACTGAATGATTTCTATCTCTTCTTTTTCCTTCTTTTTTTGGTCTTTCTTACCTGTATTCAGGTTAGAAAGTGAAATTCCTAGTAACCGAACAGAATTTTTCATTTCTGACTGATACAACAGCTCTTTTGCTGTTTCTAATAATATGGCTGCATCACTTACAAAATAAGGTAATGTCTTACTTCGGGTTTGAAGTGTAAAATCGCTATATTTAATTTTTAAAGTTACCGTTCTTCCAGCTACTTTACTTCGTTTTAATCGTTTTTGTAATTCTTCGGCTATATTTTCTAGTCGCTCAAGCATATATATTTCTGAAGAAATATTCTCATTAAAAGTTCTTTCTGCCGCAAGCGACTTTCGTTCTCTATTTGGTTTTACCTCACTTAAATGAATCCCTCTTACAATTCTATAATAATGTCCACCAGATTTTCCAAAATTCTGAATTAGAAACTCTTCAGATTTGGTTTTTAAATCTTTTCCAGTGTAAATCCCCATTTGGTACATTTTGGCTTGTGTAACCTTACCTACTCCATAGAATTTTTTTACATCCAAATCTTCTAGAAAGGTTAGTACTTCTTCTGGATTTACAGTTTTTTGACCATTAGGTTTATTATAATCACTCGCTACCTTTGCAATAAATTTATTAATCGATATCCCAGCTGAGGCTGTTAATCCTACTTCATCCAAAATTCGTTGTCTGATTTCCTGAGCGATTAAAGAGGCACTTGGGTTTCCTTTTTTATTTTCAGTAACATCAAGATACGCTTCATCTAATGATAGAGGTTCCACTAAATCTGTATAGTCAAAAAATATCTTACGGATCTGTTTAGAAATTTCCTGATACCGATCAAATCTTGGCCTTACAAACAGTAATTCTGGACATAGTTTTCTAGCGGTAAAACCAGGCATAGCAGAACGCACACCAAATTTACGTGCCTCATAGCTCGCAGCACTAACAACTCCACGTTTTCCGCCTCCACCAACAGCCAATGGCTTTCCTCTAAGTTCAGGATTATCCATTTGCTCTACAGAAGCGTAAAACGCATCCATATCAACGTGTATGATTTTTTTATGTGATACTTGCTCTTCCAAAAAGGATATACTCTTTACTACAAATTTATAGCTTCTTTGACTAAAGTAATAATGCTCTTTGTATACCTTTACAAAATAAATGAATTTAACATGTCTAAAACTGCTATTATACTTGGTGCAACAGGTTTAACTGGAGGAATTCTTTTACAAAAATTACTTAAAGATGATCGATATGATCATATCAAATTATTTTCCAGAAAAACAGTAGGAATCTCACACCCTAAACTTGAAGAATATTTGATTAATATGCTTCAACTACAAACTGTAACTTCTGATTTTATAGGTGATGAAGTTTTTTGTTGCATCGGAACTACTAATGCCAAGACACCTGACAAAGGTTTATATCGTACCATTGATTATGGTATTCCGGTAACCGCAGCTCAACTTTGTAAACAAAACAATATTAAAACCTTTATAGTAGTCTCTGCCTTGGGAGCTGATCCAAAAAGCCGTGTGTTTTATAATCGTACCAAAGGAGAAATGGAAGAAGCTGTTTTGGATCTAGAAATCTCTAAAACACATATTCTGCAACCATCATTAATTGGAGGTAAAAGAAATGAAAAAAGAACAGGAGAATATTTCTTTAAACAGCTAATGAAGATCATTGATCCTTTATTAATTGGTTCACTAAAAAAATATAGATCTATTAATCCAGAAACAATTGTTTCAAGTATGATTTGGTTGGCAAATCATACATATGAAGATATTAGAGTGGTTTCTGATAAAATCAAAGCAATACAAGAAAAAACCAGTTATAATTAGTTCATATACCGTATCCGTATCTTTCTGAGCTCCTATTAGTATTGAATATTTATAACAGCTTCTACATTTGTCAAAAAAATGTATCATTTAAAAACAAACAATTATGAAGCTTTTAAAAACCCACTATCTGGTATGCTTTACTTTTTTGGTATCAACAGGTGTTTTTGCTCAATCTACAGTAAAATCCTTTAGCTTTAAGAAAGGAGAAATATTAGATATTCTTTTATTGACGACAAAGTCAGGAACCGAAAAGGACTTTGACAAATACAAAAAAACAGCTTTTCCTGTTGCATTCAAAAAAACATATACACCAATGCCAGCTTTTGGTATTAAAGAAACTACGCAAGGAAATATTCAACCTGCAAATTTTATATTCGGTAAATGGAATGACCTAAAAAATCGTGAACAATTTATTTCAGAAATTGAGAGTGTCGTTCCAGATTTTCATGTACAACGCAGAAACATCTGGTCATTATTTAGTTTAACCTATTACGAAATGCCTAGAGATGTTTCTTTTAAAATTGATCGAAATAAATATAATGTAGCTACATCCTATTGGAAAAAAGATGCCGTATCTTTTAAAAAATTCACAGAACTTTGGTTACAAAAATCAACCGCAAAAGGAGGAAAAAAAATTATTCAACTAACCAATGGCAAATCACCTATTGGATATTATCATAATCCTGATTTATTGATTATTACTCAATGGGAAAGCAAAAAAGAATTTGATGCCTTCTACGAAGAAAATCTTAAAATGAATCATAAAGGTATATTACACGTAAATCAATTTGTCCTAAACTAGTATATTAAAAGCCAAAAAACAGATCTCACGAATATGCAATCATTCCTAAATCAACTTGTTTATTTTGGATATTTTCAAAGTCTATTTTTGTTATTTATCTATATTTTCTCTTCCAAAAAAAGAAAAAGTATTAATAGCTATATAGCTTTCCTTGTACTTGTTCTTGCTATCGGATTAACAGGACGCGTACTATATATTTCGGGGTTTTTTGGCGACAATTATCGTTGGGTAATATTTTCTGAGTTTGCTACCTTGCTGTTTGGTGCTACGATCTATTTGTTTACCAGATCTAGTCTATTGAACAAACAATACTCTTATAAAGAATTACTCCATTATGTCCCTGCTTTGGTATACAATACATTTGTAACCATTGCTTTTATCTTACCATCGGATACGGTATTACAAGAACGACTAGAAAGTGGTGAACAGTTTAGATTTACCTTATTTTTTATTGCCATCGGATTATTATTTAATATCACCTACTGGGTGTTAAGTTTTAGAATATTCTTAAAATTTAGAAAAGACATCCAAAATGAATTAAGTTTTACCATAAAATCTCAGTTTTTCATGAATTTTCTGATAGGCATAGGAATCTGTCTACTTTGTTGGTTTAGCATGTTTATTTATTGGCTGATGGGATACCAATTCCTAGATAAATCCGCTTGGCAAGTCATATGGATAAGTATTGCTCTCATCATTCTGTTTATTACTTTTTATGGTATGAAAGAACCTGATCTATTCAAGGTTCCTTTACTAATAACTCATAAAAAATATGCACAATCCAAATTATCAAACCTACAGTTAGATAGTTTAAAATCTCGATTAGAGCATTTAATGGAGGAAAGGAAACCTTATTTAAACAGGAAACTGCTCAAATCGGAATTAGCAGAAATGTTGGGTGTAAGTAACCCAGAAATAGCCCGCTTACTCAATGAAAGAATCGGAATGAACTTTTTTGAGTATGTAAACTATTATCGAATCAAAGAATTTATTGCCTTAGCGAAAACCGATCAAGCTAAAAACATGACCTTCTTTGGTCTTGCTCAGGAAGCAGGTTTCAACTCTAAAACTACATTTAACAAATCATTTAAAGATCTAATGGGAACTACTCCAAAAGAGTATTTCGCACGTCTTTAATCATATTAAAATATCAAAAAACTATGTTCAAAATATTTTTTCTCAGTATAATTACTGTTGTAAGCGCACATGCACAACTTACTGTTCCTGCATTAAGTCCATACTCAAAAACGACACAAACTATTGGGTTGACCGAAATCGAAATTGAATACTCCAGGCCTAGTAAAAGAGGTCGAACTATTTTTGGAGAACAAGGCATCATTCCTTATGATGAGTTATGGAGAACTGGTGCCAATGCAGCAACAAAAATTACTTTTGATGATGATGTTACGATTTTTGAAACACCTGTAAAAAAAGGAACATACGCTATTCTTACCAAACCTGGAATAAGTATCTGGGAAGTTCATTTATACGATTACGAATCCAGCAATTGGAATACCTATGTAAATCGAACACCCATTGCTAGTTTTACTTCTAAAAGCATTATACAAAATGAACCTTTAGAAACATTTTTGATTTATGTTGATCAAATCACATTGGATAGCTCAAAACTTATTTTTGCTTGGGATCAAACCAAAATAGTACTACCATTAAAGTTTGATACACACACAAAAACAATGAACAATATCGAAAAAGCATTTTCTGGCCCAACTGATTTTGATTATTTCCTAGCGGCGTTATATTTACACGAAGCACAAAAGGACTTGGATAAAGCTCTGGAGTATATACAAAAAGTTACAGCTAGTAAAAATGCATTGTTTTTTCAGGTATATAGAGAATCATTAATTCTAGCAGATCTGGATAGAAAACCAGAAGCAATAATAGTAGCTAAAAGGTCTTTGACACTCTCTAAAAAAGCAGGAAATAAAGATTTAGTAAGGTTAAATGAAAAAAATATCAAAAAATGGTCTAGATAAAAAGCATTTTATAGATTCTAGACATTAGATTTGAAAAACATAATGTCTGGAATCTATACTGATAACAAAGATCAATATCATATACTACAAATGATTGAAATAGAACGTAAATTTCTAGTAGCTTCTGAAGCCTTTAAAAAAGAAGCTCTAAAGAGCACTCGCATCTCGCAAGGATATCTAAATTCTAACCCAACACGTGCGGTAAGAGTTCGAATCAAAGAAGAAAAAGGATTCTTAACAATCAAAGGAAAAAGCAATGATTCGGGTACTTCTCGGTTTGAATGGGAAAAAGAAATAGATCACGAAGAAGCAAAAGCACTATTACAATTATGCGAAAAAGGTGTCATCTCAAAAACTCGCTACGAAATCGCAATAGGAAATCACATCTATGAAGTAGATGAGTTTTATGATGAAAATGAAGGTCTGATTGTTGCAGAAATAGAATTATCTAATGAAAATGAAGCATTTTTAAAACCAGATTGGTTAGGAAAAGAAGTTACTGGTGATCCCAGATATTACAACTCTCAATTGAGTAAACATCCATATAAAACATGGTAAAAAATATCATTCGCAGTTTTAATAGATCGTAAACCTTAAAAATATTTCAACGTTAAATCAATCAATTTTTGCTTAAAACCAGTATATGGTGGAGTCATCAACTGAATAGCGCTTGGTAATTTTTGACGAAACATCGCCCGTTCATTAGTAAACTCTATAAAACCATAATGTCCTCTGGATTTGCCTATTCCACTATTATTTATTCCTCCAAAAGGCAAATTAGGATTTCCCACATGAACAGCAGACATATTAATACAAGAACCTCCAGCACTTGTATTCTTCATAAAATATTTAATATTTTTTTTACTCCGACTGTATACATACAAAGACAGTGGTTTTTCTCTAGAATTGATTAGTTCTATCACATCTTCTTTATCACTATAAGTGATTATAGGTAGAATTGGACCAAAAATTTCATATTTCATCAAATCAGAATCTAGCGGAAGATCTGTAACTATAGTTGGTTCAATATAATTTTCGGTCTCATCCAAAGTGCCTCCATAAACTACTTTACCACCTTGTTTTATCGTGTTTTCTAAATACTTTTTTAATCTAAAAAAATGCTTCGCATTTATGATCCTCAGATAATCAGGAGATTGCATCGCGTCATTACCGTAATGTTTTTTGATTTGATCAGATAAGTTCCGAACCAGCTCTTCTTTTTTGCTTTCGTGAACAAGCACATAGTCAGGAGCAATACAAATTTGCCCTGCATTGACAAACTTAGCCCAAGTAATTCTTTGTATTATAGATTTAATATTTGCCGTTTCATCTATAATCGTAGGAGACTTTCCTCCTAATTCTAACGTGACACTAGATAAATGTTTAGCGGCAGCAGACATTACAATTTTACCAATTTCTGGTGCTCCTGTAAAAAAGATATGACTAAATTTCATATCCAATAAGGCGGTGGATGTTTGTACACCGCCTTCTACAATAGCAATTTCCTTCCCTTCGAAGGCTTCTTCAATAATTATTTTCATCACATTTACGGTATGAGAAGTAAATTCTGAAGGTTTAAGAATAACTGTATTCCCTGCGGAAATTGCCGATACTAAAGGGGCAAAAAGTAGTTGCATTGGATAATTCCAGGGAGCAATAATAAGACACATCCCTTTTGGTTCATATTGAATCCAGGATGAAGTTCCTATCATTGTTATTGGACTAGACACATGAGTTGGCTTCATCCAATCCCTTAAATGTTTCAAGGCAAATCTGATCTCAGTAAGTACTGGATAGATTTCTGTAAGGTCAACTTCTGCAGCAGGTTTTCTAAAGTCTTTCCACATAGCATCTTGCAATTCTTTTCTGAATTTTAGAATGCTTTTTTGAAATCTCTTCAGTTTCTTAATACGATCAGAGGCGCTAGAGTTTCCAACGGTTCTGTAGTAAGATTTCTGTTCAGCATATATAGCTTGTATATCTGAAATAGATGTTTCCTGTATATCAGTGACCATACTATATTTTGTTTAGGCGAACAGGGACTGTAATTTCATAGCAACTCCCATATCACCTTTAATTTTCACTTTACCGTTCATTACAGCTCCCATAGGATTAAGCTCTCCTTTGATCAATGCCATAAAATCGTCAAACTCTACATCTACCTGACAATCTGCTGCTTTATCTTCAACAGAAACAAGGTTCTTATCACCCGTTCCATCGATGTATAATTGCTCTTCTCCAAAGTTAAACTTCAGCGTATTTTGTAAACTATCTGCTTTTCCTGCTTTTTCCTGAATTGTTTCAAGTACATTTTCTATTTTACTCATAATCTTATTTTCGTTATTATTATTACTATTTACCTCTTTTTTATTCGCTTGTTGATAAGAAACATCATCGATGACCATTTTTGCAATGATTTCTCTCATAATCTCTGAAGTCCCACCTCCTATAGTTCCAATTCTGCTATCTCTAAACATTCTGGCTATTTTAAAATCTTCCATATATCCATATCCTCCAAAAGATTGTAAACATTGCGTCATTGTTTTATCTGACAATTCTGTTGCCAATAATTTTGCCATTGAACATTCTTTTACGGCATACTTACCATCATTATTTAATCTGGAACAGTATAATACAAATTGTTTACAAGCTTCTACTTCTGAAGCTAATTGGGCCATTCGATGTCTTAACACCTGAAACTTATTGATAGGTCTGCCAAATGCTGATCTTTCGGACATATATTGTAGTGTATATCCCATCGCAGCTTCACAGGCAGCATATCCCATAATCGCTCCCGCCAATCTCTCTACTTGTAAACCACCCATTAAATAATAAAAACCTTGTCCTTCTTCTCCAATAAGGTTTTCCTTAGGTATTTTGACATTATCAAATGCCAATTCTGCGGTATCCGAAGCATGCCATCCTAATTTCTTTAATTTGGTTCTAGAAACCCCTTCTTTATCTAAATCTACAATCAATAAACTTACTCCTTCTGGACCTGCTTTGGGGTCAGTTTTTACAACACATATCACAAAATCTCCATAGATGGCATTGGTGATAAATGTTTTCGAACCATTAAGAATATAATGATCTCCATCCAGAATTGCTGTTGTTTTTATATTAGCGACATCAGATCCAGCCGATGGTTCAGAAATACCAATACAACTGATTTTTTCACCAGAGATAATTCCTGGAAGGTATTTTTCTTTTAATTGTTGAGAACCATATTTCAAAATATAAGGTCCTGACATGTATTGAACTACTGCCTGAGTAATTGCAAATCCTCCTGAAAATACTTTGGCAGTTTCTTCAACAAATATGACATCATAGAAAAAATCAAGGTTTGCTCCACCAAATTCTTCTGGGTAAGAGAGTCCAAGAAAACCCATCTGTCCCATTTTTTTCCATATTTCTCTCGGTATACGTCGATCTTCTTCCCATTGGTCAATATTTGGTATCACTTCTTTTTGTAAAAAAGCCCTAAGACTTTCTCTAAATAGAGTATGCCCTTCATCAAAATAATAGCTATTCATGATTATATTCTTTTTAGATTTTATACTGATTTTCTTGTATAAAATGCGTTGCAATTGTTCTTCTATCCATAATAATGTTACGTGCAGGTAGCTGTAATAATTTATGAATTGCTTTAAGGCTCATTAGTCTCATATCTCCTTCAGAAGCGGCAAAAATTACTTCCTTAGCCGCTACTCTAATCAGATCAGCAGCATTATTCATACAGTTAGAACTTATCGCTTCTCGAACACTTTGATGTTGTTCTTTACTTTTTAGTGTTCTAAGTATGACTCCTTCAAGTATATATATTTGCGAAATAATATCTGCCAACCTTGATAATACTTCCTGTTCTTCCTGAATATCCTGTTGAAATTTTTGCATTGCCTGCCCACTTATTAGTAAAGCAGATTTCTTACAGTTTTCTAAAAATTCAAACGCATATTCTCCAAATGGTTTATTACTATCTGCGGGTTTTAGGTTTCCTGACTGTAAATCCTGGAAAGCCTGCATTGCGGATTCCATTAATGGTAGTTTTCCCTTAAGTGCATATTTAAGAATCGTTCCTGGAATTACCAATCTATTGATTTCATTCGTGCCTTCATAGATTCTGTTACCTCTAATGTTTCTATAATGCATAGAGATTTCACTTTCTCCAGAAAACCCCATTCCACCATGAATCTGTAATGCCTCATCAATTACATATTGTTCTACTTCAGACCCGAAGACTTTTACGATAGCACATTCTGTAGCAAATTCCTGAGCAACTTTTTGTTTCGCTAATAATGGATCTAAACCTTCTGCTCTAAATTCGTCATAAAGCGTATCCATATCACCTCCTAATCGATTCCATCCCGATTCGATAGCATAAATATCGGTTGCCATTTTGGCTATTTTTTCTTGGATAGCTCCAAAGGATGCAATTGGTTTATTAAACTGTATACGCTGATTCGCATATTGTACACCCAATTTAAACCCTCTTTTTGCGATTGCAGATCCCGCTACACCGATCATCAGACGTCCCATATTAAGAGCATTCATTGCAATCTTGAATCCCTTATTTCTCTCACCCAGTAGATTTTCTACAGGTACTTTTACATTTTCGAAAAACACCTGTCTTGTTGAAGAACCATGTATTCCTAATTTGTTCTCTTCTGCGCCTAACATTACTCCCCATTCTTTTTCTACAATAAGACAGGATAAATTTTCATCATCTTCTATTTTACAAAACACCGAAAAGACGTCTGCAAAACCAGCATTGGTAATCCACATTTTTTGACCATTGAGGATATAATGTGTGCCATCTTCACTTATGGTAGCTTTTGTTTTACCAGAATTAGCATCGGATCCAGCTCCTGGTTCTGTCAAGCAATATGAACATTTTAGTTTTCCAGATAGAATATTATCCAGATATTTAGTTTTTTGGGGTGCTGTTCCATAAAACAAAATGGTATTGACACCCAATCCTCTTTGTACTCCTAAGGTTTGAGAGAAAGAAAAACTATCAGACATGATTTCTGAAGCTACTAAATCTGTTTTGATATCACATCCCATTCCTCCGATACTTTCGGGAACTGAAATTGCCAAAAACCCTAATTCTCCAAGTTTTTCTAATATTTCAGGAGCAATTTCGGTTCCTTTTTTACTATCAAAAACTTCTTTAAGCGGTTCTATTTCTTTATTTAAAAAATCCCGAATAGCTTCGCGAAGCATATGATGTTCTTCTGTATAATCTTCAGGAGTAAACACGGTATTAGGATTACTCGTTTTGATCAAAAACTCACCACCTTTAATTGTTTCTAGTTTAGGTTCCATAAAAATTAATTCATAAATGATTTAAGTACATTCGCCAAGCCCATCTTATCGAACCCTAAATGTTGCGCTCCATCGACATATAATGAAACTCCAGTAATATATGCTGACATAGGACTTGATAAAAATGTTACCGCATTTGAAACATCTTCTACTTTACCAAACCTTTTTAAAGGAATAGCTTTTTGTGCTTCTTCAAACATATCCTGAATCTGTTTCGGGTAATTATCCAATCCGCTTGATTCTATAATTCCAGGTGCTACACAATTGATTCTTATATTGAAATCACTCCATTCCTGAGCTAGTGTTTTGGTTAGATTTTCGACTCCAGCTCTTGCAGCTCCCGTATGTGCCATTCCTGGAAATCCGCGCAATACCTCAGCGATAATATTGACAATTACTCCTTGCTTTTGCGGAATAAAAAAAGCATTCGCCATTTCCCTAGTCATGGCGAATGTTCCATTAAGGTTATTATTAATCACCGCATTCCAACCTTTATCATTAATATATTCTGCCAAAGCAGGAAATTGACCTCCTGCATTATTAATCAAAATATCTAATCCTTTATATTTCTCTTTTATCATAGTGGCAAGTGACTGAATCTCATCAGTATTGCGAATATCACAAGCTTTATAGGACAACTCACCATATGCTGATAATTCTTCGGCAGCGGTTTTAAGTTGATCCTCTTTTCGAGAGCATATAATTACCTTTCCTCCAAGTTGCAAAAAATCCTTAGCAATCTGAAAACCTATGCCTGATCTTCCTCCTGTTACTAATATTACTTTGTCTTTAAATGTATCTGACTTAAACATAATTATGCATTTACTTTTTTTGGAATATTAAGCATTGCTCTTGCTTCTTCTATAGAAGCAATTTCTCTTCCGATCATTCTGGCCAAGGAAGCTCCAGCTTCTACTAGTTCTCCATTAGATTTTGCCATATCTCCATTAGGCAAATAAAAATTATCCTCTAATCCTACTCTAAAATTCCCTCCCATTGCGGCGGCAATGGCAGAGAGTTGCCATTGTTTGCGACTAATGACTATAGATTGCCAAAAAGCTCCGTCGGGAACCTGTTTTATTTGATGGATTAGATTTTCTGCAGTTGCTGGTATTCCTCCCATTACTCCCATCACTAAACTATAGCAAGCATTATCTGGCAAAAGTCCCATTGATTTTAGAGGTTCTGCATTTCTGATATGTCCTGTATCAAAACATTCCATTTCTGGGCAAATATTATGCTCATTCATGGTAGTAACTACCTTGATCATATCATCATACGAATTTTCAAAAACACCATTCCAAATAAATTGTTTAGCTCTTTTAGAAAAAATGGCATAATTCATACTTCCCATATTGAACGCAGCCATATCTGGTTTTGTAACTGGCAAATGTTTTAGTCTATCATCTATAGAAAGCCCAATAGCTCCTGTAGAGTAGTTAATAATTACATCAGGGCAATGTTTTCGAACTTCTTGGGTAATTTGTTCGAATACTTCTGTTCTCCAACTGGGCATACCATTATCTTCTCTAGCATGAATATGAACGATTGCTGCTCCTGCATCTACCGCACGTTTTGCTTCTAACCCTAACTCCTGAGGAGTATATGGTATGTCTGGGCAATGTGTTCTATTTGTTGCTGCTCCTGTAAGAGCTGCTGAAAGAATCATTTTTTTAAAAGGCATATCTTCTTAAATTTTATTTTCATTCTCCTGTCCAAACAGGTTGTCTTTTTTGTCTAAAAGCAAGTAATCCTTCCTGTCCATCTTTAGAACTCACCGTTTTTTGAAGCATCTCCATAAGATATTTATGCGTCGATGCTTGTTCATTTATTGTATCCAAGGCTTCCAAGCCTAATCGAATTGCTGTGGGAGAATTTATCTTGATATCGCTAAGTATATCTTCAACAGTTTTTTTCATTGTATCTGGAGTTGTAATGTGCGTAATCAATCCAAAGTTTTTCGCATCTTTTACATCCAGATCATATCCTCTTATACACCAATCAACTACTGCTCGTTTCGGCATTATTTCTAACAACGCAGCCATTACCTGAAATGGGAACAGGCCTCTTTTAACCTCTGGCAATCCTAATGTAATTCCTTCATTACATACTACATAATTAGCTCCTGCCAGAAAGAAAAAACCTCCTGCCAATACTTTGCCTTCTACTTTTGTAATAATGGGTTTATGTACTTTGTTAAAAAGCTCTCCTATAAGCACCTCTTCTTTTGCCAGTGGAATAGAGGATTCGAATTCTCCAACAATTCCCATAAAAGCTTTTAAATCAGCACCTGCACAAAACACATCTCCTGCAGCATCTATAACTATCGCTCTAATTGTATTAGTTTGTTTAGCAAATTGCATTGCAAACGCGATTTCCTGAACCATCTGAGGATGTATGGCATTTTTCTTCTCAGTTCTATCCAAGGTTAAGGTCATTACATGATCTTCTACCTTTAACTTCACAAAAGCATACTTTTGGTTCAGTGCATCTTTAATGAGTGCAGTATCAAAAAAATCCATAGTTAATTTTTATTAATTTTTAACAGTAAAAAACCAGCTTCTACATTATTTCCTTCTTCTACATATACTTCTTCTATAATACCATCTTCATCTGCTTCAATCACTGTTTCCATTTTCATAGAAGAAAGTACTAATAATGGATCTCCTTTTGTAATCTGTTCACCTGTAGCAATATGAATTTTGACAATTTGTGAAGGTATAGGGGATTCGTATCCTCCATTTACCTTTTCTTTTTCTTTTGCTGGAAAGCGATCTTTTTTAATCACACTAACATTACCAATATCTGCAGCGTGTACATAATAATCATTATTCACTTTCAGTATTGAAAAGCTTTTTTGCAAACCACTAATATTAAGACGAATCAAGTTTTGATCTACGTCAATAATATTTGCTTCAGTTTCTTTTTCATCAATAATTACAGTAAAATTATTATCCAAGAATCTATATTGAACAATTACTTCCTGATCATTGATAAGGAAAATTTCTTTATGGTACTCGTAAAAATTATTCCTCCATCCTGAAGGAAGACTTCTTAGTGTTTTTCTTGAAACTTCTCTTTCATTCCAGCTATATAGAGTAGCCGCTAAGGCTATTTCCTCTATATGGTTTTTGGTTAGGTTATTTAATTTGGAAAGATCGATCCGTTTATCAATAAAATGAGTATCATATTTTCCTGCTCTAAAATCTTCATGCTGAAGCAGGGTTTGCAAAAAGCTTTGATTTGTTATGGTTCCTTGACAAACTAAGTGTTTAAGTGCATAGCTAAGTTTATTATGTGCAGATTCTCTATCTGTATCACTTACAATTATTTTGGCAATCATTGGGTCATAAAACATTGAGATCTCTGATCCTGATTCGATTGCTGATTCTATTCGAAGTCCTTCTATATTAGAAAATTCAAACGTATGAATGGTTCCTGTTACAGGCGCAAAATTATTAGCGGCATCCTCTGCATACAATCTAGCTTCAATAGCATAGCCATTTGCTTTGACTTCATCTTGTCTAATTAGTAACGGAAGTCCTTTAGCAGATTCTATTTGCATCTGCACTAAATCAAGCCCTGTAATCGCCTCCGTTACTGGATGCTCAACTTGTAATCTGGTATTCACTTCCAGGAAATAAAAGTTCTGGGTTTTATCATCAAAAATAAATTCTACAGTTCCTGCATTATCATAGTTCAAAGATTTAGCCGCTAAAACCGCAGCTTCACCCATGCTTGTTCTTAGTGCATCGGTCATTACAGGAGAAGGGCTTTCTTCAATTACTTTTTGGTAACGCCTTTGGATAGTACATTCTCTTTCTAATAAATGGATGATATTACCATGTTGATCTCCAAAAATTTGAAATTCAATATGTCTTCCAGATTCAATGTATTTTTCGATCAGTAATTCATCATCACCAAATGCGTTTTTTGCTTCTCTTTTTGCAGAAGCAATTGCATTTTCAAGATCTTTTTCTTCATATACGATGCGCATTCCTTTTCCACCACCACCAGCAGTTGCTTTTAACAATAATGGAAACCCAACTTTTAAAGCTTCTTCTCTTAAAATTGCATCCGATTGCGCTTTTCCTTTATATCCTGGTATTACTGGAACTCCTGATTGTTCCATAATCATTTTTGCATGGGACTTGGATCCCATGGATTCAATAACCTCTGGTTTTGGGCCAATAAAAATAATCCCTTCATCAAAACATCGTTGAGCAAATGAAGCGTTTTCTGATAAAAACCCATATCCAGGATGTATGGCATCTGCGCCAGAACGTAATGCTGCTGCAATGATTTTATCTTGATCCAAATATGACTTAGATGGTTCTGGATCTCCAATATGGATTGCCAAATCTGCTTGTTTAACAAATGGTGCATTTTTATCCGCTTCAGAATATACTGCAACACAAGTAATACCTATCTTTTTACAGGTACGGATAATTCTCGAGGCAATTTCTCCTCGATTCGCAATTAATATGGTATTGATATTTTTCATATTTGTAATAGGATCTTAATGTCTCCAGACACCATAACTACTAGCTCCTTTTATTTCCTGGTTATACAATACGGCCAAAGAAAAACCTAAATAGTTTCTGGTTTCTTTAGGGTTTATGACTCCATCATCCCACAATTCTGATGTAGAATGCCAAGACGAAGCTTTTGACTCGGCTTCTGCGATAAGCATTCCTTCTATCATTTTTGCCTGGTCTTCATTGTAAGGAATCCCTTTTGCCTTAGCTGAAGTTTTTTGAATAATACGCATCACACCAGCTAACTGCTGAGATCCCATTACTCCAATCTTTGAATTTGGGTATGCAAAGAGAAAATTAGGCTCATAAGATCTTCCGTTCATACCATAATTTCCAGCACCAAACGAGGAACCAATCATTAAAGTTATCGAGGGTACTTTACTATTAGAAACGGCATTAATAAGTTTAGCTCCATTCTTAATAATACCTCCTTCTTCATAAGCTTTACCTACCATATAACCTGTAGTATTTTGCAAGAATAATAATGGAATATTTTTTTGATTGGATAATTGTATAAATTGCGCTGCTTTATTAGCAGATTCTGAAAAAATAACTCCATTATTGCCTAGAATTCCTACGGGATATCCGTGTATTTTTGTCCATCCGCATACCATAGTATTTCCATACTCAGATTTAAATTCTGAAAACTCTGAACCATCTGCTATTCGCATGATTAATTCTCTAATATCAAAAGGTGTTTTGGTATCTACAGGAACTACTCCAAGAATCTCATCTGCAGAAAAAAGTGGCTCTTTTATTGGTTGTTCTGGTACTAAATGTGGTTTTGGTTCTGGAATAAAGGCCATGATCTCTCTTGCAATTCTAATAGCATCGAGTTCATCCTCTGCCAAGTAATCAGAAACTCCAGAAATTCTACTATGCATTTCGGCGCCTCCTAACTCTTCATCTGTGGACTCTTCATTAGTTGCCATTTTTACCAATGGAGGTCCTGCTAAAAACACTTTAGCAGAATTTTTTTGAAAAATTGCATAATCAGACATTCCAGGCACATAAGCTCCTCCAGCTGTGGCATTACCAAAAACTACAGAAATAGTAGGAATGCCCATTTCTGATCTTCTTGTGATTTCTCGAAACCCTTCGCCTCCATAATTAAATATCTTGGCTTGATCTGGAAGATTAGCTCCACCACTTTCTACAAGATTTATAGACGGAAGTTTACACTCTCTACTAATCTGCCCTACTCTAAAACCTTTAAAAACAGTTGCATAATCTACTGATCCACCTTTGCGAGTACCCACATTAGAATTAATCATGCAAAGTTTTCCTTCTACTACTCCAATTCCAGAAACACTTGTTCCACCAGTTCCGAATCCATCTTTTTTTTGCATTCCAGCTAATGGCAATAACTCAAGAAATGGACTGTCTTTATCCAATAGTAATTCTATACGTTCTCTGGCGAGTAATTTATTTCGGTTTCTAGCTCGATTTATAGATTTCTCCTTTCCTTGAAAACGGCTTTCTTCAAAATGCTCATCTAGTTTTTTTACTAGTTCAAGCATTGCCTTTTTATTCTCTTGAAAGGAAGCACTTGTTGTATTAATATTTGATTTTAATGCTCTCATTTAATGTGCTTCTTTAATTTCTCTTCTTACCAAAAATTGTTGAAATCGGTATGGAACTATTCCCGAAATACGATGTAGCATTCGCATTTTCCATCCACTAACTATAAAACTTTTTCCTTTTATAAATCCATTCCATATATCTTTGGCTACTTCTTCGGATGTTGTGGTGGCTAATCCATTAAATGTTTTTACTTTTTCCATCTTTCCTGTCTTCTTAAAATTAGTGTCTTTAATCGCCGAAGGACATACACAAATTACTTTTACATTGGAGTTTAGAATTTTCAATTCTTCATGAACACTTCTGGTAAAATGATTGACAAAAGATTTAGTTGCTCCATACGTACTTAGTTTTGGTGTAGGTTGAAAAGAAGTATTAGAACTAATATTTATAATTGTACCTTGATTATTGGTTATCATATCCTTTAAAAACAATCGAGTCATTTTATACAGGTTCACGATATTTACATTGATCATATTCAACTCTCGTTCTGAATCCGTATCATTAATAAAACCATACGTTCCAAAACCTGCATTGTTGATTAGCACATCCACATTCCATTTATTTTTTTTCACCCAATCATAAACTTTTTGTGCGGCATTTGATACAGAAAGATCCTGAACCAAAAAATTAATTTGGCAATCTGAAAATTCCTTTTGTAACCGTAATTTGGATGCTGTGATCTCATCTTTTAAAAGAGCAACCCAAAGCAAAGTATACCCAGCTTTAGCAAAATATCTAGATATTGTAAAACCAATTCCACTGGAACCCCCAGATATCAATACTGTCTTACTTATAACCATATGATTTTTTTTTCGCTATTATGCCATTCCAGAAAATTCTCACTGAATTTATTGTCTATTTCTCCTCGTCTTATTTTTAGTGTTGGTGTTAACAACCCATTCTCTGTATTCCAGGCAGTACGATCTACAACAATAGTGGATACCCGTTCATAATTTGCCAAATCATTATTGAGTGAAACAAGTGTATCGTCCAAAGACAACTCGACTTCTTCTTTTGCCACATCTAATGCAACTTCTGATAGGTTAATCACCGCTATAGGTTGAGGCAGACCTAAACCTGCTACACAGACTTGCTCTACTAATACATTTTTTTCAATTTTCTCTTCCATTGGGTTTGGCGTAATGTACTTCCCTTTACTAGTTTTAAAAGCATCAGAAACGCGCCCTATAATTCTTAAAAATCCTTGTTCATCTACTTTTCCTTTATCTCCACTATGTAACCATCCATCTTTTAGAACTCTTTCGGTCAATTCTGAATCCTTGTAGTATCCTTTCATCATAAAAGGAGACTTCATTAACACTTCTTGGGTTTTAGGATCAATCCTAATTTCACAACCTGGCACAGGTTTACCAACAGAATCGGTAGGAGCATCTCTCATAGGTGTATTTGTAATAGACCCACAAACTTCTGTCATCCCATATGCTTCTATCAAATAAATCCCCAGATTCTTATACCATTCTTTAAGATAAGTAGGGGTAATCGCAGATCCAGTAACTACTAATCGAGCGTTGGTCATCCCCAAACCTTGCCGAATTTTCTTTTTTAAGAATCCAGATAGGATTGGAATTTTAAATAGTATTTTTTGTTTTTTGAGTGATATCTTATTTGCCACACCCAAATAAAATTTTGTCCATATTCTAGGTGCTGCGAAAAAAATTGTCGGCTGAGTTTCTTGTAAATTTTTAGCAAAGGTTTCGATACTTTCTGCAAATGAAATGGTCCCGCCTAATGTCAATGCGCTAGTATAAATACCTATTTTCTCCCCTACATGATTTAATGGTAAATATGATAGTAATTTAGGGCTTAGATTATTTGCAGCTCCCATCCAATCATTCAGGTCATCATTTTTAATAATATTTACTGGTGTTTTATGTACATGCATTACTCCTTTTGGAGTGCCCGTTGTACCAGATGTAAACAAAATGGTCCATAGCTCCTCAGGATCCGGAACATAACCTTTTGACAATGGTTCGTTTTGCGAAATTAGATCATCCCATAATAATCCTTGAGTTACTTTTGCATTTCCTTCATAATGTGGAAAACGAATAATCTGTGTCGTATCTTTTATCTCATTCACATGCCCAGACCAACTGTCTAATTTTCCTACAAAAACGATTTTAGCATCTGATTGCTCTAGCACTTGTCCTAGTTGTTTCCCAGAAAGGTTGTAGTATAAAGGCACTGAAACAAAACCGCCCATCATAATAGCCAAATCAACAAGTATCCAATGGTAACAGTTCTTAGAATATATTGCTACGTGATCTCCTTTTTTTAATCCTAATTTTTGTAAAGCACTGGTCATCTTTGAAGCTTCGATATACGCATCTCGATACGTCAAGATTTTCCAAGAATTCCCCTTAGGTTGTTTCAGAAAAGGAAAGTCTGGTTTCTGATCAATCCAGTGATAAAAATATTCTGGAAGCGAATTGTAATCTGGAATACGTAAACTACTCATAGCAACAAATTAAAAAGTTAAATAAGAATCCATATTATGATCAAACGCTTCACCCATTTTCGACAGATACTCTTCTCCGAAGAATTTTTTAAATGATGCTAAGCCTTTTTCAGTAAGGTGAGGTAACAAGAGACTCCAAATAACCTTTTCTCCGTCTTCATTGGTTTTATTGCCTCTAATCATTTTTTGAGAAGACCAAAAAAACATAGACATCCAAGTGGTTAATGCTAAATTCTTATATACACCAGGAACTGATTCATCTCTCATATTACCAAGTTGAATGGAAAATGCTATCGCGGTTTCTATTTCCTTGATCATTTTAGTACAAAGAGACTCCATTTTTGGTGCAATTAATGTATGTTTCAACATCTGATTATCATGAAAAATAAAAGAGTATTCTTTCTGTAATCTATAATATAGCTGTGCTTCATTATGCAAGTTCTGGAAAGATGGAATGCTTTTTTCCATTCTTACATTGGTCAATTTATCCCATAACTGATTAGTTAACTCTTGTAATAAAGTTTCTTTATCCTTAAAATGATAGGTCATATTTCCCCTACTCATATCCAAAGATTTAGCTAACTCGAATAAGTTCACCGCACCATACCCTGATTTATTAAAGGTTTTAAGTGCTTGATCAAGTATTCTTTGTTTGGTTTCCACGCTATTCTATTTTACACAAATATAAAATAATTTTTATATTAATATAAAAATTAATAGTCATTAATGACTATTTTTAAATAATAAGAATTTAGTTTCCTAAAAATCAAGGTTTAAAAAACTTTATTCTTTTACTTCAATTCTCCTTTTTAGTTGATTTCCTTTTTCGTCCAGCACGGTTATCACATGCTTTCCTACTTTAGGTTTTACTGGCATTTCGTGAAATTGTTTGGTAACTCCTATAAATCGATTATCAATATACCAAAAGACTCTTGTTTCGGGCTGTGTATGTGCAATCTTCAATACAACGTCATTCGTTTTCCCATCAAATCCTTTAGGCAAATACACACTACTATTTGATTTTGGAAAAATAAAATCCATACTATTTTGGAACTCCTTTGTACAATCTGATCGATACGATGGCAATGTTCGATAATCAGCATTTTTGGTTTTAAAATAATATTCTTGCAAAGCTGGTAACACAAACCAGGATTCATGGATCATATCTGTTACGGACTCACAGGAAGAATTAACCTGATATTGTTTTGTAGCGTCTAAATGCACTAATTGATGATATGGACAAGGTTTTGTCTTAATTCCAGCCACTGGAATATATCTTTCATTTGTTGGACATTCTTTTCCTGCCAGAAATCCACTTTTAATACAAACATCAACTTTCACCAAATCATCATAAGGAATAGGAAACCATTCAGAATTTGGCAGTATATTAATTACATCGAACAATACAGGAGCCGCCGAATTTAATCCTGTAAGTTCTGGTCTGCCTTCTCCATCGGCATTCCCTATCCAAACTCCTACCACATAATCCTTACTTGCTCCAATTGCCCACGCATCTCTATTTCCAAAACTAGTTCCAGTTTTCCAAGCAATTTCTCTAGATGAATCATAAAATTCCCAAGCTTCATCTCCTTCTGGACGATTTACTTTTTTCATCGCTTCAAAAGTTAGCCAAATACTTCCTGCGCCATATACTGGTTTTTCTTTTACTTTTTTGCCGAAATCAACTTTTGTATTGGCCAATATTATTGGCTCAGTAAATTCATTCGTAAAATATTCGCTAGAGTTGCTTTGGTAATGATTTAATGTCCCTGCAAAACCTGCATACGTTTTACACAAATCCCAAAGACTTCCCTCTGCTCCACCTACTATCAGTGATAATCCATAATGATCTGCACTATATCTAAGGTTTTCAATTTGAAAAGCATTTAACTCATCTCTAAACCTCTGTAATCCATATTGTTGCAATAACCTGACTGCAGGTATATTTAGTGATCGCGCCAATGCTTTGTTCGCTGGAACGGCTCCACTAAAAGTTTCGTCATAATTCATTGGGGTATATCCTGCAATAACCGTAGGTATATCAGAAACTAATTGTTCTGGTAATATTTCTCCCTTATCCATCATCGCTGCAAATAATAACGGTTTTAATGTACTACCAGTACTTCTACCGGCTTGTATAATATCCACATCTTTTTGGTGTGCTCTATCTGTTGGAGTATTCCCCACATAGCTCATTACTTTTCTAGAGTTTACATCCACAACCAATACTGCCATATTATGAACTTCATTTTGCCTAAGCGTTTCATAATGTCGTTTTACAAGTTGATTTACCTGTTGCTGCAATGATATTTCTATAGTAGTTTGTAATCGCTCCCCATTATTACTTTTTGCCAATCGATCTAATACATGAGGTGCAATTCGCGGAAGTCGATATGGTTTTTCTGGCAGCGGTTCACTAATTGATAATTCATAGGTTAAAGAATCGATTGTACCTTGCTCTAGTAATGTTTTCAGTAATCGATTTCTTTTCGTTAATAAGCGTATTTGATTCTTTCCAGGATATATTAGGGATGGAGCGTTTGGTAATACAGCTAAGGTTGCGCTTTCTGACCAAGATAATTGATGTGCAGGCAATCCAAAGTATCGCCAGGAAGCCATATCAATTCCAACCACATTTCCTCCATAAGGAGCATATGAAGCATATAATTTTAAAATATCTTTCTTGGATGTACCAAATTCAAGTCTGGTTGCCAATATGAGTTCAATTAATTTTTCAAAATACGTTCGCTTTGTTCCTTTTCGTGATAATCTAATGACCTGTTGTGTAATTGTGCTTCCACCACGAACTACTCTTCCTTCCTTTATGTTTTCAATAATAGCATCTATCATTGATATCGGATTAAATCCAAAATGATTATAGAATTGTTGATCTTCAAAAGCGAGAATACAGTGTTTAAACTTTTCTGGTACACTATCTGTTTCTGGAAACCGCCATTGTCCATCGCTAGCAATTTTAGCTCCAAGTAATTCTCCATTTTTCGTTTCAATTACTGTCGCAGTGGGGTCATCAAACAATGGTTTAGGTAAAGATAAATAATACCAAATTAGCAACACTCCGATAACAATCAATCGTTTAGGATGTTTTCTAATATAATTTTTGGGTATTTCGAACACTATAATTTACAATTTATATGCACCTAGACAATAATTCTGAAATTTATACAAATGTCATTAGATATACGACAATACGGTTAGAAAAATACATTAAAACATAAATTATGTGATTCTATTTTATATTCAATTCGAATTCTAATAATAAGTAAATTTCCCCGTTATCATAACACTATACATATTGTAATCGTTAGTTTTATTCTATATCATAACGTATAAACCCCAGAATTTTATTAAATTATGTGACTCTTAAGTATAATTAACCATTATTCTATCCACAAATCTATTAGAAATACAAGGGCTTAAATTGTAAAAATGTAATCAAAGTACTATCGCAAACAATCTGATATAGTGTGTTCATTTTTACTAATAAATTGTTTTGTATTGAAAAAGTTTACGGTATCCATATTATTGTTTGTTATTTCTCTATCTGTATTTTCGCAGAGTGAACCTTCTTTTAAAAAAAATGATAGTTTAGAGGTATTAATCAAAATAGCTGATAGTTTACGTTTCGAAAATGATTTATATCAATCCTTAGATTATGCATTTGACGCAGTCAATTATGCCCATAAGTTGGAAAATTACCATTACTTATCTCAAGCGTATTTGTTAATGGGAAGTATTCAATATGAAATTATTGACTATGAAAATGCAAAAAAACACCTATTAAAATCATTAGAATATTCAGAAAAAACCAAGGATAAAAAATTAATGCCTTTGATTTTAAATAGCTTGGGAAGTTTATATTATTATGATAACAATGATTATAAAAACGCGTTGTTTTATTACAAGAAAGCTGTAGAATTACAAAAATATAATAGTCCTAGTAATAATTATCAAATCCTACTACACAACCTAATTTGGACCTATTTAGATCTCGATCAATATGATAATGCTATTCCATATCTAAAGGAAGCAGATAGTATTGACAATCTCATTAACATTACTCATGTTGACAGGAGTTCTTTATACCTACAAAAGCACGTTACCATACACGTGATGGTGAAATTGAACTTGCAGAAGAATATTTTAACAAATCTCTAGAACTACTTGAAGGGCCTGAATTTTGGCTAAAAGGAATAAGCTATTTTTATCAATATAGATCACAGATGTATGAAAACATACAAGACTATCCAAAAGTTATTGCTGATCTAAAAAAATTTCAAGAAAATGAACGTAAATTTTATGAGAATGCTCGAGACAAAAAAGAAGAAGTAACCAAAATCAGATTTAGGGTAGATCAATATGAGCAAGAACTAGAAGTAGCCAAAAGAGAAAAAGCACTATTGTTAGATATTGATAAAAACAATAAAAGAATCATTTTTATATCGTTTGTCAGTCTTATACTTTTGGTTGTCGTTGTGTTCTTTTATTATAGAGGATATCGATCCAAAAAGAAGGTTAGTAAAATTCTCGAGCTAAAAAATTCAGAGTTATTCGAAGCTAAATCTCAGGCGGAAAAACTAAGCAAGATCAAATCACAATTTATCTCTACTATTAGTCATGAACTCAGAACTCCTTTATACGGTGTTGTTGGAATTTCTTCAATTCTGTTAGAAAATGATCCTAAGTCTGATAAAGACAAAAAACTTCTTAATTCACTTAAATTTTCTGCAGACTACTTACTTGATTTAGTTAATAAAGTACTGAAAATAAGTAAAATTGATTCTGAAGAAAAGGAATTAATCAAAGCTCCTACAGATTTATTTTCTTTATCTCAAAACATTTTACAGTCTTTTGAGCATCAATCGAAAAAAAAGGAGAACCAATTAACTCTAGATTATCAGGACAATATCCCAAAATTACTTAATGTAGATGCATTACGGTTATCCGAAATTTTGATTAATCTAATTGGGAACGCTAATAAATTTACAGACCAAGGATCCATTTGGCTTCGGATCAAATTATTATCTAGAGATGTCAAAACTGTTAAAATTAGATATGAAGTTGAAGATACTGGTATGGGAGTACCAGAAGATCAGAAAGAGTATATTTTTGAAGAGTTTTCGCAAATAGGTAGCGTGTATGACAATAAACAAGGAACAGGATTGGGGCTTTCTATTGTGAAAAATTTGATTCAGGTGATGGATAGTCACATCCATTTCGAAAGTAAAAAAGATGTTGGATCTAAGTTCTATTTCGATTTGGATCTGGAAATAACTGATAGTACACAAGGTATGGAAAGCGATACCGAAGGTATTGAGAATACTGATGATCTCGTGGCAAAAATTTTGGTAGCAGAAGACAATAAAGTAAATCAATTGGTAACTAAAAACTTACTCAAAAACATTGGTTGTGACTGTACAATTGTAGAAAACGGATTCGAAGCCGTTGAAATATTAAAACATCAGAAATTCAATTTGGTTCTTATGGATATTAATATGCCTGTTATGGATGGAATGCAGGCTACTTTAAAAATTCGAGAGTTTGACAAAACTACTCCTATCATTGCCTTAACAGCCTCAGAGTTAAGCGAAGTTTCTCAAGAATGCACAAAAGCTGGAATGAATGACCTAATTAATAAGCCCCTAAACAAAAAGGATCTGCGATACGCTATCCATAAAAACTTAATCATTAACAACTCTAGAAATATGTAGTAATTGAAATTTACCAAAGTAATTAATACTCTAAATTACAATATAAAAAGGTATAATATCCCCATTTTTATATTCTTGCAGCGCTAATAACCGTTAGTTTTATTGTCAATTATAATGAAAAAAACCTATAATTTTATTACATTATATCACGCTTAAAAACAATTAATACCGTTTTCACTCAAATTATTAGTAAGGTTAGGTGCTCATAATAAAGAATCTCGTATTGTATAACCTTATTTAATGTAGCGTATTAATAAAACCTGTTTTTATATTGAAAAAATTTAAACATATTATTGTTTTCTTCATTGCTTCTTTATCAGTCTTTGGTCAGGATTCTATTTCTATTAAGAAATATAATCAAGTGGATGATTTGATAATAAAATCCCAAAAAGCATCTAGGAATGGGAACATGTATTTAGCGTTAGAACATGCAGTTGAGGCAGCAAAAGGAGCTCATAAATTAGAAGATCCTTACTATTTATCTATGTGTTACTTTTTAATAGGTAATATTCATTATGAAATAATTGATTATAAAACGGCAAAAGAAAATCTTAATAGAGCATTAGAATATTCAAAAAAGTCCGAAAACGAAACATTAATCCCTAGGATTCTAAACAACTTAGCCAATGTCTATTACGATGACAAAAAAGATTATAAAGGAGCCTTAACATATTATAAAGAGTCTGTAAGTATCTTCAAAAATAAAATTGAAAAAAAACCTGAAGAAGTTAATATGACCAGTTATGAAACTCTCATTATTAATTTGACTTGGACATATATGGATCTCAATGAGTTTGATAACACTGCTCCATATCTAAAAGAAATTGACAGTTTGATTTTTTCACCTACTGGGTCAGAAGGGAATAAGTCCTCTTATTATCTGTTAAAGGCACGAAATTATGCACATTATGTGGCTATCGATAGCGCTGAAGCATACTTTGAAAAAGCACTAAAACAACTTGATAAACAAAGTTCTTGGGTCAAAGGGAAAAGTTATTTTTATGAATACAGATCTGAAATGTATGAAAGAATTAAAAATTATCCTTTAGCATTAGCTGATAAGAACAGTTTAATAGAAAATGAGCGCAAAGTCTATGATTTTACTAAATCCAAGCTTGAGGAAATGGCTAAATCTAGATTTAAGCTAAACGAATATGAGGCAAAATTTGAGGCCAATAAAAGAGAAAATCAGCTTTATCAAAACATTGATAAAAAGAATAAAAAAATCATTTACATTACCCTCTCTGGTCTTATTCTGTTGATGATTCTAGTTGTCCTGTATTACAAAGCATATAAATCCAAAAAAAGAATTAGCGAAACTTTAGAATTAAAAAATAGCGAGCTATCAGAAGCTAATCAAAAAGCAGAAAAATTAAGTAAGATCAAGTCACAATTTATCTCTACCATAAGTTATGAACTTAGGACTCCTTTATATGGCGTGGTTGGAATCTCTTCAATTTTATTAGAAAATGACAAGAAATCTGAAAAAGACAAAAAATTACTCAATTCTTTGAAATTTTCTGCAGATTACCTTCTTGATTTAGTAAATAAGGTGCTCAAAGTAAGTAAAATTGATTCTGAAGAAAAGGAACTTATCAAAACACCCACAGATATATTTTCCTTATCACAGAATATCTTACAATCTTTTGATTATCAGTCACAAAAAAAAGAAAACACATTAATCCTAAAGCATAATCATAGTATCCCTAAACTACTTAATGTAGATGCATTAAGGGTCTCCGAAGTTTTAATCAACTTAATTGGGAACGCCATTAAATTTACTGATAAAGGAAGAATTTGGCTTCGAATCAAATTATTAGATAATGATTCTAAAATCGTTCGAATTCGATTCGAGGTAGAAGATACAGGTATGGGAGTACCAGAAGATCAAAAAGAATACATTTTTGAAGAGTTTTCACAAATCGGTAGTGTCTACGATAATAAGCAAGGAACAGGTTTAGGACTTTCTATTGTCAAAAACTTGGTTCAGGTAATGGGAAGTCAGATTAATTTCGAAAGTAAAAAAGGGGTTGGATCTATATTCTATTTTGATTTAGATCTGGAGATCTCAGAAAGCCTAAATGATTTAGAAAACGGGTTAGAAAATACGATCATCACAGAAAATGTATCTGCAAAAATATTAGTTGCAGAAGACAATAAAGTCAATCAATTAGTAACCAAAAACTTGTTAAAAAATATTGGGTGTATTTGTACGATAGTAGAAAATGGATTAGAAGCCGTCCAAATTTTGAAGAAAGAAACTTTTGATTTGGTACTTATGGATATTAACATGCCTGTAATGGATGGTATGCAGGCTACCTTAAAAATTCGGGAATTTGATAAAACTACTCCGATTATTGCATTGACTGCTTCAGAATTAAGTGAAGTAGGAGATGAATGTACAAAAGCAGGAATGAATGACCTTATTAATAAACCTTTAAATAAAAAGGATTTGCGAGAGGCTATTGATAAAAATTTAATCATTAACAACTCTGAGACTAAGGGTTAATTGCTATGCCTCCATCGTTAAATTAATTTGTCCTCTAGACTGTTCTGATCTACACGAATTTTCTTCCCTACAGAAATATGTACAGCATTTTGTCACATTGGGAATTTTTAGTCATTGATTTGAAAATGATAAAAGCAAAACATTTATATTTGATTTAATACCAACCAGAAACGTATAGCTTATTCACTACTACACGTTTCTTATATTAATCAACAGTGATCATTTAAGAATCCCTACGTGAAATCAAAATTAACATGGGTTTTAATGTGAATTTAAAATAAGAGAATGCAATGCTTACAGATATTAATCCTAAATTACCAATGCGTGATAAAAAGGTAACGCGCGAATTTTATTCAAATCAATTAGGCTTCAAAGAATTTGGAGGTGTTGACTATGATGGTTATTTGATGATGCAGTGTGACCAAATTCAAATTCATTTCTTTGAATTTAAAGAGCTTGACCCAAAAGAGAATTACGGTCAGGTTTATATCAGAACTGACAATATTGATAAGTTGTATAAACTTTTGCTGGAAAAACAAACGAATATTCATCCTAATGGACCATTGGAAATCAAACCTTGGGGACAAAAGGAATTCTCTGTACTTGATCCCGATAATAATTTATTGACATTTGGACAGAATATTTAAGAAAAATAAACCTTCAACAATGAGTAATACCTTTAAATCATTGTATGTATTTAAAAAACCCATCAACATTATTGAAGTAACCTTTATAACAAGAAAAACAATTAACTAATTTGACTATAAAAACAATATAATGAAGACTAAGATTACTGAACTATTTGGTATTGAACATCCAATTATGCAAGGAGGAATGCACTATGTAGGCTTTGCTGAATTAGCTGCAGCTGTTTCTAATGCAGGTGGTATTGGAACAATTACAGGCTTGACTCAAAAAAAACCAGCTGATTTAGCAAATGAAATCGCAAGATGTAAAGATTTGACTGACAAACCTTTTGCTGTAAATCTAACTTTTTTACCCACAGTCAATGCTCCAGATTATCCAGGATATGTCAAGGCGATTATAGAAGGAGGCGTAAAAGTTGTGGAAACTGCAGGACGTAATCCGCAAGAGGTGTTACCATACCTTAAAGACGCAGGAATTAAAGTCATTCATAAATGTACTTCAGTAAGACATGCATTAAAAGCACAATCTATTGGTTGTGATGCTGTGTCCGTTGATGGTTTCGAGTGTGGTGGCCATCCAGGTGAAGATGATATCCCGAACATGATATTGTTACCACGAGCTCATGAAGAACTTGAAATTCCATTTTTAGCTTCAGGTGGAATGGCAGATGCTCGCTCTTTGGTAGCATCATTAGCAATGGGTGCGGAAGGTATCAATATGGGAACCCGTTTTATGGCTACACAAGAAGCACCTATCCATGAAAATGTAAAACAAGCCATCCTAGATGCTACAGAATTAGATACTCGTTTGGTTATGCGACCTCTAAGAAATACAGAACGTGTAATGAACAATGCAGCAGTACAACGTTTATTAGAAAAAGAACAAAAGCTTGGGAAAAACATTCAATTCTCGGATATAATTGAGGAAGTTGCCGGCGTATATCCTAAAATTATGATGGAAGGGGATATGGAAGTTGGAGCATGGTCATGTGGAATGGTTGTAGGATTGATTCATGATATACCAACCTGTAAAGAGTTAATTGATCGTATAATGACAGAATCGCACAGCCTTATTACCAAAAGATTGAATGATTTAATTTGATATAAATAACATATAAGATATAAACATAATAAAGGATAAGGTGAGACGAATACAATGAAATCGTTCTATTATCAAACGATTAGTACATAGATCCTTTATTATGCTTATATGAGGCCAGTTTAAACATAGAATCGCTGGTTACACTTTACACCCTATCTTCTAAAGGTTATTATTTGCTAAAAAAAATTGCGCAAGTGATTGCTTTCGTTTATATTTGCAAGCAATCACTTGCTTATTAAATAAATTTATGAAAAGAGATGTATTTAATGCTATCGCAGATCCTACCAGAAGGAGTATACTAATATCCTTGACCAGCGAATCACAGAATGTCAATACTTTGGCAGACAAGTTTGACATGACTAGACAAGCAGTATCATTACATATTAAATATCTACAAGAATGTGGTGTTATCACTATAAAAAAAGAAGGTCGAGAGCGTCATTGCAATCTTGAAGTTCAAAAACTTGCAGAAATTGCTGATTGGTTAGAACCTTTCAGAAAGATGTGGGCTGGAAAATTCAATCAGCTTGACAAGTTATTGAACGATTTACAATCTACAAAGAGACAATAAAACACAATTAACATGGATAATAAACCATTAATAATAGAACAAGAATTTAATGCTCCATTAGCACTTGTTTGGCGGGCAATTACCGAAAAGGAGTTAATGAAAAAATGGTATTTTGATATTTCTGATTTCAAACCAGAGGTAGGCTGCAAGTTCCATTTTGAAGGTGGCGAAGAAAATAAACGCTATGTACATCTATGCGAAGTTTTAGAAGTAATTCCTTATAAAAAACTAAAGTACTCATGGACATATGAAGGATATACAGGCATTTCTTTTGTTACATTTGAATTATCATCTGTTGGTAAAAAAACCAGTGTTAAACTAATCCATGAAGGACTCGAAACATTTACAAACCCAGACTTTATGAGAGACAATTTCATGGGTGGATGGAAATATCTAATTCATGAGTCCTTGAAGGAATATCTCGAAAATGGTAAAGCACTTCGTAATTGGTAGTAAAAAATAACCAACCTATCTTTTTGAAGCATATCTCATTGCAAAATCTCCTAATAAGTTTTAAGGAAATTCAAGTAAATCTCACACTCGTCTTTCTTTTTGCTAACTTAGTGTTACAGTACTACTAAATGCAAAGATCATTATCACTAATAGAACAAAAAATGAAATGGAAATAAAGGATACTGAAAAACAAATTCGCGAACAAGAAGCTAAAGAATATACTATACAGAATCCCTTATTATATCAAATTCTTACTTATACCGCAGTGTTTATTTTTTGTTGTCTAACTATTCTATCCATCATCTGGATTATCACACTAGTAAAAACAGAAGGATTTTTATCTATTGGTGGTATTCTGGTCATTACCTTTTTTACAGGATATAGTTCTTATTTAGGCTTACAAGTACTACGATATAAAACCGCGCAGGTACTATATAATGAACATTGCGTTACAGTTATTAAAAGAGGGAAGACTTCTAGTTATACCTGGTCAGAAATAACAAAAACTAAGTACCATGGTATGTTTCGAGTTTTGAGGTTATTTAATGCCAAGAATGAAAATATTTATACCATTCACGGTATAACTCCAGACAATAAAAAATTTATTCAAAAAGTTGGTAATACAATTGGGTATACTAATGATGTGTTTTAAACTTAAATAAGATAAAAACCAGATCAATAATATTTCTGTACGCTCCTCTACTCTATTTAACTACTTCAATCCATTTCCCTTTAGTTCTTACCAGATAGTCATTATCATACATTGCTTCGCATTGAATGCCTGGTAAATAATATTTCCCTAAATAAGAAGCATTGAGCAACAAGGTAACAGTTTTACTTTCTTTCGGTTTTAAATCAAAATAGAAATTCACTCGATCATCTCGTATGTCTGTATAGGTTACTTTATTAGCTCTAAATGACCCAAAATCGGTAAAACGAGTATTGACTACTTCCCATCCTGATGGAAAAATCTCTGTCAAAGCAATATCTTTTACTTTATTTCCAGATGTATTAGTAATAGTTACCTCGGCAACAAAATCAGTTCCTTGTGATAGTTTGGTAATATCAATAATTCTGCCTTCTCTATTTTTATAATCTACAATTGCTTTAAAATTACTTTGAATCACTTTCTCACTACCAACAGGTAAGATTCCGCTAGTTGCAAGCTGCACAAAAATGGTGTTATCCTTATTGTTTTTCAGGATTAGCTTATTGTTTTTAACAATAGACAACTCTCCAGATGTAGCCAACGTTTTGTTTGAATTTGCCTGTACTGATTTTCCGTTTAAGGTATACTGCACATCTACTCCTTTTCCTCCAACATACGCAGCATATTTTGCCATGGCCATCAATGCATAAGAAGTTGTTTGTGTACTCATCCATTTTTTTGAAGATAACTCTTTGGCTAGTTCTACTGCTATTTTCTGAGCTTTTACTTTTTGATCTAATAACACTAACGTTTCAAGTGCCATCGCTCTGTTTCTATTGGTAGATCCATATGTATAGTAATAGTTTTTTCTTGGCTGAAAATCAATATTTGCGCTATTCAATAATTTTTCTGCAGCACTTTTTTGCCCTACAAGCCCATAAGCGGCTGACAGTCTTAATTTAGCATCATTAGAAAGGTTTGATGTTTCTCGTAGTCGATTCATTGAAGATAAATCAGGGCTACCAGCTAATGCTAATGTATACAATCTATAAGCTTGTGCCAGATCACTACCATTGCTTCTCCATCTTTTTGCTTGTTGCTGCTGATAATTAATCCAATTGCTTTTAAAACCAATCGGTAATACATAGCCTTGCTTATTTGCCTCTAACAAATAATGTCCTGCATAAGTAGTTCCCCAATCATTAGCACCACTATATCCTGGCCAATAAGACATCCCTCCATTAGGTTGTATAAAGCTTTTTAATCTATAAATTGCAGCTTCCATATGACGCTGAATTTTCTTTTTCTTTTCTGAAGACAGCTCAAATACATCTCCTAAATATAATTGAGGAAAAGCTCCCGAAGTTGTCTGCTCTACACAACCGTGAGGGTATCTGATTAAATATTTTAATCTTCCTTCAAAATTCATTGGAGGTAATGAGGACAATTCTATTATTGTACTATTGCTGCCTTCAACTCCAAAAGAAGCAAAATCCACCTCTTGCGCACTATTAGGCTCCAATACTATAGAAGTAACCTCTGTAGTCATTGGATTCGGATTCATAATATCAATAGGAACACTATAAGATGCTTTCTCACCATTACCACTGGCAACCACTTCAATATCTGTAATTGATGCGCCCTCTAACACTTCAATATCAAAATACACCATTTGTTCATCTGGTTGTGAGAATGAAATACGTTTACTAGCTTCTCCTACTACTGTAAATCCTTTATTTGGTTTTAAAGTTACATTTACATCCTTTACTTTATTTTCCATGGCAAAAACAGTTACTGGAATTGTTACTTTTTCGCCAGGAGTTATTTTTCGAGGAATTGAAGTCAATACCATTAATGGTTTTCTTACAGGAGTTGTTTTATCAGTACTTCCGTACGCTGCATTTGATGCATCAGAAGCTACGATCATCGTACGAACAGACCCTATATATTTTGGTATTTTAATTTTATGAGATTTTGTTTCTCCATTTTTCAGCTCAAAAGGTCCTTTGTAAACCACCATTGGTTTAAATCTATTTGCTTTTTTGGATTTGCTTCCTCCCGCTTCTGCATCACCACCAATACTAAAGATTTGATTTATACTTCCTCCATATGCGCCGATTACATCATCATAAACGTCCCAGGTTTTTACTCCCAAAGCCTCTCTTGCATAAAAAGTACTCCAAGGATTTGGTGTTTTAAATCGCGTAAGATCTAATAATCCTTCATCAACTATAGCGATAGAATAGGTCATAGCTTTCCCATTGGTTTCACTAATTTTGACATCAATAGTTTCTTCTGGGCGCAACACATCTGGCATCTTAACAACAGGAGTAATCCTAGTAGCTGGATTCTCTACAGAAATAGGAATCACACCATACAATCGGATAGGTAAATCATTAGCTGTAGATGCATGTGGTTGCAACAATGTAATATGGATATATACATTTGGTGTATATAATTCTTCTATTGGTAATTCAAACTTAGTTTCTCCTTTTTTTGGTGTGACCCATAAAGATGACAATACTTCTGTACCATTTTCTACTGTAATCAGTGCTCTCCCGCCTTCACTGGATGGAAAAGTAACTGTAGCGGTTTCTCCTACATCATAGGTGTTTTTATCTGCTGAAAACAACAACATTGTAGCGGCAGAAGGATCATTTTTATTGGCTCTTCCAGCCCAACCTGGCCAATCTACATATATAGTTTTACCAGTTGCATGTCCTCCATTAGGATCTACAACACGTACAAGGTATCTTCCCCATTCTGGATGTTTGATTTCGAACTTAAAGTTTGCTGTACCACTATTATTCGTACTTACTTTGGTTTTAAAAATTTCGCGACGATAAGAACTACGATTATACGATGATAAATTATCATCTGAAGTATCCCACCACCATCTCCAGTTTACCTTATACACATATACTTCGAGATCTTTTGCTGCTTTTGGTTTTCCATTTTCATCAACAGAAACCACTTCAAAATTATGTTCAGTATCGGTTAAAAGCATTCCACGTGCTTTGTCTCCTTTTGGGGTATTTAAACCGATATAAGTTTTATATGGTGAAAAGTCTTTAGAAATCACATCAGTACTAAAATCACCTCCATTTTCATACACTTTGGTAATAAACGAGGCTCTCAACATTCCTGCTGCCTTGGTTTTTAGTTTTGGTTGCATAGAAAAACTAACCTTTCCATCTCCCGAGAGTTTTCCATTAAATACTTCTTGTTCATCAACACCAAATCTTCTTGATGGATCATCAAAAATATACCCAGGAAAGGTTTTAAATGTTGTTTTCTTTGCATTAAAACGAACATTAATATCAGTTTGAAGTCCCTTAGCAATAGCTCCGTGTAACCAGAGCACTTCCAGATCTCCTGTAATACTTTTGTTTGCCCCTAAAACTTCATCTTCAAAATTTGTTTTGATTTTGAGACGATTAGGCTTAATGGTTTCTATTTTTAACAATTTAGAAAAACTAGCTCCTCCAACTTGTACTTTTGCTTGCCAATTTCCAGTAGGTGCTTCATCAGAAGTTTCTACCATAAATTTATACACATTACCTACTCCATCTGTTGCTGTTTTCTGGTCTACTATCTTTCCATATGGATCTTTTAATTCAAATTTTACAGGATGGCCTTTAGGCAATTTATTAGCATTATCATTTAGCATAAATGACAAAAACAAAGTATCGCCAGGACGCCACACTCCACGTTCTCCATAAATAAACCCTTTAATTCCTTTTTGTAAGCGCACTCCAGAGACATCAAATTTACTAACAGACAATGCATTTCCATCGTTTAGTTTTACATATGTACGTTGTTTACCCGAAGTGGCTATTGCAAAATACGCAGGACGATCAGCATCAAACCCAGTCATTCCCTGAGCATCTGTTGTGGCGATACCCATTTCCTGTTGTTGATAATTATAGAAGGTAACTTTTACATTACTCATCGGTTCTGTAGTTATAATATCGTTTACAGTAACCATATAAGAATTATTCAATCCTTTTTTAACAACTACACCCAGATTAGATGCTAAAATATTAGCTGCCAATTTTTTATTTCTAAAAAATGAATTGCTGCAAGGATTATCTCTCTCGTTCCAGTCATAATCATAATAATCATCATAGTAATACTGAGAACTATCCCAAAAACTTGATTCTTCCTCTGTATCATAGTTTTCTGTCAATTCATCAATACTTGTATCATCTGTAGCTACTCCATCACATTTATAAAGAGAATACGCTTTTCGATACTTTAATTCTACTCGATAAATTGCTCCTTGCTCTGGTGTAATCAGTTCTTTTAAATCTATTGCGAATGCATTCCATTTACTTAGGTTTAATGATGCATTTTCTTGAAGGTTTATTAATTTTTTAGCAACTGGCCTTGCAACACTTCTAAGATTACTGGATCCATCCAGATTATTATTTTGTAAAAACTGAAGGATATTATTCTCGAACACCTTTACAACCTGCACTTCTACTGCTCTTAAGTTTACTGCCTCAAAATTAAATTTTAAATTTTCTGAAGTTGGAAGAATCACTCCACTCTGCAATAATCTCACGTCTGGTTTCGGTTGCTGGAACGATACATTTTCTGAATAAGTACTTTTTAGCTTATAATTGTCAACGCTTTTGATTCCTTCAAAGACAGTTACCTCTAATGTTCCTTTTAATTCTTTTTTAGGATACACCTTTAGATCTTGCCCTTTTACTGTATATTTTAAATTTTTGGCTCCAGCAATGGTAACAAGTCCATCAAAATTTTGATTTTTTTTCAGCGGATCAGAGAAATTAATTTCCACATATTGTCCATCAAAATTAGAAACCGATACACTTATCACAGAAAAGTTATTCTTTCCTGGAATATTTAAAACATTATTTCCTTCTGTATCAATATTAAAGGATTTTCCTGACCACTTAACTTCTACTTCAGAATCATCTTCAAAACGTTGAATGCTATCAATTCTAAAACTAAACTGACGGCCTTTTGTAGTGGATTCTCCAAAATTAACTGAAACCTCTTTACCTTTTTGAGTAGCAGTAATTAACTGTTTTGCTGTATCAAAACTCAATTGGTCACTTGCCGTAATTGTTCCATTTATATATTGCCAATCCTTACTATATGACTGAAGATTATCTGTAAGTACCGAAAATTGTTGTTTTAGCGTTTTTACACTAAAAACAAACTCCTCATCCAGTTCATCTTTTAAATCTTCTACAATATCTTCTAGATCTAATGTAAACGTATATTCTGTATTTTGTTCAAAACCTTCTTCTGGTTGAAATGAAATAGTACGATTGTTAATTGCAATCACTTTTCCTTTTACCTTTGGCGAAACAGAAAGTACTTTATCCGATAACTCTTGATTATCATCCCAACCTTCTACTGGTGTTTGTAACACAACATACACATTATCCAATACCGAAATTACACCTGTAGATACATCCGAAATATACTCTTGATACTTATTAAGCTCTGAAGCATTTTCTTCTGCCATTTCTCTGGCATCTTTCTTTTTACAGGAAAACAAAATTGTAGAAAACAAAAAGAGATACAGGATACGTGATACTCGCATATTGATGGAATTTTAGTTGACTTTATAAATGTAAGATATTTTTAGGCGTAGTTGTCCCCTGAAAATAGTGAATTTTCAATTTTTATGGATAAATATCATTCTGAAACAAAAAAACACCTTCGCATACTGTTATACACCTACTACGCTATACGAATCATATTGCTTATAATTTTAAAACGGTTTGTTTTTGTAAAAATCGATTAGTGCGATTCTACCTTGAAAAAATCGGAATGTCAACTGTATCACATTACCCTTATTATCTTCTAGAGAAACCGATGTATTTAATTTAAAATCAAATGGTTGATTCTTTCCTCCTTCGATTGCAATATTATCAGCATACAGAGATAATCCTTTTTCAGTATTTAATACTGGTTCTATTTTTCCTGAGATTCCAGGGATTTGACCTGATTTATTGATAATAACAGATCCAGAGCTATTGGATTTTTCAATAATAACTTCAATATCTTCTTTAGGGTTTATATTATTAAAAACCACTGCTGGATACTCTTGATGTGCAATAAGTACCGTGTATAATTTTCTTGTACGAATTACAAAATGAGCCAATCCATTTTCATCTGTAAACCCTTCTAGATAGGTTGAATTATTTGCTACAAGCACTACTTTTGCATGCTTAATTAGTTTCTTTTTCTCATCTACTACTTTAATTGTAAAAATAAATGGTTTTGGACTAATCATAGTAGAGAGTTTCGACCATCGATTTCTGAAAAAAGATTGATCCTTTCTCAACTTATTTTCGATCAGAATGGCTAATTCTTCTGGAGTCTTATTTTTCAGACTTATATAACCGATTGTTTGGAGAATTCCAGGGATTTCTGTGTCATCAAATCTAGCAGGGAGAATATACTCTCTGCTCTCCTGAAATGCTCGTGCTTGCATCGAAACTCTCTCATGATTTGTCCATAATTTTTTATTGTAAAAGTTAGATACAAAAAGTACTGTATACCTTGCTTTATTTTGATAAATCTCTGACAAATACTCATATAAATTTTTTCCCCACAAATTAGCTTCCTCAAATAAATCATAAAACACATTAATTCCTTTAAGTCGCAAGCTATTCGCTACCTTCTCTACATACGCCCTATTCTCTCCTGCAAAAGATAAAGCCACATCATATTCATAACTTCTATCACTCATCACTGACTATTTTTTAACCTAAAACTGACTTAATACTTTCTAAATAATTGATCTATTACAAAATTACTCTCTTTATTTGGAATTATTCCATTTTTTATTGGAAATATTCCAACAAAAGTTTTACTTTTAAACCGTAAAATCATGACTTTTGGAACGGAAAAAATTTATCAAAGGAAGAGGAGCACAGGAAAAGATACACAATCGGTTTTCTGCGAATCACTATGAATTAAGGGATGATTTCCTAAACTACCTTCAAAAAGAGGGAGAATCTATTAATTCACATCAAACTACATTTATAGAGACTTTTCCTAAAACAATTGTAAACAAGGTAACTAGTCCAGATGTAGGCATGGTATATTCTCTAAATCCATATCAAGGTTGTGAACACGGATGTGTATATTGTTATGCCAGAAATTCCCATGAATATTGGGGATATGGTGCTGGATTAGATTTTGAGAGTACAATTCTGGTTAAAAAAAACGCTCCTCTACTATTAGAAAAGAAACTAAAAAGTAAACACTGGAAAGCTTATCCTATCGCTCTTTCTGGAAATACCGATTGTTATCAACCCGCAGAAAAAAAACTAAAGATTACCAGACAACTTCTGAAAATATTTTTAAAATACCGTCACCCAGTTGGTATCATTACTAAAAATGCATTGATACAACGTGATATCGATATTATTTCCAAATTGGCAGAATATAATTTGGTATCTGTGTTTTTATCTATTACTTCTTTAAATGAAGATACTAGAAGAATCCTGGAACCAAGAACCACTAGTATTAAGAAACGATTAGAAACTTTAGAAAAATTAAATACTATAGGAATCCCAACAAATGTTATGATGGCTCCTATTATTCCTTCTATTAATAGTCATGAAATATTGTCACTTTCTAAAGAGGTATCAGCGCGTGGAGCCAAAAGCATTGGATACACTATCGTTAGATTAAACGGAGCAATTGGTCAAATATTTACAAAATGGTTAGAGCATACTATTCCTGATAGAAAAGATAAGATTTTACATCAAATTATGGAATGCCATCAAGGAAATTTAAATGATAGCACATTTGGCAGAAGAATGAAAGGTTCTGGAAAAATAGCAGATCAAATCCATCAAATGTTTGCTATTGCAAGACAAAAGTATTTTCCAAAAGAAAACAAGATTCATTTAAACTGTGATTTACACGAATCCCATAAAGATGATCAATTACGATTGTTTTGAAGGTTTTTTGGTTATTTTTGAATCCTCCTATAAAGGTTTAGTCATTCTTTATGCGTTTATATCATCTGTTTATATTTCTTACTGTTGTATTTGTACATAATATTACTGCTCAGGTTGATAATAGTATCCTTATTAACAAAAACGCAGAGGATATACGTTCCCAAATTGAAGCTCTTGATCCTAGTAATGTAGATGAAATTATATCATTAAGCAATATCCTATATAAGACTGCTTTTGATAATGAAGATGCGGTTCATATGATTGAAGCCTTAAAGAATCTAAGTATGGCCAATCTTAATGGAGGGAATAATGATCTTGCCATAGCTTATTTGGATAGCGCGCTTGCTATTGCCAATCAATATGAAGTAGAAAAGAAAACGATTGTTGATCTTATAAAACTAAAAGGAAATCATTACTTCGATATAGAAGAATACGATAAAGCTACAAGCACATATTATGAATCTTTAGAGATAGCTAAGGAGATTGATTATCGATATGCTCTTTGGGCACTACAAACTAATCTAGGTTTTGTAAAACTTCGTTCTGGAGACCCAAGAAGTGCATTAGAAGAACTTAAAATAAGTGATGAAATTTTAGAAAAAGGAGAAGGAGAATTTGCAAAGCACGTGCCTATGCTTAATAAAGCTAGAATTTGCGAAGCGTATATAAAACTAAACTTATTAGATTCTGCACTACAGTATAATGATATAGGTTTATCGCTTACCAAAAAAGTAAAAATAGATAATATTCATATTGATTTATTAATGCATCGAGGGATCATTTACAAAAACAAAAAAGATTATGAAAAAAGCCTCGATTATTTAAATCAAGCAAAAAAACTTTGTTATAGTGCAAATGATATTATTTTTCTGGGAAAAATTCTTAATCTAATTGCATCTTGTAAATTGGAGTTAAAAAAATATGAAGAAAGTATTGATGTTCTTGAAGAATCTTTAGAAATCCTAACAACTAAATATTCGAATTCTGATGAACTCAGTAATTGCTATAAACTACTGGGTCAATCCTACAAAATGAACGGAGATTTAGAGAAATCCAATGAATATTATGAAAAACATATCTTAAGTCTTAGCAAACTCAATAATAAAAAAAGTTCAGCTTCGAGAAAAATTAGAGAATTTACCATGAATGATTATCAAAGTGAAATTGATAGTCTTGAAAACCAAAAAAAGAAGCAAAAAAACAGATCCATTTATTCTCAAATTGGCATGGCTACATTTGGTCTAGGGTTAGTTTTGGTTTTATTCTTTTTTATAAAAGCCAAAAAGAACAATAAAAACAAGTTTGAAGCTTTATTAGCAAAAATTGAAACACAAGAAGCAAATAATCAGTCATCAATTGCAGCTAACGAAAACCTGGAACAAAAGCCAATTATAGATACTAAGGATAAAAAATTAGATTTACAATCCAGTGAATTAGATATCAGTGATGAATTATATGAACAGATTCTTTTAGGTCTAAAAAAAATAGAATCTCAAGAATACTATCTTAAAACAGAATGTAATCTATATAATGTTGCAAAGAAGATCAATACTAATACTTCGTACTTATCAAAAGTAATCAATTCACATTTCAGTAAAAATTTTAATACATATATTAATGATTTAAGAATAAATTACACCATCCTAAGATTAAAAAAGGATTCAAAATTTAGATCTTATTCCATAAAATCAATAGCAGAAGAAGTGGGTTATAAAAGTGCCGATTCTTTTTCTAAATATTTCAAAATTCATACTGGACTACTTCCTTCCTTCTACATAAAAAAGCTGAAATCCAAAAGCTAACCTTCTATCATCTGTGAAAAAATCACCTAAAAATCACCATAAATTTATAAATATAGGGCTTAAGGTCATTTTCTACACAAAAAGCAATAAATCTAAACTAAACAACTTGTAATCAAATAATTAAATTAATAAATACAACCCCTTTTTCTTTAAAATAGGTTTCCTTTCCTTGTTATTACTGTTTTTTTAAAGGTACTTTGATAAAGTAATTATTGAGTACAATCATTGCATCAAACCCTTTACTAATGAAAAAGCAAATTATTTTATTTTCTATTGGAATCATCGCTGGGATTTTGACCTATGCTTTATTCCTTAATAATAAAGTAGAAGATAAATCGAATGCGATACTTAAGGTTTTGCAATCAAATTGTGAATGTGAGCAAATTAAACAATTTCTGTATGTAAAAGGGTTAGCGGTTTCTGGAAATGAAATTTCTACCGAAACTGCCGAATATGAACTAAAAAACTGTAAATATTCTGACGTAAGTAAAGAAGCCACTAGGATAAATCAATTACTAATCAATAAAGTCGAAGGATATAAAGAAATTGACAGATTTACTATGGAATTTGTACAAAGAAATTCTTCAAAATTAATAACAATCAATAACGGAACTATAAATTACTAATCATGATAGCACTTACAAAACTTTTAATCGATCTAATTTTAAGTTACTTTCTAATTATTGTAGAATTTGTAATCAGCATTTTTGCATAATCAAAAACGAACAATCATCATCAAAAAATGAGCACGTACATCATCATATTAGGTAGGCGATTCATCAAAGCCTACCTTCCCATTCATTATAAAACTGTTCCAGGAATGCTTCCATAAAATGATGCCTACTAGCGGCAATTCTTTTACCTGTAGCAGTATTCATTCTATCTTTAAGAAGTAATAATTTCTCGTAGAAATGATTAATTGTTGGAGCTGTAGAATTTTTATACTCTTCTTTGGTCATCGTTAAATTAGGCATTATTTGGGGATCATATAAGGCACGATTCTTAAATCCTCCATAATTAAAACACCTAGCTACTCCAATTGCCCCAATAGCATCTAAACGATCTGCATCCTGGATTACATTCAGTTCTGGTGATGTGAACTTCTGAACTGTATTTCCTCCTTTAAAAGAGATATTTTCTATGATTTGTATCACATGATTGATCACCTTCTTTTCTAGATTTAAGCCTGTTAAAAAGGTTCTGGCGATTTCTGGACCAATCGTTTCATCTCCATTATGAAACTTAGAATCTGCAATATCATGAAGTAACGCACCTAATGAGACTATAAAAAGGTCCACATTTTCGTCCTTAGCTATTAATTTGGCATTATTATATACTCGCAAGATATGAAACCAATCATGTCCTCCTTCAGCATCTTTGAGGGTGTCTTTTACAAAATCTATCGTCTGACTTATGATCTGATCGTTTGTCATACGCTTAAATTTTTATTTAACCAATGCAGGTTGCACCCATTTAAACTCAAATGGTTGTTCTGGAATTACTAATCGTTCACTTATTCTTTGCATTCTAGCTGGCAATTTCATTACAAAATCACGCGCTTTTTCTGCTTCATCGGTAAGATCAACTAATTTATCTATTTCCCATTTATCAATTAAGCGTTGCATAATATCAATATAATCCTGAGAAGTGTATACTCCTAATCGTTGTGCTGCATTAGAAAATTCTTCAAAAGCAGTACCAATAGCATTCCCAGATTCTCTTAGAAAAACTGCTGGCATCACTATCTTATGCCTCATCATATCACTAAATGCAACCATCATTTGGCTAGGATCTACTTCGAATATATTTTTTACAAACTCACTATAAGCATTATAATGACGCATTTCATCACCTGCAATAATCTTACACATTTTAGCCAGTGATTTATTAGAATAACCTTTTGCCAACTTGGCTACTCTACTGTGAGAAATATTTGTAGCAAGTTCTTGAAAACTTGTATATATAAAGTTCTTATAAGGATCTCTATCGGTTCCAATGTCAAAACCATCATTGATTAAATGTTGCGTAGTACGCTCCACCTCTATCATATTCACTCTTCCTGATAAATACAGATATTTGTTTAAGGTATCGCCATGTCGGTTCTCTTCACTTGTCCAATACCTCACCCATCTAGACCAACCATTTCCACCTTGACCTTCATGTTGATTTACTCCTTCTACATCCATCAACCAAGATTCATACGTAGGAAGTGCTTCTTCGGTAATAGTATCTCCTACTAAAACCACCCAAAAATCATATGGAAGTTCCTTAGCTAATTCTCTTAGCTCTTTTACCTCATCAAAGAATGTGTCTTCATTTTGTGAATCAGGTAAAAAATCAGTTGGTTGCCATACCTTGTCTATTGGAATCAAAAATTTATCTATAAAAGATTCAATTTTCTTTTCTAATAATTGCATTACCTCTAATCTTATATTATCTATAGCCATGACTATTTTATTTACTTTTTTATTGTAGAGATTACTCTTTTTTCAGTAATATCAAGTATTTCATCGGTTGTTAAATTCTCTGCAGCTACGGGCTCTTGTACTTCTAAAGTTAGGTGTATTCCTATTCCCATAGGAAAATTACCAAATCGAACTAATTTCCAACTATTATTTATTGTAACAGGAACCACCAACGCATCAGGAGCATTCTTGAACAATATTTTTAATCCAGTATGCGCAAAACGTTTAGGTTGCCCTGTTCTACTTCTCGTTCCTTCGGGATAAATTACTGCAGAAAATTTATGTTCTGCAATGTATTTTCCAAATTTTGATAATGCAGGAATAGATTGTTTTGCATTTTTCCTATCTATTAACACATGTCCTCCATTTCTTAAATTAAAAGAAATACTTGGTATTCCTTTTCCTAATTCAATTTTAGAGATAAATTTTGGCTTATGTTTACGCAAATACCAGGATATCAATGGAACATCAAACATACTTTGATGATTAGAAACAATAATCAAGGAACGATCCAGTGGCAATTTATATTGATTTTTAAAACTAATCCTTACCCCTAACACATGTAAACATCGCAGCAAACAAAGGTTCATTAGATTTATAACTCCTCTATGTCCTTTAGCTCCTCCTAATTGAACACCCAGCCACTGAAATGGGTGAAAAATCAGTAGTGTTAATCCAAAAAATAAATAGAAAACTATTGAAAGCGGATATGAAATTATCCTTTTTAATGCCCCCATAACTTCTCTTGCAATTAATAATTTTGACTTGTGTTATTGTTGTGCAAGGTCTGATATTATTTTTAGTTAGCCAATTGTTTAACACACAAAATTATAATCTCGAAAATAGTTAAGACACAAATTCTGGTGCTCAAATAATATAAAAACAAAAACCGCCTATAATTACAGGCGGTTTATACAATATCTTAAAGAATCACAGATTCTTAACAATGTTCATTGTAGGCATCTTTCAGGTTCTCTGCAATCATATCTGCAGGTCTTCCTTCTATATGATGACGTTCTAACATATGAACTAATTCTCCATTCTTAAAAAGCGCCATCGATGGTGATGAAGGAGGAAAAGGAATCATAAACCCACGTGCTTTATCAGTTGCCTCGCGATCTACTCCAGCAAAAACTGTCACTAGATTATCTGGTTTTTTATCATTCTCAAGAGATGCCTTCGCGCCTGGTCTTGCATTAGCAGCTGCACAACCACATACCGAATTTACAACTACTAATGTTGTTCCTTCTTTTGCTATAGCTGTTTCTACATCTGCTGCTGTTTGTAATTCGTCAAAACCTATATTAGTTAGGTCCTCACGCATTGGTTTTACTAAATCTGCTGGATACATATTTCTTAACTATTTTTTATTTTAAATTTTGATACAAAGATACAAATAATGTACCACTTCTATTGAACTGTCAAGTAGTCGTAAAACATATCCAAAGCCAACTGAAAAATCTTTTTTAGTAACAAATCACAATATTGTTTTACTAATATGATATAAAAGAAATGGTGTCTGATAATTCGATTATCTTTACACCTTTAAAAAATTGCAATAGAATGATTAAATGGATTGCGGCTATATTAGGATATTCTTTCTTTAGATTTCCTGGAGCAATGCTTGGTTTTATACTTGGCAGCTTATTAGATGCCACACGAAGTAAAGGAAAAGGAGGTTTTACCAAGGTATTTACTCAGGAAAAACAAGTAAGTCCAGGTGATTTTGAATTAAACCTCTTATCACTTTCTTCGATTGTAATAAAAGCAGATGGTCGTGTTAATCAAACCGAACTGGATTACGTGCGTCAATATTTTGTAAGTGCGTATGGTAAAGAACGTGCCAATGCTACTTTCAGGACTTTTAATGATATTATAAAAAATAGAGAAATCTCATCTCAACGTATTTGTATGTTTCTTACGCAGCATACTCGTTATGCAGCTAGATTACAAATCCTTCATTTTCTTTTTGGAATTGCCAATGCCGATGGAAATGTAAGTGAAGCCGAAGCTATAGAAATACAGAAAATGGCTGGTTTTATGCGTGTTAATTTTAGTGATTTTGAAAGTATCAAAGCCATGTTCTTTAAAACAGGAGATCACGCCTATAAAATTCTAGAGATCCAAAAAGATGCCACTGATACTGAAGTAAAAAAAGCATATCGAACCATGGTAAAGAAATACCACCCAGACAAAGTTCAGCATATGGATCCAGTACATATTAAAGGTGCCGAAGATAAATTTAAAGAGGTACAGAAAGCATATGAACAAATACAGAAAGAAAGAGGAATGAATTAATGATTCGTTAATTAAAAACACGACGACAGATCATCCTTAAAAACTTCATCGCTGGCATAGTAGCCATAATTTTAAGGTCTTCTAAAAAAGAGGTTTCTTCATCCAGAAATTTAAGAATTTTGGTGGTTTTATTTTTTCTAAACAAGCTTGAAAACAACGCTGCTCCATTTTGATTTTCTTTATATAAAAGATCCAAAAATAATAGATCATAGTACCAAAACTTAGTTCTTTTTCCAAACTCTAATAGATTGTCATTTTTTTTAAGAAATGTGATCAGTTTTTCGGATTTTTTCTTTGTATTATGGAATGTAAAACCAGTACTAGGTTTTGTCCAACCGCCAGCAGTTCCGATATGTAAAACATTTTCAGAGTTGTGTTTTCTAAACTCATAACAAGTCATAGGTATACAACCTTTTTCTTTTTCGGTAATGGTATAATCAGTAATTCCTTTTGTTAGCAGATATTTAGCAATCTCTTTTTCATATTCTTGATCTGTCAGTAGATGTTCAGAAAATAATGTATACTCAAACAACGCTTCTTTTTCCGAAGTTGGTAACACATACATAAATCGCGTATTTCCCTTTTGATCAACTGTAAAATCCATAAAAGTGGCGGTTTTACTATCAAAGAATGGTTCTTTTGTCTCTACAAACCACCCGATAAAATGTTGATTCAATACTGGATATTTTTGTTGGTTTTTATATACATTGGAAAGAAGAACGCTATTAAAAACCTTATTCCCCAAATACAACCTTTGATCTGTTTCAACTTCTACAATATTTCCTTCATCAATAATAGCAATAATACTTTCTCTAACAATTGTAACATTAGATTTTGCTTGCACAGCTGTATGGACAAAATTGTAAAAGTCCTTGCTTCGTATTAACTTATATTGATATGGCGTAATCTTTATATCTTGAGAGAAACGCTGGCTTCCAAAAAAAACTTGACTCCATTCTTTACTAATTATGGAATCCCAAACTCCTTTTTCCTTTTCCCAAAAACACCAAGTACGGTCATTCTGATTCTTTATTTCTTTATCAATTAATAATATCTTCTTTTGATTAAAAAAGGAATCCATCACCATATGATATGCCAACATTAAACCTGATGCACCTGTACCTGTAATAATGTAATCGTATTTCTGCATCTAGAAGAATAAAAATGTAGTAAAAAATATGAATATTGCTATGAAAATATGAATCGAAACCATGTATTGCAATGTTTTAATCACTTTTTGAAATAAAAGGTGCGCAATAAATGCTATTACAAACCACCCAACATAGTTTTGCAAAGGCACTACTCCATTCTTAAATTCCCAAAAATCAAATCTTGGTGCAGAGACTTCAATAATAACATCTAGTGCTACCATTAATATCGCACCAATAAAAGAAGCGACAATAACATTTGTATGTATTTTTTTCGAAATCGCTCCAGTACAGTATACCAACAATGCCCAATTAACTCCTATAATCCATGGAACCCCTAACATTTTGGTTCCTAAATTATCTCCATATTGATATTGTCCAAAAATCAACCCATAATTTACACCCAAATATTCTGTAATCATTCCCATAGTAAATGGAATTAGCAGGCCAATAATTAAACTTTTACGCTTTGTAGAATTCCAAAGAATCAAACCAAGGTACACTAATAAATTAAGTGGTGTTAATGCTAGGAACCAATCTTTATAGCCAATAAGAATACCTATAATCCCTGATACATTAAATAACCAGATAAGTATAATCGAAATGAGTAGTTTTCTTTCTGGACGCATATTTTAAGATTTAAAATCTTTTTTTATCAATTCTGAAACAATTTTCCCAGATAACAAACATAACGGAATTCCACCACCAGGATGCACACTACCGCCACAGAAATAAAGGTTTTTAATGTTTTTAGAAAAATTAGGATGCCTTAAAAAAGCTGCATACTTATTATTGCTACTAGCTCCATATAATGATCCTTGGTGTGATTGCGTATTACTTTCGATACTTCTTGGATCCAATATTTCTTCAGTTTCGATTAAATCCTCAATATTAGATTTTAATAATCCAGATAGCTTTTTGAGGATATTTTTTCTAGCTTGATGAATCATCTCATCCCATTCTTGTCCTTCATTACCTGGGACATTAATCATTACGAACCAGTTTTCACAATCATTGGGAGCATCATTTCGCTCATTTTTTGAAGTGATGTTTATATATACAGTAGGATCACTAGTTATTGATTTTTTTTCAAAAATATAGTCAAACTCTTCTTCATAATTCTTGGAAAAGAAGATATTATGCAGATCCAGTTCTGGAAATTTCTTTTTAATTCCCCAATAAAATATCAATGCTGAACTAGACCTAGGCTGTTGTAATATTTTTTCGGGTGCTTTCTGATCCAATAATAATTTTCTATAAGTTGGAACTACATCCATATTGGATATAATCAGATCAGAAATTACACTATTTCCTTTTGCAACAATACCTACAGCTTCTTTATGTTTCACAATAATTCGATCTACCTTGGTATCAAAATGAAACTTAACCCCTATATCTATAGCCAATTGATATAAACTTTTAGTGATGCTATACATTCCTCCTTTAGGTAAAAAGGTCCCATAATATTGTTCTAAATGAAGAATCATTGACATAATTCCAGGTGTGAGATATGGTGAAGAACCATTATATGTAGCAAATCGATCAAAAAACTGAACTAATCTAACATCCTTAAATTGTGTAGAATTAAGACTATGTAAACTGCCGTGTATTCCTAATTTATGAATCTTGGCAATAGCTTTTATAGTATCAAACGATAGATAGGTAGATAGTTTATGTAATGATTTTTCTAAAAACAAAGATGACGTTGCCTCATATTTCAATCTACTATTCTCAAAATATCGAAGAATCTTAGCTTGACTTACTTCAAACACCTTGACGGCTTCATTTGCAAATTTTTCTACATCAGAAAACGCAGTGAACTTTGTTCCATCTTCATAAAAATAATTACAAATCACTTCCTTCTTTTCATATTCAAAATAATCCAAAATATTCTTATCAGAGAGATAGAACAACTCCTCTATAAATTGAGGCATTGTAAATAGTGAAGGTCCACAATCAAATCGATATCCTTTAGTATGAAACTCTGTTACTTTTCCTCCAGGAGAGCTATTAGTTTCATACACCTGAACATCAAACTGTTGATTTCGTAAACGGATTGCTGTAGCCAGTCCTGCAATTCCAGATCCAATAATTACTGCCTTTTTATTTTGCATACGATTACTGTAAATATAGAATGAAATATGATAAGCTCACTTATAAATACATTATTTGAAGCATTTTTTTATCTATCTTTAATTTTAAACAAATAACCATTTTCTTATTATAATAGATTGAAAGATCAGGAAATCAAAATCAGAACGCTAACATCATTAGATATCCCTCAATTAGCCAGGCTTGCTAACAATGAAAACATCTGGAATAATTTAAGAGATTATATTCCTTATCCTTACGATGAGAATGATGCAGCTTCTTTTATTGATATTACCAAAGCACAACATCCAAAACAAAGTTTTGGAATAGAATTTAAAAATAACCTTTGTGGTGTGATTAGTCTTATCATTCAACAAGATGTTTATAGAAAATCCGCAGAAATAGGATATTGGATAGGCGAACCATATTGGGGAAAAGGAATTGCAACAAAAGCTGTGGAACTAATAACCGCTTATGGATTCGATAAGTTAAATTTGATTAGAATATATGCAGGAGTTTTTGAACACAATATAGCATCCATGAAAACCCTTGAAAAAAATGGTTACAAGAAAGAAGGAATATCTCAAAAAGCATTGATTAAGAACGACCGAATATTAGATGAACATCGATATTATATTCTAAATAAAAATCTTACCTAACATAAAAAACAATGAAAAACCTTATCTATGTTATATTGATTATAGCGCCAATATATATCCAGGCTCAAGATTCTACTAAAGTAGAAACTCCTACAATAATTACTAAACTTAAGGCTGGTAACTCTCTTGATTTTGAATCAAAAAGTATAAAATTCATACAAGTTGTGGAAGATTCTCGTTGTCCGTCTGATGTGACTTGTGTTTGGGCTGGACAAGCGAAAGTATTGATTGGCTTATATGAAAACAATATATTATTAGAAGAAAAAGAAATTGTTATGGGTGCAAAAGCAATTACTCCTACTAATTCGAAAATTTTATTTAAATCTGGTACACAAAGTATTTATGGATACCATCTAAGTCCATACCCTTCTAGTAGTCAAAAAATTGACCCTTCTGATTATTATCTGGAATTACTCGTTAAATAAATGTTACTTAAACAATGAATCTTTGTTTATTTAGTTTCTTTGCTGGATGATTTCTAATAACGCCAAAGCCCATATTTCCTTATTAAGTGTTAATATTATCTACGGTGCAAACTATCTTATTGCTAAAGGATTAATGCCTGATAAAATCGGTGCTTCTGCTTTGGTTTTTCTTAGAATCAGTGGTGCTGGATTGTTATTTCTTATTCTTAAATTTTTTATCCGAGAACAAGTAGAAAAAAAAGACATTCCCAGATTAATCCTTTGTGGATTATTAGGTGTAGCTACGAATCAATTCTTTTCTATGAACGGATTGAGTTTAACCTCTCCTGTTGATGCCGCAATTATAGTAACTGCAATGCCCATATTTACTATAATTATCAGTTATTTTATACTAAAAGAACCTTTAACATTGCAACGGATATTAGGAATAACCATTGGTGGAAGTGGCGCTGTTTTATTAATTTATTTAGGTAATTCGGGATTAGGAACAAGTTCATTAAAAGGAAATATTTTTATTGGGATTAATGCATTAGCCTTTGCTTTCTATTTAGTAATTGTAAAGCCTATGATGACAAAATATCAACCAATTACCGTTATTGTTTGGACTTTTTTATTTGGGTTTGTATTTATGTTCCCTTTTTGTATTGGTCAATTACTAGCAACTGATTTTGGATCGTATGAAACCTCTAACTGGATATCATTATTTTATGTAATTCTTGGTCCAACCTTTCTTGCGTATTTATTGAATATGTTTGCCTTACAATATGTAAAACCTACTGTATCTAGTAGTTACATCTACGTACAACCTGCTGTTGCTATGTTATTGGTTGCAGGAATTACTTATTTTATTGTCAATAGTCAATATCAAGGAGATATTACAATTGCAAAATTACTATGCTGCGTCTTGATTTTTACTGGCGTATATTTGATTAGCACCAATGGTGTATTAAAGAAGAGAAGAAGTACGTAAGTTGTTTTTTATTACATCTATAATCAAACTAAACTACTACTCTAATAACCTGAATATCGTTGTTATGCCCGTATTAATGACAACCACAGCCACCTTTACCACACGAGTCTGATGATTTTTTATTCGAAGTTGACACCTGAGGTTTCCAAAAGAATTTTTTAACCAAAAATCCAATTGCAATTGCAAAAACTAAAAGTACTAATATGTTTTGGATAAGGATATTCATGTCAATTTTGTCGTATAAAAATACAAAAACTTATTCTTTTTATTTTAAAACTTGATAAGCAACCAGTGCTACACTATATGCCAGAACACTCATAAATACAAGTTGGGCCATAGGCCATTTCCAGCTATTTGTTTCTCTTTTTACGATAGCTAACGTACTCATGCATTGCATAGCAAAAGCATAAAACAGTAATAAAGAAATTCCGCTAGCCAAATTAAACAATGGTGCTCCAGTAACAGGGTTTATCTCTGCAGCCATTCTATTTTTAATGGTCTCTTCTTCATCACTTCCTACACTATATATGGTTGCTAAGGTTCCTACAAAAACTTCTCTTGCTGCAAATGAACTTATAATTCCGATCCCTATTTTCCAATCATAACCTAGCGGTGCCACCACAGGTTCAATAGCCTTGCCAGCATATCCAATAAAAGAATATTCTAACTTATAAGAAGCTATCTTTTGATCTAATTCATCTTGCGAAAGATCTATATATTTTTCTGTAACGATCTCTTCTGCATTGGTAAAATTTTCATTAGGACCAAAACTTGCCAAAACCCATAAAACTATCGAAATCGCTAAAATTATTTTTCCAGCTCCAAAAACAAATGCTTTGGTTTTTTCAATTACATTGATCGCAACATTTTTCAGTAAAGGGACTTTATAACCAGGCATTTCGATTACAAAATAGTTTTTGCTTTTTATCTTTAACATCTTATTAAGCAACCAAGCAGATCCAACTGCTGCACCAAAACCTATAAAATACAATAGCATTAGAGTAAGGCTTTGATAACTAAATATCCAACCTACTTTTTCATCAGGTATAACCAAAGCAATAATGATTAAATATACTGGCAATCTTGCAGAACAGGTTGTAAACGGAACCACCAATATGGTTATAAGGCGTTCTTTCCAGTTTTCAATATTTCGGGTCGCCATCACGGCAGGAATTGCGCAAGCTGTTCCAGAAACCAAGGGCACTACACTTTTTCCACTTAGTCCAAATCGTCGCATTACTCTATCCATTAGAAATACAACACGGCTCATATATCCGCTTTCTTCCAGAATAGAAATAAAAAGAAATAAAAATGCTATTTGAGGGATAAAAATTACGATCCCTCCTAATCCAGGTATAATACCTTCTGTTATTAAGTCTACAAATGGCCCAGACGGTAATGTAGATTTGGCAGCCTCACTTAACCAAGCAAAACCTTCATCTATTAAATCCATTGGATATGACGACCAATCATAAATTGCTTGAAAAATAAGTAGCAATATGGCAAAGAAAATAAAATATCCCCAGAATTTGTGGGTTAGTACTCGATCCAATCTGGCTCTCATTCCTGTTGCTGCCTTTTCATCAACTAATAATCCTTTTTTAAGAACTTCGTTAATGAATTGATATCGTTTAATCGCTTCCTTTTGTTGAAATCGTTTCAGTTCACTTTCAGATTTAATCTCAAAATCTGGAGCTATAGAAGGTTTCTTTTTGTCAACCGTTCTAAAATTTACATCCTGTGTAATTACTAACCAAAGCTTATACAATGATTGATTAGGAAATACTTGCTTAAGTTTATCAAAATATTCTGGAGCAAAAGTCAATGCATCAACACATCGTTTTGTTGGTAATGTCTTATAAGAAAGTATGAGTTCTTTAAGTGTATCGAGACCTTGATTCTTTCTGGCACTTACCAAGGCTATTTTAGTATTTAATTCTTCTTCTAGTAAAGGAATATCGAGCGATATCCCTTTACTATCCATACGATCAGCCATATTAATAACCAAAATCGTAGGAATCTCCAAATCCTTAATTTGGGTAAAAAGCAGCAAATTTCTTTTAAGATTTTCGACATCACTTACTACAACCGCAACATCAGGAAAATCTTTATCTTTTTTATTGAGCAGGATTTCTATAACTACATTTTCATCTAATGAAGATGCATTAAGACTATAGGTTCCTGGTAAATCCAGTATATGTGCTTTTACACCACGTGGTAATTTACATACTCCTTCTTTCTTTTCTACAGTAATTCCTGGATAGTTGCCAACTTGTTGATTTAATCCTGTTAGCAAATTAAAAACAGATGTTTTACCTGTATTTGGGTTTCCGATAAGTGAAACTTTAATCTGCTTCGACATAAAAGATAATCTTGTTAAATAATTTCAATCTCAATTTGTGAAGCAATTTCTTTACGAATGGCAAGATGGCTACCATTGATAGTAAGGTACATCGGGCATTGAAACGGTGCCGTTTGTAACAACTGTACTTCATTACCTGGTAAACAACCCATTTCTAATAACTTAAGAGGAATCGCATCTGAAGTAATTTCTTTAATCAATCCGCGCTGGCCTCTTTTGAGATTTGCAATAGTTATTTTCAAGTGCTTATTTAGATTAATTTTAAACAAGGCAAAAGTAATGGAAAAATATTTACTGAGAAAGATATCCTATCGAAAAACTAATAATAAATAGTTAAAAAACAACTATTAATCTTCTAGTTAAAACATCATATCTGGTAAATTTTACAGTTTATAGCCCTGTTCAGAATAGGGTAAACGCCCCAAAATCGGTCCAGAATCTTTGAATTTCAAAGTTTTGGGATACTCATCAATACGTCAACATATAATTTCGTCTCATCTAAATTTAGAAAAGGCGGAAACTGAAAAGCCTTACAACAGAGTACGTAATAACTCATAAAACCTTACAATCATGTTTAATTTAAAATATAAACTTTTAACCATTATTCTCTTATTATTTATAGTATCATGTGAGAAAACAGATTCTATAATAACGGATTCAGATACTAAAGAAGAAATATCTGAAGTTTCGGACGATGAAGCAAAAATTGTTTTAACCAATGGAAATATAATACGTTTTCATCGTATCAATGATGGAGACTTAAAGGGAACTTTTTTACTCGAAGAAAGTGATTGCCAAGAATGCTCGGTTCTAAATAATATTACAGAGCTAGCAGGAAGAGAATTATCAGAACAAGAAATATTCTGGGCACTTTCAGAATCAGGAACTCAAATCCCATCTTTTCTAAAATTAAAAAAAGAAGATATTGCTTCTAAAAGCAGCGAATTACAAGAACAAGGCTGGGCAAGAGGAGTTGCACTAGATTTACCTATAACAAATGAAGGCAATCCTACTCGTATTGTAGCTTGTAAAAACAGTGATTTTACTAGTTCTATAGCCTATGGGTTTTTAGGAACTCCCGAATTTGTAGCATTAGACAAAACCCCTAATAATTATAATGGTTTTGTTAATGATTGTGCTAGTGTACCAGCTTCCTACTGTAATAAAGGGCCCAGATATAAGCTCCATGCTGTGATGAACAAGATCAGCAAATGGAAAGGTAAAATCTGTAGTAAAGCTGTTCAGAACAGAAGTAATGATCATATAGCTTCTAACATTACAGGTGGTTTCTGCCAAAGCCCTCCTTGTAATGCCTATGTCGGACCAGAATTATACTTTGAATATTACTCTAATGGAAAATGGAAATCCATGAAAAACCCTAATGGATTGTATCCAGAAGGTTTTGAAGTTCCTGCAAATACTACTAAGGTGTATACCTATTCGTGGAATACAAAAACAAACACATCTTTTCGACTACGTGTGAAAAACGCAATGGGTAAAGATCAATTTGATTTTATGATGGATCGCGAAGATGTTGTCATTGATGACGGAAATGATGGAGGTGGCGGAGGAAATGGAGATGGTACTCCCAATCCAGAAGATTTCCCTCAATTACCAAGTCATATAGAACTCTCTGGAGGGCACAATATCATTGTAGATTTTACAACAATTATTGATGAAAATCCGAAAATTACTATTCCTGTAAGTTATCTCCCTGAATTACCGCAATATGATGGAGAAATTATCTTCCCAAACAATTTCTGCGGTATGAGAATCCTAAAAGCAGATAGGTTTATATGGTTAGATCAAGGAGGACAGGTTGTAGATACATTCCCATACAATTATGTCCCAGAGAATGGCCCTGATGATTCTATTCAGGAATTATTTGGAGATAATTATTATTTAGGAGGTGTGGAATTTACTGGACCTATAGGAGCTTGCGATGAGGCAAACGAAAACTGGTCTTTCCCGTATCCGTTTACACAAACTGATCCTGTAATGAACGAACCATTAAAGTTAGTTATCGAATTGCTTGCTGGAAGTGAAATTGAGTTCTTAAACTACAATATTCATCCTCAGGAGCCACTTGGTGCAGATGAATTGTTTGAAGATGTAGATTTTAACGAACTTATAGAATTCTTCAACGAAACCTTTTACGAAGGCTTTGAAAACTGGATTGACTCAGTATGCGAAGAAAATCCCGCAGATTGTCCTTTACAGGATTAAATAATAAAAAGAAAATACTGCTGTATTAAAATAACATTAATGTGGCAGTATTTCTTCTTTTAACACTTCAATATCTTCTAGTAGGCGATCAATTTCTTCTTCTTTGGTTCCATCATAGAATCCACGAATACGTTTCTTTGTATCTACTAAGACAAAATTCTCTGTATGAATCATATCATACGGTCCTCCATCGCCATCAGATTTAGCCACTAAGTATGACTTTCTAGCAAGGTCATAGATATGTTTTTTGTTTCCTGTTACTAAATTCCACTTAGTATCATCTACTCCTTTTTCTATAGCATATTTCTTTAATTTAGGTACACTATCGGTTTCAGGAATAACAGTATGTGATAGTAACAAAACCTCTTGATCATTTTTTAATTTCTCCTGAATCGTTTTCATATTGCCTGTCATTATTGGACATATCGTTTGGCAAGTAGTAAAGAAAAAATCGGCAACATAAATTTTATTTTCATAGTTGTTTTGAGTTACCTCTTCCCCATTCTGGTTCATTAAACTAAAATCAGCTATTTTATGATACTTGCGCACGTGCTGAATCGTACTGTCTACCAATTCCAAATTCACCATATCTGGTTCATAAACACTGAGAACCCGTTTTGGTTTTAGAATAGTATATATAACGGAAATAATAATACAGGATAATATAAATAATACTATTGCAAAAAATTTGTACTTGGCAAAAAAACGAAGCATACACATATTTTTAGAGCTGCAAAATTACAAGGATTATCATGGATATAATTACTGTTTTCCCTAAAAAATTACTAAAACCAACATCTCCCTCCTTGATTTCTTTCATAAACTGGTCTAAAAGGTTACTTTTGCGTGATTTAATTTTGAAATGAGCCATACAAAGTAATTGATAATGATCGATATGATTCTTGGCAAATTCAATCTTACATTTAAAAAAGATAGTAATATAAATAGATGAAATAAGACCTATGAGTCCCATTATTGTAAAAGCGTTACAACTATTATTAAGTTTATCAATCCTAATCGTTCTTCATGAATTAGGACACTTTATCCCTGCTAAATTGTTTAAAACAAGAGTGGAGAAATTTTACCTGTTTTTTGATGTAAAATATTCATTGTTTAAGAAAAAAATAGGCGAAACAGTTTATGGAATAGGTTGGTTACCTTTAGGAGGCTATGTAAAAATAGCTGGAATGATTGATGAAAGTATGGATAAAGAGCAAATGGCTGGTCCTCCGCAACCATGGGAGTTTAGATCTAAACCAGCTTGGCAACGTTTAATTATTATGTTAGGTGGTGTAACGGTAAATATTGTTCTTGGATTTCTAATTTATATGGCAATTATATTTACTTGGGGTACTTCGTATGTAAGTGCAGAAGATATTCCTAATGGATACGAGGTTGCAGAAATTTTTGAAGAGCTCGGATTTAAGGATGGCGATAGAATTATGCAATTAAACGGAGAAGATTTTAAGGATGCTACGGATATCAACATGTATCTTTTCTTAAGAGACGTACAAAACATTACAGTATTATCTGCTGATGGAAGCACAAAAACTATAGATGTTCCTGAAGATATAGGAGGAAAAATGTTCGAAGAAGGTGTTATGGAGCCTTTTGGTATACGATTAGCACCTGTATTAGATACTGTTTTGGTTGATAGGCCTGCTTATGCAGCTGGACTTAGAAAAGGAGACCATATTTTATCGGTTAATGACGAAAAGATTGAATGGTGGCATGAATTCCAAAAGGCAGTAAAACCTAATGAGGAAAAAGAGATTAAAATCAACTACTTAAGAAATGGGGTTGAAGAGAGTATTTCTGTTAAAACAGATGATGAAGGAACTATTGGTGTAAGACCTGTATATTATAAAATTAATTCTGATCAATATTCTTTTGGTCAAAGTATCAGTAAAGGTTTTGATTATGGCTATTGGAAATTGCATGACTATATAGCTCAGTTCAAATATGTCTTTACCAAAAAAGGTGCTACGCAAATTGGTGGTTTTGCAGCTATTGGTAACTTATTTCCTCCTGTATGGAGCTGGCCAGCATTTTGGGCTACCACAGCATTTATCTCAATTATATTAGCATTTATGAATATTCTACCAATTCCAGCGTTAGATGGTGGTCATGTAATGTTTTTATTATATGAAATCATTGCAGGAAAAAAACCAAATGATAAGTTTATGGAATATGCACAATTGGTTGGTTTTGTAATCCTAATTGCTTTATTATTATTTGCCAATGGTAATGATATTTACCGCGCAATTTTCGGAAAGTGATAAAAAATTAAAAAAATCTTTTTGAGTATCAAAAATTAGTATATATTTGCACTCGCAAAAGAGAAAAACACTCTATATTTGCAAAAGCATTTTCCTCCTTAGCTCAGTTGGTTAGAGCATCTGACTGTTAATCAGAGGGTCCTTGGTTCGAGTCCAAGAGGGGGAGCAAAACAAAGCCTTAACTTTACTAAGTTAAGGCTTTTTTGTTTTAACTCTTTTGGGTGAGAAATTTAGCCTGAGCATAGTTGAAGTAAGCCAAAAGAGGAAAGTAAAAGTCCAACTGTAATGTTGAACTTTTTTACATTTATAACTATAAAGTGATGTTACAATCTTCTAAAATGAAGTGTTGCTAATAATACCCATTCCCAAGGATTAGCGCAATTAAACATACAAAGTGCATTTTCTAGATTCTTCTTTTTATTTTTTTTCAACAAAAAAATAGGGTGTTTTCAAATTCAGCTGTATTGAGTACAATACAACTATAAAAATCTTTAAAAGCCCCTTTATATGAGATCAATTTTTACGCTACTCTTTTTTACCTTGTGTATACAAATAAATGCCCAGCAAGCATACTTGGTAAAAGATATTAATACTGGCTCAAGTTTTGGTGCCAATGTCGATAACTTAGTAGAATTCCAAGGGTATTTATTTTTCTCAGCTGAAGATGATCCGCATGGAGACGAACTTTGGGTAAGTGATGGAACTCCCGAAGGAACACATTTATTTGTAGATATAGAATCAGGAGCTCCAGGTAGTTCGCCAACAGAGTTAACAATATTCGAAGATAAATTATACTTCAGAGCAAGGGATGCTGTTTATGGTCAGGAATTATGGGTAACTGATGGAACTCCTCTAGGAACAAAACGTATTATTGATTTGAATCCTGGTCCAAACAGTGGTAGAATTGCAAATATTACTGTTTTTAATAACAAATTATATTTTACTGCAGACGATGGTGTACACGGTACCGAATTATGGGAAAGCGATGGTACAGAGACAGGTACCAAAATGGTAAAAGATATTTATGTAGGGAACCAATTCAATAGTTCATATCCCAGGTATTTAACGGTGTATAATGGTAAGCTATACTTCTCTGCCAATGATAGTAGTGAAAATGGAACAGAATTATGGGTAACCGATGGTACCGAAACAGGAACACAATTGGTTAAAAATATCAATCCCAACATATATGGTTCAGGATATCCTTTAGATATTACTGTTTTTAATAACAAACTATATTTTAGAGCTTTTGATGGTATACAAACAGAGCTATGGGAAAGTGATGGAACTGAAGCAGGAACAAAATTGGCTGTAGATATTTTTCCTGGTGGAGACTCCTACCCTTTTGGTTTTATTGTGTTCAACAGCAAGTTATATTTTACAGCAAATAATGGTTCTTCAGGACGAGAATTGTTTGAAAGTGATGGAACTTCTTCTGGAACAAAACTGGTAGCTGATATTAATCCAGGGAACTCAGGTTCAAACCCAGAAGACTATATCATTTTTCAGAATAAGCTTTTCTTTAATGCCTATAACCCTTCAACCGGAGTTGAATTATGGGAAAGCGATGGTACTGAAACAGGGACACAATTAGTAAAAGATATTTATTCGGGAACTAATGATGGTAATCCTCAAAACTTTTTAGTATTTAACAATCAACTTTTTTTCTCTGCTAAAGATGCATTTGGAGGGTCTCAATTATGGGTAAGCGATGGTACCGAAACAGGAACAAATCAATTGTTAAAAATAGGAGAGAGTTCTACAGCATCCAACGCCAGATACTTTATCGATTATAACAACGAGGTTTATTTTAGAGCAAGAGACGGTATTCATGGTACTGAATTATGGAAAAGTGATGGTACCGAAGATGGAACCGTAATGGTAATGGATAATAATCCTGGTAGCGGTAGTGGAGCCGACAATATGCTTGGAGTAATAAATGGTAAATTATATTACGAAGGAGACGATGGAATTCATGGAAATGAATTATGGGAAACCGATGGTACCGCTGCAGGAACAAAATTGGTAAAAGATATCAATCCAGGAAATGGGGACTCTTACACGGACAAAGCTGTAGTATTGAACAATAAACTATATTTTAGAGCAGAAGATCCTGCCTATGGTTCAGAATTGTGGGTAAGTGACGGAACAGCTGCAGGTACTCAACGTTTTACAGACATAAATCCTGGAACGGGTCATAGCTTTATTACTGAATTGGTAGTGTTTAACAATAAACTATATTTTGGAGCTAATGATGGTGTTCATGGGACAGAGTTATGGGAAAGTGATGGTACCGAAGCAGGTACTCGATTACTAAATGATATAGTTACAGGAACCTATGGTTCTTCTCCAAGATATTTCAAAGTTTACAACAACAAGCTATATTTTAATGCTTGGGATGCTATTCATGGCGAAGAATTATGGGAAACTGATGGATCCACTGCTGGAACCAAATTGGTAAAGGATATGTATCCAGGAAGCTTAGGATCTAGTCCACAATGGATGGCTGTGTATCAAAACAAACTATATTTCAAAGCTAATGATGGTATTCATGGATCAGAATTATGGGAAAGTGACGGAACTGAAGTAGGGACAAAATTAGCAGTAGATATTAGAGAAGGTAATAATGGTTCTTCTGTTAGAGAATTAGTCGCATTCCAAAATCGTTTATATTTTAGAGCCAGTGATGGGGTATTTGGGAGCGAACTATGGACAAGTAATGGAACTCCAGAAGGTACTTACTTAGTGGCTGATATGAGACCTGGTTCAGGTGGTTCTTCTTTGGACGACATGGTTATTTCTAATGGTAAATTATTCTTTAATGCTGATGATGGTATTTATCAAGAAGAAGTTTGGGCATTTGAACCTTTTGATTGTAGTACGCTTACCTCAACCGTTCTTTATGTAAGCTCAACAGGAACAGAAACGAATAACGGAGGTTCCTGGACAGAAGCAACATCTTTACAACATGCATTGAAACTAGCACAACAATGCCCTAATATTCAAGAAATTTGGGTACAGCAAGGAACCTACAAACCTGGAAAAAATAGATTCAATACATTTTCTATTCCCAGCAATGTTAAAATCTACGGAGGTTTTGATGGTACCGAAACCAATATTGCACAAAGAGATTGGGTAGCAAATATTACTATTTTGAATGGAGATATTGGTATTCCTGAACAAATTTCAGGAAACACGCTGACCTTATTAAGTTTGCAAAACACAAATAACGTACACATTGATGGATTTATTATTGAAGAAGCGAATGCAGAATTTGATAACTTCATAGATAATTTAGCAGATACTCGAGGAGGAGGTATCTATCTAAAAAATGCCAATAATAGCAGTATCGTAAATTGTATTTTTAGAAATAATTTTGGACAGGAAGGTGCTGCTGTATACCATACTTCAGGAAATAATACTAAATTCATCAATTGTTTGTTTTACGAAAATGAAGCACAACAAACTAGCCCTATTTTTGTGGAAGCAGATACAGCAAACCTCATCAATACTACCTTGGTAAATAATACGGCTGTTTCTGGTAACGGGATTTTAGGAACTAAAGACGCAACCATAACATTAACGAATAGTATTTTAGAAGGTACACATACCTTAAACTTCAATACTACAGGAACAGGAAGCTTGACAGCTAACTACAGTTATCTTAAAGGCGAAAATCCAACAGGAACAGGAAATATAGACGGAACATCGATTACGGATGTATCCTTTAAAGATGTAGCAAATAAAGAGTATACCTTACTAAGAAATTCGCCTTTAGTAGATAAAGGAAATAATTCAACGAATACAGAAACCAAAGGATTAGGAGGAAATGAACGCATCATCGATGGTGATCTGGATATGACCAATACGATTGATATTGGAGCTTATGAGTATTCTAGATTATCACAAACCATCACTTTCAATTCTTTGGCAGATGTTATCTATGGTGATACTAACCTTGATTTAACAGCTACCAGTGATTCTGGCTTAGTAGTTACCTATGTTAGTTCTGATACCAATGTAGCAACAATTTCGGGTAACACAGTTACATTAATTGGTGCAGGGACTACTACTATTACCGCAAGTCAAGCTGGAAATACAGAATACCTTCCTGCTTTGGATGTTAGTCAAACCATAACGGTAAACCCAAGACCGATCACTGTTACTGCAGATGCTGGTCAAAGCAAAGTATTCGGAGCTATTGATCCAGTATTCACTTACGCAATCACCAACGGAAACCTAGTAGCAAATGATGTATTGACAGGAAGTTTAACAAGAACAGCTGGAGAAGATGTAGGAACTTACCCTATCAATCAGGGAACCTTAGGTAATCCTAACTATGATATCGATTTTGTAACTAATGATTTTGAAATCATTAAAGCGGATCAAATCATTACATTCAATCCTTTGACTGATGTTATTTACGGAGATCCAGATTTTAACTTAAATGCAACTACTGACTCTGGTTTAACTGTTAACTACTCAACTTCGGATACCTCGGTCGCAACCATTTCGGGAAACACCGTAACTATTGTAGGAGTTGGAAGCACAACGATTACGGCAAGTCAAATTGGAAATACAAACTATAATACTGCTCCTGATGTTACCCAAACATTAACCGTAACTCCAAAAGCTATTACAATAACTGCTGATAGTGGCCAAAGCAAATTGATTGGTACTTCAGACCCAATACTTACTTATTCAATCACTAATGGATATTTAATAGCTGGTGATACATTTATAGGTAACCTTGAAAGAGCTACAGGAGAAGATGCAGGGACCTACCCTATTAATCAGGGAACATTAAATCATCCTTATTACAACATTACCTTCGCATCTAATAGTTTTGAAATTATCAAAGCAACCCAGACAATTACTTTTAATCCTTTAACAAATGTTACCTATGGAGATTCAGATTTCAACTTAGGAGCTAGTACAACCTCAGGATTAGAAATTAGTTATAGTAGTTCTAATACAAATGTAATTAACATATCAGGAAATACGGTAACTATTGTTGGAGCAGGCTCCACCACTATCACTGCCAGACAAGAAGGGAATGGAAATTATAACGCTGCTGTAACAGTTAGTCAGACTTTAACAGTACTTCAAAAAGCTATTACTATTGCTGCTGAAACTGGTCAAACAAAAGTATTCGGTGCTATAGATCCAATATTCACTTATGCTATTACTACTGGAAACCTTGTAGCAAGCGATGTACTCACAGGAAATCTAGGAAGAGTCTCTGGAGAAGATGTAGGGTTTTATTCTATTAATCAAGGAACATTGAGTAATTCTAACTACGACATTACTTTTGTAATTAATGAGTTTGAAATTACCAAAGCAACTCAATCCATTACTTTTGATCAATTAACCAATGTACATTTTGGAGATCCAGCATTTGACCTAAATGCTATCGCTTCTTCAGGACTAGCAATTACATACAGTACTTCTGACAATAATATAGTCAATATATCAGGAAATAAAGCCTCTATTATGGGTGAAGGATTTGTAGTTATTTCAGCATATCAACCTGGTAATGAGAACTACCTTCCAGCAAATTCTGTAGCTAGAGTTTTAACAGTATTACCTGGTCAAATTGATGAAGCATTAATAAAACTATATCCGAATCCTGTAGTAGATGAAATCCAAATTTCTGAAATCCCATCAAATAATCGCTTATCCATTTATAACTCAAACGGAAGGTTAGTAAAACAAATAATTGACTATTCAAAAGAAGAAACTATACCAGTAGTTAATCTCCCGTCTGGAATTTACTTGGTAGAAATAGTACTTTTCGATTATAGGGCAAAAACAATCATAAAGAGATTTATCAAAAACTAAATATAGGTTATAATCAATACTTATAAAGACTGTCTAAAATGGCAGTCTTTATTGTTTTATAATCTTTACACAAAGTCTATCATTCATCTTTTTAAATTCCTTGAAGAGGATATCTTTTATTGTTAAGGATTTTTACATACTCACCAAAAAACTGAAAGAATTGAATCTTTTCCTTTCTTCAACTGCCATTCATTTTAACTCTAATTATATGATAATTATAGAAATAAAAGCTAAATTTAGGTCATAAAGGGTTTTTCAAATCCATTATCTTATCGGTCTAATAGCCTTTTAAAACCTTAAAAACACACATTATCACTTATATGTTCAAGATATAAATGATATTAAATCTTCTTATCCAATGGAAACAATCGCTAAACAACCACAGGTAAAAAATTATATAAACGGTCAGTTTGATAGAAATGGTCAAAACTCAATGGATATTATAAGTCCTCTTGATGGAACCGTGATCTCTACACTTCCTTTATCTACAGGTCAAGATGTTGACAAAGCAGTACAAGCTGCAAAAAAAGCATTCCCTGCTTGGTCATCTATGACCTTTAAAGAACGAGTGCAAATCTTTTTTAGATACAGATCCCTGTTAGAAAAAAACATAGACGAATTAACCAATTTAGTAAGGATAGAAAATGGTAAAACCTACGGAGAAGCTAAAGCCGAAGTAGAAAAAAGTATGGAGTTATGTGAGTTTGCTGTATCTATACCACAAATCATTGTAAATGAAGTACAAGAAGTTAGTAAAGGTGTTGAATGTAGAATAGAGCGTAAACCATTAGGAGTGGTAGCATCTATAACACCCTTTAACTTTCCTAATATGGTTCCACATTGGACAGTTCCCAATGCATTGGTGCTTGGTAATACCATGATTATGAAACCATCAGAATTAGTACCACTAAGTACAGTTCGAATGGCAGAACTATTAAAAGAAGCTGGTTTACCTGATGGAGTGTTTAATATTATCAATGGCGGAAAAGAAGTTGTAGAGTCCATCTGTGATCATCCTGATATTGAAGCAGTGTCTTTTGTTGGTTCTACAAAGGTTGCTAAAATCGTTTATAAAAGAGCCACTTCTAACTTAAAAAGATGTGTTGCTTTAGGTGGTGCCAAAAATCACTTATTAGTTTTTCCAGATGCCAATCCAGAAATGACCGCATCTAATGTAGTTGCATCTATGACTGGTTGTGCAGGTCAGCGTTGTATGGCCGCATCAGTAATGGTAGGAGTAGATAAAGTACAACACATTATTGATAAAATGGTAATCGAGGCTAAAAGTATCATTCCAGGTGAAAATTTAGGATCTGTAATTACTGCAGAAGCTAAAAAACGCATCGAAGGATATATCGCTGAAGCAGAATCTAATGGAGCCACCATATTAGTAGATGGCAGAAATTCTACTGTGACAGGAAAAGAAGGAGGTTATTATGTAGGACCTACAATCATAGATCATGTTACTACAGACATGTCTGTAGCTCGAGAAGAAATTTTTGGTCCAGTAATTTCGATTATAAGAGCTAAAGATTTAGATGAAGCCATTGAGATCGAAAACGGATCCAATTATGGTAACGCTGCTGCTGTATTTACACAAAGTGGTGGTCTTGCAAAACAGGTAATGGAACGTGCCAGTGCTGGAATGATTGGAGTCAATATTGGAGTACCTGTTCCTCGTGAGCCGTTTTCTTTTGGTGGATGGAATGAATCAAAATTTGGTGTTGGTGATATTACAGGTCGAAGTTCTATCGAGTTTTGGACACAAAACAAAAAAACAACAGTTAAATGGAATCCAGAAGCTCGAACAAATTGGATGAGCTAACTTCCTTCAAAAGTGTCTAAATTCTTTTTCTACTAAAATTAAACTATCTGCATGAGTAACCAACAAATTGTGAAAAATAACCTTGATTACACCCTTTTTTCATGGGCTAAACAGGGAAATCTAAATCCTATCAATGCTTCACACGCCAAAGGATCATATTTTTATGATAGAGATGGAAAAAAATATCTTGACTTTTCATCTCAATTAATGAATGTAAATATTGGTCACGGAGATCAACGCATCACAGATGCTGTGGCAAAACAGATGAAAGAGGTTAGTTATCTTTATCCAGGAATGGCTACTGATATTCGTGGAAAACTTGGAAAGAAACTAGCGGAAATAACGCCTGGAAATTTAACCAAAACATTCTTTACATTAGGTGGAGCCGAAGCAGTAGAAAATGCAATTAAACTTGCCAGAATTTACACAGGAAAGCATAAAATTATTACCCATTATAGGGCCTATCACGGAGCAACCTATGGCGCTATTTCTGCAGGAGGCGATCCTAGAAAATTTGCAGTAGATAGTCAAGCCATGCCAAATGTTGTTCATGTAGAAAATCCATATGCATATCGGTGTCCTTGGAATTCTACTTCGATTGAAGAATGTGGAGAACGAGCATTAGCTCATTTAGAACGAGTAATTAAATTCGAAAATCCCGACGGCATCGCAGCAATTCTTTTTGAAGGAGAATCTGGTTCTTCTGGGTGTATTAAATACCCTCCAATGTATTTAAAAAAGGTACGAGAACTGTGTGATACCTACAATATTCTATTAATAGACGATGAAACGATGAGTGGTTTTGGTAGAACGGGTAAAATGTTTGGTATTGATCATCATAATGTTACTCCTGATATCATGTGTATGGCCAAAGGACTAACTTCTGGTTATCTGCCTCTTGGCGCTATGACGGTTACTGATACTATTGCGAATCATTTTAATGACAATCCAATGATTCTAGGATTAACATACTCAGCTCATCCAACTTCTTGCGCTGCCGCATTCGCAAATATTAAAATCATTGAAGAAGAAGACTTAGTTAATAAAGCAGCCAAAATGGGAGTCTATATTGAAGCACAAATCGAAAAACTAAAAACTAAACATCCATCCATTGGAGATTTCAGAAATACAGGATTATTAGGGTGTATTGAATTGGTTAAAAATCGTGAAACCAAAGAACCGACAACTCCTTGGAATGCTGCGCCAGATCAAATGGAAGTAACTCATAATATGGCGGCAAAAATTAGAGAGTTAGGCATGTTTACATTTGTTCGGTGGAATTGGATTTTTATTGCACCACCTTTAAATGTAAGCAAAGAAGAAGTTGATGAAGGATTAGAAATTGTTTCACAAGCAATTGCCATTGCTGATCAATATTGTAATTAGGTATATGAGTAAGGATATAGTAGAATTACGTGAAGATGTTTCTCAATCACCATTATACAGTGAAGATTTGGCTCCTGTTTTATCCAAAAACAGAACCTGGAGTAAATGGCATTTAGCAGCAATTTGGGTAGGCATGGCAGTTTGTATTCCTACCTACTTGTTAGCATCGTATATGATCAAAACAGGTTTAAATTGGTATGAAGCGCTGATTATTATAGGATTAGCAAATTTGATTATTACCATCCCAATGGTTCTAAATGGTCATGCAGGAGTAAAATACGGTATTCCTTTTCCTGTAATTGGCCGTGCAGCTTTTGGTATCAAAGGTGTTCATTTAGCTTCGGTAGCAAGAGGTATTATCGCTTGTGGATGGTTTGGAGTACAAACCTGGATCGGTGGATTGGCTATCTATGCTATTTTTCATGCAATTATGGGTACTCAAGCTGAACTAGGGCTATCAGTAGGAAAGTTTGTTGGTTTTGGTATATTTTGGCTCATCAACATCTACTTTATTTGGAAAGGAACAGAAAGTATCAAATGGCTAGAAACCTATTCAGCACCTATTTTAGTTCTTATAGGGTTAGCTCTTATTTATTGGAGCTATACTGAAGCTGGTGGAGCATCTATTGTATTAAAACAAAGCCAACAACTAGAATATACGGCAGCGACCATTACCGAAAAGGATAATACACTATTTCTTACGTTAAAATCTTTAAAAGATAAAGAAGGAAACCTAAAAGTTGACGAGTATAAGATCATTTCTGATGAGAAAAACAATTGGACTATTTTTACTGAACAACCTATCCCAATCACAGCAATAGAAAGTACCGAAAACATTATATCTGGTAAAGAAAAGATCCAACTTCAATTTAGAAATATAGAAGATAGTACTCCTGTATTGTCGAGCATAGTTTCTGCTAAGGTTATGTTATCAAATTCGAATCAAGCAGAAAGTAAACTCTGGAGTTATTTGTTGTGGCTAACTGCTATGGTTGGTTTTTGGGCAACAATGTCCATAAGTATAGCCGATATAACGCGTTTTGCATCTACTCAAAAGGATCAGGTAGTTGGTCAGTTTGTAGGTCTTCCCGCCACGATGATGTTATACTCATTTGTAGGGATCTTTGTAACCTGTGCTGCAATTATCAATTTCAAAGATATTTTAATTGCGGATGATGCGCCATGGGATCCAGTTTCACTAATTTCAAAATTTAAGAGTCCAACAGTGGTTGTTATTGCACAAGTTTTTATGCTTATCGCAACATTAAGTACCAATATTGCAGCCAATGTTATCGCACCTTCCAACGCTTTTTCGAATCTATGGCCTAAAAAGATTAGCTTTAGAATGGGAGGTATTATTACAGGAATCATCGGAATCTTAATAGCTCCTTGGTGGTTGCTTAATGAAATTTCTGGATTTTTAATTTTTGTTAGCGGATTATTGGGCCCTGTTTTAGGAATATTGATTGCCGATTATTATTTGATAAGAAAAAAGAAACTAGAATTAGCAGAATTATATAAAGAACAAGGAATATATTCTTATGGAAAAGCTGGTTTCAATAAAGCTGCAATGATCGCTCTTTTTATTGGTGTGTTTTTAGCCTTAATTGGATATTGGGTACCACAACTAGAGTTCTTGTATTCATTATCATGGTTTACTGGATTTATCATCTCATTCGTATTGTACTATTTTCTAATGAAACAAAAACATAATTAATTTTGATTACAAAATATACCATACTATTTCTTTACTTCTCGATCCTTTTCATGATTGGGTATTTTGCCTCCAAAAGAATAAAAACAACCAAAGATTACTATGTAGGAGGAAAAAAACTGGGGTTTTGGGTTGTGGCATTTTCTGCCAGAGCCACTGGAGAATCTGCATGGTTATTATTAGGGCTTACAGGATTAGGCGCAATGGTTGGTGTTTCTGCTTTTTGGGTGGTTTTGGGTGAAGTTCTGGGCGTTGCCGTTTCATGGTTTTTTATGGCTGAAAAATTTAAGGTGTTGTCAGACAAATACAATTCTATAACTATTCCTGATTATTTGGTAAGCCGATTTAAATCCTCAACACATACCTTACGAATTGTAGCAGCAACAGCACTTTCTTTATTTGTTGTTATTTATGTGAGTGCACAAATCGATGCAACTGGTTCTGCATTCGAGTCATTCCTGGGATGGAATTATTTTACAGGAGCCGTTGTTGGTTTTCTGATTGTCTTAGCCTACATTTTTTCTGGAGGGTTTGTTGCCGTTGCTTGGTCTGATCTTTTCCAAGGGTTAATTATGCTACTTGGTTTAGTAGCATTACCAATTGTTGCCTATTATTCCATTAGTTCAGAAATTTCCATTTCTAATGAGTTGACAAAACTGGATCCTTCTTTTCTAAACATTTGGGGAGATGGCGGATTTACAATGCTCAATTTCTTTACCATTTTAGGATTTGCATGTATTGGATTGGGTTTTATGGGATCACCCCAATTATTTGTTCGTTTTATGTCTATTAAGGATGTTTCTGAAATTAAAAAAGGACGCTGGGTAGCCATCGTATTTACTATACTAACGGATTCATGTGCCGTTTTAATCGGGATATTCGGAAGATATCTCCTGACTTCATTAGATGCTAATCCTGAAGAAATTTTAGGAAATGGAGCGCAAAATGTATTACCCATGCTAGTAGAAAGAATCATGCCGCTCACCTTAATCGGTGTATACATTGCAGCTGTCTTATCTGCAATCATGTCTACAATTGATTCTCTTTTGGTTGTAGCATCCAGTGCTATTTCCAGAGATTTCTATCAACAAATTTTTAAACCTAACAAATCCGAAAAACAACTCGCTAATATTTCAAGAATAATCACTTTTGTTTTAGCAGTATTTGCGCTTATAATTGCGATGATAGTAGCAATTACGACTCCTGGTAGAACTATTTTTTGGTTCGTTATTTTCGGATGGTCTGGTATCGCAGCAACATTTTGCCCTACAATCATTCTTTCTGTTTTTTGGAATAAATTTTCAGAAAAAGGAGCTATTGCCTCCATGATAACTGGTTTTCTATCTGTGCCTTTTTTTAAATTTGGGATGACTTCATTAGATACTATAGGTGTTTATTTTGATGAACTTGGCGAATTAGGCCCTTCATTCATTCTAGCTATACTAGTTGGTGTAGTAGTAAGTTTAGCTACAACAAAACAAAAACCAGAAAATGAGCCACATACAGGTAATATTGATTGAAAAAAATTGTAAATTTAGAAAATAGACGCTCTTAAACTTGTTATTCATAGGCGTCAAAGAAGTTTTTGGATTCAAAATCCAATACATGTAAAATTCACACAAACAAAGACATGTCGATTCTAATAAAAAACGGACGCATTGTAACTGCCGCAGAAACATATCTAGCGGATCTCTATGTAGAAGGAGAAAAAATAGTAGCAATAGGTCAAAATTTACCATATAAAGCTGATAAAATTATTGATGCTTCTGATAAATTAGTGTTTCCTGGAGGAATTGATCCTCATGTGCATCTAGATATGCCTTTTATGGGAACCTATTCAAGCGATGATTATGAAACAGGAACCAGGGCAGCTCTACATGGAGGTACTACAATGGTAATCGATTTTATTCTACAAACTCAAGGAGATACTTTACATAATGCCTTAAAAACTTGGCAACAAAAATCAATAGGAAAAGCGATAGGTGATTATTCTTACCATATGGCAGTTACTGATTTTAATGATACTACTGCAAAAGAAGTTGTACAGATGATAGAAGATGAAGGGATATCATCTTTTAAAACGTTCATGGCATATAAAGGAGCTTTGATGATTGATGATGGACAGATGGTACAACTCATGAAAGTAGTAAAAAAACATGGAGGCTTGGTCACTGTACATGCTACGAATGGCGATATGATCGATTCATTAATTGCTAAAAATCGAGCAGAAGGTAATTTATCTCCATTGTATCATTATCTATCTCAGCCTGAAGTAACCGAAGCCGAAGCATCTGCTAGATTTGCAGACATGCTTCATTATACGGATTGTCCTGGTTATATTGTACATATGACCTGCGAAGGTGCATTAAATGCGGTTCGAAAGGCTACACAGCGCAATCAAAAAGTATTTGTAGAAACCTGTACCCAGTATCTTGTATTGGACGCGTCTTTGTATGAAAAAGATTTTGAAGGTGCAAAATGGGTAATGAGTCCTCCGTTACGAGAAAAAAAGGATCAGGAAGCTCTATGGTCTGGAATCAATCAAGGATTAGTTCAAGTGGTCGGAACTGATCATTGCCCGTTTATGTGGGAACAAAAGAATATGGGAAAAGATGACTTCTCTAAAATTCCAAATGGCCATCCTGCGATTGAACATCGTATAGAATTATTATATTCTGAAGGTGTACATGCAGGTAAAATATCACTTACAAAATTTGTAGAAGTTAGTGCTACCAATGCAGCAAAGATTTTTGGGATGTACCCTCAAAAAGGTACTATTGCTGTCGGTAGTGATGCAGATATTGTAATATTTGATCCTACAAAAGAACATACTATTTCGGTAAAAACACACCATATGAATTGTGACTACTCTGCATACGAAGGGCAGAAAGTAATCGGAAAAACCGAAACTGTGATTCTACGAGGGCAAATCGCTATCGAAAATGAGACCTGTAAATTACAACCAGGTTTTGGAAAATTTATTAGAAGAGGTAAAACCTCTAAAGTAATTTGAGTACCGTTCTAAACAACTTGTAACTCTTAATTAAACTACTCTTAAATGTTTTAAACTATGCCAAGAACAGTAAAATCAGGATTGATACAAATGAGTCTTCCTATGACGGAAGGAGAAGGCAGCATTAAGGAAATTATGCAAGCCATGTATGATAAACATATTCCATATATTGAGGAAGCTGGAAAACAAGGTGTTCAAATCCTATGTCTACAAGAAATATTCAACACTCCATATTTCTGTCCTGGCCAAGATAAAAAATGGTATGCCTCTGCTGAACCCGTTCCTGGGCCAACTACCGAAAAAATGCAGGTGTTCGCCAAAAAATACAATATGGTAATTATTGTTCCGATCTATGAAAAAGAACAAGCAGGCATATTTTATAACACTGCTGCAGTAATTGATGCAGATGGCACCTATTTAGGGAAGTATAGAAAAAATCATATCCCACATACCACAGGTTTCTGGGAAAAGTTCTTTTTTAAACCAGGAAATATGGGGTATCCCGTTTTTCAAACTAAATATGCAAAAGTAGGTGTCTATATCTGTTATGATCGTCATTTTCCTGATGGAGCGAGAGTATTAGGATTAAATGGAGCAGAGATTGTTTATAATCCTTCAGCAACAGTAGCTGGATTAAGTGAATATTTATGGAAATTAGAACAACCCGCTCACGCAGCAGCTAACGGATATTTTATGGGTTGTATCAATAGAGTTGGAGAAGAAAAACCATGGAATCTAGGTAAATTCTATGGACAATCTTATTTCGTCGATCCACGAGGACAAATATTTGCCGAAGCATCTCGTGATGATGATGAATTATTGGTTTCAGAATTTGATCTAGACTTAATTGATGAAGTGCGATCGACTTGGCAATTTTATAGAGACAGAAGGCCAGAAACTTATGATAAATTGACTGAACTCTGATATAAGTAATTTGTACAACAGTTAAACCCTTCTTTAATAACGCATAACAAATCATTATATGGCAGAATATAAAAGACCAGAATCTGAAGCGGAATTTGAAAAGAATTTCAAGCAGAAAAAACCATTAATGAATGATACTGAAGCTTATTATGAAAGCTCCAGATGTTTGTTCTGTTATGATGCTCCTTGTATACAAGCTTGTCCAACCCATATCGATATCCCATTATTTATCAAGCAAATACATACTGATAATGTAACTGGTTCTGCAAAAACTATATTTGATTCCAATTGGCTAGGAAATGCCTGTGGAGTCGTTTGCCCTACTGGCGTGTTATGTGAAGGTGCTTGTGTGTATAATCATCAAGATGTCCCTCCTATCCAGATCGGAAGATTACAAAATTATGCGACCAATAGTATTATTGATTCCAGAAAAACGATTTTTAAAGCTGGAGTATCCAACGGTAAAAGAATTGTTATCATTGGAGCTGGACCTGCAGGAATCGCTTGCGCATGTGAGTTAAGGACCTTAGGATATGATGTTGATATTCTGGAAGCTAAAGAACAACCTTCTGGACTAACAGTTCACGGTGTTGCTCCTTATAAGATTACCAACGAAGAAGTTTTAAAAGAGATAGATTACTTACAAAATCAACTTGGATTCAACATAAAATATAACAATGAAATTACTTCTAAAAAACAATTGAAAGCTTTGGAGTCTGAGTATGATGCAGTTTTCTTAGGCGTTGGTTTAGGAAAAACTGCCACACTGCATTTAGAAGGTGAAGATAAAGAAAATGTTATTGGTGCAGTAGAATTCATAGAAGAGCTACGTCTTAAACATCATAAGATAACAGTACCCGATAAAGTAGTAGTTATAGGAGGAGGAAATACTGCTATGGATGCAGCTTCAGAATCGGCCAGAATGGGCGCAAAAAAAACGGTTTTAGCGTATAGAAGATCTAAAGAAGAAATGGGCGCTTATGCTTTTGAGTATGACCTGGCAATTAGTGCTGGTGTAAAAAGTTTGTTTCATACAACACCTATTGAAATATTGGGTAATGACAAAGTGGAAGGTGTGAAATTTGCAAAAACACAATCCATAAACGGTCGAATACAAACTATAGAGGGTAGTGAATTTGTAATTCATTGTGATATGGTGATCAAAGCTACGGGGCAAGCAAAACTAGGAAGTTTATATGACCTCATCGATCATTTGGAAGTAGATAGTAAAACAAGAATACAAGTAAATAAAACAACATTTCAAACTACAAATCCCAAATATTTTGCTGGTGGTGATGCCATTAATGGTGGCGCAGAAGTTGTCAATGCTGCTTATGACGGAAAAATGGCTGCAAAAGGAATACATCAATGGTTACATAATTAATTCAGATACAAAAAGACATGATCGATTTATCAATAAATTTTGCAGGCATCAAAGCGCCTAATCCATTTTGGTTGGCTTCTGCTCCACCAACAAATTCTGGGTATCAAATCATGAAAGCTTTTGAAGCAGGTTGGGGAGGCGCTGTATGGAAAACCCTAGGTGTTCCTGTAGTTAATGTATCTAGCCGATACGGTTCTGTTAATTATAGAAACACTAGAATGATGGGATTCAATAACATTGAACTGATCACTGATCGACCTTTGGCTGATAATCTTCGAGAAATTGAAGAGGTCAAAAAGTACTTCCCTGATCATGCAGTAATTGCCTCGTTAATGGTAGAAAGTAGGGCAGAATGGGAACAAATAATAAAAGATGTTGAAAACGCAGGAGCCGATGGAATTGAGCTTAATTTTGGATGTCCTCATGGAATGTGCGAACGCGGAATGGGTTCTGCCGTTGGTCAGGAACCTGAAGTTTTAAAAACCATCGTAGAGTGGGTTAAAGACGCTGCAAAAACTCCAGTCATTACTAAACTATCTCCTAATATTTCTCATATTACGGATCCTGGATTAGCTGCTGTGCAAGGAGGAACAGATTCCATTTCATTAATAAACACCGTAAAAAGTATTGTCGGAATTGATTTGGACACATACGCTCCACTTCCTGAGGTAGATGGTAAAGGTACTAATGGAGGATATTGTGGACCTGCTGTAAAACCTATAGCTATGCATATGGTTAAAGATTTGGCTCAACATCCTGAAATTGGTAAGGTTCCTATTTCTGGTATTGGAGGTATTGAAACTTGGCGAGATGTTGTAGAATTTATATTACTTGGTGCAACTTCTGTACAGGTATGTACTGCTGTTATGCATTACGGTTTTGGAATTGTACGTGAAATGGAAGCTGGATTACGGCAATTTATGGAAGAAAGAAATTATAAAACAATTTATGATTTTGCTGGTAAAGCATTACCGAATGTTACTGAATGGAAGCATTTAAACCTGAAACATAAAGTAGTTGCAGAAATCAATCCTACCAAATGCATTGGATGCGAATTATGTTATATTTCTTGTGATGATGGAGCACATCAAGCAATAGCTTTATCTGATGATCGCACCAATAGAATCCCAAGTATTATTGAAGAAAACTGTGTTGGTTGTAATTTATGCTCTTTGGTTTGTCCTGTAGAAGATTGTATTACTATGGTCAAAAAAGATGATGGCACTCAACACCTTACTTGGGATGAAAGAAGCATTAATAATGATATACCTGTAACCTTTGATGATGATAGAGCTGGTGGAAAAGGGCATTTCGTTCCAAAACCAACGGATGCTTTAAAGGTAAAATCCAATTCTTAACAAGACATCAAATTATTTTCGTTCCCATGCTTCATAAAAGTAATGCGCTCTTAAGAACTTTGTATTTCTTAAACTATCCGTCATATAGCTTTTGCGTTCAGCATTAAGAAAGAGTCCTGTTTGATTTTCGTATTGCAGATTTTTAATATAACTGTATGTGGTACCGTGATGCACCATATTACCAACTAACCTATTTGTTTTTTGATCAAAATAGTACCACCACGTATTTGCAGGTGATCCATCATCATTAAAGTATTCGGCTTTCACTACATCCACTTTTTTATCATCTATTGTGTCTTCTCCTTGATATGAAAGCATAACATCTTTATCCAATAACTTATATGGCTGCCAGATCACATAGTTAGCAGCGATAATAGCTTTATAATATTTTTCTTGGAGCTTGGGATCAGTTTGAGGTACATCATTAAAATAAACCGAAACTTTATCATTTTTTAATACTACTTTTTTATTGATCGTGTCTTCCGTCCATTGTATTTGCGCTTCAAATTCAGAGCCGAATATATTTTTATGTTTTTGAACTATTTTCGTTTCGATATTCCCTAAACTATCATACAATATGGTAGTTTTCAAATAAGAAAGTTCTTCGGTATTATTCCACCTTTCTATGCCTCCATGAGCTTGTAAAGCATCAGATATTATTGTTGTAGCCGTAGTTTCTCTCTTACAAGAGGTCATAATTACTATGGAAAAACAAAAAACAAATAAAAAACATGTTTTAACAAGAACGATTCTACATTTCATTTTTAATCACATTTACACAATACGGAAAGTTCGAAAATCTATATTCTTTATCTGTTCTTCCTACAATAGTGGCTTCGGTTGCATAAACATTAAACCTTCTTGGGTTATCTGTATTTTCTCCCCAAATTCTCTTCGGAAGACATAATAACAACCCATTTTCATTTCCCATAGACCACCAAAAATTGCTATTTCTGGGATACACTTCTAATCCCAGATTATAATGAAGTTCTTGTGCTTCTTTTTCTTGGTCATCTACTACAAAGCCAATTTCGCTAATATTAAGGATATCCTTAGAAGAAAAATCTCCTTCGTCACCATTTTTTAAATTATGTCTGGCTATATATTCTAAGACATTACCTGCAGGATCTAAAAAGAAAACAGAGTGTGCATTCCAATTTCTAAAATGCCTTATATCATCAGGGAATTTAGGATCTCTTAATCTTTTAGGGGTTGGTATAAGCTCAGAGCGTTTCAGCTGCCATGCTCTAGCCTTTAGAATTTTATTTTCAGGAATATTAAACGCAAAATGATACCACGGATCACCTAAAGTATTATCTATTTTAATAAAAGTTATAGTAGATCTGCCTGCTATAAAAGTGATCTCTTTATTATCTTTCTCTGATTGTACAGATAATCCCAATTTATTTATATAAAATTCTTTCATCTCTATAATCGGAGTGCTTGTGAGTAAACGAATGTTGTGTATTAAATCTGTTTGAGAATTATCATATGTACTGACGGCATTATAGGGGAAATAAGTTTCGGGATGAAGTGCAATAAGCATCATTCCTATTGAAGTGTCTTTTACAAATTTTCTTCTTGTAATTCCCATTGTTAAAGAGATAGACTGAAATTTACGACAAAATACGATGAAATCCCAGTCTATTAACGTTATGGTTTTAGTATGTTTTATTGAACTTTAATAATCTAAAGAACTTCGGGTCACTCAACTACTAATTTCTTCATTTGTCTTTTTTCATTTATCAAGATTTCTACCATATAGATTCCGCTTTTTAAACCCGATCTATACGCTATTTCATAACTTCCTTTTCTGTTAATTTGACCCTCCTTCTCCATTTGCTTTTCTTCCTGTACCTTCATCACTGGATTTACCCGTTCCATCGGTTTCTCCTTTATGAGCTCCTGTTCCTTCAGATTCACCTCTACGTCCAGTTCCTTCATCACTGGATTTACCTGTTCCATCAGTTTCTCCTTTATACGTTCCCGAACCTTCTGTTTCTCCTTTACCTGTACCTTCATCTGTAGATTTATCTTCAATCTGACTAATTTCATCAATGTTCTCTGTGGTACAACTTATAGTAAATGACATCATTGAGATTAGTAACAAAATACTTTTTACATAATTTTTCATTTGATATTGTTTTAGTAATTATACAATCAAAGAAAACAACAACTTAGGTTCAAAACAACAGAAAGCACCCTATTTAATCCAAAATAGGGTGCTAAGATCTTAGTACTTGACATCACTACAAAACCCTGTTTATCAAATTTTTATAAAATGTTTTAGGTTTTTTTGAACTTTCTAATTCCCCATGCTACTTTGTATGTTCGATATAATAAATCATAGATTACCATTTCATGTAAACGGTTTTTAGATCTAAATAATCTATTCATAAGCATATGAATATAGCTGCCCATAAGATCATCTAACTGGGATGTATTTACTACAGATAAGACATCCTTAATTATAGGAGCACTATTTTTATTTTTTGTTTCCAAAACATCCAAAATAGGTGCGTAATCTGGGTTGTTTTCTCTTTTGAAACTTAAAAAACTTTTTATTTTTTCATGTTCATTTCTGAATTTCTTATCCATTTGCTTTTTGAGATTTTTATTCATCCCAAACTCAACTCCGAAACCTGTTTTCAATCTTTCCATCAACACTAGTTTTTGATCTTCATCATAGTCAAAATCACTAAGCATTTGATCTATTGCTCTTACACCAAATAACCATCTTAATTCTTCTCCTTCATCGCCATCAATCAAGTCCAAAAAATCAGTAATCATAATACTCTCGTGAAAAAAAAGCTCTTCAGATTGTTTCATAGTTTTTAGACCATATCTTTCTAGCTCTCTTTGATAGGTGTCCAACTGTATTTTCCAGATTAAATCTTCATCAACAAACTTTTTCAGTGGACCAGATAACGAATTAATAATCTTAGCAACATTCTCTGGAGAATTATAATGAAATCTAACACGAATATGATGTTTTGGGTCATTATATCGGATAAAAAACCATTGATCAATATTATTATTTTCTAATAAAGATGAAGCGACAGGTTTAATAATTTCAGTTAAAACCAGATCTGATGTTTTGGGTCCAGTATAGATTTTATAGTATAGCCATTCACTACCTACGATAAAAGATCTTTGTACATCATCCATTAATTCTGTGTGTTTTTTATTTTTTTCTCGTTAAAAAATGACATAACTACCTGATTTGTATATACATCTTCTCCTCTTTTTACTATTTCACCATCAGCATGCAAAAATTCTGAAAGTATAAATCGATCTCTCTTTTTTACAGTTGTTAATAGCATTTTCATCGAGGTATTGTTTTTAGTATTAATCAACAACTCATTATCACCGTCTACAAGAAGTACAAATTGTGGTAGGTTTTTATCTGTTACAAATTTTTGCAGCTGATTACTAAATGAATCTTCGTCACTCATGTTTTTTACCAGCATATCTACTTCAGACACTGAGACATTCCATGTGGCACTGGATACTATAACATCCTTATATTCTACTCTTGGTAAAAACTCATATTCTCCTGCAAAAGGGCCCCAATCAAAACTTATTCCTCCTCGCAGATTTTGTGTTTGCATATTGGCTAAAAACTGATAAATTGGTAAGGCATTGGCCGAAAAATTATGTGCATTAGTTAAATGCGGTACAACATTTTTATTATGTTTTTTAGATCTTAAAGTAACTTTTCCTGAATGATCTGCAGAGATAATCAAATCATCCAATAGCAATTGATTTTCATTGTTTAAAATTGACTTTGCCAAATATGGTATTTCGTATTTTCTAAAAGCAGGTCTCATAAGAATATTTCCAACACGTGATTCTGGAAGATGTACAATTTCTGCAAGAACCTTATCAGGATTCATTATCTCCTCTAAATCAATAATCTCCTTAGTATAAGCATCTAACTCCTGATCTCCATGACAAAATCGTCCTAATAAGTTTGCAGCACTAGAACCTCCACAGCTAGACATTACTATTTTTTCAGAGCCATCGATATTTACCAATTCTACCATACTCGAAATGGTATCTGGTAAATCTTCCCAATTTTCTTCAAAGTCCTCAAAATCCTTATCATCTATTATAAGAACCTTCTGCTGCTCTTTTATACATTCAATTAATTTTTTATGAAGAATTGAATGAATTGGAGACCATTTTACATCTCTAGCTGCTGCTTTTTCTTCTTTATATGGTAAGATTAGATCATCTACAAGTTCACTTACATCACCAGAATCTGTATTTTGCAAAAATCCAATTCCCAGTTCTACATCCAGCGCCTTGGATAGGGAAATTTCCCTGTTTTCATATCGCTCATGTAACGCCATTCCAAATCTAGAAATTAAGGTTTCCTTTGGCGACAAAGTCAACTTATTGAGTAATGACAGCCCTTTTTTTACTTTTCTTATTGTTTCATTACTAATTGTATTGCTTTTATGCAATAAAGTCATATCTGTTTGAAACATAAATTTTAGCTCAAAATCAGTTTCTAACTTTTTTAATGATTCGCTTAGTGTAACGTATTCTAATGCTGCATTTCCGATATTCTCATCAATATGGGTAAGAGTATTTGAAGTATTTTCTAGTTCTGAAATAAAACGTTCGGTACCAGACAGTTTTTTTAGCACTGGTAATAACTGATCTAAAAACTCTGGCCCAGAAACCGAAGGTTCGAGTTCACTAATTAATAATTGACTCTCAACTAATTGATCTATAAAACCACTTGCATCTTCTATAGTGATATCATCATCTACCAATAAAACTGCTAAATCGCTAAGCAAAGATCCTTTTACTGCATTGCTAATTATTTTTTGCAAATATTCGGAATCTTCTACAGCAACAATGTGATGTACTCTTCTACTTTTTACGTACGTATATTCTACGTATCTAAGTTGTTTTCCTGCTTTATAAATACTGGTATTAGGATAAAACAATAGTTGATCCCTTATTACTTTATCCTTTACAATATCTTGAGATAATGCTACCAGATAGTTCATATCTAAACGTGTATGACGTTTGTTTTTGGATTTATCTAAAAGCTCTATATGTGTTTTATCAGAAAACTTACCAACTGTGGTTCCTGCAAAAAGACCAAACGGTGTACAACGCGAAGACATTCTACTTATATACTTTAATACTGCATGCATGATGCGTTCTGATGCTGCCTTTTCTTTAATATGTCCTTTTAGCCATTTCTCAAATTCTTGGTATAGTGACGGAGATGCTAAAAAAATCGCCTCTTTTATAATATCATCAGAGCACACTTTTTTCAGCTCTTCTTCTTCAAGTGTCGTATTCTGAGTAAGTTTTTTATAGAAAGAGAAAGGAAACAATGGAGTACGTAACACATACTTTGGAAAATTCTTATAATTCATAGTTCTTTTCTACTTTGCTATTAGCTTATCATTAAACATTCGTCCCATTTGGTTAACTCTGGTCTTAAATAAGATATTATAGACAAACCTATTCCTGCGGTTCCTTCCAATAGATTAATTTCATTATTCCATTCTTGTAGATCTCCTCTCCATTGCATATATCCAGCATGTCCATTTTCATGAATATCCATTTTTAGCGCTTCATCCATCCAAAAATCTGCTGTTTCTTTAAATATCTCTTCTTTAGTTTCTTTAAACATATAATTAAAAATCCTAATTATCCCGAATACTCCATGACATAATCCAGCATCCTTTATTCTTGCTTCTTCAGGATCTTTTCTTTTTGCGGCATGTTTTAAAGTTTGAATCGCCAGTTTCTGGTATTCATTATTTTTTAAGGTTACTCCTGCTCTCCATAATGAGATCCCTAATCCTAAATCTCCGTAACACCAAGCTAATCTATTGCCTACATATTCGTTCATTCCTGTATATACCCAACTAGGAAATAGACAGGAATTCTCCTCAATCTCATATTTGTTATGTACAATAAAATCTATTGAACCTTGTAGCAATTCTTCAACAGCTGCTCTAAAGTCATTGAAATAATACAACCTACATAAAAAATTAATAATACTTGCCATTCCATGTGACAAACTTAGATTTGCTCCAATAATTTCCTCTTTTTTATTTAGTTCATAATCCCACCATATTCCCCGGTTATCCTTTTTAGAAGATTTTTTTAACGCAGAAATCAAGAACATCAGATATTCTTTGTATGTATTCTTTAGCTCATCAGATTTTGTATTTTGGTACCTTTTTAAAAAGTAATATCCATTACCAATAGCTCCGTGTAAAAAATCATAATATTCATTCGTTACATCTATTTTTGTAGCTTTAAAAAGATACTCATCTAAAGAAGATAAAAGATCATCGTTATCTATATCAATAAACTCCTCTTCACTCAATAATTCTAATACCCATCCTGCTCCAGCAATACCAGTACAAAAAGTTGGAAAAGAATATCCATCATTAATTCGTTGTATTGTTTCAGATATCATATCGACTCCGATATCCGCAACCTGTTCATTTTCCATATACCTGGAATAATAGAAATGAAATAAAGATATTCCTGAAATTCCCGAAAGCACTCCTACATGCTCATTGTTTTGATAATGGGTACTTAGTTGCAAATTAATTTGCTCTAATTTCTTTAATAAGCGATCTTCTTTAGTCATATTTTTTATAAGAATATATCAAAGCTGTCTATCTCTAGACAGCTTCAAAAATAGTCATGAATAAACTTGTTAAACAAAACTGATGAATTACCATAGAATACACAACAGAACTAGCATAAATCTAAAGCATTTCACTTTTCTAATACTATAAGCATTGTCCTCCTGGAGGATAACAACTATCCTGTGGTCTCCTGGAAGGGCAGAAAACAAAAGAAAGAAATCCACCTCCTTTTACAGAGTTTTGTTCTAATCTGCTTATCGTTTGTTTTTTAAGCTCTAAGTTTTTTAATGATTTTTTCATGATATTAATTTTAAAATAATACCTACTCTATTACAAGGTTTTCGGTGTACCCTTTATCAAAATCAATTGCTAACAACATTTAGATTCTGATACTAATGTAGATAGTAGTTATAAAGGATAAAAGTTACGCTTCCTTAGATTAGACAAAATAGGGTAATAAAAAAACTTGATAAGCCCTATTATAGATTAGGAATGAATGCTGCAATTATAATGCTTATAAAAATTAAATTATTTATCTCTTTGGGTCATCAAAAAACTAAAATTTCCCTAAGATCAGATCTTAGGGAAATTGAAATTTATGCGATCATACATTTTAGAACCATTGAACATTCTAAAAAATTATAACTTCATAAATTTTTTCTCTGTTAATTATTTAGCGTGACATCCTATTCCTCCTTGTGCTACTGGTACGGAGTTTCCACAAACATTAACAGAAACATTACCTCCATAACAACCAATAACAGTGTCACTACCGCCTCTTACTTTACGAAGGTTAAAATTGCTAATCGTCTGTTTGTTAAGCTCCAATTTTTTTAATGATTTTTTCATGATATTAATTTAAAAATACACCTACTCTTTTTAAGGTTTTCGGTTTGCCCTTGTTAAATATTAACAAGACTAAAGTAGGATAGAACTTAGATGCATAAAAACAAAAACACCGCAGTTTAGACAAACTGCGGTGCTAAAATCAAACGTATAATTTTTTGACTTCTTTCTACAAATGATTATTGATTTAAACTATGGACTGTTACCATCAGTACACTTTATATGAGAATCATAATATTCTTCTGTGGGAGAACTGCTACCTCCTTTAACCTTAGTCATTTCTGATACCGTTATTCTAGCTATAGTAAGCTTTCTAAGACTGATTTTGTTTATTTGCTTGTGTTTCATAAATAATTAAATGCGAGATATATATTTTAAAATTACTTCTGGGATATCATAATATCCTTTAATGAAATATAATATTTATAGGTTTTTAATCATAATTTACACACCGCAAATCATCTAATTTGCGCTTCTTATTTTACTGTAAATAATCCATTACGAGATTGTTTCTAATTTCTCTATATTTTTCACATAATAGGACGGATTAAGTCCTGTTTTTGCTTTAAAATGTTTATTAAATGAGTTGTCACTTTTATACCCAATCTCTTTTGCAATTGACTTTATCGAAAACGATCTGAATTTCTTATCATCTTTCAATCGCTTAAGCACATACTCAATTCTTAAATCTGTTAGGTAGTCATTAAAATTTTTGTCTTTATGAATATGAATAATTTTAGTTAGATATGTGGAATTAGTTTTTACTTTTTTTGCAACGGATCTTAAATTGCATTCAGATTTTAGAAAATATTCTTGTTTCTCCAACTTTTCCAGCCTTTTAAGAACATCATTTACTTTTTGATCATCTATATTAATCATTTTAGCAGCTACTTTCTGAACAATTTCTTTAGACTCTAATTCATCTATTTTGTTGATTAAATCATTAAATATTATCTTATTTGTTTTTTGCTTTTTAAAGTATACAAAGACAACTATCATTAGTAATAAACCAAGTACAATCCCTACAGTATTCTTGATTATATCCTCCTTTTTAATTTGTTTCTTCAAAGTGCTAATTTCCGTTTCCATGGTATCAGCTTCATTTTGATAGATTCTATTTACCGTTTTGTCTTTGTTTTTTTGATAATATTTATTCAATCTTACATACTCATCATTCCAAAATAAAGCCTGCTTATAGTCTTTTTTTGCTCTATAGCAATTTGCCAATAACAGGTGTAATTGAATAACTGGGACTTTGTTTGTGTTTTTATTTTCTAATTGATCAATAATTTTACGTGCATAGGCAATTGCTTTATCATATTTTTTTTGTTGATAATAGCTGCTCGAAATAAAATAACAGGTATTAACCATTGGAAAAAACTTGTTTTTGACAGCACCAGTATCTAAAATATGTTCTGATTTTAATAAATAAGATAGTGCCTGATCATAGCTCTTTTTATAATAAAAAACCATTCCTTTTTTTATATACGAATCTAGGAGTCCTTCTTTAAAATCCAATGATTTACTCATCCGTATTCCTTCATTTGCATAATAAAATACCGAATCATACATCTCTTTTCCTAGATAAACTTCGTTAATCGTAGTATAAATCCGCACATGGTTTATTTTATTTACAAATGATGATTTATCAATGTTTTTTAGCATATACCTAGATACTTCTAGCCCTTTATCTAACTGATTCATTCTTGTTAAGACTACAATAAGGCCTGATTTAGTTATTAATTCTCGATCAATATCCTTTGTTCTTTTTGAAATCTCAATAGCAGAATAATATGATTCTAAAGCATTTTGATTATCTCCTTCACGGAGATAGACATGTCCTTTTAGACTATATGCCTTACTCAATAAGGTATCCTTATTTAATTTTTTGGATATTAAAATAGTTCTATCCAAGTATTCTTTACTTTTCTTATAAGCTTCCTTGTTATAAAAAAAATGACCTAATTCATAATACTTTTTAGCGATGTTTATATCTATATCGGGATATATCAAAAGTACTTCTTCATATATGCTGGTTTCTTCTGAAGAGGAACTTTTAATATGTTCTACTAATTCTTCTAAAGTTTTATTTTGTAGATCATCTGGAACTGCCTGTTGAGCACTAGATCCGTTATTAATACAAATAGGTAGGATTTCTAAAAAAACAATAACTAAAGAAAAAAAACTAACATTAGAAAACATTACGAGCGTATAAATTAACTACTCAAATGTAATGATTCCATTCATTAATTAAGGAATTAAATACCTTCTTGATATATACAGAGTGGCTTAGGGGTCATCTATACGTTTTAAGCAAATATGAGCTTGCTCATTTCATTTATAAGTGAATGTATCAAAAACAACGATTTATAAAAAAAGAAAAGATCTTTCGTCCTTGTGAAAGATCTTTTCCATAAACCTATAATCTTATTTAATGTGACAAGGTATTTGTGTATTTGCCTGTACAATGGATTCACAATAAGCAAACTGTGATTGAAAAGGACCTCCTCCACCTCTAACCGTATTTTGCTCTAATCTACTAATCGTTTGTTTTTTAAGTTCTAAATTTTTCAATGATTTTTTCATGATATTAATTTTAAAAAATACTACCTACTCTGTTACAAGGTTTTCGGTATTCCCTTATCAAAATCGGTTGTTAACAATGCTTTGATTTTGAAGCCAAAGTAGCGCGTAAAACACAAATCAAAAAACAAGATCTCCTTAGATTAAACAAAATAGGGTATAAAAAAAGCCCTGTAAAAACAGGGCTAATTATATATCAAAAATAAATCCTAAGGTATTGTATTATCACAAAGATGTGGTCTTATAGTTTGTATAAAATTAGGGTCTGTAAACTGAGTACTTCCTCCTTTAATCTTACGCATCGAATTTTGATTAATCCTTGCTATGGTTAGTTTTTTTAAGTTGATCTGTTTGTTATTCTTGTTTTTCATCAATACATAATTTAATTCGTTCTTACTCTTTTATGGTTTTTCAGAATTACACCTGTTTTACAATTGTATTTCTTTGGAAATATAATTCTTATCATAATGTTATTCTAAAGAACAAACCCTATTTTGTTTAAATTAGGGGTGTTATTTAAGCAGATTTTTATATCTTTTTTTCCTCTACCACTCCAATGTTTTTAATATAATACGAAGGATTTAGACCCGTTTTGGCCTTAAAATGTTTAGCAAAAGAGTAATCACTTTTATATCCTATTTCTGTAGCAATGGATTTAACAGAAAAAGATCTAAATTTCCTATCGTTTTTTAGTCGCTTTAATGCATATTCAATCCTAAGATCATTAATGTAGTCATTAAAATTTTTTGCTTTATGTGTATTGATAATTTTCGATAAATAAGTAGCATTAGTTTTTATCCTTTTGGCAATAGATCTTAGATTACAATCCGATCGTAAAAAATATTCTTGTTGTTCTAATTTATCTAACCTTTTTAGGATATCCACCACAGTATCATCATCTATAATAATTTCTTTACTTTTTTCATTGGATGCTAAATTCAGGTCTTTTTCTTGAGTTTCTAAATTATCTATCTTTTCAACTAATTCATTAAATAATATTCTATTTGATTTTTGTCTCTTAATATATCTGAAAACAACAATAGCCAGTGCTAAAGAAATAATAAGTATCCCTACCAATAAATAATTTTTGGTTCTTTGTTCCTTAATTTTTTCTCTGGTAACTTCATCCCTCTCTTTTTTTAAGATTTTAGCTTCTCTTTCAAAAATTTTATTTACAGTTTTATCTTTATTTTTTTGATACTTTTCTTTTAAAAGTCTGTATTGGTTTAGCCAATACGATTCTTCTTTAAAATTTTCTTTTTTTCCATAACAATTAGCTAACAACAAATAAGACTGAATAACGGGTAGTTTGTTAAAGTCTTCCTCTTTTAAAGTGTTTACTGTAGTTTGCAAATGAAGTATTGCCTTATCGTATAATCCTTTATCATAATCACAGCGTGCTAAAAAATAATTTGTATTTACTTTTTGATGAAAATCACTCTTCAGTTCATTTTGGTTTAAAAGTTCCTTAGCCTTAAATAACTCCTCTTGGGATTTAGTGCAGTTTCCTTTATAATAAAAAGCTGTTCCTCTTTTAACATATAAATCTGTTATTCCTTCTTTAAAACCTAAAGAATCACCAATTCTAATTCCTTCATTAGCATAGTACAGTACAGAATCATATTGCTCTGCTGTCAAAAACACTTCATTAATAGTGCTTAACAACCTTACATGGTTTTTCTTGTTTTTATATGATGATCTTTTTACGTCTTCTATTATATTTCGGGAAACTTCTATAGCTTTATCTAATTGATTCATGTTGCTTAAAACTACCATTAAGCCTGAATTCGCTATTATTTCACGGTTTAGATCACCCTGTTTTTTTGAGATATCCAGTGCCAAATTATAAAGCTCAAATGCTTTTTGCTGCTCTCCGTCTAACATAAATGCGTTAGCCTTTATTAAGGAGGCTACACATACAGCTTCATTATTTTTTGATTGCCTGGCTTCTTCAATTACGATATTGAGGTATTTATGGCATTTCTTATAGTTGCCTTCAAAATAAAAGCGCCTTCCTAACTCTAGATATAATGGGACATTTATCTTACTACTATACTTATGTTGAATGATATTTTCGTAAAAAAATGCTTCACCCATATTTGCATTTTTTACATACTTAGTAAGCTCTTCTGGAGTTTTATTTTGTAGACTATCTGGTACACCAAGGCTAGTTTCCTGAGCTTGCACTTTTGAAATCGTTAGCGTAACAATTGATATAAGAAGAAGTAGATATAATGATAAACCTTTTGTTGTAGAAAAAATCATTCTATTGGACGTGTAGTATAGATTCCAAATGTACTGATTCTTTCTCAACTGTTTTTTTAGTTGAAATGAAAATGCAATCTTACATACTCTGAGGTACAATTAAAAAACAAAATCCCCGAAGTAAAAACCTCAGGGAATGTTTGTTACATTATTAGTGTCTCATACATACAGGCACTCCATTTGTGCCTGTTCTAGCAGTATTACCGCATAGGTAACCCGTTGCTAGATTTCCACCTTTCACCTTATTAAGACTTAAATTGCTTATTTTTTGTTTGTTAAGCTCTAAATTTTTTAATGATTTTTTCATTATATAGTTTTTAAAAATACACCTACTCTATACAAAGGTTTTCGGTTACCCCTTATCAAAAATCAGTTGTCGACACTTCTTTGATTTTGATACTAAAGTAGATTGGAAATAAGTTGATAAAAAACAAAACAACCCTGTTTTATCTAAAACAGGGTTGTAAAAATACCTTGTTAAATATTCAAGGTTTTTATTCTATAATTTCTAGTTAATCAATCATCCGCTAGACAAGGTTTATCATTTGTATGCCTAGTGCCTGAAGGTAAGCTGCTTCCACCTTTGATGTGGTTCATAGCATTTACATTGATTCTAGCAATAGTTAGTTTTTTTAAGCTGAATTTGTTTTTTTGTTGTTGCTTCATAAACAATATAATTTAGTTTATACTTCTTACTCTTTTATGGGTTTTCAGAATCCCCCATATATATTCTTATTGAAATATATTTTTTCTGGAGCACTAATCACAATACACCTACCCTTTATTAGACAAAAACGGGTTGTTTTTTATATACTTTTAGTAATCTTATTTTTCTTATTGTAGCTTTTCTATATTCTTGATATAATACGATGGGTTTAAGCCTGTTTTTGCTTTAAAACGTTTTGCAAAAGCATCATCACTTTTATACCCTACTTCTGCAGCAATAGATTTGACAGAAAACGCTCTGAATTTTTTATCATTTTTTAATCGCTGTAACGCATACTCAATCCTTAAATCGGTCAGGTAATCATTAAAATTCTTACCCTTATGAATATGAATAATTTTAGTTAAATAAGTTGAATTAGTTTTTACCTTTTTTGCAGTTGTTCTTAAATTACATTCAGATTTTAAAAAATATTCTTGACGCTCTAACTTATCCAAACCTTTAAGCACCTCATTGATTTTATCATCATCAATTACAATTGCTGTACTACTCTTTTTTGTTTCTTTTTTATATTTTTCTAATTCTAAAAGCTTAACTTTTTCAAGTAATTCTAAGAACACTATTTTATTAGATTGTTGCTTTTTATAATACCTATATCCTATAAGTAGTAACCCCAAAGAAATTGTAACCGAAGTGATTAACAAATAGCTTACGACGCTTTCTTTACTTTTCAATTGTGTTATTTCTTCCTCAAATTTCTCCGTTTCTCTTTCATAAATTGTATCTACTGTCTTGTCTTTATCTTCTTGATACTTACTATTTAATTTCACATATATACTTTCCCAATAATGAGCTTCCTCGTAATCTTTCTTTTTAAAATAACAATTGGCCAATAACAGATGTGATTGGATTACGGGTAGTTTACTTAAATCATTTACCTTTATGAAACCCATTGTTTGACATAAATAAAAAATTGCTCTATCATATTGTTCTTGTTCATAATAACAAGCTGCTTTATAATAATTGGCTTTCACCTTTGGAAATAACTCATTATCAATTTCATAACCCTCCAAAAGATCTTTAGCTCTCTCTAAGTTATCAAAAGCCAGATTAAAGTCTTTTTTGTAATAATAGACAATCCCTTTTTTAATATATAAATCTACAAGACCTTCTTTATAGTCAAGCGATTTGCTCATATTAATGCCTTTATTCGCATAATATAATACAGAGTCATATTGTTTCTTATCTAAGTATACCTCATTGACATTGGTAAGTATTGCAACATGATCGATCCCGTTTTTAAAAGAGGTTTTATCAATAGACTGCAGCATTTCTTTTGAAATTTCTAAAGCTTTATCTAATCGATTCATTTTATGTAATACCAGTACAAGGCCTGAATTTGCTATTATCAAATTTTCTAGATTTTCTTCTTTTTGTGCAATTCTTTCTGCTTTGTGATAATTGTCAAATGAATTCTGATGTTTTCCTTCTCTAAGAAATGTAGCTCCATTTAATATATAGCTCCAAAATAACAGGTATTTATTATCTTGCTCCTCTCCTATTTCATGAACTTTATTTGAATATTTAATACTTCTTTTAAAATCTTCTTTTCGGTAAAAAAAAAATCCCAATCGAAGATATAGCTTGGCACTAACTGAATCATTCTTATGAAAACCTTCTAACATTTTTTCATAAAACTCTCTGTCTGAAGCATCAGAAGACTTAATCAAATCCACCAGTTCTTCTGGTGTTTTATGTATTAGACTATCGGGTATATTAAAATTTGATTCTTGTGCATCAATATTTGAGGCTATTGAAGAAAGAAATACGAAAAAAAGGATATGATATAAAAGTAACTGTTTTTTAAAAAAAATCATGTAGATCGATGTGAAGTATACACCCAAATGTAATGATTCTTTCTAAACTGTTTTTTGACTTAAAATATAAAGTAAAGAGAATACTTATCTAAAATTTATTGTACAACTCTGTGATTGCCCAAACCATTTTACTCGATTACGAGAAGCTAGTTTGTATATTCCATCACGAAGCATCCTAGGGACAAATGCCAGTAATGCGGCAACACGTTTCCATCTTGGGATTTTGGATACAATCTTTAAAAAACCATCAGAATGTGTATGTAACCCTTTTTCATCAATAAGAATTACCGTATCTAATCTTTTGGTTGGATATCCGTGTTTTTTAAGCAACTCCTGACCTCTAGGAGATTGAAAAGGAATAAACTGGAAAATATCTTCTGGAGCAAATTGCATTAACCAACCAACAACACCATTACAAAGATTACATTCACCATCAAATATAATAATGCTTTTATCTAAAGAAGTTTCCATTTTATTGATTTTTAAGTTTTTACACAACTATAGTCGTATAGAACCGTCAATCATTTCAATGGTACGATGAGAATTTTGATAAATTTTGGGATCATGTGTTGCGATCACCACTGTTTTGTTTTTGCGTTCTGTAATTTCCTTAAGAAGCTCAAAGATCATTTCTGAGTTTTTTTGATCCAGATTTCCCGTAGGTTCATCCGCGATAACCAATGAGGGATCATTAATTAGTGCTCTTGCAATCGCAACGCGTTGTTGTTGTCCTCCAGAAAGTTGATATGAAGGGCGTTTTGCAAAATCTTTCATTCCTACTTCATCCAATAAAGACAAGGCATCTTCTTTCATTGCCTCTTTGCTCTTTTGAGCTAGTTTCATTGCAGGAAGCATTACATTTTGTAAGACATTAAATTCTGGAAGTAAATAATGAAACTGATAAACAAACCCGATATGCTTATTTCTAAAATCAGTCAAAGTAGAAGATGTCAAACTTTTTATATCCTGATTTTGTATATTCAAATTACCTTCAAAATCAGTATCCAAAGTGGATAATATATATAACAACGTTGATTTACCACTTCCAGATTCTCCATATACAGAAACCAATTCTCCTTCAGAAATTGACAAAGAAATATTTCTTAGCACTTGATGTTTTTCAGGTTCAAGAAAATACTTATCGATATGTTTTGCTTCTAGAATCATATTCCTCTAATAATGGTTACTGGATCTACTTTACTTGCTTTTTTAGAAGGAAAATACCCTGCAAAAACAGTGGTCAGTACTCCAAACAAAAAGCCCATAACATAATACGAAATCTTAAAGTTAATTGGGTAGGTATCTACAATAATAAAGTCTGATGTGTCCAAAGGTGTAGTAGAAATTAAATAACTAATAACATATCCAAAAACACTACCTAACACTGCTCCTAATACTCCAATAATAATGGATTGTACTAAAAAAATAAATACAATGTCATTACTAGAATATCCAATTGTTTTTAAAACAGCGATATCCTTTCTTTTCTGAATAACTGTAATATTCAGAATGTTGTAGATTCCGAATCCAGCCACTAAAAGTAATGCAAATGAAACCGACCAGGTAAGAATATCTCTAACCTTATTACCAATTACAATGGTCTTATTACTATCCTTCCAATCTTCAGTAGTAACACCATCAATGACTTCAGTTATATCTGTTTTTACACTAACATCATCTCTATCTTTTAGTTTTATATGAATATTAGTTATCAGATCTTCTTGCCCCAACAAGCTTCGTACCGTATTAGCAGAAACATACGTTCTCACGTTATCTATTGTGGTGATTCCAAAACTAAATATTCCTGAAACTTTTAAAGTGCTATTTTTTCCATTAGGGAGTATTATTTTCAGCTCATCTCCTGTAGATACTTGTAATCGTTTTGCAAGACTAACGCCTAGCAAAATAGTATTTTCTTCTGATAGGCTCTGAAAACCTGTTCCTTCTATTAATCGTCTTTCTAAGTCTACCATCTCTTGCTCTTGGGCAAAAAACACTCCATTAATACTGCCAGGGAACTGTTTGGCATCGCTAATTAAAATAGCTGGAGATATAACTTGATGTGCAAAAGATTGTACATTATTAGTTACGCTTAAAAGATTATCTATTTGTTTACTTGAATTAATGGTATGAACCCCAATGGCGAATGATGTGTTGTCAGGTCTTTTTTTTGTAGCTGAACTTACAATAATATCAGGGCTTCCGTTAAAAACAGCATCGTCTAAAAAATCGTTTACACCAGTCATAAAATTAATCATGACAATAAAAGTGGTCACACCTAGTAATACCCCAATTGTAGCTAAAAAACTTTGTTTCTTGCGTGCAAACAAATATTGTAATGCAATGAAGATATTAGTTTTATTGAAAACGTGTTTAGACATATTGCATAGGTCGAGAAAAGAATAATTGGATTACAAAGACTAGTTAATTGAATCAAATGTAATTAATCTAGTAATACATAAAAGACTATTTTCTTTTTTTACTCTTTTTTGCCAATGGATTAAAGTCTACACATAAATGTATCCAAAACTCTAAATCTTTATCTAAATCGAAACCATCTGGGGTAACAAAAACATAACCTTTCATAGGTCTACCAGTAAAATCCATAGGATGACAACCCTGTTTATGTATTACATTTTCATAGGCTACTTCACCGATTCTTGCCATTAAAAGATCTGTTTCTCTTTTTTTGTCATAATGAATTCCGCAGCACATTTTATCATTTACCATAAAACATAAGCCTCCCATCATTTTTTTTGTGTAAAAATTCACTTTTTTCTCTTGAAGAATTTGATGAATTCGATCAGATAAATATTCATTATAAGCCATAACCTATTGTACTGCTTTTGTTAAAAACTCATTTACAGGATGCATTGCTTTCCAATACTCCATTAATTCTTTAATTAGATTCGTACTAGTTATTAAATCTAGGGCTTCTTCACCTAAAAAATAGAATTGTTTATTAGCGATTAATGGTTCCTTTTCACAAGCTTCTTGCCATTCTTTTGGAATTCGTTTCATTACATCTCCTCTAATCTCTCCAAATTTTTGAACAAAATCTTTCTGTTGTATTAAATTTCTAAACTTGGTCGGATCACCATTAATCTTAGTTCTAATCCTGTGTAACTGTTCTTTTGAGAGGTTAAAACAACCACCCATTACACCTACCATTTCTGGAGAAAATCGAATAAAAATACCTGGAATGCTTTTATCCTTTTTGCCCACTTTACTAATAATAGCAGTATAGTATAAATTATATGGAGATTTATCTTTAGAAAACCGAATGTCTCTATTGATTCTTAAGATACAATCTTTAGGTTCTATTAGCACCTCTGCATCCAATTTTTGTATTTCTTCTATCATAGCACGGACAAACGTAGAGAATGGTTTTTTTACGCTCGCCTCATATCTTTTTTTATGCTCTTGAAACCAATCCTTATGATTATTTAGTGTAAGGTCTTTAAAAAATGCATTAAAATCTTCTGTAAAATATTTCATAAGCTAAAACTAGTATTTAATAATCCGTCACATTGAGAATGTAACAATATTCAATGTGACGGATAAGATTCTATCCCATAGAATGAAACGCCACTCTATTCCCTTCTGTATCAAGAAATATAGCCATAAAACCATTTTCTCCAAGAGAAGTCTTTGGCATTAATATTTTTCCTCCTGCCTGCTCTACACGTGCTAAAGGGACCGACAAATCATCTCCTCCGTTAAGGTATGCAAAAGTTCCTTCTTGAGAAGGAGTATTCCCGTTTCCATGGGTAACGCAACCTCCTACTCCGCCTTCTTTGTAAGGAAAAAAAGCCATTTTAAAATCCATTTCCATGGGTTGTAATTCTGCATCTAAAAGTTCATTATAAAATTTTACTGCTCTTTCGAAATTGGTGCTCGGTATTTCAAACCAGCTAATTGCATTTGACATAATAGTATAAAGTATTGATTAAGAATATCTCAAAGGTATATGATCATAATCAACAAGAAAAACATTATTTTTGAAAAAACATAGGTTTCTAAAATGAAAAAAAACGAAGAATTATTCTTTCTGATCAAGTCATTATCTAAGAGTGAAAAAAGGTATTTTAAAGTAAACACAAAAGGAAATGAAGCGTCAGAATACCTAAGTTTATTTAATGCAATTGAGGCTCAAAAAAAATATGACGAAACTCAGATCAAACTATTATTTAAAGATAAAGCCTTTGTCTCTCAATTAACCACTTTAAAAAACTATTTACGACAGCGTATCCTACAATCTTTAAGGAATTATCATGCTAAAATTTCTATACAAGCTGAGTTGACGGATATTCTTCGTAATGTAGAAATATTATTTCATAAAGGACTATATACGGTTTGTGAGAGTGAACTAAAACGAGCAGAAAAAAAAGCATTAAATTTTCAGCAAGACTTACTCTTATTTCAAATCCAGGATTGGAAAAGAAAAGTACATCAGGCATTATATCCGCAAGACTTTGAATCTCTAAAAGGTATCATAACACAACAAAAGGAATCTCTAAATTCTACTATTGAATACATCAACCTATTATTAGCCAACACAGACCCAGCCAATTTTTCTTTATCCCATAAAAAAACACATCGCCTTCAGAACAAAACGCTAAAAACTCTTCATATATATAGAAAACAGCTTGCCAGTCGAAATAATGAAAAAGCAAAACAGACTATCGAAAAGTTATTGAAAGAATGGGAACAAAACCCAGAATTACTCAAAGAGTATTTTGCAACATATTTTTCAGTTTGCAATAGTTATCTTGGTTTTCTTGTGTTTAAAAAATCATATAAAGAAGCTTTTGTAAGGATTTTACTTCTAAAACAAAAAGCAAACGAGATTGCCACTTCTTCAGCCTCCATAATAAAGGAAACGTTACGCCTATACAACATCGAGCTAGAAATTCATAGAAATCTAAAAGAGCTCCATAACACACAAGAAATAATTGAAGACATTCAAGTATTTATTAATGCAAACAAGTTAATGATTCCCAACAGTTATTGGCTCTCCTTTCGTTTCCAGTTTGCGAATATTTACTTCCGAAAAAAGGATTACAAAAAAACATTACATTGGGTCAATGACATCCTTAATCACCAAACAAAAAAAGATCGAAAAGACTTAGTGACCTACACATACTGGCTTAACCTATTAACACATTATGAATTAGAAAATGGGTTTACACTTAGGTATCTGATTGACTCTCTTAAAAAACATATTAAAAAACAAAAAAACATAGAATCCTATGAAAAGATACTAATGAGTTTTTTATCAAAAACCGTGGAGTTTTCTGAAAAAGCACAGAAAAACGCTTTTGACCAACTATCTAAGCAATTAAAAGAAAACCCAATTCCTAAACAGATATTAGGATATATAGATTTTACAGACTGGATAGAAGAAAAAACGTATTAGGATAAAGTTCTGTTTTTCAAGATTGTTAATCATCTTGATCTGAATACAGTATAAAAAATATAGATGTTAAGGTGTTTTTAAGTCTTTCCCGAATAAAAATAAGTGCTTTCCGTATTTGACTCTCAACAGTTCTTTCTGAAATATTCAACAAAACTGCAACTTCTTTATATCTATGGTTTTTTAATTTATTTAATACAAAAATCTCCTTACGCTTTTCAGGAAGTAATTCGATTGCTTCTTTTAATATACGTAATCGCTCTTCCTTTACACTATTATCTTCATCCTCAAAAGCGATAACAGCTTCTTGCTGCAACGCATCAACTATCGTTCTTTCTTTCAGGTTTTTTCGATAGAAATCAATGTATTTATGATATGCACTTTTATATAAATATGCTTTTAGTGAAGTATGTATTTTTAAACTATCGCGTTGTGTCCATAGTTGAAGTAAGGTTTCTTGAACAAGGTCTTCTGATTCTTTTAGGTTTCTGGAAAGACTAAAAATATACTTACACAACCTCTCATAATAAGAAACATAAATATCCGTATATGCTTTTTTGCTGCCTTTCTTTAAAGCAGTTAATAGCTTCTTGTCGGCATCATTAGAACTGGTCATTTATGTTTTCCAATTAAATATCCCCAACAAATAAATAAAAAAAATAAATAGCAGCGTAAGGTTTTTTTTGTTTTTATCCGTCTTCAGTATATAAAACCGAAAAAATGGCTATGAAAGATTTAATCTTACTAATCAATAAATTTTTGGAGCAGGATATTTCTAATGAGGAACTAAAAACTCTTGAAAACTTACTACAAAAACCTGATAATCTTAAGATATTCAATGATTTAGTAAAGGATGATTATTTATTAAAAACTGCCAACCGACGATTTAATGCTATACAATCATTAAAAAATATTCATCTTGATGATACAAACAAGCCTTCTACTAAAATCAGATCCCTGAAAAGTTATTACAAATATGCCGCTATAATTATCATAGCAATCGGAGTAACTTTTCTGGTACAGCTTTTAACAACAGCACCAATAAAAGACATCGTTGTTTCTGAAACCACCATTGAAAAAGAAATTCTTTTAGAGCTTGCAGATGGCACAAAACGAACCATAACAAATCGGGACATCGATACTATTAGAGATAGTCGAAATAATAATATTATTGGTTTCTTGAATAAAGGAGTACTTCGTTACCTTAGAAAAAATACTACACCAGCTTTAGCATTTAATAAAATCAAAATTCCTTATGGTAAAAGATTTAAGTTACAACTATCCGATGGTTCTGTAATACATCTTAATTCTGGTAGTAGTCTAAAATACCCAACAACATTTAATGCGACAGATAACAGAATTGTATCACTTAAAGGAGAAGCTTTTTTTGATATAACCAAAGACCCTCATCGTCCTTTCTTAGTAGAAACAAATGATATCAATGTAGAAGTACTTGGAACACGATTTAATGTATCATCCTATCTAGAAGATAAAGAAATCAAGACAACACTTCAAGAAGGATCTGTAAAAGTGTATACTCAAAAAACAAAAAAAGAACCAATAATACTTATTCCAGATGAACAATCCTCTTGGGATAAGAACACAAAAAAACTAACCAAAACAGAAGTAGATGCTGATATATACACAAGTTGGATGAAAGGAGAACTTGTTTTTAAAGATCATAATTTTGAACAGATCATTGCAAAATTACAACGCCATTATGATATACAAATCATCAATACAAATAAGACACTAAATAATGAAAAATTTACTGCAAGCTTTAACAATGAGACTATAGAAAGAGTCTTGTTTTTCTTTAGTAAAAGTTACGAGTTCGAGTTTACTATCACAGAAAAAAACATCACTATAGAATAATAAACCTAATAACTTCTACTCATACCAACCATTAATAATACATAAAATATGAAACTGACTTACTTTTTGTTACTTACATTTTTATTACTTATCACGGCTCCCATATATGCCCAAAAAACCAAAGTAAGTCTAGACCTTGAGAATAGTACTGTTGAACAAGTACTTACCACTATTGAATCCTCAACCAAGTTTAAATTTTTATATAATGTTAAAAATATAGCGTTAAGCCGTAAAACGTCAATAATTGTTAAAAATGAACCAATAGAAGCAGTCTTATCTAAGCTTTTTAAAGGAACTGCAATTGTTTTTGAAGTATATGAAGATCAAATTGTTCTTTCTAAAAAGAAAAATAAGGCAATAGTAGCTCCCAAACAAATTGAACAGAAAGAAGAAATTACAGGACAAGCTATCGAAATAAACTCAGGATTTCCTATTGTATTCGCAACTATCAAATTGAAGAATAGCACTGTAGGAACCATCTCTGACGAAAACGGGTTTTTCAGAATACCAAAACGATATAAACAGCAAAATGATACTTTATTAGTTTCATCAATTGGTTATAAAACAAGGGTAATCCCACTAAGCAATTTAAAAGATACCGAAATCAACATTATAAAACTCCTTCCTAAAATAGAAGCTTTAGAGGAAGTGATGTTGATCGCCAAAAAAAATGCCCCTACTAAATATATTGCTCCAGAAAAAATTGTAGAAAAAGCTATTCAGAAAATATGGGACAATTACCCAATAACCCCCTTCTCTTATATTGGATATTATAGAGATTATCAATTGGCAAATAAAAGATATATAAATCTTAATGAAGGAATTATAGAAGTGTATGATGCTGGTTTTTTGACGGATAAAATACATTATTCAAACAATCAGACAGTAATTTACAATTATAAACAAAATAAGAATTTCTTTAGAGATTCTATTATGGCGGTTGCTTATGATAATGAAAAGCACAAATACATAAAAGATGGGGAAATATCCCCGATTGGAGGTAATGAATTAAGTATCTTAAATGTTAGTAATATTATCAGAAATTATAACAAACGTGCTTTTTCGTTTGTATATATTTTGAAAGAAAACTTTCTATATAATCATGAATTTCGATATGCACAAAAAAAATATTTAGATGATATTCCGCTCTACGAAATAAAATTTTATGCAAAAAAGGACATTACTGGAGTTAAGCACGCTGCAGAGGGAATTATTTATATTTCTCCAGAGAATTATAGCATTCATAAAATAATATACTCTGCCTTTAGAATCCCTCAAAAGGAGCCTGTATTTTCTGTAAACATTGAATATGCTCCAAAGGGAGATCGCATGTTTCTCAATTACATATCTTTTAATAATCATTTTGAAGTAAGAAGCAAAAAAAGTTTTGTAATGAATGACATTACTTTTGATCAAGCCGAAAATGCCTTTTTCCTGACTTTTAATAATGAAATCAATGAAGCTTCAATACAAAATAAGAAAAACTTCAGGTTTATATACCAAAATAGAAAGCTCAACATCAAACAGATTACTCTAAAAACACCTAAGGTTATTAAAGTAGACATTGTAAAAGGAAGTATAAAAAATGTTGACCAGTTGGTCAAAAGTGAGATGTCTGACTTTAAATATAAAATTAAAAATATAACAGATATAGCGAATCGAAAATTAGGAAAACCCTCAACCACCAAAGTAAAGCAGTTTAGGGAACTTTTTGTTCAAGAGGTATTTCCAAATAAGAAATATTCTGATGCCCCTAAATACGCAAGAAAATCAGTTCCTTTATCTCAATCGCCAATTAACACATTAGAGGATGAATCAAGATATTGGGTTAATACACCGTTAAAAACCATTAAAGAATAATACTATGAAAAATTTATTTTGGATAAGTTTATTGTTCTTTACTTTTAGTTTTGGGCAAAATAATTTTAGTGATAAGGATTTGATTTCCTCCTATGAAGATTATGCAGAAATGACTAGAGAAGTGGCATATATTCATCTAAACAAACAAACCTTTATAAAAGGAGAGATGATTGCTTTTAATGCATATTTATTAGATAAGAATACCAAAAAACTGTCCTCTGCAACATCAAATCTATACTGTATAATTCTTGATCAAAATGATGTAATCATACAAAGTAAGTTGTTTGCAGTAACTAATGGAACAGCGATTGGTAACTTTATGATTGATGATACATTTAGCGCTGGAGAATACACCATATTGGCATACACGAACTGGATGAGAAATTTTGAGGAACAAAATTTTTTTCGTGAAAAGATTCTAATTCTAGACTCTGAAAGTAAAAGCCCCGATTCATCTTCTACCATTAATAATAGCATTGACGCTCAGCTTCTTCCTGAAGGAGGTCATATCCTATCAGAAACAACTAATGTAATTGGAGTAATCGTAAAAAGCGAAGACGGAAACGGGATACCATTTGCATTATGTGACATCATAAATTCTAAAAACCAAAACATTGCATCTTTTACATTAAATCAATTCGGAATTGGCAGGTTTTCATTTATCCCTATGTCTCAGGAAAAATATAAAGCTGTAATTACACATGAAGGCAAAAAACACACATTCCCGATTGAGAATATAGAACCAAAAGGCATCTCATTATCTGTTCAAGATCAAAGAAACAAAGTAGCTTTTACTTTTAGAACTAATGCCAATACTTTACCATCCATTAAAGACAAGTATTATACACTAGCCATACACAATGGAAATGGTCTAAAAGAAGTAGATTTTTCATTTGAAAATTCCACCGAATTAATCCGTGTAATACCATCAGAAGATCTCTTTTCTGGAATAAACATTTTCACTGTGTTTGACAGCAAAAAAAATCCAATACTAGAAAGATTATTTTTTAATTATTCTGGATTATCTTTTCTAGAGTCTAAACAAATTTCTCATAAAAAAGAGAACGATTCTATATTAATCACCATCAAATATGACTTCACATTATCAGCATCAGAAAATGCCATGAGTCTTTCTGTTTTACCCAAAAAAAACAAGTCTAATATATCTAATCATAATCTTGCATCTTATACTACTTTACAACCATATGTACGAGGAAATATTCAGAACGCACATTATTATTTTTCTCAAATTACACCAAGAAAAAAATACGATTTAGACAATCTCTTAATTACACAAGGTTGGAGTAGCTATAATTGGCATACAATTTTTAATAACCCGCCAGATTACGAATATGATTTTGAAAATGGCATACAATTTATGGCACGTAATAATAAAACTAAGGCAACAACATTATTACTGTATCCCAACGCCAATAATAAATCAGAAATAATTAGATTGAACAAGGATGAAGTAAATTTTGAAAGAAACGAATTCTTTCCTATAGATGATGAAAAAATACGATTTGGAGAAATTAATGCTAAGAACTTATTAACCAAACCCAATCTATCAATACAGTTTAATCCAAAACAAATTGATAATCCTAATTTCAAAATATTAAAAAACACTCTCAATAGTCCAAAACAGATAGAAAAAGAAAAAAATTATACAGGATTCTCTGGTTGGCAAGAAACTGAAAAACTAGATGAGGTTATTATCATTGAAAAAAGCAAACCTACTAGAATTGAAAGAATCCGAAATACAACTTTGGGTAAGGTTGAAGAGTTTGATGAAGATAAAAAAAGGTACTATAGAAACTTTACTAACTATATTAGATCTAAAGGTTTTAGAGTAGAAGAAACCACATCTGAAGATCCAACATCTCTAAGTTTATCCAATTTTCAGATTTTTAATAGATCCATTACATCAGTTTCATTAACCTCTGCCGCATCTAGTCCAAATCCCATATCACTTTCTAAAGATGCACCTTTTGCTATGACAAAAAACAATGTTCCTTTAATCTATTTAGATGGGGTTTTATTAAGTGATTTTGAAATATTACGAGATTTTAGCTTAGAACAAGTAGATTACATTGAAATTAACACAAATGGTCTTGGAGGTGGTATTAGAAGTGCTGGTGGAATTATTAAAATTGTGACTGACCCTTTTAAAGTAACCAAAAAAGTAGCATATAAAACTCCTTACAAAGAATACGAAATCCCTTTAACATTTTCAACTCCTGATAGGTTCTACATTCCTAAATACAAATCTTTCCAAAGTGATTTTTTTAAAGAATATGGTGTTATCGATTGGTTTCCTAAGTTAAAAATAGGCATAGACGGAAACATCCATTTTAAAATTCTAAACACTGAACTATTAGAAATCAAATTATATATAGAAGGTATTCTAAATGACGGAACATTTATATCCGAAATAAAAGACATAAATGTTGAATAAATAATACCACTGCGTATTAGATTATTACTGAAATAAAAAATAGTAAATCCAAACACCCATGAAATATCACTTAGTTATAGTAATATTAATAACTTTTATTACCAATGCACAACAAAATTTTATTACTAAAGATATTATATCCTCATATGAGGAATACATCGAAATGCCAAGAGAGGTGGCATATGTACATTTAAATAAATCTACCTATATAAAAGGCGAAAATATTGGTTTTAATGCCTACATATTAAATAAAAGTGATAAAAAATTCTCGACAGAAACAACCAACTTGTACTGTGTAATTTCAGACAAAAACAACACCATCATTAAAAGCAAATTAGTAATGGTTCAGCAAGGTATTTCCAGAGGTAGTTTTGCAATAGATAGTCTATTTGGTTCAGGTGAGTATACTTTTAAAGCATACACCAATTGGATGAAAAATTTTAGCGAGAAAAATTTCTTTATTCAAAAAATCAGAATCATTGACCCAAAAGAAGAACCACAAGCAAAACCGAAATTAATAAGTAATACCATTGATGCCCAATTCTTACCTGAAGGAGGTCATTTTATCACTGGAATAAATAACACAGTTGGAGTAACAATAAAAGACAGCCTAGGTTTTGGAATATCATCATTGACCGGAGAAATTCTAGATGCTCAATCTAATGTTATTTCCACATTTAAAACTAATCAACTCGGTATTGGTCGGTTTTCGTTCATACCTAAAGTAGACAATACCTATAGTGCCAGAATACAGTTTAACAATCAGGAGCAAACATTCTCCATAAATAAAATAGAATCTAAAGGTGTTCTAATAAACTTACAAGATCTTGGAGATAAATTGGCTATTAGATGCAGAACAAACACCGCTACATTATTTTCTTTACAAAACCGTTATTTTACGCTTGCTATTCATAATGGAAGTAGTATAAAAAAACTAACTATCTCTTTTAATGATAACATTGAAGAAACCAAGGTAATCTCACACAATGACCTATTTCCTGGGATAAATATTTTCACTCTTTTTGATGATCAGAACAATCCCATATCAGAACGGCAATTTTTTAATCACGAAGGCATTTCATTTATAAAATCTCAACGATTCACTCACAAAAAAGAAGCTGATTCTATTCTTATCAATCTATCCTATGATAATATCGATTTATCATTATTTAATAATGCTAGTATTTCTGTGCTTCCATCCGACACAAAATCCTATAGACATCATCATAATTTACCATCTTATACGCTTTTACAACCCTATATACAAGGACATATTGAGAACGCGCCTTATTATTTTACAAAAATAAATAAGAAAAAAAAGTATGAATTAGACAATTTATTGTTAACTCAAGGATGGAGTAGTTATGATTGGAATACCATTTTTAACAATCCTCCTGAATATGATTATGATTACGAAAAAGGCATTGGATTCACGGCCACACTGAATAACCAAAATGGTATAAAACTGATGCACTATCCAACCATTATCCACCCAACAGAACTTATTGAATTAGATTCTGGTGACAATCAATTCGAAAGAAATGAATTATTCTTATTAGAAGATGAAAAAATTAGATTTGGTGAGATACAAAGTAACGGCGATGTCAAGAAACCTTATGTCTTCCTAAAGTTTAAACCTTCTACAATTCCATCGCTTGATATCACTAATACTATTTTAAGTGTAAAAGACAATAACCTCTTACAAAGCTCAGAAACTTCACCTTTTCAAGATATCGAAGAATTAGGAGAAGTAGTTCTCATAAAAAAAAGAGAGTATACAAAACACGAACTGCTTCAAAATAAATCCTTTGGCAAAATAGAAGAGTTTGACGAAAAGAAAAAAAGATACCATCGAACTTTTGCTAACTATATCAGTACACAAGGTTTCTATGCTTCAGATAATCCTGCTGGTGGAGCAGATTTTATTGTCATCAATAGAAATCCGCCAACTCCCAATAACAATATTCCTACTATATATTTAGATGGCGTTTTATTGAGTAATGTAAAGTTTTTACAAAACTACCAACTAAATCAAGTAGATTACATTGAAGTAATAAAGTATGGTCTTGGTACTGGGATACGTGGTGGCGCTGGAGTTATAAAAATCGTTACTAACCCTTTTAAAACAAACAAAAAACAGGATCAAAAAGAGGTTTACAAAGAGTATGAAGTTCCTTTAAGTTTTAGTGTTCCTAAAGAATTTTACATCCCAAAATATTCTTCATATAACAGTAATTTTTTTAGAGAATATGGAATAATTGACTGGTTCCCTAATCTCCAAATTAATGCAGGAAATATCGTTATCAAAATTAAAGACACTAAAACTTCAACTATCAAATTATGTATTGAAGGAATACTTAGTGATGGTACTTTTTTGTCAGAAATAAAAGAAATAAAAATTAAAGAAGATTAAATCCATATTATATATACAGGTAAAAACAGGAAAACAAGACAAATAATTGAAAGGGAACATAATAAGATTCCTTATCTATATGTATCTAAATAAGTAACAGATCAGATCTGGTTATTCAGAAGAATCTATACTATTAATTATTTTAAAGAAGATCGCTTTTTTAGAATTTCGATTTCGAAGTATTTTTAGTTGCAACGATATTCCCTATTTTTGGTCTGTTATTGAAAATCCTATGATGAGATCATTGTTATCCACATTATGTATAGTTTCCATTCTTTGCTTTGGATGTAAAAAAGAAAACTCTTCTACGATTAAAGAAGAAACTAAAATTATACAACTAGATAGTCTATCAAAAGAAAAAGTAAATCTAGACATATTGAAACTATCTCCTGAATCTGCAAAGGATTTGGAAATTTTTGAAGATTTTCAGAATCTAAAAGCTTTAATGTTGTCTATGCATACCGCCAATCCATTTCATATAAAAAAATATGCTGACAGTGTAGATGTTTCGATTGAAAACTTTAAAGAAAACCTATCCGAAGATTTAAAAGTTAACACCATCCATTCCAGAATAGCTGTATTATTAACCGAATCAGGTTTATTAATGGAACTAGCAAAAAAACAACATCCTGACTCTCAAAAATTAATGGATGCTAACATACGATTACTTACAGCCTATAACAGTTTGGTTATTCAATTAAATGAATTATCATTAGCAATACCCGAAAATATCGAAAAAGAATTACTTAGAGAACGAGACCTTTTAAGAGATTCTATCATAGATCCAGAAGAAAAAAACATAGAAATAGAAGAGTAAATGTTATGAGAAAAATAGTTGTTTTTGGGTTCTTAATAATCCAAATGATATGTGTTTCGCAAACAAAGGATACCTTAGTAGATGCAAAAGAAGAGGTAAATAAAATTATGGAGCAATGGCATAAGGCAGCTGCGGATGCTTCTTTTGATCAGTACTTTAATCTAATGACAGAAGATGCAATCTTTATTGGTACGGATGCGACAGAAAACTGGTCTTTATCCGAATTTAAAGCATTTTCTAAACCGTATTTCGATAAAGGAAAAGCCTGGAGTTTTAGCACATTAGAAAGAAACATTTTTGTACAATCCGAAACCAATTTAGCTTGGTTTGATGAATTACTAGATACGCAAATGGGTATTTGTAGAGGTAGTGGTGTATTAGAAAAAACTACAGAAGGTTGGAAAGTAAAGCATTATGTTTTATCTATTGCGATTCCTAATGAAAATGTAAAAGAAATCACTGGGCTGAAAAAAGTATTTGATACTGATTTAATGAAGAAATTAAGAAATACAAAAAACTAAAACAATGTATTTTTAAGTTCTTCAATATTAGTAAAGCATTGAGATGCTCCATTTCTAAGAAGTATTTCTTTGTTCTTATCCCCAATACCAATAAAATCCAACGCTAAATTCTGTGCAGTTTTAAGATCCCAAATTCCGTCTCCAACAGAAACGATATTATCGAACGTTGACTTGTTATAAAACAACTTTGCTTTTTCAATAGCATCCAGAACGAAACCCTCTCTTGATACATGAGTCATAGATGTTGCTAATAATTGTTCATCATACCAAATATCACATTGCTCTAACTTCATGATTGCAGGTTTCGGCAAGGCTCCAGTTGCAAAACAAAACGATATTTGATGTTCTCTAAAAAATTGGATAATAGATTTTGCGCCTTTAATTTCCTGCACAGGATCAAAAGCACTCATCTGTTTTACAAGGTCATTCTCGAAATCATATAGTAATTCCTCTGAAAAACCTCCCTTAAAATTACGTTCATAGTTATACCGCAATGCATAACTATCTGTATGATGTTTATAATTATTGTAATCGGTATCGATATCTTTAATTCCGAGATTCATTAAAGCTTTAGTAACAGAAATCAGGTACATTGGTACACTATCCGTTAATGTTCCATCTATGTCGAATATATAAAGTGTGTCTTTCAGAAGAGATGATTTTTTTGTTTACAAAGCATATTTTAAAGATACTATAAAGTTCCTACCCGCTCCAGAAATACCAGATGAGTATGGCCTATAACGCTGATCTGTAATATTTTCGATAGTCAAGGTTCCTTGTAAACTCTTAGTAAATTGATATTGTGATCTAATATTTAACGTATACCATGATGGAGAATATGGATTTCCATTTTCATCCAGTGCATATAAAAAATCATTATTCTGTTGGGATAGTGCTAAGTCTTCAAAATCAAATTGACCATTATATATTGCAGAAACATCAACCATCCATTTGTTTGATTTATATCTAATATTACTAGTGCCAAATTGTGGAGCTACATGTCTGGATGGAGAAATCGATCCATCATCTAACTCTTCTTCTCCACCAGTAAAAGTATACTTCGAAGAAAACATAAAATTCTTTGCAAAATCGTATCGAATTCCTGCTTCAAAGCCATAAATTCTTGCATTCGCTGCATTCTGAATTGCTTGCACATTACTTAATTCTCCTCCAAAAATAATTTCTGTTTCTCCATTAAGGTCAAAATCTCTGCGCACTAATGCATTATCAAGCTTTGTATAATATGTAGCTAAATCGACTTTAAAATTTTTATTCAGGTTCGCGGTCACACCTATTTCTCCATTATACGCATATTCTGGTTGTAAATCTGGATTAGGCACAACTACCGAACCAGGTTCAGAGTCAAAAATCTTACCAACATCATCTATATTAGGAGCCCTAAAAGCTGTAGAGAAGTTTAATTTCCATTGTAAAATTTCATTTGGTAGCCAACTTATTCCTGCTGTTCCTGTTAATGCTTCTGTATCAATATTTGCTTCTCTAAACGGAAAATCAAAAAAAGTATCATCAAACTCTGAATACAATATGATTCTATTATAACGTAGACCTCCTTGAAATCTTAGTTTTTCACTTAATTTACTTTTTATACTCGCATACGCCGCTATGGATTGCCAGGTTGATCCATCGGGATATCTTGATGGTGCTGCAGCGGTAACATTGGTAACTACATTGAGTGCTGATCCATCAGAGGAAACTTGATTTAGAATATATTCTAATCCATAGTATAATGATGTACTCTCACTAAATTTTCTTTCAAAATCAAAGTTGGCAGAATAAGCATCCACTTCTTCTTTTGTTTTTGATAAGATATCACCTCCGAAATCACGATCATTTCTACTTTCTTGAAAATTCTGATATGCAGCAGTAAATTTCATTTTATTATAGAAGAAATTATCCGACTTATTCGTTATTTGGAGATTTCCCATTAACCATTTCTGCGGGCCATAAAACCATTCTGCAGATCTCAAATTACCATCTCTTCTACGAATCAAACGATCATATCTAGGATAATCTGATGTCTTAGTATAGATAAATCCAGCATTAAAATCCCAATGTTCATTGGGCATAAAATATACTTTTTGTAATATATTGAATTGATCATATCCTGTAAAAACCTGAGTTTTGGGATCATCATTTTGAATCACAGTATCAACTCCGTCAATTGTTTCTACATATTCATTTCGCAGATAATCATCAGGACCGTGACTTCCCATCGTAAGGTCGTCAAAATCTGTATAACTAACACTTGTTAAAAACGCCCATTTTTCTAGGCCTATATTAAAATCAATATGCCCTGTTTTTTCATTACTTGCTGTAGCATATCTGGCAATTGCATTACCGCTTAATTTATTTTTTCCGCTTATAGCGAACTTAGGTTGAGTGGTATAAAAATTCATTACTCCTCCTATAGCATCGCTACCGTATACAACAGATCCTGGACCAAGAATTACTTCGGTTCTATCCACAGTAAAAGGATCAACTGCTATTACATTTTGCACGTTTCCTCCTCTAAAAATGGCGGTATTCATCCGAACTCCATCTACAGTTAATAATAATCTATTTGTCGAAAAACCTCTTATAATTGGGCTTCCTCCTCCTAATTGACTTTTTTGGACATATACCTGACCACTACTTTGTAAAAGATCTGCAGAAGTTTGAGGCGTAGATAATGCTATTTCATCAGAGGTTATACTAACAATCTTTTGAGTAACATCCTTTTTATCTTGTTCCCATTTAGAAACCGAAATAACTACTTCTGATAATTGATTTTCATCTACTTCTAAATATACAATATTAGCAGATGAAAGTATTTCTGATTTAGTATAGTTATTAGTAATATGAGAAATGTGGGCAAAATACAATACTTCATTATTTAAAAACATCGAAATATCGGCTATTCCATCAAAATCTGTAACTAATGTTTTGGATTTCGTTTTATTATAAATCGTAACACTCGGAATCGGTTGATTATTTGACCTACTCAATACCGTTATACTTTGAGCGGTATTGTCCACGACAAAAAACAAAGTGAATACAACAACTATAAAAAAGCGCATTATTTAACTAAAAATTTCATTTAAAATCGAAAACGATTTTGGTTTTTTAAAACCGTGCAAATGTAGTTCAAAATATACTAATAACATCTTAAGAATCTCATTTCTTAACGTCCTTGACATCCTTATATTCATACTTTCCTCAAATGTCGTGCCCAAAAACTCTTTGAACTTCATTACACTTTCTCCTTCGGTACAATAAATATTCGAACTGCTTTCCTGAAAGCAACCATCTTGCATATTAAAAATTGGAAGTAATGATTTGGATGTATCTGGATAAAAGCCCAAATATTGAGTCAGTTTGATCAAAAAAGATATGTGAAAATTCCCCATATTTTCATGAGAATCCAACCATAAAAATGTCGTTTCTAAATAATGAAATAACTCTTCATTAACTTCCTCTTCCTGAATTGTGTTTTTCAATATTTCTGAAAGAAAAAACACGATAGAACCTTTAACAAAATCCGTGTGTAATGTTTGGTATGGCGTAAGGATTTTAGCTTCCTTTATTCTTTCTAGAGTACCTTTATCCTTATGATTGGCTTCTATTTCTAATAAAGTAAGCGGTTGGAACAAAGATGCTCTTATTTTTCCTTTTTTAGATTTTAGAATACTTTTTAATAAATACGATCGTAATCCACTCGTTTTTGTATACAAAGAAACTATTAAATCACTTTCGCCATAGCGTAAAGAATGAATCACTATGGCCGAAGTTTGTACGATCATTATCTAACAATCAAAAGTTTAGATATAGTGGTTTCTCCTTGATCTTCTCCAGTAACCAAAATAAGATATACTCCAGAAGCCACCTTATGTCTTCCAAAAGCAGTAGTATCCCACTGAATACTTCCTCCTTCACTGACCTCCTCATATACTAGATTACCTTCAATATCTGTGATTTTCACATTTGCTCTACTGGTCAATCCTTTTATGGTAACTCTACCACTAAATCCAGGTCTAACAGGATTTGGGAATGCAACTACATTTTCTAGATCTCTTTCTGGGCCCGTTGCTGTTCCTTTAAACTCTAACAAGCCTTGTGCTGTTGCAAAATAAACAGAACCCGTAGCATCATCTACAGAAATATCGCGTATGTTATTCGTCGGTAAAGGAGAATTATCTGCTGTAAAATGAGCCAACGTTTCCTGACCATCTGGAGAAAAATAAAATACACCCGATGACGCTGTGGCAACCCATTTATTATTAGATCCATCTACTTCGATATCTGTAATCGTTTGATCAAACAAAAGTTCTTGCGGAACACCTTCTTCATCTACAATAATAATCTGACTGGCTTGAGGGTTACTTTGCTGAAAAACTCCAGCAGTGTTAAACAATACTCTAATTCCTCTAAATGTGCCAATCCATAATTGATTATTTCGATCCACTTCTAAAGCTAAAACTAGATTACTCGGTAGATTAGAACCTTCGGTTTCTCCTGATAACTGCACTAGATTTCCTGTATTAGAATTATAACCAATCACTCCCGAAGTACTACTCCCTAAAAACAAATTACCATCTCTATCAATTACTGTATCAGAAAAACCAAGGTTTCTTCTAGGATCTGGTAGGATAGCACTCAAACTAACATTAAAAGTATCTGTCGATCCTGGAGAGAATCTTTTTAAACCTGCATCAACTCTAGAATTATTAACCCATAAATTACCATCATTATCAAAAACAGCACCATTAAGAAAAACAAATTGTGGATCATCAGGGATAAAAGCTTCAAAACCACTATTAAAATTATTATATAAATTTGTTACGACATTATCATTGATTTCTAATAAACCACTGCTTAGACTACTTATAAAAACTTGATTTTCGTTATTTGGGTTTATCGTAATATGAGATAAAGATGTAGCTCCCAATACTGCATCATCAGAAATATTAAGCCAGCCATCCGAAGTAAGTTTGCTTATACCTCTTTGTCTAAGAGGAAATGGATTAAAGTTAATGTCATACTGACCAAAAACAACCCATAAATTATCATTTAATGCTTCTAATCCAAAAATAAAATTAAGCAAAGGACCTTCAGGCGTAACAGAAGTCTTAGTACTCGAATCATTAAGATCGACTTCCAATAATCCTCCACTTTCTGTTCCTAAATAAACATTATCACTAGCAACCAAAGAGGTAGTAAGTTCAAAAGTGTCTTCTGGAGTACTGCTTATCGAATTAACTTGTTGCAAATTAGTATCAAAAACCAAAGCCCTATCTATAATTGTTACGATTAAGTTTTCTGAATCAGAATAAAAATCCCTAACTATTGTAGGAGTCGAAATTACTGTTGTCAATACATTACCATCAACTCGACTAACCGTACCAGTATTTTGATGAACCAAAATTTGATCATTAAACAAAGTAATCCCGCTAAAGTTTCCTAAAAGAACTGTTGACCACTGATTAAAATCAACTAAATTGGGGTTATTGACATCAGCGGTTAATATTCCATTTCCAATTGTGGTCGCATATATGGAATTATCAAATATGGTGATTCCTGTTATATTTATTTGGGATCCTGCAGGTCCAATAAAAAACGTATCTCCAAATTCAATTCTTTCTAAATTGAATTCCACAATTCCAAATTCTGTAGAAATAAAAAGGGTGTCTTGATTCTCAAAAAAATGATTAATTCTTTTTTGGGTTGGAGGAATTGTTGGTTTTTCTACAATATCTACAAATGTTCTAATTGTATTATCAACTATAAGTTCTAACAATCCATTTTCATAACCTATTACAGTAATATCGTAAACTTGACTATGATAGATAGTTGAAATAGTCTCTCCAGAAAGCCCATTTACGGTAGAAAAAGTTTCCGAAGTTCTTGTATCAGTATCATAAATAAAAATTGCATTCTCCGAAGCAGTATATACCTTATTATCAACTGCAAACGCATCGTTAATCTGAAAATATGAGTAATGCCCTGTCCATTGATTACTAAAATCTTGAGAAAAGATACATAACGGAAAAATTAGGACTATTAAATGTTTAAAATATTGCATAACTGATGAGTGATATTAACTCTGCCTTGATAACACGCTAAAATAGTAATTATTGCTTTTAAATAATCAAAAAAGCCGTTCTAATATGATTAGAACGGCTTCAATAAACTCTTAGTTAATATTTATATAACTCCTTGTGCAAGCATTGCATCAGCAACTTTTACAAAACCAGCAATATTAGCTCCTTTTACGTAATCAACATATCCATCTTCATTTGTACCATACTCAAGACAAGCAGAATGGATTTCTCTCATGATTTGTCTTAACTTCTCATCTACTTCTTCGCGGGTCCATTTATAACGAAGTGAATTTTGAGTCATTTCTAATCCAGAAGTAGCAACTCCTCCTGCATTAGAAGCCTTTCCTGGTGCAAAGAAAATTTTTGCTTTATGAAAAGCACTTATTGCTTCATGTGTGCTTGGCATATTGGCTCCTTCACTTACACAAATACATCCATTAGCAATTAGTTTTTCAGCATCATCTCCGTGTAATTCATTTTGTGTAGCACATGGCAAAGCAATATCACATTTTACTCCCCAAGGTGTCTGTCCTTTATGAAATTCTGCAGACGGATACTTCTCTACATATTCATTAATACGACCTCTTTTTATATTTTTTAGATCCATCACAAAAGCTAGCTTTTCTGCATCAATACCATCTTTGTCATAGATAAATCCAGATGAATCTGACAAGGTAACTACTTTTCCACCAAGTTGCATCGCCTTTTCTGCAGCATATTGCGCTACGTTTCCAGAACCTGAAATAGCAACTACTTTTCCTTCAAAAGAATCATTTTTAGTTTCTAACATATCTTGTGCAAAATACACAGTACCATATCCTGTAGCTTCTGGACGAATCAAAGATCCTCCCCAAGTAATACCTTTTCCTGTTAATACGCCCGTAAATTCATTACGCATTTTACGATACATACCAAACAAGAATCCTATCTCACGGCCACCAACTCCAATATCCCCTGCAGGAATATCAGTATTAGGTCCAATATGTCTATAAAGTTCACTCATAAAACTATGGCAAAAACGCATAATTTCATCATCAGATTTTCCTTTAGGATCGAAATCAGATCCTCCCTTACCACCTCCCATAGGAAGTGTAGTTAAACTGTTTTTAAATACCTGCTCAAAAGCAAGAAATTTCAGAATACTCAGGTTTACCGAAGGATGAAAACGCAGTCCTCCTTTATATGGACCAATGGCAGAATTCATTTGAATTCTATATCCTCTATTTACATGTATTACTCCTTTATCATCTACCCAAGGTACACGAAACATAATAGCTCTTTCTGGTTCTACCATTCTTAAAAGAATGTTTTTACCATTATAAATTTCTTTTGTAGCGATGTACGGTATTACAGTCTCTGCAACTTCTTGTACAGCTTGTAAGAACTCTGGCTCATGGGCATTACGAGCTCTTACTTCTTCCATAAATGCATCTATCTTTGCTTGCATATGTTAATTGGATTAATAGATTCTTATCTAAAGGTTGATTTAATGCGTCAAATATATGATATTATCAAAAAAATATATCTATTTTTTTGAATTTAATAATGTACTATTCTATTGCTTGTTCCAAATCCAAAATTAAGTCGTTTACATCTTCAATACCGACACTTAATCTAATCAATGAATCAACAACTCCTGTTTTCTCTCGTTCTTCTTTCGGGATTGATGCATGTGTCATGCTTGCTGGATGCCCAGCAAGGCTTTCTACACCTCCTAGAGATTCTGCAAGTGTAAAAATCCTTAATTTTTCTACTATTTTAACAGCCTCCTTATAATCGCCATCTTTGGCTACAAAAGAAATCATTCCACCAAAATCATCCATTTGCTCTTTGGCAATATTGTGATTAGGATGATCTTCAAAACCTGGCCAATATACTTTTTCAATTTTAGGATGATTCTTTAAATATTTGGCAATCGCCGCTCCGTTTTCACAATGACGTTGCATACGCACGTGAAGTGTTTTAATTCCTCTTAATGCTAAAAAACTATCCTGAGGTCCACAAACAGCACCACTCGCATTCTGAACAAAATAAAGTTGTTTCGCAACCTCATCATCCTTTACAATTAAAGCTCCCATTACTAAATCACTATGACCTCCGATATATTTTGTCGCACTGTGCATTACTATATCGGCACCTAAATCTAAAGGGCGCTGTAAATAAGGTGTTGCAAAAGTGTTATCTACCGCTAATAAAATATTGTGTTTTTTAGATATTGACGCAATTGTCTTAATATCAATTATATTCATCATTGGATTGGTCGGTGTTTCAACCCAAATTAATTTAGTATTTTGATTAATATAAGTTTCTACTTTATCAGTGTTTCCCATTCCGATAAAATGAAACTTGATTCCAAAGCTTTCAAATATTTTGGTAAACAACCTATATGTACCTCCATATAAATCGTTTGTAGAAATAACCTCATCACCTGGTTTTAGTAATTTAAGTACGGCATCAATTGCAGCTAATCCTGATCCAAAAGCCAAACCATATTTCCCGTTTTCTATACTTGCAAAAGCATCCTCTAATGCTTTTCTGGTTGGGTTATGTGTTCTACTATATTCAAATCCCTTATGTCCGCCAGGCGTTGTTTGTGCATAAGTAGAAGTCTGATATATCGGTGGCATCACTGCTCCATATGCAGGATCATGTTTTTGTCCGCCATGTATTGTTTTAGTATTAAACTTCACCTTTTCTACTTTTTAGAATTCTTAATTTTTTGATCTTCTTTTAGTCAACTACAACATTTTAGAATAGAAAAAATTAACTTGTACGTTTTTATGTTAAAAAGCTGAACAAATGTATAATTTAATTTGTTCTAATCATATTTCAATGAATACCTTTAGTAGATGATTAACAGAAAACCTAACACCAATATAAAACTCTTGCTTTTCTTAGGAATTTTTGTGAGTATATCTAGTTGTGAGACTAAGGAATCTTTTACTTTTCAAAAACGAACAATTGCTATTCAGGATTTTTTTGATTGTGATACTGTAGATTGTGCAATTACAGAAATTTTTCTTTTAGAATCTATTCAGGAAAACGAAATTTCTAACAACATTAATTTTGAAATCGAAAAAACTGCATGTTCTGCTTTATATCTTGAAGAAGCCCCTAAAAACTATCATAGTATAGAAAAAGCTCTTCAAAGTTTCAATATAGAATATCAGGAAATGAAGAAAGAATTTCCTGAAGAAATTGTTCCCTATGAAGCTAGTATAAATTGCGAAATCAGTTTTCAAAACACAACTATACTCTCTGTATTTATAGATTCATATATCTATACTGGAGGAGCTCATGGAAGTGGAAACGCCACCTACCTTAATCTAGACCTAAAAACAGGTAAAACTATAAATCACAACTCCTTATTTAAGGATATTAATGAGTTTTCGAGTTTTGCCGAAATGATGTTTAGAAAAGCACATAAAATTTCAGAGAATGCCTCCATCAATAGTACTGGCTTCTTTTTCGAAAATGACATGTTTGTACTTCCTGCTAATATCGGACTCACTAATACTCACGTAATTTTATTGTATAACCAATACGAGATCAGTTCATATGCAGAAGGTCCTATTGAACTAAAACTGAATAAGGAAGAGGTGACAAAATATTTTGCAATTAATATTTTATAACGATTTTCTAAGTGCAAGAATATAACCTAAATGAATCCCTTCATGGAAGTTATTAAAATTGATTGCATCTTCTACGGATTTAAGAACATATCCAGTACTTGTAGGGTACTCTTGAAATTCTTTAAAAACAGCAGATGTAAGATCTTTTTCGGTCTGGTCTAATGTAGAAAAAAGCAATTTCTTAACCTTTTCTATTTCATCCTGAGTAACTGGCCCTTCTGTTTTTGTTCCTTTGCGATATTTATGCACCATTTCATCATCAATCATCATGTCCAATCCACTCAATTTATATACCAACAACTGTTGTGTAACCACAACATGAGCAATATTCCAAATCAAATTATTAGTAAACCCTTCAGGCACAAAGTTCAATTGTTCTAAAGAATATTGTTCTAACATTTTTTCTAGTGCTTTTCGATTAACACGTGTAATTTCTATTGGATTTTGCATAGGATTCTTAATTTTTAGCCAAAAATATAAGTTTTAATCGTGAAATGAATTTCCTTTGTGCTGATTTTGACATTTTAAATTATCAACTGTGAAAAAAATATACCATCTATCCACTTGTGATACCTGCAAAAGAATTTTAAAAGAGTTGAACCCATCTTCGGACTTTGTTTTACAAGATATTAAGGCAGAACCTATTACATTAGCGCAAATTAAAGAAATGCATACACTAGCTGGGAGCTATGAATCTCTTTTTAGTAAAAGAGCAAGACTTTATAAAGAACGTGATTTAAAAAACCAGCAGCTCGCAGAAGACGATTATAAAAACTTAATCCTAGAACATTATACCTTTCTAAAACGCCCAGTAATACTATTTAATAATCAAATATTTATAGGTAACAGTAAAAAAGTAGTGGAAACTGCAAATATCGCTATTAATGGATAGAAGAACGGCAGCCTTACTTGCTGCATTTGGTGCAAGTTTGATTTATGCTATTAATCATACATTAGCAAAAGGAGTAATGCCTACTTACATCAAACCTTTTGGCTTTATACTTCTTAGAGTTATAGGAGCTGCAATTCTTTTTTGGATTGCATCAATTTGGGCTCCCAAGCAAAAAATAGAACGTGGTGATTGGCTTAGGATATTTGGCTGTGCTATTTTTGGTATGGTAATTAATATGTTAATGTTTTTTAAAGGGCTACAACTCTCCACGCCTATTAACAGTTCGGTAATGATTACTATCTCACCTATATTAGTATTCATTTTATCTGCTATTTTTTTAAGTGAAAAAATCACTTTTTTAAGAACTATTGGTATTTTACTTGGTTTTGCAGGAGCATTAGGATTAATTCTTTTTGGTGCAGAAGTAAGACAAGATGCCCCTAATATTCCTTTGGGTAATATATTGTTTATTATCAACGCTGCATCTTATGCTATATACTTGGTGTTGGTAAAACCATTAACAGCAAAATACCACGCATTTACATTAATGAAATGGTTTTTTCTGATAGGTGTTATTATCAATTTTCCAATTACCATTTCAGAATTTAGCGAAGTTCAATGGACTTCTCTACCCTATGATGTAATATGGAAAATGATTTTTGTTGTAGTAGGAACTACTTTCTTTACCTATTTATTAAATGTATTTGCATTAAGAACCTTAAAAGCTTCAACAATTGGTGCGTTTATTTATCTCCAACCACTTTTAGCAATAAGTTTCGCTATGGCAATGGGGGCAGATTCATTAAATTTAGTAAAAATTATGTCAGCTATGTTGGTCTTTTTAGGAGTGTATTTAGTTACTAAAAAACCTAAAGCTTTATCCTAAGTCTACTGGTGTTTTTGCAAACCTCCTAGTATCTTCCTTAATAAGAATCCTAAAGTTTGAAGGACGCTCTACCTTATCTAAAAACGTTTGCATCTCTTCTGGTAGTGGAATCAACTTACGAGTAGCTAAATCCATCCAAGCTCCCATCATTTCACATTGTGCAAAATTTCGTCCTTTGTGATCGTAATAATGGTGTCTAAATTCAAAGAACTTACCATCCTCACTTAAACCAGAAATCTCTAAAGATACTCGAACTGGTCTTCCATAAAACACCTCTTTGAAATAGTAGATATGCTCATAAAATACTACTGGTCCAATATTAAACTTTCCCAATAATCTCTGATCAAATCCTTTTTCTGTTAAAAACGACATACGAGTATGCGCAGCATACTCAATATAAGCCTTATTCGCTAAATGACGATTCGCATCAATATCATTCCACCTGATCTCAAATTCTTTTAAATACATAGCTATTGATTATTAATCTTCAAAAATACAAAACACTTGTTATGCCTGCATAATAAATACGTATTAAAATATCATACCATATGCAATACATAAAAACAAGCTCCTAAACAAGACTACATATGTTTAAGGTCTTAGTGATAGCTAAAATAAAATCTTACAGGTTTTGAAAAACTGTGGGGTCTTCTTATTTTAGAGCAAAATTAACTTATGTATATAAAACGTAATATTGGCTGGGGACTTATTCTTCGCTTTGCTTGGAGAAATTTACTTTTTTTTACAATTTATACGGCAAGTATCTTTTCTTTATACCATTTTTTAGATTTACAATTCATTGATATACCTTTTCAACCGTTGACCGTTATCGGTATTGCGGTAGCCTTTTATATTGGTTTTAAAAATAGCCAAAGCTACGATAGGTTTTGGGAAGGTAGGAAAATATGGGGAGGCATTGTTAATTACAGTAGAACTTGGGCAAACCAAGTATTGTGTTTGGTAGATGATGATCTAGAAACGAAAAAAACACTTATTTATAGACATATTGCATGGATTAATGCATTACGAATTCAACTAAGACAACCTACTTCTTTTTCTATTAAAGAAAACCCTTCTGTAGAACGTCTTTTTAATAAACATGCAGAGCGTAATCCAGCTTGTGATGCCACCAAGCATTTTGTTTCACCAGAAGAATATAATGACTTGTTACAAAGAAAAAATGCTGCAACTCATTTAGTGAAAAATCAAGGATTACACCTCAAAAAATTATTGAACGAAAAAAAAATTACAGAATTCGACAAACAACTGCTTCACGGAGTATTAGAAGAATTATATAATCTTCAGGGAAAGTGTGAACGAATTAAAAACACTCCTTTCCCTAGACAATATGCTTACTTCAGTACAGTTTTTACTTGGATTTTTGTACTATTATTACCTTTTGGGTTACTCAATGTATTTGAAAATGAGCTAAGTGATATGACACACCATCTAAAACCATGGTTTATTTTTTTAATGATTCCGTTATCTGTATTGGTATCCTGGATATTTACTACTATGGAAAAAGTTGGTAGTAATAGTGAAGACCCATTTGAAGGAAGGATTAACGATGTACCTATGACCGCATTGTGTAAAACAATCGAAATAGATCTAAGAGATATGCTGGATGAAAAAAACCTTCCTGAAAAGGAAAAACCAAAAGATAATATACTCTATTAATGCCAATAACAGAATCAAATTATAATCCTCCTTATTTTTTCAGAAATGGTCACCTCTCGACCATATACCCAAACTTAATCAGAAAAGTAACAGGTGTTGATCAAACAAGAGAACGGGTAGAGCTAGATGACGGAGATTTTATAGATATAGACTGGAGCTATACTTCTAAATTGAAGTCTGGACAACGAGTAGCAATTTTAATTCATGGATTAGAAGGCAATGCTCAACGCCAATATATTATGGGGCTTGCCAAAAATCTAAACTTAAATAACTGGGATGTTGCAGCAATTAATCTTCGCAATTGTAGTGGGGAAGTTAATCGGCTATATAGGTCTTATAATGCTGGAGTTAGTGACGATTTAAGTTCAATAGTAGATTACATAATTACAAAAGATTACGGCTCAATTTCTATTTGTGGATTTAGTCTTGGAGGAAATATAACGCTGAAATATCTAGGAGAAAGAAAAACTCCTTTACAAGTAAAATCTGCTGTGGCAGTTTCTGTACCTTGTGATCTTTATGACTCGTTATGTGCAATTAATAAACCAAGTAACTTTATCTATCAACAACGATTTATTAGAAGTTTAAAGCAAAAATTACTTGAAAGACAACATGCTTTTCCTGATAAAATCAGTATATCTGATATTAAAGCTTGCAAATCCTTGATAGATATCGATGATTTATATACGAGTAAAGCGCATGGCTATATTGATGCTTTAGATTATTATAAGAAATGCAGTAGTAAGCAGTTTTTAAAGGAAATTAAAACACCTACACTAATTATTAATGCAAAGAATGATTCTTTTCTAGGAGATGCTTGTTATCCAATTGAAGAAGCTAAAGAAAATTCAAATTTATTCCTAGAAACCCCTGATTTTGGGGGACATGTAGGGTTTTATCTTTTTGGAGACACCTATTATAACGAACAAAAAACCGTAGCGTTCTTACAGAAATAGGAGAGATTAAATAACGTTTTTACCATATTTTGTAGTTTTTTTCGCACAAACACGGAGATTTGAACAAATGTTAAGTCAATGTTAAGGTTTTGTGTAGCCATTTTTAATCCCTTCATCGAAAATCTTTTTTTTATTAGGAATATTTTAAGAGTTTTGGCTGTTTCCTTATCGAATTATCAAGGAAACTAAATTACAGCTAACTCAAACTCAATAAAAATGAAAAAAAGTTACATAAACCTTACTGGGGAGTTTGGTTTTATACCAAAAAGGTTGAAAAAACTACACATTTTAGTTTTTTCTACTATGTTTTTACTTTCTACGGGCTTATTTGCACAATCTGAAAAAGCCAAATCAGAAATCAGATCAAAAAGTAATATTACTAAACTTAGCCAACTGAAATCCGATTTACAAGAAAAAGCTAGTATTCAAAAAAAAGAGGCTATACAAGCCGCTCAAAAGAATGGATGGCAAGTACAACTTACCATGGAAGATGGAAGTTTTGCAGAACTGCAAAGGTTAGCAAACGATGGTAGTCCTATCTACTATGCTACTAGTAATGTATCTGCGGCTAGGTCCACTAGAGCTAATCATCTTAACATTGGAGGATCACTTGGATTAAACCTGGATGGTCAAAACATGACTGCTTATGTATGGGATGGTGGGCCTACAAGAACTACTCACCAAGAATTTGATGGTGCTGGTGGAAATAATAGGGTTTCAATTAACGATGGTGTTACTGGACTTAACGGAAACAGTTTTCATGCTCAACACGTAACAGGGACTATTGTAGCATCAGGAGTTCAAGCTAATGCAAAAGGTATGGCGCCTCAGGCAAAAGCAAGAACAAATGATTGGAACAACGATGCATCAGAAGCTACCACAGCTGCTTCAAACGGAATGCTTCTTTCTAATCATTCGTATGGTTTTAGAGCAAGTCAAGTTCCAGATCAATATTTTGGAGCATATATAGATGAATCCAGAACTTGGGATGAAATCATGTTTAATGCACCATATTATCTTATGGTAGTAGCAGCTGGAAACGATGGAAATGATAATAGTTCTAATGCTCAACCATTAAATGGAAATTCTTCTTATGATAAATTGACAGGGCATTCAACCTCTAAAAATAATATAGTAGTTGCTAATGCTCAGGATGCAAATGTAAACGCAAACGGAACTTTAATAAGTGTTTCTATTAATAATTCTAGTAGCGAAGGACCAACTGATGATTTCAGAATTAAGCCAGATATCACAGGTAATGGTACTAGTGTTTATTCTACTTTTGATAATAGTGATACTGCATATAATAGTATTACTGGAACATCTATGGCTTCGCCAAATGTAACAGGTTCCTTATTATTATTACAACAACATTATAACAACTTAAACGGAAGTTTTATGAGAGCTGCTACCCTAAAAGGGATAGCACTTCATACAGCAGATGATGCTGGACCTTCTGGACCTGATGCTGTGTATGGATGGGGATTAATGAACACCAAAGCTGCTGCAGAAGCTATTTCTGCAAATGGAAATGAAGCTAAAATAGAGGAGCTTACATTAAATAGTGGTCAAACGTACTCTATCACAGTAGATTCTGATGGAACTAATCCTTTAATGGCTTCTATCTCCTGGACAGATCGTGCAGGTACAGCTGTAACAGCAACCAACTCAAATACTGCTGTATTAGTAAATGATTTAGACATTAGAGTTACTAAGAACTCTACAACTTACAGTCCTTACAGATTAACAGGAATAACAACTAATGGAACCGGTGATAACACCGTTGATCCATATGAAAGAGTTGATGTAGCTAATGCCTCTGGTTCATATACCATTACTGTTACCAATAAAGGATCATTAGTAGGAGGAAGTCAAAATTTCTCTCTTGTAGTAACGGGTCTTACTGGTACACCTGTAGTTTGTAATGCAACTGTACCTGCTGGTGTTGGATCTTCTAATATAGGTTCTGATACAGCTACAATAAACTGGACTGCTGTTCCTGGAGCATCTTTTGACGTAAGATATCGTCAAACAGGTACTTCTGGCTGGACAACTCAATCAGCTGGTGGAACTTCTTATGTAATTTCTGGATTATCTGCGACAACTTCTTATGAAGCACAAGTACGAAGTATATGTTCTGATGGATCAACTTCTTCATATAGTGCATCAACAACTTTTACCACTACCGAAATACAATTAAACTATTGTGCGTCTAATGGTAACAGTGTTGCTGATGAATATATTGGTAATGTACAACTAGGAACGATTAATAATGCTTCTGGTGCTGGAAGCGGAGGTTACACAGATTTCACTTCTATTTCTACATCTATTGCAAAAGGAAGTTCGTATACGATCACTGTAACACCAACTTGGACAGGTACAGTGTATAGCGAAGGGTATAGTGTGTGGATTGATTATAACCAAAACGGCACATTTGATTCTGGAGAACAAGTATGGACACAATCTGCAACACAAACTACACCAGTTAGTGGTAGCTTTACGGTACCATCTAATGCTGCTAGTGGAAACACAAGAATGCGTGTTTCTATGAAATATAATGGAGTACCTACTTCTTGTGAATCTTTTCAGTATGGAGAAGTAGAAGATTATACTGTAACAATTGGAGGTGCCACTGCTGATACTCAAGCACCAACGGCTCCTGCAGGATTGACTGCATCTAATGTAGCAGAAACTACATTAACCTTATCCTGGAACGCTGCTACAGATAACGTAGGTGTAACTGCATATGATGTATACCAAGGAAATACTAATCTAGGGGAAGTTACAGGAACTACTACTAATATTACAGGACTTACAGCAAGTACTGCATACCAATTCAGAGTAAAAGCAAAAGATGCTGCTGGTAATGAATCAGGATTTAGTAATACTGCTAATGTAACTACTGCAACTCCGCCAGATACACAAGCACCAACAGCACCAACAGGATTAACTGCATCTAATGTAGAAGAAACTACATTGACCTTATCTTGGAATGCAGCTACCGATAATGTGGGTGTAACCGCTTATGATGTATATCAAGGAAGTACTAATCTAGGAGAAGTGACAAGTACCTCAACTAACATCACTGGATTAACTGCAGATACTGCATACCAGTTTAGTGTAAAAGCAAAAGATGCTGCTGGTAATGAATCCGCATTTAGTAACACTGTTAATGTGACGACAACTGGAGGATCTACAGGTGGAGGATGTACATCAGGTATTTCTTCTTTCCCTTACAATCAAGGATTTGAGAATACACTAGGATCTTGGACACAATCTACTGCTGATGATATTAACTGGTCTGTAGATGCTAATGGAACACCTTCTAGTGGAACTGGACCATCTTCTGCCACTCAAGGTTCATATTATATTTACGTAGAAGCTTCGGGTAACGGAACTGGATATCCTAACAAACAAGCAATATTAAATTCACCTTGTTTTGACCTATCTGGTCTAACAGAAGCAAGTTTCTCCTTTAGTTACCATATGTATGGATCAACTAATATGGGAAGTATTGCTGTTGAAGCAAGCGATGATAACGGTGCTACCTGGACAAGCTTATGGAGTGAAACAGGTAACAAAGGAAACTCTTGGTTAAATGCTAGTATAGATCTTTCTGCTTATGTTGGTGGTGGAGTTCAATTACGATTTAACAGAATTACAGGTTCTACCTGGCAAGCAGATATCGCTATAGATAATGTATCATTGACAGATAGTGCTGGTGGTGGATCTACAGATATTTGTGAAGGAGTTTCAGAATGGAGTAGTTCTCAATCTTATCAAGCTGGAGATAGAGTTACGTACCAAGGTAATCTATATGAGAGAACCACTACAGGATGGACAAATCTTGGAGCTTGTGGGACTACTACTGCTCTTAGCACAACTTCTGATGATCTTTTAGGACCTCCTACAAATGTATTATTAGTATACCCTAATCCGTTAAGAGGAGCTATCCTTAATGTACAAGCTGGAAACTCAGCAAATCAAGGATACCAAATCTATAATACGTTAGGACAAATTGTTAGCGAAGGTACATTCTCTAAAACCATAAATGTTCAACAGTTAGAAGCTGGAGTATATATGTTAAAAGTAAATGCACAAACTGCTCGTTTTATAATAGAATAAAAATTACAGATAGATAACCTTAATTTTTATTAAAAAAAAACCCTGAAACATTGTTGTTTTGGGGTTTTTTGTATACTTGTATTACACTAAACCAATAGTTTTAATTATGGGACATTTAGAAACAGAAAGGCTTATATTAAAACCTGCTACACTTGCTGATGCATCCTTTTATTTGGAACTACTTAATACCCCAAAATGGATACAAAATATTGGTGATAGAAACGTAAAATCCATTGCTGAAGCTAAGAATTATATTGCAGAAAAAATGACACCTCAACTTGAGCGATTAGGGTACTCTAATTATACAGTAATCCGAAAATTAGACAATAAAAAACTAGGATGCTGTGGTCTCTATGACAGAGAAGGTATTGAAGGCGTGGATATTGGTTTTGCTTTTTTACCAGATTTTGAAGGAAAGGGATATGCTTATGAAAGTGCTCTAAAAATAAAAGAAGTAGGTATTAGCGAGTTTGGCATTCAAAAAATTAGCGCAATCACAATACCAGCGAATAAATCCTCTCAAAAACTTTTAGAAAAATTAGAATTTACATTTATCAAAATCATCAATATACCGAATGACGATGAAGATCTTATGTTGTATGAGTATAGCACAAATTCATAGTAATATTATGATCTTCGATATATCCATCTAAAAACCATCTTTATTATAATAATTCCCTGTTGTTACTACAATCGTCGTTGGTTTTTGTACATAAAAAAAACCTGTTAAGCTCAATAGACTAACAGGTTTTATTCATCGCGACTTGGGGAGGTTGCGATTAATTAACAACAAAAAATCACATAACAAAAATTATTGTTTTTGTTAAAACAAAAATACTTTTTTTGCTAAATACATACAGTTAGAAATCAATTCGATTGTAGGCTTAACTGATTTCTGTAGACGATTTATACGCTTTTTCATAATAGGGCAAATGTGTGAGGTTAAAAATTAATTAAATATTTTTCAAAAAAGAATACAATTAAATACTGTTATTCTCATAGGGATTGCTAATATGCGAAAAATAATCCAAAAAAACGTTTAAGTGCTATTAAAAATCGACAAAAAACACAAAATTTTAACATTCAATATTGTTTTGTGCCATTTTATAGGTTAAACCAAAGGTTTAAGTAAGTGAAAAACGTACAATTTATGTAATATTTTTCCTTCAAAACTAATGATCTTGAAGTGCATAATTAATTAACGGATTCTTTTCTGGTTTATTATTCGTAGTATTCTATTTAATAACCGTTTAACACCACATAGTATTTGATCTACTAATCTAAAATCATTTCTGGTATATTTCCGTCTATAATAAGCATTCCTTCTGTAGCTTTTTGAATATCTTCCACACTTACTCCAGGAGCTCTTTCCAATAATTTAAATCCTTCATTTGTAACTTCCAGCACCGCCATATTCGTCACCACCTTCTTTACACAATTAACTCCTGTCAATGGCAAAGAACATTTTCTAAGCAGTTTAGACGCTCCTGCCCTATTAGTATGCATCATCGCCACTATAATATTCTCTGCGCTAGCTACAAGATCCATTGCTCCTCCCATTCCTTTTACCATTTTTCCTGGGATTTTCCAATTCGCTATATCCCCATTTTCAGAAACCTCCATAGCACCAAGGATAGTTAAATCTACATGTTGTCCTCTAATCATATTAAAACTAGTGGCAGAATCGAAAAAAGAAGCACCAGGCATCGTAGTAATCGTTTGCTTACCAGCATTGATTATATCAGCATCTTCTTCTCCTTCGAATGGAAATGGTCCCATACCTAAAACCCCATTCTCACTCTGAAACTCTACCTCTATTCCTTGTGGGATATAATTTGCTACTAAGGTTGGGATACCAATTCCTAAGTTCACAAAATATCCATCTCTAAGCTCTTTTGCTATACGTCTTGCTATTCCATTTTTATCAAGCATAATTATCTTCTTCTAATTTTATATGAATTAAAATTGTTTGCCGCTTTAGTTTCATACATCCACACAAAAGCGGGTATAACTCCAGTAATTGAACCAATCGCTCCATAAAAATTCCATAAAACAATAGTAACAATAACACTAGCTACTATAGCTATAAGAATTATTTTATTGTCTACAACCCCATCAATTCTATTAATATGTTTTTTATCCTGTTTCCCACAATGACCGCAATTTACATTCACCTCATCACCTACCTTCATTTGTAAATCCCCTCTTGTTGCTACTACAGGCGTATACTTATTTTGTTTCTTACATCCTGAACAGGTATATTCTAATTTCATTCAAATTTTCTATTTAATTATCTCTAATTAGGCTGCGGAGTCATCCGTAAGTAAGGTTTAATTTCTTTATGTCCTTTGGGAAACAATTCAGGTATATCATCATTGCTTACAGACGGTACTATTACGCAATCATCTCCCTGATTCCAATTGGCTGGTGTAGCTACCTTATGATAAGCAGTTAATTGTAATGAATCCACAACTCTCAATAATTCATCAAAATTACGCCCTGTCGAGGCAGGATACGTAATCGTTAATTTTATTGTTTTATCTGGTGCAATCACAAAAACAGAGCGTACCGTTAATTGGCTATCTGCTTTAGGGTGAATCATATCATATAATTCAGACACCTTCCTATCCTCATCAGCAATAATTGGAAAATTAACTGTAGTATTCTGCGTTTCGTTAATGTCTTTAACCCAACCATGATGCGATTCTAATCCATCAACGCTCAATGCAGCTACCTTTACATTACGTTTATTAAACTCATCTGTATATTTGGCGACAGTTCCCAGTTCTGTAGTGCATACTGGTGTATAATCTGCTGGATGCGAAAACAAAATCCCCCAGCTATCTCCCAGCCAATTATGAAAATTGATTTGTCCTTCAGTAGTCTGCGCATTGAAGTTTGGTGCTTCATCCCCTAATCGTAATACTGCCATGATTTATGTGATTTAAGTTTTAAAAGTATTGTATATTAATTCTATTATCCTTTTTTCTGTACCGTTCGTTGTTCAATTCTCTTCTCATATTTCTCTCCTTGAAAAATTCTTTGTACAAAAATTCCAGGAATATGTATATGATCTGGATTCAAACTTCCAGCTGGAACAAGTTCTTCTACTTCTGCAACGGTAATTTTTGCCGCTCCGCACATGCAAGGATTAAAATTTCTTGCAGTCCCTTTAAAAATTAGATTTCCAGCTTCATCACCTTTCCATGCTTTTACAAATGCAAAATCTGCCTTAAAAGCTGATTCAAGTATATACATTTTACCATTAAACTCTCTTGTTTCTTTTCCTTCGGCTACCTCGGTACCATAACCAGCTGGTGTATAAAACGCAGGAAAGCCTCCTTGCGCCGCACGACATCTTTCTGCCAATGTTCCTTGAGGTATCAGTTCTACATCCAGTTCACCACTTAACATTTGGCGTTCGAACTCTTCATTTTCTCCAACATAAGAAGAGATCATCTTTTTTATTTGTTTTTGCTGTAATAAAAGTCCAAGTCCAAAATCATCAACCCCAGCATTATTAGAAATACAGGTCAATCCTTTAATGTTTTTCTTTACCAATGCCGCAATCGCATTTTCTGGAATTCCACAAAGTCCAAAACCTCCAAGCATAAAGGTCATATTATCTTTTACTCCTTCTGTAGCCTCCACAACTCCAGCCACTGTTTTACGAATCATACTGTTCAATTTTTAGCAGACTAAAAGTACTAAAAAAATAGTACTAAAACGTTTGAATATTATGAGTTTTAGAAATATTTAAATAAAAAAGATACTGTCTTTAAAAACCAAGTTCATCCTCTTCTCTATTCATCTTCTCATATACATCGCAATCCAGTTCAATTGACAAATTTTCTGGCTTTTTAAAATCAGATTTTGAGATATTTAGGGAAGTATCTTGATAACACTTTTTCATAAACAAAGCCCAAATCGGTAGCGCCATAGTTCCGCCTTGTCCATATGTTATAGATTCAAAATGGATAGATCTATTATCTCCTCCTACCCAAACTCCTGTACAAAGATTTGGAACAATTCCCATAAACCACCCATCACTATGATTTTGGGTCGTGCCCGTTTTTCCTGCAATTGGGTTTGTAAATCCATAAGGATGACCTGTAACTACATTTTTGAAAACATATTGATTAGAAGCTTTTGTCCTTAATCTTTTACCTGATCCTGTTTGTGTAACTCCTTCCATCAAATTAAGGGTTACATAGGCAGCTTCCGAACTTAACACGTCTCTTTTTTCAGGAAAATTCTCATACAACACTGTTCCGTTCTTGTCTCTAATATGAGAAATAATAACTGGTTTTGTATATATTCCTTCATTAGCAAAGGTGCTATATGCTCCAACCATTTCAGAAAGCTTAAGTGTTTCGGTACCTAATGCAATGGAAGCAACAGAATCAATTTCAGATTTAATACCCAGTTTTTTAGCCAAATTAATAATTGGTTCTGGGCCTATTTGATCCATTAATCGAGCAGAAACCGTATTTAATGATTCTGCTAAAGCATCTTTAAGGGTTACAGATCCAATATAATTACCGTCCGTATTGGTTGGAGTCCAGTCTTTACCTGATACTCCATATTTCCCCACAGGAATTGTCACTTTTGCTCTTGGAATTTTATAACAAGGTGAATATTTCAATTGATCAATAGCCGTTGCATAGACAAATGGCTTAAAGGTAGAACCTACTTGTCTAGCGCCCTGATTCACATGATCATATTTAAAATACTTATGATCAATGCCGCCAACCCATGCTTTTACCTCTCCTGTTTGAGGTTCCATTGACATTAATCCAGTATGCAAAAACCTTTTATAATACAAAATAGAATCTCTTGGAGTCATAATAGTATCTATCGTACCTTTCCAAGAAAACACAGTCATCTCTGTTTTTTTCTCAAATGAAGCCAGAATTTCTTTCTCGCTCTTACCGTCATTACGCATTTTCCTTCTTCTTGAAGAAGTCTGGATTGCCTGATTTATAATTCTATCAATTTGTTGATTCGAAATTTCTCTAAAAGGCGAAGTTTTGTTATGTAACTCTTTCTTATCAAACTCTCGTTGAAGATTTGTCATATGTTCAGCTACTGCTTCTTCTGCATATTGTTGCATCCGCGAATCAATTGTAACATAAATTTTAAGTCCATCTCCATAGATATCATAATATTCTAACTCACCTTCTTTATTTTTCCCCTTAGGATTTGCCTTAATCCATTGTTCCACCCATTTCTTTACTTGTTTCCTGAAATAAGTAGCACGTCCTTCAGAATATCCTTCAGGTGTATATTTAAGTTTTAATGGTAATCGGCGCAAGCTATCTTTTTCACGAACTGTTAAATATCCATATTTTGCCATTTGGCCTAATACCGTATTTCTTCTTTTTGTGGCGTTTTCAAATCTCGTTTTTGGATTATATAGAGTTGCACTTTTTAACATCCCTATAAGTACTGCTGCTTCTTCTATTTTTAAATCTATTGGTTGTTTATTAAAATAGATTCTTGATGCTGATCCAATACCAATAGCTTGTCTGGCAAAATCATATTTATTTAAATACATGACAATAATCTCATCTTTGGTGTATTGCCTTTCTAAACGAGCCGCAATTACCCATTCTCTGATTTTCTGAGTATATTTATCAAGGTTTTTAGATCTCAAACCAATAAAGAGTAACCTTGCCAACTGTTGCGTAATAGTACTGGCTCCTCCTTTTCTACCAAGAGATGTAAAAGCTCTGAGCGTTCCTCTAGGATCAACTCCTGAGTGATTATAAAAACGAACATCTTCGGTAGCAATTAAAGCATCTATTAAATGTTGCGGTAAGTCATTATATTTAATAGGAGTTCTATTCTCATTAGGCTTAAATACAGTTCCTAATTGCACACCATCTGATGATATAATCTGCGCAGCCAGATCATTTTTTGGGTTCTCTAACTCTTCGAAAGTTGGCATTTTTCCTAATACTCCCCAACTAGCTAAAAGAAATAGACAAACTACCAATACAAGAGCAGATACAAAAATAATCCAGAAAGCTTTAATATATTTTTTGTAATTAAAGTTTTCTGATGACATACTTTTTCTTATCTCAGGTATCCATTTAATCATTATTAATAATCCAAATTACTAAAGGCCGAACTCATCTTCTATAGGATCCTCTACTTTGATACTTTTTCTAAACTCTTCGCAATTTACTTCTATAGTAAGATTATCAGGTTTTTTAAAGGCATCTGTAGAAACCTTAAGTGTTTTGTCTGCATAGCATTTCTTCATGTATAATGCCCATATCGGTAAGGCCATTGTAGCTCCTTGCCCGTATCTTGTAGAATTAAAATGTGTTGCACGATCGTCTCCACCAACCCATACTCCTGTACATAAATTAGGAACTATCCCCATAAACCAACCATCACTTTGATTTTGCGTTGTTCCTGTTTTACCAGCTATTGGGTTCGTAAATCCATATGGATATCCAGTAACCACATTTTTATAATCATATCTATTAGAAGGTCCCGATCTAAGGCGTGCTCCTGATCCCGATTGAGTTACTCCTTCCATTAAGTTTAGTGTCACAAAAGCGGCTTCTTTACTGATTACATCTCGTGTTTCTGGCTCAAATTGATACAATGTGGTGCCGTTTTTATCCTCGATACTAGTAATCATTACTGGTTTATTGTAGATTCCTTCGTTTGCAAAAGTACTGTATGCACCTACCATTTCTGAAAGCTTAAGGTCTACCGAACCTAAGGCAATAGATGCTACTTCAAGGACATCGGATTCTACTCCAGATTTTCTTGCCAACCGAACAATTGGTTCTGGTCCAATACGATCCATCAATCGAGCAGAAATAGTATTCACAGATTTTGCTAACGCCTCTTTAAGACTTAGATATCCTGTATATTTAGCATCACTATTTTTTGGAGTCCAATCCTCCATTACACCATGTGATCCTGCAGGAATCGTGATCTGAGACATTGGCAATGTATCACAAGGTGATAGTTTAAGTTGATCAATAGCTGTAGCATACACAAAAGGCTTAAATGTAGATCCAACCTGACGAGCTCCCTGATATACATGATCATACTGAAAATGTTTAATATCTACTCCTCCAACCCAAGCCTTAACCTGACCTGTCTGTGGCTCCATAGACATCATTCCAGATCGCAGAAATCCTTTATAGTATAAAATGGAATCTCTAGGTGTCATTATAGTATCGATATATCCTTTCCAGGAAAACACCTTCATCTCCGTTTTTTCATTAAAAGATTTTAGAATTTCTTTTTCGCTTTTGTTTTGAGAAAGCATTTTCTTTCTTCTTGCAGAACTTCTGATTGCTCTTCTTACAATACCCTCAACTTCCTCCTTTGTCAGGTCCCTAAAAGGTGCTGTTTTATTTTCTCCTTCTTGCTTATCGAATTCTTTTTGCAAATTCGACATATGTTCTTGCACAGCTTCTTCTGCATATTTTTGCATTCGAGAATCTATAGTGACATTAATCCTTAGACCATCTCTATAAATATTATAATATTGAGTTTCTCCTTCTTCATTCTCTCCTTTAGGGTTTTTCTTAACCCAATCACCCATCCAACTTCTTACATACTCTCTAAAATAAGTCGCAATTCCATCAGAATGCCCTTCAGGAGCATAATCTAATTTTAAAGGTAATTGTTGTAAACTATCTTTTTCTTGAATTGTAATATATTCATATTTTGCCATTTGTGACAATACCACATCTCTTCTGGTCTTTACCAATTCTGGTCTCCTTAAAGGATTGAAAAGTGCCGAGTTTTTTAACATCCCTACTAATACAGCTGCCTCTTCTTTTTTTAAGGCTTTAGGGCTTTTATTAAAATAAATACGGGATGCAGAACTAATACCTATTGCCTGATTAAGAAAATCATATTTATTGAGATACATTGTCATGATCTCATCTTTAGTATATTGTCTTTCCAATCGAGTTGCAATCACCCATTCTTTAATTTTCTGGGTATATCGTTGCCATCCTCTTGATCTTTTTCCTGTAAAAAGTAGTTTTGCTAATTGCTGGGTGATGGTACTTGCACCTCCTTTAGTTCCTAGAAAAGCAAAAGCACGTACAGTTCCTCTGGCATCAATTCCAGAATGCTCATAATAACGCGCATCTTCTGTCGCCACAAGTGCTTTTACTAAATCTGGTGCTAAGTCTTCAAAATTAACTGGAGTTCTATTTTCTTTAAAAAAAGTTCCTATTTGTTTTCCATCCGAGGAAATAATCTGAGTAGCTAAATCATTCTGTGGATTCTCTAACTCATCAAAACCTGGCATTTCTCCAAAAGTCCCCCAACTGGCTAACAAAAATAACAGAATTACAAAAAGCACTCCTGATGCAAAAGTGATCCAAAACCACTTGATATACTTTAGGATATTAATCTGAGGAGATTTTGATGTTTTTTTATTTGATTTGGGTGTTGCTTTAGCCATATTATTTAGGGTTTTGTGCAAATTCTATTCTAAAACCTATGTCTGTAATTCCTTCTAAGGAGTGTATTCCTAAAGTCTCTCCGTTCTTTCGCATTGCCTGTCGAAGTATCACTTTATATTCTCCTTTTTCTGCAAAATTCACTTTTTCTTTATACCACAATTTATTTTCTTTTAGATCAGTAAAGCCTGTTCCTAACCAAGTTCCATCTGGTGCTGCCATTTCATACTCTAATGTATCGGTCACGATTTTTCCATTTGGAAAATTCATCTCACTAATCAAAAACAAATTACTATATCTATAATCATTATTATTTCGAACGTTTATAAATAGATTATACTGCTGCAATGAATCAAGTTCTGGAAGCGTAAAACTTATTTTTTCATTTTCTTCCCAAGAACCTGATACTGCTTTATATTGATCAAAAACCCGTGAGTCATCACAAGAAATCAAACCTATAAGCAGAAAAAACAATATTAAAAACCTAAGATTTGTCATTATTCTTACGTTGCTGCGGTTTACGTTTTCTATTTCGTTGGTTATTTTTCTTATTTGGGTTTTTATTCTCAGAATTTCCACCTTTAGACTTTTGAGAAGTAGGTTTTTGCTTTTCAGCAGAAACTTTGTTCTTATTCTTATTTCTGTTCTTGTTTTTATTTCTTCTCCTGTTATTTCTTTTAGGTTGATCAAATCGTGTTAAACTGTCTTGTCCTACAACGTTCTCAAAATCTACTTTAGTATCCTCTATTAGTTCTGAAGCATAATCTTCAAGACCTGCTACCTTTTCTTTCTTGTTATTTGCTTCAATAATTTCATTCGCATGATCTGCAGAGATTTTATGCCAGTTCATCCATTCCCCTTCGTATGCATACCATAAATATCCTTTGAAAATATCAATTTTCTGGCATACTGCAACACCTTTTTCTGTTTGTAATTTGGTTTCAGTTTTCGGAAACTCTTTTAATGCATCGATATATGCATCCAGTTCATAATTCAAACAACATTTTAACTTTCCACATTGTCCTGCTAATTTCTGAGGATTCAATGATAGTTGTTGATATCTGGCAGCACTTGTATTTACCGATCTAAAGTCAGTAAGCCAAGTAGAGCAACATAATTCACGACCACAAGAACCAATACCTCCCAATCTAGCAGCTTCCTGACGGAAACCGATTTGACGCATTTCAATTCTCGTACTAAATTCTTGCGCGAATTCTTTGATCAGTTGTCTGAAATCTACGCGATCTTCTGCTGTATAAAAAAAAGTACACTTAGAACCATCTCCCTGAAATTCAATGTCAGAGATTTTCATTTGTAATTTTAATCGAATCGCAATCTCTCTGGAACGAACTTTTATGGTTTCTTCTCGATCACGTGCCTTTTGCCATATATCAATATCTTTTTGAGATGCTTTTCTATATACTTTCTTTACATCTTCACTATCAATATCAACCTTCTTCTTCTTCATTTGGATTCGTACCAATTCACCAGTAAGTGTAACGATACCCACATCATGGCCTGGAGAAGCTTCTGTAGCAACAATATCTCCTATACTTAAGGATAGGTTTTCAGTATTTTTAAAGAAACTTTTCCGTCCATTTTTAAAACGAATTTCTACACAATGAAAAGGAGCCACACCACTAGGAAGTGACATATTAGATAACCAATCAAAAACAGTTAATTTATTGCAACCATCTGTACCGCATGTACCATTATTCTTGCATCCTTTTGGTTGTCCGTCTTTCCCGGAGGAACAACTACTACACCCCATATTCTCTTGCTATATTGAAATTTGTCTGTGTAAAACACAGCAAATATGATTCTTACTCAGGTTAGACGCTTTATACATCCAACATCTTAATCGATAAAGATACTATGATTTCTTTTAAAACCATAGTATCTAAATCATTTTAGTATTACTGTTTATATTTTAGTACTTCAGATCGCCCTTTCTTAAAGATTTTGTTACTATTACCTTTCCCTTTTCGAAGTGCTTTTTGTTCTTCATAAGGTAGGCTATTAACCTCTTTACATTCTGTTGAGCAACAATTATTCATTGTAGCAGCACATTCCTCACATTGAATAAACAAAAGATGGCAGGCTTCATTTTCACAATTGACATGGGTATCACAGGCTTTTCCACATTGATGGCAGTTAGCAATCACATCTTCAGAAATTCGTTCTGATCTTCTATGATCAAAAACAAAATTCTTTCCTAAAAACTTATTTTCTAATCCTTTTTCTTCAACTTGTCTTGCATATTCTATAATACCACCTTCTAGCTGAAAAACATTCTTAAACCCTTTATGTTTGTAGTATGCACTTGCTTTTTCACATCGGATTCCTCCTGTACAATACATTACTAATTTCTTATCCTCTTTATGTTCTCTAAGATCCTCTTCAATTATATCCAATGAGTCTCTAAATGTATCTACATCAGGAGTTACTGCTCCTTTAAAATGACCTATTTCACTTTCATAATGATTGCGCATATCAACCAATACCGTATCTGGATCTTCAATTAATGCATTAAATCTCTCTGCATTTACATGCACTCCTTTATTGGTAACATCAAAAGCCTCATCCTTTAATCCATCTGCAACAATCTTATTGCGAATCTTTACTTTTAATTTTAAGAATGACTTTACATCTTGTTCTCTTGCTATATTAAGGCGAACATTTTCTAAAAAAGAAATACTATCCAAGTGTTTTTTAAAAGCTTCGAAATTCGGTGCTGGAACAGATAATTGTCCATTTATTCCTTCTTTAGCCACATAAATACGTCCCAAAACATCAAGTTCATCCCAATGGATAAAAAGATGGTTCCTAAAGATTTCTGTATTACCGATATGTGCGTATTGATAAAAAGAGAGTGTAAGTCGATCCGTACCTGCCTCATCAATAAGAGCAGCTCTCTCTTTTGCGCTTAATTTATTGTACAGTTGCATGCTATACCAATTTTTAAGTTAAAAGAAATTATTTTATTTGCTGCAAAAATACAAATACCAAGAGATAAAATAAAAAAATGCCATGAAAATTACTTCAAGGCATTTTTTGGGCTAATTCGTTAATTAATTTATTTAATCTAAACGACTAATTAATTTAAGTAACGAAGCTAACCACCTTCTACTATACAATTACTAATTGTAGTAATTGTACAGCCATCAAGGTTGTGTCTTACGACTCTTTTAAGAAATTTCATACATCCTCCTTCCGCACAGTTTGTTCAAGTTTTGCTTTCTATGTAGATACAAGAAAACCGAAAGGGTTGCGTCTGATTCAAAAAAAAATAAAATACTCGTTCATAACGGTTATAATCATTGTTAATAAATTAGTTGTATAAGTGTTATTTTTGAAATGGGTATGCAAAAAACTTGTAGTATTTTAGCCAAAATCAATAACAAAAGAAAGTAAACGCATGAGTACGGATAAAGAAAAAGATGCAAAATTAAAAGCGTTAAAACTAACTTTAGACAAACTAGATAAGGCTTACGGAAAAGGTACAGTGATGAAGATGAGCGACGATGCCGTTCAGGAAGTAGAAGTAATTTCTACTGGGTCATTGGGACTGGATTTGGCACTTGGTGTAGGAGGATATCCTAGAGGAAGGGTTATCGAAATTTTCGGGCCTGAATCTTCTGGTAAAACCACTTTAACATTGCATGCAATTGCGCAAGCACAAAAAGCAGGAGGAATAGCTGCATTTATAGATGCAGAACATGCGTTTGATCGTTTTTATGCAGAAAAGTTAGGTGTAGAAATCGATAACTTAATTATTTCTCAACCAGATCATGGTGAGCAAGCATTGGAAATTGCTGATAATTTAATACGATCAGGTGCAATCGACATTATCGTTATTGATTCTGTTGCGGCTTTAACTCCAAAAAGTGAGATCGAAGGAGAAATGGGAGATTCTAAAATGGGGCTTCATGCCCGTTTAATGTCTCAAGCATTACGAAAATTAACTAGTTCTATTAGTAAAACTAACTGTACTGTTATCTTTATCAACCAACTTCGTGAAAAAATTGGAGTAATGTTTGGTAATCCTGAAACCACAACAGGTGGTAATGCCCTTAAATTTTATTCTTCGGTTCGATTAGATATTCGTCGATCTACTCAAATAAAAGATAGTAACAGTGAAGTACAAGGAAACAAAACCCGTGTAAAAGTTGTAAAAAACAAAGTTGCTCCACCATTTAGAACTGCAGAATTTGACATTATGTATGGTATGGGAATTTCTAAAACTGGAGAAATTATTGATATTGGTGTAAACTATGAAATTGTCAAAAAAAGCGGCTCATGGTTTAGTTATCAAGACACAAAATTAGGTCAAGGAAGAGATGCTGTAAAAGCTTTATTAAATGACAATCCAGAACTTATGGAAGAACTTGAAGAAAAAATCAAGGAAGCCATAAAGATTGTAAATGAATAAACCATCATCTTAAAAAAAATATTAAAATCCCGAGTTTCGGGATTTTTTTATACCTTTTATCCAAATCTTACCCCTTTTATACCTACATAAAATAACAAAGCTATACCGCTTATTAATAAATTTATTTAGATACCAACGCAACCATGTGCATATACAAACATCTATATTATACAATTTGGTATGTAGTACCCCAAAGTTAGTAGTATGAAAAAGATAAAAATAATTGCAATGATTATTTTGTCAAGTTGTTTGACAAGTTGCTTGAGTGATGATGCAGGTATCAACTTTTTTTATGAATTAGTCCCTATTGAACAAGTAGAAATTCCAGATCAATTCGTAAGAGGAGAAACAGTTACGATTACTGTTTCTTATTTCAGACCTTCTGATTGTCATTCTTTTAGTGGTTTTGATTATGATAGAGTATCTAATGAACGTACAGTTTCTGCAGTCAATGTGGTAGTTAACGACCGTGTTTGCGAAGATCTTGTGCAAACTGATTTAGTTGAGGCTTCTTTTGATTTCTTTGTTGGATTCGAAGATTCTTATGTTTTTAGATTTTGGCAAGGCAGAAATGATCAAGGAGAGAATCAATTTTTAATTATGGAAGTTCCCGTTGTAGAATAGGAGTTTATATTTTAATTACGTAAAACAAAAACTGTTCGTGAGTTTAGACCAACTCATAAAAAATTGTAAGAAACAAGATGCTAAGGCACAAGAACAACTGTATAGATTATATGGTAGTAAGTTATTTTCTATCTGCCTAAAGTACTCTAACAATTATGCAAGTGCCGAGGATACATTGCAGGATGCGTTTATTACAATTTTTAACAAAATAGAACAGTATAAAAGTCAAGGTTCTTTTGAAGGGTGGATTAAACGAATAACAATTAATACAGCCCTACAAAAGTATCGAAAACAGAAAGTTTTCGAGATCATTGGCGAAGAGCAAATTGAAGAGGTCGAAGTAGAAATTGATGAAGATCAGGTTTCTCTAGATTATCTTCTAGAAATTATTCAGCAATTGCCCGATCGATATCGATTGGTCTTTAATCTTTATGTATTAGATGGTTACTCTCATAAAGAAATTGCAGAAATGTTAGATATTTCTAATGGAACTTCTAAATCAAATTTAGCAAGAGCCAGAAAAATTTTAAAAGAAAAAATAGAAACCAACCAAGAACCACGAGTTCAGTCAAATGAAGGATGAACATGAGTGATAAAAAAAATATAGATAGATTGTTTCAGGAAAAATTCAAAAACTTTGAAGTTACTCCTGATGATGCTGTATGGGAAAAAATTAAAGCTAAAAAAGATAAAGATCGAAAACGAGGAATCATTATACCCTTTTGGTATCGTATTGCAGGAGTTGCTGCATTGATAGCGGTAATTTTATCTGTAGGATCTGTGTTAACTAACGATGATTCTGTGCAGGATGCAATTGTTAATACAGAAAAAATAGAGAACAAGGACGTAGGATCCGAAGAAGATCAGAATGTTGACACCAAAACCTCTAACGATGGTTTAGTAAACACGGCTAAAGATCAGAAATCTAATTACGATGATGGAGCTTCAGAAGGTAATAATACTAATAACGAAGCTATCACTAATAGTTCTTTAAAAAATGCGCCAAAAAAAGACCTTGTAACCAATATAAATACAAATCAAGAAAATACTCAACCAAGGACATATAAAGATCCTTCACTCGATAAAAACCAACTTAACAAAGAATCTAACACTACTATTACAGATACTGAAGATAAAATAATCAAAGATGTATCAGAGAATAAGAAGAATCTTTTCTTTGAACAAAATCCTGATACTAAAAATGCTGTAACGGATATAAAAAATACGGATACGCCCAAAGCGAATACCCAAAAAAATTCGTTTAACAACTCATCACAAGTTATTAAAAAAGGGATTGCAGAAAACTCTTCGCCAACAAACAATACACAACAAGGAAATATCCCAAAAGAAGAACATCCTATTTTTAAAGAACCCAATACAGGTATAAAAAATACGGAAAGCAAAATACTTGCGGAAAACACCAAAGAAAAAACGTCCAAAGATGAAGAAAAAATAGTTTCTGATGAAACTGAAGATCAAACTTCAAATGACGGAAAAAAGTCAATTTTTGATGTTATAAAAGAAAAAGAAGCAAAAGAAACGTTGGTTACCGAAACAACACAAGAAAAGAAATGGAATATAACTCCTAATGTAGCTCCAGTATATTATGACTCTTTTGGTGGATCTTCTATTGATGCTGAATTCTCTGACAATAATAAGCAAGGGCAAATTAATCTTAGTTACGGAATCCAAATTGCATACTCAATTAATAAAAAACTAAGTGTAAGATCTGGAATCAGTAAAGTGGATGTAGGTTACAATACTGAAGATGTAGGGTTTGGTATCTCATCTGTAGCTACAGGAGTTGAAGGATTTGATAATCCCACTAATGTTCGAAATATTGTAGTTTCGGATTATCAAGGTGGGTCTTCTGATTTTGGATCCGCACCTGATATTAATGACGAAATCCTTGTTAAATCTCAAAACCCAGGATTACTTAATCATAGTATTGGATATATTGAAGTTCCATTAGAAATTAAGTATGCAATAACTGACTCGAAACTAGGAGTACATATGATAGGAGGAGTCAGCACCTTGTTTCTTGAAGACGATGATGTGTCGATCATTGCTGGAAGTTTTAAAAACGAAAATGTAGCAAGAGATGAAACTGTCAACGATATAAGTTTTAGTGGTAATATTGGTATAGGTTTTGATTATAAATTATCTGATCAATTTCAGATTAATATGGAACCTATATTTAAATATCAGTTTAATGGTTTTAAGGAAGGTGCGCAAGACTTTAAACCTTATTATTTTGGTGTATATACTGGAATAAGTTTTAAGTTTTAAAAATAATGAAAAAGAAAAATAACCAAATGTGTTTTAGGTTATTATAGTTGGTTAGGTTGAATTATTGCTCTAGGGAAGCAATGATGACAAGGCTGTTTCTGGGGAGGAACAGCTTTTGTTTTTTTATAAAAAAGACGTGGTTTAAAACTGATTAGATTGCAGTTTATCTAAAATAACATTTCGCACCTCCATATTCAACGCTTTTTTATGATCTTGAGTCAATCCTGTAGTTGAAATTGCTTTGTGTACAAAAGCTCTCATCCTTCCTGGGCTTCCGCTAAAAAAAGTATATGAAAATCGTTTTTTGTTATCAAGAAATGTTAGTGGCAATATTGGTATTTGATGATCTATCGCCAATCTAAAGGCTCCATCTTTAAAAGCGTCTAGGATAATAGATTCATCATCAGGAACTCCTCCTTCAGGAAATATACAGATACTTGTTCCATCTTGTAATCTTGCCTGAGCACGATCAAACACTTCTTTCCTACTTTTTTGACTATTTCGATCCACCAATATGCAGGTTCTTTTATAAAAGAATCCAAAAATCGGAATCTTTGCTAACTCTTTTTTTCCAACAAATACAAAAGGGTTTTTCACACAATACAACATCAACATAATATCCGTCATTGAAGTATGATTTGCTACAAACATATAGCTCTTATGCCTATCTACTTTTTCTTCTTTTTTTACTCTAGGAAGAAAACCACTACCATATAAAACAATCGCCGCCCATAATCTAGCTACCACAAAAAATTGTGAATACCATTGCTCTCTTGATGTTAATACCAGCAAAACAGGAAATAAAATAATTATAGGAACACCCATCATTATATAAAACCAAATGCGCCATAAAATAATCAAGATGTATCTAATGATAAACATAGCCGCAAAAATACGCAATTGCTTTGAGCTATCTGAACAAAAAAATTACCTTTGCCAGAAACTATAAAATTACTATGGCAAGAATTCTAACAGGAGTCCAAAGTACAGGAACCCCTCATTTAGGAAACTTATTAGGAGCAATTATTCCGGCAATCAGGATGGCTAATCAGCCAGAAAATGATTCTTTCCTATTTATTGCAGATATGCATTCATTAACACAGATTAAGGATGCTAAAACACTAAGAGAAAACACTTACTCTACTGCTGCAACCTGGCTGGCTTTTGGTTTAGATATTGAAAAAACAGTTTTTTATCGTCAAAGCGATATCCCTCAGGTAACTGAATTGTCTTGGTATCTTAACTGTTTCTTTCCATACCAACGATTAACTTTAGCACATTCTTTTAAAGATAAAGCAGATAGATTAGAAGATGTCAATGCAGGATTATTTACATATCCCATGCTAATGGCTGCAGATATCTTATTATATGATGCAGAAATTGTACCTGTAGGAAAAGATCAGGAACAGCACATAGAGATGACCCGAAATGTAGCAGAAAGAATGCACAATCAAGTAGGAGAATTGTTTGTTTTACCAGAAGCTCAATTCCAAAAAGAAACGATGTATGTCCCAGGAACTGATGGTGCTAAAATGAGTAAATCCAAAGGCAATACTATCAACTTGTTTTTACCAGATAAAAAGCTGCGTAAGGATATTATGTCTATCCAAACGGATAGTATACCTATGGAAGATCCCAAAGATCCTGATACTTGTAATGTATTTGCATTATATCAACTTGTGGCGACAGAAGATCAATTGTCTGAGATGCGTGCAAATTATAAAGGTGGAAATTACGGTTATGGACATGCGAAACAAGCACTATATGAAGTATTGATCGATAAGTTCTCTGTAGAACGTGAACGCTATAATTATTATATGTCTAATCTAAATGAAATAGATAAAGCATTGGCTATTGGTGCCAAAAAAGCATCTGAAGTTGCAAACAGAGTACTTTCTAGAGTACGTGAAAAAGTTGGGTACTAATTACAGTAGTATACTCCAACTTGTTGATATAATATTCTAATAAAACAAAGCCAGTTTTTTAATTAAAAAACTGGCTTTGTTCTTAGAACTTAGTGAATACTAAAATCCATTTTCTACCACTACTAATAGATTATGAGTTTTATTCTCTTTGTTAAAAACAATAGGATATTTTCCTGGTTTAATAACATTTCCTCTTAAACCTAGTTTCTTGGCAACTTCGTGCTCTAGAACAATCTTGTTTTCGAGATAAAATATACCAGATTCAACCATACCGTCTTCCTGAAGTATTTCATTACCATATATACTTGGTTGTGGCTGCGGTTGTTGATAAAATTGAATTCCTAATAAGTTTTCGTTCATAGCAAATGGAATCGCCTGTGTTCTCTGATCCAATTTCAATTCATAAAAATCTTTAAAAGATCTAAATTCTCTTGGATCGATTCTCTCTGTAAGAATCCAAGGATCTATAAAATCAAGACCACACGGAACAATTTGACAAGGATCCCAAATAATAGGTGGTAATTCGAAAATAATGTTCGGATCAGGAATACATTCTACAATAGCACAAATATTACCTGGATCGAATTGGCAAATCTGTTTTCCAGTAACAGGATCCAGAACACTCTTGGCATTAAACTGAAGTGTAAACCTACAGAATTCTCCCGATGCTTTTGTTTGTATATCGGTATCTTGTCCCTCTAAAATCGCTTCTGGATGTACTACTTCTTCTGTTACATCTTCTTTTTGACAGGCTAACAAAGAAATTAGCATTGCCCCAATAATTACTAATGATTGTTTTTTCATGATTACATGGTTTTAAAAGTTAAAAAATAAAAAAGAACCCCTAAGACCATTATTCAGTTATTACTAACTGTGGCCTACTGAGGTTCTTTAGTAATTAGTGTACTTTTTTATAAACTGGTAAACATTTTGACTACAGAATTTCTTTTTTGTAAAATTTAAAACTAAAAAAATAGTTCAAACTAAAAATTTAGTTTATATTAGCAATCTGAAACTAAATGTTTAGTTTGAAAATAAAAACCACAATAGCGTACTATGAAGCAACTTACTAAAGCCGAAGAAGACATCATGAAAATCCTCTGGAATCTGCAAGAAGGAAGTGTTGTTTCGATACTTGAACAGTTACCAGAACCAAAACCCGCATACAATACTGTTTCTACCATAGTTAGAATATTAGAAGATAAAGGTTTTGTAAACTATAGGAAAGAAGGAAGAATCCATATCTACATTCCGCTAGTTCAAAAAACAGAATATAGCAATCAAAGCATCAACAAGTTGATTGATGGATACTTTCAAGGATCTTTTAAGAGTATGGTTTCCTTTTTTATGAAGAAAAATGATATTAGTATTTCAGAAATGGAAGCAGCTATGAGAGAAATTAATAAAGAAGAAGAATAATTATGATACATTATATCCTACAAATCATAGCATTTCAACTACTTTTTTTAGTAACCTATGACCTATTTCTTAAAAAGGAAACTTTTTTTAATTGGAATCGAGTGTATCTTTTGATAACGCCCGTTCTAAGTTTTTTGCTTCCTCTTATTCGTTTGGATTTCATAAGACAACATATTCCTACAGCTTACAGTATACAATTGCCAGAAGTACTTATTACGAATTCTCCTATGCAACTTCATCTTTTACCTGAAGTTGTAATAGGCTCTGAAAGCCAAGTATCTAATTACATTACTTTGATACCCGTTTTTGGGTACTTATGGTACATAGGAATCGCTGCAAGCCTATTTTTATTTCTTTATAAAGTCTTTAAAATATTCAAATTAAAAAGGTCTGGAACCAAAATCCAAGCAAAAAACATTACCCTTATTTCATTACCTAACACCACTACTGCATTTTCTTTTTTCAATACGATTTACATCGGAAATAATCTTTCAGAAATCAAAAAAACCAATGTTCTACTACACGAAAAAATTCATGTAAGAGAATATCACTCACTGGATCTTATTTTCTTTGAACTATTGCGCATTCTGTTCTGGTTTAATCCACTAATCTATATATATCAAAACAGAGTGGCAATGCTTCAGGAATATATTGCAGATGCCAAAGCTATTTCAGAAACAAGCAAAAAAGAATACTATCAGAATCTTTTATCTCAGGTTTTTCAAACAGAGAAAATTTCATTTATTAATACATTTTTTAACCATTCATTAATCAAAAATCGACTTGTTATGTTACAAAAATCAAAATCAAAAAAAATCTTTCAATTAAAGTATCTATTATTAGTACCTGTGGTCTGTATGATGTTAGTGTATACTTCCTGTACTGAAGACGCTAATGCCCAGTTAGTAAACGACTCAGATAATAAATCAAAATCTCAAAGTACGATTCTAAATAATATTGCTGAGTTAAAGGAATCTATCGCTGCAAAAGGGGAAATGACTGAAGAAGAAAGAAAAGCATTAAAAGGACTATTATTATTAACTACCGAAAACGGTTTTTCTGAACCATTTTTTAAGGATGTAGTTGCAGATGCAGAAATCCCATTTGGTGTTATAGAAAATGTTCCTGTATTTCAAGGATGTGAAGACTTATCACGAGAAGAGACAAAAAAGTGTTTTTCACAGAAAATATCTCAACATGTGGCTAAGCAATTTAACACCAAAATCGGAGAGGATCTTGGATTAAATGGACAACAAAGAATTTATGTAAGATTTAAAATTGATAATACAGGTAAAATTGTCGGTGTACAATCAAGAGCACCTCATCCAGATTTAGAAAAAGAAGCTAAACGAGTTATCAATCTATTGCCTGAAATGATACCAGGATCACAAAATGGTGTCAATGTTAATGTTCAATATTCTTTGCCTATTGTATTTGAATTAAAGGAATAAGAACCATACTATAAAAATAGTAAGAGGCTGTTAAGAATGAATTCTTAACAGCCTCTTTTACATGCCAACACTAACTGAACTAACGCTCAAAGCCCTTTTCTACAGCTAGAATAGCATTAAAAGTTTTATTTCTTTCATTAATAATAACAGGATACTTCCCAGCTTTTATTACATTTCCGTGTAGTCCAAGCTCTTTTGAAGTTTCGGCATCCAATATAAGATCTTCTTCCAGGTTAAAGGTATTATCTCTTAAAAAGCCTTCGTCTTGATAAAACTGTAATCCTGCGATCCCTTCATTAAGCGCAAATGGAAATACATTTTCTCTAGGGTCTATTTTTAAATCTAGTTTATCTCTAAAAGAAATAAACTCTCTGGGATCAATCTTTTCATAAATGATCCACGGATCAAAAATATCAATCCAACAAGGAACAAATTGACATGGATCAAAAACTAGTTCAGGTATACATATTCTATATACGTCACATATTCCTATAAACTGTGAGTAACATGTTCCTCCAAACTTCAGCCCTTTCCTAACATAATAATAACATCTCCCCCAATTGGCTTTTCCATCGGTTTCATCTAACGTATTGGTGTTCCAATCAATTGATTCTTCAACAATGGTATTGTCTACCGTTTCTCTCTCACATGCACAGAACACACTTAATGTAATTACTGCGGCTAAAAAAACTACTTTTTTCATAATATTTAGGTTTTAAGATTAAAAAATCCCCATTACAATTGGTCGTTGGCACTCCAATCGTTTAGGGGATATATGATGTAACAGCTCTTTGTTTTTTGTTATTTCAAAAAGCTGTTGTTGATTATATTTTAAAATCTGGAAACATGAGGCTAAAGTAGCATCATTTTAGATGTAAGTAACGGGGTATTAACCTGTTTTTGTGCAAGTTATTTAACTTGAGATGAAGTTTATGAAACCAATACTCCTCGTTGTTTCATTACTGGTAGATCACGAAAAGCATTTTCGTTGATGGAGTTTTTTCTAAAAAGATATTTTTTATCAAATAGCTTTCCTTCTGCAAAGAATGAGACAGAAAATTCATTATTCATCGCAAATAACTCTTCTTGAATCATTTCAATTTTAGCAGAAGATTTGGCATTAATCGTTCCGATACCATGTCTAAGTAAAGAAGTTTTTCTTTCGGTATCATAGCCTTTAGTAACAACAAAAACCATTTCGATAGGTATTTCTTGATCATTAATGATGTAAGAGTTCCAATCGTGCCCGCCAAACTCCTCATTCCATTCTTTGACTACTGCGATATGAACATTCTCTACAACAGGTATTTCTATATCTTTCTTCAATTTATAATGCTGACTTAAATTGTTCTAGAAAACGCACATCATTTTCACTTAGCATTCTAATATCAGAAATTCCATATAACAAAAGTGCTATACGGTCAATTCCCATACCAAATGCAAATCCACTATACTCTTCTGGATCTATATTACAATTCTTTAATACATTAGGGTCTACCATTCCGCATCCCATTATTTCTAACCAACCAGTTCCTTTGGTCATTTTATAGTCTGTTTCGGTTTCTAATCCCCAATACACGTCTACCTCAGCACTTGGCTCTGTAAACGGGAAATAAGAAGGGCGTAATCTAATTTTAGACTTCCCGAACATTTCTGTAGTAAAATACTGTAAGGTTTGTTTTAGATCTGCAAATGAAACATCCTTGTCAATATATAATCCTTCTACCTGATGAAAGAAACAATGTGATCTGGCAGAGATTGCTTCATTACGATATACTCTTCCTGGAGAAATTGTTCTGATCGGAGGTTTATTTTCTTCCATATATCTTACCTGTACAGAAGATGTATGGGTACGTAATAAAATATCAGGATCTGTTTGGATAAAAAAGGTATCCTGCATATCACGTGCTGGGTGATATTCTGGTAAATTAAGTGCTGTAAAATTATGCCAGTCATCTTCAATTTCTGGTCCTTCGCTTACATTAAATCCAATACGCGAAAAAATATCGATAATTTGATTTTTTACTAAAGAAATTGGATGGCGAGATCCTAGCGTAATTGGTTCTGATGGACGTGTTAAATCTCCATAAGCTCCTTTTTCTTCATCTTTGGATTCTAGCTCATCTTTTAATGCCTTTACCTTTTCTTCGGCAGCGACTTTTAGTGCATTTATGGCTTGACCAAATTCTTTCTTCTGATCATTCGCAATATTTCTGAATTCTGTAAAAAAATCATTAACCAATCCTTTTTTACCAGAAAATTTTATTCTGAATGCTTCAACTTCTTCTTTGGTCTTTGCCGTGAAATCCTCAACTTCTGAGATATATTCTTTAATCTTATCGATCATGATCTTTTTCTTAATAGAGGGCAAATTTAAGATTTGTACACATAAAAGTGTACATGTGTGTACAAAAATGTGTCCTTTTAGGTAATAAAATGTGTTATTTCTAGAAAAATCACCTTTCAGAAAGGATTTTCTTTTGTTTTAGGTTATCTCTATAGGTATATAGCATCAAAAAGAAAACTGATATTCCTCCGAATACATGCCATAACCAATGGGTACCCATATATAAGATATTAGTGTTCCAAAACTTATCTGCACTCCTAAAACTTACTGCAATAGCAAAAAACACAAAGGCTAGCATAATCATTTCTTTATTTTTCCCTTTTGTTTTTATAAGATATAAGATAATCGGCAGCAAAACTGTAACTGCAGTAATTATGTATCCCAATGAAATTCTTATGGTTGGTGGAATTGGCAACATTCTTACTGCAAAAGAAACTCCAAAAATCAGGATAAATGCCAATACTCTTTTCCACCAAATTCTGTATAATTTAAAAATGAAATAAAAAACAGCAGACAAACATAATATCATTATTGGCACCCAATCCATAAACAACCATATTTGATGACTTCTGGTACCATGAAATAAAGTGCCTCCAATAAAACCAATTGCCAAAACTGGTAAACTAAACGCTAAAAACAAGTGTTGCTTTGGATTTTTATATACTCGTATAGAGAAATAAATGATTATGATTAAAAAAATTAGATTACTCACGGTATTAAATGGCTCTACAGGCAATCTCCCCATAATAGTTTCCCGATAAATCGGACCATTATCCATTGGGTGTTGAAAAACAATCATTTTTTAAAAATTACATCTATAAAAATAAAAAAAGATACTCTAGTAAAAGTATCTTTTTTAAGATAAATAATTGCTATTTGAAGATTCTCTAAATTCTCTCAAATACTTCTCTAAACTCTGTAGTTTCTCCTTCAAAAGTATCAGAGTATTCTATATAAAAAGTATTCTCAGAAAATTTGATTTCATCAGTGCTAGCTTCTCCATCAATAATAAAGGTATATATTCCATTTCCTTTATTTTCCCAAGTTCCTGTATCTTCATACTCTACTACTAAAATACAGTTTTCATTTCCGTCTTCTTCATAAAATTCTGATTCTAACGTACCATCGGCATTAAATGTTAAACTTCCTTGCAAATCACAAGGATCAGATACAATAAGTTCACCATCTTCGAATTCTTGAGATAATTTCCAAGATCCTATCAAGAGATCTTGATCGATCCCATCATCGTCATCTCCGCAAGAAATTATTACCATGGAAAAGGAAATAGCAAACAAAAGAATACGTTTTTTCATAATTGATTGTTTTTGAGACTTTTTAAGTAGAAGATACATTACTTTCCTAAAGGTTGCGTATTTTATTAGTTAATAAATTTATCAATACTAATTTTTCTACTTCTATTATTAGCTTCTTTTACTGATTGTAATATTGAATCTAGTTCTTTCCTATTCAAAAGTTTTCCATTCACAATTACAGTATTAATTGTTCTACTATTTTTGATATCTATCAAAGGGTTTTTTTCTAAAATAACTAAATCTGCGTCATATCCTATTTTAATTTTTCCAGTTTCACTTTGCATCCATTGAGCTGGTGCTATTGTTGCTGCATGAAGAATTTTCGAGTTTGACATACCACATTTACTAAGTGATTCTAATTCATCATGCAAAGAAAAACCTGGAATAACACCAGTAACATTTGCATCTGTTCCGACAGTTATAGTGACACCATTCCTGATTAAAGCTTTAGTCATGATATAGTACGCCTTTACATACGTTTCCCAGAATATTTTACTTTTTCTAACTAGCTCGGGATTGTTTTTAATTTCCATATTTTCATAACTGTTATTCCCAGGTAACCAGCCTTTTGCTAATTTAGAACCTTCAATAAGTCCAGGGTTTTCATATTCAAGTTCAATAGATTCTAAGAAATTTTCTATATCAAAATTTTGTTTTGGAACGCTTTCAATAACTGATATTGTAGAAGCTACGATTATATTACTTTCTTTAAGTTTAATGGCAATAGAATCACTCTTTTGATTTAGGTAATCTAGATATTCATTTGGTGTATTATACACAATTCCTGTATAATCTTCCATTGTGTTTTTAGTAATCTCTTCTATGTGTGACAATTGTGATTGCCCCGAAGAATACAAACCATCCAATCCAACAGAAAAGCTTAAGTGACCAATCGCAGGAACATTGTGTTTTTTAGCCTCATTTGTTATGGCTTCATATATTTCTTTATTTAAAGTGCCATTAAGTTTAATTGCATCAAAACCTTGTTCTTTAAATTTTTGAACTGCTTTTCTAGCTTTTTTTGTTTTTGTATAATTAAGAGGTTGATCAAAAAAAGCTCCTTTTATTTTTCGAATTATACCCTTTTGGCTTCCTACTTTTCTTGTTGCTACATATATTCTAGGACTAAGTGAGCCGCTTTTAGCCTCTTCACGCCATTGTAAATGTCTTTTACTTCCAGTCATTTCGCCCACATATGTAATACCATTAGCCACATAAAGTAACAAATCATTTTTACTGTTTTTTAGGTGAACATGTGTGTCGATAAGCCCTGGAATTAGATATTTTCCAGTTCCGTCTACTATGGTATAATCACTTGTTATATCAACTTGTTTTGCTACGTTTATAATTTTACCATCTTTTATTAAGACCGTCAAACTGTCTAACATTTGTGAACAATCTGATGAAAGTGCGCTTATATTTTTTATGGCTATTGAACCCGAAGATGTTTTAAAGTTTGATGTGTTGACTAGTTCTGTTTTTTTTCCGAGATGTTGATTTATTTGGGATTTAACACCTAAACAGGATACTATACTTCCAGTAATCACAGTTAAAGTTATTCCTAATACCCATTTTTTGATTGTTTTTCGTCTCATGATGTTTTTAAGATTTGTACAAAAGACAAAAGAATTATCGCATTTGTTACTCTTAAAAGGCATACAAGACTCTCAAAACACTTTTTGAGAGTGAAAAATGAAGATTATATACAATCTTTATTGCTGAAGATATTCCTTTGGTGATATCCCAGTATTTTTTTTAAATACTCTGTAAAAACTAGCTTCTGAATTAAAACCACATTCTAGGGCTATTCCCAGAATAGACATATGGCTAAAATCTTTATCCTTTAATTTAGATTTCACTTCTTCTACTCGATAATTATTAATGAATTCTCTAAAACTTAATTTGAAGTGTTTATTGATGCATATAGAAACTTCTCTTTGAGGAACATTTAAAATAGCAGACAATTCTTTAATAGTAAGTTTAGGATTCAGGAATACTTTATCTTCTTCCATCGCTTTCGATAGTAGTACTTTTATTTCTTTAACCTTAACAACAGATAAAGCAACATCTGTTTTATTGTCGGCATTGGTTTCACTCCTTATAAAAGAAAAATCAGGTTGCAAATACCCTTTTAACCCTAAATAGTAAATTACGAATGAAATAAAAAGCATGAGCAAGTCATAATGTATTATGGATCTGCTTTTTAAATCTAAAAAAATATCTAACGAATGATTTATTACTAAAAATACACCAATAATTGTGGATAAGCCAAATATATCTTTTAACCATTTAAAATCAGGAAATGAGCTATCTGAAGTTGTATTATCTAGCCACTTTTTATAATTTATCAATTCCTTATATCCATAGAACAAGTACAATGCTAAGGAAATTAAGAGTACATATTCATCTAACTGTTTTATATCATTGAAATGAAGGTTTTTGGCAATACTATCTTTTTGACTAAAATCATTTACTCTTAAAGCAGAAAAATATACAATAAACGCATAGGTTTGAGACAAAAAGAATGGTACGAAATGTAGCCAGAATTTAGTTTTAAAATGAAATTTTGGGTTTACAAGTGACCTTATATAGAAATATATCAAAGGTGACAGTATTAGTTCAATAGCATTTGGAAAAAACCTAAATAGCTTAGTATCCCAAAGTTGTAATGTATGTAAAAGAGGTTTAGTACTTAAAAAACAAAAAGAAAATAAGGCTAAAGCAAGATATTTATTACTCCTTTTGTTCTTTTTTGAATTTAGTAATAATACACCCGTAATAATTCCTTGAATTATTCCAATTAGAATTAATAAATCAAATAAAGAAAATTGATGATTCAAATCAAATGTATGAAGTTTTTCAGATTACACACAACTAAGAAATATACTTACTTGTCAGAAAATAACTAACTATTGCTTCTTTCATAAGTACTGATTGCTCTCCTGCCTTAAGATTAGGTAATTCTTCTTTTACAATATAATGAGGCCATCCTTCTTCATCAAAATAATCAAACTCATAATAACCATATGGTTCTAATAATCGACATATCGCAATATGCATAAGATCTAACTTTTCGTCTTTCTTAAATCTACGATGTACCTGTCCTAATTCTTGTACTCCGATAAGGTAAATAATTGCATCGAGATCTAATTCATCTCCATCAGCAAATTGATTTGATAATTTCGTCACCAATTCTTCCCAGCGTTCTTTTAATTTTTCGTCTCTAGCCATAATGTATCTGTACTATACTTTCAATTTCTACATAAAAAATTAAGCGCTACAAAAGTAACGCTTAACTAAAAAAACCAACCATCATTTGGGAGAAATCTTAAAACTCCCACAATACGCCGATTCCGGCATATTGATTCCTATAATTTCTAAAAGATCTTGCATCTATATCACTATAATTTGTACTACGGATTTTTGAAAACAGGGTTGCGGTTAATGAAAACCCGTTTCCAATTTTATGGGCGCCATTTAATTGAAAGTTAGCATATTCATATTGTAATCGTTCTCCAATAAGTCCATCAGTATTCCTGGCTTCGATATCTGTATAATTTCTAGTGATGAACGAAAACGTACCTCTTATCTTCGTTTTATTATTATCGTATTTCAGGGCAATTCCTGGACCATATTGATTAAATCCAGAACGATTGGTAGAATTGTCAATTCTAACATAATACACAAAGCTTGGTTTTACTTCGAAATGCCTGTGCAATGGCAATTTATAAAACAAGGTTCCTTTTAAGTAATCCCAATCTCTTTCTCCATTGGACTCAATATCACTTGCATTAAATGTATCATACAATCTCTTTTTTACATATCCCGTTACACCTATTTTGTGTTTCAACTTATTAACTCTAAATACCTGCATCCAAGAAAATTGTGCTCCATACTCATGATATTGTAAATCACGAGTCCCAAAAGCATCAAAATTTTTAAAATTATAAAACCCTTCTACTGTAAGTTCATTATTTCTATAAAGTGCTAACTCTAATCCTAAGGTTCCTCCATAATTGGTATATCCAAGTGGATTAATTAGTACATCTTGATCTCCGCCAAGTCCCTCTCTATTCATTCTCAGAAACCTTACTTCTGATAATAAGGATATAGACTTATTAAATTGGTGATCATACTTTGCATTTACATTCAAGCTCCAATAACTATCATCAAAATTCTCGTAAAATAGTCTTGAAAAAGGGTTTACATAGACTCTAAGTCTATTTTTATTCCATTTATATCGAAACTTATAATTAAGTTCAACATCCTGATAAAAACTACTGGATATTAAATCATCTTTATTCAAAATAACTCCTTCTGTTCGTATTTCATCAGGACTACGAAAATAGTTATACTCATACCCTATTTGAGTTTCTGCTTGTAAGGTATTTTTGATTTGTGAATATGCACCAATACTTGCTAGTACCAGGATAGTTGTTATGGTTGTTTTTAATGAATTCATATGTGTTGTTTTCCTTGTATTACTTGTTTATTTTTTCTGTTATTGCTTTTTTTAATCCTTGTTTATTCACTAATTGTATTCCTAATCCAGGGCGCACATTAATTTCCATAATTTGTGGGCCTTTATTTTTATCAATTACGATATCTATTCCTAAATAATGTAAAGGGAATACCTTTGCGGTTTCAATTGATATTTCTATGATTTCTTTCCAATATGGGATAGGAAGGTCTTTGATTAAAAAATTACTATCAGGATGGTGATCAAAGTAATTTTTACCATCGTATACTTCAGTTAATGTTCCTTTGTCTAGATCTACTCCAATACCTACACCATTTTGATGAAGGTTTGCCTTTCCATCGGATCTATCTGTAGGCATTCGTAACATTCCCATAAGAGGAACCTGATGTAATGTGATAATCCTAAAATCAGGAACTCCCTGCGGATATATATCATGAAAAAAAGGATGAGGCTCTATACACTCTTCTACTAAAACCCTATCATGAGAACCTAGAGAAAAGAATCCCATAATAGTTGCTGCCATATGCTGAAAAATCTGTCTTTCTGTTATTATTTTGCCACTACTTGTCCAGTTTCCATCTCTGTCTTTACGAACAATTTTTATCCCACCTCCACCACATCCATTGGCAGGTTTAATAGCCATCGCGTTATATTTTTTGCATATTTCCCATGCTTTCTTAATATCACTATTGTACTCGATCACTGCATAGGTTTCAGCACAAGGAATATTATATTGATGCAAAATTTCCTTGGTCAACACTTTATCATCGGCAAGTGGATAATGTTTCTTTTCATTATTAGGATAGATTAGGTTAATGTTTCTCTCATTTAAACCAATCACATTTGATTTTCTTCTTGATTTTATTTTTAGCATTGTCGATAACATAGTTTTCAAGTTTTTTTGAGATATTCAAGTAATATTTTTACTTACTACTATTTATATTGTTCTAATTGAACAATGGTTTGAAGCGATAGAATTCTACCCATCTAATACCAATATATCTTCCTAATAAAATTGCTGAAGTAATGATCAAAAGAATAACTTCGGGAAAGATGATTAAGATAGATGGCAATGCCTGCCAAGACAATAATCCAAAACAGATTGTAGTTGCTATTAAGGTTTGAAACAATTTGTCAACAGCCATCTTATATCCATCTTCTATTGTTGCTCGCGAAAACCTTTCGGCAGCGATCGTCAGGATAATTGTTGGAAAAAAAGTAAGTGTTGTGAGCCAGGAAATATGATACTTCAATCCTAATGTAGTGGCAATAATCATTAAACCTACCATAATAGTAAGGGATACTACTAATTTTGGAGTATATAACAACCCTATTTTATCAAACGGATATGAGATCAATCCTACCAATAGTATGAGTCCCACAAATAATATAATTCCCGACAAGAAACCTATATGTAGTAACGAGAATGCAATCAAAACTGGAAGAAAAATTCCAAACGTTTTTACTCCTACCACGTTTCTTAAAAAGGCAACCAATAATCCTCCCAAAGGCAATAGCAATAAAAGATCTAACGAGTTCTTAGGGATCACCCCACTTTCTACAAGTTGCCAAAGAGAAATTCCAGATAATTCCCGAATTTCTGAAGCGTTCATTTTTAAGAAATTAATATGATTAACTTCATGAATCAAATAAGTGTAATCAAATTGGATTCCAGAGGTATGTGTAATTAAGAATTCGTCTCCTGTATAGATTTCTAAATAATTAGAAGGTATATAGGCAAAGTGATTGTTTAACGTATCAAAGGGTATCCAGGTTTCGTTAATCAGCACTTCTGCCCAAACATGAGATGTTCTCTTATTCGCGTTTTCTGCAATAATTCCACCTTTGATTCTTGCTGGATATCCTAAGTTTCTTGATAAAGCGATAAACAATCTACTCTTTCCATTACAAGATGCTTTGTTTTGCTGGATTGCAGTTAATGCATCCGTTAATGTTATAATAGGCGCAGAAGGAATTTGTAACACATGGTCAAAAATATTTCTAATAATCTCTTTATCATTTTCGGCATTTTGAGCAAGTTTGGTAGCTAATGCAACTATTGCCTCATCATCTGATTGAATATTTAAAGTAGGTTCAAGATATTTTTTATAAGAATCAGATGCTTTTATGAACGTATTAGGGATAATATAGCTTTTATCTTTACCTTCAAATGTAAACTCATAGTCAACAGAATGATATATGTTCTTATCTTTCGTATTCCAGATAGCTCTTATATTATCGTGCTTACCTTCTTTCTTATTAAAATATAATGTACTGTTGTTTTGTGCGTTTTCACCAGAGATTCTTTGTCTGGCATTATCTTGCGGAATGAATGTTTTTACATATGTATTTTTATCCGCTGACTTAAAAAAGTAACTATATTTTACCTTATATACTTTTTCTGGACTAAAGTCATCATAGTTTTCTAATACTGGTTTTAGTTTAAAACCGATAGATGTGATAGCAATGACTGTAATTAAAAGTACTATGATTCTAAGATTTGTTTTGGAATTCATAAAGAGTTATTTTTGGCTGTATAACCGGCCATAAGAAAAGCACCCTACCCTCAATCAAAAAAAAAATATTCCGTTTATGAATATCCCTTCTAAATCTGTTTGTGAGCAACCTGTATTTAATGAGTTGTTTAAAACACATTCTAGGACTATCAGAAATCACATTTATTATAAATGTGGAAATCCAGATCAGGCAGAAGACATTATGCAGGAATCTTTTATTCGATTATGGAATAATTGTAAAAAAATAATATTTGAGAAAGCACGAGCTTTTCTATACAAGGTTTCTACTAACTTATTTCTAAATCAAGTAGAGCATCAAAAAGTGAGACTAGAATATTCTAAATTATCTCACAGAGATCGAAATCATGAATCTCCTGATTTTATTTTAGAAGAAAAAGAGTTTATGATCAAGCTGCAGCAAGCTATTGCGGATCTTACCGAGGCGCAAAGAGAAGTTTTTTTATTAAATCGTATCGATAAGAAAACATATAATGAAATTGCAGAAATGCTAGGCATATCGGTTAAAGCTGTAGAAAAGAGAATGCACAATGCACTAAAAAAACTAAGAAAACTTATAAAAAATATTTAGCTTGGGTAGGGTATTTAGTTTGTCGGCGGTTATAAGGCAAACAACAACCCAAATTATTCGAGAAACAAATACTAATTTAGATGTCCGAGGATAAAGATCCATATTTAGGAAAATGGTTAAACAATGATTTAACACCTCAGGAACTGGAACAATTAAAAAAGTCTGAAGAGTTTGAAGACTACGAAAAAATTGTAAAGGGTCTTGAATATTTTCATGCACCTTCTTTTGATGAAGAAAAGTCTTTAGCCACAACCTTACAAAAACTACAACATCAGCAAAAAGGAAAAGTCATCCGTTTGAAACCTTTACTTTATGTAATCTCTGCAGCTGCATCTGTCCTGCTAATCCTTGGGTTGTTCTTTAATAAAGTTACCTATACCGCAGATCGGGGAACACAGCTTGCTATCATTTTACCAGATGATAGCAAAGTGGATCTTAATGCAGGATCATCCTTAACCTATAATCGTTTCTTTTGGTCAAAAAATAGAGTAGTTACATTAGAAGGAGAAGGTTTGTTTACAGTAAAAACGGGTGACAACTTTGTAGTTTCAACAGATTCGGGAATCATAGAGGTATTAGGAACTGTTTTTAATGTAAAATCAAGAGTATCAGTATTTGAAGTAGTTTGCTATGAAGGAAAAGTACGTGTAGGCACCAATCAAAATGAAGAAGAGATTATTCAGAAAGGAGAAGGTGTTTTACTTAAGAATGGCACTTTAAATAAAAGATCCATTTCAGAATCTGAACCATTATGGAAACGCGGAGAAAGTCTTTTCTTAAGTACACCACTGCATCAGGTTCTTGATGAATTAGAACGTCAGTATGATGTTACTTTTACAAGAGATAATATTGATGGAAATAAACTATTTTCTGGAGGGTTTGTTCATAACAATATCTCTATTGCGTTAGAGGCTGTTTTTGTTCCAATGAATATAGAATATGTAGTGAATGGTTCTAATATAAAACTAGCTAACAAATAGCAGCTTTAAAAGCTTGTACTAAGCCTTATATAAAATCATTATCTCTCATAAAGAGCTCAAAAATTTAATATTACCTATTATTTTATTTTGATGAAAAAAACTTTGTTTCTGTTATTATTTCTAGTCTTCTCTGCGCAAGCTCAAGTAACTAAAAAATATAAAAAAGCCCCTTTGTCGCAAGTGCTTACTGAAATCTCAGAGTCCTATGGACTCATATTTTCGTTTAGTAACGATGTGGTAGAAAACAAAGTAGTAACCTTATCTCTTAATAATACTTCTTTAGATGAAATTTTGAAACGATTAAGAGTATTAACCAATCTCAATTTTAATAAAATTTCGGATCGACAAGTAACGGTTAGTAAACCTGATACTAAAACTTCTATTTGCGGGTATATCTTTGACGCTGATACTAATGGCCCATTGTCATACGCATCTATTATTCTCAAAAATACTAACGAGGGTGTTATTTCTGACGAAAATGGTTTTTTTACTCTAGAAAAAATAGATAAAAACACAACTATTACCATCCAATACGTTGGGTATGCTGAAAAATCCATCCCTGTAACTTCTTTTAAAAAAACTGATTGTCAGCGAATTAGATTGGTCAAACAAAGTACTGCTCTAGAAGAAGTTCTTATCGTAGAATATATAACCAAAGGCCTTGGAAAGAACATTGATGGAACTCTAAGTATTTCCAATGAGGATTTAGGTATTTTACCTGGTCAAATCGAACCTGATGTTTTTCAAAGTTTACAATTGATTCCAGGAATTACTAGTCCTGATGAAACTGCCACAGGTATTCAAATTAGAGGAGGTTCTCCTGATCAAAACCTAATCTTATGGGATGGTATAAAAATGTATAATACAGGGCATTTATTTGGATTGATTTCTGCCTTTAACCCATACGTGATTGCTGATACCAAAGTATATAAAGGAGGCGCTAATCCCGAATATGGAGATAGAGTATCTGGTGTTATAGACATTACTAGTGATAAGGAAATCCCAAAGAAGTTTAGCGGTGGTTTAGGGATTAATGGTACTCATGCAGATGTTTTTATAAAAACTCCCATAAGCAATACTGTTGGTTTGGTTATTTCTGGAAGAAGAGCCTATACCGATGTACTTGAAACTCCTACCTACGCAGCATATTTTGAAAAAGTATTTCAGAATACTAAAATAACAGATGCACTCAATCCAATTGATACAGAAGAGGACGAAATAGAAGAGGTAATTGCAAATAATAATTTTTTCTTCTATGATACCAATGCAAAGCTAATTATCAATGCTTCAGAACAAGATAAAATTCTGATTAGTGGAATTTATACCAAAAATGACCTTGTATTTGAAATAAATGATGAAGAAGACTTGTTATCGGATGATCTTACAATACAAAATGAAGGCGCCAGTTTTTCCTGGACTGGTACTAAATTAGGTCGTATCCATCATGTGCTTAAAGGATATTATTCTAAACATGACTCGGATTATACATTTACTGAACGGCAAGATCTAGTAATAGAAGAGCAATCTATTCGAAAAAATACGGTGGAAGATATAGGTGTCAATTTGGGAATAACATATGATTTAAATAAAAAGAATTCGATTACATTAGGTTATGAGTTCTCTAATAATGAGGTTTTTTATAACATTACTCGAGAAGGTGAATTAGAAACTCCTATTAATGAAACTGATCTTATAAAAAATAGTGCTAACTCCTTATATGCTAATTATATAATTTCTACTAAAAACAAAGGATCTATCAACCTTGGAATCCGAACTTCTCATTATTCGATTGTAGATCAATTGTATACTGAGCCCAGAATTCATATAGAATATCCTATTACTAAAAATTTCCGTTTAAAAGCTACTGGAGAACTTAGATATCAACCTATCAGCCAATTAATCGAATTTGAGGATACTCAACTTAGATTGGCAAACAGCATATGGATTCATTCTGATAATGAAGAAGTTCCTGTATTAGAAAGTACGCAATTCTCTGGCGGAGCATTATTTTCTAAAAACGATTGGAATTTTGAAATTGATGGTTATTACAAAAAAATTGATGGCCTAACTTCGCTAACCAATGGATTTAATAACATCAATAATGATCTTTCTTCTGGAAAGAGTAGTATTATTGGAGTAGATGTATTACTAAAGAAACGATTTAGAAATTTTAGAGCATGGATTGGTTATACTTTTAATGATGTAGAATATACATTTTCGGAGATACAGGACACACCTTTCCCAGGAAATAATGACATTACACATAACTTTAGATTTTCTAGCACCTTAGAGCATAAAAAATGGGAGTTTTCTTTAGGTTGGACCTGGAGATCTGGCGCTCCATTTACTGATGCTGATCTTATAAATGAAGAAATCGAATTTGGTGCAACAAATGCACGTAATTTACCTGAATATCATCGTTTAGATGCTTCTGCTATTTATAAATTTAATTTTAATACAAAAGGAACATGGAACGGTCAAATCGGAGCTTCGATTCTTAATGTGTACAACAGACAAGTTCCTATCGCTGTAAGTTATCAAGCCGATGAAAATATTAATACTGGAAATCCAGAATTGGATATAATTCGTCAAGAATCCTTGGGGATTACACCTAATTTTATTTTTAGAATGTATTTCTAAAAGCATAGGTCTTACTATGCATTTTATTTTTATTATTAAGCTCAGTTTAATTTCTCACAGTATTGATTTTGATATAAAACAGTATATTAGTCTAAACAAAATACATCAATGAATTACATAGATATCATCTTAGGAATATTATTGCTATGGGGTTTAATTAAGGGGTTTAGTAAAGGCTTATTCGTTTCGCTTGCTTCTTTGGTTGCCTTGGTTGCTGGAATTTATATAGCTGTACATTTCTCTCATCTTGTAGGAGGTTATATCGAACAAAGAGTTGATTGGGGAGATGGCGCAGTTAAACTAACAGCATTTGCTATCACATTTATAGCTATCGTAATTCTAATATCTCTTGCTGGAAAATTATTAACTAAAATTGCAGATTTTGCCTCTCTAGGAATTCTTAATAAACTTCTTGGAGCTGCTTTTGGTGTATTAAAGTTTGCTTTTATTGCCAGTGTAGTAATTATATTTATCGATGCAGGTAATAGAAGTTTAAATATTATCAAACAAGAAACGCTAGATTCTTCTATTTTATATGCGCCAGTAAAAAAACTTGCTCCAATGGTATTGCCAAGTATTATAAAGGAAACTCCAGAAAAAGACTAAAGTTTCCTTACGATATTCTTTATTTCAATTCTTTTTTCCTGATCTTGAACTACACATCTAATTGTTGAATGCATTTATCAAAGTCCTGAAAAATACAGTTTTCAGGGATTAGATCTGGAATAACACCAATTCTTTGCATCATATATCTTGGTTGTTTTAGTAAGCCAACAAAAAGAACCTTAATACCTCTCTTTTGCAGATCGACAATCATATCTTCCATTGTATATAAACCAGATTGATCCATATATTGCATTCTATTCAATCTCATAACCACAACTAATGCAGTATCAGGTATCTGCAACGACAATTGCTGAAAATCACTTGTAGAGCCAAAAAATAAAGGCCCTTTCAAATGTTTTATAAAAACCTTTTCTTTTAATCGTTCAGAAAAATCTTTTTCATCATTCCAGGTTTCTTCTTCATTTAAAGGCTTAATGTCGGATCGTTCTGCTGTTATACGCCCTATTTGCTTCATAAACATCAGAGAAGCAATTACCAATCCGATACCTACAGCATATACGAGGTTCCAAAAGGTTGATAACACCAAAACAATCAACATAATTAACACTTCAGAACTCAATTTTATAGGTCCTAATTTGATGTCTTTTGGTAAAGTTGTTATTGCTCTTAAGCCCTTATAATCCATTACACCTATACCCACAGTGATTAATATTCCAGCTAGAACAGCAGCTGGAATTTTTGAAGCAACAGGTGCAAATCCCAACATAACTATAAATAATATCAAACCAGCAATCATCCCAGATAACTTTGTTTTTCCTCCAGAATTTATATTTACCACGGTTCTAATGGTTGCTCCAGCACCTGGAATCCCTCCAAATAATGCAGCAATACTATTTCCGATTCCTTGCCCAATCAATTCCTTATTAGGTTTGTGCTTAGTTTTGGTCATATTATCTGCTACAATACTCGTAAGCAAAGAATCTATCGCTCCTAACAACGCCAATGTAAGTGCCGTAAAAATGTAAGGCGTAACACTACTTAAACTAAACCCTGTAAAAATTTCCCATCTAGGGACTGGAATCCCACTAGGGATTTCTTCTATAGGTCTATAGTCCAACCCGAAACCATATGCAATCCCAGACATCACTAAAAGTGCTACCAATGTACTCGGAATTACAGTAGTGATGCGCTTAAATCCGTAAATAATAAAAATCGTTCCTAAGGCCAGTAAAAATTCCAACCAATTAATATTTCTAATTACTCTTGGGAACGTTTTTATAGCTCCTAATGCTCCTGATGCTTCTTTGGCGGCAAGAATTTGAGATTCTTTTAAAATATCATCCTGCGTAATATTTCCTGCTCTTGAAATAGTTTCTTTAAAATCTTCAAGTACCAAGATTCCTTCTCCTGCCTCTTCTATTAAGATATTCTCAAGAATCATTTCTTCTGCCATTGGTTTAAACTTAGTAACATATTCTTCATCTTCTTTCGGGTAATAGCCTAAAGATGGCAAAATCTGGGTAAGTATTATAATCACACCAATAGCTGTCATAAAACCAGAGACAACTGGATAAGGGATATATTTAATATATTCTCCTAGTCTTATTGCTCCTAATCCAATTTGCATTAATCCACTAAGCAGAAATACAGTTAAAATTGCGGGTAACGCTTTTTCGACACTTCCTTCATTGGCTGCAATAATACTTGCAATTACCACCATACTTACAGCGGTCATTGGAGCTGTCGGTCCTGAAATCTGAGTGTTTGTACCACCAAATAACGCAGCAAAAAAACTAATAAAAATAGCTCCATAAAGCCCTGCTGTCGGCCCAAGACCAGATGATACCCCAAATGCCAATGCCAACGGAAGTGCTACAATACCAGCCGTCAAACCTCCAAAAGCATCTCCTTTTATATTATTGAATAAACCCTTCATGTCTTGTATATCTAAGTTATGTTAATTATCACTAAAGCTATAAAAATTGAAACAAAAAAGCCAATGCTCTTACAACATTGGCTTTTTTTGATATAGTTTTAAGGGTTTTACCCTTCAAAAAAAGTTACTTTACCACTATCGATATGGTACATCCCTCCTAAAATAAGGATCTCACCATTATCTTCCATTTCCTTAAGTACCTGGCTATCTTTTCTAATATTTTCGATAGTCATATGTACATTTTTCTCAGCAACTTCATTAACGAATTCAATATTTTTAGAATTTCTTAATGATGCATCTGTTGGTTCATTAACTGCTTCAACCGCTGGTTTAATTTTACTTAATAACGCAGTCAGATTCCCCATTTTAGCATCATCACAAGCTCCTTTTACCGCACCACAACTTGTATGACCTAATACAAGAACTAATTTAGTACCTGCTAGTTTACACGCAAACTCCATACTTCCTAGAATATCTTCGTTTACAAAATTACCAGCAACACGGGCACTAAAAATATCTCCTATTCCTTGATCAAAAATTAATTCTGAGGATACTCGTGAGTCTATACAACTTAATATAGTAGCAAAAGGATATTGACCGCCTTGAGTATCATTTACTTGATCCAATAAATCTCTATCTGTCATTTTCTTTTTTAGAAATCTTCCGTTTCCGTCTTTAAGCAATTGCACGGCACTTTGCGGTGTAATTGCTGCTTGAGTTTCTCTTGTCTGTGCTTTCATGTCTGTCTATTTTTTTAATTTAAGCAGTTTTAGGTCTAAGTTCAAAAAATTCGATATAACTATTAGGATTTTCTACTATTCCTCTTTCAGAAATTATCTTAATATCTATATTACGAGCCTTAGCTTTTTCTGAAAAATCTTCCAATATTTCCACAATATCATTATCTAAATATCTTGTTTTCCTAACATCTAGTGTAAGATACGTATCTTTTGGTAATTGATCCAGCTCTTTCAAAATAGCTCCTTTATTAAAAAAGGTTACTTCTTCTGCCAATGTCATTTTAATCATATGCCTACCATTACTATTGTCTTCAATATGCAAAAAGTGAGAATTTTGATAGCTTTTGAACAAAATAACCACGATTCCTACTGCCAATCCTAATCCAATTCCCCATAATAAGTCGATAAAAAAGATTCCTAATACAGTAACTATAAATGGCACAAATTGTTTTCGTCCAGCATTCCACATTGCCTTGAATGTAGAAGGTTTTGCCAATTTATATCCAACTATTAACAGAACTGCTGCCAAAACTGAAAGCGGAATAAGGTTCAGTAATCTCGGGATAGCAATTACAGAAATTAACAAAAAGAATCCATGAACTATTGCAGAAAGTTTAGTTTTACCTCCAGATTGGATGTTAGCCGAACTTCTTACAATTACCTGAGTTACTGGCAGACCTCCTATCAATCCTGATATCATATTTCCTGCTCCTTGCGCTAATAATTCTCTATTGGTAGGTGTTATTCTTTTTTGTGGATCGATTTTATCTGTAGCCTCCACACACAATAACGTTTCTAAAGATGCAACTAATGCAATTGTAAATCCTGTTAATAATACATCACTTCGTGTAATTACAGCAAAGTTAGGAAAAGCGAATTGCCCTAAAAAGCTGTCAAAATTTTCTGGTACTGGAACAGAAACTAGAAGATCATTAGCAATTTCAAAAGAAGTGCCTTTTGTAAAAGTATAATATAGTATACCAACTACCACAGCAACAAGAGGTCCCTGAACCAACGTAAAGAGCTTTCCTTTTTTTGATAATACGTTACTCCAAAGAATTAGTATTGCTAAAGAAATCACAGCAATCACGGTTGTACCGATGCTTATATTTCCTAAAGCATTAGAAAGTTCTGTTAGTATACCTTCTCCAGAGCCATCAGCTTTATACCCAAAAAAGTGAGGGATTTGTTTATAAATAATAAGAATTCCGATACCTGTAAGCATTCCTTTAATCACTGATGAAGGGAAGTAATACCCAATAACACCAGCTTTAAGAATTCCTAAAATTATTTGTATTGCACCTCCTAGTACAACAGCTACTAGAAAGTTCTCAAAACCTCCTAAAGCTCCGATAGAAGTTAATACAATTGCAGCAAGCCCTGCAGCAGGACCACTTACTCCAATTTGTGAGCCACTTAATGCTCCTACAACAATTCCTCCAACAATCCCAGCAATTAATCCCGAGAAAAGTGGAGCTCCACTAGCAAGTGCGATTCCTAAACAAAGTGGCAGTGCTACAAAAAACACTACAATACTAGCAGGAAGATCATTTTTTATGTTTTTAAACATGTTCATAGTTTTTTATTAATTAAATATGGGGCCTAAAAAAGGCACAAAAAATAGTAGATATGCAGCTTATCGCAAGAGAAAACTACACATATAAAAGCGCTATTATGTTTTAAATTTTATTAAACCCAAACAAAACAGCAGGTACCGTAAAATTAAGAGTGTTCTGGAGGCGGTGTGGAATATTCCAGATATACCGAAGAATTGTGAATATAAAAATCGGGATATCGCCTTTCTAACATGGTAATAGCTCTATCATTAAAATCTTGATAAAACTGAGAAATCTTTTCTTTTTCTTTTAAATCTTCTTTTTCTGATTTTTCATTTTCATTAGATTCAGATTTTTCTTCTGTATCATCCATATTAAAAACTATAGATGAACTATCTCCATCATATGCGTCAAATAACTCTATGGTATAATTGCTTAGGTTCAAAAGAAAACCTAATACAATCAAAAGCCTTGCTATTTTACATTTTATTACCAATCCGAAAATTATTTTAAGTTGACAAAAATAACAGGAATGTTATTAAAATTTGTTAAATCAATCGTAAAATTAATTGATTAATAGTTTTAGATCAATACACTATATTAACATTAAGAGAAATTAACCTTTTACTTTTTGTTTAAAAATTGTAATACGCTAATTTTAATGATCTTGGAGAATATCAACACAAATAGAATTACAATTATTGATGCCTTAAGGGGGTTTGCATTAGCTGGTGTATGCTTGGTACATATGAACGAGCAATATATAGCTTCTCCACCTTCAGAAAATTTGATGGAAATTAGTAATGGTCTTTTTGACCAAATTCTTAGTGGTGTGATTGGTTTTTTTATTATTGGTAAATTCTTCGCTTTATTCTCGATTCTTTTTGGTTTAAGTTTCTTTATACAAATGGATGCTGCTACAAAAAGAGGAGAAAAATTCGAGATGAGATTCCTTTGGAGAGCCTTTTTGTTATTTATTATTGGCTATGCGCATCATCTATTTTATAAAGGAGATATCTTAACCATATATGCCCTATTGGCCCCATTTCTTATTCCTTTTTATCGCTTGCAAAATAAATGGATTCTATTAGTTGCAGGATTGTTTTTGATAAGTATCCCTAGATTTATTTCTTATGCAATTTTAGGAAACGAAAGTGCGTTTGGATTACCACCGATCATGGATGCTAATAGCGCTATGAATATTTCCTATATCAATACCTTAAAGGAAGGTAGCATTACATCAGTATTTGCTGTTAATAGTTATCAGGGAATGTTACAAAAAATGGATTTTCAGATTGGTTTGTTTGGCAGATTCTATTTAACATTTGGGTATTTTCTTATTGGTTTATGGATAGGAAAAATTGGCTTATTTCATCAGGTAGAAGAAAAAATCCCTATGGTTAAGAACTGGCTAAAAAAAGCTTCCATTTTTTTTGTTATCACACTAGTTATAACTGGAGGAGTTTTCGCTTTATCTCCACAGCCGGTTGATTTTAAAAGCTGGCTTCATGTGTTCGGAATTAATGCATATGACTGGTCTAATATTGGCCTTACTGCAATTATTCTTTGCGCTTTTATCCTAATATATCAAAGAAAGCGAGGATATAAATTCTTATCTTTTTTCACTTCTTATGGAAGGATGGCTTTAACCAATTATGTATTACAATCTCTTATTGGTACTTTTCTATTATTTGGTTGGGGAATAGGATTATTAGGAAAAGTACGTACCCTATACCTGGTAATTATTGCTATAGCTCTTATATCATTGCAAGCGGTCCTAAGTGATATATGGTTGCGTCATTATAAATATGGCCCATTAGAATGGTTATGGCGTAGTGCGACTAAAGGTAAAATCCAAGCTTTTAAAAGGCAGTAATATTCCATACTCTGTTTTTATTCAATATTCTATAACGTAATCTCAACAATAAAAGTTGATACGTATTCCTAAAAATGAACTCATTTATGCTAATATAAATGAACCTAATATTGCGTTCAGTTTTCCTACTCGTAAAAAAAAATTAAAAAAAAAAGCAGATTTAGGGGTAACATATCTAGTACTGGTAACACCTACCTATAAGAACGCGGATAAAATGTGCTTGCTGCATATCAAAAATACGATTGACAGCAGTAGGTGATAACAACATAAACAATAGGATATACGGGAAAATATCCATTGCGAGTATTGTGGTTTTCCAGTACATTTGCCGCCTGAAAAATTGAATTGGTGTATAATTTTAATTATTTTTTATGAAGAAGATTTCTTTTGTAGTGATGACCCTTTTTCTAGGGATTACTATGTATGGTCAGAATACTCCAGAGGGAGATAGTCCTTTCGGATTACCTACGATTGTACCTCCATCACCCACTGTAGCAAACCTGATGCAGTTCGAGGAGGTTCCTGTAGAGTATTACACAGGACAACCCAGTATTGGGATTCCTTTATTTTCTAAAACAATCCATAAAGGCATAAGTCTGGGGTTATCCTTACAGTATAATACCCAAGGCGTAAAAGTAGACAGTCGTTCTGGATGGATAGGAACAGGTTGGTCTTTATTTGCTGGAGGAAGTATCTCCAGAACCGTCAGAGGTTTTCCTGATGAGAGCAATGCTACGGATCGTTTAGGAGTATTGCATAATCCAGATTTTTGGAACTATAATACACTATCTGGTTTAGAAAAAGATGAATTCGCATGGAATGCAGTAGGAACATCAGCAAATAGTTATGATACACAATTGGATTTATATCAATTTAACTTTTTAGGATTTTCAGGAAGGTTTGTAGTGACCAATCAAGGGGTGAAATTACTATCCAATGATCCTAATGTGAAAATCATTTATAGTCCTTCATCTACAAAGGAAATTAATGCTTTTGTTATTACTGATACCAATGGGTATAGGTATTATTTTACTGAAACAGAAAGTTCGGAAACGATTCCTTTTAATGGATCCATTCCACAAGGACCTGGAGGAGTAGGAATTGTACCAGCATCCAATGGTAATTACTCGGCAACAACAGCTTGGCATTTAACCAGTGTAGCTACTAGTAATGGGATAAATATAGCTACTTTTAGTTATCAGACTTCCTTAGAAGAATATGTAAGTGCTGCGTCTCGTACTTACAACACGATCACTCCCTCAATTTCTGTAGATGTACTGCAAAATGGGTATAATACCTCTATTCTAAAACCAAAACAGACAGTTTCGTATACTACGATTAGAACACAAACCAAAAAACTGGCATCGATTCGATTTAGAGATAATACTTCGGTAAGTTTTCAGTTAGGAGGCACACATCCAGAAACCAATGGAGCCATGCTTACCAACCTAATCATCAATAATGCAGATGGAACCGAAAACAAGCGATATCATTTCACTTATGAACAAACCGATCGGTTATGGCTTACAGAAGTAGAAGAAAAACCAATCACAGGTACTTCTAACAGCTATAAATTATCTTATACCAATACAAGCAATCTGGCTTCCTTTGATTCAGAAAGTGATCCTTGGGGATTTAATTATCAAACGATATATAATCCAGAAACGATCAAAGCAGGATTATTATCACAGATCCAATATCCCACAGGAGGTGTAAAAGAATTTGTTTTTGAATCGAATACATTTTCTCATCAAGGAACTACACCTTTGACTACAGAAGATTATTATCTAAATCCAGATAATATCATTACGCAACAATATGCACAAACACATCCAGCTTCTATAAGTCCTCAATCAGGAGGAGGTGTGTTGGCCTTCTCACTTACCCATAATCAGGAAGTAGACATTAGTTTGAACAGTATCGCAGGATGGGAACAAGGCGTAGATCGAATTAGTGTCATTCTATCACCAGTAAACGACCCTAGTCAGGGAGTTGCAGTTCAATTTGATAGTGCCAATGAAACTATGAAACTCTCACTTACGCAAGGAGATCAATACCTGTTTTTACAACATCATGATTATAATATAGATGGGTTTAATCTGGTAGGTGCAACAGTACGTATTGATTATCATACGCTTAATACCACATCCTTTTCAGAGTTCTTAAAAGGTGGAGGAGTTAGAATCAAAGAAGTGGTTTTTAAAGACACTCCTAATACGATGGAAGTAGCAAAGAGAGTTCAGTACGATTATAATGATATAGCAAATCCAGCAATATCTTCTGGTGTGGCAGATATCAAAACAGGAAGTTTGAAAAATGAGTATGAAGTAAATATTGTAAAACACTTGTTTTCGGGAGCTGATAATGGTAGTAATTTTATTCCAACAACGGTAAAGTATAAAGTAAGTACTAAGGGAACCACAGCTCAGTTGACTAAAGGAAACTATATAGGGTATAGTACTGTAAAAGTATCAGAAACCAATAATGGGTATTCTTTATATAAGTATACTACTGCAAAGGAGTATCCTACTCCAGCCAGTGTGTTTATTTATCCATTTGCACCAGCACCTAACCTAGATTTTAAAAGAGGGTTATTAGTCAAACAAGAAATATATGATAATGACCAGCGAAAATTACAAGAGACTGAAAATACCATCTATAATTTTGTAGAGAATACGATCGCTCCATCATACAAGGCTGTAAATCCAGAGACTTGTGCCTGGATGCAGTTCTATGGTTCTTATGATGGTAATATTAATACGATTCCATCGATCAATATTCCTTCGTGTGGTAATGTCCCTTGTATAAATTCTTTCAATAATTGTGGAGCAGGATCCCGATATATATTACAGGATAACCTACGTTCAGGATGGACACAGCTTAAAGAATCTGTGACCAAGAGCTATTTCTATGATAGTGCAGGAACACAATCCGTAGTAGAAACCAAACAAGAATACGATTACAATACGATCAATTATCAACCTAAGCAAACCACCAGAACCATTACAGAGGCAGGAAATACAGATGTCTATGTAGATGATATCTATTATGCAGTAGGTGGATATCCAACATCGGAGTATACTGTTGCAGAACAGGCAGTGATTACTAAAATGAATACCTTGAATATGATCACAGCACCGATTTATACTAAGAATACCAAGAACAGTACCGTCTTAGGAACCGTGCAACAGGTATACAAAGAGTGGGAATCTAATATGATTGCACCACATATGGTAAAAGCAGGAAAATCAACAGAAACAGTACAAGAACGTCTTGCCTATCACAAATACGATAGTTATGGCAATCCATTAGAAGTCTCCCAGACAGATGGTTCACATATCATATATATCTGGGGATATAAGGATACTTATCCGATTGCCAAGATTGCCAATGCGAGTTATACAGGAATGCCTGCAGATGTAACCAATTTGATCCATCAGATCAAAACTGCTTCTGATACTGAAAACACCGCAAGTGAAGAAGCTGCCTTGAGATCACAATTACAAACCTTGCAGGATCACGCATTCTTTGCCAATGCACAGATGAGTTATTATACCTATGACCCACTGATTGGAGTTACTAGTGTGACCGACCCAAGAGGGTATCAGATGAGCTATACTTATGATAGGTTTAATCGAGTAGAGAAAGTAAAAGATGCACAAGGAAACATCCTGTCAGAAAATGCATATCACTATAAAAACAACTAATACAATGAGAACGATACAAAAATTATGGTTAGCTGTTACTGTATTAGTAAGTACAGTAGTAACTGCACAGACGCAGACAGAGAATTATGTACAAACCACTGCTTATCAAAAGGCAGTACAAGAAGGACAAGAAGACCAGGTATTAGAGAGCGATAAGATCATATCGGTCAATTACTTTGATGGATTGGGTAGAGCCAAGCAGTCGGTAGCGGTTAACGCTGGAGGACAACAACAAAGTACCAATATCCTGGATTGGACCAATGATTGGAGTGTAGGCACAGGATCTACACCTTTGTTTAACAAAAACGGACAAGCCTCAGAGAATGAACGTTTGTTTGGAGAAAATCCATTTGGAGCACAATCTATGTTATGGAAATGTGGTAATGATCCAGAAAGCAATGCTGATGGAGGTTGGAATGTAGATTATATTGCAGTCGATAAGAATATATCCTATAGATATACGGTTTGGGTAAAACGCACTGGATCACAAAATGGAACTACTTATCACGGAACCTCTACTGTAAACAACCTTAGCGGTTCTCAAAATAACAATCCTTATTTCTTTTATGGAGATTTACCACAATTAGATACCTGGTATCTACTAGTAGGTGTTGTACATCCACATACCTATACAGGAGGAAATTCTGGTATTAGTGGTGTGTATGATCTTAATGGAACTAAGGTAATGAGTGGTACAGATTTTAAGTGGAGGGATACTACGGTTACCTCACGATTTAGAAGTTATTTATTCAGTGCCACAGATCCTAATGTACGTCAGTACTTCTGGAATCCAGTATTGACACAAATAGATGGTACAGGTACACCGATTACTGAGTTGATCCAGCAATCTACTCCTAAGGATATCATCACTCATTATGAGTATGATGATTATGGGAGACAAGCAAAAGAATACTTGCCTTATGCCTCTGATCAAACCCAAAACGGAGCGATCTATACCGATCCATTAGCAGAACTGAATGCTTTTTATAACTCAGCCAAATATCAGCAAACCACCAATCCGTATTCAGAAACTGTGTTTGAGCAGTCACCATTACAAAGACCACTTAAACAAGGAGCACCAGGATTGGATTGGAAAATCAAATCTGATAATACAGATCACACCATCAAGATGGATCGACAAACCAACAGTCTGGCTGATGGAGTGGTATATCTTAAGGTGAGTTTTACCAATGGCAATACAGAAGCACCCACACTTGTTACAGAAGGAAGCTATGCCGCCAATGATCTGTATGTAAATATCACCAAGGATGAAAACTGGAAAAGCAGTGATGGAGATAATCATACTACAGAAGAGTATACCGATAAGTTAGGGAGAGTGATCTTAAAAAGAACTTTTAATGAGCAAGAGCCTCACGATACCTATTATATATATGATGATTTTGGGAATCTGACTTATGTACTATCCCCAAAAGTAGATCTTACAAATGGTGTCTCTGGCACAGAACTCAATGAGCTCTGTTATCAATACAAGTATGATAACAGAAATAGATTGGTAGAAAAGAAAATCCCTGGCAAAGGATGGGAGTATATTGTATACAATACACTAGATCAACCTGTATTGACACAAGATGCCAATCAAAGGGTTAACAATGAATGGTTGTTTACTAAATATGACGCTTTTGGAAGAGTAGCGTATACTGGGTTACACCTTCATCCAGGTTTAATTTCAAGAACTCAGATGCAAGGATATGCAGATAATACAGCAACCTATACGCAATATGTCACAAAAACCTCAGGGTCAACAAACCTTGCAGGAACTGATGTATATTATACCAATGACGCTATTCCTACTGGAATCAATAAGATTTATACCATCAACTATTATGATGATTATGAAGTAGGAAATGTAGTAAGTTTTAATCCTGCTAATGGCTCTGGAACTTGGGAAGGGATGACCTCTGTAGCAAATGTAAAAGGATTGCCAACGGTAACACAGGTACGTGTTTTAGGAACCAATGATTGGATAACTACAGCTATGTATTATGAAGAGAAAGGAAGAATTTGGTCAACGCATGTGAAAAACGATTATTTAGCAACAGAGGATTGGAGCTTAAATAAATTAGATTTTACAGGAAGAGTACTGATAAGCCAAAACATGCATACCAAAGCTGGAACAACTATTACTACCAAAGACACCTTTACCTATGATCATATGGGGAGATTATTGACCCAAAAACAACAGATCAATAGTGAGCCAGAAGAGATGATTGTACACAATGTATATGACGATCTGGGACAGCTAGAACGTAAAAAAGTAGGAAATGCAGAGCAAGCGCCCTTACAGACTGTAGATTATAAATATAATGTACGTGGATGGTTGACCGATATTAATGATGTAAACAACATCGGGGATGACCTGTTTAGTTTTAAGATTAATTATAACAAATCCGAACTAAATGATTTTGCTAAACTCTACAACGGAAATATTAAAGAGGTTGTATGGAAAACTGCTAATGATGATGAAATGAATAGTAGAATGTATGGTTATCAGTATGATCATCTTAATAGACTAACAGGCGCTGCATATTATAAAGGTTTTGTTGGAATACTTTATTTTGGTCAGTTTAAATATGGTAGTGGATATTCTTATGATAAAAATGGTAATATCCAATCGCTTTCAAGAGGTAGTGATCAGGATTTTGTACTTATTGATCGCCTTACTTATGAATATGATGCTGGAAACAAATTACTAAAAGTAACAGATACAGAAGATCCTACTCAAGGGTTTATAGATGGAAATACCATTGGGAATGACTATGAATATGATGTAAATGGTAATATGATTATCGATCGTAACAAAAGCATTACTGGGATTACCTATAATTATCTTAATCTACCTGAAACCGTAACTATTAATGATCAACCACGATCAATTAACGGAAATATTAGCTATATTTACGACGCCACTGGAGCGAAACTAAAAAAGATCGTAACAGAGGGAAGTTCTTTAACAGAAACAGTATATGCAGGGAATTATATCTATAAGAATGGTGCTTTAGAATTTATGAACCATCCTGAAGGATATATACAACCTAAAAACGATGGAAGTTTTGATTATGTATACCAACTCAAAGACCACCTAGGAAATATTAGACTGTCTTATGCTGATATTGATGAAGATGGGAGAATAGACGTGCTGAGAAATAACACAGATGTAGACGGTGATGGTGATCTGACTCATGAAATCCTACAGGAAAAAAATTATTATCCTTTTGGACTACAACATAAAGGGTACAACAACACCATTACTGGGCGTAACCATAACTATAGTTATTTAGGTCAAGAAGAACAAAATGAACTTGGATTAAACTGGCTCACATTTAGGTATAGAAACTATATGCCAGAAATAGGTAGGTTTTTTGGAGTTGATCCTGTTAGTGAGGAATATATGTCTATTTCTACATATCAATTTGCACATAACAGTCCTATCTGGAAAGTTGAATTAGAAGGATTAGAAGGGGAACCTATTAATGAAAAAGATGTAATTACTCATGAACCAATAAAAGTGCAACAAGCACGTGGGCCAGGCCCTATTGGTCCTATGGTTGCTACTGGCAAAGTAGTTCAAGAAGCTACAAAAGAGGTAGCTAAGCAATCAAGTACTTTAAAAAATGTAATTAAACTTGGAGGTACTGCTATTGCCACTGTGTTAGCAGTGCTAACAGATACAATGAGTCCTAATACAGGAGGGGAAACTTGTGATATATGTCTTCATAGAGGTAAGGAATATCATGAGAATTTAATGAACTCTATCCTAGAAGAAACAGCTGTTGATGAGAAATTTAAAGTTGATGATAAAATAGTAAAAACAGAAGGTGAAAGTGATAGTCCTATTAAAAGGATGGGGGATTTTGAGGAAGAAAAAGTCAATGAGAAATCAAGTGGTAAAAATGGAAAACATTCAAATAAAAAGGCAAAAGAATCAGCTCTAGATAAATACAATAATTTCAAAAACGAATTCGAATCTCTAAAGTCTAAACCTAATAAGACTAAACAAGATAAGAAGATGATGGAAAAGGCTAGGAAACAAATGAACCATTGGAAAGGAAAAGCTGATTTTTCAGGTGAAAATCACAGCCAAAGAAATAAAACTTAATTTACATAATGATTTAAATGATGATTTATATAGTTATAATAAACTATGATGAGGGTACTTATATTAGTCAATTAAAAGGAGATAATGAGATAAAAAAAATCCTTATTAAGGAATGGTATGATAAATTTAAAACAGAAAATATAAGTAATTTAGGAAATAATATACTTAAACAGATTAAAGAAAGGATTGTTTTAGAAGATTATAATCCAATTGTTTTAAATGGAATGGATAATGTTTGGTGTAATGATCTAGGAATAATAGAGGGGCAATATTTCTCAATGACAATAGTTGGTCATAGTTAATACTCCCTGCTGCCGCTAGAGTGATCGCTCTCAGCTCTCCGAAGAGTGATGCTCTGCGATAGTTTTTAACTTCGTAGCGGTATGAGTAAGAACATGAGGATTGATAAATCCACAGCAGTAATGTTGTGGATTTTTTTATGCGATAGATTTAAGTTTTACATTTTTGATAAGTGCATCAAGAGTGTATAAGATATGCTCTTTATCGTTATCATCCATTTGTTGTACTTCGATAACGCGTTTTAGGAGTTGGTTATCCACTTCTACAGTTACTTTACCAATTAAGAAATCCAAAGACCCCTCGCTCCCGCTAGTCTGTGACTAGTGGCGGCACAGATAACTAGATAAGAGTAACTAGAAATAAGAAACAAAAAAGCTATACGAGTTGGTATAGCTTTTTGTATTTTGTGATAATGAGTAGCAACTACAAATTATCAAGATGATCATACAGTTTTAAAAATTGACAGTGATGGTTTCTTGTTTGGTTTAACAACATTGTAACACCACTAGTCGCAGACTAGCGGTAGCGAAAGAATAGAAGTTACAGAATAGCCTGTTTCCTTCGCCCCGCTAGCCCCGCTCGGGTATAGTATGCTGCTACTGCTAGTTTGCAACTAGTAGCGGTACGAGTAAGAATAAAAGAAGAAAGCCACAACTTTTAGAGTTGTGGCTTTTGTTATATTTAGAAAAGTATTTGGAATAGCTCTATAAACATTGCCCTCGCTCCCGCTAGTCTGTGACTAGTGGCGGCAAAGATAACTAGACAAGAGTAACTAGAAATAAGAAACAAAAAGCTATACGAGTTGGTATAGCTTTTTGTATTTTGTGATAATGAGTAGAAACTACAAATTTCATAACAAATCAGGTCTCTATTTTGTAAGCTTTGCTACAGTATATTGGATCGATGTTTTTACTAGAGAAATTTACCTGTCGATACTTGCAAAGAGTATTGATTATTGTAGAAAACATAAAAGAATGGAGGTATATGCATATTGTTTTATGCCTAGTCATGTACACTTGATATTTAGATCTGGTCATGGCGATCCTTCAGGATTGATTAGAGATTTTAAAAAGTACACATCCAAGAAGATTATTGCAACAATAGAAGCTAATCCACAAGAAAGTAGAAAAGAATGGTTGCTATGGATGTTTGAAAAAGCTGGAAAAGAAAACGTAACTGTTACAAAACGACAGTTTTGGCAACAACATAATAAACCTATCGAGTTATGGACTGATAAAGTGATTCAACAAAAGGTTGATTATATTCATAATAATCCAATAGCATCGGGTTTTGTTATAGATCAAGTAGATTGGAAATATAGTAGTGCCAGAAATTATCAAGATGATCATACAGTTTTAAAAATTGACAGTGATGGTTTTTTGTTGGGTTTAACAACATAATAATACCACTAGTCACAGACTAGCGGTAGCGAAGGAATTTTAAAATTCATCACGCTGTTAGAAAAGGAGATATGATTTTTGATAGAGTAACAGGTCCAAATGGGTTACATGTTAATGATTATAAAAAACTATTTGAACATGGCAATTATTTAAATTTTAATTAAAGTAGATATGAAATCTAAATTAAAAAATATTGTTTATCACTTGAAGATAAGAAAAGGAATGTACCTATTGGACAAAAACTCTTATTCTTCATTGGCGTCCTTTTTAATAGGTTTTAGCCTTGGAATCTCTGAACAAGATAAAAATATCCTTGATGACTTTCACGATTGGCTTCAAGTAAGAGAAGAAAAGAACTTTAGCTTAAATTGGTCCAGTTATATCCTTAATGAGTTATGTAATGGAAATGAAAAGAAAGCGGGTGAGTTAACTCTTGAGCTTATGGAAGATTTTACTAATGATGTTGAATGGAGTAAAAAATATCCAATCCCTCGCTCCCGCTAGTCTGTGACTAGTGGCGGCAAAGATAACTAGCAAGAGTAAGTAGAAATAAGAAACAAAAAGCTATACGAGTTGGTATAGCTTTTTATATTTTGTGATCATGAGTAGCAACTACAAATTATCAAGATGATCATACAGTTTTAAAAATTGACAGTGATGGTTTCTTGTTGGGTTTAATAACATTATAATACCACTAGTCACAGACTAGCGGGAGCGAAAGATTTAGATAATGAACTAGAAGTAGTTATATTAGATCTATTATGTATCGCACGGAATATAATTCCGCGCTATCAAAGTATTAGAAAAAACAACCGTTACAATTCTTTAAGATCTGTAGCAGGAATCCATCCTATTTTTCCGTCGGCAAGTTTGATTTTTTTCCAATCGTTTACCGTTTCTGTAACTTTAACCTTGGTTCCTTCATGAAGTTCAAACACCTCTTCACTACGTAAATTAGGTTCACTTTTAATTGTTGTTTCTTGTGCAAAAACGATCGCATACTGATTATTCTGTATAAAACCATATTGTTTAAACGCAAAGAAAATCGCAAATAACCCAATGATCAATGACACCCAAGAACCCAAAAAGAATAATCGTTTCTTAGAAGATATTCTAGCAGCATAGTATAACATAAATAGCACCACAAAAACGATCACGCAGCATACCGAAATCCATGCCCAAGCATCAAAACTAAACATATTGGTAAACCCATTGATGGTTCTGGAAATAACACCTTCTGGAATCACATCGATCGCATCTACAGTGGCATTATTAGCAAAAGCCAGGTTGTTCTTTATATCCTCATCATTTGGCGATAATTCTAGTGCTTTTTCGTAATAATAAATACTAGGACCTATATTACTCAATTTATAATTAGCATTGCCCAGATTGTAATACAGCTCTGCTGATTCCTGACCTGATGCTATAATAGATTTGTAAGCATCAATAGCTTCTTGATATTGCTCTTGATTATACAAGGTATTTGCTTTCTGAAAAACCTGATCATCCTGAGCTATACTCACGATGCTTATTAAAAAAACAACTATTATTACTAAATTCTTCACTACGTTCAATATTTATAATTGTTTATCAATTGCTGCAATCACTCTGGATGCTTTATCATAATCCTGTTGCATTGCTGTCGTAGACGATGGCGTATACCTTGCAAATTCACAACTTTCTAAAAGGGCTATAAACTCTATAGAAGTGGTATCTTCTACTTCTCGTTCTTTTAATAAACGCTGGATACGATCTTTGCTCATATCGCTGGTTTGGATATGTAATTTTGCTTTTAGATAATTATGCAAAGCTCGCTCCATTGCGATATAAAACTCTTTCTGGTTTCCTAAATTTTTTCTGGCTTCAGAAAGATATTTTCTAGCTAATTTATCTGCTTTACGCACTCTGTTACCGCTTACATCACTTAATCGTTCTTCTCTTTTCTTACCAAAAAACAAGAATAACGGGATCGCTAATAAAGGTGCAGTCAATGCTATCCAATATCCAGTAGACTTAAAGAAATGTTCTTTCTCCATAGGTTGGAGGTTTGCATTAAGTTTTAAAAACCGAAATTGACTTCCTGTTTGCGTTACTAGCTTTTTGGTGGTTCCAGAAGATTCTGAATTATTAACAATAGTACCACTATCTGGTCCGTTCTTAACATTGATCACAATTTCTTCTGATGTAATTCTTTTATATGTCTTTGTCTTAAGATCAAAATATGAAAAAGAAACTGGAGGAATAGGATATGTTCCTTTAAACTGAGGAACCAAGGTATATGAATCTGATATATTTCCATTCATTCCAGAAAGGTTGGTTCTTACTCTTTCGTTATGTTCTGGTTCATATTGTTCTAAACCATTTGGCACATTTAACTTAGGTAGATCAAACAATTTTAAATTTCCGCTACCAGAAACTGAAACCTTTGCTTCTAGAGATTCTGTAGCATCTAATTCTGTTCTGTTAGGTGTTACTTTAAAATCAAAAGAACCTACTGCTCCTGTAAAATCATCGGGTTTCCCTTGTTCCGGAAGTGGTTTTACATTGATCGTTCTGGTACCTGCAGCTACTGTTTTATTTACCGTAGAATACAATTTTCCTCCAAAAATATCACGACGGTTGGTAGGAACATCTACCGCAATAGATAATGTAAGTGGTTCAATCTCTAACTTTCCTGTTTTTTGCGGATACAATACCGTTTTACCACACACTACAAAATTATAAGGCTCTCCTTTATATTCTCCTCGTTCTACTTTTAGCTGACCTATTTTAATTGCCTGACTCCAAAAATCACTGTATTTTGGGTTATCTATTTCTCTTAAATTACTAATCTGTATCCTAGGACTCACATACAGTTTGTATATTACTGTAATTGCTTCATTAAGGTATGGATTGGTTTTAGAAACTTCTGCTACCAAGTGAAGATTTTCACTGGCTACATAATCTGCATTATTACCATCTTTAGGTTTTTGAACGGCAGCAGTTACCTGTACTTTTACTGGCAATGTTTTATACGTTTGCCCATCAATCTCTATGGTTGCTTGTCCTATAGTAAAGTTTCCTCTTTTGGTAGGAGCAAGAAAATAACTAAAGGTTTTAGCATAAGATCTTTTACCATTCACCCAGGAATTACTTATCGATTGATTAGGTCCTCCAACTACTGTAAACCCTTTAAAACTGGGTTGTGTAAAGTTGTCACCATCTTTATTCATCTCAAAATCAACACGCAATCTCTCGTTAACACCTAGCTTCTTCTTGCTCACTTTGGTCTCGAATTTGACCTGAGCAACACCTAGCTGTGCTATCATTAGAAATAGTGTTAAAAAAACTAATCTTATCTTCATTATCTACCAGTCTTTTTCAGTTCTTGTTTTTGCGCCTTGTGCTTTTTTGGCATTTATCTTATCCTGCACCTTCTTCTCTTCGTTATTCATTGCCTCTAATAAGCTTTTTACCTGCTGAGGAGATAATTGTCCTTGTGCCTGTTTTGGTTGCTGTTTTTGCTCCTCAGGTTTTCCATCACCTTCTTTTTTATCTTCCTTCTTATCTTTTCCTTCGTCTTTAGGATCTCCTTTCTGATCTTTTTCATCCTCTCCTTTTTGATCCTTTTTATCTTCTCCTTCATCTCCCTTTTTATCCTTATCGTCTTCTCCTTCTTTCTTATCTTCCTTATTATCCCCTTCTTTATCTTTATTGTCCTCGTTCTTATCCTTGTTTTCGTCTTTATTATCTTTATCCTTATTATCGTCTTTATTCTGATCGTTTTTCTTTTGCTCTTCTTCAAGCATTTTCTTGGCTAAGGCAAGATTATATCGCGTCTCATTATCTTTAGGATTATTACGCAATGCATTTTTATAAGCTTCTACAGCCTCTTTATATTTTTTTTGTTCCATAAAGGTATTCCCTTGATTATGGAATGCTTTATGTTTTTCTGCTTTAGATTCTGCAACTTTTACCGCTTCTGTATATCGCTGTGTTGCTTCATCATATTTTTCTGAATTATAATAGGCATTTGCCAGGTTATACTTGGCATTAGGATCTATAGGATTTTTAGAAATCGCTTTTCGATACTCTCCTTCTGCTTTCGGAAAATTACCATCCTTTACCAACACTTCATTTCCCGTTGCTACAAAACGATTTGCTTCGGCTATCGTTGCTTCTCTATCTTCTTCTTGCGAAAAAATGATCCCGAATTGGAAACATAATAATATGATTAATACATGCTTCATAACGTATTTATTTTTTGCACCTCGACATGCTCAGTGTGACAATATTCTAGTATTCAATAAACTATTGTTCATTAAATAAATTCAATTTTTTAACCCAAGATGTTTTTCTTTCTAACAAGAAAATATCTAGGAATAATAACAACAATCCAGCACCAAGGAACCATTGAAACTGATCTTTAAAATCTGCAAATTGCTTTGCTTCAAATTCTTTCTTATCCATTCCTTGTAGCAGTTCGGTAACATTTTCTACCACCTTACTGGTACTAGTACCATCAATGTATGTGCCATTCGCTTGATTGGCAATTTCCTGCAAAATTGTCGTATTTAACTTCGTAATAACGGTTTCGCCTTGATTATTTTTCTTATAATTTTGAACAATTCCATTTCGTTTTATTGGAATTGGACTTCCTTTTGCGGTTCCAACACCAATTGTAAATATTTTAATACCTTCTTCTGCAGCTGCTTCTGCCATACTTCCTACATTTCCTTCATGATCTTCTCCGTCACTAATAATAAACAAAACCCGATTGGTTTGCTCTTCATCATCATAGTATGTTTTTGCCAACTCTATTGCTTCATTAATCGCGGTTCCCTGAGAAGAAAGCATATCTGTATTCATAGATTGTAAAAACATCTTAGCTGAGCCATAATCTGTAGTAATTGGCAGCTGCGGAAAAGCGCTGGCAGCGTATGCAATAATACCCACGCGATCACTTGCCAAATTATTAATGATCTGTGTAACCAATTGCTTAGATTTTTCTAATCTATTAGGCGCAATATCTTCTGCTAACATACTCTTAGAAACATCAATTGCAAATACTACGTCTACTCCTTCTCTTTTTACCGTTTCTAACTTGGTACCTACTTTTGGGTTTACCAAAGCTATTACAAAACAAGCCATTGCCAAACCTATAATCACCAATTTAAGTATTGACTTAAAAATAGATTGGTTAGGACTTAATTTCTTAAGCAATTCTTTATCAGCAAATCTCTTTTGTGTAGTTTTTTTCCAAATTAAAACACCCAAAAACAGCACTATTAATAGTGGTATCACTAACAATAACCAGAAATATATTTTTTCTTCTAGTAAGTACATTCTTAATTATATTATACTTTCTTAATTCTTTATGTTTAATGCAAAAGCATTTATTTTTTCTTTTACTTCAATAGGAAGCTCCTGATTTTTAACCCAAGTATGGATATCTCCCAGATACTCCATTCCTAAATACTCAGCACTTCTAGAAAAAGGAAGATTAAACTCGTCTACACGGTCATCATCATTACTACAGCTCATCATTGCCATTTCTTTTCCTCTTAGCATACGGCCATACTCTTTTTCTTTATATAAGTAATCAGAAATTCTATCCAAAAATACTTTCATTATCCCGCTCATTGTATACCAATATACAGGTGTTGCCAACACAATAGTTTGATAATTCTGAACAATGTTTTTGAAAATTATTTCAAAATCATCCTGATTCTGGAATTCATAATCAAAGTACTTTATGTCTCTTTGATTTAAATCAATAATATCAAACCCAGAAACATTTTTTAAATAAGAAACGATCTTAGCTGTATCTCCATCACTTCTTGAACTTCCTTGAACTATGATTCCTTTTTTCAACTCTTTTCTATATTTTATTTTCTTAGATAAAACTTCTAAATACTGTAAACCTCAATAAGAACTCAAACAACAAGAGTAAGCCTGCTAATAATACTAAAGGTCTAAACTTCTCTTCGTAATTGTAGAACTTAAATTCTTCTACGTCTGTTTTTTCTAATTTATCAATTTCTTCGTATATCTGTTCTAACTTCTTGTTATTGGTCGCTCTAAAATACTTTCCCTTAGTTACCTTGGCGATTTCTTTTAATAATTCTTCGTCGATCTCTACTTTTACATTTCCGTATTGAAATGATCCATTAGGTCTTATAGCAACAGGAGCTAATGCCATTCCGTTAGTCCCGATTCCAATTGTATAGGTCTTGATTCCATATTCTACTGCCAATTCTGAGGCTATTTTAGGATCAATAAAACCTGCATTATTAGAACCATCTGTAAGCAAGATAATTACTTTGCTTTTTGCCTTACTATCTTTTAACCTATTTACAGAAGTAGCAAGTCCCATTCCGATAGCAGTTCCGTTTTCTAACAGGTTATTATACACAATATCCTTCATTGCACTGAGTACAATAGCCTTGTCACTTGTAATTGGAGTCTTGGTAAAACTTTCTCCTGCATACATCACCAATCCAATTCTATCATTAGGTCTGCCTACTATAAACTCGGCAGCTACTTCTTTTAAGGCTTCCAGACGGTTTGGTCTTAAATCTCTAGCCAACATACTTGCAGATACATCAATTGCCATCACAATATCGATACCTCTTGTGGTTTTAGTTTTGGTAGATACATCTACTGTTCTGGGTCTAGCCATAGCCGTAATAATAAGTGCTAGGGCTATTAATCTTAGCAACAGCAAAAATGGTTTAAGCTTAGACAACCAACTTCCCGAAATTTTAAATCCTTTGATGCTGGAGATCTTAAGTTCTGCTTGTTGTTTATTGCGTTTCCAGATATACCACGCGATCGCTATTGGCAGTATTAAAAACAACCAAAAAAACTGCGGATTCTCAAATGTGAAATTTTCAAACATAGTTATTCGGCATTTTTGAGTTCTACAGAATTAATAATGCGTTGCGCTACATCTTGGGCATATCGATCTTCTTTACTATATACTACCATAATTTGTTGAAAGCCTCCGTTTTCGGCAAAGTTAAGCATCAAATAATCACTCTTCTGCTCTTTTTTGGTTATCGCATTTGTAACTTCTAAGCTACCAAAAACTTTTACTCCTTTTGCTCCTCTTAGCGTTTCGTATTCTTCATCTTTTACAGAAATATTTTTTGCTCCCTGAGATTCAAAATTACCCACAACTCCTTCTACAATTTTATTGAGATCAACCTCTGTTTGTTTATTATATTGAACAGTAGACACGGCGATGTAGAAATTTGCGAGTAAGCTTCCATACACAAAAGTTTCATTGCCTTTAAGAATTTGTCGCTGCTCATCTGTGAGTTGATAATTATTTCTAAGCAATACTTTTGGCGTAGAAACTGTAACTGGAGGAGCGCCATATGCACTGCTGATCCACTCTGTTTCTGCTAATTCTTTCGTAGGATGCCCTAATATAGAATCCTTTACCACATCATATCCTTTAACAGCAATAAACACAATTAAGGTAATTGCTATCAATCCGACTCCTGCAAGGCTTCCAAATATGATTTTTCTTCTTAGTTTTTTCTCTGCTACCGTTTTTCGGTACTCTTCATCTGCTAATAATTCTTCTTCTGTAGGTTCAGGAATTGCTTCTTTGGTCTCATTAATCACCCTTTCGATTACATTACGATCTGCTTTTGCGGTTCCGATATCTGGTTTAGATTTGGCAAATTTTGCCATATCTGCTGTTTTAAGGACCGTTTTAAGTTCTTCAATCGTATGTTTATCCAGACGTAATGCTCCTGTTTTTATTTCCTCATCCAAACGCTCGATCAATTCATCGGTTGTACTCTCCATGGCATGATCATATACTTCTTCATCGATATATTTACGCGCCGTATCACTTAATTGAGAATAATACTCCTTATGAGAATCTTGTTCTAACAATTGAGATGCATCGATTCGCTGCAGTGCTAAGATTGCTCTTTCATATGGAGGTAACTCTTCTTCTTTAGCTTCTTTGCGTTTTTTTCTTCTTAATACAAAAAATGCAATGAATCCTATCAATACAAGTGGTATCAAAATCCACCAAAAATATTTCTTCCAATTAAAAAAGGAAGCATCTACATCTACCAACGGCTTAATCTCATACATTTTTTGTTTGGTAGTATCTACCAAAACATCCCGAACTTCTACTTTTACAGAATCTGTCAAAAAGACCTGATCTCCGATCATCACTTTTTGTCTTGGAATGGTATACTGTCCAGAATCAAATTGTGTCAGTGCATATTCCTTGATCAAACTAAATCGATTTCCATTTTTGGTCGTATCGGTTTTATAAGATTCAATAACTTCTAGTGGCGAGAAAGTTTGACCTTCGGGAAAAATAACGATCTCGGTAGAATCAGATTCTACTTGCATTGTATACCTAATCTCACTTCCTATAATAATAGAAGTAGAATCGATAGTTGTAGCAACCTGCGCAAATCCTTGAAATCCAATAAGGGCAAAAAAGGGCATTATAAAAAACAACCCCTTTATCCTCATTAAAAAAGGAACATCACATGTATTATTTATAATTCGTAATTCGTAATTCTTCATTCTTAATTTTCGCCTACCCTCTTCGTTTAAAATATCCTAATAATTTCTTTACATAACTTTCGTCTACCCTACTGCTTAATGATCCTGCTCCACTTCTGGTAAAACTATCTCTAAAATAATCTACTCGATCTTGATAATATTTAGTATAATTTAACCTCATCTTTTTAGATCCTGTATTGACCAACATTAACTCACCTGTTTCTTCATCTTCCATTTGGACCATTCCAAGATTTGGGATTTCTTCTTCGTGTTGATCATATACTCTAATTCCAGTAACATCATGTTTTCCTCCAACAATCTTAAGGGTTTGTTGATAATCATCTGTTATAAAATCAGAAAGCATAAATACAATCGCTTTCTTCTTCATTACATTAGATAAAAACTTTAATGCTTCGGTGATATTAGTTTGTTTACTTTTAGGTTGATATTCTAACAACTCCCTAATGATACGAAGCACATGAGACCTTCCTTTTTTTGGCGGAATAAATAGTTCGATTTCATCAGTAAACAAAATCAATCCTATTTTATCATTATTCTGTGTTGCAGAAAAAGCCAACGTAGCAGCAATCTCGGTAATAATCTCTTTCTTAAACTGCTGTTTGGTACCAAATAACTGCGATCCAGAAACGTCTACCATAAGCATCATTGTCAATTCTCGCTCTTCTTCAAAAACCTTTATATAGGGTTCGTTATATCTAGCGGTTACGTTCCAGTCAATGTTACGAACATCATCTCCAAATTGATATTGACGGACTTCACTAAAAGTCATACCACGTCCTTTGAAAGTAGAATGATATTCTCCTCCAAATATATGATCGCTCAAGCGCCTGGTCTTGATCTCAATTTTTCGAACTTTTTTTAGTAACTCTTTGGTATCCATTCTAATGATTTACGATTGATGATTTAATAATTGACGATTGTGAATTACAGAAATCCAAAATCGCAATGCTGAAATCTAAAAATCGCTATGGTACTTCAATTTCGTTTACAATCTTATTAATAATTTCCTCTGATGTCACATTTTCTGCTTCGGCTTCATAGGTAATACCGATACGATGACGTAAAACATCATGCACGATTGCTCGAACATCTTCAGGAATTACATATCCTCTTCTTTTAATAAATGCAAAACATTTAGCCGCTGTTGCCAGGTTAATACTTCCTCTAGGAGAAGCTCCAAAACTGATCAATGGTTTTAACTCTTCCAGACCATATTTCTCAGGATAACGAGTTGCAAAAATGATATCAAGAATATATTTTTCAATCTTCTCATCCATATAAACTTCTCTAACTGCATTTTGTGCAGTAAGAATTTGTTCGATAGAAACTACAGGGTTTACTTTTTCAAAAGAACCTTTTAGATTTGCGCGAACAATTAATTGTTCTTCTTCTAGCTTAGGATAATCAATAACAGTTTTTAGCATAAAACGGTCTACCTGCGCTTCTGGTAACGGATAAGTTCCTTCTTGTTCTACTGGATTTTGAGTTGCCATTACTAAAAATGGTTTATCCAGCACAAAAGTCTCATCTCCAATCGTTACTTGTTTTTCTTGCATTGCTTCTAATAAAGCACTCTGTACCTTGGCTGGTGCACGATTAATCTCATCAGCCAGTACAAAATTGGCAAAAATAGGACCTTTCTTAATAGAGAAATCATTCTCTTTCATATTATAAATCAATGTCCCTACAACATCAGCAGGTAATAAATCCGGTGTAAATTGAATACGGCTAAAACTTCCGTGAACCGCCTTTGACAAGGTATTAATCGCTAAAGTTTTTGCTAATCCAGGAACACCTTCTAATAATATATGTCCTTGCCCAAGTAATCCTATCAGTAATCGTTCTACCATATGTTTTTGGCCTACGATTACTTTATTCATTTCTAAAGTAAGTAAATCTACAAACGCAGATTCTTTTTGTATTTTTTCATTGATTGAAGCAATATCAATAGAACTATTTTCTTCCATCTATTCTTTTTTTAAAGGCGTGAATTTAACATTCATGTTTCAACATTGCAAATTGTTAAATTATTTTTCTTCTCCTTGTTAATTATAGGTTAAATGTATCTCTTATAAATACGCTTACGCCCAATTTTTACAGTATATTTAGATCGATTTACTGAAAAAAACGGACGTAACTAGTTTCATCGGCTTTCACGATGATTTTATCAAAAGACGACATCTTATTTTAAGTGTTGCAAAAATCAAAAAGTTATCTAAAAACATGTAAAGCTTAAGAATAATAATTTTATAATGACAAAAACAGCATTAATTACTGGAGCCACAAGCGGTATTGGAAAATCAACTGCCTATGAGTTTGCAAAACTCGGCATCAATCTTATCCTATGCGGAAGAAGACAAGAACGTTTGGAAAGCTTAAAAAGTGAATTAGAAAATACGGTAAAAGTTCACACCTTATCTTTTGATGTAAGAGATAAAGAAAATGTTTTTAAAAATATTAATAATCTTCCTAAAGAATTCGACACTATTGATATTTTGATTAATAATGCTGGTAATGCTCATGGTATTGACCCAATACAAAGTGGAAACCTTGATGATTGGGACGCTATGGTAGATATTAATGTAAAAGGATTGTTATACGTTTCTAAAGCTGTAATCCCTAAAATGATTACCCAACAGTCTGGTCATATTATCAATATTGGTTCTATTGCAGGTAAAGAAGTATATCCTAATGGAAATGTATACTGTGCCAGTAAACATGCAGTTGATGCGATCAATAAAGGAATGCAAGTAGATCTAAATCAATACGGAATCAAAGTCGGAGCAATTAATCCTGGATTAGTAGAAACAGAGTTTAGTAATGTTAGATTTAAAGGGGATACAGAAAAAGCTGATAATGTTTATAAAGGTTTTGATCCTCTAAAACCTCAAGATATTGCAGATATCATTGCATTTGTAATCACAAGACCTTATCATGTAAATATTGCAGATCTTGTCGTTTTCCCAACCGCACAAGCTAATAGTACAATCGTGAAAAAAAGTTTATAATTTCTTTATTCTCATTGCATTGCTGACCCAATAAAAATAACTAAGTTTAACTTGGGAAAAATGTCGATTGCTATTTGCGAAAGGAATGATCAATAAACGCTTACTTATCAAAAACCTACTTGCCCATAATGACGAGAACAGTTTTTATGACAAAAAACGCAAACTTAATATTGGGGAAAAAGAAGGAAAAGCTAAATTTCTTAAGCATATCTGTGCTCTTGCAAATTCTAACCCTAAAAACAATTCTTATATCGTTATTGGAGTTGAAGACGAGGACAATCATATTATAGGAGTTGATTTTTTTGATGATAGTAAAATCCAAAATCTGATCAATGCATATCTCTCTAATCCGCCACTTGTAGCCTATGAAAACATTCCATTTCCTCATTTACCAGGTGATAAGGTAGTAGGTCTAGTATCGATACGTTCACAAGAAGGAAAATTATGTTCGCTTCGTAAAAACATTTGGAAATATTACGGAGGTACTGTCTTTTTTAGAGATGGAAGTATCAGTATGCCCAAGGTATTTGATATAGTAATCAAGGATGTAAATTCTGAAATTGTTGAATCTATAGAAAGTCACGCTCAAAACAACATAGAGTTAACACTAGATGGTGTCTTTGATTTTATGAACTCGAGAAAAGACTATAGCCCTGATTACAAGGTTTTTAAAGAGTATTTCGTAGTGTGTTGGTCTGCAAAAGAAAAACAAGTAAATGACGAAATATACTATTCTAGAGTGGATATCGCTTTAATTAATGAACAGGTAAAACTATTTTACTCACAATTTGACGAAGTTAGTATCTCGATTACGGATGAAGAGTTTAAGATTATAGAATATGTTCAACTTGGTTTGCAAGATAACTACGAGTATTATCCATTAGAAGAGGTTACTATCAAATTTAAAAATAATGTGAGTTATGATATTGAAAACACATTATTATTTGAACCACCACAATTTGATAGAAAAATATTACATCATTTATATAATAGTAATAATGCATTGATAGAAAAATTAAAAAAGAAAATGTTATTAACCGCAAACGAGCAAAAAGACTTACTTAATCTTCCTGTAACCTATTTGTTGTGCTATTTTAATGATTTTACCGAAGCTAAAGAAAAGCTTGAAGAAGCAAAACCATACTTAAGAAATTATGCAGACGAAAAAGTATATGCATTGTATAAAGAAAGTATTCGAATCTTAAGAAAAGTTCGATACAGTTAAATTTTAAAATCGTTAACCCCAACTTATTACATATAACATGAACAGAACTCTTGTAATCGGAGATATGCACGGAGCTCTAAAAGCTCTAAAACAACTTATAAAAAAAGCACAAATCACAACTAACGACACCTTAATTTTTTTAGGTGATTATGTAGATGGATGGAGTGATAGCGCTCCATTGGTTTCTTTTCTCATTGAACTACAAAAAACGCATCAATGTATATATATACGAGGAAATCATGATGAACTATGTTATACTTGGTTGACCGAAAAAAAATACAATCCAGAATGGATGAAACATGGAGGGCAAGCTACCATAGATTCTTATAATAAATTATCAAAAGAAGAAATAGGTAGGCATCTTCATTTTTATGAAAACCTTACTAATTATCACATAGATAATCACAATCGATTATTCTTACATGCAGGTTTTACAAATCTTCATGGACCACATAGGGAATACTTTAGTAAACTGTTTTATTGGGATCGAACTTTATGGGAAACTGCCTTGTCCATAGATCCTAAACTAAAAAAAACAGATCTTACCTACCCAAAGCGGCTTTTACTTTTTGATGAAATCTATATTGGTCATACTCCAGTAACAAGAATCAACAAAACCATACCAGTTCAAGCTACCTGCATCTGGAATATCGACACTGGAGCTGCTTTTAAAGGACCACTAACAGCAATAGATATTCACACAAAAGAGTATTTTCAAAGTGATCCTGTCTATACACTATATCCCAATGAAAAAGGGAGAAATTAGCGGTTGATAACATCACTACAAAAAAAATCATAACTCATATAATATTAGACATTTATGTGTTAAATTAGCCAACTTCAACTAATCATCAATACCCCTACATGGCACGTGGCTTTTTCTGGATAATGGGTTTTATCCTAATACTATCTTGTAGTAGTAATGACAATTCATTACCTATAGATTCTGAAATCGAAGAAGAAATAATAATTCCAGAAGAAGAGGAAACCTTTATTCCTACGCTAGAAGTTTCTGATCTTCAGGCAACACTTGATGAACATCCAGAGTCTGGTTATTCGATCGGTACGATATCAATAACTGCTAACTTTGAAGGACCATTTACCTTTTCAATTTTGAATCAATCTGTCGACAATGCATTAGAGATCGATAGTATAACAGGAGAAATACTGGTTAAAGATAGTAGTGTCTTTAATTATGAAATTAATACTGGAATCAGTGCTACTATAAACGTGCGTGGCGGTGAATTATCAAAAACATCCAATATCAATATCACTGTAAATGATATTGATGATATTGAATATTTACTATCTGATTCAAAACTAGAATACAATCAGGCTGCAAATGGTGATTGGATTCGTATTACGGAAGAAGAATACAACGGTTTAGCTTCAGAAATTCTGCAAGTATCCAAAAGTGGAATTGATGACTCTGAATATTTGGATGTTTCTGAAATTATATCTTCGACCTCTACTCCTACAACCTTAGCAAATCAGACAGAAATTGCAGTAATGCCAATTGATAGCTACATCTTTGCTTTTAAATATTATGTAGTAGAAGCAATTGGATCCAAAGGTTCTAAAATAAAACAATCCAGCATTAGTAACAGTGAAGAATTTATTGACGTCGGAAATCCTTTACCCGAACATTCTGCCATCAATGAAGAAGTATATTTTGTATTAAAAGGGAATACCGTCCAAACCTTGAATACGGCTTATCTTGCATTTTTTAAAACAGCAGGTTTAACAATTGGAAGAAAAGATTCTTCTGATGACAATACTTATTATTTTGCTTTATCTGATACTAATAGTTTTGTAGAACTTAGTGATACACGATTAAAAATATTATATCAAGGTCTCAGTACTAACGTAAAACAGTGGTAAAAAACACTTTACATCAATTTTTAATGTAAATCACGTGATTCGTTTTGTAGATATGTAAGAAATTTCTTGTATATTTCATCGAAAAAATGAAAATAATTGTGCACTTAATCCTGTTTTTGTGTATTTTGGCGTAAATTTTAATGCAAATACCCCAAAGTATGATTAAAAACTACACCTACCTATTTATTATTTTATTCCTTGTATCATCATTTCAATCCTGTACTGATAATGAACCTCTTGATGAAATTAATCAATTAGAGAATCTAACCACAATTGATGAGGAATCCACAGACGAAACAAACTCTGATGAAACTGATACTGATGAAACTGATACTGATGAAACTGATACTGATGAGACCAATTCTGACGAAACTGACGAAACTGATTCAGACAATACCAACCCACAGGATGAAACTACCGATGACCCAAATACAGACGACACAAATTCTGATGATAACACGGATCCTCAAAAAGATAGAATTGAAGCTGTATTAACCGTATCAAAATCTAAATATACCAATGCAGTTGAAGGACAATGGATTTTAATTACAGAAGCAGAATATAACTTATTGGCTACGGAAATTATGGAAGTATCCAAAAGTGGTGTTCTGGAATCAGAATATAATGAGTCCTCTAACATAATTACCACAACTTCTTCGCCTACTACATTGACTAATGAAACTACGCATGCCATTATGCCAGCGAACAGCTATTTATTTGCATTTAAATATTATGCTATAGATGCTTCTGATCAACCTGGATTAAAAATAAAACAATCGAATACAAGTAATACAGAAGGTTATTCTGATGTAGGAGATCCATTACCTCGACATACAGCTAGCAATCAAGAAGTGTTCTTCTTATTAAAAGGAAGCAATGCGCCTACAAATAGTGGGTATTTAGCAATCTTCAAACCCGCAGGATTAACTATAGGAAGAAAAAGTACTACTGATAACAACACTTATTTTTTCGAACTTGGAGATACCAGTAACACCTCTGATAAAACATCAACTCCTTTAAAATTATTATATCAAGGTCTTAGTACTACTACAAAACAATGGGAATAGATCTATCAGAAAAAACGTATTAAAATCGCTCAATTGAGCGATTTTTTTTCGTCTGGTTAGCAGTAAACACTAGTTTTTAACCCTCACTTATACTGACACTACCTCATCATCGTCCAATAAATCTTCTTGTCGTAAACGCAGAAGAATTTGGGCTACCGCAACCGTATCTTTTTCGCAATAAATTACTATACGATCAATATCATTTTCTTCATAATATACTTGTCTTACCTGACTACCATCGATATCATCTTTTGGAGAAGGGATTCCTAAAATATTGGTGAGTAATTTTAATGAAGTATAATGTTTATAATCACCAAATTTCCATAAATCCAAGGTATCTAAATGAGGTACTTCCCAAGGTTTTTTACCAAATAGATTTAGCTTAAAAGGTAAACTAATATTATGAATAATCATTCTTCTGGCGATATACGGAAAATCGAATTCTTTACCATTATGTGCGCAAAGTAAATGATGTGGTCGATTAAAATGTGTTTCTAGTAAATTTTTGAAATCTATCAACAATTGTTTCTCTTCTCCAAAAAAAGAAGTCGTTCTAAACGATCTTGTTTCTCCTTTAAAAGTGAAATATCCAACAGAAATACAGACAATCTTACCAAATTCTGCCCATATACCTGCACGTTCATAAAAATCTTCGGGAGAAAATTCTTCCTTGCGTTGATATTTTGTTTTATCCGCCCACAGATATTTCATTTCATCTGTTAGGTTTTCAAAATGTTCTTGTTCTGGAACGGTTTCTATGTCTAAAAACAAGATGTGTTCTAAGTCAATCTTATGAAGCATTCTCTAACATTTTATATGCTTCTTCTATATAAATGAAGAAATCTTCACTAAAAGATCCTTGCGGCTGCCCTCTATGATGCCCTAAGCGAACAATGATTACATCATCCTCAGGAATACTGATCACATATTGTCCTAAAATTCCACGCATTACAAATATATCTTTATTCAGATGATCCGATAACCAAAATCCATAACCGTACATATCGTCTTTTTCAAAACGTTTTTGAGTAGCTAGTTTGGTAAACTCTTTAGGCAATATTTGCTTTCCTCCAAATTTTCCATCATTTTTAAATAACACTCCAAAACGAGCAAAATCTCTGGCATTACTGGCAATACAACAATATGATTTTTCCATACCACTTTCTTCACTATCCACTTGCCAAAGGGCATCTTGTTCCATACCCATTGGTTTCCAGAAACTTTCGCTCAAATAATTTGATAAGGTCTTTCCTGTTGCTTTTTCAATGACCATTCCCAATAATTGAGTACTCCCACTTAAATACTCAAATTCCTTCCCAGGTTCTTTTACTATTTCTAATCCATTCATTACATCTCTTAATTCGGGATCATAATAGGCTCTGGCAGTTATCGAAAATGGGCTTGTATAATGTTCCGTCCAATTTAATCCTGAAGACATAGAAGATAAATCTCCTACAGTAACCTTGGCAGCTAATCCTTCTGAGAATTTAGGAAGAAAATCCCCTATTGGTTGATCTAGGTTTTTAATATATCCATCCATAATCGCTTTCCCTAGCAAGGCAGTTGTAATACTTTTTGCCATAGAAAACGAATTGGTTTTAGATTCAGTACCATAGCCTTCTGTATATTTCTCATACCATATTTCATCATTCTTAATAATCATAAACGCTACTGTTCCCATAGTTTCATTTATAGTATTCAACCTTTCTGTAGGTGTAGCTTTATTATAATTAGCATGTAATTTCCACGGAATAAACGTATCTCCTTTTTCTATGGTATGATTATCAAAATAGGTGTAATCATCTATATAAGCTGTAGTGTGACCTGTCATATAGACCACACGAACTCCTTTAAGGATATAATCATAATCAAAAATGTACAATAGCACTATACAAAGTAGCAAGATGGCTACGAGGCCTTTAAGGAGTTTTTTAATGATTTTCATAAATCTTAAAATTTTGAAGCACTAAGTTATAAAAATAAATCTCATACTATTCATTCATTTTTGATCACAAAAAAAGAGCACTGAATCAGTGCTCTTTTCTTAAACAAACATTATGTATGGGTATTTAGTAATTATAATAAGAGAAACTTCGTCTATATAAATTTCTTATAGCAAATTCATCAAAGAAATTCAATTCTCCATCCGTTTCTCCAAAACAAGCATTCATAATAGAGTCTTCTTGCTCTATAATACCAGGAATACTAGGTAGCGTTCCAAAAATTCTATCAGGAGCATTAGTCTCTACTGATGGTGCATCTTCTAATCCTAAATCTACACAGCTTTGTCTACTGTTCCAATCTGTATGACGTAAACCAATAGCATGTCCTAATTCATGTGTAATTAAATGTTCAATTGCATCTGGAACATTTGGCGCAGCTTGGTTTGCTATAGGACTTATAATGAAGAAGCTTCCTGGGTTACCTGCCTCGTCAGGGAAACCTGCTCTACCCGAAAATCCAGGTAAGGTAAGGTTTACAGCAATGAACGTTTCATGAACATTTTCATCAAAAAGATTTGGATTTGAGCTAAACTCTGCTTTAAGCGTAAGTCCAGAACGAACCGAATTCCAGTTTTCTAAAGCATCTATAATTCCTTGCTGAGCTCCTGCAGAAAAACCAATTAACCTAGGCTCACCATCAACAAGAATTGGACCTCCTGTATACACAAAAAGGTTTACTTCTGGATGCAGATTTGTATCAATAATGAACTCTGTACGATATTGTTTAGCAAAACCTTCGGTACTAGCAGGTATCCCTAAAAACCTCTCTTTATCCATTGCCATATCACCAGAAGTAACGATCACTTCTGAAACTGTACCATCCAAATGCACAAGCTCTTCTACTTCAAATTCATTGGGGTTCATTTTAAGTTCTAAAACTTTATTTAAAACATTTTTTGGAAGATGGCTTGCATTAATTTCTTCTCCTGTTTCTAATCCGGCTTCTATTCCTTCATCCGAGCAAGATGTAGTTGCAAATAAAAGTGTAGCTACTGCAACTGTTCCGATTTTTAAAAAATTCGATTTCATAAGTATGTATTTTTTCTGAGTTAATTTCAGATCAAAAGTAACAGACACATACAGTTTTTAATCGGTTGATTGTTTTAACGGTAGGTTTTAGTGTATTAAATGCACTTTTACATACATATAATAAAATTTAAGGGTAGTAAAGAAGTATATAAAATACTGAAGATCACTTTAGAATATTGTGAAAACCAAAATTATTTACCCAGAAATTCCTTATAAAATATTCATTTTCTCGTAAAGTTCTTTTTTACCATTTCTGGAGATTGGTAAAGATTTTCCATTTTTCATAACAACAGAGCCTCCTTGCTCTTTTACCAAGAAGTCAATATGATTGAGATTTACCAAATAAGATTTATGAATTCTAAAAAAATTATAATCTTTTAATTTAGATTCAAAATGTTTTAAGTTTTTAGAGATTACAATTTCATTTTCATCCTTCATTACAAATGTAGTATAGTTCCCATCACTTACGCAGTATAAAACATCAATAGCTTTTACAATATGTACTCCTTTAGCATCCGTAATAGATATTTTAGGAGTTTCCATCACTTTAGAATACAGTTCTTTAAAATCATTGGCAATATTCTCTTTAGATGCTAATTGATCTTTTAATCTAAAGGTTTTATCCACTACTTTAATTAATCGCTTGGGATCTACTGGTTTTAATAAATAATCTATCGCATCATATTGATACCCTTGTATTGCATATTTATCAAAAGCAGTTACAAACACAATTTTAAATTCAATACTATCCAATTCATTCAACACATCGAATACCGAGATCGCACCTAATTGAATATCTATAAAGACCAAATCTGGTTTTAGTTCTGATAGCACTGAAAGAATCGTAGCTCTATCTTTGGCTTCTCCAATAACCTCTACTTGTGGACAGTATGAATCCAAAAGCATATGAATATTCTCTCTATCTTTTTTTTCGTCATCAATGATGATGCATTTGAGTTTATCTGTCATGTATTTTCCTTTAATATCGGTAATGTAATCAACAGCTTTTTTAAAATCTCTTTTGCTTTGATCAAGATCCCCAATATCCAATAACAAACCTCCTCTTCCAGTTAATATTTGCCAATTTAGATTTTTGTTTTCTGTTTTTTCTGCCATGAGAAGTGCTTGACTATAACGCTTCAATGCGTCAACAAATTGAAGTTTTCTCCGTTTCAGTTCACCATAACGAATTATACTTTGGATGATGCAATCTTTATCATCTAATTTTGTACAATAACTATTTATAAAATCAATTATTTCTTTGGCTTCATCATGCTTTTCCAATATCGCAGACCGATATCTTTCTAATTTAAATCCGGTATCAAGTATTTGTTTTTTATCACCAATTCTTTTTGCCAAACGAAAAGCTTTCTCGTACGCATCTTCTGCTAAAGTCAGATTTTTAGCTGAATTTAAACTGTCTCCTTTTTTGATAAAAAACTCGACAGAATCGCTTTCAAGAACCAAAGGTTTATTCAGTTCCCTATCAATAGGGTTTTGAGCATAAATGTCAAAAAAAAGAAATACGCAAATTATTGAGAGATATCTATATGCTTGTATCATAGGATAATATAATCATAATCTATATTATATAAACAAAAAAATTGATCGTACCCTAAATTATATATAGATGTGTGCAGTAATACTGATGTATTTTGTGTTTACTCTATGACAATAAGTATTCTTAAACTATTGATTGTTAGTTCTTTAAAAAAGTGATTGTTGTTTTACAGGGTTTTCATGATCCAATAACCATTTTTTGCGCCACAATCCTCCCGCATATCCCGTAAGTGATCCATCACTACCAATTACGCGATGACAGGGAACTACAACCCACAAAGGGTTTTTTCCATTAGCGGATGCAGCAGCTCTTATACATTTAGGATCTCCTAGTCGCTTAGCAATATCCAGATAACTTACTGTTTTCCCAAAAGGAATATTAGATAGTTCATGCCAAACTTTTTTTTGGAAATCTGTGCCAGAAGGGTTTAACTTAATATCAAAAGTATTTCTGTTTCCTTTAAAATAATCCTGTAATTGGATTACTGCTTTTTGTAATACATCTGGAATTTTGGCAGAAGGTTTTTCTGTAGTATCTTCTGTTATTGAAATCTTACTTATTCCATTTTCATCGCCTGTAATCGTAGCTATCCCAAGTGGCGTTTCTATGAAAGCGGTTTGAATCATTCTTCCTTTTTATCATCCAGAATACCTAAACGTCTTGCTCTGTTCTCCCAGTTTTTTCTTGCCAGTTCCTGCATATTAGAATCCTGATCACTCTCGTCCATGATTTCTAACCCAAGAAGCGTTTCAATAACATCTTCCATACTGACCAAACCACTAATCGAACCATATTCATCGACTACCAATGCCATATGTTCTTTATGCTCTACTAGTTTTTCGAACAAATTAGGAACTGCTACATTACGATCTACAACAAATACCTTTCGCTTAAGGTCATTTAATTTTTTAGCATGATTATCTTCAGCCATTTCTTTATACACCTCATCCTTTAGCACATATCCCGTTATATTATCTGGATTATCAGCATATACTGGGATTCTGGAAAAACGAAGGTTTTTATTAGCTTCAAAAAAATCTTGAACATTCTGTTCTTCGGGAGCAATTTTCATAACACTTCTAGGTGTCATGATATCTTTTGCAAAAATGGCTTTAAAGTTTAGCAGATTTCTGATTATTTGAGATTCAGACTCTTCAAAAACACCTTCTTCTTCTGCAATATCTGCCATCGCGGTAAAATCCTCTCTACTTAATACCGATCCGTGATGTCCTTTTCCTCCAATTAGTTTTGTAGTTAATTGCAATAACCAAAGTATTCCTGTCCATTTTAATGGCCAAATCAATACATGTAAGGCTTTCGAAGTAAAATTAGCCAGCTGTTTCCAATAGGTTGCTCCAATCGTTTTGGGTATAATCTCAGAGGCAACTAATATCAATATTGTCATCACAGAGGATACCACTCCTACCATTAAATCTTCTGTAATTTCCATTCCAAGAAACGTACGTGTTTCGGATCCATACATTTCTGCATATGCTACTTTTGCTTGTACACCTACTAATATAGCTCCTACAGTATGGGCAATTGTATTAAGTGTTAGAATCGCAATAAGCGGTCTGTCTACATCTTTTTTTAGCTTTTCTAAAGAAGATGCATAGGCTTTACCTTCTTTTTTCTTAACATTCACAAAGGTTGGGGTAATACTAAGCAACACTGCTTCGAGAATCGAACATAAAAACGAAAAGAAAATAGATACGACTCCGTATATAATAAGTAATGCCATAATATATAATTAGTTTTGCTAAAGTAAGGATTTGCTTATCATTTGTAAAAAGAAAAGATAAGAATCCTTATCACCAACCCACGTACCTTGGTGGTTTAATTTCATTAAGATTTAGATATACAATCAATTGTCCTCTATGATGTGTTACATGGTCTTGCAATAAATTTAGAATCTGAAGCCTTGACTTTGGGCCTGCAAAAAAATCAACCTCTGCTTTTAAGGCATCCTCATCTACCGTCTTTATGCGATCATAAACAAGATCAAATGACTCCTTGAGCAATAGAATAACTTCTTTTTTAGATTCGGGCACATTTTCAGAAAACTGCTTTCGATCAAAAGTTTCTTCAGAAAAATAGTTGGTGCCAAGCCAACGCATATTTCCGCAGATATGAAGTAGTTGATTCTTAAAATCCATCTCGCGTTCTGTAGGTTTAAAAACATAATGTTCTTCGGGCATGGATTCGGCAATTGCTAACAGATATTCTTTAGAATTACTCCATTTTTCTAGAAACGCGGATTTGGGTGTTGTGTGTTGAGACATTACAGGATACGAAATAAGAATACAGATTATTAAAAAATTCTTCATTATTTTTTAGTCACTTCATTCATATATACTTCTATTGCCTTGAGTTCTTCATCAGAAAACTTCTCTAATCGTGCAAAATTAGTCTTCATAACTGAGTAATTATCTGGATCTACAATCGGATCTTTCTTTTGTCTAAGAAAACCAATAATATCCCCATTTTGCTCTTTATAGATTTTCATAATCTCTGCAGTACTTGGACCTACAGATTTTTTATCTAATCTATGGCAAGAAAAACAGTTTCCTTTGCCTTTGAAGAGTTTTTCACCTAATTCAAATTCTGGAGATTTTGCTTTTTTCTTCCCTCCGATAACGATTTTTTCTTTTTCAGGTTTCTTTTCGGATTGACAGCTAGTTGCGATAAAAGTGATACTTAACAATAATAAAACAACATGTTTCATCTTTTTAATTTTAGAGGTTTTATAAAAGTGGTTATACTAAAATCAATACCAATCAAGTCAATTCGCAAGGTTTCTTAATTTTAGTCTATTTAGTTTTTGAAACAGATTTTGAGAAATTAATTTTCTACAAATGATTAAACAAATTATCGATGTCTTTTTTAAATCTTTCTAATAGATCCTTAGAGAAACTATTAATCACCTTTTCTTCTTTAGATCCCATACCATCACTTGCTTCTGCAATTTTTGTTAAGGCATAAATCATAAAGTCATATTCTTCGTCTGGGCCATTATCAGAAAAAACTTCTATTACTTTTTTATAAAGGGTTTCGATATCATTTTGATTTTCATTCTCGTAATCAAATGACCATTTTATTTCTTCTCCTTTGGGATGCGCTTTCAGTATTTCTTCCAGAGTTTTCACTTCCTCTTTCTGGATAACACCATCACTCATTGCAATTACATACAATAACTCTCCAAAAGTTTGATACAATCGATCCCTGCTTATCATATAGTTCTAATTTATTACTATCCTAAAAGTTTCACCACATCTTTGGCAAAATAACTTGCGATGATCTGCGCTCCTGCTCTCTTAAATGCAATAAGTTGTTCCATCATAATCGCATCATGATCTAACCACCCTTTTGCGGCAGCTGCCTTCAGCATCGCATACTCTCCACTCACTTGATATACTGCTACTGGCACATCTACCACATCACGCACATCTCTTACTATATCCAAATACGCCAATCCAGGTTTTACCATAACAATATCAGCGCCCTCTTCTATATCCATCAATGTTTCTTTAATCGCTTCATCCCGATTTGCAAAATCCATCTGATATGTTTTTTTGTCTCCAAAACCAGGTGCAGAATCCAGCGCATCTCTAAACGGTCCATAAAAACCAGAAGCATACTTGGCACTATAACTCATAATACCAGTATTCTTATAGTTTTCTTCTTCTAACAAGGTTCTAATTGCCAGAATTCTGCCATCCATCATATCACTAGGAGCAACAAAATCAGCTCCAGCTTTTGCATGGGATAAGGACATCTGAGCTAATACTTCGCAGGTAGGATCATTGACAATATACCCATCTTCTACAATCCCATCATGACCATAAGAAGAATACGGATCTAGTGCTACATCAGTCATGACCAACATTTCTGGAGCGACATCTTTAACAGTTTTAATTGCTCGTTGCATTAATCCATCGGGATTCAACGCTTCGGTTCCTTTATTATCTTTTAGGTTATCTGGTACTTTTACAAAAAGTAATACTGCCTTTAATCCCATCGCCCAAACCTCTTTTACCTCATTTTTCAACAAATCGAGACTATATCTGTAATATCCAGGCATGGATGCAATCTCTTGTTTTACATTATTGCCTTCTACTACAAAAAGAGGAACTAAAAAATCATTGGGAGTAATCGTATGTTCTCTTACTAAAGATCGAATCGAATCATTGGTTCGTAATCTTCTATTTCTACGGAGTTGATGCATTAACTTGCTACTAATTTATAAGAAACGTAAATATACCAACTATAATGTAACTTTAGGCGGATCGTTTTTATAAAATTAATACAATTCTGTAACAAACACACCACATTTTATACTAACAATTCAATACATAAACTTTGCTAAACTTTATATAGTATGCTTACAATAAAAAATCTGAACAAGACGTATCCAAATGGAACACAGGCGTTAAATGATGTAAATCTTACCTTAGAAAAAGGAATGTTTGGTCTTCTTGGCCCTAATGGCGCTGGAAAATCAACCTTGATGAGAACGATCGCTACATTGCAACTTGCGGATACAGGATCTATCGATTTTGACGGCATTGATGTTTTTAAACAACCAGAAGAGCTTAGAAAAACATTAGGCTATTTACCTCAGGATTTTGGAGTATACCCAAAGGTTTCTGCAGAAATGATGCTTAATCATATTGCCAAGGTTAAAGGCATTACCAATACCAGCGAACGTAAAGGATATGTTGCCGATTTATTAAACAAGGTGAACTTATATAAATTTAGAAATCGAAACCTGGGAGATTTTTCTGGTGGGATGCGACAACGTTTTGGAATTGCGCAAGCCTTATTGGGAAATCCAAAACTAATTATTGTAGATGAACCAACAGCAGGTTTGGACCCATTAGAACGTAATCGTTTTCATAACTTACTAAGTGAATTAGGTGAAAATGCTGTCGTAATATTATCTACTCATATTGTGGATGATGTAACTAATTTATGTGAGCATATGGCGGTTTTTAATGAAGGAAGAATTCTTGCTCAAGGAAATCCGCAAGAGTTATCACGTACATTGGATGGAAAAATATTCAAAAAACAGATTGAAAAAACTGAATTGGAACGTTATCAAAATGAATTTACTGTGCTTTCTAATTATTTAAGAGGAGGCCAGTTCTTTGTGAATATATACAGTGAGAGTGCTCCAGGAAATGGTTTTGAGCAAATGAACAATGGTTTAGAAGAATTCTATTTCTATAGTATTAATCAAAAGCAAGAACAGGAGGCATAATTATGAAAGAAATATTCTTATTCGAAATACAATATCGTCTTCGTCGACCTGCTACTTGGATTTATGCTGGATTAGGGCTTGCTATGGCATTGTTAATAGCAGTTTTTCAAAAATCTGTTACTGCACAATTTGTCAATAGTCCTAATAATATTATAGATGTTATAGCTCCAATTTCTGTGATTTCTATTTTCTTTTATGCTGCTATTATGGGAGTTCCCATTTTTAGAGATCAGGATCATAAAACTGCACAGACTTATTTTACATTTCCGATTACGCAAAAATCGTATGTATTAGGAAGGTTTTTTGGAAGCTTTACTATTGTTACATTATTAAACCTATTTATTGTACTAGGTGCAATTATAGGTTTTACTACAGGAATGTATTTAGATAGACCAGATTATGGGGATTATGATGCTTTTAATTTATCTTCATATCTCCTTCCGTTCATATTTATCTTACAGATCAATGCATTTCTAATAGGTTCTCTCTTCTTTTGTTTGATGGCCTTTTTTAAGAAAATGCCTATTATATATCTTGGAGGAATATTTTTATTCTTATTATATAGTATTTCAGGAAACTTACTCGCCAGTCTAGATAATCAATGGCTAACCATATATTTGGATCCTTTTGGTGGAAGAGCTTTTAGTTTTGTCAAAAAGTATTGGTCGGTTAATGAATTAAATATTAATCAACTTCCAATCTATGGGAAATTTTTATTAAATCGAATGCTTTGGTTGGGATTAGGATTGTTATTTTTCTTACTAACTTTATTTAAATTCGACTATAAGAAATTCTTAATTTCTGGTAAAAAGGAAAAGAAAACTAAAGGAGATACGCATGCGCCATCATTTACAGGTGTTATATCTCAGATATTCAATAAAAAAACAGAAAGAAACAACTTACTGTCATTAAGTAAAATTGAATTTCTTTCTATCATTAAAGATCCTGTTTTTATAATTTTGATTGTTATTGGAATCTTACTTTCTTTAATTACAATTTATAATGCTAATGAGATTTATGGAACTCCTAATTTACCGCTTACGAGATTTGTAACGACTTATATTTCTGGAGGAATCTCTCTCTTATCCATTATTATTTTAATTATTTATTCTGGTGAAGCAGTGCATAGAACTCGTAAGAACAAAACTTTTGTGTTTTATGATGCATTACCGATTAACAATACAAGTTTATACTTTTCTAAAGTTATTTCGCTATTAGGTATTGCAGGTGTACTAGCATTTGTAAATATTCTAATTGGTGCGTTGTTTCAAACGTTTAATGGTTATTTTGGATATGAACTAGGGATGTACGCAGTTTATAATTTTGCACTCATTCTTCCTAGTTTTATTGCAACTATATTTCTGTGTTTTTTCATTCATGTTTTGGTGAATAATAAGTTCTTAGGCCATTTTATAATTATATTAATATATATTGGACTTCCACTATTAGTTACGTTAGCATTTAAAAGTAATAATCCATTACTTATTTTCACAGGTTCTACACCATTTTTCTTAAGTGACCTGAATGGGTTTGGTCATTATATGCACGGTACTTTTACATTAAACTTGTATTGGGCCTTAATGATGGCTATACTATTAGTAGTTGGAACCATATTCTGGAATCGTGGATTCTTTTCTACAGCAAAAGAACGATTAACCTTAGCCAAAAGAAGGTTGAATTTCAAAATGATCGGAGCCTTAACCATGGTGATCATTGCTTTTGCTTCTGTAGCAGGTTATGGTTATTATAATTTAAAAGTATTGAATACTATTGAAAGTGGAGATTACTTTAATGAAATCGCTGCTGAGGCTGAAAAAAAATATTCACGATTGATCAATCAGGCACATCCACAGGTTACTGATTTAAAAGCTTATATTGATGTATTTCCAGAAAAAAGAGCCTTAAAAGCTACAGGAGAATTTAAGTTGGTTAATAATTACGCCACTCCTATTGATACCTTGTTATTAAATGTTCAATATCCAGTAGAACATACACAATTAGGAGAAATCATCTATAATGGTAGTCCTATAAAACCTGTAGTTTCTGATACGGTTAACAGGATGTATTTCTATAAATTACCTAATACATTACAACCAAAAGATACTGCTGAATTGTCAATTTCTATGTCTGCCGAAACCAAAGGGTTTGCAAATAGCATAGAAACACAGGTACTAAACAACGGTACCTTTATAAATAATTCTATATTTCCAAGTTTTCATTACGACAGGTCTCTTAGTGACAATGGTACCAGAAGAAAATATGGATTAGAAAAATTAGATTATTTATTTCCTCCCAGAACAGATTCTACTGCTTTAAAAAAGAATCTATTTAATGAGGATGCTAATTATATCAATTTTGAAGCAGTAGTGAGTACAGCATCAGATCAAATTGCTATTGCACCAGGTAAATTAGTTAAAGAATGGAAGGAAGATAACAGAGCGTATTACCATTATAAACTAGAGTCTCAGACCGACTTATTCTTTAATGTAGTTTCAGCCAGATATGATGTAGAAAAATCAAGTTGGACGGCACCTAGCGGTAAAAAAGTAGCTATAGAGATCTATCACTCTCCTAAGCATAAAAGAAACTTGCAGTATTTTATTGAAGGGACGAAGGTAGCATTAGACTATTGCTCTAAGAATTTCTATGAGTATCCTAATTCTGTGATCAGAATTGTAGAGTTCCCCGCTCATTCGACATTTGCACAATCTTTTGTAACTACGATCCCGTATTCTGAGGATTTTGGATTTGCTGCTGATTTTGATAAAGCAGAAGATTTTAATTATGCTTTTAGGGTAACTGCGCACGAAGTTGCACATCAATGGTGGGGACATATTGTAACTCCTAGTAAAACATCTGGAGCTAATATCATCTCTGAAACCTTAGCAGAATACTCATCCTTGATGACTATGAAAAAAGAATATGGAGAAAATGGAATTAAAAATTTCCTTAAGTATTCTCTGGATGCATACCTAAGAAGTCGATCCTTTAGTTTTAAACCAGAACGTTCTTTAATGAATGTAGAAACAGGAGGATATGTTTGGTACCGAAAAGGATCTATGGTGATGTATGAACTGCAGGATATTATTGGTGAAGAAAAAATCAATACTGCCTTAAAAGGTTTTCTTGATGAGTATAAACATTTTGAAAAAGGAGTATATCCTACCTCAGAGAATTTATATGAAGCGCTATATAAGGTAGCACCAGATTCTCTAAAATACTCGGTAGATGATGGTTTTAAAGAAATAGTATTATACGAAAACATAACCAAAGAAGCCAAGACCAAAAAACTGGATAATGGTTCTTATGAAACTACCTTTACAGTAGATTCTAAGAAGATTTATTATGATGATAAAGGAAAAGAAGAGCGTACCGATGATACGACCAACTATATAGAAATTGGTTTGTTTGGTGAGGATATTGTAGATGATCAAGAAGTACCTCTTAAGAACCCATATTACCTGGAACGAAAGTGGTTACAACCTGGCGAAAATACATTCACGATTGTGACTGATAAAAAACCAGAAAAAGCAGGTATTGATCCTTATAATAAATTAATAGACAGAAACTCTAATGATAATTTAAGAAGAGTAGATGAGGAATAAAAGGTTTCTAAAACCTAGTTGTTTGCCTGCCATACTATAAATGTGGTAGCAATAAAAATTTAGTTAGTTAGTTGAATTCTGAAAATCACGATATGGACGCGCTGTTACTATCGTGATTTTCTTTTTAAAAAAATAAGTATTGCTCACTAATTAATAACAAAACAATCTTACTGTTTTTATCATCATATACCTTCAAACAAAATTTAATGTAATAAAGCACAATCCCTTACGACTACCTATGTAAGGGATTTTTTGTTTAATTGGAATTAGCCAAATATTCCGTTTTCTAAAAAATCACAAAGAAGCTCAGGAAATTCGTTTTTCTGGGCTTTCTTCTTTTTTTGGTGCAATTCTTGTAACAAAGTTTTCTCGTATCAGTCTTCATATACAATGTGCAGGCAACCTTTTTACTAAAAATGATGTCTATACTAATACATCAATCTAAATAACAACTCATGAAATTCTATAACTACATTTTGTTCTTTGTATGTTCTACATCTTTGCTTCAAGCACAAACCATCAGCTCTAAAGTGGTAGACAAAAAAACAAACGAACCTATCCCATATGCTACAATTCAATATGCAGACAATGGTGGCGTAATCACTAACGAAGAAGGAACCTTTAGTTTTACTCTGGATAAAAAACAAACAGCCATTGATTCTATCTATATCTCTTCTATGGGATATGCTACCGTAGGGATTGCACTCAATAGTATTACTGATAGTATTATATATATAGAACCCAAAGCGATCGAGTTAAGTGGGGTTTTTGTGTCTAATAAAAAATTAACCATTGATGAGATTATCGACAATGTAAAAGAAAATGTAGATCAGAACTATAGCAAGGATATGTCTCATAAAAAGCTTTTTTTCAGACAATCTAATTTTAGCGATATCAATAAGATCGATATCGAGTTTAAAAAATCTACGATTGCAGAGTTTAACGAAAAGTTTATCGATAGTGTGGTCTCTATCATCCCCAGAAAATCATCGTACTATACCGAAGCGTTATGTGATCTATATGGAGATTTTAACAAACAAAAACTTAATATTATCAAAGGTGCCGAACTCTATGATAAGAGCAATGATGGATCCATGGAGGCACTATCAGAAAAACTGGAGGATATCCTAAAAAAGAACGTAAAACCAAATTCTTATTTAAAAATAAAATCAGGTTGGATTCTGGGAACCAAAGTACAGATGGATTCTATTTTTGATAACAATGAAGAAGCTGCAGAGGTAAAAAAAGAAGTAGAAAAACCAAATAAAAACGAAGAAAACTATTTTCTTAACTATAGAAAATCATCATTACAAAACATATTGGCCAGTATGTTTTTTCAAGAAGATTCTAAATTAAATTTTATTGAAAAATCAGGTCGATACAAGTTCGAACTTATGGATTACACAACCATTGACGACAGTAGCGTATATATCATCAATTTTGAACCTAAAAGAAGTGCTGATTTTAAAGGAACTATGTATGTAAACACCGAGGATTTTGCGATTATGCGAGTAGATTATAAGAATGTAAAAAACCTAAAAAGTATTAGTTTATTAGGAGTCAGTTTTAGGGATAATCTATATGCTGGGAAAACCATTTTTTCTAAAGGTGCAGATGGTAAGTATAGTGTACGCTATATCGAAAAAACAAGAGGGAATCAATATGGTATTGATCGCCCACTTAAAATTATCGAGAAAAACAAATTCGTAAAAGGAAGACGTAAACAAAACGAATTATCCTTAGGTCTGGATATCGGTGCAGGCGAAATCAGCAAATACGAAGTAGTTATTTTTGATTCTAAACCAATAACCGAAGGTGAATATGAAAGTAGTACAGAAAACAAAAGTATCAAACCACAATATTTATCTAAATACGATCCAGAATTCTGGAAAGGATATAATATCATAGAGCCTAATACAGCCATCAAGCAGTTTACAGTGCTTGAAGGTGAGTCTTAAATATATTGAGGATCATTGTATGATCGTACCTAGATATCCTCTTTTTGACATAACATTTGATACAAGGCACTGACTAAAAGAAAGCCATAGGTTCAATACATGTTTTTATAAAATCCATAATATTTAAGATATTCTCTGTTATAAATCAGTAGGTGACTCGTCTTATTATAAGACATATAATCATAATGATATTCTTTTGTGTGGTAACTATGCCCTAGATACATTGAGAATCTATATTTTTATATGGTAATTTTATGAATCTACTGAAGCTATGAAAATTTATAAAATCTTATTACTAATCCTTTGTGTGTGCCTAAATTTTTTTTCAGTTACTGGCCAAACGATTAGTTCCAAAGTTGTCGATAAAAAAACCAATGAAGTAATTCCGTATGCAACCATACAAATTGGCGAAAACCAAGGAATCGTAACAAATGAAGAAGGACGTTTTAGTATTACACTAGATGAAATTCAATCAAAAATAGATTCGATCTATATCTCTTCTATGGGATATGCTACTGTAGGTGTTGCGGTGCAAAATATTACAGATAGCATCATCTATATAGAACCCAAAGCGATAGAGCTAAAAAGCGTATTTATCTCTAACAAAAATCTAACTATTGATGAAATCATTGATAATGTAGATGATAATATGGAGGAAAATTATAGAGATGCTCTGGCAAAAAGTAGGTTGTTTTTTAGAGAAACCAATACTAGTTTTATCAAAAAAATGGATATTAAATTTAAGAAATCTAGTATCGCAGAGATTGATAAAAATCTTGTAGATAGTATTTCTAGAGTTGTACCCAGAAATTCTGTTTTTTATGCAGAAGCCTTGTGTGATTTTTATGGCAATACAGAAAAACAAAAGCTAAATGTAATCAAAGGTGCTCGTTTATATGACAAAAATAATGGAGGATCCTTTGAAGCCATTTTCAAAAAGATGGAAAAGATATTTAGAGACAATGTAAAGCCCGATTCTTATATCAAAATAAGATCAGGTCTATTTAGTCAAAAAGTACAAGTAGACTCTATCTTAAATGCTAATGAGGATGCTGCAGCGATTGCAGATGGAATTGAAAACCCAAAGGAAAATTTCTTCTTTAAGTCCAGAAAAATGAATCTTAAAAATCTTTTTAATGAGACATTTTATCAATCAGATACCAAACTAAATGTGATCAAAAACTCTGGACGATACAATTTTGAACGTGTAGATTATACCATATTAGATGATATAGGTGTGTATGTGATTAATTTTACTCCCAAAAGAAGAGGTGATTTTAAAGGAACTATATATGTAAACACAGAAGATTTTGCGATCATGAGAATTGATTATCAAAACGTAAAGCGACTGCGTAGTTTTAATCTATTGGGCCTTAGTTTTGAAGAAAACGGATATAGCGGAACTACTATTTTTGCAAAAGGACCTGATGGAAAATATGGAGTTAAGTTTATTGAAAAAGTAACCGAAAACAAGTTTGGAGTAGATCGACCTCTAAGTATTATTGAGAAAAACAAAAACGTAAAAGGAAGAAACAAACAAAATCAATTATCACTTAATCTTGATGTTATTAGCTATGCTAAAAACAAATATGAAGTTATTGTTTTTAATGCAACCAATATTACTGAGTCAGAATATGCAAGTAGTAAAGAAAATAAAAATGTGGATTCAGCATATTTATCAAAATATGATCCTGATTTCTGGAAAGGTTATAATATCATAGAACCCAACACTGCTATAAAACAATTTAAGGTTATTGAGGAACAGATTGAAGAGTAACCAATAGCTATTTTTGTAATTGCAAGGTCTTTATCAGAGCTTCAAAATAAAAATCTTCCTGTTTAGGGATAATAACAGCCTTGTAAGCCGTATTCTTTATAATATAATATGATGAAGATTCCTGGTTTAAATCTGGATCATGAAGATTCACTATATTCTGTATAAAATCATTAATCAGTAATACCTCATCATAGGTAATCTCTCGTCTTAATGTAGGCTGATCACTTTTATATACTAAATAATCATTTCTAAAACTGATAGATTTTTTTGCTTCGTGTACCTTATGAAATTCAAAAGTAAAATCCTGAGAAGCAAAGATGGTATTAATATTTTCTACAGTCGGTTCTACACTGCGTGCACATCCTACTATACCCATAACCACCAATAACATTAAAACTCTCTGCATCCTACTGTAATATGAAATTTCTTATTATGATAAAGTTATATAAAAAAGGGTATTAGCTACAACACTAATACCCTTTTTAATTGTATTGAAAACCCAATAAAAATTGGTTATATTCTTTATTTTAAAGCTAATCTTTTAATAGAACTTTCGAAATCTACATTTTCAAGATTGCTTATCAGTAGACCGATACCACCTAACTTAGATGCTACAATATACTCTGCCTGATATTTCTTCTCCATCTTGTATCCTTTTAAGTATTTTAACTTAACAATCTTTGAAGTTGGCGTAAAGAAAAATCTTCCGTGAATCCTTTTGTATCTTACTTCCTGAACATTTGCTTCGTCTTTTAGTTCTCTACTTAAAGCCTCCACTACAGTTGCTGCTCTATGCTCATCTAACTGATAATAATCACAAGCATATATAAATACGTAGTTCTCTACATTTTTCTCGTCTACAAATAATTGAAAATCAACCTTTTTGTTTTCGATCTTTTTTAATTCTTCTAATGCAATATCTTTAAACTTAGATTTTTCACTTAGTGAATCTAATCTTACTTTAAATTGCTCTGGAGATGTTTTTTCGTATCCAGCCGTAAGCATAATAGTATTCTTACGAAATTCGATTGTGTTTTTCTTGAAACTTGCAAATTTAGGTTTCTGTTTTCCGTCTGTGAAATATTGACATCCTGTCAGAAGGATTACAGTTAACAATAGTAAAATTTTTTTCATAGGGTTCTGGGTGTTAATTGGTTTTCTTTAAAATATTAAGCCCCACAAGTTAGCGCAAGTTAATAAAAAAAATCACAACAACAACCTTTTATCCTGTTTTTTAAGCACTTAAACCGATTTATTTTGGTTATACCCCGTTTTTACTAGGATTAATGGTAAGATAAGACTCACTAAATATTGCATTTTAGCCGTTTTTTTGCGCTTTTTATCGTAAAAAAATAGTAAATCTATATCATTTTATTCGTGTAAACGATACAACTAAGAAGATCAAAGGTATTTTATGCAAGGTTGAAAAAGTATATAGTGGTACTGAATCACAGGCACTAAACCTAAATCATATTTGTTAAAATTATAAGCGGTTCCAAGAAACACGAAAGACATTTATAAAAAAAGACAAAACAATTAGGAGCAGATAAATTACAGGAATTACTTTAACAATCTGTAAATTATTAGGGTATAGATTTAGGTAGTTATTTTTCTTACTTCTAATTATACGACCTTATCATATCCAATCTACTGGATTCTTTAATACCGTAATCAACCTTTCTTCTTCACTTCCAGAAGCTGGATGATGATCATATCTCCATTGTACTTGTGGAGGCAAACTCATTAATATACTTTCTATTCTTCCGTTTGTTTTTAAACCAAACAAGGTTCCTTTGTCATGAACCAGGTTAAACTCAACATATCGCCCTCGTCGAATCTCCTGCCAGTCTTTTTGATCCTTAGTATATGTTGCGTTTTTTCTGCGTTCTACGATGGGTACATACGCTTCTAAAAAACTATCACCAATCTCAGTCACAAAATTATACCAATCCTGCATCGACATATCATCTGTTGCCTTGCAATAATCAAAAAACAAACCTCCTACTCCACGACCTTCACCTCTATGCGCATTATAGAAATATTCATCACATTTCTTTTTATATACAGGATAAAAATCTGCATTATGATTGTCGCAAGAGGTTTTGCATATCTTATGAAAGTGTTTCGCATCTTCATCAAACAAATAATAAGGTGTTAAATCCTGTCCTCCACCAAACCAGCTATCTACAATGTTTCCATCAGCATCATACATTTCAAAATATCGCCAATTGGCATGTACTGTTGGCACCATAGGATTTTTAGGATGTAAAACCAACGACAATCCACAGGCAAAGAAATCAACATCTCCTACATTAAAATAACTCTGCATGGCTTTAGGCAATTTGCCATGAACTCCCGAAATATTTACGCCTCCTTTTTCGAATACTGCTCCATTCTCGATCACACGCGTACGACCTCCTCCACCTTCTGGTCGTTTCCAGATATCTTCTTTAAATGTTGCTTGACCATCAATTGCTTCTAATCCAGAAGTGATGGCGTCCTGAAGATTCTGTATGTATTGATAAAACTTTTCTTTCATTGTAATTATGCTTCAATCTTAGAAACCTCTTCAGAAGTTTCTGTTATCATTAATCCTTCTCTATCTAAAATCTTTACAGTCTCTGCAGAAGCTGCTACAACCGAAATCGGAAGCGTTACTATAAATCCAACAATTGGAATAAATAACATCAACATAAACACCAATCCATTACCGATCGCAGTTCCTCTATGCTTTCGCACAAACTCAATACTTTCTTTGTACTTAAAATGCCGTTCCATCGTATAATCCATATTACCAAAACCTACATAATATGCCTGTATCACAAAAATTAAAATTGTTGTCACAATATTTACAACAGGGATAAGACTAAGAACCAATAAAGGAAGTATAAACAATAATTCTCTAAATAAGTTTCTAACATTGATTCGAACACCTCTCATTAATTGTTCTCTAAAGGAAGTATTACGATGTATATGGGTATGATCGCCTAAAATGTGTGCTTCTACTTTTTCTGAAACGGGGCTCATAAATGGAGCAGACAACGCCATCACAATATGCTTATATAGCACTAATCCAACTGCCAGGATTAGGAGGATACTTAAATATTTACTAATCACTGCAAAGGTTTCTGATCCCCATTCCCAAACCCATGCTTTGGCAATAAATCCACCTAATGGATCAGACAAAAACCAAGCTAAAACCATAAAGATGACTCCAGTTAAAAAGCTAATCAGAATTGGAATTGCAAAGTATTTCCACAATCCAAGTTTTGAGATTAAAGCAAAACCTCCAAAATATGCCTTGATACCGCTAATGATGTTCTTAATCATGATGTAATGAATTGGTTAACGCTTTATAGGTAGTGTTTTTATGATTTTTGTTTCAATTTATGTACTATTCTTTTACTTATTTTATTCTGAAAGGTACACCAAATAACTAGTGTTCTCCTGCACGGATTTAACAGTTTCCACTACTTTAGCTTCACAAAGTCTTTGCTCCAAAAAAGTGATAATTTCTTCTTCTGAAGCATTTTTTAACTTCATAAAATAATCTCTTCCTAAAGCATTATTATGCAAATCCATTGCCTCTTCTAAAGGTTTGTTTGGAGCTAATTTTTCATGTAAATCAGTCACTTTTTGAGCCCAAATCATTGATTTATTTGCATTTCTAGTACTTCTAAAGGTTTTTTGGCAAATCAAAACATTCCACAATGCATGCCTAAATGCATTAGGTTTACCATTGTTATGATGCGTTGCTCCATATAAAGTATTGCAAATAATCATGGTTTGTTTCGTGGCCTTCGCCGTCGGAAAAATCAATAATGGTTTCTGAAACATTAATCCCGATAATCGGAATAATTGCCAAAAACTAAATCGCCTAATCAGACTTCGGATTTTCATGACTACACTTTGTATTCTTTTACAGCATCTACAAAAGCTTTTGCATTATCCACAGGAATATTAGGTAAAATCCCATGTCCCAAATTTGCTATATATCTATCCTTACCGAATTCATCAATCATTTGCTTTACCATTTTTTTGATATCTGATGGTGGAGATAATAATCTGGATGGATCAAAATTACCTTGTAGTGTAATATTTCCACCAGTAAGGTATCTTGCGTTTCTCGCAGAACAGGTCCAATCAACGCCTAATGCCGCAGCTCCAGACGCAGCCATTTCTTGTAATGCAAACCAACATCCTTTACCAAATACAATAACTTGAGTTTCATCTTTCAGTGCATCTACGATCTGCTGAATATATTTCCAAGAGAACTCTTGATAATCAACGGGAGAAAGCATTCCTCCCCAACTATCAAACACCTGAACCGCATTGACCCCATTCGCTACTTTTTTCTTCAGATAGGCAATTGTAGTATCTGTAATTTTCTGCAATAATTGGTGTGCAGCTTCTGGCTGTGTAAAACAGAAGCCTTTAGCTTTGTCAAAGTTCTTAGAACCTTGCCCTTGTACCGCATAACACAGTATTGTCCATGGTGATCCAGCAAAACCAATTAATGGAACTCTATTATCTAACTTTTCTTTTGTCATTTTGATTGCATCCATGACATATCCTAACTCTTCATCAATATCTGGAATAACCACCTGATCAACATCTGATTGTGAACGAATTGGTTTTGGCAACCAAGGACCAATACCATCTTTCATCTCTACTTCGATATTCATCGCCTGAGGAATAACCAAAATATCACTAAACAATATTGCTGCATCTGGACCAATAATATCAATAGGTTGTACTGTAATATCTGAAGCCAACTCTGGTGTTCTGCATCTTGTAAAGAAATCGTATTTCTGTTTTAAGGCCATAAATTCTGGTAGATATCTTCCTGCTTGTCGCATCATCCATACTGGCGGTCTATCTACTGTTTCTCCTTTTAAAGCTCTTAAAAATAAATCGTTTTTTATCATATCCTTTTATCAAAGTATTTAACTGCCTGAACGATAACATTCTCTACAGTTGGTTTGTTAGCAACAATAATATTGTTGGTGTATTTTTTAATCTCGGATGCTGTAGTATTTCCTATACAAAAAGCTGTACCAGTACCTATTACATTATTAGAAAAATAACTCTGTACTCCTGATGGACTAAAAAAGAATACGCCATCAAAATTACGATTCAGTTTCCTTGTTTTTATATGAGTTTTATATACTACTTTTTCCTCTAGATGAATATCATTTTCTTTTAAAATGGCTGGCAATTCATCCCTTCTTATGTTTCCGCAAAAAAAAGAAAACTGCTCTGTTTTGTGTTTTTTTGCTATAATTTTGCCTAAATCTGAAGCATTTTTAGCTGTTTCAACAACTTTTTGACCATTTTCTTCCAGCAGTTTTTTTGTATTCTCTCCTACACAAAAACATACATCAATAATTATATCTGTATTTTGAATTGCTTTTACCGCATTCTTACTTGTAAATATTGCATTTGCTATTGGAGAGGTATATGTTCCTGAAATATCTAATATTTCAATCTCAATTGCACTATATGCTACAACTCCGATTCCCGCATTTAGTAACAACTCTTTCTGAGCTACTGATAGTTTTTTTGTGGATAATATGGTAGCATTTGCACTCAATTATTTTAAATCTGCTTTAATCTTCTTCATCAATTCTTTTCCACCATTATGTAATATTTCTTCGGCACAAGTAATTCCAAAACCTTCACGATCCTCGATACGAATTGTCTTTACAACCTCGATCTTATCTTTTCCATCCAAACTAAACAAGACTCCCGTAAAATGGATATATCCTTCTTTAATTTTGGCCAAAGCTCCTATTGGTGCTGTACATCCACCTTCTAGTTTTCTAAGAAATTCTCGTTCTATATGTACACATATTTTAGAATCCGCATGATTCAAATGAGAAAGCGCTTCTAAACAGTAAGCATCTTCTTCTTTGGCAACAACCAACATAGCTCCTTGAGCTGGTGCAGGTGTCATCCAATCAAGATTCAAATAATCTTTTGGCTTTAGATTAATTCGCTCTAATCCAGCAGCTGCAAAAATAGCTCCGTTCCAATCGTTATCTTGTAATTTCTGCATACGGGTATTTACGTTACCTCGCAAATCAACAATATTATGATTAGGGTATTTATGTAGCCATTGTGCTTGTCGTCTTAGACTTCCAGTAGCTATTGTTGCTTGTTCTTCCTTGTCCAAAAAATCTAATCCTTTATGTAAAAGAATATCATTTACATTTGCGCGTTCTAACACAGCAGCTTCGACAATGCCTTTAGGTAAAGCAGTCGGAACATCTTTCATAGAATGTACTGCAATATCAATATCGTTATTGATCATAGCAACATCCAAGGTTTTTGTAAAAATACCAGTAATCCCTAATTCATACAACGGTTTATCTAAAATGATATCTCCTGTGGATTTTACAGGAACTAATGAGGTAGTGTACCCTAAACTTTCTAATATATTCTGTACTGTATGTGCCTGCCAAAGTGCTAATTCACTATCTCTGGTCCCAATACGGATTGTTTTATTCGCCACTATTTATTCTGTATTTGGAATACTTTCTGAATTAATTCAATGCTTTCATCAGATGAAGTATTTTCATCCTTAAGATGATTTGCAAAATGATTGGTGATTTTTTGAATAATACGATCACTTATTATCGTAGCTTGTTCTTCATTAAAATCAGACATCTTTTTTCGTTGCAAATTAATCTCTGCTTCTTTAAACGTGCTAAGTTTGTTTTTTAAAGCTTTTATGGTAGGAGCAAATTTTCTAGTTTCTAACCAGCTATCAAATTCTGTTTTTACTTCTTCTATAATCCCTTCAGCTTTAGGTATCTGTACACGTCTGCGTTGCAAAGTATCATCCGTTATTCTTGATAAATGATCCATATGTACTAAAGTAACATTTGGTAATTCAGTAACGTTAGTATCTACGTTTTTAGGTACAGATAGATCTAAGATCAATAGCGGTTTATCTGTATCAACAATATACTTGTTAATTGTTGGTATCTGTGCTCCAGTAGCTACTATCAGCACATCGGCTTTATTAACCTCTTCTTTAAGGTTATTAAAATCTTTAACTACAAGATTAAACTTTCCAGCTACTTTCTCTGCCTTATTTCTTGTTCTGTTTATTAAAACAATATGATCGTTTTTGGTATGTTTTATTAAATTTTCGCAGGTATTACGTCCTATTTTTCCTGTACCAAAAAGTAAGATATTTTTATCGGACACATAGGGTACTCTTGCCAAAATATATTGTACCGCAGCAAAACTAACAGAGGTGGCTCCAGTAGAAATTTCAGTTTCGTTTTTGATTCTTTTACTTGCCTGAATTACGGCATTGATCAATCGTTCTAAAAATGGATTGATCATCTGTATTTTTTTTGACGCTCTAAATCCTGATTTTATTTGACCAATGATTTCAAAATCTCCCAGAATCTGGCTATCTAGTCCTGTTCCTACTCGAAACAAATGTGAAACCGCTTTACTATTTTTATGTACATAGGCAACTTTTTCAAACTCTTCGACAGTTCCATGCGTATGTTCACATAAAAGTTTAATAAGTTGAAATGGGTGTTGAGCAAAACCATATAACTCAGTACGATTACAGGTAGACATCACTAAAAGGCCTTCTATCCCTTCTTCTTTAGCCTGATTAAGTATAGCAGTCTTTGCCTCTTCATTTATACTAAAATGACCTCTTATCTCTGCATCAGCTTTTTTATAGCTCAAGCCGATAGTATAAAAATTAGTTCCTTTGTTCCGTAGGTGAGGCTCCATTAAGTTCTCTTAATTTTTCGGTAGCAAAAATATCCTACATCTAGTTTAAAAAATAACGCTAGCAGTTTTTTTAATATCGAAAAGCGTTGTTTATTCCTTCAAATATGCTAAAACGGGTAAAAACACCTATTTTTGTATAAGTACCATAGATTCCAATCTAAGTAGTTTAGATTAATTCTAAATAAATATTTTTGTCCTGATGGAAATACAACTAAAAAATAACGCTCAAGGAATTTTAGAAGAAACCTTTATAGAAGATGGGTTTTACATTCTAAAATTTCAAAACGAAACCAGTGATACTCAAAGAATTATCCGTGATATAGACAGCAGTTATATTCAATTTCATTTTTGTTTAAAGGGCAATATGAAATTTAATTTTAATAACGGAAGCTACGCTTTACCATTGCCACAGAAAAAGTCCCTGCTATTGTATAATCCTCAAAGAGATCTACCTATGAATCTGGAGATGGAAAAAGATTCTTGGTTGGTTTCTCTTTTAATTTCAATAAAAAAATTTCATTCGTTATTTTCTAAAGAAGCAGATTATATTCCGTTTCTAGGAGAAGGTAATCGAGATAAAAAATATTATACAGATGCTGACATTTCTCCATCCATGACAGTCGTTTTAAATCAAGTTTTAAATTATAATCTCCATAAGTCTATTAAGCTTCTATATTTTAAAGGTAAATCTTATGAATTGTTAAGTTTATACTTTAATAAACCAGAAGATGCGGACATTGAGCAGTGTCCTTTTTTAGTAGATGAAGAGAATGTTCTTAAAATAAAGGAAGCTAAAGAAATTATTATTTCCAGAATGGCAGAGCCTCCTACTCTTTCTGAATTGTCCAAGGAAATAGGATTGCCGTTAAGTAAGCTTAAAGATGGGTTTAAACAAATTTATGGCGAACCTGTATATGCGTTTTTGTTTGACTATAAAATGGAAGTAGCCCGACAATTATTGGCTTCGGGAAGTCATAATGTAAATGAAGTAGGGTTAAAAGTAGGATATAGTACAGCGAGCCATTTTATAGCTGCGTTCAAGAAAAAATTTGGCACTACACCAAAAAAATATGTGATGAATCTAAGTTGATAACTTATCCTAAGATTCCTTTACTGGAATCCCTTCTCCTTTTTGTAGAGAGACTATAGAATCATACATTCCTCTATTATCTTCTCCAGTGTCACTTAAAACTGATACGAACTCGAAATGCTCCAATAACTCTAAGACAAAGGGCAGTTTATCGTTTTCGACATCTACAATAATACGTTTCATTTCAATGCTTTTTTGATCTTATAAAAATACTAAAATAATAGTTGGTAACTCTTAGTTTATAAGATTTTAACTTAGGGCTATAATTTGTTTACTTTTTATTAAGCAATTCTGAGTTATGCGTTTAACCATGCTGTTTTACTCGCTGTTTTCTAATCTTACCATAAGCAAGTCTTATTGTTTTTTTAATAACTATCCATATAATAGTTTGTATTTTTACTTCCCGAAAAAGAAAAATTATGAGTAAAGGTGTACTTCTTGTCAACTTAGGATCTCCAGATAGCACAGATCCAAAGGATGTAAAGAAATATCTCGGTGAATTCTTAATGGACCCTAGAGTTATTGATGTGCCGCTTTGGGCAAGAACATTATTGGTTAAAGGTATTATCCTTAATACCAGACCAAAAAAATCTGCCGCAGCATACAAAAAGATATGGTGGGATGAAGGTTCTCCATTAATTGTACTTTCAGAAAGATTACAGAAAAAAGTCGCAGAACGAACTTCAATACCTGTTGGATTAGCCATGCGATATGGTTCTATGAGTTTAAAAAGTGGTTTGCAAGAATTACACGAAAAAGGGGTTGACGAAGTATTAATAGTCCCTTTATATCCACAATTCGCCATGGCGACTACTGAAACTATTTTAGTGCTTGCCGAAGAACTACGGAAAGCACATTTCCCTCATATGAAATTAACAGATATTCCTGCTTTTTATAATAAACCAGACTATATTGAGGTACTATCTAATAGCATAGCTGAAAAAATTAAAGATCTGGATTATGAACATCTTTTATTTAGCTATCATGGTGTGCCAGAGAGACACATTAGAAAAAGTGATATTAGTAACGGAAACTGTAAAATGGACGGAAAGTGTTGTTTTAAAAAAGGATCTGTACAACACGAGTTCTGTTATCGCCATCAATGTGAGTTAACCACTGTACAAGTAGCGAAAAAATTAGGTCTTAAAAACGGTACATACTCTACCTCATTCCAATCTAGATTAGGTTTTGATCCATGGTTACAACCTTATACCGATAGAACTATTGAAAGAATGGGTAAAGAAGGTATTAAAAAAATGGCTATTGTTACGCCCGCATTTGTTTCTGATTGCCTGGAAACTTTAGAAGAAATTGCTATGGAAGGAGAAGAAATCTTTCATGAGGTTGGTGGAAAAGAATTTACTACGATTCCTTGTTTGAATGATCGTGATGATTGGGCAGACATCATAGGAAATTGGGTGAATGAATGGGCCAATGTTAAAACAACTGTCATATAATGGCAAAAGTTAACTCTGATGCATTAGGCACCCAACCCATAGGAAAACTTCTTGTACAACAAGCCGTACCTGCTTCTATTGGAATCCTTGTCATGTCATTAAACATGATCGTTGATACGATTTTCTTAGGACGTTGGATTGGTCCATTGGCTATTTCGGCAATTACAGTTGTGATTCCTGTAACTTTTTTTATTGGGGCGATTGGGTTAGCTATTGGAATCGGAGGTAGCTCTGTGTTATCCAGAGCATTGGGCTCAGGAAATCATGACAAGGCTTTGCGTGTATTCGGAAATCAGACCACGCTTACTTTTTTGATTTCAGGATTTCTTGCAGTAATGGGTTTATTATTCCAAGATTATCTTATCGGATTTTTTGGAGCAGATGACTCATTTAAGGACTACGCACTCACTTATTATAGAATTGTCCTTTATGGAATCGTTATGTTATCCATGTGTATGATGGGTAATAACGTAATCCGAGCAGAAGGTCAACCAAAATTTGCCATGATCGCTATGATATTACCTGCAATCGGTAATATTTTTATGGATTATCTTCTGATTAACGTTATGGGGTATGGAATGGAAGGAGCTGCCTGGGCAACCTTTATTAGTTACGGAATTTGCTTCGGTTTTATTGCCTGGTTTTTTATCGTCAAAAGTGAATTAAGACTAACCTTTGAATATTTCAAACTTAAACCCACAGTAGTAAAAGAGATTAGTGGATTAAGTTTTGTTACCTTAGCCAGACAAGGAACTATCGCCGTACTTACGGTATTATTGAATAATGTTTTAATTACATATGGAGATGCACTGGATGTTGCATCTTATGGTATTATAAGTAGAATGTTGATGTTTGCTTTATTTCCTGTAATTGGAGTAAATCAAGGATTTATGCCCATTGCTGGATATAATTATGGTGCTAAAAAATACCAACGAGTGAGACGTACAATTAATACTTCAATTAAATATGGAGGTATGTTGGCAATTTGTATATTCACAATTATCATGCTATTCCCTGAAAGTTTTGTTTCGCTTTTTGTGAGTAGTAAAGAATCTTTAGATCCTGAAACACTTGCTAATAATGCAGAGATCTTGAAAAGAACTCCATCGGCGTTGCGGTTTGTGTTCTTAGCCACGCCAGTAATCATTGTTCAACTTATAGGGTCTGCCTATTTCCAATCTATAGGAAAAGCTATACCTGCGCTATTATTGAGTCTTACCAAACAGGGTTTCTTTTTAATTCCTCTCATCTTAATTCTTCCACCATTTTTAGGTGTTTTAGGAGTTTGGATTGCGTTCCCAATTGCAGATGTACTATCGACTATTCTTACAGGTTATTTTCTAAACAGAGAAGTTAGGAAAACTTTAGTGATCCCTAAGACAACTTAATTATCGATTTAATCAACTAAGGTTAAATTTACGTGAAAATCTTTCTGAATAATTTTTTATTCCAGATTTTAGTGGGCCATCAAATCTACTCCACTTTATGTTTTAGTTATTCTTGGCAAAACTTTAAAACTCAACCAACATGTACTCACAATTTATTAAAGTAACTATTATTGCCTTTTTTGTTTTAGGTAATTTTTCCTTCCTGAATGCCCAAACCTTTGAACAAGAATTATACGATGCATTAGAGTATCGATTAATTGGTCCGTTTAGAGGTGGTCGTAGTGCCGCAGTAACGGGTGTTCCTAACAAACCAAACCTGTTTTATTTTGGAGCAACAGGTGGCGGAGTCTGGAAAACTACCGATGGAGGTCGTACCTGGGAAAACATATCTGATGGTTTCTTTGGCGGATCTGTTGGTTCTATTTCGGTATCTAAAAGTGATCCCAACGTTATTTATGTAGGTGGTGGAGAAAAAACATTACGTGGAAACGTATCTTCTGGATATGGCGTATGGAAAAGTGTTGATGCAGGAAAAACATGGATTCAGTCAGGATTACCAAAAAGCAGACATATCCCTAGAATAGCTATTCATCCAACAAATCCAGATATTGTTTATGCTGGAGTTTTAGGAAATATTTATAAGCCTACACAAGATCGAGGTGTATACAAAAGTATCGACGGTGGAAAAAACTGGAGTAAAGTATTATTCGCTAATCAAGATGCAGGAGCTGTTGATCTTACCTTAGATCCTAACAATCCGAGAATTCTATATGCTTCAACTTGGAATGCAAGAAGAACGCCATATAGCTTAAGCTCTGGAGGAGATGGTTCTGCACTATGGAAAAGCACAGATAGCGGAAAAACCTGGAAAGAAATCTCAACAAATAAAGGTTTTGCTAAAGATACTCTTGGAATTATAGGAGTAACGGTTTCTCCTGTAAATAGTGAAAGAGTATGGGCAATAGTAGAAAATAAAGAAAAAGGAGGAGTATATCGTAGTGATGATGGAGGAGATACTTGGAATCAATTAAATAGTGATCGCAGTCTTCGTCAGCGTGCCTGGTATTATACCCGTATCTATGCAGACTCTAAGGATCAAGATGTTGTTTATGTTGTAAACGTATCCTATCATAAGAGTAAAGATGGTGGAAAAAACTTTAGTAGTTTCAGAGCTCCTCATGGAGATCACCACGATCTCTGGATCGCTCCAGAAAACCCAAAACGGATGATAATGGGCGATGATGGAGGTGCGCAAATTACCTACGATGGTGGAGAAACCTGGAGTACTTATCACAATCAACCTACTTCTCAATTTTATCGCGTAACTACAGATAATAGTTTCCCATATAGAATTTATGCAGCGCAACAGGACAATTCTACCATTAGAATTAATCATAGAAGTACAGGATCTTCTATCTCTGAGGATGATTGGGAACGCACAGCTGGTGGAGAATCCGCTCATATAGCTGTAGATCCTAAAAACAATGATATCGTATATGGAGGTAGTTATGATGGTTTCTTAACCAGAGTAAATCATAAAACCGAAACAATTAGATCTATAAGCGTATGGCCTGATAATCCAATGGGACATGGCGCCGAGGATATGAAATATCGTTTTCAATGGAATTTCCCTATTATGTTTTCTAAACATAATCCAAATAAGCTATATACATTTTCTAACCACGTACATGTAACTGAAAACGAAGGTCAAAACTGGAATGTAATCAGTCCTGATCTTACCAGAAACGATCCAAGCAAACTAAAATCTTCTGGAGGGCCTATTACTCAGGATAACACTTCTGTAGAATACTATTGTACCATTTTTGCAGCTGCTGAAAGCCCTCTAAAAGAAGGTCTTTTATGGACTGGTAGTGATGATGGATTAATTCATATAAGTCAGGATGGAGGGGAAAACTGGAGCAACGTAACTCCTAAGGGAATGCCAGAATGGATGATGATTAATAGCATTGAGCCAAGCTCTTTTGACGAAGGTACTTGCTATGTCGCAGGAACCCGCTATAAATCTGGTGATTTTGCACCTTATTTATATAGAACAACCGATTATGGAAAGTCGTGGACAAAAATTACTTCTGGAATAAATAATGAGCATTTCACACGTGTACTTCGCGAAGATCCTAAGCGTAAAGGGTTGCTGTATGCTGGTACTGAAACAGGAATGTATATTTCGTTCAATAATGGTACAAACTGGAATTCATTTCAATTAAATCTTCCTATTGTTCCTATTACGGATTTAACGATCAAAGACAATAATTTGATCGTTGCTACACAAGGAAGAAGTTTGTGGATTATTGATGATCTTACCGTGATACACCAACTAAGCAACACTCTAAAAAATCAAGAGAACGTCTTGTTTAAACCAAAAGACACCTATAGAATGGCTGGTGGAAGTCGCAAAGAATCTAAAACAGAAGGCACCAATCATCCTAGTGGAGTAATCACATACTTTAACCTAAAAAACTTTGATACAAAAAAAGACACTGTTTCGCTTACCTATTTTAATACAAAGGGAGATACTATAAAATCATTTAGTTCTGGAGCTAAGGAGAAAAAAGACAAACTGTTAGAGTTAAAAAAAGGAGCCAATCAGTTTAGTTGGAACATGCGTGGTGATGGTGCAGAAAAACTAAAAGGAATGATTCTATGGTGGGCAAATCTCAATGGTCCTAAAGCGGTTCCAGGCACTTATAAAGTGAGTTTAAATGTAAATGGAAATGAAACTTCTCAATCTTTTACAATTCTTGCTGATCCAAGAGCCGAGGCAACTCCTCAAGAAATGCAATCACAATTTGATTTTATTACTAGCGTAAATAAAACGGTCGATCAAGCACACCAATCCATTAAAAAAATTAGAAAGATCAATGCGCAACTAAAAGCGTTCTCCACACAATACAAGGATGATGAGAACACTAAAGATTTAGTCCAAAAAGCAAAAGATTTGCAAAAACAGTTTGGAGAAATTGAGAAAGCATTATATCAAACCAAAAATAAAAGTGGTCAGGATCCTTTAAATTTCCCAATTAGATTAACAAATAAACTAGGTCACTTAAATTCTCTTGTAGGAATGGGAGATTTTGGTCCTACATCTCAAGATATAGAAGTTAAAAACGAATTGACGAAACAGATTGACAAACAACTAAAAGCTTTTGACAAATTAATTTCTGAAGAAATCAAAAGCTTTAATACAGAATTCAATACCTTGCAACTTAATTATCTTTTTGTAGAAGAATAAATGCAAGAATACTATAACTACATAAAAGCCCTGCACCTTATTTTTGTAATAACTTGGTTTGCAGGGTTATTTTATATGCCTAGATTATTTGTATATCAGATTGAGGCTTCGCAAAAGCCTTCTCCAGATAAAGAAATATTAGGAAAGCAATTAAAACTAATGGCCAAACGGCTTTGGTTTATCATCACATGGCCTTCTGGAATCCTGGCAACTACTTTTGCAATTTGCCTATTAATTTTAAGGCCTGGGATTTTACATGATTCCTGGATGCATATAAAATTAGGCTTTGTAGTCCTACTTTTTATATACCATCTTAAAAGCCATCACATATATAAACAGCTTCAGAACGATATTGTAACTTGGTCTTCGAACCAAATGAGAATATGGAATGAAGGATCTACAATTATTCTTTTTTCTGTTATATTTCTAGTGATTGTGCGAGATGCAGTAAATTGGATCTATGGAGTAATAGGTATTCTTTTACTTGCTGTATTATTAATGCTGGGGATACGACTTTATAAAAGAATTAGAGATAAAAACCCAGATGCTTAGTCTAAATTCCCTATTTATAGTTGAGTTTCTTTCCAAAAACATATACCGCTAAAAACCGTCAAGATATCTTGATTCGACAAGCTATATCCGATGATGCTTCTCAATTATTAAATCTCAAATTAGAATATTTAAAAAACACAGCAACCTTGCCTCTCTTCGAAGATGAATATCCGAATGATATTGATCAGGAAAGAGATATGATTGAAAAATATCAATTAGATACTAATAGTATTATTCTGGTAGCAATTTCTGAAGAAAAAATTATTGGAAATATTGACCTATCAAATAGTGTAAGAAAAAAAATGAAACACACAGGTATGATTGGTATGGGTATTCATACGCAGTGGCAAAATCAAGGTATTGGTACTTTATTGCTTCAAAATGTGGTGGATTGGGCAAAAGAAAACGAAATACTAAAAACAATCTGGCTAGAAGTATACGCTTCCAATCCTTCAGGAATTGCATTGTATCAGAAAATGAAGTTTCAAAAACGCGGTATTATCCCTAATTTTTTTCTGGAAAAAGAGAACTATATTGATAAAATTATTATGTCTAGAGAGGTCTAATTTGTTAATAATTTGCTGTTATAGTTTCTAAAACCGTACTGGATACCTTCACCTCACTACTTTTATGTATCTTCGTGTAATTTTTTAAACGAGTACTGATATAAGTTTATGATCAAATCCATGACAGGTTTTGGGAAGTGCATCCTTCAGCTTCCTACCAAAAAAATCACTATTGAGGTAAAATCCCTTAATAGCAAAAATCTAGATCTTAATGCAAGGATTCCTTCTCAATACCGCGAAAAGGAGTTAGAAATGCGTAAAACCATTGCAAAAACTCTGGAAAGAGGAAAAGTAGACTTTGGTTTATATGTAGAAGTGACTGGAGAGGAAAATTCAACTAAAATCAATAGAGATATTGTAAATGATTACATCAAACAATTAGAATCAATCCATAATCCTGGAAATCGACTGGAAACCTTAAAAATGGCTGTTCGTATGCCAGATGCTTTAAAAACAGAGCGTGCAGAGGTTGATCAAAAAGAATTTGAAGCTATAAAAAAAGGATTGTCTGATGCTCTTAATGCAATAGAAAGTTACAGACTTGATGAAGGTATAGCACTAGAGAAAGATTTTGTTACTCGTATCAAAAACATTGGAGATTTGCTTGAAAAAGTTATTGAGATTGATCCAGAACGTATTGAAGTAGTAAAAGAAAGATTACATAAAGCCGTTTCTGAATTAAAAGAACAAGTGGATGAAAATCGTTTTGAACAGGAACTAGTATATTATCTTGAAAAATTTGACATTACTGAAGAAAAAGTAAGACTTGCCAACCATTTGGAATATTTTACAACCACACTGAATTCTAAAGATTCTAATGGTAAAAAGTTAGGTTTCATAACACAAGAAATTGGTCGCGAGATCAATACTATAGGAAGCAAATCTAATTATGCGCCCATGCAGCAATTAGTTGTGCAGATGAAAGATGAATTAGAAAAAATCAAAGAACAGCTACTGAATATTTTATAGTAGTCTAAATTAAAAGCTGATATACATAGTCCTTTACCTTTTTTGTTGGTAAAATTTATATAGATGAAACAAGGAAAACTCATAGTACTGTCTGCACCATCAGGCAGTGGAAAAACTACTTTAGTTAAATACTTATTACACAATGAGGAATTGAACCTAGATTTCTCAATATCTGCTGCTTCCAGAGAACCTCGTGGAGGAGAAGTTCATGGAAAAGATTATTACTTTCTTTCATTGAGAGAGTTTAAAGATAAAATCAAAGCAGATGAATTTCTGGAATGGGAAGAAGTATATCGTGATAATTTTTATGGAACGCTAAAAACCGAAGTGCAACGTATCTGGGATAAAGGCAAACATGTTATTTTTGATATTGATGTTGTTGGTGGATTAGATATCAAAAGAATCTATCCTGATCGTACCCTTGCTATTTTTGTAAAACCACCAAGTATCGAAGAATTAAAAATTCGACTTAAAAAACGTAAAACCGAATCAGAAGATAAAATCAATATGCGAGTAGCCAAAGCTTCTACTGAGTTAGCAACTGCTCCACAATTTGATGCTATTGTAACCAATGATGATCTTGAAAAAGCAAAAGCTGAGGTATTACAATTAGTAAAAAAATTTATTTTAGGATAACAAGAATCTAATCTCCCTTTTCTAAGAAAGAAAGGACTTCTTATGAAAAAAACAGGTCTATATTTTGGAACATTTAATCCCATTCACATAGGTCATTTAGCGATTGCTAATCATATGGCAGAATACTCTGACCTTGATGAAATATGGATGGTAGTAACACCCCATAATCCATTTAAAAAGAAAAGTTCGTTGCTTGACAACAATCATCGATTGGAGATGGTATACCGCGCTACAGAATCATACCCCAAACTAAATCCTAGCGATATTGAGTTTAAACTACCTCAACCCAATTATACTATCCATACACTCGCACATCTACAAGAAAAATATCCCAATGATCAATTTAGTTTGATCATGGGTGAAGACAATTTAAAAAGCTTCCATAAATGGAAAAACTATGATGTGATTTTAGAAAATCATGACATCTATGTGTATCCACGAATTGCAGGAGGAAAAGTTGTAAATGAACTCTTAACTCATCCAAAAATTCATCGAGTTGACGCTCCGATTATGGAAATATCTTCAACTTTTATAAGAAACGCAATACCAGAAGGGAAAAATATCAGGCCATTACTTACAAAAGAAGTATGGGAATATATAGATGAAATGAATTTTTATCGACAAAAATAGGGTAGCTTTCTAAAAAATAATGAATCGGGTTTAACAACCAAATATTACTTTTTAGAAAGCCTCATCTGTACTTTTATTACTTTCCAGGAAAATTTGCCTTTCTTTTTTCTAAAAATGCAGTAGTTCCTTCTTTAAAATCTTCAGTTCCAAAACAATTCCCGAATTCTGTTATTTCAGTTTTAAAACCATTTACACCATCTTCGTATGCAGCATTAACAGCCTGAATTGCTGCACCTATAGCTACAGAAGAATTTCGACTAATCTTGCTTGCTAATTTTTCTGCTAACGGTAATAACTCTTCTAGAGTAACTACATGGTTTACCAATCCATAATTTAACGCTTGATTAGCATCGATCATTCCTGCTGTCATTATCATTTCCATCGCTCTGCCTTTTCCTACCAATTGAGGTAAACGTTGGGTTCCTCCATATCCTGGTATGACACCTAAAGAAACTTCTGGTAATCCCATTTTGGCATTATCGCTAGCAACTCTAAAATGAGCCGACATCGCCAACTCTAATCCACCACCAAGTGCAAATCCATTAACAGCAGCTATTACTGGTGTAGATAAGTTTGCTACAAAATCAAAAAGCAATTCCTGTCCTTTTGCGGCCAACTGACCACCTTGATCTACAGAGAAATTAGCAAATTCACTAATATCTGCTCCTGCTACAAAGGCTTTTTCTCCACTTCCAGTCACTATAATTACTTTTGTTGCAGCATCCTTATTAGCTGTATCAAAAGCCTTATGTAGTTCCTGAATAGTTTCTTTATTAAGTGCATTTAATTTTGAAGGACGATTGATCGTAATCGTAGTGATTCCACTATTATGAGCTGTGAGAATATTATTATACATTATATATTGTTTGTTTATTATTTTACGTCTCTTTCGAAATACAAATAGAAATACATGCCCATTCCGAAATCTTCAACATCTGTAGAGACCAATCTCCATCGATCTTTAGCATATATATCCAGTTTTTCTTGAATGTCTTTAGAAGAAGATTTTAGAATATGCTCTTTATCCAATGTTAATTTTGAATAATAAATTAAGGATTCTAATTTATACTCTTTCATAATATTTTAAATATCAGGTTATTCTTTTGGAAATTTTACTTTAAATACAGTTCCTTTTCCTTCTTGAGAGGTAAAGGTAATACTTCCTTTATAGGTTTCCACAATATTTTTCACCATACCTAATCCGAGCCCCATTCCACTGGTTTTGGTTGTAAATTTTGGTTCAAAAATCTTTTTTTTATTTTCTTCTGTAATACCAACTCCATTATCGGCTACAGTAATCACAATATCCTCTTTTTCTGTAAAGACATTAACCATGATTTTAGGTATTTGATCTTCAGGAATTGCTTGAATACCATTCTTCACCAAATTAGTAACCACACGTATTAGCTGAGTTCTATCGAATGTGGCAATAATTTTTTCTTTTTCTGAAGGAAAGACGATATAATCTTCGTTAAAAATATCCAACGCCAGTCCCACAATCTTCACTACGTCTAATGTTTCACTTTTCTGAGCTGGCATCTGCGCAAAATTAGAAAATGCAGATGCAATAGAACTCATGGTATCGATCTGTTGTATCAACGTATCACTATATTCTTTTACCTTTTGATCAATATTTGGATCATTTGGATCAAATTTACGCTCAAAACTCTGAACGGTCAATCGCATTGGTGTTAATGGATTTTTGATCTCATGAGCTACTTGTTTGGCCATTTCTCTCCAAGCCGCTTCACGCTCACTTTTAGCCAACATAGCAGCACTTTCTTCTAGTTCATCGATCATACTATTATATGCATTAACCAATGAGTAAATTTCCTCACTTGTATCCCCTATTTGAATTCTTTTGTTTCGTTTATCTAAACGTGTTTGATCTATGGTTTCTGAAATCGTTTTTAAGGAACGAGTAATATATTTAGATAAGAAATACGCTAATGTAATTGCAATCAGTAATATAATAAGATATCCTTCTCCTATTCTTTTCAAAAATTCCTTCAGTTCTCGGGTAATCAAATCATCATCTTCAAGATAAGTTAGATTCAAAATTCCTATGGGTTTACCCTTAGAGTCCGAAATAAAAGTATAAGATGATTGATAATTAATGCCCTTTTTTTCAAATTTTATAATGGTCTTTTTTTCAAAATCATTACCCAAATCATCTATGATCTTTTTATCTATTTGCCTATCCAAAGTGTCTATGACAAATGTCTCTGGAGATTTTATTAATAATTTACCATCTAAATCATAAATATTCACTGGTAAATTATGTACCGTTGATAATTCGTTAATACCAAATTTTCTGGGTGCTTTAAATATTAAAGGAATATTTTCTGTTGATTCTTTATAGGTAGTATTTCTAATGATAAAATCAATATTCTCTCGTATCGCCACCTCTTTTCTATCAAGTCGTTCACTATGATATTCCTCAGCTTCTTCCTTATATTGAAATATAGCAATAACAGCAATCATAATCGAAGCTATAAGTACTAATAAAGTCATCAAGATAAAAATCCGTGTTCGTAGTGATAATTTGGTAAGCTTCATAGTGTTCTTTGAAACGTAAATATAACAAATATCACACCAAAATAGTTACACGATAAACACTTCCGATAAGCTGGTCTATCCATCAATTCATTAAGACGAATTGATTAAATTTACTTAGTTTTGATACTATGGATACTACTGCATTGCTTTCTGTTAAAAATCTATCTGTTTATTTTTCTTCTGAGGGAACATCAACTCAGGTATTACATAATATCTCGTTTGACATCAATCCTAATGAAATCTTAGGAGTAGTTGGAGAATCAGGAAGCGGAAAATCAGTAACATCACTAGCTATTATGGGATTACTTCCCACAAACATATCGAATTCGACTGGTGAAATTCTATATGATCATAATTCACTTCTTGATGTAGATGATAAAACCTTGCAATCCATTCGTGGAAACGAAATTGCAATGATTTTTCAAGAACCTATGAGCTCCTTAAATCCATCTATGAAATGTGGTAAACAGGTCATAGAAATTTTGCTTCAGCATACAAACCTATCTAAATCCGAAGCAAAAAAAGAAACACTCTTTTTATTCGAAAAAGTAAAACTTCCTGATACCGCTCGTGCCTATGATTCTTATCCACATCAATTGAGTGGTGGACAGAAACAACGTATCATGATTGCTATGGCAATTGCCTGTAAACCAAAATTACTTATTGCAGACGAACCTACAACGGCACTAGATGTAACAGTACAAAAAGAAATTATTAGCCTCCTTAAAGAGCTTCAGAAAGAATATAAAATGAGTATTCTTTTTATCTCACATGATCTATCGTTGGTTTCCGAAATTGCAGATAAGGTACTAGTCGTTTATCAAGGAAAAATGGTTGAATATGGAGTTACAAGTCAAATTTTTAATGACCCTCAAAAAGAGTACACAAAAGCATTAATTTATGCCAGACCATCACTAGACGTTAGATTTAAAAACCTACCAACCATACAAGATTATCTCAATGATCAAAAAAAGGATCGAGAAGTTGTTACAAAAATACAACGAGAAGAACATCATAAAGAATTATATAGTAATCCACCATTACTGGAAGTAAAGAATGTAGAAAAGAGTTTTTTTTCTAAAGCTGGTTTGTTTGGTAAAAAAGAGTTTAAAGCTGTCGACAATGTAAGCTTCAAATTATACGAAGGCGAAACCCTAGGACTTGTTGGAGAATCTGGATGTGGTAAGTCTACATTAGGAAATACAATTTTACAATTAGACAAAGCTAATAGCGGTGAGATTTTATATAAAGGTCAGGATATTACAAAAATCTCTTCTTCTGAAATAAGAAATCTAAGAAAAGAGATCCAATTAATATTTCAGGATCCATTTGCATCACTTAATCCTAGATTAACAATAGGTAATGCAATTATGGAACCGATGAAAGCTCATAACCTATATGCTAATAATAAAGAACGAAAAGAAAAAACCATTCATCTTTTAGAACGTGTAGGGCTCGATCGAGCATATTTTAATAGATATCCTCACGAATTTAGCGGAGGACAACGACAACGAATTGGTATTGCAAGAACCATCGCATTACAGCCTAAATTAATAATATGTGATGAATCGGTAAGTGCGCTAGATATATCTGTGCAAGCGCAAGTACTAAATTTACTAAATGAACTAAAGGAAAAATTTGGGTTTACCTATATTTTTATATCTCATGATTTAGCGGTAGTAAAGTATATGTCGGATCAACTTTTGGTTATGAATAACGGTAAAATCGAAGAGCGAGGTGATGCTGATTTGATCTATGAAGATCCAAAAATGGAGTACACAAAAAAACTTATAAATGCTATACCTAAAGGAATTTAAGCACTTCCTCTTTTAAATTCCAAATTTGTTATTTTTCATGTTTACCTGAAATCTTTTATCAACACTAAGTTTTAAATTATAAAACTTACAATGATGAAAACACTAATCGTTACAAAATTAATTAGGATAATATATGTAATGTCCATATTACTATTAATATCCTGTGATACCGACATCCCAGAAATCGACACAACAGTACCCGAATTTTCATTTAATATTTCTGGAGATGGTTTTAATCGAACATTTACTCAAGATGATGATTTTTCTGGGCTTCAACTTAATTTAAATGCAGACACTGAATATGATTTTATTTTCACTGGATCGGATTCTGGAGGTGTAGAAAGAATATCTTGGCAATACCCGCACGATTATATTGAGTTTATTACAGAAATACCAGCTCCTTGGGAAAACACTTCTCAGACATTTATTTCTAGCTTAATTTATTGGAACGGGGATCAGGCAAATCCGACTACTGGAAATATCTTAACTGGAAAATTAATAACCAATGGAGATATCATAAGCATCTCATTCTCTTTTTTAGTTAAAGATTTTGGAGGATCTGATGGAACATCAAACACAACAACAGAATCATTAAACATATATATAGGAAATCATACTACAGAAGTGATTGACCTCTAATTACAAAGAAAATACTTCCCTTTTAAAACCTATTTCATGAATTTGAATAGGTTTTTTTTAGTTCTAATGTTTACCTCTTTATAAAAACTCACACTAAACATAAACTATAAAACATTAAATGATGAAAACGACAATGAAATTTTTAACGTATTGTATGATGGCTTTTGCCTTAGTATTAACTTCTTGTGATGGTGAAGATGGTGCCAACGGACTTGATGGTGCAATTGGCTCTCAAGGTGAAGATGGTAATGCTAATGTAGTTTCGGTTTTATTAGAAAATCAAACTATAAATAATGGTGATACCGTTTTTGATGTCCCTCAATTAACTCAGGAAATTTATGACACAGGAATCGTATATGCATATGTTACAGTAACTGGAAATGATTATTGGGAAGTATTGCCACTAAGTCTCGGACAACAGATTATTCTAGAAATCGACAAAATAGAAGTTGGTAAAATCACATTGAGAGCCACTTTTACTCAATCAAATCTTAGACTACGATTTGTATTAGTAGAAGGTACTGATGCTAGCAGTGTCGACTTTAGTAATTATGATGAAGTACAAATGCATTACGGATTAGACTAATAACCATACCTAATCAAGTATAAAACTCCTTGTTCAATCTTTTTGAGCAGGGAGTTTTATATTTACTCAATTCTGATAGTATTTGAACTTAAAAGATATTTAGATTCTATTTTTGTTCTTTAACCAAAAATAAACTGCTTGATCCCTTTAAATAATCGATGATACGCAAGACTTATAAAACAATCTGCATTTCATCTAAATCTCATAGATTTTAACCTCAAATAATTTTTAATGAAGCATTCTATTTTGTAGTTTTAGAACACGAATTATAAATCAACTCACCAATGGGAATTTTTGACGAAATAAAAAAGAAGCTTAGCAACGAATTTATAGATATTATAGAATGGTTAGACAATACACAGGATACCATTGTACATCGATTCGAACGTTACCAAAACGAAATAAAAAATGGTGCCCAATTGATTGTAAGAGAAGGGCAAACTGCTGTATTCATTAATGAAGGTCAATTAGCAGACGTGTTTGAACCAGGAACCTATACTTTAAACACTCAAAACCTGCCTATTTTAACTACTCTAAAAGGTTGGAAATATGGATTTAACAGTCCGTTTAAAGCAGAAGTGTATTTTGTAAACACACATTTATTTACGAATGAAAAATGGGGAACAAAAAACCCAATAACATTAAATGACGATCGTTTTGGTCTGGTAGAAATCAGAGCCTTCGGAACCTATGCTTTTAAAATTAGTGACCCAGGAAAATTTATCGTTGATATTGTTGGTACGGATGCTAATTTTACCAATTTTGAAATTAACGAACATCTTAAAAGTCTAATTTCAACACGTTTTACGGATACCGTTGGTGAAGCTAATTTCCCAATTGAATTATATGCTGCAAATACTACTGAGTTGTCTGAAACTTGTAAAGAGGTAATGCAACCTGAATTTAAATCTGTTGGGATTTCTTTAGAAAAATTCTTTATCGAGAATGTATCGATGCCAGAAGATTTAAAGAAAGAGATCTTTGAGTATAGTAGAATCGACAAACTGGATCTAGATAAATTAACCAAATTCAAAACAGCAAAAGCTATTGAGGCTGCCGCAGCTAATGAAGGTGGTACTGCTGGCGCTGGAATGGGAATGGGAATGGGTTTTGTACTTGCACAACAAATGGGTGGTATGATGAATCCAATGGCTACACAACAACAAGTACAACCTCAGCAAAGTTCTCCAGTTGCTCCACCACCAATGCCTGTACAGGTTCAATACTTCTACGCCTCTAATGGTCAACAAGCAGGACCTGTATCTATTGATCAATTAAAAGCACTCTTTGCTAATAGAACTGTAAACAAAGATTCATTAGTATGGAAACAAGGAATGGCTAATTGGGCTGCGATTAAAGATGTAGAAGAGCTAAAATCATTTTTAGGTGGTAGCACTCCTCCTCCATTACCTGGAGCATAAGTCTTCTAATATTAATTAAACACCTTATCATAACCTTCTCCCTCAAAGGAGAAGGAATTATTTTGTAAAACCTTTAGTATCGTAGTTCCTAACATGGAAGAAGAAAAAAAAGCATTTTCTGAACAAAAAAAATCCTGTACCAATTGTGGTGCTGAGTTGACATATAAGCCAGGTACCACTCAGATTACCTGTGATTATTGTGGACATGAAGAAGCTATTGTTCAAGATGAAAATGGTTTTAAGGAATTAGAGCTAAAACCTTATCTCGATGAAATGGGATCTCTTTCTCATTCTGAAGAGATTTTGATGCTACATTGCAAAAACTGTGGTGCAAATCAGCACATTGAAGAAAATTACAAATCTCTTCATTGTGTGTATTGTACGATGCCTTTGATCATAGAAGATGCTTATAAAGAAGATTGGATTCTTCCTGGAGCTGTATTGCCTTTTCAGCTTGATCAAAAAAAATCACATCAAATATTTTCTAAATGGGTAAAAGGATTGTGGTTTGCGCCAAATAATCTTAAAAAAGCGGCCTTAGATCCTGAACATACTAAAGGTTTATATCTTCCCTATTGGACTTTTGACGCGCAATTATATGCAACCTATACTGGACAACGAGGAGATTATTATTATGTAAGTGTTCCATATACCAAAACAGTTAATGGTAAAACAGTTAGTGGAACTCGACAAGAACGAAGAACCAGATGGACTCCTGCTAGTGGTAATGTAAACGGTTTTGTGGATGATACTCTTATAAAAGCTTCTCATCAGCGTAAAAATCCAATACCTACTAAAATTGCTCACTGGAACCTTGACGCTTTAGAACCTTTTAACACTAGTTTTTTAGCTGGTTTTGTTACAGAAAAATATACAATCCCATTAAAAGATGGTCATTTGTCTTCTACGCAAGAGGCAGAAAGAATCGCACATTCCTGGGCACGCCATGATATTGGTGGTGACACGCAGCGAGTACATTCGGTAAATATGAGTTTATCTGAAGAAACATTTAAACATATATTACTACCTGTATACATCAGTGCATATCAATACAATGCAAAGAAATACAATTTCTTTGTCAATGGTCAAACAGGAAAAATATCTGGAAAACGACCATATTCCTTTTGGAAAATATTTTTCTTTTCTCTAATGATCATTGTTATAATTCTAACTATTGTTTGGTTGGTAGATATGTATGGAAACCAACCTCAAGGATAACTTCTTAATTAGACTGTAAAATATATTCTCTACTTTCAGTGATTACGTGACATATATCCTTATCTACAATAATAGGGATTGTGGAAGTAAATGTTTCATATCCATCACCGCTAATTGTTATAATATATGTTCCTGTTCGCTCAAAAGCTCCAACAAAAGTATTAGAATTTGTAATGTTTTCAAGTGTTTCAGTATAATCATTATCTGTAGCTACTACTGTAATCCCTGTAACTAGAAACACATCACTGTTTATTCCATCTTTCACACTAATTTCTAGTCCTGGTCTTGCCTCTTCCGTACAAAAAACAGGATCAGTGGTTTCTTGTTCATCCAGGTTACAAGCTGTACAAATTAATAATGCGATTAAAATTAATTTCTTCATATCTCTTTTACATATTTATAATAAAGATGCATTTCTGTCGAGGTGGTTGCGTCTTTATTTTTGCTAAGATAAATATTACCAACAAAACTCTGTTTTTTTAACATATTGGCACTACTTCTTATTTTTCCTAAAAAAGCATACTATTATTGAGTTTGGTCTAAGCATATATTATATTTAAGTATAATTTGCTAACGCATGATATATAACAAAAAAACACCCTTTTTATTGAAAAGGGTGCTTCTATTTTTAAAATGATATTATACCTTACAAATCAAACTTAATCCCTTGAGCTAAAGGAAGTTCTGTTGTGTAATTAATTGTATTTGTTTGTCTACGCATATATACTTTCCAGGCATCAGATCCAGACTCACGTCCTCCTCCAGTTTCCTTTTCTCCTCCAAAAGCACCTCCGATTTCAGCACCAGATGTTCCAATATTCACATTGGCAATTCCGCAATCAGATCCTGCGTGCGATAAAAATCTTTCTGCTTCACGAAGATTGTTGGTCATAATAGCAGAAGATAATCCTTGCGCTACACCGTTCTGAAGATCGATAGCGTTTTCTACATCACCGCTATATTTTAATAAGTATAAAACAGGAGCAAACGTTTCGTGCTGTACAATTTCAAAAGAATTATCCGCTTCAGCAATTGCTGGCTTTACATAACATCCACTTTCATACCCTTCTCCAGAAAGCACACCACCTTCTACAACAATGTTTCCTCCTTCGGCTACCACTTTTTCTAAAGCATTTTGATATCCTTTTACGGCATCGGTATCAATTAAAGGTCCAACATGATTGTTTTCATCTAATGGATTTCCAATACGTAATTGCTTATATGCATCAACTACAGCATTCTTTACTTTATCATAAATAGATTCGTGAATAATTAATCTTCTAGTAGATGTACAACGTTGTCCTGCTGTACCTACTGCTCCAAATACTCCACCAATCACGGTCATTTTAATATCAGCATCTGGAGTAACAATGATAGCGTTGTTTCCTCCTAATTCTAATAAAGATTTACCAAGGCGTTGTCCAACAGTGGCTGCCACAATTTTACCCATTCTTGTAGATCCTGTAGCAGAAATTAATGGAACACGCTTATCTGTAGTCATCATCTCACCTACTTTATAATCTCCATTGATCAAACAAGAGATTCCTTCAGGAAGATCATTATCCTTTAAAACTTTAGCAATGATGTTTTGACAAGCTACTCCACAAAGTGGTGTTTTCTCACTTGGTTTCCATACACATACATCTCCACAGATCCATGCTAAAGCAGTATTCCAAGCCCAAACCGCTACTGGAAAGTTAAACGCTGAAATAATTCCAACAATTCCCATTGGGTGATATTGTTCATACATTCTATGTCCAGGTCGCTCAGAATGCATCGTTAATCCATGTAATTGTCTGGATAATCCAACAGCAAAATCACAGATATCTATCATTTCCTGAACCTCTCCTAATCCTTCTTGATATGATTTCCCCATTTCATACGAAACAAGTTTTCCAAGTGGTTCTTTTAGTCTTCTTAACTCTTCTCCAAACTGTCTTACAACTTCTCCTCTTATAGGTGCTGGTTTTAATTTCCAGGATTTAAATGCTGACTGTGCTTTTTCTATTACTTGCTCATAATCAGCGGCAGTAGTTGTAGTTACTTTTCCTATTAAATTACCATCTACTGGTGAAATAGAAGAAATCTCTTCTCCAGAAGAAAACCAATCAGAACCTGTAGAAGTTCCATTATTAAGATCAGAAACACCTAATTGTTTTAGTGCTTCATCTATTCCAAAATCTGTTGCTATAGCTGCCATGTTTTTTGAATTGTTTTTTTTGAGGTTGTAAAGATACTGTGTTTTAAAGATATATTAAATTTTGATCGTTTATAAAGTTGATTTTGAATGAATTTTCAAAAAAACACTATAAAAAAAATCAATCTTCTACTAAAACACAACTACCTGAATTAAATTGACTCTTTATTCTTCAGCAATAAATCGCTCATCCATGGGCATTTCGGTTTGGCAATTATTACAAGTTCTTAAAGATGTGTTACTATAAAAATCTTTAAAATGTTTTAGAAAATCCTTTTCGATATCGTTCAATTTAAAATATACTTCATGCAATTTGGTATTACAATTGTCACAAAACCATAATAATCCATCTTCGGCATCGAGATCTACCCGTTTTCTTTCGATCACTAATCCAATAGAGTTAGGGTGACGTACTGGAGAATGCGGAATTTTTGCAGGATGCAAGTACATATCTCCTGGTCCTAACTTCATGGTTCTTTTCTTACCATCTTCCTGAATATGTACTTCGATCTCCCCTTCTAATTGATAGAATAGTTCTTCTGTTTCATTATAGTGGTAATCTTTTCTTGCATTGGGACCAGCAACAATCATTACAATGTAATCTCCTGCATCTTTGTATAAGTTTTTATTACCAACTGGAGGTTTTAGTATATCTCTATTTTCTTCAATCCATGTAGTAAGATTGAACGGTTGCTGAATCGGCATAACTATTTATGTTTTGAAATATAAAATTACGGAAATGCGTGAGATCTTTCCAAAAACAAAAGCAATCTTAATTAAAAAAAACAAAAGCGAACCGAAGTTCGCTTATTTTAATACTTAACAACCTGTATCTTCATATTCTAAACTTCCATCTGTTGGGCAAGGATCCGAACAGGATTGTGTAATTATGATTTGATAAGGGCTATTTCCTGGTCTAAAAACGCAAGCACAGCATTCATTAAAAAATGGGAAACCGCCTCCTTGAATAGATTTCTGCGCGATTTTACTTAGTTTTTTACTGTTGTCGATGTTTAAAATTTTTTTGAGCATAATATTAAAGTTGATTTGTTAAGGTATTAAAGATAAAAAAACAAGAGGTTAATTCCCTGTAATTTTTAAATTATATTCTCAATATCAGATACTTAATCAACACTTATTAACATAAAAAAAGAAATCGCTCAGACAAGATTTCTCTTGTAGAACGATTTCCAACTAAATAACCAACCAAAAAAATTTATATTGTCTAGTACGACTTTCTATTTTGTAAGCTTCATAAAATCTGCTTTTTTAATTCTTTTCTTATCATTCTGGGATGGTTTTCCATCTTTAGAATTCTTAAATTGAAGATATCCTCTACCAACAAATTCGTAAATAGTTCCCGAAGCAGGATGAAGCAATTCTATCTTACTATCATTTATAACGGTCAACTCGAAATATTCATTGCCCAAATAATCGTAATCAAGTGTTAAATTTTTCATATAGAAATTATTAGCTACATCTTCTACCGCATAATACCCAGTATAATCGTAGTATATATCATTGATATTGTTAACATTAGCATCTTCAGAACTATTAAAATTATCTCCAGATCCATAATAAAGAAACTGTAAGTAATTCTCATTATCAAACTCATTTAATGCTCCGAACTCACTTGTATATACTTTTTCCCAGGTAGTATACTCATGCAAGAAGTAATGAATATTATCATAGAACACCCTATCATAATCAAAAGTATTTCTCTGATATCCAATAAGATAATAACTCGTGTTAGTAATGCGATCATACAGCCTTATTTCATTATTTCCATATTGCGTTACATCAAGGCTATAAATCCCATCAATATCATGATTGATATCAACCTCCATACTAAAAGTATCATAGAATCCAACGTCTAACCCAAACCCATTACCATTACTTCCAATACCTACTAGATTATTATTGGCATAAAATGTTCCGTTTTTAAAAGAAACTGTAAATGCTTTCTGAAGAAAAGGAATCTCACCGTTTCCTTGTGTACGTTCTATATCCACATACCAGATTTCATACGTATTTAATAATTCATTTAATGTAATTACAGGTTCTTCAATAAAAACATCTTCTTCTACTACTACTTCTGCAACACAAGAAGTAAAAAGTATTGAACCTAATAATAAAGCCGAAAGTAATTTTAAAGTCTTCATAAGCTAAGTGTTTTTCAATTTCATATAGAAGAAACCAAAACCTGTGCCAAAAATATATTCAATTGATTATCAGTCTTTTATTTTGAATTCTATTTTGCGTATTTTTGAACTCACAATCATTTTACATGGATAAAGAATTAAAATTCGCCGTGATCGGTGGTGGTAGCTGGGCAACTGCAATTGTAAAAATGCTTACCGAGAACCTACATGAAGTAGGTTGGTATATGAGAAGTGTGTATGCTATTGAACATTTAAAAAGACAGCAACATAATCCTAATTATCTAAGCTCGGTAGAATTTAAACTTGAACAACTTAGACTTACCAATGATATTAATGAAGCTATTACATATGCGGATTATTTAATTTTCGCGATTCCTTCTGCGTTCTTACATACCGAATTAGGTAATCTTTCTGCTTCACTAGAACATAAAATCATTTTTTCTGCAATCAAAGGGATTGTTCCAGAAACTGGACTAATTGTAGGAGAACATTTCCATGATGAATACAATATTCCTTTTAATAATATTGGTGTAATTACTGGTCCTTGTCATGCAGAAGAAGTTGCTTTAGAGCGCCTCTCATATTTAACCATTGCTTCTAATGATGAAGCTAAAGCAAAGGTTATGGCAGAAAAATTAAGCAGTGAATATATCAAATGTAAGGTAAGTGATGATATTATTGGTACTGAATATGCTGCGGTATTAAAGAACATTTACTCGGTTGCTGCTGGAATTGCACACGGATTAGGATATGGAGATAATTTTCAGAGTGTTTTAATGAGTAACGCTATTCGTGAAATGAAGCGTTTTATCAAAAAGATTCATAAGATGAAACGTAATATCAATAATTCTGCATATCTCGGAGATTTATTAGTAACTGGATATTCTATTTTCTCACGTAACCGAATGTTTGGTAATATGATCGGTAAAGGATATACTGTAAAAAGTGCGCAAATGGAAATGAACATGGTCGCAGAAGGATATTATGCAGCTAAAACGGCCTATGAGTTGGACGCTACCAAAAGTACACGAACACCCATTATTGATGCCGTACATGATGTACTATATGAAAACAAAAATCCAAAAAAAGTATTTAGCAAACTAGCTGATAAACTGGACTAAATTGCAATTAAAATGTTTCTTTTGATAGCATGAGAAGCAACAGAATTAAACATAAAACTAGGTAATTATGAAAGAGCTCATCGAAAGATTTTATACTGGTCTAAACGAACAAGATGCGGACAAAATGATATCTTGTTATCATGATGACATTGTTTTTGAAGACCCTGGTTTTGGAAAACTAAAGGGAGAACGAGCAAAAAAAATGTGGCAAATGCTATGCAAAAATGGTAAAGATCTTAGAGTCGAGTTCTCTAAAATTGAAACTAATGAGCAAAACGGATCTGCACATTGGGAAGCGTGGTATACCTTTAGCCAAACTGGAAGAAAAGTACATAATAGCATTGATGCTCAATTTGAGTTTAAAGATGGTAAAATTATAAAGCATACAGATCACTTTAATCTACATCGATGGGCTTCTCAGGCAATTGGCTGGAAAGGTAAATTACTTGGAGGAACAGGTTTCTTTAAGAAAAAACTTCATCAGCAAACCAATAGATTGCTCGATAAGTTTCAAGCATCTTAGGCAATGACAACATTACAACTTCCTACTCCATTAGTATCTGTAGATTGGTTATCAGAACATCTTGATCATCCTGATTTGATTATCCTGGATGCAAGTATTAAAAAAGTCACTACAAATACATCAACATCTTCTGATATTCAAATCATAGGAGCTCGTTTCTTTGATATCAAGAAATCATTTTCTGATCAAGATACTGATTTACCTAATATGCTTCCTTCTGCAAACAATTTTGAAAAGAGTTGTAGAAAACTTGGAATTAATACTAATTCTAAAATCGTAATTTATGATACGATTGGGATCTATTCAAGTCCAAGAGCTTGGTGGATGTTATCCATAATGGGGCATAAAAATATTGCAGTACTGGATGGTGGTCTTCCTGAGTGGATACGTAAAGGGTTTTCAACAGAAAACAAAAGTACTATTACTAATTACCCCAAAGGAAATTTCAAAGTAAACGATCGTTCCAAATGCGTTGTAAACGCAGAAGAAGTTTTATTTGAAATGAACAGTACAAATTCTATGATCCTTGATGCACGCTCCTATGGGCGATATAAGGGTATTGATCCCGAACCCAGATCTGATCTAAAAGGAGGACATATACCCAACGCTCTCAGTTTACCATATACCGAAGTACTAGAAGATGGAAAAATGCTTCCAGTACAAGAACTTCGTACGCTGTTTGCAAATTTTGATCTTGAAAATAAAAAACTAATCTTTAGTTGTGGTTCTGGTATAACGGCTTGTATTATTTTATTAGCTGCTCAGCTTTCGGGTTATTCCAATCTTTGGGTCTATGATGGATCTTGGACCGAATGGGGACAATTAAAAGGTGTTCCAATCCAATGTTAATATTTAAAACTAATTCTTACTTATGCGCTATTTTCCTCTATTTCTACTAATTTGTGTATGTTGCACTTTGCAAACAAACGCTCAATCTACCAAGTTCGGTTTACAAGATTTTTATACTTATAATTCAGAACTTGAATATACAGTAGATTCTATTTATCATACGCTTTCAGAAAGACAACAAGTAGCACAAATGATCATATCATCTGCAGGTGAACTAGGAAAACCCATGGCTACCGTAAAAAACCTGACAGAAAAAGATGCTATCGGTGGCGTTGTTTTCTTAAAAGGCAGTAAAAAAACACATACCGAAAGTATTCAGGCCTTAAACGCAATTTCTTCTAAAAATAAGACACTTCCATTACTCTTTAGTATGGATGCAGAACCTAGTTTATTTAGTAGCCGAATCAAAGGTGCTAAAGATGTTGGAAAAACCATTGATATCAAAACAGAAGCACAATCTGATGCCGTCGTAAATACCATTAATACCGAACTAAGAGAAATAGGTGTTCACCATAATTACGCACCTGTACTGGATATTAGCGCAAGCAATGAAGCTATTAAATCCAGAAGTTATGGAAGCGATAAAGATGAAGTAATCAGTCTTGCGAATCAATTTATAAAATGCACGCAAGAAGGTGGTATTATAGCTACGGCAAAGCATTTTCCAGGTCATGGACTGGTAAAAGGCGATACTCATAAACAAAGTGTATATATCGATGGTCCTTTACAAGAAGTAGACAACTATAAAACAATCATAGCAGATGGTGTATTATCCATTATGATCGCACATATCACCATCCAAAATAACGAAAAGTATGGTACAGATGGTTTACCTTCTAGTTGTTCTCGAAAAATAATTACTGGTCTGCTTAAAGAAGAAATGGGATTTAAAGGAATTATTATCTCTGATGCATTAAATATCATGAAAGCTGTAACGATTCTTGATAATGCACCTTTATTAGCCTCTAAAGCTGGTTGTGATCTCATTCTGATGCCACAAAACGAAGAAAAAACAATCAATGCAATTATAGCAGCGATGAAAAAGGATCCTAATTACAAAAAACAGGTAGTTCAATCTGTTAAAAAAATACTACGATTGAAAGTTTGTAGTGGAGTGATTTAGTTATCATATTCTAAGGAGCATCGGTATAAGGCAAGATCTATTTTAGCTTTCATCTTTAGTATCTGGCTTGTTCTTATTTTTAAGACGTTTTGCATCTTTTAGAGATTTCTGAATCATCCATTCTAATTGGCCATTTACACTACGGAATTCATCATCAGCCCATTTTTCAATGGCTTTAAAAACTTCAGGATCAATTCGTAGTGCAAATGACTTTTTCTTACTCATGTAATTTTAATTTAAAGTCCCAGTATTAATTACTGGTGTAGCTTCTTTATCACCGCACAAAACTACCATTAAATTACTAACCATAGATGCTTTTTTATCATCATCAAAATCTATAATTCCATCTGCCGATAATTTTTGTAATGCATCCTCTACCATTCCAACAGCTCCTTCTACAATTTTTTTACGTGCAGCTACAATTGCGACTGCTTGCTGTCTTTTTAGCATTGAACTTGCTATTTCGGGTGCATATGCCAGATATCCTATTCTTGCCTCCATCACTTCAATACCTGCCATAGATAAACGTTCTGTAATCTCATTTTCCAAAGCTTCATTTACTTCATCCATACCAGAACGCAATGTCAATTCTGCCTGTTCATCATCAAAATTATCATATGGATACGATCCTGCCAATTTTCTTACAGCGGCATCGGTTTGTACTCTTACAAATTCTTCATAATGATTTACATCGAATGCTGCTTTATAGGTATCATTGACTTTCCAAACCAAAATTACATTAATCATAATAGGGTTTCCAATCTTATCATTTACCTTAACTCGTTCACTATCAAAATTTCTAGCTCTTAAAGATATTTTTTGCCTGGTATAAAATGGATTAGCCCAAAAGAACCCGTTTTCTCTGACCGTTCCCTTATATGCCCCAAAAAGTACCATTACTTTAGAACTATTAGGATTAACTATAAAAAATCCTCGCAAAACAATTAATACTATTGGAAATAGTAACAAAAGTTGCGGCAGTTCTGTTTTAATCGTTATCGCGATCAATACCAAGCCAACAATCACTAAAATTCCCAGTACTAAATAACCATTTTGTGCTTTAATATTTTTTTCGTTTTTCATAATAATATCATTTTGATATCACAATGATACAAAAAATAATTGAATTATTTTGAATAAGACGTCTTAATCATCGTTACAAAAATCGTGGTTGTTCCTATAGATTCTGTACCTGAATCGTATTATTACCTATATTTATACCAAATAATATATATACATAAATTACTATTGGAATTAATACACTGTCTCAACTGCAAAACATCATTTCATGGGAATTTTTGTCCTGAATGCGGACAAAAGAGTACAACAAAACAAATTACATATCAATCCTTAGCAACGGATTTTATATCTGGTTTTACTGATATGGATAAAGGTTTTTTGTTCAATTTAAAATACTTGATCATTGCACCAAAAAAAACCATTCTCAATTACATCCAAGGAAAAAGAAAACGTCTCTTTAATCCCATAAGCTATGCGATTATAACGATTACTATATATTTGATTATTCAATCTCAACTTGGGATTTCTAATATCTCCTCATCCGATCAAATCGAAAGGAGTAATCCTGAGTTATACAGTCTTAGCTATAAAACGGGTCAAATCATAGCCCAGTATTCAAAATTCTTCTGGCTTTTGAATATCTTATTTCTAAGCTTATTTACTAGATTGTTTTTTAAGCGTTTTAACTTTTTTGAACACTTAGCGATTAATTCATTAATCGTAGGTCATTCTACCTTATTTGGTATCATGTTTTATGTTTTTAAAAGCGTACCGCCTATATTTAATCCTATAATTTTCTTCTATATATTGTTTCTATTATACATGGTTTTCTACACTAAAGGAAATAGATTCGAAATCATTGTAGCCTCTATCTTTTCGGTATTCTTTTCTTACTTGCTTTTTTACATTATCCCTCTTATAGTCATATGGCTTATTGAACTATTCTAAAATATAATGAAAGAAATACTTTTTAAAAATAAGCGGAATAGTAACTATAGGTTTGATCTAGTCGATTTAGAGGATATTCTTAAAAAAAAACCTAAAGATCACAGTCAATTTGATCATCATAAGATTTCCTTTTATGTTATAGCGCTCATTACTCATAAAAATGGAAAACACAGTATAAATTATAATGATTATTCCTTTAAAAAGGGGACAGTTTTTACGTTACGTAAGAATAATATTCACAAGTTCTACAAAACCGATGCTAAAGGAAAATTTCTTGTTTTTACCGAAGATTTTGTTATTCACTATTCGGATAAAAGTGAAACTATAAAGCTATTTCAACTATTTAATGAAATGCTAAGCTCTCCCAAGCTACAATTAAATAGCAATGATTTTGCTGAAATAGAAAATTTGATTGGTCAAATAGCGCAAGAATATTCTGATCTCAAAAACACTTATTCAATAGAAATAATAAGATATTTAATGCAAGTCTTAATACTTAAACTATTTCGGATAAAATCAAAGAGTGTTCACTACTTAGGAATAAAGAAATACCATTTAAAATTTATGTACCTACAGGAACTAATTGAACGGGAATGTTTTGAAAGTAAAAAGGTGTCCTATTATGCAAATAAAATGGGTGTTACATCCAAAACACTTAATAATATAACCCAAGCCGTTATTGGCAAATCTGCTAAATCCTGTATTGATGAAATTGTAATTCTTCAAATCAAAAGGCTTTTAATCAATTCATCACTTTCCTTCACCGAAATTGCTTATCAAGCAGGGTTTAGTACTCCAACCAATTTTTTTAAATATTTTAGAAAAAAAACTGGACTTTCGCCAAAACAATTTAAAGAAAATAGCCAGTAAGTGTTTTTCTCATTTCTACCCTAAAAAAGCTTTTTTTAACCTAATAACTTTTCGGTGCTGATTTAACTTTGTTGTTGTTCAATTATATTTAAATCAATAATCATGAAGAAATATTTGATGCTAGCATCATTTCTTATAGCCTCTATAGTGTTTATAGGCTGGATCAAAACGAATGATACTAAGGAATTAAAATCAGAAAAAATAGTTAAACCAAGTATTGACAGGCAATCTAAGGAAACTATGGAAATTGCAATGGCTTATATGGAAGCAATGGGTAAGGGAGATATGGAAACCATTAAAAAGCTTATGCACGAAGACATGATATGGCAAAATAGTGGTGATAAAAGTCTGCCATGGATAGGTCCGTGGAAAGGAAAAAAAGCAATCTTAGAACAATTTATGCCTCTTTTTGGGGAAAATTTTAAAACCGTTAAATGGAATACCGAGGATGCTTTCGCTAGCGGAGATACAGCGGCTTTCTTTGGCACAATGGTTGGTTTGCTTACCAAATCAAATCAGAAAACCAAAGAATTCCCATGGTCATTACGTGTAAAAGTGAAAGACGGAAAAATTATACTTTGGAATTGGTTTGAAGATAGTTTTGAAGTTTCCCAAAATTACCATAAGTAAACAAGGTAAGTCGATAACCTAATCAACTAAAAAAGTAGATTAATTTTAATACATAAACCCCTTAGAACTATAACTTAATATTTTAAAATACCAATGTGATTTACATTGCATTGGTATTCTTTAAGAGAAATGTTCTTTTTACAAAGAATGGTTATCTATAAATGCTTGGAGAATTCTTTTGATGTATGGATGGTAATGTTTTTAGGGAAATCAAATCATTAATATCAAAACGATAACAGCAAAGAATAGAAGCATCTAATTAAACAAATAAAAATGAAAGAAAAAGAAGTTATACGGCAAGGTGAAGGTGAAAACTATAATTATTCTCAAGATCATTGTTTCATCAAGCTTTCTTCAAATGATACTAATGGTGAGCTGTCTTTTGTTGAAGACACCTTAAAACCTGGGTTTTACTTGAAAAGGCATCACCACAAAATAATGACAGAAATCTTTTACATTTTAGAAGGCGAAGTAGAATTAATTTTTGATAATGAAACTGTAATTGCTAAACCTGGTGATACAGTTACTGTTCCTCCTAATGTTTGGCATGCTGCAAGCTGTAAAAATGGAGGAAAAATGCTAACCATATTTAAGAATGGTCAGTTTGATCTATACTTGGAAAAACTATCTAAAATGTCTGACGATGATTTTGAAGATACTGAATTAATGAAATCCATTGCTGCCGAATTTGATATATATGAAGAAGCATAGATGAGCTTAAATTACTTCCTATTGTTTTTTTGATTCCTTTATTGTTACCAAAGTATCGTATACTATTCTTTAAAACTAATAAGAAATAAATTGGCCACAGATACTTTTTACTGCAAAATCCTATGCCAGCTTTTGGACTTAATAATAATGAGATAATCCCCTTATAAACATACTCTTACAACACTTGTATAAAATAGCACTGTATAAAAACTACTCAATTCTAATCAATTTTAGATCTATATTGTTCCCTTCTGTTAAATATAATGTATCCATATTTAGTTTATAAACCGCATTAATGTTAACTGGTTCAGAGTTGTTTATTTTATGATACAATTTACTTAATCTTAACCTTTCATTTTTTATGTTATTCTCCCCTTTTATTTTGGATGTGTCAATTTTTTTCTGAACAAAACTTCTTAATGATTTTGAGTAATGTTTTGCTTCAATATCGAAAGTGCTTTTTACCTCATCTTGATTTTTTAGATTTCCTTTATAAAGCTTTCCTGTTGTATCTAATAGTACTATCCTATCTCTAAGTTCAAAATATACTTTATCAATCTTAGAATCATACTTAGTATCCATTACTTTCCAAGCTCCATAAAATTCATTCTTATACATATATACTTCTCGCAATTTATAAATCGAAAAAAACATTCCAATAAACATCACTGGTATCAATATATACTTAAACCAATGTATTTTTTTAAATTTTAGTGGCAATTCTTCTTTATAAAAATGCATCTCTTTTTCTTGCTTTAAAAAATAGCCTTTGAATGCATTCCAATCACTTAATAGAAGGAAAAAACCCATTAATGTAAGTAAAACTGCCATTGGTGTTGCTCCATTTATTTCATAAAAAACATCCAATAAAACAATATTAACCATAAAAGATAATAGTAGCACAGCTCCCATTCTTACGGTTTTCCTAAATAATAACAGTAGAGCAGCAACAATTTGTGAACCAGCTATGAGCATACCATAAGTAGGTGAATATCCGTAAAAATACCAGGTTAATTCAAAACCATTCATACTACTAATAGCTCTCTCTCCAATACTAAGATCTGAAGAAAATTGAGTTCCTAATATTTTTGCAGAAGCATAGGAAAACATCATTAAAGCAATAAAGTATCGACATATTAGTCTTAAAATATAAAATAAAACAGATTTGTTAATTTTCAATTTATTTTTCATTTAAATTATTTATATGATTTTAAATATGTGTCACAATCAAATAAAATGTTACACCTAATTATCAAACAACCTCAAACATTTTGCCTGGCAACGGTCTGATAACACCTTTTAATTCCATGTTTAATAGCATCGATGCCACTTTAAATGTTGGAATTTCACATTGTAATGCAATGACATCCAGTAACTCCTTTCCATTTTTAGTAAGAAAACTGTAGATCTTCTTTTCATTTCCTTCTAATTCTACAAAAAGTTGTTTTTGTACCGTCGGTTGTTCTTTTTCATCCAACTCCCAATTAAGCATATAGATTAGATCCGCTGCACTAGTGATCATGTGTGCTCTTTGCGTTTTAATAAGTGTATTACAACCCGAACTTAGCGGATCTCCTACTCTTCCTGGTACAGCAAAAACTTCTCTATTATAAGAGTTTGCAATTTCTGCAGTAACCAGTGAACCTCCTTTCTCTGCACTCTCAATAACAACAGTAGCTTCGCTTAAACCTGCAATAATGCGATTACGTCCTAAAAAATTCTTTCTGTCAAAAGTATCTGTGCTCCAAAAATCAGTAAAGAAACCACCATTTTCTTCAATTTGTGACATATACTTTTTATGCACTTTAGGGTATACTTGATTTAAGCCATGTACCAAGCAACCTACTGGTTGCGTTGCCCATTTGGGATATAGCTATACATGCATCTAAACCTATCCGCGAATACCCTTTAAACAGCGACACGAGTCTCGGTGCTGCCTTAAAACGTGAGCGACTGAGCAGAGGCTGGACACAGGAACAAACAGGCAACTATTTGGGGCTTTTACTTCCCAACTATTCAAGATTTGAATGGAACGTGCATTTACCTGATATCCAAAAAAGGAAGAAAATTAATGAATTTTTAAAATTCAATTTTTGGGATGATGGAACTAATTCCTTATCAAATAAGCTTCTGTTATATCGTATTGAAAACCAACTTACCGCAATAGAATGCGGAACATTAATTGGGGTCAGTAGAAATACTATAAAGAGAATAGAGTTAAAAATAAAAGTTTCTTTCGGTATGATGGAAAAGGTATGTACATACCTGAAAGCTAATTCTGTTGTGTGTTTTTATAATGAATGAAACTTAGTCCACTGAAACGGAAAACTAACTTTCTTGTTTTTATTGTACTAAATTTCATTATAATGTTCCTTGCAAAGCCATAATACTTTACCTTCTGATGTAACTTTTCTACTTAACCCACCCCAATTACAACTTGGGTCAGCTTTTTTCAAAGTTTCTTTTAAAAGTCTAATTGTATTACCATCATTATGATTACTAAATGTTTTACTTGTATAAATCAGATCTGGTTCAACTATATTATCTTCAATAGGTATAGGTTTAAGAGGCTTAGTAATAGTCGTTAATTTTTTTAAAACTCCATCGTGTTTAATTGTTAATAATCCCGATGCTCCTTCAAAAACAAAAGGAACGGCAATTCTAACAAGTCTAAGCATTTTATTATAATATGGTAATATTGAATTTACCCAATCTCTATTTTCCGTGATCTCATACGTGACTACTGGATGCATTTTTCCTGGCATTTGACAATAGAGAGTAAGTTCAAAAACATGTTGACTAATATCGACATTACCCCAATCTAGAATATTCTTTGGTTTAAAAGTAAATATATTAGGACAGGATATATCTAATAATTTCTGTATTGATTGGTTTTGATGAATAAATTGTAATTGAATATATTCTTTCAAGTCCAATAATTCATTTTTAAGATTTTCGTTTTTTTGATTTGAATTTTGAAGAATAGATTCAGTATTTTCTTTAATTTTAGCTAAAACGTCAGGAACACTGGTGTCGCTTATTCCAAAAAGTAATTCTGTGACACTCTTTATTTCTATCTCCACCGGACATTCAATATTCGTTATCGGTGGTTTTTTTTCTAATCTTTTCTTCAATAATTCCAACCTGAAATTATGTTCACACAAATCAACTCCATTGCCTCTACATGGAACATAAATTTTCACACTCAATCCTTTAAACCTTGACAAAGTATGTTCAAATATATCCCTTAGTTTGTAAAAGAATGAATAAGGGTTAGACCCTCTTACTTTCAAATGGATTTCTCTATTGAATTCAGAAGCAATAATTAAACATAGCGAATCACTTTGATTATCTTCTAAAAACGCTCCATTTTTCCAATGAATGAATTTGGAATAACGATGTGTTCGAGCAATAAACCAAGTCGGAACTCCAGCAGGAATTACACTAAGTTGATAAATAAAATGAATCTCTTTTGTTTCCTTTTTATTTTCCCAAGGTTCTACATATCTTAAATCCTCCTCGTGCTTGAGTTTTTCTACCACTAAACAAACTCCTCTTTCATCAGTACGATATGAGAGATCAAATTTTTCCATTAGACTGAGAAATTTTACTTGTGTATCGGAATCTAAATCATGCCATAGATTCTGCATTAAAGTCTTATTTAAAAAGCCTGCATTTTTCGTAATGGTTTCGTTATCTAATACTCGTGCTATGTGTTCACTAACCCATTTAGGCTTTAAAATAATGGTATTACATAATTCTTCATCTTCCGGATAATATAAAATTTCTCCCAAGGCGTGTAAATAATTAGCAAAACTCTCGTAATTTTCTTTATAAACTTCATTTCTCTTAAATATGCTAAAAAGTTCTCGCTTGGTTATATATTTCTCTTCCATCAACGAAAGGCTTTCCATAGACTTTATCCAAGTTTGTGGTCTATCAACACCCATATAGGGTATTTGAAGAGCTTCGTTTTTAATTTTTTCTTTTAATAAAGAAATTCCATAATTATTTTCATTATCAATATTGATAAAACTCTTAATATTTATAAACCTTTGCTTAAATTCATCTTTAGGGAGATCTGCACCTCTTTCTTTAGTATTAGTCGCTACCACAAGTATGGGAGATTCAGGAGCTAAAGCTTCAATAGTTTCTAGCCATTTTTCTACCTTTCCTGCTTCGAACCCTTGTCGAGCATTCCATACTAAAATAAAAAGAGAATGATTACTTAAATAAAATTGATGCGTAGCGTGATAAATATCTTGTCCCCCAAAGTCCCAAAAATTAAGTTCCATTTTGTTTTCAACATTTAGTGAGGCTTCTATTTTTCTGATATTTATACCATGAGTGGTAGGATTATTAGAATTAAAAGGCTTTTCCTCTATAGCATCTAATAGGCAAGATTTTCCTACACCACCTTCTCCTATTATAACCACTTTTCCTTTCCAAACCTTTACTTGTGATGTACTTAAATATTTTTGAATGTTTGTTAAACCTTTTTCTAATACAGAAAGAGGAGGAGACACTATATTGGGGTTCAATTTTAACTCTAATTTCATCAGCCCTTTTAGATCTCCAATCTCCGAAGGTATATTACTTAATTTATTCGAATTTAGAGACAATTCTTTTAAAGATAGTAATTGACCAATCTCTGGCGGTAGTTGATCTATTTGATTAAAATCTAAATCTAATTTTAGAAGGTTTGACAACATTCCAATTTCCGAAGGTAAATTGGTTAATTGATTAGAATTCAATAATAAGAACTTTAGATTTGATAACTCACCTATTTCACTAGGCAGATATTCTAATTGATTTGAATTAATAAACAACTTCTGAAGAGCTTTTAAATATTTAATTTTTGGTGATATCTTTTCTAAGTGATTATTATTTATGTGCAATATTTCAAGGTGTGTTAAACCTTCTATTTCCTTCGGTATATTTTTTAATTTATTATTGCTTAAATTCAAAACCTTTAACTTTTGCATACTACCAATTTCTAAAGGGAAATTTTCTAATAAATTGGCTCCAATAGATAAATCAATTATTCTATTTAGTTTATTAATTGTCCTTGGTAGAGTGCGAAGATAATTTGCACTTAAATCTAATGTATGAATTTTTTGAAGGTTACCTACTTCTGAAGATAGATCTTGAAGCCGGTTTTTATTAATCTCTAACTTATTAAGTTTTGTCAAATTTCCTATTTCTACTGGCAAATACTTAATTCCATTTGAATTTATACTTAACTGTTCTAAATTTATTAAGCTGGTTATTTCTAATGGTAAAACCTCAAATTGATTTGAATTTAAGGATAATTTCTTAAGGCGAGTTAATTTTCTTATTTCTGATGGGAGACTAGTCAAAGAATTCCCTCCTAGAAATAATTCTTTTAAGTTTTTTAGATTGCCTATTTCCTTTGGTAAATAAGGTATATAATTATGTGCTAAATCTAATACTTCAAGGTTTACTAATTCACAAATTAGCAGCAATGTTTCTTTGCTTAAACCTATATTTTCAGGTCCTTCTATGCCTCTTTCAAGTTGAATAGAAAGTTTATTCACCTTATTATTATTATCCATTGAATATCCATTTGGCAAGAATAGATCATCATCATTATCATAAAGTCTGAAAACAGGAATCTTAGATAGTCGTTGTTCAATTTCTTTAATAATTTTTGAATCAGACATACATTTTTAAATTATGGAATTATTGTTTTTGATTTTTCCTAAATATAATATTATTAGGAGATTATTCCCCAATTTATGATAAACATAAAAACATAAGTTATATATAAATTATTCACAATATTGAAGTTTAATGCTATTATAAAAAAACAGGAAAGTCGCCCCCAGAATCATTTTAAAAGAAAAAGGACAGTAGCTGAAATCAAGTTTCATAACGATGAACCCCAATCCGATAGTTTGTTTACAGTAGTTTTGGAGCGTAAGAAATGATATGGCATAAATTTATGTGAATGAATACTACCTGAATAGGAGTATATTTAACCAGTGGTTTTAGTGAAACTTCTATGTTGAAAAGTCGCGTAGCGCTACATCAAAATAGATAGTTGAACTAATCCCGCCCTAGAGGCGGGATCTCAGAAATCCTACCTCGAAGTCCATCAAGTTCAATAAATCGGTTCATTTAATAAGTTTATGATTTAACACTTAAATGAACCGATATGTTATTTGGATATGCACGTATAAGTACCCCCTCTCAGAAATTTGATTTACAAATAGATGCTTTGTTAAAAGCAGGAGTAAAAGAAAAGAATATTTATAAAGATGTTTCTTCTGGAGCAAAAGCCAATCGGAAAAGTCTGGATTTACTTTTAAGTAAATTGAGAGAAGAAGATATAGTTATCGTTTGGAAGATGGATCGAATCGCTAGGAGTGTTTCTAATATGTTAAAGCTGGTTGATGAATTTGAACAATTGGAAGTCGGCTTTAGGAGTTTACAGGAGCCTTTCATAGATACAACATCTGCTCATGGAAAATTTGTGCTCACCATTTTTAGCGCTGTTGCAGAAATGGAAAGAAATATCATTGTAGAACGAACATTAGCCGGACAGGAAAGTGCAAGAAGAAGAGGTACTATGATTGGTAGGAGAAAAGGTTTAAGCAAAATAGCTGAATCAAAGGCTATTCTTGCTGAGAATTATTACCGAGATGAGAAAAATCAGCTTTCTATTTTAGAAATTATGAAACTAGTGGATATTAATTCCAAAGCCACTTTATACAAATATCTAGCTCATCGTGGTCGCAGAAATTGTGTTGTTTGTAAAGCTATGTTTTGGGATAAAGACAAGCAAATAGAGAATGCATATTGCAAAAAGCACACAAATAAAAGAGGGAAAAAATAACCAGAGTTAAATAAAAATCCTTATTTTAGAATCAACGTAAACGTGCAAATTACCCCTTATCTGGATTAGCTCCGGGTAAGGGATTTTTTGTTTTTTGAGAGAGTTTATAATAATCACAAGCGATGATAAAAAGCATTACTGTGGAAAACCGTAATAATTGTATTAATAGTTTATAGATATTGTAGATTGAAAAAATTCGATAAAATATTATACAAATAAAAAAGAGTAAGATTATGGTACTTAAACCAGGACCTAAAAGAAAAGCAAAATCTACAGGAAAACCAGATAGAAGACAGAGAGATAATAAAAATACACCGGGAAATACACCAAGCTTAAAACCTTCTAAATCAACTAAAAAATAGTTTAACAAAAAATCGAAACAAACAATGGCAGATAATCCCAAAAAGAAAGGCCACAGGGACGACAAAAGGATAAATTAATAATCATTTTAATCATAATTAGTATGTCAAATTGTAAAAAAGCACTAGAAGAGGGATTGAACAAAATAGATGAAAACTATAAACCATTAATCCAAGAAACAGCATTAGTGATAGATAATCTCAATAAAAAGGGTTTAAATCCTAAGAAATTTTATGATCCCTCGAAAGACATAGAGATAGACTGGGAAGTCTTTTTGTTCGAATTAAATAGACAAAGGAAAAAAGCAATTGAAGAATTCAAAAACTACATAGAGAATGAGTGTTATGAGGAACATGAAGCGGCCATACAAGTTTCAGTTGATAAATCCGTAGCAATTATAACAGGTGGATTATCTGAGGTTTTACCAAAACATTTCACTCATATAGATGTAAGAGAAATATTAAAAGGCAATATTTTGGGTGGTAAAAATAGTTTACTGAACAAACTCCAAGATGATATTTTTGGCTTAGCTGGAATGGGTAAAAATAACGATATAAGAATGGCTATCACTAGACCTGATAAGTTAGCCAAAAAAGTATTGAGAAAGTTAGGAATAAAGCTATAATAAGGCACAATAAAATGATCTAAATGGAGGACATTTATAAAAAAATTGTCAAGGAAGACAAACTGAATAAAAATTTTAAGCTTCTTACTGAAAGTTCTCTTTTCGACCCAGCTAAAAACATTATTAAAAATATTTGTTTGCTTATGAATGACCAAGACGGTAATTTTGTGAAAGATTTTCAAAGTACAGGTTTTGATTCTAGACTTTGGGAAATTTACTTATTTATATTCTTATTTGAAAATCAATTCCAATTCCTTGAAGATCAAAATAGACCTGATTTTCACGTTAAAAAAAAAGAATATGATTTCTTTATTGAAGCTAGTCTGTCTGCGGAAAAAATAGACGAAAAGTATTCAGAAGAATTTATAAAAGAATCCATTAAAAAGATGGATTTAGATGTACAAAAAGATATATTAGATTACTATACTATAAGATTGGGCAGCGTTTTATTCTCGAAGCTGAACAAAAAATACTGGGAGTTAGATTGGGTTAAGGATAAACCTTTAGTTTTTGCAATTACACCATCACACAATTATTTGGCTAAATTTTTACCTGATGCAAAGTTAATGGAGTATTTATATGGCAGAAAAGTAATAACAAAACAGACGGAAAAGGGTTTAGAAAATTTAAAAACAGAAATAGTAAAGGAGCATACAAATGACGATAAAAAAATTCCATCACATTTTTTTTCTCAGCCAGATACCGAAAATGTTAGTGCTATAATTTTTTCAAATAATTGTGATTTACACAAATTCAACAGAATGGGGTATGAACATAAATTGTCAGAAAAAGAACTTATGATCTTCCGCATAGGTTCTAAATTTGATGATAGTAAGCCAAATGCACCGGCAAAGGATTTTACTTATCAAGTAGAAAAAGGGAAATCGATTGAAGATTGGAATGAAAGTTTAACAATTTATCATAATCCAAACGCTAAATTTCCACTCGACAGGAATGTTTTTCACAACGTTCGTCAAATTTGGATAAATGAGGACGGAAAATTTGATGGTATTATGATGAAAAACTATGTATTTCATTCGATAACAACCTCTATCGAAATAGTATAAATGGTGCTAGTATTAATTGATGGGGATGTTATCAAAGTAGAAAAAATGAGTAATCAAGAAATTAAAAAAGAGAACCTAAAAGTTCAAATAAACGATAAGCAAAATAGAAATGAAGTTGTTCAAAAACAAGTTGTTAATCATATCTATTTCGGTATTAATAATCTTAGTTTTTACAAATCCAAGTAACTCTGATTTCAAGGAATATCTTATAGCCAAAGGTAGTAGGAAATCTTATGTTGAAACTCATGGTGGGAAAACAGTAGATTTTTTCATTTTCTCAATATTCGAGATTAATAAAAATAGGAATTATAACGATCCAACAGTTTTCAAATGCATTGGAGTTCTAAATAACTTTATAGTTATTAAAGATTCAAGATAAATAAAGTTCAATAAAACGATGATAACAGAAGATAAATATGAAGAAATAAGCTCGAGTAATTGGTCAGGTGTAAAAGCTATTTTGATAACAGAGCAAAGAAATTTATCTGGGGATGTTATAGCTAAAAATGTTGAAGTCATCATTTGTAATAAATCAGAAAAAAGAATGTATCAAGGCGAAAATCTTAATGCATACAAATTCGATATAAAACTTAATGGCATACTTGTACATGGCGTAAGGTGTACAAATTTAAAAGTTCAATAAAACGATAGGAATTCAAATGAATGAACAACTAAAGATATACTGGGAACTTTATGAGAAGTATTATACAAATGATGATCTTCTTAAAAACTTCAGGAATTTAATGGATGTTTACCATCCACAAAAAAAAGGAAAGATAGTTGATATTGGATGTGGACAGAGCCCATATCTAATAGACTTTTGTAAAAATTCCAATCACCAGCTCTTTGCAATTGATGATGAACCAATACAAATAGATGCATTAAAAAGAAGAATTGAAAAGATAAAGTCAAAGAATGAAATTACTTTTTACACTGAAAGATTTCCGAATTCAGAATTAGAATTATCTAAACTAATTTTTACCGGAGTAATTGTTTCAAATTTGCTTCATTTCTTGGATCTAAAAGAAGCTAAAGAGTTTATTACCGAGATCGAAAAAAATATTGGATCAGGTAGCATTCTACTTTTTACCAATCATTCTTGGAAGCATAGTTTGAATGGAGATTTCAGTTATTTCAAACATTTTTTTAAAGAAGAAGATTTCTATGAACTTCTTCCTAAAAAAACATATGATTACTTATATATTGACATTAAAAGTGCGTTATATAGTAGTAAGGAGATTTTATTAATGAAAGAATGGATTAAACAAGTTGCTAATAAGAATAACATTTTTGATAACGCCGAAATTGACAAAATGCAACAAGAATATTTAGAAAATTCAAATAAGGAAGAGAATATGACTGTAATTGTAAGAAGAAAATAATACTATCAATTGCAGTTGCATTGATTTAAAGATAGCCATATTATACATATGATTTCCTGTAATAATATGGAAAAATGACAGTAACTATTAGAATAAAATTCAAATAATTGATTAATGCATATAGAAAAAGTAATATTAAAAGATGTTACATCAGACTATTTGATTCCTGATAATATCAGATTCAACGATTTAACAGAATGTAACTTACAATTAGAATTAAGTTTCGCGAAAGAACTTAGACTAGGAGACACTATTTGGATGAACGATGAAGATCTATCAATAGAAGATTATCCTTATATTATAAATCTTACACCTGAATTACTTAAGAAATGGTCTGATGGTTGGTATCAAATAATAAGGAAAAATTATATAGGAAAACTTATAGAATTTGATGTTATAGAAATGCATTGTGAGGAAACTAAAAAGCTTTTAATTACAACTGCTTAAAGTCTAAGTAAACGATGGATATAGAAAAATTAAAAGGATTTATTGAGGTTAATTTTCACATTACTGAGGAAGTTCTTGAGAATAGAGGGATTTTAAAAAAATTAGAGTCCACCTCTTTTTTATCTGAGATTTATGAAGTTTTAGAAAAGTCTAACAATGACAAAATATTCAAAAACGAAACCCATAAATTAAACTATGCTCTTTATGTTTTAGAAACTCTTAAACATATAAGAACTGTTCAAAAGAATAATAAGGAAACAATATCTTTAATCAATTTGATTCAAAATCAACACTATGTATCTTTATTTCATTTGTTTTTACATAAACCAGAAAGAGTAATGTTTATTGAACAATCAGATAATAGTAAAAAGGTCTTGGAAAAATTATTAGAATTATCACAAGGAAAAAAATTTAATGATTTAGAACATAAAAGAAGGTTCGCTCTACATATGATTGATTCAACAATGTTACAAGAAAATAAAGTTCAATAAAACGATGAAATTTATCAATCTTTTCAGCTCAAGAACGGCAATAACAATTTTTCCTGAATATGTACATCAAATAAAAACAGAAATAGATAGACATACTGACGAGTATATTTTGGGTGTTAATTACCTGAAGCTTAAGGAATATTATATTGATAAATATTCCTTTGAGCCATTAAGCATAAAATTTGATAAGTTACAAGTTACTTTAGAAAACAAAGAGGGAAAAAATTTTGAAATTAGAACCGGAGTAAGAAATAAAATGGATGTTTATTCCTTTACTTATTCAATTCCTTTCGAAGGATATTATAAGTTATTGTCTTATAAGCCTAGTAATTTTGCCCTAAGTGTCAATAATAATGATAATTTGTACAAAGTTGATTCAGAATCTTTGAAGAAGGGTATTATCAAGGGAAAATTTAAAATTGCTGGAAAATCAAAAGCAAAGTTTGAATTGGCGAAGAAAGGTATCATAAAATTTATTGAAGAGAATTATCAAAAGATCAATAAAGATTTGTCTGAGTATTTGGGCGGGCTGGAATCCAAATTTGAGAATATTTTTAATCAAAGATTAATGAGTGCACAAAATGAAAAATCTTTTATTGAATCTTTGGACTTGCAAGAAGACTCTTCGATTGACAAAGTAATATATGCCCCTGTAGTTTCTATATTACCAGAACAAGATCAAGTTTTGAATTCCAAAGAAAATTCATATTCCAAAATTCCACAATTAAAAAATAAAACTTATAATAAAATCCTGAATACTATAAATTTAATCTATAAATCTGTAGAGAAAAAGAAGAAGATATATCGAGGTCTAGACGAGGAAGGTCTTAGAGATTATATTTTACCATTTCTTGAATTTAAGTTTGACAATGCTACAGTAACAGGTGAGACATTCAACAAGGAGGGACGTACAGATATCTTAGTTAAACATATTGATGGCACTAATTTGTTTATTGCCGAATGTAAAAAATGGAAAGGAGCCATTGCCTTAAAAGATGCTGTCAATCAATTATTTGACAGGTATTTAACATGGAGGGATAGCAAGGTTGCTATAATACTGTTTGTCGAAAACAAAGATTTTTCTACTGTTATCGAAACAATCAAAACTACTATTCCAAAACATGACTACTATATACGATATGTGGGAGCAAATGATGAAACATCTTTTTCTTATTTATTGCATTTCCCAGAAGATAAAGGGAAATTGGTATATACTGAAATAATGGCTTTTCATTTTCCGAAATAACAAAAAAAGTTCAATAAAACGATGACGTATTTGAGGTTTGTAGCAAGTGTAGATTCAGAAGAAGCCAGAAATCAGAACGGGCTTTTTACTGAATTACAGATACTAAAAGACAAGAATCAACTATTCGATTACCAGATAGGTTTTCTAGAGGACACATTTATATATTTTAATGATAATTTGCCTGTACCCCCATACTCTAGAAAAAATATTCCCAAAGAGGCTGTGGCATGGTTTAAAGACACAGCTCAGGAATTCATAAATAAAATGTGGGATTTAGTCACGATTCTTGAGGAAAATGATGTGAATACTAGAGTATTAAAGACTGATAAACCTGATATGATATTGTATGAGGATGAATTTCAAGTCGTGGCAAAAAGTAAAAAATTTTAAAGTTCAATAAAACGATGAGTAAAGAACGAAAAAATGGTTTAGATATATTTGGAATTGGTTCCTTAAGTGAAAATTCAATGGAATTAGTCAAATTAACATATCCCGATCTATTCCAACCTGGTTTAAAAGAGATTGGTTCAGGTGTTAAAACAATTATTGAATTTTCATTAACGCCTTTACTTTTTTTAAAATTGGGGAGTGAAGGTGCCAAACTTTTATTTGAAAGAAATCTCAAAGCACTTAAAGAGAAGCTAATTAAAATTCCTGATGGAAAATTAATAACTCCACCAAGAGAAATTGCTGCAAATATTATTGATCACTTAACTGTTGTTACTAATGAAGATTTGGCAGATTTATTTATTACCCTATTTACTAAAGCAGCGCATATAAATACTATTAATAAAGTACATCCGCGATATGTTAATGTTCTTAAAGAGATGTCTTATGATGAATCAATAATTCTAAAACATCTTGGAAACCACGGTTACATAAAATCCCTTTTTCTGGCTCACAATTCTCATGAATTTAAGGAGACGCGAAGAGAGTTATTTAATTTTCCAAAAGAAGTCAATGAGCAGTTAATTAATTCTAAGACCGTAAAGTTATCTATTGAAAACTTGGAAATGCTAGGTATTATTAAACAGACTAGGCAAAATAGGAATCCGTTATTAGCAAAATTTGATGTTTGGGAAACATTTGATAGAAATGATTGGTTAGATGCTTTTGAAGATCAATACTCTTTAATTTATTCGGAAGTGGTTAAAACACATGAATTATTAGATAAAAATGAAGTAGTATTACCAAGGATACAAAAGGGACTGTTTCAGAAAGGAGAGATCGGAAATAAAGAAAGTAATTATTCTTATTATCAAATTCGAGATACAGAATACGCTTATGTTTTAACTGATTTTGGGAAAGGTCTATTAGATGTATTAAACTTAAATAACATGTAAACATATTTTAAAGTTCAATAAATAGAAATGCAAATAAAATCAAATAAAAAAGTACCATTCATAATAATTTTGTTTTCAATACTAATGTTATTTTATGGAATACAAACAAAAGATTTTTACGGTGGTATTTCTAAAAGAAGAAGTTTAAGAAATATTATTCCTTTAACTGAATATGATGTTCATTTTATTGGGATAAATATACCATATCCCTATTTTCTATTATTCTTTTTGATTACCCTTGGAATAGGGATATATTTTTTCGTTTTCAATAAATCAAAAGTTCAATAAAACGATGAATAAAGAAAGACGTAACTTATTCTTACAATTACTAGGTTTTGTATTATCTCTTGGAGGTCAGGTATTAAGGAATGTAATTGAAAACAATATACTTACCAATATTCTTATTTATATAGGAATATTGCTTCTAGGATTAGGTGCTGTTTTAGCATATTATACTAGAAAGCCTTATATCAAAATGATAAGTCAGGACATATGGGAAATTAATAAATACCCTCAAATTATAATTCCATTTAAAGAACATAAGAAAAAGAATCCTAAAGTTGAAGTTATAGAGATTTTAGGAGATGTAATGGAAGAGTATATTAATTGCGGAGTGAATACTTATAAAAATCATGATGTGAAAATAAGTTGTGAAAATGCTCCTTCTGATTTAAGAATAGAGATAAAATAAAAGTTCAATAAACCGATGAAATTGAATACATATAAAAAATCGAATGAGTCAAAGGTTTTTAATAATATTCCTAAGCTAAAGAAATTATTAAAAAGCATTAAAATTGAAAACTCTGATAAATGTATAGATGAGATATTAAACAGACCAAATCAAATTTTAGGTGTTATATCTGAAGGCTTTGGTTTGGAATATAATGAAGATATCTACATAAAGTGCGTTGCAAAATGTAACCTTCCTGTTGAATTTAGTGCTGAAGTTGGCAGAGGAGCAAACTGTTGGATTATTGGAGAAAAACCAAATGGAGAAACTTTATATGACACAAGTGATAGAGAAGGTTTAATAGAAATATTAGAATCTATAGAAAGATTACCTCCTAAGATAATATTCAATGAAATTGAATTACATCAAAGAATTATGAATTCGGAGAGTTTTTTCAAATATAAACTTAACGCTTAAGTTCAATAAAACGATTATCAATTTAATATCTGGTAATCGTCTATTCCTTAATACCCAACAAAGCCCAATATTAATATTGATAATCTATATAGAATTGGATAAGATTATCTCGAATTCACGTTAATTAATGTTGTATATACCTTACTCAAAAGTGATGAAATCAAATACTACAACCTTAATTCGTTCCTTCTTGTTAATAGCTGGTTCCCAATTAGGCATTAGACTTATTAGCCTTGTCACTTCTTCTTCATAATCCGCACCAATAGATTTAATTATTTTATAGTCATAAACCTTGCCTTTTTCATTTATATACAAATTGAAATATACAGACTTACTAGGAACTTCGAAATTCTTTACTTTAAACTTCGAATTTTTTTTATAAAATTTGAATAATTCGGATTCTCCACCTTTAAATGTTGCTTTTTGATCTACAACATAATTATTATATATTTTTTCACTCTCCGATGGTTTTTTTAAAAATATTTCTTGCTCATTATTTACTTGGCAATTTGCTGATATAGAACAAAAAATAAAAACAATAATTAAAAATATACGTTTCATTAAAAACTATCTTCTAAACTTGTTAAACAATCTAATTTTTTTCTTTTCTTCAAGCAACCAAACAAAATAAATTAAACTAGGAATTACAATTCCTACTGGTATAATATACAAAGAATAAACCCCACCTTTATTAACATATTTTAAAAGAAAGATGCCTAATGTAATAGTACCAAGAATCATACCAATCAATAGAATTAAATTTAACACACCATTTTCACCTATTACATCATTAGGAGAGTATTTTTGATTTTTAGAACAATGTTTACATTTTAATTCAATCAGATCTCCCTTTTCTTTAGACAACTGAACTCTATCCGAAGCATTGCTGCTAATTCTATTCGGTTTTAAACAATCCTTACAATAAACTCTTAAAATCATTGGTAATAAATTTAATTTTTTAAAACATACTATGCCATCATAAAAATCTAAATATTTATGTTTTTTTTGCCTCATCAATTATTATTGATTTATCATCGTGTTCAATAAACTATAATATTTTCACAAAACTATATAAATATTTGACAAATTGTCCAAACTTAAAGCTTCCAATCAATCTTGAAGTATCTGTTTTTTTGAATACGGATACTTCAAGATTTAATATTTTTAATTACTAGTTTTTGGTACTACTTTGAAGTTTCTTATAATCACTAGAAGCTTTTTTTAACCAGTTTTTGCCAGAATATGTGCCTTTCGTAAGGTTTAAAAAGCTATTCCAAGAATTTTTAATCACTTTAGCTTGCGTCTGACTACTTGCTCCAGAAACAGATGTACTTACAGATTTACTTATAGAACCTGATTTAGCAGTAGTATTTCCCGAAATTGACCTAAAAGCTGGTGCATTTCGTAGTGAAGATTTGGCTGAGTTTCTTAAAACTTTTCTAGCGGATGACTTAGATCCATCTAAAGCATCTCTAAAGGATGAACCTTGCCTTTTAAGAGCATTGTAACCTCTTTGAGCAACTCCTCTAGTTCCTCCATCTGCCGAAAAATAATGTTCAGCACCATGCCAAAATGCAGAATTAGTCCCCCATTTTCTTATATAAGCATCGACTCCCGTTTTACTGTGAATCGGTTCAGCAACTCCTGAGGTTTCCCTTTCTCTTATTAATCCCCAAAATACACCTCCTAACTCCTTTAATTCATTTCGTTTTTTCAAGTCTAATCCTGTGTAATTATATCCTGTATTTGAATTATATCCTGCTGGAATATCCGAAGTTGCATCATAACTGGAAACAAAAACACTATTTTCAAGTTCAGCTACATAAACTTGACTTCCATAAACGGAAGCCATCCCCAAATCATCATTATTACTATTAGTAATACCTACAAACTGCACTTCACTTCCTCCTACATCACTAACCCAGGTTAACTGATCTGTATCAATATCATACAACCACACATCGGTTGCACTATTCCCATCAGGATCAATAAAATAAATAGGATTATTGAGAGCATAATTATATGGACTCCATTCAGCATAATCTTCACTCATATTATCGATATTCATCCATCTTCCAATTGCAGAATTATAATTTCGTGCCCCAAAATCCAACCATTCTAACCCAAGTTCATCATTTTCTTCTTTACCTCCGAAACCATACTTATGTTCCGATATAATTAGATCATTGTATGGAAATTCTTGCCAAACTGACCCACTTAATCCTGCGAAAGTGACCCATTGAATCCTATTTAAAGTGACCTGGGTATTCCTGTTTAAATTGACCCACCCCTAAAAAGAGCGTGTATTAAATAA
>NZ_JARYGY010000006.1 GCF_029906345.1 Aquimarina mycalae | reverse complement strand
GAAAAAGAAAAAAACAATAATATTTTTTATACTTTTATAATCACAAAACCGCTCTTTTTAGAACCTGTTTTACTATGCGCAATTTAAACAGGAATGGATGGGTCAAATTCATAGGAATCTCCATGCTTAACAACCATTTATGATCAAAATTTTGTTACCGATCTTATAAATAATTTTGCGTTTTTTATTCCTGATTGTATCCTTTGTTTACATTTTCTATAGGTAAGTGTATCGAGAAACCAGAATGTTACCCAAAAAAGTTAGTTTTTTTTGATATCGAAAAATATTATATAAATTCTAGGTAATAATTTAAGGCTTCTGTTTGCTTATTGAATTATTATTATAGAAATAAAAAAATCCCGCCATAAAGCGGGATTTATATCTATATATGTTATTGTAATTACTTACTCAAATACATCTTACGTCTAGAGTATAGATCATAAAACTGATCATCTTTAAGATCATCAATAAATAAAATACTCTCTCCAGTACTCTTCATTTCTGGTCCTAGTTTCTTATTTACATTCGGGAACTTGTTAAATGAAAATACTGGTTGTTTGATTGCATATCCGTCCAAATGTGGTTTGAAATCAAAATCTGTAACTTTCTTCTCTCCTAACATCACTTTGGTTGCATAATTTACATAAGGTTCTCCATATGCTTTAGCGATAAAAGGTACCGTTCTCGAAGCTCTTGGGTTTGCTTCAATAATATATACGATATCATCCTTGATTGCAAACTGTATATTTATTAATCCTACAGTATTTAATGCTAAGGCAATTTTATGCGTGTGATCTTTAATTTGTTGCATTACAAATTCTCCTAGATTAAAAGGAGGTAAAGTGGCATTAGAATCTCCAGAATGAATTCCACAAGGTTCTATATGCTCCATAATACCTATAATGTATACATTCTCTCCGTCGCAGATCGCATCTGCTTCAGCTTCAATAGCACCATCCAGATAGTGATCTAACAATAATTTATTGTTTGGTATTTTACGAAGTAAATCAACTACATGTTCTTCCAACTCCTGCTTATTGATTACAATTTTCATTCCCTGACCTCCTAGAACATATGATGGACGCACTAAAATCGGGAAATCCAATCGATCAGCTACCTCTAATGCTTCATCAGCAGTCTCTGCGATATCAAATTCTGGATAAGGAATATTATTTTCTTTTAATAATGTAGAAAAACTTCCTCTATCTTCAGCTAAATCTAAAGATTGATACGTTGTACCAATAATTTTAATTCCGTAACGATCTAATTTTTCAGCAAGTTTCAAGGCTGTTTGCCCTCCTAACTGAACAATCACACCTTCTGGTTTCTCATGCCTGATTATATCATAAATGTGCTCCCAGAAAACTGGTTCGAAATATAATTTATCCGCAGTATCAAAATCTGTAGACACCGTTTCTGGATTACAATTAATCATAATCGTCTCATATCCACATTCTGCAGAGGCTAATACTCCGTGAACACAACAGTAATCAAATTCGATTCCTTGCCCAATACGATTTGGACCAGAACCTAATACAACTATTTTCTTTTTATCTGTTACAACACTTTCGTTAGCTACTGTAACTGCGCCATCAGCAGTCTCGATTTCCGCTTCAAACGTAGAATAGAAATAAGGAGTTTGCGCTTTAAATTCTGCTGCACAGGTATCTACTAGTTTATACACTCTATTAATACCTAACTCATCTCTTCTATTATATACTTCACTTTCATAACAACCCAACATATGAGCAATTTGTCTATCCGCAAATCCTTTTTGTTTTGCTTCGAGAATCAAATCTTTAGTCAATGACTGAATCGTATAGGTAGAGATCTCTTTTTCTAATAAATGTAATTCTTCATATTGCTTTAAGAACCACATATCTATTTTAGTAATCTCATGAATCCTACTTAATGGAATTCCCATTTGAATCGCATCATAGATCACAAACACTCTATCCCAACTTGCATAAGTTAGTTTTTCTATAATTTGATCATAGTTCTTATATCCTTTTCCATCGGCACCAAGACCATTTCTCTTAATTTCTAAAGATTGAGTAGCTTTATGTAGCGCTTCTTGAAAAGAACGACCAATTCCCATCACCTCACCTACTGACTTCATTTGTAATCCTAGTCTACGATCAGATCCCTCGAATTTATCAAAGTTCCAACGAGGTATTTTTACGATTACATAATCCAAAGTAGGCTCAAATAAAGCGGATGTAGATTTAGTAATCTGATTATCCAATTCATCTAAGGTATACCCAATCGCCAACTTCGCTGCAATTTTTGCAATTGGATATCCAGTAGCTTTAGATGCCAAAGCTGAAGAACGAGAAACACGAGGATTAATCTCAATGGCAATAATTTCTTCATTTTCATCTGGACTTACTGCAAACTGCACGTTACAACCTCCTGCAAAATCACCAATACTTCGCATCATATGGATTGCCATATCACGCATACGTTGGTACGTTTTGTCACTAAGTGTCATTGCTGGAGCAACAGTAATAGAATCACCTGTATGAATCCCCATTGGGTCCATATTTTCGATGGCACAAATGATTACTACGTTGTCATTAGAATCTCTTAATAATTCTAACTCATACTCTTTCCATCCAATCAATGCCTTATCAATCATTACTTCGTGGATAGGAGAAACCTCTAATCCTCTAGTCAATAATTCGTCAAATTCTTCTTCTTTATATACAAAAGAAGCTCCAGCTCCACCTAAGGTATAGGATGCTCTAATCACTAAAGGAAAGCCAAATTCTTGAGCGATTTCTTTTCCTTTAAGATAAGATCCTGCTGTAGCTTGTGGTGCCATGCCTATACCAATTTTCAGCATTAACTCTCTAAACTGTTCACGATCTTCTGTAATATTAATCGCATCAATATCAACACCTATAATCTCTACATCAAAGTCTTTCCAGATACCTTTTTCATCTGCTTCGATACAAAGGTTTAATGCTGTTTGTCCTCCCATAGTAGGCAATACTGCATCAATCTGTGGATGTTCTTTAAGAATCTCGATAATAGATTTAGTATTCAACGGCTTTAGATATACATGATCCGCCATCGACGGATCTGTCATAATAGTTGCCGGATTAGAATTGATTAGTATCGTTTCTATTCCGTCTTCTCGTAAAGAACGTAAAGCTTGTGATCCTGAATAGTCAAACTCACAGGCCTGACCAATGATAATTGGTCCTGATCCGATGATCAATATACTTTTGAGTTTTTCGTTTTTTGGCATTTTGGTGTTGGTATTGAAATTTTAAAAATAACTTAGGAATCGACTAGATATAAAAAAAGGCGTTACTCCTAAAAGTAACACCTTAATATTTTCACTGCACTAAAATCATTAGTGCTTATGTCTTAGTTCTGAAGAAACAGATAGCTTTTTTCTACCCTTAGCTCTTCTACGAGCAAGGACCTTTCTACCATTAGCAGAAGCCATACGCTCTCTAAAACCGTGTTTGTTTTTTCTCTTTCTCTTCGATGGTTGAAACGTTCTTTTCATTGCTATCTATCTTTATATATCTTCTTGAAATATCTTTTTGTAAAACTTTTAGGCATCTCCTCCCAAAACTGCGGGCAAATATACGAAGAGTTTTTACTTTCACAAACCTAAATATCAAAATATTTTTAATTGTTTTTATTACCTTTGCCGCGACAAAAAAATAATACATTTCATGTACAATAAAAATATTAAACTAGTAATCGCAGCATTAATTGTTGGAACAGCCGTTTGGCAAATGATAGAAGGATATATCGGTAATGGAATTATGCTGATTTTATTAGCTTCAATTTTTGTCTTTTTATATTTTAAAAATGAATTAATTCTTCTTGCTTTCTTACGATTACGTAAACAAGATTTTCCTGGAGCGAAAAAATGGTTAGACAGAATCAAGAACCCAGAAAGCGCTCTTACCACTAAGCAACAAGGGTATTACAACTATCTTCTTGGTATTATGATGTCACAAACGAATATTACCCAAGCTGAAAAATATTTAAAGAAAGCCATAAAATTAGGGTTATCTATGAATCAGGATTTAGCCGTTGCTAAACTGAATCTGGCAGGTATTGCAATGACCAAGAGAAGAAAAAGAGAAGCACAAGGTTTACTTACTGAAGCTAAAAAATTAGATAAACACGGTATGCTGAAGGATCAGATTAGTATGATGAAACAGCAAATGAAAAAGATTTAGGCACACTAATTGTACCTATAATTGCGTTATCAAGTAGTTCTAAAGGCTATATAAGTTGGATCTAGAAAATAGAAAAGAATGGTTTTGGCAAGCTAAAACTGTTATTTCTAAAGACTTTATAGTACATTAGCTACCGTAATTAAGTTGTAATGAAGAAAATTTTAATTCTAGGAATACTCTTTTTTTATTTTGGAAATACTTTTGCTCAGTTAGAAAGGAAAATTCCTTTTTCTATAGCTGTTGCAGCTCATATTAAAAAATACAATCAAAAAAGTAACGAAGCTTTCAAGGACCAAGATCTTGAATATGCCAAATTTCTATTTGACTCATTAGTACAAAACCATTTAGTTGGTACGTATATGGATGATTTTAAGATGACCCCTTTAAAAGGAGAACCTATTTCTTTTGCAGATATCGAAAAACCTATCTTTCTAATAACCTACGCTACTTGGTGTGTTCCTGGTATTGGAGAAATACCTGCTTTAAATGACCTTTCTGACAAGTTCCACGATCAAATAGATTTTATTGTACTTTTTTGGGATACCAAAGAAAGACTTAAAGAAAAGGTAGGCGAATACAGTGAAAATATTCAATTACTTTATGTTAATGAGCTGACCAATCAAAACTCATATATCATTAACAACCTAAAACATTCACTAGGATTTCCTATGATGTATTTTATGGATAATGAAAAAAAGTTATTGGATATTCGTAAAATTGTTACCCATCATTCTAGTGAGACTCTTAGTAATTCTTATACTATTCACTATAATTCTTTATCCAAAGGTGTTTCGCTTTTAATTGCTGATCTTGATGCAAAAGGTGAGCTAGCTCCTAAGGTTGAAGAAGATAAAAAAGAGTCTAAAAAAAGAGATAAAAGAACTCAAGAAGAACGAGATATTGATGAAGAATACGAGCGTTATCGAAGAGAAAAAGATTCTATAGATAATCAAAACAAGAATTAAACAAACAAGTTCTTATAGGTTCTCATTTGCCAAAAATCATTTTTATCGCTACGATTAAAAGAACCCCTCCGAATATTTTTTTAAGAACAGTTTGATTTATAGAAATCGCTAGTTTACTTCCTAGATATCCTCCTAAAATAAATGTAACCGCTATAATAGCTGCGAATTTCCAATTTACATGACCTTCTTTATAGTAGTTAAATGCTGCTAATAATGTTACAGGAACTGATAAAACAGCAAGACTGGTGCCTTGCGCTTCGTGCTGAGTAAAACCAACCCATAAAATGAGCAAAGGTATCATAACTACGCTACCACCTATACCCATGGTACCGCTTAAAAAACCAGCCAATAAGCCTATTACTACTAACGAGAGTACTGTTAATGCATCCATACTACAATTTTACAATAATTGTAGATATCAGCCTCTAAAAAGGTAGAATTATTTTAAACCTCTATTGACCTACTGTGGTCTTATAGTATCCTTCTCTAGGAATTTTGATCAAGTATTCTTTACCTGTTCCATTGTTAAGATGTGCTTCTCTTAACCAAGGGTTATGAAGTTTTAAAATTTTGTAGTTGATATTGTACTTTGCAGCAAACTCATTAAAGTCAGCTACAGGCTTATCTACCAATACATTAAAAGTTGGGATATATTCGTATAAATCATCCTTAGTAAAGTTAAATCCATATTTCTTAGGATTACTTAGTATTTCTTTTACCGCAGTAATTCTAAACACATATCTTCCAGTTTCCTGTCCTAATAGCAAATCATAATATGATTTTGCATTCTGTTTTTTTAATTGCCTATTAATCCCTGCAGGACCTGCATTATAAGCCGCCGCAGCCAAAGTCCAACTTCCAAAACGTTCTTTTGCATTTTTTAAATACTTACACGCTACTCTGGTAGATTTTTCTATATGATATCTTTCATCTACATTATCATTGACCTCTAAACCATATTCTCTTCCTGTATTTTTTAATATTTGCCAAAAGCCAGTAGCTCTTGCAGGAGAAACTGCTTGTGTAAGACTACTCTCTATAACTGCTAAATATTTAAAATCATTAGGAACTCCTTCTTCCTTTAGAATAGGTTCTATAATCGGAAAGTATTTATTAGCTCTTTTAAAAAGTAATAACCCATTAGATTGCCAATACGTATTAACCAAAAGTTCTCGATCCATTCGCTCCCTGATATCAGGATTTTCTACAGGAACCAATTCACCTGCAAAATTCATATTGTCTGGCATAGGTACTGCATAGACATTATAGTCGTTGATCAGTTTTTCTTCTAAAAGTTCTTGGGCAATTGGTTTTTGAGGTTCTTGTTGGGTCGCATTTACTAATATCCCGAAGGTAAATAATGCGCCTAAAAAAACGAATACTTTTCTTATCATCTTCATCATTAAGTAGATTTTATTGGGGAATAATTTCTATAATTTCCAAAATAACGTAAAATATTGGATTATTGGCAATTAATTATCAATTATTTCTGGTAAATGCTGATTAAACCATCTTGCACGATTAATTATCATCACATGCGTCCCCTTTTCCACTCTTATACAGTTTTGTATATGAGATATCGGAAAAACAATATCTTTATCGCCATGAATATGAACAATTCCTTCAATTGGGGTTTCCTGATTCCAGCATACGATATTCTCAATTGCCCAATCTAAATATGTCTTATCATTTACGGATAAATACTTTTGGTACATTACTGCTCTCTTCTTAGCAAAATCACCAAATGCTAATTTTTCCCAATTATCTATTTTAGAAACTAATGAAGTAGGCATCAATTTATATGCCTTTGTTTTTCTTACCAACCTCATTCTTCTAGGTAATTCATACCTGCTTTTAACACTTGAAATTATAATCAATTTTCTAACTCTCAAATACTTACTCATCTCCTGAACCATAATACCTCCAAAAGAAACTCCAACAAGTACACAATCCTTATGCACTACTTCTGCACACATTCTTTTTGCATACGCTTCAATGGATTCAGTTTTCTCAGGAATCTTCCATGGTATCAAATGAATCTTATATTTTTCTTCAGGAAGATCTATGAATTCAAAAATGGAAACATCGGCCGCCATCCCTGGAACAAAGTAAATATGGGTAACTTCCTCCATACTAGGTATTTTAACAATGGTTTATACGTTTAAAACGCTAATTTTCTTATCTTTGCACCTCAAAACTATAGTAATACTTTATTAGAAAAAAGTAAACTGAGTATTAAATTATTGTAAAAGGGATTTTTTTAACTAACAAATCTTAGTTAGGTGCAAAAAAAGTATAAACAAAATACAATTTAAATTTGAGATTAATTTATGGTAAGCTTCCTTATTACTGAAAATTGAAAAACTATACGTTTTGACAAACCCCTTTTAATTTTTTATTAAATAGTAAATTAAAAAAATATGGAGAACATGAGCGATGTGGAATTAGAAATAGTGGACAACGAATTTTTAAGACAATTCGAAACCACTATTGAAGGTCAAAAATCTAAGATTGAATATGCTCAACAAGAAAGAAAAATATTCCTTACTAAACTCGTAATGAGCGAAGAGCAAATAGAAAAAGGATATTCTGAAGATTTTATAGTAGCTGTTTTTAATATTATTGAAGATCGTAATATTAGACTTGTTCCTACTAGCCCTATAATCGCTAAATTTATGCGAAAGAATAGAAGAAAATACAAAGACTTACTTCCTGTTGGTATCAACATATAGGAAGCAATGCTATCTAAAAAATTAAAACCTGCTATATGCAGGTTTTTTTTTATTTCAAATTTTAACTTTTAAGCATCTGCTTTTACATCCACAAACTGAAATCTCACCATTCCATCATCATCAATATCAGAAAGTATCACCTTATGTAAAGTGTTTGCATAAGTAGGATCCCAAGGCATTTTTACCTTCACATAATTCTCTGTAAACCCATGAATATACCCTTCTTTATTTTCTGATTCGAATAAAACAGTTCTTTCAGTTCCTAATTGGCTTTCATAAAAAGCCCTTCTTTTTTTAACAGATAACCCACGTAGCATTTTACTTCTTTTCTTACGTACATCCATCGGAACAACATTTTCTAAGGATGCTGCTACCGTATTTTCTCTTTCAGAATAGGTAAATACATGCAAATAAGAAATATCTAATTCTGATAAGAAATTATAGGTATCCAAAAAATGATCATCAGTTTCTCCAGGAAATCCTACAATCACATCTACTCCGATACATGCGTGCGGCATTACTTCTTTAATCTTAGCTACTCGATCCACATATAAACCACTAAGGTATCTGCGACGCATCAATTTTAAAATTTCATCATTCCCCGATTGTAACGGAATATGAAAATGAGGAACGAATGTTCTTGATTTAGAAACAAAATCTATAGTTTCATTTTTCAATAAATTAGGCTCTATTGATGAAATTCGCAATCTTTCTATTCCATCCACCTGATCCAATGCTTGTACTAATTCATAAAAAGTATGTTCATGTTTTTTATTACCAAACTCTCCTTTACCGTAATCACCAATATTAACTCCTGTTAATACAATTTCTTTAATACCTTGTGCAGAAATCTCTTTAGCGTTTTGTAATACATTTTCTAACGTATCACTACGAGAAATACCTCTTGCCAAAGGAATGGTACAGTATGTACATTTATAATCACATCCATCCTGAACTTTTAAAAAAGCTCTTGTTCTGTCTCCTATAGAATAACTACCTACATAAAAATCTGCTTCCTCTATTTCACAAGAATGTATTTCTCCAAATTCATTTTTAGAAAGGTCATTTATATAATCAGTAATCTTAAACTTTTCTGTAGCACCTAATACAAGATCTACGCCATCAACCGCAACCAGTTCTTCTGGTTTTAATTGCGCATAACACCCTACAGCAGCAACAAATGCATCTGGATTTCCTTTTTGTGCTTGCTTTACTATGGTTTTAAACCTTTTATCAGCGTTTTCTGTAACAGAGCAAGTATTGATCACATAGATATCCGCATTTTCAGAAAAATCTACTCGATCAAAGCCTTCATCTGTAAAATTTCTAGCTATAGTAGAAGTTTCTGAAAAATTCAGTTTACAACCTAAGGTATAAAAAGCTACTTTTTTTCTCATCAACAATATGATGTTATTTCTGCAAAAGGCAGAAATCTGTTTATATTTACACTTGTTTTTAATTAAAAGATTCCGACCTTAGTCAGGATCCTAATTAAAAGCCGTCAAAGATACCAACAATAATCCGTTTACTAAAATTGAAAATCAATCAATTAACTTCCATAATTCGCTATTTAATAATCGTTTACCTAGGTATCCTATGCTTTTCTTGTGGAAATTCTTCTTTGGAAAATAAAGAACATCAGGTATTTAGATATAATGAATATTCTAATATTAATTCTCTGGATCCTGCTTTTGCCAGAAACCCATCTATTATCTGGCCTACCAATCAATTATTTAATGGTTTAGTACAACTAGATGATTCTTTACATATACAACCTGATATTGCAAAAAAATGGACCTTATCTGAAGATATGTTAACCTATACCTTCTTTCTTAGAAATGATGTTAAGTTTCATAAACACCAACAATTTAAAACTAAGGACAGTACGCGAATTGTGATTGCAAAAGACTTTGAATATAGTTTTAATAGGCTTGTAGATCCAAAGGTTGCATCTCCAGGAAATTGGGTTTTAAAAAATGTTGAGAGCTACAAAGCTATCAATGATACTACTTTTCAAATGCAACTTAAAAAACCGTTTCCTGCTTTTTTAGGATTAATGAGTATGCGTTATTGCTCTGTAGTTCCTAAAGAAGTGGTAGCATTTTATGGAAGCGATTTTAGAGCAAATCCAGTAGGCACAGGGCCATTCAAGTTTAAACTTTGGGAAGAAAACGTAAAACTGGTACTTCGTCGTAACGAACTATATTTTGAAAAAGATCAAAACGGAAAGCAATTACCATATCTAGAGGCTGTTGCGATCACATTTTTACCTGATAAACAAACTGAATTTCTTCAATTTGCTAAAGGCAATATTGATTTTCTTAATAGTCTTGATGCTTCATATAAGGACGAATTACTTACTCCTAGTGGTAAGCTTCGTGAAAAATATAAAGATCGAGTACATCTTTCTAAGGGGTCTTACCTAAATTCTGAATACCTTGGTTTTTATTTGGATGGAGATAAAGATGAAATAAAATCGAGCCTACTTCGCAGAGCGATTAACTATGGTTTTGATCGAGAAAAAATGATTACCTATCTAAAGAATGGTGTTGGAACTCCTGCAACAAGTGGATTTATCCCAAAAGGTTTACCAGGGTTTAACAACCAAAAGGGATATGAATACAATCCAGAAAAATCACGCAAACTTATTAAAGAATACATACGACTTACTGGTAACACAAACCCAACAATCAGCATTGCCACTGATAGCAATTACCAAAGCATTTGTGAGTTTATCCAACGAGAATTAGAAAAGATAGGGTTAACTATTATAGTAGATGTAATGCCACCATCTACCATTCGCAAAAAGAAATGGAGTGGTGAATTAGATGTATTTAGAGCAAGTTGGATTGCAGATTATCCCGATGCAGAAAATTTTCTATCACCTTATTACAGTAAGAATTTCACGCCAAATGGCCCTAACTACACACATTTTAAAAACGAAGTTTTTGATCGTTTATATGAAGAAAGTTTTTCTATTACAGATGTAGCATTACGAGAACAATATTACGCAAAAATGGATTCTATCATTATTGCACATGCTCCGATCGTACCGTTATATTATGATCAGGTAGTTCGTTTTACGCAAAAAAATGTAAAAGGGTTAACAAACAATCCTCAAAACTTCTTAGTACTTAAAAGAGTTTGGAAAGAGAAGAAATAAATCTAATTATCTTGTAACTACAACAAAATCTCTTATCCTTTTATAACATAACTACCAGTTATTACACAAAAAACAACAGTTATTCATTAGTAATAGGATGCTCTCTTATAACAAGATATCTTAGAATAGATAATCATAGTTAAACCGAATGTTATGCTTACAATAGCTTTTATAATTTGGGTTACAAAGAGTTTATGCAAGAAGCAAATACATTCTAAAAACAAACAGGTATGAAGAATGATAATTTATTTCACAACAACCATGATTTTGATCCAGATAGATGTATAGATATTATTAGAAAAGAGTTTTTAGAAAATGATATACCGATGATCCATTCAGAAATTCAATTCGAAACAGACTATCAATATCCATATCAGGATGAAATCGAATAACAAAGAATATTAAAAAATCAAAATACGTAAGCTGTAGTATTAAGAATCATAACTCTTACGCCACGTTTTTGTTTCTTCGAAAACGTGGTTGAATATTTTTTGATCTTCTTCTGTAAACTCTACATTACGTCTTGCCATTACTACTTTTGCTACTTCAAAAGCTTTTTTAGTCAAATAGGTAGTAAAACCGCTACTTCCGCCCCAACTATAACTAGGTACAAAATTACGAGGAAAACCACTTCCAAAAATATTAGCGTTTACACCTACTACAGTTCCTGTATTAAACATCGTATTGATACCGCATTTAGAATGATCTCCCATCATTAATCCACAGAATTGCAATCCAGTTTTTGCAAAACCTTCTGTTTCATAACTCCATAAACGCACTGGTGCGTAATTATTCTTGAGGTTAGATGTATTGGTATCTGCGCCCAGATTACACCATTCTCCAACCACAGTATTACCGATAAATCCGTCGTGTCCTTTATTAGAATACCCAAAAATAACAGAATTATTTATCTCTCCTCCTACTTTAGAGTGCGGTCCAATAGTAGTAGCTCCATATATCTTAGCTCCCATTTTTACGGTAGCATGATCACAAAGCGCAAACGGTCCTCTAATAAGACTTCCTTCCATAACCTCAGCATCTTTACCTATATATATAGGACCAGCAGCAGCATTAAGGGTTGTAAATTCAAGCGTAGCACCTTCTTCTAGAAATATGTTCTCTGGAGCTATGATATTATTGCTTGCAGGAATCGGTTGGCTTTTTCTGTCTTTGGTGAGCAGCTCAAAATCTTCTTTGATTGCTCGATCATTCTTAGAAAAAATATCCCAGGTATATTTTACTGTAAATGTATCATAGTTATACTGAATCACTTCATAACTATCAAAATCAACTTCTTGATCTTCTTTTGCATAAAATGCAATGGGTTCATCTTCATAAAAAATCGCTTGATCAGGTTGCAAATTTTTAACCATAATCACTAGATTTTCTGTTGGCAGATACGAAGCATTAATCATTACATTCGCTTCTAATTCTACCATCGGGAATTTCTCACTAAGATATTCTTCTGTAATAGTAGAAGTAGTATATCCTAGATACTTCTCCCATTTCTCACGGATTGTTAAAATCCCAATTCTAATCTCTGCAACTGGTCTGGTATAGGTAAAGGGAAGTAGTGAATTTCTAGAAGCCCCATCAAAAAGAATATAATTCATAGATATAAAATGAAATGTTTGTATGTAGAATAAATATTATTAATTAAACGATTACAATGTCAGTCTGAGCTTGTCGAAGACCAATAAAGCAACCTATGCACACTTCGGCAAGCTCAGTGTGGCATTAGATATCGTTTTTAAAAGCTACAACATTACTCAGATTGTACAATAGAAAATCCAGATTCAAAAATACGGTAACCATTAAAAACAAAAAAGCCTTTCTATAAAGAAAGGCTTTAGATGCTTCTTAAGTACTAAATTACTTTTTGAATTTAGCATATTTATTTTTGAACTTATCAATACGTCCTGCGGTATCAATTAGTTTAGATTTACCTGTGTAAAAAGGGTGAGAAGTTCTTGAAATTTCTAATTTCACTAACGGATACTCAACACCATCAACCTCAAGTGTTTCTTTAGTATTCGCAGTAGATTTAGTTAAAAAAACCTCATCATTTGACATATCCTTAAAGGCAACTAGTCTATAATTTTCTGGGTGAATATCTTTTCTCATTGTATTATCTTATCATTTTTCGAGGTGCAAATTTAAACAATTTTTATAAAACACCAACTCCTAAATAAAAATATTTTTAATCAATTCTACCTAAAACTTAAAGTAATTTTGCAAACTCAATAACGTCTAATATTGTAGAAACCTTATTATTCCAGATATTTAAAGAATTTAACAACAAAACCTGTTATCAATTTTGATTTTGGTTGTCGTCTTCATTCTCATTGTTATCCTCGTCATTATCACTAGTACCAACCTTGCTTTCACAAAACAAAGCTGCAACCAAAGCAAAAAAATTAGATCCTTCCGAAGCAGCTACAATTTCTTTACAAGCATCATTCGTCTTATTTCCTTTACTTATATTGATAGTTATTTTATACAGTGAAATAATGCTAATTATTTCTTCATTAGATAAATTTAAGGCAACAACACTATTGTATAATTCAATAAACACAATACTTTGTTGGCTTAAAAAATCCTCCTCCATTTGTTGTATTTCTTCCGTTGTCCAAGTAGAAGATGATTTCGATCGAATCGTTTGCATCAACTTATTAAAACTAGGTGAATTTTCGGCACTCTTAGAAAAGGATACAAAAAGTTCCTGCACCATCAATTCTTTTTCTTCTTTTGATAGTTCATTTTCGGTTTCATCAACTGAACAAGAGGTAATAAAAAGCAGCAAGAAACCTGCCAAGTATAGTAATTTTGTTTTCATCTGTCATTATTTTGGGAGTTAGACAACTTATAAAAAATGAGTGTCGACTTACCAATTTACACTTGTATAAAGCAATAAATTCGACGGTAAAACCGTAACACTATAACGTAAATATAGTCATTTTTTTAATATTCTCTAGCTGAAAAAGAGGATTTTAGCAACTTACTTATAACATTTTACTATATTTGAGAATCTAGATTTTTAATAATTGGAAACAGGAATAGATGAAAAACAAAAGTATTTCAATCAAAAAATACATCCTAAAATATGGTATTCTTTATGGGATAATCGGCATCATCTTTAGCCTCTTGTTATACTTAACTGAAAACTATACAAAACAAAACTTACTTTTTCCTTCTATTTCTTTTTTTATAACAATAAGCACTATTATTTTAGGGTTAATGGTCTATAAAAAAAATAACAATGGTTATATCAGTTTAAAAGAAGCATTAAAAATTGGTATTGGAATATCACTATTAGGTGGATTGATGGTTATTCTTTGGAAAATTCTGCTAACACAAGTAATTGATCCCGAAATTATTACTCAAATTGAAGATATTCAGATTAAGCGGCTTGCAGAAAAGTTCCCAAATTTCACTCAAAAAAATATGGATCAGCATATTGCTATTACTAGAAAATACACTTCTCCTCTTGCTTTGCTTACCATTGCTTTAACAGAACACTTATTTCTTGGCTTTCTAATCTCACTAATTGGCGGTCTTATTATCAGAAAAAAGAGAAATCCGTTTCAATAAATCTGTTACTTACACTATATCTATCCATCTCTAGTCGCATACATCTTGTTTCTTTTAAAAAATCTTTTTCATAGCAAAATGTAACAATTTAGTACATTTGTGTACTTATGGGTTATATCTAAATAACCAAAACAATATAATTATGGAAAAATCTGTTAAATCAAGTGCAGTATCAAAAGGTGTTATTTTAGGAGTTGTACTCTCTATAATTACAATCATAGGATATGTTGCATATCAAGATCTATTTACAAAATGGTGGTTACTATTTGTATTATTGTTCGTTATCGTCGGACTAGGAATATCATCTTCTGTAAAAGGTAGAAAATTGCTTGGTGGATACATCTCATTTAAAGAAGCTTTTACTTGTTACCTAATTACTGTAGCTATAGGTACACTGATTAGTACCATTGTAGGTATTCTTATTTTTAATGTTGTAGATCCTGATGCAGCTATTTCTATAAAAGAAAAATCTATTGAAACGACTGTTGGTTTTATGGAAAACTTTAATGTTCCAGAAGAAGAAATCCAAAAAACAGTTACGCAAATGGAAGAACAGGATACTTTTGGTATCGGAACACAAGTTAAAAACTGGTTCTGGGGAATGCTTATTTATATCATTATCGGATTGTTAGCGTCTCTTGTTGTTAAAAAGAATGAACCTTTACATTAATATATAAACATATCAAGATATAAAATTGGATTGCTCTCTTAGCAATCCAATTTTTTTTATAATATTTTCTATCAATGGAATACCTATATTTGTCAACCAAATCATTTTATTACATAACTAATGGGTTTTTCTCCAAAAAAAATTCTTAATTACATAATAGGTATTGCAATCTTATCAGGTATTGCAAGAGTTGCTCTTGATTACATTTCTAGAATTCTAGATGTATCTCCCACAATTTATTATGCTACTTTCTTTATCGCTTTTATACTAGAAATAATGATCATCATATACGCGATTAAAAAGTATAAACAATCAAAAAATCACTTAACAATACTGGATGCACTAAAAACAGGCATCATTATTATGGGAATCATTGGAATATGTTATTGTACGATGGCATATGTATATGATGTATATATAGATCCCGCTTTTCAAACCGATATGACCATACGATTTACCGAGCAATTTTCGCCAGATCAATTAGATCAAGTTAAAGAGAATCTTAATAACCAAGATACCAGTAAGTCATATATTGGCGTTATTATGTATACCATTTGGTTTGTATTTTTAGGTTCGGTAATATCACTGATTGCTGGTGCTGTTTTAAAAACTAAAGAAGATTAACATAGTATGAATATTTCTGTGGTCATACCACTGCTTAATGAGCAGGAATCACTTACCGAATTATATAATTGGATTGCTAAGGTTATGCAATCTAACTCTTTTTCGTATGAAATCATTTTTATAGATGATGGTAGTACCGATGAATCCTGGAATACTATTGCTGATTTATCCAAAAAAGATCCTTGTGTAAAAGGGATTCGATTTCTAAGAAATTATGGTAAATCTCAGGCGCTACATGCTGGTTTTGCAGAAGCTCTAGGTGATGTTGTAATCACAATGGATGCAGATTTACAGGATAATCCAGAAGAAATCCCAGAATTATACAATCTAATTACCAAAGATGATTTTGATCTTATTTCTGGTTGGAAAAAGAAACGATATGATTCTGTAATTGCCAAAAATCTACCTTCCAAACTATTCAATGCTGCAGCAAGAAAAACTTCAGGTCTTAAGCTACACGATTTTAATTGTGGATTAAAAGCATATAAAAACCAAGTCATCAAGCACGTAGATGTACATGGCGAAATGCATCGTTATATTCCTGTGCTTGCTAAGAACGCTGGTTTTAATAAAATTGGTGAAAAAGTAGTATTACATCAGGCAAGAAAGTATGGTAAAACTAAATTTGGAATGAGTCGTTTTGTGAATGGTTTTTTAGACCTGATTACTATCTGGTTTATGTCTCGTTTTGGCAAAAGACCAATGCATTTCTTTGGGCTTATTGGTACCATTCTTTTTATTGTAGGGTTTTGTTTTTCAGTATATCTTGGAATCGACAAGTTATTTATAGAAACAAAAGGAAGACTTATTGCACAGCGACCAGAGTTTTATGTTGCGCTTACCGCTATGATATTAGGAACTCAATTTTTCTTAGCAGGATTTCTTGGTGAAATTATTCTAACAAGCAAACGCAATAAAGAACGCTATAATATTTCTGAAAAAATACATCTTTAACAGCTTACATAAACGCCTAAAGACAATCAAGAAGGATACACTTTTATTTCTACCTAAATAATATAACGTAAATTTAACGGTAAGCATCCTTTTTAAAGGAGCTTCCAAACCAAAATTAAATAGTATTTTTGCTATCAAAACCAAACAGAATGCAAGTTTCAGATTCCTTAATAACCACAAGAGTCGAGGAATGGTTATCACCAATTTTCGATGCGCAAACCCAAAAAGAAATTCTAGAATTACAACAGAATAATACCGAAAGTCTAAAAGAAAGTTTTTATAAAGATTTAGAATTTGGTACTGGCGGTATGAGAGGTATTATGGGAGTCGGAACAAATCGAATCAACAAATACACCTTAGGAAAAAGCACACAAGGATTAAGCAATTATATACTTCAGCAATTTCCTGGAGAACAGGCAAAAGCAGTAATTGCTTATGATTGCAGACATAATAGTGATACACTAGCACAAATTGTAGCCGATGTGTTTTCTGCTAACGGAATCAAAGTATATCTATTTTCTAGCCTACGACCTACTCCAGAACTATCGTTTGCGGTAAAAGAATTAGGTTGCCACTGTGGAATCGTATTGACCGCAAGTCATAATCCACCAGAATACAATGGATATAAAGTATATTGGCAAGATGGCGGACAATTAGTTCCTCCACAAGATGGCGAAATTATTGCCGAAATCAATGCACTGAATTATGCCGATATTAAGTTTGAGGCTAACACTGAATTGATTCAGAAAATAGATCAAGAGATTGATGTTCCATTTATAGAGAATAGTGTTAAAAAAGGAAGCTTTGCTGCTACACAAGAAGCCAAAGATAATACGACTATCGTTTTCACTTCTTTGCACGGTACATCTATCACAGCTGTTCCTGAAACCCTCGAAAAAGCTGGATACAAAAACGTACACATTGTACAAGAACAGAAAATCCCTGATGGTAATTTTCCAACAGTAAAATCACCTAATCCAGAAGAACCAGAAGCACTTGCTATGGCAATGCAACTCGCTGAAAATGTACATGCGGATATCGTTATCGGTACAGATCCTGACTGTGATCGATTAGGGATCGCTGTTAGAAATAATGACGGTGAATTACAATTATTAAATGGAAACCAAACCATGATTGTAATGACATGGTTTCTATTAAAACATTATAAAGAAGAAATTGGTGTTAAAGGTAATGAGTTTATAGCTTCGACTATCGTTTCTACACCAATGATGAAAAATCTTGCAGAAGCGTATCAGGTAGAATATAAAGAAGTACTTACAGGTTTTAAATGGATTGCAAAACTTATTAAAGATTTCCCTGAAAAACATTTTATCGGTGGTGGTGAAGAAAGTTTTGGGTTTATGGTAGGTGATTTTGTAAGAGATAAAGATGCTGTTACTTCTACCCTATTAGCTTGCGAAATTGTAGCATATACCAAAGCTCATGGCAGTTCATTTTACCAAGAGTTATTAGCATTATACAAAGATCATGGTTTCTATAAAGAAAACTTGGTTTCTTTAGTAAAAAAAGGAATAAAAGGAGCAGAAGAGATCAAACAAACCATGATAGATCTTAGAAGTAATCCTCCTACCCACATCAATGACGAAAAAATAGTATTGATTGAGGATTATCAAATCAGTGTTGCCAAAAATATGCTGGATCGTACAGAGCAGTCTATTGACATCCCTTCATCTAATGTACTGATTTTTTATACAGAAGCTGGAAGTAAAATTGCCGCAAGACCTAGCGGAACAGAACCCAAAATTAAATTTTATATTAGTGTTCAGGAAACACTAGACGATTTGTCAGGTTTTGAAATTATGGAACAAAAACTGGACAATAAAATTGAAGCTATTAAAAAAGACTTACAATTAACTTAAATAACGGTAATGACCGTTTATAAATAATTAATGAATTATTTCAAACAAATTCTTCGCTTTGCGAAACCTTATAGAGTCTATGCTATATTAAATATTATATCTAATATCTTTTATGCATTATTTGGCACATTAGCAATGGTATCTTTATTTCCAATGCTTAACGTGTTATTCGACAAAACCAAAAGAGTAAATCAAGCACCTGAGTGGGAAGGTATATTTAAAATCCGTGAATATGCTGAAAACTATCTTAATCATTTTGTCACTCAGAAAGCAGAACAAGGAAATGATGATGTGCTCATATTTATGGTAGCATTAGTTATCAGTATGTTTTTTCTAAAAAATATTTTTAGTTATCTCGCTATGTATTTCATTACGTTTTTAAGAAATGGAGTATTAAAAGATATACGAAACGAATTATATCAAAAAACTGTTGATCTTCCACTTTCATACTTTTCCGAAAAACGAAAAGGAGATACAATAGCAAGAATATCAACAGATGTATTAGAAATACAACATTCTTTTTTGTCGATTTTGGAATTGATCGTTAGAGAGCCACTAATGATATTATTCACAATTTTTGCAATGCTACTGATTAGTGTAAAGCTTACTATTTTTGTGTTTATTTTTATTCCTGTATCTGGTTTTTTAATTTCTTTGATTGGAAAAAAACTAAAAAAACACTCAGATAAAGTACAAAAAGAACAAGGGTATTTTCTATCCATTGTAGAAGAAACACTTGGTGGCCTTAAAGTTATTAAAGGATTTAATGCTGAAAATATCTTTGGGAAAAAGTTCCAAGCATCTACATTAAGATTTTATAATTTTTCAAACTCGCTTTTAAACAGACAAAACCTAGCCTCTCCTACAAGTGAGTTCTTAGGTATAACGGTAATTGCCATTTTATTATGGTATGGTGGACAAATGGTTTTAGTCGAAAAATCATTAGATCCAGGGCTGTTTATAGTATATATGGGATTGGCTTACAATATCCTTACTCCAGCCAAAGCAATTTCTAAAGCAAGTTACGGTGTAAAAAGAGGTAATGCAGCAGCAGAACGTGTATTAGAAATTCTAAATACCGAATCTCCTCTAAAAGATACACCACAAGCTGTTGACAAAGAAGGTTTTGATACCGACATCTATATAGACAATATTTCCTTTAAATACGAAGATGAATATGTTCTTAAAGATTTTACGCTAAAAGTTCCTAAAGGTAAATCTGTAGCGCTTGTAGGACAATCTGGTAGTGGTAAATCGACGATAGCCAATCTGGTTACAAGATTTTATGATGTTAATAAGGGTAGTATCCAAATAGATGGTATGGATATTAAGGATTTAGCCAAAGCGTCATTAAGAGGATTGATGGGATTAGTGACACAGGATTCTATTTTATTTAATGATACCATTAAAAACAATTTATTAATCGGTAACGAAAACGCATCAGACGAAGAAATATTAGAAGCCTTAAAAATTGCTAATGCGTGGGAATTTGTAAAAGACCTGCCTAAAGGAATCGACACAAATATAGGAGATAGTGGTAATAAATTAAGCGGTGGACAGAAACAACGTTTATCCATCGCCAGAGCTGTATTAAAAAACCCTCCTATTATGATTCTGGACGAAGCAACCTCTGCTTTAGATACAGAAAGTGAACGATTGGTGCAATCTGCATTAGAAAATATGATGAAGAATCGAACCAGTATTGTAATCGCGCATAGGCTATCTACGATACAAAATTCAGATTTAATCGTTGTAATGCAAAAAGGAAAGATTGTAGAAAAAGGTACTCACGAAGAACTTATTGCCAAAAATGGAGTCTATCAAAAATTAGTTACCATGCAATCTTTTGACAAATAAAACCTGCTATCAGTAGTATATAAAAACAAAAAAGAGTGTCTCCACACTCTTTTTCTTCACACAAATCATCTTAATTTAGGGGCTTATTCTAAAATTAAAACTCACTTTTATAAAAACTCTCATTTTGGGGGAAATGAAAGTACTAACTCATTTTCACTTTGTAAAGATACAATCATTTTTTTAACCACCAAACTATTTTACGCATTTAATCTAAAAAAAATGCATTTTAACATTATTTAATGTCTTTTTTAATCAAATAGTAGTATTATTCCTACATATTAATATATTTAACATATAATCAAAGTAATTTAATCAACATCTCAACTCTGAAACATTTATAAAATAAAAAAGAGTGCTTTCGCACTCTTTCTCTTCACACAAATCATCTTAATTTAGGGGCTTAATCTAAAATTAAAACTCACTTTTATTAAAAACCTTCACTTTGGGGGAAATGAAAGCGTTAACTCATTTTTACACTGTAAAGATACGATCATTTTTCAATTCACCAAACAAATTGTGCATTTTATCAATAAAAAATGCAAATTACCCTATATTTTAACATTAATTCCTACAAAATTCTTACAAATAAATTATTTTATTGATGATTAAACCTTTTTTATTAATTTTAGTCTTACTATAAACCAGTAGTATACCAACGACCCTTAAACAACTATAACTTTTGAATATTCAAGAAGAAGAAAATTTACTTATTGCACTACAAACGGATAAAGACATGAATAATGCCTTTAGTAAACTTGTGGCAGCATATAGCCAAAGATTATATTGGCATATTAGAAATATGGTAAAAAACCATGATGATACCGATGATATCTTGCAGAATGTATTTATTAAAGTATATAAAAACATCAATAAGTTTAAAGGTGATAGTAAGTTATATTCTTGGATGTACCGAATAGCGACAAATGAATCCATTAGTTTCTTAAACCAAAAAGCGAAAAAATATAACATAAGCAATGAAGAACTGCAACAACAGCTCATACAAAACTTAGAAGCTGATGTATACTTTGAAGGAGATGAGATTCAGCTTAAATTGCAAAAAGCCATTGCGATTCTTCCGCAGAAACAGCAACAGGTATTTAATATGAAATATTTTCAGGAATTAAAGTATAAAGAAATGTCAGAAATTCTGGAAACCAGTGAAGGTGCATTGAAAGCCTCCTATCATTTAGCTTCCAAAAAAATTGAAGAATTTTTAAAAACTAATTAAACCTTTATACATTTACATCGTCTTATATATAGTGAACACAGATAATTTACATAACGACAAAGGAGGATTTAAGGTTCCTAAGGATTATTTCGATACGTTCGAGGAAAAACTTATGGAGAAAATCTCTCAAGAAGATAAAAGTACCACTTTACTATCTGACAAAGAATCCTCTGGCCTAAAAATTCCTGATGATTATTTTGATACGTTTGAGGATCGGCTGATGCAAAAATTGAATTCAAATAGCGAAGAGGTTACCAAACTTCCAGATAATTTAAAAACAGGCTTAACTACTCCTGATGCATACTTTGAAAATATAGAAGCAACAATTTTGCAAAAAACGATCCATGCAAATAAGGAAACTAAAGTAATATCACTTTTTTCAAGAAAGAATATCTTATATATTTCAGGTATTGCTGCTATGATTGCTATCATTGTTTCAATATCTATTAATACCGATAACGATCCTCTTGTTTTTGATACTATTGATATCGCAGATATTCAAGAATATTTTGACGAAGGAAACGCAGAATTTAGTGATATTGAAATTGCAGAATTATTAGATGATGAAGCCAATTTAGCTGACTCTTTTAGTGATACCCAATTAAGTGAAGAAGAATTAGAAAATTATTTATCTGATGAGGAGTTAGAAGATGATATCATATATGTTGAATAAAAAAGAACACATGAAAAAAATACTATTACTATGTATTATCGTTTTTACTGCTAATATTTCTCTAGCACAAAAAGGTTCTAGAGAAAGAGTAAAAGCGTTAAAAATAGCCTACATAACAGAGCAATTAAATTTAAACAGTAAAGAAGCTCAGCAATTTTGGCCCATTTATAATGAACACCAGGATACAATGGAAGGGCTTAAGAAAAAAGAACGAAAATCTATACGAGCAATAAAAGAAGCCGAAGGATTTGATAGCTTAAGTGAAAACGAAGCTGAAGATTTTTTAAGCAACTATCTACAAGCTGAAGAAAGGAAATTTATTGCACGAAAAAAATTAATAACTGATCTAAGACAAGTTATTCCGCATAAAAAAATCCTAAAACTCGTAAAAGCAGAGATGGATTTTAATAAACGTCTCCTAAAACAACTTCGTAATAGAAGACAAAGAAATTAAAAACAACAAATCTTGCTGATTTTGTATAAAAAGTAAATGAGATCCCTTTATCATTTACTTTTTTGTTTTTTAAAATTCAATGTTGCAATCCTATTCTTTCCTGCAGCAACAGCAGTACTATCATTAATGAATCTCATTGTATAAAAACCTTCTTTACTGATTTCTTTCCAAGTATTCCCAGCATCGTTAGAAATAGAAATTCCTGTAAATCCAGTAGCTATCATTTCCAGACCACCGCTATTAGGTACATACCGAATACAACTCTTATAATCAGCTCCTACTCCATCTGCAACCAAATTCCAGGTTACACCTCCATCAGTGGTAATTGCTTTATTTCCTTTATTTTCTGATGGCTTTGTATAATCACCTCCATAAATAACACCATTTTTTTCATCATAAAAATCTATAGAATATGTTCCCGTTGTTGCTGTTCCTTGTATTATTGGTGTTTCAGAAACGCTCCAACTATTTCCTTTATCTGCCGAATAAAATACTCTCGATTTCATTCCGCCAGAAACAACCCAAGTTTTACAACCTACAATACTAATATTACCATTACTAGCAGCAAAAGCCGCCTCACCTTCTATCGTTTTTGGCAATTTATCGCAAGAAACTTTATCCCACGTTTCTCCTCCGTCTCTTGTAATGATCATCGATAAACATCCGTCTGTAGGATCTCCCATCGCAATTCCTTCTTTATTGTTCCAAAAAGCTATAGCGTCATAGAACACCTTTTCGTGTACCTCTTTATAAACAAGCTTAGTTTCTTCTGTTACCTTATTAATTTTATATAATAATGCTGGTGATGCAATACTTAATACGAAAAAGTCAGTTTCAGTATCCGCTATTGCTCTAAAATGGATTTTCTTTCCTTCATAATCTAAAACCGATATCTTTTTACCTTTTATATCAAGTGTATTATCAATATCAAAAGTTCCGTACATACCATTATTACCCGCAAACATGAGTAGATCATTAGTTACCTCAATAGCTCTAATACTTACTGAATCACTGAAAACTGGTTTCACAATCACTTCAGAAAAATTATGTTGAATTACTTTTTCTGTATCAGTACCACAATTAAAAAAAGAAACAACCACTAAGAATAATAGTAAAAATCTCATATCCAATATTTTTGAGTCAAATATAACACTATTCTAAAGCAAAGGATTACCTTTGCAAACCCTAAAAAAATAAAGGATGCGTTTACATAGAAATCTGGTCTTTGCCGTAATTGATGGACTGAATGATATTTTTAATGAAGGAGCTTATGCTGATAAAGTAGTTCAAAAATTACTAAAACGTGATAAAAGGTGGGGTTCTCGTGACCGAAGCTTTGTTGCAGAAACTGTATATGATATCGTGCGATGGAAACGTCTTTATGCTGAAATTGCAGACGTCTCTGAACCTTTTTCTAGAGAGAATCTATGGAGGATGTTTGCTGTTTGGGCCACACTAAGAGGTATTACTTTACCAGATTGGAAACAAATCGTTCCAACACCTACCAGACGTATCAAAGGCCGTTTTGATGAACTAAGCAATACCCGAAAATTCAGAGAATCTATCCCTGATTGGATGGATGAACTAGGAGAAAAAGAACTTGGATCAAAATGGGATAAAGAAATTGCTGCATTAAACCAACAAGCTCCTGTAGTTTTAAGAGCAAATGCTTTAAAAATCTCCAAAGATAAACTTAGAGGTATTCTTGAAGATCAAAATATAGACACAGAATTTATTAAAGGGTATCCATCTGCGCTTCAACTTACAGAAAGAGCCAATGTTTTCTCTACAGAAGCTTTTAAAAATGGTTTATTCGAAGTACAGGATGCTTCCTCTCAATTAGTAGCTGATTTCCTAGAAGTAAAACCAGGACAACGAGTAGTAGATACTTGTGCTGGTGCTGGTGGAAAAACATTGCACCTAGCTGCATTGATGGAAAACAAAGGACAAGTGATTGCAATGGATATTTACAGCAATAAGCTAAAAGAACTTAAAAGAAGAGCAAGACGTGCTGGAGCCCATAATATAGAACCAAGAACTATCGAAAGCACGAAAGACATTAAGAAATTACACGGAAAAGCAGATCGAGTTTTGATTGATGCTCCTTGTAGTGGATTGGGAGTCTTAAGTAGAAATCCAGATGCCAAATGGAAACTACAACCAGAATTTCTGGAAAAAATAAAGCAAACGCAATCTCAAATTTTAGAAAGCTACGCTAAAATGGTAAAATCAGGTGGCAAGCTTGTATACGCCACTTGTTCTATTTTACCTTCTGAAAATCAAGATCAGGTTAAAACATTCTTAACCAAAGAAATAGGAAAAGATTTTATCTTTGTAAAAGATAAAAAAGTCCTTTCTTCTGAATCTGGATATGATGGATTCTATATGGCATTGCTAGAAAGAAAATAACTCAACGTACGTAACAAATAATGAAAACAAAATTACTTCTCATCGCGCTTTGTACATTTTATGCTGGATATAGTCAGGTTCCAACAAATTATTATGATTCTGCAACTGGATCAGGATACACTTTAAAAACGCAATTGAAAAACATCATTGATAGCGATAATGACGGCTTAACACCTGAATTCCAATCAACGGATCCTGGTTACAGTGCATTATATACAACATATTTAACTTCGGATTCTGATTCTTACTATGAAAACAATGGTACTGTTTTAGACATGTATTCTGAAAACCCTACTGGTACTGATTCATATGAATATACCCATTTTACAGATCAGGATCCTGGATCTGGAGGAACCTCAGAAGGTCAATTTTATAATAGGGAACACATCATTCCGCAATCTGTGTTTAATCAAGTAACACCACAACGTTCGGATGCCCATTTTGTAGTTCCATCTGATAAATTTGTAAATGGTGCACGTGGTAGTTTCCCTTTCGGGAGAGTACAAACTGCTAACTTAACAACAACAAATGGATCAAAAAGAGGTAACAATTTAGATGCTGGATACTCAGCAGGATATACGGCTACAGTTTTTGAACCTATAGACGAATTTAAAGGAGATATTGCAAGAATGCATTTCTACTTTGCTACTCGATATGAGGACAACGTATCGGGTTACACATATACTATGTTTAATGGAACTAGTAATCAAGTTTTTGATCAGACATTTTTAAATATTCTTATAGCCTGGCATAATCAGGACCCTGTATCAGCTAGAGAAATAGATCGAAATAATGCTATTTTTGCTATACAAAACAATCGAAATCCTTTTATTGATCATCCAGAATATGTAGGGATGATATGGACTTCTACTACAGATACAGAGCCACCAACAACACCAACAAACTTGATGGTTTCTAACGAAACTTCTAATAGTATTGACCTTTCTTGGACTGCTTCTACAGATAATACAGCAGTAACAGCATATGATGTATATGTAAATTCTGTTTTTAATAAATCTGTTGCTACTACCACTACAACTGTTAATGGTTTAAGTGCTGAAACCACGTACTCCTTTACTGTATTAGCAAAAGATGCAGCTGGAAACGAATCTGCACAAAGCAATTCTGCAAATGGAACAACCTTAGCTGGTGGAACTGGAGGAAGCGACTGTGCTACAGAGACATTTGCTAATATTGGAGCTGCATCCAGCTCATACGAAACCCGCATGTGGACAGGCGATGATGGAGGAAACTGGACTGCAACGGATGCCAGAACAGATCAAACACTTACGGGTTCTGCAATTACTATTAGAAACGGAGAATTAACTGGTCCATCTATTTCAGGTGGTATTGGTTCATTGACAGTAACTACAATCAGAGTATTTGGTGGAGGTAACGGAACATTCACAGTAAGAGTTAATGGAACCTCTGTCGGAACAATTCCTTATAGTGATGTACAACAAACAGCTACGATTAGTGATATCAATATTACAGGTAATATTGCGGTCTCTTTTACAGATAAAGTAACAACTGGTGATAGGGTGATTATAGATGATTTATCTTGGACATGCTATGATCCTGCATTGGGAGTAGATGATTTTGACTTGGATGATTTGGTAGCAATATATCCTAATCCTTCATTTGATGGATCCATTACCGTAAATATTCCTAATGGTAATGATAATGAATTGAATATATATGACATCACTGGTAAGAGAATTATTGCCAAACAAAACATTGAAGAAACAACTCAGTTATCAAACCTTCCGAAAGGAATATTACTTCTTGAGATTATATCTTCTCAAAGGAGCATTACCAAAAAGGTGGTGATACAATAAAGTAAAAAGCGGCTTGATTGCCGCTTTTTTTTATTTCCAATTGTTATTTAAAACTTAGTGAATAACTCTATCATTCAGTTTAAGTTTTATACAATACTTTATAAAGAAAAGTAGTAAATTTGCAGCTTATTAAAAACAACACAAAGTCTGGGAGCATGATCCACTTCTTCGGAAACCAAAATGAGAAAGTATTTGCAGTACAAACTACAAATGAAATCTCAACTGAAAATATCAAAAAATTAACCTGGTTATTTGGTAACCAACCTAAAATTTCTTCGGCGTCTATTGACGCTTTTTTTGTTGGTCCGCGAGCCGCTATGATTACTCCTTGGAGTACCAATGCAGTTGAGATCACTCAAAACATGGGAATAGTAGGAATTATTCGTATTGAAGAGTTCCAAGCAGTATCAGAAAATTTTATGGACTTTGATCCCATGCTTTCTCAAAAATATACAAGTCTGCATCAGGAGATTTATACTATCGATATTGAACCAGAAGCTATTCTGGAAATAGACGATATCCAAGCGTATAATCAAAGTGAAGGTTTGGCGCTAAGCCCAGAAGAAGTAGTATATCTCGAAGAGGTAGCAAAAAAGATTGGAAGAAAACTAACAGATTCTGAAGTTTTTGGTTTTTCTCAGGTAAATTCAGAGCACTGTAGACATAAAATATTTAACGGAACTTTTATCATTGATGGAGAGGAACAACCTACTTCTCTTTTTAAATTAATCAAAAAAACCTCTGAAACGAATCCTAATGATATCGTTTCTGCATATAAAGACAATGTAGCTTTTATTAAAGGCCCAAAAGTTACTCAGTTTGCACCAAAAAGTGCAGATAAACCAGATTTCTATGAAGAAAAAGACTTTGAAAGCGTAATTTCTTTAAAAGCTGAGACGCATAACTTCCCTACCACTGTCGAACCATTTAATGGTGCTGCAACAGGTTCTGGAGGAGAAATCAGAGATCGTCTTGCAGGAGGAAAAGGTTCTCTTCCTCTTGCTGGAACTGCTGTATACATGACCTCGTATTCTCGTTTAGAAGAAAACAGACCATGGGAACAAGCAGTTGAAGAAAGAAAATGGTTATACCAAACGCCAGTTGATATCCTTATCAAAGCTTCTAATGGAGCTTCAGATTTTGGAAACAAATTTGGACAACCATTAATTACAGGATCTGTACTTACTTTTGAACACAAAGAAGATGCACGTACCTTAGGTTTTGACAAAGTAATTATGCAAGCTGGAGGAATTGGATATGGTAAAGCCGAACAAGCGATAAAAGATAAGCCAGAAACTGGAGATAAGATCGTTATCCTTGGTGGAGAAAATTATCGTATTGGAATGGGTGGAGCTGCGGTTTCTTCTGCTGATACTGGAGAATTTAGTAGCGGTATAGAACTTAATGCAATCCAACGTTCTAATCCTGAAATGCAAAAGCGCGCTGCCAATGCCATTCGTGGTATGGTAGAAAGCGATGTTAATACTATTGTTTCTATACATGATCACGGAGCAGGTGGACATCTTAATTGTCTTTCTGAATTAGTAGAAGAAACAGGTGGAAAAATCGACCTGGATAACTTACCAGTTGGAGACCCAACACTTTCTGCAAAAGAAATTATCGGAAATGAATCCCAAGAACGAATGGGATTAGTTATTGGTCAAAAAGATATAGATACATTAGAACGTATTGCAGAACGTGAACGTTCCCCAATGTACCAGGTAGGTGATGTTACAGGTGACGATCGTTTTACATTCGAATCCAAAACCAAAGGTGATAAGCCTATGGATTTAGCTTTAGAAGATATGTTTGGTAGTTCTCCTAAAACAATCATGAACGATAAAACAATTGATCGTAATTATGAGAATGGAACCTATCAAAAAGAAAACATCTACAACTATCTGGAACAAGTATTACAATTAGAAGCTGTTGCTTGTAAAGACTGGTTGACAAACAAAGTAGATCGCTGTGTAGGAGGAAAAGTTGCAAAACAACAGTGTGCTGGACCATTACAATTACCACTAAACAATTGTGGTGTTATGGCGCTGGATTATACTTCAAACGAAGGTATTGCTACTTCTATAGGTCACTCTCCTATTTCAGGACTTATTGATCCAGAAGCAGGAAGTAAGAATTCCATTGCCGAAGCTTTAACCAATATTGTATGGGCTCCATTAAAGGATGGATTACAATCTATTTCTTTATCTGCAAACTGGATGTGGCCATGTAAAAATGAAGGAGAAGATGCCAGATTATATAAAGCGGTAAAAGCAATTTCGGATTTTGCTATTGATTTAGGAGTGAATGTGCCAACAGGTAAGGATTCACTTTCTATGAAACAGAAATACCCTAATGAAGAAGTAATTTCGCCAGGAACAGTTATCATATCTGCAGCAGCTAATTGCAATGACATAACTAAAATAGTAGAACCTGTTTTTCAAAAAGATGAGGGAAATATTTACTATATTAATTTATCCCAAGACTCCTATAAACTTGGAGGGTCTTCTTTTTCTCAAATCATCAATAAAATTGGTTCCGAAACACCTAGTATCAGAAACAACGAGAGTTTTAAAAATACATTCAATACCATACAACAATTAGTACGAGAAGGTAAAATTGTTGCTGGACACGATGTTGCTTCTGGTGGCCTAATTACTACCTTACTAGAATTGTGTTTTGCAGACATCAATTTGGGAGCAACATTAGATCTTTCAAACATAGGAGAACAAGATATCATCAAGTTATTATTTGCGGAAAATTCTGGAATCGTTTTTCAAAGCGAGATTAACTCAGATATCGAAAACATCCTTACAGAAAATAATGTTGAATTTTTCAATATTGGAAAAGTTTCAAAGCATACTGCTTTACGTATCAAAAATGGTACTGAATCTTATAACTTTGATATTGAAACCCTTCGAAAAACATGGTTTCAAACATCATTTTTCCTAGACAAAAAGCAAACTGCTGGTAATTTAGCAAAAGATCGATTTGACAATTTTGCAAATCAATCATTACAATATACATTTCCAAAACAGTTTACAGGAAAACTTCCAGTAATTGACAATACTAAACCAAGGCCGAAAGCAGCGATTATACGTGAAAAAGGAAGTAATTCTGAACGTGAAATGGCAAACGCAATGTACCTTGCAGGTTTTGATGTTAAAGATGTACATATGACCGATTTAATTTCTGGTCGCGAAACATTAGAGGACATTCAATTTATTGGTGCTGTCGGAGGATTCTCTAATAGTGATGTTCTTGGTTCTGCTAAAGGTTGGGCTGGTGCATTCCTTTATAACGAAAAAGCAAATACTGCTTTAAAAAACTTCTTTAAAAGAGAAGATACATTGTCTGTTGGTATTTGTAATGGATGTCAGTTATTTATGGAACTAGAAGTAATAAATCCAGAACACAATGAACACGGAAAAATGCTTCATAATAATTCTCATAAACACGAAAGCGGTTTTACTTCAGTTAAAATTCAAGAAAATAACTCTGTAATGTTATCTTCCTTAGCTGGAAGCACATTAGGAGTATGGATTTCTCATGGTGAAGGAAAATTCAACCTTCCGCTTGCCGAAGATCAATATAATATTGTTGCAAAATATGGATATGAAGGATATCCAGCTAATCCTAATGGGTCTGATTATAATACGGCAATGATGTGTGATACGACAGGTCGTCACCTTGTGATGATGCCGCATATTGAGCGTTCTACGTTTCAATGGAATTGGGCTAATTACCCAAAAGGAAGACAAGATGAAGTATCTCCTTGGATCGAAGCTTTTGTAAATGCAAAAGTCTGGATTGAGAATACATAGAGATTTTTGTATTTTTCATGATACCTTAGAACACAATTGAGTAGGGTTTATTTATTTTAAACTGTTATATAGTATAATTAGTATCTATTCAAAATAGAATAGATACTTGTGCATCTTAATTAAAATCTACGAACCATGAAAAAAATACTCTTAACCTTTATTTTTCTGGTTTCTGCGCTTACTATTTCACAAACAAAACCAACATATAGTAGAGCAAAAATCATATACAATACGCCTCAGAATTTCCAGAAACTTATGGAAGCTGGAATTCCGATGGATCATGGGCAACATAAAAAAGGTATTTTTATTATTTCGGATTTTTCAAATACCGAGCTCGAAATTGCCAAAAATTTAGGGTTTAAAGTTGAGATTATCATAGAGGATGCAGAAGCTGATTTTATAAAGCGAAATGAGATTGCAAAAACTCAAAAAGCCATACAGAATCTAACTTGCCCATCTGGAAACGGAACCACAACTAACTACCCTACTCCATCTAATTTTTCATTAGGATCTATGGGAGGATACTTAACATATCAGGAAATGTTAAATAATCTGGATGCTATGCGTGCTCAATATCCAACATTAATTTCTGCTAGAGCAAATATCGGTACTTTCTTGACCAATGGAACTCCAGATAACTCGGTAACACCATCCATAGGAAGTAATACGATACAATGGGTTCGTATATCAGATAATCCTGATGTCGATGAAAATGAATCCGAAATATTATATGATGCTATTCATCACGCTAGAGAACCAGCTAGTTTATCTCAGCTTATTTATTATATGTGGTACCTGTTAGAAAATTATAATTCGGACCCAGACATTAAACAAATAGTTGATAATACAGAACTATATTTTATACCTGTATTAAATCCCGATGGATATCTATATAACCAAGTCACCAATCCAAATGGTGGCGGACTTTGGAGAAAAAACAGGTTTAATACACATGGAGTTGATAACAATCGTAACTATGATCACTATCCTAACGGAAATGCTGCTAATGCAACTTGGGGTGGTCCTGGTTCATCGAGCAGTACAAATGATCAAACATATCACGGGACCAGCGCTTTTTCTGAAGTAGAAAATCAAGCAATGAAATGGTTTATAGAACAACATAATTTTGTTATTGCATTAAACAATCACACTTTTGGTGAGTTGTTATATTTCCCATACTCTTATGCTAACAATACTCCTACTCCTGATGAAGATATCTTTGTAGCAATTGGAGCTGAGCTCACATCTCAAAATGGATATAATCCTCTAAGAGATGCACCTTTTGCAGGTGACAGTGACGATTTTATGTACGGAGGAACTACACAACCTCATAACAAAATATTTTCCTTCACTCCTGAGGTTGGCACTGCATTCTGGCCAGCTTCCAATCAAATAGATGGAATTTGCAAAGGTATGATGTACTTAAACCTTACTGCAGCAAAAATGACTAATAATTATGCTCAAGTGGGAAGTTTGGGTAATTTGTTTATCGGAAATAATCTATCTTTTAATGCAGATTACGCTTTAAAGAGATTAGGTGTAACAGGAACAGGTAACTTTACCGTAAGTATCGTGCCTATATCTCCAAATATTACAAGTGTAGGAACTCCAAAAACCTATATGAATACTCAAATAGGAACTGATGTATCTGATAATATTGTTATAAACCTTAATAATTCTGTACAGATAGGTGATGATATCTCTTATACAATTCAAGTAGATGGAGGTGAAATCACCGAGTCCATTAACGTAACTAAAAAATATGGATCTCTTCAAAGCATAGTAGCCAATAATGCCAATAGTATATCTGGCTATACTCAATCAGGTTGGTCCACAACAACATCCACATTTGTATCATCAACAGCCTCTATTACAGAATCGCCTACAGGAAATTACGGCGCGAATCAAAATAAAACTATTGAATTAACGCAAAGCATAGATTTAAGCACCGCCGCATTCGCAAATGTTCAATTCTATGCAAAATGGGATATAGAAAACAACTGGGATTATGCACAATTTGAAGTTTCTATAAATAATGGCGCATCTTGGATTCCACAATGCGGGAATTTCACAAATGCTGGAAGCGCAAATGCAGGTCAACCTACTGGAGAACCATTATTTGATGGAACACAAACAGATTGGGTATTAGAAGTAATTGACCTTAGTGATTATTTAGGAGAAACGATTAAGATTCGCTTTCAATTCGTCTCGGATGGTAATACACAAGCTGATGGCTTCTATTTTGACGATATAACAATAAATGCTATTAGTCAAACGGTATTAGACATCCAAGACAATATATTTTCAGAATTTAACGTTTTTCCTAATCCCGTTAAAGATATTATAACAATATCACCTTCTTCTTCTCAAATTTTTAATTTAAGTATAAGAAATGTTATTGGTAAAGAAATCTATATAAAAAACAACATCTCTGGTATTCAAGAATTTAACATCTCACAGTTTAATTCGGGCTTATATTTTCTTACCGTAGAAATAGATGGAAACACCAAAACTTTTAAAATTTTGAAACAATAAATATTCAATTTTATTCCATAAATCTTGAGGAGTTATTAAAAGATAGCTCGTTTTTTTATATATTAGGGTTGTGTATTGTGAGATTTTTTATAATTTGCGAAACTATGCATGCATAGTAATTTTTTAAAACTCTCCAATAGCTAAAAAAGTTGGTGAGATTTAATAAAGCTAATTAAGTTTTTACTATGCAGTATTAAGACAATATTTAAGGATTATGTTTCTAAAACAGAATACTTAACTTGAAGGTTTTTAAAAACAGAGAAAAATATCTGAAGACAACTTATGAATACAATTACTAGATTATTTGATTTTCCACATTATCAACTAGAGAAATACAACTTAGACAAAGCTTTAATAACTAAATATGATGGTAAATGGGTAGCTACTTCTACCAAAGAATATGTAGAAAAAGCGAACCAGATTAGTCGTGGTTTATTACGATTAGGTGTAAAACCAAATGATAAAGTTGCCATAATATCTTCTAACAACAGAACAGAATGGAATATTGTTGATATCGGAGTTTTACAAATTGGAGCTCAGGATGTACCAATCTATCCAACCATTTCTCAAGAAGATTATGAGTATGTATTAAATCATTCTGAATCGGTATACTGTTTTGTTTCTGATGATGAAGTACTACAAAAAGTAAAAAATATAAAAGACAATGTTCCTTCTTTAAAAGAAGTATATTCCTTTAATGACTTAGAAGGTTGTGACAGTTGGAACAAAGTTTTAGATTTAGGTAAAGATGATAGTAATCAAGACGAGGTCGAAAAATTAATGGCTGCTGTAAAAGAAGATGATCTTGCTACGCTTATCTATACCTCAGGAACAACAGGAAGACCAAAAGGAGTAATGCTTAGTCATAAAAATGTAGTTTCAAATTCATTACACAGTTCTACTCGATTTCCTATTGTAGATGGAGAAACTAAAGCATTAAGTTTCTTACCTGTATGTCATATCTATGAGAGAATGTTGATGTACTTATATCAATATAGAGGTGTAAGTATTTATTTTGCAGAATCCTTAGAAACAATAAGTGATAATCTAAAAGAGGTACATCCAGATGTTATGACGGCTGTTCCTAGATTGTTAGAAAAAGTATATGATAAGATTATTGCAAAAGGAACAGACCTTACTGGAATAAAAAAGAAATTATTTTTCTGGGCTGTTGAACTTGGATTACAATATGAACCATACGGCGCTAATGGATGGTGGTATGAGAAAAAATTAGGAATCGCTAGAAAATTAATTTTTAGCAAATGGCAAGAAGCATTAGGTGGTAACCTAAAGGTAATTGCTTCGGGAAGTGCTGCACTGCAATCCAGACTAGCAAGAGTATTTAATGCTGCTGGAATTAATGTAATGGAAGGATACGGACTTACTGAAACCTCACCTGTAGTTTCTGTAAATGATATTAGAGATAAAGGATTTAAAATCGGCACAGTAGGTAAGATGATTCCTGACACTGAAGTAAAAATTGCAGAAGATGGAGAAATTCTTGTAAAAGGTCCTCAAGTAATGATAGGATACTATAAGGATGAAGAAAAAAGTAAAGAAGTATTAAAAAATGGATATTTCCATACAGGAGATATTGGAGAAATTGATAGTGAAGGTTTCTTACGTATTACAGATCGTAAGAAGGAAATGTTCAAAACTTCTGGAGGTAAATATGTAGCTCCTCAGGTAATAGAAAATGCAATGAAACAGTCTCGTTTTATTGAGCAAATAATGGTAATCGGAGATGGAGAAAAAATGCCAGCTGCTTTTATTCAACCAAATTTCGAATTCGTAAAGGATTGGGCAACTAGAAAAAATATTGCTATCGGAAGCTCAAATGAAGAAATTGTGAATAATCAAACTGTGATTGATCGTTTTCAGGAAGAAGTAGACGAACATAATGAAAAATTCGGAAAATGGGAACGTATTAAAAGATTCGAACTCACTTCTGACGAGTGGAGTATTGAGGCAGAGCACCTTACCCCTACTATGAAATTAAAAAGACGTGTGATCAAAGCAAAATATCAAGATTTATACAGTAAAATTTATGGCTAATTCAATTCACTGATTACAAATGTATAGTGTAAACTTTAACTTTAAATCAGTAAACTCCTCATTTTATGAGGAGTTTTTTTATTAATTCAGCAGAAAAATGTAAATTACTTTCTCTTTTCACAATTTTTTATACAATTTATTATGCACGCATAATAAATTTTTCTTACCTTTACGTCATAATAAATTTTCTGAATGAGAGAAAAAACGATTGATTATGCACTTCGTGCTACGTGGATGGCAGTTGCCAAAATGTATAATGAAGAAGCAGGAAAAAAAGGTAGCACAATGGCTACAGGATTTGCACTAATTAGTATTGATCCTGAAAACGGAACCCCATCTACCTCATTAGGCCCTAAAATGGGTATGGAGGCAACTAGTTTATCACGTACATTAAAAACCATGGAAGAAAAAGGATTGATCTTTAGAAAGAAGAATCCTCAGGATGGCCGTGGCGTATTAATATATCTAACCCCTTTCGGAGTAGAAATGAGGAATTTTTCAAAAGACGTAGTTTTTACTTTTGATCATGCCGTAAGAAAGCATGTTTCTAAAGAAAAATTAGATACTTTTTTAGAAGTATTTCAATTGATTAATGATCTCATAGCAACAAAGAAAATTTACACAAAAAAAGAATCTATAACATCTTAACAACCAGAAGTTAAAAAATGAAAAGAGTCATTAAAAAAGTTGCAGTCGTTGGTTCAGGAATTATGGGCTCCGGTATTGCATGTCATTTCGCTAACATCGGCGTCGAAGTACTATTATTAGATATAGTTCCTCGAGAATTAAACGACAAAGAAAAGGCTAAAGGCCTTACACTAGAAAGTAAAGTGGTTCGTAACAGGTTAGTAAATGATTCACTAACCGCCGCTCTTAAATCCAAACCCTCTCCTATCTATAGTCAAAAATTTGCAAATCGTATCACTACAGGAAACCTGGAAGATGATATCGCAAAAGTAGCAGACGTAGATTGGATTATCGAAGTTGTAGTAGAAAGACTGGATATTAAAAAACTAGTTTTCGAAAACTTAGAAAAGCACAGAACACCAGGAACATTAATCACTTCTAATACTTCTGGTATACCTATCAAATTTATGAATGAAGGAAGAAGCGAAGATTTCCAGAAGCATTTCTGCGGAACTCACTTCTTTAACCCTGCTAGATATCTTAAATTATTTGAAATCATACCTGGACCAAATACTTCTACAGAGGTACTTGACTTCCTTAATGGGTATGGAGAACAATTTTTAGGAAAAACTTCGGTAGTAGCTAAAGATACTCCTGCTTTCATTGGAAACAGAATAGGAATTTTTAGTATTATGAGCTTATTCCATATGGTAAAAGATATGGGCTTGACTATTGAAGAGGTTGATAAACTATCTGGTCCTGTAATCGGTCGTCCTAAATCTGCTACTTTTCGTACAGTTGATGTAGTAGGATTAGATACTTTAGTACATGTTGCTAATGGTATTGCCGATAATTGCCCTGATGATGAACGTCATGAGTTATTTAAGCTTCCTGCTTTTATTAACACAATGATGGAGAATAAATGGTTAGGAAGTAAAACAAAGCAAGGTTTTTATAAAAAGAATGTATCTGCAGAAGGGAAAAAAGAAATTCTTTCTCTTGACTTAGATACCTTAGAATATAGAGCTGGTAAAAGAGCTTCTTTTGCTACTCTAGAAATGACCAAAACTATTGATAAGGTAGTAGATCGTTTTAAAGTATTAGTTGCTGGAAAAGATAGAGCAGGTGAATTTTATCGTAAAAGTTTTGCTGCGTTATTCGCATATGTTTCGAATCGTATTCCAGAAATCACAGATGATCTCTATAAGATAGATGATGCAATGAAAGCTGGTTTTGGTTGGGAACACGGTCCTTTCCAGATTTGGGATGCTATTGGTGTAGAAAAAGGAATAGAAATGATGAAGGCAGAAGGACTTGAACCTGCTGCTTGGGTTAATGATATGATTGCTTCAGGAAGCACTTCGTTCTACACAGTAAAAAATGGAGCTACTAATTACTATGATATTCCTAAAAAAGAACAAGTAAAAGTTCCTGGACAGGATGCATTTATCATCTTAGATAACATCCGTAAATCCTCTGAAGTTTTCAAAAACAGTGGTGTTGTTGTAGAAGACCTTGGTGATGGTATCCTTAATGTAGAGTTCCAAAGTAAAATGAACACCATCGGTGGAGATGTACTTGCGGGATTAAACACAGCTATTGATATGGCTGAGAAAAATTTCCAGGGATTAGTTGTAGGTAATCAAGCCGCTAATTTCTCTGTAGGAGCAAATATCGGGATGATTTTTATGATGGCTGTAGAGCAAGAATACGATGAATTGAATATGGCTGTTAAATACTTCCAGGATTCTATGATGCGTATGCGCTATTCATCAATTCCAACTATTGTTGCACCTCACGGTATGGCATTAGGTGGTGGATGTGAAATTTCACTACACGCTGATAAAGTAGTAGCCGCAGCAGAAACATACATGGGATTAGTAGAATTCGGTGTTGGTGTAATTCCTGGTGGAGGTGGATCCAAAGAAATGGCATTAAGAGCTGCAGACCTTTTCAAAAAAGATGATGTAGAGCTTAATGTTCTTCAGGAACATTTCTTAACCATCGGTATGGCCAAAGTATCAACTTCTGCATATGAAGCATTTGATACTAATTTGTTACAGAAAGGAAAAGATATTGTTGTAGTAAACAAAGATCGCCAGATTGCTACTGCCAAAGCATATGCAAAATTAATGGCAGAACAAGGATATACGCAACCAGTAAGACGCAAAGATGTAAAAGTACTTGGTAAACAAGCACTAGGAATGTTCTTAGTAGGTACTGACTCTATGGAAGCTAGTAAGTATATCTCAGAACACGATCATAAAATAGCTAATAAGTTAGGATATGTTATGGCTGGTGGAGATTTATCAGAACCAACCTTAGTTACAGAGCAATATTTATTAGACCTAGAACGAGAAGCTTTCTTGTCTTTATGTACAGAACGCAAAACTCTAGAGCGTATTGAACATATGCTTAAGAAAGGTAAACCGTTAAGAAACTAGAAAAAGAAAAAGAAATGAAAACTGCATATATAGTAAAAGCATATAGAACAGCTGTAGGAAAAGCACCTCGCGGCGTGTTCAGATTTAAAAGAACCGATGAGTTAGCAGCTGAAACTATTCAGCATATGATGAAAGAGCTACCTCAACTTGATAAAAGTCGAATTGATGATGTTATTGTTGGTAATGCAATGCCAGAAGGATCTCAAGGTCTAAATATGGCACGTTTAATCTCATTAATGGGATTAGAGTCGATCGATGTACCTGGTGTAACTGTAAATAGGTTTTGTTCTTCAGGAATCGAAACTATAGGTATGGCTACTGCAAAAATACAAGCTGGAATGGCAGATTGTATTATTGCTGGTGGTGCAGAAAGCATGAGTTCCGTTCCTATGACAGGTTATAAAACAGAATTAAATTATGATTTAGCTAAGTCTGGTCACGAAGATTATTATTGGGGAATGGGTAATACCGCAGAAGCTGTAGCACACCAATTCAACGTATCTAGAGAAGATCAAGATGAGTTTGCTTATAATTCTCATATGAAAGCGTTAAAAGCACAAGCTGAAAATCGTTTTCAGGATCAAATCGTTCCTATTAATGTAGAACAAATTTATGTTGATGAGAACGGAAAAAAAGCTTCTAAATCCTATACTGTCACTAAAGATGAAGGTCCTCGTGCAGGAACCAGTAAACAAGTACTAGGAAAACTAAGACCTGTTTTTGAAGCTGGTGGAAGTGTAACCGCAGGTAATTCATCTCAAATGAGTGATGGTGCTGCTTTTGTAATGGTTATGAGTGAAGATATGGTAAAAGAACTAAATCTTGAACCTATTGCGCGATTAGTGAACTATGCAGCTGCTGGTGTAGAACCTAGAATTATGGGTATTGGACCCGTAAAAGCGATTCCTAAAGCACTAAAACAAGCAGGATTAAAACAAGATGATATTGAACTTATAGAGCTTAATGAAGCTTTTGCTTCTCAATCTCTGGCAGTAATGCGAGAACTAAATATCAATCAAGATATTGTAAATGTTAATGGTGGAGCCATTGCATTAGGACACCCACTAGGATGTACTGGAGCCAAACTTTCTGTTCAATTGTTTGATGAGATGCGCAAACGTGATATGAAAGGCAAGTATGGTATGGTAACCATGTGTGTAGGTACAGGTCAAGGTGCTGCTGGTATTTTTGAATTTTTGAATTAAGAAGAAACGATAGAGATAATATAAAAAAATGAGTACAGAAACTATAAACAAAGACATTCTTAGAGGAGGACAGTTCCTTGTCAAAGAAACGAAGGCTGAAGATGTGTTTACTCCAGAAGATTTTTCTGAGGAGCAAAAAATGATGCGTGATAGTACCAAAGAGTTCGTAGATCGTGAGCTTTGGGCGCATTGGGAAAAATTCGAATCAAAAGACTATGATTATACAGAAGCATGTATGAAAAAAGCTGGAGAGCTTGGATTATTAGGTGTTGCTGTACCAGAAGCTTATGATGGACTAGGAATGGGATTTGTTTCTACTATGCTAGTATGTGATTATATTTCTGGAGCAACTGGGTCTTTTAGTACTGCTTTTGGAGCTCATACAGGTATTGGTACGATGCCAATCTCTTTATATGGTAATGAAGAACAAAAGAAAAAATATGTTTCTAAATTAGCTACTGGTGAGTGGATGGGTGCATATTGTTTAACAGAACCTGGTGCTGGATCTGATGCCAATTCTGGTAAAACTAAAGCTGTTTTATCTGACGACGGAACACATTATTTGATCTCTGGTCAAAAGATGTGGATCTCTAATGCTGGATTCTGTAATGTAATGATTGTTTTTGCTCGTATCGAGGATGATAAAAATATTACAGGATTTATTGTAGAGCACGATCCTTCTAATGGTATTACTTTAGGTGATGAAGAAAAGAAATTAGGTATCCACTCCTCTTCTACTCGTCAGGTATTCTTTAGTGATACTAAAGTCCCTGTAGAAAATATGTTATCAGAAAGAGGTAACGGATTTAAGATTGCAATGAATGCATTAAATGTTGGACGTATTAAACTAGCAGCTGCTTGTTTGGATGCACAACGTAGAGTAATTGGCGAAGCTACTAAATATGCTAATGAGCGTATTCAGTTTAAAACTCCAATTATGAATTTTGGAGCTATCAAATCTAAGATTGCAGAGATGGCTACAAATACATATGCTGATGAGTCTGCAAGTTATAGAGCAGCAAAAAATATCGAAGATAGAATCGCTATCCGTCAAGCGGAAGGAAACTCTCATCAGGAAGCTGAACTTAAAGGAGTTGAAGAATACGCGATTGAGTGTTCTATCCTTAAAGTAGCTGTTTCTGAAGATGTACAAAACACTGCAGATGAAGGATTACAAATCTTTGGTGGAATGGGATTCTCTGCAGATACTCCGATGGAATCTGCTTGGAGAGATGCACGTATTTCTCGTATCTATGAAGGTACTAATGAAATCAACCGTATGTTAGCGGTAGGTATGCTTGTTAAAAAAGCAATGAAAGGTCACGTAGATCTTTTAGGTCCCGCTATGAAAGTTGCTGATGAGTTAACAGGTATCCCTTCTTTCGACACTCCTGATTACTCTGCTTTATTTGCAGAAGAAAAAGAGATCGTTGCAAAAATGAAGAAAGTATTCTTAATGGTTGCAGGAGCTGCAATGCAGAAATTTGGTCCTAAACTAGAAGAGCACCAACAATTATTAATGGCTGCTTCTGATATTTTAATAGAGATCTATATGGCAGAATCTGCGATTCTACGTACAGAAAAAAATGCGAAGCGTTTTGGAGAAGATTCTCAGGAAATTCAGATTGCTATGTCTCAATTATACTTATACAATGCTGTAGATATTGTGATCAAAAAAGGAAAAGAAGGAATCGTTTCTTTTGCTGAAGGTGATGAGCAACGTATGATGCTAATGGGACTTAAGCGTTTCACTAAATATGCAAACCAACCAAATGTTGTTGCATTAAGAAACAAGATTGCTGATAAAGTATCTGCAGAAAACGGATACTGCTTCTCATAATGATTATGCCCTTTCTATGGCATTAAACTAGAAAGTTGTTTAATTTTGATTTAAGAAACCGTCTTTCTGTTGGGGAAAGACGGTTTTTTTGGGGCAAAAAACAAATTTAGAGGTTATCTAATATATATTATTTTAAAAATCATTTCTGTATCTGTTTTACTTTATAATGCTTTTAATTGGGTATCTACTTCTAAAGGATTGTCATAAATTGTGGCAAATGCAGGTATCAAGAAATATGAGTTGATACTACTTTTAATAAAGTGAGGCTAACGTATTTAGTTCACATTATACTACCATTCCCTTACGTAAAACTTCTTCTATTTCTAAAATAGTAGGAGTTTATTTCTTTGATTACGTTTCTGTTTTCATATGCATAATATAGTTTAGTTACTTACTTTTTTTGATGTATTATATGTCTTTATGTCATGAAGTAGGACGGGCTAAAAAATTGACACTAATGAGTTATTGGTAATAGCCATTCTAAAAAAACAGGTTGTAGATTAAGCTCCATTTCCGAAAGGAAACCTAATGGTTAAAAATTAATACATCCCCTTATTTAAGTTTTTTAATTCCATAAATAACATTTTTGTGTAACGCTATTTTAGGACGGGACAATTGACTCATAAAAACCGCCTTTTCTAAAATAAATGGAAAAGACGGTTTTTTTATTCTAATATCCTAAAGAATGAAATTATTAAAAATTACAATAATCAATTCTATAAGAGGATATCTTATCCTCCATATTATTTTCATTCATACGATCATCCCAATGCACAAGATCAGCATTATGATTATAATCAAATCGATGAAAATAATGTCTACCTCTACCATCTCTATGCTCATGAAGAAACATATTAATGCGACTATGTTTACCATCATGTGGTGATGCAGCTGCTACCATGCTAGAAATTTTATCATTTAATTTTGGAATTTGACTTTTTTTATCCTCTTCACATTGTCCTTCATAAGAACTCTCTGTACGAATTACATGGTAAAACTCACCGTCCCAATCTCTTCTCTCAAATAATATTATACCAATCGCAGCTCTCTCTTTGGCTAACTTAACTTCAGGTTTTAGCAGATTTCTATAGGCAAGATTTTTATTTCTCTTAACTTTTGATCTATATGTATCTGCTTGATCGTCATCTAAAATAGTCAATACAAATTGGCTATTTCCGTTCTCATCAATTATTTCTTCATCAATGGTACCTGTAGTAGATTCATATATTTCAAATAATTTAGCATCCGTTAAAACTTCTCTCATTGTATATTCATTATCTTGATATATGACTTTCGAATATTCATCTAATAAGTAGCTGTAAGAGTTATCTATTAAATCAGCTGTTTCAGTAGTATCTAGTTCTAGATCTTCTTTACTACATGAAGTGAATACTAGTAACGAGATAAACAATATTATACCTGTTTTTTTTATAAAATTCATGACTTATTATTTTTTAGCAACTTTCTCAATTACGATTTATGTTAAATTATGTAATCAAGTAGTTTTATTATTTAATTAGATTTTAACTTTGTTAATCTATTCTATTATCCACCTATGAATGTGGGTCAGAACAGCGAGCCAACAATTTGGAACATTCTATTTGCAAAAATTGAGATTCAGATAATACAACAGCCGCTCCTACTGTGCAGGCAAAAGCTAAACCAGGACCTCCTACTGCAAAACAAACTGCATATTCCAGCCCTTCGATAGCCGCTGTAGAAACAAAAATACAACCATAATAAGCAGCTGTACACTTGCCAATAGAAGAGAAACTCCACTTACTATGTCCATACAATTCTTGTAATTGATGGTTACTAACAGATTGAAGTTTATCATTAAAGCTTTCACTTTGGTTTAGTAAGTTGCCCAATTCAATCTTTTGATCACCATTTAATTTCTCATACCAAAGCCCCTCTTCCGTTTCTAACCATGCACTATATTTTTTATATACTTCTTCATTTAATTCTTCCAGAGCGATTTCATTAACACCTAGTGCTTTTGATATGGATGACATATCATCAGAATCAGCATTTTTTTCAATTGCTTCATTTACCCTATCCGAAAGAGATGTTACATTTTTACTCGCTTCTCCATTAAATTGGGGATTTACCAACGTGAATATTGTACTTGAGTAAGCTTTTATCTCCATAAAATTTTCATTTTGGATCATTTTCGAAGCAAATTCCTGAATTTCTTCTTTACTAACTTGAGAAGTATACTCTTCTTCTTTACTACAGCTAACAGTACCTATTGCTATGCAAAAAATTACAATTAATGTTAATATGTTTTTCATTTTAAAAAATTTTAAGTTTAATTATTAAAAATATTCATGCGTTGCTACTATTTATTATTTAAGTAGTCTTTCATTTTTTTTTAATCATAAATTCACTTTTTTTAGAGTTAAACAATAGTTAATTATTACCCTCTAAAACTATAAAAAGCCCTTTGTAAGCCTTGAAAAATAAGGTTTGTAAAAGGTTTGAATCTGAAAAAAACAGGTTTGCAAAAGGTTTGTTAACATCACTAAACCACTATAAATCAAAACAATAATACATATCCTTGTTCCATAAAAATTGCTGATTCTTAATTTCCTTGTATAACTAAAAAATATTTTACTAAGAATTTCTCCGAGAATACTTCAGAAGATAAAACCGTCTTATTTTTATAACAGGAAATAGGTTATAAGAAACTGTTTAAAAAAATTAGTATTAGTGATGAGTTATGATTTCAGAAATAAGAAATTATATACACTGGATAATTATAATACTCAAGGGTAATTCGTTTAGAAAAATTATCAAAACACTTGAATCAAATATTTTCAAACCATCTCTTTCTCTTCAAAAAGTTGTTGAAGATAGTTTTTAAGAGAAAGTTCTTTAGAAAATCCAATTTTCTTTTTTATCATACTCTTTGCATGCTTTACTGTGGTAGGTGCCACATGTAATATCTCTGCAGTATCTTTTATGGATAAATTAAGCTTTGTAAGCAAGCAATACTTAATTTCGGTATCTGTTAATGTTGGATGCAATTTTCGCAACATCCTCACAATTCCTGGATATTGCTTTACTAATCGATCTCTAACTTCTTCTATATGCTCTCCTGATTTAATTAATTCATTAAGTTGTTGATTTAGATATATTATGTTAGGATCGGATGTATTTATATTAGCTACTTTGTACTTTAGTTCTTTAAGTCTGGTTATTCTATCAGCTATTTTTATGGTTACCAGTTGCAATTCATCTTCTCGTCGCTGTATTTCTTTCTTCCATTCTTCAGACTTTGTTGATATAATATCAGATGATATTAATCTTTCCTGCTTTCCCTTTTTATAAAAACAAAAACCAACTATCAACAGGATTAAAATTAAGAAAATCAAGGCGTTTTGTTTTAGGTTTTTGTTTTTGATTTGATACACTAGGGATGCATTAGATATTCTCATATCTTTTTCATTCTTTTTTAAAACAAAAAACTCTCCATTATTAAGAATATCTACTTTTGCGAACGTAGCGAATAATTCTTGTTTTTCAACTTCATACTTTTGTGCTTTTTTAAGCTGATTTAATTCCCGCAAAAAGATTATTAATTCATCAATATATCTAATTTGTTTTACCAATGATAAAGAAGAATCAATAGCTTTTTTAATAGATATGATTGCATTGATATTTTCTTTTTTTGATTTTAGATATATAAAATTATAATAATAAGCCTCTCCCAAAGTATCTTTATAAGCGATAGAATCTTGTAGGCAAATTATGGCTTCTTTTATAAGTTGTAGTGCCCTATCTTCATAACCCTTTTGAAAATAAACTTTACTTAATGAAATAATGCCTAATCCATTTCTATAACTATTAAAAGGATCTAATGATTTTAGGCCCCATTCTTCCGCCTTCTTATAGTCATTTTGGGCTAGAAAAATTCTGGACATGATTCGATACATTGTATGATGATGGATATTATCCTCCCAATGCTCCTGCATTAATAATTCTATATCTTCTAATTCTTTATTTAGCTCTTCTTTAGTTGGGTTATTTTCCAGAATCAAATCAGTTTTTCTTAACTGCGTCCAAATCATACCTCGACAGTATTTTTTTTGCAATGATAATTCATATCCTTTTTCATAAAATTCTATGACTGTTGGCGTATATCCATAATATGAACTCATAACATAAGAAAGATTAAGATACCATCTTATTCTTTTCTCGGACACACTTTCTTCTTTATTTTCTATGTCTTGAAGTTTGTTCTTAATAACACGAATGTATTTAAATACGCTGTCTCTTTCTTTTAATTCATAATAATGGAACATTAATGCTCCATTTATATCTACTTCTTGATCACTCAGTCCTGCTTTTTTAGATAATCTCGATATCATTCTGTATTTATCCGCTGTAGCATTGCTGTGATCATCTATTATGGAGTTCTTAATCTTTACAATTGAATCTTTAATTCGTTCTATTTGTTTTTTAAAAAGAGGCTCTTTCTTACTACTATTCGGTTGTTGTAAACTATCTCTTAAAATAGTATGAGATTCCAAAAAAAGTAATTTTTCCGAAGCTAGAACATCAATTGTGTTTGTCGCAATGCTCACGAATAAGAAAAAAACTCGAAGTCTTTGTATGGTAATTGTACTAATCAGAGTTTTGTTAATATACATACTACTTTTAGGGTTTTAAAAAGTATCATTAAGTTGGTTACTTCAAGGTATAAAAAAATCCTCCTCATAACACCTATCCATACTATTAGGTCTTAACAAAAAAATCGTATATATATAAATATCAATGATTTACCAAAACCCTGTATACCATTTATTAACCTAAGAAATTATATTTTGGCTAAAGAAAGGCCGTTTATTTTAAACTAAAATTTCTTCTAAATAGCCTTTAAAGGAAATACCATTTGGAATTTCCATTTTCTTTTTAATTCGGCTTCTGCTAGTTTTTACTGTATTTGCGGTTACTCCAAGGATATTAGCAGTCTCCTTGAGTGATAAGTTTAATTTCGTTAATAAACAATATTTAATTTCGGTATCAGATAACCAATCATGTCTTTCTTTAAGGTTAAAAACTGCATTAGGATATTGGGATTCTATCCGCTCTGTAATCATCGAAATGTGGTCTCCAGACGACTCTAATTTCCTTAACTTATGCCTTAAAATACCTAAGGTTTCAAGAGAACCGTTAACATTTTTAATATCTCTGTTAATATCCGTCAACATTTTTTGACGATCTGTTATGGTCATCGCAAGGGTATTCAACTCATTCTCCCTTAATCTTACCTTGTCTTCCAACAACTTCTTCTCTTTTTCCTTCAATATCTTTACTTCCCTATTGGTTTTTATATTTTTGAATAGCAGAAACATACAACAAATACCAATTAATGAAAGAACAATAGCACCGATAACGACATATTTTTGTTGCCTATTTGTAGCCTGTAATAATTCATTTTCAGTCTTTAATTTACTGCTCGTAAGTTCTTCTTCGACCAACTTATAAGCTGCCTCATTATTACTAATGATTACCTTATTACTTTGGATAGTTAAACTGTCAGTAATTTTGTAATATCGATCTTTATAGTCTATTGCTTTTTTAAACATATCCTTTGTAAGATATATCTCTGATAATTCCCAAATGGCTTCCTTTGTAATTTTAATATCATTACTATTCGCTATAGATTTAACAAATTCTATTTCAGCCTTATCCATCGTATTAAGGCCAGCATAAATTTTTCCTAAATAGAAATTTTTATTCCATTGTTTAAAATTCTCATCCACCTTATCATATATCTTTTTTGCTTCTTGATATTCTTTATTTTGTATTAAAAAATCACATAAATCCACTAACATTACATTTCCTAAACGTTTATGATTATACATATCAGCTAAATGCAATGATTTCCGAATCCATTGAATTGCTTCACTAATTTTTTCTTGTCTTTCGTAGTTCAAAGCAACACTTCTATGAATATTCGCAAAACCTTCTGTAGAGGGATTCAGATTTATCTCTTCAATAATTTCCATATAATATTGATGGGCTAACTCATAATCCCCAAGATTGCTATACACTTTGGCGATGTTAAGCATACTTGTCCTGATCATTGGAATAAACTTCTCCTGATCTTGTTTCTTACAAAACGTATATACCTTCTGGTAATAGTCCAATGCTTTTTTATATTGACGCATTTCTAAATAGATATTACCTTTTGCATTATAGTGATTATGTAATTCAATATCTTTATTATATTCTTCGGAAAGCGCTATCAAATTGATCCTGCTTTCTATAATGAATACTCAAAAAACTGTTTGCTCTACTCTGACCATACAGATAATTACTATTCACGCTTTTTTTAAGAATAGTATGCAAAGGTTTAGGGGTATCAAAATGTCTATCAACATTACGAATTAAACTATCTATCTCTTTTTTATGTTGTTCTATTGGTTTGGTTTGTGCTATAAATAGGATAGGAAACAAAAAAATAATGATAACAAGATATTTTCGTTTATAGGTTACAAAACAAGGCATAGAAGATAATGTTCTTAGTATTTTTTTTGCTAATTATTTCACTTTAGTTTTTAAAACAAGAAATCCTTTAGACTAGTAATTTTAGAATAACTAAACATTCTATTAAAAGATACAATTATAATAACAATAATTTTCAAGAACTCCTCTAAAACACATATTTCTATTAACAATAGCGTTTGTATACCTTTTGTTGACCTACAAAATCTCATTTTTAGAGTGAATTACTCGATATTGAAGAGTAATAAATACTATAAGCATATGATTAACCAAAATAAATTATTGAAAACCGTACAAGGAATTATAATTTTAGTCATTATCTTTTTGTGTTTTCTAATATTTCAGCTTATTCAAGATAATAAAGAAATACAAAAAAACATTTCGAATAGTACTGTAGATATTGAGTCTTCACTCTAAAACTCCATTATAGCCACATACTAAAAAGTTTTCGTTCATATACTTAACTAAAACGTTTTGTAGCTCACAAAAAAATCCAAATAACATTTATCTATACACTAAATAATGTCTAAAAACTATAAACAACTGTTAATTATATCCTGTTTTTCAATATATTATGTGAAATCTTAAGAATTTATCAACACGAAAACGTTGTAGTAACATCTTAAAACAGCAAAATTGAATATTTCGTAATAACTTAGTAGAAATTTAACACAGGAAACACTTTTACAAACTAAAACTTATGAATTATGAAATCAATTTCACCTCCTCCGAAAATTTCAACATTGTTTGAGCTACATTAGTTACACCTTATTTATTATGTAATCTTATCTCTTAATAGGAGAAATTAATTTTGAAACTAAATTTTCTGAAAAAATTATACACGTATTTATAGTCGTCATCACCTTATCATTGTAATCATGTAATACTAAAATCAGTACTTACAATCCGTTTACAACAAAAAATAGTCAGTTTTAATTCTTTGTCAGTAGAATTACTTCTTCATTATTATCCATGGCTTCTCATAATTTCTACACTGTTTTCTTCAGATTCTTATGATTTCTTGTAAACGAAAATTTGCGAGGACACAAACTCACTTAATACATAAAATTGTTCTTGACAGAACTAAAAATTTATCACAATGAAAAAAGAAAACTTTTTACGAATCTTAGTAAGCTTATTATTTTGTTTGCCATTTATTGGATTGCAGGCTCAAGATGAGGATGTCATGTTTCAGGCATTTGACTGGAACGTACAAAATCAACCAGCTGGGCAAACTTGGTATAACGTTGTTTCTAGTGTAAGAAACACCATAGATGATGCAGGCATAGATGTTATCTGGATGCCACCACCAAGTAATTCAGCTGCTCCACAAGGGTATTTACCTAGAGAATTAAACAATCTAAACAGTGCGTATGGTACTCAAAACCAATTGATAACATTAATTAATCAATATCACGGTTTAGGTATGAAAGTAATCAGTGATATCGTAATCAATCATAGAGTTGGTTCTAATGACGCAGTCACTTTTACAAATCCTGCCTGGCCTACATTTTATATCACTGCAGATGATGAAGGAAGAGATTTTGTTAATGGACCAGTAGAGTTTAGTATTAATGGAGATTTTGTTCCAGGTTTTGATCTTAAGTCTGATGGTTCTAGCGGAGGGTTTGCCGCTGCAAGGGATCTAGATCATAAAAATCCAGCTGTTAGAGCCGAAATCATCAATTGGATGCTCTTCTTAAAAAATGATATAGGTTTTGACGGATGGAGATACGATTTTGTTCATGGGTATGATCCTATTTACAACAAAGAATATAATGATGCTACTAATCCTTATTTTGCAGTAGGAGAATTATTAGAAAGTAGTAGAGTACAGACCAATAATTTTGTAAATAGAACACAACAATCTTCTTCTGCTTTTGATTTTAACACCAAAGTAAGTTTGCAAAATGCAATTAGAGATAATAACCTTTCATATCTAAGAGATGGACAAGGAAGACCTTCTGGAATGATCGGGATTAATCCATCTAAATCGGTTACTTTTTTAGACAATCACGATACTGGTTTTGCACAACAATGTTGTGGATCTAATTATGTATTTCCTGGTGGAGAAACCAATCTTAGAAAAGGATATGCATATATCTTAACACATCCAGGTAATCCAATGGTATTCTGGACACACTTTTTTGATGGAGGATCAGGAGTGCAAAACGCAATTAAAGATCTTATTACAGCAAGAAAAAGTGTAAGAGTACATTCTGGATCAACGATTAGTATTGCCGAAGCTCGTGGAGATTTATATGCAGCATATATAGATGGAAAATCAGGAACATTAGCCATGAAATTAGGATCTGGAAACTGGTCTCCAAATGGTAGTGGATGGACATTACAAACCTCAGGTACAGATTATGCGGTATGGACACAAGGTGGAAATACAGGTGGTGGAGAAACAGTACCTCCATATACTGTTAATTTCTTTAAACCGTCTGGTTGGGGATCCAATATCAATGCCTATGTATTTGATGCTGGAGCTAATGCAACACTTCCTGGAACTAGTGGATGGCCAGGAAACAATATGACCAATATTTCTGGAACAGATTGGTATTCATTTACTATTACTCCTTCTGCTGGTATATCTGCCAATAATCTTAGAGTTATCTTTAATGATGGAAATAATCAAACCGATGATTTATCCAGAAGCACAAATGGCTGGTATCGAAATAATACCTGGACAGATAATTGCCCTAGTGATTGTGACGGTTCTGGAACATCTAATGATGTAACACTTAATTTTCAAAAGCCTGGTGGCGGATGGGGTAATAATACAAATATGTATTTGTATAACAAATCCACCAATCAAACCCTATCAGGTACTGCAGGATGGCCTGGAGTAAGCATGAATAATTTGAGTGGTACTTCTTGGTGTAGAAAATCGTTTACATTACCTAGCGGAGTATCTGCTAACAATGTTGGTGTAGTTTTTAATAACGGAAATGGTCAACAAACGGTTGATCTAACCAGAGGTACTGATGGGTGGTTTAGAGTTACTGGCAGCAGTAACGGCAAAAGAACAGGAACCTGGTCTAACGACTGTACTAACAATTGCCCTTCGAATAGAGCAATGCAATTAGCCGATAACCTAGATAAAGAGAGTACTCCAGCAATAGAAAGTAATATCGCTATTTGGCCAAATCCGATTAAAGATCGAGGTACACTTTCTTTAACAACACCTGAAAATGGAGTCTTAGAAGTATCGATCTCTAATATTTTAGGGCAGACCAAAACCATATACAGCGAAAATACACAAGCTGGAAATCAAACTATTGATATTCAGGGGAACGATATGGGTGAACAAGGTATTTATTTTTACACGATAAAATTAAATGGAACGAAACTAAAGAGATTAAAAATTATAAAACAATAATTAATTTTTGTCCCTAATTATTTTAATTATATCATAAATTGATATGTTAGTCAACAAAAGCGGTCGTTTAGCACAAAACGACCGCTTTTATTTTTAAGCTATTTTATGTTGGTAACACTTCCTTATTAACTTTACAAAATCTTAACTTTAGCATATGGTTCAAAAAAAGGTAGTTGTTTTTAATATCTTACCAACCTTTTAGAAAGTAAAATTAATAATCCCACAAGTACCATGTGTATAAAAAATTTGATCTTAATAGCATTAGTAAGCTTCACAATTGGCTGTAAAAAAGAAGAGAAAACAAAATCTCAAAAACTAGTCGCAGATATCTCAGAACAAAAAGTTGATAAGCAACAAGAAAAAAAAGATCACCAAATCCGTGAAATAAAAAAAGCGGAAATAACACCAAACGTTGACGGAAATATGGATGATCCAATTTGGAAAGAAACTCAATGGTATCCTATGGATCAAAACTGGATTGGCGAATTTCCTGATTTTAAGGATTTTTTAGGTCGGTATAAAATGACCTGGACTCCAGAGGCGTTGTATATTCTTGTAGAAATAAAAGATGATATATTATATGACCAACATAAAGATCCTTTAAAATTATGGTGGGATGATGATTGTGTAGAAATATTTATAGATGCAGATAATTCTGGAGGTGAACATCAATACAATAACAATGCGTTTGCATATCATGTTGCTTTAGATGGTAATGTAGTCGATCTTGATGCAGAAAAGAAACCTGTGCTCTATAATAATCATGTAACCACAAAACGTATTACAAATGGAGATGTTACTGTATGGGAATTTGAGTTAATTGTATATGATGACACATATCAAGAAGGAAAAACTAATGATGCTGTGGTACTTTCTGAAAATCAAAAAATAGGATTCGCTATTGCATACAACGACAATGACACCAGTAAAGAAAGAGAAAATTTCATGGGATCTGTTTTCGTTCCTGGAGAGGATAAAAATCAAGGTTGGATCAATGCAGACATTTTTGGTACAATCGTACTAAAAGAATAACCTACACAAAATATGTCGAGGTTTTTTTTCCAAACCTAGCTTCATAGAGATTATTAAAACGAGTAACATTAGACATCCCTACGGATAAGGCTACTGCCTTAACGCTTTCATAGGTTTCATTTTCTAATAATGTTCTCGCTTTTTGAAGTACAATTTCTTGTTGAAACTTTTTAGGGCTAAGTCCTGTGATCAATTTTATTTTTCTTCTAAGTTGTCTTTCTCCCAAATACAATTCTTTAGTAAGGTCTGTTAATTTAAAATTTGGGTCCTCAATATTGGTTTCAATAATCCCTGCAATTTTTTCGATTAATTCGATATCAACTTTACTATGCTTACGACTAGTCAAAGGCGTCGATTGTATTTTTTCATCAGTATATGCTACATGCGATACTAAAACCTCATCATCAGTTATTAAAGGATCTTTTCTTAACTCCTTTCGACTATCATATCTATCCATTAAGTTATGCGCTCTTGCCAAAAGTTCTTCTGCAACAAAAGGTTTAGTAAGGTAGTCATCTGCTCCTATCGTCAATACTTTTAATTTATGATTTATTTCGGATAAGGCGGTAAGCATAATAACTGGTATATCAAAGTACACGTCCGATTGTTTAATAGTTTCTAGCAGCGTATATCCATCCATTACGGGCATCATAATATCAGATATGATCAAATCTACCTTCGTGTTTTTGAGTTTATCTAAAGCCTCTTCTCCATGATTAGCAAAAACTAAATTGTAACGTTTTTCTAAAATGGATGCGATGTATTGTTGCATACCCAAATGATCCTCTACAATTAGAATAATATGTTCTTTTTTGCTACATACTGTGGATAGTTCTAGGTGATCAAGAGATATGATTTCTTCTTCGACGGCTACGTTGGTTTCTTTTAATTGTATCTGGCTATTAACTTCTTTTACTGGTATTTTTAATTTAAAAGTGCTCCCAGCTCCTTGCCTACTTTGCACTCCAATTTCTCCTTCCATTAAATCTACTAATTCCTTAACCAGCGATAATCCTATACCCGAACCTGCATCAACTGGTTTATCAGGATCATTACTTTGAAAATAACGGTCGAAAATTTGGGATACATCTTTCTCTGAAATCCCTCTCCCAGTATCCGTAATCACAATTTTTAAAGCTTGCTTTTCTAAAGATGCATTCAGGCTAATGGATCCTTTAGCTGGTGTATACCTAAATGCATTCGATAGTATATTATTGAGTATTTTTTCTAACTTAGGAGCATCAATTGATGCTTGATATTCTTTTAATTCCCCAAAATCAACATCAAATTTTATATCATTTCGTTCGGCTAATACTGCAAATTTGTTGGAAATCTTGCTTATGAAATTTTGCAAATTAACAGGATGTACATGTAATGTTAGCTTCTTTGCCTCAAGTTTAGATAAATCTAAAATATCATTAATAAGTATTCTCAAAGAGTCTGCATTATCCTTAACTATCTGAAGTTTAGACTTGGTATCGGGATCATCAGCTATGTTAGATGTACTCAACACTTGCTCTATAGGACCGCCTATTAAGGTAAGTGGAGTTCGCAATTCGTGCGAAATATTGGCAAAAAAACGAGATTTTGCAAGATCTAATTCTTTAAGTTGTTCGTTTTTTTCCTTAATTACTGCAGCTAGGTTAATTTTTTTTCTTCTATCCCTCAGAATAAAAAATGTAGCAATAGCCGCCATTACTAAAAACAACATTGCCACACTTATAATAATGCTTTTTATATTACTTTTGGCCTGTTCTAATTCTGTTTGTTTACGTTCAAATTCAATTTTGTTGTCTCTTCTTTGAATTTCTAACAACGAACTTCTTCTAATTTCTTCATTATTAGTAATCTTTTTTTCAAGAGCTACTGTGTTTTCATATACTTCAAAAGCTTTTTCAAAATTATCCAATTTTCTATACGCTTCTGATAATAGCTTTCCTATTATAATTTGTTCTGAAGAAAACTCTCGATTTTTTAATAAATCAAAAGCTTTCTCAGCATAGAGTGCCTGTTTAGGAATATCATCATACTTAGCAGCCAGCGATGATTTAAGTCTATAATATTTAGAAAGTAAAGATGTATAGTCTGGACTACTTATGAGTATTTCATATGCATCCTCCAAAAACATTTCAGTTACTTTATATTCTCCACACTTCAATTTTATAGATGCAATTTCTAAATACGCCATAGCAGCTCTAAAAGGTAATTTATTAGTATATGCTACCTCTACTGCTTTATGAGCATATTCCAGTGCTATATCTACGTTATTGGTTTCTTTGTAGAAACTAGCTAATTTCATATACACTATAGAAGATATCTTCTTTTTGTCAATTGAATTTTTAGCAACATGTGTCAATAAGGACTGATATTTCTTAATTGCCAATTTAAAGTTTTCTTGAGCCGCATAAATAATTGCCGTTTCTGTTGTAGCCGCTTGCCTTATCTTGTAGAAATCTGAAGGATTAGACAAATTTTCGGTCATACTTAAAACCTTATTAAAATAATCCAACGCTTTAGAAATATTTCCTAAATCAGAATAAGTAGTGCCTAATCGATTTAATGCTAAAAAAAAATGTTGACGGGCTACTGTACTGGTATCATTTTTAGTTAAAGAAACAACATTGTTAGCATAATAATGTACACTATCATACCTAGGTGTAGTTAGATAATAGGATGCTTTCATATAAGTTTCGGCAATATCGTTGCTGATTTCAGCACGATCTATACGATTAGTAGCAGTATCCAATTTCTGCATATAGGTCATCAATTCTACACGATGCTTGACAGATAAACCTCTCTTTAGCTTTAATTGATTAGTATCAGAAGTATTATGTTTTTGACCAAAAACACCAGTTATAAAAAATAACATCCATATGGCTACTATCCTTTTGGTTAAAACACTATTTTCTATCATATCTAATTACTAATATAGTATACGTGGTAGGTAAAATTGAAAAAACACCTACAGCTTTATTGTTTCACTTTTCTCACAATTTAGCATTAAAATGCAAATATTTTTGTGAATTTTTCAAAAAAAACAAAGCAATCCTCTTTTTAACACAACATAAAACTACTCCCCAAATTATTTTCATATTGCTTCTAAGTAATCCTCAAACCCAATATTTGTTACAGTTAATGATTGATGCGGTTATCTAGATAATACCATTTTTGATCAAAATGTCCGATTTCGTAAACATCTGTCTGGTTTTGCATGGAACTAAAAAAAATATGAAAATCATAATAACGTTAACCCAATCATACAATAATTTAAAAAATGAAAACTATGAACAAAATGAAAATGGTTTGTCTACCATTATTAGTTACTATGATCGCAACTCTTATTATTAGTTGCGAAGAATGCGAAGAGTTAGATATCGCAAGTAATCTTACAAAGCATACCTATGAAAAAACAGAAGGTCCTGACAAGAATCCACTTAAAGGGTGGAATACTGGATGGTGGGAAGATCATGCACATGCTTCTGTTGGTTTTCAGTATCTAAAATGGAAAGATTTTGAACCAACAAATGGCACTTTTAAATTTGATGCCGTCGAAGAGGTACTAGCACGACCAGGAAGCAAAGGAAGACATCTAATTATAAGATTGTACTGTGATTGGTGGGGCATTCAAAACGATCCTAATAACGCAGGCCCAGAATGGTTATACAATCAATCAAAAGTGCCCAAATTACAAAGTGATAATGGTAAATACATGACCGATTTTAATCATCCTAATTATATAAAAGAAGCATCAGAAGCTATCAAAGCATTAGTAAATCATTATAAAAATGATCCTAGAATTTATGTATTTCAAATTGGTATGTTAGGATATTGGGGAGAATGGCATACGTTTGGGTATGAACCTTCATACGATTTTAGTGAGACAGCCACAACCAAGGTCATTGATGCTTATAAATCCAATGTTGGTGACAAAAAAATCATGGGACGTTATCCAATGCGAAATCCTTTAAAAGAAGAAATCGGAATCGGATATCATAACGATTATTTTGGTCCAGTAGATCATAGTTATGAATTTGATGAAGCAGTTTCCTCAAATGCAAAATGGTTACAAGGTCCAATTGGAGGAGAACTCCCTCCAGATGTTGAAAACAATCAACCGTTTCTTGATAAAATGTACACTACATCTAGTGGTATTGATATCATTGCGAATGGGCATTATTCTACAATGAAAGCTTCAGATAACCCTTGTGATAGTAATCCCAACAGTACCAATTGCAAAGGTTTTATGAAGATGCATCGAAAAATGGGATATAATTATCAAATCAATGAAGTAGCGTTTCCAGAAACAATCCTCCAAGAAGAAACTCTTGATGTACATATTAGTGCAAGTAATATTGGTGTAGCCGCTATGTATTATAATTGGGATATACAATTAGCACTTCTAGATGAAAACGATAACCCAGTGAATACGTATGATTTAAACTTTGATTTAACCAAATTTGTTGCAGAATGCTCAACGGTAGTAGAGTCTCTAAATAATTCATTAGATAATATCAATACAGGTACTTACAGATTAGGAATTAGAATCATTCAGCCAGAAGCAGATACAGTCAAAGACACTGCTTGGGGATTAGATGCCAGAAATACTTATATTCTATTTTCTAATAAACTTGAAGTCATCAATGGATATTGGGATGATCAAAATGTATTGCAAGGCGGTTGGTCCATTTTAGGTTCCTTGGATGTCAAATAAATTTTCATTCTAATATAGCATAACTAAACCAAAAATATACTACCCCTAGTTTTTAATTATATTATTATAAAACATAGAATTATTAAAACTGATACAATTAAGTGAGTTGGTCATCTTCATACTTATTTCTTCCTCTATTATCTTTATAGAAAAAGTAACCACATTTAAATAATGCGTATATTTCAGGAAATATCTTATACTCCTGAAAGCAAAATTTTATATACTTCCAGTAATTATTATAGCCCAATTTTTCTGTACCTCTTTATGGTTTGCAGGAAATGCTGTTATTGATGATTTTGCTTCTCAATTCAATGTTGGATTCAATATTCTGGGATACCTTTTATCTTCTGTACAGTTTGGTTTTATTGTCGGTACATTGACATTTGCTTTGTTAACTTTGGTAGACAGATTCCCTCCTTCGAGAGTGTTTTTTGTTTCTGCGATCTTAGGTGCTTTATGTAATATTGTTTTATTAATCCCTGATATTACAGTTGTTAACGTATTAACTGCGCGTTTTGGTACTGGTTTTTTTCTTGCAGGTATCTATCCTGTCGGAATGAAAATAGCTTCGGATTATTATAAAGACGGATTAGGAAAAGCTTTGGGATATCTTGTTGGTGCTTTGGTGCTGGGAACCGCACTACCTCACTTATTAAAAGAACTCTCGTGGAATAGTGATTATACAGTTGTTATACAATCCACAAGTTTTTTAGCATGTATTGGAGGGCTCTTGATTTTTTTATTAGTTCCTAATGGTCCCTATAGAAAGCCTGTTTCTAAACTTCAATTAGGAGTTATTACCGAACTCTTTGGCATTGCTAGCTTTAGAAAAGCTGCTATGGGTTATTTTGGACATATGTGGGAGTTGTATGCTTTTTGGGGATTCGTTCCAGTAATACTCAAAACATACGTAGAACAACATAAAGTCGGGCTCCCTATATCATTTTGGTCTTTTGTTATTATAGCAATTGGTTTTTTTTCGTGTATACTCGGTGGATATATCTCACTAAAAACTGGAAGTAGAAAAGTAGCCAGGTATTCATTAATTGTTTCTGCGCTTTTTTGTATTTCGTCTCCACTCCTTTTTCAATTATCACCTGTATTATTTTTAACACTACTTTGTATCTGGGGAATGGTCGTTATCGCAGATTCTCCGCAATTTTCTACCTTGGTTGCAGCGGCAGCACCCGCAGAATTAAGAGGAACAGGACTTACCATCGTAAACTGTATAGGATTTGCAATTACTATTGTAAGTATACAATTACTTTCTTATTTAGTTTCTAGAGTTGATACCACATTTTTATATGTATTTTTAAGCATTGGGCCTATTATTGGTTTGTATACCTCTAGAAAATAACCTCTTTACTACTCTTAACAAATACTTAAGAGAATCCTTGATATTTCAATGTATTTTAGAAAACAAAAAATATGCGAAACAGCATTATAATCATCATATTTCTCCATGTTGTAGTACTTTCAGCACAATCAAATTCCGAAGTTTATCTATTCGACATTATAGAAAAAGAAGGATCTCTTACCCTTAGTAATCAAAGAAACATTTCTAATAATGAAGGGTATGATAATCAGCCATCATTTTATAACGATAATATTGTTCTTTTTTCTTCGACCAGAAACAAACAAACCGACATTGCCATATATAATATAAGAGATGCCAAAGTAGATTGGATTTCTGACACAAAACAAGGCGGTGAATATTCTCCTACCAAACTCCAAATCAAAAAGCAATATCTGCTATCAGACTGGATACTAATGGCAAACAGCTATTGTATCAATATGATTATAAAACGGGTAATTCTCAAGTTCTTATTGAGGACCTTGTGATTGGTTATCATACTTGGTACACTAAAGACATAGTGGTTTCTGCAGTACTTGAAGAAGGAGGGTTATCATTGGTGGTTTCTAATATCAAAGAGAAAACAAATAACACTATTCAGAAAAAAATTGGAAGATCGCTACATAAAATTCCGAATTCTCAACTTATAAGCTATATCAGTAAAGAAAATGAAGTATGGGAAATAAAATCTTTAAATCCGAAAACTGGCGAAACCCGAAGAATAAAAGAAGTTATTCCCGAATCAGAAGATATATGTTGGCTTATTAATGGAGATATTCTAATGGCAAAAGGTAATACCATATACAAGTTCAACCCTAAAACGGATAATGACTGGAGCATTTTTCATACTTTTAAAAACCCAGAATTAGATAATATCACAAGAATGTCTAGCAATAATATTAGTACATTATTTACTTTGGTTGCTTCTAAATCACACAAATAAAAATCGCGCAAAACATATATTTAAATGAAGTATTTATTAACTCTTTTTGGTTTATTAATTCTTAGTCCTATTTCAACATTTTCTCAATCTACTTTGATAAAGAACATTAATGTAATAAACGTAGAATCAGGAAAAATTGAAACAAAAAAGAATATTCTAATCGAAGGAGAGAAAATCTCCAAGGTTTCATCAAAGCAAATACAAGTTGCTCAAAATACAACTACTATTGATGGATCTGATAAATTTATTATGCCAGGAATGGTAGACACTCATATTCATTTTTTTCAAACTGGTAGTTTATATACCCGACCTGATGCTATTGATATGAGGCATGTTTTTTCTTATGAAGATGAGATACAGTTCGCTAAGGATATTATTCCTGATAATTTCAAAAGGTATCTAAGACTAGGTATAACTTCTGTAATGGATGTTGGTGGCCCATTTTATAATTTTAAAGTTAGAGATAGTATTGCAAAAAATAATATCTCACCAAACGTATACCTTACGGGACCTTTATTTTCTCCCTATCAACCAGAAGCTTTTTCTAAACTGGAAGATATTCCTATTGAAAAAATAACATCCAAAGAAGAAGCCACAGTATTATTTAATAAAATGATTGCTTACAAACCTGATTTTATTAAGATCTGGTATATTGCCAGTAATGATATCCCTGCCGAAAAGACATTCCCAATTGTAGAGCATATCGCTCAATTGACTCATAAAAACAACCTTAAACTTACCGTACACGCTACACAACTTAATACAGCTAAACTAGCTATAAAAGCAGGTGCAGATATCCTTGTACATAGTGTAACAGATACTACGGTAGATAAAGAGTTTGTAAAACTATTGAAGGATAATAATGTTACTTACATTCCAACATTAATAGTATCCAGAAATTATGGAAAAGCGTTTCTTGCCAATCCAAGTAATCATCACCAAGATCTTACTTTTGCCAATCCTGCTGTATATAAAACACTGACGGATATCAATAAATTTTCTGACGATGAAATCCCTGAAAGAATTCTAAATCTAAGAAAAGATGGGCAATGGTTAGAGGATAGATATATCTTAAGCGATAGTATTTCTTCAGTAAATCTAAAAAAACTTTCTAAAGAAGGAGTTAATATAGCAACAGGAACAGATGCAGGTAATATTGGCACTATGCACGCTTCATCATATATACAAGAAATAGAAACCATGAAAAAAATGGGAATGTCTAATATCGATATTATAAAGGCATCAACGATTAATGCTGCAAAAGGATTTGGACTTGATACTAAAATAGGTTCTATAACTGAAGGGAAATTAGCAGATTTAGTCATTCTTAATAAAAATCCTATAGAAGATCTTCAAAACCTAAACACTATAAATGAAGTTATCAAAAGTGGAAAAGTTCTTGATATCCACAAATTAATAGAAGAAACTCCTGAACAAATTGTACAACGACAAGTAAATGCATATAATGCTAGAAACATTGATGCATTTATGGATACGTACGCCGATAATATTGAGATATTTAATTTTCCAAACGAACCCTCTATATCAGGTAAAGATCAAATGAAAAGTAGGTTTCAAAGTATGTTTGAAAGTGTGCCGAATTTATATTGTGAGATTAAGAATCGAATTGTATTAGGTAATAAAGTAGTAGATAGAGAGTATGTAAGGTTTGGAGAAAGGTATTCTAGTGTAATTGCAATTTATGAAATAACAGATGGAAAGATCTCTAAAGTTACTTTTCTAAGATAAATTGGTAGACCAAAATTGATATCGAATATTTTTTTCTCTTTTTTAACGTTATAGGTATAACTCACACCCTAAACCGTTATGAAAAACTTATGCGTCCTCCTATTTCCTTTTATCTTTTTTACAATATCTGCCCAAAACACCTATTATGTATCTGATATAAATGGTAATAACAATAATGACGGATCACAAGGGTTCCCATGGAAAACAATACAATATGCTGTAGACCAACTAAATGCTGGCGATGTACTAAATGTAGAAGCAGGGACTTACACAGAGATTGTAACATTTGATGGCAATGCAGACTCGGGCACATCTGGTAATCCAATTACTGTACAAGCTATCGGAAATGTAATTGTAGACGGAAGTTCTATAACTCCTAACGGAAGAAAAGGATTGATCACCATTTCTGGAGCAAGTTATCTCATCATAGATGGTTTCGAATTACAAAACTATCAAACACCAAATCCAGTAAATAATGACAATAGCACTCCCATAGGAATTTTAGTAGAAGGCACTTGTAGTAACTTGATTATACGAAACAATAAGATTCACGATATAAAGAACTTTTCTACATGTACTCAAAATAGTGGTTGTGGCCCTGGAGCAAATGGAATTGCAATTTATGGTGATACTACTGCAGGAATTCAAAATATAGAATTAATTGGTAATGAAGTATACGAATGTGTTACCTCATCAAGCGAATCTTTTACCATAAACGGAAACGTAAATGGATTTAAAGTAATAGACAACTATGTGCATGACAATAATAATATTGGTTTTGACTTCATTGGTTTTGAAGATGACGTATGTTCTGCTTGTGGCGATGATAATCAAGCCAGAAATGGTATTGTAAGTGGTAATCGATCTATCCGAAATACGATTTTCGGAAACCCTTCGTTAGGTGTACCTGCAAATCCATGGTATCAATCAGAAATCAATGCAGATGAAGGAAATGCTGGTGGATTCTATGTAGATGGTGGTCGTAATATCATTTTTGATAGCAATTTATCCGCAGAAAATGACTTAGGTTTTGAGTTTGGAAGTGAAAATCGTTTCCGAGAAACTTCAGATATCTTAATGATCAATAATTATGTGTATAATAATAAAGAAAATGGAGTCATTACTGGTGGATATTCTGAAACCGAAGATGATCCAAATGGAGGTGGCGGTGATGCAGTTAGGATCTATATTTACAATAATTCTTTTTATAAAAACAAAGGATGGGGAAGCGAAGTGGTTTTTCAAAGTCGGGTAAAAAACAGTCGTGTTGCCAATAATATTTTCTTTGGAGAAGCTTCTACCTCAGAATGTCATGAAAATTTTAATCCTAGTTCGAACACTAATAATTCTTGGGGAACAAATCTATGGTGGGGAAGTTCTATTTCGGGATCAGCTCCTGGCACATCCATAACTCAAAATCCGAATTATACAGATCCTGACATAGGCAATTTGGATATCCAAGCAGTATCTACTGCTGTGATTGATGCTGGCAGTAACCAAACCGACATCACAACCTGGACAGATGCTTTTTGGGATACAAATTTTCCTCCAAACGGAACAATTACGACACATGGGACTACTGACTATAATGGAAATAATCGTTTTGTAAATACTATCGATCTTGGTGCTTCAGAATTTAGTAGCACCTTGGGAATTGAAGATATCGAAGACCAACCTACACCAATGACATATCCTAATCCAGTACGAGAAGTTATTAATTTCTCTACATCCAATGGAAATTACACGTTTACAATTTATGACCTAAGTGGTAAGAAATTATCTCAAGGCAAAGAATCGAACAAGATTATGGTTGCTGATCTAAGCCCAGGAATCTATATTTTATCACTTACAGATGAAACCAGTTCGTGGTCTTATAAATTTGTCAAAGTAGAATGACTTTAGTCTACACTCCCAAATAATAAATCAGCAATGGTATATTTTACCTAATCATATGCTAATTTCTAATTACAATCATTCCATAATTACTTACAACACAACTAAATACCCAAAGTGATTTTACGTAAAACCAAAATCACCAAAAACCGTTAGTTCAAGTTTTTATTCTGAAGATATTTTTGCACCCATCTAACAGAAAAAAACAAAAATGAAAAAAGTAATTGTACTGATTGCCTTGTGTGTTTCCAGTATGCTGACAGGGCAAACAAATTCCAACAAAAATTATTTCAAACTAGATTTTCAATGTGGACTCGGATTTGGGTTTAAAAACATTGATCTCTTTTTTGATCAGAATAATGACGCATCTACCATTAGTGGCGGTGGCGGATGGAGTCTTAGTATTGGTGGTAGTTATGTATTAAATAATCAATTCGAATTAGGCGCTAATATTGGATACCAGTTTAGTCAACTCCGACCAAGGTTAACAAATGTTTCTACATCATTTGATAGAATAACAATTTTACCCACATTCAAATATCTTATTGCATTAAATGCCAATCGCGATCATAGCATCAATATTGGTACAGGTTATGGTTTTTATCTTAATGGTACCATAAAATTTGACGCCGAAAGCATTGGATTAGGCGAAGGTGATTTTAAATATGAAAACGCTTCTGGAATACATTTTTTAACAGAATACGAATTCAGAGGAGGAAATAGAGTTGGTTATGTTATTGGCTTAAAATATTACAATGTTAGTTATGAAAGTAAGTCACAAACAACAGAAAGAGATGTTAATGATTTCAACGGAACTGGTATAGATCTATATGTTGGAGCAACGATACGATTATAATTGTACAAAAGATGAAATAGATTTTCTTCAACATTTTAAACATAGTATTCACCATCACGATACTATACTTATAATCAAATAAAAAAATAATCACCAAAAAATTAAATTTTAAAACATGAAAACTAAACTTACATTGTTTATTTTAGTTACCATACTGTTATCAAGTTGCGCTGCAAAAATTCCATTAAGCAGTAATTATTATGAGTCAAATTCTAAAGTAGGATTATTATTAAACATAAACGAAATTAATGCAAGTAGAACTGGTAATCAAGGTATTATAGACCTTGCCTTGACACAAGGAATCAAATACAAAGAACCACTTAAAATTGTAGATCAACAGCTGAATGCAAAACAAAGAATTCAGGATTTATACAAAAACACTTATAGTACTAAAGGGAAAGATTTAATCCTGATAAAGGATAGTATCAATTTTAATAACTTCAAAAAGTTCGAAGTTCCAAAAGATAAAAAAGCTAACAAATATGCTAAACATGATATAAGAGAGTTAAAAACTAAATACAATATTGACGAATTATTAATAATAAACGTTAACTATGGTTTATTAGTCTCTTATTACAGTATGATTGAAACTGGAAGATCAGGAAATTGTACGATCCATTCTACTATAGTAAATCTCAACGATAATTCACTGTTATATAAAGACTTTTCCTTTTCATTGGAAAAAATAAATGGAAAATGGAAAACTCCACCTAAATACGAGAACCTTTTCTCTTCGATAAATGCAGCAATCACAGAAACTTTATCCAAGGAAAAAACAAAATTCAACAAATAGTAAAAAGGTAAAACCTGATGCTTTGATAAAGCATTAGATTTTTTTCTTAGAAATCTTAATTATCTCCTTGATCTTATAAATTTGTTAAGAAGCAGTACCTAATGTTCTCTTTTAATTAAATTAGGCGATCAAATTAACTCACATGAAGACACTGCTTACCTCAACATTACTTTTATTTACTACCATTTTAATAGCGCAAACCGATCAAAGAATCTATGATATTATTAATGCCGTTTCAGCGGATAGAATTGAAACAGATATCAAAAAACTAGCTGGTTTTGGAACACGTCATACGTTAAGTGATACAGTTTCTAACACCAGAGGAATTGGAGCTGCAAGAAGATGGATTAAATCTGAGTTTGATAAAGTATCTAAAGAATGTAATAGTTGTTTAGAAGTTTTTTATCAAAAAGACTTAGTAAAAAAAGGAACCAATCAACGTATAGTGAACGATGTTATGGTCGTAAATGTAGTAGCGATACAGAGAGGTACTAAATATCCTAATCGATTTATTATGATGAGCGGAGATATTGATTCTCGTATCACTGATCCTACTAATTATACAGATGATTCTCCAGGAGCCAATGATAATGCAAGTGGTATGGCTGGTGCCATAGAAGCTTCCAGAGTTTTATCTAAATACAAATTTGAAAATAGTATCATTTATGTTGGATTGTCTGGCGAAGAACAAGGCCTGTTTGGAGGAAAAGGATTAGCTAACTATGCCAAAGAAAATAATTGGGAAATCATTGGAATCATGAATAATGATATGATTGGTAATATCAAAGGAGTTGATGGTGTGATTGATAACAGAACATTTAGAATTTTTTCTGAACCTACCAATCTCACCGATGATAAAAAAGCTGTGAATCAAAGGCGTTTTTATGGAGGAGAAGTGGATGGCATCTCTCGCCAACTGGCAAGATATATTCATAAAACCACTAAAACGTATATGCCAGAGATGAATCCAATGATGATCTATCGTCTGGATAGATTTGGTCGTGGAGGTCATCATAGACCCTTTAACGATGCTGGTTTTGCTGGAATTCGAATTATGGAAGCTCATGAAAATTATACACAGCAACATCAGGATATAAGAGAAGAAAATGGAATCAAATATGGTGATGTAGTCGAGCACGTTAATTTTGATTATGCCGCTAAACTTACAGCTGTAAATGCAATTAATTTAGCTAGTATGGCGTGGGCTCCTCCAGCTCCTACAGAAGTTAAAATAGGCGGTATTGTAGAACCTTCAGCTAAATTTAAATGGAAAAAAATCAATGACTCCAACATAAAAGGGTATAAAATCTATTGGAGAGATACTACTTCACCAACTTGGGATCATAGTCGCTTTGTTGGAGATGTAGATGGTTTCACATTAGATGGTATCGTTATTGATAATTACTTTTTTGGAATAGCTACTGTTGGAAAAAATGGTCACGAGAGCCCCGTTGTATTTCCTTCTGGAGTATTTAGACGATAACTTATATTTTTATTAACCATAATAACCAAACCTATATATCAAATGAAAGCTTTAAAAACAGTAGTATTCTTTGTTCTTCTATGTATTATTTCTTGTAAAGAAAAATCAGTTTCTGAAAAAAAATTAGTTGCAGAAGTTTTTAATAACCATATGCTTAACCCAGAAAGTGAAATTATAATTCATGAAAATTTCAAATCACAATATGTAATTCCAAGAAACGTAGAAGTGTTTCTTCCCAAAGGGTATAATGCTACTGCAACGACTAAATATAAAGTATTGTATATGCATGATGGGCAAAATGTTTTTAATCCAAAAACATCTTATACTGGTATTGATTGGGGTGTAGATGAAGCTATTGATAGTTTGATCAAAATCGGAAAAATTAAAAACACAATCGTTGTTGCTCCTTGGAATACAGTAAAAAAACGTTTTTCGGAATATATGCCCGAAACTCCTGCCGAACTTACCAGTAGTCCCGAAGTAAAGGCTGCTTTAAAACAAAACACTGGTTTTGATGATTTGTACTCTGATGAGTATCTAAAATTCTTAGTAGAAGAATTAAAACCTTTTATTGACAAAACCTATAACGTATCTACAAAATTGGAAGATACTTCAATAATGGGTTCCTCAATGGGTGGATTAATTTCCTTATACGCAATATGTAAATATCCAGATGTATTTGGCGCTGCAGGATGTGTTTCTACACATTGGCCCATTCCCGTTTTAGGAGAAGCATATATGAAAACATTACCTTCTACCCTACCAGATCCCAAATCGCATAAGATATACTTTGATTTTGGGACAGAAACCTTAGATGCTCAATATGAACCATTTCAGAAACAAGTGGATCAAATGATGATCGATAAGGGATATACAGAAGGCAAAAACTGGATAACTAAAAAGTTTGAAGGTGCTGCTCACAATGAAAAAAGCTGGAACGCAAGAGTTCATATTCCATTAGGGTTTTTATTACAATAATTTTAAATTAAAAAAATGAATAGATTTTTCTTAACAATAGGTTTAGTTTGTGCATTATCACCGTTATTTTCACAAACATCTCTTTTTGATCAGCAACCACAATTTACAAGACAAGATACATTAAGAGGTTCTATTACAGAAGAACGTGCCTGGTGGGACCTCACATATTATCATTTAGATATCTCAGTAGACCCAGATGATAAATCTATCCAGGGAAAAAACACGATTCAATATAAAGTGCTAGAAAATCACAATTTATTACAAATAGATCTTCAATCACCTCTAGTTATTGAAAAAGTAATACAAGATGGAAAAAAATTAAAAGTTACTTCAGACGGAAATGCACATTTTATAACCTTAGATAAAAAGCAAAAAAAAGGAACTGTTAATTCCTTAGATGTATATTATAGTGGAAAACCGAAAGTAGCAGTTCGAGCACCTTGGGATGGTGGAATTTCATGGAAAAAAGATGCCAATGGTAAACATTTTGTAGCATCTTCTTGTCAGGGATTAGGAGCCAGTGTTTGGTGGCCTAATAAAGATCATATGTATGATGAAGTGGATAGTATGTTAGTAAGCGTTACTGTGCCTAAAGATCTAATGAATATTTCTAATGGACGTCTTCGCAACATTGAAGAACGTGATGATAAGACTAAAACATTTCATTGGTTTGTACAAAACCCGATTAACAACTACGGAGTAAATATTAATATCGGAGATTATGTTCATTTTGGTGAAAAATATGCTGGAGAAAAAGGAACGTTAGATATGGATTATTATGTGTTACGTGATAATTTAGAAGCAGCTAAAGAACAGTTTAAGGATGCACCAAAAATGATGAAATCTTTCGAACATTGGTTTGGCCCTTATCCTTTTTATGAAGATAGTTTTAAATTAGTTGAAGCTCCATATTTAGGAATGGAACATCAAAGTTCTGTAACTTATGGTAACAAATACGTAAATGGATATTTAGGAAATGATCTTTCGGGAACAGGATGGGGATTAAAATTCGACTTTATTATTATTCACGAATCAGGTCATGAGTGGTTTGCAAACAACATAACTTATAAAGATATTGCTGATATGTGGATTCATGAGAGTTTTACAGCATATTCAGAAAACTTATTTCTTGATTATCATTATGGTAAGAAAGCTTCTTCTGAATATGTAATTGGTACACGTAGAGGTATTAGAAATGATAAAACTATTATCGGTACATATGATGTGAACCATGAAGGTTCGAGTGATATGTATTACAAAGGTGCTAATATGTTACATACCTTACGACAATTAATAGAAGATGATGAGAAATGGAGAGCTATATTAAGAGGACTAAATAAAGATTTTTACCATCAAACAGTTACAACGAAACAAATTGAAGATTATCTAAGTACCAAAGCAAATATTGATCTAAGTGCTTTCTTTAATCAATATCTAAGAGATACTAGAATACCAACATTAGAGTATGGCTTTGATGATCAGGGATTAAAATATAGGTATGTGGATATTGTTGATGGTTTTGATATGCCTGTTCGACTAAAAATTGATGGAAAAGACAAATGGGTAAAACCTAATGCTGCATGGCAGACATTAAATGTTAAAGCCAAAGAAATCGATGTCGATCCAAACTTTTATGTGAAATCAAAATCAATATAATGAAAATCTACTTTCCGCAATGGCAAGGATCTGGTAATGGAGAGATTATTAAAGATGGTGCAAAAACCATATTGGATTATCTAAATGATCCAGAATTTGTGCATATTGACTTATCCGATATCCCCGCTGGGAAAAATGGTGTCAAAAAACATGATATCAATAATTATGATGCCATTACGGAACAACTTACAAGATTAAAAAAGAATCTAGAAGAAAAACAACCCATGACCACTACTACAATTGGTGGAGATTGTGGATTAGAAATTGTTCCTGTATCATATCTAAATAAGAAATATCCCAATCTGGGTGTTATATGGTTTGATGCACATGCAGATATTAACAAGCCTTGTGATTCGCCTAGTTGTAATTTTCATGGGATGCCTCTGCGAACCCTTTTAGGTGAAGGGTCTGATCATATGGATTCGCTACTATTTTCTACGATTAAAAGCTCACAAATTCATTATGTAGGTGTTCGAGATATTGATGATACAGAGCAAATTCGAATTAATGAAGATGAAATTTACGCCCCAAAAAAAACCAATATCGAAAGGCTGGTAAACACTTTACAATCTAAAAAAATCACCAACCTATATGTACATTTTGACTTTGATTGTCTGGAACCAAATGATTATGACAAAACGTATTATCAAGTACCCGATGGAGTGACAATATCAAAAGCAGAAGAATGTATTAAAGCATTACAAGAAAACTTTACTGTTGTAGGCAGTAGTGTGTTAGAATCTATAACTGCAAATATTTCAGAATTACAACCGATAGAAGGAATTATTAATTTATTGATGAAAAACGAACAATGAGCTCAAATCTAAAACACCTAGTTTTATTATTTTCTTTGTTTCTTATAGTAGGTTGTAATGAATCTTTTAATACTAAAAATACCACTACACAAGAAAAACAAAAAAACGAAGTATTGGTTTTGGGTACTATTCATGGAGGTCATCGCACAGATAGTATTTACAATATATCTTATTTAGAAAAATTGATCAGAAAGATTAATCCAGATTACATATTAGCCGAAATCCCTCCAGATCGTTTTCAAGAAGCTATGTTGGGATTCAAAAGAGATGATAGTATTTCTGAACCACGTGTTATGCGTTTTCCCGAATATGTGGATGTTGTTTTTCCATTAACCAAAGAAATGGATTTTGAAATTATTCCTACTGCTGGATGGACCTTACCAATGGCTCAGGAACGTAGTCAAAAACTTAGAGCAATTAGTAAAGATACTGCCAGAACAGATGATTGGAAAACATATCAAAATGCAAACAAACATTCCGATTCTGTTTATAAAATGACTGGTAAAGTCAATAATCCTTATTTTATTCATACAAATACCTATGATAGCATTCAGGATATTAGTTTACAGGTTTATAATAAATTGTTTAATGTAGAGCTTGGTTTAGGTGGTTGGGAAAATATCAATATAGCTCACTATTGGAATATTGAGAAAGCATTAGAAAAATACCGTTATCAAGGAAAAAGAATGTTAATTATTTATGGAGCTGGTCATAAAGGATGGTTTCTGAGAGAATTGCGCAAACACGATGATATTGATCTTCTGGAAATGAAACCATTTCTGGATTCCTTACAAATAAATTAAGTATGCGAGCTATTGTTTATGAATCATTTAAAGGCCCCTTAACGATCCAAAATATAAAAGATCCTACTCCATCGAAAAATGGAGTTGTTATTCAAGTAAAAGCTACTGGTTTATGTCGCAGTGATTGGCACGGATGGATGGGACATGATCAGGATATCGAACTACCACACGTTCCAGGACATGAATTAGCTGGAGTTGTAACAGATATAGGAAAAGATGTTCATAATTTTAAAGTTGGTGATCGGGTTACCGTACCATTCGTTTGTGGATGTGGTATTTGTCTACAATGTACTTCTGGCAACCACCAGATATGTGATCATCAATCACAACCAGGATTCACACATTGGGGATCTTTTGCAGAATATGTAGCTATCGATTATGCAGATACAAACTTGGTAAAACTACCTGAGGAAATAAGTGACGTTACCGCAGCAACACTAGGATGTAGATTTATCACTTCATTTAGGGCAATTGTAGAACAAGGAAAAGTAACTGCTGGTCAATATGTAGCAATCCATGGATGTGGAGGTGTTGGATTATCGGCTATTATGATTGCTAATGCACTTGGTGCTCAGGTAATAGCAATTGATATCAATGAAGAAACTTTGAGTTTTGCTAAAGAACTTGGTGCTGCACAAACTATCAATGCTGCCAATGAAACAGATATTGTTACACACATAAAATCTATAACCCATGGAGGAGCACATGTATCTGTTGATGCATTAGGGAGTGCAACTACCTGTTTTAATTCTATTTCCAATCTAAGAAAACAAGGCAAACATATTCAAGTAGGTTTAATGACAGACGATCATCAACATCCAAAAATTCCTATGGATAAAGTATTAGCTGATGAATTAGAAATTATAGGTAGCCATGGCATGCAAGCATATAAATATCCCGAAATGTTAAGTATGATCAAGAATGGTAAGCTTCATCCTGAGAAGTTAATACAACAAACCATTACTTTAGAACAAGCAATTATAGCATTACCGAATATGAATAAATTCGATACAAAAGGTATTCAGGTGATTAACTCATTTTAAACAAATATGTACAATAATCCATTACCAATGATATAAATTAATCCTTATTTTTATAAATGAAGACATACAAGAATACATTGTGTGTTATCCCTAATTAATAACAATAGTATTTCCTGAGATATAGATATTAAAAGATATAAATATTGTATCTAACTATCTTGATAAAGACTATGGTTATGTGATAAGTCTTAAATCAAAATAATAGTAAAACCGAGTCAATTGAAAAATAACATCGTATTACTTCACGGAGCACTAGGAAGTGAAACCCAGTTTGAAAAACTAGTAACAATTCTTGAAAAAGAGTTTAATGTTTATACATTTAATTTTGATGGACATGGTGGAATTCCAATAAAAAATGATTTTAGTATTGATCTATTTACAAAAAACACAAAAACGTTTATTGAACAACATCAGCTAGAAAATCCTATAGTTTTTGGGTATAGTATGGGAGGTTATGTTGGCATCAATGTCGCTAGAAAATATCCAGATATTGTTCATAAAATAATTACTCTAGGCACAAAATTTGATTGGACACCAGATTTTTCTAGACAAGAGGTACGTATGCTAAATCCTGATAAAATAGCTCAAAAAGTTCCAAAATTCGCTCAATATTTAAAAGCTTTACATTCTGACACTTATTGGAAAGAAGTAGTACTTCAGACAGCCAAAATGATGAATAACTTAGGAGATACACCTACATTAAAGGATGAAGAAATTGAGAAGATACAGCATAAAGCATTAGTTTGTTTAGGTGCATTGGATAACATGGTAACTCTAGAAGAATCAAAGAGAATTAGTAATACTTTTCCCAATGGCCAATTTCAAATTCTCGAGAATTGTCCGCATCAAATAGAACGGGCAAACATTCCAGATTTAGCAAAAACAATACAAGATTTTATTAAAAACTAAGGAAAAACAAAAACTATCAATATGCCTGTAAAAGTGTGTTTAATACAAGATAGTCCCGTTTTCTTTGATAAAGAAAAAACGATAGACAAGATAGAAACGTTAACAAAAAAATACAGCCAAGAAGGTTGTGAACTTATCGTTTTTCCTGAATCTTTTATTCCTGGATATCCAAGAGGATTTGATTTTGGCGCTACTGTTGGTCGTAGAACATCAGAAGGAAGAGACTTATATGCTGAATATTATAAAAACAGTATTGATTTACAAAGTAATGACCTAAAGAGATTAGAAGAATTATCTGCTTCGCAAAATATCTATATGGTAATTGGTGCAACCGAAAAACAAGAAACTAATGGTAGCCTATATTGTTCTATGATTTATATTTCTCCTACACTTGGATTATTAGGTGTACATAGAAAAATAAAACCTACAGGAACTGAAAGACTCATTTGGGCAGAAGCTGGTTCAGAATCTTTAGTTACCTTTAAAACTAATATCGGAAAGCTAGGAGGACTTATTTGTTGGGAAAACTATATGCCACTAGCCCGAATGTCTATGTACCAGAAAGGAGTAGAAGTTTATATCGCACCTACTGCGGATTCAAGATCAGTTTGGACAGCTACAATGAAACATATTGCATTAGAAGGAAGATGTTTTGTGCTTGGTTGCAATCAATATTACACCAAATCGATGTATCCTGAAAAGTATCAGTCTTTAGTAGAAAATGAACAAGAAGATATTTGTCCAGGCGGCAGCATCATTGTTTCACCTCTTGGAGAAGTAATTGCGGGACCACTATTTGGAGAAAATGGTACTTTGATAGCTACTTTAGATCTGGATGAAATTAATCAAAGTAAATTGGATTTTGATGTAATAGGACATTATGCCCGAAATGATCTGTTTGATTTTAGAGTAAATGGACAACCAGACATACAGAATGAAATCGATAACCTATAAAATCACATAAAGATTGAGCATATCTTTATAAAACATTTTAAAAGGCAACACAAAATAAAACCGTTTATGAAGACAGTAAAAGCATATGCCGCGCAAGAAGCAGGAGCTTCTTTAAAACCTTTTCAATATAAGTTATCAGATGTAGGTATTGAAGAAGTAGATATCAAAGTACACTATTGTGGTATTTGCCACTCTGATCTAAGTATGCTTAACAATGAATGGAGAAATACACAATTTCCATTCGTTCCAGGTCATGAAATAGTCGGTGAAGTAATTGCTGCAGGATCTAATGTAAAGAATATTAAGACTGGAGATCTTGTAGGATTAGGATGGTTTTCAGAATCTTGTATGCATTGCAATCAGTGCATGTCTGGAAGTCATAATCTATGTGCTACTAAAGAAGAAACCATTGTAGGTCGTCACGGAGGTTTTGCGGATCACGTGCGCTGTCATTGGTCATGGGCGATTCCGTTACCAAAAGGAATCGACATGAGTAAAGCTGGTCCATTATTGTGTGGAGGAATTACTGTTTTTAATCCTATTTTGATGAACAATGTAAAACCAACAGACAAAGTAGGTGTAATTGGCATTGGTGGGTTAGGTCATCTTGCAATCAAATTCTTGAATAAATGGGGTTGTGAGGTAACTGCATTTAGCTCTAATCCGTCAAAGAAAAAAGACATCCTAAAAATGGGTGCTCATAATGTAGTCAATTCCAGAGATCTTGCAGAAATAAAGGAGATCAACGGTACCCTTGATTTTATTTTAAATACGACCAACGTTACCCTTAATTGGTCAGGATATCTAAGAGCTCTGGCTCCAAAAGGTACTTTTCATAATGTGGGAGCTGTATTAGAACCTATGGCCATACCTGCTTTTGGATTAACTGGTGGAGAAAAGTCGATATCAGGAAGCCCTTTAGGAAGTCCTGCTCTCACCCGAAAAATGTTGGAGTTTTGTATCAGACATAATATCTATCCGATTACAGAAGAGTTTCCTTTGGCTAATGTTAATGAGGCTTTAAAACATCTTGAAGACGGAAAAGCACGGTATAGAATTGTATTAAAAATTTAGAGAAATACCTCTATGCTTTTAAATCTATTTCTTTCAAGTTTTCGATTCGATTTCGAACTAAGAAATCGTCTATGGTTTCAAAATGTTCTATAACTCTTTTTTCTTTGAACTCAAATACCTTATTTGATAACCCTCTTAAGAAATCTCGATCGTGAGATACTAGTATCAAGGTACCATCAAAAGCTAATAATGCTTCTTTTAGTACATCCTTAGATCTTATATCTAAATGATTGGTAGGCTCATCTAAGATTAACACATTAACAGGTTCTAGAAGTAATTTCACCATCGCTAATCGTGTTCTTTCTCCTCCAGAAAGCACACCTACCTTCTTATCAATATTATCTCCTCCAAACATAAACTGACTTAGAATGTTTTTGATCTGCGTTCTCACATCTCCTTTCGCTACCTCATCAACTGTCTGAAAAACCGTTAGATCAGGATCTAATAATGAAGCTTGATTTTGTGCAAAGTACCCCACTTTTGCGTTATGCCCCAAATTACATTCTCCTTCAAAATCAATCTCTCCCATAATCGCTTTAATCATAGTGGATTTTCCTTCTCCGTTTCTTCCCACAAAAGAAACTTTTTCTCCTCTAGCGATAGACAGATTGGCATTTTTAAAAACAATATGTTCATCATATTGTTTAGACAAATCTTTGGCAATTACTGGGTAATCTCCAGAGCGAGCAGCTGGTGGAAATTTTAGTTTTAAAGAAGAAGTGTCTACCTCATCGATCTCTATAATATCTAACTTCTCCAGCATACGTTCACGAGAATTAACCTGATTCGTTTTAGAATAGGTCCCTTTAAATCTTTCAATAAAACTTTTAGTATCTGCAATAAACTTTTGCTGCTCTTGATACGCTTTTATCTGGTGTGTTCTTCTCTCTTCTCTAAGTTGCAAGTAATGGGTATAATTCGCTTTATAATCATAGATTCTACCCATAGTAACTTCAATCGTTCTATTCGTAATATTGTCTATAAATGCTTTATCATGAGATATTACAATAACGGCCTTTGCTTTATTAAGTAAAAAATCTTCTAACCATATTACAGATTCTATATCTACGTGATTAGTAGGCTCATCCAAAAGAATCAAATCTGGTTTTTGTAATAAAATTTTGGCAAGTTCAATTCGCATTCTCCAACCACCACTAAACTCACTAGTTGGTCTTGTAAAATCTTCTCTTTTAAAACCTAACCCTTGTAATGCTTTCTCTACTTCGGCATCATAGTTTACCTCTTCTATGGCGTAGAATTTTTCTCCTAGATCGGTAACCTTCTGAATAATGCCCATATACTCATTAGAATCATAATCTGTACGAGTTTCTAACTCCTTATTAAGACGATCCATTTCTTGCTGCATTTCCTGAATCTGAACAAATGCTTTCGAAGCTTCTTCAAATACAGTACAGTCATCATCAGTAAGTAAATGTTGCGGTAGATATGCGATCACTGCTTCTTTGGGATAACGTATATTTCCTCTGGTTGCTTTTTGTACACCTGCAATAATCTTCATCATTGTAGATTTTCCTGCACCATTCTTACCCATAAGGGCAATTTTATCATTTTCATTAATCACAAAAGAAACATTATTAAACAATGTTTCACCACTAAACTCTACTGCAATTCCATCTACAGAAATCATATTATTTTTCTTTAAAAATGCAAAACTATAAAAAAGCAGATCACTGCAAAGGAATAATTACATAATAGACATTAAATCTTCTAAAAACCAAAACAGTGGCAGTCCTTAATGTGATTATTCTTGGCATTCTTTTTAGTTTAAAAATCATTTTATAAGTTTTAAAACCATTTACAAAAAAAAACCTAATCCTCATATTTACAAATAGTTACATTGTTGTTTTTGAAAAAATTCGTATATTTAAAAACCCATAGGTTAACTCCCCTCATTTTTAATTGTAAACAAAGTGTATTGCTTCTCAAAATTAGCAATACAAATTACGTATACACAAAATTGTCGATTATGGGAGCACTTACTAAACTTACAGGTCAAAAGAAAATGGAAGCCAAATGGAGTTTTATCATTCCTGGCACACTACTAATTTTTGGGTTTATACTCTTAATACTTTATTCCATTATTTCTGAACCGCATTGGACAACAGTACTATCTACCCTATCCATGGTTATGCTAGCCAGTTTCTCTGTAGGAGCATTAATTGGGTTTATTTTCGGAATCCCAAGAACATTACAAGAAAACATCACAGAAGGTGTAAAATCTAATAGTAATTTAGAACAACTATCCGATTGGTTAACAAAAATAATTGTCGGGGTGGGATTAGTAGAATCCAAAGAAGTTTTTGAGCTAATTGGGGGCTTAGCAGAAAAACTATCTTCTGGATTCACTAATGCGCCCTTAGGATATTCTATCATTGCATCTACATTAATTTTTTATTTTTTCGGAGGTTTTTTTATTAGCTATTTGTGGAGTAGAATTTTATTAGAACGCATCTTTATGGAAAATATGGACACTGAACGGAGAATTGCCGCACTAGAAGAAACAAAGGATATCCAAGATGAGATTAATGAATTACAATCTAATTATTCTAAAGAAAGTCTAAAATCTATTATCGACAAAAGTCTGGAGCAAACAAAAGATGCCAAAAAGCAGACCAATATATTCGGAAAAATCATTGGAGTCGCATACGACAAACTGGATTACTCATCTATTAACATTTTAGCGAATGAATATGATAGTAAGTTACAAATATCAGCAAATACATGGTCCGATATTGCTTTGGCTAATCTTAACCTCTATAATAGTTCTCATAATAAAATATACGCAGATGGTGTAAATCTGGCTTGCAATCGCTCTATAGAGTTATTACATAATTATGGTACCCCACAGATGATAAAAATATACCTCACGTTAGTTATATATAAAAAGGCAAAAGATGAAAATAATCCCGAAAAAATAGATCAAACCAGAAAGAGCGTAGAAAATATCATAAAAGAAATCAACGGATTAGACACAATTACGGCATATGAAGCATACGCATATATGCTTAAGAATGATACCACGATTTTTGGAAAATATAACGAGCTCTTTAGAACAGATTTTAAAGTTGCATGTGAGACGCTTAAGGATAGGTATCTGGAACATTTAAAAACTAGTAAAGCAGGAAAATAATGTTTCATATCTTTTAGCCATGAATCCTTATAAAAAGACATTCGAAACCTATAACAAGATAGCCTCATTATATGAGGAAGTATTCAGGGATATAGACTTATATAATGATACATATACTCTTTTTTGTAATGAATTAAGCCATACAAATCCATTTATTCTCGAAATAGGTTGCGGTCCTGGTAATATTACTAAGCACTTAGTATTAAAAAGACCCGATGCTCATATTATTGGAATCGACATTGCTCCTAACATGGTAAAACTAGCACAAAAGAACAATCCTTCTGTTAGTTTTAAAGTTATGGATGGCAGGCGAATTAACACACTAAAATCCAAATTTAATGGTATTATTTGTGGCTTTTATTTGCCTTATATATCTATATCAGATCGTATAGGTTTTATAAAAGATTGTGCAAATCTATTACTTGATCAAGGAATTCTATATATAAGTTTTGTAGAAGGAGATCATAGAGATTCTGGTTATCAAACTGGTAGCAGTGGTGATCAAGTGTATTTTAATTATCACAATATAAACCATCTAAAAAAAGAACTAACTACATTTCAATTCTCTACAATACATATAATACACAAAGACTACCCTAAAAAAGATGGAACCATCGAAATACATACTATTCTTATAGCAAGAAAAAACGATAGCGGTTAAAAGAATTAGGTCACAATGCAATGTAAAAGGATAAAGAAAATATAATTATCTTAGTATCAGATCTGTTTTTTTTCAATCTGTAAAAATCATTTGTCATGAAATTCAAAGGATACAAAGACATCAATAAACCACAATCTCTAGTTGCTGAGTTATTCGCTAACCCTAAATACTTAGGTGAATACCAAGAAGGCTTTATTAGAAAAGAATTGATTAGTGGAACTGAAAGTCAAGATGGAGCCGTTTCTAAAATGTATTATACCCATGGTTCACATGAGATGGAATTAACAGAAACTATAACCGTAAATAATCTTCCTGATACGTTCGAGGCTCATTATCATCATATTCATATGGATAATACGATGAAATGTTCCTTTATTGCTCTAGATGCCAATACAACTAGATATGAGTATGAATTTGAATATACCAGAATCAATTGGATCATGCCAAAACTTATGGCAATCCTATTTCCTAGTGCATATAAAAAACCAGCAGAAAAGTGGATGAATAATTTTAAAGAATTTGTAGAAAAGCAGTAAAAAACGCATACATCTTAATTAATAAACTCAAACAAATGTGGAAAGAAAAACTAGCAATCTATGATCAATTAGTTGACAAATGTCCTAGATTCGAAAGAAAGGGTAAAACAATGCCTTATACATCTGCTAATGGATACATGTTTTCTTTGTTTAATAAAGCGGGCGAAATAGGAATTAGATTTTCTAAAGAAATACAACAAAAATATATAGAAGAATTTCCTACTACCTTATACAAATCATATGGAGCTACCATGAAAGGATATATTTTGATTCCAGAAAATATGTGGGATGATCTGGATACGCTGGCAGTATATCTTAATGAAAGCTATGATTATGTAATGTCGTTAGAACCTAAATAATGATCATCTAGCCTTTTTTTAACATAAATAACTGTTACTAAGCTAATATTACATATGAGTATAGATCAACAAGAATATTTAATAAGAGATGCAAAACCCGATGAATTTCTCCAAATCGGAAAATTAATGGTACAAGTGTATTCTCAGTTAGAAGGGTTTCCTGATCAAAAAGAACAGCCTGAGTATTATAAAACACTTTATAATATAGGAAGTTTAACAAAAAAACCGAAAACCAGATTATTAATTGCTGTTTCTGCAACGGGAAAAATTGTAGGCGGAGTAGTTTATTTTAGCGACATGCAGTATTATGGTTCTGGCGGTATTGCTACACAAGAAAAGAACGCTGCTGGTTTTAGACTGCTGGCCGTTGACCCAACTATCAGAGGAAAAGGTATTGGTAAATTGCTAACAACCTATTGTATTGATCGTGCAAAAGAAGAAAAGCAAAAACAGTTAATAATACATTCTACAGTATCTATGCAAGTGGCATGGAAAATGTATGAGAATCTTGGCTTTAAAAGATCTAAAGACCTAGATTTCAAACAAGGAGAACTTGCAGTTTTTGGTTTTAGACTATCATTATGATAAAAACCATCAATTGATTATTTACTGCTTCACTTTTTTGAGTATTAGTAATATTTATAGGATAACCTCTACTTTTTAGCATTTAACTTATAATAGAAGGTATATTTTTAGACTATACAACCTCTCTACACATATTCTAAATCTTTAAATCAGGGAAAAAAACCCTTTCACTATCCGTCATACACCTATACACAAACCGTTATTTACTTCTTGATTAACAGTAACTTACGCTGTAGATTTGTTCCCACAAAGGTAAAGTTCCGGAATACCTGATTAAATTATTACATACTTTTAAAACCATTAATTATGAAAAAATCAATTTTTAAAACACTTGCCATTACCATGGCTCTTGGAGTAGTATTTGTAGCTTGTGAAGACAGAGAAGAAGAGTTACCAGATGAGCAATTGCAAGAAGTAAACCCTTCACCTACAAAAAATGCAGCCTATGTAGATGAACTGAGTCAAACTTCTTTTGATGTAGCCAAAATTCAAAAAAACGGACACGAATATCGCTTTATCGCATTGGGTGACGAAGACGAAATGATCATTGCAGAATCCTTATATGGTGATGCTGCTAAAAATGTAGAGGAAAGCCTACACAGTATTGATCAGTCACCTTTTAATCTTTTTGTTTCTTTAACAAAATCTTCAATACCAGTTCCAGAACGTATAGCAAAAACTGCAAAAGATTCTGAGATACAACAATCTGGCAGAGATATTGAAAGAAACGGGAACTTATTTGAGATCAATGATCCTAATTATTCAGGTTTCTCTACTCAAAAAGCTTGTTATGATATCGGTGCTACCAACTTTATGAATTCATATTGTGGAGGTGTTCCTGTTACCTCTACTCCAACAGATATTAGATTCTGTGATAATGGATTATGGAATTCATTAACCAGAAGCTCTTACTATGGTGGTGATTGGAAAGAACTTGATGACACCTATACACGTACCAATGTAGTATGCGGATTAACCAGGTTACAATTCTATGCTTGGGAAAACACAGCCTCTTGGCCATTTAGTAATTGGAAATGGGTATTAAAGTACCAATATGATTTACCAAATGGATACTGGTATTACTATTACTATACCTCTACAAACACAGAGCGACAAGTAAAAAGAACTCGACCATATAACACAGGTAATTTCAGAGCTTATACAAGGTTCTACTAATAGAGCATATTACACAAAAATTCATTACCCATTGTATCACTATTCATGATACAATGGGTTTATTTATTTTATCAAAAATTTGTAACTTGATCTTACATAAATATTTAAGTTTTTCTGATGGTTCCTAAACCCGAATTGTACTTCAAAAATGATAAAGAATGGCGTGTTTGGCTTCATGAAAATCATGCTTCATCCGATGGAGTATATTTGATTTTTTATAAGGTAGAAAGTAAACAACCTAGTATGCGGTGGGAAGAAGCTGTTAAAGTAGCTCTTTGTTATGGTTGGATAGACTCAACCGTTAAGAAATTAGATGAAGAAAAGAGAAGGCAATATTTCTGTCCACGTAAACCTAAAAGTGTATGGAGTAAACTAAACAAAACTTATATTGTTGACCTCAATAAAGAAGGACTAATCCATCAAAGTGGAATTGATGTTATCGCAAATGCAAAAAATAATGGCTCCTGGACAGCGTTGGATGATGTAGAAAATGGAGTCATTCCAGAAGATCTCAAAAAAGCTTTTAATAAAAATCCAATAGCTTTTAACAATTACAACAATTTCAGTCCTAGCTACCGTAAAAGCTATCTTTATTGGCTTAATCAAGCAAAACGTCAAGAAACAAGAGATAAAAGAATTACCGAAATCATACGGCTTTGTAAAGCAAACATTAAAAGTAGAGAAAACGGCAGGTAAAATTCATCTAAAAAAACGGTAGAAAAGTAGCATCTTTCACCATTAAAAAAAACAGTAAACACCTCCCTTAACAACACTTTAAGACATTTTATTATTGAATTCATTATTTTCGGTTTAGATAAACTGAATATCATGCGCAAACACATCTTTACTACTCTATTTTTAGGAGTATCTCTACTATGGAACATTCAAGCACAAAAAGACAAAAAAGACGATAAAAAAGAGGCGAAATGGGATGTTTCTAACCCCACAGGAGAATTTAATTATAAAAAACACGCATTTACCACTGATGAAGGTACTTGGATGAATCTCGATGTAAGTCCAGATGGAAAAACAATAGTTTTTGATCTTCTGGGAGACATTTATAGTATTCCTGTTTCAGGAGGAAAAGCCAAAACCTTACGAACAGGTATTCCTTTTGAAGTACAACCTCGTTTTAGTCCTGATGGTAATAAAATATCATTTACCAGTGATGCTGGTGGTGGAGATAACATTTGGATTATGGATACCGATGGAAGTAATGCTACACAAATTACCAAAGAAAAATTCAGGTTACTTAATAATGCGACTTGGATGCCCGATAATAATTATTTAATTGCCAGAAAACATTTTACTTCTCAACGCTCATTAGGTGCTGGAGAAATGTGGCAATTTCATATTACTGGAGGTTCTGGGATACAATTAACCAAAAGAAAAAATGATCAACAAGATGTAAATGAACCTAATGTTTCTCCTGATGGAAAGTTCATGTACTATAGCGAAGATATGTATCCAGGAGGGTTCTTTCAATACAATAAAGACCCAAACAAACAGATCTATGTAATTAAAAGATATAATTTTGAAACTGGAAAAACGACTACAATAACTGGTGGACCTGGAGGAGCAGCAAGACCGCAAGTATCTAGGGATGGAAAAAAATTGGCTTTTGTAAAAAGAGTACGTACCAGAACCGTTTTATATATTCATGACCTGGAAACTGGTGAAGAATGGCCAATTTATGACCAACTGAATAAAGATCAACAAGAAGCTTGGGCTATTTTTGGAGTCTATCCTAATTTTAGTTGGATGCCTGATAATAAAGAAATTGTATTCTGGTCTGCAGGAAAGATTCATAAAATCAATATCGAAAACTCCAGTGTAACCAATATTCCTTTCACGGTAGATGCTAACATAAATATTGCAGAAACGGTACATTTTGATTCGCCTGTTTCTCCAAAAGAATTTACCGCTAAAGTAATTCGTAATGCAGTAACTTCTCCTGATGGTAAAACGATTGTGTTTAGCGCACTTGGTCATATTTGGAGTAAAAAACTACCAAAAGGAGCGCCACAGCGATTAACAACACAAACCACAGATTTTGAGTTTGAACCTAGTTTTTCTCCAGATGGTCAACATATAGTTTTTGTAACCTGGAATGATGAAACTCTTGGTTCTATCTGTAAAACACCTATCACTGGAGGAAGTGTTACCAAATTAACTTCAGAAAAAGGGATTTATAGAACACCAGTGTATAATCCTGCTAACAATATGATCGCCTATAGAAAAGAAGCAGGTAATAGTGATCAAGGTAGAAGTTTTGATAAAAAAACAGGGATTTATACAATGTCTGCTACAGGAGCTAATGGGAAACTCATTTCAAAAGAAGGAGCATATCCTGTTTTTACTAAAGATGGAAAACGTATTTTCTATCAAACAGGGGGAACCTATTTTGGCAATCTAACCAAAGAATTAAAATCTGTAGATCTTAACGGAAAAGATAAAAAGACACATGTAAAATCTAAATATGCTAATAGATTGGTGCCAAGTCCAGATAACCAATGGATTGCTTTCACTCATTTACATAAAGCATATGTTGCACCTCTTATTATTAATGGAAAAGAAATAGATCTGGATAACAAATCTAAGTCTGTACCTGTATCTCAATTATCTAAGGATGCAGGAATTAATTTACATTGGTCTAGAGATAGTAAAAAAGTGTTTTGGACATTGGGAGATGAATATTTTTCTAACAATATCAAAGACCGATTCACTTTCTTACCAAACTCTCCCGAAAAAGTAGGAGATGTTAGTACTGAAGGTATCAAAATTAATTTAATCGCTAACACAGATACTCCATCAGGGAAAATCGCTTTTACCAATGCCCGAATCATTACTATGGAAAATGATCAGGTGATTGAAGAAGGAACCATTATTATCAATGGTAATATCATAGAAAAAATAGGAAAAACAAGTGAGATTACAGTTTCTGATGATGTAACGGTATTTGATATAAAAGGCAAGACAATTATGCCTGGTATTATAGATGCACATGCACATGTAGGTGCATTTAGATATGGTTTAACAACTCAAAAACACTGGCAATTGTATGCCAATCTAGCATTCGGAGTTACCACAGCACACGATCCCTCAGCAAATACCGAAACTGTATTTACCATTTCTGAATTAATAAAAAGTGGAAAAATGGTAGGACCACGCCTCTACTCTACTGGTTTTATATTATATGGAGCAGATGGAGACTTTAAGGCAGTGGTAAACAATTTGGAAGATGCAAGATCATCTATAAGACGAACAAAAGCATTTGGTGCTAAATCTGTAAAAAGTTATAACCAACCTCGTAGAGACCAGAGGCAACAAGTAATGCAGGCCGCACGAGAACTAAAAATAAATGTAGTTCCTGAAGGAGGTTCTACATTTTATCACAATATGACAATGATTATGGATGGTCATACTGGTATAGAACATAATATCCCTGTTGCTCCCGTATATAAAGATGTGAATGAATTATGGAAGACCAGTAAAACAGGATATACTCCTACCCTAATTGTAAATTACGGAGGAATGAACGGTGAATATTATTTCTATCAAAAAGATAATGTTTGGGAAAATGAAAAACTATTAAAATATACTCCCAGAAGTATTGTTGATGCTCGTTCACGTCATAGAACTATGGTTCCTGATGAAGAATATAAAAATGGTCATATTTTAGTTTCTAAAACAGCTACCTCTTTAACCAATCAAGGTGTGAAAGTAAATCTAGGAGCTCATGGTCAATTACAAGGTCTTGGCGCTCATTGGGAATTGTGGATGTTACAGCAAGGAGGCATGACCAATATGCAAGCATTACAGGCCGCTACGATCAATGGAGCTAATTATATTGGAGCAGGAAACGATATTGGATCTCTGAAAGAAGGGAAATTAGCAGATTTAATCGTTTTGGATAAAAATCCGCTTGAAAATATCCGAAACACAGAAACCGTAAAATACACTATGGTGAATGGTCGATTATACGACACAGATACAATGAATGAGATTGGTAATACTACTACCAAAAGAACCAAATTCTGGTGGGAACATACCAAATCCAACACTGCATTCCCTTGGCATGAAGAATCTCAAAGCTTCACACGTGCAGGATGTGGATGTCATTTAGGACATAATTAAAACATAAAATAATGAAAAATCTAGTTCCGTTTTTAGTAATTTTTACAATGCTAATTCAAAGTTGCACGAACACTAATAATGAAGAAAAAGTGATTGTTGAAAAAGTGCAAAAAGAAACAACTAATTATTTTGATTATACCAATCGTGATGATCAGTTTATGGGCGGTATTAAAATGATACCCATTACTACTCCCAAAGGAACGTTTAAAGTTTGGACAAAACGAGTAGGTAGTAATCCAAAAATCAAAGTATTACTGCTTCACGGAGGTCCAGGAATGACCCATGAAATTTATGAATGTTTTGACGGTTTTTTTCCTCAAGAAGGTATTGAATACTACTACTATGACCAACTTGGATCATATTATAGCGATCAACCTAAAGATAAAAGCTTATGGGATCTTGATCGATTTGTAGAAGAAGTAGAACAAGTACGTATTGCTTTAGGATTAAACAAAGATAATTTTTACCTCTACGGACAATCTTGGGGAGGAATTTTGGGCATGCAATACGCTTTAAAATATCAAAAAAACCTGAAAGGACTTGTGATCTCTAATATGGTTGCTTCTATTCCAGAATATCAAAAGTATTCTGATGAAGTGTTAGCTCCACAATTAGACCCAGAAGTATTAAAAGAAATTATGAGCTATGAGGATAAAGAAGATTATTCTAATGAAAGGTATTTGGATTTAATTGTGCAACACTATTATACGAAACATATTATAAGAATGCCAGTTGACCAATGGCCTGATCCAATTAATAGAGGGTTTAAGCACCTCAATCCAGACGTATATGTTACCATGCAGGGACCAAGTGAATTTGGAATCAAAGGAGATGCTACTCTTAAAAATTGGGATGTAAAGGATCAATTATCCCAAATTACAGTTCCTACATTAGCCATTGGAGCAACATATGATACCATGGATCCTAAGGAAATGGAATGGATTGCCAATGAAGTACAAAATGGTAGATACCTGCATTGTCCTAATGGAAGTCACTTATCACAATTTGATGATCAAAAAAACTTCTTTAATGGTTTGATTAAGTTTATTAAAGATGTAGATAATGGAACATTTGACAATAAATAATCTATGCAACTAGCTCAAGTTAATATTGCCGAAATGCTTGCTCCAATTAATGACCCTATCATGGAAGACTTTGTCAATAATCTGGATAGGATTAATGAATTGGCAGAACAAAGTCAAGGTTTTATATGGAGGCTTAAAGGTGATGAAGGTAATGCAACCGCTATCACTGTATTTGATAATCTTTTTCTAATTATTAATATGTCTGTTTGGGAAAACATAGAAACTCTATTTGATTTCGTCTATAAAACAGCACATTCAGATATTTTAAAACGGAAAAAGGAATGGTTTCATAAAATGCCCCGAATGCATATGGCTTTTTGGTATGTAGAAGATGGTCACGAACCTACTCCTGAAGAAGCTAAGGAACGTTTATATTATTTACAAGAGCATGGCGAAACTCCTTATGCTTTCTCATTTAAAAGTAAATTCACAATCGATGATGCAATCAATTATGAAAAGTGATATCATAATAATATTTACTTTACTATGCCTTAGTATTTTAGGTTGTTCTAAAAAAGAAAAGAAGCAATATGATATTGTAATTTCTAATGTTAACCTGATTGAGATTGAAAATGGTAATATTTCTAAAAAGACCATGTATATCAACGATGGAAAAATTGTAAAGCTTGAAAATAATGATAGCACTAACAACTATATAACTAAAAATAAAATAGACGGTACAGAAAAATTTCTTCTTCCAGGATTTTGGGATAATCATATTCATCTTAGAGGTGGAGATGCATTGATAGATGAAAACAAAAACTTACTTCCCCTATTTATAGCAAACGGAATTACCACGATAAGAGATGCTGGAGGTGATCTTACTACTGAGGTAATAAAGTGGAAAAAAGAAATAGAGGGCAATAAACTTATTGGGCCAACCATTTATACTTCGGGCCCTAAACTGGATGGAGCAAATGCAACTTGGGCAGGTTCTTTAGTTATTGAGTCTTCTGAAGATGTAACCAAAGCTTTGGACTCATTAGCGCGAATACCTTCTGATTTTGTAAAAATATATGATAGTAGAATTTCTAGAGAAAATTATTTAGAAATTCTAAAACAAGCAACAAATAGAGGTGTAATCTCTTCTGGCCATATGCCTTTTACTGTGGAACTAAACGAGGCTATCGATGCAGGAATTGGAGCTATTGAACACTTATATTATATTTTGAAAGGATGTTCTTCTGAAGAAGCTAGTATTACACAAGCTATTATTAGTAAGGAATTAAGTTTTTGGGATGCTATGGATAGTTTGATTACTACCTATAATGATAGTACTGCTCAAAAAACATTTTCCCAATTAAAAGATAATAACACTTATGTGGTACCTACCTTGCATATTGGAAACATCCTAAGTTATCTTGATGAAGTAGATCATAGTAATGATCCTTACTTAAAAATCATCGGAAAAGGAATTATAAAAACCTATGATGGCCGTATCAAGCGAGCACTTTCAGCTTCTGATGAAGCTAAAAAATCAAGAAAAGAACTCAACGCTTTCTTTAAAAAACTTACTAAATATTTACAAGAGGCAGATGTTAAACTTCTGGCGGGATCAGACAGTGGCGCGTATAATTCATATACTTATTCGGGAATTTCTTTACATAAAGAATTAGAAGCAATGGTATCTGTTGGATTGACACCACTAGAAGCGATACAGACCTCAGCATATCACGGATCTAAGTACCTTAAAAAGAATAAAACCTCAGGTACCATAGAGATTGGTAAAGATTCGGATCTTGTAATTCTTCATGAGAATCCACTATTAAACATTAAGAATACCCAAAATATTTTTCGGGTAGTCAAAGGGCAAAAAATATACGATCCTTTAGAGATAACAAAACAATACAATTGTCAAGAGTGCTTTTCTTTTGAAAATTAAATCACGTTATAATGAAAAAACATTTTTTTTTGCTCTTTGCTATATCACTTATAGCTTGTGCACAACAACCATCAGAACCTAAAATTAAATCAGGAACGCTAATCACTAATATCAATATTATTGATGTCGTTAGTGGTTCAGTTAAAGAAAAACAACAGATTGTTATCGATTCTGGAAAAATTAAAAGCATTTCTGAAACTATAGAAAATATTGGGAATTATACAACTATAATTGATGGTAATGGAAAATATGCAATCCCTGGATTAGCAGAGATGCACGCACATATTCCACAGCCTTCTACTAACCAAAAACGTATTGAAGAAGTTCTATTTCTATATCTTTCTAATGGAATCACAACTATCAGAGGGATGCTAGGTCATTCTTCTCATCTTGTATTAAGAGAAAAAGCAGCGAAAGGAGAAATTCTAAGTCCAAGAATATTTACTTCGAGTCCTTCGCTAAACGGTAATTCAGTTCAAACTAAAGAAGAAGCTATTTCCAAAGTCACAACATATAAAAAAGAAGGATATGATTTTCTTAAGATTCATCCAGGAATTAAACTAGAAGTTTTTGATCAAGTAGTAACAACAGCTAATGACGTTGGGATCACTTTTTCTGGTCACATTCCCACAGATGTTGGTATTCGTCACGCTATAGAAAGTAATTACGCTTCAATTGATCATGTAGATGGTTTTCTAGAAGGTTTAGTTCCCGCTTCAGCAAATGTTAATCCCTCAGACAATGGATTTTTTGGATATAATTTTACTCCATTAGCTGATGAATCTAAAATCGATGAACTGGTAAAACTTTCTAAAAAAAACCAAGTTTGGATTGTTCCTACTCAAAGTTTATTCGAACGATGGTTTGCTCCAGTATCTGCCGACGTATTATTACAAGATCCAGAAATGAAGTATATGCCAGCCTCTACATTAGTTAATTGGAAACAGAGAAAAGGACAATACACTGAAAACAACCCTAATTTTAATGAAGAACAATGGAAGCAATTTAATTCCATCAGAAGAAAATTAATCAAAGCCTTACAAGATCAAGGTCACGGAATGTTATTAGGATCTGATGCTCCTCAACTATTTAATGTACCAGGCTTCTCAATTCATCATGAAATCAACGGAATGAAACAAGCGGGTTTAACTCCTTTGCAAATTATACAATCTGGAACTATCAATCCTGCAAAATTCTTTAATCAGCAAAATATTTTTGGACAAGTTAAAGAAGGGCTTGAAGCTGATCTCGTTATATTAGACCAAAACCCTTTGCAAAACATTAAATCTTTACAACAAATTTATGGAGTCATGATCCAAGGAAAATGGCTTTCAAAAGAAGATATTAATAAAAAGCTAGAAGAAATCGCTAATAACGCGGCAAATAACTAACTTTAGAAATAAAAACTGATGACAAAAGCACTCTTCTTTTTAATATTCTTAGCGTGCTCTTATAACATAATTGCGCAGGAAAATAATATTCCAGATGTAACAGTATTTAATGTTAATGGTGAAGAAATAAATATTTTAGATCAAATTGATAAACTTACAATTATTGATTTTTGGGCAACTTGGTGTAAACCTTGTATTGCTCAAATGCCTGATCTAGAAAAAATAAAAGCTTCTTACAAAGGTAAAGTGGAAGTTATTTCTATTTCCATTGATCATAATTATGATCAATGGGTAAGTTTTGTTTCAAAAAGAAAAACAAATGATCATCACTATTTAATTGGAAAAAATAATCCATTAATAAAATTTATTACTGTTTCTTGGCAAGATGAAGGCTTTGCGGGATCGTCAACATCGATTCCTGTTATTATACTTGTGGATAAAAATGGTAAGATTATCAATAAAAATTGTCCACATCCAGCTTCTGGAAGCTTTAAAGAACTTGTTAAACAAAATATATAAATCCCATATGATGAGAAAAACATATGTACTATTAGTCTCTCTAATATGCTTTGCATTATCTATACATGCTCAAAAGGTAAAAATACCAATTGACACTACTGTAGTTACCAATCATACCACTATCATTAAAGGAAAAACAATACCTTATAAAGCGACTACAGGGTTCCAGCCAGTTTGGAATGAAATGGGAGAACCCATTGCCTCTCTATTTTACACATACTACAAAAGAAATGATATTAAAAATGATGAAAACAGGCCTTTACTAATTTCCTTTAACGGAGGTCCAGGATCTGCCTCTGTATGGATGCATGTGGCCTACACTGGTCCCAGAATTCTAAAAATAGATAATGAAGGTTTTCCTGTTCAACCATACGGAATCAAAGCCAATCCTAATTCAATATTAGATGTAGCAGATATCGTATTTGTGAATCCAGTAAATACAGGATATTCCAGAATGTTAAAGGATGCAGAAGGTAAGATGCCAGACAAGAAAATATTTTTTGGAGTCAATGAGGATATTAAATATTTAGCAACATGGATCAATACCTTTATGACAAGGAACAATCGTTGGCGTTCTCCTAAATATTTAATTGGAGAAAGTTATGGAACCACGAGAGTTTCTGGCTTAGCTCTAGAATTACAGGATAGCCATTGGATGTTTCTGAATGGAGTAATTCTAGTATCTCCTACTCAGATTGGTTTTAAGTTTGACGGACCAGTAGAAGTGGCAAATCGCCTTCCCTATTTTACCGCTGCTGCCTGGTATCATAAGATGTTACCCACAGAATTGCAAAGTAAGGATCTATTAGAAATATTGCCTGAAGTAGAAAATTACGCAATCAATGAATTACTTCCTGCAATTGTAAAAGGAGGCTACCTATCTAATTCCAAAAAAGAAGAGATCATTACTAAGATGGCCTACTATTCTGGCTTATCGAAGAAAACAATACGTCAAAACAACCTTGAAGTACCAAAAAGTTATTTCTGGAAAGATCTGCTTAGAGAAAAAGAAGGGTATACAATAGGTAGATTAGATTCTAGGTATAAAGGAATGGATATCAAAGAATCTGGTGATAGTCCAGATTATAACAGTGAATTAACGGCCTGGCTACATGCGTTTACACCAGCAATCAATTACTATATCACTGAGGAATTAAATTTTAAGACAGATCTAAAATATAATATGTTTGGACCTGTGCGCCCTTGGGACAGAACAAAAGGCAATAATACTGGAGAAAATCTTAGAAAAGCCATGGCAATGAATGCTAATTTACATACCATGATTCAATCAGGATATTTTGACGGTGCTACAACCTATTTTAATGCAAAGTATGTAATGTGGCAACTTAACGCTAATGGAAAATTAACGAATCGACTTAGTTTTAAAGGATATCGCAGTGGCCATATGATGTATCTTCGTAATGAAGATTTAATTCAGGCTAATGAAGATATTAGAACATTTATTACTACATCTTCTTCTAAAATATCCAAAGGCTCTAAATATTAAACTATGGGTGCAATTATTAAAATCAAACCATTAGGTTTCACTTGGGAAACCAGCGATCCATTCTTATTTTGTGCATATCACGAAGATCAGTATCCTAAAGGAAATGAAAAACTTGGCCCAAATGCTTCTCTTGAAGGAAGAAATATTGGTCAGGATTTTGTGCTTAAAGATGGATGGAGAATGTATCACGGCGATACTGTTCCTGGATTTCCTGCACATCCTCATCGTGGTTTTGAAACAGTAACCATTGTACAAAAAGGTTTGGTAGATCATTCTGATTCCTTGGGTGCTGCTGGAAGATTTGGCAATGGTGATGTTCAATGGATGACAGCTGGTAAAGGCGTGCAACATTCAGAAATGTTTCCTTTACTTAATACAAAAGAAGAAAATCCCTTTTTATTGTTTCAGATTTGGCTCAATTTACCAAGAGATAAAAAAATGGTAGCGCCTCATTTTAAAATGCTGTGGAAAGAAGAAATACCTGAAATAACTGTTAGGGACGCTGATAGCAATACGATACAAATAACATTAATTGCAGGAAAACTTGAAGAACACACAGCTCCTGATCCTGCACCAGACTCATGGGCAGCCAATCCAGAAAATGAAATTGCTATTTGGACAATCAAGATGGCTCCAAATGCAGAATATACATTCCCCAATACATCAAAAGGAATAAATCGTTCTGTCTATTTCTTTAAAGGAAATGAAATTACAAGTGAAGGGTATACAATTCCAGTAAATCATGAAATTATCACTCACGGTGATAAAAAATTTACACTGAAAAATGGTGATACAGAAGCACATTTTCTATTACTGCAAGGTAAACCTATACAAGAACCAGTAGTAAAACAAGGCCCATTTGTAATGAATAGTCAGGCAGAAATCCGTGAAGCTATTTTAGAATATCAACAAACAGAATTCGGTGGATGGCCGTGGAAAAGTTATGATCACGTACATGAAAAATCTAAAGGACGTTTTGCATTATACCCAGACGGCACTGAAATAACTAAAAACACCTAACAAACTAAAAAAGAACAACATAACCTATTTTACTTGTAGATTTTGATTCATTTCTCTTTTAAAACTACTATTAAAATACTATCTTTATTTAAGGGAATTAAAAGTTAATGGTTTAAACAGTTAATTTATATGCTCAAAAAACTACAATGCTTGCCCCTGCTACTTCTCTTGTTTTTTACAATATTTTCTTGTACCCAATCATCAATGTTAAGTGATGATGAAAAAAAATGGTTACAACAAAACGACAGTATTACCGTTGGATTATTTCCCTATTACCCTCCATATCAATTTATTAATGAACAGAACGAAGTTGATGGAGTTTTCATAGATTATTTTGAACTTATAGAGCAAAAAATTAATTATAAATTCAAAAAAAAACGATATGATGAATGGCCCATATTGTTGCAAGATCTAAAAGACAATAAGATTAATTTAACTCTTGAAATACAGGAAACCCAAAATCGCACACCATATCTAAAATTTTACACTCCTCTTTTTAAATCTCAGCATGTAATTGTAACCAGAAAGAACGACTCTTTTGGGAATAAAATAGAAGATCTAAACAATAAAACTATTGTAGTTCCTCAGGATTATGCAATAACAGAAAACTTACAACTCAGTTATCCAGAATTTAATATCATAACATTTAAAAACGAATTAGTCTGTTTGCAAAAATTAAATGCTGGTGAGTTCGATGCCTATATTGGACCTAGAGCTGTTGCTAATTATTTTATTAGATCAGGAAAACTCAATAACTTAAAATTGAATTCTGGTATTGATTTTTTCTATGAACCTGGATTAGGAATCAATACCAGTAATGATATCCTTGATGGTATTATTTCAAAAGCAATTAATAATATCACAAAAGAAGAAAAAGAATCGATATTAAATAATTGGTTTTATGTTAATGTGGTCTCTTTTTATCAAACACCCAAGTTTTGGATTCTTGTTGTTTTAATAACATTACTATTATTTATCATTGGCGCTTCTTTTAACGCGTATCTCAAGTTTAAAATAAAACAGAGAACAGAAGAACTATTAATTGCTAAGGATATTGCAGAAGAAAGTAATCGTTTAAAAACCAACTTTATTAAAAACATACCTCAAGAAATACGAACGCCTATGAATGGAATCATTGGACTTTCAGAATTTCTTAATGATGAAGGGATAAGTACAGAACAAAGAAAAAAGTTTACTCAAATGATTATAGGGAATAGTAAAGAATTACTTTCTATTATCGACAATATTCTTGAAATTTCTCAATTACAAACTAAAAGGTTTACGCTTAGATTAGTCGAAATCGATCTTCAAAGCACTTTCCAAACAATACTATCCTATTATGAAATTAAAGCTAAAGAAAAAAACATAAAGCTTGAGGTAGAAAACAATATTTCAGATCATCAGAACCTCGTATTAATGGATCGATCTAAATTAAATAAAGTTCTGAATGTTCTGGTTGATAATGCTATTAAATATACCGAAAAAGGGTCGGTAACAATCTCATATACCATAGAAAATGATTTTTTATGTATATCTATAAAAGATACTGGAATTGGTATTCCCGAAAAAAAACAACATCATATCAAAGAAAGTCTTGCATCTACGTCAGAGAATCCAACCAGTGAATACAAGGGATTAGGTTTAGGATTAACTATTGCTAAAAAGAATGCCGATTTTATTGGAGCTGAGATAAACCTGAAAAGTAATAACCATGGTACAAATTTTAGAGTAAAATTACCATATCATCCAGTACATCAACATCCATCAGGTATTGCGAATAATGAAAAAAAGAAAGAACCCAAAGCAGAAAAGCATATTATTTTAATAGCTGAAGATGGAGAAACCAATTTCTTGTTTTTAAAAACAATTCTTACCAAAATGGTGGATTATGATTTTATGATTTACAGAGCCAAAAACGGAAAAGAAGCAGTAACTATATGTCAGGAAAATGAAAATATCGATTTGGTTTTGATGGATATTAAAATGCCTATTATGGATGGGTATGATGCTACAAAATATATAAAAAAGATGAGGCCAGATTTACCCATAATTGCACAAACAGCATATTCAATTGAAGATGATATACAAAAAGCGTTAGATGCTGGTTGCGATGACTTTGTATCTAAACCTGTAGATAGAAAAGTTCTTAAACCAATACTAAATAAATATTTCACTGCATTTAAAAATAAGCGTAACAAGGTGATCAACTCAAAATAACATATGTGTAAAAAAATAACATATCTTTTTCTTATCACTTCCTTAATTGTAGGAATATCATCCTGTTCCAACAATGGTGTTCTTAATAAAAAAGAAAAAAACTGGCTTCAGCAAATCGATACAATTAGTGTGGCCGTGTACCCTTATTATCCTCCATATCAATTTATCAACAAAAAGGACAGCATTGATGGAATCTTAACCGAATACCTTGATCTTATTGAAGAAAAAATAGATTACACCTTTGAGAAAAAATATTATACAAACTGGAGTTCATTATTAGAAGACACCAAAAAGAAAAAGATAGATATTGTTCTGGAGATGCAGAAGACCACTGAAAAAGAAAAATATCTAAATTTTTATACGAAATTTTTTGAGTCTCCTTTCGTGTTAGTTGTAAAATCAGATGTCGATTCTTCTGTAACCCTTCAAGACCTTTATTCTAAAATAGTTACTGTACCTAAAGGATATTCTATTGACGATCACCTTAGAGAGTATTATCCGTATCTAAACATCCAAAACTATGACGATGACATTACTTGTTTACAGATGGTCCAATCTGGAGTTTGTGATGCGTATGTTGGGCCAAAAGCTGTGGTTAATTACTTAATGAAATCAGAACATTTAACTGAATTAAAAGTGATCTCGGAAATAGGTCATAGTTATATTCCAAGTATAGCTGTAACCAAAGAAAACAAAGTACTTAACCGAATTATATCTAAAGCAACCAATAATGTTTCTAATAAAGAAAAACAAGCAATTTTAGATAATTGGTTGTTTACTATGGTTAAACCTTTTTATAAAAAATCTAAATTTTGGATCATCACATCCATTATTGTGGTATCAGCATTAACAGCTATTCTCTTTATATATTTTTATTTAAAATTTAAAATCAATCAAAAGACCAAAGAGCTACAAATAGCAAAAGACAAAGCGGAAGAAAGTAACCGAATAAAAACTAATTTCATTCAGAATATATCTCATGAAATCAGAACTCCTATGAATGGAATTATGGGGTTTTCTGATTTATTAAGATCTAATTCTCTAACTCCTGAAGAAAGAAGAGAATACACTGATATTATTATCGATAGTGGTAAAGACCTTATTACATCCGTAGATAATATTTTGGAAATTTCTATACTAGAAACCAAACAAAGCAAAGTACGTTTTACGGAGACCAATATAAAAGAACTTCTTTTGGGATTGATTTCTCAATTTACCTATAAAGCAAAAGATAAAAATCTCGCATTACATTTAGATAATAAAATTACTGAAAATCAAAACATTATTACTACCGACAAGTCAAAACTTCATAAAATACTTGGTAGTCTTATTGACAACGGTATTAAATTCACCAATACTGGTTCTGTAACAATCTTTTCTTATATTGTGGAAGATTCTGTAGTATTCTCTATAAAAGATACCGGAATTGGAATTAAGCAAAAAGATCAAAAAATTATTTTTAAGAGTTTCTCTCAATCAGAAAAAGAAATTTCTAAAAACTTTGGAGGTCTCGGCTTGGGCCTAGCTATTGCCAAAAAATATGCTGATTTAATTGGAGGAAAAATTTCCTTTGTAAGTAAAGAAAAAGAAGGAACAACCTTCTTATTAAAAATTCCTTATACCCCAATGCAGGATAACGTAGACGTATCTTCTAATAAAGAAGAAAAAATAAAACCCGAAAAACATGTAGTACTAATTGCAGAAGATGGAGAAATAAATTATCTGTTTTTAAAAACTGTTCTTACCAAAATGACTGACTTTGAGTTTGTAATTTATCGTGGTAAAAATGGTAAAGAAGCAGTAGAAATATGTGAAGAAAATGAAAATATTGATATGGTTTTGATGGACATTAAAATGCCAATTATGGATGGATATGATGCCACAAAACGTATTAAAAAAATGCGCCCTCAATTACCTGTAGTGGCACAAACCGCTTACTCCACAGAAGAAGATATCGAAAGAGCACTAGCTGCTGGTTGTGATGATTTTGTTTCTAAACCTGTAGATCGAAAAATACTAAGACCTATCCTAGATAAATATTTTTCTTTGTTCACTAACAAATAATACCATTGCTCTCAATCAAGGAACAATACCAAGGCTTTTTAGACAGTCACTTGCTCTGGAAAGATGACGCTCTTTTTGGATTATCACAATTTATTACGACTGAATCCTCTAAAATCATTCCAAATGATTTGCACATTAATATTTCTGATAATGAGGTATTAGGAAAAAGAATTGAACATTTTTTTGAGTATTATTTACTTAAAAATAAGCACTATAATATCATTCTAAAAAGTCTACAGATCTTTAAGAATAAAATAACTATTGGCGAATTAGATTTTTTGATAGAAGATAAACGGCAACAATCCGTTTTGCATATTGAACTAATTTATAAATTCTACCTATATAACCCTAAAACAAGTGAAACAGAGCTAGAAAGATGGATTGGTCCTAATCAAAAAGATAGTCTGTTAGAAAAAGTAAATAAGTTAAAAGAAAAACAACTACCACTACTCTATCGTAAAGAAACTATTCTTGCTCTCGAAGAATTAGGGCTTCATTGTAATAATATTACACAGCAAATATGTTTTTTCGGAAATCTATTCCTTCCTTTATCATATCTACATACACCTATATTACATCTTAATAAGGATTGTATTCAAGGGTTTTGGATCCATTCAGAAGAATTTACAACAGAAAAGTATAGTGCACTTCTTTTTTATATTCCTCAAAAAAAAGATTGGATCGTTCATCCTAAGAATAACAAAGTTTGGCTTTCATTCGAAGCAATATCGAAGCAACTAAAAACCTCGCTCTCCAAAAAAAAATCTCCATTACTTTGGATAAAAAGCAATGAAGATTCTTTTTCTAAATGTTTTATTGTTTGGTGGTAGTTACAAATATCTTATAAATCACTTATATAACTACCGTATAAATCTTTAAATCTAAATCCCTCAGAAAGTCTGTATTTACTTAATTTTTTATATTCTACTAATCCCCATAACAAAAATTCCTTCATAAAATAACTGTCCTTATGATCAACAGTTTCTTGATACTTATGAATCAAATCATTTAGTGGTTTTATTTGGTCCAGTGTCTCAAGGTACACTGATTCTGGAACATCATCTAAAAGTTCAAAACCACTTTCTTCAAAAAACCAATCAATCAATTCCTGATATGGACTTCTTTCACCTTCTTTTTCCAATCTTTCAATTTTAGGAAAATACTCCGGAAACAAGGTTTTTATAGCATCAGAAATCAAAGCATGCGCAACAGAAGCCGCTCCTTCTTGTTCTCCTTCATAAACCAATTCTATTTTACCAGTAATTGCAGGAACAACACCCATAAAATCACTCAACCTCAATAAGGTTTGATCATCTCCAGATTTTAATGACCTATATTCTGCAGTGCTTAATAAGTTTTCATAAGCAGTTATACTCATTCTCGCACTTACACCACTTTTAGCATCAACAAACTCACTTTCTCTTGCTTGAAAACTAATTTGTTCTAATAAATCCTTAGCTAAATCTGGTATATGTACCAGATTGCTTTGCCTAACATCTAATTTTGCTTCTTGTTGCGTTATAGTCTTAGCTATTTCAATTGTTTCTGGGTAATGAGTTAGTATTTGAGAACCAATTCTATCTTTAAGCGGAGTAACGATACTACCTCTATTGGTATAATCTTCAGGGTTAGCAGTAAATACAAATTGCATATCTAATGGCAACCTAAGTTTAAATCCTCTTATCTGTATGTCTCCTTCTTGTAAAATATTAAATAAAGCTACCTGAATACGTGCTTGTAAATCAGGTAATTCATTAATTACAAAAATGCAACGGTTAGCTCTAGGAATCATCCCAAAATGGATTACTCTATCATCTGCATAGCTTAATTTTAGATTCGCCGCTTTGATAGGATCTACATCTCCAATAATATCTGCAACAGTTACGTCTGGTGTTGCCAATTTCTCTGCAAAACGATCATTCCTATGGATCCAAGAAACAGGGGTTTCATCTCCTTTTTCTTTGATTAAATTAACTGCATATCTCGAAATTGGATGAAATGGATCATCATGAATCTCTGATCCTTCTATTATAGGAATCCATTCATCTAAAAGGTTAATCATTTGTCTAGCTAAACGAGTTTTTGCTTGGCCTCGTAATCCTAATAAATTGATATTATGTCTAGATAAGATTGCCCGCTCCAGTTCTGGAATTACTGTATTTTCATATCCATGAACACCCACAAAAGTATCTTCTTTATTACTTATCTTAGTTCTTAAATTATCTCTAAGTTCATCCTTTATACTTTTACTTTTATATCCTGATTCTTTTAATTGTCCAAATGTTTTTATACTCTTTGTATCCATATTTTTCTTCTCAGCAAAATTCTAGTTGTATACTATCTTTTATCCTCTAATTCTTTTTTTTCTATTGGTTTCATAATCCTCAAAAATCATTTCACCCAAACCTTTTAAGCCTGTATAAAAAGCTTTTCCTTGATTAGCGTGCGTAAATTCTCTTACAAACTGCATCAAATAAGGATCTTGTGCAATCATAAATGTGGTAATGGGAATGTGCAGTTTTCTAGCCTGTTGTGCCATCATATAACATTTATTTACAATTTGCCTATCCAATCCATTACTATTCTTATAATACTGTCCATCAGACATTCTTAGGCAACTAGGTTTACCATCAGTAATCATAAAAATCTGTTTGTTGGTATTTCGTTTCCTTCTAAGCATATCCATTGCTAACTGTAACCCAGCAACTGTATTGGTATGATAAGGTCCAACTTGTAAATAGGGTAAGTCCTTAATTGCAATTGGCCAGGCATCATTTCCAAACACTAAAATATCTAGAGTATCTTTAGGATATCTTGTAGTTATGAGTTCAGCTAATGCCATTGCTACTTTTTTAGCGGGAGTGATACGATCTTCTCCATATAAAATCATACTATGACTAATGTCGATCATCAGCACTGTACTCATTTGGGCTTTGAATTGAGTTTCTTCAACTACCAGATCATCTTCAGTTAGATTAAAATTACCAATTCCATGATTTATCTGTGCATTTTTTAAACTTTCGGTTATCGATATTCTTTCTATCGCATCCCCATATTGGTAATTTCTAAACTCTCCAGCATGTTCATCACCTCTTCCTGTATATTTTGTTCTATGATTTCCAGTTCTTCCTCGCTTTAAATTTCCAAATATCTGATCCAATGCTCTTTGTCTGATCGATTGTTCTGTTTTAGATGTAATAGACATTCCACCTTTACCATCTGGTCTTATTTCTTCACGGATATATCCTTTCCTTTTAAGATCTTCGATAAAATCATCCATGGTATAGTCCTCACTGGTAAGTTCATATTCTCTATCCAGTTCTTTCATCCAATCTATAGCCTCATCCAGATCCCCAGAAGTATGCGTAATAATTTCTTGAAAAATATCAAAAAGCTTATCAAATGGAGACTGTTCTGGAGCCTCATATTTCTTAAAAGCAAACCCTTTTTTAAAAATTTCCTTTTTCTTTTCCATTATATAAAGTTAGCATAATTTATAAAAGATATCGACTGAAAAGGGCTCTAATTCATCAGAATTAACATATGTTTTGGAGAATTAACCTTAGATCACTCCCCATTTCTTTTTGTAATATATTAATTCCTTACAATCCGTATCTTTGAGATATTCGGGTACATTTTTTAAATGTATTTCAAAATACATTTTCGTCATATAATAAAACTTCATTACAATCAACTTTATGAAAAATCTAATCTTATTTCTGCTTTTAAGCATTTCATATACCCTTTTCGCGCAGAATGATATTGAAAAAGTAAAGTCTACAGTTTCTAAAAATGAAATTGAAGGACACATTTATTTTCTAGCTTCTGATGAATTAAAAGGAAGGCAAACTGGTACACCAGAAAACAAAATAGCTGCACAATATTTAACTAATATGCTTCGCGGATACGGTGTAAAGTCAGTTGCTGAAAACAATAACTATTTTCAAGAGGTTATGCTAAACACAACTTCTCCATTTAACAATGCAACATTTAAAACTAATGATTTCTCTACCTCAAAAATAATAACACTGAATAAAATTAATACGTCATATTCTGGAGCCACTGTATTTCTCAATTATGGTATGTCTGAAGATTACAAAAACACGGATGTAACAGGGAAAATGGTGGTAACCTATTCTGGTACTAAAGACAATCGTGATCTTCGGTTTGCATTTTCAAAAATAAAGGAGAAAACCGCTTTGGCTAAAGAAAATGGTGCTGTTGGCATTATAGAAATCATTAATGTAAATGATAAAATCTGGACGCAATTGGATCATAGTTTTAATGGCGAAAAAATGAACGTTTCTAAAGAAGAGAAAACAAATGATTTTACTTATATCTGGATTAATGATCAAAAAGAATCGATTGGTGCCTTCTTTACTGACAAAAACGAAATTCAGACTACCTTAAATATTGATGGAATCAAAAAAGGTACTGTGCAATCACAAAATGTAGTCGGCATGGTAGAAGGTACGGATCCAAAATTAAAAAATGAATTTGTTATTTATTCTGCCCATTATGACCACGTAGGTATCGGTACTGCTGTGGATAATGATTCAATCTATAATGGTGCCCGAGATAATGCTGTTGGTACAGTTACCGTTTTATCCGCAGCAAAAAACATTGCTAAACACCCAACTAAAAGATCTGCTTTATTTATCTTATTTACTGGTGAAGAAAAAGGATTATTAGGTAGTACTTGGTATGTAGATCATCCAATGATTCCGTTACACCAAATGGTATATTGTTTTAATAGTGATAATGGAGGATATAACGATACAAGCATAGCGACTATCGTTGGTTTAGAAAGAACTACAGCATCAGAAGATATAAAAAATGCTGCTAACGCGTTTGGGCTAAAAGCTATTGGAGATCCAGCTCCAGAACAAGGCTTGTTTGATCGTTCTGATAATGTAAATTTTGCTGCTAAAGGAATTCCCGCACCAACATTCAGTATGGGTTTCACCGCTTTTGATAAAGAAATCGCAAAATACTATCATCAGATAACTGATAACCCCGATACGTTGGATTATGATTATCTACTTAAATTTTTTCAATCATATGTCTTGGCATGTAGAAACATTGCTAACAATCCTGATACTCCATTTTGGATAGAAGGTGACAAATACTATGAAGCAGGTAAAAAACTATACAACAAAAAGTAACATTGAATTGTTCAATAAATATTAATGAATTTTCTGCAGTATGAAATCTACTTTTTCTATAATTATTATCTGCATTTTTGCTACTTCTTGTGCTAAAAAAAATCCTTTAGAAGAAGTGTTGTATTCTGATACGCCACGCATCAAGAATGTAATGCAAAATATCGAAAAACACGAGGTTCAGATACTATATAGCCAGATTGATAAAGATGAAAACGGAAAAGTAACTTTTACAGATTATGAATTCAATGTATCGGACAGCACCTATTTCTATCCTGCAAGCACGGTAAAATTTCCAATTGCTATAATCGCCTTAGAAAAGATAAAAGAATTACAAGAACGTGGAATTCATCTAAACAGAAAGACGAATTTTATACTACAACGTGATACGCTTCATACCAACATTGAAAAAGAAATCATTGACATTTTTGCGGTAAGCGATAATCAAGCTTATAATCGTCTGTTTGAATTCCTTGGTCAGGATTATATCAATGAAAAACTGAGTTCTAAAAATATTACTGGTCGTATTTCTCATCGATTGTCTGCATTTCATTCTCAAAATTTGAAAACCCAATCTATAGTATTCAAAAATCATATTCAAGATAGTATTCCTGTCTATGAACAGGCAACCATAGAAAATAGACCGTTATCAAAATTATCCTTGGATAAAGTATTAAAAGGTACGGGTTATATTTATAATGACACATTACTCAGGAAACCAAAGGATTTCTCAGAAAAAAACTACCTCCCGTTAAGATCTTTACATGAAATAATGAAACGAATTCAATTTCCTGCTTCATTTTCGAAAAATGAGCGTTTTAATATTACAAAAGATGATCAGGATTTTATTATAAACACCATGCAAATATTACCATCGGATGCAGGGTACAAAACCAAAACATATTACGATGGTTATGTAAAGTTTTTCATGTTTGGTGACACAAAAAAAGCTATCCCAGAACATATAAAAATTTATAACAAAGTTGGAAATGCCTATGGATATCTAGTAGATTGTGCATATATAAAGGATACTAAAAATGATATAGAATTTATTCTCTCGGCAACTATACATGTAAATGAAAATAGAATTTATAACGATGACACTTACGAATATGATACTATTGGTATTCCATTTCTAGCTGAATTAGGTAGAAAAATCTATACTTTAGAAAAACATAGAAAGAAGTAGATTTTCCTCAAAACCTCGTTTTTTCTGACAATTCCTCAAAATGAAAGCCTAAATAGCATCTAAAATTCCATATTTTAAGATTTATTAGCCTTTTTTTAACAAAACTATACCGTAAAAAGATTTTTTATGGCTTAATTTTATTGTCCCCTTTATTTTAAGAATGTTAAATTTTAGTACAAACGACAACAACAGTATGGTTACAACATTAATAATCTAGTAACTATATCTTATGTGATAAGCATAGTATATAGTTCTATTAAATAACAAAATATGAAACAATATATACTTTACTTATTACTATTTTCTTTCGGTATATTATACCCAAGTAATTTTTCTACAGACCAATTCTTGGCCAATAGCACTCAAAACACTACGGATCGTAAACTTTCTGATGAAGAGGTCCAAAAAAGAGGACTTGATATTTTAGCTACTGAAGTTATCGAAAAAATAGATGAGATTGATCTAAGAAAAATGGCAAGATCTGCCATCTTTGAAACTTCTTATGGTTTTAGATGGAAAATGATTAATCTCCATACAGGAAATATTATCATTGTAAAAGTGAATAAGGATTTTAAACTAATCTCAGCACGAAATAGTAAAAAATCCAAAATAATGAATCCTTAAATTTAGGTTTTAGGAAAGCATTGCTTGTACATTTTCATATGTTTCTAAATACTCCCAGTATATAACTCTGTTATATGCATATTGTATTAAAATAAACTGCTCGCTCACAGAGAGTATTCTATCAATTGCTACTAGCTTTTTTGAAGCTGTTTCCACCTTCACTTCTTCAGTTATCTCATGATTTCTTGCATCAAATCCATGAACGATAATATGATTTTTTAACGTAAGCTCTATAAATTTCATAATGACAAGTTTATTCCATTCAAATGTACCTCTTTTTCACGTTAACACCCCTTTAAGAGTTTCGCATTTTCATTTTCTTAACTTTAAGCACATAATTAAGTAATCAATCAAAAAAATGTTAAAAAGACTATTCCTTTTAACGCTTCTATTCTCTAGTATTTTCACCTTTTCTCAAAAGAAGTTATCCTTTACATACATAGGAAATATAGGGGTTTATATAACAGATGGACAATCTTCTGTATTGATTGATGGATTACATACCGAATATGGAGATGATTATCTTTTTCCTCCATCAACATTGATAGATAAGATACAAACGAAATTACTACCTGATGGGATTCTTTTTACTCATTATCATGGGGATCATTTTAGCGCATTACTTTCGAACGAATATTTAAACACTAATAAAAAAGCAATCCTATTGGGGTCTAATCAGATCACTAAGGAAATCAAACATTTTAAAGATAGAGTTTTTACAATATCAACAATCAATTACGATAAACAAGTTGTAAAGCTTAAAAACATTGAAATTAAAGGTTTAAAAATTAACCACGTAGGTAAAAGGCATATCTCTGTCGAAAATGTTGGGTATCTTGTTGATTTTGGTATTAAAAAAGTGCTACATGTAGGAGATACCAATTGGATGGAAGAAATTAATTTATTTAGTCAATTAGATTTAGTGAATGAACACATAGATATCGCAGTCCTGCCATATTGGATGTTATTGGATAACAATGCAACTATGTTAATTAAAAAACATATTAATCCAAAGCATATTATAGCAACGCATATTTCGCCGAGAATAAACAAACAAGAATTGCAGGATATGAAAGTAACCTATCCCGATGTATATTTCTTGAATACATTAGAACAACAAATACAACTATAATTAACTCACTTACAAAACAATGAAAAGATTACTATTGCTATTATCCTTGATACTATCGTCAACTATTTCTGCTCAGGAGTTTTCTATGGATCATGTAAAAAACATACATCCACGTAATATTGGTCCTGGTGGAATGAGTGGACGTGTAACCTCTATCGATGTAGTGATTTCTAATCCGGATATCATATATGCAGGAACAGCTTCTGGAGGATTGTGGAAATCTACTTCTGGAGGTATCAAATGGAATCCAGTTTTTGATAAAGAAGTTACAGCTTCAATTGGTGCGGTAGCGATCCAGCAATCCAATCCTTCTGTGATATGGGTTGGAACTGGAGAAGGTAATCCAAGAAATAGTCTTAACGGAGGATTTGGGATATACAGATCATTAGATGGTGGTAAACATTGGAAACTGATGGGTTTAGAAAAAACGCGTCATATTCATAGAATTATTGTTGATCCAACCGATCCTAACACAGTATATGCTGCGGCAATAGGTTCTCCTTGGGGAGAACATCCAGAAAGAGGTGTTTTTAAAACTACAGACGGAGGAGAAACCTGGAACAAAATACTCTTTGCGAATAATAAAACCGGAGCTGCTGATCTGGTTATGGATCCTACAAACCCTAATAAATTGATTGCTGCTTTATGGGAACACAAACGAGATCCTTGGTTTTTTAAATCAGGTGGTGAAGGTTCTGGGTTGTTTATTACCCATGATGGTGGAAAAACATGGAAAGAAAGCACTGATAAAGATGGGTTACCTAAAGGAGATTTAGGGAGGATAGGAATTGCAATAGCCCGAAACAAACCAGACATCATCTATGCCTTAATCGAAGCTAAAAAAAATGCGCTTTATAAATCTGAAGATGGAGGGTTTACTTGGAAGAAAATAAATGACAAAAATGACATTGGTAACCGTCCATTCTATTATTCAGAAATTTATGTAGATCCTCAGAATGAAAACCGAGTGTATTCTGTGTTTACTTATGTAAATGTATCTCAGGATGGTGGTAAAAAATTCACACAATTAATGCCTGCATATGGCGTGGATAATGGTGTTCATCCAGATCATCATGCTTGGTGGATTCACCCTAATAATGGTAATTTTATGATTGACGGTAATGATGGAGGGTTAAATATTACCAAAGATGGAGGAAAAACATGGAGGTTTATAGGAAACCTGCCTGTTGCTCAGTTTTATCATATTAACGTGGATAATGAGTTTCCTTATAATGTATATGGAGGTATGCAAGATAATGGTAGCTGGCGTGGACCTGCCTATGTATGGAAAGCTCAAGGTATCAGAAATTCTTATTGGCAAGAAATTTCTTTTGGAGATGGATTTGATGTGGTTCCAGACAAAGATGATTCGAGATATGGATGGTCTATGAGTCAACAAGGTTTTGTAAGTCGCTATGATTGGATGACTGGTAATAACTATACAGTACGTCCTACTCATCCTGATCCTGAAGTAAAACTGCGCTTTAATTGGAACGCTGCTATTAATATCGACCCTTTTGATAATAATACACTGTATTTTGGAAGTCAGTTTGTACATAAAAGTAAAGACAAAGGGCTAACCTGGGAAATCATTTCCCCTGATCTATCTACCAATAATCCCGAAAAACTAAAACAAGCAGAAAGTGGTGGTTTAACTATGGATGCTACTGGAGCAGAAAATCATTGTACTATTTTAGTTATAGAACCATCCTCATTAGAACAAAATATGCTTTGGGCAGCCACAGATGATGGACGTGTGCACCTTACTCAAAATGGAGGAGCAAACTGGACTGATGTCTCTAAAAATATTAAAGGGTTACCTGCAGGTAGCTGGATCGTACAAATAAAAGCTTCTAATAAGAAAAAAGGAGAAGCACTCTTAGTAGCTAATGATTATAGAAGATTTAATTATACTCCATATGCATATAGAACGGTTGACTATGGAAAAACCTGGCAGCGTATTGTAGATAGAAATGATGTAAAAAGTTATACACTTAGTATTGTAGAAGATCCTATAGAGAAAAATTTACTTTTCTTAGGAACAGATGACGGATTGTATATTTCTCTAGATGCTGGAAACAAATGGACGAAATGGACCTCTGGTTTTCCTACAGTTTCTGTAAAAGACCTAGTGATACAACCTAGAGAACATGATTTAGTAATTGGAACCTTTGGAAGAGCTGCATGGGTATTAGATGATATTCGACCATTACGTGCTTTAGCAAAAAACAAAAGTATTTTAAATCAAAAATTACAGCTTTTTGATCCTCCAATTGCCTATCGAGCAGCATATCAACAACCTACAGGAAGTCGTTTCGGTGGGGATGCCTTATACAATGGAGAGAATCGTAATTTTGGTGCTCATATTTCTTACTATGTAACCGTAGCAGAAAAGAAAAAAGAAGAGATTAAAAAAGAGGGTGGTAACAAAGAAGATGAAAATGATACAACAGATGATGAAAAAGAAGAAAATAAAGTAAAGTGGGATTCTATTCATCTAAAAATTTATGATGGTAATCGACTTATTAGAACACTGAAACAAAAAACGCCTGATTCTACAGGAATACACAAAATGCGTTGGTTTATGGATGAAAAAGGCGTAGATCGCCCATCAAGAACTATCCAGAAATCTAAAGGTGAACCAGGAGGAGTTGGTGTTAAACCAGGAACTTACAGACTAATTATGGAATATGGCGATCAAAAATCTGAAACCAACATTCAGGTTAAATCAGATCCTAGATTGCAAGTCTCACAGCAAAACATCAATGAGATCTATACGGCTTCTAAAAACTTAGAATCGATGAGGCAAACCGCTGCAGATGCAGTAAAGCAATTGGTAGAAAGTAAAAACGTAGCCTCAAAATATCAAAAAGAGCTTAAAAAATTGGATAAAAAGAAATTTAAAGATCAAATCAAAGCATCTAAAGAAATCATTAAAAAGATTGATACTACCATTGCTATTTATCTAGGTAAAGAAGACAAAAGACAAGGAATTACGCGTAATCCTGAAGTGACAATTATGCAACGCCTTGGTACTGCTGGATTTTATACAGGTAGTCGCCAAAATGGTTTGACATCTACAGAAAATACTTTGATAAAACATGCTAAAGATGCATTAACAGATGCATTAAACAAAACAAATACTTTCTTTAATGACGAGTGGAAACCCTATCAAGAGAATATAGAGAAATTAGAGACTTCTCCCTTCAAAGAAATAAAAACCTTTACAATCAATTAAAACTTTCACACATGAAAAAACTTATCATTTTAGGACTTGGTGTACTTCTACTCCACTCCTGTAAAAAGGAAAAGAAAGAAGAAATTGCAAAACCTATTACAATAGAAGAATACTCTATTGAACAGTTTATGGATAATGAAAATGCATTTGCAAATGGGTTTTCTAAAGATAAATCCAAAGTATTAATGACCAGTAACCGTTCTGGCATCTACAATATGTATACAACTTCTGTAAAAGGTGGTGAACTAATCCCTATTACAAAATCGGATAGCTCCTCTGTTTTCGGGATTTCCTATTTCCCAGAAGATGACAGAATACTATTTAGAATGGATGGTAATGGTGATGAAATATATAAGATCTTCCTTAAAGATAGCGCTGGAATCACACGTTTAACTCCAGAGAAAAATGTAAGAGCATTATTTAGAGGTTGGTCAAAAGATGGAAAGAGTTTCTTTTATGGAAGTAATGAGAGGGATCCTAAGTTTATGGATCATTACGAAATGAATATCGCTGACTTTACATCCAAAATGATATATCAAAACAATGATGGAATGGATTTTGGCGGAATGTCTGAAGATAGAAAGTATATTGCACTGACCAAAGCAGTAACCACGAATGATATTGATCTATATATCATGAATACAGAGACTAAAGAAAAAACCAAAATCAATGAGAACATAAGTGGTAATAGACCTCAGGATTTTTCTAAGGATAACAGCGCATTTTATTATACCACAGATGATAATGCAGAATTTAGTTATTTAATGAAGTACAATCTTGCCGATGGAACTAAAGAAAAAGTGGCAGAAAAAAACTGGGATATCAGTTCATTTTATTTTACCAGAAATGGAAAATATCAAGTGATGTTTACTAATGAGGATGCTAAAACTGTAATGGATGTAAAAGAAGTAGCTACTGGCAAAGCAGTAGAATTTCCTAAATTCGAAAACAAGGAGATTTCCAGTGCACGTTTTTCTAGAGATGAATCTATGGCGTTTTTAAATGTTTCAGGATCAAGTACTCCTAGAAATGTGTATTCGTACGATCTGGCATCCAAAAAGCATAGTCAATTGACTGATGTGCTCAATAAAGATATTAATTCAGATCATCTGGTTGCTTCAGAAGTAGTAAGATTTAAATCTTTTGATGGATTAGAAATTCCCGCAATTTATTATAAGCCGAAACAAGCTACGGTTGACAATAAAGTTCCTGCGTTAGTATGGGTACACGGAGGACCTGGAGGGCAATCGAGACAAGGATTTAGTTCACAAATTCAATATTATGTTAATCACGGATATGCAATCCTAGCAGTAAATAATAGAGGAAGTAGTGGTTATGGAAAAACGTTCTTTAAAATGGACGATCAAAACCACGGAGACAAAGATCTAAAAGACTGCGTAGCTGGAAAAGACTGGTTAGCGCAACAAGATATTATTGATGCTAATAAAATTGGTATTATTGGTGGTTCATATGGAGGTTATATGACAATGGCAGCACTTACCTATACACCAGAAGAATTTAAGGTAGGAGTAAATATCTTTGGAGTAACTAACTGGTTAAGAACCTTAAAAAGTATTCCGCCGTGGTGGGAATCTTTTAAAGAAGCTTTATATACAGAAATGGGAGATCCTAACACTGCTGATTCTGTAAGATTACGTAAGATTTCTCCATTATTTCATACAGAAAAAGTAACAAAACCATTGATTGTACTTCAAGGAGCCAAAGATCCTAGAGTACTAAAAGTAGAATCTGATGAAATTGTAGAAGGAGTAAAGAAAAATGGTGTACCTGTAGAATACGTATTATTCGAAGATGAAGGACATGGTTTTGTAAAAAAAGAGAATCAGATTGAAGCTTACGGAAGAATTCTAAAATTCTTAGACAAGTATCTCAAGGAGCCTGGATCAGAAGTCATTAATGATGGAAAGGCTAAAACCAAAACAGTAAAATCAGAATCCTAAAACAATTTAATTACCGATTACTTATGAGAAAAATTATTGTCCTTGCTGCAATATTTATGACTATTACCAATACGAGTGCCCAAGACACTGGAGAAGATGAATGGGGTGCCTGGTATATGTATTTTGGCACAAATCGAATAACTGATAAACTGAGTATTCATTCAGAAGCTCAATTTAGATTTTACGAAGTAGCTGGTACATTTAACCAATTATTGTTAAGAACAGGATTAAATTATCATCTCACAGAGAACGCTATCGCTACTATTGGATATGGATATATCAATACCGATGGAACTTTTGCCGAAATTGATGGTGAAGAAAACAGTAATGAACATAGAATATTTGAACAGTTTATCCTTAAGAATGAAGTAGGGAAAGTAAAATTTGAACATCGTTATCGATTAGAACAGCGATTTATCAGTACACAGTTTGATGATTTCACAGAACATCGAGCAAGATATCGACTACAACTTACATATCCATTTAATGACAAATGGTTTCTAAATGTATATGATGAAGTGTTTATCAATTTGCAAGAACCAATTTTTGGGCAAAACAGATTGTATGGAGCTGTAGGATATAATATACAATCAAACTTCAGTATTCAGTTAGGATACTTAAAAAATCATTTTACAGGACGAAATTTTGATCGATTACAGTTAGGTGTTATTTTTAATACCGACTTTAGAAAAAGTAAATAAAGAGAAGAGGTCTAAAAAGTGATTCATTGTTGTCAAATTGAGCATACAGAAATTTATTATCCGTTGATTTCAAAAATGTATTCAACAAGCTCAGATCGACAATTGATATGTAATCCTTTTTAGACCTTTTAAAAAAGAAGATAATGACCTTGACTAAAAAAGATAATCCTGCACTACTACTAATAGATGTACAAAAAGGTATTAATCGTCCTGGATATTACGGCACAGAACGCAACAATCCAGAAGCAGAAGGAAACATAGAAGCATTATTAAATAAATGGCGAGCAGAAGAGCTTCCTATTTTTCATGTAAAACATTGCTCTACCAATCCAGATTCTCCATTAGCTAAAGGAAAGCCTGGTAATGATTTTCAGGATTTTATCATACCACAAACTAATGAACCAGTTATCGAAAAAAACGTGAATAGCGCTTTTATTGGGACCGATCTCAGAACACAATTAGAAAATAGAGGTATTAATAATGTTGTTATTGCAGGATTAACCACAGAACATTGTGTATCTACCAGTACCAGAATGGCTTCTAATTATGGATTTAACACATTTTTAATTGAAGATGGTGTTGCGGCATTTGATAAAATTGGTGCTAATGGCCAACGATATGATGCGCAAATGGTTCATGATATCGAAATTGCCAATCTTAAAGATGAGTTTGCTAAGATTGTACAAACAAAAGATATACTAGGGATTTTTAATTAAATACTTCTTAGATTAATCTGTATTCAATTAAAATCCAGTTATAATACGAAGTTCCCGAATTGGACGCTTTCACAATATCAAGGCAGACATCACTAATTGGAATCTATAGATTTTTTAACGAAAATTTTCCATTACTTCATTCTCGATTTTTTTTAGCATTCACAAAGGTTTTGACTACAAAAAAGGGAATACTCCCATTATTTTACCAATACAGATATTTTTAACTTACAGAATAATTGTTTAGATTAGTATTCTTACATTGCTTTTTACCCCCTTTTTAACAATATAAAACAGTAAAAAATACTGTGGTTTTCTTCATAGAAAATCAATAAAATTATGATACTTATATTCCTGAGATATCAGAGATATAAATATTGTAGTAACCATATACTATTGTTTTGGGTAATTTCAACGAAAACATGGTATTTGAATTAAATTAGAACGAGATTGTTTAATTAAACTATAAAAATATGGCTTTAGGAGCATTTGCAGCCGCTGCTAGTGGAGCACTAGTCTTAAAATATATTGATACTGGAATAAAAGTTGCTGAATTTTTAATTTCAGAAAGACTATCACTAACCGTAGAAAACATCAGGTCATACTTTGATCGTAAAGAAGTTGAAAAGCCCTCTAATTTTGACCCTAAAGAAGCAAAGGAGTTCGTTGGTTCTCTAATGAAAATAGACCAAAGGATTCTGGATGTTATTAGTGATAATATCAATGATGCTATTGAAAATTATGTCCTTTGCCTAAAAGATGCAAATGGGCGTCAAGAAAAAAATGCCTGTGATATCAGGGCCGAAAGAGCAGTTTGTGATTCACTTAATAGAATAATGGACAGAAATGACGATGATTTACCCAGTGAATATCTTAAAAATCAATGGAAAGCCTTTAAATGTATTCGAATATAAAGACTTCCAACCACGATAACCTTAACGCACAAAATTTACTCGATGAAATATCCTATTTTATATTACACTGCACTACTATTTTTTTCCTCAATCTCAGTCGCTCAAAACACGTTTACTTCAAAAACCAAGGGCTATGTAAATTTTAATGTAGGAACTTCCAAAATAAAACCTCAAAAAGAATATAAACATCAAGGTGTAACTTTATTTGGGTGTAATACTATCATTTCTAATAAAAATATTGAAAATTGGAGTGCAGCGCCAAATGGCTTAGAATGGCATAAAAAAAATCAGGTATTTACAAACTTGCCATATGGATATCAAATAGATAAAAAAACGAATGCTCCCTATTATGTTTCCAAATATTACATTGCTTCTCCACCAGTATTCCATAGAGATGAAAAGGGGAAACCCAATAAAAATACCGAATATGATATTGGTATTGCAACGCCAAATGAATTTGTTTTTGAAGGCGATAAACCTGTACAACAAGTATATCTAGATTATGATATTTTAAAACTCATGAAAATCAAATACATTCCTGTTGTTTTTGATGCTTCTTTTGATTTATGGAAAGTAGATATCGTTCCTTTTAAAGTAGAATGTAAGGATTTTCCTTGGTTGGACAAAGAGCTTTACAGCGAGGCCAAAGGTGCTTCGGGTATTGGATCGTTAAATCGAAAAATACCTCCATTGACAAGATTGTTTTTACCGTATTATGAAGACGCGTGGACGATCAATGAAGGGAAACAATTTTTAGATTGTGAGGTAACCATTTTAAATGATATTCTTTTTCATCATGAAATCTATTTTAAAATTAATGGAGAAAAAAAATATTCGATTAACCTAAAAGACTTTTATAACAACCACAAGAACGATACAAAAATGGAAATCACCTTATATTGTGAGTATCGCGACGAATTGCCTTGTGGTTGTAAAGAATCAACATCAGGAAAAACAGATAAAAAAGATAGGTGGTAAAATAAATTATATCCGCAAAACTGGTCTATTAAGATTCCTAAAACATGAAGCTAGAAATCATATCACGCAAAATTCATAAAACCATAAAAACACCTAATCCACAATATTTCATACTAATACTCACCATACTATTCTACTCATTCTCTGGTTTTCAGAAAGATATAGAAACCTCTGCAGACACTACTCCTTTAGAAGTTTCGGTTACATTACGTATTAATAAAATATACAATATCAATTCGGTAAATGAAACCTATCAGATTGATGGATATTTGCTTTATTCCTGGATCGATAAGGATGCACCTTTTACACCTAAAGATTCTTTGATGCAATCTATTATCTATGAAAACGCAAGAGCAAGCGAACTTATGCAAAATGAACTATGGGTTCCTGCATTCGAACTTATCAATGTACAAGGCAGTGAGGATACTCCAAATACGAGAATTGAAATTTATGCTAATGGACGTATTGAATACGAGCGACGATTCTTCGGTACATTTAGTTCGGATATGGACTATATTAAGTTTCCATTTGATTCACAGCAGTATTTGGTAGAAATAGAACCTTTTTCTTATAGTAATCACCATATTATTTTTACAAATCCTAAGTTGTTCTTAGAAGATAATGCAGATGATTATCTCGGCGAAGATTGGGAATTTATAAGTAGTGATGCCCATATCACAACAAAAAAATACAAGTATATGGATGCTCATGTCAATTCTGAAAAGAATTCTTATTCGAGAGTCGTTTTTGAAATAAAGGCAAAAAGGTTATCTGGATATTACCAATGGCAAGTATTGTTTCCGCTTCTCATTATCATTATGGCTTCGTTTTCAATTTTTTGGATAAAAGAGTTTAGTTCTCAAATAGGGGTTGGTTTTACATTAATGCTAACTGTTGTTGCGTTTAATTTCTATTCTGCATCAATTCTTCCTAAACTATCCTATAATACATTCATTGAATATGTGATTATCGTAGGATATATTTTTATTTTTCTGGGAATCCTCGCGGTAATCGTAAATCATAGAATCAATGGAATAGAAGAAAATGAAGATCGGATTTCGTTACAAAAACATTTTAGATACGGATTTCCTTTAGCATACACTATCATTATGATATATCTATATTTTAGGTTAATTATGTAAGACATCCAATTCTTTTGATTTTCTAAATCAAATACATGATTTCTATTGTCAGGCAACCATTTCTATAATTTAAACGTCTTTATTAGTATATCCAATAATTAACGTGTGCTGGATATAAGAGAATAGTATTAATTAATTTCAACCATTAAATCGTATCAAGATGTTAGAAAACCAGAAAATAAATATAAAAATCAAACTTGCGGCTTTATGGACATCCGTTATGTTCTGTTATGTATATGGTGATTATTTTGAATTATATGCCCCTGAAAAAGTAGAAAGTCTAATAAGCGGTGTTAATGTCTTAGATAGTCCTATTAAATTACTGATAGCATCTATTGTATTGGTTATTCCTGCTCTAATGATTGCATTATCGATCTTATTAAAGCCTTCGATCAATAAGTTATTCAATATTGTTTTTGGGATTTTATACACCTTATTAATGGTATTAATAGCTGCTACTTCGATTACACCATGGTATGCTTTTTATGTATTTCTTGGGGTTGTAGAAAGTTGTATTACTGCATCCATTGTTTGGCATGCCTGGAAATGGCCTAAAAATATTACGGAGTAAATTAAGTAGCTCGTATTTTCATATAATATTACATTATTTGTTTTTTTATCGATTATATCAATATTGAAATTCTTGTTCTATCAAAAATCATCTTGTATAACAAGGTGGTTTTTTGGGATTTAAAAAAATAGTAAAATTCCCCTATTATTATTTCATAAAAACATCAAAAAAGTAAGATTTATAATAGTTATTATTAAAATAAATCAATAATTTGAGTATTTCATCGATAAAATATTGTTTTTCAACTAAATTATTATACATTACGGTAAAACCGTAGTTTTGTCGATTTAAAACATCAGAAAAACTACCTAACTAACCTAATATTATATGATAATATGATTACAATTTCTAAAAAGATGATTTGTGTACTTTGTTTTGTATCATTCTCATCATTATCGGCTCAAACATTATTAAATGGGTTTTTCCCAAAAAAGAAGGAGCTAACAATTGCTTCTTCCTATTCCTATAAAAGTTTTGACAACTTTTATCGTGGAGAATCTATTACGAAAACTAATCCCATGAATATGGGAGAAATTTCTTCGTCCATTATTAGCATTTATGGAGAATATGGGGTTTCAGATTGGTTATCCACAACAGTAGCAATACCTTATGTATCCACAAAAAGTGAACTCGGTACATTAGATCCTGTTATAGGAGAAAGTCAAGTAGAAGGTGTACAAGATTTGAGTGTTTTTTTAAAAGCTAAAATATTAGATACAAATTTATCTAATCAATCTAGACTATCTCTTGGAGGAGCAACTGGAGTCACGATACCTGTTGGAGGCTATGAAGAAGCAGGCATACTTTCTATAGGAAACGGAGCAACTGCATATGAAGGGTGTGGTTTTGTACAATTTAAAACTTCTTCAAATCTTTTTATTGAACTCCAAGCGGCATATAGCTTAAGGAATAATCCAGATTTTGAAATCCCTAATGCTATGATATACAGCGCTAAACTAGGATATTATAATAAGTGGTTTTATACGCACGCCAAAATAGGCGTACAAAACTCTTTAAGTGGATTGGATATTGGTACTCAAGAATTTGTAGATGCAGGTGGCGCAAATGCTTTGCCAGAAACAGAAGTTGATTATACAAATCTATATCTGGATATATATATTCCTATTTATAAACAAAGTTTTGGTGTGTCATCTGGATATACGGTTAATATGGATGGAAGAAATTATAATAGAGCATCTTCCGTATCTTTAGGATTAGTCTATAAAGTACACTAACCAAATAATAAAGTACATCATATGAAAAAGATATATATATTAATACTGATAGCTGCATTACCATATTTCTGTGTGGATATACACGCACAAAAGAATCATATTGATCATATGGTATGGGATCAATTACTATTGCTAAATGTATCCAACGATGGTAGTGTAGACTATAAAGGTTTTATTAGAGATAAATTTTTATTTGACAAATATTTTAAATCCTTATCTACTAATTATCCTACTACCGATTCTAATGATACTGAAAAACTAGCATATTGGGTAAACCTATACAACGCTATTGTAATGAAAATGATCATTGATCATTACCCTATTAATTCTATAAATGATTTAGAAAATCCATGGAAGAAAAAATCGATTACTATAAATAATGTTCAATATAGTCTAGATGATATCGAACACACAATTCTAAGAAAAATGGATGAGCCCAGAATTCATTTCTTACTGAATTGCGCTGCCACTTCATCACCAAAATTATGGAACAGAGCGTATACTGGTAGGAATATTACCCAAGCACTGGAAGAAAGAACCATCGATTATATTAATGATCCTACTAAAAATCTTATTACTTCTGGAAAAGTAAGTATTTCGAAGGTGTTTGAATGGTATGCTAAAGATTTTTATGATGGAGATGTTAAACGTTATATCAATACATATGCTACAACAAAAATCAGTAGTACATCTACTATTGAATATTTAGAATATGATTGGAGTTTACATGAAAGGGAATAATTATATATTAGACTTATATCTTCGTTTCGGCTCATTATTTAACTTGTACTTTAACAAACACTTACACAAAAAAACTTTATAAGTATATTTAAAAATCTTTAAAAAAAACAGCAGTATAACCTACACTGTTATACTGCTGTTTTTTTTGAAAAATTTGTTTATTATCACATGCGTATCCCATCAATTTTTAGTGATCCATCTGGAATCAGGATAACGTTGAAGTCTATTTTTTGTGGTCCTGTTTTAGTATCAACGACTAATGTAATCTCATCTTCACTTAATCGTACTTCTGCGATTTTGCCGACTTTTAATTTTGTATGAAATTGATTAAAGAATTGGAGATGCTCTTCCATCGGAAAAGAGTTTAAAAAAGAAGATAATGTTCTACGTTCTAAAAAGGATTTCCATTGATCTTTATTATCTGTGTTTACTGTATCCATAAAATCGGCTATCAATTGATCTGCCATTTCCCCAGTAATTGGATTTGGATGCTCTGCAGATACTTCGGGTATAAAATCTGGCTTTAATAATATTCCTGCAATTTGTGAAGTTATATGTTCATATGAACGTTTTACTGAATTTGTCATCATGAAGATCGTTATATCTTCTTCCAGATAACGCCAAAAATCTGCAAAGAAAACTCCATTTCCTCCGTTATGTGCAATTAACTCTGTATTTCTTGGTGTTGGAAAAATTGCCCAACCATATCCATAATGAGATCCAGCTCCTTCACCTTCTTCGATATGCTTTCCGTAGAATTTTGCTTTAGCATCATCACTTAAGATTTTATTCCCTAATAAAGCTGTATGCCATTTATACATATCCTGTGGTGTAGATAATACTCCTCCATTAGCTCTAAGGTGCCAAAATGGCCCATCGGTTGCCCAAGCTCTCTCTGTAGTTCTTCCCCATTTACTATTCTTTCGATACCCCACTGCAATATGATCAAAAGACGGTAGCTGATATCCCGTTTGATACATTCCTGCAGGTTTCCACAAGTTTTCTGAAAGATATTCTTCATAAGACATTCCAGACAATTTTTCGATAATAATTCCTAGTACACTGTAGCCAACATTAGAATATTCATATTGTGTTCCTGGATCAAAAAGTAATTTTCTGTTTATGGCTTTGTTCATAAACTCATCTGTAGTTATTTTCTCATAATCATCTCCTATCGCTGGTGGCAAGCCTGCAGAATGTGTTAATAGATGATGTAGAGTGATATTTTTTTTATCATCAGGTACATTATTAAAATACTTGGTAAGTTTATCTGTTACTGATAATTTACCTTGCATTTCTAATACAAGAATAGCCGCTCCTGTGAATTGTTTTGTAATCGATCCGATAGTAGAAACGGTTGCTGTAGTGTATTTCACTTTATTTTCGCGATCTGCATACCCATATCCTTTTTCTAAAAGAATTTTTCCATGCTGAGCGACCAATACGCTTCCTGAAAACCCTGTATTCTCTAATTGATCTAGGTAATTGGCTATGCGCTCTTTATTCGTTGATGCTGCTTTTTTTTCTATTGTTTTTCCCGTTGCCGTTTGTGCCGTTGTCGATTGTTGTTTGCATGAGATAAGTACACCTATCATCAATGCTAGTTTTAAAATTTTAATCATAATTGTTCGTTTTTTTGAAGCTCAATAATACATTGATTTCAAAAGAGTTACAACAAAATGTTACCAAGACAAAGAATAAGTTATTTTTAACTTGAAACAGGTATAAATGGTTTTTACCACACGATTATTGATATTCATAACATAAAATGGAGATACATCACATTTCGGCTTATTGTTCAACTTTTATCTATATTTTTGAATTGTGAGTATACAAAACATGACATTACAAAAATGGGTAGAAATATTCCTAAATATAATTTTTTGGGTTGTTTCAATTTCAATTCTATTATTAACTACGGAAACAGGAATTGTAGAGAATACTGTAGAAAATGATAATGGAATTGTTATTCAGGAAACCATAGAAGTGGGATTGTTTTCGTTACCAAATTTTTTAGGAATGCTTGGTATTATTCCATTATTCTATAGCATTACATTTTACTTAATCCCGAACTATTACGCATCAAAAAAATACGTGTATTTCTCTTTATTCATTATACTGGGATTGATTATTTTAACTGGAATAGAATTGATAATTATTTATCTGCAAAAAACTCCAGTCCTTGCTATGATGATAAAGTTCTTCTTGTTTTACAATTTGTTCTTTGTTACGATTGCCATCATATATGGAATTATAAGACACCAATTACGCTTGGAGAAAAACCAGCAACTTCTGGAAAAAGAAAAAGTTAGCGCTGAACTACAACTAATGCAATCCCAGATCAATCCACATTTTATGTTTAATGCGTTAAATAATTTGCTTGCTATTTCTGAGAGATCTCATAACACACAAACCTCATCTGGAATCACTAAATTATCTGATTTATTGAGATTTATGATCTATGACACACAATCTGACAATGTATTACTTTCTAAAGAAATTGAATTTGTCGAAAATTTTATTGCACTTCAAAAACTACGATATAGCACAGAAGATCCTTTTGAAATTATATTTATTGTAGATACTAAGAATCAAAACCCGAAAATTGCACCTACATTATTAATTCCTTTTGTAGAAAATGCTTTTAAACATGGGCTTAATATTCAATCTCCCTCTTTTATAGATATTAAATTAGAGTTTAAATCTCCTCAATTACGTTTTGAAATTAAAAATTCTAAACACTTCCTTCGGAAAACAGAATTTGAAAAAAAATATTCAGGTATTGGCTTAGAAAACGTAAAAAAAAGATTAGCACTACTATATCCTAATCAGCATAATTTGGATATTACAGAAGATGAACATACCTTTTATGTGCAATTAACAATTAATCTTTCCGAATGATTTCTTCTGTAATCATAGATGATGAACCTAATGCAATTGAATTGCTTAAAGGATATATAGAAAAATTACCTTTTATAGCATGTGTTCATAGTTTTAGAAACCCAATCGAAGCGCTGGTATATTTAAAAGAAAACACAGTAGATTTAATATTTCTCGATATCAATATGCCTCAGTTATCAGGAATTTCTTTTCTAAAAACTTTAGAAAAACCTCCTAAAATTATTCTTACAACTGCATATGCTGAGTACGCAGTAGAAAGTTATGAATACCAAGTGGCTGATTACTTACTAAAGCCTATCTCTTTTGAGCGTTTTTTAAAAGCATTATTAAAAATTCAACAAGTAATCGAGCAACCAGAAGGTCTTAAAAAAATTAATACCACTGTGTATGTAAAAAGCGGGCAACAACAATATAAAACAGATCTTAAGGATATTTTATATCTACAAAAAGATGGCAACTATATCACTTACTATACGAGCAATAGAACTATTCTAGCACGTCAGTCGATAAAAGATGCATTACTAGAATTAGGAGATCGTTTTATTCAGGTTCATAAATCCACAATAATTAATCTAGATCATATTACTGCTTTTGACACAAATTCGATTACCATACAGCAAACTAAACTATCTGTAGGACAATCCTATAAACTATTACTAATGGAACGGTTAGCATTGAAATAAAAGCATTCAATATTCTTAGTTAGTTCTTTCTTCCTGTAAAAAGGCTGTTGGTGTCATATTAGTATGCTTCTTAAATGCTCTATAAAAACTAGTTTTACTGCTAAATCCACATTCTTCACCTATCGCTTGTACTGATAATTTATCCAAAGCTCCCGATCTAAGCATTTCTTTGGCCTTAGTGATACGATGACCATTGACCAATTCATAAAAATTTAAATTCATCTTTTCGCTTAATACCTGTGAAATATGATGCGAAGGCACATCTATAGCCTTAGAAACATCACTAATCTTTAGATTAGGATATAAATAAGATGTTTCTTCTACGAAATAAGTTTCGATTCGTTTTTGAATTTCGATAGATCTAGATACAGACAATGGTGATGTTTTATATTTTTCATTTTCTAATATGGGTAATATTTGTTTGATATCTACAATCCAATATCCTAATAATAAAATCGTAATAGACATTAATCCCGAAAGAACAATTTCTGCTGTTATTGCAGAAGCGCCTGATAATAAAAACCCCGTTTGTAACAATAACTCGATAAAAGACAATCCTCCTAAAAGCACACTAAAACGCTTCAATAAAACACTGTTCTTTTTATCCTTTTGATATACATAAAAAAATGATGCTATTGCGTACCCCAACAATAACAACAGATGTAAACTATTCTGAAACCAAATAGAAAAAGAAACTCCCCCATTAGGTAATATATCATAATAATAATTTATTAAGGCTAGTTTAGCTTCTGTGTCTTCAAAATACCTAGGAAAAAATAGTGAAAGCATTATAATAAACGGAAGTATGTGGAGTAGATCCAACTTCTGTAAACGAAACTCTGTATTTCCATAACTTCTAACAAACATATAGAAAAATGGACCTACCAAAAATAACAATGGATAACCAATTCCAAATGCATGAGGCCATTGCTTTATTAATTGAGTGGTAAATAACAAATACGTTACCAAATGTTGCAGTAATCCCACAAGTGTTAATGCTAAAAAAACACGAGATTGTTTTAATGCAGTACTTTTCAGAATGATCATTATAATAAAACACCCTATTAAAATTACACCTCCTAATACAAAGGTGATCACAAATGCAAAAGATTCTATACTGTTCATATGATAAAAATAGTACTCCTTAATTACATGGGAAACTCTATCAGATAAGAATATGCTACAAAGGTGTTTCAATTAATTAAGAGCTCCCAATTCATAAGGGTTTCAGTGATTTTCTTGGCTACATTTACTTCAAAAATAAATAGATATGGTACGCAAAATTTTAAAAGGATTAGCACTATTCTTAGTAGTAGATATCGTGCTTTTATTGGTCTATGGATTTGTTCAGTATCCAAAAGCAAAAGGAGAACAACATTTTTACGCAGAACGAATTATTGAAGCTCCCAAAGACAAAGTATGGAAGGTGATATCCGATGTAGGGAATTATCATAAAGTTACCGCTCCTAATATTAGTCATGTAGAGATTGTAAAAGGAAGTGGATTAGGAATGAAACGTGTTTGTAGTGCTCCCGATGGAAGCAGTTGGGAAGAAACTTGTACACTCTGGAAACCAGGAGAAGAATTTAGATTTGTAGTTAATACACAAAAAGAAGATTATCCTTTTCCATTAAAATCACTTGCTGGATCTTGGAAAGTAGAAGCCGTAAGCCCTACACAAACTCGTTTGTTATTAGATTTTTCTTATGAATTTAACAGCCCATTCCTAAGTGGTTATTTTTTATCTATGGGTATGGAACAAGCAGAAGAAGATACCGAATACCTATTAGATAACTGGCAGAAACTAGCAGAGAATTAATATATCTAAAACTAAAATTATGAAAAAAGTAATCACTAGCATTCCCATTTTGATTTTAGCCACAATTATTTATGGCCAACAAAAAATACCAGACTGGTTTGCCAAAAACATGGAACAATCTATCGGAATATGGATTACCGATAACTCTGCATATAAAAACGAGAAAGAACCTTTTGATCAATATGGTATGGAATGGAAATGGGGTATCGGAAAACAAAGTATGACAGGAACTCTATATGGATTGATTAACGGTAATAAACAAAGGATTTTCTGGGAATTTAGACAGTATTGGGATTTTGAAAAAAAACAGGGCATGGTTGTACAATACAGTATCGACGGTACTATTGGCAGGGGTTCTATGAAAATCATAAAAGATAATCAAACTGAAATGATACAAGATTTTATATCTCCAGAAGGCCATAAAAGTATTCACGGACATCGTTCTACATTAGACGGTGATAGATTTACATCTACTTCTTATGGTATTACATCCGATGGAAATTGGCAAAAAAGAAGGTCATACATATGGTATTTGACCAAAAACAAGTATTCTATAGATGTAGGTTCTTTTTCTATTTCATTAGCTGTAAAAGACATTATAGCCTCTAAAGAATTTTATAACAATTTGGGGTTTGAAATGGTTGATGGTACTATAGATCAAAAATGGTGTGTTCTAAAAAATGGTAGCTCCAAAATAGGGTTGTTTCAAGGGATGTTTCCTGCTAACACACTGACTTTTGCTCCTGATAATGCACGAAAGCTATATCAACATATGAAAACTAAAAAAATCAAAATAGGAATATCCAATGGCATGGATACCAAAAAAGGGCCAGCTTCTTTTATGATTAATGATCCCGATGGCAATCCAATCTTAATTGATCAACATTAAAAAAATCAATAACATTCCTGATTGATACAGTAAGATACAATTAGGAATGTTATCAAATAATTATATATCTTAGAGCTTGGATCCATTACACACAAGTCAAAAGATATCCTTATGCCAACAACTATACAAAGTAAAGATAGAATCAAATTACCATTTTCTTTTGATGCAGAAAAAATGCTTGAAGAATTTAAAGCATTTACGATAGGGCATTTTGAATATTACGATGTAATTCCTTTACGTGCTCCAGCGCATCAGGTAGATACCTCGTTACCTTTTCCTCCTCCAGCAGAGGATTATGCCGATGGATCATGGACCGATTGGTTAGATACTAAAGAACTGCAACAATCTCCATATTTAACTAGTATCGTGGATTTCTTTCGTAAACATACTAAGGTAACTTTAGTGCGCTTATTGCGATTGGCGCCAGGAGCAATTGTAAAAGAGCATACTGATCCAACCTTAGGTTTGGAGATTGAACGATCTGTCATTAGATTAACAATTCCGATTACCTATAGCGATGATGTTACTTTTTATTTAAACAACACCTCCGTTTCTATGATGCCTGGAGAATGCTGGTATTTACGTCTAACTGACCCTCATAAGATTGACAATCTCGGAACTACAGAGCGTGTTAATTTTACTATTGATATGATACCTAATGAGTGGGTAGTGAAAACAATTTTAGAAAATGAATCTACGGATCATTAATTTATCTAAATAGAATTCTATCAATTATTTGATTTCTGCATTCTAGTAACAAATCTGTTCACTGTTCGTCTATTTTTAAAACACCAATCATGACTTCAAACAAAAAGATAGCACGATTAGCAGGCTTCGTATATTTAGTTCTTATTATTAGTGGCATGTTTAGCCTTCTCTATGTACCTTCTGAACTAATAATATATGATGATCCCGCCAGCACAGTACAAAATATTACAGATGGTGATACGTTATTCCGATGGAGCATTATCGCTGGATTAATCTGTTACGCTACATTTTTAATATTACCTTTGATTTTATACAAATTATTGGCACATATCAATAAAACTCAAGCGGTTTTAATGGTAGCTTTTTCTTTAATTAGCATCCCTGTTTCATTATATAATATTACTCATAAATTTGATATTCTCACACTTATAAGCGGAGTAGAATATCTTAGTTTTTTAAGCCCAGAACAACTCCAAGCTCAGGTGATGTTGTCTTTAGATTCTTATAATAATGGTATTATGATTGCTCAGGTATTCTGGGGACTATGGCTATTTCCTTTTGGATATTTGGTATATAAATCTAATATCTTACCTAAATTTTTTGGGATATTTTTAATGATAGGATGTATCGGATACTTACTCGAATTTATTGGTGGATTTATGATTGATGGATACTATGATATGGGCATCTCTACATATATTGGGATTCCTTCTGCGATTGGAGAGATTGGAATCTGTTTCTGGATGCTTATTGCTGGTGCAAAGGACACACAAACACATAACGTAGATTAAGCAAAAGTTAAAACATCTATAAACACATCGTGAAACGGGGAAAAAATATTTTTTTTATAAGTATTTTAGATAAGCATATTTTATTCTTTAATTAAAATTAAATACTTATGAAAACGTTATTGGAAAGGATTGGCAATTTTAAAACACTATCCCGCGAAGATCTAATTAAAATTGGTGGTGGTCAAAGAGATCAGTGTACTTCAGAACAAGTAAATACCTGCACCTTTGTTCAGTATTATCCCGAAGGATCAGCAATGATGGATTGCGGATCCTCTATTGATGAGGATGGTGATGAAGTTTGGATTCCTTGTGAAGCACATTTAGCTTAATCAGCATATTATATCATACTGATGAAAATAATTCGCATCAGTATGATATATATAAACATCTTTTTTTACTTATAAACAAATACTTACTTCAAATTACAAAATCAAAAACCTTAACATATTTTTAACCCACTTAGAAAGATAGAAAACCTTAAAAAAAACGACATTTAGTAAAACTACAATTACATATGAGTCTTTCTAAAATAACCTTTACTAACGCAGAAGGTCAGGTACTTTCAGGGCGTTTAGAATTACCCGCAGATCAACATCCTCATAATTTCGCATTATTTGCTCATTGTTTTACTTGCAATAAAAACCTAGGAGCAGTTCGTAATATCAGTAGAGCATTAACTTCTCAAGGTTTTGGTGTACTGCGCTTTGATTTTACAGGTTTAGGAGAAAGTGAAGGTGATTTTGCCGATACTAATTTTTCGGGAAATGTTGAAGATCTTGTTGCTGCGGCAAATTTTTTAGCTAAAGAATATCAAGCTCCTTCTCTATTAATTGGGCATTCTCTTGGAGGTGCAGCTGCTATATTCGCAGGCGCACAGATTGATTCGATAAAAGCAATAGCTACTATTGGAGCGCCTTCTGATCCGACTCACGTACAACATCTATTAAGAAGTGGTCTTGAAGAAATTGAAGCAAACGGTATAGCTGTAGTGAATTTAAGCGGGCGAGATTTTACTATTAAAAAACAGTTTCTAGATGATCTACAGACTAAGTCATTGCCAACGGTTGCAAAAAACTTAGATAAAGCTCTTTTAGTGATGCATTCTCCTCAGGATACCACAGTAGGTATAAGAAATGCCGAAGAAATTTATCACGCTGCCAAACATCCTAAAAGTTTTGTAACCTTGGATGGTGCCGACCATTTATTAATGAGAAAAGAGGACTCTATTTATGCAGGTAAAGTAATTGCGGGTTGGTCATCAAGATACATTGACGCTCCAGAAACACCTCAACTCAAAAGTCAACATCAGGTAGTAGCCAGTTTGGGAAATGATGATGGGTTTACAACTCAAATGAAAGTAGGCAATCATTATATGGTTGCTGATGAACCCGAAAGCTATGGCGGTAATGATTTTGGACCTTCTCCTTATGAATTTGTTTCTGCTGGATTATCCGCCTGTACTGCGATGACTATAAAAATGTATGTCGCACGAAAAGGTTGGGATCTACAGCATATAGAAGTACATACTAGCTATAGTAAATCACATATTCAAGATTGCGAAAATTGTGAGGATCCTACTGCCAAAATAGATACTTTTGAAAGAGAAATTAAACTGGAAGGTAATTTGGACGAAAAACAAATTGCCAGAATTTTACAGATCGCTGACAAGTGTCCTGTACATAAAACACTACATTCAGAAACACAAGTAATTACTAAGTTGATTCCTTAGTACAAGATATCAAAAAGGGAAGCAGCTTATAAGACTTGCACTTCCCTTTTATCATTATGAAAGTATAAAATACTTTAAAATTCCTTAGTGTCTAATCAATCTTGTAGTTTGGATAGTTTTACCATTTTTGTCAGAAATAGATAGTAAATAAATCCCTGATTTATTAATTTTTGGAGCAATCAATATTGCCCCATCACTAGAAGTGGGTTGTATACTTTTAGAATACAATATTTTACCTTCAAGATTGTAAATCATTACCTTATATTTTTCATCAGGATGTTTCAGGAATGGAGTAGTTATCGTTACTTCATCCTTAAATGGATTTGGGTATATGTTAAATACAAAATCTTTAGAGATCTCTTCTATTGGTGGAAATTGAGCTGCATTTTCTGATGATCTTAGTGCTCCACAGGCGCCTAAATTTATCCAGTTAGAAGATGTACGTTCATATAAATATCCTGAATAGGTTACTTTATCTCCAACATCATAATTGGTATTACTTTGCCAAGCAGAAATACCAGAACAAATATCTATAGGTACGTTGCTTTCATCACTAGTATAATTAACAATCAATCTTGCCGCTTTGTTAGATCCTCCTTCATATGAATCTGCAACTCTCTTAGCAGAGGTACTAGTAAGACTCACTCCTTTTCCTCGTATAACAAAACTGGCATTATTGCCTAATACCCAATCATCTTTATTCACAAGGCTTTGTATCATATTTTTTAGATCAGGAGAGCGTTGTGCATTTCCGTTTTGACCACTAGACCAAGATTGTGGATTCCAGGTTACCTTACTAGAAAAAGTATTTCTATTAGAAACTTTATTTGAATTACTAAAGGCTGGAGAATTGCCACTATTATGCAGTGCTATTTCTAGTTCTGCATTAGCATTATGGCTTTCATCTGCCGTAAACTGAAGATATGCACTAGTGATCGTAGCATCTTTTGGCAATCCTAATGATCTAAAATGTAATCCAATAACCTGATAACCTGCATTACTATGGCTATCATATACCAACTCTAAATCACTACTATTAGTGTATAAGTCTCCATTTTGTCTTTCTTCTACATCATCACTTCCAGCGGTTATCGCAACATCAATCGAACCAGAATCACCACCTCCTGTTATTTCAGTAAATACTGCTGTAATTACTTTATTTCCATCCATGGTGATTGAAGTGGGATTTGTACTACCTGCTAATGCACCACTCCAACCGCTAAACTCCCATCCATTAGATGGAATAGCATTTATCGTAGCAGTTTCTCCTTCTTGATAGGTTCCCGCACCATCGACAATCCCTTGTCCAGTAGTATTAATTGATAATGTATAATTATTAGTAGAAGATGTTTCATAATTAACGATTAGCTTAGGTGCTTTTGACGCGCCTCCTTCATATGAATCAGCTACTCTTTTAGCAGAGGTACTAGTAAGACTTACTCCTTTTCCACGTATAACAAAACTAGCATTGTTTCCTGATGCCCAATCACTTTTATTTACAAGGCTCTGTACCATACTTTTCAGATCAGGAGAACGTTGTCCATTTCCATTTTGACCACTAGACCAAGATTGCGGATTCCAGGTTACTTTATTAGCGAAAGTATTTCTACTAGAAACGTTGTTTGAACTGCTAAAGGCAGGAGAATTACTACTGTTATGTAAAGATATTTCAAGTTCTGCGTTAGCGCTATTGCTTTCATCAGCAGTAAACTGAAGATATGCACTAGTGATGGTAACATTTTTTGGTAATGCTAATGATCTAAAACGCAACCCTATTACTTGATAACCACCACTACTATGAGCGTCATATACCAGTTCCAGATCACTACTATTAGTATAGAGATCCCCATTCTGCCTTTCTTCTACATCATCATTTCCTGTAGCTATAGCAACTTCTATACTTCCGTTATCAGGATCAGGATCCACAGTTGTTCCTTTATTAATTGTTACAACACTTCCATTAGAAGGGTTCCATATATCAAGATTAGAAGGAATCTGAAATACGTTATTATTAGATACTGATCCTACTTGTGATGCATTATCAACTTTGATTGTTCTTGTTTCTATTTTATCTTCATCAACAAAAATCCATTTAAACTGATTAAATCTTGCTGAGTTTCTAGTCCAGTCTTTATTATCATCATTAGATCGTAATGGAGCTCCCCAACATCCTTCTCCAGCGTATACTGTTCCGTTTTGATCATCTCTAATAAAGCCTTCATCACTTCCAGATCCTGTAGTAGGTCTTACAGGCCAAGTAGTTTTTACGGTATGTGCATCACATTCTATTACAAGTTTTACTCCTTTATCATAAAATAATTGAGACCAGTTACTATACTGACTATTACCTTCAGATTTATAAGAAACATGAGGTCGCATAGGTTTGTGATATTGTGCAATTTTCCATGTTGCATTAGCATTAGCATTTAAATCATTTTGCAACCAAGTAGTCTGATTTCCTGAAATAGAAATCTCGGTATTCAAGGTATATGTCCTTATTAAATTATCTCCAAAAGTTATCGCATAATACACACTAGATGATGGCACATCAAAAAGGTGGTATATACTATTATTACTATCCTCATGATTTCCTCGTGCAGCAACAATCGGAAACATTCGTCCATCTGAAGCTATTGTTAGCTGCCAATCATTAAACCAGGTTTGCCATTGACTGCTCGAATCACTGTCTGTCATATCTCCCCCAAATAAAACTGCATGTGGTTTTAATTTTGCTACCAATCGATTGGCATTTTGTCGAGGCGTTCTATTATTTCTAGAATCTCCTCCTGCTATAAATGACAATCTGCTTTTATCGGCTGGCGCTGTTTTAAACCAGAATCGTTCACTTGTACCTTGATTATCTCTTATCACAAAGTAATATGCAGTATTAGGCTGTAACCCTGTTAGTCGGGCAAAGGTATTATTCATACCCTTATACGAAACTGTTCTATCTGGTGATTTAGAATCAGGATAACTAGAATAATTAGTTCCGTAATCTGTTGTACCATAATGTACGATTGGGTTACTACCAGAGGTTTGATCCCATCCAATTACTATGGATGTTGCAGGATTTCCTCGTAAAGAAAGTCGGTATTTGTCATTAGAGGCTTGGGTCTGCATTCCTAGTAGGAATACAAACAGGATTAAGAGTTTTTTCATTATTTGTGTGTTAAGTTAGCTGAAACGAAAGTAACAATTAAAGGCCTATAAACCTTATAGTTATAAAATATTAATTTAAAGTTAACGATGTATTCAAGTAATATTAACACCAAGAGTTCTTATTTTGTGCTATGCAAAACTCAAAAATCCATCTCCTGCTAAAGGTATCCGTATTCTTGATTTTTATTGGGAGAGCTTGGCAACATTTGTTCTGGGATGCACCATATCGATCTTTTTTTTGGGATGAATCTCTTTTACAACCTATAATTGAAGGAGTTTTTAATACTCCTTGGCAAGAATATGCAACAAGTCCCCGCACTGACACCTATATTCAGAATGGAATTCGTATAAATGGAATATTGTATCTATTAGCTGGGCTTTCTGCATTAATGATCCATAAAAATAATCTAAAATGGTTACGGGTTCCATTATTTTTAGGTGCTTGTAGTTTAGTATTACTTACTGTATTACTCACAAAAGAAAAATTTTATCATACTGCCCAATTTTTCGAACATAGCATTCAATTTGGGTTACCATTCATTTTTCTATACAGTTATTCTAAAAAACTGCAGTATGAAAGATTAGTTTTGATCCTGAAAGTATTAATAGCTTTTACTTTTTTCTCTCATGGATTATATGCTTTCGGGTTTTACCCTGTTCCAGGAAAATTTGTAGATATGGTAATACAGATCTTTGGAGTTTCAGAATCCGTTGCGATACAGTTTTTATACCTAGCTGGTATTTTAGATTTTATCCTTGCTGTTCTTATTTTTATTCCCAGAACTCAAATATATGCCTTATGGTATGCTGTAATATGGGGGTTATTAACAGCTTTAGCAAGAATAGTTGCTAACTTCTATTGGGATTTCCCTTTACAATCCATTCATCAGAATTTATATGAAGTTTTATATCGACTTCCACATGGATTCACTCCGTTACTGGTTATTCTCATGAATAAAGAATATAGACAATATCAAAAAAAGAAGGCTGTCCATAATGGACAGCCCTCTTCATAACAAAATTTAGATATAAGCTATTTAATAATAAATCGTTGAGTCTCTCCTTGAACTTTCAGTAAATACATACCTACTTCAAGATTACCAACATTGATAGTTTTGCTACCGTTTATGGTTCCTTGTCCAACAAGCTGTCCTACCATATTCATAATGGTATAAGCGTTATTAGTGCTCTTAGAGTCTTTCATCGAAATTTGTAATAAACCTCCACTCTTCAATGGATTTGGTGCGATAGAGAAACTAGAAATACTTTCTTCATCTTCATTTCCTAATATTGGAGTTGTAGGTCCGAAATTAACTGCTGCTACAGTAGATCCACAAGATCCTTCATAAATCCTAACATTAGAGAACGTTGAATTATTTCCTGATCCAGCATCATTATCATTAATGAATACTACTCTATCCATACTTCCTATATAGAAATTACCTACAGGTATTACATATGTTGTTGTTCCACTCGAATAGTTATCAAAGTTTGTTACTCCATAATTCTGAGTACCGTGAACTTTGAAATATCTATCAGCAGTCAACGTATTGTCATTTTCGAAACCAACAGCATGAATTTCTCCTTGAGAAGTACTGCTAAATTCAAATTCTATCACAGTATTCGCAGTAACTGTATAGTTAAGATCAATATGTTTCCAAGTATTGTTCGTCAATGTTAGTGCTGCTCCACCACTTCCGATAGAGAAGTCTCCAGCAGAATCTTGATTAGAGAACGCATTGATTGTAAAGCTATTAAAATCTAGTGCATCACAAGGTGGTGGTGGCGGTGGTGTTGTTCCATCAGTAATACCTAAATCATCGATAGCTATATCACTTTGCCATCCACTATTACCGCTACCAGTTACTACATTCAATCTTAATTGTACGCTTTCTTCTCCTGCATAAGCAGATAAATCAACAGCAGCAGTATTCCAATTGCTTCCTTGGGCTCCTGATCTGCTAAAGATACTTGTCCAACTTCCTGCGTCGCCAACTCGAGCTTCTACAGTAAGAGAGTTAATAGCACTACCTAACATATGATATTGGAAACCTAATGCCGGTGATGATACTGCACTAAAATTGAAACAAGGTGAATTTAGAATTGCCTGCTTATTAGGGAATCCTGTTCCATTTCCAGAAGCTTCTACATAAATATATGAGCTACCATCTGCTGCACCGCTTGGTCCTGTACTATTCGAAGGTGTACCTCCTGAGTTTACTGTCCAGTCGATATCATCACTTGCTTCTTGTGTCCAAGCACCAACAGATCCTTCATAACTTTCTGCATATGGGAATGAAGATATACCGTTAGTACAACCTGGTGGTGGCGGTGGTGGTGTTGTTCCATCCGTAATACTTAAATTATCTATAGCAATATCACTTTGCCATCCTTCAGAACCACTACCTGTCACTACATTTAATCTTAATTGTACACTTGCTTCTCCTGCATAAGCTGATAGATCCACTGAAGCTGTATTCCAGTCGCTTCCTTGCGCTCCTGTTCTGCTAAAGATACTTACCCAGTCTCCAGTGTTATTAATTCTTGCTTCTAAATCAAGAGAGTTAATAGCACTACCTAACATATGATACTGAAAGCCAATTGTAGGAGATGTAAGTCCGCTAAAGTCTAAACAAGCAGAGTTTAAAATTGCTCGTTTATTAGGGAATCCTGTTCCATCTCCAGATGCTTCTACATAAATATAAGAATTACCATCTGCTGCACTACTAGGTCCAGTATTATTAGAAGGTGTAGTTCCAGAATTTACTGTCCAGTCAATATCATCTCCAGAAGATTGTGACCAATCACCAAACGATCCTTCGAAACTTTCGTTATAAGGGAAAGAAGATATATCTCCAGTACAAGTTTCTGGTGGTGGTGGTGTTGTATCACAAGGATTCACAAAAGATACTGTCTGGTCTGTTTGTCCATTAGAACCTCCATTATTATTTTCATTAGCATCCTGACCAACTCCTCGCTCAGCAAATGCTTTCCAGATAATACAATTATACTGACCTCCATATAAATCTTGATCAGCTTGTAAGATACCATCTCTACCGGATACAAATCCAGGGTTATTTGCTGTATTTTTTAATCCTTCAGTAACCAATGCCATCGCAATGTTATTACCACCTGTTCCATTATAAAAATCAGGATCAAAACCTTCTGCGTCGATAAGTCCCCAAGTCATATCCCATAATATAGTAGCAAACGCATACCCCACTCCGTGTGGTCTCGCCAATCCACCTATATCAGCATAATCTGTATTATTAATAGATCTATCTATAGAATATGGAGTTGGACGGATTCCATCTCCAGTAGTTGGTTGATTTAATGCATATGTACCAATTCCTCTAGAATCTGTACCAGCATCTCCTGCTCTCATGGTAAGCATTAATCCGAACCAATCAGACCATCCTTCTCCCATTTGCTCAGAACCTCCTAAGTTATTAGAAGATGGTCCACCTACTAATCGAATAGAAATACCATGTCCATATTCATGAATAATGATACCATTATCCAGATCTCCATCTCTGTCAGGATTAGGACTTGTCCAAAGAAACATTTGCATTCTTGGATTACCACCATCTCCAGGTGTTGAGAAGTTTGCATTATTACTTCCACTTCCATCCTGTGCATCTGCATTTACAGAATCACTTCCTGCACCACCATTTCCGTAGTTATTTTCCTGGAAGTTACCACTAGCTTCATTAAAACCATACTGATAAAATACATCATGTACGATGTTGTTCCAGTAAAACAGGTTTGTAATAGCTGCATCATCATATGAAACTGGTCCTTGACTAAGATCAATAGGAAAGTTAAAATCAAGGCTAGCTCCACCATCAGGTGCGAAACCAGTACCATTATTTCCGTTTCTATCTTCTTGAGCCCATACGTTGTTACCTCTTGTAATTGTAAACTCTGCTCCTGCACTACCATTAGTATCATGCCATCCAAAAGGAGAAGCAGTAGCATTTGCTGGATCAGTTACAATAGAACGATTTCCATGACTAGGACTTTCTATTGGCATTGCATATACATTATAAGAATCTGGAGCCAAAGCAGCAGTTGGTGCTTCTGGAACCGTTGCTACTTCTTTATCCAACAAAACAGAGTCATGATTATGAGATTCATGATCAGGAGTACCGAAATCACAGGAGATTACCCAATCTTCTGTATATAGAATTTCTCCTGTTGCAGCATCTACATTAGCATTCCACCAATGTTGACCATCTTTTTGATATAAACTTACCCGCCAGGTTAAAATCAATTGGTCATCTTTTTTGATGTAAACTTGTTTTGCCTCGATAGGCTCCAATGTAATTCCAGAATTTTCATATACCAATGCTCCGTTTGATTTACTTTGAGATTGAATCAATTGCGGAGATTGCAAATTATGAGCTCTAGCTACATTCATAATAGCACCTTCTGGTGAAAGAGATGCTTTTGTTGAAATAACTTTGGATTTCACATCCTTTACAAATTGATCTATTTGCCAAGTTACTTGTTGATTATTCTTTACTGTAAGTTTGTAAGTCGCATATTGAATTGGAATTCCTTTATGATACTGCTGTACATATACATGCTGTATATTTGGGTTTAAGGAAGGAACCACATCTGTGACTTGCCATTCTTGAATATCATCTGTCGTCAAACCAGATTTAGCCGTCGAACTGTTAAGATGGTTTTTGACGATACCATCCATGATGTTTTGTGCAAACATTGTTTGACCTATCAACATTGTTAATAAGACAAACGAGTACATTTTTTTCATATGTATATATTTTGAATTTGTGTTAACCAAAATTAACAAAAACTAAAGTATCTATTACGTTAATCTAATATCAGTGATTAAAGCTCAATATTTTTGCATTTTTATTGATAAATTATCAACTAAAAACCATCAAACTACCAAACGTTAGTTAACCTACATAAATGCTAGGGTTTAGAAAAAAAAAACATCATATTGTTTAGCAATTTCTATAATTGAAATAATAATTATACCTTTTAGCTATTACGGGATAATTGTCGTTTTTTTTTCGTTTTTTTTTGTAAAAACCACCTTTTGAAAGCTACTTTGGTTCAATTTGATTAACGAAACAATCAAAACATTAAACAACTTATTCTTATCGAAGAATATTTAAACTTTAAATAATCCTATATTTTTGAATTCATGAAAAGTTCGATTTTTGAAACATCGTTGCAAACTATCCATAGCATATTAATACCTTCAGAAATTGCTATGCCTTTTATTGCCCAAAACCATAAAAGAGTAGTTGTTCAAATAAGATATATGGATGCATCCGTTCGCTATCATGCGGCTCTACAAAAAAGAAAGGATCAATTTTCTATAATGTTTAGTAAAAAGTATCAAAAAGCTTTAGGAGTTTTTCCTAATGATTTTTTTGAGGTACAATTATTTGAGGACACTTCTAAATATGGAGTAGAAATGCCAGAGGAGTTAGAAGCGGTGTTAGAAAGTGATCCAGAAGCTTCTGAGATTTTTGAATCTTTCACAGATGGAAAAAAAAGAAGTCTGATTTATTATGTATTAGGATTTAAAAATCCTCAAACCAGAATTGATAAAGCGTTAATTATCACTGAAAATATAAAACTGGGCATTCAAGATAACAGAGCAATCATAAAAAAGATATAGATGTTACTTAATAAAGTATTTTACATTTAATTCATATCTAAAATCATGAAAGTAATTACAAAAAAATCTGTGGTAAAAGAACATCTCGTCATCTGTCTTGATGCTTATTTTTCTAATGGGTTATCTGATTGCATCAATGAATTTTATAATCGGATTTTAACACAAAAGGTAAGGTTTCCATTATTGGAATATTGCGCAGAAGTCTTTTATGAACGTATTTTAGAGGAAGAGCATATTAACTTTTGTGATCAAATTCAATCTTTACATACAGAAGGAGGAAATGTAATTCTAGGGATTATATTGCAAAAGAGGTTAACTACTCATTTTAATGAATCCTTGCAAAAAGCAACCGAATATATTGCAGACGCAGATATTTGGTATGTCTGCGATATTATTGGGGAACGTGTTTTTGGCTTTTCATTACTTACCGAACCTGATAAAACAATTCCCGAAATACAAACACTAGCAAAACACCCAATCAACTGGGTTATCAGATCTCTTGGCGCTGGAATTCATTATAGTATAAAAAAAGGATTAGCAAGTAACTATGTAGACATCCTTTTTAACCTTCTTTTATCTTTAGCAAACAATAAGGATAAAGAAATAAGACAAGGTATTGGTTGGGCGGCAAAAACTACAGCCAAGTTTCATCCAAATATTATAGAGCATCATAAAAACAAAATTTATGATCATGAAAAAGTAGCGAATTGGTTTAGAAAAAAAATATCTATAGGATTAAATAGACACGAATATGCCAAAAGAAATCATAGTTAAATCAATTCTAAACAAAACTAAAAAAAGGGATTCTTGGTTCTTAGATGATTATACTATTAATCTTTATAGTAGTTGTTCTTTTAACTGCTTATATTGTTATATCAGAGGTAGTAAATATGGAACCAATCTAGAAAACAGTCTTTCTGTTAAGATGAATGCCATCGAATTATTAGATAGACAATTATTTAATAGAGCAAAGAAAAATCAATATGGTATCATCGTACTTTCTTCAGCAACAGACCCGTATCTTCAAATTGAAAAAAAGTATGAATTAACTCGAGAGGCCCTAAAAGTTATAGCTAAACACAAATTCCCTGTACACATCATCACTAAATCTCACCTTATAGAGCGAGATTTTGATATTCTAGATCAAATTGACAAAACGGCGATTATACCCAAAGATCTCCAACCCAGATTAGACAAAGGAGTTCTGATTTCATTTTCTTTTTCTACGCTTCAAGATGAAGTAGGAAAAATATTTGAGCCTGGAGCAACAAAACCTTCTATTAGACTTAAAACTGTAGAAACATCAATTCAAAATAATTTTATCACTGGTATTAGTTTAATGCCTTTATTACCTTTTATTTCTGATACTACGGCACACTTAAATTTGCTTTTTAAGACATTTAAATCTTATAAAGTACATTATATACTTCCAGCTACTATTACCCTATTCGGAAATGGTTCGGCAGATAGTAAAACTTTAATGCTACAAGCTATCAAGAAACATTATCCAGAATTAGAAAACAAATACATCCATTATTTTAAAAATGGGTCCGAAATGCCTGATTATTATAAAAAAGCATTCTATGTCAAAATGAAAGAACTCTGTACACAATATCAAATACCAGATCGTATTATAACAATGAGAACATAATCGATTTTATGAGCTATCGTGATACTGAAATTTCTATTATTCAATATATGAAATAGCATTAAAAAGCTTAAGGATTTTCGTTAATTACGCAACCATTCTGATTTTTTTACATCTTTTAATCAAACAATCAAAAAGATGAGAACTACAAAATTTATACTCTTAAGCTTTGCTTTTCTATTCATACAAAGTTGTTGCCCATTCTTAGCCGATTGCGATAATAATGATGATGACATTATTATTGATCCTATTTCCTCAAGGTATGAACCAGTATTTATTGATCGAAATGATTTTGAAAATTCTGTTTCAATTAATGATCCTATTGCGATTAATACTTCTGGTAAAATATACATCAAGGATGGTTTACTTTTTATCAATGAAGTTCGTAAAGGTTTTCATATATATGACAATACTGATCCAACATCTCCTACTCCTATAAAATTTTTAAAAGCACCAGGATCTACAGACCTTGCCGTTAGAGATAATATGATCTATATTAATCAAGCAACTGATTTAATTGCAATAGCGTTTAATACCGCTACAAATGAAATCACACTTACCAAAAGAGTTGTAAATGTATTTCCGGAGTTACGTTCTCCTGATGGATTTCTACCTTATAACATCCCTGAAAACAACGTAGTAGTAGGATGGGAATTAACAAACTAAATTAAAAACCATGAAAAAATATTTGTATATGATACTCACCTCTTTTATAATATTTAGTTGTGACTCTGACACCTCCAATGATTCTTTTTCTCCTGTCAATTCTGATGGCCAAGGAGGATCTTTGGCTACTTTTACTTTAAAAGGAGATTATTTGTATACGGTAGATAATACAGACCTTACGGTTTTTAATATCACTGACATTCAGGATCCAGTGCAAGTAAACACTATTCCAATTGGTTTCAATATTGAAACGCTTTTCAGTTATAAGGATTACTTATATATTGGATCCAGAAATGGCATGTTTATATATGGATTAACAAATCCAGAGTTTCCTGAAAAATTATCTCAGGTAGAACATTTTACTGCCTGTGATCCTGTAATTGCCAATGACACACATGCCTATGTTACATTACATTCTGACACTTTTTGTGGTAACAATCTCAATGTATTACAAGTATATGATATAACAACAATTACGGATCCAATATTAATTAATTCAAGAAACCTTGTTTTTCCTAGAGGACTTGGCCTTTACGGAGATTTTTTGATTGTATGTGATGATGAAATTAAAGTATTTGATGTATCGAATCCAATCGATTCTAAGTTGGTTACTTCAATTCAACAAAGTGCTTTTGATGTGATCATATCTGGTGATCTTTTGATTGCAATAGGCGAAACTGGACTTTATCAGTATAAACTTGCTCAAGACCCTAGTACAGGTATTAGTATTACATCATTAAGTACAATTGACATCTGATACATCTAAAAACGTCTTAAATCCTTTGCTATAAGTTAAAACTGCCCTATATTAGATTGTTCAAAACGTAACAAATCATAATTATGAAGACTCTAAACCTAATCGCTATTGCTTTTTTAACTGTTACTATTTTTAGCTGTAAAGGAGAAAAAAAAGCAGGAAAGGAATATGACGATAAAGTAAACGAAAAAATTACCGAAGAAAAAGTAGAAGAAAAGACAGAAGAAAATAAAGTAAAGACTTTAGCTATTTCATTAGCACCAAAGAGTGAAAGTGAAGTGTCTGGTACTGTAACATTTACAGAAGAAGATGGAGTTGTTACTATGGTAGCGAATATAAATGGGCTATCTGAAGGCGAACATGCGATCCATATTCATGAAAAAGCAGATTGTTCATCTCCAGACGGTAAATCAACTGGAGGACATTGGAACCCTACTATGGAACCTCACGGAAAATGGGCTGCACCAGAAGGCTATCATAAGGGAGATATCGGAAATTTTAACACCGATGCTGATGGTAAAGGTTCTATAACTTTTGCTACAAATGATTGGTGTATTGGCTGTGGAGATGATAAAAAAGATATTGTTGGTAAAGCGATTATTGTACATCAAGGAGTTGATGATTATACATCTCAACCATCAGGTGCCGCAGGAAGTAGAGTAAGCTGTGGAGGAATTATCCAATAACATTATACTAGATATGTAAAGAGATTAAGTTATGCTAATCTCTTTTTTTAATTAAGAACTTTCTTAAAAAACATTTCTTTAATCGCCTATGCAATCCAATGAACTGATTCTTCAGTTACAACAAAAAAACGAAAAAGCTTTTCAGCGTATATATGAAATGTACGCTGAAAACATTTTTGGTGTTATCTACAATATTCTAAGAGATGAGACCTTGTCTGAAGAAGTATTGCAAGATGTTTTTGTAAAAGTTTGGAATAAGGGTGATTCTTATTCAGAAAAAAAAGGGCGTTTTTTTACTTGGATACTTAATATCGCTCGTAATGCAGCTATAGATAAAACACGATCTGTAGCGTATAAAAATTCACAACAAAACCAAACAGCTGATTATTTCGTAGATATATTAGAAGAAAAGAGTAATTTTTCAAGTAAAATTGACGCAATTGGTATCAAAAAGTATATTGATGTATTAGAACCAATTTGTAAAAAAGTGATTGATTTGTTATTTTTTAAAGGGTTCACACAAAAAGAGGCTTCAGAGAAATTAGATATTCCTTTAGGGACAATTAAAACTCGGAACAGAATTTGCATTGATAAATTAAGAGAAGTCTTGGCAGTATAATTATGAATATCGAACAATACATATCATCAGGTATATTAGAACTCTATGTATATGGTGCATTATCCGAAAAAGAAAATGCCGAAGTATACAAAGCGTTAAAAAAACATCCTGAAATTGAGGAAGAAGTAAAAGAGATCGAAAAATCTCTTATGCAGCTATCAGCAGCTACTGCACCATATAACCCAGAATCCGTTTTTAATCGTATTAAAGAAAAATTAAGCTTTACTGATAATGAAATAGATGTAATCCCAATTACACGTGCTCGTACCAACTGGACAACTTATATTGGTTGGGCAGCTTCTATAGCGTTATTAATTGGATTGTTTTTACAATTTAATAAGAATCGAGAATTACGTAAACAAGTTGTTGATGCTCAAATAGAACAAACTTTATTAGAAGGAAAAATTAATGTCGCAGAAGAGGATTTATCTAAAGCAAAAACACTCTTAAGTGTATTGCGTGATAAAGATATCATCCAAATTCCTTTACAAGCCCAAAAAGTAGCTCCTAATGCATATGCTGCAGTATACTGGGATAAAGAAAAACAAACAGCCTATATAGATGTAGAAGGATTACCAAACCCTCCTAAAGGAAAAGTATATCAGGTGTGGTCTCTAAAACTAGATCCTTTAACTCCTACTAGTTTAGGTATTCTGGATACATTTACCGAAGACGAAAATAAGATCTTTACATTAACTAACACCAATGAATCTGAAGCCTTTGGTATTACTTTAGAACCAGAAGGAGGAAGTGAATCTCCTACTATGGAACAATTGTATACATTGGGAGTTGTAACATCTTAAGACGATATCGAGCATTAAAGCTTTAGTTTCTAATGAAACTGGAATATATCATAATAAAGCCTAATTATGTGTAGATATGGAATGACAACATATAAATCTCATTATGCTTGTTTTGAGTGTAGAAAAACATTCAAAAGAAGATTAGAAAAAGATATTTATGAAGGGTTCAATAAATCTAAAGAACAGAATCCTGCTAAATGTCCTGAATGTGGTGAATTAATGGCTAATATGGGACTTGACTTTGAATCTCCTAAGAAAAAAGACATTAAATCTTGGAAACATATTTCTATACTATATGAGGTAGGAATCACATTTCATTCTTGTGGTTGTAGTGGTCCTGGATACATACCATCAAATTCTGACGAATTAATTAGCCACTTTTCTAGAATAAAAGGTGATTATATCGAACACCAAAACTTTTGGGCTAGACGAAAATTTGACCCAGAAAAGCAAAGCGAAATAGCGAAGGACAGACATTATAATTGGGAATATCTAAGTCAAATACCCGTAAAAATGAGAACTGGTTCTAAAAACAAACCTCAATTTGATGCTAAAGAAGCACAAAAATATTGGAGTCAAAAAGTGTTAGAGGTTGAAGCAAAAATTGAAAAAATAATTAATGTTAACGAAGTATAAGATGTCTGGCATTAACTTTAATTACTTTCACACAACTACAATTAGCACCTAAACCTTAGTTATTTAGGGTACATTCATAATAAATGATACCGAGAAGTTTTTACAACTATATTTAAAAAAATAAGAGGTAAGATTTTTAAAAATCTTACCTCTTAAACTATTTCAGAAATATTTTATTAAAAATACTTCTATATTTAGTTAGGATTCACAGTTACTTCTTGAATTTGAGCCTCACTATCCATATAGATGTTTGCTCCAGGAAGTCTATCAATCTCAAAAGTATGTACTTTTGTTGGAGTAATAAATTGCTGAGAATAATTGTTCGGTGTATCAAATTTAACTGATCCGTAGTTAAAACTTAATTCACACATCTCATATCCATCGTTTACTTTATACTCTATTTTCAATTTAGTATCGTCGATAGCTGCAACATTGATATGACCTACTTCTGTACTATTAGTAATATCACATCCGTTAGCATTCGTGATCAATTCTATATTAAATCCAGCAGGACCATTATTATTAATAAAAGTATATGCTAAGAACGTATTGAAAAGGTCATTTTCACATACTCCACAAGTTTCGTGATATCCATAAGTCTGAATACACTCAGGCTCGCAACTTTTTACACAGTACTCAAAAGATCTTACCCAATCCTCGAAATAATAACATCCAGAGTTATTAGCATAACTATACTCCTGAGTTAGATTCTTATCATAAGCAAAAGCTGAGTAATAACATCCACTATCTTTATCATATATCTTAGAATACGCTATAATTTCGAAGCAATCTAAGTTAATAGAAGATAATGGGATAACATAAGTTGCTTTTTTCTTACCACCATAGTAATAAGGAAAAGCTTTGTAGTTAAACTCATAAAGATTAGGAAATCCATTAGAATAAAAAGGCGCATCTTCCTTCGCCCCAATATATAGATATACCTTTTTCATATACCTATGTCTATTAGCTCTAAAGGTAAGATATAGGTTTTCTCCATCATTTGCGACCTCGACTCTACCAACTCTTTTCTTATTAGCCCCCACTAATAATGGTCTGATAGTTACTTCTCCGCAAGCAATAGCATCAACATCACTCTTTTTCAACCCAGAAGGTGTAAGTAATGTATAATCGTAATTAGAATGGTGTTTCGCTCCAGTTAATTCAGGTGCAAATTCCTCTTCTTTTTCCCCTTCAGGTAATCCTACTGTTCCAGCATTTTAAAAAAAATCTGGTTCTAGAACAACCTCTGATGATTCCTCATCAGTAATTTCGTTTTCATCCTTAGTACAAGATGTGAAAACTAAAAACAATGCAATAAATGCATAATAAAACACATAATGCTTTTTCATAATAAAAAGTAAAGTTTATAGATTAAATTGTGAGCGGCAAAATTAGTAAATATCTTTATTACTACAACACTAAATTGAAAAGTTCTTAAGTTTTTTTTTGTGTTTTTTAAGTTTTAATTAACAAAATAACTTATCTACACCTATCTCAGGTACAATTAGTTGCCTTGATTAACATAAAAATTTGTTAATGATTCAACCTTCACTAAACCTACTTCTTTTTAGAAAAACGATACTATTATCATTCATATTCATAATTCTATAATGAATATGCTACTATGTTTATTTTTTGTTACGAATAGTTTAATCTCTAACGAATTCAATCAAAGGTCCATCGCTCTCAGGATGATCCGCTAAATACAATTTATTATTTTCGAAATAATAATCATACTCGGTAGCAAGAATGTTGATTTTGTTTTGCGTAACATTAATCTCATAACTTCCCGTTTCTAAAATAGTATGAAGTTGCTCTGTAACATTATTTTGGACATTTAGTTTATTTTGAGACAAATCAAAAGTCCAAATATGCTCTCCGACTTCTAGGTCGACTGGTTGGCATTCACAGCTTACATATACCAAATTCCATTTTCCATTCAATACGTCTTGTTCATTGGGATCATCACTTTTATCACAAGAAAATAAAGGTGCGATAAACATTAGAAAGAGTATGATTTTTTTCATAATTATATAAATTATAATCGTTTCTTATAAGATATAATTCTTTTGATTTGGTTGCGTTGAATTACTCTTATTTACACACTAACACGTTATTTTTACCATCTCATTTTGTATAAAACCTAATCTAATAAAAAAAAACAAACCCATGTGTTACCATATGAGTTTGCTTTCCTGTTAATTCTTTGAAAGAGAATGACCATTTACACTGAACATAAGATTAAATAATCAAATAGGTCAGTACTATTAATAAAAACTATTTGCTTCGTTCTCCCATAGAAGGGTGCCAAAGTTCCCCAGTATCTCCTTTAATTGGAATAAATTGTAATCGAGGGTAAAACAAAGCGACATCATCCACATTTTCTCCTTTTAAAAAACGAATGATCGTTTTTTCGGCTTCGGGATGTGTTAGTATTTGTTCATGTCCAGCTCCTTTCACTATAATATGATTACTATTAGAAAAACCCCAGCGTACTTCTTCAGCTTGATGCGGTGGTGTATTGAAGTCAAGAGTACCACTCATAAATAAAGTTCTGGTATTGCTACTAAGTGGTGCTCTAAATTCTTCTCCCAAATCAGGAGCTGGCCAAAAAGTTCCCATACTGAAATTAGCAATATTCTTAAACATACTTTTTTCATTTTCTTTCTTAATACGGTCTATTCGGTCTGAAGACGCGCCTGAGGCTGCATCCATAGTAGCAGACATTCCGTGTACACCAAAAACCACTCTTATACGCTTCTGAACAAACCATTGTAACATACTATAATCTCCTTGATCAATACTGTACAATAACCTTGGGAAAACAGGAATATCACTAGCATCACCTATATCAAATCTTAACATCAAATTCAATCCATATGAACTTACTTTTACTTTCATTGGTGAATTGGTAAGTGGCGAAATGACTTCTACCGTTATAGGTTTTTTATCCAGTTTTTGACATACTCTCTTATACAAAGCTATCAAATCTGGCACCTCTCTACTTACGTTAGTATCTTCTTTAGCGAGCAATGCAATTTTTTGAAATTGTATGTCCATAGCCAATGGTAATTTAAACGTATGATTAGGACCTTCTACCCCCACAAGTATTGCATTTTGCACATATTTATCATAATATCTTATATAAGCTTGGCCCAAATGTGTACCATAACTAAATCCTAATAAAGAGATTTTTTCATACCCTAATGCTTTTCTTAATGCATCTATATCTTTAGCATTTTCTACAGTTGTATAACCGTTTAGATCCACCTCTCTTTTTTTAAAATCAACTAATGCTTCGTTTCCTACACTTTCAAAATGTTGTTTAGTCACTTCTGGATCTGAAAAAATATTTTCTGGGATATTTTTCCTCCATATATACAAAACTCGTTCGGTACCTGCACCCGTTCCTCTTTGATCCAAAAGAATGACATCATTCAATTCTAAATAAGGAAGCCATTTTTCCAGGTAATGTTTATTACCAGCTTGCCAGGTAGCACTAGATCCAGGACCTCCTTCAAGGTATATCAAAGGTGTTTTTGGGTTAGGATTTGTACTTTTTAACCTAATAAAATGAATAGAAATATTCTTTGAGTTAGGATTATTACGATTCTCGGGAACTTCTAGACTTCCTACTTCGGCCATTACTTTTTGACCAGAAGCACTGGTGAAGGATTTTTCTTCTATAGTTAATCGATCTTTTACATCTTGTGCGTTAGAAAGATTAATACTATTAAACGCTAATAAAAAAATTAAAATATATCTCATGATGAACTGTTTTTTGTTCCAATCTATAGCTAAACTTAATACCAAAGCGGTAAAAAAGACCAGCACAAAAAAACAACGGATATAATGATAGGGTTTATCTTCTGAATTGAATTTGGAGGTAGTATCACAAAATTCAGGTGGTGATAACACGAATTCGACGATCCTAAAAATTCATATCCATTTTTTTCGTTACTTTTCATTAATGATGGAAAAAGAAAACAATTGGTTAGATCGACTACTACAAAATCGTGTATTAACTCACACGCTGTTTTGGTTATTTGTATTAGTACTTGCTCCTATTACTTCGGATCAGAGTATAACGGATCTTAAAGAAGCATTAATCTTTAGAGGTGTTGGATTACCAACCAAAATGTTAGCTACCTATTTTTTGGCGTATTACTTAATTCCTCAACTATTTCAAAAAAAGAAATACATACAATTCATTATTGCATTTATAGTTAGCACTATCATCTTTACCATTATATATCGTTTTAACAACATTCATATTGCTGAAACTTTAGCTGAGTCAGGAGGACCTAAAGAATCTCTAAAAGAAATAATCTACGATATCAAATTCACAGTTTTTGGATATTTTTTTCGACTATATTTTTATACATCCATCTTTATTTTTATCAAGATGATCAAGGCAAGAGCCACAGAAAAACATCAACTAGATACATTACAAAAAGAAAAAGCTACAGCCGAACTTAATTTTCTTAAAGCACAGATTCATCCTCATTTCTTGTTCAATACACTTAACAATTTATACGCCTTAACTCTTGACAAGTCAGATAAAGCACCTGATGTAGTTTCAAAACTTTCTGAGATCATGGATTATATGCTTTATCAATGTAAAGAAAATCAAGTGTTGGTTACTAAAGAAATTGAATTATTGGAACATTATATAGGTTTAGAAAAATTACGTTATGGAAATAGATTACAATTAGACTTTAAACATAAAATTGATAATTCTAAGACTTTAATTGCTCCTTTAATTTTAGTATCCTTGGTAGAAAATGCATTTAAACATGGAGTAAGCGGTGCTATCCAAAAAGCAATTATCAAAATTGAATTAGAGACGAAAGATGAAATTTTACGATTTAAAGTATATAATACCAAATCAAATGCTTCCCAAAATAATGATGCGAATTATAAAGAAGGTATTGGTTTAAAAAATGTAAAACGTCAATTAGAATTGATCTATCCTGATCAATATGAATGCCGAGTTGAAGAACAGGAAGAATCATACGAAGTAAATCTAAGAATAACATTATGAAGAAAAAGATCAATTGCCTGATTGTTGATGATGAACCTCTTGCCTTAGATTTGCTCGAGAGGCATATCAAGCATTTTTCGCAGTTGGAACTTATTGCAAGTTGCTGGAATGCTATAGAGGCTTTTGAAGTATTAAAAAAAGAATCTATCGATCTTATCTTTCTGGATATCCAGATGCCAGGAATTACTGGTATCGAGTTTGTAAAATCTTTACAAAATCCACCTAGTATTATATTTACTACTGCTTATCGAGATTATGCAGTAGAAAGCTATGAACTAGATGTAATAGATTACTTGCTCAAACCTATTACCATGGATCGCTTTTTTAAATCAATAAATAAATATTTTGACAAAATAGAAGGACCACAACTACTGCAAAGAGATATTGAGCAAATTAAAACTACTGAAGATTCTTTTCTCTACGTAAATACAAATCGAAAATATGTAAAGGTGTTGTTTAAAAAGGTATTGTATGTGGAAAGTCTGAAAGATTATGTTCGTATTCATATTCGTGAACAACGAATCGTAACAAAGGATAAAATAAGTGAGTTCGAAAAGAAATTACCTAATTATTTTCTTCGGGTACATCGATCATATATCATAAATACGCTAGAGATTACAGCATTTACGGCACATGATATTGAAATCGATGGACAAGAAATACCTATTGGAATTTCTTATAAAAAAGAAGTCATGGCTTTTTTACGAAAAAGTTGAAGCAGAAAAAGCCTGTCTGCGCCCCAGCAAACAAGCTTCTCCCATAACAACATCAAAAAACAAAAATTAAAAACTATATGTTATTCCTGCACTCATAAAAAAAGAATCCTCAGGCACAAAATATCCTTCATCAACAGATCCTATTTTATTAGTTAATCTAGATGCTGTAGCAAATTCTGGTTCTCCCCAAGCAGCATTAAATAGATTTTCGATTGCCATTCCGAATGTAAAGTTTTTATATGTGTAATTGATCGAAGTATCGACCACCAAATAATTTTCATTAGCCAATACATCCTCGGTAGTATCCCTACTAGAGTATCTATATCCTATTCCTCCCGAAAAACCTCTTAAATTATCTATACTGATTCCTCCTTCGGCAGCAAACTCGTATTCTAAGGAGTTATCTTCTATCTCTGATGTTGCATAGAAGAAATCTGAATTAAAAAATAACCAGTCATTAATCTGATATGTAACACCAATGTCTACTCCTATTCTTCTATCTTTTCCTCTTGAATCTACAAGTCCTTCATCATCAACATACACAAAACCACTATCTAGATTAAAATTCCAGAATGTTGTTTGTAAAGAGAGTTTAGAAGAAAGTAGGTACTGTAAACCGATATCAATTCCATAAGCACTATTTGTACGTCCTTTTTCCTCTATATTAATATAATTGTTCTGAAACCCAATTGTAGGTTTTACCAATACCGAAACCTCATCAGTCACTTGATACAAAGCGCTCAATTGTGTTGCTGTAATGATACTAGCTGTTGTTTGATCTACTAATGGGGTAAATAACGTAGTGTTATCTCCAAAATAGTCTAATCTAATCGCAGGAATAACGGTTAATCTTTTATAATCAAAAGCATGATCTATATATACATATTCATTAGTTGTATACGTTATTGGTTTTATAAAAGTGAATAAGTCTTGTCTTTGATCTACTTTTACAATACCATTAAAATAAGAATACTTATAATATTCTGTAGTACCCTTAAAATATGAAGGTTCTGAAGTATCCAAAGTGTTACTTATTTCTGTACTCTTTGTTACATCTTGGGCAGACACATTAAACCCGAGTACAACTATTACAATAATTACAAAAAATTTCATAGCCATAGATCATTTAAATGGTATTATAACTTCTGAATTTTTGAGAAGGTTACTGGGCCTAATTCATACCCGCTCTCCAACAACTCTTCTTTAATAGGGTCCATTGCTTCTAACATATTGTTAGCTTTATAGATTTCTGCGATATGATAATTCGCCATAGGCTCATATGTCTTATCTACAATGAACTCTTTTGCTATTTCTAATGCTTTTTGATGCTCTCCTTTTAGGCTAAGTATATACGCTTTTAGGTCATACGATTGTGGTGTAGGACGATCTATTATTTCTTCTTCAGCTATATCCAATGCCTGATCAAATGCCTGATACTCCTCTGCAAGAACCAAAGCATTGTAGGTATTGTACATTTTTCCGTATCGTTTATCTTTAACTGCATTTCTATATTTTTTAAGATTTGCTTTTTTAGTAACATTATCTTTCTTGAATTCGGCTATTTCTGCTTTTAAAAGAAAATAATCTGGGCTTTGATAAGTAGTAGTAATCGCATTTAATATTTTCAAAGCTTCTTCAGGCTTTTTTTCATATGAATATACAATCCAAGCAATTCCTTTTTTAGCATATGCATTCGAAGGATCAATTGCCAAAGCTTTTAGATAATGATCATATGAATCATTGATTCTACCTGCATGTCCATAATAATCAGCTAAATTGGTATAAGACCATAGCATCAGGCTTTTTTTCTTACTATTTTCTGCAATCGTTCTGGCTTTTTCCATGTTCCTGATGGTGGCATCAAGATTTCCTTTATAGTCATTCCATTTTGCCAATCTAATTAGAAAGTTATAATCACTTTGATCTGCGATTCCTTCTAAATATTTTTGCGCATTTTCATATTCTCCTAATTCCATAGAAATATCAAATAGCACCATTTCTGTAGCCTCAGTATTTGTTTTTAAAAGATATGCTCCTTGAGCAACTTCTTTAGCCTCTTTAAATCTATGCTGAGAAATATAATTACGTGCAAGTGCCAAAAGATGACCTGATTTTCCTATTGCTGCAACGGTTGCAGTTTTAGTTAATGCTTGTTCAGCCAGTTTTAGATATGTTATATCTCCCGTTGCCTGAAACAGTTTTGAATATGCTTGCGCTGCAGGAGCTAATGCTGTGATTTGTAAACTGTCAGTTTTTATTTTGGTATTCCAAAATTCAAGTTCTTTTTCTGCGTCTTTTGCTATTTGATTATGCTCCTCTTGCAAATAGATTGTATAATCTTCTGAGTTTGTTATAATCTTTTCATTTTTTTGACAGGAAATAACGAGTATACTAATCATTATACCTATGATACCGTGTAGAATTCTCATTTGTTTTGTTTTTTGAAATTTGTATTTTTTATTAATGTCTGTCATGCTGAGTCTATCATTTTCAGCGATTTAATTCGCTAAAGGTCATTTGAGGGCTGACTTTCTAATAATTAGTATCGACAGACTCAGTTTGACAGAGGTACTTATTTATTTAAGTCCTTGATTTATGAACCGTGAGGTGGTTCGACATAAGGAAATGTACTAGATGGAGTTTCACCTGCACTACTAACACCATCTGTTACTAATATTGGTAAATCTGGTGTTCCATCACCATCAAGATCTTGTCCATTAAAACGATCTCCGTTTTGTCCTCCAAATAATAATATTAAGGAGATATCAATAACATCATCAGTTAATGTTCTACCTGTTAATACATTTGTTCCATCAAAATATGATGTCGGAGTTCCTGGTGCTACTTGTAATACATCTGAAGCTAATACAGTGGTTAATGTGGTAATATCTAATCCAAGGATATTATTTTCATATGTCGCACCAAACGCACTGTGTAATCCTGCTAATTGTGTTTCGAATAAAGATTGAAAAGCGGCTCCTTGTTGTGAAGGAATGGTTACATTAAAGCTATTTTCGATATCTGGAGTTGCACTGAATACGGTGTTAATTCCAGGACGTCCCATTTGATCTTCTTGAGAAAAAGTTCCTGAAAAATCAACCACTGCTGGAGGATCAACTACAATTACATCATCATCACTACTGCAACTTGCCAAACTCATTACTACTAAAAAAGCTGCTGATATATTTTTTAAATTATTAAATTTCATAATATCTGTTATTTTAAAATTCTTGATTATTGTTTTCTTTTTGCTTCTACCCAAGTATTAAATACTTCAACTCCTGTTCCTGCAGGATGGCTAAATGTTCCTCCTAAAAGAGCATTAGGTACTTCTACGACAATGGATAACACATTCGTACCATCAAAATCATCGTTTCCTGGATTATTGAATCCATTAGGAGCCATTCCTCCTACTACCGCGTTAAATTGATTAAAATCAAAGAAGAAAGGATCTTCTCTCAAACCAGCAAAATATTGGATTCCGTTTGCCTCAGAAGTAGCAGCATTAGCTCCTGTACTAATCGCAACCTGACCTAAGTACTGTGTATCTTCATCAATGGTACTGTTAAGTCCAGTTTGTGAAGGTGTATACGGACCAAAGAAATACATAATTCCGTCTCTGGGAATAGCTTGAATAATAAGATCTTCTACTAAATCACCATCATTATCAATATTGATTTCTATTAACACGTTTTCATCAAATGTTGCTGAGTTTCCTGCTGGTGCCAGCGAACTTTGTACACTTGCTACAAAAACAGTATTCTCTGTATTTGCTCCTTCAAAAGCATAAAAATCCGTAATATCTGCAGTAGTTCCTCCTACTGCTGGAGCATCTAAATGATCCGCTGCCATCAGTACAACTCCTAAGCTAAGAAGTCCACCAATGATCCATAAATTTGTTTTTTTAACCTTGTTCATTTTTATTAAAATTTAAATGTTTACGGCAATACATACGAGGATATAAAAAGGGCGGTTTTCCGAGATGCGTTAAAACTTTGTTAATAAAAATAATTACACATCCAGTTGTAATCATATTCGGTTAGATGAAAAATAAATTTAACTTTGTAGTAAACACCTATTAACCAATGAACCCTTCAACAACTGGCTGGATAGATAAGTTTCTAAGGGACTTTGATATTGAGTCTCATACATTATCATCATTGGATAGTTTATATCCAGAACTTAAGAGTGTAGGTTTTATATACGGAACTTCTGTAGCATTAGTATTACCTAATGAATCAGGAATTGTCTATTCTGAAGAAGAAAGAACTAAAATCAATCTTTTTACGGCATTGGTGGTTACATATTATGAAACCATTGACAATGGAGATTCAAAAGATTGCATAAAAGCATTGATTGAGTTTTATGAATATCTGGATACCAAAAAATCTTTCTTTTCTTTCATTAATGCCTTAACCAGCAATAAAAGTGAAAAGCTAGAGAAAATCATGCACACTAGGATTCAGACAAATGAATCTATTTTTAAAAAGAATTTTAGTCACTTATTAACCAATGCTTTGTTATTCATTGATGTATTGGCATTTGAGCATTTTTTGATTCACGATAAAAATCCAATTGACTATGCATCCTCACTTGAAGAAACTTTAACCAATATTGTTTTTCTTGCTTTAAATTCTAAAATAGAGAAAGATACTCATGATGAGTTATTGGTTAAGTTATTTGCTTCATCTGTTAGGTATACTGAAGTGAATACAGAAGATGATGCCAGTTTTGATCAAATTCATCTTGAAGATTATACGGATGAATTAGAAAAGAGATATATTCTTGATCTCACAAGTTTAGCTGTATGGAATGATAAAGAAATTGATCTTGGTGAACAAGATTTTATACGTGCGTTAGGCGCAGAGCTTTCATTATCGAATGTCTGGGTAAAAGAATCTTTGCGTTCAGTACAGTCATTTGTAAAGGATCATAAAGAAGATATATCATTTTTTAATTATTCTAATCCTGCTCATCATTTTTACAAACAAACTTCCAGGACTGTAAGTGTTTTAATTCTTAGAAATAAGAAAAGATTAATCAAAGAGATCTCTGAAAGTAAAGATTTAATGATTCTATTAGGGCAATCTGCAGTAAGGGATTTATCTAAAGAAGAAAAGCGACAGGTAAAACAGCAGTTACTAGATGTTTGTAAAACGATACCTTCGCTTGCAATTTTTATCCTACCAGGAGGTAGTTTGTTATTACCTTTATTGGTTAAGTTTATTCCTCAATTACTTCCTTCTGCATTTAACGAGAATAAATAAAAAATCCCTGACGATTTGATCAGGGATTTTTTATTTAGTTCTACACTTCTAATTTTTGAAGTTCTTTGTAATTTTTTTTCAGTCTTCTGGTCAGTATACCATAGATCAACCTATATAGTAATGCCAACAATGTTACAAAAATGATTATTAACACTACAGATGATATTATAATTAGATATACAGGTACTTCTTCTCCTGAAGCTTGCTTGGTATATTCATCTGTAAAAAACGCCATATACATAGTAACAACAAAAGTTGATAATGCAATAAAACTTATATTAATCCAAACATACTGTTTTACAGTTTTTCTTGTATTCAATATATTTTTCATCAATACTGATGCCGAATCTGTAGTTTGAATATTTTTATAATTTATATAAAATCTTATCATGAAATATATTAATATCCCATAAGATATTATAGTTGCAACAATAGAAAAGTTTTCTAATCCAAGAACTTCTAATTCTTCATATCTTCCGCTTAATCTAACGATTATATCAATCGAAGACCATAAAACAAACTCTATAATACTTATGATAAAAATCCATTTTACCATAGATGATGATTTTTTTAATATCATCTTATAGATTTCGTTATATGATAACTTAGGAAGCGCATCGTCCTGATTCTTCCAGTCCTTTTTTAATAATTCTAATTCATCCATGCTTATGGGTTTAATATTTTTTTCAACTTCGTCTTCACTCTATTCATTTTTACTCTTGCATTTACCTCAGAGATTCCCATTGTCTCTGCAATTTCTTTATATGATTTATCTTCCAGATATAAGAAAACCAAGGCTTTCTCAATATCATTTAGTTGTTTTACTGCTGCATACATTAGTTTAAGCTGTTGTTCAGATTCATCGTCATATTCTTCGGTTGCTATTTTAAAATTCACTGCATCGAAATCTGCTGTTTTAATGCTTCGCTTCGATTTACGATATAGTGTTATAGCCGTATTCAACGACACTCTGTACATCCAGGTACTAAACTTAGCATCTCCTCTAAACTTGGGATATGCTTTCCATAACTGTATTGTTATCTCTTGAAACAAATCATTATGTGAGTCTGCATCATTTGTATATATTCTACAGACCTTGTGCACAATATTTTGATTTTGCTCAAGATTGGTTACAAAACTATGTTCTAATTCTTTATTCACACTGGTTAGTTACATCTTATATGTAGGTAAGAAAACGAATCCGTTACACATAAAAACTAAATTTATTATTTATTACATATATGCATTGACAAAACAACGCTTTTTATTCTTTGACAATCAACAAGTTTACCATTAAAACTTAACAAATATAAATATTATATAGTCTATATGATATTATCATTTTATCTTTGTAAAACAACACAACATGTATGAATATTCCTTATACTAATGTACCTAGATTAGTGATTATCGGAGGTGGTTTTGCAGGAGTTGCACTTGCCAGAAAAATGGCAAAAGAAAATGTGCAACTTGTTTTATTAGACAGACATAATTACCACACATTTCAGCCTTTATTATATCAAGTATCCACCTCTTCTTTAGAGCCAGATTCTATAGCATATCCTTTACGAAAAATCGTAAAACGTGGAAAAAACACTTATTTTAGGATGACAGAAGTTGATGCTATACATCCTGAAACTAAAGAAGTACACACTTCTATTGGTAGCATTACTTATGATTACTTGGTAATTGCAACAGGAGCTCGTACGAATTTTTTTGGTAATTCGAATATTGAAAAAAATGCGATGCGTATGAAAAATTTACCGCAAGCATTAAATCTTAGGAGCTTGATGTTAGAAAATTTAGAACAAGCCGTAATTACTACGAATCCAGAAAAAAGAAAAGAATTACTAAGTTTTGTGTTAGCTGGCGCAGGACCTACTGGTGTGGAGTTAGCAGGAGGAATTGCAGAATTAAAACTCAATGTACTTCCCAAGGATTATCCGGATATGGATTTTAGTGATATGAAAATTCACTTAATCGAAGGTGCTGATCGTGTTTTGCCTCCTATGAGTACACATGCTTCTGAAAAAGCTACCAAATTCCTAGAAAAAATGGGGGTTCATATTCATACCAATACTCAGGTAACAAATTATGAAAATAACCTTGTCAGTACCAATACGGATTTATCCATTAAAACAGCTACTTTTATTTGGTCTGCTGGAGTTACAGGTGCTCCTGTAGAAGGGTTAAAAGCAGATTCACTTATCCCTAGAGCCAATCGATACAAAGTAAATCAGTTCAATCAAATTGAAGGATATGATGATATCTATGCGCTTGGAGATATTGCACTTATGCAAACTAAAGAGTATCCTAAAGGACATCCTATGGTTGCACAACCTGCTATACAACAAGGAAATCACTTAGTAAAAAATCTAAAAAGACATCTACAAGGGAAACCTATGATTCCTTTTAGTTATTTTGAAAAAGGATCTATGGCAACCATTGGGCGTAATAAGGCAGTTGTAGATTTAGGAAAATTTCGTTTTGGTGGATTCTTTGCCTGGTTTGTATGGATGTTTATTCATTTATGGTTTTTAGTAGGGTTTAGAAATCGTTTTGTTACCTTCTTTAATTGGACATACAATTATATCAATTATGATAAAGCGGCAAGACTCATTGTAAGGCCTTTTAAGAATAAAGAAGAAAACGAAGTAGAAAGAGTATAGACTATTTTATTCTATTATATTTCTAAAATAGTTGACTTTTAACTTTTAGAATTGAATCTAAATGATATTTGATTATTTTGCTTCTACCTTCTCTTGTATTAAGGATATTTTCAAATTCTTCCAGATTGTCCATAAAAAAACTTTCTGTTAGTACAGCAGGCATTTTTGTTTTAGACAATACAAAAAAACGTTGTTCCTTATCTAAATCTCCATCACTAAAATCCGTACGCAATCTTCTGTCTGGGAATTCTTGTTTATACGTTTCGCCAAAAATTGTGGCTATTTTATCGCTTTTAGTATCACCTGGAGAAGTATAAAACTCTGATCCTGATCCGCCTCCTGCATTGCTATGCACACTAAGATAAAAACTTTTTGACGCTGGATATTGATTTGCTCTTTTCACTCTTGTTTCTAATCGCACATCTCTATACTCAGGAGCTATATTTACATAAGAAATCTTAAGCAATGTAAGCTCTTGAATGATTCCGTTAACAATTGCTCTATTAAATTCTCCTTCATAAATAATTCCTTTATCACCCCAATCTTTTCGTTTTCCTGGAGTTTGATACTTACCATTAATCAATCCTCCATGTCCATTATCTAATAAAACTATCATAAGCTTTTAATTTTTAAAATTTAGTTTGTAAAAAGCGTTTGGCATTTAGTTCTGAAATAAGCCAGTACTCATCATCTGTTAGATATCCTCTCAATTCAATCCCAAAACGACGTTCTCTATAATCCTTTTGTAACATATAAAAATCAGTTCCAAAAAGTACTTTCTCTCTAATTGGATAAGTGTTTGCTTTTCTAGAATGACTATTCACCAAATTTTTAAGCAATGGATACAATCGATCATCAAATACTGTAAAAGAGATATCACTATATACATTTTTATGATTCTCTATAAGATCTCTAATCTGAGAATACCAATCTTCTGCATCTGCCAAATACTCTGGATCCAAGCTTTTACTAAGTTTCGGGTTATCTAGGTATTTATCCCATTCTTCATTGCCTCCAAAATGAGCTATGTTTAATTTTAGATCGGGAAAATCTTTTAACAACTCTCTATACCAATGTGGGTGATTAAGGTATTGAGCAAAATCGTATTGTTTACGTGCCTCTTTCTCATCAAATGTTTTAATCTGTCGTGCCTGCAACAACATTTCTGAAGTTATTTTTGTCCTAAAATGGTTTTTATTTTTAGGAATACAGTGTGTTGTAATAGGTATTTGATGTTCTTCGGCATAACGCCATATAGGATACAATCGTTTATCTGTAGGGAAAAAACCTAAGGCTGGATATAATTTTATTCCTGCAAAATTATGCTCTTCAATATACTCTTTTACCAATTCTAATAGATTAGGACGTCTGGGATCTACGCAAATAAATGGCAATAAATTATCTTTATATTCGGGTTTTCTTTTTAAGGCTGCCAGGTCTTCAATTTGCTTGATAAAATTATTCTTGGCTTCGCCTGCACCCATATAATCAAAATCAACGGTTAACACTCCAAATTTGGCATTTCTGGGATAGTACTCTCTTAATTCATTATAAGCTTCTTCTTGTGATTTCTTTAATGCAGAATAAAAAAAAGCAGAGTATCTGTTTAAAGTTTTCTTTGCAACAGCTTGCCCTAATCTAGCGACCCACTTTTTTCTTGCCCAAGTGGTTGGAAATATTTTACTCATAAAATATTTGGGGATATACTCCATTGTAAAAATATGTGTATGAATATTATGAATTATATACTCTAATTTTGGTTTGGTTCCCGACATTTTATAGATATTACGGATTAGTACTCAAATTTCGTTTATTAAAATCACAAAGTAAAGAGGGAAAACACCTGAATTTCAATTAGTTTATAACATAATTAAGATGTAATCGTAACTATATTCAATTATGAACTACGTCCTAGTAATTACATAAGTCGATGTATTTCTTGTGCTACAAAATCCATAGTTTCGTAGCAACAACAATACGTATATTATAGTCAGAAAGAATAAAAACTATAAAGTTATAGACATTTGTATAGTATTAGTCATTAGACTTTAGGGAGTATACTATAGGATCTCATAGGTTATAAACATGCTTTTGTTTAACGAAACATAAACAACATCGCTTTATCCAAAATATCGTACCCATTTATCTTGATTGATAGTTAAAATAAACTTTGATGTACTAATCCTAATACTTGCTATAGGTGAGTCATTTACTACAAAAGTCGATTCCTGAGCAGTATCAGATCTAGAAAAAGACAATCCACTTAATTCTTCTGCTATTCCTTGAGTAAGTAAAATACGATCCTGAGATGAGATAAAAGCCAGTTCTAATTCCTTTAGAAAAAGAGAATTGTTTTCTACATCATCAAATCTCCTTAGAATTAAATGTTTAATATCATCTCTATCTATTATTTCTTTTGGTGCATATAAATCAGCTTCTTCATCTAAATTATCAAGAAATGAAAAATCTATTTTAGAGGATCCTAATATCAATATTTTTCTATACCAATACTTCTCTTGACCATATTTTTTCTTATACGCGAAAACTATTAATTTAATAAGATCAAATATTGAAGCAGTTTTTAGGTAAACGCTAAATTTTTTTATGTGAGAATCTAATTCTTCCATTTTTGGGTCTCTTGCATCCAAAATTGCCTTTTCCTGATAATACAGAAATGCTAAATCAAAATCAATATTCATGTTATTTTTCTCCAATTAAAGATTACATATCCTTATATAGGTACTGTACTGGTAACAAATTGCACTAAGTCTTCTAAATTTTCAAATTCTTTTTTTTCTCCTACAGTAGCATTTAACATAACTACAGTTGCTTTATTATCAATAACAAAAATATTGAATGCACTGTTGATAATTTTCGATTCAGGAATTGGTCCTTCATCTCCTTCTATTCCTCCCCATATGTAATCCTCCTTATCAAACATTATATATCCTAATGATTCTAATTTACTTTTAATTTTTTGTACTTCCATAATTCTAATTTTTAAACCAAAATGCATATTTATTAGATGCAGACCATATTTTTTCAAACTCATCTATTGTTAATACTGCTTCCACACCAGGTTTACCGCTCTTCACACCTTCAATTCCCTCTATTGGCCAAGGATCTCTAACTTTAACTAATCCATCTTCTATCTTATCAACTATAATAGCATGACTTATACTATCATTTCTACTATTTTTAACCCAGGCTACCCAGGAATTATTATTCCCCAATATTGAAGATATTTCTTTAGTTGAAATTGGAATATGCTCTAAAATTCCTTCACCAAATTTTTTACCTTTAAATATTTCCAAACTTGCTTTTGTCATTTCACCTTCATAAGTAGGAAAACCTTTAATAATTTCTCCGAATTTCCTTACTTGATTTTCCGTCAAAACGATTTTTTGATCTTTTGCTAATTGCCTAATGCACGCTATTGCACAGGACAATGAGTCTTCCTGACCAAAAACTTTTCTTGATAAAATCTTTGAATATTTTAAAAAACCACCTGTACCAATAACACTTTCTCTAATAGTACCTGAGAAATTTTCTAAATGTTCAATAATATCTTCTAAATCATCTGAATTTTCAGCATTCTTTGCTAAAGCTTCAGCTGCTTCCAACGCTTCTCCTGCCTTCTTCTTCAACAATCGTTCCACTACAGCATCTACACTCAGCGTTGCCAGGTCTACTAAGATAAGATATTCCCGCAGATGTTGGCATAAGGATTTTTGTCCATTTTCTTGTGGATCTGCTCCTGGATCACAACTCTCTACAAAATTAAGCATGGCACCCAATGCTCCAGATGTAACCTCTACCACAGATGCAGCAAACTTTAATCGTAACAATACTTTAGAGACGCCTCCTACATTCCTTAATTTTAGTAAATGTCTAAATTTAAGAAGATTCCCTACTCCTGTAAATGTGGTAATAATATCAATTGCTAACCAAGTACCTTTTTCAAAATTATTCCATGCTGCTTTGTCATCAAAAGCTTTGAGATAAAATGCAGGAATTACAGTACTATCGATTTTAAATGCTCCTTTCTCTGGTATCTCTGGCATACGGATCGGTTGAAAAGGATGATATGCGCCTACAACAGTTGTAAGAATATCACCAGTTCCAGCTTTTATAGATCCACCAGTTCGTTCTGTTCTGGTTACTTTAATCTGTAATCCGTTTTTAGAATTTTCAAAATTAAAATCAAAACCGTTTTGATAAAACCCTAATACTTTCTTATTGGTATATGCTATATTTTCTGGACCCGTAGCAGTATCATTGGAATACATCTCCTGATTTGCCCAACTACTAAAATACCAGATACCATATATAAATTGTATGAGGTTGGTAAAATTAGTTGCTCCAAATCCTTTATCATTCATTTTACTGTATAAACGCTCAAATAGTGTTTCTTTATTTACCTTATGTACCAACAAAGCATTCAGCAACGTATCAGCTCCTTTACCTATAAAATTGGTTCCTTTTCCTTCTTTTAAATTAATAATTGCTAACGCCTTCAATATTTTAAGAACTACTTTTTCTTCATCAGTACCTATTTCATCTACAAAAGTTTTTAAAATACTAGTTAGATCATTAATCAGTTGTTTTGCACCTCTGGTTACCAATGCAAAATCAGGAGCTTTTTCATACAACCAGTCCAAAATATTAGGATCTCCTCCTGCACGTTTAAATGCATTATTAAATCGCAAATCAATCTCTTCCTGTATATTTGATTCTCCTCCAACATTAATATTTAGTAATTGTAAGATTGTTGTAAATTGATCATAGAATTTACAACGTAACAAAATTGCATAATCTTTTAGTGGAGGTCTTTTCCCAACATCTTCGGCATATACAAATCCTAATTCGAAATATGCTTGTTCTTCTTTAAAATCTATTAACACCCTAAAATCAGGAGTAGTATGTACTAAACCTAGCTTTTTATTTAGTTTCTTGTCTGGAAACAGCGCTATCTTATCTCCTTGTGGAGTTTTTGCTTCATAAGGAACATTGATTCCTGTTTCTTGATCTCTAAAAAACAAAAAATCTTTGGTTGGAAAAAGCTTTTGCTGGTCAGCAGCTGTTGCTTTTAGAACAGAAGTACTTATATAATCTTCATAATCAAAAAGAGACGTAGTTCCATTATTTCTAACTCCAGAAATCAAAAAAGTAAACATTTTTTTAAAATCAACCAAGCCTTCATAAAATCCCTCCCTTTGCCAATTACCTATAGGGCTATCATCTTCTCTAAAACTAAAAATGCTGGTAGCAGTACTTTTTTGAAACTGGCTAGGAAAATCATTAATATCATTCTCAGAAGATCCCAATTGCTCAAATGCCTTGTTTCCTGTAGTATTCAACTCATCAAAAACTCCCATATACTATAGTTTTTAAACTCATTAGCAAAAACCATCCAGAAAAAGAATGGTTGTTCCTTTTTCTGGATAGCGATTTTTGTATTATAATTTTTGTAATAATGTTCCAAGTTGGATCACAGCGGCTCTTGCAATCTCTTCGGTACTATAGATAATACTGGTTGCAATGGGTGCTTCTCTGGTGATAAAAACGGCTACCTGAAATCCTCCTTCTACTGGATTTATGGCAACGGTATCTGTACCTCCAGAAATCACTTCTTCTACTACCGCATCCAATGCTTCTGTTGCTTCTGCCTCTGTAGGAAACAATTTGGTTCCTACTAAGACATCATTGCTTGTATTGTTTATAATCTGAGAAATTTTAAATGCAAACCCTTCTCGGCCGCCTCCACTAAACACCGAAGTTTCTGCACGAGATCCTTCTCCTGTGGTATCTCCGCCTTGATCCTGATCTCCGTTCTGATCTCCAGTATTACCAGAACTACCACCTCCTAGCGTTACAGTAGAATTCTCAAAAGATTTATGTTGTGTACAAGAACAAGGCAATCCTCCTTCATTAAGAGATGCAGATTCTGCCTGTACAATAGTAAGATCTGTAGGTACTCTGGTTTCCCACTCTTCTTCTACAATACCTTCTACTGGTTTTAACTCATCTACAATCGATAGGTATAGATCATTATCTTGATCTAAAGCCAGGTTATCTCCGTTAAATACTTCTCCAGTCTCTAGATAGTATAACACTGCCTCTTCAAACCCAGGACGTACAGGTACTACCATACGTGCCATACCACTCTGCATAAATGCCTGAAATATTGGATCAGATCCATTGCTTCTCTGGAATAACTTCTTCCATTTAGACTCATCTGCCCAATAATATGGATAGAAAAGATAAGCCATAATTTCCCACTCGAATGCTTGTTCAAAGAATTTAACCTGTCTGGTATACAACTCATATTCTTCGTTTAATATGATCTTTGGTATACCTGTTTCTGCTTCCAACTCTGTGTTATGCTTACCTATATCGATCCCAAACGGTTTTGCTAACATTTCGATTGCAGCACGCTTCAACTCTCGTTTCTCTAATGTTCTATTAAGTAACGGATTAAATTTAAGCTCCGTTCCTATAGTTCCTTCTTCATCTGATTCTATTGCTAGGTTATATTCATTAACTCTGTCTGTATACGCCTCTAATATAGCATCATAAGTATCATTCTGCCATTGTTGATATGCTTCTGTAGTACGTTGACATTTTATGAGGACATTTACATTAGAAATCCAGTTCCAGTTAAAAAAAGCAGATGCTGGCAATTCTTCTTTATAATAATTATCTGGATATAAGCTTCTAAATACACCGCTATTAATAGGAAACGTAATCCCTCCTACAGAAATTTTTACTGTACCGTTATGTGCTGTACCCGAGGTCTTAGCTGCTATTGCTTTATAGCCTATTGGTATTTTTATGATTTCTGATACTGCTTTATTATCTCTATCACTACCGTCCTGACCTACTTGTGACTTTGTAAACGAAATTCCTGTGTAATTATATTGAGATGGAGGTGCAGATACCACAGCATTATATTTAGCGGCATGTAACTGATAATTAGTTTCTGTGAGTGCAGAAGCCGAAGAAATACCATGATCCTTAGGGTGTTTCGGTTTTTCTGGTAATATTTTACCGTTTTCATCTTCATAATTTCCGCTTTCTGCATCTTTTATAATCGCACTTTTTAGAAAGATCGAAGGTTCTGGAATCATAAACTCATACATCAATCGCTTACCATAATTGATCAATGTATTTTTATAGATTTTATCAACCCAGCGATAAATACCTGTTACATGCTGATCTCCTTCTCTATTATCAAACCCGTGTTTGTTATTTTCTTCGAACTCTCTTAAAACTCTGGATGTTCTTTTCTTATTTACTTTTTGCACCACACGTTCTAATGTACGTTGTGTAATCTCCTGTGCATATGACTGAGCTGTGGAAGTAGAATTAGAAGTTGCACTAGAGGATGCAAAATCAGCATAGGCATCCGCATTAAAATTAACTTTCCCATAGGATCCAGAAACTCCTGCAGAAGCTCCGAAACTCTGAGAATCATCTTCATTTAATACAGAAGTTACTTCAGTCTGTAATTCATTTCTTTCTGTCGTGCTAGTATCCGTAAGATTTTCGGTTTCTGTTTCGGTTGATGTCTCTGTAGTACTTTCTGAGCTTATTAGTCTTCTAGTGGATCGTTCTTTATATTCTCTTGCTAAGATGTTTTCTATATGAGAGACTTCACCAGGCACATAACAACATACTTCTTGATCTACTTTCCTAAAATCAGCTATCCCGATCTTGGTAATACCATAAAAATTAGGTTTTGGTGTTTCGTCTCCACCGTCACCCGTACCATCTCCTGTTCCATCACCATCACCAGTACCATCTCCATCTCCAGACCCATCATCTGTATTCACCACAGTAGCACAGCCAACATTAGTCGAACTACTCAAGATTATATCAGTCTCAAAAGCTAGTTTTACACCATTATTTAATGTTATTTCACCTTTAAAAAGCATACTTCTTACACCTAAAGGAATACGAAGTTCATTAGGGAAAAAATTTATAAATATAGATTCATCTGTATTTGTGTTATTAAATATTCTAGTCTCACTACCATCTTGTTGACTGCCATTCTTAAAGTCTAATGTGTAAAAAGCATCGGTGATTTGAGCATTATTATATCCCACCTTTAGGTTCATAGACATTCCCGCATTACTAGAAATTGATATACTTGATTTGGTTGCTGTAGGCACACCTATTTCTATATCCGTATCTGGATCTGGATCTGGATCTGGTACATCACCTATGTCAATTAGTTGTCTAAGTACATAAATCGAATAACAATACCTAGCAACTGGAATTTTATTAGCATCAATGGTTACTCCATTATATTGAACTCGAGTATTAGTTTGCGTAGTATTATCTGTAATAACTTGATTTTCTTCTCTAACTCTATCCTCTATTACTTCTATGATTTGATTACAATCTGTATTAGGGTCCAAATTTAAGTTCTCAATAATATCGTAAGATTCGCTCGATATTTTATCTTCTAAGTATGCTATGCTAAATACTTCTGATGGTTGAAACTCAAACTTAGGTAATTGTATCCTTTTAGAAAGATTCGTAACAATCGGATCTGCTGAGTCATTTAAATTCTTAGTGTCTGTAGGTAATCCGTCTCCTTCGGATGCATATAGTATTTTATCTAATGCCTTTTCTTCATTAACTATAAATTCCTCGTACTTACCATCAAACTCTTTCTGGATTTTTGTATTTAAATCTTTGTCTACTTTTCTAACTTCTTTAATAGCCGTTTCTAAAACTTTAATATTTTCTTTAGCTACTGCTTCAACAAGCTCATCTTGTAATTTTCTATTAAAAACAGCATCAGAAAGAGAAGGTTTATTATCTCCTGTAGTATCCAAATTCCCTTTTATATCCTTTGGGATAACAACACTGGCATTAGCTAGACGCCTCATATCTTCTACAGTGTTTATTAACTTAAGGTTGGCAGAAGGTTTAGTTAAATAATCATTTTTATCTATGAAATTATTTCCAACCAGCATTTGGATACAAGCTTCTTTTATATTGTTATCACTACTGGTAATTGTTTGATACAGCAGATTTTCCCATAATATTTTTTCTTTGCCTCCTGATAGTTCTGAAACTCCAGTTGCAGCTTCTGATGCAGTCTCTGGAGTAATGGTATTACGATTTCTGGCCAGCCAAAATGAAAAATCATACATACTAGCATTAATTTTTCTTATCCCTTCAAGGGTCTTTATTGCTTCAAAATCCCTGGCGGCAGTAGCCAAAGCTTTATATATATCCTTTGGAGTTATCGAACGTGCGATTGCTTCTTTAAATGCACTTTGGTTTTCTTTTTCATAAAAAACAAAGCCTCTTTCTTTTTCTTTTTCTGATAGTAACTGTGGGTTACGAATTGTAATAAATCTGAATAAAGTGGATTCCATATGACTATTTGATTTTATATTATTGACTATTTATTATCCTAATTAGGTTTCATTTATTTAGAAACAATCTGTTTACTCTATAGCAAACTAGATCGTAGAATTTATAGGTTCGCTATTGTACACAGCGAAACCGAATCAGGTATTTCTACATGAAACACCTTATTTAAAATATGAAAGGTCATAACACTGAATAAAGCAGATATTCAGTTAAAAATTACGTGGGGTAATCTTTCTAAAGGTATATTTTTAAAAACTCACAAAACACTTGTTTGCTGCATGTAATTGTTAAATAGTTATTAGATATTAATCTATATTCTTAAAAAATTACAGTATTTAAATTTATAGCTTATAATATTAAGTGTCTTTTAGAGCAGATATGTTACCATAAAAAAGTAATAAATATTTCAATTTGTCAAAAAAGTTGTATTTACTCATCACAATCCGTCCTATTTTTTCTACAGTTCGGTAGCATTCAATTTTATTCGTTATTGTTTTACAAGATTTTTGGATCATCAATCAAAATAAATAACAAAATCCATGAAATCTTCACTAACCATTATTTTAATATTGACTAGTTTATTTTCTGCTGCACAGTCTACCATTTCGGGAGTTGTCACAGATCCATCAGGAACTCCAATTATTGGTGCAAACATCTATCTGGATGGCACCTATGATGGATCTTCTTCTGATGATCACGGAAATTTTTCTTTTACAACATCAGAGATAGCAGAACAAACACTCGTTATTTCATTTCTTTCCTTTGAAACCTATTCATTATATACTTCGGTTACAGAAATGAAAGATTTAAGAATTACACTAAAAGAAGATGTAAACTCATTAGGTAGTGTTATTCTTAATGCAGGTACATTTTCTGCTGGTGATAATAGTAAAGTATCCGTATTGACACCATTAGATATTGTAACCACTGCAGGAGCTGCTGGAGATTATATTGGAGCATTCCAAACGCTACCAGGTACATCTACAGTTGCAGAAGATGGCAGATTATTTGTACGAGGTGGCGATGCTAATGAAGCCAATGTGTATATCGATGGGCTTCGGGTTTTTCAACCTTTTTCGGCAACTGCCAATAATATCCCAACAAGAGGGCGTTTCTCTCCTTTCTTGTTTAAAGGAACAAACTTTTCTACTGGTGGATACTCTGCAGAATATGGAGACGCTTTATCTAGTGTATTACTATTAAACACCATAGATGAACCAGAACAAGAAAAAACAGATTTTTCTTTTATTAGCGTAGGTCTTGGAGTGGGAAACACTCAAAAATGGAAGAAAAACTCACTTAGTATTAATGCTTTTTATCTAAATCTAAAACCATATCAAGAAGTAATATCTCAGCGCGTTGATTGGATAAAACCTTTCGAATCTTTATCAGGAGAAGCAGTTTTCAGACATCAATTTAACAATGGATTATTCAAATTATATGGTGGGTTAAATTATACAGATTTCGAATTGATACAAGAAGACATTAATGTACCAGAAGGAATTAATTTTGGGCTTACCAACAGAAACTTATATATCAATGCATCGTATAAAGGTGATCTTGGAAATGATTGGACACTAGCTACAGGAGCAAGTTTTGCCAATGATCATAACGACATTAAAATTATAGAAACACAAGTCGATAATGACGACAACAGTGCACACCTAAAGGTAAAGTTGAGAAAAAGATTCAGTAATCGTTTTAAGTTAAGTTTTGGAGCTGAGCAGTTTATTGGAGATTTTAAAGAAGAAGCTAATGATCCTTCCTTCGGAAGTTTTCAGAGTAGTTATAACAACAATAGTACTGCCGCTTACTCTGAAGCAAACATCTTTTTTAGCAAAAAACTAGCTATGCAATTAGGAGTGAGAGGTACCCATAATGCATTGCTTGATTATACGAAGGTTTCTCCCAGAGTTTCATTAGCTTATAAAATTGCTCAAAAATCACAGATTTCGCTGGCTTACGGAGATTTTTATCAAGCACCTCAACAAAACGTACTTAAGTACAATACTGCATTAGATCCAGAGAAATCATCTCATTATATTTTCAATTATTTATATCAAAATAATGGACGAACCTTAAGAGCGGAAGCTTATTATAAAAAATATGACCGCTTGGTGAAATTTGATACAGAACGACCAGAATTTAGTAGTCTCTATAACAGTAACGGAGATGGATACGCTACAGGATTAGATTTGTATTGGAGAGATAATAAATCGATCAAAAACTTCGAATATTGGGCTAGTTACTCCTATCTCAATACAGAGAGAGATTACAGAAATTATACAGAAAGAGCTACTCCTAATTTTGCAGCAGCACATAATTTATCACTAGTAGGTAAATATTGGATTAAAGATTGGAAATCATTGATAGGCGCTACCTATAATTTCGCATCAGGTCGTCCTTATGATAACCCTAACACTGGAGTATTTTTTGGAGAAAAAACCAAAGCCTATAATGCACTAAATCTAAACTGGGCTTATTTAATTAGTCAACAAAAAATTCTATATGTTTCTGTTTCTAATGTGTTAGGTTTTGATAATGTATTTAACTATCAATATGCTAATACACCAAATGTTAATGGGGATTTTGCAAGACGCGCCATTCGTCCTACAGCTGATCGTTTTTTTATCATAGGATTTTTCTGGACTATTAGTGATAATAAAACAGATAATCAGTTAGATAATCTATAATACAGTTCGGTATATAAAAACAACAATTCGGTAATATATAATTTCAAAACATACAGTATTAAAGGATCTTTACACTGTAAAACTAAAACATCTATATCATGAAAATAATCATCATCATACTTACTTTTTTTACAGTTACCACTGTAAATTCACAAGCAGCCTATGAGAAAGGCATGAACAAAGCATTTGAGCTTTGGGGAAATCAAAAAAATGATGAAGCTGTTAATTTGTTCGAGCGTATTGGTAAGGCAGAAAAAGAAAACTGGTTACCGTATTATTATGCTGCACAAATACATATCATTACCACGTTTAATATCAAAGATGCTGAGGAAATTGAATCAAGACTTAAAAAAGCGCAAAATTACTTAAATGAAGCTAAAATATTCTCAAAAGATAATGCAGAAATTCTAATTCTAGAAGCTATGTTAAATACGGCATATGTAGTATATGACCCTGCTAATTACGGAATGACACATTCGCCCAAAGTAGAACAACTCTATCAAAAAGCAAAAGTGCTGGAACCACAAAATCCGAGAGCAATATTATATCATGCAGAGTGGCAAATGGGATCAGCAAAATTCTGGGGTAAAGACCCAAAATCCTTTTGTCCTGAAATAGAAAAAGCTATCTTGTACTTTGAAACAGCAGCATCTACGATCCCATTTTACCCAGATTGGGGAAAGGATCAGGTAACAAGGATTCAGAAAAATTGTAAATAAGACTTAATGAACATTTTTAAAGAAATAGGAAAAGGAATCTTAATCGGAACAGGAATTTTCATCGCATTTCTCATCGTATATTATTTCAAAGGAATCGAAATAAATTTTGACATTGAATTACTACACGAATACTTAGAGAATGTTGTGTTTTCTATAATAATTTATGTAGCCAACGTATACCTGTTTTTATTTCGAAGAAAAAAGCATCAAGAAAACCTATATACAGTAAAAAATTTAACAGTTACAATTATTCTGGCAACCATTGTATCCGTAGTTGCAATATTTGTTGCAAGGTTATTTTATAATGTATTTGTATATGAAAAAAGTTTAGTTCAGTTTTTGAACAATGAGAGACCTCAATATTACTTAGTATCCTTATCGATTGCCACTGTATTAACATTTATGTTTTATGGCATTTTCTATTGGAAACACAGGCAAGAATCAAAAGTTACTGAACAAAAAATAATAGCAGGAACAGCTTCAGCAAAATTTGCAGCGTTAAAAAACCAACTGGATCCTCACTTTTTGTTTAACAGCCTAAATGTATTGACATCATTAATAGATGAAAATCCTAGAATGGCACAGAAGTTTACAACATCACTATCCAAAGTGTATCGATATGTACTAGAACAAAAAGATAAAGAATTAATAACTATAGATGAAGAACTAAAATTTGCTAAAACCTATATGACTTTATTGAAATTAAGGTTTGAAGACAGTATTATTTTTGAGATGCCAGATCAAGCATCAAACCCAGAGGCAAAGGTAGTACCGCTGTCCTTACAAATTTTATTAGAAAACACCATTAAACACAATGTGGTCATGCCAGACAGACCATTACATATTAAAATTTATGAAAATGATGGTTTTCTAATTGTCGAAAATAATCTACAGCCCAAAGAAGTAATTAAACAAAGTAGCGGTGTAGGTTTAGGAAATGTAAAACAACGATACGGATTACTGACCAAAAAAGAGTTCTCTGTGTTTAAAACAGAAACTGCTTTTATTGCGAAGCTTCCAATATTAACAAAAAGAATAACATCAATCGATATGACAACATCACAAAATATACAAATCGTAAAAGATTTAAAGTACAAAAGAGCTAAAGAACGTGTTAAAAAAATGAAAGAATTCTATGGTAGCTTAGTCGCTTACTGTATTGTTATTCCGTTTTTGATATTTATCAATTATAGAACTACTGGTTTTAACTTACCATGGGTTATTTTTCCAATAGCAGGATGGGGATTAGGACTAATTTTCCATTATGCAGAAGCATTCGATCATCACCCAATATTTGGTAAAGATTGGGAGAAGAAGAAAATCAGAAAGTATATGGATGAATCTAACAAAAGAAATTATGAATAATATAGATAAAAGAAAAGCATATAAGCAAGCGAGAAAAAGAGTTATCGAGGAAAGATCTTTTTACTCACACGCTACTGTATATGTTATAATGAATATTGTCATATTTCTCTTTAAAATAAAAGTGGGTGATTATGTTGACAATGAAGAGTATAACAACTATATATTTTGGAATTTAATTAGCACTCCAGTATTATGGGGTCTTGGATTACTAGGACATGGATTATGGACATTTAGAGAAAAGAATGGATTAGGAAAACTGTTCAATAAATCTATTTTCAGTAAAAAATGGGAACAAAGAAAGATTAAAGAATTTATGAATGAAAATAAAGATCTCTAAAAGAACCAAACATGGAAAATTCTGAAATACAAAATAGATATAAAAAAGCTAAAAAGCGCGTTCAGGAAGAACAATCCTTTTACACACACTTAAGCATATATATTGTTATAAATATTGCAATTACTATTGTAATCCTACAGCTAAGAGAATATATATACGACGGCTATTTGATCCTAAACTTAATAAGCTCTCCAATATTATGGGGTATCTTCATACTAGGTCACGGATTATGGGCATTTAGAGAAAAGAATGGGGTAAGAAAACTATTCAATAAATCTATTTTTAGTGAAAAATGGGAACAAAGAAAGATTAAAGAAATCATGGATAAGAACAATCCTATTTAAAAAATTACGAAATGGAAAATTTTGAAAAACAAAAAAAATACGCACGAGCAAAAAAACGTGTTCATGAAGAAAAGGGATTTTACTCTCATCTTACTGCATATATCATTGTGAATGTTTTCTTGCTATTCATAAATTCTGATTTCATAGATGAAGGTTTTAGCAACTGGCTTAACTGGAATTTATATTTAACTCCTTTTTTCTGGGGAATTGGTTTATTCTTTCATTGGATAAAGGTTTTTAATCCTAATATCATTTTCAGTAAACAATGGGAAGATCGAAAAATTAAAGAAATTATGGATAATGATAATACAACGGATTTCCTGTAATCATTAACAACTCAAAAAAATCAATCAAATAAACAACAATCTAAAATTAATCATCATGCAAGATTTTGAAGACAAAAATAAATATGAGCTTGCTAAACAAAGAGTAGCTGACGAAAGAGGATTTTATACCCATGTAACTTTTTATATTGTCATCAATATAATTATACTATTTATCAATACTAATTTTGAAAGTCAGGGTTTTAAAAATTGGTCGCAACCTCACTTATATATTACTCCTGTGCTTTGGGGAATAGGATTATTATTTCACGGATTGAAGGTTTTTAAAAAGAATTTCATTTTTGGTAAAAACTGGGAAGACCGAAAAATCAAAAAACTTATGAAAGAGGATGACACCTTTGACGTATTATAATATCAATCAAAACACTAATAAAAACTAATCATCATGAAAGATTTCGAAGAACAAAAAAGATATGAACGTGCAAAAGAACGCGTAGATGAACTAAAGAAATTTTATAATAACCTCTTTTCTTACATTGTAATTATCGGGTTTCTTGCAGGTTTAAATTATTACCTAAATGAATGGCGAAATGCTTGGTTTTTATGGGCTGCTTTTGGTTGGGGAATAGGTTTAGCTTTTCACGCTGTAAAAGCATACAGACTTAATCCTATGTTCGATAAAGATTGGGAAGAACGTAGAATTAGAAAATATATGGATGAAGAAGATAATGAAAAACAACTTTGGGAGTAAACTACATATCAAAAAACGTTATCGATCATTAATCAAATAAATAATCATCGGTCAAAATGAAAACACTTTTACATCTTATTCTAGTATTCTTTGTAGGAATACTTTCAGCACAAGAATCCTTTGTTATCAAAGATGTTACTCTTTTTACAGGCGAAAAAGTAATCAAAAAAACGTCTGTATATATCAAAGACGGAATCATTGTTAAGGTAGCTCCTACTATATCCACAGAAGCTACGGTAATTAATGGTAATGGAAAGTTCTTAATGCCTGGAATGACAAATTGCCATGTACATGCTTGGGCACCGAATGCGCTTACCGAAGCTGCACAAGCAGGTGTACTAAACTTACTTGATATGCATGGAGTAGAGCCTTATCAAAAAATGATGAAATCCTTGAAAGATTCTACCGATTATGCTAGGTTTTATGTAGCTGGGTACGCCGCTACTGCTCCAGAAGGACACGGTACCCAATATGGATTTCCTGTACCAACGCTAACCAAACCCGAAGATGCCGTTAAGTTTGTAGAAGATCGGGTGAATGCAAATGTAGATCATATAAAGATTATTGTAGAGCCATGGAAACCTACCTTATCCCATGAAATCGTTAAGGCAATTATTAAAGAAGCTCATCAAAAGAATAAAAAAGTTGTAGTACACATTTCAAAAGTCGAAGATGCCTATCAGGTCCTCAATAATAATGCAGATGGTTTAGTTCATATCTGGACAGATAAACGAATGAAAGATGATTTGCTTACAGAACTTACAAACAATAAAGATTTTTTTGTCATCCCAACATTATTAACCAATATTTTAGTCCAGAAATTATACTTCAAAAAAAGTGATGAAGAAACTGCAAAAGTTGAACAGTTTCTCAAAAAAGAGATCAAACGATTATATGATGCAAAAGTACCAATATTAACAGGTACAGATCCACCAAACGCCAATATCAACCACGGCACTGATCTTTATAAAGAATTAATATTAATATCAGAAGCAGGAGTACCGAACCTGGAAGTTTTGAAAGGAGCAACATCCTATCCTGCTGATCGATTTAATCTTGGTAAAATAGGCTACGTAAAAGAAGGATATATTGCCGATATTTTATTACTTAGTAAAAACCCAATAGAAGATATAAAAAATATAGAAACTATTGAATCCATCTGGAAAGCGGGAAAAGAAATACAACCAAAAAAATAAATAACATCAACATATGAACGTACTAATAATTGAAGACGAAAAACCTGCTGCCAGAAGACTAAGTCGTATGCTGGATGATCTCGATATTAAAGTTGACACCATGTTACATTCTGTAAGTGAATCTATTGAGTGGTTTAATAATAACGAACATCCTGATCTGATCTTTTTAGATATTCAATTAAGTGATGGGCTATCATTTGAAATATTTGATACTATTACCATTAAAAGTTCCATCATTTTCACAACTGCTTATGATGAGTATGCTCTAAAAGCATTTAAATTAAATAGTATTGATTATTTACTCAAGCCAATTGATGACGAAGAACTAGAAACAGCTGTAAAAAAATACAAAGAACAAATACCGGCTACACAATCTTTGAAAGTAGATTTTGAGGATATTAAAAAACTGTTGATCAACCCCATGGATCGAGTATATAAAAAACGTTTTACAGCACGTGTAGGGCAACATCTTAAAATATTTTCTGTAGAAGATATTGAATGCTTTTATTCTGAAAACAAAGGCACATATTTACATACCACTGAAAACCGAAATTATCTTATAGACACCACTTTAGAATCTCTAGAGGATGAACTGAATCCACAACAATTCTATCGAGTAAATCGCAAGTTCTATATTAATATTAATGCAATTAAAGATATTATATCATATACCAACTCAAGATTACAGATAAAGCTACATCACTTTAATGAACAAGATGTGATCGTTGCAAGAGAACGCGTAAAAGATTTCAAAGAGTGGTTGGAATAAAAAAATGACAAAAACGGACATTAGATATTGAATACTGACAAAAACGGACATCATAAACAATTTTAATATTATTTAAGGGTTCTTTTAAATCGTAACCTAAACAGTATATTAAAAATATACTTAGGCTATACTTTTAAACCAAAATAATCAACCCTAAATAATCGAACCATGACCAATAAAGCCATTTCATTCTTTGCGCTAATAATAATGCTCATTGGCTGTAGCAATGATGATTCATCAGGACCAACAAACCCATATAATTCAGATAGAGATTTTGAAGTTTTCTTTGCACAAACACATGTGCAACATCCAGATGATGAAATGTTTAAATTAGTTAGTAATAAAGCTGCATTACTAAAAGCACAGATAACTTCTTCTGATGGCTCACCAGTTAATGCAACCTTAGAACTGGGTAGCACTACAACTACTCTTGAATTAAGTGGCCCTACTACTCCACCTGGCACTATTGATTTAAGACCTGGACAAGTCAATCATAATTATGAAGACAGTTTTACTGGGTTAATACCTAAAGAATGGGTGCAACCAGGTCTTAAGATTACGATACAATCAGGTAATCAAAATGTTATTTTTGATAATTTGAAAATTGGAGCACCTAACAAAGTAATCCTGACTATGTTTGATGCTCATTTTTTTGAATCTTCTCCTGGAGATTATCCTACAGGCTGGAAAGAAGAACTAGAAGCCAAATGGCCAGCTTCTGAGATCGAGCTTAAAAGGATTCCGAATATTATCTTTAATGAATTAACTGTCCCTCCAAGACGAGATGCCAATGCAAAAGCAACTAGAGTTAGCTCTACTCAAGAATATCAGGATCTAAACGGTGTTGGTTTTGATGGAGAACAGGCTACAGCTTCGCAATGGAACAGAGCGCTTAAAGCAGCCGCTGGAACCAAAGGACGAGTTTCTTTATTCTATGTCAATATTTACGGGGTTCCATCTGGTGGCCAAGCTGGAGGTTTCGGAGGTGTTGGAAATGGAAAAGCAATTGGTATTTTACATCATGAGCTTGGCCATGCATTATCTTTACCGCATTGGGGAAATAATCAAGAGTATCCTTACAAAGGCAATATGCACGGAATTAGTGCCCCTGATAATTATAAAAACACACACGCTGGTCCAACTTGGGCCTTTGATATACCAAATAAAAAGTTCATCCCGCCAACGGTTCAATCTAACGCAGTAGGTGGAACTATAGGTGTTTATAAACAAGATCCAATGCAAGGTGGTGGCACAGGTGATCAAGAAGAAGGTTTTTTGTTAAGACATTTTTCTGACTATTCCGTATTTAAAATGCAAAATTACCTCGAAGGACATGTCGTGATATGGAATCAACAATCTGGAAACTATGCAAGCTGGGACGATACCTCTCTGGATTACTCCAATACTATTACTAATGATGGTGTTTCTTATGCAATAGAAAGAAATATAGAAGTGATTAGTGTGATGGCTGGTGTAAGTTCAGTAACTCCTCAAGCCAATATTATATACAACCCAATAGGTCCATATACAAGTGGTATCATTGATTTATTTGATCCTACAATAGAGGACGATCGATTAAGAGCTGATGCTATTTACTGTCCGCAAGGCGGTTGTGATGTTAGCCTAAGAATTGTGCAAGGAGGAGTAACCAAAGTATATATGCTACCAATAGATTTAGACAACACTTTGGATCCTCTAGATTCAAAAAGTTTCAAGACCAGAGCAGTGAATCTACGTGCTAGTAATGGAACAGTATCCATGATAGAATTGTTATCAACACCAGATGCAGAAAAAAACGGGTTACCAACTAATCCTACTCTTTTAGATAGCTGGAGCCAATAAGAATCCGCTGTATTAAATCTTATTTTTGTACCTTAAAAAAAGTTTCTTTATTAGAATTTCAAACTATGTTCTAAAAAAGATCATTTAACTTCATGCTCCAATGAAAAAGAAACTTTCCTTACAAAACATGATATTAGTTTTTATGTTATTGTACTGTCTAGGTAGTTTTGCTTATCAAACCAAAGAAATTGATAATGGTATTGCTACAATAACTCAGTCTACAGATTGTAATAAAAATAGTTATGATGTTTTCTTCAAACGTAAAACTTCTAAGGAGATAACCCAGTTACGTAAACATTTTAACGTATCAACACAAAATATAGCGAAAGCTAATATTAGTAATCTTTTAGCAGAAGCTTACCATAAATTAAAAAAACCTGATAGCGCTAACTATTTTGCGCATACATCACTTAGGTTTATTCAAAATGAAGAAAAGTCTGATTTAAAAGAAAAAATCCATATCCAAAGTTTGATACGATTAGGTATTGCTAATCATCAATTAAACAACACTAATATCAGTATTTCATATTTAAAAGATGCCGAAGATATGATAGACATATCAAAAAATAAAAAGTGTCTTTTAAAATCGAGGCAAATAATTGCCTATGAACAAAGTCGTAATTATGTAACACAGGCAAATTTTGAAGAAGCCATTAATACATATACCTCTTTTCAAAAGTTTATAGAAACTAATGGATTTTCTGATTTTAATATACATCCAATTTTATTAATAAGAGTCTCTGAGAACTATTATGAACTTAAACAATTAGATCTATCATTATCCTTTGCCCTAGATGGTTGGAATGCATCGCTTAATCATGGTAATGATTTTAATATCGGAAGAGCAGGAAACGTAATGGCTCGGATTCTTATGCACAAAAACAAAATCGACGAAGTTCCTTATTACCTAGAAAAAGCACTTAAAAATGCCGTTAAATCTGGTCACAAAGCAATAATTGCTACTACCTATAAAAACCTTAGCCTATTAGAAAAGAAAAGAAGTGATCAAGAAAAACGATTACATTATGCAAAATTAGCTTATACATTTGCATTGCAAGACGTTCAATCCACTCATGAGTTATTTCACACTGGTATGCTCTATGCCGAAACGTTAAATGAATTAAATCAACCTGAAAATGCTCTTAAGGTTTTTAATAATGTGGTTCCATTGATTCATGTTTTTGAGCATAATATTTTTGACGAAAAAACTATTAAACTTGAATCAGAAATTCTGCGAGCTAAAATCGATGCCAATAGAGAACAAAATATGTTAGAGCAACGAGTAAGTAGACAAAAAGATTGGCTAATTACGATCTTAAGTTGTTTGTTTTTAATGATGATTATCTTGGTAATATCGCTTTATTATGGATTGAAAAGAAGACGAAAATTAAATCAATTATTATCGCAGCAGAAAGAAGAATTAAATGAATTAAACAACTCTAAATCAAGGTTGTTTACAAATATATCTCATGAACTTCGTACACCACTTACTCTAATATCAGGGCCCGCTACCCAAATACTACAAGAGCACAATGACTTCTTACCTGTCGGTGCAAGAGAAAAAATCCAAATAATTCAAAAAAATGCTAATTCGTTAAAAACATTAGTTGATGATATACTTGATCTATCCCGGTTAGAAGCTAATAAATCAGTACTGAACAATCATATGGTTGATATTTCTAAAACTTTTAAAAAAAGTGTACATAGTTTTAGTTTTTTATCAGAACAAAAAGCAATTAATTTTAGTTATGATTTTAATGACCTACATAAATACCTTATAGCTATTGATGCTTTTAAAATTGAAAAAATTATCAATAATCTGCTTTCTAATGCCTTCAAATACACTCCTCAAAAAGGTAAAATAAATTTTATTACTTCTTTAAACGATTCTAACTTACAAATACTAATAAACGACACAGGGACTGGAATTTCAAATAAAGATCTTCCTCATATTTTTGATAGATATTTTCAAAGCAATGACCCATTAAAACCACCTAAAGGTGGATCAGGAATTGGTTTATCATTAGTAAAAGAACTTGTAGATCTTATGCAAGGAGAAATTAATATAGAAAGCCAATTAGAAAAAGGGACTACGATTACAGTAAAAATACCTGTCTTAGAAAATAGTATCAAAAAAGTAGAACAGTCTAATATCAAACCAGATGATGCCAATGTATCAAGAGATCATCTAATATCTAAAGATATAGAAATAAACAAAAAGTATACTGTTTTAGTAGTAGAGGATCATCCAGATATGCAAAATTATATTGTTTCTATTTTACAAAAACAATATCAAATTGTAAGGGCAAATAATGGCTCTGAAGCTCTAAGTTTATTACAGCAAAATAAGATTGACCTTATCATTTCTGATGTGATGATGCCAGTGATGGATGGATATTCATTGTTAAAATATATAAAGCAAGACACGTCTTATTACGACATTCCTTTTATCATGCTTACTGCTTTGTTGGGTAAGGAAAAAAAATTAAAAGCATTAACTATTGGTGCAGATGATTATCTTTCTAAACCTTTTAATGCTTCAGAACTTCTTGCTAGAACCTATAATTTGATATACCGATATCAAGAACGTAAAAAGTTAAAAGAGAAAATCATACATCCTGTAAAAGAACTTTCTGAGACAACAAACCAAAAAGCTGACAATTACAGTGATAGAATCATTGACAAAAACTTCAGTAAGCAAAATAAATCTGATATTGATCTAATTAAAAAAGCTGCCGAAATTATTGAAAAAAACTTAGAGAGTTCAGAATTTAAATTATCAAATCTTACACAAGAATTAAATCTAGGAGAACGTCAACTAAGACGAAAAATAAAAATGGTTACTGGTCTGGGTCCTAAAAAATTTCAACAGGAAATCATACTAACAAAAGCTCGGTATTTGTTAGAAAATAAAACGTATGAAAATGTAAAAGCCGTTGCTCTATCTGTAGGATTTACCCATGTTACTAGATTTAGCAGACTTTATGAAACGCGATATGGTAAAAAACCTATTGATTATTTTGATACTTAAAATGAGTATACCTATATAATTATTATGTCGATTTACAGTTCATTTTTTAAGTATTTACTAAATAAAGTTACTTAACAACTTCATTTCAGTAAATATTACATAGAATCATTACTACACTGTTTATAATCTTTTCAACGGTAACCAATCGTAGTACCATATATAAATATTCTGTAAAAATAAAAGTATTACTTACATTTGACATTACACATATTCATCATAATGACAACTCATAAGAATTCCTCAGAACGTACATATTCTTTCTTATATCTATTAATTCTTCTTTTAAGTTCTTTTTACGTTACTGCTCAAAAAAAAAATATTCAAGATGCTATCGAATATATTGAACAAGCAGAAGTATTTTATGACAATGAAGATTATGAAGAAAGCCTGTCCTACTATAATATAGCAGAAGAAATAGTCAAAGAACACCGTAATGATTCTTTATTATCTATCCTGTATACAAGAAAAGGTCATGTTCATCTTAGAGATGGAAAAAATAAAGATGCTCTTAATGCGTATTCAAAAGCATTAGATGTTGCAAAATTAACGGAGCATAAAGTATTGGAAATAAAAGCTAATGCAGGACTTATAGTTATCCTAAGGAGAATGAATCGATTAGATAAAGCTTTAAAAATAGCACATCGTTCACTTAAAATGATACCTAACACCAATTTTTATAACAAAGGAGGTCACGTTAGCATTTTGGTACTTACCAGTGAAGTATATTTAGATAAAACGCAATATGATTCTACTCTATATTATATAGAGAAAGGGTTAGATATCAGTAAGAAACTAAAATACAACGAAGCCATTTTGGATTTATACATTAAAAAAGGAATGGTATATTATTATCAAAAACAATATAATAAATCTCTTAATTTCTTATTCAAAGCTAAAGACATTTTATCTAAGCAAGAAATAAACAATAAGTCTTTCCCAATAATAAACACAAGTTATTTTACTGCAAGTTGTTATTACCAACAAGAATTTTATGATAAGGCAATTACAGAACTAGTAAATAGTATAGGCCGCTATGAAGAAACTGATTTCTTAAAACCTCCCGCAATTCGATCTCATTTATTATTAGCCAATTGTTACAATGCAAAAAAAGACTTCGAAAAAGCAACCCTTTGGCATAGTAAATATAATACACTGAATGAATCTTATCAAAAGGATAAAGATCAAACGGTAGATATCATTCATGAAAAAGAAATAACAATCCTAAGTGCTAAACATGCTGAAGAGAGTAATGAAAAAAAAATAATGTTCTGGGTTCTTTTAATTACTACAATAGCATTGATATGCATCGTCTTCTTATACTTCAAAAAGCAACGATCTAATAAAACATTGTTCAATAAACTCATAAAAGAAATTGATCATTTAGAAGCTAGCAAACAAAATTCTATCCAAAAGATGGCATCTCCTAAAGAGATTATTATTGATGATCAAAAGGTTAATGAAATAATTAAAGGAATAGATAGACTAGAGTCACAAGAATACTTCCTAAAATCTGAATGCAATCTAAGAACAATGGCAAAAAGGTTAAAAACCAATGCTACCTACCTATCTAAAACCATAAACATCCATAAAAAGAAAAACTTTACAGAGTATATCAATGATCTTAGAATAGCGTATGTTTTAAAAAGGTTAAAAAATGACAAGAAATTTAGATCATTTTCTATTCAATCCATTGCTTCAGAGGTTGGATATAAAAGTAGTTATTCGCTAGTAAAGCATTTTAAGGCAAAAACAGGCATCAACCCATCCTATTACATTAAACATATTGAAAAACAACTAATAAACGAAGAAATCAATGTGTAATTCATGGCTATTTTAAACAATTTAGTCATATACCATTATTATAAATCCTTAAAATAAAATATATTTCTAACGAAATACATTTTTCAAAATTCTGATGTACTTCGATATCAATAAAAAAACTAACAAATAACTAAATCATTTTAAAATGAAAAAAGACAAAACGCAAAACATCAACTTCAAAAAGCTAACAATAGCAAGGATTAACATAGATGCTATGAGAAAAATAGAAGGAGGAACTAGTGTTTTAACAAGTGCCCTTGCTGAAGAAACTGGAGTGATTATTGATTTTTGTTATAACGAAAAATAAATATAGTTTTTTTCGAATAATACTTACCCTGCAAATTCTGCAGGGTTTTTTTATGGCTAATTTGTTTAAAATGGTCAACCTTCCTTTTTAATACCTCAGATTACCTTCTACTTTAGTATCAAAATCAGAACTATCATTACTAGATAAATTTTGATAAAGGGGTAACCGAAAACCTTTATATAGAGTAGGTAATAAAACATATCATCATGCTTAATAACATTTTAGAATTAAAAGGAGTAACAACATTAAACAAAAAAGAACAGCAAACAGTTAAAGGTGGCATTTATTATGGCGCTGACTGCCTTAGATTTTGTGGTGGTAGTTGTTCTTTTGGACATTGTTATGAACACATAAAATAATAAAAACTCTCTCTAAGATCACTTAGAGAGAACCTCATTGTATTTCTAACTTAAAAAATATTCAAAAATGATTCACCAAATTTTAAACGTAAGCGGAGTTACGGTTCTTAAAAAACAGGATCAAAAATCAATTCACGGAGGTGCTTTTGGCTGTCAAAATGTAGCCAGAAGATGTATCGACGATAGTGATTGTTGCTCTGGAAGCTGTGGAGTTGAAAAAATAATCAACGGAAACACCGTGACACTTTCTATATGCTCATTTATCTAATTAGCATATTTTTTTGAACAATTTGAGTTAAAAACAAGGGGAATTTTAATTGGAATAGACGGAAAAAGCAACTGTCTTAAAATGTTTGCAGTAATAATAAAAAAACAATTAATCTTAACAAAATGAAAAAATTAATGCAATTAAAAGGCGCTCAAGTTTTAAATAAAAAAGAGCAAAAATCCGTGAATGGAGGTAATACAGGTATGCAATGTTATAGCCATAATGATTGTAGTGCCTTAAATGGAATTCCAGGCTTTGAGTATGAAGAATTCTTCTGTCATTGGGGATATTGCCAAATCATGTAACAGATTTTTTTCATAACCATTGAGTTACTATAAAAAAGCCAAAAGGTCATTAGATCTTTTGGCTTTCTCGGAAAAAATAATAATTACTAAAACTACAATTACTTTTCTATATGGCTACAATACCTTGTGTATTGGTATCAGGAAGATTTCCTGATTCTTCTGCAATAAATTCTAAAGATTGACCATTTACCCTATAAATTCCAATAGTTCCGTCTAATCCATATAATTGGTATAAATACTGACCATCATCAGATATCCACATATCAATCCATCCATCAGTACTTGCAAATGCATCAGGTCCATTATCAGCTCCACCAGTTCCTGTTCCTGAAGCAGCCGCTTGATCTATTAATTCTACTACACCATTATTAAAACTATACGATGCTAATCCTGCTTCTATTGCATTAGATACAAAGAAGGTGTTTCCATCAGCTGTAAAATCCAACCAACATGCCGTTCTTCCAGTATTTCCTTCTCCCGATCGAACATCTAAACTTATCGGACTCAAGCTTCCATCGCCTTGGATTTGCCATGTGGATACAGAACCATCTTGCAACGCAGGAAACGCTGGTGGTGTGCCATCGGGCTGAAATTCTCTTGCTTCTGTAACTACCACATAGTTATTACCTACAATCTGAAATCCTATAGCAGAAGGAAGGTTTCTTCCTTCAGTATTATCTCTTAAAGTTGATGTTGCCCCAGCTACTTGATTTGCTGATAAAGTTCCATCAGGGTTTACCCCATATACTACAAGTTCATCTTCGCTTCCTGATGCTAATCCTGATGCACCTGCATTAATTGATGCAACTACAAGCCAATTACCATCTGGCGAAAACTGAACAGCAGAAGGTCTATTCGCTAAATTTCTTGTAGATCCTGCAATTGGAGACAAAGTTCCATCCTCTAATAACCAAAACCCAGTAATAGTTCCTTGTTGAGCAGGTTCTCCAGCAGCCAAAAACTCTGCTCTTGTTATATTAGATACATACACTATTCCTTTAACACCATCTGCATTACTAGAGGTATAGGCAATACTGTTAGGACCATCTGCTCCAGTTGACTGAGGTGAACCAGCCGCTTGAAGAGAAAAGTCATCCTGAATATTAAATGAAGTAATTGTATTACTACCTGCATTTACTGCCAATAAATTTTTATTATCATCAGTTTTTGTAAGCGCATAGGCAGAAATAAGAGGATCCAGGCCTTCTCCTCCATCAAAATCTCCTCCATTCCCACCAGTTGGAACTGGGCCAATTGGCGTTAATGTCCCATCAGAATTTCTACCATAAGAGATGATTGTATTAGCTCCCTGAACATTGCCAGGTACTTGTCCGCTACCATTTGTCATTGCATATACTGCTCCTACAAAATCGGTAGTCTCCTCACCTCCTCCATCAGAAATAAAATCATCATCATCACTACAAGATGTAAATATCAATATTACGGCCAAAAGCGTATATAAGCTTAATTTTAAATTTTTCATTTTATCTTTTTTGAGTTTTGTGTTTATGCTACAATTCATTATCTCAAGTTTTGATAACCTTAATGTCATCTTTTTAAGTAAAATAAGACAATGATCAGTTACTTTTTGCTCACTATATATTCGGCCGAATACAATGTAATACTTAAGAAAAGTGGGCGTATTAGTTCTAAGTACTTTGACTGATATTTGGTACGTTTGGATATTTGGTTACTTACAACCTACCCTAAAACATCACATAGGATAGCGGCATAAAAAAAAACGTATAGTACATTGAAAATCAATACACTATAAGTGTTTTTCAAACAAAAAAAAGAACAATCGCTTTATGTAGTTTACAAAAACATTAACACTCTTACAAGAATATCTTAACAGAGTGGTATGATCAAAAATGTTAGCTAGCTAACAAAAAGCATAATAGGAATTTGAAAAATTAATACTCCCATTGTCGTTTTTTATTTAATTCTTCTTCAGCTTCTAATTCTTCTTGTGGAATTACTTTAAGAAAGGATGAATGTTGTTCTATTGCATATTCTAGTTTGCCTACAATATCATCAATAGAATCGTTTTCGTAATCGATATCCAGAGGTTCTTTGATAACCATTGATTGAAGAATTCCTCGTTTTTTGATTCTTATACCTTTTTTATCAAAAGATCTTCTAAAACCATCAATAACAATCGGAATCACAATTGGTTTATATTGTCTAATAATATGGGCAGTACCTTTACGGATAGGTTTAAAAGGTTTGGTTGTTCCTTGCGGAAATGTAATCACCCAGCCATCCTCTAATGCTCTTTTTATATTCGTAATGTCGCTCATCTTTACCTGACGATTAACATCCTTTCCTTTTTCTCTCCAAGTTCTTTCTACAGTAATCGCTCCAGCATATGATAATATTCTTGCCAATAAACCAGCATTCATGGTTTCTTTTGCAGCTACATAATATAGATTAAGCTTAGGTTGCCATAAATAGCCTACATTTTTTATAGAATCAGTACGACCACTTAAACTTGCATTAAACACATGAAACATTGCAACTACATCAGCAAAATAGGTCTGATGATTAGAAACAAACAACACATTATTATCAGGAAGGTTTTTAAAAATTTCGCTTCCTTCTATTTGTAATTCGTTAAAACCACGATAACGTCTATGAGTCATAGTACCCATAATACGGATGAGCCATTTTTTTAGGAATAAAATATGTCCAAAAGGATTTCTTTTAAATAACCCCATAAAATAATTTCAATTTTTCTGTCTCTATTATTCTCTAAAGCGCAAACCAATGCAACTTATTATCAATTAGTTATACTTAAAACTAATCACAATTAATTAAATAACAGATAACATTTCAGTTAAATTCTTCTAAATATTCAGAAGAAAACAGGAGCCAAATATACAAAATCATGCATCTAACGCAGATTTTAGGAAGGTTTTAAGTTCACTAAGCATCATTGCCGTAGCACCCCAAACAACGTAACCGTTTAATTCAAAGGAAGGTACTTCGATATTTTCTGCATAAGAAGTTGATAATTTTTTAGATACCACATTGCTTTCATCTAGTAATTGTGCCACTGATACCTCTATCACGGCAGCCACTTCTTCTTCCTGGCAAACAAAATCTGGCATCTTTTTAGTCAATCCAAGAAAAGGATGTACCCAAAAATTGGATGGAGGAATATAAACCTTAGTTAAATGTTTCAGTACATCTACCGTATCTGATTTAACACCAATTTCTTCCCAAGTTTCCCGCAATGCAGCAGACTCATAATTTTCATCAAATTCCTCTACTTTACCACCTGGCAATGCTACTTGCCCAGAATGCACCCCTTCATATGTTGGACGTAAAATCAATGCCAAATACGCCTGATCTTCTTTAGGGTAAAAAAGCATCAATACTGCAGCATTCCTGGGATTCTGTTCTTCGATTTTAATTTTATAAAGCTCTTGTCTTCTGATTTCAGGAGCCATAATAAAATGAGAAGATTCTCCCGGTACTGACATTTTCTGTATTTTTGGAATCAAATTTTTAAATGTTTCGAATGTCATTTACCAGAGTAATTTTAGTATATAGTTTTATAGTTTTTTTTATATTCTGTAGTTGTGAAGATACACATTCTAAAAAAAATAAACAGCACGCTGTTTCTAAGAAAGATAGTATTGAAGTAAAAAAAACGATAAATAAGACAGATACTTTAGTAGATGACGCAACACAAAAAAATGATAGTTTAACAGTACCTGAGAAGGAATCTTTTAAACTTACAAACCAAAATATGAAAGATTTTCTTTTACAATATGGTGAAGAAAATCCTGAAACTCTTGTACGTATTAATACTACATATGGAGAAATTCATATAAAACTCTACACAGAATCTCCAGTTCATCGTGCTAATTTTATTTATTTGGTAAAACAAAAGTATTTTGATGAAACTTTCTTTTATCGTGTGGCCAAAGGTTTTGTAATTCAGGGAGGAAACAGTGATCGTAAACAAATGGCCCAAAAACGTTTCGATATTGGCGACTATACATTACCACAAGAACCTATAAAAGGGCTAAAGCATAATCGAGGTGCAGTTGCGTTATCCAAGCAATGGGTTAACAACCCTTCTAATCGTTCTACTCCTTATGAATTTTTTATAGTGATTGCTAAACAAGGAGCCTATCATTTAGATGGAGAACATACAATATTTGGTAAAGTAGTGAAAGGAATGAATGTTGCAGACAAAATCTCTAATGTTCCCGTTGACAGTAGTGAATGGCCAAAAGAAAATATATTCATCAAAGCAGAAGTGATTAAATAAGTTTGGAGTTTGGAGAAAGTACCAAATTATAATTATTTCAAATAATCAAAAATCAAGTTATTGTAATCAATTACAAAAAATAATAAATCTTTTCTTTTATAGCTTCTGGGTATAATAATTATAATCTTCTAGTACCTTAGAAAGAAATTGCACTGGTTTTTCTTGCGGAGTAATCTCCATAAGTCCACTTACCTTATTTGCTAGTTGCAGAATAATATTATGATTTCCATTTCTTCTTGCATCCTGATAGATTCCTTTTATTTTACGCATCTCTACATCACTAAATACAGTTACTTGAGGATATAAAGGCATATAATCATCTGGTATATCCACCAAAATCGTTTGATGAAACTTTACCTTTTGTTTTTCACTTATTACCGTAGTACCTGCAGCCATATCACCAAGTCTTTGTCCTGTCCCTTTAAAAAGAATCGCAACTACTGCAATACCTCCAGAGGCCAAAGTAATATCTAACAACCTAAGCAACCATCTAATTAAATATCCAGAAAACGCTGGTCTGGAACCATCTAATCGTACTACTCTAAGTTTCATAGAAACTTTTCCTGGAGTTCTTCCGTTCCAAAAAGTTTCCCATAACAGAAAATATAAAAAAGGAGGAAGACCTATCATTAACCAAAAAGCCCATTGGTCTCCAACATCCAAATCCAAAACTCCGATAAAAAAAAGTGTAACGATAAAATAAGCGATAATAATCAGAAGATCGATCAAATATGCTAAGATTCGTTCCCCTATTCCTGCAGCATTTTGTTGAATGCTTACATTTTGCGCTGTTTCTATTTGAAAATTATCCATTAATTATGTTTCTTTGAAGCTCCTAATTTTTGATCCATGCGTGAGGCGGCTTTTGTGAAGCAAAATAAAGATAAATGGTTAAAATTTGAAAGTGTTCTGCTTAATAATGCACAAATTACTCCAGATGAACTCTCCAGTTTATACATTGAGATAACAGATCATTTGAGTTACGCAAGAACTTTCTACCCTAACAGCCAAACATTCAACTACTTAAACGGACTAGCTTCAAACGCTCATCAAAAAATCTATAAAACTAAAAAGGAAAAGAAAAATCGTTTCTATTCGTTCTGGGTTAAAGAATTTCCCTTAGAATTTTATAAATATCAACGTCAACTGTTAATTGCATTTTTAGTTTCTGCGCTTTTTACAGCTATTGGAGTATACTCTTCTGCAACAGATGGAGCTTTTGTAAGATCTATTTTAGGTGACGGATACGTAAATATGACGCTAGAAAATATTGAGAACGATGATCCTATGGCTGTTTATAAGAAAATGGGAGAAACGAATATGTTTCTAGGGATTACAATAAACAACATTAGAGTAGCATTGAACTGTTTTATATTAGGTATCACGTTAGGTATTGGCACTATTTTTATGCTCATGCAAAACTTTATCATGTTAGGTTCTTTTCAATATTTCTTTTATGAGAAAGGACTTTTATGGGAAAGCGTCAGAACCATTTGGATTCATGGAACCATCGAGATATCGGTTATTATTATTGCAGGTTGTGCTGGATTAGTGGTTGGTAATTCTATTTTGTTTCCTAAAACTTATACCAGACTTACTTCTTTTGTAAAAGGTGTAAAAGCAGGATTGAAAATTGTGATTAGCACCATCCCATTTTTTATTATTGCAGGGTTTCTAGAAGGCTTTGTAACACGACATACAGAAATGCCAGATTGGCTAGCAATTCTAATTATTGGTGGGTCCTTAGGGCTAATTCTTTTTTATTACGTAATCTACCCCAGACAATTATATAAAAAATCATTACTATGAACAATCAATACATAGATTTTAAAAAGAAAAGAGAACTTGGAGATATTCTTACAGATGTATTTGCATTTTTAAGAACTAACTTCAAAACGTTATTTTCAGTATTACTTAAAACATCAGGTGTTGTTTTTATAATTCTTTTGCTATCAATCGGATATTATACCTATGCTTCATCTAATCTTATGGATCCGTTTAATATCGGTGGAGGTTCAGAACTATTTAATTCTGGAAGCTTAATAATATCAGTTTTGATTATGCTAGTAAGTGTTCTATTATTTTATGGATTAATTTTTGGCACTGTTTTACATTACATCAAAGTTTATATAGATCATGATGGAGTAATAGATCAACAACTTGTAGTAGATGGTGTAAAGAAAGATCTGGGAAGTATTATGGGTCTGGCTATTCTTTCATCTATAATGACTATGATTGGACTTGCATTGTGTATACTGCCAGGAATATATCTTTATGTTCCTCTAAGTCTTGTTTTTCCAATTCTGGTTTTTCGCAAATCCAGTGTGTTTGATGCTATTGGAGAAAGTTTTGAATTGGTTAAAAATGAATGGTGGATTACTTTTGCCACACTTCTTGTGATAGGAATATTATCGTATGTAATTAGTATGGTATTTTCAATCCCTGCAATTATGTATACATTTTTTAAAACATTTACTGCTGCAACAGAAGGAACATTTTCTGATCCATCGAGTATGTTTGATTGGGTATTTATTGTATTGAATACATTGGCTTCTGTCGTGCAGTACATTATTATATATCTTTTTACTTCAATATCTAGTGCCTTTATATATTTTAATCTTAACGAAAGAAAACATCATACAGGAACACTAGAACAAATCGATTCTTTAGGAAAATCCGAATAATTTGAAAACAGCACTGCTTTCTTTACTATTATTACTATCATTTTCTGTTTCTGCAGAGACTCAAGATACTATCGACGTAGCTGAAACAAAAGAAATCGTGTACGATCTTGATTCTAGTAAGGAGGTTAGAAAATTTAGTTCTGATAAAATTCAGGAATTACGAGATGACAGTGATTTTGACTATACAGAATATCAAGAACCTGATAATATCTGGACGCAGTTTAAAAAATGGGTTAGTCAACTCTGGAGTAAATTTATCCGATGGTTGTTTGGGGTAGAAAAAATTACTGGTTTCTGGGGTGTTATATTACAAATTTTACCATATCTCATTGTAATAGGTGTATTGTTTTTGTTAGGTTGGCTATTTATGAAAGTAAATCCCAGAGATATACTTTTAGAAAAACAAGAAGCTCCTCAAGTAGTGCTCACTGAAGATGAAGACATCATCCAAAATCAAGACATTCAACAATTAATAGAACTTGCGCTAAAAGAGAATAATTATAGGCTAGCTATTAGGTATTATTATCTTTCTGTACTCAAGAAACTGTCAGACACAGAACTCATCAATTGGGAAGCCCAAAAAACCAATACTGATTACTTAAAAGAGCTTACCGATGATTCTTTAAAAAATAAATTTCGAAACATTACTCGACTATATGATTTTATATGGTATGGTAGTTTTGAAGTTGATGAAAAATCATTTCATCAAGCGCAACAAAAATTTAAATCGATCACAAATAGTATACACACATAATTTGCTAAGTAAAAAGTCTAAAATATTCATCATAATTATTATAGCCGCAATTGGCTTACTTACTTTCTTGGAAGCAAGTGAACCAGAACCTGTAAACTGGTTTCCTAGCTATGCTAAAACAGATAAGATTCCATTAGGAACATTTGTTTCTTATAATTTGATTAAGGAAAGCTTTAGTGATGATATTGTAAAGGATATTAACAAACCTCCTTATGAGTTTTTATTGGATAATGATACCATATCAGGCACCTATTTCTTTGTGAATGGATCTATAGGTTTTGATAATAGTGAATTAGACAGGATATTAAATTGGGTAGAAAAAGGTAATACACTATTTATTTCTGCAAAATCAATTAGTAGTAATTTATTAGATACCTTATTAATTGATACCGATAACATGGTATCATTCGACGATATTTCTACCAAACCTTTGGTAGAACTAGTAAATAAAAATCTAACAACAGAAAGGCCTTTTCTTTACGATCGTGACATCTCTAATCCGTTTTTTAGTGAGATAGATACTATCAATACTACCATCCTTGGAGTTACCCAACTATATAACGATACTTTACAGATTAAAAATCCAAAATTAAACTATATCAAACAATCGTTCGGAAATGGCGAAATATTGCTTCATTCATTTCCAGAAGCTTTTGGTAACTACTTTATGTTAACAGAGAATAATTATGAATATACTCAGAACGTATTAGCGTATGTAGATTCAACTAAAAATATCCTTTGGGACAACTATTATAAATCTGGAAAGACATTTTATTCGTCTCCTTTGTTTTTTCTACTTAAAAATAGATACCTAAAATGGGCATATTATATATTGATTATTGGAGTTTTATTATTTGTTATTTTTGAAGGAAAGAGAAAACAAAGAAGCATCCCAATTATCGCACCACTAAAAAATCAAACTTTAGCTTTTACCAGAACAATTAGTGCGATGTATTATGAAAAAGGGAAGCATAAAGAAATTGTAGAAAAACAAAACCTTCTTTTTTTAGATTATGTACATCATGATCTTAGAATACCTACTAATACTTTAGACGAAAAAATGTTATTGGATATTTCTGCCAGAAGTAATAATGATTTAGAAGATACTAAGAAATTATTTAAGTATTTTGAAGAGCTGCATCGAAAAGCACATATTACGAAAGAAGAATTGACGAGATTGTATGATATGATCGTCGAGTTTAAAAATAAATCATAATAGAAACGATATATAAGACTCTCTTTTTGAGAATAAATAAAAACATATGGAAAACGAAGAGTTACAGAACGATCCTTTAGCACAAAACCCAAAGGAAGAGCAAGAAAATCCTAACGCAACAAATGATGTGCAAGATGTTACTGATACAACATCTAAATCTGACAATATCAGTTTCGAAAATCGCATTGACCTTAGTGAGCTACAACAAGCAGTAGAAAAATTAAAAACCGAATTAGCTAAAGTAATTGTCGGACAACAAGATTTTATTGAGCTATTAATTGTTTCGCTTTTATCCAATGGACATGTTTTAATAGAAGGAGTTCCTGGAATTGCTAAAACTGTTACAGCAAAATTGTTTGCTAAAACATTAAAAACAGGATTTAATAGAATTCAATTTACTCCAGATTTAATGCCAAGTGATGTATTAGGAACATCGGTATTAAACATGAAAAATAGCGATTTCGAATTCAAAAAAGGACCTATATTTTCTAATATGGTGTTGATCGATGAAATCAATCGTGCACCAGCAAAAACTCAGGCTGCCTTATTTGAGGTTATGGAAGAACGTCAAGTAACAATAGATGGAATTCGATATGTGATGGAACCTCCTTTTATGGTGTTAGCAACACAAAACCCAATCGAACAAGAAGGTACATATGCATTACCTGAAGCACAGTTGGATCGTTTCTTGTTTAAAATTAAAGTCGATTATCCATCACTACAGGAAGAAATAGATATTCTAAAAACACATCATCAAAGAAAATCTCAAAAACCATTGGAAATGGTACAAGCAGTGATGACACCAGAAAAGCTTGTAGAATATAAAGAAAAGACACAAGAAGTCATTATAGAAGAAAAAATTCTTGGATACATTGCAGAGATCGTTACTAAAACTAGAACGCACCCTCATTTATATCTTGGAGGTTCTCCTCGAGCTTCGATAGCAGTAATGAATGCTTCAAAAGCGTTTGCTGCAATTAATGGTAGAGATTTTGTTACTCCAGAAGATATAAAGAAAGCATTGTTCCCTGTTTTACGCCATCGTGTAATATTATCTCCTGAGCGTGAGATGGAAGGGATGACCACAGAAAATGTTATTGAAATGATTTTACAATCCGTAGAAATACCACGTTAATTGTGATCAAATTCTATAAATCATTATACCTAAGTTCAAGAGTATTTTATATACTTGCCATCATATCGGTACTATTTCTAGTATCATATTGGTTTCATGTATTATATCCATTTGCCTGGTTAATGGTATGGGGATTAATGATTACTTTCTTGTTTGATATTGTCATCCTTTTTAATAGTAAAAATGGAATTGAAGCAAATAGATTGCTTCCTGAAAAATTTTCAAACAGCGATTTTAATGCCATTCCAGTACGAGTAAAAAGCAATTATCCTTTTACTATTTATACTGAAATAATAGATGAGATTCCTATCCAGTTTCAAAAGCGTGATTTTTTAAAGACGGGAACGATTAAACCAAAATCAACTTTAGATTTTGAGTATTCACTACGTCCTGTAAAAAGAGGTGAATACGTTTTTGGTAATTTGCATATTTACACCACAACCAAAATCAACTTGGTAAAAAGAAGATACAGTTTTGACAAATCTGCAATGGTAAAAGTATACCCTTCTTTTATCCAGATGAAAAAATATGATTTTCTTGCTATTGACAATAAGTTGACACAATTTGGACTGAAAAAAATAAGACGCATTGGTCATACAATGGAGTTTGAACAAATTAAAGAATATGTTACTGGAGATGATGTGCGAACGATCAATTGGAAAGCTACTGCCAAACATGGTAATCTAATGATCAACCAGTTTCAGGACGAAAAATCACAGCCAATTTATTCCATAATTGACGAAAGTCGCGTAATGAAAATGCCGTTTAAAGAATTGAGTTTATTAGACTATGCGGTAAATAGCACACTAGCTTTTTCTAATATTGCCCTCAAAAAAAATGATAAAGTAGGAATGCTTACTTTTTCTAACAAGGTCAGTAATTTTTTACCTGCTAGCAGGAAGAAGACGTATATTAATAATGTATCCGAAACATTATACAATATAAAAACACAGTTTCTAGATGCTGATTTTGGATTATTATATGCACACGTTAAAAGACAAATAAATCACCGTAGTCTTCTATTGTTTTATACAAATTTTGAGCATATTTCAGCCTTAAAACGACAACTTCCATATTTACAAGCACTCGCTAAAAAACATCTTTTAGTTGTCATTTTCTTTGAAAATACAGAACTACATCAACTGATACATCAAAACGCTGAAGATCTACAGGCTATCTATGACCAAACCATCGCACAACAATTTGCTTATGATAAAAAGGTTATGGTAAAAGAATTACAAAGACATGGTATCCAGACTGTATTAACTTCTCCAGAAGATCTTACGGTAAATACTATCAATAAATATTTGGAGATTAAAGCTAGAGGGCTTTTGTAGCAAAATCATTGTAAATAACAACTATCACAAGTATTTTTTTTGTAATTGAGCTACTAATAATTCCTAAATGAATTTGCCAAAAGTCAAGAAAGATTTTTCTAGGCTTTTGACAAACCCAATAGGGCAAAAAAACAATATCTTAAAAGATTAAATTATACCACGTACTTCTATAGGAGAAGATAAAATATCTTGTACATACTTCTTAATTACATAGTGCAAATCCTTTAATGAAAATTCTTTAATCTAACATACTTGTGACTATTTCCATAATACATGGATAGAAGACGCTCGATCGTGATAACGAAATTGAGGTATTGAAAAAGCTCCTGCAAAGGCTATTTCTCGGTGCTTACCATTATTATAATCTTCACTAAAGATTACTTGACCTGCTTTACTATATTTTACAGATTTAAATGAGCTAAATTGATCATTAAGAGAGCTTATATTGCCTTTAATTTTTTGTTTCATTATACCACCACCCATCCAAATAGGTATATACTGACCATGAAAATTACTATGTTGATATGCTAATCCAGCAATGCGCTGCATCTTATCTTCGTTTGTAAAAAAGGCTAATTTATATCCTTTTGCTACTCTTACACGTATATTAGCAACCCCTAAGTCGTAGTCAAAATTTCCATCATAAAAAGCACCTCTATTTCTATTGTCAACTGTCATTGCGTGCCTTCCCCAAGTATCATAAATAACCAGTTTTGTATTAGGACGTAAAGCGATGGATTGGATTTCATCCTTTTGCACTATATAATTAAATTGTGCCCAGTATTGAGGCGCCCAAATCTGTCTTGGAGCGGGATCATTGTGATTACGATATCTATAAATCGTAGCTACTAATTTCTTTTCATAATTATGTATCAAATGATGTGTAGTTTCACTTTTCTGAGTACTCTGATTAACACCATTACTTTCTTTCTCTGACCAATCATTCACTTCTTCCATTATTCTTTTATCATTTTCTGATAAATTCTTGTCCCAATTGTAGATAGCATCATCATCTTGCTCTGTTGATGCTACAACTATTTCTTCTTCTATATCCTTTTCACAACTTATACATATCATACTTATGAATAAAACGCTACTTACCATTTTGATTATATTTTTCATCTTATTACTATTTTTTGATTATACTTTAAATTAATGTGTTGGTTCAATACTTGCATCTCTTTCACATACTCTATAGGCTAATGAACACTCTCTATACCCTTTTACCAATCCAATAACATCAGCTATAAGGGCTGCACTAACAGAGATACCTAAGGTAACGAGATTTATAGGTGTCAAAGCTCCAGCAGTATATGCTTCTCTTATCAAGAAAAAAGCACCAGCTGCACTAAATTGCACACTTACTAGAGATAGTGTTTCCTGGATAGCTCCTAATTGACATATAGAATAAGTATCTCTACACTCTTCTGAAGCTGAAAATTCCAACGTACGAATTGCTTCGTCATAGGTAATACTTGCTTTTTGTGATAACGGGGCAGTAGCTACTGATTTGGCTAATACATCTAATGAAGAGTCCATTACTAATGGAAGAAAAGCACTTATAGCATCTTTTTTACTCAAGCTGCCAGATTTGGCAAATGATCTTCCATTAAACCTATTTAAAGTAGCCTTTATTTTGTTTCCTAAATCTGCGCTTTTAGAAAAAGAAGAATTTTCACTTAAAAGCTCTTTTTTCAACCCCTCCAATTTTATCCCTTTACTTCGAGCTACTTTTGTTACTTCTTTTACTTCATGGAGCATTGTAAACAATGAGATATACTCATTAAGCGCTTTTTCTCTATCCGTTAAGGAACTTTTTTGATCCCAATTACTTAAGTTCATAGGTTCTACTTCTCTTTGGATATTACCTTCTTGTGAATTCCCTATGCCATAGCATACGATACAGATAATTACTAATATTCTCTTTGCTTTTCTCATCTTTAAAAAATTTTACGATTACTAAAAAAAATTAATGTTGATCAACACTACAAATGAACTATAATAAGTCCTTAGGTTTTATTTTTTTAGGTATGCAAGAAGTTCGCTTTGTAAAAAAAACAGGGTTGCAATTAGGTTGCAAAACAATATAAACATCTAATAAACAGTATTTTAAAATTTTAATGAAAATTATTCTTTATAGCAATTAGGCTAATCTGTATGTTCTATGATTACTTGCATTAGCAAAAAACACCACATTCAATTAAAAAATATATTTTGTAAATTATTCGTTATAAATCATTATCTAAACAAAATAAGATATATGCTTATTAGACATTTTATTGCATTCGTTATTTTTCCGTTGTATATATTTCCTCAAAGTAAAGGGCATAGCATTGATACTGTAAAAAGCAGTCAACTTTACAAACAATTAAAGAATAGACAGTTCGATGTTTCTGAAGATGGCAAGGAATTTTACCATGATATTATCAAACAATCAAAAGCAATTAAGTATCAAAAAGGACAATTGGTCGCATATGAAAACCTTAGTTATTATTATGCAAGTAAAAACAATATTGATAGCTCTTTATATTATATACAACTATTTGAAAATGCTCCAGATAGTGATGCTAAAAAAGATCTAAGTGTCATGCATTATTCTAATGCTTCTATTACCTATGAATATAACTTCGGACTTAAAGAAGCGGCCTACGAAGCCTTTCTAAATATTGAACAATATGTAGATAAAAATGATATCAACAAATTAACACTCTGGGAAATTAGAAAATCTAGACTATTATTAAATAATAATAAAAATATAGAAGGATTAGCGATATTAGAATCTCGTCTCAAGGATACATCAGATATCAAAAATACTGTAAAATCAAATTTATTTCATTCTATAGGTATAGCATATAGTAGGTCTAAAAAATATGATCTTAGTACAGCATACATGAATAAATCTATAAAAATTGCGCAAAAAGAGGGACTGGATGATTATAATATCTATGGAGACAAAATAATCATAATTAACAATTTATTACATCAAAAAAAATATCAAAAAGCACTAAGCCTTTTATTGCAATTACAAAAAAATGCTACAAATATTGATCGTACAACCCTGGATAGAAACTTAGCTACTGTTCTATCAAAATCGTATGCAGGTCTAAAAGATTATAAAACAGCAAAAAAATATATTGAGCAAGCAATTGCCAATAACTCAAACTATACAATGCTCCCTGAATTATATGAAAATTTATACGAAATCTATAAGAGTGAAAATAATTACTCTAAAATGAATGAAACATTATTAAAAAAAGTAGCAGTACAAGATAGCTTGCATAAAAAAGAGAAAATATATTTTTCTAAATACTTTAATGAAAAGATTAAAGTAGCTAAACATCAAAAAAATGAGCAAAAAGCACTTATTGATGTTCAGGCATTAACTATCCTAAATAATAAACAAAGACAATACATCTCATACTTAATAACTGCATTAGTTCTTTTGATAGTTTCTATAGTCTTTTTTATAAAATATAAAAAAACCAAAAAAGAGATAAAATTCTTAAAGAAAAATGAAAAAGAAATTTTAACCAACCACATCAAGGTTAGAGAAACAGAATTACTAGCATTAATGATGGATAAAAGCAAAAAAACTGAAGAGTTATCGAGTATAAAAACAAAACTATCTGTAGCTATTAGAAAAAATGATAGCTCTCAATTAAAGAGCATAGAAAAATCTTTAAACTTTTTTTTACGTAAATCTGCGGATGACACGCTCTTTTCAGAACGCCTGACATCTCAATATCCAGGGCTTACCTTAATTCTTAAAAATAGACATCCAGAACTATCGCCAAATGATATTAGACATTGTATACTTGTTAAACTAGGGCTATCTCTCAAAGAATCTTCTAATTTGTTAAACGTAAGTATTAGTGCTATAAAATCAGGTAGGAATAGAGCATTAAAAAAAATGGGGCTTTCTGAAGAAAAATCACTTAAAGAATATCTTCTAGAAATTAATGATGAAGTAATAGCGGCTTAATTTAAAATGACAAGTTTTAATCTATCAATAAGCAATTAGTTTAAAAAAATGTATCCAGGTTTATTAATTTCTTTTGAAATTAATAAACCTGGATACATTTCATCCCAGTTTTTCTACAATTCGGTTAGATACTTTATAAATACGCATACGCTTTTTAGACTTTTGAATCATCAAAACAAAACAATAGAAAATCAAAAAACTAAACTCTTATGAAAACTCTAATCTTATTTTTAGCAATGACTGCAGTAAATTTTGTAACCAAAGCGCAAGACACTACAGGAGTAACCATTACAGTAACTGTTCCTAACGTAACTAATAACGATGGAGCTATACTTTTCGGGTTATATGACGAAGCTACTTTTATGAAAGCTGCTCCTATTAAATCTGCAAAAGGGGAAATCGTAGACGGTGTTGCTAAAATTACATTCACCAATATCCCTGCTGGCGAATACGGAATCTCTTGTGTACATGATGCAAACAATAATCAAAGAATGGATTTTGAAGAGAATGGGATGCCAAAAGAAAGCTTCGGAATATCTAATAATAATATGAGTTATGGCCCGCCAATGTGGAGTGATGCTAAATTTACAGTAGGAACAGAGGATTTGGCATTAGAAATTAGGCTATAATCAAACAAAATATTCATCAATTAATCAATCAAAAAAGAGGTTGCCCGAAAAGGCATCCTCTTTTTAATACTACATTATTTTAAAATGAAAACTACTCAATTACAAATCGTTTACTGATTTTAGCATCATCACTTTCGATTCTTAATATGTATAAGCCAACATTAAATTCATCCACATTAATCAATCGATCCGCATTAATATTCCCTTTTTTGAGTACTTGCCCTGTTATACTTATAATAGTATAAGAAGTATTTAATAAATCTACTTCAGTACCAATTAACTGCAGGAAATTTCCCTTTTTAACAGGATTAGATGCAATTTGAATAGACATAAAAGTATCTTCATCTTCATCCCCTAAAATATCCACTCTAGCATCGTACGCTTCAAATACATTATTATTAACATTCCCACATGATCCTTCATAGACTTTTACATTAGAGAATGTAGAATTATTTCCAGACCCAGCATCATTATCATTTATAAACACTAATCTATTCATATTTCCTGTATAAGAACTACCTATAGGTATTACATATTTTATAGTTCCATTAGTATAATTATCATAATTGGTCACTCCATAATTTTGAGTTCCATGAACTTTAAAATACCTACTAGATGTTAAGCTATTATCATTTTCAAAACCTATCCCGTGAATCTCTCCTTGAGCAGTACTAGTAAACTCAAACTCCACAACAGTATTTTGAGTAACTGTATAGTCTAAAGGTATATACTTCCAAGTATTATTTGTTAATACCAATGAAGCACCATTTTCTTCTATTGAATAATCTCCCGAACTATCTTGATTTGCAAAAGCTGTAATGGTATAATCATTAAAATTAAATGCCTCACAAACTGGATCAGGATCAGGGTCGCTTCCTCCAGAACTTAATACTAGCTTATCAATTGCGATATCACTAGTATAGCTAGCACCTGTAGTTCCCACGAACCTTAATCTAAGTTCAGTTTGATCTATATAAGTACTCAAATCTACAGAAACGTTATTCCACTGATTACCTTGATTACCTGATTCACTCCATAAGCTAATCCAGTTAATACCATCAACAGAAGCTTCTATACTTAAAGATCCTATACTCGATCCATACATATGGTTACTAAAAGAAAAAGCAACATTAGATAACCCAGAAAGGTCAAAACAAGGGCTTTCTAAAATTGCAGTTGCGTTATTACCTATTTGACCAGTACTCCCATTGGTAGATGATTCTAAAAACATATAATAACTTCCGTCAGCACCAGAACTAGGCCCTGTACTCGAAGATGGAGTTCCAGATGCATCTCTCACCCAATTACCATCATCTCCAGTAACTTGAGTCCATCCATCATTAGATTCAAAGCTTTCACTATAAGGAAAAGAGTTTACAGTGGCATTACAAATAGGATCAGGATCTGGGTCTGGATCAGGATCTCCACCTCCAGTACCATCAACTCCATTATTAGGCATATCACTTCCTATAGCACTAATCAAATCGTCACATCGTCCAAAAGAACCATTTGGACACTCACCTGTATTATGAATGGCAATCACCAAATTCGTATTATAATCGATCACGGGTGAACCTGAACTACCGCCTTGAGTATCTGCAAAATAATTGATCGTTTTTTCGGGCACATTAGGTGTTGCGCAATTACCTACACAGGATACTTCAGCAAAACCAGTATCTGTATTTACAGAAACATCTTTTCTTTGTCCTCTAGGGTGTTGTGGAATATAAATTCTATCGCCAACAACTGGTACACGAGAACTTAAACTTAAATAACCATAAGTATTTGTAGGGTTTACTGGTAACTGTAGTAACGTATAATCTAAACCTTTATCAGTTTTTATTATTGTCGAAGATGTTGCTACCACATCTCTACTGGTTGAACTTCCTCCTGTACAATTCTGATACTCATAATTAAATATAAAATCAGTATTTCTAGAACCAGTAGATGAGCTAATACAATGATTATTAGTCATTAAATGCCCTTCACTTCCCAATAGCCATCCTGTACAGGCAGAAATCCCATTGACCAGGAGCCTGCAAACCGCCTTTGATTTTTCATATATTTCGGTTCCTTTATAGCAAGCTATTCGTTCCTTATTGTCACTAGAACAGATGGCTTTTTGTTCAGGAAAATCTTGGGCCATGAGTTCAGTTATTCTATCTTCAGTATATCCATAGGCTACTTTTGTGATTTCAAAACCAGCATACTTCTCTGCATTACCAAAAGAATATAGTTTAAGTTCTATGTTATCATCAAATAATACTTTTGACCAGAAATCACTAATCATAGTCATTTCGTTATCTACGATTTTTCCTTTCCCTCCATAGATTAAAGTTTCATAACTTTTTTTACCTATAATTTCTATATAATCTCCAGGAGCAAGGTCAAAATTTTCAAAATATAATTTGATATAAGATGAATTCTTTGAATAAAACTCTTTTTGAAAAACCAATTCTGGTTGGTTATTTTTCTCTCCAGAAAGTGATTTTTTAAATTTTTGATAAGAACTGGTAATTCTGATATCTGTATCAAATTCATCTCCGATTTTAATAAGTTTTTGTGCATTTAAAGCATTAACGAAAAGAAGAAAAGTAGCTAAAATTGCCACTTTAAAAACATAATTTTTCATGTGTATAGAGTTATTAATTTGTGTAATAAGCGCGAAACTAATTACAAATAGTTAAAAACCCTAATTAAATGTTAAAAAAATAAATATTATACATGCAAATACATTATTTAACACAATATTCCTAATTCTAATGTTAAATAAAAGCATTTTAATATATTTTAAACAACATCACAAGGTATTATGGTTTTAAAAAATCATTAAAAATTTCTTTTCATTCCTTCTTAAAAACGGTATGATAATATTGAATACACCTTTAACAAAAAAAAGATTTTACTTTATAAGTAAAATCTTTCTCGGCATATGTATAATGCTAATAAATATCAATCCTCACAGTTACTCTCACTAGCACTTCTTAAAGCTTCTTCTAAATCAGCATCGTCAATAAAAGGACAATCGTCCAATGCATTTAAATATGAGATGGCAGCTGCTTTATACGCTTCACAATTCTCAACAGTAGGATTATTATTAAAATTTTCCAGAGCCTCACTATATGTTTCTACTTCTCTAAACGAAAGACAATCTCCTGTTAACTCATCAATAATATCTTCTTCTGAACAAGAAATTAATACAGAGCTCATTAGTAACCCCAATACTACGATAGATCTACTTACTTTTTTCATTTGTGACATTTTTAAATTATTATAAGTTTTACTGTTTAGTGTAATTAAAAAGAGAGAGGTAAACACTTTTCTTAAAAAAACTCAATAGAAAAAATAAATTTTTAGCATATACTTAATAAGTTTTATCAATAGCTTTTCTATTTTTGTGATCCAAAATTAACGCCATGACCATTACACAATTACGATATGTACTAGCAGTTGCCGAGCATCAAAACTTTACAAAAGCAGCAGAGAAGACTTTTGTAACTCAGCCTACACTGAGTATGCAAATTCAAAAATTAGAAGAAGAGTTAGATATACAGATTTTTGATAGAAGTAAAAAACCTATTGAACTTACAGAAGTAGGTAAAAAACTAGTGCAACAAGCTAGAAATATTGTAAATGAGAGTGAACGTATTCAGGATATTGTAGACCAACAAAAAGGATTTATAGGAGGCGAATTTAAGTTAGGAGTCATCCCAACAGTAATGCCTACCTTATTACCCATGTTCTTGCATAATTTCATAAAAAAGTACCCAAAAGTTAAACTAAAAATTGAGGAACTTACCACAGAAGCTATAATGGAGCGTTTGCAAGATGGACATCTTGATGCTGCAATTGCTGCTACTCCTCTTCAAAATGAAAATATAAAAGAACGTGTATTGTATTACGAGCCTTTTGTAGGGTATATTCCACCGAGTCATAGGCTGAACCAAAAAGGTAAAATTGACATTACTGATTTGGATATAGAGGATATGTTATTATTAGAAGATGGGCATTGCTTTAGAGATGGAATTGTAAACTTATGCAAAACACAAAAAAGTTATGATGATGACCATTTTCAATTGGAAAGTGGAAGTTTTGAAACTTTGGTAAAACTATCAAATGAAGGATTAGGGATGACTTTATTGCCATATTTACACACACTAGACATTAACGATAAAGAAAAAAGAAACCTACATTATTTTAATGAACCATCTCCAGCCAGAGAAGTGAGTCTTATATTTCACAAAAGTGAATTAAAAATGCAAATTATCGAAGCACTACATACCACTATTGCAGGAGTTGTAAAAGGGGCCATTACATTTCAGAATGTTCAAATAATAAGCCCGTTATCAAAAATAAAAAGCGACTAAAAAGTCGCTTTTCAATTTTTTATGATTTTAGATAAATTAAACAAGGTTCTAACTCTGGTCTGTTTAAAGTTAAAGATTGAATCCAAAGTTTTAATTCTTCAATCTCGTGGGGGAGTAATCTGTTTAGTGCTTTAATTACTTCCTTTGTAAATAGATTCACATCAAAACTAACCTTTTTTAGTACAGTTTTAGTGTAATCAAACATTGCTCTCGCCATAAATTAATAGGGGTTTAAATGTTAGGTTTAAAACAAGTAGTTGTAGGATTATACTTACAGTTTTTAAAGTTGATATTACTAATATAGTCAAATTAAACTAAAAAACCGTTCTTTAACCCTTATTTAACTTTGTTAAAAACTATTATCGCCATCCAAAAGATCTCCTAAACCACCTAAGATACTGCCTTCTCCTCTACTCTTTCCTCCAGCCTTAGGAGCAGACGCGAATATTCTATTTGCTAACCTACTAAAAGGTAAAGACTGTATATAAACCACTCCTGGTCCAGTAAGGTTTGCAAAAAACAATCCTTCTCCTCCAAAAACCATATTCTTTATGCCTTTTACCATTTCTATATTGTAGTTAATACCTTTAGAAAACCCAATGATACACCCAGTATCCACTTTTAAAGTCTCTCCAATTTGCAATTCTTTTCTTGCGGTGGTACCACCAGCATGCACAAAAGCCATACCGTCTCCTTCTAACTTTTGCATTATAAAACCTTCTCCACCAAACAAACCTCTTCCAAGTTTTTTAGAAAACTCTATCCCAACAGAAACTCCTTTTGCTGCGCAAAGAAATGCATCTTTTTGACACACAAACTTTCCTCCGTATTTTGTAAGATCAATAGGAATAATTTTTCCTGGATACGGAGAAGCAAAGCTCACTCTCTTTTTGCCAATAACCTCATTATAAAAGGCAGTCATAAACAGACTTTCTCCAGTCAATAATCTTTTACCAGCACCAAAGATTTTATCTACAAACCCCTGATTTTCCTGGGAACCATCTCCAAAAATTGCCTCCATTTTTATACCATCATCCATCATCATAAAACTACCTGCTTCGGCAATTACCCCTTCTTGAGGATCCAACTCTATTTCTACATATTGCATTTCTTCACCATAAATGGTGTAGTCGATTTCGTGTGCTGTCATTCTTTGTTATTATTTTTAGTGATTAATGAATATCTTCAATATATATGTAATAAGTTACCATAAAGTGTTACACATTTATTTTTTAATTCTATAAAATTTCACGTCACTATTAGGCCAACATATTATTAGCTTTTCAATTTAATCGTCCACTCAAAATTAAAAGTTGAAACTTCAATACCTTCTTTATTGGTACCTACAGATTTCATCCAGACTGTTTGTCCTTCTCCTGTTTCAACAGCTTTTTGAATAGCTTCTTTAATCAATGATCCATCATTACATACAAATGTGATTCTACCTGTTGCTTTCTTAGTAAATGTTGCATTATTATTGGCCACCAACATAGATATTTTTTTACCACTCTTTCGAATTTGAGTGATTACCATAGCGCCTGTACTTAATTCTGCCGCCATTCCTTGTACTGCCCAAAACATAGAGTTAAAGGGATTTTGATTTATCCATCTATGTTTAACAGTAGTCACACAGCGATCCTCATCAATACTTTTTACGCGCACTCCACATAACCAGGCAGACGGTAACTTAAACACAGAGAACATATTAAACTTTCTAGGAGTAACTTTCATAATATCATATTTGTTTTCCCTAAAATATTGAAAAAGAATGGACATACAAAACATTCTAAAATCATAAATTTATGTTAAAATATGGTACTATGTTTTGCATAATACCTTCTTTTAGATATATATTTGCATAAGAAACTATTATATACTTTTTAAAATGTCCAATAACAACCACAAAAATATCGCAACATTTATGCACTTAGGGGTATTTACTAAATACTTCATTCCATTCGGGAATTTTATAGTTCCTATATTATTATGGACTACCAATAAAGACAAGTCAGAGTTTATTGATACTCATGGAAAGGAAGCTATCAATTTTCAATTAAGTGTATTATTATACACGGTAATTCTCGGAATGATATCCTTTCCTTTTTTTATGTTCAATATCCTTGGAGATGCATCTTTATATGATGTTTTCCACCATGATGGTTTTAATATCAACTTTTCTGATGGTGGAGGATTTAGAACATTAATAGGAGCATCATTTGTAGGAGTCATTGCATTGATAGGTTTCTTTTTAGAAATCATTTTTATCATCTCTGCAGCACTTAAAGCAAATAAAGAAGAATTATATAGATACCCTTTAACAATTAGATTTATAAAGTAAATTAGAATGAATTCATCAATCAACATAAAATATATTCTAATTACTGCCATAGCTGTGGTATCCTCCTTCTTTTTTCACGAGTTGGCTCACTTCATCACTGGGAAACTTTTAGGATACGAAATGGGAATGACGCTTAATTCTGCATTCTTGTTGGAAGGAGAATACCAATCAGCTTGGCATCAACAATTGGTAAGTGCAGCAGGACCATTATTTACCATACTGCAAGCTTTTGTTATTTATTATTTCATCAAAAAAACTAAAAATAAATATTGGTATCCGTTTTTATTCTTTGCATTTTACTCTAGAGTATTAGCTATGATTATATCTATTTTTAACCCAAATGATGAAGCTCGAATTAGCGCATGGCTTGGGCTTGGATATTGGATATTACCTTTACTCGTAGGTTTTACATTATTAATTCTTTTAATCAAAACATCTAAAGAACAGAAATACAATTTAAAATTTAACTTAATCAATTACCTTTTATCTACAGTGTTTATTGCTGGAGTAGTATTTACTGATCAATATATATTTAAATAACCATCAATCATTAATCAAAAAATGAACAGTTTAACTTTTTAAAAATTCAGTTTTATGAAGATCGAAAACACAAAAGCGCAAATGCGCAAAGGTGTTCTGGAATATTGCATACTTTCAATTCTTAGGGATGACGACGCTTATGTAGCAGAGATTTTAGAAACCCTTAAAGATGCAAAGATGTTAGTTGTAGAAGGCACAATATATCCCTTACTAACCAGACTTAAGAACGCAGGACTACTTAGTTATCGCTGGGAAGAGTCGACTTCGGGACCACCACGTAAATATTACGGACTTACAGAAACAGGAAAATTATTTCTGAAAGAATTAAATACCACTTGGGACGAATTACAAAATGCAGTAACCATAGTTACTAAACAAAAAAAGAAACAAAAATGAACAAGACAGTCAATATAAATTTAGCAGGCATATTTTTTCACATAGATGAAGACGCTTACTTAAAGCTGCAGCGCTATATTCAGGCGATAAAACGTTCATTTACCGACTCTCAAGGTAGAGATGAAATTATTGCTGATATCGAAGCACGAATCGCGGAGCTTTTCAGTGAAAAAATAAAAAACGAAAGACAAGTAATCGGAATCAAAGAAGTAGACGAAGTAATCGAAGTAATGGGACAACCAGAAGATTACCGATTAGACGAAGAAATTTTTGAGGATGAACCAAAACCATCTTATCAAAGAGCTCAAAAATCAAAACAATTATTCAGAGATTTATCTAAAGGATACATAGCTGGTGTAAGTTCGGGATTAGGTCATTATCTAGGAGTAGATCCTATCTGGTTAAGAATTGCATGGGTTCTTCTTACTGTATTCTCTAGCGGTGCTTTTGTTCTCATCTATATTGCATTTTGGATTTTTGTACCAGAAGCAAGGAGTACAGCTGATTTTCTTGCTATGAAAGGAGAGGCTGTCAATATTAGTAACATCGAAAAAAAAATCAAAGAAGGGTTTAACGATGTTGCGGATAAAGTAAAAGATGTAGATTACCAGAAATACAGTAATAAAGTAAAAAGCGGTTCTACAAGTTTTTTCGATGCATTAGGTGACGTATTATTAGTCGTACTGAAAGTTTTCGTAAAGTTCATTGGAGTACTATTAATTATTGTATCAGGAATCACATTAATCAGTCTGTTTATTAGCTTATTTACAGTAGGTACTTTCGGATTTATCGAGACACCTTTTACAGAATATATTGATGTAGTTAATCATCCTAATATACCATTATGGTTAGTTTCACTACTTACATTATTTGCTGTGGGTATTCCATTCTTCTTCTTATTCATTTTAGGATTAAAGATTGTAATCAATAACCTAAAATCAATAGGTACTCCAGCTAAACTAGCCTTACTAGCAGTATGGATTCTATCGGTTGTAGGACTTGCTATAGTAGGAATTCGTCAAGCTACGCAAGAAGCTTACGATGCAGAAGTTATAGAGGATGCAAGAAGTCTATACATTGATTCTAGTGATACGCTTAGCATAAAAATGGTAGGAAACAATAGATATATACGCAACTTATATCATAGGAATGATTTTAAAATAAAAAGAGATCAAAATGATAATAAGGTAATCGTAATTCAGGATATTGAAATATTCATTAAAGAGAATAGAGAAGATTCAATTCCTAAAATTACAATTAGAAAAAATGCAGAAGGTAGCAGTTATGATAATGCTAAAGAAAGAGCCGCAGCAATACAATATAATTATGATGTAAAAGGCAACTCTTTATTATTAGATGGATATGCAATCACTGATTATGTAAACAAATACAATGATCAGGAAATCGAAATCATAATTTCTATACCAGAAGGTATGACCGTTTTAGCCGATGATAATACATCAGGATATAACAACTCATGGAAATATGATGATTACCTTACCATTGATGGAAAAGAAGGAAAATATCTAAAATTAATAGATGGCAAACTTACTTGTGTCGATTGTCCAAAAGAAGAATGGCAACATAACGAATGGGAAAACGATGATGACAAAGACAAAGAAGGTTTAAAGATTAATATAAATGCTGATGATGAAGATGCTAATCTTAAAATTGATGAAGATGGAGTACAAATAAAAAGTGAAGAAGTAGATATAAAAATAGACGAGAACGGAATAAAAATCAAAACCGAAAATTAATTACAATCAACAAAACGAACAGTTTAATAAATTAAAACACTCATAATCATGACCACACTAGCTAAAATATTAGTAACATTATGCCTTTCTGCCTTATGTTGTTCTTGCAACATAGCCTTTGACGGAATCCGAGGAGAAGGAGAAGTAATCCGAAAAGAAAAAACTATTAACGAAAACTTCGAGACTATCAAATCAAGTCGAGGATTAGATGTAGTATTGACAAATAAAAAAGATAGAAAAGTAATTATTGAAGCAAATGAGAATCTGCATCAGCATATAGAAGTATATGTAGAAGGAGAAACACTCTATATTACTTCTGATAAAAACATTTATCAAGCTGATGAAAAAACAGTATATGTATCTTACGATAAATTAGGAAAAATATCAGCAACCAGCGGTGCCAGAGTTACATCTCAGGGAGCTGTAGTTCAGAAAGATCTTGCAATTAGCGCTACAAGTGGAGCAGATATAGAGCTTAAAGTAAAAGCTCAAACACTAACCACTTCAGTGACAAGCGGAGCTATTATGGATCTAACTGGAAAAGTTGATAATCATAGTGCGAGTGCAACTAGCGGAGCAAATATACGAGCAGACGATCTATTAAGTTTAGTCTCCAGCGCAAAAGCTACCAGTGGAGCATCTATTAGAATTCATGCTAAAGATCAATTTACTGGAAAAGCAACCAGTGGCGCGGATGTAGTATATTACGGAAATCCAGAAACTGTTTCTGAAACAGATAATTCTGGAGGAAACGTAAGAAGAAATTAATTTAAAAATACCCTAACCAATAAATTCAACCAACACCAACCACACCAACCAAAAAAAGAACCACCAGAAAAGCACCCATTGTTGACAGACAAGTTATTTAGATATTTATGCTTTTCAGGTGGTTTTCTTTATACTCACTTTTAAGATTATAGAAAAATGTTTACGCAAAAAATCTTAGACAACAAACTTCCTTTTATTGTTATTGTGACTTCTTTAGTTGGGCTTCACGTATTATGGGAATATTTTAATGGCGGAGTAACTACTCATCATCTATTAGCAAGAGAAGATTTACCAGGAATATCTAACCTGTGGGGACTACTCACTATTCCTTTGTTAAGTTGGATTTTAATTTCATTAAGCAGTTGGATACACAACAAAAACAAAGTTACTTATAGTATATCAAAAATTACTTATGGCTTTATAGGAAGCTTAATTTTTGGTATCCTAATGTCCCTGTTATGGGAGTTCGATTTAGAAAACATGCTGCAATATGCAATTTGGTTGCCTATACCGATTTCTCTGCTCTTACGTGTATACCTTCCTGGTAACCTGTTAGGCTTTATTTTAGGTCTTACTTATACTTTTGGAGGCGTTTTGCCAATAGGCATAGGTATTGTTCTAACTATATCATCATTATTAGTTTGGACTATTTTTAGACAAGGGATACCATTTATATTTCAAAAGATCATTCAAAAAAAATAATCAACCTGCTCATCTCAGGTAAATCAAAAAACGAAAATTATGTTAAAAACAATGCTAACCAAAGCCTTACTTCTTTTTATAATATTATTTCCTTCTGTAATACTAGCACAAACAGACTCTTCTCTTGAAAAAACAATTCTGGAATTAGACACCAAATTCTGGAAATCCTATAACACATGTGATATCAGTACGTTCAAAACGTTTTTTGTAGAAGATTTTGAATTTTATCACGATAAAGGAGGTCTAACTGCTGGACTTTCTAATATGATGTCTAGTGTAGAAAATGGGTTGTGCAAACCAGAAAATCCAAGAGTACGCCGAGAAGTTGTAACGGGCAGTGTCGAGGTATTCCCGCTTCATAATTATGGAGCTATCATTACTGGAGAGCACGTTTTTTATGTTACGGAAAAAGGCACAAAAGAAAGACTGGCTGAAATTGCGAAATTCACTCATGTCTGGCAACATAAAAATGAGCAATGGAAAATGACCAGAGTACTAAGCTACGATCATCAACCTGCTCCACAGCATACGGATAAAAAAGAAATCTCATTATCTCATAAGATTCTGGATCAATATACAGGAACGTATCAAGCACCACAAACAGGAACCGTTATTATTACCAAAAAAAACAAATCTTTAGAAATCAAAGCTGGTAAGATGCAAGCGATTGTATATCCGCAAACAGAAACCTTATTTTTTCACAAACAAAGCCCGCTTACATTTGAGTTTGTAAGAGATAATAATGAAATTATTTCTAAAATGATCGTTCGTGAAAACGGAAAGATTGCAGAAGAAGCAAAAAAAGTGAACTAAAAAATCACTGCTAAAAGAAATAAACTTCTAAAAATTAATCTATTAGTAGTAACAAGACACCATTTTTTACTTAACCGCCCTTTGCTTATGGTGAATAAGATAGCCTCTTTTTTAAGAGGCTATTCTTTTTTGGTATAACTTTTGAAAAAGTGAGTTTGTAACGATATTTCCAAAAACTAGTCTATTTATAGATAAATTTTATACTCAGATATACTTAAACCTAAAAAACATTGTTTAAAAAATAAAACCACACACAACATGAGAACACTTCTTATATTTCTATGTTCAACTTTTGTCTTAGGAAGCATATATGCTCAGAAAGAGAAAGTAAAAGGAAATAAAATTGTAATGACTGAAGAAAAAATCGTTGATGCGTTTCACACTATAGAATTATACGACAACTTCGAAGTTGCCATAGATGAGGATAGTGACCATATTATAAAAATCGAAGCAGATAGTAATCTCCAAAAGTTTATCGAAGTAGAAATACAGGATAGCATCCTAAAAATAAAAGCAACTAGGTTTTTTAGACGTGCTAAAGCATTAAATATAACTATCTCTTTCGCTTCAGAATTAAAAAAAATCGCTGCATATGATAAGATACAAGTTAAGTCTTTATCTCCAATTAAATCATCAGAATTAAGCATTGAGGCTAATGATAACTCAGAGGTGTTTTTATCTGTAGATACAGGTAAGACAACAGGTGTAGCTAACGGAAAAGCTACTCTTGAATTACATACTAACTCAGAAGAAGTTTTCTATCAGGTAAACGAAAGTTCAGAACTCAAAGGAATCATAACAGCCGATAGTTTAAAAATAGATTTATATCAGAAAGGATATGCAAAATTAGAAGGAGAAGTAAAATCAATGTTAGTTAGAGCAGATAGTGATACAGATTTTTACGGTGAAAAATTAGCTTCAAATATAACATCAATTATTGCTGAAGGCGCTAGTGATTGTTATATACTATCGAATGAAGAAGTTACTATTGAAGCTTCTGATAGAACCGAAATCTATATTCTAGGAGAACCCACCATTAATATGACAAAGTTTTCTAATGAAGCTACTCTATACAAGAAAAAAATAGATTATAGTCCTAGCAGGCTTAAATTGAATTAAAAACATAACAAGCATTTAAAATATTAGACCCGATGAGTTTTTGAAAACTCATCGGGTCTAAAAAATTTATTCCTATTTGCTATTATTTAAGCAGAAACTTCTTCACCAGTTTCTACAGTAGCAAGATATCTTTCTGCATCTAATGCCGCCATACAACCTGTTCCTGCAGCAGTTACAGCTTGTCTATATTCTTTATCCTGTACATCTCCTGATGCAAACACACCTGGAATATTGGTCTTAGTAGATTTACCTTCAGTAACAATATATCCAGTATCATCCATATCTATCTGACCTTTAAAAATATCTGTATTAGGCTTATGTCCTATTGCAATAAACAACCCCGTTATGGAGATTTCTGACTTCTCTTCAGTTTGATTATTTACCATACGTAGCCCTTCTACTACTTGATCTCCCAAAACCTCATCGACTTCAGTATTATATAATACTTTAAGATTAGGAGTATTATTTACACGATGTTGCATCGCTTTAGAAGCTCTCATATAATCTTTACGTACTAACATTGTTACACTCGAACAAATATTAGCTAAATAAGTAGCTTCTTCTGCTGCAGTATCTCCAGCACCAACAATCGCTACATCTTGACCTTTATAAAAGAATCCGTCACAAACTGCACAGGCAGAAACTCCACCTCCACGTAATTTTTGTTCACTAGGTAATCCTAAATATTTAGCAGTAGCTCCTGTAGAAATAATAACAGATTCTGCTTCAATTTGTTTAGAATTATCTACAGTAACCTTATGAATCCCTCCTACTTCTTTACTAAACTCTACAGAAGTAACCATTCCTATTCGAACTTCTGTCCCAAAACGTTCTGCTTGCTGTTGTAATTGTACCATCATTGTTGGACCATCTATTCCCTCAGGATATCCTGGAAAATTATCTACCTCAGTAGTAGTAGTCAACTGTCCTCCTGGTTCCATACCAGTGTACATAATCGGTTTAAGATCAGCTCTCGCTGCATATATCGCCGCAGTATATCCTGCAGGTCCCGAACCTATAATAAGGCATTTTATTCTTTCTATAGTATCTGACATAATCTTTTTCGTTATTAACTGATGTAAAAGTAGCAATTTGATGATAAACCTTACATTAAAGTTATTAAGAATTGTTATAGACTTATAGATATCCTAAATAAATGTTAGCATAGAATGAAAAAACACTAAATTTTGATCCAAGAATTATAATTTGGATTAGATACCCTACATTTATTCCAAAATTGAGAAAATGACACTTTTCGATACTTTAGACATTTTGGGGACCATTGCCTTTGCCATTTCTGGAGCATTGAGCGCAATGAATAGAAAATTTGATCTTTTTGGAATTTTTATAATTGCCTTTGTAACTTCAATTGGTGGCGGAACACTAAGAGATATTCTTATTGGTGCAACACCTGTTTCCTGGATGCAGAATACCTTAAATATGTATCTTATTGGAGGTGTTACTTGTCTATCAATTATCTTTAGAAATAAACTAGATTATCTAAAAAAGTCGGTTTTCTTATTTGATACTATAGGACTAGGAATTTTCACAATTATAGGAGTAGAAGCTGGAATACAAACAAAACTTGATCCTATTGTATCCATAGCATTAGGTACAATGACTGGGTGTTTTGGAGGAGTAATTCGTGATATCTTATGTAATGAGATTCCAGTAATTTTCAGGAAAGAAATATATGCTACAGCTTCAATTGCTGGCGGAATATGTTTTATGATCATGTATTCACTAAAAACACCAATAAATATTACTTATATTGTAACTACCTTGTTGATTATTATCATTAGATTATTAGTAGTAAAGTATAGAATCTCTTTACCATTATTTACCTTAAAAAACTAAGCAAATAATACCACCAACAATCCTTAAATTATTGTTTTTAAAATCTATTAACGCAACTCAAAACTATGAATACACATAACGATTTTAATGATCTAGAGTTCGAAAAACGATTTAAAGATTGTAGCCTTAATCCCTCTTTATTTACTCATGAAGCACACCTCCGATTAGCATGGATTTATATTACTAGTTATGATCTTGAAGTAGCCTGTGATATGATTACAAATCAGATTTTGGCATATGTGGTGTCGCTAGGAGAAACAGATAAATTTAATAAGACACTAACTGTTGCCGCAATCAAAATAGTAAATCATTTTATACAAAAATCAACATCAACCTCTTTTCAAAATTTTATAATCGAATTTCCAGAATTGAATTATAACTTCAAGCAATTAATAAATAGTCATTACAGCTTTGATATTTTTAATTCTGAAAAAGCTAAAAAAACATTCTTAGAACCTGATTTGTTGGTGTTTTCTTAGTCACATATCTACACTCTGATTCCATTTTTAAGAACTCCTGTAGCATATTCTTCATCATATTTTGAATTAAAACCTGCACTTCCTACTTTAATTAATTTTGAACGAGATGGATGTCCTAACCAACTTCTATGATTGCTAGAAGAACACTCAAAAAACAATGCATCATCTGCTTTAGAATCATAATGCCCTTGTCTAAATTCTTCCTTAAATTTTTCTTTTGCTTCTCTATCTCCAGGGTTTCTTTCTCCTCTAATAGAAGTATAATACTCATGTTTTTCTTTGGAAATATTTCCCCCATAATGATAATAATCGTTAAGATGCCAACCAATATTATTAATATGTTTATGACTTTGGGTATATCGCCCATTTGTGAAATATAAGGTAGGTTTATCAAAATTATCCCAACTCATAGTGTATCCGATATAGCTCCCTGCTTCTGTTTTACTAATTCCCATGGCTTTAAGGTTTTACAATTAATTTAAGACGTAATTTTCACAATACATGTGATCGTTTTAGAAAGAAATATCTAATCTCTAAAACCAATTAACACGAATAGAGAGCTTATAGACAAGGAGTTTTCTAATTTACTAAAAATCAATTAACTAAACCACATATGTTTAAAACATTATTCTTGAATTTTAATTCCTAAGTATTGATGATCAAAAAATAACTAATAAGCCGTTAATTTCTTTGGATATAGATACTTTTTAGGCTATGTTCGTATACTCAGAAAAAGAAGTTTACACAATGATTATAGAACCTAGAACTCGCGGCTTTATTTGCCTTACTGCTCATCCTAAAGGTTGTGAGCAAAATATACTAAATCAAATAGATTATGTAAAATCAAAAGGGGCTATTGATGGTCCTAAAAAAGTACTAGTTATTGGAGCTTCTACTGGCTTTGGTTTAGCATCAAGAATCACAAGTGCTTTTGGTGCAAATGCTTCTACCATTGGTGTATTTTTAGAAAAACCTCCTAAACCAAATAGACCTGCTTCTCCTGGTTGGTACAATAGTGCCGCTTTTGAAACCCAGGCGCATCAAGCTGGGTTATATGCCAAAAGTATTAATGGAGACGCTTTTTCTAAGGAAATTAAACAACAAACTATAGCACTGATCAAAAAAGATCTTGGACAAGTAGATTTAGTTATTTATAGTCTGGCATCTCCTGTTAGGGTACATCCAGAAACAGGAGTAAAACATAAATCTGTTTTAAAACCTATAGGGAATTCTTTTAGTAATAAAACAGTTGACTTTCATACAGGAAACATCTCTCAAGTATCTATTGAACCTGCTACAGAAGAAGATATAGAAAACACTGTAACTGTTATGGGTGGAGAAGATTGGAAATTCTGGATTGATGCTTTACAAAAAGAAGATTTACTAGCTCCTGAAGCTAAAACTGTAGCCTATTCTTATATTGGCCCTAAACTAACTGAACCTGTATACAGAAAAGGAACCATTGGTCGTGCCAAAGATCATTTAGAAGCTACGGCATTTAGTATTACTGATGCTCTTAAAAATATAAACGGAAAAGCCTATGTTTCTGTAAACAAAGCATTGGTTACTCAAGCTAGCTCTGCAATTCCTGTTATACCGCTATATATTTCTCTTTTATATAAAATAATGAAGGAAAATAATGTACACGAAGGTTGTATAGAACAAATGCAACGATTATTTGCCGATAGATTATATAGTAACGAAAAACTTGCAACCGATGATCAAGGTAGAATACGGGTTGATGATTGGGAAATGCGTGAAGATATTCAGGCTAAAATAAAGGAACTATGGGATAATGCCACTACAGAAACCTTAGGTACTATTGGTGATCTGGAAGGATATAGCAATGATTTCTTTAATTTATTTGGATTTAAAGTAGCTGGTGTAGATTATGATCAGGATGTAAATGAAGTGGTAGAGATTCCTGGATTGCAATCATTGTAGTATACAATCTGAAATTCTTAAATATAGAAAAATGAATTAAGAATTCGTTTTTCTATATTTAAGAGTTATCAAATTAATATATTAGTTCTGTATAGATAATAGTTAAGATGATAGTCCTAAACAAAGGTGAATATACTGGAGATATTATGCATAGTTCTTACGTGGATGGAAGTACTATAACCAATACCCTCTATGCAATTAACAAAAATAATCCTGAGTGGCACTATCATGAGAATCTTCATATCTGTTTTGTATTCGAAGGAGGAAAGGCAGAGACAAGACATCAAACTTCATATAGTAAAAAAGAAGGAAGTATTTTTTTTTATCATTCTGAAGAGAAACATCGATGGATTTCTCCTTTACCCATCTCAAAAAGTGCTAATATCGAAATTGAACGTTCTTTTCTTAAACAATACGATCTTACAGAAAAAGATATCAAAAAATCAATATTGACTAATGTGAATGCCAAAGCATTGATTCTAAAAATGCAAAAAGAATTACTACATAAAGATCAATTTAATTATTTACATCTTCAAACGTTGTTACTCGAATTGGTTTCATATCAAAAAGAAAAAGATTATTCTTACCATCCCAAATGGGTAATACAACTTAATCAATTACTTCATGATAACTGGAATGAGAACATATCTTTAAACGAAATTGGAATTCAGGTGGGAGCTCATCCTGTAACCATTTCAAAAAACTTCAGAAAGTACTTTTATTGCAATTTAGGAGAATACAGACGTAAGTTAAAAATTGAAAAAAGTATTGATTTAATTAAAAACACTGTACTTTCTCTTTCTGAGATTGCATTTTATTGCGGTTTTACAGATCAAAGTCATTTCATAAGAACCTTCAAACTACATACAGGTTTTTTACCTAAAGAGTATAGGAATTTTTAAGAAAGAGGCTAATTTCATTCTATTTTTGATGCTTGAGTACTACTATTTTTACGCCATCAAAACATGAGTTTTATGAAAATCAATCCTAAAAACGTAGCTACTAAATTTTTATTTACATTTCTTATAACGACCATAGTTTCTACAGTACCCAAAGAAGTATATGGCCAGCAAAACCCAGTAAAACCTGTACTCGCTTATGAACTAAATACTATTATAGATTCAATATCGAAAATAGTACCTAGGTATTATATTAAACCAGAAATAGCAAACCAAATTGTAACCCACATTCGTAACAAAAATAAAGAGGGTCATTATGCAACTATTACCAATCCACAAATTCTTTCAGATTCACTAAGTCAAGATCTAAGAGCGATTAATGGTGATTTACATATGAATATGATTTATAGATCTCCAAGAGAACTTACTACTAGTGATTCTCCTCCAATACAAGTAAATAAAACAGGGATTTGGACGAATTATGGTTTAAACGAAATGAAGGTTTTAGATGGTAATATTGGATACCTTAAAATTAAGCACTTTACACAGCATCAACATTTAGATAGCATAAGACCAGTAGTTACGAATGCTATAGAGTTTTTAAAAAACACAGATGCCATTATCATTGATGTCAGAAATAACGGAGGCGGTTTTGAGGATATGGTAGCATATTATATTAGTTATTTTTTTGACACTAAAGAACCGATACACCTTTCGGATTATAGATGTACATTACACAATCATACTTACGGAATTTCTACTGATCCAAACATTACAGGAACTAAACTACCTAACACCCAATTATACATACTGGTAAATGCTAATACTGGATCAGCTGCAGAGTCTTTTGCTTATATGCTTAAGCATTTGGATAGAGCCACAATAATCGGAGAAACAACTGCTGGAGCTGGTAATGGTGCATCACATCATGAAATAAATGATCGCTTTACCATACAAGTATCTAGCGAAGAAACGATTAACGCTATAACCAAAACTAGTTTTGAAAAAACAGGAGTTATCCCGCATATTTCAGCTACAAGTATAGAAGCTTTTTCTAAAGCATATAAATTGGCTTTAGAATATGCTAAAAAGAATAATAAAAGAAAAATACATCCTTCTAACTACGACCATTTAATCTCTTTTATATCCACTCCTAAAAGCAACAAAACCATTGATACTAGTGTGTATTCTAAATATCTTGGCATCTATAAAGCAGGTAATATACATATAACTATCACGATGGAAAATAATCTTTTATATGGGCAAATGAAATCAAAAGGAGGTAAAATGGAGTTAACGCTGCTTGAAAATCACACCTTTAAAGTTGGTGATATTAAGGAACGGATTCGTTTTGTTTTGGACAAGAATGAAAATGTAATACAACTTATAGGAATTGATTCTCCTATGAAACTTATAAAAGTTTCTAAATGATCAAAAAAAGAACAATAGAATATTATAATTTACTTGTTAAAAATTAATAATATTGTTGGTATATCTCTAATTTGAATTCAAATTTATATGCCTAGGTTTATTATAAGAAAACTAAACATCATTTTAATAACACTCTTAGTATTAAATTCCTGTGCTAGCAACAAATACCCAAGTAGTAAAATCATTGCGGTAACTTTCGATATAGAGTCTAAGGATGAATCAATGTGTGATCTGATTTTTCCAAACCCTGAAACCAATAAAGAGTTATTGGAATTAAAAAAAACGTACAAACTTAAAGAGTTAATCAGTACTGGAAATAGTGACATAGAAAAATCATTGATATTACTAAATTGGACCAACAGTCGATGGAAACATGATGGAAATAACAGACCAGAAAAGAATGATGTGATAAGCATCCTAAAAGAAGCAGAAAAAGGTGAGAAATTTAGATGTGTTGAATATGGCATTGTACTGTCTGCAGCTCTCAATTCAATAGGAATCCCTACAAGAACATTAGGGATTAAAACCAAAGATGTAGAAACAACAACATATGGAGCTGGTCATATTGTATCAGAAGCTTATATTCCAGAATTAAAGAAATGGGTATTTATGGATGGTCAAATTAATTATATCCCATTTTTGGATGGAGTTCCTCTAAATGCAGTAGAATATAAAAATGCAATTGTCAATCATAAAGAAAGAATTGAATTAAGAAATTTAAGTGGTACATTTGATACTACAGAAGCTCTTAAAAAAATAAATTGGGTTGCTAAGTATTTATTTTATTTTGATGTTCGATTTGATTCCTCAGAAAAAAGAGTGAACTGCAATAAAAAAAGTAGTTTAATGCTGGTTCCGATTAATGAAAAGAACCCTACTGTTTTTCAAGTTATTAATAAAATGGATCATCTAAGATACACTCATAATCTTAAGGATTTTTATCAGAAACCTACGATATTATAGGATCTAAAAAAGGATAAATTATGGAATTCAAAAATGAAAAAGAATCACCTACTTCCATTGATTTATTAAGCTTAAAAACTGTTATACGAACCAAAAATTACGATGCCTCAAAACATTTTTATACTCAAATACTTAAACTATCAATAGCAGAAGAATATAGTAGTGAGAACAGAGGTTGCATTCTTCGATTTGGGGATAAAAACAGTAATGCCTTTTTAGAAATATCAGAAATAAAAGAAGGTCATTATTATTTTCAACAATCCTTTAGTAGAAAAATCGAGAATGATAAAATAGATATTCAGATCAAAACAAATAATATAGCATATTGGTCCGAGCATCTACATAAGAAATGGAAAGCAAAGGGGCCTATTGATCGTCCTTGGGGATCTAAATATCTTTATGTAAGAGATCCTGATGAGTTACAAATTATCATCTATCAGGAAAAATAGACACTCAAGAATAAAAAACTGTTGCGTTATACTGTAAACCAAATTGCAATGAAACAACAAATTATCATTTTACTCATATTATTTCTTGGTATAAGTTCTTGCACTCAAAACAATGAATTTAATATTGCAGAAAAAGAGAAGTCTGTTCAAGAAATACAATTAATGTTAGAAAAATATCATTATGATATTTCTAAAAAAGGCTTGACTGCAGAGTTTAAGTATTTGGATAATTCTTCTGATTTTTTTTGGGTTCCACCTGGATATTCATCCGCATTATCTTATGATTCTGTAAAGACTATTTTACAAGCAAATGCAAAGGGCTTTACATCTATAAAGTTCCATTGGGATACTTTAAAGATTTATCCTTTAAGTAAAACTACAGCCAATTACTCAGGAATTGTAGGTGGTTATATGATTGACACCGCAGGAACTAGATCGGATATCTCTATTATAGAATCTGGAACATTTATTAAACGTAAAGATGGTTGGAAGTTCTTAAGCGGTCAATCAGCCATGTTAGACACAAAATCAAAGCAATGAAAAAACAACTAATAACAATACTACTATTTTGTCTCACAGTTATAGTAGTGCAAGGGCAAGAATCTAAAGAGAACTATCTAGACAAAGTACAAACTATGGATAACACTATAGAAACATTGTATAATGTGATTTCTGGTAAAAAAGGAGAAGAACGAAACTGGGAATTGTTCAAATTTTTATTTAAACCCGATGCCAAACTCATACCTTCTGGAAAAAACAAAAACGGTGTTTTTAATGTTAGATACATGTCTCCCGAAGAATACATTATGAGCTCAGGTGCGTGGTTAATCGAAAATGGTTTTTTTGAAAAGGAAATCAATAGAACCACAAATACATTTGGTAACATTACGCAGGTTTTTAGCACCTATGAATCTTTTAAAAGTGAAACAGATAACAAACCTTTTATGAGAGGTATTAATAGTATACAACTTCTTAACGATGGTAATAGATGGTGGGTTATAAATATCTATTGGACACAAGAAACCAAAGAAAATCCGATTCCCAAAGAATATATATCTAAAATGTAAGTTCTATAAATCTAACGTCTAATCATCATATAACCGTATGGATTTAACAACCTCATGTAAGCGCATTGCTATAAAAAATATACTACTAGCAATAGTAGTTACTCTTGGTACTGTCACAATTAGTTTCTCTCAAAATCAAAAAGAATTAGAAGAAACTATTCGGGATTCCATCAACATTGAATTTACCAAAAACTATAGTAATTGTTCTTCTTATACTAAAAACGGGATTACTAATTTTAATGGTAAAACAGAATTCTGGAAGATCTGTGAATTAAAAAATGGAAATAGAATTCTTCAAATAGAATCTCATTCAAAATCTACATATTTTCAAGAAATATATTTTGAAAAGAATGGAAAACTCATCTATGCTAAAGAAACTGAAAATTATGTTCCAATGAATAGTTTTGAGCAAATGCAATGGAACTGCGAGTTCTATATCAAAGATAATAATGTAATTACCTTTACATCGCTAGGGCGTGGAAAAACGGAAAATGAAGATTGGAATAAAAATACTATCATACGTACATATGCAACTAGAGTATCCGAGATAGAAAAGATCCAACAATAATGATTACATCTATATCTGTTTTACCAAAAAAACAGCAATAATCGGATTGATAAAAAAAGAAATCAATAGTATTTTTGAGCTATGGAAAATCATTATCATTTTGACACAATAAAAGAAGCTATCCGATATATCAATGCACATTATCAACAGCAACCCAATCTTGATGAAATTGCAGATAGCGTCAATCTCAGCAAGTTTCATTTTCAAAGAGTGTTTCAGCAATGGGCAGGAGTAAGCCCTAAGCATTTTTTACAATTCATCACTACACAGCACGCTAAAGAAAGTCTTTCTCTAGGAAGATCTACATTAGAAACCGCATACGATGTAGGACTCTCTGGCAATGGACGATTGCACGATCTTTTTATAAAAATAGAAGCTTGTACACCAGGTGAGTTTCAGAAAAGAGGAAAAGATGTTACAATACAGTATTATATCATCAATTCGCCTTTTGGAAAAGTATTAATCGCAGAAACTCATATCGGTATCTGTAAACTCATTTTTATCGATGATAAAAAAAATCCATTAGCATTATTGCAATCCGAATATCCAGAAGCAAATTTTGTGCATCAACTTGGGACATATGGTTCAGAAGTTATGGACTATTTTTCAAGTTGGAAAATCCCTACCCAACAAATTGTATTGGATCTAAAAGCAACTCCATTTCAATTGAGTGTTTGGAAAGCCTTACTATCAATACCATCTTCTCAATTATTAGCTTATAATGATGTTGCTTCCTTAATCAATAAGCCAAATGCTCAACGTGCTGTAGGTACAGCTATAGGAAAAAACCCTATTGCATATCTAATTCCCTGTCATAGGGTAATAAAACAAACTGGACATTTAGGAAATTATCGATGGGGCAGCGATAGAAAAACAGCAATCATAGGTTATGAAAGCGTGCAATTAAAGAATAAACAGATCGCATGATCTGTATAAAATGGTTTTAGGATAAAAAAATGCAACAAAACTAAAAGCCTCTAGTATTTATATATGCTTGGAGAATTTTATTTTAGAGTATCCAATACAATCATTACATACAATTTTCGTTATTTTGCAGACAAATATCAAATACTTGAAAAATACATTTTTCTATATAGTTTTTATCCTATTTTTTTCCAGCATTACATGTGCTCAAGAAGGTAAAAAAATAAAGGTTCAATCTGATCGTACTATCAAAAATGAAGAACTTTATCCAGGTGCTACTATTCTTGCTAAAGTAAATAAACAGGTTTATATTGAGCATGAAGGTATAGAAATCTGGTGTGATCAAGCGGTACATTATGGCGAAGATAAGTTTGTTAGAGCTTATGGAAATGTAAAAATGAAACAAGGTGACACCCTTACGATGACTAGTGCTTATGCAGAATATAATGGCAATAGCCAGTTTGCATATGCAAGAGAAAAAGTATTTTTAGAAACTCCATCAAACACCCTAACAACTGATACTTTATTTTTTGACCGTCTACGTCAGCAAGCCTATTATAGAAGTGGAGGAACGGTAAAAGATTCTTCCAACACATTGACCAGCAAAATTGGGAGGTATTTTATGGATAGAAAACAATATTCGTTTAATACACAAGTAAAAATTGTCAACCCAGAAAACACAGTGGATTCTGATCGATTAGATTATTACACTGATAATGGACATGCGTATCTTTATGGACCATCTACCGTAAAAGGAGAAGAAAGCACCTTATACTGCGAGCGTGGTTTCTATGATACTAAAGTAAAAACAGGATATGCCATCAAAAATGCGCTAATAGATTATGATAATCGCACCGTCTTTGGTGATAGTATCTTTTATAATAGTGCTATTCAATTTGCATCGGCTACAAACAACATCAAAGTATTAGATACTGCCAATAACTCTGTAATTACTGGGCATTATGCTGAAGTATTTAAAGATAAAGATTCTGTATTTATTACTAAAAGAGCACTAGCAGCAACCTTGCAAGAGAAAGACTCTGTTTATATCCATAGTGATACACTTATGGTTACAGGTAAACCTGATCGTAGAATCATGAATGGTTTTTATGATGTTCGGATTTATAAAAGTAACATGAGCGGTAAGAGTGATTCTATTAATGTTGATCAAACTACTGGATATACAAAAATGATAGGTAGACCCATAATTTGGTCACAAAGAAATCAAATGACTGGAGATACTATAAAAATTATCTCAAATACAGAAACCGAAAAACTAGATTCTCTTATTGTGTACCAAAATGCTTTTTTAGTACAAGAGGACACATTAAAAGCTGGGTACAATCAAGTAAAAGGTCAAACACTTTATGGCTTGTTTAAGGACAATGAAATTTATCAAGTAGATATAGATAAGAACACAGAAACGATATTTTATCAAAGAGAAAGTGAAGGAGAACTAAAACTTATAGGTATTAACAAAGTACTGTCCAGCTCAATTAAACTTTTACTTGAACAACAAGAAATTGTAGATGTATACTACTATCAAAATATAGACGGAACTCTATATCGTGAAATAGATTTACCAGAAAATGCTAGAGAACTATCAGGGTTTATTTGGCGTGGAGATGAACAAATACTAAGTAAAAAAGATCTTTTTAGAGGAGAAACACCTCCTAAATTAATCAAAATAAAAGGATTACCATTGCCTGTAGAAGATGATGATTTCTTTGATGAAGAAACTATTAAACGTCTCGAAGAAAATAAGGGCGAAGGTTCACGTCTATTAGAACAACAACTTAAAGACGCTGAACTCAAAGAAACCAATGAAGAATTGGATTCTATCCCTAAAACAAAACAGAAGATTCAGCCAAAGATTAAGACTAAAAAGAAAAAGGATACTACAGAAAATCAGAAAAAGCCTAAGAAAATTGCTTTTGTAGACCCAGATCTTAATCGTACTGCCAAACAAAGAGATAGTATTACTGTTACTACTTTAAAGAATAAAAAAACACAAGATAGTATCAGTAAAAATAAATGACATTAATACCTAGATAATACAATCTTGCGACCTTACGCAGTTATTAATGCATCATTTTTGAATATCAAATTATTAATTCTATAATAGTTTGACTTAAATTTACTTGCGTGAAAAAAGATTTCTACACATATCAGGCACAAACAACTCCACATCCATTAGCATTAGAAATATCTCATGCAGAAGGAAGTTATATCTATTCTACTAATAACAAAAAGTATCTTGACTTTGTAGCAGGAGTATCTGCTTGCAGCTTAGGACATAAACATCCAAGAGTGGTTCAGGCAATCAAAGAACAATTGGATAAATATCTTCATGTAATGGTTTATGGGGAGTATGTTCAAAAACCTGCTGTATCGCTTACAAAACTTTTAGCCTCACTCCTACCTGATCCTTTAGAAAAAACATATTTAACAAACTCAGGAACGGAAGCAATTGAAGGTTCCCTTAAATTAGCTCGTAGAGTAACAGGACGAAGTAACATTATTGCTGCAAAGCTAGCTTATCACGGAAACACAATGGGATCTATGAGTGTTATGGGATATGAAGAAAGAAAACAAGCTTTTAGACCACTAATTCCTGATATTTCTTTTATCACATTTAATAATAAAGAAGATTTACAGCAAATCACAGAAAAAACTGCGGCCGTAATCCTTGAAACCATACAAGGTGGCGCAGGGTTTATAATGCCTAAAGATGATTACCTAAAAAAAGTGCGCGAGCGATGCGATGAGGTGGGAGCGCTATTAATTTTAGATGAAATTCAACCAGGGTTTGGGCGTACAGGCAAATTATTTGGATTTCAAAATTATGATATTGTTCCTGATATTCTTGTTATGGGTAAAGGAATGGGTGGCGGAATGCCAATAGGAGCATTTACCGCATCTTCGGTAATGATGAATCAATTACAAGACCATCCTAAACTTGGTCACATAACTACTTTTGGAGGTAATCCAGTCATAGCTTCTGCCGCTTTGGCAACATTACAGGAAATCAACGAAAGTGACGTTATGGCAGAGACCTTACAAAAAGAAAAAATCTTTAGATCACTTCTTGTACACCCTTTAATAAAAGAAATAAGAGGTATCGGATTAATGTTAGCATGTATAACTCCTTCTACCGAAATTACTAATGAAATTATATTAGGTTGTCAAGATAGAGGATTAATCCTATTTTGGCTGCTTTTCGAACCCAAAGCTATACGTATTACACCACCTCTCACTATATCAGAAGAAGAAATCAAAGAAGGGTGTCAGATCATTATTGAGGTGTTAAATCAAGTCCAGAAAAGCGAAAAATTCACCTTGTAGTTATAGAAAATTGATTTAAATTTCTTATATTTAATAACATATCTTCTCACATTATTCATTCAATTACATTATAGTGGCTTATAAAATGACAAACGTTAAACCGTTAATTATTAATGGTACACATTTTGTTAATTAGTTTGTTAAAAACAATTGGTTTCTTAAGTTTTATGGTGCAATTTCATTTGTAATTTTAAATCAGAGGAAATCAATAATGCTAAAAAATAAATTAAGTAATGGTGTTTTGTACTACTCTTAACTGTTGGGGAAGACAAAAAAGGTTTTACAGTACACTTATGATTTATAAAGCGACTTTAATCAACGTGTATGAAATGAGCATAGCTAAGAATTTCAAAAATATAGAAATGATAGATATGCGAATTCCATCTGATATTTATTTAAAATAAACATGACTGGATGAAATTTAATCATGAAGAATTCGAAGAAAATAATCTCTCTATAACTCGTTACGAGTCTATGTTGAGATCTAATGATGTTAAATTTTTTGACTCTGATGAATTTGAATCTATTATTCATCATTATCTGGAAAACGGAAAAATTGCTAAGGCTAAAAAAGCAATTTCTTTAAGCCTTTCTCAGCATCCTTCTTCTGTAAATTTAAAACTATTACAAGTTGAGATTCTCGTTTTCGAAGACCGTTTGGATAAAGCTGATATACTATTAGCTCAGCTACATGCATTAGAACCTGAAAATGAAGAGATTTATATCCAAAAAGCAAACATTCTATCTAAGCAGAATGATCATATTAAAGCAATCGAGCTATTAAGCACGGCACTTCAGTATACTGCTGATGAAGCTGATGTTTACTCGCTTATTGGGATGGAATATCTCTTTATGGATGATTTTGAAAATGCTAAAACAAACTTTATGAGATGTCTTGAAGTCGATAATCAAGATTATTCGGCTTTATACAACATCATCTATTGTTTTGATTTCTTAGAGCAACACGAAGAAGCAATCTCTTACCTCAATATATTTTTAGATAAAAACCCATATTCTGAAGTTGCCTGGCACCAAGTAGGTAAACAATATTTTGATCTTAAAGATTACGAAAAAGCATTGGCTGCTTTTGATTTCGCAATTATAAGTGATGAATATTTTATTGGAGCATATTTAGAAAAAGGAAAAGTACTTGAGAAATTAAAGAGATATAACGAAGCAATAGAAAATTATAGAATTACCTTAGAATTAGATGATCCTACTTCTTTTGCGTTATTACGAATCGGAAAATGTTTTGAAAAATTAGGAAGTGATGATCTTGCAATTCAACATTATTCTAAAACCGTTCATGAAGACCCGTTATTAGATAAAGGTTGGATCGCAATTACAGATTTCTATATGAGAAAACGTAATTATCAGAAAGCATTATATTATACAAATAAAGCTATTAGTATCGATGCAGAAAATGTGCTATACTGGAAACGTTATGCTAAAATCAATAACAGGTTAGCCTTTTTTGAAGAAGCAGAACGTGGATATAGAAAAGCACTAGAGTTAGGTAATTACGAGTTAGAAACTTGGTTAAATCGTTCTGATATCCTAAAATTTATAGGAGAATCAGATGCTGCTATCCAAAATATGCATCAGGCAATAGAGTTTTATCCAGAAAATGCTGAAGTACAATATCGACTAGCTGGATTACATTATGAAAAACAAGAGTATAGTAAAGGAGAGTTTCATTTAAGAAAAGCACTCGAAATAGATGTAGAGTATACGATCGTTTTAGAAGAATTATTCAAAAAAGTATATAACCTTACCTTAGTACAAAACGTAATATCTCAATATAAAGCGTAAAATATATGTATTATGTGCTACATTCTCTTTTTAGCACATATTCTAAACATTTATAGAACTCTTTAAAAAAACAGCCGCTAAATCGAAAACTCAGGCAGCTGTTTTTGTGCTAATTTACTATGAATTACCCTGTACATTAATACAAAAAAATACATACATTTGTTTGTATAACAATTGCTAAACAAAATAGAATGCAACGAAGTCTTAAGGACTACATAGTTATCTCATTAAAAGGGATTGCTATGGGAGCGGCAGATGTCGTTCCAGGAGTTTCAGGAGGAACCATCGCCTTTATCTCTGGAATTTATGAAGAACTCATCTCTACAATTAACGCATTAGAGCTTAGTTTTTTTAAAATTTGGAAAAAAGAAGGATTTGTTACTGCCTGGAAAAAATACAATCTCTCCTTTTTATTAGTTCTTTTTCTAGGTATAGCGATAAGTATTCTTTCTTTGGCCAAATTGATTAAATGGCTTTTACATAATGAACCATTATTACTGTGGTCATTTTTCTTTGGACTAGTATTAGCAAGTATCTTATATATCGGTAAACAAATAACCTCTTGGAGTCCAAAAGTTTTTATTAGTATTATCTTAGCTGCGATTGTGTCCTATTTTGTTACAATAGCAGACCCTATTGCATCTCCAGAAAGTCTTTGGTATTTACTTTTTTGTGGATTTATTGCCATTATTGCCATGATTTTACCAGGAGTATCAGGAGCTTTTATTCTTTTGATTTTAGGAGCTTATCAAACCTTTATAGACATCTTAAATCAATTTAGAGAAGGATTAACATCCATGAACTTTGAAATGATTTGGCAAGCATTTTATAAAATACTTATTATAGCTGTTGGTGCAATCGCTGGACTTAAGTTATTTTCTAAAGTACTCAATTGGATGTTTAATAATCACAAGAACACCACTTTAGCTATACTAACAGGGTTTATGGTTGGGTCACTAAATAAACTTTGGCCCTGGAAAAAAGTACTCTCTTGGAGAACAAACTCTGAAGGCATAGAAGTTCCTTTTATTGAAAGAAGCATACTGCCCAATAATTTTGAAGGCGATCCAAGAATTCTGTGGGTTCTTGTTTTTATTGTAGTTGGCTTTTTATTAATCCTTATCTTAGAGCGTCTTGCTATTAAAAAAGAAGACTAATCTATGGCAGAAAACACTAGAACTTTTAGCGATAAATTCTTTTTAGTCATTAAAGGTTTGGCTATGGGAGCAGCAAATAAAGTTCCTGGTGTGTCTGGAGGAGTTGTAGCTTTTGTTGCCGGTTTTTATGAAGAATTCATCCATTCACTCCAGAAAATAAACCTTAAAGCCTTTAAACTTTTTATAAATTTTAGATTTAAAAGTTTTTGGAGATACATAAATGGTCGCTTTCTTGCTCTTTTAATCTTAGGAATGCTTATCAGCTATTTTAGTGTTTCTAAAATTCTTGACTACCTGATTATTCATTATGAATTATATGTTTGGGCTGCATTTTTTGGAATGATCATAGGATCTATCTATTATATTGTTAAAGATTTCGACGACTGGAGCAGGCGCAATATATGTTTTATTATTATTGGAACTATCGTAGGAATAAGTATTAGTTTGCTTGAACCTGCTAAAGAAAATGACAATCTGTTTTTTGTGTTTTTCTGTGGCATAGTTGGAGTTTCAGGAATGACCTTACCTGGATTATCTGGTTCTTTTATTTTAATACTGTTCGGGAACTATGTATTATTATTAGTAGATTCAGTGAATGCCTTATATGATACAATTGCCGATCTATTACAATGGGATTTTTCATTTATGGATAACACTCATAGAATACGATTACTTAAAGTACTTATTGTTTTTAGTCTCGGATCTATTACGGGTTTAGTTACACTATCTCATTTTTTAGGATACGTATTAAAACATTATAAAAACGCAACATTTGCTGCTATTATTGGTTTTATAACAGGGTCTCTAGGTGTGGTTTGGCCATGGAAACATAAAATGTTTAAAAAGGATGATGTAGGAGAAATTTTAATGGATGCACAAGGCAATCCGATTCTTGACAACTATGATCGTTATCTACCCGACTTAACAATAGCACCAACATACATAGCGCTCTTTTTTATTCTGGTTGGAATTGCAATCGTTTTATGGCTAGAATGGTATGGCGAGAGAACTTTAAAAACTTCTTCAAAATGAATATATATGGATTACTGGGTAAGGATATTGGGTATTCCTTTTCCAGAAACTACTTTTCTGACAAGTTTAAGAAAGAGAACTTAGATTATCAGTATCAAAACTTTGATCTTAAAAAAATAGAGGAACTAACAGACGTCATTAAAAATCCCAACATAAAAGGGATGAATGTAACAATACCGTATAAAGAAGAAGTTATTGCTTATCTCGATAACTTAGACCCTATAGCAAAAGAAATCGGAGCTGTCAACGTCGTTAAATTTGAAAGGAACGGAAATTTAAAAGGATATAATAGTGACCATTATGGGTTTTCAGAATCATTAAAACCCTTATTGAATGAGAACACTAAAAAGGCGTTAATTTTAGGAACTGGAGGAGCTTCAAAAGCAATAGCTTATTCCTTGAAAAAATTACACATAGATTACTCATTTGTTTCAAGAAATCCTGATTTTCAAGAACTAAGTTATCTGGACTTAGACGAAGATATTATTAGGGATTTTAAATTAATTATCAATTGCACTCCACTAGGCACACATCCCAATACAGACAGGCACCCGGATATCCCCTACGAATATCTTGGAGAAAACCATGTGTTATATGATTTGATCTACAATCCCGAAGAAACAACTTTCATGAAAAAAGGTAAGAAAAAAGGTGCTACAACCTCTAATGGACTAAATATGTTGATCCAACAAGCTGAAAAATCCTGGGAGATCTGGAATTCATAATATCCGCTTTTTTATCTTAAAATTACTAATCAGATTAGGCTTAACTAATTCCTAAAACCATCCATTTGCTTTGACTTTATATAAGATGTTAGTATCTTAGTCAATCGTTAAGCTCAGACAAACAAAAACATTTTATATAATGTCCACACACGATAACCTGCCTCAGGCAGATGGAAATGAAGAGAATAAGATAAAAGATTTAGAGGGAAATTCAGAAAAATCCAATTCCGAAACAATAGTATCGAATACTGAATCTCAAGATTCTCAAGACATTAAAGTTGAAGAAAACTCTAATATCGAAGAACCGAAGGAAAATAATCCTCAGGAAGAAGTAGTAACCACTGTAGAAGATTCTGATACTAAAGTAGAAGAAACGAGCGACAAAGTTACCTCTGAAGCTGATGATGAAATCCAAAATGAAATGGATGAAGCTGTAGCAAAAGATAGTGAAGACGAAAGCAAGTTAGAGCGACATGATATCGTAAAAAAAGATTATCATGCCATGAATAAGGATGAACTTATAGCTGAGTTACGTAATTTAATAAAAAATGAGAAAATACAGGCTATAAAGGAGCATGTTGAAGAGATTAAAAATGAGTTTAATGCTAAGTTTAACGAAGAAGCAGAACAAAAAAAGGATGAATTTTTAGCTGATGGTGGAAATATTATTGACTTCTACTATTCTACCCCTTTAAAAAAAGAATTCAATTCGGTTTATTTTGATTATAAAGAAAAACGAAACGCCTATTATCAAAATCTAAAAAAAGACCTTCAGGCGAATTTACAGAAGAGATTAGATTTAATTGATGAACTCAAAGGATTGCTTAATGTTGAAGAAAATATAAATTCAACATATAATCACTTTAAGGAGATCAAAGAGAAATGGCATAATGCGGGTCCTATTCCAAGAGATAAATACAATACAGTTTGGAATACCTATCACCACCATACTGAGAACTTTTATGACTTTCTACATTTAAACAGAGATTTTAGAGATCTAGATTTTAAACACAATCTCGAGCAAAAATTAAAAATTATTGAGCGTGCAACAGAATTAGCTCAAGAAACAGACGTAAATAGAGCATTTAGAGAGTTACAAATACTTCACAAAATGTGGAAAGAAGATTTGGGACCTGTTGCTAAAGAATATAGAGAACCTATTTGGGAAAAATTCAGTGCTTTAACAAAGCAAATTCATGAAAACCGCCAGCAGTATTTCAAAGATCAGGATAAAATTTATGAAAAAAACCTAGAGGTTAAACAAGATATTATTTCAAAAATAATTGAGGTAGGATCTGATCACCCTAAAAACCATAGTGGATGGCAACAAAAAATAAAAGAAATAGAAGCGCTTCGAGAGGCTTTTTTTAAAGCTGGAAAAGTCCCTTCTAATGTAAATGAGGAAACGTGGGGGCAGTTTAAAAGTGCAGTTAGAGACTTTAACCGAAATAAAAACGCATTCTATAAAAGCCTTAAAAAAGATCAGTTCGACAACTTGAATAAGAAAATGGAACTTATCAAAATAGCAGAAGACAATAAAGATAGTGATGACTTTTCTGTTACCACTCCGTTAATGAAAAAGATACAGGCGGATTGGAAAAAAATTGGCCATGTACCTCGCAAAGACAGTGACAGAATTTGGAAAAGATTTAAGGATGCTTGTAACTTTTATTTTGATCGTATTCACGCAGAAAAAAATGAAGCCAATAAAGAAGAAACGGCATCTTATGAGAAAAAACTAGCTCACATAGAAGCACTTAAAGAACTAAAACTATCTGGAGACCCTAAAAATGATCTTGACACTATCAAGGAAAATATCAGTACCTGGAAAACTATAGGAAGAGTTCCTTATAAAAAACGCAATATAGAGTCCGATTACAATAAAGTATTAGATGGATTGTTTGAACAACTTAATTTGAGCAGGCAAGAAACTGAAATGATCAAATATGAAAATAAACTTAGTTCACTTGCTAATCAATCTGATGACCGAGCATTAAGAAATGAGCAAAACTTTATTCGTAAAAAAATCGATGAAGCTAATAATGAAATACGTCAGTTAGAAAACAATTTGCAATTCTTTAAACATGCCAAAGATGACAATCCTCTGATAGTCGAAGTGCAAAAAAATATCGAAAAGCATAGAGAAAGTCTTCAAGTTTGGAAAAATAAATTACAAAAAATCAAACAACTCTAATCACACCTATGGATTGTGCTCTTTGTAGCTCAGTAACCGCAGAATTTTCGACAACACATAAACGAATATATCATCGTTGTTCTAATTGCAATGGTATCTTGTTACATCCTTCCTACTTCCTTTCTAACACAGAAGAAAAGAATAGATATCAAGCACATAATAATGACGTAACAGATACTGGATATCGAAATTTCGTTTCTCCCATAGTCGAATCAGTCCTAAAAAAATATACTAAAAAACATAAAGGATTAGATTTTGGGAGTGGCAGTGGTCCTGTCGTTACTCTAATGTTACAAGATCAAGGATATGACGTTCAACCCTATGACCCCTTTTTTGACCCTAACAAGCAGGCGTTGGAGAGAAAATATGATTACATCATTTGCTGTGAAGTTATGGAACACTTCTATAATCCAGCTAAAGAGTTCGGATTATTACATACTCTTCTAAATCCAAAAGGAAACTTATATTGCAAAACCAATCTGTATGAAGATTCCATAGATTTTAATTCCTGGTGGTATAAAAATGACTCAACTCACGTATTCTTCTACACAAAAGAAACATTACATTGGATTAAAAAACAATATCAATTCTCTGATGTTATTATAACTAAGGAACTAATAGTATTTAAAAAATAAGCTTTTAGTTTTTTCAATTAAAGGTTTATTTTTTCTTCATAAAAACTCAAAAACTAAATCTTATCAACACGAAAACGTTTGAGTAATCGGATTCCCAATAAAGTGCTTAATTATTACTTAAATTGCTGAATCAACATATTTATTATTAAAAAAATAGCATTGTAATAATAAATAATTTAATCCTCTTCTTATATGATAATATAAAATTCTAGATGCTTTTTAAAAAGCGAAATTTCACACAAGACACAAACACTAAAATTTATGAAAAACTCATTACCTAAATTCATAGGCATATTATGTCTATGGAGCATGCTACTAAATTCTTATATAGCAACCGCACAAACTGATTTCAGAGAAGAAACCATTTATTTCTTAATGACTACTCGTTTTTTTGATGGAGATCCAAATAATAATGCTCCTACAGAATGGTCCTCTTACAACCCTGACCCAACGATCAACCCTTCTATTACAGACCCTAACGATGTTACTTGGAGAGGCGATTTTAAAGGCTTAATACAAAAGTTAGATTATATTAAAGATTTAGGGTTTACGGCGATATGGATTACACCTATTGTACACAATCGAAGTCCTCTAGATTATCACGGATATCATGCGTGGGATTTTACTAAAGTAGATCCAAGATTAGAATCTCCAGGAGCTACATTTCAAGACTTAATTAATGAAATCCATGCCAGAGATATGAAAATCGTTTTGGATGTTGTTACAAACCATGCTGGCCGTTTTGGTATTAAAGATGTAGCCGAAATTAAATATAATACAGATCCTACCCAATCTTGGTTTGCACCTGATAATCCAAACTGGGAATATGATGGATTAACTCCAAATCCAGAAGATGGATTATTATGGAGTAGAGCAAATCTGGCTAAAATGCCTCCTCCTTACAATCAAGATTTATCGCAACATAATTTCCCAGGTAAAGAAAGTTATGTGGATACATCTGATCCTGATTGGTATCATCATTCTGGGAACGGTTTTGCTCAAGGGTTTGATGATGTAGAAAACTTACAGAACAGAGCCTTAGCAGGAGATACGCCAGACCTTAATACAGGAAGTCAAAAAGTCAGAGATTATTTAGTAAATGCCTATGCTCGTTATATTAATATGGGAGTAGACGCTTTTCGTTGGGATACTGTAAAACATATGAGTAGAGAAGATATCATTTATTTTTATGATGCGTTCAAAGCTATAAATCCTGATTTGTTCATTTTTGGAGAAGTTGCTCAAAAACGTCACGAATTACACCCTGTTGAAGAAACAAACCCTCATTATTATACTTGGAGAGGAGCTGTTAACAATTCAGCACCTTTAGACCTGGCTGTGATCGATTTTTTTGGTGAAGCCACTTTTCATGGAACCTTTGAAGAAGGGCAATCTTTTCCTACCGTAAAAGCAGCAGCTCGGTATGACAATCTATATAGTGACCCTTCTACCTTAGTGACTTGGTTAGACAATCACGATTTTGGCCCCAATAATGATTGGAATCGTCGATATGGTGGATCTGATGAGAATCTAGCTGCTTGTATGAATTTTATGTTTACTTGGCGAGGTATTCCAACCGTGTATTACGGTACCGAAATGAGGTTCAAAGCAGGTGAATTTAATGACATTCATAATGCTGCTGGAATTAGAGAATCTATTAATAATACAGGACGTGCTTATTACGGAAATGTAATGGATCAAGCACCGAATCATAAAATATATAAACATATTAAAAAACTAAATGCTATTCGAAAAGCAGTTCCAGCACTACAAAAAGGGAGTTGGACCTGGAAAGAAGCCCCAGGAAATGCAGTTTCTTACCGTAGAGTCCATGGAAATAGTGAGGTTGCTGTCGGATTAGCTAAAGATGGAAATGCTTCATTTAATATTTCGGGGATGTCCAACGGACTTTATCGCGATGCGGTAACTGGTAGAGAAGTTGTTGCTCAAAATGGAGTATTAAGTTTTACCGTTACTTCTGGATCAGCAGGAATATATGTATTAAATGGGCCTGGATTGATTGGTAGTTGTGGAGGTGGTTTTTTTGAGAATTGTGTAAATGGTCCTAGTAACCCCATAGTAGTTATAAGCCCAGATACTAATAATTCTGAAAATCCAATACAGGTTTCCTTGCAAGGAATCGGCGGAGCAGGAAATCCTTATGATATTTTTTATACAACCGATGGATCAAATCCTAATAGATCTAGCATTGCATACACAGGTCCTTTTACCATAACAACATCTACCACAATCAAAGCAATCACCTATGATAAGGATGGTACTGCATCTGACATTGTTACCAAAAATTATAGAATCGGTCCTATAGAAGGATTACACGTGTATTTTAAAAAGCCATCTTCCTGGTCTCAGGTAAATGTTCATTACTGGAACGAATCACCTGATGTATTACCTCCAAGTAATTGGCCAGGACCACAAATGAATCGTATCAATAATTCTGATTGGTATGAATATATTTTTGAAGGAGTACAAAGCACTAACTTATTATTCAATGATAATGGAGGCGCTAAAACAGATGATCTAACAAGAAATAAAGATGGATGGTATGAAGCTGGAACATGGTACGATACTGATCCAAGAAATACAGAAAACACACCTCCATTGGTTACAATGTCTCCAGAAGGCGGATCATTTATTGAGGGAGAAACAATTTCAGTTTCATTAAGTGCTACTGATAATACTCCTGAAGGATTAAAGATTTACTATACGCTCAACGGTGATCAACCAAATACATCTTCTATATTATACACCTCAGCAATATCTATAGATGCCGATACTACCGTTAAAGCTATCGCATATGATACCGAAGGATTATCATCTGAAATCATTAGCAATTCATTTACTTTTTCTGAGTCTTCTGGATCTATGACAATTTATTATAAAGGGACATTATCGAACCCTTCTATTTACTATTGGAATACAACTCCTATAGAAACTTCAACTGCTTGGCCAGGAAACAATATGACTGATATAGGTAATGGTTGGTTTTCATATACTTTTGACACCGTGAATTGCGCCAATTTAATTTTCAGTAATAATGGAGCTAATCAAACTGGAGATCTTCAACGATGTGGAGATGGATGGTATTATAATGGTGTTTGGTATGACAGTAATCCTGAGCAAAATCAAGATTTGACGGTTTATTTTAAATCAGATTCATTTACATCGCCTTCAATTTACTTCTGGAGTGTTACACCATCTGGAAACACAACCTCATGGCCAGGAGAATCCATGACTGCTGATATAGATGATTGGTATCGATATACTTTCTCCAACACATCCTGTGCTAATATGATTTTTAGTAATAATGGGACTTCACAAACATCTGATCTGAATAGATGTCAAAATGGATGGTATTACAATGGTGTTTGGTATGATCAAAATCCTGATAACCTTAGACTAAACAATACTATGGATGATAAGGTATTTGAAGATAAAATTGAAATATTCCCTAATCCACTGACAGCTAACTCAATGCTCCAATTGTCTATTCCGAAATCTAAAAGTCATCTTAGGATCGAAATTATAAATGTATATGGAGCATCCGAGACTATTATTAATCAACAAGTCGACAAAGGTGAACATCAATATCAGTTAGGAGAAAAATCATTAGCTAGTGGAATTTACTTCTGCAAAATCACGTTGAATGGAAAGTCTTTTACAAGAAAAATATTGAAACAATAACCCTAAATTAATTGACATATAATTACCCGTTAATACTTGATGTATTAACGGGTAATTTTTTGGGTTATGAAAAGGAATTATTTTAAAGTAATCTTCTACTAAAAAAAAGATCTATAACTACTATCTTAAAAAGTACATTTACAACCTTCATATTGATTTCTACGCTCTAAAGAAATCCAACCAAATTTTAAGATAGTTCAAAAAAAGCATTTAACAACTAATCAATTTCCATAACCCGGATTTTGCATTAAATTGGGGTTTGCATCTCGTTCTCTTTGTGGTATTGGCATTACTAAAAAATTATCGTCATAATTTAATGCTCCTACAGTACCTTGAAGACGTTTTATATCATGCAAGGCAAAACCTTCGAAAGCAAGCTCCCGTATACGCTCATTTATGATATCTTGTAAGGTGACAGAACCTAAAGCTACAGCATTAGATCTAGCTCTAAGCGCATTTATTTCAACCAAAGGATCTAACCCTATTGAGGTGCCTAATCTAAAATTGGCTTCTGCTCGTATCAAATGCATTTCTCCTATTCGTAGAAAGGGAATATTAGCAAATTGCGACTGCCATTTAGTTGTAGCTGTTCCACCTGTATTACTATATATAAACTGTCCTCTTTCATCGTTTGGATCATCAAAAACGGTAAAGAAAGATGCGTTAATAGAAACATCAGGATTTCCAGATCTACCACCAAAAGCTTGTCCTGCCCAAAACGTATTCATATCATTAGATCCTTCAGTTCCTCCAGCAGTTTCATTAGGATCCTGGCTGGTAATTTGCCAAGCAAAAACATCTTCTTGAGAATCTTGATCATTATTAAATGCTTCTGCATAGGTCGCAGTAAGTGAATGCCCACTGTTTTGTAATACATCATCTGCAGCGTCTCTCGCAGCTGCGTAATTACCTTGTTGCAAATATACTCTAGCCAAAAGTGCCTGAGCACCATATCGATCTGCAAAGATACCATTGGTATTGGGCAATAAATTATATGCATCACTAAGGTCTAGGATTACCTGAGCATACACTTCTTCTACCGTATTTCTTGAAGGTGATGTAATATCATCTGGATTCAATACAGCATCTAGCACTATGGGTGCTGCAAGTTGGGTATTTCCTCCACCAGCTGCATATGGCTGACCATACAATCTAGCAAGATCAAAATAAACCAATCCTCTTAAAAACTTAGCCTCACCTTCTACTCTATTTCTATCAGATTCTTCATCAAAGACATCTAAGCTGGCAAGTACTATATTGGATTGATTACTTACCTCATATGCGTTTAGCCAATAATCTCTAACAAAGGTATTATCTGGCACTAGTTGTTTCTCTATTAATTGAGCAGGTTGCTCAAACGTACCATTCCAAGAAAGGTCAGTGCTATTTGCTAAAAGTTCTGATGCTAGATTAATATCTCCTCCATACGACAATGTTTGCCCTGCTTCATCATAAATACCAGTTAATATATTCTGTACATTAGCTGCATTAGAAGTTGCAATTTCTGGTAACAAACTCTGTTCTGGCTCTAGTTCTAAGTTATCTTCACACCCAACAATCACAATAGTAATTATAAGGAATGATAGTAATATATATTTTAATGTTTTCATGATATAGCGTGTTTAAAAATCAATATTTACTCCCATTGTATAAGTTCTAGCAGGTGGCGCCGAATAAAAGGTTTCCCCTACTTGTATGTTAGAGTTTCCATTAAAATCTGCAGTAGATTCAGGATCATAACCATCATAATCAGTAAAAGTCAATAGATTGAACCCTGTAAAATAGATTCGTATTCGTTCCATATAAAACTTCTGGGTAATATCTTTTGGTATGGTATATCCAAGTGTTAAATTTCTTAATCTTATGAAATCAGATTCTTGTAAATACCTTGTTGAAGCTTGTTGTCCATTCGTACTGAATAATCTTGCTTGTGGAATATCTGTAATGTCTCCTGGCTGTTGCCATCTCCTTAGCTGATCTGTACTTTGGTTATCAAAAAACCTTGCATTACCTGATTGAAACCTTCCTCCGTTATTATAGATAGAAGCTCCCCATTCTCCCTGAAAAGTAAAAGAGAAATCGATTCCTTTATATGTAATATTATTGGTTAATCCTGCTATAAAATCAGGATATGGACTACCAGCAATTATTCTGCTGGCATCATTAAAGTTATTAGTTGTACTTCTATCAACAGTACCATCTACAGCTACAGTATTTCTAATAAATAATGCATCTCCATTAGCTGGATCGGCACCTGCAAATTCAACTAAATAAAATGATGAAACCGTTTCTCCTTCTCTTACTATATTTCTGCCAGCAATAATATCACCGCCAGGCAATTTGGTCACTTCATTATCAATAGTAGAAATATTCAATGACGTACTCCAGCTTCCATTTTGTGAAACAATATTTTTTGTATTAATAATAAACTCAAAACCTTTGTTTTTCATTTCCCCAACGTTTCTTGTTATATTAGGAAATCCAGAAGTTCCAGGAACAGGTTCATTTAATAAAAGATCATCTGTATCTTTTATATAGTAATCTATTTCTCCAGAAATTCTGTTATTTAAAAAACCATAATCTAATCCAAAGTCTACCTGAGTTGTTCTTTCCCATTTAAGGGATGGATTACCCAATTGAGTTGGCGATAATCCAGCTCTTTGATTGTATGGGGATCCTTGAAAAAGGCTTAAACTTGCAAAATTTCCGATTCCAGCGTTCCCAGTAACACCCCAACTTCCTCTTAGTTTAAGCAGCGATAAAACTTCTGAATTACTTAGAAATGACTCTTCAGAAACAATCCATCCAGCAGATGCTGCAGGAAACCAACCAAACCTGTTTTCTTCTCCAAATCTAGAAGAGCCATCATATCGTAAACTAGCTTTTAACAAATACTTGTTTGCGATGGATAAAGTAGCTCTTCCGAAGTATGAAAGAAAATTAAATCGAGTTCGACTTGATCCTCCAGCTGTAATCTCTGCAGCACTATTTAAGGTTTGCAAATCATCCGACGGGAAACCTTGACCTTGAAGAAATTGTAATCTTCTAGTACTATCTTCATAACTCATCCCAACTGTCCCTTCTACATCAAAGGTGTTATTAAAAATCTGGTTATAGGTAAAGTAATTATTCAGATTATATTTTTCGGTCTGAACAGCATTTGCTGTTCCGAACCCACCTACAGAAGCTGATTCTGTAAGACTTCCTGAAAAACGTTCTGCAACCTGAGATAAAAAATCGTATCCTATTTCAGATCTAAAACTAAGTTCTGGTAGTATTTTATATTCTGCATATGCGTTTGCTAAAATCCTCCATACATTTGTTTTAAAATTACCATTAAACTCCTCTGTCAGGAAATTGTAGTATTCTGTGGTTTGATTATTAGGTGTAACTCCATCTTCCAAATATGCAGGTGACAATGGTACTTGTGCAATAGCCTGTAGCGGTGTGGCAAAAGCATTATCATTAGATATCCTGTCAATGATCGATTTAGAAACACTGGTATTTGTACCTAGTCTAAATTTATCCGACAATGTATGATCAATATTAGTTCTAAAAGAATACCTCTCTAATTCATTTCCTCTTACAATACCGTCAGTATTGTTATATGCCATTGATATAAAAAACCTAGTTTTTTCACTTCCTCCAGAAGCAGATACTCCAAAATCCTGTACAGAACCATCTACTAATGCAAGTTCTTGCCAATCCGTATCAACTTCACCATTTCTCCAGTCAAGGCCATTTGCATAAAAATCAAATTGTCCTTCTATAAAACCTAATGAGAAACCATTATTTAATGCAGATTCTGTAAGCAACTCTACATATTGCGCTGTATTTAACCAATCTCGGGTATTGGTAGCGCTACTAATTCCGTATGATGAATTAAGAGATATTTTGGTTTTTCCTTGTTTTCCTTGTTTCGTAGTAATAATGATTACTCCATTCGTTCCTCTTGCTCCATAAATCGCTGCAGAAGACGCATCCTTAAGAATATCTATTGATTCTATATCATTAGGATTTAATGCTATTAAAGGGTTTATAGGTGAATTATTGATTGATTCATCTGCATTCGTAATAGGAATACCATCTACAACATATAATGGTTCCTGAGAGGATGATATAGTGGATATCCCTCTTACCCTAACCTTAACGCCTCCCTCTACTTTACCATTTAACTGTGTAACCTGAACACCAGCTGCTTTTCCTGTCAGTGTACTTTGTAAACTTGGCGTTGGTATTTCGTTAATTTCCTCTGAAGAAATCGAGGCTATGTTTGCAGTAATTGTTCGTCTGGATTGCGTACCAAATCCTACAACTACAACTTCTTCTAGTGCACTTACATCTTCTTCCAGAATTACATTAATTACGTCCTGATTCGTATAACTTATTTCTTGGGTGATAAACCCAATGTACGAATACATTATAATTTCTCCATTTGCTGCTTCTATGGAATATTTACCATCAAAGTCACTTTGTGTTCCCCTATTTGTGTCTTTGATAATAATATTTACTCCTGGCAATGGTACACCGTTGCCGTCAGTAACAGCTCCGGAGACAGTTCTTTGTTGGGCCAATGCGATACTTGATATAAAAAAAGTAAGTACCAGCAATTTGTAGTGATGTACTTTCATAAACAAAAATTTTCAAGATTTATACTCCAATTATTTGCTAGATCAAAAAAAGGAAGGCAAGAGTATATTGAAGGCTAACCCAATAATTATATCACCAAATTAGAATACACTACACGAGTATTTTACGGTAATCTCTTGCCCATACTTTTAATAATTGCTTTATAAAGAAAGACAATGAAGTAGTATGAACAGGTAACCCTTATCAAGGTTTACCATTACCGAATAAGCTTTACTTTTTTCCGAAGGAAACTTACCTTTATCTTTTAAGGATGGGGAATTATGCTACAAATGATTTTACATATTCAGATGGAGTAATCTGATTGTATTTCTTGAAAGATTTATTAAAAGTTACTTTATTATTAAAACCTACTTCGTAAGCAACATCAATTATATTGAAATTCTTGTGTTTCTCACCTTTTAGTAACTCTTTTGCTTCTTCAATTCTAAACTTATTGATCAATTCAAAAAAGTTTAGGTTAAAATGCTCATTAATAATTTGAGAAGTATTATGTCTTGTAGTATCTAAGGATTCGGCCAATTTCTGAAGCGTAATATCGTTTTGCTTGTAAATTTTTTCTTGATCCAGAAGGTATAGTAATTTTTCTTTTAGTTCCAGAGACAAACTTTCTGTTAGCCCAGATTTTCTATACTTATTGGTTTCTGGTTTAATCCTATTTTTAATTAATCTTAAATTCCCAAAAACGCTGGGCCTCACAAATGCTGTATAACTCACATACAGTACTAACAATGCCATAGATGTCACTTGAGAATAAAAAAGAAAGCCGCTAAAAACATGCTTAATAATTAGCACTGAATAGATGCCATAACTAACAATATACACGGAACAAACAATGACAATATTTCTCTGCCATATATATACTTCTCTAGAAAGATATTTGTTGTTTTTAATATATTGAATAAATATTTTAATCACTAAAGTACCATACACTATTAAAGAAATCAGCTTAGAAATAGATATCAAAATCATATGTGGCCTTTCTCCATGTAAAGTTATATACAACTTCTGCTCTGCCGATAATGCGTAAATTGGAAATAACAAAATCAACAACAAAAATGATGGTACTAAATGCCATATGTCTGAAAGCCTAAATTTTCGTTTTATGGTTACTCTCTTAAAGTAGAAATAAAAAAGCGGTCCATATAAAAATGAAAACATTGTAGACATGTATAACACATGAGGTTGGTAATATTCATAATTAGAAAAATAAAGACCTATATGAATAATAAATACAGAGTGTATTAGCACAAAAACACTTATTAAAAGATTAGAAACCCTATCTGAATGTTCTCTAAAATTTAAAACCACCGCTATAAAAAAACCAATAAATGCTACATAAAAACAAAAAATTGACCACAACCCAACCTTTTTTAGATATTTATCTTCTAAAAATTGAAAGGATTCTGAGTTTTTGATTTGATTAAAATAATTATGATTAACAAAAGACACATCCAAACTTGCAATTACATATTTCTCTATATACTGACTGGCAAGTTCTGGTTCATCTACATTAGCATATGTGAATGCTAATTCCCTAAATACAATTATTGAGTCTTTAGTTTTTTTTTCTAAAGCTTTTTGATAGTTTCCAATTGCTATATTGAATAGATTGTTATTATAATGTTTTCTGGCAGAAAGAATAAGGCTATCAGAAGTCACACCCTTACTTTCGATACTATTTATTTTATCAGATATACTATATACAGGTGATGAAATAAATAAAAAAAGAAGGATACCAAATATTGGAATCGTAACATTTTTTTTTTGAGTTAGCCGCATAATTATTTTGAAATAATTACTAACTCTAATTTACGACATCTTTTTCATAAAAATTTCCCAAAAGAGGTTATTCCGATAATATCTTACCCAAAAACTCAATGAATTCAAGGGTTTTTAATAATAATTAAGAAAAAGCAAGTTATGGTATTATCTCCTCTTTAGTAATAAAAAACAGTAACTTGAATGCATTGCTTACAAAATACACTCAATAAAAAGTTATAATTTTTTGGCTTCTTCCCAAAATACATCCATTTCTGCTAACGTCATATCTTTTAGACTTTTACTTTTTTCTTTTGCCTTTTGCTCTAAATACTGAAAGCGTTTTATGAATTTTTTATTGGTACGCTCTAATGCATCTTCTGGATTCACTTTTAAGAAACGAGCATAATTAATCATAGAGAATAATACATCCCCAAATTCAGATTCGATTTTATCTTGGTTCTGTTCGTCAATTTCGTGTTGTAATTCTGCTAATTCTTCCTGAAGTTTTTCAAACACCTGATGTGGTTCTTCCCAATCGAATCCTACTCCTGCAACCTTATCCTGTATTCTACTTGCTTTTACCAAAGCTGGAAGAGATTTTGGCACTCCTTCCAGAACACTTTTTTTACCTTCTTTTAATTTTAAATTTTCCCAATTTCTCTTTACTTCTTCTTCATCTGTAACCTTTACATCTCCATAAATATGAGGGTGACGATTGATTAATTTTTCCGAGATTTCATTAGCCACATCCGCGATATCAAAATCACGAGTTTCACTTCCTATTTTAGCATAAAACACAATATGTAATAGCAGATCACCCAGTTCTTTCTTAATCTCATCTAAATCATTATCCAGAATTGCATCTCCAAGCTCATAAGTTTCTTCAATGGTAAGATGTCTTAACGACTGTAATGTTTGTTTTTTATCCCAAGGACATTGTTCCCGCAATTCATCCATTATCGTAAGTAATCTATCAAAAGCTTTAAGCTGATCTTTTCTGGAATACATAGTTGCAATTTTTATTTCAAAAGTAAGAATATTAAACCCATCATATACTTATGCAATAAAAGTATTTATTAATCAAAAAAAACTATAGATTTGATTTTTTGTTAAAGACAAACCTATATCATATATGTTTAAGAAAAAGATTCTTTTTGCTTGTATACCTGCAGATGGACATTTCAATCCAATGGCTGGTTTAGCGGTATATCTTAAGAAAAAAGGACATGATGTGAGATGGTACACTGGTAATGGATATAAAGATAAACTGGAACAGATGGGAATTCCATATATCCCTTTTGAAAAAGCAAAAGAATTAAAAATTGAAGCATTAGATCAGGCTTATCCAGAACGTAAAAAACTAAAAGGTGTATCTCACATAAAGTTTGACATTATTAATCTATTTATAAATAGAATGAAAGATTATTATGAAGATGTACAACAATTATATCAATCCTTTCCATTTGATTTATTAGTATTTGATAACACTTTTCCTGGAACTATTATAAAAGATAAATTAAAAGTGCCTGTAGTAAGTATTGGTGTAGTACCATTAGCGCTTTCGGCTCCAGATATTCCTCAGTATGGATTAGGTCATCAACCCGCATCTACCTTTCTTGGTAAAAGAAAGCAAAACTTTATCAAGTTAATGGCTGAAAAACTAATATTTAGGGAAACCAAAGAAGCATATAACACTTTGTTAGCTTCTTTAGAGTTACCAAATGAAGATCTTAATATTTTTGATATAGCTCCTATAAAAGCATCTATATTTTTACAAAATGGAATTCCAGAAATTGATTATCCTAGATATAAAACTCCAGAATCTATCAAATTTGTTGGAGCATTAAATCCTTGGAGCAACACCAAAACAAACAAGGATAAGGATTGGAAAAACATTTTAGACACCTCAAAAAAAACAATACTAGTATCGCAAGGAACAGTAGAAAAAAACAATAAAAAATTAATTATCCCAACATTAGAAGCTTTTAAAGATGCTAATTATAACATTTTAGTGGCTACTGCATATAACCAAACTGAATATTTACGCACACTCTATCCACAAGATCATATTTATATTGAAGATTTTATATCTTTTGATACGGTTATGCCTTTAGTGGATATTTTTATCACCAACGGAGGTTACGGAAGTTGTATGATGAGCATTAAACATGGTGTTCCTATGATCACAGCTGGAATCAATGAGGGCAAAAACGAGATTTGTGCTAGAATTGATTATAACAACTTGGGAATCGATTTAAAAACAGAAAGGCCAAGAGTAATTTCTATTCAGAATGCAGTTACAGAAATTCTTCAAAATAGTATCTATTATTCTAATATTGAAAGCGCACAAAAAAGCCTTAATTCATATGACACCTTACAACTTTGCGAACAGTATATTATGAGTGTAATAACTCCTTAAATTCTAATATTACAAAACAGCTTTGTTCATTTTCATCTTTGTAGTTAGAAAACCAGAAGTCAAATCTTGCATTATCTTTGCAACTGGTTTAATCTCATGAATCAATCCAGATACCTGACCAATTTCTAATTCGCCTTCTATCAGATCACCTTCGAACATTCCACGTTTTGCTCTTGCACGTCCTAACAAGGTTTTAAGTTCTTCTGTTGACGCTCCTTTAGCATATAATTCTGCCACATCCTGGTAAAACTTATTTTTAAGCATTCGTACTGGTGCTAGTTCTTTTAGCGTAAGATGTGTATCTCCTTCTTTTGCTTCTACAACCATGTTTTTAAAATCCTCATGAGAAGAAGCTTCTTCACTTGCTACAAACCTACTACCGATCTGAACTCCATCTGCTCCTAGAGCCATAACTGCAAACATTGAAGATCCTGTTGCTATACCACCAGCGGCAATTAATGGGATGCTAATTTTCTCTTTAACCATAGGTATTAAGGTTAATGTTGTAGTTTCATCTCTTCCGTTATGTCCGCCAGCTTCAAACCCTTCTGCAACGACTGCATCTACTCCTGCATCTTGTGCTTTTAAAGCAAACTTTAAGCTACTTACAACATGTACTACTGTGATTCCTTTTTCTTTGAGAAAAGAAGTATATGTTTTAGGATTTCCAGCAGATGTAAATACAATTTTCACACCTTCTTCGATAATAATTTCTATAATCTCTTGAAGATTTGGGTATAGCATAGGAACATTTACTCCAAAAGGTTTATCTGTAGCTTTTTTACATTTCTGAATATGAGCTCTTAACACATCTGGATACATAGATCCTGCTCCTATGAGTCCTAATCCACCAGCATTACTAACTGCACTGGCTAGTTTCCAGCCACTTGCCCATATCATTCCACCTTGTATGATAGGATATTCTATATTAAAAAGTTCTTTTACTTTATTCATTTGTATTTTGATATCTTCAATGTATGACGTGAAGTGTCTGAAATTAATTCTATTAGATATAAACCAGTTGATAAATCACTAAGTGAGATATAATTCACATTCTCTAAAGTTTCAGCTTTCACCATTTTTCCTTCTGCTGTAAAAATCCGAATTTTAAGTGATTTTTCAATAGGTGAATCAAAAAATAATTTATCCTTTGTTGGGTTAGGATATACTCTAAAATCTTCGGTTACTATATCGCTTACCGATAAGCTCTCCAAAATAGTTTTGAAATTAGGAATTCCATATCCTAACTGGATTGTTGGATTATTATATAATGATGAAGATTCTCTAACTAATTGCATAATCTCCGCATTGGTCATAGAAGGAAAAGCCTGCCATAAACAAGCTACCGCACCTGCCATAATAGGAGAACTAAAAGAGGTACCACTGTTAGTGGACACCACATTATTAGATAAAATAACTGCCGATCCAAGACCTTTTGCAACCACATCTGGTTTTACCCTGTTATCTTCAGTAGGTCCTCTAGAACTAAATGATGCATAATTTCCAGTACCATTAACAGCTCCAACGGTTAATGTTCCTGGAGCATCTCCTGGAGCTGTAATTATTCCCCAACTACTATTGCCAGAATTACCAGCAGAAGTTACCAATAACATTCCTTTCTCAAAAGCTATATTAGCGCCTCGGGAAATAAAAGTAGTTTGTCCGTCCATATCAGATGTTTGGTATTGATATGCGGGATTATCAAAACCCACAGAATACCCTAATGAAGTATTAATTACATCAACTCCTAAACTATCTGCTCTTTCTGCAGCTTCTACCCAAAGTGCTTCTTCTTTTGGCCCTTCGGTGCCTGCATCTTCTGTGATAAACAAATAGTACTTTGCATCAGGAGCAGTACCAACAAACTGTCCATCAATAAACCCTGCAATATCACTAAATGTTTGAGTTCCATGAGAGCTTCCAGAAAAAGCAAACTCGTTATCATCTCTTCTTACAAAATCATATCCATCTAGCAATCTACCTTCATCTCTAATGCGCTTAAACCCATCTATAGTATTTACTCCAGGAAAACCAGAATCCATCACAGCAATAGTCATACCCGTTCCTGTATAATCTTGTTCATGAAGATATTCAGCATGTAACTGTTGAATTTGCTGAGTAGCATTACCATAATTAAATATGGTTTTTACTTCGAATTTATCAAATACCGTTGGAGAAACATCTTCTGTTACAATAATAGAATTCTTAGTATCCAAAGAATTATCAGCATAATCAATACGATTAACAAAGCTTAGACCTAGTAAATTGTTAATATTTGACTGTGTTCCTCTTACAAATACACAGTTAAACCATTTAGATTTTGCTAGTACAGTTATACCGACCGAATTTTTAAGCTGAGTTATGTAATTTTCATTAACAGGCACATCTTTCTCATCAATAACAACATTATGAAGATTTTTGCGATCAATAGCATCTTGTGTAAGAATCGATAATGGATTAGCTATAGCATTTGCAACATTTTCTTTATCCGTTAAATACACCCAAGCATCTTCAGTCTGAGCGATTCCCATTTGCATGGTGCAAAAAATCAATAAGACAATTATTTTCTTCATATCACAAGTAGTTTGGTAGCTTTTACAAGTTACGAAATTACTCCTGATCCTACCAATTCATCTTCAATGTACCAGGCCACAAACTGACCTTCTGTAATTGCACTTTGATTATTTTCGAAAACAATATACATTCCAGCATCCACTTTATACAATCTTGCCTTATCTAATGGTTGTCTATATCTAATTCTTGCCATCACATCCAATTCTTCATCTACTTTAAGTATCAGATCTTCTCGTACCCAATGCAATTCTTCATTACTAATAAAAAGTGCTTTTCGATATAATCCAGGATGACTCTTTCCTTGTCCAGTATAAATCACATTGGTATCCACATCTGTTTCGATAACAAAAAGTGGTTCTGGTGTACCTCCTACAGCTAAACCTTTTCTTTGTCCCTTTGTATAATAATGGGCTCCCTGATGTTGCCCCACTACTTTACCATCATTGACATTATAGGTGTACTTTGTAGAAAGAAATTCTAGTTCCTCTTTTTTGGAATTAAAATCAGGTATTATTTTATGATATATCTCTTCTGAAGAAGAGATTTCTATAATATCCCCTCGTTTTGGTTCTAATTTTTGTTGAAGAAACTCTGGTAATCTAACTTTACCAATAAAACACAATCCTTGAGAATCTTTTTTATCCGCAGTAATTAAATCTTGTTCTTTAGCTATTTCTCTAACTTCTGGCTTTAATAATTCACCAACTGGAAACAATGTTTTTGATAATTGTTCTTGAGATAATTGGCATAAAAAATAAGATTGATCTTTATTAGAATCTTTTCCTGCTAAAAGACGATGTACTTCTTTACCATTTTGAGTAATCGTATCTTTTCGGCAATAATGTCCTGTAGCTACATAATCAGCTCCAAGGGATAATGCTATTTTTAAAAAAACATCAAATTTTATCTCTCGATTGCATAGAACGTCTGGATTTGGAGTTCTTCCTCTTTCATATTCATTGAACATATAATCCACAATACGTTCTTTATATTCCTCACTTAGATCAACGGTCTGAAAAGGGATTCCTAATTTTTCTGCAACTAATAAGGCATCATTACTATCATCTAACCATGGACACTCATCCGAGATTGTTACAGAATCATCGTGCCAATTTTTCATAAAAAGACCTATTACCTCATATCCCTGTTCTTTTAAGAGATAAGCTGCAACACTAGAATCCACACCTCCTGACAAACCTACAATAACTCTTTTCATTGGTACTACTTTATATAATTTCTCTCATAAAATTAACACAAGAGAAAAGGACATAATTTCAGTTTTATATTATCTGCAAAAATAATAAATAAAAAAAGCAATGCTAGAGCATTGCTTCAAGGTTTTTTCTATATATGGATTCTAAAAATTGATACTACAGTCCTCTCTTTTGAACAGGGAACAATTTTTGCTCAGATAATGCTCCATTTTCATAATAATTCCAGATACCATTTTTACGATCTCTTTTATAATTACCTTCTATTCTTACTTTACCTTTTGCATCATAGTACTTAGTCGGACCGTGTAATTGATCATTTTCATAAGTAAATTCTTTAATGATTATTCCATCTTCTGAATATACCACACGTTTACCTTCTTTTTTATCATTGATATATGTAGTTTTTTCGGTTAACTGACCATTTTCAAAATATGTGAGTTGTTCGCCATGAAGTTTTCCCGATTGGTATTCTTCGGTCATCATTATCTTAGGAGATTCCTTATGATAATATGTCCATACCCCAACTCTCTCTTTACCGATCATCCCTCCTTCACTAATCACCTTACGTTTATTAGTAAAGTATGTTACTTTTATGGTGTCATTTCCCTTAGAAAACACCTTAATTGCTGTTGGAGATTTCCCACTATTTGGCTTATAAAATTTAAACTCCCCTACTTCTTTTCCATGATCAAAAGTACCTTCATACCTTAGTTGATTACTATTCTCATATTTTTTTTGCCACTTACCATGTCGTTTCCCTTCAGAATCAAAAGCATTGAATTTCTGAGCAATCCCCATAGTAGTAATACAAACAAAGGCAAAAAATAAAAATCTATTTAACATAGCTTCATTAAATTTAGGTAATACGATAATCCAAAAAGTATACCAACATCTTATAAATTTATAATCTAAAGAAAACTTGTAATCTTTTTTTATCCAAATAATCCTACAAAAAAAACACTAAAACTTCCAAAAAAAAGGCTTACATCTATTAAAACCTTATCTTATTAACTTTTGTTTAACAAATTATTGGAAATATATAAAATCTATATAACGTTAGGGTACCTGAACAAATTATAACTTTTAAAACTCAAAAACATGAAAATTATTTCAAAAATCAGCCAAGCTGTGATAATTGCAGCATTGGTATTAGGTGTTTCATCTTGTGGTGATGACGATGATGGGAACATTATTATTCCAACCACTAACATTGTTGAGACAGCTACTGCTGATACGGATTTATCTTTACTGGTAACGGCTCTTGCTGCTGCTGATGGAGATTTGGTTTCTGTACTTAATGGAACAGGACCTTTTACAGTACTTGCTCCTACTGACACTGCTCTACAAGCTTATCTAGATGCAAATGGGTTTGCCGACATTGCTGCGGTTCCTACTGATGTATTACAACAACTTTTATTAAATCATGTAATTCCTGGAGAAGTAACTTCAGCAATACTTACTACTAATGGATCTGGATATACAGAGACTTCTTCTACGGCTGGTCCTGATGGAGCAATCATTAGTATGTACTATAACACTACGGATGGTGTAGTCTTTAACGGAGGTGCAAAAGTAACTGAAGAAGATGTTAGAGCATCTAATGGGATTATTCACAAGATTAATGCTGTTATTGGTTTACCTGATGTAACAACTTTTGCTACAGTTGATCCTAATTTTTCTAGACTTGCAGAAGCTCTTACTGCTCATAGTTTTACTTATGTAACAACTTTACAAGAAGATGGCCCTTTTACAGTATTTGCTCCAGATAATGCAGCTTTTGACACGCTGCTTGCAACTGACAATACATGGAATGTACCTGGTGATATTCCTGAAATTACTTTAGGAACTGCCTTAAATCTTCACGTAATTCCTGATGTTAACGTAAGAGAAGCTGATTTAGCAGATGGTGAGGTTAGTACACTTAGTGGAAAGGTAGATATAGATGCTACTGCAAAAACTGTTACTGATGGTTCCGACCCTGCTAATGTATGTAACATCGTTGTAACAAATATTCAAGCAACTAATGGAGTAATTCATTCTATAGATAAGGTTTTATTATTGCCTAGGTTATCTATTGGAAATTAACTTTTAAAAAATAATGAAAAGGCCGTTTTTTCTAAAAAAACGGCCTTTTTTATGTATAGAATTCTAATATTTTATTTTTTAGCTTTTTGTTGTTCAGCTTGCTCCATTAGTTCTTTCATTCTCTTTTGAAACTTACCTTGTTTTTTAGGTTTTTTCTTATTCTCCTGAATCTTAGCATGAATTTTATCTTCATCTATAATAACATTTTTAATAACTAACATAATCCCAATTGTAATTAGGTTAGAGATAAAATAATACAGTGATAATCCACTTGCATAGTTATTAAAGAATACCAACATCATTAACGGTGATAAATACATAATAAACTTCATATTAGGCATTCCAGGTTGCTGTGTTTGCATGGTTTGACCTGTAGTCATCATCATATAAATAAATATTGCAATAGAAGCCAAAATAGGGAACAAACTAATATGATCACCATAAAAAGGGATTTCAAAAGGTAACTGCGCTATCGTATCATAACTTGATAAATCATCTGCCCACAAAAAGCTCTTTTGTCTAAGATCAAATGCACTTGGGAAGAAATTAAATAACGCGTAAAACACAGGAATTTGCATCAAAGCTGGTAAACAACCACTCATAGGACTCGCTCCAGCTTTACTATATAAAGCCATCGTTTCCTGTTGCTTTTTCATAGCGTTATCTTTATACTTCTCAGTAATTTCAGCTATTTCGGGCTTTAATATTTTCATCTTAGCCTGAGACACATACGATTTATAAGTTACAGGTGATAATACAATTCTTACTACAACCGTCATCACTACAATAGCTATCCCATAAGGAAGGAAACCACTTAAGAAACCAAAAAATGGAATAAATATATATCTATTAATAAATCCAAATATCCCCCATCCTAATGGTACTATTTCATCAAGATTTCGGTCATAATTACTTAAAATTTTATAATCTGTCGGACCATAATACCAATCCATATTATAGCTTAACTCTCCACCTTGAAGCTCTAATGGCACAGAAGCAGAGAACTCTTTGGTTACCTTGATATCTTTATCATCCAAATCACTTGTGTTTGCAACATTCTTAGAAGCAAGGGTAGCGGTTTTGAATGGAGTATCTGTTAGTAAAATAGACGTAAAGAAATGTTGTTTAAATCCAATCCAACTAACTTGCTCTTCCTGATCTTCATCAAACTCACCTTGTCCAGTAAAATCATCTTTACCTCCTTCATATTCATAATGAATATCAGTATAACGGTTTTCATATGAAGCACTTTTAGCTTGTCTGATTACCTGTAATTTCCAATCTAAATTGACATCTTGACTGCTGTTAATTACCTGTTGTAATCCTTGTGTACGAATAGTAAAGTCTAGCATGTAGTCATTAGGCTTTAATTCGTAACGATATTCTAAGAATTTAGACTCTGAAACTTTAAGTTTCATCGATAACACGGTATTATCACCATTCTTAGTTACCGTAGGTTCAAAAAACAAATCCTTAGTATTTAGAATTCTATTGTCCGTAGTACCAAAATTAAGATTAAAAGAAGCATTTTTTCCATCTTTAATCAGATACAATGGAACAGAGTCATATGTTTTGAAGTTTTTAAGCAAAGCCTCTTCAATATAACCACCTCTATTATTAATTTTTAAGCTTAAAACTTCATTTTCTATTGTAGTAACATTATCTTTTGCAGAAGGAAGACTCGCTGCATATGCAAATGCTCCTAATTGTGATTTTGCAGCTACTAAAGCAAGAGAATCTTGTGGATTAGCTACTATAGCCTCACTTTCTTTTACAAAATCGGTAGTTTTGTTTTCGTCAGCTTTCTGTTCTGCTTCAGCTTGTTCTTGTTTTGCTTTTTGTGCTTCAATTTCTTCAGGCGTAGGTTGGTTTACATAAAACATCCACGCAAAAATCCCAAATATCAGTATGAATCCAATTACTGTATTAAGGTCAAATTTCTTTTCTTCCATTGATATGTGTATAAAGACACCTTTTCTTATTATTCAGAAAGGTTTCCTAAAATTATATTACTTTTTTTATTGTCAATTATCTAGCCAGTTACGATCCTTGTGCCACTTTGGCATCTTTCTTACAATTAGAATATTCTACTGCTGCTTTTATAAAAGCTACAAAAAGTGGATGAGGATTAGCGACCGTACTCTTATATTCAGGATGATATTGTACTCCTACAAACCAAGGATGGTCTGGAATTTCTACAATTTCTACTAAACCAGTTTTAGGATTAATCCCTGTTGTTCTAAGTCCAGATTTTTCTAATTGTTCCTTATACTGATCATTGTATTCATAACGATGACGATGACGCTCAGCAATTAAAGTTTTCCCATAAGCTTCGGATACCTTGCTTCCATTCACTAACTCACAATCCCAGGCACCTAATCTCATAGTACCACCCATATCAGTAATATTCTTTTGCTCTTCCATTAAGCTTATAACTGGGTTGGCAGTATTCTCATCTACCTCAACAGAACAAGCATCTTTTAAGTTTAAAACATTACGTGAGTATTCTATTACTGCCATTTGCATTCCTAAACAAATACCAAAAAACGGTAATTCATTTTCTCTTGCATATTGAACTGCTTTTATCTTACCTTCGATACCTCGTTCTCCAAATCCAGGTGCAACTAATATTCCATCTAAGTGTGCTATTTTGTTTGCAATAGTTTTATCATCGATAAACTCAGAATGAATACTCTCTATATTTACTTTTACTTCATTTTCTGCACCTGCATGAATAAAAGCTTCAAGAATTGATTTATAAGAATCTTGCAGCTCTACATATTTACCTATTAATCCAATCGTAACTTCGCATTTTGGATTTTTAAGACGTTCTAAAAAATTGTTCCACTTATCTAAATCAGGAACATTGTCATCTCTTAGTACTAGTTGTTTAAGTACTACAGCATCAAGACCTTCTTCTAACATCAAATTGGGCACATCATATATGGTTGATGCATCTATAGATTGAATAACTGCTTCTTGTTTTACATTACAGAACAGTGCTAATTTCCTTCTTAAATCATCGGATAACTCGTGCTCAGTTCTGCATACCAAAATATCAGCCTTAATACCACTTTCCATCAAAGTTTTCACACTATGCTGTGTAGGCTTCGTTTTTAACTCGCCAGCAGCAGAAAGATATGGTATAAGTGTAAGATGAATTACCAAAGCATTGGTATCTCCTAACTCCCATTTTAATTGACGAACGGCTTCGATATAAGGTAAAGATTCTATATCACCGACCGTTCCACCAATCTCGGTGATTACAATATCATAGTCTCCACTTTTTCCTAAAATCTGGATTCTCTCCTTAATTTCGTTAGTAATATGTGGTACTACCTGAACCGTTTTCCCAAGAAATTCTCCACGACGTTCTTTTTCAATGACACTTTGGTAAATTCTACCTGTAGTTACATTATTGGCTTGGGATGTTGGTGTATTCAAAAAGCGTTCATAATGCCCCAAATCAAGATCCGTTTCTGCTCCATCATCGGTCACATAACATTCTCCGTGCTCATAAGGATTTAAGGTCCCAGGATCTACATTAATATATGGATCCAGTTTCTGAATCGTAACTCTATATCCTCTTGCCTGTAGCAATTTTGCCAAAGAAGCTGCTATAATTCCTTTTCCTAATGAAGAAGATACGCCTCCAGTTACAAAAACATATTTGGTATTAGCCATATAAACTTAACTATTTGTTCGGTTGTGTTTAAATTTTGCGCAAAAATACAAAGAAGAACCAAACAGTACATTGAAAATCTGGCAATATTTGTATAACTTATTCATAATTCGTTAAGAGTCTAAAAACCTGAAAATGAATTGATAAAACGTTTCATAAAAAAATCCCATCTCAAATAGACAGGATTTTTAAATATTATAAAATGTATTTTTTACTCTTCTTCTTCTGAAGCTACTTCTTCTGGTTCTTCAAAATCGGTAATTCCTTTAGCTTGTAAAATATTATACCACTGTATTACCTTTTTCATATCACTTACATAGACTCTATCTTCATCATAATCTGGTAATACTTCACTAAAGTACGCTTCTAATTTATTTTTAGATTCTTTGTGATTAATTGCTTGTCCACCCTCTTCTTTCTCCTGAATCTTTCTAAAAATGTCTCTTAACGGAACTTCTTCTGTAAAAGTATATATTGCAATCTCACTAAGAATACTAACATTGTGTCTTATGCTTACAGATAGTTTTTTTCCATCGGCCAATGCTTCTGCAACGAAACCACTACGTGTTTGCGCTTTCAATTCATAAAGACCTGGTTTTCCAGAGATTGATAATATTTTGTCTAAACTCATATATTTTGTTTTCAAAGTTGGCAAATATCAGTAGTTCCTTTTAAAAAATCAAACATTGACCAACATAAATTATGTTCTATGTATATTGAATAATACGTCTGTATTTATTAACGTCCTTTTTTAGCTTGCGGAAATCTCATTCTATATTCCTGATTGATTTTTCCTTTAGAAATATTTGTAAGCTTACCTTTAATCAAACGTTTTTTAAGGCTGGATAGTTTATCAGTAAATAAAATTCCTTCGATATGATCATATTCATGCTGAATAACTCTTGCCGCTAATCCACTATAGGTTTCGGTATGTTCTACAAAGTTTTCATCAAAATAATGGATTTTAATAGTTTCCTTTCTAAATACATCTTCTCTAACCTCTGGTATACTAAGACACCCTTCACAAAACGCCCATTCTTCTCCAGTTTCTTCCAGAATTGTTGCATTTATAAAGGTTTTTTTGAATCCTTTTAGCAACTCTCTTTCTTCTTCAGAAAGTTCTTCATCATCTGCAAAAGGTGCAGCATCTACTAAAAACAATCGTATAGGAAGCCCTATTTGAGGAGCTGCTAATCCAACTCCATGAGCATTATACATGGTTTCGAACATATTTTCTAGTAGTTCTGACAGCTTAGGATAATCACTACTTATTTCCTTTGCTTTTTTCTTCAATACTGGGTCGCCGTATGCTACAATGGGTAAAATCATATAATCGATATTCTCAGTTCTTTTTTATTCATTATACAGTATTACCTATAAATTATAAAGATAATCCTGAAGTATTATTGTTGCGCTAATTTGATCAACTAATGCTTTATCTCTTCGTTTCTTTTTTGATATACCACTTGCAATCATTGTATCAAATGCCATTTTAGATGTAAATCGCTCATCTATCCTTTTTACAGGAATATCTGGTAATAATTTTGCTAGCTTTTCTAAAAAAGGTTGAATCAATTTTTCACTTTCAGAAGCTTCTCCGTGTAATCGTTTCGGTTCTCCTACCACAAACAATTCTACTTCTTCTTTAGCTACATACTCTTGTAACCAATTCAACAAATCTTTAGTATCAACTGTTGTTAATCCAGAAGCAATGATCTTAGATTCGTCTGTAACCGCAATCCCACATCGTTTTCCTCCATAATCTATTGCTAAAATCCTTGCCATAATTTATTTTGTGCAAAAGTATGATATTATTATAAAATAGTACCAATTATTAAGAGTATCCTAAAATATTCATTGTATACATATTTTTCGACTTAAGCTGTTATCTTTACCAAAATTTTTTGATAAATGAACCAACTGAAAGAAACCATAGAAAAAGCTTGGGACAATAGAGAGCTTTTAAAAGAATCAAGTACTCAAGATGCGATCAGAAAAGTTGTAGACTTGTTAGACGCTGGGGAACTTCGTGTAGCTGAGCCTATAGATGGAGGATGGCAGGTAAACGAATGGGTAAAAAAAGGGGTTGTACTCTATTTCCCGATCCAGAAAATGGAAACTCTCGAAGCAGGTATTTTTGAATACCACGACAAAATCCCTCTAAAAAAAGGATATGAGGCCAAAGGAATTCGTGTGGTTCCTAACGCGGTAGCTCGTCATGGAGCTTACATATCTCCTGGAACTATTTTAATGCCAAGTTATGTAAACATTGGTGCTCACGTTGATGAGGGTACAATGGTAGATACATGGGCAACTGTGGGAAGCTGTGCGCAAATTGGTAAAAATGTCCACCTTAGTGGTGGTGTAGGAATTGGTGGTGTTTTAGAACCATTACAAGCCGCTCCAGTAATTATAGAAGATAATGCATTTATAGGATCTAGATGTATTGTAGTTGAAGGTGTTCGTGTAGAAACCGAAGCTGTACTTGGTGCCAATGTTGTATTAACTGCATCTACTAAAATTATAGATGTTACTGGAGATACTCCTGTAGAACGTAAAGGAGTTGTACCTGCAAGATCTGTTGTAATTCCTGGTAGTTACACTAAGAAGTTTGCTGCTGGCGAATACAATGTTCCCTGCGCATTAATCATCGGTAAACGTAAAGAAAGTACGAATAAAAAAACTTCGCTTAACGATGCACTTAGAGAGCACGATGTAGCTGTTTAATTACAAATAAAATATGTATACTTGTGAGCTTGTCTTTTTTTTAGGCAAGCTCATTCTTTTAATCAATAGGTTCGCAAATGAAAATATTAGTCATTCAACAAAAAATGATCGGTGATGTACTTACTAGTACTATTATTTGTGAGGCACTTAGGAAAAAACATCCCGATGCAACTATTGATTATCTGGTTAATTCTAATACGAAACCTGTCATTCTAGAAAACCCTTTTTTTGATCAGGTCATAGAGTTTAAAAATGAATACCGCGATCACAAAAAGAAGTTTTATTCTTTTTTAAAGGAAATAAAAAAATCCAAATATGATCTGGTCATTGATGCATACGGAAAACTAGAAAGTAACCTCATATCCTATTTTTCAAAAGCGCCAAAAAAAGTATCCTTTTATAAATGGTATACTCAGTTTCTATATTCTGAAGTCATTTATAGAAAAGCAGAACCCATTACTAATGCTTCGATTGCTATCGAAAATAGATTAAGGCTAGTGTATTCAGAAAGTGAAATGGTTTCTAACATTATCAATCCTAAAATATTTTTGACAGAAGCAGAAACAAATGCATCAAAAGCATATTTAGAATCGCATAAGATTACTTCAGAAAAGCCACTCGTAATGATTGGTGTTTTGGGTAGCGAAATGAGAAAAACGCTTCCTTTTGAATATATGGCAAAGGTTATTGATGAAATTGTTTTCACAACTAAAGCGAATATTTTATTCAATTATATTCCTAATCAAGAAGCTGACGCCAAATCGATATATGAATTAACAAATACAAATACGAAAAAACATATTCATTTTAATGTATTCGGAAAAAGTTTACGTGAGTTTATTGCAATTCTTTTTCATTGTGATATGCTTATAGGAAATGAAGGTGGCGCGGTGAATATGGCAAAGGCACTAGACAAACCCACATTTACTATTTTTTCACCATGGATTATCAAAAAAGATTGGAATATGTTCGAAGATGGTAGTATCCATGATTCTGTTCATCTATATGATTTCAAACCTGAATTATACGGTAACAAAACTCCAAAAGAGATGAAAGATTCGGCATTAGAATTATACAAAAGTTTTTCTTCAGAGTTGATTATACCTAAGCTTTCGTCTTATTTAAAGAATGTAAAACTTTAATCTTTTTCTATTCCAAAAGGAGTTCTTATTACTGTATCACGTTTCGTAACCTTTCTAATCGCTTTATTTTTTGTAATCATTTCTGGTTGCACATATCCTCTTTCATGATACAGATGTATGCATATGGCACTATACCTAATCTGTTTTGCTTTAATCCCCAAATTAAATAATCGTTCTCCTATTTCTCTGTCCTCGCCTCCATATTGCATACGTTCATCAAAGCCATTTACTAACAAAATATCCTTTTTCCACCCAGAAACATTCATCCCATCCCAAGTAGCTTTAGTCGGTGTAACAGCATTAAGAAAACGCTCTTTAACACCTTTTGACGTTAACTTATTCAATTTAAAAGAGGATTTTAATCCTTGTTCTATTAGCCAATTAGCTTCAAAACAAGATTGACTTTTTATATGTTTTTCTGAAATTAGCTCTGAAATATTTTTCGGAAGTTTAAAATATCCTCCAGACAAAAACCAACCAACTTCTCTTAATCGTAGATGTGTTTCTACAAAGTCATTTCTTGGGATACAATCTCCATCTGTAAATAATAAATATTTAGCATTGGCAACCTTAATTGCTTTATTAAGTATTACCGTTTTTCGAAATCCTTGGTCTTCATGCCAAATATGAGTTAATCGAAATTTGGCTATTTTAGAAAATGTTGAGATTATTTTTTTAGTCTCTTCATTTGATCCATCATCAGCAATAATCACCTCAAAGTTATTGATACTCTGACACTCATAACCTACAAGCACCTTATATAACCATGCTGGTTGATTATAGGTACTAATGATTACTGATATCTCTGGTGACTGCATTGCCGCAAAAATAGTTATTTTTGCACGATACCTTAAAAATTAAAACATCAATCAATCACAAAATACCCTAATGATAAAACTATCTGCTGTTATTATTACGTATAATGAAGAAAAAAAAATTGAGAAATGTCTTTCTTCATTAATTGGCGTAGTAGATGAAATCGTGGTGGTAGATTCATATTCTACAGATCGTACTGAAGAGATTTGTAAACAATTTGATGTTAAATTCGTACAACAAAAATTCTTAGGGTATATAGAACAAAAAAACTTTGCTATTACGCAAACGACATATGATCACATTATATCCTTAGATGGTGATGAAGCCCTTTCTTGTGAGCTTCAAAACTCATTAGTTAAGCTAAAATCTAATTGGCAATATGACGGTTATTATATGAATCGATATAATAATTTTTGTGGTCAATGGATCAAATATTCGGATTGGTATCCCGACAAAAAATTAAGAGCATTTATAAAAGGAAAAGGAGAATGGCAAGGCATTAACCCTCACGACTCCTTCAAATTGCATACTCCTAATGCTTCTTCGCATTTAAAAGGCGACATCTTACATTGGAATTATGCTACTTATCAGGAGTTTAATCTTAAAACGGATAAGTTTTCTACTATATCTGCTCAAGCCTATTATGAATTAGGTAAAAAAGCACCTATCTGGAAAATCCTCCTCAATCCAACTTGGGCATTTTTTAAAGCTTATTTTCTAAGGTTTGGATTTTTAGATGGTTTCAATGGTTTTGTAATCAGTGTACAGACCGCTAATATTACCTTTCTTAAATACTCTAAACTCAGAGAGTTGATTAAAAAGGAAGGATAAAAACATTATAATAAAGTTATTCTCTGTATTTCTTTTTCCAGAAAAAGATCTTTCGTTTCAATTTGCGCTTACCATGATAGCGATTCTGGAACTCTTGTGTATATTGCCACATCAATTTAAAGATCTCAGCTTCTTTTTCGCCAGTGCATTTTGCATATTCATTACTCATCACTTTAATCATGGATTCATGAATGGTTAAACGCGCAAAGTTTTTAATTCTTGTTTCAAAATTCATATCACCAAACTCCATTCGATTCAAATCAACAAGATAAAAATCGTATCCATTTGCAGTTCTCTTAATCAAAGTATTTCCTGGAGAATGATCAAGAAAATTTATACCATGTTTGTGTAATTCATAAGTAAATCTTGTAAAAGCTCTAAGTATTTCTTCATGATCAGAAATACTAAAATCCGTAGTTAATTCTCGATATGTAAGATCACACTCAATCAATTCACTTACATAATAACTCTTTTTAAACAAAAAAGGAGTTGTTTGTATCTCATATGCAATAGGAAAAGGGGTTTTAATTCCAGCTTCCAATAATTTATTTGCATACATATAAGAACGTTCTGCCTTAGATTTCCTAAAAAAACGATATGCTATCTGATTAATTACATTAGGAATTCTAAATGATTTTATAGTAGCTTTTTTATCCTCCAGAGGAGCTATTTTAATCACATTACGCTCTGCATCACCTAATATCTCAGTATACACTTCAAAATTATCAATAGCCTTCTTTATATCAGAAGCTAACAACTTCTTAGAATCATGTACTACAAATCTGTTTGGCATAATGTTTTAAAAAATAATGAGCAAAGGTAGTTATTTAAGATTTTTAAAAGGAAAGCTGTTCTATAAAATTCTTTTAACAGAAATCCGTTACTTTGCAACATAAATAATTTAAAAATGGCGAAGTACCCTACTTGTTCTTTGGTTACACCAACCTATAATTGGCCTGAAGCTTTAGAGTTATTACTTTTAAGCATAAAAAATCAAACCTATCTTCCTAATGAAGTAATTGTAGCTGATGATGGCTCGAGAGAAGATACCGCCAATTTGATCAAAAGAATACAACAAGATTTTCCCGTACCATTACATCATGTCTGGCACGAAGACAACAAAAATCAGAAGCCAGCCATCATGAATAAAGCCATAGCTAGTGCTAAATATGATTATATCGTAGAGATCGATGGTGATATTATTATGCATAAAGATTTTGTAAAAGATCATCTTTCTTTGGCAGAAAAGGGCGTTTTTTTATACGGTAGTAGAGTAAATATACAAGAAGATTATTTGGACACTCTGTTTAAGAAAAAACAAACACACTTTAATTTCTTTTCTAAAGGCATCAAAAAAAGAGGTCGAACCTTGCGAATTCCTTTTCTTGCCAATAGATACAAAACAGAAGATAAACGTTCTTCTAAACTAAGAGGTTGTAATATGTCTTTTTGGAGAGAAGATTTCCTAAAGGTTAATGGATTTAATGAATCCTTAACGGGTTGGGGAATTGATGATAGTGAAATGATTCAACGTCTATTAAATATAGGAATTAAAGGAAAAAGACTGAAATTTAAAGGGATAGTATATCATATCTATCATAAGGAACAAGATAAAAGTCATATCCATGTAAACGAAATCATCGAGAAAGAAACCACAGAAAAGAAAATTACTTATATCGAAAAAGGAGTTGATCAATATCTAAAAAAGTAAGTATGTTCGATATTTCGGTTATTATTATCAATTACAATTCTGAAACATATACAGTAAACTGTATTAAATCATTATTAACCCATACTTCTACACAACTATCCTGTCAATATATTGTAGTGGATAACGGATCTGAAAAAGAGAGTTATAAAGTAGTTAATGAGTATATTGAATCTATAAAAAACACTACTTCGATTGAGTTAATCAGAAGTAATATTAATACTGGGTTTGGCAGTGGAAATATGATTGGTGTACAAAAAGCAACAGGAAAATATTTAGCTTTTGTAAATAATGACACTATTCTCGAAAGTGATTGCCTTGCTTCTTTGAAAAACTTTATGGACAAAAACCATGATGTAGGAGTATCTGGTCCACAAGCTTTTACCGAGGATAAAAAAATCTTACCGACTATAGATCATTTTGCGTCCTTGAGTAGAGAGATTTTTGGCAGGAAAATTCTTGAAAAATTAAACCCTAAAAAATATCCAAAGCGCAAAAAACTCTATACAAAACCGCAACAAGGGCAATTTATAGCAGGTAGTTTTATGTTTTTTAGAGCAGAGGATTTTAATGCTGTAGGAGGTTTTGATACTAATATTTTTTTATACTATGAAGAAACAGATATCTGTAAACGTTTAGCAAAAATCAACAAATCTGCATACCTGGTTCCTGATGCTACTTTTATTCATTATCATGGAGCAAGTACTGAAAAATCTGTTGCAATAAAAACAGAATTAAAAATCTCTCTTCTGTATATTATTAAGAAACATTACGGTATTATTCCTTTTTATATCTTATTAACATACTTACAGATACGATACTTTTTTAGCAGTACTGTAAAACCAAAATATTGGCCGTTATTTTATACACTTTTTCTTCAAGCTCCTTTGACAAAGTCTTTAAAACATAAACAAAAAATTAAACCAATTGTATGAAAGTATTGATTGCAGATAACTCTGGAATTATTCCTGCTATTAATTATGGAGGAGTAGAAAGAGTTATATGGGGGTTAGGCAAAGAGCTACACGCATTGGGTCATGAAGTTGTATATCTGGTTAGTGCAGGTTCTAGTTGCGATTTTGCAGAAGTATTAATTTTCAACCAGAATGAAGATCTAAATACACAAATCCCTGATGATGTAGATATAGTACATATAAGTCATACACCTTTATACAACATAAAAAAACCATGTATCATAACCATGCATACCAATCCTCCTAAAGAGGAAACATTAGATATAAATACAGTTTTCATATCTAGAAATCATGCAAGTCGTTATGGATCATCCGTGTATGTATACAATGGTCTGGATTGGAATGATTACCCTACTCCTATTTTGGATCAAGAAAGGAGATATCTCCATTTTCTAGGTAAAGCAGCTTGGAAAGTTAAAAATGTATTTGGTGCAGCTAAAATAGCACTAGATTCTGGAAATAAATTACATGTCTTAGGTGGTAAAAAATGGAATTTCCGAAATATAAAAAGAGGTTTACGATATGTTCTTAGCCCAAGAATCATTTTTAGAGGCATGGTAAACAACAAGGTGAAAATGGAAATCATTAAACACTCTAAAGGCCTTGTTTTTCCTGTAAAATGGCATGAACCTTTTGGATTAGCTATTATTGAAAGTTTATATGCTGGATGTGCAGTTTTTGGGACCAAAACTGGTGCTTTAGAAGAGTTGATTACTCCAGAAGTCGGTTATACAGATAACAATAGCGTTAACATTGCTAAAGCAATCAAAGAATTTGACTATAACCCTAGACGCTGTCATGAATATGCGGTGCAACATTTCAATGCTAAAGTGATGACTGAATCCTATATTGAGCTATATAAACAAGTTCTTAAAGGTGAAAATCTCAATACTGAAGCACCAAAATACATAGATCAAGAAAATATAATTCCAAAATTTAACTAATGGAAGATCAACGAATAGAAATAGAAAAAACCATAGATACTTTAAAAAAAGGAGGTCTAATACTTTACCCTACCGATACGGTTTGGGGAATTGGTTGTGACGCTACGAATGCAGAAGCTGTTGATAAAATATATGCGCTAAAACAAAGAGCTGATAGTAAAACTATGATCTGTTTGGTAAGCGATTTTAAAATGTTACAACAATATGTAGAAGAAGTTCCTGAAGTAGCTTATGATATCTTGAAATACGCTACAAAAGCAACTACAATAATCTATGACAGACCGCTAAGAGTAGCCGAAAACCTTATTGCAGCGGATAATACCTTAGGACTGCGAGTCGCTCGTGATCCTTTTTGTAGTAAGTTAATTCGAAAATTTAAGCGCCCTATCGTTTCAACTTCCGCTAATATCAGTGGAAAATCGACACCTCGAAACTTAAAAGAAATAAGCAAAGAGATTTTGGAAGGCGTGGACTATGTTGTAAATTTGCCACTGAAAAACAAGGATGCTAAGCCTTCCTCTATTATAAAAATTGGAGGCGATAGTACAGTGAAAATTATCAGGAAGTAAATTGATTCATGTCGGAAGTCAAAAATTATAAAGAAGCATTACAACATTCTGTTTTTAATACTATAACCAAAGCGGCAGCAAATCTCCAATTAGAAAGTTATGTAATTGGGGGATTTGTAAGAGATTTCATATTGCAAAGAGGTACTGCCAAGGATATTGACATTGTAGCAATTGGCAGTGGTATCGCCTTAGCAAAAGAAGTTTCAAAATTACTACCTAATAATCCAAAAATTCAAATATTTAAGACTTACGGTACAGCTATGTTAAAAGCTGATGATATCGAAGTAGAGTTTGTAGGTGCCAGAAAAGAATCTTATCAAGAAAATAGTAGAAATCCTATTGTAGAGAACGGAAGCTTACAGGATGATCAAAATCGACGAGATTTTACTATAAATGCGTTAGCTTTGAATCTTTCCAAAGAAAACTTTGGTGACATTCTTGACCCTTTTGATGGATTAGAAGATTTAAGGTCCAAAATTATCCGTACTCCATTAAATCCAGATATCACATACTCTGATGACCCTCTTAGGATGATGCGAGCCATACGTTTTGCTACACAACTGAATTTTAAAATTGAAGAGAAATCGTTAAAAGCTATTACCAAAAACAAAGATCGTATTAAAATCATCACTAAAGAGCGTATTGTTGATGAGTTACATAAAATTTTGCTCAGTGAAAAACCATCTATAGGGTTTTTGCTGTTAGAAAAAACAGGATTATTACCATATATATTGCCCGAATTAGAAGCCTTAAAAGGGATTGATGAAGTAGAGGGTCAGAAACACAAGGATAATTTTTACCATACCTTAGAAGTAGTTGATAATATTTCCCAAAATACAGATGACTTATGGTTGCGCTGGGCAGCTTTATTACATGATATCGGAAAAGCTCCTACAAAACGATTCAGTAAAAAAGTAGGATGGACATTTCATGGTCATGAGTTTGTAGGTTCTAAAATGGTATTTAAATTATTTAAGCGCCTTAAAATGCCTTTGAATGACAAAATGAAATTTGTGCAAAAAATGGTATTAATGAGCTCTAGACCTATAGTTATCGCATCTGATGTCACGGATTCTGCAGTTAGAAGATTAGTATTTGATGCTGGTGATTATATCGAGGAGTTAATGACGCTTTGCGAAGCAGACATTACCACAAAAAATCCAAAGCGTTTTAAAAAATATCATAATAATTTTAAGGTAGTTCGCCAGAAAATGGTAGAAGTAGAGGAACGAGATCATATTCGTAATTTTCAACCGCCAGTAAGTGGGGAAGAAATTATGAAAGCCTTTAATATAAAACCTTCGCGCGAAATTGGAATTATAAAAGAAGCAATAAAAGAAGCTATTCTTGAAGGAGAAATATCCAATGAACATGACGAAGCTTTTCAGTTTATGATCAAGAAAGGAGAAGAATTAGGGTTAAAGAATGATTAACATCTAGAATTTATACAATCATCATATGAAAAAATACTTCAGGCCACTTGTAATAGCATCTATTGTCCTTATCTATCTAATTATAATTGCTGGCGCTGTAGTTAGAATGACTGGATCTGGAATGGGATGTCCAGATTGGCCTAAGTGCTTTGGATACTACATCCCTCCTACTGAAGAGGCACAAATTCAATGGAAACCTAATCACGAGTATCAAAAAGGTTTTATCGTTATTTTAAATAAAGAATTAAGAATTGCCACCAACGATTTCACCTCTTCTACGGCATATAATTCTAGTAACTGGGAACCCTACACCAAACACGATTATGCCAAATTTAATGTGTGGCACACTTGGATCGAATATATCAACAGATTAACTACTGTACTTTCTGGAATACCTATTTTATTGATGTTTATTATATCATTATGGTTCTGGAAAGAAAAAAGAAAATTACCATTGCTCGCTGGTTTAACGATAATAGCTATGGGGTTTCAGGCTTGGCTGGGAAAAATTGTGGTAGATTCTAATTTACTTCCACTTAGAATTACTGTCCATATGCTAGTAGCCTTCATTATTCTGGCAATATTGTTATACATACTTTTCTTAACTCGAGAACGGATTACGTCTGTTAGATTCAATACCACATTCAAGAATGTTCTGTTGTTTTCGGCAATTTTTACTTTAATTCAAGTAGCCATAGGAACTCAAGTACGACAACATATTGATGAGCAACTAAAGATTGTGGCTGATTTGGCAAAATCCCAATGGTTAGATCCTCCTACCCTTACGTTCTATATTCATAGATCATTTTCTATTTTGATTGTAGTAATCAATGTATGGCTTCTATGGTATAACAAAAAAATGCAACTTGGCTTATCAAAACTAAATTGGGTCATAGGACTCATAGCCTTAGAAGCTTTAACAGGGATATTGATGTACTATTTTGATTTTCCATTTCTATCACAACCCCTACATTTGGTATTATCATCTTTATTGTTTGGAGTACAGTTTTATATCATACTAGAAGTGTTTAAAAATAAAGTTATTGAAGCTTGAAAATTCAAAATAGTCACAAACAAGTTTGTATCTTTGCCAATCCAAATTAATCAAGAATGATTTACCGCTTCAGAATTATCCTGGATACAGAAGAGGATGTGTTTAGAGATATAGAAATTGAACAAGACGCTACCTTAGAGCAGTTCCACAATGTTATTAACCAATCCTTTGGGTTTGATGGTATGGAAATGGCTTCTTTTTATACCAGTGATGAACAATGGAATCAAGGAGAAGAGATTTCTTTATTTGATATGAGTGATGGCAGCCAACCCGTTAGATTGATGAATGAAACTTCTCTCATTGACGTAGTTCATGAAGCTTCTCCCAGATTAATTTACATTTATGATTTTCTTAGTATGTGGACTTTTTTGGTAGAATTAGCAGAAATCGCAGAGTACGAAAACGGAATGGAGTATCCAAATGTGATGTTCGTGCACGGTCAAATACCTGACAATGCTCCAGATAAAGAATTCAAAGCTGATAATCTAGAAGAAAACGATGAAGAAGACGGCTTTCTAGATCTTGATGATTACGATGAATTAGGATTTGACGAAAACTGGAATTAAATCTAATAAGAATACATTTCAAAAGATCTTTAGTAGCAGTTTCATAACTTTAAAATAAAAACATGATTAACTTATATAGCACCCAAATAGAATCCCTTTCTATCCATAGAATCGGAAATAAAAGTAGAAATGAAAACATATTTCTTTCTGATTCTCCTTATGCGCTGAATGATGAGTTAACAGCTTTATTAAAAGAATATTTCTTTAAATCATTTAGAGAAAAAGAAGAGAATTATTTTCAATTCGTAAACGAGGTTGATGTAGAGTTCAATCCGCTATATAAAATTGTCACTGAAATATTTAATAATCCTGCATCGGCACACGAAAAATCTAAAAGAATTGCTTCTTTGTTGTACGAGCAATCACAACACCCGCATATCAAAAGTGGTGAAGTATATGTTACTTACTTAGAAAACCTTACGATTGACAATGAAAAAGTTGAAGCTGTAGGGATTTTTAAATCAGAATTAAAATATGATTTCCTTCAGTTTGAAGAAAAAGGAACTGATTTAGAATTATTACATCAACAAGGTGTTAGTCTTAACAAACTAGATAAAGGCTGTTTGATTTTTAATCACAAAAAAGAAGAAGGTTATAAAATACTTTCAGTAGATTCTAATCGATATGACACCAAATATTGGTTAGAACATTTTTTAGGAGTAGAAGCCTTTGAAGATGAAAACTTTTATACTAAAAAGTATATGAAGTTCTGTGAAGATTTCTCTAAAGATGTTGTATTGCCAGCAGAAGATAAGAAAGAACAAGTGATGTTTATGAATAGAGCAGTAAATCATTTTGCTAAAAACGATACGTTTGAAGAATCTGCTTTTTTAAACGAAGTAATAGACAATCCTGACTTAATCCCAGAGTTTAAACATTATAAGGTTGAAAAAGCTCCCAAATACCACATTGAAGATCTTACAGAATTCCCTATCGCCAATACTGCAGTATCCGCAGCTAGGAAAAAAATGAAAAACACTATTAATCTAGATACAAATATCCAGATCAAAATGGACTTCATTAATCCTGAATCTGCAGAGAAATTTGTGGAAAAAGGTTGGGACGAAGAAAAACAGATGTATTACTATCTAGTATATTTTAATAAAGAGCAGAAAGATTAATTTCACACTCAATTAGTTCATCACTTTATTTTTTACCTGTTATATCAAAAATAAGATTTGTGTTTACTTCTATTATTGATCCATTAGGATTTATAATAAAATTACTTAAGAAGATTTTTTCTTCATCTGTATTAATTGGTTTTGGTTCTTCTATTAAAGAATCCCCAACCTTTCTATTTTGATAATAAATTAATGGCGATAGTTTAATTATATTATCCTCTATTATGTATGTTCCTGTAGTTTTTATCAAGCGTTCACCATATTGAGCATAGTCTTCATATGTAAATATATTCTCTTTTAAATCTAGCGCTTTGTATCCGTTCGGTTTAGTATGTAAAAAACTTTTGGAAAAATTGGCCCAACGTTTTTTACTCGATACATTATGATAATAAATGATGGGATCTGTTCTTTGAGGATCATTCTTACTATATGTAACTAATAGCGAATCTCCAGTAATTTGAAATTGTCCAGTTTTATGAGCTCTATATTTTGAAATATAAATTACCTCATCAATTTCATATACAAAATTAACTATTTGATCAAAACCCCCTGCTCCAAAACCTGGTAATCTTGGTACAACTAATTTTGATTGAAATACTATAGCTTCAACCTTACCAACTCTTTCAAAAGGGTAAAATTTTGGGAGCTCAAAATTATTCCACATCCAAATACCAGATATCAATAAAAATAAGCCGCCAAAAGCCCAAGGATTTATTTTCATTCATTAACTTTATTTATTGGTGTAAAACATTGGAAAAAAGTTACACTTCTTAGAACGTAAAATTACTTTGGTTATTGATACTTTTGTACCATAATCAACCTTCTAACAACCGCTTCATATTTACATTTTCATAATTTCTTTTTACAAAATCCAATGCGGTTTTCAACACTTCTCCCATGGATTTACTTCTTCTAAACTTTAAGTCTAAAGTAAAATTATAGAGATGTTCTCTTAATTCTTTCAGATTTTCTTCTGTAGAAATAGTATCCTTACACATGCAATCTACAAGGGTCTCATAACGAGACCTAGAGTTCAATATTCGTTTGGCTAGAACCGAACGTTCTTCTTTTTTGTACTGCTCGATAGAACTTGGTTGTAGTTTATGCATTACTACATCCACCATATCAAAATTCTCTTTAAAGAATTGTGGTTGGTAAACTTTTAACTTTCCTTCGAAACATTGTTGATCAAAATCGATGGCTCTGATCTTATATTCTACATGATCAAAATCATGGATTGGAATGATTACATAATTATATGATCTCATATCTCCTAATAAACGCATCTGACAACGCTCATTAAATTTCACAAATTCTTTGGCAATCTGAGATTTTGCCTGATCACTAAGATCTGGCAAAAAATCTTTTATGAATACATCTCCAGGAATACCCGCAATATGCTCTTCAATCAATGTATTTTTATATACTAAAAAGTTAATCCGGTTTGGAGAAAACATATGCTCTAATTCCAATCCATAAATTCGTGAAGCATCTGCTTTTTTTACATAAATATAGGTGTAGTTATCATTCAGGATATTACGAACTCGCACTCTAAACGGTTTTGAATTTCCAAAAGTACAGTAATCAATGGCATCAATATTCAAGAACTCAATTGCATCTTCATTACCATCAGAATGTAATATCGTATATACTTTCTTTAAGCTAGATTCAATTTCTGGTCGCTCATGTTCTTCATAATACACACGTACCCATAACGTATCCTCATCATTACTATCATAGACAACTATAGAACCAGCAAATCTCAGCAAATCATCATAAAACACAGGGATTTTAATTTTTCGATTGCATTCTTTTAAATAAAGATCCAGACTATCATTAATCGGATATGTTGGTTTCTTCTTAGACATTAACTTTTCTTCCATATGCAGCAACTTTCAGATAGCAATTTACAAAAGAAAAAATTCCAAATAACAATATCCAAATATTAAAAACCTGAACGATCTTACTCCAAACACTAACTTTATTGTAACAAAAACCCATACTACTCGTCTAGTTTAATATAACCACCAAAAAAATATACAATTGGAAACCATTCTAACTTTGAAGAATCTTACCAAAAGATTCGGATCTCTAACAGCCGTCAGTGACCTTTCCTTTACTATTAATAAAGGAAACGTATATGGTATTTTAGGGCCTAATGGAAGTGGTAAATCAACCACCTTAGGTATCGTATTAAATGTAGTTAACAAAACCTCAGGAGATTTTACTTGGTTTGATGGCTCTACCTCAACTCATGAAGCACTAAAAAAAGTAGGAGCGATTATCGAGCGCCCTAATTTTTATCCATATATGACAGCTGCACAAAATCTAAAATTGGTTTGTCAGATCAAAGAGGTTCCTACAGATAAAATAGAAGAAAAGTTAGAACTTGTCGGGTTATTAGATCGTAAAGACAGTAAATTCAGAACATTTTCTCTTGGAATGAAACAACGTTTAGCAATTGCGTCTGCATTATTAAATGATCCTGAGATCTTAATTTTAGATGAACCAACAAATGGATTAGATCCACAAGGAATTCATCAAATAAGAGAAATCATCAAAGTAATTGCCGCTAGAGGAACGACCATTCTTCTCGCTTCACATTTACTAGACGAAGTAGAGAAAGTATGTAGTCATGTAGTTATAATTCGTAAAGGAATAAAATTATATTCTGGTCCAGTTGATGAGATGAATGCAAGTCATGGTTTCTTTGAACTCAATAGCAATCAAAACAGTGTGCTGAAAAAATGGTTAACAAATCATAGTACTTTTGGTAATATTAAAGAAGAAGACGATAAACTTATTGCTTTTCTAAATCAAGAATTAGATGCTGAAAGCTTAAATAAGCAACTACAGGAAGCTGGTATTACACTCACGCATCTAGTAAAACGAAAAGAAAGTCTTGAAGAACAGTTCTTACAATTAACCAACAACTTAAACTAAAGCAATGTTACGATTACTCAACATAGAATTTCAAAAATTACGATATAACAAGTCTGCCAAAGTACTAACTATCACGTATTTTGTATTAATCCTGCTCATTTCACTTATAGCATCTTATGAGTTTAGTTTTGGAGGTGTTAATTTTAGATTAGCGGATCAAGGGATTTTTAATTTTCCATATATCTGGCATGTTAACTCTTGGATTGCTGCTTGGTTGAAACTTTTTTTAGCCATTGTCATTGTTTCAATAATGGCCAATGAATATTCTAACAGAACATTAAAACAAAACCTGATAGATGGATTGAGTAAAAAAGAATTTCTAGCTTCTAAGTTTCTCACAGTTATTGTATTTTCATTAATATCTACCATATTTTTGTTTGTGGTTTCTTTGATATTAGGACTTATATTTTCTGATTATAATGAGGTATCAATCATTTTCTCGGATTTAGAATTCATCCTTGCATACTTTGTAAAACTCGTTGGATTTTTCTCTTTCTGTATGTTTTTAGGAATACTTATAAAACGTTCTGCTTTTGCATTAGGATTCTTAATATTCTGGCAACTCATTGAAGGCGCTTTCAGATTATTGTCTGGTTTGATTAAATGGAAATTTGATTCTGATATCATAGACAAATTCATCCCATTTTTACCATTAGACAGTATGTCTAATCTAATTAATGAGCCAATAACTCGATTAAATGTGATCCAATCTGCTGCAAACCAATTAGGAGAAAGTTTTCAGAGAGATTATGCTGTGCACTGGTATGAGATACTAATTGTATTAGTTTGGACCGTTATATTTGTAAGACTTTCATATTATCTTCTTAAAAAGAGAGATTTATAATATATTTGAGCTTTTGAACTCAGCTCATGAAATACATATCGATAATCCTTTTCCTTTTATTAGGTTCTTCAGTATTTGCTCAAGGAGAAGCTAATAATTGGTATTTTGGACAAAATGCAGGAATAAACTTTAGTACAACACCTCCTACTCCTCTTACAGACGGAAGAATAAATACATTGGAAGGATGTACTACAATCTCTGACGCCACTGGAGGTCTTTTATTTTACACAGATGGTTCTACTATTTTTACTAGAAACCATATTATCATGCAAAATGGAACAGATTTAAGAGGAGATACCTCTAGTACTTCATCTGCTTTGATAGTTCCACAACCTAATACTCCAAACATTTATATTGTTTTTACCGTAGATGAACCACATCATTTTAATGCGGATAACGATCCTGGAACGAATGATGGAGATGGAGTTAATGATGGTCTATTATATTCTATAGTAGATATGTCTCTTGATGGAGGAAATGGTGCTGTAATTTCTGGTCAAAAAAATCTTCCATTAATTACATATAATACATCTGATACATTAGAAAGTTTATATAAATGCTCAGAAAAAATAACCGCAGTAAAAAGTGATGATTGTGATTCTTTTTGGGTAATCACTCATTTTTCTGATACTTTTTATGCTTTTAGTGTAGATCAAACTGGAGTAAACACTACTCCTGTAACATCACAGGTAGGTGTAACAGTTCCTGTTTCAGGATATAGACGTAATGCTTTGGGATATCTGAAAGCATCACCTGAAGGAGATAAATTAGCAATTGTACATTTTGGGTTGACAAATGTAACCGCTGGTGATGGTCCAGGTAAAGTTTTATTCTATGATTTTGACAATACCAATGGAACCGTTAGTAATGAAATAGAGCTTTATAATGGAGATGCTCCATATGGAATAGAATTTTCACAAAGTGGTCAACGACTTTATACCACTATTGGTCTAGGAAATGGTGGTTTTGGAGATGGGATATTACTACAATTCGACCTTTCATTACCAGATCCTCAAATTGCAGCTAGCGGAACAAGAATTCTTAATGAGAACGGACAAGACAGTTCATCTTTTAGTGCTGGAGCATTACAATTAGGACCAGATGGTAGAATATATAGAGCGTTATATGATTTTAATGCAAACCAAGGAAACTATCTAGGGGTTATTGAAAATCCAGAAGAATTAGGAACTAATGTTACGTATAATGAACGAGGGCTGCTCGTTAATGTAGATGGTAATAGAGGTTCAAGAATTGGTTTACCTCCTTTCATACAATCTATTTTTGCTCAAACCATTGATATTATTAATGGTAGTGATCCTAATAATGTAAATCTTGTTTTATGTGATGGAGATACTTTTAGGCTAGAATACCTGGATATTCCCACAGCAACCTACACATGGTTTCTGGATGATGTTCTCATTGCGAACACCTCTTTCTTTCTAGATATAACTTCTACAGGAAACTATCGCCTTGAAGTTGATCTTAATGATGGTAGTTGCCCTTTAACTGGTGTTGCTAACGTAACTTTTTTCGAAGTACCTGTATCAAACACTCCTCCAGACGAGCGTATCTGTGATGATAATAATGATGGAATATCTGACCTGGATTTATCGGTATATGATCCTGTAATTATTGGAGCACAAGATCCAAATCAGTTTCAGGTTCGTTATTTTAGATCAATTGCAGATGCTAACGCAGATATGAATGTGTTACCTCAAAATTTCACTACAGAAAACAATCCACAAACTATAGCTGCAAGAATAGAAAATGTCGGAAATATAAACTGTTATGATACAACTAGTTTTCAGATTGAAATTTTCAATACCCCAACTGCTTTTACAACTAATTCGATAGTAGAATGTGATAATGCAGATGATGGTGATGACACCAATGGTATGATCACTTATGACTTATCAATGGCTACTGCGGATATTTATAACGGGCAAAATATTGCAGATTACACTGTGAGTTACCATCCTACATTAATTGATGCTCAAAATAACACAAATGCAATTCCAGACCCCACAAATGCAGTGTTATCAAATACAATAACTGCCATATATGGTAGGATTGAAAATAATATTAATACAGATTGTTTTGACACCATAGAAATCCCTGTTACTATTAACTTACTGCCTGTTGCCAATGCAGTATCCTTATCACAGTGTGATGAATACATGGATCCTAATGATAATATTACCTTATTTAACCTAAATGAAGCTATAGATCAAATTACAGGAGGAGTCGCAGATCGCTCCGTATTGTTTTTTGAAGACCTAGCTTTAGCTAATTTGGGAGTTTCTCCAATTACAGGAATAACTACATATCAAAATACATCTCCAACTCAACAGATTTTTACAAGAGTGATAGATGATCTTACTGGATGCTATAGAATTTCAACCTTAGATCTTATGGTAAGTACTACCAACGCTAGTGATGCTGTGTTAAATTTATGTGATGATGATGGTACTGAAGATGGTTTTAGAGAGTTTGATCTTACCCAAGCTAATGCTCAGGTTCTTCTAGGAATTGCCAGTCCTAATTTATCCGTTGTCTATTACGAAAGTATTGATGATGCTTTAGGTGAAATAAACCCAATAACTACATACACAAATACAACTCCAGGAACTCAAGGACAGGATATTGTATATGCTAGAGTAGAGAATTCTAATAATCAATGTTATGGAATAAATCAAGTAGCTTTATTTGTAAACCCTTTACCAGATATTGAAGAATTAGATGAAGCCTTTTTATGTGAAGGTGCTAATGTAACCATTAATGCTGGACTTCAATCGGGTAACCCTAATGATTTTAACTACCTCTGGTTACCAAATGGAGAAATTACAGAAAACATCGGTGTCACTCAAGAAGGAACATATACTGTGACTGTCACAAATCAATTGACAGGATGTATTAAAGATCGAACTGTCACAGTTACGCTTTCTGCACCTGCTATAATCCAAAGTATTGATATTAGTGATGCTTCAGATAATAATGTGGTTACTATAAATGTTACTGGACCTGGAGATTATGAATTTGCAATTGTTGTTAATGGCAGCAGTATCAGAACATATCAAGATAGTCCTACGTTTACAAATGTTCCTCCTGGATTTCATACGGTATATGTAAGAGACAAAAATGGATGTGGCCCTGAAGCAACAGAAGATATTTCAGTAGTTGGATTTCCCAAATATTTCACCCCTAATGGAGATGGTTTTCATGAAACTTGGAATGTAGGAGGAATATCCTCACAAGTATTAGGTAATTCTATTATTTATATCTTTGATCGAGCTGGTAAACTCATTAAGCAATTGGTGCCATCTGGAAATGGTTGGGATGGAACGTATAACGGTCAATTATTACCATCTAGTGAATATTGGTATCGTGTAGAATTAGGAGATGGAAGATTGTTAACTGGGAGTTTTTCTCTTATTCGATAAACTTTCCCTAAAACTTCCATTCAGTTTTAAAATCTATAGTAGTATTCTGTATCTTTATTCGGAAAAGAAAGAGAATACAATGAAGTTCGAACTTAAGTCAGATTTCAAACCTACAGGAGATCAGCCTGAGGCTATAAAACAGCTTGTGCATGCTATAAATGATGGTGAAAGATATCAAACGCTTTTGGGTGTAACGGGATCAGGAAAAACGTTCACAGCAGCGAATGTAATCACAAAGGTCCAAAAACCTACTTTGGTGCTTGCACATAATAAGACATTGGCAGCACAGTTATATTCTGAGTTTAAACAATTTTTTCCCGAAAATGCGATTGAGTATTTTGTCTCTTATTATGATTACTACCAACCAGAAGCTTATATCCCAACAACTGGAACCTATATAGAAAAGGACTTATCTATTAATGATGAAATTGAAAAGTTGCGATTAAGTGCCACTTCTTCGCTACTTTCTGGACGAAGAGATGTATTAGTAGTAGCCTCTGTTTCTTGTTTATACGGTATCGGAAATCCTGTTGAATTCCAAAAGAATGTAATTTCAATTGAACAAGGGCAATTTGTTTCTAGAACAGCCTTACTACACAAATTAGTGCAAAGTTTATATTCCAGAACCGAAGCAGAATTTAATCACGGTAATTTTAGAATTAAAGGAGATACTGTGGATATTTATCCTAGTTATGCTGATGATGCTTTTAGAGTACATTTTTTTGGTGATGAAATCGAAGAAATTGAAGCTTTTGATGTACAAACCAATGCAATCATTGAAAAATATGATCGACTAAATATCTACCCTGCCAATATGTTTGTTACCTCTCCAGAGGTATTACATGGAGCTATTGATCAAATTGCATTAGATTTAGGAAAACAAGTCGAATATTTTAAAGAAATTGGCAAGCATCTAGAAGCCAAAAGATTACAAGAACGTACTAATTTTGATTTAGAAATGATCAAAGAATTAGGGTATTGTTCTGGAATTGAGAATTACTCTCGTTATCTTGATGGCAGAGAACCTGGAACAAGACCTTTCTGTTTATTGGATTATTTCCCAGATGATTATCTAATGATTGTTGACGAAAGTCATGTAACCATTCCTCAGACACATGCGATGTATGGAGGTGATCGTTCCAGAAAAGAAAATCTGGTAGAATATGGTTTCAGACTTCCTGCAGCGATGGATAATAGGCCATTAAAGTTTGAAGAGTTTGAAGCACTTCAAAATCAAATAATTTATATCAGCGCCACACCTGCTGATTATGAGTTACAAAAAAGTGAAGGGACATATGTAGAACAGATCATTCGGCCAACTGGATTACTAGATCCTGTAATAGAAGTACGTCCAAGTCTTAATCAGATTGATGACTTGATAGAAGAAATCCAGAAACGTATCGAAAAAGATGAAAGGATTCTGGTCACTACTTTAACCAAAAGAATGGCAGAAGAACTGACCAAATATCTTACTAGAATCGATATTCGATGTAGATATATTCATAGTGATGTTGATACGCTAGAACGTGTAGAAATTATGCAAGATTTGCGAAAGGGGCTTTTCGATGTATTGATCGGTGTAAATTTACTTCGTGAAGGATTAGATCTTCCAGAAGTATCCCTTGTTGCTATTCTGGATGCTGATAAAGAAGGTTTTTTACGTAATAACCGATCCCTTACTCAAACTATCGGGAGAGCAGCAAGAAATGTAAATGGTTTAGCAATAATGTATGCTGATAAAATAACTAAAAGCATGCAATTGACTATTGATCAAACCAATTATAGACGCGAAAAACAAATTGCATATAATACAAAACATGGAATTACACCTACAGCGATCAAAAAATCTCTGGACAATGCCTTAGCGGGAAAAAAAGTAGAACCTTATCAGTTTGAAACGGCACCTTCGCTTCAGGCAGCAGAAGAAGAAACGGCATATTACACTAAAGATCAACTAGAAACCCGAATCCGAAATGTACGGAAGGAAATGGAAAAAGCAGCTAAAGAATTAGACTTTATTACTGCTGCACGGTTACGTGATGAAATTAAGATGTTACAAGCTAAAGTTCAGGATCAGAAAGTATAAAACACTAAACGCTCATTATTATGAACACTGTTTCCATAGAAAAATTTATAGAAGGCATTCCTAAAACGGAGCTGCACTTACATATTGAAGGAACTTTTGAACCCGAATTGATGTTCGAGATTGCAAAACGAAACAATAAAAAAATTCCTTATAATTCTGTCTCTGAATTAAAAAATGCATACAAGTTCAATAACCTTCAAGAATTTTTAGACATCTATTATGCGGGTGCTAATGTATTGATTACAGAACAGGATTTTTATGATCTCACTTGGGCATATTTAACCAAAGTACATGAGCAAAACGTAATACACGTGGAAATTTTCTTTGATCCGCAGACACATACAGATCGCGGTATTTCTTTTGACACAGTTATCAAAGGAATTCGTAATGCGCTAGAAGATGGAAAATCTAAGCTAGGTATTACATATAAATTAATCATGTCTTTTCTAAGACACCTAGATGAAGCCTCTGCTTTTAGAACTTTAGAACAAGCATTACCATATAAAGATTGGATTAGCGCAGTAGGACTGGATTCATCTGAACTTGGTAATCCTCCTTCTAAGTTCGAACGTGTGTTTGCCAAATCAAGAGAAGCAGGTTTTATTACCGTAGCACATGCTGGCGAAGAAGGACCTGCAGCATATATATGGGAAGCACTAAATGTATTAAAAGTAACAAGAATCGATCATGGCAATAGATGTTTAGATGATCAGAAACTAGTGGATCATCTGGTCGATTTACAGATACCACTTACACTATGCCCCTTATCTAATCTTGAGTTAAAAGTTGTACTTGACCTAAAAGATCACCCTATCAAGAAGATGATGGATAAAAACTTATTAGTTACTGTCAATTCTGATGATCCTGCTTATTTTGGAGGTTATATGAATGAAAATTATTTAGGAATTGCACAAGCGCTGAACCTTTCTAAGCAACAAATTACTACACTAGTAAAAAATAGTTTTAAAGCTAGTTGGCTATCCACAGAAGAAAAAGAAAAAATAACAACAAAACTTGATAAATATTTTCAGGAGAACTAATGAACATAGACCCTTTTCAATTATTTAATGACTGGTATGCTGAAGAACTCAAACAAAGTAAGGTTAGAATACCTTCTGCTTGCTGTATTTCTTCTATCGGACTTGATGGATATCCTAATGCTCGATTTGTATCCCTAAAAGAAGTAAAAAATAATACTTTTATTATCACAGGACCATCAAAGTCAAGAAAAGGGCTAGAAATAGAACAATCATCCAAAGTGTCTTTGACTTTTTGGTGGGAAACCACAGAAAAGCAAATACGAATTCAAGGTGATGCTATTAAAATTTCAGATACAGAAGCTATCAGGTATTTTGACCAACGAGGAAAAGATTCTAAAATTATTTCAATTATTAGCGAACAAGGAGCTCCTATTAAAAATATAGATGTTTTAAAACAGAAGTACATTGAAACTGAAATAATATATAAAAATAAAGACATTGCCAAACCTGAAAATTGGAGTGGGTATGCAATCCAGCCCATTAGAATAGAATGCATGGAATTCGAAAAAAGCAGGTTTCATAAAAGAACCTTATTTCAACTAGAAGGAAAAGATTGGATTACCTCCACATTACAACCGTAACTAATAACCTACTAATCTCTTAAACAGAGATCATATTTTATCATAGGCTGTTCTGAACAAATTTTAGAACAAAAAACCCTCAAGCAATTATACAAGAAGTATGTAAAACTGCTGTCGTAACTTATTTATTTACTAAAAGTGATACTTGCACCCTATCTACCTGAATACAGAGAAACACTAAAAAAATAGTAAAAAATGGATATCCACTTCCCTATCCTTAATAAGGCTAAAAGTAAGCTATAAAGGAGCTTAACGCGTTATTTTTTTGTTTTCTATTAAAATAACAATTAAAAAAAAACTTTGAATATTTTTATTAGTTAGGATTCCTTACTATATTTGCTTTGCAATAATGCAAATAAATCAAATTATAACACAATGAGTAAATCAATTTTCTATCACGCAGGTTGTCCAGTTTGTATCAGTGCAGAGCACGATATTATAAACCTAATAGGGCAGAATAATATCGAAGTGGTAAACATCGGTGAAGATCGCAAACGTATTAATGAAGCAGAAAACGCGGGAGTAATATCTGTTCCTGCATTACTAACTCCTAATGGTAATGTATTACATATTAATTTCGGTGCTTCTATGGTCGACGTAAAAGGCTAATTTTTTTTAATAATATAGTTAGGATTCCTTTCTAAATAAAGGAATCCTTCTAAAAATTTTAATAACATGAAAACAATATTTACAACTGTATTTACAATGATGACGGCTATCCTTGTCTATTCACAAGGTAATAACGAAGGTTCCTCTTTTAAAACTTCACCCGATTTGATCATAGAGCAGACTTCTGTTATCTACTCACAAGAACTCGATCAATTAATTTTTACAATTCAGGTAAAAGGTATTGCAGGAAACACAAAACCTAAAGCTATAGGTCAAATGGACGGAGCACCTGTGTTAGGATATGTATTTCCGACTTCTCTTTCACCTACAGATGTAGGTTTTAATGACACAGCTGGAATTGTTGCTATGGCATTAACCTCTCATCCAGATTTTGATGACACCCCTTTATGGGATGAAAATTCAGATAAGAATTACTTAAACGACGGAATTGTTTGGCATGCGCATTGGGTAATTCTCGTAGAAAACACTTCTGTTCCAGGTGGATTAGCAGTGAAACAATTTAAAACTAACGACCCTTCGGTTATACTACCTCCAACAAATCCTGGAATGCCAATGTATATGGATTCTCCTGGACATTCTGTAGTGACAAAAAAGAATACAATAAAAGTAATTGTACCTGCATATCGAATGAATAATAAGAAAAATTTCAATTTTGATGCTGTCACTGCTTATATGGAAGTTAATCCATCCAATCCGAACTTACCATTGTTAGGAGTATACGCAGTATATAGTATCGCTTCTGGAAATTTATCACTACCATATACTGTTAAAAAATAATTACAATAAAACAGTGTATGGATAGTCTATTAATAAAATTTATAAAAAAACAATTATGAAAGTATCCGTTTGGGACACCTATGTAAAACGATCAGATGGCAAAACAATGCATTTTGACATTCTGGTTCCAAGTGAATGTAATGATGAAGCACAGGTTTTTATCTATGGAAAAAACTACCTGTCTGGTAAATCCTTTAACACTGGAGCTTTATCTGCTAAAGAATGTAATTTTTGCCATATAGCTGTAGCACCAGAAAATGTAAGAAACGAAATAGAACAAAAGGGATATTCTATCATCGAAATGGAAAATTGTAATTAATTTAATTAGGATCACTAACTTTGTCTGCCGAACAAATTTCGGCAGATTTTTTCTATGATACACAAAAGTGATTTCAATCCAAACCAACAGCAAAAAGACATTTCAAGTAAAATTGTAACTGGTCTTGAACGGATTTCTGAAGTGTTTAAAGTATTACTTTGGGAAAAAGCTAAATTGGTTGGTCTAAGTCCTATCCAAATTCAAATATTAATCTTTATTACGTTCCATAAACAAGAATTATGTAATGTAAGCCATCTGGCAAAAGAATTTAATGTTACTAAACCTACGATAAGTGATGCTATCAAAGTTTTAGATAAGAAAGCAATGATTATTAAAGATTATTCTTCTTCGGATAATAGAAGTTATACCATCCAATTATCAGAATTAGGAAAAGAAATAGTTTCGAAAACTAGTGATTTTACGCATCCATTAAAAGATCAAATCGATCATATTGAACAAACTGATTTAAATAATTTGTTCCATAGCTTGAGTGAATTAATCTATAAATTAAATCGAAAAGGAATTCTTACTGTGCAACGAACTTGTTTTGGTTGTAAATTTTATAAAAAAACAAGTACCGCTGATTATTGTAATTTACTGGAAAAAGAATTATTAAATGAAGATATCCGATTAGACTGTCCAGAATATGAAGAAAGGTAATCTTCATCCTAAAAATAGTTTAAGAAAATACAGATACCCCTTTTCCAGAACATTACCACAACGCATTGGTTTGCTTATTCGAAATAGATTTATATCTTTAAGAATATAAATTATGATGCATAATTCCTTTATACCTGTCAACGATCCTTACTACCCTACTCCTAATGAGGTTGTTCTACATAAATTAGATCTATTAGCATTAAAAGATGGAGAGACTGTTTTTGATCTTGGCTGCGGAGATGCCATACAATTAATTATGGCATGTACAAAGGCTAATGTGCAGTGTATTGGCTATGAAATCTTTCCTGAAGCTATTAAAGATGCCAAGATCAATATCCAAAAGGCAGATCTGTCAAATCAAATAGAAATCAGAGAAGAAGATATCTATAAGGCGGATATTTCTAATGCTAATGCTTTGATTCTATATTTTTCCAGAAGTGTCCTTGGCGCATTATCACTAAAATTAGAAAAAGAACTACCTGTAGGAGCTAGAATTGTAACACATCAATTTGATATACCAGGATGGACAGAAGAACTAAAGAAAGAGGTTATGCAAAAAAACGGTGCATTAGAAACAATTTACCTCTATCGTAAAATCTAGTCTGTCACGAATTATCAAAAAGTATATATAAGCTTGACAAATAACTTAGATAGTAAGCACTCTATTCTTTCCCTAAAATATCCCGTATAATTTTTAAATGATGCTTTGTATGTACCTTTAAAAAACGTTTAGATTGTCTTGTATTTAATTGTCCAAAAACAGGGTGAACAAAATTAGAGTTTGGGTCAAGAACTTCTAATTCTTTAATATTATTTCTAGCCTTTTCCAGTTGCGCTAATATATCTTCTGTTCGAATTTCTTTTGGAGGTAAAACGGCCGCTGGAGATCTTGCTTTACCTCTAGGTATGTAGCCCAAAGTAAACGAAAAACTGCGTGCTAAATTAAAACGTTTTTCATACACCATAGGATCCGAGTTTTTTAATATATCATGGATTCTATTAATGACTTTAAGACTATGATCAAGATGCCAAGCAATCGGTACTTCAGAAACATGAGTTTTAATACTGTCTCTAAACTGAATTAAATATGCGATATCATATAATTGGCTTTCCATAAATGCTTTCTTACTATCATTATCACCTTGCCCATATCCCCAGAAAGCCAAGTTGCAGATAACAAACAACGTAGATAACCCTCTTCTCATTGTGTTCAAACCTTTTTTTTTATGTTAAAATTCAAAACGATATCCAAAATCAGGGAAAAATCCAATCTGATTTACTTCATCAATATTATTTGTCAATCTATTATATCGTCTGGCAAAAAGATTTTCGTTACCCGTTACATTCTGCAAATCCACATAGAATTGATGAGATCTTTTCTTTTTGCGACTATTGATCTTATATCCAAACTTAACATCCCATCTAAAATATCCATCATTCTGCTCACTAAACGCAATATCTTCTTGTAATACTTCAAATCCTGTAGCTTGAGATGCAGCCAAATCAACGGGTGTATAATATCTTCCTCCAGAAAAAGTTAATCTTGTATCAAAAAACAACACATTCTTTCTAGTTTTTCCTATAGCAAATTCTTTCCCAGCTAATAGATTGACCACATATCCATTATTAAAAGGTGTATTACGTTCGATGCCATCACTCCCTTCATATTTACTCTCGAATAATGAAGTCGTTAATAATCCATAATATCCCTTATTAAAAAACCTTTCTAGAGTAAACTCAATTCCTTGATTGTATCCAGTTCCCTCATTAATCAATGAAATTCGATCATTATCAAATCCAAAATCTGCACCTTCTGTCAAAGATGAATAACTTGACGGAAAGGATTCTACTGCTGCATTATCAATATCCTGGTAATAGATTTCTACCTTACCTCTCCAACTGGTACCAAGTTTCACATCATACCCCAAAACATAGTGATTACTTCTCACAAAATCCAAAGTTTTATTGGTTTGCACCAACTCCCCATTCACTTCTTCATTTAGGAATAAGAGGGGTAGCGGAACAGGTTGATGATGCAAACCATACCCAAAACTCAACCGGTGATTTTGAGATATTTTATAATTTAGCCCAGCTCTTGGTTCTACCACAAATTGTTCATTAAGAGAACTATATTGACCATGAACTCCTGCATTTAATGTAAGTTTTTCAGTTATTCTAAATTGTCCCTGCACAAAGGGCTGTATCACGTTTAGATTTTCATCTATATCCCTAAATGTAAATAAGTCAGGATCACCATCACCATCAAGATCAGGTTGCTGTTCTCTATCTTTTTCAAGAGATTTCACACCAATATTTTCCCATAACACCCCTGTTCTTATTGTACTTTTACTACTTAACTTAGCATTATAAAGGGTAGAAAAAGTAAATCTATTTTCAGTATTATCAGCCTCAGTATATCGAATAGTACGTTCTTGTGAAGTATTTTTATCGATAAAACGATCCGCCATAAAATCATTACCTGTAAATGAACTTGATACAATTGTTCTTATATATGATTTATTGGTAATATTAATTCTATGTTTTAAACCGACAACACCAAATCTGGATTCTACAAAAGTGTTTTCATCTTCTGCTGCAAATAGATCATCTTCGTCAATATCGTCTCCTAAAAAATCTATATCAGAAAATCCAATAATCCCAAACAAAGAAAAATTACCTAGCTTGCTTTTACCAAAATCAAGATTAAAAGAAACATCACTATAATTTGGAGCAGCTGAAGTGCCTCCTGCTCCAACACCCAATAAACCAACCAAAGAGTATCTTCCTGCAATAAGAAAAGAACCATTATTTTTACCTACTGGACCTTCTGCCATAGCTTCGATCCCTGTAAAAATTCCTACTTGTGCTGTATATTCGTAATCATCTCTGTTTCCTTTTCTAAAACCAAGATCAAAAACTCCTCCAATGGCATTTCCATATTCTGAAGGAAAAGCAGATGTAATAAAATCTGAATTCTTTAATAGATTAGGATTCAGCGCAGATACAGGCCCTCCAGTGGTTCCTAATGTACTATAATGATTAGGGCTAGGGATTGGAATTCCTTCTAATCTCCATAACAATCCAGTTGGAGAGTTCCCTCGAATCACCACGTCATTTCTACTATCATCTGGAGCTGAAACTCCCGCAAAATTGGCAGCCAATCGCCCTACATCACTCCTACCTCCAGAAAAACGAGTTACCTCTTCTAAACTAAATTGTCGTGCTGACACAGAAGCTAGTTTATTTATTGCCTTTGCTTTATTGGTCTCTGAAGTGATAATTACTTCATCTAGTCGATCAAAAGCCTCAATCAATTGAACATTCACTACAGCGTCTTTACCAGAAGTAACAACAACGTTAGGTAAGGTAATAGATTCAAATCCAATATAACTCACTCTAATTGTTTGCCTTCCAAATGGAACCTTTTTTATAGTAAAATATCCATCTATATCTGTAATCACTCCATTGACCTGATCCATATTTAATAATTCCACAGTAGCTCCAACTAAAGGAGTTTCGGATTGCTTATCAATGACAATTCCCTTTATAATACCAGTTTGAGCATTTCCGATGCTAATACATACTAATGCTAATAGCAGAACATATTTCTTCATAAGATTGTAGATTTTATCCAAATCTGCGACCTTCATTCAAACCCTCAAAATCAAAATAGAAGAGTTGTTTAATTTACTATTGAAGTGTTTAAAATTGTATTTGAATCTTAATTGAGCATTTTTAGCAGTTATTTTCAAGTAAAACAGCCTATGATACAATTCAAATCATAATTCGACAATTGAGGGAAATCCAACCTGCAAATTGCCTCTTAGTTATGTATCTTTATCAATACGATTCACTATATATGTTTAAAAAAGCTACTTTAAAAAAATTAGGGATACGTATTATCATTATCAATGTGGTATATCTCTTAATAAAACTTACCATCGCTCATGATGAAGATGATAATCTTCTTGATGCGACTAGTATCTTTTATTATTGTAGTGCCTTTTTTCTATTTATGCTTGCTTGGGAGAGTAATGATTGGTTGGTAAGATGGCAACAATCAAAAACTAATGGTGGTCTTGATCTTGCCAAAGGAGTAAAGATTTTAGTAATAAACATGGCAATTTGTCTTCCAGTTTCAGCATTGGTATATTATTTAGCAATTTTTCAATTTGATCATATCTGTCAAATTGATGTAAATGATCCCTGGTTACGTTTTAGAATTGATTTTTTTAGAGCTGGTATACTAGGTTTTGCCGTGATCATCTTCAATTTATTTTATCATTCTTTACAACAGAAAAAAGAAATAGAGAATAAATTAAATGATATGCAAAAAGAAATTATGACTTCTAAGTATAAATCTCTTAAAAATCAGATAAGTCCTCATTTCCTTTTTAATAGTTTAAACACACTAACTGCTTTAATGTATGAAGATAGAGATTTGGCGTCTGATTTTGTCTCTCGATTAGCAACTTGTTATCGATATATTTTAGATAATCGTGAGGAAGATTTAGTGAGTTTGGAAAAAGAGTTAAGCTTTCTAGATTCTTTTATTTTTATGATGAATATCAGGCATAAAGGTGCATTAAGCATTACAACTCATATTTCTGCAAATCCTGAGGATTATGTTATTCCTACACTTTCTCTACAAATGCTGGTAGAAAATGCATTAAAGCATAATTACTACTCTAAAGAAAAACCTTTAGAGATTAGCATTCTTTCTGTGGATGAAAAAAGTATAATAGTTCAGAACAACTTGCATATAAGAAAACAAAAAGAAAGCTCCACCAAACTGGGGCTTAAAAACATTGAGAAAAGGTATTCTTTTTATTCGAATCAAAAAGTAACTATAGCTACAGAAAATGGATATTTTAAGGTAACAATTCCGTTGCTTCCTAAGAATATAAAAGAAATTACAATTGTAAAAGTATCATAAGATGACAGCAGTAATTGTAGAGGATGAAAATTTTGCTTCCAAGCGCTTAGCTACTCTTATTAAGGAGCTTGCTCCTGAGATAAAAATAACAGGACAAATTACCTCTGTACAAAATGGACGACAATGGTTTGATAACAATCCAATACCAGATTTAATATTTCTAGATATCCAACTTAATGATGGATACGGGTTTGATATTCTTGACACATTAGAAGATCACCCTCCAGTTATTTTTACTACCGCATATAATGAATATGCCATCAGAGGTTTTAAATATAATGGCCTTGATTATTTATTAAAACCGATTGACAAAAGTGATCTTAGAAATGCATTAAGTAAGTATCGAAAATCTAAAGTAAGCTCTGATACAATTCTGGATGAACAAAAATTAAAAAAGATTAAAAACCTGTTTACCAAAGAATATAAAAAACGATTCATGATCAAAGTAGGGAATCAGTTCAACACTTTTAATGTAGAAGATATTGCATATTTTAAATCTAATGAAGGACTCATTTTTTTATATACTCATGCAGGCCAACAATATCCAATTGAATATTCTATTGATCAATTAGAGGATATACTAGACCCTGTTCATTTCTTTAGAATTAACAGAAAGTTTATGGTATCTGTTAAATCTGTCATAGAAATTCATAGTTATTTCAATAGCAGATTACTATTAAAATTAAAACCACAAGAAGAACAACAAATTATTGTTTCCAGAGAACGCACCTCTAATTTTAAGAAGTGGTTGGATCTCTAAAATTGTAAAAATCATCTCAAAAAATGGAAAATAAAAAAGTATTACTAACTGGAGTTACGGGTTTTTTAGGCTCTCACACTGCAATTCAATTACTTAACAAAGGATATGAAGTTATTGGTACCCTAAGAGATTTAAATAGAGTCAAAGAAATCAAGCAAGTTATTACCAAAAATACAACCAACATCGATAAGCTAACGTTTGCTCAAGCGGATTTAATGGATGAAGAAGTATGGAATGATATTATAAGCGAAGTTCAGAATGTAATACATATCGCCTCTCCTTTTCCACGAGAATTACCAAAACACGAAGATGATCTCATTATCCCAGCAAAAACAGGAACTTTAAATATTTTAAAAGCAGCTGCTAGACATGGGCTTAGAAGAGTAGTAATCACTTCTTCTTCTGGTGCGATCGCATATGGAAAAGAGAAATCAAATCGGATCGGTATTTTTGATGAAAACGACTGGACTGATGTTACAAACACTAAGGATTCTACTCCTTATTTCAGAAGCAAAACAATTGCCGAAAAAGCAGCTTGGGACTTTATTAAAAATGATACCAGTGGATTAGAATTAACCACAATTTGTCCTGGAGCTATTTTAGGACCTATATTGGAAAAAGATTTTGGTACTTCTGCCAATATCATAATCAAAGCTATGGATGGAAGTTCTCCTGCTATTCCAAAGATCGGTTTTGATATGGTTGATGTTCGTTCTGTTGCTGATTTACATATTCGCGCAATGGAAGCTCCCGAAGCCGCAGGTGAAAGGTTTGTAGGATCTTCGGGATATATGACTTTTAGAGATGTTGCATCTATTCTAAGATCTCATTATCCTAATAAAAAGGTTCCAAAAATTTCACTACCTGACTTTGCAGTTCGTCTATTCTCCAATATTGATAAAACAATAAAACCAATTTTGATTGATCTTGGAACAGAAAGAAAAGTAAGTAATAATAAAGCTATAAAACTACTAGATTGGAAACCAATCCCTGTAAAAGAAGCCATATTAGCTTGTGCAGAAAGTGCTATTAAATTAAGTTTGATTTAACTGCTATCTTATGAAAAAGATAGGCAAAGTTATAGTAGCTATACTTAGTATCTTAATAGGTTTGTACCCTTTTGTATATTTTTTAGTCGATGAAAAATTTGGGTTGCTCAATTCTAAAAGTAATGACCTTCTTACTAATACTGTATGGAATACTGCTTTTTATACTCACATCACATTAGGAGGTATTGCACTATTAGTTGGCTGGACACAATTTAGCAAACGTATCCGTTCTACTAGATTAAAGTTGCACAAATTACTTGGAAAAGTATATGTAATCACTGTTTTAATTAGTGGTGTTTCTGGAGTTTACATTGGATTATTCGCTACTGGCGGGATAATAGCTTCGTTAGGCTTTATAGGCCTAGGTATGACATGGTTATATTCAACTATAGCTGCCTACAGACAAATAGTAAAAGGTCAAATTAACAAGCATCAAATTCTAATGCATTATAGTTATGCTGCATGTTTTGCTGCCGTAACATTAAGAATCTGGTTGCCTGTACTAACAGTTTCCTTTGGAGATTTTATAATTGCATATAGCATTGTGGCCTGGTTATGTTGGATTCCAAATCTTATCGTTGCTTATTATTTGACAAGAAATATTAGATCTAGTACAAGGTATCTATAACACTTCAAAAACAACAAAAAAACACCTACATACAAATCATTATCAATAAGTTATTGAATTTTATTCTAAAAAATTGAGGGGGAATTCTCACAAATTTATCTAGATAAAAAACGTACAACTTTAGAATTAAATTCTTAAATTCGTGTTCTTCACAATTCATCTGGACTATAATTTGGAATAACTTGTTATAAGTAATCCAGTTTCTTGTCATCTTATTAGGGCTAAAAAATCTTAATTCAACATTTCTATAATTTGTTGCAATGTTGATATAACTTTAAAATAACGCCCTAAATGAGAATAATATTACTATCCTTATTCACTAGCGTATTTGCTATGGATACATCAAAAATCAAGTCAGAAGTTAGTACCGATGCTATTTTTATAACCTCGACAGATCCAATTTCTGGTAGAACATTAATGATTGAAGAAGATGAATACTCTGTATGGGTATACCTCTTAAACCCAGATATGCAAGGAATTGATTTTGACGGTTTTCTTTGTTCTGTAGTTGACCCTGAATCTATAACCATTAGTCCAAAGGAAGCTACAAAAAATGGAAATTCACCACCACTTACTGCTGCGTTTTCTAATAAATACAGCTACATCAAAGATCTTAAACCAAAGGACATTAAGGTATCTTGGAAACAAAATAGGATAGAAATAAAACTTAAAAAAGAAATGTACCTGATTATGGATCTAAAATCTAAAACTAGCTATTCTAAGGCTCTTTCTGAAGATTGTTATTACGGTAATACGTTATAGATATATAAAAAACGCCCTTTATTAAAAGGGCGTTTTCGTAACATTAACTAACTAACTCAAATCTCACAATCAGCTTATGAAATTTCTATCGATCGCTTAGGCTGCACTTTTGCTTCTTCTTTTTTAGGAAGTTTTACGGATAAAATTCCATGATTATAAGAAGCTAAAATATCAACACTGTTTACAGTATCTGGTAACGTAAATGAACGCTTAAATGTACTGTAGCTAAATTCTTTTCTAGTATAATTATCTTTTCCTTCTTTACTTTCTTTTTTAACTTCAGAAGAAATAGTTAATACCTCATTATCTAATTCTATTTTAAAATCTTCTTTAACCAAACCTGGTGCAGCAAGATCAATCACAAAATCATTATCGTTCTCTTTTACATTAACCGCTGGTGTATTAAAGCCTATTTTACTTTCTCCACTAATCCCTCCAAACCAATCGGTATTAAAAATATCATCAAGAATAAAAGGTAATCTGTCTGTTCTTTTTACTAAACTCATTGTATTTATTTTTTTGTTATTTATAATTCAAATTCAATGAGTATATAGCAATTAGGATTCCAATGTTATTTTTATGACATTTTGACATTACCATACTGTTATTTAATGACATTTTGTCAATAACATCCGTTTTATAATGACAAAATCGCACAAAAAAGAACCCCTAAAGATTTACTTAGGGGTTAAATTTTCGGATCGTATTTCTATATTAATTATAAAATCTAGTAAAAATAGCTATCAATTCCTTTGGCGGAATCACTTTATTCGGATAGTTATGCATTTCTTTCAAAACAACGTCTATTGCTTCTGGACGTAATCCCATCTGCAATCCCATTTCTCTAATTTTATGAATTTCTGATTGTGCAGTTTCCTGATCTACATTCATCAACAAAACCAATCTATGAAACTGAAGTATTCTTTGAGATTCTGGCTGAAGATTTTTCTTCTCTGCGGTATTTCTTACCAAATGACCGATTTCCTCTTCTGTAATACGAAGTTGTGAAGCTACTGCAAGGATAAAATTATATTCTTCATCTTTTATGGTCTTATCAGCCTTTGCAAATTCAATCATCTCTGAAAGTAAACTTAACTTTTCTTCTTTTGTATACATCGATTTATTTTGAAATTTTAAGTATGCAAATATCTTATAAACATCTTAGCTACGGAACATAAACGGTATTTTTTTCTTCAAATCATTTAAAAAAGTACCTTTGTCATATGGGACTAACCAATAACGACATTTTCAAGAAATTACGAGTGGCACACAAATTACGTGATGACGAAATCGTAAAAATTTGTGCACTAGTAGATTTTAAAGTAACTAAAAGTGAACTAGGGGCTATTTTTAGAAATGAAAATCATCCTAAATACATGGAATGCGGAGATCAAATTCTACGTAATTTCTTAAACGGATTGATTATACATTTAAGAGGTCCTATGCCAGCTAAAAAAACTCCTCCTAAAAAATAACAAATTCTCAATTTTTGGTATTTCGATATTTACAAAACATACGCTTTGTAGTTATTCGATTGTCATAAAATTAAACTGGTAAAATAATTGTATTGGATTTAAAACTATAGTTCTCTTCAAAAATAAATGCTTATTTTGGGAGGACTAATCAATTTGTTCACTCAACAACCAAATCAATTAAGTATTCATGCTTACAAAACAGGAAAAAAAAACCTTCCGAGAAGAGTTATTTAGACATTTAGATGGCATTGTAATAGCTCCTGTAGCTTATGCTCTTTTCAACAAAAAAATAACTAACTACCTTCTTCTGCATAAAACTGCATCCATATCAGAAATCGCTAAGGAGTTTCAAGCAAATGAAGGTTACCTTAATGTGGGGCTAAGAATGTTATCTTCTCAAGGATGGTTAGATTATTCTATAAAACAAAAAACAGCGAGTGTCTCTATAAACGAAAAGACAAAAGTAGCTTTTGATCATTTCCATCTCTATGAAGGTGTTGTACATCTTCTCGAATATTCAGGTAAATTTCATCCAAGAAAATTCGAACTAGAACCCTTTCAAAAGTTAGAAAAACTATTTATTCCATACCTGAACAGGTTTGATATAGAAAATCCTGAGAATCAATTAACAAGTATCATACAAGAGCAAATTTTAAAACATATAGAAGGAATACTTGTAGGACCTACTATTGTTCATTTAGGAATGGGTGGTATGTTTCATAAGTATTTTATGGAAGCTTCATTTAGTGCAGATGAATATCATCGTTTTCCAAAAAGTTTTGATGCTATTCTAACATTCTTAAGTCATTTAGGATGGTTTAGTAAAAACAATGAAAATTATACTTTTACTAATAAAGGGTTGTTTTTTGCAAAAAGGGCGACAGCATATGGAGTAACCGTTTCTTATATTCCAATGTTTAGGCAAATGAATGAACTCTTATTCGGCAATTCAAACATTTTATGGAATACCGAAAACAATACAGACGAAACTCATGTAGATAGAGAAATGAATGTTTGGGGAAGTGGTGGTGCGCATGCTACATATTTCAAAAAGATTGATGAGATTATTATTAGAGTATTCAACAAACCATTGGATGAACAACCTAAAGGAATACTTGATATGGGTTGTGGTAATGGTGCTTTTTTAATTCATCTTTTTGAAATTATTGAATCTAAAACACTAAGAGGAAAACACCTTGACGATCATCCTTTGTTTCTTGTTGGTGCTGATTACAATAAAGCGGCACTTAAAGTTACAAGAGCGAATCTAATTCAGGCTGACATTTGGGCTAAAGTAATCTGGGGTGATATTAGCGATCCCGATCTCCTAGAAAAAGATTTAAATGAAAACTATAGCATTGAACTTAAGGATCTATTATCCGTTCGAACTTTTCTTGATCATAATAGAATATGGAGCGAACCAATAACGACATTAGAAGCACCCAGTAATTCTACAGGAGCATATGCATATAGAGGAAAATTACTAAACAATGATGATGTAGAACGTAATTTAAAAGATCATTTCAAAAAATGGGCTCCACATATTGCCAAATTTGGATTGATAGTTATAGAATTACACACCATTCCACCAGAATTAACCGCAGAAAATATTGGAAGCACCGCCGCAACGGCATATGACGCTACTCATGGCTTTTCTGATCAGTACATTTTAGAAATTAGTTCATTTCTGAAGGTGATTAAAGAAGTAGGCCTACAGAGTGATCCTAATTATTTTTCTAAATTTCCAGATTCTGAATTAGCAACGGTAAGTATTAATTACATTACTGGAAAAGCAACTTAATAAAATTTTCGGCACTTTATTCAATGAAGTGGGTACGTTGTATTATGCCGCCTTCTCGAATGCAATATAATTAATCAGTTTCCCACGTTTATCACAAACAGGAAAGCCTTTAATCTCACATATATACGTAGAATTATCTTTTTTATAATTTAGAATAGAAGCTTCAAAGGGTTGTTTTTTGTTGATCGCATTTCGAATAGCCTCTGATGTTTTAGGATCAGTGTCTTTTCCTTGAAAAATTTTTGGTGAACTCCCAATTACTTCCTCAGGAGCATATCCCGTCATTTTCTCAATATTATGACTGGCAAATACTATTTTTAGATCCGCAGAAGTAATCACAATCACCGACTTTTTATTCACAAGTTCATGATGATAATCATTATTAAAGTTCCATTTTTTGGTAATCTTTTGTAATGAGTCGAGGTCTTGCTTAGAACTATGCAAGAACGCATTATGTTCTCCGTAAAACTCCCAAGAGGAAAGTGGTAAAAATTGTGTTGTAATGGATTCGTAATATTCCGCCATCATTGTATCATACACTTCTAACTCTTTCATCTTTTAGGTTTTATTCAAATGTATAGATTAAATTCTTAATTCGTAATTGAACAAAAGTTAAATCCTTATATGATCTACCACTTAAATTGCAAAGTTGTATACCACGTTAAAGGATCTGAAGGTATAATTCCTGGTCCAGGATATCCGCTTGCTCTTTGAGTAAAATAGCTTTCATCCAATACATTATTAATTCCTGTTTCTAGTTTAAACTTTTTGTAAGAATACGACAAAGAGAGGTCTAGAATAGAGTATGCAGGAATTTCTCCAATAATACCGCTAGCACTAGGAGTTGTAGAATTTTCAGCATCAGAAAACTGATCAGATAAATAAGAATACTGTATGGATCCTAAAAGGTTTTTCCATCCAAACTTAAGGCCTGTTTTAATATTAACATTAGGAACAAATTCTACTTCTCGCTCAGTCCCGTTATATTTAGAATCTACTAACGAAGTGTTTAAAAACCAGTTAAAACTTACATCAGAATTATTTTTAAGAACTAACTTATTCAGGTTTATATCAATTAGAGATTCTAAACCATACATCGTTGCATCTCCCACATTGGTTCTAAAATTCTTAACACTACCATCATCTTGTGCTTGCTGTATCACTCCGATTCGATCATTATAAAACAATCCAAAAAACCCGATATCATATGAAATCAAATCGTTGATTCTTCCTCTAAACCCAATATCAGCTGTAAAACCTGATTCATCTGTAATATCAGGATCAACTCTAAATGATGGGTTAACAATATTAATATCAGAAAACGTAACTGATCTATAATTTTCGGATATATTACCATAAATCTCCAACCCATCTAAAGGCTTATAACTACTTCCCAAACCTAGTAACACAAACGACCTCTCGAAGGTACGATTATCAGGAGTTATCTCGTCTCTAATCACATTACCTGCCAAGTCGGTAACGATTGTTCTTGATGCTCCTGCTACTTCAGTTTTTATATACTCGAATCTAAAACCAGGTGTAATAGAGAATTTATTAGAGAGCTTAAATATATTTTCTCCAAAAACCGCAATATTTTGATTAGGATAGTCAAAATCAGATTGATTCGGATATGTAGGGAATTGATCATTCACAAACTCAAAATCAGGTCCTGTTCCATTCGATCCTGGTCCTTGTCGCTCTCCATTTTCAGCTTGATAATACTTTGCTCCTATCAAAAAAATTGACTCTTCACTAAATAAATTATATCTTGACAATAATCTAGCTTCTGCTCCAAAATTTCTAAATTTTCCTTCTATCAAGTCTCTTGGAGCATCTAGTTGATCTGGTTGATCTACTCTATTGGTTCTAAAACCTAAAGCTGTTCTTGAGGCATCTAACCCAAATACATTTAGACTTAGATCTGTTTTTTCTGAAAATGTATGATCAAGACGTAATGAAAACAATTTCCAATCTACCTTAAACCAATTACGCGTTCTATTACTTTGACTAGGATCTTCTTCAAATCTGGTATCAGAAAGTCCTCCTGGTTGTTGCGCCAAATAATTAAGGTACGTAAACTCGCCTGTTAACTTAGTGTTTTTGGTAAGTTGGTATCCCAAATGGCCATAAAAATTTCTTGAATCGAATTGAGAGTTTGGACGAAAACCATCACCTTCTTTATAATTGAAATAGGTGTAATAACTAAACTTTCCTACTGTACCACTTAGACTATTAAAACTATTAAAGAGATTGTATGAACCGATAGTTTGACGAGAAACTAATTCTATTTTCTTATTTGGATTAGGTTGCTTCATTTTGAAATTAATTAACCCACCAAACTGTGTTCCGTATTGCAAAGAAGCTGCTCCACGAACTACCTGTATTTCCCCCAACGCTTCTGCTGGAGGTGTATAATAACTTTCTGGATATCCTAACACATCAGCACTGATATCATATCCGTTCTGACGTGTATTAAAATTCGCCGTACGATTAGGATCTAATCCTCTACCCCCAATATTCAGTTGTAATCCTCCTGTACTATTCTCATAAATATTCAAACCCGCTACTTGTGCATAAATCTGTCTGGCATTATTAGAGGCCAAATTACCTTGCACATTACTCAATAACACAACCTCGCTTTTCTTTCCCGCATAAATAGCAGTACCTTCTACTTCTTTTAATTGTTTTAGCCCAAATACTTTTTCTTTTCGTTGTGTAATAATCACTTCAGATAACTCTTCACCTAAAGGCATTAATACAAGATTTAATTCTGTATTTTTTTCAACATTAATTTGTTGTTCTAAAATTTCATAATCAAAACTAAACACAGCGATTAAACAATTTCCTTTCTCAATATTAGTAAACTCAAAACTCCCATCGACATCACTAATCAATTGTTGTCCTGTATTTCTATTATATATTTCAGCACCAGAAACAGGTTGATTATTTTGATTTTTTACAACACCCGTAATACTATATTGTGCCGAAACGATGGTAGTTATAAATACAAAAAAGATAACTACATTACAATCCCTTAATCTCATCTTTAAATGGAATAATCCACGTTTTATGTTTAAATGACTCTTTTTGTTTTCCCAGATCCACATTGGGATCAATATATTGACTACTTAATCTCCCATTAAGCGTTACATAACTCTCTACAAATACTTGAACATTATTATGCCCTTGATTCTCGAAATGTTTTTTAAGATAATGTGCGTATTCTAATATAAAATCTGGCTGTGTCGCCATTTGTTTTTGTTGAAAAGAAGTTAAAAAATCATCATTATCTACATAAAACCTCTTCCCTGTTTCCTTATCTACAATCTTAAAATTAGCATATCCTGCTTTTTCCATAAGCATTACTCTCCAGGAAAAACGATACCCTTCTTCCGTCCAAAACAGCTCTCCTGGATATAATATATTTCGAAATGGCAAAAGTAATTGAATCACAAAAAACGACACCAATATTGGTCTAACAATTTTGATATGACTTTGTAAGAAACTTAATGATTTATTGGTATCAAAACTTGCCTTTCGTATTCTAAATATTTTAGCAATAAGCTCTAATATTTTATGATGAACAGTACTATCAAAAAATATAAGTGTTCCCACAATCATAATGTAAGGAAACATACCAATAGGAAAAAGTACTCTGGTTAAGATATGGAACACTACCACCATCACAAAAGCAAAACCTCTCGTTTTTCGGTGTAATAGCAAGAAAGGAATACTTAAATCATAAATCACACCTGTATAACTAAACATATAATGTAGCCACTCCTCGTTCATAAAACCACCAATTAGTGGTATATCATATTTAGAAGGTAACCAAATTTTAAGTGGCATTGCTTTTAATAACCAATCAGAATTTAATTTTGCCAAACCTGCATAAAAATAGACGATACCTAACAATAGTTTTAGAGTATCGATCGTCCAGGCAGGAATCTTCTGAAAAGAAATTCCTTTTAACTTAGCATCAACAGAGTAATATGCATTTGCTGGTAAAAAAATGAGTAAAAAACTAAGGATACTTATAAAATAATAATGATTTAGATATGTAGTTTTATCCATTAATTCTATATAAGTAAAACTCAGAAAAAATGTAATAATCGCAATTCGATATTTATATCCAATAGTAATACATATAGCAGAAATTCCGCAAAGAATAAAAATGAAATATGTATATATACCTATTGGTTTAACAAAATCAAAACCATAGTAAGAAAAGAAAAAGGTAGGATGAATATACAACTTATGTATCCATCCATAACTCCAAAAACGAATAATACTCAGTAACATCAATACACCAAAAAAAATACGAAAGACTGCAAGTGGTGCAGCCTCAGTATTTTTTTTTAGATATTCGTTTAGATTATAAATCATGTAGTATCAAAAAACAAATTTAATCTCCATCTGCATCTACAAAATCTACATTAACAGATATAACTGAAAGCATGTCTACTTTAAGGAAAACTACATTTTTCTGAAGTTCATTATATGTTTCAAGCATTAAGTTATTATTTGTACGAACTTGTTCTGAAAAATCATCATTCAATCCAGCAGCTGCAGTTCTAGATAAATTAAACTGATTATTAATCATCACGGCCAACTCTTTATTATCTCTATTATCAAGATATGTTTTTAAGCTTTCTCCATTAACACTACCATTAAAATGCTTACCATTAAAGAAATCTTGCAATGCACTAAGGTTCGCATTAAATAGGGTTTTTGATAAGTCTTTTTTATACAGTGCTTCAACTCTATCATCTAGAGGATTCCCTGAAAACACACCTGCAGGAATACCAATTTTTCCTGCACGTAAATGTTTCTCATAATGAAATATAAAATCATTCACTAATTTATCTAATGAACTAGTTGCAGAAGAACCACTGTTATTAACAAAAGTATCTCTATAATTTCCAGTCCAATCACCTACCACTTCAGATGTTAAATTGCTTATTCTATCCACTACATCTACAAGATAATTCTCGTAGTTACTTCCGCTTGTAGGATTCGTATAAAAACCAACAGTGCTAGCATCAGAATCAGACAAACCGTTAAGCAAATAATCCAAGGCTCCAAATCCTTGTTCATCCTGCAAGGATACCGAACTTAAATCATAAGTTCCTGTAGAAATATTAGCTTCAATATTGGTTATATCTACAGGATATACATTTAAAAAATCTCTATAAAGTAATTCTTCAGCTTTTCCTATCTCAAACATACTAACCGATTGCCAAGAAATGTATGCGGTAGACCAAGCCTGTCTTAAAGAAACCAAATTAGCTTCATCTGTAGTACTCACAAAATTAGAAGTTGCTGTTTTCAATGCTGCTAAATCAGTAGAAAATTTTTGATATGCAGGAATAATAATATTATCTGCTAAATTTTCTAACATAGCTTTTCGATCAAAATTATCAACTGTTCCTGTACCATCATCACTTGAAGAACAGGAAGCTATAACAAGAACTAATACAATGATTAAAAACCGAAACTTCTTCATCTTATTTTTATTTATTCTTAATAAATTTTTTGCAAATGTAAAAAAAGAGGTCGAAATGCTATAACTTCCTTCCTCTTTTTTTATCATTTTATGTTTTGTTTATTTTTTTAGCTTCCAGCTTGTTCTACTGTAAAATCAAACTTAGCTGCAATAGTTTCTGACAATGTCTGTAAAGTTGCAGGAGTAACATCCCATAAACCATTTGTTCCACCCATTAGGTCATCAATCAAATCCTGAACTTCAGTTCTTGTAAAATATGGTGTATTGCTATCTGATCTTCTAGTAAATTGTAAGCTATATACAAACCCAAACCCTTCAGAAAGGTCGTGGAATGCACTTGCGTAGTCGATTGTACCAGCTTCTAAAGCTGTCTTACCTTGTTGTAAATAATATACAGCTCTAACCGCAATTACCTGAGATATTTTTTCTCTAATAATAGCCGCCTGTTGATCTCTTACTGTATAATTCTTAGCAACAATTGCTGCTCTACCTAATTTGAACGCATTATAAATATCTGCAGCAATACCAGCAAAATCAGCATCATCTTCTACTCTACCAATATATTTATTAAGGAAACTATCATCATCTCCTATGGTAGCATTAGGACTAGCAGTATTAGCAGAAGCTCCGTATAAATATCCATAAGCTTCATCCCATTTATGCTCCATTGTAGTATAAGATTCTCCATCAGCTACAACTTCATTATTATTATTATCTACATTATCAGCTTCATCAAGAACGGCTGTTCCTAAATAATTATTTAACGCCTGATCTGTCATTAACCCTCCGATTAAACTTTTTGCAAAGGCTTGATTTAGCTCTAATCCTTTTGCATTTACATATCTATTTGCGCCATTTGCTCCTCCTTCTTGTAAAACTCCTGGATTACCTGCTGTAGCAGTTATTGCCCAATTAGGGAATACCTCATCAACTTGACTTTTAATCCATCCGTCAAAATCAGCTTTGATTGCTGCTGCATTTACGGTATTCGCAGAAAAAAAATCTCTACTTGCTGCTGTTTTGTTACGTACACTTTTAGTGGATGCATTAAGATCTACATCTTCAAAATCATTAGCTCCTTCTTGATGATCAAACATTGCGTCCAGAACTGCTTCGGTTTGCATATTATCTTTTAATTCATCGATAATCACTTCGGCCATTGCAATTCTAGTAGTTTGTCCACTAAAGCTTACCGTACTTTCTCCATTACGTTCGAACACATATGTAGCTGGTTCATCAATATTTGGCGCACCTGCATCATCATCTGATGAACAAGAAACCATTAGGGTAGCTCCTAAAAATAATAAAGAGTTAATTTTGATTGTGTTCTTAAATTTCATTGCTTTTTTATTTAGACTTATTACAAATAGTTGTTCGGATGCAAATATATACATCAAAATATATTTGACAAACTTTATTTGTAATAAATCTAAATAAAATTAAGACTCAAGGATATTTAAAAGAAAAAACTTTGGATAAAACCCTGTTACATCGTACCTAAAGCAAAAAAGTTCTAAGTGTTTATTCTTTAGAAGTGTATTTTTTTCTTAATTCTTGTGCCCATTTGATCAGTAATTCTTTGTCTGATTCTTCCAAATTACCATGAATCCAGGTATAAGAATCCAAAGGCATCTCTCCTTCTTCTACTTCTTCAATTAGCTCTTCTAATTTATGATCTTTCTTTTTATCAGAATATTGTTGCCAATCTGATACATTAAAATGTTCCTTGCCTTCATCTACATGATGCGCTAACCAATAGGATACTGGTGCCACTTCTGCATACCATGGATATACTGTTTGATTACTATGACAATCGTAGCAATTACTTTTCAGTAATTCTTTTATTTCGGGTGTTGGTTGTACCTCATTTTCAAAAAAAGCAACAGATTCATACCCTGATTCATTCTTATCTGGTCTTATAAATTGCATTACAATTAATGCTAATAATACTAATAATCCAATTTTTTTAAATACGCTTTTCATTTTATTTAATCGAGGTTATATAATAATATGTAATTAATTAGGTTCTTTGATTTTTGCAAAAAAAATATTTTCTGGAGTGAATTTTTATATTTTTTCCAAAAGCTCTTTTGCTTCATTATATTTAAAATTGTTTGAATCTTTCAAAATTAGATGCAGCATATTTTCAGCTTGAATTTTCTTTTCAAATTTCAAAAAAATAAGTGCTTTATACCATAAAGATCGAGAACTGTCTAAAGTATCGGATTTTTCTAGTAATGTTAATTGCTCTAAAGCTTTTTTTAGATTATTTTTTTCTGCATAAATAAGACCCGTATATATATACACAAGAGGATCTAAATCTTCTGTATTAGCAGTTATATATTCATTAAAATTCAATAAAGATTCTTCAAAATTTGCTTTTCTAAAATTGGTTCTTGCTGTTGATAATAATGTGGGTTGAGCAGATCTACTAGCAAAAGAAGGAAGTTCTTCTACCTTATAATATTCAGCATACAATTCTTGCTCCGATTTTTTCATAAATAAAAAAATAAAAACAAAAACTATAGCGGCAGCGGTGGAAACCAAAAAGTATAGAAAACGTTTGTTTGATTTACCTGGTTTTAGGTTATATTGTTGTTCTGTTCTAGCATTCAATAAATTTTCTTTTATTTTCTTTCCTTCATTACTTTTTATATACTTTTCTAATTCACTTTTATACTTTGTACTGTATAAAGTATCTTCATCCACAGTATTTGATAAATGTAGATTAATTGCTCTATATAACCCAACCTCCTCATCTAAACTAGGGTTGACATTCATTTCTTCCTGAAATTGTATAACTTCTTCTGTAGACATGGAGCCACTAAGATATTTTTCAATTCTCATATACATTTCTTCTCCCATCACATCTTTAGTTTTTTATAACTACTATCTTTCTTTATTAAATCTGCCAGTTGTTTTTTACATTTAAAAATACGTTGAAAAGCTACATTATCTGATGAATAATTAAACCTTTTTATAATCTCAGCGTATGGTATTTTTTTGAAATATGCTTTTAACAATTCTCTGCAATTAGGAGATAATAACTCTATTTTTTTCTCGAATAACTCCCATCTTTCTTGTGCAATAATTGCTTCACTATGATCATATTCTTCAGCTTTAAGTGTCAGGAACTCTTCTTTTCTTACCCATTTTTTTCGAACATTTAATTCTTTTCTCCATAGGTTTTTACACACCGTAAACAAATAAGCTTCAAAAGATGATTTTATTTCAATATTACTTATTTTCAATCTAATTGTTAATTGAAATAGTGCATTATGAAAAACTTCTTCGGCGTCTTGATGTTTTCCCCTATTATTAAGAATAAAATCCCTTACTTTTGGAAAAACAACATTATAAATTGCATGAATGGTTTTTGTATTGCCATTTCGCAATCCTTCGAGGTATTCTAAGTCTTTTTGTTTAATCATTAATAACTAAGGGTAAGATTATGAATCTTATAGAACATAGGAGCAAAATAACATATTAATATCAAATTTTTAATTATGAAAACAGATAAATTAATCTTAATTGTATGCATAGTATTTATGTTGGGGTGTTCTACTGATAAAAACGAAGTATACATAGAATCAAATAATCTAAAGACTACATTGGTTCCTATAAATACATTCAATACCATGACAAAAAACATCCGTTTTGACCAAGACTATTGTGGTCAACAACAGTTCACTGTGTATTGGAACAGAAATGCGCAAGAAGATTTTGCTCGTAGAGAACAAATACGACAAGAATTCTATCGTGATCACGGTTTAGATGAAGTATTAGGGATATTTCCTGAATCAGTAGAAAAAGATTATGAGGTATGGTTCTTTTTTTTAGGAGAGGATAATTATCCATGCCACACATCAGGTGTAATGGCTAAAATAAATCATGAAGGTAATGGAGAAGTAAGCACTGATGATGACTAAATTTATTGTTAATAAGAAATCAATCATTCTTTTATTTTTATTCTGTTTTATCTCGGCATATAGTCAAAAAGAGATACAACAAACTGCCAAGATATTATCAATTGCAGAAAAGGAAAAAAGGAAAAATATTGATTCTTTATTACAAAAAAATGTGGAGATATATCAATCCATTAAAAAGTTATCTATTTCTGAAGGTGAAAAGATAAAAAAGATCGATTCTTTATTACAGAAAAACGTATTAAAAAAAGATTCTGTAGTTGTTAGTACTATCGCTAGTAAATATGCTAATTGGAATTGGAACTATAAAAAAAGATATAATAACATTGACATTAAGAATTATAATAAGAGAGCATCTAAAGCCTTAGTTGCTCTCTCCCTTTCTATAAAATATCATAATGGAACTAATGCTGCGTTACAAGAAAAGTTATATCGACTTGCATTTTTTAACTTTAAACTAGAAAGGTATAAAGAAAGCCTTTATAATTATAAAAAAGTAACCGAAATACCGCTTAAAAATAATTGGTTTAATAAATCCTATACAGAAATAGGGAATTGCTTATATTACTTAGGAGATTATGCTCTTTCTGTAAAAAACTATGAAATAGCTGCCAGATTATTCCAGGAAAAAAAAGAGTATTCCAACCTAATTAGTAATTATATAAAATCTTACGATTCTTATACCGAATTAAATTCTAAACTTTTTGCTCAAAAATCTCTAAAAAATTTATTATTCGCAGATAGTTTATCAAAAGAAATAACACTAAGAGATTCTCAATTAATAGATCTTAAAAGGGCAATCGGACAATACTACTCTAATTACATCACAAGAAATATTGAAAAAGGGCAGAGATATCTCAATGAAGCTAAAGAATTAATTCTAAAGACTGGAGATTCTGCTTTATTAGCCAGAACATACATAGATTTAGCTAGATTACATGATGAGGTTTCTCCCAAAAAAGCTATAGAATATGTTCGGAAAGCATCATTAGTATGCCCTAAAAATGATACTTACACAGCTTCTATAATACAGGCAAATTTTGGTCTTAATTATGCACATTTAAAAAAGATAAACCTGAGTTTAACAAGTTTAAAAAAGTCTTTATTTTCCCTAACAGGTCATCGTTTTGATAGTTTATCTGAATCAGAAAAAAAAGCTATCATACAGGAAAATTTAAAAAACGATAATTTGTGGCCTATATTAAGATGGGTAGGAGAAGCATATGAATTAGATTTTGAAAAAACTAACAATAAAAGCTCTATAGATAGTGCACTTGTATATTACAAATTAGTAGATTATACTTTTGATCAATATCAATCCCGAAGCACACTTCAAAACTCCAAATTCTTATGGCGTAAAGAAGCTGCAGAATTATACACTAGAGCGATACGAGCTGCTAAATCATCAAAAAACAATGATTTAGTATTTGCTTTTATGGAAAAAAACAAAGCGTTGTTACTTACAGAAGAAATCCATAACCTCAACTCTTTTCAAAATTCAAAATTACCATTAGAACTTATTAATACGGAAAAAAAACTTCAACAAAAACTTTCTTTATTAGAATTAGAAAACGAAGTAGATCAAATAATTTCTACAATTGATTCTATAGAAATCTTACAAAGAAAAATGAATCAATTGAAACCTTTAAAATTTCAATTAGATCAAAAAAATACGATTAAAGATCTTCAAAAATCATTAAAACCAAACCAAGCTGTTCTAGAATATCATATTAACATTGACGATGGTTTTGGAGTTTATCCGAATAAAAACATCGGATATGGAATATTAATTACTAAAAAAGAAAATAAAATATTCGAATTACAAGACTTGAATTCTTTACAAACTACAGTAGAAGAATATCTATTAGGAGTATCTAAACCTTTAAAAAAAATAGATACTAAGGTTTCTAACAATAAATTATCTCATCAAATTTACACTACCTTATTCCCTATAGAGATTCGGCATTTTCTAAAAAATAAGGAAGTTATCATTATACCGGATAACTATCTTAACAAGATACCTTTTGAGAGTTTGATTGTTTCACAAGACGTTGGCAAAGATGATTATCTCATATACCATAATCAAATAAGTTATCGATATAGTTATATTTTTCATGAAAGAAATAAAAATAAGCATACAATATCAAATCAAAAATTTTCTGCTTTTGCTCCTGTATATTTTGACGATCCAGAACTACAAGAATTAACAGAAAGTATAACAGAAGTTAATATTCTTAATAAGTATTTTAATGGCCAATCGTTTCTAGAAAAAAAAGCAACTAAAAATTCTTTTTTTGGTATTCTAGGGAAAACTAATATTATTCACCTTGCAACTCATGCAGATGCTAATGATTCTATTGCTCCTTGGATCGCGTTTAGTGATCAAAAAATGTATGTAGATGAACTAAGCTTATATCCAAATAATGCTTCTTTAGTAGTTTTAAGTGCTTGCAATACCACTACTGGAAAAATAGAAACAGGAGAAGGAGTTATGAGTTTAGCTAGAAGTTTTTTTTATGGAGGAGCGCAAAGCACGGTGTCTTCTTTATGGAATGTTGATGATAAATCTTCGCAATTTATTATACGTGACTTTTACAAAAATATAAACCTAGGAGCTTCTAAATTGGAAGCTCTACATACTGCAAAAATCAATTATTTAAAAAATCATTCCGGATCTGAAGTATCTCCATATTATTGGGCTTCTCTTATACTTATAGGTGATACAAACCCATTATTTAATCATAAGTGGAACCTAAGTTATACCATAACAATTTCACTACTGATTTTCTTAATAATTACTATTATATTCATGTTTTTACGAAAGCGTATTTACAAAAAGTAACTTGATAAATTAAAGAGAGCAAGTTAAACTGCTTGCTCTCTATTTATCTAATATTATGATTTAGATTTTAACCTAAATCAATTCTGATTTGCGTAATAAATGATTTAACCTATAACGCCAAAACCACTTACTCTACATTCATAAGTTCCTGAAATTGGATTATTGTCGGCGCAGGAAGCACAAGTTTTTCCAGAACCTGTACACACATTTAAACAAGAAGCCAATGAATTAAAATCGCAAGTAGAACCAATAGGTACACCTCCTATATTAAATCCTCCTCCATTCACTTTTTTTTGCTGATTTCTACTCAACTTTTGAGCTCCATCCAATTTTAAAATGTTATTAATCATACTCTTGAAAAATTTGAAATTAATTGTATTATAGTACTATTTTGAAGTACTTACAGTTTGTGATTATTTATGACCAATAACAACTTTACAAGCAGTACCTTGTGTAGTGCTTCCAAAAGGACCATTTGGACCACAAAATATAGCAACACACTCTTCAAAAGGCTTACAAACACCACACTGACCGCAACTATCATCAGGATGAACCCCTATTAGTCCACCACCATTAACTACCTTTTGTTGATTTCTATTTAATTTCTGAACTCCATTTAATTCTAAAATGTTTTTTAACATAATTATAAAATTTAAAAAATTGATTTTACCACGAACAATTAGAGACACTCATAGCCTATGTCTATTCTTGCAAGAATATTTTTAAAAAAGCTAATATTTTATAAGCTTCTTTTATTTTCTAGTATTGAAAATTACTTCGGCAATTGAAATGTAATAACCACTGAGGTTTATCCATCACAGTACCTACCATCTAAACACAACCTAATGTTTCCGTGGTTTTTTAATACCTAAATAATTTTCAGAAGAAAGTAATCGAAAATTCATTTCATTCTTTCCAAAAGAGAAAATAATAGATTGTATTAGTGCGTAAAAAAGTAATTCATTCATATATCTGTATTAGTAAACACTTATATGTATGAATCAAAGAGAATTCTTACCCTAAAAAATAAAAAAAAGAAAGGTTTTGGATCTTAAAAAATCATAAGTTTCTTAAAATCAGTTTTTTACATTTAAAAAATAATAGAAAGTTTATTGTATCTAATTTCAATGATACATTGAGAATATTTTGGTAGCTTCATTATGAGAAGATTCAAAACTCATCATTTTAACATTAGTATCTGCTTTTACCGTTGTAAAATATGATAGCATTTGCTCGGTTGGCATATTACCTGTAAGTTCATCTTTTGCCATAGGGCAGCCACCAAATCCCTGAATGGCTCCATCGAATCTTCGACAACCTGCTTTATAAGCAGCATCCACTTTTTCGTGCCAGGTTGTTGGTGTGGTGTGTAAATGTGCTCCAAATTCGATTTCTGGGTATTTTGGGATCAGATTAGCATATAAATAATCTATAATTTCAGGATTAGAAGTACCTACCGTATCGGATAGAGATAAAATCTTCACTCCCATATTACTAAGTTTCTCCGTCCAATCCCCAACGATATCTACATTCCAAGGGTCTCCATAAGGATTACCAAAACCCATAGATAGATACGCTACTACTTTTTTATTATACTTATCCGCAATGTTTAAAATCTCTTGCAGTGTATTGACAGATTCTGCAATGGTTTTGTGTGTATTACGCATTTGGAAATTTTCTGAGATCGAAAAAGGGTATCCCAAATAATCAATCTCCTTATGCTGTACGGCATCATTGGCACCACGCACATTAGCTATAATTGCTAATAATTTACTTTCTGTAGAAGATAGATCCAATCCATCCAAAACTTTAGCCGTATCTACCATCTGCGGAATTGCTTTGGGAGACACAAAACTTCCGAAATCTATCGTATCAAACCCACAACGTAATAGAGATTGTATATACTGAATCTTTTTTTCTGTAGGAATAAAGTCCTTGATACCTTGCATAGCATCTCTCGGACATTCAATAATTTTTATTTTTTCTGTCATTTACTAGCTTCTGTCTAAAAGAAGTTCAATTAAGAGTATAAAAATATGATTATTTTTCAGAAAAGAGGACAAAAATTCTTATTCCGAGAAAGACTACAATTCCTATTATTTAAAATAAGTTTTTTTTTGATAGTAACATTTTACTTTTTGTTGAACATACTTATAAAGATTCAATACTTGAATCATAATACATATTAATAATTTAAAACAAAAATTATGCTGAAAAACATTTTAAAATTGGATGGAGTACAAAAATTGAATAAAAATGGATTAAAATCTATTAATGGTGGGAATCTTGCTGCAGCAATAGAATGTGAACTTGCAGGACATACTTGGAGTGGATTAGGTTGTATTTACGATGAAGAATACGATGATTCTGATAGTAATGTTCTATAAACTTCATAAAAAGGCTACTTAAATTTAAGTAGCCTTTTTATAATTAAAATAACTTTTATTTTTCTGAAAAGAGTACAAAAATTCCTATCCCAATAAATACGACAATCTGCAACCATTTTAAGAATACACCTACCTTAGAATTCGTTTTAATATAATCAGATATATATCCTGCTCCCAAAGCTATCAAACCAAATACCAAAAAAGATACACTCATAAACAAAAAACCGAGTACATAAAACTGTGTTGCATTACTTAATGTTGTACTGAATAAAAAACCTGGGAAAAAGGCTAGAAAAAAAATAGACACTTTGGGGTTTAATACATTCATAATAAATCCTTGCCTAAATAATTGCCCTAAGCTTTTTTTCTCCACAGAATTGGCAGAAAGTTCTATTGCCGCACTATTTTTCCAAACCTTATAAGCTAAAAAGAATAAATACAAGGCACCCAATAATTTTATAATAAAAAACAACACTTCACTTTGTTTAATAATAGCAGATACCCCAAAAGCAACCAAGGTAGTATGTACCAGGCAACCCGATATTAAACCAGCAACAGTAGCAAGTCCATATTTTCTACCATTAACAATACTTTGCATCAACACATATATATTATCTGGCCCTGGAGAAATAGATAATGCAGTTGTAGCAATTATAAAAGTGTACAGGATTTCAAAATTCATTCTTGTTTTTTGTAAGGTTTTGTATATATAACCGACAGCTCAAAAATATACATATCATTTTAAAATCAATTCATATTAAGATTATTATCACAAATTAGGGAAAAGTCAATGTTAACTGTTTTAATTATATAACACCAATCAATACACTTAATAACCACACAAATGAAAAAGCTTATTCTAAAAACTACGTTACTGTTATTCTCATTCACAACATTTAGTCAAACAACAGCGGTATATGATATTGTATTTACAAGCAATTGGGATGCTCATGGAGCCTTACCTGGCAGTGCTCATTTTACTGAACTCGTTGGAGCAGCTCATAATAATATGGTCACATTCTTAGAATTAGGTGGTTTTGCTACTCCAGGAATTGAAGATGTTGCTGAATTAGGACTTTTTAGTGACTTCAGAGATGAAGTGAATATAGCAATTGCAGCAAGTAATTCAGATCAATTCATAGAAGGTTCTAATTTATTCCCTACACCTTCCAATAAAACGATTACCATTAGTGACCTTACTATAAGTTCAAACTACCCTTTAATCAGCCTTGCATCCATGATTGCTCCTAGTCCAGATTGGATGATAGCTGTAAACAGCGTATCCTTGATTGATGGTGGAGGTCAATGGATTCCACAAATCACTATGGATTTGTTTCCATATGATGCAGGGACCGAAGAAGGAACTGGATACAGCCTTGACAACTCCTCTACTAATCCACATGAAGCTATTTCTATGCTTTCTCCTTCAAATTCGCCATTTAATTCTGCAAAAATAGGAACCATTGTTTTTACTCAAAAAGTGCTTAATGTTCAGGATTTTGATACTGAAAATGATAAGATCACTGTTTCTCCTAATCCTAGTAATGGAAACATTACTATTTCAACAGCTAAATCATCTATAATCAAAGAAATAGAGATCTATAATGTTTTAGGAAAACAAGTTAGAAAATATGATTTTAAGCAAAGTAATTCTAATATAAATCTGAACCTTACCAACCTAAATTCTGGTATTTATTTAGTTCGACTACACACAAATCTTGGAAACACAAAAACTCAAAAAATAATCTTGAGGTAGCTTATAAACCTCTTTTGATTACTTCTTTATTAATATCCTTAATCAGTTTTGGTCCTTCGTAGATAAAACCTGTATAAAGCTGTACCAAACTTGCGCCTGCTTCTATTTTTTCTATTGCATCAGAAGCTGTATGAATACCACCTACCCCAATAATCGGGAATGCTTTGTTACTTTTTTCTGATAAAAATCTAATGACCTCCGTAGATCGGTTGGTTAAAGGTTTACCACTCAATCCACCTTTTTCATTAGTCAATGTTATATTTGATTTTAATCCTTTTCTTGAAATTGTTGTATTGGCAGCAATGACTCCTGCTATGTTAGTTTCCTTTACTATATCAATAATATCCAGAAGTTGTTCGTTTGTAAGATCTGGAGCTATTTTAAGCAGGATCGGCTTAGAAATTTCCTTTTCCTTATTTTTTGTTTGCAACGTATTTAATAACGCTGTCAACGGTTCTTTATCTTGTAATGCTCTTAAATTAGGAGTATTGGGTGAGCTAACATTCACTACAAAATAATCCACATAATCAAAAAGCGCATCAAAACATATCTTGTAATCTTCTACTGCAGTTTCATTAGGTGTTACTTTATTTTTACCAATATTACCGCCTATTAAAACTCCTTTGTTTTTCTTCAGTCGTTTTACTGCATCTTCTACTCCACCATTATTAAACCCCATTCTATTAATAATTGCACTATCATCCTTTAATCGGAATAGCCTCTTTTTGGGGTTCCCATCTTGCGGTTTTGGTGTAAGCGTCCCGATTTCTACAAAGCCAAATCCAAAATTAGATAACTCATTAAATAATTTAGCATCTTTATCAAATCCTGCTGCTAAACCTACTGGGTTTTTAAATTTTAATCCAAAAACTTCTCTCTCCAAATTAGCATTTTCTACTTGATAAATGCTTCTAAAAATTCCTGAAACCAGCGGGATTTTTGACAACGTTCTGATCATTTTAAAAGTAAAATGATGCACCTCTTCAGGATCGTATTTAAATAAAATTGGACGAATTAATGATTTATACATTGGAAGATTCTTTTGGATGGCAAAAATACGTGATACAATAATTTTACCATACAAATATTTGATATTTATAATAACTCTTCCTGATGTTAGCAACTATCTAATGATCATTCTTTGTTATGTTTAATAGCAATCCATTCTGATCTGTTCGTTATTGTGGAATATTTGCAGTGGTGTTTTTAGTTTATCTTCTGTTATATTTTCTAGTACAGAAAGTACTGCTTTTTGCATGTTAGTAGAACCACATATCATAATTACTCCATCTTTTTGAAGAGTCTCTGCTATAAAATTAGCTTTATTCGCAACTATATTTTGAATATAAACACAATCGTTTTCTTGAGAGTATGCGATATAACCATCAGAAAATTGGCTCTTAACAATATCAGATTTTATAAAACCATCATAAATAGCGAGTGATTTTTTAGTTCTTACTCCCCAAAACAAATGAGCGTTGCTGTGTTTACTTTTGTTTTCTATCATGCCCAAAAAAGGAGCAACACCTGTTCCATTTGCTATCAAAACTACTGTATTTGCTGAGCTCGGAAAATAAAATGCTTCATTTCGTTTAATTCTAGCGTTTATTACATCTCCTTGATGTAACTGTTCTAAATATGAAGAACAAACACCCATTTCATGCCTTTTTATGCTTAATAAAATTGTTCCATCTACTTTTCCTATCGAATACAATCTATCTACTGTATTTTCATTAGGACGAATAGCCAATAAATCTCCAGAGCAAAATTTCATTGAAGATTTTAAAGGTTGTAAACGCAGTAAAAATGTATTATCCGAATTTACAGCTGTCCTATCAACAACTGTAAAATCTTCATAATCCAACTTCTCTGTTTCTTCAAGAGTTTCTGTTGTTATAGGCAACCCAATAGCGTTACCCCATTTCTTCATCCATTCTTGAAACTCATCGATAGCTTTATTATTTATTTTTTGTAACGGTAAAATAGAAGTAAATTTAGAATGCGACTCGAGTATTTCTTCAATATCTTCTGCATATTTACAAAAATCAGGATATGCCCTCGATCCCAAACCAACTACCGAAAACTGAAGTTCATTGATAGGTTGAATTTTCTTAAACAAATGCATAAACTTCTTTGCATTTGTGGGAGCCTCACCTTCGCCATAAGTAGCAGTGATAACAATAATCTGTTTTGCTTGTTGAAACGTAGTATATGAATTTAGTTCTGAAATAAATACGGTTTTATTTACCGCTGAGATTACATTTTTTAACAGATTTGCAAAAGTAAATGTGGAACCATTTTCTGATCCTACTAAAATAACATACTCACATGAATCCTTATTTTCGTTATTGTAAACAAGTTTACTTTCGCTTTGACGCTTAACAGTCATATAAAATCCTGAATACATAAAAAACAGCATGGATCCACAACTGATTAACAAAATAATCGACCATAATACATTACCTCTTCCTGTATGCAACAAGAGACTATAATAGGATACTATTTTCACAAAAGGATATTGCTGTTCACTAAGAACAACACCACTAAATTGATGAACCAAAAGCTCCTTATTTATTAGAGCTACGGTAAAATAATCTTCTACGTCCTCAGAAAATGGAAAATCTATATTTTTAACTTCTTTAAGAGAAGTGTTCTTAAAAACTGGGAAATCTACAATAGCTATGACACTACTCGTTTGACTCTTGTCAAAATTTGCTTGATTAGAAAAAGAATGTTTTGGCAATAAAGAAAACTTTTCTAAAGACAAGTACACTCCAGTTACCGCAATAATGAGTATGGGTATTAAAAACCACCTTCCTAAAACAATATGATAATACTGGTTTGAATATTCCTTATTTATCTTTGAAAAAAACCTCGAAATACCACCTTGCCTTTTAAGAATCAGAAGGATCCCAGTAATAACTATAATAACCAATAAAAAGGAAATTAAACCAACAAAAAAACGTCCTAAACTTTTTAAGAATAAGGATCGATGAAGGTTGGTAGCAAACTCAAAAACATTAGACTTATTTCTGGGTTCTCCTAATTCTTCACCAGTTCTAGGATCAACATATATCCTTTTGCTTTTTCCTAAGTGTGTTACAACCGTAGCAACAACGAAATTGCTTTCCTCTACATTAATTGCAATTATATCTTTATATTCTTTTTGTAATACATCAATAGTCTCTGCTATCGTTATATTTTCAATATCATCAATAGCATAAGGCTTTGTAGCATTAGCTATTGGCTCAAAAGCAAGAATAACTCCTGTAATTGAAGCCAAGCATAAAAAAATAGCAGAAGAAATCGCCAGGATTAAGTGACTATATCTCCATAATGAAATTGTCATTTTACACTAAAGATTATTGCGGAAGCATTCGTATATACCTAATAAAACCTTTTCCTTCTATTTTGGATGTTATAGTTTCGGTGGTCAACTCAAACTCGACATCGTCTTTGTAATATTCCTGATCTTCAACTGCGGTCTCAAAACGGATTTTATATCCAGTATCAATTTTATCTTTGGGGATTTTAATAATGTTTACCGTTCTTTCTCCTCCACTTATAGTTGCTCCAGAAATTGCATCAATATCAGTTCGTCTTTTTCCATAAAAATTCCACCACTCTGTAATATCGCTATACCATTCGCTATCCGTTCCTTGAACATATAAAGTTTGGTCATATCCACCTTCTGGTTTCATCAGAGAAATCACTACATAAGCGCCTTCTCCAGTGTAATTCACCATTTGAATCATACATTTAAGATTGGTGGTATCTGCTTCTTTAGTAAAAGAAAACAATAGAAAAGTAGTTACTACTGCTAATGGAAATAATTTAAAAAATGTTTTCATGTGTTTTATAATATTTTTAATAATCTATCTTATTGTAAGAAGCGTAACTTGACATTTTGTTTTTGTAATAATTCATTTTCTGTTGCCAAATCAAAAACCGTTTCCTCAAAACTTGTCTGTATGTTTTTATCCGCTCCCTGTTTTAAAAGAAATTTTAATATCTCTGCACTATTAGCTTTCATAGCGGCAAGATGCAATGCTGTATTTCCTTCATTGTTTTTACTATTTATAGGAATATTCAATTTAGCAATCCTTTGCAATAGCTCCATATCATTTTCTTTTACCGCCAGATGCCACAAAGTATGACCGTGACCTTGCGGTTTTGTAAAATCAATTCCTTTTTCTTGAAGTAATGTTATTTTCTGATCAAACTCTTTTAGTTTATCTTTTTGATAAGATTTCAACACATAATATGCAAGTGTATTTTCGGTTGAATCTTTTACTAATGGGTTTGCGTCATGCTCCAATAATAGCTTAACAACATCTAAGCTATTTCTTTGAACTGCTCTCATAAGTGGTGTTACACCATTTTTATTCGAATCATTAATATTCTTTACGAACTTGATAAGATAATTAATACTTTCCTTTTTATTTCTGGAGACTGCATTCATAAAAGGGGTATCACCTTTATTATCTGGCTGATTGACATCCACACCTCTCTCAATAAAATAATTGAATATATCTAGTTCTTCATTTTTAAAAGCTATCGCATGCAAAGCATTTATTCCTCTATTTGTTACAACATTTGGTTGAATTCCTAAGCCTTCTAGGTAATTATATACTTCTATCTTATTGACGCTATTACGAGTACTTTGACTTGCAGATATAAATGCGTTTCCTCCTTCTCTATTTAGGTTTTTATATGTTACACCTTTTTTAATGAGTAGATTTAACACATTTATATTTCCTTTTTTTGCAGCATAATTAAAAATACCATTACCATAATTATCTTGACTATGTAAATCGACTCCTTTACTAACAAAAAACTCAATCAGTTTATCATTTTTCAAAAACGGAGCAACGAGCAATAATGCATTGGCACCATCATTATTTATCTCTGTGAGCAGATTTGCCCCATTACTAATACAAAAATTATATAATTGTATATTCTGTTGGCCAGTAACAGCTATAAAGTTTAGTAGTGAATATCCATGACTATCTATAACATCTGTCTTTGCTCCTTTGTCAAAAAGGTATTGCATCATCTCTAAATTATCCCTATAAGCTGCCCAAAAAATGTATGTTCGTCCATCATGAGTTTTCTTATTTACACCATTTCCTTTTTTAGTTAAAAGATATTTAATCGTTTGATTATCTACTTTTTCTAAAAGTGCGAATGCAACTGCATCAAAAGCAAATCTATTGAGTTCTGTAGGGTCATTACCACCTACTATGTCCTTATCTATCTGCTGTATACTAGGATTTGATTTCCAATAATCTCTTTCTAAAAAAACGTTGTTCTGCGCTGATACATTTATATATATCAGAACTAATCCAATTACGAGTATTCTGTGAACTCTCTTCATGCTATGGTTTTTTTACAAAAGATTCTATTATAGTATCGATATCGTTCTCTGCCTTATAATCATCCGTAAAAAGGTGTTTATACAATGCTTTGTTATCAACTTTTTGCTCAAGAGACAAATCTTTATTTCTGGCAAATACTTCCGTCCATTTACTTCTTACTAAAGCCCACTTATCACTATGTTCTTTCCACCAATTAGCAGCCGTTTCACAACGACTATTGTCTACACGCTTATAAACATTATACCCTTTTTCCTTAGCAATGATCAAATCTTCCTTACCTATTTCCCTTATGACTTTATCATTATCTTGGTCATGAATCCAACCTGTCTCAGTAATTTCATGGCGATTTCCTCGAATAGTCACATTATAATCACTTCTGATTGTATACTCACGACGTGGTAAAGGTGCTGTTGTATTATTTTCCCAAAAACTCTTTCCATCAACATGTACCCAACTGGCAGAACCTTCATAACGTGGACTATCATCCACCTGATATACTTTTTGAGACCATTGGCCTTCTACTTCTTTTTTAGTTTTTTTAACATACTTCCAATTGTTATCTCCATTGTACATATAAAAATCTTGATTTTCGAACACCCAATCTTGTCGCCAATGTTTAACAATATGTGGTTTAGCAGGGTTACCAACCTGAAGTATATGTTGGATTGATATTTTGTTTTGCTTATCAACTACTAATTGTGCCCACTCTAACCCTTTATCCGTTTTTGTTTTAGACGGCTGATACAAAGAGTCATTGGTATAATTAAATGTTTCTGCAAAATTAAAAGTGACTTCATAGCAACCGCACATAGATTTTATTGCCGCAAGATCATTTTCTTTTTTACCTATTTGTCCTGCTACTACATTGAATATAAGTAGTGATACAATAGACACGAACTGACTGATTTTCATTTTGAATGATTATTAAAAAAGTTACAATATAAAAATTAACTAATCTTATTTAGACTGAATTAAAATAAGATTATATATTTGCCAAAATTAATCATTATTTTTAATTAATCTAAATAAATGTATAAAATCATTATTTTGATATCATTCTTCTGTTTCAACATTTATAGTCAGGAAAATGTTACAACCAAAGAAAATGACACTATAAAAACAGAGAATTTAGACGCTGTATTTATTAGTGCAACTCGTACCCAAAGGCAATTATCTTCTCTCCCTTTAGCTGCGCAAATTGTATCTAAAAAAGAAATCCAAGCGGCAAATTCGGTTCGTTTAACCGATATTCTTAATGAACAAACAGGTCTTATCACTGTTTCGGACTTTGGTGGTGGTGAAGGAATTCAACTTCAAGGGTTAGATAGTCAGTATACCTTGATATTAATTGATGGTGTTCCTCTTATTGGAAGATCTGCAGGAACCTTTGACCTAAGTCGTATTACTACAAGCAACGTTACACAGTTAGAAATAGTTAAGGGTGCTTCTTCTAGTCTATATGGTAGTGAAGCTTTAGGAGGTGTTATAAATATAATTACCGAAAATCCTAAAGAAGGGTTTAAAGGAAATCTTAGTCACCGTACTGGTAGTTTCAATTCTCAGGATGTAAGTACAGCTCTTAATTTTAAAAAAAATAAGCTTGGCATCAATGCTTTCTTTAACAGATACAGTAGTAATGGTTATGACTTGATTGATACTGATGAGCTCAATACAGTAGAACCTTTTAGCAACTACACTATTACTTCTAAATTATCATATGACATTAGTGAGCATACTCAATTTCTATTATCAGGGCGTTATTACACTCAGAAACAAGACAATGTTGCGCCAAATAACCTACTAGGAGAAAGTACTATAACGGAATGGAATACACACTTAAAATTCAATCATACATTTAGTACAAAATGGGCTACTTATATTGAATTCTATACCACTCAATATAAGGCAGAAGAATTTTTGGATGATACATCAGGTGTAAGATTCTCTGACAGTGATTTTGATCAACGTTTTTTGCGCCCTGAAATCCGAACTTCTTATACTCCTAACAAAAAACACTCAATTGTAGGAGGTGTTGGTCTAACAAATGAAACCTTGGACAGAACAGATTTTTTCGAAAAACCTGAATTCAACGCTCCATACATTTTCGCACAATATGATGTTCACCCTATAGAAAAGTTAAACATTATTTTAGGTTTTCGTTATGATGATCATAATGAATACAAATCACAGTTTAGTCCTAAGATTGCTCTTAGATATGAAATTACAGACAAACTATCTGTAAAAAGTTCTGTAGGTTATGGATTTAAAGCTCCCGATTTTAGGCAATTATATTTTGATTTCACTAACGCTACTGTAGGATATACTGTTCTTGGGTATAATGCGGTTCCAACCCAACTACAGAACTTAGCCGATCAAGGGCTGTTAACAGCAGAATCGGTTAATAACCTTCCCTCTATTATAGCACAATTTAACGGTGCACTAAAACCAGAAAGTTCTATAAGCTATAATTTCGGGATCGATTTTGAGCCACTTACAAAGCTAATACTACATATAAATTTCTTTCAAAACGACATTAGCAATCTAATCGATACCAGAGTAATTGCAAGAAAATCAAACGGACAAAATGTGTTCAGTTACTCAAATGTAGATGAAGTTTACACACAAGGATTAGAGTTTAACACAAGTTGGGAACCTATCCAAAACTTTAAAATATCAGCAGGTTATCAATTATTATACGCAAAAGACAAAGAAGCAGAAAGAATATTCCAAAATGGGGAGGCTTTTGCCCGAATACCAAATACCAATGGACCAGGAACCACAACTATTGAGCTAGATAAAGAGGACTATTTTGGTTTACCTAATCGTTCCAGACATATGGCTAATATTAAATTGTTTTACAAAATACCTAATTGGAACATACACACTAATATAAGAGCAACATATAGAAGCAAATTTGGATTATCCGATACCAACGGAACCATTAACGGATATATAGATTCTTATGATCAATTTGTAGGAGATCATACGATTTGGGACTTTGCTGTACATAAAACTTTTTACAAAAACTATACACTAGGAATGGGGGTTGACAATCTTTTTGATTTTACCGACCCAACAAACATAAGCAACATTGCTGGTCGAATATTATATGGAAAACTAAATATTAAATTTTAAATACATAATGATGAGAACACTTAGATTTTTAACTTTTGTAATACTTGCTATTGGATTTTTTTCTTGTAGTAGTGATGATGATTCTTGCGTACAAAGTTCTTTTTTTAGAGATGCAGACGGAGATGGTTTAGGGAATGCTACTGAATCACAACTTGCGTGCACAGCACCAGAGGGATTTGTTTCAAATTCTGATGATAATGATGATACGCAAACATTAGCAGACCTTATTTCTAATACAGTCACTAATTTACACGCTCCTCAAGAAGGTGGGCAAGGGCAACCAATATCAGGATTATTTACCAAGTTTGATTTTGAAACAGGTCAGATTACTACAAATGACAATGATTGGGATATTGCCTTTAGAGGAACCACAATTATTATTAACGGAGGAGTTTCTCAAGGAACTACAGATGAACCAAGCAGAACAGCCAACGCAGCAGCGTATATCGCTACAGGAACTATGAGTAGTATTACATCTATTGAAACAAATAGCTTTATACAAGACGCTGCTTCTACCCTTGCTATTCCTTCTGGAAGCGATAATGGATGGTATAATTATTCTGGATCTCCTAATTTCTTAATTACACCTTTAGCAGGAAAAATATTGGTAATAAGAACCAGTGAGGGAAAATATGCAAAGCTGGAAATTCTTAGTTATTATAAAGATGCTCCTGCAAATCCTGATGCATTTACTGACGAAAGTAGGCATTTTACTTTTGACTATATCTACCAACCAAATAACAATGTAACCGTATTCTAAAAACTATAGATTAAGTATTAAAATCGATTAGCCCTTTTACTAATTTGTAATTCTTTTGCAAGTGTTTCAGAGGCTGTCAGAAAAGTCACAAATCACGGAAATTGTCCGTTTGAACTTACTCAAAAAGCTGTTCAAAAATTAGAAAGACAAACCTAAACAAGCTCATTTTGAGAACTATTTATATACTTTTCGGGCAGCCTCTTATACTCAAAAACCAATTATTCTACTCTTTTATTTTTATCCTAAATGCAAATAAAGCTTAATGTGATAATCCATTTATTTATCTAGCACATACATTACTAAAGAACACGAATAAAAGAAGATTAAAAAATTACTTTTTGCAATAAAACTGTATTTTTGGAAATCAAAAAAACACTTCATTGTTATGATTCCTAAAAAACACATTATAGACAGATTCGTAAGTTATGTAACCATTGACACAGAAAGTGATCCTAATAGTGACACAACACCAAGTTCTACAAAACAATGGGACCTAGCTAACAAATTGGTAGAGGAATTAAAATCAATAGGTTTAGAAGAAGTTACTATTGATGAGAACGCCTACATCATGGCTACGCTTCCTTCTAATGTAACACAGGAAGTACCTACAATTGGTTTCATTTCGCATTTTGACACTACACCTGATTTTACGGGAGCAAATGTTAAACCTCAAATTATTGAAACGTATGACGGAAAAGATATCATTCTTAACAAGGAAGAAAATATTATTTTATCGCCTGATTATTTTGATGATCTAAAACAATATAAGGGCCAAACACTAATTACTACAGATGGAACGACACTTCTGGGAGCAGATGATAAAGCTGGGATCGCAGAGATTATTACCGCCATGGAATATCTCATCCAACATCCCGAAATTAAACACGGAAAAATACGCGTCGGTTTCACTCCTGATGAAGAAATTGGTCGTGGTGCTCATAAATTTGATGTTGCAAAATTTGGAGCAGCTTGGGCATACACTATGGACGGCAGTCAGATTGGGGAACTAGAATATGAAAATTTTAATGCAGCAGGAGCTGTAGTTACTGTAAAAGGTAAAATAGTACATCCAGGATATGCTAAAGGAAAAATGATCAATAGCATGTATATTGCTCAAGACTTCATCAATTCTTTACCTAGATTAGAAACTCCAGAACACACTAGTGATCGAGAAGGTTTTTTCCATTTACATAATATTGAAGGAGACGTAGAACAAACCAAGTTACAATATATTATTAGAGATCATGACAAAAAGCATTTTGAAGCTCGAAAAGAGATCATGACAAAACTTGCACATGAACTCAACACACAATATGGAGCAGATACAGTTGCAGTAGATATCAATGATCAATACTATAATATGCGTGAAAAAGTAGAACCTGTAATGCACATTGTGGATATAGCAGAAGAAGCTATGAAGGATCTTGGTATTACACCTCTAATAAAACCAATACGTGGTGGCACTGATGGATCACAATTAAGTTATATGGGATTACCTTGCCCCAATATTTTTGCTGGAGGTCATAATTTTCACGGTAGATACGAATATGTGCCTGTAGAAAGTATGATCAAAGCAGTAGAGGTTATTGTAAAAATTGCAGAATTGACCGCAAAAAAGTAATCAACGATTCGTCGATGAATCATAACTTTTAACGATTTTACTCCGTTTTGTATTATAGAAAATAATGCCTTCTACAAGTTATCTGAGTAGATTTATGTAATAACCATTTAATCATTTAAAACATAAATCATGCAAACTACAGACAAGGTTGTAGATACTGCTGTATCAGCAACTACAGAAACAGGTGGAACCATAATGAGTTCGTTAGGAGGTTTTTTTAATTCTATACAAGAAGGAGTAGGTCAATATGGACTTAAAATAGTGGGAGGAATTTTTGCACTCATTATTGGATTATGGATCGTAAAAATGATTATGAAAGCGATCAAAAAAACTTTTGATAAAAGTAAAGTAGATACTACGTTAAAACCATTTCTTGTCACCTTAGTCAATTTCTTACTAAAGGTACTATTATTCATTTCGATAGCAGGTATTGTAGGGATTCCCACAGCCACTTTTGCGGCTTTATTAGCTGCAGTAGGATTAGCTATTGGCGGTGCATTTAATGGATCTTTAGGGCATATGGCTGCTGGTGTAATGTTACTAGTTTTTAGGCCTTTTAAAGTTGGTGATCTTATAGAAACGGGAGGAAAACTGGGGTTCGTAAAAGAGATTTCTGTATTTGTTACTATTTTAGAGACTTTCCAGAATAAAACAGAAATTATACCTAATGGGGCAATTACTGCGGGAACAATAACCAACTTAACTACAATTGGGAATCTAAGAGTGGATATGCCTTTTGGTATTCAATATGGTACTGACATTGAAAAAGCAAAACAAATTGTAATGGATGTTATGAAAAATGATTCACATGTAATGAAAGATCCTGCACCAAGGGTTGCTGTAAACAACTTAGGAGCAAATGGTGTAGAATTATTAGCACTTCCCTATTCTACTTGTGATGATTACTGGGATGTATATTGGGATACTAGACAAAAAATTGTGGAAGCATTAGGTCAGGCGGATTATGCTGCACCATTACCGCAAAGAATCGTAACAATGAAATCATAATTAATCTCACTATAACTCAAGATTATTATACAAAAAAAAGCGTCGTATTAAATTAATACGACGCTTTTTAATTTATGAGCTTGTTTGTTATTTCTTTTTGTCAGTTGCAGGCGGTGCATTTAGTTTCTGACTCATTTCTAATGAAATAGCAGATTTATCAAATGTTAATTTACCAGCTCCTGTTTCGATAACCACAGCATTATTTTTTTCACTGAAATCAAAAACTTTTCCGTGAAGACCACTTTTTGTTACAACGCGATCTCCTTTTTTAAGCTCTGCAGCGAATTTCTTCTCCTTTTTTGCTTTTTGCATTTGTGGACGTATCATAAAGAAATACATCACAACAAAAATTAAAAGTATAAAAGGTAATTGTCCTCCAAATCCTTCCATAAAAATTACTCGCTTACTGGAGTTCCGCTTACTGGTTTAGCTTTTGGAGTTACCATAGCCTTAATCTTAAGAATTTCTTTTCCTGCTTCAGTATTAGCAGTAATAGTAACTTGTTTGTTCTGAGCGTTTGGCTTACCGTTAGAGTTAAACTTAACTAACATTGATCCAGAAGCTCCAGGAGCAACAGGTTCTTTTGTCCACTCAGGAACTGTACATCCACAGCTTCCCTTAGCGTTTACAATTACAAGAGGTTCTTTACCAGTATTCGTAAATGTAAAAGTATGCTCTACTACATCTCCTTCATTGATTGTTCCAAAATCATGCTCTGTTTGATCAAAAGTCATTACTGGAAAATCCTTGTTTTTTGCATCACGATCAGCAGCTTCTGCTACCTTTTCTTCTTTAACTTTTTCTGCTGCATTATCCTTGCAAGACATAAACGTCATAGCAAAAACACCAGCTAAAATTAAGATTCCTTTTTTCATTACTTGGGTTTTTAATTAATTGAGGGTTAAAAATACTATTTTTTTTGAACTACAAAAGTCCACGACCTACTTTATTTAATTTGCCATTCTCCTGATACTCTTTAGATATCTTATCTAGAATACCGTTGATAAATATACTACTCTTTGGGGTACTATATTCCTTAGCAATCTCTAAATATTCGTTAATTGTTACTTTAACAGGGATCGAGGGAAACTTCTGAAACTCGCAAATTGCCATTTTAATTACTGTTTTATCCAATTCTGCAATTCGATCTTTATCCCAATTTGGTGTTTTCCCTTCTATTTCTTTGGTAAACTCTACTCCATTAAGTGCAGTTTTCCTAAAAATGTCTTTAGCAAATTTCTTATCATCTACATCTTTATACAACTTTGGTAAAGACATATGCTCATCATGAGAAGCTTTTACTTTTCTAAGCATTTTGATGATTCCTGTATTAACAAGTGGTAGATCATCAATCCAGGTAAGTTTTTTATCTTCTATATATTCATATAGTTTATCATTAGGAGCAATTATTTCTTTAAAAATATCTGATACAAAATCTTTATCCTCTTTAAAAGAACTCATTTTTGTACTCATATAATCTGCATACAATTCACTCTCACTAATGTCTTTCCATAAAATTTTCACATACTCATCATCAAGATGCCAGCAGTTCATCTTTTTATGCTCCATAGCTTCCTTAAGCTCGGTATTATTTTCTAATAACAAAAGAACTTCGTTATTAATAAATTTTTGATTTGGATTTTTTTCTTCGGAAGTAGCTAAATACTTTTTCTGGCTTTTTTCCAGAAAATCTACTGCATGTTTTCTTATTTCTACCAGAAGTTGAAGATTTATTAAGAATAAATCATACATCTGTTCAATACTAAACAGTAAAAATTTCTCTTCTTTATCTAGGTTGTCACTCTGCGTCTGCTCTAGTGCATAGAGCGACTGCATTACTTTAACTCGAATATGTCTTCTGGTTAACATAAAAAATTACAAAGAACTTTAAATTAAAAAGGACGAAAGTGTAGCTCACTTTCGTCCTGCAAAAATACTATTATTTTTAATCTACCTCTGCTAAAAACTAATTTTTATGAAGTAAATTTTAATAAACTGGTTTATTGATTTTTTCTAGCCGCTATTCTTTCTTCTGCAATACTAACTGCAGCTGCATTGGTAGACATACCAGTTGCTTTAGCTTTATTTAAAATATCCAACGTAGTATTATAGATATTTTCTGTCTTAGTTATAATCTGATCTCTCCCATATCCCTCGATCTCTGCATATACATTAATAATACCTCCAGCATTGATTAAAAAATCTGGAGCGTATACAATTCCTTTTTCTTGTAATAAAGGTCCGTGAATACCTTCTGTAGCTAATTGATTATTCGCTGCTCCAGCAATCACTTTAACCTTTAGCTTATCAATAGTTTCATTATTAATAGTAGCTCCTAGTGCACAAGGTGCATAAATATCGGCAGACTCAGCATATAAATCTTTACCAGTATAAATCTGCACTCCATATTTAGTGCTCACTTGCTCAAGCCTTTCTTGATTTATATCAGTGATAATTACATTTGCTCCTTCTTCCGCAGTCAAACGTACTAGTTCCTCACCTACATGTCCAATTCCTTGTACCAGAATCTTTTTTCCTTCTAAATTATCCGTTCCATAGGCAAACTTGGCAGAAGCTTTCATACCCATATATACACCATAAGCTGTAACCGGAGATGGGTTTCCTGCTCCTCCTTTAGCTTCAGAAATTCCAGTTACGTATGGAGTAACTTCTCTTACGGTATCCATATCAGAAGTTTCCATCCCTACATCTTCAGCTGTATAATACTTACCACCTAAAGTATGTACAAACTCTCCAAAACGCTTCATAAGTTCGGTAGTCTTTATCGTTTTAGGATCTCCCATAATAACAGCCTTTCCTCCACCAAGATTCAATCCAGTAATCGCCGCCTTATAAGTCATACCTCTTGATAACCTCAACACATCATTTAATGCATCCCATTCGGTCTTGTAATCATACATTCTAGTTCCTCCCAAAGCTGGACCTAAAATTGTGTTATGCACTCCAATTATTGCCTTTAATCCTGTATCTTTGTCCTGACAAAAAACAACTTGTTCGTGATCGTTAAAAGACAGTTGGCCAAACACAGGAGCCTCTTTTTTTAATTGATTTGCAGTAAGCACTTCGGTTATCATTTTTGGAAATTTTAAAATGTTATAAATTATATAATAGTCAAAATTGAAGCGCTAAAATAATGTATTTTTACGAATTTCAAATTTTTTGTAGTTAAAGTTTAAGAATTTGTTAATAAATGAATTTCTAAAAATCAACACTTTATGCGTGCATTACGCCATCTAAACAAGTACTTTTTAAAATATAAATACCGTCTTATTGTAGGTTTAGTCATTACAATTATAGCTAGGGTTTTTGCTATTGCTGTCCCTACCTATATTGGAGATATGATTGACCTTTTTAGACAATATATTGATGGTGAAATTACAGATTTAGAAGAATTAAAAAGTAAAGTTTTACTAAATTTATTACTGCTCTTAGGATCGGCATTATTGGCAGCTTTTTTTACTTTCTTAATGCGGCAGACTTTTATTGTAGTATCAAGATTTATAGAATTCGATTTAAAAAATGAAGTTTTCAAGCATTACCAGATATTATCCCTAAATTTTTATAAAAAGAATCGGACTGGGGATTTGATGAATCGTATTAGTGAAGATGTATCTAAGGTAAGAATGTATGTAGGCCCTGCCATTATGTATAGCGTAACTACTATTACATTATTTGTTTTAGTGATTGGATACATGATTACTATAGCTCCAGAATTAACTTTGTATACTGTAGCACCTCTACCTATATTATCTATATCAATATATAAACTCAGTGTAGCCATCCATAAAAGGAGTACCGTTGTTCAAGAATTTTTATCAAAGCTTACCATATTTACTCAAGAATCCTTTAGTGGAATTTCTGTTATTAAGGCTTATGGTATAGAACCACAAACCGTTAAAAACTTTACTAAATTATCCAATACTAGTAAAGAAAAAAACATTGATCTTGTAAAAGTACAAGCACTATTCTTTCCATTAATGGTACTTCTAATAGGTATCAGTAATATTATGGTGATCTATATAGGAGGAAAACAATTTATTAACGGCACTATACAAGATCTCGGAGTAATCGTAGAGTTTATCATTTTTGTTAATATGCTTACTTGGCCAGTTGCAACAGTAGGTTGGGTAACATCTATTATACAACAAGCAGAAGCCTCTCAGGTACGAATTAATGAGTTTTTAAGCCAGGAACCCGAAATTACCAATAGTGTAACAAATAAAACTCCAATAAAAGGTAATATCGCTTTTGATAATGTTTCTTTTACCTATGATGACACTAATATTACGGCTTTACAAAAAGTAAGTTTCGAAATCAATTCTGGACAAACGATAGCTATTATCGGAAAAACTGGAGCTGGAAAATCTACCATATTAGATCTTATCGGTAGATTATATGACACATCAGAAGGTACTATTAAAATTGACGGTACTCCGATCAGAAAATTAAATTTAGAAGATCTTAGAGAATCTATTGGTTATGTTCCACAAGATGCATTCTTATTTAGTGATTCCATAAAGAATAATATAAAATTTGGTAAAATTGATGCTACTGATGAGGAAGTATTGGAAGCAGCTAAAAATGCCGCAGTGCATACTAACATAATCGGATTTGGTAAAAAATATGATACTGTATTAGGAGAAAGAGGAATCACATTATCTGGAGGACAAAAACAACGTGTTTCTATTGCCAGGGCTATTATTAAAGACCCTTCTATTCTTCTTTTTGATGATTGTTTATCAGCGGTAGATACCGAAACAGAAGAAGAAATACTCAATAATCTGAATAGAATTTCTAAAAACAAGACCACTTTTATCGTTAGTCATAGAGTTTCTACTGCAAGAAATGCAGATAAAATTATAGTAATAGAAGATGGAAAAATCATCCAACAAGGCACTCATAATCAACTAATAGACATAGATGGGTATTATAAAGAACTCTATTTAAAACAGCTTAGCGAAAAAGAAATTTGATATTTTGTTGTACGATTAACAATTTTTTTAGATTTTTGATTCCATTGTAACAGACTAATTAATTAAGAAATACGGATTATGAGTGATAATGAAATGTTAGAGAAAGAAGAAATTTTCTCAAAAGTTTTAAGGGCAGGAAGAAGAACATATTTCTTTGATGTAAGGTCAACAAAAGCTGGAGATTATTACCTTACCATTACAGAGAGTAAAAAATTCACCAATGATGATGGGTCTTTTCATTACAAAAAACACAAAATCTATTTATATAAAGAAGACTTTGTTGGATTTAGTGAAATACTAAGTGAAATGACAGATTTCATTGTAAATGAAAAAGGAGAAGAAGTAATCAGTGAAAGACATCAAAAAGATTATCAGAAATCTTATGAGCAAAATACTGAAGAATCTTCTACAGTAAACAAAGAAGTTACTGCTTCAACAGAAAGCTTTACTGATGTAAGCTTTGATGATATATAAGACATAGTTACTTATGTTAAACTTATGCAAACCGCTTCAATCTCTGAAGCGGTTTTTTTTATTTTCGAAAATTATTAAACACGCGGCGGCTACACAAATTATCAAACATGAAGTATTTCTTTACTATTCTCATATCTTTAATTCATTTCATCTCTTTTTCTCAAGACAACTTATCATTAGATTACTACTTACCAAAAACGGTATCGTATAATCCCCAAATACCAACACCGCAAAGCATATTAGGCTTTGTTCCTGGGAAATGGCATGTTACTCATGATAAGCTTGTAGAATATATGAAGGCTTTAGCAGAAGCTTCACCTCGTATTACTATAGAGAATCGTGGAAAAACTTTTGAAGATCGCCCAATTCTCTTATTAACGATTACTTCAGAAAAAAACCATCAAAATATAGAGAATATTAGGTCACAGCATATTAAACTTACAGAAACTAATAGCAATGCAATTGATATAACATCGATGCCAGCAGTGGTGTATCAAGGGTTTTCTATTCATGGTAATGAACCAAGTGGATCTAATGCAAGCTTATTAGCAGCATATCATCTTGCAGCCGCACAAGGAAGTGAAATTGATGAACTTCTTAATAATGTAGTAATTTTATTTGATCCGTCATTGAATCCTGATGGCCTTCAACGTTTTTCTTATTGGGCTAATACTAATAAGAGTAAGAATATAAGTACCGATCCTCAGGATCGTGAGTATAGTGAAGTATGGCCTGGCGGCAGAACCAATCATTATTGGTTTGATATGAATAGAGATTGGTTACCTGTTCAACTACCAGAATCAAGAGCTAGAATTAATACTTTTCATAAGTGGTATCCAAACATTCTAACTGATCACCATGAAATGGGCTCTAATAGTACTTTTTTCTTTCAGCCAGGAATACAATCAAGAACGCATCCATTAACCCCAAAATTAAATCAGGAACTCACTAAAAAAATAGCGAATTACCATGCCAATGCATTTAATAAAATAGGATCATTATATTATACAGAAGAGAACTTTGATGATTTTTACTATGGTAAAGGTTCTACTTTTCCTGACATAAACGGAGGCGTTGGTATTCTATTCGAACAAGCTAGTTCTCGTGGACACGCACAACAAACTGATAATGGAACACTAACCTTTCCATTCACCATAAAAAATCAATTTACCGCAATATTTTCTACTTTAGAAGCCGCAAAATCTATGCGTAAAGAATTGTTACAATACCAAAAAAGCTTTTATAATAACGCAAGAAAAGAAACTTCAAATGGCGCATATCTTTTTGGTAATGAGAAAGATGCTTCGTCTACATATCATCTAGCAGAAATACTAAAAAGACATCAAATCAAAATTTATAATTTAAAAAATAATATTACTGCAAATGGTAAAAAATTTGAAAAAGGATATAGTTATGTGGTACCTAAAAATCAAAAACAAAGTCGCTTGATCAAAGCTATGTTTGAGAAAAGAACTTCGTTTAAGGACAGTTTATTTTATGATATTTCTGCTTGGACATTTCCTTTAGCTTTTAATGTAGACTATATAGAAAAACCTTCCACTATAGATATGGGTTCTGAAATTAAAGATCTAAATTTCAGAACACCCAAGGCAATTAACAAAAGTAATTATGCATATCTTATGGAATGGCATGAATACTATACACCTGCAATTTTATATAAAATCTTAGATAAAGGATTACGTGCAAAAGTTGGTATGAAACCTTTTTCTGTAGAAGGTGATGATTATGATTATGGAACTATTATGATCCCAATTCAAAATCAAAAACTAAATCCCGAAGAAATACATTCCTTTTTGCAAAAAATAGCTTCAAAAAATCATGTGGATATCGTTGGAGTAAGCACAGGATTAACTAAGGGAATTGATCTGGGAAGTAATCAATTCAGAACTTTATCACTTCCAAAAATCGCCTTATTTACTGGTAACGGAATTACGCCATACGATGCTGGCGAAATATGGCATCTTATGGATCAGCGATATAATATTCCTATTACAAAACTAACCACCGATAATTTTGGAAGAAAGGATTTATCGAGATACACACATATTATTTTACCTAATAGCTGGAATCAAACCTTAGGTAAAAATGCTATAGACAAATTAAAAACCTGGATTAGAAATGGAGGTACATTAATCGGCTATAGAAATGCTGCTGGATTCTTTAAAAGTAATGAATTAATGAAAATAGAATTTGCTAAGACAGAAAATAATGCCAAGCGAATTTCTTTTGAACAAAAACAAGATTTCTTTGGTGCTCAGGTAATTGGCGGTGCAATTTTTGAAGCAAAAACAGATAGGTCGCATCCGATTAATTTTGGATATAAAAATGATAAGATTCCTTTGTTTAGAAATACCACTCTTTTTATAAAACCAGATAAGCAGAGTTATAACAATCCGATTCAGTACACTAAAACTCCATTATTAAGCGGTTATGTTAGCAAAAAGAATTTGGATTCTATTGCTGGTTCTGTACCTTTTAGACATCATAACTTTGGGAGAGGTAATACGATATTATTTACTGACAATACTAATTTTAGAGCATTTTGGTATGGAACTAATAAGTTATTAATGAATGCTATTTTCTTTAGTGACGAAATGTAATGTGTCTGTTTCAGATACGTACAAATTATTCTATGTCTGGTATATTCATTAAAGAAAATTAATTCTTGCAATACTATAACTGTTTCCTAAATTCACTATAGTGATATAGCACATCGTCAGGAGCTTCTGTTTGTGGATAGTGACCTATTTCATCTAATATAATCACATCTGCATTAGGTATAATTTCTTTGTAGAATTCTGCCATATGTCTTCCAGAAATTGGATCCACCCCTCCATCTATCAGTCGTTTTGGGACATCGGTATATTGTATTGATTCTCTCCATCGAATTCTATGTGTATCTCTCTCGGTAAGGTATTGTATCAGTTTTGGGATTACATTTTTACCAGAATTATAGGCTATCGTTTCCCAAAATTCATCTATTTCCTGATCACTAGCTTGTGTATGTTGCCCGAATATTTTTTTGAAATTTTTGGCCAACGTATTTCTGCCCATAAAATACTTAAGAACAGTGCCAAATGGAGTAAGTAACATTCTTTGTGTTAATGTCGGAAAATTGGTCTCAGGAAACATCCCTCCATTAAGGAAACAAACAGACTTGATATCGAATTCATAGTTGGGATTCTCCTTCAATCTAGCTAACATTTCTTGAATAACTGTATCTCCAAAATCATGTGCTAGAATATGAAAAGTGGTAATATCTTTTTCCTTTAAAAAACTTTCCCACAGATCGACTTGTGCAGCAATTGTATATTGAAAATCAGTAGGTTTAGAAGAAAATCCATACCCCAACATATCGATAGCATATAGTTTATATTTTTTAGCAAGTGTTCCCCATATCTTATTCCAGTCCCAAGAAGAAGTTGGGAATCCATGAACCAAAATTAGCGGTACTCCTTCTCCTTCTTCCTTATAGAAAATTTGATGGTTTTTATATGAATAATATGATCCTGAGTTTTTCCAATCCTGTAATTTCATCTATTCGTTATTATTTTTAGATGCCAGATGGAATTTGTCATTGATAATTTTAATTAGTACTAACGTATAGTTATGGAGCATTTTGTATTATTTTTTTCCAAACATTTTTTGGATTACCCAAGCAGGTCCTATTAACAAAAACTGTAAATCCTGCGCTGCAGAAGGCTTCTTTCCTTCTAGGTGATGCCCATAGAACTGGCCAATCCACGCAACTACAAAAATAATAACAGACACCATCCATAATGGTGCATATTGACTAATATAATAATTAGCGATAATACAAAAAGCAACAAAAACTAATATCTGTAATGCCATTTTTACCGACAACCTAACGTAGAACAATAGAATAAGTAAGGAAACTACAAAAGCCCAATTTTCTATAAAAGGGTTTTCACCAGGAATAATTGAAGCTAAAAACCCACTAGGGATACTCATGATTAAGCCTACCACAGAAAAAAATATTGCAGGAACACATATAAAATGAATTGCAATATTTGTTTTGTTTTGATGGCTCACAGCATATTCTTGAAACCAAGTATCTAAAGTTTTCATAACTATTGAATTTTAATGTAACTAAGATAGCAATTTTTAGACTTATATAGTATAAAATTGTAATTTCGAAAACTTAAAAACTAGATAAAATGGCTCGTACTCCTTCTAATATGATACCTTTAGGCACAGTTGCTCCAGATTTCATTTTGGTTGATGCTGTCACGAATAATGAGGTGTCATTAACCGATATTAAAGGTAAAAAAGGCACTGTAATTATGTTTATTTGTAATCACTGCCCTTTTGTAATTCATGTAAATGAAGAGATTGTAAGAATAGCAAATGACTATCGTGTTCAAGGATTTGGTTTTGTTGCAATAAGCAGTAATGATATTGAGAAATATCCACAAGATGCACCGCATCATATGTGGAAAACTGCTCAAAAAAACAATTACACTTTTCCTTATCTATATGATGAAACTCAAGAAATTGCTAAGGCTTATGACGCAGCGTGCACACCTGATTTTTATCTTTTTGATGCAGAGTCAAAACTAATTTACAGAGGGCAACTTGATGATTCCAGACCTGGAAACGGGATTCCTGTAAATGGTCGCGATCTTCGTCAGGCATTAGATGCGGTGCTTAAAAACTCTAAAGTTATAGAACCACAAAAGCCTAGTATAGGTTGCAATATTAAATGGAAAGAATAATTCTTAACAAAGTATAGTAAGAAATTTTGAAAATAGTATATCTACATCATTTATACTATGTATTCAATCCTGCAATAATTCTAAGGTGTTCTAAATGATGATTTCCATGCCAAGCATATATACCGATATCTTCTGCTAAAGAAATTGCCACATTCCCTTCTGGGTGAATAAATGTTTTTTCTAAGTCTTCATCAGACAAACCCTTTAAAAAATACACCCATTTTGCATGTAGCGTCTTGATTATATCTAATGATAAATAAATTGGTGCATGTTTAGTATCGGATAATTCTGCCCATCGATCTTCATAGTATGCCTTAATTAATGGAGTATCTTCGGTAAGCGCCCACTTAAATCGGATATACCCATTATGATGACTATCATGGATATGATGAATAACCTGCCTAGCTGTCCAACCTTCTGGTCTATATCGAGTCTCTAACTGTTGCTCTGTAAAACGCAATACCAGATTAGAAATCTTATCTGGTAGTTCTTCAATGTCTTTAATCCAATTAGAAATATGTTCTTTGGTAATCTTATTTGGGCTTTCGAATTTTCCAATAGGATATTGAAGATTCATAGAATATATTTTTATTCTTCTTTTTTATATAGCACCAAATCCGAAGATGAATCTTGCAAATCTTTCACTACTAATTCATACTCGTTTAGCGATTCTATTTTATATTTATAAACGTACTCATCCTTTGGAGAAGAACAATACATTATACTATCTTTAATTTTAACTTTTAACCTTTTTAGAAATTTACCCTCACGAAAATTAAATCGTATCGTTTCTTCAAAAATCATATGCTCATCAGGAAATCGAACATTCACCCATTTTCCTTGTAGCGTTTCATAGGTACTTCTATTCTCAAACTTGTTATCTAGTAGAGCCTTCATTCGTAAACTATAGGATACAAAAACTTCTTCAGGCTCCACATTATCAACTGGTTTTCCAGTTACTTTTTTGTCAATTTCTTCGCCTTTATTAAAAAAGTGATCCGATTCGAATTTAGTAAATGCATTGGAGTAATCCATTACTACTTGTCCAGCTTCATTTCTCCTCTCCATATACTGACGTTGTTTATAGTTTACGTGAATCAATTGATCATTCCAAAAATAAAAGACAGTAACTACCATTGCATTAGGCATCCCAATTTTTCGAATAATTTTCTTCAAGCGTTCATGTTCGTAGTATCCATTAAGTTCTGCGCCATGATCTGCCATTTGATCAAGAAATTCCTCAGGATCCAAAGAAAACACATCAGATTCCATGTAACTATCAATGATTTCTATCTGATCCTTGATATTACTCATGGTCTCCTCATTGCTCTGGGCAAAAGAGAAATTTACACAAAAAAACGTTAAAAAAAATATTAAAATCCACTTCATAACTATCAATAATTGGGGCCCCTAGATTTGTTAACAATTCCCCAAAGGGGTGTAAATATCTAAATTATAGACGGAAAAGTTAAATCTTTTTATCAAAACTTATTATGAATCAAAAAAATATTAACATTTTAAAGCAACGTACAAGTGTTAATCAAACGTTAATAAATTACGACTTTTTTTATAATTAATCAACAAAAAAACCTCTGAAATTAATATTTCAGAGGTTTTTAATTTTGTGTGTATTAATATATTTATTTTACTTCTACTAGTTCTACATCAAAAATTAATGTTGCGTTAGGAGGAATAACACCACCAGCACCACGTTCTCCATATCCTAAAGATGGTGGAATTACAAAACGTGCTTTGTCTCCAACTTGCAATAAAGCAATACCTTCATCCCATCCGGAGATTACTTGCCCCATTCCTAAAGGAAAATCAATAGGTTGGTTACGTTTATAAGAAGAGTCGAAAACAGTACCATCAGGTAGACTTCCTTTATAATGCACAGAAACCGTTTTTCCGTTCTCTGCCTTTATTCCATCTCCTTTTTGAATTATTTTATAGCGTAAACCACTCTCTGTCTTATCAAACCCAGCAGCTAATTCTTCTAATATTTGTTCTGCTTCTTTCTTTGCTGCAGCTTCTCTCTCTGCTTTAGCTCCGTTAAATTGTCTAAATGTTTCGATTGCATTAAAGCTCTCTGCATCAGCTCCAACTCTGATAATCTCCAAAGAATCAATTGTATCTCCTTGAGAAACTGAATTTACCACATCTAATCCTTCTACAACTTTTCCAAAAACGGTATGCTTACCATCTAACCAAGCTGTTTCTACATGGGTAATAAAAAACTGACTCCCATTAGTTCCAGGTCCTGCATTAGCCATAGATAACACTCCTGGTCCGTCATGTTTTAAATCAGGATGAATTTCATCATCAAATTGATATCCTGGTCCACCAGCTCCAGTTCCTTGTGGATCTCCTCCCTGAATCATAAAGTCTGCAATAACTCTATGAAATTTCAGTCCATTATAATATGGTTTACCTTGCGGAATTGCTTGATTTTCCATATTTCCTTCAGCCAAACCTACAAAGTTTCCAACTGTTCCTGGAGTCTTTTTATATTCTAGATTTACAAGGATACTTCCTTTTGTAGTATTAAATTTTGCGTATAATCCGTCTTGCATAACTGCGTGTTTTAAGCTTTTTAAATTTTAAGCTGCAAAGATAGGTAATTGCTTAATGTTTAGTGTATAAAAACCAATGATTGTTTATTGATTTATGATATATAATTTAGAAAACCATATCATAAGAAAAAACTATTCTCAATACGTTTTACCTTGATTTTATAACAACAGAATACCTGAATTAACGTTTATTAAAGATTTTAAAATACGTCAGTCAAGTTAATCAATCTTCTTTAAAAGTTCTTGCGCCTCTTTATATTTATAATTGCTTTTATCTCCTGTGATCGTTTGTAAAACTTTTTTAAGTTCACTTTTGTTTTTTTGTTTTAAAAACACCAATGCCTTATACCAATTTGCCTTTTTAGATTGAAGGGTATTAGAATTAGATAGTTTATCAAATTGTTTTAATGCTTGATCAAACTCACTAAGTTCTGTCAAAGCAATACCATAGTAGATATAACTAAGAGGTTCTACCAATGTCTCCGATTTATGATATGCTTCAAAGGATTCTGTAGCTTTTTGATACTTTTTATCTTCAAATAACAACTGAGCATTTTCTAACAGCTTATTTGTTTCTTCTCCTCTGGTTACTAGTGATGGTATTTCGTCAGTTTGAATATATTCTGCATACAATTCATCATAATCATCACTCTTAAAAACGAATAAAGAAATAGTAAATAAAATTGCGATAGACGCCGCAATTCCCATATACCAATAGGATTTATTTAAAGATACTGATCTGTTTTCTATAACAACATCCTTTATCGTAGCTTTTAGGTCAACAGCTTCATCACTTTCAAAAAAGGATTTCAGCTTTGTAGCTTTATCTGTTTGTAATGCTTCCTTATTTCCTTCTAACCATTCCTTATCTTCATATATGGTTAGCATATCTTTTTGCAACTTCAATTCTTTTGCCAATACAGCATCAGTGCGAAGTCTTTCTTCGAATGCTTGCTTTTCTGAGTCTGACATCATATCATTAAGATAATCATCAATTTCTATGGGATATTCTTTCATAATTCTTTGATTTCACTATATCTAGAATCTTTTTTAATCAATTTAGTTAATTGCGACTTACAATTAAAAATACGTTGTCGAACCACATTATCACTATTATACCCTAGTTTACCAACAATATCTTTATAAGGCACTTTTTTAAAAAACATCTGTAGTAATTGTTTACAATTATCTGATAGCTGTGATAGTTTTTCCTGAAACAATTCCCATTTCTCTTGTTCTAAAGTAGCCATAGTCATGTCTTCGGTTTCTCTAGATAGTTCCACAACTTCGTTATTTGTTACTATACGTTTTTGTTTATTTAATTCTCTCCGCCATAAATTTCTACAAGCAGAAAAAATATATGCATTAAAAGAACTATCAATCACAAATGCTTTTACCTTATACCTTGCGATCAATTGCAATAGTACTTTCTGAAAAATATCTTCAGCATCAGATTGAGTTCCACTATTACTCCTGATAAAACTAGCTATTTTGGGGAAAACATTTTTATATAGATCTTCTATAGTGTCTTTATTCCCTTCTGCTAAATTTTGTAAGCGATCGTTATCATTAATAGGCATAAAAAATCTTTAACAATTATTTTTTTTTACTTTTGCGCAGTAACATTTATTAGATGAAGGGAACATACTAATAAATAATGAAAACAAAAAAATATTTAAGAATGAAAAAAATCATGTTACTTTTAGTAGCTGCAATTTTTGTAATTGGGATACAAGGTTGCTCTACAGATGACAAACAAGAACAAATAGGAGATATTATTCCTGAAAATGCGTTAAATGTTGATGATTTACTAAATATCAATAACTCTAAGCTACAATTACAAAGTGATCAATCTTCTTGTTATAAAAAAATACTCGTAGCTTCTGGAACACACCTAACTCAAGAAGATTACCTGGATCTTGTAGAGACGAATAGAAAGACTAAGTTTAGTTCTATATTCGCTATACTTAGACCTTCAGACGTATGTCTTAACGGAGCAATCTATGAGTGGTACGTACCTTGTGATGAAGTCCCTTCCATATTGTGTACAAATCAATGTACCATGACAGCAAATTTTACTGGTGGCACAACAGTTTTAAAGGGTGACAAAAGCACAACACTAGAAGATCCAGATGGTGATGGAGGATGTGGTGGTTGTACAGATGAGACTGACTTTTTGTTTATTGAAATTCAGAATCCGTCTTGTCGCGAAATATTTCTATCTTTAGAGTATTACTAGAGCAATTTTAATTGAGAAGAAAACAGTTCTCCAAAATATTATTATTATCAATATTATTATTCCTGACCTTTACTAGTAAAGGTCAGGATATATCTATTCAACTAGATTCTGTTTATAAGCTCCCGAACAGTAATTACGAAAAATTAGCTGATTATTATAAAATTTTAGATCAGCATCTTCAAAACAAAGACTACAAACAATTAGGATCAGATGCACATCAGTTGGCCAAATGGATCCATAAAGAAAAGCATTGGGATGAATCTATTAAGATTATTAAAATAGCTTATGAAGCAAGGGAGAAAGTAAACCCAATTGATAATAACCTTTTAAAAAGGAGTTATTACAATTATGCTATTTATAATAAAAGAAGAGAAAATTATAGTATTGCCATTAAGTCTTTTGAAAAAGTTTTAAATGTAAAAGGAACTAATTTATTTAAAGGGCGAGCAGCAGCAATCATTGGAGATAGTTATGATCGGATTGGAGATTTATTTAAATCTATTGAATATCAAAAAAAAGCTTTTAGTTACTTTGATCCGGAAAGGCAAGTAAAGTATATAATTGCCAATCATATCAATATCGCGTTTACCTATAAAAAAATTCGTAATCGCAAAAGTGCTAAACAAGGACTTTTTCACTTACTTAAAGCGGATTCTTTACTTAGATTAGAAAAAAACCCAAATTTATCAGATGCATATGCTGTACAAAGTAATCTTGGAAATTTGTATTATGAAGGCGTTGGAACTAAAAACACAAGTAAAGCATTAGCCAGTTTTCATAAAGCTTTGGATATTGCTAAAACACTTGAAAGCAACCAATATATTGCTCACGTATATTATAACCTTGCGGTAATCAATATTAAAAAGGATTTTGGTTTATCCGAAATATACTTTCAAAAATCGTTAGAATATGCAGAAGAAAACTCAGAAATTCTTCCAAAAATTCATTCAGGATTAGGTATCAAAGCTAATACAGAAAAACGATATCTAGATGCTCAAAATCACTTTAAAGACGCATTTTCTGCTTACTTTGATCAGGAAATCCCAGATATTTATTGGTTACCAAATAAAGAAGATCTTACAAAAATAAAGGCGAAATCTGAATTCCTAGATCTTTTAAAAAGAAAATTAAAAACATGGAATCTATTAGCTGAATATCAGGATGATTATTCTTATTCTGAAGAAGCTATCAAGACCACAATGACTAGTGATCAATTAATTGACCTAATAATAACGGAAGACTTTTCATTCAGCTCTAAATTGTTTTGGAGAGATTTAGCTTCTGAAATATATATTATGGGATTAAAAGCCTGTTTAAATCTTAAAAAAAATAAAGAGGCTTTTTATTTTATTGAAAAGAATAAAGCCATACTATTAACTCAGGAAATAACGAAAAATAAATTAAATATTCCTGAAGAAATTTTGGAACAAGAAAAAAGATTAGAAAACAAAATAATTTTATTTCAAAATTCTTTACAAGAAGTTTCCATTCATAAAAAAGACTCTATTTCTAACATAATTTCTAAGGGAAAAAGTAATCTACAACAATTTAAAGATTCTCTTTCTAAGGAATATCCAGAATATTTTTATTCTAATACACTTCCAAAAATTGTTTCCTTTAAGGAAACAAAATTAAATCAAAATGAAGTACTAATAAATTACATCATGGCAGAAAGAGGAGCAGAAGTAATTCCTGAAGCATATGGAATGATATTGACTGCCAATCAAAAATTGCTATTTAGATTAGACAATATTCAAACACTTTTAAACAATATTCGCTCTTTGAGAAAAAAATTAGATAGTCCTTTTAAAACATCTGAAGACATTATTTCATATAAAAAAGTTGCACATCAACTCTACAATTCTCTTATCCCTTCTGAAATAAGAAATGACCTAACTAACAAAAAAATTACAATTAGTGCTGATCACATATTGGGGTTTATTCCTTTTGAAGCTCTAGTTACAAATATTAATTCAGGGAGATATTTAATTGAAGACTGCGAGATCAATTACAAATACTCTTTATCTTTTCACAAAGAGAATTCTACTATATCTAGGCAAGCAAATAAAGAATATCTTGGAATAGCTCCTGTAGATTTCCCAAACAGATTAACAACCTTAAAAAAAAGTGAAGAAGAAATCAGTAGCGCTAATAAATATTATAACGGTTTACTTTTGATTAAAGAAGAAGCTACCAAGGAAAATTTTAAAAAACAGGCTTCTGAATACAAGATTCTACATTTAGCAACTCATGCCGATGCCTCTGATTCGTTAAATCCTTGGATCGCTTTTAGACAAAAAAAACTTACTGAATTAGAACTTTCCGTAGTTGATAATCAAGCAGAATTGGTTATGCTTAGTGCATGTAATACTTCTTTAGGAGAAGTGCGCCGTGGTGAAGGTGTATTAAGCCTTGCTCGTGGATTTTTTAAGTCGGGAGCACATACTGTCATTCCTTCGCTATGGAGCACTAATGATAAAGCAACTGCTACAATTACTTCTGATTTTTATAAAAACCTAAGTGAAGGTCAAACCAAATCAGCAGCTTTACGAACGGCAAAATTGAATTACTTACACAATAATTCAGATGCAGAAGCTTCTCCTCATTACTGGGCTTCATTAATACTAATTGGAGATACAGGTACATTATTACCACAATCTAATAACTTGTTGTTTTTATGGATTGGAATTGTTACACTTCTTATAACTATTCTATTTATATTTTTATATCAAAAAAAGAAGGGTAGACTCTAAAATAGAAAAGTGCTGTATCTATACGATTTTGAAACTATTATCAAATAAAAATAAAAAAGCTTTAATAATTATTTTTTTTACTTTCGCGCAGTAACATTTATTAGATGAAGGGAACATACTAATAAATAATGAAAACAAAAAAACATTTAAGAATGAAAAAAATCACTTTATTAGTAGTAGCTGCAATTTTTGTAATTGGAACACAAAGTTGTACAACAGATGAAAATGTATTTGAAGAAGAAACTTTTATCAATAATGAAACTAATGCTAAAAACTTAATATATCCTGGGTCTACCAACCTTAATAAGGAATGTAAATCTTGTGTTACTGCATTTTATCCTGAAAGTATGCCAGAATCAACAAGGGAAGCTTTTAGAAGCCTTATGAGAGGGCAAGTTTTTAGTACCTTATTAAAAGATATAGAAAATTCTTGTGGAACTAAAGAAGCATGGGTAATCGATCAATATGATCCTATACTATTCAATCGATCAGGAGTTGATATGGGAGGTGATCCTAAAATTATTGTAACAGAAGGTACAATCGCTGTAGCAGTAGAAACTAGTGATATAGAAGAAACTCATAGACTAGGTAAAAAAATATCTACTGGCGCTATCGGAGATTTTACATATGAAATTTATAGAATGTATGAACGTCCTCTTTCTTGTGGAGGTGGATTTTAAACTAGTTTAATTAGTTCAATGAACATATCAGTAAAAAAACATATTAGTGGCAAAAGTATAGCAATATATATATTTGCCACTTTTTTTTGTGGTGTAAACAATTTTATAGTTGGGCAAACTATCTCTAAAGAATTAGATTCTATATATCAATTAGAAAAAGAAGATAATGAAAAACTTAAGCTGTATTATCAATTACTTAAGAAGTATGAAGATATAGAGGGTTATACTCAATTAGGATTTGATGCACATCAAATAGCTAAATGGCTTAATAAAAAAGATGTAACAAAACCAGAAGCCATTAAGGTATTAAAAAAAGCTATTAGTGCACGTATTAAAGCAGTACCTTTTGATCCTGATTTACTAAAACGCAGTTACAATAACTATGGACTCTATAGCTATAGAGAAAAAAAATATGAACTAGCGATCGAAATATACAGAGATCTTATTTCTGTTCCAGGATCAGACTATTTGGTAGGAAGAGCATATTCTAAAATTGGGGATTGCTACCGGTTTTTACAAGATCCATATTCTGCTATTGACAACTACAATAAAGCATTTGTTTTTTTAAAAAAAAGAAAAAACAATGCCTTTTTAATAAGTAATCATATTAAAATAGCAGATGCTTTAAAATTCATTAGAACTGATAAAAAAGCTGATCAGGCATTAAAACACTTAAAAAAAGCAGAAGTACTACTATTAGAATCTCAGAATACTAATGAAAGAAATCTATATGTAGTTTATAATAATACTGGTGGTTGGTATTATGAAATCCTTCATGATACATTGAGTAGCCAAAAATACTATGAAAAAGCTTTAAAACAAGCTACAAAACTTGGAATAAAGGAATATATATCAAAAACTTCTTACAATCTTGGCCTGTCCAATATTCATAATAATAATGAGGAGGCGAAAAAATACTTCGAACAATCTTTAAAAAATTTAGGCGGTGATCCATCTTTTCCTCGAACAATTTATATAGGAATAGGGTTACTTGAGAATTCGAATAAGAATTATGAAAAGGCTACGAGAAGTTACTTCAAATCCTTATCTATATTTTTTGATAAGGAAGTAAATATCGATAACATCTCCCTGATTTTAAACAAAAAAGAAATATCTTCTATTAACAACAAAATGTTATTATTAGAAGTATTGAAAGCTTCTATTGACAATTATATTGATCAAGGAATTTATGAAAAGAATGTAGAACACCATAAAAAAGCTATTGCCTTAGTAAAAATATCCGATAAATTAATTGATCTTATATTAAAGGAAAACATTTCTGATAACACAAAACTTTTATGGAGAAGTATCGCCTCTGGAACTTATGCTTCTGGTATTGAAGCTAGTTTTGAAGCTAATGAAATGGATTATGGATTTTATCTTTCTGAAAAAAATAAAGCACTGTTACTAATTCAAGAAATTTCAAAAGAAAAAATTACTATTCCTAGCTCTATATTAAAAGAGGAATCTAAATCTAAAATGAACATTCTAAATTTAGAAGAAGGCTATAGTACTGCTTCTGGTAAAACTAAAGATTCTATTTTTGATCTCCTCTTTACTCAGAAACAAAAACTACAATCATATAAGGATTCTATCGCTTCCTCCTATCCTGATTATAAGACAACATTACAAATACCAGAAATAACGCCTCTTTCTAATATAAGTTATGATGATGATCAAATCATTATACAATATATGATGACTGAAAGAATTTCTGGTTTATTTCCGAATACATATTGTCTGATCTTATCTAAAGATTTCCAAAAATTAATTAAACTAGAAAATACTAAATCATTACAGGACAAAATATATAAACTTAGAGAACAACTAAATGCCCCCTTTAGAAATGAAGAAGATATCATCTCATATCGAGAAAAGTCGCATAATCTATATACTTCTCTTATTCCCAAAGAAATTAGACCTCTTTTAAAAGATAAAAAAATCACTATTATTCCTGATCATTTGATAGCGACTATTCCTTTTGAGGCTCTGGTTTGCGATCTTAGTTCTGGAAAATATTTAATAGAAGATTCTGAAATCAATTATACGTATTCTTTATCTTTTCAAAAACAAAATACAAACAGAGAGCGGTTTGCTAAAAAAGAATTTTTAGGTATTGCTCCTAGAGATTTTGACAATGACCTTACAAGTTTAAAAAATACTACAAAAGAAGTAACAAGAGCTAATTCGTATTATTCGGGTCTCTTATTACTTAATGAAGAAGCTACAAAAGATAATTTTGTCAAAGAACTCTCTGATTATAAAATTATTCATTTAGCAACTCATGCATTTGCTACTGACTCTATTACTCCTTGGATTGCTTTTCAAGATCAAAAAATGATCAATCCTGAAATAGATTTCCTCAAGAATAATGCAGAAATGGTAGTCTTAAGTGCTTGTAACACCTCTTTAGGAGAGGTGCGTAGTGGTGAAGGTGTATTGAGTCTAGCTCGTGGATTTTTTAAATCAGGAGCTAATACTGTCATTCCTTCGCTTTGGAGTACCAATGATAAAGCAACAGCTACAATTACTTCTGATTTTTATAAAAACCTAAGTGAAGGTCAAACCAAATCAGCAGCTTTACGAACTGCAAAATTGAATTACTTATACAATAATACGGATGCAGAAGCTTCGCCTCATTATTGGGCCTCTTTGATATTGATTGGGGATAGCGGGACGTTGCTGCCTCAGTCTAACAACTTGTTGTTTTTATGGATAGGATTGATTCTTATTACACTTGTTTTTGCGATATATCGCTTTGCTTTCTATAAAAAGAAATAAAATTCATATCAGTTTATACAACTTACAAAAGGGTTGGTGAAAAATTTCATCAACCCTTTTCTTTTGTTTATCAGACACTTACTACTACATAAAGTTATATTTCTTAAAAAACTACAAAAAAAACAAGTTTACATAGTAACATATAAATCACTTCTTGAACAAGAGTATATATCAAAAAATTATTTGTTATTAAAACTATACTCATGATTCAAAAGAAGATCTTACTACTAATTGTATTGGTAGGTTTTTTATCATTCTCTCAGGACGACACAGGCACCTCGGGAGAAGAAAAAGACGTAAACCTGTTTTCATTTCCTGTATCTCCTGAAGCAGGAAGATTAGGAACATACGGAAACGTACCTGTAAACTTAAGCACTGGACAGGTTAATTTTCAGGTACCATTGCATACTATAGATGCGAGAGGTTATTCATGGCCTATATCACTTTCTTATAATTTTAAAGGACTTATCTATGAAGATAAACCTTCCTTAACTGGTTTAGGTTGGTTACTTAATGCTGGTGGAGTTGTAACTAGAGAAGTGCGAGGTATTCCTGATGAGCATCCTAATGGTTATTATGGCATTAATAACGTTAATGGCACATATCTAAATCCATATTTTTCAAATGGAAGTATTTCTAAAGAAACTACACAACAGCTTATTTCTGGTGATATCGATGGAGAAGCAGATAAGTACTATGTAAGTGTTAATGGAATTAGTTTTTCGTTTAAGGTAGGATTAGATAAACAACCAGTTTTTATATCAGAACATAATTACCAATTACAATTTGAGTGGAAAAACGAATATGAATTAGACGGATTTATTGTTACTGACGACAACGGAATCAAATACTTTTTCTCAGAAAAAGAATACAATTCTCCTACTAATATTGGAAGTAATTTTAATGTATTTAATGATTCTTTTACTGGATATGTTTCTAGTTGGAACTTAAAACGTGTAGTTTTTCCAAACAATGAAGAAATCAATTTCCAATATCAGGAAAGAAATTATTACAGTAGTGATTTTTTTGCATCAGGAAGCAAAAGCAGTGATGAATTTAATTGCGGTACACAGTTTATATCAGACACTAAGTATAATGAAGGTTATTCAAAAACGCTTATAAGACGAAAAATATTAACCAGTATTACTTCTTCTACGGCTAGGCTATCCTTTGAATTACCTTTTACTCAAGGAATAGAAACTGAAGGCTATCGTATTACATATTCTGCTATCTACATCAATGACACTTATACAAATCAAATGCTTTGGAATTATGGTTTTTCTTACCAAGGAGCAAGAGATTTATTAATGAGTATCGATAGAAATGGAGAAAACTACTACTCTTTTGATTACTCTAATAAGACTGGTGTTCCTGGTTTTGTTGATAGTGAAAATGACAATCCATTTAAACAAGATTTATGGGGTTTCTATAACGGTGTTAATAATCAACACGGAGTTACTATCCCACAAAGTACATATGAAACGGATAAGCGTCCTAATTTTTCATACGCAAGTGTTGGAGCTCTTACTAAGATTACCTACCCTACAGGAGGTTATACTCAAATAGCTTATGAAGGGAATACTGTAAAAGACACCTATCAAAACATTCTTGAAGAAAGTCAAAATTTTGCATCTAATTGGCAAATACATCTTCAGTTCGAATCAGATCAACAAACAAACACTAGTTACAAAGAAGAAAAATATCAATATACTTTTAATGACACTGTCGTTGCTGACATCAAATACCTGATAAAAGCACTACCAGCTTCTAGATCTGGAGTCTCTATGCTAAAACTTAACGGTTGTGCAGGTAACACTAATTCTGCTTCCGACCTAGGAGAATATGCCAGTCATTTAAGAGCCATTACAGATGATCCAATACCTTCATTTTGTCCAAGAGTATATAAGGTTATTGATGATGGGGATATTGATGGAGCATATCACGATCCAGTTACCAAAAGAGGAAATACTAGAGGTAAAATCAAAATAGAGCCTGGCACCTATGAATTTAAGATTTGGACAAACTCTAATTACGAAGAAGTAACAGGAGAAATTAAAGTACGGTTTTATTTACCTCCAAATTCAAATACTACAGATACTGAAGTACCACTATATGACAACAAACAAGTTGGTGGAATTAGAATTTCGAAACTTATCAATTATACAAGCGAAGGAACAGTCGCGGATACAAAAAACTATGAATACACGGATGAAGATGGGTTTTCATCAGGAGAAGAATTACAAAAAGCTATACAAACATATAGTCATGATATTGAGTATTGCTGTTGTGTTCCTTCAACAACTACGAATGGTACTGTGTCCTGTGGGTTAAGCCTTTTTAGTCGAAAAAATTATTCTTCAAAAACATATAATAGCTTAAACCTAAATCAAGGTGTTCCAGTAATTTATACGAAAGTAAGAGAGTTTTCAAAAAAAGCAGTCAAGACATCTCTTATTGGAATGCCAGATTGCAATACACCTGGTTGTTTAGTTCCTATAGGCACCACAGGAGGAGTATTAACTTACATTGGCTCTGGAGACCCTTATGGATCAAATAATTCTTCTGTAGATACATATTATTATCCTAATGGGTATACAGAATCTAGTTTTGGATATGATCCCATAGATCAAATTCATTATCCTGTTGTCCCAAAAGGAGTAGATAAAGATAAGGGAAGGCTTCTAAATCAATCAATTTACAGATATGTCGAAAACGGTTTTACAACAGAGAAACTCTCAGAACAAACTAATAATTATTTAGGTATTGGATTACTTGCACAGCAAGATAGTTTTGATCAGAATCCAAACCATCCTACAAGTGTAAAAGTAGCATATAGAATAAAAAAGGAAGGAGATTGTTATCAATACCCTGCCGAGTACAACCTGTTTAACTACTTTAAATTTGTTAAGTATCGCGAAAAAGACTGGAGTTATCTTCCTAATCAAACGATCTCTAAACAATATTTCCCTCAAGAAGTAGTAAACATTCAAAACTTCACATATGATGAAAAATATCAACGAAAAAAATCAATTACTACTGATAGTGAAAATCACACCATAGAAGTCGAAAGCTTCTACCCTTATGATGTTGCTTCAGGAGGTGCAGCAGAGTTAACCGAACGAAATATTCTAACACCAGTTATTTCTACTATCATTAAAAAAGATGGTGAAACTATTAACCAATCCAAATTGGATTATACAGAAGTTCAAACCCCAAACAGGTATTATGAAAAAATATTTAAACCTATAAAGAAGCTAATCGCAATTGGTGATGAACCTCTGCGAGGCATTGTTAAATATGATCAATATGATACCTATGGAAATCTGTTACAGTATTTCAAAATTATTAAAGACGGTACATCATCTACTTCTCCTAATACAAATCCTATCCCAGATGAAGGAGGAGTTATTACCTCAGCAATCTGGGGCTATGATTACAAATACCCTGTTGCACAAATCTTAAATGCATCATATGATGAAGCTATATCCCATCTTTCTGTATCCATAGATGAGTTACAAAATTTAGATGGGGAGCAATTAAGAATTGAATTAGATAATATCCGTCAGGCACTTCCAGACGCACAAGTAACTACGCATACTTACAAACCTCTTGTAGGAGTAACAAGTATTACCGATCCCAGAGGATATACCATCTTTTATGAATATGATGAATTATACAGACTTCAATTCGCTAGAGATCATGATGGCAACATACTTACAGAAAACCAATACAACTACAGAGATTAACCTGAAATACATCAAAAAATGAAAACAAAACATATTATATACATATTATTATTTATCATTTCAGGTTCGGTACAGAGTCAGATTATACTTCCCGGAGGCGATGATAAACCAACATATTATCGAGATGCAGATGGAGATGGTTTTGGAACCAATAGTAATGCCATTAATGATATCAGTTCTTTCCCGCAATCTGGGTTCGTGCTTAACAACTCAGATTGTAATGACAGTAACAGTAACGTTTATCCAGGAGCCATCGAAATTTGTGACGGAATCGATAATGACTGTGACGGTTCTGTAGATGAAGACAAACCTGGTATACCAGCCACAGCATCGGTAGCTAACAATTGCGGAAGCAGTATATTAACACGTAGTAATCCTCCGAGTGGTGTTACCTGGTATTGGCAAAGTTCATCTACAGGAACTAGTACATCTAGCAGCAGTACTTCAATCACCAGAACCAGCGGAAGCACTTATTATTTAAGAGCTAGAAATAATAGCACAGGATGCTGGAGTAATGCAAGATCTATTTCTTATAGCATACCGACACTTCCACCTGTTCCAACTAGTAGTAATATCACGGTAGTAAACAACTGTGGTATAAGCAAATTAACAAGAGGAGCTGTTATAAGCGCATTAACTTGGTATTGGCAAAGTAGTCCTAATGGAACTAGTACATCAGATTCGTCTGCATCCATAACTAGAACTTCTGGTAACAAGTATTACATTAGAGCTAGAAATAATAGTACAGGTTGTTGGAGTGCTGCACGAACAGTAAATTACAGCATCAAAGCTAAACCTGCTACTCCTTCAGCACCTACAGTAACTAATAACTGCGGAAATAGTGTATTGACACGTAGTAATCCTCCGAGTGGTACTACTTGGTATTGGCAAAGTTCAGTTGCTGGAACTAGTACTTCTAATAGTAGTGCCTCGATCACTAGAACCAGTGGTTCTACATATTACTTAAGAGCTAGAAACAATAGTTCAGGATGCTGGAGTACTTCACGAACTGTAAATTACAGCATCAAAGCTGTAGCTGCAACACCTTTAGCACCTACGGTAACCAACAACTGTGGAAACAGTGTATTGACGCGTAGTAACCCTCCAAGCGGTAGTACTTGGTATTGGCAAAGCACTGCTTCAGGAACCAGTACCTCTAATAGCAGTACCTCAATCACTAGAACCAGTGGTTCTGTATATTATCTAAGAGCAAGAAATAATAGCTCTGCTTGTTGGAGTGCTGCAAGAACCGTAAACTACAGTATCAAAGCTGTAGCTACTACTCCTTCTGCACCTGCAGTAACCAACAATTGTGGAAACAGTGTATTGACACGTAGTAATCCTCCAAGCGGTATCACTTGGTATTGGCAAAGTATTGCTTCAGGAACCAGTACTTCTAATAGCAGTACCTCGATCACCAGAACCAGTGGTTCTACATATTACTTAAGAGCTAGAAACAATAGTTCAGGTTGTTGGAGTGCTACACGAACTGTAAACTACAGTATCAAAGCTGTAGCTACTACTCCTTCTGCACCTGCGGTAACCAATAACTGTGGAAACAGTGTATTGACACGTAGTAACCCTCCAAGCGGTAGTACTTGGTATTGGCAAAGTACTGCTTCAGGTACCAGTACTTCTAATAGCAGTACCTCAATCACTAGAACCAGTGGTTCTGTATATTACCTAAGAGCAAGAGATAATAGCTCTGCTTGTTGGAGTGCTGCAAGAACCGTAAACTACAGTATTCAATCACCTATTACTTGGTACAAAGATGTTGATCGTGATGGATTTGCAATCAGTACTGTTACCCAATGTGGTAGTCCAGGAAGTCAATATACGCAATCGATATTACCATTAACAGATTGTAACGATAATGATGCTGCTGTTCATCCAGGTAAAAAATGGTATGCAGATACAGATGGAGATGGTTTTGGAGATCCTAGTTCAACTCTAACGCAATGTATACAACCTGTAGGTTATGTAAGTACCTCAGGAGATCAATGTGTGAATCAAGCTGGAACAAACAATGGATGCCTTGCACAACTTTACGAAATGCCTTCATTAACTCAAACAGAGAATTACATATTTAACAGGACCTATCAGAGAGCGTTAATATCACCTGATTCTATACAAAATCAGCAAGATGTTATCGAATCTATAACCTATTTTGATGGTTTAGGAAGACCAAAGCAAGAGCATGCCATCAAGGCGTCAAGCGTTTATAATCATCAAATAAGTAACAATGAACTTACCATCGATTGGACTCAAAGCTCTGGTAGTACAGGTTTTTTTAATCAAAATGGTAGTACATATGAAAACCAAAGAATTATTGGGGCGGATCCAGAAGGTAAACTCTCCTTACTATGGCAATGTGGTAACGACACAGGTAGTAATGCAGATGGAGGGTGGAACACTGATTACTTTGCTATTGATAAAAACGTTGGATATCGATATACTGTGTGGGTAAAAAGAACTGGATCACAAGATGGAAGAACTTACCACGGAACACAAAGAGTAAACAACCTTAATGGCACAGCCAATGGCAATCCATACTTTTGGTCTGGAGACTTACCACAATTAGATACTTGGTATCTACTTGTTGGGGTTATTCATCCGCATCAATATACAGAAGGTAACTCTGGTATCAGTGGAGTATACGATATTAATGGTAATAAAGTAATCAATGGTAACGAATTTAAATGGGGTGATGATACAATTACCTCAAGATTTAGAAGCTACCTATACTATAGTACCGATGTTAATACCAATCAATTCTTCTGGAATCCTATAGTACAAAAAATAGACGGAAATGAAACCCCAATACATAATTTGATCGAGGATCTTCAAAGTGAACACAAAGATATCGTTACTCATATTGAATATGATGAGTACGGAAGAAAGGCCAAACAACATTTACCTTTTGTCTCAACTGCCCCAACAGGTAGTTATAAAACAGTGAATATCCATACCGATATTAATGCATATTATCTAAATAAGCATACAGCTGATTTTACAGGTATTACAAAACTGGAAGATGTAAACCCTTTTTCGCAAACCGTTTTTGAAACTTCTCCTTTAAATAGAGCCTTGGAACAAGCTGCTCCTGGAAAGAGTTGGAAATTTGATTCTAAAAATATTGAATATGTAAATCCACAGTATGTACCTATGCCTAGAAGTTATTATGGATACACTAGTAAACAATGGGATGCAGTATTTTTCTTTGATCCAGAACAAGGACAACCAGAAGTTGAAAACAATGAAGAGATCAAATTTGATAGGATATTAACACATATTGATCACGACAACATATTGACATTCGAAGCAAAAGGATCACCATTTCCTTTAGCAATGCAAACAAACAATGAAGCACATCCTTTACAATTGGGAACCATTGATTATATCAGAATCATACCAGCAATTAAATACCTGGATTTAGGAAATTTAGTAGATGGCAATGGGAACCCTACCTCCTATCGTTTAGAGTTAGTAAACAATAACTTTATACTATCGTCTGATACAGAAGTGCTGCAGGAAATTGTAAGTCTAAATACTTCTATTACGATTGACCTTAATCAACCTATTTTAGAAGATTATGATGACAAAATCTCACTGAACCATACAATCAAATTTGATTATAAAACTAATGGTATCAACGAAGTAATTAACTATGATGTACAAGGAACAGGAATGAATGTTGCCTTGTTGGATAATGGATTTCATACAGCTAATGAACTTTATCTAACCGTTACCAAAGATGAAAACTGGCAACCAGCAGATGGAGATAATCATACAACAAAAGAATACAAAGATAAATCAGGTCGTGTCATACTGAAACGTACCTATGCTTCCACTAGTTCAGCAAGCTCAGAAGCTCATGATACTTATTATGTGTATGATGACTTTGGAAATTTAACCTATGTAATCCCTCCAAAAGTGATTACCAGCAATGGAGTCTCATCCACCGAACTTAACGAGTTATGCTATCAGTACAAATATGATAGTCGTAACCGATTGGTAGAAAAGAAAATCCCTGGCAAAGGATGGGAGTATATTATATACAATAAACTAGATCAACCCATTTTGACGCAAGATGCGAATCAAAGAGCTAAAAATGAATGGTTGTTTACCAAATATGATGCTTTGGGAAGGGTAGCTTATACAGGAATCAAAAAAGTTAATTTATCAAGAATTATTTTTCAGCAAGTAGTAAATGATCCAACAAGAGTAATACATTACGAGCAAAGAACTGCAACTCCACAAACAATAGCAGGTACAACTATTTATTATACGATAGAAGCTACACCAATTGTTGTAGATGAAATATTAACCATTAACTACTACGATGATTATGCACTTGGTAATCTGGTCAACCCAAATCCAACAACGACAACGATATCTTGGGAAGGGATGACAGCAATAGCAAATGTAAAAGGGTTATCAACCGTATCACAAGTAAAAGTGTTGACTACTAATAAATGGATTACTACGATCACTTATTATGATGAAAAAGGAAGACCTTGGGAAACTATTGTAAAAAATGATTATTTAGGAACCACAGATTGGAATCTCGCAAAATTAGATTTTGCGGGTAAAGTAGAAAAAAGTATAAGTATTCATCAAAAAGATGATAATCCAATGATCTTTACTACAGATACATTTACTTACGATCATATAGGTAGATTACGTACCCAAAAACAACAGATTAATAATCAGGAGGAAGAATTAATTGCTGATAATGTTTATGATGAACTTGGGCAGTTAGCAATTAAAAAGGTAGGTAACACAGAACAAGCACCATTACAAGCGGTAGATTACACCTACAACATACGTGGATGGTTACAGGGAATCAATGATCTACATACTATGGAGAATGATCTCTTTGCCTTCGGTATTCACTATGACACTGCTACAGAAAATCTTGGAGCCACAGCATTATACAATGGTAACATTAGCGAAACCATCTGGAAAACAGCTAATGACAATACCAAGCGTGCCTATGGATATCAATATGATGCCTTAAACAGAATTAATACGGGTATGAGTAGTGATGGTAAGTATAATCTTTCTGGTATTACCTATGATAAAATGGGGAATATTATGTCCCTTGCCAGAAAAGGACATATTAACGAAGCCGCAACCTCCTTTGGCGATATGGATCTTTTATCATATACGTATGATAATGGTAATAAATTATTAACCGTAACCGATGGAGGAAACGACACCTATGGTTTTAGAGATGGTACCAATACCAATACTGATTTTGAATATGATGTTAATGGAAATATGACTATCGACCGTAATAAAAATATTACTGAAATTCTCTACAATCACCTAAACTTACCATATATTGTAACTGTCAATGATGAAAACCAGATATTTTATACATATGACGCTACAGGTGTAAAATTGAGAAAAGAAGTAGTAGATGATACTGCAGAAATAGTAACGATTACGGAGTATGCTGGTAATTATATCTATAAAAATGGTACGTTACAGTTTATGAATCATCCTGAAGGATATATAGAACCTAAAAGTGATGGAAATTTTGATTATGTCTACCAATTTAAAGATCATTTAGGGAATATCAGACTCTCTTACTCAGACACTAATAATGATGGTAATGTAGATGCTACTGAAATTAGAGAAGAAAAGAATTATTATCCTTTTGGGTTACAACATAAAGGGTATAATAATACTGTTACAGGAAGCAAACATAACTATGGATTTGGTGGGAAAGAAGAACAAAGTGAACTTGGTCTAGAATGGATTGATATTACAGCTCGAAACTATGACCCTGCAATTGGACGTTGGATGAATCTTGATCCACTTGCAGAAGATATGACAAGACACTCACCGTATAATTACGCTTTTGATAATCCTATAAGTTTTATTGACCCTGATGGAATGGCTCCTTTTTGGATAAACAATGGAGATGGAACTTATACAGCACAAGCAAATGATAGTGCTTGGACTTTAGCAGAAGATGCAGGAATCACATTTGATCAGGCAAAAGAATTATTAGCTGGTCAGAAAAAACAGAACCAAAATTGGAATATGGATACCTATATTGATCCAAAAGATAATGTTGAAAAATCTAGAGTTGATGTAGGTGATATAGTTGCAGTACCACAACAAGTTGCTGAACATGAAGCTGAATTAGAAGAAACTGAAAATCAACGAAGAATTGATTCAGAAAATAAAGAAGCTAGCCTGCAAAAAGTAGCTGAATTAGAAAATAAAATTGATTCTATATCTCAGGAAGTAACCAAATTCCATAGTAGATTTGAAAGTCACCAAGCAATAATAGAAATTACAGGTTATGACCCTTTTGAAATGGCTTCAGATGAAATAAAAGTTGCACATGGTCTACATGCAGCAAGAAATGAATCCGACAGTGTAAGAAGTGTTAAAAGAAGAAATAAACTGAAAAAAAAGCGAGATTCAATTGAAAAAACTATCAAAAAAAATCCTAAAGTAATAACAATTGAGAATACCAATTGGCAATAACTGCGCTAAACTAAGGGCTACTAGAGTTTACCCAGATGGCTTGGAAATGTTTTCCGTGCTGAATAAGAGTAAGCAATAAAAGTAAGAAATAAATATTAAGAACCAGTTACAGAAATGTAGCTGGTTTTTTTAACCATACAAATCAAAAACTTTCTCTCACTACCACTTGAGTGTCTCTAGTGGCGGTATAAGTTAGAAAGCGAATAAAATAAATATTCCTATAGAATCAGATTTCTCTTAAATCAATATCTGCTACACTTATCATTTATTTACAAACGCTCATACTTTTGCATCTGTAATATTTCAATAAGGTATGTAAGTTTACACGCTTATGTAAACTGATTATGGCAAATAATACTAGAATTTCGGAAGGAATCATAGCTGGAGATAAAGTGATACTGAAAGAGTTTTATAAAAGAAATTTTAAACATATTCAGAATTATATCATTAATAATTCTGGTACCAAAGAAGATACTGAAGATATTTTTCAGGATGCCTTATTGATTGTATATGCAAAATTTAAATCGGGATCCTTAGAAATGAGCTGCTCGATTCATGCTTATTTTTATGGCGTATGTAAAAACTTATGGAGAAGTAAGTTGCGAAAAAAACATCTACTCATTTTTGACAATAACATTTCTAATATATTTCCAGAAACAGTAGATACGATCATAAATACAATTGAAACAGAAGAACGAGAAAACCTATATCATAAACATTTTACAAAACTAAGTATTAACAACAAAAGGTTACTTGATTTAGTATTTGAAGGAAACAACACTGCAGAAATTGCTTCTAAAATGAACTACTCTATAGGATACGCAAGAAAAAAGAAATCTCTGTGCAAAAAATATTTATTAAAAAAAATAGAAAAGGACCCAAAGTATCAAGAATTAAGGTTTAGCCTTTAAACCCATATCAATAAAGTAATACGCAAAACATATACAATAATTTGGCAATCAATCACTACAATCCAAAATCACAGAACTACGATTCTATTACATAAGGAAGTAAGACATTAACTTCTGTTCCTTTTCCTCCTGCAAGTTCTTTGGTGATATATTTTGCTTTCTTATTCAATGATTGAGAGTAAATTTTTAATCTTTCCTGAATTATTTTCCCAGAGAAAGATTCATATTTGTTTTCATTGGTATTTACAAATTTTGAAGCTTTAGAAATTCCAATTCCATTATCAATAATCTTACAAACTATTAATTTGCTTTTATCATTAATAGTCATATTTACTTCTACTAAACCATCGGTAATACCTCTTAATCCATGTTCGATTGAATTTTCAATAAATGGTTGGATAAACATTGGTGGGATATAAGTCTCTTCTTGATCTATAGTATGCTCAATATTTATTTTATAATTGAATTTTTGAGAAAAATTAGACTGTAATTCCAGATAATCTTCAATTGATTTTAATTCATCTTCTAAGGATACAAATTCTTCTCTAGAGTTTTTAAGAATCAACCTGATGAGACTACTTAATTTAGCAATATACGGTGTTGTGTTTTTTGAATTCTTACTTGCCAGACTATTTACTGTATTTAAAGCGTTAAATACAAAATGTGGATTCAATTGTGATCGCAACAAACGCTGTTCTAAATTTGCTGTTTCGTATTTATTTTTAAGCTTCCTCTGTCGAAGGAACAATAAGCCGATTATCAATATCGAAAGTAACAACACTCCCAAGGCAATAGTAATGACATTTCGTTGTTTAATAATTACTTGTTGTTCTTCTGTTACCGTTTCTAATTGCTCAATAGACTCATCTTTCTCCTTTACTTCATAGGCTACATTAAGATCTCGTAATTTTTCATCCAGTTCTTCTTTATGAAAAATTTCTAAAAAATCACTTTTCTCTTTAGAAACAGCAAGAGCTTCTTCAAATTTGCCACTTTTCTCGTAGGCTTTGATAAGATAATCCATGTTTCTCACTTTCAAATCTCTATCAAGTTTGTTTAGCTTACCAACTGCATTTAAACTATCCAAAGCCTTATTAAGTAGTAATATACTAGCATCATATTTTCCTTCATCTAAAAGTATATAGCTATAATTTACATGTGATGTAAATCTAGAATAACTCGAAACTTTCTCTGAATGTACATCTACTATGCTTTTGGATTTTTTATAATGATAAAAAGCTGAGTCTTTATTTTTTATAGTATAGAACAAATTTCCAAGATAATTATGAGAAGTAACTTTTATACCGATAATAGTATCTAATAAAGCCTTTTTATAAAAATACTTCGCAGAATCTATTTTCTTAAAGTCAAAGTACATACTACCAATACTATTGTATAAAGGGCCATAATTATATGGGTTTTTTAAATAGTTAGTATCTCTTGATGTTTTTAGCAAATATTTTAAAGCCAAGTTATTATCTCCCATTTCTAAGTGATTGCTAGAGATATCTTTAAGAATATAACCTTTAAGGTATTTTGAAAATTTAGGATACTTTTTAATCACTCTTAAAGCATTCATCAAGTAGTCTAACGACTTGTTATAATTTTTATAGTGTACTCTAAGTGCTCTACCCCCATTATAATATGCTCTGGCAAGCTGTTCTTCATCTTCTTTACGTTTTATAGTCGATGTTTCATAAGATTCTATTGCCTTATTCGAATAGTAATAACAAGAATCCAATGTATTCTCACCCAGATGTAACACACTTAATTTACTATAGTAATAAGGCCAACCCATTAGGTTATTATCACTTTTTAGCATATCCAGATACTCATTAATTCTTTCTCTCTTTGTAGGATTAATTATAAACTTATCTACCTCCTCTTGTGTATATTTTTTTTGGGCATTAATGGTAGTTGTAAACAGTATAATTATTAAAATGGATATGAACGATCTTTTCATAAAAGTAATTTTAAAGAATTCAATAAGTGGTTACAAGTATAATTAATTAATTTAGCTATCCTTAACAAAAAACATTAAAAATACCCACGTCATAATGAATAAAGGCATCTCTGTTGTTATTATTGAAGATGAAAAAGAGTCTTTAGAATTTCTTTCTAAAACACTCGTAGAGAACTTCAAAGAAATAGAAATAGTCGGTAATTCGGATAATATACAAGATTCAATCAAGCTTTTGAAACAACAAAATCCTGAATTGGTATTTATGGATATTGAGCTCATTGATGGAAATTCTTTTCAGATTTTAGATGAGATCAAAAATTATGAGTTTGAAATCATTTTTACTACTGCGCATAATAACTATATTGAAAAAGCAATGGAATATTATGCTTTTAACTTCTTATCAAAACCTATTGACGTTAGTAAATTAAAAAATATTGTGCAACGATATATCAATTTAAAAGATCGAGTTTTCACAAAACAAAAGTATGATTTACTCAAAGGGTTTCTTACTGAGTCTCGTTTACTAATCCATACTGGAAATGAGCATATTGCAGTAGACATTGATAACATCATCAAATGCGAAGCTGATGGAAACTACACCTATTTCGTAACAACAAATAAATCAAAATATTTAGCATCAAAATCCTTAAAGCATTACGAAAGCTTATTAATAAGTAAAGGGTTCTTTAGAGCGAATCGATCCACTTTAATCAATATTAAACATATAGCTTCTATTTATAAAAAAGAAGCTATCATACTTACCAATAAAGAAAAAATAATAGTCTCGGTTAGAAATAAATCTAAACTATCTGATCTTATAAATCTTTTCTCTTAAATAGATTAGTTCTGCGTTTATCCGGTAATCTACCACACTTATCAATTTATTATAGAATTCACTAAGAAGGCATATTAATTTTGCCAAGGTTAATTAATTATACCATACTATTTGGTATAGGAATTTAACAAAACAAAAAAGATTCTAAAACCAATTTATTTTCTGTATAAGGCAGCCTACAGCCTTTTAACAGTTTACAAAATAGCAATGTACATATCAATTAAAATCTTAAAAACGCATTATTAATTACGATGTATCAAAAGACATTTGTTTTTATGATAAAACCAATTGTAAAACGTCTGCTATATAACAGAAAACAACACAGAAAAGAATTCTAAAGATTACAAAATATTAAATCTTGTTTTTAAATCTACAAAGAATAACCAGCAAGCATCATCCAATTATTGAGTTAAGGAAAAAATGTTGATATCCCTATTATACAATGGTTATCCTATTGAAAAAAGGAAATGGGTTATAAATTATTAATTACTTTTTTATGAGAAAAATTATTGGATTAGTATTGGTTGCATTATTGTGGCCATCATTATTTTACAGTCAGGATTATCCAGATGCACCAATTCCTGATTTTTATCCAGCTTCTCCAGAAGCTGCAGCTTTAGGATCTTATGGTTCTATAGAAAGAGCATTACAAAGCGGTAACATGAGCTTTTCAGCAGCTATTCATAGCTTTAAAATGGGGAATTACTCCTGGCCAATAACTATGAATTATAGTTATGGAGGACTCTTATTAGAAGGGAAACAATCCATTTTGGGATTAGGATGGAGTCTTTCTGGTGTTGGAGCTGTTAGACGAGAAGTTAGAGGTCTACCTGATGAACATCCCGAAGGCTATTATGGACCACGTAATCGAGGTGTTCGTATCAAAGATTATATGGAAAATGGAAACAATTTCTCATTAGCAGAACTTAAAAAATATCTAACAGGAGAATGGGATAAAGAAGTAGATATCTATCACGTGCAAGCGGGACCTATATCTTTTTCATTTAAACAAGGTGAAAATGGAAATCCTGTATACTTATCTCAACATAATCATAAAGTACACTATACCAATCAACAAATTACCGTTACAGATGATAATGGAATCGTATACATTTTTGCTGATACAGAAAATAACTTGCCTTCTGATGCTACTCCTAATACAGCTTTTGAATATACCATCACCTGGAATCTTTCGGAAATCAGATACCCTAACGGTAAAACTATCACATATACCTATGAGGATGATCAATACCTAAGTTATGATTTTTATGCCTCTGGAGGAAATCAATATTTCCCTACAGGATTGGAAGATGATTCTGCAGATGGTAATACTGGACCTACCTATGGCATTGGCACGTATCAAGATGGTGTAAACCAATCTATTATTAATAGAAAGATTTTAAAATATATTACTTCTTCAGATAATACGACGATTACTTTTTCTATTGGAGAAATTGATGGAAAAAGAAAAATATATACAGGTATTTCTGTGGCAAAAGCAGGAGATTTTAACGCATATGAGCTTTCATACTTAGGAGCAAGAGATGTACTAACAGAAATTACTAAAAATGGTCAGTTAGTATATGGTTTTGAGTATTATGATCAATATAATATCCCGGATTTTATTGACTCTATGGATGACCGTGCAAGAGCTCAGGACGACTGGCGTTTTTATAATGCCAGCATTAATTCGGCAGCAATAAACGTACCTTCTTCTGGGAATACGGTTGATAAATCTCCTAATCTTTCTGCTACACGAATCGGAGCAATGAAAAAAATAAACTACCCAACAGGTGGATATTCCTTAATAGATTATGAACAAAATCAAATAAAAAAGGAATATAATAGTGGTTCTTCTGGTGCACAAGGTAATATCGCAACCAGTGTTTCTTTTAATAAACAAATACTATTAAAGTTACAATCAGATAACAGTGCTTCAGCTCCTGAAATCAAAACATCACAGTTTACTAAAACTTTTGACCAACTTACTGTTGCCACCATCTCATCATCCTTTAGAGGGACAAGACAAAGAAGTCATTTAACAATGAGTATTTCGCGCGCAGATAATTGTCCTCCTAAGATTGATCCAATAACAGGAGAAGAGGAAGCCGATATTGATCCTATATCAGATGATTATTATATTAATGCACCTTATTTTAGAAATATATTAAACGAGGCTCCAGAAATGTGTCCAACACTGGGTATAGAGTTTGGTCCGGATGATGGTGATCCTGGATATTACAGTGAATCTCATAATTCAGGAGGTAGGATTATCATCAGGCCTGGCACATATACTTTTAAGATAATCAATGACTACAACCGATCTTCTGATGCCTATGGTGAAATTAAAGTACAATTTCATGAACCTGTTTTCAACTCAGATACGTCTAATCACATTAATGTTGATATTGGTGGCATTCGAGTAGAAAAAATACAACATTATACAACCAATGATTCGATAGCAAAAACACAATACTTTGATTACAATACAGATGATAAGTTATCTTCAGGATTACTTTTAAACAAATTTCAGAAAGAAGTATCCTTTAATATTGTAAACTATAGTGCTTCCACACCTGAAAACCCAAGTGGGCGAACAGAATACGATGTTATAGCCTATCGTTTAAATCGATTTAATTCTTTGACAGTTAATCAAAGTGCTCCAGTATACTATACACATATAAAAGAGTTTGATAGTTTTGATTTAATACCTATCGAAGACACAACAAATGACGACTGGGATGGACCTCCTCTAATACCTTTCACCAATGAAGATGGTACATTGGTATATTCAGATATAGGAGATTCTAGTACGTTACAGAATTATATTAAAACTTTCCCGAATGGATATAAGCTAACAGAGTTCGAAGCTCCTGCTCAGAACTATGATTTTGAACATCCTAATTATCCACAGGCACAAGATCTAGATAAAGGTAGAGTAAAGATGGTGTCTGTATTCAAAACCAAAGACAGTATCACATCTTTGATTCAAAAAAACGTAAACGAATATCAATTATTTAGAGGATTGTTGGATCAAAATTATCAAGACTTTAATAATAATCATCCTTGGAGTTTAAAAATCGCTCAAAAGCTTAATATCATTGCCGACTGTAGAATAGAAGGAGCTTGCGACGAGTTTCCTATACCATCGCAAGAGCACTATCAGATCGACAGGTATATTGTAAAGCCTTACAGAGAACTGAATACAAAGTACAAACCACTATCATCGGTAAATACTAGCTATTATGACAAAGATGGAATTCAACAAACTCTTATAAGCACAACTACCAATACTTATAACAGCCATTTTTCTTTAAAAGAAAGTACAACTCAAGGTACTAACGGAAACGAAATAAAAACAGTATATAAGTACCCATACAACAATATAAGTGATTTTGAGAATCTAAGTAATGAAGCATCGAATGGTATTCTAGCATTACAATCTACGAATCAGATTGCATCCCCCATTGAAACAGAGACGTACAAAAAAGAAGGAACTACAGAAACGCTTCTTTTTAAGAAAAGAACTGATTATACATCCTGGGGAAACAATATACTAGGAAACACATTATGGCTTCCTAAAAAAGTAAGGATAGCCAAAGGAACTAATAATCTTGAAGAACGTCTTGCATTTCATCAATATGATGCACAAGGTAATCCTATTGACATAGCGCAAATAGATGGAACCCATATCTACTATATCTGGGGATATGAAGGACAATTTCCTATTGCCAAAATCACAAATTTCAACACAACTCAAGCGGCTAGCATTCAAGGATTAATTACTACAGCAATTACAGCATCCAATGATGATGTTAGTTTTCCGAATGGAGCATCATCAACAAGTGAGCAAGCATTAAGAGATGCGTTAGAAGCCATTCGTTCACATGCTGCATTACAGGCATCACAGATGAGTTATTACACCTATGACCCACTTATTGGAATCACCAGTATGACAGATGCTAGAGGATACACTATGTATTACGAATACGACAATCTAAATCGATTAGAATTCGTAAGGGATGAAGAAGGAAATCTGGTATCAGAAAACAAGTACAATTACAAAAACTAAACAACCGATGAAAAGATATTTAATATATATATACTTGTTCTTACCTATTTTAGGATGGAGTCAATTTACTCCTATTTCGGGAGATGATTGTAGTGATGTAGCACCTAATGCAACCAAATGGTATATTGATAATGATGGAGATGGTTATCACGGATTGCAATACCGATGTGAAGTAAACAGACCCAATGGATATATTGCTCAGGGAACATTTGATTGTAACGATAATGATAGTAGCGTTGGAGGTTTTCGAACCTGGTATCGTGATGCAGATGGTGACGGATATGGAACCAGCAGTACTACCGCAAAAAACTGTTATCAACCTTCAGGATATGTTGCTAATGCAAATGATTGTAATGACAGTAACCCTTCTATAAATATAACTAAAACTTGGTATCGTGATGCAGATGGAGATGGATATGGAGTAAGTAGTAATACCAAAAGTTCATGTAGTCAACCTTCAGGATATATTAGCAGAGCTGGTGACTGTAACGATAATAACGTTACCGTAAATCCTGGAGCTGTCGAACCATGCAATAAAGACAATATAGATAATAACTGTAATGGACAGGTAGATGAAAGAAGTGCTTCTACTCCTACCTTTTCGATTACAAAAAATTGTGGGAATACGATAATAGAAAAAGGAATTCATAATCTTTCTATAGAAACTTGGTTCTGGCAAAGCAGTGCCACAGGGACTAGTACTTCTAATTCTAGTCAAGCTATTACAAAGACCAGTAATGGAACAATTTATCTTAGAGGTCGAAATAACAGCAGTAATTGCTGGGGAACTGCTAAGCAGATTACCTATAATGTAAATACCTTACCTTCAGTACCAACAGCAACTGTTAGCAACCAATGTGGCAAGAGTATACTTACAAGAAATAATCCACCTAGTGGAATCACTTGGTATTGGCAAAGTAGTTCAGGAGGCACAAGTACGGCTAATAGTAGTACTTCTATCACCAGAACTAGTGGAAGTACCTATTACTTAAGAGCTAGAAATAACTCCACAGGATGTTGGAGTGCCGTTAGAACGGTAAATTATAGTATCAAATCTGTACCTACTGCACCTTCTGCGCCTACAGTATCTAATTATTGTGGAAACAGCGTACTTACCAGAAGTAATCCACCTAGTGGCATTACTTGGTATTGGCAAAGTAGCTCAACAGGCACCAGTACAACTAACAGTAGTACTTCTATCACCAGAACTAGTGGAAGTACGTATTACTTAAGAGCTAGAAACAACTCCACAGGATGCTGGAGCTCAGTAAGAACGGTTAATTATAGTATTAAATCTGTGCCTGCTACACCATCAGCACCTACAGTATCCAATAATTGCGGAAACAGTGTACTTACTCGAAGTAATCCACCTAGTGAAATTACTTGGTATTGGCAAAGTAGTTCGGTAGGCACCAGCACAACAAACAGTAGTACTTCTATCACCAGAACTAGTGGAAGTACCTATTACCTAAGAGCAAGAAATAACTTCACAGGATGTTGGAGTACAGCCAGAACAGTGAGTTATAATATTAAATCTGTACCTGCTACTCCATCAGCACCTACAGTATCCAATAATTGTGGAAACAGTGTACTCACCAAAAGTAATTCACCTAGCGGCATTACTTGGTATTGGCAAAGTAGCTCAACAGGCACCAGTACTGCTAATAGTAATACTTCTATTACCAGAACTAGTGGAAGTACTTATTACTTAAGAGCAAGAAATAACTCCTCTTTATGTTGGAGTACTGCCAGAACAGTGAGTTATAGTATCAAATCAATACCAGCTACTCCTGCTGCACCTACAGTAGTCAATAATTGTGGTAATAGTGTACTTACTAGAAGTAACCCAATTAGTGGTATTACTTGGTATTGGCAAAGTAGTTCAGGAGGGACAAGTACCGCTAATAGTAGTACTTCTATCACCAGAACTAGTGGAAGTACATATTACCTAAGAGCTAGAAATAACACCACTGGATGTTGGAGTACTGCCAGAACAGTGAACTATAGTATTAAATCCGTACCTCCTACACCTAATGCACCTACAGTAGTCAATAATTGTGGTAACAGTGTACTTACTAGAAGCAACCCTCCTAGTGGAATCACTTGGTATTGGCAAAGTGGTTCAACAGGCACTAGCACATCTAATAGTAATGCTTCAATCACCAGAACCAGTGGCAGTACATATTATGTAAGAGCAAGAAATAACTCCACAGGATGTTGGAGTACTGCCAGAACAGTTAGCTATAGTATCAAATCCGTACCCGCTACTCCTACTGCTCCGATAGTTTCTAACAACTGTGGTAACAGTGTACTCACCAAAAGTAATCCGCCAAGCGGAGTTACTTGGTATTGGCAAAATACTTCGGGAGGAACGAGCACAGCTAGTAGCAATGCCTCTATCACTAGAACTAGTGGGAGTACATACTATTTAAGGGCCAGAAATAACACTTCAGGATGTTGGAGTTCAACAAGAGTTATAAATTATAGTATACAACCAACTCCTACTTGGTATAAGGATATGGACAATGATGGTTTTGCAACCACCACGGTCACCCAATGTAATAATCCAGGTACAGGCTATACACAAACCGTTTTATCCTTAACCGATTGTAATGATAACGATGCATCAGTACATCCAGATAAAAAATGGTATGCAGATACAGATGGAGATGGATTTGGAGATCCTAACTCAATTATTACACAATGTATACAACCATCTGGATATGTTGCTAACGCTGGTGATAATTGTCCATCTATAACAGGAACAGCAAATGGATGTAGTGAAGGATTATATAATGATATTACATTAAGTAATGAGAATTATGTATTTACTAGAGTATATCAGAAAGGCATGATATCTCCTAATTCTATACAATATAACAAAGATGTGATCGAAAGTATCAGTTATTTTGACGGATTAGGAAGACCAAAACAACAGGTGTCTATCAAAGCGAGTCCAACCTTACCCGATAATAACTACACTAATGAACTGTCTATCGACTGGTCTCCAGGAAATGGAAGCACAGGTTTTTTTAATCAAAATGGTAGTGCTTCGGAAAACAACAGAGAAACTGGGGTAGATCCCAACGGAAAACTCTCTTTACTCTGGAAATGTGGTAATGATATCAACAGAGATGCTGATGGCGGTTGGAATACTGATTATATAAACGTAGATAAAAATGTTGGGTATCGCTATACAGTTTGGGTAAAACGAACTGGTTCACAGAATGGAACTACCTATCATGGAACTCAAAATGTAAATAACCTGAATAATACTGAAAATAGCAACCCATATTTCTTTTATGGAGACCTACCTCAATTAGATACCTGGTATCTAATGGTAGGAGTAATTCATCCATATCAATACAGTGGAGAAAACTCTAATATCAGTGGAATCTATGATATTAATGGAAACAAAGTATTAAATGGTAACGAATTTAAATGGAGAAATAACACGACTACTTCCAGATTTAGAAATTACCTGTATTACAGTACAGATCCAGGTACCAATCAATTCTTTTGGAATCCAGTATTACAAAAAATAGATGGGGATGAAACTTCTATTTCTGATATGGTTAACAATTTGGAGGACAGTCCTAAAGATATCATTACGCATATAACATACGATCAATACGGAAGGCAAGCTAAAAATCATCTTCCTTTTGTGTCAAACGGATTACCTGGCAGTTATAATGCTGTGGATATTCATACAGATATTAACAGCTATTATCAAAATAAATACGCTGATGATTTTTCTGGGATCACAAATGTTGCCGAAATAAATGCTCATTCTGAAAGTATTTTTGAAGCCTCACCCATAAACCGCGTGTTAGAACAAGGAGCACCTGGAAAAGATTGGAAAGCGGATCACAATAACGATAGCGATCACACTATTAAATTTAACTGGAGTACCAATACGTTAAACGATAATATTCCATATTTTAAGGTAGCGTTTATTAATGAAAATACAGAAGCACCACAATTAATACAGCAAGAGTATTATAATGCTGATGAACTTCATATTACTTTCACCAAAGACGAAAACTGGCAACCTGGTCAAACGCATGCGAATGACCACACAACCCAGGAATATAAAAACAAGCTTGGTCAAGTAATTCTGAAACGTACTTTTAACAATAATGAGGAACACAATACGTATTATGTATACGACGACTTTGGGAATCTCACTTATGTGTTACCTCCCAAAGTAGATACTAGTGATGGTATCTCTGAAGGTGAGCTTACTGAGTTATGTTATCAATACAAATACGATAGCAGAAACCGATTGGTAGAAAAGAAAATTCCTGGTAAAGGTTGGGAGTATATTGTTTACAATAAACTAGATCAACCAGTGATGACGCAAGATGCAAATCAAAGAGCTAAATCCACAAAAGAATGGTTGTTTACGAAGTATGATGCTTTTGGAAGAGTTGCATATACAGGAATGCGACAACATAACGGTAGCAGGATTGAATTACAACAAGCAGTTAATTCTGATAATTTCACTCAGTTTATAGAAAGGAGTGCCACTCCAATTACAATTGCAGGAACTCAAATATATTATACCAATACATCTGTTCCCGTAGGAATCACAAAAATTTACACTATTAATTATTATGATGATTATAATTTTGATCTTTTTGGGATGGATAAGCCAACTAGTGTGTATGGTGTAATTACCAGCAATGATGTTAAAGGGTTACCTACAGGATCTAAAGTTCGAGTACTAGATACTAATAACTGGATAACAACGGTTACTGCATATAACGATAAAGCGCAGGCTATTTGGACTGGAAGCAGAAATCATTACCTTAGTACAATAGATAGAACACAGACTAAACTGGACTTTGCAGGTAAACCATTAGAGGTTCTTACTAGCCACGTTAAAAATGGAAGTACATCTTTAATCACCAAAGACACCTTTACGTATGATCATATGGGAAGATTATTGACCCAAAAACAACAAATTAACAACCAAGAAGAAGAATTGATAGCTCACAATGTATATGATGAACTTGGTCAGTTAGAACGTAAAAAAGTTGGAAATACAGCACAAGCACCATTACAAACCATAGATTATAAGTATAACGTACGTGGATGGTTGACTGATATTAATGATGTAGGTAACATCGGCAATGATCTCTTTGCCTTTGGTATAAACTATAATACCACCAGTGAAAATCTCGGAGCTACTGTTTTGTATAACGGTAACATTAGTGAAACACTTTGGAAAACTGCTAATGACAACACCAAAAGAGCTTATGGATATCAGTATGATGCGTTAAACAGGATCACTAAAGGATTGGACAATACTACAAATAATGATTATGGTTTGATGAATGTGGTATATGATAAAAACGGAAATATAACAACTCTGGCACGTAGAGGGCAAGCAAACCTACAAGCTACCTCTTTTGGATATATGGATGTATTGACGTATGAATACGATACTGGCAATAAACTTGCTAAAGTATCCGATAATGGAGGATCATATGGTTTTAAAGACGGTACCAACACCAATAATGATTTTGAGTATGATATCAATGGAAATATGATCATTGATAGAAACAAAGGGATTTCTAGTATCACGTATAATCATCTTAATTTACCAAATACAGTTGCCATTGCTAATAATACGGGAACAGGAAATATTAGTTATATTTATGACGCCACTGGAGTGAAACTAAAAAAGATTGCGACAGAAGGAAGTTCTGTGACAACAACGGAGTATGCTGGTAATTATATCTATAAGAATGGTACGTTAGAATTTATGAACCATCCAGAAGGATATATAGAACCTAATACATCTGGTGGATTTGATTATATATATCAATATAAGGATCATTTAGGGAATATCAGACTCTCTTACTTAGACACTAATAATGATGGTAGTGTAAATGCTACTGAAATTAGAGAAGAAAAGAACTATTATCCTTTTGGACTACAACATAAAGGGTATAATGACACAGTGTTATCAGAGCATCCGTATGGGTATAATGGTAAGGAAGAACAAGCTGAATTAGGCCTTAATTGGATAGATTATGGAGCAAGGAATTATGATGCTTCATTAGGTAGATGGATGAATCTTGACCCACTTGCCGAAGTATATCATACCGATACGCCATATGTTTATGTATTAAATAACCCTTTGAGTTTTATAGATCCTGACGGAAGAGAAGTAGTTGGTGTAACTAAAAATGATGCGAGTAAGTTTCATTTTTCTTTAAATAGGATTTTTAAAGGAGATCAGTTTAATAGTTTAAGGAGTTTATTTACAAGAGGAAAAAGGAATAATAAAAAGACTTTTGATAAAATAGATGAAGGAGCATTAAAAGAAGCTTTATCAGAATTAGAAGGCGATGACTTAGCTTTAGCACAAGTCGTTGCAGGAGCCATTAATTCAGATGATGAACATAAAGTTGAATTTATTGAATTAGATGGTGATATTTCAAGAGAAGGTAGTAGTGCTGTTGTAAAACACCTTAGTACTACAGGTATAAACTTGAAACTTAATGAAAATCAAAAATTAGAACATTCTACTATATTAGAACTAGGAAAGGGTGGATTTAATGTTCCTACTAACAAAGGCTCTCATTCATTTATTTCTGAGAATGCATATCATCCTAATGGAAAAGATGTTACAGGAATTCATGAACTCATTGGTCATGGAATTTCTAGTGCAAAAGGTCTTTCTTCAAAAATAAATAATGCAAATGCAATTAGAACAGAGAATTTAGTTCTGAGAGTTTTAGGAAAGCCAGAAGATCAAAGAGATGGTTCTGGTAAAGATGGTAAAGCTTTTCATGGAGGTGGGAAAGTTGAAAATTCAAGAGCCTTACCTTTATTAAAGAATTAAAATATGAGTCAATTTAAATTAAGTATTGTAATATTAACATTTTTTCTTTTTACCACCTGTAATGGACAAAATTCAGATGACTTTTTAGCGAAAAGTCAAATTAGAAGTTCTTTAGTTACTAATGAAGTTTTAAGTGAGAAAGAAAACAATAAGAACCCGTACATATTGTTTTCTATTTCAGATTCATCTTATATAATTGTTGAAAATACAGAGTCTAATTATTTAGAAAAAATAGTTGAATTAACTGATAATAAAATAGTAAATATATTGTCAGTTGAAAAAATCGAAAAACCAAATCATATTTTGCAAAAAGGATTTAATAAAGAAAATTATTATAAAGAGTTTATAAGTTTTGAATCTGATTTTTACAAAGATGGTTATGAAATAGCTAAAGGAAGCAAAACTTATTTTGTTATGGTAGATACATTAGGCGATAAATATGGCGAGTCGATTTTATCAATAATCGTAAGACCAAATCCTATTGACGAAGAACTTTATAGTTATTTAGCATCAAAACTTTTAAATTTTAACAAATAATCCAGCGCGATGGCTCATTCCCCAGCTCCGCAAAATCTCCTGACTTAGCGTGATGACCAAAGGTAGATTTATAAAAGTAAAGACCAGTTACATTGATTTGTAGCTGGTTCTTTTATAAAATAGTTTGCACCTGTTTTTTGAAACCCCTTTTTAAAAGTTGATTAAAAAAATAAAAACTCATAGTAACATTTCTTCTAAGTATGGAACGTACTAGTAGACATAGGTTCTGAATGTCTATAAATGTTCAGAAAAAATCTTAAACAAAATAAATATTATGTTACAACAAATTTTAAATTTAGAAGGAGTACAAAAACTAAGTATTGATCAAAGACAAAACATCCAAGGAGGATTCGGTCCTAACGTTGGAGAAGATTGGGAAGCCGAGTGTAGACCATCTAATTGTCACCCTGCATGCTATGCACAGGTAAGAGGATGTTTCTAAATATATTCCATAATAATCTTAAAACTAAAAATATGTTACACAACATTTTAAAATTTAATGGCACACAAAAATTGAACAAAAAAGAGCAACAATCAATTAACGGAGGTACATTGCCAGAATGCCCTACATTTTTTCCTGGAGGTTGTTTTGCTGGCGCTCCTTTTTATTGTAATACGCAAGGATTGCCAATATGTGGTCCGCAGGATCAAGAAAATTAATTACAAACAACTTGTTCAACAGAACAACCTATCTCCTCTCATTAGTCTATGACTAGTTGCAATACGAGTGAGAAATAAAAGTAAAACCAGTTACAGAGATGTAGCTGGTTTTTTTATAAAAACAATCTAATAACATCTTCTTTATAGTTGATAAGAACATTAATTTCAAAAAAAAAGAATATCCCGTAGTAACATTCTCTTTTTTCTTGAACATCATAGCAAGACATATACTCTGAGTGTCTCTAAATGTTCAGGATACAAATATTTTTAAAATTAAAATCATGAAGAAAAAAAAGTTAGAAGGGTTATCTCTAAACAAAAACATCGTCTCTAGACTTAATAGTGCTGCTATTAAAGGAGGAACCGCGGGAACAGCAACTTGTCAACTTCCTGGAACAAGGCATTGTGCTACTAACTCTGCTGCAACACCTTGCTTCTCTAGAGAATGTATAGTTCAAACAGGAGAATGTGAAATTTCGAAAGATCATTTATGTCATTCTATAGATCTTGCTTGTGAGTAATTCTGATTAAAATGAAAGAATAGTGGTTTCCACTATTCTTTCATCTTTACAAAGTATAAACTATAAAATTCTATGAACAGAGATACTTTTTATCAAAAATTAGAAGAGATTAATCAGATTATTGATCAAAGCAAATATGAAGAAAATAATATTGGCGTTTTATCTGGATTATCTGGTATCGCCTTGTTTAAATTTTATTACAACAAATTTCTTAATAACAATGATCATGACCTAGGCAGTATGCTTCTAGAACAAAGTATCGCATCGATTAATCAAGGATATGATTATGGGACATACTGTTCAGGAATAGCAGGTTTAGGATGGGTTATGGATCATTTAGAAAAAGAAGAGTTTATAGAAGTAAATCTTGATGATTTGTTCTGTGACTTGGATGAATATCTTTTTGATCTTATGAAAAAAGATTTACAAAGAGGAGATTATGATTTTTTACACGGAGGTATTGGATATCTATTCTACTTCCTTAATAGATTTGAAAATACAACATCAGCACCAGCAAAAAAAAACTACAAAACATACATTTTAGAATCTATAGAACTTCTAAAAAAAGGATCAGAAACTGATGGAAAAACTTTGAAATGGATTTCGAACATAAGCTCTAAAAACTCCGAAAAAGGATACAATTTTAGTCTTTCGCACGGCATGTCTAGCATTGTAGGTATTCTTACTAAACTTTCTCAACATTCAGCATTCGAAGAAAAGGCAAGACCTTTGTTAGAGGGAGCAGTAACCTACATACTAAAATATCAAAATCCAGATAGCAACGGTTTTTCTCTTTTCCCTAGTGTGATACATGAAAACGGACATTATGAATACCAAAGCAGAGTTGCATGGTGTTATGGCGATTTAGGAATAGGAATAAGGCTTTGGTTTGCGGGTAAAGCATTACAAAATACATCCATAAAAGACAACGCAATCGATATCCTAAAACACACTGCAAAAAGAACAACCACTGCGCAAACATTGGTACAAGATGCTGGATTATGTCACGGATCTTTTGGAAACGCACAGATGTTTAGCAGAATGTATAAAGAAACACACATGGATGTTTTTAAAGATGCTTACGATTTTTGGTTGCAAGATGGTATTCATAAAGCTTACCACTCCGATGGATATGCAGGTTTTAAACAGTGGAAAGCAAAAGACACATGGAAAAAAGAAATTAGCCTATTAGAAGGAATAGCAGGAATAGGCTTGTCTATCATTGATTATTTGGCTGATTTCGAAACCAACTGGGATGAATGTTTAATGATCAGTTAATCCAAAGAAATAAAAATATGAATAGTCCATACACCCACTTTCCTAAATACTTATTAAGGTCTCCATTACTACCTTTCAGTTTTTATGAGAAACTTACATCCAAAACAGTTATTCAAGAAGATGATCTCAAAGAAATTTTAAAGGATCCAATCCTTCAAGAAGCAGTTTTCTTAGCATCGCCAGACCTACATGGTGAAATTGAAAAATGGCTACTTGGTAACATCAAGGAGCACAATAAAACAGAACGATTACAACATGCTGTGTTCAAATATATTTCAAGAATGTCTTCTAGATGTACTCCATTTGGTTTATTTGCAGGATGTGCTGTAGGTTCTTTCTCGAATCGAACCAATATCATAGCAAAAGGAGCAGAAGAAAATCAGAGACATACACGTCTAGACATGAATTATCTAGTTGCCTTATCTCAAGAGCTAGTTAGAAAAGAACCCATTAGAAATCAATTACTGTTTTATCCTAATAACTCTATTTACAGAATATATGACAAATTAAGATATGTCGAATACAAATATGATCATGGGCAACGACAAAACCATATCGTAGAGGTTGATGATTCCTTTTATCTAGACGTTGTTTTAAAAAAAGCTAAAAAAGGATCCTTATTAACAGATCTTGCAAAAACCTTAGTCGATGACAACATTACGCTACAAGAAGCTTCTTCATTTATCAATAGCTTAATAGACAATCAACTTCTAATAAGCGAATTAGAACCTTCAGTTTCTGGAAATGAATTCATGGAGCATATTTTTTCGACATTACATGCTATGACAGGAATTGATGAACTGGTAGCTGACCTAAAAATAGTAGATCAAAATCTTAAAGAGTTAGACCTTTCTATAGGCAATCCCTCTGATAAATACATAAAAATCAGTGAGTCTTTAAAAACCTTCGGAACAGGTTTTTCATTAAAACACCTCTTCCAATCCGACATGATCAACACTTATCAAGAAAATACGCTTGATGATAAAATTGCCAATGATATACAAAAAGGACTTGCGCTTCTGAACAAACTTACGCTTCCTCCAAAATCAACAATGTTATCTAATTTCAAGGATGCATTCTTCGAAAGGTTTGAAGAACGCGAAATCTCTCTTTCAAAAGCTTTGGATGTAGAAATGGGCGTAGGATATTCACAAAACCATGACTCAGGAATTGTGAATTCCTTAGTTGATGATTTATTTATTCCTAGCTCACAAAATAAACATTCCGAAAGAAAAATAAAATGGAATATTATCGATAGTTTCTTTCAAAAAAAACTAGTTCAGGCATATAAAGAAAATGCATATACAATTACCATTGAGGACAAGGATTTTGAAGATTTAGAGACGAATTGGGATGATTTGCCAGATACGATATCCTGTATTGTTGAAGTATTAAAAGATGATTCTGGAAAAGAAAAAATCAAATTTAAAGGTGGAGGCGGATCAAGTGCTGCCAATCTTTTAGGGCGTTTTTGTCATGCAGATCATAATATTTATGATTATGTAAAGGAAATAGTAGCTATCGAAAACGAAATAAATCAAGATAAAATTCTTGCAGAAATTGTACATCTACCAGAATCCAGAGCTGGTAATATACTTATGCGACCTGATCTAAGGAAGTTTGAAATTCCATACTTGGCGAATTCAACAAAACCAAGTAAAGAACAGATACAAATTGATGATTTATTGGTATCCGTAAAACAAAACACAAAAGTCTTCTTAAGGTCAAAAAAACATAATAAAGAGGTCTTACCTAGACTTAGTAATGCTCATAATTACTCATACAACTCCGTTCCAGCTTATCATTTCTTAAGTGATTTACAAACCCAAAATAAAAGATCTGGAGTGTTTTTCGATTTAGGTCCTTTTGCTAATGAATATGAATTTCTTCCAAGAATAGAATATCGTAATCTTATACTTCATCCAGCTACTTGGAATCTAAACAAAACTAATATCAAAGAAATTGTAAATAATATTAATGATGAGAACAATTTATTAATCGCAGTTAAAAATGTAAGAGACAAATATACAATCCCCAAATATATACTTCTAGTTGAAGGTGATAATGAATTACTTATCAACCTTGAAAATGTAAATTCCATACAAATGTGGATACAACAAATAAAAAAGAAATCAAATTTTAAGATCACAGAGTTTTTATTTACGGAGAAAGGAATAGTCGCTAATGGCAATCAATGTTACACGAATCAGATCGTAGTTTCCTTTTATAATCAAAAAAAAATGTAGGATGGAAATAGTTAAGAGTAATACGGTGAATCGTAATTTTATAATCGGAAGTGAATGGCTTTATTATAAAATTTATACTGGTGCAAAAACTTCGGATATGATACTCACTGATGTCTTAAAGCCATTAACAGAAAAATTAATTAAAGAAAAACAAATAGACAAATGGTTTTTTATTAGGTATGCAGATCCTAAACATCATATTAGGGTTCGGTTTAACTATAAGCATCCAGAAAAAATAGGTGTCATCATTAATGCAATGCATACTGCATTACACACATATGTTACCGAGGATCTAGTATGGAAAATCCAAATTGATACCTACCAAAGAGAAATCGAGCGTTACGGCTTAAAAACTATAGGAATCTCAGAAGAACTATTCTATTATGAAAGTAAAATGATTGTAGATTTTATAGCTATGATTGATGATACAGAAGGAGAAGAATTACGATGGTTATTTGCACTAAAGGCTATGGATAACTTGTTAAACATATTTGACTACAAATTATCAGAAAAGCTTCACTTACTGGATACTCTTAGAATTAGTTTCGCGCAAGAATTTTCCATCCAAAAATCCACCAAAAAACAAATTAACGCTAAATACAATACTCATAGAACTAAAATATCCGAATTTCTGGACAACTCTATAAGTAATCCAGAGTTTCAACCAATAGAAGAAATCCTCAAAACTAATTATAGCGAAAGCAAAGAAATTGGAAAGTATATTAACCAATTAAACGAAGAAAACGGATTAGACATCCCTCTAAATCAATTGATAGCTAGTTATATCCACATGCTAATGAATCGAATTTTTAAATCAAAAAATAGACTACATGAAATGGTATGTTATGATTTCTTAACCCAATATTATAAAATGCAAACTTTTTCGAACTCAAAAAAGCAAAAAGTAACTGTTAAGAAAACAGATAAGAATACAATTTCTGCCTAGATCCATATTGCAGTTTTTTTCTTTGTCTTTTTATCTGGTAATTCTTTAAAATATCCATTGTATTTATAAGTTAACATCAACTATTGACTGTTATAAATTATATTTTAAAGTCAAACTCACTGATTTTTAGCAAAAAAGCTATATTTGTTGCTTCACAAACTCAGATCATCTAATTAATGAAATCATTATTTTGTTTTTTAGTAGGCATATTTTTAATGTCTGCTATTAGCGCGCAGAGCATCTATGAAGCTGGTTATTTTATTGACAACAATGGAACCCGAAAAGAATGCTTAATCAAAAAACTATCCTGGAAAAACAACCCTACAGAATTCGAATGGAAGAGAACCATATCTTCTAGTTCCAAAACAGAAAACATAGAAAACATTAAAGAATTTGGTGTTGGAGAGGAATACGTTTTTAAAAGATATATATTAGAATTTGATCTTAACGGAGATACCGTTGGAAAGGCAACAAAATCGAAAGATCCTAATCTAAAAATTCGTAAAATATATCTTCGGGTTATCCTTAAGAGTAAGGCTACATTATATCAATACTCTGAGAACAATGTACATCGTTTCTTCTATACAGATCAGAAAACCGTATATCCAGAATTATTAGTATACAAGGTATTCTATACTCCTGATGAAAGCAAAAAACCAGGTAAAAAAATCATTCCCCAACAAAATAATACCTATCAAGAACAACTACTCAAAAAGCTAAATTGTAAAAACCAAGATGTATCTAAATTAACATATACTCAAAGTGATCTGAAAAAATACTTTAAAAAGTATAATGAATGTAAAGGATATGATATTGAATACATCATTCGTAAGAAAATTAATCAAACCAGAATAGGCGTTGTAGTAGCAGCTGATCTTACAGGTTTTACGCATAATTCTCTACTAGGAAGTGCAGGAGATGTAAACTATGATAATGTCTTTAATCCTAGATACGGTTTATTTATAGAAACCTTTATACCGTTCTCTAAGGTTGATTTAAGTTTCTTTCTGGAGTCTACCTATAAAGCTTTCAAAACAGATGGGAGTGATCGTGCCATTGCCAATAGCGAATTCGAGCTGGATTATAAAAGTATCAATGTGGCTGTAGGGCCGAGATTTCATATTTATCTAAGCTCTAAGTTCGAATTATTTCTAGAAGGTGGTTTGACTGTAGATTTTAACATTGGTACAACATCAAGTGAGTTTGAAGAAAATGAAATAGAAAATACAACAACAGATTATTTCTATGGTGGAGGTTTTGGATCTGGTCGTTTCAAGATAGGATTTAGACAATATACCAGTAAAAACATATCCAAAAGTACAGCAATACCAGATTCAGCATTAACTACATCTAGTTTGTATTTGTCGATGAATATATTTTAATTTAAACTGAGTTGACGATAGAAATGCCTTTTTCGAAATTATTTGTCTAGCATTATTTCAAAAAAAACACTCTAGTTGATCGTTTTTAATCATTGACATCCATAACTAGGACTCAAGTTAATGTAGATATACCCATTCAATGTTTTACTTAACAAAAAAGGCTCTGAAAATGTTTCAGCGTCTTTTTCTTTGTTCTGACTAAAGCGCTAGTTTTTAATAAATCATCTCAATTACAAATTTAATCTAGCAAAGTAAAAGTCAATATCTATATTTATTTAACATAAAATTAAGAAACTATTCATCTCTATAGAGCATTAACTACTAGAAGAGACATATACCTTAAGTGTCTTTAAATGTTTAAGGAAATATAATTCATTATCAAAATTCAGTATGTTAAAGAACATTTTAAAAGAAAACGGAGTTCAAGAAATTAAAAAGAATCAACAAAAATCCATTAATGGAGGATTTGGAAACTATTGTCCAAATGAAGGTGATGCTTGTATCCCTGGAACGGCAGTATCTTGCATAACAGCTACTCCAGTCTGTGAAGATGGTTCGTGGACTTATGGAGGATTAGGAGGCGGTAATGATCATGATATCATACATGATCTTACACTCATCGTACTTCCGTAATTTTTAAAACAGCAAAAAGGCTTAACACTGATGTTAAGCCTTTTTAGTTATTTATTTTTTATTCTTTTAATTCGCTACATCACTGATAAATTTGATACGATATAATCTTAGTTCTTCATCATCATAATCTCCATCAAACTCTTCAATAGCGGTATCTATTTTATCATTTTCGGCTTCTATAAAGTACTCATGAATTTCTTCTTGTTGATCCTCATCCAGAATTTCATCGATCCAATAAGTTATATTAAGTTTAGTACCACTATATACAATAGCTTCCATTTCCTTAATAAACTCTGGCATATCCATACCTTTTGCCGCTGCGATATCATCTAGTGGTAACTTACGATCTACATTCTGAATGATATACAACTTAAGACCACTATTAGCTCCTGTACTTTTTACTACAAAATCATCAGGACGCATAATATCATTCTCTTCTACATATTTAGAGATTAATGCTACAAATTCTTTTCCATATTTTTTAGCTTTACCCTCTCCTACTCCATGTACATTTCCTAATTCTTCAATACTAACAGGATATTTCAGAGCCATATCTTCTAATGAAGGATCCTGAAACACTACAAATGGTGGTACGCCTAATTTTTTGGCAACACTTTTTCTTAAATCTTTTAGCATTCCGACCAATCGATCATCCGTCCCGCCTTTTCCATCTGATTTTGCAGCGGTAATGATTGAATCATCATTTGTCTCATTATACACATGATCTTCGGTCATCATAAAACTAATGGGAGCATCTATAAACTCTTTTCCTAAAGGAGTTGTTCTAATTACACCATACGTTTCTATATCTTTTCGCAAATAACCTGACACTAATACTTGCCTGATTAAAGCCATCCAATATTTATCATCTCTTGATTTACCTGTCCCGAAAAAAGGTTGTTCATGTGTTTTATGCGAAATGATTAATGCATTGCTCTTCCCGATAAGTGTATTTACTAAATCTTTAGACTTATATATTTCTCCAGTCCTATTGACTACTTTTAATAAAAGCTGTACCTCATCCTGAGCTTCGTGTTTTTTCTTTGGATTACGCACATTATCATCCATATCAGCACCATCTCCATTGACATCATCAAACTCTTCACCAAAATAATGTAATATAAACTTACGTCTAGAAATCGAAGTTTCGGCAAAAGCCACTACTTCTTGTAAAAGTGCATGCCCTATTTCCTGCTCTGCGACAGGTTTTCCACTCATAAACTTTTCTAGTTTCTCTATATCCTTATACGCATAATATGCAAGGCAATGTCCTTCTCCTCCATCTCTTCCTGCTCGCCCTGTTTCTTGATAATAACTTTCTATACTTTTAGGGATATCATGATGAATCACAAAACGCACATCAGGTTTATCAATCCCCATACCAAAAGCAATTGTAGCAACTACTACATCTGTATCTTCCATCAAGAACATATCCTGATGTTTTGCTCTTGTCTTGGCATCCAGACCTGCATGATAAGGAACTGCTTTTACACCATTTACCTCTAAGGTTTGTGCAAGTTCTTCTACTCTTTTTCTACTCAAGCAATATACAATACCACTTTTACCACTATTCTGTTTCACAAAACGGATAATATCTGCATCGACATTTTTTGTCTTCGGACGTATTTCATAGAATAAATTCGGCCTATTAAACGATGCCTTAAATGTTTTGGCATTGCTCATTGCTAAATTCTTAAGAATATCTTCCTGAACTTTTGGTGTAGCAGTAGCGGTAAGACCTATAATTGGAATATCTTCTCCAATCCGTTTTATAATACTCTTTAGGTTTCTATATTCTGGCCTAAAATCATGTCCCCACTCACTAATGCAATGTGCTTCATCAATTGCGAGAAAAGAGATTTTTTGTTCCTTCAAAAAATCTACATATTCTTCTTTGGTGAGTGATTCTGGCGCAACATACAATAGTTTAGTTACACCACTAACAATGTCTCCTTTTACCTTCTTAACCTCGGATTTATTAAGGGAAGAATTTAGTACATGTGCTATTCCTTCTTCCGAAGAAATACTCCGAATAGCATCTACCTGATTTTTCATTAGTGCTATCAGAGGCGAAACTACAATAGCTGTTCCTTCAAACATTAAGGCAGGAAGTTGGTAACAAAGGGATTTTCCACCACCTGTTGGCATAATCACAAAAGTATTCTGTTTATTCAAAATACTTTCTATTACCTTTTCCTGCAATCCTCTAAATTGACTAAAGCCAAAGTACTTTTTTAAAGCTCCTTGTAAGTCGATTTCGTTCAAACTCATTAAATCATTTAACTTTTATATACCAATTAAATTAAAATCGCTATCACTAAAACTTTTTTCCCCAATTAAGATTTAGTGGATTGTTCTTTTTTAAAAAATCACCAAAGATAACAAAACTAAAAATAGTAAGCTTTTTTTAGTGCTATTTAAAATTCATAAGGTATTACATACCTTTGCATAATTAAAGATAATAAAATCTTTAATTATAACACGCAAATTTTATAAATTTTGAACACCCTCGATACGATTATTTCTTTTGCCCAAAAAACTATTAACGAAGAAGCTAAAGCTATCGCTAACCTTGAACAACTAATTGATCAAGAATTTGCCGAAGCTGTGCATACGATACACAACTCCAATGGTCGAGTTATTATTACAGGTATTGGCAAAAGTGCTATTATTGCTTCAAAAATAGTAGCTACTATGAATTCTACAGGCACACCAGCAGTCTTTATGCATGCTGCAGATGCCATCCACGGAGATCTAGGAAATATTCTTAAAGATGATGTGGTGATATGTATTTCTAAAAGTGGAAATACACCAGAAATCAAAGTACTTGTTCCTTTAATTAAAAACTTTAACAATACTTTAATTGGGATCACCTCTAATAAAGAATCATTTCTAGGCAAAGAAGCAGATTACGTTTTAAATGCATTTGTAGAAAAAGAAGCTTGTCCTAACAATTTGGCTCCTACCACAAGTACTACAGCTCAATTAGTAATAGGAGATGCTGTAGCTGTATGTTTATTAAACCTGAAAGGGTTTTCTAGTAAAGATTTTGCCAAATATCATCCTGGAGGAGCTTTAGGCAAGAAGTTATACCTTCGTGTACAGGATATTGTATCAAAAAATGAAAAACCAGAAGTAACATCAGATTCTAATATCAATGCCGTTATTGTAGAAATGACAGAAAAAAGATTGGGTGCTACAGCAGTAACCGAGAATGATAAAATTATTGGAATCATCACAGATGGGGACTTGCGTAGAATGCTAACGGCTAATACTTCTTTTAATGGATTAACAGCAAAAGATATTATGTCTCCCAATCCAAAACGTATTGATGTAGATGCAATGGCAGTAGATGCATTGGATAGATTAGAAGAATACGGAATATCACAATTATTAGCCGAAAAAAAAGGGAATTATGCAGGTCTTTTGCATATCCATGATCTAATGAGAGAAGGTATTTTATAATGGGAAACAAGAATAAAAAAGATCCACAATCCATGTCTTTTTTGGATCATCTAGAAGAATTAAGATGGCATTTAATTCGTGCTACTATTGCTGTTTTAATAGCGGCAGTAGCTGCATTTATCGCTAAAGAATTTGTATTTGATGTGTTGATTTTTGGGCCAAAAAAACCCGATTTCCCTACCTACAAAGGGCTTTGTAACTTATCAAAACTTTTAGGCCTAGACGAAAGCTTATGCTTTAAAGAATTACCTTTTAGTGTTCAGAGTAGAAAAGTTGCAGGACAGTTTTCTGTTCATATTTGGACATCCATTACCGCAGGGTTCATAGCGGCTTTTCCATATGTCTTATACGAATTTTGGAAATTTATAGCACCCGCTATGTATGATAAAGAACGTAAATATTCTAAAGGTTTTATCATCATATGCTCTTGTTTATTTTTCTTAGGTGTTCTTTTTGGGTATTATGTAATTACTCCTTTATCTATTAATTTCTTAGGTGGATACCAAGTAAGTGAAGAGGTTTTAAACGAGTTTGATATTGATAGCTATATTGGGTTGTTAAGAGCTTCGGTAATTGCTTGTGGATTAATCTTTGAATTGCCTGTGATTATGTTTTTCCTAACAAAAGTAGGATTGGTTACTCCACAATTTTTAAAGAAATACAGAAAATTTGCTTTGGTAATCGTTTTAATATTATCTGCAGTGATTACACCTCCAGATATTGCCAGCCAGGTTATTGTTGCAATACCAATACTTATCCTATATGAAGTAAGTATCTTTATTTCTAAAATGGTAATCAAAAGACAAAACAAAAAACTAATAAAACCTACATAATGAGCACTATAGTAGACGAGTTTAATGAATATAGAGAGAAAATGAACTCTCGTATCTTAGAAGACAACAACAAAATCATAAAAAGAATCTTTAATCTAGACACTAATGCTTATATGAAAGGTGCTCTGGATGTAAAGACTAAAGAATTACTAGGATTAGTCGCTTCTGCAGTATTACGATGTGACGATTGTATAAAATACCACTTAGAAACCTGCCATAAAGAAGGTTTAACTAAAGAAGAAGTTGTAGAATCCTTAAGTATCGCTACATTAGTCGGTGGCACTATAGTGATACCTCATCTTCGCAAAGCTTATGAATTTTGGGATGCATTAGAAGCAAATGCTTCTTAAGTTTCATATATAAAAGAATAATGTAAATTTACCAACTCATTTTAGCAACACTTAATATCTAAAGAAGTCATTCTGATTATGAAGTTAAAAGCGGACAACTTAATAAAGTCATATAAAGGCCGAAAAGTAGTAAAAGGGATTTCTCTGGAAGTAAACCAGGGAGAAATAGTTGGTTTATTAGGTCCTAATGGAGCAGGTAAAACGACTTCTTTTTATATGATCGTAGGTTTGGTAAAGCCCAACGGTGGAAAAATAACACTTGATAGTACAGATATTACTAAATTTCCTATGTACAAGCGTGCACAGAATGGTATTGGATATTTAGCACAGGAAGCTTCTGTTTTTAGAAAACTGAGTATCGAAGATAATATTCTAAGTGTTTTACAATTAACTAAACTTTCTAAAAAAGAGCAGGAACATAAAATGGAATCTCTGATTGAAGAATTCGGTTTAGGACATATTAGAAAAAATCGTGGAGATCTATTAAGTGGTGGTGAACGACGTCGTACCGAAATTGCCAGAGCATTGGCAACAGATCCAAATTTTATTCTGCTTGATGAACCTTTTGCTGGAGTAGATCCTGTGGCGGTAGAAGATATTCAAAGAATCGTTGCTCAGCTAAAAAATAAAAATATTGGGATTCTAATTACAGATCATAATGTACAAGAAACATTAGCCATTACAGACAGAACCTATTTAATGTTTGAAGGTAGTATTCTTAAAGCAGGAATTCCTGAAGAATTAGCAGAAGATGAAATGGTTCGTAAAGTGTATCTAGGGCAAAACTTCGAGCTTAGAAAGAAAAAGTTAGATTTCTAACAACATAAGTATTTACGTTAAAACCTATTATTATTGTTTATACTAAACACTTACTGTCTTTTCTTTAAAAATAAATGACATTAGTACATATAATAGGATCACACAAGGTATTGCCATAAACTTCAACAATGCTATTAATACAATTGTAAGTAACAAGAAAAGATATCTCACTGTATTTCCTGTAAATCGCCAGGTTTTAAACTTAAGTGCAAACAAATGGATTTCTGCATTTAGCAAGTAGCAACTCACCAAGGTAATACCAATAAGAAACCACATATTCAAAATAATATTAGAAACCCAAGCTTGCTGCTGAAATTCTAAAATCAATGGCAAACTGATAATCAACAATGTATTGGCTGGAGTAGGCAATCCTATAAATGATGTAGTTTGCCGAGTATCTATATTAAATTTAGCCAATCGATATGCTGAAGCCAGAGTAATTAACAATCCTATAAGGGCTATATAAGGTATATCTATACTATCCATATTTTGGTTAAAATCCCAAGAGTTAAAAACCGTATTTACTGAATCCCCTGAAACTTTTGACAGTAATTGAAACATCACAATTCCTGGTACCAGTCCACTTGTTACCATATCTGCAAGCGAATCTAATTGTAATCCTAATTCACTCTGTACATTGAGCATTCTCGCAGCAAAACCATCAAAGAAATCAAAACCAATACCCAAAGCAACAAAAAGTGCAGCCAAAATCAAATTATCATGTACAGCAAAAATTACCGCTATACAGCCACAAAAAAGGTTAAGAAGTGTAATAATATTAGGAATGTGCCTTTTAAGCTGCATATGGTTCGATTTTTGTGTAAAAATAACAAACTATTTCCGTCTATTAACATAGATAACACAATATGAAATGACAAATAAAGTTTATCATGTTGAAAAATAGTGAGATATTTGTCAAAAATTGCTTGGATTGAAAAGAATTATAATTGCTTTAGTTTGTCTAGTAGTAACGATTTCTTCGGCGCAAACTAGAAAGTATTCTAATGAATTCCTAAACATTGGTGTAGATGCTGGTGCATTAGGAATGGCTAATGCTGTGGTTGCATCTTCTGGAGATGTAAATTCAGGGTACTGGAATCCAGCTGGATTAATTCATCTAGAAGATAATCAGGCCTCTTTTATGCATGCGGCTTACTTTGCCAATATTGCTAATTACGATTATTTGGCTTATGCAATGCCACTAGATGAAAAAAGTGCCATTGCGTTTTCATTAATTCGCTTTGGTGTTGATGACATCTTAGATACCACGAGCTTAGTAGATGCCGATGGAAATATTGATTATACCAGAATTAACCTATTCTCTGCTGCGGATTATGCATTTACTTTTTCGTACTCCAGAAAACTACCTATAGAAGGATTGAGTTATGGAGCTAATGCTAAAGTAATTCGAAGAATAATTGGTGATTTTGCTTCTTCATGGGGATTTGGTTTTGATGCTGCATTACAGTATCATAAAAACAATTGGCAATTTGGACTCATGGTAAGAGACATCACCACTACTTTTAACGCCTGGAGTATCGAAGATTTTGCTATCGGAGATCTTAATGGCGATGGTATTCCTGATGAAGATCAAATTCCTCAATTAAGAGATCAAGAATTACCAGAAACAACAGAAATAACCATTCCCAAATTACAGATCGGTGCTGCGAGAAAATTTGATTTAGGTAAGAAATTTGGTTTAAATACAGAATTGGATATGAATGTACGTTTTGCAGAGACTAACGACATTATTTCTTCTTCCGCAATAAGTATTACTCCTGCTTTTGGTTTTGAATTAGATTATTCTAAAATAGTGTATTTACGTGGTGGTGTCGGTAATTTCCAGAATATTGAACAATTTGATGGATCTGATAATGTTGGTTTTCAACCTAATTTTGGCGTTGGATTTAAATACAAAGGAATCCAAGTAGATTATGCTTTAACCGATATCGGAGATCAGAGTGCTGCAATTTATTCCAATGTATTTTCTATAAAAGTGGATTGGAGCCTGTTTAGATAAACATCTTAAAACATAACTTTTTTTATTGTAGCTTTTCAGTTTTGTAACGAAATAAGTTTAATTTCGTTATTTATACAGAGCACTCTTATATGAAGCATATCATACTCGTTATTGTATCAGGTTTATTACTCTCAATAGGCTGGCCCACATATGGTTTTCCATTATTCCTTTTTTTCGGTTTTGTTCCGTTACTCATCACAGAATACAACATTCGTAATAACAAATTCCATAAAAGTCAAGTATTTGGCTTAGCATTTCTTACATTTTTTATCTGGAATATGATCACTACATGGTGGATTTATAACTCTACCCCTTTTGGAATGTGGTTTGCCGAAATAGTAAATAGCTTATTAATGACGTTGGTTTTTTTAATCTATCATATTGTAGCCAGAAGAACGTCATTTACTATAGGTTCTATTTTTCTTATCTGTATTTGGATGAGTTTTGAATACCTGCACTTGCAATGGGAGTTCTCGTGGCCTTGGCTTAATCTAGGTAATGGTTTTGCTAATTACACCTCTTGGATACAATGGTATGAATACACAGGTACTTTTGGTGGAACCCTATGGATTTGGATTGTAAACATTGGAGTTTTTAAAAGTATATTACTTTTCATTGAGCATAAAGACAAAACTATCTTATATAGATCTGCGATTCGAAATGGATTAGTTATTCTAGTTCCAGTCATATTATCATTTATCATATTAAAAACGTATGAAGAAAATGGAAAAGACCTAGAAGTACTTATTTTGCAACCAAACATTAATCCGTATACAGAAAAATACAATACGAGTGATGATCGTGTTGGCGAGTTATTATCCTCACTTACAGCATCAAAAATCACCGAACAAACAGATTTCATCATTGCACCAGAAACTGTTTTTGCAGATAATAATAGATTAAAAAGATTTAAAAACTCAATAGCAAAAAATACTGCTAGAAAAATACTTTACAACTACCCACAAGCGAATTTTCTATCTGGGATTTCACTAATTGATGTTTTTAAAGATCCTTCTAGAATTCACGATCAAACTAATAAACACAAAAGCGGGGTATTTTATGATGATTACAACTCTGCTTTTCTGGTTAGGTCAGACGGATCAGATGAACTTTATCATAAAAGTAAGTTAGTAGTTGGGGTAGAAAATTTTCCATATCAGCGCGTTTTTAAACCTATCGTAGGTGATGCAATGATTGATTTAGGCGGTACAGTAGCCAAAAAAACTACACAGCAAGATCGAGAAGTTTTTTTCACCAAAGAAGGTATCGGTGCAGCGCCAATCATATGTTATGAAAGTGTTTATGGTGAATTTGTAACAGGTTATGTGAGAAATAAAGCAGACTTTCTTGCTATTATCACTAATGACGCTTGGTGGGGAAATACACAAGGCCATAAGCAACACTTAGCCTATGCCAAACTAAGGGCTATAGAAACAAGAAGAAGCATTGCCAGAAGTGCCAACACTGGAATTTCTGCTATCATAAACCAGACAGGAAACATTGTTTCTTCTATGGGGTACAATGAACAAGGAGTTCTAAAAGGTACACTTAAGCCCAATGATAAAATAACTTTTTATGTCAAAGCTGGAGATTATCTTGCTAGGGTATCTATTTTTCTTATGATTTTTATTTTCCTGTTTTCTGTCACCAGACGCAGAAAGAAAATATAAATACTATAAAGCCGAATCGAATATTTGTACTTAATTTGCAAAACTTCGAACTATAAACGATCTATTAGCCTGTGAATTACGTATCAGTAGAAAATATTGCCAAATCCTTTGGAGAACGTATACTATTTAAGAATATTTCTTTTGGAATTAATGAAGGTCAAAAAATAGGTTTTGTCGCAAAAAATGGAACTGGAAAAACCTCTTTACTTAATATTATTGCTGGAGATGAAGAACCTGATGAAGGACAGGTTGTATACCGAAAAAACCTAAAAGTAGCTTTTCTTCCTCAAGAACCTAACTTAGATCCTAATCTCACGATAGAGCAAACTATTTTTGCTGCAGACAACGAAACCTTACGGGTCATTAATACGTATGAGAAAGCCTTACAGAATCCAGATGATTCAGAAGCATACCAAAAGGCTTTTGAACAAATGGATGCCTTAAATGCGTGGGACTTTGAAACACAGTATAAGCAAATCCTTTTTAAGTTAAAACTTGAAAATCTGGAACAAAAAGTAAGTCAACTTTCTGGAGGGCAGAAAAAAAGATTAGCATTAGCAAATATTTTATTAAGTAAACCCGAACTACTTTATCTAGATGAACCAACAAACCATTTAGATTTAGAAATGATCGAATGGTTAGAAGAATACTTTGCCAAAGAGAATTTCACACTATTTATGGTAACACATGATCGTTATTTTTTGGAAAATGTGTGTAATGAGATTGTAGAGTTAGAAAACGGAAAGCTATATAGTTACAAAGGTAATTATGCATATTATCTTCAAAATAAAGAAGCTAGGATAGCAAATGAAGAAATCGAAACTGGTAAAGCTAAACAACTTTATAAAAAAGAACTGGATTGGATGCGTCGCCAACCCAAGGCAAGAACTACAAAATCTAAATCTAGAATTGATGATTTTTATGAAATCAAAGAACGGGCGCACAAGAGAAGAAATGATCACGAAGTTCAGTTAGAAATCAACATGGAACGTTTAGGTAGTAAAATTTTAGAAATCCACAAGGTATCTAAGCGTTTTGAAAACCTCACACTTTTAGACAAATACGAGTATGTATTTAGAAAAGGAGAACGTGTTGGTATAATTGGTAAAAATGGAACTGGAAAATCTACTTTTCTGAATATGATTACAGGTTCTATCCAACCTGATCAAGGTAAAATAGTAGTTGGTGACACTGTAAAATTTGGATACTACACACAACGAGGAATCAATATAAAAGAAGGACAGAAAGTAATTGATGTAATCAGAGAATTTGGTGATTATATTCCTCTAAAAAAAGGAAGACAAATTTCTGCGCAACAATTATTAGAACGTTTTCTATTTGATCGCAAAAAACAATACGATTTTGTAGAAAAACTTAGTGGTGGAGAGCGTAAAAGACTTTATTTATGTACTGTCCTGATACAAAATCCTAATTTTTTAATTCTTGATGAACCTACAAATGATCTGGATATTGTTACACTTAATGTGCTTGAAAACTTTTTATTAGATTTTCCTGGTTGCTTAATTGTTGTATCTCATGATCGCTATTTTATGGATAAAATTGTCGATCATTTATTTGTATTCAGAGGCAATGCGGTGATTGAAGATTTTCCTGGTAATTATTCTGATTATAGAATCTACGAAAACAGCAGGGAACCAGAAAAAACCAAAACTGTAGATTCTGAACCTAAAACAAAAGCTTCCTGGAAAAAAGATAATAAAGCAGCATTATCCTATAATGAACAGAAAGAATACAGTCGTATCGAACGAGATCTAAAAAAATTAGAACTTCAGAAAAAAGAGATTGAGGTACTGTTTACAAGTGGTTCTCTTGAAGGTGATAAAATCAATAAAGAGTCTGAGAAACTTAAAAAAATCATCGACGAGATAGAAGAAAAAGAAATGCGTTGGCTGGAACTCTCCGAAAAAATGGAATAATATTATAATTTCATTCCTCTTATGGCAATTATGTTGTTTAGAATTAAATCATATCTCCTTTTTTTAATAAAATCTTCCAATCAGCATGGAGTGCACTCTCCTTTTGTCTTCAATCTAATTACCAAATGTTTTTACGATAGAAAGAAAAAAAAATCTTATCCTGAAATTAAATCTATTGCTAAAAATAATACTATTGAAATCAGTTTTAAAAACGCAAAACTTCTAAATCGATTGATTCCTTATTTCAATTATAAAAACATTTTGATTTCGGAAAACACCGCTACTTCAATATCCAAAATTTTATCTATAGGCAATACTATTTCAATATCTGACACCTATAAAAACAAAGTACAATTTGACTTTTGCTTTATAAACATCACTGAACTAAACACTAACCTGATAGAAACCATATTTTCTAAAGTACACAATGATTCTTTGGTACTTATCAATGCTATTCATACATCCAAAGAAAGCAAGCTCATTTGGGATCAAATAGTAAGTCACCCTAAAACTAAAGTAACAATTGACACATATGATTTGGGGTTTATTTTCTTTAGAAAAGAACAAGTAAAAGAACATTTTGTAATTAGAATGTAACAACTTCTTATATGATGCGTCATATAGTCTAAAATTGTATCTTTCAGAAGTTATTAAAACCATCACATGGGAAACGTTATAGAAATCAGAAACATTATCAGAAATTTCCAACTGGGTCAAGAAACCGTATATGTTCTTAAAGGTATTGACCTAGATATTAAACGAGGTGATTATTTAGCTATTATGGGACCTTCAGGGTCTGGTAAATCTACCTTAATGAATCTTTTAGGATGTCTGGATACACCAACAGATGGTTCATATAATCTAAATGGAAATGATGTAAGCAAAATGACCGATGATGAACTAGCTGATATCAGAAATAAAGAAATCGGATTCGTTTTTCAAACTTTTAATCTACTACCAAGAACTACGGCTTTGGACAATGTGGCATTACCAATGGTTTATGCAGGAACTTCTAAAAAAGATAGAAATGCCAGAGCTGAAGAGGTATTAACCGATGTTGGTCTTGCGGATCGTATGGATCACAAACCTAATCAACTCTCTGGAGGACAACGACAACGTGTTGCTGTTGGTCGTGCTCTTGTAAACAAACCTTCTATAATTTTAGCAGATGAGCCAACTGGTAACCTAGATTCTAAAACATCTTTGGAAATTATGCAGTTGTTTGATGATATTCACGCTGCAGGTAATACTGTTATTTTGGTAACTCACGAAGAAGAAGTTGCTGCTCATGCACATCGCGTGATTAGATTACGAGATGGAATAGTTGAAAGTGATACCAGGAATCGATAGTTTATAACATTAGAAAAATCTATAAATCACGCATAATATGATTGAATAGAAAATCACCAAAGTTATTCCTAATCTATATTTTTGAACTATTTTATTCATTAAAATAATTATTAGAAAAAGCCTTAAAGAATATGATCTTTAAGGCTTTATATTTTATTACAAATCTGATCTTATCTTTTTATGAATCGTTGGATTCCTCTACCTTGGTCTGTTTCGATAATTAAAAAATATACTCCTTTGTTAAGAGATGAAACATCTATTTGAGTACTATTAGTTTCTAATGCTTTAATTTCGTTTCCTAATATTGAATACAGGCGAATAGAACTGATTACTTCATCAGTTTTGATATACAAATCATTACTTACTGGATTTGGATACACTATAAAAGTTACAGGAAATTCCTGATCATTAACTCCTAAGGTGAGACCGCTAAAAGTAGCCGTTATATTTGTATTACCGCTAATAGTTACTTGCAATGGATTTGTATTTCCAGAAGCATCACCACTCCATCCGTCAAATTGCCAATTTTGATCTGCTACTGCTGTTATTGTTACTACTTCTCCATTAGTATATGTTCCTCCATCTGGAGATAAAGTAACATTTCCATTCCCAGTTGTGTTAACCACTAATGCATATTGAACTTGACTAAATGTAGCGGTTACTGTCTTATCAGCATCCATTGTTAACATTAATGGATTGGTCGAACCTGTAGCATCACCACTCCATCCATCAAATTGCCATCCCGTAGCTGGAGTTGCTGTTAAAGTAGCTATAGTTCCATCATTAAATGCAGTACCAGTTACAGGAGTTACACTTCCGTTTCCTGTAGTATTGATCGTTAATGTACGTTGAATCTGGCTAAACATAGCAGTTACCGTTTTATCTGCATCCATCGTTAACTGTAATGGATTGGAAGTTCCTGTAGCATCATCGCTCCATCCATCAAATTGATATCCTGGATCTGGTGTAGCCGTTAGGGTTACCAATGTGCCATCATCATATGTTCCATTAGTTGGATTAGGATTAGTGGTTACTGTCCCATTCATCGAATTGACAGTTAATGTTCTAAAAACAGGAGCAGATGAACCAAATTCATAAGACCCCATATCAATAGTAGCATTAAAAATTCTTTGATTACCTAATAAATCTAATGCTCCGACCATAGCACCATTATCACCAGAATCTATAGCTGGTGACCCAGTTTGTAATGTAAAATCATTATTTACAAAATCTGTAAAAAGAGGATCATTACTTGATGAGTTAACAGCAGTTACTCCAGAGGGAAGCCCAGAAAAATTATTCTCATCTATAGAATTACTCACTGTCATTGTTGAAGGAACATCAATAATATGATGCACCATAACACTAGTTACACCACCTACTCCTGTATTACCCCAAAAGATATTATTAGCAAGATTACTTGTTGCGTTATTTGCACCTGTACTTTTACCGATCCCAACTGTAGATCTATTTAAATTATTCACAGAAGCTCCAGTACCTATATCTTCGTTATTTACATAGGTATTATTTGTAAGTGTAACGCTTATCGAAGAATTCCCTGCAAGATCTCTAAACCACCCTGCACTTCCTGCAACCCCAAGAAGAGAGCCATTATCCTGTGTTATATTTCCATTAAACAATGAATTAGAAATTGAAAAAACCGCATTACTCCCAGCACTGCCAGTATACCCATATATACTTGATCCCCATCTGGCTAAGTTTTTAGTGAAAACTGAGTTTTCTACAGTCACAAAACCCGTATTATTCTGAAATGATTGTCTATTAACGATACTAAAAATTCCTCCAGCGGTATCAAAAGCTACATTATTTTTAATAATACAGTTACTTACAGTAAGACCTAATGCACTAGACCTTTTGTATATCGCAGCACCATTCTTTCCTTCAGAGTTTGTTCCATTTGCATGTCCATCAGAAATTGTAAAACCATCAATAGAAATATTGCTCGTTGCATTTCCAATAATTACAACATTATAAGCATTGTCAGCTCTAGTTGTATTTGAAAAAGATAAAATAGTATCATCATTCCCCATAAAATCCCCTGACAATATGGTTTCATTATTCCTAAAATCTCTTTCCGAAACATTAGTTTCTGTACCTATAAAACCACCGTATAATTTTACTCCTGAGCTTGAAATTAAAAAAGAATTACTTCTATCGGAATCATCTGGTGTATATGTTCCTTGTGCAACCCAAACTTCCTCATTACTTGTAATTATAGATAAAGCATCATATAAAGATGTAAAAGCATTAGCCCATGAAGATCCGTTATTTTCGCCTGTTGCATTTACATCTACAAATACTTTCCCTATAACTCTTAGGGTTGTAAAATCTACTGGAATAGACCACGAACTGTTTATAGTACACTGCTCTCTTATATACAATTTATAATTTGTGAAAGAATCTAGATTATTAATAGTAGTGGATGAAGTAGCACTTACGTTTGTAATGATTGTTGCATTAGAAAAAGGTTCTGATTCTTTATGATATGCTAGATCATATGTTCCAACTCCTGAAACATCAACATTTACCGAATTAACAGTAATAGAAGATGTAGATACAATATTAGAATCAGGAGGCAAACAAAAATTGTTATCCTCTGCAACTTGCACTATTTCTGTATTGGATAATATTCTTGTATAGATATTGATATCATCAATAGCATCCTGATACCTGTTTATGTTAGGTAAATCATTTGTTTTATTATTTCCTATTGTTATGTTTCCATTTGTATCGTGAGATTCGGAAAGATATTGATTACCTGCTGAACCATTTCGTATATCGCCTCCTGATCCCATACTTGCACCATCTATATAAATTTCTCCAATATTTCTGGCAGTATCGGTAGCTCCTGATGATGATGTAGTAAGTGTGTTAGAAATTGTAAGAGTCACATGATGCCAATCTCCATCATTAACTAATTTATCAGCTAACACTCCGCCGCCTCTATAACTCCCGTTACTGCTATATCTAACACGTAATGAAAAACCTACCTTTCCATCTTTTAGATAGATATAATATCCTGCCCAAGTATCATCCGCCTGATTACTTCTACCATTTGTATCTTCAAAAATAGTTTTCACATCGGTATCATTAGTCGTAGTGTTGATCCAAAAACTAATTGTTGCTGTGTTTCCTAAATTAAAAACATCATTTGGATAATCTATGTCTATTCTTGTTAAATGATCACCTCCTAAATTCACAGCATTATTAGTATTCAAAAACCTATCATCTACGGTCGTCAAAGATGTTCCAGTCTGTGTTAAGCTATTTCCATTTGCTGCATCTGTAAAAGCTCCATTTGTAAATTCATATTGAGCTGTTAAATTGTTTGTAGGGATTTGTCCAAAAACCATACTAGTTATGAATAGCACTACATAAAGTATTTCTGTTTTCATATTCTGTTTTTTAAATTCATATGAAACAAAAATGCCTATAATGATGGCTGATTAACTCGCTTTTTTTCTGAAAGTCTTGTTTTTTTTTCTGAAAGTAATACTTAGAATACTTCTTTAATAACCCTTATGAATTCTTCTTTCTTGTCTTTGGCTATTGGTATAGTTTTATTATTCTCCATAATCAAATGATACCCATCTTTTTTAGAGAGTTCTTTAATATGTTTTAAATTAATCAAGTAAGATCTATGCGGTTTATAAAAAATAGATTTAGATTCTAGTTGGAGTATAAAATGTTTTAAGGGCTTACATATCAACTCCGTTTTATTCCCCTGAAGATATACTTTTGTATACATCCCATCTGCTTCAAAATAGAGTACATCATCATGAGATACAAAAATAATCCCTTTTGGTATATCTAAGGCTAATTTGTTTAATGACAATTGTTTGAATGATTTTTTTAAATCTTCAAACTTATCATTAATCGTTCTTTCTTTTGCAGAAATCACAGCTTTATCTACTGCAACTTTTAGCTCCTCTATATCTATAGGTTTTAGCAAATAATCTATTGCAGAAAGTTTAAATGCTTCTACTGCATATTGATTGTACCCAGTAGTAAAAATAATTTGAAATGTTACTTCTTCATCTTCAAAAAAATCTAAAATTTGAAGTCCCGAATGTTGAGGCATTTCTATATCCAAGAACACGATATCTGGTTCTTCTGCTTTAATCAATTGTACACCCGACTCTAAATCTGAAGCCTGTATTATTGTTGTAATATCTTTACATTCGCCTTCAATCAAAGCTTGTAATAATCTTCTTGCTTTATTCTCATCATCTATTACTAGTGCTTTCATACATTATTTTTTTAAGGGAATTGTAATTGTAACCTTAGTACCCATTGCTTTTTTTTCTTGGTATAAATCAACAATATCTACTGTTATCTTATGCTCTCGAGTTGTATTCAATAATTCTACTCGTTGCTGATTTGCGTTTGTAGCAAAAGAATTATGGGAAGGTTTATGTTTAAGATTTATCTGCTCTGATGCTTTACGACCGATTCCATTGTCGATAATCATACATTGTAAAGTATCATTTTTACTATTCATCTTATATTCAATTGTAAGTTTTCTATTTTCTTTTTTATGCAGTAATCCATGTTTTAATGCATTCTCTACATAAGGCTGAATAAATAAGGGTGGCACTTTTATGACATCTACAGACAATTGCTCATCTGCACTAATTGTATATTCTAATACGTCCTCAAAGCGATCTTTTTCTAACTCTAAATAAATTTTTAGCGCATGTAATTCTTCTTTCAATGTAATTTCATCAGTTCTACTATGTTCTAAATACATACGAATCAATCTAGAGAATTTAACCAAAAAAGCACTTGCTAAATTTTTCTCATTAAGTACTATATATTCTTGAATTGAATTTAACGCATTGAATATAAAATGCGGATTCATTTGTGAGCGTAAGTTTTCTAACTGAGATAATACTAGTTGTTTATTGATTCTTTCTTTATCCAACACTTCTTCTTGACGCTTTTTTATTTTTCTTATTTTCTGCAAAAAATATTGCCAAATAGAAGCAATACTTACTAAAAATACTCCGAAATAGAACCACCATGTTTTCCAAAAGGGTTTTTTTATAAAGAATAGTATTTCTTTTATCTCACTCTGATTAATTGAAGTATTTAGTACTGGTCGCACTTGAAACCTATAACTTCCCGTAGCTAAACTATTATATTTCACACTATTTTCTCCAGTATCTGTGGTTATCCACGTATCCCTATACCCCACTAGTCTATATTGATAATTCCCTTTTTGGCTAAACGATATACCATTAACATTAAAGCTTATTTTTATGGCATTCTGATCATACTCTAATTTATAACTATCTAATATTTCTACTTCATTTTCATTAATTTCAATGCTGTCTATATATATATTTGAAGACGATGCTTTTTTAAAAACCTTGGTTTTATCAAATCCTATAAGCCCTTTATTTGATGATAGAACAACTTGGTTTCCTAATATTTGTATCCCTGATATTTTATAAGAAGGTATACCATCTGTTTTTGTCAAATTTTTAAACGTTTTGGTATCTATATTCAAAACCTGAACACCTTTTGAAGTTGCAATCCAAAGATTGTTATCATCAGATTGTAGATATTCTATCTGATTAGACAACAAACCTTTTGAACTATCGTAATGACTTATTACTTTATTATCTTTTATAGCAAATACTCCATTTTTAAATGTACCAACCCATATCGTATTATCCTTTGTTTGTGTTATGGAAATGGCTAAAATATCGATATCATTATATGTGATTTTCTTTTGTTGATGTCCATCTAGAACTACTAAACCATCTACATATGCTATATAACCTACCTTTTTTAGAATATCATAGAATGTAGTATATGCTCTTTTATCATCTGTAAGTATGAAATTTTTATTAGCGCGTTTCGAAAAATAAGATACACTCCTATATGTGCAATAAAGTAAAGAATCATTATTTATTTTTGAAAAGCTTTTTACACCTTCATAAAGAATATTTTTATTACTTTCTAGAGTGTTTTTATTAATAAAGTAAGAGCTATTATCTGTTGCTACATAACTATATTTTTTGGTAGCATGATACAATATACTAGAAACTTTGGTATCCAGATCTCTAGATTTTAATTGTAAACTATTAATATTAAATATACTGACAATGCCGTCTACTGTTCCAAAAAACAAAGATGAATTCCCATCAGAATCAAGTTTGGTTATGTTTCTTATTTCATGAGGAATTTGATAATCGATAATTTCGATGTTAGGGATAACAAATATTCCATTTGTTAATGTTGTAATCCAATAATTTTCATCCTTATCTATAATTACTTTTGTTACTTTTTGATCAGAGAAAAAGTGCTTTATCAATTCAAATTTTTCTTTATTTTTTTTATAAATATAAATACCCGTATTGGTCAAAACCCAGATCGCATCTTTTAATACATTTATAGCATTTATTTTTTTATTTTCAATTTCCTCAAAACCCTTTATTTTCTTTATTCTACCTGTATTAAAATCTACATTAGAAAAAGAATTTTTATTACTTGGAGTTTCTTGAACAATTTTCATATTCCCGTAACATACCAATTGCGATCTACCTCTGGATACTAATCCTATTTCACCAAATTCATCATATGCAAGTATAGGTTGTTTCTTATATTCATTGAATAATTGATCAAATACCCATAAACTATCATTACTGATCAAAAAATACTGATTATCGATATGTCTAATTTTACTAAGACCATAAGACAATTCTATTTTTTTCAAAACATTCTTAGCCTCTAGACCTACTTCATACATAGATATACCATTGGTAATCAAAAGCTTATCCTCAGTAACTATAAAATCTGCTAATTGCCCTTTTAGTTGATCTTTAAGGTCTATAAATTGTATCAGTTCATCCCCTTCTACATAAAAAAACTGACCCGAAATATTCGTACACCAGATACGCCCTGATGCATCTTCAAAAAGAGAAAAAACAGAAAGCCCTCTTTTTTTCGGATTCGTATATTGGGTAAATGATTTTCCATCATATCGAAAGAAACCTTTATCTGCTGCCAACCAGATAAATCCTTTACTATCTTCAAGAATATCATAGAATTCAATATCGGGTAACCCATCCTTTTCTGAAAGATGAATACTCACAGGATGTTGTGCCCAACTGCAATAAGTACAAAGGATTAAGGTTAAATAAATGAATTGCTTAAGCATACGTATAATAGAAAAACTAAGTTCTCAAAACTACAATTTAGTTTAAAAATCTTAACTTTTTTCTTCTAAAACGCCTTAATTAGTTTCTAAATGACAAATTCATATTATTAATAATCTACTTATAGAAATCTTATTGGTTACCTATTTTTAATTCGTATTTTGGTGTTTTACTAATTCGAATTTCTATATGCAACCCATACATATTCTCTTTTTAATCGCTGCTTATTTTGGTGTACTTCTTTTAATTTCATACTTCACAGGAAAAAACTCAGGAAATGACGCTTTTTTTAAAGCCAATAAACAATCTCCTTGGTATGTTGTAGCTTTTGGAATGATCGGGGCTTCGTTAAGTGGGGTAACCTTTATTTCTGTTCCAGGAGCGGTAGAAAAAATAGGTTTTGGGTATTTTCAAGTTGTATTGGGTTATACTATTGGGTATTTTGTAATAGGAGCCATATTACTTCCTTTATATTATAGATTAAATCTAACTTCAATTTACACATATCTTGATGAGCGTTTTGGTAATTATGCATACAAAACTGGAGCTTCATTTTTTCTAATATCCAGAATTACTGGTGCCAGTTTTAGATTATTCTTAGTTGCTAATGTATTACAAACCATATTATTTGATGCAATTGGCATTCCATTCTGGGTTACGGTTATTGTCACGATTTTATTAATTTGGTTATATACTTTTAAATCAGGAATCAAAACGATCGTATGGACCGACACCTTACAAACACTATTTATGTTAATAGCATTAGGTGTAGCTATTTATTTTGTTTCTGATGGACTTGGAATTTCTGGAGCTGGAATATTTAGTTATGTAATGGACAGCGATCTATCTCAAGTATTTTTCTTTGAAGATTTCAAAAGTGCCAATTATTTCTGGAAACAATTTATATCGGGTATTTTTATTGCGATTGTAATGACAGGATTAGATCAGGATATGATGCAGAAAAATTTAACCTGTCGCAGTCTGAAGGATGCACAGAAAAACATGTTCTGGTTTACAATTGTATTAACCATTGTAAATTTCATCTTTCTAGGATTAGGATTACTACTTACGCAATATGCTTCAATCAATGGAATTGACGCACATAAAGATCAACTCTTCCCTATTATAGCAACTCAAAGTGGATTAGGTATTGGAATGGCTATATTTTTTGTTCTAGGGCTTATTGCAGCTGCATATAGTAGTGCTGATAGTGCTTTAACCTCATTAACCACCTCTTTTAGTATAGATATTTTAGATATTGAAAAAAAATATAATGAAAAAGATCAAGTCAAAACAAGAAAGAAAATACACGTACTATTTTCAATAATTTTAGTTTTAGTAATCATCGTATTTAAATACGTGATCAGAGATGCCAGTGTAATTACCAAGCTATTCATTTTTGCTGGATATACGTATGGCCCATTATTAGGACTTTATGCTTTTGGTTTGTTCACTAAACAAAAAGTAAAAGACAATCTAGTTCCAGCTATAGCAATTCTGTCTCCTGTTCTATCATATATTATTAGTGACAACAGTGCTACCTGGTTCGGCTTTGAATTTGGTTTTTTTATTCTAATACTTAATGGTTTACTTACCTTCCTTGGATTAATATTGATTCGTAGAAAGTAACACTAAGGTACATGCCACTTCTACTTCGATATTGGATTGTTTTAGCATTTCGTAAAACTCAGAATTCTCTGTTCCTGGGTTGAAAATTACTCTTTTAGGACTGAGGCTCACAATGTATTCATAGTATTGTCTCTGACGAGACGGATTAAGATATAAAGTAATGGTATCAATATTTTCAAAAGGAATTAAGGTTGTCTCTATTTCCACACCAAAAACTTCTCCTTTACGAAGTCCAATAGCTACAACATCGTGATGATAACGCACTAATCTATCAATTGCTAGATAAGAATATCGATTGGGTTTTAAGGATGCTCCTAATACTAAAGTCTTCTTTGACATATTTTTTTAAAAATTTATTTGCAAAATAATACTTTAAAACATGGGTAATATAGCGTTCAAACGTTAAAAATAAACAGCAAAATGTTAAAAACAAAAATCACGTGTAACATAAGCCTTATCTCTCACGTCTTATAAATAAGAAATATGATTTTTCATAAATTTAGTTAGTTAGTTACTTAATAATCAAATTTTATTCATAGTTGATGGTTAGTGTTACTATTTGATTATTATAGAAGACCGCCCCTTATTAAGGGGCGGTTTTTGATTTTATAATTTATTGTTAAAAACAGTTATCTAGTGTAACAGACTTTATACTGAGTCGTCATATACCAAACACGCCTAATCACCGTGTATAAAAAGGAAAAAACTGTACTATTCTATTATGCAATACAAAGTACAGTGTTTAGCATAAAAATCAATCAAATAAACGTTCAGATGAAAACAATCAATCAAAAAGTAATTTCATTATTTTTATTATTATGCTGTGCATTCGTGATGGCACAACCTAATAATAATGCAGTTGTAGGAACTGTTAAAGGAAAAGTAATTGACAAAAATCTTAATGAGCCAATTCCCTATGCAACCATTATTATTAATGATGGAGCAGAAAAATTAATAAGTGGAGGTATCACTACAGATGATGGTTCATTTTTAATTGCCGACATACCTAAGGGAAATTATATTTTAAAGATTCAATTTATAGGATACACTAGTCATAGTCAACCTATCGAAATTTCACGAAAAAGCAAAGATATCGATGTGGGTACTATTTCTTTAGAAGAAGAAGCTCAGGCATTAGATGATGTAACCATAGTAGCAGAACGCACCACTATTGAACAAAAAATTGATCGAAAAGTAATCAATGTAGGTAAAGATTTAACCACAACTGGTGGTAGCGCTGCAGAAATTATGAATAACATCCCATCAGTTAATGTAGATCAGGATGGTAATATTGCTCTAAGAGGAAATCAAAATGTTCGGATTCTAATCGATGGCAAGCCTACTAACATTTCTGCAGCTCAATTACTGAAACAAATCCCTTCTACCTCTATAAAAAAGATAGAATTGATTACCAATCCATCAGCAAAATATAATCCAGAAGGTATGAGTGGGATTATAAATATTGTTTTGCATAAGAATAGTAATATTGGTTTTAACGGAAATATCAATCTTGGATTAAACTTTGACAAAAATGCCAGATTTAATAGTTCCGTTGATCTAAACTACAGAAGCGGTAAAATAAATGTATATGGTAATTACGGGAATAATATTACTAAAAATCTAAACGGAGGTTTTGTATTTAGAGCAGATGAGAATTCACGGCAAGATTTTAGATTTTTAGACAATAATAAATCACACTTATTTAAAGTCGGTATTGATTATTACATCAATGACAAGAATACTGTTTCAATATACACTAATCAAAATTTATTTGATGGTATTACAGCAGGTACTACAGATATTATCTTATTAGATACTCCCCAAAACAATACTACTCAAAATTTAATAAGCGATAGTGATAATATAGGATCTACCTATAATTTTGATTACAAGCATGATTTTGCCAAAGAAGGACATAATATAGAATTAGAAATAGACTATAATGTTTTTGAAAGTGATAGTGATGACGATTTTAGGTTTATCAATGGGTTTTTACCTAATTATAATGATCTAATCAATAATAATAGAGAAAACACAACTATTAATCTAGATTACGTAAATCCATTATCAGAAAAAACAAAACTAGAATTGGGTTACGAAGCAAGGTTGAGAAGAACTGATAATGATTATAAATCTACTCTTTTTGATGATTCTAAATACAGTTATAATAGAGACATCCATTCATTATATGCAACTTACGGGAAAAACTATGAAAAATGGTCATATCAATTAGGTGCTCGATTCGAAAGTTATGAAGTAGAAGCTATTCTGGATGGGGAAAAAGTTTTTGAAGATGATTACATTACTGTATATCCATCTGCATTCTTATCGTATGCTCCAGGAGAAAAAAACACGTATCAGTTAAGTTATAGTCGACGTGTAGACAGACCAGGATTAAATCAGGTAAATCCAATACGAGAATGGAGTACGCCTAGAGTTACTTCTAGAGGTAACCCAGCATTGGATCCGCAATTCACTAATTCTGTAGAGTTTAATTATACCAGAAGGTTAAAAAGTGGTTCTATAACTGGTGGTGTCTTTTATCGAATTATCAACGATGAAATCAACCAAACATTGCTAGCAGATCCTAACGTAGATCAAGGGCAAATACTAACTTTTGACAATTTTGATGACAACTCGGCGTACGGATTAGAAATATCTAGTAATTATAGAGTTACAAAATGGTGGAACTTTAATGCTAGTTTTGATTTATACAGTCAAACTCAGAAAGGTATTGTCGAAAGTTTGGTAGTAGAAAATGGTGTAGAAACCGCGGTACCAATCTCTAGAGAAGTAGATGCTTTGGTGTATAACTTTAGAATGAACAATAATATAAAAGCTACTAAAAATCTAACATTTCAGGTATTTGGTTTTTATCGAGGGGAACAAGAAGGAATCCAATTTAAGACTAAACCTTTTTATTTTGTAAACACAGGAGCCAGATATAACTTCTTGCAAGGAAAAGGGACAGCGAGCATTAACTTTAATGATATTTTTAATACAATGCGATTTAGATTTTCTGGAGATTTCCCTTATGAACAAAGTGGACAGTTTCAAGGAGAAACGCAAACTATATTTCTTGGGTTATCATATCGCTTTGGAAGTGGAAAAAACAGAAAGGTTTCAAGAAAACGTAGAGATAAAAACGAAAAATCAGGAGGTGGGGTACTTTAAATTTATCACATAAAATGTTAATATGATAAAAAATTCGCATATTATTTGTTAAATTTAAGTATTATTAAATAAATAGCTCCTAAAGTTAAATAAATGTAAAAAACACAATCTTTTTGTAACACTATACATTTTATTACGTCTATTATAGTACCAATATGGTTATGATTTATTTGAATTAGCCTTTAAAGAAAAAAAATAACCGGTGATTACAAAAAATAAATCGCGAAGCTTAAAAGCTTCGCGATTTTATATCTATAGTCGATTTGTAACTACCACCTGATAATTGCACTTCCCCAAGTAAAACCACTTCCGAAAGCAGCAAGTACTACTAAGTCTCCATCTTTAATTTTTCCATTTTCCCAAGCTTCTGTCAACGCAATTGGAATTGATGCAGCTGTAGTATTCCCGTATCGTTGAATATTATTATAAACCTGATCATCTGATAACCTAAATTGTTTTTGCACAAATTGCGAAATCCTAAGATTTGCCTGATGAGGTATCAACATATTGATATCTGTTGCATTTAGATTATTAGCGTGTAAACCTTCATTTATAACTTCAGAAAAACGAACTACTGCATTCTTAAATACAAACTGCCCATTCATATAAGGGTAATACGGAATATTTTCCTGATTATTTTCCTCTATAATTTCTGGCACCCAATGTTCTGTACTTGGTCCTTCTAAAGATAACTCCTTTGCATGTGCTCCTTCACTATGTAAGTGAGTAGATAATACTCCACTTCCATTTTCATCTTCACTTCTAGATAAAACCATTGCTCCTGCTCCATCTCCAAAAATTACAGAAACTCCTCTACCTCTAGTAGTCATATCCAGACCTCCACTATGATTCTCGCTACCAATAATCAAAACATTCTTGTACATTCCTGTTTTAATAAACTGATCTCCTACAGATAATGCATATACAAAACCACTACATTGATTACGAACATCTAATGCAGGAACCGTCTTCATATCCATCATATCCTGCACTCGTACTCCTCCTCCAGGAAAGTACATATCAGGGCTTAATGTTGCAAAAATGATCAGATCAATATCATCTTTGGTCAATTGGGCTCGTTCTATAGCAATTTTTGCTGCTTTTACTCCCATTACAGAAGTACTATTTCCATCTCCTTTCTTAATATGACGTCTTTCTTTTATACCTGTACGTTCCTGAATCCAAGCATCATTGGTATCCATTATTTTAGAAAGATCATCATTAGTTACAACATTTTCAGGAACATAACTTCCTAATCCTGTTACTTTTGAAGTATACATATATTATAGTATTGAGTGTGTATTGTGCGTAATTATACCAATTACTTTTTATTCTAAAAAAAACTGAAGCTCAAGATATGTATTCTTATGTTTTTGATAAAAGAAACTGCAATCTTATTGTATGCATGCATAGTAAATCGCGTTTTGTTTTAAAAAATAAACGGATAGAATTACTCCATTACCATACCTAAAACTTATGATATTAATAGAAGTGATTATTTTCTGAACATTTTACAATCTTAGAATGGTTTTTACAACTGTTTTATTACTACCATTAATTTCAATTGTATATAAACCAGAGGGAAAAGGATGTAGCGACAATGTGTTTCTTTTAGATAAATTACGATTCTCCTTGACGATTTCTCCCTTTTTGTCATAAACAACATAAAAGACACTAGAATCATCAGAATGTAAATCAATATAGATAGCGTTTGCTAGTTCGTTAGAATATACCGAAAATGTATTTTTCAGCACATCCTTTGTACTATTATTACTTCTCGATTTTGTTTCCATCACTTAATCCTTTTTCCTATTCCAGTCTAACTTGATCTTAATATTTATTGGTTAAAGCAAATATTTTATCATAACCAAATTTAGGAAATCTGAAGTTCAAAAAACATACGTAACCTTACCTAATTTTATCGATTATTCGATAAAAGGGTTATTTTATCTATAAAAGTAGTTCTTTGTTCTTCTGTGACCAGATCAATAATGAATTTGGTTTTTTATCTAACTCTAGTTTTTTTATGATATTGGCTCTATGTCTTTCTACTGTTCGTACAGAAATATTAAATAAATCAGCAATCTCATTACTTGTCTTTTCTTCGGCAATACGTTTTATAATCTTAATTTCAGAAGGAGTTAATTTCTCTAAATAAGCACTTGAAACTTCAGAGTTTCCAAATCTTTGATAAATTTTCTTACTAAAATAAGGTTCATCATTCATAACGCTTTCTATGCAACTTTCTATTTCTGGTAACGCAAATTCTTTTAACAAATACCCTTGTATATTGAGTTTCAAGGCATCTTCAAATACCTTTTTCTCTTTATGCAGCGTTATCAATACGATTTTAGTGGTAATATTATGTTGTTTACATTGTTTTGCTACGTCCAATCCTGATAAATTTGGCATTTCGATATCCAAAATTGCTAAATCAGGTTTCAGTTTTACAATATTATTATATGCAGAAAGACCATCAGAACAGGCCGCAACAATAGTATGTTTTTTTTCTTTTAAAAACTCTTCGAGACCTTTAAGCAATAATGGATGATCATCTGCAATTAAAATATTAGGCTTGTTCATACTTAGGTATATTGAATATCAATGTTGTCCCTTTATTAATTTCTGATAAAATCTTAAAGCTAGCCTTTAGAAAATTAGATCGTTCACTTAATGTTTTTAGACCTATTTTAGAAACTGACAGCTTTTCTTTGGTTATATCAAATCCTTTTCCATTATCCTTAATTACTATTTCTACATTATTTGCTTTATTATGAACGATAATTTCAGCTGAATTAGCATTAGAATGTTTAAGTATATTATTAAAACTTTCTTGTACTAGTCTATAAATATTTATTTCTTGCTCTTGATCAAAGACCTGATCTATATCTTCAATTTCTGCAGAAATAAAAATATCATAATTCTCATCAATCATTTCTACGCTACTCTGAAGCGTTACTGTTAGTCCCATCTCCTCCAATTTAAATGGATGAAGGTTTCTCGATATTTCTCTAACTTCATCAATTACCTCATCAACTACTTCTGCCGTTTTAATATCTTCTTTTTGGATCAATTTATTTTTTATCAATAACAAACTTTGTCCAACACTATCATGCAGATCTTTAGAAATTCTCTTACTCAATCGCTCTTGAGTTTGTAACAGTTCTTGCAAAAAAGATTGTTGCAACCTTTTATTTCTGAGCAATAATGTTTTATTGCGATACAGATAAATGACTAGAAAAAGTAAACTTAAACCAATACCACCAAAAATCAATAAATTCCTTTTTCCTTTATTCTTAATTTCTAAGGCTGAGATATTTACTTTTTGTAATGCTATCTGATTATCTCGTTTTTCTGTTTCATACAGCGTTTGGTAATATATCACACTATTAGATCTGGTAATATTATATACGGAATCTTTAAGCTTTAAATGACGGTCAAGATGTATTGTAGCTTGTTTATAATTATTTAAACTTTTGTTTGCTCTATAGAGTTCCTTTTCCAGATGTACTTGTGCTCTTATATCTCCAGATTTTTTAAAAATATCAATTTCTTCATTAAAAATTTGGATAGCCTCGTTATAGTTACCTTCTGCTACTTTTAGTCTTCCAAGCGATTTTAGATAAAAAATCCTATCATATGGACCATTGATTAATGCAGTACTTAACTCTAAAGTATCTATATGTTTTCTTGCCAATTCAATATTATCCTGTTTTGCATAAAATTCACCAACATACGCTCTTGCTCTAAAAATTTGGGCAAAATTATTACCTACTTTTTTAGATAACCTAAGTGCTTTTAACAAAGCTATTTCTTCTTTCTTATATTCTTTCTTCTTAATAAAATCCCGTGCATCATTAATACTTAATTCAGAAAGAACATTATAATCTATACGCTCATTGTTAGTTAGCATATCTCTAATTTTCTTTCTTTCATCAAAAGATAAGTCTAAAAGATATAACTGACTATAAATCCCTGAAACTGCCAATCCAGTATATGCGACATAAGCAGTATCCTTCATCTTATTATATAGTTTTTGTGATTCTTGATACTTTAATAGAGCTTCTGTAAGGTTTCCTAAACGTTCACTTGATTGTCCTGAAAAGAAAGTAGCATCTGCTTCATAAATAGAATCTTTACTTTGGTGAAATAATCCCTTAGCTCTATCGTAATCCTTGATCGCTATAGCCAGATTGTCAATTTGATAATACGCACCAGCTCGCTTTAGATATAATTGTCCTAAATTAAACGGTTTCTTTATTCTAATACTATCTTTTAGGGCGTTATTTATAATGATCAATGCAGAATCTGGCTTACCTATTATCTGTAAATAATGATTCGATAGTCGTGCAGTTTTCTTGGATGCCTTATCATAATCTTCCAGCTTTTTAGCTAGATTAATATAGTCAAAACAATATGTAGGGTATTCTTTTTGATAAAATTCAAAATCATCATCAATTATGGCATAGATCTCCTTTGATAAAGAGTCTAACAACAATAATTTTTGATTTTCATTATGGATGTCTTTAACCTGTTTGATAAGAGAATTTATATGCTCTCTTTCTTGTGCAAAAGAAATAACATTCAGAGCTAAGCCCAGAATTAATGGAATTATTTTTTTTAACATTGTTAGGTTTTATTTAAGAGTAAGCCAGTTGTTTTTAAGAGAAATCTATTCTTTCAAAATCTAAAGTTCATAAAAGTTGTTAAAAACTAAAACTATTCTAGTATTTATTTGTCATAATACAACTATTTAGATGTGAATAACCAGAAAGCTACGCTTTATGAAAAAGATTTCTTACAATAATGGTTTTAATAAAAATAAGAATACCTAATCGATTTCTTTGCATAAACTTTAAAAACTACTAAAAAATCGAAAGGCACGCCAACCACAGCATGCCTTTCTAACAACCTAACCAATAAATAAACAAACCAAAGCCAGTCCAGTTGACTGGCTAAAGGTACTCTTCAAAATTTTTGACACGAATCTTAGCTTTTAGATCGTGCAATAAATTATATAAGCCAAAAAAAGTTCTATTGATATACAAAAAGTGTTTACTACCTCTGTTACCATTCATTTTTCTGAGCGTTGTATCCTTAGAATATTTTTCACTTAATGCCGTAATGTTTTCCCAAAATTCTTTATTTCCAAAATCAAAAACCTCTTCATTAAAAGGTCTAGTAAAAAGACTAAGCATTTCATAGAATAACCCCGAGAAAAATGCTTTTTCTTCAGAAGAATCATCTTCTCGGAGTATTTCCAGCTCGAACATCTTTAGGGCAAAAAAATCGGGGTTTTCTATATTTTCTTTTTCTGCTAGCTCAAAATATGGTGTATAAAATTCCATGGGAACTTTCTTCACACAACCAAAATCAATCGCTATTAAATTATCATCTTCATCTATTAGGAAATTTCCTGGATGAGGATCGGCATGTACTGCTTTAAGAATATGCATTTGATACATATAAAAATCCCAAAGAGCTTGACCGATCTTATCTGCTTTTTTCTGATCCGTATTATGTTTTGCAAACTCACTAAGGTGAATTCCATCCATCCAATCCATCGTAATGATACGCTTGCTGGATAGTTCTTCATAATAACAGGGGAATTTTAGATTAGGGATTTTTGAACAAGCTTTTGTAATCTCTTTACTTTGCTGTACTTCTAACACATAATCGGTTTCCTCCAGAAGTTTTCCTTCTAACTCCTGAAAATACTTATCAGAATCTTTTCCTTTTAGATTGAACATTCTGATGGCGATGGGTTTTACCATCGCCAAATCAGAACTTATGCTGTCTGCAACTCCAGGATATTGAATTTTCACAGCAAGTTTTTTCCCGTCTTTAGCTGCTTTATGTACCTGTCCGATACTGGCAGCATTAACCGATTGAGTTGCAAACGTATCGTATAATTCCTCAGGATATTTCCCGTGATATTTTTTAAATGTTTTTCTTACTAAAGGTGCTGATAATGGTGGAACACTAAATTGTGCCAATGAGAACTTTTCTACATATGCATTTGGCAACAAGTTCTTTTCCATGGATAGCATTTGTGCTACTTTTAGCGCACTACCCTTTAAGCTTTTTAATCCATCATAGATATCAGCAGCATTATTTTCATTAAGCTGATCCCTAGTTGTCTTAGGATTCACAGCTTTCTTACTATAATATTTAAGATAATTTCCACCTACCTTCACTCCTGTCTTTACCAGCTCTGTTGTGCGTCCAATCTTCGAAGTAGGTATTTTATCGATTGTTTTCATTCTATATTTTTAATAGTCTTCAATCGTTCAAGATGCTTACAAAATTTAATTCCACATTGTTTTTTCTTTCCAAAGAAATTTTCCAAAATCTAATACATTAGTAAGCGGTGTATTGTCAAATAAGTCAAATACAGTATTTACCGATTTCTCTATTGCAATATCTGTTTTTTCAAAATCTGCAGAATCATCATCCATCCAAAACTTTAAAAGAAATAAGAATTGAAACCAAGCTCCTTCTGAGTATACAGATACTGGATTTTTTGTAATATTAAATAGCTTATCTCCATTATCTACCTCAATCAATTCTTTTGCAAATCCTTTAATATGTTTTCTCAATCCTTTCAGTTGCCCAATATTTTTTAGTGGCATCTCATGATATTGCAACGTTAATAGCACGTAACTTCTATTTAAAGTCAGTAATTCAAAAAATGTATAAAAGAACGTGAGCATTTTATCTTTACTTGATAATCCTTCATATTCTTTATTGTTATTCATTGCATCAATAGTAGTACTAAAAAAAGTATTCCAAATTCCTTTGTTTACACTATCCAAACTGCCGAAAAATTTATAAAAATCTTCTTCTTTTATTTTGGAATCTTTACAAAATCTATATACAGATTTTGGGTAGCTATCATTTTCCAAAACATAATGCATATACTCTGTAATGATGTATTGACTATCAATTGTTTGATTTTTATTTGACGAAGCCATAAATTGGGTAGTTTAATTATGTAAATATAACGATTGTTTAACTTTTTTAATAAAATCTTAAACGAAAAATATGTTAAAGTTATTTCATAAAAAATGAAACCTAACTAATAACTTTTACAATAGACGTAATTCACTTACAATACTTACGTTTTTATTACATCCACCTTATTTCTGTGTCAGTTTGTCAGCCATGTGTAATTGGTATTTTTTTTGACTATAAAATCATTCATAAGTGATAATTAAAATTAAAACACAATAGAAATGGCAACAGGAAGTATTAATGTATCTGTAGAAAACATTTTTCCTTTGATAAAAAAATTCTTGTATTCAGATCATGAGATCTTTTTACGAGAACTAATATCTAATGCGACAGACGCAACTCTTAAACTAAAGCACCTAACCAATATCGGAGAAGCTAAGGTAGAGTATGGTGATCCTAAAATTGAAGTTAAAATTGATAAGGATAACAATAAACTTCATATCATCGATCAGGGAATTGGTATGACAGCTGAAGAAGTTGAAAAATACATCAATCAAGTAGCTTTTTCTGGAGCAGAGGAATTTTTAGAAAAATACAAAGATAGTGCTAAGGATTCTGGGATCATTGGTCATTTTGGACTTGGTTTCTACTCTGCTTTTATGGTAGCAGATAAGGTAGAAATCATTACCAAATCTTATACCGATGCACCAGCAGCGCATTGGACTTGTGATGGATCTCCAACGTATACCATTGAAGCTCATGACAAAGCAGAAAGAGGTACAGAAATCATTTTACATATAGGAGAAGATGATACCGAATTTTTAGAAGAGAGCAGAATTAGCGAACTATTGGTAAAATATAATAAGTTTATGCCTGTTTCGATCAAGTTCGGAACTAAAACTGAAACATTACCAAAACCTGAAGGTGCCAAAGAAGAAGATCCTGCACCAACTCAGGAAGTGGATAATATTATCAATAACCCTAGTCCTGCATGGACGAAACAACCTTCTGATCTTAAAGACGAAGATTATAAAGGTTTTTATAGAGAATTGTATCCAATGCAATTTGAAGAACCTTTATTTAATATACATCTTAATGTAGATTATCCTTTTAATCTTACAGGTATTTTATATTTTCCGAAACTTGGGCAGGATATGAATATCCAAAAGGATAGAATTCAATTATATCAAAATCAGGTTTTTGTAACGGATAATGTAGAAGGTATTGTACCTGAATTTCTTACAATGTTGCGTGGTGTTATTGATTCTCCAGATATTCCTTTAAATGTATCCAGATCGTACTTACAAGCAGATGGAGCAGTAAAGAAAATCTCAAGTTATATTACGCGTAAGGTAGCCGATAAATTAAACTCTCTATTTAAAAACGATAGAGAGGATTTTGAGAAAAAATGGAATGATATAAAAGTTGTGATCGAATACGGAATGCTTTCTGAAGATAAGTTCTTTGAAAAAGCAGATAAGTTTGCACTTTATCCAACAGTAGATGACACCTTTTTTACGTTTGAAGAATTACAAGAAAAAATTAAAGAAAATCAGACTGATAAAGATAATAAGTTGGTAGTTCTTTATGCATCTAATAAAGATGAGCAACATGCTTATATTTCTGCTGCAAAAGATAAGGGATATGAAGTTTTACTATTAGATTCTCCTATCGTTTCTCATTTAATCCAAAAACTAGAAACAAGTAAGGAAAATATCACTTTTGCTCGTGTAGATGGAGATCATATTGATAATTTAATCAAGAAAGATGAAGAAACGATTTCTAAATTATCTGATGAAGAAAAAGATGCTTTAAAAGTAGATTTAGAAAAAGTAATTCCTGCTGATAAATATACTGTACAATTAGAAGCAATGGATAGTAATGCTTCTCCTTTTATGATCACACAACCAGAGTTTATGCGTCGTATGAAAGAGATGCAACAAACAGGTGGCGGAGGAATGAATATGTTTGGTAATATGCCAGAGATGTTCAACCTGATTGTAAATACAAATCACGAATTGATCGGACAGATTAAGGACACTAAAACTGATAAGAAAAAAGAACGCTTGATTAAGCAATCTTTAGATTTGGCAAGACTTTCTCAAAATTTATTGAAAGGAGAAGAATTGACAGAGTTTATCAAACGTAGTTTTGAAATGATCAAATAAGAGTATTATACACTTTTAATATATTAAGACCGCTTCGTTGTTAGTTTCAAAACGAAGCGGTTTTTGTTTATGATCTAAAGTATTACATAATTTATTATTTTTATGCATAATTTGTATCGATTTAGGTATAACGCAAATGAAAAATATAATCTATCTTTTTTTACTAATACTTACTGTATGCTTTAGCGCTAATGGTCAGGAAATTGTTTCTGGATATGTATACTTAAAAAACCCAAATAACTGGGAACATAAGGTGCAATTGAGCAAAGTACAATTGGATGACAGCAACAATAGTTATACTTATACACCTATAACAGCAGCAACTATTTCTGAAGAAGGGTACTTTACTTTTGATCAAAAATGGTTTGATAATAAAGATCAGTTATATAAAATTCATATTGATCCGATTCAGACAAAATCAAATATCAAAGAAACTATTACAAACTCTAAATTATTCATAGTATCCAAAAACGATTCTATTTATTTTAAAAAAGGAGTATCTCTTTTCGATTCTTATACAACGAATAATAAAGCGGATTTAGAATGGCAAGAATTAAAAAAATTCGAATCTAAATTCGATACTCTTCATGATGAATTTGATACTGAAAAGTATTTACTAAGGACTAAAGGATATGTAAAGGACTCATTACAAATTCTTTTAGTAAAATTATTGAGTATTAAAAAACTTGATGATAAACAATTACTAGAAAAAGACATTAAAAAAAATACTGCCTATTATACAGGACTATTAAAAGAATTAAAATCTAGCGAAATTGATCCTGCTTTATTTTTATACCTAGAAAATAAACTTTCCTTAGTATATAAAGAAAAAACTGACGAAAAATATTCGATCAGTATGCTTTTAAATGGTGTTGCTGGATTTATCATATTAATTCTTGTATTTTTTATTATTAGAAAAAGAAGGAATCGTCAAAACAACATATTAACTCCGTTAAGCAAGCAAGAAAAAACGATCAAAGCGTTAATTATTTCTGGAAAGAGTAATAAAGAAATTGCCAATGAATTATTTATTAGCATCAGCACTGTAAAAACACATATCTCTAACATTTACAGCAAATTGAACATCAGTAGCCGAAAAGAATTATTGATAAAAAAATAAAATCATACTAGTACTAGTACTTTATTACAACGTTTAATACAGCATTTTTTTTAATTTTTGAGCTTCATTTGATTACCTAAAAAAGGCAATCAATACAAATGAATATATCTCTTTTTAAAAAATGGAATCTTATACTAGGATGGGCTGTTTTTGTCATTTCACTTTCGGTGTATATCTGCACTGTAGAACCTACAAATAGTTTCTGGGATGTTGGAGAATACATCTCCACTTCTTCAAAACTACAAATCGGGCATCCTCCAGGTGCTCCTTTATTTCAGATGATTGGTGCTTTTGCTTCTGTTTTTGCATCACAACCAGAGCAAATCGCATATACCCTCAATATCACCTCAGCAATCGCTAGTGCATGTACGATACTTTTTATGTTTTGGTCAATTACTATGTTAATCACTAACCTATCAGCCTCTAATTCGCTCCCTTCGAAAAGTGCCAGTATCGCCATATTAGGAAGTGCAGCAACAGGATCCTTAGCATTCGCTTTTACGGATAGCTTTTGGTTCAATGCTGTCGAAGCAGAAGTATATGCTATGGCAACTTGTATTTTATCCGTTTTATTCTATTTGGGATTGTTATGGCAACGTGATATGAATAAACCCAAAGGAAACAAATGGATCATATTAATTTCGTTTATTATTGGTCTATCCTTTGGAGTACATTTTATGGGATTACTTTCAATCCCTGCAATTGGTTTACTCTACTATTTCAAAAACTATAAGCATATCACTATTAAAAATTTCATCATAGCTAATCTTATTGTAGTAGCTATTTTATTGTTCATTTTTAAAATGTTATTACCATACACGCTTACCTTTTTTGGAGTTTCCGAAATATTTTTTGTCAATTCTTTGGGGTTGCCATTCCATTCGGGTACTATCATTTCAGGTATAAGTTTAGTGATAAGTTTTTACTTAGGATTAAAATACACTAAAAGGAAATCCTTGCCGTTAATACACACTTCGTTACTGTGCATTATTTTTATTTTAATTGGGTTTTCTAGTTGGCTGATGATACCTATTAGAGCAAACGCTGGCACTGTAATTAATGAAAACAACCCTGACAATGCCAGAGAGTTATTAGCTTATTACAATCTGGAACAGTATCCCAAAACGCATCTTTTTTATGGTCCTCAATTTACTGAAACCTATAGTTACCTTGACGAGAACGAACCATTTCTAGATGACAAACCTAAATATGAAAAAAACAACACTACTGGAACATATGAAGTGGTTAACGATTGGAAAAATGCAAAGCAAAACTTAGACAACCATCACAAAACGCTATTACCACGAATGTGGAGCACAGAACACATTAGTAATTATATGTTATTTAGCGGACCTCTAAAATTCTCTATAAAAAATGAATATAAAGATGAAAAAGAGTTGGTAGACACTGTCATTAATTTTAGAAAACAATATGCTTCTGGTCAATTAGGCGGTGAAGATTATCACAAATTTCTGGAATCTTTTAGTCAGTTTTTAGATGTAGAACCTCCTTCATTTTGGGACAATCTGTCTTATTTATTTCAGTATCAAATTAACTATATGTATTGGCGGTATTTTATGTGGAATTTTGTCGGAAGACAAGATGATGTTCAAGGAAAACTATCTTCTTTGCATGGAAATTGGCTTAGTGGTATTTCTTTTATTGATGAATATCATCTGGGATCTCAAAAGAACTTACCTAATGACGCAATCAAAAATAAGGCTAGAAACACGTATTATTTTATTCCTCTTATTATTGGTTTAATGGGATTTGTATTTCAACTTAAACACGATAAAGCAAATTTTTGGGTATTGTTAGTGTTCTTTATATTCACAGGATTATCATTAAAAATATATCTTAACGAGCGACCCTTTGAACCTCGTGAAAGAGATTATGCATTGGTAGGTTCTTTTTATGTTTTTGCCATATGGATTGGATTCGGTGTCTATGCTTTTTTTGATATACTAAAAAATAAAATTCATCCTAAAAAAGCAGTATACAGTACAATATTAATAGGCCTAATCGGTGTTCCTTCATTGTTAATTGCTCAAAACTGGGATGATCATGATCGCTCTAATCGTTATACGGCTCAGTCCGCAGCAAAAATGTATCTATCCTCTTGTCAGAAAGATGCTATTTTGTTTTCAATTGGAGACAACGATAGTTTTCCATTATGGTATACTCAAGAAATAGAAGAGTATAGAACAGATGTACGCATACTAATCACCAATTTATTAGCAACAGATTGGTATGTAGATCAAATGAAAAATGCAGCGTATCTAGGTAAACCTGTACCTTCTGATTTAGAGCATTCATTTTATGCATACGGAAATAATGATGCTATTTTTTATAAGCCTGTAACCAAAGACACTATGCTCATCAAAAACTGGATGCGCTGGATAACATCAGATGATCACAGAACAAAAAGTGAACTTATCAGTGGAAAAATAATTTCTACTTTTCCTAGTAAACATATACGGATACCTGTAGATAAAGAAGCTGTATTAAGAAACGGTATTGTTTCAGAAAAAGATGCGGATAAAATTGTGCCTTATATAGACATTCATCTAAAAGGTAATTACATCCCAAAACACAGATTAGTTATGTTGGACATTATCGCTACTAATAATTGGGAACGGCCTATTTATTTTACTGGTGGTAGTTTTGGGGACGATGATTACATCTGGATGAAAGATTATCTACAACTAGATGGAATGACCTACAAACTTGTTCCTATCAAAAGTAAAATCAATCCTACAAACCCATATCAAATGGGAAGAATTGACACTGATGTGATGTATAAAAACGTTAAAGAATGGGATTGGGGAAATGGAGATAGTACAGAAATTTATCACGACATAGAAACCAGAAGAAACGGTATATCTTACAGAACCAACCTTGGGAGATTAGCAAATCAATTAGCCAAAGAAGGAAACATTGATAAAGCAGAAGAAATTTTAGATTTAGGACTTAAAAAAATGCCTATAGATATTTACGGATATTATACTCCGTTACATTCTTTTGTAGAAAATTATTATCGAATAAACAAAAAAGCAAAAGCAAAAGATTTATGGAGCAAAGTAGCTACAAAATATCAAGAGCAACTTTTATATTTTGCCAACTTATCTTATGAAAAACAAGAAGAACTTTTCGAAAGTATTATGGATAATGTAACCTATTATAAAAATCTTGTTGATATTATGGTAGAAAACGACAGTACAGCACTAGTGGATCGCGAAATTCGAACATTCAATCGGTATATTAATCTTTTTCCATCATTTTTTGCTGAACAAGAACAGTCGCTACCTAATAGAACTTTAGAAGATGATCAAAGTTTACTTAAAGAATTAAAATCAGCACAAGAAGTTAAGTAGTTTTAAAAAACAAAAAAACCTCCTGACCCAAGTTTTCAGGAGGTTTTTACTACACTAATTATCTAAAATTATCCCTTAACAGGTTTTGTAGTTTCTTTTTTACCAATATGCTTAGCATAGAATCCCATCATAGCTTTATACATTGCTATAGAGTTTTCTTCTTTACCAAAACCGTGACCTTCATCGTATCTTACCATATATGGCACATCAAATCCTTTATCACGCAACGCTTTTACGATTTGATCAGATTCATCTATATTAACACGTGGATCATTAGCTCCTTGTACTACAAATAAAGGCTTCTTTATTTTATCAATTTGATATACTGGAGAAACTTCTTCCATAATTGCCTTTTCTTCTGCAATATCCTCATCATACCAAATCTCTTTTATAATTTTTAAATATGGTTTCCAATACGGAGGAATCGTTTTCATAAAAGTAAATATGTTAGAAACTCCCACATAATCTACACCACAGGCATATAAGTCTGGAGTTTTAGTCAATCCTCGTAACACTGCATATCCACCATGACTACCGCCATAAATTGCCACTCTATCCTTATCTACCCATCCTTGATCTATTACATACTGTAATCCATCTTCTACATCGTCCATTGCCTTTCTTCCGATTTGCTTAAATCCTGTTTCTAAGAATTCTCTACCATAACCTCCAGAAATTCTAAAGTTAACTTGCAATGTTGCGTATCCTCTACTAGCAAACAATTGTGACTCTGGATTGAATCCCCAAGAATCTCTTATTCCTTGTGGTCCTCCATGTGGATTCACTACTAACGGAACCTTTTTGCCTTGTACAGCTTCTTTAGGTAATGTAATATATCCATGAATTGTCAATCCATCTCTACTCTTGAAAGTGATTGGACGCATTTCTGCCATATCATTTTCTTTCAGCTGCGGCATTAAGTTATACAGCAACTTAAACTCACCCTTTATCGCATCATATGAATAATATACTCCATATAATTTATCACTTTGTAAGAAGATCAAATACTTATCTTCTTCATCTGTCTTATCAGCAATAGAATACTGGTGATCTGGAAACTTTTTAGTAATTTTTTCGTGTAACTTTTTATAATAATCACTTACAGGAATGATTACTCTTTTCTCTCCCTGATAAGAGAAATAATCAAGTTCATACCCTCTTTTTCTTGATAAAGAAAGATTAGAAACATCATACTTATCATTAGAAAACAGTTTCTTGATTACTTTATCTTTCTTTAAATCGTATAAGTAAATTTGAGACTTATCAGTATCAAGATTAGAAACGACATAGGCATCGTGTGGATTATCTGTAGCGTAATCATAGTTTAGAATAGAAAAAGTGTCTTTCCAATTCATTTTTTTAAGAACCTCATATTTTCCATCTTCTGTTGCATAGTAAAAATCTATGTTTACTCCATCCCTTATTTTACCATACCCTTTAAGATTACCATCCTTATCAAAACTATATCCTGCAATCGGATTAGCCGCATCTTCATTTTTAAACAGTTGTTTGATTTCTCCTGTGAGGATATTTATTTTATATGGTTCAAAAATTTGTTTATTATTTTTATTCATTGAGATGATCATATGATTCACATCTTCTTTCAAACCTTCTAAAATATTAACTTGTACACCTTCATATGGCGTTAACTCCTTTTGATCCGTTCCATCAATATTAGCTGCAAATAAATGATAATCCTCATTTCCGCCTTTATCCATAACATACACCAATCGTTCATTATTGGCCCAACCGTATCCACGTATTAACTCTTCTTTTTCTTCAATTACACGAGTCACCTTATCGGTAGCTATTTCTTTTACATATACATGGTTTTTACTATTATCATCTTTTTCTCTATAAGATAAATACTTCCCATTAGGAGAAAACTGAAAAGATCTTGCTTTAGGTCTCGCAAAATAATCTTCTACAGAGTACTTATAATTTCCCTTATCTAGATTTGCTATTTTTTCTAATTCAGTATCAGAAGAAACCAATGCTGGATTTCCAGGTATTGTTTTCTCTGATTTTTCCATTTCTAATGGTAGTTCCATTCCGCCTTGATAAAAAGTTCCTATTAATTTTGTAGCTTTTAGAGATGCAACATACTTGATCCCTGCTTTTTTAAATACTAAAGTTAATTGATTGTTCTCAAAAACAGTAGTATCCATTGGAATTCCACTAGCTCCTTGAGAAGGGCTATCCATTTTAGAAGATAAACTTCCTTCTTTTTCCTCTATATGAAATACTAGAGGCATTTCAGTTCCCTGGACAGAAAGCTTACCTTTCCAGGTTCCTACTACTTCTTGTCCATTCATTTGAACAAAGGATATGCATAGTATCACTATGAATGCTCCTTGCAATGTTTTTAATATTTGTTTCATCGTTTATAAGATTGATTAAAAAAAAAGTGAATGTTTACGAAGTTAGTAATCAACAAATCATTTTTGTTACATTATTATCTAAATTTTAACACAAAAATCACTCACAACTCACTGAATTTCAATATTAAAATAAAATCAACAATCTGTTCAAAAGGTTTTGTAATATAACTTTACTTTATGCGTATCTGTTACAGTTTTCATAAAGATTATACTACTATCGAAGGTTTTAGTACTTTAGATTGGTAACACAAATCATAACATCATGAAAAGAATTTTAATTACACTTCTTTCTATTGGTATACTTAGTAGCTGCAATCAAAATAACAAAGAAGACAATAAAGAAACTAAAGTTGAAGTATCTGAAGAAATAACTCCTGTAGAGCCTAATGGTGGTATTGGTAATGGAGCGTTATCAATTTCAGATCATTTTACCAAGAGTATTGAAAAAACCCATAAGAAAGATAAATTCTTAAGTCATAAGGCGGTTAGTTTCGATATTAATATCATCTTTAACGGAAAGGAACATCTTGATGGAAAAATAACCATGCTTACGAATTCTTCAAAAATTAGGATCGACAAAAAAGATGAGAGTACTTTAATATATGATGGAGAAAAGATATACTTATATCCAGCGGATGCAAATGATAAAGGAGCTCGTTTTGATATGTTTACCTGGACATACTTTTTTGGACTACCATATAAACTAAGTGATCCTGGAACCAAATGGGAAATGCAGGAAGATCGAAAACTTAATAATATCGCTCATAGCACTGCTAAACTTACTTTTGAAGCTGGTACAGGTGATGCTCCAGACGATTGGTATGTCATCTATGCCGATCCCGTTGCTAAATCATTACAAGCTGCAGCATATATTGTTACTTATGGAAGTGATGGTGACACCTCTAAGGCAGAAGAAGATCCACATGCTATACGTTATAAAGAATTTACAAACGTAAATAATATTCCTTTTGCAACTAAATGGGAATTCTATGGATGGACATCTGAAAAAGGAATGACCGACAATCTAGGAGAAGCTACGATTTCTAATATTACTTTTTTAGACAATGAAGTACAATTATTTGATGGTCCTGAAAATGCTAAGGTAATAGAGTAATAGTATCATGATGATTCAAAACTATATAAAAACATCTTGAATTTCAAGGTGTTTTTTTGTATCTTTAGTAGACAGTTTTATTTTGAATTAAAATTCACTCACATGACTCCGCTTTTTAAAAAACTACAATTGCCCCCTACTCTGGATGAAATCTTAATTCTAAATGAACCCGAAGGGTTTTGTAAGGAATTGGATTGCCTAAAAGATGTGATCATTAAAGAATCATTAATACAAGTATCCGAAGTTGATTTTGCTTTGGTTTTTGTTACTGAAAAAAAACAAATAGAAAATCGAATTGAAACTGTGTATCCAAAACTCGTAGGAGATGCTATTCTTTGGTTTGTATATCCTAAAAAAAGCTCTAAAAAATATACTACAGAAATTACAAGAGATCACGGATGGGGAGTTTTAGGAGATTATAATTTGGAACCAGTACGACAAGTTGCTATTGATGAAGATTGGACTGCATTACGTTTTAGAAAAGTTAGTTTTATAAGAAAAATGACTCGAAGTAAAGATTTTGCATTAAGTAGTGCTGGGAAAGCAAAAACCACAGGAGTTTAATGAATTGGCACTTATATATTTTATCTGGGATATTTATTATCGCAGGTACTTTTCATCTAATTAAACCTAAGGCATTTATGAGAATAATGCCTTTATACATTCCATATCATAAAGCACTTGTTTACCTTAGTGGTATTGCTGAAATAATTGTTGGTATCGGCGTGCTGTTTACCCAAGTCAGATCATATGCTATATGGGCAATCATTATTATGCTTATCGTCTTTTTTCCTGTTCACATACATATGTTAGTAAACAAAAAAGCGAGTCTTAAATTACCTAAGACAATTCTAGTCTTTAGATTGTTGCTTCAATTTGGTCTTATATATTGGGCATACTTGTACGTATAAACTATACTATACTTTGGATTTATTCTCTTCAAAAAATACTCCAATTCAGTTACAAATACCAGATGGAGATGTAATATTCTATCCATATTTTTTTGAAAAGACTCAAGCAGATCAATTATTTGAAATATTATTAAAATCAGTTCAATGGCAACAAGATGAGATCAAAATATTTGGTAAAACGCACCCACAACCACGTCTTACTGCATTATATGCCAATAATAAAAACACATATTCGTATTCTAATATCACAATGACACCACATCAATTTACAGAAGAGTTATTGATGATTAAAAATAACATTGAGCGTATTATTTCTGAGAAATTCACCACTTGTTTACTCAATTTATACAGAGATGGTCAAGATAGCAATGGTTGGCATGCTGATGATGAAAAAGAATTAGGATCAGAGCCTGTTATTGCTTCTGTAAGTTTAGGAGAAGAAAGGTGGTTTCATTTTAAACACAAAACAAAAACACTGAAACAAAAGCTTTTATTACCTCATGGAAGTTTATTAATAATGAAAGGAAAAACCCAAGAAAACTGGTTACATCAAATACCAAAAACAAGAAAAATAATAAAACCACGTATCAATCTAACCTTTAGATCAATCCATTAGAAAACCCTTGTAATGTATTACAAGGGTCTATATAATCAAACAAAATCAACTTATGAAAAAACCCTTATTTAAGGGGTTTCTTTTATTTTTTTTATATCATTAAAAATGAATCTCTGGTATAATCTGCAGATTTAAGGTTATAATTCTCTTTTTTCAATAACACTAGTGTTACTAAGAAACAACCAGCGTGTAATAGTGATAGTTCTGGTGAATTAGCATCTATTAAGAAAAACGCTAAAAACGAGAACAAAAATATCGCTCCAATCAGTACATTTCTTGTAAAAAACCCTAATGCCAAAAAAGATCCAATAACAAATTCTTCAAATGGAACTAACGGAGCCAGTGTCTCTATGAAACTAAAATTAAATATTGTGGTCTTAGTAAAATGAGCATCTATCTTATTTAAAAACTCAGAATAAAAAATCACATTGTAAGCCGCATGTAATACTAAAAAAACTCCGAAAAGTATTCTTACTAAAGTGTATAAATAAACTCTAAATTTCATCGAAGATTTGTGTTAAAATTTCGTACTGCAAAAATATATACTACACTCTGCTATGTTCTTGTAAAATTTCGGAAATAACTTGTAAAAAAAACATAACTAATTAACTATCAACAAAATCAAACGTTTTCGTTAATAAAAACCCAAGCATAAAACGGTAAAAATCGTTTGATTTTATTTTTGTAACTTTAAAACAAAAGAGTTGATTATGAATCGTTATACCTTACACGAAACCTTTGTTGTACATCAATATTCATTTGATAAATGGGAAGCGGAACCACATAATCACAATTATTTTGAAATCATTTTTGTTGAGCACGGAAGTGGATATCATACCATTAATGGTATTAGATTTCGATATAAAAAAGATGATATTTTTTTATTAGCTCCTGAGGATACGCATCATTTTGAAATCGAAAAACATTCAGGATTCACTCATTTTAAATTTACAGAACTTTTATTTTCGAGTAAAGTCAATTTACCCGATAGGAAATACTGGTTACAAAGAATTGAACAACTTTTACATCATCCAAACATTATTCCAGGCGACGTAATTTCTCATGAAGAAGATCGTAGAATTATCTGGGACATACATAATGTGGTGATGGAAGAATTTAAGAACGAAAAAATATACTATCAAGAAATCATTTCGAATGCCATTAGTACTATTTTAAGCATTATCGTGCGAAACATATCTGCTAAATACAGTTCCAGTAATAAAACAGTTACGGTAAATGATTCCAGAATTGATCAAATTCTTGGTCATATTCGGCAGAACGTATATGATAATGATCTTACTAAGATTAGTTTTATGGCAGATAAATTTAATATGTCTCAGAGTTCTATTAGTACTTACTTCAAGAAAGCTACGGGAGAATCTATTCATCAATATGTTACCAAATATAAAATGAAACTGGTAGAGTACCGGTTACAAAATACCGAATTTACGATTGCAGAGATTGCTTACCAATTAGGATATACGGATGAAAGCCACCTTACTAAAACTTTTAAAAAGTACTTCTCCATGTCTCCTAAACAATATCGTAATGACATGGCAATAAGCAATTAGCAATTATATTTTACCCAAAAATATCATTCAATATTTTAGCCAATCGTATCCCACCTTTCTGTAATTGAGAACGCACTACAGGAAAGTGTTCATACATATATCTATATCCAAGTTTTTCTCCAACATTAGCAGAAGCGTATACCTTTTTAGCCAAGTCCTGAGACTCATATATCCAATCAATAACCTCTCCTTTTTGTATTGTTTCTACTTCTAATAAGGATAATTCATCAGCATTGTTTGCTAACTCTGTATAACTCATATCATAATAATCAATCATTTCACTATCCCATACTCTATGTAGGTTGGATCCATTTCTAAACCATTGCACCTGAATATCATTTCCTCCTTTGTCTTCTCCTCTACCCACATGAAGTGGTTGATGTAAATCTCCTACAAAATGAACCAACATTTTAAGATAAAATTCTTTATCCTCTATGGATGAAGTTTCACTTTTTAATATTTTAATACATTTTTTTATCCCTTGAACAAGATCACCGAATTTACTAGGGGTTTCTTCTCCATATTTCTTATCAAAAGAAAAATTAACATAATGCCATGGACTATATCCTTTATATCGATCATCGCTTTTTATTTCATCTGCATAAATAGAAACAAACGCCAATCCATGACCTTTAAGAAGTTTAGCTATATTTCTTTTTGCTTTTTTAGTAAGATAATTATTGGCAATTTCTCCTGTAACTCTATGTCCCGTTTTCCCCCAATCTTCTGTTTCCGAAAAACTATTAAAAGAAAAACTTAAAAGTACTAAAAGTATAATGTAGCGCGTATTCATTCGTTTATATTTTGAAGCAAAGATAAAAAAGGGTATGTTAGTGAATCGTTAAATGTTATTTTTAACACAGAATATTTTTTCCAAAAAAAGAATTGAACCTTTAAAAATATGATCACGCAATTGTCGTTTCATAAATACTTATCCTATAAACCCCTATGTGTATGAAAATAAGGTTTTCAATACTAATGATTGCCATTTCGACATTTTGTTTTTCTCAAGACAAAGAAGAAAAAGAATATAACTCTGCAACTGTACGAGTAAATCGATTTATTGAAGGTACCCTAACAACTCCTTACTCGGATGATAGTGTACCTCTTGTCATTTTTATTATGGATGCAGGAGCCATAAATAGAGAAGGAAATGATAGAATGTCTAAGAATGATGCCTTTAAATTATTAGCGATTGATTTGGCCAAACAAGGAGTTGCGGTGTATCGTTATGATAAAAGGCTTTTTAAAATTGATGCTTATGGTATTCGAGAACATGAAATATCATTAGATCATTTTATAGAAGATGCTGAATCGATTGTTGAATATTTTAGAAAAAATGGAAACTACACAAAGATTGTCCTAGCTGGTCATGGTCAAGGATCTTTGGTAGGAATTTTGGCTTCTAAACAAAATGTCGATGGATTTATATCTATTGCTGGAAATGCACAATCGGTAGATCAAATTGTGATACAACAGTTAGAAAAACAAGCTCCAGGACTAGATAAAAGTGCAGCTGTAGCTTTTGCTGATTTAAAAGAAAAGGGAAGAGCCATGAATTATGATCCTGCATTAGAGTCGATCTTTGGTTACAACTTACAACCCTTTATGAGATCTTGGATTAAATATACTCCAGCAGATGAGATACAAAACTTAGATATTCCTATTTTAATTATGCAAGGTGACAAGGACCTGCAGGTAGAAGTTGCTGAGGCAGAAAAATTAAAGGAAGCAGTTCCCAATGCAGAATATGTAATTATTGAAAATATGAATCATATTTTAAGGGAGATAAAAGGTAGTCGATTAGAAAACCACAAATCATATAATGAATACTGGTTAAAAATCATGCCTCAAGTTACAACCACTATTGCTAACTTTGTTACAAAGTAACCAATCCAGAATAAAATATTAACCCAAATCTAAAATTATTGAATCCACATCGCATTGTATTTTCAGATATTGATGGAACCCTTCTTAATGCTGAAAGAGAATTATCAGATGCTACTATTTCTGAAATAAAACGTATTAAAGATCATATTCCCGTTGTATTGATTTCTTCTCGTATGCCAAGTGCTATGACTCATTTACAAAAAGAGCTAGATATTCTGGATACTCCACTAATCTGTTATAATGGCGGATTAATTTTAGTAGACAAAAAACCTATTCATTCTACTTTTATTTCAACGGATATTATTCAAGAACTTTACAATTTTAACGTAGACAATTTATTTCATATTAGTTTATACCACAACGATGAATGGTATGTGCCAGAAATGGATTTTTGGGCAAATAGAGAAGCTCAGAACACCAAAGTGATTCCTGAAATAAAACCTACAAACATGGTGATCGATCAATGGAAAAATGAGCATAAAGGAGCACACAAAATCATGTGTATGGGTGAGGAAAAATATATAGATAAAGCATTTGGTTTTTTGGAACATAATTTTGGAGACAGATTACATTTATACCGTTCTAAACCTACGTACATTGAAATTGCACATAAAAGTATTTCAAAATTAACTGCCATAGAATTACTTTTAAAGACACATTATAAAATTTCTCTTTCGGATGCAGTAGCATTTGGCGATAATTATAACGATATTGCTATGATAAAAGCTGTTGGTACAGGAGTTGCTGTTGCCAATGCTAAACCAGAAACCCTAAAAATTGCTGATGTGATTACACTATCTGGAAAAGAAGATGGTGTAGCTACATATATAAAAAACAATATTTAAAACTTGTGCTAAGAAAAATTAAACCGATTAAAACCCTATTTTTTTCAATTGTTATATTCAATTTTATTCTAGGTTGTAAAACTGTAGAATCACCTGTATACGTAGACAACACTCCTATTTCTGCTTCATTAGATTTAGTAAATGTAATTAATGATAGAATACAGGTAGAAATAAAAACTTCTAATATAAATACAGATACAATTAGTTATTACATCCCTAAAATTGTTCCTGGTACATATCAAAATAACAATTTTGGAAAATTTATAGAAGATTTTAAGGCTTTTGATCATCAGGGCAACCTATTATATGTTCAAAAATATGGTGATAATCGTTGGAAAATAGATAATGCACAACAATTAAGTAGTATTACATATTGGGTTAATGATACATTTGATACCGAAAACACTCACGATATATTTTCCCCAACGGGTACCAATATTGATAAGAACAAAAATTTCATCCTGAATCTATATGCTTTTGTAGGTTATTTTGACAAAATGAAAGAACGAAATTATAAGGTGTTTATAAAACGCCCGATTAATTTGGAAGCTTCTACTTCTTTAACTGAATTTTTACCAAAAGAACCAGAAGAAGGTGTTAATTATGATACTGATCTTTTTGTTTTTAAAAGATATAATGATGTTGCCGATGCTCCTATTATGTACTCAGAACCAGATCGAGTAATTTTTAATATTAACGAAGTTGAAGTTTTATTAAGTGTTTACTCCCCAAACCAAGTACATCGTGCCGCTCAATTGATGCCACAAATGGAAAGAATGGTTAGAGCACAAAAGAATTTTTTAGGTAGTATAAATACGACAGAAAAGTATAGTGTATTATTATATTTATCTTCTTCTAAAAACGATGATGCCAAAGGCTTTGGTGCATTGGAGCATAACACCTCTACTGTAGTAGTGTTACCTGAGTCTATACCGCTAAAAAAACTAAACGAATCTCTTACGGATGTCGTTTCTCATGAATTTTTTCATATTGTTACACCACTAAGTATTCACTCTGAAGAAATCCATAATTTTGATTATAACAATCCTAAAATGTCTAAACACCTTTGGTTATATGAAGGTACTACAGAATATTTTTCTATACTTTTTCAGATTAATCAAGCACTCATAACAAAAGAAGAATTTTTTGAAAGAATTCTGGAAAAAGTAAATGCTTCCAAAGAATTTGATGAGATGATGTCTTTTGCTACGATGAGTAAAAATATTTTGAAAGACCCTTATCGTCAGAATTATCGTAATGTATATGAAAAAGGCGCATTAATTTCTATGTGTATTGATATTATTATGCGAGAAAAAAGTAGCGGAGCATATGGAATATTAGACCTTATTACTGGTTTATCTAATAGATTCGGAAGTGAAATTCCGTTTAAAGACGATGAGCTTATTAATGTAATTCAAGAAATTTCATATCCTGAAATATCAGATTTTCTAAAATCTCATGTAATCAATAATACGCCAATCGATTATGGGTATTACCTAGGAAAAGTTGGATTAATGTTTAGCACTATAGAAATCCCTTCTGAATACTTTATTCACGAACAAGAACCTTTTATAAAAGGTTCTGAACCTACAAAAGAGGTTGTTTTTACCAAAGGAGTTGAACATAATAAATTTCTTAAAAAATCAGGTATTAAAGGAAACGATGTGTTGCTTAGTATCGATAATAAAAAATACACCATTAAAAATATATATGATCTTTTTAGTGATTCTAATCGATGGAAAATCGGTGACGATATCGTTTTTGTAATTAAAAGAGATCAAAAAGTAATGACATTAACCTCTAAAGTAATTTCTCCAACAGTAGAGAAAGTAGTTATAAAACAAAACCCCAATGCCTCTGATGCACAAATAGAGATTCTAAAGAGTTGGATTAACGATTGAGCCTAATTTATTTAAATCATTATTAATTGATTTACAAACAGAAAGAACCAAGCATTGAATTATCAAACATCATTAAATGTTTTTGGATGATAGATAGTGAAGGTGATGATCGTATTAAAAGAGAAAAAATTATTCCCGATGGATATCCTGAAATGATTTTTCATTATGAACAACCTTACAGAACAAACATTAATGGAGATTGGTTTGAGCAAGAAATGGATTTAATTGCTGGACAAATCAAGAATTATTTTTATCTGGAGAATACTGGAAATACAGGAATGTTTGCTATCAAATTTCAACCTTGGGCATTAAAATGTCTATTTAACTTAGATATGCACACTATTACAGATAAAGTTATTAATATCCCGAAGAATATTCTGCATTCTATAAAACCTGTCAAAAATTATGCAGTAACAAATACAACCTTTGATCAAAAGGTAAAACAAATTGAAAACTATCTTCTTGATTTTACTACATCAAAAAACATTCAAAATTCCAGAGGTCAAAAGGCTGTTCAACTAATTATTGATCAAAAAGGAAAAGTAAAGTTGAGTGATGTATATCATCAAATTGAAATAAGCGAACGAAGCTTTGAGCGTTACTTTAAAACACATATCGGATTGACACCTAAATTATACAGTAGAGTTATTCGTTTTTCTAATATATTTAATCTACTAAATCAAGAAGCTATTAATTGGGCGGATATTACTTATATGGCTGGTTTTTATGATCAATCTCATTTTATAAAAAACTTTAAAGAGTTCACAGGAGAAGAACCTTCTGCATATGGGTTTACCGATGAAAATATGGCAAATTTTTTTCTTAAAAAATGAGATGTCGGTTTTTTACAATACAATAGTTCTTTTCTAAAATATATTTACTTTTTATTAAAACTGAATAATTATGAAAAAAGTAAATCATGTAATCTTTCTATGCATCACCATTTGTTTTCTTTGTTCCTGCAACGCTCAATCCACTATAAATCAGTTAGATTTCATGGAAGGAACTTGGAAAATTGAAAATAAATCTACCTACGAAAATTGGCAGAAAGAAAAAGGAGATCAATTTATTGGCTACTCATATAAACTACAAGAAGGTTCTAAAAAAATAACAGAAACGCTTGCTATTAAAAAAATCGATAACCTATTGGTCTATCAAGCTACTGTTCCTAATCAAAATGCAGGTAAAACGATTTCATTTAATCTAAATACATCCATAAAAGACAAATTCTCTTTTGAAAATTTAGCACACGATTTTCCCAAGAAAATTCAATACCAAAAACTAGATGAATCAACACTATACGTACAAGTTCTTGGTGAAAATGACCAAGGGTTTTCATATCGATTGATAAAACAATAAATAGCGTTTTAAATTACATAAACATAGAGAATAGATTTAGTTATAGATAAAATATAAAGGAGATCAAATTTTAATTCTTCGCAAAAATTGTATTTTGCGTCCCATCTCATTATAAACTAACTCTTACTATGGAAAATGTTCCTTTTTTTACCAATGATACTATTGTTTTTGGAATTCTATTATTATGTCTCGGTGCAGTTTTTTATACTTCTTCTATAAAGACAAGTTTTTGGCAGGGTTTTTACAAATTTGTTCCTGCAATACTACTTTGCTATCTACTTCCTGCCATTTTTAATTCTATAGGGCTCATTTCTCCACATTGGGAAGAATTAGATGCTGATGGTAAACTTATAGAAAAATCATCTAATGTCTATTTTATTGCTAGTAGGTACTTACTTCCAGCTTCGTTGGTTTTGATGACTTTAAGTATTGACTTAAAAGGAATATTTAATTTAGGTCCAAAAGCATTAATTATGTTTGCTACGGGAACCATTGGTATCATTATTGGTGGTCCCATTGCTATTTTATTAATTTCTTTAATATCTCCCGACACTGTTGGTGGAGCTGGGTTTGATGCGGTTTGGAGAGGTTTATCTACACTAGCAGGTAGTTGGATTGGTGGTGGAGCCAATCAAGCAGCTATGCTAGAAATTTATGAGTATAATCCTGATAAATATGGTGGGATGGTTTTGGTAGATATTGTGGTAGCTAATCTATGGATGGCTATTCTACTAATTGGTATCGGAAAAAGTGCTAAAATCGATCGATGGTTAAAGGCTGATAATAGTGCAATTGAATCTCTTAAAAAACAAGTTTCTACCTATGCAGAAAGTGTAACCAGAAATCCAACATTAGCAGATTATATGGTCATGCTTTCTATTGCTTTTACTACGGTTGGACTTGCACATTGGGGAGCTGGTGGGATTTCTAATTTTTTATCAGATAATTTCGAGGTGTTTAATGATAAAAGCTCTGCCCTATCCTCATTCACTTCTCAGTTCTTTTGGATGATTACTATTGCAACTGCCATTGGAATTCTATTGTCTTATACTAAAGCAAAAAAATACGAAGGTGCTGGAGCCAGTAAAATTGGTAGCATATTTATTTACATTCTAGTCGCAACTATAGGAATGAAAATGGATTTAACAATGATTCTAGAAAATCCTGGACTAATTGCTATTGGATTGGTATGGATGACGATTCATGCTGGGTTATTAATTGGTGTAGCAAAACTGATTAAGGCGCCTTACTTTTTTCTGGCAGTTGGAAGTCAAGCAAATGTAGGTGGAGCAGCATCTGCACCTGTAGTTGCAGCGGCTTTTCACCCTTCTCTTGCTACAGTAGGTGTGCTATTAGCCGTTTTTGGATACGTTGTAGGCACATATGGTGCTCTTTTGTGTACGATATTGATGCAAATTGCATCAGGAAGTTAGTTTTTCAATCTAAATTATACCATCTTTGTACTCCAATTTTTTAAAATAAATACCATCAATGCAACGATTTTCTGTTATACTTTTGTTATCCATTCTTATACTAGGTTGTAGTACTCCTAAGAAAAAAGGAAATGTTTCTATAAACGGAACCGTACAAGGGCTAAAAAAAGGAATATTGTATCTTCAAAAAATACAGGATACTATCTTGGTTAATATAGATTCTCTTGTCATAGAAGGTAACCCAGAATTTTCTTTTCAGACAGATGTACAAGAACCTCAGATTCATTATTTATTTTTAGACAAAAATGATGGTTCGCAATATAATGATCGAATTGATTTTTTTGCAGAACCAGGGCAAATCACTATCAATACTTCCTTAAATGGTTTTGAAAAAGAAGCAGTAATTGCAGGTGGTAAGAATCAAATAAAATTACTGGAATACAAAAAAATGAATAAAAGGTTTAATGACAGAAACCTTAGATTACTGAAAGAAGATTTTGAAGCCAGGAAACAAAATGACGAAGAGAAATTGATCAAAAACGATGATGCTTATAAGAAATTATTAAGACAAAAATATCTATATACTATCAATTTTGCTATTAATAACAGAAAACTCGAAGTAGCTCCTTACATTACACTTAATGAAGTTTTTGATGCTAATATCAAATATCTGGATACGGTAGCAAAGTCATTATCTCCTAGAGTACGAAAATCCATCTATGGAAAGCAACTTACGGAGTATCTAACAGAAAGAAAAGCCAAAGAAGCAGAAAGAGTTGAGGAAAATAAGGAGCATTAATTAAAAACTCATTAAGATAGATTACACTTTTTAGGACTCTTACTCAACTAATATTTACAAAAAATCAGGTATGACTATACAATTAGGAATGATCGGACCTTGGCAAATATTATTATTAATTTTATTGATTCTTTGCCTATTCGTTTTTCCTTTTTATTTAGTTTTTTATAAAAGAAATGTACCTGAGCACGGAATACCGATTTTTGCCAAAGTAGTATTAGTGATCACATCACTTACTTGGATTGGTTTAATTTCAGGTTCATATATACTATTTAGGAAGAAAGAATTTGTTGATGGTAAAAATTATAAGTTTAATAAGTCAACCAGGAATTATGGAGCTTTTCTTCTGATTTTAAGTGTCGTATCTACAATCTTTTACCTACTATCTCGAGACACCACAGTCTAAATTAAAAAATGAATATCTGCTATGACAAGAATTAAAATTCTTTCGTTGATATTCATATTAATAGGAATCGTATTATTTATTTTAGGAGTATTATTTAAAATATTACACTGGCCAGGACAATATTATATTTTTATTTCAGGAATAATTTTAATAATAATAATAATGGGAATTGCTTTAATTCTAAAAGGTAATAACGCCAACTAAAACGAAAGTTTTTTTTAGATAATTTTTAGCAAAAATCCTGTCGCTGTTATAATTAGAACTAGTTTCTGATTCAATCTTATTTTGTACCATAAAAAAATCCTAACTTCATATGAAGTTAGGATTTTTACTTTAAGAGCCGATGGAGGGACTCGAACCCACGACCTGCTGATTACAAATCAGCTGCTCTAGCCAGCTGAGCTACATCGGCAAAGCGGTTGCAAATATAATTTCTGTAATCATATTTACAAATACTTTTTAAAAAAAATTATAATGAATTTACTTTTTCTGCTAATGACTTAGCTGTAGCTTCTAAATCGTTTTTAATAGATTTAAAATGTTTAGCCGCATTTTCAATATTACGATCACTAACTCTAGTCATAAATCCGTCAAAAGATGTAATAGCCTCATCAATTATAAGCTCTCCAGCTTTTCTATCCTTACCAGGGTTATTTTCTTCCCAGATATACACTGCTTCTATGATATCACCTAATACATAGTTAATATCTTTTTTAAGATTTCTTTTATTTGCCATTTCTAAATTATTTTCTGCAAAATTAGTCTTTTAAACCATTTATCAAACGGTTTTAGTTCTAAATATAGGTTTGTAAAAGCTTTACTCCTTTTGAGATCACTTTAATTTGCTTTATAGAGGCAGGAACCAAAATGGTTTCACCTAAAGCTATATCCATAGTATTTTCTTCACTTTCTATCATTGCCTGGCCTTCTACGCACATGTATACTACAAAAGAATCTAATCCTACATGAGATAATACCATTTCATGATCTGCTTCAATAATATTAGTAATAAAATGTGGACAGCTTACCAAATCAGTGATTTGATTCTTTTTCAGATTGTAAGTAATTTTATAATCTGAATTACTTTTAAAATCAATAGCTTCTAAAGCATCTTGTTGATGAAGTTCTCGATGGTTTCCATTAGCATCTGTACGATCCCAATCATATACTCGATAGGTGATATCAGAAGTTTGTTGTATTTCTGCTAACAACACTCCTTTTCCGATGGCGTGTATCAATCCAGAATATATAAAAAAAGTATCTCCAGCATCTACTGGTTCATAGTGTAAGATATCTTTAATTGATTTTTCTGCAACGTGCTTTTGATATAGTTCTGGAGTTACTTCTTGATTGAAACCAACAATAATATTAGCATCATTATCTGATTGCACTACATACCACATTTCTGTTTTACCTAAAGAATTATGTTTTTGTTTTGCGATTTCATCACCTGGATGTAATTGTACTGATAGATCCTCCTTAGCATCAATAAATTTAATAAGTAATGGAAACTTAGTTCCAAAACGTTTAAAATTCTTTTCCCCAACCAATTTTTCTTTATAGTCAATCAGAAGGGCTTTCAAAGTTTTTCCTGAAAATCTTCCATTCTGAATTACAGATTGATCTTCTTCTACATCACTTATTTCCCAGCTTTCTCCAGTAGCTGGACCTGAAGATTCTTTACCAAAAACATCTTTTAACTTATCTCCTCCCCATATTTTTTCCTTTAGAATGGGTTTAAATTTTAAAATATATAATGCACCTTTATTCATTCATCATATTTTTTTACCGAAACCAAGGCTTTTTTCAAATGTTTGGATGCATTAATACTATTAAATTTCAATCTAATCACTCCGTTTTTATCTACAACATACGTCTCTCTACCAGGCAAAACACCAAACAATCCTGGTTTAACACCAAAAAGTTTTCTTATCTCGCCTTTTTTATCCGATAAAAACATAAAAGGTAATCTATATTTGTTTTTAAATTTAAGATGAGAATTTACACTATCTGAACTTACACCAATGACATCAACACCTAAGATTTTAAAATCCTCATAACTATCTCTAAAATCACATGCTTCTTTTACACATCCAGGAGTAAAGTTTTTTGGATAAAAATAAATTACAAAAGGTTTTTTGCCTACAAGTTCATTACTATTAAATTTTTCTCCCTTATCATTTTTTGCGACAAACTCAGGAACCTTGTCTCCTATTTCTAATCCCATAAGATCTATTTACCATTAAATATTACAAAATTACGCGGAGTTTCATATAAGGTAACTTCTATATCGTATTGTGGTGCTATCTTTTTTCGAAGTTTATTCCATATTACTATAGCTATATTCTCTACTGTTGGATTAAGATCTTTAAATTCGATAACTTCTTCATTTAAATTCTTATGATCCATATAATCTTCGACTTCGGATTTGATATACTGTTTTAGTATTTTAAGATCAATTAAGAAACCTGTTTCTGGATCAATATCACCAGTTACCCCAACAATGAGTTCATAGTTATGACCATGATACAGTGGGTTACTACATTTTCCGAAAATCTGAAAGTTCTTTTCATCGCTCCAATCTTTTCGATACAATCTATGTGCCGCGTTAAAATGGGCTTTTCTGCAAGCTTTTATTCTCATAATGTAATATGTGAGTAAAATTTATCGAAAATAATCTTAAACCACTCTGTATAGTTTTCTGGAGCCCTTTGTATGTCCATTTTCACATCTTCAATTGGCATCCATTTCCAATCTTCGACTTCTTCAGTATTAATCTTAGGATCATCTTCATAATGTCCTACTAATACATGATCAAATTCATGTTCAGTAAGACCATTATCAAAAGGGGCTTTATATATAAACGAGATTGTATCTCTAAGTGTTGTTGTAAACCCCATTTCTTCTTGCAATCTTCTGGTTCCTGCTTGAATATTTGTTTCACCTTCTCGTTGATGACTACAGCATGTATTAGTCCATAAACCTGGTGAATGATATTTATGATGTGCTCTTTGTTGCAGCATTAGTTCATTCTTGCTATTAAGAATAAATACAGAAAACGCTCTATGCAATAGTGCTTTTTCATGTGCTTCTAGTTTGGGCATTACCCCTATTTGCTCATCATCTTTATTAACTAAAATGACTTTTTCTTCTTCCATTCTTTTGTATTGCTTCAAAATTACAAAATCGCCATAGCAATTCATAATCTATACTCTTTTTGAGATAAACAATGTTGTGTTAAAAGAAAAGACACCTTACTAAATAAGGTGTCTTTTTAGATAGACGTGGATTTATTATTGATTTATATAGGGCTATATATTACTTAACAATGATAAATTCACTTCGTCTATTTAATTGATATTCTGATTTTTTACAATTAGAACCGTTTTTACAATCATTTACGGGTTCTGTTTCTCCATACCCTTTACTTGTTAAACGTTCTGCAGAGATTCCTTTAGCAATCATATAATCTATAGTCGATTTTGCTCTTTGTTCAGACAACCATAGGTTATAAGCATCATCTCCATGACTATCAGTGTGTGATCTTACATCAATTTTCATCTCTGGATATTGATTCATTACTTCTATCACCTTAGCCAATTCTACCGCAGCGTCATTTCTAATATATGATTGATCAAAATCAAAATAAATAGGATTTAAAGACAATACTTTAGCCAGATCATCTCCTACATCAGCAGATTTTACCTTTTTCTCTAATAAAATAGGTGTATCTATTGTTTCTGTTTTCCCAGGTGTATTTACTAATTTTTCTAAAGTTAAGTATGTCTCTTTTTCTGCTCGAACAAAATATTTAGAACTACATTTTACTACTTGACTATATGCCGCATCATCTCCAACAATAAAACTTTCCAATAAATTATTGCTACTATCATATATAGAAACTTTTGCACCAGGTAGTAAGTCTTCAGTATCTTTATCTTTAACGATACCTGCTATTGTAATCTCACAGAAACTTTTAAGATCTTCTAACTGAAGAAAGCTATAAATATCATCTTTTCCTCTTCCTCCTTCACGATTAGAAGAAAAATAACCTCTTTTGGACTCGTCATCTACAATAAATGCGAAATCGTCTTCTGGACCATTCACTGGCTTACCGATATTGACTACCAATTTTTCTTCATCCGTTTGTGGATTAAGACGAGTTACATATACATCTAATCCTCCAAGTCCTATATGGCCGTCAGAAGCAAAATACAGGTCATTATTGGCACTAACAAATGGAAAAGTTTCTTTTCCTTCGGTATTAATTGTATTCCCTAAGTTTTTAGGTTCTCCAAAACTACCATCAGAATTTATAGCAACTTCATAAATATCCGATTGTCCTTCACCTCCTGGCATATCTGAAGAAAAATACAACGTTTTTTCGTCTACACTAAGTGCAGGATGTGCTGTGGAGTATTGGTCACTATTAAAGGATAAATTTTGTGGAGTGGTCCAACCTCCTTGTGTATTTTTATAGGAACGATAAATTTTTAGTTTATTAGTTCCCTTGCTATCACTACCATATTTTCTTCCATCATAATTATTTCTGGTAAAATAAACAGTTTGTCCGTCTTTGGAAAAAACAGGTGTAGATTCATGAAATTTACTATTTAGTTTACTATCAAGTTTTTCAATTTCGGAAAGTTCTCCATTTACTGGATTATATTCTGCTTTAAAAAGATCTAGAAAAGATTCTTCATTCCATTGATGCACACTTTTACGAAATACCAATGTATCTCTTGAAGAGCTAAAAACGACAAATCTTCCAAAAAAGGCAGTTCCAAAATCCGTAAACGAAGAATTAATCGAAGAATTTTCTATTTCAAATCTACCAGATTGAAAATCTATTCTTTTTAGATAATTAGGTTCTTCCTTAAATAATTGAGCTCGCTGATCATCCGAACTAGCTTCAACAAACTTTTTCATGTACACATCTGCATCTTCATAACGTTCTACCGATTTTAGCGTTTGTGCATATCTAAAATAATACTCAGGCTCTACTTCATTAGGATAAGAATTCATTAATTCTTCATACCATTTTGAAGCTTCTTCAAACTGACTATTAAAATAATAGCTATTTCCTAGGTTCTTATAAAGATCTGCACTTTTATAGCCTTTTTTAACAACTTTGAGATATGTTTCCTGAGCATTTATATACTCGTATTTGTCATACTGGTTTTGTGCTGCTTTTAATTTTCTTTCTTGAGAAAAAGCAGTATTCATAAAGAAAAAGCTTATAAAAACGATAAACAACTTATGTAATAATTTCCCCATTTTATTTTGACTCTATTATATATTCTAAAATTAACTTATATAAATTCTTACTTGAATATGGATTATGAAATTAAAAGAAACGAGGTGTTAACATTCGATTATACTTTCTAAACAACTCAAAACGTAACATAACCTCATAACTTCCATCATTAAACTGAGTTCTTCCTAACTCTGTAGATTCCTTATCATATGCAAATCCAATCATTAAAGAATCAGAAACTTGAAAACCAGCAATAGCACTAAAGGCAGCACTCCATCTATAACCAACTCCCAATGTCAATTTATCATACAATAAGAAGTTAGCAGATACATCTACTTGCAAAGGTGCTCCAAACACCAATTTGCTTAACACAGCAGGTTTAAACTTTACACTATCACTTAGATCAAACACGTGTCCAGCTATTAAATAGTAATTAATTCTTTCTTCTGCAATAAATGTAGAAGAGTCGTTACTTCCTACAGTAGCGTCTTCATCAAAATGATCTGTTTCCAATAAATTAGGAGCACTCAACCCTAAATAGAATTTATCAGTATGATAATATATTCCAGCTCCCACATTAGGACTAAATTTATTATCAATATTACTTTCAAAATTAGGGTCGTTAATATCAAACTGAGATAATCTTTGAAAATCAATATTTAAGAGATGTCCACCAGCCTTTACTCCAAAACTTAGTTTTCCTTTATCTGACGTTGGAATTGTATAAGAGAAATCAATATCAAAATACGTTTCATTTGTTGGTCCAATTTCATCGTTAACTATTGATAATCCCAAACCTACTCTATTATTATCTCCTATAGGTGTATTTAAAGTTAATGTCTGTGTTCGAGGAGCACCATCTAAACCAACCCATTGACTTCGATGCAATCCCATTATACTCATCACACCTCTACTACCTGCATATGCTGGATTTACACTAATAGTATTATACATATACTGAGTATACTGAGCATCTTGCTGTGCGGTACTATAATTTGTAATCAGACCAAATGTAGTCAGCATAAATATTGTTAACAGTCTATTCATAAGTATCATTGTTTGATTTAGGGAATAACAAATATATACTATTCCAAATAAAAATTTATTTGTTTATATATAGGTAACCTGCTTTAGACTTATTAATGTCACTAGCATTTACATATTCTAACACGTAATAATAAGTTCCTACAGGTAATTCTTCTTTCTGTGAAACCGTAACTCTTCCATTACTGATTCCTCTAAATAATTCCACACCTGGTTGTTCATATCCATCTTCTTCGAATACCTGTACTCCCCAACGATTATAAATTCTTAATGTATTGTTCGGGAAATTGTTTAATCCTACAATTCTGAATTCATCATTAATTCCATCTCCATTAGGGCTTATTCCTGTATAAATTACTATGTCATCGTCTAATTCTATTAATATAATCGTTTCATCTTCTCCATCTCCATCTCCATCTAAATCAACATCTGTAGTATCTAATACATCATCAGAAAGGTCAATAACATCATCTCCATTTGGATCCTGACCTGTAACTGTTGCTTGATTTGTTACACTCCCAGATAATACATCTGATGCTGTTAACGTATAGGTAGCTGTAAATGTAGTTTCATCAATTTCTCCCACCGCAAGATCTATTGGTCCTCCAGTAAGCACAATACCAGTTAATGGATCAGTTAGAACAATATTAGTGATATCAACATTTCCTGTATTTTCTACGGTAAAAGTATATTGAATCTCATCTCCAACATTAGGAAGATCATCTCCATTAACATCTACATAAATACCAGTTTTAGTTAATGCTAAATTAGGATTTTGAGGAATCGTTGTAATCGTAGGATCATTTGTAGGATCCAAATCACCATCCTCATCAACGGTCTCATCTCCACTATCCGAAACATCCATAACTCCAATATCATTAGGATCCTCTCCCAATACAGTTGCGCTATTTATCACCTCTCCGTTATTGATATCAGCTTGGGTAAGTACATATGTTGCCGTTGCAGTACCTTGTTCACCAGGAGCTAAGACTGATGGTACTATTGGTAAGTTTACACTTCCCGTTAATATATCATCTATGAAAATATTATCTATTGTTACATTACCTGTGTTAGTTACTGTAAATGTATATGTTATATCATCTCCTACTGAAGAACCATTAATCGATCCAGTTTTAACTAGAGTTAAGTCTGCAACCTGAGTAATAACTGTTACCGTTGGATCATTTGTAGGATCCATATCCGTTGTACCATCTCCATTTGGTGTCTCAACTCCTTCATCTCCTGCATCGGACACATCACTTACATCATCTGGACCACCTTGTGGACTATCTCCTGTAGCTGTAGCGCTATTCTCTACAAATCCTGCATCAATATCAGTCTGAGTGATTGTTTGATTAGCCGTTACAGTTACA
>NZ_JARYGY010000005.1 GCF_029906345.1 Aquimarina mycalae | reverse complement strand
AACAGAGAAGTTAAGCCCGTTAGCGCCAATGGTACTACAATCGTGGGAGAGTAGGTCGCCGCCTTCCTTGAAACCCTTCATTATAGATAATGAAGGGTTTTTTTATACCTGAAAATTAAAATGCATAGATTGATTATAATATGTTAATCAGAAGGATGATCAATAAAGTGATTTTTTAAAATCAGATGATTACCAATTTTATTGTTAAAGTGAAGGATGTTAGTATAATGAATCGGTAATGAACTTAATAACTGGAGTATACTATAAACTAAAAGCCCAAATTGCAACTGCAATTTGGGCTTTTTAATAGAGAGTATTTAACTAATTAGTCTCTAAGAATACTTCTGGAGATTACAATTTTTTGAATCTCGCTCGTTCCTTCATAAATCTGTGTGATCTTAGTAGCATCTAAGAAGTTACTTATTTTAATTATTATAATAATATATCAATTTTAGGAGGCTTTAGAAATAGAAGCATTAATGTGAAGTTCTATTTTTCTAAAAAACTCGTCATTTTTGTAAGGTTTTCTCAAGAAATCATTAAAACCAGAATCTGGGTTCAGAATTGCTTTTACTGTATCTTGGGTGTCAGATGCAGTTAATGCTACTATAGGAACATCGGGATTAAAAGCTCTAATTTTTTTAGTAGCTTCCATCCCTCCCATATTTGGCATGTTTAAATCCATTAATATTAAGTCGTACCTGTTTTCTTTTACCATTTGAATTGCTATGAGTCCATCATCAGCAATTTTAGAACCATATCCTTTAGTTTTAAGAACATTTTTAGTGACTATTTGGTTTATTTTATTGTCTTCAACTATTAGAATGTTATAGTCTGATGTATTGGTTAACGCAATACATTTTTTTGAATCATTTACTTTGTTGCTTTGTTCAACAGATGAATCAATTTCAAAAGAAATAGTGAAATAGAATGTAGAACCTTTGCCAGGAGCACTTTTTATTTTTATATCTCCACCGTGCAAGTTGACTAAACTTTTAACAATATGTAAACCAAGGCCTGTGCCTGTAGTATGATCTTTAGAATCCGCTTGAGAAAATTTATCAAAAATTATTTCTTGTTTTTCTAAAGGAATCCCTCGTCCATCATCTTTAATCTCAAATGTAATTTGAACGTGCTTATCTGTAATTACTGGTTTAATAAAGTTTAACCAAATGTTTCCGTTTTTGGTAAATTTATTGGCATTACTAATAAGATTAATAAAAATCTGAGATAACCTTACCGAATCCCCTATAAGCGAATTAGGTATATTTGAATCGAAATTAAGGTGTAAAGTGTTACCATTTTTATCAGCCTGATATTCGAAGGAATTTTTAATATCATCAGCTAAGCTTTTTATATTGTAAATAGATTTGTCAAGACTTATTTCATAAGACTCCATCTTGGTAACTTGAAGTACGTCATTGATCAGGTTAAGTAAATGATCAGCAGAAAACTTCATTAGTTTTATAAATTTATGATTTTCTTCATCTTTAATCCTTTCCATAAGAATGGATGATAGACCAACTACCCCATATAAAGGAGTTCTAAGTTCGTGACTAACTGTGGATATGAATTTTGTTTTGACTGCTGCTAGATGATCTGATTTTTCTTTTGAAACCTGAAGTTCTTTATTCCGTATAGCAAGAGATTTTCCAAGGACTTTAATTTTTTTATGATTATAGATAAAAAAACAAAAGAGTATTAGGCAGGACAAAAGTAGAGATAAGGTGAATATTGATATAGTTTTTGATTGCTCTGCTTTTTGAGTTTGAATAGTATTGTTTTTTTCACTTACTATTAGTTTTTCCTTAAACTGATCTGCTTCCAACTTTTCGGTTTCTAGGGCAGTTTGATGATGTTTTGTATATTTTTTTAAAATAGTATATGCTTTGTCTTGTCTTCCAATTTTTACCAATAAATCTTCATACTTTTTATATATGGTCATTGCTTGTCTAAACAACTGATTTTTTTCTGCAAGTGCTGCAGCTTTTTCATAATATGTTATAGCAGAAGGATAGTTTCTGTTGTAATTATAATACTCACCAAAACTGGTATAGGTAATAACTAATTTGGAATAATGTTGCGGATTGTTTCTAAAGTATCTTTTACATTTTTTTAGAAGAGAGTATGCTTTGTTGTAATGCTTAGTTTTTATATAAATGTTTGCTATGTTTAATTCTAATATATGTTTAGAATATTCATTTAAATCTTCAGAATTTTCATAAATATGTTTAATTCTTTTTAGAGCTCTTCCTGGTTTATTAAATCCAACGAGATATACTAATGCAATATTGTTGTTTATATCTATGGATAATTCTGGGTGTCCTTTTAATTCTTTTATAAATAAATCGGCAATCTTATAGTTTTTTAGAGCTTCTTTATAATCTTTTGTCGAAAAATGGATGTTACCAAGAAAATTATATGATAATCCTTTTAAATAATATTCTTGTTGAGAATTGAATTTTTCAGAAATGTCTATGATTGTTTCTATAATCATAACACCATTAGCTCTTCCAATTGAATTTAGGTGATCTTGGGTGTGAATGATTGTGCTTTCCAATTCTGAAAATGGCATGTTTTCATATTGATTGGCGTATAGCGTAGAATAAAATAAGTTAAGACATAGGAAGCATATAAAGTACCTCGTGATTTTAATACTTTTCATTATTCAATACAGATTTTGGGGTAATCAAATATATAAAAAAAAAAGAGAATAACGGCTTAAATGTATTCAATATACGCTTAAAGCGTAGTTTTTTTTCTTTTTTAAGATTAAATAAGTAGTGTAAATCTTACTTTTTATGTAAAAATAATTGAATTGTTCCCTGTAATAGTGCTAAAAAAATATAATGATTACATGTCGTATTTATAATTTTTAGAATTACCTAAAAATAGTTTTTTAGAGTATAAGTACTTTGTTATTTTTGTTAGCTATGAAAATACAAAGCCCAATCGAGGAGAGATGGAATTGGTTAACTCATGGAATTGGTTTTTTATTATCTATTGCGGGTTTATTTGTCCTATTGCTTGAGAATGCCAATAAAACTGAATATAGTACCTTTTCAATTATATTGTATTCTATTTCGTTAATAACGTTATATTTCGCTTCCACGGCTTATCACTATACTAATAGTATTGTACTTAAAAAGCGATTTAGAGTTATGGATCATATCAGTATTTATTTACTGATTGCTGGTACTTATAGTCCAGTAACTTTAATTGGATTATTGGATAGTAAAGGATGGTTCCTCTTTATTTCGGTATGGTCTCTAGCTGGTTTAGGGTCAGTTCTTAAGCTATTCTTTACGGGTAAATTTGAAATTATCTCTGTTATTTTATACTTATTAATGGGTTGGTTAATTATGTTGGATATTTCTACATTAACTAGTCAAGTGGGTTCGGATGGTATTTTTTATTTAATGATGGGAGGCTTAGCTTATACATTGGGAATAATATTTTACGCTTTTAATAAACTAAATTTCAACCATGTGATATGGCACCTATTTGTATTAGCAGGTAGTGTGTTTCATTATATATTTATATTGAAGTACATAATATAAATATCTAGTTTCAAGCTTCAATACTAATTTTCGATAAAATCTTTATATTCTAAAAAGAATGTTTCTAGTTTCATCATGTTTTTGTGTAAAAAAAGCATTGTTTCTTTCCAGGTTTTTTTATTATGAACACTTACATTTGGTAATTCTACGTATAACCTAGAAATAATTTTGCCGTTTTCTAATTCGTAAAATTCTTCAAAAATAATATCCTGTAGAAACTCTGTAATTAATATGTTTTTTAAACTTAAAAGTTTATCAAAATAATATGCTCTGATTACTTCATCAAAAGGTTCAATATCGATAGATACCTGAGCGTGTTTGGTGGTAAATGTAAACTTAAGAGTTACATCCTTAATTTTTGTATTATATAACAACCATTTATTTGGATAAACTTTTCCAAAAGTCGTCCAGAATTCTTGTCTAATCTTTTTCGATTCTTCTCTACTAAACATTATTTATATAAAATATGCAGTAATCGTTGCGGCTAGAATAACCATTAATTTAGTAATATTAAATTTGTGACCTTCATTACTTTCAAAAAGAATAGTAGTAGATACATGTAGAAATATCCCTATAACCAATGCTGTGATTTCTTTATAGAATCCTTGTACGATTTCAAAATGTTCTGCAATAAAAGTACCTAATGGAGTCATTAAAGCAAAAAGAATAAGAACTAGTGCTATCACCGATTTCTTAATCTCTGTTTTGATTAAAAAAGTAGTTAAAATCATTGCTACTGGTATTTTGTGAATAATAATCCCTATCATAATTCCATCTGTATTATGAATAGGAAAACCTTCTAAAATTGCATGAATCCCCAAACTAAAGAAAAGTAATTTTGGAATTTCTTTGGTTTCCTTATTAATATGTATGTGACCATGTTCAGCTCCTTTCGAAAAATATTCTAATACTTTTTGTAGTAAGATCCCTATCATAATCCAAACACCAGTTTGTTTGGCATATTGATGATCTTCAAACACTTCAGGTAGTAAACTGAAAATGGTAATGGCTAGTAAAAAAGCTCCACTAAATGATAAGAGTAGTTTAAGGTTTTTTTGATTATTAGGTTTGAATATATAAACAATCAATGAACCAATAAAAACAGCAGATATGGATAAGAAATAATTGTGCACTATTTAAAAATCAAAATGAGTCTAGGAGAAGTTGTAGTATTAAATTTTTCAAGCTGGTAATTGCCAAAAACATCAAGCAAACTGACTTCAGCTTCTTCGAAATAATTTTGAAAATCTTTTAAGCTCAGCGCTTTTACTCTTTCAGTGAATAAAAAGTCTTCATTATTATCATTGAATTTTATTTCTTTATAAATATACCCTTCCTTAACATATCTTTTTATATAAAATGTTATTCCAGATACTTCTTTAGTTTCTTGAGGAACAAGGTTCTCTATAACATAATCTACATTCATAAAATCGATAACTCCAAAACCTTGCTCGTTTAGATCGGATTTTATTGCTTTTATAGTACTGAGATTACATTCTTCCTTTTCAAAATAACCAAAACTTGTAAAAAGATTAAAAACAGCCGAAAACTTTTCAGAATAAGGTTTTGACATGTCGTGTACCCTAAATCTTAATGTTTTATTTTCGAATTGAGAGGCATATTCGATACTATTTTTAGAAAGGTCAACTCCAGTAACATCAAATCCTAATTGATTTAAATAAACACTATGTCTTCCTTTTCCGCAGGCTAGATCTAGGATTTTTTCATCAGGCTCTAGGCTTAGATACTTAGTTAAGTTATCCATGAACTCCTGAGCTTCTTCGTGACCTCTATCTTTATATAATATATGATAATATGGTGTATCGAACCATGATGCATACCACATTGTTGAATCTTTTAGCATAGGGCGCAAAATTAATGTATTTTTGCGGTTTAATAATAGTGAATAAGAAGATAGTGAGTAATTCATTTAAAATGGTAGCCAAAACTTTTTTTGGTTTTGAAGAAATATTAGCAAAAGAACTTAGAAACATAGGTGCTCAAAAGGTTCAAGTTGGTAATCGAATGGTTAGTTTTTATGGAGATACAGGTTTTATGTATAAAGCAAACCTTTGTGTAAGAACTGCCTTGAAAATATTAAAGCCTATTTCTTCCAAGAGAATTCGTAATGAAAAGGATTTATATAATTTTATTCAATCAATTCGCTGGGATGAATATCTAGACACTAATGATTCTTTCGCTATTTATGCTACTGTAAATTCTACTATTTTTAGGCATTCGCAATTTATTTCTTTAAAATCTAAAGATGCGATTGTAGATAAGTTTAGGAAGGAAACGGGAAAAAGACCAAATGTCGATACCGATTACCCAGATTTGACAATTAATATTCATATTCAACAAGATATGTGTACAGTTTCGTTAGATAGTTCTGGCGGATCTTTACATCATAGAGGATATCGAACAGCAACCAATATTGCTCCTATAAACGAAGTGCTGGCTGCAGGTTTATTACTTTTATCTGGATGGGACGGGCAATGTGATTTTTTGGATCCCATGTGTGGTAGCGGAACTATTGCAATTGAAGCGGCAATGATTGCATGTAATATTCCAGCTAATATAAATAGAAAAGAGTTTGCATTCGAAAAGTGGTTAGATTGGGATATGGATGTGTTCGAAAAGATAGAAGAAGCTTGCCTCAACAAAACACGGGATTTCAAGCATGCTATTGTTGGTTTTGATAAGGCCCCTTCTGCAGTTAGAAAAGCAAAGAAAAATGTAGAGAATGCAAATCTTACGGATTTTGTTACGATTAATGATGACAATTTTTTCGATACCTCTAAAGAAGGAGAAGAACAACTTCATATGGTTTTTAATCCTCCTTATGGAGAACGTTTAGAACTAGACGAAGAAAAGTTTTATGGTCAAATAGGAGATACCTTAAAACAAGGGTATCCACATACAAATGCGTGGTTTATTACTTCTAATCTGGAAGCTTTGAAATATGTAGGACTCAGACCTTCAAGAAAAATAAAAGTTTTTAACGGTAAATTGGAATCACGCTTAGTAAAATATGAAATGTACGCTGGAAGCAAGAAAGCCAAATTTCAAAACAAGCCTTAACTACTTATGTTACCTTTTCTTTTTCGCAAAAGGAATTAAATAACTAATAGTATATGTGTACCCTACGCCAAATTGACTAAAATCATTGGTTCTGCCGTATCCAGGAATAAATAAATTCTCAAATGTTCTGGTGTTATTTTCATCAATTATAACGCTAGGATCTTTTTCATTAACGATGCCCCTTAAAGAAACACTGGCGCCCAAATAGAGATTGTTTAGAATTTCAACTTTTATTCCTAAAACTAATTCTACCCAGCCAGCTGTTAAACTCTTGGCTTCTATTTTTTCATCTCTGAAATTTTCCGAAGGCGTATCAGGTAGGTCAAAAAAGTCTGTACCCGTAAATATCCTATAGTTATTTAATGTTTGATCAAAAGTAGAAAACCCATATCTAAGCCCAGCATAGATGTTGTTTTGCATACCATACCAGTTTTTATAGGTGTTATAATCAACTCCAAGACGGATATAACTACCAGAACCTTCTACTTCAATATTGGTTTCATCTCGTAATAAGGATTCATTGCCAATTTCTGCCGCGATATAATAATTTTTGTAGATTCGATAATCTCCATTAATTTCAAAACCAGAATAATCATCATTAATTGCAGTTCTGATTAATCTAGCAATATCTACTCCAACTCTTAATCCATACTTTTCGGATGGAGGTAGTGTGTCTCTTGCTGAAATATTAGTTTCTTGACTTAGTATAGTACCTGAAACCAGGAGACTAATGAAAAATAAATACGTGTGCAGCTGTCTCATCGGTAACGTTATCTTCTTCTATAGTTATTCTTTTAATCCAATTTCCATCATTTTCTTCCTGAGTTAATGTTCTGGTCAGTCCTTCGTAGCTAACTCTAAAACCACAAGCAGTACTTACATATTCTTCTACTGCAGTATATTGAAAACTTACAACGTCACTATTTACTAAATTAGGATCTTCATTGGTGGCATTAATTATAAATTCAAACTCTGTTATTTGAGAACCTGTTCGTAAAGGTATAAGTATCGAATCTCTTGAAACAATATTAGGAAGTGAATTAGTAATTAAAGGATCCGTAGATCTTACTTCAAGATCCACTGGTTGTTTAATGTCAGAAACCGTCTCATCATCAATAAATTTGATAATTAACAACGGAGTGGTAGGTGTGTCTTCTGCACAGATATCGTCGCGTTCACAACTAGAACTTAGATAGAGCGCAACAAGGCTACAAATACTAAGTATTAAAGTTTTATATAATTTCATGAATTATCTTTTTTCAAGTAACACTACATTTTCAACGTGATGCGTTTGTGGGAACATATCAACAGGTTGTACCTTAGTTACCTTATATATACTATCTAATAACGATAAATCTCTTGCTTGTGTTGCACTATTACAACTTACATATACAATTTTGTCTGGAGAGATATTTAACAATTGACCTACAACATCTTTATGCATTCCATCTCTTGGAGGATCTGTAATAACTACTTCGGGTTGGCCATGAGTCGCAATAAAATCTGATGTAAATACTTTTTTCATATCACCAACATAGAATTCTACATTATCAATGTTATTATGTTTCGCATTTGCCTTAGCATCTTCGATTGCTTCAGGTACCGCTTCAACACCAACTACTTTTTTTGCTTTTTTTGCAACAAATTGAGCGATTGTGCCTGTACCAGTATATAAGTCATATACTAATTCATTACCAGTAAGTCCAGCAAAATCACGAGTAATTTTATATAATTCATATGCTTGCTTAGAATTGGTTTGGTAGAAAGATTTGGCATTGATCTTAAAACGTAATCCCTCCATTTCTTCTTCTATATGATCTTTTCCATGATAACAAATTACTTCTTGATCATAGATTGTATCATTTCCTTTAGAATTTATTACATATTGTAATGAAGTAATTTCAGGAAACTCAGAAACGATATAATCTAATAATAACGTTCTTTTTTCTACATCTTCATGAAAAAACTGAACCAGTATCATAATTTCCCCAGTAGATACTATTCTCATCATTAAGGTACGCAAAAACCCATTTTGATTTCTAGCATTGTAGAATGATAAGTTGTTATCTGTTGCAAATGTCTTTATTTTATTTCTGATATCATTACTTGGATCTTCCTGTAAATGACATTTATCTATATCTAAAATTTTATCCCACATTCCAGGAATATGAAACCCTAATGCATTACGGTTTCCAATTTCGGCATCACTCTGGATTTCTTTCAATGTCAACCATCTACTATCACTAAAAGAAAATTCCATTTTATTTCTGTAGAAAAATTGATCTTCAGAGCCCAGAATTGGTGTTACAGTTGGTAATTCAATTTTTCCTAAGCGTGTCAAATTATTTACTACTTCTTGTTCTTTATAAGCCAATTGATGCTCATATCCCATAAATTGCCATTTACAGCCTCCACACGTTCCGAAATGTTTACATGCAGGATCTACACGTTTATCTGATTTTTTATGAAAAATAATTGCAGAGCCCTCATAAAAAGCTTTACGTTTCTTAGTTGTTTGAATGTCAACTACATCTCCAGGAACAGCATTGTTTACAAATATAATTTTCCCATCAGGAGCTTTAGCAATACTCTTTCCTTTTGCACCAGCATCGATTATTTCTATATTCTCAAAAACTTGCTTTCTTTTCTTTCTTGCCATAGCGCAAAAATAAGAATAGAAAACATATACTTATTAATTATTCCATTTATCTTATAAAAAGAAACAAAAAAATGAACCTAATTTTAATTTCTACGTCTATATTATAAAGGTCACTATGATAAACACCAATAAAACATTTGATTCTTTGTTGGTATTACAATACCAATCTGGAAACAGGAAAGCTGCAGCAATTCTTGTGAAAAGATGGCATGCCAAATTATGTAAACAAGCATATTGGTATACTGGTGATAGAGAAATTTCTAAAGATATAGCTCAAGATAGTTGGAATACTATATTAGGAAAAATATCTGATTTAAAAGATGTTAATCGTTTTGGGAGCTGGGCATTAACGATTGTAACTAGAAATGCTATTAATTATTTACGAAAACAAAAGAAAGAGTTGGAGCATCTAAATAGTTATAAAACAATCCCTGTTGATTCTAATCAAGAAAGTAGTGATGAGTATCAAGATACATTAATGTTATTAAAAAAAGCTATTCAGAAGTTACCTTATAAACAACAGTTGGTATTGAATCTTTTTTATATAGAAGAGTATAGCGTTAAAGAAATAAGTGGAATCATACATGTTTCTGCAGGAACGGTAAAGTCTCGTTTATTTAACGCTAGAGAGAAATTAAAATTAATTATAAAAAAACAAGAATTATGAAAAATAATATGAATGACATTGATAAATTAATTAAAGAAACATTAACTCAAGAAGAAGCCAAGTTTTATGATGAGTTAGATGAGCAAAATCTATTGGAAATGGTAGGTGGGCTTTTCAAAACAAGAAATAGTTGGGTTATTGTGATGATGTTTATTGTAAATCTAGTAGTATTTGGGCTTTTTATATATTGTTTAATTCAGTTTTTAAACACTGACAACACTAATGAATTAATAAAATGGACTGCTGCAGGGTTTTTTTGTATGATGATCACAGGAATGCTAAAGTTATTTTCATGGATGCAAATGGATAAGAATGCATTATTAAGAGAAATTAAAAGATTAGAACTTCAAATCTCATCATTGGCAGGAAAAATATCCTAGTAACACAATTAATTAAGCTAAAATGGTCATTTTTTTCTTTTACAGGAATCGGAAATTTTTGTGTTTTAATGTGATAATTGTGTGTGGATTTGCTAAAATGAAAATTATGAGGGATTATGACGTGTAAAATTAAATAATCAATAAAGATTTAGTAATTTGCGACTCTCTTAGGGATGATTTCTCTCCCACGCTGAATTTTCGAGTCTTTTCGAAAGGATAAAGGTAGAGAAGGAATGGTTATTTTATCAATTTAAATTATTAAAAATGGCTGTTTTAGAAAAATTAACTTCGCAACAAGCAATCGATTTAGAGAACAAGTATGGAGCTCATAACTATCATCCATTACCAGTAGTACTGAGTAAAGGAGAAGGTGTATATGTATGGGATGTAGAAGGGAAAAAGTATTATGATTTTTTAAGTGCATATTCTGCGGTAAATCAAGGTCATTGCCATCCAAAAATTGTTGGAGCAATGATGGAGCAAGCGCAAACATTAACATTAACCTCACGTGCGTTCTACAATGATAAGCTAGGAGAATATGAGAAATTTGTTTCTGAGTATTTTGGTTTTGATAAGCTATTACCAATGAATACTGGAGCAGAAGCGGTGGAAACTGCATTAAAGCTTTGTAGAAAATGGGCATACGAGAAAAAGGGTATTGCAGAAAATGAAGCACAGATTATCGTGTGCGAAAATAATTTTCACGGAAGAACAACTACGATCATTTCTTTTTCTAATGACCCTGTTGCCAGAAAGAACTTTGGACCATATACTGCAGGATTTATCAAAATTGAATATGATAATTTGAAAGCCTTAGAAGAAGCGTTAGAAAATAATACTAATGTAGCTGGGTTTTTAGTAGAGCCAATACAAGGTGAAGCAGGCGTATATGTACCTTCTGAAGATTACTTGTCAAGAGCTAAAGCTTTATGTAAAAAACATGGTGTATTATTTATTGCAGATGAAGTGCAAACTGGAATTGCACGAACTGGAAAATTATTAGCGGTTGATCATGAAAATGTAAAACCAGATGTGCTGATTTTAGGCAAGGCATTAAGCGGAGGAGCATATCCTGTTTCTGGAGTTTTAGCTGATGATCATATCATGGGTGTAATTAAGCCAGGTAATCATGGAAGTACATTTGGAGGTAACCCTGTTGCAGCTGCGGTTGCTATGGCTGCATTAGAAGTCGTTAGAGATGAGAAACTTGCTGAGAATGCAGAAGAACTAGGTCAATTATTCAGATCAGAACTTGATACATATATACAAACATCTAATATCGTTAATTTAGTTCGTGGTAAAGGGTTGTTAAATGCAATTGTTATTAATGATGATGAAGAGAGTGAAACGGCTTGGAATATTTGTGTGGCTCTAAAAGAAAATGGTTTGTTGGCAAAACCAACTCACGGTAATATTATTCGTTTTGCACCGCCATTAGTAATGAATAAAGAACAATTGTTAGATTGTGTTGGGATTATAACAAAGACACTTAAGGAATTTGAGGTATAACTTATAGTATTTATTTTAAAATAATAAATGTCATTGATGAAGTATATTTGTCAGTGACATTTTTTTATATACATATTGCTTTCTAAGGAGCCAAATAACAAAATGGTGCAACTGGGATATTTCGTAATATCCAATATGAAATCACTAATATCAAAATTGCGTAGGTTAAATATTTATTGTAGGTCCAATCCGTTATATTTTTATTGAAAACTTTTTTAGAAATATAATAATAGCCTTTGAAAACTACAACCATTGCAAGTATAATGAATAAAAAATTATGCTGCAGTGCTTGAAGGATTCTACCATTTAGTAAATCATGGATAGCACGTTGACTACCACATCCAGGACAATGATAACCTGTAAGCGAATGAAAGATACAGCCTGGGAAATAACTATTTCCAGTATTCAAGGCAGGATCATTTAGGTAGTAGTATCGTAACAAAAAAAATACGGGTACAATTGCAAGAAAGTACCCATACTTTACATATGTAGATATTCGGTTTTTAGAAATTTCCATTAGCACCTAAGACGCTAAATAATGCTACACCATATATTAAGAACATCACTATCCAAACAGCAACACCTCCAATAATTCCGATTAACCCCCATAATTTAGCATTTTTTGAGGCTGCCATGGCGCCTTCATAATCTCCTGCATCATATTTTGTGTTTACCTGTGTAGAATAAATAATACTTACTATACCAGTAATTAGACAACATAATATTGTAGAGATAATTGCTAAGGCTAGGTGATTGTTGGGTCTTGGTTGATTAGCTTCCATATATTTGATTTTAAAAATTCAAGTTTATTTTATTTATGTAAAAGATTTAGATAAAAACTGCCTAAGAATTTATACCTAGGCAGTTTCGTTTAATTTTTATGTTAATGAATTACCCTCCATATTGTTCCATCATTTCTTTTTGCATTTCCAAGATACCATCGTATCCTATAGTGGTAAATAACCAGATGATATATCCAAAATAGATGACACTCAATATTAAACCGATAATCGCTAATATTTTACCTGTTTTAACATTCTGATGTCCTGAATATAATTCTGGGCTTTCAGTATATAAAGCAGTTGCTTTTTTGGCAAGTACTAATGCTACAATTGCAAAAATAATTCCTATTCCATAGCAACAGCATCCTACAATAGATAGGATACCAAAAACAAGGATTAGTGTAGAGTTAGGTAACGTTTGTTTTTCCATAATGAATAGTTGATTAATTGAAAATAAATTTCATTTTGATTATATAACTCACAACCATTGTAAGTACAGTTATTAATAGCAGGCCCATTTTAACGAACCAATCGTTTTTAAATTTAACAAAAAAATTGAACCCTAAAAATAAAAGAAGAAATAATAAGGGGTAAATAGCAGGATACATATGAAATGCAGCTGCAAATTCACCTTTTAAAAGAAGAGCAATTGCTCTTTGCATGCCACAACCCAAACAATCAACACCGAAGATTTTCTTGTTTATGCAGGGTAACATATATTTTTCCAAACACTGTCAATTTATGATTAAGCACCACAATATACGCAATTTGAGTATTCAAAAAATTAATGTGCAGAAAATTCTATAATTTGATACTTTTGCAGAATGAACAGGATGAAGTTAAAAAAAATAATTAGTTTACTTCTTATAGTTGGAGGTGCGGTTTTGTTAATTAGTGAAATAGGTGCTTCTCAAAAAAATTATTATCTACAAAGCGTTGGTATTGTTTGTTTAATGAGTGGATTATTTCTGATCAATACTAGTTTGTTATCCAGATCAAATGAGCAGAGTGTTGATGTAAGTCGTAAAGAAAGCCTGGAGGAAGAAGAATAAGTAATGATGATTAAGGTTGGAGATAAAGTATCAGTATTAGATGAACCGATTGAGGGAATTGTTATAGCCGTAGTAGGAAATGAGGTTACTATAGCATCAGAAGATGGTTTTGATATGACTTTTACGATGAGTGAATTAGTGATAGAAAAATCAGATAGTTTGATTGCTCCTTCATATGAAGAAGTACAAAAGAATCTTCAGGAAAAAGAAGTTTTTAAGAAAAAACCCAAAAGACCAATTCAAAAACCTAAAGAACGCAGTATACCACCTATGGAAGTAGACCTTCATGTGCATAAATTAGTGAAATCTACTAAAGGAATGACAAATCATGAAATGGTAATGCTACAATTAGATACAGCAAAAAGACAATTGGATTTTGCAATAAACAAACGGATTCCTCGTGTTGTTTTTATTCATGGAGTTGGTCAAGGTGTTCTTAAAGAGGAGCTTAAGTATTTGTTTGGTAGATATGACAATATAAGAATATCTGACGCTGACTATAAAAAATATGGTCTTGGTGCAATGGAAGTATACATAGTTCAGAACCCTAAATAATTATTTAGGGATACTGATGTTATCCGATCCTAATTCTAAAATTTCTCTCCTAATAGCTATACCATTACCTTCTAAAGTAACCCCTTTTAATGTTACCGTTCTAGCGTAAATAGTTTCAGTCGGACTGGTATCATCCGTCAAAACGTATGTAATTTCTGCGGTTCCATTAGAACTAACTAATTCCTGAGTTACATTAACATTACTAGGAGGGATGCTACTACAGAAATACTCACTCCCATTAATCATCGTGTCAAATTCTCTATATAAGAATTGATTACTTGTAGTATTTAGAGTTATTATAGTGGGTTCTGTTATAGAGATGTCCGCAACGGTAGTCGGAGTAATTATAAAACTAGAACTTGAAAAATTTACAGATAATGATCTATTGGTTTCTGATTCTATTGTGAAGAATACAAAAGTATTATCATTTTCATTAGAACAATGCTGTAAATCTCCGTTAAGATCTACAGAGATATCAATAATATCTCCTTCACTACAACTAATCGAAAAAAGAACAAGTAATAATAAAACACTTAATTTGTTAATCATAATATTAATCTAGTTTTTTTTGGTAGTCTTAGGGATAATCTCATCTCTAAAACCAAAAGAAAAGTTTTTATCTTCGAATTGATCATTTACCTCATTTAGAATAATGTCTGTAATTGACAAAGTAGTCCTAAAAGTAGTAATTACAGTATTATCAAGACTAGAAGGTACATCTGCGTTAGGATTGTTTTCATCACTGTCATTGTCTGTGTCTAAATAATCTGGAATCATATCTCCATCACTATCATCGTTTGTAGGATCACCATCGTTATTCGCATCTTCATTGATAGTAAGAATTCCATCATCATCATCATCGTCATCAAGAAAATTAGCAATACCATCGTTATCATAATCATCATCCCTTGGATTTCCATTACCATCAAAATCTTCATTTCTTGTCAATATCCCATCTCCATCATCATCTTCATCAATATAATTAGGAATGTTATCACCATCAGTATCTAGAAAACTTTCATCATTAGGATCGTTATTAGGTAATTCTACACTTGTTAGTACATTATCATTATCATCGTCCTGATCCTTAAAACTAGGGATGTTATCATCATCGTGATTGTATCCATCTTCAATCATATTGTTCACATCTCCAATCATAGGATCGTCTATTTCATCATCCAGATAGTTTGGTACACCATCATTGTCCATGTCTTCATCTGGTTCAATCATATCAGGAGCTTCTAAAGCTGATGCTACACCATCATTATCATCTTCATTGACAATTTCATTAATGATTTCTGTTTGTCCAGAAACACCTATCAACTCTTCAGTTACTATAATATTACTGTCTGGTATGTTACTACAATAGTAATCAGCTGTAATAGTATTGTTAAATTGTCTATATGTAAAACCATTATCAGTATTTGATAATTCAAAAGTTATAGGTGTTGTTGTAGGAATGGTATCTGAATATTCTGCATCTATAAAGTTATAAGAGATTGCTTCATTTATAGATGTATTAATTTTAAAGAATACAAATTCATCAGTAGCAGAGCCTTTACAAAGTTGCAGGTCAACATCATCAAACTCAAAACTAGTTACGATAATATCTCCATCATCACAAGAAACAATAGTTAAGGATATAAGTAAAAGAAATAGCTTTTTCACTGATTGTATTTTGAAAGTTAGTAACAAATTATTTTTTTTATTCTTGAAAAATTTTATCAGATCATAATTTCCAAAAAAGAGTTATGTATGATAAAGACGAACAAAAATCGCACATGTTTAGTTTGTTCTACTTTTTTTAATGTTTCGACAAAAATAAAGGAATTGAAAGATTATAACGTGTGGTGAGGAAAATAATTTTATTTGAATTAGATTTGCGGATGTAAAATGAAGATATGATAAAAGTCATAGCTCATTTTTGCATTAATTAGAATTTTTCACTGATCAATAACTAATTTTTTAAATTTAATGCAAAAGGTTTATTTCGATAGCGCGGCAACCACGCAATTGCGTCCAGAAGTAATTGATAGAATGATTACTGTTTTAAGAGAGGATTACGGGAATCCTTCTTCTACTCATGGATTTGGTAGATCTGCCAAGAATCATATTGAACAAGCTCGTAAGAACATAGCTAAATATTTAGGTGTTAAGGCATCCGAGATTATTTTTACGTCTGGAGGAACTGAAGCTGATAATTTAGCTTTAAATAGTGCAGTGAGGGATTTGGGAGTAAAGCATATTATTACTTCTAAGATAGAACATCATGCAGTTTTGCATACAGTTCAGGAAATACAGGCAAATACTGATATTTCGGTAAGCTATGTAAATATTCAAAGTAATGGATCTATAGATTATGGGCATTTAGAGGATTTATTAAAGAATTCTTCAGAAAAGACCTTAGTAAGTTTGATGCATGTAAATAACGAAGTTGGTACTATTTTAAATATTCAAAAAGTAGGAAGCTTTTGTAAGCAATATGAAGCACTTTTTCATAGTGATATGGTGCAATCTATAGGACATCTTGATGTGAATCTTAATGAATTAGATGTTGACTTTACAGCGGTTAGTGCACATAAATTTCATGGGCCAAAAGGAGTTGGTTTTGCCTATATTAGGAAAAACTCTGGTTTAAAACCTCTTATTTATGGAGGAGAGCAGGAGAGAGGATATCGCGGAGGAACTGAAGGTGTTCATAATATTGTAGGAATGGATGAGGCATTGAGGTTGTCATATGAGCATATGGATGAAGAAAAAGCATACATTTCTAACCTTAAACAATATTTTGTTGATCAGTTAAAAGAAAATATTGAAGGTGTGAAGTTTAATGCTAATTGTTGTGATTTAGAACATAGCACATATACTTTAATAAACGTCTGTCTTCCTATATCCCAAGAAAAAGCAGGTATTCTGTTATTTCAATTAGATATTAAAGGAATAGCTTGTTCTAAAGGAAGTGCTTGTCAGAGTGGAAGTGGCAAAGGCTCTCATGTACTTACAGAAATCCTTTCTGAAGAAGATATGTTAAAACCTTCTGTTAGATTTTCTTTTTCAAAGTTTAATACCAAAGAAGAAGTTGACTATGTGGTTAGTGTTTTAAAAGAGTTTATGCAGGATTAAAACTTCATTCCCAATCGTACATTAAAAACTCGTTGCGTTAAGAAATTCGGAATGGCAAATTGTTGTTTTGAAGCGGCATCCCTAACAAAAGTATTTGTTATAGAATTAAGGTTGTCAAAAAGATTAAATATTTCAAACCCAATATTTAATTCTTTGAATTTATTAAAGAAACTTCCTTCTTTTCGTCGGATTTTTTGATCTACTATTATATAAGAAATACCCAGGTCAGCTCTTCTGTAATCACGTAATCTAGTTTGGAAATTATAAGGATCTGCATTGGTTGGAGATCCTCCTGGTAATCCAGTTTGATATACAAGATTGAGATACATTTTTAAATTAGGAATTGTTGGGACATAATCCTGAAATAGCGCACCAACTTTAACCCTTTGATCTGTTGGTCTATCAATATATCCTCTGTTATCCTGATTTTCTTCAGTTTTAAGAAGACCTAAACTAAACCAACTTTCAGTTCCAGGTACAAATTCACCATTAAGTCTAAGATCAAAACCTGTAGCATATGCTTCGGCATTATTATTAGCTCGATATCGAATACGTACGTTTTCTATGGTGTACGTGTTGACATCTGTAAGCGTTTTATAGTATAACTCTGTGGTTAGTTTAAACGGTCTATTCCACATATTAAAGCTATAATCATTACCTGCTACAATATGAATGGATTGCTGAGCTTTTACACTTGGTTGTACGGTTCCTTGAAAATCTCTAAGTTCTCTGTAAAATGGAGGTTGATGATACCACCCACCAGAAAGACGAAATATCATATCTGCTTTCCAATCAGGTTTAATAGCTAATTGAGCTCTTGGACTAAAAACGGTTTGAAAATTACTGGTAATTCCATCTCCAGAAACATTCCAATTATGTGCTCTAACTCCAACATTTGCCCAAATTTCATGTTCTTTTAGATTAGTTCGTAAACTATATTGAGCATATCCCGAAAACCTGTCAATGTTTACCATGTTTGTAGCTCTTACACTTGTGAAAGGTACAATTGGACTTGCGTTAGGGTTGTATGGTTGATCGTTGATGAATGTTCCAGGTGGTCTAATGGAAAATCCAACAGAATCTATAACCTCATACTCCTGAATTCTATCTCTGATATCCTCTGAGGTATATTTTATTCCCCAATCAATTTGATGTTCGTCTGCAATATAGGTTCCTTTATGCTCTAAATTAAAAATCAAAGCATCAAGGTCATTTCTCGCATGTGTCAGTTGAGATCCGATACCTTCGCTAAACTCTACGTCTCCAAGGTCTTCACTACCAATATCTGTATTAACCGCTCCAAGAAAATATTGAGCGAAAATATCAAAATGTTCTTGTTCTTGTGTATGATATACGGATCCAATTAATTTTAAAGTTAAATTGTCATTAGCTTGATATGTACCTTTTAAAGCACCAAAATATGTTTCATATCGATCTTCCTCCTGACCATCGTAAACAACAGTTAGAGCTATAGGTTCTGTAATGGTACCAAAATTTGTTTGACGAGTTAACGGTTCATAATCGTATCTGTTAATGGCGATATTACCAAGAAAGCCTAATTCAAATTTTTCAGAAAAATTATAAGAAAGATAGGTTTGAACATCAGCAAACCTAGGTCTGAAATTAGTTTCTGTTTGTCGAGCATCTACCAAAAGACTATTGTCGCGATAACGTACACCAACGACTCCAGCAAATTTTTTATCTTTAGTGATTCCACCTGCTGCTATACTACCTCCTAGTAAACTTAAATTCGCTGTTAGATCGAATCTTGTCGGTCTTCGGTAAGTAATATCTAATACTGAAGAAAGTTTGTCTCCATATTTTGCTTGAAACCCTCCAGCAGAGAAATCTACATTTCTAACCAGATCAGTGTTTACAAAACTTAATCCTTCTTGCTGCCCAGAGCGAATTAAGAAGGGTCTATAAACTTCTATCTCATTGACATATACAAGATTTTCATCAAAATTCCCTCCTCTAACAGTGTATTGCGTACTTAGTTCATTATTAGAACTTACTCCAGGAAGTGTTTTTAACAATCCTTCTACACCAGCATTAGCGGATGGAGTGACACGTATGGTTTCGGGATCTAAAGTGATGATTCCTTCTACTATTTTTTGTTCTCGGCCCGTAATCACAACTTCACTGATTTGTTCTATATCGGTTTTTAGTATTGGATTTAGCTCATATTGCTGATTTTCTTTTAGATTAATGGTGAAGGTGATATCTTTTAGACCTATATAACTTATTTTTATCGTTACATCCTTATTTGAAGGAATGTTAAGCACGTATACACCATTTTCATTAGATAGAGTACCGTCGTTTTCAAATGAGATATTAGCTCCTGATATTGGCCTATTTGACTCATCTAAAATTACACCTTTTACAACGGCGTCTTGTGCTAAAGTACTGAAGCTTATAAAAACTAAACAAACAATGAGGAGCGAGTGAAGATTTTTCAAAGAATATCTATTTACGGTTTTCTAAAGAATATTGTTTCAAATGTAGTATTATTTCCTACTTTATCTAACACAATAAGTTTAAATTTATTTTCCGTGTCCGAAATTACTTGGTCATTAAAATCATAAACGAGCATTCCAGTTTTGTAATCATATTCCATTAAAATGTATTTTCCATTAATAGTTGCTCTGTAACTTGCAATACCAGAATCAGCATCATTAATTTTAATTTTTAAAAAATTAGCCTTGGACATCCATTTTTTATCAGAAACATTAATTGGGACTATAGTTGGTTTTTCTGTGTCGGTAAATAGAGAATATGTGCCAAAGGTTCTGGTTCTTGCAGAAAAACGATTATTTTTTTTATTAGTTTTTACATAATAATGATCATTCCTATATCCTAATCTCCCTATATATAATCTTTTCTTATCAGCTTCACTATAGTTAGAAACATCAAATGCAATCGTCATGTTTTTGTGCATTGGGATCTCGTCTTGATGAATTTTTATGGTATCACCATTCGCTTCGATATCTAAATATGTATTTTCATATAAGCTGTTTTTAGGAATGTATACATCAAAAATTCCTGAGCTATATGTAAAATTTTGATTTGATTGTGCGTGGTATGGGGTTTTTGAGATTTCTTTTTTTGCGATTTCAGAAACTTGTTTTCCTTCAATTGGAATACTAATTATAGTAGTATTGTCTTTAAAATCTTTTACAAATACCTTCACTGTATAAGATAAGCTGTCTTCTACGACAAAAACACCATCATTTACCACATTTTCATATATAGAAAGAGGATTGTTGTTTTCTATAAAAAGTTTAGTTACTCTACTTCGGTTCTTTTTATAATGAGAATAATCAATAAGCCTATTAATATAACGGGTTTCAGAAAATGAAAAACGATTCATTTTTAAAGCAAAGTTTTTCTGACCATTTAGCGCTGTTGAGATTTCATAAACTCCATTTTTATTTGCAGCTAGATTTTGTTGATCTATCACAGAAACTCCAATTCCTAACTTACCATATGCAGTAACACTTGCTGCTTTATAACTACCATCTTCTTGTGGTATTAATCTTAATTTATTGGGTTGTTGATTTCCGTCTACATGAGCGTTATTATCCAAGCTATATATCCAAGCACTATTAATAGTTGGTTTTTTAGTATCCTTTACATCTATACCGAAACTCATAGGATTCATCGGCCTGGCTTTTGCATCTCTTATTTCGAAATGTAAATGCGGACCACCACTTCCACCAGTATTTCCACTATAGGCGATGACATCACCTTTCTTTACCGATAAAGCTCCTGTTTTTGGGAATAATTCTATTTGATAGGACTCTTTGGCATATTGTCTTTTTTTAATGTATGCTTCTATCTCTGGAGCAAATTTTTGTAAATGCGCATATACTGATGTATATCCATTAGGATGTGTAATATACATAGCTTTTCCATATCCAAAATGAGAAATTTTTATTCTCGTTATTGCACCAGATGCAGATGCATATACTTTTAAACCTTCTTGCCCTTCAGTTTTTAGATCTAACCCAGAATGAAAGTGATTAGACCGTAGTTCTCCATAAGTTCCTGAAACGGCTAAAGGAATATCCAAAGGATTCATAAAATAATCTTTAGGAAGATTATTTTGACTATATCCGATAAAAAAGAATAAGGATAAAAATATTGTAATTACTCGCATAGATCGTAAATGTAAATATTTAGTGTTTAAAATTAAAGTGATGTTTAATTTAAAAACTAAAGAGCTATAAATTAATCACTTGATTCATTAGAAATATACGCATCGAAATTAGTTTAAAAACTATTGGGTTTTTTCAATTGGTATGTTAACTTTGTGTAACGAAGTATTGTGTGAAATTATAATGAGTGATTTAATTGAAATTGTTGATTCTCTTGAGAATAGGATAAGTAAGTTGCTTCATAAGTATGAATTATTGAAACAACAAAACACCGATCTTAAAGATAAAATAAAAAGCCTGGAGTCTAATTCAGAGCTTCAGTTAGATCAATTAAAGCAATGGGAAGAAAAATTCAGTGCACTCAAGAATGCAAGCGCAATGCTAGGCAGTGACGAATACAAAAGGGAAACCAAGCTCAAAATAAATGCCTTAATAAAGGAGATTGATGTGTGTATTGCACAACTATCTGAGTAGTTTAAAATATGGCGGATAAATTAAAAATCAAACTATCAGTTGCGGATCGTGTATATCCATTAACTATTAATCCAGATCAGGAAGAAGGGTTACGTAAAGCAGCTAAGAAAATTGAGGCCATGATTAAGCAATTTGAGCAAAGTTATGCAGTGAGAGATAAGCAAGATGTATTAGCAATGTGTGCTTTACAGTTTGCAGCACAAGTAGAACAAAAGGTTATAGATAAAGATAGTGATGAAATAAATGTTATGGATAGATTAAATATCCTGAATAATTTGTTGCAAGATCATCTATCATAAACGTTCATTAAAATAAATAAGGTTACTGCCTGCACTAGTTATTATTTTTTGATAAACTCAACAAGAATTATTTCAAAAGGGTGAGTTTAAGTTGTAAAAGCGTGCCGTGCTGATGTATTTCAGTTTCACGGATTTTTGAGCAACTTGTTAGCCCTAAACCTGTTTTTACAGAGTTTATACAAAACCCAACTAGTGCAGGCTTTTTTTATATATAAACACTAACTAGGATTATGGATAACATTATATTTTTGATTATAGCGGCTGTGGCGGGTTTGGTGATAGGTTTTATTATCGCTAAAATTCTTGAGCGCAGTAAAGCTTCAGAAATTGTCAAAAGCGCTAAAAAAACATCTCAAAGTATTATTAGAGATGCTAAGAGTGAAGGAGAGACTATTAAGAAAGATAAAATACTCCAAGCTAAAGAAAAATTTATTGAACTAAAATCAGAACACGAAAAAGTGATTTTGTCTCGAGATAAAAAGATGGCAGAAGCTGAGAAAAGAACCAGAGATAAAGAATCTCAGGTTTCTAATGAATTATCTAAAGGCAAGAAATTGAATGCAGATCTTGAGCAAAAAATCAAAGACTACAATCATAGAAATGAGTATCTTGAGAAGAAACAAAGTGAGTTAAAAAAACTTCATAAAAGTCAGGTACAACAATTGGAGGTAATATCAGGGTTATCTGCAGAAGAAGCTAAGGAACAACTCGTAGAATCTTTAAAGGAACAAGCGAAAACTGATTCGATGTCTTTGATTCAAAGTACGATTGAAGAAGCTAAATTAACAGCACAACAAGAGGCTAAGAAAGTTGTTATTAATACAATTCAGCGAATTGGAACTGAAGAAGCTGTAGAGAATTGTGTCTCTGTTTTTAATATTGAAAGTGATGACGTTAAGGGACGTATTATAGGTCGTGAAGGTAGAAATATTAGAGCAATAGAAGCTGCTACTGGAGTTGAGATTATAGTTGATGATACTCCTGAAGCTATTATACTTTCTTGTTTCGATTCTGTGCGTAGAGAAGTAGCTCGTTTATCATTGCATAAACTGGTGACTGATGGTAGAATTCATCCTGCCCGTATTGAAGAGATTGTGAAGAAAACAAGAAAGCAGATTGATGAAGAGATTATTGAAGTGGGTAAAAGAACAGTAATTGATCTTGGTATTCATGGGTTGCATCCAGAGTTAATAAAAACTGTTGGTAGAATGAAGTATCGTTCTTCATATGGACAAAACCTATTGCAACACTCTAGAGAAGTAGCTAAGTTATGCGGAGTTATGGCGGCAGAATTAGGTCTTAATCCTAAATTAGCTAAAAGAGCAGGATTATTGCATGATATTGGAAAAGTACCAGATACGGAAACCGAAGTTCCTCATGCGATTCTTGGAATGCAATGGGCAGAAAAGTACGGTGAAAAACCAGATGTGTGTAATGCAATTGGAGCGCATCATGATGAGGTAGAAATGACAGCTCTTATTTCACCTATAGTCCAGGTTTGTGATGCTATTAGTGGAGCAAGACCAGGAGCAAGAAGACAAGTATTAGATTCGTATATACAAAGATTAAAAGACTTAGAGGACATTGCTTTTGGCTTTAGTGGAGTAAAGAAAGCATATGCGATCCAAGCTGGTAGAGAATTACGTGTCATTGTGGAAAGTGAGAAAGTAAATGATGAAAGAGCGGCTAGCCTATCTTTTGAGATTTCTCAAAAAATACAAACTGATATGACATATCCTGGTCAGGTTAAAATAACTGTGATTAGAGAAACCAGAGCAGTTAATATTGCTAAGTAATTAGAAACAATATTTCAAAAACAAAAAAAGAGAATCAGATGATTCTCTTTTTTTGTTTTTGAAAAGACATCGCTCCAGAAGGATGTTTTTTTATCATTTCATTTTTCCAAGCTAAAGCAGATTTGATATCGTCAAATCTTCGAAACTCCTTGTTAAAAAAAGATTTCTCATATTTAGTTAGAGTTTTTTGTATTGGATCGTTTGATACTACAGCAAAGCCTAAAAGATTAGGGATTTTTGCAGTTTTTATATATACAATTGGATCAACAGAATATGAGTTGATTCGATGTGTAATGTATACAAAAGGAGTTTTTTTAAAATGTTTTTCTGCAATTTTAATTAGAATAGAATTGTTTTCTACAGAAACAATAATGCCTTCATGCATAATTGCTAATACATAATCCTTATGTATTTCTAATCTACAAAAGTCTAGTTCGTATAATCTAATCATTGGGGATATAAATAGATTGGTTAAAAAAATATTAATGGATGCAATATAATCTTATAGAAATAAAAAGAGAAAATAACTTTCGTTAAAATCAAATTTAATTTTTAAGTATTCTATTCTTCCATTCTAGTGCGTCTCTGATATTAGCGAAATATTCTAATTCTTTAGTGAAAAATTTACTCTCTAATTCAGTTAATTTTTTTTGTCTAGGGTTTTTAGATACTACTGCAATACCCATAAGGTTATTAATTTTTCTTGCTTCGTAGTATACCATTGGGTCAACATAATATACATTAACTCTATTAGAAATATAAACAAACGGTATATCACTGAAGTATTTGGTGACAAATTCAATTAAAAGATTGTTGTGCTTAGGCATTACTAAAAAACCTTCTTCAATTGTGTTTTTAATATAATTTTCCTGAACTTCAACTTTAGCGAAACCTAAATCATAGTATTTTGTCATAAATTAAGTACAAAACTACTATTTAAGTATGGTTAATTTTTTTAATAAGTTACGATAAAATTGCCAATTACAAAAATCCAACCCTAAGCATACGGTAAAACTACACTTTGTTTTAGTGGTTATTCTTTCTGAAAACATTATAAATTAATCGATATCATTTTTTAGAAGCTTCTTCTTCCATGTTAAAGCAGACTCCATAGTGTCAAATTGCCTGAATTCTTTATTAAAAAATGTCTTTTCAACTTTAGTCTGTAATTTTTGTTGTGGATCGCTTGAAACCACTGCAAACCCAATCAAGTTTTTGATTTTGGCAGTTTCTAGATATATGGTAGGGTTTATAGAATAAGAGTTAAGACGATGAGTGATATATACGAATGCTTTATTTTTGAAATGCTTCTCGACTATATCCAGTAGTACATCATTGTGTTTAGGAGAAACTGTAACCCCTTCATTAATAATGACCTTTAGATAGTCCTTATGGATTTCTATTTGGCAAAAATCTAATACATAAGATTTGATCATTGGGTGGTTTTTAGGTTTTGCAAATATATATTTTTATTCATATATAAGGTGTGTGTATTAGGTGTTCTTTAGGGTTTTTTCCCCTTTAGTGTATCTAGTTTTGTTTTTTGACTAAAGGTTTGATAAAGAGTCTGCTTAGAGCTTTTATTTGAATTCTATTATGCTAAGGATTTAAGGGTGAAAGAAATGCTTATACATAATTAGTAATTAGCTATAATTAGATACAAAAAAAAGCTTCTGTTAAAAACAGAAGCTTTTTTTACAGTAAACTATATTGATTATGATTCAGTCGACTTTTCGGCTTTCTTAATATTTATAGTCAATTCATTAGAGTTATCATCTAAATCCATAAATATACTATCGCCTTCTTGTAATTGAGCACTTATAATTTCTTCTGCTAAAGCATCTTCAATGTATTTCTGAATCGCTCTCTTAAGTGGTCTGGCTCCATATTGTTTATCAAATCCTTTCTCAGTGATATAATCTTTCGCCTTTTCACTTAATGCTAAATCATATCCTAGACCTCTGATTCTACCATATAATTTATCTAATTCGATGTCAATAATCTTATGGATATCTTCACGTTCTAACGCATTAAATACGATGACATCATCCACTCTGTTTAAGAATTCAGGTGCAAATGCTTTTTTTAATGCATTTTCTATCACTCCTTTAGCATAGCTATCGGATTGCGTCTTTTTTGCACTAGTTCCAAAACCAACACCTTGTCCGAAATCTTTAAGTTTACGTGCACCAATATTGGATGTCATAATAATGATCGCATTTCTGAAATCAATTTTTCGACCAAGACTATCGGTAAGATAACCATCATCTAAAACTTGAAGCATCATATTAAAGACATCTGGATGCGCTTTTTCAATTTCATCCAAAAGGATTACTGCATATGGTTTTCTTCTTACTTTTTCGGTAAGTTGACCACCTTCTTCGTAACCAACATATCCAGGAGGAGCTCCTATAAGTCTTGATACCGCAAATTTTTCCATATACTCACTCATATCGATACGTATAAGTGTGTCTTCGCTATCAAAGAGCTCTCTTGCTAGTACTTTGGCTAATTGGGTTTTACCAACTCCAGTTTGTCCAAGAAATATAAAAGACCCGATAGGTTTATTAGGATCTTTTAATCCAGCACGGTTTCTTTGGATTGCTTTCACTACCTTAGATACTGCTTCATCTTGCCCAATCACTTTACCTTTAATTAATTCTGGCAGTTCCGCAAGTTTATTGCTTTCTGTTTGTGCAATACGATTTACAGGAATACCTGTCATCATAGATACAACATCAGCAACATTTTCTTCATCAACCGTTTCTTTATGAAGTTTAGAGTCTTTTTCCCATTGTTCCTGAGCTTGACCTAATTCTTTTTCAAGATTTTTCTCATCATCTCTAAGTTTGGCCGCTTCTTCATACTTCTGTTTTTTTACGACGCTATTCTTAAGTTCTCTAACTTCCTCTAGTTTTTTTTCAAGATCTAAAATCTTTTTAGGAACATCTATATTAGTGATATGTACTCTGGATCCTGCTTCATCCAAAGCATCGATAGCTTTGTCTGGTAAAAAACGATCTGTCATATATCTATTCGTAAGTTTTACACAGGCTTGAATAGCTTCATCTGTATAACTTACATTATGATGTTCTTCATATTTTTCTTTGATGTTATTCAGGATTTCTATAGTTTCTTCGATATTGGTAGGTTCAACTATAACTTTCTGAAAACGTCTTTCTAATGCGCCATCCTTTTCAATGTATTGTCTGTACTCATCCAGAGTAGTAGCTCCAATACATTGTATTTCACCTCTTGCAAGTGCGGGTTTAAACATATTAGAAGCATCCAAGCTTCCAGTGGCACCACCAGCTCCAACTATTGTATGAATTTCATCAATAAAAAGAATAATATCATCATTCTTTTCTAATTCGTTCATGACAGCTTTCATACGTTCCTCAAACTGTCCTCGATATTTAGTTCCAGCAACTAAACTGGCTAAATCCAGTGTAACTACTCTTTTATCAAACAATATGCGAGATACTTTTCTTTTAACGATTCGAAGTGCCAGCCCTTCAGCAATAGCAGATTTACCAACACCAGGTTCTCCTATAAGAAGAGGGTTGTTCTTTTTTCTTCTACTAAGTATTTGCGAAACTCGTTCGATTTCTTTAGTTCTTCCTACAACAGGATCTAACTTTCCTTCTTCTGCCATAGCAGTTAGGTCTCTACCAAAATTATCTAATACAGGAGTTTTAGATTTTTTGTTAGCTTTAGCACCTCCAGTAGGCGAATTGAAAGGATTTTCTTTTGATGCATCTCCAGACATGTCATCATCTTCAGAAAATGATTCTGCCTTTGGGCTTTCTATATATTCTTCTTCGTTAGCAATCATAAATTTAAATTGATCTTTAACATTATCATAATCTACCTTAAGTTTATTTAATAGTTTGGTAGTTGGATCGTTTTCATTTCTTAAAATACACAATAACAAATGTGCAGTATTGATTGAAGAGCTTTGAAACAACTTTGCTTCCAAAAAAGTAGTCTTTAATGCTCTTTCTGCCTGTCTTGTTAAGTGTAAATTCTTTTTTTCATTTGAGGCTACTGCCACATTAGGATTTGCGGGGCTAAGAATTTCAACTTTTCTTCTCAAATTTGTTAAATCTATATCTAACGCATCAAGGATATTAATTGCTTTTCCACTTCCATCACGCAAAAGTCCTAACATTAGATGCTCTGTTCCAATAAAATCATGCCCTAACCTGAGTGCTTCTTCTTTACTGTATGCAATTACATCTTTGACTCTAGGTGAAAAATTATCATCCATATAATTCGTTTCTTTCTTTTTCTCTGTTTCTTTATTACTAAATATAGTAATTTTTAAAATTACATTGGCAAAAACTATTCCTTTTAACCATGATTAACAACCAATATGACATTATGCTATGAATTGTCATATTTCTGTAGAACTTCGATTGTTCTAATTTAGGTGAACTAAATAGTTAATCTAATAGATTATTTACTTTTTTGAGTAAATAGACAAAAAAAGCGGTAATAATCAAAATCTATGTTTGTAGACTTATTAACGATATGAGTCGTTAAAGTTGTTAATAAATTACTGATATTAGAAAGGCTATTGGCTGTTAAAACCGTCTTAATTTACTTAAATTAGCGCGTTTAATAAAATCAATTTTAGAATAAAATAATTTTTATGGCAGAAGGAGAAAAGCTAATACCTATCAATATAGAGGATGAGATGAAGTCTGCATACATCGATTATTCGATGTCAGTGATTGTATCACGTGCACTTCCTGATGTTAGAGACGGTCTTAAACCAGTTCACAGAAGAGTTTTATATGGTATGTATGAGTTAGGCGTTAAAGCTAATAGTGCTCATAAGAAGTCTGCAAGAATTGTAGGTGAGGTTCTTGGTAAGTATCACCCTCATGGGGATACATCTGTGTACGATACCATGGTACGTATGGCACAGGAATGGAGTTTGCGATATATGCTTGTAGATGGTCAAGGTAACTTTGGTTCAGTAGATGGTGATAGCCCTGCAGCAATGCGATATACGGAGGCCAGAATGAGAAAGATATCAGAAGATATGCTTGCTGATATAGAGAAAGATACCGTTGATCATACTTTTAACTTCGATGATACATTACAAGAACCTACGGTTTTACCAAGTAGAGTTCCAGGATTATTAATTAATGGAGCTTCTGGTATTGCAGTGGGTATGGCAACCAATATGCCACCTCATAATCTAAGCGAAGTTGTTGATGGAACTATTGAGTATATCAATAATAACGACATTGAAATAGATGAATTAATACAGCACATTAAAGCACCTGATTTTCCAACAGGTGGTATTATATATGGATATGACGGAGTAAGAGAAGCTTTTAAAACGGGTAGAGGTAGGATCGTAATGCGTGCCAAAGCTAGTTTTGAAGAGGTAAATGGAAGAGAATGTATTATTGTATCTGAAATTCCTTATCAAGTAAATAAGGCAGATATGATTAAGAAAACTGCCGATCTTGTAAATGATAAGAAAATAGACGGTATCTCGACCATTAGAGATGAATCTGATAGAAAAGGAATGCGTATCGTATATATTCTAAAGAGAGATGCGATCCCTAATATAGTACTTAACCTTTTATATAAATATACTGCATTACAATCTTCTTTTAGTGTAAATAATATTGCATTGGTTAATGGAAGACCGCAGTTATTAAATGTAAAAGAAATGATTCATCATTTTGTTGAGCATAGACATGAAGTTGTGGTGCGCAGAACAAAATATGAACTTAGAAAAGCAGAAGAGAGAGCACATATTCTTGAAGGGTTAATTATTGCTTCGGATAATATTGATGAAGTTATTAAGTTAATCAGAGCTTCTTCTAATGCTGATGAGGCAAGAGCTAAACTTATCGAACGATTTAAACTTTCAGAAATTCAAGCCAAAGCAATTGTAGAGATGCGTTTGCGCCAATTGACTGGACTGGAGCAGGATAAATTGCGTTTGGAGTATGATGAGTTAATGAAAACCATTGAAGACCTTAAGGATATTCTTGACAAAAAAGAACGTCGAATGACTATTATTAAGGAAGAACTTCTTGAAGTAAAAGATAAGTATGGAGATGCTCGTCGTTCTCAGATAGAATATGCTGGTGGAGACCTTAGTATAGAAGATATGATCCCTAATGAGAAAGTAGTTATTACTATTTCTCATGCAGGTTATATTAAAAGGACATCTTTAAACGAATATAAAAAACAAAATAGAGGAGGAGTAGGTCAAAAAGGAAGTACTACTCGTAATGAAGATTTTCTGGAGCATTTATTTGTAGGAACCAATCATCAATATATGTTGTTCTTTACTCAGAAAGGAAAATGTTTCTGGATGCGAGTGTATGAAATTCCTGAAGGGAGTAAAACATCAAAAGGAAGAGCTATTCAAAACCTAATCAATATTGAGAATGATGATAAAGTAAAAGCATTTATTTGTACTCAAGATCTTAAAGACGAAGAGTATATTAATTCTCATTATGTGATTATGGCTACTAAAAAAGGCCAGGTAAAGAAGACATCTTTAGAGCAATATTCTAGACCGAGAACTAATGGTATAAATGCTATCACGATTAAAGATAACGATGAATTGTTAGAAGCAAAACTTACCGATGGAAAGAGCCAGGTAATGTTGGCGGTTAAATCAGGGAAAGCGATACGCTTTGAAGAAGAAAAAACAAGACCAATGGGACGTGGAGCATCTGGTGTGCGAGGAATTCGACTTGCAGATGATGCAGACGAAGTTATCGGAATGGTGGCTGTAAATGATATGGAGAGTAACATCTTGGTTGTTTCTGAGAATGGATATGGTAAACGTTCACGATTAGAAGACTATAGAATAACTAATCGAGGAGGAAAAGGTGTAAAAACAATTTCGGTTACTGATAAGACAGGTAAGTTAGTTGCTATAAAAAATGTAACGGACTCTGATGACTTAATGATTATCAATAAATCAGGGATCGCAATAAGACTCGCAGTAGAGGATTTAAGGGTTATGGGACGCGCTACTCAAGGAGTTCGTCTAATTAATCTTAAAGGTAAAGATTCTATTGCTGCAGTTGCAAAAGTAATGCACGAGGACGACGATGTTGAAGATATTGATGAGAATATTGAAGAAAATGACATATCTTTGCAAAATGAAGACGATGTCACAGATGGCACGACTATTGATTAATTAACAAACAAATAAAAAGAATCCCATAAAAAACACAAGTAATGAGAACTAAATTTATTATAGCCTTTTTCTTAACAATCAGTGCTGTAGGATTTTCACAGAAGAAAGCACTTAGTGCGGCGAAGAAAGCATTGAAATCTGGTAATTTAGAAACAGCAAATGATGCGTTGAAAGCAGCCGAAGGTCAGTTAGAAGCAGCTGATGATAAGATGAAAGCGCAATACTATTTTCTTAAAGGACAAGTTACTTCATCATCATCAGATAAGTCCTTGGAAAAAATAGAAAGTTCTGCAATGGCTTATAAAAAAGTATTGGAAATCGAAGAAGCTTCAGGTAGTTCTAAATATACTGAACAAGCGAATGCTGGATTACAAGCAGTACGTCAGTCCTTAGTTGAAACCGCAGTTGAAGATCAAAGAGCAGGTAAGAATGATGTGGCAGCAGAAAAATTATACTTAGGGTATAAACTTAATAAAGCTGATACATTATATCTATATTATGCGGCTTCTAATGCAGTTAATGGAAAGGATTATGATTCAGCTTTAAAATATTATGGAGAATTAGTAGATCTTGGGTTTAATGGAATCGAAGAAATATATACAGCTACTAATAAAGAAACAGGTACAGTAGAACCTTTTGATTCTAAACAAGTAATGGATCTTTCTATAAAAGCAGGAACTCACATCAAGCCAGAAACTAAGAAGAGCCCTTCAAAAAAATCTGAGATTACTAAGAATATAGCACTTATCTATATTAGTCAAGGAAAAGATGAAGAAGCTATGAAAGCTATGGAAATGGCTAAAAAGGAAAATCCTGAAGATACTTCTTTAATGCAAGCTGAAGCTGATATTTTCTATAAAATGGGAAATGTTGAAAAATATAAAGAGATTGTTGAGCAAATAGTTGCAAAGGATCCTAATAACCCTGATTTATTATATAACCTTGGAGTTAGTGCAGCACGATTAGGAAATAATGATCAAGCTTTAAACTATTATAAAAAGGCTTTGGAGTTAAAACCAGATTATGGATCTGCTCAAATTAATATCGCTTCTATTATTTTAAGTGAAGAACAAGCAATTGTAGAAGAAATGAATGGGTTGGGGACTTCTAATAGTGATTATAAAAGATATGATGCTTTAAAACTTAAGCGTCAGAATTTATATAAGAGTGCAGTACCTTACTTAGAAGGAGCATTAAAAAGTGATCCAGATAATGTTGAAGCTGTAAGAACTTTGATGAATATCTTCTATCAGTTAGATGATCCTAAGGCAGAAGAAATGAAAAACAAGCTTAAAGCTTTAGAAGGAGGAAACTAATATGTAAGTTTTATTCTTACTTAATATAAAAAAGCCGAATCAAATATTTGATTCGGCTTTTTTATATTGTATTAGTAAGCTAATGTGTTTTCTAATAATTGAATATTACTTTGTAGACGTTCCTTTACAATATTCATCATTCTTTTATTTAAAGCGGATGAATTTTTAATATATACAGAATACTCATCTACGGTAAATTGACCAATGATCATTCCTTTAAGACTATTCCTGAATTTTGTATCCTTTTGAATGGAGTTTTCAATATAAAGCAGACGTTTTTCAAGCGATAATTCATAAAAGGTATTTTTCCTTTTTTTAATGTAATTTCTAAATACTTCGATTAATAATTCATTTTGTAATTTGATAATTGGTCTGATTGTTTTGTTCTGAAATTGTTCATCATTTGACATGTTTTCAGAAACTCTTGCGTTTAAAATTTGTGGGCGTATTGCCAATAAATTAGATTCTCTGTTTTCCATAATAAAGAGCGTTTACTAAAAATACAGAATAGTTTCATCCGAAATTACAGTTCATGGATAGAGTTTTAAACCAGTTATGAACAGTTTTTTTTAAACAACCATCGAACTATAAGTGCTTTGTTTGTCCATAATAACAAACGATTCTAGATAATTACTATGAATACAAAAGCCCTTTAAAAAAGGGCTTTTGTCGTATCAATAAATATTTGTTATTGTTTTATTTGTCAATATATTCTTGTTTTGATTTCATTTTAATAGCTCCTTCATTATTCTTTTCTAAGTATTTCTTAAACTTGGCTAATTGTTTGCTTTCTATTTTTTGATAGGCAGTATTAGCATCCTTTAACCTGTTTTCTAATACTTCTTTATTTTCTAATTGTGAAACAGAAGGTTTTTCGAATTGATTAGCTACTTCACTATATATATCTGCTAGTTTTTCTCGTAATTGAGGTTCTGCTTCAGCAACATAATTATCACCAGTAGTAACCACTAATGTTTCTTTTAATGAATTCAAATCATTTATAAGCGTAGAAGTTATTTTATTTGCTTTTGAGTCTTTGTTTTGTATTTCCTTGGCCTTATTAATTACTTGGTCAACTTGGTATACCAGGTATGCAAGGTTTTCCATATCATCAAAAAGTTCTTTGGTTATTGTCGATTGACTTTTTCTTTCAGAAACAGTAATTACCGAATTTGGATCATTTAGAATTGTTATACTACTCTCAAAGCTGTTTTTTCCTTTTTTTAGAACTACCTTATAGGTTCCTGCAGTTATTCTAGGAGCTGTAAATCCACCAGCGGTAAAAGATTTTCCTGCTGCGACCTTAGGACCTTTCGTTCTAAATCCCCAGTTTACAATGTTGATTCCTTTAGATTTCCCTGGTACAAGACTTACAATTTCGTTTCCGCTATCATCTAACACAGTTAATGTCATTTTCCCAAAAGTATGTCTCTTTTTTAGGTAATAAATTATCTGAGCAGAAGATGAAGGGTTGTTTCCAACAAATTGTAGCTCTGTACTCGCTCCACCAAAACCGCCTTCTTCTTTAATTATTGCTGGTTTTGAATTAAAGAAGTGCACGTCTTTTTTTAGTACTTCTTGATTAATTTCACGTAACGGAGAAATGTCATCAATAATAATAACTCCTCTTCCATGGGTACCTAATACAAGATCATTTGTTTTTTTCTGTAAATCAATAAAATGAACTGCAGTAGCAGGCATATTATTGGTAAAACGTGACCAGTTTTTTCCACCATCAATAGTTATGAATAACCCAAACTCTGTTCCTAAATAGAGTAAGTTTTCATTTTCATAATCTTCTTGGATGTTTCTAGCAAACCCTATAATGTCATCGGTAACTAAGGATTTCCAGGTTTTACCAAAATCCGAAGTTTTATATACATAAGGTTTCATATTATTTTGAGCGTGCCCATCAAAAACAGCATAGGCAGTTCCCTTATCATGACTACTAGCTTCGATATGATACACCCATGTATTTTTTGGTAATCCTTCAATATTAGTAACCGTGTTAGTCCAGGTTTTTCCTCTATCTTGGGTTATTTGTACATTTCCATCATCAGTACCTACCCAGATAACATTTTCATCTAATGGCGATTCTGCTATAGTAAAAATAGTTGTATGTGTTTCAGCACCAGATTTATCAGTAGAGATACCACCAGATTCTTTATCTTGTTTTGAAGGATCATTTGTTGTAAGATCAGGAGAAATAATTTTCCAATTATCTCCCATGTCTTCACTTATGTGTAAAAATTGACTTCCTATATAGAAACGATCTGGTTGATGAGCACTTACGGCAATCGGTGCATTCCAGTTAAAACGAAGGTCTGCTTTTCCTTTTACATCTAATGGTTGTACATTTTTGGTGTTGTTTTTGTCTATATCATATCTCCATACATTTTGAGCTCCTTGCATTTCTGAGTAAATGATATTTTTGGTTGGATGTCGTAATACTCTGAAACCATCTCCAACTCCTACACGTTTCCAATCACGAGCTTCGATTCCTCCTGGAGAAGAAGAAGGTCCGTACCAAGAACCATTGTCTTGTAATCCACCATATATGTTATATGGTTCTTCATTATCTACACTGATATGATAAAATTGAGAAAGTGGTAAATTATCAACCATATCTAATGTAGCTCCGCCATCCCAACTTCTATAAACACCACCATCTGTACCTACATACATACGATCAGAATTATTGATATCGAAGGTAATATCATGAATATCTGCATGCATGTTTCCAAGGTTTTTAAAAGTCTTTCCGCCATCTCTTGAGATGGATCCAAACAAACCTCCTTTTGCTACGATGTCAGGGTTTTTAGGGTCCACAACAATTCGTGCAAAGTAAAATGGTCTAACGACAAGCCCAAAGTCACCATTAAGTAGTTTCCAACTTGCGCCTGCATCATCAGAACGATATAAACCCTTATCTTCTTTACTTTCGACAACAGCGTATACAATATTAGAATTAGAAGGAGCAATTGCAATTGCAAACCTTCCTAAATCTCCTTTGGGAAATCCATTATGAATTTTGTTCCAGGTTTTACCAGCATCAGTAGATTTGTAAAGAGCACTGTTTGGACCTCCAGAATTAAAACCCCAAGCGGTTCTCCTGAATTCCCACATAGCCGCATACAAAGTATTAGGATCATTAGGATCCATGATTATTTCGTTTGCACCCGTTTTTTCATTTATGTACAGGATTTTGTTCCAGGTTTTTCCTCCATCTATGGTTTTATAGATTCCTCTGTCTTCACTATCGCCCCACAAAGCTCCCATAACTCCTACATATACCTCATTAGAGTTTTTTGGATTTATTTGTATACTGCTTATTCGTTCTGAATTCTCAAACCCCATTTTTTTCCAATTAGCACCACCATCTTTAGATTTATATAGTCCATCACCAATAGAAACACTATTTCTTGTCCAGATTTCACCAGTTCCTACCCATATTGTATTATCAGGATCACTTGGGTCAATAGATACAACTCCTATGGATTGGGCGTAGTCATCAAATATAGGAGTGAAGCTAGCTCCACCATTAGAAGATTTCCATACTCCACCACCAGCAGTACCAGCATATAGTATTCTACTATTGGTTGGATGATTTTCTAGATCAATAATTCGACCACTCATTAACGCAGGACCTATATGTCTTGCTTCAAGTTTTCCAAAAAGTTCCTTGCCTTTTAGAACTATATCCTGAGCTTGTAACCCGAGTGATAGTATAATGCTAAGCCCAGCAATTATAATTTTTTTATTCATAATTCCTTTGATTGATTAGTATTGATTTATATGAAAAAAAATCCCCAAATAAATTGGGGATTATAGGTTTGTCTGTATGTTTATTTTTTCTCTGGAAATGCAAATTTTGCATCGTCAACCTCTGGATTTGTTTTAATTTCTTTAAAATTCATTGTTTGGAATTGATTGCCAACCGTAAAAGGAAAATATACTCCATTTACCTCTTGATAATCACTAATAGAAGATTTAATTGTTTGCCCTTTCATAGGACCTTCATTTACCTGAGATTCTATAATTATTGGGACATAATTCTCTGTATCGAAATAGTAGTGAGAAATGTTTGGTTGAGATTGACCGTTTACTATAATAGGATCTTTAGTTAACTTCACTTTATAAGTCTCTGTTCCATCAATAGTTTCTTTTCCAATAAACTCTACTGTGTATCCTTTTTCTTTATAATTTAAAAATGGATCAGGAAAATCTTTGGTCTGTTTTTTCATATTCTCTGTAGCTTCATTATCACTTTTTTCAGGTTCCATAGTCATTTGGTTCCTTTGCCAAGAGGTTTCTCCATCAAATGCAGACCATATCATACGATTACCTTGTAAATCAATAGTAACTAATTGTTTACCGTCTTTGGTAGATACTTGTTCAAAAGGGATTTCCATGCCTTGCATTTTCATAACTCCTATCATTTCTAAACCCTCTAGTTTTTCCCAATTGTCTTTACCTCCAGTGTTTTCAAGATAATTAGCTATAATTTCATCTGCGGTTTGTCCTTTTACAGGAGTAATAATTGCTAGAATTAATAGAACTATTATAGATTTTAAAGTATTCATTGTTAAAGTTTTTATTGTTGTTACTGTAAAGTTAGTTGTTTGAATTATATTTTTGTTACACTATTTATGTAATCTTTTAAATAAAAAAAATGAAGTTTGGTAAAGTAGAGCATCCAGAAAATGTAAATTTTGTGTTGCCAGAAGATCATATTGATACCTCAAGGGTTTTAGAAAAAGGAAAGAGTGAAAATTTTTCTGTTTATGTAGGTTGTGCTAAATGGAACAAACAAGATTTAAAAGGCTTTTATCCTAGAGGTACTAAGGATGAACTGTATTATTATTCTAGACAGTTTAATTCTATTGAGCTTAATGCTACATTCTATAGGATTTTTCCAGAAGATCAATTTAAAAAATGGTATGATAAAACACCAGATGGTTTTAAATTTTTTCCAAAACTAGTTCAAAATATTTCTCATCTTAAAAGATTAAATGATGATGTACAGCCATATGTGGATCAGTATTTAGCAAATGCTATTCATCTAAAAGAAAAATTAGGAACTATTTTTTTACAAATGCATAGTAATTTTGCCCCTAAGTATGTAGATCGAGTAATTAATTTTGTCACAAAATGGCCAAAGGAACTTCGTTTGGCAATAGAGTTTAGGCATACGGATTGGTTTAATGATCAAGTAGTGGCTAATGAGTTGTATGACTTGTTAGAGACTCACAATATTGCAAACATTATAACAGATTCTGCTGGACGAAGAGATTTGTTGCATATGAGACTCACGAATAAGGAGGCTTTTATAAGGTATGTTGGAGCTAATCACGAAACTGATTACACCAGATTAGATGATTGGGTTACAAGGTTGAAATCATGGAAAGCGCAAGGAATAGAAGATGTTCACTTTTTTGTACATCAAAATATCGAGAAAGAATCTCCCTTGCTGTCCAAATATTTTATTGAATTATTAAATAAAGAATTAAATACGACACTAATTTTACCTAATCATGATTCTGATAAATCTACCTTGTTTTAAATGGTATAGTGTTGATAAATATGGTTTTGCCATATGAAAAAAAAGTTTTTGCTATTAAAAAGTGTTAAAGTTTATAATTAATTTGCACTTAATCCTGTTTATGTGTATTTTGCCGATGTTTTTAATGATTATTGCTCTAAATACCGAGTTTTTGATTTGAAACAGGCTTATTTTGAAATGTATTAACAAGCCAAAATAAATATATATGACTAAACAACTACACTCCGCAGTATTATTTATTTCATTATTATTAGCAACTACAGCGCACTCTCAGCAAGGAGAAACGGCGCTATCTGTTTCAATATCAGGTCATGATATTACCGTTTTGAATTTATTTGATACATTAGAAAATAACCTGTCTTTAATAGAGAAAGATTTTTCTTACGAGTTTAGTTTAGATAATGAAGTTCACGATCATTCTGATCATCATGAACTAGTACATGATTCTCATTCACATGAGATATCTCTTATAGATTTTATTTCATCAGATTCAGGATCCGACTTCAATTGTTCTGGAGGTTTTTGTATGGATAAGAGTCATTTTCATAAGAGAGGACTAACATTAAAAAAGCAGTTATTTGATTATTTCATGAAAATTTCTTGCTAGTATTCTGATAATTTCCATTTTGTATTGACCTAATTAGTTGGGCAATGAATATATTCACCTATTTTTGTACCCTAAAACAAAATAAGGATGACATTTTCAGCATTAGGAGTTCCTAAAGATCTAAATAAAGGTCTTAAAGAAATGGGGATTACTAACCCTACTAAAATTCAAGAGCAGGCAATACCTATTCTTATTAACAATCAAGTAGACTTTATAGGAAAGGCTCAAACTGGTACTGGTAAAACGGCAGCTTTTGGTATTCCTTTATTATCTAGGATTGACCCTAATAAGCAGGAAGTACAAGCCTTAGTTTTAGCACCTACCAGAGAATTAGGTCAGCAAATAGCCAAACAATTTTTTAAATACACTAAGTATACAGAAAAGATTTTCACAGAATCTGTATATGGAGGTGAAAAAATAGAAAGACAGCTAACCAGATTAAAAAGACCAACACACATTATTGTAGCGACTCCAGGTAGACTTATTGATCTTATAGAGAGAAAAGCAGTTGATATTTCAAAAATTAAAACTGTAGTAATGGATGAAGCTGATGAAATGTTAAGTATGGGCTTCAAAAAGGATCTTACTACCATCCTAAGTAAAACAAAAGGACGTAGAAATGTATGGCTTTTTTCTGCTACAATACCTTCTGCACTTCACGAAATTATTGATTCCTATGTAGATAAAAATGCAATAAGAGTTTCTATTGATAAAAATGATGCCGTAAATAAAGGTATAGATCATCATTTTGTTATTGGAGAAGAAGCAAATAAACTAGATACACTGACATATTTCTTAAAATCTCAAAAAAATCATAGAGGTATCATTTTTACTAAGACTAAAGTAGCTGCAAGAAAATTATCTAAGCAACTTGTTGCTAAGAATTATCACGTTGGATTGTTAGAAGGTGATATGACCCAAAAAGACCGAGATAAGGTGATGCGCGCATTTAAGAAAGGGACTATGGAACTATTGGTATCTACAGATGTAGCGGCAAGAGGGATTGATGTGGCGAATCTATCATTCGTAGTGCATTATCAATTACCTGATCAGATAGAATATTATACACATAGAAGTGGAAGAACCGCCAGAGCAGGAAATACAGGACTTTCGCTAGCATTAATTGTTAAACAAGAATTAAAAGTAATCCGAGATTTGGAAAAGCAACTTGGGATTAGATTTAGTCAAATTCGATAGGTATATTGTATCTTCTAATTAGTATTTTCTTAAACTTTGGGCTTACAAGGTTTTTTTAAGGATTAAAAGTAACATAGGATAATAAGTACTTTTTATAAACTACCTGAAAACAGGGGTTACATTTTACCAAAAAACGAGGTAAATGAATCCATGATTTTATGATACTTTTGATTCAGATAAAGTAGTATATCATAGTTTTTTAGAAGAAAATCTCTCTTTGATGGATAATAAATTAAATTTTATGATCCGTATGGGATAATTTTTTGCTAATTATTAGGTTATTTATTTACTTTACGAAAAACCAACTTCATGCAAATATTAGACTACACATTGTCATCTAAAGTTGATAATGCAATTCATATAGCACAATCTATTGCTAAAGAGTGTTATAATGATCAATATAATGCTGCTCATTTGTTGAAAGCACTCTTGCATAAGGATGTAGGACTAAAAGATTTTTTTGACCAAATTGATGGAGATATTTATTATTATGAGGAATGGTCAGAAGTGAGAATAGAAGCTTTACCAAGAGTTGTTAATATTCCTGACACTATTCAAGGAGATAAATCTATAGAAGCCGTATTTAATGAAGCAGATACTGTAAAGTTAAAGTTGGGTCAAGATGAGATTACACCGCAAGCCATATTAATTTCTTTATGTACGCCAGGTGTAGGTTTTTCATACGAACAATTAAAAACATTACCGCTTAAAGCAGATGAAATTTTAATAGCTGTTAATCAAGGAAAAACAGGAGGAGGCAAGACTACTACTAAAGGAAAAACTACCCAAGGTAATGCGCAAAAAAGCGATTCTGGAATACTCGAAGAATATTGTTTTGATAAAACATTTGCTGCTAAAAATGGGCAATTAGATGATGTTTTTGGTAGAGATGCCGAAGTAAAGATGATCACAGAGATTTTAGGTAGGCATTCTAAACCGAATGTTTTAATTACTGGAGAACCTGGTGTTGGAAAAACAGTCTTATTAGATGGTTTTTCTGAAGCAGTTGTTCATGGTAATGTACCTGAAGGGTTAAAAGATGCTCAAATTTATGAATTAGATTTTATAAACTTAGTTTCTGGAGCGAGTTATAAAAGTGAGGTAGAAGATCGATTTAAAAAGATAATAGCGGCATTAAAAGAATTTGATAAACCTATTTTATTGATTGATGAGATCAATAATCTCACAGATAAAAATAGTGGCAATCAAGGTTTAGTAAATATTTTAAAATCTGAGCTAGCAAAAGGAGAAGTTACTTTTATTGCAACGGCCACAAACGATGCGTTTAGAAAACATATAGAAACAGACGAAGGGCTTACAAGAAGATTTGAGATTGTTGCACTAGACGAACCTTCAGAAGAAGATGCATTGACCATGATTTCTAATACTATTGATAAGTATAAAAATCATCATAGTTTAGATATTATAGATGAAACAATTGCAGAAGCTATAAGACTTTCTAAACGTTTTAATAAAGATAGAAGTCTTCCTGACGCGGCCATAGATCTTATAGATCGTACAATGTCTGCTTCTAGATATATGATAGAAACGACCGCTAATAATGTAGAGGTGTTATTAAAGGATATAAAAGAAATTGGAGAGAAGAAATCGGAAGAAGCTGAAAAAATCAATTCAGTAAGCTGGATATATAACAACCTTAAAAGTAAGTTTAGTTATTTGTTGTTTACAGAACTTGGTGAAGATGAAATGACTTCAGGAGCAGAAACTTTTAAAGAATATAAGACGAAAATTGTTACGATTTTAGACCGTTTTTTCCAAAAAGCATCTGAAGAGAAAACGATTATTGATAAAAATGATGTTTCTGCAACGATTGCTAATAAAACAGGAATACCAGTTGGAAAATTACAGGCAGATGAAAAGGAGCGATTATTAAATATGGAAGATCATCTTAAAAAAAGGGTGATAGGACAAGATCATGCGATTAAAACCATTTCTGAAGCTGTATTGGAATCAAGATCTGGTTTAAGTAAACCAGGTTTACCTACAGGTTCTTTCTTTTTTACAGGACCTACAGGTACAGGAAAAACGGAGTTGGCAAAATCTTTGGCAGAGTTCTTATTTCAAACAGAAGATGCTATTATTCGATTTGATATGTCCGAGTTTAAAGAAGAACATTCTGCAGCTTTGTTATATGGAGCACCTCCTGGATATGTTGGTTATGAAGAAGGAGGATTGTTAGTAAATAAAATAAGACAAAAACCTTATTCTATTGTATTGTTTGATGAAATTGAAAAAGCGCATCCGTCTGTGTTTGATATATTTTTGCAGATTTTGGATGAAGGAAAATTGAATGATAGGTTAGGTAAAACTGGAGATTTTTCTAATGCGGTTATATTGTTTACATCTAATATTGGTAGTGAACATGTGGTAAAGTCATTTACTGATGGAGAAATTCCCAAATCTTCAGATTTATTAGAGTTGATGGGAAGGCATTTTAGACCTGAATTTTTAGGAAGACTAACAGAAATAGTTCCTTTTGCTCCAATTACAAAAGAGAATGTTGTAAAGATTTTCAATATTCAATTAAAAGATTTACATAAAGCTTTAAATAAACAAGAAGTAACACTCGAATTGACCGAAGCAGCACAAGAATATCTGGCATATAAGGGATTTACCCCCAAATATGGAGCAAGACCTTTGCGAGGAGTTATTAGAACTGATCTTAGAGGCCCTTTGTCTAAAATGTTGATTACAGGAAAGATAGGTAAAGGTAGTAAGGTTAGTTTGGATATAAAAGATGAAAAAATGGAATGGTCCTATGAATAAAGACCAATATCCTGCAATAAAATTAGTATATTTATAATTCACAATCATTATTAAGAGAAAGTATGAGCAATAACACATATGGATTAGGAGGAACAGAGGTGAAAACCGATGCCAGTGAAGCTATATTGGAGATCGGGCAAAACAAAACGCTTCTTGTTCAAAAATTAACTCAGGATCAGCCAATTAAGCCGCAAATTGTTGGTGGGTTGACCTCTGTAGAACACGTGTTTGAAAATTATAAACCTGAAGTAGAGGTAGAATTTGAGGATGCAGATGGTGTAGAGAGTAAAGAAATGCTAAAATTTAATCACTTAGGTGATTTTGGTAAAAAAGGAATTATTAACCAGAGTAAATTCTTGAATGACTTGGATACAGAAAAAGATCAGTATCTAAAAGTTGTAAAACAACTTAAGTCAAACAAGATTTTAAAGACTGCATTGGCAGATCCAGATGCAAAAGAAGCATTAATAAGATCTATCCAATCGTTATTAGCAGAATTACAACAAGGTTAAAAAGATTAAATTACATGGCAGCAGGAAAACAAGCTCAAGAGAGTGTTAAAATAGAAAACCCAGCGAAAGAGCTGAAAATTAACGAGGAAAAACTAGCCAAATATGGTGGTTTTGACTTATTAGAAGCGTGTATAGATGATGTTCAGAATATGAACCCAGATCGTAAAGCACGTAAAAAGATTTTTCTTACCGAATCAACAAAGAAATTAGAAAGAGCCAAGCTTCAGAAAACTTTAGAAATTTGGAGTGAGGTTTTATCCTCATCTGATGATCTTTCTGAAATGGTAGATGAATCTGAAAAAAGATCGGAAATTGCTGGGAAATCATTAGAGAAAAATCTAGGAGCGGCTTTAGAACAAACCAGAGAATTAGAACAATCTTATAGATCTGTAGCGCTGTTTTTTAAGAATACAGAATCACAGAAAATTAAGAATATCAATATCATGAACGCTGAGCTTGAACAGCTTAAGGATCTTGATAATACAAGGTTTATCGATGCTGTACAGGAAGAATTAGTGCAGGGATACGATCGTTTAGATTTAAGAGATAATTATGGACTACTTGTTATTCCTGGATATTTGGGATCAAACAAAGTGGTAGAGAAATGGGCAAAGATTGCTCATGAGAATAAGGTGATGATGGTTACTGATTTTGAGCACTTAGATGAACCAGATGATGTAATGGAAATGTTTGAAGCAGCAAATCTTACAGGAGGTGATAAATACAGATCTAATGTGATTATGTCTTGTAACTGGCTTGTAGGAAGAGGGAAACACGATGAAGTAGGAGAAGAGGATGATCTTTTTGTTCCTCCATCAAGTGCATTAGCAGGTAAAATCTATAAGACATTAATGTCTCAGGTAACCGCAGGTAAGAAGTTTGGTGGAATGAATGAGGTTGATGGTGTTCGTTTTGATCTTAAGAAAAGTGAAATTGCTCAGTTAGAAAAATTAGGATTGGTTCCTATGGTAAATGAATATGGTAAAGTAATGGCATTTTCTGCTAAAACTTTATTTAATGGTGATAATCTGGGATTACAGACATATTCTGTAGTTCGTGTATTTGATTATGTGACTAAGGTATTAATGGATTTCTTAAATAGAAGAGCTTTCGAAAACTTTAATGCAAGAACCCGTAAAGAATTAATGGGGCAAATTGTTAAGTTTTTAGATGGTATAACTGGTCCAGATCAATTAATTGAAGACTTTTCAATCAAACGTTTTGAGCAAGATCCACAGCAAAAGGATAGAGTATTTTTAGATATACATATGAAGCCTTATTTTCCTGCTAAAAACTTTATGATTAAGATGGATGGTCAGAAAGGTGATGATGGAACTGATTGGGATTCTGATTATGAACAACAATAGTTTATAAAGAATAGAAATAAAATAATAATATAAATGAGTGTCAATTTTTTGGCACTCATTTTTTTTAGCTAACCTTAGATTTTACCTTAGAAATAGCAGTTAATAGTTTATCAAAATTTACAGGTTTTGAAAAGTATTTATCAAAACCAATTTTAATGAATTTTTGGGCATCACCAGGCATTGCATAGGCGGTTACTGCATATATAGGAATATGTTTTAGCGGATCCAGCTTCTTAAATCTTTTTAATAACTCACATCCGTCCATTTGATTTAATCCTAGGTTGATATCTACTAAAATTAAATCTAAAGATGATTTTTTTACTATTTCTAAAGCTGTGGGACCATTTTCCGCAATTATGACATTGGATACATTTTTTGATAGCATTTTATCCATTACCATTGCATTTATCTTATTGTCTTCTACGTAAAGTATATTCATATATTCTTTGGGATTGTAATTATAAATTCTGTTCCTTTATTTACCTTACTTGCAACTTTTATTTTGCCTCCAAGTACTTCAATATATCTCTTTGATAAACTCAAACCTATTCCAGTACCTTCATATTTTCTACTTAGCCCTATACTTTCTTGTATAAAAGGGTCGAATATTTTCTTCAGACTATCTTTTTCAATACCAATTCCTGTATCTTTTATCGAAATACGAATGTTTAGTTTTTTAGATTTAATCTTAACGACTATTTTACCTTCATCAGTATATTTAATAGAATTATGAATAATATTGTTTATGGCAGTAAGGAATATTTCTTCATCAATTAAAGTAGAAGGACAGCTTTCATCAAGTTTTAGAGTGTATGTGAGGTTTTTGGCTTTAGCCAAATGGCGATAATTTCTATAGGAAGTCTCTACTGTATAATTGATATCTGTTTCTGAATAATTGAGATTTTTTTGAATGGTTTCGATTTCACTATAATGTGATAAATTATTAATAGTGGCAAGTAACCTTTCTTTACTTTCATCTAAATAAACCGATAACTTTTCACGTTCTTCAGGATTTTCTTCTCCGGAGAGTAATAAATTACTGATAGTGATAATTCCGTTTAACGGAGTTCTTATTTCGTGGCTAAAATTAGATAATATGTTTGATTTAAGATTACTTAGCTCTTGCTCCTTTAGATGTGCTTCTTTAATAGCTATTTCTGCAGTTTTCTGCTCTGTGATGTCATGAAAACTAACTAGAACCGAGTTAATGTTATGCTCTTCATTTTTAATAGGAGTATATTTTGATTCTAACCATTGTATAGCGCCTTTATATGTAATTCGTTCTATTTCTTTTTTTACGGTATTTCCTTTTAAAGCTTCGTTAAATTCGTGGGCGAATGTACTTCTGAAATTGACAGGCATAACATCTATAAAAAGAGTAGGTGCATCTGTAGGATTGATGTTAAAATCTCTTTTTATAACTTTCAGTGAATTCTCATCCGCCATTAAGATTTCTCCATTTGTATTTAATAAAACCGTATATGCAAAGCTATTATTGATCATAGCCAATAATCTACTATGATTTTCTGCTATGGTGTGTTCGTTTAATTTTCTTTGGTGTACATCAATGAGATTACCAATCATTCTGGTAGTCCAGTTATTTTTGTCTTTTTTGCGATATCCGTGAATTTCATAATACCTGTAATCTCCTTCTTTGTTTTTTATTCTATAGTGATTGAAGTAGTGATTACCTTCTTTTTTAAGACCTTTGATATGTCGTTTAAGAGCTGGCTCGATGTCATCTGGATGAATTAATTCTTTTAATAAATTGACATCGATAAAGTCTTTTTCTAAAGGAAGTCCGAGCATTTTCTTAAAATCCTTGCTATAATACGTAGCATCAATATCAAAATGATGATCAAATAATCCAGAGCGGATTCCTTTAAGAGCCAGATGTTTGGTTTCTTCGTTATACTTTAATTTTTCAAGATAATTATGACGTTCTGTAATATCTGCAAAACTTCCATTAATAAAAACTACTTTGTTATTATGAATAATAGGTTCTCCCAAGACTCTAATCCACTTTTCCGTGCCTTTTTCTGTAATTATTTTTTCGGTATAATCAGTAGGTTTTTTATTAATTAGATCTTCAAGGTATTTCCATATTTTGGCTCTAGATTCCGGTCGATAATAGCTTATCGCCTTTTCCATCGTTATTGGAGTTCCTGGCTCTAAGTCGTGAAGGTTATAGCATTCTTTAGAAAAAAACATTTCTTCACTGATAGGATTATAATACCAAGCTCCAGTTTTAGTCAATTTTGATAATGAAATAAGGGAATAATGTTCTTTATTTTCTTCTGTTATGTCAATTCCAGATGCATAAATGAGATCATTATATAAGATAAAATCAAACTTTAAGGTAAGTATTCCAGAATTAGACGCTGGCGAAAACCGAAATGTATAATTTTGAGGAGACTTAAGTGTACAACATTTAGATATGATTTCTTCGAATTCATTTTCTTCCTGATCAATTATGAAATCAATAATGGATTTTCCAACAATTTGATCGTTAGGTAATTGAAATAAAGTCTCACTTCGTTTATTGGCATAATGCACTTTTCCTTCTTTATCTATAATTATAAGATAAAGCATGGTTTTTTCTGTTAGAGTGACAAATTCTTGCCCTGTAAATGCCATATAAATTGGGTGATTAGCTTTTTAAAGTTACAAAAATGATTTAGATAACGAAATGTTGGTTTTATAATTTGTGAATATGCTATCGCTTTTAACTTAAATTTATTACCATCATTCTAAAAGAAAGTAGCGCTACCCTTTTCTTTTTCTTAATCTAAAAATCAAAATAATTATACCTAATACAATAAGAATATATAGACCATAGGATTGTAAAAAAGAAGTGCTTTTGGTCGTGAGTAGGAGAGGTGTTTCTTTATTGTATAGCACTGTAATATGGTCACCTTCTTTGTCTAAAGCTCCTATAAACGGAATATGCATAAGTTTCACAACGCTAGATAGACTATCACCTTCTTGCGTTTTGTAAGCAACAGTTGCTGTAGCTGCAGATCTACGTCCACGAACTGTAAAATTGATTTCTTTTATTACAGCTTCGGTTTCTATATATGACACTGTTGTGTCCTGAGAAATACAAGTATTAGAAAAGCAAAAGTAGAAAATGAATAGGTAAAAGGTTTTAAGATGTTTCATTGTCGGTTAATTAGAAATCTAATATAGTGATCTTGTTTTTAATCCGATGTTAAAAATTTAATAGCATGTAGTTTTACATATTTGGTTTTAGTAAGCAATTTTTTAAATCAACTATTTTAATCAAAACTTTAGTTCTGTCAGATACTTTTATTTTGTATTCAAAACCAAAAAAATCTACTCGTAGATTTGAATATAAATGTTTGGATTATTGTCAAGTAATCCAATTTAATCCTGTAATGTTTAAGTTCTGGTATTAGCTAAATAATACCTATGTCTTATAATATAATCCTGTCTTTATATCTTCATACTTTTCTTGAAGCTATAAAAGGATAATTATTCAATGAACCTTTTACAAGGTTACGCACTTTTCCATAAATATCATACTCTACTTGCCAGGTTTTTTCGCCTTGACTATTATACATTTTTCTACAGGTGTACCCAGATAGTCAGTAGTTATAGGATAGCAGTCTTTTCCTATGGTTTTGGCAACACATTATAAAACTTTCGATGCTTTGATTTGAAATAGGAAACAGTTACGGAAATGTAACTGTTTCTTAATCTTTGTTACTATTCATAACCCTACGAAATTGCAAATTTCGTAAAATCAGTAGGTAAATTTATAAGCATGTTGTTTTAACAAAAAGCAACATCTCCATCTCCCAATTCCGTGATTTCATAATTATCACCTGTAATTTTTAAACCACACCCATGTTCAATATCAAAGCTAACTCTAAATTGTAGTCCGAACAGTTCTTTTTCATCTTGTTCATAAAGTACAAAGACATTCATTAATTGTATATCATTTTTTTGAACCTCTTTATTATATTCATTTTTGCCCCTATTTATAACTGCAAGAATAGCTATCTCATACCATTTTGAAGAATCGTTTATGAATTTAGCTATTTTGGATTTATACTTTTCGGTTAACTCCTCTTCTGATGCATCTAAATCATCGGATAGAGTAATACAAATTTGATTACTAGATTCATTAATTGAAGTATACAATTCTAAATTTTCATCAAAAAGTACATCACTACTGTTCATAATAAATAATATTAATTAAGGACATTTTGCATTTAATTTTTTCGCTTCCGCTTTTGCTTCTGGACTTTCATATACTGTTCCAGTATGATCTTCAAAACCTTTAACGGAACCTTTATGTGGTTTACTTGCGTTATGATCTGCCGAGCTTACTAACTGCATTTTAGCAGTATTAGTTTCAGGGTCATAGTCCACGTGATGCCAAACAACATCACCATGAATTTCTTTATGTGCATTACCTGTTGGTTTGCCTCGTTTTCCATTAAGACCTACATTCGCATTTGCAGCTTTGAAATCTTGACTTCTAGATCCTTGCATTTGAATTGTTGTTTCAGCTATAACATTATTTTTAGGGAATACCACTTCCTCTAAAAGTCCATATGGGTCAACAAAAGTATTACTATTACGTACATATGAATACAGGTTAGGCATCTTTCCAGCCAACCCTATCGGATCTTGCGATATATATACACCTTCATCAGGTGTATAATACCTAAACCGATTATAATACAATCCCGTCTCTATATCTTCATATTGTCCTTGATATCTAAAAGGACAATCATTCAATGAACCTTTTACAAGTTTACGTACTTTTCCGTAAATATCATATTCTACTGCCCAGGTTTTTTCGCCTTGGCTGTTATACATTTCTACAGGTGTACCCAGATAGTCAGTAATGATAGAGTAGGAGTTGTCTTCTGTAATTTTAGCAGCAGGCTTAAAGGTACCCTCGTCAAATATCCAAGTAATTAAATTCTCAACGGGCTCTGGTTTACTTTCTTTAAGCATTCCATATTCATCTACAACCAATTCTGGCCGTTGATTTAGATTGTATTTCCATTCATGGAGTGGGACATTGCCGTCCCAAACCCATCGAGTGATTTGTTTATTAGTTTTTGATAGGCTGGGGCTGACATTGGTGATTTTTGCAGTTCGTCTACCTAGTGCATCATATTCAAACTCTGTTGTATTGTTTTTTGGATCAGTCACTGAACGTAGCATTCCGTTGCTATACCATTCATAGTCCCAATTACCTTTATGAGTGATTTTGGTAATCAGGTTCCCTTCAGCATCATATTTAAATTTATTACCATCAGCTTCTTGAAGTTGTCCTCCAGTTCCGTATTTTCGATCTCCTTTACCTTCGGTTCTATATAAGTTTCCAACCTCATCTGGTAGTTTGTAATCGAATTGTTTGTTCTCATATCGTGCTCCTGCCAAATTATTAAACTCATCATAGCTATATGCAACTGTTCCTTTGGTTAATTCATCAACCATTTTGGTGAGTCGATCATTTACATTCCAAGTGTATGTACGATGACGCATTTCTCGATTTCCAGAAGTAACTTTATGCTGTATAGGTCTTCCTGCATGATCATATTCGATATGATTGACAATACCACCAGGAAGTATTCTCTCTACTTCCATACCTAGGCTATTGTGCACAAATTGTGCATTCCAAACCTTTGATTTTACGTTGTCTGATGTCTCTTCCTCAGAAGGAGAGAAGCAATTGGCAGAGACTTCTTGTATCAATCCAAGTTTATTTCTGGACAAAGCAATATTGGCACCTAAACTACTGGTAATATTGCTGCGATTACTTAAAGAATCATATTCACTTTCTACAAGATGACCATCTTGATGTTCTGCTATGATTCTGCCAGCTTTATCTCTGATAAATTGTACGTGACTATTCTCATTAACGGCTTCAATCAGGTTTCCACTAAGATCATAGCTATAGGTTTCCCAACTGCCATCACTATGTTCTGCTCGAGTAATTCTTCCATTAAAATCATACTCGTATTCAGTATATTTATCATCAGGTCTGTTTATCTTGAGTACTTTTCCAGCACGGTCACGATCATATTTTTTAGTCAATCCATCAAAACCAATTTCCCTGATAATTTCTCCTTTTTCATTTCTGGAGAAACGATAATATTCATTATGTTCGTTGGTAATAGAGTTTAGTTGTTCTTCTGTATCATATTTAAAATACACTTTTCTACTATTTTCTTCCCTCATTTTAAGGCTTCCCATTGGGGTATAATCAAAATTAACTTCTCGTTTTTTCTGATCTACAGTTTGGATTACCTCATCATAGGCGTTGTATTTTAATTTAATGATATTAGCATCTGCTTGTCTTACTTGATAGATACGATCTAATTCATCATAGAAAAATTGCTGTTGATACTCTTCAGAATTTTTAGTATGTAAACATCTACTCCAAGCATCATATTCCCAGTGAGATTCTGCACCATTTGGTAATGTGAGTTTATGTAGGTTATGATCTTCATCATAATCTAGCTTAGTTCTGTTTCCTGCATTATCTCTAACTTCCTTGATTAATCCCTGATCGTTATATTCAAAAGAGGTAACACCACCATCTAAACCTATAACAGCATGCAGACGATCGTTTTCAAAAGTCTTTACTACTGAACCTCCTGCAGGGTCTTTAGAAAGAACAAGTCTGTCTTTTTCATCATATACAAATCCAATGACAGCACCATCTGGTTGATGTAAGCCTGTTAAATTTCCACGTTCGTCATAACTATATCCCGTGATGTTTCCTTCTTCATCAATATCACGATAGGGTTCCATATATGGAGTATATTCATGGAAAATATGATCGCCCATCGGATCGGTAACTTGTGTACAAAGATTTAGATTATTAAAGTAATAAATACTTTCTTGGTCAAGAGAGTTGGTTACGACATTATACCCTTTATTGTATTCTATGGTTCCAGAAAGAATTCCTTGATCTCCCCATGTTTCGATACATTTAGCTCCTGTATTTTCTCCATCATATTTCCAATAAAAAGCTTGTCCATTACGATCAGTTTTTTTGATCATAAGATGGTTTTCGTATTCCATTACAGTTGCTTGATCTAAAGCATCAATAATTTTTATAAGATCTCCATCTTCATTATAGGTATACTGTATCAATGTTCGAGTCTCTCCCTTATGTGTTGCTGTAATCTTAGTAATTCTATTTTCTTCGTCCAGATCTAAATCAATTTTTCTACCTGCTGTATCAATAATTTGTTCTAATTGATATACCGCATTATAAACGAATTGGATTTTAAAACCTTCTGGATTTCTTAAGTTGGTTGGTTTGTATAGTGTGTCGGTATATTTAGTAAAAGTATATGTTTGCTGAGATTGATGGTCGATAACTTCATACGTAGTACCGTCAACATATGTTAGTGTTAACTTTTCAGGTCTATTATAAAAAGATTCGTTTTCTGTAAGTAGCATAGGGAAGGAGGTAATTCTTCCATCTGGTAGACGCATAACTATTGCATCTTCATCATAATCGATATGCAGGGCGAGATCATAATTACAATGCATTCCGTGGCCCATCATTCCTTCATATCCAGAATCAGAATACCAATTACGTTCCCAACGAATTGGTATAGGTCCGCCAATGCTAAAATCTTCTCCTTCATAGACCATACGACCTGTAATCAAGTCTACTGGTTCGAATCCCATTTTACACAATTTCTTACCTAATCCTTGAGTTGCTGGAAATTTTTGTAATACGCTTTTATTCAATTTTGCTAGGCCTCTTCCTGCACCTTTCATTAATGCCCCAAAACCGTAGGACATTACTAGAGCCATTAACATCCCCATTAAATCTGGAGCATATGGCCCACCTACATTTACTGGTTTCCCCATAGGTATTGGTACACTCATAGAGGAAGGCAAATATAAACTAGGTATTGGCTTCATTTTTTTTCCTGGTGTTAATGATAGTGGCATCCCTATATCATTACAGGTCATTGTCATATATCCAGCAGGAGTGAAGTACGCATCTTCTGCGCTAACTTTTGTGCTTCCAAAAAAGTTCATGGAGTCATGACCTATCATTGGAGCCATTGCAAAAGGTCCACCCATTGGGATATGGATCATCGTACCAATCATTCCAGCAGTACCGCTATTTCCTTTAGGAACACAATTTACATTTACTGTAGAACCTATTATAGGAACATAGTCCATAGGATCTATTACCATTCCGATATACGGATGAGGTATAGGTACTGGGACTCCAGGAGGAATGATTACGATATGTATATCAATTCCAATAACAGGGGTAAAATGTTTACTTGCTAATAACATATCTAGAACCAGTTTAAAATTGAAAGACTCTTTTTTTCCATTTCTTTGCGATGCTCTTCGACTTTTTCTCTCCAACCTTCTTCTTCAATTTCTGTCATAAAGATGTCTATAGATTCGCATGCTTCTGTATTTCTGTTTTTCTCACAGATGTTGTAATAATCTGCAGCGATATACGCCATACAGGTTGATTTTATCATTTCTGGTGCTAACGAAACACCGTATTGGTATGCTTCAGTAACAATGTCTGAATATCTCTTCTTATCTCTTTTTTTAATAACATTATATCCCAACCACCAAGCTGTCAATGCTTGCGGACCAAAACCAAACTCAATAGAGGTGTTGGCTTGTTTACAGAACAAATCTGCTGCAACATCTTTTTGTTTTTGTAGCTGTTTACAACTTGCTTGATATCCATAACTCTGAATGATAATTGGTTTACAGGTGTCCTCACCACTGGATAATCCTTGTTTGGCAATAGCTAACCCTTTTTGAAGTAACTCTTCTATAATTTTATATTCTTTAAAATTAAAAAGCATTCCTGCATAAATCACATGAGCAGTTGCAAAAGCAGATTTACTTCCAGATTTTTGTGTGATCATTAACCCTTTCTTTCCCCAATCATTAAGTCTGGGTAGATTCTTTTTAGTAACGCTTTTAGACATTTCGATCATACATTGTCTAAATTGCACTTCAGGATCATTTGGGTCTCCAGCGGCAGCTATTTTATTGATTGCCCCTTGAAGATCTAAAGGAACTGCTAATGATTTTGAAATATCACGATGCGCTTTTGTAAGTTGATCAAAATGTCGTTCCTCTACATAGTCAAAAAACATCAATCGTACTTTGTCGGGCAACCCTAATTGTATGAGTATATCAATCCATTTTCCATATTCTTTAGTTTCTTCAATAGAATAAGGATAGAGAGATAATGCCAAGTGTAATTGTGGATTCGGCATTGCTTTTTGAAAAGTACTTAGCATTTCTAATAACAATACATTACAATCTGTATTTTCGTTTTTGAGCTTTGTTTCATATTCTGCAACATCCCAGTCGAACGTTAAATTTCTGGAATCGAGATTCTGTTGCAGTTTTTCATCTTTTTTGAATGTGTCTATCCAGTCTTTTATTAATTTTTCACTATGCGTTTCTTTGTTCTCAAAAGCGGTAAGTAATACTATAGGAACATCTGGTAAACCTCCGTTAGGAGTAGATTCTAAGCGTAAAAAACCTTCATATAATCTTGCTTGATCAGGTTTTATTAACCATCGAACCAATTGAATGTGATTATAAGGGCTTACTTCATCAATCCATTTTTGCTGAATTGTTGTAATTAATTGCGCTATGGGATTATGTTCGTTATTCATGATGTATTACCCGCAGTTAAGATTTAATAATCCACCTTTTACATTCGTCATAGCTGTACCATCTATATCTGTCATCCCTTTACTGGTCAGCTTTAATTCAGCTTTTCCTTCGACCAATGTACTTGGAGCGCCAATTTCTACTTTAGCTCCACTGTTTACTGTTACTTTGGCACTTCCATCGTTCAGAATTTCTTTAGATTTTACATTTACATTATTGGTGCCGTCGATATTAACTGTTTCTGAAGCATTGATATTAATTTCTTTAGATGAGAAATTAATTTTTTCTGGTGCACTAATGTTTATTTCTTTTTTAGAAGTATCTAAAATAATTGAGTTACCATTTTTATCGGTAATGGTAATCGTTTCTTTTCCGTCTTCGTCGGAGAATGAAAGTGTATGTCCGCCACGCGTTTTAATAGCCTTGATATCATTCTTTTCGGTTTTCCAATCTCCAGCATTACTACCACCAGTAAAAAGTGCTCCCATCACATAGGGTCTTTCTGCATTACCTCCTTCAAAACCTACAATGACTTCTTCATCCTTTTCTGGTGTAAATTGAAAACCTTTTCCACCTCCAGCATGAGGAGTTAAAACACGAAGCCAAGGAGTTTCTTCTCCGCTAGCTTTTTGCCAAGGAAACTGAACTTTTATTCGACTCATACCATCAGGGTCTGCATTATCCATCACTGTGGCTACTTGCGATTCACTTTTTGGAAACGCCATCATATTGGTATTAGGATATACATCCAAATCTGCTGTTACTCCTACAAAGCGATTTTGATATTTTCCATTTTCAGTAGAAGTATGAGAAACACTAATTATTCTAAAACTTCCGTAATCAGTACTTTCTCCTTTAATTTTTACTACCTGTCCTAAATGTACTCCAGGATTATCACTTACTCCTTGAATCTGAACTTGTTTTATTTCGGTAGCTTTTTTTTGTTGTTCTACGTGCTTGTCTAATCTCTTTTTGAGTTGAGGGTCATAATATGAATTTACATATACACTGGTTTCTTTAGCAAATATTGCTTCGCTTTTTTCACTTGTAAAACCGTTAAACCCGTTAACTCCAGAGTTAACCTGAGCTGTGGCCATCTCATGTTGTTCATCGGTTAGGTAATCGTTAGTGAAATATTTAAAATTATTTGGTGTAGGGTTGAGGTTTAAAGAGAATTCTTGTAAATCATGACCATAGCTTAGTTCTGTTGCTTCTTTGTCTTCAGGTTTTCCAAATATGAGTTTACTTCCGTCATAAAAAAACCATTCACTATATTGTGCTGCTAATCTACTGGCATATTCAAAAGCACTTTCGTTGTGCTGTACACTATAATGAAGGCTTTCAGAATTCTGAGGGTTAAAATTGGTTTCGAGTTTAGATTGATCATAACCTTGAAAAGTTTTATCTAAAATTTCAGAAAGACCTACATCGCTATGTGAATCATAATGCGGACCATCATCTGTGATGATACTACAGCTATGCGCTTTTATAGAAACCATATCCCCACTTTGTTGATGAAACCCTTTTGTGTTGCTAACTGAAGTTACAATACTTTTAAATTCTAACTCTTTATATCCATTAGCAGTATCTAGAGAAGATACTTTTACTGTAAGAATTTCACCAAGATAGTTCTTGCTCTCTGAGGCAATTTCTCCTCCTATATTTTCTAATACGTCCATTCTGCATACTAGTTCAAGCACATGATGGGCATCGATTTCTTGATGAAGCATTAATCTTTTATAGGCAGTAATTGGAGATCCTCCTATAAATATTTGTGTGTTTGATTGCAAAGCCATGATTTCTCGTTATTTTCAATTTTATAGCATACGCTACTATTGAGATTCTATACGTAATTATATTTTAGTGTACTATTTGAAAGCAAGGTTAACTTTCTAATTAATCTGAACGATTTGGGAGGGAATTTCAGATATTATAGTTTCTTAGAAAGAAGCAAAAATAGTACCGAATTGTTGTTTACATAAAAATACTCAATTTTTTAAAGTCATTATAATTAACAAAGTTGTTTTTATGATTTCCTACATAAAAAAGGGTTGATTTCCCCCTTTATATTATAGTAATCAAACTTATATACACAAACGGATATAATTGTTACCTAAATATTAAAAAATGTTTTGCGTCTGTATGATAGGAATTTATATTTAGCAGTAGTTGGTTTGTATCTAACGAGAGTAGGTTGTTATGAATTTAGGAATTATGTGCTTTTTAGATTCTTGTATACATACTCTTCAGAAGTTTTGAGTATATTATTTTTTGATTAAATTTTGTAACAGAACTCACAAAGTATTTTTGAATTATAATTTTATCAATGATATGCCCTTTTAATTGTTAGATGTTTTTATAATGAAACATAAAATTAGTGTTGAAATTCTTTAAAAAGGTGTAATAAATTGGATTTTCTCGTTTTTAACGATTTACAAAAAAGAAGAAAGATTCAGAATTATCCTAGATAAGAACCTAGGTTTTATGATTTATTTTATCTGAATAATAAGATACAATTTCTTATATTTCGAAATAAGATATTTGTACCAAAAATTAAATTATTTATTGAATGTTTTCTAAGTGTAGATTTTGTTTTTTGATATTTTTTATTCATTCTGGTTTTCTTTTCTGTCAAAAAATCGATGATGATTTTATAGCGGGAAAATGGAAGATTGAAGAGGTTATCGTTCCAGAGAATAAATTCAATGATAGTAGAGAAAAAAAAATACTTAAAGAGTTAGGTACAACGGTTCTACATTTTAAAGGAGATGGTCATTTTTCATTCATGTATGATGGTGAGAACAAAGAAATGAAAAGGAATATCAAAGATTTTGAAAATTCTGTTTGGCGTACAATAAAGGGAGAAAATTTAATTTCTTTGGAAAAGAAAAAATTAATAACCTTAATGACTGTTGACCTTGATAAAAATATAGTATTTGGATTTATCGATAACATAAAACTTCAAGTACTGAAGATTGATAATGAAAAAGTTAATTTTTTACCTGTTGTCAAAAAACCGAAAGAGGAGAAAGCAATTCCAGAGCAAAAGATTGATTCTGTCTTTAAACAGGTTACTGTGGATAAAGAGAGTTTGGAAAACTCTGTCATCTCCAAATATCCTGTTTTAGATGGATGTATGGAAAAGAATGCGAAGAGTTGTTTAAATAAGGTTATTAGAAATCGTATTTTGGATGCATTAGATTTAAAAAAATATGATTCATTAAATGATCATAAGAGAATTAAAGTATTGGTTCTTTTTGCTATAGATATTGATGGAGGAATTAAAAATATTACGGCAAAATCTCCAGACGAGGATTTAACTTATGACCTGAAATTAATCATAAATAATCTTAAGGTGATTACTCCTGCAGAGAATACCGATGGAGAGCCTATGCTAAGTACCTATACAATTCCGTTAACTATGATGATACAATAAGAACTTTTGATGTTGTAAATTTTTGATGAAAGCCTTTTAAGTTATAATAAGCTAACTAAAAGAGTGCTAATTTAGACGTATTTGGGTCGTATTAATATTAAAACAATTATTTAAAATTGTATATAAAAAATATGAATTTCTGATTTCTATCAATGTGAGAATACTTAGTGTTTTAAGAACTTACCATCCTCCAATCTCGAGTCGTTCTTTTTGCTGTTCTTTGGTAGCTTCGGGAGTTTTTATAGAACTTGGATATAAAGGTTTTGGGAAACCTTCTGCTTTACGACGTTCATAATCTTGCTGACGATATTCGTCAAATGCATCTCCAGAAGGTAAAGGTCGATTTTTATCCATATACGAAAAAATAAAATTCCAATCGTTTAGAAAACTATCTTTAGTTATTATTCTTTTTAAGAAATGATATACTAAGTGATGTTGATTATCTTCTTTTAGATAATAAACTTCTTTGTTATCTTTATCTATTCTGATATTGTATATGTTGTATTCCTTCGTAGATAAATTATGAATGTTTTTAGGAAAAATAATAAGTCCATTTATTCTATCTAGGATAAATTTTATGTTTCCTTTTTTTTTCATATTAACAAATGTTATTATTCCGAAAATAAATGAAAGAATAGCGAAAAAAAATCCGATATATACAAACTCATTATACATTATCGTAAAAATAAATTCTAATACCACTGAAATTATCAAAAAAAATAAAGACAGTTGAAAATCGGGAGAAAGCGTTTTTTTTATAATTTTTTTATCATTAACACTATTTACTTTTAATAAAAAATTAGTTTTTCTTTGAGATATCTTGAATATTTTCATTCCTAATTCTTTACCATCCTCCAATAGCAAGTCGTTCTTTTTGTTGTTCTTTTGTAGTTTCGGGTGTTGATATTCCTGGATATAAGGGTCTCGGAAAACCTTTTGCTTTACGATTTTCATAATCTTGTTGACGATATTCATCAAATGCATCTCCAGGAGGTAAAGGTCGATTTTTATCCATATACCAGCAGATTAAAGACATAGAGTCATAACAATCACTAGAGATCATAAAATCATCGTAAGAATTTAATCTACTTTTGGTAGGGCGTATGGCTTGTAACATAAAAGCTCCAGTACCATCTTCTCCTCCTGTTGTATAAGCAAATAAACAATTCTTAAAAGGCATGGTGATGTTTTTTTGCCAATAAAATCCTGTCAAAGTGATTAATCCATCTCTACGATTTAAAATTTGTTCTTTTTTGGGTTTGGTAAAATAATATATGGCGAAAAAAAGGGTTAAGATCACAGATAAACTAAAAACAAATAGTTCAAACCATTCTAATCTTTCTCCTGAAAAAAAACTATCCACAAAAATGAGTGCCAATATTAAAGATATTGCTCCTCCTAAAATTGGAGTTATGTTACCTTTGGTATGAAACATAATAAATTGATCAGTAGTATATCGGTATTTCTCTTCTTCTTTTTTACTGAGTTTATCCAATCCATGTGGTAATTTAAAAATTTTTTTCTCTACTCGATGATAGTATTTTTTGAGTTGTTTTTCATATTTATAATCGGTATGAGTGATTTCCCTTTTAAAATCTACCATGTTTCAGAATTTTTAAGATCTCTTAAAGGAGCAAACAAAACTTCCTCATTTTGTGTCATATCAGATAACATAAAGCGTTCTCCTTTTAGTTTAATTTTAGCACCTAGATAACGCTCGTTTCCGCCCAATTTATATGGGAAATACAAGTTAGCAGATGGGTCAATTTTTAATCTAAGAGCAAAAAGCACTTCGGATTTTTTAGTGATTCGATCTTGTTGTTCCTCAGGTATAGAAAAAGCTAAGGTCAAGGCGTCTTTACCTTGTTTATTTGTTGTTTTACAGAGGCTTCCATCATCTACTTGAAGTCTTATAGGATTTCCTTTTTTAATACCGTCGGGATAAAATAGTATTTCTGTATCTACTTGATTTTCTTGGTTAAAAAATTGTACAAACGACATATCTACTTTATAGGCAGATACGGTATGAGTTTTGATATTTCCAGGATTAGTATATGGATTATACCCATCTCCTTCAATTTTGGTTTCTGTAGGAGTGAAGATCATATTTTTACATACAATTGCATCAAATAAACTAGCTTCTGCATCTGAAGGATGCATTAGTGTTTCTATATAATCATCGTCTACCAAATCTTCTTTGTTGGCTAATACCTTACGACTATATTCCATAGGAGTATCTCCTTCGGCTTTTGGAAACGCTTCTGTGTCACTTAACACAAAGTTTTTAAAAAAAGTTTCTAATTCACTATCCGTTAATAAGGCTGCAATAATGATTAATCCTACACCAATCCCTGCAGCGATCCAGCCTACAGGCCCCGCTACAGAAGCAGATGCAAATATATAAGGAGCAGCGGTAGATAATGCGAAAGCTGCGCCTGCACCCGCCAGAGCTATTCCACTATCCATATCACCTTTATCCATTGCTTCTACGCTTTCCCAAAAACACATACCTGCCGTAAAAGCTCCTCCTATAAGACTTAGCTGCGTCGCAAATTTACCAACTCCTACAATCTTTGGGTTTTTAGGATTTTTAAAATTAAGTTGAGCTTTAAGAAGATTCGTTCCAGCCTCTGTCATTTTTACACCCGCACCTACAAAATTAACTTTGTCTTTAGTGTTATTTTCACTTCTTACCTTATTAAATGCAGCTACCAGGTTAATAGCTTCTAAAAAAGCAAATACCCCATTAAAAGCACGACCATTTACTATTTGCGCAATTTTCACATTTTTTGCATTGGATTTTATCTCATCTGCTCCAATTTTTTTTCGTACACGTAGGCTGATTTTATTTTGTGAACTACCATTATCAACACTTTCTAAAATCTCTATTCCTTCACTACCGTGTATTGCTCTTAAAACTTCGGTTTGCATTTTGGTGTTCTTAAAACCTGGTCTTCTTTTTAAAAGGTTTCCTTTTTTACCTGCATAATTATGCTTGCCTTTTACCTTTACATTATTGGATTGTTTGATATAATCATTATCTATCTCTACACCCAATTCGTGTAACCTCATTCTCATCTCTCCATCTTCGATATGAAACATGTTTTCACCAAAAACGGTTAGATTATTATTAAGTTTAGCAACTACGAATTCTTGCTTGTCTGCAATTTCCTTGAACATAGTACGCCCCACTTTTTTCATTACAAAAGCTTGCTTCGAATGATGCCCTAATTTTTTCTTGTATACTTTGGCAATTTTATGGCTAATACTTCTTGTTTTATCTACTACTTTATCCAAGTTAATGGTCGGAGTAAGTAATGCGTACATAGGGTCTAATTTTTCGAACCCTGAAGTCGTACTCTTTACATTCGTATTTGAAAACTCATTTTCATAATCTTCGTCGATCATGCGATATACCCAATCGATCCATTCATCAGATTTTTTATACTCTTTTTTTAATAGCATATGTCTGTCAAAATCATATGTATTAATGGTAATAGGGTCTAAAAGCTCTAATAATAATCCGCGTCCTTCAATGGTACGTTCTTTCAGGTTATCTGTATAGTCGTCCAGAACCTTTTTAAATCCTTTTGATTCAAGATATTTAGCAAAATCTTTTTTAAACTCTACTATTTCTTCTCTAAGGGCAGTTCGTTCTTTTATTCCTAATATACCTTCTAATTTTTGATAATCTAATCCATAGCCTATTGTACTGGTGTTTGGTAAAGTGTGTGATGTGTGTTTACCATAAAAAGTTTTAGTTTTAGGACGTGGATCCAGAGAATGACGATCACTATAATTCCATCCTGGAGACCCACCATCATATTCTAGTATAGAATCTTTATCATTATAGACCATTAGATAGCATGTTAGCGCTAATGATAATAACGATTGGTATTCTTTTTCAGGTTTTGGTCCTTCTAAATTGCCTTGTAGTAATCTATCGTATGCTTGTTTTAAAGTTTCCCCTGTTTGTATAGCATCTACTAATGCTTTGAAATCTAATATTTTATCAGAAAGACCTTCACCAATATCTATTGCAGAATTTATTGGATCATCCAATGTAACAAACATATCAGTCATGATCTCTGGCTCTTGATGATCAGAGTTTTCTTTTCGATTTTGTTCTCTTTTTTCTTCTATTCTCTGAACAGCATCTATTTTTTGCTGTATACTTCGGCAAAGACTTTTATTTTCTGAAGAGAAATATGTGGTGATACCTGTGTAAGGAGCATGATCCGTAGAACTTTGTATCGTTCCTAGTGGAAACCCGCTAGCCTGTATTTGTGTCATTCGATCTTTTCGCTTCCCAGCATCACTAACAAAAGAGTCATAATATTCCTTTGTCCACTGAATAGGAGAGTAGGCTACCCAAACTACAGCTTCGAACTCGGCTTCATAGTATCCATTATTGTTATCTTTTCCATCTGTTATCCTAATATCGGGAAAACCTTCTTCACCTTTTTCCCAAGAAATTGATTTAAAATTACCATATTCATCTACTTCGAATTCTATAGATTGATCAGGTTTACTTTCATCAATAATGTATACATAACCTGGGTTTAGACCTGTGTGTACCGTACTATAATTCTCTAATCGAGGATCTGAAATAATGACTTCTTCTAAGATGATATTACCATTTTCATCTTTTTGCGATTTTCCGTCTTCCGTTTTTACTTTAGCTTGTAAATGGCTTTCTTTTGGGGTGTCTAGAAGTACCCCAAATCTCAAAAAATGTAACTTAATTGTAGGTTCTGCTTTACATTCTAATACTAGTGTTTGATCACTAAAATCAAATGTTCTTCCTTCTGCTTCTATTTGCAATGATAATTCTCTTGTTCTGCCACCCATAATTCTATAGAAGTTTATTTTTCTTTATTCCAGTTTTCTTCTGTTTCCAAAAGTTTTAGCTCTGCTGTACCATCCGCCTTTACAGTTCCCGAATATACTAGCTGATCTTGTTTTCCATCTATCTGTTTTCCTTCTTTTTCTGATACATTAACTTTCAAGCTTTTTCCAGGATCCATATTTTCTGTCATTACAAAAATGGATGCTTTTTGCCCATAATTAATTGTATCGACTTTTTCATTTCCATCTTCATCCATCCAGTAACTTTCTACTACTTTTGGAGCTTTGTCATTACCCATCATTGCACCAGGAATAGCCATGGCTATTTCTTTGAACTTTTCTTTTGCGCTTCCAGCAGTGTTAATTTGCATAGGCTGCATAATAGTTACTTTACCACCAGTACCGCACATACATTCAGAATCTTCATATAAGAATTTTTTACTTCCCCCTAATGTGGAAGTTTTTGTGGTTTTTGTCCATTTCTGTAAAGCTGGTATACACGGTAAATACCCTCCACTAGTTGGTTTTAATTTACACTGACCAAAAGTAGCAGGCACTTGTACATCCATATCTGTTGCCTTAAACTTGCCTTGAATCTTCACCTTTTGATTTTGCGTTACCAAAAGTTTAGCAGGAACAAAACCTTGATTGCATTGCAACAATGCACCATCTAATACGTATATTTTACTACTCATCTTTTTCTAAATTAAAGGTTATGGTAGTTGTTTTTTTATATAAATCTTTTACCTCAAAGGTGTATTCTAATTTTCCTTTTGTAACTAACCCATATTCTGGTTTTATTTTATACCTTCCTTTGTAATCAAAATCCAGTGTGTGTTGATCTCCTGGTTTGGTAGGCAACTTTCCTAAAAAACCATTTAGTTTGGCTAAAGGAAATTTTTTATGATCGATATCCATTTCTGCATCAGATGCAATTACCACCTTGGTGAACCCAACATCTTGCTTATGTATAGTTTTTTGTTCTATAATAGGGATGTTGATAGTACCTAACGCATTAGACACAACTTTGGGTTGTTGGATTGATTTTTTATTTTCGAACTCTTGATAAAAAATATTTGCAAAAAAGAACTGATAAAAGTTATCTTCTAAAAATATTTCCTGAATATTATCTTCTTGAAGTTGCCAATCAAAATCACTTGCCATGGTAAGTAAATCTGGATATTCTTCTAAGAGATCAATTTTAATATCTTTCCATTTTTGCCGTATCTCTTTAGTATTGATTACTTTATTTAGCTTAAAACTTTTATCTACTTTAAGTTCTAGGATATCATTAATAGCAGCAACTTTTAAAGCAATTTTTTGAGCTTTGTCTACCTTACGGATAACGCTAAACTTTTCGTTAAGTAAGAATCGTTTTTGGACTTCTATTCTATACCTAAGCAATCCTTCTTCATCCATTCCATAAAAAGTAAGGTCAAACTCAATACCAACTGCAGCGTACGATTTTTTTTTACCCTGTTCAATTAGGTTTATTACTTCTGAAGTATATGTACGAGTAACTCTTTCTCCGTTGAGTTTAATGATCTGGTTGATATGGGATAGGGCACGTTGCATTTTTTTTTTGTATTATCCAGCTTGTGTTACACGTTGTCGATTACCATGTACTCTGTTAGGGCCCATTCCAATACTACTGTAGTGTGCAGAGAAATGGAAATAACGATTTCGAAGCGTTTTTAATAGTATCCTATGTTCTGGATTGTTATAAGACATTTCTACATCATCATTAAATACATATTCATCTAAAATAGCCTTGGTGGCACTGAGTTCAGAAGTTATGGGATAAGACCTTGTAACTTTACTTAGTATAAAGTTGACACCTTTATCTTTTGAAAATTTTGCCATAATTTGCAATGGAATATAGCTATATCGATTGCTGAGACCTTTTCTATGACCAGTAAGAGTTCCCCAAAAATCGCTAACAGTGATTTCTTTTGGTTTATACCATCCTTGCTCTATTAAGAAATCACGTTCTGCTCGTAAATCATTAAGATTAGTAAGTGTATAATCTAAACGAAGTTCTTCATCTGCATTATGAACATATCCGCCACCTATATCAGAATGAACTCCAGGAAGAAATTTTTCTACGCCTCGATTTCCTGTACTATTAATATCAGTGAGTCTAAAATTACTTCGATGTTCATCACCAGCTGCTAGCTGTAATGTATGTTGTGATTTTTTTACAGCATTTAGCTTAAGTTGAGCAGTATTATTACCGTGCGCTAAACCTAGAGAGGCAACAGTATCAAATAATCCTGCAAAATGAATGACAATCATTTTTACTTTGATCCCTTTTTGCTCTAAAAATTCACCCAAAGCGCCATAATCAACATCATAGTAAATAATGGTAGTCGAAACTGGTGCATATTCACCCGATCCTGTTGTGATTATTTCTTTTATCTGCCCTTTTCTTTGCGTTATTTCGTGAATAAAATTTCGCGCTGCTGCTGCTCCTCGACTAAACCCATATGTTTCAATGCTAAGAATATTAATATCAGTAACACCCATATCAGCTATTACATTAGATACTTCTTCACATCCTTTTTTTACTTTAGCCCTAACTCCAGTTGATCCAGTACCTAATCCCATTCCAATTTTAGAATCGGATCCTTCATTTTCTGTTCCAATACCTTCTATATATACAGAAAACTTTTTTACTTTTTCTTCATCAACTGGTTCGTAGGCTGGTTCAATTCGTGAGATATTTGAATGATCATTATCATAACTTCCTGTTTTATTAGGGTTCCAAGGCGTTCCCCACCAAAAATCACGATATTTTTTTACCAGCTCTTCATTATGAGGCTCTCCTCGTTTCATTTTTTCATACTCCAGACGAATATTGGTGTTCTCTCTATTATTAGCTGTACCATCAAAAAATACAGCAGCAGTAATATTTACACTTTCTTCTGGAGTTAGTTCTTCAAATTCTGCATTACCAACGTGAACTGGAGCTGTTTGTACATTAACTCCGCTTAGTACATTTTTGCTAGTCTCTTGAGCTCCTGATGATGTTGCTGTTAGTCCAATACCTCCCATAATATTTATTAATTAGAAGTTTCGTATACTTTTATTCTTGCTTTTGCGATATCAATTTTTTCCGATTCGTTTTGCAGTGCTATCGTAATATTGCTATTGTATTTGTCAATTTTAAAAACCAATTCTCCAGTTTTTTGGTTAAGGTTTTTATAAAATGTTTGAAAAACCGTCTGTATTTCATCTTCCTCGAAATAGATTTTGCTTCCAAATTCATTATTGTTTTCATCCATCCAATCCAATCTTATGTGATCAGGCACCGCATAATCTTGAAATTTAGATAATATTTTATTTGAACCTATGGTATGGATACTTTCGCCATTATAGAAAGATATTTGAAGTTCTTTTAAAGCTCCTTTTTGATAGAATTCAATAGACGGTTTCCATTGGAACTTTTGTCGATAATCATCCCATTTACCAAAAGAGATACTATCAGGATTCATTTTGGCTTTTACCTCTTCACTAAAATCTTCTTCTAATACGGATTCTATAAACTCTTCCATTGTGATTATAGCTCCTGGTGCAAATTCTTTGATACTTACTTCTGTTTCAGACGCCTGAAATCTTGCAATTTCTTTAGACCAGCCACCGCCCATAGCCCATAATACAACTATTCCTTTTGGAGCTAATCCAATATTTATTCTTCCAAAGGTTTCTTTTTTTCCAAAACGATTTACATATCCGTCATTAAATAATTGATTTATTTTTTCTGAAGGAATGTTGAAGGTGCCTTTATAAAACTTCTTTTCGAGATAAGAAATCCATGTTATTTCTAATTGAACTGGTATTGGTTTTAGGTCTTCTCCAACCACATGTGTTGGCCCAATTTTACCCCATCCTTGATGCAAAGTATGCCCAGAAGGGATATAGATACTTTCTCCATTTTCATATATCAAACGACCTTTATGAATCTGCATTGGATTAAATTTCGGAGCAGATGCAGTTGGTCTCCATTCATATTTTGTCATTTCTTTTATTGTATTAGTTGGGGTTTGGGTTGTATTGTTTTTTTGACAGGAAACAACTCCAACACTCATTATTGTAAACAATATTATTAGTAACACAGTATTTAGTATACTGCTCTTATTCTCCATATTCTACAGTTTCTGCACTGGCGATTATAATTTTACCACCTGCATTTGTTTTTATCTCACCACTGGCATCGGTGGTTATTTCTTGAGCTTCTTGTTTATACTCACTACTGATAACTTTTATCGTTTCTCCAATCTGACGATCTTCATTTGTTGCACTTATAAAATAATCTTCAGTAATCGTTTCGTTTTTATTCTTACCTACAGATATATCTAAATTTTCATCCACATTTATCTGCATGTTTTTAGCATTTAATGTCATGTTTTCTCCTGCAGAAATCGTAATATCATTATTTGCAGTATCTATGTGAATTATATTTTTATTTTTATCGGTAATCATTATAAACTCTGAACCATCTGCATCATTTAACTCTACCGTATGACCACTTCTGGTTCTTAAAGCTTTTATATCATTGTTCTGAGTTTTCCAACCGCCAGGATTTGCTCCTCCAGTATACAGTGTACCTAATACGTATGGTCTTTCTGCATTACCTCCTTCAAAACCTATTAATACTTCTTCATCAATTTCTGGGATAAAATGAAAACCTTTTTCTCCACCCGCATGCGGAGTTACGATTCTTAACCAAGGTGTCAATTCACCTGTTTCATTTTGCCAAGGGAATTGCACACGAATTCTTCCGATACCATCTGGATCACTATTTTCTTTTACAATAGCAACTTGAGTCTCACTCTTAGGAAATGCCATAAGATTCGTATTAGGATATACATCTAAATCCGCAGTAACTCCCTCAAATCTATTTTGATATCTCCCATTTTCAGTATTGGTGTGTGTAACGCTAGTAATTCTATACGTACCGTAACTTTCGTTTTCACCACTAATGGTAACCAACTGACCAATTTTCACTCCTGGGTTATCACTCGAACCTCTGAATATTACTTGCTTAATTTCTTCAGCTTTTTTCTGCTGTTCTACGTGTGCGTCTAATCTTTGTTTTAGAGATGAATCATTATAAGAGTTTAAATATACATTCGTCTCATTAGGAAATAATTCATCCCCTTTGTTACTAGTAAACCCATTATATCCATTTACTCCAGAATTTACTTGATTTGTTGCTTTTTCATGTTGTCCATCACTCAAATAATCATTGGTAAAGTATTTGTAATTGTTTGAAGATGGCTTTAAGTCCAGAGAGAACTCCTGTAAATCGTGACCATAGGTTAGTGTAACTTCTTCTTCATCTTGTGGTTTTCCAAAAATCAAAGCACTTCCATCGTAATAAAACCATTCGCTATATTGCGCTGCTAATCTACTTGCATATTCAAAACCACTTTCTTTGTGTTGTACACTATAATGAATTGTGTTTGCATTACTTGGGTTAAAGATTGTTTCTAATTTGGATTGGTCATAACCTTTAAAGGTTTCGTTTAACACTGTAGATAGGTCTACATCATTAAAAGAATTATAATGTGGCCCATCATCTGCAATAATACTACAACTATGTGCTTTTATAGTGACCAGATCACCATTTTGCTGATGGAATCCCATGGTACTATTAACAGAAGTCACGACACCTTTAAATTCGAATTCTTTATAACCCGATAATGTTCCTGTAGAAGATATTTGTATTGTGATAATCTGTCCAAGATAATTTTTGGTTTGAGAAGCAATGTCTCCAGAAATATTTTCCAGAACATCCATTCTACAAATTAATTCTAATATATGGTGCGAATCAATTTCTTGATGTAGCATTAATCGCTTGTATGCATTTATCGCAATTCCTCCGATAAATATTTGTGTGTTAGATTGTAATGCCATACGTTTAGTTTTTTTAGTGATTTAGCAATTTATAATACACTTGCGATGTTTTCACTCAGTTTTTATAAAGTTACCATTTTTATAGCTGTGCGTAATTGTATTTCCTGTTTTTTCCAGAAAACCTGTATTTTCATTTTCCTTATATTCTGGTAGTTCAATAGTATTGCTTGAGGACTTGAATACAGGAGATGTTTTATCTGCTCTAGGTTTTATAAACAGCAATTGATTTTCGCCATTAAAACATCTATCACAATCTCTTGCCTGATTGTTTTTAAAAGTTATTTTTCTGAATACATAAAAATCTTGTCCACCACCGTGAGTACCATATCCTTTTAATAGATACTCTGTATCAGAAAGTTTATCTATATGAACGTAGGCAACATCAGAATATGATGAACTATTTGGTGTTTTTTGAACTATTTTTAAGTCACCAAAGCTATACATCTCATTTTCCTTGTATTGAAATATAGAATTATAGATATGCCAAGTCCCTCCATTTAATTCATCCCATGAGAAAATTCGTAATTTTTGATCTTCAGATACTATGATTTTGATTTTGCTATTTAATGAATCAAAAGAATGCGAAATAGATTCCTTATCACTAATTACTTTAAGTAGAGTTTCTCTAAAGCGTATCAAGATAGTATCTCTTGCTTCTCCATAGCTGTCACCGTAATCTAAGCGATTTTCATAATATTTATCATAAACGTTCGCCAATAACTGATCTTGTACAGAAAAATCAACATTTTTGGATTGTTGTGAAATACAACCAAGTTGCAAGCTTAAAAATGCTATTGTACTAAAAATTTTTGTTAACTTCATTTAGAAAATATTTTTTTCGTCTGTACGTAACGCCAGGTTGCAAGACGTTCTGTGGCTAAAATATGTACTTGTCCTCTAGAAGATTTGTTTGTAGTAATATCAAAACCTTTATTGGCTTTTAGCCATCGTTTTGCATTTCCTTCTCCTTGATAATATACATAGGTCCAATAGGCTTGTTGATCTTCGGTAGGAGTGCCATAAGCAAAACTACTAGCGTGAGATAAGAAAAGATTCTGGCGATGCGCTAACGTAGCTCCGAAAGCCCATAATGCACTTTCCAAATCTTTAAATATACCAGAAATAGTTTTTTTACCTAACTCATTTGTTCTCACTTCCTGAATGAATTCTGCTCCAGTTTTAAAATCTGCCTTCGTTTTTCCTTCATTATAGGTTTTTGGAAGGTATTTTTTATACCTAGGGAATTCTGACCCGAAATCATCCGTGCCTAACACATTGAAACCACTAAGAGGTTGGTCTATGATTACATGATGAGGAGGTTTAGGATCATAATTATCATCTACAAATAAGTTTAATCCTTCACCTACAGCTATTGTATTAAAGTATGAGGGTATTATCCCTAAATCAGCAGAAATATCTTCCATTAATGTAAGTATAGCCGCTTCACTAGGGTCATCAACATATCCAGACCACCCATAAACTTTACGCGCATCATATTTCTTACGAAGATCTTCTTTGATCTCCGTAACCGTTTTTTTAGGCTGCTTTCCCATAGTAACTATGGTATATGTTACGCCTTAGAAGGCCAATTATTCGTAAACGTGGTCCCTTTTATAGTAATTTCTTTTGCAGAAAGTACTAAGTGTATTTGTAAAGGTTTTGAATTTTCAGCATTAAAATGCTCAGTGTACTCTATACAATAGGCATCTTTGACTTCTACGTTTTTTAGACTAGACATATTATCTCTTCTAAAAAAAGTGATTTTACAATTTTTAGTAATTGTTGGAGAAATGGTCCAATCTAAGAAATCTGTTTTTGCTGTAGATTCTATTAATAAACTTACTTGCCCACCTTGCGGTTTGGCACATGGTCTTCCAGTATAATCGGTATCTTGTCTAAAGGTAAAAGAGCAATCCAAAATGTTAATCTCTTCCCCATCAAGATCTAGTTTTGCTAAAAATGACATAAGTACTATTTTTAATATTAATAACTACTTTATCAGTTCCATTATTGTATGAAATAATTAAATAGAGGAAATGATGCTTTAAGATAGCAAAGGGAGTGAAAAACACACTCCCTTTATCTAATCTTATATAAAATGATTTGGTTATTTATACCCAGTCATTTACGTGCTCTCCATTTCCAACTGCAATTGATCTAGCAGAAATAGTAATTCTTTCGATCATTGGGTTTTTTCCTGTAGCATCGAAATTCTCTACATATTTAACTGCATATGCATCAGTGAAAGTAAGTTCTTTAGCGGTAGCTTCTGTATCTCGTTTAAGAAAAACAATAGAACCACTTCTTAATTCGAAGTTATTAAACATCCAATCGGATAAACTTGTGTCCGCTGTGGATTCAACTTCAATAGAAATCATTCCTCCACGAGTAATAGAAGATGGACGACCAGTTGCATCAGTTTCTTGGTGAAGACCATAGTTGCAGTTCAATACATTGTACTCTTTACCTCCAACTTTTAATTTTGCTTTAAAAGACATAATAAATAAATTTTAATTAATAAATAATAATAATAAGTATATAATAAACGTAACTTGTACACTATAAAGATAACAAAATAATAAAAAGTGTTACCCTTACTCATTTGTTAAAATGTAAAGAGTCAGTAAATTAAGAAAGAAAAAGATTACACTGTTTTCAGGGAATTTGCACTTTATCGTGAACTTAATCCAATAAAGAAAGATCTTAACGAGGAGATGAAGATCTTTTTTTTAACAATTTTTTAACATTAAAGATTAAGCTCTCTTACAGATAATCACATCATTTTCTTTAATGTTGTTCCCTTCTATGGTTCTAGTGAAATCTATATGATTTTGTGATCCTAGCCAATTTGGTTTGGTGTAAAAGATCCATCCGTGAGGATTGTTTTTGTCATCAAGGAATTGAATTTCTCCTTCAGGATGTCTATCATTATAATCATTAATGAAGAAGTAAAACAGTTTTCCAAACTCCATTTTTTCTGGTGCTTTTAACCTAAAGTTACTTAGTTCTTCAAAATTCTTTCCTTTATTGAACTCAAATGAAATAACCAAGGGATTTGCGAGTTCATCATCTTTAGGGTCTTTGATTTTTTTGTCAATAGGGTAGAACCATTTTTTGTAAATAGGAACTGGAACAGAAGTGGCAAATTCATATAGTTTAACTACCATTAATGGAATAAGAAAACAGATAGATGACGCTGCAAAGATATATTTATATTCGGGTTTGTAGATGCCGACAACCATCAGAAAAGTTATCAATCCAACAAATATAGTAACTACTGTATATAAAAATTCTGGCCAGAAACGGGTAGGGGTATCATCTAATAGATTAGGAAAAAATTTACGCATAGTTAATACGTGTAACGAACCTAAACATAAAAAGATAATTTGAAATCCAATAAAGCTATTAAGAGGAATATCATTAAGTACTTTTTCGTTACTTAATAATGCCGTTGCAGCAAATAATAAAAGCACTACAACCATATATAGGAGAAACTTCTTTTTGTTTTTGACAAAAAGCTTCTTTAATCCAGCAACTACTCCCATTAATATAGCACTAACTGCCAATAGCAAAATTCCTACCTTAAAAAAATCAGCATTTAATGCTGTAGATTGTAATATCAAATTCATATCATAGTTGTTAGCCCCATTCTAGGACTGTTAGTCTCATGTAATACAAATGTTTCCTCTTTACTCGAATGTGTTACGTTAATTTTTGTGTCTATTTCCATAGGGATAAAATAGTCACAAAAGATAGTAATAAATTTTGTAGTAGCACCGCTTACAATATATTTATCAATATTTTTTTTATTGACGGGGCCAATTGTTATTTCCCAACAAGGATACGAAATAACAGTTTCTTTTAGATCCAAAACCAGATCCACTCCAAGTTGATAATCACTAGTTAGATGATTAGTGTTTTCTTCAAGGGTTTTGTATTTTTTTTCAATTATCACTGTTTCTCCAATGATTTTTTCCAGACTTAAGGCAGTAAGCTCAATTTCACCAGATATTTTATGAACATATGGTAATAATTGTAAAAGCTTGATGCTGTAATCTGCAGGGATATCATCGTCTAATTTCCAGAATTTTAATAAAAAATCAGTTTTTAGATTCGTGAATTCATTTATTAACTTTCTCTCATTTTTTTCTATAATAACTTTTTGAGTAAAAAACTCATTTTCGAGAGGAGAGAAAAAGGATCTAGCGTCTTTTTCTTGTTTTTTCTGTTTTTGATGTAGTTCACTATAAGAAAGTGCACTTTTCGTTTTTACAGGTTCATGGAACAATCCTTCAGGAAGTGTGTCATAAAGTCCATTTCTTGCAAGGTTGAACTGTAGTTTGTCTGTATTACTAGAATACGTATCTACATTAAAATCGATAACGTCTCTTCTGTAAGATCTAGAAAAAGTACTTTGATTAAAGATATCAATATCCGTTAGCTCTACATCAGAGTTCTCCAAAATTTCAGTTACAAAAACCTCTGCTTTTAAATTTTGGTAGGCGGTTGTTAATTCTTCATAAACATCTCGTACCTCTTTACTATTCATTTGTCAAGGAGTTATAGAAAATGTGTTTGATTTTAATTGTTATCTGTAGTTTTGGCTAGTTTTGGTTTTCTTCCAGCGGCCACAAACATTTTTTGCCAATGACGCTTTTTAAAGTCACTTATCTGTACGCCATTCCTTCCTGATTTAGCTTTTCTGGCTGTAGAGTGTACAAATTTGTCATTACCAAGATAGACACCAACATGAGTTATAGGTCTATGTTCTGAACCTCTTTCATTAAAAAACAACAAATCTCCTTGTTTTAAAAACTCCTGGCCTAAAAACTTATCTGTATCAGGAGCATCATATTGTTTTTGAGCAGTTCGCTCAATTAGATTATTATATACGTCATGGAACAGGTATTGCGAAAAGAAAGAACAATCAATCCCATCTTTAGTTTCTCCTCCCATTCTATAAGGTGTATTCATCCATTCATCTATGAATTTATATAGAGGAACATTCTTTATTTCTTTTGGAGATACCCCAAGAATAGCTCCGTATTTTTTCTGAATTGGTAATACTGCATTTTTTTGAGCTAGGGCAATAGAATCCCTTTTTGCTTTTGCTAAGGCTTCTTGTTCTGCTTTTTTAGAACCCCCACAACTCATGACCCCAACAATGATAATAAATAAAATAAGCGTTTTAGAAAGTATATTCATGTGAAAATTAAATTTACACAAATATAAAAAACTTATGGTTATTTTCTAGACTTCATGCATTGATTACATTAAAATAATATGATAAAAATATCTATCCTTAATTTTTTACATAGTTTATTGGATAACGAAGTGCTGATAAATAAAATCTTTATTAAATTGCATCTGTTTAAGAAGTATATTAAAGCACACAAATCACTATTTATGATTACTTCATATTATAAAATACCTATCGATACTTTTAAAATTGTCAAAAACAAAGAAATTGATAATTGTGATTTAAAAGAATCAATAGTTGGCTTTATTCATTTAATTACTACCTCCTATTTTGGGGAATGTACTTTTGATGAATCCTTTGGTTGTTCAATATGGAACGTGGATTTTGATAATCTTACCAGTACTAATAAATTACGAAACACAATTACAGAATCTTTGGTAGAAAGTATTGTTTCTCAGGAAAAAAGACTTAAAAAAGTAAATGTTGAAGTGTCAATAGAACAAGAAGAATTTAAAAACAGAGGTAGTCTTAATAGGATCAAAAAACGTGTTGATATTAATGTAAGAGGAGTTGTTAGTCGAACTAATGAGCAGTTTTCTTGCTTAGAAAGGTTTTATATTGCACCACTTTCGTTTTAAAAGAGTTTATGGGTTCAGAAAATAAAGTACAGATAAAAAATAGAATGATCAAAAAGGCGGCTTCGCTTTGGGGAGTTTCCCCAAATGAGATAGAAAGCTCTTTTGATCCTGTAGTATCTCTTCTTATTGGAGCTTGTGCTTCAGAAATAGAGAAGATTTCTGGAGAAATTGATAATTCTCAAACTAGAATAACAGAGCGTTTAATACAGTTAATGACGCCGGAAACTTTATATGGATCACGCCCTGCACATGGTGTTATTTATGCAGAACCCATTGAAAAAAAAGCAAGCATTACTCCAGAGCATTTGCTCTATTATAAAAAAAGAGTGAAGTCTAAGAATGCTAGTAATGAGTTAAAGAATATCTATTTTTCGCCAATACAGGAAAATCAACTTATTGATGCTTCTATTAGTCGTATTATATGTGGTGATAAAATTCATGAAATAGAAGGTAAGCGAAAATCGGTGAGTTCATTATCGTTTAATAAAAGAGGTTCATTACCTCCTTCAACATTATATCTTGGCGTTAAAACCGAACATCAAAAAATAGGAATAAAAGATGTGTCATTTTATTTTGAGCTCTTAGATGTGCAAGAGAATGAGCTTTTCTATCATCACCTTAAAAATGCTAAATTTTATTTAGATGGACAGTTGATTGACACTTTTCCAGGGTATTTTAATAGTGATATCTCAAGGCGTATAAATTTAGAATCCATTTTTGATTATAAGCCTAATAAAACAAGGAATATTGAAGAGCAGGTAAAGAAGCTCTATAAAAAACACTATATTTCTGTAAAATCAGATATTTCGTTGGATTCTAAAGCAAAAATGCCAGAAGAATTTTCTAACTTTATAAATCTCAAAGATCACGATGATTTAGGAGATTTTAATTGGATTAAAATAGAGTTTCCTAGAATAGTAGATGATGCGATTCTAGAAAGTGTGTATTGCACTTTTAATGCTTTTCCAGCATTAAATAGAAAATGGGAGAGTATTTCATATCAACTAAAGGATTATATAGATATTGTTCCGATAAGTACCCAGGAATTATTTCTTGATATGAAATCTATTTCAAACACATCTGGTAAAGAGTATAGATTGCGAGAAAACGATTCCTCCAAAGATCATAAAGGAACTTATGTGATCCGAAGAGATAATGTAAGTAAGCTTGATTATAGAAAAGCACGGGAGTATTTAACACATTTGATTGAATTGCTGAAGGATGAAAGTGCTTCTTTTTCTTTTTTTGGAAACGATTTTTTACAATCTAATATAAATGAGCTTAATCAAAATATATCCTTATTAGAAAAAAAGGTCTCCGATATGAAAAAAACTTCGGAAGAAACAAATTATGTTTCGGTAAAACCTTATAAGAAGAAGGATACGCTTTTGGTAGAGTATTGGGTGACTAATGGAGAAGAAGCGAATCAGATAAAATCAGGTAATTCTCTTAGTATATATCAAGGAAGCGATTTAAAACAAAAAGGAAGTATGTTTTTGACTTCTACGTTTCAGGGTAAAAATAATCTTGGAATGGACGAAAGATTAAATGCCTATCGAAGGGCCTTATTATCTAGAAACAGAATAGTTACCAGAGAAGATGTAAAAGCACTTTGTTATGAATTATGTAGTAATAAAGTAGAAGATGTGAAAGTTACTAAAGGATTTAAAACTGATATTCGTATTTCTAAAGGTTTAATACCCTGTATAGAAGTAATGTTGTTTGCAAGTAAAGAAGTTGTAACTTCTGAAACAGAATGGAATTCTTTAAAAAGTAATATTTTATCAATATTGGAACAACAATCTCTAAATGTTTTTCCATATAAAATAACAGTAATAGATTAATTATATTTTGAAAAACGATTTATGATGAAAACTTCAAAAAACGAAACAAATTATCATTTGGATAAATCTGTGGTATTGTTTTTTATAATTACAATACTAGTTACCGCAACAGTATTTGCCTATAAGTATATTAATTATACACCTTGTGAGATAGTTAATTTTGATGTTAATGCACGAAATTTAAGAGTAGGAGAGATTATCAGGTTTAAAGACAATACTCAGGGAGTGATAGAACGTGAGTGGGATTTTGGGGATAGCTCTAAAGTGGATACAAGGGTATCGCCATATCATACCTACGAAAAACCTGGACAGTATATAGTAAAATTAAAAGTTAATGGAAGGTGTGAAAGTATTGAGACATTAACTATTAAGGAGAAGGTTTTTATTCTGGATTCTACAAAGCTTGCAAAATTTGATCTGCCAAAAACGATAACTGTAGGAGAGGTGTTAAGGGTAAAAGATAAAACACTTAATGCAATGACATGGGAGTGGAGGTTTGGAGAGACTGCTAAGGTGAATTCTACTAAGAAAAACCCTGAATACATATATGATACTTCAGGATTAAAAACAGTTACACTTGTTGTAAATGGAGATCCTCAATACGGTACTAAAAAGAAAATCAACGTGCTTCCTAAGGAAAAACCAAAAGAAAAGCCAATAAGAGATATCTCAAGACCAAAAGAATCCACTACAGCGATAAAGTATGCTCCTACAGATGATGTTAAGGATGCGCCGAAAGAAGAATTTAAGGCACCTTATATTGGAGAGAAACAATTTGAATCAAAACTAATTCTTGTTTCTAAGAAGAAAGCTACTGCTAAAAATTTCAATGATTTCTTATGTGGAAACCTTAATTTATCTATAATAGTCAATAAAAAAAGAACTACATTTATTGAGTTTTGTGAGAAAATAAAAGGAAAAGGAATTAAGATAAAAGAATTACAACTGAATCACGAAAAGAACAATTGTATAAAGAATATTGTCATCAAATATTCTAAAACAAGCTTATTTTAATCGAATGGAATTAATTAATAAAAATCATCATCGTGTCAACTGGATTGATGGTATGAAGATCAATAAGAATCACTTTATTGAAGCTGATAATGCGTTTACTAATTTTTCTCAGCTCATAGGTTCTAAAGATATTAATGCGGTTAATTATGGATTATTGCCTGATCTAATGGGTGATGATGCTGTTGACCTGGTGTTTTCTATGGATGGTCAGGATACGGTAAAGGTTCAGCTTAATAGGTGTAGAGCTATTACTAAAGGTGGGTATATTATTAATATTACCCCAGAAATATCGGCCTCATTAGACCAGAAAGGAAGTATAATAAATACCGAATATAAAATCAATAGAACAGAAGAAGAATGTTATATTGTGCTTAGTGTTAATCCTTATGGGAGAATTCCTGTGGGAGATGCAAATCCAGAAGAAGAACCTCCTAGACATCCTTATGTACTGCCAGAATATAATCTTAACGTGATTAATATGGCAGAAGCTAATGAAGAGGAGTTCGGTAAGCATCACATAACTATAGGGAAAATAGAATTTAGTGATGGAGTAGCGTCTTTAGCAGAAGATTTTATACCGCCTTGTGTTTCTATCCAGAGTCATCAAGATCTGAGGTATATCTATACAGAAATACATACTTTTTTCAACGCGATTGAAAAATATTCAATGAATATTATTCAAAAAATTTATCAGAAAAAGCAGTCAAATGAATTGGCAACTATGGTATTAACATTGACTCAAGGTACTTTGCAGTATTTGGGAGGAATGTTACCTGAGTTTAGACTTTATGATAGGCATTTACCGCCAGTAACTATGATTACTAAATTAATGGCACTAGCCAGAGTAATCAAAAATAATATGGATGTGTATGTAGGGACAGGAAAAGAAGAATTACTTAACTATTTATCTGATTGGTGTGATCTTAATCAAGGAGCGTTTGAAAACGTATTGGTGGAAATGATGGATTTAGAATATCAACACACAGATATAAATAAAGCATTGCATAATGTTTCCAGTTTTACAAAATTAATGCTTTCTCTATTTAAGAAATTAAATGAGCTCGATTATATTGGAAAAAAATCGGATTCTAATATCTTTGTGAAGGAAGAAGTTATAGCTAAACCAGATGTTAAAAATAGACGCAGTTTCTTGTTAGATTAAAAAATGTGTCATTAAATTATAAATTGTAAAAATGAAACCAAAAAACAGTAAAGAAAGAAGAAATAGTGTGCTAAAATTCGGCTTATTATTTTTGTTTACAGTAGCGTTAATTGTTACAGCATTCTTTTTTGATTTTGATAGAGTGCCTTTTAAAGAAAATTCAGTATTGAGAGAACGTTCTGCTTCTGTAGAGAAAGAGATACAATTTCAAAAAGAGTTTTCTGATGGCATGGAAAATGTGAAGTCCTTGATCGATTCTTTGGATACACCTGGGCAAAACCTTCAATATATTAATGCAAAAATAAGCTCAACGATTGTAGATTTACAGAAATCTATTCCTAAAGAAGATTCTACTTATCGATATGATATGTATACTAATATTGTGAACTCTTATGTGGATATACAGGCATTTAAATCTAAGTTAAAGGAGTATGATGGTGTAGATCAACGAATTGAAGAGTATAAGGAAGAGCTGGATAGGTTAAGACAAGAATTAAATGAAGCTAATAGATATCTTGATGCCTTACGAAGGTAGAAAGTAATTTATTTACGTAAAAATAAAAAAAAGTGTATGAAACATATCATACACTTTTTTTTATACAGTCAATTGCATTGTTATTTTGCTTTTAACCAGTTTTCTCTTTTTTGTAAAGCTTTTTTGCTAGGTTTGGTATATTGTGTTATTACAACTTTTGGGCTAACCCCATATCTTACCAAGGCTTTTCTTTCTTCTCCCATTCTTCTGTATACTATGGTAGCTTTCTTACCAGGTTTGTATTTTTTAAGTACAGCATTATATTGGTCAATATCAGAAAATGATTGATTGTCAATAGCTACAATAATATCTCCTTTTTCTAAACCTGCGGTATAAGCGGGAGTACCTTTTTTTACATATCTAGATATTACTGCATTATCATCATTGTTAAACTCAATATCGGCTCCTAGGTATGCCTGTTTGCTATTGGTTTTAGGGTATATGGCAACAGAGGCTAGTAATTTCTTAAAATCAGGAATTTGGCTATCAAAAATATATTTTTTAAAAAAATCATCTGCAAAAGAGTCTCCAGCGTATTCTCTTAAAGTGAAAAATAAATTTTCTATTGTATAAGGTATCTCTGTTTTTCCGTATTTAGTCCAAACTAGTTTGAGATAATCATCTAAGTTTAAATCGTCTTTATCACGCAAAGATAGATCTAATGCTAATCCTAACATGCTTCCGTAGGAGTAATAAGATACAAAGGTATTACCTCTATTTGTTGGATCAACGGATCTTGCAGCGTCAACAAAAGGAGCCTGATAACTCATTTCAATTGGATTAAAATATTCCAAAGCAGGTGAGTTCCATACATAATTATACGTATTACTTAGTCCTTCTATATATTGATCTTGAGTGATAATACCTGCTCTACATAAAATTAGGTTTGTGTAGTAGCTTGTAAACCCTTCAGCAAACCATAATTCACCAGACATATTAGCATTTTCAAAATCAAAAGGCTCTAGAGAAATAGGACGAATACGTTCTACATTCCAGGCATGGAAAAATTCATGAGAAACGGTTCCGATGTTTCTTTCCATTCCTCCATCAGCAAGACTTCGTGTACTTGTTAAAATAGTAGAGTTACGATGTTCCATTCCGTCTCCTGAAACATTAGGCATATAGCAAGCTAGGAAGGTGTACTCTCCATAATCAAAATTTGGATAATCTCCGAAAACTTCTTTTTCTTGTACAACAATCTTCTTTACCTGTTCAAAATATTGATCTGCTTCTTCTTCACTACCTTGATGATGTAATGCTAGTTTTATGGTGTATTCAGTTCCTCCAGATTCTACCTTAAACTCTTTTACAGTATGGTTGCTGATTTCTGCAGGGCTATCCATAAAATATTGAAGATTTGGGGCTAAAAACCCATTTCCTCCAAGCGGTATTAATTGGGTCGCTACTTTCCACTTAAGGTCTTCTCTAACTCTATAGGTAACTTGTACAGGTCGATCTTTTAGTGTTGGGATGTACATAAATGTTGCAGGCATATTTAAGTGTGCATGCGTTTCATCAATTTGAGAATATGTTCCGTCACCTTGATCAGCGAATAAAGTGTAAGAAACATTAAGCGTACCGTCATGTCCAGAAACATCCCATTGATGAGGATTAGGTCTTGTGATATTTACATCTTTTCCTTTACTATCAGTGATCTTTACATTGTATACATTTTTTGCAAACTCATGTAACGCATATCTACCAGGAGAGGTTCTACTCATTCGTAATGAAATAGTACCGCTTTCTAAATTGGAGAATACTGCTTCGATTTGTGCTTCATGATGCACTGCGTTTTCAAAAGAAATTTGATATTCATTTCTTACTTGGCTGTAACCTAATTGGATTAGAAAGACAAAGAAAAATAAAATAAAAAATCGATAAGATTTCATTAAAAAGTGTTTTGGTTAAAATATATATGTGTAAATGTGTTTGGCAAAAATAAAAATAATTAGTTACCAAGAATCAAATAGGGAAGTTCAATTTTTTTTGGGGCACCTAACGGTAAAAAAATAAATTTTTACAACCATTACGAACTTCAAAAATACAACAAACTCTTAATTGGACAAATAATAGTAGATAATTTCCTGTATAGAATTTGAAAACAAGCCTTTTATCTTTAAATATTGATTTTTAACTCTTTTTTATTGGTTAAAATATGGTTAGTAGGAGCGTAACTTTGTTTTGTGTGAAATTAATAAAAAAATAATCTCTTAAGAATTCATTTCTTAAGAGATTATTTTTCTTACCCGTATTGAAAAGGAAAACGGGATGGAAACTAATATTTTATAATATAGCTTAGGTTATTATTTCTTTCTGACACAAGCAATTTTCCAAGTGGGATATATGATTTTTTCACTGGTATCTACCCATTCTCCAATCCATTTGTAGCCCGTATTAGACATGTCATAAAAAGTTAGTCTATAATTACCTTCCATTCCATTAGGCGCTTTTTGTTCTTTATATAGAACAATTTTATCATCTTTTTTGTTTCCTTCCCAAACAGGTAATGAAGTAGTAGGTCCTTTAGAAGAATAGTAGTGAACATACCATTTGCTACTATCTGCAATGAATTGTCTAATGCTTCCAGAATGTCCGCCATCTTCTTTAATGGTTTCGTCTTGAATAGCCATTCCGTTCATAATGTATTTAAATGTCCAGGTCATATTAATTGGATCGGCCCAGCTTTGATCCTTTTTTCGGACCACTGATTTACAATCACAAATTCCTATCATAGATTCAAAATCTTTAATTTGCTCTGGAGCTTCTGGATTAGCTTGTCCGTATGGGAATTCTGGAGATATACCATAGTTTTTTTGAGCTATAATTATAATTGGAAAAGAGAGTATAAAAAATAAGGCATAGTGTTTCATAATAATGATTTTGAATTAATAGTATTCAAATCAATAAAAAAATACATTGCGTATTATTGAAAATGCTGGGAACTGAACTTTTTTTGCAGTAAACTTGGTTAAAGAATTTCTAAAATCTTTTTTAAGAGAGGAATTGTTTTACGTTTTTTAGATTGCTTTTCGAAATTGGAATTGTAATATCGTTAGAAAGAATTAGTTTTGGGTTTCCGGATAAACTTAATTCTTTTGTGCTATCCATGTTTACAATTGCTTTTCTGTGTACTCTCAGAAAATTGTTACTTAATTTCTCTTCTAAACTCTTTAGAGTACTTCGCATCACATGAGTGTTACCATTATTTGTATGTACTTTTACACAATAATCATCGGCTTCTATCCATTGAATTTCTGAAGTCGGTATGATTTTGCGTTTGTTTCCTGTTTTGATATTGAGAATGGTTGTTTTATCATCTACTCTTTCTCGTAGTTGTTGATACAAATCTTTATTGATCTCTTTTATTTCAGATAATTTTTGAACCTTGATTTGTAGTTGCTCATTAGAGAAATATAAATATAAAATAATAGTAATAGCAAAGTAGCCTAAGGTATATACTGGGGTTTTTTGAAATATAAAAAATGGCAGATATTCGTTAAGAAATAGGTTTATGGAAAAGGTATCTCCAGATCGCAATTGCTGTAAAGATGCAATAGTTAATATACATAAAAAGACCAACCCAAATACTATAAATACATAGTGTGCGATGTCCGTAATTGTGTTTTTTTTGGAGTTTGTTTTGGCTTTAACCACCCAAATCAAGATTAATGAAAATAATATCCAAATGATCCAGCTATAAGATTGGCTTTTTAAAAGGTAGAAAAAAGAGACGTCAGATACAAGATTGTATCTTCTGATGTAATAAAGTTGTTGTAATGTTTCAAAAGTGATAGCAATAACTAATGTAAGGAAGATAATAATTAAGCTTCCTTTAAGGTTTGATGATTTTGAAACAGTGTTTGTCATTTGAAATCTTTACAAAACAAATTTAGTTGATTTTATTTGTAGTGTATAATTCATTCGTACTTATGCAAAACCTTGGTTTAAAATTCGTGGTAAAGAATACTTTAATTTTGATAAGGAAAGTCTAATTCGGAGTGTATGTTTGGGGGTTAAAAATTCTAGATTCTTGTAAAATAAAAACGCTTCATCAAAAGATGAAGCGTTTTATCTGCGGAGAAAGAGGGATTCGAACCCCCGGAGGTGTGACCCTCAACAGTTTTCAAGACTGCCGCATTCGACCACTCTGCCATTTCTCCAGTGTTTAGTCTCATCAGGTATTTCCTGAATGCGGGTGCAAATATAATAACCTTTTTTAATTCTATAAAGATTTTTTCCAATTAATTTCAAGGTTCTTTCTTTTAAGAAAACATTTGCTAAATCATATGTCTCTAAATCTGTATATTGCATATACCAAATACAATAATAAGATGAGAGATATTTTAATCATATTTAGTTTGTCGGTACTATATTCTTGTGGAAGCTGGCATGATTCATCAAATTCGGGGAGTTCTAATTCTTCAAAAGCGAAAAAAGGAAAATTAGATATTACGTCTTATGCTGAAACTATTACTTCTAATGAGCTTAAAACGTATTTGTTTAAGTTTGCGGGAGATGAATTTGAAGGAAGAGATACTGGGGAACCAGGGCAGAAAAAAGCAGCAGATTTTTTAAAAGAAGCGTATAAAAAAATGGGAATACCTTCTCCTATGGGAGGAGATGATTATTTTCAAGAAATACCAGAAAGTTATTTCAGAGGTGGTATTAAATCATCAGAGAATGTATTGGCTTATATAAAAGGTACTGAAAAACCAGATGAGATAGTGGTTATATCTGCACATTATGACCATGTGGGCATGGATAATAAAGGAAATGTTTTTAATGGCGCAGATGATGATGGTTCTGGTACAGTTAGTATGTTGGAAATAGCGGAGGCTTTTGTTGAAGCTTCTAAAAATGGGCATGGACCTAAGAGATCTATTTTGTTTTTACATGTGACAGGCGAAGAGAAAGGGCTGTATGGTTCTAAATATTATACTGAAAACCCTGTTTTTCCATTGGAAAACACAGTAACTGATCTTAATATTGATATGATCGGTAGGATTGATAAGGCGCATGAAGGAGATGATAAGAGTAATTATGTGTACTTAATAGGAAGTGATAGGTTGAGTACTGAGTTGCATAATTTAAGCGAAGAAGTTAATGATAAGTATACAAAGCTAAATTTAGATTATACGTATAATGCAAAAGATGATCCTAATCGATTTTATTATAGAAGTGATCATTACAATTTTGCAAAACATAATATTCCTATCATATTTTATTTTAATGGAGTTCACGATGATTATCATCAGATTTCTGATACTCCAGATAAAATTGAATATGATCTTATGACTAAACGAGCTAAATTAGTTTTTTACACGGCTTGGGAAGTGGCTAATAGAGAAAACAGATTAGTGGTTGATGGTGTTAAGGAGTAGGTGCTGTTTTTATGTCATTTGTTAAAATAAAAAAAGACTCTGCATACACAGAGTCTTTTTTTTATAGAAGGGTGGAAGACGGGATTCGAACCCGCGACCCTTGGTACCACAAACCAATGCTCTAACCAACTGAGCTACAACCACCATTTAATTTCGGCTGCAAAAATAAGGCATTTTTATATTTCTACAAAGCAAAAAATGAAATTATATTAGATCAAAAATAGAACTTACTGCTACATAGCGTTCTACCGTATAACCTTCAGCATAATCAACTCCAATAATCCTACCTAAATCAGCTGCTCGATACTCAATACTATCTTTAAAGTTCTTACTGGATATTGGTGTAGATGGAGCATTATTATTTGTGTCATAGAATTGCGAGGCATAAGCCATAACACTTTCCATTTTTTTATCCATGTACCCACTAATATCTACAACAAAATCAGGTTCAATATTTTTCCATTGTATATAATGATATACTTTTTTTGGTCTCCAGGGATCTTGCGATACATCATTATAAGAAGTTTCTATTTTTCGTAAACCAGATAAAAAACAAGCATCACTAACCAATTTACTTCCTTTTCCATGATCAATATGACGATCATCGACTGCATTGCAAAGCACTATTTCTGGTTTGTATTTTCTTATGATTTTTATAACAGCCAATTGGTGTTCTTCGTTATTTATAAAGAAACCATCTCTAAAACCTAAATTTTCTCTGATTGAAACTCCTAGTATTGAAGCTGCATTTTTAGCCTCTTGATCTCTTATTTCAGGAGTCCCTCTAGTACCTAATTCTCCACGAGTAAGATCAAGTATTCCTACCTTTTTACCGTTATCTATTTCTTTTGCCAGTGTCCCAGAACAACTTAATTCTACGTCATCAGGGTGCGCGCCTATTGCCAAAATATCTAATTTCATACTAGTGTTCTAGTTCTAATACTTTAACTTTTTGTAATGCTTGTTCAATATCTTTAATTAAATCTTCTTTTTCCTCAATACCTAAACTGAGTCTTAAAAGATTATCACTAATGCCTTGTTTTTGTCTTTCATCTTCTGTCAATAAAGCATGCGAAGTAAGGCTAGGAGAGAGAATTGTACTTTCTACGCCTGCTAAACTCATAGAACTTTTAATGAGATTTAATTCTTTTTGAAATTTACTAGCATCCAATCCTTCATTTAATTCAAAAGAAAGCATTCCTCCATATCCACTCATTTGTCTTTTTGCTATTTGATAATCAGGATGGGATTTTAAACCTGGATAATGCACAGCTGCAATATCAGGATGCTTTTCTAACCATTTAGCGATTTTTTTAGCGTTTTTATTTTGCTGCTTAACTCTTAATCCTAAAGTTTTAATACTTCGTTCTAGCATCCAAACCGTAAAATCACTTAAGCTACCTCCTAAGTTTTTTGCTAAATGAAATATTTGTTCAATGTTTTTTTCGGTAGTGATAACTGCTCCTGCAAGTATATCACTATGTCCTCCCAGATACTTTGTGGCAGAATGTATAACAATATCGATTCCTAGAGTAATGGGGTTTTGATTTACTGGCGATGCAAAGGTGTTATCAATCATTGTAATAATTCCCTTTTTTTTCGCCAATCCTGAAATTGCTTTTATATCAGTTATCGTTAATAAAGGATTAGAAGGGGTTTCTATGTAAATCACTTTAGTGTTTTCCTGAATTTTCTCTTCAAAACCTTGTTCGTTTTGGGTATCAACATAAGAATACTCTATTCCGTATTTGCTAAACTCTTCATTAACCAGGTTTGCAGTACCACCATATAGTGTACGTTGCAATACAATATGATCTCCTTTTTGAAGAAAAGCTAATAATGTTGTACTGATAGCGGCCATACCACTCCCAAAAATAAGGGATGCTTCTCCTTTTTCTAATTTAGCAATTTTCTTACTTAATGCTTCCTGATTTGGGGTGTTAAAATAGCGAGGATACCTTTTTATATTGACATCTTCAAAAGCATATGAAGTTGATAGATATATTGGTGATATTGCACCTTTAAATTGTTTATCTTCAATCTCTCCAGCGTGAGTGCATATGGTATTAAAACCTTTGTTTTCTGAGTTCATTTTTGTGTAATCATCTAGAATTTCAGCTCTAAAAGTAATATATTCAAAAATAAATTGAATAAGCTTTAACAGAATAATAAATTATAAGGTAAGCCTCTGTGTGGTTAATTTATGTATTTGACCTTAGAGATATTTTTCATTATAGTTTGAAAGAACTGTTGCGTATCATATGGTTTAATGATCACATCATTCATACCAACAGATAACGCTTGATCTCTTATTTCTCCTTCTTCTACAGCTGTAAGTGCAATTATAGGGATGTGAGTATTAAAAGTACGTATTACGGTAGTGGCATCAAGTCCATTCATTTCTGGCATATTGATGTCCATTAGTACAAGATCAAAACTTTCCTTTTTTATCATTTCGATAGCATCCATACCATTGTTTGCTAAGTCGCAAGTATACCCTTTTTTCTTTAAAATATTTTGAGTAACAATTTGATTGATTTTATTGTCATCGACAATTAGAATATTGAAGTTTGTAGTACCGATACTAATAGTTTCTCCGCGATTAGAAGATAAGTCTTGTTCTTTAATTGCTTTTTCGTAATATAGGTCAAATGTAAACTCTGATCCAACTCCTTCTTCACTATCAATAATAATCTCACTATTATGTAGATGAATTAATTTTTTTACAATAGCTAAGCCCAGTCCCGTACCTTCATATTCTTGATTTTGATTTTTTACTTGAGCAAAATTATCAAAAATGGTAGCCTGTTTGCTTTTTGGAATCCCAATACCATCATCTTTTATGATAAATCGTAACTTGTAATTATCATCTTGATACTCTAAACATTTTACCTTTATCCAGATGTTCCCATTATTTGTGAACTTAAGAGCATTACCAACAAGGTTGATTAATATTTGAGATAGTCTCACAGAATCTCCTAATAAAGTAGTCTTTATATTTCTATCGATATCTATATGAACACTGTTGTTGTTGTTGTGTTTTTGTTTAGAATGAAGAGAATTGACAATTCCTTCAATAAGTGATCTTAAATCAAAAGAAACTTTTTCTAATTTCACTTCATTGGTTTCAATTTTACTTAATTGTAAAACATCATTAATTAAAGCTAACAGATAATCACCAGAAAATTTAAGAGATTCTAAATATTCATTTTTCTTCTTTTCTTCCGGATGTTCCATTAATAAAGAAGTAAGTCCAATAACTCCATAAAGAGGAGTTCTTAATTCATGACTTACAGTAGATATGAATTGAGATTTTAATGTTGAAACCTGTTCTGCAGTCTCTTTTGCATTCACAAGTTCCTTATTTTTTTCTATAAGATCATTATTAAGTTTTTTCTTTTGAAGGTTGTTTTTATATGCGCTGATTAAAAAAGCAAGAGAAATAAGAATAAGAACAACACCAAGAATAATACTTATTTGCCATTTGATTTCTTTTGAAAAATTTTTGTCTATAACTTCAGTAGCTTGTTTTGCTTTATCCTTATAATTAGCTACGTCATATTCGACAATAGTTTTTTGTAATTCGATTTCCTTTATGAGATCTTCTGATCGAGAAATACTTTGATAATGTTTCTCGAGATACGGAATTGCTGACTCGAACTCCTTTTGTGCTTTAAAAACTTTATACCTTGTTAAGTAAGAAGTAGATAATTCGATATGATATCTGGAAATTACACTTTTGCTGTTACCAGAAGTATTTTTAATTTCTTCTTTTGCAAATGATATTGCATCTTCTATATGTTCATTTGCTCTATCATAATTTCTTACTCTTAGAAAATATTTCCCAAGTAAATTACTTAGTTTAGTTTTTTCAGTGTTTGGGATGTTCATCTCATCACCAATTAAAGCCCTTACTTTGGTAAGTTTTTCATAACAGGTTTTGTAATCTTTATTACTAATATAGTAATCGGCAAGATTTAGTAAGGGTTTAACCATTTTAGTTGTATCCTTTACTGTTTTGGCATAAATATATGCATCTTCATAATACTCAAGTCCTTTACCTATAGTAGAATCCGTTTTGACGTATAAGTTCCCTAAATTGTTGTATAGTTTAGCCTTTAGATGTATTGTTTTGGATCGAGATGCAAAAGTAACTGCCGTTCTATAATTTTTTATAGCCTCACCTTCTTGCTTATTTAGTTCATGTACTTGAGCGTACATATGAAATATTTTTGCTAAGCTTCTATCGTCATTGTTAAACTGTGCGGTCTTAAATGCAGTACGTGCTTTTTTTAGAGCTTGATCATATTTGTAATCTTCTAATAGAACTTTAGCATCTTCTATAAGCGATTCAATACTCTCTTCTTCAAGATCGGATTGAGCCTTTACAGATACCGCCATAGTTACTAATAGTAGTACAATTATATCTCTTATAAAGTTCTTCAACTCATACATTTTTTTGGTAACCCACTTAAGCGAAAATACAAAAATAGATTTAACAAAGTGTAAATCGTCGTCTAAAAAGAACAATTAATCCGTAATTTATGTAAGGTATTTTGTTTTTTTTGTAAGAATAAACGAAAACAATGAAGGAATAACTATGTATTAGAAAAAACTATCAATACATAGAAAATTAAAATTATTCTACTATAAAAGAGCGCATAGTAGATGTATATTTGCGGCTTTAAAAATTAATTAATCATAAATATAAAAAGTTCAAAAATGGCATTTGTAGGTAAAAAATTTCCAAACCTTGACGTTGACGCAATGAATGATATGGGCGATACATTCAAAATTAATGTATTGGAAGAAGCGAAAAATAACAATAAAAAAGTATTGCTTTTTTGGTATCCAAAAGATTTTACTTTTGTATGCCCAACAGAGCTGCATGCGTTTCAAGAAGCTTTAGCTGAGTTTGAAAAAAGAAACACCATAGTAATAGGTGCTTCTTGTGATACTCCAGAAGTTCATTTTGCGTGGTTAAATACATCTAAAGATAACGGAGGAATTGAAGGTGTTACATACCCTATTTTAGCCGATTCTAACCGTAATCTTTCTGGAACATTAGGAATTTTAGATATTACTAATGAAACTTATAACGAAGAAACTGGTGTAGTAACTGTAGAAGGAGATAACGTAACCTATAGAGCAACTTATTTAATCGATGAAGAAGGTACTGTTTTTCATGAAGGTGTAAATCATATGCCAGTAGGAAGAAATGTAGCCGAGTTTTTAAGATTGATTGATGCATACGCTCATGTACAAAAAAATGGAGAAGTATGTCCAGCAAACTGGGAAGAAGGAAAAGATGCAATGTCTGCTAATAGAGATGGAGTAGCTTCTTACTTAGCTTCTCATTAATATATAGACTATTCAAATATAACTTCTCTGAATATATTTTCAGAGAAGTTTATTCTTTACTTTATACTTAAAAAAATATGATTCAAGAGTTAACTACAGATAATCTTGCAGAGATAATAAGTGACACAGATACAGTAATAGTTCAGTATTCTGCTACTTGGTGCGGGAATTGTAGAATTATGAAGCCTAAATTTAAAAAACTTGCTTCAGAAAAAAGTGATGCAACTTTTATTATTGTAGATGCCGAAAAAAATCCCGAATCCCGAAAGATGGCTACCGTAGATAATCTTCCAACATTCGCAACCTTTAAGAGTGGTGCTTTTGTGAATCAAGTACAAACCAATAAATTTGATATTCTAAAAGAATTAGTAGATGAAGTTACCAGTAATTAAACATCTTACGTCTTTTGTTGAAGAAAATGATGAAGATTTTCTTGTAGAAACTATCGAAACTTTAGAAGCATTAACTGAAGTTCCTTCGTTAAAAGATGAAGAGCTAGATGTAATAGGAGAATTAATATCTAATATGTATGGCGCACTTGAAGTTCATAAACTGATTAAAAGCGGAACACCTAAGAAGGAAGCTCTAAATGGTTTTATGCAAAGAGTGATGGGGTCTATAGATACATAAAAAACTATATTTGGATATTTAAAATCTTCTTTTTTAGGAGGTTTTTTTATTTTCATAAAACTTTATATAAAATGCCATATAATCTTACTAATTTTAGTGCTCTAAAAAACACAAATTATTATGGCTACAATAAAATTAAGCGGAAACTCAATACATACAAATGGAGAATTACCTAAGGTAGGTGATAAGGCTCCTGATTTTGAACTTGTTAATACCGACTTGTCAGTGTCTAGATTGTCTGATTATAAAGGATCTAGAGTTGTTCTGAATGTATTTCCATCTGTAGATACAGGGATTTGTGCTGCTTCAGTTAGACAATTTAATAAAGAAGCCAGTAGTCTTTCGAATACCAAAGTTTTATGTATATCTAAAGATTTACCCTTTGCTCAAGCTCGATTTTGCGGAGCAGAAGGTATAGAGAATGTAGTTAATCATTCTGATTTTAGAGATGGGAAATTTGGTAAAGATTATGGTGTAGAAATTATTGATGGACCTATGAAAGGACTGCATTCTAGAGCTGTTATTGTGATTGATGAAGAAGGTACTATAGCGTATACAGAGCAAGTACCTGAGATTGTACAAGAACCAAATTATACAGATGCAATAAAAACGTTGTCTTAAGTATTATATGAGTAAAATCTCTAGTTTTATTATAGGAAGATTAAAAGGTTGTAAATATGCATTAAAAGGTGCATTACTACTGCTTAAAACAGAACCAAGTATTCAAGTTCAAGCTGTCATAGCAATTGCTATGACAGCTTTAGGTTTTTATATAGACATCACTAATGTAGAATGGATGTTACAAATTTTTGCAATTGGTCTTGTGATGAGTATAGAAGGTATAAACACTACAATAGAAGCGATTGCAGATTTTATACATCCAGATTTTCATAATAAAATAGGTTTTATTAAAGATATCGCAGCAGGAGCTGTGTTCATAGCTGCAATAACAGCAGTTATTATTGGGTGTATTATTTATATTCCGTATTTGTTATAGAAAATTTTTTTACCATTTTTACGTTCCAGTATAGATATTCGTATTTTTGCGATAACACATCCAAAAAATGGCAAAAAAAAAGGTAACAACAAAAAGGAAAACTGCTAAAAAACCTAAAACTCCTTTAAAAGAAAAATTTACTTTATCAAGACAACAAAAAGTAGTCTTAGGTAGTTTTTTGTTTTTTTTAGGAATTGCGCTGTTCTTTGCTTTTATTTCTTTTTTCTTTAATTGGAAAATAGATCAAAGCGAAATTTCTCAATTTCCTAATAGAACTGCTACGGCTAAAAACTGGCTTAGTATTTCGGGAGCTAAGGTTAGTGATTTTTTTATTTTTAGAGGTTTTGGTATTTCTGCTTTAATCCTTCCTGTTCTTATTTCGCTAACTGGAGTTTATTTGTTTTTTGATTTAAATAGAAAAAAACTTGCGGGATTTTGGTTTTGGGGTACTTTGGTCATGTTGTGGATTTCCGTGATTTTTGGATTTGTTCAAAAAGAAAGTGGATTACTTGCAGGAGTAATAGGGTATGAGGTTAATGACTTTATGCAGGATTATATTGGATTTATAGGAACCGTGCTTGTATTAGCTTTTTTTGCAATAGTCTATATCGTAGTACGTTTACGATATACTCCAGAAAAAATATCGGCTTCCTTAAAAAAGACACAAACAGAAATAAGCAAAGATTACCAATCCGCAAAAAAAATCAACGGTACTAAGAGTATTGTAAAAGAAGAAACTAAGGAGAAAGAAACTTTATCTCCAGGAGATACTAAAGATTTTTCTATAGATTCTGTTTCAGAAAAACCTAAAGAAAAAATTAGCCTTGTTGATGATAAAAAACCTATCAGTACAGCCAAAACAACGGTTAATGAATTTTATGGTAATCCAGAAAATCAGTCTGATGAAATTCCGCAAAAGCTTATTATAAAGTCCGAAGATAATCCAGAGGATATTGCAATGGAGGTAGAGACTATAATTGAAGAAGAAGTTGTAGAAAATCTTAGTGCAAAGTTAGTAAAGGATTTTGGAGAATTTGACCCAAAATTAGAGCTTGGTAATTATAAGTTTCCGACGGTAGATTTGTTAAAGGATTATTCTATTCAGAATGGTGGAATTACGATTGATCAAGGAGAACTCGAAGAAAATAAAAACCGTATTGTAGAAACTCTGAAAAACTATAAGATCGAGATAGCACAAATAAAAGCTACAGTTGGTCCTACGGTTACATTGTATGAAATTGTTCCCGAAGCTGGTATTAGGATTTCGAAAATTAAAAATCTTGAAGATGATATAGCACTTTCTTTAGCAGCATTAGGAATCCGTATTATAGCTCCAATTCCTGGTAAAGGTACAATTGGTATCGAAGTGCCTAATAAGAAATCTACGATCGTTTCGATGAGATCTGCGATTACTTCTTCAAAATTTCAAGGAGCAGAAATGGAATTACCTCTATCTTTAGGAAAAACAATTTCTAATGAAACCTTTGTAGTAGATTTAGCTAAAATGCCTCATTTATTAATGGCAGGAGCTACAGGACAAGGTAAATCTGTAGGATTAAATGCAATATTAACCTCTTTGCTATATAAAAAACATCCAGCAGAGGTTAAGTTCGTTTTAGTAGATCCAAAAAAAGTAGAACTTACGCTATTTAATAAAATAGAGCGGCATTATTTGGCCAAATTACCTGATACAGAAGAAGCTATCATAACAGATAATACAAAAGTGATTAATACTCTGAATTCTTTGTGTATAGAAATGGATACTAGATATGATCTGTTGAAAAATGCAATGGTTCGAAATATTAAGGAGTATAATACAAAATTTAAAGCTAGAAAACTTAATCCAGAAAATGGCCATAGATTTCTACCGTATATTGTTCTTGTAGTAGATGAGTTTGCGGATCTTATTATGACTGCTGGTAAGGAAGTAGAAACGCCTATTGCCAGATTAGCTCAATTAGCACGAGCAATAGGTATTCATTTAATTATTGCTACCCAACGACCATCGGTTAATGTAATTACTGGTATGATCAAAGCCAATTTCCCAGCTAGAATTGCATTTAGAGTAACTTCTAAAATTGATTCCAGAACGATATTGGATACTGGTGGTGCAGATCAGTTAATTGGACGAGGTGATATGCTGTACACACAAGGAAATGAATTGGTGCGAATACAATGTGCTTTTGTAGATACTCCAGAAGTAGAAAGGATTACCGATTATATAGGAAGTCAAAAAGCATACCCAGACGCACACTTATTACCAGAGTATCTTGGCGAAGAAAGTGGCACAAGTCTTGATATAGATGTTAAGGATAGAGATAAGCTTTTTAATGAAGCGGCAGAAGTTATTGTCACAGCACAACAAGGTTCTGCGTCTTTATTACAGAGAAAACTTAAATTAGGGTACAATAGAGCAGGGAGATTAATTGACCAATTAGAAGCTGCTGGTATTGTAGGCCCGTTTGAAGGAAGTAAAGCAAGGCAAGTCTTAGTTACTGATTTAATAGCATTGAAACAGTTACTAGATGCAGAAAAATAAGATAGCTTGCAGTAGAAAAGAGAATTTTTAAATTTTATATAGAAATAAATAGATGATCAAGAGGATATTATTTTTAGTAGTTGCCCTTTTTATGGCTAATACTCAGGCACAGGATGCAAAACAACTTTTGGATGAAGTGTCTAATAAGGTAAAAAGTTATGATAATATTGTGATAGGGTTTAAGTATGCGCTTAATAATCCAGCTGAAAATGTTTCGCAAGAGACTAGAGGAGATGTTACTTTGTTAGGGAATAAATATTTACTTAACCTAATGGGAACAGAGCAAATGTATGATGGTAATAAATTACATGTAATAATTCCTGAAGATGAAGAGATCAATATTTCTTCTCAGAGTGAAGAAGATGAAGGTAGCGTTACACCTTCTAAAATGCTTACTTTTTATGAAGAAGGATATACGTCCAAAATGGATATTGTTCAAAATGTACAAGGAAGAAAAATACAGTTTGTTAAATTAATTCCTATTGATTCTAAAAGTGAATTAAAGGAAATATTACTAGGAATTGATAAGCAAACAAAGCATATTTATAAAATGATTATGATGCAGAATAATGAGACTAATATAACGATTACAGTAACTAGTTTTAAGACAAATCAACCGCTTTCTAAGACATTATTTGTTTTTGATGAGTCAAAATATGCTAATTATTATATCAATCGTTTAGATTAATAATATATTTAGGAACAAATTTTTGAATTAATACACGTCCCGAAGATTTCGGGACTTATTTTATCGACGAATAAGTGAAAATACTTGACAAATATATTCTAACGACTTTTTTAAAGACTTTTTTTCCGCTCTTTATCATTATTATGTTTATTCTCCTGTTACAAACCATCTGGTTGTTTATATCAGAATTAGCAGGTAAGGATTTGGATTTTGATGTGATCATGAAGTTTCTAATGTTTGCAACTCCTCGATTAATACCCATGGTGTTGCCTCTAACTATTTTACTTACATCGATAATGATCTTTGGTAATTTTGCGGAGAATTATGAATTTGCCGCCATGAAATCATCTGGGATATCTTTACAGAGAGCTATGAGAACCTTGTCAGTTTTTATCTTTTTTGTGGGTATAGGTGCATTTTTATTCTCTAATACAGTAATACCTAGTTCAGAACGTAGGTTTGTTAACCTTAGAAAGAATATTGTAAAGGTCAAACCCGCAATGGCAATTACACCAAATCAATTTAATGATTTGGGAGATATAAATATAAGGGTGTCTGATAAGTATGGTGATAATGATGAATTTCTTAAAAACATTATTATCCATAAAAAAGCTGCAAGAGCTGGTAATTTTACGGTAATAAAAGCTACAGATGGAGAGTTGAAAGGGAACATTGATTCTGATTTGATAACATTGGTTCTTAATGATGGTAATTATTATGACGAGATTCAACAGAAATCGCCTAAAAGGAGAAAAAAACTGCCATTTGCTAAAACACATTTTAAGCAGTATGTACTTAACCTTGATCTATCTGCTTTGGATAATGTAGATATGGATGCTCAGCAATATAGTAAGGGATACAATATGCTTAATGTATCTGGTCTTAAGACTCAGATCGACTCTATATCAGTGCAAGTAAATGATGAGGTGAAATCTACAAGTGAAGAAGTTGATAGAAGAAATGGATTTAAAGAATTAAATAGAAACCTGAAAATTGATACGATTCAAATAGCAGAGATTGATACATTGGATCTTATTAAGGATCGATTTAATACAAAGCAAAAAGCACAAATTTATAACCTTGCATTTTCTAATGTTGAAGGGGTAATCAGAAGAATAGAGACAACCAGACGATCTTTAGAAGTTAAAAAAAGAGCACTTAATAAGTATGAAATGTCTCTACATGATAAATATGCGCTAGGCATTGCTTGTGTATTATTGTTTTTCGTAGGAGCTCCGCTTGGAGCGATTATCCGTAAAGGTGGTTTAGGGTTACCTATAGTAATAGGAGTAGTACTTTTTCTTACCTATCATTTCATTGGTATTTTTGCCAAAAATGGGGCAGAAGAAGGCGGTATTCCTCCGTTTTTGGGTTCTTGGTTGTCTACCTTTATTATATTTCCGTTAAGTATATTTTTAACGTATAGAGCCACAAGAGATAGAGGGTTTATTAGTATTGATAATTTTATTCAGCCTATACGAGACTTTTTCGAAAAACGATCAAAGTCTAAAAACGTAGAAAAACAAAATTCCTAAAAACCGGTAAACGTATCTAAGCTTTTATTGATAAAATTTCTATAACTACTGATAAAAACGCATCCTTAATCTTTGCACTATATGTTATTTTGATTTTGAATGATCATTATTATTAAAAAATGGATAATGTTTTGAACTTGATCAGATAATTATAGATACCGTTCCATTTAATGATTATATAAATTACCTTTGTCAACAAATAAAGAATTGCATAGTTATGTCACAGGTTAAAGAGACTAAAAACAAATTAAAATTGAATACTATACAAGAAGCCATTGAAGATATTCGACAAGGTAAAGTGATTATTGTTGTTGATGATGAGGATCGAGAAAATGAAGGTGATTTTTTGGCTGCAGCCGAAAAGGTTACTCCAGAGATGATTAATTTTATGGCAACTCATGGTAGGGGATTAATTTGTACTCCGATTACAGAACAGCGTTGCGAAGACCTGAAATTAAATATGATGGTCGATAATAACACAGATCCTATGGAAACTGCGTTTACGATTTCTGTGGATCTAAAAGGTGATGGAGTAACTACTGGTATCTCTGCAAGTGATCGTGCTAAAACTGTTTTGGCATTGACCAATTCTGAAACAAAAGCACATGAATTAGCGAGACCTGGTCATATTTTCCCTTTAAAAGCGAAAGAAGGAGGTGTCTTAAGACGAACAGGACATACCGAAGCAGCTATAGATTTTGCAAGATTAGCAGGGTTAAAACCTGCCGGTGTGATTGTAGAAATTATGAATGAAGATGGTACCATGGCACGTTTACCTCAATTAGTAGAAGTTGCTAAAAAATATGATCTTAAATTAGTTTCTATTGAAGACTTGGTGGCGTATCGCATGCAGCATGATTCTCTTATCGAGAAGAAAGAAGATTTTGATGTTGTAACCCGTTTCGGAACATATAGACTAAGAGCATATAAACAAACTACCAATAATCAGATTCATATCGCATTAACTAAAGGAAGTTGGGCAGATAATGAACCAGTGTTAACGCGTATTAATTCTACCCTATTTAATAATGATATCTTAGGGACGTTAACCAATAATGCGGATAAACGATTGGATGCTATGTTTACACGTATTAATAATGAAGGTAAAGGAGCTGTTGTATTTATTAATCAAGAAAGTCAATCTTTCAATCTATTAAACCGTTTAAAAGCATTGAAAGAAGTACAAACAGGTGAAGATATAGTAAAAGCACCAAAAATAGTAATGGATACCAAGGATTTTGGGATTGGAGCTCAGATTCTTCATGACCTTAATATCCATAAACTTAGATTAGTATCCAATACGGTACAACAAAAACGTGTAGGTATGATCGGATATGGGTTAGAAATAGTCGAATATGTAAACTACTAGAGTGTAGTTTCTTTATAAAACACTTTGTAGAGCTTCAACCATTTTTGAAGCTCTTTCTTTTACTTCAGTTTCTGACCAACCAACTTTTATTAAACAAGAAATTGTTTTACCCATCCATTGATCACTGGAATCAAAAGATTGATTATTTTTCTGAAGTCCTGTTTGCTGCTCCTGAGAGAGTTTATTAAGAGATTTTGGAGCTAACAAATGCTCCCACTTTTTATAATAATGCCAATTATTATCAAACCAATAAAAGCAGGCATCCACACCTTGTGCTCCAAGTGCTTGGTGCCCTTTTCTAGCCAAATCCTCTGTAGGAAGGAAAATAGTTAAAAACGCATAGCTTTCTACTCCTGTTTTGGGAACTCTTCTAAAGGTAACCCCAGAAACTTTAGACAATGCTTTTCGAAGTATAGTATAGTTTTTTTCTTGTATAGCTATTGTGTGATCTAATTTTCTCAATTGCGCAATACCAACAGCAGCATTTAATTCAGAAAGTCTATAATTATAGCCTAAAAAGGGATGTGTTTCTGCTCCACGATCATTACCAATATGATCATGTCCATGATCCTGATATTTATCGGCATTTTCTGCGTACTTTTTAGAATTGGTGATCAATCCACCACCTTCACCACAAGTAACCGTTTTTACATAATCAAAAGAGAAACAACCTAGATCTCCATAACTTCCTAAAGGTTTCCCATCGTATGTTCCTCCGATTGCTTGGCAAGCATCTTCTAATAGAATTAAATCATGTTTGTCACAAATGGTTTTTAATGCTTTAAGATCTGCCATAGAACCACACATATGTACAGGCATTATCACTTTGGTTTTTGGTGTAATAACTGCTTCAACTGCTTTTGGATCCAAGGTCAAAGTATCATCAATATCACATAATATTGGTGTAGCACCTACCGATAATATTGCTTCAAAACTGGCAACAAAAGTGAACGTTGGCATAATCACTTCATCTCCAGATCCAACACCAGCAGAAGCCAATGCTACAGTCAATGCAGCAGTACCACTTGATACCACTTGCGCATATTCGGTTTGCATTTTTGCAGCTAAATCTTTTTCCAGTTCTAAGGCTTTATGATGTCCATTTCGATTACCATCAAAACCATAACGCATTAAAACTCCATTGTCTAGTACGTCTTGAACTTCTTTTTTTTCTTCAGCTCCAAATAGCTCGAATCCTGGCATAGGTATAGTGTTAAATTAAAAACTCTTTCCAGCAAAAATACCGAAAAGAGTTTTGATTATACAGCGTGTAACTTATCTTTTTAATTAGTAATTGTCAATAATCATGGTCACAAAACTAAAGTATCTACTGGGATCTCTTAAAGACGAACTATAGGACCCTTGAGTACCAAGGACTTTGCCTTTATGATTCAAAGCAATGATATTTGGAAACCCACCTTGTTTATTGTACTTGCCTAATAGCTTTTTATTAGCTTTTAATTGCTCTTCAGAAATAATATCCGTCCTTCTGGGAATATCTACTTTTAATAAAACTATATGTTGTGATTGTTGTTTGAATTTTTCAGTATAAAAAAAATCCTCTTGAAGCATAATACAAGGTGCACACCAGTCACTACCTGTAAAATACATCAAAATAGGTTTCTTAGTATCTTCAGAAACTTGTTTAGCAGTTTCGAAATCTGTTAGCCAATGCAATTCGTCCTCTTGCGAATAAATAACAGTAGTAAGTATTAAGAGTAAAAATAAAACTACTTTCTTCATTGTATTAAATTTTAAGTAAAACAAAAATATAATATTTTATTCACACCAAATATCTTGCCACTATGTTGTTTATAAAACGATTACTGTTTCCGTAATAGGGCGTCTTACTTTTTTAAAATCTGCAAACATATCATCGTTGGCACGATATCCTATAGGTAATACCAATACAGAAGTAAGCCCAAGATCTTTAAGATTAAGTACTTCGTCATATTTTTCTGGGATGAAACCTTCCATTGGGCAAGCATCTACTTTTTCCATGGCACATACAGTTAGTAGATTTCCCATTGCCAGATAAGCTTGTTTAGCAGCCCAATTAGAAACTTCGTCTGAGGGTTTATTGGTAAAAGAATCTACCAATTGTTCTCTAAAAGGTTTAAGTATTTCTTCTGAAGTGTTTCGTATAGCTTTTACATTATCAAAATATTTAGTGATGTAATCTTTATCAACGCTATTTTCGATACAAAAAACTAAAACATGAGATGCATCTGCTACCTGTTGCTGATTCCATGAATGTTGTGTAAGCTCTTTTTGAATTTCTTTATTATGTATCACAACTAATTTTAATGGCTGTAATCCATAGGAAGTTGCTGTTAGGTTAAATGCTTGTGTAAGTATGTCTATTTTTTCTTGAGGAAGAATACGATTATTGTCGAATTTTTTGGTCGCATATCGCCATTGAAGGCTTTCTATAATTTCCATTCTATTTTTTTAAAAATATACCGCAAAGATACTGGTATAAGAATTACCTTTGATAGATAAATTGATAAGAAAAAACTATATCACTATTATATGAATACTATTGACCAACTGATCCAAAAATCTGAGACTAGAATTTTTAAAGCTGTTTTCCCTAATACTACCAATCATTATGAAACTTTGTTTGGAGGGACTGCATTGCAACTTATGGACGAGGTTTCATTTATTTGTGCTACTCGCTTTAGTAGAAAAAAAGTAGTAACGATTTCTACAGGTAAAATCGATTTTGAGAAACCAATTCCGGAAGGAACCATAATCGAACTAGTTGCTAAGGTTAGCGAAGTTGGTAGAACCAGTTGTATGGTACAAGTAGATATTTATAAAGAAGAAATGTATAATCATGATAGAGAAATAGCGGTTTCTGGATTATTTAAGTTTGTCGCAATAGATAATAACAAAAAACCAATTCCGATTATTGATCGTGTTGAATAAAAAAACGCATTCATACGAATGCGTTTTTTTATTTTCTAACAAATAAGAAATGGGTTTATTTATCTCCTAATTGTTTAATCTTTATTCTAAATGCGGCAAAAAGCAATGTCATAAAAGGGCTTAACCAATTGAATATTGCAAAAAAGAAATAATCTACAACAGGAACACCTAAAACTCCACTTTGATATGCTCCACAAGTATTCCAGGGAACCAATACAGACGTTACCGTTCCAGAGTCCTCTAATGTTCTACTTAAATTTTCTGGAGCAAGTCCTTTATCTTTAAATGCTTTTGCATACATTCTTCCAGGAACTACAATAGCTAGATATTGATCGGATGCGGTCACATTTAACGCTAAACAACTAACCACTGTACTTGCAAATAATCCGAATATAGAATCAAATAATCCTAGCAATGCTTTACTAATTCTTGCCAATGCACCAATCGCATCCATAACACCACCAAAAACCATTGCACAGACAATTAACCAGATAGTACCTAACATACCAGACATTCCTCCTGCACTAAACAGGTCATTCAGTTCTTTACTAGATGTTTCGACAGCTGTGTCTACAGTCATTGCTTGCATAACTCCTTTATAAGCTGAATTAAAATTTAGCGTATCACTACCCGCTATATTCATTACGATTTCTGGCTGAGCAATTATCGCAGCAATTGCACCTAATAAAGTTCCTGCTAATAAAGCGATTAAAGGAGGTGTTTTCTTTATAATAAGACCAATTACAATTACAGGAACAATAAATAACCAAGGAGAAATTGTAAATGCTCCTTTTATAGCCTCTAATTGTCCATCAATTTCTGGAGTACCTGAGGTGTCAATTGTGAATCCAATTATGATAAATGTTATGAGTGTAATAATAACAGTAGGAACAGTGGTATATGTCATATACTTTATATGAGAGAATAATTCTCCACCAGCCATTGCAGGAGCTAAATTGGTTGTATCTGATAAAGGAGACATTTTATCACCAAAATAAGCTCCAGAAATCACTGCACCAGCAGTCATTCCTAATGAAATACCTAATGTGTCACCGATACCAATTAATGCAATACCTACTGTAGCAGAAGTTGTCCAGGAACTACCAGTTGCTATCGAAATGATCGCACAGATAATTACACAAGCCGCTAAGAAAATGGTAGGATTAAGAATTTGTAGGCCGTAATATATCATTGTGGGTATGATACCACTTATTAGCCAAGTACCAGCCAATGATCCGACCATTAATAGTATTAGTAATGCACCAGTAGTGGATTTTACATTTCTAGCAACTTCTTCCATCATCTGCTTGTAAGATACCTTATTGAAGAATCCTACGATTGCAGCCACTGCAGCACCAAGAAGTAAAATAAATTGATTACTACCACTAAGAGCGTCATCACCAAATGCATAGTACACATTATAGAATAACATTCCCACTAAAGCAACTATAGGAATTAGTGCTTCCCAAATATTTAATTCTTTGTTTGTAATAATTTGTTCATTTTGGGGATCAGTAGGAGTGATGTTTTGGCTTTCCATATGTTATATTCGAAATTTTAAGGATGTAATGTTACGATATTAATAAAATTTATGCAACGTATTCTGTTCGTTTAATTATAAAAATATATGGAATGATTAAGAAGATAAGGATAGGAAAATCACTTAATCGAATAAATATGTATTTCATCGATAATCAAGTGTTGGTTTGGCGTATATTTTTTGTAAAAATCTATACAAAGTATACTTTTGAGGTATAGAAAAAGAAATATCGAGAGATTGAATATATAATGAAAGAGAAAGATTGGAATTGATTGTTTATGTTTTTTTGTCCCAACAAATTTAATCCACCCTAGAATTAAATTTGACAAAGTAATGAGCCTCAGAAATGAGGCTTTTTTGTGTAATTATATTTTATATAATACTTATATAAATACATAATTGTAGTGTTATTGACTGTAGTTATTTTAATAAAATAGTGGTAACTATTTGTTTTATCGATTATTTATGTATTTTATCGATTAATTGGGTTTTTAAATCCCATGTATTTCAGGGAAAAAATAACTTTTTAGTTACTTTTGAAATGTAAAAGAAGAATATCTTTAGAGTTAGTTTTTAATGTTACAATCTAAAACGGAATCATATTATTACCCTATTATTTTTTAAAGTCGAACACTTTTTTTACCCCAATTTTTTCTCCCCAATACTAATAAGCCTCACCTCAAGAGGCTTTTTTGTGTTCTTAAGTGTAAGTAATTAGTACGAATTTGATATGCAACGGTGTACTTGTTTCTTTTGATTACATAAAATCTAAAGATATTTTATTATGCACGAATTACACTTTATCGAATATATAGGTATTTTGTCGATAATCATAGTTTTTTATAATACAGTTTTTTTAAACATTTTTAAGTTCATGATGTACTTTTGAAGTGTTGTTAATGATTGATACAAGTTGAATTAGTTTTACGGTATTGCCCAATACCAAAATTTAATTACCCCAAAATCGTAAATCAAACTTTGCCCCAAATTTTGATTTCCCTAAATTAGAGCCTCTTTCCCAGAGGCTTTTTTTTATATGTAAAAATAGTACTCATTTCATTTTTTATATAGAAATTAGTAAAAAACTATAATATGCAGTCTATTTGGATCAGAGGAGCAGAGCTCTTTATATTATTTGTATTACTCCCAATTAGTTTTTTGTTTACCTATCCAATAGCAATAAAAGCTGGATTAACGATTGTTGGGTTTGTATATATATTAATACAACTTAAACGATCTGGACTTTTAAAATTGAAGCTTCCTAATAGAATATATTGGAAACCATTTTGGAAAGAAACTATTATAAAGTTAGCAATTGTGATGACGATTACTAGTTTATATGTGTTTTGGATGGCGCCAGATAAATTATTTTCTGTATTGATTAAAAAACCTCAGTTATGGATTATAATTTTATTTATATATACTTTTTTATCGGTTTGGCCCCAAGAAGTTATTTATAGAACGTTTTTTTATGATAGGTATGAAAATTTGATAGCGAATAAATGGTTATTCATTTTTATAAACGCATTATTATTTTCTTTAGCTCATATTTTTTTAAGAAGCTTTTTGGTGCAATTGCTTACTTTTATAGGAGGATTATTATTTGCGTTCACCTATCAGAAAACAAAATCCACCACTTTGGTATCCATAGAGCATGCAATCTACGGAAACTGGTTGTTTACTGTAGGTATGGGAGAGATGTTGGCGTTTCCTGGAGCTGATTAGTTATTAAGGTGTTCAATAAGTAGCTTTACGGCGTTAGCTCGATGACTTATGGTGTTTTTCTCTTCCAAAGGTAATTCTGCAAATGTTTTCTGATATCCATCTGGCAAAAAAATGGGGTCGTATCCAAAACCTTTTTCTCCTTTTTTCTCTTTAGTTATACTGCCCGAGCAGATACCAGTAAATGTTTCTAAGGTTCCATCGATGAGTAATGCTATTACAGTTTTAAATAGTGCTTTTCGGTTCTGTTTTTCCTTCAGTTGATCTATAAGCTTATTCATATTTGCCGAGGCGTCTTTAGCTGCTCCCGCATAACGGGCAGAATATACTCCAGGCGCACCATCGAGTGCTTCTACTTCTAATCCTGTATCATCAGCAAAACATGGGTATTTGTAATGCTCCTCGACATACCTAGCTTTTTGTATAGCATTACCTTCTATTGTAGGCGATGTTTCAGGAATATCTTCGGTACATCCGATATCAGATAGACTCAATAATTGAATATGAGAAGGAACAAGAGCTTGTACTTCTTTTAGTTTGTTTAGATTATTAGTTGCAAATACTAATTTCATATATGAAGTGTCCTTATTTTAATATTACATAGGTTTTAATTATTACGCTTTGGCATCATAATTCTCAATCCATTTCCCTTGTACTTTAAGTACCTGTTCAATAACATCCCTAACACAACCTTTACCACCTTTTTTAAATGAAATATATTTAGATACTTCTTTTATTTCTGCAACACCATCTTGAGGACAAGTAGGTAAACCTACAAGTTTCATAACTGGTAAATCGGGTATGTCATCACCCATATATAATACGTTTTCGATTTTAATATCGTTTTTGGTCATATATTCATTTAATTGATCAACCTTATGGTGAGCACCCAAATAAATATCTTTAATCTCTAATCCCTGAAGTCTTTTTCTAACTCCTTCATTTTTTCCACCAGAAATAATACATACATTAAACCCTTGTTGTACAGCTGTTTTTAAGGCATAACCATCTTTGATGTTCATGGTACGCAATAGTTCTCCATTAGAATCAATTAATACAGTACCATCGGTTAAAACTCCATCAACATCAAAAATAAAGGTTGTGATATGCTGTAAATATTCTTTATAACTCTTTTCCATATTTAGATTGTATAGCTTCGGTAAGCATTTTATATAGTTCTTTTTGTGAATTGCCTTTAAGAATACTCAAATGTCTTTCTATAGTTTGGGTATCTTTTCTGATTGCAGGTCCTGTCTGTGCTTTATCAGGTTCTATTTCTACTATTTTTTTTGCCGTTTCCTGTATAAGTGGATGTAAAATTTCAAAAGGGACATTGTTTTCAATACAGATCTCATTTCCAATAGAAAACATATAATTAGAGAAATTATTTACAAATACTGCGGCAACGTGTAATACACTTCTTTGTTCTGAAGAGATGTCATAGATTTTTTGTGATAATGTTGCAGCTAATTTCTTTAAAAGCACAACATCCTTTTCTAAATCTGCTTCAATACAAAATGGTACTTTAGAAAAATTCACCTCTTTACCAGCACTGAAAGTTTGTAAAGGATAAAAAACACCTCGGTTATTAGCATTGTTAATAGCTTGCATAGGTGCGCTACCAGAAGTATGTACAACCAGTCTGTTCTTAAAAGGCAATGCATTGGATACGCTTTCTATAGCATCATCACTAATGGCTAATATGTATATATCGGCATCAGCTAATTTTTTTAAATCAGTTGTTATAGTATCTTCTGTTTGATTTTCATGGAGTTTAACTCCTTGTCGATTAAAGCATTGTACTACTTTTATCGACTTTTGAATGTAAAAAGCAGCATAAAGATGTTGCGCCACATTTCCTGCACCAAGAATGACAACTGTAATCATTTGGCTAAAATAAGGAAGTTACTTTAAAAAACTGATAAGATTTATAGTTCTGTTAAAAGCAATAAATAGGGAAAAAAGTATATCTATTAATCCTGCTAAAAACACTAAATTTGCCGAGCTAAAAAAATTACAATGCAAAAGAAGTTGGCAAGTATTTTATTTTCTACCCGATTAATGGCAGTCTTGTTTATAGCATTTGCCGTGTCTATGGGTATTGGTACGTTTCTAGAAGATGATTATGGTACTACTGCAGCAAGAATATGGATATATAATACTTGGTGGTTCGAAGCTATTATGGCTTTTTTTATGATCAACTTCTGCGGAAACATAGTTCGATATAGATTATACAAAAGAGAAAAGTGGGCAACGTTATTGTTGCACCTTTCCTTTATTTTGATCATTCTAGGTGCTTTTATTACGCGATATATTAGTTATGAAGGAGTTATGCCAATACGTGAAGGTGAAACTACTTCAGAATTTCTTTCTGAAAGAACTTATTTAACAATTTTTCTAGATGGAGAGATTGATGGAGAACCCCGAAGAAGAGTAATTTCTGAAAAGTTAGAACTCGCTCAAGCTACCAATAATGATTTTACGATAGATACAGATTATAATCTTCAACCTGTTTCAATTCAATATAAAGATTATATTCAGGGAGCAGAAATGGGCTTGGTAGAAACCGAAGATGGTGAGAATTATCTGAAAATAGTAGAAGCTGGAGATGGAAATCGCCATGATCATTATCTTAAAGAAGGAGAGGTATCAAACATTCATAATATTTTGGTAGCTTTTAATATACCTACCAAAGGAGCGATTAATATATCTTATAAAAATGATGAGTACTACATAGAATCTCCTTTTGATGGTTCATACTTGCGTATGGCAGATCAGCAGCAAGGTTTGGTTATGAAAGATAGTATACAACCATTAATGTTGAGATCATTGTATCAAACCGCAGGAATGCAATTTGTAATACCTGATCCTGTGATTACTGGTAAATATGATATCATTCCTATAGAAGATAAAGAAAAAGGGCAACAAGATGCACTTATTTTTGATGTTTCTACTAATGGAGAAACTAAAGAAGTTAAGTTATTAGGAGGAAAAGGATATGCAAATGATATGCAAAAAGTATCTCTTGGAGGGTTGGATATGTATTTTAACTATGGATCTAAAAGAATGGAACTTCCTTTTTCGTTAAAACTGAATGATTTTATTGCTGAAAAGCAACCTGGTACTGAAAAAGTCTACAAATCATTTATGAGTAAAGTAGATATTGTAGAAGAAAATAAGGCATCACAACCCTATGATATATATATGAATCATGTACTGGATCATAAAGGATATCGATTTTTTCAAGCATCCTTTGATCCTGATGAAAAAGGTACCGTATTATCTGTGAATCATGATTATTGGGGAACAAAAATTACTTATGCAGGATACATGTTACTATATCTTGGATTAATGCTTATTTTATTTACAAAAGGTTCAAGATTCAAGGACTTAGAACAAATGCTAAATAAGGTAAAGTCAAAGAAGAAAGTATTAACAGCTTTGATTATATTTTCGGTTTCTACGTTTTCTTTCGCTCAAGAAGAACCTGGTCATGTGAATCACTTACAAACCCTACCTAGTAAGGTTCAATTGGATTCAGTGATCAAAGCCAATGCGGTTAGTAAAGAACATGCTGCAAAATTCGGAAGTGTAATTATTCAGGATGAACGAGGTAGAATGAAACCCGTAAATACATTTTCCTCTGAATTACTTCGAAAGCTTAGTAAAAGAGATACCTATGAAGGCTTAACCGCAGATCAGGTTTTTGTATCGATGGTTGAAAATCCATTTATTTGGTATAGCGTACCGATTATAGAAATACAAAGAGAGAATGATAGTATTCGTAAGATATTAGGAGTTTCTAAATCAGAAAGAAGAGTTTCATTAATAGATCTTGTAGAACCAGATGGATCTTATAAATTAGATCCTTATCTCGAGAGAGCTAGTAGTACAAATACTCCAAGTAGTTTTGAAAAAGATTTCTTAAAAACTCATGAAAAGTTTTACCTGTTAAATCAAGCATTAGGAGGCGGAATACTTAGGATTTTTCCAGTTCCTGAAGATGAAAATAATACATGGGTTTCTGTTCCTCAACTTAATGAATATAAATTTACAGGTATGGATTCTGTTTATACAAGACAGATTATACCTATTTATAGACAAGCACTACAAGAAGCAAGAGTTTCTGGAGATTACAGTAAACCTGATCAGTACATCAAAAGTATTAAGGATTTTCAAACAAAATTTGGTAGTGAAGTCATGCCAACAGATGAAAAAATCCAAGCTGAAATTGCACTAAATAAATATGATGTTTTTAGAACATTATATAGATATTATATGATGATTGGACTCTTACTGATTATGATTATCATACTAGGGATATTTTTTGATCTAGGGTTTATACGAATATTGATTAAAGGGTTCATCGGACTGATCATTCTTATTTTTATGGTGCATACTTCTGGTTTGATCATTAGATGGTATGTATCTGGACATGCGCCTTGGAGTGATGCCTATGAATCGATGATTTACGTAGCATGGGCTACTATGGCTTTAGGACTGGCGTTTGGTAAAAAGAGTAACCTAACTATTGCTGCAACAGCTTTTGTAGCTGCGATCATACTATTTTTTGCACATCAAAACTGGACTGACCCTGCAATTGCAAATTTACAACCAGTATTAGATTCATATTGGGTACTGATTCATGTATCTATAATTGTTGGAAGTTATGGACCATTTTTTGTCGGAGCTATTTTAGGCGTGTTGGCGTTGTTATTAATGATATTGACCACAAAATCCAATAAAAAACGTATGGACCTTACCATTAAGGAACTTACCATTATTAATGAAATGGCATTAACTATTGGATTAGTAATGTTAACGATAGGTAACTTTTTAGGAGGAATGTGGGCTAATGAAAGTTGGGGTCGCTATTGGGGTTGGGATCCAAAAGAAACTTGGGCATTGGTAAGTATTATGGTATACGCTTTTGTAATTCATATGCGATTAGTGCCTGGATTGAGAGGAAGGTGGTTTTTTAACCTGATGTCGGTATTGGCCGTTGGAGCTATATTGATGACATATTTTGGAGTAAATTTTTATTTAAAAGGACTACATTCTTATGCCAGTGGAGATCAAGTAGTAACGCCATCAGCGGTATACTATAGTGCACTCGCTTGGCTAATTTTAGGAGCGTTCTCATATTGGAGGTATACTGTACATTATAAGAAGTGATTTTCATAAAACACTGTATTTCATAAGGTTGTGTTTTTGAATAACTATACAAAAACTATACACTGCTATTTTTTTGGTATTATTGGTAACGAGATTAAATTATATCTGATATTTTTATGATTCTTAACAAATCATTAAAATTTAGATATGGGTATTATTTCTTTTGTAGGATTCACACTTTTAGTTGCGATCATATCATATTTAGCCACTAGAAAGACAGATGAAACATCTTCTGATGGTTATTTTTTAGGAGGTCGTAGTTTAACAGCTGTGGTTATTGCAGGTTCTTTATTGCTTACTAACTTATCTACAGAACAGATCGTTGGATTAAACGGATCCTCATATTCAGAAGGTATTCTTGTGATGGCCTGGGAAACTCTTGCCGCCATAGCAATGGTAATTACTGCTGTTTTCTTATTACCCAGATATCTTAAAGGAGGAATAACAACCGTTCCTCAATTTTTAGAACGACGTTATGATACCACAACAAAAGCGATTACATCAGGATTGTTTTTAACAGGTTATGTAGTCGTGTTTTTACCAATTGTATTGTATTCAGGGTCTTTAGCGATCAGTACTATGTTTGATGTTCCTGAATTATTGGGAGTGTCAAAAAGTGCTTCGATATGGATATGTGTTGTTGGTATTGGTGTGATAGGATCTATTTATGCAATTTTTGGAGGATTAAAAGCGGTAGCGGTATCGGATACAATCAATGCTGTTGGATTATTGATAGGAGGTATTATGATTCCAGTTTTTGGTTTATTAGAGATAGGAGACGGTAGTATTTCTGATGGTATTACAACATTAATGACAACAAATCCTGAAAAGTTCGACGTTATAGGTGATTCAAACTCTTCGATTCCTTTTGCTACTATATTTACTGGGATGATGTTGGTACAATTGTTTTATTGGGGAACGAATCAGGCAATTATACAAAGAGCGTTAGGTGCCAAAAACCTTAAAGAAGGGCAGAAAGGGTTGTTATTAGGGTCATTCTTGAAAATATTAGGTCCAATTATAGTTGTATTACCAGGTATTATAGCTTTCCACTTATTTAATGGAGAGTTAGAAGTAGCAGATGAAGCTTACCCAACTTTAGTAAGTAAGGTATTACCAGTGTCATTGGTTGGTTTCTTTGCGGCAGTGCTTTTTGGTGCAATTTTAAGCTCTTTTAATAGTGCATTAAATAGTTCTGTAACTCTTTTTGGTTTAGATATTTATAAACAATATATTAACAAGGATGCAAATGAAAAACAGGTAGTAAAAGCAGGAAAGAGTTTTGGTGTTTTATTAGCTATTCTTGCTATGGCAGTAGCACCTTTTATTGCAAATGCAGGTAGCCTTTTTGATTATTTACAAGAAGTGAATGGGATTTATAGTATTCCTATTTTGACAATTATAGTTGTAGGTTATCTTACTAAGAAAGTGCCTGCAATTGCTGGTAAAATAGGTGTTATATCAGGTTCATTACTATACATATTAAGTCAATTTATTATCAAGCCTATTGTCCAAGATCGTGCCATAGAAGCTGCTCAAGCTTCTGGTATAACAGATGCTGCACAGTTAGAGAGTATAGGTGCATCTTCTTATCCACATTTCTTACATGTAATGGCGATTCTTTTTGTATTGAATATCATTATTATGTTAATAATTGGTAAATTGTATCCAAGAGAAGAGGCATATGAGCAGCAGTATACCAAAGAAGTGGATATCACACCTTGGAAGTATACTAAAATTGTAGGTGCTATAGTATGCTTAATTGTGATATCTACGTATATTTATTTTAACTAATTGAAATATAACAAAAGAATATTTTTATTTCTATGCTTTCTGCTTTCGGCGATAATTACTGCACAAGAATTACCGCCAATAGAAACGTATTTTCCAGATGTTTATGGTGGAGAAACTCAAAATTGGTCAGTTTCTCAGGCGAATAATAGATATATTTATATAGCCAATAATAAGGGATTGCTAGAGTTTAATGGTTCCAATTGGACTTTATATCCTACACCTAACGAAACTATTATGAGATCTGTAAAAGTGGTTGATGACCGCATTTACACAGGTTTCTATATGAATTTTGGTTTCTGGAAGAAAAATACTTTTGGCACACTAGAATATACATCATTAAGTGATATTATAAAAGACCGTTTAATTGAGGATGAACAGTTCTGGTATATTGTACACCTGGAAAACCGCGTTTTGTTTCAATCACTTAATAGAATTTATATCTATAATTCGGATAACAATCAAATTGATATCATAGAGTCCGATATTGCAATGCTTAGCATGTTTAACGTTAATGGAGTTGTGTATTATCAAGATATAAATAATGGGATTTTTAAGATACAAAAAGGACAACCAACGCTCATAGCTGATCTTTCATTGTATACAAATGATAAAGTAGTTACTATTTCAGAAACTCTTAATGGAATTCTTGTATTAACAGAAACTGATGGTTTTTTTGAAATTTCAGGCAATTCCATTCAAAAATGGAATACGCCTGCTGATGAAATATTAAAGAGTTCCACTATATATAGTGGGATACAATTAAAAGACAAGAGTTTTGCATTAGGTACCATCTCTAATGGTGTCATCTATCTTTCTTCGAAAGGAGAAGTAATATATCATATAAATCAAAGCAATGGATTAAATAATAATACGGTCTTATCATTGTTTGAGGATGTCGAAGAAAATTTATGGCTGGCTTTAGATAATGGCGTTAACTGTATAAATCTTAAATCACCGATAAAGATATTTAATGATGACAAAGGAAAAATAGGAACAGTATATACCTCGGCAATTTTTAATGAATATTTATATCTAGGTACAAATCAAGGATTGTTTTGTAAAAAGTTTGATACTAATGAACCATTTAAAATAGTAGCAGGCACTAATGGACAGGTCTGGAATCTTTTTGAATTTGATAATTCTCTTTTTTGTGGACATAATTCAGGAACCTTTATTATAAACGAAGATGATTCGAGATTGATTTCACCCATAGCTGGAGCTTGGATTTTTAGACCAATATATGATAATCCTAACATCCTGCTTCAGGGATCATATAGTGGACTTAGTATATTAGAAAAGAATCAAGGTAATTGGTCACTGAAACGAGAGTTGGAAGGATTTGATTATTCTGCAAGATTTATTGAAACGTATGATGATGAAATATGGGTTAATCATGAATATAAAGGTGTTTTCAAAATTAGAACTGACAAGCAATTTTCAAAATTGCTAGAGATTACCAGGGATTCATCCGTAATAAAAGGTAAAAATTCAATAATCAATAGATTTAAAGAGAATCTCTTATATTCACATGGACAAGGTGTTTTTCAGTACAATAAAGAGGAAAAGATATTTTACAAAGATAGTTTGTTGAATCAGGTGTTCAATGTAAACGATTATGTAAATGGTAAATTGATAACGGATAATACAGGCAGATTATGGAATTTTTCTGATGAAGATCTTAGTTATATATATCCCAGTCAGTTTTCAGATAATATAAAGGTTGATAAAATACCAATTCCACGTTCTTTGAGAAAAGAAATGATTGGTTTTGAGAATATTTTGCATATTAAGGATGATGAATACTTACTAGGTACTACAGATGGATATATGATTCTGGATTTGTCCAAAATTAATTTAAGAAGTCATAATATAATTATAGATAAAGTATCTGTAAAACAAAAAGATACTCAATTCAAAGAAGTTGCATTTTCTGATGAGTTGCCTATTTTTGAATCTAATCAAAATACAGTTTCGTTTGTATATGCCATCCCTGAATATGATAAATACCTGATATCTAGATTTCAATATACACTTGATGGGTTTTATGAAAATTGGAGTGATTGGACTACTAAAACTAATGTAGTCTTTGAAAACTTACCTTTTGGAGAATATACCTTTATGGTGAGAACTAAAACAGGAAATATAGTGGGCGAAAAAGTGAAAGAGTACAAGTTTATCATTGATAGACCATGGTATTTTTCTGTATTAGCAATTGTGATATATTCGTTAACCTTACTTGTTTTATTACTTTTAATGCATAGATCATATAAACGTTATTATGCTAGACAAAGAGAAAAACTGGTTGAAGAAAATCAGAAACAATTAGAGTTGAGAGCATTAGAGAGCGAACGCGAGATAATGAAACTAAGTAACGAAAAATTAACTCAAGATATAGAGAGTAAAAATCGTGAATTAGCTTCGTCCACAATGAATATTATTAAGAAGAATGAAATTCTTAGTACAATCAAAAAAGAATTAGAAAAAGCAGAATCAGATAGAAGCAGCATAAAAAGTGTGGAACGAATAATCGATAGAAACTTGAATAATAAGGACGATTGGAAACATTTTGAGGAAGCTTTTAATAATGTGGATAAAGACTTTTTAAAGAAGTTAAAGAAGAAACATAACGATTTAACACCCCATGATCTTAGATTTTGCACATATTTGAGACTTAATTTATCTTCTAAAGAAATAGCTCCTTTGTTGAATATTTCTGTAAGAAGTGTTGAGATTAAGAGATATAGATTAAGAAAAAAGTTAAAATTAAAGCATTCTGATAATCTTGTAAACTACATCTTAGAGATTTAGCACTACAACATGAGTTGTAATTACCACAACATTACCTATACTCCAACGTTGTAGTTGGCTTACACTATGATTTTCTTTACTTTTTTTTAACACCTGATAAACTCGTATTACTTCCAGATTTTGTAGGCTATTCATAAAAAACCTTTCTTAAACATTTAATTTTTATCCAATCCTGTATGTTTTTTGTTGTGGTTGCTAATTAATGATTTGTTAATGTTCGTGACTAGATTTGAGTAAATCAAACAAAAACATTTTATGAAGATTATTTATTTTTTAATGGCTGTGTTTTTAACAACAGTTATTAATGCTCAAGAAATTCAGATTAGGGGAAACGTAAAAGATGCAAGTGGATTAGAGTTACCAGGAGTTAATGTGGTGGTCAAAGGAACATCAAATGGAGCGGTAACAGGTTTTAATGGTGATTACGTTTTAAACAATGTTCCAAGAGGAAGTATTGTTGTATTTTCTTATGTGGGTTTTACTACACAAGAAATAAGTGTTGGACAAAATCCAGTCATTAATATTATTATGCAAGAAGATAGTGAGTCTTTAGAGCAAGTAATTGTAATAGGGTATGGTACACAAACTAAAAAAGAAATTACAGGAGCAGTTTCTGTAATTGGCGCAGAAACAATTGAAGAGCTCAACGTTGTGAGAGTTGAACAGGCACTACAAGGTCAGGTAGCTGGAGTTAATATTACTACTCAATCTGGAGCTCCTGGAAGTGGTTCTACTATCTCAATTAGAGGGATATCTACAAATGGGGATAGTAGACCTTTGATTCTGGTAGATGGAAATGTTATCGAAGATCTTAGTGTGCTAAATCCTAATGATATTGAAAGTATCAACGTATTAAAAGACGCTACCGCAGGTATTTATGGAGTGAGAGCTGCAAACGGAGTGATCCTTATAACCACTAAATCAGGGATACGAAATGCAGAACTTAAATTTGAGTTAGATTCATATACAGGTTTTCAGGAAACAACAAGAAAATTATCAGTGCTGAATGCCACAGAATATGGAGTAATTATTAATGAAGCGTTTGCAGCTGGTGGTAGTACACCTCCCTTTACTAATTTTACGATATTAGGTGAAGGAACAGATTGGCAGGATGAAATATTTAGAACTGCAGTAATTTCTAATATTAACTTTAATGTAAGTGGAGGAGGTGAGAGTTCTACTTATTCTGCAGGAACATCGTATTTAACGCAGGATGGGATTGTAGGAGGAGGAGATGCTAATTTTGATCGTTTTACAGGAAGGTTAAATTATAGTTTGGATTTTGCAAAGAATTTTAAATTCACAACATCTGGAATATTTACACAAACAAATAGAAAAACTTTATTAGAAAACACATTAGGCTCTGTGTTATTTAACGCACTAAATATGGCGCCTACATTATCCGTAAGAGATGAAAATGGTGATTTTACTTTAGCCGAAGGATTAGGAAATGAAGTAATTAATCCTGTAGCTCAGATAGCAAACACATTTAATGATACAAGAGTTAATCGAATAGGTGCTACTTTTGGGTTAAATTATAAGTTTTTGAATGGATTTAGCGCAGAATCCAGGTTTCAATTTAATTATTCTGAGGTAGAAGGAAAAGTGTTTTCTCCAGAAGTATTTTATGGTTCTGGTAAGGTGTTTAATGTAGATAGAAGTAGTGTTACCGAATTTAAAAACTTCTTCAGAGATTATACTTGGGATAATTTCTTAAAATACGAAAAACTAATAGGAGATGATCATGATGTGAAAGTGTTGTTAGGAATGTCAGTGTTTAAGACTACAGGATCATTTGGTAGTTTTACAGGATTTGATATTATTGATAACTCTTTTTCCAACGCTAATATTTCTCAGGCTTCAGATGTAGTTAATAATTTCCAAAATGGAGGAAATACTTTCGATAGCAGATTGTTGTCATATTTCTCTAGATTACAATATAGTTATAAAGGTAAATATTTATTATCGGCAGTAATCCGAAGAGATGGGTCTACAAAATTTGGTCCCAAAAACAAGTTTGGATATTTTCCATCAGCTTCTATTGGTTGGGTAGTATCTGATGAATCATTTTTAAATAGTAGTAGTTGGCTAAACTTCTTTAAACTTAGAGGTAGTTATGGTGTTATAGGTAATGATAGAATTGGAGACTTTGGGTTTGTGTCTTTATTAAATGGTGAAGGAGCATATGTCATAGATGATGAGCTAGTATTTGGTACAGCTATTGGCCAACTTTCTAATCCAGAGATTAAATGGGAGCAACAAAAAACTTTAGATATTGGTTTTGATACAAAACTACTAGATAACAAAATAGATATTACGTTTGATTATTTTAAAAAGCGAACAGAGGATTTGCTTGTAGTAGCACCTGTATCTGGTGTTTTAGGAGTTGCTGCTCCAGGATCTGGCGCACCAATAATAAATGCGGGGATTGTAGAAAACAGAGGATATGAGTTTAGAATAAGCTATAACGATCAACTTTCTGATAACTTTAAATTTAATATTACCTATAACGTTACTACTCTTGATAACGAAGTAATATCTGTGAATAGCGAAAACAGTTTTATAGCAGGTGGATCATTTGGAGTAGGACAGGATCCTCCTTCTAGAATGGAAGCAGGTAAACCTATCGGATACTTTTATGGATTGCAAACTGATGGTGTTTTTCAAAATCAGGCAGAAGTAGACGCTCATGCTATGCAAGCAAATGCAGCTCCTGGAGATTTACGATATATAGACATAAATGGAGATGGACAAATCGATTCTGATGACAGAACAGATATCGGAAACCCTATTCCAGATGCGACTATGGGGCTGAACATCGGTTTTGAATACAAGAACTTTGATTTTGCAACCTATGCATTCGCTTCCATAGGAAATGATATAGTAAGAAATTACGAACGTAATCAACCTTTAGTTAATAGAAGAAATGAATTTTTGGATCGATGGACAGGAGAAGGAACAACAAATTCTTTTCCCAGAGTAACTACAGGAGCTAATTCTAATAGCTTGTTTTCTACGTTTTTTGTTGAAGATGGTTCGTATTTAAGAATTCAAAATGTACAACTAGGATATACTTTTTTAGATAAACATATGAAACCAGTTGGGATAGATAAGTTTAGAGTATATGCTTCAGTGAATAATCTATACACATTTACAGAGTATAAAGGGTATGACCCTTCAGCTTCATCAGGAGCTCCTATTGGTGGTGGTATAGATCAAGGATTTTATCCAGTGCCAAGAACATATTTATTAGGTGTAAATCTTAAATTTTAAAAAATGAAAAAGATGAAAAAAAATATCAAATCAGCAGTCTTTTTTGTACTACTAATAGTAATTGCCTCTTGTAGTGATGATTTTGTAGATGTAGCTTCAGAGGACGAAAATTCAGAAGACTTTTTTAATAGTGAAGAAGACTATCAAAGTGCTTTAATAGCTGCATATGATATGCTTCAATCTACGTACTTAAACGTAATGCTAGGTGAGATCGCATCGGATAATACCTTGGCAGGAGGAGAAAGTGCAACCGATGTTCCAGGAATACAGGAAATTGACGATATGGTGCACACTCCTGTAAATGCGCAATTGAGAGATATATGGAGTTGGATGTATGCTGGAGTGAATCGAGCAAACTATATCATGGAGTTTCAGGATAAAACAGATTTTGCAGGTAAAGAAGGAGTAATTGCTCAGACACGTTTTCTTAGAGCTTATTATTATTTCGAATTGGTAAAATGGTTTGGAGATGTACCGCTTGCAATAGATAGAAGAATATTATTTGGAGAAGAAACCAGTATTGAAAGGTCACCAAAAGAAGATGTTTATGCACTCATTGAAGAAGATTTACAATTTGCTGCAAACAATTTACCAGTTACACAAGCAGAAACAGGCAGGATTACTCAAGGAGCAGCAAGAGCTTTATTGGGAAAAGTATACCTATATCAGGATAAATTTTCAGAAGCTGCGGCAGTTTTAGATCAAGTTGTTGCAGGACCTTATGATTTAGAACCAGATTACAATTCTATTTTTGAGGAAAATGGAGAAAACAATATAGAATCGGTTTTCGAAGTGCAGTATACGGATGTAGAAGGAGCTGGTTTTGGATGCTTACAATGTAGTGAAGGTAATGTAGCTGTAGGGTTTAATGGAATTCGAAATTATTCGGGCCCGTTGTTCGATTCGGGTTTTAGTTTTAATGTTCCAACACAAGAAGTAGTAGATGCATTTGAAACAGGAGATATTAGACTAGACGTTGCTATTTTAGACATTGATGCCTGGGCAGCTGCACAAGGAGCTACGTTTTCAACTGGTTTTGAACATACAGGATATTTTAATAGAAAATACATTGCAAGACAAGGAGATTTAAATACGGGTGATGCTAACCTAACCAACCCTAATAACTACAGAGCGATTCGATTTGCAGATGTATTGTTAATGGCTGCTGAAGCTCATAATAGAAATTCGCCAAGTAATGATGGTCAAGCGCTGATATACCTTAATAGAGTAAGAACCCGAGCACAATTAACAGATGTAACGGCCACTGGAAGCACATTAACGGATGCCATCTATCAAGAACGAAGAGTAGAGTTGGTTGGAGAAGGACATCATTTCTTTGACTTGGTGAGAACAGGAAGAGCGGCTACAGAAATAGATGGCTTTGTAACAGGAAAGCATGAGTTATTTCCCATTCCGTTGATAGAAATTCAGTTGGCAGGAAATAGATGGGAACAAAATCCAGGGTACTAAAATAAAAACTAGAAAAAGATGAAATTTTTTAAATCATTATTAATAATAACAATACTTGCATTTGTATTTAATGGATGTAAAGAAGATGATGTTTCTTATGCTTTTGAGGGTATTTCTGCTCCAACACAGGTACAAGCAATATTTAATATAACTCAAGACGATACAGGTCTTGTTACTGTGACTCCAAGTGGTGTTTCTACATCATCATTTGAGATTTATTTTGGAGATATTGAGAATGAAGAAGCAACCATAGTTTCTCCTGGAAGTACTGCAGAACATATTTATCAAGAGGGTATGTTTACAGTAAGAGTTGTAGGAGTAGGGGTTACAGGTTTAACCAGTGAATTTTCGCAAGTACTAACAATTTCTTTTAGGGCACCAGAGAATTTGGTAATCACATTAGATCAAGATACTGTTAATCCAGCAATTGTTAGAATAAGTGCAAGTGCGGATTTTGCAACTCTATTTGATGTGTATTTTGGAGATGTAGAAAATGAAGAACCATCCATTTTAATGCCTGGAGAGGTTTTAGAACATACCTACGAAAATCCAGGTGATTATACAGTTAGAGTAGTTGCTAGAGGTGCAGGTGTTGCTACTACAGAAACTACACAGGTGATTACTATTTCTGCAGCAGATGATCCTGTAGTATTACCAATTACTTTTGATATCCCAACAGTTAATTATCAATTTTCAACATTTAATGGAGCTAGTTTTGAAGTTGTAAATAATCCAGACCTTTCTGGAGTTAACACTGCAGTATCACAAGTAGGTGCAATTACCAATTCAGGAGTAAACTTTGAAGGAGGAGCATTTAATTTAGGTACACCAGTAGATTTTAGCGGTTCAAATAAGACAATTATAATGAAATTTTGGTCAAATGTGGCAGTTCCTGTTTTACTTAAGTTTGAAGGAGGAGTGAATGGAGAACGTCAAAATGAAGTAGTTGCCAATCATGGAGGTACAGGATGGGAGGAATTAAGGTTTGACTTTGCTATTGATGCTGTGCAAAGCTTTATAGATGGAACACAAGGAGTAGGAGAACCATTTGTACCTACAGGACAATATGCAACACTTGTATTATTTGTAGATGGTCCTGGTACAGCTGCAGGAACCTTTTATCTGGATGATGTTGAACAAGTAGAAGGCAATCAATCTGTTTTACAACTTCCAATCAATTTTGAATCCAGTGATATAACTTACACTTGGACAGGTTTTGGAGCAGCTGACTTTGGTCCAATTCCTGCAGGAGTAATAACAAACCCTGATCAGTCAGGAATAAATAATAGTGCGAATGTTGTAGAAGTTCAAAAATTAGCTGGAGCTCAAGTATGGGCTGGAGCAAGTTTACCTTTATCAGGAGCAGCAGATTTTTCAAATGGAACTACAATTACTATAAAAGTTTGGTCGCCAAGAGCAGGAGTGCCTATACTATTCAAAATGGAAGACACTACATCAGCACCAGATGGAAATGGAAACCCTTCTGTATTTGTAGAAGTTCAGACAACTACAACCGTCGGTAATGCTTGGGAAGAACTATCATTTGATCTAACAAGTTTTGGTACATTTAGTACATCTATTTCTTATCATAATGTAATTGTTTTTCCAGATTTTGGAAACGCTGGTGTTGGAGAAATATTTTATTTTGATGATATTGAAATTACTTCCATTAAAATGCCGATTAATTTTGAAGTAGCTACATTAAATTATACTTGGACAGGTTTCGGAGCTGCTGATTTTGGACCAATTCCAGTAACTATTGTTACAAACCCCGATCAATCAGGAATCAATACAAGTACTAATGTTGTAGAAGTTCAAAAGTTAGCTGGAGCACAAGTATGGGCTGGTGCAAGTATGCCTTTAAATAATGAAGTAGATTTTTCTAATGGAACTACCGTAAGATTAAAAATATGGTCACCAAGGGCAGGAGTACCAATTTTATTCAAAATGGAAGACACCACTTCAGCACCAGACGGAAATGGAAACCCTTCTGTATTTGTGGAAGTTCAGACAACTACAAGTGTAGGAAATGCTTGGGAAGAGTTGTCATTTGATTTAACAAGTTTTGGAACATTTAGTACTTCTATCTCATATCATAATGTAATTGTTTTTCCTGATTTTGGAAATGCAGGTACTGGAGAGACGTTCTATTTTGATGATTTTATATTAACGAACTAAAAAAAAGACAATGAAAAACTTTAATATCACATATATTTTTCTGGTATTTACTTTATTGTTCAGTAGTTGTCAGGATGATGATGCAGAATTAGGAACAATTATACCACCATCTAATCTACAGATTGATGTGGTAATAGAAGAAGGACAAACAGGTAATGTTACTATTACACCTCAAGCAGACAATGCACTAAACTTTCATATTTTCTTTACTCAAAACGGTGAACCGTTAGTTGCGCAACCAGGTCAATCGCAGACATTTAGGTATACTCAATCAGGTCAATATTCCGTACTGATTACTGTTGTTGCTTTTGGAACTGGTGGGACCTCTTCTTCACAGACCATAACCCTTGATCTAGATGTACGATTGTTTATAGATCAGGAAACACTAGAGATGATAGGAGGAGATGGTAGTAAAAGATGGGTATGGGATAGTGGTGTAGGAGGACATTTTGGTGTTGGACCAATAACAAATGATTTTCCAGAGTTCTTTAGCGCAGCTCCAAATCAATTAGATCCTTGTGTGTATGATGATGTATTGGTATTTAGTTATGATGCTAACGATAATTATGGTTTCGAATTAATTACTGGTAATGCTAATCAAACTTTTATTAATTGGGCAGAAGTTACCAGATTTTTTCCAAATGATACGCCTACACAGTTTGTTGACGAGTGTCGAGATATCACTGATCAGATTGCAACGAATACTAGTTTTGTAATCTTCGAAAATGAAGGGAGAAGGTTAATTAGTGTGGAAAATAGTACGCTATCATATTGGTCTGGAGCCATGGAGTACGAAGTGGTTGAGCTTACTGCAGATAGGTTAAGTGTACGCGGAATTCAGGAAGTGTCAAGTGATTTTGGAGGAGGTCAATTGGCGTGGTACCATACTTTTGTTCCTGAAGATGGAGGAGGAGATGGTAATATAGGAGAACCACCTTTTGATGAATTAGTTTGGGCAGATGAATTTGATAATAATGGAGCTCCAAACAGTGCAAATTGGACATATGATCTTGGAACAGGAGATAATGGATGGGGGAATGGTGAATCTCAATCATATACAGATGACCCTAGTAATGTTATTGTAGAAGATGGATTACTTAAAATAACTGCAATATCAGAAAATGGAGGATATTCATCTGCAAGAATAAAAACTCAAGACTTGTTTACTTTTACTTATGGTAGAGTAGATGTAAGAGCTAAATTACCAACAGGAGGAGGTACCTGGCCTGCAATATGGATGCTAGGATCTAATATAACAGAAGTGGGCTGGCCTGCTTGTGGAGAGATCGATATAATGGAACACGTTGGAAACAATCAAGATGTTGTTTCTAGTGCACTGCATTTTCCAGGAAATAATGGAGGGAATGCAATTTTTGAGGAGACCACAATTCCTGGAGCATCCGTAGATTTTCATATATATAGTGTAGAATGGTCGTCAACTGAAATCATATTTTCGATTGATGGGACACCATATCATACCTATCCTTATACCTCTAATTTACCTTTTTATAATAATGATTTCTTCCTGATACTTAATGTGGCAATGGGAGGAACTTTTGGAGGAGCTATAGATCCTGCATTTACAGAATCTACTATGGAGATTGATTATGTAAGAGTTTATCAATAGATATACACTTAGTTTTTAAATTGTTTTTAGCAGGAAGGCTATTTACCACAGATAGCCTTCCTAAAAACATTAATGTTACATTAAAAAAGAGTAAAACCATTTATGAAAAAAAGTAATGTCATATTTGTTGTAGTTATTTGTAGTTTGTTTTTAACTAGTTGTAATTCTTCGTTAGAAAATAAAAATATTATGGATTCTACGGGTACTGTAACGACATCCGAACGTTTGGATGTGACTTTAGAATCAAAAATCGATTCATTGCTCGCTATCATGACTTTAGAAGAAAAGATAGGTCAAATGAATCAATATAATGGTTTTTGGGATGTAACTGGACCACAACCAAAAGAAGGCTTGGCAGCAAAAAAATACGAACACCTGCGAAAGGGCTGGGTAGGATCTATGCTTAATGTATGCGGAGTTAAAGATGTAAGAGCTGTACAAAAAATTGCGGTTGAAGAATCTAGATTAGGCATTCCTTTAATTATTGGTTTTGATGTTATTCATGGGTATAAAACAATGAGTCCAATTCCTCTTGCAGAATCTGCGAGTTGGGATATGGATGCGATTAAAAAATCAGCTGAAGTCGCTGCTCTCGAAGCTTCTGCAGCAGGAATTAATTGGACGTTTGCACCAATGATTGATATATCTCGAGATGCAAGATGGGGAAGAGTGATGGAAGGTGGAGGAGAAGATCCCTTTTTAGGATCTAAAATTGGTGTAGCCCGAATAGAAGGTTTTCAAGGAGAAGATCTTTCTGCGAATAATACAATCGCTGCTTGTGCAAAACACTTCGCAGGATATGGTTTCTCAGAATCTGGTAGAGATTATAATACTGTAGATGTTGGAATATCAACACTAAATAATATTATTTTTCCGCCATTTAGAGCTGCAAATCAAGCTAATGTGAAAACTTTTATGAATTCATTTAATGAACTCAACGGAATTCCTGCAACAGGTAATAAAATGCTACAACGTGATATTTTAAAACAAGATTGGAAATTTAATGGGTTTATAGTTTCGGATTGGGGATCTATTACAGAGATGATTGCTCATGGATATGCAAAAGATGGAAAAAGTGCTGCAGAAATGGCAGCGAATGCTGGGTCAGATATGGATATGGAGTCGTATCTGTATGTTGAACATTTAGCTGCTTTGGTGAAAGAAGGTAAAGTTCAGGAACACTTAATTGATAATTCTGCAAGAAGAATTCTTAGAGTAAAATATGAATTGGGTCTTTTTGATGATCCTTATAGGTATTGTGACAAGACCAGAGAAAAATCTATTTTGGGTAGTAAGGTTAATAATGAGATCGTCTTAGATGTTGCTAAAAAATCTATTGTATTGCTTAAAAATGAGAACAAGCTATTACCTCTTAAAAAGCAAGGACAAAAAATAGCCTTAATTGGCTCCTTAGCTAGTGATAAAAATAGTCCTTTGGGAAGTTGGAGAATAGCTGCCGATGATAACACAGCTATTTCGGTTTTAGAAGGAATGCAGGAATATAAAGGTAATTCATTAATATATGCTAAAGGTGCTGATGTTTCCATTGGAAATACGGCATTTGTTACCGAAACTAAAATTAATACTACTGATAAAAGTGCGTTTGGAGAAGCTATAAAAGTAGCTAAAGGTGCCGATGTGGTGATAATGGTTTTGGGTGAAGTAGGTTTTCAAAGTGGAGAAGGACGAAGCAGAACAGAAATTGACTTACCAGGAGTTCAGCAAGAGCTTTTAGAGGAAGTGTTTAAAGTGAATAAGAATATTGTATTGGTGTTAAATAATGGTAGACCATTGGCAATTACTTGGGCAGATGAACATATTCCCGCCATTGTAGAAGCTTGGCATTTAGGATCGCAAAGTGGTCATGCAATTGCTCAAGTTTTATATGGAGATTATAACCCTAGTGGAAAGCTACCTATGTCTTTTCCAAGAAATATTGGACAGATTCCTATATATTATAATTACAAAAATACAGGAAGGCCCACAGAACCAGCACCAGATATTGTCTTTTGGTCACATTATTCTGATCAAAAGAATACTCCTTTATATGCTTTTGGACATGGGTTGAGTTACACTAGCTTTACTTATAATAATTTAAAAATTAACCCCAAAAATACATCTGTAAATAATCCTAAGATTGAAGTATCTGTCGATCTTTCTAATACTGGTAATTATGAAGGTAAAGAGGTAGTACAATTATATATAAGAGATCTTTTTGCAAGTGTCACAAGACCAGTAAAAGAGTTAAAAGGGTTCGAAATGATTTCGTTAGAACCAGGTGAAACGAAAACGGTGAATTTTGAATTAAATAAAGAAACACTAGGCTTTTATGATAATAGTAGTCAATGGGTTGTTGAGCCAGGAGAATTTGAGGTTTTCGTAGGAGGAAGTTCTGATAAAACTATAAAATCAACTTTTGAATTAAATTAAATTGAAAAAATACTTAGTATATATTATTCTTTCTTTGACCTTCTTTTCCTGTAATAAGGATTCAAATCCTATTGTTTGGGAAGAGAATTTTGAAGGAACGCAGCTAAATGAATCCTATTGGAATTATCAATTGGGAAATGGATGTCCAGATTTATGCGGTTGGGGTAATAATGAAAGGCAAATCTATACTAAAGAAAACATAAAACTTAAAGATGGTAACCTAATCATTACCGCCACTAAGAACAAAGAAATTTATAAATCTGCAAGAATAACTACCAAAAGTAAGATAGAGTTTCAGTACGGAACTATTGAAGTTCGGGCAAAATTACCAACAGGTTATGGGTTATGGCCAGCAATATGGATGCTCGGTTCTGACATAGATGATATCGGTTGGCCTGATTGTGGAGAAATAGATATTATGGAGTATGTAGGTAAGGAACCTCACACTATCTATACCTCACTCCATACCCGACAAAGTTTTGGTAATACTATTAACTCTAAAAAAATATTCCATGATACTATAGAAGAGGGATTTCATGTGTATAAGTGTATATGGACCGAAGAAAAAATAGAGTTTTATATTGATAGTAAACTGGTTTATACATTTTCTCCAGAAATAAAAAATGATAAAACATGGCCTTTTAATAAGCCTTTTTATATAATACTAAATCTTGCCATTGGTGGAAATTTTGGAGGCCCAGAGGTTGATGATACAATCTTTCCAAAGCAATTTGAGATTGATTATATCAAAGTTTGGAAGTAAAAATTCCGTTGTAAGTGCAAGAAGTTTTGTATACAGTTCTACCCTTGATTTTAGAATGCTATAGTTCTTTATACTTCTAAAATCAAATTTAAGATTTTGATATTTTTTTAATATCAAATACAACAAGAATAAGTGAAGTGTGTTTTAATAAATACTTCAACTTGTTAAACATATTTGGGAAAACATATAGATCTAGTGGTTTTTTGGTTGAAACTATCTAGGTAAGAAAAATCGTATGTCTATATCTATAAAATTAGGTGTAGGATGGAGATACGTTATGTCTAATCTTAAAACTAAATTAAATACACAAATTAACTAACTCATGAAAAAAAACTTATTTTTTAGACCAATTATAGCCATAGTTATGCTGGTTTTTTTATCTGCAAATAGCTATTCACAATGTTCAGAACTCATTTTTAATGATGAGTTTACTGGTAATACGGTAGATTTAAGTAAATGGACTTTTGATAATGGAGATGGATGTCCCACTCTTTGTGGATGGGGAAATGCAGAGGAACAATGGTACCAACCAGAAAACACCACAGTGCAAAACGGAAACTTAGTAATTACCACCAGAAATGAAGCTGCAGGAGGCAAACAATTTACCTCGTCAAAATTGATTACTTCTGGTAAGTTTAGTTCCAGATATGGGAGGTACGAAGCAAGCATAAAATTACCTTCTGCTGGAGGGATTTGGCCAGCTTTCTGGATGCTACCCGAAAATGGTAACTGGCCATTTACTGGAGAGATTGATATTATGGAATCTCAACATAAAAACCCAGAAAGTATCGGAGGAACAGTACACTATTCAAATGGAGGTTGGCAATATAATGGAAGAGAGTTTGATGCTGGATTGGACCTTTCTGCTGGATTTCATGAATACGCTGTAGAATGGGAACCAACAGAAATTAGATGGTACGTAGATGATCAATTGTATCATACCGTTACACCAGCTAATACCGTAGATCCATGGCCTTTTAGCGAAGGAGCTTGGTATATTATTCTTAACGTAGCAGTTGGTGGCCCAGGAACTCCATATACAGGAAATATATCACCAACACCTGCTGATTACCCTACACAAATGGAGGTTGATTATGTACGAGTGTATAGTGGTACCTTCAATACTCAACTTACTGGAGATAATACAGTGTACGAAGGTGAAACAAATAAAGTATATTCCATAACACCAACATCTGGAGCTGCATATAGTTGGTCAGTTCCATCAGGAGCATCCATTATTTCTGGTCAAGGAACTAATACTATTAATGTGAATTGGGGAAGCGAAGGAGGAGACGTTTCTGTCGAAGTTAATGTTACTGATTGCGGTGTTAATGATTACAAAATGAGTGTATCAGTAGAACCGCCAAGAACATTGGGGTTTATATATGAAGATTTTGAATCTAACAGAAATCTTAACTATGGATCCACAACATCTGGAACTTTAATTCAGTCTGTTGCTAATCCAGGATCAAGTACTATTAATAATTCTTCATCTGTTGGTAGATATCAAAGAGATATAGATTCTCAGTATGATGTGTTGTTTATGGAATCAGATGATATCGGTAATTCGCAAGAGTTAATATCAGGAAAAAGAACAATTTGGATGGAGGTATTTAGTGACGCTCCTATTGGTACAGAATTTATATTACAACTAGAAAACGGAACCTTGTCTTCTGGTAGTTGGCCATCAGGAAGACATAGTAGGTATACGGCAAAAACTACAACTCAGAATGAATGGGAAACTTTGGAGTTTGAGCTGTTAGACAGACCTGATATGACAGTAGGTGCTTTTGATACAAATCAATTTGCTTTATTAATTGATGCTAATAGTAATACACAACACACTGTATATTTTGATAATCTACGAAGTATGATTGCACCCGACACCACCATTTTGGATGAAACAATTATTGCTAATTATGATGGTATTAATCAATTAACTTCATTTTTTGAAAATGGGATATATACAGCTAATGTAGGTAACCCAACACCTAATGATGTAAATAATAGTGCTAACGTGGCAAGCTATACAAGGAACTCAAGTGAACAATATGATGTTGTTAGTTTTTCTACAGCAGTTATTGAAAATAGCGGTCCATTTAAGGAAGGAGATAATATATTTTTAATGGATATCTATACTTCTGCTGCGGTAGGAACAGAAATAACTCTGAGTTTAGAAAATGAAACTTCTTCAGAAGAAAATTATCCTATAGGTAGAAATAGCCAGTATTCGGGTGTTGTCTCAGAACAAAATACCTGGCATACTGTTGTATTTACCCATGCAGCTTCTCCTGATGCAGGAACATCTAATTTAGCTATAGATGAGATATCTATATTATTTGATCCTAATTCAAATTCTTCGGACACCTACTATTTTGATAATTTTAGATATGGAACTACAACTTTATCACCAACCTATAATTTTTCTGAAATGATTCAGGATTATAATGGAAGTGATAATCTTACATTTGATTCACTGACAACTGGATCATATATAGCTAATGTTTCTAACCCTTCAGCAAATACAGTAAATGAATCCTCGCAAGCAGGACGATATGTTAGAAATTCTGATGAGTTATATGATGTGTTATTTTTTGATACAAACTTTATAACAGATGCTAGTGCCTATGTTTCTGATGATAAAAGATTTGCCATGGATATATATACTAGTGCTCCAATAGGGACTGTCGTTAGTTGGCAATTAGAAGCAAGTACTATATCTACTCCAGAGAATTATCCTTCAGGAAGACATAGTGTATATCAAGCTACTGTAAAAGAGCAGAATAATTGGCATACTTTAGAGTTTATACTTACAGGAACTCCAGATTTAGTAGTGAATGATGCTCAAATTGATAATATCGTATTCTTATTTGACCCTAATAGTAACAATGGACATACATTTTATATTGATAACCTAAGATCCCTTACTAAGGATGAGGTGATTCAAGTACCAGTGTTATCCTCCATTGTAGTTTCTTCCGTTAATGCTGAAATTAATCAAGGAGAAACAGCACAGTTCAATGCGCAAGGGTTTGATCAAAATGGAGAGCCTTTTGCAACTGATTTTAATTGGACAAGTACTGGAGGTTCTATTGATACTAATGGGTTGTATACAGGTTCAGAGGTTGGAACCTATACAATCACATCAACCAGTGGCTCGGTTTCTGGTTCGGCATCCATAACTGTAAACGAAAACTCAGGATCTTTTATAGTAATTCCAGGAATAATACAGGCAGAGGATTATAAAGAAGGAGGAACAGGAGTAGGGTATTTTGATACCAGTGCTGGAAATACTGGAGGAGCGTATCGACAGGATGATGTAGATATTCAGAATACTACAGGTGGTTATAATGTTGGTTGGATAGCTACAGGAGAATGGTTGGCGTATGATATTAATGCAACTGCATCAACGAATAGTTATGACATCTATTTCCGTGTAGCCTCACCTAATGGCAATGGTAAATTTCATTTAGAGTTGGACGGAGTTGCCATTACAGAAGTGGTATCAGTACCAAACACTAATGGATGGCAAAATTATCAGATAATAGAAATAAAAAATGTATCTATTGACAATGGACAACATGAATTGCGAGTTGTTATGGATTCAAGTGGGTTAAATTTCGACTATACAGAGTTTATTTCGTCTGCTCAACCTTCTGGAATTACTATTCCAGGAGTAATAGAGGCAGAGAATTATAATGAAGGAGGAGAAGGAGTAGGGTATCATGATACAAGTGGAGGGAATACAGGAGGAGCGTATCGTCAGGATGATGTGGATATCGAAAGTACTACAGGAGGTTATAATGTAGGCTGGATCGCTGCAGAAGAATGGCTCGCATATGATATCAATGCTACTGCATCTTCTAATAATTATGATATAGATTTTCTTGTAGCTTCTCCTAATGGAAATGGAAGTTTTCATTTGGAGTTGGATGGAGTTTCAATTACAGATGTATTGCCCGTTCCAAATACTGGAGATTGGCAAAACTATCAAGTTATAGAGGTAAATAATATAGTCATTAGTAATGGATCGCACCAATTGCGTATTGTTTTTGATTCCAGTGGTTTAAATATTGATAAGATAGAATTAGAAGCTAGCATAGAATCTACAGGAGAAAATGGTTGTTCTGGAGTGGCTGAAAATGGACACTATAACTATGCTGTTTCATCAGATACTATAAATCCAACAATAACCTTTATTCCTGAAGTTGAAGGAATGGGAGATGCTATTTGTATTCTTTATTATGGTACATCCAATACAGGGCCATATCCAGGATATATAGTAAATCCAAATATTCCTTTTGAAATAAACGCTAATTCCGACGACCGAATTTATTTTTATTACACCTATAGCTTACCAAGTGGAGGTGAGAATAATACGGCAAATGCAAAGCATGATTTTTTGGTAGGTTCGTGTAATCAAAATAGATCATTAGAATTAACAGATATAGGTTCTAATGTCTTTGTTTATCCTAATCCTATGCTAACATGGACAGAAATAGTATTGCCTACTAATCATCAATATTTTAGGTATAGAATTCTTGATGTTTCTGGAAAAGTAATTCTGGATCGCCCAGTTAGTGTAAAGGAACAAAAACTGAAACTGGACGTGAGTCAAAATCAATCAGGATTATATTTCTTAAAGTTATATGGTAAAACTGACACTAAAAGCTTTAAGCTGTTAAAAAAGTAAGCACTACCGATTAATTATAAACAATAAAACGGCTAAAGTTTAAAACTTTAGCCGTTTTTATTATTGTTATTTTAAAAGAGCTTACTTAGCCTTTTTAATAATATATTTTGCCACTGATTTAGCAAGTTTTGCATAACTCTCTGCAATTCTGATTCCTGAATTAAAATCACCACCACCAAAAGTAGCTCCAGGTTGGTTCTTAAATACTCCAGAGTAAAGTACGTTATCAGGATTTGCCGTTTCATACACTTTAATAGTAGCTGTAACCTTAGAAGGGGATTTTTGGATACCAATATTATATCCAGGATAAATCCATGTAGTTTTAACTAACATTGTATGTTTTGCACTTTCTAAGCCTTTATCTGCTTTAACCGATTGGTTGTCAAATCGCTTATTGAAAGATTCAATAAACTTTGGCTCATATAGATTTTCACGATCTGCAAACCAAGATTTTTTAAATTTTTCTCCTCTTCCTTCACCTGGATGCTTTTTTTCTCTTTTATCCATTTTGTCCTTTAGGAACTCCTCTTCAGTATCGAATTTATGAACTTTTACATTTTCATAATCAAAAACAAGATTGTATTCAGAGATGCCTTTCAGGTTTTTAATTTTTCCTTCTGTTGCTTTTTGCGCAAAAGTGATTGAGGTTGCCATAAGAACGGCTACTAATAATAGTTTTTTCATAATTAGGTTTTTTTAACGGGGTTAAAGATATTTATTTTTTTAAAATTATTACTGTGTTGTCAATAGAATTAATAACACTAATGCGGTAAATGGCAACTAATGTGCCAAGTTTGTTTTTAACTTAATGTATTGAGGATATATAGATGCTATAATATTTGGAATGATACAAAATGTATAAAAACAAAAAAGTCTTACTAGTAAAAGTAAGACTTTTTGTGAGCCCGATAGGATTCGAACCTATGACCGCCTCCTTAGAAGGGAGGTGCTCTATCCAGCTGAGCTACGAGCCCGTAACTCCATTATTGTCGGGGTGGCAGGATTCGAACCTGCGACCTCCGCGTCCCAAACGCGGCGCGATAACCGGGCTACGCTACACCCCGAAGTGTAACTATTCAAAAACTCCAACAATTTAAGTTACCATATAGATAATTTTATTGGAATAATTGCGGAGAGACAGGGATTCGAACCCTGGCAACACTTACGCGTTGACAGATTAGCAATCTGCTCCATTACCACTCTGGCACCTCTCCTAAATTCAAAAATATGTATGAACTCAGCATTAATATCTCAAATGCGGATGCAAATGTAGCTTTTATGAGCCTACAATGCAACATTTTTTTTGCATTATTTTCATTTTATTAAAGTTGTTTTTTTAAAAAGTTGAAAATCAGTTTTTTTATGAAAAATAAATTTCAAAAAATAAGTAAATACAGTTTATAACTTTCTAAAAATAGACGTTTCAATCAAGAATCATATATTTGTGATGATTGACCTAAATCTTAAAATGTAATGCGAATAAATAAAACCCTAGAAAAAATGAAGCATACGTCCATACTACTTATGTTAATTATGATGAGTGGATACTCATTTGCTCAAAAACCAGTGCTTTCTGAAGATTTTAGTTTTAAGATTGGAGAAAAGTATAAAAGAATTAAGAGTCTTAATTCGTATTATGTTGCTTCTGGAGATAGATTGGTGGCTATTAAAAAAGGAAGAAGTAGTATGACAATACAACGATTTTCTTTAGAAGATCTTAAGGAAGATGTCAAGAAAAGACAGGTGATCGAAGATAAAGGAGATTTTCAAACAGTAATGAATTTAGGAGGCAAAGCAGTTGTATTTTACACTGTAAAAGATAAAGCATTTGCTCAAAAAATTTCGCTTACTGGAATAATTGCAGAAAAACCAGTACTTATAGGTAGTGATAAGGAAAATATAAATAATGATGTCGGTTTTAAAAGTACATATGGTTTTGATGCTGGTGGTAGAATTAACAAGTTTGTTTTCAAGAAATCTTTTGATGGGAGTAAGTTGTTAGTGTTGTTTAGGGTTAAAACAGCAGACGATACAGGCGATAAAATAGGAATAAGTGTTTATGATACTAGTTTAAAATTGTTGTGGAAAAGAAAAGTAAAACTTCCATATGCTTCTAAATGGTTAGAGAATGAAGATTTTGCTATTGATAATGAAGGAAGTTTTTATTTGACAGCTTCAGTATTTAACTCTGGAGCAGAAGAAAAAAATAAATTAGACTTTACATATAGAACAGAAGTTTTTAAAATCAAGGAAAATCCTAAGGACATAATTAAAAGTAAAATTTCGCTTTCTGGAAAATCTGTAATGGATGCTATTATAGGTTTGGATAAAGGAGGGAAGATCCGAGTATCAGGTTTTTATAGTGATAACGCTACTAAAGCTGAAGCTTCAGGTATGTTTTCTGCAATTTTGGATGAAACAGGGAATGTGGCTTCTGTTGTAAAAAGCGATATTCCAGCAGAAACGGTTCAGCAATATTTATTGAAACGAGAAGAACGTGTTAATGAGGGAACTCAAAAAGATGATGATAAAAAAGACTTTGAAAACCTAAAAGTAAATAATATTGTGTTTAATGAAGACGGAAGTATAGTTTTGCTTGGAGAACAAAGATATGTAGAGTCATTCACTACTTCTAGCTCTTCAGGTTCTCGAACAACCTATAAATATTTTTATAGGGATGTAATAGCGTCTAAGCTGTCTTCAGATGGTAGTGTGACATGGTTTCATAAATTACCCAAACATCAAATTGGAGCCAGAGGAAAAAGAAGTATGTCTTATGTTAATTTTACCAATTCTGGTAAGCACTATCTATTTCATATAGATGATTTTACCAATTTAAAAAGATCTTTTGATGAAATTCCAACAAGGTATTTTGATGGTAAAAAAGAGTTTTTGTATCTAACATCATATACTATAAATGATGCTACTGGAGAAGTCATTAAAGAGCCAATCCTTACAGGAAGCGATATCAGAAACTCGCGTTTAGACCATCTCGAATTATATAAGGCTGCAACATTACCTAATCAGGATATGATTTTTGAAGCGTATGATGGTAAAAAGAATAATTTGTTGTTAAAAGTTTCTGGGGTTAAATAGTTCATTACACTTTATTAAATAAAAAAAAGGAGACAAATAAATGTCTCCTTTTTTAGTGTTTTATTTTTTATAAAAAGACTACTCAGATATATTTTCTTCCATTTCTACAAGTTTTGCTACATTTCTAACAATATGATTATGTTTCTTAACAAATGGATTGGTTTTATCCCAAACATATCCTGCTAATACAGCACATATTTGTTCTTTAAATTCTTCGTTTGGTTTATCGTGGAAAATAATTTTTTGTAAATTTCCAGAATACCATTCTTTTACATAGGTAGAAAAAACATCAACTCCTCGTTTCATGTAATTTACAAAATCTTCTTGCCAATCAACATCTTCATTATTTAGTTGTTTAATAGCAAGCTTTGCAGCCAATAATCCTGTTTCTGTTGCAAAAGATACTCCAGAAGAGAATACAGGATCCAAGAACTCTGCACTATTTCCAGTAAGAACAAAACCATCACCAAATAGTTTGGTAACATTTTTAGATATATTTTCTACTTTATAAGGCTCAAAAAGATAAGGTACATCTTTAAACTGCTCGTAATAATATGGAGAAGTTTTCATCATTTTTTGTAACACCTCAGTCTTGCTACCTTCAAATTTATTGATCCAATCCATTGGGCCAACAAATCCAATACTGGTATTACCATTAGAAAAAGGAATATACCAGAACCACACTTCGGTTTCTATAATTTCAAATGTGATGGTAGTCCCTTCAACTCCTTCTGGTCGTTTGATATCTTTTACCTGAGTAAATATAGATCCGTGTTCTGCAATTTTAGGAGGTGCTTCTAAACCAAGTTGTCTTGCAATTACACGTCCGAATCCACTAGAGTCAATAATAAACTTTGCTTCAATTTGACTTTCGGTTCCGTCTTTATGTTTTACGGTAGTTAGAGAATCAGTTCCGTTAAATTCTACTTGAGTCACTTCAGTCTCAAAATCAACATTAACTCCTTGTCTGATAGCTTCATCGATTAAAGTTTTATCAAAATGATCTCTAGGTACTTGCCAAGTCCAATCCCAACCTTCACCATATTTTTTGCTAAAATCAAAAGTGCCTTTTAATCCATCTCTTATAAAACGAGCACCATATTTTTTTTCGTACCCTTGCTTCATAAGACAATCCAGAAGCCCAGCTTCCTTAAAATTATCCATGCATCTGGGGATCAGGCTCTCTCCAACCTGAAAACGAGGGAATTTGGTTTTTTCAACTACTTTAACATTAATTCCCTTTTTGTTAAGATAAGCCGCACTTACGCTACCAGATGGACCAGCACCAATAACCAGCACATCCACATTTTCTTTTTTCATAATTTTTAAAGGTACATTAAATACATTACATTTGCCCTCGGTAAAAATAAAGACTAAACTTTAATTTTTTACAAATATTGGAAAAAACTTACTAATTCGCGAATGCTACTATTAAAAGACAGGTTAGAAATAAAAGATTTTCTTAACGTTATTTTTAACGGAGAAGACCTTGCTGTAGATGAATCTATAATAAAGAGAGTTGACGATAGCTATAAATTTTTAGAAAAATTTTCTGAAAATAAAGTTATCTATGGAGTAAATACTGGTTTTGGGCCAATGGCTCAATATAAGATTGATGATAAAGATAGGATTGAGTTGCAGTTTAACTTGATACGAAGTCACTCATCGGGTACTGGTAAACCTATGGAGCCTGATTATGTAAAAGCACTAATGTTGGCAAGGTTAAATACGCTGTCTTTAGGTAGATCAGGAGTAAATACTTCTGTAATTCGTGGCCTAAAAGATTTGATCAATAACAATATTACACCTTTGATTTTTGAACACGGTGGTGTTGGAGCTAGTGGTGATCTAGTGCAATTAGCTCATTTAGCACTTGTGTTGATAGGTGAAGGAGAAGTTTTTTATAAAGGCGAAAGAAGGAATACCTCTGATGTTTTTGAAGAATTAGGTCTTACACCAATTGAGGTTAAGATTAGAGAAGGACTTGCATTGATGAATGGTACTTCTGCAATGACAGGAATTGGTATCGTTAATGTAATCAATGCTCAAAAATTGTTAGATTGGTCTATATCATGTTCTTCGGCAATAAATGAAATTGTAGAAGCATATGATGATCACCTTTCCGAGGAATTAAACCATAGTAAACTTCATTTAGGGCAGCAAGATGTTGCTCGTAAAATGAGAGCACATTTATCTGATAGTAAATTAACAAGAGATAGAACAAAACATTTGTACTCTGGTCAGAATGGAGATACTTATTTTAAGGAAAAAGTTCAGGAATATTATTCGCTTCGTTGTGTTCCTCAGATTTTAGGCCCAGTTTGTGATACTATTAAACATGTAGGTAGAATATTAATAGAAGAATTAAATTCTGCGAATGATAACCCTATTATAGATGTAGAGACAGAACATGTATATCATGGTGGTAATTTTCATGGAGATTATGTTTCTTTAGAGATGGATAAGCTTAAATTGGTAGTAACCAAATTATCAATGTTAGCAGAACGTCAGTTAAACTATTTACTGAATTCTAAATTAAATGATATACTGCCTCCATTTGCTAATTTGGGTAAATTAGGTTTTAATTTTGGTATGCAAGGGATTCAATTTACTGCGGTTTCTACAACAGCAGAAAATCAGATGCTTTCGAATTCAATGTATGTACATAGTATCCCAAATAATAATGATAATCAGGATATTGTTAGTATGGGGACTAATGCGGCTAACATGACTAAGACTGTTATTGAAAATACATTCGAAGTACTGGCAATAGAATTGATGACTATAGTGCAAGCATTGGAATATCTTGATTTTGGGGATAAACTATCAGGTAGTACGCAGAGATTAGTTGAAGATATCAAGAAAATAGTTCCTCCGTTTACTAAGGACTACATTACGTACCCTTTTGTTCAGAAGGTAAAAGATTATCTAAAAGATAATGATGCCTATTAAGTATTTGATTAAGATTTAATTTATTACATATAAATTGTGAGAGACATGTTTACTCTTACGCTACGATATGCACTAAAAAATAAACCTTAAATATAAATATGATGAAAAAAGCACTTTTAATTACACTAACATTAGTATTTGGTTTACAAACTATATGCTCTCAAGAGCTTGCCAAAGTTAGAGAAGGAGGGAAATTTGGCTTTATAAATAAAAAAGCAGAATTTGTAATAACACCACAATATAAGAAAGCAAATAGCTTTGCGGATGGTGTAGCACTTGTTTTGGAGGGTAAAAAATGGGGATATATAACTCCTGATGGAAAATGGCTTTTAGAACCACAATTTGGCAAAGCAAAGGATTTTAATGCTGGTGTTGCAATGGTACTGAAAGATAAAAAATGGATGTATATTGATAAGCAAGGTAAGGAACTAACATATTCTGATGCAGAAAAAATATATCCTTTTAAAGAAGGCGTTGCTTTTATTAAATCTGATAAAAAGGTTGGTTTGATAAATGCAAAAGGAGAAGTTATAGTAAAACCAGAATATAAGATTATCAAAGGTTTTCAGAATGGCTATGCTAGATTTTCAAATCAATCAGGTCAATGGGGTATTATGGATAACAAAGGAAATATTGTTATTAAACCAGAATACTCATCAATTGGTAATTATGTTAATGGTGTAGCGCGTGCAGAAAAAGGTGAAGGTGTATTTGGTATAGCTTCTGCAGATTCGTTTAACGAAGTTGATGAGGCAACAAAATTGTGGGATTTTAGAAATGGAGGAAAATATACTATTGCGCAAAAAAACGAAAAAATAGGATTTATTGATTCACAGGGAAAATGGGTCATAGAGCCTCAATTTATAAAAGCTAAACCATTTAAAAATGGATATGCTGGTGTTTATGATGGTAACAAATGGGGCTTTATTGATACTAATAATAAGATGGTCATAGATTATAAATATAATGATGTTGATTATTTTGGTGTTAATGGATTAGCTCCAGTAAAAATTGAAGAGTGGGGGTTTGTGAATCTGAAAGGAGAAATGATTATTGATGCTAAGTATGGTATCACTGCAGGAAGTTTCGGGTTTTTGTCTGGTCGAGCTGCTGAGAAAGGTTTTGTTGACGGGATGGCACGAGTGAAATTTAACAAACAGTGGGGATTTTTATTGCCTGATGGAAAGTGGTTAGGAGATAAAATGTTTGAAAATGCAGAACCATTTGTGAAAATTAAATGATCCTTTTTCAAAATAAACAACATTAGACGATTGTTAAAGTCGTTTGTAATCTTTTAATATTGTTAATTAAAACTTAATTTGGAATAATTGTTGATCCGTAGATTTGATAATTATTTGATCTTAAAACCAAAATTGTAAATGAAATACGCCCTTGTAACTGGAGGTTCCCGAGGAATAGGAAGAGAAATAGCTGTGAAGTTGGCTAAAGAATTGGAATATCCAATTTTGATTAATTATCAATCTAACGATGCTGCTGCCAATGAGACTAAAAAATTAATTGAAGATCAAGGAGGTCAGTGTACATTATTAAAATTTAATGTCGCTGATATTGAATCTACTCATCAAACATTGGATAACTGGATAGCTGATAATCCAGATGCAACTGTAGAGGTGATTATCAATAATGCTGGTATTACTAGGGATGGTTTGTTTATGTGGATGAAGCCAGAAGATTGGCATGATGTTTTAAATATAAGTTTAAACGGGTTTTATAATGTAACAAACCATTTGATCCAGAAGATGCTTACGAATCGATACGGACGTATTGTAAATATTGTTTCTGTTTCTGGTGTAAAAGGTACACCTGGTCAAGCTAATTATTCTGCGGCAAAAGGAGCTTTAGTTGCAGCAACGAAGGCATTGGCTCAAGAAGTTGCAAAACGTAAAATTACGGTAAATGCTGTAGCTCCAGGTTTTATAAAAACGGATATGACTGCAGAGATGGATGAAAAAGAGTTAAAACGTATGATTCCAGTAAATCGTTTTGGTGAAGCTGAGGAAGTGGCAGATTTGGTTGCTTTTTTAGCGTCTAAAAAAGCTGCATACATTACTGGAGAAGTTGTAAATATTAATGGTGGAATTTATTCATAGTAGATTATGCGTAGAGTAGTTATCACTGGAATGGGAATATATTCTTGTATTGGTACAAATGTAGATGAAGTTAAGGAATCATTGTACCAAGGAAAATCTGGGATTGTTTATGAACCTTCTCGAAAAGAATTTGGATATAGATCAGCACTAACTGGTACCGTACCTAAACCAAATCTGAAGAAGGAACTAAGTAGAAGACAACGTGTTAGTTTTGGTTCTGAATCTGAGTACGCATATATAGCTACAAAACAAGCGTTTGATCAAGCTGGTGTAGATCAGGAATTTTTGGACAATGAAGAAATTGGTGTACTGTTTGGTAATGACAGCACAGCAGAATCAGTGATGGAGGCAATTGATAAAATCCGAGTTAAGAAAGATACTACGCTTGTGGGTTCTGGAGGGGTTTTTAAGTCTATGAATTCTACCGTTACTATGAATCTTTCGACGGTATTTAAGTTAAAAGGAGTCAACTTTACAATTAGTGCCGCTTGTGCAAGTGGGTCGCATTCTGTAGGGATGGGATATCTACTAATAAAACAAGGTTTACAGGATTATGTATTGTGCGGAGGAGCTCAGGAAATTAATGACTATGCGTTTGGAAGTTTTGATGGATTAGGAGTTTTTTCTGTAAATGAAGGTAATCCAACAGAGGCTTCTAGACCTTTTGATAGTAAAAGAGATGGTTTGGTTCCAAGTGGTGGTGGTGCAGCTTTGTTTATGGAGAGTTATGAAAGCGCTATAAAGAGAGGAGCAACTATTTTGGGAGAAGTAGTAGGGTATGGTTTTTCTTCTAATGGAGCGCATATTTCTACTCCTAATCAAGAAGGGCCAGCTAGAGCAATGAAACGAGCTGTAGAACAGGCAGATATAAAACCAGAGGATATTGATTATGTGAATGCGCACGCAACTTCAACTCCAATTGGAGATGCTAATGAAGCAAAAGCAATAGATGAAGTTTTTGGAGGATCAAAACCTTATGTAAGCTCAACAAAATCAATGACTGGCCATGAATGTTGGATGGCAGGAGCAAGTGAAATAGTGTATTCGTTGATAATGCTAAATAATTCTTTTATCGCACCTAATATTAATTTAGAATCACCAGACGAAGATTCAACTAAGTTAAATTTGGTAAAAGAAACAGTAGATAAAAAAATTGATGTATTTTTGTCGAATTCATTCGGATTTGGGGGCACAAATTCTGCAATCGTCATAAAAAAGATTTAGAGTATAAAAAAAATTACTAAAAAGATGATGGAAACAAGTGTAATTGTTGAAAAAGTTGATGACTTTTTGATAGAGGAATTCGAGGTTGAAGCGGATGAGATTGCTCCTGATGCAAACCTTAAAGAAACGTTAGATTTGGATAGCTTAGATTATGTAGATCTTGTAGTAGCTATAGAAGCTGCTTTTGGAGTTAAGCTGGTAGGAGATGATTTTGTTGGAGTAGAAAGCTTTCAGGATTTTTATGATTTGATAGAACGCAAAGTCAATATTTAAGAGACGTAATGACCCAATGGGAAGGTAAAGCTAAAGGAACACCTTTAGGATATAAAATATTCATTTTCTTTATAAAGAATTTAGGCCTTAATGCTGCATATTCTATTTTGATATTTGTAGCAGCATATTACTTGGTCTTTTCTTATACTACAACCAAAACAAGTTACTATTTCTACAGAAAAAGACTTAAACAATCTTTTTTTAAGACGATCCTGAGTATTTATAAAAATTATTTCGTTTTTGGACAAACATTAATAGATAGAACTGCAATTTCATTTGGATTGAAAGATAAGTTTACATTTAGTCATGATGGAAGAGAAAAAATGCAACGCATTTTAGACGAAGGTAAAGGTGGGATTATTTTCAGTGCACATGTAGGTAGTTTTAATATTGCGCGTTATTTTTTTGACGATTTCGATATGACAAATACTGGAGTAAACTTAATGGTTACTGATCAGGAGAATGAGCAAATCAAAGAATATGTGGGAGCTGTTTCTTCGGGTACAGCTATGAAATGCATTGTGATAAAAGATGATATGTCTCATATTTTTCAAATGAATGATGCGATTGCGAATGGAGAGGTTATTATTTTTGCAGCAGATCGTTATGTAGAAGGGATACAGTTTTTAGAACATGATTTTCTTGATAAACCAGTAAAATTTCCTTCTGGCCCATATAAATTAGCGGCAAGAAAGAAAAAGCCTATCCTGTTTATGTATATCATGAAAGGATCAGGTAAACGATATAATTTATATGCTAGAGAACCAGAGTTTACAGAATCATCAATCAAACCAAGTCATGTGTTAAGAGAGTATGTTAGAAATACTGAAATCATGGTTAAAAAGTACCCGCTACAATGGTTTAATTACTTTGATTATTGGGGTGATCTTAAAACCTAATATATGAAGAGCGTACTCGTTTTATATTATAGCCAAAGTGGTCAGTTAGGGGAGATTTTAACAAATCTAGTAAGTCCACTCTATAATGACAGTAACTGTTCAGTAACAATTCATCAGATTGAACCTGAAGAACCTTATTCGTTTCCTTGGGATAAAAAAGAGTTTTTACAGGTTTTTCCTGAGTCATATTTACAAATTCCCAGACCTAATAAACCAATTCCAGACGATATAAAAAATAAAAAGTATGATTTGATCATATTTGGTTATACAGTTTGGTATCTTTCGCCTTCAATTCCAATTAATTCTTTTTTAAAAGGGGATGATGCGAAAGTACTATTAAATAACACACCCTTAATCACGGTTAACGGCTCCAGAAATATGTGGGTTTTAACACAGGAGAAGATTAAAAGGTTATTGGTAGATTGTAAAGCAGAATTAGTTGGAAATATAGCCTTTGTAGATCGACATTGGAATCATGTTAGTGTGATTACGATAGTGCATTGGATGATTGGAGGTAAGAAGACAAAATATCTAGGAGTTTTTCCTAAACCTGGTGTTTCTGATAAAGATATTAATGAAGCAGGAAAATTTGGGGTTATTATAAAAAAACACCTTTTTCAGAAAAGTTTTGAACATATGCAAGAAGAACTTGTAAATGATGGAGCAGTTAGGATAAAACCCTTCTTAATTAGGTCAGATAAATCTGGAAATCATATTTTTAGTAAGTGGTCAGCACATATATATAAAGTTGGGTTAAAATCACCAGAAAAGAGAGTAAAATGGCTAAACTTTTTTGAGTATTACCTACAATTTGCTATTTGGGTTTTTGTACCTATAGTTTTTATTATATTTTTGTTGACTTATTTACCTTTTTATGCGCGCATAAAAAAAGATATTAAATATTATCAATCAACAAGATTACGATAGGTAATCATTATTTATGAAGAACGTTTACATAACAAAAACAGGACATTTCTTACCGAATCAACCAGTCTCTAATGATGAAATGGAAAAGAGGCTAGGAATGATTGATGATCAGCCTTCACGTGCAAGGAGAATTGTTTTGAGGAATAATGGAATCAAAGAACGGTATTATGCTGTTGATGCTAATGGTAACGTAACTCATAATAATGCTGAGCTTACTAAGGAAGCGATCAAAGATTTATGCGATCGCGGTTTTTCTGAGAAGGATATAGAATTGCTTTCTTGTGGAACAACAGGTCCTGATAATTTACTTCCATCTCATGCTTCTATGGTACATGGTTTATTAGAAACTGAAAGTATTGAGCTTAACTCTGCATCTGGAGTTTGTTGCTCAGGTATGAGTGCGTTGAAGTATGGCTTTCTATCGGTAAAATCTGGTAATAGTAATAATGCTGTATGTACAGGTTCTGAAAGATCATCTAGCTGGATGCAATCTCAGAAATATGATGAGGAGATTGATAACCTTAAAAGCTTAGAGGAAACTCCAGTGATTGGTTTTAAGAAAGATTTTCTGCGTTGGATGCTATCTGATGGAGCAGGAGCTTTTTTGTTAGAATCTGAACCTAATGGAGATGCTTCATTAAGAATAGATTGGATGCAAGCATATTCATATGCTTATGAATTAGAAGCCTGTATGTATGCTGGTGGAGAAAAGAAGGAAGACGGTTCTTTAAAACCTTGGACAGACTACACCCCAAAAGAATGGCTTAATGATTCTATTTTTTCTTTGAAACAAGATGTAAAAGTCCTTGATGAGCATGTAGTGAAAAAAGCTATTGTAAGTTTAAAAGATGCAGTAACTAAAAACAATCTGGATGTTAATGATGTAGATTATTTCTTACCACATATGTCTTCTTTTTATTTTGAAGGGAAGTTAAATGACGAAATGGTAGAACAAGGAATAGGCATCCCGAAAGATAAATGGTTTACAAACCTTAAGAATGTAGGGAATGTTGGATCAGCATCTATCTATCTTATGATAGATGAACTTAAGAATTCTGGAACACTAAAAAAAGGACAGAAAATATTGGTGTTAGTCCCTGAAAGTGGGCGTTTTTCATATTTTCATATTTTACTTACCGTATGCTAATGAGCAATCAGTTAGAAGATAAGATAACAGATATAGATTTCATAAAGAAATTAATACCTCAGAAGGATCCATTTGTGATGATTGATAAATTATTACACTTTGATACAGAAAAAGTTGTTTCTGGTTTAAAAATTACTACGGATAATATTTTAACTTCTGATCAGTATTTTACCGAAGGTGGACTTATCGAGAACATGGCTCAAAGTATCGCTTTACATCGTGGATATAGAGGATACATAAATCGTGGAAAAGACGAAAAACCTAAAACAGGTTTTATTGGCTCTATAAAGCATGCAACAATACATACCTTACCAAAAGTAGGAACAGAACTTATAACCACGGTAGAAATTATTGCAGAAATAATGCAGGTTTCTTTAGTTGAAATCAAGGTTAATGATACAGAAGGGAATTTAATCGCTTCTTCAGAGATGAAAACGATTATTGTAGATGCTTAGTCATATTGCCAATTAATTTTAAAACTTTTTAAAACACTATTAGGATGAAAAAGGACGAAGTACCACAAGACGAAAGTTGTTTTTCTCATACCAACATGAAAGAAGTTGTGTATGCTGTGGATAAAGATGGAAAGTATGGAAAGGCATTAAGTTCTGGTTGGGAAGCAAAAACTATAGCATTGAACGAATCTTTGGAGTTAATAGAAGAACAACTTCAGGAAACTGTTAAAAAAATAAAACAAGGAGAACTTAGCCCAATTGCGTATTATATGGAATTACAACGAATGGATGTTGTAGTTTTATCTGGTTATGTAGGTTTTTGGCAATGGAAAGTGAAAAGACACTTAAAAGCTAAAATATTTAAAAAACTTAGCCAAAAAACGTTGAACAAATATGCTCAAGCTTTTGAAGTCTCTATAGAAGAACTTAAAAATCCAAAGATTTGAAAATAAACTTTGAACACAATCAATCTGCTCATTGCGAAAATGGAGTGGTTTCTAATTTATTGAATTATAACGGACTTAAAGTAAGCGAACCCATGGTTTTTGGTATAGCTTCGGGAGTTTTCTTTATATTCATCCCTTTTATAAAAGTGAATTTTGCTCCAATGTTTAGTTTTAGACCTGTTCCAGGGTTTATTTTTTCAAGAGTAAGTAAAAGATTAGGCTTTAAGATTAAAAGACATAAGTTTAAATCTACTGAGAAAGCACAACAAACGTTAGATACAGAATTGTCAAAAAACAACCCTGTTGGATTACAGGTAGGTGTATATAACTTAACGTATTTTCCTGATGAATATCGCTTTCACTTTAATGCACATAATTTAGTAGTGTATGGTAAAGAAGGAGATGATTATTTAATAAGCGATCCTGTAATGCCAGAAGTTACAACCTTATCTGCTAAAGAATTAGAAAAAGTACGCTTCGCTAAAGGGCCTTTTGCTCCTAATGGTCATATTTATTACCCTACTCAATTACCTGATAATGTAGATCTTAAAAAGGCAATTACTAAAGGAATTAAGCAAGCATATAGACATATGCTGGCTCCTGTTCCTATTGTAGGATTTAGAGGAATAAGATATGTTGCTAAACGAATTCGTAAATGGCCAGATAAAATTGGAGTAAAGAAAACAAATCATTATTTAGGTCAGTTGGTTCGTATGCAAGAAGAAATAGGAACTGGAGGAGGAGGTTTTCGATTTATTTTTGCAGCTTTCTTGCAAGAAGCATCTGTGATTATGGAAAATCAGAAACTTGCAGATTTATCAAAAGAAATGACTGTAATTGGTGATCAATGGAGAGATTTTGCAATTGATGCCTCTAGATTATATAAGAACAGAAGTAGAGAAACAGATGCATATAATAAAATTGCAGATAAACTGGATGCCATTGCATTAGCTGAAAGAGCTTTCTTTTTAAAACTTAAAAAGACAATTAAATAATTCTGGGATGGATGCAACTCCTCTTATTCAAATAAAAAAAATCTCTAAGCAATATAAAGGAGCTACTTTTCTTTCTTTGGATGCTGTAGATTTACAAATAAATAGAGGAGAAATATATGGTTTGTTAGGTCCTAATGGAGCTGGAAAAACTACGTTGATTTCTATTTTGTGTGGTTTGATTAAACCCTCAGAAGGAGAAGTTCTAGTTTCTGGACATAAGTTTAATACTCATGCTAAAGAAATTCAAAAAATAATAGGTGTTGTGCCACAAGAGTATGCATTATATCCTAAATTGACCGCAAAAGAAAATCTATTGTATTTCGGAAGTATGTTTGGGATGACTAAATCCGAGTTAAACCCACTTGTATTATCTCATTTAGATCAGTTAGGGTTGCTTCCTTTTGCAGATAAAAAGATTAAAACTTTTTCTGGAGGAATGAAAAGAAGAGTAAATCTGATTGCAGGAATACTTCATAAACCACAAGTGTTGTTTTTAGATGAGCCTACTGTTGGAGTAGATGTGCAGTCAAAACAAGCAATCACAACCAAGCTTAAAGAACTTAATAAAGAAGGTACTACTATAATTTATACTTCTCATCATTTAAGAGAAGCGCAAGATTTATGCTCTCAAGTTGGTATAATTGACTCGGGAAAAATTATAGCAGAAGATACTCCTGCCAGTTTAATTTCAAGTATTGAACAAGCAAGGAATTTAGAAGATGTTTTTATAGAACTTACAGGAAGAGAACTAAGAGATTATGCATAAATTTTTAGCTTCCATAAAAAAAGAGTTTTTATTGCTTCTTCGTGATCCTGGAGGTCTTATCATATTGTTTCTAATGCCAATTGTATTGGTAGTTACGATCACATTAATTCAGGATGCCACATTTAAATCTATATCAAGTAATTCTATAGAAATCCTTTTGGTAGATAATGATAAAGGAGCTTTATCAGAAGAAATTCAAAAGAGTTTTTCTGAAATAGAATTTCTCGAACCTGTTTCCGAAATAAACAACGTTCCTTTAACAGAAGAAAGAGCTAGTGTGTTAGTCGCTTCTGGAGACTACCAATTGGCTGTGGTGATTCCTGAAGGTTTAAGTAAAGGGCTTAAAGAGCAAATAAATAACAACATCACTAAAATTCTCGAGGAGTTTGAAGGAGTAGAGGATTCCTTAAAAGTAACTAGTGTTCAAGAAAAACTATCAGGCAAAGTTGTTAAACTATATTTCGACCCGATAACGCAAGAAACCTTTAGGAGTTCTGTGATATTTGCAGTAGATAAGCTAGTAGCAAGTATCGAAACAAAATCTATTTACGAAGCGTTTGAAAAAGAACTTGGAGAATCAGAAAGCCTAAAATCTTTTAATAGAGAACATTTTGTGAAGTACGAACAGATTAACCCTTCATTATCAGGTGAGTCTATTCTTCCTAACTCTGTGCAACATAATATTCCTGCTTGGACATTGTTCGCAATTTTCTTTATGATTTTACCATTGTCATTAAACTTGGTTCACGAAAAGAGTCAGGGAACATTTGTACGTTTACAAACAACACCGATTAATTATTTTACAATTATTGTCGGCAAAGCATTTTTGTTTTTATTAGTGAGTTTGTTGCAGTTTACTTTGATTTTGTTATTAGGATTATTTGTATTCCCAAAACTAGGGTTGCCTGTATTGCATATAGGCGATAATGTAGGTTTATTATATGTGGTTGCTTTATCATCTGGATTGGGAGCTATTGGATTAGGAATTTTACTTGGTACTATATTTAATTCTCATGAACAAGCAGCTCCGTTTGGAGCAGTATTGGTTGTTTTATTAGCAGCAATAGGAGGAGTATGGGTTCCTGTATTTGCAATGCCAGACACCATGCAAATGATAGCTAAAATATCGCCTATGAATTGGGGATTAGAAGCTTTTTATGATTGTTTCTTAAGAAAAGGAAGTTTGATAGATATTCTTCCTGAAATAGGTTTGCTAATTGGATTTTTTATTAGTACTATCGTAATCGCTATATTATATTATGAAAAGAAAAAAGCGGTCTAAAGAAATTGTAACCGATATAAAACATGTACACGAGGTAAGAGTCCGATTTAATGACTGTGATCCTTTGAGTATTGTTTGGCACGGAATATACATAACATATTTTGAAGAAGGCAGAGAAGCTTTCGGGCGAAGTCATGGAGTTTCTTATCTTCATGTAAAAGATAATAATTATGTGACACCCATAGTTAATTCTAATTGTGATCATAAATTACCTCTTAAATATGGGGATGTTGCTACGGTAGAAACAGTATATGTAGATAGTCCAGCAGCAAAAATGATTTTTAGATATAATGTTTATAACCAAAATAAAGAATTGGTTTGTGTAGGAGAAACTACACAGGTATTTTTGGATTTGGAAGGTAATATGTCACTAAGTATTCCAGAGTTTTTTCTTGAATGGAAACGTAAAGTTGGGTTATTATGAGAAAGGTGTATCTAGTTTCTGATAATATAATTTCACCAATAGGGTTTTCTACAGAAGAGAATCTTCATAACCTACGTTTAAATCAAACAGCGATTCAAAAAGTGGATGATGATTCAGTTTGGTCAGAACCATTTTTCGGAGCTTTGATTGATAATGATATATTGTCAAAGGCTTGGAACGCTATCTCGAAAAACTCTGATTATACCAAGTTAGAGAAAATGATGTTGCTATCAATATCAAAACTTCTGAAAGAGAATCCTTCATTGGATGTTAAGAAAAGTGGCGTTGTTATTTCAACAACCAAAGGAAACATAAACAGCCTGCGTAGTGATACAGATAAAAAGGCATACTTAAGTAGTATTTCTAAAACAATCCAACAATTTTTTGATATAGAACATACTCCAGTGGTTTTATCAAATGCCTGTATTTCTGGTGGATTGGCGTTAGCTGTAGGAAAAAGAATGATTCAATCAGAATACTATGAGGATGTAATAGTGGTAGGAGGTGATTTACTTTCTGAATTTACATTATCGGGATTTTTTTCTTTTCAAGCAGTAAGTGATGCACCTTGTAAACCATTTTGTAAAAACAGAACAGGGATTAGCTTAGGAGAAGCTGCAGCTTCTGCATGGTTAAGTGCTAAAAAAGAGTATAATGTAACTGACGTTATAGAGATTACTGGCGATGCTTCTGCTAATGACGCAAATCATATTTCTGGACCTTCAAGAACAGGAGAAGGATTGTATATAAGTATACAAAAAGCCATGAAGGAAGCAGGATTAGAAAGTAATCAAATAGATTACATAACAGCTCATGGAACTGCAACTCCGTATAATGATGAAATGGAGGCCATTGCTTTCAATAGAGTAGGGTTGCAAGATGTTCCCCTTAATAGTTTAAAAGGATATTATGGCCATACTCTGGGAGCTTCTGCGTTAATCGAGATTATTGTAGCAAGACACTGCTTACTTAATAATGAATTATTTGCTTCATTAGGTTTTGAAGCGTTAGGAGTTTCGGAATCAATTAATGTGATTGCAAAGAATCATAAAAAAGAGTTGAATAGAGTTCTTAAAACAGCGTCTGGATTTGGTGGCTGTAATGTAGCATTGATTATAGAAAAAGTTACATCGTGATTGAAGAAAAATTTTACATATCAGATTCCTGCGTGATTCGAGATGGAAGAGTCTTTAAAAATGGAGATCAATTGTATGCCGATTCGGCATCTGATAATCTTAAAGATTTTGCAAAAGGAGTATACCAATTTATGGAATTAAAGTATCCAAAATTCCATAAAATGGATGAGTTGTGTAAATTAGGTTTTTTAGCATCAGAAATACTGATAAAAGATAATAACCAGGTTGATGAAGATACAGCTTTGGTGTTTTCTAATAGAGCTTCCAGTTTGGATACAGATAGAAAACATCAACTAAGTATTCAGGACAGAGAAGATTTTTATCCTTCTCCAGCTGTATTTGTATATACACTTCCTAATATTATTATGGGAGAGATAAGCATCAAAAATAAACTAAAGAGTGAGAATGCATTTTTTGTTATGGATAGTTTTGATGCAGATTTTATGGCTAAATATTCAGAGATATTGTTGAGAACCAAAAAAGCAAGTAATGTTATTTGTGGCTGGGTAGATTTGGATACTAATAAATATGACGTATTTTTGGCGTTCCTTTCAAGAAAAGGTGAAAAAGAGCTAACAAAAAAAGAATTAAATAATTTATATAAGCAATAGTTATGGCTGAATTAAGAGAAGAGCTAAAAGAAAAATTAATAGAACAATTAAGTCTAGAAGATGTAGAAGTTAGTGAAATAGGAGATAATGATCCCCTTTTTGGTGATGGTCTTGGATTGGATTCTATTGATGCTCTTGAATTAATTGTGTTATTAGAGAAGGATTATGGGATTAAGTTAAAAGATCCTAAAGAAGGCAAAGCAATATTTGAATCTATCGCTGTAATGGCCGATTATATTTCACAACATCGTACAAAATAATATGGATAAAGGCATTGCCATAACTGGTATGGGAATTATTTCATCTATCGGAAATTCGGTAGACGAAAATTTAAATGCTTTAAAATCAGTATCTCATGGTATTTCAAGAATTGAAATGCTAAAAACCCGACATAGTGATCAAATTATGGTTGGTGAGATTAAGAAGACGAATAGCGATTTAGAAAAGCAATTAGGTTTAGAACCTTTGCATAGTTTTTCTAGAACTGCTATGATTGGTGCAATTGCAGCAAAGGAAGCATTACAGGACGCTAAGATTTCTGATATAAGCGAGTATAGAACTGGTTTCATATCAGGAACCAGTGTTGGTGGAATGGATACTACAGAAAAATATTACCTGGATTATCATGATAATGAGGATAATAGGCGATTTATCCAAGCTCAACATGCTGGATATACCACCCAATCAATTTCTAATTATTTAGGAATCAAGGGATATGTGTCTACTATAAGTACCGCTTGTTCTTCTGCCGCTAATGCTATTATGCTTGGAGCTCGTATGATTAAAGCTGGAAAAATAGATAGAATGATTGTGGGTGGAACCGATGCCTTATCTAAGTTTACAATAAACGGTTTCGGTACTTTGATGATTTTATCAGATGAAGAATGCACTCCTTTTGATGATAACAGAAAGGGATTAAATCTTGGTGAAGCAGCTGCATACTTAGTACTAGAAAGTGATGCTATTGTGAAAAAGGAAAATAAAAAAGTACTAGGACGTGTTGCTGGTTGGGCAAATGCCAATGATGCATATCACCAAACGGCTTCATCTTCTGATGGAGAAGGAGCATACTTAGCCATGAATAAGGCGCTAGAAGTAGCCAATATGAAAGCTGAAGATGTGGACTATGTAAATGCGCACGGTACAGCAACTCCAAATAATGATTTGTCTGAAGGTGTCGCTATGACTAGAATTTTTGGAGAAGAAAACCCTCCAGTTTTTAGCTCAACTAAAGCATTTACGGGACATACTCTAGCTGCTGCGGGATCTGTCGAGGCAATATATTCACTATTATCTTTACGAGAGAATCTTATTTTTCCGAATTTGAATTTCAAAACACAAATGAAAGAATTTTCATTAGTACCAGAAACAGCCCTAGTTTCTAAGGAAATGAATACTATTTTATCAAATTCTTTTGGTTTTGGAGGGAATTGTTCCACTTTAATTTTTACGAAATAATGAGCAGTTGTTTTATCAATGGTATTGCTAGTATATCTGCACAACCAACTACAGAACCAAATACATTTTTAGAAGAAATTATTGCTCATAAAGAATCTATATTTAGGTCTCATGATCCTAACTATAAAGAGTATATAAAACCTGCTGCAATGAGAAGGATGTCTAAATCTGTTAAGATGGGTGTTACCACAGCATCGATGGCTTTAGATTATTCAGGAGTGGATATGCCAGATGCAATCATTACAGGAACTGGTATGGGATGTAAGCAAGATTCTGAAAAGTTTTTAGAAAATATTCTTCATAATGATGAACAGTTTTTGACTCCAACACTTTTTATTCAGTCTACACATAATACTGTAGGAGGACAGGTAGCTTTAGGATTAGGTTGTAAGGCGTATAATGTAACATATGTTCAGGGATCTGCATCCTTTGAAACATCTGTTATGGACGCACAATTAATGTTGTCTGAAGAGCCTCAAAAGAATATTTTAGTTGGTGGGATTGATGAAGTAGCTAAAAACTCTACATTATTGCATAGACTTGATGGTCAGATAAAGGAAGATAACCTGAACGTTTTAGAATTGCTAAATTCAAAAACCGCAGGCACTGTAAATAGTGAAGGAGCTACTTTTATGGTATTAGGTGCGGATAAAAATGAAAAAAGCATTGCCGAAATTGTAGATGTAGAAACAATTAGTACAGCTACTCCCGAAGGAATTAAATCAGAAATTTTATCCTTTGTTGATCGTCAAGGAATATCTATTGAAGATATTGATGCGGTTGTGTTGGGTAATAATGGAGATGTCAATTTTGATGATTATTTTGAGAACTTGCAAACTTCAATATTTTCAAATAAAGAACAACTTTGTTATAAACATTTAATCGGGGATTATCCTGTCGCTTCAAGTTTTGGTTTTTGGTTGGGGTGCAAAATTTTTGAAACAAATACGATACCTTCTGTGTTAAAGGTAAACGATGTGAGTGCGAAGAAGTATGATACAATACTTCTGTATAATCAATATCTGGGAAAAAATCATAGTATTGTGTTACTGCAACGATGCTAATCAGAAATAAAGTTAATATTATATTTACAGTTGCTGGTGTTCTATCGATTATAGGGATTATGTTCGATAAACTTCCTTGGTGGAGTTTATTTATTATAGCTTTTTTTTGGTTCTGTATTACCGCATATGGTGTAACTAATATTAGATCTGGATATTTTTTAAAAAGCCTAAGTAATAATGCTAATATTAAAGAAAAAAAAGTAGCTATTACTTTTGATGATGGCCCTGATCATAATACACTTAAAATCCTTGAAGTTTTAGATAAATATAAAGTTAAATGCACTTTTTTTTGTATCGGAAAGCAAGTAGAAAAGCACCCTGATATATTAAAAAGAATTGTTTTAGAAGGTCATGTAGTAGGGAATCATACCTTTACACATGATAAACTAATTGATTTGTATGGTACAGAGAAATTTATCTCTGAAATAGAAGCAGCTGATAGGATTATAAAAAAACATGCTGGAAAGAAACCTTTGCTATTCAGGCCTCCATATGGAATTACAAACCCTAAAATAGCACGTGCAGTTAAAAAGACTCAACACGCTGTTATTGGATGGAATAAAAGATCATTTGATACTACAATACCTTCAGAAAAAGTGATTTTTAATAGAGTTACAAAAAATCTAAAAGGAGGTGATGTAATACTTCTTCATGATACAAAAATCATAACTGTGACAGTATTGGAACAATTGTTGCTATTTTTGCAAAAGAATAATTATACAACCGTTACAATAGATGAACTATTTTCGATACACGCATATGCTTAAATACTTTTTATATAGCTGCTGTTTTTTCAGTATTTCGTTATTACAGGCTCAAGAAATAGAGCTTTCGACTTCAGAAACCAAAGTCTTTAAAGATAAAGTTAGTGCTACAGCGCAACAATCAAAAACAATTGTAAATACTTTTGTACAGCTAAAACATATAGATTTTCTTTCTAATGATATAGAAAGCAGTGGGGATTTGTATTTTAAATCCCCTAATATTATAAAATGGGCATATACTAAACCATATGAATATAGTGTGATCTTTAAAGATAAAAAACTATATATCAATGATGCAGGTAAGAAGAGTGATGTCAATCTAGCCTCTAATAAAGTTTTTAAGAAGTTAAATGACTTAATTGCTAAAAGTGTTAGTGGAGACATGTTAGATGATACTCAATTCGGAATGACTTTTTATAAGGCTGATAAATTTTATATAGCTAAATTATCTCCAAAAGATCAAACGTTAAAAGACATGTTTAAACAGATTGTATTGAGTTTTGGAACAGAAGATTTTTTGGTATCAAGTGTTAAGTTAATTGAACCATCTGAGGATTATACCTTAATAAATTTCAAGAATAAGTCTTTAAATCAACCAATTCCTGATGCGGTATTTACTAATTAGTATACTACTAGTAGTATCAGGATGTAAGGTTAGTACGGTTAAAAATTTCACAGAATCGGAGGACGTCTTGCAGGATGTAGTGTATAACCCTTATTTTGCTAATTCAGAAATAGATTATGTCTATAAAGCAGATATTGCAATCTATGGAAATGAATTTAGTGGGATACTTATTCTAAAGAAAATAAAAGCTAAAAAACATCGTATGGTGTTTACCTCACAATTCGGAAGCACTTTTTTTGATATAGAATTTGATAATGGAACCCATAAAATTAATTCAGTTATAGAACAACTAAATAGGAAAATTATTCTAAATACCTTAATTAGAGATTTTTCGTTATTAGTTAAAGAAGAAGGAATTGTTGCCGAAAAATATTTTAACGATACGTTTAATGTTTTAAAAAACATTAAAGATAAGCGTAACAATTATTATTTTTACAACCAATCAGATTCAAAACTGAATAAGATTGTTAACGCTTCAAAAACTAAAGAAAAATTTATAATACTTTTTAAAGATATTTCTGAAGATCAGGTAGCTAATAATATACATATTGATCATAAGAATATTAAATTGAAAATAGAATTAAACTTTTTAAAAAAATAAAATGCTTATAGCTGATTTATATAAAATTAATGAAGATACTGTAAGGGATGGTGTTCAAACTACGTCTATTACTTTAAATCCAGACAATGAGGTTTTTAAAGGTCATTTTCCTGGTAATCCTGTAACTCCTGGAGTTTGTATGTTACAAATTATTAAAGAACTTACAGAGAATAGAGTTGGTCGTTCATTGTTCTTAAAAAAAGCATCTAATGTAAAATTTATGGCAGTAATAAATCCTGAGAAAACTCCAGATTTGATTATAACCAACGATTTTACAGATTCTGAAGATGAAATTAAAGTAAAAAACACTTTTAAATATGATGATACGATCGCATTAAAAGTTGTAGTGACCTTTATTAAAATATAATAACCATAAGTTAAGTATTATGAAAGTTTTTGTTTTTTTTATTGGATTCCTGTTTTTAGGTAGCAGCATAATTGATTTAACCGAGGTTCGAAACTCATATAGGTATGCAAAAGAATCTAAAGAAAATACAGAGAAGTTTTATGAATTAACGCAGAAAACAGATCATCAGAATAATCAGCTATTGTCCGCATATTATGGATGTGCATTAACCTTAAAAGCTTCTTTTTCCGAAAGAAGAGGAGAGAAAATATCTTTTTTTAAACAAGGAAGAAAACGTATAGAAAATGCTATTGCATCTGATCCCAATAATATAGAGCTTAGAATGATTCGATTAAGTGTGCAAACCAGTGCTCCCAGAATCACAAGATATTATAAAAACATAGATGGTGACAAAAAGTTTATAATAGAGAATATTGACAAAGTTTCTTCTTCTAACCTAAAAGAGTTTATTAAGGGGTTTATGTCTAAATCTTCTGCATTTACCGAATAAAAGAGATTATTATAATATTTATAAAAGGCCGAAAGTATATTGCTTTCGGCCTTTGTTTATGTATATGAAGATTGTTTAATTATTATATCTTTTTTAAGGTATTATAGTTTTTAATACTTTATTCTTGATTTTCTTCAAAAATAATTAGGGTTATATCGTAATTACTTGTTTAAGATATATCAATTAATATCAACTATAATGAAAAAAATTAACCTAGTAATTTTGTTTAGCCTGTCAATTTGCTTCTTATCAGCACAAGATTGGCGCCAAGCAGCATTTGAAGAAAATAGTAATTATTTCGACATAATAGATAGCAAGAAAAATGAACTTTCTACCATTCGCAATAGTAAACAAAGAGAAGATAGGAAAAAAGTTAAGCAATTTGAACGTTGGGCTTATTTTTGGGAAAGACGTATTAATGATGATGGTTCTTTTCCAAGTCCTATGAAAACTTATAATGAATGGAATAAATATCAAAAAACTCAAACGAATCAAAAAAATGTTCTTGCAGGAGATTGGACTATTTTTGGACCTACTGTTATTCCAGAATCTACAGTTGGTTTTTATGCTGGAATGGGAAGATTAAATGTAGTGACATTTAACCCAACGAACACTGATGAAATATGGGTTGGTTCTCCAGGAGGTGGAATATGGAGGTCTAACGATGCGGGAGCAAACTGGATACCCAAAGGTGATGACATACCTAACCTAGGAGTTTCTGATATAGTCTTTGATCCAACAAATCAAAATGTTATGTATCTAGCAACAGGAGATTTTGATGGTGCACAGAACAATTCAATAGGTGTCTTGAAATCTACAGATCATGGTGAAACATGGGTGCCTACTGGTCTTAATTATGATGTTACTCAAATTAGAAGAATAGCACATTTGTTAATCGATCCAAATAATACCAGTACGATTTTTGCAACAACAAGTTTGGGAATTTATAAGTCTACAGATGGCGGTATAAACTGGGCTCTTAAATCTGCCGCAGTTGGATTTAATGATATTCTTTATAAAGAAGGCAGTGCTACTACAATGTTTGCTACGGAATCTGGAAGTACTAAATTTTATATTTCCACGGATAACGGAGAGAATTGGACAGAATCTTCAACAGGTCTTACTAGTGCTCGTAAATTAGATATTGCTTTAACAGCTGCGGATCCAGAAGTTATTCTTGCAATGAATAATAGTTCGGTTTTTAAATCTACTGATGGTGGAGCGTCATGGGGATCATTACCAAGCCCATCTACTTTAAGTACGCAAGGAGGCTATAATCAAACAATTTTGGTAGCTCCTAATAATAAAAACCTAATCATTATAGGTGGAGTTGATGGATGGAGAAGTACCAATGGAGGATTTACTTGGCAGAAATATATGGATGGATATTGGGAAGCAGGACAACCATTTTTCTATGTGCATTCGGATCATCATGATTTAGAATTTTTACCAGGTAGTAATACAGAAGTGTTTTCTGCTAATGATGGAGGATTGTTTAAAGGGGATATTACATCAGATAATGCTTGGACAGATTTATCTTCTGGTTTAGCGATTACCCAGTACTATAAATTGGCAGGAACTCCTCAAAATAGTAATTTAATTCTAGCTGGAGCACAAGATAATGATGTAACACACTATGATGGAACTAACTGGAATAATAGAAATTATGGAAGTGATGGAGTAGAAGCCTTGTGGAATTATAGTGATTCTAATATTGCTTGGAGTTGTAGTCAAGCAGGAGGAATGGAGCGTACAACTGATGGATGGGCCACAACCCCACGTTTTATTAGTACTCCTAGTGGTGCAAATTTTGTTTGGCCTCTAGAAATAAGCCCAACGAATCCAGATATTATTTATGGAGGTTTTAATAGCCTTTATAAATCAGTGGATAGAGGAGATACTTGGACTTCCTTAAATTCTCCAGGTTCTTCTCCAAGAGTTATTACAATTGCTCCATCAAATGATCAAATAATTTATACTAGTAATGGTAGTGGATTGTATAGGACAATTAATGGAGGTATTACTTGGAACATGTTAACACTTCCCGTAGGTGGTTCAGTTACAAGTATTGCAGTTAATTCTTCGGTTCCAGAAGAGGTTTATATTTGTTACGGAAGGTATAATGACGGGAATAAAGTGTTTAAATCTACAGATTCTGGTAGTAGTTGGACAAATATTTCTGGTACCTTACCTAACCTGCCTGCAAACAAAATATTATATCTTACAGGTGGAAATGGAGATTTGTTTCTAGGAACTGATGTAGGAGTGTTTCATAGAAACAATGGAACCACAGACTGGCAAGTCATAGGGAGAGGATTACCTAATGTGATCGTTAATGATCTGGAAGTACATTATGGAACAGAAAAATTAAGAGCAGCTACCTACGGAAGAGGTATTTGGGAAATAAATATTACAACCGAAGTACTAGGAGTTACCGAATTTGATGAAAATGTGTTGGCAATATACCCTAATCCTACAGAGGGGATATTTACCATTCAATTAAAAGATATAGAAGGTGAATCTGATATTACTATTTATAATATTATCGGAGGAGTGGTTAAGAATTTTAGAACCAGAGAATCTGTAATTGATATGAATATGACTGGATATAGTTCTGGGATATATATGGTACAGGTTAGAAATGGAAACAAACAAATAGTTAAAAAACTAATTGTAAAATAAAATCAATATTAGAAACCGTTATTAGATGTTATGAAAATATTTAAAATCACTTTTTTACTTCTAATAACGGTTTTTTCTTCTTGTAAAAAAGATGTAGAAATACTTTCTGCAATAAAAGAAACAATCATTCCTGGAATTCCTGAATCAAAACCGTATGTTCGGTACGTAGTTGATTTAGAATTATTAAATGATCATAATGTTGAGATTGAAAAAATAGAGTTTCTTCAGAATAAAGTATCTGATTTTTCTATTGTTGATAGTAAGAATAATACTGATATATCAAAAATAGAAAAAAAGGGGATGTATAAACTTATAGTCACTCCAAATATGGAAAACAATGAGTCATCTGATATAAAAGATACATTGGTCATATTTTATAAGTTTGATGATCAAAACAAAAAGATCACCCTAAATTCATTTACTGAAAAAGTTACTAGAAGACGCTAGCATACCTCATAGAGTAATATTGAAGGATATATTAAAAGATCCTAATTTCATTACTATAATTTCAGAGCATAACAGAGATTATGTTATTTTTGCAACGGAAAATAAAGCTCTGTGACCATAAACACATTACAAGATCATCGTTTTGAAACACTTAACTGTTGTGTTTTTATACCTACCTATAATAACCAGAAAACACTGGATAATGTTATTAAAGGAGTATTAGAATACACAGATCGAATCATAGTTGTTAATGATGGGGCAACGGATGATACGTCAAATATATTAGCAAAGTATAAAGATACACTAAGAATTATAACGTTTCCTGTAAACAAGGGTAAGGGAGTAGCTTTACGAGAAGGATTTAAAGAAGCGGATCGTTTGGGCTATGATTATATGATTACTATTGATAGTGATGGGCAGCATTTCCCTAATGATCTTCCAGTTTTTTTGGATCAACTTGAAAAGCAGGACCCTAATACTTCCTTATTACTAATAGGTTCCAGAAATATGGATGATCCTTCAGTACCTGGAAAAAGTAGTTTTGGAAATAAGTTTTCTAATTTCTGGTATTATATAGAAACAGGAATCAAACTTAAGGATACGCAGTCTGGTTATAGGCTGTATCCAATAAAAGAAATAAGTAAGTTGAAATTGTTTACTTCTAAATTTGAATTAGAAATAGAAGTTATCGTAAAGCTTGCCTGGAGAAATGTTGAAGTTCGTAATATACCTGTTCAAGTGCTATATGATGAAACAGAACGAGTATCACATTTTAGGCCTTTTAAAGATTTTACTCGTATAAGTATTTTAAATACCTGGTTAGTTACATTAACACTGTTTTATTACCTTCCTAAACGATTAATCCGTAGAGTAAAAAAAAAAGGGTTTAAAAAGTATTGGAGAGAAAACGTATTAAGAAGTGATGATCCTCCTTTTAAAAAGGCGAGTGCCATATCCTTAGGCCTTTTTATCGGTATTTCTCCGCTTTGGGGTTTTCATACTATTTTAGCATTGTCTTTGGCGGTTGCTTTAAAATTAAATAGAGCAATTACCTTTCTGTTTTCTAATATTAGTTTGCCCCCTTTTATTCCCTTTATTATATATTGTAGTTATCAACTCGGAGCAATTGCAATGGGAAAACAAATGGATGCAACACTTAATATCGAAGATATAAAATCAGGTACAGATGTGTTTAAGAGTTTAGGTCAGTATATTTTAGGTAGTTTTATTTTAGCAACATTAGTCTCATTGATTTCAGGAGTCATTGCGTATTTGTATTTTAGCCTTCGCAAATCAAAAAGTAGTGCTATCGATGCATAATTTTTTTCTTTCAGTATATCAATTTATTAAGCAAAATAAATTAATTGCCTGGCCAATAATTATTGGAGTTTTTGCTGTATTTGCCTTTTTAGCAAGTTCTATAGGTTTCGAAGAAGATATCACGCGATTAATACCCAATAGTGATAAGTCTGAAATTACTCAGAAAGTTTTAAAAACGGTTTCGTTTTCGGATAAAATCGTGGTTAATATCAGAAACAAAGGAGAAAATCCAGATGATCTTACTGCATATGCTTCAGCGTATATAGATTCCTTAAATAAGCACCTTCCTCAATACATTAAAAAGATACAAGGAAAAGTAGCAGATGATAATGTTATGCAGTTATACGATTTTGTATATAAACACCTTCCTTTTTTTCTTACAGAATCTGATTATAGGGATATAGATCATAAAATTAACCCAGATTCGATCTCAAAAATCATCGAGAACAATTACAAAAGTTTAATCTCTCCAGCAGGATTGGTTACCAAAAAATATATAGTAAAAGATCCATTAGCATTAACTCCAAAAGGGCTTCAGAAACTTGCTCAACTTCAATTAGGAGATAATTATGATCTCTATAATGGTTTTTTGATTACAAAAGACAGAAAAAATCTTTTACTGTTCCTTACTCCTGCATTGGCTACTAATGAAACAGGAGAGAATACGATTTTTGTAGAAGGGTTAAAAAAAATTACTTCAGAGTTAAATAGTAAGTATGCCTCAAATGCAGAAGCTACATTATTTGGAGCGACCTTATATGCTGTTGCTAATGCAAAACAAATTAAAGGAGATATACAGCTTACAGTTAGCATTGCGATGAGTATATTATTACTTATTTTGATTTTCTTCTATCGAAAACTTGCTGTACCACTTATTATTTTTACTCCTACAGTGTTTGGAGCCATAGTAGCCATTGCAATGTTGTACCTGATTAAAGGCAAAATTTCTGCAATATCGCTGGGTATCGGATCTGTATTATTGGGCATAACATTAGATTATTCTTTACACATTCTAACACATTTTAGGAATAATAATAATGTCAAGGAGTTATATCGAGATGTCTCAATGCCTGTTTTGATGAGTAGCTTGACTACTGCGGTTGCTTTTTTGTGCTTAGTTTTTGTGAAATCCGAAGCGTTAAATGACCTAGGGATTTTTGCAGCAATAAGTGTAGTAAGTGCATCTATATTTGCCTTAGTATTTATTCCACAAGTGTATCGTTTTTCTGAACATAAAAAAGCTAAAAGAAGAACGTTTATAGATAAAATTTCTCAAACGGATTTTCATAAAAATAAAATTCTTATTTCTATAATTACAGTTGTATTTATAATTGCATTGTTCTTGTTTCACAAAGTTGGATTTAATACAGATTTAAATACAATGAACTATCAACCAGAAGAGTTGGTTGCAGCAGAAGTTGATTTGGATCGTATTAACAATAATAAAGCTAAATCAATTTACCTGGTTTCCTATGGCACATCGCTTAATGAAGCATTAAATGCTAATAATAGACTTTTTGAAACCTTAGATCAGAAAAAATCAAATAATGAGTTGATTAATTTTAGTTCTGTTGGTGGTGTTGTACTTTCTCAAGAGGCTCAAAAAGAAAAAATAAAGCTATGGAATGAGTTTTGGACAGATCAACGTAAAGATTCGATTACCAATCTTTTGAAACAAAAAGGATCATTAATTGGCTTTAAACCAGAGACATTTACTCAGTTTTATAATGCCTTGAATGTAGAGGTTTCGCCAATAGGTTTTAATACTTACAAACAAATTAAAGAACTTTATTTAGATGAGTTCGTTACGGATCAAGAAAATTTCGCAACGGTGGTTTCTGCGATCAAGGTGGATCATGAGGATGCGGATAATATTAATGCTTCGTTAAGTAAGATACCCAATACTGTAGTAATTGACAGGAAACAATTAAATGAAACATTACTAGGTAATCTTAAGAATGACTTTAATTCATTAATTGGATATTCTTTAATTGCAGTTGTACTATTATTACTCATTTTTTATCGTGATCCAATGTTAACGTTACTTACCGCGTTACCAATTGCGATAACCTGGGTGATAACATTGGGAGTAATGAAAATACTCGGTATTGATTTCAATATTTTTAATGTGATTATATCTACGTTTATTTTTGGACTGGGAGTCGATTACAGTATATTTATCACCAATGGACTTGTTAAAGAATTTACCTATGGAGTAAAAGAATTATCAACTTATAAAACCTCTATTCTATTATCTGTAATAACCACAATATTAGGAGTAGGAGTTTTAATTTTTGCTAAACACCCAGCGCTCCGTTCAATTTCTACAGTATCTCTAATCGGTATTCTATCAGCTGTTTTAGTAGCGTTTACCATTCAACCTATGTTGTTTAGACTATTTATTACGAATAGAGTAAAAAAAGGGTTAACACCACTTAGAATAAGACAAACCTTATGGTCTATATTTAGTTTTGGATATTTTATTATTGGTGGGTTTCTTGTCTCTATTATGAGCAGTCTTATTATCCCTTGGTTTCCAGTAAGTAAGAAAAAGAAAATGGGAGTTTTTCATAAAATAACTTCTAGGTTAATGGGATCCGTTCTGTATTCTAATCCTTTTGTAAAAAAACGAGTATATAATCCTGAGCAAGAAGATTTTAGCAAACAATGTATTATCATAGCCAATCACTCTTCATTCTTGGATATTATATCTATTGGCATGCTATATCCTAAACTAATATATCTTGTTAAAGATTGGGTATATGATAATCCAGTATTTGGAAGAGCTGCTAAACTGGCTGGGTTTTACCCAGTTTCTTCAGGAATTGAAGGAGGTGTAGAACATCTTCGCGAAAAAGTGAAACAAGGATATTCGTTAATAGCATTTCCCGAAGGTTCTAGAACAGAAACAGCTAAAATGAGTAGGTTTCATAAAGGGTCATTCTATCTGGCGCAAGAATTAAATTTGGATATACTTCCAGTGGTAATTCATGGAAATGCACAAGTATCTCCTAAAGGTGATTTTATTATTCATGATGGTGCGGTTCAATTAAAAATACTGCCAAGAATAACTGTAAATAATAAAGAATTTGGGAATGGATATGCAGAGAGAACTAAAAAAATAAGCACATATTTTAGAGAGCAATATTCGGATTTACAGAAAGATTTAGAAGGTGTAGATTATTATAAAAAAGCACTACTTAATAATTATAGATATAAAAGTTGCTATTCTGATATAAAAAATGATTTCAAAATTAACAAAGAAAAATACTATAAAGCAGCTAGCTATATTGAACATAAAAACAATGTACTTCAGTACAGCGATGATTACGGACAGTTTCTTTTGTATCTAAGTTTTAAAAAACCATATACTAAACTAAAAGGGATACTTACAGAAAGTGAGAAGTTATTGGTTGCACAAAATTGTTATACAACAATACGTAATAAAGTAGGATTTGTATCAAATATGGATTTGACTTCGACAAAATTTGATGTACTTTTGCTAAACACAACCACACCAATACAACCACAATACATAAAAGAATTAGTATCAGAGGATATAAAACGAATTATTATTTTCTCTGGACATAATGAATTTCCTGATGCAATAAAAACTACTTTTAAAGTAGATGTTCAGGAGTTTGGATTAACAGTTTTGAATAGAATATCGTAAATGCAAGATAAGTTTGACGTTATTATCATTGGAAGTGGATTAGGAGGATTGGTCTCTGCTAATATCCTTGCAAAAGAAGGTAAGAAAGTTTGTGTTTTAGAAAAGAATAATCAGTTCGGAGGAAATCTACAAACTTTTGTAAGAGATAAAAGTATATTCGATACAGGTATCCATTATATCGGTGGTTTAGAAAAAGGGCAGAATTTATATCAGTACTTTAAGTACTTGGATATTATGGATGACCTTAAGATTACAAGAATGGATATCGATAGTTATGATGTCATAACTTTTGATGATGATGAATTAGAATATCCACATGCGCAAGGATATGATAATTTTGTAAAACAATTAGTTAAGTTCTTTCCAGAGGAAGAAAAAGGAATTAAAGAATATGCTGATAAAGTAAAAGAAACCTGCTATAAATTTCCGTTATATAACCTAGAACCTGGAGATAGATATTATGGAGAAGATCTATTAACATTAAAGGCTAAGGATTATATTGATAGTGTTGTAGAGAATCCAAAATTAAGAGCGGTACTTGCGGGATCTAATTTATTATATGCTGGAGATCCAGATAAAACACCTTTTTATGTACATGCATTGTCAATCAATTCTTATATAGAAAGTGCTTGGAGATGTGTACAAGGAGGAAGCCAAATTGCAAAATTACTGGTAAAACGATTTAGAGCTTTAGGAGGTACTATCTTTAAATATCAAGAAGTAAATAAATTTAATTTTGAAGAAAATCAGTTAGTATCGGTTTCTACTACAAAGGGCGATACTTTTTTTGCAGATAACTTTATTTCTAATGTAGACCCTAAACTTACGTTACAAATAATAGGAAAAGAGCATTTCAGAAACATATATTACAAGAGGATTCTGAATACAGAAAGTATTATATCCTCATTTAGCTTATATATTGTTTTTGAAAAAGGTACTTTTCCATATATCAATAAAAATTATTATCACACCAATACACCAGAAAAGGTTTGGACTACCCAAAACTATGAAGAAGAAAATTGGCCAGAAGCATATTTAATTTCTACCAATGAAGATCTTAAAAACCCTGGTTTTGCAGAGAATTTAACATCTATCGCATATATGCGATTCGAAGAAACACAACCTTGGGCAGATACTTTTAATACTGTTGCAATTAAGAATGATAGAGGAGAAGATTATGAGGATTTTAAACAACGTAAGATAGAAGCTTATCTAAAAGAAATAGAGAAGAAATTTCCTGATATTCGATCTTGTATTAAGTCTGTTCATACTTCTACACCATTGTCTTATAGAGATTATATAGGATGTTATGAAGGATCTATGTATGGTTTTGCAAAGGATGCGGATAGTCCAATGAAATCCTTTTTATCTCCAAGAACCAAGATTCCAAACTTATTGTTTACGGGTCAAGGATTAAATATGCACGGTGTTTTGGGAGTAACAATAAGTGCAGTAGTAACTTGTGGAGAATTAGTGGGTAAAGAGTATTTATTACAACGTATAAAAGATACATTGGCAGAAAAAGAACTGACCGATTCATAATGAGAAATTCCATTTATCATATACTTTTTCTTACGCTTGTTATTTTGTCATCATCTTGTGGTGTCAAGAAATCATTGGCTGCAAGACCAGATATTTCTGGAATTGAACGTATAGATACAACCAGAGTGCAGCATAGTGAAAATTTTTACACATTGAATGGTAATCTACTTCGTAAAAATACTCAAGGATTATGGGAGTTGTATCTCGAAGGAAAACCATTAGAAAGAGGAATTGCAGCAGGAAGTTTAGCTAGGGAATTAATTAAGATTCAGGAGGACGCTTTTATTGGAAAAGTAACAGAGCTAATTCCATCAAAAAGTTATTTGAAATTTTTAAGCAAAATCGTAGCCTGGTATAATAGAAAGTTACACCTTAATGTACCAGAAGAATATAAAGCAGAAATCTATGGAGTATCCAGATATGCATCCAATGATTATAATGATTTTGCAGAACCTTATGTGCGTATGTTATACGCTCACGGAGCTCATGATATTGGACATGCATTACAGGATTTAATGTTGGTAGGATGTACTTCGTTTGCTGCTTGGGGTGATAAAACAGAAGATGGACAATTACTGATTGGACGTAATTTTGATTTCTATGCTGGAGATGAATTTTCTAAAGAAAAACTAGTCACTTTTATGAATCCTGAAAAAGGACATAAGTTTATGACCTATGGTTGGGCTGGAATGATAGGTGCACTATCTGGAATGAATGAAAAAGGACTAACCGTTACGATTAATGCTGGTAAATCTAAGATTCCTCTAATTGCTAAAACACCAATTTCAATTCTTACCCGAGAAATATTGCAATATGCTGCAACTATAGATGAAGCCATTGAGATAGCCAAAAAAAGAGAAGTTTTTGTTTCAGAGTCTATCATGATAGGGAGCGCCAAAGATAAAAAAGCAGTATTAATAGAAGTTTCACCAAATAATTTTGGAGTGTATGATGTGCCCAATACCGATCAATTGATTTGCTCAAATCATTTCCAAAGTGAATCTTATAAAGATGATAAACGTAATCTAAAAGCTATCGCAGAAAGCCATTCTTTTTACCGTTATCAACGTATGACAGAGTTATTATCTGAGCATAATATTTTAAACCCTAAGAAAGCTGTTGAAATTTTAAGAAATCGAGAAGGATTAAAAGATAAATTAATTGGATATGGTAACGAGAAAGCATTGAACCAAATGTTAGCACATCATGGCATTGTTTTTCAACCAGAAAGCAGAAAAGTTTGGGTATCTACTAATCCTTATCAGATGGGAGAATTTGTAGCCTATGACCTTGATGAAGTTTTTAGTAAAATGAAAATTCAAAAAGAAGAAGTTGTAATTGCTTCTGAATCGTTAAATATTCCTGAGGATACATTTATACACACTGAAAAGTATATGAATTATGAGTCTTTTAGAGTGTTGAGTAGGAAAATTGAAAACGCTGTAGATGATGAACAAAAAATTTCTGAAGAAGAATTAAAACAATTCGAAAATCTAAACCCTAATTATTGGGCAACGTATTTTGTACTTGGGAAATATTATTACGTTCAAAAAGATTTTAAAAAAGCATTGACAGCTTTTAAGCAAGCTAAGAAAAGAGAAGTAACCACAATTCCTGATATGAAACAAATAGAGAAGTATATCAGAAAATGTGAACGAAAAATATAACATCCATGATCCAAAGCATCGAACAATCAACACAGACAGAAATATCGAACCTTCAGAATAAGAAGCTTCAGGAATTGATTGCTTTTGTGTTTCAACATTCTCCATATTATAAAAGGTTGTTCTCCAAATATGATATTGCCTTGGATGATATTAATACGGTTGAGGACCTTAAAAAACTTCCGATAACAACTAAGGATGATTTACAAGCTTACAATGATGATTTTTTATGTGTTCCAAAATCCGAGATTGTTGATTATGTAACAACATCTGGAACTTTGGGGAAACCAGTTACATTTGCATTAACAGAAAATGATCTGGAACGATTAGCCTATAATGAAGCAATTTCTTTTGAAACTGCTGGCGTCACTAAAAATGATGTAGTTCAACTAACAACAACGTTGGATCGTAGGTTTATGGCTGGTCTTGCTTATTTTTTGGGAACCAGAAAACTAGGTGCAGCAATGGTTAGAGTAGGTGCTGGAATTCCTGAACTACAATGGGATTCTATACAGCGGTTTCAATCTACCTATTTGGTTGTAGTACCTTCATTTTTACTAAAGTTGATTTCCTATGCAGAAACACATGGGATTGATTATAAAAACTCTTCAGTAAAAGCAGCAATATGTATTGGAGAACCATTAAGAGACCAGGATTTTAATCTAAATACACTAGGAAGTAAGATTAAAGAAAAGTGGGATATCGAATTATATTCTACATATGCTTCTACAGAGATGAGTACAGCGTTTACAGAGTGTGAGGCACATCAAGGAGGGCATCATCGTCCAGAATTGATTATTGCAGAGATTTTAGATGAAAATGGAGCGCTGGTACAAGAAGGAGAAGTAGGAGAGTTAGCTATAACAACACTAGGTTTAGAAGCGATGCCGTTATTACGGTATACAACTGGTGATATGGTTCAATCTCATAAAGAGAATTGTAGTTGCGGAAGAACAACCATGCGTTTAAGCCCTGTTCTTGGTAGGAAGAAACATATGATTAAATATAAAGGGACTACTTTATATCCACAGAGTGTAATTGAAGTGCTCACCAGTTTTGAAGGATTAGGTATGTATGTAATCGAAGTGGTTATAGGAGATCTTGGAACAGATAAATTGTTAATACACGTGTCGAATTCTTTAACAGCTATACAACAAAAAGAATTGAAAGAACATTTAAGAGCAAACTTAAGAGTAGTACCAGATCTGGTTTTGAATACCAAAGAAGCGTTAAAAGCAAAAAAATTCCCAGAGATGAGTCGTAAACCAATTTCCTTTATAGATTCTAGAGATACGGTATCAAACTCCTGATAAAGCCAGTTTTAATTATTTGATTTTCAAATAAAAGGGGAATTCATCTATGTTTTAAATAATTTTTTCACAGATATTTAACGATTTGATTAGTATTTATTCTAAATTTAGGGAATACTAATTTTAAACCAAACAAAAAATGAATCCTAACACGGAAAACACAGTTGAATCGGATGTAGCAGCAGAATGGACAGCTAAATGGAGAGAAACTTGCCCTGATAATTGTAAAGCCTTTTTAATACCTGCAGTAGATTTAATTGAAGTCTTAAATGATATGGGACTTATTGGAGATAAAGCCGCTGCTAAAGCTCAAAAAAGAGCCAATAAGAATAATCTAGATGTTCGAGCATATATGGCCATTGGAGCAGAACCAGGACAAGAAACACAAGAAAAAATATTAATAGTAGGAACACAACAGGTAGACGGAGTATATAGAGATATTATCAATGGATCAGTAGATGGTAAATCATTAGGATTGACAGATGACCCTTCTAGTGGTATTTATGATTTTACAACTCCTTGTCCTCCAGTTTGTGACCCAAACAGTCCCCTATTTGGAGGGTAATTAATGGAATTACTAAAAAATCTTGGCTATACAGCTACAATATTATTAATTATTAATACGATATTATATATAAAAGCCTTACGTAATGGAGGTAAGGCTTTTAAAATATTTACTCTTTATTTAATATTGATCCTAATTATTGAAATTCTATCCAAGATTATTGGACCTTTTTTACATTATAATAACATATATCTATCAAATATTTTTTTGATTGTACAGTTTTCAATGTTATCTATCTTTTATAAGGTGTTATTGGATAAAAAATGGATTTACTATATCGGAGTTGCTGTGCTAGCTTTTTTAGCAATTCAATATCTTACAAACCTTGATTTGTTTACTAAATATAATGCTTTAGGGATTAGTCTTACCCAATCTATTTTAATCACATATTCGATTATGTATTTCTACAATTCGTTACAAAGGAAAGAGCCAAAATTTTTAATAGTAAATATTGGAGTTTTTTTATATTTGATTTGTAGTACATTGATCTTTGCTTCTGGTAATTTGGTGTTTAATATAGAGATACCGACCGAAACATATATTTTGTTGTTAAAGCTAAATGCGTTTTTATATATTATCTTTCAAATCCTAATCTTTACCGAATGGAGAAAGAATTACTACAAGAAGATTCACAAATAGTTGTTATTGTTTTAATAGCCATCATGATATTGCTATTTATGGCAATAGCTCTGGTTTTGTTCTTTTTCTTTTCTCGTAAAAAGATTATTGCTTCAGAATTAGAAAAAGCAAATTTGGAGATTTCTTATCAAAAGGAATTACTGCATAGTACAATAGAAACACAAGAAGAAGAACGTAAAAGAATCGCGCAAGATTTACACGATGCTATTAGTGCTAAATTAAATGTAGTTAGTCTTAGTACTAATGTTTTGATTGATGGTACATTAAAAAAAGAGGAACAAGAGCATACCCTACAACATATATTATCTGTTACTACAAAAACATTAGAGAGTTCCAGAAGGTTAGCACATAATTTATTGCCACCGATTTTGGAGAATTTCGGGCTTCAAGCGGCAATAGAAGAACTGTGCGATGAGTTTGAAAGTAGTAAAAAAATAAAAGTAGAATATCAAATTGACTATCACAATATATTATCTAAAAGTAATGAGCTGCATGTTTTTCGGATTGTTCAGGAACTTTTAAACAATTCTGTGAGGCACGGTAAGGCAAAAAATGTTACATTAAAAATAAATAATCCCGATACACAATTGGATATAGAATATTCTGATAATGGAGAAGGATTTAATATGGAATCAATAGCGAAAAAGAAAGGAATAGGACTCAAAAATATAGAAAGTAGGGTAGAGATACTCGATGGGGAGCTTTCATATCACAGTGAGATCGGTAATGGAGTTACGTTTAATATCAGTACTAAAAAACCTAAACCATGAAAAAAAACATTATAAAATTAGCCATAGCCGACGACGAAACATTATTCAGACAAGGCATCACTTTTATTCTGGATAAAGAGAGTAATATAGAAATATGTATTCAAGCAGAAAATGGTAATGACCTTATTAAGCAACTAAATCATACCAGAGAAATACCTGAGATTATATTGATGGATCTAAAAATGCCAGATCTTAATGGAGTAGAAACTACCAAAATAATCAAGAAGAAGTTTCCAGAAATAAAAATTATTGCGCTGACAAGTTATTATAGCAAACCTTTTATTATTAATATGATGCAACAGGGTTCGGTTGCATATCTTGCCAAAAATGCTACTCCTACAGAGGTTGTAAATACAATAAATCAAGTTGCTGTAAAAGGGTTTTATTATGATGAAAGCGTTATGAGTATTCTAGAGGAAGCATCATTAAAAATGAATAAACAGTTTAAGGATGATGATGAATATTTAACACGCCGTGAACGTGAAGTTTTAAAATTAATATGTGAACAGAAAACTACTACAGAAATAGCAGAACAATTATTTATAAGCCCTAGAACTGTAGAAGGGCACCGTAATAACTTATTGGTAAAAACAGGCTCTAAGAATATTGCAGGGCTAGTGATACATGCAATAGAAAATCAAATATTTGTGCGTAACGCTGAATTATAAGGTGGTTTTACGACAAACCAAAACTATCTTCTCATTTGTGAGATTTGTGGTAAAAAATAAATATATATCACCACCATCTTTGATCTTAAGCTTTTTGCGAATTTCGGAAACAGTTTCAGGAAAATTACGGGTGGTGATATTGGCTTTTATAATTTTTTCTTTCTTTAGTATTTGTCTTTGATATGGTAACACCGTTAGTACTTCAAAACTCCTTCCAGGAAATTCTATTTTTTGATTAGAAGTGTATAAATGAGAATGCTCGTGAATTTTTTGTAATTCATATGCCTTTGCAATACTATAAAAACCTCCACTTTTCATAATAGCAGCGTTAGGTTCATAGATGTATTTTTTAGGTTGTGACAGTGCTACATTACTATCATTTTCTTTAAGTAACTCAAAAGAAAAACGAATCGTTTTACCTTTTACAAGATTAATGGTATGAGCAATAGTGGGTTTCTTAGTTTCTTTTTCTAGTACCCATAACAATTCTTTTACTTCGTTATTAACAGCAACGATATGTATTTCTTTAACAAATTGTAATGACTTTAATCCAGAATGGATGTCAAGTAGCGGAGAGGTTTTGATCAGTATATGATTGCTTTTCGAAAATAACATATCCAGATTTGATGGAACATCTGGTAAACAATCTTCTAAAAAAAATACTTTTCCTTTACTATTGTGTCTTCTTGATGGATCAATATAAATCCAATCAATAGTATCTGATTTTTTTAACGTTTGTAAACCGTCACCACAAATACAGGTAATATCAGCATCTAAAACCTTAAAATTATGAGTCGCAATTTTACTTAATTCCTCATTCATTTCGCAATGAATTACTTGATTGATATTTTTAGAAAAGAAATAATCATCGATTCCAAAACCGCCTGTAAGGTCTATAAGAGTGTTGCCAGAAACCAATGTGCTTTTATACACTGCAGTTGCTTCAGAAGATGTCTGCTCTAAATTTAATGTTGGAGGATAAAAAATTCCTTTTGTTTGATGCCATAGAGAAAGTTTATCTTTAGCTTTTAATCTTCCACTGATTTGTTGAGCCAATTCCTGAACTGTTATATCATCATAAGGGCTTCCAGAAAGAATAAACTTTGAAATGTCTGTTCTTTCATCAGATTTTTTGAAGATAAAATCTTGTATTTCTGTATGTAAAATATTGTTGTTCAATGTTTTTTAGACCAATGTTGTGTGTCTTAACTGTGAATCATATAATACTAATGTACTAGAAAATAAGATCAATGAGTATTATAGCTCTTTGGTTAATTGCTTTACGATTTTATATTCTGACAAAAATTCTTTGGAAATGACTTTGATAGCAGTATAAAAAGGAACTGCTACAATCAATCCACCGATCCCAAAAAGAGCTCCAAATATGAGTATAGCCAAAAAGATCTCTAGCGGATGTGATTTTACACTATTCCCAAAAATTAATGGCTGATTAAGGAAATTATCAATTAACTGGATCACAACGTATCCTATTAAAATATACGTTAGTTTCGGTAAAATAACAGATTGAAAATCCAACCCAAGATTACTTGTGGTAGCTAGAATCAAGACCAATGCTCCACCAAATAAAGGTCCAACATACGGAATTAGATTAAAAATTGCAGCAATCAATGCTACCGCTACTGCATTATGTACACCGAATATTAATAATAAAATCGTATATAAAACAAACAGAATCAAAATTTGAAGTAATAAACCAACAAAGTACCGAGATAATAAATCTTTGATCTTATTAAAAGCTCTCATAAACCTTGTCTCATCATCTTTCTTAGCAAATACCAACATACTGTTTACTAATAGCCTACTATCCTTTAATAGAAAAAAAGAAATGAATAACACTGAGAATAACCCTACGAGTAATGCTCCAAAACCACTTAAAAAAGAATTTATAGCATTTGGAATCGCTTTAAGGTCAAAAAATTGCATTAGATCTGTTTGTTTGATCAGTTCTACAAAGTTTAGTTTTTCTACATTAAAATAGTCACTGATCTCTTGATTTAAACGATCCAGATCATCACTTACTTCATTAATATCTATCTCACTAATCAATTGACTTTGTTCTGTAATAATAGGAACGAATAACAGAAATAAACTAAGAAACAGTACTATGGTTATGAACAAAGCAAAGACTGTAGCTAGCGTATTATTAAACTTCAATTTTCTTTTTAAGAATAGTACTAATGGCCTTCCCATCAGGGAAATTACAGCAGCAAAAGTGATGTATAGTAGGATGGATTGTATTTTATATAAAAACCAAAGTAGTAAAAGTATTCCAACAATAAAGGCTATAGCTCTTAGAATACCGTACGCGATCGTTTTAGAATTCATATTACGATTTATTTAGATAACTGTTTAGTAATTTCATATAGTGATATTGCAGTAGCAGTAGCTACATTCATACTACTATTATTTCCATACATATTTATATGTATATTTTTAGAGACTTTTGTTAACACATCTTCCGAAATACCTGATTTTTCCTCACCTATAACCAATGCAATTTTATCACCATAAGCACATAGATGTTCTGAAACAGGAATACTGTTTTTAGTAATTTCTAATCCAAGTATTTTATAGCCTTGAGATTGTAGGGTATTAATTATCGGTAAAACTTGTTCTTCTTGTTGATAAGGAATAATTTCATGAGTTGATCGCGCTGTTCGTAACATTCGTTTGCTAACAACGGTTATGTCTTCACCACAGAAATAAATCTTCTCTACACCAAAGCTGTCTGCAATTCTAAATATACTACCAATATTTGCAGGAGAACTAACGTGATCACAAATTAATGTAATAGGGAACTGTTTTTTTACAAACACAGAATTGTCATGATGTAATTGCTCTGCCATTAGTATTAATTCTCAAAAGCGTATTTGATAATATTAGCACCCATTTTTAATGCTTTTTGTCTAACTTCTTCAGAATCATTATGGATTTCAGGGTTTTCCCAACCATCTCCTAAATCACTTTCAAAAGTAAATAACAATACCAACCTTCCTTCATAAGTAATTCCTAAAGCTTGTGGACGTTCTCCATCATGTTCATGAATTTTGGGTAATCCATTGGGAAACTTATATTTAGAAGAGAAAATTGGATGAGAAAGAGGTAATTCTAGTAACTCCTTATCTGGAAATATTTTAACTAATTCTTTACGAACATAGGGTTCCATACCATAGTTGTCATCGATATGTAAAAAACCACCACTTAATAAATAGTTTCTCAAATTCTCTGCATCTTGTTCAGAAAAAAACACATTACCATGACCAGTCATATGAATATATGGATATTGAAAAATATCAACACTTTCGGGCTTTACTGTTTTAGGCTTGGTACTTATTGTAGTACTAATGTTCTGGTTACAAAAGGTAATTAAATTAGGCAAAGCAGTACGGTTGCTATACCAATCACCACCACCATTATATTGTAATACTGCAATATCCTGAGCAAATATACCTCCAGAAAATAATATCAGGCAAAGAATACTTGTAAGCTTTGTAATCATAAACGTCTAAAATAATAGATTCTAAAAGTACTAAAATAAACGAGATGATGAGGAACCTTTTGATACTATTAACGATAACAATTTCTGGATTGATTACAGCTCAGGACAATAACAAAGCAATTGTGGTTATGGAATTATTTACTTCGCAAGGATGTAGTAGTTGTCCTCCAGCTGATAAATTATTGGAAGCCATTAAAGAAGAACACAAAGATGACAATGTGTTTGTATTGTCATATCATGTGGATTATTGGAATAGATTAGGTTGGAAAGACCCTTTTAGTTCTGAAGAGTTTAGTGATTATCAAAGAGATTATGCGCAACAGTTCTATAGTAGATCTATTTATACGCCACAATTGGTAGTCAATGGAAGTGAACATTTTACAGGATCCAATTATACAAAAGCACAAATCGCACTACGTAAGTATGCTAAAACAAAAACCACCAACACGATAAGTATAGAAAAAATACAACGAGAAAATGAATCTGTAATCGTTAATTGCGCTATTAAAGGAAAGGAGTTTGACAGAGTTACGCTTGCACTGGTTGTGTCAGAACGGATTACAGAAATAGGTAGAGGAGAGAATCGTGATAGAACTTTGAAAAATTCAAATATTGTAGCAAGTCGTTTGGTAAAAGAAGACGTAACAGGAACTATTAACTTACCTATTCCTGATTGGGTAAATTCTAATGACAACCTTACACTTATAGCATATACTCAGGATATGTCATTAAAAACTACAGGAGCTACTAAAGTAGATATCTAAAAATCCTGTTAATAATAAATTCGAAGTCATAACATCCTGTGTTATGGCTTTTTTGTTTAGAGAATTTGTGCTACTTTAAGAAACTATGAATTTATAATTCTTAATTAAAATTATGAGGGTTGAATTATTCATAGTGATACATACAACCTGATACTTACACTTTAACGTATTATAATTTGATTAAATACCTTTATTTATCTGATTTAGATGATTTTCTTATAAAACAATATAGGAGCGCAATAAAATTGGCTTTTCCAGAAATTATTTTAAATTCCCAAACCACTGAAAAGTACTGGAGTACCTTAGAAAAATATTTCCCGCACACCCAACTTTTTATGGTGAACGAAGACAATAACCTTATAGGTTTTATGAATATTGTTCCTGTATTTTGGGATCAACCATTAAAAGAATTACCAGATAAAGGATGGGATTGGTTGGTACAGAGGAGTATATATGATTATGAAAATAATATACAACCAAATTCTTTGGGTGGTTTACAAATTGTAATTACTAAGAAGTTTCAAAGAAAAGGGTTTAGCAAACTATTAATTTCTAAAGCAAAAGAAATAAAACAAAACTTAGGGTTGATAAATTTTGTAATTCCAATAAGGCCTGTTTTTAAACATAAATTTCCAAAAATGAAAATGGTTGATTATTTAGAGTTTAAAAAAGACCAGAATATCTATGATCCATGGATAAGAACGCATCTCAATGCGGGTGCAAAGATTATAAGCGTATGCAAAAACTCAATGAATGTAAAAGGGGATATCGTTTTTTGGCAAGGATTGCTTAATAAAAAGATTGTTGAGTCGGGTTCTTATAAAATAAAAGGAGCTTTGAATTTAGTAACTATAGATATTGAAAAGGATTTTGGAGAATATAGAGAAGAGAATATCTGGATAGCTTATTAGTTGGTATTGGATGTACTAGCAAAAAAACAATCCAAGAGCATAAGTGTAAAACTAAAAAAGAGCATTGTCATACTGACAATGCTCTTTTAATATATTCAAAAAAATTAAAAGCTTATTTGATCACTAATTTCTTAGTAATAGAGGTGTTATTTTGATCTAACTTGATAATATAAATACCAGCATTTAAATGAGATATATTTAAAATTTGATCATTAACAGTCTTAGAAATAACTCGTTTTCCTAATATATTATACACATCTACATTTATTGCAGTATTTGATTGAGTAGTTATATTTAGGAACCCAGTAGTATTTGGATTAGGATATATACCGAAGTTTTCAGAAGGATTATCGAATTAGTTAATTATAAACTAGCGTATTTGTTTTAAGGTTCTTAGTTATATCAGGACTATTATTACCAAAAGATGAAACGGTTTAAAGTAATTGAAGATAAAGTTGTTGTTGTTTTATCTTAAGGTTAAATCCTGGCTTCATCTTATGGATTACTCGTTTAAAAGGTAATAATTATGTATCTTTACCTGTTATTTTTTATAAAACTTAAACTCAATCATGAAAAAAATTACTTTTTTATTAAGTCTTTTACTAACTTCTTTTAGTTTTGCTCAGTTATCTATTAATGAAGTAGATGCTGATCAAACTGGTACAGACTCAGCAGAATTTATTGAATTATTATCATCTACTCCAAACTTTGCGCTAGATGGCTTTGTTGTCGTTTTATATAATGGAAGTGATGATCAAAGTTATGCTGCTTATGACTTAGACGGTTTTAGTACAGATGCAAATGGATTATTTGTTTTAGGAAATACTGGTGTTACAGGTGCTAGTATCACATTACCTTCAAACGGTATACAGAATGGGGCAGATGTAGTTGCCATTTTCCAGGCGAGTGATACCGATTTTCCTAATGATACTGCTATCACCACAACTAATCTAATTGATGTTATTGTTTATGGTACAAACGATGCAGATGACACAGTGTTATTAACAGGTTTTGGGGAAACTACACAATATAATGATACTGCCACAGAGTCATTACAATTAACAGATGATCAAACTAGTTATGTAGCTGCAGCTCCAACTCCAGGTGCTTTGAATAATTTATCTAACCCGTCATTGTCAATTGATTCTCCGTCCGATAATAATGTGTTTACTCCAGGTACAGCTTCTGTAGATATTTCTTTTACTGTAGGTAATTTTGCGTTAGGAGGTTCCAATATTGTTGAATATATTGTTAATGGAGGTACACCTATGACTACTACATCAAGCCCAATTGCAGTTTCAGTTATGGATGGACAATCATATACCGTTACACTTGAGTTAAAAGATGCAGGTGGATCTCTTATGCCACAAGTACTTGAAACTATTAATTTTTCTGTAGGTAGTCTTACTAACGTTGCTAATATTGCTGCCCTTAGAGCAGGAACAGTAGGTAACTTTTATACTTTAACAGGAGAAGCGATCTTGACTTTTCAACAGAGCTTTAGATTTCAAAAGTTTATCGAAGATGGTACAGGAGCTATATTGATTGATGATAATAGTGGTACAGTTACTACTGCCTATTCGATTGGAGATGGTATTACAGGTATTACTGGAGAATTAGGTGATTTTAATGGTCAATTACAATTTATACCATCTTCAGATCCTGGTGCTGCGAGTAGTACAGGTAACTCTATAGATCCTCAATTTATTACAGTTGCAGATCTTGTAGCAAATCCTGAAGACTACGAATCTGAGTTGGTAGCTATTGGAAATATTACCGTTGATAATACTCCTTCTACAACTTGGGATAATGGTACAGAATATCCAATAACTCAAAATATGGATAATTTCACTTTTAGAACTACTTTCTTTGATGTAGATTATATAGGCCTTACTGTGCCAACAACTCCAGTTAATATTGTGGGGTTAATTACAGAAAGAAATAATGGTAGCTATTTTATTACGGCTAGAGATAATAATGATTTTCCTGCAACTTTAAGTGTGGCTGAATTTACAGACGATAATCGTTCTTTAAGAATATTTCCTAATCCAGTATATGATGGTGTAATTAACTTCCCAGCTATAGAAAATAGTAATGCAGAAATTAAGATCTTTAATGTTCTTGGTACAGAAGTAGTAAGAAAAAGATTAAATAGTGATACTGTTTTGGATGTTTCTAATTTAACTACAGGAATATATCTAGTTCAATTATTTGAAAATGATAAGAGAGTTTCTACAGATAAACTTATCATTAGATAATATTTTTTAATTTATATATCAAGAAACACCTCGATCCTAATTGAGGTGTTTTTTTATATAATTATTTAATTATTTGTACAGTTGTGTTATTTCTGTTTTTACCAAAATAAGTATTCAAAATAAAAATATTTTAAAGAGGAGAATTGCAGTTTTTTAAACATAAATAAACTAACCAACTTTGTTTTTCAATCAGAATTAAGGAACCACCCTAAATACAATTAACTGATTCAATTGAGGTAAAAAGGCATTAAAATTATTATCAGAAACAACTACCAGAGATTTGCTACCATCAATCAATGTGGGACCAAATGTAATTCCTTCTATATTATCGACAATACCATTCGTTAACTGATTGCGGATATCTTCAAATTCAAACAACAATGTTTTAGTAGCTTTAGTATAGGTTCCAGCAGAAAGTACTGTTGTAGTTAATGTATTGGTAGCATTTGTAGCATCTACTTTATATATCTTAACCGTATTTCCTCCATCCAGATAACCAGATGAGAAGGAACGTTCTATTGCTAAGAATTTATTTTCATCATATTCCAAAATCTCAACAAGACCATTAATGGTAAAGGTTGTTCCAAGTGCAGGTGCTCTATCAACGGGATCTAGCTCATACGCAAATTGCCTTTCTGCTTGTTTAGTAGATTTATCGATGCGTGTAACACGCACAGGTGATTCTGTTTCTGTAATTGTAGGCTCAGGCCCATCTTCTATAAGAGGAAGCTCCATACCTATCCAATATGCATTAGTGTCAAAACTTATAGATAAAGCTTCTAAGGCACCATTATGCCTAGGACCTGATAAATCATCAACGGTATTTGCTGCCAAATGGTTAGGAAGTGTAAAACTTTGTAATTGATTTCCGTCGGTTGTAATTTCTAATAAAGCGGGGTTTATCCCATTTGCTATAGCACCTTCACTAGTATAAATAAGATTTCCTGTACTTGTATCAAATCTGATTGCTTCTGGATCTACTTGATTTTCAGAAAAAGAATTACCCAAAGCATCTTTGATTTCTATCATTGTGTGAATAGACACATTGGTAAACTGATCTTGATTGTATGAGATATCGGCTGTGTAATATCTAATAGGATCAGATCCATCACTTATAATATACCAATTACCATTTTTATAGTCTATACCAGAGAAACCACCTATAGGAACACCATCTATGTTTTGTACAGGAATTATGAATTCATCGATATATTCTAAATTACTTATAGTATTAACTGGTTCAACAGGCGGTTGAGTATCATCACTAGTATTACTACTAGAAGAACAATTAGTACACAATATAATTACTAGTATGAAATAAGTAATTTTAGCTATCATTTCTTTAGCGTTAGTGAGTTTAAAGATAAAGATTTGTTTTTTATATTATGAATTAAGTAATGCGATACTATGTGTGGCAACAATTGCGGCAGTTTCAGTTCGCAATCTTGTTTCTCCTAATGTAATCGGAATGTAACCAGCATCTTTGGCCTTTTGTATCTCATTTGTAGAAAAATCTCCTTCAGGACCGATTAGGAGCGTAGTAGTGTTATTGAGTGTGAGAACGTCTTTTAAGGATTGTTTTTTAGTCTTTTCACAATGGGCAATCAGCAATTGACCCTCATTTTCTTTTGTTATAAATTCAGAAAAGGAGATGGCAGGATTTAATTTGGGAAGATAACATTGTAAAGATTGTTTCATTGCACTTTGCAGGATGCGTTCGAAACGTTCTGGTTTTATAACTTTTCTTTCACTATGATCACAAATAACAGGAGTAATCTCATCGATACCTATTTCTGTAGCTTTTTCTAAAAACCACTCATATCGATCATTCATCTTTGTAGGAGCTACAACGAGATGTAATTTATAATTTTTAGGAATCCGAAGTTCTTTGGATTCTATTTGAATAATACATTTATTAGGACTTGAAAAAGTGATCGTTCCTGTACAGAACAATCCTAATCCGTTGGTAATGTGTAAGATATCTCCCTCTTTTTTTCGTAGTACTTTAGTAATGTGTTTACTTTCTTCTCTGGAGAATTCAAATTCAGTACTAGTTTCTGTAATATTTCCACTATAAAATAATTGCATAAAAGATGAGGATTAAAACTTAATTCTGGCTTTTGCAACAACGCTCATATCTGTAAAATCTTTTTTAAGATATTTAAGATGCCCAACAATTCCTATCATTGCCGCATTATCGGTTGTATATTCGAATTTAGGGATAAATGTTTTCCATCCATATTTTTGCTCCCCTTCTTTAAGAGCTTTTCGTATTCCAGAGTTTGCAGAAACTCCGCCACCTATAGCAATAGTTTTTATTCCAGTTTCTTTAGAAGCTTTTTTTAATTTATCTATCAAAATATTAATAATAGTGTATTGAATAGAAGCGCATACATCTTCAAGGTTTTCTTTTATAAAATTTGGGTTTTCTTTTACCTTTTTTTGCACAAAATATAATACAGCTGTTTTAAGTCCACTAAAACTAAAATTTAATCCATCTACACGTGGTTTGGTAAACGGAAATGCCTTAGGGTTTCCTGATTGTGCATGTTTATCAATCAATGGTCCTCCAGGATATGGCAATCCTAATATTTTAGCACTTTTATCAAAAGCTTCTCCTACGGCATCATCTATAGTTTCTCCAATAACTTCCATATCAAAGTGATTCTTAACTTTTACAATTTGTGTATGTCCTCCACTAATTGTCATTGCTAAAAATGGAAACTCTGGTTTGTCAGTTTCCTCTTCTTCTATAAAATGTGCTAAAATATGTGCTTGCATATGATTCACATCGATAAGAGGGATATCTAGAGATAATGCTAAAGACTTGGCAAAAGATGTTCCTACCAGTAATGATCCCATTAAACCAGGACCTCTCGTAAAAGCAATTGCACTTAGATCAGCTTTGCTAATATTAGCTTGTTTTATAGCTTGATCTATTACAGGAACAATATTCTGTTGATGTGCTCTAGAAGCTAATTCTGGTACAACTCCGCCATATTGTTCGTGAATTTTTTGAGTAGCTACAACATTTGATAATACTTTACCGTTGCATAATACAGAAGCAGACGTGTCATCGCACGAAGACTCAATACCTAGGACATATACATTTTGTGAACTCATTATGAGGAAAAGGGCATAGAAATTGTTAATATTGTCAGCAAAGTTAAAACAATAAAACGTATCAAAAAATTTGGGAAAATATTGAAAAGGGTATTACTTACCCTAATCACCCTATTTATACTATTGGTGATCCTATTTTCTATTCCTGGAGTTCAAACTTTTTTCGGTAAAAAAATCACCAATTATCTTAATGATGAGTATGGTGTAGATATTAATATTGGTAGAGTAGGACTTACATACTCTGGTGATATTGATTTAAAAGAAGTTTTTGTAAAAGATCATCATCAAGATACTTTGTTATATGCGAAAAGCATTGCTACGTCAATTTTAAATTTAAAAGAAATCACGAAAGGACAACCTGAATTGGGAGATGTTACTATTAATGATCTAACTTTTCGAATGAAAATGTACAAAGATGAGCGTAGCGACAATCTCATGACTTTTATTCGAAAATTTAATACTGGAAAACAATCAACATCCAATACTAAATTTGTACTTACTACAGGTAATGTAACGATGAATAATAGTAAGTATAGCTATATAGATGAAAATTTAAATACTACAAATATTGTTGTACTTAGAGATATTATGCTAGACGCAAAAAGCCTAAAAGTAGATGGCGAAGATTTCTATATTAATACAAATGTATTATCATTTAAGGATCATAGAGGGTTGAATGTTTCTAATTTGAAAACAGGATTTTCAATTACGCCCACAGAAATGCGTTTTCGCGAATTATTGATTCAAACTCCAGATTCTAAGGTGCAAGGAGAGGTTGTGTTTTCTTATAAACGAGGAGGACTTGTAGATTTTGAAAACAGTGTGAATATTGTAGCTGATTTTAGTGATGCAACAATCTCGACCAATGATTTGATTCCGTTTTACAAAGAGTTTGGCCGAAACGAAGATCTAATACTTAAAAATACGTCAGTAAAAGGAACACTGAATGATTTCGAAATATTAAACTCTGATATTACAGGATTGGATAGATCTATTATTCAGGGTGATATTAGAATACGTAATGCGGTGACTAATGTTTCTAAATTTAGACTAGATGGTGATTTAACCAACTTAACAACGAATTATTATGATCTCGTTAATTTGTTGCCTGGTATATTAGGAGAGTCTTTGCCTAAACAATTATATCAATTAGGTAGTGTTAAAGCTATAGGAAGCACCATTGTTACTATTAAGGATGTAGATGTGGATATGGACTTCTTTTCTCAATTAGGAAAGATCAGTGCATTCGTTTTATTAGGCGATTTAGATAATGTAAAGAAAGCTACTTATAATGGTAATGTGATTTCTAATAATTTTAATGTAGGACAATTATTAGGTAAACCAAGATTGGGTAATGCTGTTTTTGATATCCATGTTGATGGAAGCGGTTTTACGTTAGATAATCTTGATACCAAATTAGAAGGAGATATAAGAAAATTAGAATTTAATGGATATTCTTATACAAACCTTAAAGTGATCGGAGATTTAAAAGATCCAGTTTTTGATGGTAAGTTAGTCTCGGACGATCCTAATGTTAAATTTAGTTTTAACGGAGTAGCGGATTTATCCGAAGAAATCAATAACTATGATTTCGTGGCAAATGTGGATCATATAGATTTAAAAAAATTAAACATTTTTACCAGAGATAGTACATCTGTTTTTAACGGGGATGTGATTATGAAAATGAAAGGAACTGGTATTAATGATGCTTTTGGAACTATTTCTTTCGAAAAAACATTGTATAAAAATCAAAACGCTAGTTACTATTTTGATGACTTTGAAATCAAATCTAGTTTTGATGATGATAATATCAGAACCATAACTATGAATAGTCCTGATATAATTGAAGGTAGTGTAAAAGGGATTTTTAGATTTGAAAACGTGTATGATTTGTTCCGAAATTCTATAGGTAGTTTATACACCAATTTTGAAGCTACAGAGATTACGGATAATGAATTTATGGAATTTAACTTCAAGATCTATAATAAAATTGTAGATGTGTTTTTTCCAGAAATTCAGTTTGCACCAAATACGTTTATAAAAGGAAAAGTAGAAAGTAACGATTCTGAATTTAAGCTTACATTTAAATCCCCTTCTATCAGGGCATTTGATAATTTAATGAAACGAGTAGATATACAAGTGGACAATAAAAATCCTCTATTTAATACCTATGTTGCTATTGATAGTATAGATTCTAAGTATTATGATGTGTCTAAATTTAGTCTTATTAATGTGACATTAAATGATACCTTATTTATGCGATCAGAGTTTAAAGGAGGTAAAAATAATGTGGATAATTATAATTTAGAATTTTACCATACCATCAATGAAGATAATAATTCTGTGTTAGGATTTAAAAAGTCAGATTTTACTTTTAAAGGATATACGTGGTATGCAAACCCTAATAAAAGTAAAAGTAATAATAAGATAATATTCGACAATAATTTTCAGAATATAGATATTCGATCCATAATTCTAAGTCACGAAGAAGAACTAATTAGTGTTTCAGGTATTATGGAAGGTATAGGTAATAAAGATGTTAAAGCAACCTTCAGAGATGTAGATTTAAATAAAATTACTCCAGATATTGAAAACTTAAAGTTAACAGGTATTGTGGATGGAGATCTCACAGTGTTGCAAGATAAAGGTACTTATTTTCCTAGCTCTACGGTTGTAATCAATGATTTGGCCGTAAATGATTCGAATTTGGGAGAACTAAGAGTTAATGTTTCTGGTAATGAAACGTTAACACAGTATAAGGTAAATACAAGATTGGTAAACAATGATCGTGTAAAAACTCTTTCTGCAATTGGATCTATTGATGTTTCGGATAATAATCCTGATATGAATATAGATGTAAACTTAGACCAGTTTAATATGTCTGGGTTTAGTGAGTTAGGAGGAATAGTGATATCAGACCTTAGAGGTTTTGTGAGCGGAAGTGCTAAAGTGTCTGGGAATTATAATAACCCTTCTATTGATGGTGTTTTGACATTAAATAAAGCTGGATTAAAAATTCCTTATTTAAATGTAGATCTTGATCTTGAAAAAGATTCTAGGGTTATTTTAAATGAACAACGTTTTAATTTTGATAGCGTTGATATTACCGATACAAAATATAATACAAAAGGAATTTTAGAAGGATATATTGGTCATCAACGATTTTCTAAATGGGAACTTGGATTAAAACTAATTGCCAATGAAAGACTTCTAGTGCTGGATACCGAAGAAGATGAAGAATCACTGTATTATGGAACAGGGTTTATTAGTGGAGATGCTACGATTGAAGGACCAACCGATGGTTTGGTTATAGAAGTAAACGCTACTACCGAAAAAGGAACTGTTTTTAAAATACCTTTAAACGAATCTGAGTCTATTGGTGATAATTCATATATTCATTTTTTAAGTCCAGAGGAAAAACAAGCCCGACTGGATGGTAAAGAAATTATTTTAGAGGAAATAAAAGGACTTGAACTTAACTTTGATCTGGATGTTAATGATAATGCATTGGTAGAGGTTGTAGTGGATAAGAAAACAGGTAGTTCATTAAAAGGTCGTGGAGCAGGAACACTGCTTATCGAAATCAACACCAACGGAAAATTTAATATGTGGGGTGATTTTGTAGCATATGAAGGAAGTTATAATTTTAGATATGGTGCTTTAGTTGGAAAAGATTTTACAGTACGATCAGGAGGAAGTATTAATTGGGATGGCAGCCCAACCAGAGCTAAACTTAACCTAAGCGCCGTGTATAAAACGGAGGCAAACCCAGCGGTACTTCTAGAAAATGCTACAATCAACCGTAAAATCCCCGTAGAAGTAGTGGTTGATTTAAATGGAGAATTGATTCAACCAGACCTTAATTTTAATATAGAACTACCTAATTTAAGCTCTGTTGCTAAAAGTGAGTTAGAATATCAATTAGAAGATCAAGCAACAAAAGAGTTACAAGCATTATCCTTAGTTACTCAAGGACAATTCTATAGTGGTAATTTAGATCCTACATTTATAACAGGAAACTTAGTAGAGCGCGCAGCAGGATTGGTGAATGGTATATTTTCTGGTGATGATGATAAGTTTAGAGTTGGAGTTAATTATGTTCAAGGAAACCGTAATGTGGATCAAGAGGCAGCTGATCAATTTGGAGTTACCGTTTCTACACAAATAAATAACAGAATTCTTATTAATGGTAGAGTAGGAGTGCCTATTGGAGGCGTAAGTGAATCTGTAGTAACAGGAGATGTTGAGGTAGAATACCTTTTTAATGAAGACGGTACCCTAAAAGGAAAGATTTTTAATCGTCAAAATGAAATTCAATACATCGGTGAATCTCAAGGATACAAACAAGGTGTTGGGCTTTCTTATTCTGTAGATTTTGATAACTTTAATGAACTTTGGAAAAAAGTATTTACCTCCAAAAAAGTTAAGGATTCTATTCCCGAAAAAACTAAAGATACTTCTAAAATAGAAACACCAGAATTTATTAATTTTACAGATAAGAATAAATAATTTGGTTAAACTTTACACAAAATTAAATGGCTAAACAGATTAGAACAATCGGTGTAATGACATCGGGTGGTGATTCTCCTGGAATGAATGCAGCAATAAGAGCTGTCGCACGTGCGTGCTCTTATTATAAGGTAAAATGCATTGGTTTTTATAGAGGGTATCAAGGAATGATTGAAAATGATTATTGCGAAATGACAGCAAGGAGTGTTCGTAATATCATTAGTGCTGGAGGTACCATTCTAAAATCTGCACGATCAGATGAATTTAGAACATCCGAAGGAAGAAAGAAAGCCGCTGATAATCTAAAAAATATAGGCGTTGATGCTATGATTTTAATTGGCGGAGATGGTACTTTTAAAGGAGGTAAAATTTTTAGCGAAGAATATGATATTCCTGTAATTGGTGTTCCTGGAACCATAGATAATGATATTGCAGGTACTAATTTTACAATAGGTTATGATACTGCACTAAATACTGTAGTAGAAGCTATAGATAAGATTAGAGATACAGCTAGCTCACACGATCGATTATTTTTTATTGAAGTAATGGGACGTGATGCAGGGTTTATTGCACTAAATAGTGGAGTAGGTGCAGGTGCAGAAGAGATTTTAATCCCTGAAGAAGATTTAGGTTTAGATAGGTTATTAGAATCCTTAAAAAGAAGTAAACGCTCAGGAAAATCTTCCAGTATCGTTGTGGTGTGTGAAGGTGATAAAATAGGAAAGAATGTGTATGAACTGGCGGATTATGTAACCGAAAATTTACCAGATTATGATGTAAGAGTGACAGTTTTAGGGCATATGCAACGAGGAGGTTCTCCTTCTTGTTTTGATAGAACTTTGGCCAGTAGATTATGTGTTAAAGCAGTAGAGTTATTGCTGGATGGAGAAGAAAACGTAATGGTTGGGTTGCTTAATAATAAAATAGTAGCTACTAATTTTGATGAAGGTCTAAAAGAAGATCATAGCATTAATAAAGAATTACTACGAATTTCTGATATACTCTCTGTATAGTTTAAATCCTCTTACATATATAATCGTTTTAAATATAAAGTAACTCATAGGCTGTAATCTAAGTTACTGATTTATTTTTTGTACTCTTTGCACAGAATCTTTTTTAGATAATGAAAGACGAACAATACTGTTTTCTGATGCAATTAGATTATGACTGATATTAGGTTCTAATGAAATTATATCTCCTCTTTTTAGAACGTACATCATACCATTAACACCAAAACCAATTTCCCCTTCAAAAATCTCTACCGTTATAGGATACAGCGTTTTGTGTTTTTTCATTTCCTGCCCTTTTCTAAATACAATTCTTATCTCTTTGGTGGCCTCGTTTTCTATTAATTTGGTAATTACAGGTTTTTTATCTCCATAAGAAAGATCCTTTAGTAATGACGTTATCTGCATATCAATTGTATTTTTAGTTCTTTCAAAATTAGAAGCTTTTTTTCTCCTATTTTATGAGTTAGATCATAAAGCATAATGTTGTATGTTTTGATTTGACAGACGATTATTTTTTTAAAATATATTTTCTAACATGATCTCAATCATAAAAGATGGATAATTCTGATGGTAGTTTTGTATCTAAAATTATTAGAAACCAAAACGAGAACCATGAAAAAAATATGGATAGCATTTACCACTATTGTAGTACTGTCTTTTACTGCGTTAATTTGGGTAGGAATAAAAATATATCAGGAAAAACCTCCGATACCTGAGAAAGTATTGATTAATAATACAAATGAGGTTTTATTTACAAAGGAAAACATACAAAGAGGACAGAATGTGTGGGAGTCTATCGGAGGTATGGAAGTTGGGTCGATATGGGGACATGGAAGCTATGTTGCTCCAGATTGGTCTGCAGACTGGATCCATAGAGAAGCGGTGTTCTTATTAAACAAATGGTCCGTTACTTACGGAAAAGATTATGAAAACCTATCTTTTGAAAATCAGGCCTTATTAAAAGGAAGATTAATACATCAGGTAAAGACAAATACCTATGATACACTTACTGGAAATATCGTGATAACCAAGGATCGAAAAGAAGCAATTCTTTCAAACTCCAGACATTATAAAGATATTTTTTCTAAAGGTCATGAAAAGTATGCAATACCAAAAAACATGCTTACCGATGAGTCTAAATTGAATGACTTGAATGCATTTCTTTTTTGGACTTCTTGGGCAGCTTCAACAAATAGGATAGACGATACTATTACCTATACATCTAATTGGCCACATGAACCTCTGATAGATAATACAATAACTGTAGATGCCCAAATATGGTCAGGATTTTCAATTGTTCTATTGTTATTGTTTATATCGATTATGGTATGGTATCATATTAGAAGTAATCATAATGAAGAACAAAATGATGAAATTCCAGAGAAAAATCCTTTGCACGGAATTATGTTGTTCCCATCACAAACAGCAACATTGAAGTATTTTTTAGTGATTAGTTTTTTAATTGCCTTGCAAGTTATTCTAGGAATTATAACCGTGCATTATAGTGTAGAAGGACAAGCTTTCTTTGGATTTGAGTTATCTAAGTACCTTCCATATAGTATTAGTAGAACATGGCATACGCAACTGGCAATATTTTGGATTGCAGCGGCTTGGTTATCTACAGGGTTATTTATAGCTCCATTAGTTAGTAACAAAGAATTAAAATTTCAAAAGTTTGGAATTAATTTTCTTTTCATAGCCATATTGATTGTTGTACTTGGATCTATGATTGGAGAGTGGTTAGGAGTAAAACAGTATTTAAGTTTGACCATGAATTTTTTCTTTGGACATCAAGGATACGAGTATATGGATTTAGGAAGATTCTGGCAAATACTACTTGCAGTTGGTTTAGTGTTATGGGTGTTTTTAGTAGGTAGGCATATTATTATTGGTATTAAACGAAGAGATAATACAAGAAACTTGTTGATTTTGTTCTTAATATCTGTTATTGCCATTGGTGCATTTTTCTTTTCGGGATTAATGTATGGAGAAAACACTTCCTTATCTGTAATAAATTATTGGAGATGGTGGTTGGTTCATCTATGGGTAGAAGGATTTTTTGAGGTATTTGCAACTGTAGTTATCGCATTTCTATTTGTAAAAATGAAATTAATAAAAGAGAAATCTGCTGGCAGAGTTACTGTATTATCAGCAATCATATTTCTTTCTGGAGGAATCATAGGGACATTGCACCATTTATATTTTTCGGGAACACCAGTTCATGCAATTGCTTTTGGTGCAACATTTAGTGCATTAGAAGTAGTTCCATTGACTTTGATTGGTTACGAAATATGGGAAAATTGGAATTTATTGAAAGTAAAAAAATGGGTGCAGGAGTTTAAATGGCCAATCTATTTCTTTCTTGCCGTTTCGTTTTGGAATATGTTAGGAGCAGGTGTGTTTGGATTCTTAATAAATCCTCCAATAGCATTATATTATATTCAAGGTTTGAATACCACTGCAGTACATGCACATACAGCTTTATTTGGTGTATATGGGATGTTGGGAATGGGATTGATATTATTTTCATTACGAATGATATCTAATACAATCTGGAATGATAAGATATTAAAAATTGCATTTTGGTCACTAAATATAGGGCTATTGGCAATGGTAGTATTTAGTTTGTTACCTCAAGGAATTATTCAAACATTAGCATCTATAAAACATGGATATTGGTATGCTCGTAGCGAAGAATTGTTGTATTCTCCAACCTTTCAGGTGATCAAATGGTTACGAATAATAGGTGATGTGATTTTCTCTGTGGGTATTGGATATTTTTGCTGGTTTACAATTAAAGAAACTTTAGGTTGTATGCGTAAAAAGAAACCAAAAGAGAATCTAAAACCTATAAAAGCATGAAAAGAATATATAGCTATGGTTTTGTGCTAACATTTATTTGGATAGGCTTTTTACTAGCTATTAGTTTTATGGAAGCTCCCTTAAAATTTCAAGCACCATCTGTGACTACTGCGATTGGAGTGGAAATAGGAAAGATAGTTTTTAAGGCATTGAATGCACTGGAAATTATTTTTAGTATGTATTTTGTATTACAAATTGGATATGTCTATAAATTAGACAAGAAATTATTCGTTCTAATATTTTTCCTTTTCATAATTGTAATGATACAGTCTATTTATTTATTACCGACTCTAGATCGTTATGCGGATATAGTTATTAATGGCGGTTCATCTCCATCTAAAATAGCGCATATTGTATATGTAATTTTTGAAGTAGTTAAATTGTTTCTTCTCTTTTTTGTTGGATTCAGACAGTTATCCTGGTTTAAGAAAGAAATAATAGCAGTATATGAGAAGGTTGTGAAGTAGTGCAATAAGAAGGTAAATATTTAAAATAGAAAAGCGAGATTATTGTTACAATATCTCGCTTTTTACGGTTTCCAAAATTTTCGTACTCGATGCTTTTCGGGTGAACCAGATTTCTTTCTGGTTATAGTTTCCTTACATATCATCTTCGAATTACCTATGGATTGCATAAGCTGAAGATGCAGGAAGTTCTTTTAAAAAGTTAATAAATGATGTAAAATCAAATCTGAATTTAAAATGTAAATTTTTCATAATATATAATTTTAATTGTTATTTATTATATAGTAATCAATTGGCGTGCCAAAATTAATAAAACGTTGTGAAGTGTTTATTTTACTGACACTTCAAAAGTATGTGTTTTTGAGTTATAGAAATTATGAGACAATGAATTAGTGAAAAATAGTTGTGTATAAACAAAAAAACTCAAGCAAATTTTGCTTGAGTTTTTAAGATATTTTTTGAAATGGATGTCATTTCACTACAATAACTTAGATTTCTATATTTACGAATTTAGGGAATGAAGTAACCGCTGCAGTTTCTCTGTTATGAACCAGAATAAACTTATTAGTACTGTTGTAATTGTAAACTATGGGCTTTATATCTTAATAAGAGTAGAATTTTCCCTATATAAAATAGTATTTTAATCGAAGATTAATTTAAAAATACAGTTAATTTATTAGAGTAGAAATAAAATGTTTATTACCTAATTTAAGGTTTGATTAAAAAAGAAGATCATTAATTTTTTTGTTACCTCATTCGCATATTTTCGCGAAAAACTAACAACTAAATATAACTTCACATGAAATCAAACCTAAAAAAAATAGTCTTCTTATTTTTATTCACACATTATTTTTATGGACAACAAGTAAATACGGTTCTTACTAAAATAGAGCGAACTGTTGATGTTGGAAACGTATCCGATTATTTTGATCCTTCTCTAGCACCATTTTATCATGGAGTTGCGTCTGGAGACCCTTTAGAAAATGGAGTAATTATATGGACCAGAGTTACAACCAATATAAATAGTGTAGAAGTAGATTGGAAAGTAGCCAAAGACCCACAGATGAATCAAATAGTAGATCAAGGTTCTATTCATACAACTCAAACAAAGGATTATACGGTAAAAATAGATGTAACTGATTTAGAACCTTACACTACATATTATTATCAATTTGAATCTTTAGGTGTAAAATCTATCGTTGGAAAGACAAGAACAGCTCCTGCACAGGAAGATTTGGTTGATAACCTAAGATTCGCAGTTGTATCCTGTTCTAATTACCAAAACGGATATTTTAATGCATATAATCAAATTGCAAGTCGCTCGGATTTAGATGCAGTAATACATTTAGGTGATTATATCTATGAATACGAATCAGGAGGATACGGCTATAGTGACGAAGTTGAGCGAGGTCATGTTCCCGAAAACGAAATTATTACTTTGGATGACTACAGAGTGCGTCATTCTTATTATAAATTAGATCCAATGCTGCGTAATGTTCATCAACAACACGCATTTATTAATATCTGGGACGATCATGAATTTGCAAATGATGCTAATAAATTTGGAGCAGAAAATCATACGCCATCTTCAGAAGGTGATTGGGAAACGAGAAAAAACAATGCTTTTAAGGCATATTTTGAATGGATGCCAGTAAGAGCTAATTCTATTGAACAATATAGACTGTATCGTAAGATCTCTTATGGAAAGTTGATGGATTTAATCATGTTGGATACTAGAATAGAGGGAAGAGATACACAGGTGAATTCCTCTAAAAACTTAATTAGCGCAGCCGCTTCTAATGATACATTTAAGGCATTTGCTCAAAATGTAATTGCAAAAAAAGATCTTTCTAATGAAAAAGAATTGAAAGAAGTTCTAAGAGAGGTACTGCCGATGATCTTATTTGTTGCTGATGGTACTGAGAAATCAGACAATGAAAAGGTATTGACTTCAGAAGAATTTAATAAAGTTATTGATGGTTTTGTTAAACAAGTTTTAGATAAAGGTGCTACAGATAATAAATCAACTGATGCTCTAGAAAAATTACTACAGAAAGGAACAAAGTATAAAGAAATAGATCTTACAAAGTCTAATAAAGAAGTTTATAAATCTATATTAGGATCTGAGCAATTTACTTGGTTAAAAAGCCAGTTACAAAACTCTTCTGCTAAATGGAAAATTATAGGAAATCAGGTAATGGTAATGCCTTGGAATGGAGTTCCATCTAATGATGCTTGGGATGGATATCAAGAAGAAAGAGAACAGCTTTTAAAATTTATTAATTCTAATGATATTAATAATGTAATTGTTCTTACAGGAGATATACACAGTACTTTTGTTGGAGAGGTGCGATATGGAGGAGATTGTAAAATGTGTGAGTTTGTTGTTCCTAGTGTCACTTCTACAAATTTGGATTTTTTAGGAGGAGTTGCTTCAGGATTATCAGAATTCTATATTAGGTTGCTAAATAGACATATAAAAGATGTTGATTTAGATAATCATGGATATTATGTACTTGATGTAAAAGAAAATAGGGTACAGGCAGATTGGTTTGATACAAATGATGTTTCAAAACCAATAGCACAAGAAAATAGATCAAGAGGTTGGTATGTGAATTCGAATAATTGTAAAGTGATAAGAGCTTCTCAATCTGCAATAGCATTAAATACGAGAGACGTATATCAGGAAACTGTAGCGATGCAAAAATTATCTTCAGAAAAGATAGAGAAAAAAATTGTGGTCATAGGAGTATATCCAAACCCTGTTTTGGACAAAGGAAATATTCATTATGTTATGAATTCAGAAGGTAAAGTGACTATAAATTTATTTGACATACAAGGTAGATTGATTCAGCAATTACAGGAACAAGAACTGCAAAAAGGAATATATAACTTATCATTTGATGTAAATGGATTGAAAGCAGGTAATTACATAATTTCTATAGAAAGTAAAACTACAAAAGCGACAAGAAATATAATTATAAGATAAGTTCTATAGTTTTTTACAAACACAAAAGGCCTAAGTCATTTAACTTAGGCCTTTTGTATTATTATTTTAATTAAGTTCTTATTTAACTGCGATTACAGAAATTTCAACATTTACAAACTTAGGTAAAGCAGCTACAGCTACTGTTTCTCTTGCAGGAGCAGTATCTTCATTAAAGTAGTTTCCATATATTTCGTTAACCTGTGAAAAGTTATTCATATCACTAAGAAAAATAGTGGTTTTAATTACATTTTCGAAAGTCATATCTACTTTGTCGAGTATTGCTTTAAGATTTTGCATTACTAGTTCTGTTTCAGCTTTAATCTCATCGATTACTAGTTCTCCAGTTGCTGGATTAATAGCGATCTGACCAGAGGTGTATAATGTGTTACCGCTCATAATTGCTTGGTTATATGGACCAATGGGCGCAGGAGCTTTAGTTGTAGTTATGATTTTTTTCATGATGTGTGAAGTATTATCGTTTATTTTGATTTTGTAAACTAACTATTAAATATCTAAAATTTCAAACCTAATATTATAGCTGTCGGTCTGGTTCACGCCTTTTATCATACTTAATATCGCTCAGTACAGATGATTTAATCCCAATAAAGAAGTTCCAAGAAGTTCTTTCGCTAAAAGGAATCCAATTAAAACTCATTCTCCAACTATCTAAGTCTCTTTGAAACCTAAGATTAGTGTATGTGAAACCTGGGTTTTTGAGGTCATATCCAGAAGATACACCAACAGACCATTTAGGAGCTAGTTCTACATCACCAGAAAACATGATAGAATGTGATGATATTTCGTTTTGACGTGCATTATTACTATAATTAACAGTATAAGACAATCGTAACGACCAAGGAATTTTATAGTTGTAGTTTTTAATATCTTTACTCTCTCTCTTATCGTCTTGAGTAAATTTTTGTTCTTCTCTAAAATCAGTTCCGCCACCAAATAAATTATCCTGCCTACCACCATTTCTCAATGTTTGATTATCTAGTGGATCATCATCTGATTTTCCTTTTTCAAAATCTTTACTAGAAAAAGAGTATCCAAAATTGGCACTAGCTCTGGTCAATCTAAATAAACTACCACCATTATTAATATTTAATTTATCAATTTTTCTATTGTTGTTATCTAATGCATAAGGATCTAATTCTGCATTAAAGTTAATATCTAGTTTGTTTTCTACAATAGGTATATTACCAGTTATGGATAGAGGACTAAATTGTAGAGAATCTCCTGCAATGTTATATGCCGTTCTAAAAGTTAAGTTATTTAACAACTTAACTTTTTTTGCTTCTGTAGCAGTTGTATCTCTACTTCTTACTTTGGCTTCAAGATTATTACTTAAAGAAAACCCTACATTACTAGAAAAATTATTACTAGGTGCACCAAAAAAACCACCTTCAAAACGAGAATATTCAACATCTTCAAATTCTTCTACTAGTGGAGTATTAGGATCATCTTCTACAGATCTTCTGTATGTTGTATAAAACCTATCAAAAGCAGGATTTATACTATAACTTATAGAAGGCCTCATTGTATGACGAATCGCCTGTATTTTTTTACCTTTTTTGAAGTTGAAAGTTCCATATACCGTAGTACCGATGCTCGCTGAGAAATTATAAGTTCTAAAGGCATCAAAACCAGAAATGGTATCTCGTACAACTTCTCCTGCACCATTATTGGCATCTTCATCAAACCTTTGATTAATTGTTTCGAATACCCAGTTTTCTTGGTAACTGGTTCCCATAGAGGCGCTCAAATATTTGAAAATCTTAAAATTTGTACTGATTGGGATAGAATGTTGTAATCCCATTCGAGCATTTTTAAACATATCAGAAGTAAATAGATCATCATCTGTCGTCTGAATTCTATTTTCTCCTCTAAAATTGTATTGTGTATTTATATTTTGAATAATACCTTTTTTAACTCCAACCTTTGGTGCAAATGGAAATACCCTTGATACACTAGCATTTACGTTAGGTAATGATAAATTTACAATACCTGTATTGGTGTTAGAGTTATGTGTAGCTGCAATATTAATATTAACCTGAGGATCTCCTTGAAATGTTTTAGCATAAGAAACAGAAGAACTAAGCTGATTATTTAAGAAATTTCCAGTATTTAGCTGATTAGTAGATTGTTGGAAAAAATCACTACTACCAAAATTTACAGAAGCAGAGAATCGGGAATTAGGACTGGCCTTCTGATCTTGAGAATGTGTCCACTGTATATTGTACGTAGTTCTTCTGGAGAAATCAGGGAAACCTCGTTCACTAGTCAAATTGTTTTCAAATCTAAATCGAAGGTTTCCTCTATATTTATAACGAACAGCATATGCTGATTCTGTTAGGAGCGTATAACTTCCATTGGTATAGTAATCACCAGTTACCGTTAGGTCTGCAAAATCACTTAATGCAAAGTAATATCCACCATTCTGTAGAAAATATCCTCTGTTATTCTCCTCTCCATAACTAGGAATAATAAAACCAGAAGTCCGATCTTCTTGTAATGGGAAATAACCAAAAGGTAATCCAAGAGGAGTAGGCACATCTGCAATAAACATATTTACTAAACCTGTAACAATCTTCTTCTTTGGTACAAGTTTAATTCGTCTCGCATAAAAGTAATAATCTGCATTATCCACATCTTCTGATGTGGTAAATTTTACATTACTCATATATATTACAGAATCATTTACTCTTTTTGAGACTTCACCCTTAACGTTCATTTCTCCTTGTTTGGTTCTGGAGTTATAGATAAGTGCTTTTTCGGTATCAAAATTAAATCGAATAGAATCTGGTTCTACCACATTTTGAGCTTGTTTAAAAACAGGTGTTTGTGTGTATTCTCCAACAGAATCTTTGATGCCATACGCATAAACTTCATTTTTAGCATTATCAACAATAATGAGTCCTGCATTAATTTGCATTTCTCCATAAATGATCTCAGCTTCATTATAGAGATACATTTTATTCTCTCGACGACTCAACCTCATATAATCCGTAGACTTATATTTAACCTTATCAGTCAAAAGCTGTGGAGGAGCAACAGCAGTATCTTTCTTAGTAGTATCCTGAATTTTTTCATTTAAGGGTACTTCTAGCTTTATAGTATCTTTATCTTTTGGTAAAGAGATAGAGTCTTTTTGTACCGGAACTGGTTTCTTAGTGGTTTTGTCAAACTCTTGTGCAGTTGTATAACAAATACAAAATAGTGAAAAACTTAGTGAATAAAGTATGTTACGTACCGTTGTTTGCAATGGTTTAAATCCTATTTTTGTAAAACTATGGCTTAGTTTTTGAAGTGCCAAAATTACATATATTTTTTATGTAGAGATTGTAAATGATAAAAAAATAAATATTTATATCAAATACAGTACTCTATCGTTATTTTAAATAAAAACTTGTATTGTAATTTCTAAGATCATAACCTTATGATTTTAGAATTATTATACTAAATACGTAAACAATTTGGTAATGTTTCAAGCTAAGTGATAATTTTGCATAATTATGAAGAAGAAAATAATATATAGCTCTTTAACGATTGTATTAGTTTTTATACTATCTGCATTTTCAACATCTATGCTAGAAAATGACAAGAAGAAGAAATTTGTAGTCGTATTGGATGCTGGACATGGAGGAAACGACCCTGGAAATCGTGGAAATGGATATAAAGAAAAAGATATTTCGTTAAAAGTAGTGCTAGCGATAGGAGCAGCTTTAGAAAAAGATGATCGATTTAAGGTTGTATATACAAGAAAAACCGATGAATTTATAGAATTACACGAACGAGGAAAAATAGCTAACAAAGCAAAAGCAGATCTGTTTGTATCTGTGCACTGTAATTCCCATCATTCTCAAGCATACGGTACAGAAACGTTCGTATTAGGTTTACATGCGAATGATGAAAACTTTAATGTCGCCAAAAATGAAAACTCTGTAATTCTATTAGAAGATAATTATGAAGCGAATTATGATGGTTTTGATCCTAATTCTCCAGAATCAATTATCGGACTCATTTTATCGCAAGAAGAATATCTTGATCAGAGTCTTACATTAGCAAGTTTTGTTCAAAACAGATTTAATAAAACATTAAAAAGAAAAAGCAGAGGTGTAAAACAAGCTGGTTTTGTAGTATTACACCAAACCTATATGCCCAGCGTACTTATAGAATTGGGTTTTTTGACGAATGATAAAGAAGGGAAATATTTAAATTCTAAAAAAGGTCAGGAAGAAATGGCAGCATCGATTATAACCTCTATTGTAGATTATAAAGAAAGCTTAGATGCCGTGTATTATGTTCCAGAACCAGAAGCCACTAAGGTTGTAAATAATGATTCTATCACTAAATTAGTAGGAGAAGAGTTATATGATGGAATAACTTTTAAAGTTCAAATTGCAGCTGGTTCGAATGATTTAGAGCTTGCCCCTAAGAACTTTAATGGGTTAGATCAATTATCTAAAGTTAAGTTCGGAGAATTGTATAAATATTATTTTGGAAACACGTCTAATTACAATTTAATCAAAGAATTAAGAGATGTAGCTAGTCAAAAAGGATATCCTTCATGTTTTGTTGTTGCTTTTCAGAATAATGAGTTAATTCCACTAACAGAAGCACTAAAAGTGAATACTTCATCGAATTAATCTAAATAAATACTGATAATTCGTTTGTAAATAATCTTTGGAAGTATATTTTTTATTCTAAATTTGTGTCCTAAACATATGCTATTTTGAAATTTACTCGCGAAGTTAAAACAGGAATTTTAGCACTGTCTGCTATAGCACTTTTGATTTTTGGATATAGTTTTTTGAAAGGCAAAAACCTATTAGAAAATGATAGAACGTTTTATGCGGTCTATGATAATGTAGAAGGTTTAATGCCATCTTCTCCAGTAACTATAAACGGATTGGTTGTTGGTAAGGTTGTGTCTATTAATTTTGCTGATACTAAAGGAAACCTGATTGTCGAATTTAGTGTTAGTAATGATTTTTCTTTTTCTAGAAATAGTGTGGCGATGGTCTATGGAGGAGATTTAATAGGAGGAAAATCATTAGCAATTAATCCATTATATGAGATTGGACTAGAGGCCCAAGATCGAGATACACTCCCAGGAAAAGTAAAAGCAGGATTACTAGAATTGGTAAATGAACAATTAACACCACTTCAGTTAAAGCTAGAAGCTGCAATTAAAGATGCAGATACATTACTGACTTCTGTAAATGGTATTTTATCTGTCGATAATAAGAACAATCTAAATTCAATATTTAAAGATTTAAGTGTAACAGTAAGAAACTTCAAAGGAGCTTCTGGGTCCCTCAATAATATCTTATCAGGAAATGAAACTAAACTAAATAGTACATTGTCTAACTTAGATGAGATGTCGACCAATTTGAATCAGTTTTCCGATTCTTTATCAAAAATTAATATTGGTAAACTCGTAAATGATCTAGATGGTGTATTAGCTAATTTTGATAAAATATCTAAAGATCTTGAGGTTGGAAATGGAACAGCTGGAAAATTGTTGAAGGATGATAAGTTATATACCAATCTAGAAAAAGCTAGCAAAGAATTAGAATTATTGCTACAAGATCTTCGATTACACCCAACGAGATATGTTAATATATCTGTTTTTGGGAAAAAGAACAAGCCTTACGAAAAACCAACAGACTCGATAAACTAACCATTACTAAACTATGCAATATATTCCTAACATCATTTTTGTAATCGCTTTAATAGCAGGGATTGGATATTTTACCAAAAACGTTCGCAAAATAATCCGAAACATTCGATTAGGTAAGGATGTGGACCGAACAGATAATAAAAAAGAGCGTTTTGCTAATATGGCTCGCATCGCTTTAGGGCAATCTAAAATGGTAAGAAGGCCAGTAGCTGGGATATTGCATATTGTAGTCTATTTGGGATTTATTATTATTAATTTAGAAGTATTAGAAATTATAATAGATGGTATTTTTGGAACACATAGAATATTTGCATTTCTAGGTGGTTTTTATGATTTCCTGATAGCTTCTTTCGAAATATTAGCGTTTTTAGTATTTATAGGAGTTGTTTTATTTTGGATACGTCGTAATGTAATTAGATTAAAGCGTTTCTGGAACCCAGAGATGAAAGGTTGGCCAAAAAATGATGGGAACCTGATTCTATATTTTGAAATGGTATTAATGACCCTGTTTTTAGTGATGAATGCAGCAGATTTACAACTTCAAAACTTAGGAGCTGAGCACTATATCAAAGCGGGATCATACCCTATTAGTCAGTATATCTCACCATTGTTTAATGGAATGACAGAAGGTTCTTTAATTTTGGTAGAAAGAGGTGCTTGGTGGTTACATATTCTTGGGATATTAGTGTTTTTGAATTACCTATACTTTTCTAAGCATTTACATATACTATTAGCTTTCCCTAATACATATTACGGAGATTTAAAGCCTAAAGGGCAAATGGATAACTTAGAAGCAGTTACCAAAGAAGTAATGCTAATGATGGATCCTAATGCAGATCCGTTTGCAGCTCCTGCAGAGGATGAATCAGAGGCAGAACCAGCTAAGTTTGGAGCATCGGATGTTATGGATTTAAACTGGGCTCAGTTGCTGAATGCATATACTTGTACAGAATGTGGACGTTGTACCAGTGAATGCCCAGCAAACCAGACTGGCAAGAAGTTGTCGCCTCGTAAAATTATGATGGACACCAGAGATCGACTTAAAGAAGTTGGAGATAATATTGATAAAAACGGTAGCTTCGTTGATGATGGTAAGCAATTGTTAAATGATTATATTTCTACAGAAGAATTATGGGCGTGTACCAGTTGTAATGCTTGTGTAGAAGCTTGTCCTGTTAGCATTAGCCCGTTGTCAATTATTCTGGATATGAGAAGATATTTGGTGATGGAGCAAAGTGCTGCGCCATCAGACCTTAATAATATGATGTCTAATATAGAAAATAATGGAGCTCCTTGGCCATTTAACCAAATGGATAGAGTAAACTGGAGTAAAGAATAATAATTGAATTAACCATAACTATTAACCCACAAACCTTTAAAAATTAAGAGAATTTAGAAATTATGAAGAAGGAAGAAGTAGAGAAATTATTGCATGACAAGGTAGAAGCAGGAGAACATATAAGTCCTGTGTTGCCAGAAGGGATTAAAAATTATTTAATTGATATTGATGGAACAATTACAGAAGATGTTCCTAATGAAGAACCAGAGAGAATGGTTACCTGCGAACCTTTTCCAGATGCCTTGATAACACTAAACAAGTGGTTTGATGAAGGACACATTATTTGTTTTTTTACTTCAAGAACAGAAGATCATAGAGAAGTAACAGAAACCTGGTTGAAGAAACACGGATTTAAGTATCATAGTCTGCTAATGGGTAAACCTAGAGGAGGAAACTATCATTGGATAGATAATCACTTGGTTAAAGCTACAAGGTATACAGGGAAATTTACAGAGCTAGTAGAAAGAGTAGTTACTATCGAAGTTTTTGACGACGGTAAACATGATTAAATATAGATTTTCGTTTTGAAAAATATTTTGAAATGAAACATTACATATAAATAGTATATACATATGAGTGAGACAGTAAAGGTGCCAACAATGGCAGAGTATATGGCTGAAGGAAAAAGGCCAGAAGTTTTATTTTGGGTAGGCTGTGCAGGTAGTTTTGATGATAGAGCTAAGAAAATTACAAAAGCTTTTGTGAAATTACTTCATAGTGCCAATGTAGACTTTGCTGTATTAGGTACTGAAGAAAGTTGTACTGGAGATCCTGCAAAAAGATCTGGTAATGAATTCTTGTTTCAAATGCAAGCAGTTACTAATATCGAAGTAATGAATGCATATGAAATTAAAAAAGTAGTAACTGCCTGTCCTCATTGTTTTAATACTTTAAAGAATGAATACCCTGCTTTAGGAGGTGATTATGAGGTAATGCATCATACGCAGTTTCTTAAATCACTTTTGGATGAAGGAAGACTAACTGTTGAAGGAGGAAAATTTAAAGGAAAAAGAATTACTTTTCATGACCCTTGTTACTTAGGAAGAGCAAATAATGTCTATGAGGCTCCTAGAGATCTTTTAAGAAAACTGGAAGTCGAACTAATAGAGATGAAACGCTGTAAGCGTAATGGTTTGTGTTGTGGAGCTGGTGGAGCACAAATGTTCAAAGAACCAGAACCAGGGAATAAAGATGTCAATGTAGAAAGAACAGAAGACGCTTTAGAGACCAAACCAGATATTATAGCTGCAGGTTGTCCATTTTGTAATACGATGATGACAGATGGTGTAAAGAGTAAAGAAAAAGAAGATAGTATTGATGTAATGGATGTAGCAGAATTGATCGCAAATGCTCAAGATTTATAGTAGTATTTTTTAGAATACTATATGCAATAAAAAAAGAGTTGATATGTTTATTCATATTAACTCTTTTTTGTTGCAACAATTAGAAATAGTTTTTGTTATTTTAGAGAATAAAAAGAAAGCGGATGTTAGTAGATTTTAATGAGCTCCCAGATACTTCTAGAATTTGGATATATCAAGCCAATAGATCCTTTACTGTAGAGGAGTTACAAGAGATTAAAGATAAGTTAGATGCATTTATAACACAGTGGACTGCTCATGGCGCAGATCTTAAGGCTGGTTATGAAATTAAATACAAAAGGTTTATTTCTATAGCGTTAGATCAAGGATTAAACCAGGCAACAGGTTGTTCTATAGATGCTTCAGTACATTTTATTCAGAAATTAGAAGCTGATTATAATGTAGATTTAATGGATAAGATGAATGTGTCTTATAAACAAGGAGAATTTATTGCCTACAAACCCCTTACCGATTTTAGAAAAATGGCTAAGAATCGGTCGGTATCTCCAAATACAATTGTGTTCAATAACTTAGTTACTAATATTGCAGAATATAAAACTGATTGGGAAGTTCCTGCTAAAGATAGTTGGCATAACCGTTTTTTAAATTAATTTTTTTGTGCGATATACTTTTAAAAAATATTTTCCCTGCATACTTTTTGTTTTTACAATTTCTGTTTTTTCTCAGCAACCAAGTTTTCTAAAATTAGAAGAGACAAATAATAGTCAATCGGATTCTGTAGCTATTTTAGAAAAAGAAGTTGATAAAGGACATAATCCATTGATCGTTGAAGCAGATTATGAAAAACAACAACAATGGGTGGATAGTATCTATAATAAAATGACCTTAAAAGAGAAAATAGGTCAGTTGTTTATGGTAGATGTGTTTTCTTCAAAATCAAAAAAAGAAACGGATAAAATAAAAACACTGATTGAGGAATATCATATTGGAGGAATTATTTTTTCTAAAGGAGGACCAAATCGACAAGCAAAATTAAATAATGAATATCAAGATTTATCTAAAGTTCCTTTACTTATAGGTATGGATGCAGAATGGGGATTGGCAATGCGATTAGATTCTACCAAAGCTTTTCCTTGGAATATGACGTTAGGTGCGATTCAGGATAATAACCTAATACAAGAAACAGGTCAACAGATAGCTAGGCATTGTAGACGATTGGGAGTTCATATTAATTTCGCACCAGTAGTGGATATGAATACCAATCCCAAAAATCCAATTATAGGAAATCGTTCTTTTGGTGAAGACAAAGATAATGTGACCGAGAAAGCGTTGGCTTTTATGAAAGGGATGCAAAAAGAAGGGGTATTATCTAGTGCTAAACATTTCCCTGGTCATGGTGATACAGATAGTGACTCTCATAAAACATTACCTACTATTAATTTTGATCAAAAAAGGATAGATAGTATAGAATTATATCCATACAGAAAGCTGATTGCAGATGGCTTATCTAGTGTTATGGTGGCGCATCTTAATATACCAAGTTTAGAACCCAGATCTGGATATCCTTCTTCGATTTCTGAAAATGTGGTTACAAACATCTTAAAAGATAGTCTTGGCTTTAAAGGGTTGATAATTACAGATGCTTTAAACATGAAAGGAGCATCAGACTTTAAAGCACCTGGCGATATCGATCTTGCAGCATTTTTGGCAGGTAACGATATTCTTTTAATATCAGAAGATGTCCCTTTGGCATCACAGAAAATTGTATCAGCGTATTATTCGGGTGCAATAACAGAAGAAAGATTGTCCCACTCTGTTCGTAAGATTCTACTAGCAAAATATAAAGTAGGACTTCATAAATATAAGCCAGTAAGCTTAGAGTATCTTCATGAAGAGTTAAATAGCGTAGCAAATGAAGTGCTTCATCATAAGTTAGTTGAAAATTCATTGACACTTATTAAGAACGATAGGGCTATTTTACCAGTTAAAAACCTAGATCTAAAAAAAGTAGCATACGTTTCTTTTGGAGATGATTCTGGAGAGGTGTTTCTCGAAGAATTGAATAAGTACACTCAGGTAGATTGGGTAAAAGGAAATCAGTTGCCAGATATATTGGATCAATTACGTAATTATAATTATGTGATTGTTGGGTTGCATAAATCGAATGCCAATCCTTGGAAAGATTATAAGTTTACAGATAAAGAATTGGTGTGGTTGTACGAAATAGCAAGGCTTAATAATACTGTCTTAAGTATCTTTTCTCGTCCGTATGCAATGTTAGATATGTTGACAACTACGAATTTTGAAGGAATCCTAATGGCGTATCAAAATAGCGAAGTAGCGCAGCAAAAGGCTGCTCAGTTGCTTTTTGGAGCTATAGAAGCAAAAGGGAAACTTCCTGTGAGTTTAGGAGAAGACTTCCCTTTGGAAACGGGTATAGAGACAAGATCTTTAAAACGTTTGTCATACGGTCTTCCTGAAACTGTAGGGATGAATTCACATAAGTTAGAACGTATAGATTCTATTGTAGATTTTACTTTAAAAAATAAAATGACACCTGGTTTGCAATTAATTGTAGCAAGAAAAGGTAAAGTGATTTTTAATAAAAATTATGGATATCATACATATGCTAAATCAAGAAAGGTCAAAGGTTCTGACATATATGACTTGGCATCGTTGACCAAAATTCTCGCAACACTTCCATTAACAATGGAGCTTAAAGATAAAGGGATTTTATCATTAGATACAAGAGTAGGTGAGATGTTACCTTCATTTAAAGATTCAAATAAAAAAGATATTACGGTTAGATCAATGCTTTCGCATTATGCAAGGCTAAGAGCTTGGATTCCGTTTTTTCTAAAAACATTAGATACTGTTACATCTAAACCTGATCAAAAATACTATAGAAACAAACTCTCAGATGAATTTAATATTAGAGTTACTGGTAATCTTTATCTGAGAAGTGATATGAAGGATTCTTTGATGTTAAGAATAAAGGATAGTGAATTACGAAACAGGCTTAGTTATAAATATAGTGATTTACCATATTATTTAATGAAATCCTATATAGAAAACCATTACGGAAATACACTGAACGCTTTGACGCAACAACATTTTTATAGGGCCTTGGGAGCAAGTAATGCTGGATATTTACCATTGAGTAGATTTGATAAAAAACGGATTGTCCCTACCGAAAATGATCAAGCGTATAGAAAAGAAATTATCCATGGATATGTACATGATCAAGGCGCAGCAATGTTCGGTGGTATTGGTGGTCATGCTGGTTTATTTGCTAATGCAAACGATGTTACGAAGATTATGCAAATGTATCTTAATGGCGGTTATTATGGAGGGAAACAATATATCAGAAGTCAGACTATTGATGAATTTAATACCTGTACATATTGTTATAAAGATGTAAGAAGAGGAATAGGTTTTGATAAACCTCAGTTAGGAGATGTAGGACCAACCTGTGGTTGTATCTCTATGAATAGTTTTGGACATAGTGGTTTTACAGGCACATTTACTTGGGCAGATCCAGAAGAAGAAATTGTATATGTGTTCCTGAGTAATCGTACTTTTCCTGACTCTGCAAATCGGAAGCTAATATCTAATGATATCCGTTCAGAAATTCAGAGAGTGATATACGAAGCAATAAATTATTAATTGCACCTATTTCTTTGTTGAATCTCAAAAAAATGAAATAAATGAATACTAAAGTTTCAGAGCAAGGCCCAGTATTTTCTAAGATCGTAGCAGGATGTATGAATTGGGGAGCATGGGGAGTTAATCTAGAAGTTGAACAATCTCAAAAATTAATAGAAGATTGTCTGTCTATTGGGGTTACAACCTTTGATCATGCAGATATTTATGGACATTATACGACAGAAACATTGTTTGGTAATGCAATAAAAGGGAACTCAAGCCTGAGACAACAGATACAATTAGTGACTAAATGTGGAATTAGATTAGTTACCCCTAATAGGCCAGATAATCAAATTAAATCTTATAAGACTACTAAAAAATATATACTAGAATCTGTAGAACAATCACTCAAGAATTTACAAACAGATTATATTGATATGATATTGATTCATAGACCAAGCCCTCTTATGAATCCAGTAGACATTGCAGAAGCTTTTAATAGTTTAAAATCTAGTGGTAAAGTATTGCATTTCGGAGTATCTAATTTTACTACCTCTCAATTTGAGATGCTTAACACATTTTTCCCATTACAAACTAATCAAATAGAAATATCACCTCTTCATTTGACCCCTTTTATCGATGGAACGTTGGATCAATGTATTCAGCATGCTATAAAACCTATGGCATATTCCACGCTAGCAGGTGGAAAGTTTTTCTCAAAACAACCTGAAGACAAAGTAATAAGAATCAATAAGGTGATTCATGTGCTGAAAGAAAAATACAATGTATCTGCAGATCAGATATTAACAGCTTGGTTGTTAAAACATCCTGCAGGTATTTTGCCAATAATAGGTTCTACTAAAATAAATAGAATTCAATCCGCTGTAGATTCTTTGTCACTTCAAATTACAGATGAAGAATGGTTTAGAGTATGGGAAGCTTCTATCGGAGAAGAAGTAGCTTAACTTTTTTGAATAATTTAGGATATTAGTAATCGCTGATATCATGTCTTGAAAATATTTTTTTGGTTTTATTTTAATGGACTGATAAATAATGATTTGACTATTATTTCAAAAAAAGTTCGAAAAATGAGGTAACAAAATTACTGTTTATGACATTAATATATAGTGAGGGCAAAGTTCGATGATTAGGGTAGGCACTTAATTGAATACGCATTCGCTAAGAAATCAATAGCTACGGTTGTATGTGGGGTATGTGCGCCGTAGCTAGATTTTGTTGTTTTTTGAGTTTTAAAATTCTCAACAAATTGTGAATAACTATGCATGCATTGTTAATAAAATGTAGCTAAATCATTTTTTTATAGTTTTTTTGTGTACATTTATCTGGCACAATGCAAGACCCTTATATGGCTTTATTGATTTTCATGAAGTCATATTGTATAAGTTAAACCACAAATCGTCATAATTTTAATCTCACAACCCGCCCAATGAGCAACTATAAGCTTACGATTATTGGATTAGTAATATCCATATTCGTTTATTTTACAGCTATTTTTTTAGAACTAGACCTTTTTGAACAAGCCTTGGCATTTTTGGCTAGTATAGAACAATTCGAATTCGATGAGTTTATTATTCCACTTCTGATCTTTTCTTTATTTCTGGTGTTTGATATGCGCAGACGCGTTAAGAAAATCAAGCTAGAGAATGCTAAACTAAATATTTATAAAGCAATGCTGTCTTCTAGTCATCATATTTTAAATAACTTTATTTATCAGATGGATATATTTAAGATAACTGCAGAAGATACTCCAGGTTTTGATGCCAAAATATTGGCTTTTTACGAGGATATTATAAGTAATACTTCACATCAAATTTATTCACTTAGCAACCTTCCTAGTATTGATGAGTATTCAATACGAACTTCTGTAATGACTGGATAGAGTGTGTATTAGAGTTAATTATTTTTCAAAAAAACTAAATACAGATCCTCCGTATTTTCGGGAATGACTAAAATTAGGAGTATTATCAATGTTGGTGTGTTTGGAGTGTTCAATGATTAATACGCCATCTTTATTGAGAAGATCGTTCTCAAAAACTAAGGTTGCAATTTTTTGAAACTGTTCTGTTGTGAAATCATAAGGGGGATCTGCAAAGATGATATCCGATTTTCGTTTTACCTTTTCGAGATAACTGTAGACGTCGCTTTTAATAGTTTCAATATTGAAATCCAATTCTTTGGCAATACTTTTTATATATCCTACACAGGGATAATGAGCATCTACAGCAGTAATTTGTTGTGATCCGCGAGAAGCAAATTCATAACTGATATTACCTGTTCCTGCAAATAAGTCTAAAAGAGTGACTTGAGAAAAGACATAATGATGGTTTAAAATATTAAACAACCCCTCTTTTGCCATATCTGTTGTAGGACGTACAGGTAGTTTTTTTGGAGCCTGTAATCGCTTTCCTTTATATATTCCAGAAATAATTCGCATATCAAAAATTACTTAGTAAAACAAAATGTTGGTGCGCTTCTATTGGTAATAAGGATTCTGAAATTTTAATTGCTTCATTTTTATTCCCAAAATCTATATGACGAATATATTTGTAAGCCAATGTATAGCAATCACTATTTTTAGAGATGTCTCCAAGAAAAATTAGCTGAAATTCTTCTGGATTCAATCGTAATTGCTCTACGGTAAACATCAAATAGTATAAAAAGTCCTCGTTAGAATCATAAATATATGAGTTACCAAGCACCAATTTACCTTTATTTATTACAATAAGGTCAAAACTAGCGGCATGCATATGCGCATATACGCAAGCAGCTTCGTTATTTTTTTCTTTAGAAAGAAGTGTGTCAATCAATACGGAAGATGAGTGCTTAAAAGTGAAAGAACCAAAAGCTTCAAAAAAGAAATTATTGATGTTGATGTACGGGATATATACCGTAACAAGATCGTGTTGATCTAACTCATCATATACGATAAAATCGTTTTCTAATATTTTTATATTATGCTTTAGATACTCTTTAAGCAACTCTTGATCAAATAAAGCCTTTGGTACAAATGTATACAGGTCGTTTTGATAAATAACTTCAACAGAACTAAAATCGTATTTTAGTTGAGGGTAAGTATTAAAAGCATTTTTGATTTTATCCAAAGTCTGTTCTGGAGACAATTGCATCCCAAAATTCTCCTGCTCCAGAGCAATAATCTCATTGTCAGAATTTACTGTGCAAAAAGAAAGTCCATTCAGGCTTACCTGAATGGACAATATGTATTTTGTGGTTTCTGTATTATTATTGGTCGTTTGAACCATAAGATTTAGGCCAGTTACCAGTAGTATTTACTTCTATCATAGATCCTACAGAAAGATGTGTACCATTTACACCATCTACCGATTGCACTTCTTTTTCTTGAAATAACAAATCTTTATCAAGATCATGTAATAAGATATCTTTAGCAACTTTTGCTTCAAAAACAGCGATCCTAATTCCATTTTTATCAATAAAACCAGCATCAAGATCAAACTTAGCATCTTTACCTTCAACAGGAACTGTCATCATATTTCTATAACGATCACTTCCTTGAAATAAGGAATCCTTAATTGAAGCATACCCAAGTGTATCAACTACAACAGTATCTCTTGGTTCGTCGATTTGTAGTATTTTGTTAAAACTGATAAAGCTAGAATCCCTACGTTGCGTAAGTGTGAACTTAGCTGTATCTATAAAAGCAATTAATTTAGCTGGATCTTTCTCAAACTTTCCAGTTACTGTTTTATGAGCTAACTCGGCTTTTCGGATATCCTTTAAGCTTTCAATTGCTTGTGCATAACGCACTTCTTTTACTTTATTGAATCTTACTGGACCCATAACAGAATTATATACCAGGTATCCCAAGGCTGCGATAACTACCCATAGAACTAATTGAAGAACAATTTTCATTTTATAATTTAGCTTTTAGACATTAGTGTATACGCAAATCTACAATTTTTTTTTAATCGTAAAAGTTTATAGCCAAAAAATCATTGTTATCTTTGATTTATTAACAAATTATAGATTTAATTATTACCGATATTTCATGAGGGAAACAGAATTTTACCAACTACTTAAAAACGATTTTCCTTTTGAACCCACTCTAAAACAAGATGTTGTACTTCAGAAACTTTCTGCTTTCATCTTATCAGGATCAAAAGATTCACTTTTTTTGCTCAAAGGGTATGCAGGTACAGGAAAAACAACTTTAATAGGAACATTGGTTAAAAACCTGTGGAAAGCAAAACTTAGCTCCGTTTTGTTAGCGCCTACAGGTCGTGCTGCTAAAGTAATTAGTAATTATTCGGGTAGACATGCGCAGACGATACATAGAAATATATATTACCCCAAAAAAACAAGTAGTGGTGGTCTTGCTTTTCAATTAAAACAAAATAAAAGCAGAAATACGGTTTTTATAGTTGATGAAGCTTCTATGATACCAGATACACCTAGTGATAGTAAATTATTTGAGAATGGATCACTTTTAGATGATTTAATGATGTATGTGTACTCTGGACATAATTGTAAAGTCCTTTTTATTGGAGACACAGCACAGTTGCCACCTGTAAAATTAGAAGTAAGTCCTGCATTGGATCCAGATACGCTATCTATGGGATTTAATAAAGAAGTCACACAGATAGAATTAGATGAAGTGGTAAGACAGGCAGAAAATAGTGGTATTCTTATGAATGCAACTTCATTAAGAGAATTGTTAAATGATGGGTTTTATGAATCTTTTCAGTTTGATGTAAACGGATATCCTGATATCATTCGATTAATAGATGGTCATGATATTATGGATGCACTAAATGATTCTTATGCCAGTTCTGGTCACGAAGAATCAGTAATTATACTAAGATCTAATAAAAGAGCGAATACTTATAATCAACAAATACGATCCAGAATACTTTTTCAAGAAGAAGAACTTTCTGCAGGAGATTATTTGATGGTGGTTAAGAATAATTATTTCTGGTTGGATGCTAAAAGTGAAGCAGGTTTTATAGCTAATGGAGATATTATTAAAATACTTGAAATCTATGCAATTAAAGAATTATACGGTTTCCGCTTTGCAGAAGTAAAAATTGCTATGGTAGATTATCCAGATCAAAAACCATTGGAAACGGTATTGATTTTGGATACGTTAACTTCAGAAACGCCTTCATTATCTTATGAAGAATCTAATAAGTTGTATCAAGAGGTAATGAAAGATTTTGAAGGAGAGAAGTCGAAATATAAAAAATTTCTGGGAGTAAAGAACAACAAGTTTTTTAATGGGTTACAAGTAAAATTCTCCTATGCAATCACTTGTCATAAATCACAAGGAGGTCAATGGGATACTGTCTTTATAGAACAACCATATCTTCCAGAAGGAATCAATAAAGATTATTTACGTTGGTTGTATACTGCAGTTACACGTGCTAAACAAAAATTGTATCTTATTGGGTTTAAGGATGATTTTTTTATCGAAAACTAATATTTAAAAAAAATGGAAGAAACAATTTTAAGTATATGTTTGGGGATCGGACTAGCAGCTTCTGTTGGTTTTAGAGTGTTTTTACCACTATTAGCAGTTAGTTTAGCGGGTCATTATGGCGTTATTCCTTTAAATTCTGATTGGGAATGGGTAGGGAGTAACATAGCCTTAATCGTTTTATCTATAGCTACAGTAGTCGAGATTCTGGCCTATTATATTCCATGGTTTGATAATTTGCTCGATACGATAGCGATTCCGCTTGCGGCGATTGCAGGAACAGCAGTTATGGTATCAACTGTTGCAAACCTGAGCCCTGTGGTTACTTGGGCTCTTGCTATTATTGCAGGTGGAGGGACAGCAACAACGGTAAAAAGTACTATGGGAGCGTCTCGATTAACATCTACAGCAACAACTGGAGGATTAGCAAATCCTGCTATTGCTACTGTAGAAACAGGAACAGCTTCAATTATGTCTTTGGTATCTATTTTTATAGCGCCTTTGGCAATTATATTAGTAATATTGTTGTTCTTTGGTTTAAGAAAGGTTTATAAAAAACTATTCGCTCGGTCTTCTTGAAAATCGATTTAAAAAAGTTATTTTTGACCCTGCAAAAAGCAAGCAATTTTGAACAAAACTAAGCTAAAAACGATCGCAATGATTCCTGCGAGATATGCTGCATCCCGATTTCCTGGGAAATTAATGCAGGATCTTGAGGGTAAAACAGTGATTTTAAGAACCTATGAAGCCGCAGTAAATACATCCTTGTTTAGTGAGGTATATGTAGTTACGGATAGTGATATTATCTATAATGAAATCACATCTCATGGAGGAAAAGCAATTATGAGTATCAAAGAACATGATTGTGGTAGTGATAGGATTGCTGAGGCAGTAGAACAAATGGATGTTGATATTGTTGTCAACGTTCAAGGAGATGAACCTTTTACTGAAAGAGAAAGCTTAGAAAAGGTTTTACAGGTTTTTCAGGAAGAAGATGCGGACCGAATAGATTTGGCAAGCCTAATGACTCCAATGAATGATTGGGATGATATTGTAAACCCTAACAGTGTTAAGGTGATTGTGGATAAAGATGATTATGCACTTTATTTTTCACGTGCTCCAATCCCATATCCTAGAGATAAAGAAATAAACCATACATATTATAAGCATAAAGGGATTTATGCATTTCGAAAACAAGCTATTTTAGATTTTTATCGCCTACCGATGAGAACTTTAGAAGCTTCAGAAAAAATTGAATGTATTCGATACCTGGAATATGGTAAGAATATTAAAATGATAGAAACTCATCATGAAGGTGTGGAAATAGATACCCCAGAAGATTTAGAAAAAGCTAGAAAATTAATTAATAAACAGAATTTTTTGAATATTACATCTACTGTTACTCCTGAGGTTAAAGAATCCATCCATAAGAACTTTCCTATGGTACCAAGAGTGGTTTTTGGTAAAGGATCATTTAACCAAATTGATCAAATCCTTTCTTCAGAAAGAAAGAATGGAGCCCCTTTTATTTATCTTATAGATGATGTTTTTGAAAATAATAAAGCATTTATTGAAGATAGAATAGACTTATCTGGTAATGACAAAATAATATACATATCTACAGAAGAAGAACCTAAGACTACTCAAGTAGATTTGCTCGTTTCAGAAATAAAAAGAACACATAGCTTTACACCAAGTGGAATTATTGGTATTGGTGGAGGATCCATAATGGATTTGGCGAAGGCTGTTGCTATTATGATAAATAATACAGGGAGTGCTACCGAGTACCAAGGCTGGGATTTGGTTGAGAATAAAGCTGTCTATCATGTTGGGATTCCCACAATTTCGGGAACAGGAGCAGAAGTGTCGAGAACAACTGTATTGACGGGTCCTGAAAAAAAACTAGGTATTAATTCTGATTTTACACCTTTTGATCAGGTAATATTAGATCCTGAACTGATAAAAGATGTACCTAAAGATCAATGGTTCTATACGGGTATGGATTGTTATATTCACTGTATCGAATCTTTAAAAGGGACATATCTAAATGCATTTAGCCAGAGTTATGGTGAAAAGGCGTATGATTTGTGTAAAGAGATATTTTTGGATAATACGTTGGCAAAGGAAGAAGCAGATGCTAAGTTGATGATGGCGTCTTGGCATGGAGGGATGAGTATTGCATATTCTCAAGTAGGTGTAGCACATGCTATGAGTTATGGTCTTGCCTATGTATTAGGTGTTAAACATGGAATTGGTAATTGTATTGTGTTTGATAAATTAGGAGAATACTATCCAGAAGGTGTAGCACTATTTAAGAAAATGAAAGAAGTTCATAATATTGAACTACCTTCAGGAGTTTGTGCCAATGTCACAGAAAAGCAATTAGATGTTATGGCTTCTGTTGCTCTTGGTTTATCGCCTTTATGGGAAAATGCTTTAGGTAAGAATTGGCAGGAAAAGATAAACGCAGATATCCTTAAGGCAATTTATCGTACATTGTAATCCTAAATCTAAAGTAACATTATGAGGCAATTATCATCTTTTATATTTCATAAAATAATGGGGTGGAAGATGATAGGAGATTTTGATGGTGATCATATAAAGAAGTGCGTGGTTATTGTTGTTCCTCATACGAGTTGGCATGACTTTTATATGGGTTTGCTTGTAAGACAAGTGGCAGGAGTCAAAATAAGTTTTATGGGAAAGAAAGAACTTTTTAAATGGCCATTTGGATGGTATTTTAAGAAAGTAGGAGGTATCCCATTGGATAGAACTTCAGGGCAGAATAAAGTAGAAGCTATTGCTAAGGAGTTTAAGAAACGTGAAGAATTAAGGTTAACATTAGCTCCAGAAGGAACAAGAAAAAAAGTATCTTCTTGGAAAACAGGATTTTATTATATCGCTAAAACGGCCAATGTACCTATTGTTATGGTAGCATTTAATTTTGGTCAAAAGAAAATACAAATTTCATCAGCATTTTATCCTACAGATGATATAGAAAAGGACATCAAGTTTATGTATGATTTTTTTAAAGGCGTAAAGGGAAAAGTTCCTGAATATAGTTTTGAACCTGAGGATTAAAATTTACGAATATTTTCTTTTTTGATTTCTTCTTCTTGTTTTTCTTCTACATTTCCACCACCAAAAATTAATTCTGTACTAGAGAATGTGGTGCCAAAAGTTTTTGCCGCAAGATATACTTGAGAAATAGCACTTTCTACTTGTTCTGTGCTCAATTCCTTTAACGGATGAACATAGGCAGACCAAAGAATTCCATTAGAGATTGCATATTTTACATCAAGTGCAGAATGAAAATTCGCGGTCATAGAATCTAGTAATAAATCTTTATCGAGATTATCTGATTCTGTAATCGGTGCAATAATACGCATTCTGTTATTGGTAGCATCTGTTACACATAGCATAGGAGTTTCTTTGTATACAAATTGCCAATTTCCAGTAACTCCCGCAATAGTATCTGCGTTTTTAGTAATAATTTCACCTAAGGTTACATTGTTCATGTGCTGAGCTTGCGAAAGTAATCCAAAACTTAGAAATGCAATATAAATCAGTTGTCTCATAAATGTGCTAATTTTTATCTTGGTCGAAAAGTGAATTTAAACATAACAAAAAAAGACTGCTTTACAGGCAGTCTTTTCATAAAGTATTGTTATTCTTTTATTTACTCATCAGAAGAAGATTCTTCCATAGTGTGATAAACATTCTGTACATCATCATCTTCTTCAATCTTTTCTAGAAGTTTTTCAACATCAGCAGCTTGTTCTGGAGTAAGTTTTTTAGTGACTTGAGGGATTCTTTCAAAACCAGATGATAAAATTTCTATCTCACGACTTTCTAATTCTTTTTGAATAGCGCCGAAACTACCAAAAGGAGCATATATTAATATTCCATCTTCGTCCTGGAAAACTTCTTCAGCACCAAAATCAATAAATTCTAATTCTAATTCTTCGGGATCAAGACCTTCTGCATTAATTCGAAAATTACAGGTATGATCAAACATAAATTCTACAGAGCCCGAAGTCCCTAAATTTCCATCACATTTATTGAAATATGATCTCACATTAGCAACTGTTCTATTATTATTATCAGTGGCAGTTTCTACAAGAATTGCAATACCGTGTGGAGCATATCCTTCAAAAAGGACTTCTTTATAATCACTTTGATCTTTGTCGGAAGCTCTTTTAATAGCACGTTCTACATTGTCTTTGGGCATATTAACCGCCTTAGCATTCTGAATGACTGCTCTTAGGCGTGAATTAGAATCAGGATCAGGACCTCCTTCTTTTACAGCCATTACAATGTCTTTACCAATACGAGTAAACGCTTTGGACATTGCTGACCAACGTTTCATTTTACGTGCCTTTCTGAACTCAAAAGCTCTTCCCATAATCTAAATTTAAAATCTGAATACAAACATAAGTAGAATGGTTTTTTTTAACAAACCCAATCCTGTTGAATTTATCAATCTCCTACTATAATATCATCAATTATTTTGGCAAGTGTAAAATCATTTTCTGTTACGCCATCAGCATCATGTGTGGATAGACTTATGGCTAATTTATTATAAACATTAGCCCAATCTGGGTGATGCTGTTGTGCTTCAGCCTCAAATGCAATACGAGTCATTACAGAAAAGGCATCTTTAAAGTCATTAAATTCGAACGTGGTATGAATCGCATTATCATGATATTCCCATCCGTCAATATCCTTTAAACGCTCTTGTATTTCTGATTCTGATAGTTTTTTCATTATAGTATGGTTGATTAGTTTTATAGTTACTTTTATTTTATGAATTGATTATTCGCTAATATATTTTATTTTAGCCCTAATTCATTTCGTAATGCTTCATCCGTATTACTGTTTTTACCCCAATATGCTGATTTAATACGCTTTAATTTTGTAGCTTTTGTGGTAAGTTCTTTCGCATTCGGACCAAATCCACTTTTGAAAGTTTCTGTCCAACTTTCTATTTCATGAGGAAAAGAATTATTAAAAACGATACTGACGCTTCTATTTAGTTCTGGATACGTTATCGTATAGGTGTCTAGATTTGTGTCTTTTGTTAAAGAGGCTTTTGCAGTATATGCTTTTATTTCTTTGTGCCTTAGTCTACTATATTCGAATGAAGGAATAATTTGTACATCTCCTTGTGGTAAATTGTCAGGATCAATTCTGATTTTAGTCCATAATTCGTTTTCAAGAATAGCTTTTTCTAATGTGAAATTCTGATCTGCTTCTCCTTGAAAATAAGAATGTGATATTACTTCAAACTCCTTTCTGTTGTTTAATTGCGCATACACGTGTCCACACCATTCTTGCATAGAGCTAGAGATTTTAATTGCATGTTTATTGTCTGATACTGGATAAAAAGTACTTTGCATAATCGAATAAGGATAGATACCAGTATTAAATTTTTTAGTAGCATTTAGTTTAAGTACTGGGATATTATCAGATTTTTGGTAATCTGCTTTGACTTGTTCCTTTGATAAAAAATCTTCGGTTACATAAATTAAAACAGCTTTTCCTTTTCTTATTTCCCCATATCTTGCTTGTTCTAGCTCGTATGACGTAATTTCAGCATCACCAGCATACCAGTATTTTTTGAAATCGGGAGAGCGTTTTTTCGAAGACTCTAATTTCGTTTTTTGATTTTCAGTATTTATGTCGATCTTAGTTTTGGAAACTCCATCAGCTTTGATATTGCTACACGCAACAATTACTAATACCCCAAGTACTCCGAACAATAGCAATGACTTTTTCATAATGTAATTTTTAATGCTTCTTTAGTAGTAAAACAGGATGAATAATTACTGTTAAGAATATGTATAAGTAAATAACTAGTAGATTTTATCTAGATACTATAGCGTAACAGGGTTCATGAGTCTAAATTACAACAAAGCTATGATCTAGCAATTTCTATTAACGTTTCATAAACAAGTTGTACGGGTAACCCCATAACATTAAAATAGCTTCCTTCAATATGCGTGATACCAATGTATCCAATCCATTCTTGTATACCATAAGAACCAGCTTTGTCCATTGGTAAAAATGTATTTACATAATAATCTATTTCTTCAGTAGTAAGCGCCTTAAAAGTAACTTTTGTTGTTTGATTGATAATTTTAGTAGCATTGGACGTCTTAAAACAAACTGAGGTTATCACTTTATGTGTATCACCAGACAATGAAGCGATCATTGCTTTAGCATCCTCAATATTTTTAGGTTTCCCTATAGCTTGATTACGATGCCATACGATCGTATCGCTGGTGACAAGGATGTCATTTGGTGCAAGCTTTGTAAATGCGGTTGATTTTAGTTTGGCTAAATAATCTGATATTTCGGAACCTTTAAGATGATCAGGATATATTTCTTCAATTTCTTTTAATTGAATAGTGAAATCTAAATCAAGATCTTTAAAAAATTGTTGCCTTCGTGGGGATCCTGAAGCTAGAATAAGATTATAATTTTTTAGTATATCCTTTAGCATAACTTATTTTAAAATAAACTGGTATAACAATAACGATAATGAGGCTAAAAACAATACTAATTTTAAAATTAGACTAAGTGTCTTAAAATCTTTATTGGTCTCTGCGTTCCAACTCTTAAACATAAAATATAAAAGAGGAGCTACTAATATCCCCAAAACTAACACCACTGCTACAGAATTACTAAATAAATAGGTGTATACATAATAGATAATTAATGCAATCGGAATAATAGTTAATCCACTGATAAGCTTGGTTGTGCGATCTTTTCCTAAAACAATAGGAATTGTTCGTATTCCTGCATTATGATCTTTATCAATCATGAGACAATCTTTCACAATTTCTCTAATAGTTACAACGATAAAAGCAAAAAAGGAATAATCAACTATGATTAGAAAAATCACTTTTTGAGAAGCCAAGTTTTTTTCAGTAATTGCTGGAAGTAAATCAAAAATTCCAACAGCAATTAAACCCAAAGCCATCATAATTCCTACTAAAACATTTTTAAGTACCAGAATTTCCTTTAGATGTGTTGCATAGATATAAAAGATACCAGAAACAACAATAAATAAAGCGGCCAACTTTGGTTTTCCTATGATATTGGATAAATAAAAACCAATACAAACACCAATTACATTAAAAATTATAAACAAACGATTGGCAACCTTTTCTGATAGTATTCCATTCATAAGTCCTTTGGCATTTGGATGCTCTTTATCTTGTATCTCGAGCATTACATTTTCGGCTGCAACCAAAGAGATAGTAGAAATTATTAAAAGAAAAATTCCGAAACCATTTAAAGTTATATCAATATCAAAAGGCTCAAAAAGCCCGTATTTAATACAGAGCTGAGCTATGGCTATAAGAATTAGATTATCAAATTTAATAAGCTTTAAATATCCTTGCATGAAAAGAAAGTTGTTTTAGTTCGCAAATGTAATAATTAATCCTTTTGTGTAGCCATTAACTTAACTCCAGTAATCCTTTGTTTTATAACAAACCAGTATCTTATTAACGTTAATGCAGGGTTAACGACCTTAAATCCTAAGGCTTCATCAATGTTATATAATAAATTTGATCTCATCAACAATCAAAAAACGAATAGTAATGTTAAGAATCATCATCATTGTATGTATCGTATCCAGTTCTTTTGGACAAACAAAGTATCAGAGAGATTTTGATCAGTATTGGAAAACTGTGGATCAGTACTTTGGATATTTTGATACCCAAAAAATTGATTGGAATAAGGTAAGAAGAATGTACCAACCTTCAGTGGATACAATACAAAATGATGATGATTTTATTCGGCTTTTAGAAATGACGAATAATGAGCTGTACAATGGGCATGTTGGACTTAATACAAATTTAATTTCATCAAGTAGAATGCTTCCAACAGGCACAGATCTTTGGGTTTCATACGAAAATGATCATTTTATTATTAAAGCTATTAGAGATGGTTTTCCAGCACAAGCATCAGGATTAAAATTAGGGATGCGAATAACTGGATATCACGGAATCTCAATTAAGGAAGCTATAAAAGTATATTTGCCTAAAAGCGTTGATAAGCATACTAATGAAATGTATGAGTATGCAGCCAACCTTTTAATTGCAGGAACTCATAATACCAAAAGAATAATTAATGTTAATGGATCATTAACATTCTCTCCTGAAAAAGTAAAAAACACTCAAGGCATTCATCTTGTAGAAGGAAAAATTATTGAAGGAAACATTGGATACATAAGAATAAATAATTCTTTGGGAATCAATGAAACGATCATAGCCTTTGATAAAGTAATGAATAACCTTAGAAATACAACAGGAATCATTTTGGATCTTAGAGATACTCCAAGTGGAGGGAATACTTCTGTAGCAAGAGCTATAATGGGACGTTTTATTACAGAAGAAACACCTTATCAACGCCATAGTTTCCCTTATGAACAAAAGTTGTATGATGTAAAGAGAAATACCATAGAGTTAGTTGCTCCTAGAGGTGAAAATTACTATAAACCACTTGTTGTATTATGCGGTAGATGGACGGGTAGCATGGGAGAAGGAATTACGATAGGTCTAGATGGAATGAATAGAGCAGAGGTTGTTGGAACTGATATGGCTGATTTATTAGGAGCAATTTACAATTATACATTACCAGAAACTCAAATTGGTTTTCAAATTCCAGTAGAAAAGTTATTTCATATTTCAGGACAACCAAGAGAGAATTTTATACCAAAACATTATATCTTAGATACCCAAGATCAATTGCAAAAAGCAATAGATATTATTAAAGAATCTTTATAATGAAGCAGAAAATAAATACACTTATCATTACATCAATCATAGCCTTGTTAGCTCTTTCTACTATACAAGCGTATTTGATTCATAACACGTATCAGTTAAAGAAAGATGCTTTTATTAGGAAAACTAAGAAAGCTATCAATAATATTGATAATACTAAAGAGATGGATTCCTTAGGAGAACTTTGGTATACATACTTAAGCGAAAGTCTTGCAGAATATAAAAAGAATAATATCCAGAAAAAAGAAGCGCTGAATAGTTTTAAGCCCAAAACAGATTCTTTAAACGATCTATTTATATCCTACTATAAAAATGAAATCGCTAGCCGTAATTTAGAATATGATATACAATATAAAAAGGATATTAAAAGTATCGTGATTTTTGAAGATGAAAAAATGGATACGATTTTTTCTGCTGCTTCTGGAGAAAATGTATATGTGTTTGGAGAAAAATTCTCAAAGAAAGATGAAGTTGTAATGAGTAAAGCTAGGTGGTTTACTGATTTGGATTATGAGAATGATATTAATGGAGGTATGATCGATGTTTCATTAGATATAGAAGTGAGAACGGTTGATTATATAAATATTATTGGATGGAAACGGATAGTGTTTAGTCAAATGTCAACGATATTTATAGTTTCGGTACTATTACTTCTATTTGTAGTGAGTTTATTATTCTATTCTATTAGAAATCTAATTCGTCAGAAAAAGTTAGCCGATATAAAAACTGATTTTATTAATAATATCACTCATGAACTTAAAACTCCATTGGCAACTTTAGGAATAGCCTCTAAAAGTTTAAGAAAAACCGAAATTCAGAATACTCCAGACGCCTTTTCTAACACATTGGATATTTTGGATCGTCAGAATACTAGATTACAAAAATTAGTAGATCAGGTAGTTACCAATAGTTTAGGATCAGAGGAAATTGTTCTTAAAAAAGAAAAGATTCTGGATGATACGTATTTTCAAAATGTACTTAAAGATTTTGAATTATCCGTTCAGGATAAAAATGTGAGTATTATTTCAAAGATTGAATTTAGAGAAGTTTATTTGAGTATCGATAAATTTATGTTTACCACTGCTTTACTAAATGTTTTAGATAACGCTGTCAAGTATGGTAAAGAAAAAGTAGAATTAATCTTTAGAACCTATTTAAAAGAGGATCAATATGAAATATCCATTCATGATAATGGAATAGGAATTCATGAGAAGGAACAGCGCAAGATTTTTGAAAAATTCTATAGAATTAGCAAAGGAGATGTTCATGATGTAAAAGGATTAGGGCTAGGATTATTTTATACAAGCCAGATTGTTAAAGCACATCAAGGAACTGTTACTTTAGAAAGTAAACCAGATTTAGGAACCACATTTACCATAACACTACCTATAAACGAATAATTATGCAGCATATATTATTAGCAGAAGATGATTTTGATTTCGGAAGTATCTTAAAACAATATTTAGAACTTCATGGGTACAAAGTGGTTTGGGCTCAAGATGGTAAAGAGGCTTTGCAAGTTTTCTCTCAAGAACAATTTGATATCTGTGTTTTTGATGTGATGATGCCTAAAATGGATGGCTTTACGTTGGCAGAAAAAGTGATTGAGTTAAATCCTGAAATTCCTTTTGTATTTCTTACTGCCAAAAAAATGAAAGAAGATAAAATCAGAGGATTAAAACTTGGAGCGGATGATTATATAGTTAAACCTTTTGAAGCGGATATTCTAGTGTTAAGGCTTCAGAATATTCTAAAACGTTCGCAAAGAATTCAATCTATAAGAGAAGAAGTTATATCAATTGGCGCGTATAAATTTGATCCAATTAATCACTGTTTAAAACTAAATGAAGAAAAACAAAAGCTAACTGAGAAGGAAACTATATTGATTCAATATCTATACGATCATAAAAATATAATGATAAAACGAGAAGATTTATTAAAAGATGTTTGGGGGAATGATGATTTCTTTTCAGGAAGAAGTATGGATGTGTTTATCAGTAGACTAAGAAAATATTTTAAACAAGATAAAAACATAACTATCGAAAGTGTAAGAGGAGTTGGGCTTACTTTTAATTTAGAATAAAAAGCTTACATCAATCAAAATCAAATCATATGAAAACAGTAATCAAGGGACTTATCTTTTTTATAGGGTATAGTGTCATCAGTCAAACAAATGTTCAAGAATTAGAACACCAATTAGATTCTATTTATAAGAATAGTAATATTAGTGGCTTTGGTGTTTCAGTTATCACACCAGATAAGATTCTTTTTGAAAAAGGATTTGGATATGCTGATAAGGAAGAACAAAAAGGATACACAGTTAACACAATACAAAATATAGGATCTGTTTCTAAAACATTTATAGGAATAGCACTTATGAAAGCTATTGAACAAGGTAAACTATCAGAAGATACTCCAATTAATGACATTCTTCCTTTTAAAGTAGAACACCCTAAATTTCAAGAAACACCAATTTTAGTAAAACATTTAGCAACACATACTTCTTCTATTTTAGATACAGAAGTTTATGAAAAAAGCTATGTTTTGGAGAAAGGTAGTATGTTGGATTTAGGAAATTATACAAAGACGGAACAAAAGGAATATAAAGCGATGTCTTCTAACAAGAAATATAGTCTTAAAGAATTTCTTTACAATCATTTACATATAAAAGGATCTTGGTATTCTAAGAATAATTTCAAAAAACAAAAGCCAGGAGAACGCTATGAGTATTCAAATATTGGTTCGGCTTTACTCGCTTATGTAATTGAATTAGCAACCGAAACTCCATTTGAGGAATACACTAAAAAATTCATTTTTGATAAGTTGGATATGAATAATACAGGATGGTCATACGCCTCAATTGATATGTCTAAGCATGCTAAAACGTATACAGAAAAAGGAAACGAAAATACCTAGGTATAGTTTGATAACGTATCCAGATGGCGGAATTAGGAGTAGTATTAAAGATCTTACACTATATCTACAAGAATTAATGAATGGTCATTATGGATCGGGTAAAATCCTGAAGCAGGAATCATTTGCAGAAATGATGTCCCCTAAAATATCCAAAGCACAGTTTAATACCACAAAAGAAATAAAAGATAATTATGGCTTTTTCTGGGAAGTGTCTCCAAAAGGAAAAATGGGCCATAACGGATCTGATCCAGGTATCCTTACACTGATGTATTTTAACAAAAATGAAAAAATAGGAGCTATATTTTTTATGAATACTTCTTTAGAAGAAGATAAGGAGTTAATAAAATCTGTTCAGAATATATGGAGGTCAATAAAAGTTTATAAAAATAACTATATCAGTACGATATAAAATATTTCAATCATTAATCAAAAAACGAATATCATGAGAACATTAATAGTATTAATAGCAAGTTTAATTTTTAGTTTATCTGCGATCAAAGCGCAAACAACAGAAACAAAGTCAACAAAATCTTCATCAGAATTTTCGATGTTATATGACTCGGATTCTCCTAATAAAAAATACTATAGATCCTTTACTGTGTTAGACATGGATGATGACTATAGAATAAAAGTTAGGTTTATGAAATCCTTAAAATCTAATGTAAAATCATATTTAGTAAGTCAGTTTGGAGAAGAAAAAATGAAAATCAAAGAAGATACATTTCTTTGGGTTGAAATGGTGGACGAAGAAGAGATGTATGAGATAAAATTAAAGGGAAACAAACTACGAATTAATGTTAGTAAGGAATTGGCATCTGATAAACTAATTAAAAGGTTTAAACAAGTTGGAGAAGAATTAAAAAAAATAACTTCTAAATCAGAAGAAATTTAAAATCAAATAATTACAAACATCAATCAATAATCTGTCCACCTAAGGTGGATCATTAATCAAAAAACGAGTATTATGAAAACAATCATTTTTATGTTATGTATAGCATTTGCTATACCTTCAGTGAATGCACAAACAACTTCTAACTCTAAAGTAACAGTTAAATATTCTAGTGATGATACTAGCGGGAAAGGGTATAAAATAAATATTTCTATTTCTAATACCGATGATGTTTATACATTAAACGCAAGTTTCCCATCTCATAAAACTGAAGAGGTGAAAAGGTTCTTAAATGATCACTTAGATGCAAAAATGTCCAAAAACTATGGATCTTATACCTGGAATTATAATAACCAAGGAGAAGAGGTATATAAAGTGAAACTAAGAAAAGGAAAACTATCTGTCTTTTTGGACAAAGAAGCTGTATCAATAGATCTTGTGGATGACTTGATAGATGCTTTTAATGATCTTAGGGAGCTAATTAAAGAATAATAATAGCTGCACCGCAAAGTTTGCAACGAATATAAATTTAACACGTCATTTTATTAGTCAATCAATCAATTTAATATGAGGAATATAGTGATACTTGGGTTGGTATTCGTTGCATTACTTTCCTGTAACAGAACAGATATTAAAACAATCTCTTACAGAATTTCGCCAATAACAAAAGACAGCTTGTCTATGCTGAAGGTTAACATGTCTTTTGAAGCAGATTCTGGAGGAATTACAAAACTGTCATTTCAAAATGAAGCTTGGGGTGAAAAGGACATTTATAATTGCATTAAGGATATGCAGTTGCTAAATGAGAAAGGAAATGTTACAGTTAATAAAGATAGTGGGTGGGTAATTATAGAACACCCTAAAGAAGTACGACTCTTAGATTTTGAATATACTTTAAAGCAGGACCGTAAAGGCCTTAGTTCTAAGACCAGGTACAGGCCGATAATTAATGAAACTTATTTTCATATTTTTTCTCACAACATGTTTATGCTTCCTTCATATTTAGGACCTAATCCTGATGATGTGCTAAATATAGAATTACGTTGGGAAGATTTTCCTGATGACTATGTAATTCATAATAGTTTTGGTAGTCAAAAAAAGTACCAATTGATTGAAAATATTGAAAAAGAGGAGTTTCATACTGCTATTTTTGTTGGAGGTGATTTTAGAACTTTTAAAAACAATGTAAAAAATAACGAAGTGATTCTGGCAACAAGAGGAAAATGGGTTTCCTATGCAGATAAAGATATTTCCAATCTCTTAAAAACTACTATCGAAGCTCAGAGAGATTTTTGGCAAGATCATACTCAAAAATATTTTACTGTAACGATGCTTCCATTCTTTCAAGAACGTGGTAGTGGATTTGGTGGTACAGGATTAACCAATTCTTTTGCTACAACCGTTTCTAACAATAAGAATACTTCTATCGATCAAATGGTTTATCTTTTTAATCATGAGCTAATGCATAATTGGATAGGTAACACTATACAAAATGAAAATGAAGAAGAGCAATATTGGTTTAGCGAAGGTTTTACAGAGTATTATACCTTTAAAAATATTGCTACTCATAAAATAAACAATCTGGATGCAAATTATTTTGTTGATGAGGTCAATAGAACCATTAGAGATTTATTCACTTCTCCTGTTGCCTCAAGCCCTAATTCTGAAATTACCTACGATAATTATTGGTCAGACAGACATTATGGTAAACTTCCGTATTATCGAGGAGCGGTTTATGCATTTATTTTGGATCTTAAAATCCAAAAGGACTCTAACGGAAAACACAGTTTAGATAATATAATGCAAGATATCTTTAAATCGTCCATAGATCAGAATCAAAAAGTAAACTCAGCATTCTTTAGAAAAGTGGTTAATAAGTACCTGAAAGAAGATATTTCTTCATTTCACAAAACACATATTATTGATGGCGAATTAATAGAGTTAGACAAGATGTTTAATCAATTTGGATTAGAATATATACCAGATACAGATGTTTTCGATTTAGGATTTAAAGAAAATTCAGAAACGTATAAAGTCTTAGCTGTAGATAGCACATCTAATGCATATAAAGCAGGGTTAAGAGAAGGAGATCAAATTGTATGGAGAAGCATCTATTATGGCAGAGTGGATAAACAAGTAGATCTTAATATAATTAGGAATAAAGATGAAAAAATAGATATAAGCTATTTGCCTGTTAAAAGAGCACTGATTCCACAATTAAAAAGAGGAATACATAATAGGGATCGATTATTTAACCCTAACGATGATGATAAGGTTCATTTTTTAGAATAGTAAATCCGCGATACAATTGTTCAATAAAAAATAAACGAATCATTTGATGCGAAAAGGTCATTTTAGATAGAGAAAGCTTTCCGTTTGCGCGATTGTATACTTCTGGACTAAACCCATAAGGACCACCGATAACAAAGATTAATTGTTTAATACCACTATTCATATGTTTTTGTAAAACTTCAGAAAAGTGCACAGAATCGTATTGTTTACCATTTTCATCCAATACTATCAAAACATCAGAAGTTGTTGTTTTGTCTAGAATAAGTTTTCCTTCTTTATCTTTTTGTTGTGCTTCACTTAGATTTTTTGCATTCTTTATATCGGGTATGATTTCAAAAGTAAATTTGACATAAAACCCCAATCTTTTTATATAATCAGCAATAAGACTTTCTAGTAGTTTATGATCTGTTTTACCGACAGCAATTAATTTTATGTTCATCTTCTAATTTTTTATACAAAAGATAAAATGAAAAAACTCTTTACGAGTAAACTTCCGACTTCTTTTTTTACTTTAGCAAAAATAACCATTCAATATGATTACTAAAGCTCAATTTGATAACGAAATTGAATTAATAATTGCTAATGCCATTAGAGAAGATGTAGGAGATGGAGATCATAGCTCTTTAGCATGTATTCCTGATTCTGTGCAAGGAAAAGCTAAATTACTAGTGAAAGACGAAGGGATATTGGCAGGAGTAGATTTTGCCAAAAAAGTATTTCACTATGTAGATCCCGAAATGAAGGTAGATGTAAAAATCGAAGATGGATCAAAGGTAAAATATGGTGATATTGCTTTTTATGTTTCTGGAAGCTCTCAGTCTATTTTAAAAGCAGAAAGATTAGTGCTTAATGCAATGCAGAGAATGAGCGCTATTGCTACAAAAACCAATAAGTTTGTACAATTATTAGACGGTACAGGAACTAAAATTTTAGATACTAGAAAAACCACACCAGGAATCAGAGCATTGGAAAAGTGGGCGGTAAAAATTGGCGGAGGCGAAAATCATAGGTTTGCGTTGTATGATATGATTATGCTCAAAGATAATCATATTGATTTTGCAGGTGGTATTACAAATGCTATAGAAAAAACAAAAAAATACCTTGCCGATACCAATCGAGATTTAAAAATTATAGTCGAAGCTCGCGATTTAAATGAGATCAAAGAAATATTAAAAACTCCAGGAGTATATCGGATATTGATTGATAATTTTGATTATGAAGACACCAGAAAAGCAGTAACACTTATTGGAGATATCTGTCTAACTGAATCTAGCGGTGGGATTAATGAAAAAACAGTTCGTAAATATGCAGAATGTGGAGTAGACTATATAAGTAGTGGAGCACTTACACATTCGGTATACAACCTGGATTTGAGCTTGAAAGCCGTATAAATATGTCAAAGGCAGTTGAAGATAAACTAAACAAAATACCCTTAATTAATATTTTGGTCAAGATTGGTAAGAAAATCATTCTTCCTGGTTTTGAAGGACTGTCACTGTATGATTTAATCGAAATTTACACCATAGGTATTGTAAAAGGAACATTTTCTGCAAGGGCTAGTTCTATTTCTTGGAGCTTTTTTTTATCACTGTTTCCTTTCTTACTGTTTTTATTAAATCTAATACCGATTATTCATATAGATGGATTTCAAGAAAGTTTTTTCGAGTTTATAACTTCTGCATTACCAAATCAATCTAAACTATTTTTTGAAGAAATATATAATGACATTTCTTCTAATCCTAGAGGAGGTTTATTATCTACCGTTTTTGTATTATCACTGTTTTTGATGACCAATGGAATTAATACAGTGTTTTCAGGATTCGAGTATTCCTATCACGTTACTCTTAATCGTAATTTTGTGAAGCAATATATCGTAGCTTTAGGAGTGTCTTTAATTGTGGCATCGTTATTGTTAATCACCGTTATAGTGACATTGTATTTTAGTTACTTACTAGAAAACCTGAAAGAAATGGGTGTAATGGACAATACTGTTTTTTGGCTTCAGTTTGGTAAGTATGGACTATTTGTTTTGATGATTTTTCTTATTGTGGCTACACTTTTTTATTTTGGTACCACAGAAGGTAAAATGAACAGGTTTTTTTCACCAGGAGCATTTATGACTACAGTACTTATCATTGTAACCACCTATTTGTTTGGTATTTATATTGATAACTTTTCAAATTACAATAAATTATATGGTTCTATAGGGGCAATGCTTATCTTAATGGTGTATATCTGGCTTAATGCTAACCTGTTATTATTAGGCTTTGAATTAAATGCATCACTTATTAAATTGAAAAAGAATTTTTAATATATTTAGCCACATACAAACATTTAATTTAATAAAAATGAAAAAATTAAGCTTATTATTTATTCTTTTAGTAACTGTAGGAACCTCTCAGGCACAAACCAAAGTTGGAGACGCTACATTGCCGAATACGGTAACATTTAGTGGAGAAAACTTGACGATTAATGGAGCAGGAATGAGAGAGAAGTTCTTTTTTGATATTTATGCTGGAGGATTATATCTTAAGAAGAAAAGTGCTAGTGCTAATGCAATTGCTGCCGCAGATGAAACGATGGCAATCAAATTACATATTTTATCAGGAATGATGTCAAGAAGCAAAATGGTTACTGCTTTAAGAGAAGGTTTTAAGAAATCTACAAATAATAATACAGCTGCAATTGATAAAAGAATTGATACGTTTATTGGATTTATAAAAGACGAAATTGAAGTAGGTCAGATATACGATATTGTATATGAACAAGGTAAAGGTAGTGTGATTTATAAAGATGGTGTAGAAAGAGGACATGTAGAGGGATTAGACTTTAAAGAAGCGCTATTTAATATCTGGATTGGAGATAAACCAGCAGACAAAGGATTAAAAAATGAAATGTTAGGTGCTTTTTAGGATAAAAAGCGCTATTTTAGCGACGAAATACATAAATTTAACGTTTTTTTTACTTTTTACTATGCATGCATAATAGATTTTTACTACTTTTGTAGTAAAAGGAAAAATTTAATATTAATACACCCCAAATAACACTTTAACGCGAATGAGAAAAATTATTTTACTATTTATTGCACTTATCTCTTTATCTAATGCTACGGCACAAATTAGAGTAGGTAAAGCTGTATTGCCTTACGAAGAAAATTTCGGAGGTACTGATCTTAAGTTAAACGGAGCGGGGATGCGTGAAATGCTCTGGATTGATCTTTATGCTGGTGGACTTTATTTGCAGAATAAAAGTAAAGATCCAAGAGTAATTCTTGATGCAGATGAAACAATGGCTATAAAATTAAATATAGTATCAGGTTTTGTTACTCAAAAGAAAATGATAAAGGCCGTACGCGACGGTTTTAATAAAGCTACTTTTGGTAATACAAAAGCTCTAGACGAAAGAATTAATAAGTTTATTAAATTTTTTAATGAACCTATTGTGAAAAATGATGTTTTTGATATTGTATACATAAAGGATACAGGTATTAAGGCTTTTAAGAACGGAAAAGAGCTTGGTGTTGTCGAAGGGCGTGACTTTAAATATGCATTATTTAAAATATGGCTTGGTGATGAGCCTGCTAGTGAAGGAATTAAAAACGGAATGCTAGGATTACAGTAATTCTTTTTTAATAAAAGTAAAAAACAAAAAAGCTATCTAAGTCTAGATAGCTTTTTTGTTTTCACCATATTTTTTATATTGAAATCGTAAACATAAAACTCCATATCCAAATGAATATTTCTAATTTTTTGATTATTACAGCATTCTTATTAACCAGTTTTGTAAATGCGCAACAAGAAATTGTTGGTAAATGGAAGACCATTGATGATAATACTGGTGAACCTAGATCGATAGTAGAGATCTATAAAAAAGGAGATAAACTATATGGTAAAATCCATCGAATTTTAAAAGAATCTGATCGCAATAGACTTTGTACAGAATGCGAAGGAGATGATTATAATAAGCCTGTAGAAGGGATGGTTATTCTTAAAGATTTAGAAAAAGATGGAGATGAATATGATGATGGCACTATTATGGATCCCGAAAATGGAAAAGTATATAGATGTAAAATTTGGGTAGATGAAGATAACCCCAACGTACTGAACGTGAGAGGGTATATAGCATTTTTGTTTAGGACTCAAAAGTGGATTAAAGTATCTTGATTTGTACCTCAAAATTCTTTTTAAAGAAAACTTTAACATTTCATACTGTTAGTTTTTTTGAAATTACATAACTAACCCTCTGTAATTTAAATAAACGAAACCATGAAAAAAATAATTACCCTATCTATCTTATTAGTTGTGACAACCATCGCAACTGCTCAAATCAGAGTTGGAGACGCAGTAGTTCCTTATAAAGTTACTTTTGAAGGAGAAGAACTTACACTTAACGGAGCTGGTGTTCGTAAAGTATTAGGAGTTGAAACATACTCAGGAGGATTGTATACAGTAAACAAGTATAGTGACGACAGAAAGGTTCTGGACGCTGATGAGAGTATGTCTATTCGATTAGTTATCAATTCTAAAAAAGTAACAAACAAGAGAATGGTCAAAGTATTCAGAAAAGGTTTTGATGATGCTATGTTCGGTAATACTCAAAGTTTAGATGCCAGAATTGATAAATTTTTAGAATTATTTGGTAGTAGCACACAAATCAATGACTTTTTTGACTTAGTATATATAAAAGGAAAAGGTATTCGAACCTTTAAAAATGGCGAAGAAGTTGGTTATATAGAAGGAAGAGATTTTAAATACGCATTATTTAAAATCTGGTTAGGAGATGAGCCAGCTTGTAAACTTATCAAAGGTGGAATGCTTGGACAGAACGGATAAATAAGATTGCCTCAAAATAAATAAAAGCCTGATCAATTGATCAGGCTTTTATTGTTTATATATTTTAAGTTTCTTCATCTAAAGATGTATTTTTGTTTGAATTAAAAGTGTCAATGAAGTATTTTATAGATGTAATTCTTCCTATCCCTCTTGATAAAGAGTTTACCTATAGTATCAATAAAAATGAAGCTTCATTCCTGAAACCAGGAATGCGAGTGGCCGTACAATTTGGTAAAAGTAAGGTGTATGCTGCTTTGGTTGCAAGGGTTCATCAAACAGCTCCTCAGATATATGAAGCCAAAGAAATAGAACATATCTTAGATGAGACCCCAATAGTCACAATACATCAATTAGAGCTTTGGTCCTGGATTGCAAAATATTATATGTGCACAAAAGGTGAAGTGATGCGGGCAGCCTTACCAAGTGCTTTTTTATTAGAGAGTGAAACGATTATTCTAAAAAATGATACATCTGAAATTGAAGAAAGTATTTTAAAAGATGATGAGTTCTTGATTTATGAAGCTTTGCAGCATCAAAGCTTACTTCGAATACAAGAAGTCATGAATATTATTGGTAAGAAGAATGTACTTCCGATAATAAAAAGATTAATTGAAAAGCAAGTTATTACGGTTCAAGAAGAAATCTATGAACAATACAAACCTAAAATAGTTAGATATGTGAAATTACATAACGACTATAATAAAGAAGATGCGCTACAATTGTTACTAGATTCATTAACACGTGCTCCTAAGCAAAAAGATATTTTAATGCATCTATTTATGTTACAGGCTAAAAGTAATAAAGATATAAAGGTTGGAGAGTTAACTAAAGTGGCAAATAGTAATGCTACAGTAATTAAAACATTAATTAATAAAGGTATTCTAGAAGAGTATCATTTGCAGACGGATAGAGTTCAATACCAAGGAGAAGTCGTTAGTGGAACAAAAGAACTAAATACGTATCAAAAACAAGCACTTCAAGAGGTTAAAAGTAGTTTAATAGAAAAGGAAGTTTGTTTATTACACGGAGTGACCTCTTCTGGAAAAACAGAAGTTTATGTAAAGTTGATCGAAGAACAATTGCAAAATGGTAAACAAGTCTTGTATTTGTTGCCAGAAATAGCATTGACTACCCAGCTAATAACAAGATTGCAGGAGTATTTTGGAGAAAAACTAACCGTTTATCATTCTAAGTATTCAGTGAACGAAAGAGTAGAGGCCTGGAATAATGTTAAAAATACGAAGTCCAAAGCTCAAATCGTAATAGGAGCAAGGTCTTCTATTTTTCTTCCGTTCACTAATCTAGGATTAATCATTATTGATGAAGAGCATGAGAGTTCTTTTAAGCAATATGATCCAGCTCCTAGATATCATGCCAGAGATACAGCTGTAGTTTTGTCCAGCCAGTTTAAAGCAAAGGTTGTATTAGGTTCTGCTACACCTGCTTTAGAAACCTATTATAATACTACACAAGGTAAGTATGGCTTGGTAGAATTAAACCGAAGATATGGTGACGTACTTATGCCAGATATCAATTTAGTTGATCTTAAAACAAAGTATAAAAAGAAAGAAATGACAGGGCATTTTAGTGATACCTTGTTAACAGCTATTCAAGAAGCTCTTAAAGAAAATGAACAGGTAATTTTATTTCAAAATAGGCGTGGATATTCTCCAGTGGTAGAATGTAATACCTGTGGACACTCACCGCAATGCCCTAATTGTGATGTGAGTCTTACGTATCATAATCACCGTAATCAATTAAGATGTCATTATTGCGGATATCATATCGCTATGTTGCAAAAATGTATGGCTTGTGAAAGTACAGAGCTGTCTACTAAAGGTTTTGGAACTGAACAAATAGAAAACGAACTGAAAGAGCTATTTCCTGATCATACTATTGGCAGAATGGATCAAGATACTACAAGAGGTAAGCATGGGTATGAGAAAATCATAAATAAGTTTGAAGAAGGAGAAATAGATATTCTGGTAGGAACGCAGATGCTTACCAAAGGATTGGACTTCAGAAATGTAACACTGGTAGGGATTATGAATGCAGACAACCTGCTTAATTTTCCTGATTTCAGGGCGCATGAACGTAGTTTTCAATTAATGCAACAGGTATCTGGACGAGCTGGTAGAACAAAAAAAAGAGGTAAGGTACTAATCCAGACATACAATCCTTATCATCAGATTCTTCAGCAAGTATCTGTAAATGATTTTGCAGGAATGTATAAAGATCAAATAGATGAAAGATATCAATATAAATATCCACCGTTTTATAGAATTATTAAAATCACAGGACGCCATAAAGATTATAATAAAGTAAATGAAGCTACATTATGGTTAGCTAAATCATTGGCAATTACTTTTAAAGAACACGTGTTAGGTCCAGAATTCCCTCCGATTTCAAGGATACGAAATCAGTACAATAAAAATATTTTAATTAAAATACCACAAGGGCAATCACTTGCTAAGACAAAAGAAGTAATCAAAAAAATTCATACATCTTTTAAAAGTATTAAAGAATTTTCTGGAGTGAGAGTAATTATTAATGTAGATAATTATTAATTTGCGGATACTAAAAAGCATAAATAGGCTATAAAATAAAAACTCCCATTTCTAGAAATGGGAGTTTTTATTTTATAATGAACATTTTTTTTCTAACTACTTAAAGCTTCAATTAAAGAATGCTTTTTGTGTCGACTTAATGGGATCTTTTCGTCAGCGATTTCGATGTTACGACTATTGTATCGTTCCACTTTATCAAGATTCACTATATATGACTTATGTATTCTAAGAAAACGATCACTTGGTAATTCAGCCTCAAAGGATTTCATTGTAGCCAATACAACAATAGGATCACCGTCTTCCATTATAAGTTTTACATAGTCACCTAGTGCTTCCACATATTTTAGTTGACTTAAAAATATTTTACGTTTCTTAAGATTACTTTTTACAAAAATATAATCATCATCTTCTATAGCCGCTTGCTCAGAATTTAAACGAGACATACTTAAGGCTTTTTCTACAGCAGCATTAAATCGATCTTTTTTAAGAGGTTTTCTTAAATAATCAATAGCATCATAGTCAAAGGCTTTAAAAGCATATTTAGTTTTTCCAGTAACAAAAATGATATGAGGTTTATTTTCTAAATCATCCAAAAGATCAAATCCAGTAAGAATAGGCATTTCAATATCTAGGAATAGCAAATCTACCGGAGTATCTAATAAACCATTTTTTGTCTCAATAGCATTGTTCCACTCCGCCACTAATTCTAGGGATGAATGTTCATCTATTAATTTAACAATAGCTAGTCTTTGCAGACGAGAATCGTCTACTACTGCACATTTTAATTGAGATTGTTCCACTTGCATAGGTTAATATTCTATACAATATTAATGAATATATATTATTTCCACAAACATTTTACGCTTTTTGTCGATAAAAAAGGTGTTTCGTCGGGATGTTTTTTAGTTTGAAAATCAAAAAAATAGTGTTACTTTTGCAGCCAATTTAATTAAAAATAGATTTTTTATGAATCATTATGAAACTGTTTTCATCTTGAATCCCGTTTTATCTGAAGAGCAGATAAAGGAAACAGTTAAGAAATACGAAGACATTCTTGTTTCTAACGGTGCCAAGATGATATCTAAAGAAGACTGGGGGCTGAAAAAGCTTGCATATGCAATCCAGCACAAGAAAAGTGGATTTTATCACTTATTTGAGTACACTGTACCAGGAGAAGCTATCAACACTGTAGAGGTTGAGTTCAGAAGAGATGAAAGAGTAATGCGTTATCTTACTGTTCGTCTTGATAAGCATGCAATTGCTTGGGCTGAGAAGAGAAGAAATAGAAACAAACAAAAAGCTTAATTATGTCATCTATAGAACAACAAGCTAAAGGAAAAAAAGATGGAGAGATCAGATATCTTACTCCATTAAATATAGATACTTCAAAAACTAAAAAGTATTGTCGTTTCAAAAAGTCTGGAATTAAGTATATTGATTATAAAGATCCAGATTTCTTAATGGCATTTGTAAATGAGCAAGGTAAATTATTGCCTCGTCGTCTTACAGGAACTTCTTTAAAGTATCAACGTAAAGTAAGTGTAGCAGTAAAAAGAGCTAGACATTTAGCATTAATGCCATACGTTGGTGATTTATTAAAATAAAATTAGTCATAACATTATGGAACTTATATTAAAGAAAGACGTTGAGAATCTAGGATTCGCAGACGATGTGGTAGAAGTGAAGAACGGTTATGGACGTAACTTTTTGATTCCTGGAGGTTTTGCTGTATTAGCAACTCCATCTGCTAAAAAAGTATTAGAAGAAACGTTAAAACAACGTGCTTTTAAAGAGAAGAAAGAAATCGAAGATGCTGAGAAAATAGCTAAGAAAATTGCTGCTTTTGAAATTAAGATTGCTGCCAAGGTAGGATCTGGCGATAAATTATTCGGTTCTGTCTCTAACGCTGATGTTTCTGAAGCTTTAGCAAAAGAAGGTGTAGAACTTGAAAAGAAGTTTATTACAGTGCCTGGTGGAACTATTAAACGTTTAGGACAATATGAAGCATCTGTTCGTCTTCATAGAGCAGTTATTGCTAATGTACCTTTTGAAATAGTTGCACAAGCTAAATAGATTGGATTGATTTGATAATCAGTTGATAACTGGTTTATAACAATATTAAAAATCGCTCATTTGAGCGATTTTTTTTGTTTAAATTAAGGGGTAATTCACACAAAATTCTCAATCAATGAAAACAAATCTTCTCACATTGATTTTTGTATTGATGGCAATGTCAATTAGCGCTCAGGTTACTACTTCTAATATTTCGGGATTAGTATATGATAATGCAAGCCAATTGTTACCAAGTGCAAATATCACAGCAGTACACTCTCCAACAGGAACAACATATGGAGGGACTACCAATTTTGATGGCCGTTTTGACCTTATTAACCTAAGAGTTGGAGGTCCTTATAGAGTAACTATAAGTTATGTCGGTTTTAAGAAAAAAGTATATGACGATGTTTTTCTTCAATTAGGGCAAACCTATAACATTGATGTTATTATGGTAGAAGATGATAATCAACTTGAAGAAGTTGTAATCACTTCTAGTAAGAATGCAACATTTAGTAGCGAGCGAACTGGAGCAGAAACCAGTATAGGTAATAGAGAATTAAAGGCTTTGCCTACTATTACGCGTTCTGCAGCTGACTTTTATCGATTAGAACCTACAGCTTCTAGTAATGGTTCTTTTGGAGGTAGAAATGATCAATTCAATAATTTTAGTTTAGATGGATCAATTTTTAACAACCCTTTCGGATTGGATGCTGCAACTCCAGGAGGTCAAACCAATGCACAACCAATTTCTTTAGATGCAATTGATCAGATCCAAGTGTCAACAGCACCTTATGATGTAACACAAGCTGGGTTTACAGGTGCATCTGTAAATGCCGTTACAAAAAGTGGAACCAATGAATGGAAAGGAACTGTATACGGTTTTTATCGTAATCAAGATTTAACAGGAGATAAAGTAGGTGATGACAATATTATTGTACCAGATTTAACTCAAGCGCAATATGGTTTAAGTATCGGAGGACCAATTGTCAAAAATAAATTGTTTGTTTTTGGAAATTTTGAAATCGATGATCGTGAAGATTTGGGAACTAATTTTTTGGCCGCCAGACCTGGATTAACAGGTGCAAATGTTTCTAGAGTAAGTGCAGATGATTTAGATTACGTATCTCAACAACTAAGTGCTTTGGGGTATGAAACAGGGCCTTATGAAGGGTATACACATAATACTGAATCTACCAAAGGAATTTTAAAACTGGATTGGAATATCAGTACAAACCATCGTTTAGCTTTAATATACAATTTTCTGGACGCTTCTCGAGATCTTCCTGCTAATCCAGAAGCAATAGGTAGAAGAGGTCCTGATCTCACTACCTTACAATTTAGAAATGCTGGCTATAGAATAAATAATAAAATTAATTCCTTTTTAGTGGAGTTAAACTCAAATTTTGCAGGTAATATATCTAATAAGTTTCAAGCAGGATACACCTTATTTGATGATAGTAGAGATCCTTTTTCAGCACCAGCTCCACCAATCAATATTGCACAAGATGGTGTGAGATATATTGTAGCAGGTCATGAACCTTTCTCTATTAATAACCGATTAGAGCAAAAAGTATATCAGGTAACGAACAATTTAAATATAGTAACAGGAAAGCATACGGTAACTATAGGTGGTAGTTTTGAACGTTTTGAGTTTGATAATTCTTTTAATCTTGGGGTATATACATATTTTAATGCTAATGGAGGTGTTGGTACATTTGCTCCTGATTTTGATAGCGTTAGAATAACTCCAGGTTCTACAAACAGTTTTGAGCAAGCAATTAATAATGGACTAATTGCAGAGGCGTTAGCAAATGCTCAAAATGTATTTGACACTAATAATACGACAGGCAATTGGGCACTTGCCGAAACCAATGTTGGACAATTGGCTTTTTATGTCCAAGACAAATGGAGGATTAACGATAAGTTTACTTTAACTTATGGAATTCGTGTAGATCAACCTTTGTTTTTTGATACCAGAGATAAAATTGCCGAAAATATAGAAAGAGCAGCAGGAGGTACTTTTCCTGATGGTAATTACCAACCAGGAATCACTTATTTTGATGAAAATGGAACCCAAACTCAATTAAATAGTTTGGATTTACCTTCAAAAGAATTGTTGATCTCTCCAAGATTAGGATTTAATTACGATGTAAAAGGTGATAAAACACTCCAAATTCGAGGAGGAACAGGAATTTTTACTGGTAGATTGCCTTTTGTATGGATAGGAAATCAAGTAGCAAACCCTAATTTCTTTTTTTATACAACGTCAGCGCCTAATTTTCAGTTTCCGCAAGTGTTTAGAAATAGTTTAGGAGTGGATTATAAGTTTAAAAATGGAATTATAGCTTCTACAGATTTAATTTATACAGAAGACATTAATGCGCAGATGGTAAGGAATTATGGTTTAGCCAGACCTACAGGAACATTAAATGGTGTTGATAATAGACCAATTTACCAAGCATCGGATAGAGCAGTAAATGAATTTGGAGGAATTACCAATGCATATGTGTTCACAAATACTAATGTAGGGTATTCTTTTAATTGGTCTTTTAAATTGCAAAAGAGTTTCAAGAATGGATTGTTTGCCAGTATTGCGTACAATTACCTAGAATCAGAAGATGCAAGTTCTTTGGATGCTGAAATTTCTAGTGATGCTTATGATAGAAATCCTGCTTTGGGAAATGTAAATCAAGCAGTAAGCTCTGCTTCTCGCTATGGTGATAAACATAGAATAGTGGGACAACTTAATAAAGCTTTTAGTTATGGTAAAAATAAACAATGGAAAACCTCATTAGGAGCTTTTTATGAATATGCACAAGGAGGAAGATTTTCTTATACTTATTCTGGAGATATAAATAATGACGGTTCTGTATTGAATGATTTGATTTATATTCCAACCTCAGATGAATTAGCTACATACACCTTTAGTGGGAATGCTATGGAACAAGCTGATCAAAGAGCTGCTTTTGAAGCGTATATACAACAAGATGAGTATCTGCGTGAGCGCAGAGGGGATTATGCAGAGAAATATGCTATTTTGAGTCCCTGGAGAGGAAGATGGGATGTAAAATTGCTACAAGATTATAATTTCCAAATAGGGGACAAGACAAATACGATTCAATTAAGTGTTGATATTCTTAATTTTGGTAATTTATTAAATTCGGATTGGGGAGTAATCGAAATCCCTGTAAATGATCAACCTCTTGGAGTTTCTGTAGATGCAACAAATATTCCTACGTATTCCTTTGATACATCACAAACCAAAACATTTGCAAATGATTTTAGTCTTGATTCCAGATGGCAGGCACAGATCGGATTAAGGTATATTTTTAATTGAAATAAATAAATTTAGATGATTTAAAAAATCTGCTTCTGTTTTATGAGGAGCAGATTTTTAATTATTACTATTTTTGCAGCCAATTTTATCAGAAATAATGAAGTATCAAAGGCTTACTAAAGAACAATTAGAAGAATTACATCAGGAATTTATTAATTTTTTGGCTACACAATCTATTACTGCGGATGAATGGAACGAGATCAAAACTAATAAACCCGAAGTAGCAGAGGAGGAACTGGATATTTTTAGTGATCTGGTTTGGGAAGGTGTGTTAAGTAATGCAGAATTTTTAGAGCATTTCTCTAAAGACCAAATACATCTTTTTCATTTAGGTGAAACGGAAATGCATTTAATAGCAATAAAGGTAAATGCGCCTGATATCGATATTACCACCCAAGAAGGTTACGATTGGTTACGAAACAACCTCCTAGATGATCAGGTAGCTTTCTATAATGCTAATAAAGAATATAGCGAAGATCCTAATATGGATAAGTTTAAACTTATTTTACAAGGAGCGAATATTACCAAGGGTGAGTTGTTTCAATATTTTGAAAAACTTGTAGCAAATAAGGAGTAAACTTGCTTTTTACTCATATCTTAAAGATTCTATTGGGTCTTGTCGTGCTGCCTTTACAGCAGGGTAAGATCCAGAGACAACAGCAGTTAAGAAAGAAGTAACTACCGCGGCAATTATTGCTAACCAAGGAATTGTAAACTGAAAATCTGATAGTACAGCAGCCAGACTTCCTAATGCGATTCCTAAAATAATTCCTACGATACCTCCAATTTGTCCAATGATCACAGTTTCCATAAAGAACTGACTCGAAATAGTCTGTTTTTTTGCACCAAGTGCTTTACGTACCCCAATCTCTCTCGTACGTTCTGTAACTGATACTAACATGATATTCATTAATGCGATAGAAGACCCGAAAATGGTTATAATACTAATGATCCAGGCAGCCCAGTATAAATAAGAAGTAATACTCGAAATCCGATTGATAAGATCATCACTTCGTTCTAGTCCAAAATTATTGTCTTCTACAGGATTTAATCCTCTTATGTTTCTAAAAGTGATAATAGCTTCATCTTGTGCGCCTTCTAAAAATTGTTTGTCATCTACTTTTACGCTAATATTATAATTGATGTTAGGTAGTGTGTAAATGGACCTAGCAACTTGCAGAGGAATAAGTACTTTAAGATCTTGATTGTCTCTAAAAGTTGCACCTTTACTTTCTAAAACACCTATTACTTTAAATTTAACGCCTCTAATACTGACGGTTTTATTAAGAGGATCTACATCTTTAAAAATATTTTTTGAAAAATCTGATCCAATTAAGCAGACATTATTATTGTTTTCTATATCAAAAAAAGTAAAATTCCTTCCAGTTTCTACTTCTGTTCCCGTATTTTCTAGATAATTTTCGTTAACACCTACTACAGAAGCTTCTGGATCTGTTTTTTCATTTTCATATTTGACTTCAGCATTTCTGGTTCCTGTAAAAGAAATAGAAGTTTTAGAAAAAGGATATTGAAACTTATCCTTAAACTGTTTCACATTTCGATAATTAATAATCGGATTTATTTTTTCTCTATCTCTATTTCCTCTGGTAGTAAACTCATAACGTTGTATATTAAAAGTATTAGACCCCATGGATGCAAAATCTCCAGTAATAGTTTTTTCTAGAGCACCCAGAAACGTTAGGATACCTACTAAAGCTGTAATACCAATAGCGATGATTAAAACGGTAAGAATTGTTCGTAATAACTGACCTTTTATAGAGTCTAGTGCAATACGGATATTCTCTCTGAAAAGTGAAAACATAATGAGTTAATTAGTGTCGTTTGAAGTATAAGACTACAAAACGTGCTTAAAGTTACTCAAAAAACTAAATTTTATGACAGTAAGTAAAACTCTTTGTGGTTTTCCACTAAAATTTTAAAGCTTTTTTAGATATTTACATCCTTAAAAAGTTAGTAGTGGATGGTTAGTGTTTGCTAATAGGTAATCTGAAACTGATAACAAAAAAAATAATAAGCAAACAATTAATAATGGCACAGAAACCTTCTATACCAAAAGGAACTCGGGATTTTTCACCAGTAGAAGTCGCAAAGAGAAATTATATCATAAATACTATTAAAGAACAGTTTCAATTATTTGGATTTCATCCTATTGAAACTCCAAGTTTTGAAAATAGTGATACGCTAATGGGGAAGTATGGAGAAGAAGGTGATCGGTTGATTTTTAATATATTAAATAGTGGAGATTATCTGAATAAAGTTGATGATTCGTTATATGCCAGTAAAGAAAGTGCAAAAATTACTTCTAAAATAAGTGAAAAAGCACTTCGATATGATCTGACAGTTCCGTTTGCTCGTTATGTAGTACAGCATCAAAATGAAATTGATTTTCCGTTTAAAAGATATCAAATACAACCTGTTTGGCGCGCAGATCGACCACAGAAAGGTCGATTTAGAGAATTTTATCAATGTGATGCAGATGTGGTAGGAAGTAGATCTCTATGGCAAGAAGTTGATTTCATTCAGCTATATGATAAAGTATTTAGTAAACTTGGTTTAAAAGGGGTTACGATTAAAATGAATAACCGCAAAATTCTATCTGGAATAGCAGAGGTTATAGGTGCAAGTGATAAATTGATTGACTTTACAGTAGCTCTTGATAAGTTGGATAAAATAGGTGAAGAAGGAGTTAAAAAAGAAATGCTGAATAAAGGAATTTCTGAGGCAGCTATTGAAAAAGTAAAACCTCTTTTCAATTTTACTGGGACTACGTCAGAAAAAATTAATAAATTAAGGGAATTATTAAGTGCTTCTGAAGAGGGAATAAAAGGAGTAGAAGAATTAGAATTTATTACGAATACAATCAATGAAATCCCTTTAGACACCGCTGTACTTGATCTGGATGTTACGCTGGCACGTGGTTTAAACTATTATACTGGTGCGATTTTTGAGGTTTCTGCTCCAGAAGGAGTGAAGATGGGATCTATAGGAGGAGGAGGTCGTTATGATGATCTTACAGGTATTTTTGGATTAAAAGATGTAAGTGGTGTTGGTATTTCTTTTGGATTGGATAGAATATATTTGGTACTTGAAGAATTAGGGTTGTTTCCTAAAACCGTAGCTCCTTCAACAAAAGTATTATTTGTTAATTTTGGTGAAACTGAAGCATTATATTGTCTAAAAACTATACATCAGCTTAGGGATTATGGGATCATTGCAGAATTGTATCCTGACAGTGCTAAAATGAATAAGCAGATGAAGTATGCCAATAAGAGAGTTATTCCTTTTGTAATTCTTGCTGGGACTTCAGAAATTGAAAATAACATGTTTACAGTAAAAAACATGGAAACTGGTACTCAGGAAACAATGAATTTAGAAGAATTAAAGGTACTTTTGCAATAAGCGAGTTTAACATAAAATTGGCTAATCAATAAATAACTTTGAATAAAAACTAATTAATAGCCTGTTATAATTATGAGAAATATCTTTTTGAGTTCACTTTTATGTCTTTTATTCGCGTCTATAGTATCGTGTAAAAAAGACCCTAAATCTGATAAGTTAGAAGTAGTAGAAGAGGTTGTAGACTCAACAGATGTTGCAGAAGAGGTAGTTGAAGAAAAGAAACCTGTTGTAAAAAAGAAGAAAAAGAAAAAAAAGAAACCAAAAACTGACATCGTTCCTCCAGGAGCTCCATCTTTTGAAAATACAGCAGCTAGAAAATATGTTAGGGATTATGAAGCATATGTAGCGAATTATAAAAAAGCTGTAGAAGCAAAAGCAGATATGGATGCTTTTTTAAAATTAAGTGAAGCCAGTAGTAGTTTAACTAAACAATATAGAACATTGATTTCTACACTTTCTGGAGATGAAATAGAGAAAATGAGTAAATATATTCAGAAAAAATCTCAACAGATCGATGCTTTAAATAAGCAGATGTAACGATTACATCACTAACAACTAATAATCTAAACCATCTTAAATTTTAAGATGGTTTTTTATTTGAAATTAAGTTCGAGATTTATAGTGGTATTACGTTGTAGATTTTTCGATAAAACTTGCTATGGTTTAAAGTTAATTTTATTAGATCTCTCTGAATTATAGATGAGAAAGAGTATTACTCTATAATACTTCATTCTTAGTTTATTCTTTAAAAAGAATTAATGAATATTGATTTAAAGAAAAACTACTTGATGATTGATTTATGCTAAAGGAATTGTTTGGATAAAGAAGTAGTTTATAAGAATGTGCAAGAGCTCTTGATATAGCCCTTAAATTTATTTTTGGGAGTATGTGTAAAATAAAAAAAAGCCCTTAAAATAAGGGCTTTTAACGAATTACTGTAGCGAGAGGGGGGCACGATCCCCCGACCTCTGGGTTATGAATCCAACGCTCTAACCAGCTGAGCTACCTCGCCAAATAGATGCTACATCATTTTAATTCGGGTGCAAATATAAAAACAAAAAGTATTGTAGCAAACAATAAAGTGTAATTAATTTTTTTCAAATACTTTTAAAGTAAATAATTAATCTATATATTGGCTTACTAACAATTTGCAATATGTCTGAAAAAATAAAATACGAACTTGAATTTGTAATACAATCCTCTCCACAGTTATTATACCAATATATTTCTACACCTTCAGGGCTTTCTGAGTGGTTTTCTGATAATGTAAATTCTAGAGGAGAAATGTTTACATTTATATGGGATGATAGTGAGGAGGAAGCAAAACTTCTAAGTAAGAAAAGTGGAGAAAGAATCAAGTTCAGATGGATGGCTGATGACGAAGATGGAAATGATTATTTTTTCGAAATGCGTATACAAGTCGACGAAATTACCAAAGATGTTTCTCTAATGGTTACAGACTTCTCTGATGATGACGAAATTGAAGAAAATAAAATGTTGTGGGATAATATGATAAGCAATTTAAAACATGTTTTAGGTTCTTCATAATTCCTTTATTTTTATAACGTATATTTGCCCCGCCCAATAATAATTGGTAATAAGGGGCTTTTTTTATGGTTAATATTAACGGAAATCTAGTAAGTGATAATGAAGCTTCATTATCTATTGCAAATAGAGGATATGCGTATGGTGACGCGATATTCGAAACTATAAGAGTAAATTCTGGAAGTATACTTTTTTGGGAAGATCACTATTTTAGGTTAATGGCTTCCATGAGGATTTTACGAATGGAAATCCCTATGAGTTTTACTCCAGAGTTTTTACAACAAGAAATAATAAATCTCATTAAGAAAAGTAATTTGATAAATTCTTCGGTTAGAGTGAAGATTATTGTCAATCGAAAAGCAGGAGGTTTATATACACCTGCAGATAATAAGATTGAATATACTATTTCTGTGGCTCCACTTACAAATACTTTTTATACTATTAAAGACGAGTTAAATACGGTAACCTTATTCAAGGACCATTATATCGCCGCGGATTTACTTTCTACTTTGAAATCTAACAATAAGTTAGTTAATATTTTAGGTGGGATTTTTGCAAAGGAAAATGGTTTTGATAATTGCTTGTTACTTAACGTTAATAAAATGGTCATAGAGGCGTTAAATGGTAATTTGTTTTTAGTTAAAGAGAATAAAATTAAAACTCCACCCATATCTGATGGTTGTTTAAAAGGAGTTTTAAGAACTCAATTACTGAGAATTCTTGACAAACTTCCTGAATATGAAATAGAAGAAGCATCTATTTCTCCTTTTGAATTACAAAAAGCAGACGAATTATTTATTACAAATGTAGTTACTGGAATACAACCCATTACCAAATTTAGAAAAAAAGAGTATGGATCTAACATATCTAGAAGGCTATTAGGAATGTTAAATGCAAGAATTAGAATTGGTGATTAGTTATAGCTAGGGTTTTCTGGAGCATTAGACCACAGTAAATATTCTCCACCTAGTTCTATCATTTTTTCTTTCCAAAAAGTATTATAGGATTTACCAATGATATTTTTTTCATAAGTGTTTTTTACAATAACCCATGAGTTGGCTTCTAGTTCTTGAATTAATTGCTCAGCATCCCAACCAGAATATCCTAAAAAAAACCGAATTTCATTAGGAGTTATTTTGCTTTCTGCTATCAATGTAGATACAACAGAAAAATCTCCTCCCCAATAAATTCCAGAAGAAATCTCTACACTATTAGGTATTAGGTCAGGGATTTTATGAATGAAGTATAAATTATCCTGTTCTACAGGACCACCATTATATATTTTAAATTCAGCCTCTACTTCAGGTACTAAATCTGACAGTACATAATCTAGCGGTTTGTTCATAATAAATCCAATAGAACCTTGGTCACTATGATCAGCTAACAATACCACTGAACGGTTAAAAGACACATCACCAATAATTGATGGTTCAGCAATAAGCAGATGTCCTTTTGCGGGTTGAAGTGATATCATGGATGGTGTTAGTTTATTCTAAAACTAAATAATTATTTCTAATAATCAAAGGAGTTGCTTGATTTTTGTGGTTTATTCATAAAAAAAAGCCCCCTAATTAGGGAGCTTTCTATAATATCAAAAACTAATTAAATTAGTTAACTGAACTAGATAAATCTGCACCAGCTTTGAACTTTACAACATTTTTAGCAGCAATTTTGATAGTTTTACCTGTTTGAGGGTTTCTACCTTCTCTTGCAGCTCTTTTAGAAACTGACCAAGATCCAAATCCTACTAAAGAAACACGGCCACCTTTTTTAAGAGAACCTTCTACATTTCCTAAGAAAGATTCTAAAGCTTTCTTTGCTGCTGCTTTTGTAATTCCAGCATCAGCTGCCATTGCATCGATTAATTCTGTTTTGTTCATAATTCTGTTTTTAAATTAATTGTTGGTTAAACCAAATTTTTGTTAAACGCTCTACAAATTTATACGGATTTATGATTCGTGCAAGGATTAGCCCAGTAAATACGGGGTTTTGTTGATAACTCAAGAGGATTGTTAATAAACAAGTATGTTTTTTATGAATTTTCTTACTCTAGTGATAGCGAGGGCTCAGGCCATTTTTGCATCCTTATAAAAGGTGTACCCATTTAATAAAGCAGCGGTGTCCATTGCTTTTTTCCCCGGAAGTTGAATTTTATTAAGAATAAGATATCCTTTTTCTACAGCAACCTTTACCAAAGAACCTTCAACAATAATTTTACCTATATCAAAATTGTGCTCTTCTTTTTCCATGGTAGCATTATATATTTTGATAGCAACTTCTTCTCCTTTATTATGAAGTAAACACCAGGCAGTTGGGTATGGGGTTAGTCCTCTAATAAGATTATAGATATTATGTATAGAATCAAGCCAATTAATTTTGGTATTTTCTCGATTCAATTTATAAGCTGTTTTTAATTCCCCTTCTTTTGGTTGTTCTGTGGTTGTTACCGTTTCATTTTCTATTGCTTTAATGGTATCAATTACAAGAGTAGCTCCTTCTATCATTAATTTATCATGCAGAATACCTGCTGTATACTTATCTTCAATAGAAATTTCTTTTTGGAGGATAATATGACCTGTATCAATTTTTTCATCAATAAAAAAAGTAGTGATTCCAGTTTTTTGTTCTCCATTGATAATTGCCCAATTTATCGGAGCAGCACCTCTATAGTCTGGTAATAAGGATGCATGTAAATTAAATGTTCCGTATTCTGGCATATCCCAAACTACTTTTGGCAACATTCTGAAGGCAACAACAATATTAAGATTAGCTTCTAATGCTTTCAACTCTTCAATGAATTTTTCATCCTTTAAATTGGTAGGTTGAAGTATCGTAAGGTTTTGAGACATTGCATATTCTTTAACTGCTGACGCTCTTAGTTTTCTTCCTCTTCCTGCTGGTCTGTCTGGAGCGGTAATAACACCTACCACATTGTAGTTGCTTTCTATAATAGTTTTTAGGGTTGCTACAGCAAAATCTGGAGTTCCCATAAATAGAATTCGTAAGTCTCTCATTATTTATTTATAGTAGTTGATAGTTATTATGTTGATCAATTTTTATTATGTTACGTTCATTTAACTCTCTTAGTACGGCAAGTGCAGGTTCTTCTGGATATTTTAATTGGGTTAAAATAGCTCTGGAAGACAATTGTTTGTTTTGCAATAATGATATGATATCATTTCTAATTTCTTGGGGGTCAACCTTTGTATTCTTTTTTGAAACACAAACACTACAAACACCACAATTCTTAGCATTCTTTTCTCCAAAGTAGGAGAGTAGTTGCTTATTTCTACATAAGGTTTCATTTTGTACAAAACCAATCATGTTTTTTACTTTGTTAGTTTTAGAATCGTTAAGCTCTTTTATAAATGGTTTTACTCTATTGATAGTATGATCATCTTCTCTTGGTACTAAAAAAACAATATCTGCGTCTGTCAATTTATGGTTAAATAAAACTAGATCTGCTTCCTGCAATTTTTCTAATACTTCAATAACAGTATTTTCTATAGTATTTACTTTTGATGCAATAAGCGATAGGTTAATAGTTACCTCTTCATCAAAAATACCTCCATAAGTTCGCAATATGGCTTTTGTTATTAATTCCAGATGAGGATTATTCTCTATATAGTTTAGTAATTGGTTTCCTGTAGTAGTTACATGTAAGCTACTTTTTTTTGTAAACCGTTGTGTAAAATTAATAACACTACAACGATCTAAATATTGTAGTGCATTGTATGTCATTAATGTAGGAAATTTATATGTTTTGCAAAAGATATTAAAATTGAAACCATGCACAGTTTGCTCTCCTTCTCCGTAGGATATTCTAAAGTAGTTGCATAATTTGCGATATACCGATTTCACAAAATCAATGTTTGGTAATACCTTAATAAACTGATTTTGTACTCTTAAAATATCATTTTCGTTTTTTAACAGAAAAGCATAAGAAGTCTCGCCATTGCGCCCTGCTCTTCCAGCTTCCTGAAAATAACTTTCTATACTTTCTGGAATGTTGTAATGTATTATCGTTTTTACGTTTGCTTTATCGATACCCATCCCAAAAGCATTTGTAGCGACCATTATTTGGATCTCTTCACTAATCCATTGTTGAAAACGTTTCGTTTTTTCTTTAGTATCAACACCTCCATGATAGTAGGTGGCAGCAAATCCAGAATCACGTAAGAAATCACTAATTTCGATTGCAGACTTTCGGTTTCGCACGTATACAATCGAGCTTCCTTTATATTTATTCAGGATTCGAATGAGTTTATCATTTTTATCAAGTGTGTGATATACCATGTATCCCAAATTACTTCGATAAAAAGATTGCCTGAATATTTTGGGTTGAAACAAATCCAGTTCTTTAATAATATCATCTACAACTTCTGGAGTAGCAGATGCTGTTAAAGCGATCATGGGAACAGCTGGTTTGATTTCTCTTAAAACTTTTATTTTTTTGTAAGAAGGTCTAAAGTCATTACCCCATTGCGAAATACAATGTGCTTCATCTATTGCAATTAGGTTAATATTCATTCTTTTTAACCGTTCCTTTACTAAATCCTGTTGAAGACGTTCTGGAGAAAGATATAAGAATTTATAATTACCGTAAATGCAATTATCTAATAAAGTATCTAATTCTGAGTATTTAATACCACTGGTCAACGCTATCGCTTTTATACCTTTTTGTTGCAAGTGCTGTACCTGATCTTGCATTAATGCAATAAGAGGTGATGTTACTATGCAAATACCTTCCTTAAGTAATGCAGGTATCTGAAAGCAAATAGATTTTCCTCCACCTGTAGGAAGTAGTGCAAAAGTATCATTGTTTTCAACAACAGCATTGATAATTTCTTCCTGTAACGGTCTGAAAGTATCATAATTCCAATTTTGCTGTAAGAGTTGGATTGGGGTATTCATTAATACTATATTACGTGTTGTAATATAAAGGTACTACGTTCTTTTACATTTCCAAAAGGAACTTCAATACAATTGTATCCAAATTTTGAGTATGTTTCTAATAAATGCTTATGAATTTGTTGAGCTTCTTCAAAACTTTCATAACGTTCCTCATCAGAAGTATAAATCTCTTTCCAAGGAGGTAATAAGAAAACCTGATCATACTTATAATTCTGACAAGCCTCTATAAATGGAGTATCATAGGTTTGGTTAAATAAATCCATGTATGCTAAAACATCAGGGATGCCTCTATCATAAAAGGCAATTTCTTTATCATCAGCCCTGGAATCTTTATATTGATTAATACGACCTTTCATTAGTTGAGTATTAAAATCATAAGGATCAGAAACAGTGGCTATAGGGTTCGAAACAATCTGAAGTGTATCATCACTGTTTTTTACTTCTTGGGTAATACTTCTAATAAATTCGGGAAAACAAAAGTAACCTTCTTCCTCTAGTCTTTTAATAATTGATGTTTTTCCAGTCGAAGGACCTCCTGTGATAACTATTTTGTGCTTTGCCAAAGAATTATTTTTCTACAAATTTCGGAATTATAATGTGATTTTAAAAATACTATGATAAGTATACCATAAAGGTCTGTTAAAGTTGAATTTATACACTTGTATTTTTAGTAACTTCAGTAACAAAACAACATTAAATATCTTATTTAGACTAATTAAATACAAATCCTAAAAGTAAAACTCATGCCAGTCTATAATTTAAAAGTAAATGGTCAACCTCTTTCTGTAGAGGCTGATGAAGATACACCACTCTTATGGGTATTACGAGATCAATTTGATCTTGTTGGAACCAAATTTGGTTGTGGAATTGGACAATGTGGAGCCTGTACGGTTCATGCCGACGGAGTAGCGACAAGAAGTTGTTTGCTAAAAGTTTCTGTTGCCACAGAAATGGACATCGTAACTATAGAAGGTTTATCCAAAGATGCTTCACATCCTGTACAACAAGCCTGGAAAGAAATTGATGTTCCTCAATGTGGATACTGTCAAGCGGGCCAGATTATGTCTGCAGCAGCTTTTCTGAAGCAAAACCCTAATCCTAACAGAGAAGAGATTAGAGATGCTATGAGCGGCAATATCTGTAGATGTGCTTCTTATAATAGAATAGAGAAGGCAGTAGAAAAAGCTGCTAGTAACATAAGTTAACCAATTTAAATCCACAATAATGAAAAGTATAGCGACTCCTTCTCTAAGTAGAAGGTCATTTATAAGAACATCAGCATTAGCAGGTGGAGGAATCTTGATTGGTTTTAACCTGTTTCAGGCTTGTAAACCAGAAGTTGTACCTCCTGTTGATATTGCTGATTTAAATTTTAACGACTTTAACGCTTTTATTAAAATAGCAGATAATGGTATGGTGACCATATTCTCGCCCAATCCTGAAATTGGACAAGGTGTAAAAACATCTATGCCGATGCTTATTGCAGAAGAACTAGATGTTACATGGAATAATGTTCATGTGGTTCAGGGAGCGTTAGATACCGAAAACTTTACCAGACAGGTTGCTGGAGGAAGTCAATCGTTAAGACAAGGTTGGGAGCCATTACGACAAACAGGAGCCACGGCAAGACAAATGTTGATTAATGCGGCAGCAACTAAATGGGGAGTTGATCCTTCTGAATGTACAACCAATAATGGTGTGATTTCTAATGGTAACGGTGATACATTGGGATATGGAGAAGTTGTGAAAGAGGCAGCAACTCTAAAAATACCTGAAAATATAACACTAAAAGATCCAAAAGATTTCAATATTATAGGAAAAGATATTCCTAATGTGGATGTAGATAATATAATTACAGGAAAACCCTTATACGGAATGGATTATAAGGAAGAAGGAATGGTGTATGTATCTGTATTAAGACCTCCAGCTTTTGGAAAAAAATTACATGACTTTGATGCAACAGAAACTAAAGAAGTTTCTGGAGTAATAGATGCTTTTAAGTTTGGAGATAAAATTGCAGTGTTAGCAAAAAATACTTGGTCTGCAATGAAAGGTAAAAAAGCACTGAAAGCGCAATGGAAAAATGATTCTAAATTAGAAAACACTGAAGATCATGATAAGATATTGACGGATCTTTTAGAGGGTAATGAATTTAATACCATGCGAGCTGATGGAGATGTAAAAAAAGCTTTTGCTGCTGCTGATAAAGTTTTGGAAAGAGTTTATGAATCTCCTTTTCTTCCTCATAATTGTATGGAACCCATGAATTTCTTTGCGCATGTTACAGATGAAAAAATCAGACTAGTAGGTCCAATTCAGACACCTGCAGGAACTGCAAGAAGAGTAGCTGCATTATTAAATAGAAAACCCGAAGAGGTTTCAGTAGATATGACAAGAATGGGTGGTGGTTTTGGAAGAAGGTTATATGGTGATTTTGCTTTAGAAGCAGCAGAAATATCTAATATTTCTAAGAAACCTGTAAAAGTGGTATACTCTAGAGAAGATGATATGTCCGCAGGAATTTATCGTCCTGCAATTAAATATAAAATCAGTGCTTCGATCAAGGATGGTAAGTTAACAGGATATCATCTTAAAGAGGCAGCTGTTAATTCTAATATGTATGGATTGATACCGAATTTCTTTCCAGCTGGAGCTGTAGAAAATTATCAGGTAGATGTAGCCAATTATAATAGTAATATTACCATTGGCGCCTGGAGAGCACCATATACCAATTTCCTTGCATTTGCCGAACAAAGCTTTTTTGATGAATTAGCAGAATTAATGGAGGTAGACAATATTCAGTTGCGATTAGATTTATTGCAAAATGTAAAAGGACATAATGATGATAGAATACAGTATTCTCCAGAACGTTTAGAACAAGTAATAAAAACTGCAGTAGAAAAATCTGAATGGGGTAAGAAACCAGAAGGAGTATATCAAGGGTTTAGCGCATATTATTGTCATAATACTCATGTCGCTGAAGTAGCGGACGTTGTATTAGAAAATGATCAAGCTGTTGTAAAAAAAGTTACCTGTGTAGTGGATTGCGGTATTGTAGTCAACCCATTGGGAGCTAAAAATCAAATAGAAGGCGGTGTAATAGACGGTATAGGCCATGCGATGTATGGTGATTTTTCGTTTAAAGATGGAAAACCTCAGGATACTAATTTTAATACGTATCGACTAATACGAATGAATGAAACACCAATTGTAGAAACTCATTTTATAAAAAGTGATATAGCTCCTACAGGATTAGGAGAACCTACATTACCGCCTGCAGGTGCAGCTATAGCAAATGCAATTAAAGCCGCAAAAGGAATCAGGTTAACAAAACAACCCTTTGTCAAGAATATGGACAATAAAGAATTGTTAGGGTAATTTATGACACATGAGTTTAAAGAAATAATAGCATCATATCAGAAAGCGAGTCAGAACGGAATTCGAGCCGTCATAGCAACAGTTGTTGATGTTGACGGCTCGTCTTACCGAAGACCTGGTGTGGGAATGCTTATTTTAGAAAATAACCATATGACAGGTGCTGTTAGTGGTGGATGCGTAGAAAAAGAAGTATTAAGACAATCACAATCAGTTTTTGAAACTGGCCAAGCTAAAATGATGACCTATAATGGTAGATATCGTTTAGGATGTGAAGGTGTTTTATACATACTTATCGAACCTTTCTCTATATCTGACAGCACGATTTCTATTATACAAGAGTACCTATCCGCTCGAATGATTTTTAGAATTAAATCTTATTATAATAAAAATGAAGGTTTTTCTTCTAATATGGGATCTACTATTTGCTTTGGAGAAGCTCAAGAATTCGCTTGCTCTAATTCGTTGGATGTAGATGTTATAAAAGAAGATAAGACCGTATCATGTTTTGATAGAGAAATGCAGCCTTGTTTTCGTTTAGTTATTATTGGTTCAGAACATGATACTGTACAATTGAGTGCAATAGCTTCGGCAACTGGATGGGAGGTAGAAGTAGTAAATACGCCTAAAAACCCAAAGATAATTTCTGATTTTCCAGGAGCTGATAAAGTATGGAATCTCGCACCAGAAGATTTAGTTATAGATAGGGTAGATAAACAAACTGCAATTGTTCTGATGACCCACAATTTTGCAAAAGACCTGTTGTATCTTCAGGCAATAAAAGATACACAACCTGTATATGTTGGTCTTTTAGGGCCATCAAGAAGAAGAGAAAAATTGTTATCAGCTTTTATTGAATATTTTCCAGATGTAACAGATGAATTTATGGATTGCATTCATGGACCTGCAGGACTTAATCTTGGAGCAGAAACACCTCAAGAGATAGCTATTTCCATTATTGCAGAAATATTATCTGTAGTACGTAATCAGAAACCAATCCCATTGCAAGATAAGATTGGTGGGATTCATGGAAATATACCAAAAGAAACAACTTCCAGTATTGCAAACAGCAATTAAAAATATTGTCCATATCATATTAGCGGCGGGATCTTCAAATCGAATGGGACATCCTAAGCAACTGTTGCCTTGGAAAAATAAATCGTTAATAGTTAATGAAATTGAAAAATCACTACAACTTGAACAAGTTATTACTATTGTAGTTTTAGGAGCTAATTTTGAGATTATTAAAAAAGAGATAAAAGATTTTGCAGTAGATATTATCTACAACCAAAAATGGGAATCAGGGATGGGTACTTCTATAAGTTGTGCTTTGCAGGAGGCCTTAAGAAAGCAACAAAACTTTAATGGAGTCCTAATCACATTAGTAGATCAACCATTAATTGATAAGATGTATTTAGAAAGTTTAATTTCAAAATTTAATCAAAATCAAAATTCGATTGTAGCGACTACAACAGGAAAAAAAATAGGCGTTCCTGCACTTTTTCCAAATACCTATTTTAGCGAATTAATTCAATTGAATGATGATTATGGAGCACGTTATGTTATTAAAAAATATAGAGATCAGGTCATCTCGATGGATGGAAAAGATATGACCGACGATATAGATACAATAGAAGAGTACAAAGCTATGTTAGAAAGGGTAAAGAGTAATAAAAAGCAATACAATATATAAAAGAGAAGACGTATCTTTACCAAAAATTTTGTGATACATGAGTGATGCTTCTAATTCTGAAGAATTTTATAAAAAACTAAAGGTACAATTGGCTGATACAGCTTTATGGCCAACTGCATATTTATATAAATTTATTGTTCCTACAGATACTGGTAAAATTGAACAAATAGAAAGTATATTTGATAATTTAGGTGCTGTAATAACTACCAAACAATCCAAAAACGGTAAATATACTAGTGTATCTATAAATGTACGAATGAAAAATCCTGATCAAGTAATTGCTAAGTATAAGGAAGTAGCAGAAAAAGTAGAAGGGGTAATTTCATTATAGTTCAAATATTTTTATAGAATTAAAATAAGCATACTAATTTTATTTTAGTATTTTGCAAAATAATTAATGAGCAACTGAAAAGTCTACACTTTAGATGTCAGTTTAATAACATACCATCCCTTTTTAGAGAAGCTCATTCTACTTGGATTTTTAAGATATTGTAATTTTATGGATATTAATAATTTAGAATATAATACTGAGCGTGAAAAGCTCATCATACCAGAGTATGGTCGTCATTTACAAAAAATGATTGATCAAGCTGTGGAAATAGAAGATACAGAAGAAAGAAATAAAGTGGCTAAAGCAATTATTGCCGTTATGGGTAACCTGCAGCCACACCTTAGAGATGTGCCAGATTTTCAACATAAGCTTTGGGATCAATTATTTATTATAAGTGATTTTAAACTGGATGTAGAGGCACCATATCCAATACTAACTAAAGAAAAGTTAGAAGAAAGACCAGAACCGTTAGAATATCCGCAGAATTTCCCAAAATATAGATACTACGGTAATAATATCAAAAGAATGATTGATGTTGCTAACAGTTGGGAAGAAGGTGATCTAAAAACGGCATTGACCTATACGATTGCTAATCATATGAAAAAATGTTATCTAAATTGGAATAAAGATACAGTTGATGATCAAGCGATATTTAATCACCTATTAGAACTAAGTGATGGAAGGATCGATTTAAGGAATAGTACGGAAGATCTTAGTACTGCTACAGATTTAATGAGAGGGAAGAAGAAGAACTATCGTTCACATACTTCTAATAAAAAGAATTACCGAAGCGGTGGAAACAACCGTGGTAAAAAACGTTATTAACCAGTACCAACACCCATAACCATTCAACTTTTATGAGTACTTTTCAGATAGAAGGAGGGCATCAGCTTAAAGGGGAAATCACACCTCAAGGAGCAAAAAATGAAGCCTTACAAATTCTTTGTGCCGTTTTACTAACTCCAGAAGAGGTAACAATTTCTAATATTCCCGATATCAGGGATGTAAATAAATTAATAGAGATTTTAAGAAATCTAGGCGTCAAAATTCAGAAACTCGGTAAAGGTAAGTATACTTTTAAAAGTGATGAACTGAATTTGGAATACCTGGAAAGTGAACAGTTTAAACAAGAAGGAAGTGGTCTAAGAGGGTCTATTATGATCGTAGGACCATTGTTAGGTAGATTTGGAAAAGGGTATATTCCTCGTCCTGGAGGAGATAAAATAGGCCGTCGTAGATTAGATACACATTTTGAAGGATTTATTAATCTAGGAGCAGAGTTTAGATATAATAAAGAAGAACGTTTTTACGGAGTAGAGGCCCCAGAAGGATTAACAGGGACTTATATGTTACTAGATGAAGCTTCGGTTACGGGTACTGCAAATATTGTAATGGCTGCTGCATTAGCGAAAGGAAAAACCACTATTTATAATGCCGCCTGTGAGCCATATTTACAGCAGTTGTGTAAAATGGTTAATTCTATGGGAGGTAAAATTGAAGGAGTAGGATCGAACCTGCTAACCATCGAAGGTGTTGAGTCTCTTGGAGGTTGTGAGCATAGAGTATTGCCAGATATGATTGAAATAGGTTCTTGGATCGGTTTAGCAGCGATGACTAAGAGTGAAATTACGATCAAGAATGTTAGCTGGGAAAATCTTGGGGTGATACCTAATACATTTAGGAAATTAGGAATCACTTTAGAACGAATAGGTGATGATATATATATTCCAGCACATACAAATGGATATCAGATTGAAAATTATATCGATGGATCATTTATGACAATTGCAGATGCACCTTGGCCAGGATTTACTCCTGATTTATTGAGTATTGTATTGGTAATTGCTACACAAGCTAGAGGAGAGGTGATGGTACATCAAAAGATGTTTGAAAGTCGTCTGTTCTTTGTTGATAAGTTGATTGATATGGGAGCAAAGATCATATTATGTGATCCACATAGAGCAACTATTATTGGTCACGATTTTCAATCTACCTTAAAAGCAACTACGATGGTATCTCCAGATATTAGAGCAGGAATATCCTTGTTGATTGCAGCCTTAAGTGCTAAAGGAACTTCGACAATTCATAATATTGAACAAATTGATCGTGGCTATGAAAATATAGATGAGCGATTGAGAGCGATTGGAGCAAAAATAATCCGAATAGATTCTTAAAAAACGACATTCATACAAAATACTGTATAGAAAAAGAGGAATGTGATTGCTATAGTTCCTCTTTTTTGTTTTTTAATAAGAATAGATTTAAACGATCTCACTGTGTCCATTTAAAATGTAAGATGAGAAATAGAGTTTCTTTTTCTTGAAACAAAGGCTAGGATAAAGAGTTTAATGTAGGACACCTCACCTTAATCTACTTCCTGAAATAGAAACAATAGATATTCTTTACCTTATATCATTGAAACTCTTACTTTCTTTTTCTTAAGTCTGGTATTAGTAACCTGTTCAATTACTTTTTTTGCTTTGGAAGCTTTTACAGCTACAAATGCACAATCTGGTTTGATTTCTATAATACCCAATTCATCTTTATTCAATTTTCCTTGTTTAAAGAAAAGACCGGCGATATCACCTTTAGAAATTTTATCTCTTCTTCCGCCAGAAATAAATAGTGTTTTCCAACCAGTTGGTTTTGGAATAGGGGCATCGATTAATGGTTGAATTTCTAGTTTATTAATAAAATCAGGTAATTCTTCATTTTTCCATTGAAGAATGTAAGCAGTTCCGTCTGCGTTCATTCTTGCGGTTCTTCCATTACGATGCGTGAATTCTTGACTTTTTAGTGGTAGATGATAATGGATAATATATTTAATCTCAGGAATATCAATCCCTCTTGCAGCTAAATCTGTTGCGATAATAATCTGATGGGTACCATTTCTAAATTTGATTAATGCTCTTTCTCTATCCTTTTGTTCCATACCACCATAAAAACAGCCGTGACCAATTTTATGCTCTTGTAAGAAGTCACTAACACGTTGGATAGTATCTTTATAATTACAAAATATAATCCCTGGTTGGTTACCAATATGATTTAACGCTTTTACCAGAGTAGGAAGCTTATCTTTGGTGTCTGAAATAATGGTTTTAAGCTGTAACTGCGATGAAGCCTCATCCAGATAATCAATTTGTACAGGGTTTGTAAGTCCTACGAAATCTGGAATAGCTACTTCTTGGGTTGCTGAGGTAAGTATCCTTTTTTGAATAGTAGGTAGAGCTGTTATAATTTCTGTCATTTCTACCTCGAAACCAATTTCTAATGATTTATCAAATTCGTCAAGAACAATTGTTTTTATATGATTTGTAGAAAAACTATCCCTTCTTAAACGATCTGCAACTCTACCTGGTGTGCCAATAAGAATTGCTGGACGATGTTTAAGATCTAATTTATCTTGTGTACCAGACCTTCCTCCATATACTGCGTTAACTTTATAACCTGTCCCCATATCTCTGGCAACCTGTTCAATCTGAATGGCTAGTTCTCTAGAGGGTACCAAAATTAAAGTTTGGATCTCCGAACAATCAGGATCTAATCCTGATATGATTGGTAATAAAAAAGCTACTGTTTTACCAGTTCCTGTTGGAGATAACAGCACTACATTATCACTAGAAGAAATGGCTAATTTAGCTTCTTCTTGCATAGAATTTAATTTTTCTATACCTAGTTTTTGTAAAATATGCTGCTGATTTTTTAAAGTACTTGACATTCCGCAAAGGTACATTTAATAGAGAAATATGAGCATGTTTTTTCTTCTAGATCGTAATTGGAATGTATGTAGTGAAATCTAGTTAAAAATTTATCTACGCTAAAAAAGCTTAATGATTATTTGAAGATATTGAAAGTCCTTGTGATAGAATACTGTCACAAGGACTTTATAAAAAATAAAATTATTGATTTAATTCTGAAATTTCACTTGCTGTAAGCTCGCGATTCCAATATCTGAAATCATCTAAAGCTCCTTTGAAATGATTTGCAGTTTCTGTCATAGACCTGTCGTGTCTTCCTATGCTACCAGAGGTGTTAGAATATTCTAAATCTCCTCCAGAACCAGAATAAGTACCAGAGGTCTTTACTCCATCAATATATATATCCATATTGGTTCCAGAAGTTATTATAATAGCAACATGATGCCATACGTTTACTTCTATGGCTTGATCTGCTACGTAAGTTCTCCTTGTGCTTGATAAATAATTATTGCTTCCATCTCCAAAATTTACCGCATAGTTGCCAGTAGAAGATTGAGAATTATAGTATATACCAGTATCTCTATTTTCTTCAAAAGAGGTGTTAAAGACGTCTCTATCAGAAACATCTTGGCTATCATACCTTATCCAAAAAGCTATGGATAGTGGTAAATTTGGTTTTAATTGAATTAAATTTGGTAAATCAATGTAATCATCAACACCGTCAAATAACACAGCACTTGCAGCATTTCCAAATCGGTCATTTGTAAATGTAGCACCAAAATTCTCTCCATTATAATCATTAATACTACTGTCATTCACATTTCCGTCAAAGGCGTAATGTAATAATAATTCATTTGATAATGTAGAGGGATCGGTAGTGGTAACTTCATCATCATCACTGCTACAGCTTGATAACCCTATAATTCCGAGTGTAAAAATTCCAATTAGTTTTAAATAATAGTTGTTTTTCATTGTCTTTAATTAATTAATGTATATAAGTAAGTGTCTTTTCAAAAGGAAATGTTACTACAGAATACTTAGTTTTTTTAAATTATTTTTTATCCTCGTTGATGAGGTTGTATTTAGGGGAGAGGAGATGACTTTAATATATCAATTACAACACTTCGGAAGAATCTAAATCTATCTAATGATTTTACTTACAAAAAGCTATAGTAGTGTTGTGTCTTTCTAATAATGATACGAAGTGTAAGTATTAAAGGATACGAATTGTATAACGAGCGGTTATTTGTTAGTTATCAACAATATAGTGTCATTTTATGAGGATTTTTCCCTTAAAAATGTTTATAACCTTTGATATCAACCTTTTTTTGTTAATAAAACTGATGTTTTTAACAGTATTGTTCAGGTTATTAACAATTTATGTAGGAAAATAACACTTTTAAACATTTTAATTAACATTAAATATGTTTTTTGTCGATAAAAAATGGTTTTATATATAATTATTAACAATAACTAGCTGATAATGTTGATTATATGTTAATAACTTCGTATATTTACTACAGTTAAACCTTAAATCACACAGTTATGAATCATCTTTATTCTTCTATCGAACTTATTTTAAAAAGTGCAGTTGATTTCTTAAGAGACCTACCTGGCGCATCTAGTTATGCGATCCGTAAGTAATAATAAATTGTTTAGTGTAATTTATAAATTGTGAAAGAGGTTATTTCTATGAAGTGACCTCTTTTTGTATTTGCATCCATCAAGTTTGCTCAATCTCCAAATATTTTGTTCTTTCGCTATCATAGTAAGATGTCTTGAAAGATTTAGAACAAAAAATACGCTCTTTTACACCAGTTACCGACTCAGAGATGGAGTTTGGACTACAGTTTTATAGAAAAGAGACTTTTAAAAGAGGTACACATTTAGTGAAGCCAGGTCAATATATCCATGATTTCTACTTTATGAAACAAGGATGTGTTACTTTTTATTCTATAGAAGAAGGTATAACAAGGGTTATGGAGTTTTTTACAGAAGGTTCCTTTTTTACAGATTTATATCCTTATATAGAAGAAATCCCATCAGAATCTTATCTCGAAGTTACAGAAGACTCTATTGTATATAGGATTTCTAAAACAGATGCATTAAAAGTATTTGATCATTCGCATGCGTTGGAACGTTTTGGGAGATTATCTATGCAAAAAGCTTTTATTAATAATTTCCAACGAATTAATCAGCTTAAAAACCTTTCTAATCAAGAACGATACCTGCAATTATTAGAGAAACGTCCATCACTTTTTCAACGTGTCCCTCAATATTTGATCGCATCTTATCTGGGATTAACACCTGTTGGACTCTCCAAAATTCGTAAAAGATTAAGTCAACAATAATTTTAATTTAAAGCAATTAATAGAATGTAGGGCTTCTGCGCAAAGAAGTGTGAACGATTTAAAGTTGTTTTAAAATAATTAGTAAATATTTATAACTTTCTATACTAGTAGGTTAGTTATAAGAATATCATAAAATTCATATTTATTAAACCAGTTTAATAAGAATCTACTAAATATTCACGAAATTTATTGTGTAGTCAACAAACGACTTCTTAAAACTTCACATAATGGCTAAAGAATATATAGATTTAAATACACTAAAATACCTTTTATATGATGTTCATCAATTAGAGGAGGTACTGCAGCAAGATCGTTTTGCTGATCATGATAAAGAGTCCTTAAACCTGTTTCTAGATTCTGTAAAAGAGTTTTCTGACCGCGAATTGTTTCCATATTTCAAAGAAATGGATGAAAATCCCGCTTATCATAAAGATGGTGGAGTAGTAGTGCATAAACAGGTAGAGGTGATGATGAAAAAAGGAGGTGAAATGGGATTGATCTCTGGCACATTTGATTATGATGCAGGAGGTTTGCAATTACCAATGATGATTTATACGGCATCTGCTTTTATTCAGGATGCGGCTAATAATCATTTGCCTGGATATGTAGGGTTAACTCTTGGAGCAGCCGAATTGATTATTCACTTCGCTAGTAAAGAATTGAATGATATTTATGTCCCCAATATGCTTTCAGGTAATTGGGGTGGAACTATGTGTTTAACAGAGCCACAAGCAGGTAGTTCATTATCTGATGTGGTAACCAAAGCGACTCCTCAGGAAGATGGTTCTTATAAGATCTTAGGGCAGAAAATATTCATTTCTGGTGGTGATCATCAATATGCAGATAATTTCGTACATCTTGTGTTGGCTCGTATCGATGGAGCACCTGCAGGAACCAAAGGAATTTCATTGTTTATTGTTCCTAAAAACCGACCAAATGCTAATGGAGATTTAGAGCCTAATGATGTTACTACGGTCGCTGATTTTCAAAAAATGGGACAACGAGGTTACTGTACTACACATTTAGGTTTTGGTGATGCTAATGACTGTAAAGGTTGGTTGGTAGGAGAAGCACATCAAGGTTTGAAATATATGTTTTTAATGATGAATGGTGCTCGTATTGCTGTGGGTCGCGGTGCTGCGGCAATTGCTACTGCAGCCTATCAAGCTTCGTTAGAGTATGCCAAAGAACGACCACAAGGAAGAAAATTAGCGAGTACAGGAAAAAAAGATCCAGAACAAGGACAAACCTTAATCATTAATCATCCTGATGTACGTAGAATGCTACTCCTGCAGAAAGTTATAGCAGAAGGTTCCTTGAGTTTGGTGTTACTGGCATCGAAGTATTATGATTTAAAGGAAACATCGCAGGATACTACCGAAAAGGAGAAATACAGCCTGTTATTAGAATTAATTATACCAATGGTAAAAACCTACCCTTCTGAAATGGGAGCTCATGCAGTTTCTAATGGATTACAAGTTTTAGGGGGTTATGGATTTTGTTCGGATTTTATATTGCAACAATACCATAGAGATATCCGTATTTTTCCAATATATGAAGGGACAACAGGGATTCAATCCCAAGACCTTCTCGGAAGAAAACTTCTTATGGAAAATGGTAAAGCGCTAGAATTGCTAAATAATGAAATAATGCAAACTATCCGAGAAGCTTCAAAATACGACGATCTAAAAGGATATGCGAATACGTTAGGAGAAAAACTATTACTAACTCAAAAAGTAATAGGCTTTTTGATTGGTTTTGCTAAAAAGGGAGACTATGAACGTTTTCTGTCAGATGCAACACCATTTATGGAATTCTTTGGTAATATTACGATGGCTTGGATCTGGTTGGATATGGCAACAAACGCTAAAAATGCTATCGTAACTGGAAAAAATAAATACTCTGAAGAATTTTATGAAAGTAAGATTCATGCAATGAAATTTTATTTTAAATATGAGTTGCCAAAAACTAGTGGTCTTGCAGAAATACTGATGGATGAGGAGGTATTGACAATCCTAGGCAAGAAAGAAGTGTTCAACTAATTCAGATACACATTTATAATTAAAATATTAATTCATTAACAACATAATGAACAGCATAAAACAATCATTTAATTTAGAAGGAAAAGTAGCGATTGTTACAGGTTCCAGTAAAGGAATAGGAATGGCAATCGCACAAGGATTAGCAGAACATGGTGCTAAAGTTGTAATCAGTAGTCGCAGTCAAGAAGCAGTAGACAAAGTAGCTCAAGAATTCAAAACAGCTGGATTTGATGCAATAGGTATTGCTTGCCATATTGGTAAAGCAGATCAACGTGAGCAGTTAGTGCAAAAAACTATAGAACATTATGGAGGCATTGATATCTTAGTGAATAATGCAGCAATTAATCCAATCTATGGACCTATTGAGGACGCAGAAGAAAGTGTTTTTGATAAAATAATGGATGTTAATGTAAAAGCACCTTGGATGCTATCAAACCTAACGTTACCATCAATGAAACAACGTGGAGGCGGAAGCATTATTAATATAGCTTCAGTAGAAGCATTGCATCCAGGAGCGGGATTAGGATTGTACAGCACTAGTAAAGCGGCTCTATTAATGCTTACCAAAAACCAGGCAAAAGAATGGGGACAATATGGAATTCGTGCTAATGTACTATGTCCAGGATTAATCAAAACTAAGTTTAGTGCTGCTCTTTGGCAAAATGAAAAATTACTAAATAAAATTGAAAAAACATTACCCACAGCTCGTATGGGAATGCCCAATGAAATGGCGGGAATGGTATGCTTATTAGCTTCAGAAGCGGGAGCATATATGACAGGCAGTGTATATAACGCGGATGGCGGTTATATGATTGCAGGTTAATTTGTTTTTAGCGTAAATATTAATAATAATTAATCTGTCACGTCGATCGAAATCTGACGGCATAAGATCTATATAACATGAATTTTGACTACTCAGAAGAAATTATAACGCTTCAAAAGAAGTTAACTTCTTTTTTTGAAGAACATATACTTCCTGTAGAAGAAGAAGTAAATGCTTTTCTCTATAATCCAGATAACCGATGGAAACATTGGTCTGGAATGGAAGACCTTAAAACCAAAGCAAAAGCAGCTGGGTTGTGGAATTTGTTTTTACCAAAAAATTACGGCTCGTTGAGTCCAGGATTAACAAATCTCGAATATGCGCCTTTAGCAGAGATTATGGGACGTGTATTATGGTCGTCCGAGATATTTAATTGTAGTGCTCCTGATACTGGAAATATGGAAGTACTGGCAAAATATGGTTCAAAGGAACAGCAAAAGAAATGGCTAGAACCCTTAATGAATGGAGAAATCCGCTCTGCTTTTTTAATGACAGAACCTCAGGTGGCCTCTTCTGATGCTACAAATATCGAAACTTCTATAATAAGTGATGGCGATGATTATGTGATCAATGGCACTAAATGGTGGTCTTCTGGAGGAATGAATCCTAGTTGTAAAATTGCTATTGTAATGGGAAAAACAGATCCTGATGCTCCTAGACACCAACAACAAAGTATGATATTGGTGCCAATGGATACACCTGGATTAAAAATAATTAGACCGTTATCCGTATTTGGGTTTTATGATTCGCCAGAAGGTCATGCCGAAATTGTTCTAGATAATGTTAGAGTACCCAAAGAAAATTTGATTTTAGGAGAAGGTAGAGGTTTTGAAATTGCGCAAGATAGATTAGGACCAGGACGTATTCATCATTGTATGCGTTTGATCGGAATGGCTCAACGTTCTCTGGAATTAATGTCTAAAAGGGCCGCTGAACGTATTGCATTTGGAAAAACATTTAAAGATTACAGCAGTATTAGACAAGAAATTGCAGCATCACAGTGTGATATTGAACAAGCAAGATTATTAACGCTTTCTGCAGCTGATAAAATGGATAAGTTAGGAAATAAGGCATCAAAGGATCTAATCGCTATGATAAAGATTGTAGCTCCTAATATGGCACTAAAAGTGATAGACCGAGCAATGCAGATACATGGAGGAAAAGGAGTGGGTCCTGATACGCCATTAGCACATTTCTTTGTAGCTGCTAGGATGTTACGTTTAGCAGATGGACCAGATGAAGTGCATATGTACCAACTGGGAAAAAGTATTATAAAAAAATATTCAGAATAATAAACGTAAAACTTTATTCTATATCAAAGATCAATTTTAGGCTGCAGAAAACTTATTTCAATACAAATTATCAAAAATGCAAAACGTACGTAAAGGCGAAGAACTAAACGAAAAAGAATTAAAGTCGTTTCTCTATAAAGAAGGACTTATTAATGATCAAAAAAGCGACTGGAGCGTAGAGCAATATACTCATGGCTATTCTAATCTAACCTATTTGTTGAAGATAGAAAATAAAGAATATGTATTACGTCGTCCTCCGTTTGGAGCAATTAAACGAGGGCATGATATGGGACGCGAATTCAAAGTGCAATCTGGTGTATATAAAACTTTTCCTAAGGTACCTAAAATGTATGCTTTTACAGATGATGAGAGCATTCTAGGATGTTCTTTTTATATCATGGAAAAAGTAGAAGGTATAATTCTTAGTGCTCGCGAAGCTAAAAAAAGAGAGGTTTCAGCAATTGATTTTAAAACAATTGCAGATTCTTGGTTAGAGACGTTTGTAGAACTTCATAATATAGATTATAAAGAAGTAGGTCTTAAAGATCTTGGTAAACCAGAAGGATATGTTGGGCGACAGGTGCTAAATTGGGGGAAGCAATATCTTAATGCGGCAACAGATGATGTTCCTTCTGCAGAAAAGGTGATGAAATGGATGGAAGAGTATCAACCAAAAGAATATAGATATAGTTTGGTTCATAACGATTTTAAGTATGATAATGTAGTTTTTAAAAACGATAAATGGAAAGAGGTAATAGCAGTGTTAGATTGGGAAATGGCAACACTGGGAGACCCTTTGATGGATTTAGGAACTTCTCTTGGATATTGGACCATGAGTAGTGACCATGCTTTTGTGCAACAAGGCATTCCATCACCAACGATTATGGAAGGAAATCCGAGTAGAAGCGAAATAGTGCAATTATATACAGAAAAAAGCGGAAGAGATGTTAATCATTTGGTGTTCTATTATGCTTTTGGGCTCTTTAAAATAGCTGTGATCGCTCAGCAGATTTATTACAGATATAATAAAGGACTTACTACTGATCCTCGATTTGCGCAATTAAACAAAGCAGCGGAGTTGCTTTGTAATTTGGCTTGGCAAGCCATTCGGACTAAGAAAATAGATTAAAGAATAGTACAATGGATTATTTAGCGAAGACATATTATTTTGATTATGATACGGATGAAATCCAACACATTATTGATGAGTTTAATACAGAAACATTAACGACTAAAGAAAAAGTAAAGCAATTATATATTAAAGTGAGAGATGGCTGGAGGTATGATCCTTACTATATCCGTCTTAATAAAGAGGCATATAAAGCAAGTACCACAGCAAAAAAAAATAGTGGACATTGTCTAGATAAAGCAATATTGTTAATTGCTTGCTTAAGAGGGTTAGGGATACCAGCGAGAATTCATCTGGCAAAAGTAAAAAACCATATTGGAGTAGAGCGATTGATAGAAAAATTCGGAACCAATGAGTTGACACCTCATGGAATGATTAACGTTTACCTGAATGGGAAATGGTTAAAGGCTTCACCAGCTTTTAATAAAGCATTATGTGAAAAATGTAATGTTGCACCGTTAGAATTTGATGGGGAACAAGATTCTATGTTTCAGGAATATGATAATCAAGGTGGAGTATTTATGGAATATATTGAGGATTATGGGTATTTTGAAGATGTTCCTTATGAGTTTATATTGAATAATATCAAAGAACATTATACTGCGATTTATAAACAATATGAAGGGTTAAACGAAATTAGATTATAAAATAGTTTTATGAATAATACACACACAAGCATCACTCAAAAACAATTTCACAGCTTTATGGAACTTCCAGTTAAAGGACCTTTTCAAATGATAAATCTTTTAAAATTTAAAGATAAAGTTGAGGATGAAAATATCACAGGAGCAGAAGCATATGCTCAATATATGGCAGCAGTAGTACCTTTCTTTCAAAATACCAAAGCTAAAATTATTTATCAAGGAAAACCCTTGTTTAGCTTGATAGGACCAGAAGACACGATAGAATGGGATAAAGTATTAATCGTAGAATACCAAAATAAACAAGAATTTATTGCCATGATTACCAAAGATGGATATCCTGCCGAAATGCGTAGTCGTGCATTAGCAGATTCTAGATTGATTTTAAGTATCGACAAATAATTTTTATTCTAAATTCAAAATAAATAAAAGAATATGCAAGTAAAAGATAAAGTGGTTATTGTCACAGGAGCTGGATCGGGAATAGGAGCAGCCACTGCAAAACATTTTGCAAAACATCAGGCCATAGTAGTGGTTTCTGATATTAATGAAACAAAAGCAAAACAAATTGCTGATGAGATTGCTGAGAATGGTGGTAAAGCGACTGTGATTACTGCTAATGTTGCAAAATTTGAAGACGTAGAGCAATTGATAACCAAAACTGTCGAACAATTAGGGCAATTGGATATTATGGTGAATAACGCTGGTATTGGTCCAAGAAACATGTCTAAAACTGCAGAATATACATTAGAGGATTGGGATAGTGTTATTGCCGTTAATCAAACTGGAGTATTCTATTGTATGAAATTAGCATTACAACAGATGATGAAACAAGGCTATGGAAATATTGTAAATATTGCTTCTTTAGCTGGTTTGAAAGCTTCCCTGAATAATCTTTCTTATAGTGCAAGTAAATTTGCAGTAGTAGGAATGACCAAATCGGCAGCTTTAGAATATGCAACTAAAAACATTCGTATTAATGCCGTTTGTCCTGGATATACAGAATCTGCACTATTAAGTAAACTATTATCAGTGAGACCAGATATGGATCAGATGCTAAAAAGTGTAATCCCTATGAAACGATATGGATTAGCAGAAGAAATAGCCGAAGCTGTGGTCTGGTTGGCCTCTGATAGTACTAAATTTATTACTGGTCAGACAATCACCTTAGATGGAGGAACTTCATTGTAAAATATAAATATTTTCTAATCACATTATATACCAAGAATGCACACTGTTAAAATTCAAAAAAAACAAAATTATGCTATTGTTCAATTGAACAGAGGCAAAGTGAATGCGATTAATCATCAAATGACAAAAGAAATAAGAAAGGCATTTACGGATTTAGAAAATGATGATACTGTAAAAGGTGTTATTGTAACAGGAATTCCTCATTTTTTTTCTGCAGGATTGGATGTTATCGAATTGTATAGCTATGACAAACCAAAAATGAACGAGTTTTTTAATGATTTTGGAGGAATGTACATTCAATTGGCAAAGTTTTCAAAACCTTTGATATGTGCAATAACGGGATATTCTCCAGCAGGAGGTTGCGTGATTGCTATTACAGCAGATCATCGAATTATGGCAGAAGGAGAAAAATATACTATTGGATTAAACGAAGTCGCTGTTAATATTCAAATTTCAAACAATTTAATTAGAGGATATTCTTTTTGGTTAGGAGAAGGAAAAGCAAATCAATACATTTTAGGAGGAAAGCTATTGAATGTAGAAGAGGCATTGGTATCTGGATTGGTGAATGAAGTATGTGCATTAGATCAAGTATTACCAAAAGCCGAAGCTAAAATGAAGGAATATTTACGAGCCGATGAAGATATTTTCAAGAACACCAAATATAAACTTCGCAAAGATTGGTTAGAAAGTATGGAAGATGATCCTACAGTAGATTTAGAACAAGCAATTTCACTTTGGTGGAAACCAGAAATAAGAGCAAAAATGAAAGCTTTTGTAGAGAGCCTTCAGAAAAAATAAATTAAAATCTTTTAGAAAAATAAATTACACGCAATGAATAAACAAATCATCTTAAAAAACCGCCCAGAAGGACTGCCAGATGCCAATACTTGGGAATTACAGAATAACCCAATTCCAGAACCTAAAGAAGGAGAAGTACTGATTCAACATCACTATATTTCATTGGATCCAGCAATGAGAGGTTGGATGCGTGAAGGAAAATCATATATAGAACCAGTAGAAATAGACGATGTCATGAGAGCAGGTTCTATTGGTAAAGTAATTAAATCGAATAATCATCCTAAGTTTAAAGAAGGAGATTATCTTACTGGTTGGGGAGGTGTACAGCAATATACAACTACCAATGGCGATAACTGGTATGCTGTTGATCCTAGTATAGCACCGTTACCGCTATATATCGGAACCTTAGGAATGCCAGGAATGACAGCATATTTTGGGATATTAGAAGTTGGTAAGATCAAGGAAGGAGATACAGTGTTGGTATCAGGAGCTGCTGGTGCTGTGGGAAGTGTTGTTGGTCAAATAGCAAAAATTAAAGGTTGTCGTGTTGTTGGAATTGCTGGAGGAAAAGACAAATGTAATTACATAGTTAATGAATTAGGTTTTGATGCTGCGATTGATTATAAATCAGAAGATATTTATGATGCTATCAAACGAGAATGTCCAAAAGGAATCGATGTGTATTTTGACAATGTTGGAGGAGAAATTCTGGATGCAGCCTTGTCCAGAATCCGCATGCACGCACGTATTGTTATTTGTGGAGCAATTTCACAATATAATAGTATGGAAGACATGAGGGGACCAAAAAATTATTTGTCCTTATTGGTAAATCGTGCCACGATGCAAGGAATGGTAGTTATGGATTATGCTAAAGATTATGGCAATGCTGCTATGGAAATGGGAGGTTGGATTGCACAAGGAAAGTTAAAAACCAAGGAAGATATTTATGAGGGGATTGAAAATTTTCATGAGACGTTTTTACGATTGTTTTCTGGAGATAAAATGGGGAAATTGGTATTAAAAGTTATAGAAAAATAACATGGAAGCTATAGTTTGTAAACAATTCGGACCACCTTCTAATTTGACTATAGAAGATATAAAAAGTCCAAAAGCTAAAGAAAAAGAAGTTGTTGTTACTGTGAAAGCTTGCGGAGTTAACTTTCCTGATACCTTAATAGTTCAAGGGTTATATCAATTTAAACCAGAATTGCCATTTACTCCTGGTAGCGATATAGCAGGTGTTGTAAAAGAAGTAGGAGCAGATATTACTCACGTAAAACCAGGTGATGAGGTTTTTGGATTTGTAATGCACGGCGGTTATGCAGAAGAAGTTGTGGTCCCTGGGAATGCTTGTTTCAAAAAACCACCGATGATGGATTTTCCAATAGCTGCTTCGTTTATGATGGCGTATGGTACTTCATATCATGCATTAAAAGATAGGGCAAAACTTAAGAAAGGAGAAACTCTTTTGGTGTTAGGTGCTTCTGGTGGTGTTGGTTTAGCAGCTGTAGAGTTAGGAAAACTAATGGGAGCTAAAGTAATTGCAGCAGCTTCTTCTGAAGAAAAACTACAATTATGTAAAGAATATGGTGCTGATGAAGTTATAAATTATCAAAATGAAGATCTCAAAACCAAAATAAAAGAACTAACAGAAGGTAAGGGGGTTGATGTGGTATATGATCCTGTTGGTGGAGACTATTCTGAAGCAGCTATCCGCGGAATGGCTTGGGAAGGTCGTTATCTGGTTGTAGGTTTTGCGGCTGGAGATATTCCAAAAATCCCTTTGAATTTAGCATTACTAAAAGGTTGTGCAATTGTAGGGGTCTTTTGGGGAAGTTTTGCTATGAAAACACCTAAAAGGAATATGGAAAACACTATGGAATTAATGAATTGGTATGGAGCAGGAAAATTAAAACCACATATTCATAAAATATACCCTCTTAAAGAAGCTACTAGTGCATTAGAAGAAATGATGCAACGAAAGGTAAGAGGCAAAGTGGTGATTCAATGTTCTTGATAATGATTTATAAAAATTAATGTATCTAGTCACACTGAGTTGATCAAGGTGTGATACTATAATATCATATAAATAACCTAATACATGAGATTAAAAAATAAAGTTGCTATTATCACAGGAGGCGCTAGAGGAATAGGTAAAGCCATTTCCGAATTATTTGCTAGTGAAGGAGCAACAGTGATTATTTGGGATCTTCTGAAAGAAGGAGAACGTGTGGCTACGGCTATTTCTGCCAAAGGAGGTAGAGCAGAATTTAGTAGTATTTCTGTAACTGATAAAGTAGCTATTGAAACCGAAGCTAAGAGAATCCACGAAAAACATGGTAAAATAGATATCCTAATTAACAATGCAGGTATCACTAAAGATCGTACGCTTCATAAAATGAGTGAAGCAGAGTGGGATGCGGTGATTGACGTAAATCTTAAAGGAGTTTTTCTTTGTACGCAAGTGGTTTCGCAGTATATGAAAGAAGCAGGATATGGACGAATAGTATCTGCCGCTTCTAATGTAGGGTTACGTGGTAATTTTGGACAGACGAATTATGCAGCTACTAAGGCAGGTGTGATAGCAATGTCTAAAACTTGGACCATGGAACTGGGAAAGTATGGAATAACCGCGAATGCATTAGCTCCAGGTTTTACATTAACCGAAATGACAGAACAAATACCTGATGAACATCTAGAAGGTATTAAGTCACAAATACCTCTTAAAAAGGCAGCAACACCATTAGATATCGCATATGGTTATCTATATCTTGCTTCAGATGAGGCATCCTATGTTTCTGGAATATGCTTAACCATTGATGGAGGTATCTCGAGATAGTGCTATCGTGATAGGATTAAGAATGTAATATTTTTAAAAGAAAAGTATTCGTGTTCATACTATCGAAAAAATATTTAGAAATATCATGAATCAATTAGTTTGTAAAAATTTTGAAGAGTTTAAAGCTCAAGAAGGACAATCATTACCTATAGGGCAATGGTTAACGGTTACTCAGAAAATGATCAATGCTTTTGCAGAAGCAACTCAGGATTTTCAATGGGTACATGTTGATTTAGAGCGTATTAAAAAAGAATCTCCCTTTAAAAAACCAATTGCACATGGTTTTCTATCAATATCTTTATTGTCTAAGATGTTAATGGATTTAATTAGTATAGAGAGTTTTGCAATGGGGGTCAATTATGGGCTCAATAAAGTACGATTTCCACATCCAGTTATGGTAGATAGCCGATTACGACTCCATAGCAGTATCCAAAAAATAGAAGAATATGCAGAAAAAGGACTAAAAATTACCTGGAATTGCTCAGTAGAAATAGAAGGTGTAGAAAAACCAGCTTGCGTTGCGGAATTTGTGTCTTTAATGTTTGAGAGCTAGTTGTTCTCAAAACATTAAAGATTTTCATTTTCGTAATATTAATTTTAATATTTTATTTTCCAAGTTGCGTTCTAAATGATAAACTATATTGGATAATACATTCTTTATATCATTCGAATTATTAAAATCGTAAATTCTGTCTGTAAAGGATAGTATTATGAATAGTACTGTTTCATCCAATCATTAAAATCTTGCTGAAGTATGTTTTTAGTGCGTTGTACAATTGTATCAGCATTTACTACAGAGGATAGGTTAAATTTATCTTCAAGCCATTGTATAAAGCTGTTATTGTATGGGCTTTGTTCATAATTAGGTTCGTCTTTATAATAGTATATATCCTCCCAATCAATCATTGGATCCACATCATAAGTAAGAATTTGTAAAAAGTCTACCATATTTCTTGCTATAATATGATATCCACCTTCACTGCCAAAAGCTACAATTGGTGATTCATCAAGAGTTTTATCTCTGTCTTGCAGCCAAAGTGCATATGTGGATCCAGAACCATCTGCATACGCAAATTCATAAAAAGAAGTAAGAAAATCTTCATCTTCAGAATATGATGCAAGCATATGTTTTTCTTTATCAATCATAAATTCAAACCCCATAGAGAATCGATGATTATCTGGAATAGTATTGCTAAAATCCAATAGCTCTACAAGCAATTTAGGAGCTTGAAGTGTTCCGAAGTTGTTTAAAAAATCATTTTTTTTCATGTCTATAGATTTTATATATCTAGTTTCGAAAATAAGAAACATCATATTCGTGTCTAGGCAAAATACATATTGGGTAGTTATTGATTTATATTTAACAAGAATTACATAATATTGGGTTTGATGATATGTTTCAGTGTGTTTTTTTGAAATTAAATCGGATATTAAATTTTAAACAATACGAATCGTTTAGGTAAGTTAACAATCATAAAATGGTATATTTAACTCATGCAGCATGAAGAATTCTTTTTTGAATATAAAAAATACACTCTTTTTGGCCAGTATTGGATGCCCGATGACTACAAAGCAATAGTACTGCTGGTACATGGAATGGGAGAACATTCATCTAGATATGCTGATTATGTTGTACCTGAGTTATTAGCTAAACAATTTGGTGTGATTACTTATGATAACTTCGGTCATGGGAAGAGTAGTGGAAAAAGAGGTCATTGTCCTGGTTATGCATCTCTTATGGAGGTGATAAGTATGATGTTCTACAAAGCTAAAGAAATAGAGGGTAACACTCCTGTTTTCTTGTATGGACATAGTATGGGAGGAAATCTGATAATTAATTATGTATTGCGAAACAAACCAGAAATAACAGGAGCAATAGCAACTAGCCCGTTTTTACGCTTAGCGTTTCAGCCACCTGCCTGGAAAATGACTATAGGTAAGTTACTGCAAAAAATAGCACCTTCAGTCACATTGCCTTCCGAATTGGATGTAGAGGCTATATCTAGAATCCCTGATGAAGTAAAGAAATATCAAAATGATCCTTTAATTCACGATAAAATAAGCCCTAACTTTTCTTTTCCAATTATAGAAGCTGGATCTTGGGCGATTGACCATGCTGATATGTTAGAAACTCCAATGTTATTGGTTCACGGCACTGATGATAAGATAATTGATTATACAGGCACTCAAGATTTTTCAAAAAAAACTTCGTATGCTGATCTTGTTTTGTTTGATAAAGGGTATCACGAACTTCATAATGACATAGATAGAGAAAAACTTATAAAAACAATTGTTAATTGGATAGAAAACAATCTGTAATAGAGTTATAATTTCCCTTAGTTATTGTCAGTTTATTCATACTCATGATTATTGTTCGGTAGTTAGTTTTTCTTTATTTTTATAGATAATTGTTTATTCAAAATAAATAATTCCAACTTAATTATTATAAACACAAAATTATATATGTTATGGACGAATTAACCAGTACTAAAGGAAACGTAAGATCAAAACTTGATATTCTAATTGAACGTCAAATAGGAATAAATAATTGTTGGGCAGCAGCGTTGTCCATGGCGTTACAGAATTATGGACTTCATTTAACCGGGAAAACACTGGATGAAATGTTTGAAGCTAATAATCAAGGTTTAGATTTATTTACATTACATCCACAAATATCATCACATTTTGCATATGTTCGGACAGAGTATCGAAGTGAGATTATGGGACACGACCCAAAATTAACATTTGCAGAAATACAAGGATATATTGATAATAGCCAACCTGTTCTAATTGGAACGCAAAATTATGGAGGTCATAGAGCACACGCCTTATTGATTATAGGATATGAGGGAGATGATATCGTTTTAATAGCAGATCCTTGGACTGGTAGTTTAGTTGAAATGAAACATTCTGAGTTAATCAATTATTGGGTGGAAAGCTTAGTTTTTGATCGATAATAACTCAATTTTTAATAGAATATATGTGTGGCAGATATAGTTATAACTTTTAGGGTGATTTATATATTAGTATAAGGAATGGTAAAATAAAAAATGGAGCCTAAATCTTTTTTACTATCCAACCAAATTTCACCTCCTAACATTTCTGTAAAAGCTTTTGCAATAGATAGTCCAATACCAGCGCCTTCAATAGCATAGTTATTTTCGATATCTGCTTGTACAAAGCGTTCAAAAATTGCTTTTTGACGATTTTTAGCAATACCCATACCTGTATCTTTTACAAAAAACTCTAAAAATTCACCTTTCTTTTGATATCCAAACGATATAGAGCCTTCTGGGGTGTATTTAATAGCGTTTTTAACTAGGTTGGTTAATATCGCATTGAATTTTTCCTTATCGGTCTTAAGAATAGCTTTATTGTTGGCTAATTCATTGATATATGATAGTTGAAGACCTTTACGATCAGCTTCAGGTTTAAAAAACTGATATAAATATTCAACCTGCTCATTAATATCCACTTCAGAAGGAAAAACCTTTACCTGTCCTGATTCTATTTTAGAAATATCAATGATATCCCTTATGATATTAAGCATACGGGCTCCACTTTCTTCAATTAGACTAATATATAAGTGCTGTTCATCTCCTGTAAGCACTGGTTCTTTAAGTAATTCAGCAAAACCTAATATGCCATTCATTGGAGTTCGTATCTCATGACTCATATTGGCAAGAAAAGCGGATTTAAGACGATCACTTTCCTCCGCCTTATCTTTCATCTTATTTAATTCTATTTCATAGAGCTTAAGTTCTGTAATATCCGTAGTGGTACCTACATACCCTATAACTTCGTTTTTCTCATTGTATTCTGGTATTGCTTGACCTAAAACCCATTTTACAGAACCATCAGCACGTAAAAACCTATATTCTGCATGAGAAGCGTCTCTATTTTTAGCATTGTTATACCAACCAGACTTTAATCTTTTTCTATCTTCTGGATGCACAGCTTTTAGCCATCCATCTTCTATCGCTTCTTGTTGAGATAATCCAGAAATATTACACCATTTTTCATTTACAAAAGTGGTTTTTCCGTTCGCTTTTGTCATAAATATTCCAACTGGTGATATATCTGTCAGGGTTTGGTATCTGTTTTCACTTAGTTGTATTACTTTTTCAGCTTCTTCAAATTTTTGACGATACGTAAGCGAATGATAAATGTCTTTAAAAGTAGAATAACTGTTTTCAGAGACATCTCTTTGGAAATACTTAAGATAGATGGTAAATAGTATTCCGTAATAAAAACTCATTGTTATTTTGGATGTTAATCCAGAAATCAAAAAACTCTTAATATTATCAGAGTTCCAAAAACCAACTACACTAAACAAAACAACGTCAAATACAAGTACAGCAAGCATGGTAAGAAAAACCCTGAAAAAAAGCACCCGAATATGCTTAGATATGAATTCAAAAATAAAAATTAGCAAAATGGAATCTAAAAATAGAAGAAGTGTGCCATAAACCAACAAAAAAATGTTGGTATTAAAGAAGTCGGATAGGATTGTAAATGATACCTGATGCATATTAGAATCTTCTAAATTGATTCCGAAAAGCATGAGCAAAATAACGATCATTAAATTAGCAATTACTAAAGCGTAGATAAGTCTTCTGGTTAGCAAGGCGTCTTCTTTAATGTAGAATATTAACACAGTAAATAGTGTAACCGAGAATAGTACTGAAGATCCTGGAGATACTGTAATACCATCATAAATTTCAAAGTACATTGTGGTAGCTGTAAACACCTGAATAAATTGAAACATACCTAATGTGGTAAATAACAATCCATTACCAGTTACCTTCCGAAAATGAAATAAAGTCAATACTAAAAAGGAAACAACGAACCCTTGTAAAAGAAAAACTGATATTTGATAAAAATTAATTGCCTCCATAAAACATAATTAATCACCTCTATTTTTTTAGATGAAAGAACGTTTTTGTGTTAGTAAAAGCCCAAAAAGTGATCAATCTAGATTAAATCCGTTAAGAGAAATTGAATTTATGTATTTCTCGAAGATACGAAAGTAATTAGATTTTAGTTGTTTTTATATACTTGTTTTTAATTTAATAATCTGTATATAAGAATGTCATTAAACGATCATTATTTCTGTAAATAAGTGTAAACAAAGAATAAAGTAGCTGCCAGCACAGCGCTAGTAATAAAAAGAGGTACTCTTTTAGGATTTTTTTCTGATGGTGATAGCAGTATTTTAAAAAGCTGAATCATTTTATTTCTTTCAAAAAAGAGGAGGATCAATAAAATCATTAAAAATATTATCGCATTAACAGTTGCTCCTGTTTTTACCTGATAAAAAACATCAAACAAGACAATATTAACCATAATTGGAATCAGTAATAATGTTCCTATGATTTTTGTGCGTTGAGACAATAATAATAGAGCTCCTAATACTTGCAATACTCCAATGATAATAGGTAATGTTTGAGAATATCCAAAAAAAGACCACATTAATTCCATTCCGCTTAATTCATTTACTGGGGTATTTGGTAAATCACTTCTGTTGCCAAATTGAAATGGTTTAGCAGCACCATAAACAAATATGAAAAAGGCTACAAAATATCGTAATGTACGTTCAAGAATTTTTTGGAAGGTCATAAAAATAGTTTAGTAATCAGACGATTCGTAATGTATATCGTTACAGAAACTAATGTCTTATGTTTGTTATTTTTTGCCTCCAAAAAATAACAAACATAAGTGTTATCAAAGATGGCGTTAACCAAACCCATAAAGTACTGGAGTTTAATGCGGCTAGTAAGAATGCTGTAACTGCAGCACCATATGCACCCGACATCTTTCCAATATGGTTAGATAAATAGGCTGTTGGGTCTGTTTTAAATGTTTTGTAGAGTTTTATATCACGTATTGTAGTCATTATACCAAATCCTCCAAAAAAGAAGAATAGTGCGCTTTTGGGAATTTCATTAAGCTTGTAGTATAAACCAATAATGACCATACTAATAAATACGAGTCCCATTATAACTGTAATGGTTATATCAAGCATACCCAAAGTATAGTGTTTTTTGAACTTAAGTACTCGATTTCCTGAAATCACAAGATAGATAGTGAAAATAGAAAGAAGATGTAGGAGTAAGTTTTCATGATTAGGTAAAAGGGTAATAGGTAATGCGATTAAAGCACTAATCAACATTGTAACAGAAAATACTTTTCCTCCTGAACGATGATAAAACCGTCCTTTTTTGCCAAGAATACTAACTAAACCAGATAGTAACCCTATTCCTCCAAAGAAAGCATGAATGTAAATTAGTATTATAGCAAGATGTTCCATCTTGGAGAGAAAGAATTAGTTTATAAGTATAAAAATATACAAGTATTACGAAGAAATGAATTTCATGATATAATATATTATTCGAGCTGCTAATCGAGCAGTAGAGTTATCAATATCATAATTAGGATTTAATTCTGCAATATCTGTGCTGATTAGCTTACCAGAGTTACATATTTGTTCTATAACAGCTAAAGCAATATCCGGAGAAAAACCAAATGGAGAAGGAGCACTTACTCCAGGTGCGTATGAAGAGGAGAAGCCATCTAAATCAATAGTGAGGTATATGTGGTCTACTGAGTTTATAAAATCTTCAACAGTAGCTGCGACGTGATCCTGGTTAGTGATAGTAAAGTTTGTGTTTTTAATGTGTTTAACTTCAAGTTGATCCGCAATTTCGAACAATGCTCTGTTGTTGGATTCTTCCTGAATACCAAGACAAAGATAATTGAAACGATCGTTCTCTTCTTTTGCGATCTGATAAAATGGAGTGCCAGAATTCCCTTGGCTTTCTACTGCTCTTAGATCAAAATGAGCATCTAGATTTATAATACCAATGGAGGCATTAGGGAAGTGTTTTTTTATTCCTCTATAATGTGCATATGCAAGATCATGACCGCCTCCTAAAATAAAGTTAAAATGCTTTTTATCAATAAGTTGTGATATTTTACCTGAAGTTATATTTTGAGCATTTTCTAAGTTACCATCTTTGCATATAATATCCCCAATATCAATGATATCAACTTCATTATTTAAATGATTAGATAACGATGCCATCATCTTCCTTATCATATCTGGGGCTTGTGCTGCGCCAATTCTTCCTGAGTTTCTTTTTACACCTTCATCACAAGAATATCCTAAAATTGCAAATGACGTTTTTTGTGCTTCAGGGAGTTCATTAAGTTCTAAATCAATACATTTCACTTTTTCATGTAAATACAATGTATCACTAGATTCTCTCCCAGTCCAAACGCTAGGATCTGTTGTTTTATAATTATTCATCATTAAACTAGAAATGTGTTGTTTTTAAAATATATTTTAAATTAAAATAAATCATTTAAAATATTGTTTTCTAAATTATTAGGTATTGTTACTTTAAGTGTTGGTGTACGTTCCATTTCTCTTTTAATAGCAAACAATGCTTCTTCGTTTCTAGCCCAACTTCTTCGAGATATTCCATTATTAACATCATAAAACAACATGTTTTTTAATCGTTTCGAAGCTTCATTAGAACCATCAAGTAAAAGTCCGAATCCTCCATTAATTACTTCACCCCAACCAACGCCACCACCATTATGGATGGATACCCAAGTGGCTCCTCTAAAACTGTCTCCAATAACGTTGTGGATTGCCATATCGGCGGTGAATTTACTTCCGTCATAAATATTACTGGTTTCTCGATAAGGAGAATCTGTTCCACTGACATCGTGATGATCTCTTCCTAAAACTACAGGAGCAGATATATCGCCTGATTTAATAGCTTTATTAAATGCTTCTGCGATCTTTGTTCTTCCTTCGGCATCTGCATATAGAATTCGAGCTTGAGAGCCAACAACGAGCTTATTTAGCTTTGCTTCACTAATCCAGGTGATATTATCCTGCATTTGTTGTTGAATTTCTTCGGGTGCTGAATTTTTAATTTCTCGCATTACTTCGATAGCTATCTGATCTGTTGTATTTAGATCTTCTGTTTTACCCGAAGTACAAACCCATCTGAAAGGTCCAAAACCATAATCAAAGCACATAGGACCTAAAATGTCTTGAACATAGGATGGATATTTAAAATCTATTCCATTAGCAGCCATCACATCAGCTCCTGCACGAGAAGCCTCTAGTAAAAATGCATTTCCATAATCGAAAAAATACGTACCCTTTGCTGTATGTTTATTGATAGCAGTGGCTTGCCTTCTTAAAGATTCTTGAACTTTTATTTTAAAACTGTCAGGATCATTCGCAATCATTATGTTAGCTTCTTCATAACTTAATCCTGCGGGATAATATCCGCCTGACCATGGATTATGCAAAGATGTTTGATCAGATCCAAGATGGATATATATGTTTTCATCATAAAACCGTTCCCAGACATCAACGATATTTCCTTTATATGCGATAGAAACTACTTCAGAATTAAGAATTGCCTTTTGAACTCTTTTAACCAAACCATTTAGATTGTCAATAATTTCGTCTACCCAACCTTGTTCAAAACGCTTTTCTGCTGCATCTGGATTTACTTCAGCACAAACAGTTATACATCTTGCGATATTACCAGCTTTGGGTTGTGCACCACTCATTCCTCCTAAACCAGCTGTCAAAAAGACTTTTCCGGCTGAATCCTCTTTTGGTGTTAATGTTTTTCTAAATGCATTCATTACCGTAATCGTCGTTCCATGAACGATTCCTTGCGGACCAATATACATATAACTTCCAGCCGTCATTTGACCATATTGAGTTACGCCTAATGCATTGTATTTTTCCCAATCATCAGGTTTAGAGTAATTTGGAATCATCATTCCGTTTGTAACAACAACTCTTGGAGCTTCTTTAGATGAAGGAAATAAACCCATTGGATGACCTGAATACATATGTAGTGTTTGCTCTTCGGTCATGGTTGCAAGATAATGCATCGTGATCAGGTATTGTGCCCAATTCTGAAACACAGCTCCATTTCCTCCATAAGTAATTAACTCATATGGATGTTGTGCAACTGCTGGATCTAGATTGTTTTGTATCATCAACATAATTCCTGCAGCCTGAGAGGTAAGCGCTGGATATTCAGTAATTGGCCTTGCGTATATCTCATAATCTGGCATAAACCGATACATGTAGATTCGACCGTATTCATTAAGTTCTTCAAGAAACTCTTTTGCTAGTTCTTTGTGCCATTTTGATGGAAAATATCTCAGAGCATTTCTAAGCGCAAGCTTCTTTTCATCTACCGATAAGATTTGCTTTCGCTTTGGAGCGCGACTTATTTTAGTACTTAGGCTTTTTTTTGGAGGAAGTATTGTTGGGATTCCAGCTATTATTTGTTCTTTGAAAGTGGTCATACTACTTTTTTAAATCTTTAATGTTTATCAATGTAGGTTACATCTCCACGTTTCCAAACTTGTGAAGGAGTAAGTTTACCTTGATGGTATAGAATTTCATTGTAATGATTAATTGGAAAAAGGCAAAAATCTGCTAACTTTCTGGAGGCGAGTGTACCGCGATCTTCTAGTTTTAGTGCAGCAGATGCTCTATACGTGATACCTGCAAGTATTTCTGCATTACTTAATTTTTCGAATGTCCCTAATATACAAGCTTGAGTCAATAAATCACCCATTGGTGCCGATCCAGGATTCCAGTCACTAGCAATTGCTAGAGCACCTCCAGCATCCAAAATTTTGCGAGCAGGAGTAAAACTACATCCTAATCCAATAGAAGCTCCAGGAAGTGCAACTGATATTACATCACTATCTGCTAATATTTTGATTTCCTTATCAGTACTAGCTTCAAGATGATCTGCACTAACAGCTTTAAAAGCTACGGCTATTTCACTACCGCCAGGAGTAAATTGATCGGCATGAACAGTGATATCAAACCCCATTTCTGTAGCTTTTTGAAAATAAGGATGTATATCTTCTTTTGAAAACGCACTTTGTTCTATAAAGGCATCAATTCTGTTAGTTAGATGTTCTGATTTTAGTATTGGAAATAGGGTAGAAGAGATCTCTGCTAAATACTCTTGGTGAGTACCTTCATAGTCTTTAGGTAACATATGTGCAGCTAAACAGGTAGGAATTAGATCCGACTCTAAATGTAAGCTAGCTTCTTTGATGGCTCTTAACATCTTAAGCTCTTCTTCTATAGATAATCCATAACCACTTTTAACCTCGACAGTTGTAATTCCTTTTTTAAGAAGCTGGTTAGCTCTTTTAGTAATTCCTTGCGAAAGCTCTTGTTGATCCGCTGTTCTGGTGTTAGTTACTGTATCCCAGATTCCCCCACCTGCTTTCGCAATTTCTAAATATGTTTTCCCCGAATTGCGCATAGCATAATCGTTTGCTCTGGATCCAGAGAAACAAATATGTGTATGTACATCTATGAATCCTGGTAAACATACATAATCGGATTGAAGCTTTACAATTTCTGCATCCAGACTGTTTGCAACTTCTACTAAATCACTATATGTCCCGATAGAATGAATGTATTCACCTTCTGTAAGAATTCCTGCATTATTAATTACAGGAAGGTCTTTATCTTGTAAGGCACCTTTGAGTGGTAAACCATTCATAGGTAGTAATTGGCTAATAGGTCCAATAAGTTTATATTTTGTCATCTTAATAAGTTTCAAATTGACCAGAGAATTTTGTTTCTAAAGTTAAGCTCTCTTTTTTGGCGACTTCATTTGCTAGTATAATGATAGTTTTGTTTTTAATGATATCAATTCCTTTTTCTATATCATCTGCAAAAACACGATCTTTTTCTGCGAAAGAAACTTTTTTGCGAATAGCTTTATGAATTTCGTCAAGAATTACTCCTGATTTCATTGGTTTTCTGAATTCAAAAGCTTGTGCGGCAGTCAATAGTTCTATAGCAAGTATTTTTTCTACATTTTCGATTACTCTTAAAGCTTTTCTACCACCAATAGATCCCATACTTACATGATCTTCTTGTCCTAAAGATGTAGGTATACTATCTGCACTTGAAGGGAAACATAACCCTTTGTTTTCACTAGCTAATGCAGCAGTAGTATATTGTAATATCATATATCCTGAATTGATACCTGTATCTTCCATTAGTAATTTAGGGACCCCAGGAGAATTACCTTCTAATGCTAAGTAAATTCTTCGATCTGAAATATTTCCGATTTCCGAAGCAGCCAAACACGCATAATCGATTGCCATAGCAAGTGGTTGACCATGAAAACTACCTCCACTAATGGTAAGGTCTTCGTTAATGATTATTGGATTATCTGTAACAGAGTTTAATTCGATTTCTACTAATTCTTTAAGATGTAACCAAGCATTTCTAGATGCTCCGTGTACTTGCGGTATACACCTTAATGAATATGGATCCTGAACACGATCGCAATCAATATGATCTTCCATAATTTCAGATCCTTTTAACAAAGATTTCACTCTGGAAGCTACGTGGATATTTCCTTTAAATGGCCTTAATTCATGCAATTCATTATAAAAAGGCTTTACCGAACCCTGTAACCCTTCTATCATCATTGCTCCAATAATATCAGCTTGCGAAAGGCAACTATGTAGTTTTTCAACCACTTTTACAGCATGAGCAGCAATGAATTGAGTTCCGTTAATCAAGGCGAGCCCCTCTTTTGGACCTAAATCTAATGTTGTGAGATTGGTTATTTCAAAAAGCGAAGAAGTACTGATTTCTTTACTTTGGTAGTTAACTTTTCCTAAGCCTATTAATGGTAAAAATAAATGAGATAATGGAGCTAAATCTCCAGAAGCACCTACAGAACCTTGTGAAGGAACAACAGGGATAGCATCATTGTCAATATGCCAAAGTATACGATCCAATGTACTTTCTGCAATACCAGAATATCCTTTAGATAGTGATTGCAACTTTAGAATCAGCATGAGCTTAGCAATTTCAGTATCAATCGGCTCACCAACACCAACACTATGACTTTGTAAAATGTTTGATTGGAGGATTTTTGTCTCTTCTTTGGAAATCATAGTGGTACACAGAGGGCCAAAACCTGTATTTATACCATATACTGGATGACCTTTATCTACAATGTTTTCAACTACCTGGCGACTTTTTCTAATTTTTTCTCGATTCGTTTCAGAAATGATGCCTTTAACTGTGCCTGAAGCTATTTTTATGGCGATCCCAGCTGTTAAATAATCTTCTCCGAATAGGAATTGGTTTGATATTTTGGACATTTTAATCTGTTCTTATTTGTATAGACTAAGATAATATGTATTTTTAATACTTAGAAATACTAATTTTATCAATTATTAATAACTATGAGTTATCAATTGGAGTTACGTCATTTTACTTATTTTTTGGCTGTAGCTGAAGAATTGCATTTTAGAAAAGCAGCAGAACGACTTTTTATTTCGCAACCTGGATTGAGTAGACAGATCAAACAAATGGAAGAAATCATAGGGGCAGAACTGTTTATCAGAAATAAAAGAAATGTAAGATTAACTGTGGCTGGAGAATATCTTAAAAAAGAAATAGAATATATTTTTAATCATATTAATTTTACCGTCAAACAGACTGCGTTAATTGATGCAGGAAGTGAAGGAGAGGTTAGAATTGGTTTTTTAGGCTCTGCTATTCAAACAGTTATTCCAGAGCTTTTGGTTCAAGCTGATAAAGAGTTTCCTAAAATACAGTTTAGTTTGGAAGAAATGTCTAATTATGATCAAGTGAAAGCAATTGTTAGTGACGAATTAGATATAGGGTTTGTTAGGTTAGCAAGAGTTCCTGATGGATTGAGTATAAAAGCTGTACAAACAGATACGTTTTCATTAGTCTTGCCAAAAGATCATGTATTGAATAGCGAAAATTTTAAAAGTATAGCTCAAGTAGCAGAAGAACATTTTGTTTTATTCTCTTCTGATTACAGCTCACTTTATTATGATAAGATTATGAGTATTTGTGAAGATAAAGGATTTACACCTATTGTATCTCATAAATCGGTACACGCACAAACAATTTTTAAGTTAGTAGAAAGCGGGTTAGGCGTTGCGATAGTGCCTACATCTTTGCAATATGGATTTGATTTAAATGTAAAATTTTTAGAAATACCAAAAATTCCGCAACGGGCAGCATTGTCAGTCATTTGGAAAGAAGATAATCGGAATCCTGCTTTGAATAAGGTGAAAAGATTTCTGTAACAAATAAAAAATCAGACTAGAATAAGTCTGATTTTTTATTTGTATTGTTTTACTGAGTGGGCATAGAATAGAAAAATTGCTCTTCAGTTATTTTACCATTGTTTACATTGTACACAGCAAGTTCTTCAATTTGCATGCGACCTTGTCCTTTAAAAGTACAGTCCATTTTCATTTTGCATGAAAAATGATTTTCGGCTACAATAGGATCTGAAATTTCACCACCATGAAATTCTTCTACAGTAGCGTACCAATCCTGACTTTTTTTAGTGACTGCATCTTTCCCACTAGTAATAGAATTAGGTGCTCCAGGCATTTCCTTACTTACTATATTGTCATCATATAGTTCTTTTAAAGCTTGCATGTTTTCTCCTTGACGGCAAAGTTCTACTAAACGGTTGGCTACTTCTTGTGTATTCATTGGTTCGGAGTTTATTGGTTTGTAATGGATTTGCGATGCTATTAAATTACAAAAAACTTCAATTCATAATTTTAAAGAAATGTTATAATTTAAAGTTAACCCACTGCTTCTTTATAAATTTTGAGACAACGTTCTCTTGCAAATTTATGATCAACTATTGGTTTTGGGTATGTTAACTCGTTAAGATCTTTCACCCATTGATTTATATATATTAGTTTTTTATCAAATTTGGTGACTTGTGTTGTTGGGTTAAAGATTCTAAAATATGGAGCTGCATCTACTCCAGATCCCGCTGCCCATTGCCAATTACCTATATTGGCAGACATATCATAATCTAATAGTTTCTCTGCAAAATATGCTTCTCCCCAACGCCAGTCGATAAGCAGGTGTTTGCATAAAAAGCTTGCAACTAGCATTCTAACTCGATTATGCATAAATCCTGTTTGATTTAATTCTCTCATTCCTGCATCTACTAAAGGATACCCTGTTTCACCTTTTTTCCAAGCTGTGAATTCATCCTCATTGTTTCGCCATTCGATGCGATCATATTTTGGCCTAAAAGATTTTTCTTTAGTATGTGGAAAATGCCATAAAATTTGCATAAAAAACTCTCGCCAGATTAACTCTGACCAAAATACTTCATTCTTTTCTTCTATAGCTTGTTTAACAATCGTTCTGATACCTACAGTTCCAAAACGTAGGTGAGGACCTAGTCTTGATGTTCCATTCTTTATCGAAGGATAATCTCTGGTGTTTTCATAGTTTTCTATAAGGGTAGGTGTTAAGGTGTAGGGCAAAACTTTTAATGTGGATTTATAAAACCCCATTTCTTCTAAAGATACTTCTGGAAGATCTTTGATTTTGATGAATTTTTCCAGAAAACCTTCAGTTTTATAAACTTTTAATTTAGATGGGTTAAAATGTTCTTTCCACTTGTTTTTGTAAGGAGTATATACTACATATGGATCACCGTTCGCTTTTACAATTTCATTTTTCGAAAAAATCACTTGATCTTTAAAAGAATAGAAAGTGATGTTGTTATTACTTAGTAAGTTTTTGATTTCGTGATCACGTTTAATGGCATATGGTTCATAATCTTCGTTTGTATATACCGCATTGATATTATAATCTTTATTTTTTAAAATAGTATTAAAAATATCTTTTGGATCGCCATAAAACATTCCTAAAGAGCTATTGTGTTTATGCGTAAGCTCTTTTTTAATAGTCAATAATGTCTCGAAAATAAAAGAAACTCTGGAATCATTCTTAGGAAGTTTATCAAGAATTTCTTTATCAAAAATGAAAATAGGCAAAACAGGAATACCGCTTTGCAAGGCATGAAGTAAACCAATATTATCATCTAATCTTAGATCTCTACGAAACCAAAACAGATTTATGACTTTAGACATAGTTAGTTAATATTAAGAGTAGACATTCCTCCATCTACACCGATTACTTGACCCGTTATCCAACTGCTTTGATCGCTTAATAAAAAAGCAGCTATGTTGGCAATATCTTCTGCATGGCCAACACGTTTTAAAGGATGACGTTGATTCATTAGTTCTTTCTTTTTATCGTTGCTTAACAATCTTTTCGCTAATGTAGTATCTGTTAATGACGGAGCGATTACATTTACTCTAAAATTAGGAGCATATTCTGCGGCTAAAGCTTTAGCAAAACCTTCTATTGCTCCTTTTGCTGCAGCAATACTAGTATGAAAAGGCATACCAATTTTTACAGCAACTGTACTAAAGAAAATTAAACTTGCTTGTTCAGATTTTTTTAATTTAGGTAATAGCGAATGTATAATTCTAACCAGAAACATAAAATTAATTTGCATGTCTTCTTCAAATGTTTTGGGATCTAACATGTTGAAGGGTTTTAGGTTAATACTTCCAGGACAATAGACGAAACCATCAATAGTTTCAGGTAAAAGAGAAATATCTATTTCATCTTTGGAAGCATCATAAGGAATATGAGTAACTTCTAGATTTCCTAAATTTTCACTAGTTCGGGAAGCAATAAAAATAGTGTGTTCACGGTATAGTTTTAAGGCAATTTCGAATCCTATTCCATGACTACCTCCGATAAGTAAAATGTTCTTTCTCATGTGTGCATTTCTTTGTGTAATTAGATAAATTCGATTTTATTGGTGTGTTTAGCTTCAAATTTCCCAAAAAGTTGTATTAACTTTTCCCTGCGATAATTGAATATTTCTTTCAGTTTTGGTTTTACAATAATAGGATGAACAAGTTGTCCTAAAATGCCAAAAGGTATTTTGTAATCTATAATATCTTCCATTTCTACACCTCCAGGAACTTCTTTGATAAAATGCTTATGATGCCATAAGGCATACGGACCGAACCGCTGTTCATCTACAAAATATTCTTTGTCTACTGCATGGGTAATTTCTGTAACCCATTTACTTTTTATACCAGCAACTGGTGTTACTATGTATTGAATAATCTGTCCAGGATACATTTTTCTGTCAGCTCCAGATATAATCTGGAATCCCATATATTCTGGAGTAATTGTCTTTAGGTTTTTAGGATCTGAGAGAAAATCCCACGCTTCCTGAATTGAAATAGGAAGATATTGTTTGGATTTTAGAGTGTATATTTTCATTTTGCACCTTTTTTGCTAAGGTACAATCATTTTGTTTAATAAATAATTAAAATACATAAACAAAAAAATCTAGAAATAAGATTCGGCCCATGATTTAGCTTCTTCCAGGTTTTCAAAAAAAGCAAATGATTTGTCAAATAACTTCTGTTCCATAATCGCTTTGTCACGATCTGTTTTTTCCTTCGATACAATTGCTAACCCTTTCATATTAGTTAGTTGTCCTTGTCTATATACTTCAGAAGATACTTGATGGTTGTGTTTTCTATAAGAAATCATTAGAAAGCTTTTTTCTCCATAATGGGAGCGAAGCTTTTTTCTAATAATATTTGCTCTATCGAGAGTTAAGGTAACGTCTTCATTAATTGTTACGATAACAAATTTTTCATACAACTCTACTGTACAAAAGTCATTGGTGTATAATTCCATTGGGGGAAACTTAATATTATTATAAAGATATGTTAAATCAAATGAATTTTGAAATACTAAAAGAATAAAAAATTGTATTTAATTTAACAATCCTTGCAACAGTTGTCAGATTTTGTGACTTTACAAGTCATTACCGCAAGGATAGCACCTATTATTGGAGCAGTCATATATAACCATTGGTGTTCCCAATGCCCAGATAATAATGCTGGACCGAATGATCTTGCTGGATTCATAGAGGCATTGGTCATAGGACCTGCAAACATTGCTTCCAGAAGCACTACACCGCCGATAGCGATTCCAGCCATCATACCTACTTCTTTCGATCCAGTAGAAACGTTAATGATGACAAGCATTAAAAAATAGGTAAGAAGAATTTCTAAAATAAAAGCTCTTAAGTCATCAAAAGAAGGCAAAGTTCCTCCTAAGAATTCACTATCAGGAAATAGAAACAATAAAATGCTACTAGCCGCAATTGCTCCAATAAACTGAGCGATAATATACTTCGGAACTTCTTTCCATTTGAACTTTTTGGCATACGCAAAAGCAATCGTAACTGCAGGATTAAAGTGAGCTCCCGAAATATCTCCAAATGCATAAATCATAGCCATTACTACAAGTCCCCAAGTAACCGCGATACCTACATGTGTAACATCACCACCAGTAACTTCATTAATTGTCATTGCTCCTGTACCACAAAATACCATGGTAAAAGTTCCTATTGCTTCAGATATATATTTACGCCACATATGTTTAGAAATGATAGCAAATATAACACTAGTTATTTTAAGTTTTTGTTAACTCTAAATGTATGCGTAATTATTATTTTCGTTACTAGTAATACTAATTAATAGACTAAATTTAAACACAATGAAAAAGATCATCTTATTTGTATCTGCAGCTTTACTATCGTTTGGAATTGAAGCACAGATAAAAACACCTCAGCCTAGTCCTTCTTCTAAAATAGAACAAGTAGTTGGGTTAACAGATGTTTCGGTAGAATACTCTAGACCAAGTATGAAGGGACGTACCATTTTTGGAAACCTTGTACCATTTGATAAATTATGGAGAACAGGTGCTAACAAAAATACACAGATTACCTTTAGTGATGATGTAAAAGTTGGAGATAGCCCACTTAAAAAGGGAACTTATGCAATTTTTACAAAACCAGGAAAAGAAAGTTGGGAGGTTGTTTTTTATAGCGACGCTAATAACTGGGGAACTCCAAGAGAATGGGATGACTCTAAGGTTGCTGCAACAATAAAAGTAAAAGCAAATGCATTACCATTTAGTGTAGAGACTTTTACGCTAATGTTTAGTGACTTCACAATGGATAGTGCTCATTTAAATTTTATATGGGAAAAAACAGAAGCTGCTGTTAAGATTACTGTTCCTACTAAGGAAATAGCATCCGAGAGTATTGAAAAAGTTATGGCTGGACCATCTGCAAATGATCACTATCAAGCGGCAGTGTTTTTTAAGGATACTGAAGACTACGCTAAAGCTAAAGAACATATAGAAAAAGCGGTAGCTGGTAGAGGTGATGCTTTTTGGTACCATAGACAACATTCTTTAATCTTGGCAAAAACAGGAGATAAAGATGGTGCTGTTAAAGCTGCTAAGACTTCTTTAGAGCTTGCAGAAAAGGCAGGAAATGCTGACTATGTAAAATTAAACAAAGATTCACTTGCTGAATGGGGAGCTAAGTAAGCATCCTTTTTCTTTACACAAATATTAAAGCGTTCGATATGATAGTCGAACGCTTTTGTTTTTTAATGAATTAATCTTCACTATCCAAAAAGAAAACTTCCTCTACTGATTTATTGAATAATTTTGCAATTTTCAATGCTAAAACGGTGGAAGGAACATATTTGTTTTTTTCCATAGCATTAATAGTTTGTCTGCTTACTCCAATCTTCGCAGCCAAATCTGCTTGGGTAAGATCATGAATTGCTCTCTCAACTTTTATATTATTCTTCATGATTAGGTTTTTTATAAACTACATAGTTAAATCGGAGAATAAATATCAATATAGGAGTAAACATGTTGTAAATCAATACATTGAAATATTGCATGTCATATATGAATATTGTTGCAAATAACAAAATACCGTAATTCACTAAAATAGCCCATGTTAAGGAATCTAATCGTATTTTAGAAATAAACTCATCTTCTATCTTTTCTTTAGAAAAGCTTACCATTAAACCCCCTATGATAATTATAATGGTAATTAATTCATCAACAATATCATTCGTAATAATACTAATGATACCATTGTTAGTTTTAGAGAAAGCTCCATTGTGAAATAAAGAAATGACTTTAGTTTCAATGAAGTTTGATTCTAAGTCTTTTATTAAAAGAATAATCCCAAAAATGATTCCAATAATAAATAAAACCCAACCAGGCTTTTTAAATTTGTTCGATAATAAATATTTCATCTTGTTCGATTTTTGATTAATGATTCAAAAGTAAATATTTTTTTACTAAAAGTAAAGTATTTTTTACATTTTGTAAAAAAAAACATTTCTTTAACATAGTGTTTTGTACCTAATTAATCATAATGTAAATCAATTTTTTCTCTTACAGTATCAAGTAATCGTATCAATTGAACGCTTTTTTCAAAAGACATAATAGTACTTTCTGTATTTCCTTGTTGTAACATTTTTTGTACATGTATGGCTTCATAACTATAACCATTTGTGTCCACAGGAAATTTATGAAGTGTAGAAATTCCATTTTGAGTAATGGTAACAGATGAAGGTTCATGAAAACGGCTATTGATGGTAATAGTGCCTTTTTCTAATTCAATAATAGCTTCTGTATTTGTTTCTTTGGTAATAGAGCTATGTAATGATGCTTCAACATTGTTTTTATAGGTGAGAAGTACATTGCACTGTTCATCAACTCCAGTTTTCGAAAAACTGGCTGTAGCTTCTATTTTATCGGGATATCCTAAGGTAGTTAGAGCAGCAAATAAGGGATAGATTCCTACATCTAATAGACTTCCTCCTCCTAGTTTTTTATTAAATAATCTACTTTCTGGATTAAACGCACTATCAAACCCGAAATCTGCTTTTAGTTTTACTACGTTCCCAAGTTTTTTAGATGCAATAATATCTAATGCATACTCATAATGAGGCAAGAAATAGGTCCATAGAGCTTCCATTAAAAAAGTGCTGTTTTTTTTTGCTGCAAGAATCATTTCTTCTACTTGGTATAGATTCATTGCAAAAGGTTTTTCACAAAGTGTAGCTTTTTTATTCTGAATACACATTAATGTGTTTTCAGAATGAAATACGTGCGGTGTTGCTATATAGATGACATCTACTTCAGGATTATGGGTAAGTTCCTCATAACTTCCATAACAGGTGAAAACATTATGTAGTTCTCCGAAATCTTTAGCTTTTTTGAGGCTACGACTAGCTACTGCAAATAAAACAGCTCCAGGAACTTTTTTTAGATCTTCTGCAAATTTATGAGCAATTTTACCACAACCAATGATTCCCCAGTTATAATTCTTTTTTTGATTCATAGTGTATTAAAATTACAAATATTTAAAGGATTTGTTCTTTAAAACCTATAATCTGCTCAATAACTTTTATATTATTGAGATAAGTAACTAAAGATGTTTTTTCGATATTTCTTAATTATGAGCTTGATTTTTTGATGTAAATGCAAAACAGATAGTGATATGGTCAAAGATTTTTGATCTATCGTCAATTTTTATTAAATTTAAAGTACTCACTTTTAAAACCTAACCGCAATGAAAAATCAAATTACTTCAAAAGAATCTACTAGTCGAGAGACACATACGCATAAATTAAGTCGTATGAAAAATGAACTTTCTGTAATGCTTACTGAGTTACATTCATATCGATGTGAACCATGTACGCCAGCAATGCATGAGCAGTATTTAGAGTTAGATAATAGTGGTCGTAAGTTAAAATATACCATTAATAGGGCTTCTGATATGATAAAAGATTCTATGAAGTTTCCAAAGGATATAGGTGATGAGATCGTAGGAGTAATGAAAAAGTATCGTATGTTTCAAAAGAAACTATATTCTTATCGATCCGAGGCAATTGCGCATCATTAATAATATTGCTCCAAACTAAAAAATCCCGATTTTTACTATCGGGATTTTTTAGTTTTTTAATATTACTATACTTGTGTTTCTGGGTTAATATTTTTAGTAGGGATAATTGATTGTAAAATAATAGCAATAAACATAACTAATAAGCATCCGAACAAATTTAACCAGAGGTATGGCATCCAATCATAGTACCATCCAATAGTAACGATTACCTGAGTGATTAATGCTGCGATAAAAGTAGCATTGCTTTGTACATATTTAATAAAGAAAGCAAGCATAAAAATCCCTAACACATTTCCATAAAAAATTGATCCAATGATATTTACTAATTCGATTAAGTTTTCGAATAGGTTGGCAAAGCAAGCAACAATAATCGCTAATATTCCCCATAATAATGTAAAAAACATAGTAGCTACTACATAGTGTTTCTCACTTTTTTCTCCCACATTTCTTTTATAAAGATCTATTACTGTTGTAGATGCTAATGCATTCAATTCTGAGGCGGTAGATGACATTGCTGCAGACAGAATAACTGCAAGTAACAAGCCTATCAGTCCTTTAGGTAGATTATTAAGGATAAAATGTATAAAAACGTAATCTTTATCATTGGTTTCTACTTCTGGATTTGCTTTCTTAATTAGATCTTTGGCAGCCTGTCTAGCTTCTGTTTCTTTTATATTTAATTTTTCAATATAATTTTTCGCTTCTGATTTTCTGATACTTTCAGCTCCCTTTGTTGAAATATGGTCATTAATGAATTTTTCTTTTTCTTCTTGAATAACAAATAGTTGATTTTCTAACGCTTTGTATTCTTCATGATAAGGAGAGTCTACAATTACTTCTTTGGCAGCAGGATTAAAATTTAACGGAGCCTGATTAAATTGATAAAACACAAATACCATTATTCCTACTAGTAATATGAAAAATTGCATAGGCACTTTGAGTAGTCCATTGAATAGAAGTCCTAATTGACTTTCTTTAATAGATTTACCAGATAAGTATCGCTGTACCTGACTTTGATCGGTACCGAAATAGGATAGGAATAAAAAGGTACCTCCAATAATTCCACTCCAAAAAGTGTATCTATTATTAAGTAAACTATCTTTAGTAAGTGTGAAATCAATGACGTTCATTTTTCCACTAGCTCCAGCGATATCTAATGCTTTAGAAAATGTAATTCCGTCTGGGAGATAACTGATAATTATAAAGAAGGTAATAAACATTCCTATAAAAATGATTCCCATCTGATGTTTTTGTGTAACGCTTACGGCTTTGGTACCTCCTGAAACGGTATAAATAATAACTAAAAACCCAATGATTATATTTAAAACAGTAAGGTTCCACCCCAAAACGGCTGATAAAATAATAGAAGGAGCGAATATGGTAATACCAGCTGCCAAACCTCTCTGAACCAAAAATAAAGTAGCTGTAAGTGTTCTTGTTTTTAGGTCGAATCTACTTTCTAAATATTCATAGGCTGTATATACATTCAATTTGTGAAAAAGAGGAATAAAAATAACGCATATGATTATCATAGCTATAGGCATTCCGATATAAAATTGAGCAAAACCCATCCCAGAATGAAAGGCTTGTCCTGGAGTAGAAAGAAACGTTATCGCACTTGCTTGTGTTGCCATAACAGATAAGCCTATGGTCCACCATTTTGCTTCATTTCCTCCACGAATATAATCTTTTACGGTTGCGCTTCCTCGGGTTTTCCAAGCTCCGTATAAAACAATAAATAATAAGGTTCCACCTAATACGATCCAGTCTATAAGTTGCATATGCTAAGGATAAGTTATGAGTTATGAATTATGAATAGGCGGTTGTTATCCAATAAAATATCAGAATATAAACTGCATTGGCAATCAATAAGGCAGTGTACAGTTTTTTCCATACAATTTTTCCATTCGGACCATTCATATCTATTGTTATTATTTGTTAGTTTTATTGATTACTTTCCCAGGGAAAGCATATTCGCAAATAGGCGATAGGCTCCCGATACACCAGCAGGAAATTCTCTAAAGAAGCTTAATCCAGTATATACATAGTATCCTTTTCCGTATTTGGATACCAGTAGTGCTCCTTTTTTTTCAGATTCACCTTTGTCATTTGATGCTAAAATAGGAGTGTATTCATCAGACCATTCATTAGGAAAATATAATCCACGTTCTTGTACCCAACCATCAAAATCTTTACTTGTAATTTTGTTAGGAGTATTCAATACTGGATGATCAGTTGCTAATAGTTTTATGGTTGCATTTTCGTTGGTAACGCGATCTCTGGATAATTTTAGAGGGTAAGGTCCCAGATTTTCTTTGACCTTTAATCGATGACTTGTATTATATTGAATAATAAGGTTTCCACCATTTTCAACATATTTTAAAAGATGTTTCTGTTTGAATTTTAATTCTTCTACAGTATTATAAGCTCTTATCCCTACAACAATAGCATCAAATGGTTTTAATGTAGCTTCCGATATTGATTCAGGAGAGATTTTGGTTACTTGATATCCGATTTGTTGTAAGCTTTCTGGAACGATGTCTCCTGCACCTTCGATATATCCTATGTTTTGTCCTTTTTTTTGTATATCTAATCGAACTACCTTCGTTTCAGACGGAAGCACTACTGTTTGAAATGGTATGTGATCATAATCAATAGTAATAACTTCATCAGAATACGTTTTCCCTTGAAGGTTTACTTTTGGTGATATGTATCCTTCACTTTGATTTTTTGGAGCAGTAAGTGTAAAAACTAACGTTTTTTCTTCTCCTTTTTGGCTTAAGTTAAATTCGATACTTTCTGGTGAAACCGTCCATCCATCTGGATGTGATAGAGAAACACTTCCTTCGAGATTTGGTTTTCCTGCTTTTAATATAACTGGGATTTGTTTTGCTGGACCATTTGCATAAATAATAACTTTATCCTTTATACTCGCCGAAACCGCAGGAATGATTTCAAAAGGTTTATAAACTTCACCTTTTACAGGATCATTGGTCTTATATATAATATCTTTTTGATAAGAAATAGGAGTGCCAAGTATCTCAATATTGAACACTGCTTTTGTGTGATGATTGGTTTCAGGAGTTCCTATTAATTTTTGATCCGAAACCTTATACATTCCCAAAGTACCTTTGTCTTTTAACCAATATGGAGAAGTATAATCTGTATTAGTAATTTTTCCTTTTAATTCATAATTCTTCTTACTATTATTCTCTAAAGGAATATCAATGTTTTTAGAAACACCAATACTGGAAATTTCAATAGATTTTAAGATAATGGGAGCTGCGCTTCTGTTTATAGCTTCTATATTAATTGTAATCTCATTACTGTTTGTAGTGTATGACTCTTTGCTAACAGCTTCCAGATAAAGTCCAGCGGTTGCAACAATAATATCTTTGATTTCTTTGGATTTAATTTTTTTCCAATGTGCGTTTTCAAGTTTATTAATTAGCTGGTACGCTTTTACTAATTGAGTGATGGAGCGAGCAGGGTTTTTAAAATCAAAATCTCTTTCTACCTGATAAAGGATATCGCCAATAGCTTTTCCTCCAACAACTCGGTTCCAAGAGGTGTCGATACCTTCAAAAATATTTGTTCTGTCTTTAGGTAATTCTCCTTTTATTAATTCTATATACTCTGTTTGCGTTCCTCGAGTTCCTGTACTTCCAAATCCTTGTGATTTATGCTGACTACGACTTAGTGATGCGATTTCTGTATTAGAAAGTCCTAAATCAGAATAATAAACACCTGTGTCAAATTCTAAAAGATTTGATTTATCTGCTTTTTCAAAATTTTCTCTGCTTCCGTAAAACCACCAAGATGTATTAAAGAATAATCGTTTTGGTTGCCAAATATCAACATGTTTTAATTGTGCAGGATATATATTTTTGTCAGCAACCATATCAAAAGCTTCTACACTCAACATTGCAGAAGAAGTATGATGACCATGAGTGCTTCCTGGAGTTCTATGGTTAAAACGATTGATAATAACATCTGGTTGAAATTTTCGTATTGCCCAAACAACATCATTCAATACTTCTTTTTTATCCCAGATAGCTAAAGTTTCATCTGGATGTTTAGAGTATCCAAAATCATTTGCTCGAGTAAACATTTGTTCACCTCCATCTGTGCGACGAGCAGCTAATAGTTCTTGTGTTCTTATTACTCCTAGTAACCCCCTTATTTCTGGTCCAATTAGATTTTGTCCTCCATCGCCTCTGGTAAGAGATAAGTATGCTGTTCTGGCTTTTATCTGATTAGCCATATAGGATATCAGTCTCGTATTTTCATCATCGGGATGAGCAGCAACATATAAAACAGAGCCTAAAAAATTAAGTTTTTTAATGGCTTCATGAATTTCAACGGCATTAAGTTTTTCAGGTTGTTGCGCTACGGCAATATGTAAAAACAGAATACTAAAAGGTATTACAAAAAGTAATTTTCGCATAATATTTGATTGATACTAGTTTTCGAGTAATTCGTCAAATATAAAAAGATAAAATTCTCGGTATTTACGTTTAAGGATACTTTAACAGGACTATCTTGATCTATAAATTAAACCCAGTAACGAACCTAAAAGTACAGTAATAGCTATTGTTGGTGTTGCTCCAAAAGCTATTAAACCAGTTGCCAACCCTAGAATCCCTCCTAAAGCACTCGCTATAAACCGGCCACTGTTTTGTTTGTTGTTAATTGCATAAATCATTGCAATAGAAAGCGTCATTCTTAGTGCTGCACCAACAATAGTAATATCTACAATACTTTTCCAGAATAAGGCGGTAATACAGGCAGCCAACACTGTTATAATCGTAGTATACCGTATTGATGTAACTTTTTGATCTTCTTTTGATGAACTTACCAAGTGGGATGAAACAGCAAAAATAGAAGTGTCTGCTGTACTCATTAATCCAGCAAAGAAAAGTATAAGAAGAAACGGAAGCCAGGAAGGAGATACCAGGTTTTGCATAGCGTACACAAATATAATATCGGGATCCAATGTGGTATTCTGGTTATAGACATATAATCCTATTAGTAATAATAAGAAGGCAATAAGCAATACAGGTATAATCGCAAACCCCATTCCTTTTTTTAGTGATTTTATATCTTTTGCCGCATAACAAAGTTGATATCTGTCTGCTAACCCAAAAACGGATAGACCACCATAAAGTACTAAACCTATAATACTTCCTAATTGTACCTTTTCATTGGTAGAAGTACTCAGGATAGCACCAAATTCTGTCATATCAAGTATTCCAAAAATTAATAAGCATAGAAATCCAACGATTATTATTGCTTGAATAATATCTGTAAGAATAACTGCTTTAAATCCAGAGAACAGTACGTATATCAGGACTACCGAGGCAGTGATAACTAATGCTGTTTCGTAAGAGAATAAATCAAAAAAGGCAATAACCTTAGCGCCTCCTGCTAATGAAAGCAGGATCCAGAAAAATTGAACTATCACTGTTATGCTATTCGTAACTATACGAGTTGTATTGTTGCCAGTTACAAAGGCTGGTAGATCACCTTGTGTATAAAAATTACCTTGTAATGATAGCTGTTTTATTTTAGGAGCTGCCCAAAAAGCAAATAATAAATACCCTAGAACAGAGCCTATAGACATTGCAAATAAACCCCATCCAAATTTGTAGGCGTAACCAGTGTAGGTAATTAAAGTACTCACTCCAATAGCTCCAGCAAATTTTGAAAACAAAATAGCCCATCCGTTTCGATTTCTTCCTCCTATTAGAAAGTCTTCATTAGATGAAGATCTGGATATGTATACGGATAATCCAATTATTAAAGTGATATAAGCGGCTAGGTAAAGATAGATCTGCATATGTGATTATGATTGCTGGATTTCAAAAGTAACTAAAAGTATTACAACACAGACTTTAGTATGATGAGTTATTTGAGAAGTATAATAAAACGAATTTTTGAAGTAGTTTTTAAGTTATTGTTTCTTCTTATAATCAACAATATCCAGTATATCAACTTCCATATAATTAGCAATTTTTTGTAATCGCTCAAAGTCTTTTGCTAGGTTTTTTCGCTTTACGACATAGTCTCCTGCTTGTGGACTTACTCCCAATACCTTAGATAATCCGTACACCGTTTTGGTTCCTTTACTCTGTTTAAGAAGCTTTCTTAGTTTCCTGTTAATCATAATGTAACATTAGTACAGTTTTTAAATATACAAATAAATTTTTAATAAAAAAATATTTGAATAATCAAAAAATAATTGTATATTCGAAACATACAAATCAAAACCTCTAAAAATGAAACTCTTATTAGTAATTGCAATGTTTTGCGTGACTTTCGGGAATGCGGCTACAGTAGATATTATACCTACAAACGAGAAGGAAAAAAATAAAAAGACCAGTAAGAAAAAAAATAAAGAAGATGTAGTGGTGTCCAAAAATTTTCACTCTATTAAAAAGTGGAAAATGACAGTAGAGTATAACAATGGGGATGTTATTTCTAAAACCATTGAGATAAAAGAAGATTCATCATTAAGTGCCATGGAATCAGCTTTTACAGAGGCTGAAAAATATATAAAGACCCTTAAAAAAGTAAAGAATTATAATGTTTCTCCTGTATCGAGTAATTCATTTGTGTTATTGGCAGGAGGGAAGTAGTTTTTTTTGTCCCAACCATTTTTAAGAAAGCCTTTAGCTTAACTAAGCTAAAGGCTTTCTTAATATATAATACCAAAAATAGGTATCGAAGTGTTTTATGTGTTTTTTAGATAGAGTGGTTATTTTTTACGTTCCACAAATTCTAATTGATCTATTGCTACATTAGTTGTAAAAATCCCATAATTAACTACAGCTTTTCCTTTTTCTATAGTATCAATGGTCCCTATAGATTTACCATCAATCATGCGAATTCTATCACCAATTTTAAGTGTTACTTTTGGTTTAGCTTTTTCAGTTTTTTCTTCTTTCTTCTTTTGCTCCTTTTTCTTTTCTCGTATTACTTCTACTTTTTGCTCTATTTCTTTTACAACCTTTTGTTGTTTTGCTTTGGCATTTCTTCTTTGTTTAGTAGTTTGTTTCTTTCTTTTAGAATTTTCTACTTGAACAATTTTCATAAACTCATCAATGAGTTCTTTCTTCTTTTTAGTGTGAAAATATTTCTCGCTAATCTCATTTAGTTTTTGGCCTAAATAAATCATTCGTTGGTTACTGTCATATAATTCTTGATAGCTTTCTAACTTAAGCTGAATGCGTTGGTTTATTTTATCCAATCGTTCTTTTTCTTCTTCAGCTTTTTGTTCTTTGGTTTTAAGCGATGATGTGGTTTTTTGCAACTTGGATCTTTCTTTCTGAAGATTTGCAATACTCTTATCAAAACGAATTTTGCCACGTTCTACTTTTTTCTTTGCTTTATTAATAAGACTGTATGGAATTCCATTTTTTTGCGCAACTTCAAAAGTAAAGGAACTTCCAGCTTCACCAAGAAATAATTTAAACAGGGGTTCTAATGTTTTAGCGTCAAAAAGCATATTGGCATTTGTCATATGCGGTAACTCATTAGCTAACATTTTGAGGTTAGCATAATGCGTTGTAATAATACCAAAGGAAGATCGCTCATAAAAAACTTCTAGAAAGGCTTCTGCTAAAGCGCCACCTAATTCAGGGTCACTACCTGTACCAAATTCATCGATAAGAAATAAGGTTTTATCATTACATTTCCGAAGGAAGTAATTCATGTTTTTTAATCGATAGCTGTAGGTACTTAGATGATTCTCGATGGATTGGTTGTCTCCAATATCGGTAAGCACTCTATCAAATAAACACATTCGGCTGTATTCGTGTACAGGAATTAGCATGCCACTTTGTAACATGATCTGTAGAAGTCCAACTGTTTTTAGGGTAATACTTTTTCCTCCTGCGTTGGGGCCAGATATTACAATAATTCTGTTATTTTCATCTAATGATATTGATTGCGGATGTGTTTTATCTCCCTTGGCTTGATTGTTTAAGTAGAGTAGAGGATGGTAAGCATCTTTAAGGGTTAATTCTCGATCTTCGGTAATTTTAGGAAGTACAGCATTGAGTCTGTTTGCATACTTTGCTTTTGCAGCAACAACATCAATATCACTCAAATATTCCTGATATTGTTCTAATAAGCTTATATGAGGTCTTATTTTGTTTGTTAGATCTTTAAGTATTTTTACTACTTCTTCACGTTCTTCGTATTGTAAATTACTTAATGCTCTGCTGTATTGCAATGTTGCTTCAGGTTCAATATAAACGATACTTCCAGTTTTAGAATTACCCATTATCGCTCCTTTTACCTTACGACGATACATTGCTTTGACGGCTAATACCCGTCGATTATCAACAACACTTTCCTTAATATCATCAAGATACCCTAAACTATTATATCTGGTTAGATCTCTTCCAAAACTACCGTTTAATTTACCTTGAACTTCATTAATTTCTTTTCTAAGTGCATTAAGTGTTGGAGAAGCATTGTCTTTTATTTCTCCAAATTTATCTACAACAATTTCAATAAGGTTAATGATTTCTTTTGTGAAAGGAACTGCAGATGATGTTTGGTGTAAAACAGGGTATAATTCTTTGAACTTTCTAAAAAAGCTTAATAAATCATTACTAGTTGTACTAATAGATACTAATCTTTTAAAATTACTTGTTTCTAAAAAAGTGTTTTCTATCCCAAGTAGTTGTAATTCTTTATTAATACCATCAAATCCGTGATTGGGTATTCTAGCATCATTTAGATAGGAAGATTTATACTCGAATACTTGCTGTAAAGAAATATGTAAGTTTTCTTTTGTAGATAATGGAACAATCTTTAGTGCTTTAACTTTACCGTAGTCAGTGTTGCATAGTTCTTCTATGTGACTAAGTATCGTACTAAATTCTAAATCGTTAAGTGTTTTTTCGGAAATACGAATCATACAATTGTTCTAGTTTGTCAGGAAGTATTTTAAAAGTGTTAATTTCTTTGTCATAAAACCTGAAACAAGTATAACTTTTAGAAAGTTATTTATCATAATTTTACGACTGAACAAAAGTAAACAATTGCATTATTTTTTTTGACAATAAGATGAAGGTAAATATTGAAACAAGCTGGAAGGAACAACTTAAGGATGAATTTGAGAAACCTTACTTTAAGGAATTGGTTGAGTTTGTGAAAACGGAATTTGATGCCCATACGTGCTTTCCTAAAGGTTCTGAGATTTTTGCTGCATTTGATTATTGTAGTTTTGATGATGTAAAAGTAGTGATCATTGGTCAAGATCCTTATCATGGAATTGGACAAGCACATGGTTTATGTTTTTCTGTTAATGATGGAATCGATATACCGCCTTCATTAATTAATATTTTTAAGGAGATAGAGTCGGATTTAGATATTCCTTTTGCAGCTAACGGTAATTTGGAGCGATGGGCCAGGCAAGGAGTTTTACTACTTAATGCTACATTAACAGTGAGAGCCCATCAAGCAGGATCTCATCAGGGTAAAGGTTGGGAAAAATTTACAGATGCAGTAATACAATCTATATCTAGTAATAAAAGGGATGTTGTTTTTTTATTATGGGGTGGTTTTGCTAAGAAAAAAGGAGGAAAGATAGATTCAAAGAAACATAGTGTGTTAAGTAGTGGTCATCCTTCACCTTTGAGCGCAAATAGAGGGTACTGGTTTGGTAATAAGCATTTTAGTAAAACGAATGAATTTCTTGTAGAAACAAATCAATTACCTATTAAATGGTAAATTAATTAAGCAGCTTTTGGAATCCCGTCTGTTTTGGTTTCACCAATTTTAGAATGAGTTGAAGATTGCAGTTCTTTCGATTTTACTTTTTTCCTATCACCATCCACAGATTGAATGCTAAATTTTAACAGGATAAAATTAAAAGCTATAAGGCCTACAAGAATAAGCAGAAACGTTACCATAATTGATTTGTTAGTTAATTACTAGATGCTGTAACCTATAAAAGGTTGCGTGCTTGTTCATAATTAGTTTATTGGGGGTAGGCTTGGCAAATGTACAAAATTATTTAAATCTTTATATATGGGAATCCCATAAGATGTGTGATTTATAAATGTTTTTAAAATTTATTCCTAAAAATACAATATGTTATTAAGAATTATTAAAAGTTTGAACATTTGCTAAACTTCCCTTTATATATATAACGTTTATGTAGTTTAAAACCCTACTTTTAAAATCGATATCCAAAAGATAAATTGGGGTGAACTAGTAAGTCAGGACTGTTTTTACTAAATAAATTATATGCAATTGCTATCCCAAAATCAATAAAAATCCCATTTTTTAAGATTCTTTTATCTCCTATCCCAACTCCTAACCCTACATCTGTATAATTAATTTCTTGTGATATTGGATTATTGTTTACAAAGGCAATTAGTTTTCCTGATGATATCATTGCAAGTCCCTGAATGTAAAATCGTCTTGCAAACCTCTCTCCAACATAATACTTAATATTTGGAATAACAGAAAAGTTTGTCCTACTAGTAATATCAATATCACGATTATCTATGCTATTCTCGTTGTCAAACGATTTGAAAACGTTTATTCCTAGACTTATTTTTTTATTAAAAACCCTATCATAATTTAGAGTAATGCCTTCAGCTATACCAAAAGGATGTACATTAATACTTAAGTCATTTTTCTGGGTATCTCGTTTTGGTAAACTAGACCGATCTTCCTGCGAAAAACCGAACTTTGAAATCATCAGAATTAGAAAAAGAAACATATTTATTTTCATCTATTTAAAGGTTATATTGTTTCTAAAATATGATTTGAATTCAGTCCTTTAAAACCGATATCCTAGATATAAATTGGGTCTTACGATAATTTCGGGGCCTTTGCTACTAAACAAATTTCTTCCAATACCAAACCCTACATCTAAAAAAAAGCCATTTCTTGTAACAAATTTCCCTCCTACAGCGAACCCTAGTGCAAAATCGGTATATTCTTCAGCTATCTCACCAGAACTAATAAGAGTTCCTTGATTATCAACGAAATTCACGTAATTGTCGTGTTCTCCAGATGATAACATACCAAAACCTTCTATATAAAACCCTCTGGCAATTCTTCTACCAAAGAAATATTTGTATTGTATGGTAAGCGCTAATTCCTTATCAAAAATTCCATCTCGATCAATAATATCACCATCTGTGTCTATATTATCACTTAATCTATAAAATGCATTAATTCCGATACTAGTGTTATTACTTATAACTCTTTCATAGGATAAGTCTAATGCACCAAATGCAATAATATTTATTGGATTTATGCTAAACTCATTTTTATTAATATCCCTAGGAGGTATCTCTGATTGCTCCTGCGCGGATGATATTTGGAATGTAAATAATACTGTAAGTGTGATTAAAAAAATCTTCATTTGTTTGTTATTAAAATTCATTTTTGCTCATGATTTATAATATTTAAGCGTTTCGGCGATTGCGTTTTTCTTAAATTATTACTTTTCATTCCTAAAACAAATTCATAAAAAAACACCCTACCTTAAAATTAAAATTAATACCAAAAAGTAGAGTGCGTACGTTTTTAAAAATTATAGGTTTTAAAATCTATACCCTAAATATAGGTTGGGTCTTAATATAATTTCTGGGCTTTTGTCACTAAATAAATTTCTTCCAATACCAAATCCGATATCAATAAAGAAACCATTTCTTGTAACAAACTTTCCTCCAACAGAGAATCCTAATGCGAAATCTGTATATTCTTCTTCTACATCACTGGCACTAATAAAGTTACCTAGGTCATCAAAAACCCTAACGTAATTTTCGTGCTCTCCAGAAGATAACATCCCAAAAGCTTCTACATAAAAACCTCTTGCAACTCTATTTCCAAAAAAGTACTTAAAGCGAGTTGTGAATGCTATTTCTTTATCAAACACTCCATCAGTATCTATGACGTCATTATCATCATCGTCATCGTCGGCAAGTCTATAGAAAAAATCAAACCCCAAACTACTATTATTGCCAAGTACTCTTTCGTAACCTACATCAAGTGCTCCAAAAGCTACAATGTTAAAAGGGTTAATGCTAATTTCATTTTTTTTAATATCCCTACGCGGTAGATCTGATTGATCTTGTGCAAAAGTGGTTTGCGATAATAATAGTATTGCAAACAGCGTTAAAATTTTTTTCATGTGATTGTTTTTTGTTTTCCAAATTGTAACAAAAAGTTTGCCACAACGGCTTTCATAATTTTTAAGAGATCACCCTATTGTAAGATGAAACTTATATAAAATGGTTGCTTACATCTTATGAATTAATTTTTCTGAATCTACTGTTTTATCAATAATATTTAATTTAAATAACTGATCCTGAATTTCCTGTAGTTTCTCTTTGGTGATTAATGATTGACTCCATTCGGTCAGCTTTAACCATGATCTGATATCTTCTATTTGTTGATCGTATCTATGAGCAAGTGTTTTGTCTATGCTTGATATTTGTTTGAAATCTGGAGTTGTATTATTGATAATTTCTAAAATAGTTTTTACTTGATCTTTTTTCGTATTTAGAATTTCTTCCCTTACTGCAATCACAAAACAAGGCCATGGAGTAGGACAATCGGCTATACGACGAAAGGTTTTATTGTCTACTAGGGGTTTAGTAGTATAATGTTCCCACATAAAATAATCTGCGCTACCATCAGTTAGAGCCTTTACCGCTCCATCTAGGTTTTTTATCACTTCAAATTGCAATGAAGAAGTATCCCATCCGTTATTTTGCGCGTGCACGTATGCCATTAAATGAGATCCAGATCCATATCTGCTAATTGCAGCAGCAGTGTTTTTAAGATCATCTATGGCTGTATAAGTAGAATCATATCCCACATGAATTCCCCATATTAAAGGAGATTGAATATATGTTTGTACTATTTTAGAAGGATTACCAGCAATGATATCCTTAACAATCCCTTCGGTTAATATAATTGCGATATCAATATCTTTATTCCTTAGCGCTTCACACATAGCTCCTGTTCCTCCAGGAAAATCGGTCCATTCTAATTGGATATCATTCGTAAGATATGCCTCTTCTTCAATTGTTAAATGCCAAGGTAGGTTAAAGTGCTCTGGTACACCACCAATTTTAATTGTATGCATGTTTTTAAAGTATAAAATATGTTAAAATTGTGTATTTTGTCGATTATTTATGTTTTTTATCGTGTAATTGTATTTATTTTGATTATTATTGCAATATAAATCTGATAATTACGACTACATTTGAAGTAATTAAAACCAAATAAAACAATATTTGCTATGAAAAAGAATTTTTTAAGAAATAAAAGTGCGTACGTTAAGGTAGCTAAATTAAAGAGCAATACTTTAGAAAATGGGATTGTAATCTTTATCGCCTTATTACTAGCCACTAATTTTTTAATTAGTTTAAAGATTTTATTTGGATAAAATATATGTTGAAGAATAGTATTTTTATATACTATTTTATTTGATACTAGAACTAGATGGACGATTTATCGTCCATTTTTTATGCATTAATATTATAAAAAAACTAGTTGTCATAGCTTATAATCTTATCTAACGTATATTGTATTAAGTTATTGACAGTTTCACCTGGATTAGAGCTAAATTCACCTGTTGCTCTATTTGCTAATATCGCATTCATGGATACTGCTCGATGACCTAGAAGTTTAGCCATCCCATATATTCCCGCAGTTTCCATTTCCAAATTTGTAATCTTTTTATCGGCATATCTAAAGGATGCTAATTTTTCATTGAGAATGGGATCAGATGTTGGTAATCGTAAAACTCTACCTTGTGGGCCATAAAATCCAACATTGGTAACCGTAAAACCTTTTTTAGTTCTTTCGCTTTGCATATGTCTTCCTAGTTTTTTGTCAAAGGATACCACATATGGTGTTGATTTATCTTTATCCCAACTCAAATGTTGGGCTAGTGGTTCTGAAATTTGCGGAAACTGAACATCTTTACTTTCATAAAAATGAAGTAAACTATCAAATCCAACCGCTATTTGTGAAACAACAAAACTATCAATAGCAATATCTGGTTGGATAGCGCCAGAAGTTCCAATTCGGATAATATTAAGAGAGGTATGTTCTTGTTTGATTTCTCTTTTATTAAAATCAATATTTACTAAAGCATCCAATTCATTAAATACAATATCTATATTATCTGTTCCAATTCCAGTAGATATTACCGTAATTCTTTTTCCTTTATATATGCCAGTTTGCGTATGGAACTCCCTTTTTTGAATTTTACATTCTATCGTATCAAAATATTGTGTAACCTGATCAACACGATCTGGGTCTCCAACCGTGATAATGGTGTCTGCAAGATGTTCAGGTTTAAGATTTAAGTGATAAATACTTCCATCTTCGTTGAGTATAAATTCGGATTCGGCTATAGCCATATTATAATTTTAATAAATTATGAGTTTCGTTATTATATAGGTAATCATATTTTTTGACCCCTCCATAATACCAATCTAATTTTTGAGTATTGTAAAAGTTTTTTTTCTGTTGTAGCGCAAGCTTCCCTCTTTCGGATAACAAAAGACGATCTTTAGTCTGATCAAAAAACTGGAAAAGTCTAGCAAGAACTCGTTTCATTTGCATATCTCCATACCCATAAAACCCTTGGTATTCAAGTGTGTATCCCATTAGTTGTTTTATATTCTTAATTTGATATGTGTCAACCATTTCCAGAATGTTATGTTCTAGAATGTTGAGTCCTGTAAGCATATTAGGAAATCTTTGTAAATGTGCTCGAAGGCAGATAGATAAATACTCAAAAGAGGATTGTTTTTTAATTTGCCCAGCTATTTTACTAGGGTTAGATTCGCAATATAATGTCCAAACATGAGATGCTAGCTCTAAATCATTAATATCAAGCAAAATTTTATTTTTAAAATGCTTTTTAAGTTGAGGATCGGATAATTCACAAAGCCCCAAGCATTTTTTAACATTTTCAACCCTACCACTACAAACCAAATAAACAGGAGTGTCTGTAATTCCTTTACGAAGCAATAAACTTATAGCAGCCATCATATTAATATGACAGAATAAATCGTATTCAAACCAAAGTATGATTTCATCATATTCTTCGAGATTGTTTAATTTATTTAGCTGGCTTATAAATTTTTCTTCATAACCTTTATAGGGGATTCTATAATATTTTTTTAGAAATGCTTTCCGTTTTTCAATAGCTTCATCGGTTTCAATTCTGATATCTGTAGGACCTTCACATAACATTTCTCGCCATACCAAAAATGTTCCATCAACTAGTTGTAGTGCTTTTAATCTATCTGTTAAGCTATCACCATTAGTGATATGTAATGTCTTTGTCCCCAATTCTTCGTATGTCTAAATATGTTATAACAGAAATTATCCGCCTACACGTTTTACCTTAAACCCTTTTATTTTAAGGATATCCATGATTTTATCTCTATAATCTCCTTGTATAATAATGCGTTCATTTTTAAAACTACCGCCAACGCTTAGTTTTGTTTTTATTTCTTTGGCAAGTTTTTTAAAATCTTCATCTGCACCTGTATATCCCTCTAATATGGTAATCGGTTTTCCTTTACGTTTCTCATACTTACATATAATGGGATCTTCTTGCATCCAAATATCATCTTCTTTTTCCTGTTCTTTTTCCTCTTCAATAGGTTCATGGTCAGGAAACAAATTTTTTAATTGATCTTGTAAATCCATAAATAGAAATTACTTTTTTATTAACCCAATTTCTACTAGTCGTTGATGTAAAAAATCTCCTGCAGTAATATCATCATATTGTTTAGGGTTCTCTTCAGTAATACATGCTTCCAGGCAATTTAATTTCATATCACTTCTAGGGTGCATAAAGAAAGGAATAGAGTATCTAGGTTTTCCCCATTGTTCTTTAGGAGGATTGATTACTTTGTGTATTGTAGAACGCAATTTATTATTAGTATGTCGTTCTAGCATATCTCCTACATTGATTACAAGTTCATCTTCTTGCGGAATTGCATCAATCCATTCACCATCTTTCCTTTGTACTTGTAGTCCTCCTGTAGAAGCTCCCATGAGTAAAGTAATAAGGTTTATATCTCCGTGAGCTCCTGCACGAACAGCGCCTTTAGGTTCTTCGGTAATTGGTGGATAGTGAATAGGTCTTAGAATGCTATTGCCATTACTTGCCCAATGATCAAAATAATGTTCATCTAAGCCAATATATAAAGCAAGTGCGCGCAGTACATATATTCCTGTTTTTTCAAGCATTTTATAGGCTTGCATTCCTGTTTTGTTAAAATCAGCTAGTTCTTCTACCTGTACATTAGGAGGGTACTCCTCGATTAAATTAGCATCCGCATCGGGTTCTTGTCCAAAATGCCAAAACTCTTTTAAATCACCTTCTTTTTTACCTTTAGCGTGTTCTTTTCCAAAGGAAATATAACCACGCTGACCTCCTAAACCTTCTATTTCATATTTTTGTTTAGTTTCTACTGGTAATGCAAAGAATGATTTAACTTCTTTATATAAGCCTTCTACAAGCGTATCATCTAAAAAATGATTTTTTAATGCAACAAAACCTATTTCCTCATAGGCTTTTCCTATTTCCTCAACAAACTTTTGTTTACGTGATGGATCATCAGACAGAAAGTCTGAAAGATCTACACTTGGTATATTATTCATGATTATTTAATTTTCTATAACTAAAATAGATGTATTTGTGTAAATAAACATCATAGTTTATATGTTTTTTTTGCAATATGCAGATAACTGTCAAAATAATTAATTTTGAGTATATATTCTTTAATTCATAGTAAATTTAATTAATTCGTAGAATTGTTTAGGATAAATTAACAACTACTTAATAATATTGTGATTTGATTATTTATTCTGAAATAAAAATAATTACATTTACTTTTCATTATTCCTATTTAGGAAAACCATTATTTACTAAAATTTATTGATTTAAATATGAGTGTGTCAGAGGAGAAATTGAAATTTGATTTTGATAGAAAAGAATACACTAATGAGTTGTTGGTTTCTTTATATACTAAAATGCTGAAGCCAAGACTTATCGAAGAAAAAATGCTCATACTACTACGACAAGGAAAAATATCTAAGTGGTTTAGTGGTATTGGTCAGGAAGCAATTTCGGTAGGAGTAACAGCTGCTTTGCATCAGGATGAATATGTCTTACCCATGCATCGTAATCTAGGTGTGTTTACTACTCGAGATGTTCCTTTATATAGGTTATTTAGTCAATGGCAAGGAAAAGCTAATGGGTTTACTAATGGTAGAGATCGTTCGTTTCATTTTGGAACGCAAGAGTATAATATCGTTGGTATGATTTCTCATTTGGGCCCACAACTAGGAGTTGCTTGTGGAATTGCATTGGGTAATCTCCTTAAAAAGAATAATAAGGCAACTGCCGTATTTACTGGTGAAGGAGGAACGAGCGAAGGAGATTTTCATGAAGCACTTAATATTGCTTCTGTGTGGAGTTTACCAGTGCTTTTTTGTATTGAAAATAATGGATATGGGTTATCTACACCAACTATAGAACAATACAATTGTAAGAATTTAGCAGATCGTGGGATAGGTTATGGAATGGAATCTTATGTCATTGATGGTAATAATATTTTAGAGGTATATGATAAAGTAAATAAACTTGCGGATAGCATACGTCAAAACCCAAGACCCATTTTATTAGAGTTTAAAACCTTTAGAATGCGAGGACATGAGGAGGCTAGCGGGACTAAATATGTTCCACAAGAATTAATGGACCATTGGGCAGCAAAAGATCCTATTGAGAATTATAAGGAATATCTGTTAGAACATGCTATTTTTTCCATCGATGATGATGTTGAGAGGCGTTCAAGTATTAAGACCGAAATTGAATCTAATTGGGAACGGACTAGTAAAGAAGAAAAAATTAATGTCGATATAGACAAAGAATTAAAAGAAGTATATAAGGATTTTATAGTAAATATAGCCAGGCCTAGCTCTAATACTAAAGAAATTAGATTGATAGATGCAATTTCTGAAGGTCTTCAAGAAGGAATGCGTAGACATGATGATTTAATCATTATGGGACAAGATGTAGCGGATTATGGTGGGGTTTTTAAAATCACTGAAGGTTTTGTAGCTGAATTTGGAAAGGATAGAGTTCGTAATACTCCGATTTGTGAATCTGCTGTTGTTTCTACAGCATATGGATTGTCTGTTAATGGAGTAAAAGCAGTTGTCGAAATGCAGTTTGCTGATTTTGTTTCTTCAGGATTCAATCCTATAGTAAATTTATTGGCTAAATCACATTATCGTTGGAATCAGTCTGCAGATGTTGTAGTGAGAATGCCTTGCGGTGGAGGTGTAGGAGCAGGACCATTTCATAGTCAAACTAATGAAGCGTGGTTTACTAAAACCCCAGGATTGAAAGTGGTGTATCCAGCATTTCCGATAGATGCAAAAGGGTTGCTAGCTACATCGATAGAAGATCCAAATCCAGTATTATTTTTTGAACATAAAGCATTATACCGTAGCATCAGGCAAGAAGTTCCTGAAGGGTATTATACGATTCCTTTTGGAAAGGCTTCCTTATTAAAGGAAGGAAATGAAATCACGATAATTAGTTATGGGGCAGGAGTACATTGGGCACTAGAAGTATTAGAAAAACAACCTCAAATATTGGCTGATGTAATTGATTTAAGAACACTGCAGCCGTTGGATGTTGATACTATAGTTGAATCTGTTAAGAAAACAGGAAAAGCTATCATATTGCAAGAAGATTCTATGTTTGGAGGTGTTGCTTCAGATATCTCTGCTTTAATTATGGAAAACTGCTTTCAGTACCTGGATGCACCAGTAAAAAGAGTAGCAAGTTTAGAAACACCAATTCCATTTGAACCCGCATTAGAATCTCAATATTTGGCAAAAAATCGATTCGAAAAAGAACTGTTGGAATTATATAGGTATTAATACCCATTTTTACATCGAAAACGTTATTGTTGATAAAAATGAATTTGAAAATAAAATATTGATTAACAGTATTTTATGTTTATAAAATCGATGAATTGTTTTTTTTATAGGTTGACTGAACATCTCCAGTTTTATTAAGGGTTAAAATCCCCTTTCATATATGTTGTATGTTCTATTGTTAAACCTTAATTTCGCGCAGTCTATGTTATGCATAGTCAAAGGGGAATAAAAATAAAGGGGTAATACAAAAAATTATGAACACTGACCAATTAGAACTATTAGGTTCTTCGACTGTTTTAGTTACTGGAGCAGCAGGTTTTATAGGATCTAATTTATGCGAAGCACTACTTGAAAAGGGAAGTAAAGTAGTAGGTTTAGATAATTTTGCTACGGGGCATAAAAAGAATTTATCTGCAATTAACAAAAATCCAAATTTCAAATTTATTGAAGGCGACATTCGTAATCTTGAAGATTGCCATAATGCCTGTAACGGAGTTGATTATGTTTTACATCAGGCGGCTTTGGGTTCTGTGCCGAGGTCTATCAATGATCCTATAACTAGTAATGATGTTAACGTAGGAGGTTTTCTAAATATGTTAGTAGCTTCTAGAGATGCCGAAGTAAAGCGATTTATTTATGCTGCTAGTTCATCTACTTATGGAGACTCTAAAGCTTTACCTAAAGTAGAAGAAAAAATAGGTAAACCTTTATCACCGTATGCTATTACAAAATACGTAAACGAATTATATGCTGATAATTTTAAAAGAACATATAATCTGGATACTATAGGGTTACGTTATTTTAATGTATTTGGTCGTAAACAAGATCCAAATGGTGCGTATGCAGCGGTTATCCCCAAGTTTGTGATGCAGTTTATGGATCACGAATCACCTGTTATAAATGGAGATGGATCTTTTTCGCGTGACTTTACATATATAGATAATGTAATTCAGATGAATCTAAGAGCTATTGTTTCTGACAATCAAGATGCCTTAAATAATGTATACAATACAGCGTTTGGAGAAAGAACAACTTTAAATGAATTAGTTACTTTGTTAAAAGAGTATTTATCAGAATTTGATAGTAAAATAGCTAGTTTAGAGGTTAAAAATGGTCCTGAACGTAAAGGAGATGTTCCTCATTCTTTAGCTTCGGTGGATAAGGCAAAAACACTTCTTGGATATGATCCGCAATTTGATATGAAATCTGGATTACGAGAGGCTGTAAAATGGTATTGGGAAAATTTAAAGTAATTTCATAATTCCAAAAACTAATAAACTAAATAAACAACCATGCAAGACATTAAAGTAGCCATTATTGGATTAGGGTATGTAGGACTTCCTTTAGCTAGGTTATTCGCAACAAAATTTCCAGTTATCGGTTTTGATATCAATCAAACTAGAATTGATGAATTAAGATCAGGAACAGATACTACTTTAGAGGTAGAAGATGATGTGCTACAATCTGTTTTGAAAGATTCACCTAAAATGAATACAGGGTTATTTTGTTCTAATAACCTGGAGGATATAAGAGATTGTAATTATTATGTAGTAACTGTTCCAACACCTGTTGATAAAAATAACAGACCAGATTTAACACCTTTATATAAATCTAGTGAAACCGTTGGTAAAGTATTAAAAAAAGGAGATATAGTAATTTATGAGTCTACAGTATATCCAGGTGTAACTGAAGAAGAATGTATTCCTGTTTTAGAAAAAGTTAGCGGACTGAAGTTTAATGAAGATTTTTATGCAGGATATTCTCCAGAAAGGATCAATCCAGGAGATAAACTACATACCGTAGAGAAAATTCTGAAAGTAACTGCTGGTTCTACACCAGAAATTGGTAAAAAAGTAGATGCACTATATGCTTCTGTAATTACAGCAGGTACTCATTTAGCTCCTACTATAAAGGTGGCAGAAGCTGCCAAAGTAATCGAAAACTCGCAACGTGATATTAATATCGCTTTTGTGAATGAGTTGGCAAAGATTTTTAATCTTATGGATATTGATACTAATGAGGTCCTAAAAGCAGCTGGAACCAAATGGAATTTTCTGCCATTTAAACCAGGATTAGTTGGCGGACATTGTATTGGTGTTGATCCGTATTATTTGGCGCAGAGAGCGCAAGAGTTCGGATATCACCCAGAGATTATATTAGCAGGACGTAGACTAAATGATAGTATGGGGCAATATGTAGCTTCTGAAGTAATTAAACTCATGGTTAATCACGATATTAGAATAAAGGATTCTAAAGTATTGGTTTTAGGAATTACTTTTAAGGAGAACTGTCCAGATGTTAGAAATACCAAGGCGGTTGATGTAATACGTAACCTAAAGGATTTTGGGACAGATATCACTATATATGATCCTTGGGCAAATCCAGATGAAGTGAAACACGAGTATGCTATGGAAACGGTAACAGAATTACCTTCTTCTGCCTACGATGCAGTAGTATTAACAGTAGCACATAAAGAGTATTTGGATGTAGATCTGAAATCATTATTAAAACCCAATGGAGTTTTATATGATGTAAAAGGAATATTACAAGGAGAAGTACACGGAAGACTATAGGGGAAAAAAATAGTCTTTTCGTTTTAGCGCATAAACAACTTATAATAAATCAGCCACATTGAGCCAATTAAAAAAAGGAGCATTACTCACGTATCTTAAGATTTTCCTTACCAATGTTATTGGCATAATGATTACTCCGTTAATCGTTAGTTATTTAGGAAAAGATGAGTATGGTATATTCAATGCCATTGGTGCATTGATTGGTACTATTGCGCTCTTGGATTTTGGACTCACAAATACCGTAGTTCGTTTTGTTGCAAAATATAGAGCAGAGAAAGATCGAAAAGGTGAAGAGAATTTTCTGGCAACCACTGCATTGCTCTATTTTGCTATTTCATTGTTGGTAATTATTTCTGGAGCGGCTTTTTATCTATTTATAGACTCATACTTTACTCAGTTTAATGCAGAAGAACTTAGAATAGCAAAATTAATGTTTGTAATTCTGATCTTTAATCTAGCCATTCAGTTACCAGGTATGATTTTTACAGGTATCTGTAAAGGTTATGAAGCCTTTGTGTTTCCAGAATCAGTGAGCGTTATCCGATATCTTTTAAGATCTATAACGATTGTTGCTGTATTGTTTTACGGAGGAAGAGCTATATCATTGGTCATTGTAGATACTGTATTTAACATACTTACAATTTCTGTATCCGCATACTACGTGCTTAAAAAACTAAAAGTTAAATTTAGATTGCATCAGTGGTCTAAAAAATTTGTTTCCCAAATACTTAAATACTCTAGTTGGATTTTTGTGTTTGCAATCGTTGGAATGCTACAATGGAAATCTGGAAGTTGGGTTTTAGGATATATGAGTGTTCCCAAAGTATTAGGATTGTATGGTATTGGTATTGCCTTAGGAACGTATTATGGCGCCTTTTCTACAGCAATCTCTAGTGTGTTTTTACCAAGAGCAACGCAAATGTCAGTGAACAATGCTTCAGGAGAAGAACTGACTAGTATGATGATCAAACTAGGTAGATTATCTTTCATCATACTAATGTATATTTTAGGGGCTTTTGTTTTATATGGAGAGCAATTTATTAATTTATGGGTTGGTGGAGCTACGCTGGAAACCGATGGAAGATATAATGCCGAAGAATGTAGAGAGATTTATGTTATTGCAGTGATTATTATGGGAGGATATACGTTGCCTCTATTACAAGCATTTGGAAATTCTATATTAGAAGCAAAAAGTAAATTATCCTTTAAGGCAATTCTATATCTTATATTTATGATTATAGGAGCAGCTTTTGGAGGGTTTTTAGCTATGGATTTTGGAGCAGTTGGAATGATTTCAGGATTAGTAGCAGGATGGTTAGTAGTGCAGAATGTCATGAATTTTTATTACCATAATACAATAGGGTTAAACATTCCTAGGTTTTTTAAAGAGTTATTTCATAAGACATTGATTGTAGTAATTATTGCAGCTCTAATAGGTTATTTTATTAATTATCTCCCTGGAGATGGATGGATTAATTTTATTTTAAAAGGAGGTTCATATACTTTTGTATTTGTGTTGTTGATGTATTACCTAGGATTGTTAGAATATGAAAGACAATTATTTACAAAACCTTTAGCGTCAATAGTAAAGCGAAATTAAATTGAAATGAGAATATTAAAACTTCATGAAATATCGTACTCTGATGAAGGGAGAAAAATAGTGTATGACTATACAATAGATGCACAGATTAAGAAGTTTTTTACAGAAGGAGAGTCATTTTATTCGAAATATGAAATAGATGTAAGCGCTGTACCCGATAGTATTGCTGTGATTCCTTTTTTATCTAACATGCTAACTATTGCCTGGTATGCTGGATTTAATATTGAAGTACCTGAAGTAGATGAAGATTTTTATTATGCTCAGGAAAAGATAAAAGAAGAATTTGCGAAAAGAGATGCTTCGTATACTCTTACTGGTAAGCTGATTGCGGGTAAGTTGATCAAAAATGACATCAAAGGTAGTCAATCTGCTATGTTGTTTAGTGGTGGTGTGGATGCATATGCGACCTATATTAGAGTATATGATCAAAAGCCAGATTTGATTACGATTCATGGAGCCGATATCAGTATTGATGATAAAGCACAGTGGAATGATTTTACAGATTTTATAAATTCTGAGAAATTATTAGATGATCATAATAAAGAGTTTATCGAAACGAATCTTCGCGATTTTTATACCTATCAGGTAGAACTTTTATTAAAAGATATTGGATGGTGGGGAAAAGTACAGCATGGACTTTCTCTCGTTGGATCGATTGCACCTATTTCTTACATATATAAATATAACGCTATTTATATAGCATCTTCGTATACAGATCATATAGATATTGATTGGGGCTCAACACCAGATATTGACGAAAAAATAACTTGGGGTGGTGGTATCGAAGTATTTCATGATGGATATGACCTTAAAAGACAGGATAAAGTAGATTTAATAGCACAATTTGCCTCTAAAACAGATACAAAGTTTAAACTAAGAGTATGTTACTCTGAGCTTAGAACCGAGTTTAATTGTAGTAATTGTGAAAAATGCTTTAGAACAATTTTGGGCCTTATTTTAAATGGAAAGAATCCGAATCATTATGGGTTTAATGTAGATGAAAATATCTATGATAAATTCTATGAAGTATTAGAAATAGGAGGAGGAAGTAAAGGAGTGCAATACTTTTGGTGGGAGTTGATGGAAAAAGCTAAGAAAGTAGATGATTTTTATGTTTTTAATAATAAAGAAACCGAGACTATCCAAATTAACGAGATACGAGAAGGTAAAATAGATACATTGTTAGAACAAAAGATTAACAACCCCAATAAAGCAAAGCATAGGATCAAGTTTATTATCAGAAATAAATTTCCTTGGTTACAAAAATTATATAGAAAAATAACACACTAAAAATATTTGTTGATGAAATACGGACTACTAACATACGATGAAAACAAGCGTTTTTTTAATGTGGGAGATAACATTCAAAGCCTTGCTGCCAAACAGTTTTTACCAAAGGTAGATGTTTTATTGAATAGAGAAAAACTAGCAGATTATCATGAGGATCCAGTTAAATTAATAATGAATGGCTGGTTTACACATAATATTCATAATTGGGTACCTTCAGAAAAAATTGATCCTGTATTTGTCTCATTTCATATGAACAATACTGCAGCACCATTTATGTTAAGCGAAAAAGGGATTGATTACCTTAAAAAACATCAACCTATAGGGTGCAGAGACCAATTTACTGCAGATACATTACAATCTAAAGGTATTGATGCACATTTTACTGGTTGCCTTACATTAACATTGGATTCATATAAAGTAGATGACTCAGAGAGAGGAGATGATGTTTATATTGTTGATCCTTTATATAGTTACCCAAGACCAGAGAAAATATTTTATAATGCAAAAAATACTATAAAGAATATTCTTAACGGTTCTGCTTTTCAATTAGGAAAAAAGAATAAACATTTAAAGAATTTTATAAGCGAAGAAGTATTAAATTCTGCTACATTTATTAACCAAGAACCACAATCCAATACCTATTCTGATAAGGAAAAGTTTGATATGGCAGAGGAACTTCTAAATAAATACGCTAGAGCAAAATTAGTGATTACTTCTAGAATTCATTGTGCTTTACCTTGTTTGGCAATGGGAACACCAGTAATATTTGTAAATGGATTTGATAGTTTTGTAGATTCTTGTCGTTTTGATGGAATTTTAGAATTATTTAATCGTATTGATATTGATAGTAAAACAGGTGCATACAAAGCTAATTTCCCTTTAGAAGGAAAAATTGATAAAAATACAATGGTTAAGAACCTTGAAAAACATCATGATTTAGCAAACGCACTAAAAGAAAAGGTTAAAAATCAATTGAACTAACAAACTTCTGTTCTAAATGAAACTAGTATATATAGTGAATCGTATAGATGGTCCTGGAGGATTAGAAAGAGTACTTTCTATAAAGGCAAGTATGCTAGCTGATCATCATGGGTACGATATCCATATTGTTACTTTAAATCAAGAAGAAGATACATTGTTCTATGATTTTAGTCCTAAGCTTACCTATCATAATATCACGGCTCAAGGAAACCCAATAACGCATGCATATAGATATGCATCAGGTTTAAGAAAAGTGGTCAAGAAATTAAATCCCGATGTTCTTGTGGTATGTGATGATGGTCTTAAAGGATTTTTTGTACCACTAATTTTAGGTAAACCGTGTCCCATGATCTATGAAAGGCATGTTTCTAAAAATGTGGTGATTAGAAAAGGAAAAGAATCTTTATTACATAAAATTAGCATAGCTATAAAGTTTGGATTAATGAATTTTGGAGGAAAATTCTATAATCATTTTATAGTATTAACTCAAGGAAACCTTAAAGAATGGAAACTAAAGAATCTTAAAGTGATTCCTAATCCATTATCATTTTATCCTGATCAGCAAAGTACTTTGCAAAATAAGAAGGTCCTAGCTGTGGGGAAACAAGGTTTTCAGAAAGGATATGATCGACTTTTAGCCGCCTGGAATAGAGTAGCTAAAAAACATCCTAGTTGGAGTATCGATATTTATGGAACTATAGATAAGAATGAAGGTTTAGATGATCTTGCCAAGGATCTAGGGATTTCGACATCAGTTCATTTTTATCCTCCAATAAAAAATATAGCAGAAAAATATCAAGAAGCTTCTATATATGTGATGTCATCAAGATACGAAGGGTTTGGTATGGTATTGACAGAAGCTATGGCATATGGAGTGCCTTGTGTATCATTTGATTGCCCTTATGGTCCATCTGATATAATTTCTGATCAAGAGAATGGGCTTTTGGTAGCGAATAATGATATAGAAGGATTGGCCAATGGGATTTGTGATCTTATCGAGCATGAAGAAAAGAGAATAATGATGGGTAAAAAGGCTAGAATCGATGTACAGCAATATTTGCCAGAAAAAATAGCCGTACAGTGGGATAATTTGTTTAAAAGTTTAATAACGAATTAAGATGAAAATACTCTTTGTTATCGATCAAGTATACCTGCACGGCGGTATTGAGAGAGTACTCTCGATAAAGGCTAATTATTTTGCAGCACAAGATGACAATGAAATTCATATAATAACTACTGAACAAAAAGATAATAAACCGTGTTATGATTTTAGTACTAAGATCTCGTTTCAGGATATAGGAGTTAATTATAATAGAACTAAATCATATTTTCATCCAATTAATCTATTGAAACTACCAAAGCATGTTTCAAAAATTAGATCGGCAATTAAAAACATACAACCTGATGTTGTAGTGGTATGTAGTCATAGTACAGATACTTATTTTATGCCATTTGTTGTAAAGAGTGTACCAAAAGTAAAGGAATTTCATTTTTCAAAATTTATAGAAGAACAACCACGTAAAAACCCACGGAATATTCTAAAAAAGTACTTTTTTAAATTCACTGATTTTGTGGAGAAGAAGTATGATAAGTTAATTATTCTAAACAATAATGAATCTGGGTATTATAAAACAGATAATACCGTTGTGATACCAAATCCATTGACTTTTTATCCAGATTCGGTATCAGAATTAAAAGATAAAATAGTAATATCTGCAGGTAGAATAGCACCTGTAAAAGGTTTTGATATTTTAATTGATATTTGGGAATTGGTGCATCAAAAAAATAAGGATTGGGAATTACATATTTATGGAGATGGAGATCAAGGGTATGTAGAGATGTTACAGGATAAAATTAATCAAAAAGGATTACAGCATAATCTGATATTAAAGGGATCTACGGATAATGTAAAATCAAAGATGCTATCTTCATCAATATATGCCATGTCTTCGCATAATGAATGCTTTCCTCTTGTATTATTAGAGGCACAATCATGTGGTTTGCCTATTATTTCATTTGATTGCCCACACGGACCACGCAGTATTATTAATGAAGAAAATGGTTGTTTGGTAGAGTTATATCATAAGGAAGAGTTTTCAGAAAAGTTGTTAGCATTAATGAGTAATCCGGAACAACTAAAAGCCTTTGGTGCCAATGCACGTGAAAATGCTTCTAATTTTGAGGTCAAAAAAGTAATGGATATGTGGCAAGACATGTTTAATAGTTTAATCTTTAAAAATGTACAACCATGAGAACGTTGATTATAAATATATATAAGATTTTTTTGATACCTCATGTGTTTCTTTATAAAATAAGTAAGAATAAAAGTGATATCGATAAGGATATTGATCGATGGTCGTTTGCAAAAAAAATGCAAGGAGGAAAAGTTTCTCTATTATTAAATTTTTTAGCAAATTCTCCAGATTTTCGTACAATTTTTTATTTCAGAAATAGAAGTGTGATTTCACATATACTCAATCTTTATTGCAGAAAGGAAAAATATTTCAGGATTGATATTAGTACTAAATTAGGAGGAGGAATTCTTACAGGGCATCCATATAGTACTATTTTAAATGCAAATTCGATAGGAGAAAACTTTTATGTAAATCACCTAGTTACCGTTGGAGAAATTGATGGGAAAAGACCAACAATAGGTAATAACGTTTCCATTCACACAGGAGCCATTATAATTGGTGATATTACTATTGGCGATGATAGTGAAATAGGAGCAGGGTCAGTTGTAGTTAAAGACGTACCCCAAAATTGTGTAGTCGTTGGTAATCCAGCGCGAATTATAAGGCAAGATGGAAAACGAGTATAAATGTTTTAGTTAAAATTTAATTACTTAGAAAGATAATTAAACTAGTAAATCAACAATAATGAAGCTGATTGCAGATATACAAAAATCAATAGAAAATAATTATGATAATAATGCCTTTTGCATTAATCATAACTATTATACCTATAAAGATTTTGCGCAGATAATTTCAAATATAAGAAGTGCTATCAGAACTTCTGTTAAAAGCACTGAGATAAACATCGGTTTAATTACCAATGATGACATACATACATATGCATCCATTATTGCTCTGTGGATGGAAGGAAAAGCATATGTGCCTCTGCATCCAGAATTTCCTATTAGCAGGATTGATGCAGTGATGAAACAAGCCGCTATCAATACGATACTTGATTCTTTTGTAGATGGTATTACTTTTAAGGATTATAATACGCTACAAACAAATGGTCTAGCTGATTCAGAAATTGAATTAACACCAGTAAACCTTTCTGAAAACGATTTAGGATATATATTCTTTACTTCTGGAACCACTGGAACCCCAAAAGGTGTGCCTATTACATTTGGTAACTTATCAGGTTTTATGGATGCATTTTGGGCATTAGATTACCCTATCACAAATACAGATAGGTGCTTACAAATGTTCGAACTAACCTTTGATTTATCCGTAGTATCTTATTTAGCTCCATTACTTAAAGGAGCATGTATTTATACCATACCAAAAGATGAAATTAAGTATAGTTATATTTTCGAATTGATGGAAGATTATGAACTTACTTTTGCTTTAATGGTACCTTCTATTCTTCATTATCTAAGACCTTATTTTGATGAGATCGATTGCCCTGCAATGAAATATAGTATGTTTTGTGGAGAAGCATTGCCATTAGATGTTACAGAAGAATGGAGTAAATGTGTTCCTAATGCGACTATTGCCAATGTATACGGACCTACTGAGTGTACTATATATTGTACAGATTATACATATAAACGTAATGGGGAAAATAAAACCCATAACGGTATTCTAACCATAGGAAAGGATATGAAAAATACAGCTACGATTATCGTAGATGAGGAAAATAATGAAGTAGCAGTTGGAGAAAAAGGAGAACTATGTTTAAGTGGTGCTCAACTTACACCTGGATATTGGCAGAATGAAGAAAAGAACAAAGAAGCATTCTTTTATAAAGAGTATCGAGGTGAGAACATTAGGTTTTATAGAACAGGAGATGCTTGTAAAGTAGATGAGAATGGAGATATCCTATATCAAGGAAGAGTAGACTTTCAAGCAAAAATACAAGGATTTAGGGTAGAATTATCAGAGATAGAATTTCATGCAAAAGCTGTTTTAGATAAAAAAAACACTGTTGCTGTAGCATTTACCAATAGTATTCATAATACTGAAATTGGATTGGTCATAGAATCTGGAGCTTTTGATACAAAGCAATTATTAGAAGATTTGAAAACAAAATTGCCGCAGTATATGATTCCTACTCAAATTAAATTTACAGATAGTTTTCCATTGAATACCAACGGAAAAACAGATAGAAATAAATTAAAAGAATTATTTAGTTAAGTACCATTATAATCAATCGATAGATAATAAATAACATACCCGTTATGGAAGTAATTACGATAAAAGAAAAAATAAAAGATACGCTTATATCGATATTAGAACATGATAATTTTGAAATGCACGATGAATTAACTGCCAAGGATGTAGATGGTTGGGATTCATTGTCGCATATGATGATTATTACTAAGATAGAAGAAGAGTTTAGTATTCGTTTTAAGCTTAGAGATTTGAATAAATTAAAAAATATGGGATCTCTGGTTTCAGTGATTCAAAGTAAAATTTAACTATAGAACGTGGTTTTTAATTCATTTGATTTTATTGCTTTTATAGTTCCTGTACTATTGCTGTACTGGTTACTTTTTAAGAAATCTAGTGTAACTCAGAATATACTGTTATTAGCTTCTAGTTTGTTCTTTTATGCTTGGGCTGATTGGCGTTTTTTGCTGTTATTACTTGGTAGTACACTGATTAATTATTTTTTAGGGCGCAAGATATATAGTGTTCCAGAAGATAGAAAGAAAAGCATTTTCTTATATATCGGATTGATCTTTAATGTAGGATTGTTATTATATTTTAAATATTTTAATTTTTTCTATGAAGGATTCTATGATATTCTTAATGTTTTTGGTGTTGCATCCGATTATAGCACATTGCATATTCTATTACCTCTAGGTATTAGTTTTTTTACATTCCAAACGCTAGGGTATTTAGTAGATGTATTTAATGAGGAAATTGAACCAAGTAATAATCTTCTTGAATTTTCTGTGTTTGTTACTTTTTTCCCAAAAATATTATCTGGTCCTATAGAAAGAGCTGCAAGTTTTATTCCTCAAATTCAAGAGAAGAAAACGCTTACATATGCTGTTTTTGTTGATGGATTGAGACAAATTTTGTGGGGTTTATTTGCTAAAATTGTAATAGCAGAAAACTGTGCAGCCATCGCCAATCCGATTTTCAACAATTATGAAGATCAATCAGGAAGTGTATTATTTTTAGGTACTTTCTTTTATGCAATACAGTTGTATGCCGATTTTTCTGGGTATTCGAATATGGCGATAGGTGTTTCTAAACTTTTTGGGATACAGCTGATGCGTAATTTTGCAACTCCGTTTTTCTCAACAAATATCAGTGACTTTTGGAGAAAGTGGCATATTTCGTTAACCACTTGGATGATGGATTATGTGTTTACACCATTGTCATTTACATTACGTAGACACCAGAAAAAGGGGTTAGTGATCTCCATTATCGCCACCTTTGTACTTGTAGGGTTTTGGCATGGAGCTAATTGGACTTTTGTGGTATATGGATTGCTACATGGGATTTACTTTATTCCTTTGGTATATTCTGGTAAGATGAATTCTTCAGAGATTGTAGCAAAAGGAAGAGTATTACCTTCGATAAAAGAAGTATTCAAGATGTTAACCTTGTTTGTTTTAATTATGCTAACCGATGTGTTTTTTAGAGCAGATAGTGTTACTCATGCATTTGATTATTTTAATCGAATTTTCTCGAAGAGTATATTAGATTTTCCAGCTGTTATTTTTACAACAACTGCATTAACTACAATGGGATTAGTTGGTCTTTTTGTTATGATAGAATGGGGCAATCGCGAAAAGAAGCATGATTTTGAGATAGGTAATTATAATGTGTACCTTAGATGGTTTGCATATATAGCTGTCTTTTTGTTGATATTATTTTTTGGAAGAAGTTCAGAAACATTTATATACTTTCAATTTTAAATAGCTATGAGAGTACTAATTTTAAAACTTGGCCTTTTTAGTATTATATGTTTATCCATACTCACATTTGTATTGATGAGTTATGGAGGGAATGTGGATTATTTTTATGAAAAATTCACTACTCCCAAAGCAAAATCGATGATCATTGGTGATTCTAGAAGCTTTCAAGGAATTCAGCCAAGTGTTATGAATGAATATTTCGAAGGAAAGGGATATGATATTCCTATGCTTAATTATAGTTTTACTATTGCTCAAGCGATAATAGGACCGTTATATAATGAGAGTATTCTGAAAAAATTGGATGATACTGCTGATAACGGCATTTTCATTATTTCAATTACTCCAGAAATGTTAACCTCTCATATAGATTATGATAACAAAAAAAATGAATTTAGAGAAGATGGACAACCTCCTCATAACATGAATTTTGTAGATGTAAATCCTAATTATGAGTATTTGGTTAAAAATCTATCCTTTTTTCATTTTAAAGCAATGTTCAGAAAAAGCTCTACCGTACATAAAGATGGTTGGTTAGAAGAGTCAAACTTACCTACCAATCCTGAGATTTTTGCCGATTGGAAAAAAGGACAAATTGATCTTTTTTTAAGAGATAGAGAAAAGTATCCCTTGTCAGATGTTAGAATTAAGAGCTTAAATACGTTGATTCAAGAACTAGAAAAGCATGGTAATGTTTATTTAATAAGAATGCCGATAAGTAAGGAGTTTTTAGGATACGAAGAAAAATATTATCCAGGTTTTGATGCGCTTGTGAATTCTATTTCAAAAACTCATAACGTTCCTTATTTCGATTTTAATAAGAAAGAAAAAATATATGAGACCTATGATGGACATCATATAGATAAATTTTCAGGTAAAGAGTTTACCAAGAATTTATGTGATTTAATTTTTCAGGAAAAAAATAAAGAAAATATTCAATAGACTATATTCACAAGTTTAGTTGGAATATTAAAGTAAAAGTGTAATTGTAAAAAAGTAATCAATAATAGTAAAAGAGTACTATGATCGATTTTGTACCGATAGATTTATATTATCCACTGTATATCAATACGTGCTTTTTTATGGTACTATTTACGCTATTGCATACTCGTATTTTAGATATTAATGAGCATAAGAATGTGGTTTTTATCAATGGTACTGGATATTTTTTACTTTTTGCTATAATCTTATATATCGGACAAAGACCAATAAGTAGCCGTTTTGGAGACACCATGAACTATTATAGAACCTTTATGGAGTATAGTCATGGAGCTCCTATTTTAACGGCAAATGATTATGGATGGCATGTGTTTATGAGAGCAATGTCTAGTATTTCTACAATCCATACATTCTTTTCTATATGTGCATTTATATACATTTTTCCGATGTATAAAATCTCAAAAGACTTTTTTAAAGAATATTGGTATTATGCCTTTTTTATGTTTATTGTTTCTTTCTCTTTCTGGACCTATGGTGTAAATGGAATGAGAAATGGAGCCGCTTGTTCACTGTTTTTATGGGGCGTTAGTTATCGTAAAAATAAAGTGGTTATGGGAGCATTCTTTTTATTGGCTAGTTTATTTCATAAGACAGCTTTATTGCCCATTATGGCATTTATAATGACTTATTTTTATAATAATCCAAAAGTTTATTTTAAGGTATGGTTAGCATGTATTCCGTTATCTCTGGCACTCGGTAGTGTATGGATATCTCTTTTTGCTAATTTGGGCTTTGGTGATGATGATAGACTTGCGGGCTATCTAACTTCTGAAGCAGCAGCTGGAACATTTTCGAGTACAGGATTTCGTTGGGATTTTTTGTTTCATAGTGCTTTTGCTGTATTTGCAGGATGGTATTTTGTTTTTAAAAGGAAATTCAAAGATGCCATGTATTATCAGCTTTTGAATACATATCTTGTTTGTAACGGTTTTTGGATTTTAGTAATTAATGCTAATTACTCCAATAGGTTCGCTTACCTATCTTGGTTTATGATGGCAATCATTATTATTTATCCTTTTCTGAAACAACAATTTTTTAAAGATCAACATTTTATGATTGGTAAAGTGATGCTGGTCTATTTTTCATTTACCTATTTTATGTATTACTTTTTTTGGGGCTAACTCTTTAATAATTATTTATGAAGACTATTACAGTATTTACACCTACATATAACAGAGCTTACTGCTTAGATCAGTGTTATCAAAGCTTGATACGTCAAACCAATCAGGATTTTTTATGGCTTATTATTGATGATGGATCTACAGATGATACTAAAAAATTAGTACAATCTTGGATTGCCGAAGATAAAATTGCTATTAAATATCATTTTCAAGAAAATTTGGGGATGCACGGAGGACATAATGCTGCTTATCGTATTATTGACACCTTATTAAATGTTTGTATTGATAGTGACGATTTTATGCCAGATGATGCTATTGAGAAAATACTCAATACTTGGGAAACTATAAAAGACAGATCTGATTTAGCTGGTTTAGTTGGGTTGGATGCAGATAGAAACGGTGCTATTATTGGTTCTAAAATGCCTGATGATCTAAAAGAAACAACCTTAACCGATATATATCATAAACACAAGGTTATAGGTGATAAAAAACTAGTATTAAGAACAGAAATAGTAAAGAAATATCCATCTTATCCAATTTTTGAAGGAGAACGTTTTGTGCCGTTAGGGTATTTATATCAACTGATAGATCAGGACTATAAGTTACTTTCTGTAAACGAAGTTTTTTGTATAGTGGAATATTTGGAAGATGGATCCAGTATGAATATACTAAAACAATATAGAAGGCATCCTAATGGGTTTGCCTTTTCAAGAAAAAGTAGAATGCAGTTAGCGGGTAGTTTCAAAGAAAAATTTAAGAATGCTATTCATTATGTGTCCAGTGCAATGTTTACAAAAAATGCATCATTCTTAGCAGAATCCCCAAAAAAAATAACAACACTATTTGCAATTCCGTTTGGAATATTGTTGAATATATATATCAGAATTAAAACAAGGGGAGAATTCTAATGTCAATAACTAGAGTACTACAAGTTTTTACAATTATGAATCGTGGAGGATCAGAATCCATGATCATGAACTATTATAGAAAAATTGATAGAAATAAAGTTCAGTTTGATTTTTTGGTGCATCGAACAGAAAAAGCTGTTTTTGATGATGAAATTGAAAAATTAGGTGGGAAAATTTATAGATTTAACCCTATTAATCCATTGGCACCAACTAGTTATTATAACGAACTGAGAGCGTTTTTTAAGAACCACCCAGAATATAATATTGTACATGCACATCTCAATACATTTAGTTGTTTTCCATTAAAGATTGCAAAGGAGTTTAATATTCCTGTGAGAATCGCCCATGCTCATATTGCTATGGATACACTAAATCTTGCATCTGTTCTTAGACAAAAAGAAAGCCTGAAAGATGTTGTAAAGCAAATTATTAAGCTTCAGTTAAGAAAAAAAATACATAAATATCCAACGCATTATTTTTCTTGTGGTGATAAAGCAGGAAAATGGTTGTTTGGTACTAATAGTACATTCCAAACAATGAACAATGCTATTGATACGGATGCGTTTAGATATGATCCAGAAATAGCAAATACTTATAAAAAAGAATTTAATATAGACAAAGAACTCGTAATTGGTCATGTCGGGAGGTTTGACAGTCAAAAAAATCATTCTTTTCTATTAAAAATATTTGCATCGCTTGTTGAATTAAAACCTAAAAGTAGATTACTACTTATAGGTGATGGGCATTTTAGGAGCACAATAGAACAAGAAGCTAGAAAACTTTTGATCGCAGATAAGATTGAATTTTTAGGAGTGCGATCAGATGTACCTGCATTGTTTCAGGTGATGGATGTTTTCGTTTTTCCATCCTTATATGAAGGATTACCAGTAACTTTAATTGAAGCCCAAGCGGCAGGACTTCAGGTTTTTGCTTCAGATACAATTACTGAAGAAGTACGTTTGACAAATTTAATAGAGTTTATTTCTTTACAAGAATCGCCAGAATTTTGGGCAAAGAAAATAGATGCGGCACAGAATATAACAAAGAAGGATACTAAACATTTAATAGTACAAGGAGCCTATGATATAATTGATAATGCTAAAAAAACGCAGGAATTTTATTTAACATGTGATACCAATTAATATGGGAGGAATTAAAGAAAAAATATATGGTTTGGTACCATACCCTTTGAAGTTTATTCTATTAAACATCAAAGGATATATGAATGTAAAAGAACGTTTTAATAAAGATTTTTATAAGTATTACAATACATTCAAAGGTCAATGGGATGCAAAGATTGATGTTTTGGAAGATTATCAAGAGGATAGATTAAGAGGTTTATTAATAGAGGTATACGAATATTCTGATTGGTATCAAACAGTGATGAAAGATATCGGTATTACAGCTAGCGATATAGATAATGATCCTTATGCAGTGCTCAAAAGAATGCCGATTTTAAAAAAGATAGAAAGGCGAACAGAATTCGAACGTATTTTAAATAAAAGTAGAGAAACCGCTATGGTTGGTCATACAAGTGGAACAAGTGGTACACCGATGATTGACCACGTTGATCTAGCATCTATCAATATATCTTTTGCGTTCTGGAAAAGGTTTCACTATGCAATAGGTTTAGGTCCTAAAAACAGACAGGTTCGTTTGTCTGGAAAGTTGATTGTAGATCCAATAACGAAAAAACCTCCATTTTGGATGTATAACTATTTTGATGATCAGTTATTGATGTCTACATACCATTTAACAGAGAATAATTTAGGAGCATATATAAAAAAACTGAACCGATTTAAACCCGTACTTATAGACGGATATCCCTCTGCACTTTATATCATGAGTAAGTATATTAATAAGCATAGCCTGAAGTTGAACTTTGTACCTAAAGCTATTGCTGTTACAGCAGAAACGTTGTACGATTATCAGAGAGAAGAAATAGAAAAAGCTTTTCAATGTAACGTGTATAATCAATACGCATCTAATGAAGGAAGTCCATTTATTACAGAATGTGTTGAAGGGAATTTACATTTAAATATAGATTCGGGTGTTTTTGAATTTTTTAATACAGATGGAAAAAAAGCGGTTCCTGGTGATATAGCAAAATTAGTAGTTACTAGTTTTATTAACTATAGAACACCTTTGATACGATATGATATCGGAGATACTGTAATGCTTAATGATGAAAGTAGCGCTGCTTGTAATTGTGGTTGCGAGATGCCAATTATTGAAAGAATTATAGGTAGAGAAGATGATATTTTGTGGACAGAAGAAAAAGGATATGTAGGTAGAATGGATACAGCTTTTAAGGGATTAACTGGGATTAAAAAGAGTCAGATTATTCAAGAGAACCCGAAAGAAATAGTGCTGAATATGGTGATTGATGAAGATTATAATGATAGCGTAGAACTTACATTGTTAAAAAACCTAAAAGAACGATTAGGAGAAGAAACAGAGTATCAAATAAATATTATTGAAGATATACCTGTAGGCGCTAATGGTAAGTTTGATGCTGTAAAAAGAAATTTTGAACTCGAATTTTAATTGAATTGAACAAAAGAGTTGTAACCTATAAAAATAGATTGACCAATTTGACAATTTTACATGTAATAACGGGATTAAGTGGTGGCGGTGCTGAGCATATGGTACTGGAATTAGCTAGTCAAAGCAATAATACTGCTGATAAGACTGTGGTAGTTTCCGTTTCCGAAAGAAAACAAATTCTCCATAAATTCGAGGAAAAAGGAATAGAATGTCATTTTCTTAATATAACCTCTATAAAGAGCTTATTTCTTGGGTTAAAATATTTAAAACAAATTCATAAAACACATAAGGACACTGTTTTTCATTGTCATATGTTTCATGGGTTTGCGATAGGATTTCTGTATAAATTATTTTTTAGAAATGTTCCTATAGTTTTTACGTTACATACCAATAGTGTGAAGCAATTGTATCGAAAACTGTTTTTTTGGACAACAAAAATCTTTAGAAAGAAAGATATCATTTTTAGTAACAACTCTAGAAAATGGTATTTAAAGAATAGCACTGTTATACCTAATGGAGTAGATCTGGATAAATTTAAAAGAAATACTAAGCTGTTAAAAGAGGATACAAATAAACCTTTTGTATTCTTGTTTTTGGGGAGACTTACAGAGCCTAAGAATCCATTGTTTTTAGTAGATCTGATTCAACGTCTGAAGGCGCAGAATTATGTTGATTTCATAATTAATGTTGTTGGTGATGGAGGTTTAAGAGAAAATTTAGAAACTGCAATTGAGCAAAATGGTGTTACCGCTAATATTAAATTATTTGGATTCCAGAAGAATGTTTCAGGTTTTTTGAAAGAAGCGAATTGTTTAATTATCCCATCGCTTTGGGAAGGAATGCCAGTTTCAATCATAGAAGCTGGAGCATCTAAACTACCAGTTGTCTCAACTCCCGTAGGAAGTATTCCAGATTTTTTAAATAATGATAATGCCTATGTGTCTGAACTGGATAATTTTCATACAGCAATGATTTCAGTATTAAAAGATTATAAATTGGCATTGCAAAAAGGCGAAAACCTTTTTGAATTGGTTAAGAGTAAATATGATATTAAAAAGATCTATAAATTACATATAGATCTATATCAAAGCACATTAAAATAATTATGATTTATGCTTTTTAATTCGATAGATTTTTTTCTCTTCATTCCAATAGTATTTATACTGTATTGGTTTGTGGTATATAAAAGTCTGAAACTACAGAACCTACTACTATTAATAAGTAGTTACGTGTTTTATGGTTGGTGGGATTATCGCTTTTTGTCATTGATCGCATTAAGTACGATTGTGGATTATTTTATCGGGCAGAAGGTGTATACATCTACTAATAAATCTACTCAGAAACAATGGATATGGGTAAGTGTGGTGTTTAATATTGGGCTTTTAGGATTCTTTAAATATTATAACTTTTTCGTAGATTCTTGGGTTAATATGTTAGGTTCATTTGGCTATGCAGCCGAAAGTTCGTGGACATTAAAAGTCATATTGCCAGTAGGAATTTCGTTTTACACATTTCAGACTTTATCATATTCCATAGATATTTATAGAAAAAAAATTACTCCAACAAAGGATTTTATTGCCTTTGCTGCTTTCGTTTCCTTTTTTCCACAATTAGTTGCTGGGCCTATAGAAAGGGCATCCAATCTTGTTCCTCAGTTTTTAGAAAATAGAAAATTTACATATACCACGATCTCGTATGGAATAAAATTGATGATATGGGGATTCTTTCTAAAAATCGTTGTAGCTGATAGAGCAGGGATTTACGTAGATGCAGTGTATAATAATGTAGAAAATCATGATGGACTTAGTTTTATCATGGCCACTGTTTTATTCGCTTTTCAGATATATGGAGATTTTGCAGGTTATTCATTAATAGCTATTGGTACTGCTAAGCTTTTTGGATTTAATCTTATGACTAATTTCCGACGTCCGTATTTTGCAGCTTCTGTTAGCGAATTTTGGACCCGATGGCATATATCTTTATCTACTTGGTTTAGGGATTATGTATACATACCACTTGGAGGAAATCGAGTTGGTAAATCAAGATGGCTTATAAACCTTTTTATTACCTTTTTGATTAGTGGATTATGGCACGGAGCTAATTGGACTTTTGTGGTCTGGGGAGCTTTAAACGGAATCTACTTAATTTTAGAAGTGCTTTTGTTTACGAAAAAGAGAAAAGGAATTTTAAATGTGTTTTTAACATTTGTACTGATCAATTTTGCCTGGATATTTTTCAGAGCAAGTAGCGTAGAGAATGCTTTGTATATCGTTAAGGAAATATTCACCAATCCTGGAAATATATATATAGGTATGGGTGATGATATTACTGCTCCAATATATGCGACACTGGCAATAGGGATGTTATTTTTGATAGAAGCAAAAAAAGAATATTTTAATGCTCTTTTTTCTATATCAAAGAATAAAAACGAGTTCGTAAGGCTTATTGGGTATGCGATCATAGTTTTTTTGATTTTATATGTAGGTGTCTTTGGTGAAAGTCAATTTATTTATTTTCAGTTTTAAATCATGATTAAAAAAGAATATAAAGTATTAGGTATAAAGTGTATTAAATTTGTTGGCATCTTGTTGATAGCAGATTTAGTATTCGGAACGGTATCAAAAGAATTGTTTTTTAGTCAAGAAACAGGTAAATATGCAAGATCATCGTATGCGATTAATGAAGTAGAAACGGATATATTGGTTTTTGGTAGTTCTCATGCGCATAGACATTATATTCCAGAAGTTTTTGAAAAAAACTTACAGAATACTGCTTACAATGTAGGAGCAGAAGGACAGCAATTATTATATCATACTGCTATGCAGAAAATGATTCTTAAACGTACTACTCCAGCGTTAATCATTCTTAATATCGATGGAAATTTCCTTTACAAATCACCAGCTGCTTATGATAGATTAAGTGATTTACATCCATACTATTCAGATAATAAAGACGAATTAAGACCTATATTAGGATTACAGTCTAAGTTTATAGATTTTAAATTATTTTTTAAAGCATATCAAACAAACTCAACACTGATTCATGCCATTAGATATTATGCATCTCCACAATTAGATTATCAAGGATATCGTCCTTTATCAGGAACAATGAAACCTTCTGAAGATAATATATATGGTAAAAATGAGAAAGGAGATGACTATATAGAAGAAATCGATGAGAATTTTTTGAACGCTTTTAAAGAGTTTATCGAAAATGCAAAAAAACACCAGGTAAAATTGGCGATGGTTACTTCTCCATCTTTAAATGAAGTAGACTATTCTCAGAATGCATCCATGATTATGATGAAAGAAATTGCGAAAGAAGAAAACATTCCTTTTATCGATTTCTATAATTCTGAACCTTTTAAATTTAATCATTTGTTATTTCATGATGTGACTCATCTAAATAATAAAGGAGCTAATATGTTTACAAAACGTTTGACTGATACTATAAAAACAAAGGGTTTAATTAGTGATACAAATTAATACACAAATCTTTTTAAAGGATAGCTATGAGATATACATTTTTATTTATGAATTCTAAATTATCATTGTTTTATGCTGTTTAACTCTTTAGAATTTTTCTTATTCTTACCCTTGGTTTTTGTGTTATATTGGTTTGTAACATACAAAAAACTAAAGCTTCAGAACTTTTTGGTGTTAGTTGCCAGTTATGTGTTTTATGGTTGGTGGGATTATAGATTTTTGTCATTAATTGCTTTAAGTACAGTAGTGGATTATTTTATAGGCCTTTCTATAGATAGATCTAAAAATACATCAGTACGGAAAAGATGGTTATGGACTAGTGCACTGTTCAACTTGGGTTTACTAGGCTTTTTTAAGTACTATAATTTTTTTATTGAATCTTGGGTTGATCTACTATCTTCGATGGGTTATACTTTAGAGAACACTTGGACATTACAGGTTATTTTACCAGTTGGAATTAGTTTTTATACATTTCAAACAATGTCCTATTCAATTGATATTTATAGAAACCAACTTAAACCTACCAAGGATTTTGTAGCATTTGCGGCTTTTGTTTCATTTTTTCCGCAGCTTGTCGCTGGTCCAATTGAAAGAGCATCAAATTTATTACCACAGATGTTAAGAAAACGAACATTCGATAAAACTCAAGCTATAAAAGGAGTAGAGTTGATTGTTTGGGGAATGTTTAAAAAAGTAGTGATAGCGGATTCATTAGCACCTGTTGTAAATGATATATTTAATAATTATGGAGATTTTTCAGGAGGAACTTTAATTACTGGAGCTGTTTTTTTTGCCTTTCAGATTTACTGTGATTTTAGTGGATATTCTGATATCGCTATAGGAACCGCAAGATTATTTGGGTTTGATCTAATGACAAATTTTAAATTTCCTTATTTCTCCAGAAGTATAGGCGAATTTTGGAGAAAATGGCACATTTCACTTTCTACATGGTTTAGAGATTATCTTTATATTCCGTTAGGAGGTTCTAAGGTGGGTAAACTAAAGGGGATTAGAAATGTTTTTGCTATATTTTTAGTAAGTGGTTTTTGGCACGGAGCTAATTGGACTTTTATTGTATGGGGAGGAATCCATGCATTATTATTTATACCTTCTTTTGTATTAGGCACTAATAGAAGACACCTTGAAGAAAATTCTGTAACAAAAAGTTGGTTCTTTTATGCTAAAGATATCGGGCAGGTGTTATTTACTTTTTTTGTGGTTACTGTAGCTTGGGTATTTTTTAGAGCTAATTCTATCTCTGATGCATTTAATTACCTAAGCAATATAAACTCAATAAAGCTTGATGCATCTAGTTTCGTGATTCTGTTTGACTGGATTCTTGTATTGATATTATTGGTGTTAGATTACTTTAGATATAAGGAACGTAAACTACATATTGTAGTTTGGTTATTACTCATATTAACTATTCTAGGTTGTCTTAATAGAGAAGTGCAATCTGAATTCATTTATTTCCAGTTTTAAGATGAAGTATTTAAAAAAAATTATAGTTGGCCTAGTTCTTTTAGAATTATTAAATCTAGTTGTTGGATTTGTGAGTAATGGAGTAGACGCGGTGTTGCCAATAACAGGGTTTAATGATCCTCCATTGTATTATGATATGGAAAACTCTTATGGAGTAACAAGACAAAAAAACACAAAACAAATAGTAAACTATTCTTGGGGAGGAATTTTATATCACACAAATTCTCTTGGATTTAGAGATCAAGAATTTACGGATGACGGAACCTTGATCACAGGAAATTCCTTTGTAGAAGGTTTTGGAGTAGATGCAGAAGATAGATTTTCTGAAGTATTAGAGAAAAATAATAATATTACAATCAATAATGCTGGTTCAGGAGGAGTTTGGACCCCTATACAGAGTGTGGTGTTATTAAGGGAGCTTTTAAAAAATAAAAAAATGAACTTCTCTAGAAATGTCATCATCCTAACTCCAGGAGAAGTAGTAAATATTGATAAGAGATCTCCAGATAATGATAAAGAGCGAAACTATCCATATAGAAAAGGAGATACTATCGTTTTTCATAAAGCTGCATATTCTAGTTTTACAGGAAAATTGTCACTAAAAGATAAAGTAAAACGTTTTTCTAAAAGTTTATTGATTTCTAAAATATATACCACATTCAAATACTATGGAACAGCTAAGGTAAAAACTAAAGTAGTTGATTTTGATAAAAGTAAATTGGACTGGTTGATTGATCAAATAGACAAGGAAAACTTTGATACGGTGATCGATATTATAGTTATTAATAACTTAGGAAGAATTCAGGTGAATAGAATAGAGGAGTATACCAATACTTCTTCCAGGATAAACTTTAAAGTAATTAATTTCCCAGACGAACTAAGTAATTATTTTGTGGCCAATGGCCATTTAAATGCTAAAGGAAATAGAGTACTGGCCAATTTATTAACTCCTATACTATTAGAAAGTAAATAATAAAAAAAATCCCGAGTACATTACTCGGGATTTTTTTAACTATATCGTATATAAGAATTAATTATTACAGGTATTGTTAGTGACATTAATATTTGTTCCTCCAGATTGTTGATCGATACAATCTAAATTATTTCCTATCACAGTGATGTTATTTGATAGAATACTTAAATCGCTACATCCTTCTCCAATAATAATCCCATCTTGTCCAGTAGATTCGATGGTGTTTTCTGAAGCAGTCATGTTTTTAGCATTTACAAATATGATTCCTTCTTTAGTTCTATTTCTCATAAAGTCAATTCCATTAGAACGACTAAACGTTCCAGAATTGGCGAAATCATTATTTTCTACAGTTACTTTATAGTTTGCAGCACTTGCATCTTCATTTACAGCAACAAACTTAACACTTTCACGACCAACGCTCACTACATTGTTGTTATAGATGTTTACATTTTCCATTGTAGTTAGGTTTCCGAAAATCGCAATACTGTTATCCTTCGAACTCGTAAAAGTATTATCGTAGATATTAAAGTTTTTGATATCTTTAGGTTGTATACCTACACCAAAATCTTCCAGAGTATTCCCGAAAATCTCAGTATCTCTTTGATATGCAGCAATACCAATGTTATAACCTCTTACCGTATTATTTGATACTTCATTATTGAAAGTTGTTTCAGAAGCAGGATGTCCAGTTGTAATACCAGCCCCAGTTGTATCATTAGGATCAGCAACTATAGTGTTCCCTCTAATTTTAATACCTGATGCTGCACCAATTCCTATAACACCTTCTGTTTGATTGTTTTCTATAATAACATCTTCACCAATTGCCATAATAAAAGCACCATATTTACTTCCTCTTTCTATATTATTACTAATGGTGATGTCATAAGCTCTTTCATAGTAGATGAATTCTCCATTTTCCAGACCTCTAAATGCTTCTACATCTAATGCAAAACCAGGAGCCATACCAATAGAACCAGGATTATCAACTCCTGCATTCAAGAAAGTGTTACCATCAACTAAGATATCATAACCATCAGTAATCGAAAGGTTGTTTCTTCTGTTATTGTCAAATACACAGTCTAGGACTCTTATATTATGTGATGGTTTATAGTCTGGTTGAAAAGTGAAACCTACTCCATTTATATCAAGTCCATCACCCGTTCCATCTACCATTCGTACTCCAGTAACAGTAACATTTGTTGCTCCGTGAATAATGAGTACCATACCAAATGCATGAGGTCCTTCTTGACTATTATCATCGTGCTGAGGACGATCTCCATGAAGATTACCACCTCGTACAATTACATTGCTAACCTCTCTAATACCTAGTAAACAATAGTTTTTACGTGAATTTGGGAATACTCTTAAATGAGTATTATCGGTCATGCTTAGAGTAAAATCCGAAGGCACATTAATAGATTCTACTGTAGGATAAAAGTTTTGGTTTGTAGTAGTACTGGTTACCTTACTTACTTCAAAATAAGCATCAAAATTGTTAATTTCAAACGTTGTTCCACCCATTCCTTTAATAAAAAGCATTAGGTTTTCTAGTTCCGTATTATTTTTCTGAGCTATTTCTGAAGTTGTAGTTCCTTGTTGAATATTATCCCATCTAGCAGGTGTAAACTTAAAAGTAGGTTCTTTAAGAGTAGCATTACCTTGTATAGTTAAATCCGAGTTTAAAATTCTTCCATCAATATATCCACTAGAGAATACTAGTGTACCGTTTTTGATATCTCCTCCATCAAAATCAAAATTCACATTGGCAGGAAGATTAATTGTTTCTCCTTTTAGATCTAAAATACAATTTATGTTCACTGTAGAATTCGCAGCGATCCCAGAAAGATCAAAGTCGCAAGGAGTATCTGTAGTCACAACCTCTTCATCCTCTTCTCCATCTGGATCAGGATCATTATCTGGATTTTCAATCCCATCAGGATCAATTTGGTCAATATTTTCAGTGCTGCATGATGTAAAACAAACAGTCAAAATGAAAAACAAGCAGTAGTAGGGTAATACTTTCATGTTTGGTAATTAATTTAGTTTGGTAATTAATTTAGTTTGGTAATTTATTTGGGTTTTATTGTATGCAAAAACGTAGTTTCATCGAAACTATTGTGTCTTATATCGAAAAAAAATGTTAAAATTTTAAAATCGTAAATAATTGATATATAAACACTTGAATTTTTACGGTAAACCCGTATTATAAATTAATTAAAATTAATAATTACTGAAAAAGAACGGTACTGTATTCACTAAACTCCTAATAATACATAGATACTGCTACAATGTGTTATAAGAACCGTATAAGAATTAAATCAAAAAAAATAATAATTATTGAAAAAATATGATTTTACTTACACGACTATAAGTTTTTTCCTACAAAAAATAATATTCCTTTTAGGCAATTTTTAATGATTGAAAAATATAATTTATTTTTTAATAATAGTTGTTTTATCGTAAATAGATTAAAAACCTTACAATAAAATAATATTGACTATAAAAAGAAGAGGATATATCTATATTTGCAACGAAATTAAAGGTAAGCAACTACATACATTTATTTAAGCTAAAATAATGACTAAAATTATTCGTGTCACTACTGTTCCAATCTCATTAGGTAAGTTATTAAAGGGACAGTTGAAATTTATGTCTCAACATTATGATGTAATAGGTATTTCTGGTAATGGAGGAGATGCATTAATAAAAATATCAGAAGAAGAAGGCGTAAGAGTTATACCTGTAGAGATGACCCGTAAAATAACACCGATACAAGATTTAAAAGCTGTCTATAAGCTGTATAAGATTTTTAAAAAAGAAAAACCTGAGATTGTACATAGTCATACTCCTAAAGCAGGTACGTTATCCATGCTGGCGGCAAAATTAGCTGGAGTACCATATCGTTTACATACCATTGCTGGGTTACCGCTTCTTGAAGCAAAAGGAGCAAAAAGAATATTGTTGGATACTGTAGAAAAAGCAACATATGCTTGTGCCACCAAGATTTACCCTAATTCTTTTGGACTTAATGATATTATTATCAAAAATAAATATACCAAACCAAAAAAATTAAAAGTAATTGCGAATGGAAGTTCTAATGGGATAGATACTTCGCATTTTGATCCTATGAAATATGATGAAAAGGATAATGTAGCGTTACGAGAGTCATTAGGAATTATGCAAAACGATTTTGTTTTTGTGTTCGTAGGAAGATTTGTAAAAGATAAAGGAATCAATGAATTGGTAAAAGCTTATAAAAAAATACAAGCGCAGCATAATAATGCCAAATTATTGTTGGTTGGTACCTATGAAAAAGATCTAGATCCATTGTTACCAGAGACAGAAAAAGAAATTGATAATAATCCAGATATTATTTCTGTTGGTTGGCAACATGATGTTAGACCATATTTTGCGATATCAGATGCGTTAACTTTTCCCAGTTATAGAGAAGGGTTTCCTAATGTTGTGATGCAGGCAGGTTCTATGGGATTGCCAAGTATCGTTACCAATATTAATGGATGTAATGAGATTGTAACAGAAAACGTAAATGGTACAATAATTCCAGTAAAAGATGCAGAAGCATTGTATGAGTCTATGAATAAGTTTATTGCTGATGAGGATTATAGACAACAGCTTTCGAATAACGCAAGAACAGTGATATGTAAGAATTATGAAAGAGAACATGTTTGGAAGGAATTGCTTAAAGAATATCAGCAATTATAATACATTATGCTTTCTTAGAACTTAATGTAAAAAAGTCAACTAAATTGATTAATAATCTAAATTATACATTGTATATTTGTTCATAATCCATTATGTAGGATTATAATCTATGTTGCCCAAGCATAGTAATTGATTCCCCCTCATTTTATGTATTTATATTTGATCTATGTCATTGTGATATGGATGTTTAATTATTGTTAGTGTTATCAATAATTATAGTATAGTTTGTAATTCTTTTATTTCACTTTTAAGTAAATGGTTTATACATTTGCTGGTCAAATAAATGAGTTTCGTTTAGTACTATTTTAAATTTTAAAAAAGGTGTATAAGTTACTGTTTAAAAGGGTTTTAGATTTTAGTGTATCACTAATTTTGTTGATAGCAATTTCGCCTGTGTTTATTTTATTGACACTTTTTCTTGCAGTTGCAAATAGGGGTAAGCCTTTTTTTATACAGAAGAGACCTGGTAAATCAGAAAAGGTTTTTAGAATCATTAAGTTTAAAACCATGAATGATCTTAAAGATACACAAGGTAATTTGCTACCAGACAAAGATAGGATGACAACTGTCGGGACATTTGTAAGAAAGACATCATTAGACGAAATTCCCCAATTGATTAATGTGTTAAAAGGAGATATGTCATTAATAGGGCCTCGCCCATTAATAATTGAATATTTACCTATATATAACGAGGTGCAGAAAAAAAGACATAATGTAAGACCCGGAATTACGGGTTGGGCTCAAATTAATGGAAGAAATTCTATTACTTGGAAAAAAAAGTTCGAATATGATGTATGGTATGTCGAGAATTGTAATTTTCTGCTGGATATGAAGATATTTGGAATGACACTAAAAAAGGTTGTAAAAAAAGAAGATGTTAACCTATCGGCGTTACAAACATCAGAATATTTTAATGGTACAAATTAGTTTTGTTAAGTAAATAAATGAGTAAAAATCTAGAAGTAATTGGCTTAACAAAAAAAATGTTAAGTGAAGCAATTGATCAAAATACATATTGGAAAGAAGGTCTTGCTCCATTACCTAAAAGTAAAGCACTATGGCTTGTTTCTAACAACCGAATAAAGGATGATGATTATTGTGGTGTTATTGGTTATGAAGATAAAAAAATGATATCATTCATTTTCATGTTCCCAGATCTATTAAATAACGGAGATAATGCAATAAACAATGTGTATTGGATGATTTCGTGGTGGGTGGATCGTGCATATAAAAATACAGTATTAGGAACCTATATATACAATGAAGCTGTAAACCTGGCTGGTAAACAAGTTCTCATTAAATCCTATGCAGAAAATGTAACTGCTTTTTACGAAAAACAACCTTTTACCGTAATAACCTCAAGATTAAGGCATACTATTTTTTGCAGTTTAGATGCAACTATGCTTATTGGTAGATTTCGTTTTTTAAAATCTTTTAAATTTATCTTAGATGGAATTGATCAATTCAGTTATTGGATTATAAAATCAATTAATAAATCTCAGTTTAAGAAAAAGACAAAAGAATTAACATATGATTATATCAATCAGATTGACGACGAAACCTGGGAATTTATAAAACCTTTATGTAAAAATGATCTTATACATAAAACAAAGGAATATGTAAATTGGCAAATAGACGGCAAACAATATACACAGATCCCAATACAAGCCAAGCACCCACATAAATCTCTACAAACTGGTACGAGTAATAACATTTATATTCATAATTTAAAAATAATGATGAATGATAAAATTATAGGCTTTGTATCTTATGTAATAAATTATAATGAATTTAATGTCAAGTATTTTCTGGTAGAAGAGGAGAAAAACTATGATATATGTGTTGCTGCCTTGATGGAGAATCTTTTCCAGACCAAACGAAAATTTATATTCACAGATGATACTAAATTATCAGATAGTATCACTAAAAAGTATCGCGTGATTTTTACCCATAAGGTCACTAAAAAAGGGTTATCTCATGATGAAACGAAATTAGATTTTCAAAATGCGAATATGTTAAATAGAGACGGACATTTTTATTAACCTAATGATATGGAGTTTGTAAGAAAAATACAAGAATCAATAGCGAAACATCCAGATAATAATGTACTCTGCATAAAGGGAGTATTTTATTCGTATAGAGATTTTGCACTCGAAATATCGAAAATTCGTTTAGCAATTAAAAGTACTATTGAAGAATCAGAAAAATTAGTAGGACTTGTTACGAATGATGATATCCAAACCTATGCTAGTATAGTGGCTTTGTGGTTAGAAGGGAAAGCATATGTACCTGTAAACCCAGAAGTTCCGTTAGAAAGAAACAGAAAGGTTTTTGAATTAACCGCTGCTAAGTATGTCATCGATTCATCCGAGGTTTCTGTATATGATGAATACACAGTGATTGCCTCTGCATTACTTGAAGATACAGAAATTAATTTGACCCCAAAAGAACTACAAGGTGATCAAATAGCATATATTTTATTTACTTCAGGAACTACAGGGTTACCTAAAGGAGTTCCCATTACCTTTGAAAACATTCAAGGATTGGTAGATGCAGTCGATGCAGAACCTGAATTTAATTTGGTTCCATCAGATCGATGTCTTCAAATGTTTGAACTTACATTTGATTTTTCTGTAGTTACTTATTTGTTTCCATTATTGGCTGGTTCTTGTATGTATACAATTCCTAAAGGAGCAATTAAGTATTTCTATATTTTTAAATTAATCAAAGAACAGAAACTTACTGTTCTTACGATGGTTCCATCCATTATAAATTATCTAAGACCGTATTTTCCAGAAATAAATGCTCCCGACGTAAGATATTGTAGCTTTGGAGGAGGAGCATTACATAGTGATATCGCCAAGGAATGGAGTGAATGTCTTCCTAATTGTAAAATATTTAATTATTACGGACCAACTGAATTTACTGTATATAGTGGCTTTTATCCTTATCATAAAGATACAAATCATAAAGCTCATAATGGTATTATTGCAATTGGAACCCCTCAAAAAGGAGTATCTTATTTGATCGTTGATGAAGATAATAACGAAGTACCTTTGCTTACTACAGGAGAGTTATGTCTTGGAGGTGTGCAGGTGACACCTGGGTATTGGAAAAATGAAGAACGAAATGCGCAAAGCTTTTTTACCAGAAAAGAAAATGGTATTAATGTGAGATATTATAAAACTGGAGATCTCTGTTTCAAAGACCAAGAAGGGGATTTTCTATATGTCGGAAGAGCAGATTTTCAAGTAAAAATTAGAGGATATCGCGTAGAGTTAGCAGAAATAGAATTTCATGCAATGACAAAATCAGATAAAAAAGTTAGCATGATAGCTCTTGATATCACTAACAGTCTTGGAAACGCGGAGTTAGGATTGGCTATTGAATCAGAGGAATTTGATACAGAGGAAATTTTTGATTATATGAAAGCTAAAATGCCAGCATATATGATACCAATGCACGTTAGATTTGTGAAAGAGTTTCCACACAGTATAAATGGGAAAGTTAATAGAAAAGAATTGAAGAGATATTTTGAAATACATTAAACAACTAAAAGAACCAATTGATGAATAGAGAAGAAATTTTATCTAAAGTAAAAGCGTCCTTTGTATCAGTATTAGAACATGAAAATTTTCAACTTAATGATACTACCACTGCAGATGATGTAGATGGTTGGGAGTCAATAACACATATGATGATTATAGGAGAAGTGGAGAAAGCATTTGATATAAAATTTAAGCTTATGGACTTGATGAACATGAATAATGTAGGAGACTTACTTAATACAATTCAGTCTGAATTGTCATCATAAAAAACTCCAATTTGCTCAAAAATAGTGACATATTATTGTAATATGTCTTCTTAAGTTAGTTTGTAAAAAAAGGAAATATATCGAAACAAAATTAGTCGTCATTATATAATTATTTAACTTGTTAGTAATTATAAAAAAAATCTGAATGAATAAAGTTCTAGTTATTGGTGCATCGGGTCACGCTAAAGTAATTATCGAAGCCATCGAATTAAATAAAAATTATGAAATTCATGGTTTGATAGATTCTTTTAAACCAAAAGGACAAAAACTAAGTGGTTACGAGGTTTTAGGTACAGAAGATGAAATTTCTGAGATAGCCAATCAAGGGATTACCAAAGGAATTATTGCTATTGGAGATAATTTCACTAGACACTTGATGTATAGAAAAATAATAGAATTAGTACCAGATTTTGAATTTATTACTGTAATTCATCCTTCAGCGGTTATTAGTCCAAGTGTTAGAATAGGGAAAGGTACAGTGATATTAGCATCGGCGACAATTAATATAGATACAGTAGTAGGAGATTTTTGTATTATAAATACCTATGCAAGTTTCGGGCATGATGGCATCATGAGCGATTTTTCGAGTCTTGCTCCTGGAGTAAATATAGGAGGTAATGTAGAGATCGATTTTTGTACTGCAATATGTTTAGGAGCAAACGTAATTCAGGGAGTTACGATAGGTAGACATTGTATTATTGGAGCTGGATCTCTAATATTAAATAACATTGTTGATTTTAAACTTGTATATGGAGTTCCTGGAAAAGAAATACGAACCATAAAAGAAGGAGAAAGTTATTTGCAAAAATCATAAAATGTAGTTCATCAGAATTCATGCAAATACTTAGAATAAATATTAGAAATTAAGCTAAATTAAAAGTATACTTATAATTATGTACAATCCGTATATAAAACGTTTATTAGATTTTATATGTTCTCTTTTGGGACTCCTATTGTTGTTTCCTGTTATTTTTATACTTGTTTTAGTTTTAATTGTGGTAAACAAAGGAGAACCTTTCTTTTTACAATTAAGACCTGGAAAGAATGGAGAGCTATTTAAAATTATTAAATTTAAAACAATGTCTGATTTGAAATCATCAGACAGTAAAGATAAAGAACATAATATTTCACGTATTACTAAAGCGGGAGCGTTTATAAGAAAATACTCTCTTGATGAAGTATTACAACTTATTAATGTGCTCAAAGGAGATATGAGCTTGGTAGGTCCGAGACCTTTATTAGTTGAATATTTACCTTTGTACAATGATATACAGAAAAAAAGACATGATGTTAGGCCTGGTATAACAGGTTGGGCACAGGTTAAAGGTAGAAATGCAATCAGTTGGAACCAAAAGTTCGAATATGATGTATGGTATGTAGAGCATTTAAGTTTTGTCTTGGATGTTAAAATTTTATTTTTAACCATATTAAAAGTAGTAAAAAAAGAAGGGGTGAATACAAACCAAAATATTACAATGCAGGCATGGAAAGGAAATGGCTAATTTGAATATGTATTCATAAAAAATTAAACAAAACCACAATCAACTTAAATTATAGAATTAAGCAAAATGAAAGTAACTGAAAAATCTAATAAAATAAGGATTTATGGTGCTGGAGGACATTCACAAGTCATACGAGAAGTATTAGAAGATAATGGTTATGAAGTAACTGAAACTTTTGATGATAAACCTTCGGGGCGACATTATGCTTCTAAAAATGTGACTTCTGGAGCACGTGAAAATTTAGCAGACTTTCCACATAAGGGACATCCAGTGATTATTGCAGTCGGAATTAATTCTGAAAGAGCAGAAATTGCAAGTTTTCTGAAATCTAAATTTGAAAAAGCAATACACCATTCTGCAACCATCGCTTCGAGTGCAAAAATAGGAGATGGAACTGTAGTTTTTGCTGGAGCAATTATTCAACCTAATACTGTAATTGGTAAGCATGTAATTGTTAATACAGGAGCAAGTATAGATCATGATAATATAATTGGTGATTATGCACATGTATCTCCTAAAGCAGCTTTATGTGGTCATGTAGAGGTTGGAGAAGGTTCACATGTAGGAGTAGGAGCGGTAGTAATACCAAAAGTGAAGATTGGTAAGTGGTGTACGATTGGTGCAGGATCAGTGGTGTTAAAAGATGTACCAGATTATTCGACAGTAGTTGGTAATCCTGGTAAGGTTATAAAAACGAAAATTCCAGAAATTCAATCCAATACCATGTCAAAATCATCAGATATTACATTTATCGGCTCGGGTATTTCTTCGTCTTTTACGATTTTACATTTTTTAGATCAAATCGAAAAAAATGAAACTCAGAAGAAAATCCAAATTAATATAATTGATAAATATCAAGAATTCCATACTGGTATACCTTATGGATCAAGATCTGGGTTTTCGGTACACTTGATAACATCATTAAAAAACTTTTTACCAGAACCAGAGTTAGGAAAGTTTATACAATGGCTTAATAATAATAAAAACTGGCTGATTAAGGAGCTTGAAAAAGATGGTGGTAGACTAGCCTTAGATTGGATTTCTACACATGTAGATAGGATTGAAAATAATGAATGGGAAGACCTTTTTATTCCTCGTCGTTTTTTTGGATGGTATATTAATGAGAAGGTTAAAAATAGACTAGAAGAATTTAGAATCAGTGGCAAAGTAGATGTTAAGTATACTGCTGAAGAAGTAGTTGATTTAGAAAAAGTAGAGAATTCATACACAATTTGTTTAAAAAACGGAGAAGTACTTTCTTCAGAAAAGGTTATTCTTTCTGTAGGATCGTTACCAGTGAATTATTTATGGAAAAAGGAAAGTTTGGTAGAAAAAAACAACATACTTTTTATTAACGATCCTTATAAACCAGAATTAAAACAAGTTTTAGAAAGGATTAAAGGATTTTTAAATAAAAGAAAAACTAAGAAAACCAATGTATTAATTGTAGGGGCAAATGCAAGTGGTCTTGAAATGATATATAAATTAAATGATGTTGAAGAAATAAGCTCACATATAAATAAGTTTTTGCTTCTTTCAACGCAAGGACTGCTGCCTGATGCTGTTATTGACAAGAAACGTCAAAAAGAATATACACCGTTTAATCTACAATCCTTAGTGGATCAGGATAATTTAACAGCTAAAACAATTGCCGATGCAACATTCAAAGATCTCGATTATGCAGAACAGATTAATCTAGGTGCAGCATCAACTGTAGAGATTATATCTAAAGCTTTTGGAACATTATTGGGTAAGCTAAATCAAGAAGAGCTTACAAAATTTGCTTGTTATTATGGTAACGAAATAGGAAGAAGACAACGTTGCGCAGGTTTTCATTATTCTAAAACAATAGATGCACTAAAAGAAGAACGTAGGTTTGATCATATTGCAGGAAGATTTAGTAATATCGAAGAAAATAGTGAGAACGAATATGAATTAGAATTTTTAGATACCGAGTCTGGTGTAAATAAAACTCTTGAGGATACAGTTCATATTGTAATTAATTGCATTGGTAGTACTAATTTATCCAATGCTGATATTCCCGAATTACTTAAAAATTTAATTGATAAAGGATATTGTAAACCCAATGATTCTAAAATTGGTTTTGCTGTTAATGACTCTTTAGAATCATACGAAAATTTACATATTGTAGGACCTTTACTAGCAGGAAATGTTTTTGATGGTAAAGCGGTTTGGCATGTAGAACATTGTGGAAGAATTATATGGTTATCCAAAATGCTATCCCAAAAAATTAATGATTATTACATAAAAAATAGTGAATTAAAGAAAACCCCTTTTAATAGCTAATAAATTTCCAATCTCTAATTAATGCTTGTACAATTGAAACAAAATTATAAACTATTAGTAAGGAGTCTTGATGATAGTTCTGATATTCTAAAGTATAAAGAACTCCTTCAGAAAGAATGGAATAATAATGTCTATTATTCTAGCGAGCATATTAAGCATTTTGAAAAAGATTCGGATAAACTGAAATATTTTTTATTTGAAAATGCTGATACTCCTATTGTTTTGATGCCTTTTGTTTATCGAGAAATAAAAATTAAGGGCAAAACGCAGCCTTATTATGATGTGGTAAGTCCATATGGTTATAGTGGACCTTTATATAATGAGAATGTATCTGCCGATGATGTCATTCAGTTTTGGAAACATGTGGATCAATGGTATTTAGAGAATGGAGTAGTGACAGAATTTATTCGTTTTAGTTTGAATAATAATTTTACTAATTATTCTGGGACTTTAATAGAATCACTGGCAAATGTAAAAGGCAATCTTCTAGGTGATTTTGAAGATCAATGGAAGGCGTTTTTGCCAAAAGTTAGAAACAATTATAGGAAAGCTGTAAATTATAATTTAGAATTTAAAGTGTTTCATAAACAGGAGATTACTAGAGATGTCATTACCATTTTTAATGATATCTATGTTAATACCATGAATCGCAATAATGCCGATAGCCTTTATTTTTTCTCTAATGAATATTTTGAAAATTTGATATTATCAAATTTGAATAACTTTTCAATTGCCATAGCGTATTATGAAGGAACCCCAATTTCAATCGAATTAATTATTAATTATCAGGATACTATTTTTGCATTTCTAGGAGGCACAAATGCAGAATATTTCAGCTATAGACCTAATGATTTTTTACGAGTAAAAATAATCGAATGGGCGATCGATAATAATGTGAAATACTATGTGCTAGGAGGAGGAATGAAGGATGGTGATGGATTGTATAAAAACAAAAAATCACTGTTTCCAAAAGATAAAGACGTGGTTTTTTGCACTGGTAGGAAAATAGTAAATGAGAAGGTGTATGATGAATTATGTACAGCTTTTGATGAAGAAAAATATAGAAGTATTGAGAAAGAAGATCTAAAGAATTATTTTTTCCCATTTTACAGATTAAGTAGATGAAAAAAGAACAAATAGATTACTTTTTTGAACTTTTCGAAAAAGGAACGATCCCAAAGCTGTTTCCAAAGGTCTACTCTTCAATTAATAAGGATACTATTCAGAATCCTGATTACGATCAAAATCTCATAGATAAGGCGGATCAAGTTTACTCGGTTTTCTTTATTCCGGATTATTTAAAACCTGAATTAAATAACGAAAAATTTACCGTTAAGACAGTAAGTCAGTTTTTTAAAGGATACGCAATTTTTTTGCAAGGATTTAGCAGTGCTGATGCTTATATCAAAAAACGTTTTAGAAGTAATGCCAAAGGTATTCGTAGAAGAATTAAAAGACTAGAATCTTGTTTCTCTATAACATATAAAACATATTATGGAGCGATAGAAGAAGAAATGTATACTTCATTAATGGATTCTTTAGAAAAGATGCTAGTTAAAAGATTTGAACAACGAAATGATGTTAGTCAAAGTCTTTTGAGATGGGATCATTACAAGAATCTGTATTTTTCTTTGATTAATGAGAAAAGAGCCTCTTTATTTGTAGTATATGAAGATGGAATACCTATTGTAATATCTCTAAATCATCATTTTAGTGGTAAATTATTTAGTGCTATTTCATCGTATGATATAGATTACTCCAAATTTAGTTTAGGAAGTGTAGAAATATACAAAAAACTAGATTGGTGTATTGCTAATGATCATCAGTCGTATGAAATGGGAATGGGTGATCTTAGTTATAAACGAGAGTGGAGTAATCATATTTATAATTTTGAACATCAAATCATTTACCCTAAGAAATCTTTTGTTGGATTTGTAAAAGGTACTATAGAATATTTAAAAGTACAGTTAAAAGAGTTTGTGTATAAAACTGCTTATGTTCGGTACAAAAAATATAAAGCCAAAAGAAAAGAGAATAATGAACAGGCAGTATTAGAGCCCAAAGTATTTCCGATAGAAGAAAGACGATACGATGATTCGGGAACCTTGGTAGATTATACTATCGAGCCTAATACATTCCTTAGAAAATTAGTGTTCGATTTTTTATATACAAGTATAGATCATATTGCTAATGTTAAAGTAGTAGAAATCTCCCAAGAGCCAAAGACTTATTTAATTCTTGGTCAGTCAAAAATGCAAAAGATAACCTTATAATCTTTATTAATATTCTTCGAGCACCCTATTTTTATGGATATATTCAACAATAATTTTAGCGACTATATCTCTACCGTGATTGTTCCAATGTCGATCATAAATTAATGTGGTAGAACGATCTGTAGCTTCCATTGATTTAGAAAAATCAATATAATTAAAGTTGTTTTGATCCAAATATTCTAGAAAGAGAGGTTTGGTAGCATTTGCATCCAACAAAAGTGTAAAGCGATCTTTGTCAAATCCATATTTAGAAACTAAGCTTTCAAAATTAGATAGATATTGTAGTTCTTTTTTTTCTTGAATTTTTAAAGCTTCCTCTTTACTAATTTGTTTTTTCTTTGGTACTGGCCTGAAACGATTGATGATCTTATATCCTAGTTTCTGTATTGGCGCTAAAATTCCTATACTATTACAGTATATAAGTAATTTACTTTTTCTTATAAGTTTATTTACAGGAGATTGCAATGCTAAACGGCTATGTACAATATGGTATTCATTCCTTGTTAAATCATTCGAAAATTTGATCCCTAATATGACATGATCTATTGCATCAAACTGATCCTTATATGCGTATGTTAGGTGCAGTTGATCAGCAAAATCATATCCAGCATATCCATATTCATATACCTCTATTCCAGTTAAGGAATTTTCTATTTTTTTACCAATTGAATTATAGTAATCCTGATGAAACCCTTGTATAAATGAATCTCCCACAAGCGCAATTTCAATTTTATCTTTGCTAGGAGTAAACTCTCGATATGAATTATAACCAGAATTATTGATATGATATTCAGAGAAGTTTTGCCTTCTGTTACCTGTAACGGCATATCCATTTTGATTAGGCACCCATTTTTCTACCTTGTTTTTGTCAACAAATCGGGTAGGAGTATCTCTACCTAAATGAAATACTCGCACTAATAGCTCTAATGAAATAAGTATTAGAAATACATACAAAACGCTCTTCAGTATAAGTTTTTTCATTGTATTTATGTTATTAATAATCGATGTTGTTCTAGAATTGGAAATAAATAAAAGATCTATCTATATTATCATCAAAGAATAAAAGCATACATAAAATTACGATAGTGTAGGCTATAAACCTTACGATTTTAGATTTGAATTTGAATGGGGATCGTTCATCTCTTCTAATTCTAAACTCATAAAGAATAAAAATTCCTAATAAAATAAAATAATCAATCATACGATATCCTAAAGGATGCTCATATATTTCAAAACTAAAATTATTGTATATCTGTGTTAAAAATCCAAAAGCATCTGTAATTGATTCTGATCTAAAAAATACTCTGGAGAACGTTACTAATGAAAATGTAAGAAGTATCTGTAATAGCTCTTTTATAGAAGGAAACCAACTATGTTCTGCTACTACATTATTCATATAAATACGATTTCGTCCCAATAAGAAAACAGGAATATATAAAAGCGCGTGTATAGCACCCCAAACTATAAACGTCCAATTGGCTCCATGCCAAAAACCACTTACTAAAAAGATAATGCAAATATTTCTTACCGATTTTAGTTTGCTAACTCTACTTCCTCCAAGAGGAATATATACATAGTGACGAAACCATGTAGATAGAGATACATGCCATCGTTGCCAGTATTCAGCAACATTTCTTGAAAAACTTGGAAACTTAAAGTTTGACATGAGTTCTATACCAAATAATTTGGCGGTTCCTATTGCAATATCCGAGTATCCGCTAAAATCTCCGTAAACCTGAAAACTAAATAATGTAACACCTAGTATTAACGTTGAAGCAGGATAATCACTGTAATTCAAGAAAATATCATCTACTATTGGAGCAATCGAATCCGCGATCACCACTTTTTTGAACAATCCCCAAAGAATTAACTTTAATCCATCTGTACATTGGGTATAGTTAAACGTTCTTTTGGTTGTTATTTGTGATAGTAAATTAGAAGCTCTTTCAATTGGACCAGCAACCAATTGTGGGAAAAAGCTAACGAATGTGGCAAATGAAATAAAATCTTTTGTTGGAGCTAATCTTTTATAGTAAATGTCTAAAGAATAAGACATTGTCTGAAAAGTATAAAAAGATATCCCAACAGGGAGTATGATTTGTAATGTCCATGAGCTTTGTAGTTCATATCCAAAAATTGTGACAAAATCTACCCAGGATTCTATAAAGAAATTGTAATATTTAAAAAAGCCTAGAAGGCCAATATTAAAAATAACACTAACCCATAACCAGATTTTTCTCTTTTTATTCGAGTCGCTGGCATGAATGGATTGGCCAACAAAGTAATCTACCGTAGTACTTGCGAGAATAAGAAACAAAAATCGCCAATCCCACATCCCATAAAATAAATAACTTGCAACAAGAATAAAAATATTCTGAAGTTTCAGGTTTTTACGAAAGAAGAACCAGTATGCAATAAAAACTACTGGAAGAAAAATAAAAAAGTCTAAAGAATTAAATAACATGTATTACATTAATATAAAATTCGAGGGAGTTAATTGAATCAGAATTAAATAATATATAATTCTGTTGTTTTTTAGAAGCCTGTAAATTTTAGGTATTTAATTTAATAAATCAAGAATTATTGTCTTTTTTTTATAAATCCTAACTACTAGATGCTGAAACTGCTGTTTTTTGATTCAGACAAAGGGGAAAAACACCTATAAATTAATAGGTAATATCCTAGTGATTTCATCAGATTTTACTATTATAATTGTAGTGTTCTTTTTGAATGAGGTGTAGTAGGAAATTACGGTAGTGTATTTTTGTAAATGTTAGTTAAAAAACGTTAAAAATTATAGTATTTAGATGATTGGTTAAACAAAACCAAGGATTCTGTAGGTATTTACTTGTACTAATTGTCAGATTTCATAGTACTTTTCTTACGGTAAACCCCTTGTTTGATGATTTATTTGAAAGCAGTTATGCTCTTAAACGCATTTTTTAAGTATTCCATCTAAAAAATTAATTTTTCTAACGATATTAAATTAAACTAAACTATTTTAGTGCTGGTTAAAGCAAGTAAGAGTAAAATACAATTTTTGGAAGTGCTACCCCCTTCTTCCTTACATTTTATTAGATTGTCATGAAAAGAATGTCGACAGATGTAACAACGTATGTTACAATTGTCGGGGATAAATTATTGTTCATTATTAATGGGGAAAATTATGAATGCAGTAGAATCCAAGAGAATATGGCTTTCTTCACCACATATGGGAGGAACGGAGCAAAGCTATGTGAAACAGGCTTTTGATACGAATTGGGTTGCACCTTTGGGACCTAACGTAGACGGTTTTGAAAAAGATATAGAAAATTATCTTGGCGAAAACAATTTTGTAGCAGCGCTTAGTTCTGGTACAGCGGCTTTACATTTAGGTTTAAAACTTTTAGGTGTTACACGTGGTGATGAAGTATTATGTCAAAGTATGACATTTGCTGCTTCGGCAAATCCAATAGTGTACTTAGGAGCAAAACCTATATTTATAGATAGTGAAGCCCAAACCTGGAATATCTGTCCAGAACAATTAGAAATCGCGATAAAAGATAGAATTTCAAAAGGTAAAAAACCTAAAGCTATTATAGCAGTGCATTTATATGGGATGCCATACAATGTAGATGCTGTTCATGAAATAGCTTCAGAATACAAAATTCCAGTTTTAGAAGATAGTGCAGAATCATTAGGAAGTTCGTATCACGGAGTTAAGTGCGGAACTTTTGGAGATATAGCAATACTATCTTTTAATGGTAATAAAATAATTACAACCTCAGGTGGAGGAGCATTGATTGCTAAAAAACCTGAGCTTAAAGAAAAGGCTATTTTTCTTGCTACTCAAGCCAGAGATAATGCTCCGCATTATGAACATACCGAAATTGGTCATAATTATAGGATGAGCAATATCATTGCTGGTATAGGAAGAGGCCAAATGGAAGTATTAGACAAACACGTAAATAATAGAAGAAATAACTTTAATTTTTATAAAAATAATTTAGGGAATTCTCCTGAAATTAAATTTTTAGAAGAACCTGCAGGTTTCCATTCTAATAGATGGCTTACCTGTATAGAGACCACTTCTTATGAACTAAGAGAAGGTTTAAGGTTAACATTAGCAAAAGAAAATATAGAATCCCGACCACTATGGAAACCCATGCATCGTCAACCAGTTTTTGCTGATTGTGATGCGTACCTCAATGGAATTTCTGATGACCTATTTGATCGAGGACTTTGCCTACCCAGCGGGTCTAATCTTGAAAAAGAAGATTTATTTAGAATTGTATCGGTAATTAAAAATGTATTGAGATGATTAAGGATTACATAATTAATAATTCACATAAACACGCGTCTAAGTGGCTTGTATTATCTATTGATATTGCAATTACTATTTTTAATTTCTTTTTGGCGTATGTGGTTAGATTTGGTATAACACTTAATTTTGACACCACTAATTTAATATATCAAATGCCAGTAATGGCGGTATTAGCAGGTGTTAGTTTCTTGCTAATAGGTTCTTATAAAGGAGTAGTTAGACATACTGGAATGCGGGATGCATATAACCTTTTTCTAGCAGTGACCGTCCTGATATCATTAAGTGGTGCTTTAATGGTCTCTAGTAGGTTATCGTTGATACCAGAACTTCTTAATATTCCTGTGTCAATTATTTGTGTACATTATTTATTAAATATTATAACACTCACAACTAGTCGATTAGTGTTTAAATATTGTTATCATTATGTGAAGTCTAAATTAGGTGACTCTTCAAGAATTATGATATATGGAGCTGGAGATTCTGGTTTGATAACGCTTGCAGCTGTTACCAATGATTCTCATAAATCAGTTACTGTAGTTGGTTTTATAGATGATAATCCTCAGAAAATTGGTAAAACAATTAATGGAATTAATGTATATAATTCAAAATCAATAAGTCAAAGTTATATTACAAAAAATAATATTACTGAGATTATTGTTTCGATTCCGCATATTGATAAACAAAGGTTATCTGAAATTTCTGATAAACTACTTAATTTATCAGTGAAAGTAAAGATTATACCAGCCATAAATGATTGGATTGATGGTAAACTAAAGGTTTCTCAGATAAAACAGATTCAGATTGAAGATTTACTGGATAGAGCTCCAATTGCTTTGGAGAATCAAAATATAAAGAAAGAACTGCTTGATAAGGTTATTCTTATAACGGGAGCAGCTGGATCTATTGGAAGTGAAATTGTAAGACAAGCTTCTTTTTATAATTATAAGCACTTGGTGTTGGTAGATCAGGCAGAATCACCTTTGTATGACCTTCAACAAGAATTGTTAAGTAAAGGAGTTAGCAACTTTACACCAATTGTAGCTGATATAAGAGATCATCAACGTATTGAAACGATCTTCGAAAGATTTAAGCCTAATATGGTATTTCATGCTGCCGCTTACAAGCATGTACCATTAATGGAGAATAATCCTTGCGAAGCAATTAAAATAAATGTACTAGGGACAAGAAAATTAGCGGATTTATCATCAGAATATGGAGTAGATAAATTTGTGTTTGTTTCTACTGATAAAGCGGTAAACCCAACAAATGTAATGGGTGCAACCAAAAGAGTTGCAGAAATGTATATAAAATGCTTGCATAAAACTAGCAAGACTAAATTTATTACAACAAGGTTTGGTAATGTACTTGGATCTAATGGTTCTGTAATTCCTTTATTTAAAAAACAAATAGAAAAAGGAGGACCATTAACGGTTACGCATAAAGATGTAACCCGTTTCTTTATGACTATACCAGAAGCTTCTCAATTGGTGATTGAAGCAGGAACGATGGGGAATGGAGGAGAGATCTTTATTTTTGATATGGGTGAATCAGTTAAAATATTTGATCTGGCTAAAAAAATGATCAGATTATCAGGATTGAATTACCCTAATGATATTGATATAGAAATTACAGGTCTAAGACCAGGAGAGAAATTATATGAAGAACTTTTGGCTGATACTGAGAATACATTACCAACATATCATAAAAAAATTATGATAAGTAAGTTTGATGATACGGACTGTCATTTAGTAAAAGATAAAATAGAAGATCTTTGTATTATGAATCTATTTAATCAAGATCATCAAATTGTTGGCAAACTTAAAGAAATTGTACCAGAATTTATTTCTAAAAATTCTACCTTTGAAAGTATAGATATAAAGAATAACGAAGACCAAACCAGAAAAGAGGGAGTGTTAGTCTAATCTACATTTTCAAAATAATTACAACAAACAATAATATTATTATATTTTTGTTTGTTGTTTGAAATAAATTAAAGCATTTATCCTATGCAATTGTACAAATTATTCATTTTACTACTAGTATCAACATTTGTTTTTTCTTGTAAAACACCTACAGATGTAGTGTATTTTCAAGATTCGCAAAACTTAGAAAAAGTTTCTTCAAAAAATTCGTTTACACCCGTTTTTAAAGTTGATGATATTGTAAGTATTTTGGTTTCTGCTACGGATATGGATGCTGCTAGACCATTCAACTTAATGCAAGGAGCATCATTGCCTATATCAGCGGGAGAATCTGGAGCTACATCTTCAGGAACTTCTTCACCTGAACCAACCTACCTGATCGATGAGAATGGTAATATTGAATTTCCAGTTCTAGGTAAATTAAAAATATCTGGACTTACTCGAGTACAGGTTAAAGATATGATCAAAGAAAAATTAAAAATATACATAAAAGATCCTATTGTAAATGTTCGTCTTAAGAACTTTAAAATAACCGTAATTGGAGAGGTGCAACGACCAGGTTCTTATACTATTCCTAATGAAAGAATTACAATTATAGAAGCTTTAGGTTTAGCAGGAGATATGACAATTACTGGAAAGAGAGAAAATGTAATGGTAATAAGAGAGGATGATGGCGTAAACACATATCATAGAGTTGATCTTACTTCAAAAGCAATATTTGATTCTCCTGTGTATTATTTGGCACAGAATGATGTATTATATATAGAACCCAATACAGCAAAGGTGAAAAGTTCTGAAAAAGATAAAAATGTTGTAGGACTCGTTTTAAGTATTGTTGGAGTTACTCTTTCTGCGTTAACGCTTATTATAAGATAAAAAGAGATATGGTTTCTGATAATAATCGTGAGAATACTAATTTTATGAGTTCTCAAAAATCTAGCTTTAATCTTAAAGATGAAATAGCAAAATATCTTAAGAAATGGTATTGGTTTGTAATTAGTGTATCTATCTTTGGAACACTAGCATATCTTCATATTAGATATACAATTCCTCAGTACAATGTCTCTGGTACTATTCTAATTTCTCAGGAAGAAAGTGTGAGTAAATCAGAACTTGCAGCGTTTAAAGATCTCGGTTTACTAGATAACACGAATAATAAAATAGAGAACGAAATTCAGATTATTAAATCTAGAACGTTGATATCAAACGTTATAAATAATCTAAAGCTTAATGTTCAGTATTTTACCAAAGGAAGGATCTTAGAGATAGAAAATTACCCAAAATCTTTGGTAGAGATTAATTTCCTATCTGATGATTCTATTGTACATACCAAGTCAAAAAGTTTTCGTGTTTTAATTAATTCAAATACTGCTTTTTCTTTTGTTGATGTAGATGGGAAAAATATAAGCGATCACTCGTTTGGAAAAACCATTAATACTACTGTTGGAGATATCGTAATAACACCTAGTGTAGAGGATATAGCATCTCATAAAGGAAAAATTATTCATATCAAGATCAGTCCTGTAAGATACCTTACTCAAAGTTATAGGAATAAATTATTGGTTATTTCTAAGGGTAAAGGTTCTTCTATTGTTACTTTATCATTGAATGATCCAGTTAAAGAAAAAGCAAAGGATATTATAAATAATTTAGTAGAAGAATATAATAAAGCTACTATAGAAAATAAAAAACAAGCTTCTGCAAGGACAGCTGGTTTTATAAATGAAAGACTGGATTTGATTGCGGGAGATTTGTCTGAAGTTGATGATGAAGCAGCGGGTTATAAGTCCAAATTTGGATTAACTAATGATGTAGAGGCGCAAACACAGCGAGTTGCAGATATAGATTCTAGAAATGTTCAGGAAATTAATAGATTAGAAACCCAGTTAAGAAAAATAGAATCTACAAGAAGATTTATTCTTAGTCAAGATGGTAAGTTTGATTTATTGCCATCTACATTAGGTTTTGACGATCCTTCTATATCATCTACAGTGGCCCGTTATAATGGATTGATAAGTCAGAGAAAAAGACTATTGAAATCTTCTAGTGAACAAAATCCAGTTATTGTTAATATAGATGAAGAAATTAATTCTTTACGACAAGGATTGATTGCAAGTTTAAATGGCGTGAGAAATTCTATTAATATTGGCCTAAATAGTTTAAGAACTCAGGACAAATATTTTAGTGGTAAATTATATAACGCACCCATACGACAAAAAGAATTAACTGCAATTGGTAGAGAGCAAGGGATAAAAGAACAATTATACCTTTATTTATTGCAAAAAAGAGAAGAAGCTGAAATAACTAGTCATGTAACAGTTTCTAATGCTCGAGTTATTGATAAAGCCACTACATTAGGTTCATATCCAGTTTCTCCTAACAAAAAAATGATTTTTTTGGCGGCGATTTTCTTTGGATTTGCACTTCCTTTTTTGACAATATATTTATTCGATCTATTTAATACGAAAGTGAATTCGAGAGAAGATCTGGAAAAGACACTTTCGATGCCTATTTTAGGAGCTATCCCTAAAACCAAAACTAAAAAGAGTAAAATTATCATTTCTAGAAATAGTAGATCATCTATTGCCGAAGCTTTTAGAATTCTTAGAACCAATTTAGGATTTTTAATGGCAGGAACAAATAAAGAATCTGGTAAGGTTATTTTTGTAACATCAACGATTTCTGGAGAAGGGAAAACGTTAGTTTCATCAAATCTGGCCAAAACCCTTGCTATATCAGGAAAAAAGGTAGCCTACCTAGGAACTGATTTTCGAGATCCTAAGTTTCATAACTTCTTTGAATTGTCTAAAGGAAAAGATACTCCTGGATTTACCAACTTCATCATGAACTCAGATATCAAACCTGAGGATGTAGTCTATAAGCAAGGTGAAAATGACCCTCTTTTTGTAGTTCCTTCGGGAGCGATTCCTCCTAATCCTGCAGAGTTATTAATGAATGATAGGGTAAAGGAAATGTTTGATTATTTAGAATTAAATTATGATTATATCGTAGTAGATACTGCACCAGTGAGTCTGGTTACGGATACGTTACTTATAGGGCATTATGCAGATTTAAGTATATATATTGTAAGAGAAAACTATTCTGATAAAAGAATTTTGCAAGTACCAGAAAATTTCTATAGAGAGAAACGCTTGCCTAATATGGCAGTGCTTCTAAATGCTGCTGGTGATAAAGTTGGCTATGGCTACGGTTATGGTTATGGAGCTAAAGATTAAGCAAAAACATTATTTTTTTTCATCAGTGATGAAATTTGATCTGCATATCTAGAAAGAAAACCTTTTTCCAAAATTTCGAATTGCTGATAATTATGTACATCAGAACCTGCAAAGTCTAAGAGGTTTTCGGAAAGTAATTTGATAGCCGTATTTTTTACTTTTTCTCCATAATATCCAGAAACAGAAAGCAAATTAAGTTGAAATAAGAATCCTGATTCTTTTAGATCAATAAATTTATTAATATGATCTTGGTAAAAAGTATAACGTTCAGGATGTGCAAGAATAGGAGTAAAGCCAGCTAATTTGATCTCAAACAAAATTTCGTTGAGATTAATCGGTGGATTAAATGTTGACATTTCGACAAGTATATATGTATCATGCAACGGAATAATATCTTTCTCTTTGACTTTTTGATAGAACAAGTCATCTAGCATATATTCTGCACTTACTTCTAAGCTTACCTTAATATCTAGCGCATTTAATATATGATTCATTTCAGTGTGTTTACTGCGTATGATTGTAGATGTATTCGGCCACACGTCTTGCATCACGTGTGGAGTCGTAATAATTTTTTTTACACCTAATTTCTTGAACTGTTCAATAATATAAGCTGATTGGTATACCGTTTTTACACCATCATCGATATTAGGTAATAAATGAGAATGAATATCCACATAACCTTGCGGTAGTATTTCTTTAAGTGGAATTTCTTTTTTTGATAAAAAATGCAACGCGCTAATTATTGATTTGGGGTAAATTAAGGATGTAAGACTCTAATTGAATAAGTATTACTTGTAATTTACTATGAGTTTCTAACAAAAGTAAAGATTATTATACGTAAAAAAAACTGCCTAAGAAGTAAAACTCCTTAAGCAGTTTCCAATTATTGAAATATGCTTCTTATTAATGTTTTGTGATATCTCCAGATCCAGATACTTTTTTATCTTCTTTTTCTGGGTTACCTTGATAGTCAATATCTCCAGAACCAGTTACTCGTGCTTTTAATGAGTAGGTAGATGTTACTTTAATATCTCCAGAACCAGTTACTGATGCATCCACATTTTTAGCTTTTAAATCATAAGCTTTAACATCTCCAGAACCAGTTACATTACACTCTAAATTTTCTGCAATACCTTTTAAGGTAAGATCTCCACTACCTGATACAGAACTTTCAAGTTCATTTGCTTCTACTGCTAATCGTACATCTCCTGATCCAGAAACACTTGTTTTAAACGAATTAGCTTTAATAGTATCATCAGAGAAAACATCACCCGATCCAGATAAACTTACTTTATTTAAATCTCTAAACGGAACCGTTATCAGGAGTTGTTTACCTCTACTAGTCTTTAGATAATACCCTTTTTTTACATAAATTTTAAGAGCTTCTCCTTCAATCTCCGTAACTATATATGGAATAAGGTTACTTTCTCCTTCAATTTTAATTTTCCCTTCGGTTCCAGAAACTAGTGATACATCTAGGCTTCCTTTTACCTTTACTTGGTCATATTCCGATAAACTTCTGGTTTTGGTAACTTCATTGCCATCGCCTTCTATTTTTTTACCGTTTCCCCACCACTGTGCATGTATTGATGTTATACTGCATAATGTTACGCTTAAAATAATTAGTACTGTTCTCATAATTGATTGAATATTTGATGATTAATTTTTTATAAGTTTTACCCCACCATAACTGGTAGATATATTAATAGTATTTCCGCTATTTTTTTGCCCATGATAGCCCTGGTAATTTTTACTCGAGTTTTCTTTATTCTTTTTCATAATGTTTATACCATCGTCCAGATTAATGCTACCATATGATGTTTTAATTACAAAATCAAAATTAAGGCTAGATTCATATCCGATACTAACTCCCGTATAATCGGTTCTGATATTTACATTTTTTGTTGTAGATTCTAGATTTTTAATTTGAATAGAACCATAATCAGAATTGATATTAACTCCACTGCTTACGTTTCCTATGTTGGTATCTAAATAATCACCATTTCCTCTGAATTCACCAACGTTTTCCACTTTTAAACTTCCATAATCACAATTGTAATTGAGGGTTTTAACGGCTGTAATTTTTGATTGGGTATAATCTGCATTGAGTTGTATTTGTCCTCCTTTTTTTAGTGTAAAATCAGAGTAATCTGCATTGATTTTTCCGTTTTTCATGGAGTTTATAGTACTGTTATTAGTGTAATCTATATTGATGTAACTTTCATTACCCATTAAATCTCCTATAATAATTTGCCCATAATCACAGTTGATTTTTGCATCCCCATTAATTTTGTCTAGCGTAATACTGCCGTAATCGTTGTTAAGATCAATACTATTAGTAATAGGAACCTTTATAGTGTAATTAATTTCCATTTTTAAATTATTTCCACTCCAACTATCCGAAAATTTGGACCACCATGATTTTCCTTCTTTATTAAAAGTTGTTCTTGCACTTACTAGTTGAGAAGAGGCTTCAAAAACTACATCAATATTTTCTAATTTTTTGAGTACTTTTTCTTCATCATTTCCATTGACTTTAATGTTGATTTCCAGTACAACTCTATTCTCGTTCCAGGACGTGACATCTAGATTTCCGTAATCATTACTGATCTTTAATAGAGCATCGCTATTTACAGAATACTCCTTTTTTAAAGATTTTTCTTTAGTGTATTTGCCCTTCATTTTTGTATCTCCATTACCAAGAGTAATGGCAGGAATTAGAAATACCAAGCAAATTATATTATAGTATATTGTTTTCATTTTCTGATAATTTTAATGTGTTGATGTTGTTAATTTTTTCTAATACATCTTCTAATAGCGAAGCTCGCTTTTGAAAATTTGTGATCATAGCACTGATTACGCGTTTATCATTACTACTCTGTACAAGATCTTTTTTTAGAATTTCATAATTCGATTCTAATTTTTCTAATTGCTTCATAGCATCTGCAACTAACTCATTTGTTTCTACAGATGAATTTTTGTTGATTTCTTCTAATTGCGTTTGTATGGCAACGGTAAAGAAATTTTGTGTATCCTCCATTTGCGGAGAAACACTTGCTAAATCAGCTTCTTCTTTTGGATTAAATGAAGCTATAGATATGATACTAAAAAGTACCGCTATGGATGCTGCTATAGCTAAAGGTTTCATCCAATTTCGTTTTTTAGGTTGCAATACAATTACATTGTTTTGCTCTTGAAGCTTTTCTAAAAAACGTATCTTATGATCAGCTGATGGCTCAAATAAATCGAGTTGATTTTCCATACGTTTAAATAACTTTTCTATTTCATCCTCTTTTTTCATACAACCTGTATTTTTTTTCGTAAACTTTCTTTTGCGCGAGAAATAAGCGTACGACAATTAGAATACGATATATTCATAATTTCACAAATCTCTTCATAATCATATCCTTCAATAAGGTGCAATGACAATGCTGTACTATAACTTTCTTTCAATTCTTTTAAAGTACTTAAGACTGTGTTTGCTCTGATACTAGTTAAATCTTCTCTTACAACCCCTTCTGTTTCATCTGTAAGTGCATATTCTACGGTTTCTAAAGGGACCTCACCATATATATTGCGCTTACGAGATATTGTAAGACTAGAATTAATTACTATTCTTTTTAACCAAGAACCAAACATTTTACTATCCTCTAACATAGATAGTTTTGTAAATGCTGTTAAAAAAGCTTCTTGCATAACGTCTTCAGCTTCGGCAGAATCTTTTATAATCCTATAAGCTGTATTGAACATAGCTTTATAATATCGATTATAAATTTCCATCTGTGCCCCTTGATCACGTCTACGGCATTTCTCAACGAGTTCCTCAGTATTTAGTTTGGTTAGTGTCAAAAACTTCAGTTTACTTTACATAAAGATATAGATAGATATGTTTTGTTACAGTTTTAAAAATATTTTTTTATTTGTTTATGGCATAACAATTGAAATATCTAAGTAGAATCAAACGTAAATAGCTTATTTTGCTGGTATTGACGATTCTTAAATTGATTTAATCTAATTTTTAAAGAAATGCTGTTTTGACCTAATGACAAAATGGCTTTGATATATACTTATGACAAAATCCAAATTAACAACTCTTGACAGTTTGTCATTGCAGGGAATAAATGAAGATGCAGAATTAATACCTTTAATGACTCCTGAGGATGAGGAAGAAATAGATAAAGAAGATTTACCCGAGATACTACCTATCTTACCATTAAGAAATACAGTACTGTTTCCTGGTGTTGTAATTCCAATTACTGCTGGTCGAGATAAATCTATAAAGCTTCTTAATGAGGCTAATGTAGGTAATAAAACCATTGGTGTAGTTTCGCAAAAAGAAGAAGATGTAGAAAATCCAACATCTAAAGATATCAATAAAGTAGGAGTGGTGGCGAGAATTCTAAGAGTTCTTAAAATGCCTGATGGAAATACAACAGTAATTTTACAAGGAAAGAAAAGATTTAAAATAGATGAAATCTTAGAAGAAGAACCTTATATCAAAGCTAAAGTGGTAGAAGTTCCTGAAAATAGACCTTCTAAAGAAAATCAAGAATTCAATACCATCATTGATTCTATCAAAGATTTAGCACTTGAAATAATAAAGGAAAGTCCTAATATTCCTTCTGAGGCATCTTTTGCCATAAAAAATATAGAAAGTAACTCCTTTCTAATCAATTTTGTTTCTTCTAATCTTAATCTTCCCGTAGAAGAAAAACAAAAAATACTAGAAATTGATAGTATAAAAGATAGAGCCCTTGCTACACTGAAATATATGAATCTTGAGTTTCAAAAGTTGGAACTTAGAAATGATATTCAGAATAAGGTACAGCATGATATGAGCCAACAACAACGTGAATATTTTTTACATCAACAGATGAAAACTATTCAGGAAGAGTTAGGTGGTGTATCTCATGAAGATGAAATAGAAGAAATGCATCTTCGTAGCAAAGACAAAATATGGAATGAGGATGTAAAAAAGCATTTTGATAAAGAATTATCTAAAATGCGTAGAATGAATCCTCAGGTTGCAGAGTATTCTATTCAGCGTAATTATCTGGATTTATTCTTGGATTTGCCTTGGAATGAATTTAGTACAGATAAATTTGATCTTAAACGTGCTAAAAAAATATTAGATCGTGATCATTATGGATTAGATGAAGTTAAAAAGCGAATTATAGAATATTTAGCAGTGCTAAAACTTCGTAATGATATGAAATCTCCTATTTTATGTCTTTATGGACCTCCAGGTGTAGGTAAGACTTCGTTAGGAAAATCAATCGCTGAAGCTTTAGGTAGAGAATATGTAAGGATATCATTAGGAGGATTACGTGATGAAGCAGAAATTCGAGGTCATAGAAAAACATATATAGGAGCTATGCCAGGTAGAATTATCCAAAGCCTTAAAAAAGCAGGTACAAGTAATCCTGTATTTGTTCTGGATGAAATAGATAAGCTTTCAGTAGGAAACCAAGGAGATCCTTCTTCGGCGTTATTAGAAGTATTAGATCCTGAACAAAATTCTGAATTCCATGATAATTTCCTGGAAATGGGATTTGACCTTTCTAAAGTAATGTTTATTGCTACCTCTAACAGTTTAAATACGATACAACCAGCCTTACGTGATCGTATGGAAATAATTAATGTTACTGGATATACTATTGAGGAAAAAGTAGAGATCGCTAAACAACATTTACTTCCTAAGCAATTGGTTGAACATGGACTAGATAAGTCACACCTTAAGATAGGAAAAGCACAGTTAGAAAAAATTGTAGAAGGATATACTAGAGAATCTGGAGTACGTGGTCTTGAAAAACAGATTGCCAAAATGGTACGATATGCAGCAAAGAATATCGCTATGGAGGAAACCTATAATGTTAAAGTAAGTAACGAAGATATTATTGAGGTACTAGGCGCTCCTAAGTTAGAACGCGATAAGTATGAAAATAACGATGTAGCTGGAGTAGTAACTGGTTTGGCCTGGACAAGTGTTGGAGGTGACATTCTATTTATAGAATCGATACTTTCTAAAGGAAAAGGAAGCTTAACCATTACTGGTAATCTAGGTAAAGTAATGAAAGAATCTGCTACTATCGCTATGGAATATATAAAAGCGAATGCTGATATACTAGGGATTAATTCTGAAATATTTAGTAATTATAATGTGCATATCCATGTTCCTGAAGGAGCTACACCAAAAGACGGACCCAGTGCAGGTGTAACTATGTTGACATCTTTAGTTTCTTTATTTACACAAAAGAAAGTAAAGAAAAGCCTTGCGATGACAGGAGAAATCACATTAAGAGGTAAGGTATTACCAGTTGGTGGAATTAAAGAAAAGATTCTAGCTGCCAAAAGAGCACATATCAAAGAAATATTACTTTGTGAAGATAATAAAAGAGATATTGATGAAATAAAAGCAGAATACCTTAAAGGTTTAAAATTTCATTATGTAAAAGAAATGAGCGAAGTACTTGAGCTAGCATTAACTAATAGTAAGGTTAAAAACGCTAAGGAGTTATAAATAGGATAGCATTGTAAATTCATATAGAAAAGCTGATCAATATTATCTGATCAGCTTTTTTTATATTATTAGATTTTTTTTAAACGTTTTTGATTAAACAGCTGGTATATCTATTCAGGTTTTTTAATACCATTTCACTTCCTTTTACTACAACCTCTAACGGAGTTTCTCCTTTGTATACAGGTAATTCTGTGATTTTAGAAAACCTTTTATCAAGTCCTCTTAACATAGAACCTCCTCCAGTTAGAAAAATACCAGTATTATAGATATCAGCTGAAATCTCGGGAGGCACAGTGGCTAAAGTTTCCAATACTGCATTTTCTATTTGAGTGATTGATTTATCTATGCTACGAGCAATTTCTTTATAAGAAATAATTACTTGTTTTGGCTTGCCTGTCAGTATATCTCTACCTTGTACCTTAGTTTTTTTTGGAGGAGATTCTAATGATTCGATAGCAGAACCAATATTGATTTTAATTTTTTCTGCTGTACTTTCACCTATATGTAAGTTATGCTTTTCTCTTACGTATTGTATAATGTTATCATTAAATACATTTCCTGCAACTTTAACCGATTGCCCAGAAATAATTCCTCCTAGTGTTATTACTGCTATTTCTGTAGTACCACCACCAATATCTACTACCATATTGCCTTTAGGTTGCAGTACATCAATACCTGCACCTATAGCAGCTGCCATAGGTTCCGAAATAAGATATACTTGTTTGGCATTGAGGCGTCTTGCAGATTCTTTTACAGCGCGCATTTCTACCTTGGTGATTCCACAAGGTATTGCAATAATCATTTTATAAGATTTTACAAAAATAGCTGTGCTTAATGAGGATAATCTTTTGATCAGAATTTTGAGCATCTTTTCCGATAAATCAAAATTTGCAATGACTCCATTTCTTAAAGGGTATAATGTCTTAATGTTTTTATGAATTTTACCTCTCATTGAACTAGCTTCTTTACCAACTGCGATTATTTTTCCGCTAATTCTATGAACCGCTATAATAGTAGGAGCATCTATAGCTATTTTTCCTTTATGTGTTATAAGTGTGTTAGTTGTGCCTAAATCTACCGCTATTTTTTCTGTTAAAAAGTCAAAAAAGCCCATGATTGTGTGTTAAGTTAGTATTGATTTGAGTTGTTTGCATTCATATTAATTTAAGAATATGAATGCAAATGGTTGCTAAATGATAATAACTCATTAATGAATATAATATTGTTGATTATTTTGTAAGTGCTTGTTTAGTAGTTAAATATGTTTTTGAGCAGTTGGTCTGGTTTTATTCTTTTTATAAAACAGTACAAGAATATGTAATGATATGAGTTTATATATTGAAATTTTATACTACCTATTTTGATAGCTCTTATATTTTATTTGGAGTCTTGTAAAATTTTTATCACTAACTATCGTTTTCCAGATAGTTTCTTTTATTTTTGCTGCTAATGATGCGTAACTATATATTTCTGGTAATAGTTCTTTTTACCACATTAAGCTATTCACAAATAGGTGGTAGATATACTTATCAATTCTTGAATTTGGTTTCTTCGCCAAGACAAGCAGCATTGGGTGGAAAGTATGTGACTGGTTATAACATGGACCCAACATCTGCGATGCTTAATCCTGCATCGATTAATATCGAGATGGATAATCAATTAGCAGTGAACTATGTGAATTATATTGCTGATGTTAATTATGGTTCAGTATCTTATGCAAAAGCATTCGGAGAAAAGAAAAGAGTTTTTCATGCTGGGATTACATATATTAATTATGGTAGATTTGATGGCTTTGATGAATTCGGAAATGAAACTGGAGATTTTGGGGCAGGAGAAGTAGCAGTTTCAGTAGGATATGGATATGCTATTCCTAATTCAAATTTTCATGTAGGTGCCAGTGGGAAATTCATCTCTTCGAAATTAGAAGAATTTACTTCTATAGGAGGTGCTCTGGATTTAGGATTAATCTATCATAACCCAGAGACCAAATTTGATTTTGGATTTGTGGTTCGTAACTTAGGAACTCAGTTTACTACCTATGCAGATACTAGAGAGGATTTGCCTTTATCTGTTGATGCTGGAATTGCTCAAACACTTAAAAATGTACCAATTCGCTGGAATTTCACATTAGAGAACTTGCACGTTTGGGATATTGCTTTTAGAAACCCTGCACGTGATCTTACAGATTTGGAAGGAAATGTAGAAGAAGATGACCCTAGTTTTTTTAACAACGCACTAAGACACGTAGTATTAGGACTGGAATTTTTCCCTGAGAGTGGATTTAATATTCGTTTAGGATATAATTTTAGAAGGTCAGAAGAATTAAGAATCGAAGATCAACGATCTTTTGCAGGTCTTAGTGGAGGTATAGCACTAAAACTAGGTAAATTTAAGTTTGCCTATTCATATGCTCGTTATAACTCTGCAGCTTCCTCTAGTACTTTTGGTATTAATGTAAACCTTCAATAGTGAGTAAAAAGATAATAATTGCAATAGATGGTTATTCTTCCACAGGAAAAAGTACAGTAGCTAGACAATTAGCTAAATCTTTGGGATATATTTATGTGGATACTGGAGCAATGTACCGTGCGGTTACACTGTATGCGATGCAACATAATTATATTGATGATACTCATTTTGATAAAGAGGCTTTGGAGCAAAGCCTTCCACTAATTAATATTAGATTTGAAGTTAGTTCCACAACGGGTCTTGCAGAAGTATTTCTTAATAATAAAAATGTAGAAAAAGAAATTAGAACATTAGAAGTATCTAGAAAAGTAAGTCCAGTAGCAGCTATTTCTATGGTACGTAGAAAATTGGTGGAACAGCAACAGTTAATGGGGAAAGATAGAGGGATTGTAATGGATGGTAGAGATATAGGCACTGTAGTTTTTCCTGATGCTGAGCTTAAATTATTTATGACGGCTACAGCAAAAGATAGGGCAGAACGTAGATATAACGAACTTTTGGAAAGAGGAGAAAAAGTTACTTATGAAGATGTTCTAAAAAATGTAGTTAATAGAGATCATATCGATAGTACAAGAAAAGACTCTCCGCTTCGCAAGGCCGAAGATGCTATACAGATAGATAATTCAAACCTTACCTTGATCGAACAGTTTGATCAAATTTTGAGTATAGCGAATAAAGCAATAGCTAACAGTTAATTTTCACTTATTGTTTTCATAATCGTTTTAAGCTTCTTATCTGAATTAATTGTGTAGAATTCACGACTTTCGTAAAAGGTGTATGCTTCTTTCTTATATTCTATTAATTCTGTAAGTTCATTATTACCTTGTATAATTAATACACGATTAAGTTTAAGTACATTATCACCGATTTTTCGATACATGATGATATTGGGGTCGTTAACCTCAGTATTAAGTTTTTTAAGTACAATTTTATACTTTTTCCCATTATTCATAACTACAAGGTTTGGATTTTCAAAAATTAACTGAGTTTTCGACAAACATTGTCCATAATTAGTAATGGAAAATAGTAAAAAGCATAGTAGTAGATTTTTTACCATAACACATTATTTTGTAGTATTTATACTACAATTTACGGTTTTAACCGTTGTTTAATAGGTTAAAACCGTATTTTTAAACATGTTTTCGATGAAATACACATTATCTCCTTTGAAAATCAATGTATTACCTATATTGATGTATGTTTAGTACTAGTATATTTGAGCAAAAAGTACCGCTAAATTTATTCTTAACGGTATTCTAGTGTAACTATAACTTGATGAGAATAAGATTGTTTTGAAAATCTATACTTTCTGTTTAAGATCTCAATGAAAGAATTATTCTACGTTTTTAAGTGCTCTGTATTCATAGTAGATCATTTTTCCTTTAACCCATTCTATTAATTGCTTAGGTTTGTCTTTCTCTTTTATAAGTAGGACTCTGTTAAGTATCAGTGTTTTATCCTTAAAAGAATATCTTAATTTTATAGTAGTATCTGCAACCGCATAAAGAGGAGTTTCTTTAATAATTTTATACTTTTTACCATCATTCATTACTATCGAATCTTTGGATTCAAAAATAATATTGGTCTTAGATAAAACTTGCCCATAGCTTGATATAGCTATCATCATAAAGAAAGAGAATAAAATCGATTTCATATTTGTGTACTGATTTGTGGGGTATGTTTTACGGTAAAACCACAAAACTAAGCATTTTATTGAGTTTAACCAGTATTTTTTAACAAACACATTAATTATTATCGATTTTATTCAATTTATTTTAATCCTTTGTACAGTATGGATAGAAAAAGCCATCAAAATTAGAAACTTTGATGGCCTTAAGCTATGTGTAAACAGATAAAATAATCTCTTATCTGATGAATATAATCAATACTTTACTTTACAATAATCGAATGATTAGATAATTTTCCTGCTACGTCTAAAGAAAGGATATAAGATCCAGCCTGAACACCGTTAACATTAATTGATTTGTTTGTTACGTTTCCTTGCGAAACTCTTCTTCCTTGAAGGTCATACAATGTATACGCAGTTTTAGCATTAGGAGCAACAATATTAATCACGCCTTCAGAACCAACTGGGTTAGGAAAAGCACTTATTTGTAAAGATTTAGTAGTTGTAAAGCTTTCTACTTCAGGTCCTCTTGAAGATCCACCAACTGAGAATGTTGTAGATTCAGATCCTCCAAATGAACCACCAGAAGCTAATGTAGTACTACCAGCTGTAAGTGAATAAGATCCATTACCATAAGAACAGCAGATACCATCACCATAAGAATCATTAATAGTAAATGTATATGATCCAGCATCAAGACATTCTGTAACAGTCACTGTAGATCCATCAGGTTGAGAAGCATAAGTTCCTCCAGAAGCTACTACTTGATTACTACTGTTTACAATTTGCCAGCTTGTTTCTTCTGGATAATTATCTAACGTAATAGATAAAGTAACATCAGTACAAGAAGGAGGTGTTACAGTTCCTGTAGTTAAACTGATATCATCTACTGTCATATCACCAGCCCAAGAAGAACTTGTGATACCGTTAAACCTAAGCTGAACTCCAGCACCAGTTAATGAAGCTAAATCCACACTTGCAGATTGCCAAGAGTTTCCTTGGTTACCTGATTTAGACCATAAAGATGACCAAGTATTTCCATTGTCATTACTAGCTTCTAAGGTTAAAGTACCCATGCTATTTCCATACATATGGTATTGGAAAGTAAAAGTAGCTTGAGAAGTTCCCGTTAAATCAAAACAAGGAGAATTTAAGATTGCTCTTTTGTTAGGATATCCGTTTCCGTTACCAGATGCTTCTATATACATATAGTAAGATCCTTCTGTAGCACTAGATGGTCCAGTATTACGTGATGGAGTTCCATTAGCATCTCTTGTCCAGTTAATATCATCACCAGAAGCCTGAGACCAGCTACCTAATCCACTTTCGAAACCTTCACTATAAGGGAACGAAGAGATACCACCAGTACAACCTGTATTAGGTGTTCCAGCATCTGTGGTAACATTTACTGTATTACTGAAGCTTGATTCATTTCCTGCAGCATCTTTTGCTTTAACTCTAAAAGAGTATGCAGTATCAGGCGATAATCCAGTAGCAGTATATGAAGTACCTGCAACGGTTGCAATTACTGTATTTCCTCTATAAACATCATATCCTGTTACAGCGATATTATCCGTAGATGCATTCCAAGAAAGATCTGTAGCGGTAGTAGTAGTATTAGATGCAGCTAAGCTAGATGGAGTAGAAGGTGCTTGAGTATCTGGAGTAACAACACCAGAAATTTCAAAGTTAGTATTAGAGATATCAAAGAATACATTCCCTGAACCTTTTACCATAATTCTATTCTGATTTCCTTGTACATTTGGTACAGTAATATCCTGAGAACCATCATTTGGTACTCCCGTTGCTAAAGCAATTGAATATGTATCTCCGCCATCTGTTGATAGTAAGATGTCTACATTTGCTGCATTAATTCCATTTCCTGTAGTTCCAGCTACATCCCAAGTTACAGTTTCTGTAGCATTTGCAGACCAACTTACGTTAGTGTTAGGAACGTTTACTACAAATGGTCCTGCATTAGCAGTAACATTTACTCTCATATCGTCACTATTATTTCCTGCTCCTCCAGCTCTGTTATCTCTAACTGTAAGTCTGAAATTTAATGTTCTTGTAACATTAGGAACTGCTTCCCATTGCCAAGATGTAGCACCACTTTTAATAGTAGAAAGTCTTGGGAAATATCTTTTGTTTGATGTTGAAGGATTAAAAGATCTAAATGCAACACCAGAAGTAGCAGTTACGCTTGGATACGTACTTGAAGCATTGTTTTCATCTCTTTGCTCCCAGCAATATGTGAGTGCATCACCAGAATTACTATCTGATCCTTGACCTTCAAGAACAAAAGGAGTTCCTCTTGGTATCGTGTAGTCTGCTCCAGCATTTGCAGTTGGAATCGAGTTACCTGTATTGGTATTTGTTTGACAACTAGTAGTCTTTACATAATTAGTTACTTGTTGAATAGAGAAAAAGTGGAAATAAGGATCACTATTTTGTTGTACATCTGTTGCACCAGTGATTCCTGCATATCCCATAATCGTTGTACCACTACCTGGTTCGAAATGAGCATTTGTACCTTCATTTCTGAAAGAGAATGTATGATTTGCTCCAAACTGATGTCCAATTTCGTGAGCTACATAATCTACATCAAAAGCATCTCCTACAGGAGTACTTCTAGAAGTAAATGCGCTTCCTTTGCTACCATTTACACATACACAACCGATACAACCTGCATTTCCATTATCACCAGCTCTAGCGAATAAGTGTCCTATGTCGTAGTTAGCCTCTCCGATCACACTTGTAAGTGTAGATTGAAGTTGACTGTTAAAACTTCCAGTATATGGATCTGTATTAGCATTTGTATAAATAACATCATCAGTATTTCCTATAACTACCATAGTTACAGCAAAATCACTTTCGAAAATACCGTTAACACGAGTCATAGTTGTATTAATTGCTGCTAATGCTCCAGCTTTAGTTCCTCCATGAAACTGAGTATACTCTCCGTTTGTAGAAACCGCAATTCGATACGTTCTTAGCGTACTATCATCTGCATTTTTCGTGTTAGATGAGGCAGATTTACTCATATTAGGAGTATCTCCATCAACTAAACATTCAAATTTCTTAATAGTAGCGGATTTTTGATCTCTAGTGTAGATAGTATATGTTGCGCCATCCACAGAGATTGGTTCAATAAATACTGCTGCACCACCACCTAAACGCATACTTTGTAATCCTAAAGGAGATACACTAAATCGTACTCTTACTGTAGGATTGTCAATACTTTGTCCAGCATAAGACTTAATTCCAGGATATTTTGCAGCAAGCTCATTACTAAATACTGGTGCTTCAACTACTCTATATGATTCCATAGTACCATCTGCATTTGGTAATGGAATAATAACAGAAGAAACTGATGATTTACCTCTTAGAGGAGAATCTGCAAGCATCTTTTGAATGCTATTTACATCTAGGTTAAAAAGAGTTTTAGTAGGTAAGTCCGTTTTTGTTGATATAACATTTGAACTTTTAAGGTTTACATTGGTTCTCTCCCAAGGATTGTTTTGTGAGAAACCTAAGCTTATCATGAATAAGCCCATGATTAAAGATAATCGTGTTTTCATATTAATAATAAATTGAGTTAGCAGCGCCAAATGTAAAAATATTTTTATGATTTTTGTGAAATACTTAACAAAAAAATATTGTTTAGTTAATAATTATACTAGAGTTGCTAATAAAACAAGGGTTTTCATGTCAAATATTTAATTTCGGGATATAGATTCCCTGTTTAAATTATTATATTGACAATGTTAAATTATTGAAAGAATAATAAAAGAAGATGTGTTGTATATTGTAGGAAGTATAAAAAAAGACCGCTATGCAGCGGTCTTAGTTATAAAGTATATTAAAAATGTTTCTTATAGATTAGGGATAATCAATTCCTGATCTGGGTGAATCACATCAGGGTTTTTAAGTATATGAGTATTTGCCTCAAAAATTTGCTTGTATTTCATAGGGTCTTTAAAATAATGCTTAGCAATTTTACTTAGAGACTCTCCACTTTTTACAGTATGTCTGTGATACACTGAATTATCAGCTACATCAATATCTGCTATGATATCAGAAGGAGCTTCGCCACCAATTTCTTTTATCTTATCCCAGATTTGATTTTTTTCATATTGAGTATTTGCAGTTCCTTTTACTTTAAGAACTCCATTGTCTTCAGATACATCTCCATTTTGGATATTTAATTCCTGTCCCAGATCCAAAACGTCTTGATATTTTGCTTTAACCATAACTAAGTTGATTTTTAAATTATTAATTAGATTTACTCAAATATAATAATTTCTAGAGTTGGTTTTATATAATTTGATGATTAAAAAACATCTTATTATCGATGAAATACATAATTTATCTATATTGAACACGAATAAATAAAATCATATATGTTTCGAAAACGCTTCTATTACCTTATTCAACTTCAATATTTAGGTTTTAGGTATCATGGATGGCAAAAACAACCAAATGTAAATACGTTACAGCGTATGGTAGAGAGAACGATAAACTATGTTCTCGAGAATAAAAATTTTAAAGTGTTAGCAGCTGGAAGAACGGATGCAAAGGTTTCTGCAAATGAAGCTTATATAGAATTATTTATAGACCATAAACCTATAGAGTTAAAATCTTTTTTTGATTTATTTAATCAAAATTTACCTCAAGATATAAGAGCCATAAGTATCCAGGAAACAGATGAACAGTTTAATATTATACAACATCCCAAAATAAAAGAATATATTTATTTGTTTTCCTTCGGGAGTAAATTCCATCCATTTAGTGCTCCGTTTATGTATAATGTAATGGATGAACTAAACATTGATATAATGATGGTGGCAGCAAAATTATTTGAAGGCAAGCATAACTTTAGGTCTTATTGTCATCGTCCCAATGAAAATACAATTGTTACAGGAGAAATTATACAATGTGAGATCGTAAAAAATACCTTATATACTGCAAATTTTTTTCCAGAAGAAAGTTATCTTTTGCGTGTTAAAGGAGAAGGCTTTAAAAGAAATCAGATTCGTTTAATGATGGGAGTACTACTGGATGTAGGAAAAGGTAAAATAAACCTTGATTTTATCAAGCAAACATTGAATCCAGAAGCAGAAGAAATTATTCTGGAACATATTGTACCTGGTTCTGGGTTAATACTAAATACTGTTGAACTTAAAAAACAATAAAATGAAAGTTATATCTACTAATATAGGAATGCCGAAAACAATTTCCTGGAGGGGAAAAGATGTGAAAACAGGTATTTATAAATATCCAGTTGATAAACCAATTTTTTTGGATAGGGAAGATGTAGAAGGAGATCATGTGGTAGATAGGAAGGTTCATGGCGGTATTGATAAAGCTTGCTATCTATACTCAGCTAATCATTATCCATTTTGGAAAGAAAAATATCCTGATTTAGAATGGAACTATGGAATGTTTGGTGAAAATCTTACAGTAGAAGGATTTGATGAAAGAAACATTAAAATAGGAGCAATTTATAAGTTAGGCAGTGCTACTGTTCAAATTTCCAGACCCAGACAACCGTGTTATAAGTTAGGAATTAAATTTGGTACTCAAAAAATTCTAAAACAGTTTATAGATTCATTGTTTCCAGGTGTATATGTTAGAATATTACAACCAGGTGTAGTTAATACAAAAGATGAATTTACATTGATTGAGGATACTAATGATGGAGTATCTGTTTCTGAAATATATACACTAATATACCATTATGATAAAAGTAAGCACGCAGATATTTTATCTAAAGCTCTAAACAATAACTTAGTTTCTGATAGTGATAAAAAATACTTCAGGAAACACCAGATAGTATAGTTATTGAATATTTAATGGGTTCTTATGAATATAAAAAAGGTTGAAAATTTAATTGTAGGAGCGGGGCCAGCAGGTTTAGCTGTAGCTGGTCGTTTTAGAAAACAGAATATTCCTTTTGTAATTGTAGAGCAAACAGATAAAATAGTTTGGAGTTGGCATAACCATTATGACCGACTATTATTACATACTGTAAAAGAACTTTCTCATTTACCATATTTAGAATTTCCTGAAGACTATCCCAGATATGTTCCTAAAACTAAATTGGCAGACTATTATGAGAATTATGCAAAGCACTTCAACATTAAACCTGAGTTTAATGTTGAAGTAAGATCGGTAAGCAAGGAAAATAATCATTGGAATATAAATACCAATAAACAAACATACCAGGCTAAAAATGTTATCATAGCAACGGGAGTAAATAGAGTCCCTTTTTTACCAGTTTGGAAAAACCAGATTGATTTTAAAGGAAATATAATACATAGTCGCAGTTATAAAAATGTTTCGCCTTTTAAGGGAAAGAAAGTACTTATTATAGGGATGGGAAACACAGGAGCCGAATTGGCTCTAGATCTTAGCGAACATCTTGTTGAAGTTGCTGTTTCTGTACGAAGCGAGTTATTGATAGTTCCCAGAGATATTAACGGACGCCCAGTACAATTAACTGCTAAGAAACTAGAAAAATTACCTTTTGGATTAGGAAGATGGGTTGGTAAACAGGTGCGACGAGTTGTTATAGGAGATCTTATCAAGTATGGTGTTCAAGTTTCTAAGAAAGATCCCATTGACCACTTAAAACAAACAGGAAAGACTCCTGTGATAGATCTGGGAACCGTGAAACAAATTAAATTAGGGAACATTAAAATTGTCGATGATATTGAATCTTTTTATGAGTATGGTGTTCAGTTAAAAAACGGAACACGTTTAGAAATAGATACTATAATTCTTGCTACTGGATATCGTGCTAAGGTAGAACAGTTTATAAAAAATACAGATGGTTTACTAGATTCTTACGGTGTTCCTAAAAATGTAATAGGAACAGGAGCACATAGCGGATTGTTTTTTGTTGGGTTTGATAATTACAAACTTGGAGGAATCTTAGGAACCATTTTTACTGATTCCAAAACTATTGTAGATCAAATTTCTAAAAAGCACAAAACCAATTGTACTTAAGATTCAGCATCTAAAATAGTCAAAGCTAATTTTATCGTATTATAATCCATTGCCTGTTCGAAATGTTCAAAATAAGGTTTTAAAGTATCGGGATTATCTAACGTTTCTTTTGCTTCTTTTACAGAATTAATATCTTCTTTACTGATAAATTGTGTTAAGTCAATATCTTCACCATCATGATATAATTTCATTATATGTGAAAAAATAGTCGATTGAGCTAGTTTTCTTTCTTGAGCAATTTCTTCTATAGACAAACCCTGACTATATAGGTTCAAAGTCTCTTTGTGAGAGTTCCCTTTATTTTTATTAGGCTTTTTTTTCTTTTTACTCTTTTCCGAAGAGAAGTCAATAATGGTTTTTATAAACTGATATCCATAATTTTGCATTTTTAGTTTACCCACACCACTAATTTGCATAAACTCCTCATCACTCATTGGTCTGGATTTTTCCATTTCTTTTAGAGAAGCGTCGTTAAAAATTTGATATGCAGGAATACCAGCTTCTTTAGCTAGTTCTAATCGTAGTTCACGTAATTTCTCAAATAACGTATTCGGTTTGGCTTTAGCAAGTTGTTGAATAGCTATTTCTTTATTCTTTTCAAATTCGGCAAGGTTGGCAAGACTTACTTTTTCGCCTTCAAATAATACTTTTTTAGAAAGAGCAGTAAGTTTAAGTTTGTTATTTAAATGAAAAGCAATTTCAAGATACCCTTGATTAATGAGCTGAATAATATATTGTTGCCAATCTCTCCAGGAAATATCCTTAGCTATACCGTAAGTTTTTAAATCTTGATACCCTTTATCAAGAACTATCGCATTTTGTGCTCCTCTAAGAACATCAATAACGATACCTATAGGCTCTTCTTCTTTAATTCTCGTTACTGTAGAGAGTGCTTTTTGCGCAATGATGGTTCCATCAATAAAACTAGGAGGGTTTTTACATACATCACAATTACCACAATCCTCTTCAATTAATTCTCCAAAATAACTCAGCAATATTTTTCGTCTGCAACTTAACGAATCAGCATATTGCTTCATTCTATCCAACTTAGCCATTTGTACTTCTTGATTACCAGAAGTGGTTGCAAACTTTTGAAGTTGAACCACATCCGCATAACTATGAAAAAGTAAGGTAGAAGATGGAAGTCCATCACGACCAGCACGACCGATTTCCTGATAGTATCCTTCTATATTTTTTGGTAAATTATAATGAATTACCCAGCGAACATTTGATTTGTCTATCCCCATACCAAAGGCTATCGTGGCACAAACAATCTGTACCTGATCATTGATAAAACCTTCTTGTACTGCCGATCTTTTTAAGTGATCTATGCCTGCGTGATATGCTTCAGCTATAAATCCTTGACTCTGTAATTTTTCTGCAAGCATTTCTGTCGTTTTTCTACTTAAACAGTAAATGATTCCTGAGTCATTAGGTTTATCATTCAAAAAATCAGTGATTTGTTCGATCCTCTTATTTCCAGGTCGAACTTCTAGACTTAGATTTTTGCGATCAAAAGACGCTAAATGTTGTTTAGCATTTGGAATGTTTAATTGCTGACAGATATCTTGTCTTGTTGCCTTATCTGCTGTAGCGGTTAGTGCAATGATTGGTGTTTCAGGAAATTTATTTTTTAAATAACCAAGTTGTGTATAAGCTGGTCTAAAATCGTGTCCCCAGGCAGATATGCAATGTGCTTCATCGATTGCAATCAAACTAATCGTAATTTGTGAAAGTATGGTATCTAAAAAACTCAAACTCTCAGGAGCTACATAGAGTAATGTAATTTCTTTATCTAAGAGTTTTTGATAAATTTCTTGTTGTTCTTTATCATTCTGACTACTATTCACAAAAGCTGCTTGAACACCATTGGCTAATAACCCATCAACCTGATCTTTCATTAATGCTATTAATGGTGAAATTACTAATGTAATGCCAGAAAGTAGTAAAGCTGGTAATTGATAACAGATAGATTTACCACCACCAGTTGGCATTATTACCATGTTATCATTCCCTTCAAATATTGACGCAATGATCTCTTTTTGTAATGGTCGAAAGCTATCGTACCCAAAATATTCTTTTAGTGTACTTAAAATTTGTTCTTGTTCTGGCATAAATACAAAGAAAGGAAAAAAGGTTTCAAAAAATAAAGGATGTAATCATAGCTTATTAACTACTTTTTATTTTTTTCATCCTAACTGGTAAACCATCTTCTGGTATTTGCAGAGGAACAGGTTTTACAGGCATTTCATACCTAGGATCAACAGACCATTCATGTGATAGCAGTAGTTGACTTATTACATATTTTATCTGCATTTCTGCAAAGGCAAAACCGATACAATAATGAGCACCAGCTCCAAAAGGAGTATAGGTATATGGACATTTGGTGTGTTCGCTTCTTTCTTTAGAAAAACGTTCTGGATCGAAACTTTCTGGACAAGACCATACTTCGGGATTGTGATGATTTTGATCTATATCAACGGATACATGTGTATGTTCAGGAATACTATATCCTTTATAATCGAGATTTTTAGTAGAAACCCTACCAATAGATACTAATGGAGGAAAACGTCTTAAAGTTTCTTTAAGTGCTAATCCAAATTGTTCTAATTTTCTTAAATCCTTTACTTTAAAATTATCTCCATGTTCATGATAAAAATTGTGAGCTTCTGCTCTTAATTTATCTTGCCAATCTGGGTGCTTTGCCAGAAAATAACAAAAACTAGTCTGTGTACTAGCTGTAGTATCATGTGCTGCCATTAAAATAAAGATTAAATGATCAATGATTTGCTCATCATTTAGCGACTCTCCATCTTCATTCTTGGCATTTGTAAGAATACTAAAAAGATCTTTTCTAGGATTTTTTTTTCTTTCGGGTAATAGATTTGTAAAGAATGTTACGAGATATTTTCGCGCTTTTAATCCTTTGTTGTATGCAGTAAACGGAAGTTTAATAGGCAAGGCAGAACTGGCATTAACAATATCAGTAATGGCTTTATTAATTTGAGTAAACTGTTGATCTTTATTAATTCCAAAAAACACCTCTAGTGCAATTTCTAATGTAAATTCTTTTAATAAAGGAAACATTTTAGGGTTAGCATCATTCCAGGTTGAAATATGATTAGGAACAATATTCTTCATCATATCTAAATACCCTTCCATAGGTGTTTTTTTAAATGCTTCTGCAATGATAGAACGATGATGTTTATGTTTCTCGCCATCCATTAGCATCAAACCATTAGGAAATAAATCTTTTAGTATTAGATCCCATGCTTCTTTGCTATTAAAGTCTTTGTCATGTTGCACTAAGGTATAATGTACCGAATCTTTATCATGTAATGTGGAAACTTCTCTACCTAAGATTTTAACCTTAAAGATTTCACCATACTTTTTGATTTTTTTCTGTTTAAACTTATGGTAATTTCCAAAAAAAGCTAATAAATCTCCCCAAGGAAATAATGATGAAGTTTTTCCTGGTATTTCAGATAATTTGGGGTTTTTCATGAAAATAATATTGCAATTCGCTTCTTGTAGGTATTAAAACTAACAAAACAAATATGAATTATGATAGATCTTGATTAATATTTATAGACTATGTATTTTATTACACATGTTGGTCTAATAAGATAGTATTTCCATCGGGATCAGTAAGTACTACACTTCCTGGACCACTTGAATGTTCATCTGTCTCTTGTTCTAACTGTATTCCTTTATTTTTTAAGTGCTTTTGAATTTCTCTAACATCATCAAAATTCTCTAATTTTTTGGCATTAGCATCCCAACCAGGATTAAAGGTTAGGATATTGTTTTCAAACATTCCCTGAAAAAGCCCAACAATAGAACTTTCATTTTTCATAATTAGATAATTTTTTTCGATATCTCCAGCAAATACCTGAAATCCTAAGTCTTCATAAAATGCTTTCGAAATCTTGATGTCTTTAACGTTAAGACTTATTGAAAATGCTCCTAATTTCATGTTTTAATGTTTTTTATATGTTGTTGTTTTAATGAATCAAGTATTTATTTTTTTTAATATTCTTTCTATTGTATTCCAATTTCGTGTAGTGATATCTTTCCCGAAATGTTTATCTAATATTTCCATGGCTTTTGTAGTTTTAGAAATAGAGAGATCTAAAACACTTAGAATAGCTTTGTTTTTATGTGCTATTATTTGATATGAATTATCCGCACTTTTCCAAGGTAATTCTACTGCAAAGGTTTCCTCATTACGTAAAAAAGATACATAGCACTTTATATTTTTTGTTAATTCTATTTTACTAAATGGACTATCATGCGCTAATTCTAATATATCTTCCTGTTTTCTAACAATGATAGGAATATTAAAACCAAAGGATGTTGACAAATGTTTTGATATATATTCTTCAAGTGTAGAGGTGTTTTGATTTACATAGTTGAATATGACATTGCCCGAATTTAAAAGTGTAATTACACTTTTAAAACCGATATTGTGTAATTCCTTTTTTAGGTCAACCATTGGTACTTTATGATGACCACCTACATTGATACCCCTTAGAAATGCTACATATTTTTGTGCTACATTTTTATCTTCCATGTAAGTGTTTTATGATACCTTCATAAGTATTAAATTGTTTCTAAAATAAAAATACTATGTAAATAACAGTAAGTTATTTTTCAAATATTTGAATTCGATTTCCATCAGGATCCTTAATTAGAACCATTTTTTTTCCTGATAACTTGTCTGTAACTACTGTGCCTAAAAACTCTGTATTAAGTTTTTTTAAATGAATAATCCAATCATTAAAAGCTGAGACTTGCATCCCGAATTTAAAGAACCCAGATATTTTGGTTCCTTTAGGTTTATCTTTTAATATATTTTCTTGAGCAAGTACATTTTTTAGTTCAATCAGTTCAATCCAAACCTTTCCTGTTTTTAGATTAGCTTGTTTAAAACCTCTTTCAATATTTTCGGTCTTATTAATAATTTTAAACCCTAACGTATTAGAATACCAGGTAATTGAATTGTCTATATTGGTGGTAATAATTGCCGAAAAATTACCTTCTGGCTCTGGTAATTTAGATTCTTGAGAAAAAATCAAAAATGGCATTCCGATGCAAAAAATGCTTATTAAGAAGATAGTTTTCATAAGGAGTTTATAATCATACTTATTACTTGTACTACATAAATATAGCAAATGTAATTTCATAATTAACCGTTTGTGAATTCTTTATGATTAAAGCTGGTCGAGAATAAAGGATTATAAAGTTTTTGCTTATTAAGTGTCTTTTAATGTATTAAACCTATGTTCCTATGTAAGTTGGTTTCGGGGCTAACGTGATTAATTTATTTTAAAAGATGTTAGTGGTGTTATTTATTAGATAAACGATGATAAGGATAGAAGATAAGCACATAATTAATCCAGCCCATTTAAATTTTATAAACTTGTCTTGTACTTTTCCAATACTGTTAAGGCCAATTGAAGGAAATGTCAAATAAATGATCCCTTTTATTAGTTGTGATAATCCGTATAAGGTAACTAGGATCATTGGCCATGTCCATATAAAGTGAAAAGAAATTATGATGGATCCCATTCCTAAAGCAAGTAATGCATTAAAAATGTTTCCAACGTTTCCTTTTGAGTGTAAAAATTTAAAAAAGTCCACCCATATTTTGGGTTGTAAAAGATGAGATAATCCTATAGTAAATAAATTGATAGCTACGAAAATTTGAATTGATTGAATCGTGTTCATAGTTTATCTTTGATCTAGGATTAATAGGGTAGCAATGATAGATTCATACTTTTAAAAGTATTAAATATAGCTAAACCTTTTTATGTACTGATAATATGATTCTATTGTATTTAGAATATGTTATATCTAATCAAATAAATCCGAACTTAAATAACGATCACCACGATCACAAATGATAGCAACAAGAACACCACTATCTATAGTTTTGGCGAGCTTTAAGGCTGCTGTAACCGATCCACCGCTACTCATACCAGAAAACACACCTTCTTCTTTGGCAAGTCTTTTAGCCATTTCTGTAGCTTCAGCCTGACTTACTTCGATCACTTGATCTACTTTAGATGGATTAAATATTTTAGGAAGATATTCTTTTGGCCATTTTCTAATTCCAGGAATTCTCGATTCATCTGTTGGTTGTACTCCTACAATCTGAATATCCTTAGATTGTTCTTTTAAATAAGTAGATGTGCCCATGATTGTTCCTGTGGTTCCCATAGAAGAAACAAAATGCGTAATCTTACCTTTGGTATCTTTCCATATTTCTGGTCCCGTAGTTTTATAATGCGCTTTCCAATTGTCGTCGTTTGCAAACTGATTGAGCATTACATAGCCTTCTTTATCTACTTTTGCTTCTGCATAATCACGAGCTCCTTCAATACCAATATCTGCAGAAGTAAGCGTAACTTTTGCCCCATAAGCGCGCATCGTTTGAACGCGTTCTTTTGTAGAATTTTCTGGCATTACCAATTCTATATCTAACTTAAAAATTCCAGCGATCATTGCTAACGCAATACCAGTATTGCCGCTGGTTGCTTCAATAAGCTTTGATTTTTGATCAATATCACCACGATCCAAAGCAGATTTAATCATATTAAACGCTGCACGATCTTTTACACTACCTCCAGGATTATGTCCTTCTAGCTTAAGATATAATGTAATATTAGGATTATTTATTAGGGAAGTTGCCTTTACCAAAGGTGTGTTTCCGATGAGGTCTAAAATGCTATGAGACATTAAATAACTTTTTTAATCTTGATTTCTGAAGAGTTTGATATAATCGAGTTTTCTGGTACAGATGATGTAATCCAAGCATTTCCTCCAATAGTACTGTTTGCTCCAATAATTGTAGTACCACCTAATATTGTAGCGTTAGCATATATGGTTACATTATCTTCTACCGTTGGGTGTCGTTTTACATTACGTAGTTTTCGATCTACATATAAGCCTCCCAAAGTAACTCCTTGATATATTTTTACATTATTTTTTATCACTGCTGTTTCGCCAATTACAATTCCTGTAGCATGATCTATAAAGAAAGACTCACCGATTTCGGCACCTGGATTGATATCTGTACCTGTTAATCGATGGGAATACTCTGTCATTAATCGTGGAACAAGAGGTAAACCAAATTTTAATAGTTCATGACTTAACCTATAGATAGCGATAGCATAAAAACCTGGGTACGCCAGATAAACTTCTTCTATAGAATTTGCAGCAGGATCACTTTTCATAAAAGAATCTGCATCTTTATTTAGTTTTTGTAAAATCTTAGGTAATTTTTCTAAATAAGACTGCCAAATGGTGCTACAAGGTTTTTCGGTTTCCCAACAAGCAAGATCTACAAGTTCCTCAAAGGTCTGTTCCAGAATATTGACGTTTTTTTCTACTTCTGTATCAGAATCGAATAAAGTATAAAAAAGAAGATTGGTAAAATACTCAGTTCTTTCTTTTAGCTTTAGCTTAAGATTGGGATTTTTTTTCTGTTCTTCAATCTTAGCAATGATTTGATCTCTTTCTTTAGTCATAGTGCCTTTTTTGAAAAGTCTAGTAAATATATAGAATAAAGAAATAGAGAAGTCTTATTTGGATATAAATACTTACATTTTTTTGGTAATTATAACAAGTTGTACTCAAAATTCCGATATATACATAAAATTAAGTTAAACTTGGATAAGGGATTTAGAATTTAGTAATTTTAAAAATCAAAATTATTTTATGAGTATTATACCAAAATCTTCGTTTGAATTTCTAAAGGATTTAAAAAAAAATAATCATAGAGATTGGATGCAAGAGCAAAAGAAACGCTATCAAGCCAATGAAAAAGAATTAAAAGTTTTTTATGCTAAAATTGTAGAACGTTTGAATGAACATGACGAAATTGAGAAAACAAAAGTATTTAGAATTAATCGTGATGTTAGATTTAGTAAAGACAAAACACCTTATAATGTACACCGTAGTGTAAGTTTTAGTAGGGCAGGAGCTCATCGCCGAGGTGGTTACTATCTTCGTCTGGAACCAGGAAATTCATTAATGGCAGGAGGTTTTTTTAGTCCAGAGCCTAAAGATTTACTTCGCATTCGTAAAGAATTCGAAATGGATGATCAGGAGATTAGAGATATATTGGCAAATTCTGAATTTAAAAAAGCATTTGGAGGGTTTAATGCGGATTTTCAAGTAAAGACAGCACCTAAAGGGTTTAGTAAAGACCATCCTGCAATTGATTTGATTAAAAATAAATCATTTTTTGTAAGCCATGAGTTTACTGATAAAGAAGTGTTTGCTCCAGATTTTCTAGATACATTAGTATACCACTTTGAGTTATTACGCCCTTATTTTGATTATATGAGTGATGTACTAACAACGGATCTTAACGGTGTTTCATTGATCAATGATTGACGTAATTTTATTCATTTTTAACGACTACTTACAAACAATTTTAACCACATTTAACCTAACAAAAATTTGATATGAAGAGAATAGCAATTAACGGTTTCGGAAGAATAGGACGTGCATCACTAAAAGTAATTATGGAACATCCTGAATTACAGGTAGTAGCAGTGAACGATTTAATGTCAATAGAGAACGCTCAATATCTTTTAAAGTATGATAGTGTTTATGGCATTTATGATAAAGAGGTACGAATTCATGAAGATCATCTTCATGTTGGTGATCAGAAAATTTTATATTTTAATCAGCGTGATCCAGAACAATTACCTTGGAAAGAACACAACATTGATATTGTAATAGAAAGTACTGGCTTTTTTACAAATAGAGAAGATGCCGAAAAACATATTAAAGCAGGAGCAACGAATGTAGTGATTTCAGGACCTACAAAGAGTAAAGATACACCTACTGTAGTTCATGGAGTTAATACCGAAGATGGCAAAACGGCTATATTTTCTTGTGCTAGTTGTACCACTAATAATATTAGTCCAGTAGTGGAAATCTTAGGAAGAACAATTGGAATTAAAAAAGCCATTCTTAATACAATACACGCCTATACTGCTTCTCAGACGCTGGTGGATGCTCCGTCTAAAAAGAATCCAAGAATGGGTAGAGCAGGAGCTGTTAATTTGACACCAACATCTACTGGTGCAGCAATCGCTACAACAAAGGCCTTACCACAATACGAAGGAAAATTTGATGGAGTTGCGATTCGTACTCCAGTTCCTGTAGGTTCGGTGAGTGATGTTACTTTTATCGCTGAAAGAAATACAAGTGCAGAAGAAATCAATGAAATACTTGTCAAAGAAGCAAAAACAGATAGATATCTTAAAGTGTTAGATGTCACATATGAACCAATTGTATCTTCTGATATTCAAATGAATCCTTATGCATCAACAGTAGATGCATCGATGACCAGAGTAGTGGATGGAGATTTGGTCAAAATTATGATTTGGTATGATAATGAATGGGGTTTTACAAATCAGATGATTAGACAGATTCAAGAATTATAGTAGAAATAGTACGTTTTTAAAAAAGACCTTCTTAATTGAAGGTCTTTTTTTTTGATATATATAAAGAATTTTTTGTTCGTTTCATGTGAAAATAAATAATTTCAATACATTTTGTTTTTAATGTATAAGATTGATTATATTTGATTTATAAAATTGGTCAACCAATTTTATAAATCAAATATTCACACAAAAGCTACCACATTATGACAACCATTACTTATATAAAAAGTATACTCTCAGTACTCTTTGTTTTTTCAATTACCTGCTCTATACAGTCTCAAACTATTGTTACGGATTCAGGAGATTTACAGGATCTCGTAAATGCAGCTAATCCTGGAGAAACATTTATCGTTAAAAACGGCGACTATACTGATTTCGAAGCAAGTTTTAGTGCTATAGGAACAGAGGATAACCCAATAACTATTAAAGCTGAGAGTATTGGAGGCGTGACTTTAGCAGGAGATTCTCATTTTGTGTTTAAGAAATCTGCGCATATTATTATCGAAGGTTTTATTTTTGATTGTGATGGTGATAGTACTTTAATAAAACTTGAAGGTTCTAATAACATTAGAATAACAAGAAATGTATTTGAACTAAGAACTACAGCTTCTATTAAATGGGTTTTTATCGGTGGAATCTATAATGATTACACTTTTCAGCATACCAGTCATCATAATAGAATTGATCATAACATTTTTAAAAATAAAACTACACCAGGTCATTATATTACTATTGATGGAACAAGTAATGAGGACAGAAGTGATTCGCGCCAATCCCAATATGATAGAATAGATCATAACTACTTTATGAATAATTCTCCAAGAGCAGCAAATGAGCAAGAATCAATACGTGTTGGTTGGAGTCAAATGTCTATGTCTAGTGGTTTTACTACTATAGAGCATAATCTTTTCGAAGATTGTGATGGAGATCCAGAGATAGTTTCGATAAAATCTTCTGATAATATAATCCGTCATAATACTTTTAAGAGAAGCTATGGTACATTATCATTGAGGCATGGTAACCGAAATAGAGTAGAAGGAAATTACTTTTTTGGAGATGGTAAGGCCAATGGAACCTTTGGAACTTCTACCATTCATACAGGAGGAATTAGAATTTATGGAACAGATCATGTTATTGTCAATAATTATATGGAAGGGCTTAAAGGAACAATTTGGGATGCTCCAATTGCTTTAACCCAAGGAGACGCTATAGATGGTAGTAGCACTAATCTAACGAAGCATTTTAGAGCAGAACGTGTCACAATTGCCTATAATACGTTAGTTAACAATACATATGGAATTGAAATTGGGTATGATAAAAATGGTGATTATAATAAAAAACTAGAGGATATTATCATTGCAAACAATGTGATAACAGGCTCTGAAAATAATTTGGTACATTATATTGATGGAAATGACCAAAATGGAGAAATTACCTGGATTAATAATATACTATATCCAACAGGATCAGCTTCATTAGTAAATGGAGGTCCTGACTTTTCTGATACAGAAATAACGAATACAAACCCAAACCTCAGTTTTGACGGAGTGATCTGGGAATCTACAGATGCTTCTCCGATACTTGCAAGTGGTATTCCTTCATTAGGTATTAATCAGGATATAGAGGGGCAATCAAGACCAGAAAACAGTACTGTAGGTGCTGATCATTTTAGTATGGAGACTGCAAGATTTAATCCTCTAACACCTAATGATGTTGGGCCAAATGCATATGAAGATGGAGATACTCCTGTGGATAACTTATTTGTGTCTTCTATTTCTGATTTTGAATCAGTATCTGGTAGTCAGGTAGTTACTGTTACATCAAATACAAATTGGACAGCAAGTGATGATAGTGATTGGGTGTCTGTAACACCCTTAAATGGAACAAATAACGGTTCAATAGAAATCATTGTTCAGGAAAACTTCTCTCTTGAGCAGCGAACTGGCATTGTAACTATAATTGCCAGTTCCATAAATAGAACTATTTCGGTTCTTCAGAAAGGAGCAGATGCTCCTAATGGATCCGAAGAATTAACAATTATTGAGGTATTGGCAAGTTCTGAACAACAGCCAGATAATACAAAGGATAAAACTCTGGATAAAGATTTTGATACGAGATGGTCTGCAGAAGGAGTAGGAGAAAATATTACTTATAATCTAGGTGGATCATATGATATAAGTTTAGTAAAAATAGCGGTTCACAAAGGTACAGATAGATTTACATACTTCGATATTGCCACTTCTTTAGATGGAACTAATTTCACAACAATTTTAGCGAATCAATCAAGCAGCGGAACTTCGAATGGATTAGAAAATTACCTGCTTAATTCGCAAGCGCAATATGTAAGAATTATTGGAGGCGGAAATTCTGCAAGCGCTTGGAATAGTATTACAGAGGTAGAGATATATGGTATTAATTCATTATTGTCTATTGAAGAAAATGAATTATCTGCATTTCGTATGCATCCCATACCAGCTTCGGATAATTTAAAAGTTAATAATTTGAAAGAAAACTTCACTAAAGTTTCAATATTTAACCTAACAGGAAGTAAAGTACTCAGTCAAGTCATACAGAATGAAGAGGATATAATATTGGATGTTTCAGGTTTGAATTCTGGATTATATATACTTCAATTTTCTAATGATAAAAGAGTAGTTTCCAAAAAAATAATTATCTCGCGATAGATTCTATTTTATCTATAAAAAGAAAAGGGTTGACATATTTTCTGTCAACCCTTTTTTTAATAATTGCTTAAGGACTTTTAGATTTGACTCAATCCTCCATCAACTTCTAATTCTATTCCGTTGATATAAGAAGCGTCATCTGAAGCTAAGAATAATGCAGATTTTGCAATTTCTTCAGAAGTACCAAAACGACCAAGAGGTACTTTTTGTGCAAATCCTTTTCCCATTTCCTCGACTACGTCTTCAGGTAAACCCATTTTACCATATATAGGCGTATCAATTGGTCCTGGAGCAATTGCATTTACGCGTATACCTCTAGACTTAACTTCAGAAGTGAGTACTTTTTGGTAAGCACGTAAAGCTCCTTTGGAAGCAGAGTAGATACCTAATCCATCAAATCCTTTTTGATGAACAATAGAATTGGTGAAAAGAATCGTTCCACCATCATTGATATGAGGTAAAGCTTCTTTAGTTGCCAGTACAGGTCCTTTTACGTTGATATTAAATACCGCATCATAATGCTCTTCTGTAATTTCATTAGTAGGAGTAGGAGTAGCTACACCAGCATTTAAGAACAGAATATCTATATTCCCATATTTGTCGGTAGCTTCCTTTATTAAACGTTTATTGTCTTCGGGAATGGCAACATCCGCTTTAACAGTAATAAAATCACCTTCGAGTTCCTTAGCAACCTCATCTAATGCTTCTTGTCTTCTACCAGAAACAACCACTTTAGCACCTTCTTTGAGGTATAATTTTGCTGTTGCTAATCCAATTCCGCTATTAGCTCCTGTAATAACAGCTACTTTGTTTTTTAATATATTCATTTTTAATGTATTATTTTATTTGAAACAATCGTTTCAAAATGTGTTAAAAAAAATTAGTATAGTACTTTTAGTACAGTATTGATTATGTTTTTTAGGTCTTCTTCATTTTTATTTAAAATACCTGTCATTCTTAACCCTTGAATTGCTGTATATAGATAGAGGGCATATTGATTGGCATTTTGATTCGTGTTAAATATTTTTTCCATTTGGCCTTTGCTTACTATATCTTCCAGCATAGCAACCATGGTTTCTTGATTCTTTTCTACAAAAGATTTAATGGTTCTATCTTGATTGGTCATTTCAGATTTACAATTTACAATAAGACATCCTTTTCTATTTTCATCGCTTATAATGTCGTTTAGTGTTAATGTAAAAATTGTTTCGATTGCATCAGTAGCATTATACACTTCTGCTAATCCTTTACCAAAGTTTTGATTGGCACCTTTTTGATAAAAAGATAACACTTCCATAAATATGCCCAATTTACTACCAAAAGAATTGTAAATACTTGATCTGTTAAGGTCTGTAGCATCCACTAAATCTTGCATAGACGTACCATTGTATCCCTTTTGGTGAAATACTTCTGTAGCTTTTTGTAAAACCTGTTCTCTGTTAAATGTTTCTACCTTTGGCATAGTATTGAAATGATCGTTTCAAAAATAAATAAAATTATTAAACTCGAATGTTATAAAAATACTAAAATTTAAAAGTATATTAGAAATCTAACCTCATCATGATATCCGTTTGCTTATCTGAACCTAGCATAAATCTGTGTTTATCAAAGATTTTAAAACCATTTTGTTGGTAAAAATTAATAGCGCTCTTATTTTTTTCCCAAACTCCTAACCAAATAAACGCTACCGTTTTTTCTTTAGCAATGCGGATCACATTATCAAGAAGGTATTTACCAATACCCTTTCCTTGATATATATTTATCACATAAATTCGTTCAATTTCAATTGAGTTTCCTTTAATAAATTCAGTTTGTGCGCTTCCCGAGTTTAGCTTTAAGTACCCTACAATTTTATCTTTATATAATGCGAAAAAGAATTGAGATTCTGGATTTAGAATTTCGTTAGTAATTTTTTCTAATGTAAATTTTTGACTTAGGTAATAGTGAATGTTTTCTTCAGTGTTATGCGGTGATCCAAATGCATCATAAAAAGTTTGTCGACCAATTTCTAGAAGTGTATGGTTATCCTCAGGTCTTACTTTTACTATTTTTAATTCCTGAGATTCCATAATATTTTGTTTTTTAAATAATACGTTTGATCACTCTTAATTTGTGTGTGTATTGGTTTTTTTCACCATTAAAGATACCTGTATGATCTATACGATCCACACGCACTTTGCCGTGCGCGTGGATAATATAGTTATCTTTCATTATAATACCTACATGAGTAATTGCACCTTCATCATTATCAAAAAAAGCGAGATCACCTGGTTCACTTTCTTCAATGAAACTTAAAGGATCTCCTTGTGTAGCTTGTAAAGAAGCATCCCGCAATAGTTTATATCCGTTTAGTTTATAAACGATTTGGGTGAAACCACTACAATCAATACCAAAATTTGTTTTCCCTCCCCATAAATAAGGAGCGTTTAGAAACATAAATGCTGTTTCTATTAGTTTTTCTTTTGGTTGCTTTTCAGTAATTCTGTTGCCATCATATTGATGCTTAAAAAAATCCAATGCTCCCAATGAAGAACCTAAGGCAATAGGCATTAGTTGATTATCTTCACAGCTTATAAAGTCTATTAAATCTGCAGTAACATCTAATGGTTTTTTCTCAAAACCCTTGTATTCTTCTTCGGTAATTTCTAAGTACTGTTTATTGTCTATCCAGCCTTCATAGGTGTCGAAGGCTAAACGGATCCGACTCCATTTTTTTCTTTTTTCTAAAACTTTAAAATGTTCGCCGTATAAAACCTGTGATACCATCTCACTTGGATCACTGGGTTCAAAACGTAAAGGGACAATACTTAAATTGCAAATACCGTATAGCATGAATCTTTATAGGTACTAGATATTAGACATTAATACAATTACTACTATGTTTGCTTGGTTTGGTGCTATTATGCACGTTCAATTACCATAGCAGAAGCACCACCACCACCATTGCAAATTGCTGCTGCTCCAGTTTTAGCGTTATTTTGTTCTAACACACTCATTAAAGTAATTAGTATACGAACACCAGAACATCCTAGTGGGTGTCCTAATGATACTGCTCCACCATTTACATTGGTATTAGAGTCGTTTAATCCAAGTATTTTCATATTTGCTAAACCAACTACAGAAAAAGCTTCATTAAATTCGAAGAAATCTACATCATCTAATGTAATTCCTGCTTTTTCTATTGCTTTTGGTAATGCTTTTGCTGGAGCAGTGGTAAACCATTTAGGTTCCTGTGCTGCATCAGCATAACTTTTAATTTTCACCAATGGTTTTAAACCTAGCTCAGCAGCTTTATCAGCGCTCATAACAACAACTGCACCAGCTCCATCATTAATAGTTGATGCATTGGCAGCAGTAACTGTTCCATCCTTAGTAAAGGCAGGACGTAAAGCTGGAATCTTTTCCATTTTTACATTTTTGTACTCTTCATCTTCAGTAACCATAACAGGTTCTCCACGACGTTGTGGCACTGCTACTGGAACAACTTCATTAGCAAACTTTCCTTCTGACCATGCCTTAGCAGAACGTTCATAGGATTGTACAGCATAAGCATCTTGATCTTCTCTACTAAAATCGTGTTCTGTTGCACATAGATCTGCACAAACTCCCATTGCATTTTTATCATATGCATCTACTAAACCATCTCTCTGCATTCCATCCTCAAAGGTTTGTGGTCCGAATTTATGTCCTGTTCTTAATCTTACATAATGAGGAATTAAACTCATATTTTCCATTCCTCCAGCAACGATAATATCTGCATCTCCTAATGCAATTGCCTGAGCAGCATGCATCACAGCTTTCATACCACTGGCGCAAACCTTATTAACTGTAGTACAAGGAACGTTTTCACTAATTCCAGCAGCCAAAGCTGCTTGTCGAGCTGGAGCCTGTCCGTTTCCTGCTTGTACAACATTACCCATAAATACTTCTTGAACCAAAGATGGATCCAAATTGATTTTATCCAATGCTCCTTTGATAGCTGTTGCTCCCAATTGAGTAGCTGGAACTGTAGATAAACTCCCTAAAAAACTACCAATAGGTGTACGTGCTGCAGATACTATTACGACTTCTTTACTCATTATGTTTGTTTTATTATATGTGTGTTTATGATTCTGCGAATTTAAGGATTTTTAGAGGATCTACATAAGGAAGTTGCGTCTAGGATTTAGAATGCACAAATTTGATCAAGCGTCTAATTTTTCAGCTTCTTTGTACTGACTTATTTTTTAGTACTTTTGGGTAATATATACGAATATCCTTGTGAAAAAGTTTTTAAATAATTTTTATAAAAACCAATCCTTTTTATATAAAGGGTTTCTTTTTATTACCACTCTTGTACTTATAGTATATCTATTTCCAAAAGGAGGAGTGTTTAAGTATGAATTTACTAAAGGTAAACCTTGGCAATATGAAAATTTATATGCCCCTTTTGATTTTGCAATTGCTAAAACACAAGAAGATATAGATACTGAGAAGAAAAGGATTGCGGATAATGTAATTCCTTATTTTGAGTACGATACGGTTATACCAAACATTGCAAAGGATACATATGATGCAGCGTTTAAAAGTAATTTAGAAACCTTGGCTCAAAGTAGTTCATCAAAACAAGCTAAACTTTTTGGTAGAATTCTACTAAATGATATCTATAGATATGGTGTATTACAGGAATCTTATTCTTATGAAACTAAGCGACAAATATTTCTAAATAAAGGAAATAAAGCTGAAGCTATTACTTTTGGTCAGATATTAACTCCTAATTCTGTTACAACACTTATAAATTCAAGAATAGATAAGAGTGAATATGTTAAATTCAAGAGCGGTTTTGTTGCCTTGTTTTATGATTTGGTAAAACCGAATGTATCTCTAAATCAAAAACTGACAGAAAGTACGTTAGAGAATGAATTAGCGCAAGTGCTTACTACGAGAGGAAGTGTGTCTAAAGGTAGTAGAATTATTGCCAAAGGAGAGGTTGTAGAAGGGAATAGACTGCAAATACTTACTTCTTTAAAAGCAGAATATCAATCACAGGTTTGGAGTGATAAGAATTTCTATTGGATTGTTTTTGGATATAGTATTCTGGTTTCTTTGGCGCTGTTAATGCTGTTACTTTTTATCAGAAAATATAGAAGAGATATTTATGACAATAACACCCAAGTAACTTTTATAGCTTTTAATATTCTTTTGATGGTATTAATTACCACTTTAGTTGTTAAATATAAATCGGATTATATCTATATAGTCCCTTTGTGTATTTTGCCATTGATCTTAAAAGCATTCTTTGATTCTAGATTAGGGTTATTTACTCATGTGATCACCGTATTGATTTTGGGGTTTGTTGTTCCTAATAGTTATGAATATACTTTTTTGCAGATTATCGCAGGAATAGTTACCATATTGACTATTTCTGAATCTTATAAGCGTGCTAATTTGTTTATTTCAGTTGGACAGATTACAGTTGTTTATATTTTGGCATATTTAGCGTTTCATATCATCCATGAAGGAAGTATTAGTGATATAAATTGGACTACCATTGGATTGTTCGTAATTAGTGGTTTTGCAACGTTAATTGTTCATCCTTTAATCTATGCATATGAAAAGATGTTTGGACTAATATCAGATGTATCTCTACTAGAATTGAGTGATACTAATTCTTCGTTATTAAAAGAATTATCAGATAAAGCTCCAGGAACCTTTCATCATTCATTAAATGTAGCTAATATCGCAGAAGCTGCTGCTAATGAAATAGGAGCAAATGCAATGTTAGTTCGTGTAGGAGCACTATATCACGATATAGGTAAAATGGCTAATCCAACTTATTTTACAGAAAACCAAACAACTTCAGGAAATGCACATGATGTATTATCACCAAAAGAGAGTGCAAAAATTATAATTGATCATGTGATAAGAGGAATTGAGATTGCTAAGAAAAATAACCTACCAGATCGTGTGATAGATTTTATAAGAACACATCATGGTACTAGTACAGTGTATTATTTTTATATGAAGGCAAAGGAAATTAATGAGAATGTAAATATTGAGGAATTTCAATATCCTGGACCTAAGCCTTTTTCTAAAGAAACTGCTATTTTAATGATGAGTGATAGCGTAGAAGCAGCTTCCAAAAGTTTAAAAAACCCTACTAGTAGTTTAATTGACTCTTTTGTAGAGAAAATTGTAAACAAACAAATGGAAGATGGTCAGTTTTTGAATGCTAATATTACTTTTAAAGAAATACAACAGGTTAAAAAAGTATTTAAGAGAAAGCTTACCAATATATATCACCTTAGAATTGAATACCCAGAATAATATATTAGTTTTCTTAATCTAACCAATAGTTGTTTTTGAATCTATTGATCATTTTTTTTGAGATACTTTCCATCCATCCAGAAAGTTCCGAAAGGGATAATCGAGCAAAGCAATACAATCGCTAATGTTTTATTATTCCATTGCTTTTCTGGTTTTACTAGAAAGGCAAAAACAATATAGATTAAGAATAAAAAACCGTGCGCCATTCCTATAACCTTGTTTGGTTCAGGAGATGCAAATAAATATTTTAATGGCATGGTGACAAACAAGATAAGCAAATATGAAATTCCTTCTAAATAGCTTATCAACCTGAAAATAGTAATCATAAATTTGTTGTATTAAATTCGATTGCAAATGTACTACACTGAAGAAATTGAAACGTTAAGGAACTACTATTTTTTATTGTTATAGTCTAATTCAAATACTTCCAGATCAAAATAGGGGATTGCAGATAATAAATGATCAAAAATATCACCAACTATGTTTTCGAAATTTTTCCATACTTTATCATTACTAAAAGCATAGATTTCTAAAGGTGTTCCTTGAGCAGTAGGAGCTAATTGACGACTCATAATAGTCATTTCACTATTGATAAACGGATGATTTTCTAGATAGTATTCAACATACGTTCTAAACACTCCCATATTAGAAAGATTGCGTCCGTTCATTAATACTTCTTTGTTTACATTATTTTCCTTGTTATAAGAATCAATTTTTTCTTGAGCTTCATTCAAGTATTTTTGTATGAGTTCTATCTTTTTTAGATTATCAATTTCTTTTTCTGATAAAAACTTAATACTCGAAGCCTTTATTAGCAAAGCTCTTTTGATTCTTCTGCCACCAGAATCCATCATCCCACGCCAATTTCTAAATGATTGCGAAGTAAGATGATATGTTGGTATCGTAGTAATTGTTTTATCAAAATTCTGAACTTTTACTGAGGATAGGTTGATTTCGATTACATCTCCATCCGCACCATATTTTTCCATAGTTATCCAATCACCGATCCTGACTGTATCATTTACTGCCACTTGGATACTTGCTACGAAGCCTAAAATGGTATCTTTAAAAATTAATAAAATTACCGCAGACATTGCCCCTAATGCAGTAAGGAAGGTCCAAATAGATTTTCCAGTTATTGAAGAAAAGATAAAAATAGCTCCAATAGACCATGCAAATATCATAAAAACTTGTATGTAACTATCTATTGGTTTGTCTTTAAAAGAAGGTAATGATTTTAAGAAATCCCTAAATGTTCTCAGTATACTGCGTACAATCCATATGGTTAATACGATTACTAAAATATCAAATAGAATTTCTAAATAACTTTCTGCTGTTGGAAATGCAATAAATAATTCTGGCAGTATCCAAATAATAATGGATAATCGAATAATATGCGACAGGTAGTCAAACACGTTGTTTTTTACCAAGTAATCATCAAAAGTATTTTTAGATTTTGAAGCATATTTTTTGAAAAGATTTAGAATTACTTTTCTGATAATTCGATCTAAAATATATAGTGCAACAAGTAATATTAAAATTCCAATAACAACGTTTAGGTACTCTGCAATGTTGTCTGAAACACCTTTTGAAACTAAAAGAGTATAAAAATACCGGGTTACTTCTTCCATAAAAGAAATCAATCAATAATTAATGCTATACAAAATAAGGTCGAAGACTTTTATTAAACAAGCTTAAACCAAATTAAATATAGCTACTGCATATAAATAGAATCTGATAAAACGTAATAACCCAAATAACAAATAATTTAAGAAAGGATATTTTATCATTCCTGCGGCAATACTAGTAATAGAAAATGGAATAGGTAACAATGCTCCAACAATAATTAAAAACCCACCCCATTTACGAGTGTTTTTAATATGTTTTGCCATTTTTACTTCTAAATATTCATGAACAGAAGGAATTTTGGTAATAGATTTTCCGATAAAATAAGAAATGATACCACCAATATAAGATAGTAAAGCGAGTATTGATAAATATAAAACTGGACTAGAAGCTTTGTCACTCCAAGCAATAAAAATTTCTGGAGGAATAAGACCTAATAATGATTCTGATGCAAAAAATACTCCAAATACGATATAATCAGAATAGTTTTCAGTAACATAAATTAGTAAATCATTAATGTTGATTACAAAATAGTTTACTAATAACAAACCTGCTATAAAAAGTAGAATAGGAGGTAATGCTTTTTTTAAGCTGGTTCCTAAAAATTTATAGAAACCTGTATAACTATAATATTGGTGCAGTAACTGCAACCGTGTTTTTTTTACAGATCTGGGATTCGTTTTCATAGCAATTTTTCCACAAGGGGACAAAAATAATATATAATTGATTTTTTGTCGTTTATAAAATCATAAAATTTGTCGATAAATTGTTATAATTATTACAACTTAAATCTATATCATTCTAAAAATGCTTATAAATAGAGGGTTTAGAGATATTTTTTTAGATATTTTCTCATAAAAAAAAGCCCAAATTTCTTTAGACTTTTTAATCAATAAGTAAATGAAACTTATTTTATGTTAGTTGATTATGCATTTAAAGCGTCTCTATAATCTGCCAAATCCATAACATTCATTTTATTTTTTAGATCTTTTAGTAGAGAAATAAGGTACTTAAGACTTTCTACAGGATTCTGATCTTCACTTTTTTCTACAGGTGCTTCATTTTCTTCTATAGGTTCATCATCAGGAATAGGAATTAAAAAACTGTCATTTTCTTCGATGTGTTCATACGTTAATCTTAAAACTTTAACCACCAAAGGTACTTGTTGTTCTAGAGCAAAAGATCTTAGAGACTTAAGGTCTTCTATTAGTACGTCTGTGTTTATTCCGGATTTTTCCAGATCTGTCAGAATTTTGTCAATTAATTTGAGCGCCTTTTTATTTTCCAAGGATAATAGAATTAGTTTGATTTAAAAAATGATTACGGCAAATTTAAACCTTTATATAAATCTATAAAGTCTTTTAAAACAATTAATTTATTTTTTTAATGTTAAATAAATAATTATTAAAAATATTAATTACGATTGAAAAGTGAAATTTTCCCCATAATAGACTGTGTTGTAACATGTTATTTTATCAAAAGCCTTATAATGCTACTATTCCAGCTAAAGTTTGAGGTTTAACCGTAACCAAAATTCCTTAATCCTTTTTATCTTTGAAAAGTATTCCAATTACAATTTTTCCCTTACTTTTTTTGTTTTCCCCAACACTTACCTCCTTGAATACAGGAGGTAAGTTCTTCTTGGGGTATTTCGTATTAAAAAAGGTTAACTGTTTTATTTTCGTTTTCTTCTTTGATAGTAACTAATAGCTTTCTTTTTCCTAAAGTACTTACTTTATATACCTTTGTTCCTATAGTCCAATTTTCTTTTCTTGTGGCTTGAGGCATCATGGGGAAACCGTAGCTAAATTTTCTTCCATCTGGTTTAGGACCAATTACTAGAAAATGATTTCGTGTAATAGCGTTATTTTTAATCTTGAATTTTATATACCTCACTGAGGCATTGGTATTTTTATTGTTCTTTTTTACTGTTTTTTTGGCATCTCCACGTAGTACTTTGGGAGTGTTACTAATCTTAAGGATCGCATCTTTATCTAGTTTGGCATATAATTCATTAGTTACATTAACATTTGCAGAACCTCTGCTCCAAATATTTACGTTAGCATTTTCTGCTATTAAATCTGAAGCATCTATCTTAGCAAGTTCTGCCGCAATCCTTAAATCTTTAGTCTTTCCTTCAACAATAATAGTACCAATAGGAGCCAATACTTGAAGGTATTCATTATCAAGATTGATAATTCTTGTAACATCATGTGTTCCACTCTCCACTTTTTTTAAATTAGGAGCTCCAATAATTATTTTTACATTTTTTGATGGACTTATCCATTCTTTTTGATCTAAGTGCAAAGTTCCATCTACTATTTCTTTTTCTATATATTCAAAGAGATTAGCATCTGTTGTAATAGTAAGACTTTCTTCTTTGGAATGATCGATAATTACCTCTGCATAAAAATTAATTTTTATATGTTCTATGTTATCAACATCAAATGTTCTAGTGATGATTTCTTTATTTCCTTTTATCTGTGCTAACGCAGTGATACTAATCAATAATGATATTATATTAATAAATTTTTTCATTTGTTCTGAGTATTAAATTATGTTATTAGATGTGGTAGTTAAAGATGGTTTTAACCATTGTTTCGTGATTAGGTAATCTATACCAAATCTTCCTGAACCTAGAATTAGGTTGTAAATAGCTATCCATAAAAACCCTAATGCGAGCAACATACCCCATATTCCGCTATCTGATTTCTGGAAAATGATAGCTACTAACATCGTACAGATAATAAAGAAAGAAGCGACTCTTGTTTTGAAACCTAATGCGAGGAATACACCTCCGATAGCCTCGCTAGCTGCACCCATCCAAGCAAAGAAGACAGGAAACATTGCGAAAATACCTCCGTATTCTGCAACATCTTTGGGAAACCATTCTACAACTTCTAGAAAAGCAAGATCGGGAGATCCCTCAGGACTCCATGGTACTCCGAATTTGCTCCCTCCAAAATTTACTGCTAATAAATAGCCACAGATTATTCTAGGGAGCGTAAATAGTAAATCCGAGTACCAATTTTTCATGGTGATCGGAGTAATGATTTTTTTAATTACATTTTTCATAACTGAAATGATTTTAAATTGTTTGACTTTTCAAATGTCTATATCAGTTATGAATACTGCGCCCCAAAACACAATAGGACGGCTCAAATTATAATTTGAGCCGTCCTACTTAAATTGAGACTATCTTAAAATACAATTAATTTGTTGCTTCTAATAACACGATTTCGTGCTCGGATTTTATAGTAACACTGCCATCAGAAACGATTGTCTCTGTTCCTGAATAGGCATCCGTTAGTTTAGTTCCATCTTTAAATATCGAATTTACTTTAATTGTTTTGGTACCCTTTCTAAGATTTAACCCTATAACTACTTGATCTACAAAAGTATCTTTGCTATAAGTTCTTGAAAATATGTATGGAGTTTCACTAATCATTTTATGTTTGCCTGCTCCAATTGCAGGGTGGTTTTTTCTAAACACGCCTAATTTTTGCCAATGTTCTAATAAAGCTGCGGTTTCTTCTTTTTCAATATCATCCCAATTCATATTAGATCTTAAGGTTGCATCTCCTTCAGTTCCTTCTATAATTAGCGATCTTGCAGTTTCATCTCCATAATAAACTTGTGATATTCCTGGAGTTAATAAAAGCTTAGTTGCGGACTCATAGGTTTTGCTTCTTTCTTTATCAAAAGGGTCGCCATCATCATGAGAACTAATGTAATTCATTACACTTTTACCAATAAGGCTAGTTTGTAACGCTTTACTGTATTTACTATATAATTTTTCATACCCTAACTTTCCAGCATCATACTTAAATTGAAAATTAATAAGATTATCAAATCCATTCGCATAATAATCTACTTTGCGATCTCCAAAGTCATAAAAACGTTTCCCATCAATTCCATATCCATACAATTCTCCCAATACAAAAAACTCATTATTATCAAGTACTTTATCAGGATGGTTTTTTTTCCATTCAGTAAACGCTAATTTGGCCTGCTCTGCTAGTACATTCCAAACGCCTTCTTCAACATGTTTTACTGTATCAACACGATATCCATCAATACCAAGTTCCCTAACATAATCTGTTAACCATTTGATGATATAGTTTTTAGGAGATCGTTTAAGGCCAGTTTTAGCAAAAAATATTTCTAATTCATCCATTTCAGATTCTAACCTTCCTTCTTCTTGCCATTTTGAAATCAGGGCTTCTGGAAGTTTTACCTCTTGATCGTTTTCGGTTTTAATATCTGGTAAGTTTTTTACCAAAGTACATTTTACCGCCGTTTCATAATCTTTATAACTACATTGAGGAGAAGTTCGAACCCATTCTTCGGACCAAACAGGATCTTTATCAGTGACTGGTCCTGTATGATTTATAACTACGTCCATCAATATTCTAATATCATTTTGGTGTGCAGTTTCTACCAATTGTTTTAGATCTTCGTGAGAACCAAAATTCGGATCAATATTAGTCCAATCCTTTGCCCAATATCCGTGAAAAGCATATGTATTTCCTGTACCTTCGTCTACACTTTGATGAACTTGTTCTACCAATGGATTGATCCAAAGAGCATTAATACCTAATTTTTTAAAATACCCATCTTCAATTTTTTGTATTACGCCTTTTATATCACCTCCTTCAAAACCTCTAAGTTTCCCAGTTTTATTGGCTCTTTCGAGAACTAGATCGTTTGTAGGATCTCCGTTTTTGAACCTGTCGGCAAGTAGAAAATAGACATTTGCACCTTCCCAAATAAAAGGCGTGTTTTCAGAAGTATTTGGTTTAATAGTTTCTGTTTCTTCGATGTTGGTCTTTTCTGATTCTTTTGTTCCATCATCTTTACAAGCAAGTATGGTACTGAATAATACTAAGAGAATAGTTGTTAATAAATGTTTCATGTGGTTTAATTTTTGTTCCAAAACTTTATAATTTCCAAAAGCTATCGGAAGATTAGCTGTATATTTTGAAACAATTATATACTGGTTTAAATTGCTAATCTATAAAATTGAAGGTAAAAAACCATTGCGGATGAATTGCGAAATTCATAAAAATAACAGCTTAGGAGTTGTTTTGTTGTGCTAAATATTGTGAAGGTGATGTATCGGTTAGTTTCTTAAAAACTCTATTAAAAGTAGCTTTACTATTAAATCCACATTCATAGGCAATCCCTAATAAAGATAATTGTTGTTGTTTTCCTTCCTGAAGCATCATTTGTACAGCCTGCACACGATAAGAATTTACAAAGTCATTAAAATTTTTATGAAACCCTGAATTTATAGTATCAGAAATTGTTGAAGACGGTATATTGAGCATTTTTGAAAGCTCAGTGAGATTAAGATCAGGATTAAGAAAAGGTTTTTCTTTTTCCATAAACTCTTGAATTCTTTCTTTGTTTTTAATAAGAACTTCACTTAACTCTGATGGAGGGTTTTTATCCGTTTCTGGAGTGTTCACAGAAAAATTTAAGTTGTTTAGTGTATTGGTATCTGTAAAATAGCCTTTAATTCCTATATATATAATTGCGACTGCAGTAAAAAATTGGTACCACCATCGCTGAGTCCAATGGAGATCAGTAATTACAGATCCAATAACACCTTCAAAAACACTGTATAAAAAGAGGAAAGAATAGATAAAAAGAAAATTTCTGATCCAATTTAGCTCTAGACGATAGGTGTTAGAAAAAAATTGTTGAATCTTTCTTTTGTACATAAAATATAACTGTATGGTAAAAGCTAGATATAATAACATTTGTAAATTCTCCACGATTCCAACTAGAGGATTGACGTATTTTTCATCAAGAGCAATTTTAAGATAACCGTTTTGAGTTTCATTAAAACCTGGTTGAACGCTGTCATATATAAAAATAGCTATCTTATACAGTACATATATACTTACTGGAACAAAGTGAATAAAATCCTTTTTTCTAAATTTAAAATTAGAAGTAGTTATTGATTTTACATAGAAATAGAGTAGTGGTCCAATAGCAAGAGATAATGCAATTAACCAATAATTAATCTTTGTATTTCTATAAGTATCATACCAATCCATAAAACCAATAGTATAGGTAGTTCTATGATATCCCGTAATAAAAATTAATAATGCCAATATCAGAGCGGATATATATTTCTTTTTAAAATACCTGATCAATAATAAGGATGCAAAGATGAATGCCTGTAATACTAAAAGTAATAAAGGTGTGCTATATAAATTGAAAGATGGAAATTCTAAAGGTATCGTAATAGGCATGATGCTAATTTAAATAATTCAGAGAAGTATTTTTTATTTTTTTTTCGATTAAAATACTGTTCCTTTGACTATAAATTTTTTAGAATGACGAAATTCAAAGCTTGGATCTCAGCTGCTCGACTTCGAACTTTACCATTATCCGTTTCAGGTATTATTGTTGGATCATCAATGTTTAATAACATTTTGATTAATCCATTTCTTTCATCATTAGAATACTCAACTAGTTTTGGAGCTAGAATTCCTTTTTATAAAACTTCAATATTTTGGTTCGCAATTGCAACAACTTTAGGATTACAGATTCTATCTAATTTTGCAAATGATTATGGTGATGGTGTAAAAGGCACAGATAATGAAGATAGAGTAGGACCACAACGTGCACTACAAAGCGGTGCTATCTCTAGAAAAGAAATGCTTAGAGGTATAGTATTTACATCTATTATTACATTGGTTTTAGCTATCTTATTAATTTATAAATCTTTTGGAGAAGCTTATTTCTTTTATTCTGTATTCTTTTTTCTTTTAGGATTGGCAGCCATTGCTGCAGCGATTAAATACACGATGGGTAGCTCAGCTTATGGCTATAGAGGTTTAGGAGATGTATTTGTTTTTATATTTTTTGGATTGGTAAGTGTGGTAGGTTGTTATTTCTTATTTACCAAAGATTTACATTGGTTAGTTTTTCTTCCTGCAGTAACAATTGGTTTTCTTAGTGCGGCGGTTTTAAACCTTAATAATATGAGAGATCACGATAGCGATAAAAAAGCAAATAAAAATACCATAGTGGTAAAAATGGGACTCTCGAATGCTAAAAAATATCATTATTTCCTTCTAATTGGAGGATTATCCGCCATGCTAGTGTTTTTATATTTCACATATCAATCCTATACTAATCTGTTGTTTTTGGTAGCATATATTCCTTTATTTATTCATATAAACAAAGTAATTAATACAAAAAAGGCGGTGGATTTAGATCCAGAATTAAAAAAAGTTGCTTTGTCGACTTTTTTACTGGCCTTATTATTTAGTTTGGGACAGATTTTGTAATTTTTATCTCATTAATCTAAAAAAATTCAAAAGCAATGAAAATTACATTTTATGGTCAGAATACATTACTATTAGAAATAGCTTCTATCTCTATATTGATAGATCCATTTATTTCAGGCAATCCATTAGCAAAGGATAAGGTAAAAGTTGATGATTTTAAAGTAGATTATATCTTACTCACGCACGCACATCAGGATCATACATTGGATGCAGAATCTATAGCAAAAAGTTGTAATGCCATTATTGTCTCTAATTATGAAATCGCGATGCATTATGAGGCGAAAGGGATTAAGGTACATCCTATGAATCATGGAGGATCCTGGAAATTCGACTTTGGAAGTGTAAAATATGTAAACGCAATTCATACCAGTAGTTTTCCTGACGGTAGTTATGGCGGACAACCAGGAGGTTTTGTAATCCAAACTGAAGATAATAGTATATATATCGCAGGTGATACTGCACTTACTATGGATATGAAACTAATTCCTTTATATACGAAGTTAGATTTGGCTGTACTACCAATCGGAGATAACTTTACTATGGGAATAGATGATGCTATAATTGCAAGCGATTTTGTTGCTTGTAATAAGGTACTTGGAGTGCATTATGATACTTTTGGCTTTATAGAAATAGATCATGAAGAAGCCAAACAGAAATTTTCCTCAAAAGGAAAAAATCTTGTGTTATTAGAAATAGGACACAGTATAGAATTGTAATGAAAGCCAGTTATTATAAACATATTTTAGAATTTAAAAGACCAAGTGGTACTTCTCGTGGAATCCTAAAAACTAAAGAAACCTGGTTTATTGTAATTACTTCTAAAGGGAAACAAGGTATCGGAGAATGTGGAATACTTAGAACTTTGAGTATTGATGATAGACCAGATTATGAAGAAAAGTTACAATGGACCTGTGATAATATTCATTTAGGAAAAGATACATTATGGGAACGATTAATTGAATTCCCGAGCATTCAATTTGGTGTTGAAATGGCTTTTAAATCTTTGGAAAGCGTATCTCCGTTTGTGTTATTTCCTTCAGAATTCACTAAGAATGAAGATAGTATCCGTATCAATGGCTTGATATGGATGGGGGAAAAGAAGTTTATGAAACAGCAAATATCAGACAAATTAGCGCAGGGATTTGATTGTATAAAAATGAAGATTGGAGCTATTGATTTTGATGCAGAACTAACACTTCTTTCTTATATAAGATCTCAGTTTTCTAAAGAGATAATTGAAATTAGAGTAGATGCCAATGGAGCCTTTACACCTGAAGAAGCATTACATAAATTAGAAAGGTTAAGTACATTTGATCTTCATAGTATTGAACAACCAATAAAGCAAGGCCAACTAGAAGCTATGAAGTCTTTGTGTAATCAAACTCCATTACCTATAGCATTAGATGAAGAATTAATTGGTGTTTTTAATGTAACAGATAAGAAAAAATTACTACTAACTATACAACCTCAATATATTATTCTTAAACCAAGTCTAATAGGAGGTTTTAGAGGTACACAAGAATGGATAGATTTGGCAGAAAATCTTGGAATAGGATGGTGGATTACTAGTGCTTTAGAAAGTAATATTGGATTAAATGCTATTGCGCAGTATACTTATGGCCTGGATAACAATATGCCACAAGGATTAGGAACAGGTAGCTTGTATACTAATAATATAGATGCTCCATTGGTAGTGGATAAAGGTAGATTAGGGTATCATAGTAATAAGAGCTGGAATGTTCCCTATTTAGATTAATACAAAAATATAATTATGTATATAGAACAAGGTAGAAAAGGGAAAATTGGATTGTGGAAATATCTACCCGTTCCCATTGGTTTCTTAGGATTGATAGCATTTAATATGGCCTTTTCTGAAGGAATGGACATAGAAGCTATGATGCAACAGCAAATAGAGACCTTAGGAAAACCTTTATTTTTCTTAATATCAGTAGGTCCTTTTGCAATTTTTTTAGCTGGATTATTTTTCTGGGTAAAAGTAGTACATCAGCAAAGTATCCGATCACTTACTACATCTAGAGTAAAGATTGATTGGAAACGTGTTTTGTTTATGTTTGGTTTAGTAGCCTTATATATTCTAATAACAACAGGAATCTTATATTATTTTTATCCTGAAGATTTCCAGATGAATTTTGAGATGAAACCATTCATAACACTTGCCATAATGGCTATTTTGATAGTGCCATTACAAACAAGTTTTGAAGAATATCTTTTTAGAGGACATATGATGCAAGGTCTTGGATTGGCAACAAAAACAAGATGGGTACCACTAATTGTTACTTCTGTATTATTTGGGATTATGCATTTTGGTAATCCAGAAGTAGCAAAAATTGGACCTCATATTATGGTATATTATATAGGTACAGGTTTCTTTTTGGCAATAATTACTTTAATGGATGAAGGGCTGGAACTTGCATTGGGATTTCATGCAGCCAATAATTTAGTAACTGCATTATTGGTTACATCTTCTTGGACTGCATTTCAAACAGATTCTATTCTTTTGTATACTGGTGAACCAGAGACTGGAATAGAAATACTTATCCCAGTATTCGTGGTATTTCCGATCTATATTTTAATTTTGTCCAAAAAATATAAGTGGTCTGGCTGGAAAAATAAATTATTTGGGAAAGTAGCACCAGAACCTCAAATAGAAGAATATAACTAATTCATAATATTGTCTTTACATTTTAATAACTATAAAGTCTGTTAGAAAATTGAAATTTGGATATGAAAACAGATGGTACTTTTATAACTCCTCAAGTACATAAAAGCTTTAGTATTAATAGGCAAACTCTGGATAACAAAGGATTAGAGCAAATTGCATATAATTTTATTAAAGAAGGAGAATTCTATGAGCAAGAAGTAGGTGGTTTCTTATTAGATTGGTTAAATGATAAAGATCATGTCGTTGTACAAACGTCTGGTTCTACTGGAAAGCCTAAGAGCATAAAGATTGATAAGCAATATATGATTAATAGCGCTAAAGCTACTGGTAAATTCTTTAAGGTAGAAGAAGATACTACTACTTTATTATGCCTTCCAGCGGCATATATAGCAGGTAAAATGATGCTTGTGAGAGCTATGGTGTTAGGTTGGAAAATTGATGTGATCCCTCCAAAAATGAATCCATTAGATACTATTTACAGACAATATGATTTTTGCGCAATGGTACCATTACAATTAGATAATTCTATCAGTAGATTGCATTTGGTGAAAAAACTCATCGTAGGTGGAGGAGCTGTTTCTGAAAACTTAAAAGAACTTGTACAAGGAATCAAAACTAAAATTTTTGAAACCTATGGGATGACCGAGACAGTAACACATATAGCTGCTAGAAGAATTAATCCAAAGAAGAAAGAAAAAAAGGAAGGTAACTTTTTTAAGGCTTTACCTAATATTACTTTAGGCATAGATAAAAGAAACTGTTTAATTATTAATGCTCCGCAGTTACATAAGGAAACCATAATTACGAATGATGTGGTGGAACTTAAAACATATAAAAAGTTTAGTTGGAAAGGCCGCTACGATAACGTAATTAATAGTGGAGGAGTTAAACTGTATCCCGAAGAGATTGAAATAAAGCTTCAACTTTTGATAAGTCATAGGTTTTTTATTACCAGTGTTCCAGATGATGTTTTGGGTGATAAATTAGTATTGATAATTGAAGATAATTATAATGAAAGAACCTATGAACTTCTTATCGAAGCCATTAATAGTATAAAAACACTTTCTAAGTACGAAATACCTAAGAAAATTTATTACATATCACAATTTATAGAAACCGAAAACGGAAAGGTACAGCGCAATAAGACACTCGATGTTGTTTTAGATTCTTTGGAATCCTAGTATATAGTTATTTTCCCTAATTGAAACAACCACTTCACTCAATATAGATTGTCTGGTTAGGCATTGAAAAGTAGTTTTACTTCATAATTTAAAAACTATCAATTATGAAAACACTACACTACTTGATTATAATATTTTTATACACAGGAGCTTCATTTGCTCAACAAATAAAAATTACTGGAACGGTTATAGAAGATAGTACAGGAACTCCTTTGCCAGGAGTAAATGTTGTTGTGAAAGAAACTACTATTGGAACACAGACCGATTTTGATGGTAAGTATACGATTCAAACTGAAGTTGGCAAAATACTTACATTTAATTATGTAGGAATGCAATCTCAAGAGGTTAAAATTAAACCCAATACTACAGAATTGAATATTAGAATGATCGAAGATGTATCTACATTAGAAGAAGTAGTAGTTACTGCATATGGTACCCAGAAAAGATCGTACTCAGTAGGCTCTGCGGTCGCAATTTCATCAGAATCAAGAAGAGCATCAAGAGCAGAAAGAAGAAGAGCAAGAAAACTAAGAAAAAAACCAAACGCTCAAGCATCACAAAACTTAAGTGGCACAGTATCTGGACTTACAATAACTTCAAATACTGGAGCAACGGTCAAGATTCGAGGAAATACTAGTACTTCTAACTCACAACAACCATTATATATAGTCGATGGCGTGCCTATTAATAAAAAGAATGTAGTGCAGATACAAAATATAGATCCATCAAAAATTGCTAATGTAGAAGTATTGAAAGATGCAAGAGCAGCAGCTATTTATGGATCAAGAGCTACTCATGGATGTATTGTGATTACCACCCATAAAGGGAATTACAAAATAGAGAATAACGAATCATATGAAGAGATTGTAGAAAATAGCTTTGAAAAAGTACAGACCTCTCCATTATCAACATTTTCGATTGATGTGGATAAAGCATCTTATAGTAATGTGCGAAGAATGATTAACAATGGACAGAAGGTCCCAGCAGATGCGGTTAAGATAGAAGAGATGGTGAATTATTTTGAATATTCTTATGAACAACCAAAAGGAGATCATCCTTTTGCAATTCATACAGAATATGGTGATACACCATGGAATAAAGAAACACAATTAATAAAAATTGGATTAAAAGGAAAAGAAATTCCACAAGAGGCTATTCCAGCATCTAATCTTGTATTCTTAATTGATGTATCAGGATCTATGAGTAATGCTAATAAGTTACCGTTGTTAAAAAAAGCCTTTAAATTATTAGTAAATCAATTACGAGAAAAAGACAAGGTGTCAATTGTAGTATATGCTGGAGCTGCAGGAATGGTATTAGAACCAACATCTGGTGCCCATAAAAACAAAATAAATCAAGCATTAGATAATCTTAACGCAGGAGGTTCTACAGCTGGAGGAGCAGGGATTCAATTAGCATATAAGATCGCTCAGGAAAATTTTAAAAAGAATGGGAATAATAGAGTCATTTTGGCCACAGATGGAGATTTTAATGTTGGGATGAGTAGTGATAAGGATATGAAAACTTTAATTGAAGAAAAACGTAAATCAGGTGTCTTTTTAACTTGTTTAGGTTTCGGAATGCATAATTATAAAGATAGTAAGTTAGAAACCTTAGCTGATAAAGGTAATGGAAATCATGCATATATCGATACAATGCAAGAAGCACAACGTGTCTTAGGTAAAGAATTTGGCGGAACGTTATATACTATAGCAAAAGATGTAAAAATTCAAGTAGAATTTAACCCTGCAAAAGTACAAGCATATCGACTTATTGGATATGAAAATAGATTGTTGGCAGATGAAGACTTCGTAGATGATACTAAAGATGCTGGAGAATTAGGAAGCGGACATACAGTTACGGCGTTATATGAAGTAATTCCTAATGGAGTAAAAAGTAAATATATTAACGATATTCCTGACTTGAAATATACGGATCAAAAAGTAAATAAAACTTTTGGAGATGAGTTACTTACAGTAAAATTCAGATATAAAAGACCACAAGAAAGTAAAAGCATCGAGATGGTACATATATTAAAAGCAGATGAAAAGGAAATTTCTAAAGATTTTAATTTTGCTGCTTCGGTTGCTTGGTTCGGAATGAAAATCAGAAAATCTAAATACTTAGATAATCAAGATTTAAAAGATATTATTGCGTTGGCAGAAGAAAATAGATCAACAGATAATCAAGGATATAGAGCAGAATTTATTCGATTAATGAGCAGTTATGAAGCACTGTAATTAAAGTTTGGGTAGTTTAATTGATGAGGAGACATTTGCAAAGCATTGCAGGTGTCTCTTTTTTGTAATACTTTTATCTAACCTAACGAATCACACAAATGAAAAAGCTTTTTATTCTCACGCTACTTATTATTTCGAATATATGCAATGCGCAAATTCTTCAGGAACGAGAAAGAGCGGATATTATAGACCAGATATTAGCGGATCGTTTTAATAATCTACTGCCACAATTAATGGATCGAACAGATTTTGATATGTGGATACTAATCTCTAGAGAATATAATGAAGATCCTGTACTTAAAACCATGTTACCAGCTAAGTGGCTTAATGCCAGAAGAAGAACAATATTGGTTTTTTATAGAAATAAAGAAAATAATACAATAGAACACCTTGCAGTAGCAAGATATAATGTAGGTAAGTATATTGATTCTGCATGGGACAAGGAAAAACAACCTGATCAATGGAAAGCTCTTGTGGATATTATTACGAAACGTAATCCAAAGAAAATAGGAATTAATTATTCTGATAATTTCGGAATTGTGGATGGTATTGTAAAAACTGATTATGAGGCGTTTATGAATGCGTTACCTGAATCCTATACAGATAAAGTGGTTTCCGCCGAAAAATTAGCGATCGCATGGATAGAAACGCGTACAGCGCAAGAAATGGAAATGTACAAAGCCTTGGTACAAGTAACTCATGATATTATTAAAGAAGCGTTTAGTGTAAAAGTTATAAAACCAGGAACTACAACTACAGATGATGTTGTTTGGTGGTTACGTCAGAAGGTGACTGATTTGGGCTTGAATACCTGGTTTCATCCAACTGTGGATATTCAACGTTTTGATGAGCCGCTACAGAGTCATATTGTATCCTTTTCTAATAGACCCAACGATAAGATTATTAAACCTGGAGATTTAATCCATTGTGATTTCGGAATTACATATTTAAGACTGAATACAGATTGTCAGCAACACGCATATATCCTTAAGAATGGAGAAATGGCTCCTCCAGATTTTTTAGTCAAAGCTTTTTCTGATGGAAATCGAGTTCAAGATATTTTTACAGCAAATTTCGAAACTGGAAAAACAGGAAATGAGATTTTATTAAAATCTCTAGAAGAGGGTAAAGCAGAAGGTTTAAAACCAGCAATATATACGCATCCTCTTGGATTATATGGACATTCTTCAGGACCTACTATAGGAATGTGGGATTCTCAAGGAGGCGTTCCTGTTAATGGTGATTATCCATTATACGAAAATACAGTATATGCTATAGAATTGAATACTACAGTTACTATTCCTGAATGGGATAAAGATATAAGAATAATGCTCGAAGAAGCTGGATATTGGGGAAAGGATGGATTTAGGTATGTAAATGAAAGACAGACTGAATTAATTACAATTCCCAAAAGACAATAAGTATCTAAATTATATCTCTATTATAAATGGAGCTAATTTTTAACACAAAAAAACATCCGTAAATAATTATTTACGGATGTTTTTATTTTACTATTTGAAGTTCTTAATCTTATAAATCAATTTCTTCGTTAGTACCATCAGGATATGTTACCGTTGCTTTGTTATCACAAGTTCCATCACCATAATTTATAGAAGCAGTCAATGCATTTTTTGCTAATATTAAAGTTCCAGTTGTAATATAATCACAACTAAATGTCCCTTGTAACGAAGGATCAGTACGTAGAGAGTACGTATCTGAACCTATGGTAACTGTCCAGTCTCCACTAATTGTATAAGAAGCTTCAGCTGTACCTAGTTCAGTAACTCTATATGTTTTAGTTCCCATTTCTGAAGCGGTAGTTCCATCTGCTAGCGTAATCGATAAATCCGATGTAACCGTATATATAAAACTTCCTCCATCAACAGTATTTAGTGAGTAAGATGTACTTTTACTTCCATTAATAGAATTTCCAGCAAAAGTCAGGTTTTCAAACGTGATTGTAGTAGAAACAGAGTTATTATCAATAACAACATTCACATTAATCTTACCACTGATAGTCTCACCATCATCAGTAGTACAATCTGTAAAAGTTAATGTGTATCCAGTATCAGTAACACTAAAGTCAGCACAATCGGCCTTTCCAAAATTTGAAGAAACTTCTGCATTAGATCTATTCATAGCAATATTATCTAATGTCATTCCGTCTATGAAATTGGAAATTTTTTCAACTTCCAAACTTTTCATAACATCTTGTTGAGTAATATCGAACGAAGAGTTTTCATTACTATCATCATCACTACAACTAGTTACGAATAGGCAAGCCATTATGGCGATACCTAATACCTTAATTTTAAAAAATGGTTTGTTAATCATTGCTTTTGTTTTGAGTTTTAATTAAAAACTGGATTTCTTACTTTTTATTTTATAAAAGACCTTAATTTTTGCTACAATATTCTTGATTGTAGAACATTTATAAATGTTGTTTATGTTTTAAAAAAGTATATTAAGTTCAGAATGAAACCAAAATTCCCAGAAGAAATATTTCTTCTGGGAATTGTTCTTCCAAAAACTACAATGTATGTTATGATTGAGTTGGAGAGGAACCATCCTCGCAAGTGCTGTCACAAGAGACCTCTTCTGATATAACAAGAAAACCGCTGCGATCTCTTGTAATACAATAGCAGATTTCCGTTGGAAATGGAATTATACCTCCTTTTACTTGTTTTTGTTGCATTTTGTCTAAAGCTTTAGCGTTTTTTAATTCTAAGATTTTTTCTAGCATGATTTGATGATTTTTAAATTGAACCTGATTTTTTAATTGTTTAACTATAAAAAGATGATATACACAGGATCTTAGTAGTGTTATACGATCTTTTCAGATTTTCATCTAAAGTATCATCAATTACATTCAAATAATACTGCTTATATACTAAATTGAACAAAATGAGGGAGTATATTAAATAAGATTGCAACCACCATTAATGTTTTGTGAGTTTATTTCATAGTATTGGAAGAAGAGGAATTTTATATTTTAAACTGCTAAGAATTATAATAAAAAGAGGGTTCAAGGTATATGTTAAACCCTCTTTGAGCATATGTAAGCTAATTGTTGATTTTTCTTTAAATTATTAGCTTCGTGATCTCTTTGATATGATATTATAAATTAAAATCTTCATTAATCGAAGAACAATTAGAAGTGTCAAAATTTAATCCAGTATATGGGATAGCTGTTTCATTTTGCCATGGATAAAGCGTATATCCTTTCTTAACACCATTTTTTTGTCTTGCCGTAAATCTAGCAAAATCTCGTATTTGACTATGCTCTACTTCAAATCTGAATCGATCACTATTGTCTAAATGTGGTTTTATATAATCATAGAAGTTAGGATCTGCTACTATTTCTTTTGGTTGCCAACCTTGTAAGGTATGTTCACCTAGATATAATCCAGGACCAAAACCATCTATTAATACCCAAACTTTTACTTTTATAGACGGATTTCCTTGATCGAAAAAGCCTGACTCGAAATTTACTTCAATTGTATAACATTCTTCGGCTAAAGTAGTTTTTTCTGTATTTTGACTTTCAAAGAAAACATCTGGGTCCTCTTTTTCACAAGAAAAGGTAAAAAGAACTAATAGTAAAAAAGAAGCGGTTATTGATATTTGTTTCATGTTTTTTATTATTGAATTAATTATTATTTAAACAATTTGTGTATTCGTGTCGACTTAAATACCAACGTAAAATTATATGTAATACACTGGTTAAAAAATAACTAACATGTCAATTTTATAAAATTGATTATATTTTTTAACCATAATAAGTTAATTCATAAAAAACGCCCTAAAATTAATAGGGCGAAGATTAAAAAAATCAAATAAGATATTAGATGATATGGATGTGTTCCATATATCTTGAGGTCTATAAAATGGATTAAACTATTACTGTTTTATAATTATTTTAAAAGATAAGCAGCGGCAACCTCGATTGGATCTAATCTATAAATAATTTATAGTCGAAAATAAAACAACCCAAAATTCATTGATTCTCTTTATTTAGAATATGGTTTTTAACATCTATAGAAGTTATAATGATTTAATATAACTAGTCTTATTTTTTAATAATGGTACCTGTATGTTTTTTGTTATCAATTGAAATAGTATAATAATAAATCCCTGGCAACAAATTGCTATTATGGTATTCTAATGTTTGCGTTCCGTTATTTTTATAATTATACTTTTTTGATGAAACCATTTTCCCTCGTTGATCATAAATATCTAATTGAATCGAAGAATTTGTAGTTTTAGTATCAAATGAAAAGGTAATATTTTCTTTAAATGCGTTTGGATAAACATTCACTTTAGAATTTAAAGCTAGTGTTTCTGAAACATGAATCTCCCAGGCATTATTTTCTTCATTATATTCATCTATATCATTGTTTTCATCGATAACAATCAAAACCACATTATTCAATGCACTTTGATTTAGGTTATCTCTTATCCATAGAGATGTAGACATTTTTTCACCTGCTTGTAGAGGAGCAATAGTCCTTGATCCGAGATATCGACGAACACGATTATCATATAAATAAAAGCTAGCTATTGATTTTTTGAGGATATTGTTACTGTATTCATTATTATTATTTTCAATAGTACAAGAGATCGTGGTACCTTCTACATTATATGGGTTCGAATAAATAAGTTTTGCATTTTTGATCAATAAATCTCCTGATAACGAAGGATCAAATGCTCTAAAATGTACAAGTTCCCGATCTATACTACGCTCACTCTTTACATTAATAAGTTTAATATCTAAATAATAATTTTTAACTTCTAAATCTGGTAAATAATGTGTGCCAAGGTATACTAAATCTGCAACATTATTTTCCAAGTAACGACTCGATCCTGGCCTTTTAGGAGGTATTTCTACGGGTTCTAAAGAAGTGTTTATTGATGCAGTAGTCTGTATTTCTAATTCTGGAGAATTAGAATTTTGTAATCTGTTGCGTGTATAATATGTTATAACTACTCGATCATCTGTTGAAACTATTAGACCTCTATCTTCATCAGAAATTTCTAAAGTAATATCTGTGTCTGTTATATCTACAATAACATCAATCGAAATCGACTGAAAACTTTCTAATGAGGTATCAGAAATACGACTATTAAGTTTCTGAGCTGAATTTTTGTTTATAGAATAGCAATTAGAAAAAATAAAAATGGAAAAAATAATAAAAGAAAGAATAGATTTTGTTTTCATAAATTTTAATTTTTAAGTAGCAATGTTAATTACACTGTCTGTATGGTATAAAAATATATTAATAGCTTTGTAAACAGTGTTTCTGTAATAGAAAATAACATCAATTTTATAAAATTGATGTTATAGTTCACCCTTTATTCGAACTTTTGGATAAATTCATTTCTTTACTAATTTGTTTCATGTAAAAAGAATGAGTTATTCCAGTTTGTTTTTTGAATGCAGAAGCAAATGTGTTTACACTTTTGTATCCCAATTCTCCTGCAATTGCCTTAATTGTGTACGACCTAAATTTAGAATCCGTTTTCAGTTTTTTACGAAAAAAATTAATTCGTAATTCATTTATGTATTCATTAAACGATTGTTGTTTATATTCATTCATGGTTTTTGATAGATAGGTTGTATTAGTATCCATCAATTTGGCTGTATTGTATAAATTACAATCTTTTTCTAAGAAGAAATTTGTTTTTTCTATTTCTTGAAGTTTTTCAAATAACAGTTTTACTTTTTCATTGGTTATAAAATCTTTTTTTATAACCGAAGAAGGAACAACTGTTTCTACTTCGAGTTTTTCATTTTGAAGTTTTTGAAAAATAACTTTGTTCTTGCGATGTTTCTGGATTTGAAAAATGACTAATAATACTATTAATACTGAAGTAGCAACTAAGCCTACAATATATTTAAAGTTTAAAGATGAAAGATTCTGATTTCTTTCTTCTAATGTAATTAAATTGTATTTATACAATCGATCTTTAGTATTTACATCATCCAGGTGTCTGGTATCGATAATTCTTTTATAGGCATTAGCAAAATAAATTTGTTGATTTGTATTCCTTGTTTTTTCGGCACATCGCTGTGCCAGGTCATACATTTCAGCTATTTTTTCTACCTGTTTTTCTTTTTCTTTAGAATCGATACGATCAAAGTTTTCATTTAGATGTTCTAGTGCTCGATCATATTTTGCGGTATTAAAAAAAAGCGTAGCTAAATGAAAATTGGTTGTAAACAAGGCTTTACTAAAAACTTGATTCTCTTTTTTTATTAATTCTTTTGAATTGTTTAAATAAACTAAGGCCTTATCATAATTTTGTTTAGCTATATAAGTTTCACCAATAGTATTGTTGAAATTGATTCGAAAAGAAGTTAAATCATGATCTTTTGACAATTTCAAACCTTTATTATAGTAATTCAAAGCATTGTCATAATCTTTTAATAGATAATTGCATACTCCAGCTCCTAAAATAGAAGAAAGATATTTACCATGGTAATTTGCTGTTTCTTTGCTTGTTTTTTTGTTTAATGAAACGATAGTCTCTTCATATGATTGAAGAGCTTCTTTGTATTGATGGATACGAGTTCTAACGTTGTTAATATTGATAAGTGTAGAAAACTCTTTGCTTTTTAAATTATTACTTTTTGTAATTTCTAGTACTTTCAGATATTCTTTTAAGGCATCATTATAGTATCGAATTTGAAAATATGAGTTACCAATTAGAGTATATGCACTTATCAGATTATCGATATCATTTTGTTTTTCAGCAATATCAGATAATAATGTACCATACCGAATAGCCAAAACATAGTCCCCCTTTTGATAAGGAAGAAATCCTAAATAATAATAGGAATATGATTGAATATCATAATTACTATCTATAATCCCTCTTTCTAAATAGAAATGATAATATGTTTCAGCTTTATCTGGATTTTCATCAATTTTTCTACTTATAAAATCATATATCTTATCAGTATCTTTCTGATTCAAGATAGAGTCTCTATCTGATTTCAAATCCATTGATAACAAATCTGGATCAAAGTATTTCTCCTCTTGAAAAGAATACCCTTGATAAAAACATAAAATGATAAAAAGTATAATTATTCCCCTCATAATAATCAGACTTATTATTAGTAGCCATTATGTATGACTAATAATTTATTAAATGGTTACTAATTCACACGAATAACTAACAATAGTTTGTAATTACACCTGTATCACACCAAGATTAAAAGGTTTCTCGATAGGAGCGTGGTCTGCTGCTTCAATACCCATGGACACCCATTTTCTGGTATCTAGAGGATCAATAATCCCATCTGTCCAAATCCTTGCCGCTGCATAATACGGAGAAATTTGTTTATCGTATCGAGCTTTGATTTTATCAAACAGTGCTTTTTCGTCTTCTTCAGAAAGTTGCTCTCCTTTCTTTTTTAAAGAAGCAGTTTCAATTTGCAGTAATACTTTGGCCGCTTGAGCACCTCCCATTACTGCTAGTTCAGCACTTGGCCAGGCGCATATTAGTCTTGGATCATAAGCTTTTCCGCACATTGCATAATTACCAGCTCCATAAGAATTACCAATAACAATAGTGAATTTAGGTACGACACTATTACTAACCGCATTCACCATTTTAGCTCCATCTTTAATAATGCCGCCATGTTCACTTTTACTACCTACCATAAAACCAGTAACATCCTGTAAGAACACCAATGGAATTTTCTTCTGATTACAATTAGCAATAAATCGAGTAGCTTTATCAGCAGAATCAGAATAGATAACTCCTCCAAACTGCATTTCACCTTTTTTACTTTTTACAATCTTACGTTGATTCGCAACAATACCAACAGCCCATCCATCGATACGAGCATATCCTGTTAAAATAGTCTGTCCATAACCCGATTTATATTCTTCAAAATCAGAATTATCAACCAATCGATTGATGATTTCCATCATATCATATTGCTCATTTCTAGCTTTTGGTAAAATCCCATAAATTTCTTCGGGGTTTTCTTTGGGTTTAGAAGGTTTAATTCTATTGTATCCTGCTCTGTCAAAATCACCAATTTTAGAAACTATATTTTTAATAGTGTCTAGCGCGTCTTTATCATCTTTTGATTTATAATCGGTAACTCCCGAAATTTCGCAATGTGTTGTAGCACCTCCTAACGTTTCATTGTCAATACTTTCTCCAATTGCTGCTTTTACAAGATAACTACCAGCTAAGAAAATACTACCTGTTTTATCTACAATCAGAGCTTCATCGCTCATAATAGGTAAATATGCGCCACCTGCAACACAGCTACCCATTACTGCTGATATCTGAGTAATTCCCATACTACTCATCACAGCATTATTTCTAAAAATTCGACCAAAATGTTCCTTATCTGGAAATATTTCATCTTGCATCGGTAAATATACACCTGCACTATCTACAAGATATATAATAGGTAGTTTATTTTCAATAGATATTTCCTGCGCTCTTAAATTCTTTTTACCAGTAATAGGAAACCACGCTCCAGCTTTTACGGTCGCATCATTAGCTACTACGATACATTGTTTGCCACTAATGTACCCAATCTTGATAACGACACCACCACTAGGACAACCTCCATGCTCTGAATACATATCCTCACCAGCAAATGCACCAATTTCTATTGCATCTGCATCATCATCTAATAAATAAGCAATTCGTTCTCTGGCAGTCAATTTACCTTTTGCATGCAGCTTTTCAATGCGTTTTTCACCACCACCAAGCTTTACCTGTGCTAGTTTTTGACGTAGTGTGGAAACTAAAAGCTTATTGTGGTCTTCGTTCTTATTGAAGTTTATATCCATCTGTGTATTTGTGTGTATTATTTGCACGAAAATACAAAAATCAAGGAGTTTTTTGAGGATTAAAATAAAAACTGATTTCTAATCAATATTTATACAAAGAATGTACCGTAAGTGTTATGCTTTTGTTTCTCATAATCTTGTTTTATAACAGTTTGATAACATTTCATTAGTAATGAATTAACAACCTAGAATTAGTTTTATATCTAGCTTAAAACCAATTATTTAACAAGTAATCTAAATTCTAACTCAACTATGAAATTATTAAAATTAAACTCGATCTCATTTTTTATTTTTATTACTTTTTTTATCGCTAGCTGTAGCATTGAGGATGAACCTATTTATGAGGATATCGCTTTTGTTCCATTGGAAATACAAGGAGAAATAAAGGTAGAAACCAATTTCTATGACAATCACGGACCTCATGAACATAATTTTTCCGAAAAACGATCTTCTGGTTTTACAGAAACTTACGAATCAGGTTCTAAAGGGAGCTATGCTGGAGGTAGTGTTAATTTATCTTCTTCTGGAGACTGGTATTTAAATGATGCCCTGATAGGAACGCTATCAAATGATCGTAAATTTGGTGCTAAGTCCGTAAGAATTAGGAATACAGGATATGCGATTATGTCTTTTAATATGGATAATGGTGCGAAAACGATTAGAATACGACATGCAAAATATGGAAGTAATGGAAATTCTAGCTGGCGTCTTATAGCTTCTTATAATAATGGAGCTTCTTGGTTTTATGCGGGATCAACGGTTACTACCAGTTCTACAACTTTGAATACGGTAACATTTAATGTAAATGAAACCAGAAGTGTACGCTATGGAGTGTATAAAACTTCTGGAGGTTCTAATCGTATTAATATTGATAATTTTGAAATCACTACAGAAACTACTGGAGGAGGAAACGGTACTGCAGCAAGGGATAGTAATATTACTTTTGGTAATCCCTCTAATGCTGGTTCGAATGCTAATAACTACTATTTATCGAAACCAGATTTCATATTATCATATAATAATAGCAAAGGTACTGCCAATTGGGTAAGCTGGCATTTAAGTAGTGCCTGGACAGGTAGTGCATCTAGATGTAACTGTTTTAAACGAGATACTGCACTGCCAAGCAACTTTTTTAGACCAACCACTAGTGATTATACAGGATCTGGATTTGATAGAGGTCATCTATGTCCTTCTGCAGATAGAACTTTTAATTCTGGAGCAAATGAGAACACTTTTTATATGAGTAATATTGCTCCTCAGGCACCAGACAATAACCAAAGAAGCTGGGCTAATTTCGAAAACTATTTAAGATCTTTAGCTTTAGAAGGAAATGAAGTACATATTATTGCTGGAGTAGCTGGAAGTGGAGGAACAGGAAGAAATGGTTTTGCTTCGACAATTGATGGAGGAAACATTACTGTGCCAGATTCTTTTTGGAAAGTAGCATTGGTATTACCAAACGGTACTAATGATATTAATAGAGTAACAACTTCTACACGAGTGATTGCAATAAATGTACCTAATGATCAAGGAATAAATACAAATTGGGCACAATTTAGAACTTCTGTTAATGCGATTGAAAACATCACTGGATATGATCTTTTAGAAAACATTTCTAATTCTATAGAATCTGTTTTGGAATCCAGAGTTGATAATGGACCTTCAAATTAGAGACCTAAATAGTTTATAAAAAAATGAGGGTTAAATTATGAATCCTCATTTTTTTTATAAATCATTTCACATAAGTGCTTGTTTAGCAACATGTAAGGCTCATTACTAATTGAAGATCTCTATAAAATTCTATTTTTTGATGATAAAATACCGATATTTGCATGCTATTTTTGATTGATTATTGAAGATAGTTAACTAAATAACTATATATGGGAATGAATAAAAATACAGTGTTAGCTTGGGCTACATTTATAATGATAATTGCTGGATTAGGACTAATAGCTTTGGGCGCATTTAGATATAGAGATGTTTCTGGTTGGGGTTTTGCAGCAGTAGGAGTTGGATTTTTAGCAAATGCTTGGGTGTTTAATGCACTAAAAGGTAGAGTTTAGAATAATAAATTAAAAATAATTTAGGGGCTTATGTCAGATGATAAAAAGATAATCTTTTCTATGTCTGGAGTTACAAAAACGTTTAAAAGTGCGAATACTCCAGTTCTTAAGAATATATATTTAAGTTTTTTCTATGGTGCAAAAATAGGTATTCTTGGTCTTAATGGATCAGGTAAGTCTACACTATTGAAAATTATTGCAGGTGTTGATAAAAATTACCAGGGAGATGTTGTTTTTTCTTCGGATTATTCGGTAGGATATTTGGAGCAAGAACCGCAGCTAGACCCAGAGAAAACGGTATTAGAAGTTGTAAAAGAAGGCGCTTCTGAAATTGTTGCTGTTCTTGATGAATATAATAAGATCAATGATATGTTTGGCCTAGAAGAGGTCTATAGTGATGCAGATAAAATGCAGAAACTTATGGATAGGCAGGCAACTTTACAAGATCAGATTGATGCCAGTAATGGTTGGGAATTGGACACAAAGCTGGAGATAGCTATGGATGCTCTTAGAACTCCAGATTCTGATAAAAAAATTGCTGTATTATCTGGTGGAGAGCGAAGAAGAGTAGCGCTTTGTCGTTTATTACTTCAAGAACCTGATGTATTGTTATTGGATGAACCTACAAACCATTTGGATGCTGAATCAGTACATTGGCTAGAGCATCATTTGGCGCAATATAAAGGAACCGTTATAGCGGTAACGCACGATAGGTATTTCTTAGATAATGTTGCTGGCTGGATTCTAGAATTAGATAGAGGTGAAGGAATCCCTTGGAAAGGAAATTATTCTTCTTGGCTTGATCAGAAATCAAAACGATTAGCACAAGAAAGTAAATCAGCCTCAAAACGTCAAAAAACTTTAGAGAGAGAGCTAGAATGGGTGCGTCAAGGAGCGAAAGGAAGACAAACTAAGCAAAAAGCACGTTTAAAGAATTACGATAAACTAATGAGTCAAGATCAAAAACAACTTGACGAAAAATTAGAAATTTATATTCCTAATGGGCCTCGTTTAGGAACGAATGTACTAGAAGCTGAAGGAATCAGTAAAGCGTATGGTGATAAATTACTGTATGAAGACCTTAATTTCAAACTACCTCAAGCAGGAATAGTTGGGATTATTGGACCAAACGGAGCAGGGAAAACAACCATTTTTAAGATGATTATGGGTGAAGAAACCCCTGATAAAGGAAGTTTTTCTGTAGGTGAAACTGCTAAGATAGCCTATGTAGATCAAGCTCATTCTAATATTAATCCTGATAAATCCATTTGGCAAAACTTTAGTGATGAACAAGATTTGGTAATGATGGGTGGTAAGGAAGTTAATTCCAGAGCATATCTAAGCAGATTTAATTTTGGAGGAAGTGAGCAAAACAAGAAAGTATCTACACTTTCTGGAGGAGAACGCAATAGGTTACATTTGGCAATGACCCTCAAAGAAGAAGGAAATGTATTACTTCTTGATGAGCCTACTAATGATCTTGATGTAAACACATTAAGAGCCCTAGAAGAGGGATTAGAAAATTTTGCAGGTTGTGCCGTGGTCATTTCTCACGACCGTTGGTTCTTAGATCGTATTTGTACTCATATTTTAGCGTTTGAAGGAGATTCTCAAGTGTATTTTTTCGAAGGTAGTTTTTCTGATTATGAAGAAAATAAAAAGAAACGATTAGGAGGTGATTTAATGCCAAAACGTATTAAATACAAAAAGCTAGTTAGGTAATAGCTAACAGATGTGTGCTGTGCTGATGAATGATTGAATACTAAATACCGTAAAATATGCCATTGAAAGATATTAAAGTCATAGCATTTGATGCAGATGATACGTTATGGGTAAATGAAACTTTTTTCAGAAAAGCAGAAGAAGAATTCTGCCTACTTGTTTCAGAACACATATCCAAGGAAGAAGCTAACAAGTTACTTTTTGAAGTAGAGATGCAGAATCTGGATTTGTATGGTTATGGTATTAAACCGTTTACCCTTTCTTTGATTGAGGCTGCCATTAAGGTTACTAATGGAAAAATGAATGTCCAGCTTGTAGAAAAACTTATTGAGAAAGGAAAGCAAATGCTACAAGAACCAGTAGAACTAATAGATGGTATTGAAGATACGCTAAAATACTTATCAGAAAAATATCGACTGGTAATGGCTACTAAAGGTGATTTATTGGATCAAGAACGTAAACTAATTAAATCTGGATTAGAGAAGTATTTTCATCATATTGAGATTGTATCTGATAAAACTGAAAAGCAATATCGTAAATTGGTAGATCATCTCGATATTGAAGCTTCTGAGTTTTTAATGGTTGGAAATTCATTAAAATCGGATATTTTACCAGTATTAAATATTGGTGCGCATGCATATCATATTCCGTTTCATACGACTTGGGAACATGAAGTGCATAATGGAACGATTGATCATCCAAATTTTAAGAGTCTTACTAAATCAGGTGAACTATTGCAATATTTGTAATGAATAAGACAGAGTTAGATCTTGCTACGTGGAATAGGAGAGAACATTATGAGTTCTTCAATGGTTTTGATGAACCTTTTTTTGGTATTGTATCCACAGTGGATTTTAGTTTAGGATATCAAAAGATTAAAGATAATGGATATCCATACTTTTTATACTATTTACATAAATCATTACTGGCAGCTAATTCGATAGAACCTTTTAAATATAGAATTGAAGAAGAGAAAATATTTAAGTATGATATGATTCATGCATCACCTACTATTGGTAGAGAAGATCATACATTTGGTTTTTCTTTTATTGAGTTTCATGAGGATTTTGAAGTTTTTCAGGTTCATGCTAAAAAAGAAATAGAAGCTGTTAAAAATAGTAAGGGGTTACGACATAATGAGGATACGAAAAGAATGGATAATATTCATTTCTCTTCAATTCCTTGGTATAACTTTACTGGTATTACGCACGCCAGACATTTTCAATATAGAGATAGTGTACCAAAAATTTCTTTTGGAAGATATACAAAAGAACAAGGTAAAATTAATCTTCCTATATCTATTAATGTACATCACGGATTAATGGATGGGTATCACGTAGGACAATATCTGGAAGAATTTCAACGATTATTGAATGAATAATGTTTATTCTAGAAAACCTAACTTATTCTGTATCCGTTTAAAGTAAAACATAGCACTATGATGCTACCATACATAGTTCTAGTTCCATATCTGCAATAAATTTATCAATCTGCTCAAATGATACATTTGGCATGCAAATAATATGAGATTGCCCATTTTCTGTAGCTAATTGCCATTTATTAATAATTTCTGGACTAGGAGCTGGGAAAATAATGGTAATCGCATTAGGATTTCTCCAAGCTTTGATTCCGAGATCTTTTAATTTGTTTTCTGTATATGATGCAACCTCTAGACTATGCATTGTACGTTCTTTAAAACCTTTAACGCCTAACTTTTTTATAGCGTACCAAAGAAATAATGGGGTATGACCATTTCTTGATCCAGTTATAGTAGCATCAGAACTACCAATATATGCTATACGTCTGGCAATTCTATCTCTATTATCCTTTTTAACAATCACTACTCCTGACGGCATAGGCGATCCAATAAATTTGTGACCACTAATAGAAATACTATCAATACCATCCTCAAAATCAAAGCGTGGACGAGGAGTTATAAATGGTGCAAAACCTCCTGCCAAAGCTGCATCTGCATGAATATAGCTTTTTTCGATAGCCATATCCTCTAGGATGGATTTGATCTTTCTGGTATCGTCTTTGGCCTCTGTCATAGTAGTACCAATATTGGCTACAATTATCGCTGGTCTATGTCTTTGATAACCAATAGCCTCTTTTAAATCTTCATAATCCATTTCTCCATTGGGAAGAGATTTGACGATAACATAGTCAATATTAAGTAATGTTACATTTTTTTGAATACTATAATGCGTGGCTTCAGAAAAGTATACCATTCCTTTAGGGTATAATTCTCTTGCCACATATAATCCATACAGATTCCCTTCAGACCCACCATTCGTAACATATCCCCATATATCACGCTCATGAGCTCTAAATAAATTAGCGAAAAAATTTACAACTTCACGTTCCATAGATCTAGAATCTACCCGATAAGTGGATTCACTAAATGGATCTCCTAAATTATTCAATGGAAATTGAAGAAAAGGCATTAATTCAGAATAATCAAAATCTTTGGAGACTGGATATCCCAAAAAATTATGAGTAGTATTTTTTATGCTTTGATATAATTGCTTTAATTCTTGCTGTTCATCCTTATGTAACTCCATCTTGTTTCCCAAATTTTGCGCAAAAATATATGAAGTAGATCTATTTTCTTATTTTTTATAATAAATAAGATTATTATTCTTTTTTATATAGGTTTATCAATAATTAATTCTTTAATACGAGATTTATTTCATTTCATATAGAATATCATGCTATACCAAAATTAGTATAAGATGTATCACTTAAGTTTGGAATAGATTATGAGTTTTGGTGAAGATTGTTTAATTTTTTTTAACTTTATTTTAAACCTTTTATTATTTCTCAAGTCCTAAAAGTGTAACATTAAAGTAACTGAATTATGAAAGCAAATAGATTTTTAACCATTGTGTTTATTTTTGGGATTTTTGTAATAGGATATAGCCAAGAACGTACTGTAAAACAAGGAAAGAATAAAGAAGGAGAAAAAGTTAAAGTCGTGAAAGCGAAAGATGCTGATGGTAATAAAAAAGTAAAAGTAGTAAAGAAAGATGCTAATGGAGATGTAAAGAAAGCAGTAGGAGTTAATCAAGCTGATGGAGATAAGTATAGGGCTGCAGGAGTTAATAAGGCAGATGGTACTAAAAAACGAGGAGTAGGAGTAAATCAGGCTGATGGAGATAAATATAGAGCTGGTGGTGTTAATAAACCAGATGGGACCAAAAAAAGATCTGTGGGAGTTAAGAAATCAGATGGAACTGTAAAAAGAGCATCTGCGGTTAAAAAAGCGAATGGTAATAGGAAAAGTAAGATTAAAAATGGAAATGCTAAACAGGCCAAAAAAGCAGGCAGAAAGGTTTCTAAAAATAAAAATAAAGTAAAAAGAAGAAATTAGGTTTTAGGTAATTTATAATAGAAAAACGCATTATGTTTTATGAAACGCAATGCGTTTTTTTGATAAAAATATACATTTAACCGATATGTAAGTTTTAGAGTTGTTTTTTATAATAAAATGTGTTGAAGGAAGTATATATTACTATTTATTTAAATGCAGTTTTATCTCAATTACTTCTCCAATTTGCATATTATTCAACTGATTGTTACCAACTCGTATTCTCACTAATCGTAAGGTAGGAAATCCAACCGCAGATGTCATTTTACGTACTTGTCTAAATTTACCTTCGTTCAATGTTATCGATACCCAAGATGTAGGGCCGTGTCTTTCATCTCTAATTTTTTTAGATCTTTCTGGAAATTCTGGAGTATCAAGTAACTTATACACTTTGCATGGATTCGTTTTATATTTTTTACCATCAAATCCAATTTCTACTCCATTTTTTAATTTCGAGATTGCCTCTTCTGTAATATCTCCATCAACTTGTGCATAATATTCTTTTTCTACAGTACCACTACAGATATGATTACTTACTTTTCCATCGGTGGTTAATAACAATAGGCCCTCAGATTTTTCGTCTAACCTACCAATTGACATGGTTCCTTTTGGGAAATCGAATAGCTCACCAAGTAGTTTTTTAGAGTTTTGTTTTTGTCCGTTGTTTTAGATACCCGTAGGGTTTATATAGCATAAAATGTCTATGATTCTCGTTCTTGTTTTCTAGCATTGTACATAAACATTTGTATGAAATATATGGATTAGATTGTTTTCAAATGTAGTAATTGTGAATAGTCTAAGAAAACTTTTTTATGGTCTTTAAGTTAACCTTTTTGTTTAGTGCTTAACTAATTGATAAACAGATTTATGTTTGTTTTATATTTCATAAATTATAATTCCATTATTAGTGATTAATTAAATATATAGATTATGCCAATTCACTTTATAGATCAACCATATAGTAGAGATATTATCATAGGAGGGTATGGATCAGGACAGGATCGAGAGGGACAGCCAAACTATTTTGGACCTAATCCTTTAAGTACTTGGGAACGTGATCAGAGAAGGGGTTTTTACCAAACAGTAGATGATGAACGTTTAGTAGATATATATTATGAATCCAGAGATAATGTTACGATTAACATATATCAAGTAATACTGTCAGAAGTATTATTTCTAGAAAGAACATTAGATTTAATACCTTCTGGACATCTAAGATGGCTTAATGAACGTAAACCTGCAGGAATTATTTTTGCAAATTCAGCAGGGAGAAGGCGATGGGAAAGGTTTACAGGTGGCTTAAATCCTGGTTATGATGATGCGACAACTACTTTTTTTGATGAAAGAGAAGGAATCATCATAACATATGGAGCATTATGGCGGTATCAAAATCTTGGTATTTGTCCCACATTAATCCATGAGATTGGTCACGTAATGACGCACGCTGGTAAGATCAGTTATCGACATTTTTCTCCAGTAGCAAGAGAAAGAATGTCTAATACCAGAGTTTCTAGAAATCCAGGTACTTTGGAAGCATTGTGTAATGCCTATATGTATTTTGTTTGTTATAGTAGTTCAACTCCAGCTGTACGTCTTTTTGGGAGTCGGCCATTAATATTAGAAAGAAGTCCACAGACGCGTGAAGCTCTTAGAAGCTGTCCAGCTTTTTCCTCACGTATGTTATCACCTTCAGAAATAATACGTTTTAGAGAAAGGAGATAATAAATACAGAAAAAATAGTTACAATGTTTTGATTACTTCTACTTTATCAACTAAATTGATTCTATAGAATTGCTGAAATTAAAATGTATGGTCTATCTTTGCGCTAGAATATAATACATTATTCATGTAAATGTGATATATGTATTGTTACGGTCGTTGTAACAACTGAGTTAATTATTCGGTAAATCAATCTTAAAAATTGCTATTTTCCAATCTTTTGTTTAGTATTTCGATGGCAGTTCATGTTTAATAAATAATATAGAAGTATAACGAATGGCAAAATCACAACAGACATTTAGCAAGATTGAAAAAGAAAAAAAGAAATTAAAGAAACGCGAAGAGAAGCAGAAAAAGAAGGAAGAACGCAGAGCAAATTCTAAAAAAGGGAGTGGTTTCGATAATATGATTGCTTATGTTGATGAGAATGGCCACCTTACTGATACACCACCAGATCCATCAAAGAAGAAAAAAGTGAAAGCTTCTTCAATAGAGATAGGTATTCCTAAGAGAGAACATGTTGAAGAAGATCCTATTAAGAAAGGAAGAGTAGCGTTTTTTAATGATTCTAAAGGATATGGTTTTATCACAGAACAGGAATCACAAGAAAAATATTTTGTCCATGTTAATGGTTTAATGCAAGAAGTAAAAGAAGGAGACAAAGTGCAGTTCGAGCTAGAAATGGGTATGAAAGGATTGAATGCAGTACGAGTAAAAAAGATCTAATCAAATAGATACAATAAAAATTAGAAAAAGCATTTGCAGATTATATACTGCAAATGCTTTTTTTAATTTTACTTTATAGTAGGATACCAATTTAGTTGTATTACCTCGATTGTATTGTCACCTTTGTTTACGATTTCCTTAAATTTTATAACATCACTCAACCCTTCAGTCCCTCTATAATGATAGGGATAAATTTGTTTTGGTTTAAACTCTAAAACCGCATCCGCAGCGCTTTCTACAGTCATAGTATATGGCAAGTTCATACAAACAAATGCTTTATCAATATTCTGTAACGCTCGCATCTCTGGAATATCTTCAGTATCTCCAGAAAAATATAAACGTTCTTCTCCTAATGTAATTACATATCCATTACCACGACCTTTGTCATGAAATTTAAGTGCTTCTTTTCTTAAATTGTACATAGGTATTGCTTCTATTGATATACCATCAATGTCTTTAGTTTCTCCATTGTTGATAATAATCAGTTGATCGGTATAACTTGCAGGAAGCTTTTCAGCGACAGCTTGTGGGGCTATAATTTTTGATTTAGAAAGATCAAGACTATCTAATGTTTCTATATTCATATGGTCTCCGTGAATATCAGTAATAAGCACTAAATCAGGGCTTTTTTGATTTTTGAAAGCATTCGTTCCGTCTGTTGGATCTATGTAGACAGTTTTATCCTTATACTCTAATACTGCAGTAGCGTGTATGATTGGAATTATTTTAAGATCAGAAACTGGTTTTTGTGTTGAAGCATCATTAACAGCTGTTTCCTCTACAGTTGGATGTACTACTGTTTCTTCTTTTTTAGTTTGTTTGCAGCTAGATATAAAAAGGCAAAAAACCCATAAGAATAGCATGTGAGATTTCATTACATTTGGTTTTAGTTACTGTAACAAGGTATAAAATGACTATAAAACCAAAAACATTTTAATGTAAGATTAACTATCTATCCATAACTTAATAGCCATAGCAATTACCATAATTACTAAGAATATTTTCACAATACCATCTCCTTTTTTTACAGACCATCTACTAGCAATCCAACCACCAGAAGCATTACCAAAAGCTAATACAAAACCGTATAAATAATTAATTTGATTATCATAGGCGAAAATTGCTAAGGCTCCAATAGTATAGATAAAAACAACCAGTGCTTTTACTGCATTAGATTTGACTAGACTCATTCTGTTAATAGAAGTAAGTGCCAAAAGAATAAAAATACCAACACCAGCTTGAATAAATCCCCCGTAAATACCAATAACAAAAAACGCAAGAATTGATAAGACACGATATTTACCTTGTATTCGTTCTATGAATTCTTCGGCATTTATTTTAGGTTTAAAAACCATAATTAATACCACAACCAACATTACAATTGCAAGTATTCTATTAAAAGTTTCACCTTTGATATCGATTGCGATTCTTGCCCCAATTAAAGAGCCAATTAAAGCAGATACGCCTAAATAGATGCTGAAAATAGAGGGTTGTATTCCTTTACTTTTAAACCCTGCTACCGAAGTGATACTCTGAATAAAAATACCAATTCTATTAGTACCATTGGCAATCGAAGGAGGTAAGCCCATAAAAATGAGCATTGGTAAGGTTAGTAAAGATCCGCCTCCAGCTATTGTATTAATCACTCCAGCAATAAAACCTACTATTGCAAGAAGGATAAGAAGTAATGTTTCGTTCATTGGCTAGTGTTATCATCCAAAAATAAGTAAATCTAAAAAATACTAATGCTTTTTTTAATTCATTTAGTATTAATTCTGAAACTATCGTAGATTTACCATATAAACCAAAAAACACATAACAGTTAAAGCACTTCACAAAATATTTCCTATTTTATCTGTAATTAAAGACTATAGTAAAGCTACATTTGGCTCCGATGCTATTGCAGGGATTACAGTAGGAGTTGTACTTATTCCACAAGCGATTGCCTATGCATTATTAATGGGTACTCCACCCATTTATGGCTTATACGCGTGTTTAATTCCATTAATATTATATGCCTTATTTGGTACATCCAGACAATTAAGTATCGGTCCAGTCGCAGTAACAGCCATTCTTGTGATGAGTGGAGTAAGTCAAATAGCTACACCTTTTACGCAAGAGTTTACGAATCTGGTTATTTTTTCTGGTTTGTTAATTGGAATATTGCAAATGATAATGAGTTTGTTAAGAATGGGGTTTTTGGTAAACCTTATTTCTCAACCAGTTATTTCTGGTTTTATTTCTGCCGCCGCAATCATCATCATTATTTCGCAGCTTAGCGAATCGTTAGGAATGGATGTCCCTAATTTTAAATATACCCACGAAACATTATGGTTTGTAATAGAAAACATTTCTTCAATACATCTCATTACTTTAGGAATGTGTGTATGTTCTATAGTGATTATGCAAGTGTTTAAAAAATGGAAGAAATCTTTTCCTGGAGCTCTGTTTGTTTTAATTATTTCTACCGTTATCACAATTGTTTTTGATTTAAAAAATTCGGGACTTTCTGTGATAGAAGATGTACCTAAGGGATTACCATCTTTTAGTATTCCTGAAATGAGTTACGAAACAATGATTGCACTAGTACCTTCAGTGTTGACTGTTACTTTTATAGGGTATGTAGGTAGTATTGGGATTGCTAAATCTCTAGAAATGAAGAATAGAGATCATGTGATTAGACCTAATCAAGAATTATTAGCTTTAGGTATTGCAAAAGTAATAGGAGCCTTTTTTCAAGCGATTCCATCTTCTGGAAGTTATAGTAGATCTGCTATTAATGACGAAGCAGGAGGAAAAACCACAGTTTCTTCGATAATAACAGTGGTAATGGTTATTATTTCTTTACTTTTTCTAACCTCTTTTTTTTATTACATACCTAAGGCAGTTTTAGCTGCTATCATACTGGTTTCGGTATTTGGTCTTATAAATTTTAGTGAGGCAAAATATCTTTTGAAACTTAGGAGAAGAGAATTTATCGTAATGATTATTACATTTATCGGAACATTGATTTTTGGTGTTGAAAAAGGAATTTTTATTGGTGTGATATTATCTTATATTTTTCTTCAATATTATAGTTCTAGACCTCACGTTGCAGAATTAGTAAATATACCTGAAACTAATTATTATCGTAATATCAATAGGTTTCCAGATGCAAAACGATCTAAAGAATCTTTAATAATTAGATTTGATGATCAATTGTATTTTGCTAATACCAGTTATTTTAAGGATGCCATTCTGTATCTCATCGCCAAACGAGATGAATTGCCTGATTTTTTGATTTTGGATAGTACTAATATTCACGATATAGATAGTACAGGATTACACGTTTTAGAAGATATCCATCAATATCTAGAAGAATTAGGTGTGCAATTATTAATCTCGGGAACTATAGGGCCTGTACGAGATTTTCTGAAACGCTCGGGATTTACTGATAATTTAGGAGCGCATCATTATTTCCTTGCCATTGAAGATGCTGTACATTATACAAAAAATAAAACGATACAAGAGAACACCTTAGAAGTAGTAGTGCAACATAATAAGAAACGATCTTTTCTAGATTAAAAGAGCTGTATTAGGTCTACTTTTTTTAAGAATAGATTACTTAGACTTTAGTGTTTAGTTTCGGTTTTTAAGATTTTAAGACTTCGGGTTGCTTATTAATTTTTTGAATATCAGTAATTTTAGTTCTGTGGTGTCCTCCAAATACTAAACGTTTTGTTTCAAAATTAAATAAAATAGTATAGTTCTTCTCTTTCATTTTCAAAGGACTTTCTGGATATAGCTTTTCAAAATCTTTATTATCGACATAAATCCATTCAATATTATTGGTTTTGTTTTTTAGAAACACTCTTCTTTTCTTTCCTATAATAGATTCGAAAGAATACCTAAACATATCTTGTTGCCCTAAATCGATTAGTTTATATGTTACCTCAGAAGTACCTTTGATAACCTTTGTATAAGTAATTCTATACCTTAATAGAATGAGTATAAAGAATATAGTAAAGACGATAAAAATATACAGTAATATTTTCATTGTTTTTTATTACAAACGCTGTTTCTCATACACGTGCATTTTTATACCCATACCATAATTCATGAAGCCTTTTTGGATTAAGGAGTTATTTTCGCTGTATTTTCGATCGAAACGCTGCCAGGTTCTATTTTTAAAGAATATTCTTCGTGTAAAAGTAATATTGTTTTCTATTTTATTAGTAAATGGAAGTAAAGGTCTAAACGTAGTGGATACTTTTACAATACCTTTACGAGTTTCTACCTCATGATATTTTTTGGTATGTTGTAGTTTGCCTTCTTTATCTGTGTATCCTAATACTTGTATTGAAACAAAAATTCCTTCTTTCGGAATGAAAACTTTATATTCAGAGATATCAAGTTCGAAATTAGTTTTATTCTTATTGGTTATTCTAAAAATGATGTCCTCTCCAGATAATCTTTTTCCTGGAAAACCTTGATCATTTCTATAAAATTGCATTTTAAATAATGTAGAAAAAGATTGCTTCTTCCCTGAAGAACGATTAGAAGACTCTATTTTTATGGGTAAATATACCGACGAAATTTTTGTTGATTTTAAAGGATCTCTAGGAAAAAACACCGCTATTTCTGATTCTACGGTAGGTAACCAACATTTAAAATAATCATCATGTACTTTGGAAGCGGTTTTTTTCGTTTTGTACTTCCCTAAATTTTCTGCTTTTACCACAACCTCTTGTAATTCTGCTATATCTTGAGTTAATAAAATGGTAGAAGGTAAGTTTTTAGTACTTATGGACAATTCTTTATAACCAAGTGCAGAGATATATAAAGAGTCTATATCTGGATATCGTTTTTTAGTGAATTGGAATACACCATCTCCATCTGCAAATAGTCCATTTCCATTTCCGAAAGAAATTGTAGCATAGGATATGGGGAATTTTTGTACTGAATCCTGAATAGTATATACTTGGCAAAAAACGCCTTGAGATATAAGTAATATAAGTATGGGGAATACTTTTTTCATAGTAGGTTAGGGGACATTAAATAGGTGGTTAAATTAGTAAAAATATTTCACAATTATATTTAGTTTTCTTTATGTGTATGGATTAAACTTATTCATCAATTAGGTTTCCTTATTTTTTAGATATCAAAAAGAAGGCCAAAAAGAAAAGAATTAATAATTCATGATGCATATTTTTAGGAATAACTTATTCGGTATTTGATCTATTATATGTAAGCAAGTTTTATATTTGATCTATACCAATATTAGTACATATTTTGACTTTATAAAAACAATAAATATTTGAAGAAAGCTATATATTTTATGATCTTGAGTACCATTTCCTTTACGGTTATGAATATACTCGTTAAGTATTTAATTGGTTTTAGCGCATATCAATTAGTGTTTTTTAGATCCATTGGTACATTATTTTTTACAATCCCTTTTTTACTGTATTATAAAATCCCAGTATTAGGAAATCAAAGAAAGTTATTAATATATAGAGGTTTGGCAGGCGTAACTTCTATGGGATTATTTTTTATGTCTGTAGCATATTTAAAAATAGGGTCTGCTGTTTCATTGCGGTATCTTTCTCCAATTTTTGCTACCATATTCGCGGTTATATTCTTGAGAGAAAAAGTTAAAAATATACAATGGTCATTTTTTTTAATGGCTTTTATAGGGGTATTGATTATTAAAGGTTTTGATACGGATATTGATTCTTTTGGATTGTTCCTAATTGTTTTATCCGCTATATTCAGTGGTGTGGTCTATGTATTAATCAACAAGATAGGTGTAAAAGATCATCCTGTGGTTATTGTTAACTATTTTATGTGCATTGCTACTTTGCTTGGAGGGCTTTTATCTATTTTTAATTGGAATAAAACTCCAGAAGGTCTTGAGTGGCCATTACTACTAAGCTTAGGTGTTTTTGGTTATTTTGGTCAGTTATTTATGACGAAAGCATTTCAATCTCAAGCTACCAATAAGGTGGTTTCTTTAAAATATATGGAAGTCATTTTTACCATGGTTGCTGGAGTTTTCTTATTTGGTGATATGTATCCTTTTTTGAGTTTAGTAGGAACTGTAATGGTAATTACAGGTCTTGTACTTAATATGTTTTATAGATCTAAATAAAGAATATAAATTTAAACAATTGCCCCAGTTTTTTTATCAAGACCACATTGTTCGATAAATTTATTAGTAAATACTTCTCTAGTATCATCATCTAAAAGATCATTGCGTGAATCTATCCAATGTTGTACAGTGGCAGCACCATACATTTTTTGAATTCTATTAAAATTAAGGTTGAAATTAATTTTACCCCAATGTAGTGTATATGGTATATTGATTGCTTCGAGTCTATTCCATATTTTTTCATAAAAATTTCTGGTTACTTTAGAATCAACACCATCTAGTTCTAATACACAGCTTTTCGAAAACTTAGTAAAACCCAATAAAGCATCGGTTCCTTTTACATAGCGTAAAGATATACCACCAGGAAAAGGGTCTCCGTTTTCGATAATATTCAGTATTTCTTGTACTACTTTTGTACTATCTTTAATATCAATTCCAAGAGCAGCACTGGCTACTTTTCCTCTAAATTTGGTATTATTATAGGTTTCACCAATCGTACCTTCTAATGCAGCAGTTTCTTTATAAGCCAAAGGAAACAATAGGTTTACCAAACTAGGAACCAACTTTACAGATAACGACCCAAGGCTATCCATCATGGTTTGTATCAAACCTAATAAATCATCTCCATAAGTTAATCCATTACTATCTCTGGTTCTACGAGTGTAATCATCTCGATACTTTCGTTTATATGCAACTTTGATAAAAACTCCTTTATCCGTATCATTGGGTTTAAAATCATAGGGATTTATTAAGACTTCAAAATGGTATAATTCTCGATCTGGAGAAGATTGTGGAAATGGTAATATATTCTCTATAGCAGAAAAGTTCTGAGTAGTCATGGTATTTTTTAATGCACTGTTGTATGCAATTTTATCTATACGATGCTCTTCTAATAAAAATTTAGGCTCTGTTTCTATTAAAACTCCATGAATAAAACCAAAACTACCAAAACTCACTAAAGCAGCTTTAAACATAATATCATCCTGAATACGTTCTGCTCCTAACCAGTTTACAAATTTATCAGACATGATTGGGTTAGAATGTGGTTCTAACCATATATGCCGATCCTTACCAACTACTATATGTAATCCAACTACAAAATCTTGTAAAGATCCAACATTAAACGCCGAACCATGAGTACCTGTAGATAATGCTCCTGCAATCGTCTGTCCATTACTAGCGCCTGATGCTTTAATAGACCTACTAGGTCTTTTTTCTTTTTCTAGTTTAGAATTCAGCTGTAGAATAGACATCCCACATTGTGCTAAAAACAAATTTTCTGGAGCGCCTCCTTTGTTTAAATAATCATCAGCAACATAGGATTTCGAAACAGAAAATGAGAGGCGTAATGATTTAGTATCAATGATTCCTCCAGCTGATACAGCAACCTTAGAAAAAGACCAACCACTGCCCATCGCCCGAAGCCTGATGTTATTTTTGATAGCGTGGCCAATTAACCATTGGATATTTTTAGTAGTAGCTTTATATTTTTCTGAACTTTTAGATAACGAATGATCATTCCTAATTTTAAAAGAAGCATCTTTCGTAAGCTTTTGTTTAAAATTTTTATGTCTGTTTTCCCAGGATGTGATTGGTAATATTTCAATGCCCTTTGGTAATGCCATGTTTGTTGTTTTTAATTTTGTTAAATGATATTACAAATCCTCAATAGGAACATCTACAGGAGCACATTCCCATGATACCGTTTGTGGAACTACAATACCAATCGTTATTGCCGATATTAGTATATATCCAAGATTGGTAGCGCTTGTTACAGAACTCATCCGTTTAGATTCACATCCAGGATCAATATCTTTGGGTGTAACTAATCCCCAAGCATAACTCCATGAAGTTTTAGAATGTTTAACTACAGAATCATTATCAAATTCACTGACAACGCGGGTTGACATACAACTCTGACAACCAATAATGAGTATTAATAATAGACTAATACTTCGTAATCGAATATAATTTTGCATACCTCTTATTTTTTAGAGGCAATTAGACGGGTAATATGGGTATGTATACGTTATGAGTTAAAAATACGTATATAAAATAGAGAATAAAAGGGGGTTTTAACTGTTTTTTCCTAAGAGTATAAAACTATATAAGGAAATCCCCAATAATTAAGGGCCGATCGTATTATAGTAGAATAAATAAAGGAACATATAGGGTATGATTATATGTTCCTCAATTAATTTGGTGTGTATTAGTAGATATGTTATGAGAGTCTATGAGTAATGAGAGATTTGGTGAATTGTTTACGCTAACAACTTAAAAATTTGGTTTCAATAAGTGGGGCAATTGTTTTAATTATAGAAACTAAATTAAGTCTCATTAGACTCATACACTCAAAATAATAGTATTAATTGAAATCTTCTCTAAGATAGAACATCAATTTAGCTTTGTCTGTAAAGCTTTTAATAGTTATGATTTCGCCATTCAATTTATTGTATATTATTTCGGCAAAAAGAAAGTCGATATAAAATACACTATAATAAAAATCACGATTAGTATCATTGATAGAAAATAAATGAATGCCTTTGTTCCAAATGTTCCTATATTTTTCTGATAAATCTTGTGAATTAAAACGTTTTTCAAGAGTAGTTTTTTGCATAAGTATTGTATTAATAAGATTAAGGGTTGAAACCAAATTACGGAAAAACCGTAAATAAACAAAGATAAAAGCAGAAAAAAACTATAAATTCCCCATTTATTACTAGTATATTATTAAAAACAGTGATAAAAAGAGGTGTTTGGTCGAGATATAGAATCGAATAAAATCTTATTTTCGTGCTGTAAAATACATTTGATTGGCTACTATTTCTCAAAATATATTTCTAACTAAAAAGGAAAAACTATCGTGTAAAACTTGTGGTAGAAGAATTTCTCTAGGAAAATCTTTTGTTGCAGAAAGTGAAGATCATAAAGGGACTTGTTTTGGGTGTTCTCCATTTGTTGGATATGTAATGCTTCCGCCAGGAGATGCAGCTATGACAAGAAGATCCAAAAAACATTCTACACTTTGTGGTGTAGTTTTGGCTTGGAATCAACGCCGAAAAAGATACGAACGTAGAGGACAATTGGTAGAAGAAGAAGCTATAGAAAAAGCACGTTTAGAATGTGAAAAAGACCAAGCTGCCAGAGATCTTAAGAATAAAAAAGCAGCCATAATTAGAGCACAAAAGGATCGTGAATATATAGCTGATTTTGCAATGGCTATTAGAGAGAGGTATCCTAATTGTCCACCAAAAAGAGAGCTTGACATAGCTATTCATTCTTGTGAAAAACATAGTGGAAGAGTAGGGAGAACTGCCGATGCTAAACAATTTGATCCTAAAATGATCGATCTTGCTGTAACGGCACATATTAGACATAAGGAGACCAATTATGATGCACAATTTGGTAAAGGAAAGCGTAAAAAAGAAATTAGATCTGATATACAATCAGATGTGAGTGCTATTTTAAGGAAGTGGCAATAATGTAAAGAAGTTACGTAATATTCTTTATTTTTAAATGTTCTAATTGATTTGAATCCAGGAAATGGGAAAAAAAGGAAGAGAAAAAAATACTGAAAATAAAGCGAAACATGCTAAACTCATGAATCGTAAAAAGAACAAACTCCGGAAAGAAAAAGAATTAAGAGCCGAGCGATTAAAAGCAATTGTAAAAAAAGTGAATGAGTCTAAACAAAACGAATCCAATTCATGAGTACATGTTATTGTGGAAGACCTCAAACATACGATAATTGTTGTGGTAAAATTCATAAGGATATTGCCCAAGCGCTAACAGCAGAAGATTTAATGCGTTCTCGTTATAGTGCTTTTGTAATGGCTAAAGGTGATTATTTAATGAAAAGTCATCATAGTTCTACACGACCTATTAGGGAAAAGAAATCTATTGTAAAATGGACTAAATCGGTAGAATGGATCAAGCTGGAAGTTCTAAATACTACCAAAGGTTCCCAAAAGGAAAAAGAAGGAACAGTAGAGTTCAAAGCTTTTTTTTATGAAGAAGGTACAATGCAAGTAATTCATGAAAATTCCTACTTTGTTAAGGAAAAAGGGAATTGGGTGTATGTAGGAGAAGTTTAGCGATATTGATAAATCATTTTTTACATCTATACATTGTGTTTTGCTGTGATTGAAGTATTACTAATCTCCAATTATAATACCTTTTTAATGTGATCTCAGAATTTCTTATCAAGTGATTCCTAGGGCATCTTTCAGCTTTCTATTGTATACTATAAGAGGTAAAATATTTCCCATATAATTTCATTTAAATACAGTTTTATCATTCACAACTGTTCTACCCATATCTGTGCCAATATCCTACTTTTTTAATAAAGGGTAACAAAATTATTGTTTGTGTATATAAAGGTGTAGTATCAAAAAGCGCGCTTGATAAATACAACTTTTTGAGGTAGCCGAAAATCATACAGAGTAGGCGAAAATTTAAACATACAAACAATGAAAAAGGTATTCTTATTACCAAGAGGCTTAGACAAATTTTCTGCACAAGAACTTAAAAACATGGAAGCTATTTTAGGTGGAGCAGTAGATGTTCCTGTTGAAACATATTATCCTACCAGTGGTGGTAGAAGATGTATCGACGGACAAGTTTGGTCAGAAACACTTCAGAAATGTGTACCCCTAGTAGCGGTTTCACATCAACGTAGATAATTTATTTATAAAAGATTGTTTGTACAATCTATAAGGTACTGAGCGAGGTTGGAGAAAACTTGTACATAATATGATCTCCAAACTTCGCTTGGTATTATAAAGTGGATCACCTTAATTTTTAAAAACTAACTCATGCAATTTGATGCCTTAATACTAAAAGTCGCCAGTAGATGTAACCTTAATTGTTCTTATTGTTTTATGTACAATCTTGGAGATACAACCTATAAAGGCCAGCCAAAATTTATGTCTTATGATATGATTGATTCAATTCTAGAAAAGACGAAAAAATATATTTTAAAATATAATAAAAAAGAGTTCTCATTTATTTTTCATGGAGGAGAACCATTACTTATAGATAAAGATTTTTATAGGACATTTATAGCTAAGGCAAACAAGATTCAAGATGAATTGAAGGATGTGGTTTTTAAATATGACGTACAAACAAATGGAGTACTAATCGATAAAGATTGGTGTGCACTATTTAGAGAATTACAAATATACCCAAGTATAAGTGTTGATGGTACAAAAAAGGCTCATGATATGTTTAGGGTAGATCATAAGGGTAATGGAAGTTATGATAATGTATTTAATGCAGTAAAATTACTCAAAAACAAAATTGGATATGCGGATACAGTATGTGTAATCAATATAAAAGAAGAACCTCTTGTGATTTATGAAAGTTTCAAAAAGATGCAAGTTAATTCTGTGAATTTTTTGATCCCTGATTTTACCCATGATAATTACCCATTTGATACAGAAAAAACGATGATGGCAGATTGGTTGGTAACATTATTTGATATTTGGATTAATGATCCAGATAGATATAAGATTCCTATGTTTATAGGTCTTATCAATAGTTTATTAGGAGTGGTAGCACATGATAATAATGAATCAACAGTATTGGTCATTGAAACGAATGGAGAAATTGAAGCGATTGATTCTTTAAAAGCTTGTGGTCATGGATTTACAAAATCTGGTATGAATGTGCAATCCAACGACTTTTCTGATATTAAGAAAGCACCCTTGGGAAAATTATATTTTGAAGATAGTACGACCAAGTTATGCGATAAATGTCTGGAGTGTCCTATAAAAGAAGTATGTAAAGGAGGCAGGTTAGTACATCGATTTAAAAAAGAAAATGGGTTTAACAATCCATCTGTCTATTGTAAAGATCTTATAAAATTTATTGCCCATATTCAGAATAGATTAATCATTCTTTTCCCAGAGCTATATACCAAAGAGAATGTTGATCCTATGAAAACTGATGAAATTACAAGGTATATTAATGATGTTCATGAAAAAGATTTAGGGAACTCGATCTATGCAGAAGAATTATCATATTTCGGACAAAATTAAGAAAGATTCAGCCTTTTATTTTTCAAAATATTGAAATTAACAGTAAATTTAAGTGATAAGAATCCTTATTATTTATGATGTTACTATGAAAAAGAACCTTCAACAAAAGGAGAATTCAATGGGCGAATTTGCCACTGTTGATCAATGCAGCCTTAAAGGACACCTTAAATGTGTGTATACTACTGGTAAAGAAGTGTATCGAGATGGTCGCAATGGTCGTAAAACAATACATTGGTGGCGAATGTCATATATAGGTAGAGCTTGTACCAGAAAATGGGGTAAACGAATGGGGATTTTCTATGAAGCATTATTTGCTGTGCCGCATTATATAGGAATATTTATAGGAAATCTAGCTGGTTATGCTATGTTTTTGTTTTTAGGAGCTAAGAAATGATTCATCTAAATTGAGTATGTTGTTTAAGATAATTTTGATTAAAATTATTTTCTGAATATTACTGCAATAAATGATTTGTTATTGTGTTTAGGTAATGTTCATTTATGAAATGTTTTATGAAAAATTTGCTTATAGTATTTTTATTTGTTTTTGGTTGTTCCTCTATTATAGCTCAAAAGGAGATCAAATTTTCTACTTATTTTAAAACAAATAAAGCCAACTTACGACTTAAAGATTTCTCAAGACTTACTAAATATATTGATTCAATTTCGAAATTGAAAAATGTGAGCAAAATAAAAGTTTTTGGTTACTGTGATGATATAGGCGAAGAAGAGAATAATCTCATGTTATCCCAAAAAAGATCAGAATTTGTATCTGATCAAATCAAGATTAAAGCAAATAAGCATACCGTATTATTTTCTCCGATTGGTAAAGGAGAATTACCAATTGATAATGAAAGTAATTTTTCTATATCAGAACAAAGAAAGAAAAACAGAAGAGTTGATATTATTGTCTATTTTAAGAATAAGAATAAAATAATTGATGATTATCATGAAAAAGGCGATAAAATTGTTTTAGACAATGTATTGTTTAAAGGTGGTAAAAGTTCTTTTTTACCGCGAACGGATTTTGTGTTGCTTAAATTGATCAAAGAATTAAAAGAAAGAAAGAAATTACATATACAGCTTCAAGGTCATATAAATGAACTAAAACCTCAACAGATGGCTGACTCGACGTTGTATAAATCCGATGAAATGAATTTATCTACACGAAGAGCAAAAAAAGTGTATGATTTTTTAATTTCTCATGGCATTGATAAAAATCGATTATCTTATATAGGTTTTGAGGGTAAATTCCCATTAGGTACATATCCACAGTATAATAGAAGGGTAGAAATAGAAATAACAGATATTAAAGAATAATATCAGCTGTTAAAAACTTGTTTTCTTTTTCTCCTAAAAAAACAAGTTCTTTGCCTTCGGAAAAAAAGTAGTCATTGGAAGAACAAGTTGTCACAACAAAGAAATTTACTAGAAATAATTTCTTTAAAAACACCTACTGTGTATTTAAAGGAGTACGTTTAAGAGAAATCTCTAGAAGAAAACCGCATTATCGGAGTGAATCGGGTAGTACCTATTATTATACCACTAATGGAGTATATCGATTATCTAATCATTGGGGAAGAGCAGCCAAGTGTAATTGGAGATTGATCTCCGAAATTCCAGTGGAGATCGATGATCTTCGTTTGGGATATGCAGATTGGACTGACTTTAGAGAAAACTTAGATCAAGATGTAGATGCATATTATATTGCCGTAGATTTCGAAACTAAGACGGTAACTTACAAGCATAAAGATAATCCTGCATATGATCAGATAGCTGTTATTAGACCAGTAGATGCAACACGTAAATTAATCAAGCAAATCAAGAACCTACTAGAAGATCACAAATGGGCTAAATATTATGATTATGATGATCTGGATGAATTTAGAAAAGAAGTAGTTCTGGAACTAATTAATACCGATAAGTCATTGCATGAGATACGTAGAGAGTTGGCTGATTATTAACCGAAATTATTCTGGCATCACTACATAACTATCATCACCCATAACTTTCGGGAATTGTTTGTTTCGCCATTGATTTTTGGCTTCTTCTAGCTTTTCTTTACTGGAAGACACGAAGTTCCAATAGATATAGCGTTCTTCAGGAAATGGATGACCTCCAAATAAAAGAAGGTGTGTATTTGGTTCCAAAACAATAGAGCAACTATCTTCTGTTTTCGAAACCAGCATATTTCCTTTAGTAATAGTGTTTTCACAAGCTTGAATTTCTCCATCAACAATACAAATCCCTATTTCTCCTTGTAGTTCACCTTTAATCTGCAATTCATATCGTTCTGTACTTTGTACCTCTACCATAAACAGTTCTGAATGCACTGGTAATGGAGATTCTTTTCCGTAGCCTTTTCCTGCGATAAGTGTAAACGTTGTAGTTCCATCTGACCAATTCGGTAATTCATTTTTACCTAAATGATGAAACTCAGGCGCTATATCTTCTAAATGTTTAGGTAGTGCAACCCAAATCTGATATCCATGTGTTAAAAATTCAGTACCATCTCGCATGTCTTTGGGCGTTCGTTCTGTATGAGTAACTCCTTTTCCTGCTACCATCCAATTTACAGAACCAGGAGAAATACGTTGATATGTTCCTATGCTATCTTGATGCATAATTTCACCATCTAACAGATAAGTTAAGGTTGATAAACCAATGTGAGGATGTTGATCTACATCCATATACTTCCCTTTCTTAATTATAGTAGGTCCCATATGGTCTATAAAGATAAACGGACCCACCATTCTTTTTTTTCTAAATGGAATCAGTCTTCCAACCAAAAAATCACCAATATCTCGACTTCGTTCTTCAATTATTAATCCTTGATTAGACATTACAATAGTTTTTTTTATAAAATATTTTCTAATTTACACTTTTTGCAGATGGTATTTCGTTAATTAAATATTAAGTACGCTTTACAATATAATAGTGAATGATATACGTTAAATTAATTTACTATCTTTTGCAAACCATTCTTAATTAACCTAAACCAATCCATGGAAATATTTTCTTCTTATAATGTAATCATAGGGATTTCTTTAACGATCATTTTATCTTTTATTTTTAATGGAATAGCTAAAAAAACCAATATCCCAGCAGTTTTAATGCTAATTATCCTAGGAATCTTGTATCAATATGGGATAAAAGCAATTGGAGGAGAAGAGATTGATTTTTTTCCAATGTTAGAAGTATTGGGAATTGTTGGTTTAATTATGATTGTTCTAGAAGCAGCGTTAGAATTAAAACTTAAAAGGGAAAAATTAATTCCAATTCTAAAATCCTTAGCAATTGCTTTAATTGGCCTTGTTGCCTCAGCTTATGTAGCTGCGATTGTATTAAAAGCGCTAATCGATGGAATGACCTGGCAATCGGCATTATTATATGCAACACCTTTGTCTATTTTATCCAGTGCGATTATCATACCTAGTGTAGCTGGCTTATCTGATGATAAGAAAGAATTCCATGTGTATGAGAGTACCTTCTCAGATATTTTGGGAATTATGATGTTTTATTTTCTAACAGGTAAATTAAATCCAGCAGAAGATGCTGGCGTAGCAGGTTTTGCGTTTAACTTGATTCTTACAGTGATTATTTCTTTAATAGCTAGTTACGGGATTATTCTTATTTTCCAAAAAATTAAAAGTCAGGTTAAGCTTTTTCTGTTAATCGCTGTGTTATTATTGTTATATGGTTTAGGTAAAAAGATGCATTTATCGTCATTAATTATCGTATTGATTTTTGGACTTGTAATTGCTAATATGAAATTATTTTTTAAATGGAAACTAGAAAGTCTTCTAGATTTTGAAAAAGCTAAATCCATATATCACGAACTACATGTAATCACCGCTGAAACTGCTTTTGTGGTTAGAACGCTGTTTTTTGTGATTTTCGGAATCACAATCACACTTTCTTCATTATTAAACCTGAAAGTAACCTTAATAAGTATCTTAATTATCATATCTATTTATGTGATCCGTTATGGATTGTTACGATTGTTTATGGGTAAAGATATCTCTCCGCAATTGTTTATCGCTCCAAGAGGATTAATTACAGTATTATTATTTTATGCAATACCAGCAGAAGCAATGGTGCCAGGATTTGAACCAGGAATTTTACTATTTGTAATTATAGGTACCAGTTTGATTATGACAGGTGGAATGATTCGAGATAAAAAAATAAAAGGTGCGGTTTTAACCCCTGAAGAAATTGAAGAAGCTGCCGAAGCTGAGGTAGAGTTTATTATGAATACAACTACAGATCTTAGTGATATAGAAGATTCATCACATAAGGATGAAGAACCTTATGACTAGCTAGCTATAATGAAAAGATTACATCGATTAACCGCAATTCTAGTAAAACTACAATCTAAAAAAGTAGTACAAGCCTCGGATTTGGCTGATAAATTTGGGGTAAGTATACGTACTATTTATCGAGATATGTTGGCATTGTCTGATGCAGGAGTGCCCATTGGAGCAGAAGCGGGTACTGGCTATTTTTTGGTAGATGGATATTCTTTACCGCCAATTATGTTTACAGAAAAAGAAGCAAATGCATTGCTTACAGCTTCTAAAATTATACAAACCAATAATGATGAGTCTCTCATTGCGGCTTATGAGGAAGCGATAGAAAAAGTAAAAGCGATTCTAAATAACACACAAAAAGAGAAATTAGAACTTTTAGAACAGAGAATTGTTAGTCCACCTTACAAAAAATCTCCTTCAAGTATGTACTTAGCAGTAATTCAAAAAGCAATTACAGACGTAAGAGTGTTGGAGATTGAATATAGTTCGGCATCTAAAGCATATACCAAACGTTCAATAGAACCTCTTGGAGTATATTTTACCAATACGATCTGGGTAATGATTGCGTACTGTAGATTACGTAAAGATTATCGGGAGTTCAGAACCGATAGAATCATGAATCTTATTGAAACTTCAGAATTATTTCCACCTAAGTTTTTCACACTGGAAGATTATTTTAAAAAATATATGTAAAATTAATTTCTACTGCTGACATAAGGTTGTCATAAGCCATTATTAGTTTTGACTAAAATTAAATAATGAATCACTTAATTCACACAATTATGCTTAGTATGTTTTTATGCTGTGCAACCACATTTAGTCAAAATCAAAACCTTATGACAAACAAATCGTATGCAATTGAAGTTGTAATATTCGAAGCAAATCCTGAATATTCTAAAGAAGAAGTAAAAAAAGCATTAACCTCTCTAAACGATATCGTAAAGCTATATTATGGTTTTATAGATAGAACTACAGCTAGTAATGCAGAAGGAAAATATGTTGATATAGTATACTGGACAGATATCGAAGCTGCAAAAAAAGCTGGAGAAGATATTATGAAAAATCCTATGGCAGAGGCTATATTCAAAGTAATTAAACCTGAGTCAGTACAAATGCATCATATGGATGTGTTTAATCAATTCGAAGAATAATCATACCTTTAAATCCATTATTTTGTTAGACGTAAAACCTATTACAAATCATATTAATATGATCCCAGAGCATATTCTTAATAGAAAAGGTCCTAGAAGCACTAAAGATCTTAATCCAGAAGTAATCAAATACCTGAACCAAGGTCTTATTCAAACTGCAAATCTTATGGAATGGCTTGCTGTGGATCAGCTGATCTTATTAGAACAGATTTTAGATACAATTGGAAAATCAGAATGGTATGATAACTTCTATGAAGCAGTTTCAAATCAAAAAAAGCCCTCTGCTAACTCTAATGCAAAGGTAATAGGAATGACTTTTACGCAACTAACCAATGATCAGACTATTATTGATTATTTGTCAAATCATGCCTCAGATATTCCTAGATGTTGGGCTGCTCAGTATTATGGAACTATAGAAATGTCAATCACAGAGAGATTGCATACTATCAAACCATATGCTGCCGATCTACATTTCGGAGTTAGAGAAGTGGCAATATTTGCAACTAAAGAATATATTATTGAAGAATTAGATCAAGCTATTATTATATTGTCTAATTGGGCTAAGGATCCAGATGAAAATGTAAGACGTTTTGCTGTTGAGGCTACTCGACCAATAGGAGTTTGGACCAAAAAAATTGATGAGCTTAAGAATCATCCCCAAAAAGGAATCGATATTTTGGAATCTTTGAAGTCAGATACTTCTAAATATGTAAAGGACGCTGTGGGGAATTGGTTAAACGATGCAAGTAAAACTAGACCAGATTGGGTTAAACGTATTTGTGTACAATGGACAGAGAATTCTGCCACAAAAGACACAGCATATATTGTTAAAAAAGCACTTCGAACTATTAATAAATAGATGATAATTGAAATATTAACAATTATTGATTTCTCAGCTATTTCCCCTAATTGTCAAATCAAAAATTATGATATCATATAATTATTAAATTATCATTAATTCTCTTTCTTTTTCGAGTTTATTTAGCAGAATGTTTTAATGTTTTTTATAGATTTAAACTTCTTTAAAAGATATTAACAATAGTTGATCTTTTGACTATAGAATGCTAAATAAAAGTTGATGAGAGTATTGCATACAAGCTTAGAATGTTATCCATTAGCAAAGGTAGGTGGGCTTGGTGATGTTGTCGGTTCATTGCCTAAATATTTAACTGATTTAGATTGTGTAACAGATGTGATTCTTCCTTTTTATGATAATAAAAAGATGAACGAGCTTACGTACGAAAATGTATACTCTGGTACAGTTAATCTTGGTGATAATACTTTTGATTTTTCTATTAAAAAACTGAAATCAACCGAATTTGGGTTTCAGATTTTTTTGGTACATCAAGAAGAACTGTTGTATAGACCAAATGTTTATAGTTATGATGATGATACCGAAAGATTTGTGTTGTTTCAGTTAGCAGTTTTAAATTGGTTATTAGAAACAGACACAAAACCTGATGTTATTCATTGTCATGACCATCATACAGGATTGATTCCTTTCTTAATTTCATATGCTAATAAATATCAAATTTTAAAACATATTCCAACTATTCTTACAATTCATAATGCCCAATATCAAGGGCAGTTTTCTTATGATAAATTATCCTATTTACCGCAATTCGATATGAATAATGTGGGGCTATTGGATTGGGATCATTGTATTAATCCTTTAGCTGCTGGAATTAAATGTGCTTGGAGAGTTACCACAGTTTCTCCTAGTTATATGCATGAGTTGCAACGAGAGGCAAATGGATTAGAAGGATTATTAGCTCATGAGAATGCTAAATGCATTGGTATTTTGAATGGTATTGATCATCAGATATGGAATACCGAAACAGATCCGATGATTGTAAAAAATTATGGAATTGAAACATTGGTTTCGGGAAGAAGGGCCAATAAAGAATGGTTATGTCAAGAATTTAAATTTGATATAGATAAACCATTATTTGCTTTTATAGGAAGATTAGTCTATGAAAAAGGAGCAGATCTATTACCAGATATAATTACAGAGGTATTACAGCATATGGATGTTAATATTTTGATTCTTGGATCGGGTAATCATGAAGTAGAAACCAAATTAGAAGATTTAAAAGAACGTTTTTCGAATTCTTATAACACCTACATAGGATATGATGAAAAACTATCTCATATTATATATGCTGGGGCGGATTTTTTGTTAATGCCTTCCAGAGTCGAACCTTGTGGTTTAAATCAGATGTATTCTTTACGTTATGGTTTAATCCCAATTGTTAGAAGTATTGGAGGATTAAAAGATACGGTAATAGATATTGGTGATGGTGGTTTTGGAATCTGTCACAATCAAGCAAATATTCAGGATGTGTATTATTCAATAAAAAGGGGAGTTGAATTTTACATGGATCAAAAGTATTATAGAGAAACGCAGAAAAAAGTAATACAAATCGATAATTCCTGGAATAACTCGGCTTACCAGTACATAGAATTATATAAAACCTTAAACCAACTAAAATGATTAATAAAAAAGTACTTGCAATTATCCTTGGAGGAGGACAAGGAACACGATTGTCCCCTTTAACAGAAAGTAGATCTAAACCAGCAGTATCTATAGCTGGAAAATATAGATTAGTAGATATTCCGATAACTAACTGTATTCATTCTGATATAAAAAGGATGTTTGTACTTACTCAATTTAATTCGGCATCTCTAAATAGTCATATAAAGAACACTTATATTTTTAGTTCATTTAGTGATGCTTTTGTAGATGTATTAGCTGCAGAACAAACACCTGATAATAAAACCTGGTTTCAAGGAACTGCGGACGCTGTTAGACAATCCATGCATCATTTTTTGAATCATGATTTCGAATATGCGTTGATTTTATCAGGAGATCAACTCTATCAAATGGATTTTAATACGATGATTGATGCACATATTGCAAAAAATGCTGATATATCTATTGCAACCATTCCCGTTAGTCCAAAAGAAGCAACAAGTTTTGGAATTCTTAAAACTGATAAGAATGATTTCATTACTTCTTTTACAGAAAAACCAAATAAGGATCAGTTACCAGGTTGGGAATCCGAAGTAAGTGATGAAATGAAAAACGAAAATCGTCACTATTTGGCTTCTATGGGGATTTATATATTTAATCGACAATTGTTGGTAGATCTTTTATCCAATCCAGACACCATAGATTTTGGTAAAGAAATTATTCCACAATCTATAGATGATCATAAGGTTTTAGCATATCAATACGAAGGATATTGGACTGATATAGGTACAATAGCTTCATTTTTTGAAGCCAATATAGAATTGGCCAGTGATGTCCCAAAGTTCGACTTGTTTAATAATGATCGAAATATACTTACAAGACCAAGAGTACTTCCTCCATCAAAAATATCAGGTACTTTACTAAATAAAGCTATGATAGCAGAAGGATGTTTGATACAAGCAAAAGAAATTTATCAATCTGTTATTGGTATTCGTTCTAGAATTGGTAAGGATACGGAAATAAAAAACACCTATATGATAGGTAGTGATAAGTATCAGGATATGGACGAATTAGAGCTTGATGCCAAAGATAAAAGACCTTATATAGGTGTAGGAGAACGATGTGTGATTAATAATGCAATTCTTGATAAAGATTGTAGAGTAGGTAATGATGTTACTATTATTGGAGGGCCGCATTTAGCTGATAAAGATGAAGAAGAATATGTTATTAAAGATGGAATAGTAGTATTAAAAAAAGGAGCCATTATTCCGAATAATTTTAAAATCTAAGGTTCTGATAACCAGTATCCAGAATATCTTACTCCACTTTCTATTGAAATTAAAATAGAAATTCAATAGAGATTAGCCAACCAATAAATATGAATAAAGTAATTGCATATAGTTTGTTTACAGAATTTGATATCGGCTTATTTAAATCTGGTAAACATTATAGATTGTATGAAAAATTTGGTGCTCACCTTATCACAGTCGATGGAGTAAAAGGTACGTATTTTTCGGTCTGGGCGCCTACTGCTAAGTCTGTATCTGTGATTGGAGATTTTAATTTCTGGAATGAAGAAGAACATGCCTTAAATGTGCGCTGGGATGAATCAGGTATATGGGAAGGATTTATTCCAGAAGTAGGAAAAGGAAATCTCTATAAATACAAAATCCATTCGCATAATAATGATATTCAAACAGAGAAAGCAGATCCTTACGCACGTAGATGTGAGCATCCGCCAAAAACGGCTTCAGTAGTATGGGATGATTCTTATACTTGGGAAGATTCGACCTGGATGAAAAAAAGAAAGCAGTATAATGCTATAAATGCTCCTTTCTCGGTATATGAAGTACATCTAGGTTCTTGGAAAAGAAAAATAGAAGAAGACAGGTCATTGTCCTATACTGAATTATCAGATGAATTAGTGGCATATGTAAAAGAAATGAATTTTACGCATGTAGAATTGATGCCTATTATGGAATATCCTTATGATCCATCGTGGGGATATCAACTTACAGGCTATTTTGCACCGACTTCACGTTTTGGTTACCCAGAAGAGTTTAAATTATTGGTAGATAAATTACACCAAAATGATATTGGAATCTTATTAGATTGGGTTCCTTCACATTTTCCTGAAGATGCACACGGATTGGGATTTTTTGATGGGTCCAGTTTGTATGAACATCCTGATAAAAGAAAAGGATATCATCCCGATTGGAAAAGCTTAATATTCAATTACGGTAGAAACGAGGTAAAAAGCTTTTTGATTAGTAATGCTATTTTTTGGTTAGATCAATACCACGCAGATGGTTTACGTGTAGATGCAGTAGCATCGATGTTGTTTTTAGATTACTCTAGAGAAGATGGAGCATGGGAACCTAATATATATGGTGGAAGAGAAAATCTGGAAGCAGTTACTTTTATGAAAGAATTGAATGAAGAAGTCTATAAAAGTTTTCCTGATGTACAAACTATAGCAGAAGAATCAACATCTTTTCCTATGGTATCCAAACCTACTTTTAGTGGAGGCCTCGGTTTTGGTATGAAATGGATGATGGGATGGATGCACGATACATTACAATATTTTGCTAAAGAATCGATCTATAGAAAACACCATCAGAATGACCTTACTTTTAGCATGACCTATGCTTTTACAGAAAATTTCATGCTTCCTCTATCCCATGATGAAGTAGTTTATGGTAAGAAAAGTATTATTGGTAGAATGCCTGGCGATGAATGGCAACAATTTGCAAATCTAAGATTACTGTACAGCTATATGTTTACACATCCTGGTACCAATTTATTATTTATGGGATCAGAATTCGGACAAAGGGAAGAGTGGAATTTTCAAAGTAGCCTAGATTGGCATCTATTGCTATATGATTATCACTCAGGTGTGAAAAAACTGATCACAGATCTTAATACGATTTATAAAAAGTATCCTGGACTATATCAGAAACAATTTGATGCTGATGGTTTTGAGTGGATTAGTTATGACGATCATGAAAATTCTGTAGTGGCTTATATAAGAAAGGGTAATAAAGAACAAGATTCACTTATAATCGCATGTAATTTTACACCAGTGCCAAGAACTAAGTATCGCATTGGACTGCCGAGTGAAGGTAAATTGATACCTATTTTAAATAGTGATGATAAAAAATATGGCGGGAGCGGTATTTTTAATGAACATGAGATAGAGATCCAAAAGGAAAACTGGCATCATCGAAATTATGCTGCAGAAATTAATATTCCTCCTTTGGGAGTAATGGTATTTGCTATAGATAAGAGGTAAATATTTAGATGATATTTAAAACTTTAATGTTACTTTATTAAACAATTGTTAATTCAATTCAGTTTCAAACGTTTTCGTTAATTTCTCTTAATAAATACTGCATAAAAGAGTTTATTTTTAAAAATAGATATTGTTCTTTTACATAACAAAATGTGTAAGAAAAAGAAACCAACCAGCTATGATAACCAATACTGATTTAGAAATAAAAGGAAACTTATTTCCAGGAAAAATCACTTCGTTTTCACAACATGTAGATAAGATTAACTTTATTACAGAAAATGGTGTAATTCTTCAAGTTACCATTATAAGAGGTAGTGTTATTCGTTTTAGATACGCAACCGATAATAATTTTGAAAAAGATTTTTCTTATGCCATTAGTGAAAAAGGGGTACGAGGATATAGTGAATTAGATGTTAGCGAGTTTGATGATGAGTACGTGATTACTACCAAAAAAGTAAAGGTGTGTATTGCGAAAGCTAATGTTCATGTAACTATTAAAGACAGAGAAGGAAATATCATTTGTAAAGATGATTGGGGGTTTCATTGGGAACAAAGTTATGAGTATGGCGGAAACATCGTTAAGATGAGTAAATCTGCTCCTCAGGGAGAATGCTACTATGGTTTAGGAGATAAACCGATGCATTTGAACTTAAAAGGAAAAAGAATAGAGAATTGGGCTACAGATCAATATGCATTTGGTAAGGATCAGGATCCTTTATATAAAAGTGTTCCTTTTTATATAGGTATGTATGAAGAAAGAGCTTATGGAATTTTCTTTGACAACACCTTCAAAACGTATTTTGATTTTTGTAATGAACGAAGAAATGTAACTAGTTTTTGGGCTCATGGAGGAGAAATGAATTATTATTTCTTTTACGGACCTGATATGCAAGATGTTGTAACCAGATATACGGATCTTACCGGTAAACCAGAATTACCGCCGTTATGGGCATTGGGTTATCATCAATGTAAATGGAGTTATTATCCAGAAAGCAAGGTGAAGGAAGTAACAACTAAATTTAGGGATTTAAGAATCCCTTGTGATGCCATCTATCTGGATATTGATTATATGGATGGTTTTAGATGTTTTACATGGAATAAAGAATATTTCCCAGATCCTAAACGAATGGTCGAAGAATTGGCCGAAGATGGATATAAAACCATTGTGATTATTGATCCTGGTATTAAGATTGATGATGAATATTGGGTATATAAGGAAGCCATGGACAAAGATTACTTTTGTAAAAGAGCCGATGGACCTTATATGAGAGGAAAAGTATGGCCAGGAGAATGTTTCTTTCCTGATTTTACAAACCCTGAAGTAAGAGAATGGTGGGCAGGATTGTTTAAAGAACTTATTGATGAAATTGGAGTCAAAGGAGTTTGGAACGATATGAATGAACCTGCTGTTATGGAGGTCCCAGGAAAAACATTTCCAGATGATGTTCGTCATAATTATGATGGCAATCCATGCAGTCACAGAAAAGCACATAATATCTATGGAACACAAATGGCGAGAGCAACCTATGAAGGTATAAAAAGATTTGCGTATCCAAAGAGACCGTTCGTAATTACTAGATCTGCATATTCTGGAGCACAACGATATACTTCTTCTTGGACAGGTGATAATGTTGCCACTTGGGAGCATCTTTGGATAGCTAATATTCAGGCACAACGCATGAGTATGAGTGGTATGTCTTTTACTGGTAGTGATATCGGTGGATTTGCAGAGCATCCAACTGGTGAATTATATGCACGATGGATACAATTAGGTGTGTTTCACCCTTTCTGTAGAACCCATTCATCAGGAGATCATGGAAATCAGGAACCTTGGACTTTTGGAGAAGAAGTAATAGATGTAACCAGAAAATATGTGGAATTACGTTACCAATTATTACCATATTTATATACTATGTTCTGGGAATATGCCGAAGAAGGAATACCAATGCTAAAGTCCTTGGTATTGTATGATCAATTAGATCCCCAAACGCATTATAGAACAGATGAGTTTGTGTTTGGAAATCAAATTTTAGTATGCCCAGTACAGGAACCTAATGCAAAAGGTAGAAGGTTATATGTTCCAAGAGGAAATTGGTATAATTACTGGACTCGAGAGTATGTCAAAGGAGGAATGGAGCAATGGGTAGATGCTGATTTAGATACAATCCCACTATTTATAAAAGAAGGAGCTATTATTCCTAAATATCCTATTCAGCAATATGTTGGTGAGAAGAAAATAGAAGAACTTAAGTTAGAAGTATACTATAAGTTAGGAAATAAAGAAGTTTCTAAAGTATATGAAGATGCTCAAGATGGATATGATTATGCAAAAGGTAGATTTAGCCTTAGAAGTTTTTCATTTACTGGAAAAGAACATGAGATAATTATTCAGCAACATAAAAACGGTACGTTTGTTACGGAGTATGACCGTATGAAAATAGAATTGATCGGTGTACCTTTTGAAATTGATGAAATTGAAATTGATAATGTAGTCGTACCTCTAGAAGAACTTACATTCAACGAGAAAGATAATACTCTTATCGTTCCTAAAGATTTTGCAGAGTTACACATTACGGCAAAATAAAACAGTTTATCGATAATTAAGGTCTTACATAGAATTTAGTGAATAAATAGATTCGGATTTATTAAAAAGGATGTGCTGAATTTTGTAATTTTAACATACGAAATTCACATCTATCCATAATATTATGAAAAAGAGAAAATTAATAGTTGCATTAGGATCTGTATTCCTTTTTCTGTCTTGTGCAACCAATCCATTTACAGGGAAACAGACATTGGCGTTAGTACCTAATTCACAAATATTACCAGCAGCTTTTGCTCAGTATAATCAAGTATTAGAGGAAAGTAAAGTAGTCAATGGTACATCAGATTCGGAAATGATCAAACGTGTTGGGCAGAAGATTGCTAAAGCGGCAGAAAGATGGTTAAATGCTAATGGTCATCAAGGTTACCTAAAGGATTATAAATGGGAATATAACCTTATAGACGACAAAGCAGTAAATGCATGGGCTATGCCAGGAGGAAAAATTGCATTTTATACGGGTATTTTACCAATTGCAAAATCCGAGACAGGTGTTGCTGCTATTATGGGACATGAAGTAGTACATGCGATTGCTAATCATGGACAACAGCGTATGAGTGCAGGACAAATCCAGCAGGTAGCAGGTGTTGCGACAGCCGTTGCTGCAAGTGGACAAAATGAACAAACTCAGCAAATTATAGGAACTGCTTTCGGATTAGGAAGTCAATTAGGAGTAATGCTACCATTTAGTAGAAGTCATGAAACCGAAGCTGATAAAATAGGGTTGACGTTAATGGCTATAGCAGGATATAACCCAGATGAGGCTGCAGAACTTTGGAAACGTATGAAAGCAAATAGCGGAGGTCAAGCACCACCCGAATTTATGAGTACACATCCATCAAATGATACTCGTATTGCAAATCTCAATGCTTGGGCACCTGCAGCAAAAGCAGAAGCTAGAAAATTTGGAGTTACAAGTTTTAAATAATTGTAATTTTACAATTCTTACAAAGATTATACTTATTTTAGAAGCTGTTCTGGAACAACCCAGAACAGCTTTTTTAATATAAAAGATGCGAGAAATACTACCAAAAGGACATAAGAGATTACTAAACGCCTGGGCTTTTTATGATTGGGCAAATTCTGTATATAGTTTAACTATAGTATCAGCTGTATTTCCAATTTTTTACGGTTCATTATTTGAAAAGGGAGAAACAATTGAAATTTTTGGAGGAGCCATAAGAAGCACACCACTGATTAACTACGCAACCGCTATTGGATTTATAATAGTAGCCTTAGTGTCTCCAATATTATCTGGTATCGCAGATTACTTGGGTAATAAAAAAACATTCATGAAATTCTTCAACTATCTAGGTGCATTATCTTGTATTGGATTATACTGGTTTAGTGTAGATCAGATATATTTTAGTCTATTATGCTATGTTTTGGCACTTGTTGGGTTTTGGGGAAGTATCGTTTTTTATAATTCCTATTTGCCTGACATTGCATTTCCCGAGCAGCATGATAGTATAAGTGCAAAAGGATATTCTTTAGGATATATTGGGAGTGTTATCCTACTTCTGGTTAATTTAGGAATGGTAATGACTGCACCAACAGACGAGGCTAGAATCGATGCTATGAAATACTCTTTTATTATGGTAGGAGTATGGTGGATTCTTTTTAGTCAATTTTCATATTATTATTTACCCAAAGGAAATACGGGTCATAAATTAACAAGTAATGTTTTGTTCAACGGTTTTAGAGAGCTAATGACCGTTTGGAAAAACATGGGCGATAATATTAAGCTTAAGCGGTATTTAGTAGCCTTTTTTGTATATAGTATGGCAGTGCAAACAGTGATGTTAGTAGCTACCTATTTCGGAGAACAAGAGATAAACTGGGGAGGCGATAGTGAGAAAACAATGGGATTAATACTTAGTATATTGATTATTCAATTAGTAGCAGTTGGAGGCGCGTTTTTGACTTCTATGTGTTCAAAAAAATACGGCAACGTCCCAACGTTAATCGGTATAAATATCATTTGGGTAATACTCTGTGTCTACGCTTTCTTTGTTACAGAGCCTATTCAGTTTTATGGTACAGCTGGTTTTGTAGGACTTGTTATGGGAGGTATTCAAGCATTGTCGCGTTCTACATATTCTAAATTTTTACCAAAAACAGAAGATACAACCTCGTATTTCAGTTTTTATGATGTTTCAGAAAAAGTTGGAATTGTCATCGGAATGGGAATTTACGCGACAGTAGATTTGATTACTGGAAGTATGAGGAATGCTGTGTTATTTTTAGTAGTATTCTTTGTTTTAGGTATTTTTCTTCTTTTTAGAGTACCTAAGGAACAGAACTAATCTTTTTCAAAAATTTAAAAATATATTAACTCATGCTGTTAAATTCTGTTAACCGTAAGAATTAATATATGATAATATTCTTTATTCCGTTTTAGAATTTACATACCTTAGTATATAACTTTTAAAACCAAAAACTCACCCATGATATTACAGAATAGTGTTCAAATGATTTTTATCCAAAATCTTTGCATTTTATCTAATTAATAGCAAAAGTTTACACGGATTTTTAGAGGAAGTATTCAGATATCTTGATATTTGAATAGTAAACTGGTAACCAATTTTACTTACATAAATTTATAATCTTTATGAAAAAATTAATCTTATTACTCACAATTATTTTGTTGGCTTCTTGTTCTGCCAGTCAGAAAACCATTATAGCTGCAAAGAAAACATTAAAAGGAGAATGGTCATTGGATAAAATATCGTACGATCGTTCTGGAGTATTTGAAGTTACGCTGTATAATGATGCTTCAGCAGAATGTCTTACAGGAGGTATCTGGAAATTTATTCCTAATAATAATACTGGTATGTATACCGTAAATGATAGTCAATGTGTTTCTACAGGAGCTCGTAATTTTAGGTTTACTATTCCTGCGCCAGCAGATAATGGCGATTATAGTTTTCTTTTTAAACCAATTGACGAAAAGAAAAGAAGTACAAATAATAATAAAGGATACAGAATGACGCTGAAACATCTGGATGAAACAACAATGACTTGGACACAAACAGTAAGTTTAGAAGGTAAGCCATTCGTTATTACAATGAATTTTAATAAAATACAGTAAAAAAAACAACACAATGATAAAATCAAGCTTTAAAAAAATAGGAGTGATATTGATCGCAACCACATTATTAACTGGTTGTGATGCAGTACAAAATGCTAATAATACACAAAAAGGTGCTGTAATAGGTACAACCGCAGGAGCTGTTCTTGGAGGAGTGATCGGTAATAATGTTGGTAACAAAGAAAATTCTGTATTAGGAGCTATAATTGGAGGTGTTGTTGGTGGAGTTGCTGGTGGAGTTATCGGTAAACAAATGGATAAACAAGCTCAGAAAATTGAAGAAGAACTACCAGGAGCAGAAGTTACACGAGTAGGAGAAGGAATTGATATTATACTTGATGAAAACAGTGGTGTGTATTTTGACACCAATAAATCTAATATTAATACAAAATCAAGGGAAAACCTTGATAAACTTGTTAGAATTTTTAAAGAGTATCCTGATACTAATATTATAGTTGATGGACATACGGATAGTTCTGGTGATGATGCTTATAATATGGAATTATCTAAAAAACGTGCAAATTCGGTTACAAGTTACTTGATTTCTCAAGGAATAAGCAAAACCAGATTGACTACCTATTTTCACGGAGAAACGCTACCTAAATATGATAACGCAACTGCAGAAGGAAGGGCTAAAAACAGAAGGGTTGAGTTTGGAATTTTGGCTAACGATAAAATGATAGAAGACGCTAAAAAAACAGTGGATTAAACAATACACTTTATAATAGTATATTTCCCCAATAAAACAATTGTTTTATTGGGGATTTTTTGTTTCTACTAATATGGTAACCCCCTGAAAACAGTGGTTTTGTTTTCACTATTTATGATGTGGTTTGGAACGAGCAGGATCGTGATATTTGTACTGTAAAGTATAATAAACCTCTTTTAAACCAACACCTTGAAAACTTCTTTTACACTTTTAATATGCGCGCTCTTATTAAGCTGTGGAGCATCAGATAAATTAACTAGAGCAGCAGAAAATTCTATTAATGGAGTATGGATATTAAAAGAAGTAAATTATGATACTAATCGTAAGGGAACATATAATATCAGTATACTAGATAATATCCCTTCTACTTGTATTGAAGATACCAATTGGGAGTTTATTGCTAATAATAATACTGGCAGTTATGCTTTATCTGGTTCTAGCTGTTCTACTAAAGGTATTCAAAACTTTATATGGTCTGTGCCCAAAGAAATGTATGGTTTTAACCACAGCATTATATTGAAACCAGTCAATAAAAAAATGAAAAGTGTAACCAATAATAAAGGCTATCGTATGCAATTATATGAATTAGAAGCCACGACTATGATTTGGAGTTATGATACCATTGTTGAAGGAGAAAAGTTTACGCTAATGCTAAGTTTTACTAAGCAATAATATTGGATAAATTAAGACCAACAATTAATATAATATTTTATGAAATCACACACAATCAACAAAACAAAGAAACTTGTACCTATAGTAATATTACTTATAATAGTAAGTTGTAAATCCATGAAAAACGCAGAAATAGGTGGTTTTGTAGGTGCTGCTGGAGGTGCTATTATTGGAGGAGTAATAGGTGATAATATTAGCGAAGAAGCAGAAATTGGAGCAGTTATCGGTGGAATTGTAGGTGCTACGGTTGGTACTGTGATTGGAAATCAAATGGATCAACAAGCAAAAAAAATAGAAGAAGAGATTCCAAGTGTAGCAGTAGAAAGAATAGAAGAAGATATTAATATTGTTTTTGACGAAGAAAGTGGTGTGTATTTTAGAAGTAATAAATACGAGTTAAATGAAACATCTAAGGAAACAATTAAAAAGTTAGCTCATATCCTGCAAGAATATCCTAACTCAGAGATATTGATAGAAGGTCATACCGATAGTGTCGGAAAAGAAGAATCTAATTTTATTTTATCAAAATACAGAGCACAATCAGTTAGGGACTATCTTGTGTCACAAGGGATTGAACAACAAAGATTTACTGTGAAATACTATGGAGAATCTCAACCTAAATATGATAATAATACTGCTGAAGGTAAATCCAAAAACAGAAGAGTAGAGGTAACAATCTCACCTAATGAGAATATGAGAAAGCAAGCAATTGCGCAAACAAAAGGGTAAAACCTGTAATTGATTATGAAAAATCCCGACCTACTGGTTGGGATTTTTTTATGCTTAAAAAATATGTATCTTCAATAAATGAATAGTCATAAACACATACTGATTATTGGTGGCGGTTTGGCTGGTTTAACGAGTGCTATCCATTTAGCTAAGTTTCAGATACCAGTAATGCTCATTGAAAAAGACACCTATCCTAGACATAAAGTTTGTGGAGAATATATTTCTAATGAGATACTGCCATATTTTGAATTTTTAGGCATCGATATCGATGAATTAAATCCTGTTGAAATTTCAGAATTAAATATTAGTACTTTAAAAGGGAAGATGATTAAAAGTAAACTTCCTTTGGGCGGTTTTGGTATTAGTCGATATGCAATGGATCATTATTTATGGAATATAGCCAAAGATTTAGGTGTAGAAATGCTTAATGATCAGGTTTTGGATATTGAATATAAAGGAGAAAATATAAAAGTAAAAACAGCTAATAATGAGGTGATAACCAGTCAATATGTTATTGGGGCATATGGAAAACGTTCAATATTAGATAAAAGCTTAAAACGTAACTTTAGTAATAAAAAATCACCTTGGTTAGCAGTAAAAGCACATTATATATCAGATTTTGATTCTAATAAAGTGGCATTACACAATTTTGAAGGAGGATATTGCGGATTATCTATGGTAGAAAATAATATCGTAAATGCTTGCTATTTGGTGAATTATAAAACTTTTAAGAAGTATAAAGATATTGATAGTTTTCAAGAGGAAGTACTCTTTAAAAACCCTCATTTAAAAGATTTTTTCAAACATTCGAAACCAGTATTAGAGAAACCAGTTACCATTAGTCAAATCAATTTTGATAAAAAAGAACCTGTAGAAAATCATATATTTATGACAGGAGATGCAGCAGGATTAATACATCCTTTGTGCGGTAATGGAATGGCAATGGCGATTCAAAGTGCTCAAATTTTATGTGAATTATTAGTAAAAGAGTATAAAGGCATAAAGTATTCAAGAGAAGATATTGAAGCCTTATATCGTTTACAATGGAATACCACTTTTTCTAAAAGATTGTATGCAGGTAGAATTCTGCAAAAGATACTATTGCATCAAGGATTTCAGCAAATTGCTCATAATGTTGCGAATATTATTCCATCAATTGTTCCTCAAATAATTAAACAAACTCACGGAAAACCATTAGCATGTTGATAAATCTAAGACATAGAAGTAACGAGGAAGAACTTATGGATGATCCAGAAGTTGATGAACAAGCTTTAAATATAGCTTTACAAGATATTTCTAGAGCAAATAAATTATTAGGAGGAAATAATGTAACTATCAAGACGGTTTTTAATCTAATACAAAAAGAAGATGTAGTTAAGGAATGGGTTATTATAGATTTTGGGTGTGGAGACGGAGAGATTTTAAGGCAATTAATTAATTCTTCAAGAAAAAAAGGAATTAAACTAAAATTAATTGGTATTGATAATAACGAAAAATGTGTAATTCAGGCTAGGAAATTAAGTATATCTTATCCCGAAATAGAGTTTTTTCATAGAGATATTTTGACAGTAACAAAACAGGATTTTCATTGTGATATAATTATTTGCACACTCACATTGCACCATTTCGATGATGAGCAGATAAAAAATGTACTTAAGAAAAGCATATCCTTAGTGTCTAAAGCAGTGATTATTAATGATATTCATAGAAACAAGGTTTCGTATTACCTGTTTAAATTATTTAGTTTCTTTTTTATCAAAGGATATATTGCGAAATATGACGGCTTGATTTCAATCAAAAGAGGGTTTAAGAAAAGGGAATTAGTTGATTTTGCAAAAGAGTTACAAATTAGTTCGTATCAGTTAGATTGGAAATGAGCTTTTAGATATCGTTGGATTATCAATAGTTAATAAATTAAAGGGAGAAAGATTGAGTGTAAAAATAACAACGGTAGCTAAGGAGTTGCCAGAATACGTTAGAGAAACTAAGGAAATATTACCTTTTGTTTCAACTTGGCTTACAGGACAAGAAGGTCGTTTTAGAAGAAAAGTACTTAAAATTTTTGAAAACGCTGCTGTCGATAGACGATTCGGAATCATGAGTATAGAAGAAGTTTTTACAGCTACTTCTTTCCAAGAAAAGAATGATATATATATTCGAGAAGTAAAAAAATTAGGAGAATCTGTTGTAAAAAAGGCATTGGATAAAGCAGGATGGGATTCAAAATCATTAGATTATATAATCACAGTAAGTTGTACAGGGATTATGATTCCATCACAGGATGCTTATATTATCAATGCATTGAATTTAAGACAAGATATCGTTAGACTTCCTGTTACAGAAATGGGTTGTGCTGCAGGAGTTTCAGGAATTATATATGCTAGAAACTTCCTTAAAGCTAACCCAGGAAAAAGAGCTGCTGTTATTGCAATAGAATCTCCTACGGCTACATTTCAACTTGATGATTTTAGTATGGTAAATATTGTAAGTGCTGCCATTTTTGGTGATGGAGCTGCCTGCACCTTACTTTCATCCGAAGAAGATGCTAGTGGTCCAACTATTATTGCAGATGAGATGTACCATTTTTACGATGCTACTACGATGATGGGATTTAAATTAACAAATGGAGGGTTGCAAATGGTATTGGATAAAGAAGTTCCTGAAAAAATTGCAAGACATTTTCCAGATATAGTACATCCATTTCTAAAAAAACATGGTAAATCTATTGAGGAAATAGATCATCTCATTTTTCATCCTGGTGGTAAGAAAATAGTACAAACTGTTGAAGAGCTTTTTGGAGCTCTAGGCAAAAATATAGATGATACTAAAGCGGTTCTGAAAGAATATGGTAATATGAGTAGTGCTACCGTTCTCTATGTTTTAGAAAGATTTATGGATAAAAAACCAGCAAAAGGAGAAACAGGACTTATGCTAAGTTTTGGCCCTGGATTCTCAGCACAAAGAATATTATTAGAATGGTAAGAAGTAATACTAGATAATTGTAACCTATGAAAATAAAAACTCTTATTCTCTTTTTGATTTGTAGTGTGTCTTTATTTGCTCAGAAACCATTTAGAGATACAATTCCGTTTAGAAATGATTTAGGCTTGATTATTATTCCAATTCAGTTTAATGGAGTAGAAAAACAATTTGTTTTTGACACTGGAGCAACACATTCTGTAGGGTTTTCCTGGGTAAAAGAAGAGCTTAAGAAAACATCAAAAACGCAAAGAATGACTTCTTCCAGTAAAGAAAAAAGCAGGTTGCGATATTACAAAAGTGATTCTGTAAATTTAGCTTCAGCAAGAATTACAAAACATAGGATTCTTAAAACCAATGATAGTGATATCTTTTCTTGTTATAATATCGATGGGATTTTAGGAGTAGATATTATTGCACATTTTAACTGGATTATCAATTATAAAGAAAAATATGTGGTGATGTATAATCATGATTTCTATCCTGATGATCTCAAAGATATGCATATAATTGATTTTGATTATGCCGATAAAAGACCTTATGCTTTTCTAAATTTTAATGATGAACGATTACGTTTCTTATTAGATACCGGTGCAACTTTTTCTGATGTATATATTAAAAATTACAATCAAATAAAGGCTCTTGATCATAAAAGAAAGGATGTGTATAGCGGATTTTATGATTTCAACGGAAAACTAAGTAAAGAGAAGTCATCTGTATTAGAGTTTTCAAATATTAAAACAAATAAGATCGAACTAGCAGGGATATTTGATTTTAGTAAAAAAAGTAACAAAATTGGGAACAGTTTATGGGGAGATAGCACGCTTTTTTTAAGCCTGAAAAATGATAAACTTTATACAAATCAATTGTGCATTGAAGAATCTAGAAAGGGATATGGTTGTGCATTCGTTTTTGAAAATAATAAAATTACAGTGGTGAAAGTAATTGTAGACAGTGAAGCGTGGAAACAAGGATTACGACAAGGATCGGTTATACAAAATATCAACGGTAGAACATTTACAGATTTCTGTAGTTTAGATTCTTATCAAAGAGATTTTTTGGCTAAAGAAGAAGAATTATCTATTACACTACCAGACAATAGTGTTGTTATTCTAAAAAAAGAAAACATATTCTAGATTATGAAAAATATAATGACATATATACTCATAGTAACGATTTATATGACTGCTTGCGCAGACAATAATAGTACTGAGATAGAAAATAATGTAGCTCCTCAAATCATGGCAGATGTGATAAACATATTTGTGTCTGGTGAGGACAGCAATTATACATTTAATGTAGAGATCAAAAGTCCAGATCTGGGATGTGATCAATATGCGGATTGGTGGGAAATTATTTCTGAGGATAAAACATTAATTCATCGTAGAATACTAGCGCATAGTCATGTAAATGAACAACCGTTTATAAGATCTGGAGGACCAGTGAATATAAAGAAAGATCAGGTAGTGTACATTAGGGCACATATGAATAATAAAGGGTATGGTAATAAGGTTTTTATGGGTAGTGTATCTAAAGGGTTTTCAGCGCAGATTATAGAGACTAATTTTGCTGATGAACTAGAAACTGTAGCACCTTTGCCTAATGGATGTGCTTTTTAAAATAGAATTATTTTGACAGAAAAACAGATTATTGAACGGTTACCATACGAAACTCCTTTTTTGTTTGTAGATGAAATTATTGAAGTTGATAATGATCGAATTAAAGGAAGTTATACATTAAAAACGGATGAATACTTTTATAAAGGCCATTTTAAAGATAAACCAATCACTCCAGGTGTTATTCTTACTGAGATTATGGCGCAAATTGGATTAGTATGTCTCGGAATATATATAAGTAAAGATCAATTAAGCAATGATGATATTCAAGTAGCAATGAGTAGTACTGCAATTGATTTTTATAAATCAGTATTACCAGGAGAAAAGGTTTTTGTTATATCCGAAAAGCAGTATTTTAGGTTTAATAAACTAAAATGTAAGGTTGCATTATATAATATGGAAAATACCTTAGTCGCAAAAGGCGAAATAGCAGGAATGATTGTCTAGTTAAAGAGTAAAGAATGAGTTTTGGATATTCAATAGTAAAATTAATACTAAAGTTAAAAAAGGTAAAGAAATCTTGGTCTCAAGATCCTATTGATTATGTAAAAAAAAGAAAAGATGATATCCATGTTCCCAAAAAACGATTGGTTAGAGGAAAAAATGTAAAGACTTTAAAAGTTGATAAGAGTATAGTTCAGATCATTAATCCCTATACCATACAAAAGGACCAAGTAACAATTTATTTTCACGGTGGAGGCTTTGTGTGTGGACCAACTAAAGAAAATTGGCAATTTATTTCTAAAATAGTTTCTAGTACTAATAGTGCAGGTTGGTTAGTAGATTATCCTAAAGCTCCAGAACATACTATTGATATAATTACTGAGAACGCTTATAAGGTGTATTTAGAAGCTCTTAAGAGTTATGATGGTTCAAATATTGTTTTAATCGGTGATTCTGCAGGAGGTAATTTAATACTCACACTTGTACAAAGATTGATAAAAGAAAAACTTACACCTCCAGCTAAGGTTATACCGATTACGCCAGTGATGGACGCAAGTTTAACGAATCCTAAAATAAAGGAAAAAGACGCTAAGGATTTAATATTAGGTATAAAAGGTGTTTTATCAGCCAATAAAATGTGTGCAGGTTCATATGCGTTAACCAATCCTATTATTTCTCCGTTGTACGGAAGTTTTGAGAGCTTTCCGCCGATATATCTTTTTTTGGCTACAGATGATATATTAGCACCTGATCAAGAAGTTTTTATTGATATTTTGAAAAAAAATATGATACCTCTAGAAGTTATTCTGGGTAATAATATGCCACATGTATGGCCATTATTACCAGTGATGCCAGAATCCAAAAACGCATTAGGAAAAATAGTAAGTATCATTAATTCTTGTAGAACTGATGGATAGAAGACAAGTGGTGATTACTGGTTTGGGTGTTGTTGCACCAAATGGAATGAACGTTTCAGAATTTAAAAACTCTATACTAAATGGTATATCGGGTATTCGCTATATAGACGAATTAAACACGTTAAATTTTTCATGTCAAATTGCTGGTAAACCTATGTATGAAAATGATTACTTAAACAATTACTTTAACTCAATTCAATTAAAAGGATTAAAGGCTTCTGGATTAGAGTATGGAGTTATTGCTGGGTTAGATGCTTGGAAAAATGCTGGATTACCTATCATAGATAAAACATCAGAACCCTTATGGGATGCAGGAGTAATATTTGGAACTGGAATATTGGGAGTTGATAAATTTAGAGAAGCCATTTATAAAGTAGACGAAGGAAAGGTTAGAAGACTAGGAAGTACTTCTGTGATTCAAACCATGGCGAGTGGTATTAGTGCTTTTTTAGGAGGAATGATAGGTTGCGGCAATATAACTACAACAAACTCTTCTGCTTGTAGTACAGGTACTGAAGCGATATTGATGGCTTATGATCGAATTATATCAGGTAAAGCAGAAATTATATTAGCAGGTAGTACCAGTGATAGTGGACCCTATGTTTGGGGTGGATTTGATGCTATGCGAATACTTCCTCATAGATACAATGATAATCCCATTGCTGCGTCTAGACCGATGAGCGCTACAGCTAGTGGTTTTGTTCCTGGTAGTGGAGCAGGAGCTTTGGTCATTGAAAGTTTGGATAGTGCTAAAAAAAGAGGAGCCACAATTTATGCTGAAATTTTAGGAGGACATGTTAATAGTGGTGGTCAGAGAAACGGTGGTAGCATGACTGCTCCTAATAACGTAGCGGTGAAACAATGTATACAGAAAGCTGTCATACATTCTGGAATAGATGCTAACAATATCGATGCAATAAATGGACACCTTACTGCAACTACAAAGGACGCAACAGAAATCAAAAATTGGTGCGATGCGCTAGGTAGAAAAGGAAAACATTTTCCTTATATAAATTCATTGAAAAGTTTGGTTGGACATTGTTTAGCTGCTTCTGGTAGTATTGAAAGTGTGGCAACTGTTCTGCAACTAAAAGAAGGGTTTGTATTTGGTAATATAAATTGTGAAGACTTGAATCCAGATATTGAAGCTATGATTGCCAGAGAATGTGTCCCCACAAAAACAATTGAAGAACCTCTTAACATAGTTGCAAAAGCAAGTTTCGGATTTGGTGATGTGAATGCTTGTGTTATCTTTAAAAAATATTAATAATTTATAATTTCATGACAAAAGAAGAATTACTGTCTAAACTAAAAACTATTATAGAACCTTATGTGCAAAATCAGGAAGGACTACAACAACTTTCTGAGGATACAAATTTCATAAATGATTTAGAAATCAACTCTGCCAATTTGGTAGATGTAATTCTTGATGTTGAAGATGAATTTGGTATTGAAATAGATAATGATGGTATGGATAAAATGCTTACCGTAAAGGCTTCTATAGAGGTAATTCAGGATAAATTGGATGCAAAATGATAGGTAATGATATCGTTGATTTTAATCTAGCTTCAATACAAAGTAATTGGCGTAGAAAAGGATGGTTGCAAAAAATATGTACTTCGTCTGAACAATCTATGATACATACTGCACAGAATCCTAATCAAATGGTTTGGAAGTTGTGGAGTATGAAAGAAGCAACATACAAGGCTCATCAGAGACGTTTTTCAGTTTCACCTAAATACAACCCTAAAGATTTTATATGTACTAATGATATTGTTACTGTAGATAATTATAAATACATAACGAGTTCTTGGATTACAAAAGAATATGTACATACCATAGCTACTTGTAATTATAACCAATCTTATGTTTATAAGATATTAGATAATTCAGCATTAAAATATAAGAGTATACTTAAGGATTGTATTGCCGATATATTTGAGATCGAAGAATCATCGATTGCTATTGAAAAAGATAGAAATCATATTCCAGTGATTAGTGTAAATAATCTCCTGTTGGATACTAGTATTTCGTTGTCTAATCACGGAAGGTTCTCAGCTTTTACAATTAATTTATAATATAATAGTATTTGTTTTTATATTTTTGACTCTTAACTAACTTAAATATTCATTAATCAAAATAATTGCACGCATGTCATTTTTTAAAAAAATCACTGCTATTACTGCATTTTCAGTGATAGTTTTCTCCTGTTCTACATCCGAAGAAAAAGCCGAAATTTCAGATACTTCGGAAACATCAGAATTCAAAATAGATTATGAAAAATTTACTTTAGATAATGGGTTAGAAGTAATTCTACATGAAGATCATAGTGATCCCATTGTAGCTGTAGCAACGATGATGCATGTAGGTTCTAATAGAGAAAAACCAGGTAAAACGGGGTTCGCTCATTTTTTCGAACATATGTCGTTTAATGACTCAGAAAATACACCAGTTGGTGCAAATAGAAAATTAATTCCTGAATGGGGTGGTCAAAGAAATGGCGGAACCTGGACCGATGGTACTGTATATTATGAAGTAGTCCCAAAGGATGCATTTGAGAAAATCTTATGGATAGATTCTGATCGTTATGGGTATATGATTAATACGGTAACTGAAGCTGCTTTAGAAAGAGAAAAGCAAGTCGTTAAAAATGAAAAACGTCAACGTGTGGATAATGCACCATATGGGTATACAGATGAAATCATTAGAAAGAATTTGTATCCAGAAGGGCACCCATATAGTTGGACGGTTATCGGATCTTTACCAGATTTACAATCTGCTACTTTAGAAGATGTTAAGGAGTTTTATAAAAAGTATTACGGAGCAAGTAATGGTTCTTTGGTGATCGCAGGTGATATTGATGTAGAAAAGACTAAAGAATTAGTTAAAAAATGGTTTGGTGAAATTGAAAAAGGACCAGAAGTAGAACCTTTAACACCTATGCCTGTTACATTATCAGAAAGTAAGTCACTGTATTTTGAAGATAATTTTGCAAAATTACCAGAACTTAGAATGGTATTTCCAACTGTAGAAGAATATCATAAAGATGTATATGCATTACAGATTTTAGGTCAGTTATTAACTGGTAGTAAGAAATCACCGTTATACAAAGTACTGGTTGAGGAGAAAAAATTGGCTCCAAGACCTTTTTCTTTTCAAAATTCTAATGAATTGGCTGGAGAATTCACCTTTGGAGTTAGAGCGAATGTTGGAAAAGATTTAGATAGTATAAAAGCAGCTATTACTGAAGGTTTAGCAAGGTTCGAAAAAGACGGATTTACGGATAATGAATTAAAAAGAATAAAAGCAGAATTAGAAACAGGATTGTATCAAGGCTTTAGTACTGTACTAAATAAAGCCTTTCAATTGGTGCAAGATAATGAGTTCAATGGAGATCCAGGATATATTTCTAAAACCGCAAAGTTAACCAATGCGGTGAGTAGAGATGATGTAATGAGAGTATATAATACTTATATAAAAGGTAAGAATTATGTAATGACTAGTGTAGTACCAAAAGGACAGTTAGAGCTCGCTGTTACTGGATCAAATCAGGCATCGGTTTGGATAGAAGAAGTTAAGAATGATGTTGCAAATGAAGAAGTAAGTCAGGGAGAAGAGGCAGTATATGAAAAAACACCATCTACTCATGATCGCAGTGAACCAGACTTTGGAGAACTGCCTTTATTTAAAGCACCAGCCGTATGGACAAGTGAAGCTTCTAATGGTATTAAAATCTTTGGTATTGAAAATAAAGAATTACCATTAGTAAGTTTTGATATTACAATAGATGGAGGGCATTTATTAGATCCATTGGATAAATCAGGAATATCTAGTTTAATGACAAGTCTAATGATGGAAGGAACTGCTAGTAAAACCCCTGCAGAATTAGAAGAAGCGATTGGGTTATTAGGAGCTTCAATCAACATGTTTAGTGGTAGTGAAGAAATTCGTATAACAGGATCTTGTTTATCTAAGAATTTTAAAGAAACTTTAGCATTGGTTGAAGAGATTTTATTGCAACCTCGCTGGGATGAACAAGAGTATAATCGTTTAAAACAAGCGTTACAAACAAGTTTAAAAGGTAGAGAAGCCAACCCTAATTCAATTGCATCTATCAATTTTAATAAACTAGTGTATGGAGATCAACATATATTGGGAACACCTAATTCAGGAACATTAACAACAATTAATAATATTACACTAGAGGATGTAAAAGCACATTATAACACACTTTCTTCAAAAAATGCAGCTTTTCACATCGCTGGTAATATTACTAAAGAAACAGTCAATGATGCATTATCATCCTTAGCAACAAATTGGAATACCGAAAAAGTAGAAATCCCTCAACCAGAAACGGTAATAAACAATAAAACAGATCAATTATATTTTATAGATGTTCCAAATGCGAAACAATCTGTAATTTTCATAGGTAACTTAGCACTATCAGCTTCTAATGAGGAATTTAATAATCTAAATTATGCCAATGAAATACTTGGAGGAGGATCTAGCGGAAGATTATTCCAAACATTAAGAATTGAAAAAGGGTATACGTATGGGGCATATTCAGGGATTCGAGCGTTAAAAAATATTAGCCCTTTAGCGGTAAGAACAAGTGTTCGTGCAAATGCAACGTTACCTTCTTTAAAAATTATTGAAGGAATGATCACTAATTATGAAGAAAGTTTTGATAAGGATGCAGCAGAAACTACAAAGACTAAAATTCTGAAAGGAAGTACTAGGGCTTATGAAGGTTTAGGTGATAAATTAAATATCCTAAGAGAAATGAGCAAATACAATAAGTCTGAATCGTTTATTGAAGATGATCAAAAAGAACTTGTTGAAATGAATGAATTAAATTTTAAATCAATCATTTCTAAATATTATAAAGAGAATGAAATGATTTATCTAGTTGTAGGAGATAAAGCAACGCAGTTGGAAGAGGTTAAAAAACTAAATAAAGTGGTTACAGAATTAGATATCCACGGAAATAAAATCTAAACTATATATCAATTATCATAGTGAATCATTAAAAAAAGGTCTGATATGGTAATCAGACCTTTTTTTGTGAAAAAGAATAAAGGGTTTAAATCCCCTAATAAAAACCGTATTTATACCCTTATCTGGCTTATGATTACTGTGTAACTTTGTACATGGGAATATTGGATACATAAAAAAACAAATCACATGATAAGTCGATCAATTTACAAGGAGAATACAAAGGAGCGAGATAATAAGATTAAAATTACTCGATTAAAAGAAATGAATATAGCATACAATGTAGTACTATCGACTTCAGAAAGACTCGCCAAAGCATATAATATTAATATATAAAATTTTAACTTGTAGTTTAGAGTTACTTCAGAATTGGGAAGTCAAAAACAATATTTAGTTTGTTTTTTTCACGTTCATCGTGAATGTTGACACCATAATCACTAGTGTAAATCGTAGTTTTTCCTGCAAGTTTTGTAGTAATATCTAAGGTAAAGTTAATAATTACTTCTTTAGTAACACCTTTAATAGTCAAATCTCCAATTACTTTGTAATTATTGTTTCCAAAATGAACAACTTGGGAGCTTACAAAAGATATTTTTGGATATTTCTTTTTATAGAAAAACTTTTCCCACATAAGATGACCATCTCTTAAAAAGTTATCGGTATCTAAAGTATTTACAAGTGCGGTACCTTTAAAGTATGCATTATCAGGATCTTCGGGATTAAATGATATTTTAAAATCTAAACCACCAATAGTACCACTAGTATCTTCAGAAACAAAATCGAAAGATACCTTAGAGTTTTTTACATCAAATTCTAATTTAACTACGTCATTAATTAATGCATCTTCGTGACCTACATACCCATCAGATACATTCGTGATATCACTGCTTTCAGAAGGGAATTGAGCATAGGTAAATGGAATCAAAAGAATTAAAAAAATAAATGAATTTATATATGTTTTCATAACCAAGGTATTTTCTAAAGATAAGAAAGAACAATAATCATTCCAATAGTGTTCATAATAAGGCAGAGGAAAATTAGAGGAAAATCATCAAAATAATTATAATTTGATGTTAAGAAATTAAATAAATTCTAAAAAAAAATATAACTTAGAAAGGAAATTAATTGTTAATCAAGCAACTAACGTTAAAATATATCATATGGAACATCAAAATAAAGAGAAATCTTGGCGAAAAAGAAAATTCGCAGATTTCCAAAATAAGTACCGTCGATCTTCTAATTTTGGATATGGATCCAAGAGAGATAAGTTTGCAATTGTAGGTGATGGAGAATTATCTATTCCTCAAGATACTGATAGTAAAAAAAAAGCTTAGCATGTGCATGTTTATCTTGTAATTTTACTTTTTCTCAGAAACTTTTAGATATACCAAAATTACTATAGAAAGCACAGCACAAATCAAGAATCCAATAAATAGTGGTAAGGCAGTATCTGTGACAAATCTTCCGATATATGTACTAATAGGAACAGCCATAATAGTAGAGATAAATCCTGTAATGGCTGCAGCTATTCCTGCGATATGACCAACAGGTTGCATGGCCACAGCTCTTAAGTTTCCGAACAAAAACCCAATAGCAAAGAATTGCATCCCGAAGAAAAACAAAAGCACTACAATATTAGGGTTAGCTTCTCCATAAAATAATATAATATATAGTAACGAAATCCCAAAATACCCTAACAGGGAAACAGTAATCAATTTCTCCATACCATATTTTAATACTAGTGTACCATTTAAAAAAGTGGCTGTACCAATAGAAATAGCTAATAATGCGAATATATATGGAAATTCATCTTTGAGCTGGTATTGTTGCTCAAAAATTTGTTGAGAGCTACTCAGGTACACTAAAAAGGATCCTACAATAAAACCAGAAATCAATGTATATCCAATTGTAGTTTTGTATTTGATAAGTTCTTTTAGACCATCTGTAAAAATAGAAGATGTAAATTTAATGCGTTTGGATAGATCTAAGGTTTCATCTTGCCGCTTCCAAAACCAAAAGGTAACTAATACACCAAATACTAACTGTATATAAAATATTGCCTGCCAGTTATAATGGTCTAATACGGATTTACCAATAGCAGGAGCAATAATAGGAACAAGAATAAAAACTACAGTAATAAATGACATAATACGAGCCATATAATCACCTGTATATATATCTCGTATCATTGCAATTGCGATGGTTCTAGGTGCAGACAACCCAATACCTTGAAGAATTCTACCTGTAATCATTACCGATAGACTGGTAGAATAAATACACATGAAACTGGCAATAATGAATAGTGTAAAACCCATATAAACCACTGGTTTTCTACCGATACTATCGGATATTGGACCAAAAATCAATGGACCAATTCCAAGACCCAAAAAAATCATAGTGATTAACAATTGGTTATCAGCTAAATCTGTAGTACCTATAGTAATACCAATAATATCTAATGCTGGCAATAAAGCATCAATTGCTAGCGCTACAATAGACATTAATGATGCCATTAATACGATAAATTCTAGCTGTGCAAACTTCTTTTTTAGCATCTGCCAAAAGTACGTCATTTAGACAATAGAATATGATTAGTATGATGTGTATTTTATTGTATATTTAAAAGCGGAAAAATAAAAGTCACTAAACTTCATGTATAAAAAAAGAGTAAAAAAGTATCTATTCTATTCGATTGGTGAAATCTTTTTAGTTGTTATAGGGATTTTGATTGCTGTAAGTATTAATTCTGCTAATGAAATAAGAAAGAAAAAAAAGAATTTAAGAAATACCTTTGTTACCTATAAAGAGGATTTAAAAATCGATACGTTGTCCATAGGAAGTGTATTAAAGCAATTAGAAGTTAAAAAGAAAATATTTGATCAATTTTTGAGTGATACAGTTACTATAGAAATGTATAAAAAAAATCCTCAAGCAATGGGACTTGTACTTAGTTATGCACCATTTGAACTACAGAAAAAAGGTATTAGAATGCTAGAAAAATTTGAAGTTGCTGATACCGAACAAACGGATAGTTTGCTAGTACAAATTTTAGCAAATCATAATGTGTTTGATGTATTGTTAAAAGAAACTCATGAACGGATAGGAGCGGATATTTCTGAAAATATGGAATACCTAAAATATAACCATACCTGGATTGGTGATTTGTTATTAGGTAACATTGATAATCCAGATATGTATGAGTATTATGTTAGTGATACTTATAGAGCTAGGTTGGCTATACATTATATGCTAGTATATAAAAATCTAAAACCGATATTAGATAGTTATATGAAAAGTGCTAAGGATGTATTAGATAAAATAGAAGAGAAGACTAAGGAATATTAATGTCATATTCGAATATTCACTCGATATGGATTGCTAATCACTGATATAAACTTTTCATAGATATATAAATTACTCTGACGGAATTATCATTTCGACAGTCTTTACGGTATGTATACTGTTACTTCGTACTATAATTTTATAAATTAATAGTATGTTTAAGAAATATCGAATCCTTAAATGGATCTTAATCGTTTTTACTGGTATTATTGTGACACTTGTTGTTTTTGGTTGGTGGTTTATGAGTTTGTTACCATCAGCAGAAAACAACATCGATATAACAACCTCTCAAATATCAGATTTACCCTATGTTTCCGAAAATATCATACCCAAACGGGGAAAAATATTGGCAATCGTTACAAGTACCGATACTATGGGAAATACTGATAAAAGTACAGGTTACGAACTCACCGAATTGTCACGAGCATATTATGTTTTTCAGGCAAATGGATTCGAAGTTGATATTGCTAGTCCTTTGGGAGGTGAACCACCTATGGTGATTGATGATGAGGATATGGGAGCATTTGATTTTGCTTTCCTAAATGATAGTATTGCACGATATAAAACCAAAAATACTATTCCAGTGAATGATATAGATCCTTCTAATTATGAAGGAGTATTCTTTGCAGGAGGAAAAGGAGCTATGTTCGATTTTCCAGAAAATAAATCCATACAATCTATAATACGTTACTTATATCAATCTAATAAGGTGATAGGTGCTGTATGTCACGGACCTGCAGCGTTAGTTAATGTGCAACTTGATAATGGTACATTTTTATTGGAAAACAAAAAGGTAAGTGGTTTTACGAATGACGAAGAGTTATTACTTATTCCAGATGCAGCGACAATATTTCCTTTTTTATTACAAGATAAGTTAATATCCCAAGGCGCAAGTTTTAGCGAAGGTACAATGTACTTAGAAAATATTAGCCATGACAAAAATTTGATAACAGGTCAAAACCCTTGGTCCACTTGGGTTCTAGCCGAAACTATGATCACTCAATTAGGGTACACACCAAAATATAGAAAAATCACAGCAGAAGAAAATGCAATTAAAGTATTAAAAGTATATGAAAAAGAAGGATCTAAGAAAGCCAAAGAATTAATTAAAAAAATATGCACAGTCGAACACAAACCATTTGATCGAATATTAATAGCAAAGCACAGTATAATCTCTGCAATGCAAGGAAAAATCGGTAGATTTTTTAGCCTTGTTGGATTAACGTCATATGCAAAAAATATCACAATTGATTAGGGTTAATTTCTGAAGTCAATTGTGATAATAATTATAGATGCAAAGTATAATACCTTCGGTTAGTTGATACTTTCCTGAAAGATCAAATATTCCTAAATTTGGAAAAAATAGTCTATTGAGTTTTTTAGATATATTACTTGTTATTATTAGTAGTGCAGGACTATTGCACGGAATACTATTTGCGTTTTACTTAATTGTTTTCAAAAGAAAAAAAACACTTACTAATGTTTTACTTGGATTGATCCTAATCTTTATGGCATTTCGAATTGGGAAATCGGTGATGCTTAATTTTGGTGATGATTTGGAACCTGTTTTTATATTTATAGGATTGGCATTTTTACTATTGATTGGACCATTTTTTAGATGGTATATTTTAGGTATGACACGTCCAAGTTTTAAGTTGCCTAAATATTATTTTGTAGAACTTCTTCCGTTTGTGTTGTTTTTTTGCGCAAGCCTTTTTGTTAGTAAAGAGTGGTATGAAAACAGCAAACTGGTAATTATAATTTTTGGTAGCGGTCTTATTTTTATTTACTTGCATTTGGCTTTTTATATTACTTCTGGAGGTTTGATATTCAATAAAGCAAGAAAACAATACATACCAACATTACAAACAAAATCTCAAAAATCAATATTAAGTTGGTTACAATACCTTATTGCTGGATTTGTGATTATCTGGATCACCTATGTTTTAAATATATTGGATGACGCATTACCCTATATTGTGGGACCAATAGGCTATTCAATAATTATTTATTTTTTGAGTTATAAAGCTTTTCAACTAAAAGCTACGGATCTTGATGGAAATGTATTTAAAGTAAATGATGACAAGGAATTGTTTGAACATATTTCGAAATTAATAACTGATAAAAAGCTGTATCTTGAATCTGATATATCACTTGTAAAATTGAGTACACTGTTAGGAAAAAGTACACAAATTACATCCTCTGTAATTAATCAATATGCCAAACGAAATTTTAATGATTTTATAAATCATCATCGAATCCAGGAAGCAAAGAAATTATTATCCTCAACAGAAGGAGAGAAGTATACAATTTCATCCATTGCTTTTGACATAGGTTTTAGTAGTCTTTCTTCTTTTAATAGTGCATTTAAGAAATTTGAAGGTATTACACCATCTTCTTATAGGAAAGGTAATATGGATAGTTAAAAAGACCTGTCTGCCCATTTTAATTTTTACAAAATAATAGAATCCTTTTGTTATAGCTTAAAGAATATTTACTACTTATATTTGACACAAAAATTATAGGTGAATCTGGTATATGATTTTCTTTATATTGCTGGGATGCTTTTGTCCAGCATTTATATTTATATTTTTTATAAATCTAAAAGTAATGGACTGTCCAAATCAATTCTAATTGTTTTTTTTGGAATATTAGTATTTCTTTTACTAGAATCGTATGCATATATTCATAAAATCACTGTATTACAAAGGATTAGTTTTTTACCTACTCAAGGCGCTAAAATAGCATTAGGACCACTGTTGTTATTATATATTCAGTCTTTATTTTTAGAAAATAAAAAAGTATTAAAAAATGGAATAATTTACTTAACACCATTTGTGGTTTTTGTGATTTTGGTTTCACTTCCACAACTAATTGCAATTATTACAGAAGAGTATTTTATTGGATATAAAGATTTTATTGTTAAATACCATCCGATAAAACGAATTCTTTTTGACCTTATTTTTTTATTTTTCTTATTCAGAAGTTTTAAAACCTATTCCAAATTCAAACAACTGCTAAAATCTAACTACTCTCATATTGAGTATAATAATTTCATTTGGGTTCGATATTTACTAATAGCATCACTTATAGTAATTTTTATTGATTTATTTTTTGTGGGGTATCAATTGATTTATGGGTACCTAGGATGGCGCACCCAAAATATGATTATGGTTTTTACAGTGGCGTCAATTTTTTATGGTGCTTACTATGGTACTAAGCAATCTAAGATATTGGTTCCTTATTTTTTATTGGAAAATGATATAGCTACTACTTCAAATAAAGATATATTAACTAAAGAACAAGAATCCGAGTTTTCGGCATTAGAAACGGTACTTGTACATTATATGGAAACAGAAAAACCATATCTTGATGAAGAGCTGACTTTAAATAAGCTTGCAGTGGCAATAGGAACTACAGATAAAAAATTATCTGCGGTATTAAATCAGTATATCAAAACTTCTTTTTACAATTTTATCAATTCTTATCGGATTCTAGAATTTAAAAAAATGATTGTATTACCAGCATATACAGATTATACCATAGAGGGAATTGCTTATGAATGTGGTTTTAAATCTAAAGCTAGTTTTTATAGGTTATTCAAAAAAGAAACAGGTCAATCTCCTTCAGAATTTAAAGCTAATCTTAAATAATCTTATTTTCTAGTCTCTTTGGATGCAGTGAGACTATCAATCCCTGGTTTTTCTATTATTTTGAGCTTTTTAATAATCACTTTAAAATTCATCAAAAGAAAATGAAACGTACATCAATCAAAAAATCAGTATTAAGAATACAAGAACGATTCAAACATTATTACAAACGGAAACTATTTAGCCCACGTAACATTATATATGATGTTACCAGTTCTAAAAAATGCTAATAATCCAAATGTAAAATAAATATTAATCAGTATTAAAATAGATATCTGATTTAAGTATTAAGAAAATAGAAAAAATGAATAAAATAAATTATTTAGTAATAATGGTTAGTCTTTTATGGGGATGTGCAAACAATGCACAAACTTTTAAGATAACAGAACAAGAATCAGTCAAGGCTTTCATAAACGTACACGTATTAACCATGGAAGATTCAATTCCTAAAATGTCTCAAACGGTACTTGTTAAAAATGATAAAATCATATCGATTGGAGAAAGCAAAGACATCGAGATTCCTGTTGGAGCTAAAATAGTAGATGGTAAGCATACAAAATATTTAATTCCTGGTCTGACAGATGCTCATGTACATTTAGGTCATAAAGGTTCAGAAGAATGGATTAGAGCTTATATTAATAGTGGTATCACTACAGTGCTTAATCTTGGAGGTTCAAAGAAGGTTTTGAAACTAAGAGAAAAAGTTAAAAATAAAATAATTGTAGGTCCAGATATTTATACGGCTGGTCGAGGAGGAGTAGTACGAGAATTGAATCGTAAAAATTTTAAAGAAGTATCCTTGTCCAAAATAGAAGAGAGAATTATAGAAGACAAAGAGAAAGGATATGATTTTATAAAAATATATGGGCAAATGACCATACCTCAATTTGAACATATGCTTAAAATTGCTAAGAGAGAAGGGGTGCATGCAATGGGACATATCCCTAGGAACTTAACTGCAGATGAAGCATTACGAATTGGGCAGAAATCTATAGCACATACAGAGGAGTTTATCTATACACAATTTACAGAATTTGATGAACAAGAAGTAATCGATTTTGCTGCAAAAGCAGCAGAACAGGATATTTGGTTAACTGCCAATATGATAGCTTATGAAAAAATAGAGCAAACTTGGGGAAAACCACAAGTAATGGATTCGATACTTAAATCCCCCCATACTAAACGATTACATCCTAGGATTAAAAAAATATATAAAGAAGATTGGTATGGGTCAAGAGATGTTAAAAGCAGACCATACATAGAAAAAGTATATAAATTTCATTTCCCAATAGTAAAACATTTTCATAAGGCAGGAGTAAACATACTAGTAGGAACAGATACCGCTTTTCCTGCAGCAGCACCTGGAGAATCAGCAATTGATGAAGTAAAAAACCTGACCAAAGCTGGATTAAGTAATTATGAAGCTTTAAAAGCAGGAACAGCAAATGCTGGAGTGTATATAAACCTTTTTATAGATAACAATTACCATGTTGGAAAAATAAAAGAGAATTATACTGCTCATATGGTATTATTACCGTCTAATCCGCTACAAAACCTGGAAGTATTAAAATCTCCAGAAGGTGTAATGTTAAGAGGGCATTGGTTTAATAATGAAGATCTCAAAAAAATGATACAATGGGATTAAGTTATTTTAAAACTGTATTTAACCTTTAATAAAGTTTAGAATACGGGTACATTTTGGTGAAAATTATTTAGAAGAAAAATCCTCTTCAAAATTATTGATAAAATCGTCCATATACTTTTTATCCTTATCATCTTTTCGTACTACTAAATAATGAGCTCTTTTAAGTCCTTGAATACCAATTTGTTTAAACGTAACATTTTCAGGGATCTTAAAAGGGCTTAATACCCACTTTGGTAAACACATAATTCCCATATTGGCTGCGATCATTTCCAAACAAATTTCAGTATGAATTCCTGCAGAAATTTTTATGGGATCTATATTGTTAGGTTCTAGAAAATGTTTGTAAACCGAAACGGTTGATAAAGGAAAAGACTGAATTATTAAATGCTCATTCAAAAAATCAGATGCTTCAAGAAAGTTTTTTGACGCTAATGAATGTTCATTGTTCATTAATGCCATAACATCATCTTCATAAAACTTAAGGGATAATAACTCTTTAGAAGTTGCTGGAGAAGTAACAATGGCAGCATCAATTTCTTTAGACAGTAACTTAGTAAATGATTGATGCGTAGCATCCGTCAACGTTATTTCGATTTCGGGATATAAAATTCCCATTTTCTGAATAAACTTTGGAATTCCTTGATAAAAAGTAGAACATTCAGTACTTAATCGTATAGAACCTTTAGCACCTTGTTTAATACTTTTTATATTATTAAACCCTTTTTCGATAGATATTAAAATCTCATTTGCTAACTTATATAATTCTTCTCCTTCTTCGGTTAGTTTCCATTTATTTCTAGACCTGTGAAATACTTTAAATCCAAGGCGCTCTTCTAAGACTATGAGTTGGTGACTTAGTGCCGATTGTGTTAAAAATAATTTTTCAGAAGAGTTTACAATATTTCCTTCCTCAGCAATGGTCTTTATCAGTCTAAAATATTTTAATTCCATAGAAACAAAGTTACATGAATTGATACTTTTTGTGGATGAAAATATTTCAGAACCATATCAAAAACTCTTCATATAAATATGATGTATTGAAGCACTTATAGCTATAATTTTGAATCAACTTAAAACTATAATTCATGATTACTTGTTATATCGATTATGTTATAAATACATCCAAAGTCGAGGAATTTAGAGTTTATGCAACCACATGGATTTCTTTGGTAAACAAATTCGGCGGACAGCATCATGGGTATTTCTTGCCTTGTGAAGGCGCTAATAATAAGGCATATGCATTATTTAGTTTTCCTTCTTTATCAGAATATGAAAAATATAGAAATGATAGCTTGAACGATGATGATTGTATCCAAGCTTATGAATATGCTAACAAAACCAAATGCATATTGAGTTATCATCGAAGCTTTCTTAAACCCTTATTTAATTAAATATATTAGAATACTATGAAAAATCAAATTAAACACTACGAAAACAAATTGGCTTATGAAATGGATCCGTCGGATTTATATGAAGGTTTTGAAAATGGAGAAGATCTGATAGCTGTTGATACAAGGAAATCTTTTGGCTACGATAAGGAACATATTCCTACAGCAATTAATTTACCACATAGAGAAATGACTATAGAAACTACAAAGCATTTAGATAAGTCTAAAACGTATATCTGTTATTGTGATGGTATTGGTTGTAATGCATCTACAAAAGGAGCTCTTAAAATGAGCAAACTAGGTTTTAAAGTTAAAGAACTTATTGGTGGAATAGAATGGTGGAAATTTGATGGATATGCTACAGAAGGAACTAAAGCTACTTCTGGGTCAATGTTCGAGTGCGCATGTTAAACAATCAACCAATTATTAGATTAGCTAAAATAGAGGATGTCCAACAACTTATTGCATTATGCAAAGCGCACGCATCTTATGAAAAGGCAGATTATGATACATTAGGAAAAAATGAATTATTGGTTGCTCATTTGTTTCCTAACAATGAAAATATCAAATGTATTGTAGTTGAAGAGCATAATAAGTTGTTAGGATATTCTACTATTTTAAAGCAATTTTCAACTTGGGATGCTAATTTTTATCTTTATGTGGATTGCCTTTATCTTAAGGAAAAAGCTAGAGGAAAAGGATTAGGTCGTAAGATCATGAATGAGATAAAAAAGTATGCTCAACAAGAACAGTGTAATATACAATGGCAAACACCTCTTTTTAATACCAATGCTATTAAATTTTATGAATCACTTGGTGCAATACATAAAACTAAGGAGCGGTTTTTTTGGAACATATTATAAATTAAGATGAAAATAAACCTAAACGATAAAAAATTTAAACCTAAAGAAACGGTTGATAATGGAGATGTAAGTATGGATACCGTTTTCCATTACAGACAAGATGGAAATGCGATTTGGGCTAGTTATAAAGGAGGTAAAATTGTAACAGGAACTCTTATTGGTAAGATAAAAAATGATAGAATTTCTCTAATATATCAACAGTTAAATGAAATAAATGAATTTCTAACTGGGTGCTGTGAAACGGTTATATCTATAAAAGGTGGGAAAGTTTATTTAGATGAAACTTGGCAATGGACCTGCAAAGATTATTCAAAAGGACACTCTTTATTAGAAGAAATATAGATATTTATGAAATCTGAAACATTAGCGCTACAATACACAAAAGGTACTTATGAAGAAATTCGTTCTGTTGATATCCCGCTACACTTATCCACGACGTTCTTGAGAAATGATGATGGTAGTTTTACAAATGATTACAGATACTCTAGATTAGATAATCCGAATAGGAGACTATTAGAGAAATGTTTTACAGCATTAGAAAAAGGAAAAGTAGCATTTGCTTTTTCTTCTGGTATGGCTGCTATACAAGCAGTTATTCAATCTTTAAATACAGGAGATCATGTTGTACTGCCAGATGATGTTTTTTTTAATGTAAAAATGCTTGTTAAAGATATCTTTAAGCAATGGGGGTTAACATATACTTATGTCGATATGACAAATTCGGATAAAGTTGTTCAGTCCATTCGACCTAATACTACATTAATATGGATAGAAACGCCTTCCAATCCACAATTAAAAATTACTGATATAAAAGAAATCGTACAAATCGCTAAGTCTAACGATATACTAGTTGCTGTAGATAATACATGGTTTACACCAATATTACAAAATCCAATCGAAATAGGCGCAGACATTGTAATGCATTCCACAACCAAATATTTTGGTGGACATAGTGATGTGATGGGAGGATGTTTAGTGCTAAAAGAGAAGAACGAATTAAGTAATAAAATTAGACAGATTCAGCTATTGTCAGGAGCAGTTCCTTCTCCTTTTGATTGTTGGCTTATTATGCGTGGTATCAAAACGTTACCGTTACGAATAAGAACGCAATCAAGTACTGCTAAAAAATTAGCTGAGTATTTAACAGAGCATCCAAAAATTGAAAAGGTATATTATCCTGGCCTTCAGAATTATCCTCAATATAACATTGTGAAAAATCAAATAAAAAAGGGTTTTGGAGCGATGCTTTCTGTATTAATTAAAGGAAATAAAAATACCACAATCAAAATCTCAAATGAGTTAAAACTATTTACTACTGCTACAAGTTTAGGTGGAGTAGAAAGTTTAATTGAACATCGTGCATCTGTAGAAGGAAATCATAGTACAACTCCTAATAACTTATTACGTGTCTCAATAGGGTTAGAACATATAGATGATTTAATTAGAGATTGGGAAAAGGCTTTAAAAACCATAGCATAAATATGACTTTAGATCAACCTATAGCACAATTCCGAGCTCAACTACATCAAGTAGCGGATATGGTTGCTGATATGTATACTAATATAGAAAATCAACCCGTATATAATAATCCCGATCCCGATATTGTAAGAGCAATGTTTTCGGAGTCAATCCCTAAAGATCCGAGCTTAATTGAAGACATTCTTGTAGCAATTAAAGACAATATTATTCCAAATGCAACCAAGCACTACAGTCCTCATTTTTATCCTTGGGTTACTTCTTGTGCTTCGCAAGCAAGCATTTTAGGTGATTTTATAGCTACAGCGTTAAATGTGAATGCTACCACTTGGATGAATGCTGCGTCAGCTAGTGAAATAGAGAAGCAAGTAGTACAATGGGTAGGACAGTTTTCTGGTTATGATTCTAATGCTTCAGGTGTTTTATTAAGTGGAGGTTCAACAGCTAATCTGACTGGATTACAGGTCGCAAGATGTGTACAATCTAAAGATAATATAGCTATAAATGGATTAAAACATCTTGATCAATATACAGTATATGCATCAGAACAAACTCATTTTTGTATTGATAAAAGTATCAATGCATTAGGTATAGGTACAAAATATCTTCGTAAAATAGCTACATTATCAGATTTCACAATAGATGTACAAAAATTAGAATACCAAATTAAAAAAGATATCTCTTCTGGATTAAAACCAATGTGCATCGTTGGTAATGCAGGCACTGTAAATACTGGTGCTATTGACCCGTTACTAGAACTATCTGCCTTATGTGAAAAGTATGATATGTGGTTTCATATTGATGCTGCCTACGGAGGTTGTGCTGCGGATATACCATTAACTAATAAATTGTTTGATGGGTTTCATAAAGCAAATTCTGTAGCGATTGATTTACATAAATGGATGTTTGTACCTTTTGAAGCAGGATGTATTCTTGTCAAAGATAAAAATCAGTTAAGAGATACATTTAGCGTAATACCAGAATATCAAAAATTTGATTATAATCAGGATCGACAAGTGGATTTTTCTGAATATAGCTTTCAACAATCTAGAAATTTTAAAGCATTAAAAGTTTGGATGAATTATAAAGCGTATGGAGAGAAAAAACTTAAAAAAGCAATAACGAATAGCATTCACTTGATGAACTATTTGGCCATTTTGGTAAAGGATTCAGAGGATTTCGAGTTAATTACTCATAATCTGTCAATTGTTTGTTTTAGATACATCGGAAACTATAATTCTGCCGATCTTAGATTAATAAATAATCTAAATCTTCAATTAATAAAAGACGCAGAAACAGACACTCGTGTTTTTATCCGTGATACTAAATTAGGAGATATGGTTGTATTAAGAGCATGTTGTACTAATTTTAGAAGAGAGAAAAAACATATTGAATACCTGATAAAAGTTTTAAGAACTTTAGGAACACATATAAAAGAAATAAATTGATGATAAAGACATGTATAGTAGATTCATTTACCAATGAAGCATTTAAAGGTAATCCAGCAGGAGTTTGTACGGTTGAAACCAATATTAGCGAAGACAATATGCTCTTAATAGCGCAAGAGTTGGGTTTGTCTGAAACAGCATTTATCAAGAAACTAGAGAAAGAACATGCATATTCTATCAGGTATTTCTCTCCTAAAATGGAAATTCCATTATGTGGTCATGCAACCCTGGCGGCGGCTAAAGTAATTTTTGAAACAACCAATTTTAAAGAAATTCATTTTAATACGATTCAAAATATAGACTTACATATTGTACATAAAAAAGATGGGATCGAAATGAGTTTTCCTGTGTATCAAACCATACCCACAGAAGTTCCTTCATCGTTGTTAAAAGCACTTGGGATTGAAAAGATTGTAAATACTGAATATAATAAAGAAACCAATATTATATTAATAGAAATGGATGATACTGTATTATTACAAAAGCTAAAACCTGATTTTGAAGCATTATATAAATCCATAGATAGTATTAATGGAGTATTAATAACAGCAGCTTCAACTGGAGATGATTATGATTTTCATTCTCGCTATTTTTGGCCTTGGAGTGGTACTAATGAAGATTCAGTAACTGGTGGTACACATACTTTTTTAACTCCTTATTGGAGTAAACGATTAGGAAAAACAACCATGAAATCTTTCCAATCATCCAGTAGAACAGGATATATGGAAGTTACATTGATTAATGATCAAAAGCTAGTTATAAAAAGTAATGCTGTGATTGTCTTTGAAGGGAATTTAAAACTGGATATAAATTAAGAACCTATATCAGTAGGAGTGAAGCAAGTTTTATACTTAGATAGTACGTAGAACTACTATATCTTTCTTATGGCTATATTTCCATCATATCCCGAACAATACAGCTGATCTTTTAATATAATGAGGTCTGTCATAAAATTATCAGCTACCATTAGATCTGTTGATTTTTTAGTTTTTGTATTTATTGAGACTACTTTATTATCCTCTCCACAGGTATATATGTGATCTTTATGGCATACGATAGAACGAATTATATCAGAATGGACTTTATACTTAAGTATTTTTTTAGTATTCCTGGATAGTTGAATTAAAGTACCGTCTTTTGATCCAATAAGAATAACATCTTTCTTTTCTGTATTTATACAAAATAATGGCTGATCATGTTTGTAAATACATTCCGTTTTTTCTGATATTACATTTGTTATATGTACAGAGCCATGTTCGCAACAACTGATAAAATCATCGTTTTCCATAATTGCTAATCCCCAAACCCAATTCGTATGAACTTTGATCGTTTTAATAATCTCCAAATTCGTGCTCAGTACATAGATTTTACCACTAGTACCGGTTGCTATTATTTGATTGTTTTTTAATGTCTTTATATTTAGTATCATCTCATTAAGATGGATATGAGATAGCACTTTTCCAGACATATTCCATTTTTTAATAGAGAAATCTCTTGAACAGGATATAAATTCATCTTGATTGAGCTGTATTATTTTAAGTACAGAGTTTGAATGAACTTCAATGATATGTTTACATTCTAAATGTGCATCCCAGCATTTGATTTTTCGATCTCTACCGCAACTTAGAAACTGTTCTTTAGTAATGGGCAGTAAATTCCATATGTATCCATCATGATTAGTATTTTGTTTTTTTCTTTTTACTATTATGTCAGATCGAAGAATATATTTATTTCCTTGGGTAACTTTAGCTCCTTTATGCCATATCTGATGATCAAATATTACTAATTTTCCTTTTTTTGGAATAATCGTTTTTTGAGGAATGTCATCCGTTTTTTGATTATAGAATTCTGTTTCACCTGCATCGAATGATGCATGGTCATTTAGATATAATAGTACTGTGTATTTAGTCTCTTGTTCAGTATTTGGATAATATACTCCATCTTGATGCTTAGAAAACAATTGCCCTTTTTGATATCTGCAAAATCTAATTCTATCATTTATCGCTAGAAAACTCCTTTCAGACTTCATATTTGGGATGCCTATTTGTTTTAGTTTATTAAACAATTTTGTAGCTAAAACTTCATTATCTTCAACTAAGCGATCGTTGTTTCTATAATAATTGGGATAATGTGTTGATGCTTTTTCGAAAAGAAGTTTTCTAGGTGTCAATATTTCATCAACTTCTTTTTCAGAAAGGAAGTCTTCAATTTCTATAATTTGTAAATCATTTATAACGCTATTCTTATACATGTCAAATAATTAAGATTTCTATACATCAAAGTTCCTTGAAATAGAAATCATATGCATTGATGTATGGTAGGATTTATTTTGTAAAAGAAGTTTTACGAATACGACTCAATGATTCTGGTGTTATGCCAAGATAAGATGCTATAAAATGATGCGGAATCATATTTAAAAGATCAGGATATAATTGGATAAATTTTGTGTATCGCTCTGAAGCACTTTGGTATTGTAAAGATTCTATCCGTTCGATAGCTAAAACGTAATTAAATTCAGCCATTAATCGACCAAAAGTATTTAATGCATGACTTACAGAATAAAAGGATTTCCAATGAGAATAATTAATAGAAATTAATTCTCCCGGAATAATACATTCTATGATTTCTTTACTGGGTTGTGCTTTCAATAAACTTACAAATGAAGCTACAATTGGGTTTCTGGATTCATAGTTAAAATAACTGGTAATTTCCTTTCCATCTTTTATCTGATACACTCTATACACACCAGAAATTACAAATTTTATAGTGGTACAGACTTGTTCTTGTCTAACAATCTTATGGCCTTTATCAAAGTGTTCAATAGAAAGTTTATCTCGTAGTTGATCAATATCTATTGGTGAAAATGCTACCCAGTTAGAAATAAAATCTATTAACTTTTGATATTTTGTGAGTTCGTTCATTTGAATCAGAATAGCAATAAAACTACAAACTTTAATCACTAATACAATTTTATCCCGTTGATTTTCTTTTGAGCTGTATCTGTTAAATATTTCAAAAAAACATTAAAATCGAATATTTATTCGTTTTTAATAATATATTTGCAATGTGCGAGTAAAAGATGAATCAAAAAGGTTGGCAATTGTAGAAAACACCTTGGATATTGTGTTCGAAAAAGGTTTTGCAGGTGTTAAGATGTCACTACTGGCTAAAAAAGTTGGTATTTCTGTCTCAACACTCTATGTGTACTATAAAAACAAAGAAGATTTAATAGTATCTATCGCTACAGAACTTATAGAGAGTCAAACTAAAAAGAGTGCTCAAGACATTACCAAAGAGTTACCCTTTAAACTTAAAATGAAAAAGATGTGGTTATATTGGATTAACTATAGTATCAACCACAGTAAAGAGATGAACTTTATTACACAAGTAAAACAATCTCCTTATTATGATAAGGTTCCAATAGCGGTCAAAGAAACAAAAAACCGATTAGGAATAGATCTTTTTGAATTAGGAAAAAGAGAAGGGTTAATTAGAGATATAGATAATGAAATACTAGAATCTATTATGGTAGCTATTTTGTTTGAAACCGTCAATTTAATTCTGAATAAAAAACTAACACTTAATGAAAATGATATGGATGTTATGTTTTCATTTGCTTGGAATGCGATAAAAAGTTAATTTTTTTTAAATCAAAAAAGAATATTTATTCGATTATAATATAAATAAGATCAAAATGGCAAAAGTAGTATTGATAACAGGAGCTTCTTCGGGAATAGGAAAAGAAAGTGCAAAGCTGTTACTTAAAAAAGGATATGTGGTATATGGTTCTGCCAGAAGAACTGAGAAAATGAAGGATATCGAAGAACTAGGAGTTAAGTTGCTAGCAATGGATGTTACCAAGGATGATTCTATGACCGAAGGTATACAAACCATTATAAATCAAGAAGGACATATAGATATCCTAGTAAATAATGCGGGTTATGGCTCATATGGATCGCTAGAAGATGTACCTATGGATGAGGCAAAATATCAATTCGAAGTGAATGTTTTTGGGTTAGCAAGACTTACACAATTGGTATTGCCTTATATGCGTACACAGAACTCTGGAAAAATCATTAATATATCTTCGATTGGAGGAAAAATAGGGGAACCTCATGGATCTTGGTATCACGCTACAAAATTCGCAGTAGAAGGCTTAAGTGATTCTATTCGAATGGAATTAAAGCAATTTGGTATTGATGTAGTGGTCATTCAACCAGGTGCAATAAAAACCGAATGGAATAAAATTGCTCGGGAGAACTTGGCCAAAGTGTCTGGAAACACTGCATATAGCACTTTAGCTCAAAAACATGTAAAGTTGTTAGAAAAAGCTGATGATAAGTATGGTTCAGAGCCAATTGTGATTGCAAAAACAATTGCAAAAGCGATTGAAGCTAAAAAACCAAAAACTAGATATGTTTCTGGAGGTGGCGGAAAACTAATTTTAAGGATTAGAAAAATGGTGTCAGATAGAATGTTTGATGCAATCATGCTAAACCAAATGAAGAAATTATAATATTCAAAACTAATATAAGCAGTATAGTGAAACGTACATTTTTTAAATATATAAAACGAATGATGATAGGTATCGGAATCATAATAGGAATAATAGTAATCATACTGTTTATTAATATAAGCCCTCAATTTGGCGGAAAACCAACAGAGGAACAAAAAGCAATATATGCTGCATCAAAAAATTATAAAGATGAAAAGTTTGTGAATACAAATGAGGTGCAGCTAGATATGAGTCTTAAGGATATGGGGAAAAGCCTTGTGGGTTATTTTAAATCTAATCCTAATACTATTCCTAAAGAAAACCTTGCTGTAGAGAAAATAGATTCTTTAAATATAGCCACATATAAAGGTAAATCACGTCTTATTTGGTTTGGACACTCTACATTTTTAATGCAAATTGATAATAAGAATATTTTGATTGATCCAATGTTAGGAGAAGTTCCAGCTCCACATCCTATGTTGGGTAGTAAGCGTTTTAGTAAAGAATTACCTATTCAAATCGAAAAAATACCCGAAATAGATGCCGTACTTATTTCCCACGATCATTATGATCATTTGGATTATGGTTCGATAAAAAAACTAAAGAATAAAGTAAAGATGTTTTATACACCTTTAGGAGTTGGAGTGCATTTACAAGAATGGGGAATAGAAAAGGAACGAATAGTAGAGTTGGATTGGTGGCAGGAAACCGAGCTGGATGGAATACGTTTTATATGTACACCTGCACAACACTTTTCTGGCAGAGGACTTACAGATAGAACAAAAACCTTATGGAGTTCTTGGGTAATCAAATCAAGTACTGATAACATTTTCTTTAGTGGTGATAGCGGTTATGCAGATCACTTTAAAGAAATAGGTAATACATATGGACCTTTTGATTTTGCAATGATAGAGTGCGGACAATACAATGAAATGTGGCCTGATATTCATATGTTTCCAGAAGAAACGGTGCAAGCAGGATTAGACGTGAAAGCTAAAAAAATAATGCCAATTCATTGGGGAGCATTTAAGCTGGCTATGCATACTTGGACAGATCCGATAGAACGAGTTACTAAAAAAGCAACTGAACTGAATGCTAATATTATTGTACCAAAAATAGGAACATCTATATTTTTGGATGAAGATACTAAAGTAGAAGAAGAGTGGTGGAATTTGATGGATTAACTTTTATATTCATCTAAGAATATAAAATTAAAAATACCCCAATCATAATACCAAATAAAGGAATTAGTTTTTTACGTTTATTTTTTTCCTTAAAAACAAGACCACCGATCACCACAGCTATTAGTATTTGACTGCGTTTTATAGCAGATAATAACATGATTAGAGCTTCAGGATCTTGCAATGCTTTAAAGTAAAAATAATCAGCTGCTTGTAATAAAACACCAACAGCAACAATAGTCCAACGCCAGGTAAATGCTTTTCGTTTTTTAGAATTTGGAAGCCATATTATGGATAAAATGAGTAATAGAATTAACAAAGTATACCAACAAAACCAAAATTGTAATGTTTGTGGATTTAATGTCAGACTCTGAATTAAAAACTTATCATATAATCCACTCGATGCTCCTAAGAATGTGGCTCCAATAATGGCAAATATCCATTTATTCTTCTTGAAATGGATGCCTTCTTTTTTACCTATTCTAGAATATAGTAATACAGATAGAATAATTAAGAAAAAACCAATCCATTGTAAAAAGTTAGGTTTTTCTTGATAAATTAAAATAGCACCGATAAAAGTGAAAAATGGACCAGCAGATCGAATCGGAGTCACTATGGTTATTGGTAGATGTTTTAACGCTTGATATGCCAATACCCAAGAAGTCGCCATGATCATGGATTTGATAAAAATAAAGCCATGTGTTTTCCAAGGAATAGGAGTGATGTATAAACCTATCTGCTTAGTATATTCTGGAAAATATTGAGAACCAATAAACAATGGAATAATTAGTAAAAAACCAGAACCTATAGTGACAAAAAGTACAGGAAAAACCTCGTTTCCTTGTACAGCATGTTTTTTGCATAAATTGTGTAATCCTAAAAAAAGTGCAGCTAATAAACCTAAATACATCCACATGCCGCGAATATAAGTTTTTAACTTATTTTATTGATGACCAATACCAAGTATTTAAAGAATGCTAAACCTATACCTGTAACAAAAACTGTAACTAAATTGATTGGGAATTATGGTAAAAGCTATTAAATTTATTACTATTATATTTAGTTTAAATATTACAAATTAAAAGTGTTTAAAAAACAATATCCATTTACTCCAAAAACAAAAGATCATCTCTTAATTATACTAGGACTTGTCTTGTGGATATTCTTATTTCTATTTTTTATTAAGCCTTTAACTGTTGAAGAATTGCCTTTAAAACTGCAAGTTGTTTTCTTACCGATGTATGGCGTAATCTGCGGTTTTTCTTATGGTTTGATCATTTTTATTCAAAAATATTATTTTAAACAACAGCAACAACAATGGTATGTATACAATGAGATTTTAATAGTAATATTGATTTCGTTTTTATCATTGATACATACTTGGTTGTTTTTTAAGCATGTTGTTGCAGTTAGTAACCCTACCGATATTATTTATACTTTTCAGAAATATTTTGTCGAAATATTTTTGCCAGCACTTTTAATTATTCTTCCCTTAGTAAGTATTTCACGTTATTTTTTTGGAAAACAATCTCAAAAAAGAAAGCAAAAAATTACCATAAACGGAAGTGGTAATTATGAGCATCTCCAAATTTTTGTAGAAGATTTCTTGTATATAAAATCATCTGGTAATTATGTAGAAGTTTTTTATTTAGATAACAACGTGGAAATTCTTGCCAAACTGACCCACTTAATCCTGCGAAAGTGACCCATTGAATCCTATTTAAAGTGACCTGGGTATTCCTGTTTAAATTGACCCACCCCTAAAAAGAGCGTGTATTAAATAA
>NZ_JARYGY010000004.1 GCF_029906345.1 Aquimarina mycalae | reverse complement strand
AAAGAAAAAAACAATAATATTTTTTATACTTTTATAATCACAAAACCGCTCTTTTTAGAACCTGTTTTACTATGCGCAATTTAAACAGGAATGGATGGGTCAAATTCATAGGAATCTCCAGTTAGTAAAGCAATTAGTTTTTCTACGGTCATCTAATCTATTATAAGTCAGCGCAAGAAACGAAAAAAAACAAAACTGTTAATAAAATCAAGGGGTATAGTTACAATTGATATCAATTTTTTTTACCTTTGGTTCACTATTAACTAACCTAATTCTTTAAGTTAAAACTGACAGGGCTTACCAGATTCTTCCAAATTAGTTTAAACTGAAAATATTAGACAGCATTTTTAAGAAAGGGGACGATGAATAATACAGCGAAGTACATTAGTGAATTACTATATAGATATGAGTGTGTAATCTTACCAGGTTTTGGTGCGTTTTTAACAAAGCGTCAGCCTGCAGTAATTCAAGAAGCTACGCATGCATTTTTTCCTCCTCAAAAATTAATTTCTTTCAACGGACAGTTGCAAAATAATGATGGATTATTAGCTAACTACATTGCTACTGCAGAAAACATCTCATACACTGATGCTCTTGCCAAAATCCAACGTTATGTATTGTCATTAAATAATAAAATGGCTGTTGGAAAAAGAGTAGAGTTAGATGGAATTGGGTCTTTTTTTACTTCTATTGAAGATACTTTGCAGTTTGAACCTTCTCAGGAAACCAATTATCTAACAGAAGCTTTTGGTTTGAGTTCTTTTATTTCTCCTTCAATTATCAGAGAAGTAAAAGAAACTCCTAAAATATCTACTGAAGTTACTCGCGAAGTGTATAAAGAACAGGTTGAGGCGATCGAAGAAACTACTCCAATTGCTTTCACGCCAGAAAGAAGACGTCAGAGACCCTATTTAAAATATGCCGCCGCCGCTGTTATTGCTTTAGGTGTTGGATTTACCGGATTAGATCAATTCAATAAAGGTGTTCACTTAGAAAACGAAAGTTTATCTATAAAAGCCGATAAAGAAATTGAAAATAGAATTCAAGAAGCGACTTTTGAGATTTCTAGCCCACTTCCAGCTATCAATCTAAATATTATCAAAGCCAATGATAATAGTTCTGAGAACTCTGACACAGTTACGGTTACTTCAACAGGAAAATACCACGTAGTTGCTGGAGCTTATAGAATTGAGGCCAATGCGAATAAAAAAGTGCTGAAACTGCAAGCAAAAGGATTCGAAGCCCGTCTTATTGGTGTTAATAAATATGGTTTACATCAAGTAGTTTATAACAGTTACGAAAACAGATTAGAAGCTTTACAAGCATTGAAAAGTATCAAAAAGCAACAAGATAAACGTGCTTGGTTATTAATTCAGGATTTGTAATTCTTATTTTTTGTAAAAAAAATTCTCAATCATTCTTTTAGAAGTGTATTATTTCAATACTATTTTTTAGTCTTGAGACAGATTCCCATTTGTTTTTGATAAAAACATTGAAAATTCAATAATAGATCAAAAAATGTGCTATCATAGTTTTCTGTAATCGCATAGCCCAAAGTTTATTGTACCTGATTATCTTTGCCAAAAATTACATTATTCTATGGAAGCTAGATATCCTTCAGAATCTCAAACTATTTTAACCGACCTTGTTTTACCAGGAGAAACCAATCCACTTAATAACCTTTTTGGAGGAGAACTATTAGCACGTATGGATCGCGCAGCAGGGATCGCTGCAGGAAGGCATTCGAGAAGAATCGTTGTGACTGCCTCTGTAAATCATGTAGCGTTTAACAAAGCTATTCCTTTAGGAAGTGTAGTTACTGTAGAAGCAAAGGTTTCTAGAGCATTTAAATCATCTATGGAAGTTGTTATCGACGTTTGGATAGAAGATCGCCAGAGTGGTGACAAAACGCGTGCAAATGAAGCGATATACACCTTTGTAGCTGTTAATGAAAGTGGTGCCCCAGTATCTGTCCCGCAAATTAAACCCGAAACTGAATTGGAACAACAACGTTTTGATGCTGCATTACGTCGTAAACAACTTAGTTTAGTACTTGCTGGTAAAATGAAACCCGATGATGCTACCGAATTAAAAGCGCTGTTTACTTAGTAAAGAATTCGTTTTTATCGAGTGCAAAGACTGAATTTTATGCGTTTATAAGAACCCAGCTCCTAAAGCCACAGAAATTAGAATCAACATAATCGCAACGATCACTTGCAAAAATTTAAGCGTAATCTTCTTTAATAATTTGTTACCAATAAAAGCGCCTGTAATAGCTGATAAAGTTGCACAAATCACTAATGCTAGATTATCACCAATACCAGATTCTGAAACATTAGTCGCATAAACACTAAGACGCGTAAAATCTACAAAAGTAGAGACTACAACCGCAGTTCCTATAAAGGCTTCTTTTGAAAGACCAGCTTTGATAAGAAAAGCAGTTCGCAAAGCACCTTGATTACCCGAAAGGCCTCCAAAAAAACCACTTAAGACTCCACCAACAGGAAGCTTCTCTTTGCCAAATTTTAATTGATTAAAATATGGAATCAAGTCCATACAGGCAAAAATGATAAGCAGTATAGAAATGATAAATTTTACTGGATACACTTCGAAGGTTTTGTCAAATAAACTATAGGTGAAAAGCGGGTTTACGTCTGGAATATGTATTAGTACCCATGCTCCTGCAAATGCAGCAATAACTGCAGGAATTCCAAATCTCAATAATACTCCTTTGTTTGCATTTTTCCCTACCAAAAAAAGTTTAAAGACGTTATTGAAAAAATGAACAATACCTGTTAATGCAATTGCTATTTCTACTGGAAAGAAAATCATTAAAACAGGCGTTAATATCGTTCCTAAACCAAAGCCCGAAAAAAAAGTAAGTATAGATAATAAAAATGCTACTATTGAAATGATAACTATTTCCATAATTCTTTAATTCTATCTTTAACTTCGGTTAATTGTTCTGGGTATATCTGCCTTATTACTTCTACATAATCTCTTTTTTCATAGTATCCCATTTCGTAATTTTCTATTGCTTTGTTAATAGAAAGTAACGCTGCTTCATAATTATTATCCTCCAGTTCTAATAGTGCCATATAGTAATGTGCATCTGCCGAAAAACCCTTAAAATTAACCAAAGCTTTAAGAAAACTTTCCTTTGCTAATTTTCGTTCAGAATTTTCATAATAGCCTATACCAATGTACAAGAATGCATTTGGTTCTACCCATTCTTCTCCAGAGCTTTCTGTAACTTTGGCTACGTGTTTGTTAAAATAGTGTCTGCTATTTGAATATTCTTTTAATCCCAAATAAGCAATTCCTCTCCAATAGTCCACACTATGGCCTTGAGGCGCATCAACAAAATTAGGCGTTAAACTATCACTAGCATTAAAGTCTTCTATCGCTTTTTTATAATCTCGATAAAACCATAAGTACAGGTATCCTCTATGTGGTTGCCATATTTTTGGATTACATGCTACAGCTTTATCAAATCTAGGTTTCCATTCGTGTGGCATTCCTCTTTTCAAATAAGCCACAGAAAGTTCCCTTAATGCATCACAATTAGCAGGATCTAACTCTATAATTTCATCCAATAACGTCATACTTTCTGGACTGCCTTGAATAGGACCAAAATGATCATGCTTTACAAACTCTTCTTCAAAAATTTCTTTAGAAAGAGCTTTCTTTTCTTCTACAGAAAGGTCAGTATAGCGATTACCATTACAAGATAAAACAAGTAAAGCAATACTAATCTTAAGGAAGTATCTCGGTAACTTTTCCATCCTCAATTTTAAAAAGTAGATATATATAATAATTCACATCTTCTTCATTAGTAATTTGCCAATTTTCGCTCTGCACAGATAAATTAAATAGTTCATTCACTAGATTTTGGTCTAATGTCGCCGGTTCCAAATCAGTATTTAACTCAGAAACGATAACATTTCCTGTTTCACCTTTACAATTTACATTAAATCTAAGATTAAGATATCCATAATCGTTATAACCGTTTTTATTAAAACTATCTAGAATCTTATTTTTAAATGACAATTTACTTCCTTTATATATTGCAGGTGCTGCACTATGATAATATCCTCGAATTTTACCACCACTGCAGAGTTCAAAGCCTTTACTTTTAATTGCTTTTTCTGCATCTATTTTTCCGATATACTGTGGATATTTTTCTTTATTTACAGCGTATTTCCCTTTTGTTTGATAATATAGATAGCCTATTGTACTTAGAATAAAAAGTAGGATTGCCAGTATAAAATAGCCTAGAATTTTTAAAAGTTTTTTCCAGTTCATACAGTATCTACATTTTATAAATCCAGGATTGCGGGTTTTGTTTCTTTGTATCTTTAAAAATCAAAAATTTCATAATAGCACGACCTGTAGTAGGGTTGGTACGTACTTCTCCAATATTTTGTTTTGTTGAAAGCTTCTGACCTTCTTTTACGGATATATTTTCTAAATTATAATATACTGTAATATAATTACCATGTCTTACATGCACAAGTCTACCAGCGCCTTTCAGTTTCTGAATAGCCATTACTTCGCCATCAAAAATTGCTCGTGCTTTTTCTCCTGGCCTTGTTTCTAACTCTACTCCACTACTGTTTATGGTTATATTAGGTAATGTTGGGTGTGGTTGTCGTCCATACTTTTTGGTTAATTTACCTGTTCCCACTGGCCAAGGAAACTTTCCTTTATTAGCGGTAAAACTATCTGCCAGCTTCTTATCTTCTGGAGTTAAAGCAAATGTAGTAGCTGATCCTTTTTTGGAAGCTTTTTTTCCAGCTTTTTTGTTCGCTTTTGCAATTGCTTCACGAATTAGTTTTTCGATTGCTTTATCAATAGCACTCGCTTGTTCTTGTTTTTTCTTTATTTCTTTTTTGTAAGTTCCTTCCTTTTTACGGATGGATGCCATTAAGACTTGTTGCTGTTTTTTTTCTTCATTAAGTCTATCTTGAACTTCACGGTTTTCTTCTACGAGTTGCTGTTTATTTTTTTTACGCTGAGATAAATTTTTATTCAATGTTTGCAATTCTTCTGAGCGCGTTTGTATTTGATCTGCCTGTTCTTTGCGATGCTCGTTATATTGCTTCATGTATTGAAGACGCTTATATGCCTGCGAAAAATCCGATGAAGACAATAAAAACATAATTTTGCTTTGCTGAGATTTGCTCTTATAGGATTTTACAATCATCCTTGCATAATCTTCTTTTAATACTTTCAACTCTTCTCTATAAGATTGCATCTTTTTAAGATTGCTATTAATCTCTCTAGTCAAAAGATTTGCCTGCTGATTTGTTATTTTTATTAGATTCTGACGCGTACTTATCTGAGAGTTTAAGGTCTCTACTTCATCCAATACAGAACGTTGTTTGAGTTTAGTGTCTGCAAGCAATGATCTCATTTGCTCAATCTGCTCTTTGAGACGTCGACGTTGCTCTTCTAGTTGCTGTTGTTTTGTACTTTGAGAAAAAGATGGAATACTGACTAACAGAACTCCAATTATGTATATATACCGTTTTAGCCTCATTCTATAGTTACTTGCTCGTATCCTGATGGTATTTTAAACGGAAAACTTAGCTTCGGATTGTAATCAACACTGCGATAATCTATCTGAATAGAAGTTCTTTTAGACGCTTCTCTAGCCTCAATATTAATCTCTTTAGGAAAATCCTGATTGCCTACTTTCTGATAACTACTATAGTTCACCTCTAAATTTCTATTTTCTATGGGTTGTTTTAGCTGCTGAGAAAATACTTTAAAACTATCGGGATTTACCAAAAACAATCGTTCAAATAGTTCTAATTCTTTTTTTGGCTGAAGTTTATATTTTTGGTTTTCTATGGATGATATATACTTATCATCTCTAAGATTAAATAAAGCCTGACCTAATAGGAGCTGCTGTACTTTTTCAAAATCCAAATCAGTACCTAACCAGGCGCTTAACAATTCAAAATTTCCTTCAAAGTAGGTATTGTTGATCTTTTCGTAATAACTAACTTTATCTGGTGTAATCAATACCTTGGCTAAGGTAATTCCTAAAAGTTTTGCGCTTACCCAAATCTTTTTATCTTTTTCCATTCGCAATGTTACGTTAGGACTAAAAGACTGTTTTCCGTCATCATACTTCACCTTCACTTTAGCATTAATAGTATTAAAGTTAAAAGACTTGTTATAGTGATTTGCTATTATTTTTTCTGTCTTCAGCTTTTTGATATTTGCTCCTGAGATTGCTTTGGTTCCTTTACAAGATTGCAGTATAATTAGCGAAAAACATAGCAGATAAAATATTCTATTCATTATCTCTTATGATTTTTTTTTAAGTTGAAAGGATCGTTCTTTATATTCTGTTGCTTTTATTTGATTCCCCATTTTTTGATACGCTTCTCCAATTTGATCATAAAAATCAGATTCCATTTTAAAATCATCAATGATATAATCCATCCCAATACTTAAAACATCTATTGCTTCTGCGTAATTATTAAGGTTTATCAAAGAAACACCACTAACTAAATATAAAATCGGTTGTGAGGGATACATCTCTATAGCCAGTTCACTTCCTACCTTAGCTTTTTCATATCTTTCTAAATCAAGTTGTAGCAACAATATCCTTCTAAGAACGCCAAAATTATTTACGTTGTCCTTAATTCCTCTTTCATAATAATTAAGCGCTAGTTCCTTATTATCTTTTTTATAAAAATAATTCCCTATTTCAGTAAACACCTTACTATTTCCTGAATCTTTAGAAAACACTTTTACCACTTCGATAAGTTGTGATTCGAAATTAGGGTTTTTATTCACAAACTGAAGGAAATCATTAATCATCTTATATTTAGAATCTGTATCTATTTTATCATCAGACAATGCTATCTTCATTGATTTAATAGCTTCTTCTGGTTTATTATCATCTAGATAAAATTTATACAATGCTAAATGTGCTAATTTGGATGTTGGTTTTTCTTTGAGAAGTTGTTGAGCTGTTTTAAAAGCTTTCTCCACCTGATTATCTTGACTATATAAGTAAATTAAATTGATATAGTGTTGCTCTTCTTTTGGGTTATTAGCTATTTTCTCTTCTAATATGGTAATTTGAGAATTAGGGTTACTGACCTTTAACAGAATTCTTTTTCTATTTTTATCTCGATATTCATCCAATCCAAACTCTTCTATTACTTCATTAATAACTCTAAGAGCATCATCATATCTTTCTACTATATAATACAGATTAAATAAAATCTCTCTATAAAATACTGAATCAAAAGGCACTAGTTTTTCTACAACTTCTACTGATTCTTCATATTTCTTTTGTTCATTATACACTCTATACAGCAATTCTAGTGTATACTGATCATTAGGTTTTTCTTTTAGAACCTTTTTAAAATTAGTAGTTGCCTGATCATACTTTTTTAATTCTAAGTAATTCTTTCCAAGCTCAGAATATAGATAAATCGGTTTCTGGTCTAGTTCAATGCATTTTTCAATGGATACAATTGCTTTTTCATAGTTTGTAATGGCTTTTTGCTTTAACGCTTCGAAAAAATTCTCCTGAAATTCATCAGAAACATTTCCTAGGTCATCAATATTAATCTCTTGTTTAGGTTCAATTACCTGCGAAAAAGCAGTATGTACTGCACTTCCCAAAAGCACTAAACAAAATCCTATATGTCGCAAATATGTAATCATACAAACATTTTCAAGCCAAGTTGCATCATAAATTATTCCAAAGTGGAGTAGTCTCCAATACTAATGGTAGTGTATTTCCCATCATATTTTACATGATTCCCTATCATAGCATTGTCTAAGTTAGCATTTTTTATGATAGTTTGATTCTGTACTAGGCTATTTTTAATAGCTGCATCCTCAATTGTGCAACCATCACCTATAGAAACATTAGGTCCAACAGAAGCATTTTTGATCGTAACTCCTTTTCCGATGTAGCAAGGTGAAATGATTGTCGCATTTTTTTGAGCTACATCATCACTTACTAGTTTTTCTCCATCTTTTTCCAGAAAACCTAGCATTCTAGTATTCGTTTCTACAGTAACATTTTTATTTCCGCAATCCATCCATTCTTCAACCTGACCTGTAACAAAAACTCTACCATCTGCCATCATTCTTTTAATACCATCGTTAATCTGATATTCTCCACCATTGATTATATTATTATCCAAGACATGTTGCAGTTCATTTTTAAGCACTCCGATATCTTTAAAATAATAGATTCCTATCACTGCCAAGTCTGAAACAAATTGTGCGGGTTTTTCTACCAATTCTACAATCTGTTTTTGCTCATTAAGTTTTACTACTCCATAAGCTTCTGGTTGGTCCACTTGTTTTACCCAAATCACTGAATCTGCTTCTTTGTCCAGATTAAAATCTGCTCTAATCAACGTATCTGCATATGCTACAACAGCTGGACCAGATAGTGAATCTTTAGCACACATTATCGCATGACCCGTTCCTAATGGTTGATCTTGTCTATAAATAGAAGCTTTTGCTCCCAAACCTTCTGCTAATGCAGTTAAGCTCTCTACCACATCATCTCCAAAAAAAGCTGGATCACCTAACACAAAAGCTATTTCGTCTATAGGTTCACCTAATACTTTTGCAATATCTGAAACTAATCGATGAACAATAGGTTTCCCTGCAACAGGAATTAATGGTTTAGGCACAGTAAGCGTATGAGGTCTTAATCTAGAACCTCTTCCAGCCATAGGTACAATGATTTTCATTCTTTAAAATATTTTTTTTCGTTGATTGATTATTAATACATTCTATCGGCTCAATATTATTTTGGTTGCAATCTGCACATAACAAAAGTTTGAAGAATCTGCTTTCTTAGTACATTTATACAAACCTAGTATTTCATATTGCGCTTATTTATTCTTTAATTATTTCTGTCTCATACTACCAAACAAAGCACAAGCACTACTTAATCTATTTCACTCCAGTGCTACCAAATCCACCTTCTCCTCTCGAAGTTTCAGAAAGTACAGCAACTTCACTCCAAGTTGCTCTTTCGTGTTTAGCAATCACTAATTGAGCGACTCTTTCTCCATTCTCAACTACAAAATCCTCATTAGACAAATTCACTAAAATCACACCAATTTCTCCTCTGTAATCTGCATCAATAGTTCCTGGAGCATTGAGTACTGTTATTCCTTTTTTTGCAGCTAATCCACTTCTTGGACGCACTTGTGCCTCATATCCCACTGGTAACTCGATAAACAACCCCGTTTTTACTATAGTTCTTTCTAAAGGTCTAAGCGTTACTGATTCTGTTATATTTGCTCTTAAGTCCATTCCCGCAGAAGCAATTGTTTCGTAATGCGGTAAATCGTGGGATGACTTATTAATGATATTTATTTGCATATTATTTGTGTAAATCACTATCAAATGGAACGGAGTCGAAATTAATTGTATTATAAACGAAATACTATCTCTCGACTCCGCTCAAGGAGACAGAAAATTATTGTTTTAAAATCTGTTTTAATTCCCTTTTTTCTAAGGCATACAAAATTACTAAAAACCCTAGTAATAAAGGGATAGAAATCATATAATTACTATCAAATATGTAAAATGAAATGATTGAAAAGGTAATAGATAGTATCATATATAGCCCTATCTTTTTAAGGTCGTAAGGAATTGGGTAATACTTTCTACCCAAATACCATGACAATATCATCATTGTTCCATAAGCTCCTAAGGTAGCGATTGCTGATCCTACATAGGTGTATTTAGGGATCAAAAGAAAATTAAGAAGCAATGTTATGATTCCTCCTAGTACCGAAATATATGCTCCAAACTTCGTTTTATCCGTCACTTTATACCAAACAGAAAGATTATGATAGATCCCTAAGCAGAAGTTTGCTAACAAAATAATTGGTACCACAATCATGGCTTCCCAGTATTCTGGTTTCTTAATCATAAATTCTTTTAACAGATCTGAAAATGTAATAACCACAATCAGAATAAATGATCCGAAAATAACAAAGTACTTAGTAATAACTGCATATGTTTTGGGAGCATTTTTATCTTTAGCATGGCTAAAAAAGAATGGTTCAATCCCCATACGGAATGCTGTAGCAAACAACGTCATAAACAACGCAAGTTTATAACACGCAGAATATGCTCCCGAATCAAACAATCCTTTTTCTTCTTCTAACATCCATTCTAAAAGAATTTTGTCAAAATGTTCATTAATTGCAAATGCTAAGCCTGAGATCAAAATGGGAGTTCCATACAACATCATTTTTCTCCATAGTGCTTTATCAAACTGATATTTTATTTTAAAGTAAAAAGGTAACATTAGCGCAAGTGTTACTCCACTCGCAATGGCATTGGCAATAAAAATATATTGGACCTGAAAATCATCTTTGTAAATACTCTGAAGCCACTCTATATTCTCCGACCATTTTCCTAAAAATATTAAAAAGAAGATATTAAGTGTCGCATAAATTACAACATTAATAATTTTAATAATTGAATATCTTATAGGTCTTTCTTGTGCTCTTAAATTAGCAAACGGAATAATCACTAAAGCATCCAGTGCAAGAATTGAAATAACATAGGTTAAAAACTCTTTTTCTATATTTAAAAAAGAAGCAATCAAATCTCTAAAAAGAAATGCTATTCCTAAAAACAATAATGTAGAAAACACAATAGAAATCGCGGATGTACTGGTTACCTTATTTTTAAACTTATCAGAATTTAAAAATCTGAAAAAAGAGGTTTCCATCCCATATGCTAATAGCACATTGAATACTATGATCCACGAAAATAAAATTGTAACTCTACCATATGATATAGGACCTTCAAGATATTTGGTGTGAACAATCACCAAAAGAAATGACAACATGCGTGGTAGCACTGTTGCCAACCCATAAATAAAAGTCTGCTTAAATAGTTTTTGAAAAATTCCCAACTGGCATCTAAATTACGGGCCTAAAAATACAACTTTTATTGTCTGATCTGCATTGGATACCCTTTCAATTCTTTCTCTGGTAGTTTATCAAGTTTAAAATATCCCTTATTTCCATCTTTAACATAACCTATAATACATTCACCTTCTTTTAGCTGAAATGGTATGCTTTCTTCAATTACTGGAGCTTCATTCTTAAGTTCGTCGTTACGGTTACCACTCATAATAAGGTCTCCATTTCTAACCTTTAACGACTTAGGGTCCGTATAACGACCAACATATACCGCTTCATTTTTTTTACGTTCTAACTTAAGTTTTTTGCCTTTAAAATAAGCTTCCTCTAAAACTACATCAGAGGGTTCTTTTACAGGAAGATATACTATGAAACCATAGCCACCACCTTCTATACCAGACATGGATATCTGATAATATGGTGAATTAAACGTTACTGGTGCTGTTTCATCCATCTTTTGACTAGTTGCGCATTGTGTAAACATTGTCAATAGACCCACAACACCTATTTTTGTGATAATTGATTTTATATTTATTCTTTGTCTTCCCATTTTTTCTTTAATCGTTCTTGATGTTTTTTCTTTATTTTCTTAATATCTCTAGTATTGAAGACAAGATTCATACCAAGGTTAAATGCAACCCCAGAAAACAACTTAGTATCTTCTGCATTGGTAATGTTTAATCCATACATATAAGGAACTCCAAATTCTAATTCTATACACTTAGCAAATTTATAATTAATTCCTGCACCAGCTGATAATAATAATATTCCTCCACTATTATCTTCAATTGCAATATCAGCAGGATCATTCGCTTTGTATCGTATAGCTCCAATTCCCAAACCAGACTCTAAATAGAAACTAAATTTACCGCTATTAATTGCATGTAATCTCCAGGATGGAATAAATCCATATGCCTGTACTTCTGCATCTCGACCATTATCTTGTTCGATGTCCTGCGGAAAAAGCGCAAAAGCTGCCGTACTAATTGCGAATCGCTCCGAAATATAAAACGAAATACTTGGTTTGGCTGCAATACCACTATATCCGTTACCTAAGTCTAAAAGCGGTAATGCCGCAATACCTAATTTAATATCACCTGATTCATATAAATTCTCAGATTCTTGAGCATTAAACGTAATTGTTACCAGCAATAACAATGCGAAAAGTTTGATTGTTTTCATTTTTCTTTTTCCTTTAAAGATAAAAAAAATGGATGTAGGCTTTGTCACAAAAACAAAAAACCTCATACAAATGATGTATGAGGTTCTAATATAGATTAAAAATAACCTTAGTTATTTAGCGCTTCTGCACCACCAACAATCTCAAGGATTTCGTTAGTAATAGAAGCTTGTCTTGCTTTGTTATAAGATAATTTAAGTGCGTCTCTAAGTTCTGTTGCATTATCAGTTGCCTTATGCATCGCAGTCATACGTGCTCCATGCTCTGATGCAAAAGAATCACGAATTGCCTTATATAATTGTGTCTTAAGTGACTTAGGAATCAATTGCTCTACAATTTCTTCTTTAGACGGCTCAAAAATGTAATCTAAATTAACATTTGTATCACCTTCTACAGGTTTAATTGGTAAAAACTGCTCTGTTGTCACTACTTGAGTAGCTGCGTTTTTAAACTTATTATAAACTACAACAATCTTATCATAAGAACCAGCAGTAAAATGCTCCATTAACTCTTCTGCAATAGTCGCCACATTTGCAAACGTAAGGTCATCAAACACCTCACTTTTGTTGGCAACAATTGTATGTGTCTTTGATACTATATCATTTACTTTTTTACCAATGGTAACAAAATCTACCTGCTTGCCAGCATATACATTTTCATACAATTCTCTGGAAGCTTTGACAATATTAGAATTAAAAGCACCTGCCAAACCACGATTAGAAGCAATTGCCACAACCAATACCTTATTTACTTCGCGCTGTTCTGAATATGAGCTTGCACTATCTCCTTCAAGAGAGGCGCTTAAACTCTGTAACAATTCGGTAAGCTTATCCGCATAAGGACGCATCGCAGTAATTGCCATCTGAGCTTTGTTCAACTTTGCAGCCGATACCATTTTCATGGCACTGGTAATTTGCATCGTTGAGGATACAGAGGTAATTCTACTACGTAATTCTTTTAAATTTGCCATCTTTCTTAGTATTGAGTATTGAATAGTTAGTAATTAATACTTCCTAAAAACAACACCTTTCTAATATTATAACTTTTGTGAAATACAGCGTATCAAAACTCTAAGATCTTCATACGCTGTACTCAATATTACTTATATTTTGCTGAAATCTCTTTACAAGCCGAAAGCAACACATCCGTTACCTCGTCTGTTAATTTTCCAGCCTTTAAAGTGTCTAATGTATCTCTATGCTTTGCATTAAGGTACTCGATAAAGTCACTTTCGAATTCTTTTATTTTATTTACTGGAACATCTCTTAATAAGTTCTTAGATCCAGCATAAATGATCGCAATCTGATCTTCTACAGTATAAGGATCATTTTGCGCTTGCTTTAAGATTTCCACGTTACGCTTACCTTTCTCAATTACATTTAAGGTAGCTGCATCAAGGTCAGAACCAAACTTAGCAAATGCTTCTAGTTCACGGAACTGTGCTTGATCCAGTTTTAAAGTACCTGCAACTTTCTTCATTGATTTGATCTGAGCAGATCCACCTACACGAGATACCGAAATACCTACGTTAATTGCTGGACGAACACCCGAGTTAAATAAGTCTGAAGTTAAGAATATCTGACCATCAGTAATAGAGATTACATTGGTAGGGATATATGCAGATACATCACCTGCTTGTGTTTCAATAATTGGTAATGCAGTCAATGATCCACCACCTTTTACTTTATCTTTTAAAGAATCAGGAAGGTCATTCATGTCTTTTGCAATACTATCATCAGCAATTACTTTTGCTGCACGCTCTAATAATCTAGAGTGAAGATAGAATACATCTCCAGGATATGCTTCACGACCTGGTGGACGACGTAATAACAATGATACCTCACGATATGCTACTGCTTGTTTTGACAAATCATCATAGATAATTAAAGCAGGACGACCTGTATCACGGAAATACTCACCAATTGCAGCACCTGCAAATGGAGCATATACCTGCATTGGTGCAGGGTCAGAAGCATTAGCTGCTACAATCGTAGTATATGCAAGTGCTCCTTTATCTTCTAATACCTTAGCAATACCTGCTACTGTAGATGCTTTCTGTCCGATAGCAACATAGATACAGTATACTGGTTCACCAGCATCATAAAATTCTTTTTGATTAAGGATTGTATCAATACATACGGTAGTTTTACCAGTTTGACGGTCACCGATTACCAACTCACGTTGTCCTCTACCGATTGGTACCATCGCATCAATTGATTTAATCCCTGTTTGTAATGGTTCGTTTACCGGTTGACGGAAAACAACACCAGGAGCTTTACGCTCTAATGGCATTTCGAAAGTTTCACCTTCGATCGCACCTTTACCATCGATAGGGTTACCTAAAGTATCCACTACACGACCTACAATTCCTTCTCCAACATTGATAGAAGCAATTCTTTGTGTACGTTTTACAGTTACACCTTCTTTTACTTCAGTTGAAGAACCTAAAAGTACTACCCCAACATTATCTTCTTCAAGATTCAGTACAATTCCTTCTAGTCCAGATTCGAATTCTACTAATTCTCCATATTGAGCGTTAGACAATCCGTATACTCTGGCGATACCATCACCAACCTGTAATACTGTACCTACTTCTTCTAGTGAAGCTGTAGCTTCAAATCCAGATAATTGTTGTTTTAATATTGCTGATACTTCAGCAGGATTCACTTCTGCCATTTTATAATAGTTTGTAAAAATGAGCTCTGATACTCATTCTCTTATTATTAAATTTATATAATTGAAGTAATTTATTAATTACTCAACTCTCTTTTTAAACTTGTTAGCTTATTAGCTATACTTGCATTATACTGCAAATCTCCTACTCTAAGAATAAACCCGCCAATGATATTCTCATCAACGATGTTTTCTATAGTAGCTTCGTTTCCTGTTAGTTCCTTTACCTTAGCTAGCACTTTAGTACTTAAAGCTTTATCGATTGGAACTGCAGTAGTAACGGTAGCTACTTGAGTATTATGTAATTGATCAAACAAAATAATGTATTGATTCGCCACATCTGCTAACAAATCCACTCTTTTGTTTGTAATTAATGTATCAAAAAGTTTTTGAGTGAGATCTCCAGTATTTTTGAATATCTCACGCAAAGAAGCTAGCTTTACCTCACTTTTGATTAAAGGACTATTCAACAGCATTTTTAACTCAGCACTACTCTCTACAGTAGCGATAATACTCTGCATATCTTTCTGAACATCCTCAGTGGCTTTTTTATCTTGAGCTAAACTCAAAATTGCCTTAGCATAACGTATTGCTGCTCTACTCATCTTATGATTAGTTTAAAGTAACATCTCCTAACATAGACTCAACCAATGCTAGTTGCTTGTCTTTGTCAGCTAATTCTTTTCTTACAACTTTTTCAGCGATCTCTACAGAAAGACCCGCTACCTGACTTTTAAGATCAGCAATCGCAGCTTTCTTCTCACGTTCTATAGTAGCTTGTGCTTGTGCAACAATTTTATCAGCTTCTGTCTGAGCTTCCGTTTTAGCATCTGCAATCATATTCTCTTTAAGCTGTCTTGCTTCTTTCAGCATTCCATCTCGTTCTGCACGAGCTTCATTTAAGATACGCTCATTATCAGCTTGTAGGTTTTGCATTTCTTTTCTTGCAGCTTCTGCAGATTCTAATGCATTTTTGATTCCTTCTTCACGGTTATTAACTGCTTCAAGAATAGGCTTCCAAGCAAATTTTCTTAATAACAATAGTAATCCTACAAACAAAAGTATCTGCCAAAAAAACAGACCAAATGAAAAATCATTTATTAACTTATCCATAACTAATTATGTTGTTTTCTTTAATGTTTAATTTCAAAATAAACAATAGCTGCAACCAACCGTTACAGCTATTGCCTGTACATTAAGCTGCAAATAAGGCAGCAAATCCAATACCTTCAATAAGTGCTGCTGCAATAAGCATAGCAGTTTGGATTTTTCCTGAAGCTTCTGGTTGACGAGCAATAGCTTCCATTGCTTGACCACCGATTCTACCAATACCTAAACCAGCACCAATAACAATCAAACCAGCTCCTACGTAATTTAAACCTTCCATAATAAAGAATTAAAAAAATTAAACAATTATCGTTTAGTGATGTGCCTCTTCATTGGCTGAACCAAAATAAAGTGCAGACAACATCGTAAATATATATGCTTGTAATGCTGCTACCAATAATTCTAATATTGATAGTGCAAATGATAAACCAAATGATAATGGACTTCCAATCCAACTCTTAAACAAGAACATCATACCTATAATGCTCATTAATACGACATGACCTGCGGTCATATTTGCGTATAAACGAATCATTAATGAAAATGGCTTAATAAACACCCCTAACAATTCAATAGGTGCTAATACTATTTTCATAAATGTAGGTACTCCTGGCATCCAGAAAATATGTCCCCAATAATTTTTATTCGCTGTGAAATTAGTAATCAAGAACGTTAATAACGCTAACCCGAATGTTACTGCAATGTTTCCTGTTACATTAACTCCTAGTGGAGTCATTCCTAACAAGTTTAATAGCCAAATAAAGAAAAATGTCGTAAGCAAAAAGCTCATATATTTCTTATACTTCTTTTCACCTATATTAGGAATCGCAATCTCATCTCTTACAAAAATCACTAACGGCTCAAGGAAACGACCAAGACCTGTTGGGATTCCATTATTCTTTTTATATGATTTAGCAAGACGACTAAACATAAAGAACATTAATAAACCAATTAAAATCATACTTACCACATTTTTGGTAATAGAAAAATTTAATGGTTTTGTATTTGTTGCGTGATGATCTTCATCATAGTTGATCGTACCTTCGGCATCTGTTTTGTATATCTTGCTGTGGTATAATTTGTAGTAATTACCATCAACTTCTGCTACTGTTTCTCCGTGATGAAATTTTGAAGAAGAAAAAACTTTCAATCCACCATCCCAAAGAATAACAGGTAAAGGAAAACCATAATGCTTTCCAGTTTCTTTATCAGAAAATAATGTAAAATCGTGTGAATCCTGAAGGTGATGATCAATAAACTCGCTGATCTCAGTCTTTAAATCTCCTGCTCCCTCTTTTTCTACTTTATCAGTATCTTTTGCTACCAGATTCAAAGAAGTGAGAATCAAGGCCAAAGTCATAAAAATTCTAACTACACTAATTTTTTGCATTCTAGGTCAGATTTCGGTTCCTAAATTTCGGTGCAAATGTACATAATTAAGTTAGATTCTTAAACTATTTTAGGTAAATAAGTTTAATATAATTTTGAAATATATAAAATGTTGTAAATCAGCTATTTAGAAGAGTTCAATATTTTAGAAATATAATACACCTCTAGAATCAAACTAATCACATACGGAATAAAAAAATCCAGAAAAACACTTTTATCCATTTCAATACCGTTCAGCTTAGTTATACCTACAAAAACTCCAAGTTTAATAAAACTACCTGCCAAAAAAATAAAGCCAATCTGATCTTTAAATTTTCTTCTAAGTATCAGAATTGCAATAATTAACAATATCGTATATACAGCATTAAAAACATATGAAAGGTTAAGAATACTGGAATTACTACTAAAAGAAAAGAACTGTATCGTCCAAGTATGTAGGAAGTAACACAATAGTAAAACCAAAAGAAAAATCACTGAAAAGCGAAATAAACTCTTACCCATTAGGCCAATTCGATTTTGATCATAAAAAGTTTTTGATAACAGCTGAAGAAAATTATTTAGAGATAGACGAATACAATAACCTATTTTCCAGAATTATTAATCCTATCTAATTGTTTGATAACCAAATATAATGAAGACGCAACCCCAAAAAGGACAAAACCCATTGTGCACCAATTCTTTTCTAATTGATAATACACATCTAGTTTTTTACCTATATACGCACAGACAAAAATGATGGCTCCCATCTCAAAAGCAATTCCTGTTAAGGCTAGATACTTTCTAAGCTGATTTCCCTTGTCCTTGTTTTTGTCCATCTTGTTTACCTCCAAGAGATTTAACACCACCTTTCATGACACATGATGCATTAAAGGTTGCTCCTGGCTCTACTGCTAATTTGCCTACAGATACTTCTCCTTCGATATGTGCTGTAGGTTTTAGAGATAGGGTTCCAGATATAATTAGATTACCTGAAAACTTTCCTTCAAAATCAGCATCAGAACATTCTAATGTTCCTTTGATAAAACCTGATTTTCCAACTACTACTTTCCCAGTGGTTTTAAAAGTACCTTCGATGGTTCCTTCTACTCTAAAACCTCCTTCGGAAATAATATCTCCTACGATTTTAGTTCCTTCTGAAATTTTGTTCTGGTTTCTGGAAAAATCCGTTAAAGCCTGATCTTTTCCTTTTTTATTGTCTGAAAACATACTACTGGGGGGATTAAATTATTATTCTGATTTAGGTTGCAAATACATATCCAGATTCTTGTGTATCTGAATAATTCTATAATTAGGAGACGCAACGATAAAAAATTCTTTGTCTACCTTTCTATAATATTTCTTTTTTCTATTCCATTTTGTAAGATCAACACCACGAGTATCCTCGATTTTTCCTAGCGTTAACAACTCTGCCAAACCTTCTGCGCCCAACTTATCTCTCCTGGTATGAATTACAATAAACTGCTGATCCTTAGAATACACATCCCAAGAAACTTTCATCTTATCATATCTAAGATCCTTAAGCATTGCATCCAGTCGCTCCTTTAATTCTTCTGCCTGATTATCTCCGAATCTCGAATAAGCATATACCAACTTGTGGTTTTTTTCCTGATCTATATCCTCTTCTATAAAGGTACTATTCTCTATTTGAGGAATTGTAGTTTGATAAATTAATTGTGCCTTTTTACCTTCTGGACTTTGTGGGTAATTAAGTGAAACATAATTCAAAGCTTCTTTATATGCTTCAAATCCGCTATAACGACCAATAGCCTGTGCCTTGAGTAGTTCGAATTTTGGCACAAACTCTTCTCCTCCAAACTTAGTGATCATTTCATCACTTTCTTTAATTACTGCAGCATACTTCTGATCTTTAAAATCCTTGTACAACCTATTATACATTGATTCTGGACTATTTTGATCATCTTTTAATGCTTCATTTGGGTTTTGTAGAATTTTAGCATAGCGAGAATCACCATGTGTATTAATAATATCCTGTTTTAACTCATTGGATTTGGTTATATCTTCTCGCAAAAGATATATCTTGTATAAATTATATTTAGAAGGAACAACTAAGCGTTCTTCTGGATTACTTTTCAAGAGTCCTTCGAACTTATCTATCGCTAATCCATATTCTTGAAACTTCTCTTTATAAATAACCCCAAGTTGATAGTATGCAAAATTTCGATCTGTCTGCAAACTATCTAAAACGGCAGGATCGCTAGGTAATTGCGAAATATAAGTTTGCGGATCAAAGGTAGGATCTGTATCTATAGAATACTCTTCCTCTTCACTTTGTTCAACATTCGAAACTGCATTAGGATTGGTTATGCTCGAAATTCTCCAGTTATCCTGAAGCTCTCTGTTACCAAAAATTCTTTTAAAAGATGTTTTACCATATGCAACTGTTGTTGGGTTATAAAAATAGAATATCCCTCCTTCTTGTGCATTTGGACCTCTATTATTTCCTAGTCCTGTTTTGGGCTGGTTAAATCGTTGTTCATTAGGGAGTTCTCCTTTTATTCTTGCAACTTCGGCTGCTTTTTCGGCAGCAATTGCTTCTGCCTTGATTTTTTCTGTATACTCTGAATAGTATGCTAGCCTTTCTTCAGGAGACATAGCTACTGCTCCTAGAATGCTATCATTTGCCTGAGCGATTCCTTCATACAAAATAACATCATCAAGGTTTACTCTTTTCTTCTTTAGCACTCTATATTTCTTAGAATCTACTACCATTCGCTCTAATGTGCTATCATAATATGCACCTGCAATCGCATATTCTTTATCATCGAAATTGATGTCTCCTAATGTTTTATAATTAAGAGCTTCAAGATGCTTGTCTCCTAAGTTAGTACGTAACGATTTATTATAATATGAAACTGCAATATCAATAGAGTCCAGTGTATTAAAATACACTGCTTTTTGGTTATAGATTCTATCTAGAAAAGGCCTATTTTCTCTATTTTCTTCTAAATCTGTTAACAATTCAAGAAATTCTTGTTTGTTTCCCGTTTCGTAATTAAAATTTCTAGCTTTAGCCATATATGCATTAAGCATATATCTTCTTGGCGTTTTTCTATTGAGTTCAATAACCTGATCAAAAGCATAATTAGCACTATCCTTGTACCCTAAACGATTCAATAGCTGGCCTTTGATATATAAATATCTTCCTTTTTCTTCGAAATTTTTAGAATGGATTGCCGCTTTACTAATATAGGTGATCGCAGAATCTTTTTGCTCTAGATTAATATAAGCCTGAGCAATCATAGCAACAGCATCAGAGTAGTCTTGCGGTTTCATATACTCCTCTTCTACCATCTTCATCAAATCCTCAATCGCTTTTTCGTTATTATCCAATCTAAGATTGGATTTAGCTCTCCATACCTTAGCGTGATTGATAGTATTACTAGTAGGATATTTGTATAATATATAATTAAATGCCTCTAATGCAGGAATAAATCGTTGCTCATTATACCTTGCTTTTCCTAAAAGTAAAAAAGCTTCATCTATCTTAGGGTTTCGTTCCCTATTATCAATGAGCATGCTATGTTTCTGGATGGCTTTTGCGGCTTTTTCTTCAGCTTTATCAAAATTCTGATTCAACACCTCGTTCGGTAACCTCACATCTTCACTAACAATTAATCTTTCTACAGGAAGTATTTCCCAGAAATTATCTTTATAGGTCTGAACGATATCTTGCTTTCCTTTTTCGAAAGCTACTCTACCATTATATAATGTATTGTTTTTGGTAGTTACATCGTGCCAAGCTCTATTAGTCCATTTGTCTTTTTTACGTGAACAACTAAACCCAATACCAATTAGGATAAGTATAACGATGATTTGTGATAATTTTCTGCTCAAAATCTATATAATTTATACGCTGATAACTTAAAAACTTGCGTTTTAGTACATCAGAGCTGCACAAAAATAATGTGTGAAATGTAAAAATACATTTCTTTCTGTAAAAAATGGGTTATTAACAAATTTTTCTCCTTAGATAAATGATTTTATAGTAGCTACTGGAGTTATTAACAATGGCTTTGCTTCTAGTATGTCGTGTCTAGACAAAGTATCCAAAAGGTGTATAACAACTAAAAAAAGCATTAATTCAATTGAATTAATGCTTTAGATTTCTTTTTAGCTTTTTAAGCTAATTATCACTTATTAAAATGTGCTTCTAATTCCTTTAATGTTTCTTCTGATGTGGCCAAATCTTTAACTACTTCTCCTTTATCTAATACTACAATCCGCCCGCAAACCTCAGTAACATGCATCAAATCATGACTAGATACTAAAACAGTAACATTTGGATCTGCAGCTAGATCCTTGATAATTTTCTTTAAACGAATCTGTGTAGTAGGATCTAAATTAGCAAAGGGTTCATCTAGAATAATTACTTCGGGATTACCAATAAGCGCTGCTACAATTCCAGCTTTCTTCTGATTTCCTTTAGAAAGGTCTCTTAAGTATTTCTTTTGTCCTAAAATTTCACCGTGGAAAAAATCTTCAAACTGAGATAGTAATGCATCTACATCCGCTTTATTTTGACCTCTAAGCTCTCCAATGAAATAAAAATATTCTTCTGCTGTCAGGTATCCAATCAAAAATGTCTCATCTATAAACGCAGATGTAATCGATTTCCATTCTTCACTTTCATTTACTTTAATTCCACTATTTTCAATATGTCCTGTAGAAGGTTTTATTAAATCTAATAATGCACTGAATAACGTTGTTTTTCCTGCTCCATTATTCCCTACTAACCCAAAGCTATCTCCTTTAGGTATTTCTAAATGATCAATACTCAATACTGTATTACCAGCATATGTTTTTGTAATATTATGTACTCCTATCATCCTTTATTTATTTTTTTTGTTTGTATGCCCAGATCGTTTTATACTTCTCTGTTCTATAAATTCTTTCAATTTTATCAAAAACCATATTTCTGAATGCAAAACCTGCAATTCCAGATACCGCAACCAGTAGATATCCTGCATATGGACTATATGCATAGTGCCCTATTGCATATAATATCATTGGTAAAGCTAGTTTTGGCAATGATAACATTAGTGTTTTTATATTAAATGCTTGTTTATCTCCAAATGCTTTTTTATTACTAGTAAGGTCTATCGGAGTTTTAACATAAGCTCCTGCCCATAACACTACGTGAGAATTTACACCCATATTATAGATCGCACCAACAACTACAGCCAGATACGCTTCCCATCCAAAATAGAGGTATCCTGATGCTAATATGGTAGAGATAAAAGTTGCCATTACCATCAACCACCATTTTGAGGATAAGTATTCTCTATATTTAATATTCTGACTCATCATTAATGGATAGTATGAACTATCCCAACTTGGTACAAATTGTCCAAAACTCATCAAAAATCCACCTGAAACGAAGATTCCCGCAAATATCTTCCATACTGGGCCCTCATAAGCTTCAACCGCACCCGTTAGAAATAATAATCCATAGAAAAGAAACATAGCACTTACGATTACTGTTGTCCTTGCTCTTTTATTTCTTTTGATAAGTTTAATGTCATTCTTAAGGAATATGGCAGTTTTACCAAAGCGATCCAACCACTCTAAGTTTTCAGTTTTAACGCTTTTGGACTTAGTTGCCAATCCAGCATCCAGATATAAATCCTTCACAAAAGATTTAAATGCGATACCATAAAATACAATTGCCGTTATGATAGGCAACACAAATAAAAACTTAGACTCGTATAACCCCTGAAAAAATGGTGCTGTATATTGTGTTATGTCAAAATATCCAAAATAGTGCAATCCTCCTAAAAGTGCTATTATACCAGCCACTATATAAATAAGATTATCCTTATTATTCAATAAAATATTCAGAAAATTATTAGCATATACTAGTCCTATCAATCCTATGTTCCAAAGAACTACATTAAGTAAAGGTGCATCTCCTTCTACAATCAATAAAATCGAAAATGGAACAAAAAAGAATCCATGAATAATATTGAAAAATGAGAATATCGTTTTACCTAAAGCAAATGATACAATTTTGTTTTTACTAAAAGGTAAAATCAATAAAGGTTTGATATTGATTACGGGCATTTTTTGTAATGCATATCTAAAAATCAAATCAAAAGCCCACCAATAGATTAAAAACCTATTAACTACCTCTAGAGGATCCAGACATAGTTCTTTATTGATATATTTATATACAATAAAGCTACCTCCCATCATCATCATAATAAAATATAATGCCCAAAATCCCATAAAAACTTTCATCCATATTCCGGATGAAAGAGAGGCGGATCGCCAAAAGGATTTCCATTGTAATGAAATAAAGTGTTTAAACATAGTTGTGACAGTTATTTAGAGAAGTAAGAAAAAACTTCTTACACTATTTAGTAATCAAAAATTAGATTTTGTTACAAAAAAGATGAATATAGGATAAAAAAAAAGTTGCTTTTGAAAAGGAAAACAGAAAAAGATTATGCCAACTGAAAGCATTTTTTATAATACAATGAAAGCTCTAACATCGTTTTAAAACTATTAGCAAAAACTACTGCAGTAATTCCGAAATTAATATAAAAACCTAAAGATTGATGTTCTAAATAAGGTATAAATTGGTTATTTACATTAAAAAATAAGTATAACAGAATCCCAAAGTTTCCAACAAATGAAAACTTCTTTTTCCCATTAATTATAAAAGCTATAGAGACTATTATCAAAAGTAGTACTACGGGAAATATAATTAAAGCTACATCTTGAATTTTCCATATAAAATTATCAAAAAATATAAAGACCAAGAAACTGGCTATAGTTCCTATAATAACCTGCCACGAATATAAATTTTTTAAAAATTGCTTAGATACTCCTTTAAGTATTTTCCAATTTAATGGCTTACTCCCTTGTTTTACAATTAAAGTTTTATTTTCGACCATATAATCCTTAAATACATCATAAAAACTATGCTCATCTCCTTGATTAATGCGACTTTCAATTTCTGAAGCAACATGATCAATCATTTCTACCCTAATATCTTCATAATGAATATCCGAGTTTGACAAATAGGTATCTATGAATTGTATGTCATCGATAGTAAGTTTCTTCATTATTCTATTAGCATTTTATATTGTGTATTATATTCCTTCTCCAATTTTTTATACCCTATGAAATTAATCAGTGTGAAGAAAAGAGCTAGAATAGAGAATGTAGTGTATAAATAAAGATATATCTGCGTGCTTAAAATACTCTCATCTATTTGTTTGACAATACTAGCGAGATTAGGAAAATGAATTGATAATCCAACAGAAGTAGCATATACCACTAAACCAAGAGATTTATTTTTTCTTTTTCTATATTGATCAACCCATACAAAAACACAAGGTATAACCATTAACAATATCCCTCCAAGAACTATTGCTTTCAAACCGATATTATCCAAAAACGAAAAGATTAATCCAGAAAAAAGTAAAAAAGGAATCATAATCTTGTAATTACGAAGGATTTCTTTACTCGTTTCTACATTGGTTCTTCCTATTTTTTTAGTAATATGCTTTCTTTTTTCTATCAATAATTTTTTATAACCACTATTATCACTATAGATTGATTTACTTGAAGTATTCTCTCCTTTATCCCAAGCATAAAACAACACCTTATTCCCAAAGTTTTTATGAACTTGCTCCATGGCATCATCAAAAGAGAAATTTTGCTCTATTTTTTGTTCAACTTCACAAATTATATGATCTAATAATTCAATCCTAACATCCCAATATTTTATTTTATTTCTAATAAGATAGTTATCAATAAAATCAATTTGTTTTTTGTTTAATTTACTCATACTAACTTATACTCCATTTTGGGTTAATAATAGTTTGCATGGTTCGGATGTATTCTTCTAGTTCTGTTAAGCGATTGACAGTTTCTTTGGCGCCTTTTTCGGTTAATTTATAATATTTACGTAATCGATTATCTACCTTTTGCATTTCCACATCTAATAACCCTTCTGCTTCTAATTTATGCAATGCAGGATACAAGGCTCCTTCGGTAATATTAAGTTCTCCTTTAGTAATTTCTTTTACCTTTTGCGTAATCTCATAGCCATACATTTTCTCACTCTCTTCTAGGAGCTTAAGAATAATGGTATTGAGGCTACCTTTATATAATTTAGAATTGCCCATTGTATAAATTATTTGATCCCAAATATATACATAATTTTCTTATGCATAAGTTTTTTAGGTATATAATTTTATGCCAAAACCATTCTACGGTTTCATGCATTTGCTATTTTTGCACAAAAAATAATAAATCTCGAAACCTGAACAGATTAGAATCATCTAATCTGAAATTAGAAATGAAAAATTTCAGGTATGAGTTTATCACATTGTTATGTCAGATTTTCACGCGCTTACTATAAAAAATATTATTAGAGAAACCCCTAAGGCAGTTTCCATAGAATTCGAAGTCCCTTCTGAATTAAAAGAGGTCTATTCTTTTACTGCAGGGCAATATATTACCATCAAAACTAAAGTTAATGATAAAGAGATCCGCAGGGCTTATTCTATTTGTAGTGCTCCAAAAAGTGGTTCACTTTGTGTTGCTGTAAAAGAAATAGAAGGAGGTCTATTTTCGACAATCGCAAATAACACCTTAAAAGCTGGTGACATACTAGATGTTAATACTCCAGAAGGTAATTTTATCTTACAATCTAATTCTGAATCCAGTAATACTTATGCTGCATTTGTAGCAGGAAGCGGTATTACTCCTGTGATGAGTATGATTAAAACAGTTCTTGAAGAAGAACCGAAAAGTAGTTTTGTATTGATATATGGAAATCAAACTCCCAATGAAGCAATTTTCTTGAAAGAAATTTTATCCTTACAAGCCTCTTATCCTACTCGTCTTTTTGTTGAGCTTTTTTATAGCAGAAGTGACGAAGAAGGTGCACGTTTTGGAAGAATAGAAAAATCAACCATTAACTATATTACGAAGAACAAATTTAAGGACACTACTTTTGAAGCATTTTACCTGTGTGGGCCAGAAGAAATGATCAATACTGTAACTGATGTTTTAGTAGAAAATGGAATCTCAAACGATCAAGTCCATTTTGAACTTTTTACTAGCAGCACTGACGAAACAGAAATTAATGCAGATTTGGACGGAAAAACCAATATAACAATATTGGTTGATGATGAGGAAACTTCTTTTGTAATGGATCAAAAAAAGACTATTCTCGATGCTGCGTTAGAAGAAGATATTGACGCTCCTTATTCTTGTCAAGGAGGTGTTTGTAGTTCTTGTATTTGTAAAATTACTGAAGGAACAGCTTTAATGGAAAAAAACAGTATTCTTACCGATAGTGAAATTGCTGAAGGTTTAGTATTGGCTTGTCAAGCGCATCCTACCTCATCAAAAGTAAAAGTAGATTTTGATGATGTGTAACATTACATGTAATGGTTATATTTTTAGGTATACAACATAATTCCAAACCGCTTACAATGTATTAATTGTCTCAATCACTGTTTGAGGTTTGATACTATACATTACTTTTTCATATCCATCTGGAACCTTATTACCATAGATTGATGTTGGTATTTGATCATACTTTGCCAGGTTTGGTAAAATAGCTCTCTCCATAGATTGTCCAAAAGGCATAAAACCTGCGAAAGGATGTGTAACTCCCCATAACGTAATAGTAGGAACCCCATACATCGCGGCTAAATGTGCATTACCACTATCCATAGATAACATTATATCCAGATTTCCAATCAACTTTAATTCATCTTCAAAAGATAATTTACCTGCTACATTGGTGACATTTTTATATTTACTATCAATATTATTCAGAATATCTAATTCCTTTTTTCCACCTCCAAAAAGGAATATTTCGTACGTGTTTTGTGTATTCAACAACTCTATTACTTCTATCATTGATTCTAGCGGGTAAGTTTTACTTTCGTATTGCGCAAAAGGAGCTATTCCTAACCACTTTTTAGAAGAATTTTCTGTTAGCTTTAATATTTCTGGAGTTAATGGTGTTTTATCTGGGAACGTATGTTTTTCTAAACTGATAGGATATCCTAATTCGTCAAAAACATCCGCATATCTTTGATGGGTAGTTTTTAGTTGTTTGAAATCCTTATGAATTGGTCTTGTAAGTGCTTTTTTTTCTTTTCTTCCTTTATCAATTTGTACTACTTTAATTCCTCTGAGCGACAGAAAACTCTTTAGAATATTAGATCGTAGTACATTGTGTAGATCAGCAACAGCAGTAATTCCAAGACCTCTTAACTCTCTAGAAAGTTTTGACAAACCGAAAACACCTTTATGCTTTCCGTTTACATCTGCGTGATACACTTCTAGGTTTTCAATCCCAGAGAATATAGGCTCAAAGAATTTTCTGGTAAGTACTGTTATTTTAACATCAGGATACGCTGCTCTAAATGTTCTTAATACAGGTACAGTCATTGCAACATCGCCCATTGCAGACAATCTAATGACTAAAATATGAGCATCAAAGCCCTTAGAAGAAAGGGCTTTGTTACTTTTTACTATGTTCTTGGTTTTACTCAAAAAATATCTTGCTATTTTTCTCCTCGTAATACTGGATTTAGCTCATCATCGTTATACATTTTCATCTGCTTGTAGACTTTCATGTATTTATCTCCATTAGCTATATCACTCAATAAGGTATCAATTGCAGTAGAAAGATCTACTTGCTGTTCTAGTAATACATTGTACTTTTTCTGACAAGCAGCTTTATGAGTATCTGATGCACCTTCTCTAACTGTTTCTTCATGCATATGATATACTTTCAACGCTAATATTGATAATCTATCTACTCCCCAAGCTGGACTTTCTGTGTTAATTGTAGCATCAGCTTTAGGAATAACGTCTTTATACGTTTCCAAAAAGTAACTATCAATATATTCAACCATATCTGTACGATCTTGATTAGATGCATCGATTTGTCTCTTTAATTTTAAAGCTGCAACAGGATCAATCTCTGGATCACGGATAATATCTTCATAATGCCACTGCACTGTATCGATCCAACATTTACGATATAATAGGTGTTCTATTTGTTGTGATTTACTATCATATGGATTCGAGAATTCCTGATCCACACGGTCAATCACATGATACATATCTATAACTTCTTTAAAAATCTTATTTGCTTTATCTGTGAACATTGTTGTTATTTTTCTAAAATGTGTAAATATTCCGTTGTTGTTGTCGCCTTATGATTTCTACTTTCGGTTCTATCAGCCTTGAATCTTTGATATGCTGTTGTTACCAAATTATATTTTCCATAACGCTTCATAATTAGTCTTATTTCTTCTTCTGCCATTAATCCTTCATTATTATAACTGAAAAAGATATAGTCGAACTTTGCATTTTTTATTAACTCTTCAAAAACTAGCGCGACTTCTCCTTTTTTACAATAATTAGACCTTTTATATGGTCTTAGACCTGTTTTTCCGGCAGGTACAAAGGTATCATATTTTGCAATAGTATTTAGTATATGATAATTGGCTCCATATTGCCTAGCGTTATATGGTGGATCAAGGTATAATATGTCTCCTTCTATTTGATTGATCAACGTATTACTATCCTGATTATATACTCTATGTGTGTTCTTTGTTATCTCAAAATTAGCAGGAACAATCTCTATTTCTTTTTGGGCTGTTTTCTTTAATTGCTTTAGATATGCTCCATACACAGAAGCTGTATTAGCAACCTTATCTGCACTTTCTAATAGAGAAGCAAGTAGAAAATAATACACATTTTCATTAATTTCTTTAGAAGTTAACCAACTTTGGATTTGCATCCTTATCGCATCTACTTTTAGTCCGTTATTATTACTGAAATATTGACGATCTGACTCTCCTCCTTTACAGTAGTTTTTATAAACGAACCCTTTTTTTCCCTCTAATAGGTTTAATTTTTTAATATAGTTGGAGGTATCTACTTTAATATGATTACCGATATAATTTCGGTTTAACACATAACTATAATATTCAAGGTCATTTGATATTACTTGTTTTACCGAAGTCTTAAAGCTTTTTCCTACAATACCTGTGCCTGCAAAAAGGTCACAAAATACTTTATCTTTAAGTGTATCACCAACAACTTCTTGTACTGTAGATTTTATGAAATCGGAAAGCTTATATTTTGACCCTATATAATTCATTTTCTATACCACACGTATCTCAATTTTAAAGCTTATACCAATTTCGTCTTGATAACCTTATAAGATTATAATTTACAATCTAAATAATTTTTGAGTCGTCAAATGTAATAACATAAGTTGAGATTATATCTTTGGAGCGGGAAATTTATGCTTTTAATTACAATGTGTCGATCCTTAAACACACCCTATTGTAACCATACACTACATAAATACTTTCTGTCTTGTCCTTTTTGATTATCATATAACCTATAATAAAGTTTTATATGATCGTAACTAAATGTGATTTAATCAAAATAGCAAGGTCATAAAAGGAAGTAATAAAAACACCCAAATATTAATTTCTTTAATAAACTTACCGTGATCAATCTCTAAATAAGTAGTACCAATAATTGCCAAAGGACTGGCTATAAAAATCATTTCTGCTGTGCTTTTCTGTGGAACAATGAATACTATCGTAACCGCAATAATCAATTGTGCAATAATCAATTTTAAAACAGGCTTTGATTTTGTAGGTTTCCTACTAAATTTAATAAGATACACTGAGAAGAAAAAAATAGCGCAAATTACTAAAACACCTATTGAGAAAAACTTTCCATTGTTTAGGTATCCATCAAAAGAAAACGATACCGTATCCACATAATCTGTCATTCTGAAAAACGAATCATAAAACAATAAAGTGAAGCAATTAGATAACACATATACAACTAAAAGGCCAACTACAGGAATGATCCAGTTTCTGTAATTTTTTGGTTCAAAAAATAACACTCCCAAAAAAATAATTAGGATAAACCCTATACTCCAAAAATAAGTCAATGAAGCAATCCCAATGCAAATGGAAGCATCAAGAATATTAGACTTAATATATTTTCCATTTCTCAGGTTTAAAACACTCCTCATTGCAAAAATTACAAATAAGTTAGATAATAATATGCTTGGATCTGTAAGTGAGATAGGTAAAATGGCGGTTAAAAACCCAAATAGTAGTATAGTGTTGGTACTTTTTTGAGTTAGATCGTTTTTTTGAGTTATTAGGTTTAAAACTAACATCGTAATTATGTATGCAATAAACCCTCCTAAAAAAATAAGAATCGAAACATAATTAAGATCGAAACCATTCTTATAATATGCGATGATATACATTACTAACATATATAATCCAACAATTATAAAATTAATCGGTTTTGATTTACTAAAAAAGCTTGATAACACTACTATTTTTTATATTTTTGCGTCAAACAATATATCATTGTTTTTAATTATAATATAACTAATTTATAAAAAGTTTTTAGTTAACTTTTTATAATGAAAATGAAGATCATATTATGAAAGATTTTTTTGAAGCTATCGAATCTCTTGTTGTAAACGTGCTTTTTGCTCCATTTGATGCTCTTAGAGCTTTAGAATTAGAAAGCTGGACTGCTGCCAATATAGTAAACTGGTTGTTTATGCTTATTGGTTTTGTCGCTTTTTTCTATTGGATGAAAGAACTAAAGACATTTAATGACAATAATGAAGAGGATAGAGATCCAAAAGCTCATTCTTTTTTAGATTAAGCTTACTACAGAATATAAAAAAAGCTCGTTGTCTAGACAACGAGCTTTTTTTATTTATATATTTTTTTTACAGATCAAATCCCAAATCTTTTCTGTAATATATATTATCAAAATTTAGTTTTTCAATGTTTCCATAAGATTTTTTCAATGCTACCCTAAAATCATAATCAAAGGAAGTTACAGCGATAACACGTCCTCCATTAGTTATTACCTTATTTCCATCAAGTTTCGTTCCTGCATGAAAAACTAACGAATCGGATATTTGATCAATTCCAGTAATTTCTTTCCCCTTTTCATAGGCTTCTGGATATCCTCCAGAAACTGCCATTACAGTAGTAGCACTTCTAGGGTCAATCTCAACCTCAACCTGATCCAACGTTTGGTTCGATACATGAGTAAATAATGAAACTAAATCTGTTTTTACTCTTGGTAAAACAGCTTCTGTTTCGGGATCTCCCATTCTTACATTATACTCTATTACTTTAGGATCGTCTCCTACTTTAATCAATCCAATAAAAATAAAGCCTTTGTAGTCTATTTTTTCTTTAGAAAGGCCTTCTACTGTAGGCTTTATAATCTGTTTCTCGATCTTATTCATAAAAGCTTCATCGGCAAACGGAACTGGTGAAATTGCTCCCATTCCTCCAGTATTTAGACCTGTATCTCCTTCACCAATGCGTTTATAATCTTTGGCTGTCGGTAAAGTGACATAATTTTTACCATCAGTTAATACAAAAACACTTAATTCAATCCCATCCAAGAATTCTTCTATAACGACTTTCTCACTTGCAGTCCCAAATTTTTTGTTGGTCAACATGTTTTCAAGCTCTGTTTTGGCTTCTTCAATGTCTTGAAGAATCAACACACCTTTACCAGCAGCTAAGCCATCTGCTTTAAGCACATAAGGCGGATTAAGCGTAGTTAAAAACTCCTTTCCTTCGTTAACTGTATTTGCTGTAAAACTTTGATAAGCAGCAGTAGGAATATTATGTCTAAATAAGAATTCTTTCGCATATTCTTTACTACCTTCTAATCTAGCACCTTCTTTTGATGGTCCTATAACCGCTACATTTTTTAAATCTATATCATTCGCAAAGAAATCGGCAATACCTTGCACTAAAGGATCCTCTGGTCCCACAACAACCATTTCTATATTTTTGTTTAATACAAAATCCTTAATTGCAACAAAATCAGTAACTGAAATCGATACATTTGTTGCAATTTTAGCAGTTCCAGCATTTCCAGGAGCTACAAATAATTTATTGCATAGATTACTTTGAGCAATCTTATAAGTGAATGTATGTTCTCTTCCTCCTGATCCTAGTACTAAAATGTTCATTTTTATGGCTGTTTGATGGCTAATTTTATCCGTCAAAAATAGTTCTTTACCTCTTTTCTTACTAATTATTTTTAGATCTATTTTATCTATTCTGGTATCTCCTATGAAATGGGAACATTACGAATAATTCTACTACTTAAAATACTTCTCTTTTTAAGTAATAAAGGAATTATTATTGAGAAAAATACGATCCCATTAAATCGTACCAACATCGATTCAAATATTAGGGATATCATTAGAATTAAGAAAACAGAAAACTCATTTCTACTTCGTTTCATCCTTATTGCAAGTAATATAAAAATACTAACTAAAACTCCAAGTCCAACAATACCCGTCTGAAGTGTAGTTTGAAGAAATTGATTATGCGCATTATACTTATTTTCATAATTATAGGCATATCCTAATTCTTTATACTTTTGGATCAATATATCATTAGCATCTCCAATTCCATATCCTAATAATGGTGCTTCTTCGATTAATTTAACACTCGCGTCCCAAGATAATAACCTTGCTTTTTCTGAAGTAGAATTACCATATTCCATAGTATTCCCAAAATCCTTAACCTTAGAGTAAAAATCAAATACACGTGGATTGTTTAGGAAAACAATACACCCTAAAAAAAACATAATCATCATTGTATGTTTTCTATTCTTATCCGAAATATTAAAAATTAACAATAGTGACATTATGCTTAGTATCATATAAGCAGCTACAGAAGCTAATAAAAAAATATAGAGAAACAAAATAGTAACGATCACCGTTCTTAATCTTGTATCTAATTTATGTTTTAGATAATAACTTAATACAAGTAATATATATAAGGAAAGATAACTGGGGTTTATAAGCTTAGAAAACTCATCTCCTATAAAATAATTCCATCCATTTAAAAATGAATTCAAAAACACATTAAAATCATGGATTGAAATCTCAAATAAGAACTCTTCCTTCATGATTGATATTGAATTATATATCGCTACAGAAAAGTTTATGAAGAATGAAATTATTAATCCTAAAAGTAAAAAATCAAATAGTTTTTTTACTGTAGATGCGTCTTCTTTTACGAAAAGAAAAATAACAGGAAATAAGAATAATGATAAAGAACGCTGCAATATATTTAATCCATCAGAAATATTATCCGTATAGATTAAACTTAATGACATTACGATAAAATACAACGGAAATAGCAGTAGTATTTTGTTATCTGGAATTAGTTTCTTATCAGATTTAAAGATATTAATCCCTCCCAGAACTATTGAGCTAATAAAAAATGGTGTAGGTAGATTAATTCCTAATGGTAATAGAAGAAAAGCAATGTATAAACTATTCCAGAAAATAGTGAGTACCAAATTGTCTTCATGCTTATAAAACATTCCTGAAAACTCAACTATTTTTTTGCTTATTCTCACCAATTTTAATTTTATGTTCTCACAACATTATCACAGTATACGTCAGAAAATCCCGCAATAAAGCCAGGTCGGTTCGACTTATACCTTTAATCAATTCATTTTTGAAAGTTAGGTTTCGTTAATACGCTTTTTCCTGTCCTTTTATTAAGTTAATTATGGTGTCGAATATAATTTTTGAATCTAACAATAATGACCAGTTTTCTATATAAAAAATATCATATTTGATTCGATTTACGATATCTTCATTGTTTTCTACTTCTCCTCTATATCCTTTTACTTGAGCCATTCCTGTTATTCCTGGCTTTACAGAGTGACGAAAAACAAAATTATATTTATCTATTCTCTTACTATAATCTTTGGTATATGAGATCATATGAGGTCTAGGACCAACTACAGACATATCTCCAAAAAGAACATTAAAAAATTGAGGGAGTTCATCAATACTTGTTCTTCTAATAAAACGACCAATCTTTGTAACTCTTTGATCTTCTTTTTTAACCTGTACTAGATCAGAAAAGTTTTCGTTTCTCATAGATCTGAACTTATAACATATAAATTCCTTATAATTAATACCATTTCGTCTATGACTATAAATTAGAGGACCACTAGATTCAATTTTTATCAAAACATATAATAGCGGTATCAACCAGGAGAGAATAAAGATTATAACTAATAATGAGAAAACTATATCAAATCCTCTTTTAATAGCTCTATTTGTGGCACTATTTAACGATACTTCGGGAATAGAAAGTACGGGCAAGTACTCATAATAATCAGTCTTAAGTCTTTTAGAAAAAATTCGTTGTGAACTAGGTATAAACTTGAGAACACAATAATTTTGATCTGCATATTTTACGTATTCATTTACCGTTTCATCCGAAATTTCATCAATGGAACAATATATTTCATCTACATCTTCTTTCTCTAAAAATTCAAAACTATCCTTTATTGTGTTTGAGTGGTTATCAGAAAACACTTGTAGCACTTTATATCCCAAATCTTTTCTTTTTTCAAAAAAGGTTTTGAGTTGTTCTGCACTTTTATTACCACCTATAATAATAACTCTTCTATTATTACCGCCTAAGTATGAGCGATATCTTCTTAATGCATAATATGTGATAACCTTAACAACACCTACGGAAGACATGGTGGTTAGAATAAAATAAAATGTATCTCTAACCGAAAAGAAGTTTATTTTAAGTAATCCAAAATAAGCATAAAGAAGAATAAGAACTAATAAGCCTTGCCTGATTAGAAGAGAAATAATCGTAATTACTTTGGTAAAACGGTATACTTCATAAAAATTAAGCAAGTATGCAGAAACTAACCAAACTATTGACAAAAAGACATATAGTTTATTAGAAACAATATTGTTAAGCAAATAGTAAGAAGAAGCTAATAAGATTAATAGATCAATAACTACAAGTATTGGTCTAATTAAATATGAATATCCTCCTCTTTTATGATGCATTATACATTAAGAATATGATGAAAAATCCTTGTGTTCGCTTTTATAAAGTTCTTCTTTTGATAAATTCTTGAAATATTCTAAAGTTCGTTTCATTCCTTCAGATCTATCTATCTGAGGCTGCCAATCTAAAATTTCTTTTGCTCTAGTAATATCTGGTTGCCTTTGTAAAGGATCGTTAACTGGAAGTGGTTTGTAAATCACTTTTTGTTCGGTTCCAGTTAATTTTATAATCTCTTCTGCAAAATCTTTAATTGTAATTTCGTTAGGGTTACCAATATTAACAGGATACACATAATCACTAAACAACAATCTATAAATTCCTTCTATTAAATCATCTACATAACAAAAAGAACGTGTTTGCAAACCTTCTCCAAATACAGTAAGATCTTCTCCTCTTAGGGCTTGGCCTATAAAAGCTGGTACTACTCTTCCGTCGTTTAATCGCATTCGAGGACCATAGGTATTAAAAATTCGAACAATTCTGGTTTCTATACCATGGTATGTATGATATGCCATGGTTATGGACTCCTGAAAACGTTTGGCTTCGTCATATACTCCTCTAGGCCCAATAGTATTTACATTACCGTAATAATCTTCTGTCTGAGGATGAACAAGTGGATCTCCATACACTTCGCTTGTCGAGGCAATTAGTATTCTTGCATTCTTTTCCTTTGCTAACCCTAATAAGTTATGAGTTCCTAAAGACCCTACTTTTAAGGTTTGAATAGGAATTTTAAGATAATCTATTGGGCTTGCTGGAGATGCAAAATGCAATATATAGTCTAAATTACCAGGAACATGTACAAATTTTGAAACATCGTGATTGTAAAACTCGAAGTTTTCTAATTTAAAAAGATGTTCAATGTTTTTTAAATCTCCTGTAATCAGGTTATCCATACCAACAACATGATATCCTTCTTTAATAAATCGATCACAAAGATGTGACCCCAGAAAACCAGCTGCTCCAGTAATTAAAACTTTTTTCATTTTATAGTTTTATATCTTTTCGTCCAATTGAGAAATAAGAAATACCTTCCTTTTCTATATCCTTCAGATCATACAAATTCCTACCATCAAAAATAACGGGGTCTTTAAGCCCATTCCTTATCTTTTCAAAATCAGGTGTTCTAAAAATACTCCATTCTGTACAAATAACAAGTGCATCTACATCTTCTATGGCTTCATACATAGAATTAGAAAAAGTAATCTTATCTTCATATTTCCTAGAAACATTATCCATCGCTTCTGGATCAAAAGCCTTTATATTTGCTCCTTCAAGTAGTAAGTTATCTATAATATCCAGTGCAGGTGCCTCTCTAATATCATCTGTCTCTGGCTTAAATGCCAAACCCCAAATAGCAATGGTTTTATTTTTAAGATCGTTGCTAAAATATGTCTTTATCTTAGGAAGTAACGCAAGTTTCTGCGCAGCATTAACCTGAATAACGGATTCTAATATTTGAAAGTTGTAATTATCATCTTTTCCTGATTTGTGTAAGGCTTTTACATCTTTTGGAAAACAAGAACCTCCATAACCAATTCCTGGAAATAAAAAACGTTTACCAATCCTAGAATCTGTACCCATTCCGATACGAACCTTGTCTACATCAGCTCCAACTTTTTCACAATAATTAGCAATCTCATTCATAAAAGTAATCTTGGTTGCTAAAAATGAATTTGCCGCATACTTAGTAAGCTCTGCAGATTTCTCATCCATTATGATAATGGGATTTCCTGATCGAACAAATGGCTTGTACAACTTTTTCATTAGTTCTGTAGCTTTTGCAGATGAAGAACCAACGACAATCCTTTCTGGTTTTAGAAAATCATCTACTGCAAACCCTTCTCTTAAAAACTCTGGGTTAGAAACCACATCAAAATCGCATTTAGCGTTCATAGCTATTGCTGCTTGAACTTTCTCTGCTGTACCAACAGGAACTGTGCTTTTATCAACTACAACCTTATAATCCGAAATTATCTTGCCTATTTCATCAGAAACACCTAGTACATAAGACAAATCTGCAGAACCATCTTCATCCTCTGGTGTAGGCAGTGCCAAAAAGATGATCTCTCCGTGTGCTAAGCCTTCTTCTAGTGATGTGGTAAATTGTAGCCTATTTGCTTTTATATTTCTTTCAAACAAAACATCCAGATGAGGCTCATAGATCGGAACTTCACCATTACGCATTTTTTGTACTTTTTGTTCATCTATATCAACACAAACGACTTCATTTCCTGTTTCTGCCAGACATGTTCCTGTTACCAATCCAACATATCCAGTACCAATTACTGATATTTTCATTTTTTAGCAATTAATTTATAGGTTAGATACACTTAACTTATTTCTGGCAATTATCTATACCCTTTGACAAAAATATACTAATTCCTGCTTTTGGCATTAGAATTTTACAGTAAAAATCAATACGCATTTTTATCTCCTTTAAAAATATTTAAAGTTGTTTGAACAATTATATAAATATCCAGTAGCATAGACCAGTTTTCAATATAGAAAATATCATATTTTGTTCTATTTATTATATCCTCATTACTTTCTATTCCTCCTCTATAACCTTTAACCTGAGCTAATCCTGTTATTCCAGGTTTTACAAAATGTCGTACCATATATTTAGATATCTTGGTACCATACAACTCATTTTGTTTCCATAAATGAGGTCTTGGCCCAACTACAGACATATCTCCTAACAAAACATTTAAAAATTGCGGTAATTCGTCTATACTTGTTCTTCTTATAAACCTACCTACTCTGGTAATTCGAGGATCATTTCTACTAGCCGAAACCTCAGATATAGCGTTCATTCTCATAGATCTGAACTTATAACAATAAAAACCCTTTTCCTTAATGCCAGGTCTATTTTGTTTGAAAAAAACAGGCCCTTTACTCTCTAATTTTATAATTAATCCTAAAATAGGAATCAACCAAGAAAGGATGCACAACATTACAAATAAGGCAACAAAAACATCGAAAATTCTTTTACTCCAGCTTTTTAACGAATCATCTAAAGGAATATCTCTTAGTGATAGGATAGGGATTAAATCATAATAATTTAAATAAAGGTTTTTAGAAAACAACTCCTTATTATCAGGAATAAATTTTAGTGATTTCATATGAATGTCACAGAATTCAACATATTTTTTTAACTGATCATTATCCAACTCTTTTATAGAACAATATACTTCATCTATGCCTTCATCCAGTATGTATTTAAAACTCTGAACAAGGTCTCCTTGTCTGTTTTTTGAAGACTTATTGGTAAAAAATCCTTTAAATCGATATCCATAACCTGGCATACTATCAAAGAAATTGATCAATTTATTGGTCAAATCATTTGATCCTATTACAACTACTTGTCTATAGTTACTTCCTGTAAGTATCCTATATTTTCTAAATATTTCGTACAAAAAAATTCTCCAAACATTTAATACTACAAAAAGCCATAGAAAGTACTTTAGAATATCCCACCAATATATATTGGAATTCGCTATATATAAATAAGCAAATATCAACAGCACTAAAACGGTTATTTGTTTAGACAGTAATGCAATAATTTCAATAATTTTGGTAAAGCGGTATACTTTATAGAATGACAAGAAAATAGATAACACTATCCAAAAGAAAATAAAAAAACCCAAATCCATCACATTGGTAGTTAAAAACATAGCGGATAAGGAATATATTATCAATAAATCAATAGCATACAATAATGGTCTAATATATTTAGAATATCTATTATTATTCATAAAGTACTTTCTGTACGCTATTAAGTATTATAATTCGAAAGAAGTAAAAATAGATAGAATTATATTATTCCTAACTATTGCTCGTATATTTTTGATAAATGTCTTCGATAATACCAATATTATTGTTCAAATCAAAATTCTCCCTAAACAGTTTCAAGGAATTGCGTTCCATTGTTAATCTTAACTTTTGATCTTTATATAATTTTATCACTTTTTCTGACATATCCAATACATTCTGATCTTTAATCACATAGCCATTGTGTTCATCAATTATTAAATCTCTATTACCATCACAATCTGTTACAACACAAGATTTTGCTATAGCTAAGCTTTCTATAATAGAATAAGGTAGGCCTTCATATCTTGCAGTAGAGATATATAGTTTAGACTTAGAAATTATTTTAAAAATTTCTTCTCTATCAATCCATTTTACTAATGTTATATTAGACTGCAATTCATATTCATCAATTAATTTTTTAATGCTTTCCAGATTAGGGTAATATTCTCCTACTCCCATTAAAACAAGATGTATATTAGGAATAGTATTTTTTACTTCTCGAACTACCTCTACCATCATTTCTATGTTTTTTTGGTAAGAAGGACGGCCAACCGTACAAATATAATCTGAGGGCCAACTAACATTATAATTAATACTCTCTGGACTTTTTGGTATGGGTAATATCGAATTATTAAATAATTCGGTATTGGATTTGGTATACCCAACCTCTTTAATGCCTCTTTGGAGTTCTGATAAGGATGATGCTACTAAAACAGAATTAATTCTCTTTAACATTCTTTCTATAAACAAAAACACCTTTCTTTTAAACGCATTGTTTGTACTTAAGTATGAATATGCTTGAGGTGTATGAAGTATTTGAACAGGATAGGTTATTGATGCTATCCTGGCGATCAAACCTCCTTTTGCACTATGTGCATGAACAATATCTGGTTTTTCTTTTCTAAATATTGTTATCGTTTTTATAATAGACCGAATATCATTTAAGATACTGATATCTCTTAGAATTGGTAATTTATATTCTCTTATTTGATTTGAATCTTTGTCTAAATAGAGTTTTGAAGTATCTGCCTGACCATGAATTACAAAGTGATCAAACTTTTCCGTATTTACATTTTCCAAAATCAATCGTAATGAAACATCAACTCCTCCAATAGAATTCAATACATGTCCAACTTTTATTCTATTCATCTATTCTTTTTTTAAGAGCTTCATTACTATCAAAGTTTCTTAGCATTATCAAAAAGATCGCAAAACTATACGCTCCAATCTGCCTATGTAAATAATTTTCAACTAACCCTAACAAAACAAAAGCAATTACTAAGGAAATTTTAAGAAAACTATTTTTACCACCCCACAATGCACTAACAAAAATGCTTATAAAACATAAAAATCCAAGAAATCCAGCAACTAATAAAAAATCTAAAAACTGGTTATGAGTATTGTATTTGATATAGAGAAACCATTTTTTCTTTTCGGGATGCTCTATTTTATTACTATAACAATTTACTAGTTCTTGTCTTGATGTCTTATATGATCTAAAACCCATGTACATTTCGAAATCATCACTATTAACTATATCATATACACAAGGCCAAATAACCATTCTAGGCTCCCAAATTTTTAAGTTTTCTATAAAAACATTATTTTGATCAGTATAAAAAAAACGTTTTTGTAAGTTTTTATTTCCAATAAAAAAAATACTGATCACTATACTAATTATTCCAACTGTATAAAAAACTTTCTTTTTATTCAAAAACCTAACGATATAATAGATAGCAATCAGGACCATTGATAGTATTGCCATTCTTGCGGCTATTGTAAGTACGAAACCAACAACTACTATGCTATTTAATATCAATATCTTTTTATAGACGCCTTTGGTTTTATTCAATAAATGCAACGAAAAAATAAAACTTATTACGCATAAAAAAGCGATATAGACTCTTTCTAGTAATAAAATCTCGTTGATAATACTCCCGTTCGAAAAAGAAAACTCGCCTTGTTTATAAACATAAATGCCAATGGAACTTAAAGAAGCTAACACTATCAAAAAAACACCAATCATCAAGGAAGTTTGTAATAGCTTTATTTTTTTGGTAATTGGTAATGAAAGTATAAATAAACTTAAGGGTACATAAAGTTTTCCTAATTGAGACATCTCAGAATCTATTCCTCCTCGAAACCAGATACTAAAACTAACATACACAACTAAAAAAAAATAAATAAGAACAGTTAGTTTTTTAATTTCTAAAAGCATCTCTTTTTTAAAACAAAAAGGAAACAATACAGCCAAAGCAATTAAAAAAATATTTGGGAGTGCAGTTACTACATCGTTAAATGGAATAGAAAACAACAACAAACAAAATATAACAGCATATAGCTTTAAGAATATGTCTTTTTTCACCTTTTGAATTTCGATTTTAATGCATTACTCATCTTTCTGGATAAAAAAAGTAATAATACATTTCTTAATAAACCATATGTAGGATACCAGCCTATGTAATAATTATTAATAATGCCCTTAATTCTACTTTTAACCTGTCTTTTTCGTTTTAAAGAAGATATCGAGTTTGGATCAATAATATAGTCTATCAAAGTTTCAGGATAATTCTCTGATCTAAAATGTTTTACAATTTTCATAAAAAACCCATAATCTTCTGCTGCTTGGTAATCCAAAGGATATAGGCCCACAACTGATAATATATCTACTTCAAAAACCACCGAAGGATGCAAAAAAGTACTATTTAAGTAAATCTTTTTTTTTATCTCTTCGTATGAGACTGGATGTTTCTCTATATAAAGTAAATTATTTTCTTGATCTTTTATATTTCCCCAAGTACCTAATAGTTTTACATCTTTGTTTTTTTTGAGGTAGGTCAATTGCTTTCTTAATTTATCTTTATGAAAAAGATCTCCGCAATCTAATCTAGCAATATATTTATATTTCATTTCCAAAATAATAGAGAGACCAACATTTAGGGCAACTTCTATACCTTTGTTTTCTTCTATAATTTCAAAAATAATGTTTCCTTGATTATTATAACTTTTCTGAATCTCATCAATTGGTAATGGTTTATTTTTACTTCCATCATCCACTATAATTATATCCACAAGAAAGTTTTCTTGTATTGATTTTATAGAATTTATCAATCCTAACACATTTTCATAATGCGGTATCAAAACAATTACTTCAGACGACATTTGTATTTTCTTTTTTCTTATTATATAAAAAACAAAGCAATGCCAGGCATAACCATACTCCATACATTCTAAATGAATCTATCTGCAACCAGTTTAATGTAAACCCACTCATTGAAACAATAATTATTATGCCCATAATTTTATTTTGATTATCCTTTTTCAGTTCATTCGCCTGATAAAAAAACGACCAAATAAAAAACACAAAAAGCAACAATCCTATAATACCAGTCTCAGCCAATAGTCTTGTATATACATTATATCCAGGAGGAAAAGACCTTACTCTTTCATTCAGGTATTTCTGCTCGAACTCCCAATTATTTTTTACTGCCCAATATGGATATTTATGCTCTGCATGAAAAGCTTGTTGTCCATAACCTACTCCAAAAACAGGATTCTCCTTAAATATTAACAAGGAAGTATACTGTATCCCTAATCTGGATTGATTGGAAACATTATCTTTCATATTGGTGAAATCTAGAGAATCTGACTTTTCATCAACAAATTCCCTTACCGTTTTATAGTTAAAAACTGATATTAAAAAAATAATAGAACAGGTTCCCACAAATATTCTAAACACCAGTTTAGAATATTTTTTCAATGAAAAAATATTAATCAAAAAAACTATAAACTGAAAAAGTACAACCACTAAAGAAGTTCTAGAACCTGACAATAAAGCAAGTGATAATACTAAAATAGTTGGGATAAATTTTTTCAACCCTTTATCCGTTAAGATATAAGAAAACATCCATCCTGCTACAGTAATTAAATACATCGCGAGCGCTGGCGGTTCATATGTAATTGAACTTAGACGTTCTAATCTAGTATCTAAACGTACGTCCACAAAAGGTATATAATCAAATAAATTAATTAATGGTATTAATTGTGATAATCCTGCTCTAAGAATTAAAAACTCTAAAAAACCATAAATGGATACTATAATCAATGAAACTAAAAATGTTTTTCTAATAAGTATTAGTATTTTTTGCTTTCCGACATAACTAATTACGTTATAATAGAATACAAAAAATAGAATACTGGAAAGTACTAATGAAAATAACTGACGTAAAAATCTATTGATACCCGATGTCTGTTTAAAATAACTAGGGATAACATCTGGTATATTAACCACAAAACCAATAAAAATCCAGCCAAGAAATATGAGAAATGTATGATTCGTAAAATTAGATACTGGATATCTTATTTCTCCAGTAATAAAAAATTTAAATAATAGAAGAAGTACTCCTATCAATAAAATAAGTGCATTAGCATCTTGTGCATATTCCCCCATAAAAGACACTCCTTTATAGGAATTAAAGGGAATTAGGAAAAGTCCTAAAAAAAAAACCTGAATTATTATTTTTTTAAAAATACTCAACTTAACTCGCTTCCTTTAGAACTTTCTCTAAAAAAGAAAGACGTTGTTCTTCTTTAGTTTCATACCCCAGTTTCTTTGCTACCTTTTCTACTTCAATATTTCTTTCTTTCCAATTATAAACAAACTCTTTAATTATTGGAATATTAGTATGAATATTATCTCTTTTATTAGGCAGTTCCAAAATATATTCACATCCTTTCATATCCACATCAAATCCGCCTAAAATAACTGGAAGTCCATTTGATAAATACTCGCGCACTTTTAAGGTTGAACTTTCTTGTACTCCAGCTTTGTACAAGGATAAACTTCCGATAGCTACATCACAAAACTGGTATATCTTTTTTATCTTTTCTAAGGATAAATATCCATAAAATTTTAAGTTATCTAAACTGTCTCCATTCATCCCAATTATGTGAAAATCAAACTCAGGCAATTTCTTAGCTAACTTATATATTTTATCAACTCCATGCCATTGACAATTGGGGCTTCCTACAAATACCAATTGAGGTCTATCAGATATTTTCTTTTTTTCAATATGGTTTTTATCAAAAACATACCCATTTCCAATTGTAATTTTAGGGACTTCTATAAAATCATATAACGTATTCAATTCGTTGGTAACTGAAACAATTCCATCTATCTTATCTAAGATTTTATTCCTTCCAAACTGATATATTAGTCTCCTAATGTATGACTCGTTTTTTATCTCTATAAGGTCATTAGTATTAACTTCCATTACCGTAGTATAAGCTCCTAAAACCTTTGGTAATCCAGGAAACCAAATTCCTTGTCTATAATAGATGATATCAGGATTAAAAGTATTTATATCTCTTTGAATACGACTTGAGTGTTTTATTTTAAAAAAATAGTTGTTTAAAGAACTGTTTTTTTTTGTGGAATAGTAGTATTTCTTTATTACATCTTTGATCTTAATTTTATTCTTATCTCTGGACGGTTTGGTTGATATAATTTGAACATTATTTCCTTTTTCTACCCATATCCTGACCTGTTGAGAAACCTTATTTAATATCCCACTGGGAAAATTAAGGTCAAAATCTACTATATACAAAATCTTCATTACAACGTTAATCAATTTAAATAGGCTCGTACGATTTGATCGATTATTAATGAAGCTGCTTTACCATTGCCGTAATACTCATTAGAAAAGTTTAATTCTCTTGATTTGACTTTGTCATATAATTCTAATAAACTATCCTCATCCGACCATAGAAAATTACATCCTGCTTCAACCAATTCAGTCCATTCTGTTTCTGACCGTAAGGTAATACAGGGTTTTTTATGAAAAAACGCTTCTTTTTGTATTCCTCCAGAATCTGTAATAATCATGGCACATTTCATTTCTAACATTACCATATCTATATACCCTAATGGATCTATAAAAGTAATGTTTTTTGTTCTTATTTTGTACTCTTTCATTTTTTGATTAGTCCTGGGATGCAGTGGTAATATAACCTTATTGTTTGTAGAAATTTTATCTAATTCTTTCATGATTAAAGTCAATCTTTCTTTATTATCTGTATTTTCTGCTCTATGGACTGTTGCTAAAATGAAAGTAGTATTTATTAAACCTAAAGTTTCAATAATCTCACTCTGTTTAATTGCTTTTTCTTTATAGAATATGGCGGCATCATACATTACATCTCCTACTCTATAAATTTTGGAGTCAGATATACCTTCATTTTTTAAGTTGTTTAGTGCCGCATCAGTAGAAATAAAAAGCATTTCTGAGATGTGATCAGTCAAAACTCTATTTATCTCTTCGGGCATTTTCCTGTTAAAAGACCTTAATCCTGCTTCTATATGTAAAACGGGAATATGTAATTTGGAAGCGACCAGAGCTCCAGCGATTGTACTATTAGTATCACCATAAACGAGCACTATTTTGGGTTCTTCTTTTAATAGCACTTTTTCTATATTAATCAACATCTCTCCCGTTTGTTGACCATGTTTTCCTCCACCAATTCCTAAATTATAATCTGGTTTAGGAATACTCATTTCTTCAAAAAAAACCTTAGACATATTTTCATCGTAATGTTGTCCAGTATGGACAATAACTTCTAAAATACTTTTTGTTTTTTTTATACTTCTTGAGATTGTTGCTGCTTTAACAAATTGTGGTCTTGCACCAATGATCGTTACGATCTTTATCATTCATTTACATTTTTAATTGTAAGAAAATAAATATCTATTGAATTACATAGTTAAAAAACACTCCTGTTTGACATTATTCCAGGAGTTTTTTGCAATTACTTTGCGCTAAAAATAGTATATATTTAATCATTTTTCATTTATTAAACAGATTTGTGCACTTGATCCGTTTAATACATCCGAAAAAGATAATCCGCAAGAAATAAAACAAGGTAAAAAGACACACCATATTTAATTACAATTAACCAATACTTCAATACACCAATATCTGTGTATCTATTAATCATAAATGTGGCATATATAAAATAACTAATCGCACTCAGGTAACCAAAAAGCATTACTGTCATATACGCATCTCGGAAATAAAAAATTCCCATTAATAAGGCAATTAATCGTAACACAGACATTAATGAAAGGAATATAAAGCCTATTTGTTGCTTCTCATAGATCGTAATTATAAAGGTGATAGGTGATACCAAAAAGTTTAGAAATATCCAAGGGATCATTAACATTGCATACGTACCTGCAACTCTCCACTCATCTCCAAATACGAAAGCAAAAATATGATCTCCAAAAACCAAAATGATTAACAAAGGAACGAATGATAAAAACAACAGTTTTTTATGAGTACTAAATACAAGTTCTGAAAATTCCTTTTTGTTTTTTTTGAGTAGAGAACCTTGTTCAAAAAACACTTGTCCTATTGCTCCTCCAATAATAGATATAGGCATCATTAAAACCTTGTAAGCATGAAAATAGAAACCGCCATATAAAGCTCCAAAATAATGAGGTATCAACAATATTGGAGCTTGAATCGTTCCAATATTAAAAAGACTGGAAGGGACATCAAACAACGGGAACTTTGCATATCTTTTTGCCGTAGCTTTTAGCTGTACATATTTTATCCTTTTTATATACTTTCTGTTTCCGCTACATAAAACTATTCCTTCGACAATCGATGAAACAAAAAAACCGATAAGCAAACCAAAGTATTTAAAACTATACAACCCTATTTGTATGGTTGATTGGAATATTGATCTAGTAACTTTAGATAAGGATATGGTCTTATACCTTTTTTTCTTAATATTAGTAAAAGTAAACAGTTTTACAATACCTAAGAACGCAATTGTAGGTACTAATAGATATTTCCAATACACACTACCTGTAACGTTCAGGAATGATATCTTTTCGAAGAATAAAAAAAATAACAATCCAAAAAATAACCCTGTTATTCCAATTACCAATATAGCAAGTGATATTATATTAGTTTTCTCATCTTCATCATCGGCATTCATAATAGCCAACTCAAATTTACCAGTAGTTATTTCGGACAAAATTATTGCAATACTGATATATATTCCCAGAACAGAAAAATCTTGTGGTGTGTAAATTCTTGTAAGTATTGGTGATATTGCTATTGGTATAAACTGTGCTATAGAAGTTCCAGAAATCAGTGTCAATACATGTTTTACAAACTCATTTTTGACAGTTTCGTGAAATTTTCTTTTAACAAAGTTTACCATTACTGTTTATAGAACTTACCTTCTTAAAATATATGTGACAATAAAAAGCTTTTAAAAAAACTAAGTATCCCTTTTAGCTTTGTTTTTTTGAATTAATTTTTCTCCTCCTTTTTTCATTTCATTCTTTAAGTTATCAACTTTTTTTCGGAAAATTATTTTTCTCTTAATATTAGCAAAACTATAGTCAAATCTATAAAAAAAGTATCCTAGTAATATTACAGCAGCAATTAGTATAATAGTTAAATAAAAATTATATGATGCACTTCCAAGAATTACAAAAAGAATTACAAAAATTAGATTAAAACCTCCAATAACAAAGCTTGCGCGTTTATGAGAAATTTTGAAATAATCAATCAATATATGATGGGTATGATTTCTATCAGGAGAAAATGGGCTTTTTTTGTTCGCCAATCTGATTGTAAAAACCCTTGCTGTATCAAACAAGGGAACTATTAGAATGCTAATAGCTATTAGCGGTACATTCTCCAATAAAAACGGAAGAGTATCATATGACTCTGGAGATAACGCTAAAAACTTGAGTGTCAAAATACTTATTATAAAGCCTACAATAAGAGATCCTGTATCTCCCATAAAAATCTTTTTATTAGAAGATAAATTAAAACTCAAAAAAGCTATTAAACTACCATTCAGAGCCAAAGAAACAAGAACATAAAAGTATTCTCCTGTAATATAAAATATAGTCGTATAAATTATCAAAATTACGATACCAACAATTGCTGCTAACCCATCAATCCCATCTATCAAATTATACGCATTAATAATAGTGACCATCATAAAGCCTGCAATAAAATAATAGATATAAATTGGTATTTCATAAATCCCTAAAAAACCATTCAATGAATTTATTGTAAAGCTTTCATTACTTATAATAAAAACAACAGCAATAAGTTGTGCAATAAGTTTTGCATAAGGAGATAGTACAACCAAATCATCCTTTAATCCAATCATAAAAAGGATTGTAAGTCCTGGTATGAAATATATTGCTTCATCATAATTATCCCAATTATGTAGAAAAAAAAGTGCAAAAACTAATGTATAAAAAAAAGAAACACCTCCAAGAGTGGGTGTGATCTTGACATGTGAACTCCTATTATTAGGCTCATCCATAAGTTTTTTATACTCAACCAAACCTATTATTTTAGGTATAGTTAAATAAGTAAGTAAATAAGCTCCAGCAAAAAATATAATGGGATAATATAGCTCCAAGTTTAAAAATTTAGAAAATCATCAAAACAAAAGTACTAAATTTAGTGGCCTACTAATATTAATTCCTCCACCATTTAAAAAAATACTTCAAAAATGAATGGAAATGAATAAGGACTAATTTTAATTTCTTCGCAGATCCTTTCTCAAAATAATGATAAATATTCGCCTCAGGATAATAATAAACATTATATCCTAACTTTTTGACTTTTTTACAAATATCAATATCTTCCAAATACATGAAATATCTCTCGTCAAAACCATTTATATTATTTAAAACTTCAGTTCTAAATAGCTGGAAACAACCCGACAAGGAATCAACCTCTATCGGTTTGTTAATTGAAATATCAAGATAATGAGATCTTCTGTACTGTTTACTCAAAATTTTCTTTAAAAATGGAATTCTTCTAATAAATAAATCCTGAGGTTTGGGGAATTTTCTTATTGAATGCTGTAAATCCCCATTTGGATATAAAACTTTTGGTCCTAAAACACCTATTTGAGGATTTTCTTTTAAAAAAGTCATTAATTCAATTAAAACATTCTTATCAAAATAAACATCTGGATTTAGAATTAAATGAAAAGATGATATGTCTTTAATTTTATTTAGAATTTTATTATGACCAGCACCAAACCCCAAATTAATTCCAGAATGAATATATGTAACATCTGAATCATAATTAAGTGATTGTTTTAAATTTTCTGTCTCTGAATTATCTATTAAATAAAGGTGTGTTTTGCAATCAGTTTCTAAAAAACTATTTATAGATTTTTTTAGTTTTTCTATATCATTATTATATAGAACTATTGAAGCTGTTAACATATTTTTTACTATCAAAGTATTGGACAAATAATGTATTAAAAAAGGCAAAAAACATTACACCATTATTTCTACTTAATATGTTTTCGAAAAGCAAGGCTATAATAACAATTAGTAAAAAACAAATGTATGCATAACTATTGAACTGTAATGCTAATTTAAATAAAACATAAAACATAATTAGAACAGCAAATAAGCCAATAATTCCTGCAACTAATAAAGAGTGTAAGAAATAATTATGCGAGTTATAATTTTTCTGTTGATAAACATCTGTATTAAAATTAGAAAAACAATCATTTAAGCGGTCCTGAACATCACCAATACCAACTCCAAAAAACAAATTGTTTTTTATAACCTTTAAAGAACATTCATAAATTCCAATTCTTATATTGACTGAATTATGTTCTTTACCGACAGGAGGAGACATTTTAGTTTGTTTAAACTCATTTATAAATCTAGAAGAGATATAGGAGACATTTTTAAATGAAAAAGCAATAGCTATAATAAACAAAAAAGACAAAGTCCATTTTGTTTTTTTATTCCTTAACCTCAGAAAAAAACAAAACAAAACAATAATTAACGCTAGTATTCCTATTCTTGAAGAAAGTAATATAATTGTTCCTACTAAAACCAGAATAAAGGTAATTTTAATAAATAATATTAAGGTGTTTTTTCCAAGTTTTAATCGTTCAAAATCCTTTAAAATAAGAACAATTGCAAAACAATACCATAATGACAAATAAGTTGGATGAAGAGATTCATATTCAAAATTTAATACTGCATCTCTAAATGGCAATTTATAGAATTTAGCTTCTTGAATATTATTATACAACCCTAAATCATAAAAATTATAATGAATGTAAATAATATGAAGAAAACAACCAACTAAATATATTTTAAATATTATAGTAATCTCTTTTTTAGAAATTTTTTCAGAAAGAAAAAAAAAAGATATAGGAAAGAGCAATAATGGTATTAAATGTTGAACACTTCTAATTCCATATGATAAGTTTTCAGAAAACAACAAACTGAAAATAAAAACAAAAAAGATTAAAGACGTAAGAAAAAAAATATTTTTTTTTTCTTTAATTCTTATTACCAATTTTTCTCGACTTACTCTTGTTTTTAAACTAGTAATTAATCCATAAACAACTAATAATAATATTGAATAAGAATTATAATTTATTTTATATAGCGGGAATAATGCCACTAATCCCATAAAAAGAATATTTATTCTAATATTTTTAAAATATAAACTATTCATTAATCAAAATCTTATTTAAAAGTTGGGGCCACCCATTGGTATATGGTTCTTCTACCTTGTTTTCTTTGTTACCTTCATATATGATAGTATCATCAATAAAGTCAATTATTAAATCTCTTAATTCCTCTGGGGAGTTTATATCAAAAAAACTTACGTCTTTATATTCTCCAACAGTTTCTTTAGCATACGATTCCTTTGTTAAAAACATTGGTTTGGAAGTAGCTTTAAATTCGGTAATTGGTAAACCCCAAGTTTCTAATTTAGAAGGAAAGATTAGACAATCTGATATATTATAATATTCATATACCTGTTTTCTGGAAAGTAAACCTAAAAAATTTATCCCTTTGAAATTTGAGTATTCCTCAACGATATTTTTTGAATAACTATTTAAGGTTTCATCAATTGTCAAATTTACTTTACAATTATCTTGATATTTTTGAGGTAATAAAGAGTAAGCTTTACATATAATTTCAAAATTCTTAAATGGTCTTGGGAAACTTGGATAAAAAAAAGTTTTTATTTTATTCTTTTTGGGTATCGGAGGGTTTTCATTAAAAACTTCTTCAAAGTTAAATAGTTTCACTTTAGGATATGCAACTAATACATTTTTTAATTGCCAAAATTTCCTAAATTCCTTTCTTATCCAATCTTGTTGAACAATAACATATTTATTCTTTTTGATATTTATCCGATACAAATATTTATAAAATGAAGAAAACAAAAATGTTTTAGTATTCTTAAAAATATCCTTTTTATATGCCTTATAGAATGGAGTTGGATTATGACAATACACGAAACGATTTTTACATCTGACATTAGGAGTCATATCATGCATAGATAACCAAAAATCAGGCTTTATCTTTATGGATAAGAAATAAAAAAAGATATACTCATAGTATAACCTAAATATCCAGTTTTTTTTTGACAACGGAAACTCTATATATTCAATATTCGATATTTCATATAATTTTTTTGAATTAACCAATGCTATAATTTCATAATCCGAAGTATGATTTCTTGATAATTCAGAAAGGCAGTCTTGCATTATTGATAATGGCCCACCTGAATCAAAATTAATTGCTGAAATGACTATTTTCTTTTTCAAAAACTAACATTTTTATTATAAAACTTCCCATTTACTGGTGTCTTCATTATATTTTTTAACAGGTTTTCCTGGAGAGCCTACTACAATCTGATTTTTCTCGTAAAAACCACTTACCACAGAATTCGCACCAATAATACAACCATCTCCTATAACAGTACCTGGCAGTATCGCAACATTCTCAGCAATCCATACATTATCACCTATTACAATCGATTCTGCTATGGACTTCCGCTCTTTTGGAATTGAGAACGGAGAATCTTGATTACCATTTTTGTAGTTTCCGTGATTGTGATCAATAATTACAACATTACTCCCAACAAGAACATTGTTTCCAATCTTAATTTCCTTTATTACTCCAACATGTACATTAAAATTAAAATTAACGTTATTTCCAATTATTAGCTTTGGATCGTCATCAAAACCAACAATAGGATGTCTAACAAATTTAGAATCTAACACTTCAATTCTTAAATTAACACCTGAATTAAAATTCTCCCCAAAAGTAATATACTTTTTTCCAACAATATAAGCTGGTTGTCGAATTAACCTTATTTGACGTGGAAATAAAATCTTAGTAATTATAATATCCCGTATTAATCTAAATATATCTAGAAAATAATATTGGTTAAACAGTCTAATTATTTCTTTCATTAATTACGATTTCTTTCTTAAAAAAATAAAATAATAACAGAAACATTATAAAACCTAATGATGTATAGTGGCCCTGTCTTAATAATCTTAACATAATCAAAACAAAAATACCATTATTAAATGCCCATAAAAACCTTTTGTCCAAATTAATTGATGAAAATTTTATTTTGTTTCTTTGAATAAAAAAGAAAAACAAAAATATACCAGCTAAGCCCGTTTCGGCAAGCAATCTCATAAAGAGACTATTAGCATCTTTCTTATTTAATTGATATCGATCTCTTAATGCTGTTGCAGGAATCAATTCATTTATATATTTATTATAATTGCTTTCATAAGTACCAATACCTGTTCCCAAAAAAACATTATTAAAAAAAGTCTTTTTAGTAACCCTATAATTGCTATACAAAGCATATGTGCTTAAATTCGTTTTACTTATGTCTTGTTTGGAAACATTGTCATCTGAAAACAAATCGTAAGTATCATCAACCCTCAACTTTACATCAGGAATTTGATAAATAGAAAAACCCAACAACGGAATCGTTATTATCAAAGGAATGAAATAGGTTGGTTTTTTTATAATTGGATACTTACTAAAAACTACAATTATCAATGAAAATAACAACCCTAAAAGACCAACTGAAGATTTTGTTAGAAGTAATATTCCAATAATTAGTATAGCTTTTACCTTAGAAATGTTTTTGTGTAAATTAAACAATCTAGATAATGCAACAAATATTGCTGGCATCATTGCGTAGGCCATAAATGATGGTTCCTCGAACCAAGATTGTAATCTATCATTTCCTGTGCCAAAATTCCCTAAATCAAAACCTAAATATGAAAAACTCGCACCATAGTGAAAATTCATTTTAAGCAAGAGTAATTGAATTATTGCCGCATAACAAATTAGATAGGTTATCGATAAATAGTCTTTAAATATTTTTTTAAAATCAAAATTATAAGAACTAATTAAAAGATAACAAAAAAGCAACTGATAATTAATCAATATGAATTGTTTTATAAACCCTAAAATATAATTTCCCTTAAGTAAAGGAATCAAAAAAAAGAAAATGGAAGTTATCAAAAAAAAGAAAAGAGCTTTAAAAGAAATTCTAATCTTATTATGTGTTAAAAAATAATAAACAATAAATACTAAATACAAAAGGTAATTAAATCGAAAATCAAAGCCTAAATCAAATGGTAGATATAAGTTTTCCAAAAAAATAAAAAGAAACCCTAATTTATTTATTATCTGTCCCATTAAAATAACTATTAGGGTTCTTAATTAATTTAAATAACATAAAGATTCTATCGTATTGTTTTCTTTTTATTCTATTAAAAAGAAAGAAAAGAAAAGAAAGATATAATATAGGTGTTAATAATGGAAAAAACTTTTTAGTGAATAAGATCTTACTTCTTATACCATAAAAATCCGATAGTTTACTAGTTTTTCCTCCAGAACTTCCTCCTCCTTTATGGTACACCTCAGCTTCTGGACAAAAACACATTTCATATCCATTCCGTTTTCCTCTTAAGACCCAATCATACTCTTCAAAATAAAGAAAATATTGTTCATCCATAAGACCAACTTTTCGAACAAAATCGATATCTAAAAACATTGAAGCTCCTATAGGGTAATCAAACGTTACCTCTTTAGAATATTTTTTATTTACACTATCACCATTACCTACAATTGAAATTTTACCAATCCAAGGATTATATTTTCCTCCAATAGATTGAATAATTTTAGGATTATCATATTCTATCAGTTTCGCTCCTATTATTCCATACTTTGAATTAGATTCTGAAGTTTCAAGTAATTTGGATAGGGTATTTTTAGAAACAACTGTGTCATTATTTAGTAACCATACCTTTCCAGAACTGTTTGAAACGTTCAATACATATCTTAAACCTACATTATTTCCAGCAGAAAAACCATTGTTTTCGTTGGATTTAATAATAATTAGTTTCTTATCTTCAAAAACAGCTTCTTCAGCATTTTTTTCGGAAGCTAAAACATACTCTATTGGTTTTTTTTCTAAAGGATAAACCAATTCTGGAAAATCAGTTTTAATGTTTTCAATTTTACCGTTAGCCCAAGAAATTATATTATCTATGGATTCATTTGTTGGAGAATTATCAACTAGTATAATCTGAAAGGAATCTCCTTGTAATTTTAAAACACTCTCAAGACATTCAATAGTATCTTTCCACGACTTATAATTTAATAATATGATATATGTTTTAGGTATTTGCATTCTCAATATTTTGTCTGTTTTTATAATACAACATCCTAATCTTTATATTTAATGGTTTTTCGATAATTTCATAAACCAAAAAAGATATTACTGTGAGAGTCAAAACGAAAAATAAAAACCTTTCATTTGAAGTCATTTCTATAGATTTTGTAAAATAATTAAAAAATCTCCAAATAGGGCTTTGTAAAATATAAAATGCAAAGCTTATCCTCCCTAGGTAAATCAAAAATTTACTTTTGAAAACTTTAGTGATTTTTCCTTTACAAGATCCAAGCAATATAAGAAACAATCCAAACAAAGGAGCCAGAACTCCATTATGTAGATTAATAGCTTTAGGCTGAAAATATATACATAAGAATATAATAAAAGATATTATTATTACTTGATATGTTTTACTTTTAAAAGAATCTTTAATTTTTAAAAAAAATACCGCAGAAATAGTTCCTATTAAAAAAGCATTAATATGCATTAAAGGAAAATAAAACGTAAAATTATGAATAGCTGCAGGTGGACTTTTATAAATACCTGTATTTAAAATAACTGTCAAAATAACTAGTGATATTACCCAAATTATAGTTATTACTAAAAAAATCTTCTTTAAGCTCAATTTATAATATAACATTTTAAGTAAAAACGGAAAAACTAGATAGAAGAGAAATTCTACAGAAAGTGACCAAGCTGGTGAATTTAATGATAAAGCTAAACTAGGAAACCATGATTGTATAAATAAAAAATTAATAACAAACTCGTCTAACTGAATCTTATTCCCAATTAATATTGTTTCATAAAAGATATATAAGAATAACGCCAAATATACTGTTGGTAACAATCTAGCAATCCTATTGATATAAAATTGTTGTACTCCAAAAAAATTTCCCCTTTCGTAATATGCCAAAATCAAAACAAAACCAGATAAAACAAAAAAATAGGAAACACCCAAGTTCCCCCTTAATAATACAGGTTTTAGGACTTCAACATTAAAGGGATAAACATTTCTTCCATAATGAAAAACAACTACAAAAAATGCTGCTAAAAACCTAGTAAAAGTAAGTTGTTCAATTCTCATTATTCAGTAATTATATCTAAGCACCAATATTCAATGTATACAACACTAATATTCAAAAAAAACACCAAGGTTTCGCCAACTATTTCTTCTTATGTTTTTTTGTATGCATACATATCAATGGTATAATAAGATCCGCTTTCAAAATGATCTAAAATTTTGTCTTATCCTTTTATATTTGTTTTAGTTCTTTTTCAAATTCCAAATAAGTAGTATTTACAATCTCCATTGCTTTAGTGTTTCCTTTATCTACTTTTTGTTGATTATCCTTTCGACTTCTTAGACTATTTGAAATATCTTGCAACACTTCATTTATATCTTTTTTCGATTTGAAATAAGATAATAAATCTAAATTAAAGTCTTTTAACTCTAAAATAGAAAGCATATTCTCTATTTTATGTTCATAAGATAATGCATAGAATGGTATATTATTATTGATAGAAAAAACAATTGTATGGTATCTTGCACCGATTACAAATTGAGAATTCGCAATAATTTCTTGCTGCAAATCTGAATTATAATGGTCATCTATTATGGTTAATCTTTTGCTATTCACTTCTTTCGATAATCTTGTCATATAGTTCTGATCATTCTCATCCGCAAACATTTGTGGTAACAATACTACATCCAAATCTTCCTTATTAATGATATGCTTGATTATTGAAATATAAAGATCATCCATATCTCTTTTATTGATAGTTTTAAAATAAGTATGCCAACGATATAACTCATTTGGAACTACTACAACATACTCTTTGCTTTTTAGCTCATTATAAACCTCAGGGATTTCAACACTCTTTTTAACCAAATAAGTAGTGTCTATTGCTTTGTTATACCTCAAACCAAGTGTATCGGCAAAACCATGACTTTTATCATCCCTTAATGATAAAAATTTAGCATGCTTCAATACTTCAATTGCTCTTTTTTGAAATATCTTCGGTAATCCATCTAAAGGTCCAAAGGAGATAGAATAAATAGCTAGTTCTTTATTCATCCTTTTTGCCATAAACAATCTCCATAAATAATACCAATCCTGATAAGGCCCCAAGTTAATTCCTCCAGGCGCACTAACAATAAAATCATACGATTTAATCAATTGGTATTGTTTTTTTAATGTAGAACTAAATAAAAGAAATAACGCACTTAAAAACGGCATTAAAATAATTAGCCTGATTATAAGTTTATCCACTTTTCCTATTGGATAATGGTAATGATTTATCCCTTTTAAATCGTCCATGCCATTTCCTATATGTGCTTCAGGACTTAGTTTGAAATACCAATTATAAAGTATATCTATAGTTACATCTACATTGTTTTGTTTAATTTTTCTAATTAAAGCCATACCTGCAGATTCGTCTCCATGATTACAAGTATGTTGATTTATTAATAATATCTTTTTCATATCTTTAATATGTTTTTTTGCTAGTTATTTTATATTTAAAAGGTATACGTATACCTAATGCTGACTTGAACATAAAAGCTCTAATTCCCACAATTAATATATCTATTATAAAAAGTAAAAGAGCAACGATAAGTATGTCCTCTATTTTCATTTTTATAAATGTTATTGCCAATATTACATATATTATTAATGGATAAATCTGAGATAGAGCCAAATTTCTCGTTTTATTTATAATCAATAATCCATTTAATCCCAAGGCATTCACTAATGTATATGTTACTATTAATAGTGTCATTAAATAATAAAGTGAAGTAGTGAATTTAAAAGTCTTTAATTCTGAAAAATAATTAAAAATCAAACTCTTTGACATAAATAATAAAAATAGAATACCTACCGCGGCTATAATACTAACTAGGCTGCTTTTTTTCCAGAGTCTAATAAAATCGGATACATTCTTAGAAAAATAAATTGCTAACCTTGGATGAAACATTTGATTAATTATCATTACCATTTGTTTTCCGAAAGAAACCATTTTCTCAATTGAACTATACACTCCAACGATCTCATATGAAAATAATGATTTCACTAAAAGAGCTGGAGTATTTTGAAAAATATTTGATGCAATTGTAGAAACAAAAACAAAGCTACCTTTGTTCGCAAAATAAATTATATCCTTTTTATTGAAAATAAACTTTAAATTAAAAAAATAAATTGCACTAATAAAGGATATAATACTACCTAATAATAACCCTAACGATCTAAACAAGGTTACATATTTAAAACCAAGATTAATATTTATAAGTACTAAAATACCAATAATGTAAATACAATTTGAAATAAAATTAGTGATTGCAATAAAGCGCATTTTTTCTTTCCCCTGAAAGAACCAATCGCAATTAAAAATTCTTGCTATAATCATTCCTGAACTAAAGATAAATATGATCTCATATTCTTTATAACTTTCATAGTTCTCTACTAAAATATAAAACGTAGTTAATAAAAAAATCGAAAAAATAAGTTTTAGAAAAAAAATCGAATAGAAAATATTACTTGTCTTTTCTCTATTTTGAGCTATAAATTTTACTCCAGAAATATTAAATCCAAAATCGGCAAACGAACAAAATAACAAAGCAAGCACAAAAGATGTAGAAATAATACCATACTTTTCAATACCAAATTCCTTCAATAATAGAGGAAAACTTATCAATGGGCTTAAATAATTAAAAAACTGTGCTAGACCTAAAGAAAAAAGACTTTCGAATAACCTCTTATCAAATCTTATTTTATTTTTCATTTACACGTTTAAATAAAAATCTATATAAATCTTTCGTCCAAGCTGGTATTATACCTCTAATTCCATAAACCAAAAATTTATATCTCAGTATAGGTAAAGCAAGTTTTCGTTTAAAGTGTTTAAAGCTGTTTTTTTCTAATGCTTCTAGAAAATATTCGTCCACAACATCCAAAAATCTCATTCTATAATTCTGTACTTTAATATACTTCTCATCATCAAGTTTAGCTTCTTTTAGGTCTACTCTCTTTTTCGGAGCCCATACGCCTTCTTTATTAAGTTTATACAATCTATAGGCCAACCCTTTTCTTCGATGTCTAAAACTTCCTCCTTGAGATGCTATAACAATATCTTTACCAATAGGGTCAAAATTTAATTTCCCTTTTTTAATACCTTTTTTTAAAAGATCATCAATTGTTTTGTTTCTTGTTATAACAAGATTACTTCCTTTCCAGTCTTTTCTATATTTAGCTGCCCAAGCATCACCAAAAACTACATCTGCCGTTTCTGCTAATACATCATCACAATAATCACACGCTTTATACTTAAAGAATCCTAATCCCCAATCTGTTCCATATAACTCACTAGCAGGTTTTGAAATTTTATGGAGAATTTTATCTTCCTTCTTATAAGTAATTTTAATAGAATACAAAGCTGCAGAAGAAGAAGGTATTTTATGACGAAAATCTATGTTGACTACATCTTTTGGGTGTATTCCTTGTTGCCAAGCAAATAGAGAAGTGAAATTCTTACTTTTTAAGTGTCCACAAACTATTCCTATATAATAGACAATTCTATCTTTAATTTCTTTATCGTTCTCCGATAAATTTCTAATAGCTTTTATAAAACACGGAATACCAACTATCGCGTATCGCTTATCTGTATCTCTTATCTTTTTTAACACCGCAGACATTTCAACAGGGTAATATCTTGATTTGGCTCCTTCTCTTAATTCTTTTGCATTATTGGAAATGGCAAACTCAAATATATTATCCATGTTACCTTCTTTTACATGAATAACTGCATCAATTAAATTTTCTTCTAGTAAACTATTCAACAGCCAAGATACTCCTCCTCCAGAGCTTCCTAACTCTCTATAATTATCCTCTTCCACATAACCAGCATAAGAAGATAAATTATATCCCATTTCATTATCTTTATTAATCCCTTTAATATCAGAAAAGTATTTCTCAGCTAATTCATCTTCATTCAATGAAGATGACGAAAAAGGGCAAACCTTATCAGGCAGCTCATTATTCCCTTCAATATCTGTATTTATAGCCTTATAACGTCCTTCTTTTGTAGTTTCAATTTTATATATAGAATTGTTAACAGAAGCACATATTCCACATCCAATACAATAATTTCCTTCTATTACTTTTTCTATTGTAGTCATTAATTAATTTATTAGTGGAAAGAGTTTATAATGGCGCTCAAACTCTTCAGTTTTTAATACAATTATAGCTTAGTTAAACATTTTTTTAAACTATCTCTCCAATATGGAATTTCAAAATTTAATGTTTTTTTGATTTTGGATTTATCCATTACACTAAAACAAGGTCTTTCTGCTGGAGTCGGATAAGCTTCAGATTTAATTGGTAATAATTTAATCTTAGCATTACTTTCTTCAAAAATAGCTTTTGCAAAATCGTACCAACTCGCCACACCTTCATTACTGTAATGATATGTTCCAAAAGAATTATTTTCCTCCTTTACCAGTTTTACTATTACTTCTGCTAAGTCACCTGCATATGTGGGAGTACCTATCTGGTCGCAAACCACACTAATTTCATCTCTTTCATCACCTAATCTAAGCATCGTTTTCAAAAAATTATTACCATGTTCAGAATAGAGCCAAGATGTTCTAATAATAAAATGTTCTTCTAACGAATTCCTTGTTGCTAATTCGCCATTTAACTTAGTAAGTCCATAGATCCCTAATGGAATTGTTGCGTCTTCTTCTGTATATAGTGTTGCTTTTTTTCCATCAAAAACAAAATCCGTTGATATTTGTATTAAAACAGTATTGTTTTCTTTACACGTTTCTGCCAAGTATTGTGCTCCTATTTCATTAACATTTTTTGCAACTATTGCTTCGGTTTCAGCCTTATCAACAGCAGTATATGCGGCACAATTAATACAATACGCTATCTCTTGGTTTTTGAAAAAGGCATTGAGTTGTTCTTTTTTAGTAATATCTAGTTCTTCATAATCTACATAGATAAATTTAAAATCAACTAGTTTGTTTTCAATATCTTTAATACAAGAGGCTAATTGACCGTTACCACCTGTTACTACAATATTTTTCATAATCTAGCATTTTCCAGCGTTGGTAACATCATATCTTTTTCGGATATAATAAGCTGATCAGATGGTAGTTTCCAATCTATCTCGAGTGTTTTATCATTAAAAATGATACCTCCTTCAGATTCTTTGCTATAATAATTATCGCATTTATAACAGAAAGAAGCAGTATTACTTAAAACCACAAATCCATGTGCAAATCCTCTAGGAACAAAAAGTTGCTTTTTATTCTCTTCTGAGAGCTCTACAGCTACATGCTTTCCAAAAGTTGGCGATCCTTTACGAAGATCCACTGCTACATCAACAACAACACCTTGTATTACTCTTACAAGTTTAGCTTGTGCATATTCTCCCACTTGATAATGGAGTCCTCTAAGCACTCCTTTCGTTGAAAACGATTGATTATCCTGAACAAAATTAACTTCTTCCCCAACAATATTTTTAAAACTCTCTTTATTATAACTTTCATAAAAATACCCTCGCTCATCGCCATATACATTGGGCTCTATAATAAAACATCCTTTGATTTCTGTTTCAATTGCCTTCATTCAATTACTTTTCCAAAATACTTAATAAATGTTTTCCATAACCACTTTTCACAAGTGGTTTAGCTAATTCAATCATCTGATCTTTAGAAATAAAACCCATTTTATATGCTACTTCTTCTATTGCTCCTATTTTAAGGCCTTGTCTTTCTTCTATAACCTGAACGAATTGAGAAGCTTGCATTAATGAATTAAATGTTCCAGTATCTAGCCAAGCTGTACCTCTATCTAGTATACTTACATTCAACTTTTTTCTTTCTAAATAAACCTTATTTACATCGGTAATTTCTAATTCACCTCTATGACTTGGTTTGATACTTTTTGCGATATTTACAACTTCGTTATCATAAAAATAAATTCCAGGAACTGCATAATTTGATTTTGGGTCTTTAGGTTTTTCTTCTATTGAGATTGCTCTCCCTTCTTTATCAAACTCAACCACACCGTAACGTTCAGGATCGTGAACATGATATGCATATATTATTCCTCCATCGGGATCATTATTCGCTTGTAAGAGTTTAGCGAGTCCAGTACCATAAAAAATATTATCTCCAAGAATAAGTGCAACCTTATCTTTACCTATAAACTGTTCTCCTATTATAAATGCTTCGGCTAAACCATTAGGTGCTTCTTGAACCGCATATTCAAACCTACATCCGTGTGCACTACCATCACCTAACAGTTTTTTAAATGAAGGTAAATCATGCGGAGTAGATATGATTAAAATTTCTTTAATACCAGCCCACATAAGTGTGGATAAAGGATAATAAATCATAGGCTTATCATAAACTGGCATAAGTTGTTTGCTGACTGCCAAAGTAAGTGGATGCAACCTTGTTCCTGATCCTCCTGCAAGTATAATTCCTTTCATTTTTCTTTTAATTAATTATTCTAAATAGCTTTGAAAACGATTTATATATATACGTTACGGCTATTTTTTATATCTTTCCAAATACCAAAGTACTGTCTTTTTAATTCCAGACTCAAAATTTTCATCAGCTTTCCACCCCAATTCATCTTCAATTTTAGAAGCATCAATTGCATATCTAAAATCGTGACCAGGACGATCTGTCACAAAACTTATCAACTCATTATAAGATTCTCCAGAGGTTCTTGGCATCATCTCATCCAGTAAATTACATACTGTTTTTACGATGTATAAATTATCTCTTTCGTTTCTTCCTCCTATGTTATATGTTTCTCCTTGTACACCTTTATGGAGTACTTTCTCAATACCTTTACAATGATCTAAAACGTATAACCAATCTCTTATATTTTTACCATCTCCATATATCGGAATCGATTCATTCGATATGGCTTTTCTTATTATGGTTGGTATTAATTTTTCATCATATTGTTTTGGACCATAATTATTAGAACAATTGGTTGTTACAACGTTTAAACCAAAAGTATGGTAATAACTTCGCACTATCATATCAGAAGATGCTTTAGAAGCACTATACGGACTATTTGGTGCATATGGTGTAGTCTCCTTAAATAAACCAGTATTTCCCAAGGTACCATACACCTCATCCGTAGACACGTGTAAAAATCTTGAGTTTTGGTGCTCTTCTTTAATTTGAAAAGGTTTACTCATCCAATTTTTATAAGCAACATCTAACAAAGTGAATGTTCCTAAGACATTGGTTCTAATAAATATTGCAGGATCCTTTATTGAATTATCGACATGAGATTCTGCTGCAAAATGTACTACGCTTTTAATCTTATATTTCTCAAACAATTCTTCTATAAGAGTTCTGTCACAAATATCTCCTTTAATAAAGTGATACCGGGAATTATCAGCAACACTTTTTAAGTTCTCTAAATTGCCCGCATATGTCAAATTATCAAGATTATAAACAACATTCTGTTCATCCTCTAAGATATGTTCAATAAAATTTGCTCCTATAAACCCTGCTCCTCCAGTTACTAAAATGTTGTTCATATATATTTTGCTATTGATTAAGAAAGTTTGAAAAAAACTACTTTTTATTATAATTCTTTAAGAATTTATTTAACAAAACTGTCACTAAAAAAGCAAATGTTATTGCCATAAAAATAATTGGTAGCATAAACACATTTTTCTTAACAATATTGTTAACCGAAGTTGCCTTGTTTGGAAAACCAGATATAATATTAATAATGTTTTTTGTACTTGCCTTTTTATTATTTAAACTTATCTTACTATTTTTCAGTTGTTCTATACGATCAAATAACTCAACTTCAAAAATTGAATTAGATTCATTTTCTCCTAAACTTATGCTTGTGGTTGATGAAGGCTTATTCAATTCAAGAATTTTTATTTTTTTATAAAATTCTTGTAATGAATCAATGCTTGTCATTTGTTTTTTGATAATTGAATCACTTAAAACTAAGTTAACATCATTAACTTGTTTCATGAGTCTAAAATGATCTATTTTTTCTAAAGACTCAATTATTACATTTTCGCATTTTTTTGAAATTTCACTATTTGTAGAAATCATAATAACTCTATGAAATTTGGAATTTCTTTCGTCATAGTTTTTTACAAAATCTTCATAATTGTAATCAGATAATCTAAGAGAGGTCGTATCAATTTCGTTAATAAATTCATTAAACTCTTTGATCTTTTGTGTCTGATCAGAAAAAGGTTCAATGCTTAATTGTTTTATTGTTCTTGCTTCTTCAATAGAAATTCTAAAAACCTCTGAAAGGGACGTGTAATCTTTTTGATCTACCAATTCATTATAGAATTCAACATTATTATAGATTTGCAAAACACTATCAAAATTAGGCTGTATAATCATCGCCGAGGAATATATCGGTTTTAGCTCTTTATCCAAATACCATCCTATAGCTATCCCAAGAAATGCTGCAATAGCAAATTTTAAAAAATGTTTTCTTATAAATTGAAGGAATAAAACAATAAAGTGAAATAATTTATTAAAAATTGAAATAATAAAATGAAATAATTTATTAAAGCCATTCCCAATAAGTCTAAATAATTGACCTAAATCCACTTCTTCTGTAGTACTTTCTTGATTCCTCATATTTTATTAGTCTTGAGAAGGTAATTTTGTGTTAGTTTTCCGCAAAGTTAATTTCTTTTAAAGAATATAAGAATTAATTTATACTAAATCTTCACATCTTCCTAATTATGAATCCTAATTAGAGAGTTTGATTTTTGATACATTTCTCTCCTAATAATTTATCCTTATGATAATCCTTTAAGCTATTTTCAAACTGCATACTAAAAAACTATATCAACATTTCCTAAAATCTAATAACTTTTCAAATAATGATAAATCTAAGGGATTAGTCCAAAAAGGGGTTAACTATTAATATATTCGGTCAGTTTAGCTGGTAATCGTCTTACTAAAAAAAGTAAGGAAACAATTAGCACCAGCAAAATAGGAATTCTAACTAGCATCTTTTTAAAGAAGCCTACTTGAAAAAGTAATATCTCTCCTGTTTCTACAATATTAAAAATCTGGTTATTTAAGGTAAGTAATTCTTCTTGCTTACTTATTGCACTCAATAACCTTAACTTTCTATCTAATAAAGAAGCTACTGTAGGTATCTCTCTTTCTTTACCTACTACTATTATATCATCATCTTTTTTGGGAACATCGTTAATAAACTTTTCCAAATATTTCTCGATGTAGGCAATCATGTTTTTATTCTGATCTAGTGATTCTTTTGTTTTTTTAAGCCTCCAGTCTAAGGTCTTATCGTAGTAATCATTCGAACGAATATATTCGAGGATTTTCTCAGAAATGTTAACGTTATTAGGGTTTTTATCTCTAAAAGTAAATCTCAATCTGTGGTACTTATAGAAGTTCTTATACCTCTCATCTTCTAGCGTTTGAGCATCATATTGTTCAATAATATGATGAAAGTATTCCTTATCCCCATATTCTACATGTAGTTTTTCTAAAACATCTGTTGCCCTTATAATAGGTTTTATTTCTACATTTTTAAATGCTTTAATACTATTGGTGTCAATGTCTATCTTTTGTAAAAATAGAGAATCTCTAAGATTGTTCTTTAAATTATCTACGAGATCATAGATGTATTGCTGTGCATCATATTTAGGTTCGATTACGATTTCCTGAATATATCTTTTGCCATAGTTTCCTTTAGCATCCAAAAAATAACCACCTATCACACCAATAATTATCAATGCCAAAAACAGGATCCATTTTCTCTTGTAGAATAAGAATATTGAAAATAAAGTCTTTAAAACTGACTTAAAAGCTTTTACTATGCTTTTAGAAATATAACGAATATTAACCTCTTCCGTAACTTGTTCGGTGCTCATTTAGTTATCTTTAAATATTTGCTCCAAAATTTTCTCAGTAATGAGATATGTAGGTTTTACCCCTGTTGTTCCTAATCCACCAGAGGCTAATGTACTTCCTGTTTCTAGCGGATTATCTGATGCATAATATGCATAACGTACTTTTACTTCAGAACTTATACTTCCTCTTAATTTTGATGCAGATTGAATGGCTTTTTGATAATGTGCTCCTTCCATTTCTAATCCAATTACATTCCAGGTAGAATCATGGAAAAATTTCAGAATATCTCTATTTTGTAATGATGTTCCCAGTACTGTGATCATAGCTCCATCATATATGTCAATTCCTTGCCCTTCTAAATCATCTTTTTTTAGACCGTTATCAAAGGGATAATTATCTGCCGTTCCTTCAAAAACGTGAGCCGAAGGAATCATAATATCTCCTTTTCCTCCTTCGAGAATACCTGCTTTACCCATCAAAGAAACAGATTTAACATTGAGATACTTTCTTTCGTCTGGTTTTACATATGGTTTTAAAAGCTCATCCATCGTTTCATATGCTTGTTCTCCAAAGGCATAGTCCATAACGATAATTACTGGTTTATCTTCTTTTTTTAGTTTTGAAACCAGCGTTTCATATTCTCCATCAGCATATTTCGAAGTGTCGAATATCTGGACATTGATATTAGTTCCACTTTCATCCTCTAAATACGTCATCCCTTTTTGCGAAGCAAGTTTTTCTACTTTGGCACGTAGTTTATCATTCTTGCCTTCACTTAGTAATTCGTAGATATCAAAAGTAGTTTTGTTTTTCAACTCGGTTTTAAGTGCTATCGGTGCGTATAATGTATTCATTACACTATGCATATTGGCACTGATAATATGTATAGGTCTATCTAGTAAATTAAGTTGTTCTAATTTGTTCTTAATACTATTTGCCCATATTTCTCCGTGAATATGATGTCCCAGACGTTCTCTTAAAACAGGACTAAAGGTAACGATTCGCTTATTTTCATTAACAGATTCATCAATTGCCAATTTACCTAACCAGTATATGATATGTAGAAACCGTTCTTTATTTTCAGGGCAAGAAAAGCTTCCATAGATAGAAGTCACTTCTTCAAAGGTTCTTCCTAAAATATTAGCTGTATGCGTAAGTGCAACTTCTCGTTCTGCTTTTGTAAGATCTTTTTTAGAAGTTACTGCATTTTCTAACTTATCCCAATCACGTGTTACATTTCCTTCTTCATTGATAACCACTCGATTCATAATCTTATGGGATTCAATAAACAAAAATGTAAGGTGGGTAAGAATATCATAGATCTCTGATCGTCCACGAGTAATCTCGATATTCATTTGCTCTGCATCAATTCTGTAGCAATTTCTTCTTCTTTTAGGAGGAACAATTGCTTTAAAGTGTGAGTTTTTGTAGCCTTCTTCACTTGTTAGATTGATATAACGGCATTCTTCGATTCCTATTGGTAATCGATCAATTACGTATAACAATCCGTCTAATTCTACTTTTTCTTCTGCAACTGATCCATAGATTTCTGGTCTCAGTGTTAACAAACCTTCTCTTAGCGTATCTCCAGAAACTCCCATAGGTTTATAAAACCCTCTATTGAATAGGTGTCGCATTGTAATATACATGCGTTCTATTGCACTCGAGCTTTCCTGAGCTCTGGTTCTTCCTTGTAGTTTAAGATTTGCCATATATTTTTCCAAACAAATATATAACTTATTTAGCTATACTGATTGTTAACGAATCTACAATCTTTCTGTCGTTAGAAAGCCTTGGCAGCTTATTCTGCCCTCCTAGTTTTCCAATAGATTTCATATATTCATTAAAACCGTCTTTTGGAACAGGAGAAATTTTTAATGTTCTCAGCACATTACCCACAATCAAATCATCATAATACGTGTTTTGTTTACGAAGTGAATTATCGATTTCTATTGCAAAGTCATCTATATTGTCTGGATATTCCTGAAACTCAATAAACCATTCGTGGTACGGTAGTTCTGAATCTTCTGGATTGATCTGAGGTGCTACTGTAAATTCCTTGATCATTGTTCCTGTTGCTTCTGCAGCTTCTTTTATTGCTTGCTCTACTTCTTTACCAATCACGTGTTCACCAAAGGCCGAAATAAAATGTTTAATTCTGCCAGACACTACCAATCTATAAGGAGCGGTATCTGTAAACATTACTGTATCTCCAATGTTATAAGCCCATAATCCAGCATTCGAAGAAATAAGCATCACATAATTTACACCAATCTCTACATCCGCTATAGTGATTCGTTTTGGGTTTTCTTCAAAGAATTGATCAGCTTTTACAAACTCATAAAACATTCCTGAATCCAGCTGTAGCAGCATCCCTTTTTCATCTTGTTTATCCTGAAAAGCGAAAAACCCTTCTGAAGCAGGATACAACTCAATGCTTGCTACTTTTCTTCCTATTAATTTCTCGAAAGTAGCTTTATAGGGTTCAAAATTTACACCTCCATAGATAAATAATTCAAAATTCTTAAACAGTTCGCCAATTGCTTTTCCTGTTTTCTTTTGTAATTTTTCAAAATACATTTGCACCCAAGGCGGAATTCCACTAATGATTGTCATATCCTCATCTACAGTTTCTGCAACAATCGCATCTACTTTCTGCTCCCAATCATCAATAGAATTTGTTTCCCAACTCGGTAATCTGTTTTTCTGAAGGTATTTTGGTACATAGTGCGCTACGATACCTGATAATCTTCCTAGATTGATTCCGTTTTTCTCTACAAGTTCTGGGCTTCCTTGTAGAAATATCATTTTACCATCCACAAACGCAGTTTTACCACTTTCTGCAACATAACATAATATTGCATTTCGTGCAGCTCTTATATGAGTCGGCATAGAATCAGAAGTTAAAGGAATATATTTTACACCACTGGTTGTACCTGAAGTTTTAGCAAAATATATAGGTTTTCCAGGCCAAAGCACATCACTTTCTCCTTGTACAACACGCTCTACATAAGAGCGCAATTCTTCATAATCACGAATGGGTACTTCTCTTACGTAATCAGCATGGGTTTTTATAGTACTAAAATGATGGTCTTTACCAAAGGCAGTATTATTGGCTTTATGTAACAATTCTTTAAAAACACGCTCTTGAGTTTTTATAGGATTATCAGCCCATTTATTTATCTTTTTGCGAATTCGTTTTGCAAAGATTTTTGCCCCAAATGATTTAATAGACATTGTGTGTAATTATTCAAAATCAATAAATTTTGATGGATCTGTTGGATATCCATCTCTCCATAATTCAAAATGCAAGTGAGGTCCTGTAGAAAGTTCTCCTGTAGATCCTGCTGTGGCAATTACTTCTCCTGCTTTTACCAATTCTCCTTGTTGTTTTGTCAACGAGGCATTATGTTTATATACTGTAAGTAAGCTATTACCGTGTTCTAATATGATCACATGACCCGTCTCTGAGGTCCATTCTGCAAAAATCACGGTTCCAGCGGCAGCGGCTTTTACAGGTGTATCCTTTGGCACTGCTACATCAATTGCATAATGTTTCTCGTTTACATTATACTTAGACGTTATACTTCCTTTTACAGGAGGAAATAGTGAAAAATCGGTGCTAGATTTTTCGCTTTCAAACAAACTGTATTTATCTTCTCTAGATACCTCTTCTCTAAGCTGAATATCTTGTTCTGATGGGTTTAAATCTACTTCTTCTGGATTAAGCTTTTGTGATTGTATTGCAGAATCGATATCAAACTCTACTGTTTTTACATCTCCAATCAGCACTTTTTTAATTGAATTATAATATTTCTGGTTAACACTTAATACTGTTTCTAAAGAATCGGCTGTAGAAACTAATGTCGTTGCTTTTTGATTAAGAGATGTGGAGGAATATCCAGGTATATATTCTCTTAATGGTGTAAATGCAATCAAAATTGTCGTACACGAAACTAAAATAATCGAAGTAATCATTACCAGTACAAAAACATTAAGCCTGGTTAGCTTAAAGGATATACGTTCCTCAAAAGTATCTTCATTAAGGATTACCAATCTATACTTATTCAGTAGTTTTTTAGTAATTCTCTTTTGTTCTTTTTTCTTTTTAGCCATAGATTATTTTAATATCAGGGCACATGTTTTTGTTAACGCAAATATACATATTCTCTTAACGGATAAAAATGCTAAACACTACATTAAAACGTTATTTAATTGTGAATAGTCTTGCTTATTGCTGTGAATATTGTCTTAAAAGGAGTTTTTAATATGCTAAAAACACCTTTTTTGTTTAAATCTTACTAACTTTGTACTCTAATTTTTAAGATCATGATGTCATTAAGTATAGTTTTAGGAATGTTAGGCCCTTGGCAAATCGCATTGATTGTTGCTGTGGTCTTACTTTTATTCGGAGGTAAAAAGATTCCGGAATTGATGAGAGGTTTAGGAAGTGGGATTAAAGAGTTTAAAGACGCTTCTAAGGAAGAAGAAGATCCTAATAAGATAGAAGAGAAAAAGTAATTTTCGACTTCAAAAAGATATTGATAACCCATCTGTTTAAGCAGATGGGTTTTTTATTTTTAATCAATCAGTGATAATTGAATTCTTTTTCGAGGTAAATCTACACTCATCACTGTTACCATTAGGTGCTGATTTAATTGCACTACGGCGTTTACATCACTGATATATTCATTCGCAAGTTTAGAGATGTGTATTAAACCACTTTCTTTAATTCCTATATCCACAAAACATCCAAAATTGGTGATGTTGTTTACAATTCCTGGTAATTTCATTCCACTTTTTAGATCATTAATGGTTTTTACATTAGGATCAAATTCGAAAACCGTTGCTTTCTTTCTTGGATCTACACCTGGTTTTTCTAATTCTTTTACAATATCTGTTAATGTGGGCAACCCTACATTATCTGCAACATAATCTTGTAATCTAATGGTGTCAATTGCTTTTTTGTTTCCTATGAGTTCTTGTAAAGGAACACCAGCATCTTTAGCCATTTTAGAAACTAATTTATATCGTTCGGGATGTACTGCAGAGTTATCCAACGGGTTATTTGGTTCTGTAATTCTCAAAAATGCCGCGGCTTGTTCATACGCTTTTCCTCCTAATCGAGGTACTTTTTTCAGTTCTTCTCTGGTTTTTAACGCACCATTTTCTGAGCGATAATTCACTATATTTTCTGCAAGTTTCTCACCAATTCCAGATACATAACTTAATAGCGGTGCACTTGCAGTATTTACATTAATCCCTACACTATTTACACAACTCATCACCACAGTATCCAGTTCATTCTTTAATTTGGTTTGATCCACATCGTGTTGGTATTGTCCTACACCTATTGCTTTTGGGTCAATTTTTACCAATTCTGCCAATGGATCTGCCAGTCTTCTTCCTATAGATACTGCTCCACGCACAGTTACATCATAATCAGGAAATTCTGCTCTCGCAATTTTAGATGCAGAATACACCGATGCGCCACTTTCGTTCACCATAAATACCTGAATAGCTCCTTCAAAAGGGATTTTTTTTATAAAGGCTTCGGTTTCTCTAGCGGCAGTTCCGTTACCAATAGCAATCGCTTCAATTTTATATGCGTTTACTAAAGATCTTATTTTTTTTATGGCATTGGTCGTTTCACGTTGTGGTGGATGAGGATATATATTTTCATTATGCAATAAATCTCCTTGCTTGTCTAAACAAACCACTTTGCATCCCGATTTAAAACCTGGATCCAACGCCAGGATACGTTTTTGTCCCAAAGGAGACGCCAATAGTAATTGCTTTAGATTTTGAGCAAATACGGTAATGGCATTGTCATCAGCTTTTTCTTTTGCTTGATTTAACACTTCTGTAGAAATCGCTGGTGCTAATAACCTTTTATATGCATCTGCAATAGCCAAAAACATTTGATCTGTGCAAGATTCTACATTAGATTTAATCATGATATCATCAATAATATCTAATGCATCATTTTCTGGAACTGTAATTTTTACTCTTACAAATTTTTCGTTTTCTGCTCTAAGAATTGCCAGCAATCGATGAGAAGGACATTTATGTAATGGTTCCTCCCACTCAAAGTATTGCTGGTATTTTTGTGCCTCTTCCTCGTCTTTTTTAGTCTTAATTACGGCAGAAGATATAGCAGCTCTTCGTTGATATAACCTACGCAACCTATTTCTTACTTTTTCATCTTCATTGATCCACTCTGCAATAATATCTCTTGCTCCTTGCAATGCCAGATCCTCATTAATAATTGTTTCGTTAAAATATTGCGAAGCAACGAATAGAATTTCTTCTTCTCGTTGTTGCATAATAATCTTTGCCAGAGGTTCCAGACCCAATTCTTTAGCAACGGTAGCTTTTGTCTTTCGTTTCTTCTTATAGGGTAGGTATAAATCTTCAACTTCAGACAAGGTCTGTGCTACTTCTATTCTATTTTGTAATTCTGGAGTAAGTGCTTCTTGTTCTTTGATTGACGCAAGTACACTTTCTTTTCTTTTTTGTAAAGCATCAAAAGCGGCTTTATACTTTACAATCTCTCCAATCTCGACCTCATCCAGATTACCAGTCATTTCCTTTCGATATCTTGAAATAAAAGGAATTGTGGCTCCATCATCCAGTAATTCGATGGTTTTATTGATTTGTTTTTCTGAAACAGGAACTTGCTTAGAAATAAAAGAAACAATATTCATTGGTTACGTTTTTGAACCGCTAAATATATGAATTCAGTTCCAAAAATCTAATTCAGTTCTAAAACTTGCACTTTAGATATTAAACTCCCATCGCTTCCCATTCCTTCAATAAAAAGTTTGATGTTTTTAGTTTCGGTATCTGGTATTTTAAAAGTACCTGTTCCTGATTCATTTAAATTAACATAAGGTTGCCAATGAATGGTACCATAATCTCTAAAAAATGGTGTGGCAAAACTTGTATATGCAGGGTTATAGAACTCTTTGATGGACTGAAAACCGTTTTTGGCATTGTACTCAGAAAACTTAGCATTGACACTGCTTAATTCATCATTTTTAAAAGGAGTTTTTCTGCTATACATACGTATTATACCAGAACCTCCGCGAATTCCGCCTCCAAATCCAGAGTTATCAATATATACGTTCTCTATATCGGCGGTACGAATACTTAATAGAATACTGAAATCTAATATTGGTGTATTATCAAGAAATACTGCTGGAGATTGTGATGCCGAAATACTTGTTCTTGCGTTTGATATGATGGTAACCGTTTGTGCTAGCGTATTTATATTTACTCTAAATCCACCTTGCCTTGCTATGAAATCTGCAATATTAGTGCTTAATAAGGCATCTCTTTCTGTTACTGTTTTAGATTTACCAGGTAAAAAATTAGTGATCTTTTCGTTTTTTTCTTTTTTGACCTTTCCAGTAATTACAACCTCATCTAATAATTCTGCATCATCATAAAAATACTCTGGAACCTTTATTTCTGTAGTAATTCCCGTATTCACATAGTCAGGTAACTGATTGCTAGCAGTGAATGATTTTTTAAAACGATCTTCTTGTGTTTGTAGGTATAATCCAGTCTTAATAAGTTTACCATTAGATTTTATTGCCGATACTCTTATCGGTTCGTTCTTTTCTACGTAGTAGTTCTTAATAGTAAATGCATTTGTATCATCCAGATCAATAAATCTAGAAGTATTTTTGTTTGTAGGATATAGATATACTTGTGTGATATCTTTGTCTCTGGTGTTCTGAAGTTTTCCTTTGATCGTTAATCCATTATTAAAATCATACAACACCTTAGGTTGCTGGTTAAAAATAGTATTCCATTTATATCGACTCCAACCTTGTGTAATTAAAAGTAAATCAAGATCGTATGCTTTTCTTCTGTTTGTATTGGTGAAATAATATTTTGGATTTTCTATAAAACCTTGAACATATGGATTGAGCAACATTCCAGAATGGATATTATCCTGATGTTCATATGATTTTGTTTCTTCTGGTAATACAGAAACACTAATATCATACTGTACTTTTTCTTTCTTTGGTACAGCTACATTTAGTATTAGCGAGTCGTTTATACTATTTAGATGGGTGATTCTTACATCCGTATTTGTTTTGTCATATGGATTAAAAAGTAATCTTTCTAATACTGGTGTATTCTCTTGAAACAACGTTATGGTATTCATCCCATCAAATAGTTCTTCTCTTTTGATAGGTACTATCTTTTTTGTCTGATCAGCAGAAAGGTTGATGGCTATTTTTTTTGATGCATCATTCTGATGTACTAATAGATAATATATAGCATCTTTATGTTCGTTTAATGTAATTGCGTTTGTGTTTAACTCCACAATTACCTTATCTTCAAAAAGGTTATTGATACTTATAGCAATTCCTTTGTTTTGGATTTTTGGAAAAGAAGCGATGATCTCTTGCTGATTGCTTAATTGTAAGGTTGCTGTATATTGTTTTCCTTGTTGTGGTGCAAAGCTAAATTTACCAATCCCAAATTGATTTGATTTAAACGTAGTAATCGCCTGACCTTGATCATCTATTACAGTTCCTTTATCAAAAGGAACTCCATATCCACGATTATTAATTAATTTGAAACCGACTGTATTATCTGTATCGTACACGATGTGTCCACCTTCTGGCAATAACTGAAAATCATATTGTACCTTCTCTTCGGTTTTGGATTTTTGTATAGATTGATTTACGATCCTGATTTTTTGGGTATAGGAATCATCTTCTATAAAATTATTCATCCAATTGGTAGAGGTTCTAACATAATAATCTCCGCTTGCCCAAGTAGAATCGATCTTTATATTTCCTTGTGTACTACCTTGATAGCCTAGATACAAACCACTAAATACCTCATTACCTTTATGATCAAAAAGCTCTACATTAAAATTAGTAGTTACCTCTGATGGTAATTGATTTTTTCTATCATATGCATATCCTTTAAACCATATTTCTTCTCCTAACAGATATGTACTTTTATTAAGATGAAAGTATAGGGTTTCTCTGGGAACTTCAAAATATTTAGCATTGGCATCTTCTGGAGATGTTGTTGTAGTTTCCTGCCCTGATATCGTAATTGAGAATAAAAAAAGAAAAATGATGTATAAAGATTGCTTCATAAGAATAATTATTAGTGAATGTGAAATGATACATTCTTTACAATAAGTGTTCCTAAATACTACATTGTTACCCAAAATAGGCGGTTTTTGGAAAAGTTTAAGACTTGTTTGGCAAAAATACCTTAAAGAACATTATAAAAACACAAAAGCAGTTTGAGTAAGTTAATCGAACCTTACGGTTTACCAATTGATATCTAGTTTTTTTCGAATTTCAAATTGACGATACTCTCCTAACCTTCTTAAAAACCTTCCATTTGGCTTAATTATTATATAATTGCCACAATCAAAATTATACTTAAATAATAGATTCCTGATAAGCGCATCTTTATCTTCAAAAACAAAATCTTTTTTATAATCATATCCTTTTTCAGTGATAAAAAACTGGATGTTTTTATCATTTTTTCTAAAATACCTTTTGTATCTATTGTCTGAAGTATAATAATCGATGCACGAACCGTTTGGCTTTCTTGCTGGTTTAAAATAAAAATTAATAACTATTGTTTTTATTGAATCAATTGTAGATGAAGTAAGTTCTTCTAGGTATGTCAGTAATGCTATTCTTTCTTGAGGGCTTATGTTTCCTAGTTCTTCTCGCAAGAAAATTTTACCTAGATATGATGTATCGTTTTCAGTTAACTTATAGGTGAGTTTTTTATCTTTAATTTTGTCATAAAAGTCTTTTAGACTGATAGGATTCCATTCTTCATCAAACAAAATCTCTTCTTTTGATGTTCTCTGAGAATACCCTTGAAGGGCAAATAGAACTATTAAAAATTTTAGCGTCATATTCATAAATAATACAATTTATAAAGTATTGAACATTTGCTTACATCAATTCTTATTTTGATTTTTTAATTTATAATTATTAACCATTTCCCAATATACCTTATAAAACTTTTTTTGATTCTTTAGTTTCTTAATCCCATTAGAAAAATATTGGATTAAAGAATCTCTAATTTTGGAGTTCTTTGTTAAACAATCTTGATTTTTAGAATCAAATATGATCACGGAAGCATATATTTCTTCTCTACTTTCTTTTCCATTTGCAGCTATGGTATACAACTCATTATTAGAATCAAATAGTGAACGTTTTTCCCAAACTAAAATTGGATGTATTTCATTTTTAAGTCTTACTTCTTTGTCCCATTTCCCAAATTTATCATACATCGTTCTTTTTGTGTAAAAAGCCGAATATACTGATTGAAACCTTAGTTCATTAGTAAATGCTGAATCTTTTCCTATAATGCTTAAGATAGGTTTGACCTCATACCGATCAAATCCATTTATGTATGTATAGGGTATATTAGGATTAGAAGTTCTGTTTTTTAAATTTGAACAGCTTAAAAATGAAATTATAAATATGCAAATATACAAGTGCCTTTTAATAATTGCCCATATCCCTTTAAATTTTTCCATTTTTTCTAATAAAATTCAATAGCAGCCTGATCATATCAAACTGCTATTATATATTATTCCTATTTAATTTCTAATTGACTTTGGTTAGGTTCATTAAATATGGGATTTTATATCCTGATGTGAGTTCTCCAGGATTATCTGGATCATCATATAATATCGCATCCAAATACCAGTTTAATTTTTGAGTAAGAGGCGTGTACTCTAGGTACAATAATTGTCCATAATCTCCTATATCACTAGGTTCGTCATAGGTTAATATAATTTTGTTAAGATCTGGTTTTTTTATAATGCCTCCATCAATAAACTGGGATGGATCTTTACCTGTAGGTTGCAATATGGGGTAGGTATCATAAATAACTACTCCATTCTTTACATATTTGTAACGACTAATCAAAAAATCTTCATAATATCCCATTCCAGATCTATGATTCGTTTTCTTTGTAAAAGTAATTTCAAATAACTCATTAGCAGTTTGGTATCTCCAAGTCCCTAAAAACTTATCAAGTACACCGTTTACATCTTTATAGTAATAATCACTTGTGGTTTTTATACGATTTTCGATGTTTTCAAAATCCTCTAAAGGAATTATAGTTTGTGAATATCCTTGTATCGCAAAAAGTACCAATAATATCTTTAGTATTGCTTTCATCTTCTATAACAATAGCAGCTTGATCATATCAAACTGCTATTATATATTATTTCTGTCTAATCTCTAATTTACCTTGGTTAGGTTCATTAAATATGGGATTTTATATCCTGATGTGAGTTCTCCAGGATTATCTGGATCATCATATAATATAGCATCCACATACCAGTTTAATTTTTGAGTAAGTGGTATATATTTTAATTCCAATCGTTGTCCATGAAATCCAACATCATCTGGTTCATGATATGATAAACTAATATCGTTTAGATCACTCTTTTTTATCGCTCTACCAGAAATATACTGAGAAACCGCACTCCCTGAAGGTTGTATTGGAGAATATGTGTTGAATACTTCTTCGCCATTTTTTATATATTTATACTTGCTATTGAGTTCATCGATATAATAACCCATACCAGTACTAATTCTCTCTGACTTTGTAAAGGTAATCTCGAATAATTCATTAGCAGTTTGGTATCTCCAAGTCCCTAAAAACTTATCAAGTACACCGTTTACATCTTTATAATAATAATCACTTGTGGTTTTTATACGATTTTCGATATTTTCAAAATTCTCTAAAGGAATTATAGTTTGCGAATACCCTTGTATTGCAAAAACAACTATTAATATCTTTAGTATTGCTTTCATCTTCTATAACAATAGCAGCCTGATCATATCAATCTGCTATTATATATTATTCCTGTTTAATCTCTAGTTTACCTTGGTTAGATTCATTAAATATGGGATTTTATATCCTGATGTGAGTTCTCCAGGATTATCTGGATCATCATATAATATAGCATCCAAATACCAGTTTAATTTTTGAGTAAGTGGTATATATTTAAGAATTAATTGCTGCCCATAGTCACCAACATCATCAGGTTCATTATATAACAATTTAATTGTATTTAAATCCGTATTTCTTATAAAACTACCCGAAACATAACGAGGCGGAGATTTACCAGCAGGTTGTAATATAGGATAGGTATCATAAATAATGACTCCATTTTTTTTATATTTATAGCGACTGATTAGTAAATCTCCATAGTATCCCATCCCAGATTTATGATTCGTTTTCTTTGTAAAAGTAATCTCAAAAAATTCATTATCAGTTTGATATCTCCAGGTTCCTAAAAACTTATCAAGTACACCGTTTACATCTTTATAGTAATAATCACTTGTGGTTTTAGTATAATTTTCTGGATTTTCATAATCCTCTATTGGAATTATAGTTTGCGAATACCCTTGTATTGCAAAAACAACTATTAATATCTTTAGTATTGCTTTCATCTTCTATAACAATAGGAGCCTGATCATATCAAACTGCTATTATATAATATTCCTATTTAATCTCTAATTTACCTTGGTTAAGGTCATTAAATATGGTGTCTTATATGGGTACACTAAAACACCATTCTCGTTAGGCTCCATAGCTGCACTAACATACCATTTTAATTTTTGGGTTACTGGATTATAAGTAAGCTCCAGATAGTTTGAACCTGCAAAGCTAATCTCGGGCTCATCAAATTGAAGTTTTATTTTATTAAGGTCTGTATTTTTAATAATTCCTCCAAATACATTATGATCTGGATAGGAATCAGCAGCTTGTATCGGAGAAGTAGTGTCGTAAATTACCACACCATTTTTGATATACCTATAACGACTCGTTAATCTATCTTTATAATAATCGACTCGACCATACTTTTCAATTTTTCGAAAAGTTATTTCGAAGAGTTCGGTAGAGGTCTCATACTTCCAGGTACCTAAAAACTTATTTAATACCCCATTTACATCTTTATAATAGGGTTTGTCTTCTCTAGATAGGTCAAGATGGCCTATCATGTTTTCGATAGGTATGATTTCTTGACCATAACTTTGTATAGCAAAAAGTACCAATAATATCTTTAGTATTGCTTTCATCTTCTATAACAATAGCAGCCTGACATATCAAACTGCTATTATATATTATTCTTATTTAATCTCTAATTAACTTTAGTTAAGGTCATTCTTGTAGGTACTTTAAAGGGTGTAATCCGTTTATTTGGATTATTAGGATCTGGCTTGGATAGACTTGTAACTTTCCATTCTAATTTTTGAGTTACAGGATTATAAGTTAGTACTAATCTACCGTCAAAATCTATCTCTAAATCTGGTTCATCATATAACAATTGAATTGAATTTAACTCCGAACTCTTAATGCCACTACCGAAAACATAGTAATCATCATCGTTTTCTTGAGCAACACTTATTATTCCTTGGTTATACGTATTATAAATAGTTTGTCCATTTTTAATATACTTATAACGACTCACTATATAATCTTCATAATATCCCATTCCTGTTTTCTCTCTTTCCTTTTTCCTAAAGGTTATTTCAAACAATTCGGTACTAGTCTGATACCTCCAGGTACCTAGAAATTTATTGAAAACCCCGTTTACATCTTTATAGTAGTAACTAGAACTTGTCTTATTTTCATTTTCAGTACTGCCAAATTTTTCCGCAGGAATAATAATTTGTGCATACGATTGTATAGTAAACACCAGTATGCATATCTTTAGTATTGCTTTCATCTTCTATAACAATAGGAGCCTGATCGTATCAAACTGCTATTATATATTATTCCTATTTAATCTCTAATTTACCTTGGTTAAAATCATATGAAAAGGTATTTTATATGGATATATATCATTATTTGGGCCTATTAAAGGTGCTCTTACAAACCAATCTAATTGTTGTGTAGAAGGATCATAAGTCAGGTATAATTGTTGTAAAAAACTACCCTTTAATATAATACCAGGTTCGTTATACTCTAACTCTAAGCGATTAAGGTTGTCAGAAGTAATAGTTCCTCCAAATATTTTATGATCAGGATATGCATCTGCAGACTGTAACATAGCAGTAGTATCATAAATTACCTCTCCATTCTTTACAAATTTAAAGCGACCTACTAATCTATCACTGTCATAATTTCCGCCTACATATTTTTCTACTTTTCTAAAAGTAATTTCAAACAGTTCATTAGTCACTTGATGCTTCCAGGTACCTATGAACTTATTAAATACTCCATTTACATCTTTATAATATACTTTATTCTCTCTGCTGAGATCTATATGATCTATTTTGTTTTCAATGGGAACGATTTCTTGACTATAACTTATGATAGTAACAAAGAATACTAAAATTTTTATTATTGTTTTCATTTACGATTTCTTTATAATTTTTTCCATTCTTTGATGGTATTAAACTCTCCTTCAACCATTACATAAACATCTATACCAAAACCCTTGCCATTATACCCATCTATCTTATGATTTTTTAAAAAATCTATAAAATTATTTAATCGACAAGTATTATTTCCTGATTTACAAGGTCTATTAACTATATCATTATGGTCCAAAAGTAAATCTATAATTTCATCTTCAGTATCAAATGCATCTTTTAATTCTTTTACTCTTTCTGGATCACTAATTTTTAATGCATACACTCCAGAGTCAAGATTACCATCTGTATCCTTGGCAGGAGAAGTTACTAAAATATAACTAATATTATCATTTTCTACTGCTTCTGGCTTGCCGATATTTTCTCGTTCTCTTATCTTATGTAGTAAAATAAAAGATGCCATATCTTGCGCAGAAAAAATAGCTACGGTACGGCCCGTAGTTTCTTTAAAACCTGTTGGACTTGTACTATCCACAATTCTATCTTTCCAAAATCTAGTATGATAGTGCGTGGCAATATCCGTTTTTCTATTAATATCTAATTCAACCGATTCTTTATCTGTACTTTTTGGTGGTACTTCTGTTTCGGATAATGTTCTTTGTCCATTTACATTAGTAACAGTTATTTCGAATGATGCACCATCCTCCTTAAACTGATTTAAAGAATCTTTTACTTTGTCTCTAAGTCTATTAATCAACGCTTTTACCTTTGGTAAATTAGATTGTTCTAATAAACTCTTTGCATTAGGGTCGGTTTCCTGCGTAGGAGGTATAAACGGGATCACACCGATCTGGCCGATATTATCATCTGTAAGATCTGGGTCAGTTGGGTCAGTTGGAGTACCTGATCCGCCTGTTCCTCCTGTACCAGTTTGACCAGACCCATCACCACCACTGCTACTATCTCCCGCATCTAAACAATTGGTAACCCATCCACCAACACAAATTGTTGTAGGACCATATTGTGTGCCTAATTCATCTAATGAACAACTATCCGTTTGTGATGATCCTGAGTGTTGTCCTGATCCACATTCATAATCCACACAATCTTCTGACCAACTTGTAACAGGAATTTGACTCGCTCCGCAGGTATTCTTTTGTACCAATGCTTCGCCAGTAATCTGTGTAGCAATGGCATTATCGATATCATAGGTAACCGTTTCTTCATCTACCAATATTGGATAGCTTACATACATCTGATGAAAACTGTCATCATTATAGATCGTTAGTACATAGTTATCCAGATAGTTTTCATCTACTGGATTGCGATCAGCCTTAAAAGTATAACTAACATATTGTTCTGCTTCTAAAATCTGCACGATACTGGTATCGATCACAAAGGTGTGATCTTCCGTACCAGACTTGGCCATAATAGCATTACGAGATTGCATCTTTTGTACCTGATCTTGCAGCGTTTTACTTTTGTGTAGTTTGTGAAAATCGTGATACGAATATCCTTTTAAGGTAGACGCTGGTGGTAGTTCTAAGTCGTCATCCTTAGAACAACTGCTCATTAATACACCGCCAATGAGTAGGCAAATGAGCCATCGCATAGGGTATTGTAATCTGTGTTTCATAAATTCTCCCTTTTTTTTAAGTGATACTTTTTTTGTTTTTTCCTTTGCAAACATAGCTAATTTCCCCGATCCTATACTATTGTATACCTACAATAGTATGATTTATACTTTGACAGATCTACTAATTAATTGATTATCAGTACATAAAATATTTTATATTTATGTAGATAAAATAGTATACAAATATTAAAATTACCTTTTATGTCAGATATAATTATACATATTGATTGTTTTTACCTTATGCTTGCTATCTATTCGTGTCACGAGGAGTGTGTATGTCACCCTATATTTTTACTTTTTTTAAAAAAGTTCGTATAAAATTGCGTTTGACCTAGGAAAATTACTTCCTTTCGACACAAAACTTTTATAGAATTTCAATCTATTTTCTTTGCTCGCCTAAAGTAAACGGACCAAAAGGAAAGGTGCTTTTTTCAAAGCTCTGCTTTGGAACGCCAACACATTCAATGAATACAACGTATTGATTGTCTCTAGTTGACATCATTTTTAATTAAAACAGAACTGTAGTGACCATTATAAAAACACAAAAGCAGTTTGAGTAGATCAAACTGCTTTTGCATACTAGTTTTATTATATCAGATACTCAAAAAAGTATTGCACTGACTATATAGAAAAGCTAATAACGCTTTTATTTTTAATTTCACTTCGACAAGCTCAGCGTGACAAATTCGTCCTACTTACTCGAATTTTATGGTTTTGATAATGGCCTCTAATTCGAAGATATTGTCTCTTTTTCTAACCGATGGCGCGAGTACAAATCCTTCGATTACAAATTGTCTGTTGTTAGCAACATCATCGATGGTATAATTTACAAAAGGTCCTGCCATATATCGATCTTTGATTTCCCAGGTACCTTTGGTCTCAAACGCAAATTTATTATCTAATAAGGTTTCATATAAATATGGTGCGTAGGCTTCTTCGGTAATAAATTTTCCTGAGGTTGTTGGTATTTTTAACACACCAACAGAATCTCTTACTTGAATAATCTTTGCAATTGTGCTAGAATCCTTGGGTATGGTTCCCAATGGCAGCTCATATATCATAAGATTCATGTCTCCATTGGTAATATCTTTACGTAACCAAAAGAATTTATCTTCTTCTTTAGCTATTCTATACGCAGATGGGATTTTAAGGGTGATTCCCATCTTTTCTTTGAGTTGAGGGATATACTCTACCGATTTCTTGATTCGATATTGTTTTTCTGTAGTTTCGACTTTTTTATACTTAGAGATAATCCCAGCAGCACGTTCTTGAATTAGTTTAACAATCTCGGCTTCATTAGTACCTGTGATTACATATCCTAATTGTGGTGTTGCATATTTGTTATTTGCCACATATACTTTAGATTCATCTCCTGTTTGGATTTTAAGAAAGGTTCTGTTTCTTCTGGCAAAACTTGTAAAAGCTTCAGGAGGCATTTGTTTCATAGAAAACAACGGTTCTTCTTGTGGTAATCCAGGTACTTCTGCACCAAAATACTTACGGATTGTATCTCCTAAACTACCTTTCCATAAATCATTATCAATAATCACAGATAATTGATTGATTTTACCTGTAGATTGGGCCAGAGAACCACTTATTTTCTCTGCAGTATCTTTTTTTGTCTCTTTACATCCTACAATAGAAAGGATGCAGATCATGGCAAATGCTAGTTTTTTCATAATACAAATATACTTGGGATGAACTAAAATCAAAATAATAATATCCATATAACGGATATCGTGCTTGTTTTGACATCATAAACCGTTCCAATTGTATTTTTTAGAAAGAAACAATCAACAACTATCTAGTATAGAACGGAAAGTATTCTAATTACGGATTACAGGATCTGGATCATTGGGATCAGAAAGACACGATAGAGATATATTGATATTTGGAATCTTAACTGCACAAATGTAACCTTCTGCCTTAAACGTATCGCCATTATCTATTTCTAGTTCATATCGATACACTCTGGTGTCAAAATTATCATCATAAATACCAGAACTAAAATTCTGACTATCTTCAAAACTATAGCCATTGGCTTCAAAAACAAGGTTATTATTCAAGAAAATCTTAACTGTATTATCTGGAAAATCTTCAAGTCCATCAATGTAAAAAGTTTCATGAAACCCATCTTGATTAGGAGTAAAGTATTTAGAAGGATTAATTTCCTTCCCTTCTGGTAAATTATCTGTCTCTACAATATAAGAATCCTCAGAACAGCAACTTTTCTGTTCTAATGGAGTATCATCGTTATCATTACAACCGAATACAAGTACTAGACATACTAGTATTAGTAATTGTTTTTTCATATAATTTGTTTGACTAATTGCTGCTCTATGATTTAGACAACTTCAGTTTCATACCTGGTTTGATACCAGAACCACTGATGTCGTTCCAGCTTCGTAGGTTTTCAATAGAGACTCCTTTAAATTTTTGAGAAATACTCCATAAGGTATCTCCAGATTTTACGGTATACACTTCAGAGCTACCAGGAGTTGTACTTGCTACTGCTTTAGTGGTCGATTTTTTCTTCTGTGGTCTATCCACTACAGGACGTCTGGGATAAATGGTGAGTCGCTGACCTATTCTTAGGTTATTGCTGCGTAATCCATTCCATCTTTTGATCTGGCTTACACGTACACCATATCTTCTGGCAATTTTTCCTAAGAAATCTCCACTACGTACTCGATAGCGAATCTTATCATTGGCTTCATAAAACTTAGGAAGTGGTTTTTCGCGCTTATCGAATTCTGCTTGGGCCAGTGCATATATTTGTTCTTCATTAGATACAAATTTTCCTACTTGATCTAACGGTAATCGAAGTACATAATTTTCATCTTTGATATGTGGAATAATATCTAGCTTGTATGAAGGGTTTAAGAATTGTAATTCTTCTATATTAATATCCATATATTCTGAAACCTGATCCAAAGTGATCATCTGTTTTACCTTGATAGTGTCGGTTTCGAAATACGCAAACTCTGGTCTTTTTGGTTTAAATCCATGTTCTTCTGCATACTCAAAAATATACATCGTAGCTAAAAACGCAGGTAAATATCCAGCTGTTTCTCTAGGCAGGTTGTGACGAATATTCCAATAGTTGGTATATCCTCCACTACGTCGGATTGCTTTGGTTACATTTCCTGGACCAGAATTATAAGATGCCAGCGCAAGATCCCAATCACCAAAAACTCGATATAAACTTGCTAAGTACTTGCAGGCTGCTTGTGTAGCCATAATTGGATCCATACGTTCATCAACGTAAGAACTCACCTCTAATCCAAACATTTTTCCTGTACCAAACATAAACTGCCATAATCCTGTGGCTCCTACTCTGGATTTAGCTCTTGGTTTTAATGCAGATTCTACAATTGCTAAATATTTTATTTCTAAAGGTATGTTCTGATTGTCTAGTTCTTGTTCGAATAATGGGAAATAAAACTCACTTAATGCCATCAATCTTTCCAGATGTTCATGACGATTCTTAAGGTAATTCTTGATTACGCTTTCTAACGAAGCATTATATTCTACATTAAAAGGAGTACGTGCATTTAGCTCTTTTAATCTTGCTTTTAAGGTATCCGTAGGAAGATCTACAAATTCTACGGGTTCATATTCTAATTCTGTTACCGACTTATAGATAGAATCAAACAAACTAGAGTTGTACAATTCTTGTTTCCAAATAGCATCTAATTGAGACATTTTTGGGTGATCCTTGGCTACGTACATCACACTGTCCTTAACACTTGTCTTTGTAAATGTGCTAGTTTTTAACTCACCTATAGTGCTAATCACCTTTGTTGTATCAATTACCTGAACTGTATTTTTCTGAAGGTTTACATCTTTTGCCAAAACGATCGTTCTGGTCGGTTTTGATTTGGTACTTGCAGGTGTAGGAATGGTATCCTGAGCCTGAATAGTTACTAAGCAAAAAAGAAAACTAAGATACAACCAACAATTTTTATTCATTTTCATTCAGGTAACGTTTATATGTGTTCAAACTAACGGACATTTTGTGTTAGTTAGTGCCATGTTTTTATAAGTTATTAACAACACTGCTGCGAAAATCGCATTTTTTTTCTAAAATCCAAAAAATCAGCAAGTTAAAAACATAAAAAAATCAGTCGAAATGACTGATTTTTAATAACTTTTGGTCTTATTAAGACTTTTCTTACAGAAAATTAGTTCTTTTGTTAATTTCTTATGGCAGCAATACCAGGAAGTGTTTTTCCTTCCAGACTTTCTAACATAGCTCCTCCACCTGTAGAAACGTAACTTACTTTTTCGCCAAATCCAAATTGCTTAACCGCAGCTACAGAATCTCCTCCACCAACAAGTGAAAATGCTCCTTTTTCTGTTGCTTCTGCAATAGAATGCCCTAAACTAATCGTACCATTTGCAAAGTTTTCCATTTCAAAAACTCCTAAAGGTCCATTCCATAGTATCGTTTTAGATTGCAATATCACTTCATGAAAATTCTTTAAACTCTCTGGTCCTGCATCCAGTCCTTGCCATCCATCTGGTATGGCATCTACACTCATTGCTTTTGTGTTTGCTTCATTATCAAAGGCATCTGCACCAATTACATCTACAGGTAGGTGTATTTGAACTCCTTTTTCTTTGGCTTTCTTTACGATCTCTAATGCAAGCTCTTGCTTATCATCTTCACAAATAGAATCTCCTATCTGTCCTCCTTCTGCTTTGATAAACGTGTATGTCATTCCTCCACCAATAATCAGGTGATCCACTTTATCCAAAATATTTTCTATAATGGTAATTTTAGAAGAGACCTTAGATCCTCCTAACACCGCAGTAATAGGTTTTTCTCCTGTTGTAAGTACTTTATCTATACTTTCTATTTCTTTTGCTAACAAACTCCCAAAACATTTACGTTCTGGAAAAAACTGAGCCACAATTGTAGTAGAAGCGTGTGCTCTATGTGCAGTACCAAAGGCATCGTTTACATAGATATCTCCTAGTTTTGATAATTGTTCTGCAAAACCAGCATCTCCCTTAGTTTCTTCGCCATGAAATCGTAAGTTTTCTAATAATAATACTTCACCAGAATTGAGTTGTGCAACTGCGTCTTCTGCTTCTTGTCCTACACAGTTGGCTACAAACTTTACCTGTACACCTATTACCTGAGAAACCTCATCCACAATATGTTGTAAAGAAAATTCATCCTGAACTCCTTTAGGTCGCCCTAAATGCGACATTAAAACAGCACTACCGCCATCTTCAAGTACTTTTATAATAGTGGGTTTTGCAGCCTGAATTCTTGTATTATCAGTTACTTCAAAACTTTCATTTAATGGAACATTAAAATCTACTCTAATTAATGCTTTTTTATTTTCGAAATTGAAATCGTTAATCGTCTTCATCGGATTGGATTGGTATTGAGCAAACGAAAATAATTTTATTTCCTCAAAAACACTGAAAACTATTCGAAAAAATATCCAATTTCTACGCTAAACTTCCACTTTTATTGATTTTTAGCAAAAAGATGCTTTTCAATGAAAAAATCACATGCTATTTATATATAAATTGATCCTATAGATATTGTACATTATAAATTATATTTGCTTTATGCTTTTTTCGGAAATATTAGGTTTAACACATATAAAAAGTTATTTAACTACGAGTGTAGCGCGTGGTCGTATTCCACACGCACAGCTTTTTGTGGGTCCTAATGGTAGTGGTACATTGCCTATGGCAATCGCCTATGCTCAATATATTTTATGTCAAAACAAAGACGGAGAAAACACTGGAGGAATTCAATCCTGCAATGTAAAATTTGATCATCTTGCTCATCCAGATCTTCATTTTGCTTATCCTGTAGCAACAAATGATAAAGTAAAAAAACATCCTACTGCCAATCACTTTGCGGAAGAATGGAGAACTTTTATCAAAGAAAACCCATATGGTAGTATTTTTGATTGGTATCTGTCGCTAGGTATCGAAAAAAAACAAGGTCAGATTGGTGTGGATGAAGCATTGGATGTTGTAAAAAAACTATCTCTAAAAAGTTATGAAGGTGGATACAAAGTGATGCTAATTTGGATGGCAAACAAGATGAATATTGCTGCTTCTAATAAATTACTAAAACTTATTGAAGAGCCACCAGAAAAAACAGTTTTCATTCTAATCGCAGAAGACGAAGAACAGTTGATACAAACGATTAGGTCCAGATGTCAGGTATTGCATTTTCCACCTTTGGGTGAACAAGTGATTAAAGAGGCTATTCAAAAATCAGAAAATATTACAGATGCAGAAGCTTTAAAGATTGCACATCAAGCCAATGGTGATTATAGTAAAGCACTACATCTACTACATCACGATGGAGGTGATGAACAATTTGAAGATTGGTTTATTCAATGGGTTCGAACGGCTTTTAGAGCAAAAGGAAATAAATCTGCGGTAAATGATTTGATCAATTGGAGCGAATCTATTGCAGGATCTGGTAGAGAAACACAAAAGAAGTTTCTAAACTATTGCCTTGACTTTTTTAGACAAGCTTTATTATTAAATTATGGCGCAGCTGATCTTGTGTTTTTGGAACCTAAAACCAATGGTTTTAAATTACAAAATTTTGCTCCTTTTATTCATGGTGCTAATATCATGGATATCAGTAATGAAATACAGGATGCGATTTATCATATTGAACGAAATGGTAATGCTAAAATCATCCTAACCGATCTATCTATTAAATTAACACGATTACTTCACAAAAAGGCTAGCTAATATAAACTCACACTACTATGGATAATTTTATGACTCATATTGTATCAATTACAATTTTACTATTCTTACTTATCACTTTTTTGCAATCAGGAATTGACAAAATGATCGATTGGAAAGGAAACCTAAGTTGGCTGACTGGTCATTTTGCAAATACATTTTTAGGTAAACTAGTACCTGTGCTTCTTGGAACAATCTTAATCATCGAAATTATTACCGCTGTATTTTGTGTGATGGGCATTTATCACCTTATTATGGATAACCATACGGGTTTTGCGATTGGAGCCATGTTTTCTGCTTGTATCACCTTGCTTATGCTTCTTTTTGGTCAACGAGTGGCTAAAGATTATCAAGGTGCTTTAACGATTACCTGTTATTTTATCGTTGCCATTTTTGGGCTCTATGTAATCAATGCTTAAAAAATTTATAACATAAAAAGAGCGCCAAAATGGCGCTCTTTTTATGTTAGTTAACAGGTTCACATTATTCTTTCAATAATTTGATGACCTGTTTAGTACCTGCTATCGTTTCTACTTCTGTAAAATATACTCCTTTTCCTAGCGTACTAATATCAAAAGATTTTTGCGATGTTTCGATAACCGTTTTTCCAGAAAGATCGAATACTCTTATGTTTTTAACCTCAGTGTTTATAGTAACAATTGTTTTCGCTGGATTTGGATACAGGTTCACATTAATATCCTGAACATCCTCTGTGTTTAGTAAATTTCCATTTGCTCTAAAATAATACGTTTTTGTGCTTGCTCCAGATTTTGTGTTAAATGTAATAACCACTCTATACTCTCCTGGTTCTGTAATTGTACAGCTCGTGCCTGTTTCGAAATTAAACCAATCTGAACTACAACTATCATCTGTGGTAGGACACGTTTCATCTAAAGGCCTATTACATGAAACCTCATCTAATTGTTGCCATAGGATTGATAATACATTGCTGAACGGAATATCCAACACCTCTCCATTTTCATTTTGAATTGTAATGACTGGGTAGCTTTGCCCTGTGATTGCACAGAACAAAATTTCGTCTGCATAATCTATGATTGGGTTTTCTCCTATATTATCAACCGTAACCGCTTGATCATAAAAACAATCATTCGTGTCAATAACTCTCACCGTATAATCTCCAGCAGTATCCACTATAAAAACATTACTGCTTTGTACTGGTATAACTATATTCGTGTTTGTAGCGTCTCTTAACTCATAACTATAACCACCACCAGTACCTCCACTGGCATTTACCGTTATAGAACCGCTTTCGTTCGTTGTAATTGCAACTACATTAAGATCAATTTCTACTACTGATTGGTTAATAATTATATCAGGAACTGCTTGCGGACATCCATTAGCATCTTGAATTTCTACCCTATAAACTCCTGGTAATAGATTATCAAAAGTGTGTTGTCCCGTTACTCCATCAATTTCATCTCCTATAAAGGCAAAAAGCGGATTGTTTCCAGCATCGTATAAAGAATAAAAATAGGGAGCTGTGCTACCCATAACATTTACTGTAATTGATCCATTTTCGATACCATTACAATTAGTTACATCTCGTGAAGTTATAGATACATCAAAATCTGTTGGTTGCGTTATATCAAAAGGAATACTCGCCATACAGGTGTCACTGGTTACTGTATACGCATATGTTCCTGCAAATAAACCAGAAAAAGCACTCGTTGCTTGTGGCCCAACACTAACAGCACTTCCTAGATAATCTGTTCCTGTTAATGTGTACGAATATATACCTGTTCCACCAGTTACCATAGCATCAATACTTGCAGTTGCGCCTGCATAACAAATAATTTGAGTTCCTGATAAATCCAACTCAATATCTATCTGCGACACTTCATTAATTGTAACATTTAGGGGAGCAATACAGGCATTACTATCTCTTACAAATACTGTATAATTTCCTCCTTCTGTAAAAGTGAAAGAATTTGATGTTATATAATCTATGTTATCTATACTAAGTTCATAAGGAGGAGTTCCTCCAGAAATATCTAAAACAACCGTTGCTTCATCATTATCACAATTAATTTCTTCTATCGTGTCTATACTTGCAATAATTGGAGATGATTCTTGAATACTAAAAGTATCATTGTATCTACATCCCGAATTATCATTAATAACATTGATGGTATACACTCCAGGAATTAAATTATTCAACGTAATTGAGGCACTAGAAATATTTGTTCCTGTTATTGCAGGGACATTATTAGTCGTAACTTCATAACTATACGTGTCATTGGCAAGGTTTATTCCCTCTACAGTAAAGGTTGCAGAACCAGTATCTCCATTACACGTTCCATCTACTGTTGTAATTGAGGGTATTGATATTTCTTCCAGAGAACCAACTGTAATCGCACCTATATCAACAGGACAAGGAGAAGTAGCTGTATCTACTATGTACACGTTATATACTCCAGATGTCAATCCAGTAAAAACTCCAGTAGTATTACTATAATCAACTCCGTCTAAACTATATCTATAATCACCGTTACCTCCTAAAGGGTTGGTAACTGTAATTTCTGCAAATTGAATGCCATTTGCGTTGCATATATAATCCTGTGTAAGAAATACATCTGCTGTAATTGCTATTGGAGCTACAATAGTTACTGTTTCAATAAAAAAACAACCTTCGTTATTAGATAATACTTCTACATCATATGTTCCTATTTCCAGTCCTGTAAAGGTATAATCTGGAAACTCTATTGGTCCTTGAGTAATCGTAAAAGAATTTGTTCTACTCGTAACTTGATACACATAGCTTGGGTTTCCATCGGTAACCATTATGTTTATATCTCCTAGATCTCCTAAACAAATAGGTTGATTGACATTTACTGAAATTAAAGGATCTATTCTATTAAGCACTACATTATACTGAAAAATACAAGCTGATGGTAACCCATTATTTTGACGTGCATTTAACGTGTACTCACCAGCTTCAACTAATCCTGTAAATTCTGGAAATACCTGATAAGGAATAGTTGTTCCTTGTGGTGTTATTAATTGATATTCATAATCTTCAGAAGGATTGGTTACTCTTAGTATTCCCTCGGAATCACAGACAATATCACTTACAACTTCAACACTAAATGCATAATCGTTTATGAACACATTGAAATAAAAATCCTTTGTACAATTCCCTTCGAATTCAGCTCGAATTCTATATTCTCCAGAATCAATAACCGTAAAATCTCTAGTAGTAGCTACCTGAACCCAATCTGGATCACAAGCACTATCAAAAGTAGGGCAATCTTCATCTCTAACTACGGTAGGACAAGCAGCAAAATCTAAGCGTTCCCAAACAATATTAGTTGCATTTACAAAGCCTGAATCTAAATATTGCTCTCCTCCACTACATAAAAATAATTCGGGTAAAAGATCTCCTGTTATAGGACACGTGTTAACATTTCCATTTACAAGAGGGTCGTTTGCGATAGCTATTATCGGATTCTCAACAATTACATCGTCTACTGTCCAAATTTCAGTTTGATCCAAACAATCTGGGTTTCCTGTTTTATCAACTTTATATAAACCTGCCATGTTTAATGTAATTGTTTGTGTGTTTCCAATTACCATATTTGTGCCTAAATCTGTCCATACATATTGAGAAAAACCACTTTCTGCAGTAATATCGACACTTCCTGAACAAATTAATGCATTAAACTCTTGGTCACAATCACCTGGATTGTTCAAAATATTTGAGTTAACAGGCAAAATAAATTCGCAGGATGCAGGCTCAGAAAGAGCTGTATCCAACACTGCTATCATAGAACCTTGACCTGTATATGAAACAAGTAACGTATTTGTTATTTCATAATCACACGCATCTCGTAAATCTCTACAACTATCAACAACTTTTACTCCAAATTGTAATGTTAGTTCGGGATCTAAACGTTCTAAAACACTATCCTGAAACGTAAAAACAACTTGACGATTGATATCATCATATAATGCAGTAACTCCATCAGGAACGATAATTGTTCCTTGTCTAAAATCTACATTATCATTAATTCGAAACGTTGCCGTAACATTGGTTAAGTTTTCGTTTCCTGTATTTTGTACCGAAAACTCATAAACATATTCTTGTCCAAACTCTACATTGGCTCCAGTGATATCATTTCCATTGCTATCTAGTACCCTTGAATAACCTGTAAATTCTGGTTCAACAACTTCTATACTAAATGTATTTAAGAAAATTCTATATCTATCCCCTTTTGTACTGGCTATAAAATCAACTGTTGATTGATTGTTGCCTATAATTGAATTTCCTGTATTCCCAACATTAAAAATATCTGCATCAAACCCTAACGTATTTTCTGAATTAGGATTACGTGCTGTGTTATAATTTCCATCTACAGAGATCGAGCTATTAAAAAAATTAGTTGGTGTATTCACTGGTTCTGCAGATAAAGGAACCTCAAACCCTCCTAAAGGAGCTGCCTGTATTGCCAATTCATCTCCCGTGATCCCAAAATCTCCTTCTAAAGAAACTACTCCCAACCTAGCCCTAACATCATTTGGTGGTGGTGGTGTTTGAAATCCAGTATAAGTAAACGTCTCTGATGGATTTGTACAATCAGAAGGACTGCTGTTTATCAACGTTACACTTATCGAATCGCCCAATGCTTCTTCTTTAATAATTTCATCAATTATTAGGTCACCATCTTCATTACCTATCATCACCGCTGGTATTGAAATAGCTGCATCGCCTCCTGACATTGCCATTACTCCGTTTCCTCCACCATTATTCACTACAATTACCGCAATCGCTCCTGCATTTTGTGCATTTATAACTTTTTCGGTAAAACTGCATTAGCCTCTTCGCAACACTGCTATCTTACCATTTACAGCTGTTGTATTAATTAAAGTCTGACATCCATCATCTGTAGTTCCTGCCCCTGATTGATCATCATTATCATCTACCAATACCAAATCTCCTGTCAATCCAGACGGATATTCTGGTAAAGGTACATTTCCAGGATTAAAAATATTATCCGTATGAGAAAACCCTTGCCCAGCTAATGCTCCATTATTAATACCTAATTCGAATTCATTTTCACAAGCAATCTCTAAAAATCCATGCTGTGTACTAAAATATTTTCTGCTTAAAGCAGGGTCTTCATATATTATGACCATTGCCCAACCAGAAGAAATACCACTACCAGCTGCTGTAAGCCCTGTTGCCGATCGTACATTAGCAACAGTATATGTACCATCAGGATTAGCCAATGTTTTAAGAGTAGCAGTCACATCTGCATAACATACATATGGAATATCATTACTTGCATTATCATTTGGATTTGTTGGAGTGTTTCTATATCCATCATATATAGTACCATCATTTCCTGATTCTGCAGTCACATCGATATAGGTAGATGCACCAGGTAATTTAAGTTTAATTGTCTTAAAATCTGGCCTGGAGTCTACTAATGGAAGATTGTCTAATTGTGGACTGTTGTTTCCGTTAGCAGCATCAATTCTATCTACAAAATAAGTCGCAGACCAATATAATCCAGCGTAAGCAATTTTAGGGCAGTCAACTCCACTTATAAAATCTGCACTACTAGAACTAAATGTAGTAGCATCGCTATCAATATCAATATAATCAAGTGTTAATCGATCATTATATGAACCTCCATTATAAGGATCGTTAGGGTTATAATTTGTGGTATCTCCAGAGAAAAATGGATTCCCTGTTTGACTTTGATCACCACTAAGGCCTGTTATAGCATTAGCAATGATTTTCATATCTCCTTTTACGGTAATGCTACTTGCATTGTTCAAAGGAGCCTTAAAAGCCACCTCTTGAGCTATAGAGCTCAACGTACCCAGTAGATTCGTAAACACAAGTATAACTAGATACTTAAAAAGTAATTTTATTTTCATTAATTCTGTTAGTTATTAGGTACAATTTTTATCCTCATATGTTAGTGTCTTGAACACGCAAAATGTTACTATCAATATTCTATTAAATTGTAAAGAATTATTGTATGCAACTAAAAAAACCTGCCTTATAGGCAGGTTTTACATTTATATATTTTTATGAATTAATATGTACATCCACATTTACTCTGTCTACAACCAAAGTCTATCCCTAGTGTAATCATATGAGATCCTGCAGCACTACTTGCATCAAATACTTCGTTTACATTTATCTGATAACCATAGGCTACATAAAAGTTAGCTTTCTTAATTCCTATCATTGGAGATACAGATAAGGGTTTAAAATCCTGATCAACTAACGATCTTAAACTTACACCTGCCCAATAATAATCTCCTCTATGCAGTTTTCTAACCTTTAAATTTAAATCTGCTGTACTTCTTCCATCACCTGCAAAATTTTGATATAATACTGAAGGTTCAACTTCTATATCCGTAAATCGATCATAAAAAGTATATCCAGAATACACATAGTAATTCTGTATCGAAGATGGCTCTGTAGGATTAAAATCGTCTATCTCTTTCTGTAATAAATTGACAGCATTGGCGCTTAAGAAAAACCTACCTAAACGATATAACACCCCAATATCAAAGTTAGAGTTATTAACTGTAACATTCTGTAATGACTGACTTGGAGGTAAATTTGGGTCACCATCATTAAACTCAGAGGTATCAATACCGAATTGCGTAAACTTATAACTGATACCAAAAGACAAATATTGATTGGTGTACTCGTTCAACGTTAGGTGATGTGCAAAAGATAATTGAACACCTTTTTGCGTTGTAAAACCATTCTGATCGTTAAACAATATAGCACCCACTCCTGAACGATCTGATATACGCCCATCTATAGACACGGATTGTGTGCCTGGAGAATCTGCAATATTAACCCATTGTTCAAAACCAGAAGCGCGAACTTGCCAGCAATCACCAATCCCAGCATATGCACTAGAAATTAAATATGGATTGTCTGCAATATATTGGTTCTGAACTGGCGCAAAAAACTCCTGAGCATAACTCCTAGTACTTGCTATAGTAATTAATAAAACTATAGCTATTATCATATGTCTTGTGTACGTTCTCATACTTATTATCTGTATAAAGTAAAGTGACCTGTAAACTCTCTATTATCAATATCATTTAAGATAATTGTAAACCAATAATCTCCTGATGGTAATTCGCTTCCTTGGTAAATACCATCCCATCCTTCTTCATCTCCAACAAACTCGGCTAACAATCTACCATATCTGTCGAATACCTTAACCTCCATATCACTAAAGAAGAAAGGATCACCAGCTGGATTAGAACTATCTTGTCTTGGATACCATACATCATTGGTACCATCTCCATCAGGAGTAAAGTAATTAGGAATAACAATATTAATAAATGTTAATTCCTGAATTCCTATTACTTCACAGGCTAAATTATCCACTACTCTTAGTGCATATTCAGCTGTTTCATCAATAGAGAATATATTCTCATCTAACTCTCTATAATCAGCATCTGTTAAATCATTTACTGTTGATCCGTTTGGAATTATTGCAACAAAATAAGTGTAATCTCCACTTCCTCCTGTAACAATAATCTCATACTCATTAGGATCTTGTGCATTACCTGTCATCTGCGCAATTGGAACCGATAAAGGAGTGTATTCTTCAACCTCTATCGTACCTGCAGACATCTCACATCCTGATGCATGTAACATCAATCCTTCGTAAGTACCAGGATTCACTGTAAATGTTCCTGTCATATTACTATCGAAAACAATCGTATTGTCATTAGGATCTACTAACGAATAAATAATATCTGTGGTTACAGAATCGTCTCCTAAAATGAAGTCGATATAATAGATTTCATCCACAACTGCTCCTGTAACAGGATCAATTACTGGACAATCTATTCTATCACTTAAAACTCCATTTAAAACAACTCCTGGAGTAATATCTAAGTTCAATGGGAACTCACAGTTTGGACTATTATTAAAGTCTCTTATAAACAATGTAGTTATTCCTCCTGGAAGGTCAGTGATTACCAAATTAGCAGGATCGGCAACTGGTAAGAAAGTAACACCGTCTATACTCCAGAAGTATACTGGGTTTAGCGGGTCAGGACCAATCGTACCACCTGTTATTGATACCGTAGCTGTACCATCTGCAAAACCTGCACATGATTCTGCGGTTGTGGATAAAACAGAACCATCAATAGCAAGAGGTTCGTTAATAATAAGATCTAATATCGTCTCTGGACATCCATTAATATCTTCTACCTCCACTCGATACGTATCAGCAGCAAGCTCATCAAAAATATGCTCACCTGCAACACCGTCAATATCATCTTCCAAGAAGGTAAATAAAGCATTACCCGCACTATCATATAAAGAATAGAAATATGGTGCAGTACCTCCAGTAGCTGTTACAACAATTCTACCATCTGTTTCTCCATTACAAGTAATATCTTCAGTAGTAGCAAGAGCAACAAACTCTGTTGGCTGTGTAATTGTAAATACAGTATCTTCTGGACCACAATCTTCACTAGTTACTCTATATGTATAATCACCTGCCAATAAATCTCCAAAGAAACTCTCGGTTTGTGGACCAATATTAACACCTACTCCAAGGTAATCAGTTCCTATTAATGTATACATATAGTTACCTAATCCTCCTGTAACTTCAGAATCTATAGATCCTGTAGCCTGACTGAAACATATAATTGCTGTATTTCCTAAATCCAGCACAACTGCAAGATCCTCTGGTGCTCTTACTGGAACTGTATTCGATGGACCTCCAATACATCCATTATCATCTCTTACATAGAACTGGTAGTCACCTTCTACAAGAGAGGTAAATGTATCACCAGCAACAAATGTTACTCCATCAATACTATATTCGTAAGGAGGTGTTCCTCCTGATCCTGTTACTTGTATATCAGCAGTAGGATCCGTACAACTAGGGTCTCTAACGGTATCTACAGTTACCATAACCTCTGTTGGAGCAGTAATTGTAACAGTATCGGTTGACTCACAATTAAGGTTATCTGTAACATTAATGGTATATGTACCTGGTCCTAAATCGTTGAAAATAAAGGTATCTGTAGTACTCGTAAACTGTGCAGAGGTGGTACCATTAGGATTTGTAATACTAAATAAATAAGTACCTGGTCCTTGACCTCCACTAGCTGTTGCAGTAATTGCTGCATCTACACTATCAAAACAGAGTAAAGAACTAGTCTCTACAGCAACCACACTTGTTACAGTTGGAGCATTAATGGTAATGTCTTGTGAAGCTACACATAAGCTAGCATCCCTTACACTTACCGTATAAGTACCTGCATCTAAATTCTCAAACAATCCATTAGTAACCACTCCATAAGCAATTAATGGTGTCCCTGCAGGCTGTTCTAATTGATACTCAATTGTTCCAGTTCCTCCAGTTCCAACTGCCTGAATTGAAGCATCATCTCCTGGGTTACAAGTTTCAGCTGACACTGGATTGACAGCAACTGCTAATTCAGCTGGCGAAGCTAGTGTAACTCTATTTGTTGTTTCATCACAGAAAGGTGTATCCAACGCTTCTACAAAAATTTCATATGTTCCTGCTGGTAAACTACCTATTAATAATGGATTAGCTACGGCAGTATCTCCAGATCCAGTCGCAGTAACTGTACTCGTAACAGTATTTGTAACCGTATAGTTATACGTTCCTGTATACATAGAAACATCTAAATTTATCTCACCGTTCGAGTCTCCAAAGCAAGCAACATCGGTTACTAAAGCAGCCGTAGCTATAATAGTGTCGAATGGAGCTACTTCATATGGAGCAGTATCTATATAACATCCTGTATCAAGATCAGTAATTCTAATCACATAATTTCCAACAGCTGGTAGATTCACAGTAGCGGTTGTTGTACCAGAAACATCTTCAGGTACAGTTTGTACATCCGTTCCTCCAACAGGAAGAACATCAAACTCAAATCCAGCTACATTACCAGTAATTCTATCTACTGAAACAGTTACAACCTCAGCATTTGGAGCATCACAAGTAATTCTATCCACTAAAGTAACCGTAGGATTGGTCATTATTGGGAAAGGATTTACTACTTCTGTTGGAACTGCAAATGAACAATTATTATCGTCAAAAACAGTGATATCATAGTTACCAGATACATCCGCGTCAATAATAAACTGTGTTCCTGTTACTGGTTGATTCGTAACTGTAATACCAGGACCTGTATATGATATCGAATATGGAGGTGTTCCATCCACAATATCAACAGTAATGTCTGGGAATATTTCACTATTATCCGTAGGGTCACAACTATATGTGTTTTGTGAAGCAGTCGCCGTTACCTGAGTAGGACTCGCAATAGTAATTGGCTCTAATGTGTCTACACAAGAATTGGCAGAAGTAACTATTACTTGGTAATCTCCTGCAGCCAATCCATCAAACAATGGATCATCAGTTTGAGGCCCTTGTAATAATGCTCCCTGTATTCCTCCTGTGAAATCATATAATTCGTAAACAAAAGGACTATCGCCATCTGTTCCTGTTTGTAGGCTTACTAATATAAATCCGTCGCTATCTCCAATACACGATACTGGTTCATTTTCTTCTAATACTAATATTGGTTCCTCTGGTACATCAAATGAAATCAAGAAATCATCTGTACATCCCGCAGCACTTGCTCCTGGATCTAACGCGATTACTCTATAATCACCAGCAGGAACATTTATAAATACTCCTGTAGTATTCGTTGCAAAGACGGATACTGGTGGCCCTAAATCTTCTAAAGTATAAGTAATAACTCCTCCAGAACCTCCCGTCACAGTCGCGGTAATGGTTCCATTAGCGTCTAAACAAGTTGGATCTGTAGTAAAAGTCGCATCTACTATAAGTTCTTCAAGTACTGTTATACTTTCTTGATTAGATGGACAGTTATTACCATCATACACTGTAACTGTATACGTTCCAGGTCCAGTAACCATAAATTGATGTTCTGTATTACTTACGTTTCCAGGTTCTGGAACTCCTGCATCCAATTGATATGTTAATTGTCCAAAACCAGATGCTGTTACAGTAAACGTATAGTCATTATCAAAATTACACGCATCATCAACAAAAGGAGGTATTGGATCTAATACTGGATCTGGCGTCGGTGCTGGAATTGCTATTTGAGTAGAAACGATACATCCATTAGCATCCTGAACAAATACTACCCAATTTAAACTCACTAGAGGGTCTAAACTAAAGGTATCCGATTCAGGGAATGTTCCTGGGTTCGGTTGTGGCAGAACTCCAGCTACATACGCATAATTATATGGTCCAACTCCACCATCCGCATCTACAACTACATCTGATAGTGCTTCATTACAGTTAGCAGTAGTAGCACTTAAGAAATCTAATGTTAATTCTGCAGGTTGTGCAATAGTAGCTCTATTCGTAGTCTCATCACAGAAAGGCGCATCTAATGCTTCTACTGTAACTTCATATGTTCCTGCTAGCAAAGTACCAATTAATAATGGGTTAGATACTGCTGTATCTCCAGCCCCAGTTGCAGTAACTGTACTTGTAACTGTATTGGTAACTGTATAATTATATGTTCCTGTATACCCTGTTATATTAAGGTTAACTTCTCCTGAAGTATCACCAAAACATAAGACATCAGTAACTAAGTTCAAAGTAGCTGCTATTGTATCAAACGGCATCACTTCATAAGTAGTCGTAACTGAACATCCTGTTCTCTCATCGGTAATTTCAAATGTGTAAATACCAACGTCAGGTAAAGTAAACTGTGCATCTAAATCCAATAAAGCAGTATCCACAATTGCACCTGTCTCAAGTACTTCAAAAATATAATCTCCTGTACCTAAACCATCATCGGCTATAGAAACCAATACTGTTTCTGGGTTATCACAAGAAATTGCACCTAAATTCACAGCTGTAGCATCTCTTACTACCGTTTCTCCTGTAATTGCTGGGAACGCAGGAACAACAACTGTTGGTATTACAAACGGACAATTATTACTATCTGTAACTGTAATATCATAATTACCTGCAACATCAGCATCAATAATAAACTGTGTTCCTGTGACTGGTTGATTCGTAACAGTAATACTAGGCCCAGTATAAGAAATCGTATAAGGAGGTGTTCCGTCTACAATATCAATAGTAATATCAGGGAATACTTCGCTATTATCAGCTGCACAGCTATATGTGTTTTGAGATGGAGTTGCCATCACTTGACTAGGATCAACAATAGTTGCATCATCTTGTGCAGTACAACCATTAATTGTAGAAGTAACAATTACCAAATATTCTCCATCTCCTAACCCATCAAATAACGGATCATCTGTTTGGTCTGGTCCTATCTGTAAACCTTGAACTCCTCCTGTAAAATCAAATAACTGATAAGTATATGGGGTATCTGGTCCAACTGGTGTAGTTACCAATATGGATCCATCAGTTGCGCCTACACACAATGTATTTGTAGGAGTAGCAACTACCGTTGGATTATTAGGTATTACTCTTGACACATCATCACTTGCAGAACAACCCGCAGGCGCAGGTCCAATCCCTATATCAGTAACTGTAACAGTATATGTTCCTACAGAAACCAGCGTGAAAATGTTTCCTCCTGCTCCCGTTTGTGATATAGGACCAACTGGTGATCCTCCACTATCTGATCCTGTCAGTACAAAAGTAAAGTTTCCAGGATTTACTGTGAAGTCAGATCCACCAGTTACGGTAACTGTAATTTGACCATCGGCATCTGTACAGTTAGGTTCTGTAGAGAAATCTGCATCCACTATCAGTTCTTCATATACTATAATATCGTCTGTATCAAAACATCCATTAGCATCTCTAACAGTAAGTGTATACTGATCAACACTTGGTCCTGCTATAGTATATGTATAGGTATATTCATTAGGGTTTCCTGTTGGAGTTCCCGCAACAAATACTGGAGCATCTGCAGTTCCAGTATCTCCATCATCAATACCAAACTCTAATGCTGTTGAGCCAGTTGCAAGTACTGTAAGTGTATAATCATTATCAAATGTACAAGGGTCATCTACAAAATTAGGAACACTTGTAAAAACTGGATCAGGTGTCTCTACTATACTAACATCCAACGGACCTGCAGAACAAAAACCTGGAGCCGCAACTGTTACACTAGAATCAATAACATAAATATCCCAATCTAATCCTAAAGCTGGATCTAATACTAATGTACTACTTGGACCATAAGCACCGATTGCAGGAGCAGCCGCTCCATCCAAAACAGCAGCATATTGATATGGTGGAGTTCCTCCTTGACCATTCACTACTACTTCTGCATCAATGTTACAATTAGCAGCAGTTTGCGATATGAAAACAAGTTCTAATAAAGGTGGTTCTGTAATACTAAAGTTAATCGTTCCCGTACAGAAAGGATCTGTTGGGGTAGCAACAGCTAAAGTATAATTACCAATACCTAGATTTGGTATGTTTAACGAATAAGGATCTGTAGCCGCAGCGTCGTTATTTGTTAATATAGAAGCTCCTGTAGCACTATTGAATAACTCCCATTGCAAGCCAACACCTGCAAAAGCTGTAACATCTACTGTAATAGATCCATCGGTAAGGCCATTACAACTAATATTACTTAAAGTATCTAATGTTACTGTTGGCGAGGCAACATTTGTCTGCGGTGCCAATGTTTCTCTATAAATACACCCTCCAGCATCTTGAATCTCCACTATATAAGAAACACCAAACAATAAACCAGTAAATCTATGTAAGTTTCCTCCAACTGAAGCATCAGGAATAAATGGAGGACCAGGAAAATTAGTTGCTAATCCATTAGTAAGGTTAAAAGTACCTAGAGGTGCTGGTTCACCTACTAGTCTTATCTGATATGGACTGGCTCCATTAACAATTGCAATATCATATACTGCTCCTGTAGCATTACAATCCGAAGGTCCTGGTTCAAATACAATATCTAAATCATCTGGTGGACTCGATACTGTAACAGTACTAGTAGTAATTAAACAACTATTTTCATCCTCTACAGTAATATAATAAGTTCCAAAATTAACTTCTCCAAAAGTAAAATTATCAACAGTCGTGGTTACAGTGTTTCCAGTAGTAAATACTGCAGGTAAAGCACTTGCAGCGGTTACCAATGTTCCATCTGAATTAAATAATGTATATGTATATCCTATAGCACCTGTGGTACCCCCAGCAACATTCTCAACAATAACGGTACCATAAGAAAATGTCCCTCCAGCACAACTCACAGGAGTAGCTCGTATATCTGCAGTGATCGCATCGGGTTCATCAACCGTTACAGTACCTGTAAGTGTACATTGTTTAGCATCTCTTACCACATAGTTATACGTTCCAGCTGCAAGTCCAGAATATACAGTTTGCGAAGAAAAAGTACCTCCATTGTCTATACTTGTCTCATAAGGACCTGTTCCAACTGTCGTATCAATAGTAAATGTAATAATACCTGTTGTATCTCCGTTACAGAAAATATCCGTAGGAACTACTGTTGCTACCGGTGCAGGTGCAGGCGTAACTGTTATTATTGCAGTTTCTGCCTGACAAGCTGTTGGCACAGCCGCATCAGTAACTCTAAATTGGTAAGTTCCAGCGGTTAGTGTTGTAAATGGGAAAGGTCCTCCATAAGCCACATATGCACCTCCATTGGTACTAAGTTCAAAAGTATTTCCTCCGTTACCACCAGTCGTAGTAATATCTATAATAGCATTTTCATTACCAATAATACAAGTTAAATCTTGAGTTAAAGAAGCCGCAATCGTTAACTCATCAGCAATTGTAAAATTAATCGCTGGTGTAGAACAATTGTTTACATCATTTACAAAAAGACTATATGTACCAGGAGTTAATCCTGTTATTTCAAAAGTATTTGCCGGATTAGGTGGTGCTAAGAGGGTAACAGCCACTGGAGCATTTCCATCTAAAATATAGGTATATGGTCCTACTCCTCCTGTAATGGTAATCCACTGGCTGGCTTGATTTGTAGTATCATAACAAGCATCCCCTCCTGTCACAGCTAGTATCGAACCAGGTGATGTTTGTCCCACAATAACCTGACGTGAAAACTCACAAGCAGCAGCACTATTACCATCACGAACAAAAACAGTATATGTTCCTCCAGCTAATCCTGTAAATACATCACTAGCTTGGTATGCTACTAAAACTACAACGCCTGCAGCATCACGTAATTCATATTCATATCCTCCTCTACCTCCAGAGGCTGTTATCGTAATAATTCCTGTACTTGCTCCACAATCAGCAGCATCAACCACTTCTGTAAAACCAAGAACTGTAGGCTCATTAATAATAACGGTATCTGTAGCCATACAATTAGTAATATCGTCTGTTACTGTAATTGTATAGGTTCCTGCACCTAAGTTTCCTAAAGCTGCAACTGTTGCATCCGATATTGTAGAAGCAGTTTCACCAGCACCATTAATTGGTGCAATTGGTACATTTCCACCAGTAACCGTATAGCTATAAGTGGTAGCTGTTAAATCAACACCAGTAACTTCAAAAGAAAGAGAGCCATCTGTATCTGCATTACAAGTAGGTTCTGCTGTTGCAGTTCCATTTACTACAATTGCGTCTATATTGTCAATCGTAATATCCTCTGTATAGATACAACCATCTGCAGTCGTTCTTGCTTCGAAAGTATAAGTATCTCCTGCTGCCAAATTATAGGTGTCATTTATACTAAATACCGTTACACTTCCTGCAGGTGCAGAAATACGATATTCAAAAGTACTAGGTCCATTAGTTCCTGTTGCAGCAACCACTACAGTAGATTCCAATGCAGGACATTGTACCTGACCCAACGTGAAATCAAGATCCGTTACTTCTTGTAATGGATCAATAGTAATTTGAGGCGCTAATGTAACTGGACAACTAGCTGTATTCGTATCTCTGATGTATAATGTATAGGTTCCATCTGTTAAACCAGTGAAAACCCCAGTAGTATTAGTGAAATCCGTTCCGTCTATACTATATTCATAACTTCCATTACCATTGGCAGCACCAGTAATCGTTATTGTTCCAAAAATAAAGCCAGTTCCTGCGGCATCACAACTATAGTCTTGAGTAAGGGTTGGCGTCGCAGTAATCGGAGTTGGTGCAGTAATTGTAACATTCAATGCTGGGCTCAATACACACCCTAGAGGATCACTTACGGTAATTGTATGCGCACCAATTGCTACATTATTGAATGTATATGTGTTGGCAGCAATAGTTACTGTTTGCGCTCCACCATCTAAGTCATATGTATAAGGCCCATCTCCAGCTGTCACTGTAACCAGAATAGAACCTGGATCAGCAGGACAGAAAGGATCTGTACCTACTGCTGTAGCCGCTAATGGTATATAAGGGTTTACTACTATTGGAGCAGAAGTTGCTGTACAATTTTCTGCATCCGTTACTCTAATTTCGTAGGTTCCACCTACACTTGTAGAATAAGGAGAACCTCCTGTATAATTTGCTTCTATTACAGTTCCATCTCGAATTATATCAATTACATTGGTTCCGTTTCCTCCTGTTATTACAAACTCTATAGTCGCATCTGCATTTGGTGCACATGTAATATCTTTTGTTAGGTTGGCAGTAATAGTAAGTTGTGGTTGGATATCAAAATTTATTGGAGCAGAAACACAACTATTACTATCAGTGACCACTACACTATAACTACCTGGTGTAAGATTAGGAATCGTAAAGGTTGGAGTTGTCGCTACTGCAACTGGTCCTCCGCCATTAACACTATACGTATATGGCCCTACTCCTCCTGTAATTGTAATTTCTCTACTTGCGGCATTCGTAGTATCATAACATAGATCACCACCTGCAAGTGCAAGTGTTGGGACACCCGTTGCATTAATAGTCACGGGAGTTGTAGCCGTACACAATGTGTTATTTCCATTATCATCATTCACATAAACAGTATAAGAACCTGCAGCTAAACCAGTAAACACATTAGATGTTTGGAAAGTTACATTATCTAAACTATATACAAAATTACCAAGACCACCAGAAGCCGTAACTGTAATAGTACCAACAGGGTTTCCACAAAATGCATCTGTAGCTACTGCTGTATCTATTGTTATAGGATTCGTTGGTTCAGTTATTGTCACCTGTGCAGAATCTGTACAGTTGTTGGCGGGAGGTGTAATGCTTCTATCAACAATATCAATGGTGTAAGTTCCAGCAGGTAATGACCCTATGACTGTTGTTATAGGATCAGCTCCAGAAGCTGTACCGGTAATATTGGTAGATGGGCCCGTAATAGTATAGTCAAAAGAAGTACTATTGATTACTGTAAAAGAAAATTCTCCATCACCTCCTCCATTACATGTTACTGGATTTGTCTGAACTGAGCTCGTGATTTGTATCTCTGGTAAACCATTTTCACTAAAATCTTCTGAATATGAACATCCACTAGCAGTATTAGTAGCAGTAATTGTATAAACTATACCTCTTCGAAGTCTAAAATCTCCTGTAGTTGAATTTCCTGATATAGGTGCGGGAGTTATGCTATAAGTATACGTTGGTCCAACAGGTTGTCCTATAGCAGTTATATTAAAACTTTGAGTAACACAATTAGAAGCTCCTGGAACCGAAAATGTTATATCATCAACTGTAGCTAACGGATCAATAGTCAAATCTCCTAAATTAACTGGACATGCAGCTGTATCTGTGTCTCTTATATATAACGTATATGTACCATCGGTAAGGCCTCCAAAGACACCTGTAGTATTAGTGAAATCCGTTCCGTCTATACTATATTCATAATTTCCGTTACCATTCTGTGGATTAGAAACCGTAATTTCTCCAGGAATAAATGGCGAACCAGTTGCATCACATCGATAATCATCTGTAATGGCAATGTCTGCTGTTATTGCTGTAGCTCCTGTTAACGTAACATTTATTGGCGTGTTTATGGCACATCCGAAACGATCAAAAACGTTAATTACATGAGTTCCTATGGTTATATTGCTAAATGTTTGGGTAGTAGCGTTACTGGTTACAACTTGTGTTCCTGCATCCAGGTCATATGTAAATGGGCCTTCGCCAGCAGTTACAGTAACTAAAATAGAACCTAAACCACTTGGACAAATTGGATCTGTACCGGCAACAGTTGCCTCAACAACAGTGTATGGATTTACTGTAACAGAATTTGTGTCAATCGTACAACCCGTAGTAGTATCTGCTACTGTAAATGTGTAGGTTCCGTCCGCAGTGATTACAAATATGTTTGATCCTTGCTGACTTGCTGGATTCCCTTGGAAAGAATATACAAAGTTTCCTGAACCACCTGTTACTTCAATTCTTATTTCTGCATCTGTACAGCTTAGATCTGCATCTAAAATTGCCGTTGCAGTAAACGCAGCTGGTGTGTTAATCGTTACCTGTTGTGTATCGATACACTCTCCATCATACGATAATACCTCTACATCATATACATCAGGATCTAAGCCTGTAAAAATATGATTAGGATCAGTTGTTGGACCTTCACTTGCAGTAAATGCAGTGGTTGTACTACTAATATTATAGGTATAATTACTATCACCATCTGTTACCTGAATCTGAATCTCTCCTTGATCACTTGGACAAGAAGGACTAACAGGAGTAATTGATACTGTCGAGTCTAGTTCCTCCATAAACTGAGTCGCTTGGAATACACAAGCCGTAGGCAGACCATTACTCTGACGAACATTTACGGTATATGTACCTTGTTCTGTCAATCCTGTAAATTCTGGTGATGCTTGGTATCCAATTACTGTACCTGATAAAGGTGTGATTAGTTGATATTCGTATTCAGTTGAAGAATTTTGTACTCGTAATGTTCCAGGAATATTACATACGATATCTCTTACGATTACTAAATTAGGCTCGAAATTATTCTTAAAGACATTGAAATAAAAATCTATATTACAATTACCATCAAACTCTACACGTATTCTATATTCTCCTGCATCTGTAACTGTAAAATCTCTAGTTGTAGCAACCTGAACCCAATCTGGATCACAGGTACTGTCTAATGTTGGGCAATCCTCATCTCTTGTCACTGCAGGACAGGCTGCTGGATCTAATCTTTCCCAAACAATGTTGGTAGCATCTACAAATCCAGAATCCAGATACTGAGAATCTGTCGCCCCACATAAAAATATCTCTGGTAAAGCATCTCCCGTAATAGGACAAGTTCTAATATTACCATTTACTGTAGGATCATTTGCAATATCGATAACAGGGTTTGTAACTGTATTAAATGCGGTAACTGTCCAGATTTCAAATAAATCGGCACAATCAGGGTTCCCTGTTTTATCTACTCTATATACACCTCCAGCACTTACTGTTAATGTTTGACTATTACCTACAACTGCACCTGTTCCTAAATCGGTCCAGACATAGTTTGGAAAACCTCCTCCTGCGGTAAGATCTAATGTACCTGTACATAAAAATGCACTAAAGTTTCCATCACAACTATCTAAATTAATCAAGAAATTAGAAGCTCCTGCAATGTCAAAACTACAAGCATCTTGTCCTAATACACTATCCTCTCCAGAATTAGTCACTGTAGAAATTAATCCTGTATATGTTGCCGTAGCTATATTCTCAATTTCATTACTACAAGCATCTCGTAGTTCTGAACAACTACTTACTACCTCAACTCCAAAACGAATGGTTAAAGGCCCATCAAAACGCTCTACTACACTGTCAGCAAAATCAAACCTTACTTCTCTATTTCCATTTGTAAACGTAGCTGTTACTCCCGATGGGGTAGTAATAGTGCCTCCAACATAATCAACATTAGCTGGCAAAATATCATCAATAAAAGCATTTGTAACACTTTCGTTACCCGTATTTTGTACTGTAATTTCATAAAATAACTGTTGCCCCAATATTACATCGCCTCCAGTAATATCAACACCATTTATATCCAATACTCTTTTAAAGACAGATAGTTCTGGTTCTATAATTTCGATACTAAATGTGTTTAAGAAAATTCGATAACGATCCCCTTCTGTACTTGCAGTAAAGTCTACTTGAGTTTGATTGTTTCCGATTACTGAATTACCTGTATTAGGTACATCAAAAATATCTGCATCAAACCCTAATGTATTTTCTGAATTAGGGTTACGGGCAGTATTATAGTTACCATCTACAGAAATAGAACTATTAAAAAAGTTAGTTGCTCCATTTACTGGATCCGCTGATAAAGGAATCTCAAACCCTCCAAGAGGAGCAGCTTGTATCGCTAATCCATCACCTACTAACCCAAAATCTCCTTCTAAGGCAGCTACTCCAAATCTAGCTCTAATATCATTAGGAGGTGGTAATGTCTGGAATCCTGTATATGTAAATGTTTCAGGAGGATTTACACAGCCCACAGGCAAATTGTCTGTAAGCGATGCGTTTACCGTATTCCCTGTCATATCGGTAATAATATTGTTTCCACTAATATTACCAATCATCACTGCTGGAATCGTAATTCCAGTACCATTACCTGTCATAGTAAGGGTTCCATTTCCGCCATCATTATTCACAATTACAACAGCTATTGCTCCTGCGTTTTGAGCATTCAGTACCTTTTGTGTAAATGCACAACTACCTCTTCTGATTACAGCTATATTACCATTTACTGCTGCTGCATTCACTAAACCTTGACAACCATCATCTGTAGTACCATTTCCATCGTCTACCAATACTAAATCTGCTGTCAATAAAGCAGGGTAATTTGGTACTGATACACTTCCTGGGCTGAAGTTATTTTGCGTATGATTTACTCCTTGGCCAGCAAAAGTTCCAGTGTTAAGTGCGAGCTCAAAGGCAGATGTTGATTCACATTCGATCTCTAAGAATCCATGATTTGTACTAAAGAATTTTCTTGATAAGGTTGGGTCTTCATAAATGATTACCATCACCCATCCCGCAGAAATACCACTACCTGATTCTGTAAGTCCAGTAGCTGATCGTACATTGGCTACTGTATAGGTTCCGTCTGCTCTTGCTTCTCCTGTTGCAGGGTCTGCTAAAGATTGTAGTTCGGCAGTAATATCGGCATAACACACATAAGGAATATCATTACTAGCAGTGTCATTAGGATTTGTTGAAGTATTTCTATATCCATCATAAATCGTTCCTGCATCCCCAGCTTCAGCAGTTACGTCAATATAATTCGTAGTACCAGGCATCATTAATCTAACCGTTTTAAAATCTGGTCTAGAATCTGGTAATGGAAGATTAGATAACTGTGGTGCATCATTACCATTGGCAGCATCTACTCGATCAATATAATAGGTAGCAGACCAGTACAATCCTGCATACGCTATTTGTGCACAAGTTGAGCTCGCAGTGAAGTCAGCACTACTGGAGCTAAATGTTGAAGCGTCACTATCTACGTCAATATAATCCTGTGTCAGTTGATCATTATACGCACCACCATCATATGGATCATTAGGATCATAATTGGTTGTGTCTCCAATAAAAAATGCATTTCCCGTACCACTCTGGTCACCACTAAGACCGGTAATTGCGTTCGAAATAATCTGCAAATCTCCTTCTATGGTAAGGCTACTGGCATTACCTAAAGGAGTTGTAAAAGGTACTTCTTGTGCAACTAGACCTTTTATGCCAATGCATAAAAATGTCAATAGTATTACAGCTGATCTGATGTGTACTGCTAGTTTCATAAGCTGTTATTTTTGGGGTTGAGTTTACTTAATATTTTTAATAACAATGCTGACATACATTATTCTATTTTTAATATATAAAGATCTCCATCATATGTATTGTTGACATTAGAGAACAAGCTTTGTTTTGCCTGATCAAGATTATCAAACTTATCTAAATAAACATATATATAGTTGTCTTTTGGGTTCCTGAAAAACTTAGGCTCTAATCCTAGAGATTTAAGTCTAGTCATTCCTCTTTCAAAATAATTTTCTCTTTTGAAAATATTGGTGATCAAATAATATCCGTTTTGAATATTGTGTCCTCCAATATACGATAGACTCTCTGTTAATACAGTGTCATCCTTTACTGTATCTTTGATCAATCGTGTTTCTTGTACTAATCTTTTTAATGATTCAACTCTACTCTTAGCAATATGTAGTATCCACATATCTCCAAAGTATTTGTTTCCAATACTGTTTAAGTAATTTTCAGCTGCTTCGTCCTTATCAGAATAATACTTAATTGCAACATATTGATATTGATTTTCTGGATTAAGGATTACCTGAGAATCATTAAAACCAAGGTCTTTTAACTTTTTAGTAAAGCTATCTGCATAGGTTCCTCCTCTAAATACATTACCTATTAAATAATATCCTTCAGGATATCCTGGTATATATTTGGTAGCATATTTAGCTTCTGGTCTTGACGCTTCAGCAAATTTTATAAATCTATTCTTAGAAGTAAGTCTCCTAGAACTTGCAGGATCATTATCATTCTTAATCTCTTCTGCCTCATCACTCATATTTACCAGAGATTCTAAGAGCTTATTAAAGTCTCTTTTATCAAGGTTTGTAGTAGAGGTTAATAACGAGTCTCTCGTTGCAATTAATTTATTAGTAATCCTACTACTATTATCCAATTCTTGTTGGATCTGATCTAAATCTTCTGGACTCTCTTCTGTGGCTTGAGCCGCTTCCTCAGCTAAACGTGCCTCTTCTGCTAGTCTCGCTTCTTCTGCCAATCTTGCTTCCTCAGCTAAACGTGCTTCTTCTGCCAATCTCGCTTCTTCTGCTAGTCTTGCTTCCTCGGCTAAACGTGCCTCTTCTGCTAATCTCGCTTCTTCTGCTAGTCTTGCTTCCTCGGCTAAACGTGCCTCTTCTGCTAATCTCGCTTCTTCTGCTAGTCTTGCCTCTTCTGCTAGTCTCGCTTCTTCTGCCAATCTTGCTTCCTCGGCTAAACGTGCCTCTTCTGCCAGTCTAGTTTCTTCTGCCAATCTTGCCTCCTCAGCTAAACGTGCCTCTTCTGCTAGTCTAGCTTCTTCTGCCAATCTTGCCTCCTCAGCTAAACGTGCCTCTTCTGCTAGTCTAGCTTCTTCTGCCAATCTTGCTTCCTCAGCTAAACGTGCCTCTTCTGCTAGTCTAGCTTCTTCTGCCGACCTTGCTTCCTCAGCTAAACGCGCCTCTTCTGCTAGTCTCGCTTCTTCTGCCAATCTTGCTTCCTCAGCTAAACGTGCCTCTTCTGCTAATCTCGCTTCTTCTGCCAATCTTGCCTCCTCAGCTAAACGTGCCTCTTCTGCTAGTCTAGCTTCTTCTGCCAATCTTGCTTCCTCAGCTAAACGTGCCTCTTCTGCTAATCTCGCTTCTTCTGCCAGTCTTGCTTTTTCAGCTTCAGCTTCAGCATCTTTTTGTATTGCTACTTCTCTTTCTAAAGTTTTCTGAGATTCTTCTTGTCTCTTCTTCTCTTCCATCTCTAGCTCTAACTTCTTCTGAGATGCTATTCTTTCTTCTTCTGCCTTCTTATTGGCTAATTCTAACTCCAGTTTCTTCTGAGCCTCTAATTCCTCTTTTTCAGCTATTGCTTCAGCCTCTGCTTCTTGGCGTTCTGCTTCTGCTTCTCGTTCTGCTTCTTCAGCAGCAATTCTTGCTTCTTCTGCTTGTCTTCCCGCAGCTTCTTCTTCCGCTTTTTGAGCCATTTCAAGCTCTAGTTGTTTCTGAGCTTCAAGCTCTTCTGCTTGCTTGTTAAGTAATTTAACCTCTTCTTCTCTTTGTAATGCTAACTTACTTGCTTGACGAGCTTCTTCTTCTTTGGCTTCTTGAATAGATCTCTCTAGTCTATTCATGGTTCTTTCTGCCTGACTTAAAGAATCTCCTCTTGTATCTTGTAATTCTCTAATTAGTTTATTTTGCTGTAAAATTTCTTTCTTTAATCTTCTGATTTCAGAATCTCTAGCCTCATAATTTGGATTAGAAACCCCTCTTCTTCGTCTTCTTTTTTCTTCTCTTCCAAAATTATATGCTAATCCAAACTCCCAAGTCGAACCAAATTCTGAAGCATTCGCTTCTCCTCCAATTCCAGGCTCAACAGTAAGACCTATTGAAACAGCCTTAACTATATTTGCACCTACACCAATAGATCCACCATAAAAGCTATTATATCCTAATTGTGCCCACCCATATTTAGGGATTTCGAATAATACATTTCCTCCATATCTTAAATCCTGTTCTCCAGGTTTAGATGCATATACCATTCCGCGCAATTCATTATCCTCTCTCCAATCTAACTCGGTTGTATACATGACATGTCCAGAATAATCAAAATTATCTGTTAACAATTCACTTCCTGTAAGATTATACGCCACTAAGTTTCCAACGGACACACCAACATCAAAATTTCCGTAATTAAAATTTACTCCAGGACGAAGCAAAAACACGGAACTATTTTCATAATTATTAATTACATCATCGCTAACCTGAGCTTCGTCTAAATTACTTTTTAGAGAACTTTGAGAATAACTTAAGTTTACACCAAAGGTGAAATTCATATCTCTGTTTAGTTCTAAGTTATATGCATAGTTAAGTGTGGCTCCAAAGAATCTAAATATTCCTACATTCTGTTGAAAAAGACCAATTCCGACTCCAGTTTTTTCTTCGAATCTAGCAGAGTAATTTAAAAAATATGTTTGTGAATTATCATTAAAACTTGATCTTGGGTTACGGTTAAATATGTTTATAGAGTTCTTGTTTTCACGAACTAAAGAAAACGTTGGATTAAACATAAAACGATTATACTTCAATGAGTTATGCAGTGGAATATCCGACGGCAAAACACCTGAAGTATTAGAAGCACCTTCCTGACCGTAAATGAGATTTAGGGAAGTGACACATATTAATATAAAAAGTATTCTTTTAATCATAAATTATCTCATTACAGTAATTGTTCCTTTTTTGACTACTGCGCTATTTCTGGTAATTATATAATAGTATATAAGCTCACTCGCGCCCGAAGCTGAATTAGAAGGCCAATCTTCATTATATCCTCCTGATTTTTCAAAATCCAACTTACCATTTGAGCTATATATTGTTACTTTAACATCTGATGCTTCAAATTCATCTGGTAAAACCCAATTATCATTAACTCCTGGACTTCCATTAGGAGTTATTACATTAGGGATTACTGCTGATGCTCCTGGTTCATCTCCTACTGATATTTCTCGCTGAACCACACAATCCTGATAGGTAATGATTACTCGGTAATTTGCTTCTTCGGATACCACTAACATATTGGTAGTTTCTCCTTCTATAAGCTGGAAATCTCCACTAACATCTGTAAACCATTCATAAGTGTATAAGCTACTTAGTGGTACACTTAGCGTTACCGTTCCGCCGAAAGGCAAAAACGGTGGATCTGATAGAATCGTGATATCATCTGTTAAAAACTCTATCATTACTGGATCAGAAGTGTCTGTTGGAAAACCACCTGCTATAAATGTAGCTGTAAGTGTATATGAATCATTTTCATTAATTCCATTAACCGTAAAAGTTAATCCCGTTTCTCCTGTAGTAGTACCATCTCTAAACCACTCAAAATCAAAAAATGTATATTGATTAGTGGTTAAAGGAATTTCTAATCCTCCTGCTGTAATACCGAATAAATCTTCTAAAGCAAGTGTTGCAATATTATCATCACAATCAATAACTTGTGATACTGTTGGTTTAAAGTCTACAGGACTAAAAACCTCTGTTTCTGCTTGCAAAGTACTCATACAAACATCATTGGTTAACACATCTGCTCGATACAATCCCGTAGTAGTAATATCAATAGATAGACCATTAGCTCCGATAATTGGTGTGTCATTTTCAAACCATTGTATCGTACTACCTGCAGGTGCATTTGTAGTAATTGCTAATGTTATTGTTTCACTTGGTAATATAATTAATTGTGGTGGTGGTTGTGTAAGGATATCTGATCCAAGATTAATTACTTCCACTGAATTTGTTAATACCGAACAATTTTCACTTGCTGTAACCATCACTGTATAATCCCCTGCAAAATTACTTTGTGGTAAGGTAAGAAATGGAGTATTAGAATCTGCTATCGCTTCTCCATCCAAAAACCACTCATATGTATATGCTGGATCTGTAATGCTACAGGTTAATAATTTAACATCTTCTGGACAATACTCTACAGGTGATGCGGCTTCTTCATTAATAAACACATTCGCGGTGTTAAAAATAAAGACATTGGTATTTGCAGAATCAAAATTGAAAAATGCATTACAAAAACCAAAATCGATTTTCACATTATAATTTCCTGGTTGAGATACATTTTCTAATGTATTACCCGTTTCTCCCGCTATTACATTTCCATCTCTAGTCCAGATATAAGCAGGAAAACCATCAGGTAAAGCAGTTAAGGTTACAGAGTCACCTTGACATAGTGCCACATTATTGGCTTCGATATTTGGTCCTGTCAGCGTAACACCTTGACTAGTATCAAAATAATAGATAGGTATGTTTTCTGTTAGTCCAATAACTTGAGAGTCCGCATCACGTACTCTCATACTATAATTCTCTCCTCTAAGGTCGGTTGGTATAGGGAAAGGGCCAAAATCCAATTCTGCACTCGCGCCAACTGCAGTTGCAGATGTAAACCTAAACAATTCTAGGGGAGGATCTTGAAAAACACCATCAGCATCAGATAACTCTAAAATAAAGACTGTTCCTGGACCAAAAAAGCCTGATGGGCCATTATATTCTGCTATTACCGAACGATTGGGAACGTTCTGATTTACACAAGCAGCAGGTGCAGTAGCATTACTATCGTTGATATAGAATTCAGGCATAGTAATTTCCTGGGCTATAGCTTCAAGGGAAGTAAGGAAGCTAAGCGCAAAGGCAAGTAACGATAGGTTAAGTCTTCTTTTCATAGTAATCACACTGTTATTATGATGTGAATATATGCACAATCAAGCAAGCAATTTGGGGTGCTTGTTAATAATGTTGTTAATATAAATATTGTAAAGTCATAAAATTATGAATTAAATGTTTATATCAAACCAATTTTTCATTTTTTTTTGTAATAATATTCTTACCTTGTTTTGAGGACAATAATTACAATAGATTAAACCATACCTGTTTGGTGAAAAATTATAGTTTAAAAATCTGTTAATCAATATTTTATGTTAATATTAAAAAAGAAAATTACATCACAAAATGATAGTGATTTTGGTTTAAAAATGTCCAAAAAAACAAATTTTTATATGAAAAAATGAAAAAAACCTGTAAATTTTTCGTATTTTGAAAGGTAAAAAAACACCCAAAATCGGCAGGTTTTACCGATTAAGTGTACTTTTTTTATCACTTTTACATTGTTTTTGAGATCAAAAAGACATTTTATTATCCTCTTTTTAATATTTTAAAAATGACCGATTTAATAAACTAGCTACGACCGACCTTTAGTCTCAATTATAAAACTATTTGAAAGCAAAAAACTAGCGCATTACCGTAATTGTTCCTTTTTTTGACTACTGCGCTATTTCTGGTAATTATATAATAGTATATAAGCTCACTCGCGCCCGAAGCTGAATTAGAAGGCCAATCTTCATTATATCCTCCTGATTTTTCAAAATCCAACTTACCATTTGAGCTATATATTGCAACTTGCACATCTGATGTTTCAAATTCATCTGGTAAAACCCAATTATCATTAACTCCTGGACTTCCATTAGGAGTTATTACATTAGGGATTACAACTGATGCCCCTGGTTCATCTCCTACTGATATTTCTCGCTGAACCACACAATCCTGATAGGTAATGATTACTCGGTAATTTGCTTCTTCGGATACCACTAACATATTGGTAGTTTCTCCTTCTATAAGCTGGAAATCTCCACTAACATCTGTAAACCATTCATAAGTGTATAAACTGCTTAGTGGTACACTTAGCGTTACCGTTCCGCCGAAAGGTAAAAACGGTGGATCTGATAGAATAGTGATATCATCCGTTAAAAACTCTATCATTACTGGATCAGAAGTGTCTGTTGGAAAATCGCCTGCTATAAATGTAGCTGTAAGTGTATAAGAATCATTTTCATTAATTCCGTTAACCGTAAAAGTTAATCCCGTTTCTCCTGTAGTAGTAGCATCTCTGAACCACTCAAAATCAAAAAAGGCATATTGATTAGTGGTTAATGGAATTTCTAATCCTCCCGCTGTAATACCGAATAAATCTTCTAATGCAAGTGTTGCAATATTATCATCACAATCAATAACTTGCGATACTGTTGGTTTAAAGTCTACAGGACTAAAAACCTCTGTTTCTGCTCGCAATGTGGCTCTGCAAAGATCATTTGTCATTAATTCTACACTATACATTCCAGGTGCTGTTACATCTATAAAAAGATTTGTTGCTCCAGGAATTTCTATACCATTCTCAAACCATTGGATTTCACTTCCATCTGGCGCATTAGTTGTTATAGCGAGTGTTATGGTTTCTTCTGGTAGTATAATTAATTGTGGGGGCGGTTGTGTAAGAATATCTGATCCCAGATTGATTACTTCCACTGGATTTGTTTCTACAGAACAACCTTCACTTTCTGTTACTATTACCGTATACTCTCCAGCAAAATTGCTTTGTGGCAGATCTAAGAAAGAGGTGTTAGAATCGGCAATTGCCTCTCCATCCAAAAACCACTCATATGTATAAGCTGGATCTGTTATACTGCAGGTTAATTGTTTAGGTACAAAATTAGGGCAAAACTCTATCGGATCTGCCATTTCTTCGCTAATAAAAACATTTGTCTGATCCAAATTAAAAACTTCAATATTAATTCTATTTCTCCCTCCATATGGGGTATTACAAGATCCAGATTCAAATATTACTGTATATGTTCCTGGTTGTGTAATATTATCAAGAATATTAGTCGTTTCTCCAGGAATAGGACTGCCCTCATACAGCCACGTATATTGTGCAAAATCAACAGGAAATGCAGTAAGCGTGGTTGATCCTGTACCACATAACGCCACATTATTAGACAAAGGATTAGGACCAGTTATAGAGATTCCATTCTCACCAGATATATCAATATAGTATATCGGAATACCTTCGGTAACACTTACAATAAGCGAGTTTTCATCACGTATTCTTAAACTGTAATCCTCTCCTCTTAATTCTGATGGCATCTCAAAAGGGTCAAAAATCAAATCCTGACTAGAGGTGATTGCTTCATTAATGGTAAGTGTTGCCAGCTCTAAAGGTGGGTTCTGAAAAACTCCAAATTCATCTGATAATTCCAAATAAAAAGTAGTTCCAGCACTAAAAAATCCTGATGGTCCAGTATATTCTGATATCGCAATTCGTTCTGAACTTTCTGCCAATACACAAACAATTGTTGTAGTTGAAGCACTTCCTTCAAAAGAAAATTCAGGATCTGATAGTGATTGCGCAGTGCTTTCAACATTCATAAAAAACATTATAAATATGCTCACTACTAATATGTAAATCTTCTTCATAGAAATGTGTTTATGTGGTTCATAGATGATTTAAAAGCAATACTAAAGTTAGTAATTTATATAATACCTGTTCTCTTAAGCACATTTTACGCTTTAGAAAAAATATTATGTATTAAAAAACAAGCTTTTTCGGGGAATATTCCCTTAACATAAACACAAAAAAACTCATTTAGATTATCCAAATGAGCTTTAATATTATAATTACATAAGGGACTATTTTTCTTCTTTAGAAGACTTTTCTCCGTTTAATTCCTCTATTATCTTATCTGTCAAATCAAGTTCTTCTTTAGCATAAAAGATATTACCAACTTCGGTTTCACCATAGATATATGTGTATCCATTTTTCTTACCATATTCTTTTATGAAATCTTTTACTTTGCTAATTATAGAATCAATTTCAGTCTGACTACCCTTCTGAATTTCTTGCATTCTAGTCTGCTGTTCTCTTTGCAATCCTTGTTGTTTAACTAACAATTCTTGTTCTTTCTTTTCTCTATTAGCTTTGGTCATGGATTTCATTATAGTTTGATATCCTTGAACTTCTATTTGAAACTGCTTTGCTTTTTCTTCTAACTCAGCTCTAACCTCATTATTCTTTTTTGTCCATTTCTCTTGAGCAGTTTTCATCTCATTAAAATCAGACACTACTTTTGTGTTATTTACAAAACCTGTTTTTTCGATTTGCTGATTACAAGAAGCCATTGTAATTAATGCAACTGCAATCCATATACATTTTCTCATTATTCTAAAATTTAGTTCTGGCAAAAGTATCAAAGTTCATTTGATGTTATGGCGATTAATTCCTCAAATTAAGTAAACATAAGAAAAAACAATAAAGGATAGAAAAACCATAAGAAAAACCGATTAAATTCAATTAAAAAAGAGCTCTTTTAAGCTCCTTTTATAAAAAACCAATACAATCCGAAGTAAAACGTATCAAAAATGTCCTAAATCTTCTTAAAATTGAAAATTATTCGTTTTTTAAAACATATATATGAGAGGAATACTCTTTTGTTCGTTTTGCTTTCATGTTAGAAAGAAATCCTATCCAGAAAGATTTAAGAAAATTCATTTTTCCATTTTTATATTTTTCTGATAAAAGTGACACATAAAACGAATCAAATTTAAGAGGGATTGTTTTATTCAATAAAATTTCTTTATCATCAAAAATCTTAGCTATAGATTTTTTTGAAAAATGCCAAAGATGTCTCGGCACATCATATGCCGCCCAATAAGATTTATAATAATTAGCATCGTATGCCTTAAAATTAGGAACCGCAATAATCAAATGACCTTTGGGTTTTAAAAGTCGTTTTAATTCCTTTATCTGCTCTTCTAAATCTGGCACATGTTCTAATACATGCCACATTGTAATAATATCAAAACTATTGGATTCGAAACATTTTGTTTCTGATTCTAAATTAACACCTTTTTTGTGTGCCAACATTTTAGCATCATCATTAGGCTCCACACCACTTACTTCCCAATTCTTACCTTTGGCATATATTAAAAAATCACCCGTTCCAGCTCCTATATCCAACAAACAACCTGTTCCTTTGTTCAATTCGGAAATAAGCTTAACTTTTTTATGCAACGAGTATTTTTTTACTATGTGGTATAATTTTTCAAAAAGACTTCGTTTAGCATCTGTATGAGAAATATAATCTTCGCTTTCGTAATACTTTCCTAAATTTTCGTTTGTAGGTTTTGGATAGGTAATCAACATATCTCTTTCTCGATCATGATATAACTTAAAACTTTCACCTGACACGGTATGATCTTTACATTCTATAAAAAAATCCAATTTTTCTTTATTCATTACTAATCTGAAGCGATATTAATATAATCCTAATTCTTTAATGTTTTTTTCAAAACTACTAATACTTTTTTCAACTGAGATATTAAACTTTCCTCCTAACGAAAGTTCCGTTTATACAGAAGACAAAGTTTGTCAAAAGATTTTGTTTTATGCGATACACTTTTGTACAAAAAACACTTATTAAACCAAAATTGTTCCACGTGGAACTATGATTTAGTAGCGTCATAAAGTTCAACATTCAAAAGTTTACTCAATGTTTTTGCTTTTTGCAGTGCCATATCATAATTATCCGTTTTGTACAGTGTTACGTTTTTATTGTTCGTAAAAAACCGAATAACAATTTTTTCGTGCCTTTCCTTTATTCCAAGTGCGCTCACAGTACTCCATTCATTCTTTGCACTGAATGAACCTGAAAAAACAGATATATAATCTGGAAAGTCTATTTCTAATCTTGTTCGAAACAAAACAAGACCGAACACTGAAAACAATTTATAATTATTAAAGCTCTTGTCTATTTTATACGATATAGAAAAACCAAAAACCAACAAACTTATACTAAAAAGAATTATTCTTGACGACATAGATTCTGACCCGAAAAACAACATCAGTGTCGAAAAAACTAAAATTATAGCGGTTAGAATCTTTCCTTTTAGCGCTCTATCTTGTTTAAAAATTACATGTTCCATCATCTACCCATATACACCAAAAGAACAGAAATATCGCTTGGAGAAACACCACTAATTCTCGAAGCTTGAGAAATCGTAGCTGGTTGTATTTTTGTCATTTTCTCACAAGCCTCATAAGAAAGAGATTTTAATTTAGTATAATCAAAATTCTTTGGGATTTTAATATTTTCTAAACGGTTTAACTTATCTGCATTATTCTTTTCTTTTTCTATATAACCAGAATACTTTACCTGAATTTCTGTTTGTTCTAATACTTCCTTATCCAGATCATTATCTTTAATATAATTCGCAACTTTTTCAAAATGCTTAATATCATTCAAAGTGATCTGAGGTCGAGAAAATAACTTAAACATTTTTCCGCTTTGGTTAATAAGAGAAGATTTCTTTTTTTCCAAAACTGGATTTGCTTCCTGAGGAGTAACACTTGTATCTTTAAAAAACTGTACAAACGCATTTGACTTCTTTTCTTTTTCCTCCATTCTATTCATTCTTTCATCTGAAGCCAAGCCTATTTTATGTGATTTTGGAGTTAATCTAAAATCAGCATTATCTTGTCTAAGCAATGTTCTATACTCTGCTCTTGAGGTAAACATTCGATATGGCTCTTCAGTACCTTTAGTAATTAGATCATCTATAAGCACACCTATATAAGCCTCACTTCTTTTTAAGATAAATGCTTCTTGTTCTTTCACTTTTAACGCTGCATTGATTCCTGCCATTAAACCTTGAGAAGCTGCTTCTTCATATCCTGTAGTTCCATTAATCTGACCAGCAAAAAACAATCCAGACACTAACTTTGTTTCTAAAGTATGTGTCAGCTGCGTTGGTGGAAAATAATCATACTCGATTGCATACCCAGGTCTAAAAAACTTTACTTGTTCAAAACCTACAACAGACCTCAAAGCTTTAAATTGAACATCCTCTGGCAATGATGTAGAAAAACCATTCACATAAACCTCTACAGTATTCCAACCTTCGGGTTCAATAAACATTTGATGTCTTTCTTTATCAGCAAATCTGTTTATTTTATCTTCTATAGATGGGCAATATCTTGGTCCTATACTTTTAATTCTTCCATTAAACATTGGTGAACGATCAAAGCCTTCTCTCAATAAATCATGTACTTCTGGTGAAGTATATGTCATATAACAAGATCTTTGATTTTCTAATGGCTTTGATAAATCTGAATAACTAAATTTTTCTGGATTATCATCACCAGGCTGTTCTGTCATTTTTGAATAATCCAAAGATCGTCCATCCACTCTTGGTGGAGTTCCTGTTTTCATTCTACCAGAATCAAAACCCAAATTCACCAACTGTTCTGTAATTCCAGTTGCGGCTCTTTCTCCTGCTCTTCCTCCTCCAAATTGTTTTTCTCCTATATGAATTAAACCATTTAAAAAAGTTCCATTAGTTAACACCACGGTTTTGGCTCTTACTTCTATACCTAAAGAAGTTTTAATTCCTTTTATTTTTCCATCTTCAACCAACAGCGCACTTACCATTTCCTGGTAAAAATCCAAATTATGAGTTTGTTCCAAAAGCAATCTCCACTCTTCTGCAAACCTCATTCGATCACTCTGTACTCTTGGACTCCACATTGCTGGTCCTTTGGACTTGTTCAACATCTTAAACTGTATAGCGGTTCTATCACTTACAATACCGCTATATCCTCCCAATGCATCAATCTCTCGAACTATCTGTCCTTTTGCTATTCCTCCCATTGCAGGATTACAGCTCATCTGCGCTATGTTTTGCAGGTTCATGGTAATCAACAGCGTGCTGCATCCTAAATTTGCGGCTGACGCCGCAGCTTCACTTCCTGCGTGACCTCCTCCTACAACGATAACATCATACTCCTTATCAAACATAATTCTTATTCAATTTGTTCCACGTGGAACACTACTATTTTCTCAAAAAAACTTGTTCCACGTGGAACAAATTCACAAAAACAACACTAACGTTCCACGTGGAACATTAGTAGTTTTTCGTTTTCCTTTTCCCTCATCATTCTATCTTCATCCTCAGTCTTATCTTTATAGCCACAAAAATGCAACACCCCATGAACGATTACTCTTCTTAACTCATCCTCCCAACTCACATTAAAAACCCCTGCATTCTCATCTACTCTTTCTTTAGATATAAATACATCTCCATGCAACTCGTTTCCCAAGCTATTATCAAAACTTATTATATCAGTATATGTGTCATGAGCTAAAAATTCTTGATTTATCTTCAACAAATATTCATCATTACAAAAGATAAAGTTTATGTCTCCTTCCTTTTTTCCTTCAGATAAAATAACCTCTTGAAGCCAAGAAATAATCCTATCCTCATTAAGCTCGAATTCTAAAGACTCATAAAAAAAATTAATCATTTGCTTTCTTAAAATATTCCTGAACTTTGCGTTTGTAATTTTGGCGCAAAGGTAATACTTGTCTGTTTAATATTTCAGTAGTATTAAAATATTGTTTAGCCTTTTCTAATTGACCTTCATTATTGTTATCAAACAACTTATTATTGGTTTTGCTTTCCCTTTTTTCTTCTTCACCTTGCTCAAAAGTAGCTTCATCCAATTTCAATAATTCATGTTTAAGATTAAGCATTTTGCTTAACGTACGATCATTGAAGCCCTTCTCTAATAGTTCCCTTTCAACTTGTTCCATCCTCCTTAACAAATCACTTCCTCTATTGTTTTTAATTCCCTCTTTCATTAATTTCTCTTTCAACGCATTTCGTAACTGTTGCTGTTGTTTATATATCTCATACAACTCGCCGTTCATGTTCTCCTCCTGAAGTTCGGACTCTCCTTTTCCATTCTTACCGTCCTTACCATCCTTACCATTTTTACCATCTTTGTTTCCTTTTCCATTCTTTCCATTCTTTCCATCCTTTCCGTCTTTTCCAGATCCACCTTCACTATTCTCTCCTTCCTTTTTTCCTTTACTCTTTCCTTTGTTTTTTTCAGCTCCCTCTTTCATTTTTTCATTTAACTCCTCCTGCTTTTTTATGATATCTGGTAGCTGAAATCCTTTGGATTCTCCCTTTCCTTTTCCCTTACCAGGTGACGGCATACTATTCTGCATTTGGTCCAATGTTTGACTTAAAAAATATGCCAGATCATTAGAACCCGTTACAGTATATTGTTGGTTAGCCGTTCCCTGTACTGATTGATTCTCTGCCAATCTCTCCAATGATTTATCAATATTAAATTCTATATCCGTTAGCTTTCCTGTGACAATATCCGAAATCGTTGGGGTCCTTAACGCCAATGCATATAAGCTATCATCAATATGTATAAAGTTTTCTCTCAAAACACTTTGCTTCTTTAACTTTGTAGAGTACGATGGATTGTCTATATTAATTCCTTTAAAACCTTTCATTAGTGATTCTTGTTCTATTGAAAAATCTACAAGGTTATCCAAGATTTGTCGTAGCATTTCAATATCTTCCTGCTGCTGTTCTCCTCCACCCATTGCCATTTGCATTTGCATGCCATCGCTCATTTGCTTCATTTTTTGAGCAGCACTTTTTTGATTTTTCTTTGCTCCCGATTGTTCTTTCTTCTCTAACTTTTCACTAGCTTCCTGCTGTTCCTTTTTTATTTCCTCTTCCTCATTCTTATCTTGATCCAACTTCATTGGCTTCTTTAAATCTTCATTATCCTTTCTAAGGTTCTCCATTTCCTTTTGGAAATTTTCAAATTCTTTGTTCAGTTCTTCCTGCTTTTCTTTAGTATTCTCCTCTTCATTTTTCTCTGATAACTCCTCCTGTTTTTCCGAAAGATCATTTAATTTTTCCGCAAGCTTTTCATGTTTTTCAATAACATAATATCTCTTTGTTAATTCTAATAACTGCTCTAAATTCTTCTTTAAATTTTTATTCTCTTTAGCAAGCTCTTCTAACTTTTCTGTCAATTCTTCTTTTTGAATTTTATCAGCCAGCTTATTAATTTGATCCAACAGCTCCTCATTCTTTTTCAGCTTTTGCTCATTACGTTCTAACATTTCCTTCAAGGCATCCTTAAATGGTTCCTCTTCCTTTTTTTCCTCAAGCTGGTCCAAATTATCCTTTAGTTTTTTTGAAAAATTTTGCATCATTTTTTCCTGTTCTTTCTGACGCTTTAAATAATCCTCCAATCTTTTTTTGTCATTAAAATCTAGTTGTTTCTTTTCCTTTTGTAACTTACTTAATGACTTCAAATCCTGTTCCTGTTCTTTAAATTTCTTTAAAGATTTATTCAATCCAGAGATAGCCTCATTCTGTTCTTGTAACCTTTTGTCCTCTTCTTCATTATTAGTCAGCTCTCTAAAACTAAACACCTGACTTCTGGTACTTTTGAAATTATGTATTACATCATTATCAAATACTTCAAAATAAAAATCGTAATTAACGCCCTTCCTCAAATCCAAATCTCCAGGAAAAGCAAAAACAAATTCATCAAACACAGAAGAACTTACTTGTAAATTCTTGTAGCTTTTGTTGTCCTCAGTTTCATTATCATAATACACCAAACGCAATTTACTAAGGCCATAATCATCACTTAACCTTCCATAAAAATACATCGTATTATTATCTACAGTATCCTTCTCTGATGTTAGGTTTAATTCTGGATATTGGTCCTTTACAACATTTATATTAAAAGATAAGTTATCGTAATTAGTTACGTTAACGTTAGAAGTAGTGATCTCATAATCCCAATCGGTATATAGTTTATTATCATAATGAAAATCACTTTCACTTCTAGTAAAAAGAATCGTTGAATCCTTTGTAACCATATTTACATTATCTGTATTTCTAGTTTTCACTTTCCAGGTAACTTTTGTGCCTTCAGGTATAGAGGCATTTCCTGAGCTTTTTAATGATTCATCCTTCTTTTTAGTATATCCTGGATAATCCAATTCCATAACAAAATCCAATAATGTTGGTACTGGAACTACAGCCAGCGTATATTCTCTTGAGTATACATCATTAGAAGACAACACAAAATCTACTGGCTTTTTTGGTTGAACAAATGTGTACTGAAACTCACCCACTCCAGTATTCTTTAAAAAATAAATTTCATCATCATAGGTAATCGTCACATTCTCTGGAACTACATCTCCAGAAGTTTTGACTTCTAATACAAAATCCTTGCTTTCTAATGCATTTAAACTATTGTTGAGCACAAAAAACTGAAAAGGTGCTGGTGGTTCATACGCCGTTTCATAATTTACAACTCTATTATAACTTTCTGAAAACCAGTTCTTTTTACTAAAAAAACTTATCAATAAAAATATCACAATCGGAATTGCGACATACTTTAGGTATTTAACATTCTTTTTGAAATCTATAGCTAACTTAAAAGGTATCGGTTTTAACTGACTCGATTTTTGCTCTATACTTGCTAAAAGTAATGCCGATGATCCCTTATCATCACTAAGCTGAAGCAGGTTCAATAATTTATCGTTAACATCTGGGAAATGATCCCCTATAATTCTAGAAGCTTTTGTATAATTTATACCTGTAGTTAACCTGAATAGTTTAGCAATTGGTATAGCGATAAACTTTACAAACAGTGACAACTCCACAAGAATAAACAACCAAAATAATAATGTTCTACCCGTACTATTCAACCATAAAACATACTCGATTAATAGTGTGATCAAAAAATACAATAAACCAATTGCAAAGAATAATAGTACACCCTTTATCAATTCATTTATATAATATTTTCTTATAAACTGTTCTAATTTACCCTTTATGAATTCGAAATTATCCATATTTATACCTTTTCTTTTTCAGTAATCTATAAAGCTACAACTTTATTTCTTATAGATTTGTTATATTTATTATAATTCAAACCCCTAACATCTAAGGTATTATGAAGGATCTAAAATATATTTCTGCATACTCCATTCCTATTATAGCATTTCTTAGTATTTGGCTAGAAGGTATATATACCTATATGACACCATTATATGTGTTTGGTATCATACCGATTATAGAGTTATTTACTCCTTCATCTACCGAAAATCTTGATGATGATAATCGCCTATCTAAATCCAAAAAGCAATTATTTAATTGGCTACTGTATATAAATCTTCCAATTATATACTCTATATTAATATATACATTGTTTGTGGTATCCAATCGACCTTTAGAAAATTTCGAAATTATAGGTATTATTATTTCTACAGGTATAGTTTTAGGTGCAAATGGAATCAATGTTGGTCATGAATTAGGACATCGTTTTTCTAAAGAAAGGTTCATCGCAAAAGCCTTATTACTTCCATCACTTTACATGCACTTTTATGTTGAACATAATTTTGGTCATCACCTAAAAGCCGCCACAAAAGAAGATCCCGCTACCGCCAGATATAACCAACCCTTATATTTTTTCTGGTTTACATCTGTTATTGGTCAATACATTAGTGCCTGGAAAATTCAAACAACCTTATTAAAACAACAAAATCGATCTTTCCTTTCTATCCAAAATGACATGCTTTGGTATCTTATATTTACCACTATATATCTTAGTTTCATTTTTATATTCTTCGGTTTTCTAGGGTGTATTGTTGCGTTCTCTTCTGGAGTTGTTGGTTTCTTATTATTAGAGACTATCAATTATATAGAACATTATGGGCTATTGCGAAAAAAAAATTCCTCGGGCAGGTACGAACGTGTTCGTGAAATTCATTCATGGAACTCCAATCATCTATTGGGTCGTATATTACTTTTTGAACTCACAAGACATAGCGATCATCATTACAGAGCATCAAAAAAATATCAACTTCTTGATCATCATAATGACAGTCCTCAACTTCCATTTGGATATCCAACATCAATGGTATTATCACTGTTCCCTCCTATTTGGTTTATGCTCATGAATAAGCGAGTCCCAAATGAAATGAAACCTTAACTTTCCAATTCCAAGATTTAAAAAGAATACCTAAATACTTTTATTTAAGATTGTATCTTTGTCCACTCTTTTGTACGCCTTTCTTTTTTAAGGCATAAATCACAAGATCATGACAAAAAATACTAGGGTGCGTTTTGCTCCAAGTCCAACAGGACCTTTACATATTGGTGGTGTAAGAACCGCACTGTTTAATTATTTATTTGCTAAAAAACACAATGGAACTTTTGTTCTTAGAATAGAAGATACTGACCAAAACAGGTATGTTTCTGGAGCCGAAGATTATATTGTACAAGCTTTAGATTGGTGTAATATTCCTTTTGATGAAGGTCCAGGAAAAGATGGTGGATATGGTCCTTATAGACAAAGTGAAAGAAAACATCTATATAGACAATATGCAGATCTGTTAATAGAAAACGGTCACGCTTATTACGCATTTGATACCTCTGAAGAACTTGATGCCCAAAGAAAAAATTGTGAGTCTCAAGGAAAAACTTTTATATATAACTGGCATAACCGAGAAAAGCTCAACAACTCTTTATCAATTTCTGAAGAGGAAGTTCAGCAAAAAATTCAATCTGGTGATGCATATGTAATTCGTTATAAATGTCCTACCGATGAAACATTACACCTTAAAGATGAAGTTCGTGGGGACATTAAAATAGACACCAATGTTCTAGATGATAAAATATTATTTAAAAGCGACGGTATGCCTACTTATCATCTTGCTAATATTGTTGATGATCATTTAATGGAAATAACACATGTCATTCGTGGTGAAGAATGGCTACCTTCTTTAGCTCTTCATGTATTACTTTACAGGTCCTTAGGTTGGGAAGCTCCGAGTTTTGCACATTTACCATTAATCCTAAAACCAACTGGCAAAGGAAAGTTAGGAAAAAGAGACGGTGTTGCTGGTGGATTTCCTGTTTTTCCATTACAATGGACAGATCCTAAAACCAATGATATTGCATCAGGATACCGTGAAGATGGATACCTTTCTGAAGCGGTAGTAAACATGCTCTCATTTCTAGGATGGAATCCTGGAACAGAACAAGAGTTATTTTCATTAGAAGAGCTTATTCAAGCTTTTGATCTTGCCAAGGTTAATAAGGCAGGTGCTAAATTTGATCCTGAGAAAACCAAATGGTTTCAACAACAACATTTTCAACAAACAGATACTTCTGTACACGTGGAACAATTAAAAAAAGTACTTAGTGACCAAAATATTACTACTACTTTTGACTTAAACCGCATTGTAAATCTTATAAAAGAACGCGCTGTATTTCCTAAAGATCTCTGGGAACTTAGTTCCTTTTTGTTCATTTCTCCTTCTGAATATGATGAAAAAGCAACTAAAAAAGCTTGGAAGGAAGACACTTCTACTTTGATGCATGAGTTAACCAGAATCATTAGTGATATTCAAGATTTTTCTTCAGAAAACATTTCCAATATTGTAAAAGGATGGATCAAAGCTAAAGAGATTGGCTTTGGAAAAATTATGATGCCACTTCGTATAGTATTAGTTGGCTCTTTGCAAGGTCCTGACCTATTCGATATTATTGCGATCATCGGAAAAAAAGAAACCATTCATAGAATAGAATCCGCAATAGAAAAACTTTAATACTTATTAAGTTTATCTTATAAACACCCATTATCAGACCATAGATAATGGGTGTTGTTTTTTACAACCTGTAACATTTTGATAGAATTATCTACTAATATAGTAACCAACCAAAAACTTTGTCAACAATGAGAAAAGAATTTAGAGTTATCAAAATATCTGATAACTGGTCCATAGAAAAGCTTAGAAAAAAAGTTGAAGACACCTTAAATAAGTCTTCTTCTGAAGGATGGGAAATAGTAGATATTTCCTATATGGCTAATCTTTATACCGCAATGGTAACTATTGCAAAATAAAACACAATGATTTACAATTAATTAGTAAATTCATTTTATCAAATAACTTTTAATCTAAAAACAATGGGACTATATTTAATACCAATAGTAATATTTGGGTTTTTAATCCTTATATCGGGGATATTTACTGTAAAACAACAAACTTCTGCTGTAGTAGAACGTTTTGGTAAATTCCTAAGTATCAGAAATTCAGGATTACATTTCAAAATTCCAATCTTTGATCGTATTGCAGGACGAATCAACTTAAAAATCCAACAACTAGATGTATTAGTTGAAACAAAAACCAAAGATGATGTATTTGTTCGTCTAAAAATATCTGTGCAATATCAGGTAATCAAGGATAAAGTTTATGACGCGTTTTATAAATTAGAAAACCCTCAGGACCAAATTACTTCTTACGTATTTGATGTAGTTCGTGCTGAAGTTCCTAAAATGAAATTAGATGATGTTTTTGAAAGAAAAGATGATATCGCCATTGCAGTAAAACAAGAACTTAACGAGGCTATGGTTAATTATGGTTATGACATTATCAAAACACTAGTTACCGATATTGATCCAGACTTGCAGGTTAAAGAAGCCATGAATAGGATTAACGCTGCAGAACGTGAAAAGGTAGCTGCAGAATATGAAGCAGAAGCTGAGCGTATTAAAATTGTAGCTAAAGCTCGTGCAGAAGCTGAAAGCAAAAGGTTGCAAGGTCAAGGTATTGCAGATCAAAGAAGAGAAATTGCCAGAGGACTTGAAGAAAGTGTAGATGTATTAAATAATGTAGGAATCAATTCTCAAGAAGCATCTGCTCTTATAGTTGTAACGCAACATTATGATACCTTACAATCGATAGGTGAAGAAACAAATAGTAATTTGATTTTATTACCAAATTCTCCACAAGCTGGTAGTGACATGCTAAATAATATGATCGCCTCATTTACCGCTTCCAATCAAATTGGAGAAGAAATGAAAAAGCAAAATGCCAAAAAAGGTATTGGAGGAAAAAAATCAAACGAATAAAGTTTATTTATTATTTTTATAAACCCGATCACACTTTTTGATCGGGTTTTCTTATTTGTTACAATTTTATAACTAGATCTACGTTCTCATTACAAATTTTACTAAAAAATCAAAATAAAACGTTTTAAGACATTCTTTAATAATCTTTAGACAAATCGTATTGCCTAATTTTTATTTTCTCTTAAAACTCTTTAAACAAATCTGTTTTTAATAGATAAAAACAATACCTAAACTAATACTATAGTTATTTTTTATATTATAAAAAATAGTACCTTTATCAAAAAAAGTCGCCATGAAAAATTACCTACTTATTTTGCTTTTTGTTTCTGGAAGCATTTTTTCTCAAAACATAAGCAAACTAGAAAAATTTGCTTTAAGAGATGCCAAAGCAGTTTCTGAAGCTTCCTTAAAAAAAGATGTTAGTACTATCTTAAAATACACACATCCTAAAATATCCAAAAAATATGGTCAACAAGAATTAAAGGATGCTATTGAACAAGTTTTTAGAACCATGACCGCCCAAAAAATAAAAATTGTAAGTTCTGAAATAGATGAAGTAGCAGATATAAAAAAGGAAAAAAAAGAATATCGTTGTTTAGTCACAAACACGATTAAAATGGATTTTAATGGGAGGTTTGTTACCTTAAAAAGTTCTTTGTTTGGATTTTATGATAAAAAGAAAGAGCATTGGTATTTTGTGGAATCTAATAAGTTATTAAATGATGATGAAACAAAGAAAATATTCTCCAATTTTAAAACCGAAATACAAATACCAGAGGATGAACAAATAGCTGATAATTAATACGTTATATTATTTATCACAATAAAAAATAGATTCCTGTCCATTATATTCCTTGATATTAAATATATCCAAAATTGAATGATAAATTACGTCTGTAGTAATACTTTCATTTTTCTTTTCGGTTAATATATTGGTCTTTTCTTTATATTTTTTTCTAAAAGAATCAGAATACCAAACAATCATACCAGGGTTTGTTAAACTTTTATAATGTGAGTGTAACCATTTTCCATCTTCTCCAAGAGCTTCGCCATGATCCGATATATATATTAAAATACTAGGTTCTTGTTGCTGTTCTAAAACGGTTATTGTTTGATCTAAAAAGTTATCTAAATATAGTATTGTATTATCATAAGAATTAATCATTTGATTCTTCGTCATAGATGGAATATACTTACTATCTACAACAGGTTTAAATCGTCTAAACTCGTCTGTATATTTATCTTCATACCACCAATGACTTCCTATCATATGTAAAGAAAATAACCCCTTTTTATCTTTAGAAATTTGCTCCTCGAGTTCAGATACTAAACTAAGATCCTTTTTCTTATTAAAACTCCAAAACGACCTTAATTCATCAATGATTAATACCTCATTATTAGTTTCAACTATCTGTTTATAAGAGCTTTCCAAAAGTTGATTACCAATCCATTTTGTTAGGATATTTCTAGAATCCATCATATCAAAAAGCGATATTATTGAATCTCGATCACTACCATAAATACTTTGGTTTGTTACTATATTCGGTATACTTAATGCGGTGTTAGTTTTGTTAGTAAATACATTATTGAAACTAACTACATTCTTTCTTTTTGCAAGTTTCGGGGTTGTCTCCCTGATATATCCATTCAGTTGTAGATGATCTGCTCTCAAAGATTCTCCTATTACCAAAACTACTTTTATATCTTCTTTTGGTTCCTTAAAATTTACATTTTTTATGTTTTTTAAAGGCAATTCTTCTTCTTCCCAATACTCTTTTGCACTGTAAAATAAAGAATATGGTAATTTGCTACTGAAGCTTTGAAGTCTTTTTTGATCTACCCAGAAAAAAAGGCATATTAAGGCAATACTTGTCGGAACAAACACTTTATACCCCTTCCGTTTTTCTAATCTATTATAGAACCTAAAAATTAAAAAAAGAACACCTATTAATACCAATATATATAGTACCAACTGGATACTTATAAGGTCTTTTATTATATAGGATTTAGTAGTTAATGTAGCATTTATCAGTGCTGGTGAAACAGAAATATCTATACTATACACCCAAAATGAAATAAATCCAAGTACAAGAAATAATATAGAAAAGGTGGTTTTAAATACTATGTTCGATAGCGAAATAATATACAACACTCCCGCAAATGTGGATTGAATAATACACAAATGCATAAAGTACATAAAAACATCTTTTCCTCCATTAAGAGGAATATGATAATATGATGAACAAGTAATAAAAAGAGCAAAAATAAAATTCAATAATAAGTGAAAAAAAATCACCTTCTTATGTGCTCTGAATATCATTTTTCATCAATTAAATTGAAAATTTAGCTACAAGATGTTCTGCTTCTGTTTGCAATAATTCATTACTATCTTCTTTTCCTTTGATAATAAAATCTTTTGCTAACTGATCGGGTTTAAGTCCTTTGGTTTCTAAAACTACACCTAATGCTATTGTTACTACAATTCTAGTTCCGATTTTTTTGGCTGCTGTACCATATAATGGAATTAATTCGTCTATATCAACTTTTTTAGCAGCCTCTATAATCTTTGTTTTAAGCGCTTCTCGCTTCTCTTCTGGTAAATTAGTATACTTCTTCCCTGCTCTTTTGATTTCTTCAATTGCAGGTACCTCTTTTTGCTTATTTTGTTGTGGTTTATTGTTATTAGATTGGTTATTCGCCTTAGGTTTTACTTTTGCCCAAGTATCTCTTAAACCAACCGTTTTATTAAACACTAATTGCTCTGATTTACTATCTGGGTCCACATTAAAATATCCTAATCTCTGAAATTGAAACTGGCTTAATTGCTTTACTTCTTTAAGACTTGGCTCTATATATCCTGTTATTACCTTTAATGAATCTGGATTAAGAAATTCCATAAAATCTTTTTCCTTATGACTATCAGGAGCTTCATCATTAAATAAACGATCATATAGTCTAATTTCTGCAGGAATTGCATGTGCTATTGATACCCAATGTAATGTTCCTTTTACATTACGCTTAGATTCTTCGGTTCCACTACCTGATCTACTTTTTGGATCATATGTGCAATGAATTTCTGTAACTATACCGTTACTATCTTTTACCACACTTTCTCCTTTTAGAATATATGCATTTTTAAGACGAACTTCTTTACCTATTGTAAGCCTAAAATATTTACGTCCTGCTTCTTCCTTAAAATCTTCTCTTTCTATATATAATTCTCTTGAAAAAGGTACTTGCCTTGATCCTGCAGAAGTATCCTCAGGATTATTTTCTGCTTCTAACCACTCTTCTTTTCCCTCTGGATAATTAGTAATAATTAGTTTTACAGGATCTAAAACTGCCATTACTCTTGGTGCCTTTTTATTAAGATCTTCTCTAATACAAAATTCTAATAATGAGACATCAATTACATTTTCTCTTTTGGCAACTCCTACTGTTTCTACGAATTTTCTAATCGATGCAGGTGTGTATCCTCGTCTTCTTAAACCAGAAATCGTGGGCATTCTAGGATCATCCCAACCTTTAACAACACCTTCATTAACTAACCTAAGTAATTTACGCTTACTCATTATGGTATAACTCAGGTTAAGACGTGCAAATTCTCTTTGTTTAGGTCTTATACTACTATCATCATATATTTGATCTAAAAACCAATCATACAGTTTTCTGTGTGGCTTAAACTCCAATGAACAAAGTGAGTGCGAAATGTGTTCTATATAATCACTCTCTCCATGTGTCCAATCATACATAGGATAAATACACCAATCATCTCCAGTTCTATGGTGTGCTTTTTTTAATATTCGATACATCAGTGGATCTCGCATCAACATATTAGGATCTGCCATATCTATTTTGGCTCTAACCACATATGCTCCTTCATCAAATTCTCCAGATTTCATTCTTTTAAATAAATCCAGATTTTCTTCAACAGATCTATTTCTGTATGGACTATTAATACCTGGTTCTGTAGTGGTTCCTTTTTGCTCAGCTATTTTTTCTGAAGACTGACTATCCACATAAGCCTTTCCTTCTTTAATTAACATCACCGTCCAATCATATAACTGCTGGAAATAATCAGAAGAATAGCATTCTTTATCCCATTGATATCCCAACCACGAAATATCATTCTTAATTGCATCTACATACTCTTGTTCTTCTTTGGCTGGATTTGTATCATCAAAACGTAGATTTACAGGAGCATTATATGTAAGTCCTAACCCGAAACTAATTCCTATTGCTTTCGTATGACCAATATGTAAATATCCATTAGGTTCTGGAGGAAAACGAAAACGTAAATCCTTAGAATTCATTCCATTTTCTAAATCTTCTTCTACTATATGCTCTAAAAAATTGAGTGATTTTTTTTCTTCTGTCATTTCTAAAAAATAAAATACAAAACTACCTAATATTTCTAATGATACACAACAATTATATAATATCTATTTGATTACTTAAATACCTATGTATAAAAGGGTTCTTTTCCCATATATTCTTAACAAAGATTCTATTACCTTTGTAAAAAAAATCTGTGGGATTAATTAAACTAAAAAACATCAAGATATATGCGTATCATGGATGTCTGGTTGAAGAAAAAAAAATTGGTTCTGATTATCGTGTTGATTTAAAAGTAAATGCAAACCTTAATAAGTCTGCTAATACTGATCATCTTGCTGATACTGTAGATTACGTTCATCTTAATCACATTGTTAAAGAAGAAATGGCAATTCGTTCTAAATTATTAGAACATGCAGCAGAAAGAATTTTAACTCGTATATTAGATGAATTGCCATTAGTTGATAAAGCAACTGTGGATGTTTCTAAAATTAACCCACCAATTGGAGGAAATGTAGAAATGGTTACTATTACAAGAAGTAAAAAAAGATAAATAAATCTGAAGTAATCATAAATTTTTTTACATTTGCCCTCGAAGACAAAAAGGGTGTCGTGGCCGAGTGGCTAGGCAGTGGTCTGCAACACCATCTACAGCGGTTCGAATCCGCTCGACACCTCAAAAAAAAGTCCTGTAAATATTTACAGGACTTTTTTTATTTAACTATCTCATTATTAAATAAGTTTATATAAATTTTATTTATTTAAGGTGTAATTTTTTCAATCTTATCCTGAATTTTTTTCTCCATAGTTTCAGGAAGTACTCCTTTTAATATTAAGAATACACCAAAAACAATCATAAAAACACTGATCACTCTTTTAATAATATATGTTCTTTTAGGAGTTAATTTTCTTTTTAAACGTTTAGCTAGTAACATTTTAAAAATGTCAATAATAAGATATGTAACTAAAACGATAATAAAAAATACAACTATTCTGTTGGTATTCATATCCAATTGAGGACCGATAACAATAATAATACTCAACCAAAAACCTAACACTCCTATATTTATAAAATTTAATAAGAATCCCTTAATAAATAGAGTAAGATAGTTGTGTTTATTAATTATCTCTACAGATGTATCTCTTAGTCTATTATAATTTTTTCGTTCTTTTATAAAGGAAATAATACCATAAGTAGCTAACAACATTCCTCCAAACATAAATAATGCAGGATCGTCTTTTATTTTTTCTAAAATCTGATTTGTACTAAAATAAGCTATTAAGATAAATGCGATATCTGCTAAAATTACTCCTAAATCTACTGCTAATGCAGCGCGAAACCCTTTTATAGCAGCTGTTTCTAATAAGACAAAAAATACAGGACCTATTAAAAAGGCTAATAAAAATCCTAAAGGTATTGCTGCTTGAGCGTCTTGAAACATATAATGTAAGCGTATTTCTTACAAATTTAGAAAATACAACTTAGTTTACCTCAATAATTTTACCACCAAATACTTTTTTTCCATCAACTTCCTTCGGATTTCCATAAATTCTAATAGTTCCTCCTGCTGCAGTATTTGCTTTTACATAATCACTAGCATTAATATTGGCTTTTCCACCAGCGCTAATTTTTACCTGAGTTCTAAGTGTTTTTAGATCTTCTGCTATAAACTGTCCTCCTGCTTTTACGGTTACCTCTTGTTCTTTAGCGTTTCCTTCTAGATGTAATCCACCGCCACTCACAGCTCTTGCTAATAACTTATCTGTTTCAATTTCTGCATAGATATCTCCTCCTTCTTGAGCTCTTAAATCTAATTCGGTAGCGGTAATTAATTCTTTTACAATGATTTTACCTCCTTCGTTTACATCTAATTTTGATATATCTGTATAATACACAATTACTTTAGTATCATTATCATCCCAGGTATTACTTAAAGACATTTTAATTTTTAGTACCTTATCTTTAATAACTACATCCACTTCTTTTCTACTTATACCAGAAATTTCTACTTTATTTTCTGATCCTTTTAGAAGTTTTACTTCAATTTTATCAAAGACTTTAAGTTCATCAAAATCTCCAACATTTTTTGTGATAACACTTTGAGCAGTTGCAATAGATGCAACAAATAATAACGAAAGAAATACTATTTTTTTCATTGCCTATAATTTAAAATTGATTTATGTGTGATTTACTTTTTTAATAAACGAATACCTAGATTGTTTATTCTATTTCTTCTTTACTACCTAATAATGTAAAATCTAAATGTCTTTTAATAAGGTCTGCATTTTTAACTTTAACATAGACTTCATCTCCTAATTGATATACTTTTTTAGAGTTTTGTCCAATAACAGCATATTCATCTTGATCAAATACATAATGATCATCATTCATATCCTTAAGTCGAATCATACCTTCACATTTATTACTAATAATCTCGACATAAATACCCCATTCAGTTACTCCAGAAATTACTCCTAAAAACTGTTCATCTTCATGATCCTTCATAAATTTTATTTGCATAAATTTTATAGAATCTCTCTCTGCACTTGCTGCTAGGTTTTCCATAGAGCTGCTGTGATTACATCGTTCTTCATATTCTTCTTCTGAAGCAGATTTTCCATTATCTAAATAATGCTGTAACAAACGGTGTGCCATAACATCAGGATAACGTCTTATTGGAGATGTAAAATGAGAATAATAATCAAATGCTAATCCGTAGTGACCAATATTATGTGTAGTATACTCTGCTTTACTCATACTTCGTATTGCTAAAGTATCTACAAGGTTTTGTTCTTTTTTACCTTGAACATTTTTAAGTAATCCGTTTAATGATTTAGTGGTTGTTTTGCGATCTCTTAAATCTAATTTATAACCAAATCGACCAATTACATTTTGTAAAGCTGCTAATTTTTCATCATTTGGTTCATCATGCACTCGATAGACAAAAGTTTTCTTAGGATTTTGTTTTCCTATGAATTCTGAGACCTTTTTATTAGCAAGTAACATAAACTCCTCTATAAGCTTATTTGCATCCTTAGAAGTCTTAAAAAACACTCCTACTGGATTGTTTTCTTCGTTTAGATTAAACTTTACTTCTACCTTGTCAAAAGAAATTGCTCCATCACCCATACGTTTTAAACGCATGATTTTAGCTAATTCATCTAATTTTAATACCGCATCAGCAATTTTTTGATCTGCTTTATATTCTTTTCCTGTAAGAGAAATATTTGACGGAATCGTATTTTCTTTGGTTTCAATAATGTGTTGTGCTTCTTCATAAGCAAAGCGTGCATCAGAATATGTCACAGTCCTACCAAACCATTCGTTCTTAATTTCTGCTTTTTCATTTAGTTCGAAAACCGCAGAAAATGTATATTTTTCTTCGTGAGGACGCAGTGAACACGCATTATTAGATAAAACTTCAGGAAGCATAGGTACTACTCTATCTACTAGATATACAGAAGTAGCTCTCTCATAAGCTTCATCGTCCAAAACTGTACCTGGTTTTAGATAATGTGATACATCAGCTATATGAATTCCTATTTCATAATTTCCATTTTTTAGAACTTCAAAAGAAAGTGCATCATCAAAATCTTTAGCATCTTTAGGGTCAATAGTAAACGTAAGCGTTTCACGCATATCTCTACGTTTCTTGATCTCAGATTCTTGTATAGAAGTATCCAATTCATTTGCATACGCTTCTACTTCTTTAGGAAATTCATAGGGCAATCCATATTGCGCTAATATTGCATGGATTTCGGTATTATGATCTCCTGGTTTACCAAGAACTTTTAGAATTCTTCCAAATGGTGAATCCGCTTTTTCTGGCCAATCTTCTAACTTAACCAATACTTTATCACCATCTTCTGCATCTTTTATTTTATTCTTAGGAATAAAAATATCTGTATACATTTTTGTATCCTGCATATTTACAAATGCATAGTTCTTCTGAATTTCTATAACACCTACAAATTCTTTTCGTTTTCTAGAAATAATTCTAGAAATCTCTCCTTCACTTTTTCCTCTTCTTTTTCGTCTATATACATACACTTCAACTTCATCTCCGTGTAAAGCTTTGTTAAGGTTATTATTAGGTATAAAAATATCATCATCAAGATCTTGTACTACGACATATCCAGTTCCTTTAGATGTTATTTCCAGAATGCCAGAATATGTATTAATATTCGGTACCAGTTTAAATTTTCCTCGTTCAACTTCTTCTATTTCTTTCTTAGAAGCTAATTGCGCTAATTTCTTGATAATTTGATTACGGCTACTAGGATCATCTACTCCAAACTTAGCTGCAATCTGTTTATAATTGAATGATTTATTAGGTTCTGATTTTAGTATTTTGAGTATTCCTTGGGTAATATTTTCTATTTTAGGAGACTTTTTTCCTCTTCTTCTTTTTCTTTTCATTAATGTCTTTTAAATAATATAATATAAAATTACAGCTTATCTTTTAACATAAGTTGTTTTATGCGTAAACTTTTATTAAATATTAAATTTGATTCTTGTTTAAAGTTAAAAAATTGCATTATCTGTAAATCAATACATTACAAATAATTATTTTAAACAAATCTTGTTATTAATCTTAAAATTTCCTTAATTTTAAAATACCAAGATCGTTTTTTATTCGTTTGGTAAAGAGTTCATAATGCATAGAGTAAAAAAAATACATAAAATCATATTTCTATTTATCCTAATTTTTTTATTAGGTATCTATGTTCTTACGCTTTATATAGGAAATACAATGGATCAGAAAACAGATACCAATGAGCAATCAGAAATAAATGGTGCGATACACTCTGATAGGGAAGCTACACAAATCAATTAATTGTTTTTTAGATTAATTTGTATATTTAGATAATCTATTACCTGGATTATTTCTATGAAAGATTTTATTACAATTGCAACCTTTACTTATCCAAACGATTATGCAATATTACGACTTCTTTTGGAAAGAGAAGGTATTTCTTATTTTTTTGAAAACGAAACGATGATAGGAGTCTTTCCTTTTTACTCTAATGCGCTAGGCGGTATCAATCTAAAAATCCACCCAAAAGATCAAACAAGAGTTCAAGAAATCATAGATGATCTCAACACTAATTCACATCTTAATATAGTTTGATAGAATAAATAGCATTTATAATATAGTTGTCAACATATATTATATATATACTTTTTCTTTTTCTAAATTTTAAAATAAAAAATGATGATTATGATGTAGTGTTGATAGCGGTATAACTTTATTATATTTTATTTGTTTGTTAAGTTAATTTGAATTTTCAGATATATATCAACAGGATGTTAATAGGTTAAACAATTGAAAATGTTGTAAAAATGAAATTTAATTAACAGCTGTTGATAGCTTATAAACACATGATTTTATTGATATTTTTATGGCAAAACCGTAGTTTATAACATGAGTTTTATGTTTAAAAACTTATCTAAAAAAAACGGTTTTATAATTTTGATTTATGATACTTAAGCTTGTATTCTAATAAAAAATAAAACTACCAAAAAAAGTTTCTCAATTTTAGCAACTATTTATACACACGCTATGTTAACATAGGAACAGGAGTTATTAACATTGAAAATGTAAGCCGTTAAATTATTGATTTTTTGAAGTTTACTTTTTTGGATTAAATTATCTTTGTTGTCAACATGATATTGAGTGTATAAATAATTCTTAAAATTAAAACTTGTGAAAATAGCTATTGGAAATGATCACGCAGGAACCGAATATAAATTCGAAATTGTAAAGTACCTTAAATCAGAAGGAATAGAGGTTGTAAATTATGGAACAGATGAAAATAGTAGTGTAGATTATCCTGATTTTGTTCATCCTGTAGCAAAAGATGTTGATAACAATGCTGTAGATTTTGGGATTCTAATTTGTGGAAGTGGTAATGGTGTTTCTATGACTGCAAACAAATATAAAAACGTGCGTGCTGGTTTATGTTGGACGAAAGAAATAACTGAGTTAACCAGACAACATAACAATGCAAATATTATAAGTATTCCTGCTAGGTTTACTTCGTTACCACAAGCAATTGAGATGGTGAAAACCTTTTTAGCTACAGAATTTGAAGGAGGAAGACATCAAAATAGAGTAAATAAAATAGCTATGTGCTAATAGATAATATAAGTCGTTAACTTGTTTTTTTTGGAGTATTGATATATGGATATCGTGTTTGAAATTAAAAGCTTTGATGAGTTAAATACTCATGAATTATATAAAATTTTGCGCTTACGCGCAGAAGTATTTATTGTTGAACAACAATGTATTTATCAAGATGTGGATGACAAAGATCAAAAAGCATTACACGTAATAGGTTTTAAAAACAAAGAGATTGTTGCTTATACAAGAATTTTTGATTCAGGTGATTATTTTGAACAACCAAGTATAGGTAGAGTAGTGATTCCTGCTAAGGAAAGAAAATATGGTTATGGACATGACCTTATTAAGAGAAGTGTTGAAGCGATTTTAGAACATTTTAAGACTAAAGAAATTAAAATCTCTGCACAATGTTATCTTAAGAAGTTTTACGAAAAACATGGTTTTAAACAGATAGGAGAGGAGTATCTCGAGGATGGAATTCCACATATTATGATGATAACATCATAACAATAAAAAAACCAGCTATTATAACGCTGGTTTTTTTATTGCTGCTAGTTTTATTTTAAGATCTTATCGTATTTATTTTTGTTACCCAAGATTTCCTTACTTTTTGTAATTTCAGGATTATGATTGATGTAGTAATTATATAATCCTTCTCTATAAGAATAGCGCTTTACAATTTCATCAGTAAGTAAATTTACGATTTCTTTTTTATGAGTATCTAGCCCTTTTTCTTTAGCATTTTTTATGGATATCAACAACGCATTATAACTTTCAGAAATATCTTCATCTAATTTATCTTTTTTAGCAACTTCTAAAGATTTCTTAAGTGACTTTTCTGTGGCTGTTTCATAGTTAAAGCCACTTTGCTTAACAAAGTTTTTAAAATCCTGATAATCTTTATCTGTAAACTTAAAGTTAGTAATATCAGCTTGTTGATGAGCATAATAATATTTAGTTCCGTAATCAAAAATAGCATCAGATTGAAGCAGGGAAGTGGTAATATTACTGAATTTTGAAGTCTCCATTTCTATATCTGGTTGAATTCCACCACCATCATATACTGTTCTTCCTTTTTTTGTTTTAAAGGCTTTAAAATCTTTTTCATTTATTCGAACAGCTTTATTATTTTCATCTCTATTCCAATAATCTAACGCCTGAATACATCTTCCGCTAGGTGTATAATATCGAGATATTGTTATTTTTAGCTGAGTACCATATGTTAGTTTTTTTGGTCGTTGAACCAATCCTTTACCAAAACTTCTGGCACCAATAACGACACCTCTATCTAAATCTTGAATACTACCTGCTACAATTTCACTTGCAGAAGCACTTCTACCGTTAACTAGCACAACAAGAGGGATATTTGTATCAACAGGAGCTTTTTTGGTAAAGTATTCTTTGTTATATTTTTTTACAATTGATTTGGTTGTGGTGATAAGCTCACCTTTAGGAACAAATATATTAGTCACATTTATAGCTTCATTAAGCAAACCTCCTGGGTTTCCTCTAAGATCCAGTATGATTTTATCTGCACCTTTTGCCTTTAGTTGCTTTAAAGCAGCGATCGTTTCAGAAGATGCTTTATTATTAAATTTTGATAACACGATATATCCTGTGTTATCGTCTAATAGCTCAAAGAAAGGAACAGCATTAACCTCTATTTCTTCTCTTGTTAATACTGTGGTTTTTGTTTGACCTTGTCTTGTATATGTGATATCTACTTTAGTACCACTAGCACCTTTAAGTAGCTCTCCTGCATCTTCATTAAAATCCGACACAACTACATCACCAATTTTGATAATTTGATCTCCAGCCTTAAGACCAGCTTTATCAGCAGGATAATCTTTATAAGGCTCTACAATAATTATTTTGTCTTTAACTGTTTTTACTGAAGCACCAATACCTGTATATTCACCAGCATTTCTAATTTTAGAAGCTTCTACATCTTGTTCATTCCAATATTTAGTATACGGATCCAAATCATCTAGCATAGCCTTAATTGCAGTATCCATTAGCTCTGCAGGATTAGTTTCGTCTACATAGTTCATGTTTAATTCTTTAAACATGGTGGTAAAAATCTCAATCTGTTTTGCGATTTCAAAAAAATCAGATTTAAAACTTACTGTAGAAAATAAAATTACAATGGCAATTGCAGGATAAAGAATTTTCTTTTTCATCTTTTTCTTTGTTTTATCAGATAACAAGCGAATTAAAACTAAGTTGGTTTAATTTCTCGTGTTATGAACTTTTGTAATATTTCTTTTATTTTAGATTCTATCAATATATGATCAGGCATTTCTTTGCCTGTATATAAGAACATAAAAGTGAATTGATGAGTAGTGTTGTTGTGTACAATATACTTATTTTTTCTATAACTTTCGCGCAATAAACGTTTTATGCGGTTTCGATCTACTGCTTTTTTAAAATTACGTTTACTAACAGAAACTGCCGCCAGAACATTCACTTCTCCTTGTGACAAAGCTTTTCTATAAATTAGTCGTATAGGATATCGAGCAATGGATTTCCCTTCAGAAAAAAGGAGTTCTATTTCTTTCTTACTTTTAAGTTTTTCTTTTGTACCAAAATTCTCTTTCATCAGGGATAAAAATACTGATAAGATTTGGGATAGGATATTCTCAAAAAGAAAATCCAGTGTTGAAATATTTCAACACTGGATTTTAGTATAATTATATATATAATTTTTAGTTTTTAGTGAAAAGTATTGACTTGTCTCTAGCATTAGAAGACAATTGAAGTATATAAGATCCTTTAGCCAGATCATCTACACCAATTTGTTTTTCAGAACTTAATTCACCTTTTTTAATAAGACTACCTTTTAAGTCATATACAGAGAAATCTAAATCTCCAGCAACAAAGGCGTCATCAACAACTACATTTATAACATCATTTGCAGGAATTGGCCAAGCAACAAAGCTAGATTCTGAAGCATCGAATTCTTCTACAGAAAGTGTAGCTGCTACCGTACCTTCATACATTCCGTTACCATGTGTACCTACTAAAAGTTTATTATCTGCTGGTCTGTAAGCTAATGCACTAACTAAAGCAAAACCAATTTGATTAGGCGCTTCAATAGACCAATCTTGATTTACAGGATCAGTACTACTATACAACCCACGAGCTGTACCAACAAAATATCTTGTTTCTCCATCTACCTCTGTAATTGCAGCAGATCGTATAGAAAAAGCATCCAGATTTCTTTCTGCAACCGTCCATGTAGGAGTTGATGCAGTAGCATTGGTAGTTACATAAATATTAGTGATACCATAGTTAGCATATGTAACCATTGCAATATCATTATTGGTAGGATGAACAGCAATACCACTTACTTTTCCTTGATCTGTATTGGCTTGTGTTGGTGTAATATCTCTTCCTAAGGCAATAACAGCAGAATTTTGTGGGTTATTAAGTCGCACTAGAGACCCTCTATCTCCACCTATAAGTAAATAACTATTAGCACCATCATAAGTCCCCCATGTTGCGGTAAATTGACTTATTTCTTCACCACTTATACCCGCAGCATTAAATAAAGGACCAAGATCGGACCAAGTACCAGAAGTTACAGAGGTAGATTGTGATGTTCTATATAAATTAGTTCTACCCGCATAATAGAGTGCATTGTTACTACTAGGATCTAGGAAAAAGTACGTAACAAATTGACTTGAAGATCCAGTAGGTGTAATGTTTTGTCCATTAGGACAATCTCTAACAATACTACCATTTTGAGTCCCAGAGAAAAAAGGAATACAAGCATCATCTCTTGATATACCAACTGCAACACCATCACCTCCTCTAACACTAGACATTGTAGTAAGATCAGGTTGACCAAAATCGGTTCCTCCTGCAGTAGTTCCATTATCCTGAGCACCTCCGATTACAATATCAGAACTACTATTCGGATCTATAGCCACATGAAAATATTGATAGGTTTGATAGTTGTTATTTAAATTTGTCCAAGCTACAGTTGCCGCCGTAACGTCGGTTCTATGCACACCTCCATCAGTTCCACTAAATAAAATATCTGGATTATTAGGATCAAATACTAGCGCATGGATATCTGGGTGATGAGAATCTCCTCCTCCTAAATTGTATAAACCATAACTTTGATTGTTTATATACCCACCAATTCTAGTAAATGTTCCCTGTGTAATAATATTTTCAATTTTATACACATTGGTTCCTCCTATTACTACAAAGTTAGCATTATCTGGTTTTACACTTACTTCTATATCATATCCAAATTGAACAGAAATAGGGTCATTTCCTGATAAATCTCCTCCAACTTCGTCAGGCATTCTGCTTGTATAATTAGTCCAAGAATCGCTTGAATTATCCCATCTCCATAATCCTGCCTGAACTGTTACGTCTGCAAAAGAACTAACAAAAAATGAATATAGAATATCTTCATTAGAAGGTGCAAGTGCTAGTACCATTCTTCCATTAGAACCAAAACCAGGTGTGGTATTTGATCCTATTCTAGTCCAAGATCCATTACCATTGTTTGTGGATTGCCAAACACCATCTACCGCAGGACTATTGGGAGGGAAGCTAGCATATACATCACCAGATGTTGGAGCAATTACCAGATCAGTGAAAGAAGCACCACCACTTATTTCTGTTGTCCATACATTACCATCAAACCTTCTTATTGCACCTCTGGTTGCTGCAAAAAGATCACCAGTAATTGGATGAACAGCTATTCTGTTATTAAAGTCAAAATCGTCTTCTGTAGTTTGATCAGATGCTGTACTAGGAAGCTGTGTCCAAGTAACACCGCTATCTGTGGATTGCCATATTCCTTGACCAAAAAATGGAGCAGCATTACCTAAACTAGCAGAGTTAACAGTTTGTTCATTATATTCTCCTGTACCATAATACCATATGTTTTCTGACCCTGCTCTAGGATCTTGAACAATTGTTGATACATTATGAATTTGATTGTTAGGAGAAACTTTAACCCAACTAGCGCCTCCATCAGTAGTTCTAAAAAGACCACTTGTTACACCTCCTGCAATAATAGTATTACTCGTAGCATCAGATCTATCTATAACCACAGCTCTTGTCCTACCTCCAAGATTAGAGGGTCCTCTGGAAATATAAGTAGTGTTACTGGCGTCTTTGGCATCCTTAGCAAATGTAGATGCCATTATCTTTTTAGACATAACAACCTCATTTTCTTTTTCTATTCTTGGTATTTCTCCTGTAGTTGGATTAATTTGGAATGAAAGCTCATGTTGAATTCTTTCTTCAGCAAAACGACGACGTTCTTCCATCGTTTTTCCTTTCTTTTTACCCTCCTTTTTTAAAGGGATAATTTCCTTATTAGCTTGATTTTTGTTGTCATTGTTTTTACTATAATAAGTACCCAAAACAACAAAAGAAATCAAAGCAATTGAAAGTGGTAGTAGTAATTTTACCTTTTTCATACGCAATAGGTTTATTTATGTTTACAATTTTTGTCTTCTAAAATAATGAATAATTACATCATTATTTATTAATTATGATTCTAAGAAAAATCAAAAAGGATTTTTCAATATTTATATATAACAATTTATATGTCTAAAACCCTAAAAAATTTACAGTAAAACCATTTTTGTGGCGAAAATAAGCGCTTTTTTAACAAAAAAGCAAAGATTTTGTTATTTAACATTGAATATGTTAAGATAATATCAATAAAAAAGACCTTTTATTATTGGTTTTTTATAAAAGGTCTTTAGAATAAGGTTTAGTACAAATATCTCTATTGAGAAAAACTGTTATTATTGGTATTAATATCTGCAAGTTTATTTGAGGTATCAATCTTAATTGATTTTATATCAGATTTTTGTCTAGATATATCAAAAGAATATGTTGGGTTCGTCCAACTCCAATCGGATAAAACATTTCTATTAATAGAAGGAAATGGGTTTTCTTTATCTTTTCGCATCATTCGTAGCGGAATATAAAAAGACTCTTGTGTACCATCGTTATATTCTACATATAAATCTATTGGCATTGGCATGAGTCCAATGCGTTCTAAAGTTATTGATGTTTTCTTTTCGTTTGCTGAAACCTCCTTGATACCATAATCAATAGTATTGGTTGTTTGTGTCCAGTCTGTTAAATACCAATCAAGTTGCATTCCTGAAACTTTTTCAGCAATACGTTTAAAATCATTAGGAGTAGGGTGTTTAAAGCTCCATTCATCAAAGTATCGTTTAATCGTTTTTGATAAGTTCTCTTCTCCTATAATATATCCTAGTTGCGACATAAAAACAGCACCTTTAGCATATGCAGTGGCTCCATAAGCCGCATTTCTTGTATAACGATCGGCATGTGTTGATTGTGGTTGTTCTATACCAGAAGATGCTAATTGAAAATAACCCATATACATTCCTTGCATTGGGTTTGGTTTATTTTGTTTCATAACCTCATCCATTGCTAAAGTGGAAATGTAACTAGTAAAACCTTCATCCATCCATTCATGTTTGGCTTCGTTTGTTGCTAATATATGCTGAAACCAAGCATGTGCCATTTCATGAGCGGTGACACCAACAAGACTACCTAAATTTCTTCCACCAGTAATTAAAGTACACATAGCGTACTCCATTCCACCATCACCACCTTGAATAATCGAGTATTGTTTATAAGGGTATTTTCCAATTGCGGAGCTGAAATATTTCATTAATTCTACAGACTTCGGCTGCAATTTTTTCCAGTTTTCTAAGTATTCTTTTTTGTTTTTATATAAAAAATGTAATACTGGTCCATCAGGAACTTGAACAACATCATGTACATATTCAGGGTCCGCAGCCCAAGTGAAATCATGTACATTAGGGGCTATAAAATGCCAAGATAGTTTTTTACCTTTTTGTTTTACTTCGGTTCCAGGTTTTTGATATCCGTGTCCAATTTCTTGCGGGTTTTGTAAATATCCAGACCCTCCTATAATGTAATTTTTATCAATATTTATGGTTACATCAAAATTTCCCCATACTCCATGAAATTCACGTGCAATATATGGATCTGCATGCCACCCTTCGAAATCATACTCGGCAATTTTAGGATACCATTGAGTCATCGATAATGCAACGCCTTCTTTATTATTACGCCCAGAACGGCGAATTTGTTCAGGAACTTGCCCTTCGAAATTCATTGAAAAAGTAATCTTTTCTCCAGGAGCAATAGGTTTGTTTAGTTGTACTTCTAAAACAGTTCCTGCTACTTCATGTTTAACATCTGACCCATTTTGTTTTAATGATAAAACTTTTAAATATCCAATTTCTGATGGAGAAAGCTTATTGATTCTATCCATTACTCTAGGATCAGGATCTGCAATATTTCTAGAACGCACATCCATTTCACTTTCAGGTTGAAATGCGTTAAAATATAGATGATAAAAGACCTGATATAATGAATCTGGTGAATTGTTTGTGTATATCAGTTCCTGTGTTCCTGAGTATTGAAAATTTTCAACGTTCATGTCAACATTCATGGTATAATCAACATGTTGTTGCCAGTAACTAGTATTATTTTGTGCGGAAATACTGAGAACGGACAGTAAAAACCCGATTGAAACTATTTTAAACATAATATCTTTTCACTTTTTATTTAGATGTTTTCTCTGCCAAAATCAACGCATTATAAAGATTTACCATTTTACCAGATTTAGATAATTTGGTAAATTTATCAGTGTTTGTCGCTTCTCCACCAACAACTACTGTAGCATTGGTGCTTACACCACTATTCATTAATATTTGCTTTACCTGAGAAGCTTTTAATTTCGGATAATAAGATCGTATTAAAGCAGCAACCCCAGAAACCGCTGGAGCAGCCATAGATGTGCCTTGTAAATATTCATATGTGTTGGATGGAGTAGTAGCCCATATTTTTACACCTGGCGCAAAAGCATCTACATTGTTTTGACCATAATTAGAAAAATCAGCCACAAGATTAGAACCGTATTCATAATTTAAAGCGCCTATAGTAATAAAATTATCAGAAACTTCTTCGGCATTATCCGCCTGATCATTAGGATAAACTGCTTTTTGATCTAAATCTATTCCCTCATTTCCAGCAGCGTTTACAATCAAAACATCTTTTTCTGCGGCATATTGGATCGCTTCTCTTACCCATTCTGGGTGCGTTGAATAATATTTCCCAAAACTAGTATTAATTACTTTGGCACCATTATCTACAGCATATCTAATGGCTAACGCAATATCTTTATCATATTCATCACCATTTGGCACAGCTCTAAGTGCCATTATTTTAACATTTTGTGCGATACCATTAACTCCTTTTCCATTATTTCGCTCTGCCGCAATAATTCCTGAAACATGAGTACCATGTTTAATTCCTTCTTTTGCTGGATTAGGTCCCATTACGTTGTTGTTTCCGTATTTATTATCACTAAGATCATCAACATTATCACCTACTTTTGATCTTCCATCGAAATCAAGGTTAAGGTTATAATTTAATTGATCCGTAAAATGATCTATACCTTCTTTTAAGTTTTTTATTAAATCTGGAATCTTTTCATCATTTTCCAGAAAGCCAAACATTTGAGAAAGAATAGCAACATATTGTTGAGTTTCAGGAGTATCAGCTTTTGCAGCAAGTAACTCTTTTTGAGTATAATCTTTTTTTCCTATGATCTCTGTAAGTTTGTTATGTGATATTTGAACCTGTTGTAATATTTGTTCGTATTGATTTTTATTACCTAAAGCTTTTTGATACTCTTCTTCAAACTCTGCTTTTGCTTGTATATAGGTTTGATATTCGTTTTTATCAGACTCGTCTACAGAAGCTATATTTTTTCCTTCGTATTTAGGTTTAAGTTTTTTTATGATTCTTGTATATTCAAGGTTTTCATTTTCAGAATCTCCCAAAAAGTTCCATCCATGTATATCATCTATATAACCATTTTTATCATCGTCTTTTCCGTTATTTTTAATCTCTTTGGTATTGGTCCAAATCACATCGTCTAGATCTTCGTGTTCTATATCTACACCGCTATCAATAACTCCAACAATAACTGTCTGACCTTTTTTATTTTTGATTAATTCTGTGTATGCTCTATTTACGCTCATACCTGGAACTGTGTCGATTGTCAAATCTGCAGAATTCCAATTTTTTAATTGGGCATCAGTTAATACAATGTTTTTTAAAGGAATTGTATCAATATTTTCTATTGGAGTAGAAATTATTGTTGGCGCTCCACAACTACTTAAAAGAATAGAGGAAGTAATAGAGGCTATTAGTGTTTTGTTAAACTTGGGAATCATAGCTTTTTTAATTAAATATTTCATTACAAGTAAAAGTTTCTTTGTATCGCACACCTTTTTCGGTTTGTTGTACGGTTATAATTTCATTGTGAGCATCGTGCTCCATAAACAGGTACCAATTATTATTGGCCGCATTTTCCAAAAATAATTTTTTTTCAGGTAACGTTAATAAAGGTCTGGTATCATATCCCATAACATAGGGTAATGGAATATGACCAGCTGTAGGCAGAAGATCTGCCATAAACACAATAGTTTTTTCTTTATATGTTATATGAGGAATCATTTGTTTTTCTGTATGACCATCTGCAAATAGTACGCCAAATCCCAATTCTGTGTTTTTTTGAAAGGATTCTCCTGTTCTGGAAATAAAGTTAAGATGTCCACTTTCTTGAATAGGAAGGATATTTTCTTTCAGAAAAGATGCTTTTTCTCTGGCGTTTGGTGTAGTCGCCCAGTTCCAATGATTTTCATTGCTCCAAACTTTAGCATTTTTAAAAGCAAGCTGATAACCAGTTTTGTCATGATTCCATTGGACAACGCCACCACAGTGGTCAAAATGAAGATGTGTTATAAAAACATCGGTAATATCATCTCTATGAAATCCTTTTTCATTTAATGACTTGTCTAAGTTGTCATCTCCCCAAAGAGAATAGTATCCAAAAAACTTATCAGATTGCTTATTGCCCATTCCCGCATCGATTAGGATCAGTCTATCACCATCCTCAATTAATAGGCATCTTGCAGCAATGTCGATTAGGTTGTTAGCATCTGCAGGGTTGGTTTTATTCCATAAAACTTTCGGAACAACACCAAACATTGCTCCACCATCAAGTTTAAAGTTTCCTGCTTTTACCGCATGTAATTTCATGTGCTAATACTATTGTTTTAGATATCAGATGAAACGCTCCGAATAATAATTTTCGATATAGATCGAAAGTTTTTTATTGGTTTATTTCATAATTCGTTTAAAAATCTTTGCAAAATAGAAAAAATGACAAGGATCAGGATTTAATTTGTAGACTTTTTAACAATATTTCATTATAATCAATCTGTGACATAATTTTTTCTAATCGAATTCCATAATCCAATAGTGCTTTTATTTCTTTAACACTAGCAACACGTTCTTTTCTCATCAATAGAAGTGTTTGGCCATTGGATTCTATATGATAATAAGGATTACTCTCAAAAAACAACACCAATTGATTAGTGAAGAACAATTTAATATTTTCTTCATTTTCACCAAAAAGATAAAAACGTTTAGAAAAATCGGGATGACTTTCGATCAAAATATCCTTAAATCCAGCTATTTTATATACATATTCTATAAGCCCTTCTCGATCTAATGTGAATTTTGGAATTTCCTTTTGTAGATCAATAGTTAAAATGGTTGTTCTAATCACCTTTCTGGCGATGAATTCTCCTTCAGAAAATTCGACATCAGAAATTTTGAAAGAAGAATCATTATTATAGATATTATTATTACTGTAATGAATTTTTTTAGTTTTGAAAAAAACAAAACTATTTAAATCAGTAATATTCTCCTGTTTTATTGAGTTGTAGTTCCACACGAAATCGTCAGAAACCTTTTGTAAATCTTGTTGTCTTTTGGTCAGATTAGAGCCTATTTTAAATTTTTTAGAAAAGGAAATAAGACTTCTTACAGCCATAGGGTGTTCTGAAGAGGTGCCATGCTTATCAAGACCTGTTATTTCGAATGATCCGCCTTTTCTTTGGAAAGCTTCTTGATACCCAAATAGACTTTCTTGTACGGTATAATCCACAAAATCACAAAGAGAAAAATCTATTACAATATCACTATCTTCAGGAATAGAATCCAGATTTCTTTTTAACTTATAGTAATTTAGAAAGCTTGAAAAGTTTTTTACACTTACAAAATAGGTTCCGTTTATTTCTTCTTTAAACATCAGAACATTAGGCTTGAATAAGTTTCTGCCAAAAAGCATAATACTCTTATTAAGTATGAAGTGAATAAGTAATGTTGTTAAAATCCCTATAAGAATTCCACTAATTAAATTAGTTGTAATAGTACCAATTATAGTTGCCGAGAAAATAATCAATTGTTCTTTACCAATTTTAGCAACATCTTTTAAGTTTTTTGGCGCTGCCAGTTTATATCCAGTATATACTAAAATTGCTGCTAATGCTGTAAGAGGAATTCTGCTCAGCTGATCCTGAAATAATACAACAAAAAGTACTAGAAAGGTGGCATGGAAAAAGTTAGAAGATCGATTAGCTCCTCCGTTATTTACATTTACAGAACTTCTCGCAATAACGGTTACTACATTTAACCCTCCAAGAAAACCACTTACAATAGACGCAATTCCCAAAGCTCTTAAATCTTTATTGGTATTTGATCTTCTTTTCTCAGGATCTAGTTTATCTACAGCTTTAATACTTAATAAAGATTCTATGCTGGATATCAAGGTAATTGCTAGAACAACACCGATAAACTTAAACTGAAATACGGATGAAAAATCTGGTGAAGGAAAATTAGAAAACACCTTATTTGGTATTTGCACGAGTAATTTATCTGATATTGGGTAGATTTCTGATGAAAAAAACTCATAATAATAACTTAATCCAATAACCAGAAGAACAATCCACATAGGAGCAGGAACAAGCTGAAGGTATTTATTTCTGATTTTACCGTAGAAAACCATGATTAATAAACTTATGATCCCTACTGCGGCAGCAACAGCAAGGTGTCTATATTCTGGAGAAAATAACATAGAAATACTACCAGGAATATCTACAAGAAGAGAAACCGTATCTCCTTTTACTCCAGTATTCGCAATCATTACGTGAAATTGCTTTGCAAAAATACTAATACCAATTGCTGCTAACATTCCTTGAATTGCAGAAGAAGGAAAAAAATCGCTTAATATTCCTAATCGTAGTACTCCAATAAGAATCATTAAAATACCAGAACATATAATGGCAGCCAACGTAAAAAGATATCCTTGATATAAATCTCCATCAGCTAATGTGGTGATTGCCCCAAGCAATACAACCACTAAACCATTCCCAGGACCAGTAATTGTTACATTAGATCCACCAAATACGGCAACAACTATTCCTCCAACTACAGAAGCTATAATCCCAGATATTGGTGGAGCTTCTGAAGCCAATGCTAACCCTAATCCAAGAGGCAAAGCAATTAATGATACTACAAATCCAGAAAAAATGTTTTTAGGCAATGACGAGAGGAACTGCGACGTGTTGTTTTTAAAGTCTTTCATTTATCTAATTATTAACACATCGGTTGGTAATTCTGCTAAAATATGTTCGAGATCGTGAGGAAAAATACGATCCCAAAAATTGGTCTTTTCGGGAGCATTCATTACCAATAAATCTGCACCAATAACACGAGCATAATGACCGATCGAATATCCTCTTTGTCCAAATATTGGTTGAGTTTTAATATGAATTCCGTGTTTAAAGTCTTCGGGGACTTCATTAAGAATATCTTGTACCCTAAGATGCTCTTTTTTAGTTATTTGTTCTTTTCTTTTTATCGCTTTAAGCAGTGATTTATCATCTTGTACTACTACTTGTACTTCTTGTTGCGAAATTTCTTCTACGATTGTTAATTGTTGCGCGCCAAGATTTTGAGCAACCTCAAATGATGCTAAAACTGTTTGTTTGGTTTTATGATCCTTTAACCCGTTTACAACGATATGATTACAGGGTCTTAAATCTTCAGAAGGTTTTATAAGTAATAATACAGAGCAATGAGCGTTTCGAGTTATTTTTCGGGCAATAGACCCAATATAAAACTTTAAGAAATCTTCTCTTGGTGAAGCTCCGAGCATAATCAAGTCTGCATTGTTTTCTTTGGCAGTTTTAATAATTATATCCACTGGATTTCCTTCTCGCCAAATAATCTTTACTTTTTCTGTGTCTTCAGAAAAGCCAGAAATTAATTCTTTTATAGCCGATTCCTTTTTTTCTGTCTTCTTACCTACGTGTACCAATACCATTTTAGAATCAAAGAAATCCACCATTCTCATTGCTTCATATACGTTGTTCTTTAGGTTAGGAGAAAATGCAATTCCTATAAGTATTGTTTTAAATTTATGATCCAAAAGTCCGTTCAATATGATAGCTTCTAATTTAAAGGGCGAGAATATACTGTTAATTTTCGGAAGTATAAAATCCATAAAGGGATATGTATTTCTAAAAAAATTCCGATATTTTGGAGGTCGTAAATAATTTAAGATAAAATATGGTAGAGTTAGCAGGTATTATTATATTAGGAATCTTAGCCCAATGGGTGGCATGGAAATTTAAAATCCCAGCGATTTTACCTCTTATTTTGATTGGACTTTTAGTAGGGCCAATCGCAACTTTGTATACAGAAGATGGCACTAAATTAATACAACCCATATGGAATGGTGCAGAAGGTTTGTTTCCTGGAGAGAGTTTGTTTTATTTTGTTTCATTAGCTATTAGTATTATTTTATTTGAAGGAGGATTGACGCTGAGAAGAGAAGAGATTCTTAACGTTGGTCCAGTAATTCTTAAGTTAATCACAGTAGCCGTGGTTGTAACTTTTTTGGGTGCGGGATTAGCGGCACATTTTATTTTTGACTTAAGTTGGCCAATATCATTTTTGTTTTCTGCTCTTATAATTGTTACAGGCCCTACTGTAATTACTCCTATTCTTAGGAATATACCCTTAAAGAAAGATGTTTCTGCGGTGCTTAAATGGGAAGGAATACTTATTGACCCAATTGGAGCATTGGTTGCAGTTTTGGTTTTTGAATTTATAAGTGCAGGAGAAGGAGGAACTTTTACAAAAACTGCGTTTGTAGAATTTGGAAAAATTGTTTTATTCGGTTTTACTTTTGGTTTTACTTTTGCCTATGGATTGGCTTTTGGAATAAAGAAAAAAATAATTCCACATTATTTATTAAATGTTTTTACACTGGCGATCGTACTTGGTGTGTTTGTTTTATCTGATGCTTTTGCACATGAATCGGGGTTATTATCAGTAGTTGTAATGGGAATGGTTTTGGGTAATATTGACCTGCCAAATTTTGAAGAGTTATTATATTTCAAAGAATCATTAAGTGTTTTATTAATCTCTATTTTATTTATTCTTCTTGCGGCCAACATTAATATAGAAGAGCTTCAATTAATTTTAAATTGGGATGCTGTGTTACTTTTTGCTGCTGTTGTTTTTGTGGTAAGACCAATAGGAGTATTTCTTAGTTCACGAAAATCGGGCCTTAAGACCAATGAGAAACTTTTTATTAGCTGGGTAGGACCTAGAGGTATAGTAGCTGCTGGAATTGCGTCATTATTTGGACTAAAGCTTGCCAAGATTGGAGAGCCTGGAGCAGAATATATTACACCTTTAGTATTTATGATTGTATTAGGGACTGTACTTCTTAATGCGACAACCGCAAGACTATTTGCTAAAATGGTGGGTGTTTTTCTATCAAAATCCGAAGGAATACTTATTATTGGCGCTTCTAAAGTTTCCAGATTAATAGGATCATATTTAAAGACTAACTCACGTCATGTAGTATTAGTAGATAGTAATAGGGATAATATTAGAAAAGCAAAAAGCTTAGGGTTAGAAGCTATTGAAGGAAGCATATATAATGATCAATTAAAAGATAATGTAGAATTAAATGATGTTGGCTTTTTAATGGCCCTTACAGGAAATACAGATATTAATAAGTTTGCAATTGACAAATTTAGAGATCAGTTTGGAGAAAATGGATCTTTTAGATTGGTAAGTTCTGAAGAAATGAATGATCCAGAAAATAATCCAGATGAAGGGTTGTTTTCTCATACAGATGATTATATCAAACTCATGGAGTTAGCAGAAAAATATCCAAGTATTCAGGAGATGAAAATTAATGATGCCTCACATTATCATTCACTCATTCAAACTATCAAAGAAGGCCAAGATATTATTCCTTTATTTATTAAGGATCCAGACAGTAATATTAGAATTATATCTGCATATAGCGAAAAAATGGAACAAATTAATGAAGATAGCTTTTTGGTATATATTGGTAAGCCAATAGATGTAGAGGAGATTTAGTGTTTGTACGATAAAAAGTAGGTTTTTTCCGTCAAAAAGCACTTTATTAACAAAATATTTTGTTAATAAAGAATTAATCCTATATATTCGGCATCCTAAAAAATTAATTTTTTAAAACCCAGATTATGAAAAAACTTATGTATGTTGCCGTTTTTGGTATGGCTTTAGGATTCACTTCTTGTGGAGAAGATGATGTTATCAATTTTGCTTGTGACACAATTGATTCTGAATTAAGAGCTCCAGTAGTTGCTGCTTTAGCTGCTTATAATGATGCTACTACTCAAACGGAAGCGTTATGTAGCGCTGCTAAGAGTGCAATCGAAACGTATAGAGCTACTGATTGTGGTGCAGCTGATGCATATGCAACAGAGTTAGCTGCTTTACCAGCTGATTGTTCTACTGTAGGAAACTAATAGTTAAAAGACTATATACATAAAAAGGAGACCATTTTGGTCTCCTTTTTTGTTTAGTGTTATAATATTAAATATTACATTTCCTTTATAAGGTATACGTATACTGGAAAATGATCACTGTACCCACCAGTATATGCGCCATTTGCAAAACTTCGATAGGGATACCCTTTATACCTTCCTCTTGGATTTGCCAGATAGTTTTTATTAAAAACACCAGCTTTATAATATTTATAAGAAGAATAATCTTTGTCTAATAGGCCTTTAGAAACTATAATTTGATCAAAAAGGTTCCAGCTATCTCTCCAGGCAAGAGAACCAATTCCTTTTTTAGACATATTGTACATTGGATTATATAACCCTTTTAACTTTACATCTTCTTTTTCTGCTTTGGCAGCTAATACCTTTTTTACACTAGCATTGTCAGGATCATCATTTAGATCTCCCATAGTAATAACTTTTGCATAAGGATCGATGTCAAAAAGAGAATCAATAATTTTTTTATTTAGAGCAGCTGCCTTTTCTCTTTTGTAACGACTACGTGCTTCGCCACCACTTCTAGAAGGCCAATGGTTAACAATTACATGAATTAAATCACCATCTAAGTATCCACTAACCAATAATTGATCTCGAGTATACACTCGTTTTTTAGTATCGTTATTATTGTAAATCAACAACTCATGAACACTAGTATTTACTGGTCTGAATAATGATTTTTGATACAATAACGCTACATCAATACCTCTTCTGTCTGGAGAATCAAATTGTACAATCCCATAATCTTTAGGCAAAAGAGCGGGTTCATTGGCTAAGTCTTCCAGTACTTTTCTGTTTTCAATTTCTGCAACTCCCACAATTGCTGGAGCATTCTTAGTGACATCAGCACCAATTTCCGAAATGACCTTCGCCATATTCTTCAACTTGTCCTTATATATGTCTTCTGTCCAATGATCTTTCCCGTTAGGAGTTCGGTCATCATCAAAGGTAATAGGGTCATTCTCAGTATCAAAAAGATTTTCGAGATTATAAAAAGCAATTGTATTAACTTTATACGTTTTCTTTTCCTGAGAAAAAAGAACAATTATCGAGCTTAGTACAAAAGCGATGGTAAGCAAATATTTTGAGTTCATTATATAATTGAGTATTAACTTATTGTAAATTGTATTCCAAATTTTGGGCCAAAATTAGCTTTTCTATTTAAAACATGTACTTTTGCGCGGCAGAAATATTAATTTCTTAACTAAAATAACTATTTAATGAAAGTGTCACAACTCAAAAAGAATCTATTCTTTTTAATGATTTTTTTAAGTTCTGTTGCTACATCTTACGCTCAGCAAACAGGATTAAAGGGTAAAATTGTTGACGCATCTTCTAATGCAAATCTTTTTGAAGTATTAATTACTATCGAAGGAACTTTGGTTTCTACGACAACCAATACGGATGGAGAGTTTGATTTCGGAAGTGCGCAATTACCATTCGGAGAACAAGTAGCAGTAATATCCAAGGAAGGATATGTTACGAAACGTTTTCCTATAATTATTAATGAAGGAAGTATTCTGGATCTAAAAACTATAGATCTAGACTATGATCTAAATCAAGAGCAAATTCAGATAGGTACGATAAGCCTTTCTGATAATGAATTAGATGACGGGGACGATAATGCCTCTTTTAATGTATCTGGACTTCTACAAGCATCAAGAGATGTATTTCTTAGTGCAGCAGCCTTTGATTTTAGTGCAACGTTTTTTAGACCAAGAGGCCTTGGTAATGAAAATGGTAAAGTACTTATCAATGGTATCGAAATGAATAAGTTTTCTACAGGAAGACCACAATGGAGTAATTGGGGAGGATTGAATGATGTACAGCGAAATCAAGAATTTTCAATGGGTATTGCTGCAAATGATTATACTTTTGGTGATCTATCGGGAACTACCAATATTATTATGAGAGCTTCTCAATATCGAAAAGGAGGAAGAATTTCTTATGCAGCTTCTAATAGAAGTTATACAGGAAGAATGATGGCTAGCTATAGTTCTGGATTGATGTCTGATGGATGGGCATATACAGTTTCTCTAGCACGTAGAATGGGTACTGAAGGTTTTATTGATGGTACTTTATATGACGCTAATTCGATTTTTGCATCTGTTGAGAAAAAGATCAATGATAAGCATAGTATAAATCTTACTAGCTTTTATACTCCTAATCGTAGAGGAAGATCTACTGCAATAACAGAAGAAGTTTTTAACTTAAGAGGAAGAAAGTATAATCCTAATTGGGGTTATTTTGATGGAGAAAAGAAAAACTCCAGAATTCGAGAGATAGAAGAACCAGTAGCTATGTTAAATCATTACTGGAACATTACCAATAAAACTACGCTAAACACTAATGTTGGTTTCCAAACAGGAAAAATAGGAAATAGTCGTATAGATAATGGAGGTACTGATTTAGTTACTTTTAATGGTCAGGATACTTATGTAGGAGGTGGAAGAAGTAGAGATACTAACCCAATGCACCCAAGTAATTTACCAAGTTTCTACTTACAAGATGCAAACCCTACACCTTTGGATTTTCAGAATGCATTCTTAGCGCAACAACGTTTTAGAGCAGATGGTCAGTTAGACTGGAATAATTTGATAGAGGCAAACCAGTTAAATAGACAACAAGGAGGTAATTCGACTTATATTCTATATGAAGATAGAAACGATGATACACAGTGGACATTTAATACCATATTAAATAGTCAGGTATCTGATAATATTAGTATTAATGGTTCTATTAATTATAGAACATTAAAAAGCGAAAACTTTGCAGAAGTTTTGGATCTTTTAGGAGGTACTGGATTTTTAGATGTTGACGGTTTTGCATTAGACAACCCTTTGTTATCTTCAAGTCAATTAGCAGATAGAGCACAAAGTGATTTAAGAAATCGTAATCGCCTTGTAGGTGTTGGTGATCGATATGATTATAACTATGAAATTGATGCCAATACTTTTGGAGGTTTTGCTCAAGCGCAGTTTAAGTTTAATAGAGTAGACTTTTTTCTTGGAGGAAATGTATCTCAGACTTCTTACCAAAGAAATGGATTGTTTCAGAATGGGTATTTCCCAAATAATTCTTTTGGAAAAGGAGAAAAATTAGAGTTTACAAATTACGGAGCAAAAGCAGGTCTTACCTATAAAATTAATGGTCGTAACTTAATTGATGTTCACGGAACTTATTTTACAAAGGCACCAACGATTAGAAATGCATATGCTAATGTTCGTCAAAACAACATTACAGTTTCTGATATTGTAGGTGGAGATCAGGAAAGCGAAAAAATACAATCGTTTGATGCTAGTTATATTTTACGTACACCAAAGTTAAAAGCTAGAGTAACGGGTTACTATACTAAAATTGAAGATGCTACTGATATAGGATTTTTCTTCACCAATGCAATTTCAGGTTCTTTTGTACAGGAAATATTAACTGATATAGATAAATTACATATTGGAGCAGAATTCGGGATAGAATACCAAATTACTCCAACAATAAAACTTAAAGCAGCAGCAGCTATAGGTCAGTTTACTTTTGACAACAATCCTAATTTGACCTTAACCAGTACAAGCGAAGGTTTTACAAACCTTAGTCAAGGAGCGGTTATTGAACCAGCACCAAGATCATTTGGTAAATCTTTTCTTGAAGATTATAATATTGCAGGAGGTCCACAGAATGCAGCTCAGTTTGGTTTTGAATATCGTGACCCTAATTTCTGGTGGGTTGGAGCTACAACAAACTATTTTTCTAATGCATATATAGATGTGAGTCCTTTGACAAGAACTGAGAATTTTAGTATAGATCCAGAAACTGAGATACCATTTAACGATTATGACGAAAATATTGCTAGGGAATTATTGAGACAAGAGCAGTTTGATGATTACTTTTTAGTAAATGTAGTTGGAGGTAAATCCTGGAGAGTAAAAGATTACTACATAGGTTTCTTTGCAACGATTAATAATGTTTTTAATCAAGAGTATAGAACAGGAGGATTTGAACAAGCAAGAAATGCAGATTATAGAGCAGCTCTTGAAGAATCTCAAAGAGACACTCCTGTTTTTGGTTCCAGATATTTTTACGGATTTGGTACTTCGTACTACCTTAATGTATATGTAAGATTTTAATGATGAACACAACAAAAAAATATTATAAAATGAATACGATTAATTTAAAGAAACTAATAAGTGTTTTGGTTTTGGCAGTAACGTTTACTGCTTGTGTACAAGACGATGATTTTAAAACGCCACCACTAAGTATTGATGAGCCAAACATTGATGGAACAGTGATTGGTGTAGATGCGGTATTAGGTATTTTGGCTCAGGAAATAGCAGACGAAGGTGCTGATGCTAAAGTAACTTTTGAAGACACAAACAATTATGTAGAAGGATACATTGTGTCTAATGATAAAGCAGGTAACTTTTTCGAAGAATTTGTGATGCAGGATGCTGCAGAAAACCCAAGCGGAGGATTAAGAGTACTTATTGATGTAAACCCATTATTTACTACCTACGAATTTGGTCGTAAGGTGTTTATAAAACTAGATGGTTTATCTGTTGGAATTGAAAATGGTGTTACTACTCTAGGTGTTTTATCAGGTGATGAGGTGGATCAGATTCCTTCTTTTTCTCAAAATGATTTTATTAAAAGATCGGCAGAAGTAGCAACCATTGTTCCTTTAGAGATTACTTTTGCAGATTTTTCTGATGACATTACGAATGTATATGTTAAAATCAACAATGTTCAGTTTAATAAAAGTGATGTATTAGGAGATAATCCACTTACTTTTTCTGCCGAAGCAACTGATGAGTTCGATGGAGAAAGAAATCTAGAGAGTTGTGATGATGGAGGAATTGCTGTGTTAAGCACAAGTACATTTGCAGACTTTAAAGGATTAACTCTTCCGTCTCAACAAGGAAGCTTTGAAGGAATCTTAACAAAGAACTTCTTTGGTGACACTTTTAATTTAGTGCTTAATGACCCTACAGGTTTAACATTTGATAACGAAACCCGTTGTGACCCTAACGTATTAGAATGTACAGGAAATAGTGGAGGATCAACGGTAATCTTCGAAGAAGACTTTACAGGGTTAAGCATTAACGATCTTGAAAATGCAGGATGGTTAAACGTAAATACTACAGGTGGAAGCTTAGATTATTTTGTAGGAAGTTTTAGTGGTAATCAATATGCTCAGATTTCTGGATTTAACTCAGGAGAAAACCCATTCGAGGTTTGGTTAGTAACTCCAGAAATTGATCTTACAGCTTCCATAGAAGAAGAATTATCTTTTGATATTCAGGCTAATTTTGATAATGGTAACATTTTAACTGCTTTTATCACCGATAACTTTACAGGTGATGTAACTACTACAGAGTGGACACAATTAGATGCTAGTATCCCTAATGGGAATCCAAATGGTTTTGGAAGTTTTGAAGCCGTTGGACCAGTTAATATTTCTTGTATCGAAGGTAATGTAAGAATTGCATTCCGTTATGCAGGAGCAGATCCTGGACCAACAACCAGATACCATATTGATAATATAGAGATCTCAGGAAACTAAGAATTTCTGATATACTACAAAACAGTATAATAAAACTCCCTGAAGAAAGATTCTTCAGGGAGTTTTTTGTTGGCCTTAGGGTAATATATTAGTAGTCAAAAGTAACTGAATACGCGCTATTCTTTTTAGTTTTTACTCGCATTCTAAATTGATGACAAGGATTCTTTGTATGAGAAAAACTCTGATTATTTTTAATCAATTTCCACTCGTTCTGAATAGTTGCCCAACTACTTCCGCTATACGCTTTATACTTTAAACCATAGTATACTCTTCTCCAAACAGAGTGTCTTGCGATTTCAGCAATCTGAGCCTCACCAACAGCACTGTAATGAGTATAATATTGCCAGCTAGCTTTGGCAGTATTGTTTTGTGGATGATTAAAATTGATAGCATATTTTGAATTAGCATTTGTTTTAGTAAGCTGCACTAATTCGAAAGCGATATCATTACCAACGTCTTCAAAAGAATCACTTTTTTCATACTCGATATTAAGATTCTCATCTGGTTGCGTTAGATTCATTTTATCGTGGCGTACTAAACTCTGTTTTAAAGTTTCGTCCTGATTGATCTCCATTAGACTTAGATTAGCACTAGAATAGTTGATTAAAGCCGCTTCATTATTAGCATAAACACGTACAATTCCCGTACTTCCTTCTTCTGAAGAAACACTTATATCTTTATTAAAATCATAGATACTTTTTAAAGAAAACTCTTGTGCAATTGCTGATTCATCTATTACTTCGTTAGCTTCGTCTTTATCGCATGAAGCGAAGAATAATAGACCAATGATTGGTAATGCATAAAATAACTTTTTCATTTGTTTGGTTTTAAGAATAATTAAATTGATTTGTTAGTTTTTGGATACTAATGCATCCTGATTTTCACTGTTTGCTAAAAGGAAATTATTAATATAGAAACTACTGTTGGCGCCTGTTGTGTTTCTGATCCAATAGATGGAAGGTCTTTATAATTATCCTCATCATACAAGTGAAATTAACACTATAAGTATATGCTTATAGATGTGAGATCAAAAGTAGAGTAGGGTTTATAATTGGCAAAAAGAAAAATTTTATCCGCGGAAATTTCCGCAAAATAACAAGCTGATAAACAAGTGTTTATTGTTTTTTCGAGGGGTTTTGGCCAAGTCAAAAAAGGGCATATACCCCTTCTTTACTAAGTGGAACCGCTTTAATACACTAAGGTGTTTATGAGGTTTTTTATATGGAAAGCACGTATTTTATAATAGGACTAAAAAGCTACGTATACCTAATTACGTTTTAGATATACGTATACAGGAAAATGATCACTATATCCACCTTTATATTTTCTTCCGGTATATGTTCTAAAAGGTTTTCCTTTGTATCTGCCTTTATAGATTTTTAAAAAACTATCATCAAATATGTTGGCTTCAGAAAAACTGTGCGTAGCTTCTTGAAATTTATGAAAGTTATTACTAAAAATAATTTGATCGAATAAATTCCATCGACCTTTATAGCTCAGAGTTCCTCTATAACGTGTATGAAGCTTTTCCATAGGATTATAAAAATCGTGCAAAACCAAATGTTTTTTAATACTTTCACTATTAGGATCATCATTAAAGTCACCCATTATGATAATCTTCGCTTCAGGATCTTTTTCTAGAATCTGCTGTATGATTTCTCGGTTTTTATCAGCCGCAGCAATTCTCTTATAGGCTGTTAATTCGGCTCCATCTCTGCGAGAAGGCCAATGATTAACTAGTATATGTATTTCTTCATCATGTAAGTTTCCAGTAACCCATAAGATATCACGAGTAAAATCTCTTTCACCATGTTCATTATAGACCAACACCTGGATACTTTCTGAATGTGTTACTTTAAATTTTTCTTTCTGATATAAAAGCCCTACATCGATGCCTCGTTCATCTGGAGATTCATGATGAACGACACCATATTTTTTGTTCACCAAATGCTTTGTTTTAACGAGATCCTCTAATACGTTTTTATTTTCTACTTCAGCTACACCCAAAATTACGGGAGCCTTACCGGTTTTGGCAAATCCAATATTAGAAATAGCGGTCCCCAGCTTAAATATCTTCTTTTGGTATCTTTTTTTGTTCCAACGTTTTTCTGAATCAGGCAAAAAATCATCATCCAATGTTTTAGGGTCATCTTTGGTATCAAAAAGGTTTTCTAAGTTATAAAATGCTACCGTATGTAACTCTGTATGTTTCTTTTTAAAATAAGACTTTGAAGGCATTCGATAAAAATTTGTTGTAAACATCTAATGTACAAATTCAAATGCAGACAATATTGTACCTTTGTTGATTAATTGTAGAAAAATAGGATAAGAAGTAGATCGCTAGAAAAAGAGGCATTAATGATAGAGAAGGAAAAAACAGTATACGAAAAAGCAATTTTAATAGGTATTATCACCAAAAATCAAGATGAAGACAAACTGACTGAGTTTTTGGATGAATTAGAATTCCTTACATATACAGCTGGTGGAGAAGTGGTAAAACGATTTACCCAGAAAATGGACGTACCTAATTCTAAAACCTTTATTGGATCAGGTAAAATGGAAGAGGTGCTGACCTATGTGGAACAGCATGATATTGGAACTGTGGTTTTTGATGATGAATTAACTCCAGGACAACAACGTAATATTGAACGTATTTTAAAAGCTAAGATCATTGATCGTACGAACTTGATCTTGGATATTTTTGCTCAGCGAGCTCAGACAAGTTATGCTCGAACTCAAGTAGAATTGGCGCAATGTCAATATTATTTACCTCGATTAACAGGGTTATGGACGCATTTAGAGCGTCAACGAGGTGGTATTGGTATGCGTGGTCCAGGAGAAACAGAAATTGAAACTGACCGTCGTATTGTAAGAGATAGGATATCATTGTTAAAAAAGAAATTATTAACGATCGATAAGCAAATGGCTACCCAACGTGGTAACCGAGGTAAAATGGTACGAGTAGCATTGGTAGGATATACCAACGTTGGTAAGTCTACATTGATGAATGTAATTGCTAAAAGTGAAGTTTTTGCAGAGAACAAGCTTTTTGCAACTCTTGATACCACCGTAAGAAAAGTTGTGATTGGTAACCTTCCGTTTTTATTAAGTGATACAGTTGGTTTTATCAGAAAACTACCCACACAATTGGTTGAAAGTTTTAAAAGTACTTTAGATGAGGTGAGAGAAGCAGATTTATTATTACATGTTGTAGATATATCACATCCTCAGTTTGAAGATCATATTGATTCTGTAAACAAGATTTTAGATGAAATCGAAAGTGTTGACAAGCCAGTCATTATGGTTTTTAATAAGATAGATGCTTATAAATATGAAACGATTGATGAAGATGATTTGACCACAGAAAAAACCAAAGCGCACTACACTCTTGAAGAGTGGAAACAGACTTGGATGGCAAGAATAGGGGATAACGCCTTGTTTATATCTGCGATCAATAAAGAAAATATAGATCAGTTTAGAAAAAGAGTTTATAAAGAAGTAAGGGATATACATGTAACACGTTTTCCTTATAACAACTTCTTGTACCCAGAATTTGTAGAGGAGTAGTGTAGGAACTAAAATTCATAGTTAAGCCCTAATCCGATTACTTCTCTAATCTGAAATCCGCTGGTGGCGTTGTCATCATAAATTGCCTGAAAAGCAAAGCTACCAGAAATATATTTATTTACAATAAGGTTTAGATTTAGAGTGTAATCAATATCCACATTGTATGGATCCTCTATATAGTTAGTATACAGGTTCAATATGTTTTCTATGGTAATGTTTTTTATAAGTTTAAACTTAGTATATGCTGCTAAAGATCCTCCAAACTCAAATCGAGAGCTTTTACCTGCATCTACTCCAAAATAGTCTCCATCTACATAATCAGGAACAGTGGTAAATCGATCATCCACAAAGATCATACGCGAGGTAACAGGAGCAATGTTAACATTGAAATTGTCGTTTTTTTTCCATAAAATTCCAGGACCAATCTGTATAAAAGCAGGAGAGAAGAAATGGGTTTCTTCTGTACGAATAGTTTCATCAGTATCTGGATCTTTACTAAAACTATATCCTTTAGCGAACTGAGATCTGAAATTCACAAATAAAGAATAATTCCAGAAACTCTCTCCGATTCGTTGCCCTAATCTGGAGTTAAACTCTACTCTGTCATTGGTTTTTCGAGCAAAGTTTTCTCCTTTTAAAAAGGTAAGGCCATAATCAGCTAGAATTTTATTATCCCAAGTTAGACTTTTCCTTTTATAATTGAATTCATAATTAAGAGCCGTATTGCCAGCAATATTAGAAGTACCACCTCCTTGCCAATCAAAGTTAAAAGCAGATTGGTTAAAAAACAATGAGAATTTACCAATCTTTTTCCAGCCTTCTTCAGACTTTTTAGGTGGTTTAGGAGTGATTTTTTTAAGCAGATCTTTTAATACGATAATATTAAGATCATTTGGAGTGTTTTTAAGCACACTATCCAGAGCACGAGTCAAGTGTACCTGAATAGAATCCAATTGCTTTACTTCTTTCTTTTCCTGCCCAATTATTTTGAAGACAAAAGCAAATAGAAAAATAAGTAAAACAATCTTTCGCATGGTATAAATAATAAATTTTTGCACAAATATACTTTATGCATATAGCTTATTCAAATGTGATTAATCTATGCCAAAAATGTATTTCGTAGTAAGTGATTGTTATGATTAAAAGAACTTTTATTTTTTTAGAATAGTATATATTTATTCGAAAATTATCTTAGAATTTAAAGAACTATGGATGTAGAATTAGTTAAAGCAGCAGATGTTGACATAGAATTTTTATTTCAATTAAGAAAACAAACAATGGTAGAGCATCTAGAAAATGCAGGGCTGTATTTATCAGACAAAGACCATATGTCAAGAGTAAAATTCCATTTTGATGGTTCTTATATAGTAACACAATCTAATGAAAAGGTAGGTGTACTGAAATATATTAAAACGGATAAAACAATAGAGATTCTGCAATTACAAGTATTGCCAGAACACCAAGGAAAAGGAATAGGGAAGTATCTTTTAGAATACATGACATCATTAAGTAGATCCCTGAATAAAGAATTGATCTTAAAAGTGCTTAAAGAAAATCCTGCACGATATTTATATGAAAGAAATGGATTTAACGTAATAGATGAGGATCAATATGAGTTTCACATGAAACAGGTATATAATCATCTAGATCTATGATCAATCCAAAGCAAAAAAAATCCTGCTTTATCTTGTATAAAGCAGGATCACAATATATTTAATGGTTGGTTTTTACTATCCGAAATTTATTAGAAAGAATAGCTTAATCCTAGATTCCAGAAAGACTGTAATTCATTATCTGTGTTTTCTAGTGTTGGTGTTACTGCTGGAGGAGGAACTGCTATTGCAGCCTGTCCTAAAGCATAATTAAATGCTTCTTGTTTATTACTTCTAAGTCCAAAATCAAATCCAACTCCAATTGCTTTCCATAAGGTATAAGAAAAAGAATTTGTCCAAGTCCAGTTAGAATAGTCCGTATCTTCATAACTTACGAAAGCAGAAAGATTAGTTTTAAAATTAATAGCTCCGAATTTACGAGTATAGTCTGCAACAATTTTAGCTCCTAAAGAAGATTCATATTGCGCAGCACCTTCACTAAACACAAAGTTATAGTTAAGAGGGTGTACAACTACTATTAGATTATTAATAGGAGTCCAAGTGATACCAACACCAAGATCTAAGTATCCAGGATCATTAAAGTTATTTAAAACAGTAGTTCTGTATTCTCCTAATGTAGAAACTGCTAATGTTTTAGTTAGTTTATATCCAAATAAAGAAGAAATATTAAATACATCTGTAGCTTCTCTAAAATCATCATCATCCGTTGGATCGTCTCTATCATTTAGCTTTACCCAAGCAAGATTTACAGTTGCATTATTTCTCCAAAAATATTTTTCTTGTAATAAATTAGCATAAGCATTTACTGTAATACCAATTGTACCTGCATCGTTATTTGGAATTCCTTGTGAGAACCAATTATTAAATCCAGAAAGGCTTCCACCGATAGTACCGAAAGCTCCTATTTTCCATCCTGGCAATGCATCTATTTGCGATTGTATAGCGTTAGCTCTACCTTGTATTGCCGCAATAGAATCTTTTTTAGCAGATAGTTTTGTCTTCAATTCTTCTTCTGTTTGTGCAAGACCAATTTGGGTACCTGCAACTAGAAGGATAAATGTGAATACGATTTTTTTCATAAGTAATAGTTTTAAGTAGTTTGTTTTTGTTTTAAAAGTGTTGTGTAGAACTACATTTTACAAAAACATGTTCAAGATTTATGTTAAATTTTGCTTGGCAAATATAATTGAAGTAACGTTTTTCAGCGTAATACTATACAATCGAAGGAAGAATTTTCGATAAAAAACCACTTTATTGGATGAAACGAATTATTTTCTTTTAAATAGAGGGACAGAAGAACAAGCTTCACCATACATGATGCTTTTGGCGATAGGTTGTAGTTTTTGGATAAGTTCTATATAAGCGTTTTCAGGAACAGGCTTATTTGAACAACCTTTTATAATTAGAAATTTATCTTGATATTCTGCAACATCCATTGCATCAATAATATACGTGTAAAGAGTGGTTTCTAGATTTTCTAGCGAACCGACTACCACCTTTTTGGCAAATGGTATTAGAGAACTTGTTAGTAAAAGATATGCCCAACCAGGAATTATCGCATCTGTAGAACAGTTCAAAGCAACATATGCGTCCTGATACTGACTCCAATCATGATCAGAAACGTGTTTTCTGAAATCTTTTTCACGAAGAATGAAACCCTCAAAAAGCCAATCCTTTATATCAAACAATATACGTTTTCCATCAGGATAATAATCTTCCAGATCTAAGGTAATCAGGTTTTGGTTATTCGCTACTCTATTGATAATTTCTTCTGCCATCGAATAAAAAATCTGTTTTTTTTAAAGCATTCCTAATTCTAGCTTTGCTTCTTCACTCATTAAATCTTGTGTCCAGGTTGGTTCAAATGTAAGTTCTAGTTCTACATCATTTACAGCGTCCAAAGACTTTACTTTTTCTCGCACCTCTTCAGGTAAAGATTCTGCAACAGGGCAATTAGGTGAAGTAAGTGTCATAAGGATTTTCACATCATAATCTTCATTAACAAATACATCGTATATTAAACCTAATTCATATATATCCACAGGGATTTCTGGGTCATAAATTGTTTTAAGAACTCTCACAATTTTTTCGCCAAGTTCTGTAGTATCTATATTCGTTTCGCTCATTTTTATTTTTTTAGTCGACTTTTATTGATTATACCTAACAATAAAGACGAATTAACTTAATTGTGTTTGGTATGCAATTGCATACATCTTTAGTTGTTTGATCATGCTTACCAAACCATTTGCTCTGGTAGGAGATAGATGTTCTTTTAAACCAATCTCATCAATAAAAGCAGTATCTGCATCTATAATAGCTTTGGGGTGTTGACCAGAAAAAACTCTGATAAGGATAGCAATAATTCCTTTGGTAATGATAGCATCACTATCAGCGGTAAATTCAATTTTATCATCGTTCATTTCTGCATGAACCCATACTTTACTCTGACAACCCTTTATGATATTTTCCTCAATTTTGTATTTCTCTTCAATTAAAGGAAGTGATTTTCCAAGATCGATCATATACTCATAACGCTGCATCCAATCATCAAACATGCTAAACTCATCAACAATCTCTTCCTGAAGTTCTTGTATAGACATATACTTACAATTTTTGTACAAAAATACAATAAGATATGGGCATAATCAAAGTTTTCAATACGAACTAAAATTGATTGCCAAATAATTTATTGTATCCTTAAAAAACGATAAATTAAATAGTTGAATAGGGCTATTCAATACTTTCTGTCAATGACAATATAGTATTTACTAATACTTTTAAATCTTCAGGAGGATTTCCGTGATCAAATCCTGCAGAGGTATATATCTTATCTCCAGAAATGATTTTTAGTCGGGCGTGGGCTGCACCGTCAAAAGTACGCTTATCACTAGGTGCTTGTAGTGTATTAATTTTTTTGAGTTCTATATCATTAATAAGCAAAAGTACTTTGTTCCAATCTTTTTCTGTACAGTTTTTGGTGTCAAATTCTTTTAGATTCCGATCCTTAAATTTTTTGATTTGGTCTTTGTCAATGCTTACGGCAAGAAAATAACCTCTGGAAAAAGCATCGTATTGTATCGTAGTAATGTTCTGTTGATTGTAAGTAGTACCGTTTTGGATTATTGTTTTGGGTTGACCACAAGATCCTAAAAAGAAAAGAAACTGTGTACATAGAAAAAGCACCCTCATGGAATGGTATATAATAGGTTAATAGGTTTTAAATGTAATAAAAATTAATTCTTTGATGATCACTATTATATAAAACAAATAATCCCAAACAGCATATTAGGCTTTATATGCTATTCGGGATCCGTTAATCAAATTGAACTTAAATGAAAAAAAATTATTTTTGAATTATTATTTGCTTGGTTGTTACTGCGTTGTTGGTATATATTCTTACAATATAACCACCTGATTTTAAATTAGAAACATTTGCTTCATTGTTAAATGAAGTGAATACTTTAACTCCTTGTTGGTTATAAAATTCAACCTTTTGGAATGATTTTTTATTTTCAACACCAATAGTTATTTTTCTTGACGCTGGATTAGGAGTAATTAAAATTGAAGGTTCGTTTTCAATAGATGATATGGTATTAACACCTTCTGCACAATCGTTTTCATGTGCAACATCATCAGATGATTGTAGGTCATTTGCAAATTTCTGTTTTGCTGCTAGATCATCTTTTAACTTATAGTCAAACCATGAATTAAGAAAGTTGAATACTATTTCCTGTTGTTCATCTCTTGTAATCTGAATATCTCCAGAAGAAGTGTTTTCTCCAAAATCACAAGCAAAATTACTATTTGCATAATAGCAATGTGCACCTCCTAAAATATTGATAAAATATTTACAAGATGAACCTAAACTATTATAAATAGGAATGTGATTTTCGTCGGCAGGTGTTACTGCATCTCCACTTCCTGAAAAGACAATAGCGTCTTCTGTAACTTGAGAAGCAGGAGTTAACGTGTTAAAACGTAGCTTTGCGGGAGCAAATGTTACTAATGTTTCTACATCTGTTAATGATGCGGCTACAGTAGCTGCTCCACCACCCATAGAATGACCAATTAATGCACTTTTGTCTGCAACTGATTGGTAAAGAACGGAGTTTGAATTATCGTTTTCGGCTTGAATAGCGCCAACCATAAAAGCTAAATCTTCAGAGAAAGCCCTATGATTTGCAAAAAAAGAACCTTCTGTGTTAACAAAGACCACGATGTAACCTCTAGGAACTAAAGTGTCATAAAAATTTTGATAAGCATCAGATCCCATGATAAAACCGTGTCCTAGAATAATAACAGGAAACTGTCCTTCTGCAATTTCGGATTGGTTTCCAAAGTTAACTGTAGGATAGTAAATTCTGGCATTGACTCTTCGATTTCTTCGATCAGAATCTCTAAATGTTTTGGAACTTGAGCCAACATCGTATTGCGCAATTGCACCCGAAGTCATTAAGATAAAAGCGAGTAGTGTGAAGAATAAATTTTTCATTTGTGTTATCTATTTTTTGGTTAGTTACGTAAAACTATCTCTAAAACAGATACTATGCAAGCATAACAAGAACTTTTTTGTACTGGAAACCAGCATATTAAGTAGTATAAAACTATAAAAATTAACAAAAATTAACAGTAACTAACTAACATTCATTAGTTTACTAAAAAAATGTTAAGACAACATGATTTTCGCTTTTTTTACAGATTCTACAAGAATATCGATTTCTTGTTTAGTATTATAAAAGGAAAAAGAGGCACGAATGGTACCAGGAATTTTATAGAAATCCATAATAGGTTGTGCACAATGATGACCTGTTCGAACAGCTACACCTAATTTATCTACAATGGAACCTATATCATAAGGATGAATACCTTCTATATTAAATGAAATTACAGAAGTCTTATTTTCAGAAGTTCCATATATTTTTAATCCTTCGACTTCTAATAATCTTTGAGTTCCATACTTTAGTAATTCATCTTCATAGGCTGCGATATTATCAAAACCAATACTGTTCATATAATCTAACGCAGCTCCAAAAGCTATTCCGCCACATATATTAGGTGTTCCTGCTTCGAATTTGTGAGGAAGCCCAGCATACGTTGTTTTTTCGAAAGTAACCTGATCAATCATTTCTCCTCCACCTTGATAAGGAGGCAGTTTAGTAAGCCATTCTTCTTTTCCATATAATAAACCTACTCCCGTAGGCCCACAAAGCTTATGTGCAGAAGCAACATAAAAATCTACATTCAGGGCTTTAACATCAGGTTTAATATGTGGACAAGACTGTGCTCCATCAATTAACACAGCGGCTCCCACATTATGAGCTTTTTGTATAATCTCTTCGACAGGATTAATAGTTCCCAAAGCATTAGAGATATGATTGGTAAAAACCAGTTTTGTTTTGTCAGAGAGTAGTTGATCATATACTTCCATTACTAATTCTCCTTCTTCATTCATTGGGATAACCTTAAGAATGGCACCTGTTCTCTCACAAAGCATTTGCCAAGGAACAATATTGGAGTGATGTTCTAAAGCCGAAACGATGATCTCATCACCTTTGGTTAGTAAATTAGTAAAACCTGTAGCCACAATATTGATACTATGGGTTGTTCCAGAGGTTAGTATAATTTCATGAGAATGAGTTGCATTAAAATGCTGTTGCACTTTTTTACGAGCAATTTCATATGCATCTGTAGCTTCTTGCGATAGTGTATGCACACCACGATGAATATTAGCATTATAATTACTGTAATAATCCACAATCGCATCAATAACTACTTGAGGAGTTTGGGATGTGGCAGCATTATCGAAATACACTAATGGTTTTCCGTTTACTTTTCTATTAAGAATAGGAAAATCTTCTCGTATTTTCTGTACATCTAGCATATCAATTTCTTTCTGCAAAAATAGGAACTATTTCTAAGTGATATTGCTTATTTTTAAAAGGATTTAACACTTTACTCGATGAAACGATTTAAAAAGATTTTAGGGTTTGTATTTATTGGATTCGTTGGACTTATTCTGATTGCTGCTTTCTGGAATTACCCAAAACTCACGATACTTTCTGGGTACTCTGCTAAAAATATGGCGTCATCTGTTTTTATCGGAAACCGTAGTGTAGAATTTACAGATATCAATGATAATAATTTTGTTCCAGTTCATTTGGCAGATGATAAGGTGAATGTGGATGAAAAATTCTCTGTTGCTTCGGTTTTTGGATTAAAAGAAAGAAAAGCAATATATAGAGAAGGTTTGGGAAGTGTGTTGATTGATGATAGCTTTGACATTGATGTTCCTTATTTAAAACCAAAACGTAATAAGAAGAAAATAAATGTAGCTTTTCCATATGGAGATTTACCTCAAAAGGACACTGTTTTTGATACCGTTGATTATCACAAAATAGATACTACCGTTTCGTCAGTTTTTGATAAAGAAGGAGAAAGTATCAAAAAAACTAGAGCCGTTTTGGTAATTCATAAGAATCAGATTATTGCAGAAAAATATGCCGATGGTTTGGATGAGAATTCTATTCTTTTAGGATGGTCCATGACTAAAAGTGTATTGGCTACCAATTATGGAGTATTACAAAAACAAGGCAGGATTAATATCAATGAAAAAGCACCAATAAAAGCGTGGCAAAATGATCCAAGAAAGGAGATAACGATACATAATTTGCTCCAGATGAATTGCGGATTGGCATGGGATGAAGATTATGGGTCAATTTCTGATGCTACTAAAATGCTGTATATAGAGAAAGATATGACCTTAAGTCAGATTGATAAAGAAGCAATTCGCAAGCCTAATGAATATTGGTACTATTCATCTGGTGTGTCTAATCTGTTATCTGGAATCCTTAGAAAGCAGTTTGATAGTTATCAGGAGTATCTTGATTTTCCGTATCGAGAGTTTATTGATAAAATAGGGATGCATTCTATGCTTATAGAAACTGATATGGCAGGTAATTATGTAGGTTCTTCATATGCGTGGGCAACGGTTAGAGATTGGGCCAAGTTTGGTCTGTTATACTTACATAAAGGAAATTGGAATGGAGAACAAATTTTTGATCCTAGTTGGGTAGATTATGTTACTACACCAAGTCCAACATCCGAAGGAGATTATGGGGGACATTTTTGGTTAAATGCAGGAGGATTTTATCCAGATGCTCCCAGAGATATGTTCTCTGCAAATGGTTTCCAAGGACAGCGCGTATTTATAGTACCATCCAAGGATTTGGTAATTGTACGTTTTGGATTAATAGGAGACGCAGGGATGGACTTTAATACCTTTTTAAAGGAAATAGTTGCTGCCATTAATTAGTGCGCGAGTGCATCTAAAAAACAAAATAATATTGTCAGTCTGAGCTTGTCGAAGTTTTTAATCTATTGATTTTCGAAATGTCTTCGACAAGCTCAGACTGACATATCAGTATTGTTATAGTTTTTTTAGATTGTCTTTAGCATTATTTACCTCCCAAAGTAGTCATAGTATCTTTCTGCATGTTGTTCATAACGATTGATAAGATCAATATTTTAAGGGCTCTAGTTATATAAAGGTAAGCTTTTCGAAAATGAAAAAGCCAAATCTTTTAAAATTTGGCTTTAACAATACAGTTTATTATTGAAGTAGAAATTCTACAAATCAAATCCAATATTAACACCAAGTTTTTTGGCGATTAACTTGTTGATTCGTTGTTTAAGCTGAGGTATTTTTACACTTTCTAATACATTGTTAGCAAAGGCATACATCAGTAATGCTCTGGCTTCTTTTTCACCAATTCCTCGAGATCTCATATAAAACAACGCTTGCTCATCCAGCTGACCAATGGTACAACCATGAGAACATTTTACATCATCCGCAAAAATCTCTAGTTGAGGTTTAGAGTTAATTGTTGCTTTATCACTTAATAAAACGTTATTATTAGACTGAAAAGCATTGGTTTTTTGAGCTTCTTTATTTACAATGATCTTACCATTAAAAACACCTGTTGCTCTTTCATCAAAAATACCTTTATAATCCTGATGGCTTTCGCAATTAGGCGTAGTATGATGTACCAACGTATTGTGATCAACATGCTGTTTGCCTTCAAGAATGGTAACACCATTAAGAATAGAATCAATCCCTTCACCTTGCTGATAGAAATTAAGGTTGTTTCTGGTTACATTTCCTCCAAAAGCAAATGTATGAACAGAAGCTATACTTTGTGCTTGCTGTTCAATAAATGTATTATCGATCAATGAAGCGTTTTCGTTGTCATTTTGGATTTTGTAATAATCCACAATAGCTCTTTTGTCTACAAATATTTCAGTTACAGAGTTGGTCAAAACAGGATTATCTGTTAAACTCTGATGCCGCTCTATAATCTGTACATGTGAATTTTCTTCAACTACGATAAGGTTGCGTGGTTGTAATAGCTGTGCAGATTCACTTCCTGTAGAAAAATGAATAACCTGTATTGGTTTATCAGCTAACTTATTTTTTGATATATAGATGTAAGCTCCTTCACTAGAAAAAGCTGTGTTCAATGAAGTAAGACCATCTTCTTTGGCAACTTTATTAAAATAATTCTCGATAATTGGTTTATACTTATCGTGAGTTAAAGCAGATGACATTAGACACACATCTATTTTATCATGTGTGGTTTCTGACAAATGAGAAGAGTATTTCCCATCAATAAATACAATTTTATAAGTATCTAAGTCAGAAATGAAGTACTTTTTTACATCTTTAAATTCTAATGCATTTTCTTCTTTAGGAAATATACTATAGTCGTGCTTTAAGATCGCATTAAGTGAAGTATACTTCCAAGCTTCTTCTTTTTTAGTAGGGAATCCTTTTTCTTCAAAAACTTTTATGGCGTGGCTTCTGATATCATGCACAGGAGCATCTACATCTACCGTGTTTTCAAAAGCTAAAAAAGAGGATACTAATTTTTCTTTCAGCTCCATAACTATGCGTTTATCTCTTCTTTTATCCAGTCGTATCCTTTTTCTTCTAATTCTAAAGCCAAATCTTTAGTTCCAGATTTTACTATTTTACCATCGTATAAAACGTGAACAAAATCTGGTACAATATGATCTAGTAAACGCTGATAGTGAGTAATGACGATAACTGCATTGTCTTTACTTTTTAGCTTATTCACACCATTGGCTACAATACGTAAGGCATCGATATCTAATCCAGAGTCAGTTTCATCTAGGATGGCCAATTTGGGTTCCATCATTGCCATTTGGAATATTTCATTACGCTTTTTCTCTCCTCCAGAAAAACCTTGGTTAAGTGAACGTGATAAAAACTTACGATCGATATCCAATAATTCAGATTTTTCTCGAATTTTCTTCAACATATCCTTTGCAGGCATTTCTTCTAAGCCTTGTGCCTTTCTGGTTTCGTTGATTGCGGTTTTCATAAAGTTAGTAACCGTAACACCAGGTATTTCTACTGGATATTGAAAAGAAAGAAAAATACCTTTATGAGCACGCTCTTCTGCAGCAAGTTCTTCTATATCTTCTCCTTCTAACAGGATGTTACCTTCTGTTACTTCATATTCTTCTTTTCCTGCAACTATACTGGCTAATGTACTTTTACCAGCACCATTAGGGCCCATAATTGCGTGAACTTCTCCTGCTTTTACATTTAGGTTAAGACCTTTTAAAATTTCTTTGTCTTCAACACTAGCGTGTAAATCCTTAATTTCTAACATCTTCTGTGTTTATATCTTTTTTAAATAAATTCTTAGTGATTATGACCTTCATGTCCTGTCTCACTTGGTTCTTGTAATGAGTCCGAGGATTTGATTTTTGTCGGTAATTCTGACGTTGGCTCACTAACACCAACAATTTCTTTTATTTCTACAACTTCTGGCCATCCATCTTCAGTGTTGGCTTTTATAGTACCTTTAATTACTACAGGTACCATGTCATATTCTTCCCGTTGTAATGGTTTAATTTTTTTGTTCAATTCTATAGCCATTTCATCGATGACAACACCATAAATAAAATCTTTACCTTTAATAACCCCAGCATCGTCAATTAAGATAAACTCTCCTCGAATTAAGCTAGGTTCTTCTGTATCAGAGGATTTTTTCGAATCGTTTTTACACGATATAATGGATAGACTAAGGGTAAGTATTATAAAAAAATTCTTCATATTAATTTAAAAATTGAGGAGCCTTTGGCATTTTTGAAAAATCAGATAATTCGTGCTGTATATATACTTTAGCGTTCTTTTCTTTTGCATATTGTTCGAACAGTTCCATACTTTTTTCTGACAAAGGTATATCATGGTTAAACTGTGGTATTACTTTATCTTTTCTATTCTTAGCAAAATGGTACATATCACCAGACAGAAGAGTAGGTCCGTGATTAGGAAGATCTACAAATAAAACCTGATGACCTGGTGTATGGCCAGGTAATGATTTAATGATTACAGAGCCATCTCCAAATACATCGTGATCACCATTTAGCTTTTTTACATTAGATAGTGCATTAAAAGAATCTGGAGCATAGAAACCATTGCTTTTAATTTCTTCTCCTTTAGCATACTCATATTCTGGCGTTTGTACCAACCAAAGCGCATCAGAAAAGTTATTTGCTGCACCTGTATGATCAAAATGTATGTGAGAAAACGCAATATAATCAACTTGATCGTTAGTAATTCCTATAGATGTTAACTGGTTGCTAATTGAATCTTTTCTGGAGATTGTAAACGCTCCATCTGGAGTTGTATATGCTGGATTACCAATAAGACCTTCTGGTAAGCCTGTGTCCCATAATAAAACTCCTTTAGGATGTTTTACCACATAAAATGCATTTCCTAATTGAAGAGAATCACCTTTATACGTATCACCTTGTGCAAAAAGATTTAGGTTGTTCACTCCGATACTTCCTCCATCAAAGGTATAAAGCTTAATTTCGGGTTTGATAACCTGTTCAATTTCAGTGGATTCTTCAGTAACCTCTTGCGTTTTAGCATCCTTACAAGCAAGAAAACTGGTTATAATTAGTATTGAGAAAATTAGTTTTTTTATTAACATTTCAGGTTTCAATGAGTTTTTTAATTTTAAAGCTATCCAACAGAACCTTCCAAAGAAATTTCTAAAAGCTTTTGAGCCTCTACAGCAAATTCCATAGGAAGCTTATTTAATACTTCTTTACTAAAACCATTAACGATAAGAGCAATTGCTTTTTCTGTATCAATACCACGTTGGTTACAGTAAAAAATTTGATCTTCTCCAATCTTACTAGTTGTAGCTTCGTGTTCTATTTGAGCAGTTTTATTCTTTGCTTCAATATATGGAAACGTATGAGCACCACATTCATTGCCCATTAACAGCGAATCACATTGCGAAAAATTTCGTGCGTTTGTTGCTCTACTATTAATCTGTACCAATCCACGATAACTATTCTGAGATTTTCCTGCAGAAATACCTTTAGATATAATGGTACTTTTAGTGTTTTTTCCTAAATGGATCATTTTTGTTCCTGTATCTGCCTGCTGATAATTATTGGTCACAGCGATAGAATAAAATTCACCCACAGAATTATCTCCTTTTAATACACAAGAAGGATATTTCCAGGTTACTGCAGATCCAGTTTCTACTTGAGTCCAAGAGATTTTGGCATTAGTTTCGCAAATACCACGTTTGGTAACAAAATTAAATACTCCACCTTTTCCTTCAGCATTACCAGGATACCAGTTTTGTACTGTAGAATATTTTATTTCGGCATCATCAAGAGCAATCAGTTCTACAACTGCTGCGTGTAATTGATTCTCATCTCGAGAAGGAGCAGTACAACCTTCTAAATAACTTACGTAACTACCTTCATCTGCGATGACTAATGTACGTTCGAACTGACCAGTTCCTGCTTGGTTAATTCTAAAATAGGTAGACAACTCCATTGGGCATCGTACTCCTTTAGGGATGTAACAAAAAGAACCATCACTAAACACAGCCGAATTTAAAGCTGCATAGAAGTTATCTTTTTGTGGCACTACAGAACCAATATGTTTTTTTACTAATTCAGGGTGTTCTTGTATTGCTTCAGAAATTGAGCAGAATATAATTCCTTTTTCACCAAGAGTTTCTTTAAAAGTAGTTGCAACAGAAACAGAATCCATTACAATATCTACAGCTACTCCAGCTAATTTTTTCTGCTCATCAATAGAAATACCTAATCTTTTGAATGTATCCAATAATTCTGGATCTACTTCATCAAGACTATCATACTTTGGTTTTTTATTGGGTGCAGAATAGTAAGAGATGTCTTGAAAGTTCGGTTTTTCATATTGTACGTTGGCCCATTCTGGCTCTTCCATCTGTTCCCAAACCCGAAAAGCTTCGAGTCTCCAAGATGTCATCCACTCTGGCTCATTTTTTTTCTTAGAAATCGCACGAACAATATCTTCATTTAAACCTACAGGAAATGTATCCGATTCTATATCAGTATAAAAACCGTATTCATATTCTTTGGTTTCTAATTCTTTCTTTAAGTCGTCTTCAGTATATGCCATTTTCATAGGTCCTAAATTAAGTTTAGGATCTTTTTTTAATTTTTAAAGGGAAAAACTTTCACCGCAACCGCAGGTTCTGTTAGCGTTGGGGTTGTTAAATACGAAACCGGTTCCATTAAGTCCGCCGGAATACTCTAAGGTAGTACCAATAAGATATAAAAAGCTTTTTTTGTCTACTATTATTCTTACACCATTGTCTTCAAAAACCTTATCTCCTTCTTCTTGGGTTTTATCAAATTTTAAGTCATAAGATAAGCCAGAACAACCACCACTTTTAACACCTACGCGAACATAATCAGCGGTAGCATCATAACCATCGTCACTCATTAATTCTACGACTTTCTTTTTAGCTGTATCTGATACTTTAATCATACTATAATAAAATAGATTAATTCTAAATTGAATGCAAATATACTACATATGTAGGTTTTATTTACATAACCTAACATTTATCTGCTATATATTACAATAGGTAAAAGTTATGATAAATTAGAAGAATGGATTTTAGAATTCAGAAAAACGATTATCATTTACAAAATCATCATCAGTTAGCGTTTTTAGAAAAGAAATAATTTGCTGCTTTTCTTCATCCGTTAAGGCTATTCCTAATGTTGTTCCATCTGGATTTTTAAAAACAGGGTCTAAGGTTTCAGAATCTACCATACCATCACTATAGTGATCTAATACATCCATAAGTGTTTTTAGTCTTCCGTCATGCATATAAGGAAAAGTTAACTCAATATTTCTAAGCGTTGGCACTTTAAACTTATACAGATCAGAAGTAAGACCAGTTACTCTGTTTCTACCAATATCATTGTACTGTGGATCAATAGATAGACCATTATTGCGATAGGATTGGTCTGTAAACAATGTTCCAGAATGACAAGAAGCACATTTGGATTTAAAAAGCTCAAATCCTGCAGATTCATCAGTAGTGAAAACTGAGCCTTCATCTCTTTCTATTTTATCATACTTAGAATTAGAAGAGATCATCATAATCATAAATTGAGATAAGGCCTTAAGTAGATTTTCTGAGTTGATTTTTTGATCTTCAAATGCTTCAGAAAATAGCGTTACATACTCGGGTTGTTCTTCTAGTTTTTTAATGATACCACTAAAAGATTCGTTCATTTCTACTTCTGCCGTAATAGGTATAATTGGTTGTAAATCTAAATGTATCGCTGCACCATCCCAAGTAAACTCTTTCATAAATGCTAAATTATGCAAGGGTTGAGCATTGCGTGTACCAAGTGCTCCATTAACACCATGACTTACAATATGTGTGTGATGTGTAAAAGCAAAATCCTGAATATGGCAAAATCCACAAGAAATCACTCCGTCAGAAGACAAACGACCATCATAAAACAATTTTTTACCTAGTTCAAATCCTTTTTCTGTAGGAGGATTAAGCGTCACATTATAACTTGGCTCTGGAAAATTGGATGGAATAGTAAATTCTAATTCGGGATTTTGAGAAATGGGCACATAATCTTCCTTATCAGAACCACAAGAGATTCCGAAAAGAACAAGCATTATATAACCTAAGTTTCTTATCATTTAATTGGAAACCGTATTTATTGTAAACATAGTACTTACATTTTCTGCCAGTATTGGAGCATTAATTGGATCTACTTGAACATCGCTTTTTTGTTCTAAGGAATAGGTATTCGTACTGTCGAAAATTTTGGCAACATCTGTATCAATTGAAACACTTGATGTAGTTTCATCTCCTATTGTAAGGGTGTTAGAGATATCCAATGTAACCTCTTTATAATTATCCAAAACAGTACCGTGACTTCCTATATGTAAAAGAAAATCGTTAGCAGTACCTCCTTGAGGAGTAAAAGAGCCTTCGAACTTAAGAAATTTATATCCTGCTGACCAAGACCAAAGCATTCCGCTTTCTTCTGCTGTAGGGATAAAATTTGCTATTCCATTAAGTGGATAATTAGTTTGATCAACACCAAATCCAAATCTAATTTTTGTATAAGTGTCTGCATCAATATCGCTAAGTGTAATTTGTTTACTTGAAGAAACTTCTTCATTAATTAAGAAATAACTATCAGCTACTGGATAGACAAATTCATCTCCGTTTTCTTTGATCAATACAATATTACTAATAATATACTTTAGTTCAGAAATGGAGTATGTTTCATCACTAAGGTTGGTATAAGATTCTGTATTTAAAGTAATAACATCCGTACCAACTTTATTGCTGAAAGTTATATTTAGTTTTCCAAATTTTGGTGCGTTATCAGTATTTACATTTGGATCATCATCTTTACAGGATGTTATAGCAATTAAGATACTTAGTACTAGCGCAATTTTTTTCATTTCTTTTTATTTATATTTTATAATAATAACGTCTTTTCCTCCTCGATTATTAGGAATATCCATATCGCTACTTTCTGAGCTACCAGCGATAAGAATTTTACGATCACTTGTTTCAATACATCCTACTGCAAATTCAGAAGCACTTCCACCAATCGTAGATTGCCAGGTAACATCTCCGTCATTATCGATCATAATACTCCAGGCATCACTTTGACCATTATTTTCACTGATATCTCCATCATTACTTCTGGAGTTTCCTGTAATAATAAAACCTCCATTTTGAGTTTTATAAATTCCTCTTCCAGTATCAAATTCAGTTCCGCCTAATGATTTTTCCCAAATTAAATTACCGTTACCATCAATTTGAATCATCCAAAGATCTGCATTGCCATTGGCTTCAGAAATATCACCATTATTGCTTCTGGAATCTCCTACAATGATATATTTTCCATTACCTGTAGTTGTAATAGCATATCCTACATCAATTTCTGATCCGCCATATGATTTTTCCCATACTTTGGTGCCTTCTGTATTTACTTTTATAACCCAGAAATCATAACTTCCGTTACTATTGGTTACATCAAAATCATCACTTTCTGAGGATCCAATCATTAAGAATCCATTATCTTCAGTTTGTATAACATCATAACTACGGTCATTATTAGATCCACCAAAATAACGTCTCCATTCTTTATCGCCTAAGGCATCTAGTTTGATACCCCAAAATTCTCCAACACCATGTTTTTGAAAACCACTTTTGTCATCATTACCTTCTCCATTACTAGCAGATACATCTAGAAATCCAGTGATAAAATATCCGTTATCATTCGTTTGAACTATTGAAAACGCTCTATCAACACCTGGAAAACCGAATGATTTCTCCCATTGTATTTCTCCGATAGCATTAATTTTTACAATCCAATAATCTTGTAACCCTTCATTAGCACTAACATCTCCGTCATTACTTCTACTGTAACCGACTAAGGCATATCCTCCATCATTGGTTTTAATTATTTTTTGACCTCTGTCATCTCCAGTACCACCATAGGTTTTACTCCAAACAACATTTCCTTCTGCAGATATCTTAAGCACCCAATAGTCGCTATCAGTTGCATCCTTATCCGTAATATCGCCATCTGTACTTTGTGTATATCCAAAAACAAGATAACTCCCATCGTCTGATTCTATGACTGAAAAAGCATCATCTTCACCACTACCTCCAAAAGTTTTTATCCAATCTATTTCACCTTGAAATCCATCATTTTGATTAGGGTTGTTGGGTTCTGTTGGTGTATCATCACTACTACAGCCTATAAGACTCATTAGAATAAAACTAATGATGAAAACCTGAAAAATATAACGTCTTTTTTTCATGTTCTAATTGATAATTAATTTTTTGGTTGAATTGTTTATTCTTACCAAATAGATTCCAGGAGCATAGTTTAGTGTTAGATTTATTTTTTCAGAATCATTAAATTCAGTGACCTCCTTCATTTTTTCGCCTAGTATATTATAAATCTCTATTTTTTCTAATTGAGAAGTATTTCCTTTATCAATTGTCACTCCAGATTTTGTAGGGTTTGGATACATAGCAAAATTAGATTTGTTTGAAAAATCGTTTATACTTAATGTATTACTTTGTCTAACAAGTAAAAACCCCGATTCAATATCACTGATTACGATATTTCCACTATCGAAATATGGATATACACTCCAGGCTCCATTAAAACCAGCATTATTGTTGGATGGGAAACTATCAAAAGAACCAATCTCAAAGATATTTTTATTCGCAATATCTGCAATGTCAATTACCCGTAAACCAGCTCTATAATTGGCAAGAAAGAACTTATTTCCTTTAACATATCCATTATGATCTATTGCTGGAGTTGGACCAGTATAGTTCATATGAAATTTTGGATTATCTAAATCTTCAAAATCGAAAATAATTGTTCTGGTATCAAATCCAACGTTACTTTCATCAAACTCATCTCCTAATAAAAAATAGCGATGATCTTCAGTAAACCATCCTTGATGAGTATATCCTATATCAGAATAATTAATAGTAGATAATGTTATGGGGTTTGCTTTATTGGTAATATCTGCAATTACAATTTCGAGTTGATTACTTCCTATAAGAATTTCTTTTCCGATATGATCGGTATCAGGTCCATTGTATGTAACCACCTGAGCATCATGAGAATAAGGGTCTCCTCCAGAAGACACAAAACCACCTGCAGCAACAGGGTTTTTAGGGTCTTGCAGGTTTATAAAATGAGGCCCTCCACTAAAAGTCAAGGTTCCAACCGCATAGGCAAATCCTGTATCTTCATTAATCACAATATTATGAGCTTTTCCAAAACCCGTATATCTTCCATCTTCTGCAAATGTTTGAGGTGGATTCGTTACAGATCTTAATTTGGTAAGATCAAAAACCTGCATTCCATGATTGTGATCTCCAGGAAAAATATCAGAGACTACATATGCGTGATTTTGATACACTTTAATATCTCTCCACGATGTAGGAGGTGTAGGAGAAGGTAATTTTCCTAAGTAGATAGGATTAACAGGATCAGAAATGTCAATAAAGGCAGTTCCGTTATCAAGTCCAATTATAGCATATTCTTTTCCTGTTGAGGTATCTGTCCATCCCCAACTATCATTTCCATCGGAGGCATTCATAGTTGCTAAGGAAATTTGAGACATAAGATCATAATCATTACAAGGAAATGAATTTGCAGAACCATTATCACATATTGTTTGAGATTGAATCTGCGACGATAGTATTATTAAGATTAATAAAAATAGTTTTCTCATTTGTCTGGGTTTTAAGAGTGAAATGAAATTAACTTTTATAGCATACTAATGCTTTTTATTTTTCTTAGTTTGTAGAAAAACTTTCTTTTACAAGCAAAAACCCAGATTCAATATCACTGATAACGATATTACCACTTTCGAAATATGGATATACATTCCATACACCATTGAAACCTGCTCCATTATTTGAAGGTAATGTATCAAAAAAACCAATTTCAGACATGCTTCTATTCGAAATGTTAGAGATATCAATTATTCTTAAACCAGCTCTATAGTTAGCCAAGTAAAATTTATTCCCCTTTATATATCCATTATGATCGATCGCAGGAGTAGGGCCACTGTAGTTCATATGAAATTTTGGACTATCTAAGTCTTCAAGGTCAAAAACAATTGTTCTAGTGTTAAAGCCAACTTGTTGTTCATCAAGTTCATCACCTAATAAGAAAAATCGCTGATCTTCGGTAAACCAACCTTGATGGGTGTATCCTACATTAGAATAACTAATTGTAGAAATAGTTTGAGGATTATCCTTATCTGTGATATCTGCGATTACAATTTCTATTTGATTACTACCTATTAATATTTCTCTTCCTGTATAATCAGTATCAGGACCAGTATAGGTTACTACTTGAGCATCATGGCTATATGCATCCCCACCACTAGAGACAAATCCTCCAGCCGCTACTGGACTGATAGGATTTTGAATGTTTACAAAATGTGGGCCACCACCAAATGTAGAAGTACCAACTGCATATGCGAAGCCAGTATCTTCATTAATTACAATATTATGCGCATTACCAAAACCAGTATATCTAGTATCTGCTGTAAACGTTTGAGGAGGATTGGTTACATTTCTTAATCTGGTAAGATCAAAAACTTGCATTCCATGATTTGAGGCTTCACTTACGATAAAAGCGTGGTTTTGATACACCTTTACATCTCTCCAAGAACTATTTACTGTTGCAGTTGGTATTTTACCAAGGTACACAGGATTTTCTGGAGTAGAAATATCTATAAAAGCGGTACCGTTATTAAGTCCTATAATAGCGTATTCTTTATTGTCGGAAGGATCTGTCCATCCCCAGCTATCATTTCCAGCACTAGCTCCCATAGTGTTGAGAGATATTTTGGAAACTAAATCATAACGATTACAAGGGTATATACCACCTGCAATTCCATTTACACACGCATTACTACTATTATCTCCATCATCACCACCGTCGTCGTCTCCACCACCACTTCCAATAGGGGTTACTACTATAGGTTGACTACTATCATCGTTACTACAGTTATAGAAACCAATAAAGATTGAAAAGCAAATAATGTAAATAAAATATTTCTTCATGATGAGCAAATTGAGTGAATGTATATATATAAAACATTTAAATGTATGAATACCCTACAAATCCTCAAAGATAATGCCAACTATATAACATATTATTAAGATCGTTGTTAGATACATGAACTCCCAAAATCAGGCATTATTATGCTCAATTTTTTAAGAATATAAATGCAAAGGGGTAACAAAAAATGAAGATTGTTTATATGTGGTTGAAGAATATTAAAAAATAATACCAATGAAAACACAGATTTTAAAAAGAGTAATGATGTTATTAGTGATAGTATTATCCATTAGTTGTTCTAAAGATGATGATGTACCAGTAGTAAACCCAGGTGTAACGCTAATAGAAAAAGAAGGAGAATGGAGCTGTAACTTATCTGAAACTTGTCAAGATATATATAAATTTCAGTTTAAAGCAGGTTCAAGAATTTCAATAAGTATTGAAGAAGTTACAGGTAGTTCAGTAGTTTCATTGGATGTTTATGTCGATTTTGGTGAAATAGGAGGCCCAAATTTACTAACCAATGGAGGAATTACACATTACGGTTGTACAGGCCAGAATGAAGAGGTCTCATTAGGAAATATCCTGTTACCAGAGGATGAAACTTATAATATAGCTGTTGCTAGGGATTGGGGACTAAGTGCAGGTTTTGATGGCACTTATAAATTAACGGTAATTTCTGATACTCCATTTTTAGAAGGAGAAGTTATGGATGATGCTGCTGCTTCGGATTATGAACGAGAATGTATCTAGAGCTAACAAATTAATCCCGAAATTTTTTTCGGGATTTTTTATGTATTGAAATCCCCTTGTTTCCTACCTTTGCAAGTATGATTGAAGATAAAAACACATCAAGAACATCCTTGTCCGAATTAGGAGAATTTGGGTTAATAGATCACTTAAGTAAAAATTTCGAAATCACTCAGGAATCTACTATACGAGGAATTGGAGATGATGCTGCAGTGTTGGATTTTAAAAACAAGAAATGCGTATTGACTACGGATTTACTAATAGAAGGAGTTCATTTTGATTTATCGTATGTTCCGTTAAAACATTTAGGTTATAAAGCGGTAATGGTAAATCTTTCTGATGTATATGCAATGAATGCTACCGCAACACAGATTACAATATCTATTGCAGTTTCTAATAGATTTCCACTAGAAGCGTTAGAAGAGCTGTATGCAGGCATTCAAACAGCAGCTAAAATATACAATGTAGATGTGGTTGGAGGAGATACAACTTCTTCTACGACAGGTCTAATGATTAGCATTACTGCTGTGGGTCAGGCAGATGAAGAAGATTTGGTATATCGTGATGGAGCAGGAGAAAATGATCTGCTGGTAGTTACTGGGGATTTAGGAGCTGCTTATTTAGGACTTCAGATATTAGAAAGAGAAAAACAAGTCTATAAGGCAAACCCTAATTCTCAACCAGATTTAGATCAGTATTCATATTTAATAGAACGTCAATTAAAACCAGAGGCAAGAAAAGATATTCAAGAACTTCTAAAGGCATTAGAAGTAAAGCCTACCAGTATGATTGATATAAGTGATGGATTATCTTCTGAAGTAATTCATTTATGTACGAAGTCTAAAGTGGGAGTAAATCTCTATGAAGAAAAAATACCATTAGATCCAGCTGTGATTTCTACTTGTGAAGAGTTTAAATTAAACAGTACAACAGTTGCACTTAGTGGTGGAGAAGATTATGAATTATTGTTTACGATTAAACAGGAAGATTTTTCAAAGATAAAAGCAAACCCTAATCTTACCGTAATAGGTCATATGACCGATGAAAAAAGTGGAATAGGATTGGTAACTAGAGCAAACGAAAAGATTCAGTTACAAGCTCAAGGTTGGAATCCTATAAAAGAATAGTTTAAGACGCTGCCTGTAGATTTATATTGTTTTTGTTTCTTGCAATTTTCTTAGCATGAACAGAAGCTAAAGCATCATTAATTTCTTTAAGTTTCGGAGTCATCACTTCTAATCTACCTCTGCTGTTAGTAGTAGCTTGCTCACGGCAATGAGAACATGTATATTCTTTTATATGCTGCGTAACCTGTTTAGAAGTAACATAATTATGGCCAAATAAGGCACAATATATTTTTGATATGGAGAATGACGAATGGGGGGTATTTTTCTTCATCTTTGTGGGGTTAAAATTTCATTATCAATACAATAATAATGTTTTTTTAGTTATTAACAGCATTTTGTAAGAAAAAAATTTGAAAAATTGTCAAATTTTGCTTTAAAAGTGTATTTTATAGTGATTTTGACCCGTAAAAATGTATTTCATCGGTAAAATAAGGCATAAAAATGGCCTGTGCTACCCTTTTTTATCAAGGTTGTAAATAAGATATTAAACCACTAAAGCTTTTGTGAAATGATGTAATGATTTTTTAAAATCATCGCTGTTTTCAAGATAGGACATATGACCTCCATCAAAGGTTATTAATTCGGTATTACAAAGTTTTGATTCTGCTATGTTTTGTGAGTTCGACATCACAGGATCTTTCTCCCCAGAAAAAATGATCTTAGCGTGATTAAATTTTAATAAAGTGTCTGTATGATCTTTTCTAATTTTCATTCCTTCTAAAGCAGCTATTATTCCTTGTAGAGGAGTTTTTGCAGCTTCATTCTTTATAATTTCTATTTGATTTCTGAATTTAGAGCGATTTTCTTCCGCAAAAAGATTAGCAATTGCCATACTAGTATAAGCATGAGGGTTTTTCTTTACGATATCAATTGCTCGACTGCGATTTATTTTCCTTTCTTCACTGTCAGGAAATGAGGTCGAATTTAATAATACAAGTCCTGTAGCTATTTCTGGAAATAAGCTTAAATATGCTAAGGCCACATAACCACCCATAGAATGACCAATCAATACGGGGTTTTGGATGTTGATAGTTTCTAAAACGGCATGAGTTGCATTTGCCATATCATCCATGGTATGTATATAACCAAGACAATCTGTTTTTCCATGACCTAATAGATCAATTGTGATACATGTGTGACTATCTTTAAAATCTGAAATTATATCATCCCACATCGTTGAGTTTTCTAAGAAGCCATGTAAAAAAACCAAAGGAGTGCCTTTTCCTGAGATGTGATAATTAATTTCAATGCCTTTATATGCTAATGTCATTTTGAAATTTTATATTTCAACTTTTTTATAAATATACTAATGCTAGTTTAAGCGATATAAACCTAACTAAATGCGATTTAATAAAGAAACTTTTATTACGGGATTTGCTTTGTTCTCTATGTTTTTTGGAGCTGGAAATTTGATTTTACCTCCTAATCTAGGTTTTAAGGCTGGAGATATGTGGTTTTGGGTTACAATAGGTTTTGTTATTTCTGCAGTTGTACTTCCATTACTTGGAATTTTTGCCCATGCTCGATTGCAAGGAACTATGTTAGATTTTGGAAAGAAAGTGTCTCCCACGTTTAGTCTTATATATTGTTTTATAGTATATGCAATTTCAATCACATTGCCTTCGCCAAGAACTGCCTCAGTAACTCATGAAATGGCAATTCAACCTTTTTTTGGAACAAGTTCTTTATTAACCAGTAGTGTATATTTTGCAATTGTATTATTCTTTGTATTGAATCGATCAAAGATTTTGAACATCTTGGGTAAGTTTTTGACACCAATTATTTTTGTGGTTATTCTTAGTATTATTTTCATTGGAATATTTGCTGCACATCCTCCTATGAACGCTTCAGTTTTTCAAACCCCTGTTATCGATGGGTTATTAGAAGGATATCAAACATTTGATGCTATTGGGGCTGTAGTTGTTGGTGGAGTAATTATAATTTCTCTTCAGTTAAAAGGAAAGAAAAGCTTTGATGAAAATCGATCGCTGATAAGAAATTCTGGAATTATTGCTGGTATTGGACTCTTTATAGTATATGCTGGTTTGATATTTAATGGAGCATTATTTAATGGAGATTTTGAACAAGAAATTAGTCGTACAGAGTTGTTATCTGGACTTAGTCTGAAGACGTTAGGAAGTGTGGGAAGCACGTTTTTAAGTGTACTGGTTTCTCTTGCCTGTTTTACTACAGCTGTTGGAATTGTGACAGGAACTGCAGATTTTATAAAAGGAATATTTAAAGAATCTCAAGAAGCTTATATTATTACTGCTATTATTGGATGTATTCTGGGAGTTACTATGGGACAATTAGATGTGCATGATATAATTGTAGTTGCGATACCTGCATTAATGTTTATTTATCCAATCACAATCGTTTTAATATTATTAAATGTTTTGCCAGATAAATTTACCCCAGTATTTGTGTTTAGGGCGGTTGTTATTGTAACGATAATATTCAGTTTGCCAGATTTTTTAGCTTCTATAGGGTTTAAAGAGCAAGTACAACCAATTTTGGAGTTGATTCCATTTGGTCAATATAGTTTAGCTTGGTTATTACCTGCTATTTTTTGTCTTATCATTAGTAATACTTTTATAAAAATGACACCTTCAGAATAATAAGCGTTATTTTTAAAAAGTAAATAGTCTATGGTATTACCTTTTTTATTAAATTCGCGCCTTTAACATTTTATTAAGAATGTTGATAGCAAAAAACTCATCTAAAAAGGGAAACATATACCAAATGAAAAAATTAGCAATTCTAACTGCCATTACACTTATTTTGTCATCATGTACCAAGGATGACTATATTCCTATAACTTCTAGTTTAGATGATCAATTATTAGTTGCATTGGATAATGCATCTAATGGTGAAGGGGCAACTTTCTTTGTACTTCCAGAAAGTGATGATTATACAAGTATTCCACAAGATCCTCTAAACCCAATTACTAAAGAAAAAGTTGCCTTGGGTAAATTATTAATGCACGAGACAGCAACTGGAGGAAGCCCAAAAATTCCTGAGATGAAAGCTACTTATTCTTGTGCTTCTTGTCACCAAGCTGCAGCAGGATTTAGTGCAGGATTGAGGCAAGGAATTGGAGAATGTGGAGTAGGTTTTGGAGTAAGAGGAGAAGAGAGAATTGTAAATAGTACGGTAAATAGAGATTCTGTAGATATTCAACCTTTACGATCACCGACAATACTAAATGTCGCTTATCAGGATGTGATGCTCTGGAATGGACAGTTTGGAGGAACAGGGACTAATGCAGGTACAGAAGCCAGTTGGACTAATATACAGGAGAATTTCTTAGGGTTTCAAGGGGTCGAAGTACAAGCTATTAAAGGACAAAAAGTACATAGATTATTAATTGATGAAGACTTTGTAAATACTTTTGGATACAAAGGTCTTTTTGATGCTGCTTTTCCAGATGTTGCAGAAAACGAAAGATATACAAAAGACAATGCGGCTTTGGCAATTGCAGCATATGAGAGAACATTATTAGCCAATAAATCTCCTTGGCAAGAATGGTTAAAAGGGGATACTAACGCGTTGACCGATACAGAGAAAAAAGGTGCTATTGCTTTCTTCGGAAATGGGAAATGTTATGAGTGTCATACAGGTCCTGCTTTAAACGATAAAGGTTTCCATTCTTTTGGTATGGGAGATTTTGATAATGTTAGTGGTGCATTACTTTTATACGATGTAAATATTGAAAACGTTAAAAGAGGAAGAGGAAACTTTACTAATGATCCTGCAGATAATTATAAATTCAAAACTCCTACATTATATAATATAGTAGATAATGGTTTCTATGGTCATGGAGGAACTTTTACTTCTATAAAAGATGTGATAGCCTATAAAAATAATGGAGTTCCACAAAATACAGAAGTACCTGAAGAAAATTTAGCATCTCAATTTGGAACAATAAATCTTACAGAACTGGAAATTGATAATATGACTTCTTTTATTACCAATAGTTTAAGAGATCCTGAGCTAAATAGGTATGTACCTGAATCAATTAATTCTGGAAATTGTTTCCCCAATAATGACGATGCATCTCGATTAGATTTGGGATGTGATTAATTCAAGGTAGCGATCCACCAGGTATTACCATACGGATCTTTAAAACCAGCGCCGCGGGCTCCATAATCTTCTTCCATTGGTTGCATTAAAGATTTGGCGCCTGCATCTATCGCATTATAGTAGGTTTGGTCGGTATCTTTTACATACACATACATAGAGGTGTGTTGGGCAGGATAGGTTGTAGAGGCTTCGGTAATCATTATGGTAGTGTCTCCGATCATTACTTCAGAGTGCTCAATTTTATAGGCAGCATCTACTTTACGCACCATTTCCTGAGCATTGAATATTTTTCGGATAAAATCAATAAAATCGTCTGCATTTTCAACCACCAAATAAGGCATTGCCTGTTGATGACCAGCTGTAATTTTCATTCGTTGCATTCTTAATCTTTAACGTTTTGCTAGGCAACGATGAAACAGTCATAAATATTCTACAAAATTTCAAAAAACAATCATAAAAAAGCCCTACAACTTTTTTAAAGTTATAAGGCTTCTGATATATAATGGTATTAATATTAAGTTTATGACTTGTTCATTAATTCTTCAATTTCTTCTGCTTCAATAGGAATATTACCCATTAAATTAAAAGGCGCTCCTTTTTCTTGTATTACAACATCATCTTCTAATCTGATTCCGAATCCTTCATCAGGAATATAAATTCCTGGTTCTACTGTGAAAACCATATTTGCCTGCATAGGTTCTGTTAAGATTCCGTAGTCATGAGTATCTAAGCCAATATGATGAGAAGTACCATGCATAAAATACTTTTTATATGCTGGCCAATCTGGATCTTCTTTTTGAACATCAGCTTTATCAATAAGCCCAAGACCAAGTAATTCTGAAGTCATAATTTTACCAACTTCTATATGATAATCCGCCCAAATGGTACCAGGAACTAGCATATTGGTTGCTTCATTTTTTACCCTAAGAACGGCATCATAAACGGCTCTTTGGCGATTAGTGTATGTACCCGATACAGGAATCGTTCGACTTAAATCACTAGCGTAATTAGCGTACTCTGCCGCGATATCCATTAATATTAATTCACCTTCTTTACACTGTTGATTATTCTCTATATAATGTAGTACATTAGCATTATTACCACTAGCAATGATTGGAGTATATGCAAAACCCTTAGATCTGTTATTGACAAACTCATGTAGTAATTCTGCTTCAATATTATATTCCCATACTCCTGGCTTTACAAAACCAAGCAATCTTCTAAACCCTTTTTCTGTAATATTACAAGCTGTCTGCATCAAATCAATTTCTATAGAATCCTTTACTGAACGAAGTCGTTGTAAAATAGGATTGCTTTTTGCTACAGTGTGAGCAGGATATTTGGCTTTCCACCATTTGGTAAAACGATCTTCACGAGTTTCTGTTTCAACATTAGCTCTATAATGTTCATTTGTATTAACATATACTGTATCGCATTGTGTCATAATCTCAAAGAAAATCTTCTCTAAATCTTGTAACCAATACACCGTTTTGATTCCTGAGGTTTCAAAAGCTGTTTCTTTAGTTAATTTTTCACCTTCCCATATCGCTATTAATTCGCTGGTCTCTTTTAAGAACAAAATTTCACGATGTTTTTCATTAGGAGCATCAGGAAATAGTACTAATATACTTTCTTCCTGGTCAACACCACTTAGATAAAAAATATCTCTATGTTGTTCAAAAGGCATCGTACTATCAGCACTAATAGGATAGATATCATTACTATTAAAAACCGCAATACTATTAGGTTTCATTTTAGCAGCGAAATTTTTTCTATTCTTAATGAAGAGGTTTTTATCTATTTGATGATATTTCATGATTTTATTTTTAAAAAAGATGTGTTTCCAAAAATAGAATAATTATTTGCGTAATAAAAAAAGGAACTCAGAAGATTTGAGTCCCTTTTGCAAAGTATATGAATACCTAATATTTTTTTAACTAAAACCGATGTTTTATTTGCTGATTGCTTTTTTAATAAAGCCAATAATGGCCATTAAAACTCCACCACCAACTCCACCACCAGCAATGCTTCCTAATATCCCAGCGATATCCATGCCTCCAGATGTGTCTATTCCTAGATAACTTAGTAAATAGCCTCCTATTCCTCCTCCGAGTATTCCGAGAATTGAATTTCCAACTCTACCTAGAGAGGCATTCTTTAACAAAGAGCCAGCGATATTTCCTCCAACTGCCCCACTGATTAATTGAATAATTAATGGCAAGTATTCTTCCATAATTGTTTGTGTTTTGATTAGTTATCAATGAATTAACGAAAAATCCACGACAAACGCAAAAATAAGCCAGAATGATATCGTTTTTTGAAGAATCGTTTTTGACGTATTGTTAAACAATCTCTAAAAATTTTGACACTATATTAGCATTATATACTTTCAGCGAACTAAATTTCCATCATAATGAAAACATACGTTTTAGCTTTTTTATTACCACTCATTAGTATTTCTATTTTTTCTCAGCAATCTGCAACTCAGGCTGAAGAAATACAAAAAGCATTATTACAGAAAAAACAGCTCGAAAAATCATCCTTAGTAAAGAATGTTCCCTTTCAGAATATTGGCCCATCAGTTATGAGTGGTCGTGTAGTTGATGTGGATGTAAATCCTGATAATACCACAGAGTTTTATGTAGCCTATGCCTCTGGAGGATTATGGTATACTATCAATAATGGAACAACTTTCGAACCTGTTTTGGATTCTGCAGAAACAATCAATGTTGGAGATATTGCGGTGGATTGGAAAAAAGGAATTATCTGGGTTGGGACTGGAGAAAATAATTCTTCAAGATCATCTTATGCAGGAATAGGAATATTAAAATCTTTGGATAAAGGTAAAACATGGAATAATGTTGGGCTTATTGATTCTCATCATATCGGACGCATTATCATTAATCCTGATAACTCTGATGAGGTGATAGTTGGTGTTACAGGACACTTATATTCTTCTAATGAAGAAAGAGGAATTTATAAAACGATAGATGGAGGAGTTACCTGGAAAAAAACACTATTTATTGACAGCGAAACTGGAATTATAGATGTTGCGTATGCACCAGGAAACTTTAATGTTATGTATGCCGCTGCTTGGGATAAGGATCGAAAAGCATGGAATTTTGAAGGGAATGGTATAGGTTCTGGTATTTATAAGAGTATGGATGCTGGGAATACCTGGAATAAAATTTCAGAAAAAGGAAGCGGTTTTCCCACAGGAGATGGAGTTGGAAGAATAGGATTAGCGGTTTACGATGAAACTACTTTATATGCAGTTCACGATAGTCAATTTAGGAGAGACGAAAGCAAAAAGACAGACAAAGGTTCTGGATTAACTAAAGATGATTTTAAAACCATGTCTGTAGATACTTTTTTAAATCTAGAAGATAAAAAGCTAAATCGTTATCTAAAAACCAATGGATTTCAGGAAAAGTATCGTGCAGAAAATGTGAAACAGATGGTTCGAAGCGGTTCTGTAAAACCTATAGATCTTGCAAAGTATTTAGAAAATGCAAATGCAGCACTTTTTGATACTCCTGTAGTCGGAGCAGAAGTATATAGAAGCGATGATGGAGGAAAGACCTGGAAGAAAACACATAAGGAATACCTGGATGATATTTTCTATAGTTATGGGTACTATTTTGCGCAAATACAGGTAAATCCAACAAATAAGAATCACATCTATATTTCTGGTGTACCGATCCTAAAATCCAAAGATGGAGGAAAAACGTATAAAAGTATCAGCGCAGAGAATGTTCATGCGGATCATCACGCACTTTGGATAAACCCTAAAAACCCAAACCATCTTGTTAACGGAAATGATGGAGGTGTTAATATAACTTATGATGATGGAGAAAACTGGATTAAAGCAAATCAACCCAATGTAGGACAATTTTATGCAATCAACATAGATCATGAGAAACCTTATAATGTCTATGGAGGGTTACAGGATAATGGCGTTTGGGTCGGATCTGTAACATCAAGAGAAGATAAATCATGGCATCAAAGTGGACACTATCCTTGGGAAAGTATTATGGGAGGTGATGGAATGCAGGTACAAATTGATAATAGAGATAGTAATATTGTATATACTGGGTTTCAATTTGGAAATTATTTTAGATTAAACCGCTCAACCAATGATCAAAAATATATTCAGCCAAAGCATGAATTAGGAGAATCTCCATATCGATTTAATTGGCAAACCCCTATTTTATTATCTCCGCACAATCAAGATATTCTTTATTTGGGAGGTAATAAATTAATGCGTTCCATGAATCAAGGTGATGATTGGACTCCTATATCAGGCGATTTAACGAATGGAGGAAAAAAAGGAAATGTTGCCTATGGCACTCTAACATCAATTGCGGAGTCAACATTTCAGTTTGGACTAATGTATACTGGTAGTGATGATGGTTTGGTACATGTTACGAAGAATGGGGGTGGAAATTGGAGCAAAATTTCGGATAATCTCCCAAAAGATTTATGGGTGTCTAGAGTTGTTGCTTCATCTCATAAAAAAGAACGAGTATATGTAAGTCTTAATGGATATCGATGGGATGATTTTACAGCATATGTATATGCAAGTGATGACTATGGAAATACCTGGAAAAACATTGGTCAAAATATTCCAGCATCAGCTGTAAATGTAATCAAAGAAGATCCAGTAAATGAAAATATCCTATATGTAGGAACAGATAATGGAGCATATGTATCTCTTGATAAAGGAAACACCTGGCAAGTATTTTCTAAAGGGTTGCCTAATGTTGCGGTTCATGATATTGTAGTACAACCAGTGGCGAATGATCTGTTATTAGGAACACATGGTAGAAGTATTTATAAAACTAATATCGAATCACTACAAAACTTAAATGAACAAATTCTTAGTTCAGCTTTATATTTGTATCCAGCAAATACGGTAAAGGCTTCTCCAAGATGGGGAAGTTCGTGGAGCAAATGGTTGGATGCTTACGAACCTTCTACAACCTTGAAATATTATTCGAATAAGACAGGTGCCATCTCAGTTAAAGTTGCTTTAGAAAGTGGTAAAATTCTTCAAGAGTTTTCTTCTAATGCAGATAAAGGTCTGAATTATGCGGATTATGACCTTACAATTTCTGATAAAGGAAGGAAAGCGTTGTTAAAAGAATTCCCTGATGAAGATATTTCTAAAAAGAAAAATGGTAAGTATTATCTTCCTGTAGGAAAATATGAACTAATTATTTCGGATGGTAAGCAAACAGAAAAAGTTCCTTTAGAAATAAAATAAAATCATAAGCATAAATTTGTTGGGTTTAGAATTTATTTAAACAATTATATATAGACAATCAATCTTTTTTGTTACCTTATATAAAAGTTTATTAACCAACGTAATGAAAGTAAACCCCTACAATACGGTTATCTTTATAGGATGCCTGGTGCTTGTTATTCTCGCACTGTGGAGGCTTGTTAAGCATTGGAAAAAAGGCAAAACTTTCAGGTATTTTTATGGGTTTTTTATCACGGCAAACCTAGTAATTATCCAGGTGCTATTGATGGATTTTGGGCTTCATAAGCAATATCCATGGATATTGGTTTTATTTATCCCATTTCAATATTTATCTCCAGTATATTTTACAGCATTTATTTGTTATTACCTTAAAAAAGAAGAAATATATAAAAGGAATAGAATCTATCTATTCTTTCCTTTTATAGGCTTTTTTGCTTTATACACAATACTTAAGATTAATATATTTTTAGATTATGCCTGGATTTCAAAAGAAATCTTTACGATTATTCATACAGAAATCGATGAAAATTCTGCAGTGACATTTAGTATCGTTCTAAGTATATGCAACCTAGTGATCATTCGTAAATATGAGCATGCTATAGGGAAATTATCTTTTACCGAAGTTAAGAAAAAAACGCAATGGATTAAGACCATTGTTGCGGTGTTCATTACATTTAATGTGATATGGCTGCTCACAATTATTTTATTTTTTATTAGAGAGGATATAAGTGGACATTTTCCATATTATCCGTATTGGATAATGTATATGGTATTTTACTTCACCTTTTTATTTTTAGGATCAAAGCATCTTAATGATGTATCTATGAAAAATAAAACGGAGGAAGAAGAGGTACAAAAGGCAATTCAGAATTTTAGAATGTCTGGATTAAACCACATGTTTTCTGAAGAAGAATTAGAATTGATACATTATGATAAACCGTCTCAGATTACGGGTATATTGAGTTATTTTTCAACATCCTTATTTGACAAAAATAAGCTAGAAGATGTATTGTGGGATATCGTAGAGAATTGCATCTCTTATTTGCAATTAGAAGATTGTGTTATATATATATTGGATGTCTCGAAGAAAGTTTTGATCCAAAAGGCAGCTTATGGCAATAAAGATGGAGGAGGCCGAAGTATATTAAGCCCTATTGAGATTTCTTTAGGTGAAGGAATTGTAGGGCAAGTTGCGTTATCAGGAGCGTACGAATGTGTTTATAATGTAACGTATGATAATAGATATGTTGTTGATGATATTTACCGTAGATCAGAATTAGCTGTTCCTATCATTGTTGATGATAAAGTGGTAGGAGTTTTAGATTCAGAACATTCTCAAGAAGGGTTCTTTAATGAAAACCACATTATTTTGTTTCAGCTAATTGCAAAACTTACATCAAAGAAATTAGCACAGATTAATGTAAAGAATACTACTAATATCACAGATGATAATATGTATTTTAAAGAACTTAATTTCTTGATGAAAGAAGCCAAAATATATAGGGATGCAAGTTTAGGTTTAGAAGGTATTTCTAAAATGCTAAAAATAAGTAGCAACTATTTATCGCAGATGGTTAATAAATTAAGTGGAGCTAATTTTTCGGACTATGTGAATAGCTTTCGTGTTGAAGATGCTAAGTCTAAACTTAAAGACCCTAATTTTGCTAATTATACCGTTTTGGCAATTGCTTTAGAATCTGGTTTCAATTCTAAATCTACTTTTTATAATGCTTTCAAAAAACATACGGGTATTTCTCCTAACGAATACAGAGAAACTTCTTTAGAACTTAAATAATCTAAAATTACTAAGAGATATAAAACTTCTTGTAGCGGTATCTTAAAGTGAGATATTGTAAAAAAAGTTGTTCTTTTACAATAAGGTACAAAGTTAAATACCAAATTAAATCGTGTTAGATATTTAAAAACCAATGAAGTGCATCCATAAATTAATAGTGTTTTTTGCATGCTTTCTACTATCCTATTTCGATATTTCTGGACAGGCAGATGTTACTTATAATGTTAAATCATATAATGTTTTTAATGGACTATCTAATAATTGGGTTTCTAATATATTTCAAGACAAAGATGGTTTTATATGGTTTGCTACGCAATACGGATTAAATCGTTTTGATGGTCAGAAATTTAAGATTTACACCTATGTTCCAGGAGACACAGAAGCGCTTAGAGCCAATTGGATTCGCAGTATAACACAAATTGATAATGATCATAAACTATATTTAGGAACGCTTGGAGGAGGAGTTAATGTTTTAGATCCATATCAAGAAATCTTCTCCCAACTTTTTGTCAATGCCGACACTACCGATTATAACATGGCTAATATCAACAATCTGGTAAGTGATCATAAAGAAAATATTTGGATTTCTTCTACTGTTGGAGTATTTCGTTACCAGCCAAAGGATAGTACTATCAAAAGATTTTATGATAATACCTCTTCTAATATCAGTATTTCAGAAAATGGTTCAAAACGTATTTTAGTAAAACACTCCAAGGAGATATATGATATCGTAAATGATACTATTCAAAAAATCAACCTACTTAAAGGCAAACAATTTCGTAATATTTATACTGTTTCTAGGGATAGTATGCTAGTATATACAAACGAGGAATTAATACTTGCTTATAAATCGGATAGCATCTGGCAACTCAAAAAATTAGATTTTGAAACCAAATACACCACTAGTGTTCGAGAGCGACCTTTTATTTTTAAAGATAAAGATGAATATATCTGGATAAATGCTGGAGACAAGATCTATAAATTTTCACCCAATCTCGGTCAGAGTAGTGTAATACCAATAAAAGATTTATTAAACTCTAAATCATCAAAGAATATTAAAGCCAATTGTATGTTTCAGGATCAAGAAGATAACTATTGGATTGGGACTAATTTGGGAGCATTTCAACTCATTCCTCATAAACCACTTAGACATCCTTTTTTAGGAAATATAGGTAAAGCGAGAGAAATTGTAGAATGTGGTAATAAAATTTGGTATGCACTTTCTGATGGTATTTATTCTTGGGACAAAAACCCTGATAATCCTCCTAAAAAAGTTAGAAAAAGTATCGTTACATCCATGATTTGTGCTAGTGATACGTTTTTATATACTATGGGAAAGGATGATAATAATGAATTGGGATTGTTAAAAATTAATCCCGAAACTAATATCACAACACCAATATATTTTCCAGAATTAGAATTTCCTCTAGGAGTAAGTTGGCGAATTATAGAGGATAAAAATCAAAGATTATGGATTGCGCAATGGGATAATATTATTATTTATAGTTTGAAGGATCAGGATAATTTTAGTATTCCAGTTTTTAAAGAAAACACAGGAATTATAGAGTTATATAATGATAATCAAGATAATGTGTGGCTGGGAAGTATCGGAAAAGGGTTGCTAAAATTTTCGAAAGCCAGTACAATTACAGCAGATAACACTTACGAATATAAACAATACTTGCACGATATTAATGATCCAAAAAGTATTAGCTCTAATCTAATTCAAACCATACATCAAGATCATAAAGGCGTGTTATGGATTGGAACAGATGGTGGACTTAATAATCTTGATATCAATACAGAAAAATTTCAAAGATTTCTCAGAAATGATCAAATGCCAAATGATAAAATTTTAAATATTATAAGTGATAAAAATGGTGTGATTTGGTTGAGTACTGTGAGTCACGGAATCATATCATATCATCCTAAAACCAAAAAATTTACAATTTACAATGTAAAAGATGGCTTATTTGATAACTCTATGGTATTGAGTTCTGTATACCAAAATAAAGAAGGATTTATATGGATTGGAAGTGAAGGAGGTGTTCAATATTTTCATCCAGATCAATTAACTTCTACTATTGATGATGCTCCTAATTTAACGTGGTTATCTTTTACAAAATATAAAGCAGATACAACAGTTGTAGAGAAGTTTCCTAATAAAAGAGACATAAAGCAAGATCAAATAAAAGTATATCCTGAAGACCAAAATATTAGTCTTCATTTTCAGACTTTAACTTTTGAGAGGCCAGAGAATGTTAGATATCAGTTTTGGTTACAAGGGTTTCATGAGGACTGGTTGCCAATTCAGGAAAAAGGATTAATTACTTTGTCTTACTTGCCGAAAGGAAACTATACATTACATGTTAAAGCATCCAGTTCTGAGGATACCTGGGAAATTATACATAACCCAATAGCGGTGATCGTATTACCTCCTTGGTATAAAACTAATGTGGCGTATGTAATGTATTCACTGTTTCTATTTCTGTTAATGTACATCTTTTATAAAATTCAGTTAAGAAGAAGAGTCGCGGAGACAGAGAAAGAATACGTTTCTAATCTGGCACAAGTAAAAACACGATGGTTTAATCAAATCGCACATGAGTTTAGAACTCCACTTACTGTAATTTTGGGTGCAGTTGATCAGATAAGAACTAAATCTGTAAATAATAATCAATCAAAAGAGAATAAGCATTTAAACCAAATTGAAGATCAGGCAAACCATTTATCTAATCAGGTACATCAAATTTTGGAAATTGCACAGATGCAGGATGATCAGATAGAGGTAGATGAACAGATGGGAGATTTTATTTCTTTTCAGAGGTATCTATTATATTCATTTAATTCTCTTGCAGAGGAAAAAGAAATATCACTTACATTTTCGAGTGTTCCTGAAGAATTGAACATGTATTTTGACGAAGACAAATGGAGAAAAATTACTACCAACTTAGTTTCGAATGCTATTAAATATAATGTAGTTGGTGGAACAGTGTCTTTACAAATAAAATACACAGAAAATAAAGAAAATTCTGTTATCAATGTTATTATAAAGGATTCAGGAATTGGTATTTCTTCTGATTTCTTAAAAATCCTATATGACCCTTTTACAAGATCCCAAACCGCACAGGAAAAAGGAGTGGGATTGGGCTTAACACTAACGAAGGAACTTGTTGAGCTTATGCAGGGAGATATTACTGTAGAAAGTGAAAAAGGAATAGGAACTACTTTTAGCATACGTATACCAGTAACTATATCACCTGATTTTCAGGATTCTGATAAAGGGTTAGATTCACAAGATTCGTCTTTACCAATAGTTTTAGTCGCAGAAGATCATAAAGAAGTACAAGAATATATTCAATTTTGTTTGGCATCAAGTTATAAAGTGTTATTAGCAAGTAATGGACAGCATGCATGGGAGCTATGTCAGGAACACCTTCCTGATCTCGTGATTTCCGATATTATGATGCCTAAATGGGATGGTATAAAGTTAGGAACAATGATCAAAGATCATATAGCTACCGATCATATTCCTCTTATTTTCTTAACGGCCAAAGCAAATCAGAATAGCCAAATAGAAGGTTTGAAAATTGGAGCAGATGCATATTTGGCGAAACCTTTTGATAGAGAAGAATTGTTGATTAGAGTAAATCACTTAATACAAACTAGAAGAAAATTAAGAGAAAAGTATGATCGAGAAGATGTAGTAAGCATTTCTGAAAATAAAGCTATAGACAGCTTTATGCAATCTGTTATTGATATCGTGAAAGATCATATGGATAATGATGAGTTTAGTATACCTTTATTGGCAGAGAGGTTACATATGAGCAGAGTTCATTTGTTCAGAAAAATTAAAAACTTAACAGGCATGTCTCCTACTAAATTTATTCGTAAAATTAGACTACAACATGCGCGGGATTTACTAAATAATAAGGAATTTTCAATTGCCGAAATTGCATATCAAACTGGATTCAAGGATCCTGCATATTTTACTAGAGTATATGTAGAAGAATTTGGCAAACCTCCATCAGAATCCAGAAAATAAACCTCACAAACCTTTGTAAAACCTTGATTTTGTTACTAATGTAACCATAGTCCATGTATTGGTAACTATAGTACAACCTAACCTCTGCTTCTTATTTTACCTTGCTTACGTATTTAAAAGCAAACAAATTTAATTTGAAAGTATAACCTCTTTTTCGGGTTTGACTCAAGTTGTTTTTGTAAGGACAAAAAAAGTAAAATGGACACTCAGAAAAATTCAGGCTATAAAAATGCCAAGCAAGTTATATGTAAGCCAATAGAAATATATATATTATTTATAATTGCGATACTTACATTATATACACTAAAATATGACACATCTCTTTTATATAATGATCTTAGTCTAGGAGTAAACTTTTGGTGTGTCCTAAGCATCTTATTTCTTCCTCTTTTTTTGAGATTCGTAGAGCATTCAGAATCATTAAATACTGTTTTTCTAAATTCTTTTGAGCAACATATTACATCAAGAGAGACTTTTCAGACCTCTGTAAATAATAAACAAGCATATGAGAAATCATATTCTAAAAAAGATGCGCCATCTAATGCTACTAATAAAAGAGTATCAATTCCTTATCTTGATGAAGTCTTTGATGAGTTTGAGGATGATTATTTGCACAATGCACCTATCCAAACAATCTCCATACTGAGTTATTTTGCAACATCGCTTTTCGAAAAAAATAATGTTAATGATGTACTTTGGGATATTGTAGAAAATTGTATTTCCCATCTCCATTTAGAAGATTGTGTTATCTACATGCTTGATAAAGAAAAACAATATTTGATTCAAAAAGCAGCGTTTGGAAACAAAAACAATGGAGAAAAAAAAATCATAAGTCCAATTAAAATAAAGAAAGGAAAAGGTATTGTTGGAAATGTGGCAGAATCAGGAAGATATCAGCGAGTCAATGATGTAAGTAAAAACTCAACATATATTATCGATGATGCCTCTAGAATGTCAGAACTATCCGTTCCAATATGTATTGAAGGGACAGTGATAGGTGTTCTGGATTCTGAACATTCAGAAAAGAATTACTTTACAAATGATCACGTGTTCTTATTTCATTTAATAGCAAAGCTTACAGAAAAAAAACTGAAACAAATATGTAGCAACAGTACTCCTTGTAATATAACAAATGATAATTCATACTATAAGGAACTTGAATTCTTAATGAAGGAGGTCAAAATATATAGAAACCCTAACTTAGGATTAGAAAGTGTTGCGAAAAAACTAAAAATCAGCAGTAATTATTTATCCCAATTGGTGAATAAATTAACGGGCAAAAACTTTGCGGATTATATAAATACATTTAGAGTAGAAGATGCTAAATTAAAACTAAGGAATGTCAATTTTATAAATTATACAATTGTAGGTATTGCTTTAGAATCTGGATTTAACTCTAAGTCTACTTTTTATAGTGCGTTTAAAAAAATTGCAGGAATCTCTCCAAGTATTTATAGAAAAAAGATATAAGGTGTCCTAATTCTTTGAATTTCAACTTTTCTGGACATCAATTATTTTTGGAGGTGGTATATTTTCCAAAAATCAAACTGATGGAAACTGTATGATCGATGACAGGTATTACTACGAATCGAAAAGGAACCTGAAGAAATTTTGACTATTAAATTAGAATAATGGTAAGAACATGTAATGATTAGGTTTTTGTCCAATTGCTTTTCATTACTATCGGGTCCTCATTATCTAACCTAATCAAAGTGATGAGGATCCTTTTTGTTAAATTTAGATATGAAACGACTAGCACTATTTTTTGTATGCACTTTTTCTACTTGTTTTTTTGGGTTCTCGTGTTTTTGGGACTACGATACCATAGAAATGGAAAGAATACAGTTCCCAGATGTAATTGAATTAATATCTGGAAAGTTTTTAAGGCACTCACCAGAATTCTATCAATGGAGAATAAAGGATCGAACCCTAAGGCTTCAAAAATCTCCAGATAGTCTTGAGTTATATGATGATCTTGCTGTCGCATATTCTAAGATTGGAAATGACACAAAGGCTATTCAGATTATTCTGAAAAAAGACAGTATCGCTCCAAAAAATTATAAAACATATGCCAATTTAGGAACTTTTTATATCCATAATAAACAATTCTCTAAAGGGTTAGAATATATAGATAAAGCGATTGCAATAAATCCAAACGCACATTTTGGAAGAGAAATATATCAAAGACATCTGGTAGAATATGTAATGAGTAAAATGAAGGATGGTAAAATAACACTACCCCTTTCTTCCGAATTAAGCCCTAGTTTTGAGCGCTATCCACGCCATAAACTGGATAATTTCTATAATTTTTTGGTGCATAAGATTCATAATAAAACAGAAAACTCAGTAGAGAATAATACCTTGTCTAAAAAAGAACAGGATAATGCCATAAAAGGTATTCTGGGAATGATGAAGTTTGGAAACTATAACTCTCCTATTTTATTAGAAGCTTTAGGGGATTTATTGATGGCCAATGCATGGAAAGATGGAGCAAGACAATTGGCTGCAAGGGCATATTTTAAAGCGTCTTATCATAGCAAAGCACCAGAAACAAAAGAAATTTATAAACAGAAAGTTGCCTTTGCGCTATATCATCAATACACAAAAAAACAAGGAAAACGGTTTACCATTTTAGAGTTGGAAAAACTTTTAAAACAAGAAATAATAGAAGGAAACGATTTTTACCAAAGTATACGTAATGATGAAATACAATGGATACGACTTGATCAAAATCCAGAATTCGAGTTTTCAAAAAAATACTATCAAAAACCCTTACTAGGTGTAACTATTCAAAAATCAAATACTTCAATTGATAAAGTCGAAAATGATTATCAAAAGTTTAAGAGTACCAATATGGATACTACGAATCTCCAATCTACTTCAAAGGATACTATTTTTTTAAACAATAATACTGACAAAGAAATTGAATTGACTTCGTTAAAAAAACAAATTAAAATACCTAAGGTCATTTTTTTAGTAATTCCTATCGTAATCATTTTACTATTGTATGCTTTTAAAACCCGAAGAATAAAATAGTAATACTTTTTTTTTTAAACTCGATCTTAATTAAAATGAGATATCACATTAAATAGTATCCGGATTCTTTGAAATTCAAACTTTTCGGACATAGACATTGAGGACCCATGCTATTTTTGATTTATAATATCAAAATGTGATACAAATGAAAAATAGAATCAGATTAAAGTCCCTGAGTTCACTTATAGTACTATTATCGATCATCTGTTCCTGCGAAAAAAATGAAGACATATTAGAAATGTCTAATGAATCTTTTGCTAAGAAATCAATCACTAAAATAGATACAGATACATCTTCACCTTTTATAAATAAAGAAACTCCTTATGGAGGAAGAGCTAGTCATACTTCTGTAATTTTTGATGATAAGATGTGGGTAATAGCGGGTATAAATCATGATACAACCTTTAATGATGTATGGAGTACCAAAGACGGAAAGAATTGGGATGTAATGACTAAGGATGGTGGATTCGAAGAAAGATATGGCCACGCTTCTACAACTACAAAGACAGGTATGTGGATTGCAGGAGGAATGAACGGCGCTACTTTTTTAAATGACGTGTGGTATTCAAAAAATGGTAAAGAATGGATAGAAACCATAAAAAACGCTCCGTTTTCTTCAAGGAGATGGCATACACTAACCAACCTTAGCGGTAGAATGTTCCTGATTGGAGGATTCAGTGGCGATGTAGATGCTATAAAAGGAGATATTTGGGTAAGTAGTGATGGAGTACAATGGAATCAGGTAACTAATCTAGCTCCATTTGGTAGACGTTATGGACATGCAACGGTTGTATATGATCATAAAATTTGGGTTATAGGAGGATATGATCAAAACAATAATTATCTGAATGACGTATGGTATTCAAAAAATGGATTTCAATGGAATCTTGCTACACCGAATGCAGACTTCTCTATTCGACGAAATCATGCTGTGGTAGCCAACGAAAAAGGAATGTGGCTCACAGGAGGGATTGCTGCAGGACATGTGTATTTTGATGATATATGGTTTAGTAATAATGGGGTGAATTGGGTGAAGGTAAAAACCAACAAAAACTTTCCTTCCAGAGGATATCACTCTTCAGTTTATTATGATAAAAAACTGTGGGTCTTACATGGATTTAAACAAAACATAAACACGCCTAATGATTACTATAGTGATATATGGGCATATTAATACAATGTGAAACAATGAAAAATTTAATATTTATTTTAATTTTTTCTGTCAATGCTATGTTCGCACAACAGAAAAATACCATAATGGTTGCAGGAGAAGCAACAAAAACGATTGCTATTGAAAAATATGTGGTTAATGTGGAGTTTAGAGAGATTATGGCTGATACATACCAAAATATAAAACCTCAAAACCTTGAGGAACTAAAAAAAGAATATGCAAGTATGCTAAGTAAAATCGGTGTTGATTTTAGCCAATTTCAGGAAAATGCGTTATATCGTGTAACCTCTGGTCAATATAACACAACCACGTATTACTATTATACTGCAAACTCAATTGAAGAAGTACAAAAAATAATAAGCCTAAGAATGAAAGGTGTTACGAGCACTTGGGTGGATATCGTGTCAAAAGAAAAAACGACTATGGAAATAGCCGCTTTAAATAAAAAAGCTATTGAAAATGCCAAAGATAAAGCAAACGCGATAGCTAAAAATATTGATAAGAAGATTGGAGAAATTTTAAATATTGAAGATGTTAATTATCAGCAACACCTCTATTATCCTAGTAAACCAACAGAATCTTTAAAATACTATATAAAAGTTACATTCTTATTGGAATAGTAACATTATATATGATAGAATGATCTAATTTTAATACGTTATGGTAAAGCGAATTTCACTCAAAAACCAAGGAACAATCGAGGAAAAGAATATCGTGTAGACGGTGTTCTTAAAATTGAAAATCGATTGTATCAAATTAATGCATGTGATTTTAAAGAATTTGGTAGCTGAGAAACTAAGTTTTGTTTAGATTACCTATCCACAATTCAATTGATAAAATGATGATTTTATAATGAATTTAATTAAAATATACATTTTCGGTTTTATACTAATAATTGTTAGTTGTAAGGAAACAAGCCACCAGGAAACAAAGAATACACTAGAGATCGATAAAGAACAAGAGCAGCGTAACAATCAATTTACCCAGTTAGATACTTTTAATGTTGGTTATACATATTGGTGGCCCCAATCAGGACCATTTATAGGGAATTGTGGAGAAAAGTATAGCTTAGTTTTTTTGGGAACCATTCATGAGATTTATAAAAAAACCGAAGAAATACAATATCAATCCCAGAAAGGAATAATTAGTATTGATAAAGTACTTGTCGCTAAGAATCTTAAAAAGAAGACTTATAATCGAGAAGCTTACTTTTCCTCTGATTGCTTTGATAATGTTTTGGCAAATAAAGGGGATAAAGTTATTGTATTTTGCCATGAGTATGAAGGGAGTTATAGTATAGCAGGAGCAAAATCAATACTAAAAATTAGTGGAGTTAATGATCCAATCGTGAAATCCATAGAACGTTATATTCAGTCTAATCAGAACCCTTTGGCAATACAACAAGATATTCCTCTTTGGAAAAAGCATCAATTTGATACCGAGTTAAAACAATTGATTTTGTGTAAAGAAATGATGAATCCCTAAAACCCTAGAACATTTTTTTACTTATTAAATACGTCCGGATTCTTTGAGTTTCAAATATATCGGACATTCGAAAAGCAATTCGTATCTAAGTTTGCTTCATTAACATAAAAACTTTTATAAGATGAAAGCAATGAAAAATTTAATTGGATGTATCGCAATTCTATTAATATCTGCGAGTATTATCTCCTGTGAAGGAGAAGATGGAGCTGTTGGGCCACAAGGAGAACAAGGGCTTCAAGGAGATCAAGGACCACAAGGTGACCAAGGAGATCCAGGAACGGCTAATGTTATTTATTCCGATTGGATCATTAGAGATTATGAAAATAGTGGTGGATTAGCCGAAGAAACCAATACGCAATTGTTGGCTACGTTAGGTGTTGGTGATTTTGACCTTACTCAAGATATATTATTAGTTTACGGTAGACGCGAAATTAATGCAATAGTTACTGAGATTAATCAGCTACCATATATAGCTGTTTCGGATAATGACTTTTATGGCTTTGAGGTTGCTAGTTTTAATGGTGGCTTTACCCTAAGAGTACAAGTAGCAACTTTGGATGGCGCTACTAGTGCATTTGCATTCTTTGATAGCTTCAGATATGTCATAATTCCTGGCGGTGTAGGTTCAACTAAGTCGGTTAATGATTATAAAAAGATGTCATACGAAGAAGTAACAGCTCTTTTTAATATTAAATAATAGATACAAGGAATTAGCTGTTTTACCCCTTGACTTATTGATGTTACCTATTTTTTATTAAATGAACAGCAAACTTAATATCAAGCTTGCTGTTCATTAAAAATAGACAATAAAAATGCTCCTATTTAGTATACGAACTAAGAGAGAGTATTATCTAAGACTAATTAAGAGTAAAGAAAAGATGAAAACAATTAAATATATATTGGGATTACTATTTTTTGTAATCATAAATGCTTGTAATAATGATGATGACGCTAATAGTTTAAGAATTGAATATGAAAAAACATTTATAGAAAACACTTTTTTAGAAACAGGAGAAACACCAGCACCTATTGTAAACTGGTTAGAAGAAAAGGGAAGTTTCACTGCTACATCTATGCTGGGATCAAAAGGAGATGACCTGGTTGGCAGAGTAGTGTTTATTGATGAGGAAACTGGCGTTTTATCATGGAATCGATCTTTTCCAATAGGAGAAAGGGATATTTATATTACTGCGGCCAACTCATCTCAAACCGCTACCGTAACAATAACCATTAAAAACACTTTTACTGAAGGTTTTTTTGTTGGAGGGTTTAACAATGATACTTCAGAAGAACCAGACATTTCTACAATCATGAATGATACTTTTTTGATATTATCTAAAGAAGGTAATGTCGCATTGTCATCATCTAGCGAAAATGATGTAAGTTTTATTGGAACAGGAACCTGGATCGCAGATGATAGCAACATAACTATTAACTATACAATCTCAAATATGCCAGGAGAAAATTTAACAATGACAGGCTATTTGAATGGTAGTACTAGTCTACCCGCTGCTAGTTTTATTGGACAATGGGGAAAAGGGCTGAATCAAGATAATACAATAGAAAGCGCAATGGGGTTATTTAGTTTCGAAAATGATTAAAATTATGAAACAAAGTATGGTAAATTAGGCTACCTTAGTGTTGTATAAAGTATTTGATTATGACACTTACGATGAGTATTCCAGCATTACTTTTTCCAGCTATATCCTTAACCATGTTGGCTTATAATGCTAGATATTTGGCAATAGCAGCATTGATACGTCAATTACATAAAGAGTATCTTACTTCACCATCAAAAAACACAGTATTGCAAATCCAAAATCTAAGAAAACGATTATGGTTAATAAGAAATATGCAAGCTATAGCTATAGTTAGCTTTCTTACCAGTGTAGTCACTATGTTTTTATTATATGTTGAAGAAAATAGTTTAGCAAACTTAATATTTGGAATAAGTTTGTTTGCACTAATGATTTCACTTTTTTTATCATTTATTGAAGTTCAGATTTCTACAAAAGCACTATCTATAAGATTAGATAAAATTGAAGAAAACAACTAGAAATCCTTATCTTGTTAGGATCAATGTTTTTTTAGCCGATTTTAATGCTCCAGAATGAACTTTTTAATAATGTAATGCAAGATTTCAATACGGGTTATTGGGAGTTGCATCATGATCCTTATAGAGAAAATTGGTCAGAAAATTTTTATGAAACCCTTGGATATACTAGTAATGATGTACAATCCAATTTAGACTTTTTTTTAAATCGATTATTGCACAAAGAAGATGTTGAGGTTTTTAGAGATAATTTTCTTAATTACAGGAATAATAATCTAAATTTTAAACAGCATATTAAAATACTGAATAAACAGGGGAATTATCAACTATTTAGATGTGCTACAAATGATGAATTGCCTGTAAATATAAAATCTGGAGTTAATTTTATATTTTTCTTTGAGATCAGATTAGAACTAGATAAGGCCTTAAAAAAAGATAATTTCTATTATAAAGAAACTGCCCAGATGACCGCAACGGGTAGTTGGTATGTAGATTTTAATAAAAAAGAAAGTCACTGGGATTTTGAAACGTATAGAATATTAGAATATCCAGAAGATTATAAACCTTCTCTAAAAGACTCTGCAAATTATTATACTGAAGACTGTAGGCAATTGGCAGCAGATTGTTTTTTTAATTGCGCTATGATGGGAACTCCATTTAATACCGAAATAAAGATGGTCACTGCTAATAATAGAGAGTTTTGGGCAAGAGCAATAGGAAAACCAATGTATAATGAGAGTAAAGAAATCATTGGTATTCGAGGAGTTTTTCAGGATATTGATGATATAAAAAGTAAAGAAATTAAATTACAGCAGTCTGTTGATATTATAGCTGCGCAGAATTCAAGACTATTTAATTTTGCTCATATTGTATCTCATAACCTTAGATCACATACCAGTAACTTATCATTATTAGTGCAACTGATTGAAGATATTGATGACCCAAAAGAAAAAGAAGAACTAATTAAAGAGGTTAAAACCATTTCTTCTAACCTGAATACAACTATAGAGCACCTCAATGAAATTGTAACAATACAAACCAATAATAAACAAGAACGAGTACCCGTAAAGTTTAAAGAAGCTTTAAAGTTAGTAATCAATGGAATTAGTCATATGATTAATAATAGTAATTGTCAAATACGTTCGGATTTTAATGAGGTAGAAGAAGTTAAATATATCCCAGCATATTTAGAAAGTATTTTATTGAACCTGATCACTAACGCAATTAAATATAAACACCCAGATAGAGACCCTATTATTATTATAAAAACATATATTGAAAAAGGGGAAAAATATTTAAAAGTATCGGATAACGGGGTTGGTATTGATATGGCTCTTTTTAAGGACAAAGTTTTTGGGATGTATAAAACATTTCATTACAACAAAGATGCCGTAGGAATTGGATTATTCTTAACAAAGAACCAAGTAGAAGCAATGGATGGTAACATTTCTGTGGACAGTGAGGTTAATAAAGGAACAACTTTTACAATTGAATTTTAAACACACAATTCATATATAATGGGCGATAAAATAGGAGTAGCATGTATCATCGATGATGATAGTGTCTATGTGAATTTAGTTAAACGAATCATTGAAGCAAAACAGCTTTGTCAAAACCTATTGATATTTGAAAATGGGAAAGAGGCATTAGGATATTTTGAAGCTATTCTAAGTAATATGAATGAAGAAAGTATTCCTGAAATTATATTTTTAGACCTTAATATGCCAATAATGGATGGATGGGAGTTCTTAGCCAACTTCACAAATATCAAAAATAGATTTGGAAAAGTAATTACACTATATATTGTGAGCTCTTCTATCAATCCATTAGATATCAAAAAAACCAAAAGCATTAATGGTATCAAAGATTATTTGATTAAACCTATTACTATTGGAGAATTAGAATCAATTTTTAGTGCTGTTTAGAATAAAAGAGGTTATCTAAAAAAGTTATAAAAATATTCAGATGTCAGTCTGAGCTTGTCGAAGACATTTTAAAAAATCAACAATTCAAAAACTTCTACAAGCTCGATTTGACAATAAACTATATTTTAGGCTACTTCTCTTTGTATAGCGTTTATAAGAGAAATACGTTTATGTTTGAGATACTCTTAGTGTGTTCACCATTCCTTTTTCGGCAACAGGCATGGCGGCTAGATTAATCAGCATATCTCCTTTTTCAACAAAACCGCGTTCTAAGGCTAAATTATTAACGTCTTGTACGGTTTCATCTGTACTTACATATTTGTCATAATAGAATGCTTTTACTCCCCAGAGTAAGCTAAGCTGCGAAAGAATTCTTTTATTACTGGTAAAAACAAGAATATGTGCTCCTGGTCTCCAAGCAGAGATCTGAAAAGCAGTATATCCACTGTTTGTTAATGTACAAATTGCTTTAGCGTCAATGTCATTAGCCATGTGAGCTGCATGATAGCAGATAGATTTCGTGATAAATCGATTCGTTCTGATATGAGGAGGGTTTTGCGGAACCTGTATAAGATCAGAGTTTTCTACACTATTAATTATCTTGGTCATTGTTTCAATAACCTGCACTGGATATTTACCAACAGATGTTTCGCCAGATAACATTACGGCATCTGCACCATCCATTACAGAATTAGCTACATCATTAACCTCGGCACGAGTTGGTGTCAAGCTGTCGATCATAGTTTCCATCATCTGCGTTGCAATGATCACCGGTATTCGAGCTGTTTTAGCTTTTAAAACTAATTTCTTTTGAATCAGAGGTACTTCTTGCGCTGGAATTTCTACTCCTAAATCCCCTCTAGCTACCATTAAACCATCACAATAAGCTACAATTTTATCAATATTCTCAACACCTTCAGGTTTTTCGATTTTGGCTACAATAGGAATTTTGTGTTCGCTATGTTCTTTGATTAAGTCTTGTAGCTCTATAAGATCCTGAGCATGACGTACAAAAGATAATGCAACCCAATCTACTTCTAAACTACAGGCAAAAATTGCATCTTTTACATCTTTTTCAGTAAGCGCTGGTAAAGAGATATCAGTATTAGGAAGATTCACTCCTTTTTTTGATTTTAAAGGTCCTCCTTGTATTACTTTAGCCTTAACAGTGTCTTTATTATTAGAAGAAACTACTTCAAATATTAATTTCCCGTCATCAAGTAGAATTCGTTCCCCTGATTTAACATCTTTAGGAAAATCAGCATAGTTCATATAGACACTTTCTGCAGTGCCCTCAAAAGGAGTACCTGTTGTAAAGTTAATAAAATCACCATCCTGAACGATCACATCACCTTTCATGACACCAACTCTCAATTTGGGCCCTTGTAAATCTGCTAATATCGCTGCATTATAACCAAATTCTTCACTTAAGTCACGTATCATTTTTACGCGTTCTTTTACATCTTCATAGTCGGCATGAGAAAAATTTATTCTAAAAACATTTACACCTGCATTTAGCATTTTTTTCAAAATACCTTTAGTACTGGTAGCAGGTCCAAGTGTTGCCACTATTTTAGTCTTTTTACGTTTTGGCATTATTCAAATATTAAGTTGTTCTTTGATTTTAGTTGGGTATAATCCACAACATAAGCTGTTATGATTTGCGGAATGGTTAACAATCTAGCAGTCAATGACTTGCTAGAAAACTGATAATTTTCAGCTTCGATCTTTAAAAAATAATCTACATTTTTTAATTCTGGGATTAAATATTTAGTAACGTAATTGCTCTCCTCTGTCGACGTAAATAAACTTGTCGACACCGTATTGGATTCAATTTTTGTTCTAAACTTATTTCCCAAAAGACTATACGTGTTGTATTGAAAATGATTGTGATACTGAAACAGCGGAAAATGTGCTGAATAAGAATCATATTCAAATTTTATATCATTTTTTTTTCTGGAAAGTCGAAGATCCATATCTTTATTTAACATAAAGGCAAGTCTATATGAATCTAATGAACAATGAATAGCAATTAGATCATAATCATCATCATCAATGGTATCTAATATTAACCTTTGGACTGCCATTATAAATTACATTTTTCCAGAATTATCGAGAAATATACAAATAAAATACCCTTAGAAGTTTAATAAAGCATAAAGAAATTATACGAAAACGATTGAGTTAGTATCTTTTAACTAATTGTGAGCTAAGCGAGAGACAAAACTGTATTTTTTTACGTTATTCTTTTTTTTTAAGATATTAAAAAAACAACGAAATGTTACGGCAAATTGATTTTTGATTGCAATGCAAAATATGCACGTTTTGAAGCTTTTTCTTCTGCTTTTTTCTTAGAAGTTGCACGAGCCTTAGCAACTACCTTTTCATCAATCCAAAGTTTTACAGCAAAATGTTTCATCTCATCTTTTCCTGTGTCTTCGTAAATTTCATAATTAAAGTTATTTTTCTCTTTTTGACACCATTCTATCAATAGACTTTTATAACTAATAATTTGTCCCTCGAGGCTTTCTATATCAACATATGGGTTGATAACTGCTTCGTGGATAAATCGTTCACAATAGACAAATCCTCTGTCTAGATAAATAGCACCGATTAGTGCTTCAAATAAGTTTCCGTGGATATTAATTCCGAATTGAGATTTTGGAATATTTGTACGAACAAGGTCAATCAATTTTAAATCTTTCCCTAATTCATTCAGGTGCTTTCTACTTACTACTTTAGCTCTCATTTTTGTAAGGTATCCTTCATTACCTTCGGGAACTTCTTTAAAAAGATGAGCGGCAATAACGCTGCTTAGCATAGCATCACCAAGAAATTCTAATCTTTCGTAATTGACAGCATTTCCTTTTTTGTCCTTAAGATTTAATGATCTATGTGTAAAAGCTTTTTCGTAAGGACCAATATTTTTGGGCTTGAACCCAAGGATTTTTTGAATTTTTGAAAAAAAATTCCCGTTCTTGTCAGAGCGGGAACTTAATATGTTGCGAATAACACTCATTATTATTCGTCTAGTTTTTTAAATAACACACAAGCATTATGACCTCCAAAGCCAAAAGTATTACTCATTGCATATGTAATATCACGTTTTTGTGCTTTGTTTAAAGTTAAATTTAACCTAGAATCTATGTTTTCATCCACAGTAGTGTGATTGATTGTTGGTGGAATCATACCATGTTGCATCGCAAGTATAGAAGCAATTGATTCTATAGCTCCAGCTGCACCAAGTAAGTGTCCAGTCATAGATTTTGTTGAATTTATATTCATGTTAGGTGCATGATCACCAAAAACTTTAGTAATTGCTTTCAATTCGGCAACATCTCCTAAAGGAGTGGATGTTCCGTGAGTATTTATAGCATCTACTTGTTCTGGTTTTACACCTGCATCTCTTAAACAGTTAAGCATTACACGTTCTACTCCAATCCCATCTGGATGAGGTGCAGTCATGTGATAAGCATCACTAGACATTCCACCACCTACAACCTCTGCATAGATTTTTGCACCACGTGCTTTAGCGTGTTCATATTCTTCAAGAATAAGGGCTCCACCACCTTCTCCTAATACAAAACCATCTCTGGTTGCATCAAAAGGTCTAGAGGCAGTTTCTGGACTCTCATTTCTTGTTGATAATGCATGCATAGCATTAAACCCTCCCATACCAGCAATAGTAACTGCCGCTTCACTTCCTCCAGTAACAATGATATCACAGTGCCCTAAACGAATATAGTTTAAAGCATCGATCATTGAATTGGCAGAAGAGGCACAAGCCGAAACCGTAGTATAGTTAGGTCCCATAAAACCATTTCTGATAGAAATATGTCCAGGAGCAATATCAGCGATCATTTTCGGAATAAAGAAAGGATTGAAACGAGGTGTTCCGCTTCCCTTGGCATAACCAATTACTTCTTCCTGAAAAGTTTCCAATCCACCGATACCAGCACCCCAGATAACACCAACTCTAAATTTATCAACCTTCTCAAGATCAATAGCAGCATCTTTTATTGCTTCTTCTGAAGAAACAATAGCGTACTGCGCAAATTTATCAAGTTTACGTGCTTCTTTTCTTTCGAAATAATCTGTGGGATTATAATTTTTGACTTCGCAAGCAAATTTAGTCTTGAAATTTTCGGTGTCGAAATAAGTAATGGGTGCGCAACCGCTTTTACCATGTACTAATCCATCCCAATACTCTTCAATATTGTTACCGATGGGCGTTAATGCCCCTAGTCCTGTGACTACAACTCGCTTAAGATTCATATTGTGTTGTGAAGTTATTACTTTGCGTCTTCAATATAAGATATTGCTTGACCAACTGTTGCAATGTTTTCAGCTTGATCATCTGGAATCTGAATATCAAATTCTTTTTCGAATTCCATAATCAATTCTACAGTGTCTAACGAATCAGCGCCTAGATCGTTTGTGAAGCTAGCTTCAGTTACAACCTCATTTTCGTCTACTCCTAATTTGTCAACGATTATCGCTTTTACTCTTGATGCAATGTCTGACATAATGTTTAATTTTAATTTTTTAATTAGGTGGCAAAAATAAAAAACTTTATTTTAAAACCCCACAATCCTATAAAAATGTATTTGTATTTTATCAAATATATGGAAGTATTGGCTTTTTGCTACCTAAAAATGGATAATAATTATTTTTTTTGTGCTCTCTAATTAACAATTCAATCAAACTATGAAGCGTATTATCATTTTTGCTTCCGGCTCTGGTACCAATGCCGAAAATATAATAAAACACTTTCAGGATCGAAAGAATGCTGAGGTTACACATGTGTTCTCTAACAACCTGCGTGCCAAAGTCTTGAAACGTGCTCATGACCTAAAAGTAAAGGCGTTACACTTTGACAAACAGTCATTTTATGACACAAATGAAGTGTTAAACATACTTACTGATGCACAACCTGACATTATTGTATTAGCTGGATTTTTATGGATCTTTCCTAAAAAAGTTATTGATGCTTTTCCAAATAAAGTAATCAATATCCATCCAGCATTACTTCCTAAATATGGAGGAAAAGGTATGTATGGACACCATGTTCACGACGCAGTAGTTAGAAATAAGGAGAAAGAAAGTGGTATTACGATCCATTATGTAAACGAACATTATGATGAGGGAGCTATTATTTTTCAGGCAAAAACGTTAGTGCGTAAAGAAGATACCGCAGAAGATGTGGCTAAGGCAATTCATACACTAGAATATAAACACTTTCCTAACGTTATAGAAAAGGTTTTAGGTTTAAGGGATGAAGTATAGAAGGTAAATGATTAGCTAAAAATGGCAAAAAAGGAAAAGTTTTATGTGGTTTGGGAAGGTCACAGACCTGGTATATACACTAAATGGGATGATTGTAAAGCCGCAGTTAAGGGATATGCTAGCGCAAAATACAAGTCTTTTGAGTCTTTTGATATGGCAAAAAAGGCATATAATGGAGATTATGAAGATTATAAAGGTAAAAGCAAACCTAAAGCTTCTCTAACAGATGAACAATTATCAAAAATAGGAGAACCTAATCTATATTCTATAGCTGTAGATGCCGCATCTAGCGGTAATCCTGGAAAAATGGAATATAGAGGTGTAGATACACAGACCGAAAAACAACTTTTTCATCAAGGACCTTTTCCCCAAGGAACCAATAATATTGGTGAGTTTCTAGCATTAGTTCATGGCTTGGCGTATCTAAAAAAGAAAGGAAGTGATAGAATTTTGTACACTGATTCTAGAATTGCTATGGGATGGGTGAAAAAAAAGACATGTAAAACAAAGCTTAAGCGTAATGCTAAAAATAATGAAATGTTTGATTTGGTAGATCGCGCAATCCTTTGGCTTAAAGAAAATAAATATACTACGGTAATAGTTAAGTGGGAAACCAAAGCATGGGGCGAAATTCCTGCTGATTTTGGTAGAAAATAAAACGATGTTATAGTATCAAGATATTATATGTAAAAAAATGCCCTGAAGTAAAACTCAGGGCATTTCTTATTTTTAATCTATCTTATTATTAGTGTTTTTTACCCACCACATGCTCCTAGATTTGACCATCCAGTAGAAGTTCTTTGATATAAATCTCCGTTATAAGTAACTTGATCTCCCGCAGAATACGAAGTGTTACCATTATATGGTGCTACACCGTCACAAGGATCAGTACTAACAGGACCACATGCTCCTAGATTTGACCATCCAGTAGAAGTTCTTTGGTATAAATCTCCGTTATAAGTAACTTTATCTCCAGTAGAATACGAAGCGCTACCACTATATGGTGCTACACCAGCACATGGATCACCTCCTGTATCAGGAAATGGATAGATCGAGCCAATAAAAGCTTTATCCGTTGCTGATAATTGAGAATTAGAACCCACTCCAACTCCATCTAGCGTATGTTCTGCAGGAATAGGATAGTGCATAATTGATAAAGGATCATAAGTACTATAATTAGTAATGCTCGCCTCATAACGTCTAAAAAGATTGTTATCAACCTGCGCTCTAGACCAATTGTTTGGTGGACCAGCATAATATGCGTAAACAGCCTCTCTATCCCAATTAATTCCAGCAACAGGATTTTGATGCTCATGAATTAATCCAAGTGCATGTCCAAATTCATGGATTGTAGTTCTTCTAAATTCTGAATCTGTCGTATTATTATTAAACCATCCAAAATGCATACTATGTGAGTAGCGATTAGAATCAGTTCCTAAATAGGACCATGAACCTGCCTCATTTGCGTATTGACCTTCTCTAAAAGCAATTTTAATGTTTGCACTGCTGTTAGAGGAAACCCATTCGAATTTAAGGTTTGCATAGTTTTCCCATTCTACTGCATACTGTCTTACTTTGGATTGAACAAAGCTACTCCCGTTTAAAAATTTTATACGAATAGTTTGACCAGGATCCCATTGTACATCTTTGACGCTGGTCGCTTTTGTGTCATCAGATAAATTCCACTTTGCAATACATACATGGGCACTTTTAGAATTATCAACCTGATTTACCTCTAATACATCCTCGGTATCCTTTTCACAATTAAATAGAGAAAACGAAACTAGTGTAGCTAGAGCAAGTCTAGCCATCTTACTTTTTTTCATAATATAGTTGAGTTTTTGTTAAATATCTCATAAAATTAACAAATTTTTAGTAGGAATGCAAATTTATTTGAAAGAAAAAAGAATAAAACCATTTATTAAGTACGCTAAAACCGTAAAAAATTGAACTCTGTTTTCATGAAGTTTTTTAGTGAATCACCCTGATTATTAGTTGTTAATATGCACTTCTTATAGTGCGACTTTGTTTTAAAAAACGTGTAATTAATACAGGATTGGATATCGCCTTTTTAGAAAGTATATAATAAAATCAGTGAATATAAGAGAGGTAAAAGAAGTATAGATTTTGATAGAAAGTAAGTTTGCTTTAATGTCTTTCCGACTCAAAAGTAAAACGTATATTTGCAAAAAAATTATTACGCTATTTTATGAGTAAATTACTTATTGTAGGTACCGTGGCTTTTGATGCTATCGAAACACCTTTTGGTAAAACAGATAAGATCTTAGGTGGAGCTGCAACATATATAGGCCTTTCTGCAGCTAACTTTAATATTTCTTCTGCTATTGTTTCTGTAGTTGGAGAAGATTTTCCAGAAGAATATATTCAAATGCTTCAGGCTAAAAACATTGATACCTCTGCTATAGAGGTTGTAAAAGGTGGGAAGACTTTTTTCTGGAGTGGAAGATATCATAATGATTTAAATTCTAGAGATACATTAGATACTCAGCTTAATGTATTGGCTGATTTTAATCCAGTAGTTCCTAATGAATATAAAGATGCAGAAATTGTAATGTTAGGAAATCTGCATCCATTAGTTCAACTTAGTGTTTTAGAACAAATGTCAACTAAGCCTAAGTTAGCGGTGTTGGATACTATGAACTTCTGGATGGATAATGCTTTAGAAGATTTGATGAAAGTGATTGCCAAAGTAGATGTAATTACAATTAATGACGAGGAAGCAAGACAATTAAGTGGTGAATATTCACTTGTAAAGGCTGCAAGAGCTATCGAAAAAATGGGACCTAAATATGTAGTGATTAAGAAAGGTGAGCATGGAGCACTATTATTTCATGATGGACAGATTTTCTTTGCGCCAGCATTACCATTAGAAGAAGTATTTGATCCTACAGGTGCAGGAGATACTTTTGCAGGAGGTTTTACAGGGTATATTGCTAAAACAGGTGATATCTCTTTTGAGAACATGAAAAAAGCAATTATTCACGCTTCGAACCTAGCCTCTTTTTGTGTGGAGAAATTTGGAACAGAACGAATGGAAGATTTGAGGCGAGAAGAAGTTCAGAAACGTCTTCAGCAATTTAGGGAATTGACACAATTCGAAATAGAATTATCTGAATGATAAATAAATAGCCCTGCTCATTTTGTGTAAGGGCTTTTTTAATATGAATAATACCTACGATAACACAACAATAGAATTTTTGGAATACAATGAGTGATGCCTTAAAACATGAATGCGGAATAGCATTTATCCGACTACTAAAACCATTAGAATATTATAAGGAAAAATATGGAAGCGCATTTTATGGAGTAAATAAAATGTATCTAATGATGGAAAAACAGCATAATCGTGGACAAGATGGTGCTGGATTTGCTAGTGTAAAACTAGACACGCCTCCAGGAGAAAGATATATAAGTAGAGTTCGTTCATGTGAACCACAACCCATCCAAGATATTTTTTCTCAGATTAATGACAGAATTAATCATGAATTAGAAAGTCATCCAGAATATGTGGATGATGTAGAACAACAAAAAAAGAACATTCCTTATATTGGAGAAGTATTATTAGGGCATGTTCGTTATGGAACATTTGGTAAGAATAGTGTAGAAAGTGTACATCCTTTCTTAAGGCAAAACAACTGGATGCATCGTAACCTTATTGTAGCAGGTAACTTTAATATGACAAACAATAATGTATTGTTTGATAATCTGGTAAGATTAGGACAGCATCCTAAAGATAAAGTGGATACTGTTACAGTAATGGAAAAAATAGGGCATTTTTTAGATTCTGAAGTCGCTAAGTTATATAAAAAGCTTAAAAAAGAAGGTTATAGCAAGGTTGATGCTTCTCCACAAATCGTAGAACGATTAAATGTAGCTAAGATTCTTAAAAAATCATCAAGAGATTGGGATGGTGGATATGCCATGGTAGGAATGTTAGGACATGGAGATGCATTTGTACTTAGAGATCCTGCGGGAATACGTCCAGCATATTACTATAAAGATGATGAGGTTGTGGTTGTAGCTTCAGAGAGGCCAGTAATTCAGACCGTATTTAATGTGCCTTTTGATGAGGTTATAGAGTTAGATCCTGGAAAAGCTATTATTGTTAAGAAAGACGGTAATGCTGCAGTACATAAAATTATTGAACCATTAGAGCGTAAAGCATGTTCTTTTGAACGTATTTATTTCTCTAGAGGAAGTGATGCAGAAATATATGAAGAGAGAAAAAATCTTGGTAAATTAATTATGCCACAGGTATTAAAAGAAATTAATCATGATACTGTGAATACTGTTTTTTCTTTCATTCCTAATACCGCAGAAACTTCTTTTTATGGAATGGTAGAAGCGGCACAGGATGAGTTGAACAAACAAAAAAACGAAACCATACTTTCTGAGAAAGAATCATTAACTGATGAACGATTATCAGAAATTCTTTCATATCGATTGAGAACTGAAAAGTTAGCAATTAAAGATGCTAAGTTGAGAACTTTTATTACAGAAGACAGTAGCAGGGATGACTTAGTCGCTCATGTTTATGATGTAACTTATGGAGTTGTAAAAAAAGAAGATAATCTCGTAATAATCGATGATAGTATTGTAAGAGGTACTACTTTGAAAAAGAGTATTATTAAGATGCTCGATAGATTGAAGCCTAAAAAAATTATTGTAGTTTCTTCGGCTCCACAGATTCGTTATCCAGATTGTTATGGAATTGATATGGCAAGACTTGAAGGTCTTATTGCATTTAAGGCTGCTTTGGAGTTATTAAAAGAAAACGGTAATTATGATTTAGTAGAGCAGGTTTATGATAAGTGTAAAGCACAAGAAAATCTAGCTGATGAAGAAGTTCAGAATTTTGTAAAAGAAATCTATGAAGGGTTTTCTGATCAAGAAATAAGTGATAAAATAGCAGAATTACTTAGTGATGAGTCCGTAAATGCTGAAATAAAAATCATCTATCAAACCGTGGATAACTTGCATATAGCCTGCCCTAAGAACTTAGGAGATTGGTATTTTACAGGTGACTACCCTACTGTTGGAGGGAATAGAGTCGTGAATAAGGCATTTATAAATTTCTTTGAAGGTAAAAACGAGCGCGCGTACTAAAAAATTAAAAAACCACGCTGTTAAAATCAGTTAAATTGTGTATTTCAACAAGTATTTTAGCTTTTCATCTAAAACATTTTTACACAATGAAATAACGCTTTATATTAGCAGAGCCATAGCATAAGTAGGTTAAGTTCATGGTAGATTTGGGGCAAAAAAAGGTGGACTTTCCACCTTTTTTTATTTTATGACATTTCGTAAAATACAGATATAAAAAAGAGTCGCAGTTTATGCGACTCTTTTTGTTTTAATCGTATAGTTGTTTTATTTTCCTTGTGCGTATCTACTAGATACTTCATCCCAGTTAATCACGTTAAAAAACGCAGAGATATAATCAGGACGACGATTTTGATAATTTAGATAATATGCATGCTCCCAAACATCTAACCCTAAAATAGGAGTTCCTCCACAACCAATACCTGGCATTAAAGGATTATCTTGATTTGGTGTAGCGCATACATCCACTTTACCTCCTTCTTGAACACATAACCACGCCCATCCAGAACCGAATTGGGTAGCAGCCGCTTTAGAAAAAGCATCTTTAAATGCTTCAAAAGAACCGAAAGCAGCATTGATTGCATCGGCTAGTTCACCAGAAGGAGCTCCACCTCCGTTAGGAGACATAACTTCCCAGAATAAACTGTGATTATAAAAACCACCACCATTATTTCTAACAGCACTATTAGACTTATCCAGGTTGATAAGAATGTTTTCTATAGTTTTACCTTCTAAATCAGATCCCGCAATAGCCGCATTTAATTTACTAGTATATCCTGCATGATGTTTATCATGGTGAATTTCCATAGTACGTGCATCTATATTTGGTTCTAGCGCATCAAAGGCATAGTTTAATTTTGGTAATTCGAATGACATAATCTACTTTTTTAGTTAATAAGAAAAAAAATGAACCCAAATTTAGGAATTAGAGTGATCAATAAAAATTAATATTTGTTATAAATTGATTAAATCCTTTTTTTGTAAACTTCTTGTGATATCGGAGGTGTTCTCTTTTTATATTTATTTAATATTGATACTCGAAAACTACACTTTTTTGATACTTTAGTAAAAAAACAAACTTGAATTCTCAATACGCTTTTACGATATATAATGCTGCTGCTGGAGCAGGAAAAACGTATACCATAGTTAAAGCGTATCTAACCACATTATTAACTGGAGAATACAAGGATAGTTATAAGAATATTTTAGCGATCACTTTTACCAATAAAGCAGTAGCTGAAATGAAAACCAGAGTTTTAGAAAACCTGGTGGGTATAAGTGAATCTGTAACCTCGCCAAAATATGTGTCGTTATTACAAGATATTACAAATGATACTGGACTAGAAGAGCATATTGTAAAACAAAAAGCGAATCGTGTTCTTAAAAGCATTTTGCATAATTATGCAGCATTTGATATTGTTACCATAGATACATTTACACATAGAGTGATTAGAACATTTGCTCGAGATTTAGGGATTCCTATGAATTTTGAAATAGAAATGGATACCGAATCGTTAATTGAAGAGTCAGTGGATGCTGTGGTAGCTAAGGTTGGAGAAGACAAAGTGTTAACAAAAACAATTATAGAATTTGCGCTAAGTAAATTAGAAGAAGATAAGAGTTGGGATATTACGGTAGAGCTTAATAAAGCAGCACGCCTTTTATTTAGTGAAAATGATAGAGCTTATCTCGATAAACTCTCAGATAAAACTATAGAAGATTTTGAAGATTTAAAAAAAATATTGCTTCAGAAGATTACAGTTACCAAAAATAAGATTGTTACCACTTCAAAAGAAGTTTTAGATAAAATACGTGAAATTGGAGTAGCATATAATGATTTTACTCGTGGATCTATACCTAATCATTTTCAAAAGTTAGCTAATGGAGAAACGAAGTTAGATTTTAAAGCGGCTTGGAAGCAAAATATTGAAACCGCATCGTTTTACGGATCAAAGTTGGATACATCCAAAAAAGACGCTATTGACAATATTAGATCCCGTATTGAAGAAGCGTTTCTAGAGTCCAAGCAACAACTATTAGAAGTCGGTTTGTTTGAAAATGTAATTAAAAACATTATACCTCTTTCTGTATTACATGTCATTAACAAAGAACTTCAAAAGATCAAGAAGGAAAGGAACATTTTGTTAATCTCGGAGTTTAATAAAATTATTAGCGAAGCTATCCAAGATCAACCAGCTCCTTTTATATATGAACGATTGGGAGAACGGTATCGGGATTATTTTATAGATGAATTTCAGGACACTTCAGAATTACAATGGAAGAATATTATTCCACTTATAGATAATGCGATATCTTCAGAAACACTGACGGGAAAAAGAGGGCGAATCACTATTGTTGGAGATGCAAAACAGGCTATTTATAGATGGCGAGGAGGAAAAGCAGAGCAATTTATTAATCTTTCTTTAGATCAAAATCCGTTTTCTATCGAAGAAAAACAAGTGCTAGATTTACCTAAAAATTATAGAAGTAGTAGAGAGATTATTAGGTTTAACAATGATTTATTTACTTTTTTGTCAAATGATTTTAGTAGTGAACTACATAAAAAACTATATCTATTAGGAAACAATCAGGAGTATAATGATAAAAAAGGAGGATATGTAAATCTGTCTTTTATTAACGCAAAAAATGTAACAGAAGAAAACGAAATATATCCAGAACGAGTATATCAATCTGTCTTAGAACTTACAGAAAAAGGATATAGACTCAATCAAATTTGTGTACTCACAAGAAAACAAAAAGAAGGGGCTTTGATCGCTGATTTTCTAACAGAAAAAGGATTGTCCATTATATCTTCAGAAACTTTATTGCTTAAAAATGATCCAAGAGTCCGTTTTGTAATAGACATCCTTACTTGGTTTGTGTTTCCTAAAGAATTGTTGGCAAAAACCAATGTTTTGCATTTCATAGCAGAACAATATACGATCATTGATAAACATTCTTTTTTGGCTAAAATGGTGTTTACAGATAAAAAAGTATTCAGCGAAGAAATTAAGTCCTTGGGGATTGAGTTTAGTTTTAGTGAATTAGATGTAAAACCTTTTTATGAAGGAGTGGAGTATATTGTGAGTAGTTTCAACCTTACTAACTCGGCTCCAGCATATCTCCAGTTTCTTTTGGATATAGTGTTTAGTTACACTCAAAAAAACTCAGAAGGGATTATCGGTTTTTTATCATATTGGGAACAGAAAAAAGAGAAACTAAGCATAGTAGCTCCAGAAGGAGAAGATGCAATTCAGATAATGACCATACATAAATCTAAAGGATTGGAATTTCCTTGTGTTATTTATCCTTATGCTAATATTGATGTATATAAAGAACTTGAACCTAAAACATGGTTGCCAGTAGCTAAGGAAGATTTTAATGGCTTTGAAGAAGTGTTTGTTAATTACAATAAAGAAATTTCAGCGTATGGTGCTGTTGGAGAAAAAAATGTTCTGAAGAGACAATCTCAATTGGAGTTAGATGCATTTAATCTTTTATATGTTGCTTTAACAAGAGCAGAAGAACAATTGTATATTATTTCTAAAGCCGAAATAAATAGTAGAGGAGAAAATAATCCGAACAAGTTTTCTGGAAAGCTAATAAATTATTTAATACATACTGGAAAATGGAATAGTGAGCAATTGGTATATAGCTTTGGTGATGCTAAAAAAGCAGCTGAAGAAATTATCGAAACAGATGTTAAAACGAAAAATGTATTAGTAACTAAATTTGAGAATTCTAAGAAAAAATATAAAGTAAATATTGTTACCAATTCTGGAAAGTTATGGGATACATCTCAGGAAGCTGCAATAGAAAAAGGAAATTTAGTACACGATTTAATGTCGTTTATATATACTCATAAAGATTTGGATGTTGTTGTAGAAAATGCATTTGAAATGGGAATGATAGGCCTTTTGGAAAAAGAAATACTCTATACTGAATTAAAAAGGGTAATCTATCATCCAGAACTGTCGAATTATTTTTCTGAAGAGAATACGGTGTTAAATGAAAGAGATATTATATCTAATGGAGAAATATATAGACCAGATAGGGTAGTAATTGACCCCTTAGGGTTAGCTACTGTAATTGATTATAAAACAGGGAATCACAGTAATTCTCATACAAAACAATTAGAAGATTATGGTTTGCTTCTTGAGGCAATGGGGTATCAATTAAACCAAGGAATACTTGTATATTTTAATGACAAAATCACTTTAAAATATATATAAATAACAATTATTTTCGTAATTACTAGTAGAAATTTACTGATAAAAAATATTTTTATCTTATAATTGTAGCGTATTTATGGAAATTATTACCGTAAATTTTGTTTTAGCAGGTCATTTTTTTCACATTTGAGGGGTGCTTAAGGGGATTAATTGGAACTTTAAAAACTTCGCAAAGGTCGATATACACTGGCCTATTAAGAAAAATTTATTAGTTTTGTCTTTGACAGTAATTTTTAACATATTACATTTGCTCTAATTAACACTTAAAAATTAAATTATTGAATATGAAACATCTTAGCAGATTTTTAGTGGCTTCGTTATTAGTACTTGGGTTTAGTACTGCGAATGCACAAGATCAAAACAACCCTTGGGCAGTATCGATTGGCGTTAATGCTGTTGATATCTTTCCTACCGGAGGAGATTTACCTATACAAGGAGAAATCTTTGACGAGTTTTTTAACGCTAGTGACCACTGGAACATTCTTCCATCTGTATCTAGATTATCTATTGGAAGATATATAGGAGATGGTTTTACTTTTTCTGTTGCGGGATCAGTAAACAAAATAGATAAATTAGGAGAAACTCCTGATGGAACTGCAGTTACTGCAGATGACTTATCTTATTATGCAGCAGATGCAAACATAAGCTATAGTCTTAAAAACTTATTAAAAACAAAATGGTTTGACCCTTACCTAGGAGTAGGTGGAGGTTATACTTGGGTTGATGAGATTGGTGCTGGAACTTTAAATGGTTCTTTAGGTCTTAATCTTTGGTTGACTGAAAACTTAGCTTTCAACATTCAAACTACTTATAAGCACGTATTCGAAGATTACGAGGTTAATAACTATCCTCCAACTCATTTCCAACATTCTGCTGGACTTACTTTCGCTTTCGGAGGTAAAGATACTGATGGTGATGGAATATATGACAAAGATGACGAGTGTATTGATGTTCCTGGTTTAGCTGAATTTAATGGATGTCCTGATACTGATGGTGATGGAATCACTGACGCTAAAGATGACTGTCCTGATACTGCTGGAGCTGCTGAATTTAACGGATGTCCTGATACAGACGGTGATGGAATCGCAGATCCTAAAGATGAGTGTCCTACAGTTGCTGGTTTAGCTAACTTAAATGGATGTCCTGATGCTGATGGTGATGGAATCACTGACGCTAAAGATGGTTGTCCTAATGAAGCAGGTCCTGCTGCTAACAATGGATGTCCTTACCAAGATAAAGATGGTGACGGAGTATTAGACAAGGATGATAACTGTCCTGATGTTGCTGGTACTGTTGCTAACAACGGATGCCCAGAAGTAACTGAAGAAATTCAGAAAACTTTAAATGAGTATGCTGCACAAGTATTATTTGATTCTGGTAAATCTACAATCAAAGAGCAGTCTACTAAGGTATTAAATGATATCATCAAAATCCTTAAAGAATATCCAACAGCTAAATTCGTTATCGAAGGACATACAGATAGCCAAGGTGGTGCAAACGCAAATCAGAAGTTATCTGATTCTAGAGCGAACGCTGTTAAGAACTTCTTAACTAGTAATGGTATTGATCAGTTCAGATTATCTGCTATTGGTTATGGAGAAGAAAGACCAGTTGCTTCTAATAAAACTAGAGCTGGAAGAGCACAAAACAGACGTGTAGAGATCAATTTAGTGAAGTAATTATATATCACTAAATAATAAATAAGAAAACGTCCCGATTATTCGGGACGTTTTTTATTTTTAATGGGTGGATAGTTTTTTAAAAGAAATCATATCAGAAGTAAAAAGTAAGCATCAGAATATTAGTAAGCTTATTTTTATTCTTCCAAGCAAAAGAGCAGGTCTTTTTCTAAAAAAAGAGTTACTGAACCAGTATCCTGATCAAACATTTTTTGCACCCGTTATATGGAGTATAGAAGACTTTATTACACAATTATCTGGGTTACGACAGATTGATGCGATCCAAACACTATTTGAGTTTTACGAAACGTATCTCACTACACATAATCATTTAGAAAAAGAAAGCCTTGAAACATTTAGTAGCTGGGCGCAAACCTTGATTCATGATTTTAATGAAATTGATAGATACTGTATAGATCACCAGAGTTTTTTTTCATACCTGTCAGGAATACAAGATCTAAATCATTGGTATCTTCAGAAAGAAAAGACAGAACTGATACAAAACTATGTTAGTTTTTGGAATAACTTGTCTGATTATTATACTAACTTTAAAAGTAAACTTCTCGAAAAAAAAATAGGTTATCAAGGATTACTATATAGAGAGGCTTCAGAAAATATAACCGATTATATAAAAGAAAATACGCAGAAGCATATTTTTGTTGGTTTTAATGCCTTGAATAATGCTGAACAACATATTTTTCAATCTTTATTAGAAGCTAATATAGGAGAGATATATTGGGATGCCGATACTTTTTTTATAAAAAACAAGTACCATGAGGCTTCTTTGTTTCTAAGAGAATATAAAAATCAATGGAGCTATTATCAAGAAAAACCATTTAAATGGATAAGAGATAATTTTTCATCCTCAAAAGATATAAAGTTAATCGGTGTTCCTAAAAATATTGGTCAGGCCAAATTAGCAGGTCAAATACTCTCGTCAATACCATCATCAGATATAGAAAATACTGCATTGGTTTTGGCAGACGAATCCTTGCTGTTGCCTGTTCTTAATGCATTACCAGAATCAGTCGATTCGCTCAATATAACGATGGGACTTCCACTAAAAGAGGTGCCAATCGCTTCTTTCTTCGAATTATTATTTATACTACATAAAAACCCTAACCCCAAAGGGTTGTATTACAAGTCGGTTTTAGAGATTTTAAACAGCCAGCCAGCACATTGGTTACTTGGTTCATTTGCGTATCAATTGGTCACTATGATTTCCAGAGAAAATCTGGTTTTTATAACCACAGAAAAATTACAGCAGAATATTGGTGAATCAGAAGTTAGCATCATTGATGCATTATTTTCGCCTTGGAATACGGCAAAAGAAGCGATAGAGCAATGTAGAAAAATAGTGCAATTATTAAAAACAAGCTTAGATACAGAACAGAATTCTTTAGAATTAGAGTATGTATATCATTTTCATCTTGTATTTAATAAGTTATTGGCATTGAGTAACAGCTATCAATATTTTACAACGATCTCTTCTTTATATCACTTGTATAGAGATGTTATAAGTTCAGAGACATTGGATTTTAGAGGGGAACCGTTTAATGGACTGCAGTTAATGGGGATGTTAGAATCTCGTTGTCTTGATTTTGAAACAGTGATTATCACATCGGTCAATGAAGGAGTTTTACCTGCAGGTAAAAGTATGAACTCTTTTATACCGTATGACCTCAAAAGAGCCTATAATCTTCCTACGTATAAAGAGAAAGATGCGATATATACGTATCATTTTTATCGCTTAATCCAAAGAGCTAAAAATGTGTATCTTATATACAATACCGAGGATGAAGGAGTTGGTGGCGGAGAAAAAAGTAGATTTTTACGGCAGTTAGAGATAGATAAAATACCAGAGCATCAGCTATCTAAATATATCGCCTCTTCAGAAGTTCCTACGCTGAATAAAATTCCATTGGTTGTTGAAAAGAACAAAGCAATCGTTCAAAAATTAAAGGAATTGTCAGCGCATGGATTGTCCCCTTCTGGGTTAACAACTTATATTAGAAACCCCATAGATTTCTATTATAAGTATATATTGGGGATCAAAGAAAGTGAACAAGTTGAAGAGACTATTGCGGCGAATACGCTAGGAACCGTGATTCATAATACACTGGAGAATTTTTATAAGCCGCTCGAAAATCAATTTCTGACAGTTGAAGATATTACAAAAATGATTTCTCAAATTGATACCGAAATTAAATATCAATTCAGAAAGGAATATTCTAAACTAGACATCACTCAAGGTAAAAACCTGTTAATTTTTGAAGTAGCTAAAAGATATATTTATAACTTCTTGAAAGCTGAAGATAAAGTCCTGAGAACAGGTGCACAAGTAAGAATTATTGCAATTGAGAATAACCTAAAAACTGAATTGAAGATACCAGAACTTGATTTTCCAGTATATATTAAAGGAAAAGTAGATCGCATTGATGAAATAGATGGGAAGTTACGGATCATCGATTACAAAACAGGAAAGGTTAATAAAAGCGATGTAGTTCTTATGGATTGGGATGTAATTACTGAAGATTATAAGTATAGCAAAGCAATTCAGGTACTAGCATATGCTTATATGCAGCATGAAGAAAAACCAAGGACAGAATCATTTAACGCTGGAATCATTTCATTTAAAAACCTCAAAGAAGGGTTTCTAAAGTTTGGAACGAAAGCATCCGTAAGAGGAAAAGTAGATTATGAAATTACTCCAGATGTATTTGATGAATATCTGTTGCAACTTAAGAAGTTAATTATTGAAATTTCAACATTAGAAATTCCTTTTACAGAAAAAGAAGTATAGCTATGGTAACAAAACACAAAAATATAATTATAAACGGGAAACATGATAAACCAATTTTGGTTGATGTGTTTTATAAGAAACCAAAGACACAACAACCGATAGTTATTTTTTGCCATGGGTATAAAGGGTTCAAGGATTGGGGTGCTTGGGACTTGACAGGTGAAGCATTCGCAAAAGCGGGATTTTTCTTTGTGAAATTTAATTTCTCTCATAATGGAGGAACCATTGAACAACCAATAGACTTCCCCGATTTAGAAGCTTTTGGGTATAATAATTATATCAAAGAACTTGATGACTTAACATCAGTATTGGACTTTATTACCGCTCCTGATTTTGAGTATAAAGCATATGTAGATTCTGATCGAATTACTTTAATCGGGCATTCACGCGGTGGCGGTATTACAATGATTAAAACATCTGAGGATTCTCGAATTAGTAAATTAATCACCTGGGCAAGTGTTTCTGATTATGAAAGTAGATTTCCCAAAGAAGAGGCATTCGAAACCTGGAAAGAAGAAGGTGTTTTTTTCATAGAGAATGGCAGAACCAAACAACAAATGCCACATTATTTTGAGTTTTACACATCATTTATAGAAAATAAAGAAAGGCTTACTATAGCTAAAGCAACAAAAAATATAAATGCCCCTCATCTTATTATTCATGGTACCAAAGATCCAACAGTAACTATGCAAGAAGGTAAAGACCTACATAGCTGGAACCCACAAAGTGAATTGTTTTTAGTTGAAGGAGCAGATCACGTTTTTGGAGCTAAACATCCTTGGGAGAGCGTTGATATGCCTAAAGATTTGCTAAGAGTTGTTAAAAAATCTATAGATTTTGCAGTATTTTAACATAGTTATGTTATCAAATATGCATTGATTCTTATTTTTTTTTGTTTATTTGCGTTTATGAAGTCTAATAAACATATCATTGCTTCTGTATTTCTGATCTTATTCAGTTTTATGCAATTAGCGGATCTACACGCTGTAGATCATGATGCTAATGATATGGATTGTAAGATATGTCAGTTAGCTTCAGAAAATTTGGATGATGATTTCGTTTCTGTAGATTTTACAGAAATACCAAAAGTGGTTATTATTCCAGTAGATCGTATCCAGATCAATAATGTAGACACCTATTCTAATAGTGAGTCACATTATTCTTTCCTCAATAAAGCACCACCTGTAGTTTAAGTTATTAACTAATCAGGTGTTTTCACCAATTTTACTATTGCCTATTAGCAATAGAGATCCTTTTTTTTTAAATAATGAAACGAAACACATTATATATTGTGTTTCTTCTAGCAGCTAACTATTTATTCGCTCAGGATTGTAATAAAACACTTTCTGGTCGTGTAATTGATTTCCACGACGGAGTATCTCTAGAAGGAGCAACAATAACGTTTAACAGTACAACGGTTAAAACAGACAGTAACGGGATGTATAAATTAACAGGACTTTGCGCCACTTCTTATGCCTTTACCATATCTCATGAGGATTGTAATTCTCAGGTTGTTACTATCGATTTAAATGAGGTTTCGAGTAAAGATTTTTATTTAGAACATCACTTTACAAATCTAGAAGAAGTGGATGTGGCTTCTTCTGGCCAAAAGAAAACGACCAACAGTCAGACTGAAGATAGACTTAGTAGAAAACAATTGGATCAATATAGCAGCCTATCAATTGGAGATGCATTACAAGAAATATCAGGTGTAAATAGTTTAACTTCTGGAAACACTATTGTCAAGCCTGTTATACAAGGATTACATAGTAGTAGAATTATTATTATAAATAATGGAGTTCGTCAGGAAGATCAAGAATGGGGAGAAGAGCATTCACCAAATCTAGATATCAATGCCTTTAATGAACTTAAAGTTATAAAAGGAGCAGGAGCATTACAATATGGAGGAAATGCAATTGGAGGTGTAATCATAGCTGAAAACAAATTAACCACGCTTCAAGATACCATTTTTGGAAAAGCGCAATTGGCACTAAGTAGTAATGGTAGAGGAGGAGGAATCAACTCAGCTCTAAATCTTGGTTTTAAAGATGGATGGGGAGCTAAATTTCAGGGTACAGTTAAGCATTTTGGAGATAGTGAAGCTCCTGATTATGTTTTAAGTAATACAGGACATAGAGAACAGAGTTTCTCTACAGGGTTTGGATATAATGATTTTACATATGGGTTTGAAGGATATTATAGTTTTTTTAATACTTCACAAGGGATTTTAAGAGCGTCACACATTGGAAATGTAGGAGATTTAGTGAGAGCTATTAATAGTTCGGAACCATTAGTTATTAATGATTTTACTTATGATATTAACGCCCCAAAACAAGAGACACAGCATCATTTAGCAAAACTAAAAGCATACAAAAGGTTTCAAAACCTAGGAAAGTTAAACGTTCAATATTCTTTTCAATATAACAACAGAAAAGAATTTGATATAAGAAGAGGTGATGATCGGGATAAGGCGAGTTTGGATTTAGAATTAGTCACTCATAATCTAGAAAGCTCCTTTTTATTTGATTCTAATGATGATTTTACAAAAAACATTGGATTTCAATACACATATCAGATTAACACTCCTAATCCTGAAACTGGGATTCGAAGACTGATACCAGATTATAATAAAATGTCTGCAGGTGTTTTTGCGATTACAGAATTTAATATTTCAGAAAATTTGAAAGCAGATTTGGGCGCTAGATACGATTTTGTAAATATTGATGCCAAGAAATTTTATAGAAAAGATTTTTGGGATGAGCGAGGATACAATGCAGAATTTGCAGATCTTATTATTGCAGATGAAGGAGATCAATGGTTAACGAATCCCAATTTTGATTACCATAGTGTTTCTGCTTCTGCTGGAATTAATTATTTATATGGAAATCAGAATTCTCTTCTATTTAATGTTTCTTTTGCTAATCGTGCTCCAAATCCAGTAGAATTATTCAGTGACGGCTTGCATCATAGTGCTGCTATTATAGAGTTAGGAGATTTACGTTTTGATCAAGAAAAAGCGTTGAAGTTTTCGTTAAGTAGTGCGCATCAGGATTTATTTGGCGTAGGAAGTTTAACAGTTTCTCCTCATTTAAGCAGTATACAGGATTTTATATTATTAGAACCAACAGGATTAGAGTTTACAATACGAGGAGCATTTCCAGTATGGGAGTATACACAAACTAATGCTATTTTATATGGAGTAGATATTGATTATGGAGTTTCTATAACAGATTATCTTAAGTTTAATACATCCTTTTCTTATATATATGGGCAAGATACTGAAGCAGATGAAGCTTTAATTAATATGCCTGCACCTAATTTTAGATCAGAATTGATATATGAAAGAGAAAGATGGAACTTAAAACTGAAAAACCATTCGGTATTAGAACAAACAAGATTTCCTGATAATAATTTTGAAACAGATTTTATTGAAAATGGAGTAGAACAAACTGCATTGGTTGATGTTTCTACAACTCCAGCAGGATACAGCATTTTTGATATATCTGGGTCATATGTTTTTGATATATGGAATCGAAAAGATTTAACTGTTGGAATGAGCATTACCAATATGTTTGATACAAATTATAGAGATTACCTCAATAGACAGCGATACTACGCCGATAATGTTGGCAGAAACTTTACACTTAACATAAATTTTAAATTTTAAAAAAAATGAAAACAACAATTAACAAACTAGCGGTATTATTTTTATTTACTATAGCATTCACATCTTGTAGTAGTGATGATGATAATCCACTAGTAATTAATGAAGAAGAAACAATTACAACAGTTAGATTAACAGTTTTAGAATCTGGAACAACTGCTTCTCAAGTATACACATGGACTGAAGATAACCAAGATGCAATTACCCTATCTGCAAATTCTTCATATAATTTTAAAATTGAATTTCTTGACGAATCAAACCCTTCTGATGTAGAGGATATTACAGCAGAAGTGATCGAGGAAAGAGATGAACATTATGTTTTTTATGAAACCACTGTTACTGGATTATCATTTACAAACGCATCTGACGATACTATCGATGGTGACAATATCGGAATTAACATTTCTACAGATTGGTCATCTACAGATGCTGCTACAGGAATTGTAAGAGCGTTTTTGATTCATGAGCCTACAACAAAGACTGGAGACTCTCGAGATGACTTTGGAGGAGAAACTGATATCGAAGTAACTTTTAACGTAACAGTACAGTAAAATAGTAACAACACCAAGTATAACGATAAGTTGAGTTTGTTTATACTATAAGCAAACTATTTTTTCTGAGCAAGGCTCTTGAGAAGTAGTTACCTCAAGAGTCTTGTATTTCGATTTCTCATAAAGAGAAATCACTATTTAGTTGAAGCACCTATTCATAGCATAATAATAAGTTGAGTTTGTGTATTTTATTATTAGTAATGATTTGTTTCAATCCAACCCTTGAGGTATTTTATCTCAAGGGTTCTTTTATTTAATAAACATTTTAACCTCAATTTCCTGAATTTGGCACGCTATTTGAAAAAAAATAGTCATTCATCTATTTTTAGATAAAAAATGGCTAAGAATATGGTAACAAATTAGAGAGAAAAGATACTAATATATAGTAAAGGTTGATTTTTAGTGGTTTAATCTCAAAGATTTTAATGAGATATTATCGGATCGTTAAATGTGTATTATCACTCAAAATTCGTTCAAAAAATTGAAGATTAGAGCTTATATTCGCGACGGAAAAAAATCAATCAAAAAGAATAGCAAAATTGAAACAATCATAATTATGTATAAGTTGAGTTTGTGTTAAATATTATAATTTAGTTTCAATTCAGACCCTCAGGAAGTAGTTAGCCTGAGGGTTGTTTGTTTTAAATAGATAACTACATCTTTTTTTAACCCAACTTTATTTTTCAGGCATGGAGAAATAATACTGTTATCTTATAATGGTTAACAACCTCATTAGACAACACTAAATATGGGGGATAGTAAAATAAACCCTTTAAGGGATTACATCTCTGGAGGAGTTCCTTTTAATCGCTTTTCTATCTTACGCTTTTTTGCGGTTAATAGTTTCATAAGATCCATGATTTCAGGATCTTTACTTTCTTTATAAATCTCATTCAGACTTAAAATAAGCGACTTGGCTTCTCTAGAAGCTGCTACCCTATCACTGGTAGTCATGTTACTCATTTTTCTACCCTCGAATTCTAAAGCTTTTTCAATCAATGTCATATATCACTTTTTACAAAAATAGAATTTACTCTATATTTTAGAAAATGTATTACAAAAGTACAAACTTTTATTAATTTGTGGAGAGGATGGGACTCGAACCCACGACCTCTTGACTGCCAGTCAAGCACTCTAGCCAGCTGAGCTACATCCCCTTTAGGTATTTGCTATCTGGCTCCCTTAAGCACTAATAACGGAATTCTACTTTCAAAATCTTTTTTCAGTACTACATTTTCTTCCCAGAGCTTAGCAAAAAATCCTCTTCTACGCCTAAAAACGCATAATAAATCTGGATCGTTTTCATTAAGATGTTCTAAAACTCCCTGAAATAAAGTTCCATTTTCTGAGGATTTAAATGAACTAATAAGTTTAGCTAAATCCTTATGAAATTCTGCATCTTCTGGTAAGAACTCCGTTGTTTTCACCTGAAGAAGTTTCATTTCGGCACTAAATGTATTCAAAATTTCTTTTACAGGAGACAAAGTACTTTGTTTTTTAATGATTCCAGATTTGATTGCCATCAAAATCTTAGAAATAGGTTTAAAAATATAGTTTTCAGGAACTACTAATACAGGTATTTCTGTCTTTTTAACCAAACTTCCAGATATTTCACCAAGGAAATAAGGATCTTTAATATTACCACTTTCAGGTCCTAAAACTATTAAATCTATAGAATGTTTTAAATTAAATTCTGGAATCGCTTCTAATAAATCACCTTCTAACGGTAATGCAATTACATCGACACCTTTTTTATCAACCGCGTCCAGTTTTTCCTCAATTGTAGCGATTGAGATATCTTTTAAAGTTTTATTTACTGAGGGAAGACTACTCGATCTCGGTAATTCTTTAAAAACTTGTACTGCATACACTGTTCCTCCGAGTTCTTTTGCAAAATTGATTACATATTGAAGCCTGGCTATACTTACTGAATTTTCTGATAGACCTAAAGGAACAAGAATATTTTTCATCATTAAACTTGATTTGTGTTTTAGAGAGCAAAATTACAATTTTGAAACCTATAAACGCATTCTTTTGAGGATTCTTGCACCTAGAACTGTTTTTCTTTTCTTAAAGTTTGTATAAAATAACATCAAGGTATAATATAAACCCTGTTGCAGAAAAAGAAAGTTAGTATTTTTGATTTTTCCAAAGAAAATATGGTTCGTAAAGCAGCACTATCAGATTTAGATACTATTCATAAATTAACATTAGCATGTGCGAAAGCCATGATTGCAAAAGGTATCTATCAATGGAATGAACACTATCCAACTCGGACACGTTTTCAGAAAGATATTGAATTACAAGAATTATATGTGCTCGAAGAAGATCGTTTGATAAAGGGGATTGTAGTGATCACTGAAGTTATGGATGAAGAGTATGTCCCAGTCAAATGGGTAACTGCTAATGAAAATAACCTCTATATACATCGTTTGGCGGTACATCCTGAATATTGGAGTAAGGGATATGCTCAAGAATTAATGAATTGGGCAGAGGCGTATGCCAAAAAAAATAAATATACCTCAGTACGATTAGACACATTTAGTCAGAATAAAAGAAATCAGAAATTTTATGAAACTAGAGGATATCAAAAATTAGGAGATATCTATTTTCCGAAACAAAGTGAATATCCATTTTATTGTTATGAACTAGTATTGTGAATAGTGTTATAAGTTTTAAAAATATAAATAAACTAGCCATTCCAGCAATAATTGCAGGAGTAGCTGAACCTGTGTTGTCAGCTACGGACACTGCAATAGTTGGTAATATACCTGTGAATGGCACAGAATCACTTGCAGCCGTAGGGATAGTTGGATCTTTTCTGTCTATGTTAATCTGGGTATTGGCTCAGACTCGCGCGGCAATTTCAGCTATTATTTCACAATATTTAGGAGCAGGAAAATTAGAAGAAGTAAAAACATTACCAGCTCAGGCAATACTTTTTAATATAGGATTGAGTATTACGATTCTCCTTATTACGGTACCTTTTATTAAGGAGATTTTTGTGCTTCTTAAAGCCGAAGGTCAGGTATTGGAGTATTGTATTTCTTACTATAGCATTCGTGTTTGGGGGTTTCCACTATCCTTATTTGTATTTGCAATTTTTGGGATTTTTAGAGGGCTTCAAAATACATTTTGGCCAATGATTATTGCGCTTATTGGAGTTTTGGCTAATATCATATTAGATATCGTTTTAGTCTATGGAATAGAAGGCGTTTTAGAACCTATGCACCTTGAAGGAGCTGCTTGGGCAAGTCTGTTTTCACAGATGTTAATGGCTGTTTTATCATTTATATTATTGCTCAAAAAAACAGACGTATCGTTACGATTAGAAAAGCTTTGGCATCCAGAAATGAAACGGTTCTTAGTTATGAGTGGAAATCTTTTTATTAGATCCTTAGCATTAAACACAACATTACTTTTAGCGGTAAGAGAAGCAACTAGTTTAGGCACGAATTATATAGCAGCTCATAGTATTGCTATTCAACTGTGGTTGTTTTTTGCTTTTTTTATTGATGGATACGGAGGCGCTGGTAATATTTTGGGAGGTAGATTATTAGGAGCAAAAGATTATAAAAGTCTGGTTATTATGGCTAAGAAGGTGAATGTTTATGGAGTTATTGTAGCGTGCATTTTAGGAGGAATTTCTTTATTGATTCCTGAACAGCTAGCCTTAATTTTTACTAAGGATCAAGAAGTATTAACTATTTTTACAGGCTTTTTCTATCTAGTGGTAATAGCATTACCCATAAATGCACTTGCTTTTGTTGGTGATGGTATTTTTAAAGGATTAGGAGAAACCAGTTTTTTACGCAATGTACTGATAGGATCCACTTTTTTTGGTTTTATTCCTACCTTATTAATTGCTAGATATTTTGATTGGAAGCTTCATGGAATATGGATTGCAATCACCGTTTGGATGCTGATCAGAGGTTTAGCATTGATCGTAAAATTCAGAAATAAATATTACAGATTGGCGAATGTTTAGAATATAAACCTAATGATTGCCATCGCAATAATAACATATAGACAAATTAGTACAGCTACTAACCTGAATTTTTCCACATACTTTTTTTCCATATTTTCAAAAGTATACTAAATAGGAAAAAACATAAATACGTGTAAATACGTGTTTTACACACAGTTAAAAGAACACAGCCCTGAATATAAAATATTACTTATTTTTATCAAAAAAACATAATGACTACTACTCGTATCAACGGAAGTTTATATACCAATATAGAAAATCACATTGCTACTATAGAGTTTGGGCATCCTGCAAGTAATTCTTTTCCGTCCGAATTATTACAGAGATTGACTAATGCGCTAGATGAACTATCTAGTGATCCTTCTGTATTCGTAATTGTGTTAAAATCCGAAGGCGAAAAGGCCTTCTGTGCAGGGGCTTCTTTTGATGAGTTAGTAGCTGTCGATAATTTGGAGGAAGGAACAAAGTTCTTTTCTGGTTTTGCAAATGTAATTAATGCAATGCGCAAATGTAGCCAACCAATTATAGGAAGAATACAAGGAAAAACTGTAGGCGGAGGAGTAGGCTTAGCATCTGCTTGTGATTACTGTATGGCTACCGAAGCTGCTTCGGTTAAATTAAGCGAAATAACAATTGGAATAGGACCTTTTGTAATTGAACCAGCTGTATCCAGAAAAATAGGATTGGCTGCATTTGAAGCGTTGGCTTGGGATGCATCCCAATGGAAAAACGCATATTGGGCTAAAGATCAGGGTTTATTTGCCAGAGTGTTTGAAACAATTAGTGAGTTAGACAAAGAAGTTCAGTTGTTTGCAGAAAAATTAGCTAGCTATAATCCAGAAGCAACTAAACAAATGAAAAAGACATTATGGAAAGGAACAGAACATTGGGAAGAACTACTAATTGAAAGAGCTGCAGTTTCTGGAGCATTAGTGCTTTCAGAATTTACTAAGGAAGCATTGGAGAAATTTAAAAAGTAATACATGGATATATTGAATTTTTTAGGAGGTAACGGACTATTTTTGATCATGGGAATTATATTGGTCGTAGTTTACTTTATTAATAAAAGGAAGAGAAGATAATGTTCATTAACTTTGCAAAAAGTTACAATCTAAGAGATGAGCAAGATCAGAATCACCAAACAGTTTTCTTTTGAAACCGGTCACGCACTATATGGTTATGATGGCAAATGTAAAAATGTTCATGGTCATAGCTATAAATTAAGTGTTACAGTTATAGGAAGCCCTATAACTGACACTTCTCATGTGAAATTGGGAATGGTGATTGATTTTGGAGATCTTAAGAAAATTGTTAAAGAGGATATTGAAGATGTATTTGACCATGCAACTGTTTTTAACAAAAACACTCCTCATATAGAGTTAGCAAAAGAATTAGAACAAAGAGGTCATAATGTGATTTTAGTAGATTATCAACCAACTAGTGAAAATATGGTGATTGATTTTGCAAGCAAAATAAAAGCCAGACTACCAGAAAATATTGCACTGCATTCATTAAAACTTCAGGAGACTGAAACCTCTTTTGCAGAATGGTATGCAAGCGACAACTAATTAATTAGAGCTATAAGGTTTTGATAAGCTGATAGGTCTTCGTTATATTTGTTTTCTACATGAAGCATCCTTCCGAACAACACATAACTCTTACTCAAGGTAAAAAGATATATTTTGCATCTGATAATCATTTAGGTGCTCCCACTTCAGAGAAAAGTTTTCCTAGAGAGCAAAAATTTGTAAGTTGGTTAGATGAAGTTAAAAAAGATGCAGCGGCCATTTTTTTATTAGGTGATCTTTTTGATTTTTGGTTTGAATATAAAACAGTAGTTCCTAAAGGATTCACTAGAACCTTAGGAAAGCTCGCAGAGATTACTGATTCTGGAATTCCTGTATATTATTTTGTTGGCAACCACGATCTATGGATGAATGGTTATTTCGAAGAAGAATTAAATATCCCTGTGTTTCATAAACCACAAGAATTCGTGTTCAATAACACTACATTTCTTATAGGTCATGGAGATGGTTTGGGGCCTGGAGATAAAGGATATAAACGAATGAAAAAAGTGTTTACCAATCCTGTTGCTAAATGGTTTTTTAGGTGGTTACATCCTGATTTAGGAGTAAAATTAGCGCAATACCTTTCTGTTAAAAACAAATTGATTTCTGGAGATGAAGACGTTACCTTTCTTGGCGAAGAGAACGAATGGTTGGTGCAATATTGCAAGCGAAAATTAGCAGCAAAACATACAGATTACTTTGTTTTCGGTCATAGACATCTTCCTATGGAAATTGAGTTAAAAGAGCAGGCAAAATACATTAACCTTGGTGATTGGATAGTACATTATACATATGCCGTTTTTGATGGTGAAACATTGAAGCTAGAAAAGTATTAGTTTTTATAACAGGATATTGAAATAAATTCTGAATCGTATTCTATAGTTCCTTCTTTTCTCATTCCGCTCATAATATTACTTACAGTCTGGCGTGAAGTATTGGTAATACTAGCAATATCTTTATGAGACAAAAGGTTTTTTGCAATTACCCTTCGATTTTGTTGTTGGCCAAATTCTGAAATATAATTTAAAATAAAATCATTTATTCTAGTAGCACTATCATTAGATGCGATCGCTCCTAATCTTTGTTCTAATTTTTTTATTCTTGCTACATATGCCTTAAACATATTTTTCTTTAAGAATGGAAACCTGTTCATAGCTCCAAGCATCCTATCAACTTCAATAGAGCATAATACACAATCTTCTAATGCTACAGCTTGCTCCTGAACACAAGAATCGTGATCAAATAATGCTAACTCTCCAAAGATACTTCCCTTGTTGACTACATCTTTTGTAATACCAGTATAAGTATCTACGATTTTAACAACTCCTTTTTTAAGAAAAAAAATATGCTTTTTATGTCCTCTATTTAGTTCTATGATTTCTTTTTTATCAATGTTTTCCATTTCTAGAACAGAAGCCATTTTCATCATTGTAATTCTTCCCAAATTATTAAAAAGAATAAAGTCTTCTAGAAACCAAAGTTTAGTATACGTATTCAATATGCTTACAATTATATCCTTTTGCAAAGTAAGAAAATTTTACTTGCAGCTTTTAATAAGGGATTACACGAATACTATGAGTAAAAAAGTATGGTGTATTATGATAAGCTTTTTATTCTTTGTTGAATAATTTTTTCATCAATTGAAATTCCAACAATTTCTGAAGCCTGAAGTACCGCAGGGTGATTAAAAAAGATAACGGTATTATCAAAAACAGCTTCTATTAAGTAATGACTTCCATTAAAATAAGCTTTTTTCACTGTAGCATGTCGACTAGCATTTGGATCTATTTTTAACTCATGAGGATATACAAGAATAGTATTGTCATTTTCAGAATTTGGGAAAAAAGTAGTGAGAGGTAATTCATTTACTTCACCAAAAAGTGAAGCTATATAATAGTTTTTCGGATTTTGATAGATGTCGTATGTGCGTTCTTTTGCGATTATTTCACCTTGACGGATTACAATAGTTTCATCAGCAAATGATAAAATATCTGTTTTATCATGGGTAGCAGTAATACTAGTAATTTTATTTCTTTTTAGGTACGCAAAAAGATTTCTTCGTAACGAACTACGTCTAAAATTGTCAATATTGCCAAAAGGTTCATCAAGTAATAATAGTTCTGGTCTTTTGGCTAATGCTTTAGCCAATGCAACTCTTTGTTTTTGTCCACCACTTAAATTCTCGACTTTAACCTCAGCAAATGGAGTCATTTCTACAATCTCTAACAACTCATTTACACGACCAGTTTTAAGTTCTGGTTCAAAACTGGATAAGTATTGACCAATGTTTTCGACAACTGTTCGATAAGGTTGTAATTCAAATCCTTGAGAAAGGTATTTCATGTTTTCCTGCCCTGGAACCAAATTATACGCTGGACCCAGTATTTTTTGATCATCCCAAAACAAGGCACCTTGATCTACATCCAATAATCCATAAATAATCTTTAGTAAGGTGCTTTTTCCACAACCACTTGCGCCAATTAATGCAATGTGTTGCCCTTTTTCAATAGTAAAATTGATGTTTTTTAAAACAGGAACAGTATCATACTTGAAGGAAACATTTTGGATTGCTAGCATATCCCAAATATAAATAACTTCAACAAAAAATCCGTCTCTTTTCAGAAAACGGATTTTTTATTGTGTGTAAATAAAATATTATCCTTTTATCTCGTCGTTTACTTGTTCTGGTAATACTTCATAACCCATGTTATAAAGTGTGAAACTAAAAATATCTGCATATTGCTCGATTGTTTTAGCAACAGGTGTTCCTGCTCCATGACCAGCATTGGTCTCGATTCTAATCAATGTTGGGTTTGTTCCATTTTGCTTTGCCTGCAACTCTGCCGCAAATTTAAAGGAATGTGCAGGTACTACACGATCATCATGATCACCTGTAGTAACTAGTGTAGCAGGATATTGCACACCTTCTTTTACGTTATGTACAGGAGAATATCCTTTTAAGTATTGAAACATCTGTTTGTCATCTTCTGCAGTTCCATAATCATATGCCCAACCTGCTCCAGCAGTAAACGTATGATAACGTAGCATGTCTAGAACTCCTACAGCAGGTAATGCTACCTTCATTAAATCTGGACGTTGAGTCATAGTAGCTCCCACCAATAAACCTCCATTAGAACCTCCTCTTATAGCCAGATATTCACTTGAAGTATAATTGTTGTCAATTAGATACTCTGCCGCGGCAATAAAATCGTCAAATACATTTTGTTTTTGCATTTTAGTACCAGCATCATGCCATTTTTTACCATATTCTCCTCCACCTCTTAAGTTAGGTACAGCATAAATCCCTCCTTGTTCCATCCATACTGCATTGGCAATACTAAATGAAGGAGTTAAACTGATATTAAACCCACCATAAGCATACAAAATGGTTGGGTTTTTACCAGTTAGGGTTACACCTTTTTTATGCGTAATAATCATAGGAACTTTGGTGCCATCCTTTGAGTTGTAGAAGACTTGCTTACTCTCATAATTTTCTGGATTAAAGTCGATCTTTGGTTTACGATATAAGGTTGAAGTACCTTCTGCAATATTATATTTATAAATACTACCTGGAGTTTTATAGTTCGTAAATGAATAATATAATTCTGTTTCTTCTTTTTTAGTACCAAAACCACCTACACTTCCAACTCCTGGTAATTCTACATCACGTATAAGTTTACCATCATAGTCATATTGTAATACTTTAGATACGGCATCTACCATATATTCTGCAAAGAAAAAGCCTCCACCTGTGCTTGGACTTAATACATTTTCGGTTTCTGGAATAAAATCTTTCCAATTTTCTGGTGTTGGATTAGAAGCATCAGTAGTTACTATCTTTTGATTTGGAGCATTTAAATTAGTTACCAGATATAATTTGGAACCTACATTGTCAATAACATAAGTATCACTATCAGTATTATCTAAAATGGTAACCAGTTTGCTATTAGGTTTGGTAAGATCTTTAATAAACAATTTATTTCCTGATGTTGAAATACTCGCCGAAATAACTAAGTATCGGTTATCTTTAGTTACTCTTCCTCCAATATAGCGATGTTTTTCTTCTGGAGTACCTCCAAAAACTAACTTATCTTCTTTTTGAGGAGTTCCGAGTTTGTGATAATATACTTTATGTTGATCTGTTTTAGCAGAAAGTTCACTTCCCTTTGGCTTATCATAACTAGAATAATAGAACCCTTCATTCTCTTTCCAAGACATACCTGAAAACTTAATATCAACCAATGTATCTTCTATGATTTCTTTGGTTTCTACATTTTTAACAATCACTTTACGCCAATCACTACCACCTTCAGAAATTGCATAAGCCAGAAGTTTTCCATTATCAGAAAAACTAGCCCCACCAAGAGAAGTGGTTCCATCTTCACTAAAAGTATTTGGATCTAGAAACACTTCTGGTTCATCACCTTCATTTTTAAATCTATAAATAACATATTGATTTTGAAGTCCGTCGTTTTTGTAAAAATAAGTGTAATCTCCTTCTTTAAATGGAGCACCTACTTTTTCGTAATTCCATAAACCAGATAAACGTTTTTTCAATTGATCTCTAAAAGGGATACTATCCAGATATCCAAAAGTGACCTTGTTTTGTTCAGTAACCCAATTTTCAGTTTCTTCACTACGATCATCTTCTAACCAACGATAAGGATCTTTGACTTTAACATCAAAATAAGTGTCGACAGAGTCTACTTTTTTAGTTTCTGGATAATTCAATGGAATAATAGTTTTAGCGGTTTCTACTTTTGATTCATCGTTACATCCCAATATGGATAGAATCAAAAATAGCATAAAAAGCGTGTTTTTCATGATGAGTTAAATTTTACAGAAATAATTAATGGCGTATTAAACATATGCCAAGTATTTAATTTTTAATACTTAGTACACTAACTCACAAATCTATTAAAACTAGTTTGGCAATATGCTAAAGAAAATATAAAAAAAAAGACCGCTCAAACAATGATCATATATATAGTTACACATTTGTAGCGTTGCTTTGGGGTTTAGCAACTCTTTTGATCATTTTATAGAGCGGTCAAGGTTTTCTGTACCCGAAGTAACGAAAAATTTTACTTTTATACCAGTAAAATTTTAATGTATAGTGTTTTAGAAGAGGGATTTAAAAGTACTCCAGTTTGCATAAATAAGGAATGCATTTACTAAAAAAACAAAGGCTCCAGGCCCAATGTTCGCTGGGTCTAAAGTCGCGTGGAATAATATGATATTTACTGAAATAGGAGCCATTAGGATTAGAGCAAAAGGAACAGCTTTATTAAGAACAAGAAACAGTCCCACTAAAACTTCTATAAGCCCCACAGTTTTTAATACGTAACTTCCAGCTAATGCGCCGAAAAGAACTCCAGCCTCTGGATTCGCAAATTCAAAATCTGGCAAAAACCCGATAAACTTGTTACTTCCAAAAACGATTAATAAGACTCCTAATAGCATTCTTAAAGCTAAAATTAATTTAGTATTCATTGTTTTATCTTTTTGTAATTAGTGATGTATTAGAAGGTAAAATGTTAAAAACCTTACAAGGATTTAAGATAAAGAATACATAGGATAAATAAAAAACCCTCACTAATATGCTTATAGTGAGGGTTCGTATATGTGTGTAAACTAATTATCCAATCAGTTCATTTTCAATAAGGTATTCTCCTATCTGTACAGCGTTCGTAGCAGCTCCTTTACGTAGGTTATCGGCTACTATCCACATATTAAGTGCATTTTCTCTAGAATGATCTCGTCTAATTCTACCTACAAAGACATCATTCTTTCCTTCTGCATAAATCGGCATTGGATAGGTATTTGTATCTGGATTATCTTGAACAGTAACCCCAGAAGTGTTATTTAGTATTTGACGAATTTCATTTTCTTTGAACTCGTCTTCGAATTCAAGGTTTACACTTTCACTATGTCCACCAACAACAGGAATACGAATTGCAGTAGCAGTAACTGCAATGGTACGATCATCAAGAATCTTTTGAGTTTCGTTCACCAATTTCATTTCTTCTTTAGTATATCCATTTTCTTGGAATACATCACAATGAGGGATTGCATTACGATGAATTGGATAAGGATATGCCATTTCACCTTTTTCTCCTGCATATTCATTTTCTAATTGTTGTACAGCTTTAACTCCAGTACCAGTTATTGATTGGTATGTAGAAATAATAGCACGTTTGATCTTGTATTTTTGATGCAAAGGTGCTAAAGCCATTACTAATTGTATGGTGGAACAATTAGGGTTAGCAATAATTTTATCTTCTTTAGTTAAGTCTTTAGCATTAATTTCTGGTACGACTAACTTTTTGGTTGGATCCATTCTCCAGGCAGAAGAATTGTCGATAACTGTGATGCCAGCTTCTGCAAATTTTGGAGCCCATTCTTGAGAAGTACTTCCACCAGCAGAAAATAAAGCAACATCTGGTTTCATTTCTATAGCTGTAGTCAAACCAACTACTGTAAACTCTTCATTTTTATAAGATATCTTTTTACCTATAGATCTTTCTGAAGCCACAGGAATTAATTCTGTAACTGGAAAATTACGTTCTTCTAATACTTTTAACATTACTGTACCCACTAAACCAGTGGCACCTACAACAGCTACTTTCATCAGCTTTATTTATTAATAACATTTAACGATACAAAAATCGGTCTTTTTTTTAAATTCCAGCAAATGTGTCGATTATTTATAATAGAAACATTATTTTTCTTGAAAAATACATCAATTTAAACATTTTGTTATATATAAAACATTTCGTAAAAAGAACCGCCCCATTTATGAAGCGGTTTAGTTAGAATATATAGTATAGCGGTAGCTATAGATAAAACATTCTGATAGTTTGAGTTTTATTTTTTAAGTAAATCTCTAATTTCAGCTAGTAATTCTTCTTGAGTTGGACCAGCTGGAGCTGCAGGAGCTTCTTCTTCTTTTTTCTTTGATTTTTCGTAAGCTTTAAGAACAACAAAAATGAACAGACCAACAATAATGAAGTTAATAATCGCTTGAATTAAGTTACCATAGGTCATAACTGCAGCACCTGCTTCTTTTGCAGCGGCTAAACTTGCATATTCTCCTCCATCTAAAGCTATAAATTTTTGTGTAAAATCAGTTCCTCCTGTTATAACACCTACGACAGGCATGATAATATCTGCAACAGCAGAGCCAACAATTTTATTAAAAGCTCCTCCAATTACAACAGCAGTAGCTAAGGCTACAATATCTCCTTTTAACAAGAAAGACTTAAAATCTTTAAAAAATCCCATTTTATTTATTTTAGATAATTAGTATGCTACTAATTTAACAAAAATTAAGAAACAAATGAGGAATGCACACTGGCTTAAAATGTCTTTTTTTCGACAAAAATCAATTAGTATCGATAATAGTACGTTTTACTCTTGGTGAGATCGCCGTAAGGAGTTCATAAGAAATGGTACCTGTCGTTTCTGCTATTACTGCTGCAGAAGATGTATGATCGAATATAACTACTTCGTCTCCTTCTTTACAATCAATATCCGTGATATCGATCATAATCATATCCATGCAAACATTACCAATGATATAGGCCTTTTTTCCATGAACAGTGACAAACCCCTTTTTGTTCCCATATTGTCTACTTATTCCATCTGCATGACCAATAGGAATGGTTGCCGTTTTAATAAAACCACTAGCTGCGAAAGCTCTATTATATCCCAAGGTTTCTCCTGGTTCTAACATATGAATCTGAGAGATAACAGATTTAAGTGATGCTACAGGTTTTAATTTATGATCATAGATGGCTTCATTACCATATCCATATAAGCCTATTCCAGTTCGGACCATATCAAAATGTGCTTCGGGATAATTTAAGATTCCAGAAGTATTGCATTGATGGAGTAACGGTTTGTACCCCAGTTTATCAATCATTTCTGAAGCTGTTTTCTGAAAGGAATTGATCTGATCTGTTGTAAACTCTTTTTCATTGTGGTCCTCACTCGCTGCAAGGTGAGAGAAAATAGATTTTATTTTAATAGAGCTAGTTTCATTTAAATGACTCATAATATAATCCACATCATTTTCCCAAAGACCTAATCGGTTTAATCCAGTATTGAACTTAATATGTACTGGATACTCTTTTTGTTTTTTAGCTTCAGCTGTGGTTATGAATTCTCTTAAAATTCGCGGACTATACAAACTAGGTTCTAGTTGATGTTCTATTAATTCCGAAAAATTTACTGGTTGAGGATGTAGAACAAGAATTGGGGTTTGTATTCCAGCATTTCGTAGTACTACTCCTTCTGAAACATAGGCAACGGCAAAGTAATCTGCGCCAATTTTCTCTAAATGTTTTGCTATAACTACTGCATCACTGCCATATCCAGCTGCTTTTACTACAGCTAATAGTTTAACTTCTGGTTGGAGCTTACTTTTTAAATATGTATAGTTATGGGTAAGATGCGCCAGATTAATTTCCAGAATGGTTTCACGTGCACTACTCATTGGATTTTTCAGAATTTTTGGATAATTCTTTCGGATCAGTTACCTCTATATCTTTTACTTTCTCTTTTAAAGAAGCTTTGTAGTATGCAGCGCGACTTAGCGGCTCATACTCATCAGTTTCTCCTAATAATACCAAATCATCCTTTGTGGATTTTCTATAACTATATTGAGCAAGATTACCTGTTCTTGTGCAAACTGCATGAACTTTGGTAACATATTCTGCAGTTGCCATAAGTGCAGGCATTGGACCAAAAGGATTTCCTTTAAAATCCATATCTAAACCAGCAACTATAACTCGAATCCCTTTATTAGCTAAGTCATTGCACACACTTACTATTTCATCATCAAAAAACTGTGCTTCATCAATTCCTACCACATCACAAGTATCTGCAAGGATTCTGATATTAGCTGCTGCAGGAACTGGAGTAGAACGAATTTCGTTGGCATCATGAGAAACCACCATTTCTTCATCATAACGCACATCAACTGCTGGTTTAAAAATTTCAACTTTTTGTTTGGCAAATTGTGCACGTTTCAGTCTGCGAATCAATTCTTCAGTCTTACCAGAAAACATTGAACCACAGATCACTTCTATCCACCCAAATTGCTCTTTATGATTTACCGTATTTTCGAGAAACATTTTGTATTTTTCAGCATCAATTAAAAGAAACCCTACTCCTTTAATACCAAATGAATTTTGAAATGATTCTTAAAACGATGACTCATTCCATTTTATTATTTGGTATTGCTCTAAAGATGAGGTAAATTTATTAAAAAACAAAAAGCATAGCCCAAACGAATAAGAAAGTTATGAAGAAGAAATTGGAAGCAGAACTTATAAGCATCGCACACAAGATACTGCAGCTTAAGGATACATCAACCTTGCCTCAATTACAGGAAGAGACAAGACAGTTATACGAAAAATTAAGTGTTTTAAATTTTGTTGAATCTCATTTTGCGGATATTGAACCTACAATAGGACAAATCAAAAGTGTACTAGAAGGTCAACAGACGCAAGAATTTCAAGAAGAAACTGCAGAGGTTATAAAGCCAAAGCCAATTGTAAATCTGGATCAGAAAAATGAAATAGAAGAGGTTTCAGAAACAATGTTTAATCTTGGTAATAAGGTCATGGATTCGCAGATTGAAGAAGTTGAAGAACAGAAACCTGAAATTATTATTGAAAAAATTAATGAAAAAGTAACAGAAGATCTTTTTGTTCCTGTTCCTAAATTTACCGAAGAAAACGTTTCCTTATCTGAACCAGTGTATGAAAAAAATGATAAAGAAGAAATAGGATCTGCTCCCCAAAGTATGCCTATTTTAGATAAGGTTAATGATCAAGATGAAAAACCTAAATCACTGAATGATCAATTAAAAAAAGGAATAAACATTGGACTTAATGACCGTCTTGCGTTTATAAAACATTTATTTGACGGAAGTTCTACTGATTATAATAGGGTACTTTCTCAATTGAATACCCTAAATAGTAAAAGTGGAGCAACTCAGTTTATTAAAAATATGGTAAAGCCAGATTATAACAATTGGGTAGGCAAAGATGAGTATGAAGAGCGTTTTATGGAGATCGTGACCAATAAATATGAGTTTTAGGTAAGGATTATTCTTTTTTGATCACTAAAGTCTTCAAGAAATAAAATAAAAAAACAAATTATATGAAGATCATTTATTGGGTTGCTACAGTTGCCATGTGTGGAATTATGTTGTTTTCTGCGCAGATGTATTTTAGAAATACAGAAATGGTAAGAGGTTTTTTTGAAAATCTGGATTACCCGACATACTTGGTAATACCTCTGGCGATTGCCAAAATATTAGGAATTATTACAATTCTTACCAATAAAATAAAATGGTTAAAAGAGTGGGCATATGCTGGTTTCTTTTTTGATATGGTGTTAGCTTATACTGCACATTACATGAAAGACGATGGGCAAGGTTTATTCGCTACTTTGGGATTAATATTCCTTGTGATATCTTATGCAACAGGTAAAAAAATAAGACCTTAATAGATGGCTAAATTATATCTGGTTCCTACTCCAATAGGTAATTTGGAGGATATGACTTTCAGAGCTATCAAAGTTCTGAAAGAAGTAGATTTAATTTTAGCAGAAGATACCCGTACAAGTGGTAAACTGCTAAAACATTATGAAATTGCGACACATATGCAAAGTCATCATATGCATAATGAACACAAAACTACCGAAAGTATTATTCGCAAACTGAAGAGTGGAGAAACTATTGCATTAATTAGTGATGCAGGAACTCCAGCAATTAGTGATCCAGGGTTTTTATTAACCAGAGCTTGTGTAGAAAATAATATTGAAGTAGAATGTTTGCCTGGAGCAACTGCATTTGTACCAGCTTTGGTAAATAGTGGATTACCAAATGATAAGTTTGTGTTTGAAGGGTTTCTTCCGGTAAAAAAAGGAAGACAAACTCGATTACAACTTTTAGCAGAAGAAACCAGAACGATGATCTTCTATGAGTCTCCTCATAAACTGATAAAAACATTAGGAAATTTAGTAGAATATTTAGGGGCAGATCGAGCAGTATCTGTATCTAGAGAATTAAGTAAATTTCATGAAGAAACGGTTCGAGGAACTGTAAAAGAAGTACTATCTCATTTTGAACAGAAACCTCCTAAGGGTGAGATTGTAGTAGTAGTTGCAGGTAAGAAATAACATATGACTATCCCAAAATTTATTCACAAACTTAGAGATACTCCCGAAGAAGTTACATTTCAAGATACGATGCAGGTTATAGATGTTAATTATAACTTTAAGTCAGTATCTTTTATCAACGGAGAAGTTACAAATGATGTTGGACAAAATATGGGTTCTTGTAAATTGTTTTCTTTTGCAAAAATTCAGAATTTAAACAAAGAAGAAACATTATATTGTTTTGGAGAACATTATAAGAGTGTTATCAATACTCCAGAAGGAAATGATCATCAAAATATTCGCAATTTTATAAAAACTGGTTGGGAAGGAATCTCCTTTGAAGAATCTCCTCTAGTCGAAAAATAAATACGTTTTAGTTATTTATCTCTTTTAAGTTTTTTTGCAATCTCTCCATATGTTAATTGCCTTTTTGGATTTATCAATAGGGATGAAAAAGGATCATATATCGGCATTAGTATTTTTTCTTTGGTATCATTAATAAGAGCAAATTTGATCTGATTATCTAGATTATAGTTTGGATTATAAACAGGCATTGTATACAAATTTTTGGGATCACTGCGCTGATCAGATGAAAGGATAGTATTGTTCTTATTCTTTTCTTTTGTAACTTTCTCTTGACCATGAATACAAATAGTTAATAAGCAAGCCAAAACAAGAATCTGATATTTTAAGATAGATGAATTCATACCAAGCGATTTTTGTGAAACGTAAAATAAGGTATTAGGTTTGTAATAAGGACTTTAAATTAATTTAAAAATTACAAATATCTCTAAACGTTTTGATTATACCATAGTTGTCGTTGCCTTAGTAGTTATCATATTGTGGCAATTACCTTATTTTGGTTGGGTTCAATACCCGTTTCGTTTATTGGGCACCTGGTTTCATGAAATGGGTCATGGACTTACTGCTTTATTTGTAGGTGGCAGTTTTGAGTTTTTAGAAATTTATGAAAACGGAGGCGGTGTTGCCTATTACCATTTAGGAGGAAGTTATTTACCATCTTTTGTTGGCAACGCATTAGTAGCGGTAGGAGGATTGTTAGGTCCCGCAATTGTCGGTGCATTGTTAATCATATCTGCCAGATCACACAAAACTTCTATGGTAGCTCTTAGAATTCTGATAGGTATAATGATTCTTTCTTTGCTATTATGGATTCGATCTTTTTGGGGCATTGCAGTACTTACTAGTTTTGCCGTATTTTTATTTGTAATTACATTATTTAAAAGCAGAAGATTAGAAGAGATCATTATTTTGTTTTTGGGATTGCAATCTGTGTTGAGTACCTATCTTCAGTTAGATTATTTATTCACTAAACAATTCGAAAGAGATGGTGTGATCCAGATCTCAGATACACAGGCAATTGCAGAAAACACAATCGGTACCTATTGGATATGGGCGATATTGATTATTATGATCAGTGTTTATTTGCTTTGGAAAAGTTTTCAATATTATTTTAAAAAGTAACAACCCGAATCGACAGATTCAGGTTGTCTTTGAAAATGTTAGAGGCTATTAGCAAGAGATTTTTGCATATTTAGGATCTAATGTTGTTCCATAAACTTTATAGCATTCTGTCACTGGTTTGTCGTAGTTTTTTGTGAAAATCGTAGACCAACCAAATGCCCAGTTTTCTTCCACTTTTAGATGTATAGAAGTCGCTCCTTCTGGAATAGTTTCTGACTTATTTACTCCTAGCGAGATATTTCCTGAGTGTTTGCTAAACTCTTTACCATTTAATTGATATGAAAGTGTAAATCGTGCCACATATCCTCCTTCACATCGTATGAGAATAGATCCTGTTTGTTTTGCGTCTAAGTGAGATAATACCGCTTCTTTTAATTCCATGATTTGTTTTTTTATACTTCTACTCTATTTATAATTTGGCTTTTCGAATCCGCCATTGTAATCAAAAAAAGTAGCTACCCTTTTTAATATTATGTTTTTAATTACATTCAAAATTATTGCAACTATTTGTTTATCAATAGCGTAGAAGTTTCCGTTTTTTAAAACAGGTATTTGCCGCAATTGAACAGTAGAATTACAGATTTTAAAATCAAGGAATAATACGTATAAATCAATTTTGATACATATATGTGTGAAACAGAAACTATAGGCACGTGGTAAATACGTGTTTTTTAATGGTAATTACCTGTTAATTCAGTCATTATTAGTAGCAATCTTGTTTTTTATGTAGCTTTAATGGAACAAACCAATTTAACGTAATAAATTTTCACACAAATGGAACAAACAATAGAACTAGATCAGGTACTGACTAAGAAACAATCGGATAATATAAAACGATGGGAACAAGAAGAAGTATTGTTACTAGCAAGACATTTTCAGCGATTAAATGATGGAACTAAATCATCTGGCAGTTACTATACTCGTACGAATCGTTTTGTGATGAGTGATAATGATTTAAAATGCTTAAATAAATTAAAAGATATTACAAGCATTCGAATTTATATGAGTTTGGAAAAGGAGGATAAAACCAAATTCACATTTTGTCCAATTATAAAAATAACAACTACTAGCAGAAAGCATCCTTATTGTTTTTCTCTTATACCTGAATTTGATAAACCACGACCATTACGTATGAATAATGAAAGTGTGAACGGCGGAGGAAGGTTGGTTCCAGGTATTTTTAAAGAAATGATTTTAACCAATTGGAATAATGTAGAGGATAACCTAATTGATGATCTTTTCGTAGCAAAAGATGAGGGAACAAGATCTTTAATGCGCGTTAATTTTTTTGATGTTAGTAGTGATATAGTATTGCATCTTTTTAATGGCACATTTCATAATAATGTAGCAAGATTTATTATGTATCCAGGTATTGATATGAATAAATTTCAGAACCGGAATATGATTTCATTTACACCTGTATTGGGTATCGTTCCAAAGAAAAAAGTACAAACTGAAATAATATCAAGACATGGATTTGCTGAATTCGGAGATGAAGAAATTTTTATAGAATATTCTACACCATGTCCGCCCACTTGTCCCAACGAATAAACTATATAATAAGATACTAATGAATGAGGAGTTTTTTAAATTTTTAGGGAATGTTTCGTCTTTTATAGTGATTGTACCACTATTATTGGCGATATATAGATTTAAGAAACTAAACACTGTACAAATAAGGCTTTTGTATTTATTAGTATTAGTACTAATTGTAGAGTTTATTTCAAATATGCTTTGGCGTAAAAAAATTAATAATTTACCAGTATATCATTTTTACGCGATCATAGAGTTTTTGTTGATCATTAATATATATAGAGCTGTCTTATCGAAAACATTTTCTAAACAGTTTTTTATCGTCTTGGGTATTTCTTTTACTGTATTTTCAGTTGTTAATACCTTGTTTTTTCAGAACCTGAATACATTTAATTCTAATGCGACAACACTTTTAGGAGTAGTAGTAATATTTCTTGCGTTAAGTTATTTTTATACGTTATTAAAAGAAGTAAAATATAGTGCGTTAGAAACCAATCCTATGTTTTGGATTAACGCGGGCTTTTTGATTTATTTTTCTAGTAACTTAATATTGTTTTTTATTAATAACAATATGTTTAAAGGTTCTACAGAAGCAAGTTATTTGGTTTGGGGTCTTCATGCTATTGTAAATATAGTATTAATGTTATTTTACACTTTCGCTATATGGGTGAATCCGAAGAAGCTATAACACTAAAGATCATCATCATCGGTATGGTAGTGATATTTTTACTATCACTATCAGTGATTGTGTTTTTTATTATTTATCAGCGCAGATTACTTGCACAGCAAAAAAAACATCAAAAAATAGAGTCGGATTATCAAAAGGAATTGCTTAAAACATCGATTCAGAGTCAAGAAGAAGAACGAACAAGAATTGCCAAAGAATTACATGATGATGTAGGAGCCATGTTAACTACTACAAAACTTTATATGGGTCAGATAGAACCAGAATTAGCGCCAGAAGAATTAACAAGCATTGTAAATAAAATAGGCGGTTTTTTTGATGATATGATTAGAAGTGTACGTGGTATTTCTCAAGACTTAAGACCAGTTGTATTAGAAAAACTAGGATTTTCTGAAGCGGTGGATAGCTTAGTACAAACAGTGCGTGATTCTGGAAAAATTAAAATATCTTTTGTAGACAGCACAACGCAAAACATTGCAAAAACTAAAGAATTAAATTTATATCGGATCATTCAGGAATTGATTACGAATACACTAAAACATGCAGAGGCCTCTAATATATATATAGAAATGAAGAATCATGACAATATATTGATTCTGGTATATGAAGATGACGGAAAAGGTTTGGATCAAAAACAACTTCAATATAGAAAGGGATTAGGGCTTAAAAATATAGAAAGTAGATTATCTATTTTGTCTGGGACAATTAGTTTTCAGGAAGAAAAACATGGAATGAAAGTACAACTAGAAATTCCATTATAAATACACTTAACAACCTAAAATGATACAACCATGAAAAGAATTCAATTAGGATTGGTAGATGACCACAACCTGTTTCGGGAAGGCATAAAATCTTTATTAGATAAAATGAACAATATCGAACTTGTTCTGGAAGCAGTGAGTGGAAAAGATCTTTTAGCTAAATTAAATAACACTACCCCAGATGTGATATTATTGGATTTAGAGATGGAGGAAATGAATGGAGTAGACGCAACGGTAAAAATAAAAGAGTTGTATCCAGATATCAAGATTATCATTCTTACGATGCATAAAGAAGAACGAATGATCTCTTATCTTATGGAAGTTGGTGCTAATGGATATTTATTAAAAGATACAAATCAACAAGAACTGGAAGAGGCAATTCGATCTGTCTTCGAAAAAGGTTTTTATTTTAATCCTTTTGTTTCTCAGGCATTATTGAAAGGGCTTAAAAATAAAACCAATAAACCACCTATAATAGGTAAAGATTACCACCTTACCACAAGAGAAATGGAAGTATTAGAATTGGTTACCAAAGAATATACTACCGCAGGAATTGCTGAAGAGTTATTTTTGAGTATTCGAACTATCGAAGGACATCGCAAAAATCTAATGATCAAATTAGGAGTAAAAAACACTGCTGGATTAATTATTAAAGCAGTCAAGGAAAAGATTATTTCTGTATAAATAATTTAAAAAAAGACCTGTAGTATTTCAAAAATACCACAGGTCTTTTTTATTTTTTTGGATAAAGAATCAAATAAAAACTATACGTGTTTTCCTTTTTCCCATCCGTGTTTACCAAGATATTGTTCTCCAGATTCGATGGCTCCTTCTTCTACGGTAGTTCCCATAGAATCATTCCATCGGTTTAGGTATCCAAATAAAGAAATAACACCAAGCATTTCTACAATTTCGCCTTCGTCCCAATATTTATATAACTCGGTTTTGATCGCTTCATCCACATTATTAGGTACTAAGGATGCTGCTAGCGAAAAATCAAGTGCTGCTCGTTCTGCATCGCTAAATGCTGGGTGTGTTTTATATTCCCAAATATTATCTAATTGTTCTTGCTCTGCTCCATAACGTTCAGCAGCACGAATTGCGTGAGCCTGGCAGTATCTACATCCTGTAGCATTACTACTTACCCAGGCAATCATACGTTTTAATGCTGAGGTTACACGACCTTCATTCGCCATAACCGCTTTATTAAGGTTAATAAAAGCTTTAGAAATGGCAGGTCTTCGTTGCATAGTTAATACCGAATTAGGGCAAAATCCAAGTGTTTCATTGAAGAATTCAGCTAATTCTTTGGTTTCAATATCGTGATCCGCTGATAAAGGTGTTACTAATGGCATGTGTATATCTAATTTTTTGAGTTTACTTATATTTTTGACAAAGCAAAATACGAAACTAATGTCAAACGGAAAGCAGTAGAGATGTTTTTTGTACTTTGGATTTTTAAATAATTTTTGGAATCACAATGCCGATGAGATGGACCCTAAAACCAAAACCTGATACTGCAATAGTTAACAATTTAGCAAAAGCTCTTAACGTAGATTCGACAGTTGCTTTGTTATTAGTTCAGAGAGGTATCGAAACGTATGATCAAGCTAAAACATTTTTTAGGCCCTCATTAGAAGATTTACACGATCCTTTTTTAATGAAAGACATGGATAAAGCTGTTTCCAGAATAGAGAAAGCAGTATCAGATCAAGAAAATATTATGGTTTATGGGGATTATGATGTAGATGGAACAACGTCTGTAGCGCTAATGTCTTCGTATTTAGAATCAATATCGCCTCAAATCACTACATATATTCCAGATCGTTATAAAGAAGGATATGGAGTGTCATATCAAGGAATCGATTATGCATCTGATAATGATATCTCATTGATTATAGCACTGGATTGCGGGATCAAAGCTATAGAAAAAGTGGCCTATGCAAAATCAAAAGGAATCGATTTTATAATCTGTGATCATCACCGACCAGGTGATACCATTCCAGATGCAGCAGCCGTATTAGACCCTAAACGAGAAGATTGTGAATATCCTTATAAAGAATTATGTGGTTGTGGAGTAGGGTTTAAATTAATTCAGGCAATTGCTGTAAAAAAGCAACAGTCTATCGATGATTTAGTATTGTATTTGGACCTGGTTGCCACAGCGATAGGAGCAGATATTGTTCCGATAACAGGAGAGAATAGAGTATTGGCTTATTATGGTCTTCAGGTTATTAATCAAAATCCTAGAACAGGTTTTAGAGCAATGCTTTCGCAAGTCAAAAAAGAGATCCTAACAATTACTGATGTAGTCTTTATAATAGCCCCAAGAATTAATGCAGCCGGAAGAATGAAACATGGATTACATGCAGTGAATTTGCTGAAAGAGGAAGATCCTAAGATTGCATCAGAATATGCTGCCGAAATAGAAACGTATAATAGTGATCGAAAGGATGCAGACAAAAACATTACAGAAGAGGCTTTAGTACAAATAACTAAAAACAAAGAAGAAGACAGATTCACTACAGTGGTGTATGATGAAAATTGGCACAAAGGTGTTATCGGGATTGTGGCATCAAGACTTATAGAAACGTATTATCGACCTACTTTGGTTTTCACCAAAAGTGGTGCAATGCTGGCTGCTTCTGCCAGATCTGTAAAAGGGTTTGATGTATATAATGCCTTAGATGCATGCTCAGAACATATAGAACAATTTGGAGGTCATAAATACGCTGCAGGATTAACGCTAAAAGAAGAACAATATGAAGTATTCAAGCAAAAATTTGAGGAAGTTGTAAGTGAAACCATAGATAAACATCTGTTGATTCCAGAAGTAGTAATAGATATTCCGATAGAATTAAATGAGATTACACCAAAGTTCTTTAGGATTCTTAAACAATTTGCGCCATTTGGTCCAGGAAATATGACACCAGTATTTATGACAGAAAACGTTAAGGATTCTGGATATGCAAAATGTGTAGGAGCCGATGAGAAACACCTGAAATGTAGAATTCAAAAAAATGGATTGGGTATAAATGCGATTGGCTTTAACTTGGGACCAAAACAAAATTTGATTTCGAATAACCAGAATATTAAGGTTGCCTATACTATAGATGAAAACCATTGGAATGGTGAGGTATCACTACAATTGAAATTAAAAGATATAAATTAACTTATTTTTATTTAGATTAATTATAAATAATTAATACTTTTGAATCTAATAAAATTCGAAATGAGTGCTATCGATAGAATTTACAGTAATAAGTTAGGAATATCTTTTTTTTGGAAAAAGAAAGAACGTAATACGTTAAGTAAGGTTCAGTTGGTGTTTAGAGATATTGGATTCTTACTTACGCTAAACGAGTTAAAGGATTTCTCGGATGCTTGTATACTTGCGAAACAATCTCAATGCTGTGATGATTGTAATCATGATCAACATTGTAGATCACTTTTACTAAGAACACCATCTGATAAAATAGATTTGGCATTAAATAAGGAGGAACTTGATCAGGTTCAAGAATTGATAAATGGTACTATTTTTAGAATAGAATTAGAGGATTGGGTTAAGAATGTTGGTCTTAATTAAATAAATATTATCGGAGAAAGTCCAATATTTTATAAGAAATCTCTTCTGCTTTTGTTTCTTGTATAAAATGTTTTTCATCAATGAAATGAACATCGGCTTCGTCGATTTTTAAAGCCGTAACTACCTTGGTTTGTTGAGGGGTCCATTGTAGCATAGTATCATGAATTCCCCATATTACAGCAACAGGAATATCAATACTTTCAAAAACAAGAGAGTAATCAGGAAAATAATTACAAGTTCTTGTAAAGAAATAATACATTCCATCCGTTTTACCTTCGAGCAACGGAGTTTTATATCCTTCTATATCTAACTCATTTAATTTATTTTCTTTTAGACCTTCTTTAAAAAGCATTTTTAATAAAGTATTGGTGGTAACTCCATTACGATAGGACCACATAGCTGCTTTAGCCGCAGGACCTGGACTAAATCGGATCGGTGGATAGAATCCTTCTTCGTATAAAAGTGTATTCAATACAATTAATTCTTCAATTCTTTTTGGAGCTTGATTGAAAAGTTCCCAAGTCCATACACCTCCTACATCATGCATTACATGTGACCAATAATCAATGCCTAAGCCATCCATAAGTTCGAGGATGCGTTTAGCATGTTCTTTTTCACTATATATTTTATATCCTTCTGGAGAGTCGCTAGAACCATACCCTAACATATCAGGCACAATAACTCGATATCCGCCAGCTACAAGAGGATCAATCATTTTACGATACAACCAACCAGAAGTAGGAACTCCATGAAGTAATAAAATCACGGGGCCATTTCCTTTATCTATATATTTTATGATGCCATCTTTACTAGGAAAAGATCGTTGTTGCGCTCTAAACTCTTCATAAGTCATCTGACCTTTTCTGATTTTAGTATTTTGATATGGTTTACACCCAAAAACGAATACCCCGATTAGAAGTAATAAAGAAAGCTTCTTCATTTAGAATGATAATTTGTGAATTGGCAATTTACTTAAAATCATTTTTTTATGCTATCGTATTTGATAATTTTAAGAGAAAGAAAAAAAATACGCTTTATACTATGCTATTTTCTGGATTATATATTGTTTTTCATTAAAATTAAAATGATCACTGGTTTTCTTTCCTAATAAGAGTTTTCCAATGGGAGTATTTGGAGCTATGGCAAAATAGAATTCGTTTTCAACAGTTATTTTTCCAACAGAAATACTTATAAAATAATTGCCCTGAGAAGTTTTAACTAAGCTTCCGAGTCGGATAACTTCAGAAGATGATGAAACATCTATCTTAGCTAAAAGTATCTGTAAATTCTGAGCTTCAGCTAGCTGAACACCAGCCTTTTCTCTTTCTAGTTGCAGCATTGCCCTTCCAGTTTCATGTTTGTCTCCTGCGGTACTTTTTGTTTCGGATCCTAATGATTCTTGAATGTTAGCAATTCTATTTCGAATTCTATGAAGACGATCTTCTACAAATAGCTCACATTGATGATATAATTCTTCCTTTATCTTTTTCAATAAAAAAATGTTTAGGATTTCAAGATAGAATAACCATGGTGATTGCACAAATATAATTCTGATGATAGCATAAAAAAAGGAGGCAGTTTTGTAACTAAACTACCTCCTTGGCGTATAAAAATAATTAAAACTAAATTTCAGGTAAAAAAATATTTACTATTCCTTCTAAATAACCTGTGTTACTGTATTTAAAGTCAATGACTCTAGAATCTTCTGCTACTATAGCGATCTCATCGATCAGAATTCTTGGATCATTTTTAAAGTAGATTTGAGTTTCTAAAGTAGTATGTCCTTCTGCAGAAATTTTATAATGAAAATGTCTCGCTCTATATCCATAAATCCCTGGGCGGATTGTTCTTATTTTGTATTCACCAGCTGCGTTTGTGAGGATGCATCCAGATAAAGTAGTTTGTCTAGGAAAATAAAAATTTCTATCTGTATGATAGGCTCCTGCATCATCTGCATGCCAAATTTCGATTTTTGCATTTGACACAGGTTGCTTGTCTTTTGTATAAACTTTTCCAGAAACGACAGTAGGGATTCCAGGTAAATTTCTGGTATTTAGGTTTACAATTTGAATGGATTCAGTATAGTTTGATACTTTTTTCTGAATCTTATTTCCTACATAATATGGTATTACAAGACTATTTTTTCTTTGACTGGCTTCTTCTGAAAAAGAATAATTTCTATGAGTATTTTCCATAACAAAAGGTTTTAGGGGCTTTATTATAAAACAAGACATTATGGTTTTACCCTACCGTTAAGAAAAATATTTTTTAAAAATTATTCTTTTATAAAGAAAAAGAACCATAATTCTGCATTTGTTGTAGAATCCATTTTTTTCTTTCCTGAATATAGTTGGATGGAGGGTTGGCGAGATGTTTTCTTGGATTAGGTAGTATTGCTGCGATGGCTGCAGCTTCAGATGTGTTTAGATCGATGGCGGATTTATTAAACCAAAATTGAGCGGCAGCTTCTATACCGTATATTTCATCACCCATCTCTATACTATTTAAATATACCTCAAGAATTCGTTCTTTACTCCAAAAGGTTTCGATCAAAAAAGTAAAATAACTTTCTAAACCTTTTCGAACCCAACTACGATGAGGCCATAAAAAAACATTCTTAGCTGTTTGCTGCGAAATAGTACTTGCTCCTCGTAATCGTTTACCAGATTTATGATCTTTGATTGCTTTTTGAATTGCTTTAGTGTCAAAACCGCCATGGTTTAAGAACCTTTGGTCTTCGCTACAAATAATTGCTAGTTGAACGTTTTTGGAAATACGTGCGATGGATACCCATTGATGTTTCGTTTGTATTTTTTTTTCGGACTGAAAATCACGAATAATCATTAATGGAGTTCCTGGTACATCTACCCATTTGTATACAAGAACCCACAATACACTTAGGATTATGAAAGCGATAAAACTTTTAACTATAAAACCAAAAATTTTTCTCATAACAAATAGTAATTAGCTACATAAGATCTGCTAATTCTGTACCAACAAGACTTCCAATTGCTACACCCATACCACCAAGCCTTACGCCACAGTACACATTATTAGAAATTTGTTTCACGATGGATTTCTTTTGATTTCCAACGCCCATAATTCCACTCCAACGATGTTCTATTTCAAAATCTATATTTGGTAGAATTACTGTTTTTAATATTTCCTCTAGTTTTTGTTGCACTAATTGGGTTTGGCCTAATTCTGTGGTTTCTTCTGCTTTAAAATCTAAGTTTCTTCCGCCACCAAAAAGAATTCTATTATCGATATTTCTGAAATAATAATATCCTTTATCCAGATGAAATGTGCCTTTAATATGCAAGTCTTGTATAGGCTTCGTAATTAATACTTGCGCCCTTGCAGGTTGTACATTATCAATTCCTAATTGAGAAGCAAAACCATTTGTTGCAATTAGTACTTTATTAGAAGAAAACGTAAAATCATCTGTTTTTATTTCTACAGCACTATTGGTTTCTGTAAAAGAATGCACATTACAATTATTAAGTATTTTAATACCCGCAATTTGTACTTTTTGTAAAAGAGCTTCCATCATTTTACCAGTATCAAGTTGTGCTTCGAATTGATTAACTATGTATGTAGGCTGGATATTATCAAAATTAAAAATATTGTCTTTTTTAAGAAACACATCATTCTTAAAAATGGATTTCAATAAAGTGTTAATGTCTTCTATTTTGGAAAGGCAAGTTTCGTATAATCCAGTGTCTGTTTTTGTGAAAAGTTCATATCCGCCATTTTGGATATATGCTATAGTGGTATCTCCAAGGTTTTTGCGTAACAACCGCAAACCTTGATATCTTTTTTGTACCAATTGTAGTACTTCTTCTTCAGAATGTGAGTTGAGGTCATCCAGAATTTCAGATAGACTGCCAAAGCAAGCAAATCCAGCATTTTTAGTACTAGCGCCATTAGGAAGCATTCCTCGTTCGAGGATCAGAATATTAGCTTTTGGAAATTTATTTTTTAACCGAAGCGCACAATTAAGCCCAACGATTCCACTACCAATAATAGTAAAATCGACATTAGACAACCAAGTTTTATGTTCCCAGTAGCTTGCGATCATTTTTAAAACGTATAAAAAAAGCCTCATTGCTGAGGCTTAATCGTTAGTTAGTTTTGTGGTTCTTCCATCTCAAAATCCTCCATAAACTTAGTGGTATAATTTCCAGAAACATAATCCGGATGATCCATTAATTGTCTATGAAATGGGACAGTAGTTTTTATTCCTTCTACCACAAATTCATCAAGGGCTCTTTTCATCTTATTAATTGCCTCTTCACGAGTTTGGGCAGTAGTGATTAATTTAGCGATCATAGAATCGTAATTAGGTGGAATGATGTAACCACTGTATACGTGTGTATCAATACGAACTCCGTGACCACCAGGAATATGTAAATTTGTTATTTTACCTGGCGAAGGTCGGAAATCCTTATATGGATCTTCTGCATTGATTCTACATTCTATAGAGTGTAACTGCGGGTAATAATTCTTGCCAGAAATTGGCACGCCAGCAGCTACTAATATTTGTTCTCTTATTAAATCGTAATCAACCACTTGTTCTGTGATTGGGTGTTCTACCTGGATACGAGTATTCATCTCCATAAAATAGAAATTACGATGTTTGTCTACTAAAAACTCTACAGTTCCTGCTCCTTCATATTTGATATATTCAGCGGCTTTTACAGCGGCTTCACCCATCTTGTTTCTCAATTCATCTGTCATGAATGGAGAAGGAGTTTCTTCAGTTAATTTTTGGTGTCTTCGTTGTACAGAACAATCTCTTTCTGATAAGTGACATGCTCTACCATTACTATCACCTACGACTTGAATTTCTATATGACGTGGTTCTTCAATAAGTTTCTCCATGTACATATCATCGTTGCCAAAAGCAGCTTTACTTTCTTGTCTGGCAGATTCCCAGGCATTTTGCAGATCTTCTTCTTTCCAAACTGCGCGCATACCTTTACCACCACCACCAGCACTGGCTTTAAGCATTACTGGATAACCAGTTTCTTTAGCTACCTTTATACAAGTCTCAAAATCTGGAATTACACCTTCACTTCCTGGAACACAAGGTACTCCAGCTTCGATCATAGTAGATTTAGCTGATGCTTTATCTCCCATTCTGTCGATCATCTCTGCACTAGCACCAATAAATTTTATTTCGTGCTCTTCACAAATTTTAGAGAATTTAGCGTTTTCTGAAAGAAAACCATATCCAGGATGTATTGCATCTGCGTTTGTGATTTCTGCAGCAGCGATGATGTTAGACATTTTAAGATAAGACTCACTACTTGGCGCTGGTCCTATACAAACGGCTTCATCTGCAAAACGCACATGTAAACTTTCGGCATCTGCTGTAGAATATACAGCTACAGATTTGATACCCATTTCTTTGCAGGTTCTGATTACACGCATTGCAATCTCACCTCTATTTGCAATTAGAATTTTTTTAAACATAACGTTCTAAATTTAAAAATCTCAAATTCCATGTTCCAAATTCCATAGTGTTGGATTTTGGGATTTGTCAATTGGAATTTTAAAATTGGGTTATGATGGGTCTACTAAGAATAATGGCTGATCAAACTCTACAGGAGATGAATCATCCGCTAATACTTTTACAATTTTACCAGAAACTTCACTTTCAATTTCATTAAAAAGTTTCATTGCTTCGATAATACATAGTACATCTCCTTCTTTAATGGTATCACCAACCTCTACAAAAGTTGGTTTGTCTGGAGACGGTTTTCTATAAAGGGTTCCTATAATAGGAGATTTTATAGTAATGTATTTCGAATTGTCTTCTGTTGCTGCGGTATTAGCAGGAGGAGCAACAGGAGTTGGTTCTACTACTTGCGCAGGAGCTACTGGTTGGGAAGTAACAGGTGCGTTAACAGGAATCTGTTGTACAAAAGTTGTTTCTTTGTTTTCTTCTGAAGTTGTTTTGATAGTAATTTTTACATCTTCCATCTCTAACTTCACTTCGCTCGCCCCAGATTTGGCAACGAATTTAATTAAATTCTGAATTTCTTTTAAATCCATAATGTTGGGTATTGTGTGTTTTAGTTGTTTAGGAATTATAGGCCCATTTTAAGAAAATTGAACCCCAAGTAAAGCCTCCACCAAATGAGGCAAATACTATATTATCTCCTTTTTTGAGTTGTTTTTCGTAATCACTTAATAATAGTGGTAATGTAGCTGAGGTTGTATTACCGTATCGATGGATATTCATAAGAACTTTATTCTCATCCAATTCCATTCTTCTTGCCGTAGCATCAATTATACGTTTATTAGCTTGATGCGCAACAAGCCAATCTACATCTTCTCCAGATAGATTGTTACGCTCCATAATTTTAGAGCTAGAATCGGCCATATTAGAAACTGCATATTTAAATACAGATTTTCCATCCTGTTGCACAAAATGTTGTCTATTAGTGACAGTTTCTTCTGTTGGGGGCAGTATAGAACCACCAGCTTCGATTTTTAGAAACTCTCGTCCGATTCCATCCGTACGTAAATATTCATCTTGTAGCCCTAAACCTTCGTGATTTGGTTCAAAAAGGGCAGCTCCACCACCATCGCCAAAAATAATACAAGTAGTTCGATCTGTATAATCAATAATTGAAGACATTTTATCTGCTCCAATTAGTAATATCTTCTTGTATCTACCTGATTCGATATAACTGGCTGCTGTGGACATTCCGTATAAAAAACTGGAACAAGCTGCTTGTAAGTCATAAGAAAAAGCATTAACAGCGCCTATTTTTGAAGCGGTGTATGCTGCAGTTGCTGCAACTGGGAGATCAGGAGTAGCAGTAGCAAAAATTACCATATCAATCTCTTTAGGATCGAGATTCTTTTTAGCAATTAAATCTTCTGCTGCTTTTATTCCTAAAAAAGAACTTCCTTGACCTTCTTCTTTTAGAATTCTCCGTTCTTTAATACCTGTACGAGTGGTAATCCATTCATCGTTTGTATCGACCATTGTTGCTAATATCTCATTAGATAACACATAGTCTGGCACATAAGCGCCTACAGCTGTGATAGCGGCTGTGATTTTACTCATATCTTGATTTTAGTTTCATCTAAAATTTCTATTATTAAATTCTAGATGGAATTCGCTAATAACTACTCTGCTTGCCTGCAAAGCAGGAATTAACATCAATAAATTGCTTAGCTCATTTCATGAACCATTGCACAAACATGTGCAAAAAGTGGTCGAAAATACTAAATTACATGCAAATATGGCGCAAAATAACTGGATTTTGACACATATTCAACTAAAAACAAAAAAACTCTCACATTTGTGAGAGTTCTCTTTAGAATTTTAACAGTATCCTTATGCTACTTCTTCCTCAGTATTATCAATAATTACCTGACCGCGGTAGTATAATTTACCTTCGAACCAATGTGCTCTGTGGTATAAATGTGCTTCTCCTGTTGTAGGATCTGTAGCTATTTGTGGTACAGTAGCTTTATAATGTGTTCTTCTCTTATCTCTTCTTGTTCTGGAGATTTTTCTCTTAGGATGTGCCATTGTTAGCTATTATTTATCGTTTAATAAGTTTTTTAATTTATCCCAACGAGGATCAATTTCCTCGTTATCATTTTCTAATGTTTCCTCTTTCGGGCTTAATTCATCTAATTTTTCAAGTATATCAGATTTTAATGTCCCGTCTTCAACACCAGGATGAACTCTTTTAGAAGGTACTCCTAAAACAACAAGTTCATATATATATTGTTGAACGTTGATTTCATATTCTCCATGTGGGATAATAAGAATTTCCTCGTTCTCATCATTATATTCGTTTCCAAATTTAACTACTAAAAACAATTCGTTTTTAATAGATAAATCAAAAGGTTCGTTGGTAACGTCGCAATTCACATTTATATTACCATCAGCTCTAAAAGCTAACTCTAACATTGTTGTTTTCTTGTTAAATTCCAGATCGACCTTTATTGCAGATGCATTAAATTCATCATACTCAAAATGTTCGAAGAACGTATTGCCAATTTGATACTCAAACTTGTGTAATCCTTGCTTCAGTCCAACAAAAGGGATATTAAACTCTTTTAGTGGTTTCATTTCATCATCAGTTTCGAGTCTCTGCCAATTCGGCAAAGGCGGGTGCAAAGATAACAAAAAAACATTATGAAAGCATTTTTGTAAATAAAATTATATCAGAAAGTTAGTGATCAATTAACTTTAAGGTCTGAGATATTAGATAATATAGGTTTTTACGTTCTATAGATCTAATCTCTTGGAGTCTTATTCTGGGGTTTTCGGGGTTGCTTTTTTAATGGGTTTTGGGTTAATTCAGTATATTCTTGCCTGTTTTTAAAAATTTTTATAGCAGAAAACACAGCTTCTTTAAAGGATCCATTATCTGCTTTATTCTTTCCAGAGATCTCAAAAGCAGTTCCATGATCTGGAGAAGTACGTACTTTATTTAGTCCTGCAGTATAATTTACACCTTTTCCGAAGGATAAGGTTTTAAACGGAATTAATCCTTGGTCATGATAAGATGCAACAATTGCATCAAAAGTTTTGTAACTATCAGAGCCAAAAAAACTATCTGCGGCATATGGGCCATATACTAATTTACCCGTTTCATTTATTTTTTTGATAGTTGGTTTTAGAATTTCTTCATCTTCTTTTCCAATTACACCATTATCTCCACTATGAGGGTTAATACCTAATACGGCTATTTTTGGTTTGCTTATTGCAAAATCCTGTTTTAAGGCCTGATATATAGTGTCAATCTTCTGTTCAATAAGTTCTGGAGTAATAGTATTTGCTATATCTTTTAGAGCCACGTGATCCGTAAGTAATCCTACTTTTAGTGTGTCTGTAATCATAAACATTAGACTATTACCATCAAGTTCTTGATCAAGATAATCTGTGTGTCCTGGGAAATTAAAATCTTCTGATTGAATACTATGTTTATTAATAGGAGCAGTTACCAATACGTCAATTTCATCATTTTTTAAAGAGGCAGTTGCTGCTTTTAATGATTTGATAGCATATTCGCCGACCTTCTGATCTTCTTGACCAAAATTAATATTAACTCCTTCTTTCCATACATTAAGGACATTGATTTTGCCATCAATAATTTGAGAAGTTTTATCTATTCCGTGAAGATTAGCGTTGATCTGGTATTGTTTTTTAAGAAAAGAAAGAATCTTTACGGATGCAAAAATTACAGGAGTGCAAAAATCCAGCATTCGCGGATCTTCAAAAGTTTTAAGTACTACTTCACTTCCAATGCCATTTAAGTCACCAATAGATATACCTAATCTTATTTTTTCTTCTTTCTTCATTATAACCTACTTTATAAGTATTTTTGAAATCTAAAAATTGATCGCAAATTTTGAGGTCACAAATTTAACTAAATAATTCGCATTTATGTTTACAGGAATCATCGAAGAATTAGGAACGGTTACAAATCTAAAAATAGATAAGGAGAATCTTGATATTACCGTTCGTGCGAATTTTACTTCAGAGTTGAAAATTGATCAAAGTGTTGCGCATAACGGAGTGTGTCTAACGGTAGTTTCTATAGAAGACCAAACATATACTGTTACTGCAATTAAAGAGACATTAGATAAAACGAATCTGAATCATCTTAAAACTGGACATATTGTAAATTTAGAGCGAGGTATGAAATTAGGAGCTCGACTAGATGGTCATATTGTGCAAGGTCATGTGGATCAAACTGCAGTGTGCAAAAGTGTAAAAGAAGCAGATGGAAGTTGGTATTTTACATTTGAATATGATCCTTCATTACACAATATTACGATAGAAAAGGGTTCTGTTACTGTAAATGGAGTAAGTCTTACTGTTGTTAATTCCAAAAGAAACGAATTTAGTGTGGCAATAATTCCTTTTACTTACGAACACACTAATTTTAACGGGTTCGAGGTTGGAACGGTAGTTAATTTAGAGTTTGATGTTATTGGTAAATATGTAAAAAGAATTACAGAATTAGGTGTGTAGATATAAGTTACTTTTGCTTTTCGTATTTGGCATAAAACCATAATCTAGGAGATAGTTCGGGATTATCACCTTCATAATATCCCCAGCCAAGAATTTCATAAAAATTTTCAGACACTGTTTCTTTAAAGTATTCGATTTTTTGAGGTGTTTGCTCTTTGCGTTGCCATATGATAGTATTCCCGCTTGCCGAACCTTCATGAATTACAGTTTCATTTGGTTTTTTTACAACACACCACAAGATACCGTTCTGGATTTTATTAACTCCATTACTTATAATTTTTTGCCCAGTATCAGGATAATAATCGATTATAGATACCGTTTGAAAGTATGGACTCTTAGAGGTGTAAGTCTGTTGTACCTGAATACTATTGACTTGTTTTATACCATCTTTTTGTAAACTGGATAATGAAATATTTTTTAGATCAATTTTATTAATCGACAATTGTTTTTCATCCTCAAAAATTAAAAATTCTCCTTTCCAAACACCATCTAGTATTTTAAAAACATCGGTATATTTTTGGTCATTTTCTGTAATCTGAGGGATATTTTTAATATCATCTATAGGAATCTTATGTTGGCAGCTGCTTATGGTACAGCATAGTAATAGTATACCTGTATATAAACTCCTCATACGTTTAATATATTATTATACTCCTAGATACACACTAGATGCACATAAAAAAAATCACATGTATGTAGTGTGATACACTGTGTGTTACAAAGAAGCGAATTCGAATTCATAAAATAGCACCATTATATGAAAAATGGTTTATATTTTTTCTACTTCGTTAAATTTGAAAAGTGAAAAGTTATGTTTGTCAATTTTGAGTATTACCCCTCCTAAATCGCTAAGGTGCGAGCAGGACATGAAATCCAATACTCTACCAAAATGCTGGCTTTTAGTATCAATCACTTTATACTGCATAATTACAAGTTTTGATTTGTATTCCTTTTATCATTGCTGATGTTCTTTCCCCAAAAAACATACCAGAATGTAATAAGATCAAAAGTAAATTTAATAGGAGTGATGCTATTTTAAAAATTATTTTATCAGGTTTTATTAACAACATAGCTTTTTTGAAAACCTAATTATCTGTTTGTAAGTCTTTTGTTGTTGAAATGTTAGTGAGATCCAAGAATTTAAAATTTGATGATTATCATAACGATATTTTAGGATAAAACAGTTCTTGTTTTTTGTAATAATTTAAAGGGGATCACTATAAATAATGAGTGCCTAAATTCACTGTTTATGGTGAGCAATTCCCGATGTTTTATGTTGAGATTTGTGCAGACATTCTTGAGTTATTTAGTGATGACTCAGGTGTTATTTTAATTATTAATCTAAATATTATTCAGTATGATCAAAGACATCTTAAATTTAAAGGGGGCTCAAAAAATTAACAAAAACCAACAAGAATCAATCAAAGGAGGAATTGGTCTACCATCAACAGATGATTGTGGATGCGTAGTGGTTGGACGCTTTGGTTTCCAGGAAATTGTTGCGGTTTCATGTGATAGCACATGTCCTGATGGATCAGTACCAACACCAGGATTAGGTTTCTAGTAGTGTTGTTTTATAAGGAATCATGGTTTCAATTTTTTGATTAGGGAATTGTAAAAACATGAAAAAAGGGTGTCTATTAATAAACACCCTTTTTTTCGTTTTGTATGATCAGTTATTATGAGCTTAATATATCATCTTTAATTATTTTTTCAATATTTCGCTCTGCAAGTGCAGTTATCGTTACAAAGGGGTTTACTCCAAGACTACCTGGAATCAAAGAGCCATCATTGATATATAAGTTCTCATAACCTTTGACTCGTCCGTAATTATCTGTCGCCTTACCAATAACACATCCACCTAACGGGTGATACGTATAATCATCTCCAAAGGTTCCATTATCAAACAAATCTCGTCGATAATCAGTGCGATTGGCTTTATTCATTTTATCAAACATCCCTCTTGCGGAGTCTACTGAAGGTTGATTTTGATTTGCTCCCCATTTTAGATCTACTTTTTCAGTACCTGGGTCATATTCAAAATATCCTCTTTCTGGGTTTCTGGTAACTGTAAGATATAGGCTTACAAAATTTTCAAAGCCAGTAGGCAATGGTGCTACTTCAGCAAAAACAGGATTAGCTACATTATCAGTATCGTCAATTCCAATGGCTGGTATGGAAGATTGTTTGGTACCTGTAGGGTTCCAAAAATAATTACCACGAGCTACCATCACGTTTCCGTTATTGCCCCATCCCATGCCGATTTCGTCATTAAGTAATGGTAATTTACCAGTTTCTCTTGCCTTCAATAAAAGCTCTGATGTTCCTAATGAACCAGCTCCTAGTATTAGGTGTTCACAGGAAAATGAAAATACTTCGACAGTTGCACCAGTATCGTCAATTTCACTTACCTGTAATACATACTGTCCATTAGCATCTTGTGTGATTTCGTCCACTCGGTGCATGCTCTTCAATGTCACATTTCCAGTTCCAATGGCATCAGCGATATATGTTTTGTCTAAACTGTTCTTTCCTCCATTATTGCCATATAACGCTTCATCTCCAAATGCAGATTTATGAACCGTTCCGTCTTCTTCAGCTTGCATATAATCATAATCATATACAGTAGGAATAACAAATGTTTTAAAATCTGCTCTTTCTGCTTGTTCTCTTGCCAATCTAGAATATCTGAAATATTCAGACTCTTCAAGTAATGAATCAGGAATAGTATTAACTTTTAGCATGCGATTGGCTAAAGGAAAGTATTTACTATACATCTCTGATGAATTAATGTTTGGTAACATTTCTTCAAAATAACTCCTAGAAGGTGTAGGTGCTAGCCCTCCGTTTACGACAGAACCACCACCTACACAACGACCAACATATACATTCATGTTTTTGTAATTAACTCTGTCTAGTGCACCTGGATATTTATCTATGTTTTTGTTTATGACATCGAGCCATAAAAATCTACCTACTGGAGCTTCTGTTCTGTCTTTAAACCACATGGCTCTACCATCAGGATTACTCATACTACAAAATATCTGTCCATCTCTGGTTGGAGTATCCCATAGTTTTCCCATTTCTAACATTAGAGTAGGAATACCAGCTTCACCAAGTCTTAGCGCAGAAACAGCACCGCCGTATCCTGTACCGATGACTATAGCACGATAATGTTGCTGTGAATTTGTGCCTAAGTTTTTTTGTTTGTCTTCTTCGGATAACAGATCGTCATCCTGAGTACAGCTTACTAAGTTGATGGTGGTTAGCCCAAAAAGGGACGCACTCGCCATGGCGGAGAGGCCGAGAAACCTTCTCCTGTTTAATTTTGACTTCATTTATTTTTTGGTTTTAAGGTTATATTGGTTGGAAAATGAACTATTTATAATTCATTTTCCAACCACAAAATAAGGATTTTAATTATAGCGAGTTTTAAGGCAGGAAATTTTTTAGATTGTATGTTCTAATTAATTTTTAGGTTTGATAATATATCTACCTTAAAAAATGGAAAATACTAGTGATTATTCCGTATGCAAATCGTATGCACATGAAAAAAGCCTTTGCGAGGTAAAACTCTGCAAAGGCTTCTGTGTAAAAGGTGGTCCCACTTGGGCTCGAACCAAGGACCCCCTGATTATGAGTCAGGTGCTCTAACCAGCTGAGCTATGGGACCTAAAACGGAGGGCAAATTTAAGTAATTGCTTCAAACACGCCAAACATTTTTATGATTTAATTTATCTCCTGACAAAGCTCTACCAAAACACCATTGGTAGTTTTAGGATGAACGAATGCAACAAGCTTATTATCAGCTCCTTTTTTAGGAGTTTTATTGATCAATTGAAACCCTTCATTTTCTAATCGTTCTAATTCTTTCTCGATATCATCTACATCAAAGGCAATATGATGAATACCTTCTCCTTTTTTAGTTATAAACTTCCCTATTGGGCCATCTTCTTTGGTACTAGCTACAAGTTCTATTTTATTTTCTCCAACCCTAAAAAAAGAAGTAATCACGGATTCACTTTCTACTTCTTCTTGTTTATATGGAGGAACTCCTAGTAATTTTTCATACAAAGTGTTGGCTTGATCAATATCTTTGACGGCAATACCGATGTGTTCTATTTTGTTAATATGATTCATGAGGTGCTTTTATAAAGAGCTGTAAAAGTACAAAATCGTCTGTATGTAAGGGATTTTGTAATAAAAGAAAATAATAAATGTCTACTTTTGCAGTCATGGAAACAAACAGACAGAAAAAAATAGGTGGAGTATTACAACGTGATGTTGCAGATGTGATACAACATGCATTACGTGAAGCAGGTGTTCAAGGGATTTTGGTTTCTGTAACTAAGGTAAGTGTAACCACTGATTTATCGATAGCCAAAGTATATATGAGTGTTTTTCCGCATAATGAGGGAGAAAAAGTATTGAATGAAGTTAATGCTGTAAAATCGCAAATTAAACATCAGGTAGCGCAACGAACTAAAAATCAATTGCGTCGTATGCCCGAATTGTCTTATTTTATTGATGATTCATTGGAATATATAGATAATATAGATAAAGCAATAAAAGGAGAAGAAAACCCACTACAAGATCCTGATTTATTGCCGCGTCGTAAGAAGAAGTAAGATTGTAATAACAATACCTAGAAGTTGTTGGGATAGTATATTTTATCATTGTATTTTCTCTTATCTTTAGTCCTGAATTAAATTTTATTATACTCCTTATTAAAAGATTTGAATTTTCCGTACTACATCGCTAAGCGTTATTTGTTTTCTCCAGGTAGTAGCAATGCTATCAATATTATTACAGGGATCGCTGCTGCGGGAGTAGTTATTGGAGCCATGTCTTTGTTTATTGTATTGTGTGGCTTTGCGGGACTTAAGGATTTTAGTTTGCAGTTTTCTTCTTATTTTGATGCTGATCTTAAGGTTTTTCCGTCAAGCGGAAAGACATTTACTTTTACAAAAGCTCAAAAAGAAAAGCTATCTCAATTAAAAGATGTGGTTAGTTTTTCTGAAGTAATAGAAGAACGTGTCTTTTTGGAATTTAAAGACAAACAAAAGACTGCATTTATAAAGGGAGTTGATGCAAATTATCCAAATGTCATCCAGACCGACAGTATCGTTTTTTATGGAAATTGGCTAACTGATAATGACGCTCAGATTGTTGCAGGTAGAGGTATTAGTATAGAATTAGGAATGGCGGTGGAGCAGGTTTACACTAATTTCTTAAGTATATATGTGCCTAAACCAGGGAAAGGAATTCCCAGAGATCCATCTAAAGCATTTAGAAAAAAGACAGCTGTAAATATTGGGATCTACACTGTAAACGAAGATCTTGATAAAAAATATATTTTTAGTACCATTGGATTGGCTAGAGCATTATTAGACTTGCCTGAGGATCAAGTAACCAATATAGAGCTTAAATTAACTCCTGGTATAGATGAAGCATCAGTAAAACGAGATGTGCTAAAAATATTTGACAATCAGGTTATTGTAAAAGATAGAGTTCAGCTTAACGATACCTTGTATAAAATGCTAAATACAGAGAATTTGGCAGCTTATCTTGTGATTACCTTGATTGCAATTATCGCTTTGTTTAATGTTGCAGGTGCTATTATTATGATGATTATTGATAAAAGGAAGAACATTAAAACATTGCATAGTGTAGGAGCATCATTGCAAAATGTTAGAAAAATATTTCTGTTTCAAGGATCATTGATGACTATTTTAGGGGCATTGTTAGGGTTACTTATAGGATTTACAATTATTGTATTGCAGCAACAATATGGATTATTAATGATCACACCATCCTTGCCATATCCAACCAAAATTACTGTAACCAGTTTTATAATTGTATTTTTTACAATTACTATTATCGGAGTAGTAGCTTCGTTATTAGCTTCAAGTAGAATTAACAGAAAATTAGTGAGTTAGCTTTAGGCTAAGAACTACTTCAGACAAATTCAAATCCAGCAAACTTCTCCTGAATTTCATTAAACGTATCAAAAACATCTACTGAATGATCACTAGTTACCATTTTCATTCGATATTCTTTGAAATGGGGAATTCCTTTAAAGTAATTGGTGTAATGTCTGCGCGTCTCAAAAACACCTAGTTTTTCGCCTTTCCAATCGATTGCCATCTCAAGATGTCTTCGTGCAGCAATCACACGTTCTTCTATAGTTGGTGGCGGGAGATGCTCGCCTGTTTTAAAATAATGCTTTACTGCCGCAAAAAACCATGGATATCCAATACTAGCACGGCCAATCATCGCTCCATCTAATCCGTATTCATCTCGCATTTCCATAGCGCGCTCTGGAGAATCAACATCTCCATTACCAAATACAGGAATATGCATTCTCTGATTATTTTTTACTGCTGCGATCGGTTTCCAGTCAGCATTTCCTTTATACATCTGTGCTCTGGTACGACCGTGTATAGCGATCGCTTTTGCTCCTACATCTTGTAATCGTTCAGCAACTTCTACAATTTTTATCGACTCATGATCCCAACCTAATCTGGTTTTTACTGTGACAGGAAGTTTAGTATGCTTTACCATAGCTTCTGTAAGCGAAACCATAAGGTCAATATCTTTGAGAATACCAGCACCAGCACCTTTGCTTACCACTTTTTTTACGGGACACCCAAAATTAATATCTATAATATCAGGACCCGAAGCTTCTACGATCTCAATAGATCTAAGCATAGAATCCAGATTAGCTCCAAAAATTTGAATTCCTACGGGACGTTCTTTCTCATAGATATCCAATTTCATCACACTTTTTGCCGCATCACGAATTAATCCCTCACTAGAGATAAATTCTGTGTATACCACGTCTGCTCCTTGTTCTTTACATAATGCACGAAAAGGTGGATCACTTACATCCTCCATAGGTGCTAATAACAACGGAAATTCTCCTACATCTATGTCTCCTATCTTTGCCAAAAATTCTGTTTGTTAAGTTATTCGTAATTTAAATATGAGACAAAAGTACAAATAATCGGGAATCTTCATAGATCTATTGGCTTTTGCAATATCCAGAAGGTTTAAAAATGCTTGAATAGATGATATAAACCTTCTAAAATCGATTATATTTGCAGACTAAATGATTTTGATTCAGAAGAATCGAATGTTTCGGGCAAGGATAGTAGTGACATCCTTTTTTGTAGCTGAAGGAAATAGCGAAGGATCACAAAAAAGATATAACGGATAGCCTGGTTTAGCCCGCCAAAAAAAATTAGAATGAAGAACATAAGAAATTTTTGCATTATTGCGCATATTGATCACGGTAAAAGTACACTAGCAGATCGACTGTTAGATTTTACAGGGTCTGTTTCTGCTCGTGAAGCTCAAGCACAATTGTTGGATAGCATGGATTTGGAACGTGAACGTGGAATTACGATCAAGAGTCATGCGATCCAGATGGAGTATACATATAAAGGAGAGGAATATATCCTGAACCTTATAGATACTCCAGGACATGTGGATTTTTCGTATGAGGTTTCTCGTTCAATTGCTGCTTGTGAGGGTGCTTTGCTAATTGTAGATGCTGCACAAAGTATACAGGCTCAAACGATCTCTAATTTGTATTTGGCTTTAGAAAATGATCTGGAGATTATTCCAGTATTGAATAAGGTTGATTTACCAAGTGCCAATCCTGAAGAAGTAACCGATGATATTGTGGACTTATTGGGTTGTGATGCAGAAGAGGTAATTCCAGCCAGTGCGAAAACTGGAATCGGGATTGAAGAGATTCTTACTGCTATTATAGAGAGGATTCCTGCTCCTACTGGTAATCCTGATGAACCATTACAGGCATTAATTTTTGATTCAGTTTATAATTCTTTTAGAGGAGTTGAAACCTATTTTAAAGTAGTAAATGGTGAAATAACAAAAGGACAGCAAATTAAATTTGTTGCTACAGGAAAAGATTACTCTGCTGATGAGGTAGGGACACTGAAATTAAATCAGGTTGTTAAAAAATCTATCAAAACTGGTGATGTAGGATATCTAATTACTGGAATTAAAGATGCTCGTGAGGTGAAAGTTGGAGATACTATTACCGATGCGAAAACCCCAACTAAAAATGCAATTGAAGGTTTTGAAGATGTAAAACCTATGGTATTTGCGGGGATTTATCCTGTAGACACAGAAGATTATGAAGAACTACGTTCTTCTATGGAAAAATTGCAGTTAAATGATGCCTCACTAGTTTTTGTGCCAGAGAGTTCTGCTGCTCTAGGTTTTGGTTTTCGATGTGGATTTTTAGGAATGTTGCATATGGAAATTATCCAAGAACGATTAGAGCGTGAGTTTAATATGACCGTAATTACTACGGTACCTAACGTATCGTATCACGCATTTACTAATAAAAATCCAGATGATATTATCATTGTAAACAACCCTACTGATTTACCAGACCCATCTTCTATGAATCGTGTAGAAGAGCCTTATATTAAGGCAACTATAATTACCAAGTCGGATTTTGTAGGTTCTGTGATGTCACTATGTATTGAGAAACGTGGTGAGATAACAAATCAGACATATCTAACTACAGAGCGTGTAGAGCTAACATTTGATATGCCGCTTGCTGAGATCGTTTTTGATTTTTATGATCGCTTAAAAACGGTATCCAAAGGGTATGCATCTTTTGATTATACACCTATCGGAATGCGTCCATCAAAACTGGTAAAAGTAGATATGTTACTTAATGGAAATATTGTAGATGCACTGTCTGCTTTATTGCATAAGGATAATGCTTATGGTATTGGTAAAAAAATCTGCGAAAAATTAAAAGAATTAATTCCTAGACAACAGTTTGATATTCCGATTCAAGCTGCGATTGGAGCAAAATTTATTGCTCGTGAAACTGTAAAAGCATTGCGTAAGGATGTAACTGCTAAATGTTATGGTGGAGATATTTCTCGTAAACGAAAACTACTAGAAAAGCAGAAAAAAGGGAAGAAACGTATGCGACAAGTTGGTAATGTAGAAATCCCTCAGGAAGCATTTATGGCTGTACTAAAGCTAAATGATTAGCGTTTCTTTATTCATTACAAAGAAGGAAAAAGACTACTTTTTAATGTTAAAAAAATAGATTAAAAGCATTTTTATTAGATTAAGTGTGTTTTATAACGATATTTTTATATATTTGCATGAACATCTACATTCCCAAAGATATGTTAGTTTTTTGGGAGTATTATGATTTGATAAGACAACTATAATCTAACTAGCTATGCAGAATTTTTTTACGAAGCTACCTATTTATGTATATTTTTTTATTATATCCATTGTATTAGCTTGTCTTTCATAGGCTAAATTCGCTTTAGGGTATAATATAATTGACAGATTAGATAAGATTTGTTTTTTTAGCTTCTATCATTTTGGCTAGCATGTATTCTACGCCGTTTTCATCATTACTTTTAGTACTGTAGTTTGCAACCGCTTTTACGTTAGGATGTGCGTTTTGCATTGCAAAGCTATATGTCGCTTGCGACATCATCTCTAGATCGTTATTGTAATCACCAAAGACCATGGTTTCTTCTGGAGAAATATTAAGGCTTTTTTGAAGATTTTTAAGTGCGTGTCCCTTATTTGCATCGTTATGAGATAGGTCTAGCCATACTTTACCAGATACTTTTACCTTTAATTTGTTTTCTAAATGTTTTAGTGCTGGATACAAGTATTTTTCAGATCCTTTTTCATTACAAATCGCAATTTTTAAGTATTGATCATCAATTACTTGCGAGAGATCATCTACAATTTCATACCTTCCATAAAACTCATTGAGCATATTTATGAAATCCTGCCCATAATTCTCAATATATGCTTTTTTCCGCCCACATAATATTACTTGAGACCCTTTTAAATCTTTGGTTATATCCAATAATCCTAAATATGTTTCACGATCAATTTCTGTAGTCTGTAACTCTTGATTCTTATGCATGGTTAGCGCGCCATTTTCTGCAATGACCATTATATCATCTTTAATAGCATCTAGTTTATGTATAATACTGTAATACTGTCGTCCGCTTGCTGCGACAAAGGTAACTCCCAAATCTCTTAGTTCATCAAATAGATAATAAAAGGATTGACTAACTTCTCCTCTGGAATTAAGAAGCGTTTCATCCATATCTGTAGCGACAAGTTTTATTTGGGATAAATCCATAGTATACTTTTTTAAGAAGCAAAGGTATTGGACTTAAAAGACATGGAATGTAATATTACCACTAAATTTATATTAAATTGCCTGAAGAATAGTTTAAAAATGAAGTTTTTTCAAAAAGAGATTAAATTACCTCCATATCCCAGAGGTTTTCATTTGATTACGGATATGGTGATTTCAGAAATTCCTGAGATTAGTCATATTGATATCGGTCAATTCCAAATATTTATTAAACACACTTCGGCGAGTGTAACGATTAATGAAAATGCAGATCCTACAGTACGACAAGATTTTGAAAGCCACATAAATGAGATGGTTCCTGAGAATCAACCTTATTATATTCACACATATGAGGGTCCTGATGATATGCCTGCCCATATTAAAGCTTCGTTAATGGGTACTTCTGTGCAAATACCAATTACCAATGGCACATTAAATTTAGGAACCTGGCAAGGAGTTTATCTATGCGAACATAGAAACTATGGAGGTTCTAGAAAATTAGTACTGACAGCTTTTGGCAATTAAAACCAGTTAGCCCAAGGAATTCTTGATAACATCAATATCCAAGCAAGGGTATAAAAAATTGCTAACATCTTAAATTTTGGAGTAGATGTTAGTTTCTTTTTGTGCTTAGAATATCCCACAGTAATAAAAACTACAGTTAAGATCATTACCAAAGGATGTTCTACATTATATAACCTGAGTAATGGATCTTTCATAATATCACCCATACCTATTCCTTCTGTAAACCAAACAATTGTGGGAGAAACAAAAAGTATAATAATACCTATCAACAATTGTAAGTGTGTAACAATTAAGGCAAAAAGAGATATTCTAAAATCTTTAGGAGCATATTCTTTTTTCGTAAAGAATCCAATTAATGCATTGATGGTAGCAAGAGTTACAATAAGAACGACTAGATAAGCCCAATAAGAGTGAACGATTTGTATAGCTTCGTACATAATGATATGTTTAGTTTATCCAAAGGTAAACATAATGTATAAAAAAACCTCGCTCAATTAGAGCGAGGTTTTTTATATATAGTTGTTTAAAACGTTTAGTTAAAGATATATCTTATACCAACTTGCATTTGCCATCTAGATGATTGGTTACCAAAATCATCTACTTGTTCTACATCGTCTACAACATTTTGATTTAACTCGAAAGTAGGAACATTATTACTGTCAATATCTACTACATCTAATAAATTTACTTCGCTAGATATAAAGTTTCTTACTCCCCACTCTTTATTTAGGAGGTTCCCAAAATTAAGGACATCAGCTGTAAATTGTAAGCCATGAGTTTTATTGCCAATTTTCATTGAAAAATCCTGAACAAATTTAAGATCAAATATATGATTCCAAGGTCCTCTGTCTCCATTTCTTTCTGCGTACTGACCTCTTCTTTCACTCAAGTAATCATCATTTGCTATATAATTGTTAAAAGCTTCCCATTGAGTAGCTTGCTCTTCTGGTGTACCTGAAAAAGTAATTTCGCTAGCATCGTTAGGTACATAAATTAAAGCTCCATCATCAAAATCATCATTTAAGATTAGCTCATTGTTATCGTTTCCATATGTGTATGAGAATGATCTGGATTGAGATCCTTCATATACTAAACCAATAGTTGTTTTAATATTATCATTCCACTTCAATTCGTAAGAAACATTACTTATAATTCTATGTCCAGCTGAAAAATCCGAACGAGATAATGGAATACTTGCATTCTTACCATTTACAGTAACTTGATTATTCCATTGAGAGCTATTCTGAGAAGATGTGGCATCAAAAATATTTTTTGAATCACCATAAGAATAAGATATACTTCCTTGGAAACCATTTTGGAAAGGCTTTGTAAGGGTTACAGATGCATTATAAGAATACCCTTCTCCAGTATTAGAAGCTAGATAAATACCAGAACCATAAGTGTTATCGATTCGATTAAACAGATTATAACGAGGTCTGTTGTCAGGTCCGTTATTAAGTGTTTCTGTAGCATTTCTTATGTTTAAGTTTTCGTATTGTAATTGAGTAATATTATCTTGATATAATAAATCAGCAGAAACGATTAAACCCCACCAAGGTAATTTCTGGTCAATTGCAAGATTATATTTCATGATTTGAGGTAGTTTAGTATCTGGAGCAAACAAATCAATTTGACCTCCAACATCTCCTGATCCTGGTGTGAGATGTCTTTGCTGAGTTGTTACATCTGGATTAAAGAATACAGGGTCTGTAAAATCTCTGGCATCACTAACACCTTGTGTTACACCGTTATTATTGTAAGTTCCTCCAGCCCAAACCAATGGAACTCTAGAAGTAAAAACACCTAATCCACCTCTTATCTGAGTGGTATTATCTCCTTTAACATCCCAGTTAAAACCAACTCTTGGCGCTATATGAGCTCTTGATCTAATTGCTTTACCAACTCTAGCTCCTTGAAGATCCTTACCATTTGCTTCTAAAAGAGCGACAGTTCTAGTGTTAAAATCTTCATTAGCTAAACCATCTTCCCAGAAAGGAATATCTACTCTTAATCCACCAGTTACCTTAAGATTATCGGTAACTTGAATTTCATCTTGTACATAAAAACCTAAAACAAAACGTTTAAACTCTGCTGCACCTGTTGATTCGTCACCAATTCCACCACCTGGAATTAACGAATAATTATAATCATATCTACTTGCTGCTTCATTATTCAAGAATGCATCTACTCCAGTTGTACCTGCACCACTGTTATCAAAATATCTATAACGACCAAAGTTATTTCTGAAAAATAAATTTTTAGTTTTAGCAAATTCATTTTGAGTACCAACTGTTACAGTATGTTTTCCTGAATAGATACTAAAATTATCTGCCAACGTGAATACATCTTGATCTAAAAGGTTAGCGGTACTAAAACGTTCAGCACCGAAATTGATTCCACCATCACCATCATCTAAAAATACTGTAGGGAAAGGATTTCCATCAGGATCTCTATCATCTCTTACAAGAGAATAACCCAAAATTAAGTTGTTAGAGTATTTGTTTCCGATAGAAGAATTCCATTCCAACGTAGTAGTATTTGATACACTTTCAAATAACTCAGATCCATTACTAAAATTAATAGTTCCGTTACTAGAACCTCTACCTTCAAGATTTTCAGATTTAACATAGTTGTTCTTGATAAAGATTTGGTTATTATCATTTATGTTCCAGTCTAATCTTACTGTAAAAGTATTCCCTAATAATGTAGATGCATTATCTTCATAACCTCCTACATCGTAATTGTATCTATCTAGTATAGTTTGTCTTAAATCTGCAAGATCTTGAGCACTAGAATTACCTCTATAATTTGAAATATTAAAAGGAGCAGGAGTTTCATTGTCTATTCTTTCATAGTTAGCAAAGAAGAATAATTTATCTTTAACGATAGGTCCTCCAACTCTAAAACCGTACGTTAAAGCAGTAAATTCACCTGTTTTTTCTCTTTCTTCTCCGTCATTAACTAAATCAACAGGGGTTTTTCCAACTAAATCCTGATTTTTAAAGAAAGTGTATGCAGATCCTTCCCAATTATTCGAACCAGAACGTGTAATCGCATTAATAGCACCACCAGCAAATCCAGATTGTCTTACATCAAAAGGAGCAATATTAACTTGGAATGATTGGATGGCATCAATAGAAAAAGGATTAATTCCCGTTTGACCACCGTTAGTTCCTGAACCAGCGAGACCAAATACATCATTATTTACTGCACCATCAATATATATTCCATTGAATCGGTTGTTTTGACCTGCTATAGAGATCGAGAAACCATCATTACCTTCATTTAACTGTGCTTGTGGAGTAACTCTCACAAATTCTGCAACAGATCTTGATGTGTTTGGTAGAGTGTTAATTTCTCTTTGGGATACTTTTCTTCCCGCACCAGTTTTGTTGGAATCAAAAATACCATTTCCTGTAGCCGTAATTATAACTTCCTCCAGTTCACTGGTAGATTCCTGAAGTTGCGCACTTATTCTATCAGATTGACCTAGTTGAAGATATAAACCGTCTTTTACAAAACCATTAAAACCTACATAAGTAATTGTAACCCTGTAAGGTCCACCAACACGCATATTTTGTATACGATAAAAACCATCAAAATCTGTAGTAGTAGCATACTTAGTAGCTGTAGGACCATGGACAGCTATAATCGTAGCACCTGGTAATGCGCCACCGTTATTATCGGTGATTTTACCATTAATTGACGAAGTTGTTACCCCTTGAGCGAAAGTTTCACTAGTAAACGCCATAAGGATTACAACAAAGAAAAATATAATTTTTTTCATTATAATAATTTGAGTTAATTGTTTGGCGCAAAAAAACAAATCTTTACGCAATCTGAGTTTATCTTAATGTTAAAACTTTTACATAAAATTTTAACGGTTTTAAGGTAACTCAATTTTGCATTTAATTGATTTGCAAGCTGTTGAAAATATTCAAAAGTTATTAACCAAAAATTAATTAACTAAAATACTTTTTTAGAAGTGTTTTTGTTGACGAATCATGGCTAGAAACTTGTGAACTCTCAATCTCATTTAGAATTTTTGTAGCTAATTGTTTACCTAGTTCTACACCCCATTGATCATAACTAAATATATTCCAAACCACTCCCTGAACAAAAATTCGCTGTTCATACATGGATATTAAAGCACCTAAACTTTTAGGAGTTAATTTGTTAATAAGTACAGTTGTGGTTGGTTTATTACCCGTAAAAATTTTGAAAGGTACTAACTGTTTTAGCTTATCTTTAGGAAGATTTTTTGATTGTAATTCTTCAAGAACTTCAGCCTCCGTTTTTCCATTCATCAAAGCTTCAGTTTGAGCAAAGAAATTAGCCATGAGCTTATCCTGATGATCCTTGTCTTCAAACAAGGAATGTTTAAAGCCTATAAATTCTGCTGGAATAAGTTTAGTTCCTTGATGAATTAACTGAAAGAATGCATGTTGAGCATTTGTTCCTGGTTCTCCCCAAATAATGGTTCCTGTTTGGTAATCAATCTGATCACCATTTCGATCTACACTTTTACCGTTACTTTCCATAATACCTTGTTGCAAATAAGCAGGTAATCTATGTAAGTATTGAGAATACGGAATGATAGCTTCGCTCTCTGCCCCAAAGAAGTTGTTATACCATATACTAAGCATTCCTAAAATGACAGGTATATTTTCTTCAAAGTTAGTAGTTCTGAAATGCTCGTCCATTTCATGTGCTCCTTCTAATAAAGCTTCAAAATTTTTATATCCTGCTGATAAACTTATAGATAGCCCTACTGCACTCCATAATGAAAAACGACCGCCAACCCAATCCCATAATGGGAATATATTCTCTTCTGCAATACCAAATTTGGTCACATTAGGAATATTACTGGATACTGCTACAAAATGGTTACTTACAGCTTCTTGAGAAGCTTGTTTTGTAAACCAATTTCTGGCTGTAGTAGCATTTGATAGGGTTTCTTGTGTAGAGAAAGTTTTTGAGACCACCACAAATAAGGTGGTTTCTGGGTTTAGAGATTTTAGGTTTTGATGTACATGATCACCATCTACATTAGATATGAAGTGTACTTTTAGATGATTTTTATAGTATTCTAAAGACTCGGTGATCATAGCGGGTCCAAGATCAGAACCTCCAATACCAATATTTACAATATCTGTAAACGATTTATTTGTATATCCTTTTAATTCGCCATTAATAACTTTATCACAAAATACTTCTATCTTATTTTTTACATCAGATACTTCTGATACTACATTTTTGTTGTCTAATTGAATAACTCTATTTGATGGAACTCTTAAAGCTGAATGTAACACAGCTCTATCTTCAGTTTCATTTATGAGTTCTCCTGCAAAATAACTTTGTATTGCTTTATCTAATTGTACCTCTTTAGCAAGGTCTATTAAAAGCTTTTTTGTAGTTTCATCTATTCTGTTTTTAGAATAATCTACGTAGAAATCATTCCAAGCGATTGAGAATTTGGTTGCTCTTTCTGGCGATTGAGTAAAAAGATCTTTTAAATGTGTGTTTTTAATGTTCTCATAATGATCTTGTAGTGCTCCCCAAGCTTTTGTGGTGGTGGGATTAATAGTTGGTAATGCCATTTGGTTATAAAATTTCTTGTTTTGGTTTGAATATAATACTATCTAATTTGGTTTTCATTGGTTCTATATGTTTAAAATAAGCTGGCCGTAAACTATCATTGAGAGGTTTTGAGGCAGGTAAATCTTGTCTAAAAGGATCTACTTCTTTACCATTTTTCCAGAAACGATAACAAACATGTGGTCCGCTAGTATTTCCTGTCATTCCGATATAACCAATAACATCTCCTTGTCTTACAAACTCTCCTACTTTTACAGCACGCTTACTCATATGTAGATATTGAGTGTCATAAGTAGCATTATGTCTTATTTTTACATACTTACCATTTCCGCCCCTACGTTCTGACTTAGTAACGGTACCATCTGCAGTAGCGAGAATTGGAGTTCCGATAGGAGCAGCAAAGTCTGTTCCTCTATGTGGTCTTATTTTGTTTCCATAATATCGAATTCTTCGTTTAAGATTATATCTCGATGAAATTCTGCTAAACTGAACTGGCGCTCTAAGAAAAGCTCTTCTCAAATTATTGGCTTCTTGATCAAAATAATCTGAAGTTCCATTAATAGTGTCATCTTCGAAACGAAAAGCGTACAACGGTTTACTTTTATGCTCAAAATACGAAGCTTTAATTTCACCAATTCCAGCGGGAATGGTATCGTTTATATATTTCTCAGTATAAATAACCTTAAACTGATCTCCAGCCTGAAGCCTTGTGAAATCTATAGTCCATGCATAAATATCGGCCATTTTATAAGCAACAAGAAAACTAAGATCCATATCATCAAACGTTTGAGATAGATTGCTTTCTATGGTTCCAGAAGCTATACGTTCTACTAGTTTTACTGGTTTTGCGCTTTTTCGAGCAATGATACTGTCTCTGAAATCCACAACCGTATAGTCTATAAGTCCATTTTGATAGACAAAAACCTGTGCTTTTTCTGTAGTATCTTTAGATTTAAGTAAAGTGTATGCTTTTCCTGCGGTAATTCTTGCAACATTAAATGTGTCTTTGATTTTATTTGAAATTTCAAAAACTTTAGCTCTGGAAATTCCATGACTATCTAAAATAGCTCCAAAACTATCTCCAGGACGTACTGTATCTCTAACTACATTAAAATCATTAAGGTTGTAGCCAAATTCTTTAATAATCGGAGGCGTCTTTTCTTCTTCAACGACCTCAGGAACAATAACTGTTGCTTCTTTTTTTTCTTGCTGACATGAAATCAATACTACTGCAATAAGTAGCATATAACCTAAATTCTTCAACTGACTTTATTTTGTGGTATTAAATTGATGGGTAACCCATTGCTGTCCCCAATTTTCTTTTTCTTCTGCGCTCCAAAGATTAGGGAAAAATATAACCTTTTGAAAACTAGGGGGTAAAAATTTCTTCCAGTTGGTTCCTCCTGTAGCTAATACTTCACCTTTATCTCTATTAAGATATCTATAGGCGGCACCCATATGCATTAATAACCAATTAATATTCACATTGGTGTCAAAAGTACGCAATGCATTAATAAGCTGCACATTATTTCGCTCTTTTTCCGGAAGTTCCAGGTATCTATGATAAATTGTGCTCTGTTTTACCTGATGTGCAATACGCATCATTCTTGGAGTATAACGGTATTCGAATTGTTTAAGAGTTAACGTTTTTTCTCCTGTGTTAATGTCAGTTGCACCTGATTTCCAATACAAATGTTCATAGACTTCTTCTAAAGAATCTTCTTCAGAAAACTGCTCTCTTTCTTTACTATTAACTAGGTTGGCTAAAGGAGTCGCATAAATTTCGATCATCCTGAATTGTACTGATTGAAATCCACTGGCGGGAAGCAAAGACATCCTGTATTTTAGAAATTGATCTCTATCCATTCCTTTTATCATCACATCAAAGGAATTTATCAATACTCTGAAATATCGATTAATACGATCTAACTTTTTAGTAAAAAACTCAGCTGTTTGGAGCTTATCGTCGATAATTTGTTTAAGTTCATGTATAATTAACTTAAAATAAAGTTCTGTAATCTGATGATACATGATAAAGATTTCTTCATCAGGAAAATGGGTTCTGGGTATCTGCAGACTAAGTAGTGTGTCTAGATGTATATAATCCCAATAAGTAAGATATCGATCGTGTAATAAACCATCTAAATAGGATCCTAGATCCTGACCAGAATTTTTAAACTTTTTCTCGAGTTGCTTTATTTTTTCAGCAATCTCAGGTTTTATGGATTCGTCCATTAATCTACAACAATTTTAAAGGGATGCTTTAAACCTTTAAAAGCATCCAGATCTGCTTGTATGGAGCCAACCAATATATCAGCTTTGATTTTTACTGGCATCCGATTATCATCATCGCTTACCCATACAGTTAAACTTTCTTCTTCCTTAAATACTCTTTCCGCTTGAACATAAGGACGGAATTTAAGACAACGAATCTTTCCAACTTTAGTTTTAATAGTTTCTCTACCAAGAAATTTCAACTTAAACAGGTAGTTCTCATTGTCAAAAAACATGTTGACGAATTGCTCATCTCCTTGCTTAAGCGAAGATACATTAATATTATTTCTTAAGTAATAAAATGAGGACATCATGTCCTGAATATTATCCTTTGTAGTAAATGTTTCCTTTTTATTATACTTTTTATTAAATACAAGTGCTTTTTTGTTTTCGTGATCAAAGTTGATCTCAATATCTTTAGTATGTCCTCCTTCATTTATCTTGCGAATAAAGCGATAAGGTTTGACTTCGTTTTTATCAATATAAGTTTCGTAATAATCTTCTACTTTAAAAAAAGCGCTTAAAAGTCCTGAGGATTTACCAGTCCCAACAATATGATGAACGGGTTTATTATTAAGAATTTCATCCTTAACTTCGAGGGTTGCATAACTTGCGGTAAACCAGCCATAATGAATTCTAAACTTAAACCATTCACCCGTTTTAAAAGAGCTATGATCTTCTTGGGCAATAGCTGGTGTTATAACCATAATTAACAATAAAAGAACATATCTTTTCATAACTATTTTCAGTGTTGTTTAGTTTAACGTAAATATTATCTCTGAAGTATTTGCAATATCTATTCCAAAAGTACTGTTTAATATAAACAGATAAAAATGGATACTGTTACTAAATTGCATAAAAAAGTCATAAAAAAAGAGAGCCACCACAGCTCTCTTTTACTTTTATTAACCAACTAAAAACTTAAATTATGAGAATAATTATTGTTTTTGGTATAAGCAGTAACCACTCCGCTTATGATACAAACATCAGCTTTTTTTGCATATTTATCAAACGAAAACGTTTTTTTATTATGATATTTAACAAAAATTTAAGCAGAAACGAATAATTTTTCAATAATCTCAATTTATTAACATTGGTTGGTTGAATTTTTCAAGAGATTCTAAAAATCTTACTTTATAGAGTTCCTCGTTGCTCTTGTTCTCGTTCTATTGCTTCAAAAAGCGCTTTGAAATTTCCCTTTCCAAAAGATTGTGCTCCTTTTCTCTGAATTATTTCAAAAAACATGGTTGGACGATCCAGTACTGGTTTGGTAAAAATCTGTAAAAGATATCCTTCATCATCACGATCTATAAGAATTCCAAGTTCTTTTAGAGGTTCTAGATCTTCATCAATCTCGCCAACTCTATCCAGTACAGTTTCATAATAACTAGCAGGCACTGTAAGAAATTCTACTCCTCTGTCTTGAAGTGCAGAAACAGTTTCTATAATATTATCTGTTGCTAATGCCATGTGTTGCACTCCTGCACCATTATAGAAATCGATATATTCTTCAATTTGAGATTTTTTTCTTCCTTCTGCTGGTTCGTTTATCGGAAATTTGATTCGACCATTACCATTACTCATTACCTTACTCATTAAAGCAGTGTATTCTGTAGAGATATCCTTATCATCAAATGATACTAATTGCGCGAATCCCATTACTTTGGCATAGAATTCACACCATTTATTCATCTCATTCCAACCTACATTACCAACCATATGATCAATAAATTTTAAACCTGTAGATTCTGTTTTAAAAGGTTTGCTCCAAGGCATGTAGCCTGGTAAGAATGTTCCGTTGTAATCTTTTCTTTCTACAAAAATATGAACGGTTTCTCCATATGTATGTATTCCTGAAAACACTACTTTTCCGTCTTTGTCTTCTTTTGTAACTGGCTCCATATATGATTCTGCACCACGTTTAATGGTTTCTTCATAACTTTTTGTGGCATCATCAACCCAAAGTGCAACAACTTTTACGCCATCTCCATGAGCGTTGATATGTTTGTTAATGTCTCCATCTGGTTGTAATGGAGAAGTAAGTACTAATGTTATCTTATCCTGACGCAAAACATAAGAAACACGATCTTTAAGACCAGTTTCTAATCCAGCATAGGCAATTGGTTGAAATCCCCAGGCACTTTGATAGTAGTAAGCAGCTTGTTTGGCATTACCTACATACAATTCTACATAATCAGTTCCTAGAAGCGGTAAGAAATCTTCAGCTAAAGGAACAGTTTTTTCTAAATCTTGAGGTGTTATATTTGTTGACATAATATTTTTAATTTGATAATTAGTACATGCGTTTATTTCGTTTCTGAAATCCTTATTAGGATATTCTGATCAAACCTACCACATTGCTCTAAGGTGAGCTGTAATATCTTTTCTATAATTCAACATTGATAAATAGTTATATTTTTTTAATTAATCTAACCAGGATTTATGATAATCGTCATCCGCTATTTTCATTGCTTCCTTGGTCACCATAAGAGGTTTAAAGGTGTCAACCATTACCGCTAATTCATCAGTTTTAGTTTTGCCAATACTTCGCTCTACCGCTCCAGGATGTGGTCCATGAGGTATTCCAGCTGGATGTAAAGAGATATGGCCTGCATCAATGTCATTTCTGCTCATAAAATCTCCATCAACATAATAAAGCACTTCATCACTGTCTATATTGCTATGGTTGTATGGAGCAGGAATACTTTCGGGATGATAGTCATATAATCTGGGAACAAATGAACAAACCACAAAAGCATCTGTCTCAAAAGTTTGGTGTACTGGAGGTGGTTGATGTATTCTTCCAGTTATTGGCTCAAAATCATGAATAGAAAATGCATATGGAAAATTAAATCCATCATAACCTACCACATCAAAAGGATGTGTAGCGTAGATCATATCAAAGATTTCATCTTGTTTTTTTACTTTAATCAAAAAATCTCCTTTTTCATTATTACTCTCTAATTCATAAGGAGCTCTCATGTCTCTTTCGCAAAAAGGAGAATGTTCTAATAACTGTCCAAACCAATTTCTATATCTTTTTGGAGTATATATAGGTCTTCTGGATTCTACAATAAATAAACGATTATCAGTTGTGTCAAAATCCAGTTTATATATAGTACCTCTTGGTATCACAATATAATCCCCATATTTGAAATCTAAATTTCCTAAATGACTTCTGAATTTACCAGTTCCCCGATGTACAAAAATTAATTCATCTGCATCCGTGTTTTTGTAAAAATAATCTGAAGTAGATTGTTGCGGGGCAGATAGAATAATACTTACATCACTATTAGTAAGTACATTTTTTCTGCTTTGTAAATAATCTTTTTCGGGAGCGACTTTAAACCCGTGTAATCTGTAGGATTTTATATTGTTTTTAATAGCTATTTCTGGTGCTACACTATAACTTCCTTGAATTTCTTTTACTTGTGTCGGTCGTTGATGATGGTATGAATTAGTGGACATCCCATCAAAACCAATGGTTCCGAATAGTTGCTCGTAATATAGATTACCATCAGGTTTTCTGAAAATTGTATGACGTTTAGGTGGTATAATACCTAAAGAATGATAAAAAGGCATGTTCTTAAGATTATGATATTAACTATTAAGTTTTAAAAAAAGTAATGCAATAGTAAATCTCTGCCTTATTCTGGATTTCGCTTAATAAGGTAGTGTAGAAGCAATAGTAAATCGTGCCAGTACAAGCTCATAATAATACAAATATCGGAAATATTTCTATCTTTTTGATTGTAAAAGCTTTTTAAAACCAAAAACCAATACTAAAAAACCATTCTCCTTCTTCTAGTTCTGGTGAATATGAATATTTGATCTGTACAGGGCCTGCAAAAGTTTCCAAACCATACCCTAAAGCATATCCAGAATATTCTGGCGATTCTAGCCATTCTCCGCTATTAAATAATTTATTACCAACGTTAGCGTAATTCGCTGATACATTGATATGATTTTTAGAAAATATTTCATAATCTACAGTGATAGCTGCTTTGGCAAAACTATCACCTACAATACTTAAGAAATCGTATCCATAAAAAGGGATGTTATTATTGATTGTCTTTGCACCAAAACCACCCACAAAAAAGTTGAGACTTCTTATATTTTCTTCACCAAATTTTCCGCCAGCACTTAGTTCTAAATTAACAGCAGTTTTATCAAAAACCTTGAATGCATAACCAAAATTAGCTTTAGCAACAACAAAATTACTGTCTTCACTATTTGGATTGCTATCGAATATATAATAATTAGTATCTCCTTCAAACAAAAAACCAGAACTTGGGAAATATTTATTGTTATAACTATCGAATCTTAAGTAGCCAAACGCACTCCAATAATTACTATTGTCAAAAACAAATCGAGGCAATTGATCTTCGTCTTCTCCAATCGTTTCTGATATCAGTCTAAACCTTCTATATTCTGCTCCAATACCAAAAGAAAAAGTTTGATTTAATAGCGTTTCTAAATAAAATTGTGTCTTAAGATCTAAAAAGTCCAAGTTGATTTTATTAACTTCAATATCAGGCAAACTAAAATCTTCTCTTACCAGATCATATTCCACATTTCTATTAAAGCGATTAAAACTGTTTTTTACCCCAATACTCCAGTAATATCCTTTATCAATATAATAATCAAAATCATATCTAATATTATCTCCTAAGGCGATATCAAAAGAGAGTACATCATTATGGAAAAGCAAACTTTTTTTAGTAAAATTTACTAAAGCAGCTGTTTTATATAGGTCATCATAATGCAATGCGAAACGTAACAACATTGTGTTTTTAGATTCTTTTACATTAAGGACTAGTTCTTTTCCTAATTCATTATCTACTAATCGATGACTAATTCTATCAAAATTACCTGTCGCAGATAGGTTGTTAATGCCTTCATATAATTTTTTATAAGTAGTAGTTTTTGGGGTTTTTAATTTTAGTTTTCCTTTAATATAAGATCTGGTATATCTTTCATTACCAGATATTACTAAGCTATTGATGTGTAGCGTATCTGAGACTCTTGGTACTTTTGCCTTGGATGGTGCTGTTTTTTGACGTCTTTTTATGGCTCTTAATTTTTCATAACTAGCAAAAGCGGCCTTTTCTCCATTGGCAATAATTTTATCTGCTTGGTCAAAGGATATCAATGAAAAATCAGAAATAGACGGTTTTATATATATATCTGTTTCGGGCATTTTACTTTTCATTGCCTTAATAGTTCTGAAATTACTTATCTGAAGCATTATGTTGGTTACAGAATTCAATTGATCTTTAGGCAATAAGCTATCTTGTACATCAATTCCTATTACGATTTCTGCACCTTTTTTACGAATTTCTTGAATAGGATAATTATTGGCAACGCCTCCGTCGGTCATTAAAATGCCATCTAGTTCAATTGGACTAAAGATAGAAGGTAACGCTCCACTTGCAGACACAGCCTCTGGTAAGTATCCCTTATCTAATAAAATTTGTTCTCCAGTTGCAATATTTGTTGATATGCAGAAAAAAGGAATGGGTAACTTACTAAAATCATTGACATCGTGCACATGAGATGTTAATCGAGCAAATTGATTGAAAAAATTTTGTCCTTTTGATAATCCTTGGGGCAACCCTATTGTAAAGTCATCAAAAGGAAGTGTTAGCGCATATTTTTCTGAATCTTCACGTTCATAGAATGTTTTGGCTTTTCTTGGTAAATCATCTTGAATTAGAACATCAAAATCTACAGATCTGAATATAGAATCTAATTCTTTGGCAGTATATCCAGATGCGTATAATGAGCCCACAATTGCTCCCATACTAGTTCCTCCGATATAATCTATTCGAATTCCCGCTTCCTCAATAATTTTTAAAGCACCAATGTGAGCAAGTCCTTTTGCGCCACCACCACTTAAAACTAATCCCACCTTGACATCTTCATCTTCTGGGAGATCATTAATTTCTAAAATTTCTCTCTCTTGAGACCAGCTAACATTGTACGCAAAAAATATCCCAATAAATAATAAGAGGCTAAGAATGTTGTTTGAGGTAGCATGCATAATAAACCTATTCTTTTTTAGAAAGATAATAATTATACACTTTGGTTGCGCGTGAATCTCCAACTACTTCACTAAGTTCTTTTTTGGAAGCCTCACTAATTCTCTTTACAGATCTAAAATGTTTTAATAATTCTATCACTGTTTTTTCACCTATTCCAGGAATTGTATCCAATTCTGTATCCAGCGCTGCTTTGCTTCTTTTTTGTCTATGAAAAGTAATACCAAAACGATGGGCCTCGTTTCTAAGATGCTGTATTATTTTTAAAGATTCAGATTTTTTATCTAGATATAATGGTATCGAATCTCCTGGATAGTATATTTCTTCTAATCTTTTTGCAATTCCTATAATCGTTATTTTTCCTCTCAGATTAAGATCTTCTAATGCTTTTAATCCAGAAGAAAGTTGTCCTTTTCCACCATCAACTATAACTAATTGAGGTAATGGTTGTTCTTCATCCAATAATCTTTTATAACGTCTATAGACCACTTCTTCCATAGAGGCAAAATCATTGGCGCCTTCAACAGTTTTAATATTAAATTTTCGATATTCTTTTTTACTCGGTTTACCATTTTTAAATACTACACAAGCAGCAACGGGATTCGTTCCTTGGATATTAGAGTTATCAAAACATTCTATATGTGTAGGCTCTTCTGGTAATCTCAAATCTTTTTTCATCTGAGCCATTAATCTTTTTACATGCCTGTCAGGATCAATAATTTTAATTTGTTTAAATCGCTCCTGGCGATAGTATTTTGCATTACGTAATGATAAGTCTACAATTTTCTTTTTATCACCTAATTGCGGAACTGTAATTTTTAAATTCTCGCCAACATCAACAGTAATAGGGGCGAATATTTCTTTGGACATAGAACCAAATCGCTGCCTTAATTCTACGATTGCTAATTCTAAAAGTTCTTTGTCTGTTTCTTCCAGCTTTTTTTTGATTTCGGTAGTATGTGATCGAATAATTGCCCCATACGAAAGCTGAAGAAAATTTACATAACCATATGATTCGTCTGATATTATAGAAAATACGTCTACATTGCTAATTTTAGGATTCACCACGGTAGATTTTGCCTGATACTTTTCAAGAATTTCAATCTTTTCCTTGATTCGTTGTGCATCTTCATATTCCATTTTTTCAGCATGAGCTACCATCTGTGTACGAAATCTGTTCAGAGAATCTTTAAAATTACCTTTTACAATTTGCCGAATTGCTTCTATATTCTGACGATATTCTTGTTCTTTTTCTAATCCTTCACAACCACCTTTGCAATTACCTAGATGATATTCTAGACATACTTTGTATTTACCGCTGTCTATTTTTTCCTGAGATAAATCATAATTACATGTTCTTAATTGGTATAAGCCTTTGATAAGATCTAGAAGCGTATTTACAGTTTTAAAATTAGTATATGGGCCAAAATATTCAGAACCATCTTTAATCAGATTACGTGTGGGGAAAATTCTAGGAAAACGCTCTTTTTTAATGCAAATCCAAGGATACGTTTTATCATCCTTTAACATCACATTGAAACGAGGTTGATGCTTTTTAATAAGATTGTTTTCTAATAACAGGGCATCTGTTTCTGTTTCTACCACGATATGTTTGATAGAGTTGATTTTTTTTACCAGTACTTTTGTCTTGTAATTATCGTGATTCTTTGTGAAATAGGATGTAACTCTTTTTTTGAGATTTTTGGCTTTACCAACATATAATAATGTATCCTCTTTATCATAGTATTGATATACTCCAGGACCAGTTGGTAATGTTTTGACTTGTATGTCTAGAGAAGGTTTCTGCATATTCTAAGTGTAAATTTAATGCTTTGCTGCAATTATTAAGTACACTTACTAGGATTAAATTGTGTTAAAAAAGTAAGATGAATTTAACTATTAAAAAGCATAAGAGTATAGAATCCATCAGGTTTTTTATTACTTTAGTAACTATATTATTCTAAAGTTATTTTTTTGGAAAATCAGAAGAAAATAATTGGCAGGACTGACAAAGTGGATTTTTCACTTTTAGATTTGCAAGATATCGATGCAAAAGTTGATACAGGAGCGTATACTTCTTCAATACATTGTAAAGAAATCAAAGAAGTAGGTCAGATCTTAGAGTGTCGATTTCTCGATCCCACACATCCAGAATACAATGGCAAGAAATTTACTTTTAAAAACTACGATATAACCGCTGTAAAAAGTAGTAATGGTAAAGTAGAGGTGCGATATGCCATAAGAACTAAAATTACTTTATTCAATGAAACTCAGCTGATCACACTTACATTATCTTCTAGGGATGATATGCGTTTTCCAGTATTAATTGGGCGTAAGTTTCTTAGCGGTAGATTTTTGGTAGACCCACAATTAGAAGATCAGTCGTATAACTTAAAATCCTAATGAACATAAAAATATTATCGCGCAGTGCGAGTTTATATTCTACAAATGCTTTGGTTCAGGCAGCGATAAAACGTAAACATAATGTGCAAGTTATAGATCCTTTAAGCTGTGATATTATTATCGAAAAGGAGAAGCCAGAAATTTATTATAGAGGAAAAAAATTAGATCATGTAGATGCGGTAATCCCAAGAATAGGATCTTCAATAACTTTTTATGGCACTGCAGTGGTAAGACAATTCGAAATGATGAATGTGTTTACAACTGTGCAATCTCAGGCATTAGTACAATCAAGAGATAAGTTGCGAAGCTTGCAAATATTATCTAAAGCAGGATTAGGACTTCCTAAAACAGTGTTTACCAATTACTCAAAGGATGTTTCTGAGGTAATATCTCATGTAGGAGGCGCACCACTCATCATCAAATTATTAGAAGGTACACAAGGATTGGGCGTGGTACTCGCTGAAACTCAAACGGCTGCAGAATCGGTACTCGAAGCATTTAATGGACTACAAGCAAGAGTAATTGTTCAGGAATATATTAAAGAAGCAAAGGGATCAGATATTAGGGCATTAGTAGTTGATGGACATGTGGTTGGTGCAATGAAAAGACAAGGAAAAGATGGTGAGTTTAGATCTAATTTACATCGAGGAGGCACTGCCGAGATTATTACGCTAAGTGATGAGGAGGAAAATGCAGCGATAAAAGCAGTAAAGGCTTTGAAATTAGGCGTAGCAGGAGTAGATATGTTGCAGAGTGAAAGAGGACCTCTAATTCTTGAAGTAAATTCATCACCTGGTTTAGAAGGAATAGAAAGCGCAACGGGAAAAGATATAGCAAAAACGATTATTCGTTATATCGAAAGAAGTGTATAGCAGTTATATGATAAAAGAGAAAGACATACTAAGTATCCTTGGAGAAGAGATTCCGCTCGGAGCAAGCAAGCAAATTAATTTTAATATTGCCAAATTATATACCTCTACCAAGGTAGAAATACCTATTATTATTGAGCGATCTAATGAACCAGGCCCTACAGTTTTAATTACTGCTGGAATTCATGGTGATGAAATTAATGGAGTAGAAGTTGTTAGACAAATTATAGCAAAAAAGATTAATAAACCAGCTAAGGGAACTATTATTTGTATTCCAGTACTTAATGTGTTCGGGTTTTTGAGTATGAATCGGTTTTTTCCTGATGGACGTGATCTGAATCGGGTTTTTCCAGGAACCAAAAACGGATCTTTGGCAAGCCGTTTTGCGTACCAATTCGTCAATGAGATTTTGCCAATTGCAGATTTTTGTCTTGACTTTCATACAGGAGGCTCGAGTAGATTTAATGCGCCACATATCAGAGTTGATCCTAAGAATGAAAAACTGATAGGTTTGGCTAAAATATTTAATACTTCGTTTATTCTTTTATCTAAAAACCTGGATGGATCATATCGGTATGCCTGTGCAAAAAAGGAGGTAGATATTTTGTTGTTTGAAGGAGGGAAATCTCAAAATAGTAATAGAGATATTGCTGTAGAAGGAGTACTTGGAACCATGAGGATATTAAATCATCTGGAAATGTTAAAATCTGATTTTACGATCCCAAATAAAGATGAAGCAAGTATTATTATCAAGAAAAGCTTTTGGATGCGTGCCAAATATAGTGGGTTATTACATATCAAAATCCCAATTGGAAAGTACGTAGAAAAAGGAGAGATTCTTGCCACCATAACGGACCCTTATGGTAAAATGAGGCATGTGGTAAAAGCTACAAATGCAGGATATATTATTAATGTAAATGAAGCGCCGATTGTATATAAAGGAGATGCTATTTTTAGGATTACAAAAGAATTCACTTCTTAGAAAATGGATAAAAAAGAATTAAGAGTTAAGTATAAAGGATTGCGATCCCGATTAGATGAGGAAGAAATAGATGATAAAAGCATGAGTGTTGCAAATAACTTATTGAAGTTACCGATTTGGGAACAAGCATTCTATCATGTTTTTTTACCTATTCAAAAACAAAAAGAAGTTAATACAGAATTTATCATGCATATTTTGCAAGGCAAGGATAAAAACATAGTAGTATCTAAGAGTAATTTTAAGGATAATACGTTGGAGCATATTTTACTTACTGATGCCACAGTGCTAAAAGTAAACTCTTGGGGAATTCCAGAACCAATAGATGGAATCCCAATACCTGAAAATAAAATTCAAGTGGTTTTTGTTCCATTGTTGGCATTTGATACAAAAGGAAATCGCGTGGGATATGGCAAAGGATTTTATGATATATTCTTAGCAAAATGTGACTCCAAAACGATTAAAATTGGACTTTCATTTTTTGATCCTGAAAAGGAGATTAGTGAGGTTTTACCAACAGATATTAGCCTTGATTATTGTATCACTCCATCAAATATATATACTTTTAACTAATCGTAGACAATTTTTAATGTCAAGAGTAGTTATAGGATTTTAAGATTTAATTTTTACCCCAGCATGTCCCAACAGATTAGAAGTGTTTGCATCATTGATGATGACAACATGTATGTTAATTTAGTTAGTAAAATTATAGAAATAAAAAAACTATCGGAGAAAATCATCGTTTTTAATAATGGTAAAGAAGCGTTAGATTTTTTTATTGATTCTATAGAAAATACCACAGAAAATGTTGTTCCTCAGGTTGTGTTTCTTGATTTGAACATGCCTATTATGGATGGTTGGGAGTTTCTTCGGGAATTTGCCAAAATCAAAGATAAAATTAGTAACACAATAGATCTATATGTAGTAAGTTCTTCTATTGATAATAGAGATATTGATAGGGCTAAATCTATCGAAATGGTATCAGATTACTTGACCAAGCCTATTAAACTAGATGATTTCGAAAAAATTTTAGTGTAAAAGATTATGCTTCTTTCTTTGGGAAAGCTCTTTTATTAAAAACCAAGAGTAGAAAAACTCCAATACTAATCGCAGAATCAGCAACATTAAATACAGGATCAAAGAAAGAGAAGGGTTCACCTCCCCAAAAAGGAATCCATTCTGGTAATATGTCGTCATAAAAAGTAAACTGAATCATATCAACTACCTTACCGTAAAATACACTTTCATATCCACCAGCTTCTGGCAAAAATTCTGCTATTTGTGTCTGCGTACTTGCATTAAATAAAACACCATAAAATATTGAGTCAATAATATTTCCAAATGCTCCAGCAAAAATTAAAGCAATACAAAACGTGAGTATTTTAGAGCTATTTTTTCGAACAGAATCATATAACCAATATCCAATCCCAGTTATGGCAACCAGTCTGAATAGTGTAAGTATTAATTTGCCATAATTACCTGGTAGCTCAACTCCCCACGCCATTCCTTTGTTTTCTACAAATACAATTCTAAACCAACTAAACACTGGAACTTCTTCGTGTAATGTAAAATTAGTTTTGATATATATTTTGGAAATCTGATCTATTAGCAGAACTATGATGATAACTAAAATAGATTTCTTAAGAGACATAAATTTCTATGATTTCAGAATAGTGACGGACAAAAATAGTGTTTTATTTTGTTTTGTATACACTTATATTTCCGCTTATGGAATTTAGTTCTATTTGATGTTGCCCCCAAATGCTTTCAGAATTGATAATTCCAGATTTTGTGGATGTCTTAATTGTTGCATTTTTTGTGAACAACATAATATCTCCAGTCAACGTGTTAATTTTTGCATTACCAATAAAATGATGTAGCTGACAATTGCCAGAATTAAGCTCTACAAATAACGATTTTAGTATAGCATTTATTTCTAATGACGCAATTCTTGACCTAATGGTTACTTTAATATGCTGTGGAATCTGAATTTTTATTTTTAAAGAAGTAACCTTATGAGCACTAAGTTTATCATTATGATTTTTTGAAAAAGGTTGAATGTCATCTTGGATTATAATTTTATGCTCATCTCGTTGCATTTTTAATAGCATATTATTTTGATACTCACCTTCTGAGATTGCACTTGCTATGATTTTGTTTTCTGAAGTATTTGAGATTTCTATCAAAAACGTATTGTCTAGAATGATCGTTAACTCTTTGATATCAGTGGCATCTGTACTTTTGTCAAAAGTTGATTGCGATAGCAAGGACATTGATAATAAAAGGAAGGTACAAAAGAAAAAAAGCTGCCTCATATTTTTCTAAGGTAGCTTTTTTTCTGATGTTATAAAGTACTATCTCCTAAGATTTTGGTACTATACGATTATTACTGTTTTCTTAAGAAAATATCTCCACTAATAGTTTTTAGATGCAAATTGCTTTTAACATTACCAAAGGTACCCGTTACCTTACTGCCAACCATTCTGTTTTTACCCTGATCAAACTCCATTTCTTTATCAGAATAAATGAGTCCAGTAATAGTTTCTGCTAATAACTTGGATTGAGAAATATTAATATCAATATCGCCGCTAATGGTTTTTAGCGTAAGCTCTCCACCATATTTTTTAATATCAATATTTCCACTGATAATATCTACTTCTAGATCTCCTTGGTAATTTTCAGATTCGACATTACCTGAAATGCTTTTAACTTTTAATTTGGCACTTTTAGGAATATATATAGTGTAATTGGCTTCCATGTTTAGATTATTACAAGGTCCCCAATTATTCTTTTTGTTCTCCCCCTTTTTTTTATTCCATTTCTTGAATAAATCTCCATAGGTTGATTCTATGTTCAAAATAGATGAAGAGTTATTTATTTTTAAATCATAATAATCGTCAAATTCTCCATCGTTGATGCTTACTTCAGCTTTGAGATAGACGGTATTCTTGTCCCAGGTTTTGATACTAATGTCCTCTGCAAATTTAAATTCTATTTTAATTTGGTCTGCAGTTGTGTTGATCTCTTTTTCAATTACTTTTTGAGCATTTAGTTGAAGTGCAATACAGCAAAATACGATTAGATTTACTAAAATTTTCATGATGTTTTGTTTTTGATTGATGAATGACCTTTTTATTGTTTTCTTAGATATATATTTCCAGTTGCAGAACGTAAACTTATTTCTACTCCTCCGTTATTTAATTCGGTTTCAATGGTTCTTCGTGCCCCTACAACTTTCATGTTTTTAATTTCATCAGGGAACTTGAGTTCAAAATCCGTAAAGATTTCTCCCATTGTGGTTTTTAGTTTTAAGTTAGTTGGTGTATTAGAAGGAAGGCTAATATCTATTGATCCTGCTGCGGAGACTAGTGAAATGGGGGATTTTTGATTTACCTTTTCAAAAATAACATTAATATCACCTGTACCTGTTCTTGCAACAACGGGCCCTGTAATATCTTTGAGTGTTATGGCTCCCATATTTGTAGAAGCTTCAATTTCCGAAGAAAACCCTGCTATTTCTACATCTCCTAAACTATTCCTAGATAGAGAAACGTTAATTTCTTTTGGAAGAAATAATTCGAGTGTATTACTGTGCATGTTCTTTAAATTTTTTACAAGTAAGATATCTCCTTCTCTTTTAATAAAAACACCAATACCAGTATTATCAGAACCACCTGCATATACCGCTTTTAGGCCTTTTGCTTTTTTGGGTAGTTCGCGATCTTCTCCAATAATTAATATTTCATTTTTGTTATGTACCTTAATTGATACACTCGATTCTGAACTAATTTTCACCTTTTTAATTCCTTGCAAATCATTAGTGTAATTTGTCTGTGCTTGTAAATGCCCTATAGTCATGAATAATACTATGGCGATTGCTATATTTTTCATTTGTTCTTTTTTATTGATTTTTGATTGAAATTTTTAAATTAAATTTGGTAGACCAATCGTTACCTGATCTTTTACATAATTTGGTGTTGCTTCATTTTGAAGTAACTTTTCCATAGAAGGAACTGCGCGTTTTTCATGTATAGAAACTAATATTTGAATTAATTCAATTTGCATGCCTGGATCTTTTTCAATCTCCAAAGCATCGATTAATGATTTACGAACCATTTCTACATCCGAAAATTTACTAAGCGCTTCTGCTGCAGCAAGTCGCACATTAATATGGTTGTCATAAAACATTTTATTAATTAAAGCTTTCAATATCTCATTTCCTGGTTTATCAAATTCTTCTGCGTAGTTTACTGCTTGTAAACGTTTACTGGCAGATTCATTTTCAATAAGAGAAATAGTTACTTCTTGCTTTAACTGTACTTTTTCTTTTTTTAATATGGCTACTTCTTTGGCAATGGATTCATCATTTTGATATTTTCCGTAAAAAAAACTTGAAACAACTAGTGCAATAGTAGCAGCAACTTGCAAAGCAGTCTTCCAATGGTTTTTCCAAGAATTATCTAATGAAACCACTTTTGACTCACTCATTAGACTTTTTTCTTTTTGAAGCATTTCTTCAAAATTCATCTTCATCTTCAGGTCAGGTAATTCTTGTGAATCATTATCAATTCTTTCAAAAACTAATTTTAGTTCCTGTAATGATTCTTTACAATTATTACAGGTAGTAAGATGAGCTGTAATAGCTTTATATGTTTCCTGATCTAGATTGCGATCAATATAATCGATGAGTTTGTTTTCTATCTTTTTACAGTTCATATCGTTATATGTTTTGTAGGTAATGATCCTTTAATTTATGAATTGCTCTATGTACCTTGGTCTTTACCGCTCCTGCAGTAGAACCTGTTATCTCAGCAATTTCCTGATACTTGATACCTTGATATCTATTCATGATGACTAATTCTCTATCTCCATGATTTAATTGTTCTAATGCTCTATGCAGTTGTTCCTTAATTTCATCTTGTGCTATGCTATCAGTTTCTTCTCTTTCTATTTTGTATTCGATATTGTCTAATCGTTGATCTTTATTTTTTTGACGTTGATAATGATCTGAGAATATATTTCTGGCAATAGTATATATCCATGATGAAAACTTACCATTTTTATAAGAAGCTCTATACTTTATAGCTTTATAGAACACCTCTTGAGTAATATCCTGACTGATATCCCGATCTCTCGTCATTTTTAGTAAAAAATTAAATATTCTTATATGGTATCGATCGAAAAGGATACTCATCATATCTAAGTTTCCCTTAGATACCAGAATCATTAATTCTTCGTCAGTTGAATTTTTCAAGATGTCACTCTTTTTGGTTAGCTTCTATTAGTAATACCTGAGTTTTTTAAAAAGGTTACATTAGGAAATAAAAAAAGTGCTTCCCAATCTTTGGAAAGCACTTTAAAAGTACAATATTTTATTATTTGTTAGCTCTGCATATTCTTAGCTTCTATACTAAGTGTTGCATGAGGAACGAGTTTTAATCGCTCTGGGTTAATAAGTTTTCCCGTTACACGACAAATACCATATGTTTTGTTTTCAATACGTAACAAAGCATTCTTTAAATCACGTACAAATTTCTCTTGTCTAATTGCAAGTTGTGTATTTGCTTCTTTAGACATAGTCTCGCTTCCTTCTTCAAAAGCTTTAAATGTTGGAGAGGTGTCATCTGTACCATTATTTCCATCATTTTTGTAAGCACTTTGTAACAATTCTAAGTCTTTCTGTGCTTTTTCCATTTTGTCAACGATAATTTCTTTGAACATCGCTAAATCGTTGTCACTATACCTTACTTTTACATCTTCTGCCATACTCTTATTGTTTTTTTATTACCAATTGGGTTGCAATGTCGTCAAACGCAATTTCTGTACCATTTATTACATCTGTTGCAAATTCAATTGTCTCGGTTAAGGTTTCATTTTTGATGTATGCTTCATTGGTTGCAACCGCTTCTTGTATCGATTTGTTTTCTTTTATTACTATTTCTATACGATCAGTCACCTCTAATCCGCTATCCTTACGAATATTTTGGATTCTGTTTACAAGTTCTCTGGCAATCCCTTCTTTTTTAAGTGCTGGAGTTATGGTTATATCCAATGCTACGGTAAGGGAACCTGAATTTGCAACCAACCAACCTTCAATATCCTGAGAGCTGATTTCCACATCATCGGTTTCTAAAGTAATAATTTTATCATTAATTTCTATATCAAATTTGCCAGTTTGTTCAAGAATTTTAATAGCTTCTTGATCAAAAGATTGTATCTTACTAGCAATCAGCTTCATATCTTTTCCGAAACGAGGACCTAAATTTTTAAAATTAGGCTTAATTTGTTTTACTAATATACCAGAAGCATCATCTAACAGCTCAATTTCTTTAACATTCACTTCACTTTTTATAAGTCCTGCGATATCATTTATTTCTGCTTTGTCGGTATCATTCAATACAGGAATCATAATTCGTTGCAATGGCTGGCGTACTTTGATCTTTTCTTTTTGACGTAATGAAAGGACTAAAGAACATACTGATTGTGCTTTTTGCATTTTATGTTCCAGTGCTTTATCTACAAATGAACTGTCGTATTCTGGGAAATGCGCCAAATGAACACTTTCAAAAGTTTTTTGTTCCGAATTAGACGTCAAATCTTTATACAAGCGGTCCATAAAGAATGGCGCGACAGGAGCACCAAGTTTTGCAACGGTAAGCATACAAGTGTATAAAGTCTGATATGCTGATATTTTATCTTGTTGATAATCTCCTTTCCAATATCTTCTTCGACTTAAACGAACAAACCAGTTACTAAGATTTTCCTGCACAAAATCAGAAATAGCTCGTGTAGCCTTTGTTGGTTCATATTCGTTATAATATTGATCTACATTTTTAATCAATGTATGCAACTCACTTAATATCCATCGATCAATTTCTGGACGTTCTGCCAACGGAATATCGGCTTCAGCATACGTAAAATTATCGATGTTGGCATATAATGTAAAAAAGGAATAAGTATTATATAATGTACCAAAAAACTTACGTCGTACTTCTGCAATACCTTCAGAATCAAATTTTAGATTATCCCAAGGATTGGCATTACTGATCATGTACCATCTGGTAGCATCAGGGCCATAAGCTTTTAAAGTATCGAATGGATCTACAGCATTACCTAATCGCTTAGACATTTTTTGACCATTTTTGTCCAATACTAAACCATTAGAGACTACATTTTTATAAGCCACATCATCAAAAATCATAGTTCCAATAGCGTGTAATGTATAAAACCATCCACGTGTTTGATCTACACCTTCTGCAATAAAATCTGCTTTTTTCTCACCAGATTCAACCTTTTCTTTATTTTCAAAAGGATAATGCCATTGCGCGTATGGCATAGATCCCGAATCAAACCATACATCAATCAGATCACTTTCTCGCTTCATTGGCTTTCCAGATGGAGAAACTAAAGTAATCTTATCAACTACATTTTTATGAAGATCTATTTTATCATAGTTTTCCTCACTCATATCTCCAACTATAAAATCTGCAAAAATATCTGCTTCGAGAACTCCAGCTCCTATAGCTTTAGACATTTCAGTTTTTAATTCTTCTACAGATCCGATGATCATTTCTTCTTTACCATCTTCTGTACGCCATATAGGTAAAGGGATTCCCCAGAAACGAGATCTGGATAGATTCCAATCATTGGCGTTAGCTAACCAATTTCCAAAACGTCCTTCTCCTGTTGCTTTTGGCTTCCAATTAATACCTAAATTAAGTTCATGCATACGATCCTTAAAATCGGTTACTTTTATAAACCAAGAATCTAATGGATAATATAAAACGGGTTTATCGGTACGCCAACAGTTTGGATAACTGTGTACATATTTTTCAACCTTAAAGGCTTTGTTTTCTATTTTTAGTTTGATAGCAATTTCTACATCTACAGATTTTTCTGGAGCTTCACCATCATTATAATATTCATTTTTTACATATTTACCAGCAAATTCTCCCAGATGTTTTGTGAATTTACCTTGCAAATCTACCAATGGGACTAAATTGTCGTTATCATCTTTAACCAATAATGGCGGAACCTCTGGAGTAGCTTGTTTTGCTACCATAGCATCATCTGCTCCAAAAGTTGGTGCCGTATGTACGATACCCGTACCATCTTCGGTTGTTACAAAATCACCAGAAATTACTCTAAATGCGTGTTCTGGATTATTGTAAGGAGTAGCATAATCTAGCAATTGTTCATAACGAATCTCCACAAGATCAGCTCCCTTGAATTCCTTAAGAATAATATATGGAATCTTCTTATCGCCTTCTTTAAAGGTGTTAAGAGTTTCTTCATTTTCTGCCAATATAAATTTTCCAGTAAATTGCTTCCCAACAAGGTTTTTAGCAAGAATCACATGGATTGGTTCAAAAGTATATTGATTGAAAGTTTTTACAACTACATAGTCAATTTTTGGCCCAACAGTAAGTGCAGTATTAGATGGTAATGTCCATGGTGTAGTTGTCCAAGCTAAGAAATGAATATCACCTTGTATATCTTCTAGAAATGATGGTAGTGTTTCTTTTTTTGCCTTAAACTGAGCTACTACTGTAGTATCGGTTACATCCTGATAGGTTCCTGGTTGATTAAGCTCATGTGAGCTTAGTCCTGTTCCTGCTTTAGGAGAATATGGTTGAATAGTATATCCTTTGTACAGTAATCCTTTCTTATAAATTTCTGAAAGTAACCACCATACTGTTTCCATGTACTTGGCTTTGTAGGTGATGTACGGATCTTCCATATCAACCCAATATCCGATCTTTTCTGTAAGATCATTCCAGATATCTGTATAACGCATCACGGCTTTTTTACAAGCCTCATTATATTCTTCTACGGTTATTTTTTTACCGATATCTTCTTTGGTAATCCCCAATTCTTTTTCTACCCCTAATTCTACAGGAAGTCCATGAGTATCCCAACCAGCTTTACGTTTAACCTGATATCCTTTTTGGGTTTTATATCGGCAAAAAATATCTTTAATAGCACGAGCCATTACATGGTGAATTCCAGGCAGCCCATTTGCAGAAGGAGGCCCTTCAAAAAATACAAAAGGAGTTGCATCTTCTCGTTCAGAAATACTTTTCTCAAAAATATTATTCTGCTGCCAGAATTGTAGTATATCATCTGCCACTTTTGGCAAGTTAAGTCCTTTATATTCAGGAAACTTCGTGCTCATTGGATCGTTCTTTCTATTAAGTCTGCGAAAATAAGGATTTTCTGGAAAAATGACGAGTGTAAACTGCTCAAATATTGATGATTATTGGACTGTCAAATTTCTGTTGTTAAATCTCATACTTAGTTTACTTTTAATCTAATTTAAAACGTGCTACCTAAATTGATAAAATATAAATCAGAATGTTTGTAATTTTAAATGAAAAGTTATTTTTGAAATCTAAACCTAAATTATGAGTTTAAAACATTCTATTCTTAAAGTGCAAGCAGCTCTTGGTAATGTGAAAGCAATGGAAAAATTACATGTTGATACCTATACCGAAGATATTATTATTAAAGTAGAAGGGACAAAGTTTGCTAAATCTCAATTAAATGAGATTTATATGGATATTGTTGAGTTGGCAGGTTATTATTATGTAAAAACTATTATTTTAGGAAGCTTTCATATTAAAACCTGGAAAGGAGCAAATCTTTTGATTAAAGGCGAGAATTTTGAGTTGAATTTAATTTCGGATATGCAAGAAATAGAATCTGATTTTTCAAATGTATCTAATAGAAGTATAACTCGCATAGATTTTATTATTGAAGAGTCTGATATTGATAAAATTGAAAAGTCTCAAATAAATAAAATCATTGTTTCTTCTAAAAAGAAAACTGCTCACTTTGAAAGTACTACTATCGATGATGAAAATGAATAGTATATTAAGTCTTTCTAAGAAGATATGATTTCATTATTTTTAGCAAATGAATGCAACACTAGAAATTGCTTTAATCCAATCCCATTTATCTTGGGAGAATCCAATACAGAACAGATCAAATTTTGAACAAAAGATTAATCTTATGGATCAAAAAGTTGATCTGATTGTGTTACCAGAAATGTTCAATACTGGTTTTACCATGAATGCAGTTGAGGTTGCTGAGACTATGGATGGAGAAACCATTAATTGGTTAAAGAAATTGGCTAAAGAAAAAAATTGTGCGATCTGTGGTAGTATTATTATTAAAGATATAGATCGCTATTATAATCGTTTTCTGTTTGTGACGCCTGATGGGACTGTACAGAAATATGACAAACACCAATTATTTACCTTAGCAAAGGAAGAAGAGGTATTTACTGCTGGTATGGAGGATGTGATCATATCATATAAAGGATGGAAAATAAAACCACAGGTTTGTTACGATCTTAGATTCCCTGTTTGGGCAAGGAATACTTCAGGATATGATGTTTTGTTATATGTAGCAAGTTGGCCAAAACCAAGAGTGAATGCTTGGGATGCCCTATTAAAAGCAAGAGCAATAGAAAACATGTCTTATTGTATTGGTGTGAATCGAGTTGGATTAGATGGTAAAGGTTATGAATATAACGGTCACTCTGCAGTATATGATGTGTTAGGAAATTCTGTATTAGAAGAAAATCCGATTGAAAAAGAAACAACCTTGTATGCCAGGTTAGAAAAGTCTCATATCCAAAATACTCGTAACAAGCTTCCTTTTCTTAATGATGCAGATGATTTTCAGATTACTCTAAAATAAAAGTTTGTTTTAACTCCCAATTGGCTCTAACATCAATTGTTTCTGGGTAGTATACTACTTCTTCAGGTTGAATTCCTTTTAGAAAATTACCAGTATCCCATTTCCCATTATTATTGGTGTCAAAAATAACTCTTAGGTTGTATTTTCCAGGATTCAAGTTATCAAAAACAATGGTTTCTTCATTTTTGGCAATTTTCTCGTCAATAAATTTTCCTTTTTCATCCGTTGCTTGCACCAATACTGGATATTTTTTGACTTTCTTAAGGGTTAGAAAAATCGAACCGTAATCAGCAAGTTTTTTGGTTCTAAAGTTAAAATTAATCGTATCATTTACGTTTCCAATAAAATCCGTAACCGCTTCAGGCAATAATTGCATATTGTAAGAATTACTTTCTGTTCTTTCGAAAGTAAACGTAGCCTCATTGCTTGTTTTGTCTAATTGTATAGAAAATGGAACTGTTAAGGTGTCTTTATCTGTTAATGAAATTAATTGATCATTTATAGATGCTATTGGGGTATTTGCAGATAATGTGAAATTCTGATTAAAGGCCATACTGCCTTTTACATTGTTACTAAGTTTTAAAGAGTCTTTATATTGATCCTTAAATCTTGCGACCAATGTGTCTTTAAAATTTTTGCTGTTAGATACTTCAAAAATCAGAGAATCCGCTTCAAAAAACGGTTTAAACCAATAATGTAAAGTGTCTTTCTCTTTATCCTGAAATATTCTAGTTTCAAAGTTTTCAGGTTTGTTGCTTAGCATACGAATCTGCATAGCGTCTATCTCTCCTTCATACCCAAAGACAAAGGCATTTTTGGAAACCTGTTTAGGTTTTAATGCTTCGAAATCTAAAACTTCTTTAAATAATTTGAGGTTTAAAACTTTTGCAGTATCCGCAGGTAAATTCAAAACACCTTCATAAAACCCAATTTTATCCTGTTTTGGTTCATAGGTATAATTAGTTCCTACATCTTTCAGAGCAATTAACTTATATTTTCCTTGTCTTAGATTATCAAGGTTAAAATTAATACTGTCCAATGTACTGGTTATATATCTTGGAACTTCATTAAACACTAAGGAATCTGAGTAATTTTCATCAATCTCATACAAGGCCACAGTTATAAAAGGATCTGCTTCTTTTTCTAATGCATCACCAATGGAACCTTGTATTTTAAGCGAGTCAAGAGAGTTTCCAGTAGAGAAAACATATCTAAAAAAAGGATTTGGATTTCCTTCGTTATTGTCAACTACACTTTGACCAAAATTGATGCTATAGGTTGTGTTTTCTAGTAAAGTATCTAGAAATTTAATTTTCAAATATTTGCTTGCACCTCCCAATGGTGTTATCACTGGTTTTGGATCCATCGGAGGAGATATAATGATTTGTTTTTGTGGGTCCTTTAGTTTTACATATTCATCAAAATAAATACGGATTTCATTCTTGTCAAAATTCGTCGAAAAATTTGGAGGAGTTGCCTTTACAAATTTCGGAGGAATTTCATCCTTTTCTCCACCTGTTATCGACCCTTTTTTAGCACAACTAATGATCAATAATAAGGAAAAAGCAGTAAACAATAACGTATAGGATCTTTTATACATAGTTCCGTTACAATTTTTAAAAACACAAAGAAACGACTATTTATAACAAACAAAAAATCTATACCGTTATAGCCATAGTTGCAATGCTTATTTTAATACCAGGGATTGATTTGAGTACTTGTATACAAGCTTCTATCGTAGCTCCTGTAGTGACAATATCGTCAACAATCAAAATGTGTTTGTTTACCAGTAAAGACTCGTTTTGAACCCCAAATGTTTCAGAAGTATTCATCCAACGGGTAAATCGGCTATTTTTTGATTGTTTTTGATTGTAGGAATTTTTTTTCAAAACGAAATCGATGTATTCAGCGTTTAATTTTTCGGCGATTTCTTGTCCAAATTTCTCCACTTGATTAAACCCTCTTTCTCTCAATCTTCTGGGATGTAATGGAACAGGTAATACAATATCAATATCTTGATAAACAGTGTTTTGAGAGAGTTCATGGCCTAACCAAATACCAAGTTCTTTTCCTATTTCTTCTCTACCTCTATATTTAAGGTTGTGTATGAGATTTTGTACTAATCCTCCTTTCTCGAATACCAATAAAGAGGTTGCATTTTCTATTTTGGCACGCCCATAAAATACTTTTTCAATCTTTTTAGCGTTTACCTTATGGAAATTACCTAATGGGAGCTTGTGTCTACAAGAAGTACACAAGACTCGTTCATTCTTATATAATGGGTTATCACAAGCAGCACAATATATAGGATAGAATAAATAAGCTAAGTCGCTTAGCATATTAGGTGAATTAACATTAATTACTATATTTAACTAAATTTACTATTTAACGTAACCATCAAAAATTAGAAATTTATTATGACAACTCAAAACAATAACTTGACCCTTAAGATACTAATTGGTGTTCTGGGAGCTCTATTATTAATTCTGGGGATCTTCACGTATAAGTTTTACAACGAAGAAAAGAGAGAAAAAGCAATTTTGCAACAAGAAAAGGATTTAATTGAAAGCGAATTAGGAGAATTAATAACAAAATATGATAATGCAATTGCTCTAAACGAGGTGATGGATGATCATTTGCTTAAAGAAAAGCAACGTGTTGTGGTTTTATTAGATAGCTTAAAAGATTATGACGCTAATGTAGCATTAATTGCTCGATACAGAAGAGAAGTAAGCAAGCTTAAGAAAGAAAGAGAAAGATTATTTAAACTTGCAGATAGTTTAACTACAGCAAATGCTCAATTAGCTACGGATTTAGATAGTACCAATACCGCTTTAACCGAAAGAATTGTATTCTCTGATTCTTTAGCATCACAGAATAATAAATTAGCAGAAATAGTAGAAAGAGGTTCTGCATTACAAGCTTCTGGAATTAAGGCAGAAGGAGTTCGAGTGCGTAATAGTGGTAAAATTACTACAACAGCAAGATCAAGCAGAGCAGAGAAAGTAAGAGTATGTTTTACACTTTCTCCTAATAAATTAACAGAGAAGGGTGATAAAGATTTATTTGTACAGGTAATTAATCCTGAAAATAACTTAATCGGAGATAAAGTATCTGTAAATTTTGATGATGCCGTTCTTACTTATAGTGGACGTAACAAAGTTTTTTATGAAAATGATGCTTTGGATGTTTGTGTTCTGGTAGATGCAGTAGAAGGAGAATTGGTAAAAGGGAATTATGTGGTAAACTTATTCTCTGGACCTAGAATGATTTCTAATACACAGTTTGAACTGAAATAAAGTAGTATTTACAATATAGATGAACCACCATGTTAGTATTAATATGGTGGTTTTTTTATGTTTTTGTCAGAAATTACTTCTTAAGGTCATTAATTGAATAAATTCGTTTTCAGTTCTTGTAAATTCGGTTATTTTTGCGCCATGGCAAATCAAGAAGATAAATTTAAAAAAGTTATAGCCCATGCAAAAGAGTATGGGTATATTTTTGGTTCTAGTGAGATCTATGATGGATTGAGCGCAGTATATGATTATGGACAGAACGGAGCAGAACTAAAAAAGAATATACGCGAATATTGGTGGAAAAGTATGGTGTATATGCATCAGAATATCGTAGGTCTGGACGCAGCTATATTTATGCATCCTACTACTTGGAAAGCCTCTGGTCATGTGGATGCATTTAGTGATCCGTTAATAGATAATAAAGATTCCAAAAAACGATTTAGAGCTGATGTTTTAGTTGAAGGTTATGCAGAGAAATTATACCAAAAAGCTCAGAAAGAAATAACAAAAGCAAAAAAACGTTTTGGGGATTCATTTGATGAAGATCAATTTGTATCTACAAATCCTAGAGTAGTTAAGTATTTATCTCAAAAAGAAACGATCTTAAAGAGATTAGCAAAATCTTTGGGAGAAGATGATCTTGCAGATGTTAAAGCATTAATTGAAGAATTAGGTATTGCGGATCCAGATACTGGATCTAAGAACTGGACAGATGTAAGACAGTTTAATCTTATGTTTGGAACAAAATTAGGAGCTTCTGCAGAGTCTGCAACAGATTTGTTTTTGAGACCAGAAACAGCGCAAGGTATTTTTGTTAATTTTTTAAATGTTCAGAAAACTGGTCGTATGAAAATTCCTTTTGGGATTGCTCAAACTGGTAAAGCATTTAGAAATGAGATTGTTGCTAGACAATTTATTTTCAGAATGAGAGAATTTGAACAAATGGAAATGCAGTTTTTTGTACGTCCTGGAGAAGAAATGAAATGGTATGAGTACTGGAAAGATACACGTCTTAATTGGCATTTGTCATTAGGATTAGGGAAAGAAAATTATCGATTCCATGATCATGATAAACTTGCTCATTATGCAAATGCGGCGGCAGACATAGAATTTAATTTCCCATTTGGATTTAAAGAGTTAGAAGGAATTCACTCTAGAACAGATTTCGACTTGAAAGCACACGAAGAATACTCAGGGAAAAAATTACAGTTCTTTGATCCTGAATTAAAAGAAAGCTATGTTCCTTATGTTGTAGAAACCTCTGTAGGATTAGACAGAATGTTCCTGGCGGTATTTTCTACTGCATTACAAGAAGAGCAATTAGAAGATGGTTCAAGTAGAGTTGTGTTAAAATTACCAGCGGTGGTTGCACCTGTTAAGGCAGCAATTTTACCATTGGTTAAAAAAGATGACTTGCCAGAAGTAGCTCAGAAAATAGTGGAAGACTTAAAGTGGAAATTTAATGTGATTTATGACGAAAAAGATGCTATAGGACGTCGTTATAGAAGACAAGATGCTAATGGTACTCCTTTTTGTATTACGATTGATCACGATACATTAAATGATGAAACGGTTACAATTAGAGATAGAGATACAATGGAACAAAAACGTGTTCCAATTGCAGCATTAAAATCTATAATTTCGGAAAAAGTGGATGCTGAGTTTTGGTTGAAATAAGCAAAAAACTTTTGTGAACTAATAATAAAAAACACCAGCTATTTTGCTGGTGTTTTTGTTTTCAAAAGTGCTTTTTTGAGATATTACCTTTTGGTTATTTTCCTAATAAATAGTCAAAAGTGTTTTAGTTTTACTATGTAAGTACATTAGTAAACTTGTTTTATATAAAACAAGTTAGATCCATAAAACCCTACATAAAAATAATTTTATGAGAAGAAATATTATAGTTGTTTTGAAATCGTTTATAAATAATAAATGCTAATCATTACTTGTAGGAAATGCCTGTTGTTTTATAAAGTGATTATAGATTAAGTGTTTTGTTTTTACCATATTTTGAAGTTTAATTGTATTTTAGACCAAAAATCGAGATAATTCTCGCCTTAAAAATTCTCATATGCTATTGAAAAGGGTTGTTTTCTTTTCTTTCTTGTTTTTCTATGCGATTGGTTTTTCTCAGGAGAAAAAAACCATGACCGCAACTTTAATTACGACTTCAAGTCAGATGAAAGAAGTTGCCCCGTTAATGGGTAAAAAACTAGTTCCAGAACAAGCTAGGGTTGGAGAGGTTAATCCTAAGAGAACGGATGCTAATAAAATTGTACCAGGTAAAGGATTACCCAAAGGACCAGATCAGTTAATCGAAAAACAAAAGAATATGGGTCTTTCTAGAGCTAGTAAATTACCTTCATTGGTATTTGAAGCTAATTCTAGTCCAGGAGCTCCAAGTGATCCAACAGGAGCAATAGGGCCTAATCATTATATAAGTGCAAAAAACTCTGCATTTGCAATTCATGATAGAAACGGAAATGTTTTAGTTCCGTCTAATTCCTTGACAAATATTTTTCCAGGAGAATCTTTAGGAGATCCAATAGTATTCTATGATAATTTTGCAGATAGATTTGTAATAACTCAGTTTAGTGAGACTCCTAATGGTTTTTTGGTTGCTGTTTCTCAAGGACCAGATCCAGTGAATGATGGGTGGTTTACATATCGTTTTAATACGGGTAGTTTTCCAGATTATACGAAATTTTCAATTTGGTCTGATGGGTATTACGTTACTGCTAATAAAGATCAAGGGCAACAAATGACCAGTGAAGTAGTATATGTTATTGATAGAGAACAAATTTTAGCTGGAGTTGATACTGCACAAATGATAGGTTTTCCGCTTCCTGGAGCCAGAATAGGTGGATTCTATAGTCCTGCTTCTTTTAATGCAATCGGAAGTACGCTTCCTCCCGAAGGGAATGCAAAGATTGTTTATTTTCAAGATGATGGTTGGCAAGATGTTAATGAAGATGCTTTAAAACTGTGGACTATAAGTGTGGATTGGATAAACCCAGCACAGTCTACAATTACAGAAGCAGAAGAATTAACTGTAAGTAATGGAAGTATAACACCTTTTGATTCTACTTTTGATGGTGGATCATTTGCTAACCTTCCTCAACCAGGAACTGATGGACAAGATATTGATGTGCTGCAAGGAGCTGTAATGTATGCTACTAATTACAGAAGGTTTTGTAACTATAATTCTGTGGTACTTAATTTTCCTGTAGATATAGACGATCGACCAGATACAGATGATGTCTCAGGTATTAGATGGTATGAGTTAAGACAGAATGGAGACGATCAACCATGGACAGTTTTTCAAGAAGGAACTTATACATCTCCAGATGGCAAAAGTGCTTGGTGTGGTAGTATGGCTATGGACATTTTTGGGAACATAGGTATGGGATATACGACTATGGGAACCATAGCTGATGGCGCAAGTGCGGATAGTTTTGCTTCGATACGATATACAGGTCGATTAGCAAACGACCCCTTAGGAACCATGACTTTTGCTGAAGAAACCATTATCATTGGTACTGATGTGGATAGAACTACTCAAAACCGATATGGTGATTATGCACAGATAACTGTAGATCCAGTTGATGATCAAACATTCTGGCATATTGCAGAGTATTTCGAAAATACTGGAAATAATGCCAGAAATATTGTAGGAGTATTTAAGATAGCAGAAGATGTAGCTAATGATGTTGGTATCGTTAGTATAGACACACCAAATGATGCAACTTTTACTACTTCAGAAGTAATTACAGTTACCATTCAGAATTTTGGATCTACAACACAAAGTAATATTCCAGTAAGTTATACTATTAATGGAGGTGTTGCAGTGAATGAAATATTTACAGGATCCATTGCAGCTGGACAAACGGCATCTTTTACCTTTAATACTACAGCTGACTTAACTAGTGGGAATAGTTCTTTTATAACCGCAGAAACCAATCTGATTGGGGATGCTATGCCAGAAAACGATTGTGCAACCAGAGAGGTTATTAATTTATTACCTAATAATGTGGGAGTGAGTAGTCTTGTTTCTCCAGTATCTGGTGGTGGGCTTTCTTCTACAGAAAATATTACAATTACGATTCGAAATTATGGAGGGTTACCTCAAAGTAATATTCCTGTTTTTTATACTTTGGATGGAGGAGCTGCAATTAATGAGGTTTTTACTGGAACAATTGATGTTGGAGAATCTGCTGAGTATACATTTACCGTAACAGCAGATCTGTCAGAATTTCAAGCATATAATTTTCAAATAGGTACTGCATTAACAAATGATGAAGATACCAGCAATGATGTTATAACAAGAGTAATAGAACATCGATTATGTTCACCAACTTCTGACTGTGAAAGGTTTGGAGATGGAATATCTTCTTTTGAGTTGTCTAATATCTCTAATCCAAATATTCAATGTAATGATGGTTATGAGGATTTTACGGATTTAGTGATTAACCTTGATAGATCGATAGGTGTATATGCATTAACAGTTCAGGTTGGATTTGCAGAAGGTGATGCTGAGCAATTATCATTATGGATAGATTATAATGATAATGCTGTTTTTGAAGATGAAGAGTTAATCATTAGTAATCAGGTGGTTGCTTTAGAAAATGTAGATCAAACTTTTCTTTTTTCTTTAGATAATGAAGCTCCGCTTGGCACTCATTTATTGAGAATTAGAGCAGGAGATACGAATACAAATAATGGTGCAGCACTTAATGAACCTTGTGAATCTATGCAGTTTGGTACAACCCATGACTATACTGTTGAAATTGGAGAGAATACCGATCCTAATTCGGATTTAATTGTAATTAGTCAACCTAATGATCAGTTTTTGATTACCATGAGTGATTCTAATGCGGATGATGTCCTTAGATTAAGTGTATTTACTATTACAGGAAAAACGATCGTTTCTAATCTTGTAGAGAAAGATGCAAACAGTAGATTCTCATACCTGCTGGATATGTCTTATGTGAGTACTGGGATTTATTTTGTTCGATTAGGTAGTAACAAAACAGGGAAATCAGTTAAGTTTTCTGTAAATTAATCTGTGCGAGCACTGATTTCTGTAATAGATACAGGTCTTGCGTCATTACATCTACTATTCATTCTTAGACTACTGTATTTTACCCATACTTTTTCTGGGATATTGTTTTTGAAAAAATCTTGAATGTTTATTGGATCCAGTTTATCAGTATACTTTTCTACAGTTAGAATGTAGGGGCAATCAGAAGATTTGTTAGTTGTAAGTGTTCCTTTAATAAAACCATCTTTTTGCATTTTTTCTGAACTTATAGATTGAGAATCATTTTTAGTGTCATTTACCGCTTTATCATCTGTTCCTTTGGCTGTAATACAACTACCAAGAACAAAAATAATTACTAAACAAGATATTTTTAGAAGCCTTTTCATATTGTTTTATTTGTGTTCTCTAAAGATAAGCAATAGTCCGATAGACTTATTAAAAATATGCTCTAAGTTGAATACTTCCTGTATGTATGGTATTAGCAGTTTCACTTTTTCGACCTAAATACGAAACATTAAGATCTAGGTATTTAGTCAATTTTTTTTGTCCTAAAACCGACCAAGTATAATTATCTCCAGGTTGTAACCCATTAAGTAACTGATAACCTACTGGAGAAAAAGCGTTTCCAGTAAAATCGTTATTAAAATAATTAAATTCTCCTGTTATTGATACTTGTTGTTTGTTAGCGTAAGAAAAAGAAACTCCTAATTTTTGTTGCGCTAGGGCTTCTTCTCCCGAAGTATTCTCCTGATCATTTAAAAGATAAAAAATACTGAATTGTGTTTGGGGAGATAATAAATAAGACAGTTTAGGTTCTATTTTAAAACCTTCTAACCTATAATTTCTATTCGTGAAGTTTTCGGAAATGCTTTCAGTTTCTATGAGCTCGTTTTTAAAATCTACAAGCCACGTTTTAGCCATTTTATGTGTAAATGCCAATTGATGACTTTTTATAATATTTTCTTGAAGACCTGTCACCTGCAAGCTTGTATTTTTAGTAGACAAAAAAGTATATGAGGTCGTATATCTTTGCTTTCCTCTGTTGAAAAACAATGAGTTTCTAAAACTTAAATTCAACGCTAATTCGTTCTCATTTTTGCTAAAAGGATTAATGTCAAAAGAATTATCGTCACGCAGATTTTTTCTATCTACAAGATAAGAGGTTTGATTATAAAAATGAGAGAGTATTTTTTTTACTTTGTTTTCTGATCCTGACCATGAAAGAAGGTTTAAGGTAATGATTTGGCTCAATCGATTTTGGTGTGTTTTTACAAAAAGTTGGTTTGGTAATAATACTCTTAAATAAATCGCTTCATCCGTAAATTGAGCAATTTCAAATTCTTCCAGTTCCTGAACTCCATTATTGTTGTAATCATTCCAGGTATACGTTCCTTGTCCTGGATCTACTTGCACATAAGTAAACTCCTGTTGAGGTAATGTTCCGCTATTGGTTTCGAAAACAGTATTCCAGTTGATTTTACCACCTAAGAATCGTTGATTATATAATAATCGAGAATTTAAAGACTGCTCGTTTTCACGGTTTTGATCTTCATTATTTAGGGTTCGGTAATTCACAAATAAGGATAATTGTGTTTTAGGAGTATTTAGTAAATTAGATTTTAGAAAATAAGTATTAGAAGTACTTACTTTATTTAATAGATTATTACGTACACTATCATTGATTCGGTGTCTATATCCGATTTCTGCGTAAATTTTTGTACTATCTCCTACACCACTATATACTTCATAGGATGTAAATCGTTGTGTATTGAGCGTAAATGTTTGATCGCTTAGGTTAATTTCTTTATTCTCTTCTGCTGCGATCTTACCACCAATCCAGTTTTTAGGAAAACTGTAAGTTAGAGTACTATATATTCTGAAGAATCTAGAATCTAATTCGGCATTTTTACTATTTAATAAACTTGAATATAAAGAGATACCAAGTTTATTAAGGCTTAAATCACTGTGCAGAATATGCCTGTTTCCGTTGTAGTTTTCAGAAAAATTTAAATGTTGAAATGAATATCGTGTAAATCCTTTTTTGGGATGAAGTATTTCCACGCCAGAAGTGAAAAATTGTTGATCTCCAAGCGGGTTGTTAATATTCCAATCCCTATTAAATTCTACATTATAGATTCTTTCAATACTCTTAAATTCTTCCTGAACATAATCGCCATTGGCAAATGCATTCATGGTCCAACTACTGTCTTTAGAAAAAATACGTTGTTTTAGTTGTAATCGCCCTGCAACGCCATCATTATCATCATCATCAAGATCAGAAAAAAGATTGAGATCATTTTTACTTCCCGAAATTTCGAATCCAATAGATGTTTTTTCATTAGGAATATATGAACCTTGCACTACAGCAGTTTGCAATTTGGTTGGAGCTTGAAGTTGAATGACTGGAGCATAATTTCCTTGAGAGATTCCACTGATCGGAGCTACATATTCAAAAATCCGACTGATTGTGGTTACATCACTTACAATATAATCACCTTGATTATCTCCTACTAATGAGAAACGAACATTGAATAATTCATCCTCTGGATTATTAGAAAACACGAACACTTCCTGACCGTCAATAACATCTCTTCGGTATAAAATTTTGTTTTCACTAAATACATCTGGTACTGCAGATGGAGATATCATTTGGGTAGGATCATCACCAGCATTAGATAGAATTTCTTTTTGTGGATCACTTAGGTTTTGTTGTAAAGATTGATTTTTGGCATCATTCTCTGAATATACAAAGGCGCCAATGTTTAATTTTTCGCTAGTGTGATTTGCTCCGCCATATACTATAATTCTAGAATAATTACGTTCTGTAGTTTGGTACTCGATAGAAATCCTCATATCAGATGTTATAGGATATGTTGGATTAAAGCGTACTTCTCCTGCGTTATAGTCAATAATATAATCCTTGTTTTCACCTCTTTCTAGGAGCAACCCATTTACATAAACACGTTCACTACCAGATACAATTAGGATAAATAATTCTCCATTAGGTCCTGTAAGCTTATAGGGCCCTTGATTTCCTTCTTGACCTGTAAATTGACTTCGAGTAAAAACTCCTCGTACTAAGGCGCCAGCAGCAAACAAGTCTGTTTTGGATTCTGGATGATTTAGTGTTCCATTGATAGAGATTCCTTGTACATTTTTGGTAAATCGATTAAAATAGCTTGTGGTATTCTGCAACTGTACATCACCAGCTCTGATATTCCAATTTTTGCTATACAATTCAATAAAAACTTGGTCAAATTCATCCAAATTCTGTGAATATCCACTTTGCTGTACTGGTACATTAGCATCCTGTATCGATGCTCGTAATGATATATTGTCACTTATTTTACCAGAGATTTGAAGATCTAGTTCAGAGTTCAATACTGTATTTTGATTACTACCTACAGTAACTCCTCTAGAAATACTTCCGTTAGTAGTAAGGCCATCGAAGGGAGTAAAAGCCTTCTTGTTGTTAGTCTCAGAAAGGCTATATAGTTTTTGCAACTCACTACTTTCTTCCACAATAATAGAAGGGTCGAACTCAAAATATTTTTTGGTTAAAAAATTTGGATAGCGATAGTATTGTATGGTTATAGAATCATTTTGAGAACATATATCAGGCGATAGAATAACAGAAGCATTCTCAAAATTAACTTTGTATAAGGCACTGTCTATTTGTTTTCCTTGTTTTGACAGTAATTTAAAATTAAAGGAGTTGATGCCTACAGAATCGATACGGATGGTATCAGTAACACGTACTTTTTTACTTCTAAAATTTCCAGAAGTATCTTGTCCAAGTAAAGTATTGGTGCAGAATAATAATAAAAAACCTAAAACCGTAAAAATGCGCATCGATACAAAACTAAAGTTTTTCATTTACAGAGGCAGTGCAAACCCCTTAAATTACTATGATTTATGCAACAAGTATTGATTGGAAAGGTTTTTATACTAGGTATAACGCTAAAAATAATATTTAGTTTTATAAGTATGGAGTTATTTAATAAAAGTTTATGGATCAATTGAAGCAAGAAAAAAGTTGGTGGAAAAAAAATCGAAATTGGGTGTTAACAATTTGTGTTCTGATGATTGGTTTTTTTATAACTGTAATCATGTTTTTAGGAAAGCCGATAGGTGATTTTACTAAAGCAATAATCGATCGATCTGTGTATGATAATGCGTTTGATATCGTGAATGAAGATAAGCGAGTAATTGAGGCATTAGGAACATTGAAACCAATTGGTTTTTTTGAAGTGTTAGAAGGAGAGGTTCATTATAGCGAGGATAATAGTAAGGCATTCATAACGGTTCGTGTCTTAGGATCAAAACAAAAAGGGAAAATGGACATTGTAGCAAGTAGAAAAAATGAGATCTGGAAATACGAAAGGATTAGAATCCGAACAAAAAAACCGAAAAAAACAATTGAGATTTTGGATGGTAAATAAAATAACCTGAGTTGGGGTGTTTATACGGTAGTAAAAATGTATCGAAAACAAGATGTTTTAGAAGGAGTTATCTAATTTTTTAAAATATCTTAGCTATCAGCTTTTAAAACGTACCCACATGAACTTCTCAAAAACCCTCGTCTTATTCTTGTTTTGTATCAACCTTAGTTTTTCTCAAACCAATACTGCAAATGATACCATCATTGCCACTCAATATTTTAAGAAGGCAGATTCTTTGTTGACGGATAAAAAATATGATGAATCTATTGAGTTCTTTAAAAAGGCATTACCTATTTATGAACAAGTCAAGGCTTGGGATCGAGTTGCTGGGTGTTATAATGGGATTGCAGAGAATCATTGGCTTAATGCTAATGATGATGATGCAATGTCAAACTCTAAAAAGGCATTAGAGATTAGTAATAAATACCTTACGAAAGATAATAAAGAAGAAGCAAACGCTTATGAAAGAATAGGGAATTACCATTATTACAATACAGTACTATATGATACCACTATTGAAAATTTTAAAAAAGCGCTGGAAATTAAAACAAAAATATTTGGAAAGAATAATGAGAATATTGCCAGACTATATAGCCGTATTGGGATAACAGACTTAGAGAGAGGTAATTTAAAAGAAGCCCTGAAATTTCTTTTAATTGCTGATACAATGTATGAAAATTTAGGAGGAGGAAATTCTTTTGCAAAAGTGGACACATATACGAATCTTAGCAGAATTTACGCTGATAAAGGTGATTACGAAAAAGGATTAATGTATCAAAATAAAGGTTTAACGATGATGATTGATATTCAAGGGTTGAATCATATTGAGGTTGGATATCATTATAATGACTTGGTACTAATGTATTTAAGGTTAGGTAAGTATGACAAAGCAAGTACCTATTATAAAAAATCACTTTCCATATTAGAAAATTCTCCAAAGGTCAAGACAATTAGACTTGCTATTTTTTATAGTAATTTAGGAGGTGTTTTTAAAGAGAAAGGGGATTATTCGATTGCATTAAAATATTACAGAAAAGCTTTAAGCTTAGCAAATGGATCTAATGATAAAGATGTTAATTCTCTTTTGTTTAATAATATTGGTCTATTGTATAATAGAATGGAAGAGTATGACAAAGCTCTTGATTATTGTCAAAAATCTTTGAGTATAAGAAGACAAATTTTTAACAAAGATAATCCACATATAGCCGCCACTTTAGAAAATTTAGGGTACGTTTATCAGAAAAAGGAAGATTTTGAAAAAGCACTTAATAGTCATAAAAGTGCTTTAGTTATTTTTGAAAATTACATAGGGAGTAATAGTCATTATGTTGCCAATTCTTTTAATAATGTAGCGAATGTTTATGCGGAAACTGAAAGATTAGATAAAGCAATATTAAATTATGATGCTGCTTTAATTGCAAATTCGATTCCGCTAGAAGTATCGGATAATAAACAAAAGTTTAATCCGAGTAATTATTTAGATCTTGAAGTATTATTATTAACTCTAGCAGGAAAAGGAAATGTGGAGAGGTCTAAATATAAAGAGAATAATAAGGTTGATTTTTTAATAAAATCTGCTACGACATATCAAAAAGCTGATGTTGCTATTAGTTACGGTAGACAGACTCTGAATAATCATAATGATAAAATAACTTTTGCCAAAAAAGCTAAAGACATTTATAAAGGAGCAATTGAAACACATATTTCTTTTTTTGATCAAAATCAGAATTCTTTTGAAAAGGCCTTTTACTATACAGAAAAAAGCAAATCCAATACACTTAAAGATTTGTTGAATTCTGCAAATGCAAAAAACTTTTCAGGATTATCGGCTAATCTTATTCGTTTAGAAAAAGAGCTAAGAATCGATAAAGCCTTTTATCAATCTAAGGTAAATGAAACTCTTTCTAATAAAGAAATAGATTCTACAAAACTTTCTAATTATGAGAATAAATTATTCGATATCTCAAGAAGACAGGATTCCTTAACTGAAGTCTTAGAAAAAAATTATCCTAAGTATTATGAGTTAAAGTATCAAAATGAAGTGATTTCTGTAGCTGAAATTCAACAGAAACTGCAAGAGAAAACCACGTTGTTGGAATTTTTTACTACAGATAGTATAACCTACGCTTTTACAATTTCAAAAAATAAGATTGAAGTAAAAGAGCTGGCAACTCCAGAGCTTACTGTGCAAATAGAAAAACTAAGAGCGACAATTACGAATAAAAACACAAAATCTTATAAAAGAGAGGCGTACCAATTGTATGAACTCTTAATAGCACCCATAAAAAATCAATTGGTAGGCAGTGAATTAATTATAGTCCCAGATGGACCCTTATGGCATCTTAATTTTGATTTGCTATTGAGTCAAGAAGATGATTCTAACAACCCAAAAGAATTACCATACCTTTTAAAAGAATATACGATTTCATATGCAAACTCGGCAACCTTGTTATTTGCAGAAGATAAAAACGCATTCGATGCATCTAAAAAACAAGAAGAATGTTTGGCATTCTCTTTTTCGGATAGTACTAATGTGATGGATACTAAAACAATGAGTTTGGCAACACTTAGAGATACGGGAGATGATCTGCCAGGAACTCGCAAAGAGATACAAGCTATTGCGGATATCATTGATGGGCAATACTATTATGGATCAGAAGCTGTAGAATCTAATTTTAAGAAAAACGCAAGCTACTATAATATTTTGCACCTTGCTTTACACGGTGAAGTAGACAATGAACGTCCTGAGAATTCTAAACTCTTTTTTACTAAGAGTAAAGATACTATCGAAGATAATCTGCTATATAGCCACGAGTTATTTGCATTAGATATTCCTGCAGAATTAACAGTGTTAAGTGCTTGTAATACAGGAACAGGTAAAATTGCCAAAGGAGAAGGAATCATGAGTTTAGGTACAGCGTTTCAGTATGCAGGAACAAAAAGCTTGTTGTTAAGTAGTTGGGAAGTATCAGACCAAACTACTCCTGAGTTGATGAAATATTTCTATACCAATCTAAAAGAAGGAATGAATAAAGCAAAAGCTTTGCAACAAGCAAAAATACAATACTTAAGTAGTGCAAACTTAAATCGGACCCATCCATTTTATTGGGGAGGTTTTTATTTAGTAGGCGATGCTACTCCAATTCAGTTTAGTAATGATAATTATTTATATTGGTTAATTGGAGCTGGTATTTTAGCAATGATCTTATTAAGTTTGTTTTGGTATAGAAGAAGGATCAATAATTAAATCAATAGACTAAAAAGGGCATATGAAAATAATATCATACAACGTAAACGGAATTCGAGCAGCATTAAAAAAAGGATTTATAGATTGGTTGATACAAGCAGATCCTGATGTAATCTGTTTACAGGAAATCAAAGCCAATAAAGAACAACTAGATTTAGAGGTATTTGCAGCAGCAGGATATACATATAACTACTGGTATAGTGCTCAGAAAAAAGGTTATAGCGGAGTAGCTGTTTTATCCAAAACAGAACCTGACCATATAGCGTACGGTACAGGAATCGATTATATGGATCACGAAGGAAGAAACCTAAGAGTAGATATTAATGGAGTTTCTATCATGAGTCTATATCTGCCTAGCGGATCTAATATAGAACGTGTAGAACATAAACTAAAGTTTATGGATGATTTTCAGGAATATATTAATGAATTGAAAAAATCTCATCCTAATCTGATCATTCTTGGGGATTATAACATTTGTCATCAGGCTATTGATATTCATGATCCAGTACGTAACAAAAATGTATCAGGATTTTTACCAGTAGAAAGAGAATGGATCGGTAACTTTATTGAGAGCGGGTTTATAGACTCTTTTAGACATTTTAATAAAGAACCGCATAATTATTCTTGGTGGAGTTACAGAGCAAACTCCAGAGCGAATAATAAAGGCTGGCGTTTAGACTATGGTATGGTCGCGAAACCATTACAAGATAAATTAGAAAGAGCTGTTATCTTATCAGAGGCAAAACATAGTGATCATTGCCCGATAATGGTAGAATTAAAGATGTAATACACGGATTCTAGCTTGTGCTGGGGTAAAGTGTATAAAAACAGAAAAAATTCAAAATTGTCACACTGATCTTGTCGAAGTGTTATTATGATACTTATGTAGTCTTTTATAAGCTAAGACTGAAATAAAAAACAAAAAATATGATAAAAAGAATTGCAATATTAATATTCATAGCAGCATTTGCCACTTCTTGTGTTTCTTCTAAAGTACATAAAGAATTAGAAGGCAAATATGCGCGATTAAAGCGTGATAATCGTAAACTAAAAGATACATATAATGCACTAAAAAGAACTAGTGAAGCAGATAAGCTGGCGATGGATCAATTGAATGATGCATATGAAAAAACCCGAACAGAAAGAGATGAGTTGAAATCAAAATATGAGGCATTATCTTCTAATTATGAAAATTTAAAAAATTCATATGATGCATTAGGTAAGAACAGTGCTGAAGCTATTAATGCAAATAGTAAAAGAAATAGAGAATTACTTGCTCAGTTAGAAGAAAAAGAAAGAACATTGGCAGCAGAAAGAAATCGACTGGAAAAATTACAGAGAGATCTGGAGAGTCGTTCTAAACGAGTGGATGAGTTAGAAGGTTTGATTGCAGCCAAAGATGCCAAGATGCAAGCCTTAAAATCAGCTATTTCTAAAGCCTTACGAAACTTTGAAGGAAAAGGATTGACGGTAGAAGAACGTAACGGTAAAGTATATATCTCTATGGAAAACAAATTATTGTTTGACTCTGGTAGTTGGGCAGTAGGAACCCAAGGAAGACAAGCGGTTAAGCAATTAGCATCAGTCTTAGGAGAAAATCTAGATATTGCTGTGCTGATAGAAGGTCATACAGATAACGTACCTTATACAGGTAATGGGCAGTTAAAAGGAAACTGGGATTTATCTACCAAAAGAGCCACAGCAATTGTGAATTTATTATTAGAAAATCAGCAAATAGAAGCCGAAAATCTTACGGCTGCTGGTAGAGGAGAACATTCACCAGTAGCATCTAACGAAACATCTGCTGGTAAGGCTAAAAATAGAAGGATAGAAGTAATTCTAACACCTAAGTTAGATGAGATTACTAAATTATTGAATGATATATGATATATAGCAATAAGGATAGCGCATAAAAAAAGCGGTCAATTGACCGCTTTTTTTATGCGTAATTAGGGATTTTAGTTAAATAAATCTCCAAGAATTTTTTCTACATCTGCATCTTGATTCACTCTTAGTTCTTCTTTTAGTTTCAGAAGTTTTGACTGAAAAGTTTCAATTACACGTTCAGAATTCATTTTATCCAATAAAATAGATTTCCCACTAGAAGTTAGGAGTGTATATTGATAATGTTTTAGTTCTTTTGCTTTTTTAGGGTCTAATTTTTGTTCAACAGAAATAGTACCTTTACCAGTTACTATAGAGATGATACTTCCTTGTGCGGTTACTTTATCGGTTTGTACATTTAGATCCGTAGCAAGACTATATACTTGCTCAAAAATTTTAGGAAGATCTTCCCAGTTTTCTTGTGCTTGACTGGAAAATCCTGCGCCTACCATAAGTAAAAGTAGAAATAATTTTTTCATAATATTTGGGTGTTATAAATTTAGTATCAAAACTGCGTATTTGATTTCACGTATTCCAAAACGGAATAAATATAAATTTAGTATTAAAGTTATCTTAAAAACTGCTTTAAAATAACTATTTTAATTTGAAGTTTCCAAAAAGTGTGCCATGAATTTAGTAAACAAAAATAAAATCCTTAATTATGCAAGTAGCAAAAAGTGTAAAAATAAGGAAGACAGATAACAAAAGGACATTTCCAGACGTTTATAATACCCAAATAATTTAAAACTATAGAGCCAGATGAAGAGGTTATCCATTTTTGTAATATTATTATTATCTGTAATTAAAGGAGTGAGTCAGGAAAGCGAAGAAGAGTACTACGAGGAAGAAGAAACACAAAGTGATGAGTACTCAGAAGATGGTGAAGAACAGGAAGAAGATCAAGGCACTTATTTTGATTTCTATCAATATTTTAATTTTACCAATGATGAGTATTCCAATGTCTTGGATAAAGTAAATGATATGGATTCAGATGAGGAAAATTTACTATATGAATTTGTAGTAGCGGTGAATCAAGATAAAGTATTAAAAGGTCGTTTATTCGGCGAATTGGTTACAAAACCTAAGAAAAAGAGTCGTTATAAAGGTAAGGACAGTCCTGGTTTTGTTTGTGTTCTTCGTGGTCTTATGGAGAATAAAACAGTATATGACGAAATCATTAAAGACGGTCGCTCCTCTGAGAGTCAGGCTAGAAATGCCGCAGCGCTCTCCGAAAGAATTGTTCGCAGAAAATGTGGTATCACCAAAAAAGCAAATAACGAAGAAGGGCAATAAGGATTCTGCTTTAGATCATACATTCTATGTAGAAAGTAGATAGATCGGTATGCTTTAGCTTATCGAATCGTATCCAAAATAATCATATTTTCTTTCCTTCTAATGTTGGCAATATTAGAATTATTAAAAAACACCTATCTTTGACATGTACTTAGGTACATGTTCTTTGTAAAACCATACTCCATAGTTTTTGAGTTAAATGTTTAATTTTTAAAACTATGATTATGAATTGGAAAATTCAAAAACTATTGAATGGCGAGACGATTGTCTCCAAAGAACCTGGTAATTCGATGTTGCCAATCTTACGATCAAAACAACCTGTCGTACTAGAACCTATAAATTGGGAAGATTGTGAAGCAGGAGATATTGTTTTTTGTAAAGTAAGAGGTAACTGTTATACGCATTTAGTCAAAGGCAAAAATGCAAAACGAGGATTACTAATCGGTAATAACCGAGGACGCCTTAATGGGTGGACCAAAAATGTTTATGGCAAAGTAATAGAAATATTACCGATGTCATAATAGTAGCGCGGTAAGCGCTTTTTTTGTTTGTAAAAGTTTGTTTTGAAAATTACTTTGAGTAATTTTTAATAATATGTGGTGGATTTGCATGCTATTGGTAAGGTCGTATTGCAAATTATTGATCAGTATATCATTAGGTATGACTGAGTCTAGTAATGAGAATTTGAAAACAAAAAAATTAAAAACTTCGGAAGACTCAGTTTGACAATAAGAATAAATAATTATTTTTCTAGAGCCTCTTTCTTATTTTTATAAAAAACCTTTTATAGGATGACAACCCGTAACCGAGGAAAAGAAGCTAGCGATGATCGTTTGTTCGGTGATCCAAAGATGCAGAAAAAACTGAAAGAAGGCGCAAAAGATATGTGTTGCCTACTCAGTAGAGGCTTTGCAGAAAAATCATCGTTACAATTAGTGGGAAATCGATATAGGCTTAATGCCAGACAACAAAAAGCATTACAAGGAATGAGTGCCAGTAAGCAACAGATACTTTTGCGTGCAGAAAAAGGCATATCAACAGATAATCTGAAGTGTAAAACGGTTGCCATAGATGGATTTAATCTACTGATTATTTTAGAAAGTGCCATGTCTGGCGCTTATGTTTTTAAGGGATTAGATGGATATTATCGTGATGTATCGGGAGTGCATGGGACTTATAAAAGAGTAAAAAAGACTAAAGCAGCGGTTCTTTTAATTGGCAATATACTTCAAGAATTAGGTGTAAATTATGTTCATTGGTATTTTGATGCTCCAGTATCCAATAGTGGCAGATTAAAGACAATACTAAAAACATTGGCAGAAAAATATCAGTTTCCTTGGCAAATATTGTTAGATAATAATCCAGACAAACTTTTAGCTGAATCTGATCATATCGTAATCAGTTCTGATGCGTGGATATTGGATCGAGCAAAGCAAAATTTTAATTTGGGAGCATACCTCATAGAAAATAAAATACCCAAAGCTTCTATTGTGATTGCTAGATAATAAAAACTACTATTTCCCTAATTCAAAATACCGTTTCCCTCATTCTTGGTTTCATACAATGTAGAACTATCATACTTTTATATCAATCTAAAAGATAAATACGTGTTGGTTGAGTGAGGAGTTAATTTTTTAGGTTGGTTAGTTGTAAAAACGGATGTGGTAAAGGGGTAACTGCATCCGTTTTTTTTATAGTAGAGGTACTTTTTCTCTACGAATATCCTTAACCAATTTGTTGTAAGCATTGCGATGCACTACTACACGATTTTTTTGAATATCCATTAATGGATTAAAATGTTCCAGTACCTTTTTAACAATTTCTTCGGTAGCATCATTTCTAGATGCTATTCTATGTATTGCAAACTGTTTATTTGTAGGGGTTAAATCTTTAAAATATGTGTTTAACATAGAGTTTTCTCATTAGTATTTAAAAAACGGAATTATTAACGAAAGATAAGAAAATATATACAAAACTATCAATTTATATATAATAATATATGAATTAATTAGTATTTACTTAGATGATAAAAGACCTGTTTAAGTAATTTTTTTTAAAATAATCTAATAAAAAAAGAGAGTTTCTTTAATTAGAAACTCTCTCTCTCTGGTTAAAAAATAAAGGGTTCGAAGATATTCACCCTTCTTTCTGGTTGGTATAAGTTATTTTATAATTTTTTGTCTATCATTAAAAACTCTAAACTATATTTTACAATTTCATCCTTATTATTTTTCGGGGTTGAGCTATATATAATAATAGTATAGAAATAACTATTCCATAAACCTACAGAATATTGTAAAAGATTGACAATCAGTTTTTTGATTGTTTTTTAGTTTTTTTTCAGACTCGTTTTATGTAGATTTTATAAGGATTATCGTGGATAAACTTCACACTTTAAGTGTATTAAAGATCATATAACTCCGATACATTTATTATGATAATTTTTGGAATAACTAAGAGAAGAGTTTTTACTTTTGGATTTAATTTATCTAGTAGATCAATAGAGTAAAGAATGAAGTATACAACATTACCAAATACAGATATAAAAGTAAGTAAGATATGTCTGGGCTCTATGACTTGGGGAGAGCAGAATACAGAAGCAGAAGGTCATCAGCAAATAGAGTACGCAATTAGCAAAGGAGTTAATTTTATAGATACCGCAGAATTATATTCTGTTCCCTCTAAAAAAGAAACACAAGGGAGTACAGAGCGAATTATTGGTACTTGGTTAAAGAAATCTGGAAAAAGAGATGAAGTTGTAATTGCATCAAAAATTGTGGGGCCTGCAGAGTTCACTACGCATATTAGAAAAGGAGAATTCACAAAAAGTGAGATAGCAGATGCTATTCATAAAAGTTTAGAAAGATTACAAACAGATTATATAGATTTATACCAATTGCATTGGCCAGAACGACAAACAAATTTTTTTGGTAAGTTGGGTTATACACATGATGATAATGATGCTTGGGAAGATAATTTTGCAGAAGTATTGGACCATCTTAATGGTTTTATAAAAGAAGGTAAGATAAGACAAATAGGGGTTTCTAATGAAACAGCTTATGGTTTGATGAGGTATGCGGATGAAGCAAAAAAAGATGCTCCTAAAATGATTACTATCCAAAATCCATATAATTTATTAAACCGAAAGGATGAGGTAGGGCTTGTAGAAGTATTACATCGTGAAAATGTTGGATTATTGCCATATTCTCCTTTAGGCTTTGGGATGTTAACAGGAAAATATCTAGAAGAAATACCTAAAAATTCAAGAGTTGATTTATTTCCAAATTACAATCGCTATATGAATGAGAATAGCTATAAAGCTACTAGGTTGTATAATGAAATAGCCAAAAAACACGGAGTTAGTTTAACAGAATTATCGTTGGCATTTATAAATCAACAACCTTTTGTAACGAGTAATATTATCGGAGCAACATCCATAGAGCAACTTACAGAAAATATAGGTAGTATTGATGTAACTTTATCTCAGGAAGTGATGAACGAAATCAATGAAGTACATGCACAAATACCAAATCCAGCACCTTAAAAAAGCTATCCAAATAAATATTCAACAACATCTTCAATTTTAGCAACTAATTGGATGTTGATCTGAGTATTTTTTTGTGAAATTTTATTGTATTTAGAAACAAATATAGTAGAGAAACCTAGTTTCTCTGCTTCTTGTATTCTTTGTTCTGCTTTATTAACTGGTCTAATCTCTCCTGCAAGGCCAACCTCTGCCGCAAAACAATAATCTTTTGCTATGGGAATGTCTTCACTAGAAGATAAAATTGCAGCAACCACGGCTAGATCAATAGCGGGATCATCAACAGAAATACCTCCAGTAATATTTAGAAAAACATCTTTGGCGCCTAATCTAAAACCAGCTCGTTTTTCGAGAACTGCTAGAATCATATTTAATCTTTTTAGATTATATCCTGTTGCGCTTCTTTGTGGAGTTCCATATACTGCTGTGCTTACAAGTGCTTGTATTTCTATCATTAGCGGTCGCATGCCTTCTACGGTTGCAGAAATTGCCGTTCCGCTAAGCTCTTCTTCTTTTTTAGAAATTAGAATCTCACTAGGGTTACTTACTTCTCTTAAACCACTACCAAGCATTTCATAGATTCCTAATTCTGATGTAGACCCAAAACGATTTTTGAGTGCTCTCAAAATTCTATAAACGTGGTTACGATCTCCTTCGAACTGAAGTACTGTGTCTACCATATGTTCTAGGATTTTAGGACCTGCGATGTTTCCATCTTTGGTAATATGTCCAATAAGGATTACTGGAGTTGCTGTTTCTTTAGCGAATTTAATAAGCTCTGTGGTACATTCCCTAATCTGTGAAATACTACCAGCACTACTTTCTATATAATCGCTATGCAGGGTTTGTATAGAATCGATAATAACAATATCGGGTGTAGTTGCTTCTATCTGCCTAAAAATATTTTGAGTTTTGGTTTCTGTAAGGATAAGACAATTATCCGTTTTAGAATGGATGCGTTCTGCACGCATTTTTATTTGTTTTTGGCTTTCTTCACCAGAAACGTAGAGTGTTTTATAAGGTAGTTTTAAACTAATCTGTAGTAAAAGTGTACTTTTTCCTATACCAGGTTCACCACCTAATAGAGTAAGCGATCCAGGCACCAATCCTCCTCCTAATACTCTATTTAGTTCTGCATCATCTGTATTGTATCTTGCTTCCTGACTTGTATCTATTTCAGATATTTTTAATGGCTTAGAAACCCTATTTGTTTTTGACGAAGTATTAGGATCTTTCCAATCATTTTTTGAGGCTTTTTGAACTACTTCTTCAGCAATGGTATTCCATTCCTTGCATGAAGTGCATTGCCCTTGCCATTTTGCATATTGCGCTCCACAGTTTTGACAGTAAAAAACAGTTTTAGTTTTGGCCATTGATTTTTAAGTTGATTGTAAAAATACTATTATTTAGGGTCATTTTACTAATGGCAAGAAAACAAAAAGATCCCATTTTATGGGATCTTTTTGTTTTCTATCGTGATAGTTTATTAATAACCGAAGTCTTCTTTGATTTTATTAACTTTCTCTAACATATAATCCTTAGTAAGAAAAGCAATTTCATTTAATAAAAAACCATTTTCATAGGCTCTCATTGCTTTTTTAGGCTCCCCAAGTTGTTCGTAGCCTAAACCTAGATAATAATATCCCAACATAGTCTCGGGATGCTCTTTAATTGCTAATTTTCCAAGTGGCTCTAGCTCTTCCCATAATTCCTTTTTTTCTATTGCAGTAGAAATAGCTATAAAATCGTTAATTCTAATTTGACGTTTTATACCATATAATTTTTCGGTAGTATCATATATGTCTACAAGATAATCATACAAGGATGTTTCTAAGGTAAGAATGTCTTCTTTGTATGTTTTTTTACTAATCGGACGGTACATCTCAAAAATAGTCTCCAATGCTCTAGGGATTGCTCGACCTACTAACGTATAGTGAGAAGATTCGTCAAAGTTATCAAAGAAATAGTTTACTTCTGGATTTTCTATTGTTGATAGCTTTTCATCCGTAGCAATCAAATCTTTTTTGATTACTTCTGCATCATTAGTTGCTGTGGCCAAATAATACCAAACATCCGATTTTGCACTACTTAGTACATTAAAAACACGCTCTTTCATTGGAGGCGTCAATTCGGGACTTAGATTAATATATGCTTGAAAAATAGGATTTTCTTTAAATAAAAAATAATTAATAAAATTGGAAGTGTAATCGTGACCAACAATCATTTTTAGTTGTGCAGTCCTGTAGGTCTCATTAATATAAGGCATTAATTCCTGACCAATAAACTCAAAAAACTCTGCTCCTTTACCTTCAGGCAAATAACTTGCTAAATCATATCTACAATCGTCTTCTCTTGTTTTTCTTTGAACAATACCTACTACAATGGATTCAGGCATATCTTCCCAATATGAGAAATAATCAACGTTACCAGCAACAGGTTCGAATAAATGATCCCCATCCAGTACAATAATTACAGGATATGTTTTGTCTTCATTTTTTTCGTAGTTACGAGGCAGTTGGATTTTTAAATCCCTGTTTTGATCTAATTTGATAGATCTAAATGTTTCATATTTCACCTGACCATACGATATAGTCGTAAGGATAGAAATAAGGATTAAAAAGATACTTTTTTTCATAAGTAGTAGGATTAGGGTTAAGTGGACGACAATATATAAATTATTTCAGACGTTTAAAATTTTATGAATAAGTCTTAAGAAATAATCAATCTATTGTTTATAAGGGTTTTATTATAATTCTTTATGTTGTTTTTTCTCTATTTAAAATTGGGAGAAACAAAAATGATAACGCCCCAATGACAATATTTATTGCGGTTTGCGATCCCCATAGAATCCAACCAAAGGCTTCTCCGTCACTTTTTTCGAAGCCAAAAAACACAAAAACAGCTCCCACAACAATAGGAAACGGTAAAATACCGATACCTCCATTAGTTGTGGACATTGAAAAAGAACCTACAACAAAGGCTACAAGAATTACTCCTATTGAGGCATCGCCTAAATTAGGAATTGCAAACTTTATTACATAAAACATTAATACGTATAAGAACCAAATTAGGACGGTATGAAAAAGAAAAGCCCATTTTTGTTTCATGGTAAAGATACTTTTCATTCCATCTAATAAACCCATTCCAAAATCTCTAATTTTAACAATGAATGTATTCGAAGATTTCTTAAGAATCCTTAGGCCTAATAACCCTATAATAATTAATATCAATATTATACCCAATGTAAATACAGGATTAATGTTTTTTTCTTCAAGAAAATTCAATAAGTATTCTGTTTGTAGAATTCCAGCCATAGAAGTAACGATGATAAGCATAATCAAATCTATGATCCTCTCTGAAACAATAGTGCCAAAAGCTTTTTCAAATGGAATTTTTTCGTAAGTAGATAACGAAAATCCACGTAATACTTCACCAGATCTTGGAATTCCAAGATTCGCTAAGTATCCAGCCATTACAGTCATAAAACTATTATATAATTTAGGACTGTATCCGAGAGGGTTCAACAAAAATTTCCAACGATAAGCTCTTGAAAGATGGGATATAATACCTAATGTTAAAGATATAAATACCCAAAACGGATCGGCATTTTTGATATTCTTTAATAATGAAGTTCGATATTCTGGAGTTGCCGAACTTAGAAAGTACCATATTAAAAAAACTCCCAAAAGAAGCGGGAGTACTATTTTTAAAAACTTTATAAGTTTAGGATTCACACTGTTATTTTAGCAAATTATTTTCCTCATTAGGAAATAATATTGAAGGCTTAAATTTTTTAGCATCTTCAATATCCATCATTGCATAGGTAATCAGGATTAATACATCTCCTTTGGCTACTTTTCTTGCTGCTGCGCCGTTTAAAGTAATTTCCCCACTGTTTCTAGGTCCAGGAATTGCATAAGTCTCTAATCGTTCTCCATTATTGTTGTTAACGATCTGTACCTTTTCTCCTTCTACAATATTAGCAGCATCCATTAAATCTTCATCTATGGTGATACTACCAATATAATTTAGGTCAGCACCCGTTACCTTAACGCGATGGATTTTTGATTTTACAACGTGTACAAACATGTTACAAATTTAGTTATTTTTTAATTTAGGGCAATATTATCAATAAGTCTAACTTCACCTGCAAATGCAGCGATAAAAGCTCGATATTTAATGTTCTTGTATTTTCTTTTCACAGATTTAAGATCAGACACTTTAGCAATCTCAAAATATTCTAATTCTAAGGCCTCATTATTTTTAAACTCTTTAGAAACCCATTCAGTAAGTTTGGATACACTTTTTGTGCCAAAATCATTTTTTACCTCATGTAATGTTTTATAAATCAATGAAGATTCCTGTAATTGCTTTTTGGTCAATCTTTTATTACGTGAGCTTAATGCTAAGCCACTTTCTTCTCTATAAATAGGGCAACCGATAATTTCTACAGCCATTTTTTCAATAGCAACTAGTTTTTTTACTATTTGTAATTGTTGAAAATCTTTTTCACCAAAATAAGCTTTGGTTGGAGAGACAATGGTAAATAAATGTTTTAAAACGGTCCCGACACCATCAAAATGTCCAGGGCGAAATTTACCCTCCATTTCATGTTCTAGTCCTCCAAAGTCATACTTTGTTGCATTTGTATGAGAACCATATACTTCCTTTGGTAATGGAGCAAAAACGATAATTTCATTAGATAAACCCGAAAGAAGTGCTATATCAGACTCTAAAGTACGGGGATAATTTGTTAAATCCTCTGGATTGTTAAATTGAGTTGGATTTACGAAGATACTAACAACAACTACATCATTTTCATCAAGTGCTTTTTGTACCAAGGCGAGGTGACCTTTGTGTAACGCACCCATTGTAGGGACAAAACCGATTGTTTTATTTTGTTTTTGTAAGTCTGCAACATCCTGTTCAACGTCCAGTCTTTTCTCGTGTAACCGCATTTATCTAAAAGTTAAAGGCGTGCAAAAATAAGATATTACTGGCAGACTACATAAATTTTCGTAATTTTGCAAAAATTTATTCCTAAGGAGACGAGAAAAGTATCAACTATATGAAAGATAAGAGGATATTGTATGTATCATCAGAAGTAATACCTTACCTACCAGAGACAGAGATTTCATCTATGTCTTTTGAGGCGCCAAGAATGGTAAATAGCAAAGGAGGGCAAATTAGAATTTTTATGCCGAGATATGGAAACATTAATGAGCGAAGACATCAGCTACATGAGGTTATTCGTTTATCTGGTATGAATTTGGTTATTAATGACCTAGATATGCCCCTTATTATTAAAGTGGCTTCTATTCCTAAAGAAAGGATGCAGGTTTATTTTATTGATAACGAGGATTATTTTAAACGTAAGGCAACGTTGACTGATGAAGAAGGGAACTTGTTTCCTGATAATGATGAAAGAGCTATCTTTTTTGCTAAAGGTGTGATAGAGACCGTTAAGAAATTGAACTGGTCTCCTGATGTAATTCATGTTCATGGATGGTTGGCATCAATGCTTCCATTATATCTTAGGAATTATTACGCTAATGAGCCTTTGTTTAATCATAGTAAGATTGTAACCTCGGTATACGATCATGGTTATAAAGGGACATTAGATAAAAATATGTTGGAAAAAGTAAAATTCGATGGTATCGATGAAGAAAAGATCAGTGATCTTGCTAAGCCAACATATAATAACGTTATGAAAGTTGCTATTGACAATTCTGATGCTATAATTGTAGGATCAGAAGAAATTCCAGCAGAACTTTCTAAACACCTAAAAACCATTGACCAGCCTGTTTTAGAATATAAAAAACCTGATGAATTTGCGGTTGCCTATGAAGCCTTCTATGAGACGGAGGTATTGGTATAGCAAAAGGAACTATTATGAAATTGAAAAATGTTATGATCAAAATAACGGCTATAGTAGCTGTTGTTTTTACTGTTGCATCATGTGATGATGATTTTAATTCAGTTGGAAGTGAAGTAATCGGAGATGTAAATTTCGAAGATGATGAGTATACTGCTGTTCCAGTAGCATATAGTAAGAGATTCGAAAGAGTACAGTCAAGTAATCTTCCTAATAATTTACTAGGGATATATAATGACCCAGTATATGGCCAGACAACTTATAATGTGCTATCTCAGGTATTATTATCTCGTCAGAATCCAGTTTTTGGAGAAAACGCAGTATTAGATAGTGTGGTTTTAAACTTACCTTACTTTAGTTCAGTTACAGAATCAGAAGTCAATGATGATGGTGATGTTGTGAATACGTATGAGTTAGATTCAGTGTACGGAATTGCACCAATGAATTTATCGATATATCAATCAAATTATTTTTTAAGAGATTTTGACCTAGGATCTGGAGCAGAAGATAGACAGTTGTATTATTCTAATGATATTAGTGATAATTTCGGAATGTCTGTAGAAGGAACACTACTTAAAGAAATAGAATTCTTTTTGCCTTCAGAGAATGAAGTTGTACTAACAACTCCAGATGGAGCTGATGAGGATACCGATCCAGATAAAACAAGATTTTCTCCAAGATTAAGAATATCATTAAAAAAAGCAGATGCTCTGGGAACTAATGATCAGCCAATTATTGATCATTTTACTTCATTGTTTTTGGATAAAGAAGGAAGTGTTGAGCTGAGTAACGCCAATAACTTTAGAAATTATTTCAGAGGGGTTTATTTTAAGACTCAACCTGTTACGGGTAATGGAAGCTTAGTATTTTTTAATATTGCAGATGCCGATATTACACTTTTTTATACTTTTGACAAAGTAGATACTTTGGATGAAGACGATGATGATGATACAACAGATTTCATAGAGGATAATGGAGAGCTTGAGCTTAGTTTTTCTAACAATATAGTTAATGGTATTGAAAATAACTTTAATACAACGATTTTAGATGAATTGGCAAATCAGGATGAAGTTAATGGTGAAGAAAACTTATATCTTAAAGGAGGTGAAGGAGCGTATGCTGTTGTAGATTTGTTTAATGGTAATATCATTAACGAAAACGGAGAAGAAGAAAACGAATTGGATTTTCTTATCAGACAAGATTGGTTAATCAAAGATGCAAGCCTTAAGTTTTATATTAATCAAGACCTTGTTACAAATGAAGTTGTTAACCCAGGAAGGAGAAGTTCAGAACCAGAGAGAGTCTTCTTGTTTAATTTAGAAACAGGAGAGGTGCTGATAGATTATATTGCAGATGGAACAGGGAATAATACAGTTCCAATACTTTCGGTAATTGATCACTTAGGAAGAATTACTAGAGACTCTGATGAGAATGGAGAGTTTTATAGAATAAGGTTAACACAGCATATAATTAATGTTTTAAATGGAGACATAGATAATGTAAAATTAGGATTGTCTGTTTCACAAAATGTTAATATTGTAGCTAATGCAGCAGGATTCACCCCCACTAATACAGAAGATGAAATCATCCCCTTTTCATCTATAATATCTCATGAAGGAACAATTCTTTATGGAAATGGAACTAATGTTCCTGATGACAAACGTTTAAAGCTTGATATTTTTTATACAAAAGCAAAAAGTAATTAACTGACAAACAATTTAAAACCATGTGTGGAATAGTAGGGTATATAGGTCATAGGGAGGCCTATCCAATTGTATTAAAAGGATTAAAGAGGTTGGAATATAGAGGGTATGATTCTGCAGGAATTGCCCTTTATGATGGTAGTGATATTAAACTATCTAAAACTAAAGGAAAAGTAGCCGATCTTGAAGAAAGATTAGTAAAAGAAATTTCTACTGAAGGTAGTATTGGTATAGGTCATACCAGATGGGCAACTCATGGAGTGCCTAATGATATAAATTCTCACCCACATTATTCCAATTCAGGAAATTTGGTAATTATTCATAATGGAATTATAGAAAATTATGAGTCGCTAAGAAAAGAATTAACAAATAGAGGGTATACATTTACATCTGAAACCGATACAGAGGTATTGGTTAATTTGATTGAAGATGTAAAGACGAAGGAGAATGTAAAATTAGGAAAAGCGGTTCAGATTGCATTAAATCAAACTGTTGGAGCCTATGCGATTTCAGTTTTTGATAAACAAAAACCCGATGAGATTGTAGTAGCAAGATTAGGAAGTCCATTGGCAATAGGAGTTGGAGAAGATGAGTTTTTTATTGCTTCGGATGCCTCTCCTTTTATTGAATATACAAATAATGCAATTTACCTAGAAGATGGTGAAATGGCAATTGTTCGTAGAAATAAAGGAATCAAAGTTAGGAAAATCAAAGATGATAGCCTTGTTGATCCATATCTTCAGGAGTTACAGATCAATCTTGAACAAATAGAAAAAGGAGGATATGATCACTTTATGCTCAAAGAAATTTATGAGCAACCTAATGCCATAAGCGATACCTATCGAGGTAGAATGAGAGTAGCAGAAGGAATTATTAAAATGGCGGGGATCGATGATAATTTGGCAAAACTTCTTAACGCTAAACGTATCCTAATTATAGCATGTGGTACCTCATGGCATGCTGGTCTAGTTGCAGAGTATATTTTTGAAGAACTGGTTCGAATTCCTGTTGAAGTAGAATATGCTTCTGAGTTTAGATATAGAAATCCAGTAATTCATCAGGATGATGTGGTAATAGCAATATCACAAAGTGGAGAAACAGCTGATACTATGGCGGCCATTAAATTAGCAAAAGAGAGAGGAGCTTTTGTTTTTGGAGTGTGTAACGTTGTTGGGTCTTCTATTTCTAGAGAAACTCATGCAGGAGCATATACGCACGCAGGCCCAGAGATTGGAGTTGCTTCTACAAAGGCTTTTACTACTCAGATAACAGTACTTTCATTAATTGCATTAAAATTAGCAGAAAGAAAAGGAACTATATCTAATAGTGATTTTCATTACTACCTTCAGGAATTAGAGCGTATTCCAGAAAAAGTAAAATTAGCGTTAGAATCAAATGACCACATAAAACTTATAGCAGATACCTATAAAGACGCTAAAAACTTCTTGTACTTAGGAAGAGGATATAACTTTCCAGTAGCCCTAGAAGGCGCTTTAAAATTAAAGGAAATTTCTTATATCCATGCCGAAGGTTATCCTGCAGCAGAGATGAAACATGGTCCTATTGCTTTAATTGATGAGCATATGCCAGTTGTAGTTATTGCAACAAAAAAAGGACATTATGATAAAGTAGTAAGTAATATCCAGGAAATAAAATCCAGAAAAGGAAAAATTATTGGGATTGTCACAGAAGGAGATGAAACCGTAAAAGGCCTTGCGGATCATGTGATTGAAATTCCTGAAACTATAGAGTTTTTGACACCGCTTTTAACTACAATACCGCTTCAATTATTGTCATACCACATTGCAGTGATGTTAGATAAGAATGTAGATCAACCAAGAAATTTGGCAAAATCGGTTACAGTAGAGTAGTAAATCTATAGATAGAAAACATATAATTAAATGCAAAAAAGAGCGGTATATCGCTCTTTTTTGCATTTAATCGGTAAAAAATCAATAAAAATGATTTCTAACAATTTTTTTTTCATTAGTTTCGCGGCCGAAAATTGATGTTTATCCATTTTCAACGAATTTAAGTTCCCCAAACAACTTAAAATTTAAAATAACCTATTTATGAAAAAAATTACTTTTGTAATAGCGCTATTGATATGCGCTATAAGTAGTGCTCAAACTACAATTAATGGTACTGTTGTTGATGAAAATAACCAACCAATTCCTGGAGCTAATATTTCTTTGAAAGGAGAAGCGATAGGAACAGTTACTAATTTTGATGGTCTATTTTCTTTGACTGTTACCAAAAAACCACCCTTTACAATTACAGCAAGTAGTATTGGATATGAATCTAATTCTGTTGAGGTAACTTCTGAATCTGGAGAAGTGACAATAATTCTTATTGAGGGGAATGTTCTTGATTTGATCGTAATATCAGCTTCTAGAGCACCAGAACGTTTATTCGAATCACCAGTAAGTATTGAAAGATTTGGTGTAAAAGAAATTAAAAACACTGCTTCCGTGGATTTCTACGATGGTTTAGAAAACTTAAAAGGAGTAGATGTAAATACAAATAGTTTAACGTTTAAATCTGTTAATACAAGAGGATTTGCGTCCTTTACGAATAATCGTTTCGTTCAGTTAATAGACGGGATGGATAACACTTCACCATCATTGAATTTTGCTTTAGGTAATCTTATAGGAATGAATGAGCTTGATGTGGAGAATATCGAATTACTTCCTGGAGCTTCTTCTGCACTATATGGAGCGAATGCTTTTAACGGTATATTGTTTATGACCAGTAAAAGCCCATTCGACAAACAAGGGATCAGTGCATATGCAAAAGGAGGCATTACATCTCAAGACGCAGCTGGTAATAACGAATTTTATGATTTCGGAATTAGATTGGCTCATGCTTTTACGGATAATTTTGCTGCAAAAGCAAACTTTTCTTATATGAATGGTACGGATTGGTTCGCTGTTAGTCAAGAGAATATTGAAAACCCTGGAGAAAGTCGTGAACTAGATCCTGCATATAATGGTCTAAATGTATATGGAGATGAGGTAAGAGCTGTTATTCCTGGTATTGGTGTTGTAACCAGAACGGGATACAATGAATCAGACCTTACTGATTATAATGCAGAGAATATCAAGTTTGATGGAGCGATTCATTATAGACCTTTTAGTGATGATTTTGAGATTATTTATGCAGGAAAGCTTGGTAAAGGACAAACAATATTTCAGGATTCTAACCGATTTTCCTTAAATGACTTCTTTTTTCAACAGCATAAACTAGAACTAAAAAATAATAATTTCTTTGTAAGAGGATATATTTCTGCAGAAGATGCTGGAGATACGTATGATCTACGTTTTACAGGAATTAATATTAATAGAAGATGGAAATCCGATACTCAATGGTTTCAGGAATATGCAGCTACATTTACAACTGCCGTAGGTACAGATCAGCAGAGGCATCAGGCAGCAAGAGATTTTGCTGATAGAGATCGATTACAACCTGGTACTCCTGGTTTTGAAAATGCATTTAATCAGGTAACAAGCAATCCTGATTTTCAAACGGGATCAAGATTTATCTCTAAAACAGAATTACGCCATGTAGATGGTAATTATAATTTTAGTCATATAACTAGCGATTTTGCAGATATTCAAGTTGGAGGATCTTTTAGAGAGTATTCATTAAATTCTGAAGGTACATTTTATACTGATTTTGACGGAGCAATTAATTATTCTGAAATAGGAGTGTATTCACAAATACAGAAAAAATTATTAGATGATAGATTAAAACTGACAGGATCTGTTCGATATGACAAATCTCAATTATTTGATGGTAATTTTTCTCCTAGATTTTCTGTAGGATATACATTAGGGAAGAATAGAAATCGTAATCTTCGTGCTTCTATCCAAACAGGTTTTAGAAATCCGACTACCCAAGATTTGTATTTGGGTCTTGATATTGGAGAAGGTGCCATAGTTGGATCAGCACCTGATAATTTAGATCGCTATACAAGAACCATAAATGGAACCACGATTACAGGTCGCGCAGCATACGAAAATTCCTATACTGCAGAATCAGTAGAAAGTTTTATTAGATCAGGAGGTACTGCGCCATTGGAAATTGCAAACCCTGACATCGTACAGCCAGAAAGAGTAACAGCAATCGAGATAGGATATAGAGCTGATTTTGGTAAACTATTACTTGATTTAAGTGGTTACTATAATATGTATGAAGATTTTATTTCTACTATTGATGTAGTAAGTCCTTTAAGCGGGACTGTAGGGACTCCAGAAGCTCAAGGCGCAATTGGAACTGGTGATTTTGCAGGTTTTCAGGCAATTACTAATTCTGATGTGAATATTAATTCCTATGGAGCTGTTCTTGGAATAAGTGCTAAAGTATTTGGAGATTTTGATCTTAATGCTAGTTATACATATTCTAAGCAAGATTTTGATCAAAATGAAGATCCTGGTTTTAGAACAAACTTTAACACTCCAGAACATAAAGCCAAAGCAAGTTTCGGACACGATAACTTATTCAGAAATTTTGGTTTCAACACAGCTGTTAGATGGAGTGGAGATTATGTATGGGAATCTGCTTTTGCTGTAGGAGATGTTCCTTCATTTACTGTTTTTGATGCCCAACTTAACTACAGAATACCTTCATTAAAAACTACGTTTAAAATTGGAGGAACTAATATTGGAGGAAGCGAATATTTTACAGCTGTAGGAACAGCTTCCATTGGTTCTCAGTACTATGTAGGGCTTACAATAAACAATTTATAAGTAGAATCAATATAAATAAGCATTTAAAAACCTGTCTGATAACACGTTTCAGACAGGTTTTTTCTATTTTATATGAGGGAATTTATCGAAATTTTAAACACCTCTTTTTTAAGGTGTAAAAATGGCAAAACGTATTGTAAATCTGTACTTTATTATGCGTGAATAGTATCTAATAAAATTACTGTTTAACCGCAAATAGGGTAAAATTGGCAATCGCATAATGATATCCCTGAGGAAAATACAAAAAATTAACTTTTTTTATAGAATTACTAAAAAAGCGTATATTGTTGTCATAACATAAAAACTAATTTAGGATATGAGGACAATTACGTTAGTAATAATGCTTTTTATGGGCATTATAGCTACTGCACAAACAACAATTAGTGGTAAAGTTGTTGATAACAATAATCAACCAATTCCAGGGGCTAATATATCGTTACAGGGAGCTTCTGTAGGAACAGTTACCGATTTTGATGGATTATTTACATTAACATTACAGGAGACACCTCCGTTTACAATTATAGTCAGTAGTGTTGGTTTTGAATCAGCATCGGTAAACATCACTGCAAGTGCCAGTGATTTAACGATTTCGCTAAAAGAAGGAACAGAGTTAGATGAGGTAATTATTTCTGCTTCCAGAACACCAGAGAGAATTTTCGAATCACCTGTAAGTGTTGAACGGTTTGGGATTAAGGAGATTAAAAGCACACCTGCTGTGGATTTTTATGATGGATTAGAAAACTTAAAAGGGGTTGATATCAATACCAATAGTTTAACCTTTAAATCTGTAAATACCAGAGGTTTTGCTTCTTTTGCTAATACACGTTTTGTTCAGTTAGTGGACGGAATGGATAATTCTTCACCAGCGTTGAACTTCGTTTTAGGTAACCTTTTAGGGATGACGGAATTAGATGTAAATAGCGTAGAATTACTACCAGGAGCATCTTCTGCACTTTATGGAGCAAATGCATTTAATGGTATTTTATTTATGACCAGTAAAAATCCATTTGATCATCAAGGAATAAGTGCATATGGTAAAGGAGGAATTACTTCTCAGGAAGCTGCAGGAGATAATGAGTTTTATGATTATGGTTTTAGAGCTGCACATGCATTCTCTGATAAGTTTGCTGGAAAAGTTAATTTTTCTTACTTAAGAGGTACAGACTGGTTCGCGACAAGTCAAGTGGATGTTTCTGCTAATCCTATTACAGGTACTAGATTGGATCCAGATTATGATGGATTGAATGTATATGGAGATGAAGTAAGTACTAATATTAGAGGTGTTGGTGTAGCATTGGTTAATTTAGGCGTATTGCCTGGAGGAGCTGAAAATCTGTTACCTAATGAAAATGTAAGTAGAACGGGTTATTTAGAAAGTGATTTAAATGACTATAAAGCAGAGAGTATCAAATTTGATGCTGCAATGCATTATAGACCTTTTGCTAATGATTTTGAAATTATTTACCAAGCTAAGATTGGTAGAGGAACAACTATTTACCAAGGTGCTAACAGATATTCTATTCGTAATTTCTTCTTACAACAACATAAAATAGAGTTTAAGAATAATAACTTTTTCTTAAGAGGATATATAACTGACGAAAGTGCAGGTGATTCTTATGATACCAGATTTACAGGAATTAATATTAATAGAGCTTGGAAAGATGACCAAACTTGGTTTGGAGAATATGCAGGGGCTTTTGTGCAAGCAACATTAGCAGGGCAATTACCGGAACAAGCGCATTTAATTGCTAGACAAACAGCAGATACTGGTCGTTTGATTCCAGGTACTCCAGGATTCGAAAGTGTATTTAGACAAGTTATTTCTGATCCAGATTTAGCTACTGGATCTAAGTTTCAGGATGCTACCCAACTTAGACATGCAGATTTAAATTATAATTTCAGTCATTTAACGAGTGAAATTGCTGATATACAAGTAGGGGGATCATTCAGAGAATATAAATTAAATTCTTCTGGAACTATTTTTACTGATTTTGACGGACCAATTCGCTATTCTGAATATGGATTATATACACAAATCCAAAAGAAATTATTAGATGAGCGTTTAAAATTAACAGGTTCTGTGCGTTACGACAAATCTGAATTATTTGATGGAAACTTTTCACCTAGATTATCAGTAGGTTATACTGCAGGTCAGGACAGAAATCATAATCTTCGTCTTTCTGCACAAACAGGATTTAGAAACCCTACTACTCAGGATTTATTTATTGGTTTAGATGTAGGTAGAGCAATTCTAGTAGGATCGGCTCCAGAGAATTTAGATCGAGATGTTAGAAACTTCACCTTAAGCGGTGATGGTCAAAATATTACAGGATCAACAACAGCTTCGATTACAGGTAGAGCAGCTTATGAAAATTCTTTTTCTTTAAATTCAGTACTTAACGGAGCTCCTGTAGCATCTGAATCTGGAATAGTACAGCCAGAAAAGGTAACAGCATTCGAATTAGGGTATAGAGGAAAAATAAAAGGATTTGTTATAGATATGAGTGGTTACTATAACATGTACGAAGATTTTATTTCTAATGAAAATGTATTAGTTCCTTTATATGGACAAGTTGGTGATGGAACCTTATCCTTATTAGCTTTGCAAAATGGAGATACTCAAGTGTATCAGACATATACTAACTCTGCAGTAGATATTAATTCTTTTGGAGCAACAGTAGGAATTACTACCAAAGTTCATGGTTTCGATCTAGCAGCTAATTATACATATTCTGAACAAGATTTTGATAGAAATCAGGATTCAGATTTCAGAACAAGCTTTAATACTCCAAAACATAAAATAAAAGGTTCTATAGGTCATACTAATCTATTTAAGAATTTTGGGTTTAATGCAAGTTATAGATGGAGTGATGAATATTTCTGGGAAGCAACCTTTGGTGATGGAGAAGTGCCTTCATTCTCAGTAATCGATGCTCAAATAAACTATAGAATCCCAGCATTGAAGACTGTTATAAAAGCAGGTGCTACCAATATTGGAGGAGATGAGTATTTTACTGCATTTGGAACAGGATTTATAGGTTCTCAGTATTACATAGGGTTATCTATAAACAACTTATAATAAACATAAATGATATTAAGAAATTTAAATATGAATATTCAATATAAATGGCTATTAATCTTATTCGTTTTTGGATTTGTAGCATGTGAATCCGACGATGATTCGCCAGTGGTAGAAGAAGTAGTAATTACTTCTGGTACAGCAGATTTTTCAACCTATGTAGCGTTAGGAAATTCTTTAACTGCAGGTTTTACGGATGGAGCTTTATTTATTGCTGCACAAGAAAATTCGATGCCTAATATTTTAGCGCAGCAATTTGCATTAGCAGGTGGAGGTACATTTACACAACCTTTAATGAGTGACAATGTTGGTGGAGCTCTGTTAGGTGGAACTCAAATCTTGTCTCCTAGATTCTTTTTTAATGGAGCAGGTCCAGCAGTATTGCCTGCTACTCCAACAACAGAAATTTCAGCAGGATTATCAGGTACATTTAATAATATGGGAATACCTGGAGCTAAAAGTTTTCACTTATTAGCTAATGGTTATGGAAACATTGCTGGATTGCCTAGTCTTGCAAACCCTTATTTTGTACGTATGGCTTCTAGCCCAAATGCTTCTGTATTAGAAGATGCAATGGCACAGAACCCTACATTTTTCTCTTTATGGATTGGTAATAATGATGTATTAGGGTATGCATTATCTGGTGGAGACGGATCAGATCCAATTACAGATACTGCTACGTTCGATCAAGCTTACGGTGCTTTAGTAGCTACTTTGACATCTGGTGGGGCAAAAGGAGTGATAGCTAATATTCCTGATGTAACTTCAATTGCAAATTTTACAACAGTATCTCATAATCCAGTGCCTTTAGATGCAGCAACCGCTGGAGCGGTAAATGCAGCCTATGCACTTTATAATGGAGGTATTGTTCAAGCTTTTGCTGGATTGGTTATGGCTGGTGCTATTTCACAAGAAGATGCTGATGCAGAAATCGCTAGAAGAACTATTAGTTTTACTGCTGGAGAAGGTAACGCTGTGGTTATTTTAGACGAAGACCTTACAGATTTAACTGGCTTAAATCCTAATTTAACAAACATGAGACAAGCTACAGCTGATGACCTTCTGGTTTTAGCCTCAGCTTCTTTTATAGGAACTCTAGCAGATCCAGGTAATCCGCTATCTGTAAATGGAGTTGCGATTCCTTTAGCTGACAGATGGGTATTGACACCTGAAGAGCAAGCAGAAATTGCAACAGCAACTACTGCTTTTAATGCGACTATTTCTGCTGCTGCACAACAAGCAGGATTGGCTTTTGTAGATGCAAATGCACTACTTGTTGAAGTTGCTTCTACAGGAATTGCCTTTGATGAATTTTTATTACAAGGTGATTTAGTATTTGGAGGGGCATTTTCTTTAGATGGTGTGCATCCTACTGCTCGTGGTTATGCATTTATTGCAAATAAAACTATGGAAGCAATTAATGCTACTTACGGTTCTAATCTTCCGATGGTAAAAGCAGAAGATTATCCTACATTTTATTCTCCAATGTTGCCATAGGTAAGATATTTTAATATAAATTTTTATAAAGCCTACAAGAAATATTTCTTGTAGGCTTTATTATTATATCATTGGATCAATATGTCTGACAGAATATTTTTTTTCTACGAATTGAAAATAAATAGCCATGATAAACGATATTATAATGTAACCTAATACCAAATAGGTAGCTCCATTAAAAAGAGTGTCAATTCCAAACCATCCATCTCCTTTATTAATATAATATACTCCTAAACCAAGTTTTACGATTTCAGAATAAATAGAAATTATATGTCGATCCATTAATGAAGTATAAGCAAATATAGAAACCATTAAAAAGATAGCATAGTTTATAATTTCTAGAAAGTCAAGATTACCAAAACTAACCAATAAGTAATATAATAGGGCTATGGTAATTGTTAATTGTATCCAGGACCAGAGTTTTAAGAACAAAGAGCTTTCTGTTTTATATTTTTCTCTGGAATATGGATCAGTTATGATTTGGATAGGATATTTTTCTTTAACATCTTCAGGTCTCCATCCTGTTGGCATATACCAAATTCTGATTTTATCTATAATGTTTTTGGTTCTCCAGGCATCTTTAAGAATCCCCCACGCGTGCATAAAGTTAATGAAAAACGGATTCCAGGTGTTTACAGGTTTTTTTACACCATATACAGGTGGTTTTTCTGGTATTTCTTCTTGAAACGTTCCGAAAAGTTTATCCCAAAAGATGAAAATTTGAGAATAGTTCTTATCCAGATACTCATCATTTATCGCATGGTGTACTCTATGATGAGATGGAGTAACTATAATATGTTCTAAGACACCCATTTTATCAACTAATCGCGTATGATACCAAAATTGTGCAAATAAATGTATTGGAGCTACAAGAGCAACAACGTTCGCAGGGATCCCCAATAAAGCTAATGGGATATAAAGAAAGAAATAAATAGAAATTATAGCTGATATACTTTGTCGTAGTGCACACGCCAGATTAAACTCTTCACTACTGTGATGAATTATATGTCTATTCCAAAATAAATTGATAGTATGATTAAAGCGATGGGACCAGTACCCTACAAAATCCAACCCAATAAATGTTATGATATAAACCAGAACAGATGATTTGATTTCGATCAAGGCAATATGGTCTACCATCCAATCATAACTAATGATAATTACTGCAAGACCAGTTAGGCTTCTTAATGTATCTGTAATACCAGAACTAATACTGGAAATAGTATCCATTGCTTGATTAACAGGAATTCCTTTCCATCTGCTTACCAGATACTCCAGAAGAATAAGAATTACGAATCCAGGTATTGCATATGTTAAAGCCGTGGCATAAGTTTCCATAGAGTCAATTATTATATGATAACATTTTGTTTGTAGGAAAAGTACAATTTAATGATTTTAAAATCAAATAAATGCTTCCCAAAATCAATACTTTTTAGGGAGTAAATAGACTTTGTTTTTTCGGATAAAAAAAACAAAATAAAAGACGCTATTTTATTCATTTTAAAAGCCTATATTTGCAGCCTGAAAAAAGGTCGTATTCGGGATTACTGAAAAAAGGGTCTTTTAAATAGTTAAATACTAAACATTAAATAGTTATATAATGTCTCAAGTTACGGGTAAAGTATCACAAATTGTAGGTCCGGTTATAGACGTAGCATTCGCTGCCGGTACTGAATTACCAAAAATTTACGATTCGTTAGAAATTAATAAAGCAGACGGTACCAAGTTGGTGTTAGAGATTCAGTCTCACATTGGTGAAGATACTGTACGTACTATCGCGATGGATTCCAGTGATGGATTAAGCAGAGGAGTAGAAGCTGTAGCAACAGGTTCTGCAATTCAGATGCCAATCGGTGGAGATGTATATGGACGTCTATTTAATGTAATTGGTGATGCGATTGATGGTCTAGGAGATCTTCCTAAAGCAGGAGAAGATGGTCTTCCTATTCACCGTCAGGCGCCAAAGTTTGAAGATTTATCAACTTCTACTGAAGTTCTATTTACTGGTATTAAAGTAATTGATCTTATTGAGCCTTATGCAAAAGGAGGAAAGATTGGATTATTTGGAGGTGCTGGAGTAGGAAAAACAGTATTGATTCAGGAGTTGATTAACAATATTGCAAAAGGTCACGGTGGTCTTTCTGTATTTGCAGGAGTAGGAGAAAGAACACGTGAAGGAAATGATTTACTTCGTGAGATGTTAGAGTCTGGAATTATCAAGTATGGTGATGACTTTATGCATTCTATGGAAGAAGGAGGATGGGATCTTTCTAAAGTAGATAAAGAAGTAATGAAAGAATCTAAAGCTACTTTCGTATTCGGACAGATGAATGAGCCACCAGGAGCACGTGCTCGTGTTGCACTTTCTGGTCTTACGATTGCAGAATATTTCCGTGATGGAGCTGGAGATGGACAAGGAAAAGATGTACTTTTCTTCGTAGATAACATCTTCCGTTTTACACAAGCAGGTTCTGAGGTATCTGCACTTCTTGGACGTATGCCATCAGCGGTAGGATATCAGCCTACATTAGCAACTGAGATGGGTGTGATGCAGGAACGTATTACTTCTACTAAGAAAGGATCTATTACTTCTGTACAGGCGGTTTATGTACCTGCAGATGATTTAACGGATCCAGCACCAGCAACAACATTTGCTCACTTAGATGCAACAACAGTATTATCTCGTAAGATTGCTGAGCTTGGTATTTATCCAGCGGTAGATCCATTAGATTCTACTTCAAGAATTCTTACAGCTGATATTTTAGGAGATGAGCACTATAACTGTGCACAAAGAGTAAAAGAGTTGTTACAGCGTTATAAAGAATTACAAGATATTATTGCAATCCTTGGTATGGAAGAATTATCTGAAGAAGATAAATTAGCGGTAGGACGTGCACGTCGTGTACAACGTTTCTTATCTCAGCCATTCCACGTAGCAGAGCAGTTTACAGGTATCCCAGGATGTTTAGTAGATATTAAAGATACTATTAAGGCATTTACAATGATTATGGATGGTGAACTAGATCACCTACCAGAAGCAGCGTTTAACCTTAAAGGTACTATCGAAGAAGCTATCGAAGCTGGTGAGAAAATGTTAGCTGAAGCATAAATAGTAGTGAGAAGTTAGTAAAGAGTGGTGAAAAAAGTTTATTTTATTAATCACTATCTTAATACTAATTACTCCATACTCAATACGTTAAAAATATGTACTTAGAAATAGTAACTCCAGAAGCAGTTTTATTTAGTGGTGAAGTAACTTCTGTTGCAGTACCAGGTGTGAATGGAGAGTTTCAGATGTTAGATAATCACGCACCAATAGTTTCTTTACTTGCTAAGGGAAATGTAAAGGTGTATGGAGATATGAATTTAGAAGAAGAAGTTGCCGAAAAATTCACTAAAGAGAATGGTGTAACATTACTTCCGATAAATTCTGGAACTATAGAAATGAAGGATAATAAAGTAATTGTACTAGCAGATTAGTTAGTTCTTTTACTTTACTACAATAGATACAAAAACGTCAAGAGATTATATCCTTGACGTTTTTTGATTTTTAAATGTTTTATATAAACAGAATCCTGTCATTATTAGAAATACATTCAGGATATTGAACCCTAAAGTAAATTGCTCTCGTATGTGCATTTCATCAATAGAAGAGAAATAAAATAAAAGCTCTATAGCGATTCTTATACTTCCGTAGATAATAAGTAAAATCCCCCAAACCTTAATCAACCTGTGACGCTTAGTTTTCATATAATATAAGCTGCATAGGATTGGTAAACCTATAATCATTGTGAATATTAATGGCGTATAACTTCCAATTAACATATAGTTTATCGATCTGATTATAAATGGAATAAAGGTTAATAAGAGAACGAATAAATAATATTTTTCAAATAGCTTTTGTTGTTTCATATGTCTAGTTTTTTGCGAGTTGTTCCATAACTAAATAGACCATTTCAGTATTGTTTGCCAAATACTCAAAATTTATGGTGTTATACGTATCTTTTGGAGAATGATAATTACTATTAAAATCACTATTACTAAATTCTTCTGAAATTAGCACAGCTGGATATCCTAGATCGTAAAATGATTTGTGGTCAGATGACATAAGATTTCTGGGTTGAATAGGAATTGATAAGCTTCTTGCAATAAGATTGTATATTGAAAGAATATCATCTATCGGTGGAGATAAAGTTATCATACCGTTATTATCACTATCCCATCCTACCATATCTGCAATATGAACTGAGTGGATATTTTTCCCTTCTTGTTGTATCTTTTTTGCAAAAGCTTTGCTACCTATCTCGTTTTCTTCTTCTTGATCAAAAAAAACAATCATAAAGTTTTTTGAACGATGAGTTAATTGTGAGATTTGATATGCCACAGCATAGATTAAAGCTACGCCAGATGCATTATCATCGGCTCCTGGAGCATAGGGCTCAGAGTCATAATGTGCTCCCAGAATAATATACTCATCACTTTCTATTGTTGCCGGAATAATTGTGTAAATATTTGTGCCTTTATATGGATCAAAAAGAAGATCAATTAAAAAAAACTCATTCGGTAATTTATATTTATGTTTTTCTGGAGTTAACGAAATGTTTTGCAGTGATTCTCCTAAAAAATCAGCTGCAATTTTCCTTTCAGAACTACTGCTTCGCACTGCAAGTATATTAGATCCTTTTATACTCGTAGTACCTGATAGTTTTGCAATGAGTTTTTTCTGGATTAATGTTAGTTGTTCTTTTGTATGTACATCTAAAGATTGTCCATTTATGTTATATGAGAATAAAAATATTCCTAACAGATATAATAACATTTGATGTTTCATAATAGATTGCTTTTTTTGATTGTAACAACTAAAGTATTTTCTAGTTTTTCTCAGATATAATTATTTTGATATAATGCATAAAAAATTAGTTCAATTGTATGAGATTAGTGGTAACCGAGTTTTGTACTAAAAAAGAATCTGTTTGACCTAATTTGACCCTTGTTGGTCAGATAATCTTAAAGAATTAAGTGAATTTAGATACTTTTGGGATATGTTTCATGTGGTATTTAAGTATAGACGGGTATTAATTTCTACAGTTGTAATTGCCTTTTTTGTAGGAATGATAGTAATGGCAGAACATGAAGCTTATAGAAATAGTTATGGTGTATTATTAATTGTCTTTATCCTTTATAATTTTATAATTCACTTTTCTAAGAAGTCGTTTCTTTATAAAGAACTTCCTTTTTACATTACCTATGAAATTTATATTACTTCGTTTTTATTACTTATTACCATGGCAATTGCGATAACCGAATCAGTTGATTTTGATAATAATAATGGAGTTGTGTACGGAGTTTTGTGGATGGGTATCATATTGTATAATTTAGGAGCCTTTATAGAAGATAAAAAGCAAAAATTCACAGCATTTTTTCTTGAATCTCCTCAAATACATAAAGACTCAATTTTATTTAAATATAGAGTCCGCATTTTTGTGATAGGTGCTCCTATGCTCGTTGCTGGTTTCGTTTTGAGCAAAAACTGGAAACCAGCTAATGGATTGGAAGATGTATTCGGAGGATTACTTTTTTTAGTGTTACCTGGATACATTATACTTTCTTGGATTTTCGAAAAGTGGTTATTAATAAAGAAATTGAAGAATGAAAATACACACGCAGAATTGACAATGCTAAAAAATCAGGTAAATCCTCATTTTTTCTTCAATACACTTAATAATTTATATGGTTTGACAGTAGAAAAATCAGATCAGGCACCAGAAGTAGTTTTAAAAATTTCTGATATGATGCGCTATAGTATTTATGAAGGTCAAAAAGATACTGTGTTATTGGTAGACGAATTAGAATATTTGAAAAACTATATTGAACTTCATAAAATTAGACATTATGAAGAGTTAGATATCCGTTTTGATCATAAGATTGAAGATGAAAACTATAGAGTCACACCACTGCTTTATATTATTTTATTAGAAAACGCATTTAAACATGGAATAGAGAACCTTACAGAAAACCTGTATATTCATATCAATTTAATTGCAGAAGATAATAGGATTCTTTTTAGTATTGAAAATAGCTTCGATTCCTCCCAAATATGTGAAACTACAGGAATTGGATTGAAGAACTTAAAAAGACGTCTCGAACTGATTTATCCCGATAAGCATCAGCTTTTGGTTGTAAATAATGATAACATATTTAGAGTACAATTAGATTTAAATATCCTATGATTACCTATATTATTGTTGATGATGAGCCTATTGCCCACCGAATTATTGAACGGTATGGCAACGATATTCCTCACCTAGAGCTTAAAGGGAAATTCTATAACGCTTTGCAGGCAATGCAATTTTTAAGCACAGAAGCAGTAGATCTAATGTTTTTAGATATTAATATGCCTAAACTAAAAGGGTTTGAGTTTTTAAAAACACTAAGTCATCCTCCAAAAGTAATTGTAACAACAGCTTACAAAGAGTTTGCATTAGAAAGCTACGAACTAAATGTATGCGACTATTTATTAAAACCCTTTAGTTTTGAACGCTTTGTTACTGCCGTAAATAAGGTAGTACCAACTATTTCAAGAAATAATACAGCTATTTCATCCGAAGATAAACAACGGTATCTTTTTTTAAAAGGTGATAAGAAATATCATAGAATACATATTGATGATATTTTGTTTGTTGAGGCTTTAGGAAATTATACCAAAATAATGCTCATTGATGAAACTGTTATTACACATCTGAAGATTTCGAGTTATGAAGAATTATTATCATCAGATTTTCTTAGAGTGCATAAATCATTTATTGTTGCAATAGATAAGATAAATGTAATAGAAGGAAATCGGATTCATATTAAAGAACATAACATACCTATTGGTACAACTTATAAAAAAAGTGTAACCGAACTATTGAATAATTATGGGGATCATTAATTTGAAAAGATAATTTGATAGTAGTATTAGTTGATTGTTAATTAGTATTTACATCTATAAGATGATTATATTTAATCCCAATCATTAGTTAGTAGTTTTTTTTATGTTTTTAAACAAAGCTTTTCCATATTCCACATCATTTCGGAATCATTTTTTGATCGCTTCTATCCTAAGTTTTGTTGTTGTATTTATCCTAGTTTTTTTACAACCATTTGGAGCTAATAATTTTAATCATCCCAACAAGCATCTTTATTTTATTGGTTATGGCATTATTTCGATAGTAGTGTACTTAGTTGTCTATCTTTTGTCAAGATTGTATTATATCAATTTTAAGAGATGGAAATGGAGTGAAGAATTAATATTCTCTTTTTTTTATGTTACTATAGCAATTATTATCGCTTTCTTCTATACAGAATTAATGATCAACAAGAGATCTAACTTTTTGATATTCAGTTTCTTTATAAAGTGGTTTCGATTTATTTTCTTAGGTTTTGGTATCATCTTGTCTGCGTTATCGATTTTTTTGAGATTATATTATGGTAAGAAAGAGGAAGAAAGAAAGATGCATAAATCGGATAACAAAGAGAAAGTTGTAGTAAATAGTACTTTAAAAAAAGAGTCTTTTTCTGTTTTACCAGAGGATATTGTATACATTAAATCAGAAGATAACTATGTAAATATTTATTATATAGAAGAAGAGGAATTACAAAAAAAGGTAATACGTAATACCCTTTCTTCTTTGCATAAGCAACTTAATCATTTAATAAAAGTACATCGTTCCTATTTAGTCAATCCTATTTTTATAATTTCTATTGAAGGAAATGCACAAAAGGGTAGCATACATTTAAAATATATAGAAGAAAAGTTACCAGTATCAAAAACCTATTTTGATTCTTTAAAATTATCCTTTATAAATTGACCACAAAATATAAGATCTGGCCACGAAAAGTATTTTTATACCCCAAAAATTATGAATCCATAACAATGTTTTTTTTTTGATTTTCAATGCTTGTTTATTTGAAATGTTTACAAATTAAAAACATAAAAAATGAAGAAGTTTATAAAATTTACAAAGGTTGCCGTTCTATCACTGTTTTTGATATTATTAGGAAGTATTCTTTATATCAGGTTTTCCAGATATACAGATACACTAATTTATAACGTAAATGGGTTGGAGTACGATAGTTTTGAATCTAATATTCCTCATAAGGAATATTATTTTGATGTTGATAAGAATACTGTTTTACATGGAGTTCTTTTTAAACCAAAGGGTCTAGCAATAGGGACTATTATTCACCATGCTGGTAAAGGAATGCATTTAATGTCGTCTCAAAGCTATTATAAGCTATTAACAGATAGAGGTTTTCAGGTATTTGGTTATGAGCGGAGAGATTTTGGGAAATCAACAGGCATAGCAGATAATTCGTTGATACTAAAAGAAGATGCATTATACGTTTTTGATACAATGTTAGAAGATGAAAAGGTAAAAGAAACTCCAATAATTATTTGGGGTCAATCTTTGGGAGGTGCTTTTGCTATGATGAATGCCGCAGAAAGAAATGATAAGATAGCAGGTGTTATTGTAGAAGGTACATTTAATTCGTTTCCCGACATAGGAAAGGAGTATGCAAGAGCAATAAACCTAGAAAACTTCAAATGGATGATGCCAATGTTAATGAATAATGATTTTCCTGCAGAAAATGAGATAAAAAAGATTAGCAAGCCAGTATTAATACTACACAGTAAAATGGATGAACAAGTTCCATATCAGTTAGGAAAGAAACTTTATGAAGCATCAAATAAATCAAATACAGAGTTTTGGGAAATTGAAGGAAAACACATTAAAGCAATGTTTGATTATGAAGAAGAATATATAGAGCGATTTGAAGAGATGATACGCTTGTAATATTCATATAACTCCTAATTCTAGTCCTTTAGAATTAGGAGTTATATGTGGTTATATTGCTTATTTTTATAACCGAATTATATTATCAATTCTATTCTTATCCAGTCGTGTTCCATAAGGATCGATAGCAATGTATTCTGGTAATTCATCTACAATGATTTTGATAGTAGAATGCTCTGTGTTAAATCGGCGAGCTTCTAAATATAGAATTTCATCTCCTACATCAATTTTTTTAGGGTGTTTTCTAAACAAACCTATTTGGATAGGTTCATCGATAGATATAGTTAGATCTTCGCCTTGATTTTTAGTTTCAAACCTTTTAGCTACTACGTCTAATGTGATTTCAAATTGACCAGTTGATAGTTCTTTATAAGAAGCCTGTTCTACTTTTAGATCATAGGTAATAATTCTTTTAAACCAATCATCAATCAAAGTATGATATTCTGATGGTGTAACTTCATATACTTCTTTCAAAAAATCTAATGTGATTACCTCAAATTCTTCTTTATGCCTGTATTTAGAGACTATTTTTTGTAGAATAAGATTTATTTTTTCTGTTCCTATTAGTTCTTTAAGCGCTAACATCGTCGTATAATCTTTACCATACAACAGGTGATTTTCTCCATCAGATAAATATATAGGTGGTTCCATCTCAGAAGCGTAAGAACGTCCTGTAAAATATCGATTATTAGAATATTCTGATAAGTTCCATAATGCACCTTTACCATAATGTTTTTCCATCACCGCAATTTCTGTGTATTTTGCTAACCCTTCTATAAAAAAACCAGCTCCCGAAGTCATTTTAGGAGTTAAGATATGTCCCCACCATTGATGTGCGATTTCATGAATAGTGCGTTTAGCAACCAAGTTGAAGACATCAGTATTCCGTTGATCTAATAAGTAAAATCGATCTTCAACCATACTAATAGTTCCTGGTAACGCTTGCCCTCCAAATGGCCAATATGCTGGTATTTCTGCAATTCGAAGGTGATCAAAAGGATAATCTCCAAAATTCTGAATACAATAATCTAATGTTTCCTTACTTGCTTTCATGGTTGAAGCAACATTCATATTATGACCTGGATGGAAATATTGCTCTATACTGACTCCTTTATATGTTTCTTTTTGTACTTTATATTTGGCAGAAAAGTACCCTAACAATGGAGATATTTTACCATCTACTTTATAATGGTAAAAGTTTCTATTATCTTTTTTCCATTCTTTAATTAAATTTCCTGGTGCAATAGCAATTTGATCTGATTGGGTAGAGACTATGGTTTCAAAAGGAAGTTTGCCAATGAGATTATCTGGTATGCTATGGAGATCATTAGCCTGAATAATCTCTTCTTTTAATTCGGGTAAACCTCTTTTTTTTCGTTCTGAATAATTTCGGATTTCTCTACTATTTCGATAGCCTAATGAAGGTTCAAAAGAAGAATGGGTTATATAACTGCCATTCTCAACAATAGCACCTCGCCTTTCAAAACCATCATTCTGTACAATAAGTTCATATCTAAACTTTAGCTGTTCCTTTGGTAATAATGGATCCTTTAATTGGAATAAATAGGTCTTAAAAACTGAGTCATATTCTAAGAGTTCAGCGTTTTCTAAAAATACTGATTGTAACGGTTCTCTAGGTGAAATAAAAACAAGGTCAACTAAAGAATTGCTCTTGTTTTTTAGTACGTAATCGGCTTTTACAGTATACTTTTTAGCATCTGGATAAATATCTACTGTTGTTTTGATAGCAACAGGATATAATTCTTCTAGCACATCATATTGTTTAAATTTACGTTCATACGCTTCAGCTAAATCTAATTGTTTATTAGAAGAGGTATATTGGTTTACAATATTAGTATTATAAAAAATAATATTGCCAGCACTTATAAAAACAATAAGAAACCCAAAAACAATACTTCTTTCTGATCTTTTCCAATTAGAAAACAATTGTTGTATTCGAAATTTAAAATTTGAAATAATGCCTCGTCTCCATAATTTAAAAGCTAATACCACTAAGATTCCGGCAAAAGCCATCCAATATAGAGCATACCAATGAAAAGGTTTTAAGTAAACTCCATATCCATTCATATCTATATATACTATTGGTGGAGTTTTTCCTAATTGTAGTAACATATGTTCGATTCCTATGTAACTACTTAAAGAACTACCTAATAAAAAAATTAGGATCCCTGAAAGGAACATTCCCAGATATTTATTGGATACCAAACTTTGAATAAACAAAGCAACTACTCCGTAAAAAATCAATCCGATTCCTTCAAAATAGAATAGATTGATATACTGTGTCCATTCAAATTGGTAATAATTTCCTGCAATTTGAAAGCCAATACAAATCAAAACTCCACTAAGAATCAATAAGATGGGTAGTAATAATAAGGCTACATATTTTGAAAAAAAGAGAATATTATTGGATGCTGGAGTAACATCTGTTATGGAATTGAAATGTAAACTACGTTCTCGCCATACTAACTCTCCACTATAAAAAATGATCAAAATCAATCCCATTATAGGCAAAGGATCACTTATTTGTTCAATTAAAAGATAGGTTGCTGGATATAGGCTATCGTGATAGGCTCCTCCTTCATAAACCTTACTATAAATTTCTGTAAAGGCTATCAAAATCCATATTAAAAGTATAGCGATAAACGGTAGACTTGTAAAAATAGCTCTCAATTCTAGTTTTGTAAGTGATATAAACCCTAATAACTGAGCTTTAGTAGTTTCTGAATAAGTTAAAACAGGAGTATATTCTTTTTTCTGTATGGCATCATTGATAACATTTTTAGCTTTTTTAATTTTTCTAATTCCTTTTCTAAAAGAAAATAATTTATAAGTAATGATTAATAATACTATTGAAAAAGATACCCAAACAATTCTATTCCAAAGGAAATATCCTGAAAAAGAGATTAGTTGATTGTTTTTTTGAAATGGAGTCCAGTACATGGTTTGTTCAAAAAAAGCGGATAAACCAAACGGATCCATTAATGCTGCAATGATCATATTCTCTGGCGATGGTGGAACAGCTTGAGCTAGCATAGGAGAGTTTAAGAATATAGAACATCCCCAGTATAATGCATAGATAAAAATGGCTCCGATGTATACCAGTAATGCTTTTCTGAAAAAAGCTGCAAAACAGAATAATAAGGCAGTTAGAATAAACAAATTAGGAAACACCATTGTACTCCATATATATAAATAATGGTGTAATATAAAAGGAGCAATACCATCAGGATTGTTAGAAAAAAAAGTACCTAATGCAAAACCTAAAAGCATAAGTGTATAAACTAATAGACTGACGAAAAATCCTCCTAAAAAGCGACTCCAATAAAAATGTTGTTTTTTTACGGATGTACTATGAATTATTTCTTCGATATTGTATTGCCTATCTCTAACAATGGCATTTATACAATAAAACATAATAGCAAAAACAGATACTAAGCTAAATATTCCTATAAAAAAACTAATTTGATATGGAGAGTTAGTTTTTACTAATTCTGTTGCTCCTAACCTTCCTCCAGAAGACATATAAAATCCTAAGAGGAAAAAGATAATCGAAAACATATAGAATGATAATTGCTTGGAATGGTATCTCCATTCGAATTTGAGAAGTTGCATAAACATAGCGTATATATTTTTTAAGGTTAGTGTTATCGTTGTAGTGTGCTGAAGTACACATCTTCTAATCCTGGATTGACCCGTTCGAATCCAGCTTCAGGCCTTTCGTTGGATAATACATGAAGTTGTGTTTTTCCAGAAAATAAACGAGTAGAAATAACCTGAAATGCAGATTGATAGCTCTTCAGGTCTTGTTTTTCAATAATCTTATACCAGACTTTGTCTTCTAGTTGCTCAGTTAATTTAGCAGGGATTCCTTGAGTAATGATTTTTCCTTTATTCATAATAGCCATATTAGTGCATAGATCTTTTATGTCTTCTACAATATGTGTTGATAAAATAACAATGATATGCTCTCCTATTTCACTTAATAAATTCAAGAAACGATTGCGTTCTTCAGGATCCAATCCTGCCGTTGGTTCGTCTACAATGATTAACCTGGGATTTCCTAATAAAGCTTGAGCAATACCAAATCGCTGGCGCATTCCGCCTGAAAAAGTATGTACTGCTTTTTTACGATCTTGGTATAGATTAGTTTGATGTAATAAAGAGTCTACTTGTGCATTACGTTCTTTTTTGTTTATGATTCCTTTGAGTATGGCAAGGTGATCCAATAGTTTTTGTGCAGAAATCTTTGGATATACTCCAAATTCTTGTGGCAAGTATCCCAATTGACTTCTTAGTTTTTGAGGTTGTTTCAGAATATCAATACCATTGAATAGAATATTTCCTGAGCTTGGTTCTTGCAAGGTTGCTATGGTACGCATTAAAGAAGATTTTCCTGCCCCATTAGGACCTAATAATCCAAATAGACCGTTTTCTATAGTCAATGAAATGGTATCTAATGCGTTTACACCATTGGTATATGTTTTTGATATATCGTTTATCTGTAGTGTGTTCATAAAAATTAGTTTTGATTCTGATACGAACATAAAATGAGTTAGAAAAGAAATCCAATAATTTGTATAGACACTGTTTATGCTGAATAGAAACCTTAAAAAAAAGTATCAATCTCATTCATTGCAAAAAATAGTGTGTTCGTGGTAATTTTAAAGGCATCTGTTCATATAACTATGGAGATATGCATAGGTTTGTTACTTTTGGATCTATGATTCGGTTTTTAATAAAATATAGAGCGATTCCATACGGGTTTAGTATACTTTTTGTGCTAATAAAAGCGCTGGAGTATATTGATTTTATTAGGATAGATCCAAAAGAAACCTTGGTAAATATAATAGGTGCTATATTTTGGGGTCTTGTGATTTCCTTAATTATACATGCGATGCTTTTTCATAGAAAAGAGAAGGTCTTTTATTGGATGGTTGCAAGTTGGGTGATTTCGTTATTAGGCTTTGTATTTGGTAGACCGTTGGAGTATAGAGTAGTAACTGTTAGCTGTGTTTTTCTGTTTTTTATTACGAGTAGTTACATTCTATGGTCCTGGTACATGCAGCGATATAAGAAAAGAAATGTAGTTGCTTTTTTAAAGGAGCGTAAGTTTTTTTTGATAAAGCTAATACTACTTTCAGTGGTGTTTATCATTATGTTTACGATAGATCATTATATGAATGTACCTGATAACCCTATTACTTTTGTACTACTCACTCTATTTTGGTTAGGTGTATTTTATATTTTGGCACCAAAGTTTTTTCAGAGATATAGACGATGGGTTATAGTCCTTTATACCTTGTTGTTCACTTTTTTCTTTTTATTCATAGCTTTTTTTCGGGATAGAACACATGAAGAAAACATGGATGTATTTTTATTGTTTTTATTCCCTTTGCCATTGTTTGTGCTATTATGGATCTATGATCAATGGAAATGGTTTCAACACTTAAAAGCAGATAAAGCAAAGGCTGAGTTAGCATTATTAAAACAACAAGTCAATCCGCATTTCTTTTTCAATACGTTGAATAACCTTTATGGACTGGCAAAACGAAAATCCGATCTGGCTCCAGAGCTTATTCTAAAATTGTCAGATATTATGCGTTATGTGATCTATAAGGGAAAAGAAACAGAAGTGCCTGTAGAAGAAGAAATTGAATATTTAGAGAACTATATAGAACTCCAGCAAATAAGACATCATCAAGAAGTTGATATTCAATTTGTCAAGCAAGTACAACAAAAAGGAGTTCTAGTACCTCCATTATTGTTTATCATTTTATTAGAAAACGCTTTTAAACATGGTGTGGATTCCTTGATGCATAATGCTTTTGTACATATCAAATTAGAAGTTACAGATCGCGAAATTATTTTTGAGGTTATCAATAATTATGATGTATCTTCCATAGACGAAATAAAAGGAATAGGATTAGAAAACCTGAGAAAACGACTTGAGATCATATATGATACTTCCTATTCATTAAATTTTATAACAGAAGGAGATGTCTATAAAGCTCAATTAACCATTATTATCTAATATATGAATTATATCATCGTAGATGATGAACCCATAGCCCACGACATAATCGAGGATTATGCAGCTTCGCTAAACGACTTAAGTTTAGTAGCTAATTGTTATAATGCAATCGATGCATTAACATTTCTACAAAAGAACCAAGTGGATTTAATCTTTCTAGATATCGAAATGCCAAAATTAAAAGGGCTGGATTTTTTACGTACACTGACTAATCCGCCATTAATAGTTATTACTTCTGCTTATTCAGAATTTGCGGTAGAAAGTTATGAATTAGAAGTTTGTGATTATTTGCTAAAACCGTTTTCGTTTGAGCGGTTTCTGAAGGCATATACCAAGGTGTTAAAGTTAAAAGAACAATCACTAAAAAAAAGCAAAACGGTTACTGAGGCAACCAATACAAGTATTTTTCTTAAGGGGGATAAGGAAACACATCATATTCAATTAGATCAAATTAAGTATTTAGAAAGTTATGGGAGCTATGTGAAGTTGTATTTACAAACAGAAATGCTATTGATTCATGAATCAATATCTCATTTTGAAACGATATTACCTGCCGAATTGTTTATTAGAGTACATCGATCTTTTATGGTTAGCGTAATAGCTATAAAGAGTATTGTTGGTAATCAAATCAAACTCAAAGATGTTACTATTCCAATTGGTCAATCGTATAAAGCAATCATTAAGAATAGATTCTTTTAATAGCGTGTTTTCTTCTTTAGAGAAGAAAGTACATTCGGATATTACTCTTTATTTTATTCCCAGTTCCAATGTATTAAATGCCATTCTATATTATCCGCTTCATAAATTACTAGTGTTTTAAAACCTACGGCATAATGTGCATGCAGAGATCGTAAATTGTTTGCGGCGACTTCAGTAATTAGGAGATTGTATTTTTCTTGTAATTCTATTTTCATTTGTTGGTACAAGCCTCTAAAAAGCCCTTGACCACGATAGGCTTTGTCAATGCAAACTTGTCCCATAACAATATAATTTTTTGATGGATCCAATGATTTTTTGATTTTACTGAACATAGGTTTTAGGATTTCTATGTCATTGCAAAAATCTTTCGTCATACATAATGTATAACCTACAACCATATCATTGTCTTTAGCGATGATATGTGGTTGTTGATCATTCATTTTTTTAAGGATATCAAAATCGTGTTCTACAGTTACAAAACCTTCTTTTTTCTTCTCTTCTGATGAAATTGAAGCAGTTAGGTTTTTTTGTTGAAGCAGAAGGATCTCCTCCAACTCTTGGTGAGATGTGACTGTGGTATATTTTAGTTGTTGCATAGCCATCTTTTTAACTTTACGATTTAGATATAAAGATAGGATTATACACCTATCTTTGCCGAAAATATTTTTATGTCAAATCAGTTTCTTAATTTAGGAGTTACTGCTCCTTTGCAAAAGAGTTTAGCGGATTTAAACTTTTCTACTCCTACAGATATTCAGGAAAAATCAATTCCTATTTTATTACAAAAGAAAGATGATTTTGTTGGATTAGCAAAGACAGGAACTGGAAAAACTGCAGCTTTTGGGCTGCCTTTACTGCAGTTAGTTGATTTGGATACTCCAAAAATACAGGCAGTAATCCTTGCTCCTACAAGAGAATTAGGACAACAGATTTATGATAACTTACTGTCTTTTTCTAAGTATTTACCTAGTATATCAATAGCTTCGATATGTGGAGGGATTCCTATCAAACCGCAAATAGAGCGTTTAAAGAGTACTACTCATATTGTGGTGGCAACTCCAGGACGTTTAATTGATTTAATAAAGAGAGATAAGATTGATATAAAAAGTGCTGATTATCTCATTCTTGATGAAGCTGATGAAATGATTAGTTCTCTAAAAGAAGGATTAGATGAAATTGTTGCTGTCTTACCAAAAAAAAGAAGAACGATCTTGTTCACTGCAACAATGCCAGGAACTATAAAGCAGTTGATCCAGAATTACATGTCTAAACATGTTATTCAGGTAAGTGCAGATATGGATACTGTTGGACATCAAGGAATCGATCATCAGTATGTGGTTGTAGAGCCAATAGAAAAATTAGAAGTTCTAATGCATTTTCTTAGTGCTAGAGAAGGCGAACGTGGTATTATTTTCTGTAAAACGAAAGCAGCAGTTAATAAATTAGCAAAGAACTTGGCAATCAATAAATTCTCTTCTGGCGCACTTCACGGGAGTTTATCTCAACCTATACGAGATAGAATAATGGGACAGTTTAGAGAAGGACATATTAATATCCTTGTTGCGACAGATTTAGCAGCTAGAGGAATTGATGTAAAAGAAATATCATATGTGGTAAACTATCATTTACCTGACGTTTATGAGACCTATGTGCATCGTAGCGGAAGAACAGCAAGAGCTGGTGCTAAAGGATTGTCATTAACTGTATTGCAAGAAGAAGAAATTGAGGATTTAGAAGAGTTTACAGAAGAATTAGGAATTAATTTCAAAGAATTTAAAAAAGCAGACCCTCAGAGTATAGAAGAAAATAATGCATTTTTGTGGGCTAAGAAAATTTTCAAAACGAAACCTAACCATGATGTTTCTACTGAGTTTAAAGAAAAAATCAAAACCGTTTTTCATCATCTTACAAAAGAAGAATTAATTGAGAAAGTATTAGCCAACTATATTCTGGAAAATACAAGCGCAAAGACTTCTAAAGTTGAAATACCTAAAAAGAAAAGGAGATAGTTATTGGTAATATCTTATTGATAATTATTTAGAATATAAAGAGGAAAACTGTAATTATAACTAGCTTGTCTATATAATTACAGTTTCTTTTTTTGATCACTATGTAATACCAACCTTACCTTTTATATAGTAAGATCAACAGAGGTGTCAACAAAGTTTTAATATGGATGACTAATTGAAGAAAGTCTAATAATATTTCCTATGGTAGATAGTATCATTTTCCAATCATTTATGCTACCAAAAGAAAAATCTCTTTGATACATATTATGAGTATTTTCTTGTTTAATTATACCAATATCAACAACTTTTAACACGTCGTTTTCAAAAACTAAGGCTTCAGAAGATGTCTCGATAGCATTAATATCATATATCTTTCCATCATATAGGGGTTTGATTTTGGTAACATTCGTATGTCCAACTATGATTTGCGATGCATTATAGGTTTCAAGAATAGTATTAATCTGTTGTGGAGTTGCTTTTTTAACTTCGTCATTTTGTCTAATATAACCTCTGTATTGAGTGACTCCTGTTTTTCCTAAAATAACCTCTTTTAGGCTATCGTCGACTGATTTGTTTTCCCAATAATCCCACATGGCTTGATTAATTTGTTGTAAACTAAAGTTTTTATTAGCTGTATCAGGACTTATTCCACCATGAGTAATAATCATAGAACCAATTTTAACAATAACTGGTCGAGTTCTTAACCATTTTCCTAAATAAGTTTCATCAGAAAAAGCATCTTTAAAAGACATTATTTGTTGTATGGCGTATAAATTAAGAGGATCGACCCGACTAAAATTTCCTTTAAGAATATATTGCTCGTGATTTCCAATAAGATAATGTACCATACCACCAGCTTCTCTTGCTTGTTCGGAGAGAGTGACTATTTTCCATAAAACACCGCTAACTTCATTGCCGCGATCAACCATATCACCTGCAATTACTAAATGATTTTTGTTAAAATTCCAATTTCCATCAGAATCAATAACATTTAGATTTTTTAGAGTACAATCCATGTACGTATAATCTCCATGAATATCACTTATAAATGCAATCTTATCAGGAACATTATTTATTTCAACAGCAGGTTTGTTAATTTTTGGTAACATAAAGTCGAGTTGCTTACCTTCTGTATCTATACTAAAACTTTTAATAGAATTACTATAGTTTTTGTGATACACTTCACCATTATAAAACCAATCTATAGAAATTTGTTCGTTGTCATTATAAGTAACAATAGGACCTTCCATAAAATCCTGAGTGAAACTAGTAGAATCAGCAGTACCAGATAAGTTTATGTTTATATCTATAAATTTTTCGTTAATAGGAACTTGAAGCGAAGTATAGATTCCGTTTTCAGAAAAGAAAACAGAACTTTGATTGAGTTTGTAAACTACAACAAGAATTAATACTAGTAATATTCCTAAAATTGGATATAAGAAAAATGCACGTATTTTTTTTAATTTTTTCATAAGTTTTAATTTTTAAAATAGGATATAGGAGTGGCTTGTCAAGACTTTTGTAAGCTTAACAAATTGATAGTTAGAATCCAGTTAATTCTATAGAATTATAGTTCTAGAAAAGGTTTTATGCAGTAGTACCTAAGGATAAATGTGGTAATAATGTGATTGATTTCATTTGATTGATTTTTAATGTTGATGATAAAATTTTATGATTGATATTCTAAAATATCCGAAGGTTGACACTCTAATGCTTCACAGATTGCTTCTAACGTTGAGAAACGGATTGCTTTAGCTTTTCCTGATTTAAGGATGGAGAGATTGGCTGTAGTAATGCCTATTTTTTCTGCCAACTCTTTACTCTTCATTTTTCGTTTGGCGAGCATGACATCGAGATTTATGATTATTGGCATAGTTATATTGTTAATTCGTTTTCTTCTTGTAATGTAAAACCTAGTTTGAAAATGGTAGCAATGAATGCAGCAAAAATTCCTAACCCTATGTGTAATAGTCCAGGAACTATATCATCAAGAGTAATTCTGTTATTAATTAGAATTCCAGCTACGGCATAAGCTACTGGTAAAATTAGATTCAATATGGTAAACCATCTCAGGTATTTTATGGCTTCTTCTGTAAACAGTTTTTCAGCGCTAAACGTCTTGAAAATTAAAGATAGCAAGAAGAAAAAAGAAGTGTAAAATACAAGGAAACACAAAATACCAATAAATGTATGTACACTATAATCACCTTTTATAACAGAGTTTGTAAAAGGAATATGTATCTGAAGATGATTCGTTTCTGTGATAATAAAGTTATTACTTATTAGCGATATAATGATGAATAATAGAAATAGTCCATATCCTATTATAATAAAACGAGTAGCATAAAATAATACTGTAGAGAATGATCTTTTCCCAAACATTTTTAAATTCATAATTATACAGTTAGTTGGTTTTCTAATTGAATTTCTACACCTCTTTTGAAGATGAATCCTATAATAAAGATAATTCCAGCCATAAAAAGGAATTCAGAACTTCCCCAGTCTAAATTAAATACGGCACCTTTTTTCAGCAACCATTTACAATAATTATTTGCAAAATAAGCTAATAATCCGGTCCATAGTGAAACGTAACTAATAGATGAAATTAAGATTGCTACAGGTTTTGTAAATGGTTGGTCAAAATCGATTTTTGAGAATATTTTGAGGACTAAATAAAATAAATAAGCTTTTAGCGCTGATACTGAAACAAGCAGTGATAAGACCAAAATGTAATAGCTAGTCGAAAATTTATAAAGCTGTGATAGGTCTAAACCTAAGTATAGGTTTTCTGTGGCTTTTTCGTTTACAAAAAGACTGATTCCACCAGAAATAAGTATCGCTCCTAGTTTAATACATAAACCAATAAATAATATCCAGGATACTATCTTCATTAAGGTTAAAATTTGCTTTGTCTTCATAATTATTATTGTTTTACAATAACAAATATATAAAAATTATTGAAAAACGATAATTTTTTATCAAAAAAGAATATTTAATTATTGTTTTTCAAATTTAATAATGATTAGAAGAGCAATTACAGTAGTATCATTTTATTGTATTTTAGCACTATGGAAGGCTTGCCCAAAAAACTTAAAAAAAAACTTGAGGATAGAGAAAAAAGTAATGCATTACGTAAGCTTCTTAGAAGAAGCGATTTGATTGATTTTGCATCAAATGATTATATCGGTTTTTCTACCTCTACATCCATTTTTGATCATACGCATAAAATATTAGCAGAAAAAAGGATGCATCAAAATGGCGCCACTGGATCCCGCTTACTTTCTGGAAATCATGAGTTATATGTAGAAGCAGAAGAATTATTGACAAGTTTTCACAATGCAGAATCGGCCTTGATTTTTAATTCTGGATATGATGCCAATGTTGGTTTCTTTTCATCGGTACCGCAAAGAGGTGATATTATTGTATATGATGAGTTCATTCATGCTTCTATACGAGATGGAATTACGATGAGCAATGCCAAATCCTATAAATTTAAACATAATGACTTAGTGGATCTTAGTCGTATCATTGAGCGAAGTAGAAATGCAGATAACGTTGCGAAAGAAATATATGTAGTTACCGAATCGGTGTTCTCTATGGATGGCGATGTACCTGATTTAATTGCTTTTGCGAAGTTCTGTAAAAAGAATAATTGTCATTTTATAGTAGATGAAGCACACGCTGTTGGAGTATTTGGAAACAAAGGTGTAGGTCTTATTCAGGAATTGAGATTGGAGAACCAAGTATTTGCTAGGATAAATACATTCGGAAAAGCACTTGGTTGCCACGGTGCTGTTGTCTTAGGGTCAATGGATTTAAGAAGTTATTTAGTCAATTTTGCCAGAAGTTTTATATACACAACTGGATTGCCACCTCATTCACTGGCAACAATACAAGGAGCATATAATGAATTAGAAACCAGTACTGATATAGAAAAGCTTCAGAAGAATATTCAATTTTTTAATCAAAAAATCAAAGAATTACAGCTAACATCTATATTTATAAAAAGTAATTCTGCAATACATTGTTGTATCATTTCTGGAAATGAAAAAGTAAAAAGAACGGCACAATATCTTGGTGAAAAAGGATTTGATGTAAAACCGATCCTTTCTCCAACAGTAACAAAAGGAAAAGAAAGATTACGTTTTTGCCTACATTCTTATAATACAAAAGAACAAATAGTAGAAGTTTTAGAGTTGTTAGCTACCTTTGCCAAAAATTAAAAACACACAAATCATGTCGAGCACTGTCGAGACAACTCAAAAAAAAATATTTATTACTGGTATTGGAACTGATGTCGGTAAAACGATTGCATCGGCGATTGTTGTCGAAGCATTAGAAGCAGATTATTTTAAACCAGTTCAGGCAGGTGATCTATCATATTCTGATACCGATAAGGTACAGGAATTAGTGTCTAATACAACATCAAAATTTCACTCAAATAGTTATGCGTTACAGACTCCAATGAGTCCGCATGCTGCTGCAGAAATTGATGGTATTACTATAGATGTAAAAAAAATTAAATTACCGAAAACTAAGAATAATATTGTAGTTGAAGGTGCAGGTGGATTATTAGTACCTCTCAATGATAAAAATACAATCTTGGATCTTATAGATTCTGACTATAAAGTTATTGTGGTTTCAAGACATTATTTGGGGAGTATTAATCATACATTAATGACGATACAATTATTACAGAGTAAAGGAATAAAGCCTGCAATTATTTTTAGTGGAGATGAGCATACGACTACAGAAAGTATTATCAAAAAAATGACGGGAGCTCCAATTATAGGAAGAATTGAGAATGAACCATATTTTGATACAATGGTTATCAAAGAATATGCGGCGTTATTTACAGATACCTTAGCAAGCTTATGAGTCTAAAAGAAAGAGATAAAAAACATCTTTGGCATCCGCTGACACAACATAAAGTACATCCAGAAGCATTACCCATAGTAAAAGCAGAAGGAGCATTGTTATATGATGATCAGGGAAAAGAATATATCGATGGAATAGCTTCTTGGTATACCGCTATGTACGGGCACTGTAATCCATACATTATAGAAAAGGTCAATGAGCAAATGCGCACACTGGATCAGATCGTGTTTGCTGGATTTACTCATGAACCTGCGGTTCGACTTTCTGAGGAATTGATTAAAATATTACCAAACAATCAAGAAAAGATTTTCTTTTCAGATAATGGTTCTACAGCCAATGAAGTGGGAATTAAAATGGCATTACAATACCATTTTAATAGGGGAAACAAAAGAAATACGATCATTGCTTTCAATGATGGATTTCATGGAGACACTTTTGGAGCCATGTCTGCATCAGGTTTATCTGTGTATAATGGACCTTTCGAAGATTTTTTTATAGATGTTCAACGAATTCCTACTCCAAATAAGGAGAATTTCGAAAAGGTAAAAAAAGAGTTGTTAGAGATCATAAAGACATATGATGTAGCTGCTTTTATCTACGAACCATTGGTTCAGGGAGCTAATGCAATGCATATGTTTGAAGAAGAGTATCTAAACGAAATTCTCAAAATCTGTACTAAAAACGATATCATTACGATTGCTGATGAGGTGATGACGGGTTTTGGTAAAACTGGTAAAACTTTTGCATCAGAATTCATGGAACATACACCTGATATTATTTCTATGTCCAAAGCATTGACAGCTGGTTTTGTGCCAATGGCGGTGACTAGTTGTACTCAAGAAGTATATGATGCATTTTTAGATGATTCTGTAGGGAAAGCTTTTTTTCATGCACATACGTATTCGGCTAATCCCATTGCGTGTACTGTTGCGATAGCTGGTATTGAACTTCTGTGTTCCGAAGAAATTCAGAAAAACATTCAAGAAATTATAAAGTCTCATCAAGATTTTGATGCCAAAATAAAAAACCACCCTAAAGTAAAAACCACGCGACAAAAAGGAGTGATCTATGCATTAGATCTTGATATAGAAATGGATCGTTATGGTAAAAAAAGATATGAGATTTTTGAACACTTTATGAAACATGGAGTTTGTTTGAGACCTTTAGGAAAAACAATATATATATTGCCTCCATATGTAATTACAAAGAATCAATTAAGTAAAATTTACGAATCCATTTCGGCACTTCTAACTTCCTTATAGATAGGTGATTATAAAATAATTAAAAAATAGATAGAACTAAAGGGTAACAAACCCTATAGTTATGACACTCTTATTAATAAACTTAGTGTATTGCTAGGTTATTAAAATCAGTTAAAACCAATATAATTTAGAATGAAAAAACTTTTATTTCTATCCGCAATTTCGATTACATTATTTGCAAGCTGTGACAGCGATTCTGTTACCGATGAGTTTAATGATTCAAATGGGGATACAGCCAAAAAACTTATTGAAAAAGTAGAATTTGATTCTGCACAGATTGACGAAGAAGATTATGATATTGTTGTTGATTATGACGCTAATAATAGAGTAACTAGTGTTACCAATGGTATTGATACAGGAGTATTAGCATACGATAACGATGGATTGTCTACAGTAACTGGTGGAGAAGAACCATTTAGTATTAGTGAATTATACCAAGATCCGTATGATGTTTTCGAAAATGGAGATGTATTAGAATATGATAATAACGGGAATCCAATATCGATTAAGGTGTTAGAAGAGGACTATGAGTATAATGAAACCTCAGGCATTTACGAAGAAGTAATTAATGAGTATTTTGCTACAATATCATACGATCCAACACCAAATCCATATTTTTATACTTTTGAGGCAGCTGGCCTTATAGAGGTATTAGATGGTGTTCAGCTTAATTTTAGTATGGTACCACAGAGTTCAGAATTAATTAAAGCACGTGCATTGTTTCCTCTTAATAACATTAAGTCTATTCTTTATAAAGATGAAGATGGAGAAGTAATTGGAGAAGTAAAAATTGATTATGTATATGATGCTGATAATTACCCATCTTCTGCAACCATGACGGTTACAGCAGATGAAGAGCCGACATCAATATTTAGAGCAAACTATATCTATAAACAATAAATAGTTGTAGTATTATAAAAAAGAGGGTAGTATTTGCTCCCCTCTTTTTTATTCTAATAACTGAATTTTTTTGTCTAATTCAGCTTTGAATTCTTCTTTTTTGTCAATGTAAAAAGCAAGAGTTTTAAATTTTCTTTTAATTCCATAAAGTCCAATCATAGAATTTTCATTCTTAACCGTGAGAATCATATTGTGACTTTCTAGCTCACCTAACGGAGATAATTTTAGCGTATTATCGGTAAACTCGATCGGTTTGGAAGAAATTTCAACTGATGCTATATTGTCGATATCTATTGCAGCTTCACTTAAGATTCCATATCGAAGATAAAGTGTGTTGGTTTCAATAGAAGAAGGTCTTTTTAGCATTGATTTCAAAAATCCGAAAATCTGAAAACCAGAATAAATACTTAATCCGCTAACAATCCAGGCTGCTATGATACTCCATTTCATAAGGAGAATGTGTAGCACGTATGTTTCTATTCCAATTATTGGGATAAGTGCAATTAGAATTGAAATGGTACCGCTATTCTTATGATAAGAGAATTCGTTGTTTCGTAATTTTCTTTTTTTCCAATAGATAAATCCGTAATAAAAAACAGCAATTTCCATGGCAAGTAACACGGATATTTTTTTAGGTAATATTTCTTCGCAAGTAATTTTTAAGGTAGAGAAAAAATCACGGTCATCTTCTTTATTAATACGATACGATTTTAGCACTTTTCTTACCTTATACACTACAAATGAAAAAACACCAATTTCTACAATCGGCAAGAACCAAGTTTTGATTTGATCTAGAAAAAATTGGTTTTCTTCAGGGATAATAAATGTTGTTACGACTACTCCTATAATGAACAATGATAGTACTGTAATTTTCGGGATGTTCTTTTTTCTAATCAGTAGAAAGTAAATGAAAGGAACTGTAAAAAGAAGATCAGCGGTAATACCAATTGATAAAGCTTCTGGGTTTAATTCAAATAATCTTGAATTTGCTATTACAATCATCAGAACAATGATCAATAAAGGAAATCCGAATATAATAATTGAATTGCTAATGCTTAATTTGTTGTTCATAAAGTAGTGTTGTTATTGCAAAAACGGTTATTCACTATTTCCTGCACCCCATAATAAATCAACCTGTTCATTGGTTTCCTCTATAATGACATAGAGTTCAGAATAGGTCCAATTATCATGTTGTTTGGTACCTACAACATATATTCTGGCTTCTCCTTCAGGACCTTTTATAGGTATTGAAATGTCTGCCATTCCTGTATTATTTTTAAAATTAAGTTCTCCTTGCATAATACCATTGGTTTCTATTGGCTCTCCAAGCAATTGAATGATATACTCGTCTTCTTGAGCCTTAGCAAGAGCATCTTGATAAGGTGTTGAGCTTGTCAGGGCTTTAGAAACTCCAAAGACCACAGAGCCCAGAAACACAAAGAATACAATAATTAGCGTAAGGCAACCTCCAACAGGCACTACCCAAGGCCAATTTCTACTAAACCAACTTTTTTGCGGTCTGTGTTCTTCCATAATAACAAGATCAGATTAAGTTTATTATATAAGTCTAGTAGTCACCGTTTTTGTTACAATTAATATGTTATATAATTTAATTAAAAAAAACGATATACAGTTGAACAAAAATTAACAAACCCCTACATTTGCTGAAAAATTAAGTATTGCAAAATCCTGTATCTATAACCGGAATTTCGTCCATTTCTCCATTAGGGATTACTGCCGAAGAGATTTGGAATTTATACAAAGAATCAGCACATCGGATTACGTTTGAAAACTTTTCTGATAATCAGGCTCCTGTTGCAAAATTAGATGTTTCATCCAGACAAGAAATTGAAAAACTTAGAGAAGAGCACTCCCAGTATACGCCGTTGGATGATTCTGTTTTGTTTGCAATTTTTGCGGCAAGAAATGCGATAAAAGAAGCAAGTTGGGAAGGTGAGTTTAATTTCGGAATTAATGTAGGCTCTTCTAGAGGAGCAACAGGTCTTTTTGAAGAATATCATAAGGAATTTCTAGAAACTAATCAATCTTCTACATTGAGTTCTCCTACTACTACTCTTGGTAATATTTCATCATGGATCGCTCAGGATTTACGATCCAAAGGTCCAGATATTAGTCACTCTATAACTTGTTCTACCGCATTACATGCAGTATTAAATGGTATTGCATGGATTCAATCAGGTTTAAGCGATAAGTTTTTGGTAGGAGGAAGTGAAGCGCCATTAACTCCCTTTACCATCGCTCAGATGAAAGCTTTAAAGATTTATGCCTCAGGGAAAGGAACGATGTATCCATGTCAGGCGATGAATTGGAACAAAACCAGAAACTCTATGTTTCTTGGAGAAGGAGCTGGGATTGCTTGTTTAGAAAATGGTATTCAAAAGAATGCATTGGCGTTAATCTCAGGTATTGGATATGCCACAGAACCTTTAACTCATAATATATCGATATCCACAGATGCTGATTGTTTCCAAAGATCTATGAAAATGGCTTTAGGTACTTCAGCTATAGATGAGGTTGATGCAATAGTTTTACATGCTCCAGGAACCGTAAAAGGAGATATCGCAGAGTATAATGCCATTGAGGCTGTTTTTGGAGAAAAACTCCCAGCATTGACAACAAATAAATGGAAAATTGGCCACACTTTTGGAGCTAGTGGAATTCTAAGTATGGAGCTGGCAATTTTGATGATGAAACATCAGGAATTTATTCCAGTCCCTTTTATAGAGCATAAAAGAATTCCTGAAAAATTACATAAGATTATCGTTAATGCAGTAGGTTTTGGAGGAAATGCGGTAAGTATTTTATTAGAGTTACCTCCGAAAAAATAAAGCAGTAAAAAAATAGATTGTTATTAAAACTATTGAATTTGATAAAGCTAATTTGTGTTTTTTGATTTTAAACAATTACTTTTGAAAATTCACATACCAGTAATTTATGAGCGTTATTAGACACGATTGGACATCGCAGGAAATACTAGATATTTATAATAAACCATTAATGGAATTGCTGTATGAAGCAGCAACTATCCATAGAGAATATCACGACCCTAATACTGTACAGGTTTCTACTTTATTGTCTATCAAGACAGGAGGATGCCCTGAAGATTGTGGATATTGCCCACAAGCGGCAAGATACCATACAGATATTGAGGGGAATGATTTAATGAGTGTACAGCAAGTAAAAGCGCAAGCATTACGTGCTAAAGCATCTGGTAGTTCTAGAGTATGTATGGGAGCTGCTTGGAGAAATGTAAAGGATGGACCAGAATTTGATAACGTATTAGAAATGGTACGTACAATCAATAAATTAGAAATGGAGGTATGTTGTACCTTAGGAATGATTACAGAAAATCAAGCACAACGACTTGCCGAGGCAGGTTTGTATGCATATAACCATAATCTGGATACCTCAGAAGAGTATTACAAAGAAGTAATCTCAACCAGAGGTTTTGAAGATCGTTTACAGACAATAGATAATGTTCGTAAAACAAACGTTACTGTATGTAGTGGTGGTATTATTGGAATGGGTGAGAAAACTGAGGATAGAGCTGGAATGTTAGTGGCTTTAGCGAAATTAAACCCACAACCAGAATCTGTACCTATTAATGCATTGGTAGCTGTAGATGGAACACCTATGGAGGATCAAACACCCGTAGAAATTTGGGATATGATTAGAATGGTTGCTACAACCAGAATTGTGATGCCACAAACACAAGTAAGATTATCTGCTGGTAGAACAGAGATGAGTAGAGAAGGACAGGCAATGTGCTTTTTTGCTGGAGCTAATTCTATTTTTGCTGGAGATAAATTATTAACAACTCCTAATCCTGATGTAAACCAGGATATGGAAATGTTTAAAAAACTAGGACTTAATCCTCAAAAACCTTTTGTAAAAAAGGCACAACCTGATACAGTAGAGGCAGAAGATTCTAGGTTTGAAGCTAAGGGAGAAAAACCAAAATGGTCTAGACCAGATCATACTATCGAAAAGAACGAAATAGCTAAGCAAAAAGGTAAAGAAGCCATACTCAATAAATAATTGTGAGGTTAACAATCTTAGAAAATAAGGTGTTAGAATTATTTCATAGTCAGTGGAATTAAATTTAGAGCAAATACCAAGAGTCGAGACAATCACTAAAGAAGAATTTCTTAAAGATTACTTTCTGCCACAAAAACCTGTGGTTATTGAAAAGTTAATAGAAGATTGGCCTGCCTATAAGAAATGGAATCTGGATTATATTAATGAAGTCGCTGGTGATAAAACAGTACCATTATTTGATGATAGACCGATAAATTCTAAGTTTAAGTTTAATGAACCTCATACCAGCATGAAAATGAGTGAGTATGTAGATTTGCTAAATTCACAACCCACTAATTACAGAATCTTTTTATATAATTTATTAAAGGAAGTGCCAAAACTTAGGCAAGATTATTCATATCCCGAGATAGGATTAAGGTTGCTAAAAAAAATGCCTTACTTGTTTTTTGGCGGAGGAGGTTCTAAGGTATTTATGCATTATGATATTGATTTAGGAAATATTCTTCATTTTCATTTTCATGGAGAAAAACAATGTATTTTGTTTCCGCCTTCACAAACTAAATATTTATATAAAGTTCCTTATGCTTTAATTGCACATCAGGATATTGATTTTACAAATCCAGATTTAGAGAGATGGCCAGCTCTTAAAAAAGCGAAAGGCTATGTAGCTAATCTTTCACACGGAGAAACGTTATATATGCCAGAAGGATATTGGCATCATATGACTTATCTTACTCCAGGATTTTCTATGAGTATACGAGCAATGGCTACGCAATTTGGGCACTTAGCGCAAGGTTCGTATAATGTGTTTTTTATGCGTTATTTTGATAATATTATGCGAAGGATAAGAGGTCAGAAATGGATAGATTATAAGAATACAGTTGCTATTAGAAGAACGAATAGGAAGAATTCGATTTAGGCAGAAAGCTCATTAGCCTTTTCAAAAACCAATTGATTTTCCCATCCTCTGTAGAGAAGATAATCAATCAGTTTTTTTCTTTTTTTATAAATGTTTACTTCAGCTATTGATGCAAACTTCTTTTCTGCCAGCTCATGAAAAGTTTCTAAATAATCAGTTTCCGAGATTTCCTTTAAAGCAGTCTTTATATTATATTCAGAAATTTGTCTAAACTTTAATTCTCTGACAATCCGCTGTTTTCCCCATTTCTTAATTCTAAATTTTCCTCTGGCAAAACTTTTAGCAAAGCGTTCTTCGTTTAAGAAATTATGTTCTAGAAGATGTAAAATGATTTTTTCTTTTGCCTCAGGAATCAATTTCATGGTTTTTAACTTATCACTGATATCTTTATGGCAACGTTCCTGATAAGCGCAGTAATGCTCCATTTTTTTTGTAGCCTCTGTAACTGTTATGGATTCAGGTGGTTTTTGATACATCGGGATAAAGATAAACTTTATCAGAATTTATTCTAAGAAGAAAACACGTTCTTCTTTAGTTAATAATCTACATTGATCAGAAGACCCCATAATAATATATCGATACTTAGCTATTATAGAATAACAAAAATCCCTTATCGGAGCAGGTATTATAATGAAATAGTATAAATACTTCCATCGGGTATTAAGCTTATTTAAAACTTTTAATACAGCAGAAGATTTGGAGTAGAGTTTTCCATTTTCAACCAATAAAATAGAACTCATATCTGTTTTGATCTCTTTTTTTGCCATTAATTCTTTAGCAATCTCTGATTGAAATGCTATAAAACGAATCTCAGAGTTAGGTTTGTTTTGTAATATAAACTGTACTGATTTATTACAAAAACCACAAACCCCATCGTAAATAATAATCGATTTATTTTGTAAACTGGTTTCTAGATCAGTCATAAGTTACGTCTTTTTAAAAGTAAATAAGAAATCGATAATAGAGTGAGATTAACTACCGTCATGATAAATACGTGATAAATTGATGAATGTAACGCACCATAATAGTCGGTGAATGAAATTAGATTGATATTAAAATACGTTATTAATAAAAATGAGACTTCAAATAGTTTTGAAGATTGAGAGATCACTCCCATAAATGTTGATAGCGAAATTATGAAAACAGCACCCAGAATTATATTGATAAATGATGTAAGATTCCCTGTGATGATAGCTATAATCAATAATGGAGATGCTAGCATAATTGCTGAGAAGATTCCAGCGATTATTCTTCCTGCAAAAATTCTATCTAAAGGTTTATAAGATGAATAAATAAAATAAAATGTACGATACTCAGTGTCTTTAGTTATTAAGTTTGACCATCGAGGAACTTGTAAAAACCATAATATAGGTAGTAGGAACTTATGTCCTGTATCAGTAGCACTTACTATCATTCCGAGCATTAAAAAAACACTTAGAGTATTGAGCCATTTAGCACCTCCTCTAATGAGCATTATCAGCTCTACTTTAAGAACTGGGATAATACTAAAAACGGTTTGCTTTTTTTGTATCCAAGGAGCAAGTTGCAGTCTTGCACTCTTTAACTCTGTGTTAGATTCTTGTGGATCGTCAATAATTAATTTGTCGCTACCAACATTAAAACGATGAAAAAATATTGATGAAAAAAGAACTAATCCCAAGCCTAATAGGATCCAAGAAAAACGATACATTAAAAACGAATCAGAAAAATGAATGGGTTCAAAATTTACTAGCTTGATTTTGTCATTGTTTGTTTTCTTAATGAATCCGATGGATAATTCTGTATTTTTAGCTTGAACTTGGTTGTTTAACTGGTTTTCCATGACCATGGTTGTGTACTTAAAACCAAAAAGATCGATGTTTTCAGAACCTTTTTTCTCAGGAATAAATAACATACAAAAAAACAAGAATACGAATACTAAATATTGAGCAATTCGTACCCTACTTAAAAAAACTTCTGTAATTACAGCTGTTGAAGCAATGAAAAAAACAGATGGAAGTGTAATCACAAGATATGGTAGCAGGAAACTTTTTATATTAAAATCGAATTCACTTCCGTATAGATATTGTAAAACGATACTCATCAACATAATAACTATTACCATAGTAAGTAACACTAAAAAGTTACTAAACGTTTTAGCAAGCAAATATTTGTAGTTTTTGATTTTTGTGGTAGCAATGATTTGCCCCAAATGTAAATCAGTATCTCGTTTAATACTTCCGCTTACTAAAAAATAACCAAATAATGATAAAAAAACACTGGTCATAAGTGCGGTAACATATCCGATCCAAGTAGAATTATAGCTTCCGATAAAATCTCCAAATCTTATGGTAGTATAATTGGCGTCTGGTGAAGGGATAAATGCATATGCTGCATATAAACTAAGTGCAAGAGTTATCAGAAAAGAATAACTTCTAATGTGCTGAAAATAGTTTGCTTTAATAATTTTCAATAATAACCCCATATCGTTATTTTTGGTTTAGATAGATATATGCGTCTTCCAGAGTTGGGGTAACCTTATCATATACATGAGTTGTGTTTTCAGAAATGAATCGTATTCTGTAACCATTCTCTACTCGAAAAGAACTAATTGTTTTGTAGTCATTTTTAAAGTTTTTAAGCTCGGATTGTTTTATTACAGTTTCATAGACCTTGTCCTGTACTTGATTCATAATATCTTCTTGAGTTCCTTTAGTAATTAGCTGCCCTTTGTTCATGATAACTACCTGATCCGCTATAGTTTCTATGTCAGAAACGATGTGTGATGATAAAATAATAATTCTATCATTTGATAATTCTGAAATTAGATCTCTAAACCGTAATCTTTCTTCTGGATCTAATCCAACAGTTGGTTCATCTAGGATCAAAATTTTTGGATCATTTAATAAAGCTTGAGCGATACCTATTCTTTGTATCATTCCTCCAGAATACGTACTTAGATGACTTTTTGCTACTTCTGAAAGGTTGGTTTCTTCAATAAGGCGTTCAATTTTTTGCCTTAAATCACTTCCTCCTACTCCTTTCATGGCTGCAATATATTCTAGGAATTCGTATGCGTTTAGATTAGGATATACGCCAAACTCTTGAGGAAGGTATCCAAGAACATTACGGATGTAATTGGGTTTTTTTACTATGTTTTTTTGATTAAAAAATATAGTTCCTTCAGAAGGTTTACTGATCGTAGATATAATCTTTAACAAGGTTGATTTTCCTGCTCCATTAGGACCTAGCAAACCTAATATTCCACTGGAGATTGTAAGAGAATAATCCTTTAATCCGAATTTATTCGCAGCATATCGTTTAGATACGTTTTTAATTTCTAAAGTCATCATAGTTTATTGTTATGGGTTAGCAAAAAAAGAAAGAGAGATTAACTCTTTCCTTTTTCTGCCATTCTTTTGAAATTTTCCTTTTTTACAATTACTTCTTTTAGGGTAACATCATTACTTTTTTTAATTTCTTGTTCAATAGAAGCAAGTTGTTCTTTAAAAATATTTTCTTGACTGTAAGAAATAGAAGAAGCAGTAATTGATTGAAAAAAGCTATTAGACTCTAGTACTAATCCAGGTAATCCATAGTAGATATACGGACCTGCATTAACTGGAATATCGGTTGTAAACCAAACATAAATATCAGGGTTACTTTCTAAAATAGCTTTTCTACTGTTGTATCCATTAATTTCTTTGGTTTCGTTAGATATTTTCCACTTAAGATTTTCTGATTCGCCTTTAAATCTAAACTCTTTACCCATAAAGTTTTCTTTTCCAAAAAGCTCTTTTTTTGAATCTTTAAAAGTGTATGATGCGTGACCTACAGTACTCATACCTTTTACAGCACTAACCGAATCTAAAATATAAACAGATTCTTTAGTTTTTAGATTTTGATATAGCGTATGGTATATTTTGTATGCGGATATTTTATTCAGAACTTTAGAATATTGAGCAGGATCTTTAATTTGAGCTTTAAGAGATCCTATTAAAAAGTCAGAAACGTTACTTGTGGTATAAGAAACTTTAAGAATTGTTTTTTCTTTTTGCTGCGCTTTAACACTGAAAGTGAAAATCATACATAAGATGATGGCGGAAAATAATTGTGAAGTTTTCATAATAATAAAGTTTTAAGATTTATAATTTATATTTAATACCAAGTATTAAATAATTGAGTGATTGATTATTAATAGTTAAACTACTGATCCCATCAGACAGATTAAATTGTGAGTTATATGAATCATTATTTATTAAAGATAATAACTCTCCAATATGTCTGGCCTCTGCAGAAAAAGTGATTTTATTTATTGTATAGGAGATGTCGAAATTGATGTTCTTTCTAGAGTATGTAATGTCATTAATTTTATTATTGTCATAAAGAAAGGTGAGATTTCCACTCCAGTTTTTGTTTTTTAATAAAACAGAAGCTGAATTACTATTATATACAGCATCGTAACTTGTACTTTGAGCATCATTAGTAATGAAAGAAAACCTTGAAGAAATGCTAAAATTCAATAAGTTGTCAGTAATGGTTTCCAATTTAAATTTTGGAGAAACTTTAGTATCTCTAACATCGATCATTTCGTTATTTATAATAAAAGGGTAGAAATCTCTAGTATAAGAAAGTGATAAGTCAACTTTGGTAGGATAATCAATTTGGAAAAATGTTTTGGAATAGTTTCCAGCAATTGTAAAATCCTTAGATGACGAGGCATTGAAAAGACCAAACTCCGATATACCATTCGTAAGTTGTAAAAAATATTTTTTTAAAATATCACTGCGCGTATTATAAGAAAATGATAAGGAGTAGGATGTACCGTCAAAAATACTATTATAGCTATATCGAGTAGAAAATTCGTTAGAGGTGCTAAACATACTTGGGAAATCGATATTTCCCATAACCAATTGATTAAATGGTTGTATGGTGTTTATTCCTGATTCTAGATTATTAAAACTCCTGATTCTATTGTATTCGAAAGATATTCTGTTCAATTTGTTTTCATATGCTGTAAAAAATGTAATAGGAATGAACGTTGAATTCTTAGTGTCGAGTAACGAGGTGCTATTACTTACATTATTTAATGATATTGATAGGTTATACTCTACTTTTTTAAATAGATCGTTTCCAGAAAAATCTAGATTTATATTGTAATCATTCATTTCTCGAGAGATTACCTCTGTTTCAGAAGTGCGATCCTTAAGTCTTTCTTCGAGATTAGTATAGTCAAAGGTTAATTTAGAAATAAATTGATCGGTCAATCTATATTTAAGATATGTTGAGCTCTTTACATTATCTTTATTGTATTTATAATCTTGTGCATCTGTAAACTCATTAGTATTGATGTTATAATCATTTAACAGATTGTTAGTCTCTTGATAGAGATTTATTCTAGTGTCGAAAATTAGATTTTTTCTAAGTTTACTTGTAAATGAGAGTTGGTTAAGTAATGAAGAGGTATCATAAAAATTATTAGATATGATGGTGTTGGTATTATTGGGCAAGCCATTATCAAATAATTGATTTGTGATGTTATTAGTATTTTTGTTGTCAATTAGATTACCATTTATACTATATGATAGAATAGTTTTGTTTGTTAATTTATAAGCTAATGATCCTGCACCTAATAAAGAACTAGCTTTGGACTTGGTTGTACTTTCACTATTTAGCAAAGATGTTCCATCGATAGTAGCAATATTGTTTATGATACTATTTAATCTATTCGGAGCGATATAATAAAAAACTGCTGAAGTTTTTAAACGCTTACTTTGATTTCGTAATGTTAAGTTGGTATTCGTAAAAAAATCTTTTTTTAGATTTTCGTTTGAAGAAAATAGGATATTTAAAGCACTGGCTTGATAGGGAGAAAAAGCTTGATTTTCACTAAATATAGCACTGATTTCTTTTATTTGAGTTATGTTTTCCCCAATATTGTTAGTGTTATTGGTTAAAAATGCATTTACATTTTTTGAGAATAGAAGTCCATTTGCTTTGATGTCATATTTATTTTTTACACCGTATCTGGCTTCTATAGATCCATTGATAATATTTTGAGTACTTTTTTTGGTGTTTATATTAAGAACGGTTTCTTCGATCTCATCAAAATCTAGTGAGAAGTCATCTTTGTAATTGTTTACGATACTGATTCCATCGATGATTTTATTTTCGATACTTTCTAGCGCAATACTATTTTGATTAACAAAAGATTCTTTTTCGTTTACAAGAATTTTATTAATGCTTTTTCCTTTGTAAATAATAGTTCCATCATCACTCAAACGAAAATTAGGAATCTTTTTTAGAATATCCTTAAGAGAACTGTCATCAAAAAGGTTTAGTTTTTTAAGATCTAATTTTACAGTATCATTTTCCTTGTTGGCTGATAATATTATTACTTCATTTAAAGTGTTAGTGTCTTCTTTTAATATAAAATCAAGAGTGATGTGTGATCCATCCGTTGGGATATTGGTTATAGATTTTCGCTCTTTTTTGAATGCAATATGTGTTACCTCTACTAGATAACCTGTAGCTATTTTATTTTCTAATGTGTATGCTCCTGTTTGGTTAGTAATAGTGTATGCAACCATATTGTTAGATCCATCATAAAGTATAACCGTTGCTCCTTCAATATTATTATTACTTATATCTGTTACTGTACCTTGAATAATAGCTTGTTGAGAATACATCAATGATGTAATCAAAAGACAAAATGAGATGATGATATGTTGTACGTTAACTTTCAAAATTTAGAGTTCTATTTATTATGAGTAACAATGCATTTTTTTAAACATTATATATAGTTATACTATGTATTGAATTAAATTTTTTTATTTCTTTTTTGTCAACTTCATTAATAAGGTTGTTAATAGATAGAAGAACAAAGTAATACTTGCTATTATAGGTATAAACCAGTTACCTAAAACCTCAGTCACATCTCTTTGCGTTTCTAACCTGCCAAGAGCTACAAATTCATCTCCAGAGAAAAAGAGCCCCGTTTGTTCTGGATATCTAATTTCTGAAATGATAAGTACAACAAACAGAAACAGGCTTAGATATAAAATAACGAATATGAAAAATACACCACTTCTTTTTGTGTTAAGAGTTATGGCCTGAAAGATATGTTTTGGGTTAAATGTCTTAGTTGCCTGGTTTAGTTTTTTCTCTGCAACAAGACTTTTAAGAACAATTTCAGGATCCCCTAATTCTTGGGTTATTTCCAGTAAATTTGTTACTTCATCATCTTCGTTTTTATGTGTTAATGCTTCATATATATGGCTATTAAATTCCATCAGTACGTCCTCTTGATCATTAGAAGAAAGAACTTTTATGGTCCTACGAATTCTTCTAAAATAACTGTCATAGATCTTCTTGGCTGATTTATTTTTGAATTCAATAGCTTTCATTGTGTAATCTTTTGAATTGAATCTCCTAAATTATCCCAATACTTAATCATTTCTTTTAATGTGACAGTTCCCACATCAGTTAGTTGATAATATTTTCTTGGTATACCTGACTCTTGTTCTACCCATTTAGAAGTTACTAAACCTTCTTTTTTTAATCTATTCATTAATGGATATAATGTGCCTTCTGCAATTTCGATCGTAGTATATTTCCGAACTTCTTCCATCAATTCATACCCATAGAATTCATTGTCTTTTAGGATATTTAACAGTATAAATGCTAATGTTCCCTTTTTGACTTGCGATTGCCATCTATTTACAAAATCAGAATTCATACCTCAAATATAAAACAAAGTACATAGTTATGCAATGTATTTTGTTGTTTTTTTATCGAAGTAACTGAGGAAGCAATTTCTTTTTAACTATAAAACCTCGTATCATATCATATTCTGGCTTTAAATAGTGACCAAAAGCCATAATATTTAATATGATCATTATTGCTCCAAACGAATAAAACTTCATAAATATTCCTATCGATAGATGAAGCCCTATGATCATAATCAGGGTGATTTTTTTCGTTTTTGGGATAAAAATCAAAATAGGATATAGAAGTTCTATAAAAACTGACCAGGACATAACCTTAAATAAGATCGGATAGTCAACAAAGTTGAGCATGAACTTGGTAGCTCCTGGTGAAAACTCATTTACTACGTACCAGACAGCATTTCCATCAAGCCAATCTTTACCTAATGCTTTTCCGAATCCTGCGAAGAAATAAACAATACATAATTGAATTTGCGTAAATCTAATGATAAAGGAATATAATATTTGACTAGTTTCCTTTTTAAATAGAGGAGTCAGATTGATTAAAAAATTAATAAAAAGAGCAAAAGAAATAAAGTAATCCGCGCCATAAGAAAATAAATGACTGGAATTTATAATCGAAATATGAATAAACCAAGCAAGAAATGCAAATAACGACCTCTTAAAATTAAAAACAATTAATAGAAGGGATGAAAGATATATGGTAAAAATTATCAATATCGAAGTATCCTTAGATAATCCAATAGCAGCAAAAATGTTTGTATACCACTCTAAAATAGGCTCATGGGATTCTACAAAACGATTATTAATCTCGGCTTGAATAAAACTACCATCACCAAATAACGTATGTATATCAGGGAATATATATGCTATGTTAAGAATACAAAAAATCGATATTATAATGGAAACCGTATTCCTACTAAGAAAATGGTTGTTTGGAATAAAAAATCTATCTAACATAATGCTTGTTTTTAAAGCTCGAACGACTGCTTACAAGCTGTAAATCCGAGTATTTTTTTGTTTTTTAATCTAAATCCATGATCCTTTACTTTTTTTAGATCTTCTACTTTATAAAGGTCTAGATAAATGTCAATTTGTTCAATTTCTGGATTGCCGTTAAATAAATACGCTGACATCGATTTTAGGATAAGTTCTCTAAGTTCTTCATCTTCCATTCGACTTTTAAAAAAATAACTTGCTGTTTTAAATTTAAGAAAGGATTCTTCAGATAATAATGAGAAATCTACTCGTTCTCCATCAGCAATAAAAAGAAGTTCAGAAGATTCGCCTCCTACATTAGGCGAGAAAAAGGAATACCCTTTACTTGCTCCCGTATACGATGAATATAGCATCATAAAATCAATCATTTTGCTTTTCAATTCCACGGCAGGTTTTACATTTTTAACGATCGTTTTTCCTCCATTATTTAATTTCTTCATGTAAGTGTCAGTATTAAACTTATCGTATAAGGCGAAATTTAATACTACCGATAAAAATATATGTAAGCACAGGAATGATAATAAGCTAATTTTTAATGTTTTCATAAGTACTTTTTTTAGAGATAATAGAAGAGAAGAAGAAAGCTATAATTAAATTACAGCTTTCTTCTATCATTAAACTGAATTAGCCTTTAAAAGACTTTCTTATTCAGTTACTTTCTTTCTCCATACATAGTGCTCAGAAATGTACTCCCACTCTTCGTCACGTAGTAAATCATCAACATCAGCTACTGTGCTAATTTCTACTTCGTCCATAGATACATCGTTAGCTTTTGCGTCTGTAGTTGCTGCTGCAAAAAATAAAGCAGCTACTGCTAATCCCCCTGTAAGTTTTAATAATTTTTTCATTATTACGGTTTTAAAATTTAATCCCTACTCTGTTTTTTTTTGGATTTTCGGGAAACTCCTTTTACTAATGTTGCGCAACATTATAAGTTTGATCAAGGCAAATATAGGTTGAGAAAAAAGCACAAAACAAACGTTGTAACTCGCCATTCTGGGAAAACAGAGTCGGGATTCTGAGAAATCAGACTAAGTAAAAAACACGTAAAAATCTTATAATCAATTAATTGTGTGTGTTTTGTAAAAATTTAGGTTTACGGGATAAAAACACTATATTTATGTGTTTACTGAACTAATTTCCCCTAGATTAATTATTAAAATGCATATATCAACGAATTCATTTATTACTTTAAATACCTTTTGTACTTGTGTAAGCTCGCTATTTCATTCAGCAATAATTAATTGGTTATGTTTAACTAATAGAGTTTTTGCAGAAATATTAAAAAATAGAGAGGTTGATAGACTTTAAAGGATAAATTGATTTATAAAAAACGGATGAGACCTACCTAATTTAAATGAAACCTTAATTATTACTCTTCATCGATTCTCTTTTAAAACCTATGAAAATTAATACTTCGTATAGATACTTTATTGTAATACTTTGTTTGTATTCTATTTTTTCATTTTCTCAACAAAACGAAACGTATATAATTCCAGACTCGTTAAAAAATAAAACGTATCAAGAATTGTATGATGACTGTTACTTAGTTGCCAACGATACTGTCAAATCATTGATATACTTAAATACTTATTTGCAGAAAAGTAAAGATGAGAAAAATGTGATAGAAACCGCTAAGGCATATAGTTTTCTGGCCTCTTATCAAAGAGAAGAAGAAGAGAAACTAAAACTTATAGATACAGCAATATACTTAAGTAAGGATAAAAGTCATGATTATTATCCTACTGTGGCGTATTCATTTAAAGGAGGGCATCATTATGAAAAAGGAGAGTATAAAAAAGCATTAGATGCATACTTGCATGCGTTAAGCTCTGCATATGAGATGAATAATACCGAGTACATATATATAACTAAACATAATATAGGTAGATTAAAAAGTAGAACAGGAGACTATGATGAAGCTTTAGTTATATTAAAAGAATGTTTTAAATATGAGGAATCTAAGAAACCTATAGATGAAAGAGGTTTTCTTAAATCAGTGTTGCTATTAAGTGAAACGTATACTAAAAATAAACAATTGGATTCTTCTTCCTATTTTATTAATAAAGGAATTGGATTGTCAAAAAAAGTAAACGATAACATTTATAACAGGTTTATTCTTAATGAAGGTATAAACTTATTTCATAAACAAAGGTTTAACGAAGCAAATGATAGTATTTATAAATCACTTTCCAAAATCTCTAAATTAGAAGATAAATCATTTCTAATCACTGCTTATTTTTACATGGGAAAAATTAACATGATTCAGGATGATGTAGATAAAGCGAATGTAAATTTCAAAAAGGTAGATTCTGTTTATAATGTTATTAGTTATCCATCTCCAATTGTAAGAGAGACCTATGAACATTTTGTGAAGTATTATAAATTACAAGAGGATATAAGTAATCAGTTGGCTTACATTGAAAAAATATTAAAATTTGACAGTATCTCGAATATTAGCAATAATTATCTAAAGGAGAGAATAATTAAAGAATATGATACACCAGAATTGCTTAACGAAAAAGAAAAAATAATTGATTCTCTTGAAAGTAAGAATAAGAATTCTTTTTTATTAACTTCTATCTTGATAGGTGTAAGTTCGTTAACAATTATATTATTATTTCTTAATTATAGAAAAAGAAAAATATATCAAAAAAGATTTGAGGAACTACTTCAGGCTAAAGAAACCCGAAAAGAAACACCTGTTGATTTGGAAAAAATTGAGAAAACAAATAGTTCCATAAAGATTGCTCAAGAAATTATTGATAAAATTTTAGAATCCCTGCAAAGTTTTGAACAAAAAAAGGGGTTTTTAAAGTCTGACATTACCACCAATTCATTAGCAAAAGAATTTAGCACCAACTCTAAATATCTCTCAAAAATTGTAAATTCATATAAACAAAAAAGTTTTAGTAACTATATAAATGACCTTAGAATAGATCATGCTGTAGATAAACTAAGAAGTGATAATAAGTTTAGGAATTATACAATTAAAGCAATATCAAAAGATATAGGATTTAATACTACTGAAGCTTTTTCTAAATCTTTCCATAAAAAAACAGGATTATATCCCTCTTATTTTATCAAAAAACTTGTGGAACATAACAAATAACAAATCAATATTTTTAACTGATATTCAGGTGTTTAAAGGTCTGTTTTCTGGAATTCAGATAAGGACTCCTGTTTTTATGCGATATTATATTTTTAGATGTGTAGTTTTGAAATATTAAAACCTAAAACATTTTAAAAATGAAAAATTCACACAACAAAAGAAAATTAAAATTAGAAAAGTTAAAAGTCGCTAAACTTAATAATCTTTATATTATAAATGGAGGAAGAACTCCACCAGGCAAAAGTGAACGATTTACTTGCCCAACTCAGGAAGAACAATAATTAAGTAATATTGCAAGAAATGTTTAGAAAAGTCTCTCTCTTTTTAGTTATAATTTTTTCTTGTAATACTGAGAAAAGTGTACCACTAGCTCCTTCAAAACTAAAAATAGACAAGTATTATGGGATATCCGTTAAAGACCCGTACAGGAATTTGGAAAATTTAGAAGATGCAATTGTTGTTAATTGGTTAAAGAAGCAGGAAGCATATAGCAATAGCATTTTAAGTACTATTCCGAATAGAAACAATTTTTTAGAAAAACAAAAAAGCTATGATAAAAAGGAGGGTACTAACATTTCTAAAACGAGAATAACAAATGATGGTGTTTATTTTTATTTAAAACAAACATCTTTAGAAGAGACGCCTAAATTATATTACAGAGATAGCTTGGAGTCTAAAGATGAAATAGTATTATATGATCCCGCAAATTATAAGGTTAATTCTGGCTTTAAATATAAAATTAACTATTTCAAGCCTAATTGGGGAGATACTAAAATTGCGATAAGTCTTGCTAAAGAAGGAGAAGAGGTTTCTGAATTAATTATTGTCGATGTTACATCTAAGGATATATCTCCTGATGTTATTACAAATGCTAATCCAAAAGCATTGGGAGGTATAAGTTGGCTTCCTGATAACTCGGGATTTATATATCAACATATACCTCTGTTAAATATAACAGAGAGAGAATTTATGTTGAATACTAAATCTGTTGTATATAGATTAGGAGGGGATCCAACAAAACTGAAAGATATTTTTTCTAAAGAGAGTTGCCCAGAATTGGATATTAAAGAAGAAGATTATCCAGTTGTACAATATGAGTCTAATAAAGACTCATATTTGTTTGGGATTTTGGATGGAGATTCCAGTTATAAAGATACGTATTATGCTTCCATTAAGGGGATTAATAAAGAGAGTTTAAACTGGAACTTATTGTTTTCTAAAGAAGATAAAGTAAAGGACTTTATTCTTCGTGGGGATGATATTTTCTTTACTACGGCAAAAAATGCTTCAAATTTTAAAATTTGTAAGACATCATTAAAAAGACCTAATTTTCAACAACCTTTAATTCTGGTTGCAGAAAAAGAAAAAAGTGTTATTCTGGATTTTGAAATAGTCAAAGATGATATCTATTTTACGACCTTAAAAAATGGAGTAGAATCTAAATTATTTGTTTTGACCGAAGATCTAATTGAAAAAGAAATCCAATTACCAAAGCCTTCAGGAGGAAGCTACTTAAAATCTAATGGAGTAGATCTATATGTTTCTATGAGAGGTTGGACTATTCCTTACTGTTTATATAAATATGATATTAAAGAGAAGGTTTTTCAAAAAGCAGATTTGCTACTAGAAAATTCTAATTCTAAATTCAAAGACCTTATTGTCGAAGAAATTGAAATTAAATCTCACGATGATACCATTCTACCTATATCAATAATTCATAAAAGAGGTCTAAAAAAGGATGGAAATAATAGCACTTTGATTTTGGGGTATGGTTCTTATGGTGCTTCTTTCACCCCTTTTTTTTCGATTCCATTATTAACTTGGGTAACAGAAGGAGGAGTATTAGTTATCCCGCATGTTAGAGGAGGAGGAGAAAAAGGAGATTTATGGCATAAGGCTGGATATAAAGTTTCTAAGCCTAATACCTGGAAAGATGCAATTTCTTGTACTGAATATTTAATCAAACAAGGATATACATCTAAACGTAAAACGGTTATATATGGGGTAAGTGCTGGAGGTATTATGGTAGGTAGATCTATAACAGAAAGACCAGATCTTTTTGCAGTTGCGCTTGCCGATGTTCCTGCAATGAATATGATACGATCAGAAATACAACCTAATGGTCCAAATAGTATAAAAGAATTTGGTTCTATAAAAGACTCTATTGAATTTAGAGCTTTATTAGAGATGGATTCATATCACAATATAAAGGAAAATGCTGCATATCCTGCTACATACATAACAACTGGGATTAAAGACTCTAGAGTAGTTGCGTGGGATCCTGCTAAGTTTGCTGCAAGATTACAGGCTGCAAACACATCAGGGAAACCAATCTTACTTTCGGTAGATTTTAATTCTGGTCATGGTGTAAATTATACAAAGTCTAAATACTACAAAGATATGGCGGATGCATTGTCTTTTGCTTTTTGGCAAACTGGGCATCCAGATTATCAACCGTAAAAAAGAACTTTCAAATTATAGGTATAAAAAAACCCAGCATACTACTGTAGTATGCTGGGTTTCATTTTTTTATTGTATCATTTCACCGTCTTTGTCGTGGAAATGATATTCTAAATACGTGTAAGCGTCTCTAGGTATTATTTTTACCCATCTTTTGTGGTCCATAAACCATTTAGATCGGGTGGATGGAAATCCTTTAGTTAAAAAAGCTGCAATAAAAGGATGCGCGCTAAGCGTTAGCTTTTTATGTTCTTTTTTAATTAATTTTTCTAAATCGACCTTTATTTTATCTACTAAAACTATTGGCGCCTCAACTTCGCCGTTTCCTCCGTTAGGATTTTCCTCACGGGTTTTGATATTCATTTCTGGTCGTACGCGTTGTCGCGTAATTTGAATCAAGCCAAACTTACTTGGCGGTAAAATTTTGTGCTTCGCCCTGTCGTCTTTCATCTCTTCACGTAAGTGATTGAAGAGTGTTCTTCGGTTATCGGCATTATTCATGTCTATAAAATCGACTACGATAATACCTCCCATATCCCTAAGACGTAGTTGGCGGGCTACTTCAGATGCACTGATTAGGTTGACTTCTAGTGCAGTGTCTTCTTGATTTTTGGCTTTGTTCGATCGGTTTCCACTATTTACATCAATGACGTGCATTGCTTCAGTGTGTTCGATTACAAGATAGGCTCCTTTACTCATGGATACCGTTTTACCAAAACTTGTTTTGATTTGTCTTTCGATACCATGTTTTTCAAAAACTGGAACGTTAGACGTGTGTAATTTTACGATTGATTCTTTTTTTGGTGCAATTTCTTGCAGATAATCTTTGATTTGATTGTAGAGATCTTGTTCGTCTACAACAATGGAGGTGAAAGTGTCATTAAAAACATCTCGTAGAATCGAGGAAGCTCTATTCATTTCACCTAAAATTTTTGATGGATGGGGTGCTTTGTATAATTTCTTACACATGGACTCCCAACGATCCACCAAATTTTGCAAATCTCTGTCTAGTTCTGCTACTTTTTTGCCTTCTGCTACCGTACGTACAATAATTCCAAACCCTTTTGGCTTAATACTTTTTACTAGTCTTTTCAGACGTTCTTTTTCTTCAGAGGATTCTATTTTTTGAGAAATAGAAACTCGATTAGAAAAAGGTACTAATACAATATATCTACCCGCGATCGATAGCTCAGAGCTAATTCGAGGACCTTTAGTAGATATGGGTTCTTTTACTATTTGTACCAATAGCGATTGATTTGATTTTAACACGTCTGTAATAATACCGTGTTTATCAATATCGTTCTCAAAAGGAAAATCCTTTAAAGAATAATCTCTTAATTTACCTGTGCTTACACGTTTAATGAATTTAAGTAAAGAAGATATTTGAGGGCCCAGATCATGATAGTGCAAAAATGCATCTTTCTCGTAGCCTACATTAACAAATGCGGCATTAAGACCTGGGACAGCTTTGCGAATTTTGGCAATAAAAATATCACCAACAGCAAAGTTACTGTCATCTTCTTCCTTATGTAATTCAATTAGTTTTCCATCTTTTAATAAGGCAAAATCAGTAGAGGAACCAGATCTAATGATCAATTCTTTGTTCACTCTGATTAGATTTTTATCCACCTCGATACATTCGAGACAGATGGATTAAACAATTTTTTCACAGGAATTTTAATAATTCCGTTGAAACAAAGTCTTATAAAGGTAGAGATATAAGATACTCTATTTCGATTTCAAAGAACATTTTTAAACAAAAAAAGTAGTTAGAAAACTACTTTTTCTTGTGGCGATTAGCTCTTCTTCTCTTTTTACGCTTGTGCGTAGCTACCTTGTGTCTTTTACGTTTCTTACCACTTGGCATAGTGTGATCTATTTATTGATTATTAATGTTTTACTTAACTTCTACGTTAGTTTTTACACCTTCCACAAATACTTTTGCCGGTTTAAAGGCAGGAATATTATGTGCAGGAATTTTGATTGTAGTGTTTTTAGAAATATTACGGCCAGTTTTTTCAGCTCTTGTCTTGATGATAAAGCTACCAAAACCTCTAAGGTATACATTATCACCGCTCTCTAAAGAACTTTTTACTTCTTCCATAAAGGTTTCAACAGTTGCCTGAACATCTCCTTTTTCAATTCCTAGTTTTTCTGAAATTTTTGCTACAATATCTGCTTTAGTCATTATATTACCTATTTAGGGGTTTTTAAATTTTCAAGGGGGCAAATATAACAATTTAAAATCCAAAATATCAATACTTAAGATGAAATTATCATCTTTTAAAGGTATAATTTTACAAAACATAAGATTTTACTATGATTTTCTCTAAAAAACTCATTTCGTGGTACTTACAAAACAAAAGATCGATGCCATGGAGAGAAACAACCGACCCATACCGTATTTGGCTGAGCGAAATTATACTTCAACAGACCAGAGTTGCACAAGGATTACCATATTATTTGGCATTTACAGGTCAATATCCAACTGTTTTTGATTTAGCAAAAGCAGAAGAAGAACAGGTGCTTAAATTATGGCAAGGATTGGGATATTATTCCAGGGCAAGAAATCTGCATTTTACTGCAAAATATATAGCTAATGATCTCAATGGAGTTTTTCCTGATAATTATAAGGATTTATTAAAGTTAAAAGGTGTTGGTGATTATACAGCAAGTGCTATAGCATCGATATGTTATAATGAAGCAGTTCCTGTAGTAGATGGTAATGTATATAGAGTGTTATCAAGATATTTTAATATTGATACTCCTATTAATAGTACTACAGGAATAAAAGAGTTTAAAAAAATTGCTTTTGAACTAATTGATCCAGAACAGCCCGCAACTTATAATCAGGCGATCATGGAGTTTGGGGCATTGCAGTGTAAACCTCAAAGTCCTTATTGTATTGTATGTCCATTAAATGATAGTTGTGGATCATTACAAAAAGGAACAGTAGTATCATTACCAGTTAAACTAAAAAAACTAAAGATCAAAAAGCGATATTTTAATTATCTGATATTCGTAATTAATAATAGACAAACAATAATTAAACAAAGAAGAGGTAAAGGTATTTGGCAAAATTTATACGAATTTCCCTTAATAGAAGGTGATGGCGAGTTAGATCTAATAACTATAAAAGAAGATACTGTTTATAAAAGTCTAGTAAAAGATATGGATATCGAGCTTACTCTTTTTGAAGAAAAGTTTGTTGTTCATAAGCTATCTCATCAACATTTATATACTCGTTTCTACATAATAAAGATCGATAAATCTCCAGAAATCAGAGAAGAATATGAGCTAATAGAATCAAACAAGATTCATTCATATCCAGTACCTATATTACTAGGTAATTTTATAGATCGGTTTTTTTAGGTATGATGCTTTTTTAGTACATTTACTATAAATATAAAGTGTATGTCTGGAACGTTGAATAAAGTAATGCTTATTGGTCATACTGGTGATGAAGTGAAAATGCATTATTTTGAAGGAGGGAATTGTATTGGTAGGTTTCCGCTGGCAACTAATGATTCTTATGTGAATAAAACTACTGGAGAACGAGTTACTTCTACAGAATGGCATAATATTGTTGTGCGTAATAAAGCTGCAGAAATCTGTGAAAAATACCTAAAAAAAGGAGATAAAGTCTATATAGAAGGCCGTCTTAAAACCAGAAAGTGGCAAGATGAGCAAGGGAAAGATAGGTATAGTACAGAAATACAATGTACGGATTTTACATTTTTAACACCAAAAACGGAAAATCCACAGGCTGGGATAATTGAGCAAAAACAACCAGTGGTGAACACTCAATCGGTTGATAACTCACAATCCGTTTCGCCTTCATCTCCAGATATGGAAGAAGATGATCTTCCGTTCTGATATGTTTAACTAAATACATATAATTTGGACCCTGATCCTGAACCTTTGTTGATTTCATTATTTGTTTTTGATTCGATGCAAGCAATTAATTTGCTTGTCCTTATTTTATTATTGGTATGTTCTGCCTTAATTTCTGGAAGCGAGGTTTCGTTATTTTCGCTTACACCTTCAGACCTAAAAATAGATGGAGAAGATCCTACTGTTAACCAAAAGATAATTTCAAAACTACTTAGTAGACCAAAGAAGTTATTGGCTACTATATTGGTTGCTAATAACTTTATTAATATCGCTATTGTATTACTATTTGATTCTTTGGGGGAGATTTATTTTAAAAGCCTTGATGATATTAAATTGTTTGATTTAGATTGGTTAAATCTTCGTTTTATTATAGAGGTAGGACTAGTTACCTTTTTGATTTTACTTTTTGGAGAAATTTTGCCTAAGATCTATGCTAGTAGAAATAAGGTAAAGTTTGCTAATTTTATGGCAAGACCGTTAGGTGTTTTGGATTGGATTTTTTCTCCAATTAGTTTTCCAATGCGAGCTGTAACTATTGGTATTCATAATAAATTAGGAAAACAAAAGTCAAATATCAGCGTTGATCAATTATCTCAGGCTTTAGAGTTAACATCAGATAAGGATACCACTTCTGAAGAAAAGAAAATATTAGAAGGAATTGTGTCCTTCGGAAACACAGATACAAAACAGGTAATGAGGCCAAGGATTGATATTTTTGCGCTTAATCGTGAATTAGAATATGCCAAAATTATTCCTGAAATCATTGAACATGGATATTCACGTATTCCTGTATATGAAGACAGTATTGATAAAGTAACAGGGATTCTATATGTAAAAGATCTATTGCCGTATATTAACGATAAACAAGTAGATTGGGTTAGTTTGGTACGAGAACCTTATTTTGTTCCTGAGAATAAAAAATTAGATGATTTGCTAAATGATTTTAAAGATAAAAAGAATCACTTGGCGATTGTTGTAGACGAATATGGAGGTACCAGTGGTTTAATTTCCTTAGAGGATATTATAGAAGAAATAGTTGGAGATATTAGTAATGACTTTGATGATGAAGATTTAATATTTTCTAAGTTAGATGATAATAATTATGTTTTTGAAGGAAGAACATCGTTGAAAGATTTTTATAAAGTACTTAAATTAGAGGATAATTCAATATTTGAGAACAAAAAAGGGGATGCAGAAACGGTCGCTGGATTATTATTAGAAATACTAGGAAGTTTTCCTAAACAGGGAGAAACAGTAGTGTTAGGGAAATATAGTTTTAAAATAGAATCCCTAGATAAAAAACGAATAAAACGAATAAAATTGACAATCAATGAATAATGCGTTGAGCAAATTATTTTTAGGAATTATAGTGTGTGCCTTATTTTCTTGTGGAGGTGATACGTTGCCAAAGCCGAAAGCGATGCTAAGGTTAGATTATCCATCTCCTAAGTATGAAAAATCCTCATTAGATTGTTCTTATAGTTTTGAAAAAAATGAAATTGCGAAATTTCAAAAAGCTAAAGGAAATAGAGCTTGCTGGTATAATATTAATTATCCAAAATTAAAGGCAACGATTTATGTTTCTTATTATGATATAGAGAATAATTTGGATTCATTGCTTAGAGATGCGCAGAACCTTACTCAAGAACATTTTATAAAAGCAGATGCTATCCAGCCAAAAGACTTTGTGTATCCAGAAAAAAAAGTATATGGAAGAATATATGAGGTGTCAGGCAATGCTGCTTCTTCTTGTCAGTTTTATGTAACAGATAGTCTACATCATTTTGTATCAGGCTCTGTTTATTTTAAAGTAAAACCAAATTACGATTCCATACTTCCAGCAGCAAAATATCTGAGAAATGATATTATTCACTTTATGGAAACTATACAATGGAAAGAATAAAGCTAAACTGTAGTTAATTTTTATCTATACCGCATCATTACTTTCATAATTTTAATGATTTTTGCAGCTTATAAAACAGCACATGCAAAACACAAATGTAAAATGGATATATTTAGCAGTACTATCCGTAGTTTGGGGAAGCTCATTTATACTAATAAAAAAATCATTGATAGGGTTGACTCCTATGCAATTAGGAGCGTTAAGAACATTGTTTGCAGCAGTGTTTTTATTTTTAGTTGGTTATAAGAGTATTAAGACTATTAAGAAAAACGAATGGAAGTGGGTAATTATATCTGGTTTTTTAGGGACATTTATTCCAGCGTTTTTATTTGCTTTTGCAGAAACAGAAATAGATAGTGCAATAGCTTCTATATTAAACTCTACAACTCCATTAGTCACTTTAATTTTAGGAACTTTAATCTTTTCGATAAGCTTTAATAAAAACCAATTACTTGGTGTTATTGTAGGATTAATAGGATGTTTGGCTTTGATATGGGAAGGTGCTTCTATAAATCCTCATCAGAATTATTGGTACGCTTCTCTGGTGCTATGTGCGTCTGTTTGTTATGCAATTAATGTAAATATCATAAAAAGATATATGCAAAATATCTCTCCGATGGCAATTGCTAATGGTAATTTTATTGTTTTAGTAATTCCCTCTTTGATAGTTTTATATTGCTCGGATTTTTTTAAATCCGAAGTAATGGCTAATCCAGTAGTGCATACAAGTTTAATGTATATTTCTATTCTTGCTGTAGTAGGTACTGGTATTGCTAAGGTTTTGTTTAATAAGTTGGTGCAGATTAGTAGCCCTGTTTTTGCAACTTCAGTGACATATACGATTCCGATTGTTGCTTTAGCGTGGGGATTACTTGATGGAGAAGAATTTTCTTTTTATCAAGTAATTGCTGCAGGAGTTATTATTCTGGGAGTGTATCTAGCTAATAGAAATAAATAAAGGTCCGTTCTGCAAAAGAACGAACCTTTATGAATAAGGTATTAATAGAATAAATACTATTTAAAATCTTCTTCAGTTACTCCTTCATTGATTTTTACTTCTTTTACCGTAAAGTCAATTTTCTGAGGTCCTAAAGATTGAGAAATTGTAAAAGGGAACTTAATTCCATTAACTTCTTTATAGTTACTATACATAACAGCAACTGGAATTTTCTGTCCTGCTTGTTCTTGTATCGTTACTTCTTTTACTTTTAAGCCAGTCTCAGTATCAAAGAAAGCTGTTTTTTTATCACTTAGTTTAATAGCATATGCTTTGCCATTTTCATAAGGCTGTACTCCATCCAAAGTAGCTGCAGAGTTTTTAAGTTCAGCAAAAGGATATGAATCACTTTTAGCATCCGTAATTTGTGCATCAGTGTAATCCATTCGTTGACCTTGTGCCATTACATATCCTTTTTCACCGTCAAAAACAACTTTTTGAGCAGTCATAGCCCCAAACTTAACCTCAAGCAGTGATTGGTTTTTAGCGGTTGTTTTAGATATTAACCCTAGCGTGTTCCCGTTAAAAGGAGCTTCAGCAGTAAAAAATGTAGATTGTACAGCTTCTAGCTTATCTTTTCCTCCGATAGCTTTATAGTAATTCTCTAAAACTGATTGAGCGGTTACACCTTCTGGTGTGGCAGCATTATAATCTGGTTTTTCTGTTTTGTTTCCAAACTTATCAAAATAGAAAACAGGTACTTTTTTATCATTAAAAGTCACTTTTTCCAAATTTTCTATAACATCACTTCCTTTTCCTGTAACAACTATACGAGCATTACCTGAGCTGAAATATTTTTTAGCAGCTTTTTGAACATCCTCTACCGTGATTGAATTAATTCGTTCTATATAGGTTTTATAGAAATCCTTAGGTAATCCTTCTGTTTCAGTATTTAAAGCATAACGAGCAATAGTTTCAGGTCTTTCTAGTGCAAGCACAAAATTACCAAGATATTTTGCTTTAGTGTTTTTTAATTCTTCTGCAGAAACTGGTTCTTTAGTGATACGATCGATTTCTTTTAAAATCTCAACAACAGAGCTATCTGTAACAACGTTACGCACACTTGCAGTTGCACTAAATCTGGAAGGAGCGTATTTGTCATTTCCTATTCTAGAATAAGAACCGTAAGTATATCCTTTGTCCTCACGAAGATTTAAGAAAAGACGAGCTTCTCCACCTCCACCTAAAATTTGATTGGCTACAAGTGCAGAAAAATAATCAGGATCACTCATTTTAAGATCTACTAGATTTTGAACCGCGATTTCTGATTGCACTGCATTAGGAACATCTACAAAATTAATTTGTGTATACTGCACATTTGATGGTTTAGTGTAACCAACAGATATTGACGTCTTTTTAGCCCAAGGAGTGAAATTTTTCTTAACTAATTTCTGTACTTCATCAAATTTGACATCACCGATTACAATTAAATAAGCATTTGCAGAGGTAAAATAATCAGAATAGAATTTTTCAACATCAGCAAGTGTTACCTTGTTTACAGTTTCTTCTGTAGCAAATTCACCATAAGGGTGTTGCACACCATATGCAAGTGCATTTTGTACTCTACTTGCAATAGAAGAGACGTCTTTTTCTTGGGTTTTTAATCCTGTAATTAATTTTGCTTTTTCTTTTTCGAATTCCTCTTGAGTGAAATTAGGATTAATCGCTGCATCAGCCATTAATTCCATAATTCTTGGGAAATATTTAGAAAGTGAAGAAGCAAAAGCGCTTTGAGATCCAAAATTCATACTGGCACCTAAGAAATCTACTTCTTCGTTGAAATCATCTTTGGAAATTGATTTAGAACCATTTCCTAGTAAACTAGAAGTAAGACTAGCTACACCAGCTTTATCTCCTTCTCCTATAGGAGAGTTATCAATTTGTAATTGGATGCTAACTCTTGGTAATTTATGATTTTCAACAACCAACACTTTTAGTCCATTGCCTAATTCGAAACGTTGTGCCTCTTTTAGGTTTATTTCTGGAGAAGGCCCTGGTTTTGGCATTTTACTCCTATCTACTTGAGCTTGTAGGTTTACGACCATAAAAGCCAAAACCAATGTTATAAGTATTTTTTTCATGTTTTAATATTTCTTAGTTTTCGGCTTTTTCTTTTGGTAAGTAATCTATTACTAATCTTTGATTAGGTTTTAAATGCTTCTCTGCAACCTCCTTAATCTCCTCACGAGTTATAGAGCGGTAGATTTCGATCTCTTTATTGATTAGATTAGTATTGTTATAAAGCATATTATATCTTGCCAAAGAATTAGCAATTCCTGATACACTTGAATTGGAATTAACAAAACGATTTTCAAACTTGTTTTGCAATTTTTGATAATCTTTTTCAGAAATAAGCTCGGTTCTTACCTTGGCAATTTCTTCTTCCATTTCATTAACTAAAACATCGAGTTTTGTGTCTCCTACAGGAAGTGCAAAAACTAAATACATTCCATAATCCTCTTGAGGAATACTAAATGCCCCAACTTGTAATGCTTGTTTTTGTTCATCCACCATTTTCTTGTATAGTTTAGAACTTTTCCCATCACTAAGATATGTAGAAATCATTTCCAGAACATAGGCGTCTCTTTCTTTAAAACCAGGAGTTCTATACGCTACTCCAGTAGCTGGTATCTGTATGTTTGGATCATACGCCTTCGTAGTTATTTCCTGTGTAATAGGTTCTTCTTTAGGGTAATTTCTTAATACTTCTTCTCCTTTTGGAATTGGAGCAAAATACTCATTGATTAACTTTTTAGTCTCATCAATCTTGATATCACCAGCAACAACTAATACCGCATTGTTTGGAACATAGTATTTTTTGTTATAAGCAATTACGTCTTCTAAAGTTGCAGCATCCAAATCTTTCATGTATCCAATATTAGGATCCTTATATGGATGCGCTTTGAATAAGTTTTTTCCTAAAACAGGTAAAAATTGTCCGTATGGAGAATTATCGTAACGGAGTCTTTTTTCTTCTTTTACAACTTCCTGTTGTGTGTCAATACCTTTTTGGTCAATTACAGGATGTAACATACGTTCTGATTCTAACCATAATCCTAATTGTAGGTTGTTAGAAGGAAATACTTCATAATAATATGTTCGGTCCTGAGAAGTATTGGCATTGTTTTGACCTCCATTAGAAGATACTATTTCAAACCATTTTCCTCTTCCTATATTTTTGGTACCTTCAAATAATAAGTGCTCGAAGAAATGAGCAAATCCTGTACGTCCTTCTGTACGATCTTTTCCTCCTACATGGTACATAACAGAAGTGGTGACAACAGGTGCGCTATTGTCTTGATGTAGAATTACATGAAGACCATTATCCAGATCATATTCTGTAAATTCTACTTCTTGTGCGCTAGCAGATATAGATATCATAAGCCCACAAGCGATTGCATAAAGTTTATTTTTCATTAGTAATAATTTTGTTTAAAAGAATTTGTGTGTAAATATCGTGTTTTGTTACAACTTTATATGAAAAAAAGTAGAGATCTGTGCTAAAGTACTTAATAGCAATAAATTAACAGTTTTTTAAGGCGAAAAACCGCTAAGAATTCATAAATTTCTGTTAAACCAAATATATAGAATTATGAAAAAGTCAACTATTCCTGTTAAATATGGTGTTATGATCTCAATTGGACTTATTGTCTATTTTTTAATTCTATCGTTAATTGGAGTCCAAACCAATCCAGTTTTTAGTTTAGGTAATGGAATTATTGTAGCTATAGGATTATATAAAGCCATGAAAGACTATAAGGTTGAAAAAGGAGGTGCTTTTGAATATCAAAAAGGTTTTATGGCTGGATTGTTTACTGGGTTTAATGCAACGTTAATTTTTACTATTTTCTTTGCTATTTATGTAACCAATATTAATACAAATTTTCTTCCGGAAATGCTTGCAAATTGGAGCTCTCATTATCATGTTGGCGTAGGAATTGTGGTTTTTGTGGCGGCAATTATGGGTTTTGCAACTACATTTGTACTTACATTGTCTTTTATGCAATTATTAAAAGATAGTTGGAACATCAAAAAAAAGCATAATTCGCATCCCATAAAAGCGTAAAATGTTTGTCAGTTAATTAATTAGCAGTATATTTGCAACCGCTTATTTTGGATAGGCGAAAGTTTTTTATTGTAAAAATTAATTAAACGTTACGCTATGTACGCAATTGTAGAGATAGCAGGGCAGCAATTTAAAGTTGCAAAAGACCAAAAAGTTTTTGTTCATCGTTTAGCAGGAGAAGAAGGAGATAAAGTATCTTTTGATAAAGTACTTCTTACTGCAGATGGAGACAATGTTACTTTAGGCGCCCCGGCTATAGATGGAGCTCAGGTAGGAGCAAAAATCACAAGACACCTAAGAGGTGATAAAGTTATTGTTTTCAAGAAAAAGAGACGTAAAGGATACCGTGTTAAAAATGGTCACCGTCAATCTCTTACTGAAATCATTATTGAAAGTATAGTAGCCTCTGGAGCTAAGAAAGCTGCTCCTAAAAAGGAAACTAAGAAAGCTGCTCCTAAAGCAGAAAAGAAAGTAGAAGCTAAAAAAGCTGCTGCTCCTAAGAAAGCTGAAGCACCAAAGAAAGCCGCTCCTAAAAAAGCAGCTAAAGCAGATGATCTTAAGAAAATTGAAGGTATCGGACCTAAAATTGCATCTACCCTAGTGGAAGCAGGTATTAGTACGTTTGCCGAATTGGCAAAGACTGATGCTGCCAAGATTTCAGAGATTATTGCAGATGTGCGTGGAAATCACGTTACAGATACTTGGCCAGCACAAGCAAAACTTGCTGCAGATGGTAAGTGGGATGAATTAAAGAAATGGCAAGACGAATTAGATGGTGGTAAAGCGTAATTGCTCCAACATCTGATTTTAAGTTTAACAGATAAAACCTTAAGAAAATGGCTCATAAAAAAGGAGTTGGTAGTTCTAAGAATGGTAGAGAATCAGAATCGAAACGCTTAGGTGTTAAGATTTTTGGTGGACAAGCTGCCATAGCTGGTAACATCATTGTAAGACAAAGAGGTACAGCACATAAACCAGGTGAGAATGTTTACGCTGGTAAAGACCATACACTACACGCTAAAGTAGATGGTGTAGTAAAGTTTACTAAAAAGAGAGATAATAAATCATATGTTTCAATAGTTCCTTTTGAAGCATAAGGATATTTTCCTTTGTAATAAATATAAAAACCTTTTCAAGTTAACTTGAAAAGGTTTTTTTTATCCTATTGATTACATATGAACAGGACAAATACCTTTAGTATTTTGACCCATATAGGCAATAAGCTTGGAATATCTTGATAGAATTTTGGATACTTCCTTATCATTACAAACTATTTCCTTATTCTTAAAATGATCGGATAGGCGTTCATAATTTTCTCTGATTTCTTTAGTGGTATTTATATTGTCGTATCCCTTTGTTAAGCATTTTATTGCTTCATTGGAATCAAAGTAAATTCTGGTTTCTGAGACACTCCAATTTTCTTGTATAGCCAATAATTCTCCTGTGTGTTTGTCGTGAATAGAGGTGTCGTTATCAACATGTTCTTCTGAAAAATAAAAGAATAATATTTCATCTTGAACATAATAATTATGAGTAATGGTATAATGCCCTTGATCATAAGCATGTACAATGAGTTTTAAGCTTTTGTCTTTATAATAATAGGTTAATAAACCTTCAACACTTATGTCTTTACAGAAATAAGGAATTTCTTTTTCTGTAAGTCGATTTTTTTCTTTTAATTCAGAAATTAATGTGAATTGTTTTTTAATATTTTGAAAGGCATTATTGTTATTTTGTCCCAAGGTGATCGAGGTGATAAGACAAAAGGTGAAAAGTAATTTCATAGTGAAATAGATAAAAGGAATTGCCTAAATTTATGACGTGAAATCACAAAACTGAATAAAAGTATGAAAATTTCAATGATTCGTTCCTTATGGTGTGCCCTTTTTGTATTATTTGTAAGTGTCGAAGTTATAGGGCAAGAACTTCCAAAATATGATTATTTAGAAGTTATTGTAATACAAAAGGCCAATAATAGTGGAAGAGTAAAAAGAATAAAAGTTCAGGAACAAAAATCACTAGAAGGAAAGCAAATAACGATTAAGCAACTGGAAAATTTAGAAGGAACTTCGGATTTATTAAATTATATGAATGCAGCAAATTGGGAGTTTGTAGATAGACAATCTATAGTATCAGAAGAAAACGATCCTGTATGGATGAGTTATATTTTCAGGAAAAGAAAGTAAAGTGAAAAATAAAACCCTTATCAAAAAATGATAAGGGTTTTTTTATTATGCTAAAGCGAAGCGGTCTAAAAACTTAGAAGCAACGCAATCTAATTAGTATCTGTAATGTTCAGGTTTAAATGGCCCTTCTACAGTTACGCCAATATATTCAGCTTGATCATTACGTAACTCTGTAAGTTCAACACCAATTTTAGCCAAGTGTAATTTTGCTACTTTTTCATCTAAATGTTTTGGTAGCATGTATACTTGGTTATCGTATTTTTCACTGTTTTTCCAAAGCTCGATTTGTGCTAAAGTCTGGTTTGTAAATGAATTACTCATTACAAAACTTGGATGACCTGTTGCACAACCTAGGTTTACTAAACGACCTTCGGCAAGGATGATAACATCATTTCCGTTTACGTTGTATTTGTCAACTTGAGGTTTAATTGTGTCTTTAGTATGTCCGTACTTTTCGTTTAACCAGGCCATATCAATTTCATTATCAAAATGCCCGATATTACATACAATTGCCTTGTCTTTTAAAGCTTCAAAATGATGCCCTTGTACAATATCTTTATTTCCAGTTGTCGTGATAACGATATCACTGTTTCCTATAACAGTTTCTAGTTTTTTAACTTCAAAACCATCCATAGCAGCTTGTAGCGCACAGATTGGGTCAATTTCGGTAACGGTAACAATACTTCCTGCACCTTTAAAAGAAGCAGCAGTACCTTTACCAACATCACCATATCCACAAACTGTTACACGTTTTCCAGCAAGCATAACATCAGTTGCACGACGAATAGCATCTACAGCACTTTCTTTACAACCGTATTTGTTGTCGAATTTAGACTTAGTAACAGAATCGTTAACGTTGATTGCAGGCATTGTTAGTGTTCCATTTTTTACACGTTCGTATAAACGATGAACACCAGTAGTTGTTTCCTCAGATAAACCTTTTATTCCAGCAGATAATTCTGGATAACGATCTAAAACCATATTCGTTAAATCACCACCATCATCAAGAATCATATTTAATGGTTGTCTATCTTCTCCAAAGAATAATGTTTGTTCAATACACCAGTCAAATTCTTCTTCGGTCATATCTTTCCAGGCATACACTGCAGTTCCCGCTGCAGCAATAGCAGCCGCCGCTTGATCTTGTGTAGAAAAAATATTACAAGAACTCCATGTAACTTCTGCTCCAAGAGCTTGTAATGTTTCTATTAACACTGCCGTCTGGATAGTCATATGAAGACAACCAGCAATACGTGTACCTTTTAGGGGTTGTTCGTCTTTATACTCTTCACGAAGTGACATAAGACCTGGCATTTCAGCTTCTGCCAATTCGATTTCTTTTCTTCCCCAGTCAGCTAATGAAATATCTTTAACCTTGTAAGGAACATAAGGCATTGTTTTGGTACTCATAGTATCTGTTTTATATTTATGAAGTGCAATAATTTTTAGTATATCGCACTAAATTATTCTAAATTCGTCTCCTGAAAATCAAGACGCTGGTTCTTGAATTTCAGTTTGCAAAGGTACGTAATAACTTTAAGAATATATGCCTCTTTACAAAACTATAACAGTAGATGAAAGTACTAATATATTGATTTGGAAGATAGAAGAATCTTTTGAGTTTTTATGTGAAGGAATTCAGTTAACCGATCATTGCCAAAACAGAGTGGATAACATGAAATCAGATATGCATAAAAGAGGATTTATGAGTGTTAGGCATTTATTAGCAATTTTTGGTTACACAGATCATGATCTGTATTATGATGATTTTGGGAAGCCTCATCTTAAAGACGGGAAACAAATTTCTATAACACATTCATACGAGTATGCAGGAGTTATTGTTAGTGATAAACTTGTAGGGATCGATATAGAAAAACAACGTGAAAAGATTCATCGGATTGCTCACAAGTTTATAGAATCTGAACAAGAATTTGTAGATCAACATACCGAAGAAAAAACGCGTATATTAACTGTTATTTGGGGAGCAAAAGAATCATTGTATAAACTATTTGCAACGCCAGGATTAAGTTTTGAACAGAACATTCATATTATGCCATTTGATTTAAATATGCCGTTCACTGCAGGAAGTATTCATTATAAAGATAACATAAATCATTACGATATTACATTTACAGAATTTGATGGCTTTACTTGTGTATATGCTTTACCATATGCTTAATGTTGTATATTCTTAATCATTTAATAGACGTATGGAGATATCAGTAGAATTAACACTCACACCGTTACAGAGTAATTTTGAAGAACATATTATTCGATTTATAAAAAAACTACGAACTTCGGAGTTTACAGTTTTAGAAAATCCATTGAGTACCCAAGTATATGGAGAATATGATAAGGTTATGCCATTTCTAACTGAAGAAATTAAAAATGCCTTTGGGGAAATGGACCATGTATTAGTTTATATGAAACTGGTAAAAAGCAACAGAAGCGACTATGAGCCAAATTTTTGATTTTTTGTTTGGGCAATATGCAGAATATGCTACGTTGGATATTTCTTTGGAAATTGTTGCCGTCCTTTTTGGGATAGCAAGTGTTCTTTTTGCTTGGTTTAATAAAATATGGGTATATCCAACAGGGATAATAAGTACTTCTATTTATGTCTATCTTTTGTTAAAATGGTCGTTGTTAGGAGACATGATGATCAATGCATATTATTTTATCATGAGTATATATGGGTGGTATGTTTGGACAAGAAAAATAGATGGGACACAGACTACTCCTATTTCCCGAACAACGTCTAAGGAGAAAATAATTGAAGTGGTAATTTTTATAGCAACATTAATTTTTGTCTATACCGTATATATTGCATTTGAAAAATGGAATGATTGGACTGCCTATGTAGATACACTGACCACAGCTATATTTTTTGTAGGTATGTGGTTAATGGCAAGAAGGAAAATCGAAAATTGGATTTTTTGGATTATAGGTGATGTTATTTCGATACCCTTATATTTCTATAAAGGATTCACATTTACCAGTTTTCAGTATGTTATATTTACGATTATGGCAATTTTTGGGTATTTAGCATGGAAGAAAAGCTTAGACAAAAAACTGGTGACTGTATAAGAATCGTATTATTCGGACCAGAATCTACTGGTAAAACTACGCTGTCTAAAAAGCTAGCTGAGTACTATTCTACGGATTGGGTATTAGAATACATGAGGGAGTATCTACAGAAAAAATGGGATGAGAAAAAGGAGGTATGTTCTTATGAAGATTTGATACCTATTGCAATAGGCCAAATGAAATTGGAAAATGAGATTGTTGAAAAAGGAAACAAAATTATATTTTGTGATACTAATCTTTTGGAAATTAAAGTGTATTCTGAGGCATATTATGATGGAATGGTTCCAGAAATCATGAACAAAATTTCACTAGAAAATGTTTACGATTTATATCTTTTGACTTATATTGACGTTCCTTGGACTCCTGATGATCTAAGAGATAAACCTCACCAAAGGAAAGAAATGTTTTTTCGATTTAAGGAATCTTTAGAAAAGAATAAATTTCCATATATTACTTTAAAAGGAGATTTTACAACTCGTTTCAATAAAGCGGTAAAAGCTATTGATCAATTAATTGAACAGAAAAAGTGAATATTACAGATAAAGATATTAAACTGATTAAATCCAAAGGGTTAACAGTAGAAAAAGTATTATCTCAGATAGAGACTTTTAAAAATGAAATTCCATTTGTAGCTCTTAGAAGTGCGGCTAGTCTTGATAACGGTATCTTAAAGTTTTCTGAGCATTACCAGACAGAACTAACTAAATTATATGAATCCAGAGCTTCTAGTTTGGAAACGGTAAAATTTGTACCAGCATCTGGTGCAGCTACAAGAATGTTTAAAGATTTGTTTCGGTTTTTAGATACTTACGAATATGAAAAAGAAAGTTTAAATTCATATACCAATCATGAAAAAGCAAATGCAATACGACTCTTTTTAATAGGTTTAGAAAAATTTCCTTTTTATAGTTTAGTGATGGAAAAAGTAAAAAATTCCTATCCGAACTTTGAAACACTATCTGAAGGAAGACAACTTTATATTTTTGTTGAGATGATGCTTAAAGAAAAAGGACTGAACTTTGGTGCATACCCAAAGGGATTATTACCTTTTCATAAATATAATAATAGCATATCCACTTCTTTTGAAGAACATTTGTTCGAAGCTGCAGGATATAATAAAAATTCCAATGGAGATTCTAGGCTACATTTTACTATTTCTAAAGAACATTTGGAGGCATTTAAATATGAATTTGAAAGAATTAAGAAAAAGGTAGAAGAAGAAACCGATACTAATTTTATCATAACCTACTCATTTCAAAAATCAGAGACAGATACGATTGCTGTTACCGAGGAGAATAAGTTGTATAGAACCGAAGATGGGTCTTTATTATTTAGACCTGGAGGACATGGAGCATTAATAGAAAATCTCAATGAACTTGATGCAGATATTGTGTATGTCAAGAATATAGATAATGTGGTGGTACGTAAATATCAAGACGAAGTATCTGGTTATAAAAAAATATTGGCTGGTAAACTTATAGAAACGCAGGATGAAGTACGAAGGATATTAAATGCGATCGATGAGAAAACTCCATCTGAAGCTGAGCTAAAGGATATCAAAAAGTTTTTGGTGCAACAACTTAATGTTAGGTTACCATTAGACTTTGATAAATTTGCAGAAACACACAAAATACAGTTTTTAAAAGAATCTCTGAACCGTCCAATTCGTGTATGTGGAATGGTTATCAATGAAGGAGAACCAGGAGGAGGTCCTTTCTGGATCAAACGAGAAAATGGTAGGCTAGTTTTACAAATTATAGAAACACCTCAGATCAATAAAAATGATCGGAGACAACAGGATATTTTAACGAGTGCTACTCATTTTAATCCTGTGGATTTAGTATGTGGAGTTCGTGATTATAAAGGCAATAAATTTAATTTGCAAGACTTTGTAGATCCAGATGCTGGTTTTATTACCAGAAAAACTCTGAATGGAAGTATTGTAAAAGCATTAGAATTGCCTGGGTTGTGGAATGGAGCTATGGCTAACTGGATTAGTGTTTTTGTAGAAGTCCCGTTAACTACCTTTAACCCAGTAAAGACAGTGAATGATTTATTAAAATCAGCACATCAGGTAAGGCTTTTCTCATGAACACTTCAATAATTATAAGTGAATTAAAGTATAAAGCCATTAGGAGTTCTGGTGCTGGTGGTCAACATGTAAATAAGGTATCTTCGAAAATCGAACTTAGTTTTAATATCATGGATTCGCAAGGAATTAGCGATGAGGAAAAACAACGCATCCTTAATAAGTTAGCTTCAAGAATAACTAAATCGGGAAATTTAATTCTTCAATGTGGTGATACTAGAAGTCAACATAAAAATAAGGAGCTAGTGATTAAAAGGTTATTAGATATTCTGAAAGCTAGTGTCTACATTCCGAAATTAAGAAAGCCCTCTAAACCGTCTAAAGCTTCTATCAAAAAGAGATTAGAAAGTAAGAAAAGACAAGCTTTAAAAAAATCCAATCGTAGAAAACCTTTATGACTATAATTGTTTTGCATAAAAGTGTGTAAAATTTCCACACTTTTGTGTGGATTCTACACTTTTTTATGCTTTTTTAATTTATTTTATAATAATCAAAATACTGATAATCAAGTTATTGCGTGTATTTTTTTGATAAACTGTGTTTTGGAACAATTATTCCTATCTATATAATCGTAAAACAAGTTTTTACAATTATAAACAAATGAAAAATTTACAAATGATCATCGCTATAGTAGTTAGTATTACATCAGCACAGGGAGTGATTGCACAAGACGACTTGGCTGAAAATGATAGGTGGGAGTTTATGGATTATGAATATGAGCTGCAAGAATACACTGAGATTGAAATTGTAGAACTACCAATGGCAATTCAGGATGCAGCCGCAAAAGATTTTGAAAACTTACGTATATATAAAGCTTACATTTCTAAGGATAATACCTATAAAATTATTCTTAAAAGTAAAGATAACTACACTAAAGTTGTATTTGCAAGCGCTAATGGCGAATGGATTAAGCCAGACGACAAATCTTAAATCTAGGGGTAGAAAAGGAATATCGTTTTGCAACCAAAAGGCGATATAAAGTTGTTTAGTGCTAAAAAGAGACCCAATCCCAAGGGTCTCTTTTTTATTTTATATATTTCTTTGATGTTATAGAATAATTAAATGTTTTTAATGTTTAATTTTATGTAATACATTTTAGAATTAAATGATATGAATATGTCTAAATTACTAATAGTTGAAGATGATGTAGCTTTTTGTACAATGCTCAAAACTTTTTTACAAAAAAAAGGATATGAGGTGTCAACTTCTTTTTCTGGTAATGAGGCTGTTATACAAATTCAAGAGCGTGTATTTGATGTGGTGCTGACAGACGTACGTTTACCAGATAGAGATGGTATTACACTGCTTGAAGATATTAGGGCAAAAAACCCAAAGACTCAGGTCGTTATTATGACTGGTTATGCAGAAATAAATATGGCGGTTAATGCTATTAAACAAGGAGCTTTTGATTACATATCTAAGCCTTTTAATCCCGATACTATTCTTCAAATTATCGAAAAAGCACTGAAAACGGATAAGAAAGGGGATACTCAAAATGAAGTTAAAATCCCTGCTTCTAATCAAGTGCGTCATCGTACAAATAATTCTTTTGTAAAAGGAGTTAGTGATGCCTCAAAGAAGTTAAATGAGTATGTCGCTCTTGTTGCACCTACTCGTATGTCTGTGCTGGTTATTGGAGATAGTGGAACAGGAAAGGAATATGTTGCCAGTAGTATTCATAAAGCAAGCAAAAGAGCAGATAAGCCATTTGTGCCTGTGGATTGCGGAGCCATTCCAAAAGAAATTGCTTCTAGTGAGTTTTTTGGTCATATTAAAGGCTCTTTTACAGGAGCCGTAAATGATAAAGTAGGACATTTTGAAGCTGCAAACGGTGGCACTTTGTTTTTAGATGAAATAGGTAATCTGAGTTACGAATTGCAGGTTCAACTTCTAAGAGCGTTGCAAGAAAGAAAGATTAAACCAGTAGGAAGTAATACAGAAATTGAAGTTGATATTCGGGTTATTGCGGCAACAAATGAGGATCTAAGTAATGCGGTAAAAGAAGGTGAGTTTAGAGAAGATTTGTATCATAGATTGAACGAATTCTCTATAAAAGTACCTCCGTTAAGAGATAGAATCGAAGATCTTATGTTATTCGCAAATTATTTCCTCGAAGAATCTAATGTCGAATTGGATAAGCATGTCGTTGGTTTTGCGGATGAAGTATTAGATACATTTAAAAAATACGATTGGCCAGGAAATCTAAGAGAGTTAAAAAATATTGTAAAAAGATCAGTGTTGCTTTCTCAAAATGATATGATTACAATGGATGTTTTACCTAATGATGTAGCATATGCGTCTCACAATGCTAAACAGACCTATGGATTGTTTAAAAATCAAAATGAGCAGGAATTAATTCTCGACGCTTTGGAAAAAGCAAATGGAAACAAAGCAAAAGCAGCAAGAATGTTGGATATCGATCGAAAAACATTGTATAACAAGTTAAAACAATACGATATCAGTCTTTAGTTTTTGACATTTAACTTATCGATTAAATCTTCTATTTTATGAACTCCTTCTTTGGTCAGTTTAAAGATTTCACTAGCCGTTATATTGTATTCATCAGGATGTTCTAATTTATCTAAAATTGGGATTACTTCTTTTGCTTTAATTTGCTTAAACATTGGTAGCATCTTATGCGCTATTTTTTTTATTTGATCAATTTCATTGTTTTCCATTGCTGATTTTAACTCTTCTATATTGTTAATAGTACTACTATAAAAGGTTTCTAAAATAGCATAGAGAGAGTCAGAATCTCCTTGAGCAAAAAGCATTAAATCATTTAGCGAGTATGTAGCATCCTCTTCCTGATCGGTAATCTGATTTTCATAACCTAAATCAACCGCATCAATTTTTAAGAGACTTGCTATTAATTCCATCAAATCTTTTGGAGCATATGGTTTACGAAGGCTTCCAGAAAAACCAGCTTGTTTATATTCAATAGATGAAGTATCTGTTCTTCCAGATAATGCAATGATCGGAATATCGCTATAATTAGCATTTTTTTGAATGGTATTTAAAAGTTCAAAACCATCCATTTTTGGCATTTGGATATCTGTAAGAATAAGATTGTATTTGTTTTTATTCAAAAGATTAATAGCGTCTACACCATTTTCACAGATATCATATGATAGACTCATCAACGATACAACTTCACTGGTTAAATCCAGTTGACTAAGGTCATCATCAACAATCAGAACTTTTTTATTAGTAAAATGCTGAATTTCTATAGCTTCATTTTCTTCTTCAAGAATTTGTGTTTTGGCAAGTTTAATTGGAATACAAAAAGTAAAATCACTCCCCTTTTCCAGTTGGCTTTCTAATGTAATTTTTCCGTTAAGAAGCTTAATTATTTTTTTGGTAATTGCTAACCCTAAACCAAAACCACCATATTTTTTTTCGGTATCATCATCTCCTTGCGAAAATTCTTCGAAAATGTATTTTTGCTGCTCTTGAGTAATCCCAATACCTGTATCTTTTACGGATACAATAAGTTCTTTTTCGGCAAGACCATTTTGTACAATTTTACTATCTATTGTTATGGATCCTAAATCTGTAAATTTATAGGCATTATTAACTAAATTCGTAAGAACTTGTTTTATTCTAAATGGATCTCCAAGGTATTGTTTGTTAAGCTCTTTTTCAGAGTTTATAAAGATTTCTAATTTTTTAGTATCATTTACAGGAATAATACTGGAAATTGTATTTTCGATCAATTTTTTAGGAGAAAAGGGAAGTTCTTCGATGATCATTCTTCCAGCCTCAAGTTTAGATAAGTCAAGAAGATCATTTACTAAATGTAGAATATAGTCTGAAGATTTCTTAAGGTGACTTAAATAATGTTTCTGTTTATTATTCAGTCCTGTTTTTTCTAACAAATCAGAATACCCAATAACCGTATTCAATGGAGATCGAAGATCATGAGTTACAGTATTAATTAAGGATTCTCTGGTTTTTAGAAGGGACTCTTTATATACTTTCTCCGCTTCCAGTTCATTCCGGTATTTTTGACTCTTAGAAACATCTCGAGTGATTAAATAAAGAAATATGATGGCAATTAACAAGCTAATTGCAGTTATGATGATGATGAAATTAGAAGTTTTATCCAGAATATTATTAGATCGTTCTAGTTTCGCCAGATATTCTTTTCGCTCACTATCTTCAATTGCAGCCATTAAATCACGAAGCTGTTTGGTAATAATTTGATCGTTTTTTAGAAGTTTATTTTCACGGGCCGTAATTTGACGTTCGTATCTTCTTTCCTTTTCTTCTACCTCAATTAATACTTTATAGAAATGATTGGCAACAGAATCTAAAGTCTGGCTTGTTAAACGTTCTTCGTTATCTTTTTTTGACCAATTTAATAGGTTTTTTATAAGTTTTTTTGTGGCAGGATTGTAATCTTTAATACGCTTATCTAGATCAAGATAATTACCATATTCCTTACTAGATTTTTTAAGTTGATCGATTACATTTTCTTTTAAACCTTTTTCTTTCTGTTGCTCATATATTGCAATGAGTTTTTCAAAATTTTCGTTTTTACTATCAATAAGTATTTTAATACTATCTATTTTATTTGATTGAAACTCATCAAAAGACATTCCTGCTACTTGATCAATAGTAGTAATTATAGAATCAATCTTTATTTTATAAGCTGCAAATTTTTCGGTATCCGAGGTCTGAATTATATTTCTGGTTAAACTTTCTGCTTCATATAGACCAGTGATGGCTTCGCCAACTAATACTAACTTCTCATTATTATCGTTTTTCCTTTCGTTTATTTCTGTGTAATTACCTAATTGCCTGTAAATCACCCAAAAAGCAATAATTGCTAGCACAATCGCTAAGGCATACCCAGCAATTATTTTTAACGTTATGGAACGTTTTGTGTTTTTCATACCTTTTTATAACTTCAAAAAAACAGGGGGATTGCTTTTAAACTTAATAAAGTTACAATAAATCAATAAAACATAGTATTTTTGCGGCAAAATCTCAAAGGGGTGCTTTAGATTAGGTGCGATGTAAGAGACTTATAGTGCGAGAATTAACAAGTATTAATTCTTAAGACTAATCCTCTAACCAAAAACCTATAAAAGGCTGAGATCATACCCAATGAACCTGGGCGGGTAATGCTGCCAAGGGACATCCATAAGTTGTTATGATTATGTAACCATGACACTTTAGGGAAAAATAAATTGTATAATCATTACAATTTTGAATTTAATTAATTTTTAATCTTTGAATAATTACCCCTTTTATTCGTAATAATGTTTTACGAATGAAAAACGTATTATTTTATTTTATTATTTTCTTTTCGAGCTTGCAATTATTTGCTCAGGAAAAACCAAAAGATTCCATTGCAAATGGAGTTGAAAAACTTGATGAAGTTTTAGTAAAATCTGTTCGAGTGGATGCCGATTCACCAATTACTCATTCTAATGTATCTAAAGAAGAATTAGCAAGTCGTAACCTTGGTCAAGATATCCCAATATTACTTAATTATTTACCAGGTGTAGTCACCACTACGGATGCTGGAGCTGGAGTAGGATATACATATATTCGTGTGAGAGGTAGTGATGCTTCTAGAGTTAATGTAACCTTAAATGGAATTCCGTTTAATGATGCCGAAAGTCAGGGAACATTTTGGGTAAATTTACCAGACTTTGCATCTTCGGTAGAAAATTTACAATTACAACGAGGAGTTGGAACTTCTACCAATGGTTCTGGAGCATTTGGAGCTAGTTTAAACTTATTGACGGATGCTGTTTCTGAAACTGCAAACGGAGAAATCTCTAACTCATTTGGATCCTTTGGAACCAGAAGACATAATCTTAAATTTAGTACAGGATTGCTAAATGATCATATAGAGATTGCAGGTCGTTTATCTGCAATTGCTTCAGATGGATATATTGATAGAGCTTCTTCTGATCTTAAATCGTATTTTCTACAAGGGTCATATGTAGATGATAATACATTAATAAAAGCAATTACTTTTGGAGGGCATGAAATTACTTATCAATCTTGGTTCGGAATTGATCAAGCTACTTTAGACAGTGACCGTACATTTAATCCTGCAGGTCAATATACAGACGAGAACGGAGATACTCGCTTTTATGACAACGAAGTTGATAATTATAAACAGGATCATTACCAATTACACTGGAACCAAAAGTATAACAACAATTGGTCTACTAACTTAGGATTAAACTATACGTATGGTAGAGGATTTTTTGAGCAATATAAGGAAGATGAGGATTTTGCAGATTATGATTTTACACCAATAGTTTTAGGAGGAGAAACGATAAATACAACAGATTTAATCCGTCGTAGATGGTTAGATAATGATTTTTATGTAGTTAATGCTTCTGCAAATTACAAAAACCATAATCTAGACGTAGATTTTGGTGCGTTTTATAGTCATTATGATGGAGATCATTTTGGAGAAGTAATTTGGGCACAAAATGCAGGAGGATCTGAAATAAGAGATAATTACTATTTCGGTAATGGAAAGAAAAATGAATTCACAATTTTTGGAAAAACTACTTATAGAGTAAATGACAAATGGAGTGCATTTTTGGATCTTCAAGGTAGGTTTGTAGGATATGAAACTTCTGGATTAACATCAGATCGTGTTCCTTTGGAGGTAGATGAAAACTATGATTTTTTTAACCCAAAATTAGGAGCGACGTATCAGATCAATAATACGAATCAATTATATGTATCCTATGCTAGAGCCAATCGAGAACCTAGAAGAAGTGATTTTGAAAACGGAATCAATACGGCAGAGAGATTAAATGATATAGAATTAGGGTGGAGATTTAACAAGAAGAGAACTATTGTAAATGCCAATCTGTATTATATGTGGTACAAAGATCAATTAGTACTTACGGGTGCTTTAGATGATGTAGGAGCACCAATAAGAGCTACAAGTGGAGAGAGTTATCGTCTTGGAATTGAAATTGATGCCGATATTACAATTTCGGATAAATTTATAGTGAAACCTAATGTAGCCATAAGCACCAATAAGAATAAAGATTTTGTTACATCCAGAGATGGTAGTTTAGTGAATTTGGGAAATACTAATATTTCATATTCTCCTAATATTGTAGCTGGTAATATGTTTATATACCAACCAATAAAAAACCTCCAATTAGGATTTCTTTCAAAATTTGTAGGAGAACAGTATATGGGGAATATTGATAGTGAGACTTCTAAACTCGATAGTTTTTTTATCAATGATCTTAATGTGGTGTATGAAATTAAAAATATTCCTGTATTTAAATCCATCGTACTTACTGGTTTAGTAAATAATATTTTTGATACTGAATATGTGTCCAATGGATATTTTTTCACTTTTGATGATGATTTTACAAATCCAGGAACCGTTACAACTATAGAAGGAGCAGGTTTTTATCCACAGGCTGGAATCAACTTCCTAGTAGGAGCAACTTTAAAATTTTAATGAATATCTCAGAAAAACGATAGTAATTAATATTGTTTTTCTGAGATTTATTACCTTTATAACTTAAACTTTAGGGGTGTCTCCATTAGGAGTCTGAGAAATACCCTTTGAACCTGATGCAGTTAATACTGACGAAGGGAAAAGTTAATACCACTACTTATTGGAGTGTGGTTTTTCTTCTCAAAATTAGGTACTGCCCTAAAGTTTATGGTTTAATCTAATATCAATGATCATAAACATTAATAATCAGACATATTCTATTTCAGAAAATTGTTCAGTAAAAAAACTACTGAAGCAATTGGATATTGTTACTAACGGAATTGCGATTGCAATTAATAACGAAATAGTTCCCAGGGAAAACTGGAATCATAAAGTTGTTAGAGAACACGATATCATAACAATTATACAAGCTACGCAAGGAGGATGAAAATTGATTATAAAAAAGCAGAAATTAAAAATTAACACGCCAAAAGAATTGCTCAAAACCTAATAATTATGAAGAAAAAAGATACCGCTCCACAAGGGGATACTGTTACAACAAAACCCTTTCCTAATTCAAAAAAAATATATGTATCAGGAACGATTCATCCACAGATTAATGTTGCGATGAGAGAAATCGCATTAGATGATACATTGGATAGTTTTACAGGAAAAAAAACACCAAACCAAGCTATCACTGTTTATGATACTAGCGGACCGTATACTGATCCTGCTAAAACAATAAATGTTCATAATGGTATAGAACCTATTAGAGAGCAGTGGGTATTAGATCGAGGAGATGTGGAAGAATTGGATAGTTTTTCTTCAGAATATTGTAATCAACGTTTAAATGATAGCAGTTTAGATCATCTGCGATTTAATCATCTTCGTAAGCCTAAAAGAGCAAAATCTGGGAAAAATGTTTCGCAGATGTATTATGCGAAACAAGGGGTCATTACTCCAGAGATGGAATATGTTGCGATTCGAGAAAATCAAAAAATACAAGAAGCAAAACGATTGGCTAAACAACATCCAGGACAAGATTTTGGAGCAAGTATTCCTGAAATAATTACGGCAGAATTTGTAAGAGAAGAAGTGGCCAGAGGAAGAGCGGTAATACCTTCAAATATTAATCATCCAGAAGCGGAGCCAATGATTCTGGGGCGTAATTTTTTAGTAAAAATAAATGCTAATATTGGTAATTCAGCTACAACTTCAAGTATAGAAGAAGAAGTAGAAAAAGCCGTTTGGGCTTGTCGTTGGGGAGCAGATAATATTATGGATCTTTCAACTGGTAAGAATATCCACGAAACAAGAGAATGGATTATTCGTAATTCACCCGTTCCAATAGGAACAGTTCCTATTTATCAAGCATTAGAAAAAGTAAATGGTAAAGCAGAAGATCTAACTTGGGAAATATTTAGAGATACATTGATTGAACAAGCCGAGCAAGGAGTGGATTATTTCACAATCCATGCAGGTGTACGTTTAGCATATGTGCCAATGACAGCTAAGAGAATTACTGGGATTGTTTCTCGTGGAGGATCCATCATGGCAAAATGGTGTTTGGCACATCATAAAGAAAGTTTCTTGTATACTCATTTTGAAGAAATATGTGAGATCATGAAATCTTATGATGTAGCATTTTCTCTAGGTGATGGATTACGTCCTGGATGTATTGCAGATGCCAATGATGAAGCACAATTTGCAGAATTAGAGACATTGGGAGAATTAACCAAAATAGCTTGGAAACATGATGTACAGACATTTATAGAAGGACCTGGTCATGTACCAATGCATATGATCAAAGCAAATATGGATAAGCAATTAGAAGCTTGTGGAGAAGCTCCTTTTTATACATTAGGACCTCTAACCACAGATATTGCACCTGGATACGATCATATTACTTCTGGAATTGGTGCGGCTATGATTGGTTGGTATGGAACAGCAATGCTATGCTACGTTACTCCAAAAGAACATTTAGGTTTACCAAATAAGGAAGACGTGCGTGTGGGAGTAATCACATATAAACTAGCAGCACATGCGGCAGATTTAGCAAAAGGACATCCAGGAGCTCAACATAGAGATGATGCATTAAGTAAAGCTCGTTTTGAGTTCCGTTGGGAAGATCAATTCAATCTGGCATTAGATCCAGAAAGAGCAAGAGAATATCATGATGAAACATTGCCTGCAGAAGGAGCAAAAATTGCTCATTTCTGCAGTATGTGTGGTCCAAAATTCTGTTCTATGAAGATTTCCCAAGAGGTTCGTGATTATGCAGCAAAAAAAGAAATTGAAGATCAAAAAGCAATAGAAACTGGAATGCAAGAAAAAGCTGAAGAGTTTAAAGAAAAAGGAAGTGAAGTTTATTTATAGATAACAAAGTTGAGGTGTGAGAAGAAACCTCATATCTCAACTCTAAAATCTCATACTCGAATTATGGTAATAGTACTTACATCAGAAAAACCGTTATCCAACGAAGCAGTTCAGATTAATGCTTTATTTAATGCAGGATTACAAATATTACATCTTCGTAAACCTACATTTACAATTGATGGGTACCGATCTTTATTAGATTTGATAGAAACTAGATATCATAATAGAATTATGCTACATCAATTTCCCGAATTGACTCAAGAGTATGGATTAAGAGGGATACATTTACAAGAACAGGCTCGAATAAATTTAGAAGATGCATTAGAAGTAACGGTTCAGGTATATAAAAACAAAGGCTTCTCTGTTACAAGCTCATTTCACGCTATAGAAGAGATTAAAAGTTGTAAGACAGATTTTGAGTATGTATTGTTAAGTCCAGTTTTTGGTTCGATTTCAAAAAAAGGCTATGAAGGAAAAGGATTTGATGTGACACACTTGGATGAAGTTGTTATTGGAATGGGCGGAATTAATGAAGCTACATTACAAAAAACATATGAGCTGGGATTTAAAGGGGTTGGAATTTTAGGAGGTGTTTGGAATACCGAAGATCCTGTAACTAGCTTTGTGCAAATTAATGAGGTAAATAATAGAATTGTAAAGGATATTCATTAGAATACGCATGCAACACCGTCCAAATGTACTTACAATTGCTGGCTTTGATCCCTCTTCTGGAGCTGGATTAACAGCTGATATTAAGACTTTTGAAGCATTAAAATGTTATGGTTTTGCAGTGTGTACTGCTAATACAATTCAGAATGATACAGATTTTGAAGCATGTCATTGGATAGACGTAAAGCTGATAAAAGATCAAATAAGAGTTTTGTTTAAAAAATTTACAATCGATTACGTAAAAATTGGTATCATCAAAGATTGGAAAGTTTTAGAAGAGATTATAGATTTTTTAATAACCCAAAATTCAACAATCAGGATAATATTAGATCCGATATTAAAATCGAGCTCTAATTTTGATTTTCATAATTCAAAAGAAGATGAAGCTACATTTGATCAGGTTTTGAGTAAAATTTACTTATTAACTCCTAATTATGAAGAAATACAAAGATTATATAGTGGTAAAAATATTGAAGAAACAATAACACATATCTCTAACAAAACTAATTTATTTCTTAAAGGAGGTCATTGTAAAGAGGCCATTGGTAAAGATGTGTTGTTCACATCTAAACACAAGAAATTTACACTAAACCCGAAATTGAAAGAGATTTATGAAAAACATGGTAGTGGTTGTGTTTTATCTTCTTCGATTACGGCTCAACTAGCACTTGGTTTTCCGATATTAAAGGCTTGCAATAGAGCAAAACGATATACAGAGAAAGTGTTAAGCTCTAATAAAACATTACTAGGATATCATAAAATGTAAAATACATATGATGCAATTACAATACATATCCCAAGGGAATACCCCAAAAGAACATCTGATAAATATTGGAGAGGTTTGCGAGGCAGGTGGTAGATGGATTCAACTAAGGTTAAAAGACGTTGACTTGGCTGTCTATCTGGAGACAGCAATAAAATGTCGTGAAATTTGTGATCAATATGGTGCAATTATGATTGTTAATGATCAGGTAAGCATAGCGCAAGCTGCTCAAGCAGATGGTGTTCATTTAGGGTTAAACGATATGAGCCCTAAAGAAGCTCGAGGTATTTTGGGAGAAAACTTTATTATTGGAGGAACTGCTAATACAATACAAGATTGTATGGATCAGGTTGAAGCAGGTGTTGATTATGTGGGTTTAGGGCCATATAAAAACACTATTACCAAAAAGAAATTAAGTCCTTTGTTGGGAACTAAAGGGTATGCATCTATCATGACTGTATTAAGAAATAAATACCCAGAAGTTCCTGTGGTAGCTATCGGAGGAATTTTATTAGAAGATATATCACCAATTTTGGAAAGCAATGTTAACGGAATTGCAGTTTCGGGAATGCTAACAAAGAAGGATGATTTAGAAGAAAGAATACAGTTCGCAACAAAACTAATAGCCGAAAAAAAAGAAGCCAAAAGCTAATACAATGGATACATTAAAAATTGCTAATAAAGAATTTTCTTCAAGATTATTCACTGGTACAGGAAAGTTTAGCTCCTCTAAGCTAATGAAAGAAGCATTACTGATTTCAGAAAGTGAATTGATTACAGTAGCACTCAAAAGAGTAGATGTAGAGAATGAAAATGATGATATTTTAAACCATCTGGATCATCCTAGAATTAACCTATTGCCGAATACATCTGGTGTTCGTAATGCTAAAGAAGCTGTTTTTGCAGCGCAAATGGCAAGAGAAGCATTAGAAACGAATTGGATTAAATTAGAAATTCATCCAGATCCTAAATATCTATTACCTGATCCTATTGAAACATTAAAGGCGGCTTCTGCATTAGTAAAACTTGGTTTTGTAGTAATGCCATACATTCATGCAGATCCTGTTTTATGTAAAAGATTAGAAGAAGTAGGAACTCAGTGCGTAATGCCTTTAGGCGCACCGATAGGAAGTAATAAAGGGTTAAAAACATTAGATTTTTTAGAAATTATAATTGATCAGAGTAATGTTCCTGTAATTGTAGATGCAGGGATTGGTAGCCCTTCACATGCGGCTTATGCAATGGAAATTGGAGCTGATGCAGTTTTAGTAAACACGGCTATAGCAGTATCTCATCAACCAATTGCGACGGCAAATGCTTTTAGAATGGCTGTAGAAGCTGGGCGCATGGCTTTTAATGCCAAGTTGGCTCCAGTAAATCAATATGCAGAGGCAAGTAGTCCTTTAACATCATTTCTAAATGAGTAGCTTTAAAGATATATTTGATCAATATGATTGGGCTAGTACCCTTTCTGAAATCTGTAACAAAACCGAAGTTGATGTTCACAGAGCCTTGCATACTTCTAGAAGAACTATAGAAGATTTTAAAGCATTGATTTCCCCAGCAGCAAAGCCTTTTTTAGAACAAATGGCTCAAATAAGTTGTAAAATTACAAAGAAACGTTTCGGCAACACTATTCAGATGTATGTTCCAATGTATTTAAGTAATGAATGCCAAAATATTTGTACCTATTGTGGATTTAGTATGACCAATACAATTCCAAGAAGAACCTTAACAGATGAAGAGATCTTAAGAGAAATAAATTTTCTTAAAAGTAAAGGATATGATCATATTTTGTTGGTTACAGGAGAAGCAAACAGAACCGTAGGAGTAGATTATATTAATAATGCAGTACAACTCATTAGAGCTAAGTTTGCCAATATTACTATAGAAGTGCAGCCAATGGATCAATTAGAATATGAATTGTTAATTGATAATGGTTTATATGGAGTATTGGTGTACCAAGAGACATACCATAAATCAGCTTATAAAACACATCACCCCAAAGGAAGAAAATCTAATTTTGACTATCGATTAGAAACTCCTGACCGATTAGGACGTGCTGGGATTCATAAAATAGGATTAGGAGCATTGTTTGGATTAGAAGATTGGAGAGTAGATAGTTTTTTTACGGCATTACACTTACAATATTTACAGAAAACGTATTGGAAAACAAAGTACTCTATATCATTTCCCAGATTAAGACCTCATAGTGGTGGACTAGAACCAAAAGTAGCAATGACAGATGCTGATTTAGTTCAATTAATTTGTGCTTTTAGGTTATTAGATGAAGATGTAGAACTGTCTATGTCAACCAGAGAGAGTGAAGCGTTTAGAGAAAATATTGTAAATCTGGGAGTGACTTCGATTAGTGCAGAATCTAAAACCAATCCTGGAGGATATGTGGTTGAACCCAAATCTTTAGAACAATTCGAGATTTCTGATGAGCGCCCTACAGAAGAAGTTGTGGCAATGTTACAATCAAAAGGATTAGAAGTTGTCTGGAAAGATTGGGCAAATAATTGGCAACAATAGTTTTTTTAATTTTCAAAAGTATCGTTGTTTGAAACACAAGTTTCGGGTTCAGAATATGTTACCTTTTTGGTGTTACCATCAAAACCAATTCGCTCTAAATTCCAAAACTCATTAAATACTGATTTATAACATATACTGACTTTTATTTTACCAGCATTTTTTCTAATAATATCAACTAACTCACTGTTTCCTGACCAGTTAATGAATGTGATATTCTCATTTGGAGATATTACTTTATTGCTTATAGAAGATTTTATATATCCTATTTTCAGGATAGAGTCAGGAATATTTAGTGTAGCATGGAATTCTTTCCAATTTCTCACAAGTTTATTATTATAGCTAATAGAAACATTTTGAATAATAGCTGGCCCAGTTCCTTTATTAACTACTGATAATGAATATTTTTTATTAGAATCATTTTTCCCAGAGCTATTATAAGAGTAAGAAAGATCTAAATATGGCCAGGAGTTTGCTTTTGTTTGTTGTAAAAGTATTTCTGTTTGTTCACTCATTATAGCAGCTTGGCGCATATAGACAAAAAGTGCAGCAAAACTGGCAATAAGTACTCCAATAGCAATTAATAAATTAGGATCAATCTGTTTTTTAAATAATTTCATAGAAGTGTCAGATTCTAGATAGAAAGTAGTTAAGAATTAATTAAGTATTAAAAGTAAAACAATATTTCGGTTAAATAGAAACTGTTGATTATTTACTTAATTTTACAAAGGAATACAAGGTTATTGTTCGATATGCTAAGTAAAAAAGAAAATATTCAATATAGTCGTCATATCTTATTAGATGAAATAGGGATTGTTGGACAAGAAAAACTTAAATCTGCAAAGGTATTAGTAATCGGAGCTGGTGGTTTGGGATGTCCAGTATTGCAATATCTTACTGCAGCTGGGATTGGCACAATTGGAATTATTGATGATGATCAAGTGGATCAAACCAATCTTCAACGTCAAATATTGTATACCATCGATGATATCGGAAAATCAAAAGCTAAAGTAGCATCAGAACGATTATCCAAACTTAATCCTTTCGTGTTTTTTAAAGTATATGAAGAGAAATTAGATGTTGATAATGCATTGGATATTTTTCAGGAGTACGATATTATAGTAGATGGTAGTGATAATTTCCCTACTCGATATTTAGTGAATGATGCTTGTGTTTTAACTGGAACACCATTGGTTTTTGGGTCAATTTTTAAGTTTCAAGGACAGGTTTCGGTACTTAACTATAAAGATGGACCTACCTATCGTTGTCTATTTCCTGATCCACCAGCACCAGAATCAGTTCCTAATTGTTCGGATATTGGGGTTTTGGGAGTGTTACCAGGAATTATAGGAAGTCTTCAGGCAAATGAGGTTATAAAAATGATAACAGGTATAGGAGAAGTGCTAAGGGGAAAACTATTGTATTTTGATTCGTTAACATTGCAACAGCAGATCCTGAATTTCAAAAAAAATGAAGAAATTGAAGTTGATCAGTTAGATGATGACTATGATTTTTTCTGCGGAATTAACTCAATTGATTTAGAGGAAATATCAGTTGCCGAATTAAAACAAAATCTTAAAAATTATCAGATTTTAGATGTTAGAACACTAAAAGAATATAATAATTTTAATATAGGCGGAAAACATATTTCATTGGATACGCTCCCAAAAAGAACATTAGAATTAAATAATCAAAAACCAATAGTGGTTTGTTGTCAATCAGGAATACGAAGCAAAAAAGCTATCGAAATTATTTCTGAACAACGAAATGATCTACATCTTATTAATCTAAAAAATGGTTTATCCTCCTATTAATTAGATATAAACAGTGTGTTTCCTTCTCGTCTAATTTGATAGCGTAATAGAGGATATCCTCCTTCACCTTCTAATTGTTGGCCATTTATTATCTCATAAGCATTGTCATTACCACAATTCGACTCCGCACGTATACCATTTACACTAAGTGCAGAACAGCTACTGGGTGCAATATTAGGATCACTCAACTCAAAAGCCGAATACAATGTATTATCTACATTAAAAATAATTACTCCTTTAATTCCTACACCATCTGTTGTAATGACTTCACTATTATTAGGAAAATCAAGGCTGTTAAATTGTGGTAGATCCAGATTTATGGTATGATTAAAACCAATAGACGGAAGATTAGGGTTATTATTACGGCTATCATCACTGCTACATGAAAATGTTAGTAGTGAGATGAAAAATAGTATTGCGATTTTTTTCATTTTTTCTAGTATTAAAAGAAGCTTTTTTTTTAAAGGACCAAATTAGGGAAAAATGTGATTCCGTATTATTTTTTATTATATTTGTTTATAGTTAAAGTCCCATATCTATGGGATTTTTTGTATTTATATAAACGATGAAGTTATGAGCAAAGTATCTTATTACACTGCAGAAGGGCTAAAAAAATTAAGAGACGAGTTAAATAATCTTAAGGATATAGAGAGACCAAAGGCATCACAGGCAATTGCAGAAGCCCGTGATAAAGGAGATTTAAGTGAAAATGCTGAGTATGATGCGGCAAAAGAGGCGCAAGGATTGTTAGAAATGAGAATTTCTAAATTAGAAGAGACCTTGTCAGGAGCACGTTTAATTGATGAATCTCAATTAGATACCTCAAAAGCCTTAATACACTCTACAGTGAAAATAAAAAACCAAACCAATGGTGCGCAGATGACTTATAAGTTGGTAGCACAGAGTGAAGCCGATCTTAAAACAGGAAAAATATCAGTGGATTCTCCTATTGGCAAAGGCCTTTTAGGTAAAACTGTAGGTGACGTTGCAGAAATTCAGGTTCCTAATGGAATTATGAAATTCGATATAATCGAAATTACAAGAGAGTAATATCTTCTTCATAAATAAAAAAACCTTTCTAAATATTGTAAGAAAGGTTTTTTTATGCTGTTGTTTTTGGCAAAAATACCCTATATTTCGTAACGATAAACCAACAAAAATTTTAATGAATGTCTACCCTGTTCACTAAAATCGTTCATGGCGAAATACCCTCCTATAAAGTTGCCGAGAATGATAATTTTTATGCTTTTTTAGATATAAATCCGAATGCTGTAGGGCATACTTTGTGTATTCCAAAAAAGGAAGAAAATAAAATATTTGACCTTGATGAAGAAACCTATATAGAACTTATGCGTTTCTCTCGTGAAGTTGCTAAAGCATTAGAGAAATCTGTTCCTTGTAAGCGTGTAGGAGTTGCTGTTGTGGGATTAGAAGTGCCTCATGTACACGTACATTTAATACCTTTAAATGATATGAAAGAAATGACATTTCAACATAAGGTATCTTTATCAGTCGAAGAATTTAAAGAGTTAGCTACTAAGATTCAATCGAATTTGTAAAAATGAATACTTCAGATTTTAAATTATCGCTACAGTTAAGGATTGATTGGAGTGAGATGGACACATATCAACATGTAAATAATGTTAATTTCATGAAGTATATGCAAAGTGCACGTGTTCAGTTTTGGGAAGTATCAGGATTAGCTATATTGCATACAGAAACCAAGAAAGGACCAATGCTGGTCTCTACTAAGTGTGATTTTAAAAACCCTTTATTTTATCCAGGGAACGTACTTATAAAAACAAGAGTAGAATTTATAAAGAACTCTAGTTTTGGATTATATCATGAGTTATACAACGATGATAACAAGTTATGTGCAATAGGACATGATATTGCAGTTTGTTTCGATTTTAACACCAATAAAACGTTTAAGATTTCTGATGAATTGCGAGAAACTATGAACAAATATGTATAAGGCCTACAGCTGCATAAAAACTTCTTGATGAAATAGGTAAGTGTATAATGTTGCCAGTATTAACAAGGATAATAATAACATTACATAAAAGAGTCCTGTAAATTTAATAGATGTAGGCGTAGCGCTGATTGTTTTTTTGTGATAATCATATACACGTTCGATATCATCTGTCCAGCGTCCTGGAAATATGATTGTTTCACACTTTTTACAATTCATACTTTCAATAACTTCTCCTTTGGTTTTGACAAAAAAGTTATTCAGTAATTTTTTTTGCTTAAACGATAGTGTGAGACTTTCTGTAGAATAGCATTCTGGACAGTTGTTGTTAAGGATCGTTTCTTTTAAAACAATATACTCGGTTTTCACGTTGCTTATTTTAGAATATATAACGTTTAGAAGATAATTATGTTATAAAGAAGTCTCAGATTTACTTAACGTAATCTGAAAAGTAGTGCCTTTACCCATTTCGGATTTAAGGACTTTAATTTTTCCAGAATGATAATCTTCAATGATCCTTTTAGCAAGAGAAAGCCCTAATCCCCATCCTCTTGTTTTGGAAGTGTAGCCAGGTTCAAAAATTTTGGTAAACTTACTTTTTGGGACTCCTTTACCAGTATCTGTAATTTTAATAAATACTCGTTTTGCATCTTGTGTAAGTTCAACATTCAAATCCCCTTTACCTCGCATTGCATCAATTGCATTTTTCACAAGGTTTTCTATAGTCCAGCTATATAATTGAGAGTTTAGATCGACAGGAATAAACTCTTCTGGTAAGCTAAGCGAAAAGTTAATTAATTTAGAACTTCTGGATTGTAAATAGGTATATGCATTTTTAGTTTCTGCTACAATATCTAATTTCTCTAATTTAGGAATAGAACCTATTTTAGAAAAACGTTCTGTAATCACTTTTAATCTCGAGATATCTTTTTCTATTTCAATAATGTACTCTGGATTTACATTTTCTACCTTTAGAATTTCGTTCCAACCCACTAAAGATGATAGAGGTGTTCCGATTTGATGTGCTGTTTCTTTTGCCATACCAGCCCATAACTTATTTTGTTCACTTGCTTTAGAAGTGGTGAAAAAGAAATAAATAACGCCAATCAGTAAAAAAATGATTAAGGCAATAGCAATAGGGTAGTATTTTAACTTTTGTAGAATAGAAGAATTTCCATAATAAACATATTGCACTGTACCTTTTAGATCCAAAGCGATTGGCTCATTCTCCGACTTCATTTGTTCAAGATACTCTGGTAATTCCTCTTCTGTAATATCTTCAGGTAAATTTAAAGTAGTATCCTGAATATTGATTTCTCCAGAAGGATTTTTTATAAAATCACCTTCAGAATTAGTAATTATAATAGGAATAGTATTATTAGTGCTATTGATGATACGAGATAATTCTAAATAATCATCATTAATATCATTTGATACATCTATACCAGAGCTACTTAATGCTTTAAAGGATTGTGCCCAGACCTGCGTTTTGATCGTTTCATCCTTTTTTAATCGCTGTAAAAAAAGAGAAGTGTTCCAAAGCACAAGACCAGTAATTACCAGAACTGCAAATATTATAAAATAACTAGCCAGATTTCGCTCGTCGGAAAAATTCATACAAAAGATACGTTAACTAAATCCTAAATATAAACGTTTTAATACGATTTTATTGTTAATACAAGGTAAGTAAAACCAAATAAACAATGCATATTAAGGATTAAACTTTAATTATCTTTGTTTGATATAATAATAACGTATGATCAGTATAGACCCCTTAAAAGTTTCCACAGGAAAATTACATGGAATGATGCTAGGTGCTATAGGACCAAGACCTATAGCATTTGCCAGTACTATAGATGCAGAAGGAAACCCCAACCTTTCTCCTTTTAGTTTTTTTAATGTGTTTAGTGCTAATCCACCTATTCTTATTTTTTCGCCAGCAAGAAGAGTAAGAGATAATACGACTAAACATACACTTGATAATGCAATTGCTACAAAAGAAGTTGTAATTAATATTGTTAATTATGATATAGTACAACAAATGTCTTTATCTAGTACCGAGTATCCTGAAGGAGTTAATGAATTTGAAAAATCAGGTTTAACCATGGTTGCTTCAGAAAAGATAAAAGCTTTTAGAGTAAAAGAAGCGCCCGTGCAATTCGAATGTAAGGTGAATCAAATAGTGCCTATGGGAGAAGAAGGAGGAGCTGGGAACCTTATTATTTGTGAAGTGTTACTAATGCACGTTAAGAAAGAAGTACTGGATGATGATGGTAAAATTGATCAACATAAAATAGATCAGGTTGCTCGTATGGGAGGAAATTGGTATTCGAGAGCAAATATGGGAATGTTTGAAGTACCAAAACCATTAAGTTCCATTGGTATAGGAGTGGATTCGTTACCCAAAAGTATCCAGAACAGTTCGGTGTTTACTGGAAATGACTTAGGGAAGTTAGGTAATATAGAAAGAATACCTGCAAATACAGATGCACAAACCTTTGTTAATAACAATAGTAAAATTCAAGATAAAATTCAGGATGCTAACCTAATAGAAATTCATAAATTTGCAAAGCAGTATTTGGATATGGATGATATTAATACTGCCTGGAATATTTTAGCAGCAATACAATAATAAAAAAAATGGAAGTACAAGGTAAAGTAAAAATGGTCGGTGAGACACAAACTTTTGGAAACAATGGTTTCAGAAAACGTGAGATAGTTGTTACTACAGAAGAGCAATATCCACAACATATAATGGTCGAGTTTGTTCAGGATAAGTGTGATTTATTAAACAACTTTCAAGTAGGTCAAGATGTAAAAATAAGCATCAATTTAAGAGGACGCGAGTGGGTAAACCCGCAAGGAGAGACTAAATATTTTAATTCAATCCAAGGATGGAGAATAGAAAATTTACAAGTAGCAGCTCCTTCTGGTCCTTCACAAGTGCCTCCAGCAGATGCTTTTGAGCCTGCAACAGATTTAAAAGAAGAAGATCACGATGATTTACCGTTTTAATTAAAACGATATTATAGATAATATAACACTTTGCTTGTTGAGGTGTAAAAGTAAAAAGTCCGATACATAAGTATCGGACTTTTCATATTGTGGTTTTAGGTTAACCTTTTAATAAAACTCAAAAAAGCAATGATGAACAAAATTTATCTTAAAAGGTTCTAACAAATATTGCGATTTTTTTGGTCAATTCAAACAACTAATTGATATTTAACGTTGTAGAAACAATTTAGTGTTCGGTTTTGTACATACTTAATGACACCATAAATTTCCCGCCTGTATCTATTGCTGATGAGGATGGATTGTTAGCTATAGGAGGAGATCTTTCTGTACCTAGATTACTTACGGCATATGCTAGCGGAATTTTTCCGTGGTATGATGAGGATCAACCTATTTTGTGGTTTAGTCCAGATCCAAGAATGGTGTTATTTCCAGAAGATCTTAAAATAAGTAAAAGTATGCGACAATTGATTCGGAAAAATCATTTTGACGTAACCTTTAATAAAGAATTTAAAACTGTGATTCAATCTTGTGCTACAGCAAATCGTGTTGATCAATATGGTACTTGGATCACATCAGATATGCAAAATGCCTATACAAAACTACATGAGCTGGGATATGCTATTTCTGTAGAAGTGTGGAAAGAAGGAGAATTAGCTGGTGGTTTATATGGTATTTGGCTAGAAGATAAAAAAGTGTTTTGCGGAGAAAGTATGTTTACTAATGTGAGTAATGCTTCTAAATATGGGTTCATTAAGTTAATTGAAGTTTTACAACACAAAGGAGTTAATGTTGTAGATTGCCAGGTATATACAAATCATTTAGCAAGTTTAGGCGCGAAAGAAATTTCTAGAAACGAATTTATGGAATATTTGAAGTAGTTTTACCACTACTAAATATAACCATTATGATCATTCATAACCTTGAAACTGAAAACTCTATTTTGAATCAATTTATTAGCGAAATAAGAGATGTCAGTATACAAAAAGATGCAATGCGTTTTAGAAGAAATATAGAACGTATTGGAGAGGTTTTAGGGTATGAATTAAGCAAAACTCTGGAATATAAATCTAAAACTATTCAAACTCCTTTAGGTACCAAAGAGATTTTAGTACCAGAAAAAGAATTGGTTCTTTGTTCCATTTTACGAGCTGGCTTACCACTACATCAAGGATTACTAAACTATTTTGATGCTGCAGAAAATGCTTTTATAGCCGCGTATAGGAATCATCCAAATAATGAAGATGATTTTGAAGTGATTGTGAACTATTTGGCTTCACCTTCTGTAGAAGATAAAATATTGCTATTAGTGGATCCAATGCTTGCTACAGGTAAAACCTTAGAAAATACGATTAAAGCGCTGCAAACACATGGGAATCCTAAGCAAGTTCATATCCTTTCTGTTATTGGTTCCACAGAAGGAGTTGAGTATATTAAAGATGTTTTTCCTGAAAATACACATTTGTGGATTGCCGCTATTGATCCAGAATTAAGCAGTAGAGGGTATATTATTCCTGGTTTGGGAGATGCAGGAGACTTATCATATGGAGTAAAAATATAAATTTAGACCTCTTGATATCTAAAACAGTGTATTGTGTGATCATTAACCATCCCAATAGCTTGCATAAATGCATAGATCACAGTAGATCCTACAAACTTAAAACCGCGTTTTTTTAGATCTTTACTGATTTGATCTGAGATATCTGTATTAGCAGGACATTCTTTATGATGTTTCCAAGTATTGACAATTGGTTTTCCGTGTACAAACCCCCAAATATACGAATCAAAGCTTCCAAACTCTTCTTGAATTTTCATGAAATTTTGCGCATTGGTTATCGCGGCATTTACTTTAAGTTTATTACGAATAATCCCAGCATTTTGAAGTAGTTCCTGCTTCTTGTCTTCATTGTATTTGGCAACAATTTTATAGTCAAAATTATCAAAAGCTATTCTGAAATTCTCTCGTTTACGAAGAATGGTAATCCAGCTTAGTCCTGCTTGAAAAGTTTCTAACACTAAAAATTCAAATAAAAGTTGCTCATCATGTAATGGTACTCCCCATTCCTTATCGTGATAGGATTCGTACAAAGAATCACCAATACACCATCCACACTTGTGTTTTTCCATGAAATAATATTTTTCGAAGTATAAAGATATTACATTAGTATTGAATTTTGGTTTGTAAGTTTTAACAATACATACCGTCCTATATGTTAACAATAAAAAATTATGGAAACAACATCACCAATGACGATAGACCAGTTAATAGACGAAGGAATAAGTAATTCATATACTTATCAAGAATATAAAACTTTGGTTAAAGATTTATTAATCGAAGGAAAATCAACAGGTCATGAGCAGTCAGAAGCACTTACCAATTATAGTATGCTAAATGATCGTAGAATGAAACGTCTTGATAAGACATTAAAAATTGATGAATCTATTAAGGAGGCTTTTTCTAACGCTACTACAGATATTACTTGGTTAGTGTTGACAGAAGGATGGTGTGGTGATGCAGCACAGTCTTTGCCAGTAATTAATAAGCTTTCAGAAATGAATGATGGAATTGACCTAAGAATTATTTCTAGAGATGATCATGATGAGTTGATGAATAATTTTCTTACTAATGGAGGGAAGTCGATACCTAAACTGATTGCTTATAACAAACAGAATAAGGAAGTAGTTGATTCTTGGGGACCAAGGCCATCAGTTGCTACAAAAATGGTAAATGATTATAAAGCAGCACATGGAAGTCTTGATCCACAATTTAAAGAGGATCTTCAGGTGTGGTATAATAAAGATAAGGGTGTTAATATTGCAGAAGATCTATTAAATCTGTTATAAATAAGTTAACCTCCGTAGTTAAAATAATACGTAATAAAACCTTTTTGTTCTTTTAGATCAGATGATGAGAATAAAGCGTCCTGAGCATAATCTAATGCATTGTCAAAAAGACACTCATTTCTTGTTGAGGATTTCTTTTTATCAATCTTAGCATCTGTAACATATCCGTTTTGATTGACTTCTATTTTAACTACAACTTTCCCACTACCATTACAGGTATAGATAGGATTTGGGATGTCTTTCTTTTCTCTTCCTTTTAATGTAAAAGTGACAGAACTATGTCTATTATTGACCTCTTCAGAAATTGGTTTCTCATCTTTTTTAGCCTCTTTAACTTCTTCGTTAATAATCTCTTCATTAATAGCTTCTTGACCTTCGGTCATCGGATTATTGTCAGAAGTTTGTTCTGTAGCTTCAGGGCTTTCTGTTAATGATTTAATTCTTTGTTCTATATCATCATGATCTTCAAAATCTTCATTAAAAGCATTGTGCGTTCTTTTAGAAGCAATAAGCTGTCTGTCTTCTTCTGGTTGAGGTTCTTCTTCTTGTTCTTTTGTAAGTTCTTCCATCAACTCTTCAGGGATCTCCATCAATATTTCAGACTGCTCTTTTTTTCTGTTGATCATATTGATATTATAGAGACCTAGTACAAAAATCCCCATCAACAATGATGTGATAATTAATGCTTTATGTTTTTCTATAAATTCCATAGGTATCTATAACTCCTTTTATACAACTATATTTTATGCAGTTTCTATTTCTGCACCTAATTGATTTTCAAATGTTTCAGGAGTAATGGCATCCTCTACAGAGAATTCTCCTATTTTAGTCCTTCTTAAAACACTTAGATGACCACCACTTTCTAATGCTTTGCCAAAATCGTGGGCCAATGATCTAATATAAGTTCCTTTACCACAAACTACTCTAAAATCTACTTCTGGTAGTTCAATTCTGGTAATTTCAAATGCTGAAATTGTAATTTTTCTTGCCGAAATTGCGACTTCTTCTCCTTGACGAGCATATTCATACAATCTCTTACCATCTTTTTTTAACGCTGAAAATACTGGAGGATATTGTTCGATCTCACCAATAAATTGCTCAGTAGTCCTTTGCACCATCTCCTCCGAAATATGATCGATCGAATATGTTTTGTCAATCTCTGTTTCAAGATCATAAGATGGAGTAGTTGAACCCAAAGTAATGGTTCCAGTATATTCTTTGGTCTGTCCCATAAATTCCTGTATTCGTTTAGTAAACTTACCAGTACAAATAATAAGTAATCCTGATGCTAAAGGATCTAATGTTCCTGCATGACCTACTTTTATTTTTTTAATCCCGAAGTTCTTACGAATCAGCCAACGCAGTTTATTAACAGCCTGAAAGGATGTCCATTGAAGAGGTTTATCAATCAAAAGAATTTGACCGTCTTTATAATCTTGTTCGGTTAGCATTATTGGGGACTATTTAATAAAACCAAAGATGATGGCAACAATGCCAACAATAATACAATATAAGGCAAAATATGATAATTTACTCTTTTTTACCAAAGAAATCATCCAAGTGCAGGCAAAAAGCCCCGAAATAAATGCCGCAATAAACCCTAAAAATAACGGCATACTATTTTCTGTAGCAAGATTAAGATCGCCACTAAGTATGTCTTTCCCTATTTTACCAAAAATTAAAGGAATAACCATCAAGAATGAAAAGCGAGCAGCCTTGGTCTTATCATTACCAAGTAATACAGATGTAGAAATCGTAGCGCCACTTCTGGAAATTCCAGGAAGCATTGCTATTGCCTGAGCAATTCCGATAACAAAAGCATTAGGTGTTGTAACTATTTTTGAAGTATCTTTTGCTTTATCAGCAAGCCATAGAAGAATAGCAGTAATAATAAGCATAAACCCCACAAATGCAATGTTTCCTCCAAAAAGTTGTTCTAATTGTTCTTCAAAAAATAAACCGATGAGCACCGCAGGAATCATAGAAACTATAATTCGTAAAGAAAACATGGTTTCTTCATTTTTCTTAAATTGAAGAAGTCCTTTAAGAATTTGTAGAATATCTTTTCTAAATACAACAATAGTACTTAGTGCAGTAGCAAAATGCAAAACAACTGTAAAAAGTAGTGACTCTTCTGGTACGCTGTCATCTCCAAGAATAGCTTTTCCTAATTCTAAATGACCACTGGAAGATACAGGAAGAAACTCTGTAAGTCCCTGAATAACTCCTAAGACAATCGCATCAATAGTTTCCATAAAAGAGGGGTTCTAAAATTCGATGCAAATATATAATTACCCAAAGATAAATTGTTTAATTACTTGCTTTTCTTCTTGTCAGGATCTAGTAATATTGCATATACTTCAATACCAAAACCAATTAAAACAATAGTGGGTGCTAACCTTATTCTTCTAAAGTTATAAATATCTGGATTAAATACATTAGGATCATCGCTTCCTCCTCCTGCCATAAGGATAAAGCCAAAAGCAATTACAGCGATCCCAATTGCCATCATAACATAATTCTTTTTTCCAAAAACGAAATCTGGCTTATGTGGCGTACTTTTATTTGATTGTTTGCTCATGAATGTCGTTATTTATTTCATTAAAAATCACACGATCTTCTATCATTAGTTTGGATACGTGACCCATAATTCCATCGCGTGTAAATATAGTCCATCTATCTATAGGATACAAAGTCACTTTTTTGTTCAATATATCCTTGCGTAATTGCGCTAAGTTTAGTCCATATTGCAATCCTCGATTAATATAGTAATAATGACTGTCATTTTCCAGAGTTATTACAATATCAAAACCACTACCTTCTTCTATCTTAGTCACAATGCCTGTAATTTTAATTACTTCATCTGGTTGTACATTGCGTATGGGCTTAAACGTCTGTATTGCAATCCACATAAAGATGATGAATAATACAGCGGATATGGAGAAAAATATAGTACCTGTTTTACGCATGATATTAGATTGTGAATTGATTTTTGATGTTAATAATATAATTCATCAGTTCTGAGATTCAGAAAACGTTGTGTAGCAAAAAAGGTGCTAATCCAGGTAATTAATACACCAATTCCAAAAACACCTGTAAATAATCCAACCAATAGGATTTCGTCTTTAAGTAAAGCCAATTCAGGGAAAGCTTTATCTAAATAAAATAATACTATCGCGACACCAATCAGAGCTACTATCGCACCTATCATTCCTAAGCGTACGCTTTTCCAAACAAAAGGTTTGCGAATAAACTTTTTTGTGGCACCAACCATTTGCATGGTTTTGATAATAAAACGTTTAGAATAAACAGATAGACGGATCGAACTGTTGATAAGAAGTACCGCAATAAACGTAAAGATTCCGCTAATTAATAATACCCAAAAACTTATTTTTTTGATATTATCATTTAATAAGGATATCAAAGGTTTGTCATAGATTACCTCGTCTACAAAATCCTTTTTCGTGATCGATTTAGTAATCTCATCAATTTGTACCTGATCGACAAAATCAGCTTTTAAATATACATCAATGGAATTCTGAAGAGGATTATACCCAAGAAAATCCATGAAATTCTCGCCAATATCTTTACTGTGTTCTTCTGCAGCTTCGTCTTTGGAGATATATGTTGTTGATTTAGTGTATTCTGATAAGGCTAAGCTTTTCTCCATTTGTTTGATCTCTACTTCTTTGGCAGTATCTTTTAAATAGATAGTAAGTGCAATTTTTTCTTTAAAATGATCTGCAACCTTTTTTGTGTTTAATACCAAAAGCCCTAATAATCCAAGTAAGAAAAGCACCAGAGAAATACTAATAACTACAGAAAAATAAGAAGATATTAATCTGCGTTTCTGATATTTTTCAAAAGATGAGCTCATAGAGAATAGTTTTGCAGGTAAAAATAATAAAGAATAGTTAACTAATTTTGGTTTCTTAAGAAATAACGCAAACTTACAAACAATCTTATTTTTAATTAAGTGATAATATGCATACGGTGGTTATAGGTATTGGTGGTGTAGGAGGATATTTTGGAGGGAAAATCTCAAATTCTGGTCAAAAAGTCACAATGATCGCCAGAGGAAAACATGGTGAAGCAATTCGTAATAAAGGATTGCAAGTCAATAGTATTGATGGTGACTTTATAACAAAACCATTTTTAGTAACAGATGATGTCTCTAGAATAGAAAAAGCAGATTTGATTTTGATATGTACCAAATCCTGGCAGGTACAGGAAACAACTGAACTTATCAAATCAACCCTGAAAGAAGATACAATTGTGATCTCGTTACAAAATGGAGCTGATAATGCAGAAAAAGTAATGTCTGTAATTGATAAAAAACATGTGTTGGGAGGATTGTGTAAAATCTATAGTAAAATTGAGTCTCCTGGAATTATCTCTCATTTTGGTCATACACCAGAAATCGTTTTTGGAACATTGGATAAAAGTAAATCCAACCGTTTACAAAACGTAAAGTCAGTTTTTGATAAAGCTGGATTTAAGAACAAGATTTCTGAAGATATTCAGGTAGATATCTGGAGTAAATTTATGTTTATTGCTACAGTTAGTGGTTTGGGAGCTTTGACAAGAGCGACCATAGGAGAAATGTATGCGCATCCAGAATTAAACAATATGCTTAGAACAACTGCTCGGGAAATTTATAAGATAGCCATTGCCAAAGGAGTAGCAATGCCGCCGAGTATTGTGGATGGGATAATGAATTTTATAGAAAAACAACCTTTTACCGCAACAGCCTCTACACAAAGAGATATTATGGAAGGAAGACCATCAGAGTTGGATAATTTTAATGGTTTTATTGTAAAAGAAGGACAAAAACTCAAAATAGATACACCAACAAATACATTTATCTACAGTTGTTTACAACCAATGGAAGCTAAGGCCAGGTTAAATTCTTAGAATTTAGTCAAGCTTTGAGTATAGTTTTATAAGATTTATCAAATAAATATGTAAGAATTTGTCTTTAAGGCATAGATGTAAAGAAGAACTTAAAAGTGATCTGTCGTTTAACTCACATAAAATCGTAAATTTGCGGTCTTAATTTCAGATCATGAGTTACGATTTTAATACAATTGAAGCCAAATGGCAAGCCTACTGGGCAGAGAATGGAACGTTTAGAGCAGAAAACAGTAGTGATAGACCAAAATATTATGTACTGGATATGTTTCCTTATCCTTCTGGAGCAGGGTTGCACGTTGGGCATCCATTAGGATATATTGCCAGTGATATATACGCAAGATATAAACGTCACAAAGGTTTTAATGTATTACATCCACAAGGGTATGACTCATTTGGGTTACCAGCAGAACAGTATGCAATTCAAACAGGACAGCATCCAGCAGTTACTACTAAAGAAAATATTACTCGTTATCGTGAGCAACTGGATAAAATAGGTTTTTCTTTTGATTGGAGTCGTGAAGTAAAAACCAGTGATCCTAAGTTCTATAAATGGACACAATGGATATTTACTGAGCTTTTTAATTCATGGTATGATAACGAAGCGGATAAAGCCAGATCAATTAGTGAATTAGAAAAGGTATTTTCTAAAGAAGGAAACACAAAAGTACAAGCTGTTTGCGATGAAGATGTAACAGAATTTACAGCTGATGATTGGAACGGTTTTTCATTAAAAGAAAAGCAAAAAGTACTATTAAAGTATAGATTAACCTATTTAGCAGAAACCGAAGTGAACTGGTGTCCGCAGTTAGGAACAGTATTAGCTAATGACGAAATTGTGAACGGAGTTTCTGAGCGAGGTGGTTATCCTGTGATTCGTAAAAAGATGACACAATGGAGTATGCGTATTTCTGCATATGCACAACGTTTAATTGATGGGTTAAATACTATTGATTGGCCGCAACCATTAAAAGATTCCCAAACGAATTGGATTGGTCGCTCTGAAGGAGCTAGCGTAACTTTTAAAATCAAAGATCATGATGAGGTGATCGATGTGTTTACAACACGTCCAGATACCATTTTTGGGGTAAGTTTTATGACATTAGCTCCAGAGCATGAATTGGTATCTAAAATTACTACATCAGAGCAAAAATCCGAAATTGAAGCATATATAGAAGCGACTGCCAAACGTAGTGAACGTGATCGTATGGCAGATGTAAAAACTATTAGTGGTGTTTTTACAGGAGCCTATGCAGAGCATCCGTTTACCAAAGAGCTAGTCCCAATCTGGATTGGAGATTACGTATTAGCAGGTTATGGTACAGGAGCTGTCATGGCAGTACCTTGCGGAGATCAGCGTGATTATGATTTTGCAAAACATTTTGGGATTGATATTCTTAATATTTTTGAAGGAATTGATATTTCTGAAGAAGCTTTTGCAGATAAAGACAATACAATAATCGCTAATTCTGATTTTTTAAATGGATTGAAATATAAAAAAGCAGTAAAAACAGCCATTTATGAATTAGAAAAACTAGGGCAAGGAGAAGGCAAAATCAATTATAGATTACGTGATGCGGTATTTAGTCGTCAGCGATATTGGGGAGAACCATTTCCTGTGTACTATGTAGATGGAATGCCAAAGATGATTGACCTAAAGCATTTACCAATCGAATTACCTGAAGTAGAAAAATATTTACCAACTGAAACTGGCGAACCGCCACTAGGTCGAGCAGACGTTTGGGCTTGGGATGCCGAAAAGAATGAAGTAGTAGCTAATGATCTAATAAATCATACAACTGTGTTTCCTTTAGAGCTAAATACCATGCCAGGTTGGGCAGGAAGCTCCTATTACTTTAATCGGTATATGGATCCAAATAATGAAAATGAGGTGTTTTCGCAAGATGCTATTGAGTACTGGAAAGAAGTTGACCTATATATAGGAGGAAGTGAACATGCAACCGGACATCTACTATATGCACGTTTTTGGCAAAAGTTTTTATTTGATATAGGTATCACGCCTGTTGATGAATTTGCTAAAAAACTGATCAACCAAGGAATGATTCTGGGAACAAGTGCTATTGTGTATAGAATTAGTGGTTCAAATAAATATGTTTCCAAAGGATTGAAAGATCAATATGATGTAGAAGAACTTCGTGTGGATGTAAATATGATAAATGCATCGGATGAATTACTTCCTGAAGATTTAAAAAACTGGCAACCACAATTTAAGGATGCAGAATTTGAGCTCGAGGAAGGAAAGTATATTGTAGGAAGAGAGGTTGAAAAAATGTCTAAGCGTTGGTTTAATGTTGTAAATCCAGATGGTATTTGCGAACAATATGGTGCAGATAGTCTAAGATTATATGAAATGTTCTTAGGACCTTTAGAGCAAGCAAAACCTTGGAATACAGCTGGAATTACTGGTGTGCATTCGTTTCTTAAAAAGTTGTGGAAGCTATATCACGATGGAGAAGAGTTTGGAGTAGCGGATACCGAACCAACTAAAGATAATTTAAAAACGTTGCATAAAACCATCAAAAAAGTCGAAGAAGATATTGAGAACTTTTCTTTTAATACTTCGGTAAGTACTTTTATGATTGCGGTAAATGAACTAACCGCTCAGAAATGTAATGCCAGAGCTGTTTTAGAGCCATTATTAGTATTAGTTTCTCCGTATGCTCCGCATATTGCAGAAGAGTTATGGTCAAAACTAGGACATAATCAATCTATTGCTACTGCAACATTTCCTTTGTTTGAAGAGAAGCATTTGGTAGAAAGTACGAAGCAGTATCCTATTTCATTTAATGGTAAGATGCGTTTTACGATGGAGCTTTCATTGGATTTAAGTAAAGATGATATTGAAGCAGCGGTTATGGCACATGAAAAAACGCAACAACAACTAGAAGGGCGTACACCTAAAAAAGTGATTGTAGTGCCAGGTAAGATTGTAAATGTAGTTGGGTAATTATTGATTAAGTTAAACTAGATTATCACACAGAGCTTGTCGAAGTGTTCTTGTAAATGATACAGAAAATCTTCGACAAGCTCAGACTGACATTATTGCGTAGTCATTTTTTACAATAATAAATATGATCAACTCAGTAGAAATTCTTGGATTTATAGCAGCTACCTTAACTACAGCTGCTTTTTTACCACAAGTGTATAAAACATGGAAAACAAAATCAGCAGAGAGTTTATCTATGACTATGTTGTTAATTTTTGTAACAGGTGTTTTATGTTGGCTTGCTTATGGTGTTTTAATAGATAGTTTGCCAATAATTTTGTGTAATCTGATTACTGCGATATCAGGATTTTTATTGCTTTATTTTAAATTTCGTTATAAATCCTGAAATCAACTGTCAATCCTGATGGTTTTTTAACAGCTTTAGTCTTGTTTTTGTATAATTACGGATAAGATATTTTTTAGGCATATTTTATTGTTTTATTTCAGGAAAAAATCTATTTTCGACCAAAAAATAAGAATATGATAATTGGTGTTCCTAAGGAAATCAAGAATAACGAGAATAGAGTGGGTGTAACACCTGCTGGAACTATGGCACTCGTTAGACATGGTCACACTGTTTTCATTCAGCATAATGCTGGTCTTCAGAGTGGTTTTAGTAATGAAGAATATATTGGTGCTGGAGCGAAGATTTTACCTACTATAGAAGAGGTATATCAAACTGCAGAAATGATCATTAAGGTTAAAGAACCGATAGAACCAGAATATAAATTGATCAAAAAAGATCAATTGTTGTTTACTTATTTCCACTTTGCTTCTAGTGAGCCATTGACTAAGGCAATGATTGAAAGTGGAGCAGTTTGTATTTCTTATGAAACTGTAGAAGATCCTGATCGTAGTTTACCACTATTAACACCTATGAGTGAAGTGGCTGGACGTATGTCGATTCAACAAGGAGCTAAATATTTAGAAAAACCATTAAAAGGAAGAGGAATCTTACTTGGTGGTGTTCCTGGAGTTGCCCCAGCAAAAGTATTAATCCTTGGAGGAGGAGTTGTTGGAACTCAGGCAGCTAAAATGGCAGCAGGAATGGGAGCTGATGTTACTATTCTTGACATTAGTATGAAGCGATTACGTTATCTTGATGATGTAATGCCTGCAAATGTTAATACTGAATTTTCTAACGAATACACCATTCGTGAACATATAAAAACTTCTGATTTAATTATTGGAGGTGTACTAATACCTGGAGCAAAAGCACCTAAGCTTATTACTCGTGATATGCTTAAAGATATGAGAACAGGTACAGTATTAGTAGATGTAGCTGTGGATCAAGGAGGTTGTTTTGAAACAACAAAACCAACTACACATCAAGATCCCGTATATATTATTGATGACGTGGTACATTATTCTGTAGCAAATATGCCAGGAGCAGTGCCTTATACATCCACTTTGGCATTAACAAATGTTACTTTGTCATATGCGATTCAATTAGCAAATAAAGGCTGGAAAGCAGCTTGTGCTGATAATGAACCACTAAAAAAAGGATTGAACGTAATCAATGGAGATGTAGTGTATCAGGCTATTTCAGAAGCATTTAACCTTCCTTTGGAAGATGTAAATAACTATCTAAGTTAAACTCGACTTATTGGCTAACTCAAGTTTATTTAACTGAAAACCTCGTCTTTATGGCGAGGTTTTTGCTTTTTATTTACTAAATTTATTTTATTGCTTGGGAAGGTAAAGGTATTTTAATTAAAATGATAAATTATGATTTCAGGATATATGGGTTATTACGTGATTGTTGGATTAATAGCTCTTGTAAGTGGTTTAGTAAGTTCTAGGTTAAAGAGTAAATTTAATCATTATTCTAAGCTGCATTTAAGAAATGGAATGAGCGGAGCAGAGATTGCTACAAAAATGTTGCAGGATAATGGGATTCGTGATGTAAAAGTAATTTCGACGCCAGGAATGTTAACAGATCACTACAATCCAAGAAACAAAACGGTTAACCTAAGTGAAGGTGTTTATAATCAAAGAAATGCAGCGGCAGCGGCAGTAGCGGCTCACGAAGTTGGTCACGCAGTGCAGCATGCAACTGCGTATTCGTGGTTGACCATGAGGTCGAAATTAGTTCCAGTGGTGAGTATTGCTTCAAAAATGTCTATGTGGGTAATTATGGGTGGAGTTGCATTGATGGCAAGTATGCAATTTGGACAAACAGTAGCGTTAATAGGTTTGGCATTATATGCTACAAGTACTTTGTTTAGTTTTATCACGTTGCCAGTAGAATATGATGCTAGCAACAGAGCATTAGCTTGGTTAGAAGATGCTAATATGGTAACTAGGGAAGAGCATGCAGGTGCTAAGGATGCTTTAAAATGGGCTGCAAGAACTTATGTGGTAGCGGCTATAGGTTCACTGGCGACTTTATTATATTTTGCATTGCAGATATTGGGTAGAAGAAGATAATTAGAATTACTTCTATATCTTAATCTGTCTGCTAATTTGTTGATCTAAAGATATAAATGTTTCAGTTCTGGAAACTCCTTCAATAGCTTGAATTTCTTTGTTTAAGACGTTCATTAAGTGTTCATTGTCTTTACAAAGTATTTTGATAAAAATTGACCAATTTCCTGTAGTATAATGGCATTCGATCACTTCAGGGATATCCTTTAGTTGTTTAACTGCCTTAGGATTGCTGACTGCTTTATCTAGGTATACTCCAACAAAAGCCATGGTTTTGTACCCAAGAATTTTTGGGTCGATAATAAATTTAGAACCTGCAATTAATCCAGAAGCTTCTAGTTTCCTTAGTCTTTGATGTATGGCAGCACCAGAAATTCCGATTTTTCTGGCGATTTCTAAGATTGGTCTTCGAGCATCTTCCATAAGGTTGCGAAGAATCTCTTTGTCGATTCCATCTATTTTTAAGTTACCATATTGCTTTTTCATGAAGAAATGAATTACAGTTAATAATCAAAAATAGAGGTTGTGATTTAAAATTGAAACTTTTTTCAGGAGATTATCCCTTTACTCCATCAGGATTATATCCTAAGTACTCACGTTCCTTTTCTTTGAAAACAATACCATATTCTTCCAGTTCTTTAAGAATAGGTGTGTATATTTCTTCGTGAATAGGTATCTGCACTCCAGTGGATGTAATTTCTTTGTTAAGTATTCTTAACGCAGCCATAGCAACTGGTAGTCCAACAGTTCTGGCCATCGCAGTGTATTTTTGATTTTTGCCAATACTAACCATGGTTGCATCAATTTGTTTTCGCTCTCCGTCAAGCTCATATCCAAATTTATGATACATTACAATCATATCTTTATCTCCTTGATCTAATGACCATTTGTCCATTAAAATTTTCTGAAGAATTTGTGCAGGTGAAGCATTAGGAATACCTACTTTTTTATCAGTATTGAAGATATCTAGTTCTAATAGCTTATCCCAGATGATGTCATCTTGATCAATTTTTAAGTAATGACGAAGTTTTAATTCTACAGAATCAGTAGGAGAATATGCAAGAAATGAGTTGGTAAAGTCACGATAGGTCATATGTTCAGAATTGGCTAATGTATAATCATCAGCAGTCATACCTAGTTGAACAAAAATGTTCCATGCTTTAGAGAACCCTACTCTTCTAATTGTTCCGCGATATAACGTTAGTATATCGTCTAGTTCATAAATACTCTGATATTTTAAAGAATTTCTGTTGGCATATGCTTCGAAACGACCATATTCTTCTACTTCTAGAAATTCGGTTCTTCTAAATAATTTGTGATAAGGAATATACTTATAGGTTCCTTCTTGTAAAAACTCAGCAGCTCCTCCTTGTCCAGCTACCACAACATTTCTTGGATTCCAGGTGAATTTATAATTCCATAGATTCGTGTCACTTTCTGGAGCAACAAGTCCTCCAGTAAATGATTCAAACAGGATAATTTTACCACCTTGTTTACGTATGCGATCTATGACTTGCATTGCGCTCATATGATCAATTCCTGGATCTACTCCAATTTCATTCATGAAGATAAGCCCTTTTTTTCTGACTTCTTCGTCAAGCTCTTGCATCTCTTTACTTACGTAAGATGCTGTAACCATTGATTTTCCGAAATGCAGGCAGTCTTTAGCGACCTCAATGTGAAATCTTGCAGGTAGCATAGAAACTACGATGTCAGCTTTTTGAATCACTTCTTGTCTAGAAGCTTTATCAAAAACATCTAATTTGATAGCATCGGTATTTGGGTGATCTGCTGCAAGCTTTTGAGCATTTTCAATAGAAATATCTCCAATCGTAATGTGTAGATCTTCAGAAATTGATTTATCCTGAAAATATTTGATTAAAACAGCAGTTGATTTACCTGCACCAATGACCAGTATCTTTCGCATACCTAATGATTATTTTGATAACTTTGTTGCGAATGTAATAAATACATCAAAAAGTAAGTTCTCAATTTTGACGTATTCGTTATAATTTAAAACAAAATATGTCTAAAATTGTTTTTTTACATAAAAACAGAATCAATTTTTGCTAAAAGAAGAATGAATAAAACAATTTTGATTACAGGAGCTATTGCAGCATTATTAGCTGTGCTATTCGGAGCGTTTGGGGCACATGGATTAGAAAAACTTGTAGATGCAGGAAGTATAGATTCTTTCCAGACAGGAGTTCGCTATCAAATGTACCACGCAATTGTTTGTATTATTTTAGGCAACATGACTATAATAGAAGATGTTTCTAAAAAACGTATTTTTTATTTTTTCTTGAGTGGAATGACCCTTTTTTCTGGGTCTATTTACCTTTTGGTGATTGATGATGTCTTAGGGATTTCTCTGTTAAGTATTGGTTTTATTACGCCTTTGGGAGGTTTTTTGTTAATTTTAGGGTGGATTTTCTTTATAATATCGTTGGTGAAGATTAAGTGATTTTTTTGACGGTTAGTGTAATTTTTATTTATAATTTTGCCGTACATAACATACACAACATATTTTTTATGGAATCACTGTATCCAATTACGAAAACGATTTCGTTAAAGCATTACGGTATTGAAAATGCTACAATACGCTATCAGTTATCTCCTGATGAACTTCAGGATGAGGTAGTGAAAAAAGGACAAGGGGAAATTACAAAGTCAGGCACCCTTGCCGTAAATACAGGCGAGTTTACAGGACGTTCTCCTATGGATCGCTTTATTGTAAAAGATCAAATCACCTCTGATAAAGTGTGGTGGGGAGATATTAATATTCCTTTTGAACCAGATGCATTTGATGCATTATACAACAAAGTGATAGCATATCTTTCAGGAAAAGAAATATTCGTGCGTGATAGTTATGCATGTGCAGATCCTGACTATAAATTGAACATAAGGGTGATTAATGAATATCCTTGGTCTAATATGTTTGCTTATAATATGTTTTTAAGACCAACGGATGAAGAGTTGAAAGATTTCGATCCAGAGTGGACTGTAATTAATGCTCCTGGTTTTATGGCAGATGCTTCTGTAGATGGTACTCGTCAACATAATTTTGCAATATTAAACTTCACGAAGAAAATCGCACTAATTGGTGGAACTGGTTATACAGGAGAAATTAAAAAAGGTATTTTCTCAGCATTGAATTTTATTTTACCAGTTTATAAGGATACTCTTCCGATGCATTGTTCTGCTAATGTTGGTTCAGAAGGAGATACAGCTATCTTTTTTGGACTTTCAGGAACTGGAAAAACTACCTTGTCTACGGATCCTAACCGTAAATTGATTGGAGATGATGAACACGGATGGACTAAGGAAAATAGTATTTTTAATTTTGAAGGAGGATGCTATGCTAAAGTAATTGACCTTTCGCAAGAAAAAGAACCTGAGATATACGGAGCTATTAAGAAAGGAGCGATCCTGGAAAATGTAATTATTGGTAAGGATGGAAATGTAGATTTTGCAGATACTTCGATTACTCAAAATACGAGAGTTAGTTATCCGATTCATCATATTGAAAATATTAAAGAACCTTCGATAGGTAAAAATCCGAAGAATATATTCTTTTTGACAGCAGATGCTTTTGGTGTAATGCCTCCAATTTCTAAGTTAACTCCTAGTCAAGCGGCATATCATTTTATATCTGGATATACTGCAAAGGTTGCAGGAACTGAAGCTGGTGTAGTTGAGCCTACTCCATCTTTTTCTGCTTGTTTTGGCGCTCCATTTATGCCATTACATCCTGCAAAATATGCAGAGATGTTGATTAAGAAGATGAAAGATACTGGTGTAAATGTATGGTTGGTTAATACTGGATGGACTGGTGGACCATATGGCGTAGGAACCAGAATTAAATTAAAGTATACTCGTGCAATGATTCAAGCAGTATTGAATGGAGATCTAGGATTGTATTCGTATGATGATTATCATATCCATTCTGTATTTGGAGTTGCGCAACCAAGAGAATGTCCAGGTGTTCCAACTAGTGTGTTAAGTCCTAGAACTACTTGGGGTAATGATGAGGAATATTATAAAACTGCATTTAAGTTAACAAATGCATTTAGAGAGAATTTCAAAAAATTTGAATCATATGCAAATGAGGAAATCCGTCGTGGAGGACCACAACGCTATGCTTTTTAATATAGAGAAATACTAAAATGAAAAAGCCTGAAATATTAATTTCAGGCTTTTTTTGTGCTAGTTTTTAAAAGAAACTAGATTATTTTTTATTTGCTTCTTTAATGTATTTCTGAAGTGCCATTGTCATCGAAGGAGTTTCTGGAGTAGGCGCTTGTATGTTTACAACAAGATCGTGGTCTTGTGCAGCCTTTACAGTAGAATTTCCGAAAACAGCAATTCGAGTGTCATTCTGTTTGAAATCAGGAAAGTTCTCAAATAATGATTTTATTCCAGAAGGGCTAAAAAATACTAGAATATCGTAAAATACATCTCTTAAATTAGAAAGATCACTTACTACAGTTCTGTAAAAAATGGCCTGTTTCCATTCAACCTTTAGAGTATCTAGAGTATTAGGAATTTCAGGCTTTAATTTGTCTGAAGAAGGAAGTAAAAACTTTTCGTTTTTATATTTCTTAATTAAAGGAGTTAATTCCTGAAAAGTACGTTTTCCAACATAAATTTTTCTTTTTCTATATACCACGTACTTCTGCAAATAATAAGCTACGGCTTCACTCTGACAGAAGTATTTAAGAGTATCGGGTACTTTAAAACGCATTTCTTCTGCGATTCTGAAAAAATGATCCACAGAATTTCGGCTTGTAAGAATAATAGCAGTGTATTGAGATAAATCTACTTTTTGCTGCCTCACCTCTTTAGCATCTACGCCCTCTACGTGAATAAACGGTATAAAGTCAATTTTTACCTTTTCTTTCTCCTCAAGTTCGAAATAAGGTGAATTTTCTACTTTAGGCTCTGGCTGTGAGACCAAAATCGTTTTCACTTTCATATATAGTCTTTTTTGTAAACGTCTTTCCTATATTATATAATAAGCTTGTACAGCATAAAATAGGGTGCGATTTCAAGTGCGCAAAGATACAAAATAAAATAAAACGAATGGTTTAAAATAATGTTTTCGTTTTTCTTATAAATAGAAAAAAGCACTATTAAGTTTAGAATTAGTAGAGAGACTACTAATATGATTAAAACAATTTTTGAAGGTTTCGCAGTATAAATGAACAAAAGATTAAGAGGTAATAAAAATACGCCTAAAAAATTGCGATATGATATTTTATAAAAAAGATAATCCTCAATTAAAGTTTCTATAGAAAAAATGGTAGAGATAATTTTTTCTACTAATATTTTACATATCAATACAACTAAGTATAAGGTTGCTATCTTAAAATAAAGTGTGATGTTTATGGTATCTGTTTGCCATTCAAGTACATCCAGACATAGATATAAGAATAAAGACACTGAAAGAATCTGAACCAACATTAGAAGTCCATTAAAAGGAGTAGATAACTTATTCCCTTTTTGATGAAGAACAATGTATTTATTAGTGTTAAAGAGCATTACAAAATCAGAAAACTGGATAGAGTTAACAAGTTTAGCTATTGCTAAAAGCGAAAAACACACAATGATTACAATGGTAATCCAGTCAGTACTTATAATTTCTCTAGTGATAATTTCCATACATAATAAAAGGATAAAATTAAGTTATACTTATTAGATAATAAAATTAAGTCCATTAAATAAGAATGCAACACCGTTTTAAATACATAGTTATTTAAGCAAACGATTATAATTAGAGTAAAAAACTAAAAAATATCTAGTAATTATTTAGTTATATTTGCCTGAAAATAGCCCAAATGGTAGATGCAGTTGTAATTATACCTACCTATAATGAGATTGAAAATGTAGAGCGTATTATAAAAAATGTGCTCTCGCTTCAACGTGATTTTAACATTCTTATAGTTGATGATAATTCTCCTGATGGAACAGCAACGAAGATTAAGGAATTACAATCAGAGTATTCTGACCGTCTTTTTTTAGTAGAACGTAAAAGTAAAATGGGCTTAGGAACGGCTTATATTACAGGATTTAAATGGGCATTAGAACACTCTTATGAGTATATTTTTGAGATGGATGCAGATTTCTCTCATAATCCCAATGATTTAATAAGATTGTATAATGCGTGTGCAAAAGGTACGTCTCAGGTAGCTATTGGATCAAGGTATGTTACAGGAGTAAATGTAGTGAATTGGCCAATGAGTAGAGTGCTCTTATCTTGGTTGGCGTCTAAATATGTTAGATTTATTACAGGCATGGATATTCATGATACAACTGCTGGTTTTATCTGTTATAAAAGAGAGGTGTTAGAAAAAATTAACCTAGATAAAATCAAATTTGTAGGATACGCTTTTCAGATTGAAATGAAATTTAAAGCGTATTTATCAAAATTTAAAATAAAAGAGATACCAGTAGTTTTTACTGATAGAACACGTGGAACCTCTAAAATGAGTAAAGGAATAATTTCTGAAGCTGTGTTTGGGGTACTAAAAATGAAATTTAAAAGTTTATTTAACCGTTACGAAATATGATCAAGAATAGTGTATTAATTAAGAATACCAATATTGTTAATGAAGGGAAGATTATTAATGGCGATGTATATATAGAGGACGGTTTTTTTAAAGAAATCGCACCTCAGATTAGTGCTAAATCTCCAGATGTACAGGTTTTTGATGCAGAAGGGAGATATCTTTTACCAGGAGTTATTGACGATCAAGTACATTTTAGAGAACCTGGTCTGACCCATAAAGCAACTATAGAAACAGAATCAAGAGCTGCAATTGCGGGTGGAATTACGTCTTTTATTGAGATGCCTAATACAAACCCTCAAACAACTACAATAGAAAAATTAGAAGAGAAATTCGAGATCGCTGCAAAAACCAGTTATGCGAACTATTCTTTTATGTTTGGAGGAACTAATGATAATCTCGAAGAGATATTAAAAGTAGATCCTAAAAAAGTAGCTGCACTTAAATTATTTTTAGGTTCTTCTACAGGAAATATGTTAGTAGATAATCCAGAGATTTTGGAGAAAATTTTTGCATCTACAGACTTATTAATAGCTGTACACTGTGAAGATGAAGATACCATTAAAAATAATACCGCAAAATATAAAGAACAGTACGGAGATGATATACCTATAGAATTACATCCGGTGATCAGAAGTGAAGATGCTTGTTATATATCATCATCCAATGCAGTAGCTCTTGCCAAAAAAACGGGTGCTAGATTGCACGTTTTTCATCTATCTACTGCAAAGGAACTAGCGTTGTTTACAAATAAGATTCCGCTAAAAGACAAGAAAATCACGGCAGAAGTTTGCATACACCATCTTTGGTTTTCTGATGAGGATTACAAAGAAAAAGGAACGTTGATAAAATGGAATCCAGCTGTAAAAACGGCAAAAGACAGGGATGCTTTGTTTGATGCTCTTCTTAAAGATAAATTAGATGTGATTGCTACAGATCATGCGCCACATACTAAGGAAGAGAAAGATAATGCCTATACCAAAGCACCTTCAGGAGGACCATTAGTACAGCACGCATTACCAGCAATGCTAGAGTTTTATCATAGAGATAAGATTTCGCTAGAAAAGATTGTAGAAAAAATGTGTCATAATCCTGCTATTTTATTTCAGATTGAAAAACGAGGATATATTAAGGAAGGATATTGTGCAGATGCAGTTTTAGTAGATCTAAATGCTCCTTGGACTGTGAATACTGATAATATTGCGTATAAATGTGGTTGGTCTCCGTTTGAGGGTACTACATTTAAATCCAGAATTACTCATACGTTTGTAAATGGAAGTCTGGTTTACAAGAATTTCAAATTCTATGATGTTAAAAATGCACAACGATTAACTTTTGACAGATGATAAAAAAAATAACGTATTGTTTTTTTCTTTTAGCTCTTATGATGTATTCCTGTCAAAGCCTAGAAGAACAGCCTAAACCAAAACAGTTGATCGAGGAAGGCAAAATGATAGAAATTCTAACAGATATTGCATTTGTAAAGGCAGCAAAAGGATCATATAAAAAGGTTTTTGATATTGAAAAACTTAATCCCGAAACCTATATTTTGGAAAAACACGGTATAGATAGCTTGGTTTTTGCAGATAATAATCGTTGGTATACAAGTCAATTAGAAAAATATAAAGAGATTTTTGACAGTGTAAAAAATAACCTAGAAGGATCAAAAATAAGGTTTGAAAAATTAAAAAAAGAGGAAGATTCTATTAGAAAAATAGAAGATTCTATAAAGAAAACGAAAGGAATTAAAGAAGGGATAAAGCGTGGAATCCCTTCTAAAGTATATGATAAAGAATCTATTGAGCAAGAATCTATTGAGGAAGAAATAGAAACCGCAATTAAAAAAAGGAGTAAGTCTAAAACTATTTTAGATAAAAAGAAGCAGTCTCCTGAATAGCTTTTTCAATAGGTTTAAAACTATACGTTAATTCTTTTTTTATTTTTTCATTTTCATAAAATGAATTTGAGAAAGCACTTTTAATAGATGATTTAAATATAGATCGTTTGGTTCTAAAAATAGAATGGCTAAAGAGTTGAATATAATAAGCGATCTTCATCAAAAAAGGAGAGATTTTCTTCTTAGGAGCTGATTTACCTAATGATGTTGCAATAAGAGTAAATGCACTTTTGAAACTCAAATTTTCTCCAACTAGGATATATCGTTCATTATTGATATTACTACCCATAAGATGATACATAATTTTAATAACATCTTTAATAGCTACGTATCCAGTAGTACCTGTGGTATAATATTTCATTCCATTATGGATTTTCTTGAATAGATACCCACTACCTGAATTGAAAAAACCAGGTCCAATAATAATACCAGGATTCACAATAACTGCATTAAGCCCTTCTTGTGTACCTCGCCAAACTTCCATTTCTGCTCCGTATTTGGTAATAGCATATACAGAATCAGAAACCTCGGGATTCCATTCAGCTGTTTCATCGATTGGCTTTTGTGAAGTATGCTCACTTAAAGTTGCTATAGAACTTACATAACATAATTTTTGAACATCATGAATAAGGCACAGGTTTACGATATTAGCAGTTCCTTTAATATTAATTTTGCGAAGTTTCCTATAGTGAGATGGATTGAAAGATATCATTGCTGCACAATGATATACGTGAGTTACACCTTCAAAAGCTTCTGTAAGTGATGGAATATTATTAAGGTCACCTTGTGCCCAGTGTATAGATTCAAAATGATCTCGCTCTTCGGGAGCGCAGCATTGCAAAAAAACATTTTTGGCATGTTCTCTTTTAGCTTCGGTTCTATATAACGCACGTATCTGATGTTTTTCTTGTGCTAGCAGAATCAATAAATGGGTTCCTACTAAACCTGTAGCTCCAGTAACTAATATCATGATTTTTGTTCTATGATACTAATGTAAACAATTAGAGATAAATATTGTATGCTACTTATTCAAAAGAAGTTTCCTTTTGAGAATAGAACTCTTTTTATTGCGCCAAAATATACCAATAAAAACTAAAACAAACACCATTAATCCAATTACCCAATATAAGGTGTAATCATTGCTAAATTGAATTGTACTGGCATCACCAACTAAATAAAAACCTCCCCAATAAAATGGATGGGTTCGGTTAATATTTGCAGTGTTAAGATATTCTAACTTAGCTTGCTGTAATGCTTTTGCTTTATTCATACCAGATTTTAAGTTCGTATAGAAGTACTTCATTAATTCTGGTGTAGTTTGATCAGATACCTCCCAACTACTCAATAATAAACTTTTAGTCCCAGCATATTGAAAAGCAGTTCCTAAACTCATAATCCCTTCTCCTTTAGCAATTTTCCCAGTACCAGTATTACAAGCACTTAGAACTGTTAGTTCGGCAGGAATATCTAAAGCAAATAATTCGTGACTATATAGTAAGTTATCTTCCAAAGTGTCTTTACTTTTGGTAAAAAACAACTTAGAGTTTTCAGGATGTTCGTTATCTACTTCTCCGTGTAATGCTAGATGTAATATATTATATTGACTAGCGTTTTTTTTAAAATTAGTTTCTATTGCTTCTGATCCATAAAAATATTGTCCATTAATAATATCTGCGATAGCTTTGATTTCTTTACGTGTTCCTGGTAGGTCATCGCCAGTATCTCTTAGTATTGCCATGCTCATAGTTTTACTTGTTACTATATTGGTGCTATCAGAAAAAGAAAATGCTAAACATTCTTTTAGTTTCTTTGATCTTAGGTTATTTTTAAATGGTGTAAATAACAGGTTGGCAGAATTGGCGTAGCTGATAGTATAGTTCTTTAATAAATAAGATAATTTTTTCGGATTATTAGAGTCATTGTTTTGAGTAAGTAATAAATCAAAATTAAGATGCCATAATGGACCATCAGGAATAATAATCAAACGATCACCTACTATTAAATCTTGAATAGGAGCGATTAAATTTTTATATAGTCGATGTGCTTTGCTTTTATAGACAGCAATGTTTTTGTCACTAATAGATCTTCTTAATTCTTGAATGCTTTCAATCAATTTTGGTGTTTTCAGCTCTTTTACAGTAATCTTGTTTTTAGAGATGGTAAAAGCATAAGTAATACTATCTGAGGTAAAGAATTCTAATATAGTGGTTTGATAGTCTATTTTCTTTTGAATATTTCCTACAGATATGATGTTGTTTTGATGTTTAAGTTGATAGTAGTTGGGGTATCGACTTTCAATAATTTTGGAAATAGAGTCAAGACTTTTATCGATATCGAACAATTTACTTTCGTAGTTTTTTATATTCAATGAATCAAAACGTTCTTTTGAGTATGCTTTAGTGATTTCTGATTTGTAATACGATTTTTTTATTCTTAGTTGTTGTCTTAGGAGTCTTATACCATTAGAAAGTATTGAATTTGTTTTCATATCTGTTTCTAGTAAAGACTCTTTTAATATATTGAATTTTGATTTTTCACTATAATATAGAGCTTTATTTAAATAACTTTTGTCCTTAGTCTGGTTATATAAAGATAATTGATTACCTATTGCTTGATTTAGTATTTTTTTCCCTAGCTCGGCTGCAGTTATTTTATCTTGATGGTTTTTAAAAGAACTTCTAATAACATTTAGAATATTGTCTGCTTGTTTGTAAATAGAGTCACTTTTTTTTAGATACTCGATATTTTTTTTATTTTCAAATAATTTATCGAAAGCATATCCTTTACCTTTTAAACTTCTTATAAAAAGATTTAAATTATGGTAATTGTTTTTGTCAAAATTATTATTGTTTGACGACTCTTGTTTAGCATTGGTTTTTATAGCCTTATTAAAACTCAATATTGCGTTATCATATTTTTTTTCCTCCAAAAAAATGGCGCCAATCGAATTATATGTACTAGATAAGTTTTGATGATTTGTATATTTCGTTTTAAGGATTTCTAAAGATTTTCTTGCATAATGATGTGCTTTGTCAAAGTCCTTTTTGTCAAAAAAAACTTTAGACATGTTGTGTAATGTTTCCGAAATGTCTAAAAGATCTTCCCCATAATTTTTTTTTGAAACGGATAGTTCTTTTTCAAAAAAATAAATTGCTTTTTCATGGTCACCTAAACTTGAATAAACGCCAGCAAATGCACCATACAATTTAGAAGGTGGTATGGCGTTTTTTTTGTATATTTCAAAAGCTTTTTTGATGTGAAATAAAGCTTTTTCATAATCCTTGCTGGATTCATAGGTTATTCCAATATTAAGATGTGTAGAGCCCATTAATATATGGTCATTTCCAAGTAGTTTTGAGCAAATAACTAAGGACTTTTTGTAAAAATTTATAGCTTTTTTATATTGACCAACGTAAGTATAACCATTTCCTGTCAATGCATAACAGATAATAAACCTCTAGAATATTTTTGTTTTTCAAAGATTATTTGTGCTTTGTTAAGGGTCTTTTTTGCTTCTTCAAACAACTTTAAATCTAAATATACTATTCCTAAATTGTTATATATTTCAGCGGTTTTTATATGATCTTCGCCAAGGTTTTTTTTTCTTATTTTTATAGCTTTTCGATAGAAAACAATTGCTTCAGTATAATTACCTAATTCTCTATGGATTAAACCAAGTGTAATAAGAGGTTGGGAAATTTGAATATATGAATCTCCAAAAATTTTGGCTTTTAGATCGATACCCTTTTGATAAAAAGGAATGGCTTTATAGTATTTTTGAGTTTTTCGATAAATACTTCCAATGTTTAAGTATGAGTTTGCAATATTTAAATCTCCATTCGGAGCATTTATTTTTCTTATTCTCAGAGCTTCTAAATGACTTTTTAATGCTTTCTCAAACTTTTTCTTTTTATTGTAATAGATTCCAAGATTGGTGTGTGATTTTGCAATATGTATATGGTTTTCTGGTAAAACTTTAAGTTGAATTTTTAATGCTTTGTTATAATATCTAAAAGCCTTTTCCAGATCCTGCATGCTTTCATAGTAATTCCCCATGTTATCATATGCATAAGCTTCTTGATCGGTTTCTTTGCCAAACTCTTTTAAGCAAATTTTTAAAGCTTTGTTGGCATTGGTATAAGAGCTCTTAAAATCTTTCTTACGCCATAAGTTTTCAGAAATTCCATTATAACAATTAGCTATTTTTCTCCAATCTTTTGATTTTTCATAAATCGATAATGCTTTTGTGAAATAAACCAAGGAGCTATCAAGGTTTCTATTAATTAAAAAAGAATCTGCTTTCTTATAATACTGATAAGCCTTTATAGTATCGTTGACAGTCTGTGCATTGATAAAATTAAATGAGAGTATTAACGTGTAAAAGCATAAAACCTTTATATTAAAAATATATTCCAATCGTTTCATAGGTAAATAGTATATTTATAAATAGCATAGCAAGTAAAAATGTTACTTTTACAAAGTAAAATAAAATTTAATATAAAAAAGGTAACAGTTTGCTGTTAGATGACATTAATATATGAGTAACCCCGAAGAACGTAAAATTATAGAAGGTATTCTAGCAGGTGATGAAACTATTATTAAAGCTTTCTATAAAAGGAATTATAACTATGTTAAAAGTTATGTCCTTAAGAATTCAGGGGATAATGTGGATGCAGAAGATGTGTTTCAGGATGCCTTGGTATTGGTGTATCAAAAATTAAAATCGGATTCTTTAGAACTTCGTGTTTCGGTTAGTGCATATTTTTATGGAGTTTGCAAGAATATCTGGAGGAATCGATTAAGAAAAAAAAGAAAGCTAATTATTAGTGATGAAGTAATAGAAACTAATGACGAAATCGATGGATCGATTATTGAAGATATAGAGAATAAAGAAAGAGAAATGTTATATCGTAAATATTTTGTGACATTAAGTGATAAGTGCAAAGAATTGTTAAACTTGGTTTTTGCTGGTAATAGTATGAGAGAGATTGCTAATATTACTGGATATTCAGAAGGGTATGCTCGAAAAAAGAAATTTGAATGTAAAAAATCTTTGATAGAGATGATAGAAACGGATCCCGTATATAGTGAATTGAAAACAACTTTTGAAAAAGAATAATATAATGGAAAGGACTCAACAATTATTTGAAAAAATAGAGGAGTATCTTGCTATGGTATTATCTGAAGAAGATATGGTTGCTTTTGAAAAAGAAATGGCAGCGGATCCAGAACTACGAGATGAAGTTGAAAAACAACGCGAATTACATCACATATTAAGTGATAAAGATACACTTGATTTTAAAGAAAAAATACAAAAGATCGCAGCAGAGATTAAACAGGAAGAATCCAAAGCGAATACTACATCTTTCTTTTCGTATTGGAAAATAGCAGCTTCTATTATTATAATCTTAGGAGTAGGCGGTTTATTGTGGAATAATTTAGATACCAAAACCACTTTTTCTGACTTGTACGCCTCTCATTATGTTCCTTATCCTGCAGAAGATGTAACTCGAGGAGAAACTGAAAATAAATTAGATACTATTCTTAAGGAGTATACTAATGGAAATTATGAGAAAGTAATTCGTGAATTACAAAAAATCACAACCCTTTCTAAGGTAGAACAACTAAGATTATATTTAGGGAATAGCTATCTAAATACCAACAAGGAGCAGGAAGCTATATTACAGTTCGAACGGATAAGTGATACTAGTAAATATTATGAAGATGCTTCCTGGTATCGCGCACTAACTTATCTAAAGTTGGGAGATTCTAAAACATCAAAAGAAATTTTAGAATCTATTATACAATATAATGGCATTTATAAAGAGAATGCAATGAAACTAATTGAAAAAATAATGGAATAATATTAGTCAACACCATTGTGCATTTTGAAACTAATATTGTCAAAAAGTAGAAGTGCATAAAGAGTTAATTATTCCATTGCTTCAGATATAAAAAAGAGATACGCTATATTTTTGTTTACATTCCGTATTCGATATCCAACACAGACATTATTTACAATGTGATTTCTTAATTATTCATAGTGCTATATTAACCATATTTTTATCTTTGCCGCATCTAATTGAATTATACTAAAATGGCCGTAAATTTTATTGAAGAGTTACGTTGGAGAGGAATGCTACACGATGCTATGCCTGGAACTGAGGAATATTTGATGGAACAAATGAGAGCTGCATATGTAGGGTTTGACCCAACAGCAGATTCATTACATATCGGTAATCTGGTGCCTATAATGTTATTAGCCCATTATCAGAGAGCTGGTCATAAACCTTTTGCTTTGGTTGGTGGAGCTACAGGTATGATTGGAGATCCCTCTGGAAAATCAGCAGAACGTAATCTATTAGACGAAAAAACATTACGTCATAATCAAGAAGCTATAAAATCTCAATTAGCGCAGTTTTTGGATTTTGAAAGTAATGCAGATAATGCAGCTGTATTGGTTAATAATTATGATTGGATGAAAGAATTTTCATTCCTTGATTTTATTAGAGATGTAGGTAAACATATTACTGTAAACTATATGATGGCAAAGGATTCTGTAAAAAATAGAATTTCTTCAGAATCTTCTGATGGGATGTCTTTTACCGAATTTACTTACCAATTGGTGCAAGGGTATGACTTTTTGCATTTGTATAGAGCACATGATTGCACACTACAGATGGGAGGAAGTGATCAATGGGGTAATATAACTACAGGAACTGAATTGATTAGACGTATTGGTGGTGGAAAAGGGTATGCCTTAACCTGTCCATTGATTACAAAATCTGATGGATCAAAATTTGGTAAATCAGAAGGAGGAAATGTATGGTTGGATGCCAAGCGTACTTCTCCATATAAATTTTATCAGTATTGGTTGAATACTAGTGATGAAGATGCAGAGAAATATATTAAGATTTTTACTTTTCTTACCAAAGAAGAGATAGATAATCTAGTAGCCTCACACGCTGAAGCACCGCATCAAAGGATTCTTCAGAAAAAACTAGCTGACGAAATTACCGTAATGGTGCATACTCAAGAAGATTTGGATAATGCGATTAAGGCGTCAAATATATTATTTGGAAAATCTACTTCTGAAGATTTGAAAGGGTTAGATGAAGCCACTTTTTTAGATGTTTTTGATGGAGTTCCTCAAGCTGAAATTTCTAAAAATGTAATTGATGAAGGATTAGATATCATTGGTGCATTAGCTGGGGACACTGGATTCTTGAAATCTAATGGTGAGGCAAGAAGAGCATTGAAAGAAAATTCTATTTCAGTAAATAAAGAAAAGGTACAGGAAGGATATGCTATAACCCCTGATGATTTAATTAATAATAAATTTGTTTTGTTACAAAGAGGTAAGAAAAATTACTTTGTTATTAGGGCGGTTTAAGGGTAAGAATTTTTGAAAAAAAACATAAAAAAACAAAGCCTGCCGGAATTTCTTCTTAGCAGGCTTTGTCAACTAACCAATCAATTATTGAAAAAAACTTAGCGTTCTATATTGTTATCGATATACTCGATTATTTCTTTGTTTTTATTTTTTGCCAATTTATATCAGCTTTACTTTTTAATTCTTCGGCTCCTTCTTCATTCCATTTTGTCAATGTATTTATTCCCCAGGAATTGTAAAACAAATACAATTTACCGTCTCTTATTTCATAAGTTTCTGGATCAATATCAACCTTTTCTGATTTAGCGCCAATTGCATAAGCGCAATAGCCACCGTACTGAGGTACAAATTTTGCTGGATTACTTTTAAATTCTTCCAGATTTGCTTGACTAGCAAATTTATACATCACATTATCGTGAGTTAGCGTAAATTTACTTTCTCCTTTTACAGTTTTATTGTTGAAATACTCTGTAACATCATACCCTTCAGCGACATATCCTTTTTTAAGGTTATAATCTATTTGCTGAGCATTGATGCTAAAGGTCAATCCAAAAAACAATAAGACAAAGAACTTTTTCATTGTACGTGTGGTTATTTTTTTGTTACATCTATTCAGTCGTAAAAAAAATGGAACATTACAACTTTAACATAATTATAGGTTTTGCAATTGGTAATTAGGTGTTATTGATTGTTTTAATAACCTAAAATCGTTTATACACACAAATACGTTACAAAAAAGCAATAGTTGCATAAAAAGAAAAAATCTGCAAGAATTTCTTCTTAGCAGATTTTATCAATCAATTATTGAAAAAAACTTAGCATTCTATATTAATGTCGATATACTCGATTATTTCTTTGTTTTAATTTTCTCCCAATTTGCATCTGCTTTTGGTTTTAGCTTCTCAGCTCCCTCAGCTTTCCATTTTTTATGAGTATTGGTTCCCCAAGAGTTATAAAATAGGTACAATCTACCGTCGTTGATTTCAAAGGTTTCAGGATCAATATCTACTTTATCTGCTTTGGTTGCCAGTGCATAGGAACAGTATCCTCCATATTTTGGAACATATTTTCCTGGATTACTTTTGAATTTTTCCAAATTCGCCTGAGTAGCAAATTTGTATTTTACATTATCATGAGAAGTAACATAGTTACTCTTTCCTTCTACCGCTTTATTATTAAAATACTCTGTAACATCGTATCCTTCTGCTACGTAGCCATCATCAGTATTATAATCTATTTGTTGAGCACTTAGGGTTACTGCAAATGTGAAAAACAGTATGTTGATTAATTTTTTCATTGTTGTTGTTTTTTTATTGTGGGAATTAGATCGGAAAATAGAAGGTGACCTTACATTCTGTATTAACAAAACAAAAATGATTCGAAGAAAAAAAGACTATAATGCCATTAGATTACATCCTCTAATATCACTATGATCAAAGCGACCGAGAATTTCGAAACTCCCGTTGTCATAGGTTTTTCCGAGGTCTTGTGTGGCAATAAAAGAGCAAGAATTTATATTTGCTAAATCTATAATATTAATACCACCTGTTTTTCCTGAATTTAATGGAGTTAACGCATCTTCAGGATCACGAGTTGAGATTTTCATCCAAGGAGGACAATAAAAAATACCTTCACCGTTGGAGTATGCTTGTGATAGTAATTCAGTCATTCCATATTCACTATGAATTTTGGAAACACCAAAACCAGCAGCTAGAATATCATGTAATTCAGAACGAATCATTTCTTTTCTTCTGCCTTTCATTCCACCTGTTTCCATGACTATTGCATCAGGATTAAGTTGGATATTGTAGTTTTCTACTAAGTCTAATAATGCAAAAGAAACCCCGATAAGTAATATTTTTTCACCTTGTTTGGTCAATTTTGTTAATGTAGAAATCAATTTTTCGGTTTCATCAAGATAAAAGCCACTTTCTGGGCGTTCACTTTCTTTGATTAGTGTATCTGCCATATAAACTAATGAAGAACCATCGCGTTCTAAATAAGATGGCAACAATGCTAGTACAGAATAGTCTTTTATGTTGCCATAAAAATGATTAAAACCATTTCTAAAGCTTGTCTCATATACTTTTAAATTTGTTACGTGATGCTTACTAGTAATGCTGCCAGTTGTACCACTGCTGGTAAAAATTTGTTGAATATTGGCCTGAGAACTAATTATTTTTTCTTGTTTGAAAAATTCAATCGGTAGATAGGGAATATCATTACTATTTTTTATTGAGGTTTTAATAATTCCCAGAAGATTACAAAAACGTTGATACGTAAGGCAGTTTAAGTATTGATGTTTAAACACTCTTAATGCTGCTTTTTCAAAATCTTGATCGTTTTGAATTGAAAAAATGGTTTCAGTGAGCATAGAGGTTTGATAAATGGACTTTGTTGCAACAAATGTATAAAAAAACACCCTTGAAAAAGAGTGTTTATAGTATTATGGCTGTTATTTTAAACAGTATACTCTAAATTAAGGATACTATTATTTTCTGATTAATTTTTTCATGAAAGCTTCGTCTCCAATTTTAATTCTTAGTACATAAACTCCAGGAGGTAGCGAGGAAATATCCAATTCTGTAGAAGTAATTACTTTAAAGAGTACGGTTTTACCCAGTACATTAAATACTCTACATGTCTTTGATTTTCCAGATTTGGATGTAATATTAAGTTTGTCTCCAGAAACAGGGTTAGGAAATACCTGAACCTCTTCTTGAAGATCTTGTTTAGGTTCGTTTATAGAGGATTGAGCCTGTACTCCTGTAGAAAAGGAGAGGACAAAAACACCAATAAGTATGAGTAGTAAGTAGATTTTTTTCATAAAAACTTTATTTTGGGACTATAAAAGTACAATATTTAATTAATAATTGAGTTACGCATCCTCCTTTTTAAATGTTAAATCTCTAAAAAAAACGAATTTAATTTAAAAACTATGGGTTTGCCATAGTATAAATATGTTTAATCATTTGTTTTGTATTTTCGCAAAAATAATGGATATTTGTTTTATGAAGTTATAAAGAATTTATGATCGTCTTTCTGGAAATATCGGTTTCGGTATCAAATAGCTAAAGAAATCTCTTTAGCCGTTTCCTTTTATTTCTTTTTTTCAAAACATAATTCTTTATAGCAATGACACAAAATAAACTTACCCTTTCTAAACTATTCTCTTATTTTAAAATTGCCGTTACAGGCAAAGAACAAGAATTTACTTCTGGCAGTATTCGCAAAGCAGTATTTATGCTAGCAATTCCAATGATTCTGGAAATGATGATGGAATCTATTTTTGCGTTAGTAGATGCTTATTGGGTTTCCAATCTTGGAGCGAATGCAATAGCTACAGTAGGATTAACAGAATCCGTAATTACATTAATTTATGCTGTAGCCATTGGACTTAGTATGGGAGTTACCGCTATTGTTGCAAGAAGAGTTGGAGAAAAAGACATCCGTGGAGCATCTCAGGCGGCAGTGCAATCAATATTTTTAGGAATTTCTGTAGCTCTTATTATTAGTGTTATAGGGATACTTTTTCCTAAAGAAATTTTAGCATTAATGGGAGCAGAGCCAGATTTGATAGCAGAAGGATATGGATATACTCAGATTTTATTAGGAGGAAACATAACAATTATGTTGTTGTTTTTAATTAATGCTGTTTTTCGAGGAGCAGGTGATGCTTCTGTAGCTATGAAAGTGCTGATTTTTTCAAATCTTTTAAATATTATCCTTGATCCTATTTTTATTTTTGGATTTGGACCTATTCCCGAATTTGGCGTAAAAGGAGCCGCTATTGCTACAACTATCGGAAGAGGAAGTGCTGTAATATTACAACTTCTGATCCTTTTCTTTGGATGGAGCAAAATTAAAGTGGCTTTTAAAGATATTGCTATTCATACTAAGGTGATGATAAACCTAATTAAGGTTTCTCTTGGAGGGATAGGTCAATTTATAATAGGGACTTCGAGTTGGGTTTTCTTAATGAGAATTATGGCAGAGTTTGGTAGTGAAGTATTAGCAGGATATACTATTGCAATTAGAGTGTTGATGTTTACACTTATGCCTTCTTGGGGTATGAGTAATGCGGCAGCGACCCTTGTTGGTCAAAACCTGGGAGCCGGAAAACCAGATCGTGCCGAACAATCTGTATGGAAAACAGGAAAGTATAATGCATACTTTATGCTTTTTGTATCGATACTTTATTTACTATTAGCAGAGGTAATTATTAAGATTTTTAGTACTGAGCCAGAAGTGGTTAAATATGGAGCATTAAGTCTTCGTGTAATTGCAGCTGGATATGTATTCTATGCATATGGAATGGTGATTATACAATCATTTAATGGTGCAGGTGATACAAAAACACCAACGATTATTAATTTCTTTTGTTTTTGGTTGTTTCAACTTCCGTTTGCTTATCTGGCGGCTATTGTGTTCGATTGGGGAGCAATGGGTGTATTTATTGCGATTACCCTTGCAGAGGCATTAATTGCAATAGTTGGAATCGTATGGTTTAGAAAAGGTAAATGGAAAGAGGTGAAAGTGTAATACCAATGATTAATTATTCATAAAAGGATTATAGAGTTTAGTTACAGCGTAGCTTTATAAATAAAAACACCCTCGATAGAGGGTGTTTTTATTTATAATACAATTAATTTGTAGTAATCAGAGATTATAAACCTGCATTTCTCCAAGACCATCCAGAGATATCAAGTGCAGTAGCATTGAATACATCATCAGTAACAGCAGTTAATGGAGTGCTATCAACAATTACATTAGCTACAGAACCGTCATCTTTCATATCTACGTTAGTAGTATAGTCAGTTAATAATACGTTAGTCATTGTAGCACCAGATTCTTTTTTGAACTGTAATGCAGTACCTCCTTGAGTAGAGATAGCAGTAAAATTAACAATAGTTGGATTTCCATTAATTCCATCGGCTTCAACAGCAGTAGAGAATCCAGCTGCGGTATGAGATACGTATGTGTTAGTAAGCGTACCATTCCATCCTTCAGTCCAGTCAATAGCATCATCTTGAGTGTTTTCAACATACACGTTTGTAGCGTTTACTGTACCACCGAAGAACTCAACACCATCATCTGCACCATCATATACTGCGATATTCTCAATAGTTGTACCAGAACCAACTGCATATAAAGAAAGCCCGTTGTACTGAGATTCAGAGTTGATTTGCGCTCCAGTTCCTCTTAAAACTAGGTAAGTAACCGATCCAGAATTGTCATTGTCAGTGTTCCCTCCGTAGATAAATCCACCGATCTCTGCAACAGCATCAATACCTTCAGTAGTAGTAGCATTTCCACAGATTACTAATCCACCCCAATCGCTTGGGTTTCCGTCAGCAGAAGCGATTACAACTGGCTCAGCAGCAGTACCGTTTACTTCGATTTCACCACCTTTTAATACAGCAATGTAAACACCAGTTCCACCAGCTCTTGCAGTAATTTTTGTTCCTGCAGGGATCACTAATTTCCCGCCATCTTGAACAATGTAAGAAGAATTTAATGTATAACTTACTGAAGCATCAAGTGTTACTGTTCCAGAAATAGTTCCTTGTAATAAAGTAGCATTACCAGTTTGGTTAGAGTTCACCCAGTCAAACATGGTAACATCTACAGTTGCAGGTACTGTATAATTTAAAAGAGGATCAGAATCAGCACCTTCAATTTGTACGTTAGAAAGAGCTCCATCGTCTTTAAAATCTAGAGAAGTATCATAACCAGTTAAAGAAAGACCCGTGATCGTTGCACCAGATTCTTTTTTGAACTGTAACGCAGTACCACCAGTATTAGATACAGCAGTAAAGTTAACAAGTTTGGGGTTACCATTTACTCCATCAGCTTCGACAGCGGTAGAGAAACCACTAATAGTATGAAGAACATAAGCGTTGGTTAATGTACCATTCCACCCTTCTGTCCAGTCTACAGAATCATCTTCGTTGTTTTCAAAATAGAAATTACTGGCAGAAACTGTACCACCAAAGAATTCGACTCCATCATCCGTACCATTAAGCATTGCTACGTTAGAAATAGATGTGGCAGAACCTACAGCATATAACGTAAGACCATTAAACTGAGATTCAGAATTGATCTGTGCACCAGCGTAATTAATGATTAAGTAATTGATGCTACCAGAATTATCGGTATCATTAGTTCCACCATAAACGATACCGCCAACTTCTGCGATGGCGTCGATTCCTTCTGTAGTAGTTGCTTCGCCAGCAATTACCAATCCACCCCAGTCACCAGAAGTAGTAGCAGAAGAGGTCATAATAACTGGTAAACTTGCAGTACCATTGATTTCAATCTGAGCACCTTGCTCTACAGCAATATATGTAGATGTGCCAGGAGTAGCAGTAATTACAGTTCCTGCTGGGATCGTTAATTTGTTTCCACTTTTTACAGTGTATGTACCTGTAAGTTTATAACCTACAGTGGCGTCAAGAGTTAAATCTTCTTCAAGATTTCCTACAAGAGTGTCATTAGTTGTTGGGGTTATTGGTCCTCCATCATCATCGCTACCACAACTGGTAACTAAAACTAAACTGAATACAACAATAAATGTTGTGAATTTTCTAATTTGATTAATCATTGCTTTGAAATTTAAAGTTTAAAAATTATAACTGAAGTTTAGACTTATTTGTCTGCCATTTGTGTAAGAACGAACTGTTTCTTCTGTTTGAATACCTGTCGTACTTGGTTTTACCAATTGAGTTCTTTGAATATCTGGGTTGATTAAATTCTTGCCAGATAATCCAATTTTCATATGATCATTTAATTTTTTACTTAATATAAGATCTAGTGTTACGAACCCTTTTTCGATAATAGCATCATTATAGAATTGATCACCAGCACTCTGTATTTCAGGTGCTCCTAAAGCAAATACTCTATCAGATGCATAGTTTGCAGAAACAGTAGCTTCAAAAGGGAACTCTTGTTTAGTGTTAAAGTTTAAAGAAGCGTTTACAATCCAGTCTGATGCTCCTTGAAGACCTACTTCAGTTAAATTATTATATCTAAAGGTTCTTATAAGGTTTCCTTGATCATCTCTTATTTCTTTTAAATCCTGTGTATGCCACATTCTAGAAACATTAAAGTTTAAACGTAAATCAGGTAATGAGTCACCTGTTTTAAGAAGATTTATTCTTCCTTCAACTTCTAAACCGTAAATGTTAGCTTCGTCTCCTGAATTAAAATAAGAGAATACACCTGCAGAACCTCTATCTTGTACCTTATTGATTGGATCTTCAATATTTTTGTGAAACCCAGTAAGTGAGAATAATTGATCTGGCGTAGGAAAGTATTCGAATTTTAGGTCATAATTAAAATCTAAAGATGCTTCTAAGTTTGGATTACCTCGTGTTACTTGACCAGTAGGTGATACATATTCAAAAGGAGCAATTTCTTTAAACTCTGGTAGCGTGGTTGTAATACTGTTAGCAATACGTACGCTAAACTTTTCGTTTACTGCGTACTTAAGATTTAATGAAGGGTATAAACGATTGTATTCTTTGTCAGCACTTCCTAGTCTTCCTGGAAAGTTATTTACATCAAAATCAACATCAATATTGTCTTTTTGATATCTAACTCCTGCTTCTGCAGATAATTTTCCAATTCGCCCCGTGAAATTTACATATCCAGCTAAAGATTGTAAAGAACCTTCATAAGAATCTTCTTCAAGAATATTGATGTCTAACAGAGGATTTAAACCGTTATTTACTATAATCGCTTCGGACAATGCATCTATAGATATAGGATTTACTGCATTCGTAAAGTCTTCTTCTAGTCCAAAGAATTGGGAACTAAAATCTCTGGTTTTATTTCTGTAATTAACTCCAGCTGAAATATTAAATGTTTTATTTTCGGTATCTACGATTTTATATAGATCGTTGATTTTTCCATTAAATTCGTTATCTGTAATCTCCTGTGTAGATTTACGTTGTTGAAAACCACCAGTACGTCCAAATTGAACAAAGCTGTCTTCAGTAAAATTCACTTCGTTTCGGATACGATTTGGCTCATCAGCAATCACATTATTATACCCTATAGACCAATCTAGTTTGTTTTTTTCGGAGAAATCATGAGTACCATGTAATTGAGCAATATTTAATTGTGTTTTCTTTATATTTTGATCTCTGATAAATTGGAAAAACACATTTCCATCAGGGGCAATTTCCATTTGATCTGTTTCCTCAAAAATGGTTGCTGTTCCTGCTCTACCTCCTTCGAAAACCTGCTCTGTAATTTTATTAATATGAAGAATTGTAAATTTAACCTTGTTATCTTCATTAATTTTATACTCTGTATTCACCAATGCAGAGGTTGTGATTTTTTTATTCCATTGAATAGCATCTGGAATTGTATCATCAATAAAATTAGATCGGAATTGTCTGAATATACCATCTCTATACTCAAAAGACGTAGATTGACCAGCTGTAGCTAAGAATTTAATTTTTTCCCCAAACCTTTTTCCAAAAGTTATAGCGACATTCCTATTTATAGGTGTGCTTACTGTTTCTGGAGACCAACTTTGATTGGTTAATGCAGCTTCTGAAGCACCTTCTCCATTATAATATCCTAAGGTAACATCATCATTGTTAGGCGATACTTTAAAATTATCAAAGACATCATTTTTAATAACATTTGTGTTTACTCCAGCACTGACATTTGCAGAGATTGTTCTTTTGGCAGTAGGATCTTTTGTTACAATATCAATATTACCAGATGCTGCATCCGAAGATAGATTAGAAGAAAACGTTTTGCTAATAGCTACGTTTTGTATCAATCTGGTAGAAAACAAATCTAATCCAATGTTTTTACGTTCTATATCATCAGATGGAACTGGTAAACCGTTTAGGGTAGTTGTTAAGTATCTGTCTCCTAAACCTCGTACATAAACATCTCCTGATCCTTCGGTTTTAGAAACTCCAGATATTTTGGTAGTAGCTCCAGCGGCATTAGATACTCCTAGTTTAGTAAGTTGTTCTGCTCCAATACTTTCTTTAACAACGACAGCTTTTCTTTGTTCTAGTAATAATGCTTGTTCTCTTTCTTTACTCGTTTGGACTTTAATAAAGACTTCTCCCAATTCTGCGGCAGTAGCACCTAATCCTGTATCAATTACTGTGACCTTATCAGATTCCACGATTACATTAGGAATACGTAGGGTTTCGTATCCCGTAAAACTGAATTCTAATGTATAGGTTCCGATCGGAATATTCGTCATTTCGTATTTTCCGTCAAAATCTGTTGAAGTTCCTGTACTGGTCCCTACAATGACAATGTTAGCAAAAGGTAGTGGTTGATTGTTTACTTCTTTATCTAGAAGTGTTCCAGCGATTGAGCCAGTTTCTTGTGCAAAATTTAATCCGAGATAAAACAGTGCAATTGCTGTAAAAAGTTTTTTCATTTCGTATTCGTAAAATTCTGATACAAATAAATACGGTTTTACAGTAAGAAATCTTATCCTATTATTATGCTTACTTTAAGGGATTGTGATGAAAGGAGTAGTAGATTTTTGTTATCAATAAGTACGATAAAAGGAGGTTTTTATCATTTGTTTTTGATGATAAAATAAATGTATTCAATGGTTTGAGGTTTATTTCGAGTTAAGAAAATAATCTCAAACTTAATCTGTAAATGAGAAATGCAGTTTTTGTTAAATATCACGAAAACATTAACCGTAAGTTAAATCAATAAAAGTTCAAAAATATCACTTAACATTAAAGTAAAATTGGAAGTGTATCACAATTGATTTTTTTTGAAACTTACTAAGTTTTTTAAGAATATGATCTTTTTACAATGATTAAAGTGTTAAAAAACAAAAGAGTATGGATTGAGCTAAAAAAGAGAAGACCGAATATAAACATTATTGTTGTTGGATAATAATGATTTTTCGGCCTTCTACGAACACGTATTTTTATATCAATCGGCTAACTCATTTAATAAAAAACGGATTGATAATGAGATGTTTTGAAAAGTAGTTTGTAAGTATTTAATCTGATCACAAATAACAGGACTTTATGACTTATTTGTTTTAACCTAGTATTATTCTTGGATTAAGTAACTGTAATTTTTTTTGATAATTAGCAAGGTTTTATTTTGTTTAATCAAAAGGTGCAGTATTCTTTTATACTTAATAAAATATATAAGTTGTTGTTTGTTAGTCTTTTTAATTATATAAGTCTATAATCTAAGCATTAGGTTGTTGTGTCATTTATTTTAAATAATATTATCTAAAAGTTAAGTGACCGTGTAACATCAAAACATGTTTTATTAAGAGGTAAAATAAGGTTTCAGATAAAAAAAGCACCTTGTAGATCAAGGTGCTTTTTCTCATTTAGTTGTATATACTACAATCTTGCCCATCCATCTGTCCAGGTATCACTATCTTGTAATGCTCCAGCGTAGTTAGCAGCAGTAAAGAAAGAGTTTAGTGTAGAAGGGTCAAAGTTGTCTACTCCGTCTACTGCGGTTGTATACTCATATGAACCTCTAACACCATTGATTACAAATCCACTAGGAATTGCTGTACCCATAGTATTAAATGGAGCACCAGAACCGTCAACAGTAAAGTTGTTAAACGTTGCAAAATCGGCTAAATCTACTGTAGCAACACCTCCATGATCCAGATCAAAAGAATTTACGTTATCAATAATTGAATTTCTTACAATTACTTCATTGTTGTTTAGATTTACTAAAGTTTGGTCATCATCTACTTCGATTCCTTTTCCTGGGAATGCTTTGATAATAGTGTTGTACATAGATACTTTAGTACCTGCTCTAAACTCAATACCCTTATTCTCACCATCGCCATCTTCAGCTCCAATTAGTGTGATGTTAGATAATGTTGGATTAGAAAAAGGAGCTGCACCTGGATTATCAGAAAAGTTATCTGCTTCTATACCTTTATCACCTGCAGCAGAAGTTTGCTGAGCAATCCAGAATTGACCATTTCCTACCCATCCATCTGTCCAGTCATATGAATCATCTCCTGCACCTGTTACAATTGCATATTTTAGATTTACAGTTCCTCCAAAGAACTCAATTCCATCATCATTTCCGTTAAATGCTTGGATATATTCTATGGTAGTTCCATTACCTACACCATATAGAGAAAGACCATTATATTCTGCATCGTCATTGATTTTTCCACCAGTATATTCTAAACGTACATAACGTAAGATTCCTGAGCTATCTGCAGCGTCAGTTCCACCATATGTAAGGTTTGCAACTTCTGTAGTTGCTGTAGTTCCTCTATTGATAGGCGCTCTTCCAGCAAGTAATAATCCACCCCAGTCTCCAGGATTTGGAGTAGATTTGTTCGATGTAAATACAATTGGTTGACTTGCAGTTCCTTCTGCCATTATTGTAGCACCTTGCTCAATTGCTAAGTAAGAGAATACACCACCTACATCACCAGCTATGATTCTGGTTCCTGCATCTATAGTTAAAGTAACTCCGTCAACAACAGATACACCACCTCTTAGTTCATATGTTTCACTAGCGTTTAATGTTAAGTCAGAAGTAATTTGACCTTCAAGAACTATAGTTCCAGAAGTACTTCCATCACCACCTTGGTTAATAATTACATCACCAATGTTGTCTTCTTGTATAGTACAAGCAGAGAACAACAAAGCTGTACCAAATAATATTCCAGTAAATAAATTTTTAGTTTTCATTTTTAATATTAATTGTGTTCGTATTTTTTTAAAGTTTAAATGTTACTCCAAGACTAAAGTTGATACCGTTGTCAAATCTATAAGTTGTCAAATCTTGGTTTAAATTTTCCTGATCCTGAAATCTTGATATAGAAGGATTCAATAAATTTTTAGCTTTAAAGCTGATTTCTATATGTTTCCCGATTTGATCTTTAAAGTTAAAATTCAAAGTTCCGTATCCTTTTTCGAAGATGTCTCCTCGACCATTACTTCCAGCAGCATATATTCTATCTCCGAAAATGTTGAAATCTAATGCCGAAGTAATTTTATGGTTGTTTATCTCTTTGCTATATGCTATATCTGCATTTATTAAGAATGGAGATGCTCCTTGTAGTTGACGTTCGTTATTAGTAGGAGCAATGTTTACTCCATTGATCTGAAGATCTTCATCTATTTTTACTTTAGAATACATAATTGTAGTATTCACTCCAAAATTAAGATCGTTCCAAGCTGTTTCTTCTAATTTAAAAAGGTTTCCAAGGTTCTTCCTGTATTCTAGCTCTAAACCAAACACAGTAGCACTAGAGGTGTTTCCAAAGGAGTTAAAGTTGGATGCAGAAGCTAGACCTATTTTTTCAATAGGCTTATCTATATACTTACCGAATATCGTAGCACTTAATAATTCTCCTGATTGCTCTGGAAAATATTCCCATTTAATATCGGCATTATAGTTATCCGAGTTCTTTAACTGTGGGTTACCTACAGTAGCTTCTGTTACATCTTCATCTAAGAAAGGAGCTACCTCAGTGAATTTCGGTAGAGTAACTGTCTTACTAGCTGCAAATCTTAGATTAGATTTTTCATTTAGTGAATATTTCAAGCTAATACTAGGTAAAATAAACGTTTCCTCTAATACACTATTTCTAAAAGGACTGGTTTCTAAATCTTGCTGAAGTCTAAAGAAAATGTTTTGCTCAAATATTTCTGCCCTTATACCTCCATTAAAAATTAATTTTTCTCCCAGTGCATATTGAAGATTAGCATATCCTCCGAAGTTAGTAAAGTCAGCCTCGTAAATACGAGTAGAATTTAAGTTTTCTAATACGATATACTCCCCAGCAAGAAAGTTTTCTTCATTTAGTAACGCATCAGGATTGTTAAAATCAACATTAAGATTATTAAGATTGTTTAGATTGTAGTTTAACTGATTTGCTTCAAACTCTCTGTCTTTACTTCTAAAGAACGTACCGATAGTAACTTTGTTTTTGAAGTTGTCATCTTCATCTTTGCCAAAGTTAATGTCGAAATCTATGTTGAGGGAATAGTCATTTTCGTTTAATTCTTGATAGAAACGTTGGTTATTTGCAAAATCTGGACTAGTTGCATCACCAAGAATTAGATTTCCGTTAGAAGCTTCTGTAAAAATTAATTGACGTCTGTCTGGAATCAAACCTTGTGCTTTATTATAAGCAACTCCCCAACCTAGAGAATATTTACCTTCATTAAACTTATGGTCTCCAGTAAGTTGTTGTGTAAACAAGTTGTTCTGCTCATAAGTACCTCTTCTGATTCTAATAAATACATCAGTATCTTCGCTACTTCTCCCTCTTAATTCCCTCAATTCATCTTGTGTATCATTTACGTATAAAGTCGTAGAAAGAATCTTGTTATTACTATTCCAACGATATCCTAAACTACTAAGTACTGTGGTGTTAGTTTTATATCTATAACGATCTACATCTTCAAAAAAGCCAATCCCAACAGTTGATTCTCCTTGTGAGTTATAGGCAGCTTCTACGCCATCTAATGCTGTCTCATGGCCTTGGCTAAATGATCCTGTAAAAAGAAAATCTATTTTGTGGGGATTATCTTCTCCAAACGTAAAAGTCTTTCCTCCCGTAATACTAAGTCCACCATCTGGACCATTAAATCTTTTTTGTGGATTAAAAGATGTGTCAAAAGGAAAATAATCAATCTCTGTACTGTTATAATTGTAATTAGGAATATCTAAAAAGACAGGAACTCTTCTAGATCCGTCGTCAATACCCCATTGGTCATACTGACCTCCATTTAATAAAAAGAAGTCATTTGCAATAGCATTGGTGTTTACTCCAGAACTGAAACCGATCTCTAAAAATCCTTTTCCTGGACGATCCTTTGTATCAATATTTACACTTGCTCCAGCAAAATCACCATAGATATTGGGAGAATATGTTTTAAAAATCCCTAAGTTTTCTACAATATCTGTTGGGAAAATCCCTAAATCAATTAATTTTAATTTTGGATTTAAAGAAGGAATCGGCAACCCATTAAGGTATGCATTATTGTAACGATCTCCCAAACCACGAACATATAATTTGTCACTTTGTTTAGAAATACCAGTAGCTTTGGTCAAACCAGTTGCTACATCACTTACTCCTTTTTTAGAAAGTTCTTGTGCACCAATCTTTTGCTGAATAGTGACAGCGTTTTTCTGCTCAAGTAGAATGGCAGCTTCGGATTCTTTTTTGACTGTAGTCTTAATAATAACCTCATCTAATGCAGCAGCACTTGCTCCTAAAGCTGTATTTATAGTGGTGGTTTGATTAGCAACTACTACTGCTTCTTTGTCTAAAGTTTCATATCCTACAAAACTAAACTCTACAGTATAAGTTCCTGGTTCTAAGTTTTCGATAGTGTATAACCCATCAAAATCAGTAGTTGTTCCTTTAGTAGTTCCTTTGATTAATACATTAGCAAAGGGTAAAGGTTGATTATTTGCTTCTTTATCAAGCAAAGTACCAGCTATTGAGCCAGTTTCCTGCGCACTAACTATTCCAACAACGAATAGTGCACAGAGAATTACAATTTTTCTCATAACGTATTCTAAATTCGGTGCAAATAACGATAGCTATTGTTACCTGTGCGTTATTGAAAAATTAAATAAGAGTGATTATAATGTTTCTTAATTGTTAAGTTATTTACGGTTGAATTCTTTTCAGGAAGAGTTTTTTTTGACCTTAAATGAAGAAACATATTGATTATAAAGAGATATCCTGCTTTTTTTAGAATATTACCTAAATATTAAATCAGGAAAATTGAAGTGTTTTTGTAAGAATAAAATAATTCTTAGATGACAATAGAAATCTAAAATAAGTTTTGATAAAATAAAAAAGCGTTCATTTAATGAACGCTTTGATAATACATTTATAGTGTTAAATTTAATTTCTATTTAAATTAACTACCACATTATTTTTATCTGACCAGGTAGTAACATCTGCAATTTGATTATCAGAATAGTTTACTTCTGATAACTTATTATCGTTCCAAAAAAACCACTTTCCAGTTTTTACTCCGTTATGATATTGTCCCATGGCTATTTTTTTACCTGTTGCATTATATGCTTTCCATTCTCCATGTAATTTACCATCTTTATAAAAACCTTGTTGACGAATTTCTCCATTATCATAAAAGAAAGTTCCTTTTATTACATCTCCTTGTTTTTCAAAAGTAGGTTTTACATCCTGAGCTGTCATAGTTGCAGAAAATACTATGGCAATTGCTAAAAGTATCTTTTTCATGTTCTTTAATTATTTACTGTTATTTGAGGATGTCGACTTAATACTATAAAAGTAATATTTATTTTACATTTATGCAACATATACATAACATTAAGTTAACATTAATTATTTAAAACACTGATCTTAAGTAGTTTGATTTTGACAAAGAAGTTGTGAAAAGATATTTTTTAAGTGTAAATCGTCTTTAATTTGAGAATTAATTGTCAGTAATATTTATATTTTTGACCACTTAATTATAGAGAGAAGGTTAATACAAGAATGTTATATACATGAGTAAAAAAAGAAACTTATAGAAGTGACTACAGTTTTTTTTAAGTTGGGTTGCTTTGCTTTTGGCGGGCCAGCTGCTCATATAGCTATGATGGAAGAAGAGGTAGTTCATAAGAGAAAATGGATGGATCGACAGTATTTTTTAGATCTTATTGGAGCTACGAATCTTATTCCTGGGCCGAATTCTACCGAGATGACCATGCATTGTGGTCATGAGCGCGCAGGAATTGCAGGCTTGTTTGTTGCTGGAATCTGTTTTGTTTTCCCCGCCGTGATTATTACTGGAGTTTTAGCATGGTTTTATACTTCATATGGTCAATTGCCAGAAGTATCTCCTTTTATTCTAGGGATTAAACCTGCTGTATTGGCAATTATTGCTTCAGCTATTTTAAAGTTGGGTAAAAAAGCTTTAAAGAGTTGGGAGATTGGTATTATTGGTGCTTTAGTTTTGATTATTAGTTTATTGGGTGTAAATGAGGTTATGGCATTGTTGAGTGCTGGAGTATTAGGGGTTATATATTTCTGTTCTAAATCCAAATTTATTACTACAAAATCTATCGCTCCTTTCTTTCTTTTAAACATATCATCAGCTTCTCTTATTAAACTGTCATCGTTTAAGGTGTTTTGGACTTTTCTTAAGGTTGGTGCTATATTATATGGTAGTGGTTATGTATTGTTTGCTTATCTTGATGCAGAACTAGTAACCAAAGGATGGCTAACAAGGCCAGAATTAATAGATGCTATTGCTGTTGGTCAATTTACACCTGGTCCAGTATTATCTACAGCAACTTTTATAGGATACCAATTAGGAGGGTTTTGGGGTGCACTTGCTGCAACAATAGGAATCTTTCTTCCTTCTTTTCTTTTTGTATTATTACTCAATCCTCTTATTCCCAAAATGAGAAAATCTAAAGTGTTAAGTTATTTCTTAGATTCAGTTAATATTGCGGCAGTAGCTATAATGTTATCTGTGTTATACGCAATGAGTGTAGATACATTAGTAGGTTGGAGATCAGTACTTATTGCACTTATAAGTTGTGTCCTAATTTTTGGACTTAAAAAAATAAATGTAATGTATATTGTACTTGGAGGTGCTGTTTTAGGGTATTTGTTACACTTGATCTAAAAACATTTTTAACAATAGCTTAAAGTTGAGGTAACATAAAAACTCGCCAAAAAAAATATTTTTGGCGAGTCGCAAGACATACTGTAATTTCAAAAAATCGTATTAGTTTTTGTCGACTTTAGATTTTTGAAATACATGGGCTGATCTTAATAGATCAGCCTTTTTTTGCCCTTGCATAAGTACTCAAAAAAAAGGTCTTTTTAAAATAATCATTATAAAACATTAAGTTAACACTAACTTAACATTGGTATTGGTTCTTTGCAGCGACAAAAATTAATACTGAATTATGAAATTAAAGATTACTCTTGTAGCGTTATTCTTTTTTACGCTTTGTTATACAAATGCCCAAGAAACTACTGAAACAAAATTCGGAAAAGGCATTCTTAATGTAATTGCTAAAGATAGCTCTTGGAGCATGAGATTTGCAACAAGATTCCAATTACTTGGTACATCAGAATGGGGTATCAATGATGGAGACTATAGCAAACCCGAAACTTCATTTTTAGTAAGAAGAGCACGTTTAAAGTTTGATGGTTTTGCCTATAGTCCAAAACTTAAATATAAAATAGAACTTGGTTTATCTAACAGAGATATATCTGGAGCTTCAGAATTTACTAATAATGCTCCTCGATATATTCTTGATGCAGTTATCAAGTGGAATTTTTATAAAAACTTTACGCTTTGGGCAGGACAAACTAAGCTTCCTGGTAACGTAGAGCGTGTTATTTCTTCTGCAAATTTACAATTAGTAGATCGTTCAAGATTAAACAGTAGATTTAATATTGATCGTGATATGGGATTACAATTAAGACATCATTTTAAACTGTCTGAAAAATTTCTTGTTAGAGAAGCATTTGCAATTTCACAAGGTGAAGGAAGAAATATAACTTCTGGAAACTTAGGAGGTCATCAATATACTGGTAGAGTAGAATTATTACCTTTTGGAAAGTTTCAAAGTAAAGGAGATTATAAAGGAGGAGATCTTAAGAGAGAACAAACTCCTAAGTTAATGCTTGCTGCAACGTATGATTTTAATGCTGATGCGGTTAAAAATAGAAGTAACCAAGGATCCTATATGGTTACGAGTACAGGTTTTTATGAGACTAATATCTCTACCATATTTGTAGATGCAGTGTTTAAATATAAAGGCTTTTCTTTTATGGGAGAGTTCGCAGATAGGGATGCAGATGAAGCTATTGCAGTAGAAGAGGATGGAACACCTACAGGAGATATTGTTCAGGTAGGAAATGCTTTAAACCTGCAAGCTGGTTATTTATTCAAAAATAATTGGGAAATTGCAGGAAGATATACGAATCTTAATTATGATGCTGTAGTTGGAAGAGACTTAGAGCAACAATATACTTTAGGGATTTCTAAATATGTTGCTGGACATAATCTAAAAGTTCAGTCAGATATTAGTTATACTACAGAAGCAGGAGAAGCTAGTGGATTAATGTATAGATTACAATTTGATATACATTTCTAGACAATAGACAGATACATAACAGTTTGGTAACATTGGACTGGGAATTGATTTTAATATTTGCACTTTAAAACAAAAAAATAATGGATACGAATACTATTTATTTATTAATGGTGGTTGCACTTGCTGTCTTAGCAATTGCGGATCTTGTAGTAGGAGTTAGTAATGATGCAGTTAACTTCTTGAATTCTGCGATTGGTTCTAAAGCAGTGTCTTTTAGAACAATTATGATTGTTGCCAGTATTGGTATCGCGGCAGGAGCTATTTTCTCAAGTGGGTTGATGGAAGTAGCACGAAAAGGGATATTTAATCCTGGTGAGTTTTATTTTGATGAGATCATGATCATCTTTATGGCGGTGATGATAACTGATATACTCCTCCTCGACTTTTTTAATACCTTGGGTATGCCTACTTCTACAACGGTATCTATTGTATTTAATCTTTTAGGAGCCGCTGTATGTGTTGCATTAATTAAAATAGGTGCAGATCAAGGGCAAACCTTTGCAGACTTAGAGAACTATATCAATACAAAGACTGCGAAAAAAATTATCAGTGGTATTCTGCTCTCGGTAGTGATTGCCTTTTCGGTAGGAGCCATTGTCCAATTCGTTACTCGTCTATTATTATCATATAATTTTGAGAAGAAAGCCAAATGGGTTGGTGCTTTATTTGGAGGTGTTGCTTTAACAGCATTGTTGTATTTCATTTTTATGAAAGGAATTAAAGGAACTGCTTATGCTAAAGCGATTGTTGATGTTATATATAGTGGAGGTCCTGAAGGATTGTTAGATGCTGCAAAAGATTATTTTGGCACTTCTTATGAGACAGTAAAAGAATTGGCTAAAGATCAAAAAAATCTATTTAAAATAGATGGAGATGCAGGTACAATTAAAATGACTCTAAGAGGATTCTTAGAAACATATGTATTCCAGATTGTAGCTGCAGGTTTCGTATTCTGGTCAGTATTGTCTTATGTAATCATTAATTTCTTCAAGGTAAATATTTATAAACTAATTATTATCGTTGGAACTTTTGGATTGGCATTGGCATTTTCTGGTAATGATTTAGTAAACTTTATTGGAGTTCCGATTGCTGGATGGCAATCTTATGAAGCTTGGATAACTTCTGGTATTCCTGCAGCAGAGTTTGCTATGGATGGTTTAGCTAAGAAGAGTGAAACACCAGTATTCTTATTGTTTGCAGCGGGAGCAATTATGGTATTAACCTTATGGTTCTCTAAAAAAGCAAGATATGTTGCTGATACAGAAATCAATCTTTCCAGAGAAGGAGAAGCTAAAGAACGTTTTAAGCCTAACTTTTTATCGAGAGGAGTCGTTAGAGGAACGGTATTGATATCGCAAGGACTTGCTGCGATTACACCAAAACCTGCAATGGATTTTATTGAAAAAAGATTCACCAAGCCTGTAATAGAATTACCAAAAGATAAGACCTATGAGATGCCAGCATTTGATATGATAAGAGCTGCGGTTAATCTTGTGGTTGCAGGAATTCTGATTTCTATTGCTACCTCTATGGGATTACCACTTTCTACAACTTATGTAACTTTTATGGTAGCTATGGGTACGTCATTAGCAGATAGAGCTTGGGGAACAGAAAGTGCAGTATATCGTGTGGCTGGAGTATTAAATGTAATTGGTGGATGGTTTATGACCGCAATCAGTGCATTTATTGCAGCAGGAACAGTGGCATTTTTAATTAACCTTGGTGGTGCTCCAATGGTAGCTGTATTATTGCTTGTAGCAGTATTACTCCTAGCAAGAAACACAATAAGTTATAGAAAAAAGGTAAAAGCAGATAAAGCAGAAGATAGTCTTAAGAGTTCTGAAAGTAGCTCTGTTCAAGGAGTAATCGAAGAGAGTGCAGATAATATCAAATCTTTTGTAAATAGAGGAACGAAGATCTATACAAGTACAATAGAGAGTTTAATAAAGTACGATTTAGCTGCATTAAAGAAAAGTAAAAAAGGAATTGCTAAACTGGATGCAGAGGTAGAAGATTTAAGAGATAATATCTTTTATTTTATTAAGAATTTGGATGAATCCAGTGTGGGTGCAAGTAATTTTTATATCAATATCTTAGGGTATTTACAGGATATGTCTCAATCATTAGCATATATTTCTAAAGCTAGTCATAAACATGTTAATAACAATCATAAGAAACTTCGATTTAATCAAATCAAAGACCTTAAAGAAATCGAGGAACAATTGAATGAATTGTTTGGACAAATTAAAGGAGCATTTAGTGATAGAGATTTTGATCAGATAGATGCTATTCTTAATGAAAAACAAGAATTGTTCAATAAGGTAAATGAGAAGATTGATAAGCAAGTTGCAAGAACCAGAACAGAAGAAAGTAGTCCTAAGAATACCACCTTATATTTTGGGTTATTATTAGAAACTAAAGACTTGATTACGGCAACAATGAACTTGTTAGAAACGTATAAGGATAATAAATAATAAACTCTTTTTTGGGAGATATGTTAAAAGCTGAATATTTTTATATTCAGCTTTTTTTTGATTGATATTAAAGGTAACGTTAAGTAAATGTTATCCTTATAAGATTTTTATGTTAGTTTATTGTTTCCTAGCTTTATAGTCGAAGGAACTTTCACAGTAACATGGTATATTTACATAAGAGATGTAATTCAATAAACAAATGAATAAAAAAGATATTACGATTTTACTAGTAGATGATGAGCCAGATATTTTAGAAATTGTTGGCTATAATCTAACGGCAGAAGGCTACAATGTCCTAACAGCAGAAAATGGTATTGAAGCAGTTAAAATTGCTAAAAAGAAAAAACCACAGTTAATTATTTTGGATGTCATGATGCCAGAGATGGATGGTATTGAAGCATGTGAACAAATACGTAAAGTACCAGACTTAGAAAATACAATTATTACCTTTTTGACAGCTCGTGGTGAGGATTACTCTCAGGTAGCAGGTTTTGATGCTGGAGCCGATGATTATATTACTAAACCTATTAGACCCAAAGTATTGGTTAGTAAAGTAAAAGCATTACTACGTAGATTAAAAGAGGATGACGCTTCTGATAATGTTGTAAAAATTGGAAACCTTGTTATTAATAGAGAAGAGTATAAGATTATAAAGGATAAAAAAGAAATTGTATTGCCAAGAAAAGAGTTTGAATTATTATCTTTATTAGCATCAAAACCAGGTAAAGTCTTTAAAAGAGAGGATATTCTTGATAAAGTTTGGGGTAATGAAGTAATTGTTGGTGGGCGTACTATTGATGTTCATATCCGAAAGTTAAGAGAAAAACTTGGAGATGATAGTTTTAAAACCATAAAAGGAGTTGGTTATAAGTTTGTGATATAATGGCAGAAAATTTTAAGAGATCGTATAGGTTTGCATACTTATCATCTTTATACATATCGTTAATACTTGCGCTCTTATTGAGCGTTTTTTTATATGTTCAAAATCAATTGAATTTTCTATTTGTAATTGGTTTTGTTATTCTGTGTTATGCAGTATCTTTTCTAATAATCCAATATCGGGTTCAGAAATTTATTTATCGTAGAGTTCGAAAAATATATGATGATATCGAAATGTTGGATGTAGATACTATTGGAGAAAGTCCAGTTACAACCGATATGCGAACATTGATCAAGGAGGTAGAAAAGTTTGCCCAGAAAAGAAAAACTGAAATAGAAACTCTAAAAATTAGAGAGGATTATCGTAAGGAGTTTATGGGTAACGTTTCTCATGAGCTAAAAACTCCGTTGTTTACTGTACAAGGATATGTATTAACCCTTCTTGACGGAGCGATGAATGACCCTGCAATTCTTGAAAAATACCTGAATCGCGCTAATAAAGGAGTAGAACGGCTGATTTATATTGTTAATGATCTGGATATGATAACCAAACTAGAAGTAGGTGATCTAAATATTAACTATACCAATTTTGATATTATCGAATTGGTGCAAAGCGTTTTTGATCTATTTGAGATGAAAGCCTCAAAAAAGAATATTGCATTAACTTTTGATATGAATTATCAAGATCCAATATTGGTGCACGCAGACAAAGAAAGAATTCAGCAAGTACTATCTAATTTGGTAGTTAATTCTATCAAGTACGGAAAAGAAGACGGTACAACAGAGGTAAGTATCGAAAATTTAATTCGTAATAAGGTAATTGTTAGAGTTACAGATAATGGAGAAGGGATTGCTCAGGCACATATACCTAGATTGTTTGAACGCTTTTATCGTGTGGACAAGAGTGGATCTCGTAAAGAAGGAGGTTCTGGTCTTGGGTTAGCTATTGTAAAACATATTATAGAAGCACATCACGAACGTATCTATGTAGAAAGTGATTATCGTGTGGGAAGCGAATTTTCATTTACTTTGGAAAAAGTGAAAAAGTTCCCCGTAGTCGATGTCAGTACTAAAGCTGTTTAGTCCTTTGTAATTATTAAGATCATATAACTTCTTTAAAGTAAATTCATTCTGATTACAACTTGGAACAAGTTTTTTATTAGTTAGACGTTTTGCCAGATATTCTTGTTCAAATTGTCCTGGAGTGGGTATAAAAAAAGCTTTTTTCTTTAATTTGGCAAGATCCATTACCGTAGTATACCCAGATCTCGAAATGATAATATTGCTACTATTAATAGTGTCTTCTAATGCTTTTCCTGTAAGGTAATTGTGAACGATTATATTGTTTTTTCTATATGTTTTCTGAGTGTTTTCAATAACACCTCTAACAAATACTATTTTTTTATCACTTCGTTCGAATTCTTGAAAAAGCTTTTTTTCTAACATGGTTCTTTGCGGTTCAGGACCAGAAAGTAATACCATAATATCATATTGTTTGGGTAAGTTTTGGTAATTAAACCTACTTAATGGTCCCAAATAAGTAACAGGAATATTACTTCTTTTAGGATGCCCCAGTTCTCCACTTAAGTTTGGATCACCAGCCATGTCTGGTACCCAACAGACATCGAATTTTTTTATATATTTTTTGTGGATTTTTGTGCTAATTGATGTTGTTTTTCCACTTAGAACCATAAGTTGATGGGTTATAAAAACAGATGGAATACTTTTATGTCGTACACCCATTCTATTATCAGAGATGATTCCATAAAAATCATCAGATTCTATAATACGTTTGGTAACTTTTTTTTCAGCAGAGATTGTATGAGCAATTTTAGGACTTTTCAGGAACATTTTAAGCCTAAAATCCCTTCCTTTCTTAGCATACTCAATATTGTATGAAGGAAGTTCTTCGGTTTTTAAATCGGGAAATTCTTTTTTTAAAAGAGCAAGAGCCGCTCCATCAGATGCTATTACTGGTTCATAATCTTGATCTTTTAGAGCGTTGATTATTGGGATACATCGAGTGGCATGACCCAACCCCCAATTTAGTGGTGCTATCAATACTTTTTTACTCACAATCAATTAGTTTTAATAAATAGAAAGATCCCCGCGGATTCTTTATATTTTAAAATTAATAGTATTCTTCTGTGTATATATTTCCTTAATTTTACCAAAAAATTATGTTTAGGTTAGTGAAATTGTATTTTCAGATAGAGGGAACAACTGTTGAAAAGTGTTTGAATAAAGGAAGAATCTAACATCTAAATGTAACATAAAACCAATTAAGGAGTCAAATAGATATAGCATAGAAAAAGGTGGGAAGCAAGAATAAATTAAAGCGTTTTAATGAGAACAAAACCTTTCAAAATGTAGTAGAACCTACAAGAGAAGAGGTCTTAAATAATTCTTTGGGGTATAAAGGAAAATGGAGAGAGAAGTTCTTTAAGAACCAAAATCCAATTGTACTAGAATTAGGATGTGGTAAGGGCGAGTATACAGTAGGATTAGCAAAAAAATACCCTGAGAAGAACTTTATTGGAATCGATATTAAAGGAGCTCGTTTCTGGCGTGGAGCTAAAACAGCTATTGAAGAAAAAATGACTAATGTAGGTTTTATAAGAACTCAGATTGAATTAGTGGATCATATTTTTGAAACTAATGAAATAGATGAGATATGGATTACCTTTCCAGATCCACAAATAAAATATAAACGTACTAAACATAGAATGACCAATCATGAATTCTTGCAACGTTATAAGAAAGTTCTTAAACCTGATGGATTAATGCATCTTAAAACGGATAGTGAATTTATGCATGGATATACATTAGGATTATTACAGGGAGAAGGACATGAAGTGTTGTATGCAAACCATAATGTGTATCATCAAGAAGGATCACCTGATGAGGTGATTTCTATTCAAACTTTTTATGAAAAACAATATTTGGAAGAAAATAAACCTATAACTTACATCCAGTTTAAAATCAATTAATTACCATCTTCGATTTGGAAACTACTAAACTCTTTTTGGTTACTTTTTTTGCGTCTTTAGTTGGTGTAATTCCACCTGGATTGATCAACATGACAGTGGCTAAGACTTGTCTGGAGAGAGGAAAGAAAAATGGTGTTTTGGTTGCCATAGGAGCCTCAGTAGTTGTTTTTGTACAAGCATTATTTGCGATTTTACTTGCTAAGTATATTTTTTTCAACCCTTTTGTGAAAAATATTTTACTTAGAACAGGAGCTGTTATATTTTTTCTAATGGCCATTTACTTTTTTGTAAAGGCAAAACAGAGAAGAACTAAAATCAAAGTATATAAGCATGCAGGTTCACGTAGCCTTTTTAAAGGAGCTATGATGTCTGTAATCAATGTGTTACCAATTCCTTATTTCTGTACAATTGCTGCAGCCATGAGTGTTAGTGGTAAAATAGAATATGATGCATTAAGAATTGTTACGTTTGGTGTTGCTGCTGGTGCAGGAACTTTCGTAACTCTATATTTTTATGTGCTTTCTTTTCTTAAAATAGAGAAAAAAACAGCATCCATAACTAAGTATTCTAACTATTTTATGGGAATATTAATGTTGATTTTAGTAATTATAACCTTAACAAGAATTATTTATACCTGGGATGAAGGATAATAGTGCTAATGAAAATTTTTTTGATAGAGTATACGAAGTAGCAAAGCTAATTCCATATGGAAGGATTACCTCTTATGGTGCTATTGCAAAGTATTTAGGAGCTGCTCGTAGTGCAAGAATGGTAGGATGGGCAATGAATGCATCTGGAAAACAAGAAGATGTTCCTGCACATCGTGTTGTAAACAGAAAAGGAATTTTAACAGGGAAGCATCATTTTGATGGTACAAATTTAATGCAACAATTGTTAGAAAATGAAGGTGTTGAGGTGATTGAGAATCAAATACAAGATTTTGAAAAATTATTCTGGGATCCAACGAAGGAATTATAACTAGAGTAGTTTCTTTTATGTCTTGCCTTGATTCAAATAAAAATACCTATACCTGCAGAAAAAGTAGAAAAGTCAATTCCTCCTATTCTTAAATACTCATATCCTCCCGTTACTCTAAATCGATTGAGGTGATAATTTAATAAGGCATTTAGTTTATCAGAAGATCGAGTATTAATAATAGTTTGATTATAATTTACTTCAATGCTTAATGGTTTTGCAAAAAAGTATTCTGCCCCGATACCATATGTAAAACCTAATTCTTCTACACTTCCGCCAACGTAGGTTGCACCGATACCCCAATAAGCATTAAATCTTTCTGTACGAACTCTATGATACTTAGCTAAAAATGTAAACGTCGCTAAAGAGTTATTACCAAAAAAAGTATTATTCTCCCATAGTTGCAAGTAATCAGCTTCTATACTAACTCTACGTAAGAATCTAAAATCTATATTCAGGTGATTGCCATAAAGCTCTTTGTTTTCTGCAATAAATCGATTGCTTAGAGTAATTCTGGTTAGATTAGTGTCTCCACCCCAATCATATGCATAATTACCTTTGTTAGTATTGTAATAAGGATATTTGGTTATAAAAGCACTGCTGGCACTATTTTCTTGCTCGGCGGGACTTTCAATTAAACCATAATAGGTAGCATATAAACCAATCTCGACAAAAACCATTATGAGATCACCCCAAAGTGGATCATCGTTAAAAGAAGAACTCCCAGAACCTCTGGAACTTGATATTGATGAACTGGAACTATTGCGTTTAGATAATCCTTTTTCAGCTTTTTCCAGTTTTCCTTGACTGAAACTTAAAGAAGATATTGTAAGAAATAAGGACAAAGTAAAAATTGTTTGTTTCATCATTAAGTATTGATTTATTTTAGAAATTCATCATCATCACAAATTATACCGTTTTGTAGATATACATTGTATTAACAATCTCAATACAGCTATAAATTGAAATGATTTATAGGTTTTATAATCTTAACTTTTCGACCTATCTTTGCGCTTAGAATCATTCTAGATTGATTCATTGTTAGAAAAAGAAACAATACGCATGAAGTTAGAAAAATCAGATATATTAAAAGCGCTGGAAACGATCACTGTTGCTGGAGAAGGAAAGAATATGGTAGAGAGTGGTGCTGTAAAAAATGTGATCACGTTTGGAGATGAAGTAATAGTGGATTTAGAGCTGTCAACACCTGCTTTGCATATCAAAAAGAGAGCAGAAGTAGATGTTATGAAAGTAATTCATGAAAAGGTATATGAAAAGGCAAAAGTAAAAGTGAATATAAAGGTTGATGCTCCTGCCCCTAAACAACCCGAAAAAAATGTGATTAAAGGAAAACCAATTCCTGGTATTAAAAATATTATTGCTGTAGCTTCTGGAAAAGGAGGAGTAGGTAAATCTACGGTAACATCTAATTTGGCAGTTACTCTTGCCAAAATGGGTTTTAGTGTAGGGTTATTAGATGCAGATATTTATGGTCCTTCTGCTCCGATTATGTTTGATGTAGAACGAGAAAAACCATTATCTGTTAGAGTAGGAGATAAATCTAAAATGAAACCCGTAGAAAATTATGGTGTTAAGATTTTATCTATAGGTTTTTTTACACAACCTAATCAAGCTGTTGTATGGAGAGGACCTATGGCGGCAAAAGCATTAAACCAAATGATTTTTGATGCGGCTTGGGGAGAATTAGATTTCTTATTACTCGATTTACCGCCAGGAACAGGAGATATTCATTTATCAATTATGCAATCATTGCCAATTACGGGAGCTGTAGTAGTAAGTACGCCTCAGAATGTTGCATTAGCTGATGCTAGAAAAGGAGTAGCAATGTTTCAGCAGGATAGTATTAGTGTTCCTGTATTAGGGATTATTGAAAACATGGCATATTTTACTCCAGAAGAACTTCCTAACAATAAATATTATATCTTTGGGAAAGAAGGTGCAAAATACCTTGCAGAAGATATTGATGTACCGTTTTTAGGAGAAATACCGCTGGTACAGAGTATTAGAGAAGCTGGAGATGTAGGTCGACCTGCAGCATTACAAACAGCAACGCCTATAGAAAAAGCTTTTGAAGAATTAACAAGAAATGTAGTTCAGCAGGTAGTGGATAGAAACGAGAACTTACCACCTACTGAAGCAATTAAAATAACAACAATGGCGGGATGTTCTGCTATAAAAAAATAGAAAATGACTTCTGAAGAATTAAGAATTAATGTAGAAAAAGCGCTAGATGAGATTCGTCCTTTCTTAGAGAGTGATGGAGGTAATATTTCATTGGTGGGAATTGAGAATGATAAGAAGGTCAAAGTTCAATTAGAAGGAGCTTGTGTAGGTTGTAGTGTAAACCAAATGACACTAAAATCGGGAGTAGAAATGACAATTAAAAAATATGCTCCTCAGATTGAAGAAGTAATAAATATAGAGTAAGATAGTTTATCATATCACTATAAGTCATAATATATGCTCAAGAAGAACCCTTTTCTTGAGCATATGTTTTTTTATGACCAAAAGGGTGTGGTAAGAGATTTTTAAAATAATCAATCTTGAAGATACTCGTACTTTCGATGTTTATAATACCCATTGTACTCTTATTTTATTTAAATAAGGTATATGAATACTTTTCATACCAGCGTACAATACAATTATTCCGTTATGAAGTCAGTTAGTTTTTGAGGACCTTCTAGAGGAACTCTAATAATTTTTAATGTACCATCTCCTGAGGTAGCAATTTGCCATTTAATCAATGTGATATTTCCATGTTCGATTTCGATTCCAGTAATAGATCTTGGATGTACACAACTACCATCATTAAACAGTGCTAATTCTCCAGCTTCAGGAAAACGAGGACGATGGGTATGACCAATAATAGTAAATTGATTCTTATGATTAGCAATCCATTTTTTTATTCTTCGTTCTACCTTGATCGTTTCTTTATAATTTTTAGCAGGACTTGTAGGATCAGCGATACCCACAACTTGGAGCGGTTTCCATAACACTCGTACTAAAAACCTATTGATTCTCCATCCTACGTAATTCATGAAATCTGCCTGGTGACCGTGTAAAAGAAAAATCCCTTGCCCTGTATTTTGATGTTTTAGAACAATAGCTTCGTGATATTGTATATCAGGAAATAATGGGACATCTTTATCGATTTTTGGATCAAAATAAGTGCTCAAATGTTTTTTTACATATTTTGGATCACGATATACCATATCATGATTTCCCCAAATCATTTCTAGTCTGTTATCTAGGTAAAATTTTTGAAGTAATTCATAAACGTTTTTATGCGCTTTTAGAATTGTTTCGAAATGGAGATTTTCCCACAATTCATCACCATCACCAATTTCACAATATGTAAATCCTTGATCATAATAGTGTTGTATTGCATGGTAATAAATGTTACGATTATTGGCAAAATCATCCGCAAAACTATTATCTCCTCTATGGCAATCACTAAAAAGAATAAACTTAGATGAATCGTCAAATGGTATGACTTTAGCGTTTTTAAAAGCACGATCCAGACGAGATTGAGAAGACATATACACTACATTTGGTATAAATATACAATACTATATGTTTTTATAGATTACTATTCACTAAATATTAATGATTCTCTAGTACTGGTTTTTTTTGTAGATGAAAATTACTAAGAATCATCAAAAAAGCAACAATATATAACCACCAGGTTTGTGTGTAATCCAAATAATAAACGGTTAGAAGAAGGGTTAATCCCGAAGTATATAATAAAATATTCAACCAAGACCTGTTTTTGTAATGTTTCCACATCAGGAAAACACTACCTAAAAGAAATATACCAAGGATAATATATTTCCATTTAGAATTATACGATAGTTGTCCTAAACTGGAGATTCCTATGAATTTGACCCATCCATTCCTGTTTAAATTGCGCATAGTAAAACAGGTTCTAAAAAGAGCGGTTTTGTGATTATAAAAGTATAAAAAATATTATTGTTTTTTTCTTT
>NZ_JARYGY010000003.1 GCF_029906345.1 Aquimarina mycalae | reverse complement strand
CTTCGCTTGTGAATATCAATACCAATGTATAAATTTGGTTGGGCAGTCAGTTCAGTTTTCATGTCTTATTGTTTTTGTGAACTTTAAAGATACTGGACTTACTGCTTTTTCATTGATGCTATAGTGAATAGTACCCTTCGGGAAGCAAACACAACATACAAGAGCCGTTGTGTATTATTTATTAAAATCTATATAAGAAATAGAAAATGGATGATTCACATATTTTGAATTATAAGATGATAATAATCAAATCAGTATTTCATAAAGTAATTATGGGTTATCAGAAAAAAAATTGAAAAAGATCTATAGAAAACTCCACACAACAAGGTATATAGCTCATTACGGCTGAATTCCTCAACGGAATTCATTGCAATTTTGCTACCTTGTTGAATTATCGGAATGTTTCCTACGGGAAATTCCGCAATAAACAATACACGAACATATTAGGCACAATAAGACCCAGAAAATGGAAATCACATTAGATAACAAAAAGTTCAAATCTTTGACAAATTCTGAAAACGGTGAAGTGTCAGAATCTACAACTTTTCATTACCATCAAGAAAATAAAATGATTTGGGCAGAATATTCAGGAGGAGATATTTTAAAAGGTTATTTAATTGGAAAAATCATTAAACATTCACTTGAGTTTTCATACCAACATCTAAATCAAACCTTGGAAATAATGACAGGAAAATGTAAGTCTCGAATTGAATTAAACGAATCTGGAAAAATACAATTGTTTGAAAATTGGGAGTGGACCTGTAAAGATTTTAGCAAAGGAAAATCAACTTTAATAGAGATTTAATATGAAAGTTCAAATCATATACTGCCATCCTAGTAAAGAGTCTTATACATATGAGATTCTAAAACAACTCGAATCGAATCTAAGAGAAGATGAGTTAGAATATGAGGTTTCTGATTTATATGCTATGGATTTCAAAACTGATATGACCGAAGAAGAATACCAAAGGGAAGGCTTTGCTAATACTAACTTACCAATTCCAGATGATGTCAAAGATGAACACAAGAAAATAGAAAAGGCCGATTGTTTGATTTTCCTTTATCCAGTTTGGTGGAGTGATTGTCCCTCAAAATTGAAAGGTTGGTTTGATAGAGTTTATTCTGTTGGATATGCATATGGTCACAAAGACTCAGATCAGATTGACAAGATGAAAATCTTAAAATATGGATTGGTGATTTGCACTGCAGGACATCCAAATAAGTTTTTGCAGGAAATTGGAATTGCTGAAAGTATGAGAAATGTAATGATTGATGACAGGCTTGGGCAGCGTTTTGAAAATAAAGAAATGGTAATTTTAGGTGGGACATTGGATAAAGAGAAGGTAAAACCAATTCACTCAGAAATCATAAATTCGATAGGTGAAAAAATAAAGAATACTGTGTCTAACAAGATGTATAGGCAATAGCGATTTAAGTGATAAAACGAAAGCATGTACATAAAATAAAGGCCAGTGCAAAACCGATAGGTTTGAGAGTAGAAATCCGCTACTACTCATAGCCGAGACCTATAGCAACAAGCAAAAAAAAACAAAATGAACGAGAGATTTAATGATATAATGAAGTTAGCTCGCATTGAACTTATTATAATTCCAATATTTATACTTTTTAAATATATCAGACCAAAAGTTTTAGAAAGTGCATCACCTGAATTTTTAAAAATAACGTTACTCTCGATACCAAATTTTTTCGAAGCTATAGTCGGAACTTTAACTTTAACAGGAGTTTTTTTATTTATAAATGACCGAATGAATATAAAACGTCAAATATCACTAAAAATCATTTACATTCTAGCAGTTATAGCAGCTGCAATTTATGTGATTACGCAAGAACTAAATATTATAAACATAAGAACTAATAAAACATTTGACCAGAATGATATATTTTTTTCAATAGTTGGATTAATAATTGGTTACACAATTATTTTACTTGTTAAACCAAGTATTCGATTAAATTCGGAAAAGAACTCTTAATTGAATACGGAAATGCTAGTTGCTAAAACTAAGGCTAGGGCATTTTTTGAAAGTCACCAAATTTCTAAATTTGACGATTTCTAAGAAAAAGATAAATAGTAAAATTTAAAAATTTGGCTCTGTGTTAATCCGAAAAACTAGTGTCTTTTTACATACAAGACCATTATAAGTAATGCTGAAAAATTTAATTTACATATTGTTAATTTTACTTCTGTTAAGTTCTTGCGATTATAGAACAGCCGAAGATTATTATGATTTGGCTTACGAACTTGAAGAACAAGGCAAATATATAGAAGCAATTAAATTATTGAATAAAGCAATTGAGAAAAAACCTGACTTGAAACCAGCTTTATTAAATCGAGGTGCTGATAAATCAGCGCTAAAGGATTATATAGGAGCGATAGATGATTATGAGTTAATACTCAAATATGACGTAGACAATGCTCTCGCTCTAACGAATATTGGGAATAACTACAAACGATTAAAGGATTACCAAAAGTCTGTGGAATTTTATACAAAAGCATTGAAATCAAAAGGAGCAATTAAATCGGACAGCATCTATCTGGAAATAAATTTCTCGAATGAATGGGATAAGGAATCGGACTATTATGTTCGTAAGTACGAAATTGAATTTGAACGCGGAATTTCATATGTGTACTTGAAAGAATATTCAAATGGAATAAAAGATTTGGAGCAAGCAATCAAATACAATTACAGGTTACCAGATGCGTTTAGTTGGATTGGAGAAGCATATTACAAATTGAATGACACTCTGAATGCGAAAAAATTTCTGTCTGAAGCATCAAAATACGGAATGTTAGATGCAAAGGAGTTATTGAAAAAAATAAAATAAGGTACTACCTACAACACTATATATGTGATCATAGCTGCTAAGTGATCAATCAAATGGTTGTTGTATTTTTGGTAAGACACAATACTTGCAGAAAGTAAAAGTTAGCAACCAATGCGCAGAAAAATTGAAAAGAAAGGTAACATTTTACTCTGCTACGATACATATATTAAATGTTAGCTGCAATTTGAAAACGCATACTAATTTAAAACCAGGCAACCATTTAGAAAAAATTGACGTCTATTTAGATATATGAGAATGTAATAAAGATGATGTCAACTAAAAAAAATGCAAGAATTGCTGGCTTATTGTATTTAATAACAGTGTTAAGCGGTATTATTAGTCTTGTATACGTTCCTTCGGAGCTAATAGTATGGGAAAATGCCGCAGAAACGTATAATAACATAGTTGCCAGAGAAACACTTTTCAAGTTAAGTGTACTTAGTGACATAATTTTGTACACAACATTCATATTTTTATCCCTTGTACTTTTTAAATTACTACGTAAAACCAATGAAACTATTGCCATAGTAATGGTAGTTTTAGTATTAATTAGTATCCCCATTTCTTTTGTGAATCTTATTAACAAACTTGATGTTCTATCAATTATCAATGGAACTTCTGAACTACACATAAAGTATTCAGAAATAATGGCTCATTTCGAATCACATAACAATGGGATTCTTGTTGTTGAGATTTTTTGGGGACTTTGGTTATTTCCTTTCGGTTATCTAATTTATAAATCGGAGCTTATTCCAAAAATTATGGGTGTTTTTCTAATGCTTGCATGTTTTGGGTATTTAGCTGATTTTTTTGGTTACTTTTTCTTTCCCGATGATTTTGGAAAAACTGTAATTCCAATGTTTGCAAGTATTACTCAAGCATTAGGTGAAATTGGAATTTGCCTGTGGCTACTCATTATTGGAGTAAGAGAAAAAACAAGACCTGATTGAGCTTGTTATTAAAATCAAAAAATAATATGAAATCAAAGAAAACTAAGATTTTAAAAAACACAAAGATTGATATAAAAATCAAACTGGCAGCATTATGGCTAATATTCATGTTTCTCTATATTTATACAGATTTTTATAAGTTGTATTTGCCAAAAAAAATAGAGGAAATAATGGCTGGAAAGATAGATGAGTTTGACATCACCCAAATGTCTCTTTTACTTATTGCGATAGTCACTATAATACCCGCTTGCATGATATATCTTTCATTAATTATGAATGCAAAGAGCAATCGACTTCTCAATATTATATTTGGCATATTCCATTTAGCCATTGGAATTGTAAATATTATTGGCACTACTTGGCATTTCTATATGTTTTATGGCGCCTTGCTTATTATAGTTTCAATTTTAATTGTTTTGACCGCTTGGAAATGGCCAATTGAAATTGATACTAACAACATCTAATGGTTTAGCATAAATTAGTAGTTTAGTCAAAAAAGTTTGTGATATGTTTTGACTTTTGAAGTTAAAGTAAAAAGCAGATAACTACGTGTATAACTTATTACTTCTGAATTTCCTACTCGGAAATTCTTGCGCAATTTGCTATCTTGTTTCCTTAATCGAAAAATCAAGCTGACTTTCTGCAACAAGCCATACACAAACGCGTTAGCAATAATTATATGAATAGAAAACTTTATAACGATTGGCATCAAGGGATAGGGTTGTTTAAAAACTCTATTCTTTGTTGTGAAAAGGAATACCCTCAAGATATTCAATTAGATATTTTACAAATAATTTGGAAGTATCTAAAATCAAATCTTGAATTAGATGAAACTCTATTCTTCTTGAACGATTGGCATAATCACGATGGACATATTTCAAAAGAAAAACTGATTGACAAAAAGAAATTTCAAAGCATTCTTACTGACCCAAAAGAAGTGTTAAAAAACAGAGACTTTTATGTTTATGACCTTGTTTATAGCGAAAGTGAAAAGTTTATGTTAAGGTGGTATTGTCAGAATGAAGGAGAAAATGAAATCTACTGTGATTTCACACTTATATTATCCAACTTTAAAGAATTACAGAAAGTAGAGAAACTTATACGTGAAAATATTATTGATGATGGACTAAAGATTGAGGATACCAAACAATATTTTGACAAAAGATATGGAGGATAATCTATTGCTAACAATGTATGAAAAAAATCTACCTACAACATTATATATAAAATCAGAGTAAAAGCTTAGTCGTAGAACGAAAGGTCATTTTTTTGCATTGGCGCTGAATTTTTATAAATTAATAAAGAAATAAAAATGCGCGGATAGATCAATTGGTATAAGCTTGCTTGCCTTGTTCCGATTCATATATTTAGTGTTGTAAACAATTATGAAAGTCGAATGAAGCAATATTTAAAAATTGTAGTTCTGTTATTAATATTCTTTTCATCCTGTGCTGAGAAGAAAAATAGAATTGACAAACAAGCGGAACGATTTACTTCAGAGCTTTTGGAGTTAAAGGAATATTTTAAAATCCCTGGACTTGCTGTTTCTATTGAGGAAAATGGAGATAATGTTTATCAAGAATTTTTTGGTTTATCTGATATAGAGATGACCACTCATGTAGATTCTACAACTTTATTTCCAATTGCATCCATAACCAAAGTCTTTTCTGGAGTTTTAGCAATGAAACTCGTTGAGCAAGAAAAACTCTCACTTAATGAACCTATTAATACATTCTTGTTAAAGCCTATTCTTGGTGATTCAGTTTTAGTAAAACACATCTTATCACATACCTCACAAGGAAATGTGGGAGAGAATTTTTATTATAGTTCAAGGTTTGGACTTATAACAAATGTAATTGAAAAAGCATCAGGAAAGTCCTTTTCTGAAATGATGGAACAGGAAATTATAAATCCATTGAAACTTGATAACACTTTCTTACTTAAAGATTCGACTCAAATTAGTAGAATAGCCAAACCATATATGCTAGATAATGGAACTGAAGGAGGATTCATTGATTATGGCTATTCATCTTCAGCTGGAATTGTATCTAATTTAAAAGATTTAACCATTTTTAATAAGGGATTAGATAACGACCTAATAATTAATAAAGAATCAAGAGAATTAATGTTTTCATCGTTTAAAAAAGATTTGCCATACGGATACGGAATTTTTAATCAGCAATTTGAAAATCAAAATATGGTTTGGGCTTACGGGCAATATGACTGTTATTCAAGTCTATTACTAAAAGTTCCTTCTGAGAATATCACTCTAACAATTCTTGCAAATAATAATCTATTGAGCGACCCTGCTCGACTTATTTATGGTGATGCTACTTCGTCCTTATTTGTTCTGAGTTTTCTGAAAAACTATGTACTTGGATTAACAGAAATGTCTTTATTTGAAAAACAAGAATCTATTTCTCAAAACTCTTTAAATAATGAGTTTTATAGAAAAAAAATATTAGCACAAGCATTAGCTGAATCATATATGGCAAGGTTTGAACCTGAAAAATTACAATCGAGTGCTAAACTCTTAAAATCAGTTTTCACCAAAAACCCAGATTATTTGGAATATGCGGATTTAACTCTTCTTCATAATCTTTCATTTTTAAAAGATGTAGCTTTTTATATGGAACTTGGTGAGTTTAATGATTTTGATACTCAAATAGAAAATATTGGAAAAAAGCTTTTAGCCCAAGAACCGAATAATCCTTACGTAAATTTGTATTTAGGGACATTCTACTCTAGAAAAGGGAACAAAGAAAAAGCAAAATTTCATTTTGAGAATATTGTAAAGTCTAATAATTTTTCAAAAAATTGGTATACAAATGAGGCGCAACAATGGTTAAAAGAAAATTAAATAACTGTTTGTAACATTGTGTATAGGTAATAACGGTTTAAATTGTAAAACGAAAGTATAAACGTAAAACAAAGGTCTATAATAAACTGAAAAATTAGTGAGTAGAAGTCCGCTATTGCTCATACACGAACACCTTAGGCAGTAATTAAAAGAAATCAAAAATTGAGAAATAGTATAATTAAATTTTCAACACTGGCATTTTTAATATTTTTAAATGCTTGCAAAACCGAGAAATCGAATACAAAAGAAAATGATTCTTCAATCGAAGAAAGCCCTTATCTTGGACAAAAACCACCTGGTTTAATATCTAAAGCTTTCGCTCCTGGTATAGTTACCACAGGAGGTTGGGAATATTACGGAGGATTTACTCCAGACTTAAAAGAGTTCTATTTTCTCAGAGAAGTTGGGGAAACTAAAGAGAATAAGAAAATGGAATTCGTGGTTATTCAAAACAAAGATAATCAATGGCAAGAGTCCGTTATCTCTCCTAGAGTGGGAACACCCTTTATCTCTCCTGATGGCAAAATAATGCATTTAGGTAGGAGGTATAAGGAACGTAAGAAAAATGGAGACTGGTCTGAAATAAAAAAACTCGACGCGCCTTTCGATAGTTTACCCATTATGCGCCTTACAGCTTCTTCTAAAGGAACCTATTTTTTTGATGAGTTCAAACGAGACTTTACAGGCGATATTCGTTATTCACGATTTGTAGATGGAAAGTATGAAGAACCAAAATTACTCAATAAGAAGATTAATACAGGAAAAAGCTTTCATCCTTTTATTGCACCTGATGAATCTTACCTGATATTTGATAGTAAAAGAGATAACGGATATGGAGATGCAGACATATATATTAGTTTTCGTGCAGAAAATGGTGATTGGGATACACCTATTAACTTAGGAGACAAAATAAATACAGAAGCTAGTGAACAGTGCGCAAGCGTAAGTCCAGACGGAAAATATCTATTTTTTAATAGGAATATAGGCTCAGATAATTATGAAAATGTAGATATTTTTTGGGTAAGCACAGAGGTTATAGAAAAACTAAGACCAAAACAATAAAATGCAACTACTGCCAACACGATATATAATTAATTACCTGTTTTGTGTGTTCTCGGAAAATCCATAGGATTTTCCTCTGGTTCGTTTTCTTTTGCTAACTTAGTTCCAGCCAATGCAACTAACCATACACAAGACCGTTGTAACACATTAATTCGTATCCTATAATAAATTAATTTCCTATAGAATATTTAGCATTAAATATTATCGTTCTTTTTGGAGCTATACAAGGCTTTACGCTTTGTTTGTATTTACTTACAAAATATAAGGAAAACAAACGTGCGTTTAAGAACTACCTGTTGTTCTTATTTTCATTAGCGCTTTATAATCTACTTTATGCATTCCTTTATATGAATATCAATAAGGTCAGCTTTATACCATTGACCTCGATTCCCTTTCCATATAAATATTTAATGGCTGTTGGTTTTTATTTCTATGTGAAACACCAGATTGCTCAAAAACACAAGGTAATTTCTAATATTGAATATCTACTTTTTTTACCAGCTCTTATGTATGGAATATTACGCGGGTACTGGTATTATAGAATTCATATTGGTTTAGAAAAAGATCTATTTTGGAATGTCTATAAAACTGGATTTTTTGTTTACAATGATTTTGTTTATCTCACTTTTGGCTTAATCGTAATGTTTTTTGCGCTACGATTTATAAAAAACAAAAGATCAAATATAAAAGGAAGTATTTCTAAGTTAAAAAATTGGGATTGGCTCTTTAGGTTTTCTTGGGCATACACTATAATAATTATATTAAATCTACTACACCAAATTATTGCCAATGTGTTCAACTTAGAACATAGTGCACAGTTTTATTACGTAATTCTTATACTTAATACCCTCTATATTTATTGGATTGGTTTTGTAGGATTCTCTAAAGCTAACCTTTTATTTAATGTATATGACTTAAAAGATTCGAATAATAATTTACAAAATTCACTAAAGGAAAAATTAGAATATTTGATAAAATACAATGAAATTTACACCAATAAAAATGTAAAGATTTCAGATATAGCAGCCATTCTAAATGTATCAGAAAAAGAACTTTCTATCTTCATCCATGAAACCTATCAATTATCTTTTTCAGATTATCTAAATATTCACCGAGTTGAAAAAGTAAAAACGCTTTTGGCTTCTTCTGATCAAAACAAATTTACCTTGGTGGCTATTTCGGAACAAGCTGGGTTTAGCTCAAAATCATCCTTCTATGCTGTATTTAAAAAACTTACAGGCCTAACGCCTACACAATATAAAAAAACACTTGAAAAATAATTTGTCCAATATTTTTTTTCTGGATATTCCTTATTGTTTTTTTAATAATACTCTACACCATTCTTAGTAACCTTGTGTAAGTCAAAATTTAAAATAAATACCATGGTTAGATCATTTTTATTAGCAACATTATTATTCCTCGCAACATTCCAACCCAGTTTTGCATGTACCATGTATAAAATCACCAAGAATGGAAAAACAATAATAGGTAATAACGAAGATTTTTATATACCCAATACCCAAATTTGGTTTGAGAACAAAGGTGCGGATAAGTATGCAGTGATGTATGTAGGTTTTATGGATGTAGCGCAAGGGGCTATTAATGAGGCTGGTTTAGTGGTTGATGGTTTTGCAACGTATCCATTACCTGTTAAAAACTCAAATGGTAAAACCAAAATGGATCTGGATAACGCTTTAGTAACAGCAATGCAAACTATGAGCACCGTTGAAGAGGTTAAGGCCTACTACGAAGGATTGGATTTAAGCGCAATGGAAAGGTATCAACTTGTTTTTATTGATAAATCAGGCACTTATCTCATTATCGAAGGCGATAAAATGATCATAGGTGATGATAGTGAAAAAACATTTTCAAATTTCTATTATTCCCAAACTACATCCATGAATGAGATACAGTTGCCATATTACCAAAAAGGTGTAAAGTTTATTGATGCTACAAGATCTGAAGTTACACTTGATTATTGTAGTAATGTAATGAAAAATATGATTCAGACAGATCTTGCTGCCACTCAGTATTCTACTATATATGATCTAGCTGAAATGAAGGTTCGTGTGTATTACCATCATGATTTTAACGAATTTATTGAGTTAGATTTACATGCAGAGTTTGAAAAAGAAAATTATAAAGTGAAGATGGCAGACTTGTTTCCAGATAGTTCTTCGGGAAAACAGTTTTATCTTAAATTCAATAATCCTGAAAAACCATACTGGATCATCGAGAATGCTATAGGTACTGCAAAATATACAGAAGAACAACTAACTCAAGCAGGTATAGCCTCTATTGTAACAATGATAGGCAAAGAATGGTCTACTGGTATGAAAAACTCAGAAGCAGCAGTAAAAGTTTTTAAATATGGTCTTGATCTTATGCCTAATAATTCTAATTTATATAGTAGTCTGGGTGAAATTTACTTCGAAATAGGAAATTATACGGACTCAAAAATAAGTTTCGAAAAATCCTTACAACTAGATCTAAAAAATGATAATGCAAAAGACTTTTTAAATCGTATTAAAAAGATAGAAAAACAGCGATAGTAGAATTTACAGTTTTAGTTTCAACTCATTTCGTTCTGAAAAAATATTTGATAAGAAAATTTCCTAAAAAACATATTTATTAAGAGAATAAAACGTGTTACAACAATATGTATAGCTTGTTGTAATGAATTCCTTATCGGGATTCATTGCAATGTGCTATCTTTCGGTTACACCATAAAAATCATAGTTGATTTCTCACAACGAGTCGTACACAAACCGTTATGCATAATTTTTAAATCTGTCTTGATCATTATTAACTAAGCAAGAAAAGTCTAAATCTCAATATTTTTTTCAAGAAACTGTAACAATGTTTCTTTCCATTTGTCTATAATTAAGACTAACAAAAATCTAACTAAGGCCATGAAGATTCAATCCTTTATTTTAAGCTTCGCTTTTGCCATTTTCTTTTTTTCTTGTTCCATTGATAAAAAACCGCAACCCACTGTAATTACTGGTAAAGTAATGGTTGATTGGTCGAATAACATAAATCTAAGGCATGGAACAATCTCATTGGCAGAAAGTTGGTCAGGTCAGACAGATGATAGAGATTCAATTCTTCCAGTAAAAAAAGATGGCGCATTTAAGGTCAATATTCAGTTAAAACAGCCAAGACTTTATTCTTTTTCTCATCAGCAACAAAAAGTAGAATTCATAGCCTTTCCAGGAGATTCTATTCATATCGATTTAAATGCAGAAACGATTTTCTCTGGTTCTAATTCAGACCAAAACAACCACCTCAATGCAATGAATAGTGAGATAGAAAAAATTGAAAACTATGTGGTGAATAATGAAAAGGTTTTATTTGGTGCCACGTTAAGTAGATATAATGCTATTGTCGATTCATTAAAATTGGCCTATTTAAGTACAAACAACAATTTCAAAGAAAAGAATAAACTATCCGCTTTGCATAGCGATAAGATTATCAATGAAATTGAATTTCGAACTAAATTTCATAAAATCGTTTACCCTGCCATTCATGAAATGTATACAGGCGATACCTTAAAAATCAATCAGGACTATTACGATGAAATTACTGAAGGTAGTTTTGATGATCCCAAACTCTTAGCACAAAGTAATTATGTTTTATTCTTGAATCGTTATACAGATATTATGTCCGCAGAAAACTTACGATTTCGAAATTATTATGATGCGGGAATTCAAAAAATTGAACCAAAATATAAAGCCATACAAGAATTGAACGCACATCAAGAAATCAAAGATTATTTGATGAATGAACATCTTAAAAAGAGTATTAGTAATTATGGTATAGCATATCTTGGGAGCATCATATCTGATTTTAAAATAAACAGCAAAAACCCAAAACTAAAACAACAAGTGTTGGATATGTATGCTGACAGTAAAACAAGAAGAACAGAGCCAGATACTATTATGATATACAAAAAAGTAGGTGATTTTCAGTTAGAGGCACATATCTTCAAACCTAAAGGACATAAAAAAACGGATAAAGCGCCCGTATATGCTTTCTTTCATGGCGGTGGTTGGGCGCTAGGGATACCTGAATGGGGTTATAAAAATTGTAAGCGATACCAAGAAAAAGGAATGGTTACGGTATCCTTTGAATACAGGCTGATTGATATTCATGGATCCAATATTATCAATTGTATTGAAGATGCTAAATCTGCTATTGTATGGTTACGAAAAGAAGCTGATTCATTAGGAATTGACCCTGATAAAATTGTTGCGGCTGGATTTTCTGCAGGCGGTCATTTAGCAGCTTCCACTGCTATTATGGATCACTTTGAATTATTCGACTCTACTGGGATTAATGCTATTCCAAATGCCTTTGTAACACACTCAGCTAGTTATAACACAACAAAGAGTAACTTTTTTAAAAGACAATCTAATGGAAACTCTGAAAGTATTTCTACGTTTCACAATGTCAAAAAAGGCTTACCTCCATCCATTTCATTTCATGGCACCAGAGATCACTTAGCTCGTATCAGTGAGTTTACCGAATATAGAGACAAGATGGAAAAGTTAGGAAATGATTTTGAATATAAGATATTTGAAGGAGTAGGGCATTTCTTTAGCGATCAAAAAGCAAGTAATGAGGTAAACGAATTAACAGATTCTTTTTTAGAGAAATTGGGTTATATTGAAAAGTAAAAACTACACACAAAAAGGTGTATAATTAATTGCTTGGTTCTGATCTACTAGGAAAATTCCTTTTGAATTTTCTCTGGCTCATGAATGTTTGATTAGTTACTCAAATACGCAACTAACTATACACAAAACGTTGTGTACAAGCAAAAATCTACTGTAACATTTTTGACACTTTATCGTCTAGAAAATAAACAGTGGAAAATGAAAAATCGGCTAATTAAAATTGTTCTCTTTATATTATTTATAAGTTCTACAAATAACTTGTTTAGCCAAAACCAAATAGATTCTCTTAAAAAAAAAATAGAAAACTATATTGAAAGCAAAAATATTCCAGGAATTTCTATAAGTATTGTAAAATCGGATTCTATTATTTTTTCTGGAGGAATAGGATATGCTAATATTGAAAAGAAAGAAAGAGTAACAGATAAACATTTATTTCGTTTGGGTTCTATTTCTAAATCTTTTACAGCTCTTGGACTATATAATTTAATAAAAGAATCACGCTATAGCTTAAGCAGTCCTATCAGAGAAATAGACAAAAATATTCCGTTCACAAATAAATGGGAACAAACCGATCCTGTTCTTGTATCCCATCTACTAGAACATACAACTGGATTTGATGAATTTCATGCTCATGCTATTTATAATAAAATAGATAGCGTAATGCCACCAGTAATAAATATGGTAAACGACCATAATCAATCACTGCACTCAAGGTGGCAACCTGGTACAAAAAAGGCGTATTCTAATCCAAATTATATAGTAGCTGGACATCTAATTGAAATACTATCTGGTGTTTCAAGTAGCGAGTACATAAAGGAAAATATTTTGAATAATATTGGAATGGAATCATCTAATTACTATTTCAAAAAACCAAAGGGAAAATTGTTTGCACAAGGCTATCAAAGAACTGGAAATACACTTAATGCCATACCGTTTGCCACTATAAATGGAAGTCCTGCAGGAGAATTTTGTGCGAATGCTAAGGATATGACACGCTACCTTCAAGTTATGCTTAAACAAGATACTACCATATTTTCAAAAGAAACATTTGATAGAATCGAAAAACCTAAAACAAGTATTGCTGCTAAAAAAGGATTAAGATTTGGGTATGGATTAGGAAACTATACAATATGGAAAAATGGACACTTATTTCATGGACATGGCGGACAAATAGATGGATTTGCAGCAAGATATATTTACTCAAGAGAAGCTGATTTAGGGATCGCCATTGCAATTAATCGAAATGGAGATGCTAATGCCATAGTAGATGAAATACTAGATCTTCTTTTAGACATCCAAAATCAAGCACCTTTAGAAAGAAAAACATTCCTCATTCCAAAATCTTTAAAAACCAAGTTTTCTGGATTTTATGAATTTAAAAGCCCAAGAAATGAATTGCTTGCCTTTTCTGATAGAATGTTTGGAGGCTTTATTTTAGATTTTAAGGAGGAAATGTTAGTTCGCAGAAGATTACTCGGAAGACCAAAAGATACTTTGTATTATGCAGGAAACAATCAATTTTATTTTGAGAAAGAAGGTGTCCCTTCTGCAATGTTGATCGAATCCGATTATGGAAAACCTGCATTTTGGATACATGATAATTACACCGAAAAGGAATCAAGAACGAAAAGACTCCTCCTGTTTTTTGGATTGTTAATTTCATTTCTATTAGTAATCATATTCTTTATATCTAGTTTTATTTGGTTAATAAGAAACTTTATAAAAAAGAAGAGAAAAAATCCGATTAATCATTTGGTTCTTTTCGGTGTAGGCTTGGGTCTTATTTTGATTTTTGTAGGTTTTGGGCTTACTATGAGTGATACTAAATCTGCTATGAATGTCAACTTTTCTTCGCTTCTACTGTATTTTAGTTCTTATGCATTGGTACTTTTATCAATAATTTCGATTTACAGGTGGACTAAATTACCAAGCAAAAAGGGTTTTAAAATATTTTATAAATTAACTTCTATTGGAGCCATTTTTATATCCATTTATTTATGGAATATAGGATTCATTGGATTGAAACTATGGAGTTACTAATCTGCCAGCACAAAACAACGTGTGTAATTAATGCTAAATTTCAGGTAGGGAAATTCACTTGCATTAATTATAGAAAGTGCTAGCATACTTTCTCGCAACTAATCATACACAATAGGGTACACAACAGGATATATAAAATCAGTGCAGTTTAGAGTTAGATCGAAAGGTCATTTTCTTTTTGCAAAGACACTAGATCTTTATAAATTAACTAAGAAATAAAAATGCGCAGATAAATCGATTGATTCGGGTGTGCTTGGCTTGCTCCGATTTATATATTTAGCGGTGCACGTCAGTTAAAAAAACAGTAACTTTTGTAACACTTATTACTATACTGTATCAAATCTGAAAAAAAACTTTTTATTATGCAGTTTCCTTTTAGCAAATCATATTCAGATATCGAACAGCAGAACCTTGTTAAACAGGTTATAGATGGCAACAAAGAAGCTTTAAATGAAATTATAAACTTTCATCGGCCATTCATTTACAATGTAGCTTGGAAAATGTGTCACAATCCAGTAGATGCACAAGATTTAACCCAAGAAGTCCTGATTAAAGTAATTACCAAATTAGGACAGTTTAATTTTAAAAGTAAATTTAGGACATGGCTATATCGCATTGTCGTTAACGAATTTTTACAGTCCAAAAGAAGAAAAGGTGAAACACAATTTTCAGACTTTGATGATTATGGAGAACGTTTAGATCAGGTTCAAAATCCAGAATTAAGCATTGAAGAAGAAATAAGCTACCAAGAGTTATCAAAAGAAATGCAGATTCAATGTATGAGTGGTATGATTATGTGCTTAAATAGAGAACAACGCCTAATTTTTATTTTAGGTGCAAGTTTTGGAATTGGCCACAAGTTTGGAGGAGATATTTTTGGTATAAGTCCTCAAAATTTTAGGATAAAACTTCACAGAGCGCGTAAAGATTTATTTAACTATATGAACAATAAGTGTGGACTGGTAAAGAAAGAAAACCCATGTCGATGTCCAAAAAAAGCAAAAGCTTTGAAGCAAATGGGCGTTTTAGATGAAGAAAAAATGCTTTTCAATATCAAAACAAAAACAAAAGTGAAAGATTTTGTAGAAGATAATCACGAAGAAGCTTTAGATGATTTTACCGCAACTTACACTAAATTATTTCAACAGCATCCAGTTAAAGAAGATTTTGACAAAGAGACTATTATTAATGAACTTATAAATAACGATAAATTATCGAGTTACTTTAGGTTATAGAACTAATCTTTTTTAAGGTTTACATGCAAAAAAGTTGTTTCATTTTGAAGCAACTTTTTTGCTTTTGTAACACATTCAATATTCTCGTATCAAAACAGTAAACCATTAATTCATTTAAAAATAACAGAGATGGAATTTAAAAAAGAAATTATTATTAATAAACCTATAGAATCCGTTTGGGAAGTATTAGGAAATCAATTTGGTCAAGCTTATCGATGGGCATCAGGTTTAAATCATTCCAAAGGATATAGTCCACCAGTAATTAAAGGAGCTCCTTCAAACAATAGAGCTTGTGAATTATCTTCAGGCAAAATTAAAGAAGTAATAAGAAAATTTGACTTTAATAATTATGTTCTGGAATATGAGGTCATTAAAGGCTTTCCATTCTTTGTGGATACAGCAATCAACAATTGGCAACTAACCAAAATAAGCTCAGAGAGGACAAAAGTGAATATGTATCTAGTTGTAAAAACTAAAGGTTTGGTAGGTAGTATGATGAACCCTATGATGAAAATACAGCTAAATAAACAACTAATTCATATTCCAAATGACTTGAAACACTTCGTTGAAACGGGAAAACCAAGTCAAAACAAATCAAAAGAAATTGGAAAACTGTCAAATAAAGTTGCTTAGGTTTTGTAACACCAACTCAAAGATTGTATCAAAGTATTAGAACTTGAATTTTAAATTATGAGAATCACAATAAAATCAATATTAGTATTCACACTCGTAGGAATAATTAGTATGAATACATCTGCCCAAAGTATGAAAAAAAAGTTCCGTACCGTTAAGGTAGAAATGAGTATAAACGCACCAGCCGAGCGAGTATGGGAAGTAATGGTTTTAGATTATGGAGAAATATCAAACTTCTCACCATACATCTATACATCGGCATATACTAATGGTTCCTTAAAAGGAGAATTTGGAGCTGAACGTAAGTGCAATTTTAATGAAAAAGGAACACAATGGTCTAAAGAACGTATTACAGAAATTGACAACCAAAATATGGTAATGCATAACGTAGTTATTGATGGTGCAAAACTTCCTTTAAACTTTGATAATTCTCAAGCTTTTTATAGAGTAAAAGATAATGGCGATGGTACATCAACAGCATCATATGAATTTCAATTCAGAACTAAGCCAGCTTTTCTTGGAATAATGGCTAAAGGAGGATTCAAAAAACAAATGTCTGGTACTTTAGTTGGACTAAAACATTATATCGAGACTGGTGAACGCGTTACAGGTGGAACAGATAAATACAAGAAAATAAAACACAAGTATCCAAAAGCTACCGTAATAAAAAATTAACCCACCCATATTATAAAACAAATATTAAAACATCTTAAAAATCAAAACAATGAAAAAATTAGCAATTTTATTAATTTTATTCGTTTCTTCAACTATCATGCTACAAGCTCAAACACCTCTAGTGACCGAAATAGAAAGTTCTGCGGATAAAGTCTGGGAACAAATTCGTAAAATGGACAATATTGATGAGTTATCATCCTTTGTATCTAAAGTTCAATGGAAAGGTCCAAAAGGGATTGGTGGTGAAAGAGTTTGTACTTCTGCTGACGGAAAAGGTCACTTTAAAGAAAAGATAACGGGTTTCGATGATAAAACTAGAACTTACTCTTATCAAGTTATAGAAGGTGTTCCTGCAAAAAACATGAATAATATGATTATGATCGTTGATTTAGGCTACAAAAAATCAATGATTGTATGGAAATCCAATTACGATTTTGTAGAAAACCCTAATATGACAAAAGATCAATTTGATAATTTTATAACTACTGCAAGAGAAGAAATGATTGAAAATATAGCTAAGCTGTCAAAATAAAGCCAGCACCAAACTACATAAATAAAAATAGCTTATTAAGTGCAAAACTCAAAGTTTTGCACTTTTTTATTACTTTAGTTTTAATAATAAAATTCAGCTAATTAAATAGCTGTTTTTCATATACTAAACCTTATAAGTAATTAAAATAAAAAATTGAGAAACAGACACATTTTATTAATATTGGCTATTAGTTTTATTCTAACTTCTTGCGGAATTTTCAAGACACATCACAAAAAAGAGCTAATTGATTTTGAAAATAATCTAATTTCTAGCCAATCTATTAAATTTCAAGGATATTATTTTACCGAATTAGAATGGGAGTACGGAGAATATCCACCATACCCAATTGATGAATATTATAAAAAGACTGGAATAAAGAAAATTAAGCATTTATCCATATTCTTTATTTATGAAGACGGATTTGTTCTTAATATTTCTGGAATTAATGGACTCTCACATTATTACTGTGCAAGAAAAGAAGCCTATGAAAATACTTATGAAAGTGCACATAAAACAATTGAGTTAATGCTCGAATCTCAAAATTCTGAAATAAAACAAATTAAACGAAATTGTAGATTTAGACCAGATGATATAAACAATAAAGGTTTGGCAAAAATTAATGGAGATAGTATTAAAATTCAATTTTATCGTATTGAAAGCCAAAACCCAGGCAAAGATTCATTTAATTCAGCTTATTTACACGAGATTAATGGTATCATAAAAAATGATTCAAGTTTTGTTATAAAAAGCAAAACTCAATTTAGATATAATAAAACAAAATCTGAAAACAGACTGTTTAAGTTTAGACAAACTAAGCAGAAACCAAATATTGAAAATTATTTTAAAAAAAGGAAAAACCAATTTAAATAACTACTTACAACACTATATAACAAAACATCGCTACCCTCTAGTTTAGCAACGTTTGTCATATTTGCCGTTGTGCCTAATGTGGTAAAAGCTTAGGCAACCATTTGATAAGAATAGACGTCTATTAAATAAAGGAATTTAAAATCAATTTTAAAATGGGCAAAATACAATATTTCATTTCACTGCTATTCTTCGTTTTAAGTTTAAGAGTTTATTCTCAATCCATTCAAAGAATAGATAATTCAAAAATATCAACCATAGTTTTGGATAATGAAATTCAACGTTTAAAAAATGCAGGAAATGTTCACGGACTTACAATTTCTATAGTTACTAAGGATAGTGTTTTATTTCAGAAAGCCTATGGGTCTAGAAATTTGAAAGAGAACCAGCCACTTAAAACTTCACATAATTTTTACGCTGCTTCATTTAGTAAATCACTATTTGCCTTTGTTGTAATGAAATTAGTTGATAAAAAAAAAATTGATTTAGACAAACCCTTGGTGGAGTATCTTGAGAAACCATTATATACTTATGACTTTCCACATGATTATGAAGGGTACAAAGATTTAAAAAATGATGATAGGTACAAGAAAATAACTGCTAGAATGTGTTTATCTCATACCACAGGATTTCCAAATTGGAGATATATCGGAAAATATAGTATTGATATGGAAAAACCGCTAGAGATTGAATTTGAACCAGGAACTTTTTATAGTTATTCTGGCGAAGGCATTCAATTGCTTCAATTTGTTGTTGAACAAATAACCAAAAAAGGCTTGGAAGAACTAGCTCAGGAATATGTTTTCAAACCGTTTGAAATGAATATGACTAGTTTTCTTTGGCAAGATAGATTTGATACAAACTTTGCTGTTGGTCACTATAAAAAAAGAAAGACCTTAAAACGAAGGAAAAGAAATAAGGAATATGCAGCAGGTAGTATGGACACAACACCTGAGGATTATGCAAAATTTATCCAAGCAATGTTAGCACAAAAAGGGCTAAGCAAAACAGGGTATAATGAGTTTTTTAGACCACAAATCCATATTGAATGCAAGCAACAATTTGGTAAAAACCGATTGATAAAAACTACAGAGAATAATGATATTGAATTAAGCTATGCCTTAGGTTTTGGAACCTATAATACACCTTTCGGAAAAGCAGTTTTTAAAGAAGGTCATATTCAGGGTTGGGAGCATTACACAATATTTTATCCATCACAAAATTTAGGAATCATAATAATGTCTAACAGTTCAAACGGTGAAAGTATTTTTAAAGAATTACTAGAAATTACAATGGCAGATAAATCGATGCCTTGGTATTGGGAGAATTTTATACCTTATGACAAGTAATAAAACTAAGAACAAGCAATTACTCATAGTAGAGACCGTTAACTGCAACCAAATAAAAGCACAAACAATGAAATTTGACCCAATAAAAAAGGAAGTTTATACTGACAAAAATGAATTTGTAAAAAAAATGAATTGTCCGTATAAAATGAATTGGTATAAATTAGAAAGAACCAACTTTACCAAGCGAAAATGTACGAATTGCGACAACTCGATTGTTGATACAGAATTTTTATCAGATGACGATCTTTTAACTATGATCAAATTAAATCCCGATACTTGTTTAAAAATAGACTTAAATCAGCATAACATAAAAATAATATAAGATGGTATTTGGAACTGGAAATAAAAGCTCAAAAGGTTTGCGTATAATTAAGACTGGACGAGATAAAGATAGCATTAATAAAGCTGTAAAAAACGGACTTAAATCAATCATAAAAAAAGTCGATCCTTCTGATGAAATACGCTCATGTTATTCTGTCGTTCAGAATAAAAAGACAGGAGAAATTGAAATCATTAGAGACCATCGATTGGATATTTATTCGGGGACTAATAAAGAATTTGAACGAGTAATTGAATGGACATATTTTTATCCACATTATTTCGAACATCCATTCGCAGCGTATTTAATTCCCAAAGACATTAAAATTGGTGAAAGAGTTTTTATTGAAGATTTAATCGAAGATTACATTGGTGCAAGTTGGCAAGGTGACACATACCGTCTTGAAAGTTGTGAAGCAATTTGGAATGGTTCAGACTTAGAAATTCAGTATGATCCAAGAAATAATCATTCAACTTTTGTGGGATAGAAAATTGTAATAGGTAACAATGCCTATAGATAATATAGGTTTGGTGCTTAATGCAAAGTTTATAAGTAATATTGATTAAAGCGATAAAACGAAAGTATAAATAGATTACAAAGTAGACAGAAAGGTCGAAAGGTTTGTGAATAGAAATCTGCTACTATTCATACGCGTAACCGTTAGACACAAGCAAAACAAAAATAGATGGATATAAAAAAACAAATGTTGGACGAATTGAATAGAAAAGAAATTTTTAATCAAGCTCGTGACTATGCTTTCGAATATATTGATAAAATAAATGATTGTGATGTATATCCAAGTAGGGAGAATTTGGAGGAACTTAAAGTACTAAAAGAAGACTTACAAAATGAATCTTTTTCTGCATCAAAAATTCTTTCATTACTTCATGAAATAGGGACTTTAGGAACGGTTGCTCATACTGGAGGGCGATATTTCGGATTTATTATCGGAGGTGCAACCCCAATCTCTTTAGCAACAAAGTGGCTAACTGACATATGGGATCAGTGTGGAGGCCTTTATGTATCATCACCAATAAATGCGGAATTGGAAGTGATTTGCGAAAAATGGATAAAAGATTTGTTAAAGTTACCAAAAGAAACTGTAGCAGGTTTTGTTAGTGGTGCTTCAATGGCCAACTTCAGTGCTATAATTGCTGCTCGATATCATATACTCAAAAATTTAGGTTGGGATGTAAATAAAAAAGGACTAAATGGAGCCCCAAAAGTTCGTATTGTTACTCATCAACAGATTCACGCCAGCATAAGAAAAAACCTTGTTTTAGCTGGGTTTGGAGATGAGAATATAGAATATGTTCCTTCTGATGAACAAGGCAAACTAATAGTCAATGAACTTCCAGAATTAGATAAATCATGTATAGTTTTTCTTCAGGCTGGAAATGCTAATTCAGGTTCGTTTGATGACTTTGACACTATTTGTACTATTGCAAATAAAGCGAATGCATGGACTCATATTGATGGAGCTTTTGGTTTATGGGCAGCAACTTCAAAAGAGCTTTCGTATTTGACAAAAGGCATTGAAAAAGCAGATTCTTGGGTTTTAGACGCTCATAAAACACTAAATGTACCCTATGATTCAGGTATTGTTCTATGTAAACATGCTAATTCACTAGCTAATGCATTACAAGCAAATGGTGAATATATTATCTATAGTAAAGGTAAAAGAGATCCAATGTTATACACACCAGAAATGTCAAAACGCTCAAGAGCATTTGAATTATGGGCTACTTTAAAATATTTAGGTAAAAATGGAATTGATGAAATGATTTTTACATTTCACCAACAATCAAAACGATTGGCAACTGAACTTAAAAATATCGGATTTACTATATTAAATGAAGTAGTTTTTAATCAGATTCTTGTTTATTTAGACAACGATAGTAAAACAAATGCAGTATTAGAATATTTACAGAATTCAAAAGAATTATGGCTTGGTGGTTCGACTTGGAATGGGAGTTCCGTTATTAGAATCAGTATTTCTTCATGGAGAACAGATGAATCAGATATTAGTCGAACAGTTGAACTTTTTAAAAAAGCAAAGGAAGCCTGTGCTTAACATTGTGTGTAAGCAATAGGGGGTTTAAGTTATAAAACGAAAGTATAAACATAAAATAATAATCAGTGCAAAACCGAAAGGATAGCGATTAGAAATTCGCTACTACTTATACACTTGACTGTTGTTAGCAATAAAAAACGAAAGTGTCAATACCAAAAAACAAAAACGAACTAATTCTAGCTATCGAAAATTCATATTCTAAATTGAAAATGGATTTAAATGATATCCCAATCGGATTAACTAAAACAAAAGAACTCGATGGACACGCAAAAGGAACAGAAATGAGTATTTCTGATTTAGTTGCTTATCTTATTGGTTGGTCTGAACTTGTTCTGAAATGGAATCAAAAAAAAGATGATGGACAAAATGTTGACTTTCCGGAAACAGGATATAAATGGAATCAACTAGGAAAGCTTGCACAAAAATTTTATATAGATTATGAAAGCCTTGACTACAAATCACTTTTGACAAAATTAGACAACAATGTTGACCGAATTCTGGAGTTAATAAAAGCAAACGAAAACGCGGAATTGTATGAAAAACCTTGGTATGATAAATGGACAAAAGGCAAAATGATACAATTGAATACATCATCGCCATATAAAAATGCAAGAAGTAGAGTTCGGAAATGGAAAAAACTGAATGCTGAAAAAATACGAACGCACAACAAAATATAAAAATTTGGCTCTGTGTTAATTCCAAAATATAGTATCTTTTACACCTTACGTTTCGCATAAAATGTTATACTCAATTAAAGAATCTTAGATTGTAATTAGTAAGCAACTAGAACAATTAGTATGGAAGAATTATTACAAAATAAACTACAGAAAATTATTACTCTAACAATAAATGATGATAGATGGGATCTTACCAATGAAACCATGTTCCAAATTTTTGGCTTAACACTTTCTGGATTTTCTTTTGGTGTCGGACGAAATTTATGTTTTTTGGATGCAGAAGTGATTGCAAAATTTACTGTATCCGAACTGACTAAACTTGGTGCTGGAAAAAATTACGTTGAAGGATTAGTTGCAAGTGCATTTGATACTTTTGAAAATGAAACTAAATCTTATCAGTCGGATATAGTAGGAATTGGTTATTTTCATTTCTCTTCAGAAAATCTGAATGACCTTAAAGAATCAATATTTTCTAATTCGATTAGTATTGAACAGCAATCAAACTTAGAAAGTAACGAAACAAATCCTCGGGTGAAGAAGTCAAAAAAATGGTGGAAATTCGGAAAATAAAAAAACGAAAACATCAGACTATGTAAAAACCCATTAAAACGGATTCACTTTATAGAGAATGTTAGCAGTAATTAGACAAGAAAATGAATATTAGAAGTTTAAAAGGAGTAGATGATGAAGATATTTTGAATGTCTTCAATGAGTCCTTTTCTGACTATTTTATTCCTTTTAAATTGTCCAAAGAACAGTTAATATCAAAAATGAAAGCTGATAAAACGGACCTTGAATTGTCAGTTGGTGTTTTTGAAGATCAAAGGCTGATTGCTTTCATTCTGCACGGATTTGATACCATTAACGATCAAAAAATTGCTTATAATGGAGGAACAGGCGTTATTCCTCAAAAAAGAGGCTCAGGATTAACGAAACAAATGTATCTCTATAATTTACCAGTATTACAAAAAAAGGGAATTGATAAAATTATACTCGAAGTAATCACTCAAAATATTCAAGCAATAAAGTCTTATGAAAAAATTGGTTTTAAAACGACAAGGGAATTAGCTTGTTTTAAAGGAAATTTTAAGTCCATTAAATCTAACAAGTTTATTGATATTAGAGGGCTAAAAACCTATCCTTGGGAACGGATGGAGTCTTTTTGGGATATAAATACTACGTGGCAAAACTCAAAAAACGTAATGAATAATTTGAAAACAGACAATGATTCATATGGAGCTTATGTTGAAAACGAATTAGTTGGATATGTTATTCTCAATCCAAAAACCAATCGAATACAACAAATAGCTGTACATAAAGATTTTAGAAAAAAAGGAATAGCTTCAAAGTTAATAACCGAGTTGGCAAAAAAATATGGAAACGCTTTTTCTATTATTAATGTAGATAAAAAGGCTGAAAACATGACCAGCTTTTTTAACTCTATAGGGTTTGAAAATTATCTGGAACAATTAGAAATGGAATTAAAAATTAATAATCAATAGAAACTACTGCTAAATATGTCTGTAATTTATGATGGCGATAAACTTATAATCAAATAATAGGGTTTTGACAAGTTAGACTTGTAGATCGCCCTACAACCTAATCATAGTCGAGTGTGAACAAAAATATAGAACAACAATAGGTAAGTTATTAAGCATCAATATTAATGAAAATACAAAGATTTAATTTATTAAAACAGAACAAATGATTTGTGTTTCTTGTAATACCGAACATAATGCAAATTTTTGCCCTAACTGTGGGGAAAAGTCTGAAATTAAAAAAATTACTTTTAAGTCAATTATCGAAGATACCTTTTTGACCATTACGAATATGGATAAAGGATTTCTTTATAATCTTAAGATGCTGTTTATGAATCCTAAATCTATTGCAAACGAATATATTCTTGGTAAAAGAAAAGGAATACTCAACCCAATTTCCTTTTTAATTTTTTCTGTTACTATGTATTTGATTATAGAGAATTTATTAAGAGTTCCCAGAGAAAATACCGAACTACAAAACCTTCCTGATGTGTATCTGGGAAAAGTAGCATATGCAGCTGGGAAATATGTACATGTTTATTTAAAATATTTTTGGATATTATCTATTGTACCTTTAGCAATTTCTACTAAATTAATTTTTAGGAAATATAATTTTATAGAACACTTAGCCATTAATTCATTCATCCTAGGACAAGCAACTTTAATAGGTGTAATTAGTTATATAATATTAAAAATAGACCTACCAGTTAACCCGCTAGTATATTTATTAATAGTATGGTTAATGTATCGAATTTTTATGACAGAAAATAACAAATTAGAAACATTTCTGATGTCAGTTGGAGCCTTAGTATTGTTTGTTTTACAGTTGGTTATAATAGCAACAGGAATTGGAATAATTATGGCGTAAAATACTTTTAACCAAACGTATATAATTCATTGCTTGCACCAGTCTATCTATGAAAACTCTCTTGTGTTTTCTATTCAGTTTTTATTCGCTAAATTAGTTGTTTTACCAGATAAATATAATCGTCGGAAAAACTAAAGGACATTGGATACAATTAAAACATACGACCTACATAAAGATGATTACTCAAAACTCCACTTTGAAATAAAAGATGCAAAGTCCTATTTTGATATTAATAAAAAACATGCTTCTATTCCACATAGACATAGCTTTTATCAGGTTATCTGGTTTAAACAAGCGGGACGCCATTATGTAGATTATGAAGTAATTGATCACGATGCAAATACAATATTTTTTATAAATCGTAATCAGATTCATTACTTCTGTACAGATGCTTTAAATGAAGGTTATTTATTTCATTTTAATGATCATTTTATTAACAAAGGAAATGAGGGACTGATGGATAGGTTATCACTATCTATATTTAATGAAATTGGTAGTAGCTGTTTAAAACTTTCAAAAGAAGATAGTAAGAAAATAAGTTTACTTACCTCCTTCATAGAATCCGAAATATTGACAAAAGATAACTACTATAAAGAGCAGGTTTATCATTATTTTCAAAACATTTTATTTCAAATAGAACGTATGCGAAAACTTGATGATAATTTAGATGTTCAAAAAAACTCTAGTTATATATTAGCCGCAGAATTTAAAAAACTTGTATTTGAGGAAATCGAAAGCTTTCATAGTATGGATTTTTTTGCACATAAATTAGGTACCAACACAAAAACTCTTACCGAAGTATCTAAAGAATTTCTACTTGATACACCAGCCAATATAATTAGGCAAAGTAAACTACTAGAAGCAAAACGTATGTTGTCAAATCAATCTACTTCTATTAAAGAAGTTGCCTATGGCTTAGGCTTTGATGCCCCAACTTACTTTACTAAATATTTTAAAAAAGGAACTAGTTATACACCCAAACAGTTTCAAAAGGCTTATCTCTAAATTACCATTCTCAGTTTCTAGATTACCATTTTTTACTTGAGTTTATACTGAAATTTGTACCAGTATTAATTTAAAAAGTAAAAAACATGAATACACAAGCATTAATTATTGGTGGTACATCAGGAATGGGAAAAGCTACCGCAGAACTATTATTAAAAGATGGAATTGAAGTGATCATTATAGGTCGTAATGATTCTAATTTAAACAATACAGAAAGAGAATTATCGAAACTCGGTTCTATAAAAGGTATAGCGGTAGATTTAACAGATAAGCAGGCCGTAAAATCTTTTGCTCGATCCATTGAAGGTGTTACTCCCAATTTAAAATACATTGTAAACGCAGCAGGTTTTTTTAGCCCTAAGCCATTCTTAGAACATGAAGAAGCAGATTATGATATCTATCACGATTTCAATCGTGCATTTTTTTTCATCAATCAAGCAGCCGCTAAAGTACTTACTAAAAATGGAGGAGGTTCTATAGTGAATATTGGTTCTATGTGGGCTAAACAGGCAATTAAAGCTACTCCATCATCTGCATATTCTATGGCTAAAGCTGGTTTACATTCATTAACCCAACATTTGGCAATGGAGCTTGCCGAAAACAAAATACGTGTAAATGCGGTATCTCCTGCAGTAGTAGTTACTCCGATTTACGGTGCATTTATGGATAAAGATAAAATCGAAGAAAATCTACAAGGTTTTAATGATTTTCATCCTATTGGTCGTGTTGGTCGCGCCGATGAAATTGCACAAACCATACACTTCTTATTAAAAGATGAAAGTTCATGGGTAACTGGAGCAATCTGGGATATTGATGGAGGTGTAATGGCGGGTAGAAATTAATTCACATCATTTTATTAAATAATCATGGAAAGTATAGATAAATTAATAAATGGTATTGACATTGAAGGATTACAACAATATGTTGATACCATCACGAAAACGCCTTCAGAAGCTATCTCAAAGTATGGGATTAAGGCAGAATGGAAAGGAGGTGTAAAAACAGAAATTACAACACTCAATCAAAAAGTAGGTGATAAAGAAATTGAAAAACAGTTTCAATTTACTATTGATGAGCCAAACGAACTTTTGGGGACCAATAGCTATCCTACTCCTCAGGATTATCTATTAGGAGGTCTTGCTGGATGTATGATGGTTGGTTTTGTAGCTGGTGCGGCAAATAATAACATTGAATTAGAAAGTGTGACACTTACAATCAATGGAGATTTAAATCTTCGCGGGTTTTTAAGTGTAGATGAACAAGCACCTGTAGGTTTCGAAGAGCTCAAATTTAACTATGATGTTAAAGGCAATGGAACTCAAGCAGATTATGATGCTATCATAGAAAATGTGAGAAAGACTTCTCCTAATTATAGAACAATGACTGACAATGTAAAAATGACAGTTGTTAAGAATTAAATTCTTTAGAGAATACATTATTAACATTAAAAATTATAAAAAAATGAAAACACAAATTTTGAAATTAACAATGCTTATGACCCTATTGATTGGGATAAATATGAACTCTTATGCACAACTTCCGGATCCAGGTTTTACAGTTGATGAATATACAGCAATTGTAATTACAGATCCACAAAACGATTTCCTAAGTCCCGATGGAGTTACTTGGGGCGTTGTAGGCCAAAGTGTTACAGAAAACAAAACGGTAGAGAATCTTGAAGCATTATTTAAAGTAGCTAAAGAGAAAAACATCAAAATCTTTGTGTCACCTCATTACTATTTTAAGCATGATCATGAATGGAAAATTGAAGGTGCTTTAGAAACTTTAATGCACAAAATTGGAATGTTTGATAGAAGTCATACATTAAAAACAGATGGTTTTGAAGGTTCTGGTGCAGATTGGTTAGAGCAATATAAAGAATACATTGATGGAGAAAATGTTATCGTTACCAGTCCTCATAAAGTATATGGGCCAGAATCTAATGATTTAGCGCTTCAACTACGTAAGCATGGTTATAGTAATGTAATACTTGGAGGGATGTCTGCCAATCTTTGTACAGAATCTCATATGAGAGACCTCGTAGAATCAGGATTTAGAGTAGCTGTTGTTAAGGATGCTACTGCAGCAGCAGTTTTACCAGGTTTAGATGGATACTCAGCTGCAGTAACAAACTTTCAAATGATTGCTAGTCATGTATTTACAACAGAAGAAATTGTAAAAGAAATTAAGGATTTTAAAAAATAGTAATTTAAGAATCAATTCCTTTCAGGGTCTAATTACCTGAAAGGAATTTTAAAACAAAATAATATGAGTACTAAAATAAATGTCAAAAATTTATCAGTTGGATACCAATCGATAATAAGTAACGGAAAGCATGCAATTATCGGTGATGAACCTATTCCATCACAAGGAACTGATTTAGGGTTTTCACCCGTAGAACTTGTCTTAGCTGGAATTGCAATGTGTAAAGTAGCAACTATACGTAATGTAGCTCGAAGAAAAGGTTGGGACATTGGAGAAGTAGACGCACAGTTAACACAAGATGTACATAGGCAAGAAGGTAAAAGTTTTAAAACTAGTGTCAATTCCCAAATTAGTATTGAAGGTACTATTACAGATGAACAACATGCATACCTTATTAAAAAAGCGGATAATTGTTATGTAACGCGTTTATTACAAGGAGAATGGGATTTTCAAGAATCTGATTCATTACAATTAGTTAAATAGAATTATTTATTTATGAGAAATATACTATTTGTAACTCATTGGGTTAATAGAATAATTTTACCCTATAATGTGCTAAAATGTAATTTAGTTAATACATTGTAACTTAAAAAAAATAGAATCTAATCTAAATAGATAAACAGGGAAATGGAATTTGGGAATTCCTTTATAGAACTTTAATTCAGGATACTTTAATAAACAATTAATAATGTTAGAATTTAATATCTAATTTTTAACTTGTAGAAGTTATGTATCTTAATGAACAATAAGAAATACACACAATATTATTGGAAAACAAAATAGAAATTATTGAAACCATTGGAAAGATTGTTGTTTTTATAATGATACTTCTTTCCTTTTTTCTTTTTACGGTTAAAACAAAAAACAAGCTGTCTAATAGGCTTTTTGGTATTTATTTATTAGTCATCGCATTTGACTTAATTGGTTTGTTTACGAACAAGACTGTAGAATATCCTATCATCCAAAGTTTAAAAACTTCTTCTAGTCTGTTACAATTACCCTTGTTTTTTCTGTACGTTTTATCGGCTTGTTATTCTAATTTTAAGATCAAAGGAAAACACATTTTACATTTCTTATTATTCCTGTTATTTTTTATCCTGTTCAATATTACAAGCTTCTCCGACTTAAGTATATTGCTTTATGAAATTGTGGGAGAGATCCAATTTATAGTTTACATTGTTACTGTTTTTATAATTTTAAAAAAATATAAAACAGTATATCTTGAAAATTATTCAAATGCTAATTACGCTATTTATAAGTGGTTATTTCAGATTACCGTTTTCTCTTGTATAGCGCATTCGTTTGTAATTATAAGATGGTATTTATCTAATTCTATATATCAAGAATATGTTATAAATACAAATATTGTAATTAGCCTTTCTGTTTTATCAATAACTATCTTTTTTGTTCTAAAGGCATTATACCAACCTGCACTGTTTACGGGTATAAGCATAGATTTAGTTCCAGTAAAATCATTTCTCGAAAAACAAACTACGAAAGATAATGCTCAAAAAAATAAAGCTGAAAATGAATATCTAAAAAAACTTACTTCAGTAATGCAAAAAGAAAAGCCTTATTTGGATTTTGGATTGACATTACAAAAACTGGCTATTCAAACAGATATTCCAGAAAAAGAATTATCGCTGTTAATCAACCATCATTTAAACAAACATTTTTTTGACTTTATAAATGAGTATCGGATAAATGATGCAAAAATACTTCTAAAAGATCCAGCTCAAAAAGAGCTAACTGTTTTAGAAATCTTATATGAGGTAGGTTTTAATTCTAAATCTTCATTTTATACCGCTTTTAAGAAAGCAACACATCAAACACCTTCAGAATATAGAAAATCAAACAGTTAAACGCAGTCCGACTTTAAATCGAACTGATTATTTTGAGTAAAATTGGTTCGACTTTGTATACTCGGACTTTTAAGCATGTATGATTCCTCACTTTTGCTGTAAACAAATAAAACACGAAGATGAAATTTATTTACGCACTCGCATTAGTATTATTTACTCAATTAGGTTTTAGCCAACAACTACCAAAGGAGTTACAAGGAATAGATGATGAAATCATTCAATTGATGGAGGAATATAATACCATTGGTTTATCTGTAGCCATTGTCAAAGATGATAAAGTTTTGTACGCTAAGGGATTTGGATATCGAGACTTCAAACAAAAGTTACCTGTTACAGAACACACACTTTTTCATATTGCTTCAATGTCAAAAGCATTTACAGGCTCTTTATTGGGTGTCTTAGAATCAAATAATCGATTGTCATTAAAAGATAAACCAGAAATGTATGTGCCTAATTTTCAATTCTATAATGATAAAATGAATAATCTAATTACAATTGAAGACCTGCTTAGTCATAAAAGTGGAATTGGAACTCAAGGTGTTTCTCTTGAATTGTTTCCTATTGAAAATAAATTAAAAACGGTACAACGTTTACGATATCTAAAACCTGAAGCAGAAGTTAAAAATAGTTGGGAATACAGTAATATGGGGTACACACTTGCTGGAACTATAGTAGAACAAATAACTAACAAAAGTTGGGATGCTAATATTCAAGAAAAAATATTTAGTCCATTAAAAATGAATAATTCCTGTACCACACTCGAGGATATGAAGCGGTCAAATAATTTCTCCTTAGGTTATGGTATGTATAACGGAAAATCAGAAAAAGTACCTTATCAAAATTATTATGCTTTTGGTCCTGCTGGGTCAATTAAAAGTTCTATAAAAGATCTATCTAACTGGATGCGTATCTGGCTAAACAAAGGAGTTTTTAATGGAAATCAAATAATACCGCAAGAATATATTTATAAGGCATCTAGGCCTCAAAATGTGAAGTATAATGAAGAATATACACAAGATTCATTTCTGTTTAGTGAAGGATTTGGTTGGCGCATAAGATCTTGGAATGGATATTATAGATTATGTCATGGAGGAAACACTCACGGATTTAGTAGTGTAATGGAACTCTTTCCTTTTGAGAAAATCGGTATTGTTGTTTTATGTAATCAAAGCAATTCTACGCTTCCCTATATCATATCGGATATGATTTCAAAGAAACTCTTCCAGTTACCTTCCGAAAATGAATACCCAGTTCTTGTTTCAGACATTTACAAACCAGGAGAAGACAAATCATTTAACCGAGCTAAGATGCCTACTCATTCTATAAATGATTTTCTTGGTACTTATTATGCAAATGGTTTCGGAAGAATAGAAATTATCAAAAAGGAAGGTAAACTACGTGCAGTTTTCCCTACATATACATTTAAATTAGAGCATTCAAATTATAATAATTTTTACCTAAAGGGGATGAAAGACTTTAAAGAATCATTCAATCCTGAGTTTACGATAAAATTTGTTGATAATGCAAAAGGAAAAATATCAATGTTAAAAATGTATGCTCAAAAAGAGCCTATTAAGTTTAATAAAGAGTAATAAACTTCATTAACTAATAAATGCTAAGTACGTCAATATATATAATTAATTGCTGTAGACTTTTACTTCGAAAAATCGTGAACATTAATTAACTTAGCCAACGACTAGATGTTTCTTGTGATCTAACCCGAAATCATCCCTAAACTGTTAGACACAATATGTAAAAAACGATCAAAAATTGAACGAAAAACCAACTAGAGTAAAAAAACGAATTGATATATTAGATATATTCCGAGGATTCGCAATTCTCGGAATTTTTGTTGTAAATATTGTAATCATGAATTCAACCTTTTTGAATCAGGACGAATTTGCGAAACAATGGACTTCTAGTATTGATCAAATTTCGGAGAAGATACTTCAACTGTTTTTTTATACTAAATTCTTCCCGATATTTTCACTGCTTTTTGGGTTAGGAATTTCAATGCAAGCGTTAAATATGTTTGATAAAAATAAACTTTCATTCTCCTTTTTTGGGAGAAGAATGCTAATATTGTTTGTTTTTGGAGTTTTACATATCACGTTTTTGTGGTCAGGAGATGTTTTAAATCTTTATGCGATTCTTGGATTGTTTACGACACTTATGATAAAACGGTCAAACAAATTAATTCTTACGTTATCAGCAATTTTCCTTTTCTTTCCTTTTTATGACCAAGTTTTTGAATTTTTGTTCAATATTTTAAATTTCCAACCAGAAATCTATTTAAAAGATTATACAGGAGAAACAGTAAATCAAATAATAAGCAATGGTACATATTTAGAAGGAGTTAAATTAAGATTGTTAGAATACCTTTCTAATATCCCAATGCTTTTCGGGTTTTTATCCCCAATTGCTATTTCAATGTTTCTTTTGGGGCTTTATCTTGGTAAAAATAAAATTTACAATTCGTTAGAATTATTTATTCTACGAATAAAAAAACCAATGATACTGATAGCAATAATTACAAATGTTTACAGAGTAATATTTCTATTTGTATTGGTGAATCAGGATTTTTTTTCGATAGAAAATTATAGACAGACATGTATTAAATTAATGGTGCTCTCGGATGTTGCAATGGGGTTATTCTATCTTTGGGCAATTGGTTGGTTGTACTACAACTCTAAATGGAAAAAGATTTTGTTGCCATTAAAATATGTAGGTAGAATGGCTTTAACTAACTACATAATGCAAAGCTTTATTGGATTAATTTTATTTTCATCCATCGGATTTAAACTATACGAAAGGTTAAGTCCTTCGGAGACATTTATGACAGCGGTTTTTGTTTTTAGCTTTCAAGTAATACTAAGTAAAATTTGGTTAAACCACTACCGATTTGGACCGTTAGAATGGATTTGGAGATGTTTAACATATAAAGAATTATTGCCGATAAAGAAAAAAAGCACTATATCTAGTGATGTTATAGTATAATATTAAGAGTTTGTAATAAAAATTTGGTCTGGTATTATTTGCAAAATCGCTTACAATGTTGGTGTAAAGTCTAATCTTTTTTATGTAAAAGATGTATCTTAACAAATATTTGGTATAACTATACTAAGAAACTAGTAAGTAAAATGACATTTTACGAATCAAAAATAAAGCGAATAAGAAGTCTCTGTTATTCTAATGATAAACAGATAGAGACTGTGATAGCAACACGCAATTTCATTGATAATAATTTTGAAAAAGACCTGAAGTTAGATTTTTTATCGCATATACAATTTACATCAAAATATCATTTACTAAGGCTTTTCAAGAGGTATTATGGCTTAACACCAAGACAATACTTAATGGATAAACGAATAGCGAAGTCAAAAGAAAACTTAATATATGGAATGACGGTAACCGAAACCTGTTTTGCGGTTGGATTCGAGAGTTTAGGTTCTTTTAGCACGTTGTTTAAAACGAAAACGGGAAAATCACCAAGTGAATTTCAAAAAGAGCAATTTTCGAGAAGTAAATTAGAGCAAGATTTCTAAACTTTGGAAAATGATTAAAAAATAAATCAATATTACAACTACCGATATTAGTTTTTAAATCATGCAACGAAATTGCGATAGGATGCTCTATGCGATCCTTGAGTTAACAATAAATACTAACATATGAAAGTAACACTAATTAGCATTCCCGTTAGAGATCAAGAAAAAGCTTTTAAATTTTATACTGAGAAATTAGGTTTCCTAAAAAAGAAGGATGTACCATTAGAAGGCGGTAATAGATGGTTGACTCTAGTTTCTCCAGAATGGCAAGATGGACCAGAATTGTTATTAGAACCTGCACCTAACCATTTCGAACCATGTAAGATATTTCAGGATGCATTAATGGAAGCTGGATTTCCTTACACTCAATTCGATGTAGACGATGTAGACTCCGAACATGACAGACTAACAAAACTTGGAGTTGATTTTAGTGTAGCACCTACTAAAATGGGAACCGTAAAATTTGCAGTCTTTAACCATACTTGTGGAAATAACATTCAAATTGTCGAAACACTATAAAATGAAAATCCAAACAACGAATGATGTAAAAGTGTTCATTCAAAAAAAAGATACTTTTTAATATAGAAACTGTTGTATTAATTAAACATGAAAATACTTTTAACTGGTTCAACTGGATACATAGGAAAAAGATTATTACCTGTTTTAGTTGAGGCGGGACACGAAGTAGTTTGTTGCGTTCGTGATGTTCAGAGATTTAACCCTCCTAGTTCTATACAACATAAGATTTCAGTAATTGAAATCGACCTATTAAATAAAGAATCACTAAAAATGATACCAGAAGATATTGAAGGAGCCTACTACTTAGTTCATTCAATGTCTTCTTCTAGTGACTATAAAACCCTTGAAAAAACATCTGCTCTAAACTTTAGAGATGCCCTTGGAAAAACAAATGTTAAGCATGTGATCTACCTTAGCGGAATAGTAAATGAATCAGAGCTATCTAAACATTTAAGTTCAAGAAGAAATGTTGAAATTGAATTGGGTAAGGGATCCTATAGTTTTACAACGCTGAGAGCAGGAATAATAATAGGATCTGGCAGTGCTTCTTTCGAAATAATAAGAGATTTAGTAGAAAAACTTCCAATTATGGTTACCCCCAAATGGTTAAAAACCAGATGTCAACCTATAGGTGTAGCCGACGTTATTAGGTTTCTATCTAAATCTTTATTCAATTCTGAAGTCTATAATCAAAATTTTGATATTGGAGGTGCTGATATATTATCGTACAAACAAATGCTCTTAGGTTTTGCTAAAATTCGTAATCTGAAACGGACCATTTTTGTCGTTCCCGTTATGACGCCAAGACTTTCTTCCTATTGGCTTTATTTTGTTACCTCTACATCATATAAGCTTGCTGTATCACTTGTTAGTAGTATGAAGGTTGAAGTTGTGTGTCGAAATAATAAAATTAATTCTATAATCGGAATTAAACCACTTAACTACAAAGAATCTCTAGAAAGAGCTTTTAATAAAATTGAAAATAATACTATTATTTCTAGTTGGAAGGATTCTTATTCAAGTAGCGGAATTAGTTTTGATATTTCTGAGTTTATAAAAGTACCAATATATGGATGTTTCATAGATAAGAGAAAAAGCAAAATAGATAATCGCCAAATATGCCTAAATAGAATTTGGAGTATAGGAGGCGAAACAGGTTGGTATTATGCTAATTGGTTATGGAGATTAAGAGGGGTGTTAGACAAAATAGTGGGTGGAGTAGGATTGAGGCGGGGAAGAACTAATCTTAATTCAATCAATACTGGTGATGCAGTGGACTTTTGGCGAGTATTATATGCAGATAAAAATAGAGGACGTTTGCTTCTGTTTGCTGAAATGAAACTACCTGGTGAAGCCTGGCTAGAATTTAAAATAGTTGATGACCAACTTGAGCAGACAGCAACATTTAGACCGTTAGGTTTATTGGGTAGATTGTATTGGTATTCTGTATTACCCTTTCATGGTATGATATTCAGCGGTATGATAAAAAAACTAACTAAGTGAAACAAGACTTGGACTGAATAAAAAAGTGACAATAGTACAGAATATCAGTAATAGTGACTATTATAATAAATCCTTAAGAGATGATATGATAAAAGTAAGAGCAATATTCTAAAAACAGTGTGTGTTAGAATCTTTTACTATTGATATTGCGACCACTATGATTGTTGCTATAGATTTTTATTAACTGTAGAAAAGTTCTATGATGATTAATTAAACAAGCAACTTTATGTTTAAATATTTCAGAAAGTGAATAACATAATAGTTTTAAAAGTACTCATTCAAAAAGTAACATTTTGAATGAGTACTTTATCTATTTTTCTATAAAGGTAATTTTACCAATTCTAATACGTTACCATCTGGATCTTCAAATGCTGCATAACGAATTATAGAAAATACACCAGTACCTTGGATTGGAACAGGAGAATAAAACTCTATTCCTTTAGCACTTAGTATTTCCATATCAGCTTCAAGATCGCTAGTAGTAATAGCTATTCTTGCAATACCAAGGTGATTTACCTTCTCATAAGCCATGTTAGGACTACAAGATTCAGTAAGTGTAATATGGCGCCCTTTTGATAATGCGATTGTAGCATAATCTTCGTTTTGATCAACAAGTTCGAAACCAACTTCTTGATAAAAATCAACAGAAGTAGCAAGATCAGTAACGTTAATATTCGTAGAAAATACACCATCTATTTTAGTTCTTTGAAAGAAATAAACATTAGATACAGGACCTACTTGAGACATTAAAATTGTCGTACCGTCTGGATCCGCGAACTGTATTTTTTCAGGAGTATCTTCTGTACCTACTATTACTGTAGATGACACACCATTTCTTGCTAAATATGCTCTATCCTTTTTTAGGTTACTTGACTTCAAATGAAGTGAAGAAAATCCGATACTATTATAATCACTATGAGGAGCCTCTCCATCATACGGTGAGTTAAATTTAATAAGATCTATAATAAAACCATCCTTCGCTCTCATTGGTGTCGTTTTTAATGAGTATGGAGGAAGATCTAAACCTTGTGCTTCATCAGGATCAGTTACATCGATATTTAGATCAATAAAATTAGCGAAAGCTAACAACTTATAGAACTTTTTTGAAGCTGCAAAGTCGCTTACATTGATGTTGTAATGTAATAAAGCTTTTAAATGGGTGTCTTCTGGTCTTGGAATGTTTACATTACTGTCATAAAATGAATTAATGTCTGCATCAGAAACCATAACGGAAACACATTCGTTATTGTTTTTGAGATTTAAATTGGGATCAATGTCTTTGTCAGTGTCGACAGTACAACTTGTTAAGACAGCAAAGCATGCCAATAATACCCTTTTAAAAATTTGTGTGTGATTTTGTGTTTTCATAATTGAAAAAAATATTTATTTATTTAGGTTGGTGGTCAAAATTTTTGACCGGCGCAATGTTAATGAATTTTTATGAAATAATTATGTTAATTTCTATAAAATGTTAAATTATTTATAATAAATAGCTTTAATATGTTTAAATTATTCTGTTAAAGGTTAATTATATGTGAATACCGTAATTCTAAATTTAACACTAAAACTGTCAGAAAAATTGAAAAATGCTGTTGGTAGCATAAGAATGGAGAATCTGGAAAACGTGAACTTATTAGTTTTAAAAACTAACTGGAACAATTTGTATATTGTATACACATCCTTCCAAATTGGAAGTAAGAAACATTGTTTCACACTAAATAATAGCAATGAACATGGCAAGATTTATAATTGTACTTATTATTTTAAGTAGTTTGTTGATTTTGATGGGCTGTACAGATGAATCGAAACAATTGAACCCCAGTATTTTTGAGCCAAAAATAATTTCAACGAAGTCAGTAGAGTACTCACCAACTTTTTCGATCTATGACTCTGAGGTTTATTTTGCTAAAAGCAATGATAAATGGGGGACAAGAGATATGAAAAGTTCAATATATTTTTCAGTCAAAAAAGGGGGGAAGTGGTCTATACCCAAGCTTGCTTCCTTTTCTGGCCAATATGATGATAGTTCCCCTCATTTATGTAATAATGGAAAAACGTTATATTTTATTTCCAGTAGACCTTTGGAGAATGCGAAATATGTTTCAAATGATATATGGAAGGTAGAAAAAGAAGCTAATAATACTTGGGGAACTCCAATCAGATTGAATGATGTTATTAATTCCAAAGACAGCGAGTTCAGTCCAAATACGGATAAATTTGGTAATCTATATTTTGCGTCAAATCGTTCAGGTGGATACGGTCAAGGCGATTTATATGTAGCAAAAAAAGAAAAAGATACTTTTGGGTTACCAGTAAACATGGGAAATATTGTTAATTCTAATAATGGAGAATGGAATTTAGAAATAAATGACAATGGTGATGTACTTATTTTTGAATCCTCTGGAAGAGAACAGAATCTATCGTCATATGGAGATTTGTATATAAGTTTTAAATCCAATGATCATTGGTCAATACCTCAAAATATTAGAGAAATAAATACAACAGGTAGTGATCTCTATGCTGAACTAATTGAAAAGGACACCTTACTTTATTATACTAGTAGTGATAGTCTAAAAAGTATTGATACGAATATTTATTCTATTGATTTTAGGGATATATACAAGAAGTATAAAAGGAATGCCATATTCTCACAATAAATAAAAATAAGCTATAGGATTAAGTATAACTTATTACTTTGACTTTTAATTACTACACAGGTTTTTAATGAATCCTTAGGATTTGTAGTTTGCAATAAAAACACTTGATATAATTACTACGGTTACTATGCTATAGTTTCTCTGTTTAGGTGTGAATAGTTAAGGATTTAGGTAGAATAAAATAATACTTACGAATCAAGAATGTCCCCAATTATCAGGGTCTTCACTATCATGAGGCGATAAGCCAATAATATCACCTTCTGTATTAACTCCTAGACCAACTACGGTGCGGTTTACATAATTAAAATAACTCACTACTTGATTGATTTCTAGGATTTCTCCATCAGTGAGGTGATAGTTTCTTAGGTTTTCAATATCAGATTGAGTAATAGTATGATGTGATAGGGTTAGTTTTTTTGCATATCGTAATCCTTCTAAATATTGATCCTTAAAAAAAGAACCCATTTGATCACTATTGACGCATGTTATTATTTTGAGAAAAGTTTCATCATCAGCCAACAAACGCTTTAATCCAGCAGCGTGATGATCTACACAATAACTACACTGATTGAGTTGACTAACATAAACACCAAGAGTTTCTAAGTACCATTTAGGTAACGTATTGTTTGAATTATGTAGTACATTTTTATACAAACCCATATGTCCGACTAAGGTATGTGGTCGAAGACTATGAATAGATAATACGTTATCAATATTGTTATTAGGTCCCTTAACTCGATTGTATATTCTTTTTAGCTGACCTGTAGCTTTTTCAAAAGATATTTCCTGAATCCAACTCATATCTATGGGGTTGCTTCTTTAAAAAAGGATCCTTTTTTATTAAAGATGGTAGTTATTAATATAATAAATGATCCAACCATGATAGAAACATCTGCCATATTAAATATTTCAGTTTTTATAATTCCTAGATCCATAATCATAAAATCCGTTACAGATCCATATGCAATACGATCAAAAAGATTACCGATTCCTCCACCAATAATACAGCAAAAACCAATAATAGTTTCTTTAGAATATGTAGTTTTTATAAGTATAAGTCTTAACAAGAATACTAATACAATGATAGGCAACACTTGTAATAAGATAACTTTTAATGCAGGCCCAAGATCAGACCCTAAGCTATATGCTGCGCCTCTGTTTTCTACTTTGGTTAGTATAAAGTTGTTTTCAAATACTTCAATTCTTTGATTGGATGCTATCGTTTGTCTTACTACAGTCTTAGAAATTTGATCACAACCAATGTTGAGCATTACCAGAGACAGTATTAAGAGTATTCTTATTTTTCCAGTTATTTTTTTCATCTACTTACGTAACAATATATTTTTTAAACGTGTTAAGGAAATCAGATCAGTTCTTATGTTTCCAGTATTTTTTGTAATCTAAAAGAGAAAAAGCCGCGTCGTATGATTGCTTATTTATGGTGTTTTGCTCATTAGAATCATAATCTATAAGGATTTTCCATGTATTTTTCTCATTTCGCAGTAATACGTGAAATTGCCCATAAGAATATTGTGTTTCATTTTTATCATTTTGATAAGTAACTCTATAAATACCTCGATCAGATACTAGTGAATCCGAAGTTATTCTTTCGAATAACCTAAAATCAATTGGTGATGCTTTCCTTTTAGGATCGTTCCATCGTTTTTTATAACCTTCCAGATATTTTTTTACATCTTTAATTTCTCCTCCATTACCGCCAGATATTCTAATCATTTCTTCGCTATGAATTGATGCGAATAATGAGTAATCTAATGTTGAAAAAGCTTCAGAAAAATTACTATACATATCCTGATTGATTTTTTGATGTAGTAATTCTTCTTGTGCAATAGCATAAGAACTAATGAACAATAGGAGTAGCGAAGTATGTAAATATTTGATTTTAAACATGAACTTTTAATTTTTTATTCGATGAAACCATATTTATGAAATATAGTAAAACTCTCTTTGATAATTTTCCTAAATCCATCAACGGGACGATTCGCTAGCATGATATATGTAATTTCTTTTTCTGGAAATGAAACGAAGAATGCTCTAAAACCTCCTTGAGAACCAGTATGAGAAACTATTTTTGTGGTATATTCTTTTTCGATCGGTGATCGTATAATTCCTTTAGTACCAATAAACCAACTATAACCAATAGTAGGAGAAATGGTATCGTTCCATGCTTTTGGTTTAAAGATTGTTCTGGATTGTTTTACTGTCTTTTCTGATAAGAAAGTGTGGTTTCTTAGTGCGATTTCATATTTAGCTAACTCTTTTACAGAACTCCATATTCCTCCATTTCCTGAAGCAGCAAAAGTGGGTACTTCTCCATAATCATATTCGATAAACTTATCAGTAGAATCTTTAATGTATGCGTGAGCTACACCTTTTTTTGGGTGATCTCCATCAGTAATTTTACTAGTATTCATTCCTGAAGGAACAAAAATATTGTCAATAATAAATTGTTGCCATTTTTGATTGGTTACTTGCTCAATAATTAGTGCCAAACCATTATATGAAGGGTTAGAATACGCAAATTTTTCACCTGGTTCAAACAATAAATAATCAGCTCGTTTTATAGGTTCAAAATTGGCTGTGTCTTTTGCAGTAATAAAGAAATCTATGTTTTTATGAACATTTCTTAAATCAGGTAAACCTGAAGTATGAGAAAGTAAATGTTTTATTTTAACTTTTTGAGCAATTTCAGGAGTATCAAAATCTGGAAAATATTTATAAATACTATCTTCTACAGATAGAAGTCCTTTTTCCTGAAGTATCAGTATCCCATTAGAAACAAAAGTTTTAGAAATGGATCCAGTATTAAATACGGTATTCGATGTTATCTTTTCTTTGGTTTCAATATTTGCAAGACCGTATGATTGTTCAAATAATATAGTGTCTCCTTTTATCAATAGTACCGATGCTCCTGGTTGGTCTAAGGGAAATTCTTTGGAGAAAATAGAGTCTAGCGCTGTAGTTATTGTCTTTTTGGGTGTTGTTTTTTGTTGTCCGCAAGATTGAAAAATAAACAGAATGCTTGTAATAAGAGAAAGTAATGATGCCTTTTTAAAATACATTATTGCTTGTTTTTGCTAGTTAGGTACAGTACACAATTCCTTAATCTTTTGTCATTCATTAGTTTAGGGTGTTTAAAAACTTTGAGTCTTTCCATCCCTATCTTTTTCATGATTAATTCGGATTTGATATTGATTTCTGGAGCAACCGAATATATTTGATCCAAACCAATTTGATTAAACCCAAAGTCTAAGCAAGCTTTAGCACCTTCTGTCGCAAAACCTTGATTCCATGTACTTTTTTTTAGCCTCCACCCAATATCCACAAATACAGGTGTATCTTCTAAATATGATTGCTCTGAAAGCCCAATAAACCCTATGAATTCTTTTGATTCCAAAATATCTACTGCAAAATAACAGAAACCATTTTTAGCAAACTGTTGCTGCATTCCGACTATAAAATCTTTAGTGTTTTTTCTTGTAGGTTTAAAAGGAAAAAACTCCATAACATCATCGTCATTATTCATAGCTGCCATGGTATCCAAATCATCAAGTGTCCAGTTACGAAACCCTAATCTTTCAGAAGAAAATAGATAATCGTTCATAATAAAAAAATACTAATTAAGAAATCCGCTAAACAAAATTCCGATAGTACAAGTGATACCGATCACCGATCCGATCAATATACTAAGAAGCATCTTATTAGTTTGGCTAATATTTTTTAGCATTACTTTAGAAACCAACAATTGACCTAAAAAGATGGGCACTGCATAGATTAGAAAAATGATCCATACAAAGGGTTCTGCTACCCAGTTAAAATCATAATTGCCTTCATCAATAAAGAAAAGAAACAATGTGATCAAAATAGAGCTTATACCTAGAATAAATAATTCCTTGTTTTTAGAAGATACATTTCTCATTAGTTGTTGTTTTTATTATTTAGATACTATTATAACATTTAGTTTCCATCCATCTCAAAAGTGATACTTTCATAAGCTCCAATATCAGGTGCAGTAGCATTTCTAGGTGTTCCCGAAATATCCGTACCAGAAGTAGGAGTAGAGGCCTGCCCATTTGCTGCAGAATCTTCTCCGATGTTTAGCATATTTTCAAAAGGAGCTTTAAAATCTGGATCTTCGTTAAGAATTACATTTTCATAAATACTAGTATTTGTAAAATCGTATAATGGATTATCATCAAACTGCCCATTAAAATCATTAAAACGAATTAGACTATTTTTGAAATTAAAATTAAATGCAGCTTCATCTGCTCTGGTAAGACCTAATTCTAGATTTTCATTTCCATAAATGATGCAGTTCGTAAAGTTTGCTTCTATCAGATCTGTAGAGAGTACATCAATAATATTACCATTATCATCTCGTACTACAAATATATTATCTATTGTAACAGCAGGAGTATTCCTAAAACTAGTGTTCCAATAGTTAGCAAATGTACAATGGTTAAAATTATATGTACCTCCAAAAGATGCAAACAAAGAGGATATTCCAGCATTATTTATCACAACATTTTCACCTAAAATATTTGCTGTTCTTCCAAGGATTCCATAAGCTGAATGATTATAGATTTGTGAATTGGTAATAGTAAGTGTAGGATCAGTTCCTCCATCATTTGAATCCATTAAGATACCCACAGCACCGTTTTTTATAGTTGCATGATTAATTACGTGACCTGTGCTACCTGCAGTAAGCCAAATTAACCCCCATTGACCAGGGATATCGCTAAATCCAGGTTCTAATCGATCACTTTCGAAAATCACTTCATTTTCCATTACCTCGGGATCTGTACTAACTTCTCCATTGACCAATAAAGTAGCATTATTTGCAGCTATTAATCCAGATCCATCATGAAAATGTATTCGTGCTCCAGCATCGATAGTAAGCGTTCTACCAGATGGAATCGCCGCAAATCCATAAATAACATAGGGTTTCTCATTGGTGAAATTCAATTCATCATCTTCCAGAAAAAATCCTTCAATACGAATCTCTTCCATATTATCATCTTCACCTAATAGTAATGTTTCTACTTCGCCTGTCATTTCATCACGAGCAGGAAATAAAAACACAGCATCTTTTACTAGAGTGACTAAATCTACATCTTGTTGACTGCCATTAGGATCAAAAAGTATGCGATCGGTGTATAGAAATTCCAGATCTCCAGTTTGCTGAGTTATATCAGTTGTGGTTTCTACAAAAATAAAAATACTGTCTTTAGCTAGTACCTGGATATTTTCGAAAGACTTTCCAGGAATACCATCAACATTTAAACGATAGTTCGATGTTTCTCCTCGTTCTAAAGCAATACTAGGTATTGTAAAATCATCATTCGTTCTGTTATATACTTTAAAGTTATAAGTACTGGAACCAATATTGGTAAAGACCGTATCTAAAAATAAGGTGTCTGTAGAGAATTCCAGATTCCCGATACTGGGATCAGATTCAAAATCATTACGACAAGAACTCCATAAAATGATAATGGCAAGTAAGAGCAGAGTAGATAAATAACGCATTATTTAATTTCTATAATTGTTAAAATATATTAGATATGTAGCATCAAAAAGTGGTTAAAATTTTGAAATCATATCAAAGGACTAAATGTATAACTTTTTAATCAGTACTAATATTGCTTTTTTAATAAAAATTTGACCAAAGCATCGCTTCTGTAAGAAGTAAAACATTTGTACATTTGTTTATCTTATTTTCAGAATAAGAACTATTTAAACGTTTATATTTTAATACGCCAACATAATAATCTCTTATGAGTACATATGATGTAGCCGTAATCGGCTCTGGACCTGGTGGATATGTTGCAGCTATCCGTTGCGCACAACTAGGTATGAAAACTGCAATAATCGAAAAATATTCTACGCTTGGAGGAACCTGTCTTAATGTAGGATGTATTCCTAGTAAAGCATTATTAGATTCTTCTCACCATTATGAACATGCGGTAAAGCATTTTGAAGATCACGGAATTGAAATTCCAGGTGATGTAAAGATCAATCTTGAAAAAATGATCGCTCGTAAACAAACTGTGGTAGATCAGACTTGTGATGGGGTTGCTTTTTTAATGAAAAAAAATAAAATAGATGTTTTTGAAGGTGTTGGTTCTTTTAAAGATGCGACACATATCAATATAACAAAAGCAGATAATGCTGTAGAAACGATTGAGGTAAAACATACTATTATTGCTACAGGATCTAAACCATCTACACTACCTTTTATCAAGCTTGATAAGAAACGAGTAATTACTTCTACTGAGGCGTTGAAACTAAAAGAAGTGCCAAAACATTTAGTGATTATTGGTGGAGGTGTTATAGGATTAGAATTAGGACAAGTATATCGTCGCTTAGGAGCTGAGGTTTCTGTAGTAGAGTATATGGATCGAATTATTCCAGGAATGGACAAGGCTTTATCCAGAGAGTTGACAAAGGTGATGAAAAAACAAGGAGTAAAGTTTTATACTTCTCATAAAGTTACAGGTGTAAAAGCTACAGCTAAGCAAGTAACAATTACTGCAGATGATAAAAAAGGAAATCCTGTAGAGTTTAAAGGAGATTATTGTTTGGTATCTGTAGGTAGACGTCCATATACAGATGGATTGAACGCAGATGCAGCAGGAGTGAAGCTTACTGATAGAGGACAAGTAGAAGTGAATGATCATTTACAGACTTCTGTCTCTAATATTTATGCAATAGGAGATGTGATAAAAGGTGCAATGTTAGCACATAAAGCTGAAGAAGAAGGCGTTTTTGTAGCAGAGACATTAGCAGGACAGAAACCACATATAGATTATAACCTAATTCCTGGAGTAGTGTATACTTGGCCAGAAGTTGCAGCAGTTGGTAAAACTGAAGAAGAACTAAAAGAAGCAGGTGTTCAATACAAATCTGGACAGTTTCCTTTTAGAGCATTGGGTAGATCAAGAGCTAGTGCGGATCTTGATGGATTTGTAAAAATATTAGCAGATGAAAAGACAGATGAAGTATTAGGAGTACATATGATTGGTGCTCGTTGTGCTGATTTAATTGCAGAAGCAGTTACTGCGATGGAGTTTAGAGCATCCGCAGAGGATATTAGTAGAATGTCTCATGCGCATCCTACTTTTACCGAAGCAATCAAAGAAGCGGCATTAGCGGCAACGGATAATAGACCGTTGCACGTGTAAGATTCGGATTAAATTTTTAGCATATATACTGAAGAATCTGACCGAAAAGTAAAGCATTATTGTCAAACTGAGCCTGTCGAAGTTTTAACTTGTTGATTTTTAAAATGTCTTCAACAAGCTCAAACTGACATCTTAGTGTTTTTATAGCTTTTCAGGTAGTTTCTTTTAGTACTGGAATTAATTACAAATTTCATTATTTAATCTAAGTTCAATGATCAATGAATAGGTTTCTAAATCCTAAACCGTTGTTTTCGACATAAAACCCTTGTCAGAACTTCACTTAAACTGACACGCTTAGGATTAATTGAACTAAGATTTTTAATATACATAAAAACCCATCTACAAAAAGCAGATGGGTTTTATACAGGATTTGTGTTTATGGCTAATTACTATTTTACAATAATCCTTCCAGATATTGGTTCTGATGTATCTGATTCTAATCGATAAATATATATTCCTGTTACTAACCCAGCCACATTCGCCCTAATCTGATGTGCACCTTTTGTTAGGTTTTCATCCATTAGTATCATGGCTTGCTGTCCATAGACGTTATATAATGCTAACCTATATCCTCCAGATTTTGATACGTTTACATCAAAAGTAACATCACCACTTGTTGGGTTAGGGTAGACTATAAGAGTTTCTGTAAGAGTTTCTATTTCCTCATTACTAGTAATCTCTATATCTGTATCAAGATCATCATCCTGATGAACACCGAAATTTTCATTTCCAGCAGACTTACCTGCATTGTTGGGTGCCTTTGTTGCGACATATGGACAACTTTTTGGCGAAGCCACATTATATAGGTCCGTAGTAAATACCATATAGCTATTTTTATCATTTTTAGGGTATAAAACAGTTGATTCAGTACCACTTTTAGGAAGCATCAAAACCCTATCATCAGCATCTATAATACTTTTTGTTTCGATATTTTTTATAGAGCTATTAATTGTTTTTTCATCTTTTGACTCTAATATCATTTCAGAAACATTGCATTGAAACAATTTAGCATTGTTGGGGGATAATTTATTGTTAACACCTATTTGGCTAAATTCGTTTTCTTGCCAAACCGTTAATAAAGTCCCTGATGTAGCTTCGGCTTCAGATGGGTCAGCTAGTATGCTATAAATAGCTATTGCCAAAGCTTGAGGGTCATTTTTAAATCTATAGGTGCTAATTACCGCATATAATGGATTATCTAACTTACTTTTTATAAGTTGATTTTTATCATTATATAGGACGTTAGTTCTTAGAGTTATATCATAACTCCCTACATCATCTACTAGTATGATATTAATATCACTTTGAACCATAGGATCTAAATTTAGAAAATTGTAATCCAATTCATTTTTATCCAATTTGAAATCTGGGTGAGATGTACTTGCTGTTTTCTTATAATAGTAATCGAATATTGGATGATATACCAGTTCGGTTAAAACTTGATTGTACCCATCAGCGAAGATCTTATTAGAATAATCATTACTTCTATGTTTAGGTTCGATGTAAGAAAGTTGAGTCTTTCCTATAAATTTGATATCAAATTTTGTTATGATATCTTTATTTATATTTGCAAGTACACTTTTTACATTTTTTTCTTGAGTAGCAATGTAATTATCAAAACTACTTTTTGAATTTGCTGTGTAATAGATAGCAATTTTTAGTGTAGGTTTTTTTACATGTTGTGACCATGTGTTTGCAGATAAACTTACTAAAACCAGGACTATCCAATAATCAAGTATATTTATATATTTCATCTTCTTAATTTTTTTGTACTCTAAAAGAGTGTTTTATCTTCTTACAATCAGGTTCATTCAAAAAAGTTATCATATATGACCTCTATAATACATTGCGTGTATATTAGGTTTGTTTTTTAAACCAGGTTTCTTTGGTAACCTCTGTTTAAATAGACCTTCATTGTGCGACTATTTATTTTTATTGATTTATTCTAAGAATTTCTCTAAAGTTTTAGCTCTATTTTTTTCTTGTTTTATGACTATTAGTGATCTCTTGTGCACCTTTCTAGTTCTTTCAATTTTTTACTATTAACGTTAGATACATATTCAAAAGATGAAGTATAAACTTTAAAATCAGAGTTTATAGGATCTGTTTGTACTTCAAATTTTATATAATCTCCATTAGATTTACCTGTTTCATATTTCAGTGCATATCTAGCCAAATTGGGCCATTTCGTTGCATAATTGGTAACAAAATCGTATCTGTTATGTCCTCCCTTATTTAATAAATATGTAAAATAATAATCTCGGACTCCAGAAGTTGTATAAAGACTTCTTAATGCTTCTGGTCTAGGATGACCATATTCGTTCCGATTATTAGTACCAATGATGGCAATACCTGTATCAAACCATAGATTAGCAGTGTTACCACCATGATGAGGTGCTAAAGCAATACAAGCATGGCCATAACCGCTATCTCCATTGTGAGTCTCAATTACTTCTGCTAATTTATGTCTTGATATATCAACTGAAGCTATGTAATCTTTATTACTCATAACATAGTCACTATCTAGAATGTTTAAGACTTTATTAGGTGTTTTTTTTCTTAACTTATCTTCTTGTTCTTTAGTCAAGTAATTAAAATTAATGAGAGGGATTCTAAAAAACCCTGTATTTAATTCTGGGTTTATAGCTTCTATTTGATCAAAAGTAAGAGACTTAGCTGCAGGATTATCTTTTTCTTTATTATATTCATATTCTTCGGGAAGTCTAAGTTCTCTATAATTATAAAAATTGTTCCGACTTGTATAACTTGTTATAGTACGCGAAACTTCACTATGTAAAGCTGGATTATTGCGATTGTTGGATAAGGGATCACCTTGTAAATCTCCCTGAATCAAAAAACTAAAATGATCCCATGTGATAATTATAACTCCTGAACGATCATTTTTACTCGCCCCGCTACCAAGAGTGCTAGTTTCTATTTTTGAAGTACTACTTTTCATTTCAAGATTGACCGCAAGTGTTTTTAACAAGATCGGTTTACCATCTTGTGAGTTTCCAAGGACTAAGTGTTTTTGGTCGGATTTCCAGAGTTTTTGTGCTAGGTTGAGTTGTATTTTAGCGATTGGAAAATTATCATATTTACCTTGAAAAAGTGGAGATTTCTCTTCTTCTTCGTTGTAAAAAATTAATAACTTGTTTGTATTCTTTTGAAAGATCGAATAGGGGTTTCCAAGTGATGTAGCATCGCATCTATATGCTAAAATCCCTAATTTATTATCGTTAAACTCCTTTTCTTTGGGGTCGTATGTTCGTAAACCACCCCAGTGATCTTGATCAACATGCGTAATATACACTCTATCTAATCGACCTTTAGCTTCTTTATTAATTACATTTATTATTTTTATAGCATCAGTATTGTCATATCCTGCATCTATTAATACAGAAGAAATTATTTTAGGTGGTGTAGTTGCAATGTCTTTTGTTACTACCAGAGTGGCATGTCCTTTACTTACGGGTATTTGGTTAATACTAAGCCTTAGGTTTTCGTCAAAAGGGATGTTGTTTCCATATACCAGAAAGTAACCAATTAATACTTTGGTTCCTGCATCCCAATCCTGAAAAGCTTTTTTTGCATACGTATCAACAAGATAGAAGCGAAGAAATTTAACAGGAAACGCTAAACTATTTTCAAAATTTAAGGTTAAAATATTTAATCTTCCTGAGCCACCGAAATTATAACTTTGTCCTTTTTTAAGTTGTAATGTTTTCCAATTTTTACCATCAATACTTCCTTGTATCCTAAATTCTTTTATCCTTAGATGATCATAATCTGGGGACTTAAGATTAGGTAGACCTATTTTAATTCTTGATACAGTTATAGGCGAATTATAGGTATACTGAATATAATTGTCCTTTGGGTCTCGAGATCTTTGCGAAACATCATTATGGGCTAGAAAATCAAAATAATTATTAGGGTTTGCAGTGTCTAAATTATTTATATTGTATTTACTTGTTAAAGGAGGTTGGGCTCTTAAAGGGGAAACATCTTTATAGTTTGGCTTAAGAAGTTCCTGTGCTTGTATAAGTTGATTACAACAAAACAATACAACTAACAATAAAATGGATTTATTTATTAATTTTTTCATTACTTTTTATCTTTTAAAAATTAATTTATTTTTCCTCTAGCAAAAGTGTTTCCAACTTTTGCAAACGCTCTTCTTGCCTTTTTATATGTTTTGTTTGTCTTTTGAGTTGTTTTTCTTGTGCTATAGTATACAGAGTAAGTTCTTCTACTTTTTTAAGTAATGTAGCATTCATATCAAAAAGATCAAATCCATTTTCTGCTACTTCCTTTGCAGAAGGAACCTCTGGTAAATGCTTATTTGATTTGATATATCTCTCTACCTCGGTTAATGAGCGCAATCTATAGTCATTAGCAAATACATAATCTGCCCATTTCTTAAAATTTGTAGTATTACTACTTAAGGCGATACGTTTTGCAACCAAATCCCCTTTTATCTCTACTTCGGCAGCGTCATCTTGCGAACCCTTATCATCAATTACTAATTTTTTTGCAGTAATATTGTTTGTAGCTACTATAGTCTTTCCTGTAATAATTCCCTTTTTGGCACTAATAGAACCTTCCTGTGAAGTAATATCGTTTTTTATTTCAAAATTTATCCATTCCTTATTTCCTGTTATTCTGCCCAATATACCCCGTAAGCCAGTTTTTGTTTTAAAATTTTTCTCAAGGGCTCGTAATCTTTTCTTTGTAGCACGATTGTCAAGTTTTTCCTTTATATCAGTTTTTACTTCTGCTCCTCCTTCTATAGCATCAATAGCTAGTTCAGCAGCATCAAAAGCTTCACCAGTTGCTATGGCCAAGCTATTTAAAACATTTCCTGCTGTATTAACAGCAGATATTCCTCCTAGTGCAAGAAGTGCCATATTGGTGCGGCGTTCGAATTCTTTATATTCCTTGGGATCTATCGTTGAATGAGAAACCCCTCCTGTTAAATTACTTTCGGTAAAAGTTGTATTTCCTAATTTTAGTTCCTCTAAGTGTATTTTTGTAGCTTTGATATCACCTTTTACATCTAAATCAATAGCTGCCGATGACTCAATTTCTAAAGGAACCTTCATTTCTGCCAAACCTTCGCTAATTTCAAATTGTGGATTTACAACCTCATCCAAGGTTTTTGGCTTATCTACGACAAAGGAAATACTTTGTTCAGCATTTAATGAAACAAAACGTTTGTAAGGGGAACTATATAAAATGTAATCACCAATCCCTTCTCCAAGAAATACTCCCTTATGTTCACTACCATTTAATCTCATGTCATAATCTAATTGCAAATTTTTGGATTTCAGACGGCCATCGATTGCTAAATCTCCATCCCTTTCAAAAATTGCTAGGTGATTAAATTTTGGTATTGTATTACTGTCGTTGTAGCTCGCATTAGAGATATAAAAATTCCCATTATCCTTATCACTGGATAGAAGCCACGTATGATATTTTTTATATCCGCTAGATGGATTTTTTTTACCAGCATTAAGGATAAGATGTGCGCTTCTATCATTCGAGGTAAAATCGGTATTAATGACCAGTTCATCCAATTTAAATTTCTCGGCATTTCCTAATTTATCAGTCCATGTTTGAGCGTTAAGGTTACCTATATTGAAACCTACTAATAAGAATGTAAGTAAAGTAAAGGTTTTTGTAAATAATACATTATTACTGTTTTGTTTGTGGATATTTTTCATAATAAATGGATTTTATTTTTTTAATTTTCTGTTTCTTTTGAAGGCTATAATGATGAATAATTGAATCCTTTTGACTGTTGATTAATTTTACCAGCATTAGTGATATCTGGTTTTGTGGATTCTAAATTACTACCACCTTATGCGTTTACCCTATAGATAATAAGTCCTAATAGTAGTATTATCATAAGGTTAACTTTAGCTAATAATTCATATTTAGCTTTAGTAGATGTACTTATTCGTAGATGTATAGTTGTAATTGACATAATCATAGTTTTTATATTGTTTATAAATAGAGCTTGTGATTTATGATTGCAAACATAAGTATGTCAGTTAGTTAGCGAATAGCCAAAAATGGACATCGCCGTTCATAGATGGACATTTCTATACAAGATTGGACATGAATAGACAAAACGCGACATGCATGTAATGTATAAAGATGATAGAAGGTAGGTTTCCCCGCTTTTTTCTATGAGAAGGGCTTTTGGTCATTAATATTTAATATATTTAAGAGAATTAACGTATTCTTAACAACTGATTTATGCAAACAAAGTTCCCTCTAATCATATTTTTTCTTTGCTTACTAGGTAGTAATCATATTTTTTCTCAAAAAGAGAAGGTTATAGATAGTTTGACTTCTGTGATTGAATCGGACGTTTCAAGTGATAAGAAACTACTTGCATATAAAAAAATAATTAATCAGTTTTTAGAAGGAGAATATGATTATGATTTTGTTGACGAGTATATCAATGAAGGTATGAAGTTGGCTAGAAAAGTAAATGATGAAGAATCTGAATTGTTTATAAAATCATTTCGAGGAGATATTCTGCTAGAGAAAAATGATTCAGATAATCAAAAAAAAGAAAATATAAAGAAGGCTATAATCTTATACCAAGAAATTTTAAGTATTAGTGAAGTAAAAGATTATCATACTTTAACAGCAAGAATGTTTAATCTTATTGGAGTAAGTTATGAAAGGATAGAAAATATTATAGAAGCAAAAACATATTTTGATAAAAGCCTTACTGTTTATAATAAGCTACCTGAAAAAAACAAGAGAATTATAGATTCACCTTATACAAGCTTATGTGCTATTTCATTTATCAAAAAAGACTATGATAAATCAGTGTATTATGCGAAAAAGGATTTAGAAGATAGTAAGCTTAAAGGAAGCTTATCAAATATGGTTAACGCATATAATTATCTTGGGATCATTTTCGCAAGTCAGGGTAACTATAAAGATGCTATTATTAATTGCGAAAATGCAGCTGATATATCTGAGCAATTGGGAAATAAAAAAGATTTGGCTAGTATATTAGATAATATAGCAACTATTTATTTGAGGGATGGACAACAAGATCAATCATTAAAAAGCTACCAAACCAGTTTAAAATTACGCAAAGAAATAGGTGATGATGACCTTATAAATCATAGTATGTATTTATTAGGACACTACTTTTCGAAGATGGGTCAAAAGGATTCGGCTGTTTATTATCTTAATAAGAGTGCTAGTTACTATAAAGAAAAAGGAAATATAGAAAAAGCCTCCGTTTTGTATAATTCGTTGGGGTTTATGTATGATAAGTATAACCAAATAGATCTTGCTCTTAAATATTACTTTGAAGCTTTGAAAGGAGCTGAAAAACTAAAAAATCATAATAGAAAAGGTATTTATTATGGCAATATATCTAGCGTTTATTCAGACCAAAACCAAGATGAGAAAGCGATAAAATACCTACAAAAATCTTTGGATAGCTATATTTTGGCAAAGGATTCTTCAGCCATTGCTTTTGCAAAAAATAATTTAAGTAAAATGACTACTACAATTGGTAAGTATAATGAATCTTTAAAATATGCTGTACAGGCTTTAAACCAGTATAAGGTTTTTAAAGATAGTTGTAATATGGCTAATAGTTATTTAGCAATAGGGTTTGCATATCATGGGTTAAGGCAACCAGATTCTGCTTTGTATAATTTAAATAAAGGTATTCCTATTGCATCGAAATGTAATAAAGAACTTACATCGCAATTTAATATCGCTTTTGGGAAGAACTATTTATTAAAAGGGAAAAAAGATCATGCTCTTAGATTTTTTGAAAAAACAATGCAAGATGTTATTACTACTAATGATTTTTCTACAATAAACTCTGTTTCGAAATACTTGTATCCAATATATAAAGAAAGTGGACAATATGAGAAAGCTTTTGAGGCATTGGATTTATACCAATCAACCAAAGATTCACTTTTTAATGAATCCAATACACGTGCTTTGGTCCAAAAGGAGATGTCCTATAATTTTGATAAGCAACAGCAGCAGGCAGCTTTCCAAAGACAACAGGAAGAGGCCATACAGCAACGAAAATTAGATCGAAATAGATGGATTACCTATATTGCTATTATCATCTCTCTGGCCTTTATTGGTATTGCGTTTACTTTATACCGAAACTTTAAGAACAAAAAGAAAGCAAATTCTTTATTGCGTTCTCAGAATGAAGAAATCGCCCGACAAAAAAGAGCATTAGAAGAACTGGATGAGTCTAAATCGCGATTATATGCTAATGTATCTCATGAATTACGTACCCCACTTACGTTGATTAGTAGTCCCATTCAATATATGCTTTCTAGTCAAAAGGATCCTTTGAGCATAAACCAAAAAGTACAATTAAAAATGGTGGAGCGTAATGCGAAACAATTAAAAGGTTTGGTGAATGATATTCTGGACCTCTCTAAACTGGAGTCCAATAAATTAGAATTACATGAAGATGAAGTTGCTATCATTCCTTTTTTACGACGTGTCGTAAGTAATTTTGATTCGTTAACACAGCATTTGGATATTCATTATAAAATGACTTCAGATATCTCAGAAGATACCTATGTGTTGTTGGATAGAGATAGCCTTGAAAAAGTAATTAATAACCTATTATCTAATGCAATTAAACATACGCCTTCAGGAGGATCGGTGACATTTTCTGCTGTCATTGATGAAGATCAATTACAATTTAGTGTCATCGATACAGGTTCTGGAATTCCTGAAGAGGATCTCCCTTATATTTTTGATCGTTTTTTTCAGAGCAAAACATCCGATGATAGCTTACAAGGAGGTACAGGTATTGGATTAGCGTTAGCTAAAGAATTAGTGCAATTGATGAACGGAGAGATCACTGTGAAAAGCAAATTAGGGGAAGGAAGCACCTTTTTACTAACGTTGGCATATAAAGCTATAGAAACTCCAGATACTTCTGTATCTGGATGGGATTCCCATGAAGAAGAGGAAGAAGCAAGTGAGCTGTTACTAATCGAAAAAGATACAGCAAAAGATACACATCCTTACACTGTATTAATTGTAGAAGATCATCCAGATATGCAGCGATTTATTCAGCAATTGTTGGATCATAAATACCATACTTTTGTTGCTAATAACGGTAAACAGGCCTTATCCGTTCTTGGTAAGGAGAAGATTGATTTAGTAATCTCTGATGTAATGATGCCAGAGATGGATGGATATGAGCTGTTACAAGAGTTAAAAGATCATGAATCCTATAGACACCTTCCTGTTGTTATGCTTACGGCATTGGACAATTCGGATAATAGGCTACAGGCTTTGACCATTGGTGTTGATGATTATCTGAGTAAACCTTTTTCTCCAGAGGAGCTCATGGCACGTGTTCATAATTTGTTGCAGAGATACAAAGTACGCCAAATAGTTGCAAAAGAAATACAGGAAGAAATAAAAGAATTACAAATTGGAAGTATCGTATCCGAAGAACTAAGTTTTGAACAAGATATAAAGCAGACAGATGTTGATTGGCTAAAAGAGGTAGAAATTATAATAGGAGGAGAACTGGAGAATACTGAATTTAATATTGCAACTTTGGCTGATAAATTTTTTCTAAGTCAACGACAGTTTCAACGAAAAATCAAAAGAATAACTGGATTAACACCGAAAAAATTCCAACAGGAAGTAGCATTACAAAAAGGAAGAGAATTATTAGAACTCAAAACATATCGAAGTGTAAAAGCGGTTGCTTACACGATTGGTATGAGTAATGTCTGGCGCTTTTCTCAGTTATATGAAGATAGGTTCGGGAAGAAACCAAGTGCATACTTTTAAGCAGATGATCCTTTAGATATTTTCTAATCTATTTAGTACTTCACTCTTATAATTTCTACTGATGGGAATGGATTTGTTGTTTAACACTAATTCTTCATTAGAAAAAGAATCAATTTTTTGTATGGAGATGATGAAGGAACGGTGTGTTCTCATAAATTGTTGAACTGGTAGTTTTGCCTCAATATTACTAATGGTTTCTCTGGTTACAATGGTTTCCTGAGTACAATGGATTTTGAGATAATCATTATAACTTTCTACATAGATAATTTCAGCAAAATCTATTTTTTTCATTCTACGTTCAGACCGAACAAAAATAAATTCATTTGGTTTTATTTCCTGATTTTTTATAGGTGAAGCTTTATGATGTATCTCGAAGTAATTGTTGACTGCATTAAGGAGTCTTTCAAAAGAAATAGGTTTTAGTAAATAATCTACCGCATGTAAGTCGAACCCATCGATGGCATATTCTCTGTATGCTGTGGTGAAAATGATTTTGATCTCTTTGTTAATGGATTTAGCAAAAGAAATCCCAGATATTTCAGGCATATTGATATCCAGAAAAATCAAATCTACTTTTTGAGAATTAATACAATTAAATGCCTCTAATGCATTATTGCATATCGCAACTACTTCAATACGATCAATTCTTGTCAAATGATCAGCGATAATATCTCTTGCAGTAGGTTCATCGTCTACAATGATGCATGATATTTTAGAACTCATTAGTAGGAGTTTTTAGGTTTTTTAAGATTAATTCTACAGTATACAGGTTCTGATCTTTCGATATGTTAAGATCGTGATTATCTTTATAGACTAATGATAGTCGTTTTCTGATGTTACTTAACCCGATTCCTTTATTATCCTTTTCGTCGGATGGATAGATAGAATTTGTTATGGAAAAATGAATTTCATTATCCACACATTTTAGGCGCATATATATTGATAACTTTTTATCTACAATTTGTCCATGCTTAAAACTGTTTTCTACAAATGGGATTAACAACATCGGAGCTACCTGTATGGTATCGTTTACATTTTCAAATTGTAAAGAGATATCTAATACATCACTAAAACGCATTTGTTCTAGTGCTACATAATCTTTAATGTGATCTATTTCTTCCTTCAAAGTAACCAATGGTTTATCTGATTGATATAGTAGATAATCCAATAGATTGGATAATTTTAATATCATTTCTGGTGTATGATTAGATTTCTTTAATGCAAAACCATACAATGTATTTAGTGTGTTGAATAAGAAATGCGGGTGAATTTGCATTTTTAGATAATTCAACTCTTGTTCTTTTAGCTTCAATTGAGCTTCTAAAATTCTATTTTTCAGTTCTTGATTGGCAGTTGTAGACTGATAATTATGTTTTGCTAAACTTAAAGCACTGGCAATAAAAACTACAAAGTACACTGCAATAAATAGAAAAAAAGGACTTCTGGTCATCGGAGCCATTCCTTCATATTTAAGTGAGGATAAGAATATCAAGCCGTAAAAAAAGGAAATAACAATAAAAAAAGCAGAGATAATCATTGTATAAACACTATACAGAATGCAATGAAAGTATTTTTCTTTAATTAGATATTTAGGTATTAATATATCGGTAACTGTATAGGTAGTGCCAATAGTTACAGGCATTAAAAAAAGAGAAAAAGAGAAAACATAATTAATGTCTTCTGTGTTATAACCGAAAAAATATGTGTACGAGAAAAGCACAATCACCCAAAATATGGTATGCAGTAATATTGTTGCAACTTTTTTAAGAATAATGTCTTTAGAAACCATATTAGCCTACAATATCAGTAATTTTTATTTTCCATACCTTATTTTTGGATGAATAACCATTTTAGATTCCTTTATTGCAGGATTCGATAGGTGTTTCTATAAATCGTATTGATTCTGCTAAAAACTATGTGGATTTGGTAAGTGAACGAAAAAAATATATTTCAAAAACTTTAGATTCTAGTTTTGAATATGTTTAATTCAAAAAATAAATTATGATATCACTAACTACAGTGCAAGCACAGAACCCATTTCTGTTTGTTCAGTTTTTTCAAAGATTAGAAGAAGGAGGAATGTTTTTTATGTTTCCTATTTTAATCATGTTACTACTCGTCTTTTTTTTAATAGTGAGAGGTGTGTTAGCAATAAGAAAAAACAATAATAACCTACAGAAACATATTAAACTACTAAATTCTATAGGTTTGTTAACATTAGTTTGGGGAATGCTAGGGCAACTTATAGGTATTGTCGGAATGTTTGATCAGTTGGAGGCGATAGGAAATATCTCTACCACTATATTTGCTGGTGGGTTAAAGGTTTCAGCACTTCCTCCAATTTTTGGGTTCATTGTGTTTATTATTTCTAGGATAGCATCTATTGTGTTTACTTGGATTGATAAAGAAGCGTAACTACAATCGTATAAAAAAATAAGGCCCTATTCTGTATTATAGAATAGGGTTTTTTAATTAGTTCTTATGTGAACCATCGCAATAAGGAGGATTACTGGTTTGTTTGCATGTACATAAATAGGCTTCTTTAGCTTCTTCTACACTAAAAATTAAAGGGTTGGTACCTCCTTCTTTTTTATGAGTGCCATTACAGAATGGTTGATCAACACTGTGACCACAACTACACCAAGCATAATTTTTATCTGCTTCTAATTGACAAGGGATTGGAGTATCGCCACCTCTTATATTATTTTCCATGATTTTAAATATTTCTATTCTAAAATTATTAAATATCAAGTTAAGATTGGTTTTAAATTATGAATGTTTAATAATATTCTTTTAGCGTCTTTTTAGGAGGATCATAGCATTATTTAAGTTACTTTTATAGTATAGAAAGTTCTTTACATAAAATTCTAGATCAACCAATATAGGTTTTACTTAAGTGTAAATTAATAGGGAATCGTGTGAGAATCACGAACTGTCGCGCAACTGTAAGTAACCATATAGTTTTTATCAATATATATCCACTGTCTTAGTTACTGGATGGGAAGGATGATAAAAATGTTACAAGTCAGGAGACCTGCCTACTATTGAATTGACTATGCTTTCGCGAATTGAAGCTTTAGTTAAGTTGGATGCACACCAAAAAAATAATTACCTTTTTGGTGAACAATTACATATGCACCATTTTAATTTTCTTCATTCTCGTAGCGTACTAATTTACCCAAAGAGCTTTAAAAGTTAATATTAATTTTTAAAAGTTTAAAGTTATGCTTACACACAACCTTGGTTACCCGCGTATTGGTAGCAAAAGAGAATTGAAAAAAGTTTCAGAGCAGTATTGGTCTGGAAAAACTACGTACAAAAACCTACTTCAGGTAGGAAAAAACATTAGACAAGAAAATTGGCTATTGCAACAAAAAGCAGGTATAGATTTAATACCATCCAATGACTTTTCTTTCTATGATCATGTATTAGATATGTCATTAATGGTTGGTGCTATTCCTAAAAGGTATCAAAATTTACTAGCTAGAAACCTTAATCCAATGGATTTATACTTTGCAATGGCAAGAGGGTATCAAAATGATGAACATGATATAACTGCAATGGAAATGACCAAATGGTTTGATACTAATTACCATTATATTGTTCCCGAATTTTATAAAGATCAAGAATTCCAACAATTTTCTTCTAAAGTGATTGATGAGTTCTATGAAGCGAAAGAATTGGGAATACAAACAAAACCTGTTTTAATCGGACCGATATCATACTTATTATTAGGAAAAGAAAAAGAAGCAGGTTTTCATAGAGTAGAACTAATAGATAAATTGTTAGTAGTTTATGTAGATATAATCAAAAAATTAGTAGCGTTAGGAGCTGAATGGATTCAGTTAGATGAACCATTTTTGGGATTAGATATAACAACGAAAGAAAAAGAAGCATACAAGGAAACTTATCTGAAATTAAAAAGCACCTTTCCTGATTTAAAAATATTGGTAACCACTTATTTTGAAGGGATTGAGGATAATTTAGAATTGATATCAGAAGAATTGCTGATTGATGCAATCCATATAGACTTGGTAAGATGTCCAGAACAATTAGATAAAGTGCTTGACAGTATTCCTGTACGCATGCAACTTTCATTAGGAGTAGTAGATGGTAGAAACGTATGGAAAAATAATTTTCAAAAATCTTTAGAATATATTTATAAAGCAATAGCAAAAAGAAAAGAGAATACTATTTTGATAGCACCTTCCTGCTCACTTCTTCATGCTCCTTGTGACTTAGAACTCGAAAATCAAAATGAGAATTTGCCATTAGAACTTATTGATTGGTTATCATTTGCAAAACAAAAACTAGATGAAGTAGTTGTGTTAAAACGACTTGTGGATTTCAATAAAGAAGATGAAATATTAGACAAGCTCGACAAAAATATAACATCACATTTTAATAGGAGTAACTCTAATCTTATTCACAATCCAGAAGTAAAAAAGAGGGTAACCACAATTTCAGAAAAAGATATGGTTAGAGATAATTCATTTAAGCTTCGTAAAGAAGTACAACGTGAAGATTTGGGATTACCACTTTTTCCGACTACAACTATCGGATCTTTTCCTCAAACAAAAGCAGTTAGAAGTTGGAGGTATAAGTATAAAAAAGGAGACATTTCAAAAGAAGAATATGATCAATTTTTAAAACAGGAAATTAAACAAACAATCCAATGGCAAGAAGAAATAGAACTAGATGTACTGGTACATGGAGAATTCGAGCGTAATGATATGGGTGAATACTTTGGAGAACGATTAGATGGTTTTGCTTTTACCAAGTTTGGATGGGTTCAGAGTTACGGGTCTCGTTGTGTGAAACCACCCATTATTTATGGTAGCATTCATAGACCTAATTCTATGACAGTCGATTGGACATTATATGCACAATCGTTAACTCCTAAACTAGTAAAAGGAATGCTTACTGGTCCAGTAACCATGTTGCAATGGTCTTTTGTAAGAGATGATCAGCCTAGAGCTATTACTTGTAAAGAAATTGCACTCGCAATTAGAGATGAGGTAAAAGACTTAGAAGATCATGGGATTAAAATTATACAGATCGATGAACCAGCATTAAGAGAAGGATTACCATTAAAACATCGAGATTGGAACAGTTATTTAGAATGGGCGATAGCATCCTTTAGAATATCTTCGAGTGTAGTAGCTAATCAAACACAGATACATACACATATGTGTTATTCTGAATTTAACGATATCATTGGTCACATTGCTGATATGGATGCTGATGTAATAACGATTGAATGCTCCAGATCACAAATGGAGTTATTAGATGCTTTTTCAGATTTTAAATATCCTAATCAAATAGGGCCTGGAGTGTATGATATTCATGCTCCTAGAATTCCTTCTATAGAAGAAATGGTTTCATTAATTGCTAAAGCTCAACAGTTTATTTCTGAAGATCAGTTATGGATTAATCCAGATTGTGGACTAAAAACTCGTGGATGGGAAGAAACTAAAAAAGCTCTTGAAATCATGGTTACAGCTGCTAAACAATTAAGACAAGAAGTTCTAGAAATAGTTTAATTATTTTTTAACCAACTTAGGTATATGTATACTTAAACCAAAGAAGACCCTATTTTATTAGGGTCTTCTTATTTATAGTTATTTAATAAGTTTTACCTCAGGAAAGGCTGCTTTATATCCAAACCAAAAAGCATTATGGGTCGGCAAACGTTTTAAAACCTTACCAGTGATATTGTTTTTTAATTCGTCTTCATATAAAACCCAGGTATTTCCTTTAGCATCGATTGCTTCAGATTCTTTATTGTAAGATGAAAATTCTATTTCTAAAGTAAAATATACTCTATGAGCTCCACTTTTATCCGTAAACACAGTAAAGTTTCTAGTGTTAATTTGATTTCTATAAATGTTATTCTTATTAAGGAATTTAGAAGAAATTGCAATGTTTTCATCAGTTTCTGAAGGCAATCTAATAGCTAATATTTCCTGTTTGTTTTTTAATTTAGTATCCTTTTTGGGGACAGAAAACATTAATTTATCCGTTGCAAAATAATCTTTATAAGCGACTCCTTCGCCATAATCTCTATTATGACCAGTGAACAATGATAATACAGTAGTTTCTGGATGCAGTTTTTTCCAATTACCCCAGGTAGTCGTAACAACGCTTAGATACTCTAGTTCAATTCCTTTTCCAACTAATGGGCCAATTACAGGTTTTCCCCAAAGTGTATTCCATAAAGATTGTGTTTTCTGGTCATACATCAGTTTATTGGATCTATATAAAAAACCGCTTGTTCCAAGTTTATATTGAACACCATCTTTTTGTGTTTTATAAAGGATTACTGTACCACAAAGTGTACAATATACTCCTGCAACGGGAATATCTCCTACAATATCAGTAAACATCTCATGCCAAGCTAAAATTCGTTTCGGGTAAGCTCTGATATCTCCATTAATAGCAATTCCGAAAACAATATCCGAATCTTTTAAATATTGTGCTGAAGAAGCCTGGATCATCTTAGGGTTTCGTAAGGGTGGTATTCCATCCTGAAGTACGCCGCCCCAACGTACTTCATCAAGCCTAATATCAGATTGGTTTTGACGATTGAGAAAGTATTTATTAAATCGCTGATCTATAGATTGATGTAAAAGCGCTTTAAATGTATAATAATCATCAGTATATGTATAATTTTTGTTCCATATATATTCATACCATGCATTAAAATCAAGATGATAGTATTTTTTTGTTTTTTTCTGAAGTAAGTTTAGAATTTTCAGCGAATTGTTTGCGTTTTGGAGGAAGTATAAAGTTTCGATGGCTAAAACCTCAGAGCTTTCTGACCAATTCGTTTTAATATGAGTTAGAGCATTTTTATGCACTTCTGGATTTGCAGTGCGAAAGAAATCCAAAAAGTACTCATAGTACTGTTTTTGTCCCTGCAAAGAACCAATAGTAAATAACATCAATATGTACATCAAGAATTTGTGCAAGGATTTTATTTTTTTAGTCAGTCGCTATATAGAAGTAATCCCGACAAAATTAATGTGATAATCATTGAATTATAATATCTCCTGAATATAAAATTCATGAAAAAGCACGCTAGAAAATATTTTCTAACGTGCTTAACATTGACAATTGAATTATTGAAAACTCAGATAACAGTTGCTTTTAATTCAACTGCTAAGGGTTCTCCTATAGAAGGGGTAAGAGTAGCTTTACCCGTATATATTCCTGGTTGAAGATTTCCAGGAGCAAATGTAAAAGGAACATCTATAGATTCGCCTGGTGCTAAAGGAGAAAAAGAAAGTTTAACGCTTACACTTCCAGGAAATTCAATAGAAGATGCTAAACCTTGCAAAATTTCATTTGAGTTGTTTGTTAAGGTAAGCGTAACTTCACTTACTTCGTTTTGATTTTTTCCAGAAGTACTTTGGGTAACCTCACCAAAATCTACTACGTTCGAACTTAAACTAATTTTGCCAGCATTATCAGAAGCGGCAATAACTGTAGCTTCCAATTTTACTTCTAATGGTTCTCCAATGGATGGAGTAAGTGTAGCTGTACCTGTATATATTCCAGGTTCAAGATTTCCAGGAGCAAATGTAAAAGGAACATCAATAGATTCTCCTGGATCTAATGGCGAAAAAGAAAGGTTAACACTTACGCTTCCTGGAAATTCAATAGAAGCTCCCAAGCTATTTAGAATTTCATCTGAATTATTAGTCAACGTAAGTGTAACTTCACTTATTTCATTCTGATTTTTTCCAGAAGTATTTTGAACAACTTCACCAAAGTTGATTTCGGATTGGCTAATAGTAATAAGATTACTATCAGGTATAACTATACTATCATCATTATCTGAGTCACAACTAATTTGTATTAGTGTTATAGATAACAATAATATATAAACATTTAAGTGCGCATTTTTTTTAATTAATTTCATAGGGTCTTTTTTTGTTATTCTTAATGAAGAACTAATGTATGTACAATTAAAAGCAGAAACGTTACCCTATGTATAAACGGTAGTTTTAATTGTATAAAGTGCTTCTTTATAGATAGCAAAAAATCCTTGATTTATAATATTTTACTGTTTTACAAATCGTTTTTGGACTTTACCAGCGTCAGCATTAAGAATTAAATTATATACACCAGCCGACAGATGCGAAATATCTATTGTCTTTGTATTATTAGTTAAACTCTCTATATAAGTTTTTTGAATTATTCGTCCTGTCATATCAATAAATTGTACTTCATTTAATCCTATATTATTCTTATCCAGTATAGTTAAATGCTTATTAGACGGATTAGGATAAATGTTTATAGCGTTTTCTAGTGGATCAAAAGTAGTTACTCCCAAGGTAGCATCTTGAACCGTAACATCTCCTAAAATAGACCATCCACCAACTAAAGCATTATTGGCATTCCACTGCCCGTCAATGACAGTCATTTCATTAGAAAAAAGAATATAGGTATTTCTAGCATCTAATTTCCAAGGTGCATTTTTGGGTGTATCAGCATCTGGTTGAATTAACCGTATTGCTAATCGATAATCACCTACAGATACATTTAATGCACTTGATAGCGTGATCGTTTTAGATGAATTATCTACTATAGTTGTCAAATCGTATGTTTTATCAAACACTTGTACTGGCAGGTTATTTTGATCAACTAAGGCAAACTGAACATCCCAATCATAGTATAGAGGCGCTACACCAATATTAGAAATGGTTATCGTTACAGATAGGTTATCAGAATTTGCTAAACGTTCTGCAAACAAAGCGGATTCGATTTGAAAGTTATATCCCATTTTACGATGCATCGCCATAAAACCCTGACATCTTTGACTATTTGAGTTGTTTGCACAAGGTCTCTCATCACTACCAACTTTCATGGTAGAATAATGCCCTGTCTCAATCATACTCATTCCTTTAGGAGTTTCATATAATGCAGTCATAAATTCTTCACTATTATCGATTGGAGGAACTTCGCCTCCTACAGGCCCTTGACGCCATTTATTTCCTTGATCTATTGCATCATCAAACTCATCACTATGTCCATTGTTTGGAACAAAAAAATCATTGTGGAAACCTATACCGCCAGTAGAAGATAAAGGATCTCTCCATGGGTAGCGACCCATCAATTGTTTGTTAGAAAAATTACTTTTATAGGCACTAATTATCTGTGTTCTGGCAGTCTCAGAAATATCAAAATTAGGGTCGTCATAACTAAAGGTATGCCACTCTCCCCAATATCCTAACACACCTAATTGAATAGCATATATTCTAGGGTCATCATTATAACGATCAGCCAATGCTTCTATAGCTTCTATAGCTTGACTTATATAATTTGTATTATTATAATCGGTAATATATTTACCACCAGACTGTAATCTGGCTACTCCTAAATCATTGTAAAGCCATGAAGGTCCAGCATCAGAAGTTTGATTTGCACCAAACCAGTCTGCATATAGTCTTAAGATAACATGTCTTCCAGTTGATCCTGGTCGATTTATAACATCTTCTACAGCATCAAAATTGAAATTTCCATTGGTAGGCTCAAAATCTTTCCATTTTAAATATTGAAAACCCACAGATGCTATATCATAACTATCCCACCATCCAGAATTCCAACCTTTTAAAGGGTTTTTGTCTGGACCTTCAGTTTTAGTGTAGGTATGATTAATTTCAGTCTGAGCAGTGCTCTTAAATTGTATGACGATGCTTAATAGCAATAAAATAATAGTCTTTTTCATTAGGTTTGATCTTTTTTTTGGAGTAAAATAATATGTGTGTTTTAAAGTAAATTTGAATTAGTTAATAATTAATTTTTTAGAGATTTCATTCTGATCATCAGATATTTTGATAAAATAAATTCCTTTGCTCAGATTATTAGTTAATACCTTATTTCTAGTATTGGATACGGTTGTTTTAAAAATTACCTGTCCAGCAGCATTAATCACTTTTAGATGATACATCTCTTGGGTTAATCCATCGATAGTAAACGAGGAGTTTGTTGGATTTGGATACATTGTAAAACCATCAGATATAAATTCTGGATTAGAAAGGATCGTGTTGTTTCGTATTAAAACTAACCAGTCTTTGTCAGATTCGGTAGGAGGATTCCCAATAGTAGTTGAACCACTAGCTGTAATAGAGGTAATACTTCCGTTTTGTAAATTTCCACCATTTCTAGGGTTAAACCACTGTACTTCATATATATCTCCGTTAGTACCTAGATTTATTGAAGTAGTTTCATTTGCTGGTAAGTATACTAGATATGTTTCGTCTTTTTTACTAAAGCAATATGCATCAGTGTTCGAGACCAAATTATCACTACTATTCATTTCTGTAAAAGGGAGATATGTCTGAAAAAAATCAATGGCGATTTTTGCATCTTCCCATTTATGTGCACGACTTCTAAAATCTTCGCAAGACAGATCGGTTTCACCAGTTTGATAACCGAAATAATATTCTACGCCATGACCACCTGCTAATAAAGTTCCATAAAGTGTTTTTCCTCTTACTGCAATGCGATTGTCATTTTGACTTCCTGTGTCTCCATTATAATCACTGTCTGCCGCTACGCCAATAGAAGATTGGCCAATTTCATCACTAGCAACACACCATGGTTTTCCTGCGTTTTCAGAATTTTCTACCCAATCTTTTACAACCTCATGAACATCGTTTATCTGGGTTTGTAAAGACGCACCAGTTAATTTAGAATTGTTGCCTAGTAAAGGTGTATAATTATTGTATCCACCAAGACCTGTATGCATTACAATAAGGTGATTATATGGATCTGTATCAAAGAAATATTGAGCCATATCTTTACGTTGCTGTTCAGATTGCACATTTTCTTCTCCAAGATTCCAGTTTAATGCAAGATGATGTCCAAATCTGGCAATAAGTTCTCGATAATATAATTTTCGTTCTATGCCCAGATCTCCATTATTCAATAATTGATCATTTTCTGTTTCTTGAGTTTTAAAATGTAAAAACATTCCTTTTGCATCTGCGTGATCAAAAAGTATTTCCCATTGTGCTAGTTTTGAAACATCAAATCTATCTCTTGTATTAGAAGCGATCCATGGCCATACATCATCTCCATCACCGTTCACATTCATGGTTAAAAATGAAAAAACGTTCATCCCTTTTGAAGAAAGGTAATTAATAGCACCAATAATACCTTTTCCTTTGTTGTTTTGCCATACTGGATCACCTGCGGTCCAATCCATCTCATGCGGAGACCAGGATTTAGAAGGTTGGGTATCATCAAAATCATCATAAGCAAGAAAGTTTTCAGGAGAATCAGCTCCAGCTTTTAGGAAGTATTGATTATTCTCGGCAAATTGTAAATAGCGTTGATTCACATAAGTTAAACGACCTTTGGCTCTATTATCGATTCCTGTTTTATCGGTTGCGTTTATTGTAATTGTACCAGTAGTACCATCAAAAGAGGTTGCTGTTCCTTCTGATGTATTAGTGCTTATAGCAACATCATTACCAGTTCTGAAAGAGGTCGTATATGACCATTGGCCTGCTTCATCTGGAGCAAAATGTACGCGCCATTTATTGCCTGTAGTAGCAGATGTATTAGCGGAATTTCCGTCAGCGGCAAAAAAACCTGGGATTTCATAAACCTGATTTGAAGGACCAGTAAAAGTGACATTCATTCTGTAGTTTCTGAACGGGTTTGTAGCATCGTTTTCATCTACTGTAGGACCGTTGAATGTGAGTGTGATCCGATGCCATTTTTGCAGTTCACCTGTGATGGTTTGACTATTAATAAAAATAGAAAATAACAAAAATGACAAGATTAGATAAATTTTCATAACATGGTTTGATTTAAATTCTGTTTAATAACTATTTATTGCCTTGAAGCTGTTAAATAGAAGAAATCAAAAATCATAGAGGTAGTATTATATTGTATTAGTTGTTCCAAGTGTATAGTACTATTGGACTATCAGGTAAGCCGTTTTTTTCAACATCAGGCGTCGATAATAACTCTATTTTAGTAACAGTACCTTCACTAGCTCTTAGGTTAAGAGCTTTTGTTTTGTAGCTTCTTGCATTCGACGGTTCTACAGAAGTATCCATCTCTAATGGTAACATATACAATTTGGTTATTCCACCTTGGACTATTCTTAGGCTTACATCACAACCACCATTTGGACAATATATTTCATCCGCTTTTAATCTATCTTCTTCAATTTCAGGATTAAAAAGATCTATAAGACCACTCTGGTATGGACCAATTGGTGGATATATAATATTAGCTTGTGGAGTTAAAGAGCTCACACCAGCCATAACACTTAGAACTTCAACATTTCTTTCTTTAGCAAAATTCACTCCATTATTATCCAAAATATTGTTATAACCCCCAGTATTAGAGTCCCAACTGGCGTAGTTTCCTGATTGTTCGTTCCAGATAACAATATGATTTTGAAGATAATTTCTCATTTTGTTTACAGAGTAATCAGAAAAATGATTTAGTAGATATTGTTGTTCTTGAGATCCTGTTCCGCCACCTTGCATTGGATCTATTTTGTATTGTCCGACTTCGCCTTTCCATCCTATTGTATTTTCCTGTATAGTTGGTGGAATAAGGTACTTCTTAACTGGATCATAAGCCCAAGTGGGACCTGCATGTGTTTTATTATGAATGTCTGGAGCCTCTATTCCGTGCATGTCTCCTTTATAAGGATATTCATTATTGTTACCCCAATGTGGTAATGAAAAAGCATGGCCAAGTTCATGATGTAGTAACCCTATTTTTTTGCCATTTCCTACTCCAGCAAATCCGCCTGCTTGTCCTCCAGAAAAAACACCATAAATGTTAGTGTAAAACAAAGAGTATCTACCTTTTTTTCCTGCTGCTTCTTTTAGAGCCCTGTTCCATTGTGAGGCTGTGGCTTGTTCTCCATCAAAATTATAACCTGTAATATCTTTGTATTCTTCTTTTGAAGAAACTCGAGCAGCTATGATATTACCTCCTCTGGGTGGAACTGTTAACTCAGAAAATACAACATTAGGTACTCTGATAAGTTCAATTCCTGAAGATGGCCATTTGGCTTCTAGTTCTTCTTTCCAACCTGTTGGATAATCTCCAACTGAATATTGAAAAAAGTGCGTATCAAACATTGTCATAATGATTTTGTTTGGCGCTCCAATTTTTAAATTATCAATTTGTTTATTTTCATCTCCAGCTTCTATTCGAATTGAAAGCCCTGGTTTGATCCAATCTTTAGTAATGGTTGCAGTAAAGCTATCGTCAAAAGTATGTTGTACTTTACCAGGGTTTATTTCAAAGGATGTAGGTAGTTCTGAAGGACCTTCTAATTGTAAGGTTTGTGTGGTGCCGTTTAATGATAAAATAGCATTTACTATTGGCGCTTGACCACCATTTTCTGATATTACTTGTACTTTAATTAAAGCATCCCTTTCACTCACCAAACCAAATAAAGGGTCTTCGGGTTGAAGGATATGAGTCTGTCCAAGAAATACCTCTATACTTTCGGCTGAATTAGTGGGATTGGATGAATCCGAGGATCCTATTTGTTCATCATTACTGCAATTAATCAATGTGAACGCAAATAATAATAGAATAAAAATGTTTTTTTTCATGGTTAAGATTATTGTAGGTTTTAGGAACTTATTGGTTTGAATTAATAATTTACAATCATTAATAATAATTGTATACCCTGTCAAAACGACAAATCTATGGTAATGTTATTTATAAAAAATTGCAAAAACGGACTTTGATTACCAAAAACGGACATTTACATATTATAAATTGATAATCAGGGGGATAAGTTTTATAAAACAAACAAACAGTTTTATGTAGAGTTATATATAGTAGAACTTGAGCGTCCTAAATAGCATCATGATTTTATGTATGATGATAGCATCGTGTAAGAAACAGTTTTATGATACTCCTTTATTTAGAAATAAAGGAGAAGTTTTTTTCCTCGAGAATTAGGAATGTGATCTATTGATATTAAAATGTAATACTATTTAAATTCTTGCCTGATATGTATACAGATCAAAATATCGTCCTTCTGCAGCAATCAATTCTTCGTGAGTTCCGCGTTCGGCGATATTTCCAGATTCAATAACTAATATCTGATCTGCTCTTTTAATAGTACTTAATCTATGCGCAATTACAAATGTAGTACGTCCTTTCATAAGTTCACTTAAACTCTTTTGTATTAATGCTTCGCTTTCTGTGTCTAGATTTGAGGTAGCTTCATCCAGAATGATGATTTTAGGATCTGCAAGAATTGCTCGAGCAATAGCAATACGCTGGCGTTGTCCTCCTGATAGTTTTACACCACGTTCTCCTATTAAGGTATCTAATCCATCATCAAAACGATCTGTGAATTCATTGACATATGCTGCTATGACAGCTTGTTGTAATTGAGTTTCGGTTGCATTTGGTCTGGGAAATAAGATATTATCTCTTATGGTACCTTCAAACAAAAACTCATCCTGCAGAACAACTCCTAGATTACGTCGATAACTACTTAGATTTACTTTAGAAATGTCATGACTATCAATAGTAATAAGACCAGATTTTGGATTCAGAAATGTAGCTGATAATCCTGCAATGGTGGATTTACCCGAACCAGAACTTCCTACCAAAGCAGTAACTGTTCCAGAAGGAGCCCTAAAACTGATGTTATGCAATACTTCTTTGCCTTCTTCATAAGAGAAAGACACATCGTCAAAAATAATATCACCTTGTATCTTTTCTAATTGTATAGTACGATTTTCTGGATCTTCTTCTGGATCCATATTCATGAGCTCTTCTGTTCGGTCCAGACCAGCTAATGCTTCAGTTAATTGACTACCGATATTACTCATTTGTACGATAGGAGCAATCATAAAGGCTAAATACATCGTAAATGATAAAAACTGACCTGCAGTCATAACGCCTTCCATCATATAATATCCACCAATCCCCATAATTCCTGTAGAGGCAATACCAGCTAATAAAAAGGTAGAAGAACTGGTCATCAGTGCAGTAGCGGTTAAACTCTTTTTTACATTTTGAAATAAACGATCTACTCCTTCTTCAAATACTTTACTCTCTTGTTCTTCTGCACCAAAGCCTTTTATAACCCTAACACCAGCCAATGTTTCAGTTAATCGTCCCTTAACCTCTGCATTAATAACACCACGTTTTCTAAAAATTGGACGAATGTACTTGAACGCTTTTAAGGCCACTATTCCGAATAAGGTAATAGGGATTAACACAAATAGTGTCATCCATAAATTTATATCAATAAGTAATACAACCGAAACTATAGCGGTAAATATACCACCAACCAATTGCACCAATCCTGTTCCGATTAAATTACGGACACCTTCTACATCACTCATAATTCTGGATACTAAAGCTCCAGATTTTGTATTGTCAAAAAAGCTGATAGGCAAGGAGAGTACCTTTTTTTGCACTTGGGCCCGTAATTCAGAAATTAAAAATTGTGCTTGTACACTTAAAACTCTGGTTAACAAAAAAGAAGTAGTTGCTTGAATCAGTATTGAAACCCCAACAATAATAAGTAATTCATACAATTGTCTCATATCTCGACTAGGTACAACATCATCTAACAGAGCTTTACTTTTCCAAGGTAAAACCAAACCTGCAACTCTATTGAAAAAAATTAGAATAAGACCAATAAACACCAAATTTCTTCTTGGCCAGATTATCGTTTTAAAAGCTTGTAAGATGGTTACTTTTGGTTTCTTTTTATTCTTGGAAGTATGGTTCTGTTGGAATTCTCTCATATCTTAATTTTCGGTATTGAATAGGTTAATTGTGTAATCTAAGAGACTTTGATCTCCCGATTTTCCGTGTCCTGGAATCACAATTTCCACATCTGGATAGACTTTTTTAATCTTAGCAACCGTATTCGACCATTCTAATAAATTTGCATCAGCAAGATTACCTTTTTTAGCATCGATACTTTTAATCATACATCCTCCAAAAAGGATTTTTTCTTCAGGGAAATAGGATACAATATTATCTATAGTATGTGCTTCTCCAAAGAATGAATTATAGATACTTTTGGTATGTAGTTGTAATGCTATCTTTTCATTAAAAACCTGATCGGGTATCGGAGCTTTTTCTTTGATCAGAAGCTCTTTGGTTTTAGTACTTGCAATCGTTGGAATTTTATTTTCTTTAAAAATATACATTCCCTTAGTACAATCCGAATGGAAGTGATTATAAACTACTCCTTTTATAGTTGCTTTTTGTTCTTTTTGTATCCAACTAATTAATTCTGTAGTAGCTATATCGGATGCTGGACTATCAAAAATATATGCTTCATTTTTGTTTAGGTATACAAAACCATTGCAGGGAAATGTCGATCCACTTTTTAAGGTAATGTATGAAGTATGAATATAGCTATGCTCATTTAACCGAATCAGTTGAAGATCTTCAGAAATATGGATCTGTTCGTTATCGAATGTTTTTTTACAAGAGGCAACACATAAAAAACACACTATAATCAGAAGCAGTTTAGCGGTTTTTTTAAGATTGTGTTTTGGATTGGATTTTTCGCTTTTTGACATACTTAATTGCTAAGATATAAATACCTGCGGGAATACCGATCCAGATCAATTCACTTAACAATACTTTAATGCCCCAAATGCTAAAGAATTTACTTGCACCAATGGGCGAAACCTGAATGGGTCTCCAAGGAAAAAAATATCGAGTATCATCAAAAGGAGAGAAGAAGGCAATACCTAATCCTCCAGAGGTCATTGCATCTAATATTCCATGAGATGCAGTACATATAGTAAAATACAGTACTAATAGCATTCCCGTTTTAGTCATTAATTTTTTGTTATAAAACAGTAATGTTACCAAAAAACCAAATAGTAATGCGAATACTAATGAGTGTGAAAACCCGCGATGCCCCCAAAAACTTTCATACGGAATACCAAAAGCAAAACTAATAACATCTGCATCAGGAAGTATAGAACAGGCAATGCCTAGTATCCAAAATTTCCAGGTTGTGATTTCTTTACTAAACCCTTTTCCTAGCGCATAGGCTGTAAATGCATGTCCAAATATTGAAGCCATTGTTAATGATTAGTCAATTGGGTGTATTGTTTTGATGTTTCCAGAAATAGGTGAAATAGATACTTTTTTATCGTTTTCGATTACATAAAAAACATATTGACTATTTAATTCAATCAGCTTTACTTTTTGAGTGTTTCCATCGGTAAATTCGATGATTTTATTGACTTTATAGTCACCATTTTTAATATTCTTATTTACTTTGTAACCTCCACCTAATGCATACCCTATATAAAAACCAAACGTACCCATAATCGGGATTAAAAATTTAATAAACTGTAGGGATGCGTATCGTTTATTTAGACTAATTTCTTTTTCTAGGGTAACATCCTTTTTTAGCTTCTTCTTTATTCGTTTTTGTGACCACCATATTAATAGCACTATAACTAATAGATAACCTCCCATGAATAATGGAATTTTGATATGCTCTGTTAAAATTACAATTGGACTTAATAAAATATCTAATACCGTAGAGTATTTAATAATATTTATCCCCAAAAAAGAATAATAGATGGAATAGCTTAATGTACCAACGACTAATAGATATAGATAAGATAAGTAAATATATTCTTGGATACTTCCTTTAAGAAAAATAGTCTTTTTTTTGTTCTCCATAATTAGTGTTCTATATTTCTCTTAATTGAATATTGATTATTTCTTCTTTTTTTTATGCTTTAGATTAAAGGTTTTGTCACCTTTGGTTTTCGGCTTTTTATACTTCTTTTTGATTTCGCGTTTATATTTTCCGCCTAAATTAACTTTACTGTTTTTTGCAGATTTTTCGTGAAATGCTGGACCGACGTCCTCGTCATTGGGACGTTTATGAGGGTTGTAGATTTCTTTAATTTTTGGTTGCTCTTCTGGAGTAAGTTGCTCAGAGATCTCTATAAAGTCAGGAATGTCGATTTGTTCTATTTGCATTTCCATCAACCCTTCGATAGCATCTAAATATTCTTGTTCTTTTTCTGTAGTAAGGACAAAAGAGACACCTTCTTTTTCTGCACGACCAGTTCTACCAATTCGATGCATATAGTTTTCTGGATATTCAGGTGTATCTAAATTTATAACCTGACTTACATTGTCTATATCCAAACCTCTAGCCATTACATCGGTTGCAATTAGAATACGATTTTCACCTTTCCTAAATTGTTCAATACTTCTAAGCCTGTAATTCTGGGTTTTATTAGAATGTATGATGCATATTTCTTCTTTATAGTTCTTTTCTAATGCTTCGAATAATCGATCTGCAATTTTCTTATACCCTACAAAGATTAATGTCTTGTGATAGGTTTCTTTATCTGAAAGCAGGTGTTCCAATAAATTTACTTTGGTATAAAAATTAGGAACCTTATACCCAAATTGTTTGATATTCTCTAATGGTGTACCGCTTTTAGCAACCGAAATTCTTTTTGGATTGGTAAAGATTTCAGTAATCATTTGATCCACTTCATCCGTCATTGTAGCCGAGAACATAATATTTTGTCGTTGCTTAGGTAAAATATCAAAAATATTCATTAATTGATGTCTAAAACCCAAATCAAGCATTACATCTACTTCGTCAATCACTATTTTTTGGATTGATTTAAGTTGCAGTGCTCTGCTTACGGCAAGATCATATAGGCGACCTGGTGTAGCTACTACAATATCTAATCCTTCAGAAACGGCTTGTTTTTGTGTATTAATATTAGTTCCTCCATAAACTCCAGTTACCCTTACATTAATATAGGTAGATAGTTTTTCTATTTCGTCTACAACCTGCACCACAAGTTCTCTTGTAGGAACAAGTACTAATATTCTAGGGTTTTGCTGAACTGAGTATTTAAGCATTCTAAGAATGGGCAACATATAAGCATATGTTTTTCCTGTTCCAGTTTGCGCGATACCTACCACATCTTTACCAGACATTACTGTCGAGAAAACTTGCTCCTGAATAGGAGTAGGGGTTACAAATTCCAGATCATCCAATGCATTGAGGAGCTGTGTACTTAAATTTAGATCTCTAAAAGTCACTTTAAAAGTATTTTATACGCGAAAGTAATTTATTTGACCACAAAAAGTGTCTATAAACATGGATAATATAATAGTTTAAACCTAAAAAGTAAACAAAACAAGTAGTCTTTTAAATAAATTTAGGTCATTTTATATTTTGATATGAAAACAGAATTTTTTTAATCTAATCCTAGAAAAAAAAATAAAGAACGCATATTAATAAAAAGCTTCAACTTAATGAGGCTTTACAGTACTTAGAATTGGTAATTTAAAAATCTCTATTACCAATTGTAAACATAGTATAATTACTCTCGCGATGTAATTGAATTTCTATTTTATATCCTTGTTTTTCCCATATAATCAAAAATGGATTGTCATTAAGCCCACATTCTTTTAGAGTTATTGGCCTAGAACTGAATCCTGTATTTGATATTTTTTCCTCACCACTTGCGAATTGGTCAATATTATATATTAGACTAGGATTACCATATTCCTTAATAACTAAATCTAAAAATGATTGATCTACTATTTCAAACAAAAAGAAAGTAAAATATTGAATAATATCATTCTTATTTGTAGCAATGGAGATGGAATTACATTTTTCACCAAAAAAATGATAATTTTTATTGACATCGTAAATCTTTATTCTATTACTTTCTTTGTCCTTCTTTAAATGAGCTTCGGGTATTTGACTTATATGTTTACCGATGAGGTTTTGTTGGAAAGAGTTAATCATCATTAATACTGCTATAATATTTATAAAATATATTTTCATTTTTAAAATTTAGCCACAATTAGTTGGTTTAACACTTTCTCTATAAGGAGCAGCATTAAAAACACCATAAAGATTATTTCTTGATACAGATCCACCAATATTTTCCATAGCCTTTTCTATTTCTCTATACCACTTTAACTCGAGTTGCATTAAACTAACATTTTCTGTTTCTAAATACCATTTCTGTGTTTCGGTAGTAGCAGTAGTTACAGCAATAGCAGTCAGTGTTGAAGCTCTACCATTAGTCCATAAAGAAGGTGCTCTGAAATAAAGAGTACCCCACTTTGCATCTTGCCCATGATATCCTATACCATTACTTTCTATATCTCCATTAAAAAAAATTCCTGATATTCCTGAAACAGCAGCTACTTTAACACCTCCAATATTTGCATATTCCCAACTCGAACAATCTGCAAAAGGAAAAACTTCTTCTTCTTCAGTATTACCTGTATTACCACCTCCACCATCACCATCATCATCTCCAAGGTGAGGATCTTCGTTATCACACACCTGAAACGTACCAAGAACATTTTCTTCTATAGAGCCGTCATCGTAATATATTGTTTGTACAATATTGTACATTTCACAACCCGATTTAGCAGAAAGAGTATTTGATGACAAACTTGGCAACCCATAAAATATTCCTGTTTTTTCAGTGGTTCTATACTTAACATTTACTCCAGAAAAATTATCATTGGATGTATATTCATATTCTAGAGAAGGTAATTGTAATGTTTTAGAAATTGTTTGTGTGCTATTAACATCATCAGTAATAAATACTTTTAAAATTTCTTTAAAGCTATTATTATCTTCTTGAATAAGGATTAAATATGATGTAACGTATATTTTGTTTAAATTATTTTTGAATTCTTTTTGGTTTCCTTTATTCTTCTTTTTTGGGATAGAAGTAATTGGAATATATACATTACCTTCAATCTGAAATGATTTTTCCCAATTAGGTTCTCCATAATAATTAGGGTTCTCATTCATTTTTAAGTTATGATTTTTATCATACCAAGATTTTGCATCGTCATTTAAACTACTTTCCGTAATCGGTAATTCATCTTTTTGACAACCCATAATTACAAAGGTTATCAATACTAATGAGACATACTTTAATAAAATTTTCATAAAACTTAATTAATTTAATTCCTGCCTACTCTATTATAGGTTTTTCAGCTTACCCCACAAGATGTACAACAGTTTTATATCTATATTACTAACAAATTATCTTATAAAAACAACATCTAGTATTATATAGTAACCATTAAACCAGAATTGTTACCTAATTAATTTATTAAAAATCTATGATAAGGTTGAAAAATAAATACGAAAACATTAATTCTTAAATTAGGGTTTTAAATATATAGATGCATATATATAAGGGTAAAACTTTTATTAAAAATATGCAATATGGTAAGAAATTTTGATTTGTAATTAATATTCAATTATATATTTTATCTCATCAATATATTTTCAGTTTATTTATCATAAAACAGTATATTTATCCCACTTAATTAGAGTATGGCAACACTAATAAAACTATATAATGAAAACCCTAATCCAAGGGAGATACAACAAGTTGTGGATTGTCTTCGTGATGGTGGTTTAGTGATTTATCCTACGGATACGGTATATGGTTTGGGTTGTGACATCACTAATAACAGAGCCTTAGAGCGTATAGCTAAAATTAAGGGCGTAAAACTGGCTAAGGCTAACTTTTCATTTATTTGTAGTGATCTAAGTAATCTTTCGGACTATGTAAAGCAAATAGATAATAGTACTTTTAAGCTTCTAAAAAGAACACTTCCTGGTCCTTATACATATATACTTCCTGGAAGTAATAATCTCCCCACCGTTTTTAAAAAGAAAAAAACAGTAGGAATTAGGGTACCTGATAATGACATTTGTAAAGCAATTGTAGAAGAATTGGGTAATCCGATAGTGTCTACTTCGATTTATGATGAAGATGAGGTAATAGAATACACTACTGATCCTGAGTTGATATTAGAGAAATGGAATAATCTTGTTGATATTGTTATCGATGGAGGATATGGTGATAACATTGCCTCTACGGTAATAGATTTAACCAGTGGAGATCCGATTTTGATTCGCGAAGGAAAAGGTGCGATAGATATTATTTAAGAAACTACATATTTCAACTCATTTCTATAGGTACTTGGTGTTTTACCTGAAAACTGCTTGAATAATTTATTAAAGTGAGAAAAATTACTAAAACCACTTTCGTAACATATATCCGTTATGCTGGTTTGCTTTTCGTGTAACAACTTAGCAGCATGGACCAGTCTGTATTCATTAACGAATTGAATAAATGTTTTTCCTGTATTTTTTTTGAAATACCTACAGAAACCAGGTACACTCATGCTTACAATATCAGCAATTTCTTCTAGCGGGATTTGTCTGGTAAATTCTTTTTGTACAAAGTTGAAAATAAGATTGATACGATTATTATCTTGCAGTGATGTTTCTATGATAAAACCTTCTGCATTGAGGATCGAATACTCTTGGGTTTGTTGCATTTCTTTAAAGATTTTTAGAATACCTAGCAATCTGTCAAAAGAATCGAGCATTCCTAGTGCTTCGATATGAGCACCAATTCTTCGTTTAGTATCTCCATGAAATACGATTCCTTTTTTTGCCTGTTCCAATAATTGATAGATACCACTCATTTCTGGAATATTAAAAAATGAGTTCCCGAGAAAATCAGGTAGCATTTGTATAATGGTTTCACTTTTATTACCTGTGAGACTATCCGTAAAGCCACAATGGGGTAAATTAGAACCAATAAGCATTAATGCTCCGTTTCTATAATATGACATATGACTACCTATTTGTCGTTTTCCAGTTCCTCCATTGACGTATACAATTTCAATTTCTGGATGATAGTGCCAAACAGGTGCTTTGTTCATTTTCTCTTGAGAAAAGCTCTCATAGAAAAATGAACTACCAAATTCTGGAACAATTTTCTCTAAAGACGGTTTCGTAATTTTCATAATCTAAAACGGGGAAATTTCCTCTATATCTAATTTGCAAATATAAAACGTTTTCTGTGTTAATAATATGTAAAATTAATCATATAATATGTTAAATTAACTTTAATACGGTTTTAAAGTATTTATGGAGGTTAAAATAGAACATATATATGCAAATATAGTTGTATTTCTAAATATGTTCCTGATCTATATTTGCACCATAAATTATTAACAACAACTTAAATTAAAAGTTATGAAAAGAGTAGTTAACCTATGCCTACTTGTATTAACAATCATTTCAAGTAACCTGATCAATGCAGCAGGAAGAGTTTCAGTAGAGATCACTAATTCGTCAATGATTAATGTATCATTGTCAGAAGTTGTAAAAGGAGAAAAGTTATTCCTTAAGGATTATCACGGAGAGGTATTATTCAATATTACTTTGGATGCAATGCCTGTGTATCAAAAATATTTCAATTTAGATAATGTACCAGATGGTGTTTATTTTGTTGAAACAGAAGCTATACACGAAATAAAAGTTACTCCAGTGTTAAAGAATAAAAAAGGTGTGTCTTTAATTAATAACTCTGCAGTAACCATTTTTAAACCGCAGGTACATGTAAAGAATAGTATTGTAAAGGTAATGTTCAACAATACCAAGAGATCACCTCTTACAGTTACTATTTATGATAAGGAGTGGAGATTATTAGAAGAAATAGTAGAAAATAAGGAAAAAGTGCTTAGAAAGACGTATGATTTTTCTAAAATGCCTAAAGGTGAGTATCAAATTTACTTTAGATTAAAAGACAGAACATTTATAAAGAAAGTTAGTATTTAATTGTTTCATTATTAACTCAACCACAAGAAAGGCAGCGCTAACCACGCTGCCTTTTTTATTTGATTGAATAATAAAAAAACCTGTGAAGTTATCTTCACAGGTTTTTTTTAATATTTTAAAAACAGTCAATCTATTTGAGAACGATTCACTTTTCAAAAATATTTTTTATTTTTTAGTTACCGCCTTCAGTAGCTTTTTTCATTCCATCTTCGATCATATTATAGAACTGATCTAGTTTAGGAAGTACTACGATTCTTGTACGTCTGTTTTTCGCTTTGTTTGTAGCATTGTTATTATCAGCTACAGGTACATAAAAACTTCTTCCTGCTGCAGTCATACGTTTTGGATCAACTCCAAAATCTTTCTGTAATACTCTCACAACAGAAGTTGCTCTTTTTACACTAAGATCCCAGTTATCTAATAATACTTTATTTTTAATAGGTACATTATCAGTATGTCCTTCTACTAAGAACTCGATATCTGGCTTATCGTTTACTACTTTAGCAACCTTACCTAATACTTCTTTAGCTCTTGTAGAAACATTATAACTACCACTCTTAAATAATAATTTATCAGAGATAGAAACATATACTACACCTTTTTCTACATTTACTTCAATATCCTCATCTGCAAGGTTCCCTAATGCTCCTTTAAGACTTGTTACCAAGGCTAATGTCACAGAATCTTTTTTGTTCAATGCATCATTCATGGTTTTAATCTGAAGATCTTTTTCTTTAATACTTTCTAAAGATCTTTCTAAGTTTTCTGCTTCCTTAGTAGATAGGGTAGCAAGATTACCTACATTATTTAATAATGCAGAGTTTTGATTTTTAAGATTATTTACTTGATCTCTTAAAACTTTTAATTCTGAACTTTCGCTTGCTTTTTCCTCAAGGCAGCTGTTTAGCTTAACAGTAGCTGTATTTAATAAGTCTTGGGTTTCTTTTTGTTTGGCTTCTAGATCTGTAAATTTCTTCTGTGATACACAAGAAGATAACAATACAGCCATTGAAGCTCCGATAATCATTGCTTTTTTCATTAGAAAATGTGTTTTTAGTCTTACTCTGGTTATATAACTCAAAATTATTAAAATTGTGACGCAAAGTAGTGCCATTAACAATAATTTAATGAATATAACCTTACAAATGGTTAAATAGTTTTTTCTTTAAAATATAGTACTGCCATACAACGGAAGAAATAACATAATATTTCCTTTGATCTGTTGATTTTTTTCGTTTTTTAACAAAAGTTGGCAAATTGTTGTAAAAGCTTATATGAGCTTTAAGAATTGCAATGCAATGTTGCAGTTTTCCTTCTGTTATAAATTTAATTCCTGCAACTCCATCCAATATCAATCGTATAAAGATAATAAACCAAATAGATACTCCAGCTGAGTTTTTTACCATCATCAGCAAATTATTCCTAAAGTTAAGAAAGGTTTTTCTGGGATTAATATTATTTAGTGTGGCTCCACCGAGATGGTATACTTCAGAGGTCCCGATATATTGAATATCATAACCGTGATTTCGTATACGCCAGCAGAGATCTACCTCTTCTTGGTGTGCAAAAAAATCTTCATCTAGTTTTCCTACTTCTTCAAAAACAGTTTTTCTGATAAATAAACAAGCACCACTAGCCCAGAAGATGTCTATGGTATCATCGTATTGACCTTTGTCTTCTTCTAATGTTTCAAAAATTCTTCCTCTACAATAAGGGTATCCTAGTTTATCCATAAAACCGCCAGCAGCTCCTGCATATTCGAAGTAGTTCTTTTTTTTATAATCTAAAATTTTTGGTTGGATCGCGGCAATCTTTTCATTATTCTTAAATGCCTTTATAATAGGAGAAAGCCAATTCTCTGTCACTTCTACATCACTATTGAGTAAACAGTATACATCGGCATCAATTTTTGCTAATGCATCATTATATCCTTTGGCGTATCCACCATTAACTTCATTTTGGATAAGTTTTATTCCAGGAAAAGATGTTCTTATATAGTCAACAGAGTCATCTGTAGAAGCATTATCGGCAACATATATGGTTGCTTCTTTAGAATATTTTACAACAGATGGAAGGAATTGTTCTAATAATGAACGACCATTCCAATTTAAAATGACTACAGCTATATTCATGGTTGCAAATAAATAAAAAATAATATTAAGAAGTTACTATTTCTATATGGTTAATGATAAAGAAGTAGTTAATAAAACAGTCTTTCTATATCTAAAGAAGACCGTTTTGTTATGTGATACTTGCACTTAGTAATAGGATTTAATAAAATAAATTATATTTATAAGAAGTATATGCTCAATTTTGAGTGTATAAGATTTCTAATTATAATAAGTTCAAGTTTATGTTGCGCAGATATCGGTTAGTGCTATTAGTAATTTTTGTTTTTTTAGTAAACTGTAGTACGGATGAAACAAATAATCAACCTGTTAAAAGAAATTTTAATATGGGGTTTACAACATGGAGTTTTGGACCTAATCTAGAAGATGTAAATGATACTTATACATTTATTGAAAATAAGGCCGATATATATACCGAGCATATTGATAACAGAATTCCTTGGAATGCCTGGATGAATGATTTGACCTTACCAGTAGAGTTTACAAACGAAATTACTGGTAGAGTAAATAGAAAAATTAATGATAAACAATTATTGTTATCAGTAAGTTTATTGAATTCAAATAGAGATGAATTGGCCCAAGACTTTGATGGTACGATTCCTTCATATACCGATCTAAATGACCCTGCTATTGAAAATGCGTATTTCAAGCATATTAATTATTTGGTAGATAGATTTGCACCAGATTATTTGGTGATATCAATTGAAGTCAATGAGTTAAGAATAAGAGCAGAAAATAAATGGAATTCGTATACATCATTAATGCAAAATGTAACTTCACGAATCAAAGAAATATATCCAAATTTGAGTATTTCTGAATCAATATCTTTACATAATTTATACGAATCCGATGAAGTTGCTGATCCAACAGCATATGTTAATGAAATAATAACTCACATGAATCAAATGGATTTTGTGGCGATTAGTTTTTATCCTTTTTTCAAAAACCAACACTCAAAAGCTGAATTTCAAGAAACTCTTGATTTTTTGCACTCCAATATCAATAAACCAATTGCTTTTGTAGAAACAGCTCATATTGCCGAAAATTTGATTGTACCCAACTTAGGATTGTCCATAAATGGGGATGAAGCGGAACAAAACGTGTATCTGGAAACACTATTGACCAATGCACAAGAAAATAATTATGAATTTATTATTTGGTGGGCTCATCGAGATTATGATGCATTATGGGAAACATTTCCAGCAGATTTAAAAGATGTAGGTCAATTGTGGAGAGATACGGGTTTGCTAGATGAAAATGGTAACCAAAGAACTTCAAATACTACTTGGGATACCTATTTTTTTGATTAATTATTACGATACGTTTTTATTTATATTGCTTTGTTATAGTATATTATGAGATTGACTTCTAAATACTTGAAAAAGAATTATCTGATTTTAATTGTAAAACTATTGATTTTATGCTTATTTGTTTTTAGACTAATCCAAGGAAGTATTGAAACCTCAATTTATCGACCAACCATTATCTTGCTAATTCCTTTAATCGGAATTTTTATTAACAGAAAAATTGGTTGGATATTGATTCAATCTTATTTTTATTTCTTGATTTCAAATATCGTTTTTCCTTCATCATCGATTGACTTTACGGACTATCAAATTGTTATAATAAATGTAATAGTGTTCTTATTATTGCTGTTATTTATTTTATTAATGAATAAACAGAAAGTAAGTGATGAATTTTATGGAATTCACAAAACGGAATTAATAGGTAAAAACATTATCGCTTCTATGATTGGAATATCAATAACAATAATATTGGCGGTACTTAAATTAAGGGGTACTTGAAAAAACACATGCTTTAGTACTATATATGTAATCATAAATGTTTTGTGCTAGATCGAAAAGTGTTTTTATATTTAGGATGGTACAATGCTTGCAAAAAGCAAAAGCAGGTAAACAGTGCATCAAAAATTATAAAAATAATCTACTTGTTTTTATAATCGGGAATATCTTTTAGAAAAGTATATTGTTTTTCTGAGTAATCCATCTGACAGTAATAATGATCCAATCCGTTGGTAATCATAAGGTATTCTGCATCAAGTGCCAAATTATACCTAGCAATCTGATCAAAAACTTCTTGAGTTATCTTTACCGTATGTGATTTACATTCTATGATCAGATAAATACTACCATCTGAATTAAAAATGATAATATCATAACGTTTATTAAGATCATTAACTTTGATCAGCTTTTCTACATTAATAAGGCTTTCGGGATATTTCTTTTCTTCAATAAGATAATGGATGGTATGTTGTCTAACCCATTCCTCTGGAGTAAGAATGATAAATTTTTTGCGAATTCTGTCAAAAATGGAAACTTTATTTTCGCTACTTTTGAACCTGAACTGATATGCTGGGAAGTTAAGCTTTTGCATAGCACAAATTTGATGATTTTTTCTGAATGGATGAAGTAAAACAAATTGTAAGCGATATAAAGAATGGAAATATTAAACCTATTTATTTTTTGATGGGTGAAGAACCATATTATATTGATAAGATTTCTGAATTTATCGATAAGAATGTGTTAGCAGAAGAAGAGAAGGGATTTAATCAAATGGTATTATACGGTCGTGATGTAAGTATTGAGGATATTGTATCCAATGCTAAGCGATACCCTATGATGGCAGAACGTCAAGTAGTTATTGTAAAAGAAGCACAAGATCTTTCAAGGACTATAGAAAAACTTGCAGATTATGCCGAAAACCCTCAGCCAACTACGGTCTTAGTCGTTTGTTATAAATATAAAAAGATAGATAAACGCAAAAAACTGTATAAAATCGTTGCTAAGAATGGGATTATTTACGAAAGTAAAAAACTCTATGAGAATCAAGTGGCAGATTGGATAAGAAGGGTTTTAGCAGGAGCAAAATATAATATAGAACCAAAGGCTGCCCAGATGTTGGTTGAGTTTTTAGGAACGGATTTGAGTAAGATCAATAATGAATTAGAAAAATTAAAATTGATCATTCCTAACGGAGCACCAATTACTGCGGATAGTATCGAAGAAAATATCGGAATTAGTAAAGAGTTTAATAATTTTGAACTACGTAAAGCAATTGGAATGCGTAATGTGTTAAAAGCACATAGAATTATTAATTATTTTGCTCAAAATCCAAAAGATAATCCATTAGTAGTTACTATTTCTTTGTTGTACAGTTTTTTCTCTCAAGTATTGCAATATCATGGATTATCTGATAAATCTCAACGTAATGTAGCGAGTGCTTTAAAAATTAATCCTTATTTCGTGAGTGATTACTCCGATGCGGCTCGCAATTATCCTATGAAAAAAGTAAGTCAGATCATTGCTTTATTAAGAGATGCTGATGTTAAAAGTAAAGGAGTAGGAGCAGCTAATCTTCCTCCAGGAGATATCCTAAAAGAACTTTTGGTTAAAATAATGGGATAATTAAGTTTTCGGATTAGTAGCAAAAACAGTAGCTTCAGTAATGAATCCACGATCATCCATTTCCAAAAGACTTGAAATCGTATGCGCTATTTCTTCACCTCTTAATTTTGTATTTTGCTCAGCTTCAGTATATTGTTTTTGATTTGAGTTATTATCCACACGATTATCAGCAAAACTGGTCATTACTTCACTAGGATTAACCTGCATTACTCTGATGTTATGAGGTCTTAACTCGTTTCTCCAGCTTTCGGTCATTCCTCGCAGTGCAAATTTGGTAGCCACATATGGAGATGCAGATGGAGAACCTTTTAATGAAGAAGTAGACCCAATATTAATGATATTCCCGTATTCTTGATCAATAAAATGTTTGGCAGATGCTTTGGCACATAAAGTAGCGCCAAGAATATTGGTTTTAAACTGATCTGTAAATTTATCAGCTTGTATATCAACTAATTTAGAAATGTAGCCATAACCCGCATTATTAACCAATGTGTTAAGACCACTCATTTTGGATTTGGCTTGCTCAACCATTTGTTGTACTTGATGTTCTTCAGTTACATCAGCTTTAATATAATCTATACCTAATTCTTTTGCAGTTTGTTTTAAAGTAGCCTCATTTCTTCCAGATATAATAACTTGTGCACCCTTTTCCTTAAGAAGTTTTGCAGTGGCTTTTCCTATGCCAGAATTACCTCCTGTAATTAATACTTTAGCATCTTTTATATTCATCTTAGGTGTAGTTTTTTAGTTGAACATCAAAGATAAAGGTTCAGTTCTAAATCTTTTGTTAAGCTGAAATATAATTTTATGGAATCGGTAAGAAAGAAAAGTCTTTAACTTCAGTCATTACAAAAGAGCTTTGTACTTTAGAAATATTTTCTAGTGAAGCTAATTTGTTCGAAAGAAAATGCTGGTAACTTTCCATGTCTTCAGCATATATTTTAATTAAATAATCAAACATTCCAGCTACGTGATAGCATTCTGCTACTTCAGAGAATTGCTGAATGTCTTTCTCAAACTTTTTAAGATAATCGGTCTGATGAAGATTTAAAGTAACATTACAAAATACCATTAATTCTAATCCTGCTTTTTTTCTATCCAGAATGGCTTTATACGATTTTATATACCCTTCACGCTCCAGTTTTTTAACACGTTCAAAAATTGGAGTAGTGGTCAGGTTCAGTCGTTCTGCAATCTCTTTGATCGTTATTTTACCATCTTTTTGTAATAAATTCAGGATTGATCGATCTGTTTTATCCATAATATTTTTCTCTTTAAATTATGCTGACTTCTCAAAAATAGAATTAAATTCTTTTAAAATTCAATTTAACTATAATTAATTCTGAAATTAAACCTTAAAATGGTTTTAAATTCTTTTTAATGTAGTTTTATACAATACGAAATAAGCATTAGCATATTAAGCACAGTACTTTTTTATTGATAAAGGTTGATATTCAATTAAGGAGTAATAATACCAAATAGCAAGTAACATTATCACTATCAAAAAAATATAACACATGAAAGATCATAACTTTAATCCCGAGAGTCTAATGATGACATATGGCTATAAGCCAGAGTTATCAGAAGGAGCGATAAAATGTCCAATATTTCAAACTTCGACCTTTGTATTTAAAACTGCAGAAGAAGGAAAAGCATTTTTTGAACTCGCATATGGTTTGCGAGAAAAATCAGAAAAAGAAGAATTAGGATTGATATACAGTAGAATCAATAACCCTAATTTAGAAATATTGGAAAATAGATTGTGTCTCTGGGACAAAGCAGATGATTGTGCGGTGTTCGAAAGTGGTATGTCTGCAATTAGTACGGTATTACTTGAGTTTTTAAAACCAGGTGATTTATTGGTGTATAGTAATCCTGTATATGGAGGAACTGACCATTTTATCCATCATTTTTTGGATAAAATTGGAGTAGATACTATTGGTGTAATGCCTAATCAAAGTATGGAAGAGGTAACGCAGATGATTGAAGCTTCTGGTAAATCAGATAAACTAGCCATGATTTATTTGGAAACTCCTGCAAATCCAACAAATGATATAGTAGATATAGAGAAATTTAGTGAGATTGCGGCAAAGTATAGTACCGAAGAAAGGAAAACATTAGTAGCTGTAGATAATACCTATATGGGACCATTATGGCAGCATCCTTTACAATGTGGTGCTGATCTGGTATTATATTCTGCAACAAAATATATTGGTGGTCATAGTGATTTAATTGCAGGAGCTGTATTAGGAAATACAGAATTAATGATTCGTGTAAAAACGTTACGTACATTCTTGGGTAATATGGTAAGCCCCCATACAGCGTGGTTAATGCTAAGAAGTTTAGAGACTCTAAAAGTTCGTATGGATCAGCAAACACAGAATGCTCAGGTGGTTGCGGATTACTTAGAGAAGCATCCTAAGGTAGAAAAAGTATACTATCTAGGATTATTAGAAGAAGGAACAGAGGCACATACTATCTATAAGAAACAATGTACTGCGCCAGGAGCGATGGTGTCTTTTGATATTATAGGAGGAGAAAAAGAAGCATTTACGTTTCTTAATAATCTTAAACTAATGAAGCTTGCTGTAAGTTTAGGAAGTACAGAAAGTTTATCAGAACACCCAAAAACAATGACTCATGCAGGAGTTGATGAAGCACAGAGACAACAAATGAATATTACCGATCAATTGGTTAGGTTATCAATAGGTGTAGAGAGTGCAAAGGATTTGATTTGGGATTTAGAACAAGCTTTAGAAAAAGTAGAAGCTCCTACCGTTTTGGAAATGATCTAAATATTTTCATTAACGTAAAAACAAAAAATCCTTACTTATCTATGTAGTAAGGATTTTTTGTTTTTATAATCAATATATGTTTATAATGTTGTTTTTTATTTTTTAATAAAAAAAGTATCAAATGACTTCTTACCATTAATTACTCTTATGAAATAATTTCCAGCTGAGATGTTTTCTAAATTAATCTGGATCAACTCTTCTTGAGAAGTTGTCTTTTTTATAAGCTTGCCCATAAAATCATATATTCTAATTTGTGTAGACTTCCCGAAATTGTTATTGGATAATTTAATATTGATTATAGAGTTTGTAGGATTTGGAAATAGTAACAGATTGGATATTACATTATCTTCTGTACCTAAGTTTTCGTTTGTAGCTAACTCAAAACTATATGCTCTGTTTTCACTATTAGTATTTACACAATCCCATAACTGAAAACGAGTTCCATTTGAACTGTTTCCACTTTTAAGATCAAGACATTTATTAGCAACTTTTGCAATAATATTGAATTTACACTCGTTGATTTCTTTTATTTCCCATTTTTGATTGTCATTACCAGAGAAAGTAGCCTCTTCAATGTGATCTCCGTTATTATTACCAGTGGTACTCATATACTTATCTGTATCCATATTTCTTATATAGTAATACCCACTTTCAGCATTTTCTAAAATCCAGTTTTCAGCAATATTATCGCCACAAGTTTGTTGAGTTATGTTGTATCCATTGTTTTCGGTTGCATTGATACATTTATCGTGTGTTGTTTTTATTTTATAAGTATTGCCCTCATCAATTGCGATTCGATTACAATCTAGTACTTCATCATTACAGTTGTTAATTAGATACTTTTCGAAATCTATTAGAGGCCAAGCAGCTTTACACCAATTTGTTATTCGATTTGTAATGCTACAATGCACATTAAAGTTATTCTTGATTCTAGGGATAATATCATAGAATTTATCAGCATAATGATATAATAACCGTTGATTATTTGGAGTTCCATTATGTTGTACGGTTACTAAATCAGCAGTGGTTTTATTAGCAGAATCTAATTGGTAATTACCTCCATCTGTAGTTCTCGGCCAGGTGTTTAGATCATATTTTTCAGCCTCTTTTAAAAATTGAAGCAACATGGCTTCTAATACAGTATCTGCTAATCCTACTTCTATATTATCGAGTTGTTTTACGATATCATATGATGGGGTATGGAATTCTTGGTTACTATTACTACTACCCATCATTTCCCATATCCCTTGATTGGATATTCTAAACCCCTCATTTCCTGGACCATTATTCCCTGACCAAGTACGTATTTGATACATGTGGTTAATAGCAGAAAACCTTCGGAGTGGTTCTGATATTCCAGAATAATATGCTGAGAACCCCATAAAAGGAGTATGGTAATTAAAATCTGTAGGAGTTGTTCCTCCTACAAATCCATTTCCTCCATTTACTACAAATTGTAAATTATACCAAGCTGTTGTTTCAAAATGCGCTGTTCTATGCTCTTGACCAATATAATGTCTACTATTATTAGAGGTAAAATGGGCAGGTACTTCAAATACAGAATACCATTTTACTGGCCATTGTCTATCTAACGGTTGATCTTCTTCAACGTTTGGGACTGTTTGTGGAGCTTTATCCTGAAGGTTAAATTCATTTACCAACTCAAAGTATTTCACAGCCTGTAGTCTAGCCATACTAGTTTTTGCCATCTCTAAATCAACACCGTTTGTTAAATGTTGATTTGCATTTCCTCCTTCAGATCTCCAATGTTTTGTGTCATTTGCGCCATGTTGATAAAAATATCTAAAACCAGTTCTTCCATCAAGTCCTAGACCTACATATCGTAATTTTTGGGGTACATTAAAACCTTCAATATTGCTAGGATTATAGTTGTTCACAAATTGAGATCTTATAGTTTCATAGTTTTTTATAGGATTTTGAACATCTGGCAAGGTATTATTCCACCATTCATTTTTGGTATATGCATCCTTAGGATGTATTATTGGTAACCAGTGTTTCCAATCTGGTAATTGTATTGCAAGAGGTAATAAGGTACGGTCATCCATTTTATCAGAATCAAAAACGCTTCTCACACCTATTTTACTAGTTCCATTAGTAAAAATATAAGGTGCCATATCTGCATCATTTTCAAGTACCCAGTCTAAACCAGCACCTGCAGCCCATTGTTCAATAGATCTATCTTTTAGTACAGGACCTGGTTGGTAAGGTGGATTCCAAGGTCTTCCATGCCTTCCGATATTAGAGTTTGAAGATAAGCTTCGTATATAAGCAGCTATATCTTTTCCTTCCTGTTCCGTCATTCCGTGAAATTTAGCACGTTCTATAATTGATAGATTAGAGTAACTAAACATTTCAAGATCTCTACCATCTTGTGTGTGGCAATCCGTACATTTGGCTCTAATGGTTCTTCTATCAGGGATAGTCTTATCATACCAAAATCTTCATTATTATTTAGAGGATAATGATTCCATAAATCTTTGTTATACCATAAATTTTCTCCATTCTGCACAGAACTATTAGCAGGAGCTGTCCAAGTGTTTGGGGTATCTTGTATAAAAGAACTTTCGGGTAATAGCTTAGTTTCATTTGAATCTATTAAATTCATTTTAATAACACGATATCCTATAGAGATACCATCAGAAGTATCAAACCTAAATTGTATAGTATTACTTCCTTCTCTTAAACCATTAGAAGGAATTGTAAATCGAATGGTATTGAATCCTCCATGAACCATACCTCCATAAGCTAATTCTTTTGGATTTACCTCTACAGTAGTATGGTTCAGTGATAACCATGATTCATTGTTAATTTTGATCGAGGCTTTGTTTTGGTAACTTAGATTGTTAACCATTAACCATATTTTTGTTGTATTGCTTAATGTTTGATTATCTATAGAAAAAGTACGTTCTACAATAGTACCTTCTTCACCAAGCACCTCTATTGGCATCTGTATAGAATCCATGGTAACTATGGGTACGTATATAGTTTCAGCTTTATTTTGTTTTATAGATTTAACTATAAGTAATAATAGAAGAGAAAGTATAATGGTTGGAGTAATCGTGCTTTTCATTTTGGTTGATGGTTGATTATTTTTTGAGTTTCAAAAATATTTCAAAAGGGTTTAAAAAATTGTAACTATATAAACTTAGGATCGAATACATATAGTGTTATCATTTTTTTGTACACTCAATATTTTTATTGCCGTTTTTATAATATACTAATTCATTTATTAAGTTTCAATATATTCTGCACTATATAAAGCTATTTTTAAATACTGTTATTGGTTTTTAGAATTTGTTGGATATCAAATAGAATTCGTGAAAAATTGATATTTTTTCGTTCTTTTTGAAATTTTTGAAGTAAAAAACGGAATATGACACTACAATTCTAAGATAATTGTGTTTCTGGAAATGATATAAAATACTTTAAATCAGATATTTATGGTTAATCAGGGGATATCCCACTATGCAAATTGGGTGTTTTCCCCCATTGTGTTGTGTGTATTCCTGACCTATATTTGTACCATAGTTATTAATAAAAGATTTACAAACCATTTTTACACATACAACATTATGAATTTACTAGGCATTAATTTCCGTTTTATTTTAGAGTTTTTAAGAGAACTTCCTAAAGCAAGCAGTCACGCTATTCATAGATAATAGATACTAGCAGAACCAAAAGAAATGAAATATGGAGAGCTACACATGTTTCATAAAATCAAGAAAGTAGTTTTTATATTATATAAATTCAAGATCTATACAGCAACATTACACAAATTATTATGAAATCATTTCGCATTAATTTTAAGATTATACGAGAATTTTTGAGAGAGCTTCCAAAGGCTTGTAGTCACGCAATACACAGGTAGGATGTAATTGTAAATTGGAAGATACAGCATATTAGAATTCGTTGGGAAATTCTAGTAGTTAGTTATAGTAGTGGGGAATAAAAAACCAGATGTATATACACATCTGGTTTTTTTATGATTTAGATATACGGTTTCAACTTATTTAAGAGCACCTACCATATCTTCAGGTTTTACCCATTGATCAAATTCTTCTTCTGTTACATATCCTAAAGCAATTGCTTCTTGTTTTAATGTAGTTCCGTTTTGATGCGCAGTATTTGCAATTTCCGCAGCTTTATAATAACCGATTTTGGTATTTAGTGCAGTAACCAGCATTAGAGAATTATTTAGTAATTCAGTAATTCTGGCCTGATTTGGTTCAATACCTTGAGCACAGTGCTCATCAAAAGAAACACAAGAATCACCAATTAATTGTGCGCTCTGTAAAAGATTAGCTGCCATTACAGGTTTAAAAACATTCAATTCAAAATGTCCTTGCATTCCACCAACATTGATAGCTACATCATTACCCATAACTTGAGCACATACCATTGTTAAAGCTTCACATTGTGTTGGATTTACTTTTCCTGGCATAATAGAACTTCCAGGTTCATTAGCGGGGATAATTAATTCACCGATTCCACTTCTTGGCCCAGAAGCCAGCATACGGATATCATTTCCTATTTTATTTAATGATACTGCAATTTGTTTTAACGCTCCGTGAGTTTCTACAAAGGCATCATGAGCCGCTAACGCTTCAAATTTGTTTTCAGCTGTAATAAAAGGGAGTCCTGTAAACTGAGCGATAAATTCTGAAACTCTTTTAGCATATCCTTTTGGTGTATTTAAACCTGTTCCTACGGCAGTTCCACCCAAGGCAATTTCTGCTAAGTGAGGTAATGTATTTTCTAAAGCTTTTAAACCATGATCTAATTGAGAAACATATCCTGATAATTCTTGACCAATCGTGAGCGGAGTTGCATCCATAAAATGAGTACGCCCAATCTTTACTACATCCTTAAAAGTTTCTGATTTTTTCTTTAAGGTATCTCTTAATTGTGTGATTCCAGGTATAGTTACTTCTACGATTTTTTTGTACGCCGCAATATGCATACCTGTAGGAAAAGTATCATTGGATGATTGAGATTTGTTTACATCATCATTAGGTTGGATGGTTTTTTCTCCTTCACCAATTGTTTTCCCAGCCAATTGATGTGCTCTGTTAGCAACAACTTCATTCACATTCATATTACTTTGCGTACCAGAACCCGTTTGCCAGATTACTAAAGGAAATTGATCATCATGTTTTCCTTCCAAAATTTCATCACATACTGTAGCAATAAGATCTCTTTTTTCAATCGGTAGTGCACCTAATTCACAATTTGTAAAAGCTGCTGCTTTTTTTAAATAAGCAAAACCATATACAATTTCTAAGGGCATTGAGGCCGCTGCACCAATTTTAAAATTATTTCTGGAACGTTCTGTCTGTGCTCCCCAAAGTTTATCAGCAGGCACTTTTACTTCGCCCATTGTATCTTTTTCTATTCTATATTCCATAGCAATGATGATTTGTTTTTTTGAAGCGCAAATTTAAGAATTTGTAAAACCATTTCTGAGTAAAGCAAGTACTTTTTAAAAGGTTTCAATGTTTAAATTTTAGTTTTTAAAATAAATCATATTTATGCTATGAGATAAAAGGAAGAGTTATTATCTTTGGCAAAAATTGAAATTAGATTACTATTATGTTCGAATTTGATCAATACCTTGGTTTCTTAGCATTCTTAACAATCCTTACTATTGGATTTTGGTTGATGATATTTTTATTAACTTTTGTTGTTCCTTACTGGATTTTTGGAGCTACAATTGAGAATTTTAAATTAAAGCAAGAAGCAAAACGTAAGGCTAGAGAAGAAGCATAAAATATAGTATAGATTATATATAAAAAAGGGAGTCAATGTACTCCCTTTTTCTATGCAGTATTTTTAAGTAAATAAGTACTCTTTTTAGATTACCCTTCGAATTCTTCATCACCTCCATTAAAGTTCCCTCTAGAACGTTGTCTCTTCTTTTTCTGATTAAATCGATAGGTAAACGATAATGTAAAGCTACGTTCTCTCCATTGAAATTCGCTGTCAGAAATAAAAGTTTCAGTCGTTGATATACTTTGTCTTTTTCTAGAATTAAAAAGATCACTGATGTTAAATGTTAATGAAGCTTTATCCTTGAATAAATCTTTGCTAAATGCTAAATTCATAGAAAAGAGACCTTCTCTTTTGGTTTGAGCATTTTCGCTAGGGCCTGCATAAAAGGCAGTAGTTTGCCAATCAATTTTAGCAGGGAGTGTTAGTTTGTTACTTAATCTCGCAAACCAACTGAAATTATCTGCATCAAAGTTTTGACCATTAAAATCGCCTCTGATATTATTTTGGAAAGCATTAAAACTTCCATTAAGTCTCCACTTTCTACTTGGACTATAAGTCAATGTAAATTCGAATCCATAACGATCAGAACTAGATAGATTTACAGGTGTTCTTCTTATAATTGGTACTTCTGTACCATTGCCAATAATTGCCGTTTCTCCTGTATCTTCAGAAATAAAAGTAAATACTTGTGTAGATCTGTTATAGTATATGGAGGAATTTAATGTTAGTTTTCCTATTCTGTTTAAATATCCTAGATCAAACGCATTAGAATAACTGGGATCTATATCTGGATTACCCTGAAAAATATTGGTTGCACTGGATCTGGATGGAAAAGGATTAATAAATCGTGAGCGAGGTCTTCTAATTCTACGATTGTAGCCAAGAGTAAGACTCTGTTTTTTTGATAATTGATATCCTAAATTTACAGTAGGGAATAGATCTGTATAGTTTTTCCTGCTAAAATCACCACTTGTTTTTTGATCTATCGTTATTCTTGTGCCTTCTAGTCTAAGTCCTAAAAGATAAGAGAAATTACCTGATTTGCTGCCAAATTGAGTATACGCCGCATTTACTTGTTCTTTGTAAATTAAATTATTAGATAAACCAGTATCTGTTGTTACAATCCCATTATTATCAAATTGTACTAAAAATTCTGTGTCCAATTCATTAAAATTCCCTCTGGATCCTAATTCGAACTGACTATTTTTTTTAATAGGTAATACATAATCAGCTTGTAAAAGAATACGATCTTGTCCCTCTATGGTGTTTACTAGTTCAATAGAAGTAATATTTTCTTGGGTAATTCTTGAATCTTCTTCTTCTTCACTATTTTCTATCTGAAAATCTAAAGTTAATTTATGACCACTATCATCAAAATCTTTGGTGTAATTTAAAGAATATTGTTTTGTGATATCGTCTTCTACTTCAGGATCGAATCGTAAATTACTGCTTAAAATATTACCATTCAGATCAGGTTCGGTGATTAAATTTGTAGTATTACTTTCGTTATCACTAGAACGATATAAAAATGATGTAGTAATTGAAGAACTGTCATTGATATACCATTCTACTCCTATATTGGTATTAAGACCTTTACGGATTCTATCAAAATCTCTTCTTTCGTTTAAAAAGGTATCAGGATTATCGATTTGCATTTCAGAATCAATATTAAAGAACCTTGTTTCTGCTAATGAATTTCCAGGGACTTCGCGATAATTATACCCAGAAGTAGTAAAAAAATTAAAATCACCAGTACGGTAATTGAGATTCCCAGAGATTCCTGCAGCAACTGGATATCCTGTATTTGCTGTTAGCGCTCCGTTTAAACCTTGTAACTTACTACGGCGTAGTATAATATTTAAAATTCCAGCAGTACCTTCTGCATCATAACGTGCCGATGGAGAGGTAATAACCTCTACACGCTCAATAGATTCTGCGGGTAATTGACGTAAGGCATCGGTACTATTTAACCCAACAAGGCCAGAAGGCTTACCATTGATTAATATCCTAACGTTATCGTTTCCTCGTAAGGATACATTTCCTTCTACATCAACAGAAACTGAAGGGACATTGTCTAATACATCACTCACCGTTCCACCACTAACAGTAAGATCTTTACCTACATTATATATTTTTTTATCAAGTCGTATTTCTACAGTTGTTTTTTCTGCAATCACTAATACATCGTCTAGAGCTTCGGTATCCAATCCTAAACTAATGGTTCCTAAGTTTGTACTTTTAAATAACTTTTGCTGAGGTAATGTTTTGGTTTTAAAAGAAATAAATTCGATTGAGACATTATACATACCTGCAGGAACCTGAATATTGAAATTACCATTTGCCTGAGTAATTCCACCAGTTACAACTTTGTTTTCTTTTGGGGTTATAAAAGAAATAGTAGCATACTCTAGAGGTTCTTTGGTTTCTTGGTCTATAATCTTACCACTGATACTAACTTCATTTTGTTGAGCAAAACAAGATAATCCAATTGATATTATAACTAATAAAATAGTATTTCTCATATTTTTTTAAGACAAGTGCCCAAAAGTATGGTTAGGGTAAGATTATGTAGGTTAAAGAGGTGTTAAATAATATATAATGCTTAATATCAGTTGGTTATTGTTTGTTTGAGTTAAGTTAAATTAACAGAAATAAGAAAAGAGATTTGATATTCTGTTATTTGTACGTATTTAGTTACAATAAAGACACAATAATTATAATAAGAATTACGTTTCGATTTTTTAGTTTTGCGTCTGATTTTTGCGGAAAAAAGATGCAAAAATTAAGAATCATCACAAATCAATAAAATAGGGCCCATGAAAAAACTTCTAATTAATAAGTCTTTATTAATTGCTTTTATTCTTTTTTCTTCAATTTCAATGTATGCTCAAAGCCATAAAATTGCACTTTCTTTAACAGGAGGTTATGTCGATGGAGGTTTTGGAGGTATGACTACACTTGATTATAAGGTAAACAAATTTGACTTCTTACAATTTAATATACAAGCCAATTTTACAAATCTTGAGTATGAAGATATCAAAATACCCGTCGATCTTTATGGGTTTAATGCAGGTTTCTTTTTTGATTTATTAAGAAATAATAACAGAAAGTTTGCGCTATCTATTGGAGCAGGAGGAACTATAGGATATGAAACAATCAATAATGGAGATGAAGTTTTAGAGAATAACCAAGTTTTGGATATCGAAACTAGCAGCGTAGTATTCGGAGCGTATGCAGGTATTGAAGCAGATATATTTTTGATTCCAACAGTTGCTATTAACATACGAGCAAATGAAATATATCATATAAATAGTGAAATAGGAGAGTTTACTCCATATTTTGGTCTCGGAATCAAATTAATATTAAAATAATTTTCATTAAATATTTGAAAACCATAAAGATAAATAGATGAAAAAATTTTATCAATATATAGTAGGAGTAGTTATTTTATTATCACTAGTAATAGCTTGTAATAAAGAAATAACAGAGGATTTGGTTGTGTTCTTTAAAGTTGAGTTTAGTGAAACTACTTTGGAGGCATTTTTAAATACAGCAAAAACCTCTGAGTTTACCATAACAGGTGGTGGAGAAATAGGAGCTGGAGATTACCAAGTTAAGTATAATGTTACTGAAGGTTCTGGTAGTTATGTGTTAAATTCAGTGGATGTTGCAGAGGATCAGTTTGTTGATTTGCCTGCAGGGCCACAGTTTGTTATAGAATATATCGGAACTACGGTAGGTACCAATAAGGTAACTATAACGATAAGAGATCAATCAGAAAGAGAAGAAGAGTTTGAGCTCACATATAATGTTAATGATACTGCTTTTACTTTTGATGTAGTGCCATCTTCAGAATCTACCTATGTAGATGGTGTGGTTGACCTAAATCTAAATATTACCGAAATTAGCAGTGCAACCTATAATGTTCAATATGTATATGGTACTCCTACTGTGGATGTAGTAGGGGCTGGAGATATTACAATTGCAGATACTCCTTTGAATCCTGAAACCTTAACAGAAGTACCAGTAGGTGATTCGACATGGCAGTTTAAAGGAACAACATTAGGAACGGTTGAGATTCTGTTTACGGCCACAAGCAGCTTGGGAGTTAGTGTTCAAAAAATGATTTTGTTAGAAGTCGGAGATACACCTGATTTTACTTTTACAGCATTGTCTAGAGTATCTCAAGGGCTAACTAATAATGTTGTTGAGATTGATTTTAATCTAGAGGAAACTGTAGGTACAGCAGCATATACAATGACATATTCTACTTCTAATACAGGAAGTTTTGCATATGATGGTACTACATATTCAGCGGGTGAAGTAATTCCAATAGTAGTTGGTGCATCTGTAGGAGAATATATCGGTACCATAAGTGGAGAACACGCAATTAATTTTACTGTAGTTAATGATAATTCTACTCCTATTAATCGTGAAGCGTTGGTTACACTAATTTATAATGATCCAGATACACAAGCTCCTGTGATCTCCATAACTGGAGATAATCCACAGATTATACAGCTAGGTGAAAGTTATACTGAGTTGGGAGCTACTGTTGATGATAATTCTCCTTTAACAATTGATACTTCTAATGTAAATACTGCTGTTGCAGGATCATATACTGTAATATATTCTGCAGAAGACAGTTCTGGAAATGTTGGTACAGCTGAAAGAACAGTAATTGTTAATGCACAGCCAACTGCAGTAATCAATGCAACTCCTTTGTCTGGAATAGCTCCATTAAGTGTATCTTTTAATGATTCAGGGTCTTCGGATACAGATGGGACTTTAGAAACATCAATATGGAACTTCGGAGATAATAGTTCTAATGTACAAGGTGCATTTCCGTTTAGTACTTCTCACACATATAATAGTCCAGGAACTTATACTGCTAGTCTTAATGTAGTGGATAATTATGGAGGTGTTGGAATAATTTCTGTGCAAATCAATGTAACCAGTCCAGATACAACGCCACCAGTTATTAACATTAATGGAAGCAACCCTACAGTCATACAACTAGGAGGATCGTATACTGAAGAAGGTGCGTCTGCCATTGATGATGTAGATGGAGCGGTAAATGTGAGCAGATCAGGTACGGTTAATACTAGTGTTGCTGGGACTTATACAATTACGTATACTGCTACAGATTCTTCTAATAATACAGCAATGGCAACAAGAACGGTTATAGTTAATGCTCCGCCAACAGCACTTATAAATACAAGTAATACGGATGGTGTAGCACCTTTTACCGTTTTGTTTAATAATACTAATTCAACGGATAGCGATGGTACTATCGTGTCTTCTGTTTGGGATTTTGGAGATGGAAGTGTTTCAGAATCTGGTGGATTTCCTTTTGGAGTATCACATACCTTTAATAGTGGAGGACTTTTTACAGTAACATTGCAAATAACGGATAATCGAGGAGGAGTTGCTAGTACAACTACCAGGATATCTGTACTTGTCACAACGTGTCCTTGTGCAAATCCTTGTGAACCGCCACCAGTTTGTGGATGCCCAAGTGACGGACAACAATGTAACTAAGAATTAATTTAAAAAAAACTGCTTGATTATTTCAAGCAGTTTTTTGTTTTCAATACTTATAGAATATCTATTACCTTTTCTGGAGGTCTACCTATAATCGCTTGATTATCTTTTATCACAATTGGTCTTTCAATTAATTTAGGGTGATCACACATTGCTTGAATAAGTTGTTGATCATCTAAATTTTTTCCTTTAAAATTTTCTTTCCAGACTGCTTCATTTTTTCTAACCAAATCGATAGGTTGTATACCAAGAAGTGTAATAATTTCTGTTAGTTTTTCCTTTGTAATAGGAGTGTCTAAATATTTAACAATTTCTATATGCTCCTTTTTTTCTTCCAGAATAGCAAGGCATTGTCTTGATTTACTACATCTGGGATTGTGATATATGGTTGTCATATTTTTATTTTTTAATCTTCATTTTTTTGCCCCATCATCATGAGGAACGCCTTTAGAAAAGCATCAATATTGCCATCCATTACTGCGTCAACGTTTCCAGTTTCTTCAGCGGTTCTAACATCTTTTACTAATTTATACGGATGCATTACGTAATTACGTATTTGTGATCCCCATTCTATTTTCATTTTAGAAGCTTCAATCTCATCACGTTGCGCTTGTTGTTTTTTAAGTTCAAGCTCAAAAAGTTGTGACTTAAGCATTTGTAGCGCTTTTTCTCTGTTATCATGTTGTGATCTGGAATCCGAACAAGAAATCTGTATTCCTGTAGGAAAATGGGTAAGTTGTACTTTTGTTTCTACTTTGTTTACATTTTGTCCACCAGCACCACTAGATCTTGAGGTTATAATTTCATAGTCAGAAGAGTTGATTTCAATTTCTATACTATCATCCGCTAAAGGATATACATAAATAGAAGCAAAAGAAGTGTGTCTTTTGGCGTTGCTGTCAAAGGGAGAAATACGTACCAATCTATGCACACCATTTTCACCCTTAAGCCATCCAAAAACATATTCACCATCGATTTCCAAGGTAACAGTTTTTATTCCAGCAACATCACCCTCTTGATAGTTAAGTTCTTTTACTTTAAAACCTTGTTTTTCTGCCCACATTAAATACATACGCATTAGCATACTGGCCCAATCACAACTTTCTGTTCCACCAGCACCAGCAGTAATTTGAAGGACAGCACTCATGCTATCTCCTTCTTCACTAAGCATATTTTTAAACTCTAGATTTTCTAATAACTCTAAAGCTTTATCATGACGTTCATTTACTTCGGCTTCAGTAGCATCTCCTTCTTTAAAAAATTCATAGAGTATTTCTAGATCGTCAACCAGCGTGACACTTTTTTCATATTCAGATACCCATTTCTTTTCTGCATTTAAAGCACGCATTAGTTTTTCAGCTTCTTGTGCATTATCCCAGAAATCAGGAGCATACGTCTTTTCTTCTTCGTTAGCTATTTCAATAAGTTTGGCATCAATGTCAAAGATACCTCCTTAACGCAACCAGGCGCTCTCTAAGATCTTGTAAAGTCTCAGTATTAATCATATTTCATTTATTTTTGACAAAAATAGGATTTAACAGTTCAGTAGGAAATAATTTTACTATTATTTTATAGTTTTAATGCTTTTGCAAATCACATAAATCATTTTAGAATGAAAATTAATATTACTTGCCTTTTTCTAGTAGTTTCTCATATGCTATCTGCTCAGTTTTTAGAAAAGCAAAAGGATTTACAATCATATAAAGGATATTATAATTTTTACTATAATCAAAGCAAGGACGAGATATATTTAGAGGTAAACAAGTTGGATGTCGAGTTTTTATATATTCATTCATTAGCTACTGGTTTGGGATCAAATGATATTGGATTGGATAGAGGGCAAATAGGTGATGGAGTAGTCGTTAAGTTTCAAAAAGCTGGAAATAAATTATTATTAGTACAACCCAATCAGAGATATCGTGCAATTACCGATAATAAATTAGAGAAGCGAAGTGTGGAACAAGCATTTGCTAAATCTGTTTTATATGGCTTTCCTATTAAAGAAAAAAAAGGCAACACTTATATTATCGATATAACACCTTTTTTACTTCAAGATACTCATGGAATTGCTAGTAGATTAAAAAATCAAAAAGAAGGTAATTATGGTATAGATAAAACTAAAAGTGCCTTGAGTTTAGAAAATACTAGGGCTTTTCCTAAAAATGTGGAGTTTGAAGCATTAACAACTTATAAGGGGACTCCAACAGGAGGGAAAATATGGTCGGTAGCACCAGACTCTAAATATCTAACAGTAACTCAGCATCATTCCTTTGTAGAATTGCCAGATGCTAATTATAAAAAAAGAGTGTTTGACCCTAGAAGTGGAGCACTGTCTATATCTTACCTTGATTATGCTACTCCTGTTCAGGAACCCATAACAAAAAGATATATTACAAGACATCGATTAGAGAAAAAAAATCCAGAACTAACTGTGAGTGAAGCAAAGGAGCCAATTATTTATTATTTGGATCCTGGTACTCCAGAACCAGTAAGATCGGCGTTACTAGATGGTGCTAGATGGTGGAATGAGGCATATGAAGCTATAGGGTTTAAAAATGCGTTTCAAGTAAAAATGCTTCCAGAAGATGCTGATCCTATGGATGTACGATATAATGTGATTCAATGGGTACATCGTTCTACAAGAGGTTGGAGTTATGGAGCTAGTGTAGTGGATCCAAGAACTGGCGAAATATTAAAAGGACATGTGAGCTTGGGTAGCTTACGAATTCGTCAAGATTTTCTTATTGCTCAGGCTTTATTAAATAAACCGTTTGCAGATAATGATGATAATTATCAACCTATGTTAGCAATGGCCTTGGCTAGAATTCGACAATTATCAGCACATGAGGTTGGGCATACTATAGGTTTCGCGCATAATTTTGCTGCAAGTACCAGTAATAGAGCTTCGGTAATGGATTATCCTCATCCAACAGTGAAATTAAAAAATGGAATTATTGATTTATCAGATGCCTATGACACTAAGATTGGAGTTTGGGATAAAGTTACAGTTGCCTATAGCTATTCTGAGTTTAATGATGATGCGGATGAACAAGAGGGGTTGCATAAAATTTTAAATGAAGCGTATGCATCTGGTTTACGCTTTATATCGGATAGTGATGCAAGACCTCAAGGAGGAGCACACGGTTTGGCGCATTTATGGGATAACGGAAAGAGCGCTTCTGAGGAGTTGAAAAATATACTCGAAGTTCGAAAAATAGCTATCCAAAATTTCTCTAAAGATAATATAAGAGCTAATGAGCCTTATTCTGTTCTTGAAGACGTATTTGTTCCGTTATATTTCTTTCATAGATATCAAACAGAAGCTGCTGTAAAATTGGTAGGTGGACTTACATATAATTATGCTGTTAAAGGAGATGCTCAAACCATTGTAGAAGCAATTTCAGAAAAAAAGCAAAAAGAAGCTTTAGAACAAGTATTGCAAACTTTATCTCCAGAAGTGTTAGTAATTCCTGAAGATAAATTAAGACTGTTTCCTCCTAGAGCCTATGGATATGATCGTTCTAGAGAATCATTTGGTAGTAAGACTGGAGTGGCATTTGATCCAATAAGTGCAGCTTCTACAGCAAGTGATATGAGTTTATCATTATTGTTGAACTCTCAAAGAATATCACGTTTAGTGCAACAAAAGAGTTTGAATTCAGATCAGCTTGGTGTTTCGGAGGTTTTAGAAAAGCTAACTAATGTGGTATTTAGGTCTAAACCTAAGAATGATTATCATAACGAAATCCAGCATATAGTAAAAAGCAATACTTTAAAGCAGCTCATGAATTTAAGTAATGATCCTAATGCTTACCCTCAGGTACGTGCATTAGTATATGCATCATTAAAGAAAATACAATCATTACTGAAGTCGGAAAAAAAGAAAGACCATAATAAGGATTATAATGATTATTATTTAAAACAGCTTCAGGATTTTATGACTAAACCTGAAAAGTTTAAAGCCTTACCTTCGCCAAAAATACCAGATGGTTCGCCGATTGGAAGTTTTAGATGTGAATTTTAACCCACCTATATTAAGTAAGTAATAAATATTCTAATTAAGTAATATATGATAATAGATCTTAGGAGTGATACGGTTACAAAACCTACTCCAGAAATGCTTAGCGCAATGATCAACGCTGAAGTAGGAGATGATGTATATAAAGAGGACCCTACAGTGAATGCTTTGGAAAAAAAAATAGCTACGATGTTTGGAAAGGAAAACGCTTTGTTTTTTCCATCTGGCAGTATGGCAAATCAAGCTGCGATTAAATTACACACACAACCAGGAGAACAATTGATAGCAGATGCATATGCGCATGTATTTAATTATGAAGGAGGAGGAGTTTCTTTTAATAGTGGAGTTTCCTGCAAGTTGATAGATGGTCATAGAGGTATGATCACAGCTGATCAGGTTCTAGAATCTATTAATCCTCCAGATTTTTATCATAGCCCATTAACAAGCTTAGTATGTGTAGAAAATACAACAAACAAAGGTGGAGGAGCCTGTTATGATTTTGAAGAAATTATAAAAATAAAAAAAGTATGTAGTGATCATAATCTAGGTTATCATTTAGATGGTGCCAGATTGTGGAATGCATTGGTTGCTAAACAAGAACAGTCTAAGCAATATGGAGAAATGTTTGATACTATTTCTGTTTGTCTTAGTAAGGGATTAGGTGCGCCAATGGGTTCTGTATTAGTAGGTGATTCAGAGATTATGGAGCATGCTATTAGAATAAGAAAAGTATTGGGTGGAGGAATGCGTCAAATAGGTTATATGGCAGCAGCTGGTTTATATGCTATAGAACATCATTTGGATCGATTACAAGAGGATCATACAAGAGCAAAGGAAATTGGTCAAGTCTTAGAAGGTGTATCTTTTGTAACTAATGTAGAACCAATAGATACGAATATAGTTATATTTACTATAGAAGGAAATGAAGAGGATTTTATTATGAAAATGGCTTCAAAAAACATTCATTTTTATAGTATGGGACAAGGAAAATTAAGATTTGTCACGCATTTGGATTATACTCAAGAAATGCATGAATTTTTTATAGAACTATTACAATCTATATAAAAGAAAAAGCTGTTTAGAGATCTGAACAGCTTTTTTTAGAATTTATAAATGGATACTTACTAAATTTAAATTTCCTTAGTATCAGCTCCAGCAGCATTTTCTTTAACAGAGTTGATACCATTTTCCATTCCAGATTCAGAAGAATACATCTGACTACTACCAATTACTTGACCATTTGTAGCTTTTAAGTTGAAAAAAAACTTTCCGTCTTTTGCAGTCTTTCGTTCATATCTTCCATCTTCAGATGCATTTTTTTGTACTGATGCGATTCCATTTACTGCTGCAGCTTTAGAATTGTATACTTCGCTACTTAGAATTACTTGTCCATTCTTAGCTTTCAGCGTAAAATGATAACTAGATCCCTCTTTATTTTTGAGTTCAAACATATTGTCGAGTTTTAAATAATTTTGAATGATTTTGATAAAAATATAGAATAAATAGCAGAAAGAAAAATATAAAAATATGAGAGTTTAGTTTTTTTTGGTGTTTTGTCGATAAAAAATACAATACATCGAAAATTTGATTTTTTTTAAAATGTTAATTTTTAACATTTCTTTTTCGTATACATATTTTCGTACCTTTAAAATGTAACATAATAATAACCACGAAAATCATCAACTATGAAAAAACACATTCTATTTGTGCTTCTTGCAATTGCGGGAATTACTGTTCAAGCTCAAGACCTACCTGCTAATCCAGAACCTGGGAAATGTTACGTACGTTGTACAACACCAGACATTTATGAAAATCAAACGGTACAGGTGCAAATTACACCAGAATACAAAAAGTTGAAAACATATCCTGCAACTTTTGAAAAAGTAACAGAAAAAGTTTTAGTTAAAGAAGAGGGAAAAAAGCTCACAGTTGTTCCTGCTAAATATAAAACAGAAACGGTAACTTTTGTTAAAAAGCAAGGAGCTTCTACATTAAAGGTTATTCCAGCTAAATTTGGAACAGGAGCAGAAACCGTAGAGATTAAACCTGCATATGCTCAATGGGAGCTTGGATCTCCAGCACCTGATTGTGCATCTAGTAACCCAGATGATTGTCGTTACTGGTGTTATAAAGGGTATCCTGCGGAGTTTACTACAATACCAACTCAAACTTTAAGTTCGGATGCAACTACTGCCAGTACTCCAATTGCTGAACAACCAAGTACTTATACTAAAAGAGTGATTGCAGAACCAGCTAGAGTTATTGAAGAAATAATCCCAGCAGAATATGCAACGATTACTAAAACAGTTATGGTTAAGGATGCTTATACAGATGAGGTAGTTGTACCTGCTACTTTTAAAACAGTAAGTAAAGAAGTGCTTACTCAAAAAGGAGGGTTAACTACTTGGAAAGAAGTAGAGTGTTCTTTAGTAGAATATTCTGCATTACCGATTAACTGGAATTTAGGAAGTGCTACATTAACTTCTCAAGCTAAGAGTATCATTGATACTAGATTAATGCCTGTATTAGCAAACAATCCAGGAACTAAAATGGAAATAGCTTCTCATACAGATGCAAGAGGATCTAAATCTAGTAATAAAGATCTTTCAGAAAGAAGAGCTCAGGCCGTAGTAACATATTTACTTTCTAAAGGAGTAAATGGTAGTCGATTGGTAGCAAATGGATATGGAGAAAACAGACTGAAAAACAGATGTGCAGATGGTGTTTCTTGTACAGAACGTCAACATGCTGCAAATCGTAGAACAGAATTCAGGTTAATAAATAACTAGTTTAGAATTATGATATAAAAAAAGGAAGCAAATTGCTTCCTTTTTTTATACTATAAAGTTAGTTGTTATTTAAATAAATCCATACCAGGAATATTTGGCATTCCTTCCTTGGCAACTGCAGCTAATTCAGTTTCATTTACTTGAGTAGCTTGCGTAATAGCTTTATTAAGAGTAAGAATAAGATAATCCTCTAGCTGTTCCTTATCCTGTAGTAGGTCATCGGCTATAGTAATACTTTTAATTTCTCGATTCGCAGTAATAGTTACTTTAAGTAGGTCATCTGCGCTATTTTGATCCACTAAAACGGTATCTAACCTCTTTTTTGTCTCCTCTACTTTTTTCTGGGTTTCTTTAAGTTTGCCCATCATTCCCATCATGTCTCCAAACATTTGCGTTTTTTTTAAAATTATAAAGTACAAAATTAGTATTTTGCCTGTTAATAAACTAAGAGATTATTATGAAAAGTCTAAGAGTTATATTGTTACTAACCCTTATTTTTGCAACTTCGTGTAACCAAAATAAAAAGACAACATTGGAGATAGAAATTCAAAACCCAATTGCTGACAAGAAAGCTACACATTTAGAAAAACACGATGATATTCGTATAGATAATTATTTCTGGCTAAATGATAAAGAAAATCCTGAAGTAATTGATTACTTAGAACGGGAGAATGATTTTAATGATAGAATGACTTCGCATACAAAGGATTTTCAAAAAAATCTTTTTGAAGAAATGAAGAGTCGTATTAAAGAAGATGATGCTTCTGTACCATATAAGTTAAATGGATACTGGTATATTACGCGATATGAAACAGGCAAAGACTATCCTATATATTCAAGGAAAAAAGAAAACCTTGATGCTCCAGAAGAAATATTGTTTGATTGTAATAAAGAAGCAGAGGGACATAGCTATTTCAGAATGGTTGGTTTAAACGTTAGCCCGGATAATAAGCTTATTGCTTTTGGGGTTGATACCATAAGTAGAAGAAAATATACAATCCGAATTAAAAATTTGGAAACTGGAGAAATATATCCAGAATTAATTGAAACAACCACTGGAGGAAGCACTTGGGCAGCTGACAGTAAAACATTGTTTTATACTAAAAAAGATGATGAGACCTTACGTTCTGATAAAATTTTTAGACATAGTCTAGGTACAAAATCTGGAGATGACGTAGAGATTTACAATGAAACTGATGACACCTTTAATACATTTGTTTATAAAACAAAATCTAAAGAGTATATTGTTATTGGTTCCAGTAGTACCTTAACTTCAGAGTATCGTATTTTAAAAGCTGACGATCCCACAGGAGATTTTACAATTTTTCAACCCAGAATTAGAGGTTTGGAGTATGGAATAGCTCACTATAAGGATAATTTTTATGTATTGACTAATGCAGATGAAGCCAAGAATTTTAAATTGATGAAGGTTTCTGAGAAAAATACTTTAAAAGAAAACTGGGAAGACTTAATACCTCATCGTAAAGATGTATTAATAGAAGATGTAGATGTTTTTAAGGACTATTTGGTTGTTAGTGAACGTAGTAATGGGCTAAACAAGATCAATATTAAAAAATGGGATGGTACAGATGATTATTATCTTCCATTTGATAATGAGACCTATACTGCTTATGTAAGTACTAATGTAGATTTTGATACCAAAATACTTAGATACTCATATAATTCCTTAATTACACCAAACTCTGTGATTGATTTTGATATGGAAACTAAGGAGAAAGAAATCAAAAAGGAACAAGAGGTCTTAGGTGGAAATTTTGATAAGAATAATTATATCTCTGAACGAGTTTGGGCAACAGCAAAGGATGGAGTTAAAGTGCCTATTTCATTAGTATATAAAAAAGGAATTAAGAAGGATGGTACGAATCCTTTATTACAATACGCTTATGGATCCTATGGTTCTACGATAGACCCTTATTTTTCTACAGTAAGACTAAGTCTTTTAGATAGAGGGTTTATTTATGCTATTGCTCATATTAGAGGAGGTGAATATCTAGGTAGATCTTGGTATGAAGATGGTAAGCTTTTTAAAAAGAAAAATACTTTTACCGATTTTATCGATTGTTCTAAGTTTTTGATCAAAGATGGATATACATCTTCAGATCATCTGTATGCTATGGGAGGTTCTGCAGGAGGATTATTAATGGGAGCTATTGTAAATATGGCCCCAGAATTATATAATGGAGTAGTTGCTGCTGTTCCCTTTGTAGATGTAGTGACAACTATGCTAGATGATAGTATACCACTAACAACTGGAGAGTATGATGAATGGGGAAATCCTAATGAAAAAGAATATTACGAATATATGAAATCCTATTCTCCTTATGATAATGTAGTAGCACAGGATTATCCAAATATGTTGGTAACTACAGGATTACATGATTCTCAGGTTCAGTATTGGGAACCTGCTAAATGGGTTGCTAAGTTAAGAGAATTAAAAACTGATGAAAACATATTATTGTTACATACGAATATGGATGCTGGTCATGGAGGAGCTTCGGGAAGGTTTGAAGCGCTGAAAGAAGTGGCAGAAGAATATGCATTTTTATTAGATTTAGAAGGGATAAATAATTAATTAAAAAAATTAACGTAACTTCGTAGCGTTTTTGTAAAGGTTTGTAGACTCCCCTTTTTTAGTTCTATAAATCTATGTAAAACACAACCTTATGAGAGAAGATATACAGGCTTATAACAATGTTTTAGAGCTTATAGGTGATACCCCGCTTGTAAAATTAAACAGAATTATGAAAGGCTTTCCAGGAAATTTCTATGCAAAAATAGAATCCTTTAATCCTGGACACTCCACTAAAGATAGAATCGCACTTTATATTATTGAAGAAGCTGAGAGAAAAGGTATTCTTAAACCTGGTAGTACTATTATAGAAACTACAAGTGGTAATACTGGATTTAGTTTGGCTATGGTTAGTATAATTAAAGGGTATGAATGTATATTGGCAGTGAGTTCGAAATCATCAAAAGATAAAATCGCGATGCTTAAGAACATGGGAGCAAAGGTATATGTGTGTCCTGCACACGTAAGTGCCGATGATCCTAGGTCTTATTACCAAGTAGCAAAAAGGTTACATGAAGAGATTAAAGGATCTGTGTATATAAATCAGTATTTCAATGAATTGAATATTGATGCACATTATAAATCGACTGGACCAGAAATTTGGAACCAAACTAATGGTAAAATCACTCATTTTGTAGCCTGCTGTGGAACAGGAGGAACAATTTCTGGAACGGCGAAATATCTTAAAGAGAAGAATCCCGCTATAAAAGTATTAGGGATTGATGCTTATGGATCTGTTTTAAAGAAGTATCATGAAACCAAAGAATTTGATGAAGATGAAATTTATCCATATCGAATCGAAGGTTTAGGTAAAAACCTTATTCCAACAGCCACAAATTTTGATGTAATAGATAAATTTGAAAAAGTTAGTGATGAAGATAGCGCGCATACTGCAAGAGAATTGGCAAAAAGCGAAGGAATGTTTCTTGGATATACTAGTGGTGCAGCGATTCAAGGAGTGAAACAATTAGCCGCTCAAGGTGAGTTTGATAATGATAGTAATGTTATTATTATCTTACCCGATCATGGATCTCGCTATATGAGTAAAGTTTTTAGTGATGAATGGATGATGGAACAAGGATTTTTTGATAGTATACACGAAGAAGATGCTACAAAAGTTCAGTTTGTTAAGTAGATTTAAAATATAAAATATATAAGCATCTGATATTTTACAGATGCTTTTTTTGTGAATAAATAATTTACAGGAGTGATTTGTGATATAATTATGCTATCACATCAATTTTCTGTATTTTCGCACACTTAAAAGAAATCAAATTTGCGGTAGATGAGAGATTTATTTGATAAAATATATAAAGACAAAGGGCCTTTAGGAAAATGGGCGGATCAAGCAGAAGGATATTTTGTGTTTCCTAAGCTAGAAGGACCGATATCAAATAGAATGAAGTTTCAGGGTAGAGAAGTGGTTACCTGGAGTATTAATGACTATTTGGGGCTTGCTAATATGGAAGAGGTTCGTAAGGTTGATGCAGAGGCAGCAGCAGCGTATGGATCTGCTTATCCGATGGGAGCTAGGATGATGAGTGGGCATACAGATTTGCACGAACAATTGCAAAACGAATTGGCTCAATTTGTAAATAAAGAAGCTGCATATTTGTTGAATTTTGGATACCAGGGAATGGTATCAACTATTGATGCATTAGTAAGTAAAGATGATATCATTGTATATGATGTAGATGCACATGCGTGTATTATTGATGGAGTAAGATTACATCAAGGTAAAAGATATACATATCGTCATAATGATATCGAAAGTATCGATAAAAACTTAATGAGAGCTACCAAAATGGCTGAAAAAACAGGTGGAGGAATTCTATTGATTTCTGAAGGTGTTTTTGGTATGAGAGGAGAACAAGGTAGATTAAAAGAAATAGTAGCTTTAAAAGAAAAATACAACTTCAGGTTATTCGTTGATGATGCACATGGTTTTGGTACCTTAGGTGCAACTGGCGCAGGAACAGGTGAAGAACAAGGAGTACAGGATGAAATAGATGTGTATTTTGCAACATTTGCTAAGTCTATGGCAAGTACGGGAGCATTTATTGCAGCTGATCAGGAAATTATTGATTACTTAAAATATAATTTACGTTCACAAATGTTTGCTAAATCACTGCAAATGCAACTGGTTGTGGGGGCATTAAAACGTTTGGATATGTTGCGTACTATGCCCGAGTTAAAAGCTACACTTTGGGAAAATGTCAATGCATTACAAAATGGTTTGCGTGATAGAGGTTTTGATTTAGGAACTACTCAGAGCTGTGTGACACCTGTATATTTAAAAGGTAGTATTCCTGAGGCAATGGCTTTAGTAAAAGACCTTAGAGAAAATCACGGAATCTTTTGTTCTATTGTTGTATATCCTGTAATTCCAAAAGGTTTGATTTTACTTAGATTGATTCCTACAGCATCACATACTATGGAAGATATTGAGCAAACACTTACTGCTTTTTCTGCAATAAGAGAAACCTTAGAGAACGGTACTTATAAAAGAATGTCTGCTGCACTAGCAGAAGCGATGGGAGAATAAACATACTAGAAATATTAAATTAAAAAATCCGCTAAATAGCGGATTTTTAATTTTCAAATGTTTTTTCTGTATGTTCGTCGCATTTTATGCTGTTCGTGCTCGTAATCATTCCATAGTGCTTGTATAGCTTTGTTTTCCTCTAATTCTGGATTAGTTTCAACCATTTCTATACCATTACGAAGAAATGTTTCGTTCATTTCTTTAAATATAAGAGCTGTAACTCCTTTGTTTTGATATTCGGGATCTACTCCAATAAGGTAAAAGGCTGCAGTATCATTACGTCGCTGCGCCTTAAGAATATGTAAGAATTTTAAAGGATATATTTTACCATTCATTTTCTTTAGGGCTTTAGAGAATGAAGGCATTACTATAGAAAAAGCAATAAGCTTACCATTTTTATCCGCAATACAGGTAATATATTCAGGATTTAGGTATGGTAGATACTTTTTCTTATACATATCTATTTGATACTGTTGTATCGGGACAAAAGTTTGAAGGCTACTATAGGTTTTATTAAGTAGATCAAACATGTCATCAGCATAATTAAGAAGTTCTTTACTTTTCTTAAACTTAAGTAGTTGAAGTTGATAACGCTCTTTAATAATTTTGGCAAATTTAATTACCTTTTCCTTAGTCTCTTTAGGAACTTTGATTTTATACTCTACCCAGGTGGCAGCATTTTCAAAGCCCAATTTTTCCATATGTTCCTGATAATACGGATAATTATACCAGGTGATCATAGTATTAAGTTCTTCAAACCCTTTTATTAAGATACCTGCTTTATCCATATTAGAAAACCCAACAGGGCCTTCCATGTATTCTAAAGAATGTTTTCTTCCGAATTCTGCAACTTTTTCCAATAAGGCTTTGGTAACTTCAATATCGTCAATTACATCAAACCATCCAAAACGTACTTTTGCTTTTTGTTGTTCTTTTACTTCAATCCAATTAATGATTGCCGCAATTCTACCCACAATAGTATTGCCTTTATATGCTAAAAAATAGGAAGCTTCAGAATTTCTAAAAACAGGATTTTTATTTGGGTTCATTACATCCAATTCTTCTTTAATAATCGAAGGAACGTAATAAGGAGAATCTTTATATAATTCAAAAGGAAACTTAACAAATGTCGTTAAATCCGCTTTAGAGGTAATTTCTTTGATCGTAATCATACAGCTGCACTAATTCATAACAAATATATAACCCTTTTATTAAAAATGCTTAATAGAAATGTATCATTTTATAAATCAATTGATGACTTTAAGGTATTAATTATAGCAAGTAACATACTAAAAAAATACTCCACTAATCAAATTAATGAATAGTGGAGTAAGGGATACATAATAAATAATAATGTTACTTATTATTCACACACACAACTTTAGTATCCAGGATTTTGAGAAATTACACCATCGCTAGCAAGAATTTCTGAAACTGGAATTGGAAATACATGATAATTAGGGTTAATCGTTTCTCCCATTTCTGCATCTACAGTTCCAGTTCTCACTAGGTCAAACCATCGTTGTCCTTCAAAGGCTAATTCTAATCGTCTTTCATCCGCAATAGCTTGTCTAACTTCTATTTGTGTATTTACAGTACCGCTTAAACTGGCTAAGCCAGCTCTGGTTCTAATATCATCTAGTAAACCTAAAATAGATGCCGATTGCGAGCCATCTGCATTAGTATTTTCATTAAGTGCCTCGGCATGTAATAAAATAACATCTGCTAATCTCAATTCTATCCAATCTTGATCTGGATTTTCTGATAGATATTTTATTCCTCTTAGACCAACTTCATCAACTGTTAGTGCTTTTCTCGTAACATCGCCTGCAGCATCAAAAGCGGCAACTAAATCCAAATCTAATGGTTCAAAAGATTTTGAATCATTACCAATATACCATCCTGTAAATTCTGTAAAACCATATTCGTCTGGAATTGAGCTTGATACTTGAGTTGCAAAGAGAATTTCTGGATTTAAATCATTGGCATCTCCAAAAATATCAGCAAAGTTTGGTTGTAAACTTACACCAGCAGCTGCAGCACCATTTACTACAGCAGCAAGATGTGATTCAGCACTACTAAAGTTACCAATTTGCATATATACTTTACCTAATAGACCTTGAGCTGCTATTTGAGTTGCTCTACCATTAGATAAGCCTGAATTATCTAATGCCGCTATTGCATCTTGCAAATCAGGAATAATGACATTATTGTATACTTCTGCAGATGGCTGTCTCGTTGTATCTAAACTAAGATCTCCAGAACTTAAGTTTACAGTTACATCTCCAAAAACACGTGCTAATTTAAAGTAAGATAAGGCTCTTATAAACTTTGCTTCACCAACATCATTTGTGCTAGCTGAATTTTCAATAACATTATTTGCACTTAAGATTGATCTATATAGTGCAATATAAAATGGTTCAAAGAACTGATCTTCCATATCTAACAGATCACTATTGTATCTATCAAAAGATGGATAGGGTTCTTCTATCATTAAGGCATTGTCTGCTCTAAAATCTCCCATCACAGCCATTGGTGTTACAGATGCTAACTGGTAATAGTATGCTGCATTTAAAACACCTTCAAAATCTGTCAACGAATCTGAATTTGCAATATTTGATGGCACTTGTTCTAAATCTTCACAAGCAGTGATGAATGAAACTATTGCCAATAATAAGATTATTTTTTTCATTTTTCTTTTTTTAAAAATTAACATTTACACCAAACGTAAAACTTCTTATAATAGGACTTGCTCCAACTTGTACACCATACGTTGTTGGTCCTGCATAACCAGAGTTTCCAGTTTCAATACCTTCAGGATTGTATGAAGTATAATCATCTCCCATAATGTATAATAAGTTAGTTGCTGCACCATAAATTCTAACAGAACTTATACCTATTTTGGTTATTAATTTTTGATCTAGAGTATACCCTAAAGTTAAATTTCTTAAAGCTATATAAGACGCGTCTTGAATACCTGAATCCGTTTGTCTTCTGTTACCTATATAAAACTCTCCATTATGATCAGCAATACCATCATCATCAACATCAAAAGAATCTACTAACCTACCAGACCATTGTGACTCGTAGTAAAGCGGGTCGATGTTATATACTTCTGCTCCATGTGAACCTTGAAATTGCATAGATAAATCAAAAGCTTTATAGCTCATAGTACTATTTAATCCCCAATAGAAATCTGGAGTGGCTTGCCCTATTTTTACATAATCATCACTATTAATAACCCCATCTCCATTTTGGTCAACTACATAAGATTCACCAGAAGTGTTATTAGGGTGTCTTGTCGGGTCTTCTAAAAATCGCATTTCTACTTCACCAATAGTTTCTAAGCCCCACATTTCGCCTATTTCTCCACCAACATAATTTCTAAAAATGGGACCTCTACCGCTTTGACCATATTGTATTTGCGGTAGTTCATCAACCGAATCTAAATCTGTAATTTCTGTGTTAACAGTAGATAAGTTAGCACTGATATTCCAAGAAAAAGCTTGACTTTGAACAAGACCTGCAGAAAGTTCTAACTCCAACCCAGAACTTGTCATATCACCATTATTTACTATTATTGAAGGTTGACCAACGGTTGTATAAGACACCGTTCTTCCTATTAACATATCTTCAATATCTGAGTTGTAATAATCCACACTCAATCTAAAGCGGTTATTTAGGAATCCTAAATCTATACCATAGTTCGTTTCTGTATTGGTTTGCCAGGTTAGATCTGGATTATTTACGTTTCCAGAAATTCCAAACCCAGTACCAAAAGCGGTTGGAATAGGATTTAAAAGACTCTGTGCATCAAAATCATTTAAAAATGCGCTTGTTCCTAAGGAACCTGTACTAAATCTTAATTTAAGAAGATTAAAAGCTTCTAAATTCCAAAAACCTTCATTATGAATATTCCAACCTAAAGACATTGCAGGAAAAACTCCATATTGTTTATTCGCTCCAAAACGAGAATCCCCATCTCTCCTTAAAGATGCTGATACTAAATAACGATCATCATAAGCATATTGCATTCTACCAAAAACACTCTTTCTTGCTCTGGTGATCTCGGTTTCAGTTGTAGTGATATCTTCTGGATCCAATAAGTTGTAATTAATAATATCACTATTAGGGACATTAGTACCTACAAGAGAAATAGCGTTTATGTAGTTATTTAAAAATTCATAACCAATCACTGCATCGATATCGTGTTTACCGATTAATTTCTTATAATTTAATGTTGTAGTGCTTAGGATAGAGGTTGCATTCCTAGTGCTTTCATCTAAATCTGTTTGATCCGTACGTGCTCTGGAGTCCGCTCCTAGACCTTGGTAATAATAATTTTGAGTATTATTATAGTCACCACCTAAAACAGCTTTTATGGTTAGACCATCAATTATTTCATATTGCAAATATGATGAGATATTAGCAAAATAGGTTTTCTGCCAAGCATCTGCATTATCCAATTTTTGAGCAGGTCCAGCATCTCCAGAACCTCCAATACCATTATTAGCTCTACCATAATGCCAATCGTCGACTCTATCTCCAGGTGTTAAATCATATATGCTTGTTGGTCCGACACCACCTCTATAACCATTATCAAATGCAGCTAATCCTAACCCTTGTGCTTCAGCATCTAACGATTGTACAAAAGCAATGGATTCGGCTGTGTGATACACAGGATGAACACCATATGCTCTTAATAAATCTCTCATGTCATGAGCCAAGATGTCTCTTCTCGAAGTAAAACCATTAAAACTTACCCCAGCTTTAAATTTTTCACCTAATTTGGTATCAACGTTTAAACGCGCATTAAATCTTTCAAAACCTTGGGTTATCGCTACACCTTCTGCATTTTGATACCCTACTGAAGCAAAATACTTGGCATTTTCTGAACCACCTGCCATACTAAAATCATGATTAACAGTAGTACCAGTTCTAAACAACCAATCTTCTGGACTGATGGCGCCAGGTGAGTTTTCGTAGGCTCTTAATCGATACTCTACAAAAGCTGGGTCAACCTGGGATAAATCCCAATTACCAGCAGCAATTTCTTCTCTTGAAATTGCAGCCCATTCTGGCCCTGATTTTAGGATGTTCTTACGATATTTATTAGAAAAACTAATGTAGGCGTTATAGTTAAATTGCGGCTTGCCTGATTTCCCTTTTTTTGTAGTTACCAAAATAACTCCATTCGCACCATTAGCACCGTAAATAGCTGCAGAAGCTGCATCTTTTAAAACCTCTAAACTTTCAATATCATTGGGGTTTACAGTAGCTAAGTTTCCTGAAATTTGATAGCCATCCACGATAATTAGGGGTCCTGAATCACCAGCAAGAGAAGATGCTGCTCTTATTTGGATTTTTGGGTTCGCACCTGGTTCTGGATTTTGATTTTGAATAAGAACCCCAGATAATTTACCAGCTAGTGCTTCATCCACACGGGTTGCTTGTATGGCTGCTACATCACTTCCTTTTACTTGTGCAATAGCACCAGTGTTGTGGGATTTTTTTCGGGTTCCATATCCGACTACTACTATTTCATCTAACGCTTCAGAATCCTCTATCATGATGACATCTAATGTGGTTTGTCCTGAAATTGCGATTGTTTGAGTAGCAAATCCTATATAAGAAAATTGTAGCACATCTCCTGATGTAACGCGTATTGCGTATTTACCGTCGAAATCTGTAACAGCTCCAGTAGATGTTCCTTTGATAAGAACACTTACTCCAGGAACTGGTGTATCCGTTTCTGCAGAAGTTACTGTACCATTTAATTCATAACTTTCCTGTGCGGATGAAGTAAAATGATAGAATAACAATATTAGTATAATTAAAATTTTATTAAGCTTCATTGTGTAATTGTTTCATTGTTTAGTTTTGTTTTAGACATAAGTGCATAGCCATTTTCGGAGCTATATTGACTTGTGTATAATTCAATTACTTAACTAAACATTAACAAAAGCAAAAATTTTAAGCATGTACGGATTTGCTATATTTGCAATTGCATGTTTACTTAGGTAATAGTGCGCTATTATTCGTATTAATTAACTTCTCCCTCTAACTTGAAGTGATTATCGAATAATTAAAGAGGATAGGTCTGACCTGTCCTTTTTTATTTTACTATCAATTTACATAGGCATGTTTTTTAATTAGTATTACAATAGGTATATAAGTCTTTGAAATGTATTTTTAAGCTTTTGATTGCTTGATCAGGATCATGATTTTTTATTGCATCTACAATATTTTGATGTTCCTGTATCAACGTAGAAAAATTGGTTTCATCACAGATTTTGTTGTCAACAAAATTGGTGATGATTTCGGGAGTAATAACCAGCATTAAAGAATTGATAACGCTGTTACAGCTCGCTTCTGCTACTTTAAGATGAAACAATAAATCCTCATCCACGGCATTTTGACCATTAATAGATTTATTAATGTAAGCTTCATGTGCTTGTTCGATTTGATATAATTGTTTGTCTGTTCTTCTTAATGCTGCTAGTTTTACAGCTTTTGTTTCTAATATTAATCGAGTTTCTACTAAAGATTTAAAATCAGGTATTTGTAAGTGTAAAATATTAGCCATCATCGAATTAAGTGCACCTACTCCGATTTTGGAAACAAAAGTTCCGCTTTTGGGATATCGTTTTACTAAGCCGTAAAATTCAAGTTTTTGTATAGCTAATCTTAATTGACTTCTGCTCGCATCAAATTTTTGTGATAAAGTTCGTTCTGATGGTAATTTATCTCCAGGTTCAAGTTGTCGAGTAATTATTAATTCTCGTATTTTTGAAATTACAGTTTCTACTTCATCCTTTGGAGATAAATGGTCTGGTTTTAGGTTAATTCTCATAATTTTAAATTGGTCAACCAAATTGGTTAACCAAATATAAGAGAATTATTTTAACCTACGTATTTTTAGTGTTAAAAAATGAAGATAATGATAAAAAAAGGCCTTTTTTATTTACTATTATTATGTTCAAAGGCAAGAATTGATAGAAATATTTAAAAGAGATTTACACAAAAAAAGCCGAGTACATTGTACTCGGCTCATATTTTTTTGGACTTTAAAAAAGCTAACAAAGGTCAATCTTCATTATCGTCGCCTTTATCATCATCATTTTTTTCTTGCTCTTCTTTTTTCTTTTTTTCTTCAGCTTTCTTACGTTTTTCTTCTTCCTTTTTCTTCTTCTTTTCTTCCTTTAAACGTTTTTTCTCTTCTTTCTTTCTTCTTTTTTCTTCTTCTTTTTTAGCTTTTTCCTGATCTTTCTGAAGCTTATCGTATGCAGCATCTATATCCTCGTCTTCTTTAGCTTTCTTTTCTTCTTCAGTCTTTTCTTTTTCTTGTGTTTTTTCAGCATCAAGACCTTTTTCCATTTCCTCCAACTTCTTTAGCTCTTCATCTATTTTCTGAAGCTCATCATCAACACCTTCATCTTGTTCCATTTTATCTAACTCTGCATCGATATCCTGAATCATTTTTTGTTTTTCTTTTTCAGCTTTGATCTTGGCCTTTTCTGCTTGCTTAGCTTCTTTAGCTTCACGTTTCAATCTTCTTCTTTCTTCTTTTTGGAACTTCTTATCGTCTTTTTTATCCTGCTTTTCTTTTTCAATTCGTTCGCGTTCTAAACGTTGTTCTGTTCTTCTCTCATCAAGATCTTGTTCCATAGCATCTCTATGGCTTCCATCTTCAAAGTCATTAATAAATGGAGTCTTTTCTGACTTCAAGCTATCATTTTCTATTTCTTCTAACTCATCGAAATCTCCATCTTCCTTTTCGTCCTTATTTTTATCTTTACCTTCTTCCTCTTCTTCTTCGAGGTCTTCTTTACCTTTGATACCACTTTCAAAACCTGGCTTTTCTATAATTTCATCTTTATAATGCCAATCAAATCTGTAAGATGCACCAACACTAACTCTGAAGATAGAAGGGGTATCCTTAAAATTGGTAGCAATATTAGCATCAATCTGTAAATCGTTATTAAATAGATATGCTCCTCCTAGTCGTAATATGTCGTCACTATAAAAATTACTTTTTTGTCCTTGATATTCTCCAAAAATGGCCCATTTATCATTTAGAGTATGTGTACTGGTTATAATCCATCCGAAAGCTGGATTATCGGTGGTTATTTTATCTACAATAAGATTAGTTACCAATACCCAACTACCTGCATTGCTTGTCCACCAATTATTCTGAGTCATTACCACGAACTTTGGACTAATAGTTTGATCTGTAGGAAAGGTAAAAGGATTGTCTGTATTTACATAATTCATACCTGCATATGCAGAAACAGCAGGAATTAAATTCTTCCATTTAAATTTATATCGTTCTTTCCAGCTTTTTAATTCATCGTAATTTATAGAATCATTCTCTTTTGGTTTTTTATAAGGATCATAAATAAGATATTTTACTCCTATAGTATTAAATTCAAAATCGGTTCGTCTTATTTTTTCCTCATTGGCACCTACGGTTTGTTTAACGCCTTCAGTTCTAAAGCTACCATTTAAATTAATTTCTAATTGTTCTATAAGAAGCCCGTACCTAATTGTATAGTCAAAATTGAATGTATTTGTTTTAGTTTTAAATAGTTTATGTTTTTCTTTCCCAATACCAAAACCACCTTCTACTTGTAGTACATTATTACCAACAGAGAAAGCACCTTGAGAAGTACCAGGTCTATTCGTATTAATTTTCTCGGTATATTGAGAGGATGCAGTTAAGCCTAGTAGGAATAGGCTAACTAACAGTAGCATAGATTTAGGGCTCATATTCAATAGATTTGGTTCAAATATAGCAGATTTTATCATTTTTTTAGGATAGAGGTCATGTAATTGTATAGAGAGTTCCTTATTTTTGAAAAAAAATAATATGCAAGTAGCTTCTTTATTAGGGGTATTAAAGGTAATTCTCATTCTATTGTTGATATATTATGGACTAAAGATACTAACGCGTTTATTTGGTCCTCTATTGCTTAAATATGTAACAAAGAAAGCTGGAGAAAAATTTCAACAACAATTTCAGCAATACCAACAGCCTCAATCTTCTCCTGTAGGAGACACTACTATAGATAAAAAGCCAAAGCAAAAATCCAGTAATAAAGATGTTGGAGAGTACATCGATTATGAGGAAATTGATTAATTTGGCGCTTCATTCGTAAATCGTTTTGTACATGATGCCTTTTCTAAAAAGATTTTTACCTCATTTACTGGTTGTTTTAGGTTTTATAATTGCTTCACTCGCTTATTTCAGTCCTGTACTTAGCGGGAAAAAAATGCGACAGAATGATATAGTGCAATATACTGGAATGGCACGGCAACAAACAGATTTCAGAAATCAAACAGGAGAAGAACCTTATTGGGCCGATAACGCATTTGGTGGGATGCCTACATATCAATTAGGGGCTCAATATCCACATAGTTATATCAAAAAAATAGATCGATTAATTCGATTTTTACCTAGACCAGCTGATTATCTTTTTTTATATTTTGTTGGATTCTATATTTTATTGTTAGTATTAAAGGTTGATTATAGATTAGCTTTTTTGGGTAGTTTGGCCTTTGGGTTTTCTACATATTTTATAATTATATTGGGAGTAGGGCATAATGCTAAAGCGCATGCTATTGGTTATATGCCTTTGGTTTTAAGTGGAATTATACTCACCTTCCAGCGAAAATATGTATGGGGTTTTATGTTGTTGGCTGTTTCGATGGCGTTAGAAATTGCTGCTAATCACTTTCAGATGACTTATTATCTGTTTCTATTAGTTTTAGCATTAGGAGTGTCTTATCTAATTGATGCATATAGAAAAAAGGAATTGCCACATTTTTTTAAGTCTATTGGTATTATGGCTGTTGCGGTTTTTCTGTCAATATTGTTAAATGCTACTAATTTATTAGCAACAAGAGAGTATACCAAATATAGTACCAGAGGTGATTCTGGTTTAACAATACAATCTAATGGAGCAGAAAAGAAAAGTGCAGGATTAGATTATGAGTATATCACGGAGTATAGTTATGGTATATTAGAAAGTTTTAATCTTTTTATACCTCGTTTTATGGGTGGATCCTCGGCAGAAGATGTAGGGGATGATTCTAATATGTATCAGGAGTTACTAGCGCTTGGTGTAAGTCCATCTCAAGCTAAGTCTTATGTAAAAAGTGCACCTACGTATTGGGGTGATCAAACATTTATTGGTGCTCCTGCTTATATAGGAGCTGTTGTGATTTTTCTTTTTGTGTTTGCATTGTTTCTTGTAAAAGGAAGACTGAAATGGTGGATAGTAGGAGGAAGTGTACTTACATTAATGCTTTCCTGGGGGCGTAATTTCAGCTTTTTGACTGAATTTTTTATAGAATATGTTCCTTTATATGATAAGTTTAGAGCGGTATCATCTATACAGGTAATTATTGAACTATGTCTTCCAATTCTTGCAATTATTGGACTTCATAGGCTGTTTAATGATTTTGTAAGTAAAGAAGAAAAGATAAAAGCCCTAAAATATAGTACAGCTATAGTTGGGGGAATTACGATGATATTCTTACTGTTTAAATCCGTATTGTTCGATTTTAGTGGTGCTATGGATAGATTATTATTAGATCAAGGAGGACCCAATTATCTAAGAGCAATAAAAGAAGATAGAAAAGCAATTTTTAGTGCAGATACACTACGTTCTTTAGTTTTTGTGCTCTTGATTGCATCTGGAATTTGGTTTTACTTAAAAGGGAAATTAAAGGAGAACCTTTTATTGGTTGGGATTGGAACATTAATTCTAATCGATCTTATCTCGGTTGATTACAAATATGTAAATAAAGATAACTTTGTTTCATCCAGACAATTTAACCAACCTTTTATTGCCACTGCCGCAGATACTCAGATTTTAAAGGATAAAGAACATTTTAGAGTTTATGATCTACTAGGAGGTCCATTTAATTCTGGTAGAGCATCTTATTTTCATAATGCTTTAGGTGGTTATCATGCTGCTAAGTTAGGTAGAGTCATGGATTTATACGATTTCTATTTATCTAAAGGCAATGTAGCGATACTAAACATGTTTAATGTTAAGTATTTTATTACCAATGATGAAGAAGGTGTTCATGCCAGTCAGAATACTTATGCTAATGGAAATGCTTGGTTTGTAGATAAAATAAATTTTGTAGCATCTGCTAATGAGGAAATTCTTGCTTTAAAGGAAATTGATAACAAAAAAGAAGCAGTAGTTAATTCAAAATTTAAAGAACTTTTACCTAAAAACACTTTTAGTGTGGATAGCTTAGCTTCTATAAAATTAATTGACCATAAACCTAATCATTTGGTGTATGAATCTACCAATTCTTCTGAAGGTTTTGTTGTGTTTTCCGAGATTTATTATAAGAACGGATGGCAAGCATCTATAGATGGTACTTCTGTTGAGTATGTGCAAACGGATTATGCATTAAGAGGTATGCTTGTTCCTGCTGGTACTCATAGAATAGAATTCAAATTTGAACCTCAAGTTGTAAAAACAGGTAGTACAATTACTTTAATCAGTTCGATTATCTTTGGATTATTATTTTTGGGAGCACTGTTTTTAGAATATAAGAAACGGAATACGGATGTTTCTGAAGAGCATTTATAAGAAATTTTGAAGATATTACTCATTACATATTATTGGCCTCCAGCTGGTGGTCCTGGAGTTCAGCGATGGCTTAAGTTTGTGAAATATTTTAAAGAATTCGGAATAGAACCTATTGTTTATATTCCAGAAAACCCAACGTATCCTTTAGAAGATGATTCGTTGTTTTCTGAAATTCCCGAAGGAACAGTTATACTTAAGCACCCTATTTTTGAACCGTATCGTTTTGCAGAGATTTTTTCTAAGAAAACATCCAAAACTATTAGTAAAGGTATTATTACCCAAAAAGAGAAACAATCTTTTGTACAAAGACTTTTATTGTTTATCAGAGGAAATTTTTTCATTCCAGATGCTCGTAAATTTTGGATTAAACCATCGGTGAAATTTTTAAGTAAATATATTTCTGAAGAAGGTATTGAGACGGTTATTACTACTGGTCCACCACATAGTGTTCACTTGATAGGAAAAAAATTAAAGAAAACCTTAAATATCAATTGGGTTGCAGATTTTAGAGACCCTTGGACAACCATAGGATATCATCATAAATTAAAACTCACGAAGCGCTCAAAAGCGAAACATAAGACTTTTGAAAAGCAAGTACTAATTGCAACGGATCATCTTACTGTAACTAGTTTTACTACCAAAAATGAGTTTCAGCAGATTACAAATAAACCTATCTCAGTAATTACCAATGGATATGATACAGAAATTGTTTCTGAAAAAACATTAGATACCAAATTTACAATTTCTCATATTGGATCTTTATTATCTGGAAGAAATCCTAAACAATTATGGAAAGCATTGTACGACTTATGTCAAGAAAATTTGGACTTCGCAAATTCTTTTAGACTGCAATTAGTTGGAGCGGTAAGTGATGATGTGTTATCTTCTATAAAAGAATATGGATTGTCTGATTATGTAAAGGTCAATGGATATGTGTCTCATAAAGAAGCGATTCGGCTTCAGCGTAGTTCACAGGTTTTGCTATTGATAGAAATTGATAGTGATGAAACAAAATGTATTATACCAGGTAAGTTATTTGAGTATATGGTTTCTAAAAGACCTATTTTAGCTATTGGCCCTAAGGATGCAGATATTTCGAAATTAATAGAAGAAACGAATTCTGGGAGTTTTTTTGAATACCATGAATATCTGGAGATAAAAAAAACGATAATTACGTACTTTGAAAAATTTCAAAAAGGAAAATTAATTGCAGAAACCTTAGGGATTGAAAAGTACAGTAGGAGAGCGCTTACTAAAGAAATGTCTATAGTATTAAAAAACTTGAAGAAATAAACCTTTTTTATAAATAATGGGAGTAGTAGTTAATCAATCCATAAAAAATACAATTATAACCTTATTAGGGTTTGGGATTGGAGGGATTAACACCTTGTTTTTATTTACTAAATTTTTAGAAGAAGAATATTACGGATTGGTCGCTTATTTGCTTTCTGCATCTAATTTGATTTGGCCTTTGATGGCTTTTGGAGCGCATAATACGATAATAAAGTTTTATTCCTCATATACAGATAAAAGCCAGCAAAACAGATTTTTGAGCTTAATGCTCATCTTGCCATTATGCATTGCCTTATTTATAGGAGCAATTGGTGCTATCTTATATCAATACATTCTAGATTTTTTTAGTGAAGAGAATACTATAGTACAACCTTATGTATGGACTATTTATGTATTAGTAATTGCCTTGTCTTATTTCGAAATATTTTTTGCTTGGTCCAAAGTAAAATTGAAAAGTGTATATGGAAATATTATAAAAGAGTTATTCGTTAGGATAGGTTTAATGATTCTTTTAGTACTTGTTTATTATAAAATAATTACCATAGAACAGTTTATATATGCCCTTGTTGGGGTTTATGTGCTAAGGTTGATAATTATGATGTTATATGCGTTTAATCTACATGAGTTTAAGATTAGTTTTTCATTACCTAACAACTATGTTTCTGTTTTTAAATATTCTATTCTAATATTATTAGCGGGCTCTGTTGCTACTTTATTGATCGACTTGGATAAAACGATGATAGAACGGTATTTGCCAATAGAAAATGTTGCTAAATATGGTATCTGTGCGTATATCGCTAGCGTTATTATTATCCCATCTCGCGCAATGCATCAAATTACCTATCCATTAACTGCTAAATTGATTAACGAAAAGGGTTTTAAGCAATTACATGAATTATATAAAAAAAGTTCTTTAAATCTTTTTGCCATTAGTGGGTTAATATTCATTCTTATTTTATGTAATGTGCATCAACTTTTTGAGTTGATTCCAGATGAATATGAATTGTTTATTTGGGTGGTGCTTTTGATAGGTATAACAAAGTTATTTGATAACCTTTTGGGAAACAATAACTCGATATTATTTAATTCGGATTACTATAGATTAATTCTATATATAGGAATAGGAATGGCGATCCTTGCTTTTATTCTTAATTTGATCTGTATACCGATATTTGGAGTTACGGGTGCAGCTATAGCTACGTTTGGTGCTGTATTCTGTTATAATTTATTGAAATTATGGATTGTATATACTAAGTTTAAAATGAATCCATTTTCACAAAAAACATGGGTAACTTTTGTACTGATCGTAGTATTCGTATTTGGGTTTTATTTTTGGAATTTTCAGTTTAACCCATTAGTAAATATAGGAATGAAAAGTATACTTATTGGACTAGGCTATATAAGTGTCCTATTTATTCTTAACATATCTTCTGATATTAATACTGTTATCAAAAAAGTATTTAAAATTGGATAGTCTATTTTATAGATTAAATATTCGTTTCAAAACCATCGATACTTTTCGCATTTTTTTCTTTCCAATACTGTTCAATTCGATCTTTTCCTTGTTTTTCTGCCCAAGATTTTAATTGTGTTCTTTCTTCTTTAAAATCCATAAAAGGCACTGCATATCCGCAAGAAGTTTGTACCAAGTCAATATGCATTTCTATGATTTGTCTGGATCCAGGAGTTTTTGGGAAAAGAGAAATATATTCATCATATTTTTGATCTCTTTTATGAAATATTTTGGCTTCACCATATAATCTTAAAATCATAGGTTTTCCTTCAAAAGCGCAAAACAGAATCGTCATTCTGTTATTTTTTAATAAGTGTGCGGCTGTTTCATTTCCACTTCCTGTAAGATTTAACCAGATGATCTTTTTGTGATTAAGAATTCTAAAGGTATCCATTCCTTTTGGAGAAATGTTAACTCGCCCTTCATGTGCAGCAGTTCCAACAAAAAAAAGTTTTTGAGTTTTTATGAATTCAACTAGATCTTTATTTAATGCTTTTAATTTTTTTCCCATATTGTTCTTAATCGTGGCAAAGAGGTTTAATGAGAATAAAGATAGTTATTTAGTAAGTAGTTATATAGTGTCTATAGGCAATAAAAAAAGAAAATCCCCCGAGGTGCCTAAGCATACTACTCTGGGGGATTTTCCAACTAACCAACCAAAAAAATAAATTCTTATATATTGTTCATTTTAGCTTCTACTTCTTGCAGTACGAGATCTAGAATTATTTGATCTCGATTTTCTGTTAGAAGAATTGCTTCTTTGCTTTTGTGCTTTTGATCTTGAACTGTTTGTTCCTTTACTAGTATAACGACGGTTATTAGCAGGTTTTGTTACATTTCGAGAACGATTGCTTCTAGTAACCTTTTGTGATCTCTGTGCAGAACTTGATCTGTTCACAGATCTTTGATTTCTTGAACTTCTAGGAGTTCTTACTTTATCTTTGTTTCTAGAAGAACGATTAGCGATTGTATTTCTACTTCTTTGAGTAGTTTGTACACGATTTCTATTTTGTGTACTTCTAGAATTTGATTGTACTCTATTTCCATTGTTAGCACGTACTTGATTGTTAGACCTAGTACTTCTAGTTACTGTTCTTGTTCTAGAATTAGGAGTAACTGTACGATTCCTAGTAATATTTCTTGATACATTATCATTAGATCTGGACCTTGTTCTGTTTACAGTATTTGATCTACTACGATTTACAGTATTATAATTACGATCATTTCTAGTATACATTGCAGTTCTTCTATCACGACTTCTATAGTCTAAGCTTCTGGCTCTACTAGTTCTTGAACCTCTATGGTAACTAGTAATTCTATTATGTGGCCTGTAATAGTTACGGCTTCTGTATGGTTTAGCATAATAACCGTTAAAATAGTTGTTTCTGTATACGGTATAAGAACATCTGTATGGCGTATAATATCTTCTGTATGGTCTATTAAACACAATACATCTAGTTGCTAAAGGAACAGTGAAAAATGCGTGAAATGGTCTGTATGTATAATACCTGTTAAAACTATTGATATATCCCGTACAGTTTATAAAATCTCCATACGTGTTATAGTTAACATATAATCCGCCTACTCGAGAAACTCTACCAAAACGATTATAGTTAATATATACATCACCTGCTTGACTAATTCTACCATAATAGTCATAAAAAACAGGAACATTTTCTACCTGTACTACAGCTCCATAATCATCGTATTGTACATATGAATCATAATCATATCCAGAATTGAAACTTATGTTTACTCCAGGTTTATTAATATTTACGCTTACGCCTCCTCTAGGTCTGTTTACATAAAAGTCAAATTGGCCATCAGCATATACAGAGAACTCAACTCCATTTTCACTAAAGATGAAAGACTTTCCATAATTATAATATCTAGAAACGGTTTCTGAATTAGTATCTAATGCGTTTGCAGTAAAAGATGCTAATAATAAGCCAGTAAAAAGTAAAACAATATTTTTCATAATCTGTGATTTTAAAAAAGTGGTAAAAATTAGTTTTTATCACTCGTTTTAATAGTATCAAGCAGTGTGCCAAAAATTAATTTTGGAATAAAAAGTAGAGTTTTTAACGTATTTAAATAAGTGTTGTTAATGTATTTTTAGATTGTAAATTATTGATAATAAGTATGTTGTTGTTTTTTGTTTGTGGTAAATGTTAACCTTAGGAAGGAAATGTCCACAAAAAAGTATTAAATCATCTTAAAACAAAAAAACATGAAATCTTATTTCTTAAAACTAACAAGCATCATGACCTTATTTATAGGGATACTAGGAGATGTGACTTTTGGGCAATGTACTGTAGGACAACCAAATATTTCGGTTCAAGCAGAGGCTTTTTCAAATATTACCATTGTAGAAGGTACTTCAACAACTTTAACATCACCCATATCGGGAACCACATATCAATGGACTTTGAATGGAGTTCACATTAGTGGAGCTACTTCTTCTTCATTGACCGTACACAATTTTAGCAGTTCTGATATTGGAGATTATAATGTAATTGTAGATAGTACCTCGCTTTTAAATTCGGTAAGTTTAGGGATTTTTTCTTCTAGTATCAGTGATTATGATAGAGATCGTCAGGCTTTGATCGATTTTTACAATAGTACCAATGGTCCTTCCTGGATCGATAGTACGAATTGGTTGGCTGGTCCAATAGAGACTTGGAAAGGAGTTAAAGTTGAAAATTGTAGAGTAACAGAACTTCGTTTATCTGGTAATAATATATCAGGTACAATTCCAGCTTCTTTTCGAAACCTAACAGAGTTAAAAAGGTTAAGTATAAGAGATAATGATATTTCTGGTATTTTAGATATCACTGCAATGCCATCGTTACTTGATTTACATACATCAAATAATGATTTAACCGATATAAGATTTGGGAATAACGATGTATTACAACGAGTACATATCCAAAATAATCCTTTTACGCCAGGTAAAACGATTGATATTTCTAGAATGACTCAGTTGATTGATTTTAGAGCAGCGAGTTTGAATTTAGCAGATATAATAACAACAGGTACTTATAATAATCTTTTATATTTCATTATTAGAGATAATCAAATTTCTGGAACCTTGGATATTTCAAGAATGCCTAATTTGAGATTGTGTTATGCTCATAATAATCAATTTACCAATTTTAGCCTAGGTACTGGCGCTGAGTTAAGCAGGTTTTATTTTTATAACAATCCAATTACTCCAGGAAGAACTATGGATATTTCTGGTATGAGAAAACTATTGGATTTTAGAATACAAGGATTAGAGTTGAGTCAATTGATTATGTCTGGAACTTATGATGAGATGTTGTATTTTATTATAAGGGATAATCAAATAGGAGGTACACTCGATATTTCTATGATGCCAAATCTTAGATTATGTTATGCATTTAATAATCAATTCACAGATTTTAAATTAGGATCACACCCAGAATTAGGTAGGTTTTATTTTTACAACAATCCTGTTACTCCAGGAAGAACTATGGATATCTCTAGTATGAGAAAACTACTGGATTTTAGAGTGCAAGGGTTGGGATTAAGTCAATTAATAATGTCAGGAACTTATGATGAAATGTTATATTTTATTATAAAAGATAATCAGATAGGAGGCACGCTTGATATCTCAATGATGCCAAAAATTGTTTTGTGTAATGCTGAAAACAATTTTTTTGAAGACTTGATGTTACCTTCTAATGTTACTGGTTCAGGTCGAACTTTAAGTCATTTACACGTACGAAATAATAATTTACATTTTGATGATTTATTACCATATAGTAGTATTCTAGGAACCTTTAGTTTTTCGTATAATAGACAACGTAATGTGGCAACAACTGTATCTGGAAATACGATTTCAGTAAATGTAGGAGGAGGAATGGATTATACTTGGAATCCTTCAGGACCGAATACATCTTCATTTGCAGTTTCAACAAGTGACACCTATTCTTGTGAAGTACGGAATGCTGCCGTTCCTGGATTAGTAATTTATAGTGATCCAGTTTTTGTTTCGGTTTCGGCTAGAGCATCGATTAATGACAATACCTTTAATAAAGGATTTGGAAATATAAATGGTATAACTACCTATCCAAATCCAATTCAAAGAGGAAAACCAATCTTTAGTGATATTATTTTGAAAGATTCAGAATTGATAAAAATTGTGTTATATACTATTAATGGTAAGAAGGTAAGAGAATTCGATCACCCAGGAAAAGTGGGTCGTAATACTGTTCAGTTAAGCTCTGAAGGATTATCTGCAGGGCAATATATACTAACTTCTGGATATGGGTTTGAAAAAGTATCCCAAACTATTATTATACAATAGGACGATTAAAAATAATATACAGAGAGTATTTTTAAAAATACTCTCTGTATTTATATAAGTTATTTTGGAAATAAACTAGCATCTATATTAGGCACTACTTTCAATGCATTTTTATAATATATTTTTTTTAAAACTTCATCGTCCAGATCCAATCCATACATTTTCCAGAATGCATGATATCTTTTATAATAGGGGAAATACTCATCATTGGATTCTAGTACCCTAAAATAGGTGTAATATTCTTTAGGCTTCCAGGAATCCTTTCCAAACATTACTCTATCCTGATATTTTGTAAGGAAAGCTTTTGCATTTCGTGGCTGTCGTCCTAATTCTGCGATTACGGCTCCAATTTCTGTATACATATTTGGCATTTCGTCTAATAATTGTCCTAGTTTTGCAAGGTTATTTCCGTACCATCCCAAATGTGCATTAATGAATTTGGTGTTTTTATGTTTTCTAAAAATGTTATGTTGTTCTTTTATAATCGTTTCCCAAGAGCCCGTTACATCAGCATCTCTTTTTCGTCGCGAACGTAATTTTAATTCTAACCAACGTTCATTTTGATTGTCGTGAGCATCCCAGAAAGGTTTTGGATCAGCTGCGTGAATTAATACAGGTATTCCTAGTTCTCCACATTTTTCCCAAACAGGTCCAATACGCGGATCATCAATCTTTATTCTATTGCCTTGATTATCTTTACTATCCATTCCTTGGCTTTTGTATATTTTCAACCCGTTTGCGCCAAGAGCAACATCTTTTTCAATTTGAGTAACCGTTTTTGTCGTCCAATCTGGATCATCGATTCCTTCTAATCTAATATTTGTAAAAACAATAAAACGATTTGGTTGATTGGTTTTTACATTTTTCAATGCACCTTGAAGGTGTTCGTCGGAACCTCTTCCTCGACCAGATAAATTAACCATTACCGCCATATTAAGTTTATCCATTTCTGTTACAACTTCACTAAGGTCTTGTGTAGGCATTCTGAATTGATGATTATGAACATCAATAAAAGGAAACTTAGCTTTTTTAATAATTGTTTCAGGAACTACTAGTGTAGAAGGAGGATCGTAATCTTCAAATTCCATTTTTTGGGCAACACTCTCAGAGATTATTAAAGTAAAAAATAGAAGAAGTATGGATTTGTAAAATTTCATCTGTATAATCTAATTTTATATTGTTGATATAAATATAAAATAATAGTCGTGTCCAGAAGAAAGGTTAACATTTTTAGTTAAAAAGAAGCCCCGTTACCAAAGAGGTAACAGGGCTTCTAACAACTAACCAACTAATTTATATTAATCATCATCTTGATCACTATATTTCTTTTTTCTTTTTCTGTTCTTGTAGTAATGATCATTATCGTGTTCATTTCTATCATACTGGTTTGATCTTCCATTAAAATTATAATATGGATCATGTGTCACACTACAACCATCGACTCCACAAAAACCACAACCAGTATAATGTATATTACCTTCAATATGTTTGATACGACCATACTTTCCATAATAGATACGTAATCCTCCAACCTGTGCTAGTGTTCCTCTTCTATTATATCTCATTAAGACAGATCCAATTCTTCTTACTTGATCATATCTATTATATCCTATAGTAGTTAACCCTACACGGTTTAATCTTCCATAGTAATCATATCTTACTGTATAACGATTATTATATCTATATCCTCTTGTACGTCCTGGTGAATTATAATTTCTAGAATTCCAATCCCACTGATTATAGTTTCTTCGTTTAGGAGTTTTAAAATCAATATCCCCATTTGGATAAACAAAGAATGTTACACCACCTTCGACAAGTACAATAGGCTGTGCGTAACGATAGCGTTTTGTAACCCTATCAACTTGATCCGACAGTTTTTGATCGGCCGCTTGTGCAGCTGTTCCAACTAGTAACATTGCTGCGATAAAAAGTATCATTTTTTTCATAACTAAAATGTTTTGGGTTTTTACCTACTCATTAGCTTTTCGGTTTCCGCTATTTGATTAATAAGTAACCAAATCGCGTGCCAAAATTTTTTTAGTTATAAGAAAATTTACTCAAAACAAGGTGTAATCACTTGATTTTTAAATGCTTGATTATTTTTTCTGGATCAGCTCTTTCTTTGTAATCTTCCTTGATGAAGTCGTAGCTAATAGTTCCGTCTTGATCGATAATATAGGTTGCGGATATAGGTAATTGATGATCTTGATTGCCATTACTTTGTGTTAAATCAATTCCGAATCCTTTGTAGACTTCTATTAGGTCTTTAGGCAATGTAAATACTAGGTTGAATGCTTTGGCTATTTTATTATCAAGATCGGAAAGAACTTCAAAACTTAAGTTATTCTTTTCTGAAGTAGTTAAAGAGTTATCTGGTATTTCTGGACTTATAGCAACTAGAGTTGCTCCTAATTTTTCGAATTCATCTAGGGAGTTTTGTAATGCTCTCAGTTCCATATTACAATAGGGACACCAACCACCACGGTAGAAAGAAAGGATTACTTTATTAGTCACTAATAGTTCCTGAACTGATACATTTTGATTTGCTGCATTAGGTAGTATTATTTCAGGAATTTTATCTCCAGTTTTTAACGCCCTATCTACAAGTTGAGCATCTTTTAGTATAGCAATCCCATTATTCATTATTTTATGAATCGTTTCAGGATATTTAGCAGCAGATTGAGCAGCGCGAGTTTTTAATTGTTCAGTAAGAGACATCGTCTTTGGCTTTATAGTTATTATTAGTACTTAGCCGAAATACTTTGTCTTTATTTACAGTATATGTATTACAATTTTGTTAATATTTTATAGCTTTTCCTTTAGATACTGACCTGTATACGATTTTTTGTTTTTGCTTAGTTCTTCAGGAGTTCCTTGTGCTACAACATTCCCTCCGTTTTTACCACCTTCAGGCCCTAAATCAATTACATAATCGGCGCATTTTACTAAATCCAGATTATGTTCGATCACCAAAATTGAATGTCCTTTATCTATCAGTTCATTAAATGATTTCAGTAGTTTTTTAATATCGTGAAAATGCAATCCTGTAGTAGGTTCATCAAAAATAAACAAGGCTTTATCTTTTGTATTTCCTTTTACCAGAAAAGATGCTAGTTTTATTCGTTGTGCCTCACCACCAGATAGCGTAGAGGAGCTTTGCCCTAACTGTACGTATCCGAGTCCTACATCCTGTAAAGGTTGTAACTTGCGAATGATTTTAGTTTGATTATTTTCAGAAAAGAAATCGATGGCATTATCAATGGTCATCGTGAGGATATCATCAATATTTTTATCTTCAAAAGTAACCTCTAATACATCTTTTTTAAATCGTTTTCCTCCACAAGTCTCACATTCCAGATGCACATCTGCCATAAACTGCATTTCGATGGTAACTTCACCTTCGCCTTTACAAGTTTCACAACGACCTCCATCAACATTAAAAGAAAAGTGCTTGGATTGATAATTACGTATCTTAGATAGTTTCTGACTTGCAAATAAACTACGAATATCATCGTAAGCTTTAATATAGGTTACAGGATTAGATCTAGAAGAACGACCTATTGGGTTTTGATCGACAAATTCTACGTGTTTAATATTACTGTAATTACCTTTTAACTCTGTAAATTGACCAGCTTTTTCTCCATATCCTCCTAATTGTTTTAATACAGATGGATATACTATTTTCTTTATTAAAGTACTTTTTCCACTACCTGAAACCCCAGTAACTGCTGTAAAAATACCCAAAGGAATTTTTACATCAATATTTTTTAAGTTATTTTCTCGTGCTCCTAGGATCTCTAAATAATATTTAGAAGTTTGTCTTTTTTTTTGGATTTCTATAGTTAAATCACCATTTAAATATTTTGCGGTAAGAGAATCTGCTTTTAAAATTTGGTCAAAAGTTCCAGTAGCTACCAGATGTCCACCAAAGGTTCCTGCTTCTGGCCCAATATCTAATATCTCATCAGCAGCTTTCATAATATCCTCATCATGTTCTACCACGATAACTGTATTACCTAAATCTCTTAAAGACAATAACACTTTGATTAATTTTTCTGTGTCTTTGGGATGTAAACCTATACTTGGTTCATCTAAAATATACATTGATCCTACCAAACTACTACCCAAAGAAGTTGCTAGGTTGATTCGCTGAGACTCACCACCAGATAGTGTATTTGATTTTCTATTTAATGTTAAGTATTGTAGTCCTACATTATCAAGAAATTCTAGCCTGCTGTTGATTTCTTTTAGCAAACGCTTTCCTATTTGAGCATCATATTCATTTAACGTCAGATTTTTGAAAAAATCCGCTAATTCATTTAACGGTTTTTCGACTAAATCAGTCAATGTAGCATCACCAATTTTTACATAATTTGTTTCTGAACGAAGACGTTTTCCTTTACAAGTCGCACATTTTGTCTTTCCGCGATAGCGTGAAAGCATTACACGATTCTGTATTTTATAAGCTTTAGCTTCTAATTCTATAAAGAAACTATCTATTCCTTCAAAATATTTATTTCCTTTCCATAGTAATTCCTTATCTGCGAGAGATAATTCGAAGTATGGTTTATGAATAGGAAAATCAAATTTATACGCATTATTAACAAGTTGGTCTTTATACCAACCCATTGTATCTCCTTTCCAAGGAAAAATAGCACCTTCGAATACACTAAGTGAAGTATTAGGAACCACTAAATCTTCATCAATACCAATAACATCTCCATAGCCTTCGCATTCAGGACAAGCGCCATATGGATTATTAAAACTAAATAAATGTACATTAGGTTCTAGAAATGTAATTCCGTCTAACTCAAATTTATTACTAAATTGTCGTACACTACTATCTAGTAGCGTCTCTACAAAACAAGTGCCTTTTCCTTCAAAAAAAGCTGAGCTTACAGCATCTGCAAGTCGATTATAGAAATCTTCTTCATCTCTTTTTATGATACGATCTATAACAAGATGTACCGTATCTTTTTTTGTAATATGTACTTCTTCTATTCTACTAACTGTATCATTAATTTTTACACGAGCATATCCTTGTTGTTGTAGTACTTTTAATTTTTCTTCGGTTGTACGGCCATTTTCTACATGAATAGGAGCAAGGAGGAGTAATTTTTCACCTTCTTTAAACGTTTTTATATATTCAATAACATCGGTAACAGTATCTTTTTTGACCTGATTACCAGAAATAGGTGAGTAGGTTTTGCCAATTCTGGCAAAGAGTAATTTTAGATAGTCATAAATTTCTGTAGTAGTTCCAACAGTAGATCGCGGATTGGTGGAGTTCACCTTTTGTTCAATTGCAATTGCTGGTGCTATACCCTTTATATAATCGACTTTGGGTTTGTTTAATCTTCCTAAAAATTGTCGGGCATAAGAAGATAAACTCTCTACATATCTACGTTGACCTTCTGCATATAACGTATCAAAAGCTAAACTAGATTTACCCGATCCAGATAACCCAGTGATTACCACTAGTTTATTTCTTGGAATGGCTGCATCCAAATTTTTGAGATTATGAAGCTTAGCTCCTTTAATTAATATATTATGCTTAGAATCTAAAGTCGTAATGTCTTGAATCATAGTGAATATGCGGTAAGAGCGCAAATATAACGATTAGTTGAGAAGTAGTAAAGAGGATTGATATTGAAAGTTAAGTTAAAAAAATTAACAAGAAATAGTTTGATTCTCGAGGATTGTTATTATATTAGCCCCTGTAATTGAACCAAAATCTAAAAAATAACTGCCTATAGCACACCTTTACTTTAAAGTTTAACATAGCCCGAGCCCCAAGCTTGTTGGTACTAAAATAAAGTAATAGGTATGAAGGATTACAAAATATCAGATGCAGTTCTGGTTAACAATTACATCAAAGGCGATGAAAGCGCTTTATCTACACTGATCGAAAGACATAAACAACGTATTTACAGTTTTATTTACTCTAAAGTATTTGATCGTGATGTATCTGAGGATATTTTTCAGGATACATTTATTAAAGTGATACGTACTTTAAAACTTGGAAAATATAACGAAGAAGGAAAATTTCTACCATGGGTAATGCGTATTGCGCACAACTTGGTTATTGACCACTTTAGAAAAGGAAATCGTATGCCTAAGTTTGAAGATAATGGAGAGTTTAGTATTTTTTCTATTATTAGCGATGGAGATTTGAATGCCGAAAAAAGAATTATAAAAGACCAAGTTGAAGAAGATCTTCGTAATTTAATACAAGAACTTCCTGAAGATCAAAAAGAAGTATTAGTGATGCGTATGTATCGTGATATGAGTTTTAAGGAGATATCAGATAAGACAGGTGTAAGCATCAATACAGCTTTAGGACGTATGAGATATGCATTGATTAACTTGAGAAAGGTTATTGAGAAAAACAATATCGTTTTAACAAATTAACATTTCTTTATGCAATAAAGTATTATTTGCCTCGTTATTTACTATAAATAACCCTTAATTTAAGATTAATTAATATGGCAAAATTTTACTTTAAGTCTTCTCGAAAAGAGGAGCAACAACAATTAGTACCAAAGAAAATTACAGTAGATTTTCTTTTGAATTACTCAAAGGCTTTAAGTGTTATAGATTATAAAAATATGAAGTTTGAAGCACTTCTAAATTAAAACTAAACTTTGTAAAAGACCTGTCTCATTTGAAACAGGTCTTTTATTTTTTTCTATACTCGTTAATTACAGTCTTTCTCCCAATAGTTTTGGTAATGATATCTTGATCAAGGTTCCAACCTCTGGCAGGAGAGTATTCTCTTCCATACCAAATAATTTGTAAATGAAGATCATTCCATAATTCCCTTGGAAATAAACGCTTTGCGTCTTTTTCTGTTTGTGTTACATTTTTACCATTACTAAACCCCCATCGATACATTAAGCGATGTATATGCGTATCTACGGGAAATGCAGGAACACCAAAGGCTTGCGACATAACTACACTTGCAGTTTTATGTCCTACCGCTGGTAATTCTTCTAAAGCTTCAAAACTCTGAGGAACCTGTCCGTTATGCTTTTCAATTAAAATCTTTGAAAGTCCATGGATTCCTTTAGATTTCATGGGACTTAAACCAACAGGTTTTATGATTTCTCGTATTTCTTCTACAGATAATTTTATCATTGTATATGGATTATCTGCGCGTTCGAATAGGAGAGGAGTGATTTGATTTACTCTAACATCTGTACTTTGAGCACTCATTAATACTGCTATGAGTAAGGTGTAAGGGTCTTTGTGATCTAACGGAATCGGAATAGTGGGATATAATTCTTTAAGTGTCTTTATGGTGAAATCTACCTTTTCCTGTTTGGTCATGTTAATAGTATATTTTATGCTAAAGTAAGAAATATTTTAAGGGAAGTATATGGTTTAACAAGGCATAAATTTTTGATAAAAGAATATGGGATTATAATTTTTACATTAATTTTATCGAAAACATAGATACATGTTTTTATTTTTTATTTTTCACACTAATCGTTAAAGCATGACAACATTAAAAGTAGGAGACAAAGCTCCTAACTTCTCAGCACTGGATCAAGATGGAAATACCATTAGCTTAGAAGATTATAAAGGGAAAAAACTGGTCGTTTTTTTCTATCCTAAAGCCAGTACTCCAGGATGTACAGCTGAAGCCTGTAACCTGAAAGATAATTACCAAACTTTTCAAGCGCAAGGATACGAAATTTTAGGAGTAAGTGCAGATAGTGCAAAACGACAACAGAATTTCAAAAATAAATATGAATTACCTTATCCGTTACTTGCAGATGAAGATAAGAAAGTCATTGAAGCATTTGGAGTTTGGGGTCCTAAAAAATTCATGGGTAAAGAATATGACGGAATTCATCGCACAACTTTTGTAATTGATGAAAATGGGGTGCTTTCTGAGGTTATTTTAAAGGTAAAAACAAAGGATCATACTGCGCAAATATTATAGTTTACCGTATAGATACTTTTTCTGAATAATACATTCCTTAAAATAAAAAGCATATAAATAATTATTTATATGCTTTTTTTATATTCCTAATGTAGGTAAATGCTTTACAGTGTGATAGGTCAAGGCTGCTCTAATACAATTTTGCAATTCTTTTTTTGGAATGTCTTCTTGTATCGGAAAAATTATTGCTCGATTCCCTTCGAATTGAAAAGTGTCTTTATATATAACTCTGAAGGTGGTGACTAATTTACTTGTACACTGAAAATACATTCCGTATTGATCAGGCTTACTTTTTTTCCAATCAATTCTTATAGTACTTCCTTTTTTCGTTAAAAAACTAGGTTCTCCCCATTTTAGAGTTTCTTCTATAGAAGTTATTTCCTCTATTTCTTCTGCTGTTTCTATAATTAAGTTACGAAGATGAGTTATTTTTTCACGAACAAAATCAGAATAATTATGGTAAACCGATGCAACCTTTGGGTTCGTTTTTATGTGTAATTCTGACATAATTTTGTAGTCTTGATGTTTCTATTTTAAAGTGCCTTATGTGAAATCAATGTAAATATGCAATGACTTTTGGGTAAATTTTAATACAGAGCTCAATGTTTTATATATGGTATTAGGTATTTATTTCTGCTAATATTTTTTTTACTTTATCATTCAATTCAGTTTCTCCATCTAATCTCAATACTTTACAATTGAGTAATTCAATCCAATCATTATGAATTTTTAAAGATCTACCTTTAAAATGCGGGTTTTCATATTGATTAGCCCATGCTAAAAAAGCCTCGGAATTCTTTTTAGTTTTTTGATCAGTCAGAAGCTTTTCTCCATAACGCTCAGCTTCCCTTTTTCTAAGCCGTTCCATTCTTTTGGTGTTTTCTAATCGGATGAAAACCCCTAAATCAAAGGCTGTTTCCCATTCTTTTCCCCAACTCACCATCGAACCACTCACAATTACATTTTCAAATGTATTGAAATCGATTTTCAGATTTTCATTACGCTCTATCAATGGTATTTTTTCTTGAAAGGGTGGTATAGTCTTCTTCCAATAATAATCGTCAACGTCTAAATGTTTATAAGCTGTTTTTTTCTCAATTTCAATTCCCAATGTTGTGGTTCCTGAACCAGATGCTCCAAACAGTAAAATTTTCATTTTAATAAGCTGTTTTTTTTTGGGCTAATCAAATTAACGTAAACTGGTGTATAGTTAAAGGGTAACTATACACCAGTTTATAAGTGATTGTATATTAGTGTGCGGATAAAATTTAATATCTAGCACTACACTGTTTCAGCTTGTTTATACCCAAAGAAATTATTTTCCTTAATCATTTCTGGAATTAGTTCTGGTAATTGTTCTTCCCAGCCAGGTTCTCCATCTTGAATCTTTTGCAGTACTTCTCTTGAGAATATATCCATAATAGACGGATCATAATCTACAATATCTTGTAGTTTACCATTATACTTAAAGAATTTATATAATTCTTTCATTCTTGGATGTACTTTAAGAGTTTCGCTTGTAGTTAGTGTACCAGTTTTAGCATTTTTTAAGGGATATAGGTACACTTTTAGATCTTTAAAGAAGAGCTTACCAAAAGCTTCTAAAATCCCACCACTAAGGTGTCTATAATATTTCTCATCAAAGATGTCAATCAGGTTATTAACTCCCATAGCTAATGCCATTCGCTCTTTGGTATAATTAGAGAAATATTCTACTACTTTATAATATTCCTGGAAATTGGATATCATAACGGTTTGCCCAAGAGAACATAACAAACGAGCTCTTGACATGAAATCTTCTTCATCGATTTCTCCTTCGGCTCTAAGGTTAGATAACGTAATCTCGAAAATCTCTATAGTTTTATCTTTATTTACTTTATTTTCATTAAGGAACATATTATGCGCCTTTTTGTAAATATCCATGTTTACCTTAGTCACAGGTCTAAAACTTCCTCTAAGCGCAAGAATATTCTTTTTGTATAGAACAGCTGCAGGTAATACATTATTACCATCTGGTCCAAACATGACAGCTTCTGTCATTCCATTTTTAACCAGTTGCAAGCTCATTAATCGATTATCTACCTTCTTAAATCGAGGTCCCGAAAAATTAATGGTGTCAATTTCAATTTGATCTTTATCTAAATGATCATATAAATATCTCAATAACTTTTTAGGGTTATCATATTTATAGTATGCTCCATAAATAAGGTTAACTCCTAATACTCCCAAAGTCATTTGCTGTAACTTGGCATCGTTTTCATGAAAACGAATATGAAGTATAATTTCATTGTAATCTTCATCGGGTTTGGTTTGATATCGGATACCAACCCAGCCGTGTCCTTTATATTTTTTAGCAAAATCAATAGTAGCTACTGTATTAGCATAACTAAAAAACAATTTATTAGGATGTTTTTCCCGTGTAATGCGTTCTTCGATAAGACGCACTTCGTGTTTCAACATTTTTTTTAGACGAGCCTCTGTAACATAGCGTTTATCATCCTCAATTCCATAGATTGCATCACTAAAGTCTTTGTCATAGGCACTCATAGCCTTTGCAATAGTACCAGAAGCACCTCCTGCTCGAAAGAAATTACGGGCTGTTTCTTGACCAGCACCAATTTCTGCAAAAGTACCATAGATATTGGCATTTAGATTAATACGTAAGGCTTTACTCTTAAGTGAGGGGACAGATTCGAATTCTTTGTCTCCCATAATAGTAATAGGCATAGCGAAATGGGCTTTTTTTGTTTATGTAAAGTTACTAATACATTAAGTATTATTAAAAAAAACAAGTGTCAATTTTTTACATTTTATAATTGGTATAAATAACAAAGAGCATAAATGAATTACTTTTTGAGCAAAAAAAATATAATTACATTTGTTCTGATTCAATAATACGTATGGAGGTTACATTTCTTGGCACAGGTACATCGCAAGGGATTCCGATAATAGGGAGTGATCATCCTGTATGTCTAAGTAAAAACCCTAAAGATAAAAGATTAAGAGTATCTGTAATGATTTCGTGGGATCAATATCAATATGTAATTGATTGTGGTCCCGATTTTAGACAACAGATGCTGGCGAATAATGTAACGTGGATTGATGGGATAGTTTTTACTCATGAACATGCGGATCATACTATGGGAATGGATGATATTAGACCATTTTTCTTCAGACAAGGAGATATTCCTGTGTATGCGCATCAACGAGTATTAAAAGCTTTAAGATCAAGATTTAGTTATATCTTTTCATCAGAAAATAAATATCCAGGAGCACCTAGCGTTATAGAAAATGAACTAACTAACCAACCATTTACGCTGGGTAACCTGGATGTGATTCCTATAAATTTAATGCATAATCGATTGCAGGTTTTTGGGTTTCGGTTTAAAGATTTTGCATACTTAACGGATGTAAAAACGATTGAACAAGAGGAAATTAATAAACTTAAAGAAGTAAAGGTTTTGGTAGTGAGTGCTTTGAGAATTGAACCCCATCATTCACATTTTAACCTAGAAGAAGCCTTAGAGTTTATTCGTGAAGTACAACCCGAAAAAGCATATCTTACTCATATAAGTCATATGTTAGGGTTTCATGATGAAGTAGAACAACAATTACCAGAAAACGTTTTTATTGCCTACGATAATTTAAAAATTACAATTTAATATGCGAAGCAGAATATTTTTATACCTATTTATTTTTTCAGTTCTATTCATATTGTTTCAATTTATGAATGCAAAAAAAGCTAAAGAATCTTATGATGGTAAGATCGATAATTTAATGGCTAAAATAGAAGAGAAAGAAGAGGAAATAAAATCTAAAGATTTAGAAAAAGATTCATTGATTGATAAAGTTTTGGATCTAACTTATTTCTCACTGGATAGTGACGAGGAAGCTATTAATTATTTTGAAGAGCAAGGATATGATGCTAAAAAATTAGAACTTACAATTAGTGATCAGATTGTTGTTCAGAATAAACCAGGAGCAGATAACCCTATTGTTCCTTTTGCAGGGATGGAAGGTAATATGGCCATAAATAAAGTAAGATTACTAAACCATAAGTGGATTATAGCAGATTTTACGGATGGTGTATATTGGGGACAATTATTTATTATTTATGATGTCCGAAAAGATGGAATAGTAGATTTTGAAGTTGAACAATCATTTTTATATCCTAGAAATTAGGGTGTAAGTATTTTATTTTAAGCGTTTTTTGTAGAATCCGAGATGCCCAATTCCCGAATTTAAAACTATTTCGGATATCTTTAATTGCCTCTATACTAGGTTACGAAATCGTTGTAGTAAACTATTGTCATTCTTATTGCATATTTCAAGTTTAACTGAAGATTTAATAATTCGGTATTGCTGTGTGCCGTTATTCCCTAATTTTAAAGGGATTCGAGTATATTTGGTTCTTATCTATATTAGAAATACGCATTATATATGAAGTCAAGATTTTTTTCTTTTTTACTTTTCGGAATACTAACATTTGCAGCAGTTTCTTGTAAAAATAATTCAAGCGATTTTATTGCAAATTTCAGCAGTTATCAAAAAGATCGGTTTATAGAAATTCCTAGAGATAATGGTAAGTACATCATTAAACTATATTCTGATAAGATTATAGAAACTTCCTTTATTCCAACAGGAGAGACCTTTAATACAGAATCTCACGCAGTGGTTCTTGGTAATAAAGGAATTGCAGCAAAATTAACAGAAACAGATAATACTATTATATATGGAGCAGAAGGTATTCAGGTCCATATAAATAAAGAACCTTTTGAGATATATTATACTTATAAAGAGAAGAAATTGATTTCGGAAAACGAGGGGTATATAAAAACAGATTCTACCGAAATTTTAAACTTTAATTTAGATAAAGAAGAAGTGATTTATGGTGCTGGAGCAAGAGTAGTAGGAATGAATAGGAGAGGTAATCGATTACAATTGTATAATAGAGCACATTATGGGTATGAGACTCGTTCAGAGTTAATGAATTATACTATGCCTTTAGTTTTATCTTCTAAGGTTTATGCGGTTCATTTTGATAATGCTCCAATAGGTTTTCTGGATATTGACAGTAAAAAAGATAATACACTTAGCTATGAAACGATTAACGGTAGAAAGACCTATCAAGTAGTGGCAGGTGATGATTGGAAAGATTTGATGGATCAATATACTGATTTAACAGGAAAGCAACCGTTACCTCCAAGATGGGCTTTTGGTAATTTTGCCAGTCGTTTTGGATATCATTCAGAACAAGAAACCAAAGAAACTATTGCTAAGTTTAAAAGTGATTCTATTCCTTTAGATGCGGTAATCTTAGATATTTATTGGTTCGGAAAAGAGATGAAAGGACATATGGGGAACTTCGAGTTTCTTAAAGATTCATTTCCTAATCCAAAGCAAATGATCAATGATTTCAGAGATCAGGGAGTAAAAACTGTATTAATTACAGAACCTTTTATTTTATCAACATCGAAAAAATGGGAAGAAGCAGTAGCGGAAAAAGTACTTGGAAAAGATTCATTAGGTAATCCTTTTAGATTTGATTTCTATTTCGGTAATACTGGAATTATAGATATTTATGATCAGAAAGGTGCAGCTTGGTTTTGGAATATTTATAAAACCTATACTAAAGAATATGGAGTCGCAGGATGGTGGGGAGACCTAGGCGAACCAGAAGTACATCCTTCAGCTTTATTACATGCCACTGGATCTGCGGATGAAGTACATAATATCTATGGTCATGATTGGGCAAAATTAGTACAAGAAGGGTATCAAAAAGATTTTCCAGAACAACGCCCTTTTATTTTAATGCGTGCTGGATATTCGGGATCTCAACGTTTTGGTATGATTCCTTGGTCTGGAGATGTTAGTAGAAGTTGGGGAGGATTACAACCACAAACAGAAATTGCACTTTCTATGGGAATTCAAGGATTGGGATATATGCACTCTGATTTGGGAGGATTTGCTGGTGGAGATAAATTTGATGCGGCTTTATATACACGCTGGTTACAGTATGGAGTTTTTCAACCTATCTATAGACCGCATGCACAAGAGCATATCGCTCCAGAACCTGTGTTTCATGATCAGAAAACTAAAGAATTAGCAAGAAAGAGTATTGAGCTTCGATATCGAATGCTACCTTATAATTATACAATAGCTTTTGAGAATAATCAAACTGGTGTTCCATTGATGCGACCTTTGTTTTTTGAAAACCCAGATGCTAAAGAATTACAAACAGTTTCTAATACTTATTTATGGGGAGATAATTTTTTAGTATCTCCAATAGTAAAATCCGAAGTAGCATCAAAAGATGTATATTTTCCTAAAGGTTGTAATTGGTATGATTTCTTCACCAATCAAAAATATGAAGGCGGAAGATATATTACCGTAGAAACTGTAGAAGATCATATTCCTGTATTTGTAAAAGGTGGATCGTTTATACCAATGGTTGAAACAGTACAGAGCACAGAAGCATATAATACTAAGGAATTGATTTTACATTACTATCACGATGCGTCGGTTGAGAATAGTTTCGGAAAACTATATGATGATGATGGCAAAACACCTAATGCTTATGAGAAAGGAAGATATGAAATATTAAACTTTGAAAGTAAAAAGACTAAAGAAACACTGTCAATAAATTTCAGAGCTAATACAGGAGGTCAATATGCCAAATCCAGTCGTAATATCTCATTAATAGTTCATAATATTAAAACAGTTCCAAAATCTGTGATGATTGGAACCAAAAATATACCTTTCATTTGGAATGAAAAAAATAATACCCTGTTTATAGATTTTAACTGGAATTCTGCAGTCATTGAGAAGTTAGAGATTGCTCTATAAAGTATGACTATTTGAATCAGAATACGAATTTAATGATGTATATTTATTAGCTGACTATTAATGAAATTTAAATAGTAAAAGTGATAAGACCTTATACATTATCTGATAGAAAACAGTTAGTTGATATTTTTATACTTAACACACCAAAGTATTTTGATCAGAAAGAAATTCAGGATTTTGAAGCGTATTTAGAGTTACACGGTGACACATACTTGACGATTGAATATGACGGTGAAATAGTTGGAGGAATGGGGTGTTATGTAGACGAAAATGATACATCTGGAAGAATCACATGGATATTTTTTCATCCAAATTATACTGGATTAGGACTTGGGAAAAAAGCAGTAGCTTATTGTCTAAAAACATTTACATCAAACCCATTAGTAGAAAAATCTGTAGTAACAACCTCTCAACTAGCGTATAAGTTTTTCGAAAAGTTTGGCTATAATCTTATAAGAACTGAAAAGGATTATTGGGGTCAAGGACTTGATCTTTACGTAATGGAGCTCCAGTTGAATAGTAATTAGAACCTACACTAGAATGTTACAATAAATGAAGTATATAGAGAATGAGACACAAAAAGAATATATCGGTCGAATAAATTTGGCATTAAGATATATTGATGATCATCTCGATACGGATTTGTCATTAGAATCAATTGCTAAAGTTGCGATATATTCTCCTTTTCATTTTCATAGAATTTTTAAAGCGATAATTGGTGAAACTTTGAATATATATATCAATAGAAGACGAATTGAAAAGGCAGCTACTGTATTAATGCACAAAAAAGAAGTGAGCGTTTCTGAATTGTCGCTACAATATGGTTTTAAGAGTAATTCTTCATTTACGAGAGCGTTTAAGAATTTTTATGGAGTTAGTCCAACCGAGTTTCGAAAACAACTTCCTGGAAAATTTAGCAAGATTAGTAAAACGAATAGCAAGATTGGACAAGAGAATTTGATCTTTGAAAAATACATTTGCAACATTAATAATCATATACACTGGATTAAAATGAACGCTAAAATTGAAGTAAAAGAAATTGAAGAGTTAAATTTTGCAAGTATCACACAAATAGGAATCGATGGTATAGAGTATACTTTTGATAGATTAATTAGATGGGCAAAGCCTCAGGGAATACTAGATGACCCAAAAACTAAAATGGGAAGAATATTTCATGATAGTTTTAAAATCACATCTCCTGATAAGGTGCGTATGAGTATTTGTATACTTACCGACGCAACATTTAAAGAACAAGGTGAGATTACTTCGATTAGCATTAATAAAGGAAGAAGTATTGTAGGTCGTTTTGAAATTACTCCTAATGATTTCGAAAAATCGTGGAGTAGCCTTTTTGTATGGATGAACGAAAACGGATATAAAAAAGCTGAAGAAAACCCATTTGAGATATATCATAATGATTTTCGTGAACATCCTGAAAATAAATTCATTGTTGATTTGTATATACCTATAGTATAAAATGGTTTAAAAATATTTAGGTAATTTATTCAAAAAATATCTTAGTATCAATACATTAATCTATCAGTAAATATTTTTTATAATTACTAGTAGATAAATATTCATTTTTAAGTTGTTTTAGAAAAATTACAATCTCGTCTCTTTTTAGATAGTTCTCTTTAAGAGGATCCATAAAATCATTGTCATTCACAGTAAGTGCTACGTACCATTTTCCACTTCGACTGGTATAAAAATCTTCAAGAACAGGACCACCTTCATTAACATCTAAAATAGCATCTATTGCCATTGGTGCAAGGTTAATAGTATTAGAACTTCTTTCTACTTCATAAAACGAAAGGAAATATTCTTCATTATTTACAGTAAAAGGAACATTCCATCGAACATCCTCATTGTTTAATTTAAATTTGGCATTGATGAATTGATAAAATTCATTGGCATTTTTAGGATCTTCAAAAATAAATGCAGTCCTTTTAGGCAGTTGTTTTTTAAATTTTTTACCAATCGTCACTTTATAATCTTCAATATTTGGAGCTATTTTGGTTGGAACACAAGATGATAATAGAATTAAAAAAGATCCGATCAATAATAAATTTTTCATTGTTTGATATTTAAGGCAGTTTTATCAAGTTTTATGCCAAGATGTTTTTTATATATTTATGTTATTATTTTATAATATTAAAAATGTTGATCTTTTGTAAAATCCATTAAAATTATGAAAACTACAGACAAACCTATTACAGTAGAGCAAATTTTTAATACCTCTATGAATAAAGTATGGAGTGCATTAACAGATGTGCAAGAAATGAGGCAATGGTTTTTTGATAATATTGTAGACTTCATTCCCGAAGTTGGGTTTAAAACACAATTTTTAGTGCAAGTCGAGGATAGAAAGTATACACATCGCTGGGAAATTATTGAAGTTGTGCCAAATCAGAAAATTAGTTATACCTGGAGTTATGAGGAATTTTCGGGTGATGGGTATGTCACTTTTGAATTATCTGAACATAAGAGTGCTACAAAACTTAATTTTTCACTTACAGTTACAGAAGATTTCCCTTCAGATGTTCCTGAGTTTACAAGGGAAAGTTGCCAAGGAGGATGGGATTATTTTATAAAAGAAAGATTGAAAAAGTATTTAGAATAGACAAAACAAGAATAATAAGTATTTTGGTTTCATTCCCTTATAAGTTTTCATTACTGTTATTAAAATAAGTTGTAACGAATTAGAATTCTATGCTTCTAACAAGTATCTAACTTAATTAATATGGTACATTCACAAGAATCCAAAGAAAACTGGAGTCGATTACATAAGCTTGGTTTCAGAGCTATCTTTACATATTTAATTTTATATATTCTTCTTTTATTTACATCTCTTTTTCTGGAAACTCCATTACGATGGTTTGCAGAATATATATTGCATTGGGGTGCAGATTTTGATATGAAAAGTACAGGAAGTGGAGATAGAACTTTTGATTTCGTTAGGTTAGGGTTTAATGTTGTACTAACTATATTTGTTGTGCTAATCTGGACTGCTTTAGACCGCAAAAGAACTTCTTATACAATACTATGGCATTGGTTTCAAGCGATATTAAAAACGGCCTTGTTTTTAGCAATGCTTCTTTATGGTTTTGCAAAAGTATTTAAAGCACAATTTGGCGATCCTAGCCTTGAACTATTGCTACAAGAAGTAGGTGAAATGTCTCCAATGGGTTTGGCCTGGACTTTTATGGGACACTCTTTTGCCTATAGTTTTTTTACTGGTTTTGCTGAATTGTTAGGAGGAGTACTATTACTCTTTAGAAAGACAGTTACATTAGGAAGTCTTATTATTCTAGGTGTAATGACTAATGTAGTAATGATTAATTTTACTTATGATGTTCCAGTAAAGCAATTTTCCTTTCATCTACTATTAGTAGCTTTAATATTAATATGGGTCGATAGGAATCGTTTAATAAATGTTTTCTTTAAAAATAAAGTTGCTGAAAAAGTTGATCACTATGTGTTGATTAAGAATCCAGGATATAGAAAAGTAAAAATGATTGGAAAAAAACTTATAGTGATTGTTGTTTTCGGAATTTGCGCTTTTCAGGCTATAATACAGTTTGATATAAGGGAACAAACTAAAGAAAGATCAGAGTTTTACGGGATATGGGAATCACATTTATTTATAAAGAACAGAGATACCTTACAACCATTGCTTACAGATCAATCTCAATGGAGATACTTAATTATTGATCAGAAAAAACAAGCTATTGTAAAAAAAATGAATGATTCTATTGATAGGTACACTTTTGAAACAAATACGAATTCTCAGGAAATAGCTTTTAAAGAATCTACAGCTTGTATCCCACAGCATTTTTCATATTATTTTAATGGTAAGGAATTACTGCAATTAAGAGGTAAGTTAGATGGTGATTCGTTATTTATACATTTTAAACGAAAATCAGAAACTGACTTTAGGTTAACTAATCGAGATTTTCATTGGGTGAACGAACATCCTTTTAATCACTAATAGATTGGCACAGTCATAGAGTTTTCAACTGGTTTTTATATTTTAGTGTATTAGGTACAACATTATAAACTTTAGTAGTATGGAAAAAAACAAATCGGTAGAAGAGTTTATTTCAAAGAAAACTGAATGGAAAGAAAGTTTAGAGTTACTAAGAGCTATTATGTCTTCTACAGAAATGAAAGAAACTATAAAATGGGGAATTCCTGTGTATACAATAGATGGTAAAAATGTGATAGGGTTAGGAGCTTTTAAATCTTATGTAGGAATCTGGTTTTATCAAGGAGTGTTTTTAGAAGATAAAGAGAAAAAATTGATCAATGCTCAAGAAGGAAAGACCAAAGGTTTGAGACAATGGAGATTTCACGGCTTTGATGATATCGATAAAGAACTTGTATTACAATACACTAAAGAAGCCATTCAGAATCAAAAAGAAGGTAAGGAAATAAAAATAGAGAAATCTAAGGGCTTCGAGATACCAAAAGAGTTAGATGCCTTGTTTGCTTCTAATAAAGAAGCAGAAGTATCATTCAGTAAACTTACTCCTTTTAAGCAAAAAGAATATGTGGAATATATTACGACTGCTAAACGAGAAGCTACTAGAGTTTCAAGAATAACAAAGATTACGCCTATGATATTAGATGGTGTTGGGTTGAACGACAAATATAGATAGTCTTTGTTTTGGAAAATACTATAATAAAAAGACTAGGTGTATAATTCGTTATAAATCATAAACTATATATACTTATCCAGCCACTCTTTAAATTGATAAAAATTTTGAGGAGCAACACCATGTCCAACAGGAAATTCGTTTAAAGTAGTTTGAATGCCTAATTCGGCAAACTTTACAGGAGCTTTACGTGCCCAATCAACAGGAATTACTTGATCTACACTTCCGTGTGAACAATACACATTAAGATTAGAAAAACTATGTTGTTCATATCCTTCCTTAAGAATATCTTCATTAAGATAACCACTTAATGCAACAACATTTTTTATTTTCTCGGGATAGGAGAGTGCTACCGAATAACTAAGAATAGTACCTTGACTAAAACCTAGCAATGTCACATTATTGGGATCCAGATTATAAGCAGAACAGGCCTCATCAATAAAGGATGCTATTTTATCACGAGATTCTATTGCTTGTGCATCGTCACTAAACTTTCCTTGCGCTGCATCAAAATAAATAGCATACCAAGCATTACCATAAGGTTGCATAGGATAAGGAGCTCTTACAGATATTATAAACAATTCTTCTTGTAATTCTGAAGCAAACGAAAACAGATCTTTTTCATCACTACCATATCCATGAAACATAAATAAAACTGGAGTTTTATCTTTTTTTAATGTTGGCTCTTTAATGATATGATGTAATGATAATGTTTTCGTTTCCATTTGAATACTCTTTTATATGATATAGCTTATAAAAACCTATTATAATTGAAAATGTATATGATCGTCGTGTCTTACTGCCTGACATCCATGAAATCTTATTTTTGGACTTTGTATTCCTATTCTATTTCGTAAGTGAGGTTCGATAAATACTTTTCTAATTTGTTTTTCTTTTACAATTGCCAAAAGTAAATCTTTTGTTGCTTTTTTAGAAAGCTTAAGCTCATTATTTATAATTCCTAAGGTTAGGTATTTTGGAAAGTCATATTGCCAATATCCTTTTTCTTTACAAACCTTGATTTGATCATATTCATTTGAATTTGGACCGTCATATACTCCGTACCCTAAAATAGCAGGTTTTTTGTTGGTTATGTTACTTTCTTTATTGACGTATATAAATGAAATATCGATTTTTTTTCCATCATTATGACTAAGATGTGGTAGTAATGGAAAACCATCAATAAATGGAAAATTAGCATCCAGATATATTAGTTTGATTCCCTGGTGCTTATTATTAAGTGTCTTGGCAATATTCTGTAATGCCTTATTTAATTGTGGAGTAACATAATTTCTATTACAAACAGTTGTAAAAATAGTTTGTGCTGCTATGAAATCATTGTTTTTGATTTTTTCTCTCCCAAAAATTGGAGCAACAATGGGAATTAGTAAAAATGTAATTCCAAAATATAATATTATAAAAACGCCTGATTTTCTCAAACGATGATGTTTCGTTTTTTTATAAATAATAATTTCAGAAACTAAATAAATAATTCCTCCGATTTGAGTAAGTAGCGTTAATAAAATGAGGATTAATATTTTAAGAATTATTTTAAAGACTTTTTTCATAAAAGTGAAATTCTTTAGATATAACTTTTTTAAATTAAAAATATTGATTGATCTACTTCAAAAAATTAGCTATAAGCGTGTATGCTTGTGTTTTACCACTTATTATTTAATCTGAACCACTTATTACTTTATACTAGTTAATACCCCTTTTAGGTAGTAATTTAGAGTAAAAATAGGGGTAAAATTTTCTTCAATAGGTTTTTGTTATCATTTATTTTTTGAAACTAAAATGTAAATAAATTGTATTAGATATGATGAAGACGTTAAAGGAAAACGCACATATGTTTTTTGGAGTTATACTTTTCTCATGTAATACCGTTGAAGTTTCAAATTTTGATATTGACATAGCCGAAGATGCTTTTATTATAAACTCTTCGTCCAATTTTGTAGGATATTATTATAAAGGATCAGATGCGCATTTTCATTATTTTGTAAGTAGATGGGATTTTTTAAAAGACAGATTTTTCAAGTTAAAACAAGAGGATCTTGAAGTGAATCAGCAATTTAATTTTGGAACAGAAGAATTAAGAGTTGATTTCTTTGAAGATGAGAGCAATATTGAATTTGGTTATAATGAGTTTTATAAACTTTTTATCGTTGAATAGAAACTAATAATTAATTATGAAGATTTAAAAATGAAGAAAGTCATCATCTTACTGTTATTAATTATAGGTTCGGTTTCATGTAAAAATGATACTGAGGAAATTAATTTTAAAGTTGGTTTTTTACCTAATTCTATATACACACAAGTACAAAATCAGATTGTAGAAAATACAATTAATTATGTAGCTTCTAAGGATATCATAGAAAGTTTAAAGAAAAACGGAGTTTCTAATCCTGATACTTCTAAAAGTAATATTGTATTAAAGAGTATTGTAAGAACTGGTAGCACCTTTAGAAATTCATTTCCGATTCATATAGAGTTTTTAGAATCAAATCATTCGGTTTTAAAAAAGGATTCAAAGTTTTATGGTAAATCAGAAGGTGGAGTAACTAAGATTGATTCAATTATCTCTGATAAAATGACTACAGATACAAAAGAAATGGTGCGCGCTACTATGGAAACGATGTTGAATCAAATTAAATATCCTGAAAGAAAAATTAAAATTGGAGAAAGTTTTGAAAATAGAACTCCTATGAAAATGCCAGTATATCTGCCAATTAAAATAGAAGTAGAGTCTATTTATACCTTAGAAAAAATAGAAAATGGAATAGGATATTTTAATCTTTATCATCGAATACGATCAAAAACTAAGGATTATCGTAAAAGCTTGGTAGGAAGGGGCAAGGGAACAATGAAGTATGATATAGAAAAGAACTTTTTTACTAAACTCTATTCAGAAATGGAAATAAATGTACAAGCTGAACTAGAAGGATTTGGAGTTAAACTTAGCATTAAGAGTATAGCAGATCAGAACACTGAGATATTAAAAAAAGAATAATAACAATGATTCTTATACCAACAGGTACATCATTCTATTATAAAGTAAACAGCTTTACATTAAATAACCTATGAGCATCTTATTACGAACTTGTTTAGCAATATTTGTCTTTATAACCATATACCTATTTACCTATGTAGTGATGACATATATAACACCAGAAACTTTAATTACATTGATTGTCTCTCAGTCGATATCCATACTATTAGCAATACTTAGTATGATGTTGGTATATAAGAAGACTATTCATATTTCTAATGACTTAGCAACCCATATTGTAGTTGGAGGTTTTATTGTAGGGCCCATTGTTTTTTTCTTAGATTATTTTGTTCCTGTGATTATTACACCAACGTCGCATCAAGGTCCTTTGATAGGAGTTTTTATTGCTGGACCTATAGGGTTTGTGGTAGGGTTAATTAGTGGTTTAATATATTGGAAAACGAGAGGCAAACGACAACTGGTCAAAGTAGATAACAGATATTATTTTTAATAATAAAAATACTCACTAGGTTTCTTTCCAAACCTAGCTTCATATAACTTTGAAAAGCGGGTTACATGATTCATACCTATTGAATAAGCAATAGCCGTAGTGTTTTCATAACTTCCATTTTCTAATAATTCTCTGGCTTTCTGAAGCGCGATCTCTTGTCTATACTTTTTCGGAGTAAGCCCAGTTATCTTTTTTATTTTTCTCTGAAATTGTCGTTTACTTAAATTAAAATGTTCTGCTAGATTTTTTAATAAAAAATCATTGTTTTCAAGTTCTTTTCTAATAACTTCTTCAACATCTTCTATCCAGTCTATTTCTGATCGACTGATTTGGATGGTGTGTACAGGTTCTATAGTATCAATTGATGTATCAGCCTGTATTGATGTTATTTTACTATTCTGAATATCCTCATTTTCTATAAGTCCTCGTTCCGTAGAATATTCTAATAAATTATGGCAACGAGCTAATAATTCTTTTGGTGAAAAAGGTTTAAGTAGATAATCATCTACACCTAATATAAGCGCTTTTAATTTATTGGTATCACTACCCAATGCTGTTAGCATGATTATCGAAATATGTCTATAAGAATCATTGGTTTTAACCTTTTCTAAAAGTGTATACCCATCCATTTCGGGCATCATGACATCAGATATTATAAGATTGATGTTCTGTTGTGTAAGTATTTCGAGCGCTTCTTTACCGTTATTGGCTAAAAAAACGTGATATTGATTATGTAGTAAACTAGCAATAAACTGTTGCATATCATGATTATCCTCTACAATCAAAATAGTATGTTGTTTTTTGATTTGTGTGTCATTGTGTAAGACTAGATGATCTAAGTTAACCTGGACTTCTTCTTTTGTAATAACTTCTTCTGTGAAATTTTTAATCGCTACAGGAGATGATACCTGTCTGAATGGTAATGAAACAGAAAAAGTGCTACCTACTCCTAATTCACTTTTTACAGTGATATTGCCAGACATTAAATGTGTAAGTTCTTTTGCTAATGCCAAACCGATACCTGTACCACTTTGTGTAGAAATATTGGGTTGTTTACTTTGAAAAAAACGATCAAAAATATTAGGTAAATCCTCTTTAGATATACCTTGTCCAGTATCGGTTACTTCAATACTTAAAATATCTTTTTTCCTTGAAGCTGTTAGTGTTACTTTGCCTTCTGTCTGAGTGTTTTTTATTGCATTTGATAATAAATTATTAAGTACTTTTTCTACTTTACCAATATCAAGAGATACCCATTGGTTTGGTAAATTTTCAAAAGATGTAATGTATTGAATATTATTGTGCTTGGCTAGAGAATCAAAACCAGAAGAGATTCGTTTAAGTAAAGGCGAGATCGCAACATTTTCTTCTTGTAATTCTAGTTTATTAGATTCTAGTTTTGACAAATCTAAAATATCATTTACCAAACTTTTAAGGCTTTTTGCATTTCGTTGTATAAGCGTTAGATTAGAAATAATGTAAGAGTTCGAACTTTCTTTTTTACTATAGTCTAATAACGTTTCTATAGGACTACTTATTAGTGTAAGCGGGGTTCGCAATTCATGCGAGATATTAGAAAAGAAGTGAGATTTTATTTGATCAAGCTTTTCGAGTTCCTGCTTTTGTTTTAGTAATGATTGTGCAAGCTTCTTCTTTTTCTCTTGCCCACGAAAAAGAACTATAGAAGTAATTACCGCAAAAACAAATAGGGCGCTAACAAATAAAATGATAACTTCTTTTTGCTTATTAGCTTTTTGCTTATTAGCTTGTTGCTGTATTTTTTTCTCTTGTTTCTCTATGGCCAATACAGTATCTCGATACTGTAATTCTTCTAAGTGAAGTCTGTTTTTTTCTTTATCGTTAATCACTGAAGTCTCTAGTGAATCCATCTCCTTCAATAATTTATACGCCTTTGTAGATAGATTTTTATTAGTGTAAACTTCTGCTAAATTTTTTCCTAACTGGATTTTGTGAGAAAAATTATTTCTCTTACATGCTTCTATATATGCTAGTTCAGCGTATTTCAGTACTTGATCAGATTTATTGAGTTCTTCTGATAAATATGCATAAGCTTCATAATAATAAGGAAGTACTTGTTCATTATTTGTGTTTTTACATAATCTTATAAAAATTTCTAAATAACGCTCAGCTTTTTCATACATCTCGGTTTCTATCAATGTATGTATTAGTAAATCGATACTTTCTACAATGATATTCTCTTCATTATTAATGATAGCGTGATTAATACCTTTATTAATGTAGGTTATGGTAGAATCGATCTGCTCCGTTTCTAGGTATTCTCCTGCTAAATTAAAATAGATATATGAACTTATCTGACTTGGATGTATGTTATCGGCCTGTAAAAGGTGTAAGAGTTTATAATAATACTCAATAGAGAGCTCTAAATCGCCACTTCTAGAGTGTGTGATCGATATACTTCTGGTTAATTTACTTCTTAAAGGAAATAATTTCTTTTTGTCTTTTGATTTTTCAATGATTTCCATAGCCTTATAACCAATACTTAAGGCTTTTGATAAAAATCCAGAACGTCTTGCATGCTCACTCAATAAATACAAAGAAAGAATATACTCTTCCTCACTATACATATCCTTAGAAGGCATTAGTAACTCATTAGCTTTATGTGCATAGTAACCTAAGCTATCCATGTTATCACGTTGTATGCTAGCTAATTGGTTGTAAACAATAGCTTTTTCGGTTAGGATATTAGTTGTTTTTAGAGCTTGATGTAAACTATCAATTTTTTCTTGACTGTTATTATAAACATTATCAAAGTTTATTTTGGTAAGATTCTGATGAATGGTATCCAGAATCCTTTTTACATATTGATTTTTTGTATTTTCTTGAGAACTAACATCTATAGAAAATAATAAAAAGATAAAGGGAATTATGAGGAGTAGTAATTGTTTTATCATACTTATTTAAGGTTCAAGAGTAGACAGAGAGGTTTTAACACTAAATTAACAAGTACAGACCTAACCACAAATGTTTTTTTGTTAAAAATTTAACTCATTTAGTAACCCTACTTTTATAGTTATAGTATCTGATCTACCTGATCTCACATAAATGACAGATCATGAAACATAATGTGACCTAAAACGTCCTGTTTTGACATTAGATGACTCTTTTTGACAGTTAATGTCCTACTTAGAACTATAAATGTCCTTTTTTGACTTTGTCGGGGAAAAAATAAACTAAACATTTGTAAAGGACGTATTTTTTATGGGATGATTATAGTACTTAAACTATTGAATAAAAGTGATAGAATCTACCATGATATATATCGTATGATATTGTAAAATTCATCTTGATATTGATATTTATTTTAAACACTACTTAATGATACTAACCAAAATATAACGTGTTTAAATAAAAACTTAATAAGATGTAGAAACATACATTTTATAAGTGTCAATACCATTTTGAACATTATATAAAATATTAACCAACCAAAAGATTTTAATGTTAAAAATAAAAGGCAAACACTTTTTAGTTTGCTGTGATTTGTTTTTATAAATGTGTGATTATGGTTAGAATGAGAATCGTTTTTTTTACTATAGTACTTATTAATACTATATTGTTTTATACAAAAGTAAAGCCTTTTTCTTTTGCTATAAATATGGATATTGTTCCACATACCGAAATACGGAACGAACATATTACAGAGCTATTCGAACTGATTAACAAAAATTCTACTACCAATCAGAAAACGACTGAATTATATGCGGCAAAACTTGTTGACGCCATACAGCAAATTGAAAATAAAGAAATAAAACATAAGCTATTTAAAAAGTTAGGTAAACTATATGTAGACAATCAGTATTTTTTAGAAGAAGCTATTGTTCTTTATACAAATGCGGCTAAGTATCATATGGTTAAAGGAGAATTATATGAACTAGGGATATGTAATGGCATGTTGGGAAGCATTTATTTTTTATTAGATCGGTATGAACAATCTCAACTTTTCTTTAAAAAATCATTTCACCATTTTCAGGATAATTCAGTGAATGAAATTACGGCCGAGATTTATAGAAATTATGTTTCTCTATTAGTCGCATTAGGTGATGATGAAGAAGTCTTTGAGTATTGTATTGAATTATTAGATTATTATGAAAAAAGAAATGATACTGAAAGTGTTTTTGATATTAAATTAAAAATAGGAGAAATCTATTTTGCTAATAGACAGTATAACAAAGCTGTTAATTTTAATAGAGCACTACTAAAAGAGTATGAACATCAAAAAGTAGATAAAATTAATGCCAAAAAACGCAACATACATTTATGGAGATTACATACTAATCTCGGTCATGTGTATAGAGTAGAAAGTAAATTGGATAGTTCATTGTTTTGGTTTAAAAAAGGTTTAAACTTTGTTGATAACCAAGATCTACAAAAATATATTCCAGGTACATATAATAGTATAGGTAAAGTTTATCTACTAAAACATGAATATAGAAATGCTTTAGGATATCTAGAAGCTGCTTTAGATTTCGAAAACAAAGGTGTACCATTTGTTTTTGCAAACTCTAGATTATATGGCAATCTATCTACTTGTTACGCTGGATTAGGAGATAAAAAAAATGCATTATTTTATCTAGATAAAACATTAAAATACGCAGACAGCAGCTCGTCCTTATTAATCAAAAAAAATAGTAGAACTCATGCATACAAAGTAAATAAATTACTTAAAAAATATGCGACATCTAATTTCTATTTTGTAGAGAGAGGTAAATATGAAGATAGTATTCGTGATGTTCGAGCATCTGGCAAAATAGCAAAATTAGAAAGTAAGTATAGACAACAACAGAAACAACGAGAAATTGATATTCTTTTAAAAGATAATGAAATCGAACTGTTAACAATTAGTAGAGAAAAAATCGCAAATTCTTTTCTTATATTCTTAGTTCTTGCTTTTATATCGTTTAGCACATATTTTCTGTATAGATTTTGGCAAAACAAAAAATTAACAGAAGAACTTACTAAACGAAATATAATAATTAATAGACAAAGAGATGAAATATCATTATCTCTTAAAAATCAAAACGCTTTAAATCAAGAGCTTAATGAGATAAATGGAGCACTACAAAAGTTTTTCTCTATCATTTCTCATGATTTAAAAGCACCCTTTAATGTTATTTTAGGTTTCTGTGATCTTTTATTTTGTTCCATAGATGAATTGGATAAAAAAGATGTCAAAAAATATATAGCATGGATAAGAACTTCAGCCTATAAAAATTTCCACCTAACAGAAAAACTTCTTTCCTGGGCAGCCACAAATCAAAGAGGGATAACGGTATCTCGAAAAATAACAGGGATTAAAGAAATTGTGGATAAAGTGATCGATAATTATGAGGACTTAATCGTTCAAAAAAAGATCAAAATTCAAGCAAATATCAAAGAAAGCTTTAAAGCAAATGTAGACCCTAATATATTAGAAACTGTATTGTCTAATCTTGTCAATAACGCCATAAAGTTTACAAGAATAGGAGGATATGTTGAGGTTCACGCAAAGAGCGTAAATAATATGATATGCATAGAAGTAAAGGATAATGGAATTGGAATGAATGCGGATGAAGTTGAAAACCTATTAAAAATAGATAAAGTACATTCTAAAAAAGGAACCAATGATGAGTGCGGTTCTGGATTAGGACTTATTCTTTGTAAAGAACTGTTGACATATCATAACGGATATTTGGAGGTTAAAAGTGAAGAAGGTATTGGAACATCTTTTTCAGTTTTTATTATTGATAAATAATATAAAAGAAGACACACATACACATATACATACACACACAATAACCTTAATAAAGTGATTATGAATGAATTTAATGCAATTATCATCGAAGATGAACCGTATCATGTAGAATTACTTACTCAAATCTTAAAGAGAAATTGTCCCTACGTAAACGTTTGTAGTTTTGCAAATAGTGTGAGTGAAGCTAATTCATGCTTAAAAGAAAAGGAATTTGATATTATTTTTCTGGATATTAATTTAGGAAAGGATTGCGCTTTTGAATGGCTTAAGACAGTATCTTATATTGATGATAAAGAGCTAGTTATTACAACTTCTCATCAAAAATATGCTATTGAAGCGTTTAAGCATGTGGCTACGGATTATGTCTTAAAACCTATGGTGTTAGAGGATGTAATACAAGCCGTAGAAAAGGCTAAAAAAAATATAGAAATCAAAAGAATGGCTTCTCTACACAATCAAAAGTTTGATGATAAAGATCCACTAAAAATGATTGCTATACCGTCGACAACAGACGTTAAAATAATTCCTGTAAATGAAATTATTTATTTACAATCTGAAGGCAGATATACGATGTTTCATACAAAAAATAATACAACTACTATCGCTAGCAAGAATTTAGGTGAATATGAAAAATCCTTGGTTAATAATAATTTTTTTAGAATTCATCATTCGTATCTAGTTAATATGGATTGCGCACTTAATGTGCACAAAAAAGATGGTAATTATTTAGAAACATCTAATCATCAATATTTACCGATTTCTAAACGGAAGGTTGATTCTTTCTACCAATATCTTGGTATAAAGTAGAAACTGGTTTAGTATTTATTATGTTTTTTATTTTAAAAGAACTCGTATTGTTGTATTGCAAACGGGTTCTTTTTTTGTATAAAGATTAAGAGCTTATGTTATCATAAACATGTTATGATTTTGCAAAAATCCACTTATTACTTACATCGATCACTTATTACTTTGCGCATAAGAATAGCTTGATTCATTTCTATCTTAGAGAAACGATACAGTATAGGTAACTATTTTATGTATCTAAAATATTAATGTTTAATGATATGAAAGACAGTAAGTTTTCTATAGATCTTTTAGTAGTTGTAGCATTTTTAATGTGTACGAGCCTCATTATTTCTGATATCTATATTTCTTATTATAATCAATTATCCAAAGATGGATTTACCAATACTACTTTTACCAAGGGTTTAGTGAATATTGCAAACAAATTACCTCTAATAAAAAACTCTTTCTTAGTTAGAGTCATATCGATATCGGTATTTATGTTTTCATCTTTTGGATTTAAAGTAAAAAAGAGACCAGAAGAAGGAAATAGATCAATTATGTATATAGTAATAGCTGTATTATCATTTTTGATCTTTGTCTCTTCCTCACTTATTAAGGTAAATGTATACGCGTATATATCGATTACCGTAGTGTTTTTTATCCTTTTTATATGGAGCTTTATGAATATTAGAAGACACTTTGAATTCTTTGGACATAAAGATGAATTCAACGAAAAAAATCAGAATTTTAAACAAGAAAAAGGAGTCAAGGAAAATCCATATTCTGTAAACTTCAAGACAGATAAAGGTACTATTAATGTAGTGAATCCTTTTAGAGCTACCATGGTTCTTGGAACTCCAGGTTCTGGTAAATCATATTCTGTGATAGAAGAGTATATCAGACAGCATATTAAGAAAAAGTTTACGATGTTGGTATATGATTTTAAATACCCATCATTAGCAAAAGAAACATACGCATTCTTAGAATATTATAAGAAAAATTATAAAATAGAGCCAAAATTTTCGGTGATTTCTTTAGATGATTTAGCACAATCTAATTTTGTAAATCCACTAAGCCCTGATTTAATCAGAAAAGCAGCAGACGCTATAGAAGCTTCTCAAACTGTATTGTATAATCTTAACAAAGAGTGGATCACTAAAAAGGATTTTTTTGCGCAATCTGCAATTTCTTATTTTGCATCATGCATCTACTTTCTAAAGATTTATGAAAACGGTAAATACTGTACATTACCACATGCAATTGCATTAGCTTCATGTCCAGACGAAAAGGTTTTTAAAATTTTTGTCAACTATCCAGAACTTAAGTTTTTTATGACTCCATTTGCAGATGCTTTAGAAAAAGAAGCGTTTGAACAATTATCAGGGCAAACAGCATCAGCCAGAATACCATTATCACAACTAGCCACAAAAGAACTGTTTTGGGTGATGGGGAATAATGTATATCCCGAACTGAATGTACCATTGGCTATCAATAGCCCAGAGGAGCCAAGCATTCTTATATTAGCTAATTCCCCATCAACCCAAACTACCAACTCTCCAGCATTAGGGTTAATCTCAACTCAGGTTTTAAAAGAGATTAATAAACAAAACAAACAACCCTGTTCGGTAATTATTGATGAGTTACCAACCATGTATTTTATGGGATTAGATAATCTTATAGCTACTGCCAGATCAAATAAGATATCTACGACAATAGGAATGCAAGATTTAGAACAATTAAAGAGGGATTATGGAGATAAAATAGCAGAAACAATATTTAATATAGTTGGTAATATTTTTAGTGGTTCTGTAAGAAGTAGTACTGCAAACAAACTTCAAGAGATTTTCGGTAAGAAAAAGCAAAAACTCAAAAACATTTCTGTTGATACTAGTTCTACCTCATATTCTATTAATGAAAGCCTGGAATATGTAATTCCAGTAGCTACCATATCTCAACTTTCACAAGGAGAATTTGTAGGAGTGGTATCTGATAATTTTGGAGAAGAGATCGGTAGAAAGATTTTTAGAGGAAAAATTAAAGTAGATCAACGAAATGATCAAATTAAAAAACCAATCCCAGATACTATAGATGCAGAAAACCTGGATGATTTAGTCAATGGAAACTTTAACCGAATTGTACAGGAGATAGATATATTGATTGCAAATGAATTATATGAGATTCATAATAAAGAAAATTTAGAAGAAGAATTTGATAATACTGTTTCTGAATTAGAAGAAACTGAGTCAACTGGAAATCAAAATGCTTAATAATGGAAGTTCTGAATTGTGTAAAAATAATAAAGCTCACAAAATTGTTGACAATGCTATTATTGTTAATATCAACTACTGTTTTAGGGCAAAACAAAAGTAAAGATTCTTTAAAGTTAGAAGAGGAGTTTCCTATTTCTCTTCCACTTTCATTAGAAGATTTTTTAGGGATTACCTCTAATTATGGATATAGAAAACATCCAATTCTTAATGAGATAAAAAAACATGATGGAATTGATCTGGCGGCCTTAAAGGGCAAACCTGTAAAAGCAACCGCAAATGGTGTCGTCGAGAAAGTAGATTATCATCCAGGTTATGGCAATAGAGTAATTATTAAACATAGAAGTAAGATAAAAACTCTATACGCCCATCTTACTAATAAAAGCGTAAAAGAGGGACAAAAGGTCAAATTTGGAGATGTTATAGGTTTTGTAGGTGATACAGGAATGGCAACAGGACCTCACCTTCACTACGAAATACTATTAGATAATGTAAACATTGATCCAATGGTATTTTGGAAACTGATTCTAAAGAGAAATAGAGTTGCAAAAAAATAATATATCATTTTAAATAAAAATAATGGATAAGAAGAAAAAAATAATTGTAGGAGTAGTAGCAGGATTATTCTCATTAGCATTAGTTTTTATGATAAAATTCATGGTGTTTAATGATGCAGATGAAGAAGATCAAAGTCTTAATATAGTATCTATATCAATGCCAGAAGTGGATGAGAACGAGTTAGAATATTCTACAAAAAAACAAAAGTATGATAAAGAGGACGAGCCTGAAAATATGATAGATCCTTTTAGTTCTGAAGAATCAGAAGAACTCAAAAAATCAGAAGAACCTAAAGACAGTATAAAACAGAATATAGGGAAATTAACAGGCAAGGATACTAAAAAAAACAATCGGAAGAAAGTGGCAAACTCCCAAAAAAATCAAATGGATCAAGAGTTAATGATGATTTTGGAGATGCAAAAACAAATAGAAGAAGAACGTAAGCTAGTATCAGAAGATGCGAATAATACTAAAACCACCACCACAACAAATATTCAGGATACACCAAACCAAAATTCCCAAGAATCTCAAATAGCATCAAGTAGATTAAGCAATGCCTTTCTTAATAATAATGGTTTTTTTGGAGCTGGAAGTTTTTCTGAGAACGACTTTGTTAGAGATTTAATTCCAGCAGAAACAGTAGATCAAGGATTAATAATTCAGGGGAGTACTATTGCTATTAGAACTAAGAAACAATTAGTACTTAAAGATTTAGGAATTATTATACCAAAAAATTCGATTGTATATGGGAAAGCTTCTTTTGGAGGGCCAGAGAGGTTGACAATCGATATTGTTAGTTACAAAGCTAATAATCAACTTTTCGAACTGGATTTAAAAGTATTTGATTTTGATGGAAGAGAAGGAGTACATCTTAGCAATAGAAGTTGGACGAAGATACCATCAAAAGTAGCCAATGATATCTATAAATATGCATATCGTAAAGGAACCCAAGGAAGCACTTTTGGAGGAGAAGACACCTCTATAAATCTTGATGAAGTAAAAGATGCTGCCATATTATCGGCTGCAAAAGAAGTATCTGATGAGTTATTTAAAAAACGTAGAGTACTCATGCCAAGAAAATATAACATTTGGATTAATGTAGATACAGATTCAGGCTTATGATTTATTGACGAGAAATAAATTATAAAGTAAACAAGTAATAACTGTTGTAAAAAAGATTGATATGAAGAGCGAATCAATAGATAAAATATTTCCAATATATACTGTAGACAATGACTTATTGATTTCTAAAAAAGGAGATATCAGCGTAGTGTATAAACTACAGTTGCCGCAGATATATTCTTTGGATGAGAATGCTATAAATCAAATAAATGAATTGTTTGATAAAGTAATCAGATCACTACCAGAAGAGACAATCGTCCAAAAACAAGATTATTTCTTTGTCAATAAAATAAAAGAAAAAATTGCAGATGGTGATAATATGTTATCAAGGAGTGATAATCAATTTTTTTATGAAAAACCTACCTTAAAGCATGAGTGTTATTTAATCATTACCAAGGATTCTAAAAAAAAGGCAACCTTTAATACGAATCAAAAAATGTTCGAAAAATATCTTCAGGATATTGATGAATTTATAAGTAGAGTAGGAAGAACGGTTTCGTATCTGACTAAAGAAGGATATTTTTCTGTAAAACGATTAGATAGTGACGAAATATTGGATGTAATCGATAAATATTTTTCTTTATCTCCAGAACCAACAGGTGTATTGAAAGATGTTTTTATGAATAAAAAATTACAAGTTGGTGATAAAGTGGGAGAAATATATTCAATTTCTTCAAATGATCAGTTACCAATCAACATAGAAAGTACCATAAAACATACTGATTTTTCAACACCCAAAACTAATTTTCAGATTCCTTTTATTCAACCAATCTCTATTGGTTTGGATTGTAATCATATTTATAATCAGGTGATATATATAGATAAATCCGATGCTATTTTTAATAAACTAAAAACCAAACTAAAACAATTTAAAAGTTTATCGATTCTCTCTAAAGAAAATGAAATAACCTACGGTCAGATCAATGATTTAGTTGAAGAAGTTATTGAGAAAGAACTAAATTTTGTCACACAACATTACAGTGTAATTATCTGGAACAATACCTTAGAAAAATTAGAAGATAATCGTAATCAATTAGAAAACTCTTTCAGAGAATTAGGTATTACACCATATCAGGTAAAATATTCAATCAAAGATATTTATATAAATAATTGTCCAGGAGCTACAGCTTTGATACCTGAAAATTATCGATTTATAGGGGTTTCAGAGCAGTGTCCTACTTTGATGAATTTTGAAAGCTATTATGATAGTAATAAAAGCGGAATTTTATTTTGTGATCGTAAAAATGAATCACCAATTCGCCTGGATTTATGGGACGATCCTGTTAAACGAGGACTTATTGTAAATCGTAATCGACTTATTTTCGGCCCATCAGGTACAGGAAAATCTTTTCTGATTAATCATATTGCTAGTCAATATTATGAACAAGGTCATCATATTGTAATGATCGATATTGGTAATTCTTATAAGAAACTATGTCAACTAGTAAAAGGTCAATATTTTACATACGAAATTGATAATCCGTTGGAGTTTAATCCTTTTTACTTAAATGGAGCCGAAATATCAATCGATAAAAAAGTGTTCCTGATTTCGTTGATTATTTTCTTATGGAAAGGAGATGACCCTTATCTAAGAGAAGAGAAACAGATTATAGGATTATACATCGATTTATATTATGAAAATATAGAGAAAAACCCAGACATATTTCCTTGCATGTCAACATTCTTCGATTTCGTAAATAATAATCAAGTACTAGATGATGAATCTAAATATTTCGATAAGATGAGTTTTAGATTATCGATACAAGATTTTCATGATGGAAAGTATAGCAAAATTCTTAATTCACGACAACCTATAGATTTAGTACAGGAGCGTTTTATAGTTTTTGAGATGGATAATATTAAAGATCATCCAATATTATTCCCATTAGTAACAATGCTATGTATTGATGTAATAATGAACAAAATTAGGTTGATGCCAAGTGTGAAAAAATCAATCTTTATTGATGAGTGTTGGAAACCAATTTCTAAAGGAGAAATGGCAGAATTCATAAAATACTTGTATAAAACAGTAAGAAAGTTTTATGGAGAAGTAGCGATTGCGACACAAGATGTAGAGGATATTTTGGAGACTGTAGCTGGACCAGCAATGATCAATAATACCGATACAATGATTCTGCTTTCCCATAAAAAGAAAATGGCGTCTAAAGATAAATTTGCAAAATACTTATCGTTTAGCGAATCTGATCTTGAGAAATTGTTCTCTACAAATAAACGAGAAGTATATATAAAAGTCGGTAATTCCTCAAATGTTTATAAAGTAAAAGTCTCTCCAGAGCGTTACGCTTGCTATTCATCTAATGCAGACGAAAACAAGATTATTTTCGATGATTATAAAAAGAATAATAATATGGAAGTTGCTCTAAAACAATTCGTTGAAAAATAATTTTTAAAATAAGAAAAAAATGAAATATGTACTGATAACATTAGGGCTTTTATTCTCCTGTTTTGGATATGCCCAAAGATCAATGAACCTAAAAAAGAAACATAATAATATAATTAAAGCACTTAAAAATCAGGATAACTTATACGTATCTGATGTGAATACAACTCATTTGATATTTAATGAAAATATTAAATACATTGACATCGGTTCACCTTATTTTATAGCAGATACGATTCAACCTATTGTTAAACTAAAACATATAGGAGAAGGATTAGATTTAGGTGAAATTAGCACTAGATCTAATTTAACCGTAATTACTAATGGAGGCACATTTTATTCGATTCCATTAAGATATATGCGGGATACGAATATACATTCTTATCGTATTGGAGATAGCAAAGAAAATATAAATAGTATAAAATCAAGCTACACTCAGAAACAGGAAAAAACTAATAAAATAGATAAGCTCTGTGCAGATTTTAACTCGGCAAAATCCAATATTATTTTAACCAAAGAAAGAGATAATTTAAGGCTAAAAATATCAGGTATTTTCTATCAAGAAGATCATATTGCTATCCGATTAGATATAAAAAATGAAGCTACCATCGATTTTGATGTAGATAACATTTTGATTCGATTAAAATTGAATAAAAAAATTACTTCAGATTATATATATCAAGAAAGAATTATAAGTCCTATAAAAATTTGTGATAAAAATTATCTGATAAAAGGTGGAGATGTAGAAAGAATGACACTGATTTTTGACAAGTTTACACCTAATGATAATGAAAAATTGTTTATAGATGTTTTTGAAAAAAATGGAGGCAGATCTAGTACAATTGCTATACCAAGAAAAAAATTACTGACGCCTAAAGTAGTACTTGCTACTAACTAGAGATATAATAATAAACTATTTAGTAATCTTAAGGATATGAAATTTAATAAGGACATAGTAAAAGCTTTCACTACCCCAATGATAAAAAGTAAAATTCCTACGAATCTTAAACCAAAGCAACAACAGATATCAATGACAGAGAAAATAGATTTAAGACAGAAACAGGAAAAAAAACAAGGCCAAAAAAAGCAGCCGAATATTACAAGAAATAAAAAAATATCCTGGTAAACGATAAAATTAAATGTCATGAAGCAGAAAATAGTTTTAATTATTCTATTAGCAATAGGTACAGAATTTAGTTATGGACAATGGATACATTTTTGGCTCTCTAATACCGATAGACGAACCCGAACACAGATGGGAATTATGAATGCTACAGCTGCAACAAGAGCAGCAGAATTAAAATTTATTAACGATGACCTCAGTAGCTCAAAAAAACATTTACGTACTATGTTAGATCGATATTATCGAAATAATACTTTTGATAATAAAGCAAGAAATGATTATTTAAAAACTGCATTTGCTAGCAGTGTTATGGCAGGGATTAGTACCGTTATATCAAATAGTCCCAATGCAATGTATATGACTAAGAATAAAAAAGAATATATAGATCAAATAAATTTAGTACGAGGTGGAGTATTAGGATCAATTGTAGGTACCGATGTTTTTAGTCGAACCAATCCAACGGTAAGATCAGATAATAGGCAAGAGATTTATAGATTAAGAGCAGAATTATTGAGGAAGTTTTCTGAAAATGATAGAGAATTACGCTCCTTATTAGGAGTTACAATCGCAGCGGGTATTATCGCTGGCGATGTTGATATTCTAAGTGAAATTAAAAAAATTGAGATCTTTTTCTAAACAAAATATAATAAGAGATGGTATCATCAAAGTAAAGTATATACAAATGAAAAATCTAATAATATCATTATCAATTATTGTTTCTTCTCAGTGCATTTTTGCACAGTTACCAGCAATTGATGCACTTTCTAATGCTGCTTCAGTAGCACTGACTGCAGAGTATGCTTTATTATCAAGAGAAGAAGATAATATCAAGCGAGAAATGGAAGAGTTTAAAGATAGTTACAGTACCAGAGCAATTCCTAAATTCGATATTCGATATTTTGCTCCAGGAGATTCTTATGTTCAGCACGTAAAAAATAAACTAATCGATGCAAGGGCAAGAAGATTAATTCTTGAAACGAATAATAATGCATTAACCGTTTTTAGCTATTCCAGAAAAAAACAAAATAGTAAAGATTTATATATTGTTGAAGCAAGCTTGAATAATATCACTCAAAAGTTTGAGAAAAAATTGAAGCATTATGGTGTCTATGGAGAAAAGATGAATATGTATCAAAACTTTATGAGATCATTGGATAAAATTAACCGTCTAATGGATCAAATAGATTCTAAAATAGATGAAGGTAAACTATTAAATAAATTAGTGAATTAAATTATACAAATCGTCAAATTACATATTGCAATTAAAGTAGGATCTAACTTTTTAGTTAGATCCTTTTTTTAGTACTAAAATGAGTTGTAATAACTAGTAATACAAGTCATTTGTAAAATATATAGTAAAGAAAATATCAATATATGAGTACAAGTAAAATTTCAGTAATAGCGCATTATTAACAAAGTATCCTATGATATATAAGCTATATACACTTGCCAATTAAATAGATCATTTTATATAAGGAACAGGTTATTTTTCATCATTATATATCTTCAATTACCACTTATTATTTAATCTAAACCACTTATTACTTTACGTTAGTTAATGATACTCTTTGACAGTAAATTAGAGTAAGATTAAGACAAAATGCAGAATAATTTTAAAAAATATTTTATGAAAAGATTAGTGGTTATATCTGTATTGATAGGCTTTAATATGTTAGGTACAGCACAGACAGTAATTAGATTTAATGTAGCTCTTAATGATGTTTGGTCCAGAAACTCTTATAGACATATTGCTAAACATAGCACCAATTTAACAGCACATACGACTGCAGAAAAATTAGTGTCTCGCGATGTTAAAAAATTAATGACAGAACAAAATAGAGAACTGTATATAATCAATCCAATTTTTAAAGCAAAACAAGGGATATTAGAAAATTTTATTACCGTTAGAAGTTTTAGACATATTCAATCCAAGTATCCGATATGGAGTTACTCTAACCCAATTAGAAACACTGTAATCCAAGCAAGATTTACTAAAAAGTTTCAAGCCGAAAGAGGAAAACTACAAGATTACCTCACCAATAGAAATTATATGACAGAAGGCAAAAGAGTATATCTAACCCTTGCCTTATTAGAAAAAGTAATCAATATAGCAACTGAGCATGAGGAATATTAAAAAAATAATACTGTTAGCCTTGTTATTGTTGGTTTTATTACCTCTTAGAGCGCAATCATGGCATATACAAGATGATGTAGTGTTTGGGCAAAAAGTAGCTCTTGCTGCAACTTTAGTAGCTGAACTTGTTTACAAAAAGAAACAGGTGGATCTATTGAAAGATTTAGCAGATTTAGAAAGTGAATATAACTCCAAACGAGGTGCCAGAGCTAACTTAACAGGTTCTGTAATGACCGCAATGCCACACTTAATTGTACTAGAAACTAGAACAGTGATTAACAATGTCAAAGCTGATCTTACTCCAATGATTGGCACCGTCAAATTAAGACATGGATTACGGCGATATAGAAGTGCTATAGCATTAGAGGAAAAGTATCTGGATGAGATAGAAGATGAACGATTAGGTTTTGTTTTAGGTTTAGCTACAAGTGGAGGACCTGGATATAATGCAACTGCATCAATGAAAATGTTGATACGATTGTTAGAAGTTAATGCTCGTGTAAAAAAGATATCCAAAGATGTGAAGAATAGTATAACTCTCAATAATATTTTCTAAGTAAAAGATAAACTATGCAAGCTCCTGTTACAGATTTACAAGGTTTTATTGATGGTTTGGGAACCACAATTATTGCAGACGTTAATAGTTTTGTGGGTGAACTTTTGCCATACTCATCTCGTTTGGGAGGTGCTATTATGCTAATTTATGTAGCTCATAAAATTGTGATCAGTTTTTTAAAACCAGACGAAAGAATTAGTCCAGCTACTTTAGTAAGACCAGTATTAACACTAGGAGCGATTGTACTGTACGAAGACCTAGTTAATCTATTGTTGATCACACCAGTAGATATAGTGTCAGACATGGTTAAGGAAGCAGCTAATTCTGTAAGTGGAGCATATCAAACAAATGCTCAAAGTGCAATAGAACATATACAATCCACTGGAGGAATAGATGGTGGCGGTATTTTCGATATACTTCAAGTAAACCCGCTGTTAGAATTAATACATCTGATTATCTATTTTACATCCACTGTGATTGTTGCCTATGTATTATTTAGACAACTGATCATGAAAACAATATACCTTCTATTAGGAGCTTTGGTATTACCATTTTCACTTATTGTGGGTAATGAGCAAACACTTAGCCAATGGTTTTTTGGGTTTTTGTCGGTGTTACTTTGGATACCTATTATCCATTTAATCTTATTTGTGATTTCAATTTGTAACCCAACCGCAGATATTTTTGATAATCCAGTCTTTTCTATTGCAGTTCAGATTGTAATGATTTTTGCACTATTAGAAGTACCGAAGTATGCAAAAATGCTAGTTGCCGGACAAGGAGAATCTTCGGTAGGTGCTGCATATGCTACAGCAAAAGGAGCGGTGACAGATGGAAGATCTGCATATAAAGCGATGAGAAAAATGGGAGGAAGTAGTAGCAAAAAGAAAAAATAAATAGTAATAAAAAATTTTATAACATGGAATTTAGACCACCTAAAGTACTAGAAAAAAAGCCCAGTGTAGCAGGGTTTGATATTAAAATAGCAGTTGTGATTGTTGTTGGAGGGATCCTTTTTTTATTCGCTGCGATTGCTAATTTTTTGGTCGCACTAATAATACCGTTAATAGTATTTCCATACGTACAGATTGAATTAAAATTTCCTGGAGAAGGAGAGTTCTTAACCTTTATACAATATCAATCAGGTGTTAAATGTATAAGAATCAATCAAAAAATTAAAGGCTTGGTTATGAATGTTAAAAGAAAATCGGATAGTGATTAAAAAAGAATACAATAACTGAGCTAGATGTTTTTTGATGACCAAATAATAGTAACAATAAACAATTTTCACATAACACTTATAAAATTTAAACTATGAAAACAATTGAAATTAAATCAACAGCACGCAAAGAACTTTTTTTAATTAACCTTAATAAATTATTTTTTATGAAAAATCTAAGATCTAAAAACTTGTTATTAGCAGTATCATTTATCTTTTTAAGTATGGCAGATGCCATGGCTCAGGTAGGTGATATAGAAACCAGAATGACAGGATGGAGTGATAACCTAAAAACAGTACTAAATATTGGTGTGGGTGCATTCGCTATCGTAGGTGGTTTTATAGTTTTCTTACAATATATGCAAGGAAATGATGCCGCTCAGAAGAATTTTGTAAAATTCGTAATTGGTTTAGCAATATTTGGTCTGGTAGATGTGATTGCAACCGTTTTTCTTCTTCCATAAGAATAGATCATTCAAAAATGATCAATAATAATAAAAAGGTAATGTATATAGATGTAATTCTATAACATATACAGATTACCAGTATGTTTCTTCTATTATATTTTGGAAATGTTGTTGACTAAGCCTAAGCTCACATAGTTAAGCTAGACTTGCTTAGGTTTAGTGAAACAATATTACTTAATCAGTAGAACAATCAAGTATTAAAACAAATATATAAGCATTATATATCATGGATTTAAAAACATTAAAAGATATACCATCCAGCTTTATACTCGCAAAAAGGTCATTAATGATTTGCCTAATCGTATGTATAATATCAATATCAAGTAGTATGATCTGGGCATTTATGGTAAGTATAAGCTTTAGAGATAGAGCATTTGTGCTTTCTGAGGATGGTGCAGCTGCATTTGCTACAGGTGTAAACGTGAGTGAGATAGATACATATCGTAGACCTGAAATTGTAAGTCATGTAAGAAGATTTCATGAACTATTTTGGAACATTGATCAGTTTAACTATGAAAAAAAATCTAATAAATCATTTTACCTTATTGGAGATTCAGGAAAACAATTATACTTATCATTAAAAGCACAAGGACATTATGCCAAAGTAGAATCTCAAAATTTGGTTCAAAAACTAGAAATTGATTCTGTTAAGGTAGATGATCAAGTACTTCCCTATAAAGCAGAAGTGTATGGAAAGTTAATAGTAAATCGAACGGATCAAAAATCTAAAACACTGAATTCTTTTAAATCTTTTTTTGATATATATAATGTATCCAGAACAGAGAATAACCCACATGGATTATTAATAGAAAATTATATACCAAGATTTAAAGACCTGAAACAGTAGATATATGTGTATTATATCTCACAGCTACATTCAAAACGTATAAATATACACCACACTAAATTGAGATACTGATTTCCGTTAGGTTTCAGTAAATATATTGGGATCAAATGATATGTTCCCAGTTTGTCTGATGCATTAATTCAATTAAAAAATTACATCATGAAACAGTTAATACTAGTTGCAATAGTACTTTTTAGTATGGTATGCAACGCACAGGTGGATCCTGATTCTGAGCTTGTTGTCGAAACCGTGTTTCTTGCTGCAGAAGCTCCAAATTCTAACTTGTATACATTAATATCGACTGCATTATCTGAAGGAGGTGATCCAATTGACGCACCAGATAAAACAGATGAATGCACCAGTCATAGTGCTAGTGGTAAGCATATAGAACAAGTATTTGACGAAGTATTAGATCATCATGTTTTTAGCTTTTTAATTCATGCAACAGCAGATAACCTTGGATGTAGTCATAATTCTGATATACAACGGACCGAAATAAAAACATATGATCAAGCACCTGATAATCTCTTAGGTACGCTAGAAGAAACTATAGAATATAGATGGAACTTTAAGCTCCCAGAAGATTTTCAACCATCAGAAAGCTTTGCACATGTACATCAGTTAATTTCTGTTCTTGAATCTAACGAAGAAAAACCATTAATAACATTAACTGCAACAAAGCAAGATACGCTAGATGTAATAGAAGTACAATATACTGATGAGTTAGATAATCAAATAGTATTAACCAGTGCAGATTTAGCTTTTTTTAAAGGAAACTGGGTAAGTGTTACCGAAAAAATAGAATATGGAGAATCAGCGAGATATCAGATAGTAATCCGAAATTTATTATCAGGTTCTGTAATATTGAGCCATTCTAGCAATATAAAAACCTGGATGGATGGAACTGAGTTTGTTGGCGCGAAATGGGGAATCAATAGAGATACGAATGTTATGGAATCTTTAAAAGACGAACAAGTTTTGTTTGATGCTTTTATAATCTATGACAAACATGAAGAAGATGAAGATGAAGACGAACAAGACCCTTTTGATGATGTTCCAGATCCCGATGCGGTAAATTTTTGTGCAGGAGAAATAGAATATAAAACTATTGACCATTTCAGATTTAGTCTTTATAAAAACCCATACGAATATGCAGATGCTAATTTAGATGGAATTCCTGAATGGGATGTGAAAAATAACAATTGCGGAGCTAGTAATGATAATTATAGAGGAAAGTATATAGAATATAAAGATATATATACCTGGAACCGAAATAATCCTTGTAAACAGATAAAAATACCAGCAGGTGAAACTAGACTAGCTTCAGAAGAGAGAGATGGAAAATATGGGAACCCATATGGGAAAAGACATGTTTGGGTATTTCCAGTAGGATGGAGAGACAGAACCTGTTTTGAAACACGAGAATTCATCGAACAATGGAATGAAGATCATCCTAAATTATATATAGAATTGCCACCACCACCACCACAACCAGAAATTCCTAATGACCCTATTCCAGATGATGATGATATTACAGTTGGTTTACCAGAAGAACCTACAATAGAGGGATATATACCAGAAACAGGAACTGTTTTTTCCTTAACAGAACAAACAGAAACATTGACTGATTTAGGCTTTCTAGTAGGTGAAACAGCAGATATTATATTACCAAATGTAGAAGAAAGAGATTATAATGTTAGAGAATTTGAGAATAATGAACGAGATGAACATGGTCATAAAAAGAGATCAGACAACAAGAAAAAATGGTATGATATTGCAGGGATAGCCGATATGGGAAAATCTCTTGTTAAAGCAGGAATAGATGCAATGAAAACACCTGGTTTAGGATACTATGATCCTGCTGGAATGTTTATAAGAGCAGCAGAAAAAGATCAGATTCAGGAGTACAGAAATAAAAGTTTTGAATCTGCTAAAAAGTTTGCAACAGTAGGAGCAACAACGGTAATGGAAAATTTAGATAGAAATGCATTTGATATGGATGCAGGAACCCTTCCATTTTTCGTGTATAGGAATGCATGTGGATCTTATTTATCGCCTTTTAAGAAAAAAAAATGTGAAGAAACAGTGAGTTATTTGCAAGATGCATTAAACACAGTAAACCAAGTAATATTTTCCTATGATAGAAGTTCCCCGTACAATCGAGGTGGCTATTTTAAACCTAATCGTGGGATTTCAGAACAAATTCGTGAAAAATATGTTGCCATACAAAATAAAATATTTAGAGAATTGGAAGAACTAAAGAGTAAATCAGAAAAAGAAGGCCTACTTAGTGTGTTTAGGCATTAAAACCACTTAGATATGATGAATACAACTATAAATCAAACTACAGAAGAAAAAATGATTTGGACAGGAACACCATCTCAATGGGTAAATCTACCCTTTTATATCCTATGTGTTCCATTAACCTTAGCTTTTGGGGTAGGACTGCTATTGGCTTTATGGAAATATTATGATACGAAACTCAATAAACTAGAGATTACAAATCAAAGAGTAATAGAATATAGAGGCATTTTATCAAGAACTACCGACGAATTAGAATTATATCGAGTAAAAGATTTAAAGCACGAACAACCTTTTTTCCTCAGGATTCTAGGACTTTCTAATATTGTTTTGGACACTACAGATCACTCTAATGCATTATTAAAAATAAAAGGGATAGCGTCAGGAAAAGAACTTAAAGAACAATTACGACAAGCTGTTGATAGAAGAAGAGATGTAAAAGGAGTTCGTGAAGTAGATTTTAAATAATATAGTAAACAGTAAAACTTTATAACCCAATAATTATGGCAGCAGAAGATACTAAACATGGGTATGTTACAGAAACATCACTTAAGAATGATAGAATAATGATTCCGCATCCAGATGTGGTTCATAAACGTAAGTCTCCTACAATTGAGGTAGGTAAACGTACCTATAGATTAGAAGGAGACACAAGAGATGTTCTAGATTTCCTAAAAGAAAATAAAGATGTGAAACTTGTAGCTTCTACAATAGAAGGAGCATCAAATAATATGCAGGATAATATTGCTGCTTCTATTAGTGAACCTGGAATACAGGTTGGAACTCCTCAACAAGCCGTATTAGGTGCGTTAAAAAAAGCAACCGAAACCCTTGCCGAAGAAGCAGTAGGAGGAATAACCGCCGTAACCTCCAAAATTCCAGTAAAAGCTGTGCAAAAATCAGTTGAAATCATTACTACTACTCAGAGTGTGATAGGAGTTGTAAAACCAGCGTTAGAGATTTTAAGTAAAAAAGAAGGAGAGGATCTGGTAGATGCTATAAATTCGGAACCAAAGCAAGGAATTGAAAAATTGGATAAACTTTTGGAATCTATTGGTAATGGAGTTGATGCAGCTAGAAAGTTGCCTATAATCGGAGGTATTATTAATGAACTAACTAGTAATCCAATTATCGTGGAGATAAACCCATATACCAATCCTAATGAGCAATCTAACACAGCCTATATTCAAGGAGAAAATACTACGATGACCTTTGGGCAGCTAGCAGAACAAATAGCCAAAGAAGTATTGAATAAAAAAATCGATGCAACCCATAGAGTCGAAAGAACAGAAATGTTAACTGCTGATCAAAAAAAGGGAACAACTAATTTACAATATCAAACCAGTGAAAAGAAATTACAAAGAAATCAAGGATTGCTGGATTCAAAAAAACAATATCCCTATGCTCATAAAAACCAATTAATGCAAATGGTAGTAGAAGCTCAGAAAGTACAGACAAGAACAAAAACATTAGCAACAGGAAGTATTGATAAAAATGGGAAAGTCACTCTTGATGCATTTGCAAAGCCAAAAAATGAGTTGAATCAATCAACGAAAAACACCACCAATATTCCTGTAGAAAATAAAAACATAAAAGCATCTCAGACTAATGTGAAAGGAGTAAAGATTTAGCTAAAAGGAACCTTTCATTTTAATCATAGATATGGATTATTAGATGTTTATGGTAAAGAGTAAAACACAAAAAGTAATAATAACTAATACAGATATACAATGGAACAAGGATTTGAAGCTTGGGAATATAAAGAAAATAACAATGTAGCTAGAGGAGCACAACATAAACTTTCCACACCTCCAGTTTTAATAGAATCAGAAAAGTTAACCCAATCACCTACAGGAACTGGTATCGAAATACCTTTGCAAGGAGTAACCTATAAAATAAAAGGTGATTTAGAAGAAGTATTGGATTATCTAGCCGAAAAAAAAGATGTTAAATTCGTTTCTGGCGCTGATCATATGGGAGAAAAGATGAATGTTAGTGTGAAGATAGCTGATGGAAAGAAATCACCTTTAATTAATGAAAAAGAGTTTATAAAAAAACAATTAACAGATATAATTTTAAAAGCAAGATTACCATTAACACAGAAAACTATCAGTCAAATACAGGATCAAATGAATCCTGAAGCTGGTAAAATTCTTGAAAAAATTGCTAATTCTCCAGAGATCAAGAAAGTTTTTGGTACAAAAGAGAAACCAGAAGTGATGGGGTTAGAACAGAAATATCCAAAACTTGATGTACTTAAGAATGTTGCTAGTACGGTATCAGAATTATTAAATAAAGATTCGGGTAAATCGAATAATCTCGATCCAGCCGAAGCCAAAAAAGCAGCACAACAAAAACAGTTAGAATCTCGAAAAAATAGCGTAGCTCGAAAAGAAAAAATAAAAGAAGTTGGGGATAAGGTTTTAGGTGTTTTAAAACCTATAGAAGGAAAGCCTTTGGTTGGTAAAATAGCTTCTAAAGCTAAAGACACCTTATCAGACGTTACCAAAACTCCTGTAGTAGTAACCTTAGGCGTGGTGCCTGGAGCTTTTAAAAAAGAAGATGAGGTTCTAGCCTTTGATACAGGTAAGAAGGCGCTTACTTTCGGTGAATTAGCACAGAGTATTAAAGAAAGATATCTTGGAGAATCAAAAACTAATAATCAGTCGCAAGATCAAGATACTCAAATAGCATCAGCAGTAAAGACAGAAGCTATATCTCTGGCTACTGGAAGTGTAGATAAGAAAGGAGAGGTCACACTTGATAAACCTTTAGTAGCAGCAAAGACGATTATAAAAGGAAAAATGGATACATCTGGGAAAGTAACCTTAGAAGCATTTAAAAACCCTAAAAATTCCTTGAATCCATCTGGAAATAACACTGCTAGTACATCGGTAAAGGATAAAGAGGTTAAAACATCCAAGACAAAAAATAAAGGGATTAAAGTGTAGATCAATTTGAAGAATAATTTTTTTCTCAATAGATGTTCTAAAACTTGAAACTGTTGTCAAAGAATCTTTGATAATTTATAGAAAATGAAAAACCTAAAACATAGTTTTTTAATGATTATGCTGCTAAGTGCTTCCATAATTATTACTTCATATGCAGCTAATAAAACTAAATCAAGTACTATAGAAAAAGATTTATGTGCTGAATCGATTGATGATGATGAGGTATATGGAAAAATTTTCGTCAAAAACTTCACTTTAGAAGAGAGTTATGTTGAAGAAATTAATACTAAAAAAGGAAAATCTTATAGATTCTCGTTTTTTAGTAGAGCTCCACTAGACCTATGTAATGACGTTAAATATGCTCCTGGAGTCAGTGCATACTGGAGCTCAGGGAATATCGAAGCTCCTTTACAGAAAGGAATATATTCAACAAACTTCTCTGAAAAACTTCGTATGAAAAGCTTTGTTTTTATTAATAAAATGGGAAATAAATATAGAAAGTTAACAGCTCAATGCGCATTAATAGAGGTCACTCATGTAAATAAGGATGAAGTTGCAGGAAAATTGATTGCTTACGGAGATGATAATAGCTTTCTTAATGGTTCTTTTGTTGCAAGCAGGTGTTCAAAATAGTACGATGACTAAAGTGCTAAAATATATAATTGAAATTTTCATACTGGTATTTGTCTTTAGATATTTCATGAATCATAAAGAAGACATTATAATGGATAAAGAAATATGTATTGAAGAATCACCCTCTGAATATTACTACCAATTATCCAGTAATGAACTGTTTCATAAAATTATTAGTGACATAGAAAATATTAAAAATAAAGAAGCGAGCACATCTACACCAGAAATCTGTAATGAAGGAAATTGATTTCCAACCTAAAGATCATTTATAAAGAAAAGAAATAAGAATAGACGAAAAATAATATAAAAGCTAATTTACTTAGTAATAATATCAAAATCATAGCGCTAGCAAAACAACTTGCTAGCGCTATGATTTTGATATTACGGTAAAATGTTTGAGGATCTATAAATTCTTAAAATTATAAATAATTCTGCATAATATTTAAAATGAGCTAATTGCTTTATTTTTTCCATTAGGAAGCTCCAGAATAGGCTTCAACACTTTTCTCTTAATTAAACTATCGTGTAGTGCGTACACTTGTATGGCTTCTATTGCCTTTTCAAGGGTATCTTCCTGTGATAATTTATTAGAATTGTAGATTGTTTCTGATTTAATATTACCATTGATTAATTCTACATAATATTCCCATCCAATTATTCTGTTTGGGATCATATTTACTTCTCTTTTAACTAAACTTATAGGTACTTTAGAAGTATTACAAGCAGATAGAACTAGAAGGACAAGAGGCAATATTAAGTAGTTTTTTAAACGTACCATAATTGAGTAATTTTGTATCAATAATTTTCTAGCTATTGTGTTGTTAATATGAAGATCCGTTGTTTCCATGGATTGCTCCAGAGCTTGCTTTTGGGAGAGAAATAAAGAACTTTCGTATTCGTTCAGTATTGATAATCAATGTGATACGTTTTTTGTTTTTTTTAAATTTAATTACTTTCATAATAGTTTTTTTAATGGTTACACATACTATTACTTTAAAGCTAGTATATATATCACTAAGTTTTTAATGAGAAGTAATAACTGATGGGTATGAGGAAATAACTGTTTTTTTAACTTTAATTCTTAATAAAACTAGTTTGATATGTTACGAAGTATTTCGGATAGTTTTTTTGAGCAGAAACTATTTTATAAAAGTGAACCAGTCCTGAAAATAAGGTCCAATAATAGGCACTGTTTTCTGTTCTTCTCTTATGGCAGTGATCAAACCGAATACCCAAAGGACAAATATAAAAACATAAAAAGAAGAAGAAATCAACCAAGAATCAAACATACTTACCAGTGCTCCTAATAAGTAAAAACTAATGTTTATCCCTAAGCCCTGTCTTATATGAAAACTGGCAAAAGTGTTTTTTTGATCCTGATTCATAAAAAAAGCAATAATAGTACCTACGATAGTAATGTAAGCAATAATTGCTGAGGTTTTTCCTTGTTTTGCGTAATCTGATTGCATGATTGATGTATTTTGTTTTGTGAGCGTTTTTTTATAAATCTATCTGTTAATATCAAAAGTTATGATTTTGATAAAACTACTTAAGTATTACCTTTCCATTAGAAATAATTCCATACACCTTTCCTTTTGTAACTTTCCCTAACAAAGCACTATTTTTAGAAGTTGATAGTATATGTTCTTCAGTAAAGGTATCATTACCTTTAGGGATAAATAAAGATAAATTTGCCTTATTTCCTTTCGCAACAGGAATATCTTCGATTCCAAATATTGATTTTCCCTGAGTAAGCAATGCTACTGCTTTTTCTGTACTTATAATATTATTTAATACCCCAAAAGAACTTTCTAAGCCAATACTACCATATTTAGCATTATCAAATTCTACCTTTTTATGTTCTACATCCATAGGTCTATGATCACTCGTGATCATATCAATTGTTCCATCTTCGATTCCCTCAAGCAATGCCTCTACGTCATTTTGTGTTCTTAGCGGAGGTAATACTTTATAATTAGTATCGAATGTTTCTAACGATTTATCAGTTAACGCGATATTATGCAAAGCGACACTACAAGTTACTTGTAATCCTTTGGCTTTTGCCTCTCTAACTAATGCCACTGATTTAGCAGTTGATATTGTAGGGATATGTAATTTTCCTCCAGTATATTCTAATAAATAAATATCTCTGGAAATTTGCAATTCTTCTGCCAATGCAGGAATTCCTTTAAGACCTAATAATGTACTTTGTTCTTCTTCATTTACCATTCCTTTTCCAGCGATACTATTATCCTGAGGAAAAGAGAGTACCAATCCATTAAAATTTTGAGCGTATAATAATGCGATTTTGAGTAAGTTAGGGTTTCTAATGGCTTTTTTATAATCTCCAAAAGCAATGGCTCCTGCTTGCTGCATATCATATAATTCAGCTAAATCTACTCCTTCTGATTTGGTTGTTAAAGCACCAATAGGATGTAAATTGACCGCATTATTCATTGCTTTTCCCATTAAAAAACCTACGGATGCGCTCGTATCCGTAATTGGTAAGGTATTAGGGTTTAAAGCAATATTTGTAAAACCAGATTTAGCAGCTACAGTCAATCCGTGAATAATAGTTTCGCGCTCTTCATAACCAGGTTCTCCAAAACTTACACTACTATCAAACCATCCTTGTGATACGTGCAGTGTATCTAATTTAACTTCTTCAACACCATCTTTTGTATCAATTAAAGCATCAATATCAGTTATGATACCATTTTCGATTAGGATATCAACCGTTTGATTATGAAAGGGTGATGAAGGATCAATAACGGTTGCAGCCTTTAATACAAAGTTCATTTTAGATATTTTAATAATAGGATTTCAATTAAGAGAAAAAACAATGCAAAAATAATAAACCATTTCCAGATTTCATGAATACTGGTCTCTTCTTTTATCTGTTCGAATAGTGTTGCAACAGAATCATTAACTTCATACTCTCCTGTGGTTGTAAGGTTATAATATTCTAAATCACTTTCTGAAGTATTATAATTGTAACTCACATTCTGAATGATGTTTTCTTTATCTTTTAGTGCATAAATACCTGCACTCACAGGAACTTCATCTGTTGTAATTCGTACTTTGGTGGCAAAACTTTGTTGTAATGGGATTACACTTTCTTTATCAGATTCCAAAGATAATATTCCATCTTTACCTAAAGATATTGGAACATCGTATGTGTTAGCTTGTCCGATAGTATAAGATATATCAGAATGTTGCAAACTTTGTTTTCCGATATTGTATAAAGTAGGAACAATCAACGGAGAGTTCTTGAAATTAGAGTTATTACTACTTATAGATGCTGTGAACACATACAATGAATTTGTCTTGTATAAAAAAGGATCATTATCTTCAAAAGATAATATATTATAATCGACATTAGTTTTATAATATGAATTTACCTTTGGGTATTGAAAATTAGTAATTTGTTTGTCAAAAACTCCTCTATATAATGGATGTGAAAAGTTGATGCCAGTGACTTTTTTTTCTTGAGTTTTTTTTGATAATAACCCTGTTGTAGAGAAATTACTTATTAATTGTTGATAAGAGTTTAAATTGCCATCTTCTGCAGGAATAAAACAGATAGTACCACCTTGATCAGAGAAAGATTTTAGAGTATTAATCAAGGAAACAGGAATTTGTTTTATTTCATTTAGTAAAACCAAATTTGCATCACTGATATCGTTATAATTAAGAGCATCTAATGCGCTACTGATCAAAGAAAACTCATCTGATGTATAAATGTTTTTAACAAAGCGATCATCTTCTTCATTAATAGCTACTACTTTTATTTTTGCAGGAGTATTGATTGTGAAATATCTCGAATTATCAAAAGTCAATGCAAGATCTTCCAGTACAACACGTCCATTGATCTTGGTGTTTTCATCAATTCTAAATTGGGTACTTGCGGTACCATTTTTAGGAATAGAAGTAGAAGTCTTAGCAATCAATTTATCATCATTGTATAATGCAATAGAAATATTTTCTGCATTAGAATCTGTATTACTAAGTAGTGCATTAAGGACTAATTCGTTATCTGCATTACGCTGTAAAAAGAGACTGTCAATAGCAATGTTTTGACGAGTAACAGGCTTTAATTGCACCAGATTTGTCTTGGTTTCAGAATCTAATGGAAGATCAAAAATGTCTTCTTTTTGTTGAAAATCAGAAACCATTATCACACGTTTTATAGTCTCTGGAGAGTTACCTAGTAGCTGCTTACCTTTAAGATATGCTGCATTATATGGTATTTGATTTGAAGTATAGGATAACTGTAGCAAATCATTTTGAATATCTTTTTTACTGACTTCTTTAAAGGTTTCTGTATTAGTAAAAATAGAGAAAGGTTCATCTTCGGGCAAAGCAGCCAATAACTCCTGAACGGCTCGTTGTAATAAAGGACCTTTAGAGCCTTTAGTTTGCATACTAAAAGAATTATCCAAATAAATTACAGTTTCACTTTTCTTACCAACAATCTCTTCTGAAGCTAGAAACGGTTGCGCAAAAGCAATAATTATTGCAGCTAACGCTAATAGTCTTGCAAGCAGTGTTAACCACTTTTTTATTTGCGAACTTTTACGGGTTTGTATGGTTACAGCTTTTAAGAATTGAACATTAGTAAAAGCTACTTTCTGAAAACGTCTTAATTGAAATAAGTGAACTATAATAGGAATAACAAGTGCAAGTAAAGCATAAAGAAATTCTGGGTGTTTAAATTGCATTCTTGATTAACGTTTGTCAAATATACTATAAGATTTGGTATTGACGGTTTTGGGTTAACTAATTTTTAGGGAGTACATTGTTCTTTTATCTGTTCTTTATATACAACTACCGATTTTGCCATAAAATCATGTATCGCTTGTCGTTTTTCATTATTCATTACAGAAAACAAAGAGATCCAGCCTAATAATGCTTTGACAAGATATCTAAAAAGCGCTACTGAAAATAAAATATTCTTTTCTGGATTGTTTTCTTGTCTTATTCTAATCCCTATAAGATTATGGCCAATAGTTCCTCCAAAAAAACTGGTACAAATAGGATCATAAAGTAGAAATATGAATAGAAAAGCAATTATTCTAGCATTATCTGAGACATTATCTAATGAGGAAAATATATCAGTAATAATGATCATAAAAATTATCAAAACTATAGAATCAATAATGATCGCTTTTATTCTATCAAAAAGCCCTGGATATTTTGGTTGAGACATAATAGTAGTTTTTATAAATTTACATAACATTTCTTCAAAGAACAGATATTTTATAAAATTTTAATTATTGTGAGAATAATGAAGTGATAGTTAGTCCAAAAAAAATAGACGTACATTTGCGCTTTATTCAGAAATGGCATTAATTAAATAAAAATTGTTGTTTCTTAAACAATATATATGTCATTTAATTCATTAGGATTATCCGATGCTTTATTAAAAGCTATCGACAAGAAAGGATATACAGTTCCTTCTCCAATTCAGGAAAAAGCAATACCACCAATTTTAGAAAGAAAAGATGTGTTAGCATCTGCTCAAACAGGAACAGGTAAAACAGCAGGATTTACCTTACCGATACTGCAAATATTATCACAAGGACAGCGTTTTAGAAAAAGACCCATACGAGCTTTGATATTAACTCCTACAAGAGAATTAGCAGCTCAGATATTAGAAAACGTGAGAGCATATAGCGAATTTGTAGATATCAGATCAATGGTGATTTTTGGAGGAGTGAATGCAAACCCTCAAATCAAAACATTAAGGCAAGGAGTAGATATATTAGTAGCAACTCCAGGGCGTCTATTAGACCTACATAATCAAAGAGCACTTTCTCTGGCAAAAACAGAGGTTTTAGTATTAGACGAGGCAGATCGAATGCTTGATATGGGGTTTCAGAGAGATATTAATAAAATCTTAGCATTATTACCTCAAAAAAGACAGAACCTATTATTCTCGGCTACATTTTCTAAAGAAATCAAAAAATTAGCCAATGGTATTTTGCATCACCCAATATCGGTAGAGGCTGCACCAGAGAATACGACTGCTGAAAAAGTTGATCAAAAGATGTATAAGATTGACAAAGCTAAGAAAACAGCTGTCGTTATCAAGCTAATCTCTGAAGGTAACTGGAAACAGGTCTTGATTTTTACAAGAACAAAGCATGGCGCAAATCGTCTTAGTGAAAAATTGGTTAAAAATGGAATTACATCGGCTGCAATTCATGGCAATAAAAGTCAAGGTGCACGAACCAAGGCATTGAGTGGGTTTAAACAAAATAAAATTAGAGTATTAGTTGCTACAGATATTGCTGCACGTGGACTTGATATTCCTTTATTACCTCATGTAATCAATTATGAATTACCTAATGTTTCCGAAGATTATGTGCATAGAATTGGTCGAACAGGAAGGGCAGGAGCAAGTGGAGAAGCTATCTCGTTAGTTTCTCAGGAAGAAGTTAGTTATGTGAAAGGAATCGAGAAGTTATTAGGGTTTAAATTACCTAAAGAAATAATTGAAGGTTTTGAGCCTAGTTTCGTTTTTGATTATAACGCTGCCAAACCAAAGAAGGATCAACAAGGAAAACCTAGACGTAATAATAGAAATAAGAATAGAAGACGTAATAGATCATAAAAAAAGCGGAAGTTGTACTTCCGCTTTTTTATAACTTTATGTTATTCTATTTAGAAGATGTAGTATCCTACAGAAAGCTGGAAAGTTCTGTTTTGACTTCCAACGCCATCTCGAACATCTGTAAAACCATAATTGTATCTAAGCTGTGAAAAGAATTTCCCGAATTTTACACCTGCTCCAACAGCAGCACTTAAATCGAAGGTTTCAGGTTCACCAATCTCATAATCGTCATTTACTGCGATACCAAATTGTGGTCCTGCTTCGAAGCTCAAAAACTTTAGGAACTTATATTTAACAAGAATTGGAACATTTATATAATCAACCTTTAAATCATCAGTACCTTGTGCAGAGTATAAAACTTCTGGTTGAATTGCAAATTTACTTCCTATTCCAACGGTAGCTACTGCACCAATATGGAAACCTGTTCTGGCATCAGTATCAAACCTAGAATCTATATTAGCAAAATTCACACCTCCTTTAATACCAAAATCAAAACTTTGGGCATTAGAAATTGTTGTAAAACCGATAAGCACAATGGCTAATAAAAATAGTTTTTTCATGAGTCTAATTAATTGTTTGTTCAAATCAAATATAGAAACTTAAATATTAATAAAAGTTAAATTCTCTCATTAAATCCCAGAATTCATACTGTTTTTATAGGCTAATAATGATGTGATCTCAATAATAGAAAGGATCGACGAAAACTTTGTTTTTTCGGATAAAAAACAATTTTTTGTACATTTTAAAAGGAAAAACGAATAATTGATGCTTTATTTAATTCTATTTTGATCAAATGATAAGCTGTATATTTTCCCTTCATCTTCATAATGGATCGTGAAATCATTTATAATTCCTGGTTTATTTGTTGGGAGCCAATTTCTACCTTCTTTTGTTACGATAATTACACCATTATGATCTCCAACCCAACAAAACTTTTCGCTCATTATATTTTTATTGATAGGGTTTATTCCGTAATCTTTAATAAGAGTATTAGCCATTAAAAGAGGATCCTTATGAGGTAAACCAATTTCATTAAGCTTGATTACTTGTTCAATAGAGAATGTATTATTAGAAGGGTAATCTAATAAAGGACGTTCTATAAATTCTACTATATTATGATCTTTATCATAAAAATAAATTGCTTTACCGTGATCAAACTGAATGATTTTTTTGTTGCGATATGGTAGCAGTGTTATGTTTTTATTTTCTAAAAATAAGATAGCTTGATGTATCGCGCCAGTTGGTATTAAAAAAGCAAAATGATAATACGTGTCAAGCGATGATTTTTGAAAGTATAATGAGTTTTCCTGGGTATCAATTTTAAAACCGTTAGATGTTGTTTGGTATGTAAATCCTAATATATCTCTGTAAAAAACTTTTTGAGCTTCAATATGCTTAGCGTATATTTTAAGAGATTTAATTTCCACGGGATACTATTAGTTGTATGTTTTATAATCTTCTAGCTTACTTTTTTGTTTTTCCCAGGCAATTACTTTTACTCCTTCTGAATATCCAATTTTATCAGGTTGGTTTTTTAGTAAATTTTGAAATCGAGGATAATCAACAGTTAAATCTTTAATTTTTAGAGATCGTAAAGACCATTCGGGATGATGAATTTCGTAGGTATTGATAGTATTATTAGCATCTTGAAACAGTGCATATCTTTCAGTTAACCAATTCTCGAGATCTGACTTATGTTTTACATTATCTTCTATATTGAATTTGATATGAAACCGATCACTATACGCATTATTCATAGAGGTATAGATCTGCTCGCTTCTTGTCATATTAGAATATCGGTAAGGAAGTTCAGAAAGCTTTTTTGCAATAAAACATGAAAGTCGTTTTCCTCCTTCAATACTCAGGAAATAAACACCAGTTTTTTCTTTTGATTTGATATAGGTTCTTATGTTAATTTCATAAAAATTAGAAATTGGAGGAAAATATGGTAGATGTTTAGGCCTAATTTTTTCCATAGAAAAAGCAACTAAAGAAACCCAAGGTTCTCCTTCAAACAAATCTATTTCTAACTGTTTTGGAACAAATTTTTGTAATTCATTAAGTGTTACCTTCCAATGCAAAAAAATAGCATTATTCCATTCCTGATAAAATTTCCAATCTTCTTTTGGTAATATCCATGGACGATGATTTGTTTGTTCTAAAATTTTCTTAACACTCATGAAATAGGCAAGGATTATATACTTTTTAGCTATCTTATTTTATGTATCTTTAAAAATTATGATTAAAGATACAAAATTAGCCGTCCTTATTGATGGTGACAATATACCTTCAAAATATATAAAGGAAATGATGGAAGAGATTACCAAATATGGGACTCCTACCGTTAAAAGAATTTATGGTGACTGGACAAAACCGTACTTGGCAAAATGGAAGAATATACTTTTAGAAAATGCAATCAATCCTATACAACAGTATAGTTATACAACTGGTAAGAACGCTACGGATTCTGCTATGATCATTGATGCAATGGATATTTTATATTCAGAAAAAGTGAATGGATTTTGTTTGGTTTCATCTGATAGTGATTTTACTAAATTAGCTACAAGATTACGAGAAGCTGGAGTGGTAGTTTACGGAATTGGCGAAAAGAAAACTCCAGATCCGTTTATTGTAGCTTGTGATAAGTTTATTTATCTAGAAATATTAAAGAAAGATACAGAGAAGCAGGATGGAAAAGCTACATCTGAGAAGGTTAACTTAGATAAAATAACTCCTAAAGTGATGCGATTGCTTCGAAATTCTGTATCCGATGCTGCAGATGAAGATGGATGGGCTTTTATGGGAGATGTTGGTTCTCTTATTCTTAAGAAACAACCTAACTTTGATTCCAGAAACTTTGGATTCGAAAAACTGACGCCTTTATTTAAATCGTTAAAGCAGTTTGAGATCGAACAGCGAGATCAAAACAACAGAAAGTTTAAATTGGTCTATGTTCGGAATAAATGATTTGTCATAAGGTTTAAGAAGTATTCTGGTGGTTAAAAAGCAATGAACATGTTTTAGCTTGAAGAATATTGTATCTTCGCGAAAAATCACAATAGATAAGTATTGCAATACGAATTTACCATACAAGTATCACCAGAAATTGCTGCAAATTCAGATCAGTTAAAGGTTCAGGTCTCCAAGAAGAATCGGTTACCATTAGAAGAAATAAGATATATACAGATTCTAAAGCGCTCTATTGATGCGCGACAAAAATCTATAAAAGTAAACCTTAAAATTAGAGTCTTTGTACAAGAAAATTTTGTAGAAGAACCCATTCGACTTCCAGAATACTCTGATGTATCCAATGCTAGTGAAGTAGTAATAATAGGAGCTGGTCCAGCAGGTTTATTCGCAGCCTTAAGAACTGTAGAACTTGGGTATAAGCCCATTGTACTAGAAAGAGGTAAAGATGTTCGCAATAGGAGAAGAGATCTTAAGGCTATTAATAGAGATCATGTTGTTAACGAAGATTCTAATTATTGTTTTGGTGAAGGTGGTGCAGGAACCTATAGCGATGGTAAGTTATATACACGTTCTAAAAAAAGAGGAGATGTACAACGGATTCTTCGATTATTGGTAGGTTTTGGAGCTACTGATCAAATATTAGTAGAAGCTCATCCTCATATAGGTACTAATAAATTACCAGCAATCATTGCGTCAATAAGAGAAAAAATTATTGAGTATGGAGGAGAAATACATTTCGAAACAAGAGTCACCGATTTTGAAATCAAAAATGCTGAAATTAATGCCGTAACTCTACAAAATGGTGATAGAATAGATACAAAGAAGGTGATTTTAGCCACGGGACATTCTGCCAGAGATATTTTTGAACTCTTATATAAAAAGAAGATTGTAATTGAAGCTAAACCTTTTGCATTAGGGGTTCGAGTTGAACATTCGCAACAATTAATAGATCAAATACAATATAAGTGTGAAGTTCGCGGGCCGTATCTTCCTCCATCACCTTATAGTATTGTAAAACAAGTTAGAGGTAGAGGGATGTATTCCTTTTGTATGTGTCCAGGTGGTGTTATTGCGCCTTGTGCTACTAGTCCTGGTGAAGTAGTCACAAACGGATGGTCGCCTTCCAAAAGAGATCAACCTACATCTAATAGTGGTATTGTAGTAGAACTTCGTCTAGAGGATTTTAAAGCGTTTGAACAATATGGTCCATTGGCAGGAATGTACTTTCAAAAAAGTATAGAACAACAGGCTTGGCGTGCAGGAGGAGAAACCCAAAAAGTTCCTGCACAGCGATTGATAGATATGACTAGAGGGATATTATCTTCGGATTTACCTGAGACTTCGTATAAACCAGGTTTAACATCTGTAGATATGAAGGAGGTTTTCCCGAAATTCATTCATCATACATTACAGGAAGGTTTTAAAGCTTTTGATAAAAGTATGCGTGGTTATCTAACGAATGAAGCTGTAGTTCATGCTCCAGAATCACGTACATCTTCTCCAGTTCGTATTCCAAGAGATCGAAAAACGCTAGAGCATACACAAATAAAAGGACTGTATCCTTGTGGAGAAGGAGCTGGTTATGCTGGTGGAATTATTTCTGCCGCAATTGATGGAGAAAAATGTGCAGAAGCTTGTGTTGCAACAATACGCTAATTACTGACTTGTTTTTTTATCGAAAAATCAAATACTGTCTGTATACCTACGCTGGATGTTACTTTGACACATCCACCCAGGTTATTTACTAATTTCTTTACAGTCGATAACCCAATTCCGTTTCCTTTATTACCACTTCTATCTGTTCCATTAGCAGTTGTGAATAAGTCAAAAATAGAAGCAATTTTATCCTTGGGAATTCCCATACCATTGTCGATAATCTTAAAATAGTAGAAAATATCATCCTCTGTATTTTCTATATCTATGATAATATGTTCCTTATCATTATACTTAATACTATTTCCAATCAGATTAAAAAATATTTGTTTTAAGGCAGATTTATTACAATCCAATGTAGGATCGGATTTAGGAAAATTAATCGTGCAATCGGGTTTTATACTAAGTAATTCTGAAATCTCTTTAAGCAGATGATTTAATTTAAACGTTTCTGGTTTATTTTGTACCAAACTATCACTTTCATAATGATCTAATACATCATTTATGTAATCACTCATTGAAAAAGAGGATTGTTTTATGTATTCAAAATACTCGGATGTTTCTTTATCCAGATCGTTTGCCAGTTTTAGTTTAAGTAAATCAGAAGTAGTAATTACATTAGCTAAAGGCATTTTAAGATCGTGAGAAATTACTCTGGCAAATTCTTTTAAAGATTCATTTCTCTTTCTCAATTTACCTTCTACTTTTTCAAGATCTTTATTTTTTTTATTTAATTCAAAAAGTATCACTACTTGATTTGCCAATGACTTTAAGGACTCTAGTTGTTTATTACTAAGTTCTTTGGGTTTACTATCAATAACACATAAGGTTCCTAAAGCAAATCCATTTTTATCAATCAGAGGAATACCAGCATAAAAAATTACAACTTTCTCTTCTGCTGTTAGTGGATTATTACAAAAACGTTTATCAAGTCTAGCATCTTTTACAATTAGAGGCTTGTCTGGCTCTAAAATAGCATGTGCACAGAAGGATTGTTCTCTGGGAGTTTCGCAAATAGATAATCCATGTTTAGATTTAAACCATTGTCTATCCTTATCTACTAATGATATAAGTGCAATTTCTGTATCACATAGATATGCAGCAAGTGCAGTTATTTCATCAAATTCTTTTTCAGATTCGGTATCAAGAATATCTAGTGATTTTAATGCTTCAAGTCTAAAATCTTCATTTATGGGGAATGCCGGTACAATCATCTTCATCAAGAATTGATTTGTGTGTATCAATTCTTAATAAAATTAACAAAAAAATATTAGAAATTAAGAATTCCCTTCAATCATTCGCCAAATGACACTCAAAATCTAATAATCTATGGTATTATCATTTAAACTTTTTATAAATGCAATAATATCATTTATCTCTTGCTCTGTAAGGTTCAGGCGATCTGAGGGCAAAGTTTGATATTGTAGATCTATACCTATCCCAGCTCCACCACCACGATTGTAAAAATCCATAACTTCTTCTAATGTATTGTATACGCCATTATGCATGTATGGTCCTGTTTTACCAGAGTTTCGCACAGTAGGTGTTTTAAAAAAGTGTTTTCGTTCTGGTGTTTTATATACTTCATATCTTCCTAGGTCCTTGCTTATTATGGCATTGACTGTATCATTCGTTGCAGGAACACCTATAAGCTCGATCTCAGATTCTTTATAATCTGGGGGAACGGTTCCATTAAATAATGGCGCAAAATGACAAGTAGCACATTTGGCTTTACCATTAAAAAGATTATATCCATTAATTTCGTTTATAGTAAGTGAATTTTCTATACCATTGATGTTTCTATCAAATTTGGAATTAAAAGGAGTTAAGCTCCTTATATAACTAGCTATAGCATTTCTGATATCGTTATTGTTTATTTCTCGATTGGGATAAACTTTTGAAAACTCTTTGACATATACTTTATTTGTTTTCACAACTTTTTCTAAAGTTTCCAGATTCGAATGAAATTCATTTTCGTTTTCGATCACATTAATGATTTGTCCTTCTAATCCACCTGCTCGTTTATCATAGAAAAAAGCTTGCTGTAATGCTGCATATAGCAGTGTTGGACTATTGCGAGTAACTCCTTTGGATATTTTTAAACCATCTGTAAAAGCTTTTTCTGGTTGATGACAGGTAGCGCAGCTAATCATTTTATTAGCAGAAAGATTTGCGTCATAGAATAACTTTTTACCAAGTGAAATTTTTTCTGAGGGGATCTTTTTTTGACCCTGATCAGCAAAATAATTCACATTAAAAGTATCAGAAGAAAAAAGAGATGTAGCATTGTTTTTTAAAGCCAACTCAAAAGGGAACACTACTTGCCAATCAGTAACTGTTTGATTCCAAAGATTTAGTTGTTTGTGTGTATGGTTTTTAATGAAATGATACCGATCGAACTCATTAAAGTCACCTTCTAAATTATTCAAAGTAGCTTTGATTTCTGTATTCCAGGATTTGAATAAGTTTTCATCGTTAAATTCAGTTTCAAAAATAGATAAGTATGTAGATAAGCTTTGGTATACTATTTTAGATTCCTCTAAAGAGTTTTCTAATACTGGAGAATCAAACCCTGTAATTCCTGTGAGCGCAACCCTAGTGATTGCTTTTCTAAGCAACCAAAGGAAATGATATTGTTTTAGGTGATTAAAACTAGTGTTTTTTTTGATGAGCTTTAATCTGTTGGTAATTAAATTAACATGCTTTATGATAGACAGCGTATCAATTTGATCAGTAAAGATTTCTTCTTCTAGCACTTGATATCCGCTGGGTGATTTGATTTTTATATCTGTAAAATCTTCTTCTTCTACCTTTAATATATTCGGTTGATTAAGAAAACCATAGTTTTCAACGTCAAGCACCGATAAAACAGGTTCTATTTTTTTGAAAGATGTTTTAACTTCTTTGAAACGATCTCCAGATTCGGATGGGTATTGCTTAATACTATCAAGGTAAGAAATAGCAAGCGTAATATCTTCACCAAACTGTTTTTGCATTACGGTAATAAAAGGAATTTTTTCCGTTTTTACTTTAACTTCTTTTGAACAAGAGGATACGATAAGTAACACGAAGAGGCTTATCCTAAGATAGGCCCCTTTATTGCTAAAATTTAATAATAATTGCATGTGAAATAATTATATTCTTAGCTAGTATATGATATACTATCTACCTAATCCTTTGATTATATATAGCATACTTCCTTCTTTTCTGCTTTCTGAAACATTTGGGTTTGCATTTGGATCAGTAAAAGGTGTTCCATCTGCTTTTTCCCATCCGTGGTTTTGAGTAATAAGGATAAAAGTTTCATCAACTCCTATAATATCAGAGATGTCAATCATTCCAGTGATTTCCCAAATTCTGTCTACTGGACCATATCCTTGAGCGGCGGCAGTTACCTGATCACATTCTAAAACTGCTTTTAATGTTCCGTTATTCAGGTCATATTGATATAATCTCGCGTAGTGATTAGCAGCTGGTTTAAAATCCTGAATCCCATTAGGATCTTCTTGGATGTATGCGTAATTTTCTGTAACTAATATATTATCTGGACTATGGAAGGCTTCCGCTTTACCGCCAATTTTATCACCATCTAACACACAGATGATTTTACCAGCTCCAGTAGGATCGTTTTCGTTTAATACTACTTTATAAATTCTTCCAGAACGAGTTCCTTTTCCGATAAGATCTGGTTTGTTTCTTCCTGTTACGGCAAGATATACTTCTCTGTTATTAGCGGAAGAACCTCTTCTCCAATCGATATCTTCTAATCTGGAGAATCCCATAATACCTTTAGATTTTGCTTCTGTATCCAATAAGTCGATATCTTTTTCAGTAAGTTCTACAAATTCCATATCATAGGCAGTACCTTCTTCCATATCCATTTCATATGTGATTCCAGGAGAAGTAACTTTTAATCCGTACAATTTTCCTCCTTCAAGATCACCTCTGTTTCCAACATACATTCCTAATTGACCAGAAGGAATTTCATTATTACTATGATCATCTCCAATAAAAACAACTGTTTTATCAGTATAGGCATCTTTTCCTATTGCAACAGCATTCTCGGTAGACCATTGTCCCATAGCTGTTAACATTTTAGGAGTAGAGGCAACCGAAGGATCTCTTAAAGGATCTGTAGCAAAAACTCCTTTTGAATTTCCTCCCCATTCTCCACCAGAAAGATACATTGGTCCAAAACCATGTTCTTCTGGAGAAATCATAGATCCAGAACATTGTGCAGTATTAGCTGTAGCAACCGCATTAAGAATATGTTCTCCTTTTATAGGTTTAAATGTTTCATCAAGAGTTATTCTTGCTATAGCATAATCTGCTTCTATATTATTGATTAATGTGTAAGTACCATCTGCATTACGAAGTAAACCAGCTCCATCTGCCATGGATCCATAAGTGAAATTAGGAATATAAGTATCTTCAGAAGAAAGTAAGTTATAAATTTCTATATCCGTAAATCCAGACATTTTAGTTAAAAGAACTGGAGAAGTAGATCTACTTTCTAATTGTATTAAATCTCCTATAGGTGGAGCTGTCGTATTATCATCATTGTTACATGAAATGAGTAATAAGGTAAATAAAAGAATTGTAAGACTTAAGTAATTTTTCATGGCTATGTGTAAATTTGTTTATGCAAATTTACTACGACCATAAGCTGAATAACTTTATGCGAATGTTTTATGTTTATTAAAGAAACATCAACCTAATGTTTAGAATGTGAATTGAGTATTATTATTTGGAATTGTTTTAAGTTAAAACTTCTCAAAAACTCCTAGTCCAAATAGCGCATAATCATATTTTATAGGGTCTGAATGATCTAATAACCTTAAGTTAACATCAAGCTGATGTAAAGCCTTACTATCATTCTGCTTTCTACTTAATAGGTTTAATTTTCGTGCAACATTACCAGAGTGTACATCCAATGGGCAAGATAATTGAGCAGGAGATAAGCTTTTCCAGATACCTAGATCTACGCCTGCATTAGCATCCCTAACCATCCATCTAAAAAACATATTGATCCGCTTAGCAGCCGAGTTTTTATGAGGGTCACTAATATGCTTTTGAGTTCTGAGCTGGTGAGGTAAAGAGAAAAATTCTTTCTTGAAATGATGAATTGCATCTTGCAGATACTCGTCCTTAGCATATGGCTTAAAAAAGCCTTCCATATCTCCATATTTGATATAGATACTTTGTAAAGCTTTTATAAAATAAGTAAGATCAGTACTGTTAAAGGTTCTATGAACAAAACCTTCTAGATTATCCAGATCAGTTTCTGCATGATTCATTATAAAATCATAAGGAGAATTACCCATCAGTAACATCAATTTATGGGCATTATTGAGAATGCTTTTACGATTCCCCCAGGAAATAGTGGCCGTTAAGAAACCCGAGATTTCGATATCTTCTTTTAGTGAGAAAAGATGTGGTATTTGAACAGGGTCTGTTTCGATAAATTTTGGTTGCTCATAGAAAGCTGCTTTTTCATCAAGAAATTCTTTGAGTTCGGTTTTTGTTAGCTTTTTCACAAAATTTATTTAGTTTCGAACCTTTAGTAATTTTTATGTTTTGTCTACAATTTTTCCATCAACCATAACTAATTTTCTATCCGCCATATCTGCTAAATCCCTGTTATGAGTAACAATAACAAAGGTCTGCCCGAATTCATCACGTAGCTTGAAAAATAACTTATGTAGGTTTTCTGCAGCTTCACTATCTAGATTTCCAGAAGGTTCATCTGCAAAAATTACTTTTGGATTGTTAATTAAGGATCTTGCAACCGCAACACGTTGTTGTTCTCCTCCAGAAAGCTCGGCAGGTTTATGATCATAGCGATCTCCTAATCCTAAAAAGTTCAATAATTCTTTAGCTCTTTTTTCAGCTTCTTTTTTAGGAGTTTTTTTGATAAATGCAGGGATACATACATTTTCTAAGGCTGTAAACTCAGGTAATAGTTGGTGGAATTGAAAAATAAAGCCTAATTGTTCATTTCTGAATTTAGAAAGCTGTTTTTGAGATAGAAAATTGATAATATTTTTATTAATAGATAAGTCACTACCTTTTATCTCTGTTGCTCTATCCAAAGTCCCTAAAATCTGTAACAATGTTGTTTTACCAGCTCCTGAAGCTCCTACAATAGAAACTATTTCACCTTCTTTTATATGAAGATCAACACCTTTTAATACATGTAAATCTCCATAATTCTTGTGAATGTTTTTTGCTTTGATCATTAATTTTATAGCTTAAAACAGTGAAAGTAACTAATATCTCAAAATTCGCCAAGATTATCCTTTAAAAGAACCTTTTAAATTATTTATATCTAAGAAATAAACGACTCTTAAAGATAATGTGTGTTTTATTGGTTGATCAAAAAGATTGTCTAGACTATTGGTGTAATTAATAGTTGATAAATCATCTTGGTTAAAAATCTGATTACGATAGAGTAGGGTAGCCTCGCTTCCTGGAGCAAACCGCCAACTAAAACTAAGATCAAGATTCCAAATATTGAAATTGGTATTGGGATTATTCTCAGAAATATCATAATTAGTTTGTGTACGAGATCCATCATTATTTAATACAAAGAATACATTTTCAGAATAATCTGCAGTACTCCAGAAATTTCTAAAACGAAGATTGATTGCTTTATAAGGATCAAAATTATAACTAGCACTTAATGAGTTTTCTATTGTGGTAATATCTCTTTGTCCTAAAAACACATCAGTATCTGTATTGTCAACATATCCAAAGTTTTTATTTCTTTGAGAATAGTCAGTAGTCCATATCATAAGTAATTTATCAGAAAACCTATATCTTGGAGAAACATTGATGCTATAGGTTTCTTGATTATCTTCAAACCAATTGCGATGAAATAATCTTACATCATATGCAAACTTTTTACGGTAGTCAGAAGAAACCCATAATCTTACGCCTAAGTTTTCGCTATAGGTAACAAATCTTCCATCTACTCTAGGTTCAAAATAATCATCTGTATCAGAATCGTAAATTAAGAAACCACCAAAGGCAAGTCGGTCTTTAGTTACAAAAAACCAATCTGTACCTATAGAATTCATAGTTTTTACACTAGGATCATATAAACGTCGATGTCTTGCAAATACATTAATTCGATAATTATTAAACACCTTGGTAGGTTCAAAAATTTGATAAGAAGCACTTACCCTAAAGTTGTTAAAGTTATTTCTAAAGTTAACTCCCAAATCATTAATATCATAGGTTGTATTTGATAAGTCATGTCCAAAACCGTATCTAAATTTACCCTTAATACGATCAAAATCAAGTTCTGAAGCAAAGCCTCCAATATTATCACCAGGAAGATTAACATGACTTACAATAGTACGACCAGTTAGACGATAAGAATTAGCTTTATTAGCGAGATTCCAAACTAAGCCTGTTACATTAGAATCTCTAAAATCACTACCGTTACGAGTTACATTGGTGTTAATTAATGATAAAGAAGAGTTTTTATTGAACTGTTGATCAAGTACGAATATATTATAGTTTGCTAAGGGTTCAACTACTTTTTCTCTCTGAGTTCCTGTAATTGTATCGGTTATTCTTACGCTTGTTTTTTCGGTAACGGCATTAAAAAAACCAATACCGAGGTTTCCTTTAGTTCTTCCTGAAATTTTAAGAGCATTTAATAAGTTGACTTTAGAAGGTGTATCTTCTGCAACTTCATTTTCGTTAAGGTCATCATCAGATACAGATCCAGTTGGACCATTACCAACTCTTCTCGAAAAGAAAATACGACCTTTATTAAAAAGCTCTGTTCCTTCTGTGAAAAACTGCCTATTTTCTCCAAAAGTTTGCTCGAAAGGGCCAAGATTAAGACGCACTTCATCAAAAGCTGCTTGCCCAAAATCTGGAATTAGCGTAGCATCAAGAGTAAAACTATCACTTAGACCATATTTAACATCTAATCCAGCACTAACATCTGTTTCGGTTTCTCCATCAAAACTAGACGCTAAACCTTGAACAAAAGGGAAAAACGTTAATCGGGTAGGAGGATCTATATTTTCTACTCCTTTAACTATTCCATTATATTGAGTTCGTTGTCCAACTTTATTATCTACAAAATTCCATGAATGTGTTTGATTTTTATGTTGTAACCTTCTAAAAAAGTTAATACTCCAATCTTGTACATCCACTTCTGGAAAACGTAATGCATTATATGGGATCTTAAATTCTGCATACCATCCTTTTTCATCAAAAGAGATTTTTGCTTCAAATACTACGTTATAACTAAAATCTTCGTTAAATTGATCTGCACGAGCATCACCAATGGTTCCCGCACTAGTAATAAAGAATCGGGTTTCATTAATCCCATCATTATAGGTGTTTATCGATATATTGAAGAAATCTGCTTGAGCAAATACATTATCTCGTTGACTGAATTGGCGCAATATTTTATCAGGTTCATCATCATATAAGTAAGCAGCAAAATAAATCGCTTTATTATCATATGCCATTTTTACTTCAGTCTGAAGGTTTTGAGGTATAACACCCTCATTACCTGGTTGCCACATACTGAAATCACCATTGGCAGGTATGTTTTCCCAAATTTCGTCATCCAGAATACCATCTATTTTTGGTGCAGAGTTTATTCTTTGCGCAATAATTTCCTTTTTCTCTTGACTACATAAAATAATGGTATGCAAAGAGAATAGCATACTAGCGATAGTGCTTAATTTTATATTCATATTTTGTAAAAAAATCCTTACTTTTTCGACTTATCTGCAAAACTAGGATTGTAGAGGTACATGGCGTACTAATGAAAAGTTAAAAATGACTAGTGCTGTTTAGTATTAGTTTACATTCGTTAAACAATTTTTATTTTTTAACAATATTATGGGAAAAAATAACTTAAAGATAGCTGTTTTCGCTGGAGGATGTTTTTGGTGTACCGAAGCCGTTTTTCAGCGGTTAGAAGGGGTGTATAAGATAATTTCTGGATATACTGGTGGAACGATTAAAAATCCAGCGTATAGAGAAATAACTACAGGAAAGACGGGACATGCTGAAGCAATAAAAATAGAATATGATCCTGAAATCATAAACTTTAATGAGTTAATGGAAATCTTTTTTGCTACCCATGATCCTACAACGCTAAATCAACAAGGAGCTGACCGAGGTACACAATATCGAAGTGCTATATTTTATATAGATAATGATCAAAAAGAATTGGCTCATAAAATGATTGAAAATCTTACCTTGCAAGGTATCTTTGATAGTCCTATTGTTACAGAGGTTACAGCATTAGGTACTTTTTATAATGCAGAAGATTATCATCAAAACTATTACAATCAAAATAGCAATCAGGGCTATTGTCAGTTTGTGATTAACCCGAAACTGAGTAAATTGCAAGCTACTTTTAAGAATAAACTAAAAACAGAAATACCGAATTAATATATATAAAATGCCATATAATAAATTTGAAGAATATAATATCAAGGTTACAGATGATGTAAAGGATAAGTTTAAATCTATAATTACAGATTTAGGTGAGGATGTTAGTAGAGAAGGAATCGTAAAAACTCCAGAAAGAGCTGCAAAGGCAATGCAGTTTCTTACGCAAGGATATCATCAGGATCCGGAAGAAATTCTTAAAAGTGCTATGTTTAAGGAAGATTATGATGATATGGTAATTGTTAAGGATATTGAATTGTATTCGTTATGTGAGCATCATATGTTACCTTTCTTTGGGAAAGCTCATATTGCCTATATTCCTAATGGGCAGATTGTAGGATTAAGCAAGTTACCTCGTATTGTCGATGTGTTTGCAAGGCGTTTACAAGTTCAGGAACGTTTAACTCATGATATTTTAGAATGCATTAATAATACCTTAAAACCAAAAGGTGTTGCTGTAGTTATCGAGGCAGCCCATATGTGTATGATGATGCGTGGAGTACAGAAACAAAATTCTGTAACTACTACTTCAGGATTTAGAGGTCAATTTGAAAAAATAGAAACACGCACCGAGTTTTTAAGATTAATTACTGCAGATTTGGCATAGTGTTTTTTTGGAATGCTATTTGATTTATATTTTGTAAATTACTAAATATAAATGATTTACTATGGCAAAAGAAAAACACAAGAAACTTGGTTTAAGCATCCTTTTTGATATTATTGGAGTTGTTACTTCATCTTATGTAATTCCTATTATTGGAGATGTAGGTGATGTTATTTGGGCTCCATTAGCCGCAATACTAATGACAAGAATGTATAAAGGTAATGTAGGTAAAGCTGCAGGTGTTTTTACATTTATTGAAGAGGCAATCCCAGGATTAGATGTTATTCCAACGTTTACTATTATGTGGGTATATACCTATGTGTTTAAAAAACAAAGTATAAAAGATATCATAGAAGTAGATGCTTCTTAATCCTTTATAAATCTTGCAAACCCCATTCTGCGCAACATTTTTTTCTCGAAACTCCAGAAAAACTTAAATTGTCCAAATACCCAACCTACTATTAGGAGTAACACTTGGTATACAGGAAATATTAAAAATATTCTTAAAGTCCAATATATCAATCCATTGGTGGATTCTCTATCAAATCCTAATAATGAAATGATTGGGTCTGAAATTCTTGCAGCCGTTGAACCAGTGATCGCAAAAGCTATAAAAATAGCTATAAGCTCCCATCGATAGGTAACATCCCATTTTTTTTCTAAGGCACCAAAAATCTTTAATGTCAAAACTAGTAAAATGATGAAAAGGAATAGTGTAATTAGAGATGTAGATATCACATAAGAATTATCACTTTCTGCTAGTTTGAATATTCCAGAAGTTAGTTTCTTACTTAATAAAAAAGATGAAAAAAGTAAACCTGTTAATCCCAGGACTGGAAAAATAAGCTGCCAGTTTGCGCTAATTTCCCAACGATCTTTGAATTTCTGCATATCGCAAAAATACGATTAAAACTTAGGCTGTCAAAATCTTCGACCTCTGGTTACAATGAATCTTTGACGATATCGTTGTTCAAAAAATAAAAAGTAATTATATAAGAGATAATTAACTTCATATCCATAATGAACATTAGGTTCATAGTTAATTGTTTGAAGATATAAATTGGGATTGAATCTTTGAGGCTGTAATACTCTTTGATTATACTCTACTACATATTGTCGATTTCTGATTTCTAAATATTGTTCTGTATAATATCCTCTAGGGTTTTGTGTAGCAAGCCAACCATTAAAACCTGGTTCAATAATAATAATCTCATATTCTAAGCTGTCATTTGCGATACGCAAAGTATCTAATGTATCTGTAGATGCAACATCAAGATTTCTATCTTTTGTAACGCCACAACCATAGATGAGTAACCCTAGTACTAGTATGTAGATAAAATTTTTCATAACCTTACTAAAGGTTAAAATACAAAAAGTACTTCAAATAGTTTTCAGCTTTAACATTTTTGTGAAACATATTATTTAAAGGCAAATACAAAAAATGCTTTGTAGATAAAAAAAGGAATCTTAACTATTTAATTAAGATTCCTTTAGTTTTTGAATATCAAATGATATTTATATTATAATAGGCTTATTTTCCAAAAAGTCCACCTAATAATCCTCCTAGACCGCCTTTTTTCTGGTTGCCACCTCCAAGCACCATACCTGCAACGTCATCAAGAATGCTTCCATCTCCATCTGCATCAAGGAAAGACTCAATAAGTGATTGTTGTTTAGAACCTTGACCTCCTCCAAGCATACCACCTAGCATACTTGTTAATCCGTTAGCGTCAGAAACATTATTCTGTGAAGCTTGCTTACCAAGCACTCCCATAAGGATTGGAGCAGCAACTTTTAAAATTTGAGCTACAGAACCTGCATCAATACCTGATTTTTGACTTAAAGCATTTTCTACAGCAGGTTGTTTTCCACCAAGAATATGTCCTAGAATTCCTGCTCCGTCATTAGAGACATTGTCTTCTACGCCACCTTCAAATAAACCTCCTAAGTTGTCCAATATTCCTCCACCAGAATGTTTTCCTGATAGTGCACCTAATAATCCTGAAGCACCTTCAGGAGTAGAAGCGTTTTTTTGCATTGCACCCATAAGTACTGGCATTGCCATACTTAATAAGTTTCCAGTCTTATCAGCAGATTGTCCTGTTTGACTACTAACTCCACTAATAATTTGTTTTCCCATTGGGCTATTTAAAAGATCTAAAATTCCAGACATGATTTATATTTTTTATTATGTGATCTAAATTTACATTTTTTATTCATAAAATTCTGAAAAAGTGACGTATTTATTTAGGGAAATAATAGATGAAAAGACGATTTTATCGACGTAAGTGCAATCTGATGTAAAAAAGAAGCATCTTTTATAAAATTTTATAAAAGATGCTTCTTAAATAATTTGTTAGATACTATACTATTGCTGTTATTTTAGTATAGATATTATTTGATCAGCAAGTTCTTGACCAATTCTATCTTGTGCTTCTCCTGTTGCAGCACCGATATGTGGTGTTAATGATATTTTATTATTCATTAATACTTTAATAGCTGGATTAGGTTCATTTTCAAATACATCTAAACCTGCAAATCCTAACTTACCACTTTCTAACGCTTCTACCAATGCAACTTCATCAATTACACCGCCACGAGCAGCATTGATTAATCCAGCACCGTCTTTCATTTGTTCAATTTCCGCTTTACCAATAACGTACTCTTTTTGCGCGGGAACGTGTAGTGTAAAGAAATCAGCTTGCTTCAACACTTCTTCTTTAGAAACAGTTTTAATCTTAAAATTTAAGGATTGTCCATCAAAAAATTCTAAAGGAATGTCAACTTCTTCTATAAAAGGATCAAAGGCAATCACATTCATACCAACACCAATGGCAATTTTTACAGTAGCCTGACCTATGCGTCCAATACCGATTACACCAAGAGTTTTTCCTCTTAGTTCAATACCGCTTCCATAGGCCTTTTTAAGGTTCTTAAATTTGCTATCTCCTTCCAAAGGCATATTTCTATTAGAATCGTGAAGAAAACGTACACTTCCGTATAAATGAGCAAAAACCAGCTCTGCTACTGATCCTGATGAAGCAGCTGGTGTATTAATTACGTGCAATCCTTTTTCACGAGCATACGCGACATCAATATTATCCATACCAACACCACCACGTCCAATAATTTTTAAAGAACTACAGTTATCAATAATATCAGTTCGTACCTTAGTAGCACTACGAACCAGTAATACATTGATGTCATTCTCATTAATATAGTTTACTAATTGATCTTGTGCAACGGTAGTGGTTTGCACTTCAAACCCAGCGCTTTCCAGTGCATCAATACCACTTTGAGATACTCCGTCGTTTGCTAATACTTTCATTGTAAAAGTTTTATTTTTAATGTTAAGTTTTTAGTTTAATAAGTTGGTTGGGTCAATTACGCTTTTCGCTCTAAGTCACCCATTACATCTACAAGTGCCGCTACACTTTCCATAGTCATTGCATTGTACATACTAGCTCTATAACCACCAACACTTCTATGGCCATTAAGTCCGTTAATACCAGCCTCGCTCCACATAGCGTCAAAAGTTTCTTTAAGATCTTCATCTACCAAAGAAAAAGTTGCGTTCATCATAGATCTATCTTCTGTTGCAGCAAATCCTTTGAACAGAGGGTTTAATTCTATTTCAGAATAGATAAGTTTTGCTTTTTTCTCATTCTGCTCTTCTATAGCTGCAATTCCTCCTAATTTCTTTAACCATCGTAATGTTAACATTGAGGTATATACAGGAAATACTGGAGGTGTATTAAACATACTTCCTTTGCTAATATGTACTTTGTAGTCCAACATTGAAGGTATTTGTCTTTCAATATTACCAAGAATATCTTCCTTAATTACAACAAGAGTAGTTCCTGCTGGTCCCATATTTTTCTGAGCTCCAGCATAGATTAAACTAAATTGAGAGAAATCTAGTTGTCTAGAGAAGATATCACTACTCATATCACATATCAATGGAGAATTAGTGGTAGGAAACTCTTTTATTTGCGTACCAAAGATGGTATTATTACTTGTACAATGTAAATAATCTAAACCTTCGGGGATTTCATACCCTTTTGGAATATAATTATAATTGGCATCTTTAGAAGATGCTAATTCTATAACCTCTCCAAAAATCTTAGCTTCTTTGATTGCTTTATCACTCCAACTACCAGTATTAATATATCCAGCTTTTTTTTGTAGTAGATTATAAGCAGTCATTAAAAATTGAGTACTAGCGCCACCTTGAAGAAAAAGAACTTTATATCCTTTACCTTCTAAGCCTAATAACTCCAAAGCCAAACTACGGGCTTCTTCCATTACATCTACAAAATCTTTACTACGATGTGAAATCTCCAGAATGGATAACCCAGAGTTATTAAAATCTAATACAGCTTGGGATGCTTCATTGAATACTTCTTGTGGTAAAATACAAGGTCCTGCGCTAAAGTTGTGCTTTTTCATCAGTAGTTTTTATCGTTTTTATTATTTAGTTTTTATCTTCTTTTTTGGTTCCTGAATCCAGTAAGAAAAAACACCACAAAGGTGCTAATAATCTGATACAAAAGCATTATCAAAATGATAAATTATTCAGTCAATTGTTGTTAAAAATTCAATAACATCTATATTATCTGCATAATCTGATAGAGAAGGGTGTTGCGTGGTTCCGAAATCAATACTACTATCAGAAAAATTATCACTTACAATACACTGTATTGCTTCTTTATCTGCTTCGAATTTTTTAGATAGTTCGCTTTTTGATGCGTAGGTTTCGTAAAATAAGGTTGCGATAGGCGAGCTATAACTGTTATCTTCTTTAAGTATAAGAAAACCATTTTCTAATAACTTATAATTACTCATCAAATATACTGCCTTGTTGTAATCGTAGTTATTGGCATATTTAGCACCATTTATGATATCATTAAAAGGGTACATAGATTTAAAAAACAGATCAAAATCATAACCTTCTGGTACCATAAGTTTAGAAACACTTCTACATCCTAGACCGTAGTATCTAAATATATCTTCACCTAAGGCAGTTAACTGTTCTTTGGATTCATCACCCGTTAATACTGCAACAGAATTTCTGTTTTTACGAATTATATTAGGTTTACTACCAAAATAATGTTCAAAATAACGAGCTGTATTATTACTGCCAGTAGCTATAATTGCATCAAAATCAGTGAATTTTTCGGTTGTAAAAGAAATACGATCTTTAAATCTAGCTTCTACGGCAATTAGATAAGATGCTAGGTAAGGAAGCAATTGATTATCATTAGAAGATTGTTTTATCAATACATTATGACCACTTAATAGTACCGAAATAAAATCGTGGAACCCTACCAACGGAATGTTTCCAGCCATAATGATACCAATAGTCTTTTGTGCTTCTTTATCCAATGTGTATGGAGATAACCATGCTTCTATAGTAACTTTAGTTAAGAGGTTGCTCCATTGAGATAATGAAAACACAATGTTTTCTTCAGTAAACCAACCATTATGATGTTTAGCAGATTCTATTTTTTGAATCATTCCTTCAAAAAAATCTTCATTGTGTTTAATATTGCTAATCTTCTCATAACCAGTATTTTTGAATTGACTTAAGAAGAGACCTAATTCAGAAAAAGCGGCAATACGATCATTTAATACCATTTCTAATTTGTTTATCACTAGTTTACGAGTTATTTTTGTGATGCAAATTTAGAATAAAAAAGAGCTATGGCAATTATAATAACGGATGAATGTATAAACTGTGGTGCTTGTGAACCAGAATGCCCAAATACTGCAATTTATGAGGGTGCAGATGACTGGAGATATGCCGATGGAACTGATTTAGAAGGAGATGTTGTGCTTCCTGGTGGAAAAGCTGTCAACTCTGAAGAAGCGCAGGAACCTGTAAGTGATGAAATTTATTATATAGTACCTGATAAATGTACTGAATGTAAAGGATTTCATGAAGAACCGCAATGTGCTGCTGTATGTCCTGTAGACTGTTGTGTACCAGATGAAGATATTGTGGAGACTGAAGAGTTTTTATTACAAAAACAAGCATTTATGCATAAAGAATAACAAATTAGTTTTTAAATACTTAATAAGAACCTGTCTGTTTAGACAGGTTTTTTTATCTTCATTTTTTAAATTTTAGTATTTTCGTCTGGAATTTAACCTCAAATCTAAACATGAAATTATGAAAAAATTAATATTCTTTATTGTATTAGCAACAATCTCAATCACTTCTTATGGACAATATCGATGGGAAGTTTCAGGAGGTGTAACAAGCTCTAGTTTAAATATAGAAAACGCTGATAGTAATCGTGGAGTAGGGTTTTATTTTAATGCTGGATATGGATATGTAATGGGAGTTCGAGCAAAAACAAGTATTGTTTTTTCAATTGAATTATTACAAAGAAATAGCGAAATAGTGGGTAATGTATTTGGAACAAATATTACTCAAGATTTTAAAGCACTTCAGGTTGGTTTTAATCCTAAATTCAGGTATTTATTTAATCGTGGAAAAGATCGTTTCAGACCTTTTATAAATGCAGGGCCTGCTTTTAGATTAAATACTAATGTGAAGTTGGGGGATGTTGATTTAGAATCTGAACAATACGAACAATTGGTAATTAGTGGAGTGTACGGAGTAGGATTTTCTCAGATGATTGGAGAAATGTTCGATATTATGGTAGAAGTAGGTGCTACAAATGATTTTACAGATAATATAGTAGATGTGGATAGTAAATTCTTTGATATTTATGCAAGGGTAGGTGTTCGCTTTAGAATTTATGACGCAAGACGTTAAAAAAATGTAAATAATAATATGAAGATCCTGCTTTGGCAGGATTTTTTTATTTGCGCGTTTTAATTTTTTGTAAATTAGTTACTTACAAAAACTTTTAAAAGGAATATTAATATGCCAAATTGGGGTTACATAGCAATTATTATTCTTGCATTTTACATCATCGCTAGTGTTGCTTTATATTATTTGCAGGAGTATTTTATTTTCAAGCCAGAGAAGCTAGATAAAGATTTTGAGTTCCATTATAACAATCAGATCGTAGAAGAATACAATTTAGAGACTAGAGACGGGGCCATTATTAATGGACTTCATTTTAAGGTAGAAGAACCAAAAGGTGTGGTGTTATATCTTAAAGGAAATTCTAAAAGTATTAAAGGTTGGGGTAAATTTGCTGTTGATTTTACAAGGCATGGGTACGATGTATGTATGTTAGATTATCGAGGGTTTGGTAAAAGTACTGGCAGACGTTCTTTTAAGGCTATTAAAAGAGACCTTCAATTTGTATACAATAAACTAAAAGAAAAGGTTGATGAGAAGTACATCATATTGTATGGAAGATCTATGGGATCTGGTTTTGCTACTAAATTAGCTTCTATTAATAACCCAAAAATGTTAATACTTGACGCTCCGTATTATAGTTTGAGTAAAGTAGCAGCTAAGTTTATACCTTTTATGCCAGTTTCTTTGATTATGAGATATCCCATACCAACGTATAAATGGTTAAAATATGTAAACTGTCCAATTCATATTATACATGGAACTCATGATAAATTGATTCCTTTTAAATCTAGTATTAAGTTGTCAAAAATAAAACCAAAACTTACGCGATTGTATACCGTAATAGGTGGAGGACATAAAAACCTTAATAATTTTGAATCTTACCACAAGATGCTTGGAGAAATTATTAATTCGAGAATAAAGAAAATCAATCTTTCGAATACCAGTATCGGTGTAAGACACGCTTCAAAAAAAGTAAATGTCCAAGCTTAAATCGGTTTTAAAATGGACATTGATAGTATATCTTATGGGATTAGGAATATTGTATTTTTTTCAGCAAAAAATTATTTTTCAACCAAAAAAACTTCCAACTAGTCATATTTTTCAGTTTGATCACCCTTTTGAAGAATTTTTTATTGAAACAAAAGATGGTGAACGATTAAATGCTATTCATTTTAAAAATAAAAACCCTAAAGGAGTCATTTTATATTTTCATGGAAATAGAGGAAGTTTATCCAAATGGGGAAGGATAACCTCTTTCTTTGCAAAGAAACAATATGACGTGATTGTGATGGACTATAGAAGTTACGGTAAGAGTACAGGTAGCATCACAGAAGAAAACCTTTATGAAGATGCTCAATTATTTTATGAATATACTTTGAAAAAATATAAAGAAAATCAGATCATTATATATGGTAGATCGTTAGGAACAGGTATAGCTACAAAAATTGCATCAACAAATCAACCTGCTAATTTGATTTTAGAGACCCCATACAATACCCTGGAAGAAGTTACTTCTCATTGGTTACCGATGTTTCCCGTTAAAAATATATTGAAGTATAAATTTACTTCTAACGAATATATAAAAAAGGTAACTTGTGATATTACCATTTATCATGGAACTGATGACGGAGTAGTACCGTACGCGTCTGGTAGAAGGCTATTCGAGAATATACAAACTCCCAAAAAAAGAATGATTTCTATAGAAGGAGGGACTCATAACGATTTGATAGAATTTGATGAATATATAGAAACAATCGATCAAACGCTTAATGGAGTTTGAGTAAAAATAAAGCCACATTGAGTAAAATATATAGATATACTCAATGTGACTTCACAGTATTATTAATTTTTAGAAATTAAAATCTAATCTAGCATAATAGTAAGCTCCACTAAATCCCATTTGCACAGCATCCCAGTATCCACCAGCTTCCGTTTCTCCGTCGTTTTGCTGATCAGGATATTCATTAAAGATGTTATTTCCACCTAAAGTGAATTTAAGGTTATCAGTTAACTTGTATCCAAGATTTAGATCCGCAGTAATTTTTGAGCCATATACATCTTCTGTATCAGCAAAATCAATTAAAACAATTTCACTGAAATGAGTAACTCCAATACCAGCATTAAATTTATTTAAACCATAGGTTAGATTTAATGCAAATTTGCTGTCAGGAGCAGAAGCTAATAAAAAGGCTTTTTCTCTTTCTCCAAAAAATGTAGATTCATCTAAAGTAGTATTTACATCTTTAATAGTCATGTTGTTGATATTTCCAGCAAGCGTAGCTCCAAAATTACCAAAGTCATAGTTTCCTTTCCAGGAGAATATCAAATCCAATCCTATGGTTTCTGTATCCACTCCATTGGCAAAGAATTGTGCCTCGGCTACATTAGGAATCTGCGGTGCTGCAAAAGTACCAGTCAGTACAATTCTATCTTTTACATCAATATAATATCCATCCAATGTAATTGTAAAATCTCCAATACTTGCTGTTGCACCTAGTGCTGCGTTGATTGCTGTCTCTTCTTTAAGTCTTTCAATACCAAAAGATGCGGTTACTGGACTATTATTAGCCGAAAGTAGCGTTTCTGTAGCAACACCTCCTTGGAAATCAGTAAACCTTAAGTTATAATATATCTGAGCTAATGAAGGAGCTCTAAAACCAGAACTAACAGAACCTCGTATATTAATACCTTCTGCAGCCTTTACTCTAAAAGCTAATTTTCCATTAATTGTACTACCAAAATCACTATAATTCTCAAATCTTGCAGCACCAGCTAACAAGAAAGAATCGGTTATATCTAATTCGGCATCAGCATATAAAGAAATATTAGAACGAGAACGATCTACTTCATTGGCAGGACTATATCCTGGGAATCCCTGAGATCCTCCAGGTCTAAGATTTCCAGAATCAGGATCAGTTGGTTGGGTTTGATTTGCAGGATCGGTAATTGCCAATCCGTTTACATCATAAGTAGCGTATGAACCTTCTTCTCCAGCAAAAATGATAAAGTTTTCAGTTCTATATTCTCCTCCAAAAGCAATATTCAAACCTTTAGAAATATTTGGATAATATTTAGAAAAATCCAAACTGGTAGTATTTTGACTTAAACTATGACCACCAGCATCAAATTCTGTAGGAGACGATTCTTGTAACGAAGCATTTAGGGTTCCTTCGATAAAATAGTGAAAGTTGTTTTTACCCCAAGTATTATTAAGGTCAATTTTCCAACCACTTGCAATTTCAGTTCTGATTCCTGCAGAAACAGAATTATCAATAATATTAGAGGTAATTCTTGGTGTAAATCCATTAGGAAATATAGCGGTAACTACGCGTTCTCCTCCATTACGAGTAAAAGCAAACGCATCTGTATCACGATAATTTCTACCACCAAAGGCATATAATTCGGTTTTGTCTGATAAAGGTATAGCAGCGTTGGCAAAGAAATTAAAACCATCAATAGCAGCTTCTCCAAAACCTCGTCTAAAATCATAACCAGGTCTTAATGTTTTATTTTTACTAAGATATTCTGTGGTAAAATTTGCAAATCCTTTTTCTCCGATACCAACACCATAGTTAGCAGTTACTTTTACAGAGCCCCCATCAAAATTTTTATCATCAGCAATTCTGTTTCCATCATTTTCTGTATCCAATCGATTTCCATCTGTATTCGGAGTTCCTGCAGGAAAATCTCCTTTAGCGTTTGTATTATATGCTCCATAACTAATACTACCACTAAGTCTATCGGTATTATCTTTTAGAACAATATTTATAACTCCAGCGATCGCATCCGATCCATACTGTGCAGCTGCACCATCCCTTAAAATCTCAATTCTTTTTATAGCAGAAGCAGGAATAGCATTAAGGTCTGTACCAGAATTACCTCTACCTCTTGTACCAAAAATATTGATAAGAGAAGAAGTATGTCTTCGTTTACCATTAATAAGTACTAAAGTTTGATCAGGACCTAAACCTCTCAATGTAGCAGGATCCACGTGATCTGCACCATCAGATCCAGATTGTTTGTTCGCATTAAATGACGGAGCAGTATACTGTAAGAGCTCGTTAATTTCTATTTTACCACTTTTAGTGATAATATCTTGCATATCAATTATATCGATAGCAACAGGTGTATCTGTAGCTGTTCGTTTTGGACTTCTGGAACCAACGATAACAATGGTGCTGAGTGCTTCACCTTCTAAAAGAATAACATCAATCTTCTCTCTTGTACCAACTTGGATTTCCTGGGTTTGAAAACCTATATAACTAAAAACTAGAGTAGCATTTTCATCTACAGCAATGGTGTAATTTCCTGAATCATCAGAAGTTGTTCCTTTATTGGTGTCCTTTTCTATAATATTAACAAAAGGTATGGGTACTCCAGAACTATCAGTTACTGTTCCGGTGACGATTTGTTGACTAAACCCTATACTAGTGAATAAGCCAAATAAAATGAGTGTGAGTTTTTTCATGTAAATATATTTATTGGTTTTATGATTTTAAAGATATTCAATAAATCTTAAAGCAGAAATATCCGTGCTATTTATTACATGTTTTACCTAGCTAAATGATCAACTTGACGTTTTTCTATCTTTCTTAGGTATTTTTCGACAGTTTTTTATGCATATTTTATTCAATTTATGTACGGATTTAAGTATGAAAACTAATTTTTTTTGGTTTGTGTAAATTCTGTTTTTTATTTAAAATTTAGTCGGAAATGAAAATAATTCCATGGCTTGCAAACTTACTATTTGTAGGATTTTTCGTGTGATTAAAGGTGGTTTTTATGTCGTTTTTAAAGCCCCAATTCTTATCTATGGAATTTGAGAATATGAAAGTTATTAGATAATTATTTTACGAAAACGTTTGAGTAATGTTAAAAAAGTATTAATATTGAAATATTGGGTAACCAATTTAATCAAATCGGTAGTTTAAGGGAAAAACGTTAACATTTTAAAAATTACTAACAAATGAAAAAATTACCAACCGTCAAAAAGAAGTTGTCCTTTTTATCATTGACTGTGACCTTCATGCTGATACTGCTTTTTTCAGCTTTAAGTTGCACCAATGAGCAAATTGAAGATGAAATTTTGGAAGGGATAAAAGAAGATACTGGAATAAAAATTTCTGTGCCGATTCAAAATCCAGGGTTCGAATCTGGAAAAGCAAATTGGGGAAGTACAAGTAATTATGCAATATCAGGTGATGAACACTCAGGATCTAAAGCAGCAAAAGTAACAGGTTCCTCAGGTAAAATAGAGCAAACGGTGAGTGTAAATCAAAATACCAATTATATTCTGAAGGCTTGGGTTAAAGGAAATGGAAAACTTTCTATAAGTGGTCAAACAAATGATTTTAATACCAGTAACTTCGAAGAGGTCTCAGTTTCATTTAATAGTGGAAGCTCGTCTTCAGTAACTATCGTAGGAACCAGGGATAGTGGTGATGTTCGTTTTGATGATTTTACGCTGAATAGTGAATCAGAAGGCACTACAGGATCCGGTCAAATCATAGCGCAAAATGTTTCTACAAACGGAAATCAAACAGGATACGGACCAGAAAATACAGTTGATGGAGAAATTCAGAATACAGAATCTAGATGGTCATCTAATGGATATACAGGGAAATATATTACGTATGACCTCGGTACAACAAAAACCATTTCCAGCTTAAAAATAGCATGGTTTAAAGGTGATGAAAGAAAAGCATATTTTAAAATTAGAGTAGGTAACTCAACATCTTCTCTAAGTACTATATATGATGCAAAAACTAATGGGAGTAGTGGTACAACTGAAGGATTGGAAACCTATGATTTTGATAGTGTAAATGCAAGATATGTTAGAATATCTTGTTTTGGTAATTCAAGTAGTAGTTGGAATAGTATTATAGAAACAGAAATTTATGGAGAAGGTACGAATCCAGGTGATACGACACCTCCAGGAGCTGTCTCTAATTTAAGAGCAAATGCAGGTAACGGTTCGGTATCTTTAAGTTGGGATAATCCCAATGATGCTGATTTTAGCAATGTAAGTATTACCTATACAGGTGGAAGTACGACGGCTACAGGTGAAAATAAAACAATAAGTGGTTTAACAAATGGAACATCATATACGTTTACAGTGGTAGCAAAGGATGATTCTGGAAATACATCTTCTAGTAAATCGGTAACAGCTACTCCACAAGGTAATACAAGAGGAGGTAATAATCCATCAGATATTTTATCAGGTTTAGATAAATGGAAAATTACATTCCCACTTGATGGAAATGGTAAGGATAGTACTAATGATAACAGGTCAGGAAATGACTGTAATGATAGAAATAGAAATGCTTCTGATAGTGAAATAGAAATGGGAGATCTTATCGGAGAAATTCCTATGCCATATGCTGAGTATTTTTATGTAGAAGGTGATGAAGTTGTTTTTAAGGCACATTGTGGTGGAGCAACAACAAGTGGTTCTTCTTATCCAAGATCAGAGTTAAGACAAATGCCAGGAGGCAATGATAATTATTGGAGTATGAATGATTATCAATATTTAGATGTACGCGTTAGAGCTACACACTTACCCGTAGAGAAACCTGAAGTGTCTATGGTGCAAATTCATGGACCAGGTGATGAGCCTTTGCGTGTGGAGTATAGATCAGATGAGCAGGGGTTACATGTGGTTCAAAATGATGATATTGAGGTGGATAATGTATTACCCTACAGTTTGGGAGAGCAACTAAGAGTTACAGTTACCGTTCAAAATGGTCGAGTTTACTGTAGAATAGAAAATGAAAGTAGACCTGGTTTAGATGCTTGGACAGATGATTGGGAATCCGCAGATAGTACTGGATATTTTAAAGTAGGATGTTATACTCAATCTACAATGTTCTTAGAAGATTGTAAATCAGGAGAAGGGTATGATAATGAATCCCCCAATGCTTATGGAGAAGTTAGAGTTAAAGATATGACATTAGATGTAACGTATTAGAATAAAATATTGTTTTAAAATTCAAAAAGACTGTCTTAAGAGATGGTCTTTTTTCGTAAGTATATTGCATATGAATTATTATTGATATGATATTTTACAATATAGTCAGGGTTATTTTTGTGGAATATTATTGTTAAATCTCTAGTAATGTGTTAATTAATTTCAAAATATTTTACGAAAACGTTTGAGTTGTGTTAATAAATCATTAATATTGTGATAACTGAATTGGTTAACCAATTATTTTATTGGGTAACCAAATATTTAACACAAATTTTATGAATAATTCAAAATTAACAATTATGAAAACTCATGTAACCCATTGGAAAGGTAAATCTCTTCCTTTCCTAGCCAAAACGTTCTTGTTATTGAGCTTTATACTTACATTATCTTGTGAGTCAGAAGAGTTTGTAGAGCTAACTGAATCCAATATTGAAGAAGAAACCTTTCAAAAAGCAACCCCAGTTGCTGGTAAAACGTATTATCTACGAAATAAGAAAAGTGGATTGCATATGGATGTTCAAAATAAAAGTAATTCTAATGGAGCTAATATTCAACAATGGGGTAATGCTAGTGGTACCCATAGACAATGGACAGTCATTAGTGTCGGCAATGGTTATTACAGACTAAAAGGTGTTGATAGTGGTAAGTCAATTACTGTTAAGAATGGAAGCAACAGTAATGGAGCTAATATTGAATCAAGAGCTTATAATGGTAGTAGTCATCAAGAATGGCAGATTATAAGTGTTGGTAGTGGATATTATAGGCTGAAGTCTCGAGATAGTGGGAAATCTATAGGAGTTGCAGGAGGAAGTACTTCTAATGGTGGTAATGTAGAATCACGCTCTTGGAATGGTAATGATAAATTCAGATGGTTTTTTACAGAAGTAGGAGGTACAACACCGCCACCACCGCCACCTCCAGGTGGAGGAACTGCAGCAAGTATTATAGGTAGTGGCTGGAAATTAAACGGATTTAGTGGAAATTTAAACGTTGGAAGTAATGATAATGGATTGAATTATGCAGACAATGCAAGTAAAAATGAAAGTCATTTCTTCTTTGAAAATAATGGATATGCAACATTTAGATGTTATCCAGGAAACCCAACTTCTGGAGGTTCTTCTAACCCAAGATCAGAGTTAAGAGAATTAGTTAATGGTGGAGATAATTATTGGGATGGAACCACTAATACAGAGCACTCTATGAAATGGAGGTTTAGAATAGAAGATCTTCCTCCTTCAGGAAAACTGTGTTTTGGTCAAATTCACGAAAGAAATGATAGTTATGATGATGTGATTCGTGTGCAAGTACAAGGAAGTAATGGACAAAATTCAGGAGGAGTTGATCTTAGAATTTTAGGTTATGTTACAGAAGAGATAGAAGGTCAGGGAAGAACAATCAATTTTGACATGAATATGGATACCGAATATTATTTTGAACTTACTATGAGAAATAGTGTAGTACGATTGTATGAATTAAATAATAGTGGTAGTAGAGTAAGAACACTCTTTACTTCGGTTGATATCGGAGATGCAGATGAAAATTATTTTAAAGCTGGAGCCTACCTTCAATCTACAAGTAGCAGTCATTCTAGTTCTAACGTATACGGACAAGTAGCTATTAAAGATCTTAGCGTAAATTAATGCATATGTTGTTATAATAACACATTTTAGATAGATTAACTACCAGAAATAGCCTGATGCAATACAATACATCAGGCTATTTTTTTTAATATATAGGAATCTATTTTAATTTATAAGTCAATGAAACAACAGAATCAGTTGCAGCATCATACGTTTCTATAATTAGATTTTTGCTTTCATCAAAACGACCAAGACAGTTATCTTTAGGACCAATGTTTATAAGATAATATCCGTTGGAAACAGGCTTAGCTTTTGATATTTTTTCTCCGTTTTCATCAATGAGAGTTAATACATATCCTGTTCCATCTGGAACACTGCTGTATATTTTTTCATTAGAAGTAGTTCCAGAATTTTTAATAGATACCTTTTGAGGTGAATATACCGCTGTTCGGTTTGTTTGATCCTCCTCATCAGGATTCAGTTTAATATCCGTTTTTTTAGTAATAACTTGTTGTTCTTTAATTACTTTTTCTTCTCCATTAGGACCTTTAATCCGTATGATTTTAGTTACTATTTCTTCAGAAGAATTTTCTTTGGGTTTTGCCTCTTCAGGAGTCTCTTTTTCTTCTTTTTTCTCTTCAGATTGTGCATAAGTGGTACAAATACACATGAAGAATACAATCGTTAAAAAGTTTTGTAGCGTTTTCATTGGATAGTTATTTGCTATCACAAAATTACGAAAAAATGAAAGAATCGTGTAGAGTCGATAATTAGGAGTAGAACTATTATTTTTTAAGTTTGTTTTACCATCTTTACTTTTAATAATAATCTCTTTGTATAGTATTTGTTTACTATACGTTAATACTATTATCTTTGCACTCTCAAAAATTTGGATAAGTGTCATATTTATCCTTATATATTTATACATATGAAAGCAGGAATAGTTGGATTACCAAACGTAGGAAAATCTACTCTTTTTAATTGTTTGTCTAATGCAAAAGCGCAAAGTGCAAACTTTCCGTTTTGTACAATTGAACCTAATATTGGGGTTGTTAATGTACCTGATTCAAGATTAGAAAAATTAGAAGAATTGGTGAATCCCGAACGTGTTTTACCAGCAACGGTAGAGATTGTTGATATTGCGGGATTGGTAAAAGGTGCTAGTAAAGGTGAAGGATTAGGAAATCAGTTTTTAGGAAACATCCGAGAAACTGATGCTATTATCCATGTATTACGTTGTTTTGATAATGATAATATTGTGCATGTTGATGGCTCTATTGACCCAATTCGTGATAAAGAAACAATTGATATAGAATTACAGCTAAAAGATCTTGAAACTCTGGAAAAGAAACTGGACAAGATTAAACGTGCTGCAAAAACAGGTAATAAAGAAGCTCAGAAAGAAGAAGCAGTATTGTTGAAATTAAAAGAAGGATTAGAAGCAGGAGTTTCTGTTAGGGCAATAGAAGTTTCCGAGGATGATCATTTAGCATTTGTAAAACCATTACAGTTCATTACAGATAAACCTGTATTATATGTTTGCAATGTAGATGAAGGTGCGGCTGTTAATGGAAACGCTCATGTACAAAGAGTAAAGGAGGCAGTTGCTTCAGAAAATGCAGAAGTAATTATTTTAGCTGTTGGAACAGAGGCAGATATAACAGAATTAGAAGATTACGAAGAAAGACAGTTATTTCTTCAGGATATGGGATTAGAAGAGCCTGGAGCATCTGTATTAATTCGTGCAGCATATAAGTTATTAAATCAACAGACCTATTTTACTGCAGGAGTAAAAGAAGTAAGAGCTTGGACAATTCCTATTGGAGCTACTGCACCGCAAGCGGCTGGAGTAATTCATACAGATTTTGAGAAAGGATTTATTCGTGCAGAAGTTATTAAGTATGAAGATTATGTCTCTTATGGTAGTGAAGCAAAAGTGAAAGAAGCTGGAAAACTTGGAGTAGAAGGGAAAGGATATGTTGTAAATGATGGAGATGTAATGCATTTCCTATTTAATGTATAAAATATAAATCACATTTTTTATAAAAACTCGATATCCATTAAGGTTATCGAGTTTTTTTTTGAATAATTTCCTGTGATTTAATTGATAGCATTGTAATTGTTTTAATGGATTTACAATGCTTCAAAAATGGAGAAAAAATAGTTATATCTATAAATACCTTTCTGCGTTATTGATTATAAAATCTTGAATTTCTACTTTTTTTTAGTAAATTAACAAATGGGATTAATTATATATTTCTATAATTAATAGAACTATATAGGAGTAAGTTAGACATTTTAAAAGACAAATATTTTGAGGAAAATATTACTATTTACATATTTTATATTCTCTATTCCGTATTTGGTCTACAGTCAGGAAAAATCAAAATTCCCTGTCAATGATAGTTTACAATTTCTAATAGATACATCTAACAACCTAACTTTTGAATATAAGATCAAAGAATCTCTTGAATATGCTGTTAAGGCGGCTAACTATGCTCATGAACTAAATAATGACCATTATAAAGCAGAAGCCTATTATTTAATAGCCTATAATTATCAGACTCTTGTAGACTATAAAAATGCAGAACAATATTTTAGGAAATCGTTAGAAAATGCCGAAAAAACAAATGACTCACTACTTATTTTATGGAACTATAATGGGTTAGGTAATGTGTATTCTGATGGATATAAGGATCTTAATACTTCTTTAGATTTTTACAACAAAGCTACTGCTTTAGGTAAGTTGTTAAATAACTCTCAGGAATATATGACACCTGTCATAAATTTAGCTTGGACGTATATTGATGCTGATGAGTTTGATAAAGCCATTCCATATTTAGAAGAAGCAGAAAAATTGGTTATCGAAAATAGGGATATTGAAGGGTATTGTGAAGTGCAATATCTTAAGGGAAAAATGGCTTTGAATAATAATGAGATGGCTAAAGCCGAAGGATATTTCAAGGATGCTATAGGAATAGCCGAAAAACATAATATGCTATTAGAGCTTTCATATACATACGAAGCCTTGGCAGAAATGCATCAGAAACAAGGTAATATTGAAGAAGCGTTTAAAGATCTAAAACTATATCATGAGTATAAAGACAAGGTTTATGATAAAGATAAGCTTAAGCAGATCGAAGTTGCTAAAGTAAGCTTTAGTGTTGATGAGTTTAAACGAGAGTTAGAAATAACCAAAACAGAAAAAGAGTATCAAGCCAATATGGCGAGAGTTAATAAAACAATCAATATCATTTCTGTTGTTGGGTTGATCCTATTGCTAGGAGTAATATTTTTTATTTACATAGGATATCGATCAAAGAAAAAATTAAGCGATGTCTTAAAAGAAAAAAACGCACAACTTATTGAAGCAAAATCCGAAGCCGAAAAATTAACACAAGTAAAGTCACAATTTATTTCTACGGTAAGCCACGAACTTAGAACACCATTATATGGAGTAGTAGGAATAACATCCTTATTACTTGAAGATAAAGATGTGTTAGATAAACACAGACAATTATTAGGATCTTTAAAGTTTTCTGGAGATTACCTGTTAAACCTTATTAATAATGTGCTTCAAATTAGTAAAATAGAATCTAATAAAGTAACGCTTGCTAAAACTCCTACAAATCTCTTTAAACTATCACAGAACCTATTAAACTCATTTGAATATCAGGCAAAGAGTAAAGACAATAAGCTTATACTAGATGTGCCTAATGAACTTCCAGATTCTCTAAATGTTGATTCTCTAAGATTATCTGAAATATTAATCAACCTAATTGGAAATGCATCTAAGTTTACCGAAAATGGTACTATATGGTTGAGAATTAAAATTCTTAGTAGAGAGAGAAATACAATTCAAATTAGATATGAAGTTGAGGATAGTGGTGTAGGAATTCCAGAAGATAAGAAGGATTATGTATTCGAGAAATTTTCGCAAGTGGATAGAGAGTCTAATAAGTTAGAAGGAACTGGTCTTGGGCTTTCTATTGTAAAAAATCTTTTGGAAATGATGGATAGTCAAATCCAACTAGAAAGTAATGAAGGAAGGGGAACCAAATTTTATTTTGACTTACATCTAGAAATATTAGAAGAAGGAGAGGAGCAATCTTCAAATGAACGCAATAATGGTGCGACCAATGTATATCGTAGAATACTAGTAGCTGAAGACAATAAGATTAATCAGATTGTAACCAAAAATTTACTGAGCCTAATAGGGTATGATTGTGTAATTGTCGAAAATGGGTTTAACGCAATACAAATGATGAAAAAAGAAGATTTTGATCTTATTTTGATGGATCTTAATATGCCTTATCTTAATGGAAATGAAGCTACAAGAAGAATTCGTGAATTTGATAAGGATACTCCTATAATTGCACTTACAGCAGCAGAGTTAGGAGAGGTTAAAGATGAGTGTTTCGAAATCGGGATGAATGACATTATTAATAAACCACTAAATAAGAACGATCTTCGAAATATTATTTCTAAAAATTTATTGCCTTAACCCAATTTTCTAGGGGTAATATTCTTTTAAAATAAAATAATGATGCCTGATAACACTACTATCAGGCATCATTATTTTTAATTAATTTGTGCCTTCCGAAACTGGCATTTTTTTATTCTTTACATATTTTTCAAGCCATTGGTCTTGTTCCCATAATAAATGAAGAATGGACTCTTTTGCTCTATATCCGTGACTTTCTTTGGGTAGCATAATTAATCTTGCTGTAGCTCCTAGTCCTTTTAAAGCATTAAAATAACGCTCACTTTGTAATGGATAGGTTCCAGAATTATTATCAGCTTTCCCATGTATAAGTAATAAAGGAGTTTTCATCTTATCTGCATGCATAAATGGAGACATCGTATTGTATACATCAGGAGCTTCCCAATAACTTCGTTCTTCGCTTTGGAACCCAAAAGGAGTTAGTGTTCTGTTATATGCACCACTTCGGGCTATACCAGCGGCAAAAAGATTAGAATGTGACAATAGATTTGCGGTCATAAATGCTCCGTATGAATGGCCACCAACAGCTACACGATTTCTATCAATATATCCCAAATCATCAACAGCATCGATAGCAGCTTTTGCATTTGCTACTAATTGTTTTCTAAAAGAATCATTAGGTTCTTCATCATTTTCTCCTACAATAGGAAAAGAAGCATCATCCAGTACAACATAACCTCTAGTTACCCAATAAATCATAGAACCCCAAAACGGATAAGTGAATTCATTAGGATTTGATGTAGATTGAGAGGCACTTTTCTTATCCTTAAATTCCTCTGGATAAGCCCATAATATCATCGGCATTTTTTCTTTTTTAGCTTTATCATAGCCAATCGGTAAATATAAAGTACCAGAAAGCTCTAATCCATCTTCTCTTTTGTATTTAATAACTTCCTTATGAACATCTTGAATAGCAGAGAAAGGGTTTTTGAAATTGGTGATTTGTTTTAGTTTATCTTTAGAATTAATGTTTCTAATATAAAAATTTGGATACTCATTTGGAGATTCTATTCCAACAAGAAATTCTCCTTTATCTATGTTAGTGGCAAAATAGATGTTTTCTACTTTATCAGTATACGAAGATTGATATACTCTTTTTGTTTTGTTACTTTTTAAGTTGAGTTGATCTATAAACGGAAATTGCCCTTCTTTACTGTAACCATCTCCAGTAAGATATGCATCACCTTTGATAATGTTTATAACAGATCTTCCAAACTCATTTCTTGATCTTACGAAATTTCCAGGATCATTGTATCGATCTTGGTAGTTTCGATCGTGAATTATCTTTGGTGTTTCAGAAGGTTTATTTGGATTAAAAATATACGTTTTTGTATTTCTTGTATTCCACCAATAGTCATATGCAAATGCTATCTCTTTTTCATTACTCCATTGTATACTACTAAATCGATTAATTGTTTTTAGTATTGACGCTGGTTTGCTTTCAAAAGGAGCATCTTGCTGGAACACTTCATCCCGATATTCAACTTCGATACTTGGATCTCCTTTATCCAAAGCTTCTACCCAAACTAAAGTAGAAGGTTTGTCTGATCTCCAGTTAATAGACCTTTTTCCTATCCTTGTAGCCATAAAACCTTTAGGACGTACTTCATCCATAGGAACGCTATTAATGGTCTTAAAAATTTCTCCAGAACTTTTGTAAATAGCTGTTTCTTGAGGGAAACGGTAATATGGAACTAAATAAGAGAATGGCTTTTTAATTTCTGTAATCATAATATAATTACCATCAGGAGAAAAAGAATAATTAAGAATCATTCCTACTTTAGACCAGGATTTTTTAGAACCATCTAGATTCACTTTATATATTTCAGAAGTAGCTAATTGCTCAAAATTATATTCGTCATTTGGATTTTTTAATAAATCCTGATATGTTCTATTTTGTGCTTTTGTTCCTTCACTAATGGAAATAGTAGGTCCAGCAGGAACAGCTTCATCAACGTTAATCAAGGATTTTTTCTCTTTAGGTAAAAATTTAACCAATAAAGAAGCGTTGTCCTTAAACCACCTAAAAGGGGATCCAATATTTGCATTTAGAGAAGCATCAGTAATCTTACTTGCTTTGTTACTTTTGATATCTAAAACCCAAAGTTCAACACCATCAACATTTGTATTTGTAAATGCAGCTTTGGTTTGATCTGGAGACCAGGATATGTTGGATATTCTTGGGTTTGCAGGAAGTCCAGTAACCTGAACAGGCTCATTTTCTATTTTTTTTAATTTTATATTGTTATAATAGTTTGTACGACTTGAAATATTCGTTTTTGGATTTATCCTTAATCCAGCTAATCGCATTTCCTTTTCTGATAATTCAGTAATGGTTTTGTAACCATCTCGATATAAGAAAATCATATGTTCACCTTTTTGATCAATCCGAATGGATGGAGCTAAGGGGACATCGACTAAATCTAAAATTTCCTTTACAGGTTTTTGATATTCTAAACTTTCTTGAGCTTGTAGGGTGGAGCTCAGTACTAAGAGTATTAAAAATGATTTGATGAATTTCATAGTTTTTTGAATTTTATATAACAATTCAAAAATATTGATTTAATTCTTCAAACATTTGATTTTATAGACTTTTGGGAAGTATTAGTACCATAGATTCATAAATTTAGGACAAATTCCAAAGTTTTATCAATTACAATATCTGCTGCTTCTTTGTGGGGTGTATGTCCAATATCAGGAATAAGAAGTGGTATGGATTTTCCAGTAGTCTTTTGTACAATCGTCTCTACCTGTTTAATTGTCCCATATTCATCATTTTCTCCGTGAATAATAAGAGAAGGACATTGTATGTTTGGTAAATAATCTTCTATATTCCAATCAATAAATGATGGAGAAAGCCAAGTCTCTACCCACATTCGAAATACATTTTCTGTATTTTTATGGTGGTATTTAGATAGCTTTTGTTTTAGGTTCGTAGTGTTATATGCTATTTGCGCATCTTTTATGCCCTGTAGAGTTTCTTTTTCTACAAAAATGTGTGCGCCTTCAGTAATGATTCCCGTAATTTTTTCAGGATACAATGATGCAGCCAATAATGCGATACTACCACCATCGCTGTGACCAAACAATAGTACTTTTTGAAGCCCTAGTTGATCTATAATTGTGCTCAAAACATCTGCTTCTTTTTTTAAATAATCGTGATCTCTTTTTAGTTCAGAAAAACTGTCGGATTTTCCATAACCTAATCGATCATAGGATACAACATTACAGTTGGTAATTGCACCTATTTTCTCAGGAAAATCTCTCCAAAGCTCAATACATCCCAAAGAATCGTGTAAGAAAATGATCGTCTTTTTTAATGGATCTAATGATTTTTTGGAAGTTGAAAGTCGAATTCGATGTGTGTTAATTGTAATATCCAAAAGAGGTAGTGTAAGTAAATAAATACCAAAAATAAGTTAAAGTCTATACAAATTGTATATTTTGGAGGATTAAAATTGTAACACGTATAAACTTTTAGCGTCTAGCTTAGTAAATATTTATATACATGAAAAATGTAATTATCACATTGTCCATTAGTTTATTGCTGATTGGATGTGGAACTATAAACAAAGCAAATGATATTGCCTCAAAAACCCCAATTGCTACTAAGGTAGATTTAACGCAGATTACAGATGATAAAGTCCCTGTGGTTATAAATCCAGGACGATTTATTCAGGATACAGTTAAGTATTACCTTCCAAAAGTTGTACAAGGAACATATGCAGTAAGTGATTTTGGTAAATTTGTGGATAATTTTAGAGCTCTTGATTATAAGGGTGTTGAATTGACTGTAGAGAAACTAGATCAAAATACTTGGTTAATCCCAAATGCCAAGCAATTAGATAAGATTGTATACCTTGTTAACGATACTTTTGATATCGAAAACACAACACAAGGTACTCCGTTTTCGCCATCTGGAACAAATATAGAACCTGATAATTTTGTGCTAAACCTTCATGGATTTATTGGTTATTTTGACGTATTAAAAAACAATCAATATGCGTTGGAGGTAAAGGCTCCTTCTGCAATGAAAAGAACATCAGCATTAGAGAATATTGGTTCAGAAAAGAATGAAGATGGTACCATTGTTACGGATAAATATTTTGCTTCTAGGTATTTCGAAATTACTGATAATCCAATGATGTACGGTCAGTTAGATATTGAGGAGTTTGAAGTTGGTGGAATCAAAATCGTTTTAAGCGTGTATTCACCTAATAAGGTATATACAGCAGCAGGTATAAAAGAAACTGTTTTTAAAATGATGAAGGCACAGAAAGCTTACTTAGGTGATATCAATAGTACATCAAGATATGATATATATTTATATCTAGCACCGCAATCACAGACGGCACCTACAGGTTTTGGCGCTCTGGAACATCATACATCCACCGTAGTAGTATTGCCAGAAGCTATTCCTGAGGATGCATTGACTTCAGCAATGATCGATGTCGTATCTCATGAGTTTTTTCATATAGTTACACCACTAAGTGTGCATTCTGAAGATGTACATTATTTTGATTATAATAATCCAACTTTTTCTAAACATTTATGGATGTATGAAGGTGTAACTGAATATTTTGCCAGTGTATTTCAAATAGATCAAGGTTTGGTAACAGAAGATGAATTCTATACTAAAATGATGAGTAAAATTCAATCAGCTAATACATTTGATGATGCGATGAGTTTTACAGTTATGAGTGAGAATATTCTTAATGAACCATATGCTAAAAATTATAACAATGTATACGAAAAAGGGGCTTTAATTGGGATGTGTATTGATATATTAATGAGAGAAGAAAGTAATGGAACTCGTGGAATATTATCCCTTATGAAAGAATTGTCGTTAAAATATGGTAAAAACAAACCTTTTGAAGATGATAAGATTATAGAAGAAATAATTGCAATGACATATCCATCTATTGGAGAATTTTTAAAGACTCACGTGATTGGGGATACACCAATCAACTATATTGAGTTTTTTGAAAAAGTAGGGCTTTCTGTTGGGATAAAAGACATAGAAACTAGTTATGTTAGAAATGGAGGAGCACTTATTGTTAACGGAGATCAGGAAAAAGGAAGTATTTTCTTTAATGATTTGGTATCTGGAAATAGTTTTTGGACTGATAACGGAGTACAACCTAATGATGTTATAAAAGAAATTAATGGCACCGAATTGACATTAATAAATGCTAATTCAGTGTTACAAGGTACTTTTCAGTGGAAAGAAGGTGATGATTTAGTGTTAAAGCTAAACAGAGCGGGAGAAGAGGTAGTAATAAAAACTAAAGTAGCTAAAGCTTATACAAAAGGAGAAAGTTTGGGTACTAATGATAATCCAACAGAAAAACAAATTGCTCTTAGAAAAGCTTGGCTTAAAGGATAATATGTATTTAAATTAAAAAAGGAGCATATACTTTAATGCTCCTTTTTCTAATCGTATTATTTTTATTGAACCTCTGGAAATCCTCCAACTCCTGCAGCCAATCGATCCTTTTTTACCTGAATCTTTTTTTGCATCCATTCTGGATATTCAGAATCGTCTTCAGCTTCATAGATACGTATGTTTTGAGAATCATCTGGTTGTATAAGGTCTTCCTGTCTACAATTAAGAATTTTTGCTGCAGTTTCCACACCAGAATACCCTGCTCCAGCAACTCCATGTGATAAAACACTGGCTCCACATAAATGAAGGTTTTCTATTTCACTTTTTGATTTATATGCAAAAGGTCCGATTTGCCAGAAACTTTTTTCTGTTCCATATACACAACCATTAGTAGAATTTATATAATATTCATTAGTTATTGGTGTACCCAGTTCTTTTTGAACAATCTTTTCACTAACACCTGGAATAGCTTTTTCTAGGGTGTTAATCATTTTTACAGTTAGCTTTTCTTTGAATGTCAAGTAAGCCTCAGAACGAATATCTTCTTCATTTTTGAATGCACTAAAAGATTCATGGTTGATATAGGTAATTGCTTCTATGGTATGATATCTGCCATCAAAACTTATAGGATCCTTTAATGTTGTGCAACTAATAAACATTCCAGGAAAAATGTCGCCATCCAGAATATCTATTTTCTGAGTTTTCTCGAATATAGCGTCAAGATCTTCATGTTCCATCATCCAGATGTTTCCAGAATCTAAACCAGCTTTGCGAACATCCATGTCTACTGTCAAGAAAAGCATTAACGAAGTACAAGAATATTTAGTTTTACTAAGGCGCTTATTAAGTTTATTACTAATGTTATTCTTTCCTATTAAGTCAATAAAAGTTTTATTTGGATCTGCATTAGAAATAATACGTTTCGCAAAAATGTTTTCTCCATTTTCGAGTTGTACTCCTATAGCTTTCTTTTTTTTATCACCTTTTAGAAGAATTTTTTTTACTTTCTGACTAGTTCTAATCTCACCGTGATGTTTTTTTAAAGCATTGGTCATTGCTTTTACTAATGCACCACCGCCACCAATTGGATAATAGCCACCATTAGAATAATGTCCCATAACAGCAGCATGTAGAGGAAAACTTGTTCTAGAAGGAGGTAATCCGTGATCTCCAATCTGTATATTGAGTACCGCTTTAAGTAACGGGTTTTTTATATGTTTAGAGATTACTTTTCGTAAACTAAAGACACTGTATTTACCCATGTTTTTTGTTCGAAATGGAATTGTAATATGTGCCCAGAATCCCTTCACTTTAGGAATTAATTGTAACTCATAACTTACATCGCTAACAAGTTTTAGATATTTGGCAATCCCTTTTGTTTCTTCAGGAAATTGCCGAGAAAGAGCTTCTTTTATATTATCATATCCAGCAGGCATATCTATACGCTTGTCACCAATCCAGCAATGTTCATAAGCTTTGGGGTTCATTCTAAAAAAACTAATATCATTAGCTATCCCAAGGCCTTCATAAAGCGTACTTGTTGATCCTCCTTTATTTAATAAGCCAATGTAGTGCACACCAGGAGTAAAACGATATCCATTCAAGTAAAAACTGTGACACCAGCCTCCAGGAACATCATGTTGTTCTAATACCAATACTTTTTGACCAGCACGCGCTAAACATATTGCTGCAGAAAGACCTCCTGCGCCAGATCCGATTATGATGGTATCATAATCGTTATTTGTACCTAGAGCATCTTGATTTTTAACAGGTGCTTTGTAATCACAATTTTCTTTTTCCATGCGTTATATAATACCTAATTGAGAAAGTTTTATTTAAACAAGCAGTTTTTTGTTAAAGGTATTATTTTTTGAATGTTTAAAAAGAAACAATTGTGAATATTTGTTTTGATTTTATTATTAGTATGTAACTACTTTAATTACTTTACTGTTTACTTACAAAATCACTAAGTCTATCAAAAACTGATCCCCAACCATTCATGAATCCCATTTTTTCTTGTTGTTTACAATATGCTTCTGTTGGATGAACTACATTAAATGTAAAATTAGTTTGATTCCCGTTTTCTTCAAATAACGCTTGTATTTCCACACCTTCTGTCATAGGTTTAAAATTAGCAGAGGAAATTATCTTTTTTAACTCTACAATTTCAGAATATATCCCATCAGCAATAAATTCTTTCCCATCTGGCATTAACATAACGTATTTCCAGGAGCCACCGATACTAAAATCATGCGTTACTATTTTAGTTTCCATTCCTTTTGGTCCCCACCATTCGACAATATGTTCTGGCTGCGACCAAGCTTCCCAGACTAGTTGAATAGGAGCGTTAAAGGTTCTTTTTAATGTTAATGTACGATTGTTTGTGTTACTCATTTTCTTTATTTTTTGATTGTAATTTGATTAGGTAATTTTCAAAAGAATCTAATTTGTCTTCCCATAGGTTTTTGTACTGCTCAATCCAAAGGAAAGCTGGAATTAAGTTTGTAGGTTGAATCAAGCAAAATCGTTCTCTACCTTGTTTTTCAATAGCAATGATTCCACATTCTTCCAGTATTTTTAAATGTTTTGATATTGCAGGACGACTTACATCAAATTTATCTGCAACAGAATTGATGGATAAGGTTTCTTTTGCTAAAAGCGAAATAATCTCTCTTCTAACGGGATCTGCAATGGCCTGAAAAACATCTCTTCGCATAATAAATGTAACTGATTGGTTACAAATACATATGTAATCATTCGGTTACGCAAATATTTTTAATAGTTTTAAATATTAATATACTTGGGTTAGGGCGTAGCTCGTATGATTATTAGATATAGTTTCTTGTTGATGTAAAGTGTTTGTTAGTTCGTTAAAAAACTTACTAAATTCGTAGTGATTTCATTTTTAGATAACTCAATAATTCTATACCCAAAAGTTTCATTATTTAACTTGATTTCATTCGGTAGTTTTTCCACTTGATAAGAACTTGCAGCAGTGACATATTGAGTAATGTTATTGTCAATACTTTTATCATTAAAATGGTAATGTCCAGAAAATATAGTAATCTCATTTTTAATGTTGAATAATATTTCTTTTATTTTAAGACGATTTTTTAGTGCATATTTCTTATCTACCGCTGCGTTAATAGCTAATATTGGATGATGTATAAATATGACAATCTTTTTTGTGGTTAAGAGTTCATTTTTTAACCAGTTTAATTGTTCTTGACCTATCATCTCAGTACTCGAATCCAAGAATATGAATTTGTAAAAACCTCTTTCCTGAGTATAGTATAACTCGGTTTGCGTCTTATCAATACGATTGTCATAGTGTTGTGTAACTTCATTAAAAGAATCATGATTCCCTAAAGAAATAGCAATATTGTATGCACGTAATGATTCAAAAAACCACTTGTTTGCAGATTCTTTGCCTATATCTCCTCCAAAAATGATTTCATCAATTTCTTTATCAGTAATATCTTTTAAGATGGTTTGCCAATTTTTGCGAGCATCTATTCCTTGATCAGTAGTAAATTGTTCATCTAGATGAATATCGGTAATGTAGGCGATTTTTGTGTTCATAATTTGGGTATGTTGGAAAAGGTGTTTTGAATTGTTGTGATATCCAATGTGTTTGTATGTATGGATTTTTGCTTGTTGCTTAGGTGAGCATCATATAAATCGTTATTTGTGGTTTAGTTTCATATGTAAAATTGGATAAGGTTTTCCAGAAGAATCTAGTTCAGAACGACCAATTGTTTCAAATCCATAATGTTCATAAAACCCAATTGCTTGCTCATTTTGTTCATTTACATCTACTTTTATAATATCTAGTTGCTGAACAGCATGTTCTACTAATGTTTTGCCTATGCTATTTCCTCTATATTCGGGAAGAATGAATAACATTTCTAAATTTTGATCTGCTACTCCCATAAAACCAATTATTTTTTTGTGCTCATTTCTAATACATCTTAATGTTACGGCATCTAGATAAGTATTCAGAATTAAAGGCTTGAAATACGCAATATCCTCTTCTTTTAGAAAGTGATGAGTGGCTCTAACTGAAGATTCCCATACATCTACAACTTCTGGGTATTCTGTTTTATTAATATTATCTATTTGATATTTCATCGTTTTAATTACCAATATAAAATTATTTTTATTTAAAATGTATCTTCATTCCTTCATGAGAATCTATAAATCCTAATTCTTTATAAAAATTAATTGCTTTAGGCCTCTTTTTATCTGTTGTTAACTGAAGTAAATGTGCATTTCGTTCTTTGGATCTCTCAATTGCCCATGTAAACATTGCTTTTCCAATTCCAAGCCCTCTTTGATCTTTTCTAACTCTTACCGCTTCAATTTGAGCTCTGATTCCTCCACGATACGTTAAATATTGAATAAAGGTTAATTGCAATGTTCCTATAATTTCAGAGTCTTCATTTTCTAATACAATTAATTCTTGATTTTGATCAGCATCTATTTGTTTAAAAGCTTTTAAATACTCCATTGGTAATGGTGTTTGAAAGCGCTCTCTTGTTTTTCCTAATGGATCATCAGCAATCATTTCTATAATGGTTGGGAGATCTTTTTTGGTTGCTTTTCTAAATTTCATATTGAGAAGATTTTAATGTAAAATAAGAGGACTTTTATAGATATCTTTTTTTGTCGAAACTGATTGATTGTATATTTAAAATTTTTAATCGTGTATTGAGTTAATTATGTTGTGTTTATGTATTGAAAACTATAAAAACGTCTATTTTAAATAAAAAAATATAATCAATACAAAAGCAATAATTTTATACTCTTGTGGCAATATAGAAAAACAACTGTAATATATCAGTACAGTGTATTTAGAACTTATTTTGATGGTAAAAGAAGACCATATAACTCTTCAATCTACTGTGTGCCAAATAATCAACAAAAACCTTTTTAGAATTGTTAATTACTTTGTAGTATGACTATTTTAATTCTGTAAGTGAAAGCTTATATTAGCAAGCATTCTACCCAAAATTTTATGAGTAAGGAAACTAAATATACCGAAGATAATATACGATCCCTCGATTGGAAAGAGCATATCCGTATGCGTCCTGGAATGTATATTGGTAAACTCGGAGATGGATCTTCTGCAGATGATGGAATCTATATTTTACTAAAAGAAGTATTAGACAATTCTATTGATGAATATGTCATGGGTGCTGGTAAGACTATTGAAATATCCATTCAAGGTGATAAAGTAATTGTAAGAGATTATGGCCGAGGAATTCCATTAGGTAAAGTAGTGGATGTGGTATCTAAAATGAATACTGGTGGTAAGTACGATTCCAGAGCTTTTAAAAAATCCGTAGGATTAAATGGGGTTGGTACCAAAGCAGTAAATGCTTTGTCGACTTATTTTAGAGTAGAATCTACACGTGATGGTAAATCGGCTTCTGCAGAATTTGAAAAAGGAAACCTTACAAATCAGGATACATTAGGTGAAACTTCTCGTAGAAGAGGTACAAAAGTTTCATTTGTACCAGATGACACTATTTTTAAACACTTTAAGTACCGTACAGAATATGTAGCCAAGATGCTTAAAAATTATGTGTATCTAAATCCTGGATTAACCATAATTTTTAATGGTGAAAAATATTTTTCGGAAAATGGACTTAAAGACCTGCTATCGGATAATATTAATGAAGATGATCGACTATATCCTATTATTCATTTGTTAGGAGAAGATATAGAAATAGCTATTACACATAGTAAGACTCAGTATAGCGAGGAGTATCACTCTTTTGTTAATGGACAACATACCACGCAAGGAGGTACACATCAAGCGGCATTCCGAGAAGCAGTTGTAAAAACGATAAGAGAGTTTTATGGTAAAAACTATGAAGCTAGTGATATTCGTAAATCTATAGTATCTGCTATAAGTATTAAAGTAATGGAGCCAGTTTTTGAGAGTCAAACCAAAACCAAACTCGGATCAACCGAAATGGGTGGAAAACTGCCAACGGTACGAACTTTTATTAATGACTTTGTAAAAACAAAACTAGATAACTTTTTGCATAAGAATTCTGACGTAGCGGAGAGTATCCAACGAAAGATATTACAAGCAGAACGAGAACGTAAAGATTTATCTGGGATTCGTAAACTAGCTCGCGAACGTGCAAAAAAGGCAAGTTTACATAATAAAAAACTAAGAGATTGCCGTGTACATCTTACCGATAGTAAAAAAGACCGAAATCTGGAAAGTACCTTGTTTATTACAGAGGGAGATTCTGCAAGTGGATCTATTACCAAATCAAGGGATGTAAATACACAAGCTGTTTTTAGCTTACGTGGGAAACCACTAAACAGCTATAATATGAGTAAGAAAATTGTGTATGAAAATGAAGAATTCAATCTATTACAAGCTGCGCTAAATATTGAAGAATCTCTAGAAGATCTTAGGTATAATAATATTGTTATTGCTACTGATGCCGATGTGGATGGAATGCATATTCGATTGCTGTTAATCACATTCTTTCTACAGTTTTTTCCTGAGGTGATTAAAGAAGGACATTTGTACATTTTACAAACACCACTTTTTAGAGTGCGAAATAAAAAAGAAACAATCTATTGTTATTCTGAACAAGAAAGAAGGGATGCAATTAATAAGTTATCTGGTAAACCAGAAATCACTCGATTTAAAGGGCTGGGAGAAATATCACCAGATGAATTTGTACATTTTATAGGTGAAGACATTCGCTTGGATCCAGTAATGCTGGATAAAGATAAGTCTATAGAAGAACTGTTGTCTTTTTATATGGGGAAAAACACACCAAGTAGACAAGAGTTTATTATAGAAAACTTAAAGGTGGAATTAGACGCAGTAGAAGAATAATCTAAAGGAATACAAAAAAGTGCCCGCAAAAAGGTATGGATATAGAAAACGAAAACGAAGAACTACATAACGATATAACTCCAGAGGACCATCAACCTCAGGAAGTAATTACCAAAGTTACCGGAATGTATAAAGACTGGTTTCTGGATTATGCATCCTATGTAATCCTGGAGCGAGCTGTACCAGCAATAGAAGATGGTTTGAAACCAGTACAGCGAAGAATCTTACATTCTATGAAAGATTTAGACGATGGCCGATATAATAAGGTGGCAAATATTGTAGGGCATACTATGCAGTATCATCCACATGGTGATGCTAGTATTGCAGATGCGATGGTGCAAATAGGTCAAAGAGATTTGCTAATTGATATGCAAGGTAACTGGGGTAATATTCTTACAGGAGATAGAGCAGCTGCATCCAGATATATAGAAGCACGTTTATCTAAGTTTGCATTGGATGTTGTGTATAATCCAAAAGTTACAGATTGGCAGCTATCCTATGATGGTCGAAAAAAAGAACCTATTAATCTTCCTGTAAAATTTCCTTTGTTACTTACACAAGGAGCAGAAGGAATTGCTGTTGGGTTGAGTACTAAAATTCTTCCGCATAATTTTATAGAGTTAATTGGAGCTTCAATAAAACATTTACAAGGAAAACGATTTACAATTCTACCAGATTTTCCAACTGCAGGAATTGCAGATTTTACAAACTATAATGATGGTAACCGAGGTGGAAAAGTCAGGGTACGTGCAAAAATCTCTCAACTAGATAAGAACACGCTGGTTATAAGCGAGATACCGTTCTCTACCACAACTTCTAGTTTAATAGATTCTATTCTAAAAGCTAACGATAAAGGTAAGATAAAAGTTAAAAAAATTGAAGATAATACAGCTGCAGAAGTAGAGATATTGGTGCATTTGCCAAGCGGTATTTCTCCAGATAAAACTATTGATGCATTATACGCTTTTACAAATTGTGAAACATCAATCTCTCCTTTGGGATGTGTAATTGAAGAAAATAGCAGACCAAATTTTATTGGAGTTTCGGAGATGCTAAGACGTTCTACAGATCATACTGTAGAATTGTTGAAGAAAGAACTAGAGATTCAATTAAACGAATTGCAAGAACAATGGCATTTTGCATCACTGGAAAGAATCTTTATCGAAAACCGTATTTATCGCGAAATAGAAGAAGAAGAAACTTGGGAAGGTGTTATTAAGGCTATTGATAAAGGCTTACAACCACATATAAAGCATTTAAAGAGACCTGTCACCGAAGATGATATTGTACGCTTAACAGAAATTAGGATTAAGAGAATATCCAAATTCGATATTGATAAAGCACAACAAAAAATCGAAGCCTTAGAAGAAGATATTGCGCAAGTAAAACACCATCTGGAACACCTTATAGAGTATGCAATCTCTTATTTTAAAAGATTGAAAGACACCTATGGTAAAGGAAGAGAACGTAAAACCGAAATAAGAATTTTTGATGACATTGAAGCTACTAAGGTAGTTATTAGAAATACTAAGTTATATGTAAATCGTGAAGAAGGTTTTGTAGGAACGTCACTTCGAAAAAATGAATATGTAACAGATTGCTCCGATATTGATGATATTATTTGCTTTATGGCAGATGGTAAAATGATGATTACTAAAGTAGATGCTAAAACTTTTGTTGGTAAGGATATTATCCACGTTGCTGTCTTTAAGAAAAAAGATAAACGTACGATTTATAATATGATTTATCAGGATGGTCGAGGAGGAGCATCTTATGTGAAACGATTTGCAGTTACTGGAGTTACAAGAGATAAAGAGTATGATTTAACTCAAGGGAAGAAGAGTTCAAAGATTACTTATTTTACTGCTAACCCGAATGGAGAAGCTGAAGTGATTACGATTTTCTTACGACAAGCAGGAAGTATAAAGAAATTAAAGTTTGATCTTGATTTTTCTGACTTGTTAATTAAAGGAAGAGGAGTAAAAGGAAATATTGTAACTAAGTATAATATTAAAAAAATTGAACTGAAGGAACAAGGGGTTTCAACCTTGAAGCCTCGTAAAATTTGGTTTGATGATACCGTTAGACGATTAAATGTTGATGGAAGAGGAGAGTTGCTTGGTGAATTTAAAGGAGAAGACCGACTCTTGATTATTAATCAAAAAGGAGCTCTTAAAACAATTGTACCTGAGATTACAGTGCATTTTGGTTCTGATATGATTGTGCTTGAAAAATGGAAACCGATGAAACCAATATCGGCCATTTATTGGGATGGAGAAAAAGAACGATACTATGTGAAACGATTTTTGGTTGAGAATGCAGATAGAGAAGAGGTGTTTATTTCTGAACATCAGAAATCATTTTTAGAAATTGTTTCTACAGATCATAGACCAGTAGCCGAAATTGTATACAATAAACTTAGAGGAAAAGATCAGAAACCAAATGACGAAATAAGCTTAGAGGATTTCATTTCTGTAAAAGGTATCAAGGCTCAAGGTAATCAATTAACTACAGAAAAGGTAAGACAAATAAACCTGTTGGACTCGTTACCATATGAAGAGCCTCAAGAAATACCAACTGAAGAAATAGAAGTTATAGAGGAAGAGGCGGTGAGCTCAGGTACTAAAAACAACACTAAAGAAAGCGACGGAAAAAACGAAGATAATACAGATCAAACAACTCTTTTTTAGCGTCTTAAGTGTGATTATTTAAAGTGTTTGTTTACTAGTTAACTTCAAAAATTTAGAACTATATTTTAGAGTAAACTTCTTTCTGCAAGAAGTAAAATAAACTGTGCATATTTGTCGGGATTAACAATAGCTTGGCTTAAGGTCATAGTGTCATATCCATTGTCTTGCATGTAAGTATCATTAGAATTAGGAGTGGTTCTAGAAAACCCAAACCTTAATACGGTATGACACATTTCGTGGATTATCACACCTATTTGATGATCTGCGCTTAAAGTAAAAAAACCAGAATTTAAATAAATATTTCCATGTTCTCTAGATCTCTGATCGGTATGTACATGAGGTCGGGATCTAACAGAATACGCTATTATCCTATTGACAACATTGTTTAAATCATTACTACTTTCGTACACTCTTATAAAATCATCTCCATCCATATCGCTCCAAGAACGCTGTACTTCATAATGCGTAGCATGTCTATTTAGTTGATTAAGATTTCTGGAAATAGAATCAATAGAATAACCATAATCTCTTAAGAATCTATTATTAGAATTCGTTCCGTTTCTTCTGGTATATGAGCTGTTATTTCTCTCAAAATAATAAAACGAATTGAATAAAGCATTTTCAATTCTAATTCGATCTCCCGTACTAACAGTACTCTGACGACCAATTGTTATGTAATCATGTAGTGCATAATGGGCTTGACGAATAAGAACGATCGCATTACGATAGGCTATTCTTGTTTGTCTATATTCCGTAGAACTAAAATTCGCAAACATAAAAAGAGTTTAATATCAGATGATGATGTAGGTTTGTTGATATTTAGAGCAATAGGGAATAAAAATATTAGTATTACTAATATATGAAAATTGGTTAAGATACAGTTTGATTTTGCAGTGAGTAGCTATGATTTTTTAACAAATTTGGTCAAAATTACAATATGTTGACCACTTACTTTACCTTCGATATGTTCTGGATTATCATGTACTAAAGATATGTTTCGAACTGCGGTTCCACGTTTTGCAGTAAAATTAGCTCCTTTTACATTCAGATCCTTTATCAGAACCACGTTATCTCCAGCTTGCAATACAGCACCATTAGAATCTATATGTTTTATGTTGTTACTTTCATCTTTGCCTTCTCCTGTAGCTTGAGCCCATTTTAATATGTCATCTTCTAGATACAACATATCTAATAGATCTTGTGGCCAACCTTCAGTTCTTAATCTAGATAACATTCGCCATGCAATTACTTGTACACCTGGAACCTGACTCCACATACTGTCATTAAGACAACGCCAATGATTCACATCCATTGTTAATGAATCTTCGATTTGCTTTTTACAGGTTATACATATCAAAATACTGGAGTCTAATCCCACATTAGGCGATTCTGGAATATCATATATCGACAAGTCATTAGTAGTACTACATAATTCGCATACAGATCCACTACGATCTTGTAATTCTTTTAATTTACTCATTTGTTTTAGTCAATACGTTAGGATTAGTGCTTAAGAAAAATAATAATGTATTCTTTAGTCTTAATCTTCTTGTTTCTGAGGCTTCCCGTTTTTTCTTAGTTTAAAATTGATAAACTCCACAAATAGAGAAAATGCAATCGTGAAATATAAATATCCTTTAGGTATGGTACCTACTTCTGTATTAAATATTTGGAGATGTGCAAGATGTGCAGCTTCTGCAATCAACATGAAACCGATTAAAATTAAAAAAGAAAGCCCAAGTATCTGTATAGAAGGGTGTTTGTTTACAAAACGCCCTACTGGAGTAGCAAATACCATCATAATCAAAACAGAAATTACTACAGCAATGATCATTATAATTAATGCATCAGTTGGATTATCACTTAATCCATTTGTCATACCAACAGCGGTAAGAATAGAATCAAAAGAAAACACTACATTAATCAAAGTGATCTGAACGATAGCTTTGGATAGTGAGCTAGAACTTTTGGCTTGAATTTCTTTTTCTTCTTCTCCTTTTTCATCTACTTTTTCATGAATCTCATGAACACTTTTATATAATAGAAACATTCCACCTCCAAAGAGTATTAAGGATTGTCCACTGATTCCTGCTTCAATCCATGGGAGATTGATATGCCAGAAAGGAGCTTCCATAGCCACAAGTAAAGAAATTCCAAATAACAACACTATCCTCATTACCATTGCCAATAACAACCCTATATTGGTTGCTTTTTTTTGTTCTTGATCTGGTAATTTGCTTGAGGCTAATGAAATAAATATGATGTTATCAATACCAAGTACAATTTCAAGAAATGTTAATGTTAACAGGGCTACCCAGGCATCTGCGGTTGTAAAAATCTCTAACATTATTTAATTTTTTTAGCGGTTCCTCTTTGTTTATTTTTTTTTGCGCCTACCAATCCATATTCAAAAGTATAAGTGTCTTTATCGGTAGATAATATTTTCATATGTATAGCTTTTTCTTCTGCCATATTCTTTGGATGCAGTTTTTTTACGATGTATTCACAATCATTTATCCATCGAATGCTAGCGGTATCACTTTTACCCTGAAAAAAATCAATCTCAATAGAATCATTACGAATAAAAGTAGTTTTAGCTAGTTCTCCGTTAAGATAGGTCTCAAATTCAAAAGTACCTGTTTGAAAATCCGTACAATCCCGTTCTTGTTGGTAACAACCCGAAATAAAAATGATGATAAATAATAGAAAAGCGACTCGCTTCATAGATTTTTTATAAGAATAAACGAAAATAAATTTATTTCAATAGATTCTGTAATATAGACAAGAAAAGTTGTTAAGATTTTTTAATTCTTGAACACATCAAATGTACCATCTATATAAAAAATTACGATCTGGCTAATCTCTTTAGTGGTAGACAAAACCTGTCTAACAGGTTTTTCCGCTTCAGGAGTAGTATTTATATCTGGTTTTGAAGTAGATGTTTGTGGTGAGAACAAATCTTGTTTCGATGTGATTTGTTCTGTAATTTTCGTTGGAGTAGAAGGTGGCGTTAAAGTTTGAGGTTTTATCTGGTCAATACTTGTAGGTTTTTCAGATTTAGGAAATGTGCCTTTTCCATACAATAACCAGTATAATTCAGCTTCGGGATAAGCTTCGGTAATTTTCATTACAAAATCTAAACTGGGTTTGTTTCTACCAGAAAGAATATGCGAAATAGAAGAACGTCCAACGCCCATCGCATCAGCAAATCCTGACGCAGAAACATGATAGAACTTCATGATTTCTTGTATTCTTTTTCCGAAAGCAGCTGTGTTGACGATTGTAAACAGATTTAAGTTAGCAATATGATTACAAAGGTAAACAAACGGTTTAAAAAATGAGTTTACATTTGTAAATTACTAAAAAGAATCGTTACTTAATATTAAATATACACTTTAAATAAATGTAATTTAAACATTGAAAAACAGAATATTAGCAATATTTATAAAATGACCCTTGTTATTTGTTAATAACTTAAGGTTCTTTTTAAATCGATATAAACATGCTGTTTAACATTTTAAACAAACAAAGATAAATAGTTGTTTACATCTGTAAATGCGGATAATTTACAATTGTAACAATAATTGAAGTTTACATCTGTAAAAATTAAATTAATTGTTATGAATCTTCCTTAAACAGTAGTAATTTAGACGCTTTTATAGATTTATGAATACTCACGAATTATCGAATTGGTTTACTACATACAAAGAGCTTTCTTTATATGGACGCTATATACATTTAGAGCATATTAACCCTCTAATAGAAATTTTGTCAAAAAAAGACTGTGTTGAATTTTTAGGTACTTCTGAAAATAATGCACCTATCCATCTTATAAAATTAGGTAATGGACCTAAGAAGTTATTATTCTGGTCTCAAATGCATGGGAATGAAAGCACTACTACAAAAGGAATTTTTGACTTTATAAATATGCTTAATGATGGTTCTAATGAACTTTCTAAACATATTTTGACATCCTGTACTTTATATATAATACCTATGTTAAGTCCAGATGGAGCAAAAGCATATACAAGACTTAATTATAACCAAGTAGATCTTAATCGAGACGCTCAGAATAGAACTCAAAAAGAAAGTGTAATTCTGAGTAAAGTGATTCAAAGAGTTCAACCCCATTATGCTTTTAATTTGCATGGACAACGCACTATCTTTAGTGCAGGAGAGGTGAATTCGTCTGCTACTGTTTCTTTTTTGTCTCCTGCTGGTGATAAAGATCGCTCTATAACTCCCTGCAGAAAGATTGCGATGGAAATCATATCAGAGATCAATACTGTATTACAACAATGTATTCCAAATAGTATAGGAAGGTATGATGATGGTTTTAATATCAATTGTGTTGGTGATACATTGTCGGATATGGAGATACCGACCATATTATTTGAAGCAGGACATTATAAGGATGATTATGGTCGTGAAAAAACCCGAGAGTTTATTTTTTATGCGCTTATTAGAGCAGTAGGATATATTTCAGAAAAAAACGTAACAGGAGAATATTATCAAAAATATTTTGATATTCCTGAAAATGGCAAATGTTTTTATGACATTATCATAAGAGATGTAATTTTGGATAAAAAAAATGTGGATATTGCCATTCAATATACCGAGAAGTTGTCCGAAAACGCTGTCAAATTCATTCCGAAAATTGAAAAAATTGGAGATTTAGAAAAATTTTATGGACACAGAGAAATTATAGGTAATAAAAGGGAAATATATAACGAAAACGTTACAGTAGAGGTAGTTCGAGAAAATCAGTTGTTAAAATTCAGGTTAAATGATGAATTATTCTCAACAGAATTGAGAAAAAGTTGAAAAAAAATGTATGAAAACATTATTTTTCTGTTATTTTTGCAATGTAAATAATCGGGAAAATTTATTAGAATTACTATGGCAAAATTTAAATTAGACGAAGTAGATCACCAAATTTTAGACATGTTGATCGAAAATACTCGTACTCCTTTTACGGATATTGCAAAGAAATTATTGATTTCTGCTGGTACCGTTCATGTACGTGTTAAGAAAATGGAAGAAGCGGGAATTATTGAAGGATCTTCATTAACATTAGACTACAAAAAATTAGGATATTCTTTTATCGCTTATGTCGGTATTTATCTTCAGAATACCTCGCAAACCAAATTTGTATTACAAAGAATTAAAGAAATACCATTTGTAACTGTTGCACATATTACTACTGGTAAGTTTAATATCTTTTGTAAAGTTAGAGCAAAGGACACTAATCATGCAAAGGATATTATTTTTCAATTAGATGATATTGATGGTGTGTATCGTACAGAAACTATGATTTCTTTAGAAGAAAGTATTAATGATAAAAAACGCTTGATGCATTCTATTTTTCAGGATATGTAAAGGGCGATGCTATTCATATATAAACCCTTTAGGAACCAATCTTAGAGGGTTTTTTATTGTAAAATAATTTATTAATCAACCATATTAGTAACCACAATTATGGCAAGACAACCAAAAATAGAGCGTTTTAACCACAACGTTCTGACTAAGTATCAGATATACAATAGTATATTTATTACATTACCCTTTGATGAAATCACGAATACAGGGGTTTTACTTCCACTTTTTAAAGAAGTTTGCGAAAAAGGATATGATCAAAAGAAAAACCCTTCCGAAATTGTAGAAAACTTTTTTAAACTCTATCAAGATAATCCATCAGATAAAGAAAAACATGATCTTTTGTTTAGGTTTATTCAGTATATAGAGCGTCAGGTAGTATTATTTGATGCAATAGAAGATGCAGCTTTTCCTATTGTAAATAATATGGATGGACGTGGTACTTTGAGAAGTATCAAAGAAGAAGCGCAAGCAAAAGGACAATTAGAAGAACTAAAAGAGTATTTGAGAAGGTTTAAGATTAGACCGACCTTAACAGCGCATCCTACACAATTTTATCCTGGAACAGTATTAGGGATAATTCACGATTTGGATTTAGCAATTCGAAATAATGATTCGCAAGGTATCAAAAGATTGTTGGCGCAACTTGGTAAAACAGCCTTTTTCAAAAAGGAAAAACCAACTCCTTATGACGAGGCGGTAAGCTTGATTTGGTATTTAGAGAATGTATTTTATCATGCTGTAGGTACTATCTATAATTATATTCAACAAAACTTTTTTAAAGACGAAGATCTAGGAAATGATCTTATTAATCTTGGGTTTTGGCCTGGCGGAGATAGAGACGGTAATCCATTTGTGACTACAGAAACGACACTTAAAGTGGCAAAAAGATTGCGCAAAACAATTCTGATAAACTATTATAGGGATATGCGTAAACTAAAACGTAGAATCACTTTTGGTAATCTACAGGACAAATTAGGAGTGCTTGAAGAAGCATTGTATGAAAATTTCTATTATGCCAGAACGGCCGAACCTTTGTCTATTGATACATTGATGAATGGTTTATTGGAGGTGAGAGAAGAACTGATTGCCAAGCATCAGTCTTTGTTCTTAGAAGAGCTTCAGGATCTGATAAATAAGATAAAGATTTTTGGATTCCATTTTGGAACCTTAGATATCAGACAAGATTCCAGAGTACATCATAATGTATTAACTGAAGTGGTAAAAAGTACGAATGCGCTAGGCTTAGGGTTTTTTCCTGAGGATTATGATTCTTTAACAGAAAAGGATCAAATAAAAGTATTATCCAATACCACTGGAAAATTAGATCCATCTGTACTAGAAGATGATATGGCAAGGGCCACTATAGAATCTATATATGCTATCAAAACTATACAGAAGAACAACGGAGAACGAGGAGCAAACCGTTACATTATTAGTAATAACGGAAGTGTTCTTAATGTGATGGAAACTTTTGCAATGATCAGATTATGTGATTGGGAACAACCTTCTGTAGATGTGATTCCATTGTTTGAAACAGTTCCAGATCTGCAGGTTTCTCATCAAGTAATGGAAGCATTGTATAGTAATCCAGTGTATATGGAGCATCTAAAACGTCGTGGAATGAAGCAGACTATTATGCTTGGTTTCTCTGATGGAACTAAAGATGGTGGATATCTGATGGCTAACTGGGGAATCTTTAAAGCAAAAGAAGCCTTGACAGAAGTGTCAAGAAAATATGATATAAAAGTAGTATTCTTCGACGGACGTGGAGGACCACCAGCAAGAGGAGGAGGAAATACAAATCAATTTTATGCCTCTCTTGGACCAACAGTAGAGGATGAAGAAATTCAGCTTACTGTTCAAGGACAAACAATCAGTTCTAATTTTGGAACCTTAGATTCTTGTCAGTATAATCTGGAGCAATTGTTAGGAGCAGGAGTTGAAAACGAGTTGACTGCTAATGAGGCGAATCTTTTTTCCAAAGAGAATAAAGAAACAATGCAAGAATTAGCTGATATTAGTTATCAGACCTATGTTGATTTTAAAAATCATCCTAAGTTTTTACCGTATTTAGAACATATGAGTACACTTAAGTATTATGGTAAAGCTAATATAGGTAGTCGTCCATCTAAGCGAAGTAAGAGTAGTACATTAGATTTTGGTGATTTAAGAGCAATACCGTTTGTAGGTAGTTGGAGTCAGCTAAAACAAAATGTTCCAGGGTTTTATGGAGTAGGTACTGCTTTAAAAGTCTATGAAGATCGAGGAGAATTTGATAAAATAACATCCTTGTATAAAGGTTCAGCGTTTTTTAGGGCTTTAGTTGGAAATAGTATGATGAGTTTGACTAAATCATTTTTTGAGTTAACTTCATATATGAAAGACGATGAAGAGTATGGCGCATTCTGGAATATCATCCATGATGAATATGAATTGACTAAACGTCTTTTATTAAAACTAACAGGGTATTCTGAATTAATGGAAAATGAACCAGCAGGAAAGGCATCTATAGATATTAGAGAAAACATTGTATTGCCTTTGCTTACGATCCAACAATATGCATTGAAGAAGATTCAAGATATTACAAGATCTGGTAAAGATGCCAAAGATTTGGAAATCTATGAAAAAATGGTAACACGTTCTTTATTTGGTAATATCAACGCCAGTCGTAACTCGGCTTAAGAATAAATATCTTTTTAATTATATAAACCACAACAGTTTTACTGTTGTGGTTTTTTTTTTACCCAATATCTTGCCTAGAATAACAATAAACTTAATTTGGGACGATGTATTAGTGAATAGTATCAAATAGGGAAAAATATTCTTCGATAAAAAAAGAACCCTAATAAATCAGTGTATGGTCACTGTTTACGTATACAGTGATGCGTTTGCGTTATGCGTTAATCTAATATATAAAATTACTGAAAGTCCTTTCTGAAAATTGTCCATGCATTAGTAATAAATGTCCATTCCAGGATCTCTTGTTTAGTGCCAAATTTGCACTGTGACAAAAAATAAAGAAAATATGAAAACTAAAGTTCCATTAAAATTAATCGCCCTAGTAATGCTTCTAGGATCTTCAATTCAAACATTTTCTAAATCTATAAATAGTAATAACATGAACGACGTAAAAAAAGAAACAATCGGATTATTAGTAATTATGAAAGCTAAAGCAGGAAAAGAACAAGATGTTAAAAATTTTCTACTTGGTGGATTGGCACTGGTAAATCAAGAGCCCCAAACGGTATCCTGGTATGCATTTCAGATTGATGATAAAACCTTTGGAATCTATGACACTTTTGAAACAGAAGTAGGTAGACAAGCTCATTTAAGTGGTGAAGTTGCAAAAGCTTTATTAGCGAATGCAGATAATCTGTTGGAAAGCTTTGATGTCAGTAGAAGTATACAGGCAGTTAATGTGGTAGCTTCTAATCATAAACCTGGTATACAAAACAAAGGATTATTGGTAATTATGAAAGCTAAACAAGGAAAGTCTGGAGATGTAGAAAATTTTCTAAACGTAGGTAAGCAATTGGTAGGAGATGAACCAAAAACATTGTCCTGGTATGCTATCCAGTTAGATGAGAGTACTTTTGCTATATTCGATACTTTTAAAGAAGATACAGGAAGAGATGCACATCTAACAGGTAAAGTAGCTGCTGCTCTTATGGAAAACGCTCCTGTTATTTTGGAAAGTTTTGATGCATCAGCAATCCAAAAAATAGATATTTTAGCTTCCAAATAATTATTATCTTTAGAAAGGAGTGTTCAATGCACTCCTTTCTTTTTTGTATTAAGGAAGATTAATAGATGATTATGGCTCAAATTATTATTGATAAACAAAATGGTGAGTTAGCTTTTAGATTGGAGCAATTCAATGACCTAAATCAATTTGACCATTTGCAACGAAAAAATTATTACTCTATTATTTTGTTAAACGGAGGAATATATGAGTTAACAGCGGATTTTTCTAAATATGAATTGGAAGGAAATCAGATAATTTGTTTAGCTCCTTACCAGCCTTTTATGATTGCTTCTGATGAGCGATGCTCAGGATATCTGTTAAACTTTCATCCTGATTTTTTTTGTATCTATCGTCATCAGAATGAAATTGAAACCGAAGGAATCCTTTTCAATAATTTTCATGGACTTCCTTATTTTAAAATTTCTGAAGAAACTTTGTTTTTTAATTTAATAGAACAAATTTCAAAAGAGATGGATAAAAACTCTATTGCTCAACACGAAGTTCTTGTAGCTTTTTTGAAAGTTTTTTTAATAGAGGCGGTACGACAAAAAAGACAATTTGATAAAGATATTGTACCAAAATTTTCTGATAGTCAATCAGAGATACTACAAAATTTAGTAGATGCGATTGAGAATAATTATTCGAGCTTACATTCTCCTCAAGAATATGCTGATGTATTATGTGTTAGTCCAAAAACATTAGCAGGGATCGCAAAGAAGTACCTTAATCAAACACCTACTTCCTTAATTACTAATAGGATTATTATAGAAGCTAAACGTGAACTTTATTTAACTTCTAAACCAGTAAAACAGATAGCTGCTTTTTTGGGATATCAGGATGAATTTTATTTCAGTCGATTTTTTAAAAAGAAAGTAGGAGTTTCACCAGATATTTATAGAAAAACAGTTGGTTTTGCTAAGTTAGAAAAATGATAACTATTTGAAAACTAGAATCGGATTAGGTTGAAGGTTTGAAAATGACTCCATACAGATATAATAAACTTCTTATGAAAGTTCTGTTTAAAGAAAATAATGGTGAGCTATAAACAAAACATTATATAGCATCGTTCTGATACTAATTTGCCACATGAGAAATGTTAGATTTTTGAATAACAAAACATCTTGTAATGCTTTTAAAATATATCTAATTAATATATATTGGCAGCCTATCTAATGGTAACAATAATGGAAGACAATAAAGTGCTGAATTATATTAATAATGTATTGCAAAACATGCCCGCAGACTGGCTAAATCTAACTACTCATCGATTGGATATTTATGATGAAGAATTAGCAAAAACTCAATTTTTAGGGCAGTTTGAAATCCTGTTTAATACTAATAATTCTAGATCGTCAGCCCTAAATGAATTACCTACTGCATTTGATTATATTCGATTAGGTCATCCATTATCCTGTGTGTTAGAATGGGTTATAGCTAATTTAAATAGTATAAACTCAGAAAATGTAATAAGCTTTTCATCAAGGACAATTCCTGTGATGGCTGTGCTGCGAAAGAATTTGTTAGATAATAAAAATACTCAAATCTTATACTCTGGTGAGTTGCCAGATTTTTTTGATGCTCAAATTCTACGACAAGTTTATGGTTATACGTTTGATCTAAAAAAAATAACGCACACAAAAGAGATTTCAGAATTTGACGGTAGTACAATTTTGATTACAGAACAAGATGATGTTTGTAATTTTGATCTAACGCCAAATATTGATTTTTTTATTAATATTCATGTTGACCTAGGTAGTGTTTTATTAGTAAATGGTGAACAAAATGAAAGTTACGTGTCAGAAATTCAGCATGTAAGAAGAAGAGAGACTATTGCGATGACACCTGCTAATACGCTGATTGCTTTAAAATATGCATTACAAAAGACTTCTTCTGATGATAAGACTGCTAATCGAGAAACAAATAAAAACCAAGTCTTAAATTCAATAAAAAACATTACTGGTACTGATATAAAGGCACTTGTCGGTTCTAGTGGACTCTCTATGCAGTATGCTATTGTAATGGGACTTATTCATGATGCACAAGAAAAACATAAAGGAAAAGCGATCAAAATTATAGTTCCACCAAATTGTTATGGAGGAACCAATGACCAAGCAAGAAGAGTTGCCGCATGTATTGATACTATTGAAGTAATGGATTTACCAGTTGATGGCGGTAAAGACATGGTTCAGAGTATTGATACGGTTTTGAAAGAAATAGCAGAAGAAGATGCGATACCATATATAATTGCAGAGATTCCAACAAATCCAAGAGTAGAAGTCCCAGATCTTCAAAAATTAAAAGAGGTTTTAAGTAAGGAACGTAAAACTAAGAATGGAGAAATAGCGATTGATCCTGTTTTTATTTTAGACCAAACATTTTGCCCTAATGTACACTTTTTAGGTGAAGATGAAATACTTTCTTCGGTTAGAACGATTGCATATGTTAGTGGTTCAAAATTCCCTAGTGGAGGAAAATGTACAGCTGGTTACTGTGTGTCAAATAAAAAATCTGAAGATTTAATGCATAAAATAGCGTTGCATCTTAGACTTTGTGATAATGAAGCTACAAACCTTCAGATGGAATTATTGGCAGAGCAATTGCCATCTATGCTTCAAAGAATTGATGGTGCTTATAAGAATACTCGTGAATTTGTAAACTTTATTAACGATAATTTACCAGAAGCAAAAATTAATTTTGTTTCTGATGAATTGGCAAATAAAGGGTTTACACCATCTGTATTTTCATTAGATCTTCCTACTAAAGGTAATACCGAAGAAGAAAAAGAATCCTATAAAAGAGCATTAAATCTTACATTGATCAACCTAATGATAAAGGAAATTCCTAATGAAAGTAAGTTTTGTGTTAGTTACGGGCAGTTAAAAGGCTGTTATTGGACTATACCTGCCACTTCTACCCAAGGAACTACTAAAGAAGGAGATAAAGATTATATCGTGCGTGTAGCACTTTCGCCTAATCTAGATTTGGAACTTCATAAAAAGGTGTTTTTGGATTTTATTGAAAAAATGTAAAATAGTATATCCTTAACATAAATATGGTTTAAAAAACTTGATAGAAAGTGGTTACTATAACTCCTTTTGAATCCTTTGGAGTAATAGATAATAATTGTTTTTCTTCTTTTACTTTAAAATTAAACGGAGAAACCAATAAATTTAATCCACTTTGTTTTTTTAATCTAATTCCCTGTCCAGAAATTATATCTTTATTGGGTGTAAAAGTTCCTTCTGGTACATGTTCTGTTAAAATAACATATTTAAAATCAGCTAATTTAGTTACAATATTTTGTACTTCGGTATTTGATAAGTGTTGTAATACTTGTCTTAATAAAACACAATCTCCAGAAGGTAAATCGTCCGTTGCGATATCCAAACAATCGAACGCTAGATTTTCTTCTTTAAATGTTTCCTTATTACGTTTGATAAGGTCATCTACGATATCAATAGCTATATACTTTTTGGTATGTTTTACCAGAGCTTTTCCTACATTAAAATCTCCGCAACCTAAATCACATACTGTAATTGGGTTTTTGAAAGATTTTAAAAATGAAGTTATAACTTCGATATATGGTTGTATTATCTCTGGATGATGCGATCCAATACCAGAATAAAATTCAGAATTATGATCACCCCAAAGCTTCATTTCATAAACCTGTTTCATAGCATCTTTAGTTGGCCAAGGTTTCTTTTTTCTTTTTGTTTCGTTTTCTTGATCCATCATAATGGATTTACATAAGTTCTAAAAGCATTATTATACAGACTCTATACATAACTTTAAGACAAACCTACAAATTATCTATGGCAACAGATATTCTACAAACGATAATTCGATAGATAAAAATATTTCACAATTTTATTAGTACTTTAGATACTATAAAAATTAAATAATAGTATCATCATTTGTTAGCTTTAGTTTTCTAAATTATTGTGTTAGATATCATATGTATTAAATACATCTTGCTAATTGAAAAGACAGTAAATTCGAAACACTAACTATTATTAAATATGAATTGAATTGAAAAACAAGAATTGGAAAAAGTACATATTCGAATTTGTTTCAATATTTATAGCAGTTGTTTCGGCTTTTGCCTTAAATAATTGGAATGAAAACCGAAGGGATAATACTGCGAAACAAAAAATATTAGAAGAATTAAATAATGGATTAAAAAATGATATTGAAGATTTAAATATTAATCTTAATGGTCATAAGCGTGGTATTAAAGCTTGTGAGTTTTGGAGAAATGTAATTCAGAATAAAGAAATGACTCTTGATTCATTACAATTTCGATTTATAGAATTAACAAGAGATTATACATCATTACAAAATAGTTCTGCCTATGAAACGCTAAAATCAAGAGGCTTAGAGTTAATCGAGAATGACTCCTTAAGATCAGAGCTAATTTCTTTATATGAATATGATTACTATACTTTAAAAATACTTGAAGAAGAGTATGAAGAAATGCAGTATCAAAAGAATTATTTTAAAGAAATTAATGAATTCTTGGCTCCAAGTTTTGTGTTTGATGAAAATGGTGTATTGATAAGTCTTGAGACTCCAATAAATTTGAGTAAGAAACAAAAAAATATCTTGATGAGTTATTTAATAAAAATAGAATTAAACAGAAAAGGGGTTCTTAGATTTTATCAAAAAACTAAGAAAAAAGTAAAAAGTTTAGAGGAGAAGATAACAAAAGAATTAGATCGATAGTTTAATAGACCTTATCGATTTTGATTTCATTATTTAAATACATAAACATGTGGACTAATTATCTCGAAAAAAGAGAAACTGAACGTTTATTAATACGACCGCTTATTGATAAGGATGCTGCGGTTTGGCAAGAATTTATCATGGATGAAGTTGCTACAAAGTTTTTTCCTGATGATTGGAAAATGAAACCAGAAAAATCTAAGGAGTGGATTGATTTTCAGTTAAATAGGTATAAGGAGCAAAGATATGGTTTGCAAGCATTGATAGATAAAAAATCTGGTGAATTTGTTGGCCAATGTGGTCTTTTATTACAAAATATTGATGATAAAAACGAGATAGAAGTAGGGTATCATTTAATTTCACGATATCAAGGAAATGGATATGCAATAGAAGCAGCAAACGAATTCAAAAAGTTATGTTTTGAAAATAACCTGGCCACGTCAGTGATTTCAATTATTGATATAGATAACGTTGCATCCCAAAAAGTTGCAGAAAGAAATGGAATGATCAGAGGAGTAAGAACAACGTATATGGATATGGATGTTTTTGTATATAGAATAACATTAGAGCATTATACAAAATTGCTTGATAAATGATGATGCTAGTTAATAATATGAAAGATAGTTAGAAAACCCTTAATTAGGATATAGTCAATATATAAAATCACACAAATGAAACTCAAATATGCATATTTATTGTTAGCAATTCTTGGTCTTTGTTATACTTGGTATTTTAATATTCAGTTTTTTATGACTGAAGAAAATACTTCAATTCTGCATTATATTGCGCAAACAAAAACAACGTTCCCTGCAAAATCCTATAGTGCAGATTTGTTGGTAGTAGTATTCACCTTTTTTGTATGGTATATTCCAGAAGCAATTAAATTAAAAATGAAACATTGGTGGTTATTCATTCCGCTAACTTTTGTGCTAGCTATAGCATTTACTTTTCCGTTGTTTTTATATTTTAGAGCCTGTAAATTAGAAAAACTAAACGATGATAAATAGCGCGTTTTAAACGTTCTTGATTTCTTTTTTTGATTTCTTCCCAGAATAATAAAGAACTGTTAATGCTGTCATAGAATGAAATTAGAATTAGTACATTTCTATTTTTATTTATAATTATTTATTTATGCAATCTTATCTTACTCCAGAAGAATATAATCCGTATTATGGAACCTTTATTGATAAAGCTGAAGCTCCAAATATTATAGATGGTTTACAACAAAGCAAACAAGGGTTTTTGGATTTTGTGAATACAATTCCTGATGAAAAATTAACCTATGCTTATGCTGAAGGAAAATGGACCATTGCAGAAGTGTTACAGCATATTATAGATACAGAACGAGTGTTTGCATATAGAGCACTGCGTTTTGCTAGAAATGATAAAAGCCCTTTAATGGGGTTTGATCAAGATGAATATGTGCCTAATTCTAATGCTAATAACTATACTAAGAAAGAATTGTTGGATGATTTTAAGGCAGTTAGAAATAGTTCAATTACATTATTCAAAAGTTTTACAGATGATATGTTAATCAAAATAGGAGAGGCTAGTGGAAGTCCCATGAGTGTCAGAGCTTCTGGTTATATACTTTCTGGACATCAAAGACATCATGTAGAGGTAATTGAAGAACGGTATTTATAAACTCTATTACTTGATTTAAACCATGACAAAAATAGAAGTCGCAGAGCATTATCTTTCTTTTTTAGAGAAAGGAGAAGTAGATAAAGTAATTGCTCTTTTTACTGATAACGGGATCGTAGAATCTCCTTTGTATGGTGTGTTGCCAGCAAGGGAGTTTTATCGTGTCTTAGCAGAGGATACAAACGCTTCAGAATTACAATTAGATGGTGTTTTTAGCGAAAACAATTCAAATAGAATATCAGTACTTTTTAAGTATATATGGACCTTAAAAAATAATACTAAAGTAGAGTTTAAGGTAGTGGATATTTTAGAATTCTCTTCAGAAAACAAAATTGAAAAATTGATTATTATTTATGATACTATAGAGGCAAGAAAAATATTAGCAGCGTCTAAGTCATAGTATTGGGGCATATTCATCTTTTCTCAACATTAAATCAAAATAGTCAGAAAAATTGAAAGTATGAAATCCATTCCTTCCAAATGTTTTACCTACAAAATTTCTAGTGCGACCATCTTTTGTAACTTTATGCATATGTAATGCTCTGGAGTATTGGTAGGATGATTTTGATCTCATGGAAACAAAAGAATCAAATGCATCGATAGCAAACACCGTAATCCCTAAGTGTTTGGCTACTTTTATATCAAACTCAGAAACGGTTCTGACATTTTTTTTGTCTTTTCGCATTTCTTTTGGATGTCCATGTAGCTGAGCAAGAAGCATCAATCCTTCACCTACTCTTGGGGCACTGTTTAATCCAACTCCATAGGTGTTAATTACAATTTCTTTATTAGTTTTGAGTTCTGGAATCCAATCTCTTACGGCAAATATTTTTCCAGTATTGACATTCAAGACAATAAAAACTTGATTTTCAAGCCCTTCTTTCATCGTGTCATCAGCTACTTTTTGTATTTCTTGTTGTATTTGATTCTCGTCTACAGAAATGATATAACTATTCTTATGTAATTCACGAATACCAGGACGGGAATAAGTTCCTCCTTTTTCTTCAATTACATAATCCCATTCTCTTCTATCAATTACTCTTAGATTATTCGTTTTAGAACCATCTGAACCGAGCTGTTTTCCAGTAACTCGATCAATATAATAATCAGAGAATGCTATGGTAAAAGAAAAAGAGTTAAAGGTGCAAAACAAAGTTAAAATAAAGCATAGTATATTCTTAATCATTATTATATGTTTAAATCCTTCTTAAATTTAAACAATATTTTTTAAAGTCTCAATATCTAATTCATGACCTCCAGAATGAGTTTTGAATTCTATTTGGGGTAAAATATTCTGTACTCTTACTTTTTCTGCCTTCACTTTTTCTATTTCAAAATAAGGATCTTTCTCTCCTAAAATATGAGTTATAGTAGTTGAGTTGGTTAGAAATGCAAAGTCATCTTTCTCGAGTTCTTTAGGAAAACCTCCAGAAACCATTACAAAAGCATCAGGTTTTATCTTTCTATTGGCGATCCATCTACTAGCAATACTAACACCTTGAGAGTATCCTAATACCACGAATTTTATGTTTTCAGGAAGCTGTTCAGCATCAATTACTGAATCTACATAATTAAGAACGTTTTTAGTCTCAGTAACCGTGTTTTCCTTTGTTAGCCAACTAGAACCTACCTTTTTATAATCATTGTTTTTATAATATTTAGACGGAGCCTGCGGAGCAATAATGTAATTTTTTTCAGAATTCAGACTTTGAAAAAGACGAATAAAATATCTGCTTAGGTATCCTATTCCGTGAAAAACAAGCCAAACTGTTGTAGTCTCCTTGGTTAATTCATTTAATGTATCATACGTATTTGTAGATTGATACATAACTTCTTTTTGCATAATCAGTAACTTTTTATAATTGAAACCATTCATCTATAATTGACCACAAGATATTCTGATTTTTCTTTCTAAAAAAATCAAAATGACCAATTGTTTTCAGGTTGTAATCTGATGGTTTTAAGTGTTTTCGAATTGTTTTTGCATTCTTATAAACACGATCTCCCAAGATGTCAACTGATTTTTTCGGAGCAAAAAGGTCATCTTCAATACTAATTAGTAACATAGGTTCATTAATATCTCGATAATGGGTTTCAGAATTATCTTTAGTAAAATGTAGCATAGAATCAGGATGTAACAAAAATGTAGCCCAATCATTTGCAGCTTTAGTAGTTAATGGCCTTCCTAGTCCAAACCATCCTGATGGGTAATACCCTAATATGGAAGTTGTGATAGGTACAAAGAATTTAAAGTTTAGATAAATCAAAAGCTGCATTCTTGTAGTAAAATGCTTGTAATAACCAAATTGAGATCCGATAGTAATATATTTGTCATAATATTGATATGCATCACTAAATCCAACACTATTCCCTCCGTAACTATGTCCAATCATATATTGATAATTATCAGGAAATTTCTCTTTTACGTATTTAGAAATAGCTTTAAAATCCATTGCCCATGAAAAGAAACCATGATCTTTTAGAGATTTAATACTTTGGGATGTAGAAGTGCCAATGCTGCGATAATCAAATGTAATTACATTACACCCTTTTTTAGCAAGATATGTTGCCATACTGAAATAGAATTTCTGCGGAACCGCAACTGCAGGTGCAAAAACAATGCTTTTGTGTATAGATGATTCAGGAACGAATTCATGTACAGAAATGGGATGTCCATCAATAGATTCGATAGTGTATGATTTCATAATTAAGCTTTAAGAATTATTTTTTCCATTCTGGAAACAGCATTATTAATGTATTTATGATCGTTGTATATTCTCATCAATAAAATACCACCTTCCAAATCCTGAACCATTTGCTCTGCTAAAGCAAGTGATTCTTGTTTAGAATAGTTTGGCGCTAACAATATTTGAAGTCCATTAATAAAATCTTCAAAAAAGTGTTTTATTTCATCTTTATAGACAGGATTTAGATGAGCAGTTTCTAAAGCGGTATTGGCCATAATACAACCACTGTTTGCATTTCGAAACATTTTATCTATAAGCTTGCGTAATTTATCCAACTTTTGCTTAGTAGTTAAATCGTTGTTTTCAATAACCTTAAATAGGTTGTACTTAAAATAACTATTCACCGTAGAAAGAACTTCTTTTATCAGTTGTTCTTTATTACTGAAATAGTAATAGAAATGTGATTTTTGAATACCACAAGCTTTAGCTAATTCGCTCATGCTGCTTTTACAGATACCACGTTCTCTAAGTATCGGAATAACTGTTTGCAAGACTTCTTCTTTGGATGTTTTTGTTATTGGCATTTTATTGAACGTTCGTTAAAATAATAAATAAATATAGTTAGAATTATTTAATGTCATTGTTTATTTTTACTTAAAATTTAAACACTATGAATTTAACCGAAGAAGAAATACTTAAACAATGTGCTAAAATGTGCGAGAATACGCTAATGGAGACATTGGAGATTTCTTTTTGTAAAGTGGGGAAGGACTATTTAATAGCCAAAATGCCAGTTACACCAAGAGTTCATCAACCTGATGGTGTTTTGCACGGAGGAGCAATGGTGGCTCTTGCTGAAAGTGTTGGTAGTGCAGCTTCTTATATGTTTTTGAATTCTAAAGAATTTTATATTCGTGGTATTGAAATATCTGCTAATCATGTAAAGAGTGTTAAAGAAGGGTATGTATATGCAAAAGCAGAAATAGTACATCCAGGAAGGACTACTCAATTATGGGATATCAAAATACGAGACGAAGAAGATAATTTGATTTCTATTGTAAAATTAACAACGATTGCACTTCCCAAATCCAAGTAATATGGATGTCGAAGATATTTATATCAAAATCCAATCTCAATTGGATCATCAATTACCTTTTGTGGTATATCGAAAATCAGGAGAACAAAAGTTACATGCTCTTCTGCAGCATGATGATGACATGTATCTATTGGAAACAACCAGTGATTCTGGGTTTGTATTTGCACCATTTGATAGTATAAAGAAGTCAATATTGATTCCGACAGAAAATAGCGATTGTTATGATATTACTATTCCGAATAATAATAAAATGTCTATTGATGTAAAGAAGAAAAAGCAATCGATTAATACGAGTATAGCGGCTAAAAAAGCACATATAGAGCTGGTTGACAAAGGTGTTAAGGCAATTCAGGATGATTTTTTTAAAAAAGTAGTATTGTCCCGTAAAGAGGAAATACAGTATTCTTCGGATAGTCCTTTAATGGTGTTTAAACGATTGATTCGTAGTTATCCTAATGCCTTTGTTTATTATTGGTATCATCCTTTGGTAGGAACATGGCTTGGTGCTACACCTGAAACTTTGGTGAAAATTAGAGGGAATCAGTTTTTTACAATGGCTTTGGCGGGTACGCAGCCTTATGTAGATACTGTTCATGTAGATTGGGGACTAAAAGAGATAGAAGAGCAGTCAATGGTTACGGATTTTGTGTTACAGGAATTATCAACCAAGGTGAATGACATCAAAAAATCTGAAACATATACCTATAAGGCAGGAACACTTTTGCATCTTAGAACGGATATAAAAGGTACTCTGAATGAAAAAACAAGTATTGGAGAAGTTATAAAAGCATTACATCCTACTCCTGCCGTATGCGGTTTACCTAAAAACGAGGCAAAATCTTTTATAGTTGAAAAAGAACAATACGATCGAAAATTTTATACAGGATTTTTAGGAGAGCTGAATTTCAATCAAAACGGAACAACAGCGTCTAATTTATTTGTGAACCTTCGCTGTATGGAATTAAAAGCTGATAAAGCTATAGTCTATGTAGGAGGAGGAGTTACTAAAGATTCTATTCCAGAAAAAGAATGGGAGGAAACTGTAAAGAAGACTGAAACCATGAAAAAGGTTTTGCAGTAAATTACTTCCAAAAGGTTGGCTTTAATTAAGCCTATATCGTAATTTAGCGTTTCGAATGAAGAAACATTTATATTCCAAAATTCCTTTGTCGCAGACCATTGTTGCTTTATGTAAAGCAAAGGGAATTGATCATATAGTTATATCTCCTGGATCTAGAAATGCACCATTAATCATTGGTTTTACTGAAAACCCTGATATGCATTGTTATAGCATTGTAGATGAACGGTGCGCTGCATTTTTTGCATTAGGGATTGCACAACAAGTAAAGAAGCCTGTGGTTTTAGTATGTACTTCAGGTAGTGCATTATTAAATTATTATCCAGCTATTGCTGAAGCTTTTTACAGTGATATTCCTCTTGTGGTATTAAGTGCAGACCGCCCTATTGAGCGCATTGATATTGGAGATGGACAAACAATACGCCAGAAAAATGTGTTCCAGAATCATATCTTGTACTCCGCAAATTTATATTCTGAGATTGTACCCGAAATGGAAGTAGGGGATCTTAAAATCAAGCAGAAACAGCATGAAGCACAGAAACATAATGAAAGAGAAATTAATTTGGCGCTTAATGCGGCAATAGAAAATAGTGGTCCAGTTCATATTAATGTTCCCTTTTATGAACCTCTATATGATACAGTGAATGAACCTACAATCGTTCCCAAAAATATTCCTGTAGAAACTGTAGAGCATCATATTTCTGAAACTTTGCAATCAAAAATGCTTACTGAATGGAATAAAGCGAAACGAAAAATCATTTTGATAGGTGTAAACTCACCTGATCATATTGATCAACAATGGATTGATTGTTTTGCAGAAGACCCTTCAGTATTAGTGTTAACAGAAACAACTTCGAATATTCATCATGCTTCTCATATAAACTGTATTGATCAATTAATAACATCATTGCAAGAAGATGAATTTAAAGAACTACAGCCTGAAATCTTATTGACTTTTGGAGGAATGGTGGTTTCTAAACGTATAAAGGCTTTTTTACGAAATTATCAACCCAAGGTACATTGGCATATCGATAAGAAAAAGGCATATGATACCTATTTCTGCTTAACAGAACATATAAAAATGAAACCTAATTCATTTTTTTCTGATTTCTTACCAAATACGCAACCAATTAAAAATGATTATAAATCTTACTGGTTAACGATAAGAGATCAAAGAAGGTTAAAACATAAAGAATATTTGGAAAAAGTTGATTTCACAGACCTTAAAGTGTTTGAAACTATTTTTAATTTTATTCCTGATGGACAATTGATTGAGTTAAGTAATAGTTCAACAGTTCGCTATGCTCAATTGTTCTCTTTAAACCCAAGTTTTAAAGTGTATTGTAATAGAGGTACTAGTGGTATTGACGGTAGCACATCTACTGCAATTGGAGCTGCAGTTGCTTCTGGGTTACCTACAACGCTTATTACGGGTGATCTTAGTTTTTTTTATGATAGCAATGGATTATGGAATGATACCATCCCTTCTAATTTTAAGATTATCTTAATTAATAATGAAGGAGGAGGTATTTTTAGAATTTTACCTGGAAAAACAGAAAGCAATAATTTCAGTACTTATTTTGAAACTACGCATAATCTTACTGCTAAGAAATTATGTGAGATGTTTCAGATCGAATATCATGAAGCGAATGAAATGCAAAGTTTAGTACATGAAGTAGAAGAACTGTATGTTAAGAATAATCGTCCTCAATTATTAGAGGTTTTTACACCAAGAAAAAGGAATGATAGTGCTTTAATCGATTATTTCAAGCATTTTATCTAAAAATCTCCTTTTATTATAATTTATAAATGAATTATTCATTTATAAAAAGATTATATTTGAGATAACATAATAAATTAACTAAAACCTAAAACATTATCATCTTATGAGTAAAAGAGACGAATTAATTACTAAGTATGCTGCTGATATCAAAGATAAAATTGGTCAGACACCAGATGTGGATTTTTTAACCAAAGTTACTATAGGTTGTGGACCTTCTATTTACAATAAAGATGCTGCTACAGTATCTGGAAGTGATCAGGCAGAATTAGATACAGTAAAGAAAAATTTCTTAATCAAAAAATTAGGTCTTTCTGATGGACCAAAGTTAGACGAAGGAATTGCTTCTGTAATGGATGCGTATGGTAAATCTAACCGTAATAAATATAGAGCAGTAGTATATTACCTTTTGGCTAAGCATTTCGGAAAAGAATCTGTTTACAAATAGAAAACGGTTCAGAAAAAAATACAAGGTGTTCCTATTGGAGCACCTTTTTTGTTTTAATTGATTAATAGGACAATTAAAGAATTATCTTTGCGCAAAAAAATAAGACATGCTTAAGCTTGGTGTATATAATACTTTAGAAATAGTTAGAGAAAGAGATCAAGGAGTTTATCTCAGTGATGATGATGGAAATGAAGTTTTATTGCCAAACAAATATGTTCCTAGCGAATTCATGATTAGGGATGAAATCAAAGTGTTTTTGTATTTAGATCATGAGGAACGAATTGTTGCCACAACTTTAGAGCCTTATGCTACAGTGAACTCATTTGCATATCTAAAATGCACTAATGTATCCGAGATTGGTGCTTTTATGGATTGGGGTTTGGAGAAAGATCTTTTTGTTCCTTATAAAGAGCAAGCTTCTAAAATGAGAGCTGGTAGTTGGTATCTGGTTTTTGTATATCTTGATGAAAAAACAAACAGGTTAGTAGGTTCTAGTAAGACGAATGCTTTCCTAGATAATTCTTTGGTGTTATTATCACCATACGATGAAGTAGATTTGATAGCTTCACATCCATCTCCTTATGGTTGGAACATGATTGTAAATCAAAAATATTTAGGATTGGTATATGAAGATGAGGTTTTTCAGAAAATTACTCCTGGTGATCAACTTAAGGGATATGTAAAAAAAGTTCGTCCAGATGGTAAAATTGATCTTACTTTACAGCGACATGGATTTAGAGCAATAGAACCTAATGCTCAACAAATATTAGATGAATTAAAATCTAGTGGAGGCTTTATTGACCTTAACGACAAATCAGATCCTAATGATATTAAAGAAGTTTTTCAATTAAGTAAGAAAAGTTTTAAAAAAGCTATAGGGTCATTATATAAGGCAAAAAAGATTGTAATAGAAAAAGATGGAATTCGATTAGTAGAATAATCTTTTTATTATTTACGGTTTATTATAAGATAGCTATCAAAATTTAGTAGGTTAGGGGTACACCAGTTACAGGACAATATATTCCTGTATAAGAACCAGCATCTCTATAAGCTGTGTTTTTAATACCACCATTATTGGTTGAGCTACTATTATAACCACCGCTTCCAGTAATTGTTATTCTCCCTCTTCTTTCGTTTAACCCAGATGGAATTGCTAGGGCATAATCAGATTGGATATATTTATTTTCTGGTAGTTGAAGAAAGTCAGTGGAGTCTTTTCTTAGATGTTGCGTACGTAAATCTATCGTAAGGTCTATTTCCATTAACTGGTAATTTCCTGTAGCAATTCTTTGGTTTATGAATGAAAGTGAAGGAGTGATCTCCTTTAATTCTATCACATAGTACAATTCCTCTTCAGATAATTTATTGTCTAATTCTTCCCATTCTACTATGTAAATTGGTTTTTCTTGTCCAAAAGAAACAAAACTTACTGTACTAAAAAGCAATCCGAAAAAGATATTCTTAACCATTCTAACTGATGTATTTTTTTTAAAAGTATCAAAAATCGTGCAAAACCTATGTTAATTTAAGTGAAATATACAAAATATCGATTTTTTAACTTGATTTAACTCTACTGATCGTATAGCTTGATACAATATATTGTATTATTTTTGATAGCACTAAATAAAATACAATGAGTTCAATAAACTGGAAAACTGCAAAAGAATATCAAGATATAACCTATAAAAAATCAAATGGAGTTGCACGCATTGCGTTTAATAGACCGAATGTTCGTAATGCTTTTAGACCTAATACAACTAGTGAACTGTATGACGCTTTTTATGATGCACAAGAAGACACTTCAATTGGAGTGGTTTTATTGTCCGCGGAAGGTCCGTCTACAAAAGATGGTGTATATAGCTTTTGTAGTGGAGGTGATCAAAAAGCTAGAGGACATCAGGGATATGTGGGACAAGACGGTATGCATAGATTAAATATCTTAGAAGTTCAACGGCTTATACGTTTTATGCCAAAAGTGGTAATAGCTGTAGTTCCAGGATGGGCTGTAGGTGGAGGACATAGCTTGCATGTGGTTTGTGATCTTACACTAGCTAGTAAAGAGCATGCGATATTTAAACAAACAGATGCTGATGTAACTAGTTTTGATGGCGGATATGGTTCTGCATATTTAGCAAAAATGGTAGGGCAAAAAAAGGCTCGCGAAATTTTCTTTTTAGGAAGAAACTATTCGGCACAAGAAGCATATGAAATGGGGATGGTCAATGCAGTTATACCTCATCAAGAATTAGAAGAGACAGCATATCAATGGGCGCAGGAGATTTTAGAAAAATCACCAACATCTATAAAAATGCTAAAATTTGCTATGAACCTTACAGATGATGGTATGGTTGGTCAACAGGTTTTTGCGGGAGAAGCTACCAGACTAGCGTATATGACTGAAGAAGCTAAAGAAGGTAGAAATGCATTTTTGGAAAAAAGAAAACCTGATTTTAAGGATGTAAAATGGATCCCTTAATATTAAAAGTGCTCTAAATTTGCATTACATCATGGAAAATAAAGAAGACGAATTATTATCTGTACAATATAGGATCGAAAAATCTGGAATGAAACAGCAAAAGCTGGAGAATCGTCTTGCATCTATTTCAGAAGAATTAAAGAGAAGTAAGAGAAATAGTTTAGTCTTCATGATTTTTTTTCTCACTGTAATAGCAGTGATGGCTGGCGGGATGTATTATTTAAATCAAAACAATGACGCAGTTCCTTTGAGCCAAGAAGAGAATACACAAACTGATTTGGATGAAATAAAGGGAATTAACGATTCGCTCCGAAAAGAATTAACAAAGCTAAAGTCTGATATTGCTGATTATCGTAAAGAGTTTATTGTTGTTACTGATAGTACTAAAACATCAGTTGTTGATACAACCGATACGGATAAAACAAAATTAAAATATATACGGAAACACTGTTTTGTAAAAAGAGTTTTCAGAAATAATGGAGTAGTTTTTATCGAAGTAGATTTTATTGAGTACTTTAAAGGGAAAAGAGCAGTAAAGAAGGCTAAGGAAAACAATGATGCAGAGTATGATATCAATAAAGAAGGTGATACCTTGTATTTTTTATATGATAACTATTATGTATATAATAAAGATACTAAGTTAATTAGATTAGAATTAAATGATAAGATAAGAATCCAAGACGTAAATCAAATTTCGAATGGGTTTCCGTTAAAGGCCTTCCAGAGAATTATTAAGGATAATCCGATTATGATTATAGAGATACGTGATGGAATAGTATATAAAATGACTAAACAAAAATTACCATAAACTTTTAATAAACTGCTCTTAATCCCCTGTAAAATGCCAGATATTAAAAATGAAGATCTTTTATCATTACACTATCAAATAGAAAAAGCTGAGATAGAACAAAGGAAGCTGGAAGATCTATTAAATGATAAATCAGTAGAACTTAAAAAAAATAGAGCATCTAAGATGATGCTTAAAATACTTTGTTCAGTTTTATTGATAACTACACTCACTTTGATAGTGTATGCTGTCTTTTGGGTGGACAATGATAAACCTATTACAAATAATAATAAAGAATTATCCTCTTTTCAGTTAGAAATAAATACGCTTAAGAAAGAATTGAGTCAATTAAAAAATGATCAATTAAAGAATAATGATTTAAAAGAGCTCTATTTGTATAGGAGTTTGATTAATAAAGATACTGTATACTCTGTGCAGATTCAATCTTTTACAGATGATAAGATTTCATTGGTGTCAGAAAAATTCACGAATGCATTGTTTTATAATGATTCGTCTTATTACAAATTCAGTCTTGGAATTTTTGAAACATTAACAGAAGCCCAAGAATTTAGAAAAACTCTAATACGATCAGGAGTTATTGATAAGAATATCTTTGTGATATCTTATAAAGAAGGTGAGCGCATCAGAATTGAAAACCCTTTTTAAAACTATTATCTTAATTTAGGATAACTCGCTGGATCAACTTCATTCATGAGTTCATATACTTTCTCAAAAATGTCTTCTGTAGATGGTTTACTAAAATAATCTCCATCGGTACCAAAAGCTGGGCGATGTGGTTGTGCGCTTAGTGTTTGCGGTTCACTATCAAGATACTGATATATATTCTGCTCATCAATTAGCTTGTGTAATATGTATCCTGTAGCTCCTCCTGGAACATCTTCATCAATGATCATAACTCTATTCGTTTTAGCAACACTCTTTACGATGTCATGAGTTAAATCGAAAGGAATAAGAGATTGCACATCAATTACTTCTGCATTAATACCAACAGATAACAGCTCTTTAGCAGCTTGTTCAACCAGTCTTAGTGTTGACCCATAAGAAACAAGAGTAATATCATTTCCTTCTTTTATAGTTTCAACCACGCCTAGAGGAGTTCTTATTTCAGACAGATTAGCAGGCATTTTTTCCTTAAGTCTGTATCCATTAAGACATTCAACCATCACAGCTGGTTCATCACTATCTAATAAAGTATTATAAAACCCAGCAGCTTTAGTCATGTTCCTAGGAACAAGAATATGAATACCTCTTAGTAAATGAACTAAACCACCCATTTGGGAACCAGAATGCCATATTCCTTCTAATCGATGTCCTCTGGTTCTAATGATTAAAGGGGCTTTTTGTTTAGCAAATGTTCTATACCTTAAGGTAGCAAGATCATCACTTAATCCTTGTATACAGTATAATATATAATCTAAGTATTGAATCTCTGCGATTGGTCTAAGACCTCGCATTGCCATGCCTATTCCTTGTCCAATGATGGTAGCTTCCCTGATTCCTGCATCAGAAACTCTTATTTCACCATACTTTTGTTGTAAACCTTCAAGTCCTTGATTAACGTCACCAATTTTACCACTATCTTCTCCAAAGATTAAAGACTCTGGTACTCGACTAAATATTTGATCAAAGTTGTCTCTAAGAATTACACGACCATCCACCATTTCCGCATCTTCAGAGTATTCTGGCCTTACCTCTTTAATGTTGGTTACATTAGAGTCGAAATCATTATAAAGATGATCACTATATTTAGGTTTAATTTTTGCGGTATACTGATTAATCCAGTTCTGAAGAGCTGTTTTTTCAGGATAATCTTCTTTAGTAATATATCTTAGTGTTTTTCTAGTAGCTTCAAGAATATCTTTTCGAATAGGTTCATCCTTATCAGCTAAGGTTTTTACTAAAGGAGATATAAAATTCTTATTAGCACTTTTATTTTCTACTGCTTCTAATTGAATCAGTGCTTGCTTTTGTTCATCTTTAATTTCTGATAAATAAGCATTCCAGGCACTATTTTTACCTTGTCTTACTGTTTTTTTAGATGATTTTTCTATTTCTAGTAATTCATCCGCTGTAGCTACGTTATGTTCAATTATCCATTCTTTGAATTTCTTATTACAATCATGCTCGCGCTCCCAGTTTAAACGTTCTTCGCTTTTGTATCTTTCGTGAGATCCAGAAGTAGAGTGTCCTTGGGGTTGTGTTAATTCTTTTACATGAACTATAACAGGGATATGTTGTTCTCTGGCTAAGTCTTCTGCAGTTTCATAGGCTTCTACCAGTGCAGGATAATCCCAACCATTTACGACAATGATTTCATATCCATCGTGTTTTTCATCACGTCTGAATCCTTCAAGGATTAATGATATATTTTCTTTTGTAGTCTGGTGTTTTGCATGTACAGAAATACCATATTCATCATCCCAAATGCTAACTACCATAGGAACTTGTAATACACCACCTGCATTAATAGTTTCCCAAAATAGCCCTTCGCTTGTACTGGCATTACCAATAGTTCCCCAAGCTACTTCATTACCTTTGATAGAAAAATTAGTATGCTCAGAGACACTTTTTTCGTTTCTGTATACTTTAGATGCTTGAGCTAACCCTAATAATCTAGGCATCTGACCTGCAGTAGGAGAGATATCGGCACTAGAGTTTTTTTGTTTGGTAAGGTTTTTCCAGGTACCATCTTCATTAAGACTATGAGTCGCAAAGTGACCACCCATCTGTCTTCCAGCGGCAAAAGGCTCTTTTTCTATATCAGTATGTGCATATAGACCTGCAAAGAACTGTTCTACAGAATATTGTTCTATAGCCATCATAAAGGTTTGATCACGATAGTATCCAGATCTAAAATCTCCATTACGAAAAACTCTAGCCATCGCTAACTGTGGTAATTCTTTTCCACCACCAAAAATTCCGAATTTAGATTTTCCAGTCAGAACCTCTCTTCGGCCCAACAAACTACACTCTCTACTTATTAAAGCGATTTTGTAATCTCTAAGTATTTGATTTCTATATTCTTCAAAAGAAATATTAGGTGTAATAGTTGTTTCAGGCTGCATGTGAACGATGTTTTACGGTGTGCAAATTTAGCTAAAATTAACGCCATTTCCAAGTGTGAAAGTCTTAAATTTATTGATGATAATTCAGTTAAAACGTATTTTTGTTATTGAATTATTGTTTTAGTGGTTTATTTTAAGACTTGGTTAACAAATATTCAAAATTTTCACATTTGTAATAATACTCTGATTATTTATATACAATTGAATATTTTATAAATTTTTAATGATATAAATATTTTTCTATCTATATCATATGTAATAAGTTGATTATGTGTTGTTATAAAGCTTTTTAGTTGCGTAAAAACCTGTTTTTTATTCGTTAGTTATCACAATTATTACACATTTTGTCATACCATAGAAACCTGATTTTTTTAATTTTTAATCAAAGGATTTATTAATTATCCAAGGAATTGAAAAAAATAGCATATTTTAGAACATACGTAGAAAACAATACAGGAATCATTAGATCTTTTCTTTAGTGATCGAGGATTCTAAGAAATAAAATACGTTATTTTTTGAAAGATATAAAACTTACAGATATATTATTCTACTTTGCTTTTGTAGTAGTTATCATTATTGCTGTTTTTTTTGATAAGAAATATTTAGCGTACGCATTGCCAGTTGTTATTCTTTCAATAGGGATAATTTATCTTCAGTATATTGACAAGATAAACTTTTGGTATATATTGAGTTTATTGACAATGATTGTTTGTGATGTTATTATTTATACAGATTTCGTTACGAATTTTGGAATAATTTGTTTACTAACATCTGTATATTTTGTTGCCTGTACTTTAGCTCTAAGAAAGTATATATTAATTAAAGACATTAAAAGAAAAACTTTTTGGACCGTTCCGATCGTAGTGAGTGCTGCTTTAATTTGTTATTTGATATATTCTATTTCTCAACTATTGATTGATGTGGTGATAGAAATTATACCACAGGTTACTCTTTGTATATTAAGTACTACATTATATGTTTTAACGGCATATTTAATATATATACATGATAGGTATAAAGAAGGTTTAAAGCTGATTGTCGTTGCTTTTTTGTGTATATTCATAGTGTCATTATTACCTATCAATGAATTGTTTTATCCAAATAAGATTTTCACCGTATTTATTAATATAGCACATGTATTAAGTCTTTATATTTTTATGAAATTTCTAATTGAAACTCATGAAGAAAAGGTAACTACGAATAAGGAAAAATATCTTTAAAACTCTTTTATTGTAATTTCTCCCAATAGAAAATTGTTTGAAAAATAAGTATTAATACCACTCTCTAGTAAAGAGACTAATTAGAGTTTGTGGACTTAGGGTTATGATAAACCTGATTTTTTCATTGTAATTGGGTTGATTGATCTCAAATCCATTATTAGAAACTACTGGAAAGAAAAGTTCGAAATAATCCGCAACAAGACTTACGCGCACACCAGCATCATACACAAATTTTGGTGATATTCCCTTGTTTTTAACAAGTCCTACATCACCATAAGCATATATCCAATTCCAGATGTTTGTATTGGCATTGAGCGTTGTGATCCATTGATTAGCAAAGGGGTAATCAAGCTGAGATTTAAATCCTCCTTCTGCAATAATAATTTGCTGACTTACCAATCCCGTTTCTTCACTGCGGCCCAAGTAACTAAAATCAAACAGATAATCTGTTGGTCTATCTAAAGCAAAACTAAAAAAATCACCATCTCTTTCAGTGTCGTTATATATAAAAGCTCCTGCAAATAAACGAAGATTTAATTGCCTGTTATTCAGGAATACATTTCTGTAATTGAAAGTAGCAGAGAATTTACTAAAGTTTTTGGCTATTTGATAATCAATTATATAAGAACTTAAGTCTAATAGGTTGAAATCAGAGTATCTATACCTAACATTAAAAACACTATAATCGGGTGTTTCTACAGGATTTATATCGTCTCGTTCTCTAAAAACATTTATACTTCTTATAGATAAACGTTGTCTTTTGTTTGATCTTAAATCTTGTGGTCGCCAGTAGAAATCAACAGAAGGGGAGAAGCGCCTGAATAATAAGTCAGGAGCATAACTAAACATACTACCACTTACCGCATATTTTATTTGGTAAAGATCATACTCTGCAATCTGATCTCTATATTGAAAAAACGCAGAACCTAGTAGTTTTTTCGAAAGAAAGCCATAACTAGGAGTGATTCTGTAATCAAAATCTCTTCTTATAAATGTTTTATTATAAAATTTAGACCCTATCGTAAAACCGTCATATACATTGTTAAATTCGAATTCTGGAATATAAAAAACCTGACTTCTTGTAGGATCTTCAACATCTTGTAGAAACCTGAATTGTATTGGCTTATTAAAGATTCCTTTTAGATTTCTATGATTGTTTCTTCTGTTTACCTCAGGAATATTCTGATCATAATCTAATATCAGTTTGTCAATATCTTCATTAGCAATTTTTACTTTTTTCTTACCTGTAATGCCAGTAACCCACGTTTTAGAAACCAACTGTCCATCTCGTAATCCTGCTAAAGAAACGGGCATGTCATTATTTCTTTTATTTTTTATGGTTACTTCAAGAGAGTCATTTCTTTTTTTGATCGAAGTGATTTTGAAGTCTAATTTCTCGTTGGTAGGAATATAATCTTCAAAAAACCAATCAATATTTTTTGGAGTTAGATTATTGAGGATTTTTTCAAAGTCTTTAGAGTTTGTGAGTTTTAGAGTATTGTTAGTATAATAACTCTTAACTGCTTCTGCTAAAATGTTATCATCCTCCAGATAATCTTCTAGGTATTTAAAACCAATTCCTGCTTTATAGGCATTAGCAATATTTTTATTGAATTTTACTAGCTTATCTTGTGGTGTGGTAAGCGATTGATCCAGAAATAATCTAGCCATATTTTTATATCCTAAAAAATACTGGTCATTAAAATCTAAATCTGCTGCGTGAAACCATCTAATCCCAATAATTTTACTTAGGTTCCCAATGATTTTCATATCTGGATAATACTGTTCTGTATATGCCATCATTAGGTAAATATGCATAGCGTCTTTTATCCAGGCATCATATCGGGGATTGATAATTAATGTTTTTTCCAAATAACTTTCTGTAATAGACTTAAGTTGTTTGATTTCATATTGAAAGCCGTCTGGGAATGGTCTTAGGATATCAGGTAGTTGATTCAAACCATACACAGGATTATTTTTATAGTCATTTTCTGAAACTAAAATTTTATCGAATGGGTATGGTCCTAACCGATCTTCTAAAAACTTAATGATCCTTTTAGTCGCTACACTTTTCATTTCTGGCATCAACTCATTGTCTTCAATATTACTAATAAGCTTAACGCCGTTCATTCTAAAATCATAAAATGAACTGTTTTTTTCTAAGTATAGATTTACTTCGTTTCTGTTTTTACCAAAAAGTTGAACTGTTTTAGTTTCATTATCAGGATCAGAAGATTCTTTTTGATCAAACTCACTAGTTAGGGTATATGAAGAAGGTATAGTTAGATTCACCTTATAATCAGCTAGCGGAGCATATAAGTCATCAAGATGCTTATGGCTATAGGTGTTCCACTTGGAATCATATACGGCTGGAACTATGTACCAATATTTTAAACTAAAATCGCCATTTTTATAATATCCATAACGAGTAAATTTTTCGCTCGGAATTTTTACTTTATAGTCTAAATTAAAGGTAATGCTTTCTCCTGGATGTAAGGATTTATTAATGTCCAGTTTTATAATATCAGGAGTTTGGTTAAACCGTTCCCAAGATATATCCTTCAACGATTTATCTTTAATAGACATGATTGCAGTACCTCCACGTTCATATTCTTTAGCAAAATAGAATCGTTTTAGAAAGTCTTCGGAAAAACGTTCACCTAATGGAGTTGTTTTGCTTACAAAACTATTTGCCCAATCTTGTAAGAAAATTTCCTGTAATGCATCCCTCGATGTATTGGTATATGTTATCTCTTGTGTAATCGAAATGACTTTGTTTTCTGTATCCAGAATACCATCGATTACAATACTGTTCTGTGCAGATACAGTATGAAGCGAAAATGCAATAATTATATATAGTATTCGAAACTTAATCAATTTCTCTTTAAAAATTTAATTACATTATTATCAATGTTAGTAGGAATAAGGTAATATAACCCATTACTGAGTTCGGATACTGAAATTTCCGTAACACTGTTACCTTTTAAAGAAAACGATTTTATTTCTTGTCCCAAAGTATTATATATTTTGAAATTAATGAAATCAGAATTATTGTTAATTTGTAAAGATAAGTGATCCTCAATTATAGTACCGTTATTTAGTTGGATTGTTCTTGGAGTCTCTACAAAATCTGGAGTACTAAGGAATTGTTGGTCAACTTGCAGTTCCATAACTACAGGAAGATGATCACTCATATTGTATAATGCATCTCTTAACGCATTATCATAAACACCTGTGCAATCCACATCATCAATACGTTGATTATAACAATTACCATTGTTTCCATAAGATCCGTAGGTGTTAGGAATATAGCTTAACTCAGTACTATTTATCATATTCTCTGATATAAGAATGAAATCAAATCTATCATCTAAACCGCCGCCACTTCCAAAATCATCAAAGTCATTGTTACTTAAACGTGTACTTTGCGTATGGATATCTTCAAAAGTACTGTTACTGGTCCAATTACCAGGAGTGTTTATTGGATCAGCCATGATGATTTTATTATTTACATCAAGTAGTTCTTGGTATGCTGGCTCATTAGAGGAATATACATTAAAATCACCAGCAAAAATGACATAGTCGTTTTCATCGAGATTTGCATAGTTATCTGTAAACTCTTTTACCATATTGAGTCGTTTAGTCTCATTAGTTGCACCTTGACTAGCTTTAAGATGTGCAACAAAAACCTCTATTCTAATTGGGTTATTCGTTTGATCTACTGAAATTAATTCTAGAGTATACCAGTTGATATCTCGAATTGTAGTTATTAGTCGTTGGCTTTGTATTAAGGTAAACTTCTGATTGTTATAATATAATAACTGATGCAGTTCTACATCTGAATTAGAGAAATTACTTAGAAAAGGGGCACTAGAATAGTTGGTATGGTCATCATTTAAAGAACTATTAAGTATTTCGTCGCCGCCTGCTTCAGTTTCTAATTCACAAATCATAAAGATATCAGGTTCATAACTGTCTATAATTGTTTCCAATATTTCCTCTCTATTTGTGGGAGGAGCAGAAGGATAGTTCAAGACATTATAAAACATCGTTTTAATTGTTGCCTGACCTAATGCCGTTTGAACAATACTAAATACTACTATATTTATAAATATTCTTTTCATTCTAGAGTTTGTTGAGTTTGTGTGAAAAGATATAGGTATTAGAAATTTGGACTTAAATTGTATTCTGTATAGAACTTATCCAATATATTCAATACCTCTTCTGGTGTGTCTACAACGTGAATTAAATCCATGTCTACAGCACTAATATTTCCAAATTTATCTAATAACGTACTTTTTACCCAGTCTATTAGTCCTCCCCAAAACTCAGTACTTACTAAAATGATTGGAAATACTGCAATTTTTTTGGTTTGTATTAGTGTAATTGCTTCAAATAATTCGTCCAATGTTCCAAATCCACCAGGCATTACTACAAATCCCTGAGAATATTTTACAAACATTACTTTACGAACAAAGAAATAATCAAAATCTAAGCTCTTATCACTATCTATATAAGGATTATCGTGTTGCTCAAATGGTAGTTCTATATTAAGCCCCACAGAGGTTCCTCCTCCTAAATGTGCTCCTTTATTACCCGCTTCCATAATACCTGGACCACCACCAGTAATTACTCCATATCCATGTTCCACTATCTTGTGGGCTACATCTACGGCTAATTGATAATATTTATCATCTGTTTTGGTTCTTGCAGATCCAAAGATAGAAACACAAGGTCCAATTTTACTCATTTTTTCGAATCCATTAACAAATTCACCCATGATCTTAAAAATTGCCCATGAATCATTTGTTTTAATCTCATTCCATCCTTTGTGACGTTGTTCTTTTCTCATATTATGATATTTTTTCAGCTTTTTGTCAATGACATAGAGCTTTTGATTGGTTGTTTATTGATTCTAAAAATGAAGAATTTAATAGTAAATTATTTTAGTTTTTATTAATTACTAATTCTTTCTTCAAAAATTTAGCGGTATAACTTTTCTTGTTTTTAATAATATCCTCTGGAGTTCCTTTTGCGACTATTTCACCGCCATTTTTCCCTCCTTCGTATCCTATATCTATAATGTAATCCGCCATTTTTACTACATCTAGATTATGTTCTATGATTAATACAGTGTTTCCTTTGTTTACTAGCTCGTTTAATACTTCCATTAATACTCTGATATCTTCAAAGTGTAAGCCCGTTGTTGGTTCGTCTAATATATAAAAAGTATTGCCCGTATCTCTTTTAGATAATTCTGTCGCTAATTTAATGCGTTGTGCTTCACCACCAGATAATGTAGTAGATTGCTGACCTAGAGTAATGTATCCTAAACCAACGCTTCTAATAGTTTTTAGTTTCCTGAAAATTTTAGGGATATGCTCGAAGAACTCGCAGGATTCGTTAATCGTCATTTCTAGTACATCAGAGATGGATTTTCCCTTATACCTTATTTCCAGAGTTTCTCTATTAAATCTTTTTCCTTGACATGTTTCACATTCTACATATACATCAGGTAAGAAATTCATTTCAATTACGCGTAAACCACCACCTTTACACGTTTCACATCTTCCTCCAGTAACATTAAAACTAAATCTACCTGGTTTATAACCACGAATCATGGCTTCAGGAGTTTTAGAGAATAATGTCCTGATTTCAGAAAAAACTCCAGTATAAGTTGCGGGATTAGATCTGGGTGTACGACCAATAGGCGATTGATTAATATCTATTACTTTATCTGCATGTTCTAGTCCTTTAATACTTTTGTAAGGCATTGGTTTACGAACACCATTAAAATAATAGGCGTTAAGAATAGGGTAGAGTGTTTCATTGATAAGTGTGGATTTACCACTACCTGAAACACCAGTTACTGCAATCATTTTTCCTAAAGGAATATCTATAGATACGTTTTTTAGATTGTTTCCTGTAGCCCCTTTTAAAGAAATAGTTTTGCCATTTCCTTTTCTTCTTTTTGCAGGGATTTCAATTTGCTTTTTACCACTTAAATAATCAGCAGTAAGGGTATCATGATCTCTAAGATCATCTGGAGTGCCTTCACTAATGATTTCGCCACCATGTTTTCCAGCTCTTGGTCCAATATCAATAACATGATCTGCGCGTTCAATCATATCTTTATCATGTTCTACCACGATAACGGAATTTCCAATATCTCTTAGTTGTACAAGTGAATTGATTAATTTTTCATTATCACGTTGATGTAAACCAATACTTGGCTCATCTAAGATATACAATACACCTACCAATTGAGATCCTATCTGGGTAGCAAGACGAATTCGTTGTGCTTCTCCACCAGAAAGTGATTTACTACTTCGGTTTAATGATAAATAAGTAAGACCTACATCAATCAAGAATTGAAGCCTGGTATTTATTTCTTTAAGAATTTCTCCAGAAATTCTTTGTTGTTTTTCATTTAATTGATTAGGAAGATTTAAGAACCATTCTGCCAATTCACTAATATCCATATTTGCTAGATCGGCAATGTTCTTTTCACCAACTTTAAAGTATAAAGATTCTTTACGAAGTCTTGATCCATTGCACTCAGGACATTGAATATTATCCATAAAATCCTTTGCCCATCTTCGTAAAGAAGTGGAGTCGTTATTAGTATATGTATTATCAATAAAGGTGGCAATGCCTTCAAAATCAATTTTATATTCTCTAGTAACTCCTAAGGTTTTGCTGTCTACACTAAATTTTTCTTTTCCTCCATAAAGAATCACTTCCATTGCTTCTTTAGGGATTTTTTTGATAGGATCACTTAGCTTAAAATTAAATCGTTGCGCGATTAATTCTAATTGTTTAAAAATCCAATTGTTTTTTTGTGGTCCTTGAGGTACTAATCCTCCATTTTTAATAGATTTAGAATCATCTGGTATGATTTTCTTTACGTTTACTTCGTAAAGATTCCCTATACCATTACACTTAGGACAAGCACCTTTTGGAGAGTTAAAAGAAAAGTTATTAGGTTCTGGATTGGGATATGAGATTCCACTGGAAGGACACATTAGATTTCTACTAAAAAATCGAGCTTCTTGCGATTCTTGCTCAATAACCATTAATACATCATCACCGTGATACATTGCGGTATTGATAGTTTCCATCAAGCGTTTAGAATTATCTTTGTCATCACTTACAGCAATACGATCAATTACAATCTCTATATCGTGAGTTTTATAACGATCTAATTTCATGCCTTTGGTGATGTCTTTTATTTCACCATCCGTACGTACTTTTACAAACCCTTGTTTCGCTATTTGCTCAAAAAGCTCTCTATAATGTCCTTTTCTGGATCTAATAATAGGAGCAAGAATATTAATTCTTTTTCCATTAAAATCTTTAAGAATTAAGTCTTTGATTTGTTCATCGCTATAACTGACCATTTTTTCACCAGTGTTATAACTATATGCATCACTACCACGAGCAAATAACAACCTTAAAAAATCATAGATCTCTGTAATAGTTCCAACAGTACTCCTTGGACTTTTACTGGTAGTTTTTTGTTCTATCGCTATTACGGGCGAAAGACCATCAATTTTATCCACATCAGGACGTTCTAAACTACCAAGAAACTGTCTGGCATATGCAGAAAAGGTTTCAATATATCTTCGTTGTCCTTCTGCATAAATAGTATCAAAAGCCAATGAAGATTTACCAGAACCAGAAAGCCCAGTAATGACTACTAATTTTTCACGAGGTATTTTTACGTCAATGTTTTTAAGATTATGAACTCTTGCACCTAAAACCTCAATATTTTCCTCTAATACAGCCATAAATTTTTAACCAAGATTGCAAATGTAGTTATTTGTAATGTGTTAGTAAAATGGCTGCGTCTTTTACAATTGTTAAATAGGTGTTATAATTTCTCAATAAACAGAAGAATTTAATCATCATACTTTTATATTTTAGCTTAAAAACATAAATCAATGATATTAGGAATAGGCTCCAGAATAAAACATCCAACATATGGATTGGGTGTAGTGACCAATGTCACAGCAAAAATGTATTGGGTAACTTTTATAGAAAACGGATTAGAAACTATTGATGTAGATGATGATTTTGAAATCATTGATGGAGTAGAAGATGAAGTTGATACCATAAGTTTCTATGAAGTCGAACAAACATTTAGAAACCTATTAAAACGTTATAGCGATATTTCTGAAATTGTACCTATAGCTGATAAATGGAAAGGCGGAAAGATTATCTTAGAACCAGGAGATACGAATTTAGCCTCTAAAGAAATTCCGATGGATACCTTTTTTCATAAAATTGTGATGGTACGAGATCGTATTCGGGTGATGGAACAAAAGATCAATAGTTCTAAGGTGATAGATGATCAGGATAAAGTTGATCTACAGCAATACATTACACGTATGTATGGGAGTTTAACAACCTTTAATGTGCTTTTTAAAAATAAATCTCAACAGTTTACAGGCAGTAGTAAAAAATAAATGACAAAGTATCCATTAATTAAAAAGATAGGATTAATTGCAGGGCCATTACTGTTTCTATTATTGATTAATCTTCCTATCGTACTAGTTTCAGAAATTGCAGACAAAGTACTTTCAGTAGCCGTTTGGATGATCATTTGGTGGATTACTGAAGCGGTTTCTATATCGGTAACTGCTCTGATTCCTTTGATATTATTTCCACTTGTTGGTGTGTTGGACTTAAAAACAGTTTCTCAAAGTTATGGAAGTCCTATAGTTTTTCTATTCTTTGGAGGGTTTGTAATGGCTTTGGCTTTAGAAAAAGTTAATCTTCATAAACGCATTGCCTTGACGATCATTAAGATCACTGGAACAAGCCCAGATCGAGTGATTCTTGGATTTATGATTGCTACCGCTTTTATGAGTATGTGGATTAGTAATACAGCTTGTACGGTAGTAATGTTACCTATTGCATTATCGGTGATCCAGTTATTGGTAAATGATGAAGATGGATTTACTAAAAACGATCGAAACTTTGCATTAAGTATTATGTTGGGTATTGCATTTTCTGCTAACGTTGGTGGAGTGGCTACAATTATAGGAACACCTCCAAACTCTGTGTTGGTAGGGTTTTTAGAAAATGAATACCAAATAGAAATCTCTTTTTTAAATTGGATGTTGCTTGCATTTCCTTTTTCTGTATTGATGATCGGAATTGTCTATTTGGTAATTGTCAAATGGATATATCCTAATCGTATTACAAGTTTTACAGCCTCTAAAGATGTTATTGATCAAGAATTAAAAAAACTTGGAAAAATAAAACGCACAGAACGTAGGGTTTTGACCATTTTTTGCGCAGTTATATTTTTATGGATTTCTAGAACTACGATCAATGGTTTTTTTCCAGATTTAAAACTTTCTGATACAGGAATTAGTATGATGGGTGCTTTCGCCTTGTTTGTAATACCGTTTCGGTTGAGTAAAGGTGAATTTACATTAATTTGGAAAGATACTCAGAAACTACCTTGGGGAATTCTTATTTTATTTGGAGGAGGATTAGCATTGGCAAGTGGTTTGTCTCACGCAGGCTTGATAGAGTTGGTAGCTAATATGATTGCAGCCAATAAAGGTTTAAGTTTATTGATGGTTACTTTATTGCTGATTGTTTTTATGCTCTTTATGACAGAATTGATGAGCAATGTAGCTTTGGTGGCTATTTTTGTTCCTGTAGTTGCAGGAATTGCATTAGGGCTTGATATACCGATGCTACATTTGTTGATTCCAGTTACTATGGCAGCGAGTTGCGCATTTATGCTACCAATGGCGACACCTCCAAATGCTATTGTGTTTGCTAGCGGTTATGTAAAAGTATCTAAAATGGTAAAAGCAGGATTGATTCTTAATATTATCTCTGTGATACTTTTGGTCCTGATGTTTAAATTTTATGTATCCCTATTGTTTTAGCTTTTCTAAGAGTTAAATGTTTGATTCGCTATTAACTACTAAATATTATTCATTCCAAGCTCTCAAGTTATTTATTGGAATGCCGACACCTAATGCTTTATGTTTTTGTGACAAATAAGCACCACTTTCTGTAGTGGTCCAGTTTTCCCAACTCGCTTCGATACCACCAATAGGTATTAAAGAAACCCACATTTGATAACTTGTTGGAAGGTAATTTTTATCCACTTTCCATAAGTAAGAATCACCTGGTGTGGTGCCGCCAGAACTATAGGTAACCAGCAAGCCTTTAGATCCATCTTCAAGATCTACTACTTTTCTGGTAACTCCCTTATCAAATAGTTTATGAGGTGCTACTATCCAAAATGAATCATTATTAAAATAGGAGAGTGCCTTCCCTAATAACTGCTCTTTTTCTGGATGATCAACAGTTGTGTTATTTTTTAAAATAGTAGTGTTTTCTGGGTTTTGAAGATCTAGGTTTGCCTTGTAGTCTTCCCATTTAACTTCAACAGTTCCAGATTTTTTGTTCCATATATAATGGTTTTTATTTCTAAAAGTCCATTGTATATAATCGGTGTTTACATATTTATCATGTTGTACAGCTTCTTGAATACGTAATGCAAAATTATCTGCTTCTGTTCCAATTTTTCCTTCTGGCATCTTTTTGTGTAATGAGAAATATAAGATTGTAATCAGAAATACGATAATAACCAATATGCTGGTTAAGAATATTTTAAGGAGTTTAAAGAGTCTTTTTTTCAAGATATTGTACTTTTATTCGTTTTAAAGGTATTAAATCAAATTGATATTAAAGAGAAGCATAATACTCAAAAGCATCAATGATGATATCATCAGAAACTGTACAGTTATATTTTGCCTCACCAATCGTATTTAATAATACAAAGTAGATATTTCCCTTTTCATTCTTTTTATCATGAACCAATAATTCCATAATTGTCTTATAATCTTTAGGATCAATATCAACTTTAGGGAATGTGGCTAAGATTACTTGGCTTATTATTATGAGTTCTTCTTCCTTTAGGGATAATTGAGCTGCAGAGATAAATCCTTCCAGAATCATCCCTATGGCTATCGCCTCTCCATGTAATAATTCAGGTTTTTCTGGGTGTGTCAGGTAAAAAGATTCGATAGCATGTCCTAAAGTATGACCGAAATTAAGGTATTTACGAATATTTTGTTCAGTTGGATCTTCGAATACAATCTTGTTTTTAATGACTACAGAATCATAGATCAACTGATCTAAATCATCTGTAGTAAGCTTAGAAAGGTCACTCATTTTTTCCCAATAAGCTCTATCTTGTATTAATCCGTGTTTTAGCATTTCGGCAAAACCACTACACATTTGATTAACTGGTAATGTGCCTAAAAATTCAGTGTCCACTAAAACCATTTCGGATTCACTGATAACACCAACCATATTTTTAAGATTTCCAAGATCTACACCTGTTTTCCCTCCAACAGAGGCATCTACCATGGCTAGCAATGAAGTAGGAACGTTGATATAACTGATTCCTCTTTTGTACGTACAAGCGATAAAACCACCAAGATCAGTTACAACTCCGCCACCAAGATTAATTAATAAACTTTTTCTATCTGCACCATATTCTGCTAGTACACTCCAGATACTACTACAGGTATCGATGTTTTTATTGATTTCTCCTGGTTCAATTTCAAGAACCTCAAACTCATATTCTTTTTCAATTTTACTCATGAAATGAGCATAACAGTTCTGATAGGTATTGCTATCTACTAGAATAAATATTTTAGAGTGGTTTGCTTTTTCTAAATAAGCATTAAGAGCAGTGTAACATTCATCGTTAAAATATACGATCGAATCTTTAGAAACTATGGGCTTCATAAAAGGTGATTTAACAGGCTGTGAAATTAAGCAGAATTTGTAATAAAATAAACTTCCAAGTTCTATATTTGCAGATATCTTAAAACAAATACTTGGTATTTGATAATACCATTATAATTTTAGTGAATTTACCGTAATAGTTACGAATTTTTAAAGTTAAAACTTGATGAAAGAACATTCCTTGTTTGATAATACAGAAATTGCTTTTGCACTAAAGAGTGATTCTGAACTAGAGAGAGCTTATTTTCTTTTTAAAATGATAGCAAACGAACCTTTAGTACGCATTGGTACTGCTGTTACTAATTTTGCTCTAAAAGCTCATTTACCTGTACAGGGTTTGATTCGTGCAACAGTGTTTGATCATTTTTGCGGTGGTGTAGATGAAGAAGATTGTCTACCAGTAGTAGATAAAATGTATGCTAAAGGTAGAGTTTCTTCTGTATTAGATTATTCTGTAGAAGGGAAAGAAGAAGAAGAACAGTTTGATCATGTATTGGATAAAACCATGGAGATTTTGGATTTTGTTGATCAAAAAGAGGCAATTCCTTTTGGTGTATTTAAACCTACGGGTTTTGGACGATTTTTAGTTTGGCAAAAGAAAACAGAAGGTACTGCTTTAACTGCCGATGAAGAAAAAGAATGGGCTAGAATAGAAGAACGTTTTGATCAGGTATGTAAGAAAGCATATGAGTGTGATGTTCCATTATTGATTGATGGAGAAGAGAGCTGGATGCAAGATGCAGCAGATGATTTGGTAGCTAAGATGATGCGCAAGTATAATAAGGAAAAAGCAATTGTCTATAATACGCTACAGTTATATCGTCATGATAGATTTGAGTATCTTAAGAAGTTACAAGAGGAAGCTAAAGAATCAGGTTTTAAAATAGGAATGAAGATCGTACGTGGTGCCTATATGGAAAAAGAAAATGATCGTGCTGAGGAAAAAGGGTATCCAACTCCAATTTGTGAAAGTAAGGCAGCAACTGATCTTAATTTTAATACTACCTTAGAATATATACTGCAAAATCTTGACAGTATTTCTGTGTTTATCGGTACTCATAATGAAGACAGTTGTTATCAGGCGATAGCACTAATGAGAGCACAAAAAATATTAAAAAATGATCCTAGAGTTTGGTTAGGTCAATTGTATGGTATGAGTGACCATATCAGTTTTAACCTTGCAGCTGAAGGATATAATGTAGCTAAGTATTTACCTTTTGGCCCTGTTAGAGACGTAATGCCTTACTTAATTCGCAGAGCAGAAGAAAATACTTCTGTTGCTGGACAAACTACCAGAGAATTGGATTTGTTGTCGAAAGAAAGAAAAAGAAGAAAGTTGTAGTTTTAGCTTATGAATCTAAATCAAGTTACAGTTCCATCCATTGATGTAGAACAATCTATTGTCTTCTATGAAAAACTTGGATTACGGTTAATCGTTAAAGCTTTACCGCATTATGCCCGTTTTGAATGTAAAAAAGGAGAAGCAACATTTTCTATCCATCAGGTAGAAAAATTACCTAATGGTGATGGGGTTTATGTTTATTTTGAAACAGAACAATTGGATCAGGATGTAGAAAAATTAGTGAAATCGGGAGTTCACTTTGATCAATTACCAGAAGACCAGAGCTGGTTGTGGAGAGAAGCCAGACTTAAAGATCCAGATGGAAATCAAATCATTTTGTATTTTGCAGGAGATAATAGAAAGAATCCACCTTGGAGGATGAATTGAATTATTCTACAACCGTTCTAAATAACATAAGTCTCTTAATAAATGAATGACTTAATTGCTAATCAAACCTTTACCAACCAAGACTTTTCTAACCAGAAATTAGCAGGGAAGGAATATGATAATTGCACATTTGCTAATTGTAGTTTTATACAAGCGGATATAGCAGTAGTAGTGTTTTTAGAGTGCACATTTATGGATTGTGATTTTACTAAAGTGATGATGAAACAAACTGCATTTAGAGATGCATGTTCTTTTAAGGATTGTAAGTTGTTGGGAGCAAATTTTAGTAGTTGTGATAACTTTATGTTCTCGGCAGAATTTAGAGGTTGTATTATGGACTATGTCTCTTTTTATGGGTTTGAAATAAAAAACACCCAATTTACTGATTGTAAACTTGTCGGAGCAGATTTTACCCAAGCTATAATTACAGGTTCCTTGTTTAGAGATTGTGATTTGGCTAATACTATTTTTGATCAAACTATAGCAGAAAAAGTCGATTTTAGTACTGCTTTTAATTTTGATATTGATCCAACTCAAAATAGATTAAAAAAAGCAAAGTTTTCTACAAAAGGATTGCCTGGATTGTTAAAGAAATATGATTTAGAGATTACATAATAAAGGCAATTGATGAAATACTTTTTATTATATATAAGTGTTGTATTGATAACATTGAGTTGTAAAACCAAGAATAATCGATTGGAATATGTGGATCGATTTTTGACCCATGAAATTCCTGTTAATGAGCCTATGGAGTTCAAATCAGATCTAATTCCAAAGGATTTTTTAGTACATAGAGGAGTGTTTTCTAATGATTTTGAGGAATACTATTATACTATATCAGATACCAGTTTTAGTAGTTTTGATGTGAAATATATTAAAAAACATAATGGTAAATGGTCTGCTCCAGAAGATGCGTTTTTTAATAGTGAATTTAATGAGCATGGAATGAGTTTTTCGCCAAATGGAAATATATTGGTTTTTAGTTCTACCAGACCAGTGGATTCTAATCATGTATCGAATACCTGGCATATATGGAAATCTGAAAAAATAAATGGAACATGGAGTACACCTGAATATGTAGATATTCCAAACTTAAGGGATAAATTAGTTTCTCATCCATCATTGACAAAAGATGGTACGATATATTTTCATTCCAGTGATATTGATTATACCAATATGGAAATCTATTATTCGAATCAAATACAAGGAAAATATCAGCAGGCAAAAAAAGTAAATTTTAGTGGTGTTGATACTAATGAATATTGTACTCCTTATATTTCATCTAATGAAGATTATTTGATCTTTGCATCTATTAATGAATATTTGGATCTACATATTAGTTATCGAACGAGTGCTGATAATTGGTCTAGCCCCATAAAATTACCTTCTTTCATTAATGTAAAAGGAAAAGGGAATCCATATATAACACCAGATGAAGCATTTCTTTTTTATTGCGAGGAAAATGAATCTTCTGGAACAGGTTGGAAGATTAATTGGGTAAGTACGAAACTTTTCAAATTAAGTAACGAGAAATAACTGTTCATTCGGTAGGTTTCACTTTGATTATTTTCATTACCAATATCATTTTATCAATAAATGCTATGATTTCCTTTTCATTTAAAGCAGCAAATCCTATTCGTATCCCATTATGACCAGAATTATCATTGTCATAACGTCTCCATTCAGGATTAAAAGCAATATCTTGTTTTAATGCTTCAGCTATTACAATATCCCAGTGATAAGGTTTCTTTAGTTGCACCCAAACAGCCATACCTCCTTTAGGAGTCTTGAAATCAAAAAAATCACCTAGTTTTTCCCTTAGTAATGTACAGAATAAATCTCTACGTGCTTTATAAATTCTCCGCACCTTATTACTATGTCTTTGTACATCACCATTATGAATCATTCTAGCCAATGTTTGTTCTAACAATGTGTCTCCTTGTCGATCCAGGATACGCCTTAATCTCGCCGCCTCATCTATCATATCCTTAGGAGCTATAAAATACCCGATTCTTAGTGCTGGAGCAATAATTTTTGTAAAACCACCAATATAAACCACATTTCCATGGTGATCATTACTTGCTAAAGGAAGTATAGGTGCATTGTTATAATGAAAGTCATAATCATAATCATCTTCTACTATTGCTAGGTTGTATTTATGAGCTATGTCAAGTAAATGCATACGTCGCTCTGCTGATAAGGTAACAGTAGTAGGGTGGTGGTGGTGTGATGTAACATATACTGCATGGATTGGTTGTTGTTTACATATTGATTCGATTTCTTGGGTATTCATACCATATTCATCTACAGAAACACGTTTTATAATTCCTCCAGCTTCTGTAAAAGTATTGTCCGCTGTCATATAATTGGTATTTCCTGCGATAATCGTTTTGCGATCATTTAGCAACAATTGACTAGCGAGATAGATTCCCATTTGACTTCCTCGAGTAATTAATACATTATCTTCAGTGATTTTTAACCCTCTTGTCTGATTGAGGTAAATAACCAAGGCTCTACGAAGTTCTATGTTGCCATAAGTATCGCCATAATTTAAAAGGTGTTGATGATAGGTTTTTTTAGTAATATTTCTGTAGATCTTTGCAATATCTTCGATTGGAGCTAGTCTATGATCGGGTACTCCATCATCTATTTTTAAGCTTGCTTGAATGGTTTCAATGCCTTTTCTAACCAAATGATGTCGTTTCCTAAATTCAAAACCTGATGTGTTTTTTAAAGAATCAATTGTAGACGTTTCTTTCAATTTTTTTGGACTAATAATGGGTAAATCTTTACTTACAAAAGTTCCTCTAGCTGGAATACTTTCTATCCATCCTTGAGACATTAATTCATCATATGTTGCTATAACAGTTTTTCTATGTATAGAAAGGTCTTCAGATAATTTTCGTGATCCAGGTAGCTTGGTTGATGGTGCAATTTTTCCAGATTTTATGTAACCAATGATTTGGTCACATAACTGTAAGTATAGATGTCTACTTGATTTTCGATCAAGTAGAATATTACTTTTAAAAGGAAATACAACTGGACTACTCATAATGTTAAAACTGGATTAATATAACACACCACAAAACTACTAATTTTGAAATAAATCAAAAAACGAGCAAGTAATGTCAGAATATCCAATCGAAAATCTTAATAAAGTAGTTAGAGGTTCTAAAAGAGCGAATTATAATGTAAACGAAATTAATACGATTTTAGATGATGCTTTTTTATGTCATATTGGGTATCTCTGGCAAGATAAAGTAGTTGTGATTCCTACTGCATATGGTAGAAAAGAGGATACAATCTATATCCATGGATCATTAAAAAACAGAATGATGACTAGCTTATTAAAAACTGGTGAAATTAGTATTTCAGTTACCCATCTTGATGGTTTAGTTTTAGCCCGATCTGCTTTTCATCATTCTGCTAATTATCGATCTGTAACCATTTTTGGTAAAGTACGTAAAGTAGATGATCCTAAAGAAAAAATGGATGCATTAGCTTGTATACTTGATCATATGGTTCCTGGACATTGGGATAATATTAGACAACCTAATAAAAAAGAGTTTAATGCGACCTTGGTAATGGCAATTAAGATTGATACTGCGTCTGCTAAAATAAGAGCTGAAGGTGTTGTAGATGAAAAAGAAGATCATGATTTACCGATTTGGGCAGGAGTAATCCCTATTAAGCAAGTAGCAAGCGATCCTATTGCCGAACATGATTTGCTGGAAGGTGTTAGCGTTCCTGATGCGGTAATAAAGTATGTAAAAAGAAATAAGGTATAATTGTCAAAGTTTTTTATACATTGTTCTAAGATAGTCTTCAACAGATTAAGAGTTGGTTTTTGTCTTTTGAGATATTTTCTGATTTTTTTAATTTAAAACTACTATTACACTATTATGTTAGAAATAAGACCCACTTGCGAAAATTGTAATATCCCTTTGCCTAATGATAGTAAGGAAGCTATGATATGTACTTTTGAGTGTACATTTTGTAAAGATTGTGTAGATACTATTTTGCATAATGTATGTCCTAATTGTGGAGGAGGTTTTACAAAAAGGCCTACTAGACCTTCTCATTTATTATCAAAATATCCTCTAAGTACCAAAACAATCCATAAACCTGTTGATGAAAAAGTGTTTAAAGAATTGATGGATACATACAGAAATATAAGCCCTAGAGAACGATAGTGGGATCTTGTAATTAAGATTGAAGATGTTTTTTATAACTTTCTGTCTAAGGGTTTTAATTTTTTTGTGATTGATTTAATAAATTGTGTATGAATGATATTACTATACGAATAGCAGGAGTTCAAGAAGCGAGTGATATTTCTTTTTTAGGAAAGAAAACTTTTGATCAATCTTTTGGACACTTATTCAGAGATAGAAATGATCTTACAGGGTATTTGGAGACAACATTTTCAATCGAAAAATTACATACCAGTATGGTTAAATCGGATAATGTATATTGGATTGTATATTATGGAGATGTGGCTGTTGGATATGCAAAAATACAATTGAATTCACCTTCAGAGTTTATTTCATCCAAGAAAGTATGTAAACTCCAAAAAATCTATATGCTCAAGGAATATTTATCTATGGGGATAGGAGCTCAATTACAAGAACATATTTTTGATAAGGTTAAAACTAGTGGAATTGAATTTATCTGGCTGTCTGTTCTAAAGTCTAATGAAAAAGCAGTAGTTTTTTATAAGAGAAATGACTACCAAATCATAGGAGAACATCCTTTTAGTATTGGTAAAGAGAATTTTGAGTTTTGGGTAATGTCCAAAAAAATACATTAATTAATTATTTCCAAACTATTTACCTTTGCAATAGAATCACAATTAGCAATTGTTAACCCAATTGTTTTTTCTTTGGCTTCTCCTTCTATAAAATAGGTGTTACAAGAATCTAACTTCGTATTACTTTTTCCAAAATCTACGCTTCCAGATGTTAATATATTAGAAATATCTGCAGTATCTATGCTGTAATTATGCATTGCAGTTAAAACTTCTTCAGAAAATGATCGATCCTTTAATCGTATGTTCTTTAAGACTCTGGCGGTAGGAGTATAGTCGCAAGAAGCTTTTTTACCACCTAAGAAAAAGAAGAGTAAAAACAATCCAATAATAAAACCAAAAAAGTAAAATCCCAGTCGATGCGCTAGTTTCATGCCTTATAAAAATTCTGAGCTCAAAAGTAAATAAAGTTTATGAGTTTAGGAGTTTGATAACAGCAAAATTTCGAAGCTTAAATAAAGTGCAATTCTTTAGCTTGAAAACAAGGTTTTTATACTCTTTAAAGGATTAATAAATTAATATCCCGATAGGATAAGTCAAACCAATCCGCAATAGATTTACTGGTTAGGATACCGTGATAGAAATATAACCCATTCTTTAATCCACGATCAAAACGCACAGCATTTTCAATACCACCTTCTTCACCAATCTGCATCAAATATGGGGTGAAAATGTTACTGATAGATAATGAAGATGTTTTAGCATATCTTGATGGGATATTAGGTACGCAATAATGTATTACTCCGTGTTTCTCGAAGGTTGGATGGTCATGAGATGTAACTTCGCTAGTTTCAAAACAACCACCCATATCGATACTTACATCAATAATAATCGAACCACTTTTCATACCTTCTACCATGGTTTCTGATACAATAATTGGAGAACGATTCTTACCTCTAACGGCACCAATTACAGCATCGCATCGACGTAAAGCTTTTAGTAAATTTTTAGGCTGTATGGTAGAGGTGTATAAAGGTCGTCCTATATTAGTTTGTATGCATCTTAATTTGGTTATAGAATTATCAAACACTTTTACATTAGCACCTAATCCGATAGCAGATCGAGCAGCAAACTCTCCTACAGTCCCAGCACCAATAATTACTACTTCTGCAGGTGGAACACCACTAATATTACCCATCATCAATCCAGAACCTATAGTAGCATTACTCATAAGCTCTGAGGCGATTAACACTGCTGCGGTACCAGCAATTTCACTTAAAGCACGCACTGCGGGATATGCACCATCAGCATCACGGATAAATTCAAAGCCTAAGGCAGTAATCCTCTTTTTTGCCAATTCCTGAAAGTACTCTTTGGATTGCGTTTTTAGTTGTAGGGCAGAGATCAACACGGTTTGTGGATTGATATGCGCTAATTCTTCTATAGAAGGTGGTTCTACTTTAAGTATAATAGGACATCCAAATACTTTTGTCGCATCATTCGTAATTTCTGCTCCAGCTTCACTATAATCACGATCTGTAAAACTTGCTCCAAGCCCTGCATTAACTTCGATCATAACACGGTGTCCATGAGCTGTCAACGCCGCAACAGCATCTGGAGTAAGGCACACTCGTTTTTCCTGATAGCTGGTTTCTTTTGGGATACCGATAAAAAGTTTTCCTTTTTTTCGAGCCACTTCGATCATTTCTTCTTGTGGCAGTAATTGCTCTTTTGTAAAAGGAGAGGTTGGTTTGTTCATTTGTGCGATATTCGGTATCTCAAATTACGAATAAAAAAGGATAGTATGCAAATTTAGTCATAGAGTATCTGATTGGTGTAGTTTGTAAGAAGATAAAAGTTAATAACCTTCTTGTCTAAATATTCAACAAATCACTAGCGAAAGCGATTCCACCAAGATTTTTTGTTTGATTTTTTGAATGTACTTAATTCAGATAAATCTATACCATGAATTTTATCGAAAATTTTTGTTCGAATCTTATATAAGATTCCAAGAATTAATATGATAATCGGGACTACAAGATAAATTTCATTTTCGTCGTAATATTCTATGTCATCATTTATAAGTGATATTAATTGAAAAAAATACATCGATATAGGTATTAATAAAACTAAATACCACCAATGTCGACATGTTAAAAACCAAATTAAAAGTAAAATAAGAGGAATTAGTTTACTCATAATCATCCAAGCAAAAGTTCTTACACTTTCAAAATAGATACTCTTATAGGTGAAAAAAGAATTTTCCCAGATGGCACCATCTGGGAAAATATCTGTTGTATAAAATAAAAAAGGTATTATCGCTATTGCGAGAGCTATAAAACTACTTTTTCGTAGGTATTTTGAGTGGTGCTTTTTTTCCGAAAGCGGCTGATTTTTTTCCTTTGTTTCCGATGTCGTCATTTTGTGTGGTTGGAGTATTGATTTGTGTGTTGTTATTGCCATCTGCATCTGTAATGATGTAGGTTCCTAATGCAAAGAAAAAGCTTAAAAAGATAGTTGTTGTAATTTTCATTTTTATAGGGTTTAATTAGTTACGACCCAAACATAGATGAAATTATAACAGTTGTTCAATTCAAAAAAATTGTAATTTTGCAAGCTGTAAGGCAGCTTTTTTTCTACTACAAAAAAGTAAACTAGATATGCTGTTTCTGTTAAAACACATGTTTTTGCTGATTAAGTACAAGTAAAAAACAATAATAAAAATAGTCTAATATAGTTGTAAGAAAAAGAGTAAAATTGTTAAAATTTACTAAAATCGCTTTTTTAACATAATTTCACCTTAATAAAAGTACTCTTTTACCGTCGTCTAGTAGGTCAATTTTAATTTTAACAGTGTTTTCTGGTAATAAGTTCGCTATTTTTTCTGGCCATTCTATGAATATCCAGGCATTGGTATCTAAGTATTCTTCAAATCCAATATCATAGGCTTCTTCTTCATCCTGTATTCTATAGAAATCAAAATGAAATATAGTTTCTTGTTTTCCCTTATATTCATTCACGAGTGAGTAGGTTGGACTGGATATCACATCCTGTACGCCTAGTTGTGTACAGATTTCTTTGATTAATGTAGTTTTACCAACTCCCATTGCTGCATCAAAGAGTATTATTTTGTGTGCTGCGTTAGTAATGATCTGTTGAGCAGCTTGCGAAAGTTCTTCTAAAGTATATATTATTTTCACGAAGGTATATTGTTTTAATATAATCGGGGACATTATGATAACAGCATGTATTGCTCTTATTTAGTGCAATACGTGCTGTTGATGTTACTTCGATTATCTTGGCTTCAATACTGCAAAAGGTATAATCATTTCTTCTAGAGAAACACCTCCATGTTGATATGTGTTTCTATAATAACTTACATAATGATTATAGTTATTAGGATAAGCAAAGAAATAATCTCCTTTAGCAAATATAAAAGAACTACTCATGTTTATAGAAGGAAGATGAATAGACTTTGGATTGGTAGCTGCCAGTACTTCTCGGTTTTCATACGTTAAACTTTTACCTGTTTTATAACGCAAGTTTAAACTTGTGTTCTTATCACCAATTACTTTTGACGGGTTTTTTACATTAATTGTTCCGTGATCTGTCGTAATTAATAGTTTAAAGCCCATTTGTTGAGCTTGTTGTATCATTTCTAACAAAGGAGAGTTTTTAAACCAACTCTGAGTTAATGATCTGTATGATTTGTCATTAGAAGCTAATTCTTTGATTACTTCCATTTCTGTTTTGCTATGAGATAGCATATCTACAAAATTATAAACTACTACAGTTAGGTCATTATCCTTTAATCCTTTAAAATTTGCCGCAAGTGTTTTACCAGATCTTTCATTCGTTATTTTGTAATATTCATGCTTAATGTCTAGACCTAATCGTTGTAATTGAGCGGTGAGAAACTCATTTTCATTCATATTCTTACCACCTTCGTCTGTATCGTCCAACCAAAGATCAGGATGTCTTTTTTTCATATCTGCAGGCATAAGCCCAGAGAAAATAGCATTACGTGCATATTGTGTTGCCGTTGGTAGGATACTGCAATACGATAGTTCTTCTTCTTTTTTGTAATAATTGTTTACAATAGGCTCAAAGGCTTTCCATTGATCGTACCTTAGATTATCTATTACAATAAATAGGGTAGGTTGCTCTTTACTAATTTCAGGAACTACTTTTTCTTTAAATAATGTATGAGACATAATTGGTGCGTCTTCATCTCCATTAAACCAATCTGGATAATTTTTGTCAATATATTTACAAAATTGAGAATTTGCTTCTACTTTTTGAGATTCCAGAATTTCGAACATACCTGAATCTTCAATGTCTTCCAACTGTATTTCCCAATACACTAATTTTTGATATAAATCTACCCATTCTTCATAAGAATTTACCATAGCCATATCCATTGCTATTTTTCTAAATTCTTGCTGATAATTGGAAGTTGTTTTTTCTGAAATCAATCTAGAATGATCCAGATTCTTCTTAAGGCTTAGTAAAATTTGATTTGGATTAACAGGCTTTATTAGGTAATCGGCAATTTTACTCCCGATAGCCTCTTCCATAATATACTCTTCCTCACTTTTGGTGATCATAACTACAGGAAGACTATCATTTTTTTCTTTAATCTCTGATAAAGTTTCAATACCCGAAAGTCCTGGCATGTTCTCATCAAGAAAAACAATATCAAAATTCTTTTCTTCTAATGTTTCTAAAGCTTCTGTACCACTTTGGCATTTAGTAACTTCATAATTTTTCTTTTCTAGAAATAATATGTGTGGTTTTAATAAATCAATTTCATCGTCCACCCAAAGTATTTTTATACTGCTCATCGTGCGCTATTTTTTTATCTATTATTAAGATGCCTATGTTTAATATTGTTTAAATGCAATATATAGCATTTAATTTTTAGTTGTAAGTTAAAGTCAAATAACAATATCTATTTAATTGACTCTTCTTTCTTTTAATAATTACAATTTTAATTATAAAATAAACGTGTTATTTGATAATTCGTATTCCTTAATTCGTAATTCTGAATCCATACATATATATTTGTTTATAAAAGTAGAGTAAACTTGAAAAAAAGAAATAAGCTTAAAATATTAAACGATCCAATTTACGGTTTTATTACCATACCCAATGAACTAATTTTTGATCTTATTGAGCATAGATATTTTCAAAGACTACGAAGAATATCTCAGATGGGACTTTCTTATTTAGTTTATCCAGGCGCACATCATACTAGATTTCATCATGCGCTGGGATGTATGCACTTGATGCAAAATGCTATACGAGTGCTTCGTTTTAAAGGAGTTAGTGTTTCTTTAGAAGAAGAAGATGCATTGTGTATTGCCATTTTGTTGCATGATATTGGTCACGGACCTTTTTCTCATGCTATGGAACATAGCATTGTAAATGAAGTAAGTCATGAGTCCATATCGCTTATGTTTATGGAGAAGATTAATGAAGAATTTAACGGTAGTTTAACGCTTGCGATTCAAATTTTCAAGGGCGAGTATCATCGTAACTTCCTTCATCAGTTAATTTCTGGACAATTGGATATGGATCGGTTAGATTACTTGAAAAGAGATAGTTTTTATACTGGTGTAGCAGAAGGAAATATAAATAGTGAACGTTTGATTACCATGCTTAACGTTGTTAATGATGAGTTGGTAATTGAAGAGAAAGGAATCTATTCTGTAGAAAAATTTTTATTAGCAAGACGTCTTATGTATTGGCAGGTATACTTGCATAAAACGAGTCTGGTTGCAGAAAATCTATTAATTAGAGTGCTTAAAAGAGCTAAAGAATTAGTAGAACAAGGATTTGAATTGCAAGCAAGCAAAGCGTTGAAGTTCTTTTTAGAAAATAAGATTTCAGCAGATAATTTTACAGAAGATGTGTTGAATACGTTTTCTAATTTGGATGATTACGATATCGTATCGGCCATGAAAGATTGGGCAACATCAGAAGATTTTGTATTACGTAACCTTTGCTCTATGATTATTAATAGAGATTTGTTACGAATAAAGATAAAGAAGAAAGTTTTTAGCACAGATAAAATAAATAAGCATATTGATGAATTTAAACAGAAATATGATATTTCTGATCAAGAGGCAAGCTATTTTGTTTTTACTGGGACCATTTCTAATCAAGCATATCACCAAAATAAACAGAATATAAACATTTTGTATAAATCGAGGAAAATAGTTGATATTGTGAGTGCTACGGATCAATTCAATTTGAAGGCGTTGTCAAAACCAGTAACTAAATATTTTATATGTTATCCAAAGCATAAAGATTAACACATTTTTTATACTTTTGTTGCTAATGATTTTTACAGCCACACAGATTGCAGGTATTTTGAATGGTGAAATCGAAGGAGATGAAACCGTAGAAGTATCAAAACTAGCAAAGATAGAAGAAGGAACTAAAGGTTCACTAACATTCTTGTCTAATCCCAAATATACTCCATATATCTATTCTACTGATGCATCCATTACTATTGTGGATAAAAAGTTTGAAGCTGAGTCTGATATTAAGACAACACTGATAAGGGTTGATGATGCGTATAAAGCATTCTCTCAGTTATTGGATTATTACAATATGGTTAAGATGAATAAAACGGGTATAGAACAACCAAGTTTTATTTCTGACACAGCCAAATATGGAGAAAATATGTACTTAGGTGCATTTTCTTATTTAGGCGATAATGTAAGTATTGGTAGAAATGCAAAGATTTACCCGAATGTTTATATAGGGGATAATGTAACAATAGGAGATGATGTTGTAGTTTTTGCAGGAGCCAAAATATATTCTGAATCCATTATTGGGGATAATTGTGTTATTCATAGTGGCGCCATTGTCGGTGCAGATGGATTTGGTTTTACCCCTAATGAAAAAGGAGAATATAGTAAAGTACCACAAACAGGAAATGTTATTATAGAATCCAATGTAGATGTTGGAGCTGGAACTACCATCGATAGAGCAACTTTAGGATCTACAGTGATTCGTAAAGGAGTGAAGCTGGATAATCAGATTCAGATAGCACATAATGTAGAAATAGGAGAACATACAGCAATTGCGGCACAAACTGGTATAGCAGGATCAACCAAAATAGGAAAACATTGTTTGATTGGTGGACAAGTTGGTATTGCAGGGCACCTTGTTATTGGTAATGGAGTAAGAATCCAGGCGCAATCTGGTATAGGAAGGAATATAAAAGATGGAGAAGCGATTCAAGGTTCTCCAGCACTAGGATATTCAGATTATAACAAATCTTACGTACATTTTAAAAATTTACCCAAAATTGTAGATAGAGTATACAAACTTGAGAAAAAGATAAATGACAATGAGTAATGCCGTTGCAAATAAACAAAGGACCATACAAAAAGAAGTTGAACTCAAAGGAGTAGGACTTCATACAGGAAAAGAAGTTATTTTAACTTTTAAACCAGCTCCAGAGAATCATGGATATGCTTTTTGTCGTGTGGATTTAGAAGGAAGCCCAATTATTGAGGCAGATGCTAATTATGTGGTGAATACACAGAGAGGTACCAATCTAGAAAAGAATGGTGTTAGTATTCAAACTTCAGAACATGTACTTGCTGCTTGTGTAGGTCTAGAAATAGATAACCTTTTAATAGAACTTAATGCTTCAGAACCACCAATTATGGATGGTTCTAGTAAGTTTTTTATACAAGCCTTAGAAGAAGCAGGAATTGTAGAACAAGAAGTAGAAAGAGACGAATATATCGTAAAAGATGTGATTTCTTATACTGATGAGGAGTCTGGAAGCGAAATTATAGTAATGCCATCTGATGAGTATCAGGTAACTACTATGGTAGATTTTGGTACCAAGGTATTAGGAACGCAAAATGCATCTTTAAAACATCTTTCAGAGTTTAAAGAAGAAATTGCCGATGCTAGAACTTTTAGTTTCTTACATGAACTAGAAATGCTATTAGAGCACGGTTTAATTAAAGGAGGAGACTTAAACAATGCTATCGTATATGTAGATAAGGAGTTAAGTCCTGGTACAATGGAAAAGTTAAAGGTAGCCTTTGGTAAAGAATCTATAGCTATAAAACCTAATGGAATATTAGATAACCTTACACTTCATTATCCTAATGAAGCAGCACGACATAAATTGTTGGACGTAATAGGAGATCTTGCCCTTATCGGTACGCGAATTAGAGGGAAAATTATTGCAAATAAACCTGGGCATTATGTAAATACCCAGTTTGCAAAAAAACTTTCTAAAATTATAAAAATTGAAAAACGAAATAAGGTTCCGCAATTTGATTTAAATAAAGAGCCTTTAATGGATATTAATAAAATCATGACTATGCTTCCGCATAGACCACCGTTTTTATTGATTGATAGGATTTTAGAAATGTCTGACAGTCATGTAGTTGGAATGAAAAATGTGACCATGAATGAGCCATTTTTTGTGGGACACTTTCCAGGTGCTCCTGTAATGCCTGGAGTAATGCAGGTAGAAGCAATGGCACAGACAGGAGGTATTTTAGCATTAAGTACAGTACCAGATCCAGAAAACTATTTGACCTATTTTATGAAAATAGATAAGGTGAAATTTAAACAACAAGTGCTGCCTGGGGATACACTAATATTTAAATTAGAGCTACTTACACCTATAAGAAGAGGGATTTGTCATATGCAGGCTTTCGCGTATGCTAATGGAAAATTAGTTACCGAAGCAGAACTTATGGCGCAAATTGTAAAATCAAAATAATTATTTAGAATACCATATAATACTATATTGTATCTAGAAATATCAAAATAAAATCAATGAATCAGCCTTTAGCATACGTTCATCCTGGCGCAAAGATCGCAAAAAATGTAGTTATAGAACCCTTTACTACGATTCATAATAATGTAGTCATTGGAGAAGGAACCTGGATAGGTTCTAATGTTACTATTATGGAAGGTGCTCGTATTGGTAAAAATTGCAGTATTTTTCCTGGAGCAGTTATATCTGCAGTTCCGCAGGATAAAAAGTTTAATGATGAAGATACTACTACCGAAATAGGTGATAACACAACAATTCGTGAATGTGTTACCATAAATAGAGGTACTACCGATAGAATGAAAACTAAAATAGGTAAGAATTGCTGGATAATGGCATATTGCCATATTGCTCATGATTGTATTGTGGGTGACCACTGTATATTTTCTAATAACAGTACATTAGCAGGTCATATTAATGTTGGTGATTATGTAGTTTTGGCTGGTATGGCAGCGGTACAACAGTTTTGTAGTATCGGTAATCATGCTTTTGTTACAGGAGGTTCTTTAGTGCGTAAAGATGTACCACCATATGCTAAAGCAGCTCGTGAACCTCTTTCATATGTAGGTATTAATTCAATTGGATTACGAAGAAGAGGTTTTAGTACTGAAAAAATAAGAGAGATACAGTCAATTTATAGAATATTATACCAAAGTAATTATAATAACTCTCAGGCTGTGGCAATTATAGAAGCAGAAATGGAAGCTACTCCAGAACGAGATGAAGTTTTAGAATTTATTAAAAATTCTCAAAGAGGTATAATGAAAGGATATTTCTCTAATTAATAGTAATAGAGAATTATACGAATAGGAATAAGTAATAAAAACAACAATGGCAAGTACAAGTGATATTAGAAATGGATTGTGTATTAAGTACAATCACGATATATATAAGATTATAGAGTTTTTACATGTAAAACCAGGAAAAGGTCCTGCTTTTGTGCGTACAAAATTAAAAAGTGTTACTACAGGGAAAGTGATTGATAATACATTTTCTGCAGGTCATAAAATTGATGATGTAAGAGTAGAGACGCATAAATTTCAGTTTTTGTATGCAGAAGGTGATACACATCATTTTATGAATACAGAAGATTATAATCAAATAACTTTAGAGAAATCTACATTAGACGCTCCAGAATTATTAAAAGAAGGAGAGGTTGTTACAGTGATCATAAACTCTGAGGATCAGATGCCACTTTCTGTAGAAATGCCAGCTAGTGTAATTCTTGAAGTAACTTCGACAGAGCCTGGAGTAAAGGGAAATACAGCTACAAATGCAACAAAACCTGCAGTGGTAGAAACAGGAGCAGAGGTAATGGTTCCACTTTTTATTAACGAAGGTGATAAAATCAAAGTGGAAACTGAAAAGGGTACATATAAAGAACGTATTAAAGAATAATTCAGAAGTAAATTTTCTGAATTTTTAAATAATGAAATTTCCTCAAAAACACACCTTAAAGCAAATAGCTACAATAATATCTTCCGAATTTATTGGTAGTCCTGATTTTCCTGTCTTAGGAATGAACGAAATTCATGTGGTTACTCCTGGAGATATTGTCTTCGTTGATCATCCAAAATATTATGATAAAGCCTTAGAAAGTGAAGCTACTGTAATATTGATCAATAAAAAAGTTGATTGTCCTGAAGGAAAAGCACTGCTGATTTCTGATGACCCTTTCAGAGATTTCAATACCCTTACTACATATTTTAAACCCTTTGAAAAGGCAACGGTTAGAATATCGGAAACTGCCAAAATTGGAAAAAACACGATAATTCAACCAGGTACTTTTGTAGGTAATAATGTGGTAATTGGAGATAACTGTTTGATTCATGCAAATGTGAGTATATATGATAATGCCATTATAGGAAATAATGTTACTATACATGCGGGAACAGTGCTAGGAGGAGATGCTTTTTATTATAAAAAACGCCCAGAAGGATTTGATAAGTTGATTTCTGGAGGTAGAGTAGTGATAGAAGATCACGTAGACTTAGGATCATTATGTACGATTGATAGAGGTGTTACAGGAGATACTACAATAAAAGAAGGTACTAAAATAGATAACCAAGTACATGTTGGACATGACACCGTAATTGGAAAAAAATGTTTAATAGCTTCGCAAGTGGGAATTGCGGGTTGTGTTGTTATAGAAGATGAAGTTACTTTATGGGGACAAGTAGGAGTAACTAGTGGGATTACTATAGGAACCAAAGCAGTTATCTCCGCACAATCTGGAATAAGTAAATCTCTTGAAGGAAATAAAAGCTATTTTGGAACTCCTGCAGATGATTTTAGAAAAAAGTATAAAGAAATTGCCGCGATCCGGCAAATCCCTGAAATAATTGAAAAATTAAAGAATAATGAGTAAAACAGCAAAAGACGTCGTTAAATCCTTCTATCAAACGGATTTAATACATAATATAGAAGCCTTTTCTGATTATTTACATCCTGAAGTAGAACTAAATTGGAATAGTAGTTTTGGGTTTAACAAAAAGAGTTTTCAAGACATCAAGAGCATGTTTAAAGAAATGTCTAGCTCTTTTGAAACCTTTAGATGTGAAATTAGCCATCTTTTAGAAGAAGGTGATATGGTTACCATTAGATATACATATATAGCAAAAACAATAGAAAGACCTGATAAGGAAGAAGCTATTGCACATTTTATAGCTATATGGGAGCTAAAAGATGATAAACTATATAGAGGATACCAGATTAGTCAACAAGGAGATAATACTCCCGAAAACTTAAAATCGTTTCTTTCTAAATAAGAGATTTAATAATCAAAATATATGCTGAACTCTCAAAAACACGTGTTCTTGGTACAATGAAAATAGTAAAAAACAAAAAATAATATTTTTTTGTTTTTTCATTTTAACTATAGTATTCAAAACCGTACTTTTGGGACTGCAAAAAAATATAAAAATCATAACGCAATGAGTGTTCTAGTAAATAAGGATTCTAAAATTATAGTACAAGGGTTTACAGGTAGCGAAGGTACTTTTCATGCTGGTCAGATGATCGAGTATGGTACCAATGTTGTTGGAGGTGTAACTCCTGGTAAAGGTGGACAAACTCACCTTGATAAACCAGTTTTTAATACTGTAGAAGATGCTGTTAAAGAAGTAGGAGCTGATACTACTATTATTTTTGTTCCACCGGCATTTGCAGCAGATGCAATCATGGAAGCTGCTGATGCAGGAATTAAAGTTATTATTACAATTACTGAAGGTATTCCTGTTGCTGATATGATTAAAGCATCCGATTATATAAAAAATAAAGGTTGCCGTTTGATTGGACCTAATTGCCCAGGTGTAATTACTCCTGGAGAAGCAAAAGTTGGTATTATGCCAGGTTTTGTATTTAAAAAAGGGAATGTAGGTATTGTTTCTAAATCAGGTACCCTAACATATGAAGCAGCAGATCAAGTTGTAAAACAAGGGTTAGGAATCACTACTGCAATTGGAATTGGTGGAGATCCAATAATCGGAACCACTACAAAAGAAGCAGTTGAATTATTAATCAATGATCCAGAAACAAGTTGTGTAGTAATGATTGGTGAGATCGGTGGACAGTTAGAAGCAGATGCAGCAAGATGGATTAAAGAAAGTGGAACATCTAAACCAGTTGTTGGATTTATTGCTGGAGAGACTGCTCCTGCTGGACGTACTATGGGACATGCTGGTGCAATTGTTGGTGGTAGTGAAGATACTGCTGAAGCAAAGAAAGCAATTATGAGAGAATGTGGAATTCACGTAGTAGATTCTCCTGCAGAAATAGGTAAAAAAGTAGCCGAAGTATTAGGCTAATATTGAATTAGAGATCTTTTAAAATAGAGATAACTAATTTTAATAAATTAAAAAATCCATGACTTGTTCATGGATTTTTTAGTTTATAATTGTTCCAAAAGCTCTGATGCTTCTTTGGATTTATAATTGCTAGGAGATTTTGCGATTTGCATAAGTAAATCTTTAGCATCCTTAATTTTATTTTGTTTAAGAAGTAATAACGCTTTAAACCAAATACCTTTTGGAGCATCTATAAACTTGCTGTTAATTAGTTTGTTAAAGGTGTTTTCGGCTTGGTCAAATTGATTCAATTCCATTTGCGAAATTCCTGTATACAAATAAACGATTGCTTTATTTTGTTGAACACTATCAATATCATTAGTTAAGATATCTAAAGCCTGATCATATTGCTTTGCTTCAAAAAGTTTTTGAGCATTTATCAAAACTGTTTGATCCGTCGAACCACGATCTATCAGCGATGGAAGTTCTGAATGATTAATATAGCTTGCATATAATTCCTCTGATGATAGATTGTTAGAAGTTGAAAATATAGTAACTCCAATTAGTAACAGGATCGCAGCAATACCAGAATATAACAACCAAGATCTTGGTTGTTTAATTTGCTTTTTCTGATAATCCGAATTAACTGTTTTTAGTGTATTTTTTAACTCTTGAGTAGTTGCATCTTTTAGCAATTCTTCATATTCTTTTACTTCGGGTAGTGAATGGTTGCTGCCAATACTCCAATCCGTATGATTTAAATTAAGATGTAGTTGCTTCTCAAAATTTACTTTTTCCTTAAAATCAGGATTTTCTTCGATTTTCGACAATACTTCATTTCTTTCTTGTTCAGAAAGCTTACCATTGAGGAAATTTTGAATTAATATGTCTTCTTCTATATTCATAATGTTTTGAGCGGATTATAACGATGATCATCTTTGATGTATTCAGATAATCTTGCTTTACATTTAAAAACACGCTGTCTTGCCACAGTTTCCGAATTGTATCCCATTTTTTTTACAATTTCACCATATGAGATATTATTAAAAAACATGGTTAATACTTTTTTACAGTTTTCTGAGATTAGATCTAGCTTTTCTGTAAAGAGTTCCCATCTCTCTTGCTCTAAAATGCTTAATGCCATATCTCGCTCTTCAGGGACTAGTTCTATAATTTCTGTATTTGTTACCCTGTTTTTAGATTTTTTTAATTCTTTACGCCATAAATTTTTGCAAGCGGTGAATAAATAAGCTTCAAAACTGGTATTGATTTCAAACTTTTCTTTTCGGTATCTAACGGTGATTTGTATCAAAGCTTTTTGAAAAATATCCTCTGCATCTTGCTGAATACCTTTATTTTGTATTACAAATTTCCTAACTCTAGGAAAGACTAAAGAATATATTTTCATGATACCTTTGGTATCATTATTCAATAAGCTAGTCAAGTGTTGCGTTTTTTCCGTCATTAAATGATTGTAAATCCGTAGCAAAAATAATTTTTTTATATTCGCCTGGGTAACAAAAAGTACATTTTGGTAACCAATAAGGTGAAATTAAATTAATTTAAAGAAGTAAGATAATGAATAGACAGTTTTTTGTAAATAAAGTTACAATTATTTGTACAATGTTTTTTATGGTTGGTTGTAGTACTGACCCAGTTACCAATGATGTTGTAGCTAATGAGGTTACAATAGAAAAGAATAGATCTTTAATAGAAGATGATAAAACAATTGAAATCTTGATTGTATATGCAAAAGGAACCGATGAAAGAACTAAAGAAAGGATACGACAACAGTATATAGATATTAGACTGTTATTGAATGTAGAACAATGTGAGTTTGAAGATGTCGAAACATGGATTTTTGATTTGATAAAGTATAACAAAGGAAAGCCTAAACGAAATCCACAATCCGATAATGAACCAGTAACCAAAGCTTATTTTGATAATAACTGTGAGGATTATAAAGGAAATTAGTGTTGAGATATATTAGAAGACTGTTAATCTGTTTACTATTCTTTTGTTATTGGCAATCTGTCAATGCTCAAGACGATGCGTATGAATACTATCTGTCATTGTTTGATAATGATACTATGAGTATGCCTGAAATAGGAAAAATAGTCGACAGTCTAATAATTAAATATCATAAAAATGATGAGCCATCTAAAATAATACAGATGGCTCATCATTTTTCTATACAGTATTATATAAGTAATAACTATCAACAAGCTATTAAATACTCAAAACAAGAAATAGCGATATATGAAGAACTAGGAATAACAAATAATAAATATGCTGGAGCATTGTATAATCTGGCACTTTTTTATTCTAATGAAGGATTCTATGAAGAATCGTTTGTCAATCATAAAAAAGTAATTAATATAAATGAGGATGAGTTTAGTACTGCAAAATCTTTTTGCGAAATAGGGCAGTATTATAGATATCTTGGAGATTTTTTTAAGTCTAAAGATTATTATACACGTGGTATTTTTTTATTAGAAAAATTAGATAGAAAACAACTTTTGGTAAGAAAATATATTGCTTTTTCCCAAGTTTTAAGCGAAATTGATACAGAAAACAGTTTGGATCTACAGTTTGAAATTTTAAATAAAACTAATAGACTTTTTAGTGAGGCGACCTCTTATTCTTTCTATGGATTACGGAACTATTTTCTAATGAATAACGGATATGCAAATTATTACAATACAGATTCCAGGTTTAATTTTGATAAGGCAAAAGAATATTATTTTAAAAACTTAAAAGAGGCGATTGAGGTCGAAGATTCTACAATAGTAAATGCTTCATATACTAATTTGGGTAATTTATACAAGGATTCTAAATTTGAAACTCAAAAGGATAGCGCGCTCTATTTTTTGAATAACTCCCTAAGGTATTGTGTTGATAATGATGAGAAAGCTGATGTTTTTCATAATATAAGTAATTATTATGTAATCAAGAAAGAGTATTTAAAAGCACTTAATAATATTCATAAAACACTAATGCTAAGTGCTGATTTGAATCAAAATATTGAAGTTTTACCAGAACTAAATGATTTAACAATCTCTGATAATCAATATAATATTTTATTAGCATTAATTCAGAAAGCTACCGTTCTTATAAAATTACATCAGAAAGAATATAACATTAAATATCTTGAATTGGCACTTGCTAATTTGTTATCAGCTGATAAATTAGTTGATATTTTAATAGATGTTAGTGAAGAAGATGGCTCTAAATTATATTGGAGAAAAGAAGCTTCAGAAATTTATCTAAAAGGAATTCTTGTTAGTGAAACTCTTAAGGATCAAGAAAATGCATTTTATTTTTCAGAAAAGAAGAAGGCATTACTTTTGATAGAAGATATTCTGGAGAATACAGATAAGTTACCATTGCCTGTCAAGATATTAGAACGAGATAGTAAGCTTAAAAAGAAAATTCTAGATTTAGAAAATGATATTGCAAATCAAAAACATATAGACAGTAGTAGGTTATTAGAAAACAAAAGATTTGATCTAAAACAAGAATACCAAAGATTAGAAGATTCTTTACAGATTTTGTTTCCAGATTATTTTAAGAATAAAGAAATCATAAGGATAGAAGATTTAAAGGATGTTCAGGAATCTTTGGATAAAAACAGTGTCATTATATCCTATGTAACAAATAAGGATCTAAATGATGATTCTTTTAATATGTTGTACGCTGTTATAATTTCTAATACCCAAACAGAAGTAATTAAAGTAGGCAATATAGATGCTATAGAAAAACTGATTGTCCGTTATAGGGAACAATTATCTAAACCATTTGAAACTGAAGAGGATAAGTTAAATTATAACGAAACTGCTTCCAGGTTATATACTTTATTGATACCTAAGGATAAAATTTCTATTCGTTTGGATCAAAAACATTTAGTTATAATTCCTGATGGTTCATTACAATACATCCCATTTGAATCTTTAATAATAGATAAAAAGACGAATCGATATTTGATAGAAAATAACGAAATAAGTTATGCGTATTCAATGTCCTTTTTGCAACATAATGCTAAAGTGGAGAGAAAACCTTCTCAGGATGTAGTTAGTTTTGCTCCAATAACCTTTACTCATAGTGATTTAGAGGATATTGCTAATAGTAACAAAGAAATAGAAGGTGTCACTCGTAGCGTTGTTGGAAATAATTTTAGTAAAAGTAATGCCTCAAAATTCAACTTCCTTAATAAAACAGATGATTATAACATAATTCATCTAGCAACACATGCTAATTTTACGGATAATCTACAGATAGCATTTCATGACACTAATCTGGAGTATCATGAGCTATATACATCCAAAAATCAAGCAGAATTAGTGGTGCTAAGTGCTTGTAATACCTCTTTAGGTGAAATTGCTAAAGGCGAAGGAGTAATGAGTTTAGCTAGAGGTTTCTTTTATGCAGGAGCGAATACCGTAATTTCTTCATTGTGGAATGCTAATGATAAATCCACAACGCAAATTATGGAAAGTTTCTACCGTAATTTAGCTAAAGGGCAGTCTAAATCCAAAGCTTTGCATAATGCCAAAATTAACTACCTAAAATCTTCTTCTTTATCAGATGCTTCACCTCATTATTGGGCAACATTTGTATTGATTGGTGATGCTGAAACTAAACTATTTCCGTCCAATTATACTTTTTATTGGATCATATTACCTCTTCTTTTAATACTGATTATCAGTGTTCTAATACTTTCTTTCAAAAAAAGATAATTTTTTCGGGTAACAAAATACTGATTATGGTCACAAGACAGCATAATTAGTAAAAGTTGTCTTTTAAGCAGTAGTAATACCTTCTGCAAAAGATAATATATAACAGTATGATTTACCTTAAAATATAACTATGAACAAGTTGTCATTACCAATTTCTGTCTTAGCATTAGCTTTCGGAATTTTCTCGTTTTTTCATTTCCAATCTTCTTCAGAGCAAGTGTATGTGGATGTTAATAAGTTATTAGATGGATATAATAGAACAAAAATAGTTCGAGCAGCTTTTGAAGAAAAAGCAAAAACGCTGAATGCCAATGTGGATAGTTTAATGACCGATTGGCAAAACGAAATTAAAACCTATGAAAAAGAACGTTCTAAACTATCTAAAAAAGAATTAGAATTTAAACAGCAATTATTAGCAAACAAACAACAACAGATTAATAATTACCAACAAGCTATTCAAAAACAAATCCAAGAAGAGGATAAAAAATCTACACAAACAGTGATTAATGATATTAATGACTATGTAAAAGAATACGGAAATAAAAATGGATACAAGATCATTTTTGGGGCGAGTGGTGCTGGAAATGTCATGTATGCTTCAGAAGAATCAGATTTAACAGAAGATGTTTTACAAGGTTTAAATACAGATTTTGATGGGAAATAAAAAGGGAATCATCATTTATGTTAAATCAGTGGTATTACTATTTCTCGGAGTGTTTTTATATGGTTGCAATAGTGAAACCTTTACTACAGAAAAAGAACTATTAGATTATATAATGATTGAAGAAAATGGATTTACTCAAAGTAAAACGGTTAATGGCTATGATTTTCAGCTGACCTATAAACCCACGGATCTTTTGGTAGAGCAAGAAATAGGAAATCTTATTACAGATGCTAAAGTCAAAATATTAAGAGAGAAATATAACAAACACCTATATTTTATTTTAAGCATGAGTAAAAATAACCAGGAGTTACTTAATGAAAGAGCTGGAGATAGAAACGAGTTTGGAGTTATGGTTAATCAACTAGCATTTGGGATGAATGAAAAAGTGCATTTATATACACAAAGTAAAGATACAATTGCGCTGGTAGATTTCGTATACCCACGTATGTACGGAATGAGTAGGAGTACAAGCATACTATTTATCTACCCTAAAGAAGAGAATAAATTAAAAGAAGAAACTTTAAGTTTTACGATAGAAGATTTAGGATTATACACGGGAGAAGTCAAGTTTAAAATTGACACCAATATTATAAAAAATGAACCACAATTATCATTTAAAAATTAGGTTAATGGGAATATTACAGAAGTTTAATAAAATAGTATTTACAGTTATTGTATTAATTAGTACGATCAACATGTATGGACAAGGTCCAAACGCTCCAGAGGCAGGTGCGTTTGAACCTATTGATGCTATGGATATGATTGATTTAGTTAGCGGAGATATTAGTTATGTTGTACCTCTTTTGAATATACCTTCGCCAGAAGGAGGTTACCCAATAGCACTCTCATATCACGGAGGAATAGGATATGATCAAGAAGCTTCATGGATAGGTTTAGGTTGGAATATTAATCCTGGATCTATAAATAGAAATGTAATGGGCTATCCTGATGATTGGAAACACGCAAAAATAAGAGAAACAGAGTTTTTTAAATATACATCACAAAGTATTACTTCTTCTGGAGGTTGGGGAGCTTGGGATTTTTCTGTTGGTTATTCAGCAGATTCTAATAAAACAATGAAAGGAGAAACTTCAGTAGGAGTTTCGTCTCAAAGCTCTAGTGCCTCTGCGAGGTTAGGCGCAAGTTATGGGAATGACTCAGGGTTAAATGGTTCTATTGGTTTAGGTTATGGTAAAGGAAGAGTTGGAATAGGCGTTCAATTAGGAACAGATGGACTTGTTAGTGCAGGTATTCGTGGATCATTTGCTAAAGGAACGGCTGCTGATGATTTTGGAAGTGGTAGTATTGGTATATCGTTTAGTTCAAGGAGAGGGAAATCAAATGTTAGTGTTGGTTTTAGTATGGGAGGTCAATCACATTCAGTAAGCTCATCACGCCAAGGAACAATGAAAAGTCATTCGTATGGATTGTCCGCTTATTATGCAGGGTTCAAAGGTTCGCTAGGCTACAGTAAAACTACAATGACAATTAATAAAAAATCGAATAATTTTGTCTACGGTCCTTTATATTATTCAGAAATGACATATATAAATGGAGCAGATGGAAGCTATGGGAATGAAATAGCTAATGAGCAAAATAGAGATATTTTTATGGACTCATATAGTCAAAAATTACCTCAATTAGAAAAAGATTTTGTAGCATTCGAGGATATATATGATAAACAAAAAAATGATTTCACCTATGCAGCTTATGATAATTATGTAGTAAATGCACAAGGTTTATCAGGTTCAATTAAACCTTTTTTGCTAGAAAGTGGAATGATAGTAAATGAAGGTCATGATATTGAGTATAGTTTTGAACCAACAGGAGGTCAAACAAATGGTTGGTGGGATTGTTATGGAGTTCCAAACCTTTCTCCTGAGGCATTGGGGACACCATATAGAAGTGATAGGATTTTGGTGAATTCTCATTATCCAAGTTCTTCATATAAATTCAAAAAACAATTTGGAACGAGTAGTGCAAATTCTGGAGGGATTAATTTTTATTTTGAAAATCAATTTCCAGCGAATTTAAACATATCTCCTCAAGAAATAAATACATCAAATTATGCATCAAACTTAGAGAGCTATATATCTAGTAGCTATAATGCTATAAATACCAGAAGTCAATCGGGGAATTTTGTTGAAACTTTTACGAATGCCCAAATAGAAGTGTTGAAATCTCAAAATAATTTTTTGGAGGCTAAAGGATATGATAGAACCCAAGATGAAGGTTTTAGAGATCATGGTATAGGCGGATATAGAATTACTACAGCTGATGGTAAAACATATCATTATTCCAGACCAGTGTATCATTTTGAAGAATTTTATAGACAACTATACCCAAAAAACATTAATAATTCGGAAGTGTATGATGAATATGGTGAAGATAATGGATGTTTTCTTTGTGCTGATAATGGAGAATACTATCATGAAAAAAGAAAAGAAGAGCCTTATGCAACTCATTGGTATCTAACATCAATTACAGGTCCAGATTATGTGAAAAAGGATGTTAATAGAAGTTATCCTGATGAAGGTGATTACGGATATTGGGTGAGGTTTGATTACGGAAAATGGACAGATGGATATGTATGGAGAAATCCATATGATGGCTATATAGATCTATCAATAACTAAGGATAAAACGGCAAAAGAATACAGTTGGGGGAGGAAACAGTTAGTTTATTTGGATAAAATCGTTACTAGAACTCATACTGCCTTATTTGTTAAATCAATTAGAAAAGATAATAAAGGTAAAAATGTAGGAGGTGATCCTAGAGGGTTTCCTAGTCATGAAAATGATAAAACAGTAAATTATGTTACTCAAAAGCCATTAAAGCTTAATGAAATAATTCTACTTAGTAATGAATATTATGATGAGAATTATTTAAATGAAAGTAGTCAACATACTTCTATTGCAACAGAAGGAACCCATTATGTGAATTGGACTAGTATGGCTGACAAAAATTATTCTATTAACCAACAGAGTAAAATACTTGATACAGGTGATTTCTTAGTCAATTCTGCTACCCAAAAATATCAGATATACGAAAAAGCGGAGAAAATTATAAAATTTGACCATTCTTATGAACTCGCTCAACAATCATTAAATTCTACTTCTAATTTTGTAAACGATCAAGGAGAACGAGGTAGATTAACATTAAATGAGGTAAAGACATTAGGAAGAAATGGGTATGATTATATGCCTGGATATAAGTTTGATTACATAGGTAAAGATGTAAACTATTCTCAATGTTTGAAAGTAGAAGGTTGTGAGAAGGATCCATGGGGTTTTAATGGAAATAACCCTTCATTATGGGCATTAAATCAAATTACAGCTCCTACCGGAGGAAAAATACAAATAGAATATGAAGAAGATGAGTATTGGACAGAAGCATTTTCTAGAAGATACTGGACGAATGGATTAGAATTTAAAATATTCAAAGATGGAGGATCATTACTTTTAGAAATTAAAAAAGATCATTGGAACGATGCTAGTTTAGATGATATTAATTTTACCGATTATTTTGACCCTAATGAGCAAGTGTATTTAGATTATTGGTTCTGTACGCATGATGAAGATTGGAAAGTATTCGAAGGATGTGTTACTAATGTTTTTAGAGTTAATATCCCTCCACAAGGCTATATTCCACATTTAGTAGAAACTAATCGTTTGGTTTTTAAATTTAACTATTGGGATGTAGTAGGTGATGATAGTGGTAAGGATCAGGTTTTATCAAGAGCTTTTGCCAAACATCATGATTATTTTTCAGGGACAATTGAATATCATGCTAAAGATAGAGGGCAATGTCATGATGAAAGTGGTTGTGGAGGAGATAGTTGGAATGTAGTTTATAATCTACTAGCAAATAGAGTGCCTGGTTCTGGAACTGGAGGAGGAATAAGAGTTGCTTCCTTAGCATCTATAGACGAGAATAACAATATCTATAAAACAAAATATGATTATAATCATCCAATAAAAAATAGGACATCAGGAATTACTTCGTATGCACCTATTAGATCAGAAAAATATGTAGCGTATCAATCAGAGTTACCTGCTCCAAGAGTTACCTACGAATATGTTACAGCATCAGATGTTGATATTAATGATAGAGTAATAAGTAGTAGGCAATACCATTTTAATGTTCTAACACCTGCTCTAAATATTTTTGATGAGAATATGGAAATTGATAACATATTTAAAGCTTCAGTCGTCAATAATGCAGGAAATAATTCTAGTTACATTGATTCTGGTAGAAAAACCATATCCAACCAAATTTTACTCAAAGATAATACAGCCTCTATTGGTAATACACTAGAAACAACTGTTTTTAATGAAGAAGGACATATAATGAGTAAGCAGTTAAATGAATATTTAAATTTAGAAGAGCTAGAATATAGTACCATGGAAAAACCAGGAGTACTTCAAGAATCGTTTTTTAATATGAAATCGGTTTACAATTATTATAAGAATACGATTCATGGTAGTTCGCATACACCTATATATGAAACAAGTGTTGAATGTGTTGAAAGCGAAGGAAGAGTTCTTAGAAAAAGATTAATTAATTCTTCTTCTAAAATAATATACCCTGTAGTTCATAAAAGGTCGATACAAATTCAAAATGGGATTAAGCAAACTGAAGAATATAGCAATATAGACCCAAAAACAGGAGGCTTTCTTACTGTGAAATCGCAATTAGCAGATGGTTCATTCATAAAAACAGAACAAGTACCAGCCTATACCAAATATCCAGAAATGGGTTCTAAAGTAGATGATCCAACTAATAAACATATGTTAACTCAGGAAACAATGAATTTGAGTTATTGGTCTTATAATGGATCTGGATCTTCAGCGGCTTGGAAAACGCTCAATGCCAATATAACAACTTGGAATAATTCCTGGAACTATATCGATTATAAAGGAAATGAAACACAGTTAAATGATGTATGGCGTAAGCACAAGTCTTTTGTATGGAAAGATGATATTGATGAAACTACTGGTGCTTATGTTACAAATGTTAATAAATACAACAACTATTTCGATTGGGCAATAGGAACTCCTACAGATCAAAAATGGAATAATGTGTCAGAAACAACACGTTATACACATTGGTCTTCACCTTTGGAAAACAAAGATATCAACGGCAATTATGTATCCTCTAAAATGGCAAAAAATAACACTTTAGTAGTTACCAGTGGTAATGCTAGTTATACAGAATTATATGCTTCTGGAGCAGAATACAATATTGATGGTGAGTATCTAGATCAAGGTATTGAAGGAGCAAACTTAAGAGATGAAAGTGATGCACATACAGGACAGTTTTCTTTAAGAATAGGAGCAGGCGATAAAGGCTTTAAAACCAGAATGCGATCTGATGAATACGCTAAAGATAATTATAAGATTTCTGTTTGGGCTAATTCTCTTAGAGCAGCAACCATGATGAGGCTCAATATTAATGGAAAATTAATAGCGTTTAACGGAGAAATCGTACAAGCTGGAAGATGGTATCAATTTAATCATTATGAGTTTTTGGATGGCTCGGATAACACACTGTATTTGACGCTTTCAGAGCAATATAAAGGAGTTCAAATAAATATAGATGATTTTAGGATACATCCAGTATATGCTAGTGTTAACACCTATGTGTATGATCAATATACAGATGAATTAACATATATATTGGATGCTAATAATATGGCAGTAAAATATGAATACGATAATGCTGGTAGGTTAAGTAAACAGTATAAAGAAGTAAAAACAGATATGCCAGGAACTAATGGTGGTTTCAAGTTAATTAATCAATATAAATACAATTATAATGATAGTAACTAAAATTATAATAGGATCAATAACCTCTTAGGGATAACCATTACAATCTCTCAAAATACAAAATTAACAATGTTGTGAAAATAGATATCAGTAATCTAGAAGCGAATGCTTGCAACATTTTATAATAAAAACAATAAAAAAATGATTCCATGAAACTTAAATTCTTTTTTATATATAGCTGCCTTTTTTGTGTAAATATGTTGTTTGCACAAGAGGCACCTCCTAGTCCAACGGATAACTCCAATTGGATAAGTAGTATTAGTTATGATATTTCTGGACAGACTTTACATAAAAGCGTTGGTTTTTTTAATAACCTAGGAAAAGCAACTCAAAACCAAACATGGGATGTTATCTCTGGAAAAGTCTGGGGCAATGAAGTGCTCTATGATTTTCATGGTAGGACATCTTTTAGTACACTAACAGCACCACTAAACAGTACAGGATTATTCACGTATGATTCCAATTTTTTGAAAGAAAATTCTGGAAATTATGATGTGTTAGATTTTGACCAAGGTAGTTTTATAGAAAACCCTAAAATAGTAAGTACCTCTAGTAAATTAGGAGCATATTATACTAACAATACTACAAATGAATATCAGGATAATACAAGCTATCCCTTTAGCAGAACTATCCATAGCAAACTCAATCCTGGCGCTGTAAAAAAAGTTGTAGGAGCAAATAAAATCGAAGGTGATTGGCTCCAAACTTATGTATTTAGCATGCCAGCAGGGCAAGAACTCTCTAAATCGAGAGCATTTAATAATCCTAATTACGAGGATATAATTACCACAAAAACCGTTAGTAGAGATGCACATGGAATTGAAAATGTTGTTTTTACAGATAATGATGGCAATGTATTGGCTTCAGCAAGAAGTGGGAACGAAGAAGGAATCAATAACTATACAACTAACAATAGAATTATAATAAAAGACCAAGGTTGGGTAGATTTTCATGTACCACAAGGATGTCAAAATATAGCATTATTGGACACGAGCATTAGTACGAACACAACAACTACAACAACCTCTGGAGGAGGATCAGGTGGTAGCTCTGATTGTTTTTCTAATGCAGATGGAACCATAAACTTGGATGATGATATTAATGATTGCATTGGTGCTCGAATTCAAGAGTATGAATCAAAAAATGTAAATTCTAAAAAGAGTATAAAAGACAAAAAAGAAGAATTTGCAGATAGTTTTGAACGTATTGAAATCTCATATGATAATCTACCAGAAGGTCTTTATTATAGAGTATATGATCTAATTACTGAAGAGGTAATCATGCAAGTCAATCCAGGAGTATATACAGCTACTAACGGATTTTATAGAGCAGAATTAAGATATGGTATTACACATACGTTTCCTGCACCTTGGAGTGGAACTTATCATGTATCCTATAGTTTAGATGATAATCCTAGTTTATTTGATCTAGAAAATAGAGAATATGGGGTAAGTCATTGCCAAAACTATTATGATTATGCATTGAATTATTATGATAAAACGGGACGATTAACAAAATCTACACAGCCTAAAAGTTCTAATCTTAAAAGTGAATTCTCATACAATTCATTAGGACAGTTATTGGAGACTAAAAGTCCAGATGAAGGTGAAGCTAAGTTTATTTATAGAAAAGATGGTCAAATACGTTTTTCTCAGAACATAAAGCAAGATTCGAATGATGAATTTTCATATACTAATTATGATAGATTAGGAAGACCTATCGAAAGTGGGGTATATAAGTCTGATGATATTGAGTTTTATTTAGCACCAGAAACTCCTGTAGATCCTGTCACTCCAGATCCTCCAACAATATCTACAATTACCTTAGCTTTTTCAGAATATATTCAGGTGATAAGCGGTCAACAAAGTTTATCTGCAACCTACAAAAAAGTGTTGGCTCCAGATGGATGGAATGCAGGATTTCATTCGGTAGAAACAATTGATGAAAACGGAAATCTATCATTCAAACCCCAAATAGGGCAAGTTCAATTAGGGGATTATGATGTAGTAATAGGATTATCACCAATAGACGCAGCTTTAGACCTAGGTTATCAAACGATTAAACATGGAATTAATTTAAAAAACGTAGGAGGTGTAAGTGCAATTCAGATTTATGAAAATGGAGATTTTGTAAGTGATGGAAACAACCAGATTATAAGTTTTGGAACCTTTACCCCATTGGATTCTTTTATGGTAGAAAGAGAAGATGGAACAGTGACATATAAAAAAAATGGAACTGTTTTTTATACCAGTACAGGCAATTCTTCTGGACCTCTATCAGTAGATGCTTCTTTTAACTATAATAATAATGCGATTAATGCAGTCTTTATTACAGAAACTCCTGCATTACCTCCAGTACCTATTGGGATAGATATACAGACATTGGTGGATGTGCAAGATGGATTAGATGATAGAAACTGTTTCGAACAGCATTTTACGTTGTATGATATGCCAGACAAATCTTTAGCTGATTATTTAAATAAATGTGGTTTATCCGAAAAAGAATACAAGCAAACCTTTTTATCAGGAAATGTATCAAAAACCCAAACAAAATCTCCAGAAACAACGACAACTTGGTACAGTTATGATGTATACGGAAGAGTAACATGGATTATACAACATATACCAGGTTTAGATTGTTTGAAAACAATAGATTATACCTATGATGCTATTACAGGTCAAGTAATACAAGTGGATTATCAAAGACATAGCAAAGATGAACGATTTATTCACAACTATGAGTATAATGTAGGTGGACAATTGATACGAGTTGCTACATCGATTAATAATGAGAATTTTGAAGAGCAGGCAAAGTATTTTTATAATGAGACAGGACAGTTAATTAGAAAAGAATTAGCTGAAAATTTACAAGGTGTAGATTACGTATATAATCTTAACGGACAACTTAAAGCTATAAATCACCCTTCATTACAAACTAAAAATGATCCTGGACAGGATGGTGCCAATGGTTTTATTGCAGATGTTTTTGGTATGACACTACAGTATTATAGAAACGATTATACAAGAACAAATACACCAACACCTATTGCCCAAGTAAATGCATCTAGTCCAAACCAGTTTAATGGCAATATACAAGCGATACAGTGGCAAAATCAAACAGGACAACCAAGTACCTATTCATATAGTTATAATAAAAACAATTGGCTAACTAATGCAAACTATAGAAACGAGAATGCGGGCAATGCTGAAGATTATCAGGTAAGTAACATTACCTATGATGCTAATGGTAATATAAAAACATTAAAACGTAATGGTTTTACCGATGCCAATGGTACAAATGCGATGGATGAATTTACATATCATTACGGTAGCATTAATAACCAATTAAACCAGGTAGAAGATACAAATGACAATACCAATATAAACCGATATAACGATTTGAAAAATCAATCACCAGATAATTATATCTATAATAGCATAGGGCAATTGGTGATTAATAAACAAGATAAAGTATTATATGCCTACAATGCTGCAGGATTGGTAACTAAAATTAGTGAGTTAAGTACTACAAGTACCAATAATTATCATACGCTTTCTTTTGAAGATTTTAATACAGCTGGTAGACATAGTAATTGGATGGTATCTGAAGGATTGAGACATGTTTCCATTGCTAACCAATCTGATCAGGAAGATGTTTTTACAGGGTTACTACCACAAATTATAAATGGAGAACCAATTTCTCATGAAGAAGTCAATATACCGCCATATTGCGTAGATTTTGATAACAGCGACCCATATCAAGGTAGACTACAATTTAATTTTTACAACAAAGTACAGCCCAATAATACCTATACGATTAAAACAGACTTTAAAACGGTAGCAAATGCGCATCATAAATTAGAGTTTGATGTATTATTATTCCAAAAGCAATTATTGGGATCTGTCTTTAATGATGGAATCATATCAGATCAAGTTATTGATATGAATGCAGGCGCTACAATTACACTACAACAAGAAGATGGATCTATTATTGAAACTATAGTAATAAACCCACAGGATCATACCCATGGTTATTGCGATCGAATTGTAGATCATATTAATTTTGATTTTCTGGCTACAGGAGTGAAGGTGTATGTAACCATAGATATTACAAATGATGGAGAAATCCCTAATGGTTTCGGGATAGTAAATGCCTTTAATAAATTATATCAGAGTGCCGAGATAGATAATGTACACTTACAAGTAGCCAATAAAGAAAAAGTTGCGTTTTACTATAATGATCGAGGACAACGTGTACGTAAGGAATCATTTATAGGCAGTGAATTACTACAAACGATCTATGTAAGAGATGTAGCTGGTAATCCAATGGCGATTTATTATAGACCAGGACGTTCACAGATGAAACTAGAAGAACATCCAGTATATGGTGCCGGTAGGATAGGTGTCTTTAAGAGAGATAACGGATCCCGTTCTGGTGGTAACTATGTATACCAACTAGCAGATCATTTAGGGAATGTAAGAGCTGTGGTGATGAAAGATGGTGACAATGCGTTGTCTTTAGCTAGCAAGACAGATTACTATCCTTTTGGGATGCCAATGCCTAATAAAAATATAGAAGGCGATTATCGATATGGGTATCAAGGAGAATTTGCAGAGAAAGATCCAGAAACAGGAAAAGAAGCGTTTGAGTTACGTCTTTGGGATAGTCGTATTGGACGTTGGCTAACTACGGATCCAATGCAGGAGTTTGCAAGTCCATACCTCGGTATGGGTAATAATCCAATAAGACTTACTGATCCGAATGGAGGGCATACAGAAGATTATTATTTGAATTTAAAAACAGGTAAAGTAGAGTGGTATGAAGGGAGTCAAGATTTATCAAGTTTTGGTTTAATTAATGTTGGTGGAGATAACGCAAATATTGGAACTATAAATGACAATATTTCAGAACTTGGAATAAAGAAAACTGGAATAAATACATACGATACGCAAAAAGCATATAGTAAATTTGTTGTAGATATATTTAGAGGTTTGGCAAGTGAAATGTCCACCACATTTACAGGTTTTGATTTTGTAAACCTTGATAATCCTTGGAATTTACTGCATCTAAATAAGTTTTCAAAAGGTAAAAACTTACTAAATTTTTCAAAGAAGTTACCTATGGGTGTTCCTTCATTGAAAAAAGCCAAATTTGACTGGAAACATATTTTTGATTCTCATTCTGATTGGGGGAAAATAGCAAATCAAAGTAATAAAAAAACGATATTTGCAGGGCTAGATGAAAGTCAAATTAAAGATGTAGTTAAAAATGCATATTCTAATATTACAAAACACAGTCAAATGGTTCATGAAATAACTAAGACAAAAATGATAGGACAATACAAAAGTTGGACTGTTGAATTTATAGTGAATAGACAATCAAAAATAATTGAGACTGCATATCCTATTATTAAAAATTAAATTCTATTTATGGAATATTTAAAAATAGAAACGAACATATTCAAATTAAAAAGTATGGAACAAAAGTATGCTCCAATTTGGATTGAAATTAAAGGTGAAAAGTTTCCAGAAAATAATTGGTATGATTTTATTTATTCAGTTTTAAATATATGGAATTATAGCCTGTTAGAAATGTTAAAAACACAAAAAAGCGAATGTGTATTAAATTTTGTTGAAGGTGATTTCGCCTTTAAATTTGAAAAAAAACAAGGTTTTCTTTATTATGTTTATTTAGGTAGATTAGATATATATGAAAATGTATTTACTAAAAAGAATTATTACAATAATGAAGTCATTACAATTAATTTAATAGAATTTATAAATGAATTGTTAACGACGAGTAATGATTTGTTAAAATATTCAGAGTTAAATAAAATTAGTAATGATGATTTTAATACATTTAGAATAAAATTTCTAAAATATAAAAAAGAGATTGCGAATTTTGTTAATAATCCAATCTAAGTTAACTCTTCGAAGTTTGTAACCCCACGCTGGTGCTAGTTTGTAACTAGTACCGGTATGAGTGTCTCGTCCTAAAAAAAGTTTACATATTTTACCTCGCTCTTCGAAGTTTGCAACTTCGAAGCATATTGTTAGAAAAACAAACAATAATAAAAAGCTCTTACAGAAATGTAAGAGCTTTTTATTTCAATTATCACTTTAATACTTTTTTAACACTAAAAGATAATTTTCTTGGGTAACAGAATTCTAATTATGGTAACAGGGCAGTATAATTAGTAAAATCGAATTATTTTCTTTTTTCTAATCATAAATATTCTTTCGCGAAGAATAGACATAAGCTATGAGTGTCATTAAATTATCGTAGTATTTTTAAAACATGAAAACATGAAAAAATTAAATCTCAACATACTTCAAAAATCAATCTTAGTATTCTGCCTATCAATATTTGCTATTAGCTGTTCTAAGGACGATAGTATCGAAACACAAGCATTAGAAAAAGACGCTAGGGAAACAGAAATTTCTCTTAGTGATGATAAAGACTTTATTGCTTTAACTATCGAAATGCAAAATTATGCCTCTTTTCTGGAAGATGTAATGAATAAAAATTCTTTAAATGTTAATGAATTGGAAAAAAAACTGATTCAATTACAACAAGAAGGATTAGAGCTTGATGAACAATCCAAGGAAATAGATAAGCTATTTAGGTATTCTGTATCGGTAAGAACAACGGCATATACTAAAGCTTTTTCCAAAAGATGGAATATGATAAAAGAAAGATATGGAAATATTAAGCAAAGTAATCTAGAGTCTTCCTTTGCAAAAGTACTTGGGACAAATACAATATTGTCAGGAGGAGGATCTGATGGTTGTAATTGGAGATATTATCTATGTATGGGAGCGGCTTATGCTGGAACGCTGATATGTCATGCAGGATGTAGTTTAGGTATAGGTGGACCTGCTTGTTATACATTATGCTATATTGGTGTGACATATGCGTGGGACCTATGTGATGATTTATATTGTAGTTAGGTTAAAATATAAAGCTAAAAGACTTGCTCTTTGAAGTTTGCAACTTCGAAGCAGATAAAAAAAATAATCAAAAAGCTCTTACAGAAATGTAAGAGCTTTTTAGTTTTGATTGTTAGTTTAATACTTTTTTAACAATAAAATGGAATTTTCTTGGGTAACAGAATCCTAGTTATGGTAACAGGGCAGTATAATTAGTAAAATCGAATCATTTTCTTTTATCTGATTATAAAATATTCTTTCGCGAAGAATAGACATAAGCTATGAGTGTCATTATAGTGATCATAGTATTCATCGTAATTTAAATTTTAATCATGTTAAAAAACGTTTCAAACTTAGGTAAAACATTAAACAAAAATGAACAGAAGTCAATTCTTGGAGGTTTGCGACATGCACCTTCAGAAGATGAGCATATTTGTTTTTATAATGTAACAGTTGTTGATGCTGATAGTGGACTAGTTATAGGTTTAACACCTTGTAATCCTCAAATTCACTCATTTTGTTGTGAGGAGTAGTACCCACGCTGATGCTAGTTTATAACTAGTACCTAATTCCGGGTAAGAAATAAAATATTTAAGAAGTTTCTGACCTCGTATCGTATTTAAACAACCAAAAAGCTCTTACAAAAACGTAAGAGCTTTTTGCTTTGATAATTAGTTTAATATTTTTTTTAACAATAAAAGATAATTTTCTTGGGTAACAGAATCTTATTTATGGTAACAGGGCAGTATAATTAGTAAAATCGAATCATTTTCTTTTTTCTAATTATAAATATTCTTTCGCGAAGAATAGACATATACTGTGAGTGTCTTTAATTGATCATAGAAAATTTAAATTTTAAAACATAAATCATGTTAGAGAGTATTGCGAGACTAGGAAAAGTCTTAGATAAAAAAGAACAAAAAATTGTATTTGGTGGAAGGCTATCTACTACAGATGAGATCGAACCAGCCGATGATCTATGCAAAAATATAATTGGGATGTTGGTATACACTACAAGTTGTAATTGTGCTAATATTTCTGAAAATCACGAAATGTGTGTTTTATAATCTCTAAGTACCAAATTATAAAACAATAAGACTGTAATTGTGAATGTCTATAAATAATCACAAGTAATTTTATAAATACAAATCATAAAAAAAATGAAAACTTTAAATTTTAATATACTTCAAAAATTCATCTTAATATTTTGTTTATCTCTATTTGCTATTAGTTGTTCAACTGATAGTGTAGAGGAGCAGTCGGTTGATGCTTTAAAAAATATTGAAAAGCAGAAAGAGCTTGTTGATAATTCAAGAAATATTGCTGCACTAATAAATTCTTTCGATATTATACTTAAAGAATCTATCGCTAACCCAAAGCTTAGTGATGAAGATTTAAGTAAGCTATTTATTCAAGAATCTAAAAAAAATGGTTTAAGAATTGTAGAAATTAAACAAGATGAAAATAATCGTCCAGTATTTTCAAAGAAATATATTTCGATATTGAATAAACTTCAAACGGCCAATAATTATGATACTAAAGATGAGTATGTAAAGAGTTTAATGGAATTGAAAAATGATGTAACACGATCTAAAATGTCCATTGAAGAACAACAATTATTGGTTGATACTATTGGTTTTTTAGTTGAATTTACGGACTGGACTGAAACAATAAAAGATTCCAAATTAGTTAAGTTTAGTTCTTTTAGCAAGAAAGATTGCGAGGGATGGTGGTCTTGTTGGGGAGCATGTGTTGCTGGTACAATTGGAGGAGCAATTGCAGGTGGAATCGCTGGATGTGGAGTTGGTGCTGGAGTTGGTGCTGGAGTTGGCGCTGCAATAGCCGCAGCCCCAAGTGCAGGTATCGCTGCTCCTGTTGGTGCTGGCGTAGGAGCTGTTATAGGTTGTGGAGCAGTAGGCGCTGTTGGGATAATAGGTGGTGCTTTAACTGGTGCAGCTGCTTCTTGTGATTAATTCTATTAATTAAAATGAGTAAAAGGAAGTCTATAACGGACTTCCTTTTTTTAGTTAAAAAAACTTAGAATAAAGGAGAACTTCTAGATTCTTTATGTTTTCCTGTTAAATTACTCTTAAAAAACGTAACACTCCTTAACATTTTACGTTTAATAGAACATCAAAGATCATTAACTTAAACTATTTCAATGAAATCATTAAAATCACTCTTACTATTTGCAATGGTATTAGTACTTAGCAATTGTAAGAATTCATCAAATCAAGAAACAAAAGATAAAGATGAATTAAAAGTAGAGAATCATACAGATGCTGCAGGATTCTCTTATGAAACTATTACTAATGACCCTACAGGTTTACGATTGTATACCTTAGAAAACGGGCTGAAAGTATACTTAAGTAAGAATATCGAAGAACCTAAAATCCAAACCTATATTGCCGTGCGAGCAGGTTCTAATTATGATCCTAAAGAAGCTACAGGATTAGCTCATTACTTAGAGCATATGGTATTTAAGGGTACTGACGAGATCGGAACTCAGGATTTTGAGAAAGAGAGCGTATATCTAAAACAAATCTCTGATCTATATGAACAACATAAATTAGAACAAGATCCAGAAAAAAAGAAAGAAATTTATAAAAAGATAGATGAAGTATCTTTAGAAGCTTCTAAAATATCAATTCCTAATGAATATGATAAAATGGTTAACTCATTAGGAGCAGAAGGTACGAATGCACATACTTGGTTCGAAGAAACTGTGTATAAAAACAAAATACCAGCTAACGAATTGGATAAGTGGTTAAAGGTAGAAAGTGAGCGTTTTAGTCAGTTAGTATTACGTCTATTCCATACAGAGTTAGAGGCTGTATATGAAGAGTTTAACAGAACTCAGGATAATGATTTCAGAAAGTCTTATTATGCTATGTTAGATGGGTTGTTTCCAAACCACCCATATGGGCAACAAAAAACAATAGGAACATCAGAACACCTTAAGAATCCATCTATGGTAGCGATTCATAATTATTTTGATAAATATTATGTGCCTAATAATATGGCAATGGTGTTAGTGGGTGACCTTGATTTTGACAGCACGATTAAAAAAGTAGATGCTGCATTTGGAAAAATGGAAAGAAAAGATGTGACACATCCTGTTCTACCAAAAGAAGAACCTATTACGAGTCCTATAGTTAAAGAAGTTTTTGGACCAACAGCAGAATCTGTTACAGTGGCTTTCCGTTCTGAAGGATTAGGAACAAGAGATGAAAAGTTGCTAACACTTGCAGATATGATATTATCAAACGGTAATGCTGGACTTATTGATTTAAATCTAAATCAAAAACAATTAGTACAACGTGCTGGATGTTCTCCAACATTATTAAATGACTACGGTTATCATTCGTTTAATGGAACACCAAAAACGGATCAAACACTGGATGAAGTAAAAGATTTATTACTAGCTCAAATCGAGAAACTTAAAAAAGGAGAGTTCGAAGAATGGATGATTCCAGCTGTAATCAATGATTTGAAATTAAACAGAACTAGAAGTTATGAGAATAGTACTGCATTAGCTTCAGCATATTACAATGCGTTTATACATCATCAGGATTGGAAAGATAAGGTTGCTTTTTTAAGTGAATTGAAGAAAATAACTAAGCAAGAACTTGTAGACTTTGCTAACACTTTTTATAAGGATAATTATGTAGTTACTTACAAAAGAAAAGGTGAAGATAATAATATAGTAAAAGTAGAAAACCCTGGAATTACTCCGATTGAGTTAAATAGAGATAAAGAATCTACTTTTATTCAGGAGTTTAACAAAGTTAGTACTCCAGCATTAACTCCTCAATTTGTGGATTATAAATCTGCGATCAAAGAAAGTAAAACAAATAATGGATTGAGTGTTTCTTATATTGATAATCCTAACAATGATCTTTTTGACCTAAATATTATTTTTGATATGGGGAAAGATAATGATCGTAAGGTATCTTTAGCAGCTGGTTATTTAGATTATTTGGGTACTGATAAATACACTCCAGAACAATTAAAACAAGAATTTTATAAAATAGGAATTAGCTATTATGTTTTTGCTGCAGATGATAAAACATATGTAGGTTTATCTGGATTAAAAGAAAATTTAGATGCTGGATTAGCATTGCTAGAGCATTTATGGAATAATGCTGTTCCGAATCAAGATACCTATAATAAGTATGTAGATAAGATCCTAAAAGGGCGTCAGGATGGTAAAACCCAGAAAGGAAATATTTTATTTACTGGATTGATGAATTATGGTCTTTATGGTGAAAATTCTAGATTACGTAATATTTATACAGCATCAGAATTACAAAGTTTTAAACCACAAGAACTTGTAGATAAAGTAAAAGAATTACGTAATTATAAACAAAGAATCTTTTATTACGGAAAAGATATTGATGCCGCTGTTGCTGCTTTGGATAAAAATCATACAGTGAATGCTGATCTGTCTGATTATCCAGAAAAAACGATCTATTTAGAGAAAGAAACAGGAGGGAACGTATATTTTGTTGATTATGATATGGTGCAGAGTGAAATGTTGCTATTAGCAAAAGGAGCAGAATTTGACCCTAAGAAAATGGCAGCTTCTAGATTGTTTAATACTTATTTTGGAAGTGGATTATCATCTATCGTGTTTCAGGAAATTAGAGAATCTAAATCACTGGCGTATTCTGCATTCTCTGCATATGGAAATGCTTCTGAAAAAGGAAAATCTGATTTGGTATATGCATATATAGGTACGCAAGCAAATAAAATGCCTCAAGCGGTTGATGCAATGATGGAGTTGATGACTAATATGCCAGAAGCTGAAGAACAGTTTAATCAGGCAAAAGAAGCTACATTAAAAAAGATTGCTGCACAACGAATTACTAAATCTAATATCTTTTGGACATATGAAAGTTTAAAGAAAAGAGGTATTGATAATGATAATCGTGAAGAAATGTATAATACGATTAAAAATATGACACTTGCAGATCTTAAAGGATTCTTTGATAAAAATATCAAAGGAGAAAACTATAATGTACTTGTGATTGGTAATAAGAAAGATGTGGATATGAAAGCATTAGGTAAATTAGGTGATGTTAAAGAAATGGATATTGATTACCTTTTTAACTACGAAAAAGATAAAAAAGACATTAAATTATAATCAGTCAAAAATCGTAAGGAGATTTTTATGAATAAACCCTGTGAGAAATCACAGGGTTTATTGTTGGTGACCTGTTAGTAATTCTTATATTTGAAATCACAAAATCAAGCATACCATTATCAGAAAGGTATGCATACCAAAAAAATATTATAGAGCGAATGAATCTCTTACAAGGTAAAACCGCAATTATCACAGGTGCTACTCGTGGTATCGGAAAAGGAATAGCACAAGTTTTTGCAAAACAAGGTGCAAATGTTGCATTTACATACAGTTCTTCTGTAGAGGCAGCTTCAGCGTTAGAAAAAGAATTAAATGATTTAGGAATTAAGGCAAAAGCATATCAAAGTAATGCAGCCAGTTTTGAAGAATCCGAAAACTTAATAAAGGATGTTCTGGAAACTTTCGGTGGAATCGATATACTAGTTAATAATGCAGGTATCACTAAAGATAATTTGCTTATGAGAATGAGTGAAGATGATTTTGATAAAGTAATCGAAGTTAATCTTAAAAGTGTGTTTAATATGACTAAAGCTGTGCAACGTACTATGCTTAAACAACGCAGTGGAAGTATTATCAACATGAGTTCTGTAGTTGGAGTAAAAGGAAATGCAGGACAGGCAAACTATGCAGCTTCTAAAGCAGGAATTATTGGTTTTTCTAAATCAGTAGCTCTTGAACTAGGTTCTAGAAATATACGAAGTAATGTAATTGCTCCAGGTTTTATAGAAACAGAAATGACTGGAAAACTAGATGAAAAGGTTGTAGAAGAATGGAGAAAAGCAATTCCTCTAAAAAGAGGAGGATCTCCTGATGATATAGCAAATGCTTGTCTGTTTTTAGCAAGTGATCTAAGTGGTTATGTTACTGGACAAGTACTTAACGTTGATGGAGGAATGCTAACCTAAATATAGAATTACGATTCATGGTTTTAGAATCATTTTTGAAGATTTTAATACTATTTTGTTTCAAAGTCGTTAAATTCGATTTAAAATAATCTTTATAATTCTAGAACCGTATAGATCGTAGTTTTCATAATGCAGATACAAAATATAGGATTGATCATAGCAGCTGTTATAATAGCATTAATTATAGCGCTATATCAATATATGTATAAAGCAAAAAACAGAACCAAAAGAAATCTGTTTTTTGCTTTTTTACGTTTTCTTAGTGTATTTACATTGCTGGTATTGTTGATTAATCCTACTTTCAAAAAAAACACATACTACACAGAAAAACCAACATTGGTAGTTGCCACTGATAATTCTGCTTCTATAAAACATCTTAATCAAGATAATTCAGTTACAGAATTCGTTACTAGGCTTCAAGAAAATGAAGATCTAAATAAGCGATTTGATGTTAAGTATTATTCCTTTTCGGATGAATTACGAGATACACTCAGCTTGACTTTTGATCAAAAACAGACTAATATTTCCAAGGCATTGGATGATTTGGATCAAATCTATAAAAATACAAATGCTCCTACAATATTGATTACCGATGGAAATCAAACCTATGGTAAAGACTATCAGTTTAGTAGCAATACATATAAACAGCAGATTTATCCCATAATTACAGGAGATACTACAGAAGTTACTGATACAAAGATTCAGCAGCTTAATGTCAATCGATATGCATACTTAAAAAATAAATTTCCTGTAGAAGTTATTCTTACCTATTCAGGAAATGAAACCGTTGACACTAAATTTGAAATAAAATCTGGACAGAGTACTATATTTTCTCAACCAGTTTCTTTTTCGGGAGAAGATAATTCCAAAGTAATTAATTTTACATTAGCAGCCAACACAGCTGGAGTATTACAATATAGAGCATCCTTGGTTCCAGTGCAAGGAGAAAAAAATACGGTTAATAATGTAAAATCTTTTGCAGTAGAGGTTATTGATCAGAAAACAAATGTACTGTTAGTAAGCGATATTGTGCATCCTGATCTGGGTGCTATTAAAAAAAGTATTGAAAGTAATGAACGTAGAAGCCTTACAATACGTAAATCATCTGAAATAAAAGATATCGATGATTATCAGCTTATAATATTATATCAACCTAATGCAAGATTTAGAGGAGTTTATGAAAAGTTAGAAAACCTTCGAAAAAATCACTTTACTATAATTGGTTCCAGAACGGATTGGGTATTTCTCAATAAAATTCAGAATAAATATAGGCAAGAAATTACCAGGCAAACAGAGTATTACCTTCCAAGATTTAATACTAATTATGGAACATTCTTGTTAGATGATATTGGTTTTAATGAATACCCTCCATTAATAGGAACGTTTGGAGAAATAAGAATAACTGCCTCTCATGATATATTGTTGCATAGAAATATTGGTAATGTAACAACAGATGAACCTTTACTAGCGACAATAGAAGAGAGTGGAACTCGCGAAGCATTATTAATTGGTGAAGGAATATGGCGTTGGAGAGCACAGAATTATCTGGATACTAAAAACTTCGAAAGTTTTGATGATTTTTTCGGAAAACTGATACAGTATTTAGCATCGAATAAACGAAAAAGTAGATTAAATACGATCTCAGAATCTTTTTATTATGGTAATGCTAGTATTAAAATAAAGGCGGAGTATTTTACAAAAACATATGAATTTGACCGTAGAGGAAGCCTGAATATTATAATTAAGAATAAAGAAACTGAAGCTTCTCAAACAATACCAATGTTATTAAAAAATAATTCATATGAAGCTGATTTGAGTAGCTTATCATCTGGAAACTATGATTTTACTGTGACGGTTTTAGGTGAAAATATATCACGTTCTGGAAGCTTTAGTATTTTGGATTATGATGTAGAACAACAATTGCTTAATGCAGATGTAACAAAACTAGAACAAGTAGCGACTAATACTAATGGAAAGGCTTATTTTATGAGTCAAAATGATATCATAATTAAAGATTTAGTAATAGATCAAAGATATCAAGTAATCCAGAAGAGCAAAGAAAATATTGTATCTTTAATAGACTGGAAATATCTTTTGGCAATTATCATATTATTGCTCGCAATAGAGTGGTTTATGAGAAAATATAATGGGCTTATTTAAAATTTAAAAACTAAACATTTATCATGGAAAAATTACCTAAAATAGGGTTACCTATTCTTATTATTATTGTATTAACTATTGTGTTTATTTCAAAATCAACTGTTACGATTGGTTCTGGAGAAGCAGGAGTTTTGTATAAAACTTTTGCAGGTGGAGTTGTAACTGATCAACCACCTTTGGGCGAAGGATTTCACTTGGTTGCTCCTTGGAATAAAGTAATCGTATATGAAGTAAGGCAACAAGAAGTTTTTGAGAAAATGCAAGTACTTTCTTCTAACGGACTGGAGATCAAATTAGATGCTTCTGCTTGGTTTCAGCCTGATTACGCTAAATTAGGTTTATTACATCAACAAAAAGGTGAGAATTATGTTCAAAGAGTATTGTTACCAACAATTCGTTCAGCTGCACGTAGTGTAGTAGGTAGATATACACCAGAACAATTGTATTCTAGTAAAAGAGATGCTATTCAAAAAGAAATCTTTGAAGAGACTAAAAAAATTGTAGGCAATCAATTTATACAATTAAATGAAGTTTTGGTGCGTGATGTTACATTACCACCAACTATTAAAGAGGCTATAGAACGAAAGTTAAAGCAAGAACAAGAAGCCTTAGAGTATGAATTTAGATTAGAAAAAGCTAAAAAGGAAGCAGAAAGACAAAAGATTGATGCAGAAGGTAAAGCAATTGCTAACCAGATTCTTAGTGCTTCGCTAACTGATAAAATTCTTAAAGAAAAAGGAATAGAAGCTACATTGCAATTAGCGAAATCTCCAAATGCAAAAGTAGTTGTAGTAGGTTCCGGAAAAGATGGAATGCCTTTGATTCTTGGTAATCAGTAAGAAGAACCATCATTTAAAAAATAATTTAATATGTAACCACCATATAATAACTATTATATGGTGGTTTTTTTATACCTATATATCAAAAGAATAGCATCCCAAATGACCTATTACTTGTTTTTATAAATTTAAATGCTAAAAGCTAATTGCATTAGCCTTTACTATAAATACTTGATATTGTGTTTATTATGCGTCAAAGGTTGATGTTTTTTGATTGAAAACTTTAAAGAAAAAGTATTTTTAACCTCGCTAATGATCATTTAGTCTTTTTTTAGTATATTTTTAACACGAATTATAGTACGTATTCATTCATATGAACGAACAGGATAATACATTATCTAAAATTAAACACTTACTTGAGGAATCCTATAAACTTAGGGTTAACAACTTAGAAGAAAGTGTAATGTTAGCTAATGAAGCATTGATTTTAAGCGAAAAGATACAGGATAAAGCAGGTATTGGTAAAAGTTTAAACATGCTTTCATTATTTAGTATGATTTGTGGAAAAGGTAGCGAGGCATTATCTTTTGCTGAGAGAGCAATTACCTGTTTCGAATTATTAGAAGATGAAATAGGAGTAGCGGATGCTAAATATAGTATAGCTGGTATTCATTATAAGACAAATAACTACCATCTAGGAATGATTTACTTGATAGATGCATTAGTTATCTATCAAAAATATAATGATTGGCATAACGTATCCAGAACCCAAAAGTCACTAGGTGCTATTTATGAAATTTTGGGAGATAAAAATAATGCTGCTGAAGCATATAGAATAGCAATAGAATCGGCAAAGAAATGTAAAAACAAGAACTTCGAGTCAAACGCTTATAATCCTATGTCTGGGATACTTCTTAAACAAGATAAACCAAAAGAGGCTCTTGACATGATTAATAAGTCGATAACGTTAAAATCAGAAACAGGAGATGATAGAGGTCTCGCTTTTGCTATCTATGGTCGTGGCAAAGTGTATAGTTATAACAAAAAGTATGAAAAAGCCTGTGCTGATTTTATAAAAGCATTGGATATACATGAAAAGTATAATGAAGTGTACGGTATTGGAATGGCTAAGCATAAACTGGCTCAATTATACCTGGAAACAGGAGAGATTGAACGAGCAAAAACTTTGCTTAAAGAAGTTGTTGCTCATAGTACAAAATTTAATCTTTCTAGAACAAAATATAAAGCCAGTCATCTTCTCTATGAAACATACAGAAGCGAAAACGAACATAAAGAAGCTTTAAAATATCTTGAAAGTTATTTAATGGAAAAAGATGCTTCTGTTAATTCTCAGACATTAAAAGTTATCGAAAATTACGAGCGTATTTCAAAAATAAAATACGAACAACAAGAAGAAAATCTTAGACATGAAAAAGAGGCTATTTTAGTAAAGGAAAAGCAAGCGGATGAAACCGCAAAAATGCGACAATCCTTTCTATCTGCGATGAGTCATGAGATAAGAACTCCATTAAATGCAGTAACTAGTATTATTTCCCTTCTTAAAGAAAGGGCCGATGCAGATGATCAGAAATTACTGACTTCATTGCAGTTTTCTTCAAAAAATTTGATGCGAATTATTAATGATATTTTAGATTTTTCCAAGTTGGATTCTGATAAAATGGAACTGGAAATGCATCCCGTTAATTTTGCAGAGTTGATTAATAATATTAGGGAAACCTATTTGGGAATGGCCTTAGAAAAAGGAATACAACTTAATGTTAATATAGATATAGGACTCAGTAAATTTTATAAACTAGATGAAACCAAATTATTTCAAATCTTAGGAAATTTAGTCAGTAACGCTATAAAATATACCAATAAAGGATCAGTAGATATTGATATAGAGTTAATTTCCTCAGCAGGAAATAAGGATACGGTATACTTTGGTGTAAAGGATACTGGTGTAGGAATAGCTAAAGATGAACAAAATAGACTCTTTGATAGTTTTTATATACCATCTACTATAACCACAAGAAATAATGGAGGTACAGGACTAGGTCTTGCCATTGTAAAAAAGATAGTACAGCTATACGGCAGTACCGTGAATTTAACTAGTAAAAAAGGCAAAGGTTCTACTTTTTATTTTGAATTAGTTTTACAAAAGTCTAAGGATATTGTCAAAATAGATCAAAAACAAACAAATCAACTAAAAAATAAAACAGCCATACTTGCTGAAGATAATGAGGTAAATGCTTTGGTTATGGGGCAATTACTTAAAAAATGGGGTGTAAAAATAGAACGAGTTAAGAATGGTATGGATGCGGTAGAGGCTGCAAAAAAGGTAAAAGTTGATTTTATTTTAATGGATATCCATATGCCCGAAATGAATGGTTTTGATGCAGCAAAGCTCATTAGAAATTCAAAAAACGAAAATCAACATACTCCTATTTATGCACTTACTGCAGATGTGACCGCAGTTAATAATGAAGATTACTTAACCTTTTTTAATGGGTTTTTATGGAAGCCTTTACAGATAGATAGACTTTTTGATACCTTAGTGAATCAAAAAAAGAATGTGAAGTAAGAATGTTTATATCCGATCTTAATAGTTATTTCATTTTATCAAATTAATATACCTTGACAAAGGTGTTTCAGAAGGGAGTTTGTATAAGTTTTTTGTATAACTAGATGGCAAATGTTTTTTCTTCGCTAAGCCTACCATTGCTTTTCATTAAAAAAGAATATTTAGTTGTAACTATCTCTCTCAATTTTATACTAATATAAAGTAACCGTATATTATAATGTATGAAAAGATTAGAACCTTATAAAGATATTAGTGAGGCCAAAACTTCATTAGATAATGGAGGAAGATTTTATAATATTTTAACCAAAGCTGATGATGGAGTAATATCTCAATCAGAACTTGGTAAAGTAGCAGGACTTTTTAGTAATAAACAAACAATGATACTTTTTTTAGATTTGTCAATTTCATTACTAAATGAAAATGATAAAAATCAAGTGATTTCATTGTTAACAGATGATTTACAGTCTATGTATATAGAACATACCTGTGTAGCATTATTACCTTCTCAAGCAAATTCCATAGGAAAATTATCTTGTAATACTATTATAACAGGCATACCTAAAAAGTTAGAATCTAAATCTGATTTTAATGGATTTATAATGATACCCATTGTAACAGGTAAAGTAACTACCTTTACCATGATCCCTATTATTGATACGTATGATGTATATGAAGTAGTAGAAGAGGGAACAACAGATACGTTTATAATAGCGCATGCAAAAGGCTCTCATAAACTTCCAGAAAAAAAAATACAGGTAGCAGGAGTTCTTAAGGAGTTAAAATCCAAAAAAGATGAAAAATCAGCTTCAAATAAATATTTAGAAGCAATTTATTATGTTGATTAGTAATTAAATATTATTTATTGTCGTAGTAAAAACTTACCATTTCAAAATGTTTAATTATTCCTCCGTCTTTGTAAATCAAATCTACATCATATTTCAAGTCATGATATTCTTTTGATAGATTAAATTCTGTATACGGCATAAAAACATTTACATCGGCATAATAAGTTTTATCGAATTTTGGCGTGAGCTTTTTATATAATGAAATCTGACCAGAAACATTTTTATAAGCTATTTTAGTGGTGGTGAGAAATTTTTCATTCTTATCAGCAAAGCGCACTAACATATAACATTCTGTATCTTTCAAGTTAAATACTGTGAATTCTGCATGAATGCGCATACCTTTTTTTTCATCCTCGGTGACATTATAATCTACCCAGGTTCTGGTAAACTTAGTGGATACATTTTCCTTCTTAGGAGTTTCTATGATTTTATCTTTTAGACTAATGTCATAAAAATTCCAACAACCTTTTTCACAACCAAGTTCTGTTAATGAATATATGTCATCAATTTTTTCTAATTTATTAAAAAATAATTTCAAATATTTTTTTTGATTAGGAACTAGTTTTACTGTTCCGTAACCTCCTGCATCTGGGCCTTCCCATCCCATTTGATTTTTAAGAGCATACCTATTGCCTTTTTGGTCACTAAGAACAAAAGGAGACCTGCTGGTAGGTGGATGTAAAGTACCATTTATATCATTGGTAGGCTTAAATTCTAAAGAAATTTCGGTCCAGTTTCCTGTATTCTGAACTTCAGTAATAGTTACATAGGTTGTAGTCGAATTACCAACCACCACCGTTTTTTCTTGAGCCTTTATTTGAACAGAAAGTATTATAAGACAAAGGAGTATAATTTTTTTCATAAAATCTTAGGGTAAGAATTACTTAAATATAAGAAAAAAATAACAAGTAAATTCCTACGATTTTATTGCTTTAAGAAAATACAATCAAATCAAGAACGTTTTCTTCTAATTCTCATTAAGATTAATACTGCAGTAATTGTAATAGCAGATAGTATTAATGCACTGGTAATATTTCCATATATAAAATATCCAGTAGCGAATAAGGCACAATAGACTAACAATACTCCTAGAAGCATTGAAGCGAGGTCAATGGTGAACTTATCAGTACTTTTATCAAGGTTAATATCGGTTTGTGATATTTTGGATTTAAAACCATTCCAACCAATACCATAAGGTTTTACTTTATTGTAAAATTTACTCAGAGTATCACTATCCGTTGGTTTAGTAATTAATGTTGCAGTAATCCAACTGATGGTAGTAAAGATCACACCAATTACTAATTCCTGATATCCTTCTAATCTCGATCCAAAAACAGCTTCGTGAGCAAATTCAAACCATAGGGCTATAACAAAAGAAACAATCATACCAGTGATTTCACTATATGCATTAATACGCCACCAAAACCATCTTAGAATAAAAATTAATCCAGTTCCAGCTCCGATTTGTAATAAGATATTAAACGTGCTTAATGCGCTTTCTAAAGCCAGCGCGATTAATGCTGCAAAAACCATTAATACTATAGTACTAAGACGACCTATATTAACTAATTTTTTTTCAGTAGCCTCAGGAGAAATGAATCGTTTGTAAAAATCAATGGCGATGTATGAAGAACCCCAATTCAAATGAGTAGAAATAGTACTCATAAAAGCAGCTACTAACGAAGCAGCAACGATACCTAATAACCCACTTGGTAGTTTGGTTAACATTGCTGGATAGGCTAAATCATGACCTATGATGCTAGAATCTACATTAGGAAATGCTTGTTGTATAGTATCTAATTCTGGAAAAACTACCAGAGATATTAAGGCTATTAATATCCAAGGCCAAGGCCTTAAAGCATAATGTGCTATATTGAATAAAAGTGTGGCTCCTATTGCATTTTTTTCGTCCTTAGCAGATAACATTCGTTGTGCAATATAGCCACCACCTCCAGGTTCAGCACCAGGATACCAAACACTCCACCATTGAACTGCCAGAGGTATTACTAATAAAGGGATTAAAGTTTTGGTATCATTAAAATCTGGTAAAAAATTAAGTTTATCCTTAACGTTAGTATGTTCCAACAGGTTTGATAAACCACCAACTTCAGGAAGATTAATTAAATAATATGCAGCGGCGATTGATCCAATCATAGCTACAATAAATTGTAAAAAATCTGTAAATATAACACCTCTTAATCCTCCCAAAGCACTATATAATACAGTGATTACTGATGCATATAATACACATTGCCAAGGCGCTAAACCGAACAAAACTCCTCCGATTTTAATAGCAGCAAGACAAACCGAAGCCATAATCATAACATTAAAAAATACGCCTAGATAAATAGCTCTAAAACCTCTAAGAAAAGCCGCTGCTTTACCACTATATCGTATCTCATAAAATTCGAGATCAGTAAGTACTTCTGATCTACGCCAAAGCTTTGCATAGACAAAAACAGTAAGCATTCCTGTAAGCAAGAAAGCCCACCAAACCCAATTCCCAGAAATTCCATTCTGTCTCACAATATCAGTTATCAGATTAGGTGTATCTGCCGAAAAAGTAGTAGCCACCATAGAAATCCCTAACAACCACCAAGGCATATTTCTTCCTGATAAGAAGAACTCTTGTGCGTTTTCTCCTGATTTCTTAGAAACGGCAATTCCAAGAATGGCAAAAATGACAAAGAAACTAAGAATGATAATCCAATCCAGTGTAGATAATGACATAAAATATAAGTTAGTTAGATTTCGTAAATCTACTATTTTTTTATCATACTTATAGGAATCAAAAAAACCTCTAAGTATATTTACTTTAGAGGTTTTAATAGATAGAAGTGTGGTTTGTGTTACTACTATTTATTTTTCAGAGTATTTGCTTGATCCTTCCAATTATCTCGTTCAATTCTTCCAGGGAAAAACTGAATCAATTCGGTAACAGTATCAATATCTTCTTTGGTGAATTTGCTAATTTGATCAAAAGTATAAATTCCAATACTATTTAATTTTTTCTCAATAAAAGGACCAACACCACTAATCAATTTCAGATCATCTTTTTGAGATTCATCTGCTGTACCAAAACTTGCAAAATTAAGCTTAGGTTTTTCATCATTTGATTCTGTTTCTGCAGGGATAACAGCTACGGGATTACTAAAAGTAGTATTCGCCTTTTTATAGTTCATACTGGCATTTCTAAGCTTTTCTTTTTCTCTTAAACATTTATCTAAGTCTGCTTTATATTTATTTTTGAGTGACCACCTTGATAAAAGCCAACCTAATAAGAAGGCTATGAATAACAATAGTAGAAGGCACCACCAATTTGCTTCGTTTAAAAAATCTAACATAGTTGTAGTTATTTAGTTTACAATTATTTCTATTCTTCTGTTTTTTGCTTTGTTTTCTTCATTGTCATTAGGAACTATCGGACTTGATTCCCCTTTGGAGTTAGCTGTGAGTCTGTTTGCAGAAATACCTTTAGAAACTAAGTATTGCTTTACATTTTTTGCTCTGACTGATCCAAAATATAGATTGTCTTTATCGCTACCAATATCATCGGTATGTCCAGTAATTATGACATTTTTATCTGGATATTTATCAAGGTAAGTTTTTAGTTCCAATGCATAATTTGTAAGGGTTGCATCGGGTTTAAATTCTTTGGAACCAAAATCTGAGTATAAAGTTTTATTTGCGATACCTTTTTCAACTTCCTTTAATCTGGAAGCATCTATTTTGTTAAAATATAAAAGGATTCCTCCATCATATGTACCGTTAGCATCATACTCGTAGTTATGTAATTTCGCTTTAGAAACAATTCGATCTCCATTGATACCAGCATTCACTAAAAGGTCTTTAATGAAATTTGCCCTTGAAACTCCATGAATTGTATCCATTTCACTTTCTGTAGAGGTTTCATAACCATAAATAACCAATTCTTGATCCTGATGTTGCCCAAGATAATTAGCAATTTTATCTTCAAAACCTTGAATACCATCTGGTATATATACCTCGAAGTCAGTATTGTTTATTTGCAAATTTTCAGGATACCTGAAAATATCAGCATTTTGATTATCCTTAGCATATAGCCCATGAGCTAGCGCTAAACTATCCTCATAAGCCTTTTTGGCTTTGGCTTCTGCTTCAGGATCAATTTGTTCTTCTACAATAGAAGATCCTTTATTTCTATCTCCGAGACACCAATTACAGGAGTAGTACCACCACATCCCCAATAAAGCGAACAAGAGAAAAATAAGGAACGAAATTAAATTTTTCATATGTTGATGATTAGTATTAGTCTTTTAAAGTTATAAAAATGTTTTTATTAAATTATTATGATTGAGATATTTATACTTGGAAAAAAGATGAATTGCAAAAATTTAAGCTGAAATACATTTTCAGAAAAAAATATTTTTTATACATTCGCAAAGAATTAAAGAAGACCATGAAAAATATTCTTGTACATCATCATCATTCTTACATCTCCGCCCAGGCGTGGTAAGTTGATATGTGTATAAGTTAATCATATATAATAACCCGTTTGAGCATTTTCAAACGGGTTTTTTGTTTTAAAGCTTGTTTCGAACTGATCAAACACAACAACTAAAAAGATAATGTCAAAAATTAAAATTGCTATTCAAAAAAGTGGAAGACTTAATCAGGATTCTGTTCAAATTCTAAAGGATTGTGGAATTTCTATTGATAATGGTAAAGATCAATTAAAAGCTGCAACAAGAAATTTTCCTATGGAAGTTATGTTTCTTAGAAATGGAGATATACCACAATATCTGCGAGATGGAGTAGTGGATATTGCTATTATTGGAGAAAATGTATTGGTAGAAAAAGGCAAAGATATCACCATTGCAGAAAGGCTAAATTTTTCTAAATGTAAAGTTTCTTTAGCCGTTCCTAAAGATGTAAAGTATACTTCTATAAAAGATCTTGATGGAAAAAGAATAGCAACCTCATATCCGAATACGGTGAAGGAATATTTAAGTAACAAAGGGATTTCTGCCGAATTACACCAGATTTCAGGATCTGTAGAGATAGCACCCAATATTGGTTTAGCAGATGCTATCTGTGATATCGTATCTAGTGGTAGTACTTTGTTTAAAAATAACCTGAAAGAAGTAGAAGTCATGCTTACTTCAGAAGCTGTATTAGCAGTTTCTCCAAATATAAGTGATGACAATAGAGAGATTCTTGAAAAATTACAATTTAGAATACAGGCAGTACTAAAGGCGAGAGCATCTAAATATGTGTTGCTTAATGCTCCTAATGATAAAATTGATCGCATTGTGGATATTCTTCCAGGAATGCGTAGTCCAACAGTATTACCACTTGCAGAAAAAGGATGGAGTTCGATACATACCGTTGTAGAGAAGAATAAGTTTTGGGATATTTTAGATGAATTAAAAGCTGAAGGAGCTGAAGGTATTTTAGTTTGCCCAATAGAAAAAATGGTGTTGTAATGTTTGATATTAAGCTTATACCAGAGAAAAATATCGAGGTTGTGTTGCCGCTGTTGCAAGAACTTAATAATAAAATACCTCTAGAAGAACTAAAATCACGGCTTCGAGAAATGATCTCTTCAGGTTATGAATGTGTTGGTGTTTATGACAAAACATTATTAGTTGGTATCTCTGGAATGTGGTTTTTGACTAAATATTATATTGGCCGTCATGTAGAACCTGATAACGTATATGTTTTACCAGAATATCAAGGAAAAGGTATTGGAAAATTGTTGATGAATTGGATTTTCGAATATGCAAAATCCAAAGGGTGCATTGCTTCTGAATTAAATGTGTATACAGGAAATAAAGCAGGACAACAGTTTTGGGAAAACCTAGGGTATGAACGTATCGCTTTCCACTATCAAAAGAAATTATGAAAAAAATATATAAACCAGAAAGAAATACCTGGTCTGAGTTGCTAAAAAGACCCACACAAACAGTTGCAGATATTGAAAATATTGTTTTAAATGTTTTTGATGAAGTGAAGACCGAAGGAAACAAAGCAATTGATCGATATACTCAAAAATTTGACAAAGTGACCCTGGATTCTATGTTAGTATCATCAGAAGAAATACAGGAAGCTCAGAATTTAGTTAGTAAAGAATTAAAGGAAGCCATTGTATTGGCAAAATCAAATATAGAAGCTTTTCATGCTGCTCAGAAAACAGATAAAATATCAGTAGATACCATTGATGGAGTTTCCTGTTGGCAAGAAAAAAGACCTATCCAGAAAGTAGGACTATATATTCCTGGAGGAACTGCTCCATTATTTTCTACAATTTTAATGCTTGCAGTACCTGCTAATATTGCAGGTTGTAAAGAAATAGTGTTGTGTTCACCACCTGATAAAGATGGAAAAATAAATCCAGCAATATTATATGCTGCGAATCTGTGTGGAGTAACGAACATTTTTAAAGTAGGAGGAATTCAAGCAATTGCAGGAATGACGTTTGGAACCGAAACAATACCTCAAGTTTATAAGATTTTTGGTCCAGGAAACCAATTTGTAACAGTGGCTAAACAGTTAGCTACAAAGTTTGGAGTTGCTATTGATATGCCTGCTGGTCCTAGTGAGTTGTTAGTTGTGGCTGATGATACGGCAAATGCTTCTTTTGTGGCTTCAGATTTACTAAGCCAAGCAGAACACGGTAAGGATAGTCAGGTAATTTTAATTACTACATCAAAAACACTACTCGAAGACGTAGAAAAAGAAATTACCAAACAATGTAATGTGTTACCAAGAAAAGAAATTGCAGAAGCGGCGATAGATAATTCTAAACTTATTTATGTCGAAAATGATGCCGAAGCAATTGAGTTGATTAATGAATATGGTCCTGAACACTTTATTGTTTGTGTAGCCGATCAAGATTTTTATGTTGATAATATAATGAATGCTGGTTCTGTTTTTATTGGAAATTATACTCCAGAAAGCGCTGGAGATTATGCTTCAGGAACTAACCATACATTGCCGACTAATGGATATGCTAAGCAGTATAGCGGCGTGAATCTGGATAGTTTTATGAAATCAATGACATTTCAGAAAATATCAGAACAAGGAATTAAAAATATAGGTAATGCTATTGAAATAATGGCTGCAGCAGAAGGTTTACAAGCTCATAAAAATGCAGTTACCTTAAGAATAGAAAGTTTAAAATAATGTATTCTCATATTAAAAAAGTAACACCATAGTGTTTTAAAATAGAATATATGGATTGTAAAAATTGTAATAGTACTTTAATAGAAAATGCTGATTTTTGTTATGGTTGTGGAGCCAAAGTGATCAGAGAACGTATTACTACGAAGAAGTTAAGAAAAGATTTTTTTAATGACGTTGTTGGATGGGATAATAAATACTTTAAAACCCTTAGAATCTTTTTTATGCATCCAGATGTTGTGGTTAAAAACTATATTGATGGAACAAGAAAGAAGTTTATAGCACCATTTACGTTTCTGGCTATTGGTGTGGGACTGATTACATTTCTCTTTAATTCTTTTTCTGAAGAATACGCGGATTTATCTTCTGCTATGATAAATGATTCTTTTTATGAGACCATGTTTAATTCTATAGAAAGAATAGATAAAGAAAAACCTGAAAGTTATTTTACTTCAGAAGAATACAATCAGAAGTATATAGAGTTCAAAAATAATCAAGTAGAGACCAATAAAAAATATAGTGAATTTACCGTAAAGTATTTCAATATCATGGTTTTGTTAACCATGCCATTATATACATATATGGCGTTTTTGACTTTTGGTAGAAAACGTTTTAATTATGCAGAACATTTAGTTATAAATTCATATATACAAGGGTTTTCAACACTATCTACATTGTTGTTTTTTGGATTGAGTTTTTTGGTAAACCCATCGCTATATCCGATTAGTATTTTGGTTACAATTTTTTACTACATGTTTACGTATAAAAAAATGTATGAGATTTCTTGGTTACGTTCATTTTTAATGTTGTTAAAGTTTTTAGGAATATTACTAATAACCGTTATAATTTTAATGATTGTAGTTTTTATAATTAGCGTAATAGTAGTAGTTGCAATTAAAATTTTGAATACCTAATTTTCTTAAATTATAATTAGTAAAAGTGACTATAAATAATAATACTAAATAGAAACAAATAGTTAATGAAAACTATGTTTGATATAAATCAATTGACAAGAGCTAATGTATTAGGTTTAAAACCTTATTCATCTGCTCGTGATGAGTATGTTTCAGATGGTTCTAAAATGATTTTTCTGGATGCAAATGAAAACCCATACGAAAATGGAGTGAATAGATATCCAGACCCTCAACAGCGTAGCCTTAAAGAAGTATTAGCCCAACAAAAAAGTGTAACTTCTTCAAACATCCTATTAGGGAATGGTAGTGACGAAGTCTTGGATCTTTTATTTAGAGCTTTTTGTGAGCCTAGTAGAGATAACATTATTACGTTACCTCCAACATATGGTATGTATAAAGTACTTGCCAATATTAATAATATTAAAGAACAAGAAGTAGTATTGAATAAAGACTTCGAGCCTAATGTTTCCAAAATTTTGGAAAAGGTAAATGAGTTTACAAAGATTATATTTTTATGTTCTCCTAATAATCCAACTGGAAATTCTTTCTCTAATGAAAAGATGATTGAAATTTTGGAAAATTTTAAAGGTTTGGTAGTAGTTGATGAAGCGTACATTGATTTTTCAACTGAACAAAGTTGGATTAATAATATAGAAAAATATCCAAATCTAGTAGTAACGCAGACATTATCTAAGGCATATGGTATGGCTGGTATCAGATTAGGACTGTGTTATGCATCGCAAGAGGTCATTTCAGTATTAAATAAGATTAAGCCACCATATAATGTAAATGAATTGACACAGCAAAAAGCATTAGAACGTGTACTTGATGTGACATCTGTTCAATCTGAGGTTGAAAATATTCTTACTGAAAGAAAAAAAATGATAGCTAATTTGAAGGATATAAAATTGATTAAAGAAGTATATAAAACAGATGCTAATTTTATATTGGTAAAAGTAGATGATGCAGACAAACGGTATAATCAATTACTTAAAGAAGGTATTGTTATTCGTAATAGGACAACTCAGCCGCTATGTGAAAATACATTGCGATTAACCATAGGAACAAGTTTAGAGAATAAAAAATTAATTGAAGCACTAAAAAGGATATGATTTTCATCCTAATACGATTATGGCTTAAAAAATAAAAAAGGTTTAATTTAAAAAGATTTCAGCATTGCTGAAATAATAGAATAATGAAAAAGAAAGTACTATTTATAGATCGTGATGGAACGATCATCAAAGAAACTGCAGACGAACAAATAGATGCGTTTGAAAAAATGATCTTTTATCCAAAAGCATTTACCTATTTAGGAAAGATTGCTAAAGAATTGGATTATGAATTAGTAATGATTACTAATCAGGATGGTTTGGGAACGGACGTGTTTCCCGAAGATACTTTCTGGCCAGTGCATAATTTTATTATGACATCTTTTGAAAATGAAGGAGTCGTTTTTGATAAAGTTTTTTTGGATAGGACATTTCCTCATGAAAATGCCAATACTCGTAAACCAGGAACAGGATTGTTGACAGCATATTTTTCTGAAGAATATGATCTTACAAATTCATTCGTAATTGGCGATCGATTGACAGATATGGAGCTGGCAAAAAACCTTGGTTCCAAAGGAATTTTTATTAACGATCATACTAATTTGGGAACAGGAGAAATTACGATCAAACAAGATGAACTAAAAGATCATATTGCTTTAGAAAGTAATGATTGGGAAAAAATCTATGACTTTTTAAAACTCAATGAACGTGTAGCAGAAATTAGTAGAAAGACGAATGAAACCGATATTTATATTAAACTAAATCTCGATGGAACTGGCAAGAGTAATATTGCCACTGGATTAGATTTTTTTGATCATATGTTGGATCAAATTTCTCGTCACGGACAGATGGATCTCGATATTAAGGTTAAAGGAGATTTGGAAGTAGATGAACATCATACTATCGAGGATACAGCAATAGCATTAGGTGAGGTTTTTAGTAATGCACTTGGAAATAAACTAGGAATAGAACGTTATGGCTTTTGTTTACCAATGGATGATTGCTTAGCCCAAGTAGCTATTGATTTTGGAGGGCGTAATTGGCTTGTTTGGGATGCCGATTTTAAAAGAGAAATGATCGGTAAAATGCCTACAGAGATGTTTTATCATTTCTTTAAATCTTTTACAGATGGTGCCAAAGCTAATCTGAATGTAAAAGCAGAAGGAATCAATGAACATCATAAAATAGAAGCTATATTTAAGGCTTTTGCCAAGGCAATTAAAGTAGCAGTAAAAAGAGATCCAGAGAAAATGATTTTGCCAAGTACAAAAGGAATGTTGTAAAACGATGGTATTGAGTACAAAACTTTTTATTTAAAAAAAAGAATACGTAATGCTTTGTACTCATAACTTAATACTCATTAATATAAATGAAAATAGTAATTATAAATTACGGAGCGGGAAATATTCAATCTATTAAGTTTGCAATTCAACGATTAGGGTATGAAGCAGTTTTAAGCGATGATCCATCAGTAATTAAAGCAGCGGATAAAGTTATTTTTCCTGGTGTAGGCGAAGCAAGTAGTGCAATGAGCAAGTTAAAAGCATCTGGATTGGATGTTTTGGTTCCTCAATTAAAACAACCTGTATTAGGAATTTGTTTAGGAATGCAGTTGATGTGTAATTATACCGAAGAAGGAGATACAAAAGGTTTGGGAATTTTTAATACAGATGTAGTACGGTTTAATAATAATGTTAAAGTACCACAGATAGGATGGAACCAGATAGAATCTTTAAAATCTCTATTATTTGATAAAGTATCAGAAAAAGAATATATCTATTTAGTTCATAGTTACTATGCACCAATAACAGAAGAAACCATTGCACAATCTACTTATGGAATTACATATAGCACAGCATTGCAGAAAGATAATTTTTATGGAACTCAGTTTCATCCAGAAAAAAGTAGCGCTATAGGTTCAAAAATTCTTGAGAACTTTCTTTCGTTATCAAACCAACAACTAAAAACCAACAACTAAACATGCGAATAATACCAGCAATAGATATCATAGACGGAAAATGTGTTCGGCTCGCTAAAGGAGATTATGACACTAAAAAAATATATAACGAAAATCCATTAGAAGTAGCTAAAGAATTTGAAGATCATGGAATTCAATATTTACATTTAGTTGATTTAGATGGAGCAAAGTCCCAACACATTGTAAATCATAAAGTGTTAGAACAAATCGCATCTAAAACAAGTTTGAAAATTGATTTCGGTGGAGGTTTAAAAACAGATGAGGATTTAAGAATAGCTTTTGATAGTGGCGCGAATCAAATTACAGGAGGTAGTATCGCTGTAAAAAAACCAGAAACTTTTAAATCATGGTTATCTCAGTTTGGGAATGATAAAATTATTCTTGGTGCAGATGCGCATAATGAAAAGATAGCGGTAAGTGGTTGGTTAGAAGAAAGTGATAAGGAATTGATTCCTTTTGTAAGAGAATATAAAAAAGAAGGTGTCTCGTATGTAATTTGTACAGATATAAGCAAAGATGGAATGCTCGAAGGACCTTCTTTTGACTTGTACAAAAAAATGCTGACAGAAATAGAAGGTATAAAACTAATCGCATCTGGTGGAATATCGACTTTTGATGAACTACCAAAACTAGCAGAAATTGGTTGTGAAGGAACTATTATTGGAAAAGCAATCTATGAAAACCGTATTAGTTTAAAGCAATTAGAAAATTACATACTAGAAAAGATATAAGGATGAGCGAAGAGGTAATTAATGAGTTTACAGAACAGATCATTTATAGATTAAATGAAAGTACTAGAATGGTGACTATTAGCTTTAATCAACTTTCTGAAAATGATATTTGGAAACGATTTAATGAATCCTCTAATAGTATAGGTAATCTTATACTGCACTTATGCGGAAATATAACACAGTATGCGATTTCATCTTTGGGAAATAAAGAAGATAAAAGAGAGCGAGATGCTGAGTTTTCTGCTCAAGAAGGTTTTTCAAAAAAAGAACTGTTGTATAAACTTACAAATATCGTTGAAGAAGCAAAAGAGGTTATACAGGATTGTACGTATAGTGAATGGATGAGAAAACGAGAGGTTCAAGGATTTAATTTCTCTGGTATTGGGATTGCTATCCATGTTACTGAGCATTATTCTTATCATACAGGACAAATTGCGTTTTGGACAAAACAATTAAAAAATAAAAGTTTAGGTTTTTATGAAGGAATCGATCTAAACACAAAAAATAAAAATAACTAATGCTTACAAAGAGAATTATTCCTTGTTTGGATATAAAAAACGGACGTACAGTAAAAGGTGTCAATTTTGTAGATCTTAGAGATGCGGGAGATCCTGTAGAGCTTGCACAAATATATTCTGAAGCAGGAGCTGATGAGTTAGTGTTTCTGGATATTTCTGCAACCGAAGAAAGAAGAAAAACACTTGCGAATTTAGTACTTAGGGTAGCAGAAAAAGTGAATATCCCCTTTACAGTAGGTGGAGGTATTTCTTCAATTGAAGATGTTGATATATTACTTCAAAATGGAGCAGATAAAGTGTCAGTAAACTCATCGGCTGTTAAAAATCCACGGTTAATCAATGATTTAGCAGGTAAATTTGGTAGCCAGTGTATTACCGTCGCTATTGATGCGAAACGAATCGATGGAGAATGGAAAGTACATTTGGTAGGAGGAAAGGTACCAACAGCACTTAATTTATTCGATTGGGCGAAAGAAGTAGAAGAAAGAGGTGCTGGAGAAATTTTATTCACGTCTATGGAAAATGATGGGACTAAAGATGGTTTTGCAAATGAAGCATTGTCTAAATTATCAGAAGAACTAAATATCCCTATAATCGCTTCAGGCGGAGCAGGAAATGTACAACACTTTGTAGATACATTTAAAGAAGGAAAAGCTGATGCTGCATTAGCCGCTAGTGTTTTTCATTTTAAAGAAATAGAAATTAAAGATTTAAAAGAGGAATTAAGAACAAATAAAATTCCTGTAAGATTATAACAATATAAATTTTTGATAAATTCAGACTGATGGATTTTTTCCTGTCACGCTGAGCTTGTCGAAGTGTATAAGAAATAGATATGAAAATAGATTTCAATAAAAATAATGATGGACTTGTTCCTGCAATTATACAAGACGCAACTACTAAGAATGTTTTGATGTTAGGTTATATGAATGAAGAGGCTTATCAAAAAACGTTAGATTCTAAAAAAGTCACTTTTTTTAGTAGAACCAAAAATCGACTTTGGACAAAAGGAGAAGAAAGTGGAAATTTTCTGAATTTGGTAAATATCAAAAATGACTGTGATCAGGATTCACTGTTGGTTATGGTTGATCCTGTAGGTCCTACCTGTCATAAAGGCTCTGATACCTGCTGGAATGAAACTAATGAGCAATCTTTTGGCTTTTTAACTGATTTAGAAAATACCATACAGAATAGAAAAGAAAATCAAGATGATGAAAAATCCTATGTAGCTTCATTATTCAGAAAAGGAATTAATAAAGTTGCTCAAAAAGTAGGAGAAGAAGCAGTAGAAGTAGTCATAGAAGCAAAAGATGATAATGAAAAACTATTCTTAGATGAAAGTGCAGATTTGCTTTTTCACTATCTAATTTTATTGCAAGCAAAGGGTTATAAGTTAAATGATATTGTAGCTGTTTTAAAATCAAGAGTTTAAAAAACACTTTTACAGAAACATATTACAATGTGTTAACAATATGTTAATGATATTTCATATTTTTGCCGCTTTTTGCGTATTGGTCGAAAATTTTATTTCATTTTGGCTAGTAACAAATAGGGTCGAAATGACACTAACATATAAACCAATAAACTTTGAAACAATATAAAACAAGATTACTATTCATTTTATTAATATTCTTAGGAGGCTTTGGGAAAATCATTTCTCAATGTAATCTAGTTCAGGAAATATCGGTGTGTGATATGACCACCGTTGATTTTGATACTGATGGTAATCCTGATGGAATCATTAATTTGTATGATGAATATACAACCGCAACAGGATTAACCATTCAGAACGGTACTTGGTCTGTTAATCCAAGATTTTCTATTTCACTCGATCCTAATACAGGAAATGTATCTTTATGGTCATTAGAACGGTCTACAGAAGTTATCAGTGATTATACGTTTGAACTTCGTAATATGGATTGCGGAGATGATGTTGCCTTAACTATTCGCCTAATTCTGGGGCCATATTCTGGAGTGGCCTTACCTCCATTTGGTATAAATAATGTAAATGTAGAGACCTGTGATACAGAACCTTTTGATCTTTATAATGCATTAATTTCTAATGATTTAATCCCGCCACCGCATCTAAATGGAGAATGGACTTATAACGGTACAAGCCCAAGTTTTATAAGCATTTCTGGATCTGAATTAATGGTGGAAATTCCATACCAACCTGGTTTGCCATTGGTTGATCAAGAAGTTTTTGAATTTACATATGAAGTTCCAGGTATATCTCCTTGTGCTCTGAGTATGGAAACTACTGTTAGGGTGTCCGTGGTGAGAGAAGTAGATGCTGGAACTGGAGCTTTTATAGAAATTTGTGAGGAAGATATTTTAGCAGGAGTATATGATTTAGATATAGATCTTAGAGATGACACATATTTAGAAGACGAAGATATAGAAGGTTTTTGGTCGTCATTTTTTGACCCAACAAACCAAATTTCTGATGTGGGAGATTCTACCATTAATATTAAAGAAATATATGAGAATATTATTGATGGCGGTAATAATTTGGATTTTGGATGTGAGAGTTTTGTGTTTAGATATACAGTGGAACAAAGATCAGGAGTTTGTATGGATCAATTTACAGATATTACTTTTAGGATTCATGAACGTCTCAAGCCGTTTCAGCAAATTAATTCGCCTGTAGAATTGTGCCCTAATAGTGGGACACAAACATTGAGACTATTCAATTTATTAGAATTTACTAACCAAAATGGAGTAGATTTTATTTATGATAATTATCGATATGTTCAATGGAGATTGGTGTCAGGACCTTCTGATTTAAATCTTAATACTACATTCGATGACCCTGATAAATATTTAGGAAGAGTATCCTATGGTAGAAATGATTCTGGTACTTATGTGTTTGAGTATGCTGTGCATCCTAGTATCAACTGTCCAAACTCTTTGTCAGAAATTTGTTTTCCATTTTCAGAACCAGATGGTATTAGGTATTGTGAACCTTATTGTTCAATACTCACTACGCAGGTAACCATTCAGATATTGGGAGTTGATTATCCTGGAGAAGATACGGATGGACTTAATTTCTGTGAGACTGAAGAAAGTGTTGATTTAAGAAGCTTGTTAAGAACCAATGGGTTTAATACAATTGTAACAACTGGTGTTTGGACAAATAATAATGGAGATGTGATTGATAACACTTTTGTGTTTCCAGAGATTGATAATCAACAAACTTTTACGTTTACATACTCAACAGCAAGTGATGATGGGTGTGCAGATAGTGCAAATTTATCCTTTACTATTTTTAAAGAAGCAAATGCAGGAGCAGGAAGTGGAACAAGCACTACATTATGTTCAGATGATCTAACCGTAACGCTTTTTGAATTATTAGAAGGTGATCCAGATACTACGGGAATTTGGACAGGTCCTTTTGGATATACTTCTATGGATCATCTAGGTGTTTTTGATGCTTCTGATGATACTTTACCAATTCTTGGTCCAGGTGATTATGTGTATACCGTTGGCGGTAATATTGGTTGTAGTGCTCAAGATCAAACAACAGTAAGTATTGCTATTGTGGAACCTATAGAAATCGGTAATGATAGAAACGAAACATTCTGTAAAATAGATGGTCGGGTTAATTTATATTCTCTATTAGATAGTGACACAGTTAGAACAGGTGTTTTTGAAGATACTGATAATACCGAAGCGCTGTCACCAGATGGAGTCTTAGAATTCGAAACGTTAACCAATGGTATTTTTAATTTTAGATATGTAGTTGTAAACGCATTACCATGTGATGAATCTTCTTTAAATGTTGCTGTACAGATTGTAGATTTACCAGAACCCAATGTGCCAGATCAAGAATTTTGTATTCTTGATGGGAAAAGATTGGATGATATTGAAGTGGATGTACTTAATTACAATTGGTATGCTAATTTAGAGAGTGATATGCCAATTATCGACAATCCATTACTTTTTGATAATCAAGTATACTATATAGCTACTGTTGATGCAGATAATTGTGAATCCGAAAGGGTAACTGTTGCAATCAATATACTTAATATGGGAGAAAGATTCTCAAATGGCGATTTATGTTCTTTAGATTTTCAAGATGGAGTTTCACCAGATGGTAATAACCAAAACGACACCTTTGATCTTTTTGTAGAAGATGAGTTTAATATTCCTGTTGCATTCCCAGATTTTGATCTAAAAATTTACAATAGATATGGAGCTACAGTCTACGAAGGCAATCGAAATACAGGAGAGTTTAGAGGCGAGAGTAATGTGTCGATTCGATTAGGAGATGATCTTCCATCTGGAACCTATTTCTACATTTTTACACCAAATTTTGAAAACAATTTTCCAATCCAAGGAAGCTTTTACCTAAGTAGATAAGCAATGAAATCACGATTAATTTTAAGTATAGCGATAGTTTTCTGCTCGGTATTATATGCGCAGCAGGAACCACAATATTCTCAATATATGTATAACATGAGTACGGTGAACCCTGCTTATGTTACTAACCAGAGTGGATTGATTTCAACAGGTTTGTTATACAGAAAGCAATGGACAGGAATTGATGGTTCGCCTGAGACAGCAAATGTTTTTGGAAATATTCCGTTGAGTGAAAAAATAGAGTTAAGTGTTAATTATGTAAATGATAGAATAGGTGAAGCAATTAGTACAAATAATAATTTCTTCAATATTGACTTTGCATATATCACTCGTATTTCTGACCAGTTTAAGCTATCCTATGGATTGAAAGCAGGAATTAACAGTTTTACACTCAATGCTTCTGGTTCTGATGTAGCAGATGATCCAGCATTTGCCGCTAATAATTCCAGTCTGCAATTAAATATAGGAGCAGGTTTGTTTTTGTTTTCTAATAATTTTTATGCAGGTATATCTTCTCCTAATTTATTACCTAATGATGTAAATATTGATGGGATAGGAGTTTCAGAATCTAAAACACATCTTTATGGAGTAACTGGCTTTGTGTTTGATGTAGTTGATGAGGTTAAATTAAAACCTTCTATGGTAATTAAGCAAGTATTAGATTCTCCGTTAACATTTGATATCTCTTTGAACTCTTTGCTTTATAATAGATTTGAGTTAGGAGTTTCTTATCGTTATGAAGATGCTTTTATTGCGTTAGCAGGTTTTAATATAACTAAAAATCTAAAGGTTGGTTATTCGTATGATTTTAGTACAAGCCAACTAAGCGGTTATAATAATGGAAGTCACGAAATTATTTTATTATATAATTTTGATTTACTCAATTTCGGTAACAAATATACATCTCCAAGATTCTACTAGATTATGAAAACTAAAATACTACTTGTATTAGCTATATTGATCGCACAGATGACGTTTTCACAAAGAAAAACTAGAGCAGATCGTTTTTTTGAAAATGGAGATTATGTAAATGCAGCTTTACAATATGAACAAGAATTAAATCAAGAAGGGTATACAAAACATATTCTTAAAAATATTTCTACAGCATACTATAACACCTTTCAATTTAAACAAGCCTATCGATATCTTAAAATTTTGACTTCTGGAAAATTTTATGGAAAGGATAAAACCTATGATAATTCATTTAATTTTATGATGCATCAAGTGTTATCTTCCCTAGGCAAGTATGAAAAAGCAGTTGATTTTTTAATATTATATTCAAAAAATGAAGGCAGAGAACTTTCTAGATCTAATGCTATAGCTGAGATAGAAGCTTTTAAATTAAAGGATGATGACTATACAGTGATGGCAGTAGATTTTAATTCGGATGCATCCGAATTTGGAGCTGTTAAGAAAGATAGTATAATCTATTTTTCTTCAGACAGAAAGCCGAATAGCTTATTAGATAAAAATTATAAATGGACGCATCGTCCTTTTTTAAATATTTATCAGAAGACTACGAATACAGAGGTTGTTTCTTTACCAGGTAAAATCAATTCAAAACTTCATGAAGGAAATTTTTGCTTTGCTGATGATGGCAATACCTTATATATTTCTAAAAGTAATACCGAAAAAGGCAGAAAACGATTTGATAGCATTCAGAATAATGCCATTCATTTATATAAATCACAAAAAGTAAATGGAGTATGGTCTGCACCAGAAAAACTTAGTTTTAATAATGTAAATTATAGTATAGAACATCCTACAGTAAGTAAGGACGGAAGTAAACTATATTTTGCATCTAATATGCCAGGTGGATTTGGAGGATTTGATATCTATGTGACAGAGATTAATCTAGATGGAACATACGGAAAACCAGACAATCTCGGTGAAACAATAAATACTGCTAATCGAGAACAATTTCCTTTTATTTCTAAAGAGGGTCACCTTTTCTTTTCTTCTAATGGACATTTAGGGTTGGGGATGATGGATGTTTTTGTTTCAGAATCAAAAGAAGGAAGATTTACTAAACCAGTAAACTTAGGTGCTCCAATTAATTCTGGATATGATGATTTTTCATTAACCTATTATAATGAAACAGATGGTTTTTATGCATCCAACAGAAAACATAAAACCAATGATGATATTTATTCTTTTTCTCAAATTGGGGAGATATTTTTAAAAGAGTATCTGGTAAGTTTTGAGGTAAGGGAGTTCGCTACGGATAATTACATTCCTAATGCTAGTGTAATTCTATATGATAATGATAAGAATACAGTTTATGAAAAAGATCTAGACTCTATTGCGTCTTTTAGTATGAGTATCTTTCCAGGGAAATATAATTTTAAGGCCTCTTCTGATGGGTATGATACTAAAATCAAACCTATTTTGATTAAAGAGAAAGATGAGGAGACTTATATTATTTATTTAGAAAAGAAGAAAGAAACTGAGGTAGTAGAAAACTCTGAAGAAAATGTAACAGAAATTGCTAAGACCCAAAAGGATGGTAAACAAACGAAGAATGCTGAACTTACAGGAGAAGAATTAAGACTTAAATTGCTTTCAGATAAAGTAGGTCCACAGGTAATTGAAAGAAATGGTAAACTCTATTTTGATCTTCCACCGATTTATTTTGACTACGATAAATGGAACATTAGAGCTGATTCTAAAAAGGTATTGGATGAGTTTGCGTTAAAATTGGATAAATATAAAACCGTTTATATTAAGATTGATTCTCATACAGATAGTAGAGGAACTGATTCGTATAATCAGGTTCTGTCTGAAAAAAGAGCAGAATCTACTCGTAATTATCTTGCATTGGTAGGATATGTAAATGCCCGAAGAATGCAATTTGAAGGATTCGGAGAATCTAAACCTTTGATCGAATGTAAGGATAAGGTTTGTACAGAAGAGGAGCATCAAATCAATAGAAGAAGTGAGTTTGAGATAATTAAATATTAAAGAATTCGATATAATAGATAATACTTTGTTTTCTAATAAATTAAATTGTATTTTTGCAGCCCTTTTTAGCGAATAAGAGAATAAAAAAGGATAAAAAATAATTTAATTTAACGCTTCTGTATATACTTTCGTTTTGATTCTCAAGTAAGTACAGAATACAAATTTTATCTTCAATGTCTGAAGAAACAAAAAACACAGACGTTCAGGAAGTAGAGGCTCCAAAGGCAGCTCCAGCTGCATCTCCTCAACAAGAAAATCCTGAGCAATTTTTAAAAGATTTTAACTGGCACAACTACGAAGAAGGTATTGACCCAATCGCAGATGCTAAACTTGAAGAGTTTGAAAAGCTAGTTGCAGAAAACTTTGTTGACACCTTAAATGATGAAGTAGTAGAAGGAACAGTAATCAATATTACAGATCGTGATGCTATTATTGATATTAATGCAAAAAGTGAAGGTGTTATTTCATTAAATGAATTTCGTTACAATCCAGATCTTAAAGTAGGTGATAAGGTTGAGGTATTAATTGATGTGCGTGAAGATGCTACAGGTCAATTAATATTATCTCACCGTAAAGCACGTGTGATTAAGGCTTGGGATAGAGTAAATAATGCTCATGATACTGGCGAAATCGTAAACGGTTTTGTGAAGTGTAGAACTAAAGGAGGTATGATCGTAGACGTATTCGGTATCGAAGCGTTCTTACCAGGTTCTCAGATCGATGTGAAGCCTATCCGTGATTATGATGCTTACGTTGGTAAAACAATGGAATTTAAAGTGGTTAAGATTAATCACGAATTCAAAAACGTTGTTGTATCTCACAAAGCGCTTATCGAAGCTGATATCGAAGAACAGAAGAAAGAAATTATTGGTCAATTAGAAAAAGGTCAAGTATTAGAAGGTACTGTTAAGAATGTTACTTCTTACGGTGTATTCGTTGATCTTGGAGGAGTTGATGGACTTATTCATATTACAGACCTTTCTTGGTCTAGAATCAACCATCCAAATGAGATCGTTGAACTTGATCAGAAATTAAACGTGGTAATCTTAGACTTTGATGAGGCTAAGACACGTATCCAGTTAGGTCTTAAGCAATTAAAACCACATCCGTGGGAAGCTTTAGATAACGAACTTAAAGTTGGTGATAAAGTAAAAGGTAAAGTAGTTGTAATCGCAGATTACGGTGCATTTATCGAAGTAGAAGAAGGAGTAGAAGGATTGATTCACGTTTCTGAAATGTCTTGGTCAACACACTTACGTTCTGCACAAGATTTCGTAAAAGTTGGAGATGAAGTAGAAGCGGTAATTCTTACATTAGATAGAGAAGAACGTAAAATGTCTCTAGGTGTTAAGCAATTAACTCCAGATCCTTGGACAGATATTACTACTAAGTACCCAGTTGGATCTAAGCATTCTGGTATCGTTCGTAACTTTACTAACTTCGGTGTATTTGTTGAGTTAGAAGAAGGTATTGACGGATTAATTTATATTTCTGATCTTTCTTGGACTAAGAAAATCAAGCACCCATCAGACTTTACTAATGTAGGTGATAAGCTTGACGTTGTAGTTCTTGAGTTAGATGTTGAAGGACGTAAATTAAGTCTTGGACATAAGCAAACTGAGGATAATCCTTGGGATAAATATGAAAAAGAATTTGCTGTAGGAACTAAGCATACAAATACTATTGCAGAGATCGTAGACAAAGGAGCTACTATTGACTTCAATGAAGATATCGTTGCTTTCGTACCTTCACGTCATCTAGAAAAAGAAGATGGTAAGAAGCTTACTAAAGGTGATGAGGCAGAATTCCAAATCATTGAGTTCAACAAAGAATTCAAGAGAGTAGTAGCGTCTCACACTGCTTTATTTAAAGAAGAAGAAGCTAAGATAGTTAAGCAAGCTGCTAAGAAAGCCGCTGCAAGTTCATCAGAAAAAACCACTCTTGGTGATATCGATGCACTAGCTGATCTTAAAGCTAAAATGGAAAAAGGAGGAAACTAATCTTTTCTTTTCCAGATATATTAAAAAGGCCGTTCGATTGAACGGTCTTTTTTGTTTATGGATTTACTAGTACTTTGGTAAACTATAATATGATCTATAGATCATAAAACTTATTGCGATACTAGTATTATCATTCTAAAATTTATTACTTTTGTATTCCAGATATCCATTTGGAGATTATGAGTCAAAAATTACTTCTTAGTGCAAAAGAGATAGATATTATTCTGCACCGTTTGGCTTGTCAACTAATAGAAAACCATACTCATTTTAAAGATACTGTACTAGTAGGTGTTCAGCCAAGAGGAATTTTCTTAGCAGATAGAATAAAAGATATTTTAATTAAAGATTATCAGGTTACCGATATTAAATTAGGGTATCTGGATATCACATTTTATCGAGATGATTTTAGAAGAGGAGAAAAACCATTAGAGGCAAATAAAACAGACATAACATTTACGGTAGAGGACAAGCGAGTGGTATTTATTGATGATGTATTGTATACTGGACGAAGTATAAGATCTGCATTAACAGCCATCCAGTCTTTTGGCAGACCGCAGGAAATCGAATTATTGACATTAATAGATAGACGTTTTAGTAGACATTTACCCATACAACCTAATTATCGAGGACGACAAGTTGATGCTATCAATCAAGAAAAAGTCAAGGTTAACTGGATAGAAAATGGAGGAGAAGATGCAGTGTATTTAATTAACAATTAAAATTGAATAATTTTTGAAACACTAACACATAGTATTTTCAAGAATAAACTAACACTAAAAACGAATGAGCGAATTAAGTGTAAATCACTTACTGGGAATTAAATATCTTAATAAAGAAGATATAAACCTTATCTTTGAAACAGCTGATCATTTTAAAGAAGTGATTAATCGTCCGATAAAAAAGGTTCCTTCGCTTAGAGACATAACTATTGCTAACCTTTTTTTCGAAAATAGTACTAGAACACGATTATCATTTGAACTAGCTGAAAAAAGATTGTCTGCAGATGTAATTAATTTTTCTGCAGCGTCGTCATCAGTTAAAAAAGGAGAAACACTTATAGATACGGTTAATAATATCCTTTCTATGAAAGTTGATATGGTCGTAATGAGGCATCCTAATCCAGGTGCAGGTGTTTTTCTTTCTAAACATGTAAATGCAAGTATTGTAAATGCTGGAGATGGAGCTCATGAACATCCTACTCAGGCATTGCTAGATTCGTATTCGATACGAGAAAAATTAGGAGAAATACAGGGAAAAAAAGTAGTTATTGTTGGAGATATTTTACATTCTAGAGTAGCACTATCTAATATCTTTGCACTTAAACTGCAAGGAGCAGAAGTAAAAGTTTGTGGTCCAAAAACGTTGATTCCTAAATACATAGAAAAGTTAGGGGTTGAAGTAGAGACTAATTTAGTAAAAGCGCTAGAATGGTGTGATGTAGCAAATATGCTGCGAGTTCAAAATGAGAGAATGGAAATTAGTTATTTTCCTTCTACCAGAGAATATACACAACAATTTGGAGTAAACAAGAGGCTATTGGATAGTCTTGATAAAGAGATTGTAATAATGCATCCAGGACCAATCAATCGTGGAGTGGAAATCACGAGTGATGTTGCTGATTCTAATCAGGCCATTATATTAGATCAGGTACAGAATGGAGTGGCAGTGAGAATGGCTGTTATTTATCTTTTAGCTTCAAAAATAAAACAATAGACATATGATTTTTAATAAAGAAGGTTCTACTACCATAATTACACAAGAAAAGACTACTATTATAGAGTTCGTAAAAGGAATTGAAGATAGATACGAATCTATGAAAAATGATAATATTGTTGCTAATCTGTTTTCGTTAGAAAAAATCTCAATAGATGATATTAATGAGTTTTTGAGAATTTCTAACAAACATAAAGCGAATAAACATTCCTTTGTTATTGTTACAGATAAAATTTCATACGATGAAACTCCTAAGGAAATTACGATTGTTCCTACGCTTATTGAAGCATTAGATCTTATAGAAATGGAGGAAATAGAAAGAGATCTCGATTTCTAAAAAAAAAGTAGTTTGATTTTGTAATCTATATGGTTTTTTTTCGTCTTAACGTTTATGAATAAATACGCCCCATTTATTCTTGTGCTATTATCTATGTTTTTTGGTACCGCCAAAGCACAAGACTGGAAATATGATTTTGAAGAAGCAACCGCTTTGGCAAAAGAAAAAAATCAAAATATTGTATTACTTTTTACAGGATCGGATTGGTGTCCTCCTTGTATAAAACTAGAAAGAAAAATATTTTCTGATCCTAAATTTAAAGATTTTGCAGATGAAAACTTTATTTGGGTAAAAGCAGATTTTCCAAAGAGAAAAAAAAATAGACTTTCAGAAGTTCAGCAAGAGAAAAATATGCAACTAGCCGAACGATATAATAAAAGGATGGTGTTTCCAGTAATTTTGGTAATAAATAATGAAGGTAAAGTTCTAGGTGCTACAGGATATAGGAAGATGTCGGCAAAACGTTATATGGAATTACTAACTACTTTTAATTCTTTTGGAGGCTGATATTGGTTTATATAAGAGATTAGATTATCTTCACCCAGTTGTTAATTAAGATGTAAAATAATTTTGAAACTTACAATTTTAGGTTGCTATTCTGCTACACCAAGAACATTTACAAATCCAACTTCTCAGGTTCTAGAAATTAATAATCATATTTTTCTTATTGATTGTGGAGAAGGTACTCAAGTAGAGCTTAGAAGAAATAAGGTTAAATTTTCTAGAATTAACCATGTTTTTATTTCACATTTACATGGAGATCATTTTTTTGGATTAGTAGGTCTAGTTTCTACGTTTAGGATGCTTAATAGAGAAAATCCATTACATATTTATGGCCCAAAAGGAATAAAGGAAGCAATTACACTGCAATTGAAGCTTTCTAGTTCATGGACTGATTATCCTTTACATTTTCATGAATTAACTAATTCAGAATCAGAAGTAATATTTGAAGATGAAAAAGTGATTGTGCATACAATCCCACTACAACATCGCATCTATTGTAATGGGTTTTTGTTTAGAGAAAAAACTGGAGATAGAAAGTTGTTGATGAGTAAGGTGTTAAATTATGATATAGATAGATCCTACTATAAATCAATTAAGAAAGGTAAAGATGCAGTATTAGATAATGGAGAGGTTATTCCAAATGAGGAATTAACAGAAGATCCGAATCCTGTTAAAAGTTATGCTTTTTGTAGTGACACGAGATATGATGAAGATAAAATTGCAATAATTAATAACGTTACTGCCTTATACCACGAATCTACTTTTTTAGAAAGCCATAAACATTTATGCCATAAAACAGGTCATAGCACTGCGATAGAGGCTGCTACAATTGCGAAGAAAGCTAATGTGGATAACTTGATTTTAGGACATTACTCTACACGTTATGATAATATTGAGCAATTTAAAGATGAAGCTCGAACTGTTTTTGATAATGTAGAAGTTGGAGATGATGGTAAAGTTTTTGAATTTTGAATACATAAAATTTAGTATTTCGCATTACATTTATACTAAAAAAGAATTAATTGAATAACAATGAATAGAGATCTTTCAGAGTATAGAAAGTCTTATGATAAAAAGGCTTTAGTAAAAAGTGAGCTTCCTGAATCTCCTTTTAATTTGTTTTCTAATTGGTTTACGGAAGTAGAAGAGGCTGGTGGAGTAGATGAAGCTAATGCAATGACTCTTGCTACAACTGGACTGGATGGTTTCCCAAAAGCAAGAATTGTCTTGTTAAAACATTTTGATAATGAAGGGTTTGTGTTTTATTCAAATTACGAATCTGAAAAAGGGAAAGCCATAGAAGCTAACACAAATGTTTGTATTTCTTTTTTTTGGCCTAATTTAGAACGTCAAGTAATAATTAAGGGGTTCGTAGATAGAATATCAGAAACAAAAAGCACTGAATATTTTCAATCTCGTCCACGAGGAAGTCAATTGGGTGCTTGGGCGTCTGATCAAAGTACTATTATAGATTCGAGAGAAAATCTGGAAAAGAAACTTGCGGCATTAGAAGAGCAATATAAAAATAAGAAAATACCAAAACCAGATTTTTGGGGAGGTTATTGTATTAAGCCAGTAGAATTTGAATTTTGGCAAGGCAGACCTAATCGATTACATGATAGAATACGATATACATTGGATAAAGAAAATACAAATTGGAAAATTGATAGATTATCTCCTTGATATCATAAAGAATATCATTCTTTATGATGATTTACATAATCACAAAACTTGACCTACGATTCTTTCTATACTCTTCTTCCGAACAGTCTTTTCCATCTTTACATTTATTTACAGGCTTAGCTTCTCCAAACCCAACATAAGATAAAATTCTGTTTTGCGAAATATCCTTGCTAATAAGGTATTTGTATATAGATTCAGCTCTTTTTTGTGATAGTGTTAGATTATAATCGGTATCACCACGACTATCAGAGTGTGTTTCTATTTTGATAAGCATATCTGGGTAATCCTCTTTCATTAAAGTGACAACCTTATTTAATTCAGTTTCAGCTCTTGGTGTAATATCCCATTTATCAAATTCAAAATAGATTTCATTTAATTTTATAAGATCATTTAGAGTTTTACTCAATTTGATATTAGAAGTTAATCCAGACTTAGGATCTTGCTCTATTTGTACTAGATCTTCATTGTTAATTCCAGTACTTTCGGTATTTTCAGATTTATTTGCTGTATTTATTTCTACAAGATTCTTTTCTAATTCCTTGGTTCTTGTAACAAAATCTGTATTGGCATTCGGACAATTTAATCCACTCATATCGACAGCTAATTTTAACTGATAATAATCAGGTAGATTACATTTGTTTATATGATTATACCCTTCAGATTGTTTTTTGGTTTCATTAAGAGAACCATTAAACTCAGCAATAACGGGTTGGTCTACAATAGTTACTTCTCCCGTTTCATTTAATAGGTCACAGCTGGTATTTACTTGAATAGAATAACGGATTTCAAAAGGTTCACTATCTATTTTTACCATTTTGTCAGGAATAGTAAAACTTACAGTTCTAGAAGGTTTGTCGTATGCTACTTTAATCCTTTTAGAAGGTAAAACAACCGATTCCTTAGAGAATATCACATGTTCTGGCAGTATATCTTTAATAACTGTGTTTTTGGCATTGTCGTTACCATCATTGTTGATTGTTAAACTATATACTATTTCTTGATTAGGAGTTAGTAAGTCGTTCGGAAAAACAAAATTATTATCTGTGTATTGAGATCTTTTTATAATCTGAATAGCAGGTTCGTAAATTTCAACACTAAAAGCAACAGCCATCACAGAATATCCATCATTATCAGTCAATAATCTAAAACTAGATTTTGTTTGATTATTACCAATTATACTATTTCTTGGGTTTTTTATATCAAATAAATCTGCATCATATCCCAAGGTATTTTGACTGGCAGGAACTCTAGTAGTAATATCCTTTCCATTTTCAGTAATGTTGGCATTAAAGAAATTGTTCATAGGATTGGTATTGTCTGTAATACCCTTATATTTATTTGTTTCATTAGACATTACCTGAAAACGATCTCCTCGAATTCCTTTATCCCCTTCGTATGAAATCACACCAATTTTTCCGTGTACTGCTCCTTCAGGAATGGTCTGGAAGTTATCAAATGAAAACTCTACTGGTTTTGCCTTAGAATCAATATTTACAAATCCGTCGTATACATAAAATCGTTTGCGAGGTTTAGCATTATCCTCATAAATCACAACCATAGTCCAGCCTCCAATTAACCCATTTCCTAAAACTTCATCATCATTAACCTCAGAAGTGGTTGCTGGAATATTAGCTACGGTATATGTTCCTGTTGGATCGTTTAAGTTTATTACTTCATTGGTAATATCCTTATAACAAGAGTATTGCTTAAATAAAGATTTAGGGTCGTTATAATAATCATGAATAACCGTACCGTTATTAATCGTACTGTATGTAGAACTGCCAGGATACTTTATTTTTATAGAAGTAATATCGTTTTTTCGTACATCATCTGCATAAGACGCTGTCCAATAGATTCCTACATGCTTGATTGAGGCACAACCAGATGGGATATTTAAATCCGCACTACTGGAGTTAAAGGTATTTGGGTTATTATCAATATCGATAAACCCCATTCTAAACTGATTATTTAATCCTCCGTTATTATAACTTTTATTAGGATTAAACACATCTGTTCCATCATCATTACTAACTTTACCTAGTATGGTATTAGAAACGAACTTGAAATCACCCTTAATGGTAAATTCAGTCCTTTTTTCTAGAGGTACTTCAACCTGACCATATATATTATAAGAAAAATATAATATGATAAAAATGAGGCTGAAATGAACCTTTGTTAGATTCTCCATTTTATAAAAAACTTTCTCCACTTTTCCTTTTTTATTCCCTATTTGTTTAACTTAATTTGTGCGAATAAATTGTATTAATTGATAAGGGTAAACAACTTCATACTAAGGGGAAACCGTAGGTAAATTTAAATTTTAACATTTAATTATGTAAGGAAAAAGTGCTCTTTTCGATATAAAATGCGGTTTTATCGATTAACTGCATGTGATTATTGGCCTCATTTTCATTGATTTAAAGCATTTTTTTTTAAAAGGTACTATGAGATTGGATGTGTTGTTTACTTTGTTTCATTTGTATTATTGTTAAACCTCTTTTTAATTAAATACTTTTTTATGTTATTATATTCAGAATTGTAAAACCTAATTCTTAAACTTGCGTATATAAAACCGATCTCAATCAAAATTATTTAGTAATTATGAAAACTTTATATATTATCAGGCATGCAAAATCCTCTTGGGAGTTTGATGTTGATGACCACAAGAGGCCTTTAAATAATCGAGGTCTTAGGGATGCTGATTTAATTGGGAAAAAGCTGAAAACTATAGTAAAATCAGTAGATAAGATATTGAGTAGTGATGCCGAAAGAGCTAAAACAACTGCGAAAATTATTTTAGACAACCTTGATTTTGATGATTCGATATTTAGTTTAGAACCAAAACTTTATGATTTTAATGGCCATCAGGTAATGGAGGTGATTAAAGGTTGTAGTGATGAAATTAATACTTTGATGATTTTCGGTCATAATCATGCATTTACTTCAATAGCAAATCTATATGGAAATAAAGTGATTGATAATCTTCCAACAGCGGGATTGGTAGGAATAGAGTTTGAAGTAAATGATTGGAAAAGTATATCTGTAGGAAATACCTTTCTTACATTATTCCCTAAAGAATTGCGTTAAATGTCAGAAAATCAACAGAATAAGTATATTAACAGAGAATTAAGCTGGTTACAATTTAATGCCAGAGTTTTACAGGAAGCATCAGATGATAGTGTACCCTTATTAGAAAGGCTAAGATTTATAGGTATATTTTCTAATAATTTGGATGAGTTTTTCAAGGTTCGATATGCAGCTATTAAGAGAATTGATCTTGCAGGAAAAGATGGTAAAAATGTACTAAAAGGTAAAACTGCAAGTGAGTTATTAGAACATATTACCAAAACTGTGATTAAGCAACAGTCAGAAAGCTTAAAAACGATAGAAACCATTGGAAAAAAACTTGAAGAGCATAATATTTTCATGATAAATGAAAATCAAGTTACTCCAGAACAAGATAGCTTTATTAGAGGATATTTTGTAAACAAAGTTAGCCCTGCATTGGTTACTTATATTCTAAATGATCTGGATAAGATTCCACATCTTAAAGACAGTGTGGCGTATCTTGCGGTAAAATTGGTTTTAAGAGATAAAGTACCTAAGGAGGGAACGATATCAAAGATTTTAAATCAAAAAACTAAGGAGAAAATTTATGCCTTAATTGAGATTCCGAAAAATACAGATCGTTTCGTTGTTTTACCAGAAAAAGATGGAAAACAATATATTATTATATTGGATGATCTTATTAGATACTGTATGCAGATCAACTTCAGTATTTTTGATTATGTTAGTGCATCTGCACATATGATTAAGATCACAAGAGATGCCCAACTCGATTTTGACAATGATTTTAGTAAAAGTTTTATACAAAAAATATCTAGTAGTGTTAAATCTAGAAGAGATGGGGAGCCTGTCCGATTCGTGTACGATAAGATGATTGATAAGGATACTCTTAATTTCTTAATGGAAAAAATGGGAGTAGATAATACGGATAGTATTATTCCAGGAGGTAGATATCACAATCGTAGAGATTACATGAATTTTCCTGATTTAGGTAAAATGAGTTTGATATACCAACCACTACTGCCGTTACCAATTCCTGGGTTAAGTTTGCAAGGAAGTTTATTAGAAAAAATTGCCAAAAAAGATTTTTTACAGTATACACCATATCATACGTTTTCATATACTGTGAAGTTTTTAAGAGAATCAGCAATTGATCCTAAGGTAAAAACAATTAAAATTACCATTTATCGATTGGCGAATATATCTCATATCGCAAGTTCTTTGATTAATGCTGCAAAAAATGGTAAAAATGTTACCGTACAAATTGAACTTCAAGCGCGTTTCGATGAAGCAGCTAATATTGGTTATGCAGAACAAATGCAGCAAGAAGGCGTACATCTTATATTTGGAGTTTCTGGATTGAAAGTACATTGTAAAGCTTGCATTATAGAAAGAGAAGAAGGTGGAAAGTTAAAACGATATGGATTTATTAGTACTGGAAACTTTAATGAATCTACGGCAAAAATATATACAGATTATACCTTGTTTACTACTAATGAAGCGATTTTAAAAGAAACGAATAAAGTTTTTAAATTTTTTGAAATTAATTATAAAGTAAGCAGATATAAACATTTATTAGTTTCTCCTCATTATACCAGAAGCTCATTAGTAAAATTAATAGATAATGAAATACAAAATAGCAAAGCGGGCAAACCATCTGGTATTAAATTAAAATTGAATAGTCTTAGTGATTATGATATGATTGATAAGCTCTATGAAGCAAGTAGAGCAGGAGTGAAAATTAATTTGATTGTTAGAGGTATTTGTTGTTTAATTCCCGGAATTCCTGGAATGAGTGAGAATATTGAAGCTATTAGCGTAGTAGATAAGTTTTTAGAACATCCTAGGTTGTATATATTTCATAATGATGGAGCACCAAAAGTATATATTTCTTCTGCAGATTGGATGCGTAGAAATTTGGACAGACGCGTCGAAATATCATGCCCTATTTATGATGATGATATTAAAGAAGAATTAATGGACTCTTTTGAAATTTGTTGGAGCGATAATATCAAAGCAAGGAAACTTTCAGAAAATCAAGATAATAGTTATATTAGAAACGATAAAGTAAAAGTGAGATCACAGATTGCCACATATGACTATTATTTAAGAAAATTAGGAAATTAAGTATTTTGTTGACTATAGAAAAATATGGAGCCATTGATATTGGTTCGAATGCGGTTAGATTATTGATTAGCAGTGTTCATGAGGAGAAAGGAAAAACAACCAGATTTAAGAAGACAAGTTTGGTTCGTGTACCTATCCGATTAGGAGCTGATGTATTTCTTACGAATAAGGTTTCTGAGGAGAATATAAATAGGATGATTGATACCATGCAAGCGTATCAACTATTAATGAAGACTCATAAAGTAGTTCGGTATAAAGCGTGTGCAACTTCTGCGATGAGAGAAGCTCAAAACGGAAAAGATGTGGTCGCTCTTATCAAGGAAAAAACGGGAATACAGATTGATATTATTGATGGTTCTAATGAAGCTGCAATTATTGCAATGACCGATCTTCATGAATTAATCAATTCTGATGCAACATATCTTTATGTGGATGTAGGTGGTGGTAGTACAGAGTTCACTCTATATCATAATGGTCAAACTATCGATTCCAGGTCTTTTAAATTAGGAACAGTAAGACTCTTAAATAATGTAGTTTCCGAAACTATTTGGAAAGAAGTAGAAGCTTGGATTAAAAGAGTTACAGCTATGTATCCTAGGATATCTTTAATAGGGTCTGGTGGAAATATTAATAATATATTTAAAAATAGTGGTAAAAGTATAGGTAAGCCTTTGTCATTTTTGTACTTAAGTACCTATTATGAGCTACTTAATTCAATGTCTTATGAAGAGCGTATCTGGGAGCTTAATCTAAATCAAGATAGAGCAGATGTTATTTTACCTGCAACCAGAATATACTTATCAGCTATGAAGTGGAGTAATGCCAGAAAAATTTATGTTCCTAAAATAGGGCTTACGGATGGTATTATAAAATCTTTATACAGTGAAAAATTAAACAACAACTAACACTTTTTTTTGATATTTATTTAAATAAAATAGTGGAAAATTCCCCGATAAATTGTAAAAGATTTAAAAAAATGATTTTTTTATCTTAAATTGCTTTGTAACCAAATATGTATTAATACTTATGCTATGAATAAAACTTTACTTTTACTTTTCGTTTTTTTTACTTTAATTACTTCTATCGAAGCGCAAGAATCTAGATATGGAATTAGGGTTGGAGCAAATTTTAGCTCAATTAGTTCTGATGATATAACAGGTGATCTTGATAAGAGTAGAATAGGAGTCGTAGTAGGGTTTTTGGCAGATTTTGCCTTAACCGAAAAATTAAGACTTCAACCAGAATTTCAGTATTCTGGTCAAGGAAATAAGGATAGAGACTTACGTGTAAACTACCTTCAAGTTCCGATTATATTGAAATATAATATCACAGATCTTTTTAATGTTCAATTAGGACCTCAAGCTGGAATCAAGATATGGGAATGGGAAGATAACCAGGCTAATATTCCTGATTTTGGAACATTTGATTTTGCTGCTGTTGCTGGAGTAGGAGTTAATATTACAGATAATTTCTTTGTTGATCTGCGTTACGCATTTGGTTTGTCTAATGTTTTTGATAAAGATGGCTCTGCTATCGAATTAGATGGTAACAGCAGAAATATTCAATTATCTGTTGGGTATCGTTTATAAAAAAAATGAATATATAAATTCAAATTTCATATAATAAAAAAGCTCACTTTTATGTGGGCTTTTTTTATTAACCATGGATCGACTCTTTCTTACTTAAGTCCTTCATAATCTCAGCTTCATAAGTAAGTAAATCTTGCCATTTTTGATCTACTTCTTCACGGTCTCCATATGTACGCGCAAAACCAAGAAACATAGTGTAATGATTGGCTTCACTTACCATTAAATCTTTGTAAAATTTTGCTAGCTCTTGATCTTTTAGTTCTTCAGATAACAATCTAAAACGTTCACAACTTCTGGCTTCTATCAAAGCAGCATATAGTAAACGATGTACCAATTGGGTAGTTCTACTACCACCTTTTGGGAAAAAAGTAACTAATTGGATCACATAATCATCTTTGCGATCTCGGCCCAATGTCCAGCCTCTGGCGATAATTTTATCATGCACCATTTTAAAATGACTAATCTCTTCTTTTACCAATTTTGTCATTTCTTGAACAAGCTCAGTATATTCTGGAAAACTGACAATTAATGATATCGCTGTAGAAGTAGCTTTTTGTTCACAATATGCATGATCCGTAAGGATTTCCTCAATGTTTTTTTCTACAATATTTACCCATCTTGGGTCGGTAGGAAGTTTTAGACCAAGCATATACTATCTTTTGTAATTTATTAAAGCAAAATTAATGTTTTGAAGCCTTTAAAACTAATTCAGCAAAGAGAAGCTTTTTAATTATAAAAACTCATATTTTAAACCTACTTGAGGTGTAAGCAGGTAAGTAAAGGATATTTTTTTATGTGATGTTGGATTTTCTAAGGGTATCTCATAGGGTATGGTCAAAGAAGATTCTCCTCTTGTCAATCGTAGATTTTCGTAGATATGTACTTCAGTATCAATAATGATTTGATCATTACTCTTATTAGATTCGAATAATATATCTGTAGCAGTAAATCCCTGAGGCAATTCTGTTTCTATAGAACCTATAGCTTGGCGAGTATCAAAAATAGTGTATGTTTTAGTATCAGAAGATGCATCATTAGTGTTATTACTAATTACATCCACTTTTAATAATACATTAGTAGGGATTACTGTAATATCAGGAGATAACTGAGGAAGCATACTAGCTAAAATAGGTACATAGGATTCTCTAAATAATAAAGCGTCTAAAGTTTCACTATAAAGAATATCAAATGTATTTGGATCAGGAATTGTAAAAGTTACAGCATCAGCTTGATAATATCCTTTGATGTATTTTGTCAATGATAATTCATTAATTAGCTTTTTTGCATAATCGAGCGATTCTTTATTGATTTCTAATAAAGAAAATTGTACCTCTGATATATCAAATAATGGCGCTACCAGTGTGATAAATGGAGCATAAGGACCACAACCAGCATAGAATATTTGGATAGTTTGGTTTGGTTTTTCTTTTTGAGCATCCTTTATAGCGGAAACAAGTCCCTTTAAAAACTTAATGGTTCTTTTATAATCTAACAAGCATTGCGCTGCATGATTTAAAGATAATGCCATACCACTAGCAGTAGGAACTGCAGCTAAATGTTTAAATTCCATATCATACCCAGAAATAGTAGTTATTTCATTAAAATATCCATGAATCTCATTGATAATCGTAATACTATCTTCGTGAGTTAAATCTTCTTCTAGTAGTTGAGTAGATAATTTTTTTAGGTTTGGTATTGGTTTTAGAGAGTTCATAGTTAGTTATTCCTTTTATTATTAGAGAGAGTAGTAATATTATATCTTGTAAACTAACTTATATATCCAAATCAAAATCAGATCGTAATTTGTCAATTAGTGGATTTTTCTCTCTAAGTTTTTCATATTTATCCTGTGGAGTAAAGGCATATTTTTTAGAAGCTTCCTCATTTACTTTAATATCTAGTGCAACACTATAATTATTTAGTTTTTTGTAAAGAAACTGAAATAACCCAGGAAGTGCACTTTCCATATCGACTTTCATGGATTGATTTGGTAATTCTAAGTGAATTTTACCTTCAACTAATGTTGGGATATTCATGGCAAACATGGATCCAATGATTCTTTCTCCTTTTTTATCCTGCATTTTACCATATTCTTCCCAAGCAGTTTGCATTTCAGATTCTGTAAAATCATCACTAGGAAGGTTTTTAGGGTCTACAATAGTATCTACTTTTTTCTCTTCGTGTTCTTTTTTCTTTCGAATACTACTAAGAGATAATCCAGATGTTCTGTGTTCTCTTTGTTTTAATATAGGTTTAGGTTCTGAGGCTGCCGCAGTTTCTGTTTTCTCAGAAATAGTATGTACAGCAGCTTTTTCTAGCACTTCTGTATCAATTGAATTGGATATGATAGGTGTTTTAGAAATTTCTGTAACCGTATCATTTTCGGGTGCTGTATTGACTGTTTTTTCTTCAGCTTTCTCCTTAAGTTCTGGTGAAATCTTTATAGGTTGTATGCCTTTTTCCTTAAAATAATCTGGAGGAATTATGTAGGGCTGGTCATTTTTTTTTTCTCCGTCTTTAGTAAGAACAGAGGCAAGTTGCATTAAACAGAGTTCAACCAAAAGTCGTTGATTGCGACTTGTTTTATATTTTAGATCACAATCGTTAGCGAGCTCAATACCTTTTATAAGAAAAGGATGAGGAGATTGCTGTGATTGTTCTAGATATTTTGCTTTAGTTTGTTCACCTACTTCTAGCAAATTAATAGTCGCTTGATTTTTACACACTAATAGATCCCTAAAGTGAGATGCCAGTCCTGCAATAAAATGATGACCATCAAATCCTTGAGCAAGAATTTCATTAAATTCTATGAGAAGCTGCGGAATGTTATTTTGCAATATCAGATCTGTTGTCTTAAAATATGTTTCGTAATCTAATACATTAAGGTTCTCTGTAACCGCTTGTCTTGTCAGGTTTTTACCACTAAAACTTACAACCCTATCAAAAATAGATAAGGCATCACGCATAGCACCATCTGCTTTTTGAGCAATAATTTGCAACGCATCTTCATCTGCAGTAATGTCTTCACTTTTGGCAACCTGCATTAGATGATTTTTTGCATCTGTAACAGTAATTCTTTTAAAATCAAAAATCTGGCAACGAGATAATATCGTTGGTATAATTTTATGTTTTTCTGTGGTTGCAAGAATAAAAATTGCGTGTTTAGGTGGTTCTTCTAATGTTTTTAAAAAAGCATTAAAAGCTGCCTGAGAGAGCATATGCACCTCATCTATAATATATACCTTGTATTTACCAACTTGTGGAGGAATACGAACCTGATCAATAAGACTTCTGATATCATCTACAGAATTATTTGAAGCTGCATCTAACTCAAAAATATTAAATGCAAAATCCTCATCTGCATGTTCATCACCATCTTGATTAATAGTTTTAGCAAGAATCCGAGCACAAGAAGTTTTACCAACACCTCTAGGACCAGTGAATAATAAGGCCTGAGCAAGATGATTATTCTCAATAGCATTAAGTAACGTATTGGTAATAGCCTGTTGCCCCACAACATCCTTAAAGGTTTGAGGTCTGTATTTACGCGCAGAAACTATAAAATGCTCCATCGATACAAAGTTAAAAATTGATTGGAAATAAAGAATTGTTGGATTTGGTTTTTATACCGAGTTATTAACAAGATTGGCAAAAAAACAATATCACCAAATATGGTGAGTATTTTTTATTTGAACCAAAATATATTTACCTCCTAAAATTATAAATCTATTATTCATGATTGTAAAATCATTATTCATAAAGTTGATGGTATGTTTTTTATCCATGTTTTTAAGCCATGTAATTGCACAGGAAGATGAATTGAAAATAAATTATAAAGATTCTATAACTGTTATTGATAGTCTTATTTATAAAGGAAATAGCCAAATTAGAATTTTTAAAATTGCTAATAATTTAGCACTAAATCCCTACCTAAAATTAGCAGAAGATATTAAAATCAAAAATCAAATTAATCTTAAGAGATTAAAAAGAAAACTCAGAAAAGATCGAATTACTAAGTCAGAATTTGATAAACAAAAATATCAAATGGATTCTGTACTGAATAATATTACAACTATCATTAATCAAAAATCGAGCATGTTTGATGATTCCTTTAGTAAAGTAATTAATATGGATAGCCTACAAAAGAGAAGAGAATATTTTGTAAAAAAAATGAATAATACAGGAGAGAATAAATAAAACTAAGTTTAGTTTTTTAATATTTTAATTATACTATTTTTGCAGCAAGCAGATCACCTTATCGCTGTTTCGATTTGTCGAAAGAGAGGAAAGTCCGGACACCATAGCGCAGTATAGCGGGTAATTCCCGTCCGTCGTGAGACGAGGACAAGTGCAGCAGAAAGTATGTACAGGTAATGCTGTAGTGAAACCAGGTAAACTCTATACGGTGCAACGTCATGTAAACCAACGTCTGAGGGTTGCGCGCCCAATGTTGGAGGGTAGGCGGTTTGATTCTGATAGTAATATCAGAGCTAGATAAATGATAAGGACCCATCTTTTGTGGTTACAGAATCCGGCTTATGATCTGCTTTTTTTATTTTTAAACACACAATCAAACAACTTTTTTACAACTCCTTTAACAATAGGTAATACTAATTTTCTTGTACCTTGTACCACGGAAAAATTATCAAAAGAATGAAAATTGCTATTGTTTGTTATCCAACTTTTGGAGGTAGTGGAGTAGTGGCTACCGAATTGGGGATTGCATTGTCTAAATTAAATCATGAGGTACATTTTATTACCTATAAACAACCTGTACGTCTAGGTCTTTTAAGTCCTAATATTCATTTTCATGAAGTGAATGTCCCAGAATATCCGCTTTTTCATTATCAACCGTATGAATTAGCGTTATCAAGTAAGTTAGTCGATACAATAAAAAAATATGAAATAGATATACTGCATGTACATTATGCGATTCCGCATGCGTATGCAGGATATATGGCTAAAAAAATGTTGGTGGAAGAAGGAATTCATATTCCAATGGTAACTACTTTACACGGAACAGATATTACCTTAGTTGGTAATCATCCTTTTTATAAGCCTGCAGTAACTTTTAGTATTAATAAAAGTGATATTGTAACTTCTGTATCCCAAAGCCTAAAAGAAGATACATTACGATTGTTTGACATTAAAAAGGAGATAAAAGTAGTACCTAATTTTATTGATGCTAACCTTCGCAAAACTAGCTTTACAGATTGTCAACGTGAATTAATGGCAACTCCCGATGAGAGAATTGTAACACATATAAGTAACTTTAGACCTGTAAAACGAATTACCGATGTTGTAGATATATTTTACAATATACAAAAAGAGATTCCTGCCAAGCTCTTAATGGTAGGAGATGGTCCTGAACGGGAACCAGCAGAACAAAAGTGTAAAGAATTAGGTATTAAGGATAAAGTTATTTTCTTAGGAAATAGTAATGAAATAGATAAAATATTATGCTTTTCTGATTTGTTTTTATTGCCTTCAGAAAGAGAAAGCTTTGGGTTAGCAGCATTAGAAGCTATGGTCAATAAAGTGCCAGTAATATCTAGTAATGCAGGAGGAATACCCGAAGTAAATATACAAGGGATTTCAGGATATTTAAGTGATGTTGGTGATGTAAAAGATATGTCAGAAAAAGCAATAAGTATCTTAAAAGAAGACTATATTTTGGAGAAGTTTAAAGAAGGTGCTTTTAATGAGGCTATGAAATTTGATATAGATAAGATAGTTCCTCTATATTTAGCTTTATATGAGAATGCTTTAGAAATGGTATAAAAAAATAAAGCGCTGAGATCAAATTGTATCAAAGCGCTTTATATAACAACTAAAGTAAATCAAACTATTTGATTTCTACACATTTTAAAAAGTATACCTAGCTGCAATCCCAATATTTACTCCAAAATTATCTACATCTTCGATTCCTGCAGCGTTTTCTATACTATGAATGTCATATGTGGGACGTATACTTACTGCTACTTGAAGAGGAAAATCAAAACGATAATCAACTCCAAAATCTGCACCTACATAAGGAAAGAACTCACTATCCCTATCACCAGAAATTCCTATTCCAAAAAGACTGTTTCTAAAATCTATATATCCAGCTCCTATTCCTGGACCAGCAAACCAGTTTAAATTGTCCCATATATTATAGCTCCAATGAAAATATCCACCACCGCGATATGTATTGATAAAAGAATTGGTTCTCCAACTTAGATTAATATCAATTCGATTGTGTTCACCAAACATTTGTCGTTGGTATGTGATCTCTGGACCAAACCCTTCATCACCAACAACTCCCTCAGAAATACGTATTCCTATGGCATTTTTAGGAATTTCTTGAGCTTGTAAACTAATAGTTAAAGTGATAATGGATACTATAAAAAATAATTTTTTCATGATTGTAAGTTTTTTTAAGATTTATCTTTTGTGGAATATTAATGGAAGAGGTTAACATATACATTGAGAAAAAAATAAAAAAAATCCTTATACAATTAAGTATAAGGATTTTATATATCTTATTGTTAGATGCTTTTAGAACTTATATCGAGCACTTAAACCTAAATTAAATATGATATCATCGTTTGTGTAATCATCAAAATAAATTTCAGGTCTAAAATCTAGAGATATCAATAAAGGAAAGTCAAAATTAAACTCAATACCAACATTTCCTGTTACAAAACCAAAAGATTCTAGATCATCTCTATTATTTACATCATTATCAAAATCTACGAGACCTCCTCCAATTCCTGGACCTACATACCAATTAAGACCACCATCAATATTAAATACCCATTGATATATACCTGTTAGCTTAAGAGCATTAAAAGTACTTTTTCCTTGAACTCCTAAATCCAATTCTGCCCTTGTTTTAGAACTTAATCTTGCTTGATAAGAAGCCTCTGCCCAGAAACCATCACTTTCACTTAAACGTAAACCGATAGCATGTTCTGATATGTTTTGGGATTGAACAGTGAAAAATGAACCTAATAATAATGTAATCACTATAAAAATACGATTCGTCATTATAATTTTGTTTTTATTGTTATCCCTTTATAACGTTTGATCTTATTTTTTAATGTGACGAGATTACCTAAGGTTTTGTTAATTTAGTGTTAGCTTGTTTGTTAATTTTTTTCAATGAATCTTATACTGCCTGTAGCTTCATATCTGTACTCTCAAAAATTTTATCCGCAGAGTTAGCTATGAATCCAGTGAATAACTCACCATTTTCTTTAGCGTATCGATATGCAAATTCATAATAACAAGAAGTGATTTCTTGTACTCCTTCTTTAAATGTTACCTCTATTTTATCAGCAAGAATACTTGATTGTTCTAATAATTGAGAAGGTGTACCTTTTATTTCACCTCCAGAAGTATTCATTTTAAATCCGTGGTTTTTAAGAAAATCATTCACTTCAGATAACGTATCAAAGTTTTCGAGTTTATTAACATCGATTGTAAAATGATTAGAACAAAAGCCATTTACATACATCCAGGCTGCATATTCTGATTCTTCTTGCAATTTCTCATATATCGCTAACGAAGGGATATCCCATATTCTACCTTGTAAAATTAGATACTCTTGCGCAAACAGCTCAGGATCTATACTATCAAGAATGTGCTTTACTGTTTGCTGTAATTTATCAGAGAATTTATAGGTAAGTAGTTGACTTATAAAAATTTTAGGAGCATTGAGATCGGTCTTATGCTCATAATGTTTTGCATAAAGTTTTTTAGCTTCAAAATGATAATCTCCCATTTCTTCATATCCCATAGCCAAGAATGGTTTAGCTAGAACTTCGATATTTATTCTAGGATCGTCAAAAGTTCTAATTGCGATATGATCATTAGAAACGGTATTGCCAGCTGTTTCTAAAATCGATTTAATTTTTTTAGCAGATGGAGTCTTTAAGGTGTATTGTTTCCAAAGCTCTTCAAAAAAAAATGTAGAATTCATTTCTTGTATGTTTTATTTTGATACAAAATTAATACATTTGACTACTTTATTGATGTTTAATATTTAAATTAATCAGTAATGTAATTTTTTTATGTCAAATTGATTTTACTTAAAAACTGAATTAGTTTTTTTAAGAGTAGATCATTTAAAATTATAAGGCTTATGAATCATTTTGATTATATCGATCAGCAAATACTTCTTCAGATCAGAGAGGATGCCAGAAAACCTTTTTCTCAGATTGCTGAAGAGTTAAAAATTTCAAATTCTTTAGTACATCAAAGAATTCGAAAATTAAAAGAGAATAATGTAATTCAAAAGGCAGAATTTGTAATCGATGAGAAACAGATAGGATATAAGACAAAATCATACGTTGGAATTCGACTTAAAGAAGCTAGATATGCAAAATCAGTAGTTGATGATCTTGGAAAAATACCCGAAATTCTGGAATGTAATTATGTTTCGGGTAATTATGCACTTTTTATTCTGATCTTTGCCTATGATAATCATCACTTACGAAACATCCTTTATGAGCAAGTGCATCAGATTGATGGAGTAGCAGGAACTGATAGTTTTATTTGTTTTGATACTAATTTCAAAAGACAAATTACGTTGGATACATTGGTAAAAGGAAATCAATTATGATAAAAGAAACTGATTTAAAAGAATTACAAGATCAGTTAGAAGGAGAAGTACAATTTGATCTCCTTACTAAATCATTATACGCTACAGATGCATCGGTTTATCGCAGAATTCCAACAGCTGTAGCCTTTCCAAAAAATATTAGTGATTTAAAGAAAATTATTCATTTTGCTAATACAAAACATTGTGGTTTAATCCCTAGAACAGCAGGAACATCTCTTGCAGGACAATGCGTTGGTGATGGTATTGTGGTTGATGTTTCTAAATATTTCACAAAAATTATTTCTGTTGATGAGCAAAAGAAAACTGTAACTGTTCAGCCAGGAGTAATACGGGATGATCTTAATAGATATCTGAAACCTTTAGGATTATTTTTTGGACCAAATACTTCTACATCTAATCGCTGTATGATAGGAGGAATGGTTGGTAATAATAGTAGCGGTACCACTTCTATCCAATACGGAGTAACAAGAGACAAGGTGTTAGCGTTGCAAACATTGTTATCCGATGGTAGTGAAGCGGTTTTTTCTGATGTTTCTGTAGAGGATTTTGAAGCTAAAAAAAGTGTTGAAACATTAGAAGGTAAGATTTACAGAACACTCTTTGATGAACTTTCTGATGTGGAAGTACAACATAGAATTAAAACTAATTTTCCAAAACCAGAAATACATCGACGTAATACCGGATATGCCATTGATGAGTTAATAAGATCTAACGTTTTTTCTAAGGAAGAAGATAGTTTTACCATGTGTAAATTACTATCTGGAAGTGAAGGTACATTGGCTTTTACTACTGAGATAATGTTACAATTAGATGAGTTACCTCCGAAAGAATCATTGATGATTGCCGCTCATTTTAGGTCAATTGAAGATTGTTTAAATGCTGTCGCACCAGTAATGAAACATTCATTATTTACTTGTGAAATGATGGATAAAACCATTTTAGATTGTACCAAAAATAATACAGAACAGCTTAAAAACCGTTTCTTTATAGTCGATGATCCACAAGCTATTTTAATGTTAGAGTTAAGAGCTGATAATAAAGATCAACTTGAAAAACAAAAAGATAAGTTATTACAGACTTTAATTGCCTCAAAATTATCATATGCGAATCCTATATTATTGGGTAATGAGATTGATCAGGCTTTAGAACTTCGTAAAGCAGGTTTAGGTTTACTTGGAAATATAGTAGGAGATAAAAAGGCAGTTGCTTGTATTGAAGACACGGCAGTAGCATTGCCTGACTTGGCAAATTATATTGCTGAGTTTTCTGATCTAATGAAAAAATATAATCAGCAAGCTGTGTATTATGCTCACGCTGGCGCAGGAGAACTTCATCTTAGACCAATTCTTGATTTAAAACAAAAAGAAGATGTAGTATTGTTTAAAAAAATTACAGATGATGTAGCAACTCTTGTTAAGAAATATAATGGATCCATAAGTGGAGAGCATGGAGATGGTATTGTACGAGCAGGGTATATTCCATTTATGATTGGAGAGGATAACTATAGATTATTAAAAAATATTAAAGAGGTATTTGATCCTAATAATATTTTTAATCCAGGTAAAATAGTCGATGCATATCCTATGAATGAACAACTTCGGTATGAAGTAGATCGAGAGGAACCAGCAATTGAAACGATATTAAACTTTGAGGATTCTTTCGGTATTTTACGAGCTGCAGAAAAATGTAATGGTAGTGGAGATTGTAGAAAATCTGTAGAAGCAGGAGGAACGATGTGTCCGAGTTATAGAGTAACTAAGAATGAAAAAGATACAACCAGAGGACGTGCCAATGCGCTTCGAGAAGTTTTAACGAATAACCAAAAAGCTAATAAGTTCAATCAAGAAGAATTAAAAGAAGTTTTTGATCTTTGTCTTAGCTGTAAAGGTTGTTCTAGTGAGTGTCCTTCTAATGTTGATGTAGCAACACTTAAAGCTGAGTTTGAATATCAATATCAAAAAGAAAACGGAGTCTCTCTTAGAACGAAATTGTTTGCCTATAATAATAGGTTAAATAGTTTCGGTAGTATAGCTCCTGGGTTTACAAACTTCTTTTTCAAAAATAAGCTTACTTCTGGGATTTTAAAATCTACCTTAGGCATAGCAAAAGAAAGAGAATTACCTACATTAAGTAAACAATCCCATAGAAGTTGGTGTACAAGGAATTTAGCTTTACTACAACCCAAAAAACCAATCAAAACAGTTTACTTTTTTATTGATGAATTTACAAATCATTTAGATACTGATATTGGTATTGATGCGATAGAATTATTGACCAGTTTAGAGTACGAAGTAAGAATTGTTGATCATAAAGAAAGCGGAAGAACTTTTATATCCAAAGGATTACTAAAACAGGCAAAAGCAATAGCAAATTATAATGTAAATATTTTTAGTGGAATAGTTTCGGATCAATTTCCTCTCATTGGATTAGAACCATCTGCAATATTAACGTTTAGAGATGAGTATCTACGATTATCAGATGATAAAGAGATGGCTATATCGCTTTCTAAAAACTCATTTCTTATTGATGAATTTCTAAAGTCAGAAATAGAACTAGGAAACATCAAAGCTGCACAATTTACTAAAGAAGAAAAAGTAATAAAACTTCACGGTCATTGTCATCAAAAAGCATTATCTACTATTCATTCAACTTTTGTATATCTAAATTTACCAGAAAACTTTAAAGTAACAATCATTCCATCTGGATGTTGCGGTATGGCTGGATCTTTTGGGTATGAAAAAGAACATTATGAACTTAGTATGCAAGTAGGAGAACAAACCTTGTTCCCTGCTATAAGAAAAACATCAGGAACTATTACAATTGCTGCAGTAGGCACTAGTTGCAGGCATCAAATCAAAGATGGAACAAAGCGCACTGCGCGGCATCCAGTAAGTATATTAAAAGAAGCTTTAAGATAAGGATTTTGAGTTATTTTAAATATTTTTCTAAATAAATGGGTAACATTTTCAATAATAATGACACATGTATTTTAATATTATGAGTCGGTAAATAAAAAGATGACATGAAAAAAACAAAATTAGCTCTGATTGTAATTGGTTTAACACTATTGCATATTGAATTTGTTCAATCTCAAATCAAAGTAGAAGAAGACCCATATTTATGGTTGGAGGAAGTAGAAAGTGAAAAATCGTTAGATTGGGTAAAAGCTCAAAATGAAATTTCGAAAAATACAATTACGTCTAATGCACTTTTTGACCCACTGAAGCAAAAGTATCTTGAAACATTTAATGATAAAGATAAGATAGCTTACCCTTCTATGGTAGGAGATTATGTGTATAATTTTTGGAGAGACGAACATAATGAAAGAGGAGTACTTAGAAGAATGTTATTTACCGATTATACTAACAATGGAAATAATTGGGAAGTAATTCTTGATTTAGACCTATTGTCAAAAGAAGAAAATAAAAAATGGGTATATAAAGGAGTAGATTGGCTTAAACCTGATAACAAAATTTGTTTAATAATCTTATCAGATGGAGGAAAAGATGAAAATGAAATTAGAGAATTCAATGTAGAAACTAAATCCTTTGTGAAAAATGGTTTTAGATTGAAAGAAAGCAAAGGAGGAGCATCATGGATTGATAAGGATAACATTCTCATATACAGAAACTTTGGAGAAGGAACTTTAACCAATTCAGGGTACCCTAGACAGGTTAAAATATGGAAAAGAGGAACTGCTATCGAAGAAGCTAAGTTTGTTTTCGAAACAGATCAGACTAATGTGGGAGTTTTTGGAGGAACTTTTTTTAGTGATAAGAAAAGACATGCTTTTGTGTACAATGCGAAAACTTTTTATGATATAGAACTTTATAATATACAAGGTGAAAAGTTAATAAAAATTGATATACCAAAAGACGCACAACTTAGCGGATATCATAAAAATCAGTTTATAATTTCTTTGCAATCAGATTGGAAAGTAAAAGATGTTATTTATAAAAAAGGATCACTGGTTAGTTTAAATTTCACAAAAAGTATTTCAGGAGAGTTAGATGTAAAGACTATTTATCAACCTAACAATAAATCAAGTTTCGTTTCTACTTCATTATCAAAGGATTTTGTAGTTGTCAATACCATGGAGAATGTTCAGAACAATTTGATTAAGTACACATTAGAAAGTGATACATGGGTTGGTGAAAAAATTGATGCCCCACAATATGGAAGTATTTACCTAAGATCTGCAAGTGGTGGAGAGAATAATAATTACTTTTTTACTTATAGCAATTTTATTACTCCTACAACTTTATATTTTGTTCAGGATACTACCATTAAAATTGCCAAAAAACGTAAAGAGAGTTTTAGTTCAAAAGGGTTGGTGGTAAAACAAAATATGGTTACCTCAAAAGATGGAACACTAATTCCTTATTTTATCGTTCATAAAGAAAATTTAGAATTAGATGGGTCTAATTCAACGTTAATATATGCATATGGAGGTTTTAACTCTGCAGAACAACCTAGTTATAGTTCTACAGTTGGTATTGGATGGTTAGAGCAAGGAGGAGTTTATGTTCTAGCTAATATTCGTGGAGGTGGTGAGTTTGGACCTTCTTGGCATCAAGCAGCTTTGAAGGAAAAAAGACAAAATGCGTACGATGATTTTTATGCAGTTAGTGAAGATTTGATAGCAAAGAAAATAACAGCTCCAGCACATCTGGGTGCTTATGGATGGAGTAATGGAGGTTTATTAGCAGGTGTTATTTTTACGCAGAGGCCTGACCTTTATAATGCGGTTGTTGTAGGTGCACCCTTATTAGATATGAAAAGATATTCTAAATTACTTGCTGGCGCGAGTTGGATGGGAGAGTATGGCAATCCAGATATTCCTGAAGAATGGGCATACATCAAAAAATATTCACCATATCACAATGTTTTTAAAGATAAAAAATACCCAGAAGTTCTTTTTGTAACATCAACTAAGGATGATAGAGTGCATCCAGGACACGCAAGAAAAATGGCAGCAAAAATGAAAGATATGGGACATCCTTTCTTATATCATGAAACTGTTGAAGGAGGTCATGGCGGAGCTTCTACTAATGAGCAAAGTGCATATATGTTGTCAAGTATTTATACATATTTAAATATGAAATTGAAAAAATAAGACTGTACTTTTATTGAATAATTTAAAAGCACAATCAAAGATCTACTTTGATTGTGCTTTTTTATGTTTTTATATTGTGTAATTCTTCTAAACTGGATGATTTTTAAATTGTGAATATCTATTCTTAATATTCGTATTCAGAACTTTTTTTAAGATTTATATTTGGCATCCTAAAAAAAGAAATATATGAGCGCTACTTGGTACGAATGTAAAGTAAAGTATAGAAAAATAAATGATTCTGGAGTACAGAAGGTTACTACAGAACCATATCTGGTTGATGCTATATCTTATACAGAAGCAGAAACTAGGATTAATGAAGAAATGGCCGCTTATGTTAGTGAAGAATTTATCATTACTAATATAAAGGTTGCAAATTTTGCCGAGATACACCCTTTTGAGAATTCTGATCGTTGGTTTAAGTCAAAGGTATCTTTAATCGCTTATGACGAAGAAAGTGGAAAAGAACGAAAAACAAATATGTATCTTTTAGTTCAGGCTAATGATGTAAAAGAAGCATTTGATAATACAAATGAAATGATGAAAGGTACCACAGGAGATTATACAATCCCTGCAATTTCAGAATCACCGATTATGGATGTATTTCCATATTTTACAGGAGAAGAAGAGCAATTAGAGAAGTTTAAAATATTACGAGATTCTATCCAGGTAGTAGAGGAAGTCGAGATTGACGAGAATGTACCTGCTGCTCCAGGTTTTATAGGAGAAGAAGAAGAGTAGGTAATATTATGAGGATATTTTAGAAACCCAGTTTAAGGCTGATTTCGATAAAAAAAGTTTTTACATTGATAATGTAAAAACTTTTTTGTTTCTATAAGAATGCTTTACATATTATTAAATAAATTTAGATACTTTTTGGTAACTAATTATTTAATTAATCGTCATATTGATTATATAGGTAACCAACAAATCAATCAAAATTATAAATCACATGAAATCACTACAAAGAATGAAATCCCTTTTGCTTATTGGTATTTTTACAATAAGTCTATACACAACTGTACAAGCTCAAAGTTTAGAAAAAGAAATTGACGCTATTGTTTCTTCGATGTATACTCAAGAAGGACCCGGAATATCAATTTTAGTAGCAAAAGATGGTAAATCGGTATTTCGCAGAGCATACGGAAAAGCGAATCTTGAGCTTGGTGTCCCTCTAATACCAGAAAATGTTTTTGAGATTGGATCTATAACCAAGCAGTTTACAGCAGTTGCCATCCTAATGTTAGAAGAACAAGGAAAACTTACCGTAGAAGATGAAATCACTAAATATATACCTGATTATCCTACCAACGATAAAAAAATAACTATTCATCATTTGTTGAATCATACCTCAGGTATAAAAAGTTATACTGGTATGGATAGTTTTATGAAGTCTGCAAGAACCGATATGACTCCAAAAGAACTAATAGATGTTTTTAAAAATGAACCTATGGATTTTGATCCTGGCGAAGAATTTCGTTATAATAATTCGGGTTATATATTATTAGGTTATATCATAGAAGTGATCACTGGAGACACCTATGAAAATTTTATTGAGAAAAATATTTTTGAAAAAATAGGAATGAACTCTTCTTATTATGGTAGTATGTCTCAGCTTATTAAAAATAGAGCTTCTGGATATAAGCAATCGGGAGATGATTATTTAAATGCAGATTATCTCAGTTTAACCTTACCATATGCTGCAGGTTCGTTAATGTCTACGGTAGATGATATGCTAAAATGGCAAAATGCTGTAAGCGCGAACACCTTTATTAAAAGAGCGAGTTTAGAAAAAGCGATTAATGGTTCTACCCTTAATAATGGTGAAAAAATAGATTATGGTTATGGTTGGGGTAAAGCAAACGTACAAGGATCTAAGGGGTATTCGCATGGCGGCGGTATTTTTGGGTATACAACCAATGGTGTTTTTCTAGAAAAGGAAAACGTATATGTAATTGGTCTTACAAATTGTAATTGCAAAAATGTAGGTCAAATAACCAGAAAAGTAGCTGCTATAGCGATAGGAAAACCTATTCCAGATAAGAAGAATGCTATTGAGTTATCTGAGGATAACTTAAAAAAATGGGTAGGAGCTTATCAGTTTGAAGGAGATGTAATAAGACATATTACATATAGAGATGGTAAGTTATTTAGTTTAAGAGAAGGACCAAATTCAAGGGAATTTGAGATTTATCCGATGAAAAAGGATTTATTTATTTTCGACGATGGAACCATATCCTATAGTTTCTCTTTAACTGATGAGGGTAAAAGACAAACGGTTTTTAAAACTGCACAAGAAAGTTTCATAGGAAAAGGAATCGAAAAAGCACCTCCTGCAGAAAGAAAAACTATTTCAGTTGCTACCGATATCTTACAGAAATATATTGGTAAGTATGAATTACAACCTAACTTTATTATCGATATAACTGTTGAAGGAAATTCGATATTTGCACAAGCAACAGGTCAGCCTAAACTAGAAATTTTTGCAGAAAGTGAAACTTTGTTTTTTTTAAAAGCTGTTCCTGCTGAGATAGTTTTTAATAAAAGTGATACTGGAACTATAGATAGTATTACCTTAAATCAAGGTGGTAGACAAATGCCAGCAAAACGAATAGAGTAAGAGAAAAATTCTATATATACTAGATAACCTATCAGTTTAAAACTGGTAGGTTTTTTTATGCAATAGTAAATAACTCTATTTGTTCATGTTTTCCTCTTAAAGAATTCATGCCCAAACTTGTATATTTAAAATCTGTATTTACTTTTAATTGTTCTGTTAATGTATCCGAAATCAATATAACTACTTCGTAGCTATTACAAAGTCCCTGAATTCGTGCTGTAGTGTTAAGAACATCACCAGTAAATACAATGTCTTTTTTAATAGTCCCAATTTCACCAGCTGTTATCTTGCCGTAATGAAATCCTGCTTTAAATGTTGGTAAAACTCCAAATCGTTCTAGATATTTAGAAGATTGTTTAGTTAATGCTTTCTGCATAGAATAAAAACAATGGATACAATTGCTAGTTTTAAGTCCTTTGCTTAAACTCCAGGATACAACGATCTCATCTCCAACGTACTGATATACAATGCCTGAGTGTTGAATGATAGCATCAGATAAATCTGCATAATATTCAGCAAGCATTTCAAAATATTTGACATGCCCTAATTTTTCTGCGATTGTAGTGGAAGATTTCATGTCTAAAAACATGAAAATACGCTCTTCTTCTATAGGTTTATGATATTTTCCAGTAAAAAACTTAAACAATACTTCTTGTCCAATATTATCACTTACTTCTAAGTAAAATAAAGAAATACCTATGGACGTAATTATATATAATAGGACGCTTAGAAAAGCTAAATTCGTTATAAAGTTTCGCAAATTAATCCATACTTCTTTATCCAAAATATTGGTGTCAAATTCAATCATAAAGGATATAGTTGCTGTACAAATCAAAAAGAAGATTACAATGGTAAGATAAAAGATTATTTTATAGATTATTTTCTTTAAGAAGCTCTTAGAAGAAAAGAATTTGTTAAAGTAAAGTACCTCAAAGGAACCTATAATTGCACCAAAAAGACTTGCAGCGATTACCGTAACAAAAAGACTATTATTAAAATTATATGGATTATTAGTAGAAGGGTAAAATTTAGAATCGCCAAGTATTCCTTTTTCCAAAAACAAATAAATAAAAGAAGCAAAAAGGGAAAATAAACAAAAGGGAATAATTCTATAAATCAATCTTTTATTCGATGGAGAAAATAGACTCATCTAAAGTATAGAGATTATCTGGTGGTTAATAAAGAATCTTACATACCAAATTTAACAATAAAAATTATTATCTAATTAGCTCATTTTAAAACTAAAAAATTAAACCAAAGGATTTAGATTATTAATACATCTTAAAAGTATAATTAAATATAATATGATTTGGTTGTTTATAAACTACTCCTTATCCATGGATTGTTTCTTTCTTACCATAGTTCTGGATTAATTCTCCTTCAAACTCTAGGAGATCTTGCCATTGCTTATCCACATTTATTCCTTTTCCGTATTTACGGGCAAAACCAATAAAAGTAGTGTAATGTCCAGCTTCACTTATCATAAGATCATGATAGAATTTAGAGAGTTCTGGATCTTTTATTTTTTCCGAAAGAAGTTTAAAACGTTCGCAACTACGTGCCTCAATCATCGCAGAAAAAAGTAACCGACTTACCAAACCTTGTTGCCGACTTCCACCTTGTTTTACTTTATGTTTAAATAACTCGTTTACATAACTGTCCTTACGTTCACGCCCTAATTTATAACCTCGTTTTTTTATTAGTTCATGAACCATTTGAAAATGCTCTAACTCTTCTTGAGCTAAAACCAATAAATCTGTTACTAAATCCTCATGTTCAGAGTTTAAGGTAATGATTGTAATTGCGTTGGTAGCTGCCTTTTGTTCGCACCACGCATGATCAGTAAGAATTTCTTCAATATTGGACTCTACAAGAGCGGCCCATCGCGGATCTGTAGCTAATTTTAAACCAAGCATAGTTATTATTTTTAATGGTGATTTGGAATATACATCAAAGGTACGGATAACAAGCTTTATTTTAATATCTTATTAGTAATCAAATAATTTAGAAGATTAATATCACATTTTTTTGATAGATAGAATTATTTTAAAAGCATAAGTGATGTCTGAAGGCTTTCTAAACTAATATCCATTTCTTCAATTTCATCAGAAATGGTATTAGATTCCATTTCTTCCTTTTGATAGGTAATCAGATTCCATTTTTTATTATGATACTCCAGAGCGGTTAAGTTTTCAACCCAATCTCCAGAATTAAGGTATAAACAAGAACCATTTTTATTGGATTTTACTGTTATTTGCGGTTGATGTATATGCCCACAAATTACATACTGATAGTTATTGTCTATGGCTAATTCTGCTGCAACCTGTTCAAAATCATTAATATATTTTACAGCTTTTTTTACGCTATTCTTAATTTTTTTGGAGAGTGAGAATTTTTCTTTTCCAAATTTTATTAAGGACCAATTTATAATTTGATTTATAAGAATTAACAGATCATATCCCCAACCGCCAAGTTTGGCAAGCCATTTTGCATTTTGTATTGAAGCATCAAAAACGTCTCCGTGAAAAATCCAGGCTTTTTTACCATCTAGTTCTAATACAAGTTTGTCAACCAAATCAAAGTTACCGATTTTGGTATCGCTAAATTTACGCAGCATTTCATCATGATTACCCGTAATATATATTACCTCTGTATCATTAGAAGCGAAATTGATGATTTTTTTAATAATCTTTAGATGTGATTTTGGAAAGTAGTGTTTACGAAATTGCCAAATATCTACAATATCACCATTAAGAATAAGTGTTTTTGGGTTTATGCTATTTAAATAATTTAGTAATTCTTTTGCATGACATCCAAAAGTTCCCAAATGGATATCTGAAACAACTACAACTTCAACATTTCGTTTCTTCATATATATTGTATTACTACAAATAAAACTTCTTTAAATACCAAAACAATTAACTGATTATAAAGAGATTGTTATAAATAAATAAAGATTTTGAAGCTTTGTTATGCTAAGGTTAATTGTTGAAAATAGTTAAATGATTGTAATGAAAAATCCAAATTATAACATTCCCGAAATTGTTCTCAAGTACCTTTAAAACTTTCAGTAAAAGCTTCTATAAACTTTCTTAACAATGAATGGTTTGCTATGTTTTGCTTTTTTGTTATCCTAAAGTATCTCTAAATTCGCCTTGTACATCTTAACATTATTCTTACTGCAATTTGTTGAGAATTAATTTTTTAATATTCACATTTTCATGATCATCTTAAAAAATAAATACCACCATTCTAAACTATTTTATTTTTTGTCTATATCAATTGTATTGATGTCTTGTAACAATGATAAAATGGATAATACAGCCCTCAATGATGTAATAGATCCTATAGAACATAAAATAGATAGTATTGTTTCTAGAATGTCTTTGGAAGAAAAAATAGGACAAACTGCACAACGTGGTAAATCCAGTAGAGTAAAGAAATTACCAGAAAACCTTATAAATGCAGTTAGAAAAGGTGAAATAGGTTCTTTTCTTAACATCATGGATAAAAACGATGCCAAGCAATTACAAAAAATAGCTGTAGAAGAAAGCCCTAGCAAGATTCCATTAATTTTTGCACGAGATGTAATCCATGGTTTCAAAACAATTTTCCCTATTCCGCTAGGGCAAGCAGCTTCGTTTAATCCAGAATTGGTAAGAGAAGGTTCTAGAATAGCTGCAATAGAAGCAAGTACTAGCGGAATCAGATGGACATTTGCACCTATGTTAGATATTTCCAGAGATCCCAGATGGGGAAGAATTGCAGAATCTGCTGGAGAAGATCCTTATTTGACTAGTATAATGGCAGAAGCATATATAAAAGGTTTTCAAGGAGAAGATCTGTCATCACCCACTAGTATGGCAGCTTGTGCAAAGCATTTTATAGGTTATGGAGCTGCAGAAGGAGGAAGGGATTATAATACAGCAAACATCAATGAGTATCTGCTTCATAATGTATACTTAAAACCGTTTAAAACTGCTGTAGATGTAGGTTCAGCTACCTTTATGACTAGCTTTAATGACCTCAATGGTATTCCTGCTTCTGCTAATCAATATGTTCTTAAAGATATATTACGAGACCAATGGGATTTTGAAGGTTTTGTGGTAAGCGATTGGAATTCGGTTATCGAAATGGTAAATCATGGATTTGCTAAGGATGCTAAAGAAGCTGCAGAAAAAGCCGCAAATGCTATGCTGGATATGGAAATGACAAGTACCGCATATCAAGATCATATGAAAGAGTTGATTCAAGAGGGGAAATTTTCTGAAAAGAAACTTGACCATATGGTTAAAAATATCCTTCGTATAAAATTTAGACTAGGACTCTTTGAAAATCCATATTTTAATCCTAATGAAGATATATTATATGATAAAAAACATTTGGCTTCTGCAGAAGAAACAGCCATAGAAAGTACGGTACTGTTAAAAAACAAAAATAATATTTTACCGATACCAATAACTAGCAAAGTTGCTATCATAGGCCCATTAGCAAACGCACCACACGAGCAGTTAGGAACATGGACTTTTGATGGAGAAAAAGAACATACTGTAACACCATTAGATGTATTTAAAAAGGATAGTAATTATAGTGTTCAATATAGTGCTGGATTATCGTATAGTAGAGATAGATCTACAACAGGTTTCGGAGAGGCAATAAAAGCAGCAAAAGCTTCGGATGTAATCTTGTTCTTTGCTGGAGAAGAAGCCATTCTTTCTGGAGAGGCACATAGTAGAGCTAATATTAATCTTCCTGGCGCCCAGGAAAAACTTATTTCAGAACTAGCAAAAACGAATAAACCAATAGTATTGATACTTATGGCTGGTCGACCGATAACCTTAGGTAATATTATAGATAAGGTAGATGGAATATTAATGGCTTGGCATCCAGGAACTATGGGAGGATCAGCTTTAAAAAATATCATAACTGGTAAGGTTTCTCCATCAGGAAAGCTACCAATTACCTGGCCAAAAGAAGTGGGACAGATTCCAATACATTATAATCATAAAAATACAGGAAGACCTGTGATTCCCGAAGAGTTCGTACATATGGATTCTATACCAATTGCAGCTTGGCAAAGCTCCCTTGGGAATACATCACATTATTTGGATGCAGGATTTTTACCACAGTACCCTTTTGGATATGGGTTGGGTTATAGCGATTTTGCATATTCTGATGTTACAATATCTACGACCAATCCTAATATGGGTGACGTTATTACCGTAAGGGTTAAGATTACCAATATTGGAAAAATGAAAGCAAAAGAAACAGTACAATTATATTTTAGAGATTTAGTAGGTAGTTTAACTCGACCAGTGAAAGAACTATTACGTTTTGAAAAAATTACATTGGATCCAGGAGTTTCTAAAGAAGTAATATTTACTTTCTCTACCGATGACCTGGCTTTTTATGGACCAGATAAAAAATGGATTACCGAAGCAGGTGCCTTTAAATTATGGGTAGCAAAACATTCATTGGATGAAACTAATGAATTAGAATTTGTATTAAGATAATAATTACATTGTAGTGAATACAGGAATCGTATATATAGTATTTGGTGTATCTGGAAGTGGGAAAACAACTATTGGGGAATCGCTGGCCAATGATCTTACCATTCCTTTTTATGATGCTGATGATTTTCATCCTAAAGCTAACATTAATAAAATGTCGCAAGGAATCCCATTGGATGATAATGATAGAGGACCTTGGTTGCAAAAACTAGCACAAGAAATTATTAATTGGAATGCTCATAAAGGCGCTGTATTGGCCTGCTCTGCATTAAAAAAAGAATATAGAAAAAAACTTCAATCCATTGATAAACAATATATCCGATGGATTTTCTTAGACGGAAGCTATGATTTAATTTCTAGTCGGATAGAAGCAAGGAAAGATCATTTTTTCAAAAAAGAGATGTTGACTTCTCAGTTTGAAACATTAGAAAAACCAGAAGATGCAATTGTTATAAATGTTGACAATAGTTGTAAAGCACTGATAAAAGAAATCAAATCCAAATTACATATGAATACATCACAATTAGGATTAATAGGTTTGGGAGTTATGGGTAAAGGTCTGGCTAATAATATTTTATCTAAGAATATCAAGCTCTCTGTATTTAATAGACAAGTAAAAGGAACAGAAGTCGACATTGCTAAAAAGTTTGTTCAGGAACAACAACTTAATGATAGTATACTTGGATTTGATAATTTACAGTTGTTTGTAGATTCCTTAGCACAACCTCGAACTATTATGATTATGGTCAATGCAGGAAAAGCAGTAGATATGGTAATTGATGCCTTATTACCAATGTTATCAAAGGATGACTGTTTGATAGATGGAGGAAATTCGCATTATAAAGATACTTTACAAAGAGAAAAAGATCTAAAACAGTTTGGTATTCATTTTTTAGGAGCAGGAATATCGGGTGGAGAAAAAGGGGCGTTAAAAGGACCATCAATAATGCCAGGTGGATCAAAAAAAGGATATGATATATCTGGAATATTTTTAGAAACTATAGCGGCAAAAGATAAAAGCGGTAATCCTTGTTGTACATACCTTGGTCCAGAAGGATCTGGTCATTATATAAAAATGGTTCATAATGGAATTGAATATGCAGAAATGCAATTATTAGCAGAAACCTATCATTTATTAAGGTTTTACGTAAAGAAAACCCCAATTGAAATATCAGATATCTTTAGTAATTGGATTGAAAATGGATTGAAAAGTTATTTGTTGGAGATTACTGTGGAGATTCTTAAGAAAAAGGAAGGAGATCATTTTTTAATAGATAAAATATTAGATAAAGCTGGACAGAAGGGAACTGGTGGATGGTCTACGAATGCAGCTTTAGAAATAGGAATGTCTTTATCTACGATTTCTGAATCCGTGATGGCACGAAATATTTCGGCAATGAAATCCCAGCGTGTAGCTGCTTCAGAAATATATCAATTAGAAACTTCTGATATTTCTAAGAATACATTTATTAAAAATTTAGAAAAAGCTTTTCAAGCCACCAGTATCGTAAATCATCACATTGGTTTCGAATTACTACAAGAAGCTTCCAAAGAATATAACTGGCATCTTAATCTTTTTGAGGTGGCACGAGTATGGACCAATGGATGTATTATTAAAAGTGATTTGATGGAAGAAATATGCGATTTGTTGTATAAGGATACTGCTACTTCTTTACTAATGCTTCCAGAAATAGTTACTGTAATGAAATCCAATATAAGTGCACTTTCGGAGGTTGTGTCTACTGGACTAAAATCTGGTTGTGCTATACCAGTTTTTTCTGCTGCGGCTAACTATTTTATAGGATATACATCTGCGCAATCATCTGCAAATATGATACAAGCACAAAGAGATTATTTTGGAGCCCATACCTATCAAAGAGTGGATAAACCAAATGATCAATACTTTCATACAAACTGGAAATAACACCTATGGAATATCAATTATTAATTGCGGTTGGAGTAGGGATAATTGCCTTACTATTTATGATTCTTAGATTAAGAATCCAAGCATTTATTGCTTTGCTTATTGTTAGTATGCTAGTAGGAATAGTTGCTGGGTTACCTGCTGAGGATATACTAAATAGTATAAAAAACGGAATGGGAGGTACACTAGGTTTTGTTGCCACAGTAGTAGGTTTGGGCGCATTGTTTGGTGGATTGTTAGAACATTCTGGAGGAGCACAAGGATTGGCGAATTATATTTTAAAATTAGCAGGAGAAAAAAATGCTTCCTGGGCATTAATGATTACGGGATTTATAATTGCGATTCCTGTATTTTTTGACGTGGCATTTATCATTTTAGTGCCTATTGTATATGCAATTGCACGTAAGACAAAGAAGTCTTTATTGTTGTATGCGATACCACTGCTTGCAGGATTGGCTATTACGCATAGTTTTATTCCACCTACACCAGGTCCTGTAGCAGTAGCTGATATTTTAGGTGCCAATTTAGGTTGGGTCATTGTATTTGGATTTTTGACAGGGATTCCTGCAGCAATTATAAGCGGACCCTTATTAGGTAAATATTTATCTGATAAAATAAATATCGAAATACCAGAACAAAGTGTTTTAGAGACAAAGAATGATAATCCACCAAATCCAATTGGTATCATCTTAATTATCGCCTTACCTATTGTATTGATTGTTTTAAAAACAGTGTTGTTAGGAGATTGGTTTGCGAATGATACGTTTCCAGAATTTTTAATCTACATAATTGCGTTATTAGGACATCCGTTTACGGCTTTAATTATAGCAAATTTAATTGCTTGGTATTTTTTAGGTATTAAAAGAGGTACTACAAGAGATGATCTATTAAAAATGTCTATGAAATCTTTTAGACCAGCTGGTGCTATAATTTTATTGACAGGTGCAGGAGGTGCTTTTAAACAAATTCTAGTGGATACCAAAGCTGGTGAGTTGTTAGCCTCATCGTTACAAAGCTCTTATATTCATCCTTTACTATTCGCATTTATAGTAGTGGCTTTGATAAGAGTATTACAAGGTTCTGCAACTACCGCAATGATCGCTGCAGCTGGAATTACATCGCCGATAATTATGGCTGGAGATTTTAGTGCTATTCAGATTGCTCTTTTTGTAATCTCTATTGCTTCAGGAGCAACCATTTTGTCACATGTAAATGATAGTGGATTTTGGTTAGTGGGGCAATATTTGGGTATTACAGAAAAGCAAACGTTCCGTTCTTGGACTGTGATGACTACGCTAATTGCAATTACTGGAGTTCTGATGTCTTTGTTATTTTGGTATGTATTCTGATTTATAATATTAATTATAAAACCGTGGATTATTTTATTACCATTTTCTATTATTCTTTATAGAATTCTTAGCATACAGACAGACGAAAAATTACTTACTTTGTATGATAATGAATCCAGATATTTTTAAACACATAGAGTTATTATTAGGCAGTATAGGTTTTATTATTGCATTGTTCTTTGGGATATTCCTTATGATTACTAAGGAAAAAAGGGTAGGAGCTAACATTTTCCTGGCAATATACCTCTTAGCCTTTAGCCTTAGGATCGGTAAATCTTTATTTTATAATTATTTTCCTATTGATCCAATTATTCGGAATGTATTTCTAGGAATGTTATTAGCTATTGGACCATCATTATGGTTTTATGTAAGAGGATTATGGTTATCCAGGAATTCTGTTAACAGAACAATAATGCTAATTCAATATATTCCCTTGCTATTGTTTGTGGTAAGCTGCTGGATTATCCCAAATAATGCCTCCACAGCATCCAGAATTATATTTATTGGTTTATTGGTACATATTTTATTATATGGTATGTTCACATTACTTTGGTTATTCAAACATAAGTCGCAATCAAATAATAAATCTCATATAGTATATCGATGGTTATTATTTTTTACACTTCTTACCATTGCCTTGTCGCTTGTACAAATAGGAGTATTTATGAATATAGTTCCTTATCTAAGCACTGCATTTTTATTTTCAGTGGTTATATTGGTATTATCCATTTGGGGATTAAGGCATTCGTTTTTATTTACTATCGGAAATGAAAAATATGCGAATTCATCTTTAAGCAATGAAAATGCAATTTCATATTTGGATAAGTTGACGTATCTGATGGAGAAAGAAAAACTATTCCTAGATCCAGAAATAACCCTTACCAAACTTAGTAAACAACTGGGAATAACTTCTAAGCAGTTATCTCAGGTAATCAATCAGAATAGAAATATTAACTACTCACAATATATCTCAGAATACAGAATTGCTGAAGCACAACGATTATTGGGATTGCCAGAATATCGGAATTTTAAGATTTCGGCAATCGCTTATGAAAGTGGATTTAACAGTATTTCTTCTTTTAATACTGCTTTTAAAAAGTTAACGAATACTACAGCAGTACAGTATCGTCAGTCTTTATTAAAATCAATCTAAAAATGTTTTAATAATAGCAATCTTTAAATCATTATCATAGTACAATAGTTCCAGTTATTACAACAAATTAAGCAGTTATAACTTGGTATGACGTTTTTAGAGAATAATCAAATAACTTTATGTTGAAAATTTTAAATATCAACGTTATGCCAAAGAATAAAAATACAGAAGATGAAAAAGGAAGAGTTCATAGAGCTAGACATGAAGAATCCGATAGCGAGTCTTCTGATATCAGTGAATCGGTAAATTATAGAGCATTACGAGGTGAAGAGAAACCTTTGGAACAAGGTCTTCAACCACCAGAAGGAGCTGATCAAAGCAAAACACCTCTTCAGCATGTGGGTGCTGGTAGTAGAGCCAAAACAAAAAGTGCTTTTGTATCTACCACAAAAAGTAAAAGAACTGCAATAGCTTGGGCTGCTTTTACAAATCCAACAGGAACAGGAAGAGTGGCTAAAATAAAAGCGACCAAAGATGATATGGACATATCTACGACTAAAGGAGTGAAAGAGCATTTGAAAGTCGAAAAAGGAACTGCTGTTAATAGTGCCAAAGCATCAAAAGAAGTACTTACAAAAGGAGGAATTGATAAGTCGAGAATCATGGAAGTTAAAGATGTGCAGAAAGTATCACAAGAAGTTGCTCGTAATGCAAGAAAGCAACTAAAAGAAGGGAAAACGGTAGTGCATGAAGGCAGAATAGTAGAATTTGCTCAAGTCTCAAGAGCAAAAGCTACCGAATCCAAGGTGAAGTTGAAACCACACGGTGCATTGGTTTTAGGCAAAGAAAGTTCATTAAAAAGAGAGAATTCAGCTTCAAGTTTAAGTTCTAATTCTGATGCTAGTGAATCATCAAAATCATCAAAACCTAAGAAGAAGAAAAAATCTCGTAGAATGTAATATTATCAAAAGAAAACCGTAAGATATTATTGTTACGGTAAGATCCATTTACAAGTAACACTTCTTTCTCCTGCCGATGTTTTCATAAAATCTTTAATGTACTCATTTAAGAACTGGGCATCCTCAGAACATTTCCTTTTGACATTTATAACCTTACCAGTATCATCTTTTGATACAATTTCTATACAGCGAAAGTTTGCCTTATATGGAATGTTTATGGATGTAGTATCGGTAACGAGTTTTAGTATAGCTCCGTCTTTATCCTTAATTAGAGATCCATCTAGCAAAAATTTTAGATTTAAACGATTTTGAGTTCGATCATCAGATTCAAGAGCCCATTTTATCAAATCTGATTCGAAGGTTTGCTTATCTAGTTTTTCATTAATATTACCTTGTACCACATTATTGGCGAGATTTCCGAAAATCCCAATAATTGCGACAACTAATCCTATATACAAGGAGATACGTTCTCTATTCTTACTTTTTGAAGCATCTATATTATGTTGGATTTGTTTTCGCTGTAATTCTAATTCTTCTTTCTTGAGTTCGAATTCTTTTTCATCCATTTTGATTTGTGTTTGATTACTGTAGTTTTTACTTAGGTTGTAATGCACTCAATCGTTTATTGAGCTCTGTGGTAAAAAGTTCTGGTTTAAGCTCGCCTGAAACCATCTTATGACAAACTTCAATTCTGATTTTATCTTCGTCAGGGGTTTTAGAATAATCATTAAATAATTTTCCCAAAACATCTTCCTTAATTTTCCAAGTTTCAATACTAGAATTCCTCAAAGTATGGGCCAATACAAGCGAAAAATGTTTAAGTTCATTCTTTAATATACTCGACTGTAATGAATCTTCAGCTTCGTCATATAGATTTAAAATGATGTTAAATTGTACCATTCGTTCTTCTACAACTTTGTCTTCTACAATACACATTTCACCAAAAAATAAACTTTTATAATTAGAATAATGTGTTTTGTATTCATTAGAAGATTTTGGATATACATATAGTGATGATGAGTGATGAGCAGCTTGTTTATATATTTCTAGTTGAGCAGAGAAAAAAGTTTTTTGAAACTCTCTGTTTTTTTCTTCAGAAAACTTTGAAATACCAAAAACTAAAGTGATAAAAGTCAATATGATTCCAATACCAGTCAATGTTAATTTTGTGAGTTCTATAGTATCCATGTGCTCCAAATTTGATGATTTATAATAGTGATATGGTATTTAGCCACCTGCTTTTTTAAAGTTGTCTTTGGTTTTTATTTTTTGTTGTATTCTTTTTTCTAAAGAAACGATCAAAGTTTGCCGAGGATATTAGTGGAGCCTCGTTAATAATTTCTTCCCATTTTAACCTTACTTCTTCTATAAATACATTTAGAGTTTCTGTTGTTTTTTCTATAGTAATTATGTTTTGTTGTACTTCTTTTTTAAGTGAAGATAATCTTCTTGCTGCATTAAGATGTTTCTCTTTATTTTCTGCGTAATTAAGAAATGTCTGTAATGATACTAATATGGTCGCTAAAACACTGATTAAACCAATAAAAAGAGGGTTTACTTGTATGGTATCACCACTATCATTCATAGATGTAAAAACACCTGCACTTACCAATGAAGTTAATATTACAGTAGGAATACCAAGATATAACTTATTCCTTTTTAGTCGTTCAGCATCTTGATAATGAGCTTTCTGCGATTTTCGTATTCTTTGTTGCCATTCTTGTAATAATCTCATCTGTTCTTCCATAACAATGTCTTATTGTAACTTATATTGTATGCCTTTCTATTTTAATTGAATCAAGTTTCCATCATCAAATCCAATAGTTATATATTCAGATTTTACTAAAAAACTTTGATAATAATTTTCTGTTTTCATAAATCCCTTAACAAGTTTTACAGCATATTCCAGAACAAATTCCCATTTGGAATTATTTAACTCTGCATTGTGTAAGTCAAAGTATTTATTTTTTGGTTCATAGTCAACATCACAGACCCAGTCTTCATTTTTTGTGTCATATTTTTTGCATCCAATTAGGTACATCATATATGAACCATTAGATTCAAAAAGTCCAAAATTGTAAGCAATGATTTTATCATTCGGAGCTTTAGTTGATTCAATTTCTTTTATCCATTTCGAAAATCTTACAGGAATTGATACATTCTCTTTATCATCATTTTCTCCATTTACCTGAATCTGCTCTTTTTGGATTCTTAGTATTGATCGCAATAGTTTTTTCATAATATTGAACAAGCTTAAGAATTACTTAGTAATACGTTACAGATATTTTTATATAATTTTTTGCTATATGGGGAGTACTATTTTTTATAAAGAAAAGGAAAATTCCCTAATTAATAAAGAAGGGAAACTAGAATTACTCTTTTTAAAGAAAATATAAGTATTTGTTAATGAATGATTTTAAACATGAAATTCCTTTAAAATAGTATATACTAATTTTTTGGTTAAGGTTTTTCCAGAAGCTTTAGTTCTAACCATTTCAAAAGAAAACCTAAAATCACAACCATTTTTAAATTCACTACATCCATAGGCAGTATTGCCTTTAAGGATAGATCCCTTAGTACATTTAGGACAAGGCATTTGATCGGTTGTTTCATCAGATTTAGATGTTTTGGTAACTTTCTTAGGTTCCAAAAGTATATTGAAATCATTGTCCAAACGCAATAGACCTTCTGTAGGACCAGCCTCTGTTTTAAAACCTTTTAGATTCACAGTACAGCCTTTTTTTAACAATCGTATATATTGTTTTTCAGATATTTTTTTACCCAGATAGCTAAATGGTAACTGAAAACTACATCCTGTTTTAAAATTACTACAGCCATAAGCGGATTTTCCTTTTAAGATTTTTCCTTTATTACATTTAGGGCATAATTCAGTAGTGATTCCTGCTGTTTTTTTAGTTGATTTTTGTTGCTTTTGAGCGGTAGTATGTGATATATTGGCTCTTACTTTTTCGGTTCTTACCTCATATACCAAATGATCTACCATCTTTTTCATGTTCTTTATGAACGCTCCAGCATTAAAAGCGCCTTTTTCAATTTCTTTAAGCTGCTTTTCCCATCTACCAGTTAACTCTGCAGAAGTTAATAGTTTGTTTTGAATCGTATCTATTAGTTGTATGCCAGTACTGGTAGGTAAAATTTGTTTTTTATTACGTTCTATATACTTACGTTTAAATAATGTTTCTATAATATTAGCACGAGTAGAAGGTCTTCCGATTCCATTTTCTTTCATTAGTTCACGCATTTCATCATCATCTACCTGTTTCCCAGCAGTTTCCATAGCACGTAACAAGGTAGCTTCTGTAAATTGCTTAGGAGGTTTTGTCTCTTTCTCAAGAAAAGAAGGTTCATGAGGGCCTTTTTCTCCTTTAATAAAATCAGGAAGAATCCCAGTTTCTTTTTTAGTGGGAGCGTTTGGATTTTCAAATACAACGCGCCAACCTTTCTCTACAATGACTTTACCTGTGGTTTTGAAAGAAACAGAATCCGCAGTACCAATTACTGTAGTATTGGCTACTTTACAGTCATCATAAAACGCTGCTATAAATCGTTTTACAATAATATCATATACTTGTTTCTGATTAAATTGCAAGTTCATTTGTTCACCAGTAGGGATAATAGCATGGTGATCAGTTACTTTTTTATCGTTAAAAACTTTAGCAGATTTCTTAATTTTTTCACCTAGCAGCGGTTTGGTTAAGGAATTGTATTCGGTTAATTTCTCCAGTATTCCTGACACTTTAGGATATACATCGTTTGGTAAAAAAGTGGTATCAACTCTAGGATAGGTTATCACTTTTTGTTCATATAGTTTCTGCGCAATTTTTAATGTTTCATCTGCAGAAAAACCAAATTTAGTATTACAATATACCTGCAATCCCGTAAGATCAAATAATTTAGGAGCATATTCTTTTCCATCTTTTTTAGTGATAGAGACAATTTCAAAATCACTTTCTTTTACCTTATTAGCTAATAATTCTCCATCTTCTTTTTTTAAAAAACGTCCCTCTTCATAGCTAAATAATGTATCTCTGTATAAGGTTTGTAGTTCCCAATATGGTTGTGGTTTAAAATTTAAGATCTCCTTATATCGATTGACAACCATGGCCAAACTAGGAGTTTGCACTCTACCAATGGATAGTACTTGTTTGTAGCCACCATGTTTTACTGTATACAATCGAGTAGCATTCATTCCTAATAACCAATCACCAATCGCTCTGGAGAATCCTGCATAATATAAATTATCATATTGTTCAGAAGGTTTTAGATTATTAAAACCTTCTTTTATGGCTTCTGTAGTTAATGAAGAAATCCACAGACGCTGTATTTCTCCTGTATAACCTGCTTGATGAATTACCCATCGTTGTATCAATTCTCCTTCTTGTCCTGCATCACCACAATTAATTACTAAACTAGCTTTATCAAATAAGGATTTTACAATATTAAATTGTTTTTGGATTCCCTGATTATCTACCACTTTAGTTTTAAACTTGTCTGGAAGCATAGGTAAATTATTTAGATCCCAGCTTTTCCAATATGGTTTATAATCATTAGGCTCATATAAGGTACAGAGATGGCCAAAAGTATAGGTTACAGCATATCCATTCCCTTCATAATATCCATCATGTTTTGTATTTGCTCCTAAAACAGAAGCTATTTCTCGCGCAACACTTGGTTTTTCAGCTATACAAACCTTCATGGATATTATTTTCAATGGAGCCGAAAATTAATGAATTTTAAGATAATATGATAACAACATCTTTTGAGTATATCACGTTTTAGTATGCCAGAATCACGATCTGGATAGGAAACTAGTTGTAGATCAGTCAATTTTGTATAAAACCTATACTATATGAATACTGAAGGATTTAACAGAAGAAAATTTTTACAAGTAGGAAGTACTTTTGCTGCTGCAACTACAATTGCTCCAATAGCATACGGAGCCTCGTTACTACCAAACGAACCAATAACAGTAATCGATGAATCAAATAAGGATTTAAGGTTATTTTCCAATGAAAACCCTTATGGACCTTCTAAAAAAGTTTTGGAAGCTATAACTAAACATACGCATCGAGTAAATAGATATGCATCATTTCATACCTATGATACTGATAATCTTAAGAAAAAGATTGCTCAGATTAATGGAATTGAAGAAAATCAAGTGATTTTAGGACATGGTTCTTTTGAAATCCTATGCATGCTTACCAGAACTTTCGGAAAGGAAAAAGACAGTATTATTGTTCCTGCAACAACCTTTAATGTAACGGCAGCTTTTGCAGACAGAATATTTGATCATAAAGTAAAAAGAGTATTACTGACTAAAGAGATGGATATTGATCTGGATGCTACCAAAAAAAACATAACAAAGAATACAAAGTTGGTATATATATGCAATCCTAATAATCCAACAGGAAAAGCACTATCGGCAGATAAACTCGCTTCTTTTTGTAAAGAAGTAGCCTCAGATACGTGCACGGTCGCCATAGATGAAGCATATATAGAGCTAATGAACCCTTCGAAAAGATTAGATACTGTTCAATTACTTAAAGAAAAGTATAATGTATTAATTATTAGAACTTTCTCTAAAGCATACGGTTTAGCTGGATTGCGTGTGGGGTATGCAATGGGATCATCAGAAACGATAGCCAAGCTTACTCATGAGTTTTTTAGCTTTGGAGGGTTGATTGCTAATCCTGGTGTTGTAGCTGCAATGACTGCTTTAGATGATAATGCCTATATCGATCAATATCGAAAGAAGAACTCAGAAGTTATAACTTATGTAGAACAAAGTTTGGATGCATTGGGGATAGAGTATTTAAAGAGTAACACCAATTTTATTCTAATGAATGTAAAGGATGCAAAACGTTTTAGATCCGAAGTAAAACAGTACGGTATTGCTATCGTTCCTGGTGGAGGAACTCATTATCCTACTTGGGTAAGAATTAGTATTGGGACATTAGAACAGATGAAAATCTTCTTAAAAGCTCTACAACAGATGGAATGGATAAAAGCTTAGATTTGATTTAAACCAATGATTATATAAAAAAGAGTTTGAAATCTGAAATAGAGTTGCGTTTTTAGGAAATAATCATAAGTTTTTCTGTCAAATAACTACTGTGTTTTTAAAGATTAACAAGTACATTTGTTGAAAATTGTTTTTTAATGGCAGGAAATACATTTGGAAACCTATTTAAGGTAACCACTTTTGGAGAATCTCATGGAGTTGCAATTGGAGGAATTATTGATGGATGTCCATCTGGAGTGCAATTAGATCTTGAAGCAATACAGAGTGAATTAGATCGTCGTAAACCAGGACAATCGGCAATCGTTACCCAACGTAAAGAACCCGATACGGTTGAGTTTTATTCAGGAATTTTTGAAGGAGTAACTACGGGAACTCCAATAGGTTTTGTTATTAAAAATGCCAATCAAAAATCTAAAGATTATTCTCATATAAAAGATTCTTATCGACCCTCTCATGCTGATTATACCTATGATCAGAAATATGGTGTTAGAGACTATCGTGGTGGTGGACGTTCATCTGCCAGAGAAACAGCAAGTAGAGTAGTAGCTGGTGCGATAGCAAAACAAATACTTTCTGAAGTAACATTTAATGCCTATGTGAGTGGTGTTGGAACTATAAAATTAGACAAACCTCATACTGAACTTGATTTTTCATTAACCGAAAGTAATATCGTTCGTTGTCCTGATACAGAGAAGGCTTTAGAAATGGAACAATATATCAAGCAAATCAGAAAAGAAGGGGATACCGTTGGTGGAGTTGTGAGTTGCGCAATATCTGGAGTTCCAATTGGATTGGGAGAACCAGTTTTTGATAAGTTACATGCAGAATTAGGAAAAGCAATGTTATCCATTAATGCAGTAAAAGGATTTGAATATGGTAGCGGTTTTGCTGGAGCAGAACTTAAAGGTAGTCAGCATAATGATTTATTTAATACTGACGGAACTACTAAAACCAATCTTTCTGGTGGTATACAAGGAGGTATTTCTAACGGAATGGATATTTATTTCAATGTAGCTTTTAAACCTGTAGCTACAATCATGCAAGATCAAGATACGATTGATAAAGATGGTAATATAGTCAATATGCAAGGTAAAGGAAGACATGATCCTTGTGTCGTACCAAGAGCTGTACCTATTGTAGAAGCAATGGCAGCATTGGTTTTAGTAGATTATTGGCTTATGAATCGAACGATTAAGAAATAGGAAATTAAAAAGCATAGTTAATATTACGGTAATCTTAATAAGGTTGCCGTTTTTTTGTTTTTAATTTATATCTTCGACTTTTTGTATTCAAAAAATTAGATAATTCACATGAAGAAACTTGCATTGCATTGGCAGATAATGATCGGAATGATCGCTGGGATATTATTCGGATTTTTAATGACCCAATTTTCTTGGGGAAAAGGAATTACAGGAGATTGGATTGCTCCGTTAGGAACTATTTTTGTTAACCTTTTAAAACTGATTGCAGTTCCTTTAATTCTTGCCTCGTTGATAAAGGGAATCTCTGATTTGAAAGATATTTCAAAATTTAAGACAATTGGAGGAAGAACGATCATCATATATATTATCACTACAGTTATCGCCATTACTATAGGATTATTATTAGTAAACGTAATGAAACCAGGAAATGGTATTACTCCAGAAACTATAGAGAAATTAACCGCAGAATATGCAGGAAGTGCAAAAATATCAGAACGTATCGCTGAAGCAGGAAGGCAAAAAGAAAGTGGACCGTTACAGTTTGTTGTAGATATGGTCCCTCAGAATGCTATAAAAGCAATGAGTGATAATAAAATGATGCTGCAGGTAATATTCTTTGCAATTTTTTTAGGTATCAGTATGTTGTTGATAAAAGAAGAACAATCAGAACCTTTAAAAAAGTTTTTTGACAGTTTAAATGAAGTTGTCCTGAAGATGGTTGATTTGATTATGCTTACTGCTCCATATGCTGTATTTGCATTATTAGCTAATGTAGTAGTGACCTCTGATGATCCAGATATATTATTGGCTTTATTGCGTTATGCTGGTGTAGTAATATTTGGATTAGCATTAATGATTGTGTTTTACTGTATTTTGGTTTCAGTAATCACTAAAAAATCTCCTTTTTGGTTCTTAAAGCAGATTAGTCCTGCACAATTATTAGCATTTTCTACAAGTTCTAGTGCTGCAACATTACCGGTTACTATGGAAAGAGTAGAAGAACATATTGGAGTAGATAAAGAAGTGTCTAGTTTTGTATTACCAGTTGGAGCAACCATCAATATGGATGGTACCAGTTTATATCAGGCTGTTGCATCAGTTTTTATTATGCAAGTATTATGGCCAGAAGGACTTACGTTTAGTAATCAAATTACGATAGTTTTAACTGCATTATTAGCTTCGATTGGTTCTGCTGCAGTTCCAGGAGCAGGAATGGTAATGTTAGTAATCGTTTTAGAAGCTATCGGATTCCCTTCAGATAAACTACCAATTGGACTGGCGTTGATTTTTGCAGTAGATCGTCCATTAGATATGTTACGTACCACTATAAATGTAACAGGAGATGCCACAGTATCTATGATTGTAGCAAAATCTGTTGGAAAATTAGGAGATCCTAAGGTAAAAGAATGGGATGATCATTATGAAGGATAAGCCTTTTATTTTGGAATACTCAATGTACTTCCCAGTTTTTTAGTAGTTCAAAAAGTACTGGATATTCTTGTTCTCGTTCTTGATTCCACATCATCGTAAGTTCCGCCTTTTGTTTGATGTCTTTTAGTTCGATACTTTTTATGGGAAATTCATGATCTCTCAGTGAAGATATTGGTTCTAGTGATATACCGATGCCAGCTTCTACTAATCTAAAACTAGTACTAGCGGAATCAGTTTCGTGAATCACTTTTGGCTTAAAACCAGCATCTGTGCATATAGATTCTACTATTTGTACGTAATTAGGTCCATCTGTTCTGGAAGGAAAAATAAATTCTTCTTTTTCAAATATGGAAAAATCCTGATAATTGCTTTTGTCTATTGGGTGGTTTTCTGGTAGTATAACCACAAAATTATCGATATGAAAAACTTTACTTTCTAAGTTAGAAGGAACTAATGGATTTGTAGCAAAACCAATATCTAATTCACTTTGTTGTAATGCCCAGTATTGATCATGATTATTCATTTCTTTTAAGATCGTTTTTAATCCTGGCATCTTTTCATTTATAGTTTTTAGTATTTTGGGTAAGATGGTTTGCATGATAGAATGTGTAAAACCAATTCTGATTTCGCCAACTTGTCCATCATGTATGTAAGCTGTATGTTTGGATATGCGTTCTATTTGTGTAACTAATTTATCTACTTCTTTTACAAAATATTCACCAGCACGTGTGAGTTTTACATTTCTCTTATTTCTTTGAAATAAAACAGCACCGATTTCCTCTTCGATTTGTTTAACCTGTCTACTTAGAGCCGGTTGTACAATATTAAGTTCTTCAGAGGCACGCGTAAAATTTAATTTCTCCGAAAGAAGAAGTACGTTTTTTAATTGCTGAATATTCATTAATAAAATTTTGTTATTAATATATCAAAAATAAGCATTTTTTATTATTAATTAAACTTGGTAACTTTGATGTATTGGAACTACAAAATATAGTTGAGATGAAGAATGATGATCGATTAGAGAATGCTTTAGAAAAGATATATGCCCCTTCTGATTTTAGAAAATTAGGGCATCAATTAGTAGATATGTTATCCGATCATTTGGATCTGGTACAATCAAATAAAGAGTTACCTGTTCTTCAATACCGTGATCCTGAAGAAGAGTTATCATATTGGAAAAAAGACATGTCTTCGGATTCTGATATAATGGATGTTTATAGAGAGGTATTAGCGAGATCGATACATGTACATCATCCCAGATATATGGGACATCAGGTAGCTGTACCTTCAATGGTGGCTAGTCTTTCTGGATTGGTAACAGATCTATTAAGTAATGGTACTGGAGTTTATGAAATGGGTATGGCATCAAATGCAATAGAAAGAACTGTTACCGACTTTGTTGCAAAAAAAATAGGATATGGATTAGATGCTACAGGTTTTTTAACTTCTGGTGGAACACTAGCAAATTTAACCGCATTGCTCGCAGCAAGAAAAGCCAAAGCCCCGAGTATGGTATGGGAAGATGGTCATGATGAAAAATTAGCAGTATTAGTATCTGAAGAAGCTCATTATTGTATCGATAGAGCAGCAAGGATACTAGGATTTGGTAAAGAAGGAATCATTAAAGTACCTGCAAATAAATCATACCAATTAGAAACATCATTATTAGATGAGTATCTGGAAAAAGCAAAAAGCAAAGGACTTGTGGTCATTGCGATTGTTGGCTGCGCTTCTTCAACAGCTACTGGATCCTATGATGATTTAGAAGCATTAGGAACGTTTGCTAGAGATAATAATTTGTGGTTCCATATCGATGGCGCACATGGCGGAGGAGTTGTTTTTTCTGAAAAATATAAGCACTTAGCAAAGGGTATTGAAGAGGCAGATTCTGTAGTTATTGATTTTCATAAAATGTTACTAACACCTGCTTTAAACACTGCTTTAATCTTTAAAAACAATGAAGTTTCTTATAAAACCTTTGAGCAAAAAGCACAATACCTTTGGGATTCTCAACAATCTAGAGAATGGTATAATTCAGGAAAAAGGACTTTTGAATGTACTAAATTAATGATGTCACTTAAGGTGTATACCAACCTTAGAATGTATGGAGAGGATATTTTTGAGAAAAATATAGATCGATTGTATGATTTAGGGAAAGCATTTGCATCTATTATAAAAGATAGAGATGGATTTGAATTGTTGATTGATCCTGCGGCGAATATTGTGAACTTTAGATATACAAATGTACCTTCAGAAGAAATAAATTCTTTTAATTCTAAAATACGTGATGAGCTTATCCTGTCTGGAAAATTTTATATCGTACAAACGATGATAGGAGAGAGCCGATACCTGAGAACATCTATTATGAACCCATTGACTAAAGAAGAAGATTTTAGTGCATTGTTGGATGAAATAGAAAGAATAGCCAATACTATTACCTAATGTTCTATATTATATTTAGATATTATTAATATTTATTATTATATAATTAACTTTTTTGTGCGCAACGCACGCTAAAGCTACTCATCTACAGTAATATGTTTATTAACCTTATATGTATTACCAATGAGATATTTATGCATTTTATTTCTTTCGATTATTTTATGTAGTTGTAGTAATGATGATAACAACAACAATAGATCTACTATGTTAGAAGGAACCTGGAATCTGGTAAATGTTACTGGTGGATTTGCAGGAATAAATCAGGATTTTGAAAGAGAAACCATTGTTTGGAATTTTAACGAATCTAATAATACCGTTGTTGTAACTAATAATAGTACAATTACTGGTGTGTATGATGGTTTTCCTACTGGTACGTATTCATATTCAATAGTGGCGCCAGCTGATACAGATGAACTTGTTGTTAATGAGATTAACCTTGGAACTTTTACTATTACATCCAGTAGTTTTACCGTTAGTCAACAATTTAGGGATGGGTTTCAGGTTCAATTTGAGCGATAAATTCAGTAATACCTCGTACTTATACGCAACCAATATAGAAGAGCTTCATCTATTAAATAAATTAACTAATACATAAAAATTTATGAAACGCTTTTATCTTATTTTGTTTTCGGTATTACTTTTCAGTTGTAGTAATGATGATGATAATTCAGAACCAACTCTTCAAGGACAATGGAATCTTGTTAATGTTTCAGGTGGATTTACTGGTTTAGATGAAGATATTGCTAAAGGAGTAATAGTTTGGGATTTTAACACAACAACAGGTATGGTAACTATCATGAATGATATTACTGATTCTTCTTTTAATACGATACTAGAATCTGGAACATATACATATAGTGTTTCAGCTCCAGCCGATGCAGATCTACTTATTGTAAATGAAGTGGACTATGGTCGTTTAAATTTAGAACAAGCTGCGTTTACAGTTCAAGAAACATTTACAGATGGTTTTACATTTCGTTTTGAACGATAATTATTGAATTCTATTAGAGTAACGATTCTAAAAATACTATTAATAATACATTATATTTCTAATGGATTTAGTGTAAGGAAATAAGTGTAACTTGTTGTTTTGTTGAGGTTTATTAGGTTTTACTACGTAAATATGGGGGAAAACCCCTATATGATTTCTAGCTAAAGTCCCCTTATTTTGTGTGAAAGATAAATATACTTTTGAACCACACTTATTAATAAACCTTAAATAACTCATTATGAAACGGCTTTTTCTACCCATAGCTTTAATATCATTTGCAGTAATATGCCTTAGTATAGTGCATATAGATAATGTAAATAAGCTAGATGAAGAATATCATCAATTAAGAGAGAAACATCAAACAGATGGTAGTTCAGATACTGAAATTACAGCAATCGATAAATTAAATGCTAAATGAACAGCTGATAAGGATTCATTAGAGACAAATACACAAAAGGAGGTAAACACTCCTGACTTAAAAAAATAATAGGGAAAACATAAAAGTATCGGAAATCGTAAAAACTGTCTTACCAAAATATGGTAAGGCAGTTTTTGCATATTAAGTAGGTAGATTATCTATGAATACACGATATTTAAATAACTATCAGTACATTTTTATTTGTTGTTGTATATCAATTTAACGAATTCTAATTCATTACTTACGAATTCTAAATTTGTATCAAGTTAAAGGCTTTACATATATTACTTTTAAACCGTAATTAAAGAATGGTCTTTTTTTGCTCCCAAGTTATTTTAATCCCAAAATAAAATAAATGAAGCAATTTTTATTACCAGTAATGTTAATATGTTTTACAATATTCTGTTTAGGATTTGTACATATTGATAATATGGATAAGTTAGAAGATATAGATAAAGAGGTTATTGTGGTTGAAGAACCAGAGTTAAATATTACTTCTTAACCTATTTGGTCGATAAAAAGAGCTTTAAGTTTTGGTGTGGGGATAACACAACTTTCTCTTTTGCCGAACCATTTATATCTGTTTTTGGCAATAAAATCATACACTGAATCTCTTAAGAATTTAGGAAGAATAAGGAAAACAAAAATTAAGGGATAGCCACCAGACAGCTGCCTTGCAATATGCAAGGCAGCTGTTGATTTATGATAGTAATTTTTCTTAGGTTCAATAAGGAGTATTGTATCTAACTTAGAAGTATCTATATTAAATTCTTCTGCTAATGTGCGACCGATATCACTTTGTAAAGATGCATACCTGAATACATCATTTTTATCATGTCTTATGATAAAATTAACTGCTCCGTTACATAGGTTACAGACACCATCGAATAACACAATTTTTTTACCTTCAATATTCATAGTACAAAGATAAGCACGAAATATGATTTCTTAATAGGTAATTATAATTTCATTAAGAATCATTTAATTACAACAGAATCAATCACTTGTTTTGTAGTAATCTGTAGGTTCTTTGGTAAAAGGTTGTCTTTAGGTAATACAGCTAGGTATCGATCGTTATTAGAATCAAAAACCTGCTTAAAAGTTGGATCTTCTAACTGTAGCATATCACATATTTCTGTGATCAGATCGAGATGGTATATCAAATCTGTACTACCCAAATGAAAGACTCCTTTTTTGCTTCGATTTATAATATAATGCAGCTGTTGTGTTAGTTTAGAAATAGATGTAGCATTAATGATTACATTAGGAAAAACTTCTATGGGAGCCTTTAAATCACACAAAGTTTTTAATTCTTGGACTCTAGGAGTGCTTGATCCAAATATCATTGGCACTCTGGCGATCACATATTTATGAGTAGGTAAACGCATTAATGCGTTTTCAATCTTAATTTTTAATCTTCCAAAAACACTATGACTTAATGTTTTGTCATATTCGTAAGAAGGGTAGTTACTAAATGTATCAAAAACGTTGGCACTAGATAAAAATATAAGTTTACAACGATGTTTTTGAATCCATTGTATAATTCGTTGATGTGCATCTAATTGGGCATTAAAATTACCTCTTACAGCAGAAACAATAATTGTGGGCTTCAGGTTATCTAATAATATAGAGATATCCTCTAACTCCATATCATATTGAAAAAATTTCTGATTTTTCTCGTAAAAAACGTTATCGCTATGATATGTTCCATAGGTATCAAAATAGGAATTTAGCTCTTTATAAAGAGCGTTTCCTATAAAACCACTAGCGCCAATGATCAGAATTTTTTTCACTATTATATTGCTCTAAAAAAATTAAGTTTCGAAGATTACAAAATTACGTAATCCTGAAACTTAACTTAAGCTTTATTATTGTTATAAAATATAACTATCCTTTATAAAAAGGTAATTTTACCACAGTCGCAGGAATAGCTTTTTTACGTACTTGGATATTGATTTTACTTCCTGGTGTAGCAAAAACAGTAGGTACGTACCCTAATCCAATTCCTTTTCCTAAAGATGGCGACATGGTACCAGAGGTTACGATTCCGATCGTATTACCATTTCCATCAACTATATCATAACCCTGACGAGGAATTCCTCTTTCATCAAGTTCGAAACCTACGAGTTTACGTGTTGCTCCACGTTCTTTTTCTTTTGCTAAAGCTTCTGCATTTACAAAATCTTTAGAGAATTTGGTGATCCATCCCAAACCAGCTTCAATAGGAGAGGTTTCATCATTGATATCATTACCGTATAAACAATATCCCATTTCTAATCGCAAAGTATCTCTGGCAGCTAAACCAATTGGCTTTATACCATAATCATTACCAGCTTCTAATACACGATCCCAAACTTGTTGAACTTCAGAGTTTTTACAATAAATTTCGAAACCACCACTTCCAGTATAACCAGTTGCAGAGATAATTACATGTTCAATTCCAGCAAAATCCGAAACCTCGAATGTATAGAATTTCATCGCTTCTAAATCCACAGAGGTAAGAGATTGCATAGCTTCAGCAGCTTTAGGACCTTGAATTGCTAATAAAGAATAATCTTCAGAAAGATCACGCATTTCTGCATTCATAGTATTATGACTACTAATCCAATCCCAGTCTTTTTGTATGTTAGAAGCATTTACCACTAATAGATATTTTTCATCTTTAATTTTGTACACAATCAGGTCGTCTACAACACCACCTTTGTCGTTAGGTAAACAACTATATTGTGCTTTACCATCTACAAGTTTAGAAGCATCGTTAGAAGTCACTTTTTGAATTAAATCCAAAGCATTTGGACCCGTAATCAAGAACTCGCCCATATGTGAAACATCAAAAACTCCGACTCCGTTACGAACCGTTTCGTGTTCTATATTTACTCCTTCATAGGATACAGGCATATTATATCCAGCAAACGGAACGATTTTAGCTCCTAAAGCAGTATGAGTCTCTGTTAATGCAGTGTTTTTCATAATGAGATGAATTTGTAAAATTAAGTATCAAATTGATGCCGAAAGTAAAAAACTTTGTGTTGACAAACAATGCTTTTGTATGATAAATTATCAACTTTTTTAGAATCCAAGAGGTTATAATTATTGATATGATAATATACTATTAGATTTTTGATGTTTTTTAATAACTTTATACAATAACACTATTAATAAACTACAAGATGCCAGCAGGATATTCTGGAACACCACTAGCCAAAAAATTAGGAATAAAAAAAGAGTTTAAATGTCTTTTTTATAATCGACCTGATTATTATTTAGATCTTTTTGCTGATTTACCGAAGATTGTGGAATTGAATTCTATCGAATCAGAACAAGCTGATTTTATTCATATTTTTTGTACCACCTATGAAGAGTTACAAAATACAGCATCGAAATATAAACTAGCATTAAAGAAGGCAGGTATGTTATGGGTAAGTTGGCCAAAGGGAAGTTCTAAAATATCAACAGATTTGAAAAGAGAACCTGTTAGGGAATGTCTAATCAAAATAGGACTAGTGGATGTAAAGGTTGCTGCTATTGATGAAGACTGGAGCGGATTAAAATTTGTATACAGAGTAAAAGATAGATAGAAAAGAATGATCCCAGTTCATTGTTAATATTTGTATTGTAAAGCAACCATATTTGAAAATTGGTATCTATCAAGTATACACTTTACTTATGAAAAAATACGTGCTTTTATTTTCGGTATTCCTTTTATGTGTTTTCTCTTGCAACAATGATGATGTTGTGAATCCCGATTTACTGGGGAAATGGAGGTTGGTAGCGCAACTAGTTGATCCAGGAGATGGTAGTGGAACATTTCAACCAATAAATAGCGATATGGAGTTAGAATTTCTTGCAGACGGAGTTCTTAAAGTATCTAATGGTGATCTATGCGCTTTAACTATTCCATCAGAAGGAAATAGTACAGAAAATTATGATGTAGATGAAAATGAAATAAATGTCAGCTGTGAAAATCCTGTAACAATTAATTATGAGATTAAAGAAGGGAGCTTGTTCTTGTATTTTCTATGCATAGAAGGTTGTGCTCAGCAGTATCGTAAACTTTTTTAATTAGATTACATATCATAAATAATACAAAAACCTCATTTGTGTAAACAAATGAGGTTTTCTAAATAACCCCCATCAATTAATGATAACTAAACTTAATTAGTTCTAAATAATTATTGCATTAACTTTTTAGACAGCTCTTGTAATTCTGCTGACTTAGCCATCATATAATCATTTAGTTTTTTTACATCATCACCAGAAAGGTTCCCCATTACTTCCTGTGCTTTAGTACCTAGTTCTTGCCCTTTTTGACCTAAAGACGCAAAAGCCGTCATGTCTTTACTTTCTACAACTTTCTTATATTCTTCTATATAAGCTTCATATGAGTTTACATAATCTTGTACTTTTTGGTCACTAAAACTAGGCACACCTTCAGATGCTGTGGTTTTAGATGTATCATCATTACTTTTCTCTTCAGTTTTTGCAACTTCCTCAGTGTTGTTTGAATTCTCAGACGTTTCTGATTTAGTTTCGTTTTTGCAAGAAGCTGAAAATAGAACAGCGATTATTAATACGAAATTTAGAATTGTTTTTTTCATGGTTTTTATAAGTGTTAATTAAAGTGATTGGTTTTGATTATTAAACAGTACAAAGATGCATTAGCTCATAGCTATACCCAACACCTTTTTCAGTGAAAAAAACACCCTGTATTCAGGGTGTTTTAGTATATACTCATGATATAGTTAGTAAAAGTTCTTGATATTATTTAATGCTTAGAATCTTACAGGTTTACCTTATGAATTAAGGGATAAATCCCTGTTTAAAATGGGTATAACCCCTATTGATGGCTGTCATTCTTTGATGTAGGTTTAATCCATCAACTTTTAAATATTATACAAATGAAATCAACAACAACTATGATGTGGTGTGTAATGCTATTATTCACTACTGTAATGTGGTCTCAAAAAACAAAGACCATTAACCAACAACAATTTTTAGAAGATAAAGATGGTTGGAAAATGATTGACCAACAAACTGGACAAAAGTTTACACTCAGCGATGAGATTACTATTCAATTTAACAAACCACCAAGTAAAGAGGAAATTCGTAAACTGGAATACCAATACGGAATGAAACTTATGAGAAGTAATCGATTAGGTTTTTATGATTTTAAGATTACCACCAAAAGTAAAATCCTTTCATCTTATGAGCGAATGACTAAGGAAGTAGATGCGGAACAAATCTTTACCAATACAATGGGAACGTACATCCTTACGCCAAATGATCCTCAATTTGGTATTCAATGGGGATTAGAACAAGTTAGTGATGCGGATATTGATGCAGAAGATGCTTGGGATATCAGTACTGGTAATAGTAATGTGATTGTGGCAATACTTGATAGTGGTACTGATTGGACTCATGAAGATATTGGTTTAGGAACAGATGGATATCAGAACGTATATCTTAATCCAGGAGAAGATGCTTGGGCCAATCCCAATGATCCAACTACAGGAAACGGAATCGATGATGACGGAAATGGTTTTATAGATGATTGGAAAGGTTGGGACTTTCATAATGGAGATAATGATTCCAGAGGTCCTTTTTGGCATGGAACCCATGTGGCTGGAATTGTAGGTGCCAAAACAAATAATAATACTGGTATATCTGGAATTGCTGGTGGTAATAATGCGGTAGGTTGTAGAATGATGCTCGAAGGAGTAGGAGATAACGCTCCTAATGGTGCAATTATCGACGATGCTATTATCTATGCTATGGATAATGGTGCTGATGTTATTCAGTTTAGTTTAAGTGTAGGAAGTAGCGTAGCAATAAATACAGCCTTACAAAACGCATATAATAATGGTGTTTTTATTGTAAGTGCAGCTGGTAATTCTGGAGCAGGATCCATTTCTTATCCAGCATCTAATGTCAATGTATTTTCTGTAGGAGCTACAACGGCAGCAGATGCTAAAGCTGGTTTTTCTCAATTTGGTAGTAATTTGGATCTGGCTGCTCCTGGTGTTGGTATAAGAAGTACTCAAATAGGAAATACCTACGCGAATAGTGATGGTACTTCTTTTGCAGCGCCAGCAGTTTCTGCAACGGCAGCTTTAATGCTTTCTGTAAACCCTTCGCTGAGTAATCAGGAAATAGAGGATATTTTAAAATGTACAGCAGACAAAGTAGGAGGTTATAATTATAATTGGGATGCTACACAACCTGGACATTCACAGGAGTTAGGGTATGGAAGACTTAATGCTAATCAGGCATTAATAGCTGTAAATACGGCAGACATTTACATAAGAGATACATTGGCTGATGATGGAACAGAACCATCTTCTGGAACCATGTATACAAGCCCAGATATATGGGTACGTAACAATGATGATGGAGTTTTAACCCATCAAAACCCTGAATATAAATTACTAAGTCCCAATTGGATTTATGTACGAATAAATAGAAAAGATTGTTCAAATCTTGATGATGGAACATTAAAATTATATTTTAGTAAAGCTTCTACTGGTTTATCTTGGCCAATTCATTGGAATAATTACTACCAAATGGTTGGGCCTAATAATATTCTGCATGGAGATTTTATTGGAGATGTACCTATTCCTACCTCGCCAGATAATGAAGTTATAGTGAAAATTCCTTGGTATCCACCTAATCCAGCCGATTTTACTAATGATATTCATCATTTTTGTTTGTTAGCTCGTATTGAATCTGCTACAGATCCTATCGGAATAGAAGGGACATCTGTTTGGAATAATACTAAAAACAATAATAATATTGCTTGGAAAAATATTAGTGTTTACGATGTTAATGCATTTAATAATTCACCTCCATACGTTTTTATTAGAAATGTAGATAAGAGATCCAGAACTATTAATCTTTCATTGGTAGTGACAGAAAACAAAACTGGAATTCCTTTTGAAAAACTAGGAGCATTCTATATTATCCCAGATGAAAAGCTTAATGAGATTATGGCAGAAGCCAAGATGGAAGGTATCAAACGAGTCGACAGGAATGTATATAGAGTATATGAGCCCAAGGCACAGATATATCAGCTTAGAGCAGAGCCTTATGAAACATTTAGTTTACAGTTATTGGTAAAGCCAGAGGTAGAAATGAAAAGAGGGACATATTTAAATTATAATATAATCCAAACTGACGAAGAATTTCAACCTACAGGTGGAGAAGAATTCATGATCGGTAATTTTGATGGTAAAGGAACTGATCAAAGAGAAGTATTACCAAAAACCATAAAAACTATTGATTTTAGCGTGTATCCAAACCCATCTCAAGGAGCAGTTTCGGTAAAATTGAATGATATATATACCAATGTAGGTATTGTAATTCGTAATATGATGGGAGAAGTAATTTATGCTGATCATCAAGATAAAACGGATCAATTTTCTTTTGAGCTAGATGGTTATAAAGGCATTTATTTTGTGAAAATTATTACTGCTGATGGTAGTACAAAAACGATGAAACTGATTAAAAACTAATTCTTTTATTTTTGATGAAAATACAACCGCTCTTAATAAGAGCGGTTTTTTTCGTATTTTATCATAGGAATAATCAATTCAAGTAATTAATCGATACTATGATGAATTTATCGATTAATTGTAGATATTTAGTACAATAAATGTTTATTTACAATTTGAATTATAATACTTTTGCCGCATGCAGTATGTTAAGAATTCCCCTTTTTATCAAGAAGCAATACAAGAGCTGAATTACTCTTTTGGTAATTTTTATTTGTTTGAAGGGTTTGTAGTCGGTGAAATCAATGAAGACATTGTTTTTACGTGGGATGATCATGCTAAATTTTTAGTAGAAGATCTTACTAATCTATATGATCATAATGGAGAAAATGTGATTTATATTACAAATAGAGTACACTCATATGCAGTAAAACCAAGTGATTGGTTAAAGTTTTATAAAAGTGATTATAAAATGAAAGCGTATGGAATCATTAGTTATACTCCAAGAGGTTTATTGAATGTTTTGATAGAAAAACTTTTTATGAAAAATAAAATCAAAGGTTTTGAAAATTTATCTGATGCAATTGACTGGGCGAGAGCAATGAATAATGCCTCAAAATCCAAAGCCAGTTGATAACATTCTATGATTACTAAAAATATAATGTTTCATTGAACATTGTTTATGAAAAGAATTTTACTATTTCTTAGTGTTTTAATGTTAACTCAAAATTATGCTCAAAACAAGGAGTATACGGTAACTTTACAAGAAATACTTGCTGAAAGAAATAGAATTAAAACCTCATACACTATTGCAAATAGTGAAGCTAAAGATTCAATACTTAAGGAAACCAGAAAATATCTTTTCAAGACACTAGTTGATGATATTTTTGAGTATTGGTATGAAACTCCCTGGGATTTTAATGGGCATACTACGATACCTAGAAAAGGTAAGATTGCTTGCGGCTATTTTGTGACGACTACCTTAGAAGATTTAGGGTTTGCTATTCCTCGTTTTAAATGGGCACAATCGGCTTCAGAAGTATTTATTAAAAAATTAGCAGTGGATCAAGTAACACGTTTCACGAACAAACCAGTTATTGTGATCGAAAATTTTCTTTTAGAGCATGGTAATGGATTGTATTTAGTAGGATTAGATGATCATACGGGCTTTATAGTGGTCAAAAATAAAAAGGTACGATTTATTCATGCAAGTTATTACAAACCAGAAATAGGTGTAATGTCTGAAGTTTTAGATTCCGAAAACCCGCTAAAATATTCAAAATACAGAGTTATCGGTAAACTGTTATCTGATACAATGGTAGAGAACTGGATTAATACGATCAGATATTATTGATTAATACTTTTAGTGTTTACGGATGAATCTGTTTACACTTTTGCTATGGTATGAATATTTACTTCCTCTTGTTTCCCTTTTAATAAAACACTGCCCAAAAAAGTAGAAGATAAATGATCACTTATTTTAAGATCTTGTAATAACTCTTCAGAAATAAGAAGTTTTACTTTACGATTATTGCATTCCGCCTGAATCCTTGCAGATGTATTAATCACATCACCGTGGTATGCGATCTCTTTTTTAATCACACCAACTTCTGTGACCATAAGTTTGCCACCGTGCAATCCTGCTTTAAATTCAGGGATAATCCCATATTTTTCTTGATAATACGTTGCCTTACTCTGTTTTTTGTGTTGAAAAGCAAAAAATAATGTTACACAATTATTATTAGCTAATCCTTTTTTGTAAGGCCAACTTAATACCGCTTCATCTCCCACATATTGATAAATTTCTGCTTCGTGCTTAGGAACTACAGTATTGAGATCATAAAAGCAATCTTGTATGAACTGACTGTATTTAAAATGACCCAGTTTTTCTGCAATAGCTGTAGAATCCTTGAGATCCAAAAACATAAAAATTCGTTTTTCCTCTTGTGGCTTTTTATATTTCCCAAGTAACATTTTAATAAAAACACCTTTTCCAAACTTTTCGGTTGCTATTTTTATAAAAGAAAACACAAAAGATACCATAACAATATATAATATCGTAGCCCAAAAAGATTTGTTTTTTTTCCACCATCCTCGATCTGTATTTAGGTTAATATTATAAATTTCAGAAAACAAATCCATGATTAACGTAAAGATTAGAACAGTAGTGATGAAATACAATAATGTTCTAACGATCAGGTTGTATGCTAGCGAAATCTTATTAGAAGTGTATTTATCGAAAAGAATATCAATACTGGCATATACAATACCAATTAACGCTCCAATACTAGTAAAACCTATTAAAGCCTTTAAAGTACCCTGATGTCCAGAAAAATCTTCGATAACTGTAAAACCTTCCTCTTCATCAATTCCATAATATCTAATGATTGAAAAAAATCCCATGGCTAGTGACCAAAAGAGTACAGACTGCCAAAGCAGGTGTATATATTTTTTGAAGCTACGTTTCATCTAAGCAAATACTATGATGCATTTATATTAAACATATAATGTTCAAACAAAAATAACTAAAACCTTTTTAGTATTACTTTATACAAACAGTACTAATTAGAATTATGTCAAAGAATAGTAGAAAACCTTTAAAATACTGTGTCAAAAATACACAGTTGTAGAAAATGTACACACTTCTTTTTTGTCTTAATATTTATAAACAGTTGTTTTTCAGTGGTATTTGATAATGGTATTAATTTTGGTTTGCCAGAGTGGAAAATAAAAAAACCTAATGGCAATATCAAAATCCTTTGATTTAACAGAAACACCAATCAGTGTTGATTCAGTTTATAACCGCTTTAAGAATCGATTTATTAAAGCATCATCTTTTTTAATTTTACTAGGAACATTTCTTTTGCTTTTTAGCGCAGTTTCATTATTCTATTTTTTACAACCCTATTTTGAACAGATTTATATAGAAAGAATGAATACTGTTTGGGGAGTAACTATTATGGTAGCTGGTATCTCATTGCTACTAATTAAAGTTAGTTTATTAGTATATATTTTGTTTCTATATCTCCGTTATAAAGTTATTGATGTAGTTTCTGATGAGGAGTTACCCTTATGTACGGTTATTGTACCCGCTTATAACGAAGGCGAATTGGTATACAAGACACTACAAAGTCTTGTGAGAAGTGATTATCCAATAGAAAAGTTACAAATTATATCGATTGATGATGGTAGCCAGGATGATACATGGAATTGGATGAAAAAAGCTCAAAGAGAATTAGGTAATCGTGTTTCTATTTACCAACAACCAGAGAATAGAGGAAAAAGACATGCTTTATATAGAGGGTTTAATCTGGGTATTGGAGATGTGTTTATTACGGTGGATAGTGATTCTATTGTAAAGAAAGATACTTTACGTGTAATGGCTTCACCTTTTGTTACTAATGAAAAATGTGGAGCAGTAGCTGGTAATGTGCGGGTTCTTAATAGAGATAAAGCCTTCATTCCAAGAATGCTTAATGTAAGTTTTGCTTTTAGTTTTGAATTCATTCGTTCTGCGCAAAGTGCAATAGGCTCTGTGCTGTGTACTCCAGGCGCATTATCTGCATATCGAAGAGAAGCTGTTATGAATTGTAGAGCAGCTTGGATCACACAAACTTTTATGGGACAAGTTTCTAAAATTGGAGAAGATCGTGCGATGACAAATATGATTCTTAAACAAGGATATAACGTGCTATTTCAACGCAAGGCATATGTGTATACCAATACTCCAGAACGTTTTAAAAATCTATATAAGATGTTTATTCGTTGGGAACGAAGTAATATTCGCGAAAATATTGCGATGACTAAATTTGCTTTTAGTAATTTCAGAGATGGATCAAAAATAGGTACTAGAATTTTATTAGCTAACCAATGGCTGAAAATGATAATGGCCTATCCAGGAATGTTATTAATGTTATTTTTCATTGTAACCTATCCAATATTATTCTTCAGTTCTACATTAGTTAGTATCTTAATTTTTTCAAGTATACAAGCTTTCTTCTATGCTAAGAAACATAGTTTTGTTGAATCTCTTTGGGCATATCCATATAGCGTATTTTATGCATTTACCTTATTTTGGATTACACCGTATGCAATTGCCACAGCAGGCAAAGGTGGTTGGTTAACCCGAGATTTAACCAAAAAAGAATTAAAACAACGAGAACCAGTTGTTTCTATACCATCCTAAAATAAGTAATTTCTAATTATAAGTTAACCAGCTAATTATTTTTTCAGAGTATTGAATGTCTTTTTTAATAGACATTCATACTTTGAGAATATTCAATTGTTTTTTTAGAAATACGATAATAACACACACACAAACTCAACAATAGACTTTTTTTGCACTATCATTTTTATCAATGGTAACTAACCTACTAAAACTCCTCCTATCCCAAATAAGAGGAGTTTTGCTATTAATACTAAATTAGAATTGGCAAGAGTATAGATCATAATAATCTAAGCAAGTGATGAATTACAAACCTTATATTTGTATTATCAACCAAGTTAATCTTATTTTTATGAGACATACTATACTCTTATTCCTAATACTATTTACCATTAGTTTACAAGCTCAATTGAAAGATTGTTCAGAGTGTGATACGATTACGTATGCTCCAGCTGATATAGCAAAAAACACACTGTATGATTTACAACTGTTACGAAATGAAATTTTTGCAAGACATCAATATGTTTTTAAAGATGCACGTTTATTAGAGTATTTTCAGGAATATTTATGGTATCAACCAGATCATAATAATCCTGCAAAAGTCACTCTGAACTCTATAGAAAACGCAAATATTACTCTTTTCAAAAATGGTGAGGGACGAATTAAGAAAAAACGACAAAGATTGTTTAATGAGTTAGGTGAACTAAAGCGAGTGTTAAAGCAAAAAGATACTATTACAATCAATCTTTTTTTGGATGGTGCATTATCGGATGGAGTAACTACCATAGGAGCTATGAAGGAATTGCATGCTATTTTTTCTAAAATAGATCTGAAAGATGTCAATTGGTATAAAGATAAAGCTATATATAAAGTCTCTACAGATAATGGATTCTTAGTTCGTAAAGCAGAATTACATATTAACGGTAATGAGGTTATTATAAGTGCAGGAGATATTAAACATTCTGAAATTATGACTGATCCATTTAAGTTTGGCAGTAATTATTATTCTGAAGATGAATACCAATCAGTATGGATTTTTAAGTTTGATGGACAAAAATTAAGACTTGATCAACATATTATAGCAGGATAATTATCGAGAAATACATAAGAAACTAGTAGAAGATCATATGTTTCTTACATCTAAATACATGATTAAGTATATCACGACTTTAATTTCTGAATGTTGTCAAAATGTTGCCTGGTATTGACCTGAATACCTGTTTTAACTACATCTTTTTTATTTTATCTTAATAATTGTGTTCAATATTCGGATTGCAATGAAAATCATTTTTAGGTGTTTGTAAAGTATAGTATGTAGATTCTTCTTAGATTTGAGAATCAACCACAATACTAATAAATAAATTATGATACAATCCTATAAAAAACGTCCGGTTCTAGAAGAAAATTATGATGCGATTATTATTGGATCAGGAATGGGAAGTCTTACCGTAGGTGCTATTCTCGCTAAAGAAGGAAAGAAGGTTCTAATACTCGAACGTCATTATACTGCTGGAGGTTTTACTCATATATTTAAAAGAAAAGGATACGAATGGGATGTAGGAATTCATTATATAGGTGGTGTACAACAACCTAATAGTCCTATAAAAAGATTATTTGATTACGTATCAAATAATAAATTAGAATGGGCAGATATGGGTTCTGTATATGATAGAATTATTATTGGCGAAAAATCATATGATTTTGTAAAGGGAGTTGAGAATTTTAGAAACCAAATGGTTAGCTATTTTCCCAATGAGGAAAAAGCAATTGATACATATATTGATTTGGTATTTAAGGCAAATAAGGCAATGGGTAGTTTTTATAAAGAAAAAGCTTTGCCTGGGTTTTTACGTTTCTTGTTAGGAGGATTTATGAGAAAACCTTATTTAAAATATGCAGATCAAACCACTTATGGTGTATTGAGTAAATTGACAAAAAATGAAGAATTAATCAAGGTACTATCTGCACAATATGGAGATTATGGTTTGCCGCCAAAGCAAAGTAGCTTTGCAATGCACGCATCTGTTGCAAGACACTATTTTGGAGGAGGTAACTTTCCAATTGGTGGATCTTCCCGAATAGTGGATACTATTGATCCAGTAATTGAAGAAAATGCTGGGACAATATTGATCAATGCTGCTGTAGAAGAAGTCATAATAGATAATAATAAGGCCAAAGGAGTTCGTATGATTGATGGTAAAGAGTTTTATGCCGATACGATCATCAGTGGCGCTGGTGTTTTCAATACTTTTGAAAAACTAATTCCTGAATCAGTTAATAAACAACATAAATTACAAGATCAACTTCAAAAAGTTACTCCTTCGGTTTCACATGCCTGTTTGTATATGGGATTTAAGAAAACTCCTGAAGAATTACAATTACCAAAAACTAATTTTTGGATTTATCCAGAAGAAGGAGATCATGATACTATTGTACAACAATATCTAGAAGATAATAATGCACCTTTTCCTGTAGTGTATGTATCATTTCCGTCTGCAAAAGATCCAGATTGGTCTAACAGATATCCAGGACGTAGTACTATAGATATTATTACACTAGTACCTTATGAAACCTGTAAACAATGGGAAGGTACTCGTTGGATGAAACGTGGAGAAGATTATGACACTTGGAAGGAAAAGATTGCTCAACGACTTATGAAAGAACTGTTCAAACAACTTCCGCATTTAGAAGGACAAGTGGATCATTATGAGCTTTCTACTCCATTGAGTACGCAGCATTTTGTGAATTATGATAAAGGAGAAATTTACGGTATTGACCATACGCCGGATCGTTTTCGACAAAGGTTTTTACAACCTAGAACTCCTATTAAAGGATTGTACCTTACAGGACAAGATATAGTAACTGCTGGTTTAGGAGGAGCTTTGTTTGCTGGTGTTGTCACAGCTTCTGCTGTTACAGGAACTAATTTTAAGAATAAGATTTTTGCTCCAAAATCCTAGTTAAATCATTAAAAGCTATCCATCCAATATTGTATCAATGAATCAATATGTAAATACGTGATATATAAGGTAACAGAATGAATTAATTGATCTAATCCAAGAATTGTAAAAAATATGCGTGGTGTATCACGATATTGTATAGTAAGTTTACTGGTAAAAAAATCAGTAAAACCATGTAAGATGCAATTAATTAAAATATAACCAATAGCCGTTTTTATAGGAAATAAAAAGAGCGAAAATATGGTTAATATAATTGTGTACACAATTACATGAATAAATAACCATTTGATTTTTTTGCCTTTACCCATAGCCATTTTAGAGGTTTGAAAAGCAAAATCCCCCATCCAATGTGCTAAAAGAATCCAACTAAAGATCATACCTAAAAGATATCAATTCAGGATGTTATAACCTAATTGTTTATATAAAGTTTTAATAATTGTGGTTAAAAAGGAACAAAAAGAGCGCAAACTTAAGTATATTGTAGTATAGATTTTTTGAACCAAATTGTGAGCCACTTACTCTTTTTATGAGTTGAATATACACTAATGTGTAATTGATATTTCCAATTTAAAAACTATCAGATGTTTCGTACGTTCCGTCATCGATTGTTATTTTGGTTCCTGATTTTCATCAGCTTTAGCTTTGTGATTATCATGCTTTCTGTTACGTATCTTCAAAAACGTGAACGTGTCCTTAAACGAACAGAATCAATTGAGAAATCTTATGTAATGCTTCTTAAAAGTGTTAAAGCGCAACAAGATTTTTTTAGCCATGCAAGTAGAGATTCTCAGTTCTTTCGTACAGGAGATAGTCAATATTTAGACCAATATCTTACCTTATTGGATAGTACAAGGTCTTTTTTGATGCAGGTTAATTTTGAGGAAGAATCAGCTTTGGTAGGAGGAATTGATTTTATTAGATCTGATATCGCTGAGATAGATGCAGTTTTTTTAGAACTTATTGAACAAATTCAGGCAAGAGGTTATAAAAACTATAATCTTGAAGGTTCTATGAGAAGAGACGCTCATTGGTTGGAGCAAATACCCGAAATTGATACAAAGGACATTCTTTTCTTAAGACGTTACGAGAAAGATTATATTATGCGCAATGAATCTATCTATGTAACTAAACTTAATGCATTAGTCACAACATTAAGAAAACAAACCGCAAATAATTATAGAATCCCAAAAGCTCGAAAAGATTCTATTATATATTATCTGGATGGATATCGTAATAAATTTCTTCAATTAGTAAAATTAGACCAGCGTATTGGAATACGTGACAATTCTGGCCTGAAACAGCAACTAGATCAGCGTATTACTATATGTGAAGAAGATTTTAGTAACCTTGTTTTGTATACAGAAGAGTGGGCTAAGGCAGAATTTAAGCAACTCACAATCTATTTTGGAATAATATCATTTTTATTATTAGTAGTAAGTGTCATTATAAGCTCATTAATTTCTAAAAAAATTACCAAACCACTTACGGAACTTACAATGCATATTACAAGATTTGTAGATAGTAATTTTACCCTAGAAACAGAACATCCGCTGATACGAACACAAGATGAAATAGGTAGTCTTACCCGTAACTTTTCATTTCTTAAAGATGAAGTAATTTCTAGATTGAAATTTTTTAAGCAAAAGGTCGATGAACGTACAGAGGAGTTAGCAACTGCAAACAAAAGATTGCTGCGTCTCAGTGAAGCTAATAGTCGTTTTGTACCTCAAGAGTTTCTACATAGTTTGGGTCGAGAAAGTATAGAAGAAGTGCAATTAGGGGACCAAGTAGAACGCGAAATGACTGTGATTTTTTCTGATATAAGAGAATTTACCAAAATATCAGAATCTCTAAGTCCGCAAGAAAATTTTGACTTCATTAATGGATATTTAAGTGGTATTGTGCCAATAATAAAACGAAATGGAGGCTTTATAGATAAATTTATAGGAGATTCTGTAATGGCATTGTTTCCAGATACTCCTGATCAAGCAATACAAACAGTTTTTGAATTTGAGGAGTTTTTAGAACAGTATAATAAAACGTTACATAAAAATATAGCACTTCCGATACAAATAGGAACTGGAATTCATACGGGCAAATTGATTTTGGGTACAATTGGACATGATGATAGACTTGAAACCACAGTAATCTCGGATGCCGTAAATACAGCTTCTAGAGTAGAAGGGCTTACTAAGTTTTATGATGCAAAAATTATAGGTACCGAACATACTTTATCAAATCTTAAGAATAAAAAACCGCTTCGGTATAGATTTCTTGATACCGTAAAAGTAAAGGGAAAAACAAAAACATTATCTGTATATGAATTCTTATGTCCAGGAGAGAAAACAAAGTTGAGTTATTTAGATATTTATAATCAAGGAGTTGCATTTATAGAAAATAAAAAAATAAAAGAAGCTGTAGTAATATTTTCTGAATTACATAGTAAATATCCAGAAGATAAAGCTGTAAAAATATTTTTTGATAGATGTGAAAATTATTTAGAAAAGAAAACATCCTCTTGGGATGAAATTACACATATGATTACCAAATAATAATTAATGAAAAAGAAATTTGATCTTATTGTCATTGGCTCAGGTCCAGCTGGTGAAAAAGCGGCCGTAAAAGCGGCATATTTTGGTTATAAAGTAGCTATAATAGAAAAAGAAAGAAGATATGGCGGTGCAGGAGTACAAACAGGTACGTTACCATCAAAAACATTAAAAGAAACTGCTTTGTATTTGTCTGGTATTTATCAAAAAGGAGTTTTTGGAGTTGATAAAGAAATAGGACGAGAAACAGGTGTTCATGATTTTTTATACCGTAAAAATGTAGTAACCAATCATATGCATAAAACGGTGGCTTATAACCTTGAAAAGCATGGAATAGAGGTTTTTGAAGGGTTTGCAAGTTTTATAGATGCAAATCATATTAAAATATCAGGAGAGTTAGAACAAACTATAGAAGGCAGTTTTATATTAATTGCTACAGGATCTTATCCGTATCATCCAGAGTATATACCTTTTGATAACAAAAGAGTTTTGGATTCTGATTCGGTATTAAATATTAAAAATTTTCCAAAATCTATTTGTGTATTAGGCGCTGGAGTTATTGGTTGTGAATATGCTACTATTTTTGGTGCAATGGGTGTTAAAACATTTATTGTGAATGATCACGATAAGATTTTAGGGTTTTTGGATACTCAAATATCTGAATCATTGGTAGCACAGATGCGCAAAAACGAAATTAAAATCTTATTTAATAATTCGGTTACAGAGTTTGATGTCTCAGAGGACGAAATGCAACCCTTGCGATTAAAATTAAGATCAGGAGAATTTCTTAATGTTGAGATGTTTTTATTTGCAGCCGGCCGAAGTGGAAATATTAAAGGATTGAATTGCGAAGGAATTGGTTTGGAAACTGGTAAACGAGAAACTGTATTAGTTAATGATAAGTTTCAGACTAATATCCCTAATATTTATGCGGTTGGAGACGTAATCGGTTTTCCAGCATTAGCCAGTACCAGTATGGAACAAGGAAGAATAGCTGTTACTCATATGTTTAATACAGCAGATTTAGAATCTCTTGCAGATGTTTTTCCTTACGGTATTTATACGGTTCCAGAAGTATCTATGGTTGGAATTACTGAGGAAGAAGCAAAGAAAAGTAATATTGACTATGGAGTAGGGTACAGTTATTTTAGAGATACAGCAAGAGGAAAAATAATGGGTGATACTGATAATGGATATCTAAAGTTGATTTTTGATAAAAAAACTAGAATTGTAAAAGGCGTGCATATTATGGGGCATTTTGCTACAGAACTGATTCACTTCGGAATGCAATTAGTACAAGAAAAAAAGACATTAGATCACCTAATTGAAACTGTTTTTAATTATCCAACATTACATGATTTATACAAATATGCTAGCTATGACGGTTTAGGAAATATTGCAGGAAAAAAGGTGAAAACTGCTGGAGAAGTCATATAATATTATTTTTTAGTCATCTTCTCATGTCAATTTTGTTTTGAAATCATTTTTACAATATCATATCGTACTTTTAGAATTTAATGTTGGAAGGTTTAATTTTATTCTGTAGATTGATTTTCCTTTTCTATTGAAATAGTTCGGTAGATAACATATAACAGAATATTTTAAATCATATTGATCATATTATATGATAAAAAACATTGTTAAGCTTTTTGTATTATTAATCTTAATGCAATCCTGTAATAGGGGAAACGCGGATAAAAAAGCAGTATTTGCAAGCTTAGAAAAAGGAGAAGCTATTTCGAAATTAATAAAAGACTCCAATACAGAAAAACTAAAAAAAGTTTTTGTTAATATTCCTAATATAGAATACCTCTTAGAAATTGTAGAAGATGATATCATACGTCATGAACAATATGAACTAAGTCAACCCAATATTTTTTATAATCCTTATGGTGACGAATATATTTATACCGTTTATGCGAATAAATGGATAGATAATAATACAGAATGGGGTTTAAGTGATTATCTTTTTGTTTTACAGCTTGCTTTTACATACGACGATTCATCTAATAAGGTTACGGCAGTTAAACAAAGAATTTTAAAGGATCATGTAGGTTTTAAAAAGTGGTGGTATTCTTTTATGAGATCTTATACCGAAAAAACCTGTAGAAGAGATGAATGGGCAGACATGTATGGTCTTGTTCCACCACCACCTCCACCTCCTGCTACAGAGGATTGGTAGTAGGGATTCTAATCATGAAATACTAGAATCACGTATTTTTACTCATATATAGAACATATAATCTTATTAATTTTAGGTTTCTAAAACCTTGTTAAGATGATAAATTCCAGAATAGGCCTTGTTATATTCTTTTTAGTATCTGTAATTACCTTTAGTAATTGTAATAAACATAATAAAAAGAAACCCATAGTAGCAGAAGATATCGAAGTTATAAAAGATTCAGTGGTATTTAGCTTTTCTTTTGTTGGATGTAATAGGGTACAATATGGAGATTGGCATAATGATAGTGCTACGAATGCTTCAACGGCTAACCTTTCTGTTCTTAAAAGAATTTTTGATGATATGACAGGATTAACACAGAAACCCTCATTGTTTTTCTTTTTAGGAGATTTAGTATTAGCTGAATCTGATACTACTAATTTAAATGCTCAATTGAAAGCATGGGTTGAATTATATAAAGACAAAGCGTTTAGTGAATTTAGTAATTCAGGAATAGAGCTTGTTGCCGTTCCTGGCAATCATGAAATGTTATTTTATAATACAAAAGATAGTAAAGAATATCCCTTGGCAGGTGCTACACCTGTTTGGATGAAATATATGAAACCATATATGCCAGCGGATCGTAATTATATTATGGGTACTGATAGTGTGGTAAATCAGATGACTTTTTCTTTTAAAAGACATAATGTTGGATTTGTAGTTATGAATACAGATACATACAATCCTCCTACAAGCGGGAAAATGTATGGTTTTGAGGGATTAATACCAACACAATGGATTGTTAATCAAATAGAACAATTTAAAGACAATCCAGATATCGATCATATTTTTGTTTTAGGACACAAGCCTTATTATGTTGATGGTAAGCCAGAAACTGGTCATAAAGGGTTTCCTGAAGGTCCAATTCTTTGGCCACAATTACAAAAAAATAAAGTAATTGCGATGTTATCTGCTCATGTTCATGATTATCAGCGTATGCAACCAGATACGACAGGAACCTATCAAATCATCGCGGGAAATGGAGGAAGTAAAGGACCTGCTGCTTTTTTTGGCTATAGTATGATCAATATTATGAGTAGTGGAAAAGTTCAATTTGTTTCAAGAGGATTTGATAAAGGTACTCCATACTATCAAGATGTACCTGGTAATCCTATAAAGATTCAAGACAGTACTACATTAACTTGGTCTGCCAATGCAAATCCATATCAAGGGAACTAATCATTAAGGTTCCAGTTATATTCTAAATAAGTAATCGTTGCATCAGCAGCTATTTCATTAGTTGCATGGATATTTAAAAAAGGAATAATTCCTTTCTTAAAATCAATCGAATACCATTCGAATATTTTACTGATTTCAACCTTGTTTTTAGTAATTTTATTATTGCTTGGATCATTGATCCAGGCTTTAGATAATGTATTTAATTGTGTATTTAATTTATTAGAAAAGAAAGCTCCTTTCATTAATTTAGGACAAGAGATTGCTGCACAGTTAAAGGCAACGTGTAGTCGAGGTTCATTAAAATTAGGTCGAACAATTTTGTTTTCAATATAATTTAATGAGTACGTTTTATTGCCAGATTTCACAAATTTTTTATCCCAAGGTTTTCCGCCATTAATATCTCTGATACTTTTTATAGGGTAAGAAGAGGCTACAAGTTTTATTGTTGCTGCATTATATAGATTAAACCAATAGGCCAGTTTTTCATTTTTAGTCCAACCTTTTTGTGGAGGAGTTTGCTCTAATTGTTTTAGGTAAGACTCAATTTTAGAAATATCCGATTTAAACCCATTATAATTTACTTTACCAGTAGAAGAAACATATTTCTTAGTAAGTGCATCCCAACTAGAATGACTTGGTCTGATTTTCTTGGGTTCTTTTTTAACAGTTTCTTTTTTTTCAATTTTTGATGTAGTTGTTTTCTCAATAATATTTTCGGTTACTTCTTCTAGCTCAGTTATTTCATTATCGATTACAATAGAATCTTTAATCTCATTAACTAGAGGTTTTTCAATACTATTGACGGTGTCATCTGGTTCAGGTTGAGAGATTGAGGTTTCAGAAAGTATTGTGTCTTCAATTATAATATCTGTTTTCTTTTTTTTATTATCATTCGCACATCCTAATGCGATTAAGAAAACTAATAGGGTATAAATTTTTTGCATATTGATTATTTCATACTATTAAAAAAATAGAAGTCCGATTTTAAAGTTAATACTTAGTTTTTAAATTTTTTAAATTAATTGATAATATTTACTCAATAACTTTGTAAATTATTTAATAACCAATATAAGATCAGTTATTTATTATTGTAAGGATTTATAGCAAAAAATTTTTACCTTTATATAGAATTTTTGTAATTGGAAAACGAAAAAAAAATAGAGAATAACTTTTTCATTAAGAATCTAAAAGAAGGTAATGAAGAAACTTTCAAGATTCTTTTTGAGCTTTATTATGGTAAATTGTTACACATAGCTAAAGGATATGTTGTTAATTCTGAAGATGCTGAAGAAATTGTACAAGATGTATTTCTAAAAGCTTGGAAGAAAAGAAAAGACATTAAAAGTAATGTGAACGGATATTTATTTATGATAACAAAAAATCTATGTCTAGATTATTTAAGATCCAAAAAACATAAATTAAGTAGCTCTAATACATTGATCCAATTAGAAGCATTTATAAATCATGAAGCTCTTACCGATACAGAATCTTCTTCTATAATAGAAAAAGAGTTAGCACAAAAAATAAAATTGGCTATAGAATTACTTCCAGAAAAATGTAAAAATGTTTTTGTTAAAAGTAGGTTAGAAGGCAAAAAAAATAGAGAAATATCAGATGAATTGGATATTTCTGTAAAAACTGTAGAGAATCATATGTCTAAAGCTATCAAGCATATGAAAGTTCATCTTCGAGAATTTTTATCTTTTTTCTAAAATTTTTAAGAATGTGATAGGGGTGGTTTCATTTTTATACGTCTTTATAAGTATAAGGCGATAATTAATGAAAGAAAGTGAGCTTATAAAATTTATTAAAGGAGAAACTAATCCTGTAGATAGAGAAGCTATATTAAAGTGGATCAAAGAAGATAATATACATCAAGAACAGTATAATATTCTTAAAGCTAAATATATTGCTACTACACTGAATGTCGAAACTGACAAAAATACTGATGAAGCATATCGAAAGTTTTATGCTAGAAAAAATAAAAGCAATAGATATAAATATATAGCAGTTGCGGCTTCTATTATTATTTTATGTATCGCTGGTTATACATTTAATTCTACTAAAGGAAATAATTTAATTGTAACTACAGTTGATTTTTTTAGTAGTGATGTAAAAAGTATCGCCACAAATCTGGGAGATCAAAAAACAATTATTTTACCAGATGGTTCTACAGTAACCATGAATGCAGAAAGTCATATAACCTATCCTAAAAAATTTTCAGATAGTATTAGAATGGTAACATTAATAGGAGAAGCTTTTTTTGATGTTAAACGTGATACTACAAAACCGTTTATAGTACATGCGGATGATATTAAGATTCGTGTACTTGGAACTTCCTTTAATATAAAATCGTATCCAGATGAAGAAAAAGTAGAAACTACATTGGTAACTGGAAAAGTAGAAGTTTTGAATCAAAAAAATGAAAATCCCATTGTCTTAGAACCTTCTCAAAGAGCAATATACAATAAAGAAGTAAGTAGTATAAAAGTAGATCGTGTCAATTCTAAACAAATAATAGCCTGGAAACAAGGAAAGTTAGTTTTTGATAAAACACCATTAAAACAAGTGGTATTAGATTTAAATAGAAAATATAATACAGAGTTTATAATAAAATCTGATACGCTATTACAATATAAATATACAGGAGAGTTTGATAATCTTTCTTTAGAAGAAGCTTTAGAAATTCTTAAACTTTCATCACCAATTAATTATAAACGCTTAAATAATAAAATTATGTTAGAATCACAATAGTCAGAAAACTTGATCCATAAAAAAAGAGGATGCGGCAACATCCTCTTTCAAGATCATTTAATTAGTCTCGAAAATTTGAATAATTAAAATCAAACAAAATTATGAAAAAAAATCTATCCGGTAGTTTCCTATCCGGGAAAGACCTAATAAGAATTATGAAAATCTACTCGTTCTTGCTTTGTATTGCTATTTCGAAGATGTTTTCATTCAATTCTTATTCTCAGAATATTTCGATTTCTGTAAACGAAGTTAAATTAGAAATGGCGCTTACAGAAATAGAGCAAAAAAGTGAATACAGTTTCTTTTATAACAATAGCTTAGTTGATGTTTCAAGAAAAGTATCTGTAAAAGTTGCAAACGAGAAAATTAGAACTGTACTAAAAAAACTTTTTCGTGGAACCGATATAGATTTCAAAATTTACAAAAAAAGTATTGTGTTATTTCCTAAAAACTCTAAAGCATCTATTAGGGACATACAAAAACTCTTAGATAATATAGAAGAGCAGTATAAAAAAGAACAAATACAGAAATCGGATAACTTAAAAAAAACAATAATACAACAACAGTTGGTAAAGGGAACTGTGGTTTCATCAGATGGTCTACCCTTACCAGGAGTAAATGTACTTGTAAAAGGAACAAATATTGGTACATTAACGGACTTTGATGGAATGTATGAAGTAGAAGCAAAAGGTGGGGATATCTTAACTTTTTCTTATGTAGGTTTTCAAACTCAAGAAATTACAGTAGAATCATCTTCTGATATCATTAATATAACTATGCTAGATGATATTAATAGTCTTGAGGAAGTTGTAGTAACAGCACAAGGGATAAAAAAATCAAGGAAAGCTTTAGGTTTTGCAATATCACAAATTGATACTGATGAGACAGAGAGTAGACCTGAAGTAGACATTTCAAGAACGTTACAAGGAAAAATTTCTGGCGTTCAAATTACACCAAGCAGCGGAAGTAGTGGAGCATCGACAGATATAACTATTAGAGGTAGTTTGTCATTGACTCAAGGAAATAGTGCCTTAATAGTATTGGATAATGTTCCTTTTTCAGGAAACTTATTAGATATTGACCCTAATTCAATAAAGAATATAACAGTTTTAAAAGGATTAAATGCGGCGGTATTATATGGAAGTCAAGGACAAAATGGTGTCGTTATCATTGAAACTAAATCTGGAAGCGCAGTTACTGGTGAAAAAAGCTTTAAAGCAACGGTTACCCAAACTACGTATACAAACATTGTGGCTAATTTACCAGATTTCCAAAATACCTATGGTGTGGGTAATAATTTGGTTACAGATTCAGGAACAATAGGTAATATAGGTAGTAATGGTGCTCGTTTCACTGATATTGATTTTATACCGCATCCACTTGCTGGAAATCCTAGTTTTCCAGAATTCGCTAATCAAGAAGTACCGTATGTAGCGGCTCGTAATAATGTAAATGATTTTTTTAGAACTGGTATTGGTCAAATAACATCGTTAAACCTTGATGCTACAGGTGAGAATACCTCTCTAAATTTTTCTGCAGGATACACATCAGAAGAAGGTATTTTAGGTAATAATGAGTTCAAAAGATTTAATATTAGTATTGGAGGCACTTCACAATTAACAGATAAAATAAGATTGTCCAGTTCTATATCGTATAGTACAAGAGTACGAGATTCATATACCTCTGTAGATTCTGGCGATGCAGCCCAGCAAGATATTCTTGAAAGTTTATATGTTATTCCTAGAAGTTTAGATATACAAAATTTACCATTTCAAGATCCTGTAACGGGAGCAAATGTGTATTATAGGAGTGATCGCCTTAATCCATTATGGACTCTTAACAATACAGGTAGAGAGAGAGTAGTACAAAGAATAAATACAACAATTAACCTGGGTTATAAACTTAATAATAATCATAGTATAAAGTATAGAGGAGGTTTTCAATTTGAATCTGCAGATACTAATGATTTCAGAAATAGAGGAGGATTAGGTGCTGTAGCTACTTTAGGAGAATTAGAATATACGGCAAATACAGAATTTGATGTGGACAATACATTGATTTTTGAATCTAATTATAAACTATCTGATAATATCAGTTTTGACTCCCAAATCGGAATTAATTCTAGATATGAAACATTTAAATCATTAGATTCTGATTATACAGATCAAATTGTGTTTGGAGTATTACGACCTAATAATTTTCGTACACCTGGACAAGGGGATTATGATGAATTCAAAGAAAATCTTTTAGGTGTATTTGGTCAATTTCAATTTGATTACAAAAACTACTTATATCTTGGTTTATCAGGCAGGTTCGATAAAGGATCTACTGTAGAAAAGGATAATCAAAATTTATTTTATCCTGGTGTTTCTATATCGTTTATTCCTACATCTGCTTTTGGTATGAAGAAAGGTTTTGTAAATTATCTTAAACTAAGAGGTGCATATGCAACTTCAGCAGGTTTTCCTGGACCATTTAATACTAGAAATAGTTTATCATCTGACCCAAGAGAATTTAGTGATTTTGATAATGATCTAATTGTAACAAATTCGTTTTTTAGCACGTTAGCAAATCCTGATTTAAAACCAGAATTACATAAAGAATTTGAATTTGGAATAGAGGGTAATTTTTTTAGAAATAGCGTAACCTTGCAAGCATCTGTGTTTTCCAGAATATCTGAAAATCAAATTTTTGAAACTAACATTGCACCAGCTACTGGTTTCGATAGTACTTTTATAAATGCAGGTAGGTTGGATACGGAAGGTTTAGAAATTGATTTAGGAGTTCAGTTTTTTAAGAACTCTGATTTCAAATGGAATATTAGAAACATTTTTACCACTTTTAAAACTATTGTAGTTGAATTGGCAAATAATGCTGATCGACTTGAAGGTAACTTGGATTTAATAGTCGGAGAAGAATTAGGTTCTTTTTTGGGGAGTTATGTAGTACGTGACTCAGAAGGAAATGCTTTAATCAACCCAGCTACTGGTATTGTAATAGCCAGTGATGATGTCGGTTTACAAGACGAGGTTATAGGTAATGTTACGCCAGATTTCAGAGCAACATCAATTCACACTTTTAGCTATAAAAACTTTAATCTATCCACTCAATTAGAATATACACATGGTGGTGAACGAAGAGAAGCATTCCTTGAAACTTTATTAGAGAGAGGAGTTACGACTGATACCCGAAATAGAGAAGGAAGTTTTGTAATTCCAGGAGTTTTAGGAGACATATCGTCAGGATCTGGAGAGCCGCTATTAGATGCTAATGGTAACACTATACCAAATACGATACAAGTAACAGGTAATAATGCGGTTTTTAATAACTTTTATGATCCAAATGAGAATGCAGTCTTTGACGCTTCAGTGTTTAGAATACGAGAAGTAGCTTTATCTTATACTTTAGATAAAAAAACATTCAAAAATTACCTTTTGATAGCCTGGATCTTAGATTAAGTGGTAGAAACTTATTTTTCTATGCTCCAGGATTTCCTAGTGGCCTCAATTTCGATCCAGAAACAAGAGGTTTTACAACTCCTACTACAAAAAGATATTCTTTCTCGGTAGGAATTAATTTCTAATGATAAAAAAATAAACATGATGAAAAAAATAATATATGGATTTTGCCTTGTACTATTAGCATCTTGTGAACTAGGCGATTTTGGAGAAAACCTTCAGGTAAATCCAAACCTATTAACACCAGATCAAGCAGACCCTAACTTTATTCTAAATAATATACAAAAAGAAACTGCAGATTTATTACAGGATCTAAATAGAACCACAGATGAAGTAATGCGATATACTGTACTCAATGAAACTTATGGAGATGTAGCAAGTGATAACTCTTTAAATGGAGAGTATACTAACTATTATGCATTTTTACAAGATGCTACGATTATCGAAAATCTAGCTGCTAATGATGATGATTTATTATTTCATAGAGGGATGTATAATATTTTAGCATCTTATGCTACGGTTACCATGGTAGATTACCTTGGTGATATTCCTTTTTCTGAAGCAATACGATCAAGTGAACTTATTTTTAATCCCGCGACGGATGATGATGAAATTATTTATAATGCAGTTTTAGAACGTTTAGATGATGCGATTATTGATATACAAAATGCTACAATTCTTCCTTTAGATGATTTGTATTATGGTAAAATATCTGGTATTGAGGATAGAAAAAGAGCTTGGATACGTGTAGCAAAATCTCTACAGCTGAAAATGTTAGTTAACATCGGAGACACTAATAAGATAAACGTTTTGTTAGCAGAAAATGATTTTATTTCTCCAACAGAAGATTTTGAATTTCAGTATGGTACTAATCAAGCTGACCCTAATAGTCGTCACCCCGATTTTAATGCAGGATATACTCCTGGAGGATTTGGGCAATTTTTAGGAAATTCATTCCTAAACTTGTTGTTAAATGATAAAACAATTACCGATCCCAGAACTAGATATTATGTATATCGACAGAATGGAGTTGACCCATCTGATACTTTGATAAGATGTGTTGGAGAGCCTAATTTTAATTTTTGTTTTTTAGGAAATGCTTATTATGGAAGAGATCATGGAGATACAAGATCTAGAGGTGCAGATGCAATTTTCAGAGTTACGTATGGATTGTATCCAGTCGGTGGTGCTTTTGATGAAGATAATCCCAGTGCTCCAAACTTCGCTATAGATACAGAGAATCAATCAGGAGCTGGAATTTTACCAATATTACTATCGTCATTTGTAGATTTTTTACGTGCAGAAGCAGCAATTTCCTTAGGAACCAATGATGATGCAGCGGCTTTGTTAGAGTCTGGTATCAGAAAATCTATGAATAAAGTTTTAAATTTTGCTGGAGGAGTAGCTACTTCTTCTTCTTTTGCTGCAAACCAAAGTGATATAGATGCATATGTTACTGAAGTGATGACCAATTTTATAGCGGCAGATGATAATGGCAAATTGGATATCATTCTAACCGAGTATTATTTAGCATCCTATGGAAATTCTACAGAATCTTATAATGGATATAGAAGAACTGGTTTTCCATCGGTATTTAGTGCTCCAATTTTTGATTCTAATTCACCGTTCCCTAGATCTTTTTCTTATCCAAGCGATGCAGTAATTAATAATACACAAATAGACCAAAGACCTATTACAACTCAGGTTTTTTGGGATACCAATCCTGCTGGTTTTATTAACTAATAATTTAAAATATTATGAAATACATATATATACTAATACTATTGATCATAGGAACATCTTGCGATGATTCTACCGATGTTTTGGAAGAAAATTTTACAAGAGGTGGATTGGTGGTATGGGAAGAAATACCAGAATCGTTTAGATTAAATCTTTTAGAGTTTGAAACTGTTGAATTTTCTCATGGAGTAGAAGATCCTAATAATAATATTATTTCTTATGATTTAAGCATGAGTTATGGAGACATAACGGTAGACAAATTTATTACTATCAGTTCTTTTCCGAGTACTTTAAGTTTTTCAGGAACAGATGTGTTAAATGCTTTAAATCTAACAAAAGACGAACTAGATATTGCTGTCCCGCTAAGATTTGTTGCAACAATTACTACTACTAATGGTGTTTTTAATGGAGCTCCAACGGTTTTTAATAGTGATGATAACACCAATGAAGGAGGAGATTCAGGGCCAGAATTATTTGATAACCCAGCGTTTAATCAAGCTATCTTTTTTAATTTATCATTGTTTATCCCACCTCCACAGAAGTTAAGAGGCACTTCTTTTGAAGAACCTTTTGGTACCGATGATCGCTATACAAGAGATGATGCAGTAGCAATTGGAGAATTGCTAAATAATCCAGGTGAAAGGCACGTAATGCATACTGCAACTGGCACAGGTGTAGATGATGAAATTGGTTTTAGATCCTTTTTCTCTGATCCTAATACTACAGTAAGTAGCCCAGGATTTACTTCCGAACAAATTGGGGTTAGTAATGACGGAGGGCCAACAGGAGGTTCATTTTTAGATGGAAATCAAGCATATCAAATAGAAGATACAGACGGAACAATTACAATAGAATTTGATAGAGTACCAATAGACGTTGCGCAAAACCCCACTACAGGGATTCAAATTCAATATTTTCCAATTGGTGGAAATAATCGGGAAGATGACGACTTTCTTCGTATTACAGCGCTTATCGAAAGACCAGATGGAAGTTCAGAAACTTTAGTTTTACTAGATGTAGATGGTTTATTTATAAATAATGGGTTAGATAGATGGAATTTAGTTGATTCAGGTTTTCTTACAAATGTATCGGCGTATACATTAACTATTGAAGTAGCCGTAGACGGTGGTTCTGAAGACACTTATTTTGATCAAATGCTGGTTTATATACCAGGATAGAACTGTTTCATTAATAGTTTGAATACTTAAATTTTAAAAAAATGAGAAAACAACATATATTTTCAAAAGTATCATCGATATTGATTTTGATGACAACAATGCTGTCATTTGCAATATTCTCTTGTGATGATGATGATTTTAGAATTATTCCAGAACCTCAAGAAAATCAGGTTATTAGTAGTGTCGAACCTTCGTTTGGTGACATAGGATCTATGATAACTATTATAGGGGTTAACTTTAGTCCAGTCCCATCAAATAATAGGGTAAGCTTTAATGGAATAAGAGCCTCTGTTTCATCTGCAACTAAAACAGAATTAAAAGTAACCGTTCCTGAAGGAGCAACTACAGGCCCAATTTCAGTGGGAAAAATAATTACTGTAGAAGGCCCTGTTTTTAGTATTGTAAGTGCACCGCAAATAACTGAAGTTAACGTTATAGGAGCCGCAGTTGGTGAAACTATTATTATAAGTGGTGCAAATTTTGGAGCAACTATTTCGGATAATACGGTTTCATTTAACGGAACCGAGGCAGAAATTGTATCTGCTTCTAATACAGAGATAATAGTAATTGTTCCAGAAGGTGCAACAACTGGGCCATTAACCGTAGAAGTTATGGGGCAGATAGGTACACTTGAAGTATTCAATATAGCTCCAGAAATTATTTCTTTTAATCCAGAAAGTGGAATAGCTAATGATGAGATTACTATTACTGGGACAAATTTTAATACAGACCCTAATATTAACAATGTAAGTTTTAATGGTGTTTTAGCTACTGTAATATCAGCCACTACTACAGAATTAGTTGTTAGTGTACCTGCAGACGCAAGTACTGGTAAAATAGCAGTAGAAATAGAGAGTTTACTGGCTACAAGTGAAAATGATTTTATAACAGTACCGTCAATCGAAGCGTTCACTCCAGAGGTCGGAGCTTCTGGAATAGAAATTACTATAACTGGAGCTAATTTTAGTACAACTCCAGGAGATAATACAGTTAGCTTTAATGGTGTATCTGCAGTTGTAACACAAAGTACAACAACGAGTATCACAACTTCAGTTCCAGATGGATCTGAGACAGGTCCTATTACAGTAGAAGTTAACGGTCAATTGGCTACTAGCACGAATGATTTTATGGTAGATAATAGTATAGTAACAATAACTATTCCTATTAATGATGTTAATGATGACGTAGAAGAAGCTGAGGATGGACGAATGCTATTAGAAAGTGGAGATCTGGAATTAGGAGAATTTGATACGTTTAGTACCCCTGATGTTGGATTACAAAAAATAGGACTTCGTTTTAACAATATAGTTATTCCTATAGGAGCCACAATACAGGAAGCTAAAATTATATTTGTAGCCGATCAAACAGAAGGCGCTAACCCAACAGAAATGACAATTTTTGGTGAAAATATAGGTAACGCGTCACCTTATACAGAAGATATAGGAAATTTATCCGCTAGATCATTAACCACAGCCAATTCTGTATGGAATATTCCAGAATGGATAGGAACGGATACACCTATTGATGATAGAACAACTGTAGATATTTCGAGTATTATTAATGAGATTATTACAAGAGGAGATTGGGCTAATGGTAATAGTCTGAATTTTATTTTTCAGGCAACAGGAGTATCCGCAGGAGCTACTGAAAATAATGTAGGACGTGAAGCAGAAACTTATGATATAGATAACCCACAAGAAGGAGCACAGTTGTTAATCACTTATATGATTAATTGATAGTACATAAAGACTCAATAGACTATTTTCAGAATATTGAGTCTTTATAATAGAAGTAGTTAAGTAATAAAGAAAAAGGTTAACAAATTCTAAAACCTGAAAATATAATGATTAAATTAAAACATACTATAATAATACTGTTATCACTGCTTCTTTTTAGTTGCGAAAGTGATGATAAGGTTATTCTTGAAGAAGGTGGAAATGTTTTCTTTAATTTTGAAACTATTGATGTGGAACGTTCCTCTTCTCAGCCTTTAATAGTAGAATTGCTATATCAAGGCCCAAAAAGGAATCAAGATATCATGATACCATATACTGTTAGTTTTCCAAGTGAAAATGCAGCTATCGAAGGAGAAGATTTTTTATTGCCTCAATCAGACTTTTTTACAATTAAAAGAGGTACTGCTGTTGCACGTGTAACTCTGTTACAGAGAGTAATCAATAATCAAGATGCATTACAAAATAGGTTTGTTGTTTTCAATTTACAGCCTACAAACGGTTTAACTATAGGTGATGCCTCTACTATGAGAAGTTCAATAACAATTAACTTAAACCCAGCTGGAACTCCTGAAGAAACGGATCCTAATGACCCTAGAGATTTTATTGGAGATAAAAAATTTGTAATAAATGTAGGTACTACCACATTAAAAATACCTTATTTTTCTGATAGTGAAAATATAAGAGATACTAACAATGGAAATATAACAAGAGCAGTTATTGCATTGCATGGTTCAGGAAGAAATGCCAGCAGGCAATATGAGAACATTATGGAAGCTGCTAGATTAGAAAGTAATCAATTGGATTCACTTTTACTGATAGCACCTCAATTTTTAGAAGAGGAAGATATTGATAATTTCAGGCTAGATGAAGAACATTTATACTGGAGTTCTGTAGGATGGCGAATTGGATTTAATTCTAGAGATGAAGAAACTAATCCAAGACCAGAAAGGGCATCTTCTTATACCGTTATGGATTCTCTTTTGGCAAACCTATCAAAATATCCGAATCTAAAAACTATTGTAATTACGGGACATTCAGCAGGAGCACAATTCGTAAATAGATATTCGGCCAGTTCTCCATATCCTGATGAATTGATGGTTCAAGGGGTTGATATTCAGTTTATTTCGAATAATCCTGGGTCTTATGTATATATGGATAATAAGAGAAAAGTTCTTGGTACATTGAACACATACGAAATACCTACTGTTAACTGTTCAGGATATAATGAATATAGGTATGGTTTAGATGATTTACCAACTTATTTAAGAGATATCGGAGGAGAAGATATAATACGAGACAGACTCTTACAACGAAAGATAACATATCTAATCGGTCAAAATGATAATGACCCTAATTTTGAAGGGTTTGATGATTCCTGTAATGCAATATTACAAGGTCGAGATAGATTTGAAAGAGCGATCAATTATTTTGGTCATCTTATTGATTTCTATGGTATAGCAATAGAAGAAAACCAAAAACTAGAGATTGTTCCTGGTATTGGTCACAGTAGTAATGGAATGTATACTTCAGAAGTGGGTAGAAGAAATATTTTTAGGAATTAGATTAATATTTTTTAAAACAGTACAAATTACTTAGAGTTAGCCACAGTTCTTTTAAAATGAGCCTGTATTACACTTGATTTATCAATCAGGCTCATTTTCTATTGTAAGTAAACTAAATTATTCCTTTCATTTTTATAATAAAAATTTGTGCAGTGTTAAAGTTAAGGTTGTTACCTTTTTATCATTTCTATGCTTAAATTTTGGATTCACTCAAAAAAAAGCGCTTTCTCATAAGGATTATGATTTATGGAAAAATATCATTGATATAGAGATATCTACAAATGGTAAGTTAATAATTTCAACTATAGAAACAGTTACTAAAAGAGGTGATGGGTATTTAGAAATCTATAATACAACAACCAATAAAAAGTATGTTTTTAAAAATGGATATAATGCTTCCATAACAAAGGATGAAGCATATGTTATTTTTAAACAAAGACCTAATTATCAGGATATCAGAAATGAAATTAAAAATAATATAAAACAAAAAGAACGATCGAAAAGTAAGTTGCTGATTTTTAATGTAGCACAAGGTAAAGTAGAAGCTTTTATACCAAGAATTAAAATGTATAAAATTCCTAAGAGTAACTCTGCTTATTTAGTTATGGAATGTTATGCAAATAAAAATATGTCAAACAAGACATCACCAAAGCTGTATAATCAAAATTATGCCATCATATATAATTTCAAATCGAAAAATAGAGATACTATATTTAAAATCAAGGAATTTACAATTCCTGAATCGGGAAATGTGTTTTATTATTCTACAACAATGCAACATAATAAAACAATAGAGGCTAAGCAAAGTGATCTTGGTGTTTATGCTTATGATATTAAATTTGGAACAATAAAGGTTATTGATACTACAAAATATAGATACACTAAACTTTCTTCAAATAAGCAAGGAAATAGCATGGTATTTTTATCTGTAAAAGATTCAAAAGCAATGGATTCTTTGAATTTTACATTGAATTTATATACTAATGATACTTTAAAAAAAATTACTGATACATCTGGTAAAGGTTTAAAAAATGACTGGATTCTTAGTTCTAATAAAGGTCCAAAGTTCTCAAAATCTGGAGATAAACTCTATTTTTTTTCTAAACCAAAATCTATTCATCGAAAGGATACAACTTTATTGTCAAGTGAAATACCGGAAGTTGATATTTGGAACTGGCAGGACCAATTTATTCAACCAGAACAAGAAGCGAATCTTATTAAACTAAAGAGAAAAAGCTATGTTTCTTTTTATGATATAAATACAAATAAATTTATTCATATTCAGGATAGAAATATTGATGTGATATATATGAATGAATATAAAGAACAAAAATATATTCTGGGATCGGATAAAAATCCTTATCAAAAAGAATACTCTTGGAAATATCCGAGAATGAAAGATTTTTATGTAATTAATAAAGAAACAGGAGAAAAAAGATTAGCAATACGGAATGCTAGAAATAGACCATTTTTATCTCCTGATAATAAGTATGCAGTATACTATGATAGTAACCAGAAAGATTGGTTTTCCTTAGAACTATCCAATCTAAAGCTTAGAAACCTTACAAATAAGCTTAATGTAATCTTTTATGATAAGGAAAATGATCGCCCTTCATTGCCTTTGCCCCACGGTTTTGGAGGGTTTGATCAAAATGGTAATGCATTAGTGTATGCTCAATTTGATATTTGGAGAATTTTCCTTGATGGAAGTAAAAAACCATTGAATATTACCAAAATCGGTAATAGTGAAAAAATAGTATTTAGAACAGAAATGTTAGATAAGGAACAAGAAACAAGTGCAAGTTACCTTAATAACAAATTACTAGTAACAAGTTTTGATAAAAAAACGAAAGCTTCTGGGCTTTACCTACTTGATAAAGGGCAATTAGTAGAAAAAATAAAGCCTACTAATTTTCTAATAAAGAATTATACAAAGGCCCCAAAATCTGATGTTTTAACTTTTACTAAAGAGAATTTCACTACTCCAACAGACCTATATTTTTCCTATAAAGATTTTGATAATGTGCTAAAAATAACAAATGTAAATCCGCAACAAAAAGATTTTAAGTGGGGAACAGCAGAACTTTTCTATTGGACAGCGTATGATGGCAAAAAACTTGAGGGTATAATTTATAAACCTGAAGATTTTGATCCTTTTAAGAAGTACCCTATGATTACTCATTTTTATGAAAAAAAATCCGATACATATTCAGAATATCATATTCCCAAACCTAGTAAATCAACGGTAAATCGTAGCTATCTAGTAAGTAATGACTACGTTCTATTTGTTCCAAATATTATTTATAATGAAGGAAAACCAGGAGCTAGCGCTTATAATTGTATTTTATCGGGAGTAGAAGCTGTAGAAAAATTGGGATATATTGATAGTAATAATTTAGCAATTCAAGGACAGAGTTGGGGAGGATATCAAGTAGCATATCTTATAACAACTACCAATAAATTTAAAGCAGCTATGTCTGGCGCACCAGTAAGTAACATGACATCTGCCTACGGAGGTATTCGCTGGGAATCTGGAAGAAGTAGAGCTTTTCAATACGAAAAAGGGCAGAGCAGGATTGGGAAAAATCTATGGGAGCGCCCTGATCTGTACATAAAAAATTCTCCATTGTTCGGAATTCCAAATATAGAAACACCCTTGTTAATAATGCATAATGATCAGGATGGAGCTGTGCCTTATTATCAAGGTATAGAGATGTTTATGGGAATGAGACGTTTAGAAAAGCCTGTTTGGTTATTAGTCTACAATAATGAGGAACACAATTTAAAAAAAATGAAAAACAAACAAGATTTATCTATTAGGATGATGCAGTTTTTTGATCATTATCTAAAAAATAAACAAGCTCCTAGATGGATGACTAAGGGGATATCTAGAGTAAATAAAGGGATTGACTTGGGATACGAACTTGATATAGAGAATAAGAATTAAACAATTTTAAGAAATACTAATAAGATTAATTGTACACAAATGAAAATGAAATACCTAGTAGGTTCAATAGTAGTAGTTATATTTTTTCAAATAAGCGTCAATGCTCAAAATGAAAATGTTCCTTTAAAAAAATATGTAAAAGAAATTGATAAGTTAAGTAAGAATAAATCCGTTCAGTTGGCGATGGATGCAGTTGATGATTTTGAAGAACAAACAATATCAGATATGATCTTGCTTACCGAAATTCCTGCACCACCTTTTAAAGAAAAGAAAAGAGCAGAAAAATTTAAAGAAATGTTAGAAATTATTGGTGTTGATAGTGCCTGGATTGATACAGAGGGAAATGTGTTAGCATTGCGTAAAGGAAAAAAAGGAAATAAAACCATTGTTTTGGATGCACATATAGATACCGTTTTTCCTGAAGAAACAAATGTAAAGGTAAAAAGAGAAGGAAATACCTATATAGCTCCAGGAATTGGTGATAACACAAGGGGTATGGCGATGATCCTTACAGTATTGAAGGCAATGAATAAAGCAGAAATAAAAACACAAGAAAATGTAGTTTTAGTAGGCACTGTAGGAGAAGAAGGATTAGGTGATTTGAGAGGCGTGAAACATTTATTCAGTGATGCTTCGGATATTAAAATTGATTCGTGGATATCTATTGATGGAGGTAGTAATGGTAGAATTATTAATGGTGGATTAGGCTCAAAAAGGTATAAAGCTGTTTTTAAAAGTAAAGGAGGTCATTCGTGGGGAGCATTTGGACTAGCGAATCCTCACCACGCATTAGGTGAAGCAATATCTTTGTTTGTTAAAGAAGCGAAAAAATATACCGATAAAGATGGACTAAAGACCTCATTTAATATAGGAAGAATAGGAGGAGGAACCTCTGTAAATTCGATACCTTTCGAATCTTGGATGGAAGTAGATATGCGTTCATTAGATCCAAAACGTTTAATTGAAATAGATACAATTTTTAAATCCTCCATATACGAAGCGGTAAGATCTTATAATGCTACGGGAGTTAAGGATAAAATATCAGTGGATTTGCTACCTATTGGAGATCGTCCATCTGGTCAATTACCAATTAGTACATCATTAATTCAAAGAGCACTTGCGTCTAGTCTTTTCTTAGGAATAAAACCAAAATTAAAAACTGGTTCAACTAATAGTAATATTCCTATTGCTAAAGGAATACCAGCTATTACTCTTAGTAGAGGAGGGAAAGGTGGAGGAGCTCATTCTTTATCTGAAAAATGGACAAATATTGATGGTGCCAAGAATATAAAATTGGCATTAATGATTACTTTAATAGAGGCAGGTTTGTAAGAAATTGATTTTACAGAACGGTTATTTTAGATTTTCTACATAAAAATTAATTCCATAATTCATATTTAGATCTTTTATAAAGTAAACTGGTTAAGTGTCTTTTTATAGAGATCGACTTTTTGTATTCAAAAAACTAGATAATTCACATGAAGAAACTTGCATTGCATTGGCAGATAATGATCGGAATGATCGCTGGGATATTATTCGGATTTTTAATGACCCAAGTTTCTTGGGGAAAAGGAATTACAGGAGATTGGATTGCTCCGTTAGGAACTATTTTTGTTAACCTTTTAAAACTGATTGCAGTTCCTTTAATTCTTGCCTCGTTGATAAAGGGAATTTCTGATTTGAAAGATATTTCAAAATTTAAGACAATTGGAGGAAGAACGATCATCATATATATTATTACTACAGTTATCGCCATTACTATAGGATTATTATTAGTAAACGTAATGAAACCAGGAAATGGGATTACTCCAGAAACTATAGAGAAATTAACCACAGAATATGCAGGAAGTGCAAAAATATCAGAACGTATCGCTGAAGCAGGAAGGCAAAAAGAAAGTGGACCGTTACAGTTTGTTGTAGATATGGTCCCTCAGAATGCTATAAAAGCAATGAGTGATAATAAAATGATGCTGCAGGTAATATTCTTTGCAATTTTTTTAGGTATCAGTATGTTGTTGATAAAAGAAGAACAATCAGAACCTTTAAAGAAGTTTTTTGACAGTTTAAATGAAGTTGTCCTGAAGATGGTTGATTTGATTATGCTTACTGCTCCTTATGCTGTATTTGCATTATTAGCTAATGTAGTAGTGACCTCTGATGATCCCGACATATTATTGGCTTTATTGCGCTATGCAGGTGTAGTAATATTTGGATTAGCATTAATGATTGTATTTTACTGTATTTTGGTTTCAGTAATCACTAAAAAATCTCCTTTTTGGTTCTTAAAGCAGATCAGTCCTGCACAATTATTAGCATTTTCTACAAGTTCTAGTGCTGCAACATTACCAGTTACTATGGAAAGAGTAGAAGAACATATTGGAGTAGATAAAGAAGTGTCTAGTTTTGTATTACCAGTTGGAGCAACCATTAATATGGATGGTACCAGTTTATATCAGGCTGTTGCATCAGTTTTTATTATGCAAGTATTATGGCCAGAAGGACTTACGTTTAGTAATCAAATTACGATAGTTTTAACTGCATTATTAGCTTCGATTGGTTCTGCTGCAGTTCCAGGAGCAGGAATGGTAATGTTAGTAATCGTTTTAGAAGCTATCGGATTCCCTTCAGATAAACTACCAATTGGACTGGCGTTGATTTTTGCAGTAGATCGTCCATTAGATATGTTACGTACCACTATAAATGTAACAGGAGATGCCACAGTATCTATGATCGTAGCAAAATCTGTTGGAAAATTAGGAGATCCTAAGGTAAAAGAATGGGATGATCATTATGAAAAGTAATTCAAACTTTGATATTTTATTATGTATCAAAAAAAGAATATAATATTAATGTGTTCTATAGGGATCTCTAAAACTCAACAATACTCTATAGTTTAATACTAAATTATATATCATTATTTAAACGAAATATGAAAACAAGAAAAGAGACAGATCTCTTAGGCAGCTTAGAAATTTTGGAAAATTCGTATTATGGCATACATACACAAAGAGCTATTAATAACTTCCAAATTTCAAACTCAAAAATTGGTCACTTTCCTATTTTTGTCAAAGCACTTATTTTAACAAAGAAAGCATGTGCAGCAGCAAATAAAGACATAGGTACTATTCCTGAGGATAAAGCTGATATGATTCTTCAAGCCTGTGACCATATTTTAAGTGATTTAGAAAAATATACTAAATATTTTCCTTCTGATGTATTTCAAGGTGGCGCAGGAACTTCTGTAAATATGAATGCAAATGAGGTAATCACTAATGTCGCTCTTGAATTAAACGGTCATGCAAAAGGTAGTTATGATATTCTACACCCTAATGATCATGTTAATAAGTCCCAGTCAACCAATGATGCTTATCCTACGGCATTTAGAGTTTCAATTTTTTATTATATCAATTGTTTAATAGAACAGATAGGTATATTATGCTCAAGTCTTGATAAAAAAACTATAGAGTTTAAAAAAATTATTAAAATGGGAAGAACGCAATTACAAGATGCGGTTCCAATGTCTTTAGGAGATGAATTCGGAGCATGGTCTTCTAATTTAAAAGAAGAAATAAATAATTTAAAAAATTGTCGAGACCTTATTTTAGAAGTTAATTTGGGAGCAACTGCAATTGGTACAGGTGTTAATGTACCAGATGGTTTTTCTAAGTTATCCATTGAATATTTAAAACAATATACAAAAGTCAATTTTGTTCCTTCTGAAAATTTAATTGAAGCAACTTCAGATTGTGGTGCATATGTTATGATTTCGGGAGCATTAAAACGAACTAGTGTTAAACTATCTAAAATTTGTAATGATTTACGTTTATTATCTTCTGGACCTCGTTGCGGATTCAACGAGATCAATTTACCAGAAATGCAAGCAGGATCTTCCATTATGCCAGCAAAAGTAAATCCTGTAATTCCAGAAGTAGTGAATCAAATTTGTTTTAAGATAATTGGGAATGATGTTACAATCTCCTTTGCTGCCGAAGCTGGACAGTTACAATTAAATGTTATGGAACCAGTTATCGCACAATGTATGTTTGAATCGATAGAGTTATTGTCAAATGCGTGTACTACACTTGCCAAAAAATGTATCGATGGTATTACATCTAATGAGGAACATACAAGACAAATGGTCTTTAATTCTGTTGGAATTATTACATTTTTGAATCCTTATATTGGACACCATATGGGTGATCTTTTAGGTAAAGAAGCCGTTATTACTGGTAAAACAATACGTGAGTTAGTAATAGAAAAGAAACTTTTATCTGAAAAGGAACTGGACAAAATTCTAAGTTTAGAGAATATGATGAACCCTAAATACAAAGCTACTTTACATAAATGAAATAGAGGTTTGTAACGTAAAGTTATTTTAAATTACTGAGGATGAAATCAAGCTTTGTATTGGTATTCAGATTTTGAGCAAAAGAATCGGTCATATATTCACCTGTATTTGCTAGTGCAAGCTGTTGCAATCGATCAATACTCTTTTTATTCTCTAATGTTACTTTTCCTGTTAATAAAGTACTCATATCCTGATTGCTATGATAGTAATCATATATTTTTTTTAATCCAGTTAGATATAGATAATCTTTAGTAAACCCGCCTCCACGATGTACTCTAAGTGTAATTTGCCAGGCAGCATCTCGATCTAATTTATACTGGCTGTATAATAGATCAAAGGTATCTTTAAAATCATACCCCTTAATTAAACTATCTGCCGCAATTACACGATAGGCTAATTCTTTCATACGTTTCAGTGTTAAACATCCAGACATATATTCACTAAAAACAGCTAAACCTTCTTGGGTTTCGGTATTATTTACAAAACCATTAGAAAATATTTTAAGAGGTTGTTTTTTACCATTAAAAGTAGTAACCATATGAACTCCAATCTCATGATTTGCTAATACCTGTAATTCATTATCACTGAACTTATAATTTTTCTTCAAAACCAGAGTTTCTGAAGCGTTTAAAACCATAGCAGAAGCTGAGATATTTGTAGATTTCTTTATGTGAAAATTAAAATCATATCTTTTGGCAAATTCTCTAAAATATTCTTCAGCATCATTTGCAGTATTCTTTTTTTCAAGCTCTTGCCCTGGTTGTTCATCTTCAAAATGAAGTATAAATCTTGCATTTTCTACATCACGCTCTTTAGGAGTACCAAAAACTTTAAGTGAATTATAATAAAAACTCTTGCCGTTACCGATAGTTTCGATACATTGAATCAATCCCGAATATTCATATATAATATCTTGATATAACTTCCTTATTTCTTCATCTTCTATTCTTTCTAATCTCTGACTAAAGAATAATCGTTGTAATTTATAGGGATTGAATTTTATTTTTTTGTATTTGAATTTTGGATTAAATCGATATTTTGAAGCAAAAAAGTTCTTTTTTTCCAGTTCAATATTTAATGGGTTTAGATAGTTAAGAAGTTCAATATTCTTTACCAATCTATCCAGGTTTTGATCAATTTCAAATAAATCCGTGTATGTATCTACAACATCTTCGATCATAATCTTCTTTTAGCTAAGTGCAAAAATAATAGATTAACTTTTGGAAAACACTACTTTATTTCAATAAAGCTTTTATAAAATGATAATGCGTGAGCAGGTAATCTTGATTTTAACTCTTGTTCGATTGCATGGACTACTTCAGGATATATCTTATATTCCAGTTCATCACAATATATTTTAGAAAACTCGGTCGCTAGTACTAATGTATTATCAAAATGGTTGGTAATATATTTTAAGAAATATCCATTTCCTTGAAAAGTATCATTAATAGCTGTAGTAGTTTCAATATTATTAGGGAGCTTAATTTTGGATAAAGATGTGGACCATGAGTTAGCAAAAGGGGAGAAGCGTTTATTGTCAATATTACTAGTACCAAGATTAATTACAGGGACTTTACGATCCCATCTTCTCCAGTTATAAGAGTGCATATCATATACAATGGCAGCGCCAAACTTAGATTCAATTTTAGAAATTAAAGCATGTATTACTTTGTAAAAATTATGATGCTTTTGAAGTGAATTATCTTTAGCTTTTTGAGACAATGGACTTCTCCATAATTGTTTTCCCCAAGCATCGACATAAACTGCCTGTTTTGGATCTCTATTAAGGTCATATTCAAATCTAGAATCGCAGCCCGCTATTACAATTGGATGGCTTTGAACCATTTGCTTTGTACATGGATCTTCCTCGTACCATCTTTCATATTCTGTATGCAAACAAAGTTCCCATAGATCTTTTCTAAACTGATGTCCGTCATGAATTGCACCACATATATAATAGCTATAACTATCTATTTTAAGTGTGAAAGAGTAATCTTCTGCAATCGCATGAAAAGTTTCTTCATTATTAATTTTATTAATAATTTCATCAATAGAAAACTTATGCATTATCTACTGTTTTTCTTAATAGCGCTTTACGATCAAACCTACTAACTCTTTGTACAACTTTATCTTCGATAAAATCAACCACTTTTTCTTGCAGTTTCACTTTATACTTTCTATTGATATATGTAATTCCACCTGGACTCATAACATTTACTTCCACAAGCATTCCATTGATCACATCAATACCTACAAAATATAATCCATCTTTAACAAGTTTAGGTCCTATCAAACGGCATAATTCTTTTTCTTGTTTAGTTAATGAATGTTTTACAACAGAACCTCCTGCGGTAACATTGGATCGATGGTCATCTTCTCCAGGAATCCTTCGCATTGCTCCAATCGGTTTCCCATTAAGGATTAAAATACGAACATCTCCTTGATCTGCACCTTCTATATAATCCTGAAGGATAACATAATTTGTAGTTCCATCCTTATTATCGATATAAAAATCCAATAATGATCGAATACTGGTCATAGCGCCTTTTTCAATCAAAATAACACCAGAACCTCCAAAGCCATTTAATGGCTTTAAAATCATCTTATCACTAGGAGACTCTTTAATCATTTTAATTAAATAATCTTTGTTTTTAGTTACATGAGTTTTAGGAATGAAATGTGTATCTATATCATCAAATGCAGCTGTATAGAGCTTATTGTTCGATCTTCTGATTCCATCTATGTCATTCATGATAAAAACATCATCTTTTACAGAATCAAGAAAATTAAGCATGATCATATCCAAAGGAGGATTACTTCGTAAGATGATTACATCAAATCCTGCTAATGGTAACATTTCATCTCTAAAAGTTGTTTTGGCATAAAATGACTTCATAGATGATGATACCTTATCTGGTCGATTAATAACTTTACAGAAAGAATAGGTTACACTATCTCTTATCGTAAGATTTGATGGAGTAGCAATGGCAACTCCATGTTTTCTTTTAGCACATTCATGAATTAAAGTGAGACTTGTGTCATTTTCGGGATCAATTTCTTCCCATGGGTACATTAGAAAACAAACGTTCATGATCAATTATATTTTTAGAAAAGAAAAATAATAAATTTTGTGTTTCGATGAATAAAAAAACACCAAAACTTAAAAATAAATTTAGTTAGACATTAAGATATTTAGTTACAATTTAAATCTATCTCAACCTTATCTAATCTGTCCCATACTACATGATCAATTTGCTGAGGAGAAATTTTAAAAAAAACTAAGTGTTTATTAAGTGCTTTACAAGGAAGGTATTCTGCAATAATATTTAGTTTTACTTCTTTTTTTGTTGTGAAAGCATCATAAGTAATTACTTTGCCCGCATAGGAGTGATCATTCAATTTTTCAAAAAAAGCTTTTGTTTTAGGAATCTTTTTAAAGAGTTTAAGATTCATTTTTGAGACCATATTCATTAATCCATCAAAATAGGCTTCCATTTCTGTCTCTAACATCTTGTCAGACAATTTAGGGTTTTCATCGATATACCATAGAAATGTATATGAAAAATATTCTTCAGAATCTTGTACGCTCCATCCAGGAGCAAATCGAACATATTCTGTACCTTTGTGCTCTAATGAAGATGCAAATGATAAAGGAAATTCTATTGTTTCCTTTCTCCAGTTTTCAGGTGCTAATAATGGATTAATCGAAGAATCTTCTTTTTTACATTGTATGCATAAGAATATAATGATGATAAAAAATGGTATAGTTTTTGAAAAAGACATATATGAATGATTAATTGTAAACAATAAAAATACTAATTGTATTATTATTTATTGTTTTATAAATTTGTTTTAAGAAGGAAAAATAAAGAATACAAAATTTTATAAATGAAAAATTATAGATTTAAAACATTACTACTCCTATTATTATTTTGCATTCAGGTATCGATGGCTCAGTCGGAGGCAGATGTAAGAGAAGCTGAGATCATTAATGCGCAAAAGGATATCGTTGGTAAACTTACAGGATTCATTCCTATAAAAGGTAAGAAAAAACTTTCAAGTAGATCAAGTTCTTCTGAGAGAAGAACTACTGCAGATTATTTATACAATACGCTAAAAGATATGGGACTTAAACCTAAGCGTAATTCATATAATGTTCAGGATAAAAAAGGGAAACAATATAGCGGAGCGAATATTTATGCAGAAATTCCTGCAACGAATGGAAGTGATGAATATATCGTTTTAGGTGCACATTATGATACTGCCGAAGATAGTCCAGGAGCTGTGCATAATGCTACAGGAGTAGCATTGACCTGTTATGTTGCAGAAAAACTAACCAAACTGAGTAGTAGATCAATTAATTTTATGATTGTATTTTTTGATCAACAGGAAACAAACATGATAGGATGCAGAATGTTTGTTAAAAAGCTAAAAGATGATAATTACAATATAAATTCGATGCATCGTGTAGATTATGTAGGATGGGATAATGATGAAGATAGAGCTATAGAGTTACTTGCATCGAATATAAGTTTAGAATCTGCATATCGATTAGAATCTGGTGTTCCAGTGTTTAAACGAAGAGTTTCTACTCCTGAAACCAGAGTCTTTTCTACATTGGGCTATGATACTATAACAATAACCGCAGAGTTGATGAATGGTGATAATTCACCATATGTTCATCAAACAGCTGATAAATATACTACCGTAAACTTTAAATACCTGGCGTCTACATCAGAGATCGTGTATAAGGTAATGAGATCGTTATCACGGTAATAATATGTATTTTTCAAGAAATAAAAATTAAAGGAGTTCTTCTATTGTAGTAAGAACTCCTTTAATTCTTTATAATCCTTAATTTTATAACGTACTTTTTCTTTATCCATTACTTTTTGGATCTGCGTTGGAATAGTCACTTTTATATCTATAGTTTGTTCAACAATATCTAAGAATTTAACTGGATGTGCAGTCTCTAGAAATATACCGTACTCATTTTCTTGTAAATCATAATTTTTAAGACCAAGATATCCCACAGCACCATGAGGATCTGCAACATATTTAGTCTGAGTATATACTTCCTTCATTGCATCTCTTGTGTCCGTATCATTGAAACTATAAGCAGAAAAATTATCTTTTAGTTTGTCAAAATCATTATCAAACAACTTTTGAATACGAATAAAATTACTTGGATTACCAACATCCATGGCATTAGATATAGTAGCTTTGGAGGGTTTTGGATCATACTCTGACGTTTTTAAGTATCTCACTACTGTATCATTAATATTTGTTGCTGCTATAAAATGTTTTACTGGAAGACCAAGTTTTTGAGCTACAATTCCAGCGCAAATATTTCCGAAGTTACCACTAGGTACAGAAAAAACGACTTCCTTACCTTTACTTTTTACTTGTTTGTAAGCAAAAATGAAATAGAATAATTGTGGTAACCATCTGGCAATATTGATAGAATTAGCAGACGTTAGTTGTTTGTGATTCGTTATCGTTTCGTCAAGAAATGCTTTTTTAACCATATCCTGACAGTCGTCGAACACTCCATCTACTTCTAATGCAGTTATGTTTTGACCTAAAGTTGTAAGCTGTCTTTCTTGTATATCACTTACTTTTCCGGAAGGATATAAAATCACAACATCTACACCTTTAACACCCAAGAAACCTTGCGCTACCGCGCCTCCTGTATCTCCAGAAGTAGCTACAAGCACCGTAACCTTATTTTTATTATTCTTATTAAAATATCCTAGGCACCTGGCCATAAATCGAGCACCAACATCTTTAAAGGCCATTGTTGGACCATGAAAAAGCTCTAACGTTCCAATGTTTTCTTTAATATCAACTACAGGAAAGTCAAAACTTAATACATCGGTAAGAATTTCGCGTAATTCAGTCTCAGGAATTTCATCACCTACAAATTGTTTAATTGCTTGAAAACCAATTTCTATATTGTCTAAGGTTTCAATATTATCGAAAAAAGTTTGAGGTAGGGGAGTTATGCCCTCTGGAAAATATAAACCTCTATCTGGTGCTAATCCCTTAACAACAGCTTCAGAAAAAGAGACTTTAGGTGAATTATTATGTAAGCTATAATATTGCATTCGAATTTTATTTTTTTGGTATTTACGGAACTATTGCAGAAAATTCTATTTCCACTAAGATATCCTGATTTATTAATTTTGATACTTCAACCATTGTTGTTACTGGTTTGGTAGCGCCAAAATATTGTCCATGAGCTTTTCCAATGTCTTCCCATTTTGAAATATCGGTACAATAAATTCTTGTACGTATCACATGACTTAAATCTGCATTAAATTCACTAAGGGCTTTTTTTACAGATTCAATAATAGCAACAGTTTGATCATACTCATTTATTCCTGGAGCTGTTGTTCCTGATACTTCAATGGTATTACCAATTTTTATGGCTCTTGAGTATCCTACAATATCTTCCCATGGAGAACCAGTAGCTATTTTTTTAATTTCTTGCATATCAATTAATTATTTTTACTCCTTGACTATTGATTTCTGAAATATGAATATCAAAGTCAAGACCAGTTTTATTATATATGGCTCTTATCGCATCTGCTACTTTTTTTGCGGTTTCCAGTCCTTTGCTTAATGCAAAAATTGAAGGACCAGAACCAGAAATACCACACCCAAGTGCGCCTTGATCAAGAGCAGCATCTTTTACAGTATTAAACTCAGGAATCAAAATAGATCGCATAGGTTCTATAATTACGTCTTCTAGACTACGACCAATAAGATCATAATCTTCTGTAAAGAGTCCAGATACTAAACCTCCAAGATTTCCCCATTGATGAATTGCTTTTTTAAGACTAACATTTTGTTTGATAACAGACCTGGCATCCGAAGTTTTTACTTCAATCTGCGGATGTATAACAGTCATTACAAGATCCTTTGGAGTGTGTAACTTTATAACATCCAATGGTTCATAACTTCTTACCAATGTAAATCCACCAAGAAGAGCAGGAGCTACATTATCTGCATGTGCATTACCACTTGCTAGTTTTTCTCCTTCCATAGCAAACTCTACCAATTTTTGTGCTGTAAAAGGTTTATCCAAAAGATGATTTACAGCCCATACAGCACCAGCACTACTGGCGGCACTGCTACCTATACCACTGCCAGCTTTTATTTTTTTGTAAATTTCAATATCAACACCTACCTCAGATTCATAATTTTTCAATAGGGCCTCTACAGCCACACCAGCAACATTCGTTTTAGTATCTAATGGTAAATCTGCCCCTTCTATTTTAGTGATTCTTACGCCAGGTACAGAAGTTATTGTAATAATCATTTCATCTCCAACAGTATCAAGGCAACATCCTAATACATCAAATCCACAAGAAAGATTGGCAACGGTTGCGGGAGCAAAGATTTTTATACTTTTCATCTTACTTAATGGATTTACTTTTTACCAATTCTTATAATATCAGCAAATATTCCCGAAGCAGTAACTTCTGCTCCAGCACCTGCACCTTTAACTATTAGCGGATTTTCAGGATATCGATCCGTATAAAAAAGAACAATATTATCACTCCCTTCTAAATTATAAAAAGGATGATCAGCAGGAATATGTTGTAATCCAACTTTAGCTTTTCCTTCTTCATATTGAGCAACATACTTTAAGCGACATTCTTTTTTATCAGCTTCATTTAGAATTTGTTTAAAATGAGATTCATTAGCTTTTAAAGAATCAAAGAAACTATCAACACTAGTAGTATCTAAACTCTCTTGTGGTAAAAATGCTTCTTTTTCGATATCGTTTAATTCAATGACATTTCCACTTTCTCTTGCTAAAATCAAAATTTTACGAGCCACATCTACACCACTAAGATCAATTTTTGGGTCTGGTTCAGTATATCCTTCTTCTTGTGCCTGTTTCACAACATCATAAAAGTTAACTCCTTGTTTATAGTTATTGAAAACAAAATTAAGACTACCCGATAATACTGCTTGAATTTTACGAACGTGATCTCCAGAGGCAATTAAATTGTTTAAAGTATCAATGATTGGCAATCCAGCACCAACGTTAGTTTCATATAAAAAAGAGGCATTAAACTTTCTAGATAGTTCTTGCAGGTTTTCATAATTGGCATATTCATCAGCACAAGCAATTTTATTACATGTAACTACAGCCATACTTTCTGCTAGATAATGTTTATAGACTTTCGCTATATCTGGATTAGCAGTATTGTCTACAAAAATAGAGTTACGGATATTCATTTTTTGAGCAGTTTTGAAGAATTCTTCAGAATCTGCTTTCTCTCCTTGCGAAAGTTTTTCTTTCCATGAATCAAGTTTTATTCCTCCTTCATCAAAAACCATTGTTCTGGAATTAGAGATTCCAACAACTCTGATCTTAAGACGTAATTTCTCTTTTAGATATGTTTTTTGTTGGGCTAACTGATCAAGTAACTTACTACCAACATTACCTACACCAGTAACAAATAGATTGAGTTGTTTTGTTTTTACTTCAAAAAAGCGTTCGTGTAAAATATTTAAGGCCTTTTTAATATCCTTTTTCTCTATAACTACAGAAATATTTCTTTCAGAAGCTCCTTGGGCAATTGCTCTAATGTTTACATTGTTTTTACCAAGTGTACTAAACATTTTACCACTCAACCCTTGATGATGATACATATTATCACCTACTAATGCTACTATAGCTGCATTGTTCTCAATTTTTACGGGATCTACCTTATGTTTGGTTATCTCAAATTCGAAAGTAGTATCTAAAATAATTTTAGCTCTTTCTGCATCCGTTTCCTCAACAGCTAAGCATATCGAATGCTCAGAAGAAGCTTGCGTGATAAGGATTACATTTATATTTTCCAGAAATAAAGCCTCGAATAATCGTTTAGAAAAACCTGGTATACCTACCATTCCACTTCCTTCTAGTGATATCACAGAAATATTATCAATATGACTAATTCCTGTTACAGGTTTTTGTCTATTACCAACCTCTCTGGTAATCAAAGTCCCTACTTCTTCTGGTTGGAATGTATTCTTAATGACAATTGGAATATCCTTATCCAAAACTGGATGAATAGTAGGTGGATAAATAACTTTTGCACCAAAGTGAGATAATTCCATCGCTTCCTGATACGATATATGAGATATAGGTTTTGCCTGTTTTACTAGTTTAGGGTTAGCAGTATACATACCACTAACATCAGTCCATATTTGCAATGCATCTGCTGTTACTGCAGCAGCTAATATGGCAGCTGTAAAATCTGAACCACCTCTTCCCAACGTAGTTGGTTCTCCTTCAGATGTTTTAGCTACAAAACCAGGAAAAAGGCTAATCTGATGTTTATTGTCCTGAGCATATCTTTGTATTCTAAAATTAGTTTCTTCATAATCTATAGTAACTTTAGTTCCATCAATAGTAATGATATAGTCTCTAGCATCTTTCAGTACAATGTCCAGCCCTTTTATCTTAGCTGCTTCAGAAATTATAAAAGAAGATAACATCTCACCAAAACTAGCAATAACAGATTCTGTTTTAGGAGATAATTCACTTAATAAAAATACTCCTTCACATAGAGATTCTAGCTTATTTAGTTCAGATTTTACTTTACTGATTATGGCACTTTGAGAAACAATAGGTATTAATTCTTTGATAGCTTCAAGGTGTCTTGTTTCAATAGTAGCAAGGGTGTTTTTATAAATATCATTATTAGAAGAAGCTTCTTTTCCTGCTTGAATTAAAAGATCAGTAACTCCACCAAGAGCAGATACCACTACGTATAGCGGTTTAGTATTAGATTGCTCTTTGATAATATCTATAACTTTTTCTATAGTCGCTGCATTTGCGACAGAGGAACCTCCAAATTTTAGAACGTTCATATTGTAATTTTTAAATTGATGTAATTGATAAAGCTTTTCGATAGTTTCTTTACTTAAAACAAACTACCTACTCGATTTCTATGATATATAAATGATTAACCCCTAAGGGTAATAATAGTAATTGTAGTACGTGTAATAGAAGTATAAGCAGAAGCCACAATTGTTCCCAACGCGAAAAGTAAAACCGAGATTGAAACCGTACTAAACATTAGTTTGCTTTATATTAAGGTTCAAATGTATAATTTTTTACATTTGAACAAAATAAAAAACGAAGGTAATCATAAACTTTTGTTGATCCTACAATTTATGTATTGATTCGTTAAAATATTCCTAAAAATAAATGAAACTAATCGTAATAGATTTTAAAACGAATATATATGCTCAGTTTTATAGAACATCTATTATTTAATTATTAATAAAATTTAGACTTGTGAAAATATTCTCTGCAGAACAAATGCGAAAAGCAGACGAGGTTACTATAGAATCTCAAAAGATAACTTCTTTAGAATTAATGGAGCGTGCTGCCACCCAAATATTCAATGTATTACATCAAAGACTACAAGGAGCTCCAATTCCAATTCATGTATTTTGTGGTTTAGGAAATAATGGGGGTGATGGATTGGTGATTTCTAGATTGTTAGTTGAACATGGGTATCATGTAAAAACCTATATCGTTAACTTTAGTGATAACCGATCAAAAGACTTTTTAGAAAATTATGACCGATTAAAAGCTATTCTATCAGAATGGCCTATACAATTAAAATCCGAAGATGATCTTTCTGATATTGCTATTAAACAAGAGGATATGGTTATTGATGCCATTTTTGGAATTGGATTGAATAGACCATTATTACCATGGGTTGTAGCATTAATTAAAAAAATTAATGCCTCTAGATGTTTTACACTATCTATTGATATTCCTTCTGGTTTATACGCAGATAAAGCTCCTGATAACCCAGAAGGAGTAATTTATGCATCTACAACGGTTGCATTTCAATTACCAAAATTAGTATTTTTCTTACCTGAAACTGGACAGTATTCTCAGGATTTAGAGGTGATTGACATTGGTTTGGATAGAGGATTTATCGCTCAAACTCCAGGATTTGCAGATTTGATAGGAAAAAATGAAGCACTTTCTCTATATAGACCAAGACATAAGTTTGCGCATAAAGGAGATTACGGACATTGTCTTTTGATTGGTGGAAGCTATGGTAAAATAGGTAGTATAGTGTTAACTACTAAATCTGCTTTACGAATAGGAGCAGGTTTGGCCACTACATACATTCCAGAATGTGGATATGATATTCTGCAGACTTCTGTTCCTGAGGCTATGGTAATTACGGACAAGGAGGATGATTATATTACTAAAATTGATTTTGATTTAAACCCTGCCGCTATAGCAATTGGAGTAGGATTAGGAACTCATGAAAAAACTATAAGTGCTTTTGAAGAGTTTTTAAAACAAAATAAAGCAAAACTGGTTATTGATGCAGATGGGATTAATATTTTATCTAAAGAAGCTACATTCTTAGAGTATTTACCTAAACAAACGGTATTAACACCACATCCAGGTGAATTAAAAAGGTTGTTGGGATCATGGAATGATGATTTTGATAAGATTAAAAAAACTAAAGAATTTTCTAAGAAATATGATTCGATCGTTGTTATTAAAGGAGCTAATACCTTAGTAATATATCAAGATAATATATATGTAAATACATCTGGAAACCCTGGAATGGCTACTGCAGGAAGTGGAGATGTTCTGACTGGAATAATTACAGGATTGATTTCTCAAGGATACGAACCGTTATATGCAACTATTTTTGGAGTATATCTTCATGGTAGTTCTGGTGATATTGCTATACAAGAAACTGGTTATCAGGGTTTGTTAGCAAGTGATATAGTTTCTAATATAGGAAAATCATATTTGGAGTTATTTAAAAAACCAGAGCAAATCAATCCGCAAGCCTGATTATACCTAAAAAAATAGTGGTTTTCGCGTACAATTTTATTGACTTTTTGTAGTTAATTTGAGTATTGATATCTATACTGTCAATTATTAAACTTAAAAAGCAAAAAATGATGAAAAAAAAGATGATGGCAATTATGACAATTGCCTTGGGATTATTAGGTGTTTCCTGTTCTAGTGATGATGGACCACCAGTTGCTAATGTATCGATTGAAACCATAGGTTTAGAGACACTTACTGGAGGATCAACGTATCAGGGATGGTTAATAGTTAATGGACAAGCAGTACCTACTAGTAGATTTACAAATCCAACAGGAACCGTAAATCTAACAGTATTAGCTTCTGATTTAGAAGACGCTTCAGAGTTTGTACTAACGATAGAACCAGTAGGTGATACTGATAATGTACCTTCTAATGCGAAAATATTGACAGGTAGTTTTAATGGATCTAATTCTGCGACGCTAAATTTTGCTCCAGTTGTTGCTGATCTTTCTAGTACATCAGGACAATTTTTCCTTGCAACACCAACAGATGATGTTGCGGATAATGACGAATTTGGTGTATGGTTTATGAATGGATCTGCAGCAGGTTTATCACTTCCAGCATTAGCAAGTGGTTGGAAATATGAAGGATGGGTTGATTTTGGAAACAAAATAGTCTCTACAGGAACTTTCTCTGATGTTGATGTTACAGATGATGCTAATTTCTTTAAAGGATCTGGAGGTGTGGTTCCGAATTTTCCTGGTGAAGATTTTTTAATTATTCCTAGTCAGATTCCTTTAACTGGAATAACGTTTCCAGCAGCGGTAACAAGCAAAAGAGTATTTATAACTGTAGAACCTTTTGAAGATAAAGATCCTGCTCCATTTTTTATCGAACCACTTAGTGGAACTGCAGGAATTACTACAGGTTCTGCGAATCCTGTTTTAATGATTTCGGATACATCAGTGCCTTCTGGTAGAGCTACCAGACCAAGTATGTAGTGCACTTCTAAAGTATACATAATAAACCCTTTGATATACACATATCAAAGGGTTTATTATTTATAGACTTTTTGTTCAAAGGATAAAAGAAAGAAGCCATCAAAAATCTCTTTTGCCTTAGTTATTTCGTGTTCAGATAATGGATTGCTATCCAGAATTAATCCTGCTAACGGATATTTTTCTGTTTCATATAGTTCTGGAATAGTTGTGATGTTATTATTATTTATATGTACCATCAATAATGCTTTCATTTTTGTAAAAACCGAAGGCAGTTCTGCGAATTGATTATAACCTGCATGGATTACCCAAACTTTCTTCATTTGCTTTAATTGATCAGGCAAAGTTTTTAGTTTATTATGATCTATATATAAAAACCTAATTTGATCCAAACTTCCAATTGTTTGTGGCAATTCTGATAAGTTATTATGATCGATCCACAATGAGTATAGTTTAGGCAATTTTCCCAGGTATGAATAGCTATTAGAATCATGTATAGCATTATAGGATAAGTTTAGATCTTTCAGGCTTTTCAGAGAAGTTATATTTTCTGGAAGTGTAGAGAGTTTATTGTTCTTTAGATTCAAAAACTCAATAGGTAACCCAGCAATCTGTGTAAAGAGGTGTGATAGATCTAAATCAGGATTATTGACTAAAGAAAGTTGTTTTAACTTAGGGAATAATGTAATAGATTTTGGAATTGTTTTGATTTGTAGACTATCCAAAATTAATACTTCTAAATTCTTATGAATAGCTAGCTTTTCTAAAACATTATCAATATTTAATTTATGGTTATTGCTTAAATTTATCATTCTTAAATCTTCTAATTCTTGAATAGAAGATGGTAACATTTCTAATTGCTGGTTACTTAAGTCTAAGCGATGAATCTTTGCTAGTTTTTTAGAATCAAGAGCTTTATGTGTCTTACCATAAAAAGTAGTGTAGGTAGTACAACCACTTAATATAATAGTTATGGATAATAAGAATAGCAGTTTTCTAATCATTGGTAGTCTCTTTAACAAATAGGTTTCCGCTTACTTCGATATAAATTTTATCCTTGGTTTCTACAAGCCAAGGGAATCTGGGATTCAACCCAAGCCCGTCGTGTAATATGTTTTGTATGTATGCACCTGTTTTTTGACTATTGATACCTAGTTTACTGTGTAAGGTGTAATTATGTTCTTGATGTGTTGCATATGCATATAAATTCCCATAAAAAAGATCTTTAAAAGGAGGTAAGGTATACCACACATTTTTGCGCCCATCATCAGAGTTTATAGGATTTCTTGGAGATTGGCTATAATCAGGTCTTGCAGTAAACAAATCGATCCCAATACCAAGTTGTTGAACTGTTCGAAAATTATTAATTTTTGTAAAACCAATATCTAAGGAACCTGTAACACCATAATCTGTACCTGCACCACTAAACCAACCAACACTAAAATCATTTTGAAATGATAAGTGAATATTATGCGAAGCATTACTAAAGCGCATTAAAAAGGCTCCTCGTTTTAATCCATAGCTTTTTAAGGAATTAGGCAGATAATCTTTGCTAAAACCAAATCCTAACCCATTAAATCCTCCTTTTCCTTTTGGATTGAATATAATGGAAGTATTCATATTAGAAACAGATGATCCTAAAAGATTAGTGTTTTTACCGATGCCTCCTAATGCAAAAAACTCATAGGAATATGCTAATCCAGATGTATTTACTGTATGACGTTTTAAAAATTGATATGTAGCAAAAGACAATCCACTTTCTACAGAAATGTCTCCATAATTTAAAGTTCCAAAAGCAAAAGTGCTAATTTTTAGCCATTGGTTTTGATTTCCAAGTGTTATTTCAGCTTTCAGCATGACGCCTCCATCAGCATTAAATCGCTGAGAAAACATAATATAGCCACTTAAGAATAGTATGTAGATAAGGTTTTTTCTTAAGTTATGTATTGACATATTATCTTCTGGGATGAAAGGTATTTATAACTTCGGTTAAATGACTTCTATCGATATGCATATATATTTCTGTAGTCGTAATACTTTCATGACCTAACATGAGCTGAATAGCTCTTAGATCCGCTCCATTTTCTAATAAGTGCGTTGCAAACGAGTGTCTGAATGTATGTGGGCTTATTTTTTTATGTATTCCAGCTTTTTCTACCAAGCGTTTGACAATAGTAAAAATCATGGCTCTGGTGAGCTGTTTACCTCTCCGGTTTAAAAAAAGTGTATCCTCATGTCCTTTTTGGATATTGAGATGATTTCTTATTTCATTTTTATAAATATTAATAAACTTCTGAGTTACCTCACCAATAGGTACAAATCGTTGTTTATTACCTTTTCCTGTAACACTAATAAAACCTTCATCAAAAAAGAGGTTGGATAGTTTTAGCTCTATTAATTCAGTAACACGAAGCCCACAACCATATAATGTTTCTATAATTGCTCGGTTACGTTCTCCTTCGGGTTTGCCCAGATCTATTTGAGCGATAATGGTGTCTATTTCCTCCAGAGATAATGTGTCTGGTAATTTTCTGCCAATTTTTGGAGATTCTATCAATTCCATAGGATTGGTTTCTCGATAATCTTCAAAAACTAAATAATTAAAAAAACTTTTTAAACCAGAAATTACTCTAGCTTGTGATCTGGCATTGACCAGTTTTGCCGTTTCATATATAAATTTCTGGAGCACATCTTTTTCTATGGAAAGTGGAGTAGAAGTATCATCATTTTCATCCAAAAACTTTAGCAACCTTTGTATATCTAAACTATAATTAATTATGGAATTGTCTGAAAGTCCTCTTTCAATGCGCAGATAATGCTCGTAGTCTTTGATAGCATGATTCCATTTCATTATTCTAATATAAAAAGAAAAACCATCTTAAAATGATTAAGATGGTTTTTTATAATGAATACTATGAATTTTAGAACTTGTATACTAATCCTAAGTTAATATCATCTAGATTTACTCCGATAGCGAATGAATCAGTTGAGTCTGCACCATCTACGTCTGGTTTCGTAGATGCATAAGATAATGCACCCCAAAAAGCTTCAAGTGCAAAATTATCACTAATGAAATAACTAACACCTGGTCCACCACCAATTCCAAAACCATCAGTAGTTGTGTCAACGGCTCCAACGTCTGCTTTGATAGATAAATAATTAACTCCAAGTTCGCCAAAGATTGAAAACTTGTTAGATGGAGTAAAGTAATATCTTCCAAATGCACCTCCAGTAAAAGTGTTTAGCTTTATTTCATCAGCAAATGGCACTTCTTGTTTTTGTGTATTATATCCGATTCTAGCTCCAACAACTAAGTTTTCACTTACGAAAAAACCTACTCTAGGAGTAATTTCAAATGAATTAGTTTTAGCGTCACCTGTAGATTGAGAATTGTATCCAACAGATCCAGATACAAAAATATCTCCTTTAGCAAATCCTCCGTCTTGTGCTTGGACAAAACTTAATGTAAATACTGCAACTGCAGTTAAAAGCATTTTTTTCATGATGTATGTTTTTTTTGTTAATACATCCATTAGTAACATTAAGATCAAATTTGTTACTAGTATTTTTAAAGAAATTTAGAATAAAAATATCCTTAAATTCTAATCTACTAATATTCAGTTAATAATGAATTTTGTAATATGGAAGTGTTAGTTCTTAAAAAATAAAACTATTTTTGATTGTAAACCATTCTTAGTATGAAGAGAAATATTTTTTTGTTGGTACTCATGATTTTTAGCTTTATTACTGTTAATTCGCAGAAGTTAGATGATGAGGATCCATTATATGCCCGTGCAGGATTTAAAGGAGGTGTTAATTATAGTAGTATTATTGGAGATGCTGATAGTCCAGAAGGTAGAGTTCGAATACATTTAGGTGCAGTAATAGAATATCCAATTTCTCAAAAATTCTTTTTACAAGGAGAATTATTGTACTCTTCTCAAGGTTATAAGATTGATATAAGTGGAGTAGAGCAAAAAATTAGCTTGAATTATATTACATTACCCATTATAGCGAAGATTCATATTACAACCCCTATTAGCCTAGAAACAGGCCCTCAGTTTTCTTTATTAAGTACGGTATCCAATGAAGATGTGCCTGATAATGATCCTTTTTTCGATGCTTTCAATGATTTTGATTTTAGCTGGGCTTTTGGAGTGGGATATAAGCTTGAAAGTGGGATGTTTTTTCAACTACGATATAATTTAGGTATTACAAATATTAATGATACAGGAGTTATTAATGTAACTAATAGAAATTCAATAGCTCAGTTATCAATAGGTTATCTTTTTAAAACCAAAAATAACCGAAGAAGAATACAGGAACAATAAACATATGAAGCTTTTAATTATTAATGGACCTAACTTAAACTTATTAGGTAAGAGAGAACCAGGTATTTATGGTAGTCAAACCTTTGAAGAATTCTATAAAGAGTTACAGTCGCATTATAACAATACAGAATTAACATATTTTCAATCTAATATAGAAGGAGAATTAATCACTACCATACAAGATGCAGATGGTGTTTTTGACGGTGTGATTCTTAATGCAGGCGCTTATACGCATACTTCTATTGGTATAGGAGATGCAATAAAAGCGGTATCTGTACCAGTTATTGAAGTGCATATATCAAATACTTTTGGTAGAGAAGAATTTAGGCATCAATCCTATATATCTCCTAATGCTAAAGGTGTTATTCTTGGTTTTGGTATGCAAAGTTATGCGTTAGCTATCCAAAGTTTTTTATAGCTAAAAGAGATGCATAAAACTTATTTTAATTGGAGCAGTGGTAAAGATTCTTCTGTAGCATTGTACTATGTGTTACAACAGGATGCATATAAAATTACCAAATTACTTACAACAGTAAATAAAGATTTTGAACGTGTGTCGATGCATGGTTTAAGAGAATCCTTATTAGACTTACAAGTAGCAAGTTTAAATCTTCCCATAAAAAAAATTAAACTTCCAGCTGATGTTTCTATGTCTTCTTATAATGAGGCTATGAAAGATAACATAGAAGAATTAAAAGATGAAGGATATACGCATTGTGTTTTTGGAGATATTTTCCTGGAAGATCTTAGGAAATATAGAGAAGATCAACTAGATAGTATTGGCATTAAAGGTGTTTTTCCGTTATGGAAGAGAAATACAAAAGAATTATTCCTTGAATTTATTAATCTTGGTTTTAAAGCAATTACGGTATGTGTAAATGCTAAGTATCTTGATGAATCTTTTTGTGGAAGAATATTAGATGAGAGTTTCTTAGAAGATTTACCAGAAAATGTAGATCCTTGCGGCGAAAATGGAGAGTTTCATACGTTTGTTTTTGACGGTCCTATATTTAACAACCCTATTCGTTTTAAGATAGGAGAGAAGGTGTTACGTAACTATCAGCCTTCTAAAGACGATAACGACAATTGTTTTACCAATGATAATGATCAACATTGGGATACTTCATTTTGGTATTGTGATTTGGTGCCATGCTAATATCGGTGTAGTATTTTCTTCAACAGAATCGGGTGTTTTCCCCCTTTTTTATGGTAGTATTTTTACATACATTTAGCTAATCATCTTACATTCTAAAATATACTCTTATGATAGAACCTATTATTTTATCCAAAACAGATTCCACAGCTGCTAATAGTACCTTTAAAAATGCGATAACTAATGAACCTGTTACCATTATATTAGTAATAGGGGATAGTACTCGATCTAATGGTGCAGTACAAAAACTTTCTTCTTTGATCAATTCTGAAGATCATTTTTATAATTCAGTACGTGTAGTACAAGCTCCCACGATTAGTTTTATTCTTGATACTTTAGAAGAGTTAAAGGTTAGCCCGAGATTAGATGCTATAAATTGGAGTTCGGTCGATTCATATGTGTTATTATCAATTTCTAATGTTTTTAATAACATAGGGAATGTTGTTTTAGCTTCTAAGTATGATAATCGATCAACCTATTATATAGAAAAATCAATTATGTTGGCGATGGCCTATGACCAAAATTTAAACACATAAATTTATGAGCATAAAAATAAATTTCCGCGCACTTATTTTCATCTGTTGTTATTGTATTTCAATAACTATATCATATGCTCAGGATAAAAGTGATAGCGAAGATCAAAAATCAGTGTTTTCGATTTTAGAAAGAGATAGAGACGGCAACTATCAGGATAAAGATTCTACCTATATTGATAATCCTATAGTAGACATCAATAGCGTGCTACAAATAAATTTAAATCTTGGTGCAATTACTGAACAAGTAGAGAATAATACTACTGGATTACCTGAGGGAATTGGTGAGAAAATTACTAAACTCACTGAAGCACTAAAAGAACGTAAAAAAGTTCTAAAGACGTTTGATAGTTTATTAGGAAGTTATGATTATGAAGCATTCAAGAAATCTGATGATCTAAATAAAAAATGGGCAGCTGCGATGCAACAATCAGCAATTTCTGTAGTGGATCTATGGGATGTAAGTCCTTTTATAGAATCTGGAGATCCTAATGATACTAATGTTAGTGCAAGGCCTGGTCCAACATACAAAAGAGCTCAGATTGAACTGGAACGTATGACTAAAGAGGTAGAAGAATTTGCAGATACCCAAGGAATTTATGTGCAATTTGGTGCTTGGTTATATAAAAAGAATAATCAAGATATTGCATTACATATTCCAGGTTTTGATTCTATTAAACCACAAACACCATATGAGGTGGATCGATGGAGGATACTCCCAACAAAAGATCAATTAACACAATTACAAGAAGCAAGTGCTCTGGCGCAAGAGAATAGTAATCAAGGGTTGTCTGTTCTTAAAGAAACTATTGATATACAGGTACAACAATTAGAAGAAGTACTTACAGGTCAATTCAACACACTTGTAGATTCTTTAGATACACAAGCGCAACAAATAATAGATGATAGAATCAAACCGATCACTACAGAATTAAAATCTTTTAAAGATAACCTTGAGAGTTTTAAAAATGGAATCAAACAACGAGTTTCTTACTATGAAGATTTAAGTATTAACTCTCAAACCTCTGTAATACAGGTGCTCACGCAAATCGAAAGTGACATAGATTTTATTAAACTAGATGGTCAGGAACTTTTAGATCAAGCTTCTAAATTATATAATGACATTAAAACTTTAGTGAATAGCACTATTAATGATATTGACGAATTAGAAAAATTCTCCAATAAAGTTGTTGAATATTTAAAAACATGGTTTAATACTACACTAGAAAAAACTAATATTTCTAAGATAAAGGAGTTGTTAGCAGGAACTCCTGTGGATTTTGAGTTATTAAAGTTTAGTGATAAGGTATTTAAATTATCACTAAAAGATTTACCTAAAGAGGCTGATTTGGATTTGTATACCGCTGGGATACGTCAAAGTGGAGATCGAATTGCATTTAAGTTTGAGGTAGCTACTAAAGAGAAAACTATATACAATGAGAATAGGGAAGTATATATGTTTAGAATTTTACCCCATATTGAAAGTACTGTTGGAGTTATTTTTGCAGATCCAATTGCAAGAACAAACGTAAAAACTCAGTTTCAAATGGCTCCTTATTATAATCTAATTCTAAAAGGACTTTGGGATCAGAAATTAAGAAGAACAAGTGTAACGTATAATAGAATCTTTGATTGGGGAATCGGTCTTCATATTTCTGCTCCGGATTTTGATGGAGATGATGTTCCAGAATTAGGAGCAGGGTTAGTAATTTCTATATTACACGATTATGTTCAGACTGGAGCTGCTATTAATGTATTTACAGGTGATCCATACTGGTATTTTGGATTGAGACTACCGATACCATCATTTAATATAGGTTCTATACCTACCTCTTCAAATTAAAATAAACAATTGTTGTATATAAAAACACCTTACCATTAAAATTGGTAAGGTGTTTTTTGTTTTAAATATATATTGTTACTACTATAAATGAATTACTTCATCATAAGCATCTGCTACCGCTTCCATTACTGCTTCACTCATAGTTGGGTGAGGATGAATAGCTTTTAATACTTCGTGTCCAGTAGTTTCTAATTTCCTTCCTAATACAGCTTCAGCAATCATATCTGTAACTCCAGCACCAATCATATGACATCCTAACCATTCACCATATTTGGCATCAAAAATAACTTTTACAAAACCATCTTTGGTTCCTGCAGCACTCGCTTTTCCAGAAGCAGAGAACGGAAACTTACCTACTTTGATCTCATAACCAGCTTCTTTAGCTTGTTTTTCAGTCATTCCAACACTTGCTATTTCAGGAGTGGCATATGTACATCCAGGAATATTACCATAATCAATAGCTTCTACGTGCATACCAGCTATTTTTTCTACACAAGTAATACCTTCAGCAGAAGCAACGTGCGCTAAGGCAGGACCAGATACTACATCACCTATAGCATAAACTCCAGGAATATTAGTTTGGTACCAGTCATTTACCACAATTTTATCTCTATCTGTAGCGATTCCTAATTCTTCTAACCCTATATTTTCTATATTAGTTTTGATACCTACTGCAGATAGTACAATATCAGCTTCAAGAATTTCTTCGCCTTTTTTGGTTTTTACAGTTGCTTTTACTCCATTACCACTAGTATCTACAGATTCAACAGAAGAATTAGTCATTACTTTAATTCCAGCTTTCTTAAAACTTCTTCCGAACTGTTTAGAAATTTCTTCATCTTCTAGTGGAACCAGATTAGGAAGATATTCTACGATGGTTACCTCTGTACCCATTGCATTATAAAAATGTGCAAATTCAACACCAATAGCTCCAGAACCTACTACAATTAATTTTTTAGGTTGCGATTCTAAGGTCATTGCTTCTCTATACCCAATTACTTTTTTACCGTCTTGTGGTAAGTTTGGTAATTCTCTGGATCTAGCACCAGTTGCAACGATAATATGTTTTCCTTCGTAATCAGTAGCTTTACCATCTTGATCTGTAACAGTAACCTTATTATTAGCTTTAAGCTTACCAAAACCAGATATTACATCAATTTTATTTTTTTTCATTAAGAACTGAACACCTTTGCTCATTCCTTCAGCAACACCACGACTTCGTTTTACTACCGCGTCAAAATCTTTATCAAACTTTTCAATGGTTAAGCCATAATCAGAAGCATGTTTAAGGTAATCAAATACCTGAGCACTTTTTAATAATGCTTTAGTAGGTATACATCCCCAATTTAAACATACACCACCAAGACTTTCTTTTTCGATAATAGCTGTTTTAAACCCCAATTGAGAAGCTCTAATAGCAGTAACATAACCACCAGGTCCACTTCCTAATACGATAATATCATATGCGCTCATAAATGTGAATTTTTTGAAGACACGAATTTACGCATAATTCGGTTAACCTAAAAAGGATTTAAGGATTCCATTTTTACATTTATGAGAATATAAATGCATAAAAAAACACTATCGTAATGATAGTGTTAATTTTTTAAGTCCTATTCTAATTTTTTAGAATACAATTATAAATAATTTAATTATATATTTTCTTAAAATTCTAGATTTAAAGCAGATTGTACCGCTTTAAAATCTAATAAATCTATTTCTGTGTTTTCAGCAAAAGATGCAGGAACAACTACAATTCTAAAGGTTTGATTATTGGTTAAATCAGCAGGAACTAAATCTGGATTATTACTTTCGAGAAGTATATCAACATCTCCAGAAGTAAAGTTAAATCGATACAGTACTGTAGTATCATCAACATCATTTAATAAAATAGTTGCAGTAGGTAATGGTTCCCATACATCAAGACCGTTATCAACATCTTCTAAACGATATACTAATACTACGTCTGAATCAAATATATTCTCATTAAAAAAGAAACGATCTGCATAACCATTTGCGTTATTAAACGTTGTAGTAAATTCGAATGTAAGCCCAATTGTATCGAAATCATCATCATCTACACAAGAAGTAAATAAAAAGGTTGATAAAAATAAAAGTGCGAAAATCTTTTTCATAGCAAGTAATTATTTGTTGTTTTGATATTCTATGTAGTTATCAATAAGCGTTCCAAAAATATTAATTTTAAATCTTTTTACGATTTATCAAAATCAATACTAACCGAGTTCACACAATAACGTTGACCAGTTTCAGTAGGTCCATCATTGAATACGTGGCCTAAATGACTTCCACAATTGGCACATAAAATTTCAGTTCTTATCATTCCATGGGTAGTATCCTTTAAATATTCTACGCTTCCTTCTATAGACTCATCAAAACTAGGCCATCCACAACCAGAATCAAATTTGGAAGTACTTTCAAATAATGGAACATGGCATGCCAGACATTTATAAGTACCATCTTCTGAATGTATATTATATGTACCAGTAAAAGGACGTTCAGTTCCTTTTTGTCTTAATACTCTATATTGTTCCTCGGTGAGTTCTTTTTTCCATTCTTCTTCTGTTTTTTTATAAGGATACGTGCTCATTATTTAGTGTTTTTTGGTTCAAAAATTAATGCATCTCCATTTATACAATGTCTTTTTCCAGTAGTTTCTCTTGGACCATCACTAAAAACATGACCCAAATGTCCTCCACATGTAGCACATAATAACTCAGTTCTGGCATATCCTAGTTTGTGATCTGTGTCATAAGATACATTTCCTTTTACTGCACGATCAAAACTTGGCCATCCTGTACCACTATCAAATTTATGTTCACTTTCATACAATGCAGTATTGCAACCTGCACAATGAAATGTACCTGAAGCATATATCTTGTTTAGAGGGCTTGAAAATGGTCTTTCAGTTCCTGCTTGCCTAAGAATATAATATTGTTCATTGGTAAGGATTTCTTTCCATTCCTTATTTGTTTTTGAAACTTTATATTCTTTCTTTTCTTGGGTTGTTTCTTTCTGCGCGTTACCAGCACAACTTATAGTCAGTATACTGATGAAAAGTAATACGAATTTTTTCATTTTTTTCTAATTAAATTTTAGTATTTATATAGTCGTATAAAACACCAATCGATAACATATATCACAGTTATTCTGAAACAAAATGAACTATCTTATCAATAACATCTTTATTACCTAATATTTTTCTGTGTCCTAATTTTTCTGTTATTAATAATGTTCCTTGTGCTAGTTTTTCAGTAATTTCATGCGCAGCGCTATAGTGCACATCGATATCGTCTTTATCATGAACTACCAATGTAGGAACAGTTACTCCAGCAGCAGATACACCACCAGAATAATTATCAAGGTCTTCTCCGTAATGTTTATCAAAATATAGCTTTATTAATCGTCCTGTTTTCTGACTTAATTGTAAATTTCTCGTAAAATCTTTTGTGATTTTGGTGATACTATTGGCTGTACCAATAACGACTAATTTTTTAATTCCTAGACCAAATTTTGTAGCTCTTAATAATGACATTCCTCCTAAAGAGTGACCAATAGCGCTTTCAAAAGGGCCATGAGTTTTTTCTAATTGATAAATAGTTTCAATAAAATGTGGCATATTAGTTCTTTTACCAGGAGCTTCTCCATGAGCAGGAGCATCAAAACTGACAGTACTAAACCCCTTTTCTAATAATTGATCTGCAATTTTTGATAGTTGTGTTCCACTACCAGACCATCCATGTACCAGCAGCACTTTTTTATTAGAATTACCAAAGTTATACACGATTACTTCTCTATTGATATTTTCAATTTTAATTTTCTCTTTAAGACTTTCTTCTGCCATATTTCTTTCTCGTTCTGGTCTTTTGTATTTAAACGGAGTTAGAAATATTCGAGCACCAAATCTAGAAGCTAAAAAAGGAGAAATTAAGTTTAGAAATTTACCTACATACATTACTGATTTAGGAATCAGTAATGTTTGAACAGGGACTAAATTTTTATCAATTTTGGCCATTAATTAATTATCAGTTTTAGTTTTAAAAATAAAGAGAACCATAGCAGTGGTAAGAAATATTATGAATAATTAACATTTTTAAAGAAAATGTAATTATTATACACAAAATATATTTCGATAATTCTTGTAAATAACTTTATAAAGTGCTTAATTTTGTAGCTTATTTTTAATCTAAAGCAAATGGGGGTGAATCCCACTGAAATAGAAAAAAAAAGGCAAAAAGTACTTTATGACTATCAGGCCAGAGATATCGATAAAATCTTTGGACGTTTGCAAGAATTTCCTAAAAATTACAATTTACTATATCAATTACCTACTGGAGGAGGAAAAACTGTTATTTTTTCTGAAATCGTACGAAGATATATAGAGACAACACAGAAGAAAGTTGTTGTGCTTACACATCGCATAGAGTTATGTGATCAGACCTCTAATATGCTTACAGAGTTTAATGTAAAAAACAAAATCATTAACAGTAATGTAAAGAAATTAGAGGATCAACATGAATATATGTGTTTTGTAGCAATGGTAGAAACGCTTAATAATCGACTCAATGATGATCAATTAGAAATTGATAATGTTGGTATGGTTATTATCGATGAAGCACATTATAATTCATTTAGAAAGTTATTTCGTTTTTTTGATTCTTGTTTCATTTTAGGGGTAACAGCTACGCCACTAAGTTCTAATATGAAACTACCAATGAAAGATAATTATCATGAGTTAATTGTAGGAGATACGATTGCATCTTTGATTAAAAATGGTTTTCTCGCTAAACCAGTTACATATACGTATGACGTTGGACTAGGATCTCTTAAGATTGGAATGAATGGAGATTATACAGTGAAATCTTCTGAAGATTTATATACAAATGCCTTAATGCAGGATAAGCTATTGAGAGCATACGAGGAAAGATCTAAAGGACAAAAAACTTTAATCTTTAATAATGGAATTAATACTTCTGTACAGGTATATGATGTTTTTCAGAGAGCGGGATACCCAATAAGACATTTAGACAATACAAATAGTAAACAAGAAAGATCGGATATTCTTAAGTGGTTTAAACATACTGATAATGCGATTCTTACCTCTGTGAGTATATTAACAACAGGTTTTGATGAACCTACAGTTGAAACCGTGATTCTTAATAGAGCAACTAAGTCCTTAACATTATATTTTCAGATGATTGGTAGGGGATCTAGGGTATTACCAAAGAAACCAGAATTTTCAATTATTGACATGGGAAATAATACTGCTCGTTTTGGTTTATGGAGTGGGGATATGGATTGGCAATCTATTTTTAAATCACCAGATTTCTATTATGAAAGCCTGGTTAGTGATGATGAGATAGAGCGTAATTTTAAGTACGTTATGCCTGAAGAAATCCGTAAAGAGTTTAGCAATTCAATCGATATAGATTTTAATATTGAAAATGAATATGCAAAAACTAAAAAATATGGTTTACGTAGTAAAAGCGTACTCGAAAAATCTATTGAACAACATGCAAAAATGTGTGCTGAAAATAGTGAAGATGTATTTGATGCCAGAATTCTTAGTAAATTATTAGATCAGGATATTGAATATAGAGTTCGAAGATATTCTTACTGCATAAGCAAAAGTACTAAAAACTATAGGGAATGGTTACAGGAAGATTATGGTCGAAAACTAAGATCCAAAATCAATCAAATGTTTTTGTAATTTAGTTTTAAGTTTTTACAATAAGCTTACCCATATTTTTTCCAAAAAATAGCATGTTTAGTGCTTCTGGTAACCTTTTCAACATCTGCAAAATCAGCAGAAACCATAAGTGATTTTGCAGTATGATGACGTAAAGTGTTTTTTGCTTTATTATTAGCTAATTGATACTTTATCGAAGAAAATTTCTAACTCATTGTTCGGGTTTATATTTCTATCTCTCCAACCAAAAAAGGAACAGCGTATCCGCTTAAAAAAACACGATCTCCTTCTAGTTTGCAATCTAATTCACCTCCTCGGTTTGATAATTGATATGCCTTTAGTTCTTTCTTACCAAGTTTTTCTGCCCAAAACGGAACCAAAGCAGTATGAGCAGAACCAGTAACGGGGTCTTCTGTAGGGATTTCAGGATTAGCATCAAACACTCTTGAGACGAAATCAGAATTATTTCCTTTAGCAGTGATGACTGTACATAAATATGGTAATCCTTTTAAATACTCTAACTTAGGTTCTTCATTTAAGACTTCTTCTTCAGAAGCTACAGTGATTATTAAATCTCTTCCAGAAAAAGCGTGTGTTGGATTAGATTTAAATGCTTTAAACACTTCTTTAGGAATATCAATAGGTTCTGGCGGACGCGAAGGAAAATCTAAGGTTATAGCTCCATTAGCTTCTTTTTTAGCTTTAAGTATACCGCTTTTAGAAGAAAAGGAAATTAGATCAATTGAAGTATCTATATAATTAAAAATTACATAAGCAGCGGCTAGAGTAGCGTGACCGCATAAATCAATTTCTGCATATGGCATGAACCATCGAATCTCGTAATTATCATTTTTCTTAACAAAATACCCTGTTTCTGCAAGGTTGTTTTCTATAGCGATTTTTAATAAAGTTTCATCATCCAACCAATGTGGTAAATGACATATAGCTGCAGGGTTTCCTCCAAACAGTTTTTGCGTAAAAGCATCGATTTGATATATCGGAATTTTCATTTGATTAGTATATTTTTAGAATTTGACCAGTATTCGTGCTCGTGAGCGTATATTCATATATTTTTACAACATCTTGAATTTGAACAGGTAGGTAACCTGCAAATTTTTGATCTTCTGGAAAATCTCCGGCAATTGCTCCAGGAGCAACTACATTGAGTCGTATGCCACGTTCCAATTCTTTTGCAGCACTGTTCACAAAACTATGGATGGCTCCATTTACCAATGAAAGTGCAGTCGTGTTAGGTTCATAGTGTTCTGCAAGAATCCCTGTAGTAAGGGTGATAACAGCATTTTCGTTCAAATAATCTTTTGCGATATGTACGAGATTAACCTGCCCCATTAATTTACTTTTTATACCTACATAGTAATCTTCTTCACTAAGATCTGAAAAGTGTTTCCAGGAAGCTGTACCAGCTGCATTTATAACTGCATCAAGTTTTGGGAGTGTATCAAAAAGTGATTTTATAGAATCCTTATTTGTAATATCAATAGGGTAGGAGTCACTATTTCTATGTGCAGCATATACTTCATGATTTTCCTTTAAATGATCATAAATTTCTTTGCCAATAGTTCCTGTTGCACCGATAATTAGTATTTTCATAATTATATATTTAATTTTATAAATATGTTGTATTAAATTTTTTATAGACTGTCCGTTATTTGCTTAATATATTCTTGTATAGTTTGTTCATTTCTTTTAAAATAGGTCCATTTACCATGCCTTGTTGGTGTAAGTAAACCTGCTTTATTCATAATTGCTAAATAATGTGAAATAGTTGGTTGTGATAATCCAGACTTATCTTTAATATATTGCCCGCATACTCCGAAATCAAAGTGACCTAGTTCAGAATGAGGAGGAAAATTTGATGCAGGATCTTTTAACCATTTTAAAATATCCAATCGAGTGGCATTGCCAAGCGCTTTATTAATTTCTAAGATTTTGTCTTTATTCACAGTTCAAATATACATATTTAATTTTATAAATATGTATTAAATGTGATTTTATGATTTATTTAAAACAAAATGGTTTAGATATGGTCTATTATATATTAAAGATATTATTTCATAATGCAAAGGATAAAATCTTACTTAATGAACTAGATATATCGTTATAATAATACATAAATACCAAGTTAAAATGCTACGAAATGTTATCTGTTATTAACTTTTGAATATATGATTTATTTAAATATCACATTTTTTTTAATATATTTTATACTCTTGAAACCCCTATTATAAATGGTATACGGCTAGTTTTAAGTAATTTAATTTTAAAAAAAATAAAATAAATCTGTAACAAAATATAGGTACATGCGTCTAGTAAGTGTAAGCAGTAGAGAAATCAACAATATCAATTTACGATAGATATATGATTTGCTAAAATACTGAAAAGAGGGTTTATCCTGATACTTCTTGGGATTGATGCTTTTAACTAAAAGGTATGATAAGGTAATCTAACGATCAAAAAACGAGATTTTCTTTACAAACAACTACAAGTTCGAACAATACTTTTTGGGCGTTTATCCTGATACACCTTGGGATGAGCGCTTTTACTTTTTTGTACTCTCAACAAGCGATTTATAGTACTTTTTTTGAGGTTTACACGCAGGTAAAAGTTGAATAAATGTCATACTTTTATTGCATCACCAAGCTTTGTATGAAATTCTATTTTCATTAACCAATGTTATATTGCATGTAAAAATCTCTTAAAATCTAAACATCAGCTATTGAGTGTATTGGGAAGTTTAATCAATGTATTGGTATTAATTAGGTTAGCACACTTAAAAGTTTTGGTACATACGGGATTGTTAATAGCAGTCCCGTTTTTATTTACTATATGTTGTAATAAGCTGAAAAATATTATTAATCTTGCATATTATGAACATAGTGCCAGATATTACAACTCAACGATTAGCTATAAAACTTAGACCAGCTGGCGAAAAGATGGTTAAAAAAGGGCATCCTTGGGTTTTCGAAAATAGTATAGCTAAACAAAATGTAAAAGGAAATGCAGGTGATCTTGCGATTGTTTATGATCATAAAAAGAACATTATTTTGGCTATTGGGTTATTCGACCCATATTCTCCAATAAGAATAAAATTAATTCAATTTAAGAAAGCTGCTCAAATTAATGATGAATGGTTTGGCAACCGTATTCAACAAGCATATGATAAAAGAAAACCTTTATTAGAAACAGATACTAATAGTTACCGATTATTATTTGGTGAAAATGATCATATGCCTGGTTTTATAGCGGATGTATATGATACAGTTTTGGTAGTAAAACTATATTCACATATTTGGTTTCCTTACTTGAATGATGTTATTCCACATTTAATCAAACAAACAGCCTGTAAATCTGTAATTATGAGGTTAAGCAGGTCTTTACAATCTTCAGGAAAAACCTATAACCTAACAGATGGCTCAGTTATTTACGGAAAACTTGAACAAGAAGTAGTAGTATTTAGAGAACACGGTGTTCGATTTTCGGCAAATGTAATTAAAGGACATAAAACTGGTTATTTTTTGGACCATAGACATAACCGTAAAAGAGTAGGGGATTTTGCTAAAGGTAAGACAGTATTAGATGTGTTTTCTTACGCAGGAGGATTTTCTGTTCATGCTTTGGCTGGTGATGCGCGGGAAGTTGTAAGTCTTGATATCAGTAAGCATGCGTTAGAAATGGCTAAACATAATGCAGCTTTAAATGAACATTCTGGTACACATACTATTATGGTTGCGGATGCATTTGAAGGGTTACAACATTTAATCAATCAACGTAAGAAATTTGATATTGTAGTAATTGATCCGCCATCTTTTGCTAAAAGAGAAAATGAGATACAAAAAGCTAAAAATAGTTATGCCAGACTAGCTAAGCTTGGAGCGCAATTGGTAACTAGAAAGGGAGTTTTAGTGCTAGCATCTTGCTCTTCTAGAGTAATTGCAGAAGAGTTTTTTAAAATTTCTGAAGAGAATATTACCATGAGCGGTAGAAGTTTTAATGTAATAGATAAAACATATCATGATATTGATCATCCAATTAGTTTTCCTGAAGGTGCTTACTTGAAATGTGGATATTATGAATTAAGCTAGAAACGTAAACAAAGTAAAACAAGCCAAGCTTGGTTGGGAATAATTAGATTACGTATGATATATCCCAACCGTTTGCCTAGCTTATTTTGTTTTTTTAATGTTTTCCAAAAACATGAACTTTAGCACGTTTTCTTGATATGTTTTTTGTGTCGTAGTAAAATGTAATGTCTCTAATTATTCTTCTATTTCCTTTAAGATCAATAAGTTTTGTTGATCCACCTTTGGCAAAGTTCTTTCTTACTTGTATTAATTGTTTTTCTCCATTTCCATATTGAACTACAAGCCTATGCATATTCAAAGAACCATTAGTAACTTTTATTTTTAATTTTTTAAAAGCTCCATCTCTAGCTGTCACTTTTACTACATCTCGATCTATTTTATAATTTACTGTTCTAGAACCTAAATGTTCCCATTTTGCTATATTAGTGGTAAAACTACTTCCAATAAAAAAGATAATTACTAATAATGGTAATGCTATTTTTTGAATTTTTATAGATCTCATAATATTAAACTTTAGTGTTTAATGTTAAGACTCTGTAATTCAAAAAAGGTTTAATTAAGGAAGTTTTAAAATAACTACATTCATTAATAAATATTCACAAAAAACTAAATCTAATCTTGTTGTTTGATTCTTATATGTTTGGTAATCAAATTCGTAATAACTCTTTGAGAACTCTATTATCTTGAAAATAACCTGTATGGCCACCTAGTTCTTTTTTAATATTTTTAGGAAAACTTTGATCATTTTTATCTTGCTGTGAAGGAGCATTCTTTATATAGGTACCTATATAATCATCAGAACAATATATATTTGTCCAGTTATTTTCACCGACTACGTTTTTTATATTTTTATAAATAGTATCGTTATTAAAATGAGTTGGAAAATAGTGTTGGTAGATATGTGTAAACGGAGATCCCATGGTTACTAACTTGACCTTTAAATCTTTGAATCTTTTTTTATTTATTGGATTAGAAAGATAATTTAACCCAAATATTGTGCCTTGGCTATGTGTAACTAAAACAATTTTTCTTATTTCAAAATTTTCATTTGCCATTTGAATAATCTTATCCAATCGATTAATAATACGATTTCTAAGATCAAAATCAAGTGAAGAATAAGGGTTACTTATAGCCATATTTTCTTGTGATCCACTTGGCCGGAAATAATTAATAATGTCTAAAGTAATATCCAAGCCCAGACTAATGTTTTGTTTACCATAAACAAATAATGGTAACAAAATAGGTACCGAAATGATTACAATATTTCTAAGAACATCTGTTTGTTCTCCTAGTAAGTTTCCTATAAAGGTTGTTTTCAAAATAGGTACATTGGTTAAAAGAAATATTATGATTACGCTAATAGAGATGAAAATCATAACCCAAAAAAGAGCCTTGTTAAAAACTAATCTTGGAGAAGAGTTTGCAGTACTCTTTCCATTTTTATTCTTTTTAAACCATATAGATCTATTATACCAAAGTATTGCTGCACTAAGTATTAATATCATCGTTCCAATCCATACCCATCCTACAGTAGGCATACTATTTCTAACAATAACTTCCATTCCTTGAAATTTTAAACTTTCTGGTGTAAAATAGTTGGAGGCAATTAAAACTATTGGGATCACTGCAATCCAAAATGCCATAGTAGTCATTGCCAATAAAGAAGGAATTATTATAAAAGGTTTCTCTGTCAATTTATAACGTATTGATTGAATCATCATAGTGATAAATAACAAAATGAGTGTAATATTTGCCAATCCCCACAACATTTTCAATGGCTGAATGAGTAATGTTTTTATCACTTCTGTTACAAAACAGCAACAAGTTATATTTATTTTAAGAGCTATTGGTAGCGCAATAATAAGTGCAAAAGCTAGCAATGCCATGCATCGGAATGTCCAGTTTTTCAAGAGTTTTTGACCTCCAATCTTAAAAGGAAATACTAATATTCCAATTCCTATTAAAGCTGACAATACAGGAAATATCCAGATTAAATTCTCATTCAAAATAATTTCTTCGTTCCCTGTTTTCATAGTCATTTTCATAACAGAAAAAATGGTCAATAGAAGAAACCAAAGTATAAATACTAAGGCAGAACCTGCTAAAATAGGACCACGTAAAAGCAAGAAAAAAAATTGGATTAAGTGTATTTGTTTACCTAGTATAGTCTCAGATTGTACAGGAGGAATAAGGTGGCGTAAACCAAGTATAACTTTAATTAAAGCTTTGGCAATCCCTAACCAAGATGATTTAACAGTAGAAAGATCATTCCAATAGAGTTCCATGAAATGGGTAGTATGTGTATTGACCTTTCCTGTGGTTAAAGGTACTTCGAATGTTATTGTTTGATGGTTGTTTTCTATCTGTTCGATAAGATGACATTCTTTGTTAATTTGAACAGGAGAATTGTTTATAGCACCAAGGCTTCTGGTTAAAGCAGTTAGATTTTCACCTGGTTGGTGGTTTCCTATTCCAGGAATAATAATCCAAATATCGTCTTTCATTGAAATTGACTTTACTCTTAATTCCTTAAAGATCGATAAAATATTTGATAGTATTATGAGAAAATAATCTGTTAAAAGATACTTTTTACTTTGATTGATAAAACAAAAATCATTAAAATTCACTCTAGATACAACCTTGATATTACACCATATCTAGAGTGAGTTGTTTAATAACTACAATATAAATAAGCAGTATAATATTATAGTTGATATTCTTTTCTAATAAAGTATGTTTAAAGCGTTTTTATCAGTTTCTGTGAATTCTCCATCTTCGCCAGCACCAAAACATGCTAACATAATAGAGTCTGCAAACGGAGAAATAGGGGTTCCTGGTATCCAAATTGCTGGCGGTTCTGCAGGAAGTGGACCTGTATAACCACAACTTTGACGATTATACCAATCTTGATGCCTTAATCCTAAACAGTGTCCTATTTCATGACCAATTACATGTTCATTTACATTCGTACTGAATCCATCTGTTCCAGCATTAATACGTACCCATTTATAAGGTTGTCCAAGAAGATTAGGAAATCCGGCATTTCCACCTCCACCAGCAACATTAATTTTATATACTACAATATCTGCAGGGCCATAACTGGTTCCAAAAGTCAAGTTGAAATTTAAACTATTAGATAGTGCATTATAGTTGTTAACGGCCCAACGTAATGCTGTTTGCATCTTTGATGTTAAAGCAAAACTACCACCTGTATATCCTAGAATATCGATGTTTCTATAATTAGGAGATACGATATTATCATCTCGATATTGTTTATTATCTCCACTAAGAGGTTTCAATTCAGGATACTTATCAAAATCTGTTACAGGAATTAAAATATCTCCTGATACTAAGTATTTATTAATGCTTCCATCCAACATCGTAATTTCTTCTATAGTTACAGCATCGATGTTAACTCCCATATTAAATAGTTTATCAAGTTGTTCCTTTGTAGGTTCTGATGAAACTTGTTGTACTTCATCAGTAATTTCTTTTTTTTGGCAAGAAATAATCATTACCGAAACGATCGCAAATAGCGCTAACGATTTCATTGTTTTCATTGTAATATATTTAGTTATGGTTAATTATTAATTCGTTCTTGGCTGTGATACTATTTTTACGTAGATTTTTTATACAGACCTATTAATAACAGCATGTATAAAAAAAGTTATAAGGATGGATATATAAGAATGTATGAAATCTACATTTAATATTGGAATCAAAAATAGAACGAAATTACATGTATAAAAAGAGGTGTAAGCCCCAAAAACAGGGGGTAATCAACTTTATTTTAGAATGTGAATATAAGTTATGACAAAAAAAATGTTCTCTTGAATTTCTACATCAAAAGAACATATTATGGGAACCAGTTTAGATATGCTTTATTCTATCTTATCGTAATTTTCTGCTTGCGAGAAATGACCAGTTTCATCTACAGTGATTTGTTGATAGGAGTTCTTATCCATTACAAGTTCAAACACAAAAACTTGTGTAGTATCTACTATTTTCATCATTGGCCCTGATGCATATTCTAATCTTTCTTCTAAGATATTACCTTTGATTATATACGAACCATATCCAAACCATTCGTTACTATCCGTAGGATCAAAACGAGTCCACATGACCTTACCTTTACTGTACACTTTTACCTGACGATATCCATTAGTATTAAAAATGGTGTCCGAAATCTGGTTATCGCTATCATATAGAAACTGATGCTTTAGTTCCCAAACACCTTCTAGGTTATACAGATCAATAGGAGTGTTAGTATTCTTATGGTCAATAGTTGTAATAGAAAAGAGGCTGAGTAGAATCAATACAAATATTTTCATGACTGTGTGATTTAAGTTTTGAACATCAATAAGTTACGAAAAAATGATGAGATTTATTTGTTTTAAATTGGCTTTATTATTTCTTTAAGAGAGGGATTGTGAATAAGAATTTGATAACCTATGTTAATATGATTAAAAGAGATCGTCTTAAAAGTTAAATTTGATTCTTAATAAAAGAGCTCTGTATTTTTAAATAAAAATTTAAAATATAGTTATAACTCGAAAACAGGGATTTAATATGACAGAATACGTATTGTTAACTGACGATCAAACTTATTTTGTAGAATATCTTATAGGAGAATTGATTTTGTCAAATAGCATTAGTGAAGCAATGAAGTTTAATGATGAAAATTTGGCTTTAAAATTTAAACAAATGCTGCATAATTCTTGTAGATTAACTACTAGTGTGAATACATATATAGGATAATAGTTTGAAAATATTATACGGAGTTCCAGGAGAAGGTATGGGACATGCAACTAGAGCAAAAGTAATTCTAGAGCACCTAATAACAAATCATGACATAAGAATAGTATCCAGCGGGAAAGCATATTTGTTTCTTAAGAAAATATTCCCAAATCAAACACATCAAATAAAGGGATTTAATTTTGCCTATAAGGATGGAGTAGTTTCTAAATCCAAAACGTCTACTGATATTATTAAAAACCTTCCTGAAAGTTTAATAGTTAATTTTAAGAAATGTAAAGATCTTCAGACAGATTTTAAGCCGGATATAATAATATCTGATTTTGAATCTTTTACCTATTTCTATGCTAAATATTATAAGCTTCCCATACTTAGTATTGATAATATGCAAATTCTAGATCGAGCTATTTTAGATATTAAAATACCTGAATCCGAAAGGGTTAATTACAATATTGCTAAAACTGTAGTTAAAGCAAAACTTCCACTTTGTGATCAATATTTGATTTCTACTTTTTTTGACGCTAAATTGAAGAAAAAAAATAGTGTTTTAGTACAACCAATTATTAGAACAGAAATTCTGAACGCAAAACGAGATACCAAAAATCATATACTAATATACCAATCCTCTTGTAGTCAGAAAAAGCTAATTAAGTTACTTAATACTCTTTCTAATGAGAATTTCATTGTATATGGCTTTAATAAAGAAGCAAACCACGATAATGTAACGCTTAAAAAGTTTAGTGAAATTGATTTTATAGATCATTTTAGAACAGCTAAGGCCGTATTTTGTAATGCAGGATATTCGTTCATCTCTGAAGCATTGTTCTTAAATAAACCTATCTGTACAGTCCCAATTAAAAATCAGTTTGAACAATACCTTAATGGAGCCTACATTCAAAAATTAGGATACGGAAAAATGCTAAAAGATTTTGAATTGGACGGAATCAGGGCGTTTTTAAACGATCTTCCAGTATTTAGTAATAATGTAAAGCAGTTTCAACAAAAGGATAATAATGAACTATTCCATATACTAGATGATTTTTTACAAGCGTATGATCACTAATTATGTACTTTATTATGCAAAATAAAAAGAGGGATGTATCTTATTGAGTACATCCCTCTTTTAAATTTATATTGTTGATTTTTCCTAATTTGATGATAACATCGCGAAAAACTTGTCTAGGTTTGGTAATAAAACAATTCTTGTACGTCTGTTTATTGCCATGTTTTCTTCAGAATCGTTCTCTACCAGTGGTTGGTAGCTACTTCTTCCTGAAGCTATTAATTTAGCCGGATCTACATTATATTTTTTCTGTAGCAACCTTGTAATAGATGTAGCTCTTTTTACACTTAAATCCCAATTGTCTTCTAGTGCAGGAGTATTGATGGTTCTAGGATCTGTATGTCCTTCAATCATTACATCAAGACTAGGTTCAGAATTAATTACTTGTGCTAATTTTTCTAAAACATCATTCGCTTTGTTACTTATTCTATAACTTCCGCTATTAAATAACATTTTATCAGATATAGAAATCATAACAACTGTATTATCAATATCGATAGAAATATCATCGTCTTCTTTTAGACTATCATCCAAAGAGCTTTTTAGGTTATGAGAAACTGCTAGATTCATTGAATCTTCTAGTGTTCTCGCACCTTGAAGTTTTTCGGGATCAACCTGTGCTAAGGTTTCCTTCATTTTTTCTTTTGTGTTATTAGAAATAACAGCTAGGTCATCAACCATTACCATTTGTTCATTATTGGCATCTCTTAACGAATTGATCTTTGCATTATAATCAGCAACTCTTGCTTCAATTTTTGCAAATTTAGATTCTAATTCTTGTTTTTCAACGGTTGTTTTCTGTAATGTACTTCGGGTGTTTTGCAAATCTGTCTCTAAAGCTAAATACTTCTTCTTCGATACGCAAGACGTGGTCATCAGAGCCCCTGATAATACAATTAATGTGAATACTTTTTTCATGGTTATTTAATTAATCTTTTATACGTTATCTAAAACTATTAGTGATTAGTTTTATTATAATATTACCTACTAAACTTTTCATATCAAATTCTTAAAAAGTGTTAAAAAAAGTCTTATAAATGAATTTACCGTATTGTTATTACGGTAAATTTATCTCGTATTATTTTGTAAAATATTGAATTCCAGCGTTCTGTATTTTACTTCTTAAGTGTTTAAAATATATTTCATAAATCACATATTTTTTTACTTTTGTAACGAGATGAAAATTATGTCGTCTTATTACAAAGCACAACGCCCAGAATCAGCTTTACTTTAAATTTAAAAATTTTTGAAAATTCATGTTTTTGAATAAAGGAAAAAGATCACTACTAGGTATTCTGGTGTGTATTTCATTTACTACGCTTAGTGCGCAGCAATCAATACAACAAGAGGATAATTTATTATTAGATTATAAAGAATTGGTACTAGATGGTACAATAATGTTTATGCCTTTGTATAAGGTACCAAAGCAAATTGAAGTTTTAAAAACCGAAAAATCTGATGTGCAAAATGATATACCAGCAAGCATAGTCTTTGATGAAGCTTGGAGTAACTCGGTTTTTAATACATATGGTAAAAAGAGTGTAGCGATTCCTTTTGAGTTACATTTTGAAGATACTGTTTTTTCTTCTCCAGTTGAACATAAAATGGTAGTAACCTCAAGATATGGATGGAGAAGGGGAAGAGCGCATCAGGGAATAGACATTGATCTTAGAACAGGAGATAATGTAAAGTCTTTATTAGCAGGTAAAGTAAGGTATGCTAAATATCATGGAGGACACGGCAGAACCATTGTAATACGTCATAATAATGGATTAGAGACGGTATATGCACATCTTTCTAAATATCTGGTAAAGGAAAATGATATCGTTGAAAAAGGTCAGATTATAGGTAAAGGCGGTGTTTCTGGTAATGCTAGAGGAAGTCATTTACACCTTGAGGTACGATATCATGGTAAAAGTGTTCATCCAGAATATCTTTTTGATTTTTCAGAAGAAACCAAAATAAGATCTAATGATATAGCAGTAACTAAAAAATGGATGTCACCTAGATCACATAAATCTACTCGTAAAAGTAAGATAGTTATATATAAAACGACTGAGGAAATCGAAGAAGATGCTTCTGTTAAAAGTATTTATGTTGTTAAAAGAGGTGATACATTACATGCTATTGCTAATAAACATGATGTAGAAGTATCTGAAATATGCAAAATTAATGCGATTCGATATAATTCAGTTTTGAATGTTGGACAGGAGATTTTAATAAATTAATCTTCATATAGCTAAGTAATTGTTAACAATGCATTTTAAGGTGATTTGATCGGTTGATTTTGTAATTTTGTACAAACTAAAAAATCCAACTATGATTGCCCCACAATTCCCGGATAATGAGATTGAAAGGCAGAGAGCTGTAGAAAAATATGGGCTTCTTGATACCTTGCCAGAAGAAAGTTTTGATAATATAACAAAACTTATAAGCTATATCTGTGATACACCGATATCCCTAATAACACTTTTAGATAAAGATCGTAATTTCTTGAAATCTCATCACGGTGTACCTTTTAATGAATCCCCAAGGGAAATCTCTTTTTGTGGACACGCAATTAACTGCGAGGATGAGATTATGATCGTCGAAGATTCTAGGAAAGATGAACGGTTTCATGACAATCCATTGGTTGCTGATTATGGAGCTATATTCTATGCAGGAGTTCCATTGGTAGATCGAGATGGATATAAATTAGGTACATTATGTGTATATGATCATAAACCAAGAAAACTAACAAAAAACCAGATAGGAGCCATGCTTACGTTATCTAAGCAGGTGATGAGCTTATATGAACAAAAGTATAAAAACAACGAGTTAAAAAGATTTCAGACCCGTTTAGAAGAACGCAACAATAATTTAAGAAAATTTGCAAGTATTGTATCTCATGATCTTAAATCTCCGCTTGCAAATATCATCTCGTTAACAGAGCTTCTTGAAGAGGAAAATAAAGACAATTTAAATGAAGAATCTTTACAATATCTAGAGTATTTAAAATCATCTTCCTTGTCCTTAAGAGATTATATAGATGGTTTGTTAAAATTCTATAAAAGTGATAATGCACTTAATAACAAAAAGGAAGATGTTGATTTAATTCATTTTTTTGAACAAATTAGGGAATTATCAGGCATTGGAATTGATGTTGAATATCAATATCCGAAAGATGAAACAGTCATTTTTGTAAACAAAGCGGCATTACAACAAGTATTTCTTAATCTTGTAACCAATGCTGTAAAATACAATTCTAAGGATCATGTTTTGGTGAAGATTTCCTTTGAAGAGGATCAAAAACATTATAAGTTTTCAATATTAGATAATGGCGATGGCATTTCTGAAGACGATAAAAGCAAAATTTTTGAGCTGTTTACTACTTTAGGAAAACAAGATAGAAATGGAAACCAAGGTAGTGGAATTGGTCTCGCTACGGTCAAAAAGATCGTAAGCTATTTAGATGGAGCGATTACAGTAGATTCAACGATTAATAAAGGAAGTGAATTTTGTTTCACCGTATGTAAAAATTAATACGTCTTCTATTGCAAGATATAGCTAACAGCTGTGACGCTCTTAATTATGAATATGTCTGGATATCATTTCTAATAAATTCTTTTTATCATAAGGCTTTAATATATAGTCATTTAAACCCGCTTGTATAATCTGTTTATTTAACTGAGTAACATCTACAGCGGTTAATGCTATAATTGGAGTTTTATTATCAAATTCTCGAATCCTTTTTGTAGTTCCGATACCATTAAGTTTTGGCATATTGATATCCATAAGAATGATATCATAGGAGTTCTCCTTTGTTAATTCTATAGCATCAAAACCATTATCTATAGTTGTACAATCAAAATTTTCTTTGGAGAGTATTTTATCAGCGACTAATAAGTTGAGTTTATTATCGTCTACTATTAGGGCCTTTGGTTTATTCTGATCACCTTCAGAAGAATTTGATGTTTTATTAGGCTGATTAATAGTTTCAATATCTAAAACAAAAGCATATTCGGATCCAGCTTGTACGTTATTCTGAAATATAATTTCACCATTCAATGATTTTGCAAGTCGTTTTACTATCGAAGAGTTAAGTCCAGTACCTAGATATGATTTTTTAACCTTTTCAATATCTATAAATTCTTGATATATAGAGTTTTCGTCTTCCTCAGAAACTTCGTTTCCGTCATGTGTTACCTTAAAAGAAATATTATTAACATTACCTTTTTTATTAATAAGACTTACAGAAAACACAATATTTCCATTTTTCGTAAACCTTAGCGCATTACTAATAAGGTTCATTAATATTTGTGATAAAATTAAAGGATTACCGTTTAATGTTTCTGGAATCTCATTGTCAAAATCTAGGTCTAAAGTATTATCACTATTTTCGGTTGCATAGCTAAACGAATGTATAATGTTTTCCGTTAGTTCTTTTAGGTTAAATGATCTTTTATCCGGAATTACTGCCTTAGACTCAATAATATTAACTTGTAATATGTTATTAATCAGTGTTAACAAATAATCTCCTGAAAACTTTAAAGATTTTAGGTTTTTGCTATTTTCGATTTCTGGGTATTCATCAGCAAGAATATTTGTCAATCCCATGATTCCATATAAGGGAGTTCTTAATTCTTGACTTAGAGAAGAAATAAATTCTTGATTGATCTGTGCTTTTTTCTCTGTTTCATCTCGTAAAACACTTAATTCTTTTTTTCTATTATTAAGTTTAGAATGTAAGATATAGCATCTGTAACTTAAAAAAAGAATTATTGCAACAAGCAGAATTCCGATGATATAATAAAACATAGATGTAATTTTTAAACAAAATAAGAGATATCGGATTTATCTTACAAGTTTAAAACTGTATTTTTTGTCATAAGTTCAAATTTTTATCGTTTTTATTTTAGTAACAACGTACTTTGGTCGAGTTTTTGCATAGATATAACGAAAAAAAGTAAGGGATTGGTTATATTTAACGACCTTATAGTATAAAGGAATAATGATTATGAAATCTGCATTTATATCTATATTATCAATGTTTTTTGTGATTTCTATGAATGCTCAAATAGAAAAACCTTTATCATCACTAAAAATTGATGATAATAGTAATTTGAAGACAAGTAAATACAGTCTTTCTTCTGGGTTGAACAAGCCTAAAAACAACTTCTCTTTATATAATAACCCAAAAGATTCTTTGCGTTTTAACCGAACTCAGAAACCTTTTGATATGACTGGTAATAATGGTTTATTACAGCCCAATCATAAAGTAATCCCTAAATGGTTTAAAAAAGATAAAGAAATAAAGGAGGAGTACAAAACTGATCAATATCTAGGTGATTTTAAGAGTTCCTCGACATATGTACATCTTTTATATAGAGATCATGAATCTGTAGATGGAGATTTAGTTAGAATCTATGTAAATGACGATGTGATAAGATCTAATGTTTTTTTAGACGCTACTTTCCAAGGATTGAGAATTGATCTAATAAAAGGTTTTAATAAAATTGATATTCAGGCATTAAACCAAGGTACTTCTGGGCCTAATACTGCAGAGTTTCAGTTATATGATGATCTGGGTAATTTGATTACTGCTAATGAATGGAATCTTACTACTGGCGTTAAAGCAACCATGATCATAGTTAAAGATTAGTTATTTTACTATCCCAGCTAAATTTTCTTGTAACTACATTTTTTTTATTACTATAAAGTAAATAATTCCCTATTATATTATTTCTACATATGATAGTTACTACAATACGGTATTAATTATACCAATTTCATTTCTTTACTATGATAATTTAATATGATTTACAGTAGTTTAGATTCATTTAAAGAATATTTTTTTAATTTTTTGTGATTTTTTTGAACTAGGGTATACTAATAATAAAAAAACAAACTCAATATGAGTAAAGAGAAAGAGTTTACTCAGATTATTAAGGATAATGAGGCGGTTATTTTTAAAATAACAACCATATATACTGATGGATCTGAAGATCAGAAAGATCTATATCAAGAGATTGTATATCAATTATGGAAAGCTTATGATTCTTTTAGAGGAGACTCCAAAATTAGTACCTGGATGTATCGTGTAGCATTAAATACGGCTATTACAAGGTTAAAAAAAGAAAAACGGAACGGAAATAGAGTTGGAATCGATCAGGTTATTTTAAAACAAACCGAACACTATAATACAGAGTTTGAGGAGAAATTAAAAATTCTTTATAGACACATTAAAATGCTTAACGATCTGGAAAAAGGACTGATTCTATTACTTCTAGAAGGGAAGAAATATGAAGAAATTGCAGTAATTACTGGTCTAACTCCATCAAATGTAGGTACAAGGATATCAAGAATTAAACAAAAATTGAAAACTCAAATAATAAAAAAATAAGGGCTATGGAATTAGAAGAAATGCAATCGGTATGGTCTGAAATAAGTGGCCAATTAGAAAAACAAAAAAAGTTAACGGATAAAATGATAATTATGATGACACAGGAACAGTATAGAAAAAAATGGAATAAAATTGCTTACCCAGAAATATTCGGAAGTATAATTTGCTTTAGCGTTGCACTATTAATCTTTATAAACATTGATAAATTAGAGACCTGGTATAACATTTTATTTGGATTAGCTTCTGCTAGTATTCTAATCACCTTACCGATATTATCTTTAAGATCAATTAATAAAATGAGTGGGATTAATTTTTCTAATAATAGCTATAAGGATACTTTAATACAATACACAAAGAATAAGAAACAGTTTCAGTCCCTTCAGAAAGTAGCGTATTATCTAAGTTTTATCTTGATATTTTTAATTCTTCCAGTTACATCAAAAATTATGGGAGGTAAGGATATGTTTACAGGAATAAAAAATCTTTGGGCTTTGATAATTTTTATTCCTATTGGTATCCTGTTCTTTGTGTTTTTTACAAAATGGGTACGTAAATGTTATGGTAATAATATAAATGAAGCTGAAAATATTCTAAAAGATTTACAGGCGGAAGAATAACGCCATCAGTTTTTATAAAAACATAAAACCTGAATCTTATTGGTAAGATTCAGGTTTATTTATAGTTTATTTATAGTTTATTTAATCGTTTTATGAAATCCAGGATTTACTCTTAGAAAACTTGGAAAACCAAACTAAAAATATAGCCATTACTACTATTACAATGGGCATATATAATCTTTCTCCTGTCAAGTTTATAAAATCTTGAATAAAGAAATTATACACTTGTTGTGCTAATACTGTCAATAATGATATTATAAATAGGGGTAGTGCAAATTTCTTTTTTATAAGAAGCGCAATACAACCCAATACTCCAGAAAAAACGGCAATTGCAAAAACTGCAGTTACCCATGCTGGGAGATTATTGTAAAAATTTTGATCTGCTTCTGGCATTGCATTAAGAACTTCTTCTGTCATATAAGCTTGTCCAATATAAGCAAGGACTCCCACAATATTCCAAATTAAAGCTATTATTCCTATCACCCAAAACCATATAGGTGCTTTGTTAGTTGTATTCATAATTTGTTGATTGTTAATAAGGTTAGATATTAACTAAGGTAAATAGAAACTGTTTAATACCCAAATTACTATGATTAACTAACTAATCCGAGTTTCCTATTTTAAATTAAGTGTTTGATTTGAAAAGCCATCACAAACAAGATGAGTTTCAATATAAATCCATTAGTTGTTACTGCGTTGATATGCCTTGGCATCAAGCTGGTTATCTGACTTATTGATGTTTCAATTATTTTCCTCATAGACTCTTTAATGAAAGCTGTGTAAGGTTTGTCTTTTCTTTTGGAATTGGATTTTCTGCAAATTTGCAGGTCTACCAATTCTGTTTCATTGAATAAGTCTTCTATTTCATAATCTGTATACCCACTATCCCCATATAGAATACTCTCCGGTGGTAAATCGTGATGCATTCGTTGAAGAATTTGAGAATCGTGTTCTCTGCCTTCTACCAGATACATTTCTACAGGAATTCCATCCGTTGTAGTGATCAATTGTATTTTTACTCCATAGAAATATTCTCGTTTAGAAGCATTATAGCCTCTGTATTGTTCTCCCTTTAATAGCTTACATCTACTAATACGAATGTTGTGGCAAACTTTAATAGGAAATGAATCAATGACATATTCCATCTCACAACGCAGGTATTTAAAAAGTCTTCCAATGCTTAAAAACAGAAATAACAATAACTCTTTGAGCTTGTGCAGGCGTTTTGTAAAGCCACTTTTATTAATAGTGTTTTTGAAAAAATGACTCTTCATATAGAATAAAGCTAAGGTCTGATTCCCCTGAAAATAAAGAGCAGAAACGATAGCAGTAGTGAGCACTTGACTATCTGAAAATCTACGGTTGCTATGTTCTTTATGGTTCATTTCTTTTAACAAATCATCTATTACACAATAAATTGATATAACTTTGTCCTGGAGCATTTTGAGTTCTTTTTTGAAGTTAGACAATCAAAAGTAATGAACTTATATGCTCCTTCTTTTTTGGAAACTCGGGTTAACTATACCATTTTTAATATACTTATTGATTTTATGTGAAAAATATATGGTTTTTGTAATTTTAGGAATTAACCAATTAGGATATTAGAAATGAATTTTAAAAATACCTTTAAAAGAAAACTGAGTCTATTAGTAGCAACAGTAATAATTTGTGTTTCAGTTTCTTGTCAAAAGAACACTAATCAATTTGATAAAAACTTTGTACATACAGTATATATATGGCTTAAGAATCCTAATAGTCAGGAAGACAGAGAGCTTTTCGAAAAATCACTAGACAAGTTTCTAAAAACATCAAAATACGCTAAAACGAATTTTGTGGGAACTCCTGCAGGAACAGATAGGGCAGTAGTTGACAATTCATATACTTATGCTATAATAGTAACTTTTTCTTCAAAAGAAGAGCAAGACTTATATCAGAAGGAAGAAGCACATCTTTTGTTCATTAAAGAATCTTCTCCATTATGGAATAAAGTACAAATATATGATTCTATAGATATAAAATAGAACGCATTAGACTTCTTTTTGCAGAATTTTTATATGTCTAATTAATCGTTTCATATCTATTTCTATGGTACCATTATAGACTCCTCTAATGTACCCTTTACTGTCAATTAAAATAAAATTTTCAGTATGAATGAAGTTGTTTTCATCTTGTGTTTTGATAAAATCTTCATCTGCAAAATATCCTTTTCTTGCAATGGTATATAAAGCATCCTTATCTCCAGTAACTAAATTCCATGAGGTATCATCAATATTATTTTGTACCGCATATTCTTTTAATCTATCTACAGTATCCATCCAAGGCATTACTGTATGGGATAAGAACATTATTGAATCATTGTTTTTATAATGTTCCTGTAAGAAATACATGTTTTTTGTCAATTTAGGGCAAATCCCAGGACATGTGGTAAAAAAGAAATCAGACACATATATTTTACCATAAAAAGTTTGATTGGTAATGGTATCTCCATTTTGATTTAGAAATTTAAAATTGGGGATTTTGTGTGTTCCTTTTTTCCAATCTGGAGTAAAATCTGTAGAATTAAAATAGGGGAGTCTAGAAACTGTTTCCGTATTACCGTCTGGGTCAACTTTTGATTTCTTATTGTTTGTACAAGAAAACAAACATAATGTTAATAAAATGATATAATATTTTGTCATTGATCTTTGTATATTCTTATTCTGAGGTTAATTAAAATAATGATCAAATAGCTTTAAATCTATAGATTATAAGGTTTAACTGTTTTTAGTTAATACTATTACTTTTGTCTTGTATGCGATAACATTTTTTTAAACCTATTAAACCAAAACGTTCTCCATTGATTACTTCATAATTAGCTTTAATATTTCCGTTCTTTTTCCATAGACGTTGAGAGCCAGATTCTTTCCCATTTTTATAATTAAAATCTCTATAAACTTGCCCTGTAGTATACCATTCTTTCACATTACCGTGATATTGGCCCTTGTTATCAAAATGATATTCAAACTTTTTGTTTCCATTTTCCCACCAAGCTTTATGTATGCCTGTTTTAAAGCCTTTAGTGTACAACCTTGTTAAGGATAAGGAATCATTTTGATACCATTGTTTTTCATATCCATGTTTTCTGCCTTTTACATATTCAATTTCTGATTGTATTTTTTTATTTACGAAGTACGAGACCACGAATCCAGAAAAAGGAGTTTCTTTATAATATAAAACTCCATTTTGTAACATTAATTCTGGATCCGTATTCTCTATTCTTAACCCTTTGTTATTGTCATGGCAAGCGCTAAGAATAAAATATAAAACAAAGGCAATATGAAATATTTTTAGTTTCAATTAATTTGAGATATTTCCTGGTGTCCCAAAATACCCATTTCCGTTAAGGTATGGATCTTCGGCTGTAATATGGTAATGATAAATTCCGTTAGGGAAATCTGCTGTTACACCAGTATGGCCGTGATATTCATCAAGATCACTGTTAGATATTTCTGATCCGTTTTCCATTGGACCATATACAGGAAAACCATCTGATAACAGTCCTAAAAAAGCATCGTCACCAAACTGAGTAGTTAAATACGTGGGTTCTATATGATAGTGATATTGACCAGACATTTGTGGATGACCTAACCATTGATCAAAAGAATCAATCTCATTTGTTAAAGGCTGATCTGGGCCAGCATATTGATTATAAAATGCTACTCCATTTCTTGAAATTCCTATAGGTCCTAATCCTGTTGCCGCATGATTTGATGCTTCAGCTGGATTTAAAGTAATCGTAAAAACAATATTTTGAGAAGAAATAGTATTTGGATTCAGTTGAAAATTTGTATTAGTTCCGTTATAAGCTTCATGCAATGGATTATTAGTTGGCCAATAAGGACTTGTATGATTTGGCACACCTTCAGAAGTGAATGTAACAGTATTACCATTAACTTCATATGATAGCCCAGTACCATTAAACTTTGTCAAAATAGAAGTGATGTCGTAATCCGTTGATACGGGATCTGATGTACCAGAGGAGTCACCATTATCATCACCAGAACAGGCAATAAAAACTATAGCACTTAAGCTAAGTAATAAGGAAATTTTTTTGATTTTTTTCATAAGTAGCATTTTTTGGTTATATGTTTAGATACTTTTTTAAATAAAAACTTGCGCCTTAATTAAAAAAAGTAAAATAATTTTTAAGAAATTATTTTTATTGTGGTCTAGGTGGATGTTTTCTTCTAGGACCTTTTGGACCTTTATGTAAGGCTCGTTTTACTATTTTATCAAATTTTGTTTTTTGTTTTTCGTTACAAATAGCTAAGATGTCTTTAAAATGATAAAATGTAATTACATCTTTTTCTTTAATTTTTTCACCGATAAGATCTGTTATAGAATCTATAGTCTTAGTATTTACATTTTGGATATCTAAAAGATTAAATAGCCCATCTTTTAATTGTCTAATATCGTGATGAATAGTTCTCATTTCTTTTTCGTGATTGTAGTTTAGCTTCTGGAAGCTTTTCATCTGTTTTTCATCAAACCTAAGCTCTTGCGCCATAAAGTCTCCTGGAGATTGTTTTCTCTTTTCTGGTTTCTTTAAAATCATAAAAAGAAAAACACCGTTTACAATAATTAGAAATACCAATAATATATATAATGCTATATTTTTTTTCACGAGATATGGATTATTATTTAATTAATTAAAGAGAGAATCATTTGTTGAGAGTTCATAATTTTGAGCAAAACTAGAAACACGTTGCTCATAAATAGATGTATTGTATGCAACCAAAGCGTATACATTCAGCATAACGATACAAATCAACGCTGCGAATTGATATTTGGGTGTAAACCAGCCCAAAAGAGGAGCTTCTTCTTTTTCTTTAAACAAGCGATTCATTACCTTCTCTTTTAGAAAGGGTGATGGTTGTACATTAGAAATCGTATTCGTAATTTCTATGGTTTTAGTTACTTGGTCCTGTATTGTATTTTTTGATTTCACGTTTAAATATTAAGTTTCTTATATATTTAGATGCAATTGATTTTAAAAACTTGCTGTCATTTTTGATTTTTATAAAAGTCGTACAATAGTTTTTGTAAATTCTTTTTAGATCTGAATAACAGTGATTCAACCGAAGATAAACTTCTATTGGTTATTTCACATATTTCCTTGTATGATTGCCCATCTATTTTACTCAGTGTGAATACGATTCTTTGATCTTTAGGTAATTTATTAATAGCGTTAAAAAGTATTTCTGCTTTTTCTTTATTTTCCATTAGAATACCTGGATGATTAAATTCTGTATATCTTAAAGTGTTATCTATAGGACTTTCATTTGTGAAAAGGCTTTGCAAAATTGCGAATCGTTTTTTAGTATTTTTTTTTCGAATAAACTCTAAACTCTTATTTACCGAAATTCTATATATCCAAGTAGATAATTTTGATTTCCCATTAAACTTCCCGATTGAATTATAAATCTCAACAAAAACTTCTTGTGTAAGATCTTCGGCATCCTCTTTATTTGGGACAAACGAAATGCAAGTACCAAAAACTTTTTGCTCATAATCTTTTAATAGCTCACTAAATGCTTTTTGTTGGCCTTCCTGTAATGATTTTATAAATTCTTTTTCGTTCAAATAGGTAGTTTGTTAAAGCAATGTACAAAGTATTATGGATTATATAAAAACTCCTTCCCAAGATTTTATGAGAAGGAGTTGAAGATTGATGATATATTAATGTCGCACTTTGGTGTCATTAATCCAAGATTCAGCAATTTTTAGCACTTAGACTTTATGACAAAGTATGTTTAGAATAATATTCTAAATGTAGAAGGGGTTTTTCTAAAAAGAATATATTAGATATTCAAGATTTTTCATCAAGATAAGACCCTAAATTTCCAAGAGCATTATTCCAGAATTGTTCATAGAATTTCAACCATTGATTAATCTCATGTAGAGGTGTAGTATCAGCTATACAAAAACGTTCTCTTCCACTAGATTGAATATGAATTAAACCAGCATCCTCCAGAGTTTTTAGATGTTTTGTAACTCCTTGACGACTCATTTCAAATTGACCCGATATCTGAGTAATGGGTAGAGCAGTAGCAGCAATGACTAAGGCATGGAATATTTCACGTCTGGTCGGATCGGCAATGGCTTTTAATGTTTTAGAAATTTTATCTTGCATGAATTTCTTGTGTTAAATATTCTGAAAGTTTTGTTATACAATTATCCCATCCGCCATTAAAATTGTTAAACATGTTTAGGGCAGTATCTCCTGAGTATTTAGAGATACCTGAATGTTCTAAATAAAGTTTAGTACCTCCTTCAATTTTTTCTAATTGCCATTTTACTGTAGTTTCTACATCGGTATTAGCCACAATCCAAGTATATATTAAAGTATAAGGATTGGCTTTTTTTACAATACCAGTTATCTGAGTACAGTTTTGTTCTTCACTTGCAGTAAAGGTATAATTATAACCTTCTTCTGCTTTGAAATCAGCTTTTATAAACCAATTAGATATTTCTTCTTCTTTGGAAATGGCATTCCAGATAGAATCTATTGAGTGCTTAAAAATGTGTTCTTTAGAGATTGAATCTTTCATAATATGAGTATTTAAATATTAGATATGCAACTTATTGGTTGCAATTTAATAAAGCAATTTTAATTACGCAACTATTTGGTTGCATTTTTTAATTAACTAACCTATATTCAATAAAACACAATAAGAGAAGAGGTATTAAAGAAATAGTGAGAAACTAGTTTTATAAATGAGTTTGAATCTTAATAAATCCTACTATGAATAACGTCTATTTTAGGCTATAGTTCCCATACCATTTTGTTATTACATTTTCTGCTGGTTTGTATCTGGGAGAAAAATCAAGATTGGTCGGTGCATTTTCTTTTTCGGATCTGGTATTCCATTGCCAAATATACGTTCCAGCAAACCAATCTTTATGCCATAGCTGTTGATATAATGCTTGATATGCCAGTTGTTGAGTTCTATCTGATTTTTGTTTAGTCAATATACTAAAGAACGAACCCCATTCCCAAGGCTTAATCGTTGCAGATGATTCACTTTTATAGCCTATTTCTGTAAATAAAACGGGTTTTTGGTGCTTTTTAGACAATTCAGATAACATATTCATATGAGTATCCCAACCATTTTTTATAGTATCCAAATTGGGATTAGAGTTCAATGTCAAAGGAAAATACGCCTGGATACCAATATAATCCAATTCATCCCAAAAATCAATAAGCTCATATTCACCGTCCCAGTTTGCCGCATAGGTTAGTTTTCCTTTGTATACAGTTTTAATCTCTTTTAGAAGTGTTCGCCATTGTGCTGGTTGGGATTTTAGCGAACTTTTTAATTCTGTACCGATGCAGAGTAATTCAACGTTGGTCATTGCAGCCAATTTTGCATAATGCAGCATATTGCTTCTATAAGATTCAAACCAAGTATCCCAATCAGAAGAGCTCGTTTGTGTAATATTAGAACGCCAACCAGAACCTAACCAAAGATGTGGTTTCAGCATCACATGAATGTTTTTATCTTTAAGCTGTCTGATTGTCTTTATAAACAAGGAATCTCTTTTTGACCACTGTCCAACGGTTTTTGGTGTTCCCATTTCCAAAGTTTTTTCGTTTTCCTGATAAAAGAAAGGAATTACAGCTACCCATTCAACATTTGTTCTAACCAAATCATCAATGCCCTTTTCATTATTGCTATTGTTCCACCCAAATACACTCATACCTCGATGTTTGCCATCTATTCGATATAAATCATTAGAACAACCGCTTATATTCTCTACAGTATTATCCCAGGTATATTGAAGGTTTTCTGAGCTATTGTTAATCACAATAAGTTGGATAGTGCCATATAAAACCAAGACAGGAATTAACAACCTGAAAGAAAATTGCTTGATCATTGTCTTAACACCTTTCTTTTTGTATATCCTAATAAAATACCTGAAGATCAAGTATATAATGTAAATAGTTAAAAAGAAAATATGGAGTGCAACAACAAAATTAAGCCTTGTCAAAGCTTCTCCAAAAAATTTTATGGATTCTAAAATAGAAAGATCCGATCTATATCCAATTATGATAAAAACCAAAAGCGTAATGAACCAAGTAGAAACATATACTTTTAGAATAGAAAACAGTTCTTTCTTCATATAAAGAGTTATGAATTTATTGATTAGAAGAATAAAGATCTACTATGTTACAATTAATTAAATAATTAACATTGTTTTACAGATCATAAAATTAATTGATATTCAGTATTTTTTATGCATTTTAAAGAAAAACACAAACTTTTCATAAAAGAAGTATAAGTACTATAATTAAACAGTATTTTTCAATTGCTAACTATTACATTATCAGAAATCTATTAATAAAATCAATGATATGGTATTATATAATAAGTTTCTAATCATTTTAATTTTTATAGGTATTGGAACTAGTTATGGACAGTATACAGAAAATGATTGGGAAGACAGAGATACTTGGATGAAGGTATCCGAGATTTTTAAGATTGCAGAGATTAATCCAGGAAATATCGTTGCAGATATAGGTTGTCACGAAGGTTATTTATCTATCCATATGTCAAATACGGTAGGTAAATTAGGAAAAGTATATGCGGTTGATGTTAGAGAAGATAGATTAGATAAACTGAATGATCATATAAAAAAAAGAAAACTCAAAAACATAAAAACTATTCTGGGTGATTATGATAACCCAAAACTACCTGATAATTCATTAGATATAGTGGTAATCTTGGATACATATCATGAAATGGAAGATTATAAGAAAATATTGTACCACGTCAAAAAATCACTTAAGATGAATGGTTCTATTGTTTTAATAGAAAAGTTTAAATCACATATGAAGAACGAATCTAGAGCAAAACAAGTTGATGCACATACTTTGGCAATGCATTATGTAAAAGATGAATTGATAGAAGCAGGATTTTCTATAAAAACAGAAATTAAGGACTTTGGTAGATGGAAAAATGAAGAAGATAAACGAATATGGGTTTTGGTTGGAAAGAAGAAATAAGCAATGCTAGAATTTATTATTTTTGAATATGTACAATCTACAACAAAAGTTAGAAAAGAATAATGTAAAACCTACCGCTATGCGACTTTTGGTATTGCAATGTTTTATGAAGCAATCTAATGCACTAACGTTACCTGAGTTAGAAAAATCATTAGAAACAGCAGATAAGAGTACATTATTTAGAACATTAAAAACTTTTAATGAAAATGGACTTGTGCATAGTATCGATGATGGAACAGGTATAACAAAATATGCACTTTGTTTAGAAGGTTGTACGTGTTCTCCAAAAGATCAACATTATCACTTTCACTGTATTCATTGTAAAGAGACTTTTTGCCTCACTTCGCGTAATATTCCCTCAATTGATTTACCTAACAAATTTATAATGAAAGAAGCGAACCTTGTTTTAAAAGGAATCTGCGCGAATTGTAATTTATAAAACTTTGCAACTCGATTGCACTACATTTGGGTTATCTTTGTAAACGAAATGAAATTATTTGCATTCATATTATCCATTTTTATACTCTGCTCGACACTAACGCCTTGTTCTGATGCTTTTAATGAAGAACATCAAAATGAAGTGTCCTTGGATGATACTCATGATCACTCTAAAGATAAAGATGATTCTTGTCCATCTATTTGTATTTGTGCTTGTTGTGGTGTAACAATTACCTATGAATCATTTCAACAAATTAGTATTGATTCTAAAACCATAATTATTTCTAAAGCGGATGTGGTGTATCAATCAGAATATGCTTTTTATTATTTTCCTGCTATATGGCAGCCTCCTCAATGGATTAGCTAAGTTATAGTTGGCTTTTACAATAAAAGCCTTGTATTAATTTTAGTTAATTACAATAAATAATATTTAGAATGAAAAAAATAATATGGAGCGTTTTGCTCTTTATATCACTGTGCTTGAATGTCAATGCGCAAACTAACTCTTTGCAACTAAAAATTCTTAATAAAACTGATAGTGAGCCTCTTGTGGGCGCAACAATATATCTGGTAGATATAGAAAAAGGTGCTATTACAGATCTAGATGGTATCGCTACAATCGATAACATCCCAGAAGGCACATATCAATTGAAAGTTTCGTTTATGGGATTTGAGTCAATCACACAACAAATTGAAATCCCGCAATCAGAAATGTTGGTGCTATACCTAAAAGAAGATGGAGAAGCGTTAGAAGCGGTTGTATTACAATCCACTCGTAGCACACGAACCATAAAACGAATTCCCACAAGAATAGAATTTATAGGAGCCGAAGAATTAGGAGAAAAAACGGCAATGAATGCTACCAATATTTCTATGGTGTTAAGAGAAAGTACTGGTATACAGATGCAACAAACATCCTTAAGTAGTGGAAATTCTAATATTAGAATTCAAGGGCTTGATGGACGATATACACAATTATTACGGGATGGTTTTCCTTTATACAGTGGATTTTCTAGTGGTTTAAGTATTCTACAGATCCCACCTTTAGATCTAAAACAGTTTGAAATTATTAAAGGAAGTTCTTCTACGCTTTATGGTGGTGGAGCTATTGCAGGCTTAGTCAATATGATCTCCAAAACACCCGAAGAAGAACCAGCGCTAGATATAATGCTTACTCAAACACATGCTTTGGGAACTACAGGGAACGTGTTCTATAGTAAACGGAAAAATAAATTTGGTTTCACCTTATATGGTTCTGGTCATTACCAAAAAGCATATGATCCAGAAGACGATGGTTTTAGTAATCTACCATTAACAACATCGATATCGATTAATCCAAAAGTATTCTATTATCCATCAGAAAAAACTACAGTATGGTTTGGGATTAATGGTACTTATGATGATAGGATAGGAGGAGACATCAGAAAAATTGAAGATGGAGAAAATGGAATCCATCAATATACTGAAGAAAATATTTCTAAACGAATTAGTACGCAAGCTGTATATACTAATGAGATAAATGCTTCAAGTTCATTAAATATTAAAAATAGTTTTTCTTACTTTGATCGTGATCTAACCGTACCTAATTTAAATTTTAAAGGAAATCAACTTAATTCCTTTTCAGAGATAACATTTCAGACACAAGGATCAAGATCAGATTGGATAATTGGGGCAAATTTATATACAGCTGATTTTGATGAAGATTCGAATACTTTAGAACGAGATCAGAATGATGTAACTACTGGAATATTTATAAACAATATTTATGATCTGTCTGAAAATTGGATTTTAGAAACTGGATTTAGAACTGATTATGCGAATGATTGGGGATTTTTTCCGTTACCTAAACTTTCTTTATTATATAAAACAAACAAGAATTTCTCAAGTAGAATAGGAGGAGGATTAGGATATAAACTACCAGACATTTTTACAGAAGAAGCAGAGTTTATTAATTTTAACAACGTACTGCCAATAGATAAAGATGCTTTAAAAGCAGAACGTTCGTATGGAGTTAACTTGGATTTTAATTATCAGATTAGATTGACTGATGAAATCGGTTTTTCTATAAATCAGTTGTTTTATACAACCGCAATTAAAAATGGATTATTATTGAATACTACAAACACTTCTTTTTTCGAATTTGAAAATGCGGAAGGTAATATTCTAAGTAAGGGAGCAGAGACAAATATTAAATTTACTTACAAAGATTTCAGATGGTTTCTAAATTATGCATTTATCGATACCCGTTTAAATTATCTAAGCGGTAATCCACAGAAACCTTTAACTGCCAAACATAATGCAGGTAGTGTAATTATGTATGAAAACGAAAAATGGAGGATCGGTTATGAAACTTATTATACAGGAAAACAATTACTTTCCAATGGAACAGAAACTACTGATTTTATTACTATGGGATTATTGGCAATGAGAAATTTTGGATGGGGAACATTATTTGTAAACTTTGAGAATTTTACAGATCGAAGACAAAGTAGATTTTCACCATTGGTATTGCCTCCACATAACGATCCTACATTTCCGGAAATTTATGCGCCTACCGATGGTTTTATCTTTAGCGCTGGTATTATTATCAAACCTTTCGGAAATAAAGAACATTAAACAATAGAACAATGGGACATAATCATTCATATAAACATCAGTCCAGAAAAATCCGATACACAAGGAATGATCTTTCTTGTTATTATAGGAGTTTGTGTGAATGGTTATGCTACCTGGAAACTTAGTGGTGGTAAGTCGATGAATGAAAAAATGGTTTCTAGGTATTTAATTGAAGATGTTCTTGATTAGGTGGCTATTCGATTAAAATTAATTTATGATAAAGTTTTAGTTTTCAACAACTTCTAGTTTATAACCAACACCGTGAATATTAACAATGTTTACATTAGCATCATTATTAAGTTTTTTTCTAAGTTTAGAAATAAACATGTCGAGACTTCTACCAACAAAAACACCATGATCTTCCCAAACCTCCTTTATCAATTGCTCTCTTTTGATAATTTGATTCGGATACTGACTAAAAATTGACAGAAGTTCACATTCTTTAGCTGTCAATATAATCTCAGTTGTATCTATTTTTAATTTCTGTTGATTTTTATCAAAAAGGAAGTTTCCTAAAACAATATCCTTTGATTGTGAATCTAAAACAACTTCTACTTTCTTTTTTCCTAATAATCGAGTTCCTGAAATGAATATAATAAGTAATACAACAATAGGTAACATATATAGCATATTAAAAGAACTATACATAGAAGTACTATTATTATTTAAAAAAACAATTTGAACCATATAACAGCTAACCGGAAGTTTTCTGTCCAAACAAGAAATTGTGTTTTTTTCTATATCATCTAATACCTGATAACTGTATGCTACTTCCCAGAATTCACAATCTATAACTTCTGTAAGATAGTCTTCAGATATTTTTATTTTTTTAAGCTCAGCATTAATAGCGGTTACCAATACTTCAGGACTTATGCCTAATTTTTTCTGAAAAGATAATTTAAATTGATTGTCAGAAATCTCCCTTATTGGCATGATACGAGAAGTAGTATCATTATTTTCTAATAACAATTTGTTTCCAACGGCTCTTAAAGCAACTTTTATTTTTTCTTTATAATAAGAATCTTTCTTTGGAGAAAAACCATGAATTACCAGAAAACTTATCATTATGATAAGAACGCTTAGTACTATTTTAATTCTGTTTATCATCTAAAAGTTTACTTATTTACAAATAACGGAAATTTTACAATTGAGATACACTTTTTTACAATTGATTTAACGCAGTCTTACAACAGGTATTTACATTTATTAAATCAAAAAAAAATAACAAAATAGATGAAAGTTACATTATTTATCGCTTTAACAGTATGTTTTTCCTTGTTAGGATGTTCAAATGAAAAAAACGATTTTATCACTACAGAATCCGGTCTCAAGTACAAAATACTTAAGCAAGGTATGGATCCCGTTGCTCATAAAGGGCAGGAAGTACTTATACATGAAACTACAAGGTATACCAACAATGCTCTGGTGTATTCTTCTAGAAATAGCAACAATCCATTAAAAATTTTGATTGGCGGTAACCAAGTTATCAAAGGAGTAGATGAAGGTATACAAGGCATGAAAAAAGGAGAAATAAGAAAATTGATAGTACCACCTAAGCTAAGCAAGAGAATGGGGACTATAGATTTTCCACATCCTGATTCTACCTTAGTTTATGAAATAGAATTAATAGATATTTTAAAGAAAAAACCTACTCCTATAGGTGCTCAGAAAAAATTAGAATTGGATACCGAAAATAGTATTGTCAATTGGAAAGGATTTAATAAACTAAAAATAAGTGGACATCACGGCACTGTACAGTTTCAAAAAGGAGGATTTTATATGGATAAAAACAGAATAATTGGAGGGGAATTTATTATCGATATGAACACTATTGCAAATGTAGATGGTGGTTATAGTGAATCGTTAGTAGAACATTTAAAAGACAAAGATTTTTTTGAAACAGAAAAGTATCCAATAGCAAAACTAGAAATATCAAATGTACAATATAATGATGCTAGTAATGTTTCCATTGGAGCAAATTTGACAATTAAAGAGATAACACAACCTATAGAATTTAAAGCTCAAGTAACATATACTGAAGATAAACTTAATTTTAAAACCAAGTTTACTATAAATAGAACCCGATGGAAAATAATCTATGCATCAGGAACCTTTTTTTTCGAAAACTTAGGAGATAACGCCATATCCGATGATATAGAATTTGATGTAACGGTTATAAGCAAGTAATCCTTATAATTCAATTTAAGTTAAAATACTGTAAGTCAGTATTATATTTATTATCTTTAAGTATAGAAATTTTATCTAGTTAATTGCGATTATATCATGTTAGCATTAGAAAGAAAAATGATAAATTTAATATACGAAGAGATGAATAAAATTGTATTAATTATAATGATATGTTTGGGAGGAATAGGTACAATGCAATCTCAAACCAGAGCTGAAAGAAAACAGCAAAAAGAAGAAAAAGCTAATATTGACTATAGTGCAGCTAAAACTTTAATTGAATCAGGGACCTATTCTTTTGAAGCTATATGGGCAAACCCTTCAGGTGGTACTAGATTTAGTTTAATAGGAAATCCAAATTATCTAAGAGTTGATAATAACAATGCGGCAGGGTTTTTTCCTTATTTTGGGGTATTACACTCGCTCACAAATTATGGAAGAACTTCTGCTGGAATTGAGTTTGATAGTAGTATAGAAAATTATAAAGTGGATTTTAATGATAAAAAAAGAAAGATAACTGTAAAATTTAGATCTAGAAACAAATCAGAATGGTTTGATGTTATTGTAAAAGTATATGCTAATAGCAGTGCTTTTGTATCTATTACTGGCTCTAATAGAAATAATATGAGCTATGATGGTCAGATTACTAAATTAGAAGAAATCAATAATTAAAACCTACATTTTCCAGCATATTATATCTTTCATTTTAAGGTAAAAAAAGGGATAACAAAAAAATAATCACATATTTTATGATAAATATTCTGCAAAAATCCATAAAAGGAACTAGTTTTGCAGCCCTAGAAATCAGAAAATATGTCGGAATCAACTACAGAAACAGAAGAAAGAAGGAAAGGAAAAGATTTATATAGCTACCAGAAAGGAGCTATTAATAAAATTTTTAAAAGCTTTGAAGATGCTCCTGAAGATTATCATCTTTTATATCAGTTACCAACTGGTGGTGGTAAAACAGTGATTTTTTCTGAAATAGTACGACAATACCTTAAACATCATAATAAAAAAGTATTGGTGATGACTCACCGAATAGAACTATGTAAGCAAACTTCTAATATGCTTACAGGATTTGGTGTTGATAATAAAGTTGTAGACAGTAAAGCTAATCTTGATGATCAGGAAAAGTATAGTTGTTTTGTTGCAATGGTCGAAACCTTAAATAATAGATTAAATGAAGATAAATTAGATATTTCTGATATTGGTTTGGTAATTATTGATGAAGCACATTATAATTCTTTTACTAAACTTTTTAAATTTTTCGAAAGGTCTTTTATTTTGGGAGTAACTGCAACACCATTAAGTTCGAACATTAAGTTGCCAATGAAAGATAACTACAATGAGTTAATCGTTGGTGAATCTATCGAATCCTTAATCGAAAATGAATTTTTAGCACGTGCAGAGGTTTTTGCATATAATATGGGATTGACCTCACTAGAGGTAGGATCTAATGGAGATTATACAGTGAAATCTTCAGAAGATTTGTACACTAATAGTATGATGCTTGGTCAATTATTGCAGGCATATGAGAAACATTCTAAGGGTAAAAAAACATTGATTTTTAATAATGGTATTAATACATCTTTACATGTGTATGATACATTTAGATCTGCAGGATATCCTATTGCACATTTGGATAATACCGCAACAAAGAAACAACGTAAACAGATTTTACAATGGTTTAAAGAAACTCCAAATGCTATTTTAACTTCTGTAAGTATCTTAACTACTGGTTTTGATGAACCAACTGTAGATACAATTATCTTAAATCGTGCGACAAAATCATTAACACTGTACTATCAAATGATTGGTCGTGGTTCTCGTATTTTAAAGAACAAATCTTCGTTTAATGTTATAGATTTAGGAAACAATTACCATCGTTTTGGACCTTGGGGAGCAGATTTAGATTGGCAAAAAATATTTAATTCTCCAGATTATTATATGGATAAACTTCTTAATGATGAAGACATTGAGAGTAAGTTTAAACATGAAATGCCCGAAGAATTAAGAGCTGAATTTGCTAATTCTGAAGAAGTATACTTTGATATTAAAGAAACCTATAAAGAATCTGTTAGAAAAGGGGAGTCTTCTAAAGTAGTATTAGAACGCTCTATTATTCAACATGCTAAAATCTGTATTGAAAACAGTGAAGATGTCTATGATGCTTTAGCATTAGCCAAAATGTTAGGAGAAGATATCGATAATAGAATACAGAGTTATGCCAAGTGTATCAGTAGAAGTACCCATAATTTCCTGTCCTGGTTAAAAGATGATTACAGAAAGAAGCTTAATGCATATTTAAGAGAAAACTTTGATACTATGTTTGAAGAAATTCATGGTAGACCTGCAGAATAAATACTTAGTTACAGGCTATAAGCCTTTGATCTTAGTGTGTTATTCAAATTTCCAAGCTACAAATCTACTTTTTTTGTGACCTTGAGACATTTCTATAGTTTTATGAATAGCTTTTGCTTTATGCAATTGTTTATAAATTTTAGGAAGATTATCCTTTTTAGAAACTAAGGATGTAAACCAATTTACCTGGTTCTTATAATTGATACTTTGTTTAATCATTCTCTTTATAAACAATGCTTCACCACCATTACACCATAGTTCGTTTGCTTGTCCACCAAAATTTAGTGTTAACGATGTAGCTTTAGAATTGGTTGATGATACGTTATTTAACTTACGTAGTGTTCCTTTAGTGGCCTCTTCCTCAGAAGAATGAAAAGGAGGGTTACACATGGAAAAATGATAATATTCACCTTTTTGAATAATACCATCAAAAATATTAGCATTATTTGTTTGGTGACGTATTTCAATATTATCTTTTAAACAAGGAGTTAAATTCACATTATTTTTTGCAGTAGAAATTGCCATAGGATTGATATCAGCACCAACCATTTTCCATTGATATAGTTGGGCTCCTAGTAAGGGATAGATACAATTAGCACCTACACCAATATCAAGTCCAGTTATTTCATCTTTGATATCATTTTCAAATAATAGATCAGCAATGTAGTGTATGTAATCAGCTCTACCAGGAATAGGAGGACACAGATAATCCTTAGGGATATCCCAATCCAATAAGTTATAATGATGTATTAAAATAGCTCTGTTTAATTGAAGAACAGCCTCATTTACAGAAAAATCAATGCTTTTATTTCCATAAGGATTAATACATATATGACTTTCTAATTTTTTGTTGCTTTTAATTAAAGCATCAAAATCATATGGCGAGTTGTGAATATTTTTTGGGTGCAAAATACAGTGCTAATTATGAGTCGTAAATATACTAATTACTCTGAGTCTCATATAAATATTGTAATAAATTAAAGATGTTGAATGACTTAGAGTTAACAGTGTAGAAATTACTATTTTATTCTTGTTGCTTCAAAAGTTTTAAATAAAATACCCTTATAGGCTCGTATAAAACATACATTAACATTATCTGGATCAATCCAAACTTTTACTGTATACGTTTTACCGCTATCTGCATTATAGATAGTACCTCCTGATAATTCACCATCATTAAAACTTAAGTTCTCAAGGATATCCATACCTAACAATGATCTATTTCTAAGCTTATGATCAGGGTTTTTATTGTCTAAACCATTTAAGTTAGATATTGGTTGTTCTGCACGTTTATCTATTTTTCCAAAAAAAATATCTCCTTCAGTATAAATTTCAATTATTGATCCACCTTCAATACGCCATTTACCAACATAGGTTTCTGGTTTTATAGAAGATAGGAAAAGAACGGAAATAAAAGCGATAAAAATCAACCTCATTAAAAGTATATTGACACGTTAGTTGATGGTGAATATAAGTATAAAAGTTTGATTATACTCTTTATCTAATAATTATCAATATACAAACCAACCCTAATCATACTATAATAAAAGGGTAGTGGATTGGTATTATTTAATGTCTAGGATGTCTTTTATATCTACTTCCATATAATCTGCAATTCTCTGTAATCTTTCAAAATCTTTAGCAAGATTTTTACGCTTAACTACATAATCTCCTGCTTGTGGGCTAACACCTAATGTTTTAGATATACCATACACCGTTTTAGCTCCTTTACTTTTTTTAAGAAGCCTTTTTAAATTCTTATTTACCATAATTCAAACATACATGTAATTTTTGAATATTCAAATAAAGTTTTATTAAAAATATATTTGTATAATAAAAATATATTTATATATTCGTCAAAACAAATCAAAACCACCAATTATGAAACTCTTACTTGTTACTGCGTTATTTTGTGTCTCTTTAGGATATGCTACTACTACACCTGTTAATGAAAAGGAAAAGACTAAAAAAGAAGAGAAAAAAACCAAAGAAGAAAATGCTTCAGTATCGAAGAATTTTCATTCTGTAAAAAAATGGAAAATCACGATAGAGTATATGAATGGTGAAGTGATTTCTAAAACAATCACTATTAATAAAAATGCATCAACTAGTCCTATGGAAAGTGCGTTTATAGAAGCTGAAAATTATATGAAAAAACTAAAAAACGTTAGAAGTTATAATGTTTCTCCTGTTTCTAGGAATTCTTTTGTACTGCTGGCTGGAAATTAAAAAATCATTTGCGCCTCAAAACTACTATTGAGATATTTTATAGACCTACTAAATAAATAAAAGGCAGTTTTAACTGCCTTTTATTCTATATTAAAGTTTAATATATAATCACTAGAAATGTTTTTGGGTAATGAATTATTGATATTACTATCAAACAATCGTTCCAGATTATTACCAGCTAAATCCTCAATACTAGGATCAAATAATATCTGATAATGATCTTTTTTCCAAGGATCTATTGGAGTAAAAGCTAATAATGTTTCCTTGTCTCTACATGCCCAAATACCTTGAATTTCAATATGATCACTATTGAATATTTTAATACGGTCAATAGTGCTACCATAATCCATAGCTTCATTACATTGAATCTCCAGATCTACAACTGAATTCATAACAGGTGCTTTAATTTTCCAATCCTTGACATTTGGACTCAATCGATCTGAAGATGTAATAAGAAAAGAGTGTGAATAATTTTCTTGCATCGACACTCCTTTAGTATCTTTTATTCTTTTTGAGACCAATAGGGTGTATGTTTCACCTACAACAAATACAGCCCCCAATTTCTTATTAGGCTTCAATCCACGTTTCTGTCTTCCTGGTTCTATCCAAATTGTTAGTAAGGTGCTATCATCAGAAACAAGTGCATTTTCCAATGGAAGTGCAGCTCTGGATATTGTATCTCCAGAAGCATTCAGGAATTTAATATGATCATATACGTGAATATCACTAATAGGTTTTGAAAATCGTACGTACCACTTTAAAAGATTCGAAGGTAGAGTAGAAGCTGAAGGATATATTTCTTTAATTTGAGGATAAAGATAATTAGGAGGAATTGGTATGGTGTAGTAATCGATTATATTATCATACACCAGTGTGTACTTTTGATCCAATACAAATGGTACCATCGGAACGAATTGAATATACTCTTGTTTTTCTACAACCTTTCCTAAAATGGGAGTAGCATCTGATAGTTGATGTTCAGAAATCTGACCTTTATATACTAGAACACTATTTGAAGTCGATAGCTTCTTAGCTATAGTTACCAGATTTAAATCAAAAGTAATATCCTTAGAGTTTTGAGGATACACCTTAGGAGTTAGACCTAGACAAACAATTATAATTGTAAAAAGATTTTTCACTTTATGAAGGTAAAGATGCTAGTATATCTTGATTACATATCTTATTTTACCCACCAACTACTTCCAGTTTTTAATGCTAGATTTCCATTAGATTCTCTTTGTACCATAAGAAAACCATTATCTCCAAATGTATCTAACTGCTGTACATTCACAAACGGAAGATTTACATAATAAACTCCTTCGGCAGCTCCTTTTTTAGTTACTGGCGTAGTAAGTGAACCCTGATAGGTTTCGAGATCTTTAAAATCCATTTTCATTAATGGCCTGTTGTTGTTTGCTATTAATAGATAACGGCCTGATTCGTTCTTAATTTCTACCATATCTACAGGAGAATTACCACTTCCTAATTCAGCTACAGTTCTACCTTTATTATGTTCTCCAGGTTTAATATTATCCATTGGAAAAATCACTAGCGGAGTACAAGTATAACCAGCAACCAGATGTGAGTTTCCGTTGATTTCAGTAGTAACAAATGTTTTGATAGGAGCGTGGGTTTCATATGCGCCATGTGCAGCGTGATAGATTTCTAAAGAACTGTAATCTTGTTTCTTATTAAACGGAAAATGAACTGACCTAAAAGTAGATGCAAACTCTTTATTACTTAATCCAGACAACAAAACTTTCCCGTCGGTATATTTGATATCCGCAATTGCCCATTTACGTAGCTTTCTTCCTCTACGATCTTGTGCTTCTTCTGTAACAGGATCTAATAAACTTATTTTACTATATGAGACATTATCAAGAAATATCTGCTTCAGTTTTTTGTTTTCGACCATAAACAATATAGGAGTTCCAGAACTATGATGTACCGAGAGGTAGATGTTATTATTTTCCGGATTGACTGCCATATCGGTAATTTGTACTTGATCGATAGTAGCACCCAGCATATCCGCTATTAGTTTATCCAGAAGATCAATTCTAACTTTTGAATTATCATTTTTTGAGTGCTTACTTACATCAATTGCTACAATTTGAGCAGATTTACTATCACCAATAAATAAAATACCTTCTGGTCCAAAAGTCATATTATTAATTGATGTAATTTCTGGATTTCCAGTTTCAAAATTTATTTTTAAAGAAGAGTCTGCTTGAATTTTACTAACAGAAAATGATAAGATTAATGAAATGAGGAATGTTATTAATGTTTTCATGACGTATGATTTATAAATTGATCCACCTTCTAAAAATAACAAAAAAGAGGTATGTTCACCGTTAAATAAATCCCAATACTATACTAATGGATTCTTAGTACAGTATCTCCTAAGTCTTGCCATATAAAATAGTGTTAATAATCATTTTTTATAATGAAGAAAATATAATTATTGACGATTTGATAAGAAAAAAAACACCATACTATAAATAGTACGGTGTTTTTAAATATAACATAGTGTAACTAACTTAACTCTCCTTCACCTACAGGCTCATTAGCTGTAGATATCCTCGAGTTATTAAATCCATTATCATTATTAAAATAGACATAAATTGGGCTTTCATTTCTAAGCATATCAATTAAATGTTGTAACTGATTATAATGGTAATAAAAACTGTAATATGTACCTGATTGAGTAGCTTCTGGTAGTACAGCGTTAGGGTCTTCTCTAAACCAAACAGAACACGTTTGTCCTCCTGTTCCTCTTAATATTAAGTTGGTTTTGCCCACAGCTCTTGAAGACCAATTGTAGTAAGAATAGGTCTGAACTTGAAAAGATGATTGTGCCATAATAATTTTATTTTTTGTGTAGCACAAATCTATACACGATGTACCTATAATTCAAGGGTTAAAGAACTGATAATATTAAGGGGGAAACCCTTATAAAACAAAATCCTTATGAATACATCATAAGGATTTTGTTTGTATTGTAATAATTGTATACTATTTTTTTTCGGCTTTATCCACAACAATACGGTTTTCACGATTCGCAAGTTCCCAAGCTGTATAAAAGACCAATCTAGCTCTGTTTTCTAATAAGTCATACTCAATTTTATCAGGAGTATCACTTGGCTGGTGGTAATCATCATGTGTTCCATTAAAATAGAAAATCACTGGAATGTTATTTTTTGCAAAATTATAATGATCAGATCTGTAGTAAAAACGATTTGGATCATTTTCGTCATTATAGGTATAGTCTAATTCTACATTTGTATACTTAGAATTTACTTCTTCTGAAATGTTATGCAACTCAGTACTTAATTTATCACTACCAATTAAGTATATGTAATTTCTGTTTCCTTCTTTACGTTTTGGATCTATTCTTCCAATCATATCAATATTTAAATCCGCAACAGTATTTTCTAATGGGAAGATAGGGTCTACATCAGTGTAATAACGTGATCCAAGAAGTCCTTTTTCTTCACCAGTAACGTTTAGAAATAATATAGAACGTTTAGGGCCATTACCATCTTTAACAGCTTTAGAAAAAGCTTCTGCAATTTCTACAACAGCAACGGTACCAGACCCATCATCATCAGCTCCATTATATACCTTACCGTCTTTAACACCTTCATGATCAAGGTGTGCAGAAATTACAATAATCTCATCTGGTTTCTCAGACCCCTTAATAAATGCAGCTACGTTTTCTGAAGATATTTTCTTAGAATTATTTTTATAGTCTACAGTTAGGTTTGTATTTACTACTGCAGATTTATTATTAGTATCAATATCATTCACTAAACTTTTAGCTAAATCTGTATTGATAAGGAAAAAATATGCTTCTTTAGTATTACCTGCTAATGACATTCTGCCAGATGCATTACCAAACTGAGCTGCTGCCATTTGATATACTTCTGGAAAGTAGAACATCACAGCTTTTGCACCTTTTTCTTTAGCTGCATCGCGTTTAGCAGCAAACTGCTGTCTCATATTAGACCATTTAGAAGCATCAGAGCTACCAGTAACTGTAAAAGTTCCATCATCATTTTTTGGCTCTCCAGATTTTATAAGAATCACTTTGTCTTTTACGTCAATACCTGAATAGCTTGAATATTTTTCATCCTCAATACCATAACCCGCGTACACAACTTCATTCATAGAGAATGTACCAGTAGCTCCTGCAGATAAAGAGATCATGTCATCTAAATACTTAAAAGATTTATCATTAACAGTAATAGTAACTTCTGGAGTATTCATAACATCAAGAGGTACTTCCTGAAAATAGTTACCATCTTTTTTTGCTGCTTGAATTCCATATTTAATGTAATGATCTTTCAAGAAATTAACAGCCAACTTTTGTCCTGGTTCTCCTGTTTCTCTACCTTGAAATTCATCTGAGGCGTATTTGTACAAGGAAGTTTTTAAATCTTCAGAAGTAATGGTATTGGCATACGTTTGCGGATTACTTGCTACTTTAGGAGTCTTTGGTGTTTGACTTGTTGTATTCTTTGTAGTACCACAAGCTGCAATAAGTGCCGTTATTGCTAAAACGGAAAATACTTTTTTCATAAAAGATGTGTGAATATTATTTGTATGATTTGCGCCAAAAATACAAGAAAATACGTAGGTTTTTGTTAAGCGTATGCAAAAATAGAGATCGCAGGTAATAGAACACGGTTTTTATTCACTATTTCTTCAAGATTAAATACGAAATATTATGCAGTTTATAGTGGTAATCTATATCGCTTAATAACTGCATTACTAAAGTCGCAACTAGAATTGAAAATTCTTTTTGTACATTTAACCAAATCATTTTGAATGTCTGCAACTAATCAATGCAAAAATTGCGAAAAATCCTTTGATCAGTCCTTTGATTATTGTCCTTATTGCGGTCAGGAATCTGCTGATAAACTGACTTTTGGTGTATTATTTAGTATTACTATTAGTAATTACTTTTCTATAGATGCACGTTTTTTTCGAAGTTTTATCCCTTTGATGACAAAACCTGGTATTCTAGCACGTCGATTTGTAGATGGCAAAAGACTTTCTTATTTGCATCCTGCTCAATTTTATCTTTTTATTTCGGTCGTATTCTTTTTTGCTTTTTCATTTAGTGTAAGGAAAGCAAATGATAATCTAACACAAACATTTAAAAAAGGTTTTGATAAAGAAGTTGTGTTAGACTCATTACAGTTTAAAAAGGACTCTATCAACCTAGAGAAAGCGAAAGAAGTGATCAAGCAAAATCCAGTGTTGGCAAAGATATCAGAAGAAGATCTTAATGTTATTGATTCTGTAATAGCGGCAGAACAAAAGACTCCTAATGTATCATTTAGCTTTAAACGAAAAGAATTAGATTCCTTAATCAAGATTGGTGCTTCAAAAGAAGAGAAATTGAAGATAATGGGATTAACTGAAGATCATAGCGCTATTACTAAAAAATTCTTTGGTCAAATATTAAAATTTTACGAGCAAAAGGGTGGAGGAATTTTAAACACTTTATATGATACGATACCTATTACCATGTTTTTAATGTTACCGCTGTTTGCCTTTATTCTTAAAATCTTTTATTGGAGAAGGTGTACTTTTGCCCATCATATGGTATTTAGTTTTTATTTCTTCACATTTCTTTTTACTACATTTTGCATACTAATTTTGGCAAATGCGTTGATTGATATTCCGAATTGGTTGGAAGTAATTATTTATTTATCATTTATTATTTATTTGGTTATTGCGTTTAGAAATTTTTATAGGAGTAGTTGGTTGTCGGCCTTTGTAAAGGCAAATTTAGTTTCATTTATATATATGATGTTTATTGTTCCAATTGCTTTTCTGGGTGTAATGATGGTTTCGATATTTCTATATTGATTATATGATTAATTTGAAACAATTATATTCGTAATAATGCTACTAACCTGGATACAAAAAATTCCCGAGGGTTATTCAGAAGGGATTTACAACAATACTAAATACAGTATTACTAAGGAGATTTTTAATCACGGGAAATCTTTTAAAATTTATGCCAAGGAGTTACAAGGAAAAGATTTTATAAGTCTCAATTATTATCTCACGTCTACTTCAGAACTATTGAAACCATGTGAAATGCCAGAACAAAAAGTGATTGATTTTATAAAAAATGTACATCTTTTATAATAAAAAACAATTGTACTGAATAGAGTTTTTTAATTAATACAAATAACTAATTTTTAAGCAATTAAATAGCATTTCCTAAACTAAAAAATGAACTTATTTATCTCCTGGATGGTAGGTTTTTTTAGCATGTTTTAATACATCTTCTTTATAGTAATGTACATCCTTAAAATTTGCATCAACATATGGCTGTATTTGATCTCTAAAATGAGGAGAATCGGGATCACCACTTTGTCCTCCAGCAAGACTAGTTTTAGCTTTTACTTTATCACCAAATTCTACCACAGCTACAAAACTATTTCCTCTGGTACCGTATATTTTCTTTGTATTGTTGTTATATCTAACTCCATACGCCGCTAAAGCTCCCCAACGTCCAGATGCAAAACCAACAGCTGTACTAGGTTTGCTATCATCAAAAGGTTGTTTAATTGCTCCATCAATACGTTGGAAACGATTAACATCTCCCCAAGGCACAACACCTCCAAAATCCTTTTCTAATTGAATCAAGGTTTCTTTAAAAATTCTTAATCGTTCTTCTAAAGGAGATTGATTACCAAAATAGGTGAGGAGTTGCATATCACTTAACCGCTTTCCTTCTGGTCGTATTCCTTTTTTTGCATAATGGGTTCCATAGAAATGTGCTAAGGTCATAGCTTTAGATTCTTTAGAAGTTTTATAATCCCAATTACGTAAGATTTCAATACTAGTATGTAATTCTCTGGTTTTATCTATCTTATCATAAGCATCTATAAGTCCTGGTATTAATTCAGCAAATGCAGGAAGATACGGATCATATTCTAATGCGATTAGGCTATCCAAAGTGAAATCTTTTTTATCCTTCAAAAGCTCAATAGCATGAACTCCTCTAAAATTCTCACGATCAATAGACATATAGGTTGGATAATCTTCTTTTTTTGGACTAAACTCCAACGCTGCTGTATAAGGAGTAGAATTACAATTCTGTAACCATCCGTTATCAGGGTTTAACAGAGTGATAGCCTCATCCACTGTATGTAACCCTTTCCAGTCTGTTTTGGGGTTACTGCCATCTACGGGATTTGTATAATCAAAAGATGAATCTCGTATCGGAATAAAATTCCCATGAAAATACGCTATATTCCCTTCTGCATCTGCATATACAGTATTGTTAGAAGAATTTGTTCTCATATCCATCATAGCACGAAATCCCTTATATCCATTCTGCTTCGTACGAATATAGGATTGTTGTAACACCTTTACTGGTTCCCACATTAAAGCAGAGGCAACCCATTTTCCATCTTTAAGATGTGTGATAGGGCCGTGATGTGTACGATATGCAGGAAAGGTTTTTTCTTTTAGACTTTCTCCATCCTTATATTTTAATGTAATATCATATTGATCTACAGGACGTAACTCATTTCCATATTGATACATAAGTTTTCCATCTTTTGTAACAATTGTTTCTACAAAATCATCGATAACATCTGTATATGTAGAAGTGTGCATCCAACCAGTTTTTTCATTAAATCCTTGATATACAAAAAACTGACCCCAAGTCACAGCACCATATGCATTTAATCCTTCTTCACTTACCACATGAACTTCTCCTCTAAAATAAAATGAAGTATGTGGATTGATCAATAACATAGCATTACCGGATTGCGTAAGAGACCCAGAAATTGCTATTCCATTAGAACCTTGAGGTTCTAACATTTCTTTTTCTTTTTGCTTTATAAGTTCTTCTTGAACTGGTATTTCCATCCCTTTTTCATACATAGCGCTAATTCTTCGAGTCGAAACACGTTCTATATCACCACCAATAGAACCTTCACTAAAATACATAGGCATCCATGGTTCAAAATGAGTAAGTAATTTTGGAGTTACTTCTGGATGTGTTTTTAGATAATAATTGATACCATCTGCAAATGCTATACATAATTCTTTAAGCCATTCTGGACTACTTTCATAATTAGCAATAGCTTCTTCTTCAGTCATAAATAGTTTTGCTCTTACATCACTATAAATTGCTTTTTCACCTTCAACTTCAGCCAAACGACCTGTTGCCCATATATAATTTTGTTCTACACGATTAAAATCATCTTCACATTGGGCATATAGTAATCCAAAAACGGCATCAGCATCTGTTTTTCCGTATATGTGTGGCACTCCAAAACCATCTCTAATAATAGTTGTATTGAGCGCATGGGTTTGCCATCTTTGTTCTTCATCACTGATTTTTACTGTTGTTTCTGTTTTACAAGAAAAAAGTAGTAATGCAGTAATACTGATAATAACGATTTTAAAACGCATCATAGTTTTAATTTTATGGTAAGTGAAGTAAATGAGTTTTTATTTTAGAATGGTATGAACTCCGTTTTCCAGTGTATATAAAGTAGTAATCTCTTTTTCGGTAAGGCTTCTATTAAAGATAGAAAGTTCATCCATTAACCCAATATATCCCAATCCAAGATATATATTAGATTTTTCTAAATCCCAGGTAAACGGATCAGCGATCCCTTTTCGTTCTCCTTTTAATACTCCATTGATATAAAATGAAGTTTCACCTTGATCTGTATTTAATCCAGAAAAATTTATAAGTATGTGAGTCCAAGTTCCTCTCGCAAATGGTGGTTTATCAACTGGTAAGAGTTGAGTTATAAAATCAGCATCGTCATTATCCTTAATCTCTTGATTTTTTTTCCAAGATGTTTTATCTCCGATAACACCTAATCTAAAATCGCGAGGATTTTCTTTTGTGAAATCTACCCATATCGAAGCATCATTATAACTCACATCAGTAATTTGAATTGGGTCACAATATCCAGGTTCTAAATCTGTGGCAGGATCCAGACTTAACCAAAATGATATTGCACCATTCCAGTTACTAGAATTATATGCAATATTATCTTTACTTACGTAGTAAATATAACCTTTACTATCAGTGCCATAATGTAATGCATCCCCATGAAGCCCTTTTTCTTTAGCGATACTAACATCTTTTTTATGCAAACCAATTTGGATCGAATCTAATGCCTTACGCGAGGGAATGCTATACATTTTTGGATCACCTAAAGCAAAATCAGCTTGAATACCTTCATCAAAGGATGCATAGATGGTTAACGCATCTTTTAAATCTTTTTTTGTAGTATCAGATTCACAGGAAGTACCAATAAATAGTAAGGAAAAACAAAGGGAAATTCTTAAAATCATGAGTTTGTAAGAAATGTGTGAGGATATAAATATATAAAAATATTGTCCACAACCTTTTATCTTACGATAGACAAGCCATAGATTTAAATAAACTTTATGATTTTTAATAGAAATCAATTACCAAGTGCATATAATTATTTCAATAATTGTATAATATTCATTTTATACATGGTTCCAATTGGTATGATATGATCTCCAATTAATATTCTATTTCCTTCAATACTTTTTATATGTTTTTTGGCTACTGCGAATGACTTATGTACCTGCAAAAAATCTTCACTTGCTAATGTATCCAATAAATCCGTTATTTTTTCTCTTACAGTAATGGTTTCATGAATTGTCACCACTTTTGCGTAGTTTCCTGCAGACTCCATATACTTAATATCCCTAAGTAGCACTTGTGTATATTTTTTATTACTTCTAAGAAAAATACTCTTTTCTTCTACTTTCGAGTTCGTTTCAGAAGTAATGGCGGCTTTTGTTTGTGAAGTTACCGCCTTATTTACAGCTTTTAGAAAACGCTCGAAACTAAAAGGCTTTAGTAAATAATCTACAATATTAAGTTCATAACCTTCTAGTGCATATTCACTATATGCGGTGGTAACAATAATCTTGGGAGGGTTGGGAAGTGTCTTCAGAAATTCAAACCCTTTAAGTTTTGGCATATTAAGGTCTAAAAAAATTAAATCTACTTCATTGAGATTCAGATACTCAAATGCCTCTAAAGCATCATAACAATCCTTCATTAATTTCATGTTCGGTAATAAGTCACAATAACGTTTGATAATACCGTGTGCTATATGTTCATCGTCTATAATAATGTATTTGATCATACTTGTTTTAACCTTAGTTGCACTTTATAAACATCTTGTGTCACAGAAAAGGATAAAGAATGTTTCTTTGGATATACTAACTCAAGTCTTCTTCTTAAGTTCTTTAACCCTATACCAGGCTTCTTAGTTAGTTCTTCTGTATCAAAATTATTTTCTACAATAAAATTTATTTCCTCATTACTAGCAATCAAATTAACACGAACATAGGCATTTTCTCTAAGATTTTCTAAACCATGTTTAAATGCATTTTCAAGTAATATGATAAATAATAGTGGCATTACTTTGGATTCTTTATTTTCTACACTACAGCTAAATTGCACATCTGTTTTTTTGTGATAGCGCATTTTATGAAGCTCAATATAATTTTGAAGATACGCTACTTCTTTGTTGATAGTAACAAAATCATGCTCTCCTTCATAAATACTATATCGCATCATATCTGATAATTTTAATATCAATGCTTGTGCTTTTTTAGAATCTTCTTCTACTAATCCATAAAGATTATTAAGTGTATTAAAAAAGAAATGAGGATTAACCTGGCTTTTTAGATGTAGTAATTCTGTTTTAGTTTTCTCATTTTTAAGCCTAATTATCGATTTAATCTGTCTGATTAGCCAGTTTAATATAAATACAATAAGCATTAAAAAGATTAATGGTATTAGAAGATCCATAAGTAAATCCTCTTCTTCTAATAACACTAAAGTCCCTTGCTTAGTTGCTTTTATTTCAAATGTATAAAACACAACACTAAAAAGAACAATAGCAATGTTGATCATCAATGACCAAAAACCTAATCTTATTGTATTCCAGTTTCTAAAAGCTGTGTCTTCTTTTTGATCAATTCGATATCTGATATAAAGGAAACATAATACTGAGACAAATGAAATTCCAAATAATATACTAAGTGTTCCATGAGTAGGGTCAGACTCTAGCATACCTATCAGGTAAAATACCCCTAAAAGTATAGCGACTACCAAGGTTTCCTTACGTATTAAAGTGTTTAGGTCTTTGATATAGTTTTTTTTGGACAAAAACCAATATAACAGTAAATAGCCTATAACTCCAATCGAGGTAAGCGTGAATAATACACCTGTAAACCTAATATCCAGTGTTATTAAAAACAAACCACTTATTAAAGAGAACACAAAGAGACAAAGTGTTATAAACACTCGATTATATCTATCATTTTGTAACATCATACCCAATATTACTTAAATATACTAGATCCACCAAAGAAGTTGACATACACTATCTAATCAGGTATGAACTATGTCAAATCCGGGATATACTCAGTTGCTATTTACTGCTATTATTTGTGTACTCATTTGAAACCAATTGATCACTATTATTTAATTATAGAAGAGCTAATTAATACGTTTGACTAATCAATCATTCAATCAAAAAATGAACAGTTTGTTAGTAACAATTGGCAACAGCTGTACATCAATAATTTCATCATTAATAAAATAAAAACCTTATGAATCTTGTAATCGATAATTTATCCAAAACCTATACTAATGGTACCAAAGCACTTCAAAACATTTCTTTGGATATTCCTACAGGCATGTTCGGATTATTAGGACCAAACGGAGCAGGGAAATCAACACTAATGCGTACTATAGCAACCTTACAAGATGCAGATAACGGTTCAATAATGCTAGGTAATATAGATGTATTAAAAGAAAAAAATGAAATTCGAAAAGTATTAGGGTACTTGCCACAAGAGTTTGGCTTATATCCAAAAGTGTCTGCAGCGTTTTTACTAGATCATTTAGCTATACTTAAAGGGTTGTCAAATAAGAAACAACGTAAAGCACTTGTTGAAGCACTATTACATAAAACGAATTTATATGATCATAGAAAGAAAAATCTTGGAGGTTATTCAGGAGGAATGAAACAACGATTTGGTATTGCACAAGCCTTACTTTCTAACCCAAAACTTATTATTGTAGATGAACCTACTGCGGGACTTGATCCTGCAGAACGAAATCGTTTTTACAATCTATTAAGTGAAATAGGAGAAAATACCGTTGTGATACTTTCGACGCATATAGTAGACGATGTAAAAGAACTATGTACCAATATGGCGATTATCAATCAAGGTCAGGTATTACTGAAGGGTAATCCTATACAATCCATTGCACAATTAGAAGGTAATATATATCGTAAAACTATTGAAAAACCTGAACTAGCTATATATAAAAAAGAATATACAGTTATCGCTGAGAAGTTTATGTTAGGAAAACCTGTGATACAGGTCTTGAGCAAAAATAACCCAGGAAATGGGTTTAAAGCCATACCAGCGGATCTGGAACATGTATACTTTTCTAATCTTTTTGGAAAAAACTAGGATAAAAACTTCCATTCTTAAACATACACATTTTAAAATTTTTCAATACTCATTTAATACCAATGATTATGCTATTCGATATATTAAAATTTGAAATTAAATATAGGGTAAAACGTTATGATACCTATCTATATTTTATCATTCTGCTGTTGTATTCTATGCTAGCAGTAGATCTTATTTTTGAAGGAAATATAGAACCAATCAAAAGAAATGCTCCATACGTTATCGCTAGAACGATGACTATAAGTTCTGCTTTTTTTATGATGATAACCTCAATGATTATGGGAGTTGCGGCGTTAAGAGATTTTGATCATAATATGGAATCGTTAATGTTTGTAAACCCTATTAAAAAAAGAGATTATTTGCTAGGTCGCTTTTTAGGTTCCTTTGTGATACTATTGTTTATTTATTGTGCCTTGCCATTAGGTATGATATTGAGTGAGTTTTTGCCTTGGAGAAATAAGGACGCTCTATTGGCTTTTAATTTCTGGCATTATTTTCATCCATTTATTACTTTGATACTTCCCAGCTTGTTTTTTGGAGGAGCAATATTTTTTGTAAGTGGTGCTTTAAGCAGAAAATTAATGGTTGTCTATGTCCAAGGAATATTACTCTTAATGGTATATATGTTCTCGATGCAATTAGCTAATGCGTCAGAAAATCTATTTCTATCAGGACTTTTAGAACCTTTTTCATTTCAAACAATTAGTTTGGTTACTCAATACTGGACTGTTATCGAACGAAACAGCATGATAGTTCCTCTAGAAGGTATATTATTCTACAATAGAGTATTATGGGTGTTTGTTGGATTAATAACTTTAATCATAGGATATTATAGATTTAATTTTAATGTCATTAAAAATGGTGTTATAAAAAAGAATAACAAAGTTAAAATTGATAGTAAGAAGAAGACTACTGAAGAAATAGATGCCATACTTAATGGCGGCGATAGAACACCCTTACATTTTAATAAAATGCGTCTTTTATATCATCATTCATTGTTTTATTTTAAATCTATTCTAACATCAGTACCATTTTTGGTAATTACCGCTTGTGCATTAGGAATCCTACTAATCAGTTCAATAAGTTTAGATACATCATTTGGTGTGGATAGTTATCCAACCACCTATATCATTGTTGGAGAATTATTAGAAAACACAATTTTATTTTTCTTATTGATCATCATATTTTACTCTGGAGAGTTAGTATGGAAAGAAAGAGGTGCAAAACTAAGTTTGATTTATGATGCTTTGCCAGTTTCAGATAGTGTGTATTTGACGAGTAAATTAATAGCTCTTATACTTTCTTATAGCGTTTTGATGGTTCTTATGATCATAACGGGAATCTTTTTTCAAATTTCTAAAGGATATTATGAATTTGAATTGGGGTTATATTTCAGTTTCTTTTTCGTTGAAATACTTCCATTTCTTTTTCTTTTTTCGATGATCTGTTTTTTCTTTCAAACAGTAATGAATCATAAGTTTTTATCACATATTGCAGCTTTAATTTTTACGTTCTGTACGACCATTGGATTACAAGTACTTGGATATGATCACGGGCTATACAATTTAGGCGGAGCCAGTTTAGGAACCTATTCGGATATGAATGGATATGGTCATTTTTGGGAACCATATATTTGGTTTAAAATTTATTGGATTGCGTTTTGCACAATACTATTTATCGTAGCAATCATTTTCTCTGTAAGAGGAACGGAGTCTAATATAAAAAGACGTTGGAAATCAAGTAAATTAAGATTCACAAAACCATTAATACGATTCGGTATAGCTATCGTTTCAGTTTTTGTATTATCTGGATGTTACATATTCTACAATACAAATATTCTAAATGATTATTCAACTATCTCAACTCAAATAGCACATAGAGTAACTTATGAAAAAACATTAAAAAAGTACGATCAAATCTTACAGCCCAAAATAGTAGATGTTAATTTAAAGATAGAATTATATCCATATGAAAGAAATTATACTGCAGAAGGATATTTTATGTTAAAGAACACTAATGATACGGCTATTAAAGAAATCCATATCCAAAAAACACCCAATGATCGGGTGGAAATAGAATATTTGAATATTGAAAAAGGTGCGAATGTAAATAATCAACATCAACTCTATGGATATTATATATATGAGCTTCATCAACCCTTAAAACCAGGTGATGCTCTTAAAATGGAATTCAGACAAACTCATACAACTAAAGGGTTTATAGAAAATTCAAATACCAATATCATATATAATGGAACCTTTTTTAATAATTTTTACCTACCAACAATCGGATACAATGAATATATTGAGTTAGAAGATAATTCTCAAAGAGAATCTTATGGTTTAGAACCAAGATTGAGAAGAGCCAACATAAACGATCCTAAGGCTATTCTTGAAGGATTGTCTTCTGGAGATGGTGAAGAGATTAATTTTGAAATTATCTTAGGGACAGCTAAGAATCAAATTGCCTTAGCACCTGGATATTTACAAAAAGAATGGGAGGAAGGTAACCGTTCCTATTTTCATTATAAAATGGACACACAGATGTCTAATTTCTATTCGATAATATCCGCAGAATATCAAGTAATGAAAGATCAATGGATATCAAAAGAACAAGGAACTAGTAGTGCGATAGATCTTGAAATCTATTATCATAAAGGACACGAATATAATCTAGATAGAATGATGAATGGCATGAAAAAATCCTTTGACTATTTTGGGAAACATTTTAGCCCATATCAATATAAACAAATGCGGATTGTTGAATCTCCCAGCTACAAAAGTCGTGCTCAATCATTCCCCAATACGGTTCCATTCTCAGAAAGTATTGGATTTATCATGGATATTGATGATACAAAGGATGTGGATATGGCTTTTTATGTAACGGCACATGAAATGGCCCATCAATGGTGGGGACATCAAGTAAACCCAGCTAATGTACAAGGAAAGGCAATGCTTTCTGAAACCTTAGCACAATATGCTGCATTAATGGTATTAAAAGAAGAGTATCCTCAGGAAAAAGTGCAGCAGTTTTTAAGAACTAGCCTTGATAATTATTTAAAAGGACGAGCTAATGAAAAAATTAAGGAAATGCCGTTATACTTAGTAGAATCTGGTCAAGATTATGTTTATTATGATAAAGGAGTAATCAATATGTACGCTTTGCAACAGTATGTTTCAGAAGATAGTGTAAATATTGCATTAAAAAGGTTTATTAATGATTGGGATAGTTTTAAAGGCCTTAAAAAAACAAAAACCGATAGATACGCGACCACTAAAGATTTACTACCATACTTTAGAGAAGTAACACCTGATAGTTTACAATATCTGATTACAGATTTATTCGAAACTGTTACCTTATATGAAGGCAAAATTAATGAAGCGTCTTATACAAAAACAAAAGCTAATAAGTATAAAATAGAACTGGGTTTAGATATAATGAAATATCGTATTGATGGTCTAAAATCAGAAAAACCAGTAGCCATAAATGATTGGATTGAGGTAGGAGTATATGCAGAAAACATTGAAGGAAAGGAGGATTTAATATATTTTAAAAAACATAAAATATCAAGTCAATTTACATCATTAGAAATCATATTAGATCAAGAACCTACGAAGGTATGTATTGACCCTAAACATCTGTTAATCGATAAGAAAAAGGAAAATAATATTATTACACTTGGTAAACCTGAGATGTACTAATTAATATGCACATACGAAATAAAAAAACAGGCTGTTTACGATTATACAGCCTGTTTTTTATTAATAAGTATAAACTATAAAAATTAATTTATTCCTCCTTTACGATTCGGTGATCTTGGTGTAGGCCATTTTCTTTGTTCTCCAGTTCTAGAATTAACTGGTAACACGCTTTTAATTCGAGATGTTTTTTCAGGATCTTCGCTAGCCATATAGGTTAGTATGGCGGTAAGAATAGCATTATTACGAACATCATCAAAAATTATCTTATCATAAGTATCTCGATTCGTATGCCATGTATAATTCCAATAGGACCAGTTAAGTGAGCTTAAACTAAATGCTGGTGCTCCTGCAGCTTGAAAAGAAGCATAATCAGAACCACCTCTAGCAGGAGTTCCAGGAAAAGTAGTTTCTATATGTTGTGTAATTTCCTTAGGAACTGCAGCCAACCATCTGCTTAGATAATCATACGAATGAAGAAACCCACCTCCAGATAGTCGTACAACACGACCAGTACCATTATCTTGATTAAAAGATGCCTGTACACCTGCCACAATATCTGGATGGTCCTCTACAAAAGCTCTGGATCCATTTAAACCTTGTTCTTCGCTACCCCAATGTCCAACAAGGATGGTACGTTTAGGGTTAGGATAGAACTTTTTTAATAGACGCATAGCTTCCATCATAATTATAGTACCTGTACCATTATCAGTAGCACCAGTTCCGCCATCCCAAGAATCAAAATGAGCAGAAAGTATAACATATTCATTAGGTTTTTCTGTCCCTTTAATTTCAGCAATTGTATTAAAGGTTGGTACAATTCCTAATTCTTTGGATTCTGCTACAATATTGATTTTTGGTTTTTGATCAGATTTCACCAATCTATATAACATCCCATAATCTTCTAATTCAAGATCAACAGTGGGAATCTTCTTTGTGCGAGCACTAAAAATCTTATTTACTCCAAATCCTCTTGACCAATTAGAAGTGACAATACCAGCCGCACCAGCTTTTTCTAATGCTATGGGTAAAGTCCTTCGGTTATAACCTGTAATTCTCATGTTTTCTCGCCAAGCTTTAACTTGAGCATCACGAGCATCTTTCATTTTTGCAAATGATGTTTCTGTAGCAAATTCCTCCCAGTTATAATCAGGACGTCCTGTAGGTTGTAACATTGAGATAAGTACAATCTTTCCTTTCACCTTAGTCAACCATGCATCAAAACCCAATGAATCCTTTACATTTGTTGGAAGTACGATTAGCTCAGCAGTAACACCTTCTTCTGAAGTGCTAGGATTCCAAGCAAGTTGTGTTCCTCGTAAACTTTGAACACGAGGAGATATCATATCTATATGAGTAATACCACGTTCCCATCCACGCCATTCGCCCCATTTTTCATTTCTTGCACTAATTCCCCAATCTTTATATTTGGCAACTGCCCAATCATTCGCCTTTTTCATTTGAGGAGTCCCCACCAAACGAGGACCTATAACATCTGTAAGCTCATGAGCTAAAGATTCTAGTTTAGAGTTTTCATTAGCTTCTTTGATCATTCCCTCTATAATGGGATTCTTTTTTTGAGCAAATACTATAGTTGATATTAGTAATGCTATCGCTAATAATTTATAAGATGTTTTCATGTGTGATTTTTTATTGGCATAATTTACGATTATTGATTTGAGATTGAATATATCTTTATCAATAGTTTAAGAAAATAAGTTTTCTGGAAGACCACATAATCACAGATTTTATAGTATTTGATTAGAGTTTCATCGGTTGTATTATGATTCATAAACTATATTATATATTACATTTGTAAAACAAAACCTTATTTTGGTGAATTCTTAATGTTGTAAAAAGACTAATTATGCAGGTTGATAAGTCCGGTATTGTATTGGGTGAAAAAATAAGTGCTATTCGTAAAAGTAAAGGTTTATCACAAGAAGCATTGGCCGAAAAATCAAATGTTTCGTTAAGTACGATACAACGAATTGAGAAAGGTATAGTAAATCCAAGACCTTTTACTTTGAAAACATTGGCAGATACACTTGAATTAAACCTTTCTGAACTAATTCCTATAGACTCTGAAACACAACATACAATAACCAAAAAATCATCTTTAAAGCGTATTAACTTATCTGCAATAGTATTTGCTTTTATTCCATTAATAAATCTAATAGTTCCTTCTATAGTATGGAGAATGGACAAGAATGTGAATTCTGGAAATGCTATAGCTGGAAAAATTATTAGTTTTCAATTATTGTGGAGTATATTGACTATAGTGATGATCATTCTTTCACTTTCGTTATCTAATCTTATTATTGGTAATGCTGGAGATGGCCTTTATGTAGTTATGATAATTTATACATTATCTATTTTCTTTAATATTTTTACGATAGCTAGGACTTCTTCTCAATTAAATCGCGATAATAAGAACATTCTTTCTTTTGTTCCTAATTTATTCTAAAAATCGCTATGTAGTAACTATTAAAAAAAGAGCAAAAGAAGTGATAAAATTAAAGATGGAGGAAATTAAAGTTAAAAATCACTTCTAATTTCCTCCATCTCTATGATAAGCATATTTGCTTTGAACTATTTTTTATATGACTTAAACAGTTACTTTCGAATACTTATTTTCCTAAAATATGATTGTTTATTATCCAGTATTTTTAGGATATAAACACCAGTATTCAAGTGTTGTAAATTCAAAGCAGCGGATTCACCTTTTATATTTTCTGAATGTATTCGTATACCAGCTAAATTATAAACCTCTACTCGAGCTGAACCTAAACCAGAAACTGTTATGTTTAGTAAATCAGCGTTGTTTAAAGGATTAGGATATACAGAAGGAGCTCCTTTTGATATATTATCTTCAGGTAATTTATTATTTCCTTTAAAACGATCTCTACCAGCGAGCCATTCCATATCCCAGCAACACCTCTTAATAGACATCCTTCTACACCCATATCAACTCTTCCTGGACACAATGGTTCATCACTAGAGTCATTTATAGGTCCATTTCCACATTGAACATCATTATATATATTGTCTCCATTATTTCTAGATCTAAATAATGGATGTTTTTCTAATTCATCACAAATATCAACAACACTATATTGAGTTCCATTTACAATTACTTTCTTACTACCTAAATTGTGATCAAAATTAGTACTACACCAGCAAAATCCATTAGCCTCATAACTATCATGCCAAGAAACTCCTCCTGGATTCAAAGGAATATCTCCACAATCCTTTATTAAAATAAGATGTGCTACGTTGTATTCACAATCTCCACCTGCATATCTAGCAGCTACTTGATATTCTGCATTACCTAAGCCCGTAAAACTATAAGAACCAGCGTTGTCATTAACAGTAATAGGGTATGAGTTTCCTCCATCGATACTTAATTGAATTTGAGTATATGCATCCGAATCTTCAAAATTAATAGTAATTCGGCCATTATCGTTGCTACAACCAGGATTGGCTTGCGAGATTGAAAGTCCACCAAAAAAATCTGAACAATCTCCTCCTATAGTTGTACAAGCATATGCAGCAACATTAGGTCCAGTTACTTTCATATAATCAATATTACCAAGTCCTGAGCTGTTTGTAGCCTCAAGACGTATATCTTTTACTCCTGCAGAAAGATTTACTGTTACTGATTCTGTATCCCAACTAGTCCAATTTCCTGTATTGTTAAAACTTATATTATTTGCTATAGTGGATCCATCAACTACTAATTTTGCCGATCTGTTACTTGAACTGGCATACCTCCAACTAATTGTATATGATCCAGCAGTACCATCAATTTTCCAATTTATTCCATTACCAAATGCATTATCAGTATTAGCAAACCCTGTTCCTGTATGTCCCACATGATTATTGTCGATCGAACCATCATTAGAACAGAATCCAGTTGTGTTTTCCTGAATTGTAATTGTATTAGTATTATCCATTGGATATACCGTTAATATCTGTGTTACATTTGGAGCAGCATTATAGGTGTTATTTCCACCTTGTGAAGCGGTTATGGTAGAAGTACCGTCACTAACAATATGGATATTACCATTAACAATGGTTGCTACGTTTGTATTTGAACTTGTATAAGAAACTGATAAACCAGAACTAGCTGTTGCTCCTGGAGAAAAGTCTGAATCTCCAACCTCCTTGGTTGGTAAAGAGCCAAAAGAAATTGTTTGATCTAGTGTGTTGCTAGTTCCTTCAGATATACTAATATTCGAAATAAAATAAGTTTCTGAAGCTACACTAGTAGCACCATTGATAATAATCTCAATAGTATTGCCAGTAATATCATTAACGGAAACAGTCTTTTCTGAAAAAGCATTTACATTTTCAGAAATAAGCTGTTGTGAACCTCCATTTATAGTATAGTATATATTTAAATAATCTGCATTCTCCATAGATCCAATACCTTCAATGTCCATAGATACTTCAAGGCTTGAAGAAGCACAAGAAATATCAATAATTCCAGAACTATAGTTTACCACTTCATCAGAAATAGTAAAGTCGTTATCTGTCCAAGGAATTGAACACTCCGAAGTTGTAGAGGTTCCGTACAGGTTTGAAATATTTTGTTTGGTTATTCCTGGACCTTCGTAAGATGCAGACAAGACATTTCCTCCTGTTTTTTCAAAAAACTGAACTTCTATTTTATGATATCCAGCTTCTAAGCAAACTGTTCCAGATTCTTCTCGTGCGGCATGTAACCCGTCATTATCTACTACTTTAGTTCCATCGATCCAAAGTGAAGAGCCATCATCAGAAGTTGTATAAAACGTATAACTACCCTCATTTTGAATATAAATATATCCATTAAAACTTAGCCCAAAATTGTCTGCACTTGCAGCATTATTTAGATCAATAGATGATGCTATACCACTTGAAACGGGTGTAAGTGAACTGAAATTAGGTAAAGAATTCCAAGAACCTTCATAGTAATCATAATTTATTCCGTCTATTAGATCAGAAGGTGGTGTAACATCTGCCAAAGGTGAATTACAAGGATTTACTATTGTATCTTCTAAAAACTTAAACCAATCCACATCTAATAAATATCCATTTCCGCCAGTAAATACAAAATAAATATCCTGCTCTCCATTTACTGGTGATATGCCAGCTGTCAGAGTTTTCCAAGAGGTAAAAGATCCTGTATTGGTAACTTCTACTGTACCCAATAAAGTTCCTGAAACGCTTCCTTGTCTTATTTCTATAGTTCCTCCAGAAGTACCGCTCGATGCAGAAATTTCTATTGCATTAGCTCCAGAGCCAAAATCAACATTTTCGTATTGTACCCAATCACCGTTATTCACCCAACCAACAAAAGAATTGGTAGTTCCTGTTTGTATACCTGATTGTTCACAAAAATCTTCGGCTTCTATTCTTGTAAATGCATTATGACTGTCACAAATATCTACAGTATTTTCACCAGGATTAACAATATTATATCCATTAGGCCCATTATACCAAGAAACATCATCATAATATACGGTTCTTGTTTCGTTAGTATCATACTCAGAATCCTGAAAGTTATACTGTCCCATCTTTAAAACTGTTAATGAGCCTGCACTTTCAGAACCGAAATCTTCATTCGCGTTTCCTATTTTTGTATCGTTACCATCAAAATTTCCAAATCCAAAATTTATATTAGTTTTCTTGTACTTGCTCACTCCGTCAACCCAAATCTCAAATTTACCTTTGTTTTGATTGGATAAAATGAAATGAATAACAATAGGAACCTCCTGTTCATAAGGGAAATTTGGATATACTACTTCTTCAACATTACTGCTGCTTCCGCCATTGGATCTATGAATAATTGTTAAATCTCCATCTTCAATCTGTAGCATGGATTCCCAAGACCAAAACCCAGGAATGAATCCAAATATTTGCGCAATACCTGCTTTTTTATTTTTTGGATAATCAGCACCTAGTTCTAAATTCATACCATACCATCCTTCTTTATACGTTGTCCATTGATCTCCGCAAGCTTCAGCACCTTTATCCATTCTCGTGCCATTATATCCTTCTGATGTCCACCACGTTTTTAATCGTCCATTAACTACTTTGGAATAGTTAGGATTTTGAGTTGTACATACATTAAATGGACCAAGATTACCATTATCAAAATCATGAGATAATAGAATTTGCGCATTAGAAGTATTAGTAAGAAATAGAAGTATTCCTAATAATAGAAGTAGGGTATAATTTGAAGTTTTCATGGTTAAGATATATGGTTAGTGTTTTTATTTTTACAATTTTATTTCATAAAACTTGAAGTATATTGTAAGTGTACATTTTAAATATAAAATTGGTTAACCAATTTATAAGGCAGTAAAAATATTCTTTAATTCAACCCTATCTATTAATCTTTAGAATCCGTAAAGAATAATTTAGAATTCGTTCATAATGAATGAGTTTTTAATAAATAAGGCCATTTTTAGTTATAAACAAACACTGGTTGATTAACTGGTATTCAATGTTGTTAACATCAATGACCTATGAATGAGGTAAGAATGATGTACGTTTGACATAACCGCAAATCTTTCTTCATATTACTTTTATCATTCTATATAACCATTGGAATTATATATTTATGAAAAAGAATATCATTAGAATTAGCTTTATACTATTAGTTGTACTACTATCTTGGGGAACTATAACCACCTTCATTTCAGAGCCGAAAACCTTGGATGAACTGATGAGAAGTTATGAGAACCCAACATTAAATATTAAAATAAGAAGTCCGTTTAGTGGTACTATATTGGTTGCAAAAAAAAGTGAAATTATTTTTCATAAAGCTTATGGAGAATCTAATAGAGAAGCTAGTATCCCTAATACAATTGATACTAAATTTGGAATAGGATCAATTACGAAACAATTTACAGTAATGCTGGTAATGCAATTGGTAGAGAAGGGGCAAATCCAATTACAGGATACCATAACGCAATATCTTCCTTATTTGCCAAAAAGATTGACAAATAAAATCACAATTCATCAATTACTTTCACATACTTCAGGATTGCCACATTATAATGGACTACAAGCAATTGGAATTAGTTTACAGGAGTTTGGCAATACTAAGTATACTCCTAAAGAACTTGCACAATTAATAGGTCAAACCAAACTTATTAATAAACCTGGAACATCATATTCTTATAGTAGTTTGGGATATGACCTTTTAGGGGTAATACTTGAAGAAGTTTCAGGAAAAACATATGCGCAATTATTAGATGAATCCATAGTTAAACCATTAGGTCTAAAGAATACTGGATTTGCCGATAATGAATATGTAGAGAAGCATTTGGCAAAAGGATATAGTTATAAAGAGGTTTATGGATGGGAGTGGTGGTCATCAGAACATGGAGGGAAAACGACAGAAGCTCCTTTTAGAGATCAATCTACAGCATATGCTACTGGAGGTATTCATTCTACAGTTAAAGATTTGTTTATTTGGAGTGAAGCAGTAAAATCAAATCAATTATTATCTCCAGAATTCAGCAACATAATGTGGACTCCTAATAAAAAAGGATATTGCTATGGATGGGTAAGAAACTGGGATGATATTATTGAAAAAAATACTAAAGTTGCATTGTATGGACATGGAGGAGCTTTAGCAGGTAATAGTTCATTTATTGCATTATATGATGATGAAACTACGATTATATATCTTGCCAACAGAAGCAATCTAAAAGCTGAAGAAATTATCCACCAAGTATATTTACGAGCTAATAATCTAAAAGATGAATATCGATTAAAAGGATATCCAAATAGGGATTCATATTCTAAATTTATAAAATCTGGAGGAATCGTCGCTTTACAAAATTACTTTAATACATTATCAAAACATAGTGGTTATACAGTACATCCTTCTAGATCAACCATGAAAGGTGTAATTAATATTCATTTGGAAGCTGGAAAAATTAATATAGCTGATAGTCTAAAAAATGCTTTTCTTACCAAACATAATCCTGAAGAAAATCTACTAAATAGTTTAGGATATGATTTTTTATATTCTGACTATCCAGAGTTTTCATTAGATTTTTTCAAAACAAGTATTTCAAAATATCCACATTCCTCTAATGCCTGGGATAGTTTAGGAGAAGCATATTTAGTATTAAAAAAGTATAAGAAATCCATTGAATGTTATTCTAAAGCTGTCGCAATTGCAGAACGAGTTTCACATCCGCAATTAGAAAATTATAAACAAAACCTAAAAACAGCACAGTTAAAAGGAACCGCTAGATAAATTAATCCTAATCTTTAGAAGTTGTTATTCTCCATAAAGCCTTACCAATATATAACGGAATATGCGCAATAGATGGGAGCCACCATTTTGTTTTTAGGTATGTCAAAAAGCTAAACGGAAAATAATATGAATTACTTGTACTTGCTCTGGAATAATAGAACCACTGCGTTTGTATTCTGTGTATAATTCCTTGTAGTGCTTTATTTTTCGAAATAAATTCTATTTCTTCAATACGACTATGCGGTATTTGCTGAAGCTTGTCTATTACTTCTTTAGGGATGGTGGTAATGAAATGTCTTTTTAAATATACTAAAGAGGTTACTAGTGCTACAGAAAGTTTATTTTCTTTTGCCAACGTAATGAATCGTTCCCAATCTATAGTACCTTTATCTAAAATCATTTTGGCATCAACAATCCATCGAATAGGAGATAGGTCATTATGTCGAACTCCATGGATGATCGTATGAAAAAGATGATCTGTAGCGCAAGTAGTCAATACTTTTAAGCCTTGAAATTCAAATAATTCTGCTTGATCCCAATACGTCTTTTGATACTCTTTATTTAGATTCTCTGCTATTAAACTTAGATGAAGGTCTATTTCAAATCCATCTTTATTTTTAAAACCTTTGGCATGTTCCCAAGAAAAGGTTTCTTTCAAAATTGGAAAAACTGCATGAAATCCATTCCGTTCTAAAATTTCTATGGTTTTCGTTTTATGGGTATGAGATACCATAATATCTATATCATTAAGAGGTCTCGTTGCTAGATTATTGTAATAATTCAATGCTAACGGAGTTCCTTTAAGTATTAAAACGGGGATATCGGCATCCATCAATTCTTTAATAATAACTTCAGATTTTTGGAATAACTGATGCGAATAGGCCCAATAATATCTATAGACTCCCTTACATCTTTCTAAGGTAGTATCCGACTTAACTCCCATATCTGTAAGATTACGATATACTAAAGGATATAAGCGATAAGAACCATTATCAGTATTTTCAAAATCAACTTTGGAACACCATTGTTCCCAAGCTTCAATTGCGCTTTTATCCTTACTTAATGCAGCTTTAAGTAGTAATGTCTGATCTTTGTTAGGCCAGGATTTCACTTTGGATATTAACGTATCTATGGTCATTATTTATAATTAATAAGGTAATAGTCTTTTTTGATATCTACTTAATTCTATCCGTCTTTCCAGATTCTAATTGATATACTTCATCTGCAATATTATGTATTAGTTTATGATGGCTAATTAATAAAATAGCGGGAGCAAATGATAAATTTTTCAACTGCTCCAGAAGTAATGAAATACTGGTATCATCCAGGTGATTTGTTGGTTCATCAAGAATCAAAACAGCAGGTTCATTGATAATAGCGCGTGCTAATACGATACGTTGTTGTTGTCCTCCTGATAATAAAATACCGTTATCACCAATTTGCGTTTCGTACGCATTGGGTAAAGATTCTATAAAAGATGATATTCCTGCATATTTAGCCACTTCTTTTACTTTTTGAAGATCTGTATTAGCATGCCCATAAATAATATTTTCATAAATACTTCCTGAAAACAATATAGGTTGTTGTTGAACCACTCCAATCTGTTTACGAAAATATTGGATGTCCATATTATCATAAGACACTCCATCCACAATAATAGTACCTTGATCAGGTCGATAATATCCTTGCAAAAGTGATATAATGGTACTTTTACCAGAACCATTTTTACCATATAAGGCAATACATTTTCCTGCAACTAACTGGAGTTGTACTCCTTGTAAAACTTGTTTATTATCATAAGAGAAATAAATATTGCTCATATGTATATTTCCCTTAATTTCGACTTTTTGTTTTCCCGTATATATAGCTTTAGGAGATGATAGAAACTCATGAAGTGTTTTAAGGCTCTCTTTACCTTCTACAATATCAGGTAAGGATGATGAAAAAACTCCCATATGTGATCGTAACAATCCAATAACAAGGTAAAACGAAAGTAGTTCGCCAACACTTAGTACATTAGATGTAACCATATTAGCACCTATAAAAATTAAGAACACTCCTAATATGATCATTACATTTTCTTGTGCAAATCTAAATAAGGTGTTAGTTTTTACCATATTCACACTACTTATAAAAACGTTTTCTATTTTTCTTTTTTGTTTTGTGGATTCATAGGATTCAGTTGCTTGATTATGAATTAAATCTGTCTTATGACTTATAAACATAATCCCTCTATAAAACTCATCAAAGGTTTTATGAAAAACGTTCGAAATTAGCTTTGATTTATTAGCTAATACTTTGTGCATTAAAAAAATGAGTACTAAACCACTAAACGCATATACAAAAAGAGTAGGGCTGATATATAATAAAGACGCAATAAGTATTAAGGATACAATTGTTGATGGTATTAATGTACCGAACAAGGCGTTAAGCATACGATCCTGTCGTTCTGTTTCTATACCTAATAGTACGTGAAGCTTTTCTGGAGAAAGTTGTGTATACAGTTTTCTTGGTAGTGATAAATATGTATCAATTAGTTGAATGCGAAGTTTTTTAATATGTTTCTTTACTAATTCCAAAACTTTCCAACGAATATATATAGCAATAGAACTACTAACAACGAATAAGGATATTATACTCAAACCATACCACACAATTTGTTTAGTATTTTGATTGGGAATAGCGTTATCAAAGGTTTCTTTAATAAAGTATGCAATAGGTATCAGTAGCAGTGCCTGAATAACAGAAATCATTATAGACAATAGAATGATAATGCTACCTTTTTTATAAAAATTGCGGATATAAGGAAAGAAAGAGAACAACTGGCTCATTTGGTATTGGCTTTTCTTTGTCTGGCCAGACGTTCTTTAATGATTTCCATATAATTACGTTGTGCGGCAGGTTGATCAGAACTCATATTGCTTTTATGAATTCTTCTTAGTGCTAATATATCTGTATGTACTGATTGTTTTAGATTTAAATCTTTAGCTCTGGAATACCATTCAATAAAATCTCCAAATTTATAAGCTTCATTAAATAGGCCTACTTGAAAAAATGAAGTTTTCTTAATTAACATAGCGATAGAAGTATAGCCAGGAAGTACTTTGGATTGTTCTGGAATAAAAAAACGTTGTTCAGACTCTTTAATTTTTGGGCAAAGAAATTGCTCAATATGGCAAAAGACCATATCTAAACTTGGATCAGCCTGAAACAATTCCATTTGTAAGGATATTTTTTTAGGTAACCATAAATCATCGGCATCTACAGAGGCTATAAATGCTCCTTTAGCGGCAGTAAACCCTGTATTCATTGCTGAAGAAAGTCCTTTGTTTTCCTGATATATATAAGTTGCATCAAACTGTTTTACAATATTAGATGTATCATCTTCTGATCCATCATCAACTACAATTATTTCTATATTAGGATACTCTTGATTACATACACTAACCAAAGTTTCCTCTATATAATTACTGGCATTAAATGCTGGTATAATTACACTGACAAGAGGAAGGGAAATGTTATTATTATATTCCATTGATAAGGTTTTAGTTAGCAAAGAAATTACTAGCAATATCTAGTTCTTTTAATTGAGATAATAAATTATCTAAAGGGTTTTGAGTAATTTCTTTATTATCTCGTCGTCTTTGTAATGAATGCCTAATAGCTCGTAAAAAAAATTGATTTGTTTTTGCACGATCATTGGTTATATTATTTTCATGACGTCGAAACTTTAATACGGGATTAGGGTCAATAACACATAAATAGCCAGCTTCCATGATCCGTAAAAACCAATCGATATCTTCTCCAAAATCAAGTGCGGTATCAAAACCACCCACTTTTGTAAATACTTCTCGTATTACCAATATTGTACCTAACGATAGCACAAATTGTGGTTCAGTTATCGGTATACCGTCTATATTGATTGCGGTGCTAAGTCCTAAAACAAAAGAACTGGATGGTGATTGTGCTAATAATGCTATTTGATTTTTTAATTTATCATCACACCATAGATCATCTGCATCCAAAAACGCTATTAAGTCACCATTAGCTGCTTCTAATCCAGTATTTCTTGCGGCAGAAACTCCTTTGTTTTGTTGACGAATTAAGGTAACAGGAAGTGATTTACATATAGTAGCTGTTAAATCACTAGATCCATCATCCACTACGATAATTTCAATATTGTCATATTGTTGTTGTAAAATACTATGTACAGTATCGCTTATAAAATCTTCTGCATTATAAGCAGGAATAATTACGGATATTAATTTAGTATACGACATGATGCTGGTCTATTATTTCCTTTATACTTTTAGATATTTCATCTAAGTTTTGTCCTATATTCAGAGCATAGCAAGGTAAATCTGATATGGTTTTTGTTAATATTTTCAATCCTTCAGCATTGCTCCCTGATGATTGGTACATCGTACTAGCTGCCAATCCTATTAATAATTTCATAGGTTTTATGGATGAAATCGTAGTATGTTTTTGAGTAGTCACTTGTGGTAATATAGCACTAGTAAGCTGTAAGGAAGATTTTATCTTTGATCTATGTGTTCTATTAAAAAAAAATAGCCCTTTTTCTTCTTTAGCACTTAATGGATTATCTAATAAAGGTAATAAGTGTGGTAGTTTGGTCTGTACATGTTCATAATCTAATTTTCCGGTATTATATAAACTATATACTTTAGGGCTTGATACATTCTCTAATATCAAATAATCGTCTGATATATAATAAAGACCATCACTCCATAAACTTGATATAGCGGTAGTAGATTTGCCTTGCCCACCTTTTCCTACGATCAGAACTCCGCCATCATGATTGCCAATGGCAGCTGCATGTGTCAACAACATTCCTTGTGAGGCCAACCACCAATCAAATAAGGTATGCATGGGTGCGCCTCTTTCATAATAGGGCAGTGCTTCAACATCTGGATACCAATAAAAAGCATGTTTAGATATAGGATCAAATAAACACATAAACCCAAGACCCGTTGGTACATATATGAATCTAGGTTTATGGATATCACTATAGCGCATATTATATCCAATACCCTTATCTAGTTTAGTGAAATCACCTTTAAAAGAAGGTGATTTTGGTAAAGGAATGCCACTGGATTTATAATCCCAAATACTAACAGTTAAATCCGTTTGATTACCGATTGCTTCATCAAGATGAGCTAATGCAGGTAACAGTTTACTTGCTAAGCGCGAATTCGCAAACCTGAGGTTTACGTTTTTACCAGCAACAGAAATACTATGTTGGATAGTTTCAGTAGCAGCCTTAGAGAAAGTATCTTGTAATAAATTAAAATACTCAGCTAACATTATTTTGTAGTATCCTTTTGTTCTTTTTTATTAGGCCATCCCATATTTTCAACTTCATGAACTGGATCCATAAGTAATAGCTTCTCCATATCTGTATATGTAGTAATTTCTGGAGTAGTGTAAGTTTTATATGCACTAACATCGACGTTAATCACTGGTTTCTTAACTTCACTAGTCATAATCAATCCATCAGCTAAGAATTGAGTTGAAATTGTATTCAAATCTTTAAGAACCAAATCGTTTGAGATAGCAAAATGTTTTGATATTATTTCTGATGCTTCTTCTATGGTATATCCATTAGATAACGTTTGCCATGCAATTGCTCCAGTATTCATAGCACTATAATATTTACCGCTTTCCATATTAAGAATAATTATTTCGTCATCCATAATATCGGCAATTACCATTGGAGTATTAATTAAATATCGCATAAAGTTAGATGTTTAAGAGTGAAGGCTTTATTTAGTTAAAATATGTATTCATGATCTTAGATAGTCATATCATATGCAAGTAAAGATAATTATATTTAACATATCACAAAAGATGTACTGTATACAATAACAATACAAGTTTGAAACCATATATGTTTCATTAAAAAGTAAAAGGCTGTCCATTTTAATTAGACAGCCTTTTTTTATTTGTTAGCTATTTGATAATGAATCACTTCTCGATCATAAACCTTTTGGTAATAGCTAATCCTTCAGGAGTAGTGAATCTTGCAAAATATATTCCTGATGCAAATTGAGACACATCTACAGAAAGAGAATCTACTTTTGGATTGATCGTTTTAACGATGGCTCCACTAGTAGAAATCATAATAATTTCATCATATTCTCCATCCTGAATTTCTATATTTAATATAGAATTTGCAGGACTTGGATATAATACAATGTTTTTATCAGCTGTTCTGGTAAAGGATACTACGGCAGCCGAATCATCTATAGTTTCCGGACTATCTGGAGTAGTAGTTGCTCTTGCATTATCACCAGTAATAATAATTTGATCAAAATACACCTGATCATTATTTACACTAGCATCACAACGAATACGGAATCGATTATTTGCATTAAAATTATAGGTTCCAGCGTCCAATACGATGGTATCTGTAAAGAAAGAACCATTGTTAAAATCAGTACCTGTTACATATTGACCAATTACCTGATAAGTGGATCCATTAAAAAATTCAACAAAGTAATCTTCTCCATTTTCCATAGCATTCGCAAAGGTGTGGAATTCTATAGATACCTGTGTATTTCCTGTTAAATCAAGTGTTGGTGATACCGCATTAGAAGAAGAACTATTGTCACGAAGTCTAATGGAATAATTACCTTCAAAAGCACGAGCACTATTATTGATACGTGCACAATCGCTTCCTCCATCTATCCAACCTTGTAAACCTGTTTCAAAAAAGTAAGCTGCAATTTCTCCGGATGGTCCGCCACCGCCAGTTCCAAGATTTACTGTATAATCTTCAACTTCTCCATACGTAAAGGTTTCGCAAGAAGTTGGGATGTCATTATATTTCATAGACACTCTCATTCGAACCGCAGTTTCTGAAGTTCCCGTAGGAACAGTAAATGAACCACTATTATTGGTATTGGTAGAAGGTGATTTAGACCAAACTAATTCACCAGCATCTTCAAAATCACCATTGTTATTATAGTCAATCCAAACGGCATATCCTTCTGCATACACTGTTCCAGTCCAAGTTGGAGTTACACTTATAGTATAGGTTTGACCTTCATTTAGATCAGTAGCACTTGATGTGAAATCAGAATAAAACTGTGCACCAGAATTATTATTGATGGTATTTAACTGCACATTACTAATAAACTCGTCATTTACATTGGTACTTGCAGAATCACAATAGGTGTTGCTTCCTGCATCCAGTGTTGTGAATGATACCGTAGCAGCGCCTGAAACATTTCCGGCAGCATCTTCGGCAGTTACTGATGCAGTATATGATGTTAAAGGAGAAAGTCCCGTAACATCAAAGCTAGTGGTTGTAGCAGAACCTACTGATGTGCCTCCAATTGAGATATTATAACGTGCCACAGCTACATTATCTGTAGAAGCAGTCCAATTCAATGTCGCTCCTGAAGCTGTAATAGCATTGGCAACTAAATTTGTAGGATCTGTAGGAGCTTCAGTATCAGGAGTACCTGCTTCTATTTGGAATTTACCAACAACACCTTTTCTACCACTATTAATATATTCATTAATAAACCAAAAAGAAGCATCGTCTGATGGATCCACATCGATCTTACTATAATCTCCATATCTAGTACTGGTTGTAAAATTTCCATTACCATTGGCGATCAAACCTTCTGCACTGGTCATTGTTCCTAATGGATCAGAACTTAATCTACCTGTAAAATATGAACTTACTCGAACTGTTGATGGAGTAGTGGGACCAGACATAGATGTATATCCCATTCCTATATTACCTTGACCATCCATAGCAAGACTTGCATTCCATGCATGTCTACCGTCTGGTGCGGTATATGTTCCTTCTTGGTATAATGACCAAGGCTGATTATCTCCGCTTTGTCTAAATTCATACCAACGTACTCCCGCAAGCTCTCCAGAACTGGCATCAGTATCTACAACAAAATTAAATATCGCAGAGTTATGGGTAGCAAATTTTCTAAATTGAGCTTGATTCATGATCGTAGCTTGTAACGCATCAATAGAAGAACCTCCATTAGGCTGTGCCAAATTAGAAAAGCTTCCTCCGTCAAACACACTAATAAATGGTGTTGTATTGATTTGCTGTGGACTAGATACTGTAGAACTTCCTGGATTACTCCAGTTTACATCGGCAGTCCAAACCTTAATATGATCCACAGATACTCCGCTCCAAGCGTTATCTTGTAAATATACTATAGTAGCACCTCCAGGAGCAGGTAAATTACCATTCGTAACATTTAATGCTTGCGGACTAAAAAATCCACTGGTTACAATTCCTGGAAGGTTAAAACCAATAATCTGAGCATTAGGATCTCCTGCTAACATAGCATCTCTTTCTAAGGCCCATAATTTATTAGTACCACCCGTATTTTCCGTAATATAATATCCATCACTCCATACCGATAGTTTTTGATAATCCTGAATTCCGGAAATATTATACACAAACCATCCAGCAGTTAATGGATTAGGTCCATCAGAAACTGCAACCTGAGCACCAGATCCTAAGAATGAAAGCACCCATCGATCGGCTGCGTTATCATAAGATACAGTAAGGTCACAACAACCACCAGAAGGGAAAATCGCTGGGTTAGGAGAGGTTTGTCCTAATAATTGATTCCCCGATTTATCATAAATCATAAATCCAGTATTGTAAACCACCATCACATGATTAGGACCAACGGCCAATGAAGGATCCGTTGGATTGGAACCCGAACTGTAACTGTCAAAAACTAAACTAGCTGGAGCTCGTTGTACACTTTGTTCTTTTTGATGTTTATTTTTTGCAAAATAATCATCTTTAGCTTGAGGGTCTTTACCCGATTTAATTTGATTGCCTAAGGATCTCTTATCTTTAATTTCTTTTACTGAATTATCAGAAGGAAGAAGATCATTTGGCCTTGATGTCATAGAAGAAACATACTCTACAGAGGATACTTTTCCATGGAAAAAAGCTTTAGTTTTACCTTGTTGCGCCTGAGTCATACATGTGACGACAAGGAATGCTGTTAGAAATACAAGTTTTAATTTCATTTGTGTTAATTTAAGAGGTTAATCTCCCTAAATTTAGCACAAATTGATCCATAAATTCCCTATTATTTTATCTTTTTTTCAATTGAATGGAAAGACCATATCGGTGATATGTCTTAACCATTTTATTTGGCTTTTTTGACGAATTTGAATAAAAATTAGAACAAATTGTATGTGTACATTTGGCAAATTAATAGATCTAAAAAGAGAGTTCTCTAATAAGCTGTATATTTGTTATAAATCAGTAGTGCATGAGAATTAGGGCTGAAATATCCAGTAAATATATAAATGAAGAAGATCATAAAATTGCTACCATAGCCAACGCACTAGCGCATCCACTTCGAGTAGCACTTGTTCGATATTTGAGCACCAAAAATTCTGGAGAAGGAGTGGATAATGTTACCTGTAATAAAGACCTAGTGGATATGTTTGATTATTCTCAGTCTACTATTTCTCAACATGTGAAGATTCTAAAGGATTCTGGACTTTTTATTACAGAAAGTAAGGATAAATTCACGTATTATTATGTAAACAAGGAGTTATTAAAGGAGTTTGGTGCTTCGTTTAATATATAGTTCACTTTTCTATTCATAGTAGTTTCATATTTTATTGTTAAACATTTTGTGAGGTATGTGTATTATTTTAAATTCGTATATCGCTTATAAACGATTTAATACATAAAACCATGAAAAATAACAACTTATATTTTAGAAGAGGATCTGTTTACACTAACAGTATATATATACTATCCTTTATATTACTACTTAATGTGCTCGTAGTTTCTGCTCAAACAATACATCCGCTAGAAGCCGCGCAACAACATTATGCTACTTTACAAAAACTAAATAGCAAGCCCAATTCTAAAAGAGCAGCTTTGGATGATATTATATTTCCGCCAGAAAAATACAGTAGTGGATCTCTTATCTATACTATGGTTACACCAGCATATCTAACGCCTGCACAGGTAACAAAACTAAAGAACAGTATACAATATCCTGCCAATAGCTCAGATCAAACCAAAGCTGAGTTAGAATTTTTGTTGTCGTGGCAAAACAAAAGAACCAAATCTCAAGAAGATCGATCATTACATGTATTAGCTCCAATAGGGTATTGGCCTCATGCTGATGTTCTAAAAAACCATCCACGACATCAACAAAACCTAGACTATTTATTTTATGAAGGACGTACAGTACTAGGAAACACAACCACTGCAGAAAATTATCCAGCAACTGCCAAATTATTAAAAGGGATTACTAAAGATATGAGGTTAATGGAATTTACTGTCAAATATCATTTATTAAGACCAAGACCATATCATTTAGAGCCTACATTAGAACCATTAGCCAGAATTTCGTCACCATCTTTTGCGAGCGGTCACACCTTATGGACATATATACAAGCTTTTGCTTGGAGTGAACTCATACCAGAAAAAAGAAAGGAATTTTTGGCGATTGCCTATGAAGTAGGAGAATCCAGAGAAATCATGGGAATTCATTACCCAAGTGATGAAGAAGGAGCAAGGGTGTTGGCACATCGAATGCTTACCGCAATGTCTGATAATCCTATATTTATAAAAGATCTGGAAGCGGCAAAGGGCGAATGGCGTAAATAGTACTCATTAAAAGATATTTAGCTTTGATTATCTACCTTTATATGTTATAGTGCTTATAGAATTTTGTTTATTTTTAATATCATAAACAAAACCATATCCAATGGATCCATCTAGAATTTATGAAGGTCTCATCATTGCCGTTGTTGGCGCTGTGGCACTTATTGGTATAAATTATTTGATAAAAAGATATAAAGAACGAAGGGATACTCATAAAATAGAAGCCTGGTTGACAGAAGCAACTACGAATAAGGATAGCCAGAAACAGTGGAGAAGTACCAGAGCCATTGCAAGTCATAACAATCTTACTGAAGAAAGAGTTCATGCCATTTGTAGTGCTTCAAAAAAGATTGTCTTAAGTACAAGTGTCAAAAATGAAGACAAAGCTATGTGGGGAATTAAACGTATCGTTAGACCCTAAATAATTATATTGTAATATTCTCATATACACCTTATCGATCGTATCCATGCTAGAAGAAATACCTAATATTGCTTTTAAATCAAATCATATCGCGCATTATGGTTTGGAGATTATTACGATCGAAAATTTGCTTACAAGAAAGGATATTATAGATCATGATATAGAAAAAGCACATCAGTTAGAGTTTAACCTGTTAGTATACTATACCAAAGGAAAAAGTAAACATTTAATAGATTTTGTGTGGCACGAAGTACAAGAAAACACCTTAATTCATGTATCAAAGGGACAAATTAATGCTTTTAAATTTACTGAAAACCTTAGCGGTTTTATCATATTGTTTACAGAAGATTTCCTAACAGCGCAGTTAAATAAACTATCTAATAATGAAATCATACGTTTATTTAATTCACATTTGTTTTCTCCTAGGATTCAGATACCAAGCACTTCGAATGTGATAACCTATATACATCTTCTTTATAAAGAATATACCCAGGAAACTAAAGAGGTTAATACACTGAAAGTGTGTGATGCTTTATATGGTATTATCTTTTCAAAATTAGAACAACTGAAACAGTATCAAACATTTCATATACAACATACAGACAAATTAGAAACCTTTTTGGCGTTTAAGAACTTAGTCGCAAGTGATTTTACACATAGCAGGAATGCTGATTATTATGCTTCAAAATTAAACATCACCTATAAACACTTAAATGTAATTTGTAAAGAAATTGTTGATACTACTGCTAAAAATTTTATCGACGCATTTATCATTTTAGAAGCCAAAAGAAAACTCATAAATTCTACTGTTAAAAGTAATGAATTGGCTTTTCAGTTAGGGTTTAATGAACCTACAAACTTTGTAAAGTACTTCAAGAAATTTACAGGATTAACCCCAAATTCATTTAAAAAACTACACAAATAAACATTCTGGTTCTATATTAACCATTTTTTAGAATTGTTTCACCTTTTTCAAACACCCTATGGATCATAGTTTTGTGGTATCAATAATTAATCACACTATGAAACACACATTAATAGTAAGCGCATGTATCCTAATGATAATATCATGCAAAACAGAACACAAAGAAAAAGTAGAAATTAATACCGAAACAACTAAACCTATGGAAATATCAAACAAAGAAAAAGCAGTTGCATTATTAACTAGTTTAGAAACAGGAGATCAAAACGCAATAGGATATATCAATCCAAACAAATATATACAACATAATCTGGCAATAGGAGATGGGTTAGAAGGATTTGGAGCAGTTATGCAACACGCTCCAGAAGGAGGTTTTAAAGCAAATGTAGTACGATCATTTACGGATGGTGCATATACATTTACACATACTATATATGATTTTTTTGGCCCAAAAATAGGATTTGATGTTTTTAGATATGAAGACGGAAAGATTGTAGAACATTGGGATAATTTAATCGATGTAAAACCTGTAAATCCAAGTGGAAACTCACAAACTGATGGACCAACCACGGTTACTGACCTCGATAAAACAGATGCTAATAAAGAATTGGTTCAGGATTTTGTTACTACCATTTTACTAAAAGGAGAAATGGATAAAATACAAAACTACATCGAAGGAGATAACTATATACAACACAATCCAGATATCGCTAATGGTTTATCAGGTTTGGGCAAAGCATTAGAAGCGATGGCAAAACAAGGAATCGCTATGGTATATACCAAAGTGCATAAGGTATTAGGAGAAGGAAATTTTGTACTTACTATCAGTGAAGGAACATTAGGAGATCAACATACATCATTTTATGACTTGTTTAGAGTTGAAAACGGAAAAATTGTGGAACATTGGGATGTTGTAGAAACAATTATGCCAGAAGCTGATAGAAAGAATACTAATGGAAAGTTCAACTTTTCTGAATAAACGATATGTATTGATAACCCCAAACATCATATTGTACTAATTGCAAAACCTCATACGACAAGTATGAGGTTTTTTTGTGATCGATTTGAAAAACTATAATAGTTTAACGTTATAGAGTTTATTATTGAAATTTATTACGTAAAATCCTAATCGCTGAGAATCGCGTATTTGAAAATTTCTGGAGGATAGTACGAAATATGAGATTTATGAAAACTATAAAAATGAATCAATAATTGTATCTAGACAGTAGTTTTGATTGAATTTATAAGATTTAAAATTAATTACGGAAATATCAGTATAAGGGAAGTAGTAAAATATTCTATTTTACATAATATAAATTATAGTACAAATATGGTTATATGAGTAAAACGGCGAATAGAACTTTTTCTGTTCTATTTTACATAGATGCAGATATAGCGCCTTTAGGTCTATATCGTCAGTATTTATGTAACAGCCGTTTTACGACCTGAGTTTCTTTAATATTCGTAAGCTATAATGTAATACTATGTAAAATATCCCAGGATAATTATATTTCATTAGTTTATGCTGAGCCTTTCGAAGTACCAAAAAAGCAAACACTTTTAGGTAGCTTATAAATCGCGTATTTGATCAATCATACGTAAAAAAAGTTTTTATGCGATTTTTCGCAAGGTTTATATTGTTTTAGATGAGCTCAAGATTGCTATCGCAGTTCTCGTGACGTTGCCGCATAAGCATACGGCATAATTTTGAAGGTTAATAATCTTTAAAATTGTGAGCGAGCCTTTATAGCATTGGCAAAACGAGATAATTTCTATACACATGCTGTATACAGAGCTTTAATTTAGCCTTTTTAAAATGATGCTTATCTTTTTTTCTTGATATAAAAAGAAATCGACTTTAGGAGATTCACGAACTCCAATAAAATATCAACGTGTGAGCTAAACCAAAAATCAAGACTGCATAAAACTTTGGAAACAATTAACGGTTCGTTACGCTATATTTTAGGAAACATTATAACTACCAAGATTACTAAAGAAAATGCTTTAAAATGAAGGAAAACCAATCATAACAGTAACTAAACCCCTAAAATATGGTCGCTCCACTCACCTATTGTTTTAGCCAAAGTTTTATGAGGTCGTTTAAGTTTTTTAGTTTAACCACGATTAGTTAAATAAAGCTCAATCATACACAAAATATATACTAGTGTTAAATCTTTTTTTGAAATTTGTCTTGCCAAGATTTCCATGCAAAAACACCAACCCAAAGCCATAAATTTCCAACAAATATTCGTTGATACATGCCTGTGCCTGATCTATCTTCTAATGAAATAATCATCATTGCCATTGCAAATATGCCTATAATTGTAGTGGCTATTGAATACCAAGTATGCCCTCGATTTTGGTTGAAGCTTCTAAGATGATACGACCAAAAAGGAATAGAAAATAGCAGAGCAAATAGACCAATTATACTCCAACTATCATGTAATTTCTGTTCAATCGTTGCTAGTTCTTCGGGAGGTGAACATCCAACATCACAGGAATATATACCAGCTAGGAATATACCAATAGAACCAATTAAACTTAATGCTAGAGCCACGAAACCACTTTTGGGACGATCTGAAACAGTAATTGTATTAAATCGACTAAGAAAAAATAGAGCTGTGAGTGGAGATTCCTATGAATTTGACCCATCCATTCCTGTTTAAATTGCGCATAGTAAAACAGGTTCTAAAAAGAGCGGTTTTGTGATTATAAAAGTATAAAAAATATTATTGTTTTTTTCTTTTTC
>NZ_JARYGY010000028.1 GCF_029906345.1 Aquimarina mycalae | reverse complement strand
GTGATCAGCTTCTAGAGCCGTCACCAGCATCTGTATGATTATAAGCTATAATAAACCTGGTCACTTGCTATAAAAATGTGATATCAATAATACGGATTCACCCACATTGTTTTGTGATACAGGCTTTACTACTTCTTTGTGAGCTTTGTTATCTGTTAATTATTCTATTACCCCTACAGAGTAAGGTATCTCTGTTTTAATTACTGCTAAGGTTCGACTCAATAATTTACGAGCTACCTTAATGATTATTGTCTTTACATTTTTGCCTAAATGCTTACGATAGTAGCCTTGCATTACTGGGTCTGTACGTATGGCTTGCCAAGAGGCTTCTATAAAATAGCTTCGCATCAATCGATGAGATCTCATTGTGATCCCAGTACTCCTTTGATGGTCTCCACTTTGATGGATACCAGGAGCTAACCCAACATAACCTGCTAGATGTTTAATACTCTTAAAACGACGTAAATCACCTAGTTCACTTATAATCCCACAGGCTACAATACCTCCAATACCAGGGATACTCCTCAATAAATAATAATCCTTTTTATAATGTTTGCGGCAATAAGCTCGTAGTTTAGTTGATACATCTCGTATTTCTTTATCTATAAATCTAAAATAACGCATCCTGCTATCTAAGGTCTCACGAGCTGTAGAATATGTAAAAACAACTCCATCTACCCAATAACGAAAATTATGACTCCAATGATCATTATCAAACTCCTCAGGAATAGTAATACCAAAATATAATAATTGCATTTTTATATAGCTTTTTACCCGTCTATAATCCTTAACTAAATCATTACGCCTTCTAAAAAGACTGCGAAGATGTTCCTGTTTTAATTCAGGAATATGAATACTTTCTAGTCTTCCATCTTTTAATTCTCTACTAATCAGTTGGGCATCTATTTTATCTGTTTTCGTATATTTCTCCTTGCCTTTTCGATGAATGTCTGCTGGGTTTACTACTAAAGAATTCCAACCATAACTCTCAAAATTTCGATGAGCATAGTAACCACAACAACCAGCCTCATAAGCAGTCGTAACAACATAATCTGGAAAATGCTTAGTAACATATTCTAATAGAACTTCTGGATTAGGAGGCATGGTAAAGGATTTACCAGAAAATAAATCAGTCGAGCAATGTATCTTCCAACTTCGCTTGTGAATATCAATACCAATGTATAAATTTGGTTGGGCAGTCAGTTCAGTTTTCATGTCTTATTGTTTTTGTGAACTTTAAAGATACTGGACTTACTGCTTTTTCATTGATGCTATA
>NZ_JARYGY010000027.1 GCF_029906345.1 Aquimarina mycalae | reverse complement strand
TGGACTATCTCCTGTAGCTGTAGCGCTATTCTCTACAAATCCTGCATCAATATCAGTCTGAGTGATTGTTTGATTAGCCGTTACAGTTACACTATCGCCTGGAGCCAATGTAACGATTGGACTCCCTACAATACTACCTGCATCTGCATTAGCATCAGTAATTTCTATATCGGTAATAAAGGTATTACCAATATTGGTAACCACAATATCATATTCTATAACATTATTTAATACGCTTCCAGGAACTCTTATAGTTTTGGTTACTTGTAATAATGGATTAGGTATTTCATCATCATTAATAGTACCTATTCCTTGTGCATCAGTTGCTGTAATAAGAGTGCTAGTAGTATCCGTTTCTGCATTTGTAATATTTACTTCAAAGGTTTCTGTAAATTCGAAAATCAAATCTTCTACTGTTGGAACCGTTACATTTACAGTCGTACTACCTGCTGGAATGGTAACCGTTAAAGTAGCTGGCTCTGTATAATCACCTGTCTCTACTGCCGTTACATCATCAATGGTGAAGGTAACTGTAATAGCCTCACTACTTGGATTACTTAAACTTACTGCAAACACTGCATCATCGCCTTCATCAACTGTAACATCATTGATACTTACCGTAGGTACTGGATCATCATCGTTAATCGTACCGATACCTTGATTGTCACTTACTGTTAAGGTAGTATTAGTCGTATCTGTTTCTGCATCTGTGATATTAACCTCGAAAGTCTCCGTTGGCTCATTCGTTGTATCTTCTACTGTTGGAACTGTAACATTTACAGTCGTACTACCTGCTGGAATGGTAACCGTCAAGGTAGCTGGCTCTGTATAATCACCTGTCTCTACTGCCGTTACATCATCAATGGTGAAGGTAACTGTAATAGCTTCACTACTTGGATTGCTTAAACTTACTGCAAATACTGCATCATCGCCTTCATCAACTGTAACATCATTGATACTTACCGTAGGTACTGGATCATCATCGTTGATTGTACCGATACCTTGATTGTCACTTACCGTTAAGGTAGTATTGGTCGTATTTGTTTCTGCATCTGTGATATTAACCTCGAAAGTCTCCGTAGGCTCATTCGTAGTATCTTCTACTGTTGGAACCGTTACATTTACAGTCGTACTACCTGCTGGAATGGTAACCGTTAAAGTAGCTGGTTCTGTATAATCACCTGTCTCTACTGCTGTAACATCATCAATGGTGAAGGTAACTGTAATAGCTTCACTACTTGGATTACTTAAACTTACTGCAAACACTGCATCATCTCCTTCATCAACTGTAACATCATTGATACTTACCGTAGGTACTGGATCATCATCGTTGATCGTACCGATACCTTGATTGTCACTTACCGTTAAGGTAGTATTGGTCGTATCTGTTTCTGCATCTGTGATATTAACCTCGAAAGTCTCTGTAGGTTCGTTCGTTGTATCTTCTACTGTTGGAACCGTTACATTTACAGTCGTACTACCTGCTGGAATGGTAACCGTTAAAGTAGCTGGCTCTGTATAATCGCCTGTCTCTACTGCCGTTACATCATCAATGGTGAAAGTAACTGTAATAGCTTCACTACTTGGATTACTTAAACTTACTGCAAATACTGCATCATCGCCTTCATCAACTGTAACATCTGCAATGCTTACTGTTGGTACTCCATCATCGTCATTGATCGTACCGATACCTTGATTGTCACTTACCGTTAAGGTAGTATTAGTCGTATCTGTTTCTGCATCTGTGATATTTACCTCAAAGGTCTCCGTAGGCTCATTCGTTGTATCTTCTACTGTTGGAACTGTAACATTTACAGTCGTACTACCTGCTGGAATGGTAACCGTTAAAGTAGCTGGCTCTGTATAATCACCCGTCTCTACTGCTGTAACATCATCAATGGTGAAGGTAACTGTAATAGCCTCACTACTTGGATTACTTAAACTTACTGCAAATACTGCATCATCTCCTTCATCAACTGTAACATCTGCAATGCTTACTGTTGGTACTCCATCATCATCATTGATCGTACCGATACCTTGATTGTCAGTTACCGTTAAGGTAGTATTGGTCGTATTTGTTTCTGCATCTGTGATATTTACCTCAAAGGTCTCCGTAGGTTCGTTCGTAGTATCTTCTACTGTTGGAACCGTTACATTTACCGTCGTACTACCTGCTGGAATGGTAACCGTTAAAGTAGCTGGCTCTGTATAATCACCTGTCTCGGTAGCTGTTACATCATCAATGGTGAAGGTAACTGTAATAGCTTCACTACTTGGATTACTTAAACTCACCGCAAATACTGCGTCGTCGCCTTCATCAACTGTAACATCTGCAATGCTTACTGTAGGTACTGCATCATCATCATTGATTGTACCGATACCTTGAT
>NZ_JARYGY010000026.1 GCF_029906345.1 Aquimarina mycalae | reverse complement strand
TGGAGATTCCTATGAATTTGACCCATCCATTCCTGTTTAAATTGCGCATAGTAAAACAGGTTCTAAAAAGAGCGGTTTTGTGATTATAAAAGTATAAAAAATATTATTGTTTTTTTCTTTTTCTTCTCATAGATTCTCCTTTGAGTTCAACTCTATGAGCAGCGTGTACTAGTCTGTCTAAAATTGCATCAGCAATAGTTTGTTCACCGATGATTTGATGCCAGCCAATAACAGGTAATTGTGATGCAATAATAGTAGATCGTTTTCCATGTCTATCTTCAATAATTTCCATAAAGGCTTGCCTTTTATTATTATCGAGTTCTTGGAGTCCAAAGTCGTCAAGAATAAGTAGGTCTTGTCTTTCTATTCTATCAATTTCCTTAAGGTATGATCCATCAGCTTTTGCCAGTTTAAGTTTACTGAAGAGTTTGTTAATATTGTAATATTTAACTCTATAGCCTAAAGAGCAGGCTTGATAACCAATAGCAGAAGCAATAAAACTTTTTCCTACTCCAGTACTTCCTGTAATGAGTATGTTTTCTTTATTTTTGATAAACTCACAGGAAGTAAATCTCATCAATAGATTTTTATCCATCATTCTTGTTGGTTCAAAGGATATTTGTTCTACAGAAGCTTTATATCTGAACTTTGCTGCTTTGGTTAGCCGTTCAATCTTTCTGTTATGTTTATCATCCCATTCTGATTGTAATAAGTAGGCTATTAATTCATCATTAGTATAATGAAGGTGATTTGCCTCTAATGTTGTTGTAAAGGCTCTATGCATGCCATATAGCCTTAGTTGTTTCATTTGATTTAATGTTTGGTCATTCATAATATATAATGGTTTAATTATTTATAGTAATCGCCTCCTCTGATATTATTGTGTTTAGGAATAGAGGATTCTGTATTGGTATCTTCTTGCAAGTAATCCAATCCTTTTTCAAGAATATTTTTTATGCTTTGATAGTTGATACGTTCATAGTCTAAAGCTCGTTTACAAGCATTATCTAGACGTTCATTTCCAACCTTTTTGGAGAACCCAAGCACTCCTGCACAGGATTTATAGGATTGTTCTGGATGTTGTCTTTTTGCTAGTAATAAGGTGATAAGGGTTTTACAGTGGTCTCCAATACCATCTGCCCAGTTTAAAAATGTATCAGGGTTCCAATCGGCTACATAACGATGTGTAGAAGGCATATGTTCTCTATCTGTAGTATAACCGTAGCGTTTTATTCCTCTTTTATGAACAGCAATACGTTTTTGTTTATAATAAATCTCAACGGTATCTTTAGTATAAATGATGCGAACTTTCTTTCCGATATATCGATAAGGAACACTATAATGATGTTTGTCTTTATTAATATGTATATGAGAAGTCTTATATACTGTCCCCATTAAATAATCTCGTAATTGATACTTCTCTGTAGGTAATGGTAGTAATTCTTCTTGTTCTAAAGATGTAAATAAACCCAGCCTAGAACAATCTCTAGCTTGGAAGTTCATCGTATTATGTTTAGCCGTAAGCTTCAATACAGCATCATTTAAAGCTCCAAGGGTATAAAAATCTTGAGTATTTAACTCAGCAAAAACCCTAATATACATAATCTTTACCGCGTTCTCTACTAATGCTTTATCTCTTGGACGATATGTTCTAGTTGGTAGTATAGTTGTATCATAATGAGTAGCCATTGCTAATAAACTCTCATTGAGAATAGGTTCATATTTACTACTCTTTGTAACCGCTGATTTTAAATTATCAGTTACTATTGCTCTAGGAACGCCTCCAAAAAAATGTAAGGCATTAACCATACAACCTATAAAATCTTCTCGTTTTTGAGATCCGCATGCCTCTACATAGGTATAGCCACTAGCTCCCAGTATAGCAATGAAAACCTCCATCTCTTTTATTACTCCTGTTGATGGATCTATAACCTGTAACTTCTTTCCTGTAAAATCTACAAACATTTTATCTCCAGCCTTATGAATAAAACGCATCACTGGACTTTGGGTTCGTGACCATACTCTATATAAATGACAGAATCTAGAATAAGAGATAAACACCTTTTTGTTTTGATAATAATTTTCCCAAAGCATGAATCTGGTAACTCCAACCTTTTTAAGCTGTTTGCTCATCTCTGGAAATAACTTAAAAACATAAGGGTGACCTGTAGTTATGGTCTCATCGATCCGTAATAATAAACGTAAATCTTCTGTGTTAAGACTATCTATTTCCTCACTAGTGAGTTTACTCTTTACTAGTATCCCTATATATTTACGAACTGTATTTCTGGAGATACTTAATTGTTTGCTAATCTTTCGTTTACTGACTCCTTGAGTGTATAAACGATATAACTTCTTGATTTTTCGCATGTCTAAAATAGTATTTGCCATGGTTATTTTTATTGGTTATAACCATACAAGTTATTTAATACACGCTCTTTTTAGGGGTGGGTCAATTTAAACAGGAATACCCAGGTCACTTTAAATAGGATTCAATGGGTCACTTTCGCAGGATTAAGTGGGTCAGTTTGGCAAGAATTTCCA
>NZ_JARYGY010000025.1 GCF_029906345.1 Aquimarina mycalae | reverse complement strand
ATGGTTCTTGTATATTTGGTAAGGCGCAATGTTTGCAGAAAGTAAAAGTTAGCAACCAATGCGCAGAAAAATCAAAAAGTAAGGTAACATTTTGCTCTGCTACGACACATATATTAAACGTTACCCAACATTAAATCAATAAAAATTGAATCCTAAATTAGAACTTTCTTTATTTTTTCTTTTCGCGTTTTTCTTTTTCAGAATAACTGGTAAAATAATTATAGGAAAACTAAAAAAATTTCATATCAAGCACAACCCGAAACTGGTAGAAAAAATGCCTGAAATTTTCACTTTTTTCAATTATTTTTTTTTGATGGGTTCAATAATGTGTTTAGTATTCATTGTTATGATTTGGACAGGTCTTGTAGAAATATGAAATAATTAGAAATTTCAAAAAATGTTCTGGAAAAAGAAAAAAAATAAACCAACGGAATTTAAATGCTCAGAATGTGGAAAGGTTCATTCTGAATGGCCAGCTCTGGCGTTTAAATCACCTGCGAATTACGATTTTCTTTCCGAACAGGAAAAGTCTGAATTTGGAAAATTAGACTCTGACTTTTGTGAAATTCATTATGATGACCAAATTGACCGATTTATAAGAGTAACGCTGACACAAAAAGTAAATGATACTTGCGAAAATCTGGATTATGGACTTTGGGTTTCGTTAAGCGAGAAAAGCTATTCGGATTACAAAGCAAATTTTGACAATAAAAACCATGAAACTGGATATTTTGGTTGGTTATGTAGCAATCTAGCTGAATATGGAGATACATCTTCAATTCCTTGCGATGTAATGACTAAATGTGGGCAAAAAAGACCTGAAATTTTTCCTCACCAAGATTTTGACCATCCATTTGTAAGAGATTATTACAATGGAATTTCAAAAAGTGAAGCTGAAAATCGGATAAATAAAATGATAAAAAACTTTGGGTAACAACATATATGTGATCATAGCAGCTAAGTGATGAATCGAATGGTTATTGTATTTTTGGTAAGGTGCATCGCTTGCAAAAAGTAAAAGTTAGCAATCAATGCGCAAGAAAAATCAAAAAGCAAGGTAACGTTTTGCCCTGCTACGACACATATATTAAACGTTAGCAAACATTTGAGAAAAGAAATAATAAATACTTGGAATGGAGAAAAAGTAGAACTGAATATAAGTTCTGATGAATATTGCTGCTGTCCTGTTTGCGGAAGAAAATCAGACGATAAAGAGTGGAGACCATATGATAAAAATGGCCACCCATCATATGACATCTGCTCTTGTGGATTTGAATATGGGTTTGATGATGACGGAGAACCTCCTTATGAAAAAAGCTGGAGTAATTATAGAAAAAAATGGCTGAATAACGAAATTCAACAGCACTTCGATAAAAAAATGACAAAATCGGAAAAGCTTGTTCAACTTAAAAATATTGGAATTGAATAATGGAATATATAATAATAACTATTTTAATAATTTTATTTGGGATTTTTCTTTATTGGGCATATTTACCTGACTATAAGCGGAACCCTAAAGAATTTTGGAAAACTATAATTGGAATGCCAATTGGAATGCTACTTGGCGGATTGGGATATACGGAATTAAATGACCGACTAAAAAAATGGGCAACGGATAAGAGTGGAAAAGAAAAAAATAAAGTCGAAAAATAAAACGATTTGTTAACATTATATATGAAATCAGAGCAATTTAAGGCTAGATCAAAAGTCATTTCCTTTTTGTAGTGGCGCTAGATTTTTATAAATTAAACAAGAAATAAAAATGCGCAGATAGATTGATTGGTTTAGATATACTTGCCTTGCTCCGATTCATATATTTGGCGTTGTGGTTAATGCAAGCAACATTCTGGAGAAAATGAAAAAAGAAAATTTGACCGAGTTGATTCTAAATCATTTTTTTGATGACTACCGAAAAGGATTAAGTTCAAGGTTTTATAAAAATCGAATTGGATTTGACCATCATTATGAAAATACTGATTCTAAGAATTCTGTTATAGTTGAATTAAAGAAAAATGGAATTGACTCACGAATTGAACTTAACGATAGCGGAATTCTATCCTTTAATTACTCAAAAGAAAGTAAAAATCATTCGGAAAGATTTAAGAACTGTTCAACTGATGATTTTCATACTATGTTAGCTCACGCTTTTATTTATTTGAAGGATGGGAATTTTGACTATCACAAAGAATGGTATGAAAGTTTAAAACGGATTTAAGTAACACTAACCACAACACAGTATAAAAATAATTGCTATTTTAGGCTTAACCAAAGTTCGTTGCAATTTTGTTACGTCTGATTTTCCTTCGGAAAATCCTCGCACACAAAACAGCAACTATTCTTATACATAAACGTTGTGCACAAGTGCTCACTCGAGCTCAAAAAAGTGTATATTAAATATAAAAAAATACTCTGCTCCTTTCTGATTTTAATCAATCTCCAAACGGATTTAAAACGCACTCAGCCTTTTTAATCGGATATTACTCTTGCTTTTATACGCTGATTTTACTCAACCGTGTTTTCTGATTTCTCTCTTTATTGCTCAAAAAACGGATTGCAAAACTTTAAAAACATAAAATAACCTGTGCACAACAATATGTCCTATGAAAAGCACTAGCTCAGTTTTCCAAAGTTAATATTTCTATTTTAATTATCTCATAATGGTTACTTTGAAGTGTTTAAATGTTGGCAATTCTCTTCCTTTTGTTGCAAATTGTCAA
>NZ_JARYGY010000024.1 GCF_029906345.1 Aquimarina mycalae | reverse complement strand
AGATTATTTTGATTATACCAGTTATAGGTATAGTTATTATCACCACCCGTTGGATTTGCAGTGAACCCAGCAGTATCATTACTACACAATACTTCTTCACCAGGAGTGATCGAAATAGTGACTTCCAGTTCGTTGAGTGTAAAAGTTTGATCTATATCACATCCATTGTCATCTGTTACTGTAACCGTATAACTACCATCAGAGAGGTTACTAATAGCAGCTAGAGTTTGACCTGTATTCCAGGAGTAGGTATACGGAGGTGTTCCTCCTTGTCCTTGTACAGAGATACTACCATCAGAGTTTCCTGCAGTAGGGCTGACAACACTTAAAGGGTTTATACTTACACTGGTAGTAGGTTCTGCTACGGTAATAATTCTTTCAGCAGTAGGGTTAATTACTGTACAGGAATTAGCATCTGTTAGGGTTAGGGTATAAGTTCCTTCGGCCAAATTGTTTATAGGGTAGCTAAGACTATTGTTAGGAATGTTATTGATGACTCTGCTAAATCCAGGATCACCACTTTTCGTCATAGTGATCTGGTATAGACCAGCTCCACCGATGATATCTAATACAATACTACCAGTGGCACCTCCTTTACAAAGTGCATCGATAGGATTGATATTTTGAATTTGAAAAACAGGTGGTTCATTAATAGTTATATCAGTAGAATTAATGACTACTTCAGGATTGGCATTATTTCTATTATCCGTAAGACGTACTCGATAAACTCCTGCGCTAAGCCCAATAACATTAAAAGTAGTTGTTGTCAAAGAAGAGGTATTCAGGATATCGCCTGTGGTAAGAAAGGTTCCAGCTCCATTATCTTTAAAGAGTTCAAATCTATAATCTGGTAATCCTCCTGAGGCAGTGATTGCAATCGTTCCGTTGGAGTTTCCATTACAATCTACAGGAGTAACGGTTGCAGGATTAAATACCAATTGATCAGGTTCCGTAACCGTAAAATTTCTGGATATACTACATCCTTCAGGATTATCAGTTACAGTCAGTGTATAGGTCCCTGCAATTAAGTTAGTAATATTTAATTGAGTAGAAGAAAATCCTGAGGGTCCTGACCAACTATAGGACAATGGAGGTGTTGTTCCTCCAGACACTGTAGGAGATATGCTTCCATTATTACCACCAAATACAGTAACATTTACTACGGGTGATGGTGTGTTTGCAATGGTGATTGCTGTGGCAGGATTAATGGTTTCTGTAACAGAAATGTTTCCTCCAGAAGTTCCATTGCAGTTATTGCTATCCTGTACTCGAATAGTGTAGGGGCCATCGGATTGATTCGATAGTGTTATATTATTTCCTGAAAAAGGAATAAAACTACTGCCATTGATACTATATTGATAAGATCCTGTTCCACCTGTGATCCCACTAATAGTTATACTTCCATTATTAGAAGCTCCCTGACCAGAAATACATGAAATATCTGTTTTAGAAGTATTAAAAGTAACTGCTATGGGAGAAGAAATTGTAAAGGTTAAAGGACTTCCGATTGGTGGTTCGACAGAACCATTCATGTTTAACTGATATTGCACTCTATATTGGCCAGCAGGTAAATTATCCCAAGTGAAAAAATATTGGCTACCTATTTGTTGAATTTCTGAACTTATTACATTTCTATCTTCCTGAGGTCTAAATGGATTTGTAGCAAATAAGTTAAAATTAAGCACATCTCCTGAATCAATAGTACGATCTAATTCCAAAGTGAATGATCCTCCAGTTAAACCATCTGCGCAATCAGTTTCATCTGTTGTAACACCTAATATTTTCGGAGAACAAGGAATAAAATTATATGTTAGAATCTCAGAATAGACATTGTTACTGGGTCTATTAGTATGCTTATACCTTATTCTAAGGTTTTCTCTAAGATCCAATCCATTGAAATCAGATCTTTGTATGTCTATACTCACAGGGTTTGGTCCATAAGGTAATAAAGTGTTCCAAGTAGTACTTGAACCAACTTGATATTCTAAGGCGTATAAAGGATTTCTTAAAGAACAGGTAATACTGCTCATTCGTATTGTTTTACTATCACAGTCAGGGATTGAATTATTCGTTGCACTAAAATTATTTAGAGACCTAATAGATTCTAATTCATAAAGTAAGAAATATGGAGAATTTAGATTAAAACAAGCAAAGAAAGGTTGTTGAAAGGGAAAACATTCAAAGGTGTCAAAGTTTAAGTCAGTTACAAAAGAATCATTACAAGAAGAGCCTTGAGGATAGAAATCTTGAAAAAGACTATAATTCATTCTATCTGCTCTTTGAGGAATTTCAATTACTCTATCACTGATATAAGTTTCTGGAGCTCCATTTGTTACGGTAGCAGCAAAAATTGGGTAAACTGTATTGCTTGAAGGAATTTTAAATCCTAACCTCCAATCGACAGTTGCAAAAGTACTCTGACCATTAGTTACGGTAACAGTTACATCGTATTCTGCCTTATATCTTACCTGAGCACTGGATATAGTGTTCAAAAGTAAAAACGTAATAATAAAAAATATTCTTTTCATTTTATTCCACAATAATCTTTCTCACATAGCTTTTTTCTGGAGTTTCGAGCAGTATAAAGTATATTCCTGAGGGTAGTATTCCTTCCAGATTAAATGGTATGCTATATTCGGTTTGTTGTTGATCTTGATGTTGATATAACAAGCTGTTATTAGCAATGCTAAATAGTTTAATATCAATAGGAGTTTGTTTATCAAAAGTAAGTTCAATTGTAAAGTTTCCTTTGGTAGGATTTGGATACATCAGGTATTGTTGCAATCCATTTTGGTTTTCCTGTTCTCTATCAAAAGCTGCTTCTCTAACAGAGATTGTTTTGGTAAAGAATGTTTCACAATCTCCGATAGTTGTTATTAATGTAATTTGATATTCTCCCGCTTGTTCAAATAATATT
>NZ_JARYGY010000023.1 GCF_029906345.1 Aquimarina mycalae | reverse complement strand
ATGCTGGTGACGGCTCTAGAAGCTGATCACATATAGGATGCGGAGCAAGTTATAAAGTATTTAAATGTTGACAATTTGCAACAAAAGGAAGAGAATTGCCAACATTTAAACACTTCAAAGTAACCATTATGAGATAATTAAAATAGAAATATTAACTTTGGAAAACTGAGCTAGTGCTTTTCATAGGACACCTTGTTGTGTGTAGTTTTTTTTATTTCATATTCAAATATCAGAACTCTTAAATTCCACAAAGTCAAAGTTTGTATCGCGGTAATTCTATCATTTCGACTACTTACGACCAATTTGTCTTTGAATGACTTGATAAATTTAGTCCATAATCGACCTTTTGAGTCCCTGAGCAAAAAGTAAAATCCACTATCTCCAATTTTTTGTCCCGATGAATCCAAAATGAGTTCTCCATTATTTCCAACTCTAGGAGATAAAATAACTGTGGCGTTTCCATTTGGTAAAGGGAAAGCTGCTTTAATACAAGTATGTCCATTTGGTAAATCACAAGTCTCATAAACTCCTGAATAAACTACTTGTCCTGTCAATTTAAAAGCCCTAAGCCAAATTGTTCTTTTAACTTCATTTGTTTTGGAGTCGAGTAGTTTGATTATTTCATTCGTAAGGCCCGATGAATCCTCTACGTTTTGAATTGGAACATTAAGTTGTTCAATTCTATTGCTGAAAACTTTTTTTACTAAAATTCCGAAAATTTTGAAAATCGGATTCCATTTTACTTTTAGTAGAAGGTTATAATTTGCGGTGTTTTGATAAAAATCTATTACGTTTGGACACAATTTATCTAATTCGTTATCAGGTAAGTTAAGATGTTCAATGGAATCTAGTATACCTTTATTTATACTTTCTTGATCGATTATCAATTTCTCATCTTTAGCTAATTGTTCAATAAATTTTTTCCCTATCCCGTGAGTTTCGCCAAAAGGTCCTAAAAGCCAATTGTATTTCGAGTTATCAATTTTTTCTCCAAAAAGAATAACCCATTGTTGAGTAATCCAATCTTGTATGCTTTGATTTTTCTTGGCTAATCCCATTGTTGCTGGTATGTTTTAAACGCTAGGAATAAAATTTGATTGACCTTTCCACTCTCCAGACTCCCCTAAAGGTTTAAATCTTAGAGTGGTAAACTCAAAATGGAAGTTCTTTCTCTCTCTTTCTTTCATTGCGTCCGAGTGCCTTTTCGGTTTTTCTACCTCACTATGACCACGAACCATATCGGTCATTTCTTTTTCAGATTTCCAAATTGAAAAGGTCGATACTGTATTTGGGAACTTAACTGAAGCTAGCGAGATTGTTGTTCCTGGATTGTCTCTAACAAGCTTTTCGACTGGTCTACCCCAATGTATAAATCGAGGAACTGCAAGAGGCTTCATTCTTGCAATTGTTACTGCAACTACTGGAGAATTTGGACCTTCTAAACTGTCTTTATCATCTGGTATTCTGAATCCACTAAACTTTCCCCATTCTCTAATAAAAGACAAACGTACATGCCAACCTTTAGCTAGAACTCTTCCGAAACTATCTTGCTCCAAATAATTTTCAAGTGCAGTGTTATTTTCCCATTGCATAAAAACCGCTACTTGTTGTATTAGTATCCTAGAGGGAGAAAAGATTGGTGAACCTAGAGTCATTGCGGTCATGTATTCGGAGTGAATAAGTCCATTTGTGTTTTTGGAGATCGGATTCGAGAATATTCTTTTTGCCGCAACAAAAAAAGGAAGTTTAACTAAATGATAAGAGAATATGCTCACTTTGATTTTAATTAAATTATTAGTTCTATGCGGTTCTTCTAATTACACAGTGGCTCTTGTATGATGCGTTTGCTTCGCGAAGGGAGCATATGCAATATACAAATTGTTGTGTATTTTCTTTATTTCATTCTACTGTCTGGAAACTTTTGTTGAATTTCATTCAAGTGATTTAATTGTTTAGTATTTAGAATTTCTGAATAATCAAAATTTTTGTTTTTTGTTTGATTAATATCAGAAAACAAAATAATTGATAGCACTCTTGGAGGAATTCCTAATTCTTTATAAGCCTTTAACTTATGATGACCATCTAATACGAAGTTTATCATGCTATTGAGTCTGTTTTTATTCTATTTTTTCCTTGTCTACTAATTTAGTCAGGTCAGTATGATAATATTGTTTTTCTCCTATTTTATCTTTAGGTACTATTTCAAATAATAGTGACTTAATTTTTGTGTTGTTTTCAGAATTCATTGAGGTTCCATTTCCAAAAAAAGTTGACGGATTAAACCCTACACATTGATTTGTTAAGTCCAGTCCATTTTGGTCAACGACAATCGGTTTAGTATACAATTTTTTAAAAGTCCACTCATTCAGATATCCTATTCCGTTTGAATCAACTGTCAGAAGATTTTCTTTCAAATTAGATTTTATCAGACTGACTTGTCCTGAGTAATTTTCAGGAACGATAATTTTCAAAGTAGGTGAATAAATTTGGTAATGGAAAATCATAAATGCTATAGCTGTTACAGTAAAATAAACTGTCCAAAATGGTAGCCGCTTTAAAATCAATTTTGTCAGCCAAGCCAAGATAAGTCCTCCAACCAAAATTAGAGCGATTACCATTCCGCCAAGTAAAAATCCTGATAAAATCATTCCGCCAGGAAGATCAATCAACTTATAAATTAAAGTCGCAAAAAGTACAAGTGAAATTAGCCCAGTTATTATTTTTAGTTTTCGGTTCATTTTAATGTGATATAACGGTCTTCTGTATGGCTCGTTGCGGAAAATTAGCTATGATTTTCCGCCATAACTGAAAGATAGCAAATTGCAATGAATTCCGATTAAGGAATTCAGCCGAAATAAGCTATACACGTTGTTAGCCTTCGTTATTTTTTCATTCATTTTCTAACATCTCAATCATTCGTGCTGCTCTTCCATTATTTGGGTTAAGTTCCAGTGATTTTTTATAACTCACTAGGGCTTCTTTTTTCTTACCAATTTTCATTAAACCTTCGGCGTAACTTTGTGGAAATTCTTGCCAAACTGACCCACTTAATCCTGCGAAAGTGACCCATTGAATCCTATTTAAAGTGACCTGGGTATTCCTGTTTAAATTGACCCACCCCTAAAAAGAGCGTGTATTAAATA
>NZ_JARYGY010000022.1 GCF_029906345.1 Aquimarina mycalae | reverse complement strand
TATCAATACCAATGTATAAATTTGGTTGGGCAGTCAGTTCAGTTTTCATGTCTTATTGTTTTTGTGAACTTTAAAGATACTGGACTTACTGCTTTTTCATTGATGCTATAAGTAATTGCTTGGTTTTAGTCAACTTACGAAAATTCTCGCAAACGTAAAATTCAGTTTTTATTTACTAACTTTAGTGCTTAAAACACGCAACTAATCATACACCAAACCGTTAGCTTTAATGCTAGAGCAAGTTTGCGGATTGAAAAGAAGCCTAGTTTATTTTTCGATTTTTTTTAGAATTTTAAAGTAGATAAATCAGAAAAACCATGCGCTGAGTTTCAAAATATTACGGAATTATGACTCAAACGTGGAATGAAAAGCAACAGCAGAATTGATTACTCAACCTCTGAATTAAATTACGTCTGACTTTTTAGCTCGATTGCGCAATTAGAACTGGAAAACAACGTTGGAATTGCTCACTCAAACCTGAATAAATAAAATGTTGGAATTTGAGTAAGTTTACGAAATAGAATTAAAAGCCTTAATAATAAATACATCGGGAAATTTTAAAGGATATATTTTCATTTCTATATTATTTACATATGTGTTTTTTATTGGTTATTTGCACAACTATAGATTTATGAAATCAAAGTTTTATCTTCAAAAAATTAAACCTCGCTCATATTTTTTTGAACTAGGATTTTACCTGATATTAACGCTTTTATTCATAATGTCAGTATTACTTTTATCATTCATTTTAATAGAGGTTATAGGAATTACAAATGACTAGAAAAGAGTGAACAAAAACGAAATGAATAAATAAACACATAAAAAGCACTAAAAGCTAACACCGTGTATAATTTATTGCTAGTACTCGCCTACTTACGAAAATCCTCGCGGATTTTCTATTCGGTTTGTATTTGCTAATTTAGTTGCTGAAACACGCAACGAAATCATACACAAACACGTTGTGGTGCATATAACAGAAACGCAGAAGGAATCGACAAAACAAATGAAATTAACCATAAGAAAAGAAAAATCAGAAGATTATAAAACAGTCTTTAACCTTATAGAAAAGGCATTCGAAAACGAACAAATGAGTGACCACAAGGAACAGTTTTTAGTAGAGAGATTGAGAAAATCAAATGCTTTTGTTCCCGAACTATCAATGATAGCAGAAATTGACGGAAAAATTGTTGGACATATTCTGTTGACAAAACTTAAGATTAACAACAAATCGAACGAATTTAACTCATTGGCTTTAGCACCTGTCTCTGTCTTACCTGAATTTCAAGGGAAAGGAATTGGCGGAAAATTGATAGTTGAAGTTCATAAAAAAGCTAAAGAATTAGGACATAAATCAATCATTCTACTTGGACACGAAAATTACTATCCAAGATTTGGTTATGAACAAGCTGATAGATATGGAATCGAATTACCATTTGAAGTTCCGAAAGAGAATTGTATGGTAATTGAATTGATTGAAAACGGACTGAAAGGAGTAAATGGAATGGTTGAATATCCAAAAGAGTTTAATGAATAAAAAATACGACACCACAACAATGTATAAAAATAATTGCTCAATTTTGGGCTTAAACAAAGGTCGTTGCAAGTTTACTACGTCTGATTTTCCTGCAGAAAATCCTCGCACGTAAACCCGCAACTATTCTTATACGAGATCGTTGTAAGCCATTTGAGAAAAAGTACACCAAAAATCACAATAATTTAAATGCAAAAAGAACGACAAATACAGTATGCTAAGCAATTTCAAGAATTACATCACAATAATCAATTGCTTGTACTGCCAAACGTATGGGATGTAGGAAGTGCTAAAATATTTGAAAAATCGGGTTTTAAAGCCATAGCAACAACAAGTGCAGGAATTGCTTATTCAATGGGGTATCCAGATGGCGAGCACCTGACCATTGATGACCTTGAAACTTTGACTAGAAAAATAACACAAAGGATTGATATACCGCTCTCAGTGGATTTAGAAAAAGGTTATGCAGATAATGCAGAACAAGTGAAATATAATGCGAGAAAACTTATTAAGGCAGGTACGGTAGGTGTGAACATAGAAGACGGAAACAATACCGAACGTCCTTACTTAGATGAACTTTCGTTGATGCAAGAAAAAATTAAAGCACTTTCAGAACTAAAAAAGGAAATAGGAATTCCTTTTGTCATCAACGCAAGAAGCGATGTTTTTTGGTTACAAATAGGCAATGAGAATGACAGGTTAAAATTGGCAATTGAGAGAGCAAAGGCGTTTATTAACGTAGGAGCAGATTGCATATTTCTTCCTGGGGCAATTACCAAGGAATCTGTTAAAATATTATTAGATAATATTGATTGTCCGTTAAACATCATTGCCAATCCAGCCTTTAATGACTTAAAAGAAATGGAAAACATTGGAGTGAGCAGATTAAGCATAGGTTCAGGTGCTATTCGTAGTGTTTTAGAACATACACAAAATATTGCTCAAGAACTTAAAAGTAATAGTTTAAATACGATGCTTTCCACCCAACTTAGCTATCAAAAGGCTAATCAGATTTTCGAGATTAAATAATGTTAGATTTCAATAAAACGATAGAATCAGAGCGAGTTTTACTTTACACCATTCTAAAAAATGAATGGTCAAATTTGAGAAACCAAATAAAAATTTAAAATAATAATGAAAAAACACAATTACGAAATAAAAGTTGAGTGGACAGGGAACGAGGGAAACGGAACTCTCAATTACAAGTCTTATAACAGAAACCATAAAATCATAGCTAACGGAAAATACGATGCAATTAATGGCTCAGCTGACCCATCTTTTTTGGGAGATAAAACAAGATATAATCCAGAAGACCTTTTTATATCTTCCTTATCGGCTTGTCATATGCTTTTTTATTTGCATTTATGCTCAGTTCATAAAATTGTAGTAACCGAATATTTAGACAACGCTACGGGAATTATGGAAGTAGCTAAAGATGGTAGTGGAAAATTCACAGAAGTTACTCTAAACCCTAAAGTTAAAATCACAGATTTGAATATGATTTCGAAAGCTAACGAATTACACCAAGAAGCAAATAAAATGTGCTTTATTGCAAATTCTTGCAACTTCAAAATTGGACATAATCCGAACACAACTGTGTATTAAAAGACAAACTTAAGATGTATATAATTCTTTGTTTGTGATGGCTAAGTGGAGATTCCTATGAATTTGACCCATCCATTCCTGTTTAAATTGCGCATAGTAAAACAGGTTCTAAAAAGAGCGGTTTTGTGATTATAAAAGTATAAAAAATATTATTGTTTTTTTCTTTT
>NZ_JARYGY010000021.1 GCF_029906345.1 Aquimarina mycalae | reverse complement strand
TGCTTTGGATGTTCCAGTCATTTCCATCACCACAAAGTATAAAATCAGCAGTTAAGCTTAGTTGTAGTGCATCAGGTTGTGTAAGCTGCAAAGTTGTACTCTGAGCTGTATTATTATTACTATCGGTGACGATTACATAATAGCTTCCAGCTCCCACACCTGATAGTATGGCTGTAGTTCCAATGACTGTTGTGTTCCCTTGAGTAAACCACTGATAGGTATAGGTTCCAATTCCACCAGTTGTGATTGCTCTGATACTACCATTGGTATCTGCATTACACAATACAATATTTACAATTTCAGTTGATACTACTAACTCCTCAGGTTGATTGAGTGTAAAACTTTGAGAAGTCTGGCATCCTAATGCATCTGTAATAAGTAAGGTATAGGTTCCTGCTGTAATTCCAGCAAGGGTTGCCGAAGTTTCTGTCAATACCCCATTGGTATCAGACCATTGATATGTGTAAGGAGGCGTTCCTCCAGTAGTGGTAGTTATGATACTACCATTAGAGAGTCCAAACCCAGTAGGGTCGTTCAATAGTACAGACCCTATTAGTAACTGATCTGGTTGATTTAAAGTTGTAGACAATACACCAATAGTTCCAAGATCTTCATAGAAACATCCGTTACTATCCTGTAGTTGTATCTGATATATTCCATCAATCAGGTTTGTGATTTGTGTAGTAACTCCATTATCAAAAGGGATCCAGGCACTATAAGTACCGTTTAAGATTCTATATCGATATGCATAACTACCATTTCCGCCAGCAGCAGTGATAGTAATACTTCCATCGTTAGCTCCAAAACAATCAGGATTATCCTCTACAAGGTTTCCAATAACTGCTAATGGTTGGGATACATTGAATACTGCACTTTGTTCAGAGATTCCTTCAGCATTACTTACAATGATATAGTAATCCCCTACAGCAACACCGTTTAATATATTGTTATTTCCGATTTGCGTATTTGTATTTGCATCAAACCATTGATAGTTATTTCCACCAACACCACCTGTAGTGATGACTTCCAAGATACCATCACTTCCTCCGAAGCAATTGATTTGCTGTGTTTGATTGATGTTTACTAGTAGTTCACCAGGATTGGCAAGGTTATAGGTATCATTAATGGTACATCCATCAGCATCCGTGACTAAGATGTTATAGGTTCCCTCTGCCTGATTTGCTAAGGTACTCGAGGAGTTATTTACATTAGCTTCCAGTAGTACTACCGCACCTAGGTTATCGGTCCACTGATAGGTATAAGGAGCTACACCTCCTGTAATGGAGATGGCAATACTACCATCGGTAGTTCCTGTTGCAGAAGGTCTGATAATATTGACATTGGTAATATCATATACTACAGGTTGAGTGACAGTAATGGTTCCACTTGTTGTAGTACAATTATTTTCATCACTAACCATTACGTTATAATCACCAGCAGTTATTCCTGAAAGCGTATTTGTTGAGGATCCTAATGTATTCCATTGATAGGTGTAATTACCAGTACCACCAGTTACTGTGATAGTAATACTTCCATCAGTACCATTGTAACACCCTACCTCTGTGATATTAATATTAGTAATCTCCAGAAGGTTGGGTTGTGTGAGGTTGATATTGATTTGCTCTGTTTGATTTGAATTGGCATCAAGTACTACGACTCGGTATGTTCCTGTAGGAATAGGTCCAGTAGTATCAGTAGTACTGATTTCCGTATTACCAGCATCAAACCATTGATAGGTATATGGTGGTACACCACCTGTTACATTGGCGAGGAGTTCTCCGTTTTCACCAAAACAAGGAATTGCAGTTTGAGTAGTAGTTACTAGTAGAGGAGCAGGTTCTGCTACGATATATTCAATAGGGCCAAGCACACATCCATTAGCATCCATAAGGGTTAAGAAATAACTTCCAGCACCTACATTATTTAATAGATTACTATTAGTTCCTACGGTGGTATTGGTGTTATCGGTCCATAGATAGGTATATGCAGGAGTTCCTCCTGCTGCTGTTACCTGAATACTACCATTATTGAGTGCGTTACCAGAAGCATCAGTAATATCAACATTGCTAATACTCAGTCCAGTTGCAGGTTCTGTTATATCAATAGAGAGGTTGGCCTCACAAAGATTCGCATCTCGAACAGTTAGAGTATATGTTCCTGCACTAAGTCCAGAGATATCTTGGGTATTGTCCCCATTACTCCAGAAAAAGGCATAAGGAGGTGTTCCTCCAAGAACGGTTAGATCAATACTAGCATCGTTTCCTGCATTACAGGAAACATCTATGGATGTATAGGAGGCTTGTAATACAGGAGGTTCTATGATCGTAAATGTATCAGATGCCAGGTTTGCATTAGCATCCATAATGGCTACTTCATAGGTTCCAGCTCCTAGATTCATAACAGTATCTGTAGTAGACAGGATAGTCGTGTTATCCAAAGTATTATACCATTGATATGTATAAGGTGCTACTCCACCAATGACTGTTGCTGTTAGAGATACTGTTTGATCTCCAAAACAAAGTATAGAGCTATCGGGTTGTATATCGGATACCTCCAGAAGCTCTGGTTGAGTTACGATAAAAGTACCTGTTAGGATACAGTTATTCGCATCCATAATGGTTACTTCATAGGTGTCAGCCTGTAGATTAGTAATAGTAGCATCAGTCCCAATCACAGTAGAGGTACCATCTACTCTCCACTGGTAGGTATATCCAGGAGTTCCACCAGCTACGGTAATACTAATACCTCCATTGGCTGTTTGAAAACCAGTAAGATTCGTAATGGTAGTATTGGATATAGAAATAGGAGTGATAGGCTGGGTGATTGTAATGATAGTAGATGATATAGGACACCCATTTGCATCTGTAACATCCACACTATAATCACCTGAGGAGATTCCAGAAAGATCTTCAGAAGTAGCCCCATTAGACCATAGGTAATTGTAAGGAGGTGTTCCCCCAGCTACTGTAATATCAATAACACCAGTTGGATCTGCAAAACAATCGACATCTACTTGTGTAAAAGTAATGTCTAAAGGATCTGGTTGAGTGATTACAAACTCAGCATTAGTAGTAGCAGTACTATTATCAGTGATTGTTACACGATAATTTCCAGCATCTGCTCCAATGAGTAAAGAAGAAGTATCAGATAATGGGGTAAAGACTCCAGATCCTAGCGATGTTTCTTTAGACCAGCTATAAGAGAAAGGAGCAATACCACCAGATACTGTAGCGAGTATTCTAGCATTATCATCACCATTACATTGCAAATCAGAGGTTGCTGTTTCATAATCAATAGTGACCAATAATTCATCAGGTTCTGTAATGATAAAGTTTGTGGTAGTTGTACATCCAGCATTATCGGAAGTACTTCCAAAACGATTGTCTTGCACTACCAGTGTATAGGTTCCAGCAAATAGTCCTGATATATCTTCTTTATTAGAAGAAAACCCATTAGGTCCAGTCCAGCTATAGATATATCCACCATTTCCACCGCTTAGATTACTATCGATAGCTCCTGTGTTTTGACCAAAGATCAGCACATTGGTTTGAGTACCCGAAATAGTAATAGGTGTAGTGGGTGCTGTAATTGGTTGTTGTTGTGCTGCTGACGGACATAGATTGGCATCACGTACAATGATATCATAGGTTGTAT
>NZ_JARYGY010000020.1 GCF_029906345.1 Aquimarina mycalae | reverse complement strand
TTCGCTTGTGAATATCAATACCAATGTATAAATTTGGTTGGGCAGTCAGTTCAGTTTTCATGTCTTATTGTTTTTGTGAACTTTAAAGATACTGGACTTACTGCTTTTTCATTGATGCTATAGAAAATGCTTATTTTAGTGCCAAACGAAAGGTCTGTGCTTTTTTGTTAGCTGCTGATTTTCCTGCGGAAAATCCTCGCACACAAAAACGCACATTCCATACATTAAACGTTAGCAGCAACCAAAACTATATTTGACAACAAAAGATGGGAAAAGAAAAAACTACAGTTATTTTCGATACTAATTCTTATCGCCAAATTGTTCTAAATAAAAATCACAAAGAAATAACCGAATTACTTAACTCAATAAAAACTGCAGAAAAAGAAAATAACATCGAACCTATTTCCGCTTTGACTGTTAATCTGGAATTATCATCGAATTTAGTAGAGGGAAAAAATGGAATAAATTATGAAAACTGTCTAAACGGTTTGACTTTTCTAACCAATCATTGTTTTGACAAAGAAAAAAAAATGATAAGAATTGCTTCTATGCCATTTTTTAAAATTTCATCAATGATGTTTGGTGCTTTACCAATAGATTTCGAAAAGCAGGATAAGAAATTTTCTAAAGTTTTTGAAAAATTCAAATCTTTTGATAAAAAGCCAAATATGTCTAAAGATTTCTATGAGTTTGTTAAAACCATTCTGACTAAACACGAACAAGGTTTTGCTAATACTATTTTAGGATTAATTGAAGCAGCTAAATACGGAATGGAACAAATTCATCCTAAAGTTGACAATAAAACTCGTAAAAGAAAATTAATTCAATATTTTGAAAGTGATTCTTATGCACACAATTTATCGATAAAGTCTTTAAGATTGGTTGCAGAGGAATTAGAAATACAACTAGATGACCAAGAACTTCAAAATAGAGCATATTTTTTAAGAGAAAAATTACCTATTTCATCTGCCTTTTTTCAATGGATTTTTTGTGAGATCATTAGAAAAAACATTGATATGAATTCAAAAAAATCAAGAAAAAAAAGATGGAACTGGCTTTGGGACTATCAAATTTCATTTCTAGTTTCTCAAGATACCAAAGAACAAAAAACGATTTTAGTCACTTCCGATGGCGATATGATTAAAATATTAAAAGAAAATGGACTTGAAAATAATGTTTTGCAGGTTGATCAATATCTTGAATTTTTGAAAATTAATGGCAGCTGCTAACAATGTATAAGAAAACATAGGTCTTTTGAGCTTGATCGAAAGGTCTATGTTTATTTACAAAGTCGCCAAATATAAAATTTGGCATTTATGACAAAATGATAAAAGCAAAATATTTATATTTGGCTTAGTACCAATCCGAAACGTATCGCTTATCACCTGCCCTACGTTTCTTATACGAGACGTTGTACGCAATTTGAGAAAACCAAAATGGAAGGAATAGGAAATACACCACTTGTCAAACTAAGACACCTTACTGATTCTAATTCCGCAGATATTTATGTTAAGATTGAGGGAGCAAACCCTACTGGAAGTATGAAGGATAGAATGGCACTAGCTATGATTGAAGGTGCTGAAAGAAGAGGTGAATTGAAATCTGGTGGAACTGTAGTTGATTATACAGGTGGAAGTACTGGTAGTTCCTTGGCAATGATATGTTCTGCAAAAGGTTATAAAGCACATTTTGTTTCATCTGATGCTTTTGCCGAGGAAAAACTGCAAACTATGAGAGCATTTGGAGCAAAACTTGAACTGATTCCGAGTGAAAATGGAAAAATAACAGCTAGAATTATTGATAAAGCACTCGAAAGAGTTCGAGAAATTGCAAAACAGCCAAATACGTTTTATACCGACCAATTTAAAAACATTGACAATCGAAATGCCTATCATAAGATGGCTTATGAAATAATGGATGTCTTAGGAAACAATATTGATGAATTTATAACGGGAGTAGGAACTGGAGGATGCTTTTCTGGAAATTCGGAAGTATTTAAAAAAGAAATCTCTGGAATTAGATGTATTCCCATAGAACCTTTTAATGTAAGAACATTATCTGGTGGAGATACATCAGGAACTCATAGACTCGATGGAATGGGAGCTGGATTTATTCCAGAAATTTGCCGACTGGATTTAGCAGATGAAATAATTTCTGTAAAAGACGAAGATGCCTATGAAACAGCTAGAAAATTAGCTAGAATTGAAGGAGTTTTTGGAGGCACTACGTCTGGCTCCAACGTTTGGGCTGCTTTAAAAAGAGCAAAAATAATTGGAAAAGGAAAAACAATTGTAACTGTTGTTTGCGATTCAGGATTGAAATACCTGAACGGAGATTTATATAAATGAAAAACTGCGTACAACAACGTGTATAATTAATTACTGCGGAATTCCTTCGCAAGAATTCACTTGAATTAATTAACTTAGCTCAACGTCGGAAAATCCTAACTGATTTTCCGTAACTAACCATACACAAACCGTTGTCAGCAAAGCTTATAGGAATGAGTGAGGGTAGCTTAATTCACGATTCTGAAATTTTAGAATCTCTTTTTTTTGAACAATTCCCTTATCCACATTGATGGCTTCCTTAATTGTGTTGCTATTCATCCAGACATCCCTTCCTCCCAAAATATCTTCTAAATAAACAATCAATGCTGCAGAAATTGATCGAGTAGCACTCTCCCATAAAAAACTTGGTGTATGATCTACCGCATAGTAATCAACTCCTTCAACAGAAAACATTGGATTTTTAAACGTAGTGGGTTTTGCAAAATAGAATCCCATGCCTTCATCACAGCTAACATCGATGATTAGACTACCTTTTTTGAAACATGATTTTTCATTTTCAGTCACAAAATCAATCGGGTCGTTAGGATCTTGAAAAGTCCCGTTTACTATGATCTCAGACTCATTAATTAACTCGGACAAGGGTCTCACAGTTCCATCATGTTCAATGGCTAACATTCTCGCTTCCCCTTCTTTTCCTTTTTTAATGCGAACATAATGAACATCTAATACTTCTTCTCTGACTTCATGGTCTGGCCTTTGAATACAAATCGTTATGTCTCTAAACCCGTGAGCCTTTAAGGCATATATAGCTCCTCTGCTAACAGCTCCAAAACTGAAGATGATTACCTTTCGTTGATTGCCATAATGACCATCAATTCCACGTAATTGCATTGCATGTAACACTGCACAATACCCAGCCATTTCGTTATTTTTATAGAAAGTATGACGCCCACGAATACCAGTAGGTGACCATACAAACATATCTTCGAATGCAATCAATGTTAATTTTCGATCAATGGCACATTGAGTAATTTCTGTCTGTTGAGCGCAATGTGGATATCCCCAAATAACACCTCCTTTCTTCAGTTCTTGTAAATCTGATAACACTGGTTTGGCTATAACGACAGAACCAATTTCAGACAGTAGATCACTTCTTGTAGCAGTCCCTCCTGATTGAGATTCGATTTCCTTATCGCTTATATTAAATGGTTTGCCATAACCCTTCTCAAAAATTAAATTCTTTCTTACATCGAACGGAAGCCTAAGTAAGTGCTCAGGGTGAATAGGCAATCTTCGTTCGTCTTCTTTTTTAGAAGTGCCTATGACTCCAAAATTCTTCATAATACATTAGTGCCTTAATTGGACTGCTTATCAAAATAACAAGCTGTGATTCCAGAGATGTGAATTCTTGGGAATATTAGAATTGGTGACATCGTACATCAAATGAATCACCAAGATTCAATTAAAGGGAGAGTTCGTTAAACGAAGAATATAGAATTGAAAGATTCCAAATGGAAAGGTACAACTTTAATATCTATGTAACGGACTCATCGAAATAAAGCTGATAACATAATGTATAAGTAACAGCTCGTTTCTGCTATCCTAAAAGTCAGAGCATTTTAGTATCTTTCATCTAAATAGCTTCTATGATGGGTTTTATACGCTACTACTCATACATGGGGCGTTGTAAAACATTACTTAATTGAATGGATATAAAATTAAAACTCAAGAAATTTGGTGGAGTAATAATAGCAGTAATCTTATTTACATTTGGTTTTTATAACACTTGTGAAAGTGAAAACAATTTATCCGAAAACAAAAAGATAACTCTTGGAAAGGTCACAGATTTTAAATATAAATCTAAAGGAGGTTCTATTAGTTATGAGTTTTATGCAAATGGTGAATTACATAAAACAAGTGATCCAGATAATTCAGGCTGGCCTGGTTATGTAAGAGATGTAAGAGCAGAAAAAGGTAAGTTCTACAAAGTAGAATATGATAATAACAATCCCAAAAATTCGAAAATTATAATCGATAAAAATTCGAAAAGTCATATGGAACTACTCAATAAGGGAATTAAAAAAAATGGAATAATTGAAAAAGTTTATGCTATCTCGGAAAACTATTTTGATCTTTACATTAAATATCATTTTGACAAAAATGATATTAAATTTCGCACAAGATTGCACAGAGACAGTCTCAATTGCAAAACTGTTAAAGCCTGTAAATTGGAGATTCCTATGAATTTGACCCATCCATTCCTGTTTAAATTGCGCATAGTAAAACAGGTTCTAAAAAGAGCGGTTTTGTGATTATAAAAGTATAAAAAATATTATTGTTTTTTTCT
>NZ_JARYGY010000002.1:277900-723735 GCF_029906345.1 Aquimarina mycalae | reverse complement strand
AGATCAGCACATTGGTTTGAGTACCCGAAATAGTAATAGGTGTAGTGGGTGCTGTAATTGGTTGTTGTTGTGCTGCTGACGGACATAGATTGGCATCACGTACAATGATATCATAGGTTGTATTTGTTAGTCCAGAGAAGGTATTAGAAGTTTGATAGGAAGCTCCATTGTTGATAGAGTATTGTAATGTTCCTGTTCCACCTGAAGCATTGATGGTAATAGTTCCATCACTACCACCAAAACAATTAACATTAGTAGAAGCAACTGTATTGATCACAACAGGAGTTGGAGCAGTAACATTTACTGCTGCAGAAGTAACTGAAGCTGTTGTTCCATCGGTGACAACGACAATGTAATCCCCATCGGTAAGTCCATTTATGGTTTGATTGCTACCAATACTAGCAGTTAGATTATTTTGATTATACCAGTTATAGGTATAGTTATTATCACCACCCGTTGGATTTGCAGTGAACCCAGCAGTATCATTACTACACAATACTTCTTCACCAGGAGTGATCGAAATAGTGACTGCCAGTTCGTTGAGTGTAAAAGTTTGATCTATATTACATCCATTGTCATCTGTTACTGTAACTGTATAACTACCATCAGAGAGGTTACTAATAGCAGCCAGAGTTTGACCTGTATTCCAGGAGTAGGTATACGGAGGTGTTCCTCCTTGTCCTTGTACAGAGATACTACCATCAGAGTTTCCTGCAGTAGGACTGACAACACTTAAAGGGTTTATACTTACACTGGTAGCAGGTTCTCCTACGGTAACAGAATAAGTAGTGCCAGAAATAACTTCGATAGGTAGACATCCATTAGCATCTGTAATCGTCAGAATATATACACCAGCTGATATATTACTTAAATCCTCTGTACTATATGTTTGACCATTTCCTTCCCAAGAAATACTATATGGAGCTGTTCCTCCAGAAATAGATAAATCAATACCACCTGTACTAGCTCCATTACATTTTACAGGAGTAGGTGTCGCAGTAATTGTAAAAATATCAGGAGCAGTTATTTTTCTCTCTACAAAAATAGTTCTTCCTGCGCCATTATTGTCTTTTGCTTCTATTCTATAATCTCCAGGAGATAATCCCGTTCTAGAAAATACTTCAGTTGATAAATCTACTGGTAATCCTTGAGATATATATTCATCAGAGGTATTCTTTTTGAATAATTCATATTCGTAATCAGTAATACCTCCTGTAACTCTAGCTTCAATACTTCCGTCGTCATCGCTTAAGTCATTATTTCCGCAGGTCAAAGGTTTTGGGTCTATCAATACAAAGTCGAATACTCCAACGGTAAAGTCATCAGATGTAAAAGAGCACATTTTACTATCAGTTATTATAACTTGATAAGTACCAGGACTCAGGTTATTTAGATTTTCTGTAGTTTCACTAAAAGAATTATCCTCGGTTTTACTCCATTGGTATGTGTAAGGAGGAGTTCCTCCTGAAGGATTGATATTGATACTTCCATCATCTTTGGGGGCATCACCAATAGATGCATTTATTATTGTAGGTGTAGGAATTGTTATCTCGCTACCTGATTTTATTTCAACAGATGCCATTTCGGGAGAGGTAGGAGTTCCGATACATCCTCCTTGTTCTGTAGCTAATCCTACATTTGTTAACAAATCCCTAACTTTGATACTGTATGTACCAACTCCTCTTGATATATCTACACTATCAGAAAACTGAATCCAGGTACCACTATCATTAATTTCATATTGATAAGATCCATTACCTCCAGAAGCATTAATAGTTATGCTTCCATCATTATCAGTTCCTTGGCCAGATGCACATGAAATATCACTTGATGAAGTACTAAAAGTTACTTGAGCAGGAGAGTTTATAACTAGAGTTGTTGGATATTGTTCGAAACCTAAAGGAATATTCCCGTTTTTTCTGTATTGATATTTAATTATATAATTACCAGCAGGGACGTTATAACCATCATTCTTTGGTCTCCAATTATAATAATGTTTAGTACCTATGGTTTCCAAATCATCTCTTTCAATAAATTTTGCTGGTGATTGTGGTCCTAATTCCCCGTTACTTAGAAGAGGAAAGAGTTGAATGTCTATGCGGTCACCTGCATCAATAAGAGAATCAAATTGAAGTCTAAACCATCCATCATCACTATTAGAACAGTTTGTATCATTCTCAACTACTGTTTCTAAAATAGGACCACAAGGAGAATACCTTACAGAATATGGTGAAGAAAATGCTCTATTTGCCCTACCTAATCGGAAATAAATATCTTGATTTAAAAAATCTCTATGGTTACTTCCTAGAACTTCTTGTATAGTTTTAATGAACTGAGGGTTTACAACTCCTGTGTCAATCCAAGTAGTTCCATTTGTAGAGTATTGCCAATTGTAGGCTTCTGTTGGAAAAGCTCCGCTACCCGTTTGAGGAAGACCAAATAATGTCAATTGATCACCCAAACAAATTTCTGATGGATTTGTAGCAGCGTTCCGTTGTATTCTCATATTAGGAATAAATGATGAAATTATCACAAATCCGTGACATCCATTATTACTTAGAGATTGTCCAAGAATCAATTCAACCTCTGTTTTCGAAGTTGTATCAACATAAGTACATCCACCACTTTGATTAAACTCCTTAATACAAAAAGAATTCAGTCTGATCGAAAAGTTTGGATATCTAGGAACATTGGATAATGTCTTATCATATCTAACCTGAGAAGATGAAAAATCGTCTAAATCATACGTGTCTAAAATAGTATTATTGTTATTAGCTCTAAAACTAAAAAAGAATCCTCTATCAACTCCCGATCCACAAGTTGAATTTCCTGTATATCTTGAAGTTAACTCTATAGTATATGTTTGAGATACTGCAGAAATAGTGACAAAAAATAAAAATAAAAAGAGTACCTTTTTCATAGACTTAATATTTTACTTCGATTGTGCTATACTTAGAATAGGTACCATCATAAAACACTGCTCGTATAATGTATTTGTATGTGGAATTTATTGTTAGACCAGCATCCGAAAATCTTTTAGTTCCTGCTGGTAGTACTTTGTATAAAGAAGATGGTTGATCATTTACAGCTCTGAATAATTCAAAACTGGAAACATCTTCATTTTTAGATCTCCAACTTAGAAGAATAGTTTTGTCATAGGTATTAACACTACCATAAAATCCTTTAACACTAGGTTTTAAAGTAGTATTTGGAATTATTAATGATATTGGAGGTGCAGGAGCTGATTCTAATCCATTAATATCTCTGGCTAAAATTGTATAGCTATAGTATTTACCTTCTTCAACATTTTTATCTTGATAATTTTCGTTTTTGAATTTTGGACTCTGGAATACCAAATTCCAATTTGGGTCCTCTTTTGCTTTTCGATAAATATAATGTGCTTCTACATCCTCACTAGAACTATTAGCCCACTCCAAATGTACAATCCCGTCAATGATTTCGTAAGATTTAAATACAGGAGATGTAGGCGGGATTATATCAGGTTTAATTAACTCAAGTATTTCAGAAGGTTCAGACATATTATATCTCTGATCTACAGCTATTATTCTGTAATATACCTTACTATTAAGACTTTTAACTTTCACAGTATCTCTAAACGTGTAATTTTTATGAGGAGATTGAGTTAATTGAGAAAATTCTTCATTCTTAAGGTTCCCTCTATAAATTCGATATCCCATAAGATCTTCTTCAGTATTAGATGTCCATTTTAGTTCTACAACACCAGTACTGTCAACTTTACCTTCTAACCCAATAGGTTTTTCTGGAGGAATAGAATCAATAGGTTGTACAAGCATAGAGAATGAATCTCGTTGATTATTATTTTTACCGATAGCGGTAATTTTAAAATAATTAGTAGTTCTTAGTTTATCATATGATATTTTTCTAGCCGTTGAGGGAATATTATATACGACAGGTTTATATGCTCCTCGATCGGTCTCTGATCTTTTTAAGGTAAATCCAGTGATATCATCATTTCCTTCTTCTGGGAAATCCCAAGTGAGTTCTACTTCACTATCGGATTTGATGTTTTTGGTTTTAAGACGTGGCACGTACTTTAGTACTTTTTTCCCTTCTCCTACCACAACATTGGAAACCGGACCTACTTCTCCAAAAGAAGAAATTCCTTTGATTCGATACATATAGCTTTGATTGTTAGTTATGGAATCAATGTAAATAGTACGGATGTTTTCCTTTTTTTCTTTATTGATAGTAGCATATGGGATATCATCAAGTTGTTTAAAAACACCACCTTCTTCTGAACGTTCTACAATGTAACTGTTATAGGTGTTTTTCAATAGCTTAGAATTCCAACTTAATAACGTCGCACCATCCTGAAAAACTCCAACAAAATCAACAGGTTCGGGAAGTGGTTCGTAATCGATAATTCCTATGAAAACTCCGCCTTCTTTGGTTTTTAATTCGGATTCAGGAATATTAGAAATTACTTTATATAAGTATTTTTCATTAGGTTTTACGGATGTATCTATATATCCTAAGCCAGCTTTTTGAGCAATTTCAAAATTCTGATCTGCAGCATATAAACCAAACGCAAAACGTTGTTGTTGTTCTTCTGCACGGTTAATTATAGACGCTAATCCACTGCCTCCTTCAACTACAAATGTTTCTCCCCAAAGAGCTTGTGCCATAATAGCTCCGTTATCACTAGTTTCTGCAATATTTTCCCATTCCATCATCGGCAAGGGTTTAAAGTCTTGTCCAATAATTAATTTTTCAGGGCTAGGAAGTGTTTTTCTATTTCTAGAAATAGTATATCTCTCTAATGTATATCCATAACGATTACCTTTTCTCCAGGAAACAGGAGTGTTTAATACCCAACGTATCAAAATCCTATCTTCTTGAGCTCTTGCAATTACCTTAACTTCTGGTGATTGATTCTCTGTTTGAGCAAAAAAAAGCTTTTGCCCAAACAATAGAAGTAGTATTACTATGATTAATTTTTTATTCATTTTTATATTTCTATTGTCATTCTAAATTTGTTGAAATGTTTTATTTTTTTTAAAACTTCAACAGATTCAGTCTAACATTTGTTTTCAATTAATTTGGATTTACATACATAAAATTAGCTGATGTTCCATTGGTACCTCCAGGCAACACATATGAATATTTACTATTGTAATTCCCAGATTTTATGTAAGGAAATATTCCATTGATAACATAATCGTATTGTGCAATTTGACCTTGATATGCACCAGGATTATTCAGATATGCGTTTACAATTTTAAATTGAATATCGATAAAATCATTCTTATAATAAATTGGTAAATTATAGGAATGAGGTAATCTTTCTCTTAAATAACTGCTTTGAGAATTGTTCTCCAAATATGTATGATACCATGTCAACTGATCCATCCCTTTCTTAGGAGGTAATCCTAATTCTGAAATATCACGATCTACAGTAAATTGTGGTTTCAAAGGATAATTTTTATAAACTAATGGATAAATCTCGTTTTTATAATAAGAATCATCTAAAACAGCTTCTACTTGTATAAGTGGTTTTCCTTCTGAATATTGATTTCCTAATAATTCAGTCAAATCGAAAGGTTCTCCATCGGTTACTATTGCTTTTAACTTGTGTACATCTGCATAGAGGATTTCTCTAAGAGGAGATGTTAAATCTTTGTTTTCAACTTTCTCCTTAAATGTATTATGTGCACTTGTTTTAAACTCATAAGATAGCATTTCAATAGTTTCAGGATTTGTAGTCAAACCTTCTATACTAATACTTCTAGTTTCTACAGTATTCTCGTTTCCTAAATTTGTTGCAGTGTAATTCTCTGACGTACTACTTGTGCTTGCACTTGGAGGCAATGTTAATATTTTTAAATTATATTCCTTACTATTACCTAATAAAGGCAAAGGAACCATAACCTTCTTTTGACCTGCATTATATGATACTGTACTTTCTACAGCTGCATCATAATCATCTACAAAATATGAGCGTTGAGACCATCCAGCTTCTAAATTAAATAAATATGATTGCCCTCTTTTTAACTTCATATATGACTGATTATGTTCCTTTGGGAAAAAGTATTCTTGCCCAATTACTGGATAACAATAAGCAATATTAGTTTTCGGAATATAATCTGGTGCGGTACCTGTTGTAAACGTAATGTTTTCTTCTTCCTTGAAAATTTCCCCGTTTTCAGTTACAGGAATCCATTGATTATTTATTTTTTCCTCAAACGTTACTGATACATATAAACTCATAAGGGTTTCAGGAGGTAAGATCTCTTCAGAAGTAAAGCTTAGTAGATCATTACTGTTATTCAATTCTTTTTCTCCTTTCAGAATTTGACCTGTATCATCTTTTATCCAAAAATCATCAAGTTTAAATCGATAATAATGAGTTTTATAATTGTCATCTTCAATTCTAATTTCACTACCTATCTGCATATTAAATGCTACCTGAGGTACTGCAAATACGTCAACACCTGTGATATCATCTCTAGGTGTAACATCTGCAATAATTTTGATATCACCTAATGGAGAACCTCCACTTATAATATCACACTCTTTTCCGAATTGCATTTCAAATCTGAATCTTCCTTTGATTAAACCTCCAAGAAGATTATAGTACCCTCCTAAATACCCACGTATCCATACAGGATTAGGTAATTTAGCTTGTAATAAAGTCGCTGCGCCTGCTTCTATAATTGGGATTCTTCTTCGTTTTCCAAAAAGTTTAAAACTTATTCCCATCGACCCTTTCAGGTAAGCATATATTTGACCGTTAGCATACCAGCCATTGACTCCCAATTGACCGCTTCCTCTACAAACTACATCTCCATAATCTTTGACCATAATGTCAAAACCGAATCCAGCACTGAATCTAGCATAAAAAGCAAGGAAAGTCATATCTCCTGTGTCAAAACTAAATTTAGATCCAAATGCTAATCCGCGACCTCCTTTGAGAGCATTTTCATCTCTCATATAATCAAGGATATCAGAATCCAACCCAAGAATTTCTGCTACTTCTGGAGGAGGAGGAGGAGAGGCAGGCATATAATCACCCATCATAAAATAACTTTCAGAACGTAATGCAATGCTTCCGATTCCTAGTTTAAGACCTATCGGATCTGTAGGAGTTCCCACATGAACATACCATTCTCCAGGACCAAAATGGACTACGGCCCAACCCGCACGGCCACCATTACCTACTCCTTGGAAAAGGCCTCCTAATAAGTCTATATATAGCTCAAAAGTTCCATGAAATGTATCTGCAACAAAATCGAATTCTATAGCTACATAAGCATTTAATCCTTTTTGACCAGTCATTGTGGCTGGATAAATTGCCTTAGAAGCTCCTATTAAGTCTGTTTCCTTTAGTTGATCTTGTACGGTTTCAGACATCGTAGCTTCGTTTTCTACAATTCCTCCTAAATTTTCTGTTATTTCATCTCCCGCATTATTCCATTCTGGTTCCTGCAACATATGTCCTTCTCCATAGAGACTAATACGATTAATTCCTCCACTGCTATTAAATGCTATTTCAAATCCAAAACCTCCATTCACCAGAGTGTCTCCTCCAGCTATCGAAAATAGCATCATAGCTTTTACGGTTAGTCCAGAATTTTTATCAGGGACATAGTTTACTCCTGATTCACCAATACCTACATTGGAACTATATCCATCTTTACGCATTCGATAAGAGGCTCCTCCTCCAAAACCTGTAATAGCTAATCCAGTTGGTACTACTATATTTAACCCTTCTACCAATCCGTCTACATACCAATATCGAAAATCTGTTTTCCCAAAAGTAGCATTGATTGTAACTGCAATTCCTCCTTGAAATTCGGCTTTAACTCTTCCAGCAAATCCATTTCCATATACAGGATCATCTTCTCTGAATTCTACAAATCCATCGATTTTGAAACCAATATCCGCAGCAATCTCTACACGACGAAGCTTAATCCTTTTAAACTTCCACTTTTCAAGCCCATCACCTTGTTTTAAATCCCCTTCTATAGATAAACTCGATGCTCCACTAAATCCAGCACTATCCATAAGATTAATGTTGATAGTAAAGTCTAAGGCAGCAATATCATCTTGTGCACGAATTCCTATTTTTGATATCGTAACGGGGAAGTTTCCAAATTTAACTTCTCCTGTATATCCTGCTTCTCCAATTTGTATGATCGGACTTACAGTCTGTAACTGGAAATTCGTAAACGTGATTCCTTCGAAATCTGCGGTTGCGGTAGCAGAAGTAGATCCACTATTAGATCCTTTAATAGCCATGTTCCCATGTAAGACTGCCTTAGGTTTAAATTTGCCTTGACTTAGTCTTAGTTCAATGAAACTGTTTTTGGTAAGTGTAGCTTTAGCCTTAAAAATATCGAAAGCAATATTGTCCACTGGACTTGCATTCAATACATACTCTTCATTTACAGGATCGATCAATGCATTATATACCAGTACAGTAGTTCCTGTAGAAGTATAATCTATACTACCTAGTCTACTTTGTTCCTTACCATTTTCATCTAAATACTTTTCTGTATGTGTTCCTGAAACTGTTTCTGTGGTTACAGGGAGTACTATTGCTCCACCAAAACCAGCTCCAGAGAGATTTCCTGCTACAAAGGTAACCTGAAATCGATCCACCGAAAATTGCCAACCATCTGCATTACCTTCTTTAAGAGGTAAAATGTTTTCTCCTTTAAAAGTCCCAGAAACACCATTATTATCAATAAGCATTTTCTCTGCTCCAAAAGTAATTCTATTGTTATCTCCTCTTTTTTGGAATTGTTTAGGTAAAACGACTGTTACAGATTCTACATATACTCCACGCCATAGATCTTCTTCGCCAGTAATCAGATAGGTTTGTTGATAATCTTTGGGCCACTGAATATTTGCAGAATTTCTAACATCACTAAAATCAAAAACGGCAGTATTCAGTTCAAAAATGGTGTTCTTTAATGAAGGGACTTGGAACCGAGGCAGATTAACCTCTATTAGAATATCGTTCCAATCACCAGCTACCATTTCGAAACTTGTGGTAACTTTTTTCTTGATATTAGTCCCTGGAATGTTAGAGTTATCTACCGTGTTATCAGCTTTAACAGGAAGTAGTTTCTTTCTTGAGAATTCTACATCAACGGCTAATCCTAATTCTTTAAATCCATCACAATCGATGGTTACATAGGTTTTTTTGTTGAGATCTCCTGTTTCTAGATCAAACCCACCTTTAAGGATCATCATGATCTCTTTTCCTTGAAAAGGAATCCCTACATCTCCTAATAAAACTAGATCTGCATCCCCAAACAATCCTCCTTTATGAGAAAGTTTTACGCGACTCGCACCAAAGAACAATTCTCTTTGTTTTCCCGTTTCGTCAATCTGTGGAAGTTTTAATCGAACAAATATTTCTAGTTCAGAATAATCTTTACCGATTTTGATCTGACTTACTCCCATAATAAATTCAGAGCTACCTATCTCTTTTTTTATTCCGATGGGTAAAGTAACTGGAGTTTGGCCAGTAATATATTGCGTTAGGGTTTCAAGGAATTTGTCTCCTTCGATCAATTCATTGATTACTTCTTCTGCTTTTCCTCTTAGATTGTTGGCAGTAGTGTCGCTTTCAAATCGCTCATATAATTCGTTTTGCCAGAAATCTTGTCCTTCTGAGGTGTTAATGATCGTTTTTAAATCATTTTCAATCTTTACATCTAGATCTGCAAATGAACGACTCATCATGACTGGAGGTAACACCGGAGTTGTTGTTTCTTCAGAAACAGGCTTCTTAGTATCCTTATCTCCTGTACTTGCCTCGATGTGGAAGGATAGGAGTAAGGTTAGTATAAGTAGGTAGTATTTTTTCATATACTTAGTTTTATTTGAGACTTTGATAAACTTAGTCTGACATTTATTTTGTTCTTTTTTATATCATACTCCCATAGAGTATTTATTTTTTGGATCAAATCGATTGATATTTATATTCTTTATATGTGTTAATTTCTATGCTGATTTCTTTTTTTTTAAATTTTAAAGAGTTTTAGCTCTCTCATGCGCAAAAGATTAATCAAAATGATCCATCGAGTATAATATCTTTATTTCTAAATGTTAATTATTTACATAAAAGCGGTTTTTTCTTTTAACATTTTTCAGTTTATAATCTATAATTACTTTTTATTCAATAAAATATGCAAACTCTTTATCTTTAACTTATTAATGAGATATTGATCTAGATAATATTTTATATGAAGATGCAAAAACCTGAAGACTTCCCTGTGAAGGTTCTAATGTTAAATAATGCTTGTAGTCTTCATTTTTCTTATTTGATATAATCTCATATAACAAGCCCTCGTCCTCTTCTTCATTAAAATCTTGTCGAAATTCATCGAACATCCAATTAGAAAACTTGTAACCTGCAACCTCATCGAAAAGGATATAGATATATTCAATGGACGAATATTTTTGTATTCCCAATAATAACTGCTTCTTTTTGTTACAGTATGCCCACTCACATTCATAACCACCGTTCAATCTAAAATCTGCATCCTTTGCAATAAGTAATTTAATGTTCATGTTTCTCGCATTTTAAATATTAAAAATGTTTCTTCTAATTTCTTCAAAATCACTTCTTAAAGTAATTTCTTCTCTATTTGTTAAAACCTCAATCGGGTTACTTAGAATATGCCAGTATTCTTTGTTATTTATTTGAAGAAAATAATGTTTCAATTTTTCTTGAATTACCTCTTCAGGGATTAAATAGGGCGTTTTTTTTCTATGCTCATTTACTAAACCTTTCCATACTTCTGATTCTAATTCATATAAATTACATGATTCAAAATTTAAAGGAACAGATAGGATAACGCGATTATTTTCATCCAACAAATCAGGTGAAGATCCTAGTTGTATACCGAAACAATTATCAAAAAATAATATTTCATTTCTTATTTTAATATATGCTTTTTGTTCAGTAGAAAAGTCATCATAATCTGGCCCAATAATACTAAAAGAATGGGAAATATTTTTTTTCAATTCTGGCCTTTCTAAAATCAATTTTATATTTAGTTTATTCATTACAAAATAAATTTAATCCCAAAAAGAAGGGAGGTCGTTAAATTGAACTTCATTAAAAGTACTTTGTCCATGTTCTTTTCTGAGTATTTTATAAGAACCACTCGATTGTCTTTCCATTTTCCACTCTTCTGTAACTTTTCCTGGTGTAGATTTGTTCGCAAACTTTCCATCTTTCATATGAACTCGTATATTAATACTTACTCCATCATTTACTGTACTCATTTTAAAACCATGTCCAAACCCAAAACTAGAATTAGCAGATGTGCCAGTATAAGTTATAGATTCTACATTTTCCACTTTCCTGACAGGAATAGTTTGAACATCTCCTAATATTGAAGCAACTAATCTTCTATGATCAACACTCCATATTCCAAATCCATCAGGATCTAAATTTTTCCATACTTGAATTATATTATCAGATCCTATAGGGAAAAAATCATCTACTGACATCTGACCAGTTTTTAAAAGATATGCATTTTTGAGAACAAAGTATGGTCCTCCATCGTGATCATTTCTTATACTGACTTGCATTAATTTAATGTCCTTTGGATTCAAGGAAGTAGGAAATGATTGTGATGGAGTTTGAGGAATTAAATTTTTACTACATCCATGACGAATAGGGAATTTGTAAATATGCCCTTTTTCAACAAAGTTTTTGAATCTAAATCGAAGTTTTCCAACTTCTGAATCATTAATTATTTTAAGAGCCTCCGTAACTTCTTCTCCCTGCCAATTAAATGTCATAGATATTTCTCCCTCTATTGGATTACCTGCTTTAAGCAAGATTTGAGGATTGTTGTTACTATCAAAAAGATCAATTATTTTAGTTCTTACCGTTTTAGGAAAACCTTGTGTGTGTAATTTTTCCCATACATTAACCAATTCTGCCTCTTGATTATTAAGCCTAGTTAAAATTGTTTGTTCTAAATCTTTAAAATCATCTATAAAAGTACTTTTTAAAGGCTCTGAGAAAGTACTAACTTTATTATATATTTTAGGGTAATCTCGTCTAAGAACTGTTATGAATGATTCTTCTAATGCCAAATAAAATTGTCCTCTATTTTTTAGATCCTCAACAATTTGTAAAGCTCCATTTTTAGATACCTCATTAAGGTCATTGAATGTAATATCACTAATAGTTCCAACAGTTTTTGTGTTTTCAAGAGCAACAGTAGCTGGTAACCATCGAACCGATTCAAGAGTTGGTTTAGCGACTCCAGCAGTAGGATATACAATATTAGCAATTGAAGAACTAGTACCACCTCTGAAAATTTTCAAATATGGAGAATATGCATTTACAGATGCTTCAACACCCATCGTTATGCCCGTCGTCGTAAACTGCGAATTAAAAATCTTTAATCTAGCGTGAACCAAGTTTCTATATAAGGAACGAGGAACATATGCCGTTCTATTAAATCGAGGAGTATTTTTTACTGCTAAAATTAAATTGTCTATTAACTCTAACTCCTTTATTTTTTTGGCATCAGACAACTTCCTAAACTGAATAATGTAATCATCCAAATACTGTGAATTTATAACGACTTTTGAAAATTTGTTTACAGTTTGACTATTTTCAACGAAGGTTATAAATCTTCTACTACCATTTACCAATAAATTACTAGTCGATGCAACTGCTCTAGGTATATTGGCAATACTATATAAATTATAAATAGCATCCCAGGCAGCAGCTACTTCTGGATCGATACTATCAGAACTTTCATTAACAATTGTGAATACGAAGTCTGTACCAAAAATAGCTAAGTCTAATGCTAATAATGGTGTGGTGGCACCACCAGTTGCAAAAATACTAGCAACTACTAATCCATCCGCAGCAACTCTAATAATTACTTGATTCTGTTCTGAATCAATAGAGGAATCAAGCCAGTGTAGGAATATTGCTGGAACACTAGCGATTTGATCTTTTTCAAGGATTGTTTTTCCATTTAATTTTATATCCTCTCTTACAATCAAAACAATTGGTAAGAAAGGTTCTATTGTTGAATCAAAAAGATTTCCTCCTGAGAGATCCCTAGTGAAATACTCCCAATAATCTTCTAGTTCTGAATAATCAATGTAATTAGTAGAAGCAACAATATCTACGTTGCCATCTTTATTTGAAGTTTCTAAAGAATAGTCGAATTCTTCTGTTAAACCTCCGTCACTTATATCAAATGCGAAATTTACAACTCCTAAGGAATTAGCTCTCCATACAGGTAAAATCTTATATTTGTTAAAATCACAAGGATTGTCCACGAATGTGTTATCGGTTACATTACCTTCTACACAATTCTGGATGAAAGTATCATAAACTATTTTTCCCGCGTTTTTGGTTGTTTCGCTGATAAGATTTTCGTTTAAATAACTAATCAAAACACTTCTTTCAGTAAAATCTAAAACATCCCAAATTTTCCAAAATAAAGTATAGTCTTTATCTTTTAGACTATTCATCATTGAAACTTTATTAGTTTCATTTATAATTAGGTAAAGAAGAATTTCTTCCGTTCTATCATTTCCACGGTTTTGACTTGGTAGATAATTAAGAGCACTGATTCTATCATCAAAAGGAATACTCTCCCATAAACAAAACACATCATCGTATTGTCTTAATAACTGAGAGTCAGAAATATTTTTGATTTTATCAAGTACTACTCCAGATTCCCAATATGTTGTTCCAAAACGAAGGTTATAAGAATTGGCATTGGATGTAGATATTTGTTCAGGAACATACTGCATAAGAAAATCGTGCATTGCATATGGTGTTCCAGATGAAGAGAATGAAGTGGATAATTTTTTAAACTTTTCAACGTGATTTTTTAAGGTAGTAAAACCATTTATATTTTTTTCTTGCCAATCATTAACAACTACATAATGAAACTTATCAGCATCGACATTTTCATCATAAAAGAACAACGGAACATCTGAATTGAAACAGGATAAAAGATCCTTGTTTTTTTGTAATTGTGTTGCATAAACAAAACCGTATGCTATTGATGTAAAATCATTTTCATCACAAAAACAGAATTCTGAAGCTAAGAAATTAATAACGTCAGCTTCGAAACGAGGATTGAAATCAGCGGGAACATATACAATGTTGTCATCACTTATTGTATCAAAACCATATTCGTTAATAATATAATCGTAAGCTTTTAAATCTCCACTTCCATTATATGTAGATGTAATAGTAGTAAAATCAAACTGATCAAAGAAGTTGTCCATTAACATGGCCTTAAACACTACTGCATCTCCAGATACACAAGGTAATCCTACAATAGCGTTCTTGTTTTTCTCATTGGAATAAATATCTATATACTTACTTTCTGATGCACAACCTGTACCTTGTTTGAAGTACCCCGCAAAATTTGTACTATTACATGAAGCACAAAAGGAGTAATTGACGTTATCAATTTTGAAACTTTTTAATGATCCAAAAGGTTGTATGACAAAATCATCCTCACAATTATCTAGATTAAGGTCGTCACCAGTACTAAAAGTTACTGATGATGTATTTCCTGGAAGAGATATTGGTTTTCCCGACATTGAAATGAACGTAAAAGAACCGTTCTCATTCTTGAATTTATCAAGGTTTTCCATGTTTGAGACTGTAGCTTGCTCCCCATCCTCATCGCCTTGGAACCAATACAATTGAATTCCTGGTGCATGCATTTTTTCCCAATCCATATGATTGAATTCGGTGCCTGTACCATAATCCATTAAGAGATCAGTTGCTCCAGAATTGGTGTCGTATTCCGTAAATGGATGCTCCAATCCAAAAATTCCATGACCTAATTCATGGGCAATAGTTCTGGCTACATTGTTTTGGTCAAAAATGAAACCGTATTGCCTTTTTAATGGCATAAAACCAGCAGTTCCTGAATCTGTAGTTGCCAGGTCTGTTACAAAAATGTAATAGGTTTTGTTATTATAATTAGTTTGGGTTTTAAAATACGCATTGATAGCTCGTTCTTCTTCTGTATACTGAGCTAACAGACTACTATCACCTAGGTCTAGTTGACCATTGTTATTGAGATCCCAAACGCTTTGGTCGATGTTTAAACGATCACCGACAGTTACAGCAAGGTTTACTCCTGCAGGGTTGTAAATAGCATTGATCTGTTGGGCAATGCTATTAGAAACGCTTACATTGTTTACTGGGATAATAGTTACACTTACATCAGTTACTTCCTGAGATGCTAAATGCCATAGATTGGCGGAACCTGCAACCGAATATTTCTTTGTAGAATCTTTAGGTTTTATAGTAGCGATAATCTCTTGTTTTCCAAAATCAAAGGCTTTTCGTATAGAAAGTGTAGCAATGTCTCCATTCCAATTTGCTTGCACTTTGATACCTTCTTTAGTTTTAAATATAACATCATCCTTAGTATAGTCGCTATTATTAAATGTAGCATTGGCGATAAGGATATCAGAAGTGTGACCTTCTAGATTTGAAATAGCTTTATATGGAACGTTATATTCTCCTCCTCCAGCTATTGGAACTTTATCATATTTGTTCGCAATAGTCCCACCAGCGTTTTGAGGAATTTGATCAAAATTATAATATCCAGACCCTTTTGCAAATTCTATTCGTACATCTGTAGAGGTAATCTCTTTTACTCCGCCACTGCCAATACCATTTGTATTACCACTATTAACGGGACCTCCTTCTGCTTGTTCTCCTTGTGTAACATCTCCATCTTCACTAACAGACCAGGTTTCTCCTGTATTATCTACATAAACAACATCTTCTCCGCCAGGTCTTGTAATTTCTTGACCATCTGAAGTAACAATAGTAATGGTCCCATCTTCTTCATTGATTTCAATATCTACAATATCTACGTCAATATTGATTACATCAACATCTCCATCATCTCCAACTATTTCTTCTATGATTTCATCAGCATCAATAATACTTCCCCAAGTAGGATCATAGGTGGTTACTACAAAACCATCAACGAGTTTCATATCTGTATTGATCTTGATATTTTCGAACTTTACAGGAATCCGAACTGTGGCTAACCAAGGTGTACTGATATATCCTTCTCCTGTAAAACTTCCTGATCCTGATACGTCTTTTACATATACAGGAAAATCACCTGCAGTAAATACATCGTTAACTAGTAATTCTGTTAATAGCTCTTGATTAGAAAGATCTACTGGATCTGGGTCGATACCACAAGATGCGTATTCTGCGAGCTCTTCACTTAAGGTTCTAAAAGTGTCTGTCGGAGTTTGCCCAAAACTATTCTCTGTACAATTACCTACGATTCTATACTCGTAGATAGTATCTGGCTTAAACTCATCGATGGTTACATAATTACGAGGCGTAGTTTTTTTGTACCATCGATCATTACCTGCCTCGCGATATTCTACTGTAAAATCCAAATGTTCTGGATGACCTACCCAACTGATTGTAGCATTGGTCATGCTTACATCTCGTACTTCAATATTTGTTGGTAACTCACAATTACCTTGATAGTCAAACCAGAAAACCTCACTATTTCCGTTGTTATTAAATACAGAAACTTCTTCTCCATTATTAGTTGCAAATGCGCGTACACGCCACGCGTAACGTTTCCCTGCTAATAGTAAAGGCTGAATAGGGCCGTATAATAAACTCGTATTGGTAGTGACTTCTTGATATAGTGGAGGAGATGATAAAAATATCGCCTGTGGATCTATATATGGATCCCAAACCTCTACAATGCTAAATTCGTAGGATACATTAGGAACATTAATGTGCCTTGGTGTCCATTGAAAAATGATATTGGTAGGGTTTTGTTCAGAAATTTTAGATTCGTTATCTGGCTTATTAAGGAAAGGAGGATCATTATTGATCAGAAATACTGTAGCACAACGGTTTGCTGATAATCGATTTCCGTTAAAAGCATCAAAAACGTCAAAACAAAATCGATACATCCCATCTGGTAACGGGTTGTTATATTGAACAGAAGATAAGCCTTGTAGATTTTGTTGTTCAAAATAAGGAGCTAATTCTGCAATAGTTAAGTTTAATGGAATTCCTCCATCCAAAATCAATGTTGGTGCTCCTATCACTACAGGTGCACTCGTGGCATTTAATCCGTTACCTTCTATAGAAACAGCTAATCGTACTTCTCTACTCGAAGCGGTCACATCACTTAGTACTAATTGCACCCGTAATGGGCTGTTCATTAATCCCGAGTTGGCATATCCTGATAAATTGGTAGGATAAGGTGGAATGGCTTGTGGAGTAACACGAACAGGGAAACTCTGTGCGAACACAAATGATACCTGTACTAATGCAACGAGTATAAGTAGTAGTTTTTTCATATGTAATTTTGGGGAATTACCAACTAGTTATCCGAACTTCGATATTGTTTATCAAAATAGATGATAATTTGTTCCTCTAAATATATATTAATTTTTTCTAAATCTTTCTTTTCAGAATGCATTCTGAATGTTTCTTCCTGAGTTAATTCTTTGATTTGTTTGATGTTACTGTTGTTTTTGACAATGGTGTTACCATTCAATAGCTTTTCAATTTCTATTCGTAAGAAGAGGTAGGATTCAAATCGTTCACCTTCAACTCTATATTTTGTGCTCATCTTCATATATTCGAATTGCGCTTCTTCTGTAGTAGCATTTCTTTCGGATTCACTAAGCAAATGCAATGGATGATTTTCTAATTCGAATTTAGTTTTAGCATACACATCCTTCATTTGTTGATCTTTACTACGTAGCTCTTTTTGTAAGCTAATCAAAACAAGTTGTAATCGTTTTTGATATACAGGAATGTAATCTTTTCTAAGATAGACACTGTCCAAAAAGTCAATTGCCAGGTTTTTGAAATCATCATCATTTCTTGCCTTTTCTTTTAAACTGGCAAATAATGTTTTTAATTGATCTTTAGAGAAAGCATCTTCTTTGTCATAGTATTCTTTCCGAACAGTAGCTTCTATTTGGTCTGCTACCAGAGCAGAATTATTATCATAGATTTCGCCTCTATATCGGAATCTATAATAATTTTGTTTCTCAATTTTTTCTTTTTCGAGCTTTTCTTCAAGTTTTTGCAGTGTATCTTTTGAGGTTTCTTGTTGTGCTTTTTCAACAGCATCGTCCGCACTTCTCCTTTTAAAACGGGCATCAATCTTTTTAACATCAAAAGAATAACTATATCCCAAAGTAACTGTGAAATCGTTGTTGCTAGAAGTGTTTGCTGTATTTCTAAATAAGGTCAATGCATTGAGATTAAGGTTATGTTTTTCTTTATATACATAACTTGCATTTGCTCTAAAATTCATTACATTTCCTTGAGAGTCTCCATTGGTTAGACTTTCATTGTAGGAAGCAGAAAGGCCAGTTCTTAGTTTTTTGTCAAAGAACTGTTTATTTACAGATAAGGTTGGACCATAGGTTAAGGCATCATTCTCTTCGATGACATTATATGCTGCATTCACCGCACCACTAATGGTCAACGCACGTTCTGGATATGCAATAGAATAGTTTGCTCCTGCATTATAAAAGTCTGTTTTATTATTAGTGGCATCCGCAGTTCCTTGTTCGTCTTTGGTGGTTTGATATGTTAGATTAAGTCCAACGTTTTGTTGTTTTTGTTTGCTTTGAGATAATATATACCCAAGATTAAGAGAAGCATTCTGCGATACTTGTTTAAAATCCAAGGTATCTAAGTTTTGTAGCGGATCTACTTCGTTGATTACATCAAAAGCTGTTCTAATATTAGTATAGGATTGAAAATTAGAATAGGATGCTGCAATATTAAATCGATCTGATACTTTAATATTGGCATTGATGGCAGCAACAACTCTATTGGATTGTGATTCTTTTTCATTCTTAAGATCATCTCTTTGTAATCCTGCATTCACGGCAAGGGATACGCGACTATTAAATAATTCCTGAGAAGCGTTTACCGTGATATTCTCGAGATCATTATTAAAGAAATAGGCTCCAAAAGTTCTGTATTGAGGATCAATTCTTTCGTATCCTACACCTAGACTTCCTTTTCCAAAAGAATAGGTCACATCTGCATTAAAAGCGGTATAATATTCTGTTGAAGCTCTTTCGTTAATCAAAAACCCTAATACATTGGTATTAGAATCTGTTTCCTGATCTTCCAGGTTTTCTGTAACAGCGCTTTGTGCAACTTCTACATTAAAACTCAATCCTTTAGTAACTTCAATTGAAGATGCTAAGCTGACTACAAGATTTTCTTTGGGGTCAATATTTAGATCTTCTGGAATAGGGATATCTAATGAAGATGCTTCGTCTTTGGCTTTGAAAAATATTAATCCCACAGAAAATCTGCTGAAATCATAGGATGTTTTTAATCCATACCCTATTCTTTTGTAGGCAGGAATAGCTTCAGGAACTTCCTCATTATATTCTGTAGGTTTTAGGAATCTACCGTATAATGCGCTGATTTTAAAAGGTCCATTAGGTGTAAGATCAGTACCAAAACCTGTAAATTGATGACCGCTAACTGTATACGGAGAAAAAGTCATGGCTACATCTCCAATATGAGTAGCAACCCATTTGTAGGACGGATGGATACTTAACCGATTAATTTTAAAAGGTGTACTATATGCAAAATCCTGATTGGTGTATGAAAATGATAAAGGAATATTATAGATCCCGCTAATATTAAAATTCAGATTACCATTAAGGAAATACGTAAAAGGTTCTCTGTTTGCTGTTCCATTATAATACACAGAATTGGCAGAAACACCTCCATTAATTTTAACCAAAGGAGCTTTACCTATTTGATCTAAATTTTGACCGAAGGCTACAAAAGTAATGTTAAGCAGTAGTAGGAGTAATGTTTTCTTCAATATAGGGGCTGAATTTTAGCTTGCAAAAATACTATAATTTCCGCAAAAAACAAGTCGAAAAACTTAATAATAAGCGTGTTAACAATAGCTTGTAGGTGAATACTTGTTAAAATGTTTATGTTACCTATTTTGACCATTCTAATTAACGCTATCAGTAAAGATTTTTTCCCACCTTTTTTTGTGGAGTTATGTGTCTTTAATTAATACATAATTACTGCATAGAAATACGATCTATATAAGTAAGTGTCTTAAAGGATGAAAATGTTACCCTTAATTATGAAATTTTCCTCTGATACATCATTACTTTTTAGTACCATAAAAAAACCATCTTAGAGTTCAACTCCAAGATGGTTTTTAGATTAAAGCTTGTTAAAGACGTTTACACAGTAGCGGTAACTGGTGTTTCAGTTGGGACGCTTTTTTTTCTGCGAAACCTCACTTTAATCTTATGTACAATAAAGAATAAACAAGGAACAATAATAAGTGTTAAGAAGGTGGCAATGATCAATCCGTAAATTACTGCCCACGCCAATGGTCCCCAGAAGATTACATTATCTCCTCCGATATAGATTTTAGGATCAAATTCTGTAAATAACGAGAAGAAGTCAATATTAAAACCAACCGCTAAAGGAATCAATCCCAATACTGTAGTGATTGCAGTTAATATTACTGGTCTAAGACGTGCTCTTCCTCCTTTTACAATTAATTTCATTACTTCATCATTTGCAAGTAATTCATTTTCGGGAATATTGAGTTCTACCTTTTTACGATCTATTAATAGTTGAGTATAGTCTAATAGTACCACTCCATTATTCACTACAATTCCAGCAAGAGAAATAATCCCCATCATAGTCATCATAATTACAAAAGCTGCTCCTGTAATTATAATGCCACCAAACACTCCTATGAAACTTAGGAATATAGCGATCATAATAATCGTAGGTTTAGAGATAGAACTAAATTGAAAAATAAGGATTAGCATAATTAATCCAAGTCCAGTAAAGAAAGCACCCATCAAAAAAGTCATTTGTTTATTTTGCTCTTCTATCTGACCCGTATAATCAATCTTAACACCTGTTGGTAAATTAGTAAAACTAGCCATTTCTGTCTGTATTTGAGCTACAATGGCTCCAGCATCTGTAAATCCAGGTTGTAATCCAGAATACACTGTTACTACACGTTTAGTGTCTTTATGTTTTACAGCACTAAATGAAGAAGTGTTTTTTTGAGAAGCTACCGCTGAAACAGGAATTTCTTTAAGTTTACCAGACGCCTGATCTCTAAAAGTGATATTTTGGTTAAACAAAGCACTTGTATTATATCGATTGTCTTCGTCAAAACGAACATAGATATCATAATCTTCACCATCTTTTTTATAAACACCTGCTTTTTCCCCAAAAATTGAACGTCTTAATTGATTGCCTACCTGTCCTGCAGCTACTCCAAGTTCTCCCGCCTTTTCTCTATCTACTACTACTTGCATTGCAGGTTTTCCTTTGTTAACATCAATTTTTAATTCTTCTATTCCTGGAATATTTTTTTCGTTGATGAAATTTCGCATTTTTTCTGCTACAGTAATCAATTCATCGTAATCAGAACCTTCGATTTCTATATTAATAGGATATCCAGCAGGAGGACCAACGGCATCTTTTTCTACAGATATTGCAACACCAGGATAAATTCCTTTTAATGTGTTTTGTACTTTTTGACGTAGTATTTCAGAGTCTTTTCCTTTTCGGAATTTATACTCTCTCATTGCCGCTATAATTTTGGCTCTATGAGGCATTTCTGCACTACTTCCTCCGTCTGTTAGTGGATTTCCAGCTCCCTCACCTACTTGTGAGACTGCAGCTTCTACTAAGAAATTATAATCTTTACCTTCTACATATTCTTCATCATTAATGACTGCATAGACTCTGTTTTCAATTTCTTTGGTGATCTTATTAGTTTTCTTAATATCTGTTCCTTGAGGATATTCAATATAGACAATGATCTGGTTTGGCGTATTGTCTGGAAAAAATTCAATTTTGGTACGTTGACTTCCTACGGATGCCCCAAACATTGCAAATACAATAAATAGTAAAAGGAATGTTCCAATAATAAATGCATACGTACGCCATCCTCTTAAAGCAAACGAAAGAAAACGTTGATAGCTATTTTCTAACCAAGTCAAAATTCGCTTCTGAAAGAAGTTTGCCGCATTTTTTAGTAAAAAACGATACACCCAGAACATGATGGCTGTAAATATCATTAAAGAACCTAAGCCTCTAACGGGTCCTCCAACGATAAGAATAAAGATTCCGAATCCACCAAGGATTAAACTTATTCTAATTAATTGCTTAATGGTCAATACTTTTTCTCCAATTTCCATAAATTGGGATACCAACATGGAATTAATAAATATTGCCACAAATAATGAGGAACCTAACACTACAGAAAGAGTTATTGGGAAATAGATCATAAACTGCCCCATCACTCCTGGCCATAACCCTAGAGGTACAAATGCCGCAACAGTGGTTAGTGTTGAAATAATTATTGGAAAAGCAATTTCACCAATTCCTTTTTTAGCAGCTTCAGTACGAGACATTCCTTCTTCTTCCATCAACCTGAATACATTTTCTACTACTACAATTCCATTATCAACCAACATCCCTAATCCCATAATTAATCCAAAAAGGATCATGGTATTCATGGTATATCCAAGTAACGATAGAATCATAAATGACATAAACATAGACATTGGGATTGCAAAACCAACGAATAATGCATTTCTAAACCCTAAAAAGAACATCAATACTCCAACTACCAATATAATCCCAAAAATAATATTGTTAACCAGGTCATCAACTTGATTTATGGTTTTAGAAGATTGGTCATTAGCGATACTAATATTTAGATCTGTTGGGAATACATTTTTTTCGGCATCTTCTACAATTAGACCGATCTTTTCTGCAGCTTCTACCATATTTTTACCAGAACGTTTTTTAACCTCTAGCATTACAACATTGTCACCAAACTCTCTAGCGTAAGTGGTTTTATCCTCTTCTCTAAAGGTTACTTTGGCGATATCACGTAAATACACTGCACCATTCTGCGATTTAACTACGAAATTATCTAACTCTGAAGGTTGATCAATTTCACCAAGTATTCTAATCGTTCTTCTTTGCCCACTACTAATCATATTTCCAGCAGACATAGTAACGTTTCCATTTCTGATGGTATTAAGCACATCGTCAAAACTCACTTTTGCCGCCATCATTTTATATATATCTACAGCAACTTCGACTTCTTTTTCCTGAGCTCCACGAATATCAACACCTTTAATTTCTTTCAAGTCTTCGATCTCATCCTCGAGGTATTCTCCGAATAGCTTTAACTTTTCTACAGGATAATCTCCTGTAATATTAATATTCATGATCGGAGTCTCTTCAGAGATACTTAAATCAAAAACATTAGGTTCTACTTTGGCACCATTAAATGTGGGCCAGTCCTCGTTAGATTTTTCAGAATCTACCTCATCCTTTACCTTTTGTTTGGCTTCTGCAACCGTAAGATCTTCATCAAATTCTACTGTAATAATACCATAATCCTCTTGAGAAGTAGATACAATTTCTACTACGTTACTAACGTTTTTTAGTTTATCTTCTAAAGGGTCAACTATTAATCGTTCTATATCTTCAGAGGTGTTACCAGGATAAGGAACACTTATGTAAATTTTGGTTTCATTGATTTCAGGAAAATTCTCTCTTGGCATTGAAAAATATGCAGATAAACCTAACACCAAGAAAATACCAATCATTACATAGATTGTGGTTGGGTTATCTATTGCCCAGGATGATAATCTAAATTCCTTATCTACCTTTTTCTTATTAACTTCCATAGGATTTAGTTTATAATTTCTACTTTTTGACCATCCTTAACACTTCTGGCACCTTCGCTAATAATAGCATCTCCGCTACTAATCCCGTCTAATATTTCAATAAGATCACCTTGTGTTTTTCCAGTTTTTACAATAACTCTTTTAGCTTCTGCAATGTTTTTGGCATCAATACCTGAAGTTACATAGGTATACTGATCTCCTTCTGAGTTTTCTGAAATTATACTTTGTGGGATCAAAATTGCTTTTTCACTGGTATAATCATTGATCTTTACCTTAGCTGTTAGATTAGGCTTGATAACTCCTTCTTTGTTAGGAACAGCAACTTCTACGGTAAAAGATCTGTTATTAGGGTTGATGTAATTTCCAACCTGTCTAATTTTGGTATCAATAGTTTTACCCAGTATAGGGAAATGTACTTTTGCTTCTTTACCTTTTACAATATTTGCGATATAACTTTCAGGAACTTCTACTTCTATGTACATGTCATCTAGATTCACAATACGAATTAATTCCGTTTGTCCAGGAGCTACGACACTACCTTGTTCTGCAATAATGTCATCCACGATTCCAGAAAAAGGAGCGCTTACTGTAGACTTTGCTAATTGACGTTTCATCTGTCCAACTCCGTTTTTAGCAGACTCATAACTAGTCTTAGCCTGTAGGTATTGAATTTCAGAACCTATTTTTTGTTCCCATAGTTTTTTCTGACGCTCATATGTAGTTTTTGCTAATTCTGCTTGCACCTCCATTTGTGCTACTTGTTGACTAAGACCGCCATCATCAATTCGAGCAAGTATTTGACCTTTAGAAACTCTTTGTCCTTCTTTTACTAATACTCTTACTAATGTTCCTGAAGTTTCAGGATATAGTACAATATTCTTTTTGGTTTCTACACTACCTTGTAATTCCAGATAATGATTGAAAAGAGAATCTTTAGCTACTATGGTAGTTACCAAAGGAAGTTTTTTGATGGTATCAAGAGATGCGATAGCTTCATCCAACTGTTTTAATTTGTCCGCAACGGCTTGTTGTTCGGCTACAACTTCACTTCTTTTGGCACGTATTGCTTTAAGATCACCTTTTTCGATGACTTTGTCTATAGATTTTGCGCCTTCTTGCCCACAAGAAACTATAAGAAGGAATGCAGATAATATGATAAGTATCTTTTTCATGGGTATATTTAATTATTAGGTGTATTTATAATTGATTCCAGTTTGGCTTTATTATTTATGATGGTTAACATTGCTTGAAGTACTTCTTGTTGCACGCTGTATAATTGTAATTGTGCTTGTCGTAATTCAAAACTAGAAGCTAATCCTTCATTGTATTTGATTTGATTTTTGTTTTCTATTCTTTCTGCTAGTGCCAGATTTTGTTTTGATGTATCGTAGGTTTCCAGAGAAAGTTGATAATCACTTACAGTACTATTATATTGAAGTTGAATTTGTTGTTGTGCTTCAATAAAAGATGTGTTTGCTTGTTCGAAAGCAATTCTTGCTCTTTGTGTTTTAGCACTTCTTCCTAAGGAACTAAAAATAGGTATGTTAAGACTAACTCCTAATATAGATGATTGAAACCAGCGTTGCTCACTATCCAAAAATGTAAAAGAATCACTATTAGCTTGTGTGCCATAGTTAACAAATGCAGAAAGAGAAGGTAGTGCTTTACTTTTTTCTAATTTTAATTCTAACCTTCTTTGTTCTGTCAATAAATAACCTAATCTATAATCAATGTTGTTTTCTATTTTAAAAGGAGTAAATCCTATCGATTGATCCGTATTTTTAATTGTTAGGCTATCTAGATTATCGGATAGAACAGTATTGGAATCTACATCAACACCAATCGTAAGATTAAACATTTGTAATGCTATTTTGGATAACCTTTCTGCATTATTTAATTGATTAGTAATCTGTAGGAGTGTAATTTGTAATTGTTCTACGTCTTCTTCTTCTGCTAAACCGTTTTCAAAAATCTTTTTTCTTTCTTCATAGTTTTTTTCTAAAGCGGCTTTATTGTTTTGAAGAATTTTTACACTTTCTTCGGATACTAAAACACTTCCGTACGCATTAATTACACTTTCGCGAACATTAATCAGCGTTTTTTCCTGAGCATCATTGCTGTATTGTAGAAAACTTTTTGCAGCTTCTAAACCAACAAGATAAGATCCGTCAAATAACAATTGTGATAAGGTAGCACTCGCTGTAAGTTGTTGCTTGGTTCCAAATACAACGGGGATAAAACCTTCTAAAGGATCAGGAGTGCCATTTGCAGTCAATCCAAAAAAATCTTCTACAGTATTGATAGTACTTTCTCTATTATCAAAAGCAGACGCAGGTAATAAAGATACTGGTTGTTTTAACTGATTTTGATAATCAATGGCTGCATTAATTTGCGGAAGACCAGTTGCTGTGGTTTCCCATTTTTGTTTTAAGGCCTTCGCCACATCACGCCTTGCATTGATGGACTGGTAACTATTCTCTAGTGCAAATTCAATAGCTTCATTCATCGTAAATGAATATTGCGAAGAAACTGGAGTTTCTTGTGCAAAACCAGATAACGTGAATAGACTAAAGAAACATAAAGACCAAAGGTGGTTTCTCATAATTTATTGTTCTTTTATTAGCTTGTTTAAAATTTTTAATCCTTTTTCGGTAGCAATACCTCGTATGTGATATTCTAAATAATCTGTCATTAATTTTGAAACAGGAAATACTTGTCTGGGAAACATTTCCTGATCTTTTATCCCGGTCATACCCATAAAATAAAGCCTGGATATGATCTCAACTCGAATATTTTCTCTAAAAACACCTTTTCGGATGCCTCTTTCCAGGTTTTCGATAACGCATTCTTGCATGGTATCAAACTGTCTAACTTTAAGGCTGCTATGTATTTTGGGGTAATATTTCTGAAGTTGATATTGAGGAGATGTTTTCTCATCCTTCAAATGAAACATTACAAAAGCTTTGATAGCATATAATTCCTCTATCGGTTCTTTTTGTTCCTCTAAAATAGCATCGATACCATCACTAATCGTACAGAACAAATGATCTGTAGTAGCTTCTACTAGTTTGGTTTTATTCTGAAAATGAGCATAGATAGTTTTTTTAGAAATCCCCATTTCTGAAGCAAGATCATCCATGGTAACACTTTTGAAACCGTAGTTCAAAAACATATCATTTGCTTTTTCAATTATTTTTTCCTTCATCTAAAGGTGTGAATTAATTTGTGCAAATGTACATCAGGAAACTTTAAAAACATTAAAAGTTTCCTAAGTTTTACAATTTTTTAACATTGTTGTAATATGTTGTTTAATAGATGTATAAAGTTGAAGTTTGTTTTTGGTCTATACCATTTGAAAAGATTCAGTTACTTTAGCATAAAAAAATAGCAGTGCACACAATTTCAGAATATCAAGGGTATTTTTTGGAATATCTTTCAAAAAACACAATAGATAAAGAACCTAAGAATTTATACGAGCCTATTTCTTATATTTTAAATCTTGGAGGAAAAAGATTGAGGCCAGTTTTGGTATTGATGACTTCCGAAATTTTCGGAAGTTCCTATAAAAATGCTCTTGATGCGGCTTTGGCGATAGAGGTTTTTCATAACTTTTCTTTAATTCATGATGATATTATGGATGATGCTCCTTTACGAAGAGGTAAAGAGACTGTTCATGAAAAATGGGATGTCAATACAGGAATCCTTTCTGGAGATGCCATGCTGATCAATGCGTATCAATTATTCGAAAACTATAAAGGTGATACTTTTAGGCAATTAGCAAAGTTGTTTACTAAAACGGCAATAGAAGTATGTGAAGGACAACAGTATGATATCGATTTTGAAACAAGAGATGATGTCACTATTCCTGAGTATCTAAAAATGATAGAATATAAGACCGCAGTGCTGGTAGCTGCGGCTATGCAAATGGGAGCTATTATTGCAGATGCTTCAGAAACCTGCAAGTCATCAATATATGATTTTGGGAGGTTGTTAGGATTGGCGTTTCAGTTACAGGATGATTATTTAGATGCCTTTGGTGATCCAGCAACTTTTGGGAAGCAAGTAGGTGGCGATATTATAGAAAATAAAAAGACCTTTCTGTATCTTAAAGCAATAGAATCTACTGATGTAAATGGAAGAAAGCAATTAGAAGGATTATTCTCTCTTAATCCAGAAGACCCTACAGAAAAGATTGAAACGGTTAAAAGTATTTTTGAAACTACAGGAGCGAAGGAGAAGACGAGATTAGAAATTGAAAAATATACTCAAATGGCCTTTGAAGTTTTAGAGAATTTATCTATTTCGGAAGATAAAAAGAAAATTTTACGGCTTTTTGGAGAACAATTAATGAATAGGAGTGTCTAAAAGTCAAAATATTATATTGTTTGAACAACTAATCGAAGAGGTTGTGAGTTCTAATTTGTACCCACAATTAATTCAGCAACTTCAAAAAGATATTCATCGAGCAGGAATTGAGCATACTATAGGAGATCAGTTAAATCCTAAAGAACTTTTTTTAAATATAGAAAACTTGCTTTTTGAAAAATTGAATAATGCCTTTAATGAATACTTAAATTTGTTATATGCAGTAGATGTGTCAGAAAAAGCTGTTAGAAATTTTCAATCAGAAGATAGTTTGGATATTTCACAATATACAACTTACTTGATTTTGAAAAGAGAATGGCAAAAAATATATTATAGAAATAAGTTGTAAAATTTTTACTATATCAATGAGGTTATTTAGTAGTATACTGTTTTTGTTTATTCTGAAAATTGGTTTTAGTCAAGAGGCATTTGATACAGCTAATACTGCATATACTAATTTCTTACAAAGAATAACGGATAAGGATACGTTGATTAAAAATAGAACAAAGTATTATAAATGTTCTGAAGACTTGTCTGGAAGAATTGAGTTTTATTATCAAGATAAAGAGTTAATATTAATGACTCATATTTATAAACAAGGTTTTGGGAATAATTCGTTTTTAGAAAATTATTTTATCGAAAGAGATACACTAAGAATAAAAACTTCAATTTCTGAAGAAATGTATATGAATACGCTCTATAAAGAAAGTAGTCAAGGAGTATCATCCACAAGTGTAGAAAAAGTGATTGAAGTAACAGAACAAAGAATGTTCTTTAAAAATACTAATACCAAGGAATGTTTTGAAAGAAAACATGGGGAAAAACTTGCGGAATGGGATCAGGATTACTTTAGCAAACTAACATTTGAAACTAGTAATTGCTTAGAGGATGTTGAAGATATACGCTACAAATATAGATTACTTAGGAAATCAGAAAAAAAGCTTCAGAGCTACTCTAATAGAAAGCCCAGCTGTATTTTTCACATGTGGTAGCTAATTTGTGCGATATCAAAAATCCGATATTTGTGAGTTCGTCTTTTTGTTATTCTTTCGTATGTTAACTGACTTAAATTTAAGATCAGTAGATCCAATAAAAGTCTTTCCATTTTTTACATTCATAAATTTCCAATGATAACCAGAACCTGTTGACGTTATTGGAGAAATAGCAATAGAAGAAATAGAAATACCAAGATGTTTTTCAATTATAGCGGTGATCTTACCTTGTATTTTTGGATCATTTACTTCACTTAATTCTAATCCTTTTTTTTCCTTTTTTACATAATAAGGATTATTAGCAGGGTCAAATTTGGAAGCTACGGTTTTTTTATTGCTCGAACACGAAGAGATTGCTATTCCAATTGATAGCATTAGAATATACTTTTTCATTGTATTTTGGGGTTTTTAATCTAAGATTATCTGTAAATGTAGAAAAAACTGAAGAAATTCACCTGTATTCTTCTCTATATTAGATCATTGGCAGTTTACTTGGATAAATAACATACTTGCTGTGCAGATTAGAGTATTTTGTTCAGAAAAATACTCGTACAAATGGAGCATATGCGCTTGCATAGATACTTTTGTTTTCATCATACAATACATCATATCTAAGACCAATACTCACAAACCCTATTCTATAACCAGCTCCTATAAATAAGGCAGGATACCAATAACTATCATCGAGGTTTTCTCCTTCAATCTCAAAACTAGTACTTACTCCCATTTGTTCAAACTCTGCAGATAATTGTAATTCAGGAAAAGGATTGTATAAAGTAATTAGGCTTGCACCATAATTGGTTGCGGTAAAATCTTGCGAATCAGTGTATCCAAAATTAAGTCCAAACCCCATACTAAATTGATTATTAAAATCATAGATAGCAGAAGGAGCAATCACACCATTAAAAGTGTTATCAGTAAAACCGATACCGATATTTCCTCCAAATCTAACGTGAGACCAAAAATTTTCATCCTGAGAATAACTTTTCTGTAAGGAAAAGAATATTAAAAATACTAAGATTAAGGATTTGATATTGCTAATAAGAATTACTTTCATTATTAAAAATCTAAAAAATAGTTACAATAAATATATATAATTCGATACTTAATAAACTGTAATTGTTGTATTTTTGTGATGTTTTATAATAAAAAGACGGTTGAATACTTACATATGGATAAATATTCATTTTTGAATGCGGCTAATACCGCATTTTTTGCAGATTTATACGATCAATATTTGCAAAATCCCGATGGTGTAGAACCTAGTTGGAGAGCTTTTTTTCAAGGGTTTGATTTTGGATTAGAAAGCGCAGATGGTTCTGGGGAAACGATATACGTAGAAAAAGAATCAGGAGGCACAGTAGTGGTTCCAGAAAATGTTCAAAAAGAGTTTCAGGTTGTACAACTTATAGATGCATATAGAACACGTGGGCATTTATTTACCAAAACTAATCCTGTTAGGGATCGTAGAAAATATAACCCCACTTTAGCAATAGAGAATTTTGGATTAAGTCAAGGAGATCTTAATACAGTTTTTAATGCTGGAGAAATTATTGATATCGGGCCTAATACATTAAGTAATATTATTGTTCATTTAGAACAGATATATTGTGATGCTATCGGAATAGAGTATATGTATATTCGTAATCCTAAAGAAAGAGAATGGATACAATCACGAGTAAACTTTAATACGAATAGGACTAAATTTTCTTCAGATCAAAAAAAGCACATTTTAAAAAAACTTAATCAAGCAGTTTCTTTTGAGAGTTTTTTACATACTAAATATGTTGGGCAAAAACGTTTCTCTCTAGAAGGTGGAGAGTCTCTTATTCCAGCCCTGGATGCGTTGGTAGAGAAAGCTGCAGATATGGGTGTTAAAGAGTTTGTAATGGGAATGGCGCATAGAGGTCGTTTAAGTACATTAACAAATATTTTTGGAAAAAGCCCTAAGGATATATTTAGCGAGTTTGATGGTAAAGATTATGAAGAAGCAGTTTTTGACGGAGATGTAAAATATCACTTAGGCTGGACTTCTAAACGTGAAACCGATTCTGGGAAAGCAATCAACATGAATATTGCTCCTAATCCTTCGCATTTAGAAACTGTTGGAGCAGTGGTAGAAGGAATTACCAGAGCGAAGCAAGATAGATATTATAAGGATAATATATCACAGGTTTTACCAATTGTAGTGCATGGAGATGCTGCCGTTGCAGGGCAAGGATTAGTGTACGAAATTGTGCAGATGGCGCAATTAGATGGATATAAAACTGGCGGGACCATTCATATAGTGGTTAATAATCAAATAGGATTTACAACTAATTATCTAGATGCTCGTTCGTCTACGTATTGTACAGATGTGGGTAAGGTAACATTATCTCCAGTACTTCATGTAAATGCTGATGATGCAGAAGCAGTGGTGCACGCCACTAATTTTGCGTTGGATTTTAGAATGAATTTTGGGCGTGATGTATTTATTGATTTATTAGGTTATCGAAAATACGGGCATAACGAAGGTGATGAACCTCGTTTTACACAGCCAAAGTTGTATAAAGCAATTGCTAAACATAAAAACCCAAGAGATATCTACGCAGCAAAATTAATATCAGAAGGTATTATTGATAAAGATCACGTTGTTGCGCTAGAGAAAGCATATAAAGCTTCGTTAGAAGAAGAATTAGAAGATTCCAGAAAGTTAGAAAAAACGGTGATTACTCCATTTATGCATGATGAATGGGCAGGATTTACCAGAGTTCAGGAAGACGAAATGATGCAAGTGGTGGATACCACCTATTCTAAAGAAAGCTTAACAGAAATAGCAGAGGTAATAACAAAATTACCTACAGATAAAAAGTTCTTACGTAAAATAGAACGGTTGATTGATCAAAGACATAAAATGTTTTTTGAAAAAGATCAGTTAGATTGGGCAATGGGAGAATTGTTAGCGTATGGATCCTTGCTTAAAGAAGGTTATGATGTACGAATGAGCGGACAAGATGTAGAAAGAGGAACCTTTTCTCATCGACATGCTGTTGTAAAAGTAGAAGACAGTGAAGAAGAAGTACTGTTATTGAATAATCTTAAAGGAGAGCAAGGAGATTTCTATATTTATAATTCACTTCTCTCAGAGTATGGTGTAGTAGGATTTGACTATGGATATGCTATGGCAAGTCCAAAAACCTTAGCAATTTGGGAAGCACAGTTTGGAGACTTCAGTAATGGAGCTCAGATTATGATTGATCAATATATTTCTTCTGCAGAAGATAAGTGGAAGTTGCAAAATGGATTGGTTATGTTGTTACCACATGGGTATGAAGGTCAAGGAGCAGAACATTCTTCTGCAAGAATGGAACGTTATCTTCAGCTGTGTGCAAAGGATAATATGTTTGTTGCAGATGTTACGACACCAGCTAATATGTTCCATTTATTACGTAGGCAAATGAAAGCTGATTATCGTAAACCTTTAATAGTATTTACTCCCAAAAGTTTACTACGTCATCCTAAAGTAGTTTCTTCAATTGAAGAATTTGCGAATGGAAGTTTTCAGACAGTTATTGATGATCCTGAAGCTAAAGCAAAAGATACCAAAACATTGGTTTTTTGTACAGGTAAATTCTATTATGACTTATTGGATGCCAAAGAAGAATTAAAAAGGAAAGATGTAGCATTGGTAAGAATAGAACAGTTATTTCCATTACCAGCTTCAGAAATGGATGCATTGATTAAGAAATATAATGCCGATGAGGTAGTTTGGGCTCAAGAAGAACCTAGAAATATGGGAGCACTGAGTCATATATTAATGGAATATGATGATGCTAAAACGTTTAGATTTGCAAGTAGAAGACCTTATGGCGCTCCTGCAGCTGGAAGTGCTACAAGATCTAAAAGAAGGCATCAAGAAGTGATTGATTTTGTTTTTGATAAAACAAAAGATAATCAAAAAAGAAAAAAGAAATAGTAAAGTAACGATACAATAGAAATATTTTCGCGAAAGCGATATAAAGTATAAATTTAGAATTATGGCTTTAGAAATGAAAGTCCCTTCTCCGGGAGAATCCATTACAGAAGTAGAAATAGCACAATGGCTTGTAGAAAATGGTGATTATGTAGAAAAAGATCAAGCTATTGCAGAAGTTGATAGTGATAAAGCTACATTAGAACTTCCTGCAGAAGCTAGTGGTATTATTACATTAATGGCAGAAGAAGGTGATGCTGTTGCTGTAGGACAAGTAGTGTGTCATATAGATACAGATGCTGCTAAACCAGAAGGCGATACTGCTTCTGCTTCTACAGAAACTCCAAAGGTAGAAGAGAAAAAGGAAGAAGCTCCTGTTGCGGCAGCTTCAGTAAAAACTGAAACATATGCAACTGGTACCGCTTCGCCAGCTGCAAAAAAAGTACTTGCAGAAAAAGGAATGGATGCTTCTCAGGTAAAAGGAACTGGTCGTGATGGTCGTATTACTAAAGCAGATGCGATAGATGCAGTACCTTCAATGGGAACTCCAGGAACAGCTGGTAGAGGAGAGTCTCGTAAGAAACTATCAATGCTTCGTCGTAAAGTAGCAGAACGTTTGGTTTCTGTAAAAAACGAGACAGCAATGCTAACCACTTTTAATGAAGTGGATATGCAACCAATTTTTGACTTAAGAAAACAATATAAAGAAACGTTTAAGAGCAAGCATGGAGTAAGTCTTGGTTTTATGTCATTTTTTACTCTAGCATGTGTTAGAGCGTTAAAAATGTATCCTGCTGTAAATTCTATGATTGATGGTAAGGAAATGATATCTTATGATTTTCAGGATATTAGTATAGCTGTTTCTGGACCTAAAGGATTGATGGTTCCCGTAATTAGAAATGCAGAGAACCTAAGCTTTAGAGGTGTAGAATCTGAGGTAAAAAGATTAGCAATTAGAGCACGTGATGGCCAGATTACGGTAGATGAAATGACTGGAGGAACTTTTACTATAACTAACGGTGGAGTTTTCGGAAGTATGTTATCTACACCAATTATTAATCCTCCGCAAAGTGCTATTTTAGGAATGCATAATATTGTTGAGCGTCCAATAGTAAGAGACGGGCAGATTGTAGTTGCTCCAATTATGTATGTGGCACTATCTTATGATCACAGAATTATTGATGGTAAAGAATCTGTAGGTTTTTTAGTAGCAGTTAAGGAGGCATTAGAAAACCCAGAAGAATTATTAATGGATAATAATGTTACTAAAGCACTAGAACTTTAGGAAATAATATCTCATACTTTAAACCCTTATATTTTACTCAGAGGATAACCGAGAGTAAAATATAAGGGTTTTTTAATTGCAGCTCATACGAATAAAATCTCTATCTATTCTTTGATAATCTTAGTAGCGTATGTGCGACCTTCACCTTTAATTTTTACTAAATAGAATCCAGAAGGTAAATTACCAATGTTTATTTTGGATTCGGAGTCATTTAAAATTTTAGAAAAAACCTTTTTGCCTTGAATAGAATATATCTCCATATTAGAAGAGGAGGTAGAGGCAAGAAACTTTATGTTTAAAATTTCATGTATTGGGTTTGGAAAAATTTTAAATTTTTCTGAGGTCTCTTCAAAAGTATCTATGGATAAAGTAAGTGATTCGTTTTGGTAAAAATGTAGCGCATGTAATGAATACACAAGAGGAGCATTCCAGTTAATAGTTACTTCGTTTGTAGAATAGGAACAATAATCATCCACAAAGGAAGATGCAGGGTTATTGTTAGGATATCCAGAACAACCATCTTGTTGACCAGAATGAGGACCTCCTACAATCATACCAGGTACTGGAAAAGCTACATTATCAGCTACAGATATTCTATGGTGAGGATCTAATACTTTATTGTCTCCAAATCCTGTCACATAAGAATATCCAGTTCCGTTTCTTCCGAAGATATAATCCATCGCTTTATAAGCAGCATCCAGATATGAGCTGTCATTAGTTAATTCGTAGGCTCTTATTAAAATAACTAGTTGATTTCCTACACTTCCGTTACTTCCCCAATTGTAATCAGAGGTGTTCATTGCAATTTGCATAGGAGAAGTATTTACTGTGTTTTTTAGTTGATCTGCAGAAGATAGTAACTTGTTATTAGCAGCTGTAACATCGATATCTCCTGTTAAATTAGATGTGTGATGAGCAATTGAAATTAAAGCTAAAGGAGCTGTATATTGCCAAGAAGGTGTTCCATTTCCAATTTGACCAATATCGATATCATTTTTATATTGAGCTTCATCTGTCGTGATAAAAAGTTCTACTGCCGCCCATTGTAATTCATCGATGACATTATTATCTCCATATTCACCTGTTTGTACATCTGATGGTTGGTTATAGTAAACTGCAGGATTTGCTTTTGCCCAAGCGTAAGCATTTTTTGAAGCTTGTAATAATGCAGTGCTATAACCAGGCTTTGCAGCTTCAAAATTTGCGAATAATCGAGATGCTATTGCGGTTACTGCAGCAAAATTTAGTGCCGCTGAGGTAGTTTTTTGAACTACATATCGATCAAAAGTATATTGATCAGGCATTACGTTTCCAGAAAAATTAAGACCAGTAAGCTTATGGTAAACTCCACCATCATTGGGGTCTTGCATAGTGAGCATCCAATCGAGATTCCAAATGGTTTCATCCAAAATGTCTGGGATATCGCCACCTTGTTCTGGAATAGTAAAATCTACATCTTGATAGTATGTGCTATAATGCTCATAAGCTGCTAACAAAGTGTATGTGCTAATCCCACTATTTACAATGTATTTATTGTAATCTCCAGCATCGTACCAACCTTTTGGTGAAGAAATAATGGTTCCAGTAGGTCTTGTAGCAGACGCTGCTGACGAATGTACAATTACTTGATTATCAGGGTGCCCTAGGTTTCTGGCATACGCACCAGCATAGGTCGCAGTAATCTCAGTAGAAGCTCGGTTATAATAATAATATTTAAAAGCTTGTTCACGTACCTCTTCATATCCATCATTACTAATGTCAAAGAATATTTCCATCTCATCAATTGCAAAACGGTATGTGCCTACTGCATCGATAGAGGAAATGTCAACAACAGTTACGTGCTCTCCAGAATCACTCCATAAAACAGAGGCTCCAGTACTTCCATTAGTTATTACATTATCAGAACTATCATATATAGTATAGGACTTACTAGTAAAACTACTTTTAGCAACAATATTGATTAATTTATCTTTTCCCTTTAGATAAGAAACCTGATTGTATCTAATGTCATACTCAGATGGAGGCGGTATGGCTTCAAGTGGCTCTCCAAACGAGATCCAATCTATTTCGATAGTTCCAGTGTAACCACCTGTAGCGGCATTCACAAACATTACCAGATTTTTGATCATAGCCGCATCCACTGGACAAGGTGCACTTGCTGGGGCACAAGGTCCTCCATAGCCACCATCTTCTAATTTTCCAGTATAATCCAATTCAAATATCTGAAACTCATCTGATAGATTTATAGATTGCGCACTGAGATTAGTAACATAATCGTTTTGATCTTGTAAATCAATTCTTAGATCAGGAATAGAGGAGCCTTTTGCTTTAATAAAAAGTTTAGGGGCAGACGCGATATTGATATTAGTATTGGTGCCACTATTATGAATTTGATAGGTAAATGCAGCATACGCGCCAGCGGTACCATTCCCAGAAATCGATAGATTGTTGTTTGATAAAGAAGGTGTATAGGCAGTAGTTGGATCTATTTTTAATATTCCTTCATCAAAATTATCACTGTAAGTAATTTGACCTTGTACATGAACTCCAATAATAGAAGTTATCAATAATAGAAATTGTAGCTTTTTCATTATGACGGTTTGTGTGTTAGAATTTTAATGTACAAATAACATAAGGAGGTATAGATATATTGTGATCTTAACATTGCATATACAAAGTAATAACAAAACTTTATGAAACTTAAAATAAATACATAAAACACATTGATTTACAGTGTTTTATGTTTTTTAGGAAATACTGGGTTAAACGCTTATTTCTCTAAAAAGAAACACGTAGTATAGATTTTTTAAATAATAAATTGATACTATAGGTAATAAATTTTAAGAGGGAAATATGATGTTTTTTTGGTAATGAACAGCAAAACTTATTCTAAAATCATTTCAGTATAAGGAATAATAGTATCGTAGCCTTTATTTCTAAAATACATCATGTCGGATTGTGAACCTGTCACAAGAATAAAATCTCCACCCCATCCACCAAGGCTTTTGATACTTCTTGTATAATCAGGAAATAGCGTTGATTTTACGGTAGGAGTTTTGATAATTGAAGAAATTATCTCTTCGTGTGAATTTATTAAGGTTTCAAATTCTCGAATATCTTTACTATAAAGTATGCTATCTGTGATTTCGTTAACAACTGCCTCAGCGTGATCAAAATCTTTTAATGATAAGGATTGATAATGTTTAATAGATTCTTTACTGCTTTGCTTTTGATTTAAATACACAAAGAATAATTGATCTTTAAATATAGGGTTAAATTCTGTTTTTTTAATTACAGGAACATTGTTGTTAAGCTTATATATGATAGGAGTATCATACTGAGCGCAGGCTATATCATATCCACTGCCACCAAAACTATTTTCTAATAATGTAAAAGCATTTACTTCTGCCCATTGTGCAATATTATTAATCAATGTAGAAGAAGATCCCAAGCCCCATTCACGATCAAACTCTAATTTGGTTTCAATAGTATATCCCTTATTTTTTGAAAGAAAATTAGGATTCAGTTCCTTGGCCGCTATAAGTATTTTGATTAAAGTATTTGTTATTTCGTTTTCTTCAATTACATTTTTGGTTTGCCTAATGGTATCGTTTTCAAGAATAAGGTTTGCTTCGAACCAGCATTCTTCTTTGTGATCAAAACTTTTCCATGAAATTTGATCAGAATTATTTTCTTCGATAGTTAGCCATTGTCCTTTTTTAGTAGGAACCGCTAATGCAGATATTCCATCAAGAACTAAGTATTCTCCAGTTATAAGAAGCTTTCCGTGACTATAAAAGGTTTTTTTCAACATATAATATTTGCCTTAATCGAAGACAAATGTACTTTTTTACGATGTTTTTTATCTCGTGAATACTATAAATATACTGCGAGAAGTATTTTATAAGTACTTCATCCTCTTATTAAACTAGATACAAAACGTAATTTATACTTTAAACTGTTAAGTATAAACTCTATTGCGCTTAATATAAACATGGGTTTTAAAGCTTGGACTATTAAAAAGATATTTGTGTAGATGCAAGTGTCTCTGAAAAATCAATTGTGATATTTCAGTTTATTATTCTTAAAATTTAAAATCTAAAAAATGAAAAACTTAATTAGTATTAGAACAATTCTATTTCTTTTTGTGTGTACGATGTTCCTTATTTCTTGTGAAAAACAAGAAGTAAATAATGAGTTATCTGATACAAATGAACAAGAGAATTTTATGAGTACAACTGGTAAAAGTGATGCTGTGTTAACATTAGATGATTATGAAATTAATCAACCATTAGTACATTTGAGGTTTGATGGTGATTTAAGTAAAGCTGAAGCCGATGCTAAATTTGACGAAGCAGTATTAGCATATAAGAGCAAACATTTAACACAAACTAAAAGTAATACTACCGAGTGGTTTTATAGATTGACAACTAAAACTGGAACTCAAAGACATGCTAAAACTGATGGAAAAGTGATGGCGGTTGTTTCGTTTAATACTAGATGGGGCGGTAATGTGACTTCATTTAATGTTTTAGACAACCCTGGAAATGACCGAGAAGGTGGATGGGATTATTACCTTTTAAAAGCTGCATCAAACTCAAGTCTTGGAGTAAAATGGGTAGAATTTGATAAAGCAATTATCTACTTACAAGGAATGGATGAGTGGTTTGTAGAAGAGTTTAATCTATATATGTGGAATTGGGATAACCCCACAGCTTCTGGTTTAACAACTATACAAACATCTCCCAATGTATGGTTGGATAATCGAACTAGCACGGGCATTGATAGTTATGATTCTGGATTTGTTGGAAAAGGGAGAGTTACTTTTCCTAACGATGCTCCTTTTTAAAATATTAATATTTGCTACATCTTATTTGTAATTTATTAAAAAAGTCAATTACAGATAATGAAGATGCTAAATATCATTTGTACTAGAATTTCTCTGATCCTGCAGTTGTTATAGATCCTGATTAAATTAATATAAAATCACATACTGGAGAATCCGAAGATAATTATAAGATAGAAGAAGCATGGAAAGGTGAACTCGAAAAAATTGATAATATCAAATTAAGAGAGCACCTTTCTTTATTTTGTGCTTCGCAAGAAACTGCAAGATGGGCAGGGTTTTTTAATGAAGGGGTAGATCATGGTTTCGAATATTTAAAACCGATGTCTTGTATTGGTAATACTATTATTAGATGGGGTAATACTGATGGTGATATTTTTAACTTTGGTGTATTTCAAGTGTCGTGATTTGTTACAATAAATATCCATAGAAGTTGCGTTACAGTGCCAAGTTGTATTTCCTATCTGTAGAATTCTAAAAACTACTTAAATAACCATAATTAATAAGATCTTTATGATCTTTTATAAAAGTAGATGTATTGTTGTTTAACAAATATATGGTATCAGATACATCAAGGATATGACGATACATGTGATCGGTAACCATAATGATCTTGTTTGCCTTTTCTTGAGCAATGAGTTTTATAAAAGTCTCAATGTATAGCGGAGCGATGTTAGAAAAAGGCTCGTCTAACAAGGCTATTTCTCCTGGACTCATTAGCATAAGATAAGTTTCTATAACTCTTTTTTCACCTCCAGAAAGATCAGATATCTTTGGGTTATTATATTTTTCAAAAGTATCAAATGTGCTAATAAAAGACTCCCAGGTTAAATGAAACAAAGTAAAAACTCTTTTTAATGGAATGTTTGTAGGTATGGTGTTCTTTTGGAATAAGTATTTAATTTTTCCAGAGAGATAAAGAGGTTTGGTTTGAGGTTTTTTGTTTATACGAATCAGCTTATTTTGTGGCTTTAAATGACCAAATATTATTTTTAATAAGCTACTTTTTCCAGAACCATTTCGTCCTAATATACCTGTAACTTTTCCTTTTTCACCTTTAATATATACCCCATTGAGTATAAATTTGTTATTGTACGACAATTCAATGTTATCAATTTCTAGAATCATGTTGTGAAATAATGAAATGAATAAAATGTAATCACAGAAATGACACAATCGAGTAAGAATCCAAATCCAAAGAGATACATATTGTGTAGACCTAGGTTTTCATAAAAAAGGAATCGGTCTGTAAAAGAAACTTCTACATTCGTATATGTTAAAAATTTATGCCATGCCTTTAGTACTGCGAAATACATGAACTTTATCAAAATAATCATAGATAATGGAGTGTTTGATTCTTTTAATAAAAGGAATAGGGTGGCTATAGTGAGTACAACAAGATGTTTTTTGTAGAATGAAAAAAGAATGTATAGTTTAAGGGACATAGTTTATCATTAAATAGGATGTTAACTTAAGATTTAATATTTGTAGCACTAAATTCTAATAATAACATCATAATAATAAACGGATGTTTTGTCTTGATATGACAAGTTTGTTTAAAATTAATAAATCATTAGAGACGTTAACTTCTTAATTTCTCAATTTGATTTACTACTTCACTATGCGTTACTGTATTTGTTTTAAAATATGCGACTAGTTGCTCTTTTTCATCATTGGTAGCCTCAAACTGATTCAGTATATTCATTAGATGCATTTTCATATGGCCTTGTTGAATACCTGTTGTTATTAAAGAGTTTATTGCAGCAAAGTTCTGAGCAAGACCAGCTACAGCAGTAATTTTCATTAGTTTTTTGGCATTTGGCTTGCCTAATAAGTGCAAGGCTAACTTTACAAGAGGGTGCAATGTAGTCAATCCACCAACCGTTCCAAGAGCTAATGGAATTTGAATAGAAAAATGAAAAATATCATTTTCGATAAAAGCATCGGTAAGGCTGGAATATTTCCCGTTTTTTGCAGCGTATGCATGTGCTCCAGCTTCAATTGCTCTAAAATCATTACCTGTAGCTAATACGACAGCATCAATCCCGTTCATGATTCCTTTATTATGGGTCACTGCTCTGTAGGGTTCTATTTGAGCAATCTGGACTGCCCTTACAAATTTTTCAGCATATTCTAATGAGGATAATTCTTCTGTATTAGGCAAGTCTTTTATAGGGCACGAAACAGATGCTTTTACCAAGCATTCTGGAACATAGTTGGATAAAATACTCATAATAATCTCTATGTTCTTTTCTTCATCAGAGAAAGCCTCATATAAGGAAGCTTGATCTGTTAAAGAAGTAGCAAATTGCTCTAAACAAGAATTGATGAAATTAGCTCCCATTGCATCTGCCGTACCAAAAGTGCAATGTAACTGGTAATAATTCTCAATTTCTGAAGATTTATCCCGAAGTTCTATATCAATCACGCCACCACCTCGTTTCTCCATATTTTTGGTGATATGGGCAGTAGAGGAGATTAATTCAGATTTTATAATGTCAAAAAATTCTTTAAGTTTTGGATAATCTCCAAAATAAGTAAAATGTACTTGTCCTACTTTTATTGTAGATAATACTTCAGCGTTAAATCCACCTCGATTTTGCCAGAATTTTGCAGCTTTACTTGCTGCAGCCACTACAGAACTTTCTTCTATAGCCATAGGAATGGTGTGTCTTTTCCCGTTAATTAAAAAATTGGGAGCAACCGAAAAAGGTAAATAGTAGTTGGAGATGGTATTCTCTGTAAACTCATCATGTAACTTTTGTAATTTTTTATCAGAGTTCCAATATGTTTTTAGTATCTCAACTGTATGTTGATCATTATTGAAATGATGTTCTACCAACCAATTTATTTTGTCCGATTTAGAAAGCTTAGAAAAGCCTGAAACCACTGGCGCCATATTATTTTTTTACTATCAAGCTTCAAAGATACTATTCTGTTTGCTATCAAACGATTTTTGGTAATTCTTATACGTTTTTTTATTTAAGTTTGAGAATATGAGATTCCATAAAACTCAATGGATAGATTGATGATCTGCTAATAAATATTCCTTTCTCGTATCGCTTTTTATTGTATTTAACGTCAATTGTTGTATTTTTCACGGATTTTTTAGTATTCTTGGCGTTAAAATTTTATAAAAATAAGATATGAAGATTACCCGATTGTTGTTTGGAATAATATTGTTTGTAAGCTGTGTCGCGATAGCTCAGGACAAAGCTTTTACATTAGAAGAGATATGGGGAGGTTCTTTTAGTACAGAAAGATTGCAATCTCTACATTCAATGAATAATGGTACTCAGTATTCTGTTTTAGAAAGAGATAATACTTCTGGTGATACTTCAATTGAAGTGTATGATTATAGTTCTGGAGCAAAAGCAAAAACAATAATCAGTTCGTCTTTTATAGAAGGTCTGAAATACTTTCAAGGATATACCTTTAGTAAAGATGAGAAAAGAATTCTTTTAGCGAGTGAATTAGAACAGATTTATCGTCGTTCCTCTCGTGGGATTTATCATATTTTTGATGTTCCTTCCAATAGTAGTTTTAAAATAAGCGATAAAAAAATACAGTCACCTGCTTTATCTCCTGATGGAAATAAATTAGCGTATGTATTAGATAATAATATTTATGTACTCAATTTTGTTACAGGAGAAGAGATTCAATTAACAGATGATGGTAAGAAAAATGAAATTATAAATGGGATTACCGATTGGGTATATGAAGAGGAGTTCTCTTTTGTACGAGCATTCGATTGGAGTGCAGATAGTAATAAAATTGCATTTATAAGATTTGATGAAAAAGAGGTTCCAGAGTTTTCAATGGATGTGTATGGAGCCGCGTTATATCAGAAACAAGACGTATTTAAGTATCCAAAAGCAGGAGAAAAGAATGCAAAAGTCTCTTTACATATTGCCGATCTTGGAAGTATGTCTTTGGATAAGGTAAAACTAGGAGATTATAAAGATTTCTATATTCCAAGAATAAAATGGTCTGCAAATCCAGATATTTTGAGTGTTCAAGTACTAAATAGACATCAAAATAATCTGGATTTAATTTTTGTAGATGCTAAAACTAAAGCACCTAAAGTAGTTTTAAACGAAAAAGACGAAGCTTATATAGATATTACAGATAATCTTACTTTCCTAGAAGATAACAGTTTTATTTGGACAAGCGAAAAAGACGGTTATAACCATATTTACCATTACAAAGAAACAGGTGAGTTGATTAACCAGATTACTTCAGGTTCTTGGGAAGTGACGGACTATTATGGATACGATGCTAAAAATAAAACGATCTTTTATCAAAGTGTAGAGAATAAGAATGTCAATAGAGATATTTACTCTGTAGGATTAGATGGTAAGAATAAAAAGAGGTTGAGTACTAAAGAAGGAACTAATGATGCAGATTTTAGCGCAGATTTTAGCCAATATATTAGTTATTTTTCCAATACTACTACTCCTTATGAATTTGCATTAAATAATGCCACTACAGGAGAAGTAATTCGTGAGATTAAAAATAATCAAGGGTTAAAAGATAAACTGGCTGGATATGATGTAAGACCAAAAGAATTTTCGACCATTGATATTAATGGAGAAACTTTAAATATGTGGACAATCAAGCCAAAGGATTTTGATCCAGCAAAAAAATATCCTTTGTTTATGTACCAATATTCTGGACCTGGATCTCAATCAGTAAGTAATTCCTGGAACAGAGGTAATGACTATTGGTATATGATGTTAGCACAACAAGGATATATTGTAGTTTGCGTTGATGGAAGAGGAACAGGATTTAAAGGTGCTAAATTTAAGAAAGTCACTCAGAATGATCTAGGTAATCTGGAAGTTCAGGATCAGATTGCTGTTGCAAAACAATTAGGAGCATTAGAATATGTGGATGCTTCCAGAATTGGTATATGGGGATGGAGCTATGGAGGATTTATGTCTAGTAATTGTTTATTTAAAGCTCCAGATACTTTTAAAATGGGAATTGCAGTAGCTCCGGTAACTAGTTGGAGGTTTTATGATACTATATATACGGAACGATATTTGATGACTCCTCAGGAAAATGCAAAAGGATATGACGATAATTCTCCGATCAATTTTGTGGATGGATTAAAAGGTAAATTCCTATTGGTACACGGTAGTGCGGATGATAATGTACATGTGCAAAATACAATGCGATTGATTGAAGCATTAGTGCAAAAAAATAAAGATTTTGAATGGGCAATTTATCCAGATAAGAATCATGGTATTTATGGAGGTAATACACGATTACATCTGTATAATAAGATGACAAATTTTATTAAAACAAACTTATAAATCACACTTAAACAATTTAATTTCTATGTCGACAACGGTACAACATAATCAAAAGGAGCTTTGGGGACAACCTATAGGGCTATATATTTTATTTCTTACTGAAATGTGGGAACGGTTTTCATATTATGGAATGCGTGCGCTTTTAGTTTTATATATGACAACAGCTACAATAGGAGATGAAAGAGGAGCTGGCTTAGGCTGGACTAGTAAAGAAGCTTTAGCACTATATGGATGGTATACCATGTTGGTTTATGTTATGTCTATTCCTGGAGGAATGATCGCGGATAAGATTTTAGGACAGAAAAAAGCTGTTTTATTAGGAGCAATAGTACTCTGTTTGGGACATGGAGTATTAGTTATGACAGATATTTGGGCTTTTTATACAGGTTTAGGGTTAGTGATTTTGGGAGTAGGACTTTTGAAACCTAATATTTCAACTATGGTGGGAGGTCTTTATAAAGAAGGAGACATTCGAAGAGATAAAGGATTTAGTATTTTCTATATCGGTATCAACTTAGGATCTTTATTAGCAACAATGATTATTGGAGGAGTTGTAGCTAAATGGGGATGGCATGCAGGATTTGGACTAGCAGGAATAGTTATGGTCCTTGGTTTAATTAACTATTTATATGGACAGAAATATCTACAAGGAGTAGGTGATTTCATGCCATCAAAGGGAGATGATAATGAAGTGTCTTATGGACAATTATACTCAAAACTATTTAGCTCACCTGTACAATTACTTTTTGCTGGAGTATTATTAGCAGCATCAGGTATTGGATGGTATTTCTTGGGTTGGGGCTATGGGCTTTTGTTTCTATTCTTAACTGCGATTGCATCGTTATTGATGATGATCTATAAAGAGTTAGATTCTCAAATGTTTAAGGACCGTTTTATGGTGTTATTATTGTCATTTATTATGGTAATTATATTTTGGGGTGCTTTCGAACAGGCAGGAGGATTAATGAATCTATATACAGAAACGAATACAGATAGAAATTTCTTTGGTTTGTGGACAATTCCTACGGTAATGTTTCAAAGTCTAAATGCAGGTTTTATTATTTTGTTTGCCACATTAATTGCGAGTATTTGGGCTAAAAGAAAATTAAAAGGTAAAGAGGCATCTTCTTTATTTAAGATGGCTCTCGGAATTATAATTATGGGGTTTGGGTTTCTATTTATGGTCTTTGCTGCAATGGAATTTGAAAATTCAGGAACTTCAAGTATGATATGGTTAGTTTTAGCGTATTTATTTCATACTATAGGAGAATTATGTATTTCTCCAGTGGCATTGTCATTTATTACCAAATTAGCGCCAGTTAAATATGCATCATTAATGATGGGGGTTTATTTTGCAGCAACAGGATTAGGAAACAAAGTAGCAGGAATTGTTGGTGAATCGGCAAGTGAATATGGAGAGCTAACTATTTTTTCAGGAATAGTAATATTTACTGTAGTGATTGGATTACTATTTATAGCTATTTTAAAACCTTTAAAAAGATTAACACACGGAGCAGAAGAAAGTGAGAGAGTTCTTAAGAATGAAGAAGCAGAAGGTTTTGAATTAGCAGATAACTAAAATTCTATCTATGAATACAGATATAGAAAACTTATTTAAAGATAAAGTTTTAGGACATCCTGCGGGGCTTTTTGTACTTTTCTTTACAGAAATGTGGGAACGATTCTCTTTCTATGGAATGAGAATTCTATTAGTAATATTCCTAACACAACCTTTGTTTGGAGAAAATCCAGGTTGGGCGAATTGGCCGAGAGAACATGCATTAGCATTATTCGGTACCTATGCATCTTTATTATATCTAACACCCATTTTAGGAGGATTTATTGCAGATAAGATAACGGGATACAGATGGGCTGTGACAATCGGTTGCTTGATCATGACTTTAGGGCATGTTTCTATGGCATTCGAAACTGAAACTACATTGTATATAGGATTAGGTCTATTGGTAATTGGAACAGGATTATTTAAGCCTAATATTACTTCCATTATTTCAGAAATGTATAAAGGTAATGATGCTAAGAAGGATGGTGCTTATACTATATTTTATATGGGTGTGAATGCAGGAGCTTTTTTTGGAATCATGCTTTGTGGTTATTTAGGAGAAAACTTTAGCTGGGCATTAGGTTTTGGATTAGCAGGGATTTTTATGTTTCTGGGAATGATTCAGTTTTGGTTAGCAAATCCTCTATTCGGAGAGATAGGAGCGAGGCCTAAGAAAGAAGCAAAAACAGAAGTTGTTCTAGAAAAAGGAGATAAACTTAATCCTTTTACTCTTGTAGATAAAATATTGATTGTAGTTAGTGCTGTAATTGGTTTTACATGGTTAATTAATGATCCAATGTCCAAAATTGGAGATATCAATTTATTTGATTTTACTTTAGGGAGTTATGAAGGACCTACGATAGTAATTGTTTTAGGAGTATTATTATTCCTGTTTTTAATTATCTCAAGGATTATTAGATATAGTGCTACGGTTCGAGATAGAATGATTGCAGTAGGGATTTTTGCTTTCTTTACTGTGTTTTTTTGGGCAGCATTCGAACAAGCGGCAGGATCTCTAAATATTTTTGCCCGTGATTATACTGCAAGAGATCTTTCAGGATCTTCTGCGTTAATTTTTAAAAGCATTGATGCAGTTTTAACGGTTGTACCTTTGGTAATTATTTCATGGGTTTTGTACCTGTTGTTTAAAAAGACATTCTCTAAGATCGGAATATCCAATATAGTATTGTCTATATCATTTTTGATTATATGGGGGATTGTTATCTGGAAATTAAATAACGAATTTAGTAAGGATACTACAGAAGTAGGAGCGACTTGGTTCGGGATTCTGAATTCTTTTTTTATTATAGCATTAGCACCTTTATTTTCTAAATGGTGGGAAAGTAAATATAATCCAAGTGCTGCGTTCAAATATGGTTTTGGATTAGCATTACTTGGTTTTGGCTTTGCATTACTGGCTTATGGCTCTTCAGGAATTCCTCAAGGTGCTAAAACAGCATCTGTGAGCATGATTTGGTTGATCTTAGCATATCTTTTCCATACGTTAGGAGAGCTCTGTTTATCTCCTGTTGGTTTGTCATACCTTAGTAAATTAGTTCCTGGAAGAATGATTGCCTTTATGTTTGGTATATGGTACCTTGCTATAGCAATTGGTCAAAAGGCCGCTGGAACGTTAGGAGGAATGATTGATGAGGTTACAGCTAATTATAATTTATCAACTTTTTTCCTGATATTTACAATAGTTCCAATTGTTGCTGGAGCTTTAATAATGATTTTAAATCCACTGCTTAAGAAATTAATGCACGGAATTCGTTAATAATAAAAAAACAACTTTACCCGTTCCCAAACACGGGTAAAGTTTTAATAAGGAACAGTTTTTGTTTCGACTAATATGAAAATAAATTTTGAACAGATGAAGAACCTACTTTTACTATTCGGATTTCTATTTGTTTTGCCTATTCAGGCACAAGAAATCAATTGGATGTCAATGAATGAGGCGTTAGAGGCTCAAAAAAAGACACCGAAGAAAATTTTTATGGATGTATATACCGATTGGTGTGGTCCCTGTAAATTATTGGATAAGAAAACTTTTCACAATAAGGATGTAGTAGAATATGTAAACGCTAACTACTATGCCGTAAAGTTTAATGGAGAGGGAACTGAAGAAATTCACTATAATGATTTTACCTATACAAATCCTAATCATAATCCAGATAGAAAAGGTAGAAATAGTCAACACTTTTTTGCAAATGCATTAAAAATTAGTGGGTATCCAAGTATGGTTTTCTTTGATGAAGAAGGAAATTTGATAGCTCCTGTGGTAGGATATAAAACGCCAAAGCAGCTAGAGATTTATCTAAAAATGATTCATAATAATGATTATAAAAAATTAACTAGTGCAGAAGCTTGGCAGCAATATGAACAGTCTTTTGTAAGTACTTTTAGTAATTAAAAAGTAGCGTTAATAAAATATGAATTCCCTTTTTGTCATTAGGATAAAAAGGGAATTTTTGTATAAAAACATGAAATAATAGAGGCGATACAGTTTAAAATGAAAATTCGATTTATTTTTTTACGCTGTTTACCAAGAGTATATGTGTTTTTTAAAATTTCTTTCCATAAAGTGGGTAACATAATTCGAGCAGATGTAACTAATGATTGGGACTTGAACAAAAATAAATCAAATCAAATTTTTAGAATGAAAAAAACATTATGTTGTCTTGTGGTATTTTGTGCATTGATTAATTATACCAATGCACAGGATTTTAACCTAATTGGAAGGTTAAATGGTAGTATTGGGTTTAATTATGAATCTTTAGATTATAACGGTGGAAGCACAGCATATAGCCCTGGTGGAGGAATGGGGTTAGAAATTGGAGCAGAATATCATATAGCAAAAGGATTTTACGGATATGGTACATTAGGATTCCAGTATAATCTGGCATTACAACTACAAAGTGGTTCAGGTGGATCAAATAAATCTTCTTTTACCTTTAGTCGAACATTTTTAACTTTCGGAATACAAAAGTTTTTCAAGTTGTCAGACGGAACATTACACGGTATCTCTTTTGGTGCGGGTGGAAATTATAGTATTCCTGGAAAACTTAAAATAACAGAAAACGATGTGTCTGCCGATCCTATTGAATATGATTCAGCCTTGGGGTTTCATATCGATGCTAAACTAAGATTAAAATTGTCTGATAAATTTTTCCTGGAACCTGGGATTAGATATAGGCAATTAGAATTGGATGCAAAATCCTTTGGTTCGAATGATCCGATAGTGCTACCATCTGATCTAAGTACATTGAATGTATCTGGAGTAGAGATTGCTATTACAGTAATCAAAAAAATCTGATAAACTCTTTATTTTAATACTTTGACTCCCTTTTATCAATACGATAAAAGGGAGTTTTGTTTTTGAATTATTGCCATGAACTTATTTTAGTAAAATCTATTATAAATAGAAGTTTTTAGTAAATAATAACATGTAAAATACTTGGAATAATTCCATATTTTGTATCTTTGTATAGGAATAATTCCTAATCATAGGATTTCGTTAAACTTCATTAAAGGAATCTTAAAAACACAATCGTGGAGTATGTTTTGATATTAATAAGACATACAATCTAAAACAATATAATTATAAAGTATAAGTACCTAATCGAATACATGTAACTTATGAGTGGCATTAATTATGAAATACAAAATCGAAATCTTAGATCGTATAAGCATACATTTGATTACAACTTTTGTAAGCAAAAGTATGATGAGTATGCACGTATGCCATTGGATGAGTTTAAGGAATGTTTAAAAAGCCCTAAAAAGATTGGGGAAATAGGGCATTTATGTAGCTTTATTCTATGGGTAAAAAATAAGGAACAGGATGAATATCGTGATTGTTTAGGGGATTATGGTTTAATTCATTTACTTTTTCATTGTTTAGAGAGTAAACATCATGTGAAAATTCATGCAGAATATATTCACATGTTATTTAAAGAAGATATAAAGTTGGTGTAGTAAGTAACATCAAATCTATGAGCACAGGTAATATTATTTCTTGGCTGCTTTGTTGATGTAAACATCTTGTTCCCAAGTCCCTTGCTGAACTATATTGCCTTGGCTGTCATAGCGTTTTCCTTTTCCATTCTTTTTATTGTGCTTCCATTTACCTTGATGTTTAGTGCCATCTGATTTATAGAAAGTGCCTTTTCCATGTAATTTATTACCTCTAAATCCTCCTTCATAGCGATCGCCATTTGGCCAGGTATATGTCCCTCTTCCAGAAATCTTGTTACCAGAGAAACTGCCAGAGTAGGTAGAAGTGTCAAACCATATGATATTTCCTTTAATCAAGGTTCCATTTAGTACCTCTACATCAAAAGTAGCACCCTCAGATACAAATTTGTGCCATCCACTAGATAATTGATTAATCTGTTTCGTTGGAATTGTATGGATCTTTTGTGCGTTTCCGCTAAAACATGCTAGAATAACTACAACCAATAATAAAATGCTCTTTTTCATCGTTTTTTATAGGATTGTCGTAAATCGTGAAGGAAAACTTACATCAAACTGTGTTTTTGTGTTAGCTATTATTTTCTGATTATCAGATGATTTAGATGAATCAAAACCTAAAAAAAATGTGTTATATATACAATATGTTTAAAAAAAGTGCGTTTTAACGATGAATATTGCCGATAATCGTTATATTAGCCGAAATTTAAATCCTAATAAACCAAATCATATTTAAAAAGTTGTTTAGAAATCGGCTTAATTAAAAATATATTTTAGAGCTTAACCCACTATGAAAAAACGTTTCATCATTGCCCCTTCAATGTTGTTGTTAATTGCATTGCTTTTCCCTCTTATTTCAGCTAATCAAATTGATTCTTCTTCACTTGCGCAACAGACAGCGTTAACACAGATTGAAGAAGCGAAACCAGTTTTTAAGAATCCTCTTTCTGATTTGTATAAACAACGTTTAACAGAAGCCATAGAGGCTTATTTTAATAAAGCAATTGCCCAAAAGAAAATTATAGGTGCTGCCGTTGGAGTTGTTAAGTGCGATTCTATGGTATATCTTGGTGGTTTCGGAAAACGTAATAGCAAAGAAAATCTTACCATTGATGCAGAAACGGTATTTAGAATCGGGTCTGTTTCTAAAGGTTTTGCTGGGATTTTAGCAGGAATTCAGGTGCAAGAAGGCAAATTGAATTGGGATGATAAAGTACAGGATCATATTCCAACATTTCAGTTAGCAAGTAAAAAGAAAACAGAAGAGATTACATTATCTCATATATTATCGCATACATCAGGATTACCATACCATAGCTATACGAATTTGGTAGAGGATGGAGTAGATCTGGAGGTTATTGCTGCCGATTTTAAAAAAATTCAAACAATAGGAAACCCTGGATCTGTATATAGCTATCAAAATGCAGCATTCGCGTTGGGAGGAACAATGATCGAAAAAGTCACAGGAAACTCTTATAGTAAAGAAATCGCTGATAAAATATTTACTCCTTTGGATATGACTACAGCATCTACCGATTATCAGTCATTTATCAATACCGATAATATTGCATATCCACATCGCAAACGATACGGAAGATATAGAACGGTAAAGATTAATCAAAAGTATTATAATGCAATAGCCGCTGGAGGAGTAAATGCAAGTGTAACAGATATGTCTAAGTATATGCGTTTTTTGTTAGGACATAATCAAGATGTTCTAGGAACCAATATTATGAACGAAGTTTTTAATAGCAATATACAAATAGAAGGACGCAGTAAATATTATCAGAAATGGTCTGGTCATCAAGCATCCTACTATGGGTTAGGTTGGCGTATACACACATTTAAAAATAATCGTACAGGTGAAATTAGTAAAATGATTCACCATGGAGGTCACGTAAATAGTTATCGAAGTGAAATAGCCATTTATCCAGAAGAAGATCTTGGTATTACAGTTCTTTTTAATAGTCCAACAAAATTAGCCAGAACAGTGATTCCAGATATAAAAGCCATTGTAAAACAAATTATGGAGCTTCCAGAAGAAGAATTCGTGGAAGAAATCGCAGAATTATAGACGTATTAAAAGTTATTCATTAAAAATAAATGCTCCCTTTTTATCAGTGCGATGAAAAGGGATATTTTTTTGCTCGCAAGTCAATTCCCATTGATCAAGATAACTCTTGTAGTTACTGCCATCGCCTATAATCTGTTGGGGATGTAATACATCTAATACTCTATTTAAATGAATTTTTGGGGAATTTGATAAAATAACTATATCAGGCCGTAATCCATTGACGTTGTATACACTAAAACTATCTATAATTAAGATTACTTTTTCTCTATAGTTGTACACGTTTTTTAGTTTTTTGTTAGAAGTAACTAATGACTTGTTTTCGATAAGATAATTTTTTAAGACATAGTTTTTTGTTATTTCCGAAATAGAATCCTTACTGTAGATGTCTAATTGTTGATTTTGGAGAATTCCTAAGGTAGTATTCCTTCGATTATGAAAAACGATAAGTTCTTCTTGATTATTATATATGTGTTTTTCATATGTCAAAACGAACGATAGTATAAGAATACTGCCAACTAGTACATAAAGCCTTTGCACACTATATTTTTTGGATATGGATACAAAAGCAATTATAAAAATATAACCAGTGATTAGCATTCTCCATGAAAATGTAATTTCTGTAATTAAAAAAGCTTCCTGTTTTGATACCCAATGAACCGTGTTATTCATTACATTAATACAGTCTCCAAAAATGATCGCTAACCAATTGGGAAGCAATTGTAATATTCCAAGTATGATTACCAATATACCGTACCCAAGTATAATACCTAATACTGGGATTATAATAAGATTAGCAACAAAAAATAAAAGTGGAAATTGATGAAAATAATACAAGCTTAATGGTAATAACCCAAGTTGAGCTGCTATAGTAACTGTAAAAGTGTCCCATAAGATGTTGTCGAGGTAAAATGTAGGTCGATATATACTAGCTAGAGATGGCTGAATCCATACAATTGAAAAAACCGCTATATAACTAAGCTGAAATCCAACAGAAAATAATAACAAGGGTTGAACGCATAATAAGAGAAACATAGAAATAATCAAAGCATTGTAAATACTAGTTCTTGAGTTAGTGTACATTCCTATTGCAATAAAAGAAAACATGGTTACAGCTCGAAGAACGGATGGAGATAGACCAGCAATTACAGCAAAACACCAAAGTAATAAAATGATGAGTATGGTTTTAACAGCTTTGCCATATTTTTTTAAACGTTCTAATGGTTTTAGAATTAAGTTTAAAATCATTAAAAGAATACCAATATGAAGCCCAGAAACGGCTAAAATATGTATCGCTCCGGCGTCTCTATAATCAATAAAAGTATTCTTGTCAATATCCTGACGTTGCCCTAAAAGAAGTGCATTGATAATGGATAATTGTTTGTTATTAAAATAAAAGGATAATTTTTGATTGATATTGGCTCTGATATAATGGGCAATACTATGAGCCGATATTATTGGATTATTGGTAGAAATTAACAGCTTTGAATCTGTCGTAACCACATGAAAAATATACTGTTTGGATAAATAATTAGCATAATCAAATTGATTTGGATTCAATGGTGTAGAAATCGGTTTGATTTGTGCGTAGATAATGTATGAATCTCCAATAGTTAAAGAGGCTTTTAAACTGTCTTTAGGTATTTGGAATAACATATTTCCTGTAACTGCATTTTTTTCAAGGGATACAAGAGTGATAACATACTTTTCATAATAGGAGGTAGGCTTTAATCTTTCTTTAATATGGAAACTTAATGTGACAGGGTTTTCTAGTGATTTCTCAGAAAGGATATTTGTATAATGACTTTGTGAATTCTTTGGATTATGAGTTTGTACCAAAGTAACTCCAAAAAAGAAAAATGTAACTATTACTAAAATGCTAAATATGTATGTGTTACGGAATATTTTTTTCACATACCACCATGATAATATGAGACTGAGTATCGCAATAGTTTGTGTTTGAAAAGTAGTGTCAATATCTGTTGATTTGTAATACCCGAAAATAATTCCTGTAATTAAAGAAAAAGTAAGGGTCAGAAAAGGAATATTAAGTAGTTTATACACGAATATTAATGGATTAACAGGAAAGTTTTTGACCTTTCTAGTTAATCGTGTTGCGTATAGGATATATGTTACCCAGAGAATAGGTGTTTAAATACCTAAAATAAGGTTTTGATAAAAGTATATTCTTATTATAAGCCGAACCAATAAAGATGTTTTTATAAATTATGGTGTAGAAACCCCTTTATGATAGTAGGATATTTACGTAGTTTTATATTGAATTTTGGCTATAAAATTCTACGAACCCCTGCAAAACAATTATTCCAATATCGTTCGTCAAGACTAGATATGGTTACTCCTTTTGAGGTAGATGCATGAATAAATTCAATTTTTTTGCCTGCATTGACTACTAAACCAACGTGATTGATTACGTTTTTCCTTTTATTAGTTTTAAAAAAAATGAGATCTCCAACTGCAATATTTTTTAAAGAAACTTTAGTTCCCTGAGTAGACATTGCTCTGGATGTTCTGGGAAGCACAACTTCACCTTTTTTGAATGATGTGTAAACTAATCCAGAACAATCCATTCCTTTTTTAGTAGTACCACCATATTTATATTTTGTGCCTTCAAAAGTTTTTGCGTAACCAATAATACTCTTGATTTTTTTGTTTTTAGGGGAAACAACAGTACGTGTTTTAGTAGTTTTTTTTGTTTTTCGAGAAGAAACAGCACTACTTTTTTTAGCACCTCCACAAGAAGTGAATATAATACAGAGTACAAGCAAAAAGTAGTGTAATTTATTCATCCTGTGGTGTGTTGTTTTATAGTTTCTACAATGAGGTTTGCAGTTTTATCACTTGCTCCTTTTCCTCCAAGCTTTTTTTCTAAATCATAATATTCCAAGAACATTACTGCTCTTTTATAGTCATCCAAGATGGTTGTAAGTTCTTGCTTAAGTCTTGTTGTATTAAAATCCCCTTGTATAAGCTCGGTAACTACAGGCTTATCCATAATTAAATTCACCAAAGAAATATAATCAAGATTGATAACTCTTTTGGCAATCTGATATGAAATAGCACTTCCTTTATAACAGACAACTTCTGGTACTTTAAAAAGAGCTGTTTCCAGTGTGGCTGTACCAGAAGTAACTAAAGCAGCATTACTTAAACTCAATAAATCATAGGTCTGATTAATTACTAAATGTACTCCATCTTTCTTTATAAATGGAGCATAAAACTCAGCATCCTGACTAGGTGCTCCAGCGATGATAAACTGATGATCAGGAAAATCATCAACGATACTAAGCATAACTTCTAGCATCTTCTTAATTTCTTGTTTTCTACTTCCAGGAAGAATTGCAATAATAGGCCTGTCATCCAAACCATGTTTGTTCTTAAAATCATCAGGCATAATCTGTTGATGATTTGCAATAGCGTCTATTAAAGGATGGCCCACAAAATTAACAGGAAATTGATGTTTTTTTTCATAATATGGCTTCTCAAAGGGCAGAATGACATACATTGCATCAATGCACTTTTTGATACTCTTGATTCTACCTTCTTTCCATGCCCATATTTGAGGAGAAATATAATAGTGGGTTCGAAATCCTTTTTCTTTCGCCCATTTAGCAATACGTAGATTAAATCCAGGATAATCAATAAAGATTAATACATCTGGTTTGTAATCCACAATGTCTTGCTTACAAAGTTTTATGTTTTTAAGAATGGTAAAAAGATTAAGAATAACTTCTATAAACCCCATAAATGCCAATTCTCTATAGTGTTTTACTATAGATCCACCAACATCATGCATTAAATCTCCTCCCCAGAATCTAAATTCTGCATCGGGATCTTCTTTAAGAATAGATTTCATAAGATTAGCACCGTGTAAATCACCAGATGCCTCTCCTGCTATAAGATAATATTTCATCTTTTTATACTTTCAGATACTAACTAAACTTACTTATTGCAATGCAAACTGCAGCTATAATTGTTGCAAGAAGTACGCCACGAGCTCTATAGGGTTTATTTTGTTTTAAAAATAAAAAGAAAATTATTAGATTAAGAATCGCCCCTAAAGCAATTAAACTTCCTAAAAAGTTATTTTCCTGAGCAGCCTGTAATGTTTCTTTAATACTAAGTTCAGAAAATAATAAAATATATAATACTATACCAATGATATTGGCAATAATACCTATAAAAAAACCAATGAGAATTTCTTTTTTAATCATGTAGTGACCAATTGTTTAGTTCTTGTATAAAATGATGTGCTGTGAGATCGAATTGTGTCGGAACAATAGATACATACCCTTGTTGTAATGCCCATTCATCGGTATCTTCACCTTTATCTTCATTAATAAATTTCCCTGAAAGCCAATAGTAATCTCTTCCCATTGGGTTAGTTCGTTTATCAAATTCTTCTACCCAATGTGCGTTAGCTTGTCTACAAATTTTAATTCCCTTTATAGCATCCTCATCTAGCTTAGGAATATTGACATTAAGGACTACTCCTTTTGGTAATCCATGTTCAAGCACGTTTTTTACAATTGTTTTTATATATTTTTTAGAAGGCTCAAAGTTAGCTTTCATACTGTAATCTAGTAAAGAAAAACCTATTGCCGGAATTCCTTCAATACCTGCTTCTACTGCAGCACTCATAGTACCAGAATAAATTACGTTAATAGCAGAATTGGAACCGTGATTAATTCCACTCACACATAGATCGGGTTTTCTGTCAAGAATTTGTCTAGTTGCCATTTTGACACAATCAACAGGAGTTCCAGAACAACTGTATTCTTTTTGAGGAGCACTTTTGTCAATAACAATAGGATCACAATACAAGGTGCTGTTGATGGTTATTGCATGGCCCATAGCGCTTTGAGGTCTATCGGGAGCTACAACACATACATCTCCGATTTCATTCATGATACTAATCAAAGCCCTAATTCCAGGAGCAGTAATCCCATCATCGTTGGTAACTAAAATCAATGGTTTTTTTTGCAACATAGGATTCTTTTTTTCGTTCGTAAAAGTACATTTTTTTTATTCTAAATATATTATTAGTAATCAGGAGATAACATTATTAGTTCTTTTAAGAAAAATTTAGTAATATTACCTGATATTGGCACGATTTTTAATGTATTTTGCCAAGAACCCCCTAAATTAAAAATGAGCGTATGAAAAAGAGTTTTTTGGTATTGATGCTTACCGTAATCGTTTCTGCTGCTTCTTGCAGCTTCACAACAAAAACTGAAAATGATCCTGATAAAGATCGAATCTTGATAGATTTGATTAGTTATGTGTTAAGTAAGGGTCATTATGATGCAAAGAATATAGACGATGATTTTTCGAAAAATGTTTTTGTTGATTATATCGATGCTTTAGATCCATTAAAGCGATATTTTTATGAAAGTGATATTAAGGAGTTCAAAAAATTTGAAACACTAATAGACGATCAAATAAGAGATAAAGAGATTGATTTCTTTAATCTTACTTATGAGCGATTACAACAAAGAATGAACGATGCTAGATCTTTATACAAAGATATATTGGAGCGTCCGTTTAACTTTGAAAAAGAAGAAACTATTAATACAGATTACGAAACACTATCTTACGCTAGTAATGAAAAGGAAATGAAAAATCGTTGGAGACTGCAGCTTAAATTTAATGCACTATCCAGCTATTATGATAAGGTTGATGAGCAAATAGACTCTATAACCGTAAATAAAAAATACGAAAGAAAGTCTGCAGTATTATTAGAAGAAGAATCTCGTGAGATTACTAAAACTTCATTAAAAGAATATTTCGAATTTGCGGATGATTTAGAAAGAAAAGATTGGTTTTCTATCTATATCAATTCTATAGTTGAAGAATTCGACCCTCATACGTACTATTTCGCACCTCAGGATAAAGATCGTTTTGATATTGCTATGTCTGGTAAATTAGAAGGTATCGGTGCTCGATTACAGAAGAAAAATGATAATGTAAAAATTATAGAGATTATATCTGGTGGTCCTGCTTGGAGAGGAAATATGGTTGAAGTTGGGGATTTTATTATGAAGGTAAAACAGGAAGATGAAGTAGAGCCTGTTAGCATTGTGGGAATGAGATTGGACGATGCTGTGAGTCTTATTAAAGGACCAAAAGGAACTAAAGTTACGCTAACGGTAAAAAAAGTAGACGGAACTATTGAAAATGTAGAAATAGTAAGAGATGTTGTTGAATTAGAAGAAACATATGCTAAATCTTCATTAGTGAAAAAGAACAACAAGAGTTATGGAGTTATAAACTTACCTAAGTTCTATTTCAATATGCAAGACTATAATCAACGTAATGCTGCTAAGGATGTAAAACAAGAGATTATTCGTCTTAAAGAACAGGATATGGAAGGTCTGGTAATAGATCTTAGAGATAATGGAGGAGGATCATTGCAAACCGTAGTGGATATTGCGGGATTGTTTATTGATAAAGGACCTATTGTTCAAGTAAGAACAAAAGGAGAATCTCCAGAAGTTTTAAGTGATAAAGATAGAAACGTACTTTGGGATGGACCATTGGTGATATTAGTAAATGAACTTTCTGCATCTGCATCAGAGATTTTGGCAGCCGCAATGCAAGATTATAAAAGAGCAATTATTATTGGTAGTAAGCAAACCTACGGAAAAGGAACAGTGCAAAATGTAATGGATCTTAATCGATGGATGCGTAGCAATGATTTTGGAGATTTAGGAGCATTAAAATTGACGACTCAAAAGTTTTATAGAGTAAATGGAGGTTCTACCCAATTAGAAGGAGTTAAAAGTGATGTAGTAGTTCCAGATCGCTATAGCTATATTGACATTGGTGAAAAAGATCAGGAGAATCCACTTCCTTGGGATAAAATCCCTGCAGCCGATTATACTTTATGGGATGGTTATATTGATTTTGATCAAACCATTAATAAAAGTAAAGCTCGTATGGCGACAAACGAACAATTAAAATTGATTGATGAAAATGCTAAATGGGTTAGAGAAAAAAGAGATATCGATGTATACTCTTTAAACTATAAGAAATATAAAGCAAATATTGAGTTGAATGAGGAACAAGCTAAACGTTTTGAAAAATTAAATGACTACAAAACTAATTTGACTTTCGAATCATTACCATACGAAAAGGATTTAATGACGCAAGATTCTGTTCTTAAAGAAAAGAGAAACAGATGGCATAAAAGTTTAAGTAAAGATGTATATGTTGAAGAAGCTTTAAGTGTTCTAGAAGATATGAAGATAAACAATATACGTAGATCTAAAAATCCACTTACACTCAAGAATTAACATGCTTTAATGCAAGAAACTAAGTCAAACTCATTAACAAAGTTAGCGCTCCAAAGATTTAAGAAAAATTTTTGGGGCGTTTTGAGTTTTTGGTTTATTGTTTTTTGTGCAATAATCGCAATTTTAGCATATGTGTTGGCGCCCGATAATTCTAAGAATGCCAATCAGATGCATTTATCAATACATTCTAAAGGACCAGGCTTTTCTGTAAAAATGTTAACTATTCCTTCAGGTTCTGTATCTGATCAATCGTTTTTTAATAAGATATTTTTCGGAACTAAAAATATGGATACCGAGATTCCGATAGAGCGCTATAGCTTTCTTGATTCTATACTAAGAGTAATTCCTTTTAATGAAGGAGAACTTATGGAAGTTTCAAAAGATATTGCACTAAGCAATTTTCCAAAAGGTATCATACAACAAGAAATAGAAGATAGGTATATTAAGAATCATACCTTTATTTTAGGAACAGACAAATATGGTAGAGACCTGTTAAGTAGAATGCTTGTAGGCATTCGCATTTCGTTTTCAATTGGATTTGTAGCAGTATTGATATCATTGCTTCTAGGGATATCTTTAGGAGCTATAGCTGGTTATTTTGGAGGAAAGGTTGATGTAGTCATTATGTGGTTGATTAATGTCACTTGGTCAATACCTACCTTATTACTGGTTATTGCTATTACATTAGCCTTAGGAAAGGGTTTCTGGCAGGTTTTTATAGCAGTTGGACTAACGATGTGGGTAGAAGTGGCTAGGATTGTAAGAGGGCAGGTTCTAAGCATAAAACAAATGCAATATGTGACAGCCGCAAAAGCATTGGGATATGATCATTTTAGAATAATAACAAAACATATCCTTCCTAATAGTTTAGCTCCAGTAATAGTGATTTCTGCAGCTAATTTTGCAGCTGCTATTCTTATTGAAAGTGGACTTAGTTTTTTGGGAATCGGAGCTCAACCACCAATGGCCAGTTGGGGAGCAATGATTAAAGATCATTATTCGTATATCATTTTGGGAAAAGCTTATCTGGCAATAATACCAGGTATTGGAATCATGAGCTTGGTAATGGCATTTATGCTTATGGGTAATGCACTAAGAGACGCATTAGATGTAAAGGGTTAAAAAGTAACTACTGTACGCCATAAAAACTCACTTTTTTATTAGAGTTTATAACATTTTCAATTTATTTAAAATAGATATAAAAAAACATTCCCCGAAAATTATAAGTTTTCAGGGAAATATCTGAGTGTGTGAAGAAAAAGAGTAATAATACGTCTTTCATAAATTAACTTTTCAGACTAGCTAAAAAGTTATGCGGTTGTGTTCTTAAACACCTATAGGTTTTTCTTCTTCATAAGTATGTTCATTTTGATTTTCTATTAGCATACTAGTAAAGTGAAAAAACTCATCATAGCTATATTTTTTAGGATATATAGAGTTGTTCATTAATGAAGCAGGAGTATAAAACAGATTGTTTTTTTCTGCCCATTCGGATTGAGTCCTAAGTACTTCAATATGTTTCTCATTATTTTTAGGAGCTCCAAACTTCTTAATCCAAGTGCTATATGTTCTGTCGTTAAACCATTCGCTATACGCTTTGATAAAGCTATCAGCTCCATCGGTATGGTATATTTCCATTAAACGTAAACTAATCTGAGTCGCTTGATTATCAAGGTCATCTAGTGCTACTTTTAACCGAATGATTACCTGAAGCTGTTCACTCATTGATCTTAGAACTCTTGCATAAGCTTCAAAAGCACCTTTACAATACCCACACATTGGGTTAGTAAGGCTAATAATCTTAAAATTAGCGTTTGGATTCCCTAGAACAATTTCATTGGTAATACTGGAATTATCTTCTATCTTTTCTGAGATGCTCAATAAATGATCAAATATTTGTCTGTCTCTTTTAAAATGGTTGAGTTTTATATTATCACTTTTATAATCCTTATTTTCTACCATATGCTCTTTAACATACATATAAGCCAATGTAAATAATGTAGCAATCAATACAAATGCTGCAATCAACGACAATGAAAAGCTAAAAGAAAGGCTTAGTACTGCAACAACAATCATACTAATAGATATAGCACTAATTGCCATACAAATGGCACACCATTTTTTAATTACAAATGCCTGAGAATATATGGAGTATATTATAAACGGAATACCAATAAGAGTAGGTAGTAAGAAGGTGTTATTAAAGCCATAAAATAATTGATACACAGTAAGAACACCAAAAAATACCATACTAGCATCTGCTAATGAAAAATTCTTAAATAATTTACCAGTGTTGTTATTAATAACATCGCCACAATTAGAACTTCCTACAGAGGTGCAAAATTGATGCATGGTATTAGATTGTATACCTAAGCTTTCTCTTACTGCAAAAAAACTGAATACAATTCCTGAAATGGATAATAACAAAAACAAAATCTGATTAATATCTACAGTTCTATTTAAGAAAAGTACTATGGCACTTATTAATAATCCACCAAATAAAAGGTTTTGTAATAAGGATTGTTTAGAGAAAATATTGTTTCCACTAGTATTGTGTTCGACCGCTATTACTTTAGGTGACCATATTTTTTTAAACTCTTCATGTGAGTAATTCTTATTTTCAAGATCAGTATGCTTAAGTTGAATGCGTCCGTCCTTATTGATAACAGAAACGATCTCCTCTGTATTGTCCTTTTTTACTAATGATACAAAGCTTTTAGGAAGTTGATCAAGTGCTTCAATAGGAACCTCTACTGCAATATTATCAATATTAAAATAATCAAGAGTATCAGTGATGGACTGAAAACTTGGATAATTAGGATGTATCTGTAGTTGTAGTTCTAAATCTTTTTTGTCGTAGTCGTTAATCCTGTTTTGGATTAGCACTGTTTCTACGATTTTTTCAATATTATTTTCCATATTCCCTTTAAGATGATGTTTATTTTGTGTGCTTAATCTTCGGATAAAGATAGTATAAGTAATTGCCCCATATATACTTATGCTATATTTTTTCTCGGTACATTGAGAAATTAAAGATTTTCTTTCAAAAGAATAAGCCTCCTAAATTAGATATTTTAGGCATACTATCGACGAGGAAATTACATAAAATAGAAATGGAATAACCGTAGTTTTTAGGTTTCTTTTTGTTTTAAAATATTGACAATTAGTTGTTTAAATTCACAAAAACTTGTTGAAAATATAGCTCCTTATTTATGTTAAAGTTTGTTTTTTATATGATTTTATGTGTCTCTGGTAAACGAGCAATATCATATATGAGATATTGTGATTTCATATAACATGTAATGTAAGAGTATAGTTTGATTTTGATACTTTTGTAGCTTGTTATGTGTCAATCATTAAAATCAAAGATTTGAAAAGAAAGTATATATATCCATTGTTAGTACTCGTTGTTACAATAGGGTTTTATTATATCGAAGAACAAATAGATACAAGCGGTTCTAAAAACATATCTAATGATGTAGATAATAATGAGTTTGGTTTTTTCTACCTTCCATCGTCAACAACTGGAGTTGTGGTTTCTCATCGCAATTACTCTTTTTCTTATTCAGAGAAGCATGAACAACCAGAATGGGTGGCCTATGAACTGAAAAAAGAACATTTATCCAAAAATGAATTTAAAAGACCTTATTTTGAGATTGATAAAAAGGTGAAATCCTCATCAGCTGATTGGAGAAATTATAAAAATTCGGGATATGACAAAGGACATTTATGTCCTGCTGGAGATAGAAAATTTAGTTATGATGCTTTTGAAGAAACCTTTCTTACTTCTAATATTTCTCCTCAGAATCATGAATTTAATGCAGGGATTTGGAATCGACTAGAGCAAAAAACAAGATATTGGGCAAGTAGATATAATGGTGTATATGTTGTTACTGGAGGAGTTTTGACAAAAGACCTTAAGACAATAGGATATGAAGCAGTTTCGGTACCGAATTATTTTTATAAAGTAATTCTTGATAATTCTTCTGAGAATCCTAAAATAATCGCATTTTTGATTCCTAATAAAGATACAGATAAGCCATTAGAAGATTTTATCGTTACTACTGATAGTATTGAAAAATTAACAGGAATCGATTTTTTTTCAAAATTGAAGGATGATACAGAAAACCGATTAGAAGGATCTTCTAATAAAAATGGGTGGAAATTGTAAATTTTATAACTGGATTAATCTGTCATATGTTTATAAATCCCATAAAAATTAAGCTTACCATTCATTGACTCTATTAGAATCAAGCTTGATAAAAATAAACAGTAAAAGGGTAAATCCCCATAATCCCGATCCTCCATAACTAAAAAACGGAAGAGGGATTCCAACTGTAGGGAGTAATCCAGTAACCATTCCAACATTTACAGCAAAATGTACAAACAAGATACCTACCACACTATATCCATAAACTCTGCTAAATTGTGATTTCTGCCGCTCTGCTAGATATAGTAACCTGATAAGTAATCCAATAAATAATATTACAATTGTTGTAGCACCAAGAAAACCCCATTCTTCTCCAACAGTACTAAAAATATAATCAGTATGTTGTTCTGGCACAAAACCGCCTTTAGTTTGTGTACCTTCCTTCCATCCTTTTCCAGTCCAACCACCACTTCCAATAGCAATTTGACTTTGATTTGTATTGTATCCAATCCCTTTAGAATCTACTTCCTTACCTAAAACAATATTAAAACGATCTCGATGTCTTTGCTCAAAAACGTTATTAAAAATATAGTTTACAGAAAAACAAAATCCTGTAATCACAATAATTGATAATAAATATCTTGAGTATCTAGGCTTTTGCTTTCTGTTTTTGATCAGAATCAGTAGCATAATTGATGCGATGCCTATTACGACCCATAAGGGTGAAAATAATAAGGTTAGTATAAATAATGCTGCTGCAGAAGCTCCTATAATTAAGTAGGTAGCGGCTAAACCTTCTCGATACAATGGAAAGAAAAAAGCAGCATACACCAATGCACTTCCTGGATCTGGTTGAGGTACAATAAATAATGCAGGAACTGCAATGATTAAAAATGCTCTTAATTGGTGATTGATTAGATTTATATTGGTTTGCATATCGCTTAAGAACTTTGCAAGAGCCAATGCGGTAGCAGCTTTTGCGAATTCTGATGGTTGTAGTCCAACAGGCCCAAAAGCGTACCAAGAAGTAGCACCATTAACGTTTTTTCCAAATAGGAAGAGTCCCAATAGTGATACCAAGGATATGATAAAAATTAAGCCAGCAAACCTTTCGTAAAATTTGGTTTCAATTGCTTGAGTAATGATAATGATAATAACACTTAAAGCAATCCAGTATAATTGTTTTATATAAGGCAAAGAAAAATTGGTGATAGAAAAAACTTCATCTCCGTAAGATGCGGAATAGATGTTGCCCCATCCAAAACCAACTAATAATAAAAACAAAAGTACGGTTAGCCAATCTATTGCAACAACTGTAGATTTAGCCATTATTGATTAATTTTAAAAGGTTCTCCACTATATGGTTTAGCATATTCTTCTTCTAGACTATGAGTCAAAACCCAATCTTCAAGGTCTGTCCTGGAAATGGATCCCTTAATATATTGCTCAATCATTAAACTTGCAATTTTACCAGCATATCTAGATCCCCAATATCCATTTTCTACAAAAACGGCTAAAGCAATTTTGGGATTATCTTTTGGTGCAAATGCAACAAAAACAGAATGATCGGTTAATTGCATGCGTTGCCCATCAACTATAGTATAATTTTCTGCAGTACCAGTTTTACCACAAATCTCTATGTCTTTTACTTGCAAAGATGAAGCAGTTCCTTGCACATAAACCTGATGCATTCCTTCAATTATAGGTTCAAAATGTTCTTTGTTGATTGTGGTATATTTTGGTTTAGTGAAGTTTTCTATAGTAACTGGTTTCCCATCAATAGCTTTGACGATATGAGGAGTGTAAAAATACCCTCTATTAGCTATAGCAGCAGTCATATTAGCTAATTGTATTGGGGTAGCTAATATCGCTCCTTGACCAATAGCATTCGATATAGTTGCTGTTGCATACCATTTGTATTTAGGATATTCGTACTGTCTATTATAAAGCTTAGAGTTGGGGACCAGTCCTTTACTACCACTTGATAAATCATTTCCTAAATAGTTTCCTAACCCAAAACTTTCTACATGTCTTTTCCAGTTGTCTATACCTTCCTGAGGAGTGTCGTATTTGTTGATGCTTCTTAAATATACATTTGCAAAGTATGCATTACAAGATTGCGCAATCCCAGATACCATGCTTAATGGACTTCTATGTGCGTGACAACCTAGTTTCGCTTTTTTTCCATATCTAAAACCATGATTACAAAAGAAGCTTTCTTGAGTATTTACAATCCCTTCTTGTAATCCAATTAATGCTGTTATTGCTTTGAATGGAGATCCAGGAGGATACTCACCTTTAACACCTCGATCAAATAATGGCCTCGAAATAGAATCATAGTGTAATCTTGTATAATTTGGAGAACGTTTTCGTCCTACCAATAATTCTGGTTTATAACTTGGAGCTGTTATTAAAGTAAGAATTTCGCCTGTAGAAGGATCTAAAGCTACAATACCACCTCGTTTATTTTCCATTAACTTTTGTCCATATGACTGTAATTCTTCATCAATAGTAATGGTCAGGTCTCTTCCGTTAACAGGAAGCGTGTCATATTTGCCATTCTTATAAGGACCAATGTCTCGGTTAAATCTATCTTTCTGTATTCTTTTAATTCCTTTTACTCCTCTTAATTCTTTTTCATATTGTTTCTCAACACCTTGCATTCCTATAAGATCTCCAGAAAGATAATATGGGTCTTTTTTAATCAATCCATCATTTACTTCGGCTATATACCCAAGTACATTAGATGCATTTACGGTATGATAATCTCTTAGAGAACGTTTCTGAATATAAAACCCATCAAACTTTCGCATTTTTTCTTGCAAATAGGCATACTCATCTTTGGTGAGTTGAGGAATAATTACAGAAGGAACACGAGGAGAATATACTCTGGCTTTGTTTAATTGTTTTACGAGCTTTTCTTTGGTAATCTTAAGTATAGAGCAAAATTCTAATGTATCAAAAGGCTTTAGTTCTCTTGGTATTACCATTACGTCATAAGACGGTTGGTTAGTTACTAGTAATTTGCCATTTCTATCATAAATTGCTCCACGTTGCGGGTAATCATATAACACTTTTATTGCGTTATCTTCTGATAAAGCAGCAAAGGAAGTGTTGTAAATCTGTAAATAAAATAGCCTGGAAACAAATACGACTCCAGTACTAATAATAATAAGATAAAGTAACAATTTTCTCATGAATCTTTTCTTCTAAACAATACCAATACTAGCATAATTACTATGATTGAGAATAGACTAGAAAATAACGTTTTTTTTGCAATTAATAGTGTATGTGAGAAGTTAAATATTTCTAGTGAGAAAAGTATGGTGTGATGTAAGAATACCATTAAGGTTACATAGGCTAATCGTTCACCTAGTCCTACCTTACTTAGCTTGACAGTTTGAAACTCGTAACTCAAACCAAAAACCGATCTTAGTACTACAGGTCTCAAATACGCAATAATAATAGAAGCAGCTGCATGAACTCCACCAGAATCACCAAACATGTCAATGGTTAACCCTAAAATAAAGCTTAAAAAAAGAAAAAGACTTTTGTTGATATTAATAGGAGCTAATAAAATAAAAATGATGTAGATATACGGATTAAGATATCCTAGGAAATTAATATGATTGAGAATAAATACCTGAACCAAAACAAGAACAATAAACCTACCTATATATAAGAGTACATTGTTATTCATTAATTGTTGGGTTTTCTAAGGATTTAATTTCTGGAGCATCATTACTTTTAATAGAATACACAAAACCTATATTCGTCATATCATTGAATAATTGTACATCAATAAGATAATAGCTCTGATTTTGATCTAATTTATAATTTAGTATCGTGCCAATTCCTATTCCTCTCGGAAATATAGTAGAACGACCATTGGTAATAATAGTATCACCTTTTTTTAGAATAGCTTGTCTAGGAATGGTTTCTAGCTGTACTATATTAGGGTTTTTACCATTCCAAACTAATGATCCATATTGATTTGATTTTTTTAACCCTGCATTAATTCGAGAGTTGCTATTTAATATAGAAATAACCCTGCTGTAGTTGTTAGAAGTGTTTTCTACAATACCAACGATTCCTTTATCTGTAATGACACCCATATCTGGTTGTATTCCATCTTTTTCACCTTTATTGATTAAAATGTAGTTATCCATTTTACTGTAATCGTTTTTAAAAACAATTCCCTTAATAAAGGTAAAAGGTTTATTAAAAGATGTTGTGTCAACGTATTTATTGACAATAGTGTCATTAGATAGCCAACTTATCTGATTGCGAAGATGTTCGTTTTCTTCGAGAAGACGGTCATTTTCTTTCTTAAGGCCAAAATAATCACTTATAGAATGTCTCCATCCATAGATTCCGCCTGTAAGAAAGTTGGTAGAGCTAATAAATTTACTCTTATGGTAACTATGGGATTGTATAGTTAGTAATAAGGACAATAATAACAGAAGCAGAAATAATAGGAAGTTTTTATTCCGTATTAAAAAATTAATAATCTGCTGCATGCTTTATGGGGGTACTAAATTCTAAAAATAATTTTATAGTTTTTTAATAAGATGCTTTTTAGCATAATTAAAAACAATCAAAGCAGCATAACGTAAAAAATAGATTTTAGGTATATCCTACTAAGTATAATTTTCTGAAAAACTATTATTTGATCAATACGCTTTTGTATCGATTAATATTTTTCAGTGTAATTCCAGTTCCTCGTACTACTGCTCTAAGTGGATCTTCAGCAATATACACTGGTAAATCCGTTTTTTGAGACAATCTTTTATCAAGCCCTCTTAACATAGATCCTCCTCCAGCAAGATAGATTCCTGTATTGTAAATGTCTGCAGCAAGCTCTGGAGGAGTTTGCGATAATGTTTCCATAACCGCATCCTCAATTCTAAGAATAGATTTGTCTAATGCTTTTGCAATTTCACGAAATGAAATCTGAACTTGCTTTGGTTTTCCCGTCAGAAGATCACGACCTTGAACATTCATTTCTTCCGGAGGTAATTCTAAATCTTCTGTAGCTGCTCCAATTTGTATTTTTATTTTCTCCGCGGTACGCTCTCCAACATATAAATTGTGTTGAGTTCGCATATAATATATGATGTCATTTGTGAATACATCACCTGCAATTTTTACAGACTTATCACAGACAATTCCTCCTAAAGCAATAACAGCAATTTCGGTAGTACCTCCACCGATATCTACAATCATATTTCCTTTAGGTTGCATGATATCAACTCCAATACCAATAGCTGCAGCCATAGGTTCGTGAATAAGATATACTTCTTTTCCATTTACACGTTCAGCACTTTCTTTTACAGCACGCATTTCAACTTCAGTAATTCCCGATGGGATACAGATAACCATACGTAGGGCAGGAGTGAAAATCTTTTTCTTTAGCGCTGGTATATCTTTGATAAACATGCTTATCATCTTTTCACTTGCATCAAAATCCGCAATTACCCCATCCTTAAGAGGTCTGATGGTCTTTATGTTTTCGTGTGTTTTTCCTTGCATCATTGCAGCTTCTTTACCTGCTGCAATTATTTTTCCAGACATAATATCTCTGGCGACTATAGATGGGCTATCTACGACCACCTTGTCATTATGAATAACTAAGGTATTTGCGGTACCTAAATCTATAGCAATTTCTTCAGTAAAGAAGTCGAAAAATCCCATATAAAACGATAAAAAGGGTTAGAATTGAGTAAATGTACTAAAATTAATGCTTAAAATGACGAGTTCCTGTCATTACCATTGCAATTCCGTTTGCATCACAGTAATCTATACTTAATTGATCTTTTATAGAACCTCCTGGTTGAATGACAGCTTTGATTCCTGCATTATCCGCAAGCTCTACACAATCAGGAAACGGAAAGAAAGCATCACTTGCCATTACAGCACCATTAAGGTCAAAATTAAATGACTTTGCTTTTTCTACTGATTGTCTCAATGCATCTACTCTGGATGTTTGTCCAGTTCCACTCGCTAGCAGTTGTTTTTCTTTAGTAAAAACAATGGTGTTAGATTTTGTGTGTTTACATATTTTAGAAGCAAATAAAAGATCTTCAACTTGAGCTGTAGTAGGAGCAACCTTTGTTACTGTTGTAAGATCAGATGAAGCATCTGTTTTTAAGTCTTTGTCCTGCACTAAAGCACCATTAAGACAAGAACGAACTTGAGTTTGTGGTAACGTAATATCTTTTTGAATCAAAATGATCCTATTTTTCTTCCCTTTTAATATTTCCAGAGCTTCATTATTATAAGATGGAGCAATTACTACTTCACAGAATAGTTTGTGAATTTCTTCTGCGGTAGCAACATCAATTTCAGAATTACTAACTAATACACCACCAAACGCAGAAACAGGATCACCTGCCAATGCATCAATATATGATTGATGTACAGTAGAGCGTTGTGCTAAACCACAAGCATTATTATGTTTAAGGATTGCAAAGGTAGGAGCTTCTCCTTTAAATTCATTCATTAGGTTTACCGCAGCATCAACATCCAGTAGGTTGTTATATGATAACTCTTTACCGTGTAATTTATCAAACATTGCATCAAAATCTCCAAAGAAAAATCCTTTTTGGTGTGGATTTTCTCCATAACGCAATACTTTTCCTTTAGTTTCACTAATTTTTAGTGAGGCAATTTCATGATCACTATTGAAGTAGTTAAAAATAGCACTATCATAATGAGAAGAAACGTTGAAAGCTTTTGCAGCGAAGCGTTTGCGATCTTCCTGAGAGATACTTCCGTTTCCTTCAGAAATAACGTTTAAAAACTCTGCATAATCATCTACCGAGGCAACACAGGTAACATCTGCAAAATTCTTAGCGGCAGCTCTGATTAAAGAAATTCCACCAATATCTATTTTTTCAATAATATCTTGTTCTGAAGCTCCAGAGGCAACTGTTTTTTCAAATGGATATAAATCTACAATTACAATATCTATTTGTGGGATTTCGTATTGTTCTAATTCTGCAACATCACTATCATTATTCTGACGATTCAATATTCCTCCAAACACTTTTGGATGTAAGGTTTTTACCCTTCCTCCCAAAATGGAAGGATACGAAGTAATATCTTCTACTGGAATCACTTGTACTCCTTGATCTTTAATGAATTTTTCAGTACCACCTGTAGAATAAATAGTAATACCTAGTTCGTCTAATTTTTTTACGATAGGTGCTAATCCTTCTTTACTGAAAACAGAAATTAATGCAGATTTAGCGGTTTTTATGTTGCTCATGACAATTTTTAGTTAGTAAAACGCAAAAGTAATAATTTAGTTATCAATTAGACAACCCATTATCTGTAATTGTTTTAGATATTTTGTAACAAAATTATAAGGAAAACGTCCTATCTTTATATTGTTCAAAAAATAGCATATGCTGATTTATCTTAGAGTACTAAAAGAAAGCTTTAATTTTGCGATTAATGCCCTTAAAAATAATAAGTTAAGAACGTTTCTTTCTTTGTTAGGAGTTACCATTGGTATTTTCTCGATTATTGGAGTATTGGCGGCTGTAGATTCTTTAGAAAAAGAAATAAAAGGAAGTATAAGTTCTTTAGATAATAGTACTATATATCTTACTCGTGTTTCTTTTGGACCATCTGAGGTTCCAGATTGGAAAAGAGAACAGTTTCCCGATGTAACCTTTGAAGAGTATCAACATGTTAAAAGAACAACACCAAATTTAAAAGCAGCTAGCTTTTTACTTAATGTAGGTCAGGAAACTATAAAGTATAGTGATCAAAGTGTAAGTAATGTAGATATAGTTCCTGTTACTAGTGATTATTACGAAATTGAAGAATTACAAGTAGTTAAAGGCAGGTTTTATAATGAGCAGGAATCAGTTGCTGGAGCTCCAGTTGTTGTAGTTGGAGATGAAATCGCTAACAGTCTATTTGGATCCAGTGACCCTATTGGTAAAAAAATACGTATTTACGGAAGGAAATTTACAGTAATTGGTGTCTTAAAAAAAGAAGGAAGTGGTCTTTTTGGAGGTTCTAAAGATACTGCAGCGATATTGCCAGTTAATATTGTGAGAAGGATTTATGGAGATAATAATAAGTTCACATTTCCTATGATTATTATTAAACCCGAAACAGGAAGTGATGTTCCTGAATTTGTGGCTTCTTTAACACAAAAAGTAAGATCTTACAGAGGTTTGAAACCTGATGATATTGATAATTTCTTTGTAAACCAATTACAAGGGTTTACAGATTTTATAGATAATATTACAGGAACCATGTCCAAAATTGGAGGGTTCATTGGAGGCTTTGCGCTATTAGTAGGAGGTTTTGGAATAGCAAATATTATGTTTGTAAGTGTAAAAGAACGTACAAACTTAATTGGTATTCAAAAAGCTTTGGGAGCTAAAAAGAAGTTTATTTTACTTCAGTTTTTATTTGAAGCGGTTATTCTGGCTATTTTCGGAGGGTTAATAGGATTGTTTTTTGTCTGGTTGATTTCTAAGGGAGCCTCGCAACTTACAGGAGATTTCGAATTTATATTATCTTCTTCCAATATGTTTTGGGGTATGTTTTGGTCTACATTGATAGGGTTAATTGCTGGTATTTTTCCTGCCTGGATGGCTGCCAGATTGGATCCTGTAGAAGCCATTAGAACTGGAATGTAGTACTAAAAAACTACTATTTTTTATACAAACCTAGATAATAGGTATATGTTCATAGCTAGTGCAATCAATATGATAACCAATACGGCAACGGGAATTACTTTCATCATTATATTTCTTTTTTTATTTTGGGACATTCCTTCTATAATCATACGGTAAAGATACTGTGAATGAGAGTATAACGAAATAGGTAGAAATACTTGTTTATAGTTTTGCAGGTAATCTTAAGTTATTTTAGAAAGAATTGTTTAAAGAACTTAGGATTCTAGAGATATTTTAGAGCATAAAAAAAGCCGAGATTTTAATCTCGGCTTTTTTTATGACAATAAGATTTTTTATTGTTTAATTATTCTTTTGGTGGCTGAACCAGTTTCAGAATAAACTGTCATTAGGTATAATCCAGAACGAATAGAAGAGATATCAATCGTATTGGTAATACTACTAGCATTCAGTTTTTGAGAAAGAATCAGTTTACCTTGTATATCAAAAATTTCAGCACGTTCTATTGCTAGATTAATTGCTCCAGAGATATTGATTGTATTGCTAGATGGAATTGGATAAACAGTAAGCCCATTTTCTAGGATTTCATCATTAATACTTAATACGTTATCATAACCAATACTAAACTGAGGAGCAGCTGTGTTTCCATTTCCTGACATATTAGTAGCTACATCTGCAGCTACATCTACAGTTATTGTTAGTGGTCCAGCTCCAGAAGGTGTAATGTCTACTGTATATGTAGTTCCTGTTCCTCCAGAGAAGTTTCCTGTACTACCATTAACGACAGTGATTTCTCCTTCAGTAAAACCTGATACACTTTCAGAAAAGGTAATGGTTACTGGAATTGGATTGGATCCAGTAGGTCCAGGACTTTCAGTTGAGGTTATAGCTACACTAGGTCTTGCTGTATCTTTAGTTTCTGTATCTGTGGCTGCAACACCAGTATTTCCATTAACATCCGTAAGTGTAACGCTAAGGGTTATAGTGCCATCAGCTAATCCACTTAGATCAATTCCTGTAATTTGATCAGTAGCTGTAGCGATAACTCCAGAACCAGTAACGGATCCTGCACCACCAGAAGTGGTAAAAGTATAGTTGTAGGTAGCTCCAACTTCAGCACCTGCAAAGGTATAACTTACTGCATCGTCATTACCAGCATTGATTGGACTTTGATCTATGGATACTGAGTATCCTGTTGGCGCTTCAGTATCTTTAGTTTCTGTATCGGTTGCTGCAACACCAGTATTTCCATTAACATCCGTAAGTGTAACGCTAAGGGTTATAGTACCATCAGCTAATCCACTTAGATCAATTCCTGTAATTTGATCAGTAGCTGTTGCAATAACTCCAGAACCAGTAACAGATCCTGCACCACCAGAAGTTGTAAAAGTATAGTTGTAGGTAGCTCCAACTTCAGCACCCGCAAAGGTATAACTTACTGCATCGTCATTACCAGCATTGATTGGGCTTTGATCTATGGATACTGAGTATCCTGTTGGTGCAATAGTTTCTTTAGTTTCTGTATCGGTTGCTGCGACACCAGTATTTCCATTAACATCTGTAAGTGTAACGCTAAGGGTTATAGTACCATCAGCTAATCCACTTAGATCAATTCCTGTAATTTGATCAGTTGCTGTAGCGATAACTCCAGAACCAGTAACGGATCCTGCCCCACCAGAAGTGGTAAAAGTATAGTTATAGGTAGCTCCAACTTCAGCACCTGCAAAGGTAAAGCTTACTGCATCGTCATTTCCAGCATTGATTGGGCTTTGATCTATGGATACTGAGTATCCTGTTGGTGCAATAGTTTCTTTAGTTTCTGTATCGGTTGCTGCAACACCAGTATTTCCAATAGTATCCGTAAGTGTAACGCTAAGGGTTATAGTACCATCAGCTAATCCACTTAGATCAATTCCTGTAATTTGATCAGTAGCTGTAGCGATAACTCCAGAACCAGTAACAGATCCTGCACCACCAGAAGTTGTAAAAGTATAGTTGTAGGTAGCTCCAACTTCAGCACCCGCAAAGGTATAACTTACTGCATCGTCATTTCCAGCATTGATTGGACTTTGATCTATGGATACAGAGTATCCTGTTGGTGCCATATTATCAACAGCAAAACTTTCTGGAGTCGGATCTGTAATGCCAGATAAAGCATTTCCAGCTGCATCTTGTATATTTTGACTAGCAATTAATCCAAGAATTACATTGCCATTAAAACTAGCCAAATCTCCACCCGATACTGTTAAATTCCAAATATTACTTCCTTGATCTGCAACATTAGTTACTGTTGCCGTAGAACCACCTCCTATAACAAAATCAGAGGTATCTACATTTACAACAGGCTCAGAGAATTCTATGGCAAAAACTAATACATCAGCGTTGGTAGTTGATGCTGTTGGATTTTGTCTATCTACAGATGTTATTTCTGGTTGAGTTGTGTCTGCAGCAGGGAATGTTACATTGATGTTATGAAAACCAAAATCATTTAAATCATCAGAATCCCCAGGAGTAATCTTAAAACTTGAAATATTAGTTGCATTGGACGTGTTAGTAATCGTAATTGCTCCAGAACCACTATAATTCGCAGATGCTGCTATAGTATTATCATCTTGATTTTCTACAGAAATGTTCCCTGCAGCTACTGTATCATAATCTAGACCGTTTAATGTAAAAGAAACAGGAGAACCATTTCTAGTAATAGAAACAACCCAAGGTGGTAAACTACCATCAACAGCTGTAAAAAATATTTGATCTCCTCCTCCTAAATCGAATAATTGCGCGTCATTAGAGGAAGCAGCAGTCAAGACATATGTGTCACCGCCGTCTACTATTGTTTCAGTGATGGTAGTCCCATTATCTGTTGCTGCATCTATAGTAAAGTTCAAAGTAGTTTGACTATATCCTGTAAAAAAAAGGAATAAACAAACTAAAAAAAATGAGTAATTTATTTTCATAATTAAAGAATTGCTATCAATATATTTGATAAGTTTTTGTTATTACAACCCTTATTCATATAAATCTAGGTAAAAAAGTTGAACACTCCAAATTACCTAAATTTATATGGTTATAACTTTATTTTGAATAAAGGTGTTCTGTATAGAACTTTTTTAAAATTGTTAACTTCTAGAAGGGTATACTCCTTGTAAGCATATTATATAATAAATGGATAGAAAAGGTTGTCTATTTTCGTGACTTAAATTACCTCCTGTATTTCCTATCGCAATTGCGTCCGCAGCCATAGTGTTGTTTTTTGCTGAGGCGTAACTATCACCATCACCCCAATATGTTCCCGCAGCTGTAGAAGAACCTTCACCTCTTCCAACAGGAGAAGCTGAATTTGCTTGTACAACATGGGTATGACTTGGAATTTGAGTTGTATTAAGAGTAACAGTTTCTACTCCTCCTCTTTGTCCTTGTTTATAAGTAGATAATCCTGGACCATTTCCTGGGCTTACTGGAACGCGACCTCTTAAATCAGGTAAGGCAAAAGTGGTTCTGCCATCCCCGCCATATGTAGTTCCTAGTATTGAGAATAATGCATCATTTTGATTAATTGGTAATAATTGACCTTCGCATAATGCCCATGCTCTTGGGGCAAAATTACCAGCGAACATTCTAATTTCTCCTATAGTTGGTTCCATAATATTTTTTGAATTTTAGATGAATAATTAAAATAGAAATCTTTTAGCTTCTAGAAGGGAAAACACCTTGTAAGCAAATGATGTAATATGTAGATAAATAAGGTTGTCTGTTTTCATGACTTAAATTACCTCCTGTATTACCTACCGTAATTGCATCTGCTGCCATAGTGTTGTTTTTTGCCGAAGCATAACTGTCTCCATCTCCCCAATATGTTCCAGCAGCGGTAGAAGAACCTTCGCCTCTCCCAACAGGAGAAGCTGAATTTGCTTGTACAGTATGAGTGTGATTAGGAATCTGAGTTGTATTAAGAATAACAGTTTCTACTCCTCCTCTTTGTCCTTGTTTATAAGAGGATAATCCAGGTCCATGTCCAGGACCAATAGGTACACGACCTCTTAGATCTGGTAAAGCAAACGTAGTTCTACCATCTCCTCCATAAATAGTCCCTAACAAAGAAAATAAAGCTTGATTGGAATTAATTGCTAATAATTGTCCTTCACAAAGGGCCCAATTTCTAGGAGCAAAATTGCCTCCAAACAGTCTGATTTCTGCCAATGTTCCTTCCATATTGAATTGATTTTAAGATTAATAAATTAGTTATTTAGTAATTGCAGCCATTTATATGGCTGCGCGTTGTTTCTTTTGTAAGCTTGTGGTAAAACAATGTCCTTGTCTTACACCCAGATGTACATATTTGATTCCAGATAAAACACCGGCGTCAGAACTGATTGTATTTATTTTTAATAATTTACCGTATTTGCAATACACATATAATCCTTCTTGTGGATGTGCATGTATGATCTCTCCAGCAGTTTTGCCCAATAGAGGTTGAGTGTCTACTGGCGAAACTTCAATTATTTTAATAGGTGATCCTTGGTAATAGGTGGTGGCTCCGCCGTATTTAGGATTACAAGCGTTAATTAACTGTTCTATTTCATCAGCGGTTTGTGTTTCCCAATGTATAATTGTGTCCTTTTCTGTTGGTTTTTGATTATAATGGGTGTTTTTGTCTGATTGAGGTTTTAGGTTTTCAGGATTTACTATTAATTCTAATGCTTTTTGAGTTAATCCGCCAAGCATATAGCTCATCTTAGAATTAGCCATTCCAAGTGTTTCTCCTGGTATAATAGGAACTGGTTGTTCTATTAAAATGTTACCAGTATCCCAATTTTCATCCATTTGATGAATAGTAATAGCACTTTGTTTTTTCCCTTGTTTAATGGACCAAAATAAAGGGTCTGGACCTCTGTTTTCTGGTAATTTTCCAAAATGAACGTTTAGAAAACCATGTGTTGGTATCCCTAATACTGCTTTGGGGATTTTAATGGAAAAACCACAAACCAACACTAAATCAGGAGCTTTATCTTCTAACCAAGTTTTGAATTCTGTATAGATATTTTGTTTATTTATCAGAAAAGTATCTAAACCTTCTTTCTGGATAGAAGTTAACCAGAAGTTTTTTTTTGGATTAGGGACTTCGGATTCCTGAAAACATACGGCATCAAGATGATTATCTTTCGATAAGCTATTGTATACAGAAAGACAGACAGGAAAGCTTCCAATAAGTATTATTTTCATGAATTCACGGTTTTATAATACACTAGAGATGTATCTAGTTTTCTTGATTAAAGTATTCAGATGATTTTTCTGATATCCCTATGTATCAAAACTAAACAGAGTATTAAAATAAATCAATACGTATAACTACCTGAATTTTGACCAAAATGTTAGCTAATAATAGCTACCTGTTTCTTTGAAGAACCTTTTAGTGTTATAGTATTCCCGCTTACATTTTTATATGTAAATGTGTTTTCTTTTCCAAAAGAGGTTCCAATCACTTCGTTTGGGGAAATGAAGTTAAGTGTATCTAAATTTAAACTTTGAGCTTCAGAGTTTCTGCTAAAATTCTCAATCAAAGAATTAAATGCTATGGATGTGGGTTCATTAAGAATGTAGTGTTTATATACTCCGTTTTGTTCTATTAATAGAGCAAGTTCTTTAGAATCAAATCCGATTAATGGTTTTTTGCTTAAAGGAATGGCATAACAATTATTGCTTAATTGAACGATATCAGAATTGCTATAGTTATATCCTTTCTCATCAAGTTTTATGAGGAGTTTTGTATGCGCTTTTAATACATTTTTCGATAAGAATTTTACTGAAAGATGTTGGATCTGATCGGATATGCTGTTAAATCCTTTACCTATGGAAAAAATTGAAATAGTGTTGTTATTTGCAAAAATTGAGGTAGGGACTAAAGATAGTGCACCAGCAGTTAAAGTTCCTGATGTTAGAAAATTTCTTCGATTCATAAAAAGGGTATGTAGAGTTTTACAATAGGCTTATTAGGTTTATAAGAGGTTATTTTAAAATCTTAATATTTCCTTAAAACTAAGAATTATTTTTAATATTTATGGTTTTTCTTCTTGTTTTTTACAGATAAAACGTAAGTTAATTCGTTGATTTACAGTGTAAATTCCCCGCTATGTGTTTTGGGAACTATTGTGATGATTGGGGATGTTTCCTGTTTAGAGGTAGATTTATTGCGGTGTAGAAATGTGATTTTTAAAATCAGTTATTTAAGATAAAGACATTTTCGTTCATAATCAATAACAGCTTTTCCTTTTTTCAATACATCAGCACCAATAATCCCGTCTACGGGTTCGGCTTGATGTGCAATTAAGGCAGTATTTACATGAGTAAGATCAAATAAAATGAGCGAGATATTATTTTTTGACCATTTGCCTAATTGTAACATATTTTTTTTAGAAAGTTGAGTAAGCATATCGGTTGCTCCAGCTCCAGCAGCTTTTACATCACTATCTTGTGCAAAAAGGTGAAATTTTTCTACAGCATCAAAACCAACGCATGAATTGGATGCTCCTGTATCTACAATAAAATTACCCGTTACACCATTAAGTATTGCCTTTACTTCAAAATGGTTTGTTTTTGTATAAATAAGTCTAATACGATGGTATTCTTTACTGATAAGGAACTGGCGAAGTGTTGTCATTTTGTTTTTTGTCGAATCACAAACAAAAATAGTATAATTAATAAGAAAATACCGATAATAAGGATCCAGTTATAATTAGATACTGATGGAGTTTGATAAGAACCATAATATACGAATGCTGCCCAATAATAAGGGGATTTTTGGGTATTAGAAATTTTTTCGGAAGCGAGATAATTTAGTTTTCCTTGATATAATGCGTGTGCTTTTGAATTAGAAAGATGAAGATTTTTATAAAAGTATTGCATTAATTCAGAAGTAGTTTTATCATTTACTTTCCATAATGAAAATAGTACATTAGGAACTCCAGCGTATTGAAAACCTCTTGCAATGCTTAATGGGCCTTCTCCTTTTGCTATAGTGCCAATACCCGTTTCACATGCACTTAGGACAACTAGATCCGCTTCTAATTGTAGTCCGTATAATTGATTTACCAAAACATCCTGATCTCTAAATTTAATAGAAGCTGGCCTTGAAAATCCACCAGCCTCTGCATGTGTAGATAGATGCAGAATGTCGTGGTTTTCTACTTCATCTATGAATTGTATATAGGTAGCTTTTTCTTTTTCTAAGAATCTACCATCAAACTTTTGTTGTAGTAAGTTTTGTTCATCTAAAGAGAATGGAAGTGCCAAGGCTGTATTTTCAAAAACTGGAAAGACACCCAAAATAGTTCTTGTTGCACTGTCTGTATTCGTATTCACTGATCGGAGATACTTACTTGCAGAAATTTCATAGCTGGTGATAGTAGATGTAAGTAAGAAAGGCATATTTTGGAAACGTAAAGAATTGCTTTTTTTAGTGAGTAATGTTTCAAAAGGGATAAAATTAAGAAGTCCATCAGGGATGATTAGTATGCTTTTTGTTGCAGGAATATTTAATGCGTTATAAAGCTCGAAACTACTGTTAGAAAAATCTTCAACATTATTAATGATCATAGAAGCGTTGTCAAAATAACGTATATAACCTTGAATAGTATTTTTAAAATCTGTAGTGTTGTTTATGTCTGTTATTTCTATTGAATCAGCATCGATTTTAAATTGATAAATCGTTTCTTTTCCGAAAAAATATTCAATCAATGTAAGACCATCTTGTCTTAGCTTTTTTTGAAGCGATACAATCGAAATTTTTCCTTGTTTAAAAAGAAGATTTGGATATTTTTTCTGAAGCTGTTTAGTGACCTCTGAGTGTTCGATGGCTTGTGTGCTTCTAGAGGAGTTCCATTTTTGAATTTGAGGAATATTGGCTTGCTCGCCTTTTTGTTTTTCTTTTAGAATATAGGTGTCGTACTGGGCAAGTGAGTTGTTTAGGATATTGATTTTAGATACTAATGAGTCGTTTTTGTATTGTGATAGTAGGTGCTTTGATACTAAGGCTTCATTAACAAATGGCGCTTTAGAATTTTCTGCAGCTTGGAATGCTTTTACAACATACTCTTGATGTTTTGTTGTCTTATATAAAGAGTACAATAGGTCAATAAACGTCTCAGTACGATTTCGGTTTTGACTATGTTGAATAATCTTAGTATCCTGCAATGGATACGCTAGATTTAATTTTGAATTAACCTCAAAAGCTGCTTCATATGCCTCAATAGCTATAGTAGGTTTATCTATTTGTTGATAGATATATGCTTGAATATCTAACGCTTTAAGCACTATTCTGTCTGCGATAAGGGTTTCTTTTTTTGGAACGTCTTTTTCTAAAGTGTATTCTGGAATAAGAATTGTATAAATTTCTTTTAGATGATTTAATGCTTCGAAAAATGCTCTTTTATAAAGAAGAATGTCAAGGTATGCTAATTGTAGTTTAGCAAGATCTCTAACTGAGGTATGCTGTTTTTCAAGTAATTTAGATTTTGATTTCAGAAAATAATTCTGGGCTTTTGGTAAGTTTTCTTGTTCTAATGCAATTGCAGCTAAGATTTGATATACATTTACCTGAGTTGAATCTATTGAAGTTACTTTAAGAGCATAGATCTCAGCTTTTTTGATGTCTTTAGCATCTAAATAGTTTGTCGCTAAGTTTGTTAATATGTTTATGTTTTTAGGAGCTATAACTTCTCCTTTTTTCAGAATTTCAATTGCTTTTTGATAGTTACTTTGATTGTTGTATACGATGGATAGATTAGTTACAGCTGAAAGTATTTTAGTTGTGTTTTGTGATTGTTCTGCTTGATATAAGTAATTGGTGATGGTAATTGTTGCTCTCTGAAGATCTCCAATTTTTAGGTATAGATTACCAAGAGGTTGTAGACAATTTTCAATAATATCGTAGTTGTCTAGTGCATTATTATTAAAAGTTTTCCATGCGTTCTCATAATGTAAAATCGCGTTAGAAACGTTTCCAAAAAAATTGTAGTAATATCCCATATTAGCCTGTGCAATAACAAAGGCTAATTGATCTTCTTTGGTTAGAAGATGTTTTTCTTCAGATGCTATTATGTTGCTTAGTTGATGTAATTTAGGTTTTGAGGGTTTTTCTAAGAAAGTATCTAATTGATTGTATATGAGTTTTGCGGTGTTAACTTTTTGCTGCCCTTGAAGAGGCTTATTCCCTATACAGAGAAATAGAAAAACCAAAAATAGTATCCTAAAATTTCCAAATCCCATAGAACTGAATTTGAGAATTGGGAGCATCAAAATTGTACACATATCTCACACCAATACTTGGTCCGATCCTAACAGCTCCTATATTCATTCCGACAAAAACTCCAGTTTGCAAATTTGTAAAACTATCGTCTATTTCTTGATTCGAAAAAGTATTTCTATCTGGATTGGGGATTTCTTCTCCATTAATATCTACAAAAAAACCTTGCCCTGTAGTTTCCTGATTGTTTGTGCTGGTTAGATCTAACTTTACTTGCAATCCAGCGCCAAAAGCTACATAATTATTGAAATTATATCTAAATGATCCAGGAACAGCATATATCGTTATATTATCATATTGGTTTACTTCAGAAAAACGTGTCAAATCTTCTGCTCCATTAGGACCTATAACGCGTGTTTCAAAATTTCTTACTTCATCAAATGAAGAAGAAGAGAAAAATAGTTCTGCCTGATAATATCCTCGATACGACTTAAAAGGTGATAGGGTAGCTCCTATAAAATATTCTTTTTGATTGTCTAATTCTGGGGCCGAAATATATCCAGCCTTGGCTCCAATAGAAATTCCAGGCAGGAATCTCGTAGTGGCATAGTTGGTGATAATAGGGTCGTTTTTATCAAAATAAATAGCAGTCTTGCTTCGCGTCTTTTTTTTGTGAAATTTTCTACCAAATTTCATAGAATATTTTACAAAACCTTTGGTGGAGTCAATCTCTTCAACATTTTTCTGTTCACTTCCTGGAAGGTAAATTCTATTGAATTGAAAGATGATTTTATCTTTTTGAAGTATAGTGTCCAGGCAACTATAGTTTACTTCTCTCTCTTTAGGACAGATTGGACATTCTGGATACATACCATCTATTTTTAAAGTGGATTTATCAAACATTTCTGGGGTATCTACTTCTAATTTAATAGTATTAGCAGGACCTTCTCCGTTATTTTGAAAACGAACTTTAAATTTTAATCGTTTAAATCTAACCAATCTATAATTCATTAACCATCCATTAGAAGACATTTTATTAGGATCATGAGAAGTTACAATTTCCATCTCAGTATCTTTTACGGTATGATTATCATAATTATTATCAGGAACATATACACTTCGTAGAGTGACGATTGCACTTGTGTCTTTAATCATTTCTGGAGTAGTCTTTAATGTTCTGAATATATTACGTTCTTCACCAGGTTGCATGTCGTCGAATTCTATGATCTGATAACTTCTGTATAGTGCTTTTGATTCTTCAAGTGTTAGCGGAAAGTTTTTTCGTTTGGTAGTATCTTGTACAAACAATACTTTGTTGTTTAGAAAAGAAGGATTGTCAGAAGCTAACAATGTATGATCATCATTTTCTGGAAGTATTGAAGAAATGTCATCCAAAGGAACAATGCGTTCATTGTGATGGAGTCGGGTATCCTCAATGATGAAATTATCATTCTTAAATTGACGATCATTATAGAATAGATACAATTTACCACTAGATACATAGTTGTGAGTGTTTTTGTAACTTGTAATAAAGACCATTTCTTGATCTGGAATGGGTTCACGATTTCGTTTTAGGATTAGATCCTCATCTTCAATAAAAGGAGAGTTATATTGTATAGATGCTTCGTCTATTGTATTGCTAATGGTAACAGATTTAGGTCTACTTGTGGGAGGTTTTCCATTGTCATAATTATTTGTTGCCCATAACTTAGCATCAAATGTTCCATTTTTTTTATATGTATGAGTTGGTTTTTCTTTAAAACTATAGGTTCCATCTCCAAGTTCCCAATAGTATGTGTAGAATGCTTTGGGAGCACCTGCAACTTGATTGAGAGGAGGCATTTCTGCTCCGTATGTTACCCGATTGCCTTGAATTTCATATGATATTGGTGCTATTCTTGGAATAGTATCATTGGTTAATATTTGTCCAATGCAGAAAAAAGGAAAACATATAAGTATAAAAATAGCCGAAGACCTGTTCATGATTTGTTGTTAGTGTTAATAAAGATAAACAAAAAGTTAAATCAGATAGAATTACATCTTTTAATGTATTAAAATTCCGGAAGGTTAACCCTTCCGGAATTTTTCTGAAATTTGCCGTAACCCCCATTACTTAATAAGCATACTCCAGTGTGAGATTTTTTTAAGGGAGACCGTTGATCAATGCAACTAATTCTGCTTCTGTTCCTGTGGTAGTAGCACCAATTATCTCTGTGTGATCTAAACCTATTGTAGCTCCTTGAATAGCATATACATACTGATCATCTTGTACGGATACAAAAATGAAATGTACCTCTAGTCCGATTGGAATTAAACCATAGTGTTCTGAGAATAAACCTGTATCAGGATTGTAGATGTCTAATAAGGCTAGAGCTGTAGGTTCTCCATCATAGGATATGTATACATTACTGTTCGTATTGTCAAAACCTTCAGGAACATCTGCATATACAATTGTTTTTGGACCTTCGTAATTATACCATCTATCTAAATTTGTCCATCCAAAATTGCTTAAAAAACCTCCATATCCACTAACTCCTTGTCCATTAGGACCTTCTCTTTGCATAGGTTCTAAGCCTCCTTGCTCGTCTTCTTCCCATACGATGTCACATTGCATTTCATCTCCATCACAATCATTATCCTGACCATTAAAAATTGTCATATCTTCATCAAATTCTTCTGCAGGAGCAAAAATTTGGAAACCATTTGCTACTGCTAATTGTTCACCATTTTGCGTTGCATTGATAAAAAACTCTCCTGCAGATACTAGTGTTTCAATATCTCCATTAGGACGTTTCCCATTAGTAGGCATCTTAGTTAATAACATTTTAGCTTTATTGTAGATTTCAATTAATTCTATGGTAACAACACCTGTAACAGGATCTCCATTTTGATCTACAATACTTCCTGGAGGAAAATATAATATAGTACCATCTTCTCCATATATTTCTCCTGTTCCGCCATTTAATGTAAAAGTTTGTAAAGCTTCTTCGCGATTAGCGGTAATTTCAGCTTCTAATTCAAGTCCATCCAGAATTTGTTGAATAATAATGTCATTGTCATCATTACTGCTACAGCTTCCTAAAAACAGTATGGTTAACCCTAAAAGTAAAAAGTTTGTGATTGTTTGTTTTACATTCCTACTATTATTCAGTAATGTAATTGTTGTACTATTTGTTTTCATATTTTTTAATTTTAATAGCCCGTTGTGGACTTTCTATTTTTTAATGTTTACATCTTCATATCAACAACACTAATTTTTTGTTACCCTTTTTCTTAAAACTTTTTTAATTTAGTTGCTCAGACCAATTATTTATGGGAAATACCAAAATGCATGCTGATCAGAAATATATTGAGGCACTTCTAACCAATGATACTATTGTTCTTAAAGAGGTATATGAAAAATTTGCCCCCAAAGTTGTGGGGTATATAAAGAAGAATAATGGAGACGAATCTAGAGCTCAGGATATTATTCAGGAAACATTAATTACGATATATAAGCAAGCAAAAGAAAAAAAACTAACACTTACCTGTCCTTTTGATGCATATTTCTTTTTGCTGTGTAAACGTAAATGGCTTAACGAATTAAAAAAAACAGCTACAAAAGAGGTAACAATTAATGAAGCAATCGTATCTATTGATGATGAGAGTGAACGATATGCAGATGAAACCTTGGTTTTTGAAGCTAGAAATAAGCTTTTTGCTGAAATATTTGATCAATTAGGTAAGGCTTGTAAAGAATTGTTAAAAGCAACTTTTACCATAAAATCTATGGAAGAAGTAGCATCAAAATTAGGGCAGTCTTATGGCTATGTCCGGAAGAAAAAATCGTTATGCATAGGTCAATTGACCGAAATGGTTCAAAGCTCTCCTAAGTATAATCAAATAAAAAACTTGTTATGACCCCAGAAGAAAAATACGAGCTTTTTGAAAGAAAAATAAGCGGCGAACTTTCGGTAAAGGAAGAAGAAACATTATCACTATTGATGAGTGAGGATACAAATGCTGCACAAGAGTTTAAAGCTTATGAAGAATGGAATTCTTATCTGGATTCTAATCTTAGTTCAGCTCAAGCGCAATATGATTTAGAGAATAATTTAAAAGAGATTGGAGATACGTTTTTTGAACAAAAACCCGATAAACCTCAAACAAAAGTTATTAGAATGCCTTCTTGGGGATATGCTGTTGCGGCGAGTATTGCGATTATTTTGGGAGTATATACCTTTACTAAAAGTAGTGCAACCTATAATGATTTTGTTTCTATACCAGCATTGTCTATTACAGAGAGAAGTGGTGAAGCCGAACTTGTAAAAAAAGCGGAGGAAACATTTAATTCTCAAAATTATACTGATGCAGAGCAATATCTTTTTAAATTGTTAGAAAACGATAATGCTAACTCAACATATCTTTTTTACTATGGAATCACATTAGTAGAACAAAATAAATATGAGCAAGCGTCACAGGCTTTTAGCAAACTGCAGTTAGGGAATTCCGGATATAAGTACAAGGCAATTTGGTTTGAGGCATTAAATCAATTGAAACAAAATAATAAAGAACGATGTATTGAAATACTGAAAACACTTCCTGAAGAAGCAGAAGATTATCAACAGGCTCAAAAATTGATGAAAAAACTATAATTACCTAGAATGTGTTGATTCTTAATGTGTTAATTAACAATATTTTCTTTAATAAAAGCGTTGTATTATGTAATTTTTAGGTAGTTACTTATACTAAACTTTTGAATAATTTAAATGAAATATGTTATGGGGATTAATGATCATATACAGGTTATAGAAAAAGAGCAAATAAAATTTCTTCACTTTCCGCATCAAGAAGTTTTGAATAACAAAAGAGATAAACGAGATAGGTATCGTAAGTTAGTTAGAGGATTAAGTTTAGGGAACCTAGAACACCTTAAAGTTAAAATCATTTTTGCTGATGATGAAGGATCCAAAAAAGTAGAGACTACAATTTGGGGAATAACTGATAAGTCGGTGATCCTTAAGCAATCTACAATCATTCCTCTAGAACGGATTATCAGTGTGAATTAGGTATTTCGAGATATTTAATTTTTAAGAAATAATATTTCTTCTTAGTATAAATTGTGTGAGTGAAATTTGGTTATTTTTGCCGCATGATACTTACAGATACGCATACACATATATATAGTGAGTCTTTTTCAGAGGATCAAGACGAAATGATGCAAAGGGCAATTTCAGTTGGTGTAGAACGTTTCTTCGTTCCTGCAATTGATTCTGCTTATACAAAATCAATGTATGACATCGAAAAAAAATTTCCTGACCATGTATTCCTGATGATGGGATTGCATCCTACTCATGTAAAAGAAAATTACAAAGAAGAATTACAACATGTGCAAGAAGAACTGGAGAAACGTTTAGATAAAACCTCTGATAAAAAATTCTATGCAGTAGGAGAGATAGGTGTGGATTTATATTGGGATAAAACTTTTCTAAAACAACAACAAGAAGCGTTTAGGTATCAAATTAAACTAGCTAAAAAGTATAAACTTCCTATAGTTATTCATTGTAGAGATGCTTTTGAAGAAGTTTTTGAAGTACTAGAATCCGAAAAAGGAGAAGATTTGTTTGGGATTTTTCATTGTTTTACGGGTACTATAGAGGATGCACATCGAGCAATAGGATATAATATGAAACTAGGTATTGGAGGAGTAGTTACTTTTAAAAATGGTAAAATAGACACTTTTTTGAATCAATTTTCCTTAGATCATATCGTTTTAGAAACTGATGCTCCTTATTTAGCGCCTACACCATATAGAGGAAAACGCAATGAAAGCTCTTATTTAATACGTGTTGTAGAAAAGTTGTCAGAAATATATCAAAAAACACCTGAAGAAATTGCCGAAATCACGACTAAGAACTCTAAAGAGATATTCGGTATATAGATTGCAGAATGTAATTTAAATTTTGTTCATTTGCGAGACAAATAAATATATGTTTTGAAATGAATACTTCACCAAACATAGTATTGATTTATACTGGTGGTACCATTGGTATGGTCAAGAATTTTGAAACAGGAGCTTTAATCGCTTTTGATTTTGACGAATTGTTGCTAAGAATTCCTGAGCTCACACAGTTAGATTGTAATATAGAAACCATAAGTTTTGCAGAACCTATAGATTCTTCTGATATGGATGTAGAGCGATGGAAAGAATTAGGAGATATTATCAATGATAATTACGAAAAATATGATGGTTTTGTCATATTACATGGAAGTGATACCATGTCTTATACTGCTTCTGCAATTAGTTTTATGTTTGAAAATTTAGGTAAACCGATCATTTTCACAGGATCTCAATTACCTATAGGAGATCTAAGAACTGATGCTAAAGAAAATTTAATAACAGCCGTACAAATTGCTGCACTACAAAAAAAAGGAAAGCCAGTGATCACAGAAGTAGGACTGTATTTCGAATATAAACTATTGAGAGCTAATAGAACCACTAAGATTAACGCAGAACATTTTAAAGCGTTCCAATCTCTTAATTACCCAGCACTTGTAGAATCAGGAGTGCATCTTAAAGTAAATACTTCTTTTTTAAGGAATATAAATCGAAGGAAAAAAATGGTATATCATACCCATTTTGATAATAATATTGTCATTATTAAAATGTTTCCTGGTATTAATGAGGTGATTTTAAGAAGTATTTTCTCTTCAAATGAAATAAAAGGTATAATTATTGAGACCTATGGATCGGGTAATACGACAACTAAAAAATGGTTTTTAAGCATAATTTCTGAGCAAATAAAAAAAGGTATTCCTATTATTAATGTAACACAATGTGCAGGAGGTAGTGTCGAAATGGGTAAATATGATACCAGTGTAGCATTGAAAAAAGCAGGTGTTATATCAGGAAAAGATATCACAACAGAGGCCGCATTGGCTAAGTTAATGTATTTGTTAGGAGAAAATTTACCACTTAAAGTGCTCAAAACCATATACGAAACTTCTTTACGAGGTGAAATGTCAGAAAATTAACGCCCTAAATTTTAGTAGCTAACATTTTTTTTGTTATTTGCTCAACCAATTTTTGGCAATTTATTGATAGAGAGGTGGCCGAGTGGTCGAAGGCGCACGCCTGGAAAGTGTGTATACGTCAAAAGCGTATCGAGGGTTCGAATCCCTTCCTCTCTGCATTATTATTAAAATTTTAATAGATTTTGTAATATTTTTTTATCTTTAACCCTTTAACTAATTAAAATTAAGAATCAGCGCAATGAAAAGACTATTTTCTATTCTGGCAATCGCAACAGTAATGGCTTTTGGAAATATGCAAGCAGCCACTGCTCCAGCCCAGTTAACGGCAAACGTGCAATTATTAATTGCTCCAATAACAACAACTATTCAGGCGGAAGAGCCTGCAGCAGTGGAGGAATCCTTTCACCAAAATCTTAAAAAACGTTTTATAGAAGGAGGTCCAAGCTTTATGGGGATCGTTCTTTTATGTTTGATTCTTGGTCTTGCGATAGCAATTGAAAGAATTATCTTTTTAAACCTGTCTACTACTAATACTAAGAAACTACAACAAAATGTTGAAGATGCTCTTAATAGTGGTGGTGTTGAAGCAGCAAAAGAAGTTTGTAGAAATACAAAAGGACCAGTTGCTTCTATTTATTACCAAGGTCTTGACAGGGCTGACGAAAGTATCGACGCTGCAGAGAAAGCTGTCGTAGCTTATGGTGGTGTTCAAATGGGACAATTAGAGAAAAATGTATCTTGGGTATCTTTATTTATCGCTCTTGCTCCAATGCTTGGGTTTATGGGTACTGTAATCGGTATGATTGATGCATTTGATAAAATTGAAGCTGCAGGTGATATGCAACCTTCTTTAGTAGCAGGTGGTATTAAAGTAGCACTTCTTACTACAGTATTTGGACTTATTGTAGCTATTATACTTCAGGTATTTTATAACTATATTATCGCTAAAATTGATAGTATAGTAAATGATATGGAAGATGCATCGATTACTTTAATCGATATGTTAGTAGCTTACAAAAACAAGAAATAATAAAGTTTCGATTTTATTAGGACAACTATATGGATATAGATGTTCTTCGATTCAATTTATTATTTAATATAGGAATCGCTATAGCGGTTCAAATAAAACATTAGTCAAATGAAAATTTCAAAAATTTTATCATATGTGATACTAGCGGTAGGAGCAATAGGTGCTATCATGTTATTCTTGATGGGTAACAATTTTGATACACTTATGGATACTTATGGTATTACTGAGGCAAAGGATTTGGTTAAAGATGAAGCTGGATCAGCATTTGCTGAAGCTACCTCTTTAGTTAGTCCGATGTATACTCTGACATTAATAATATTAGTTGTTATTATAATAGCTACGTTATTTGCAGTATTTTCTGCCTTAGCCAAGAACCCTGCAGGTCTTAAGAAAGCAGGTATTGGTATCGTTGCCTTTTTAGTTGTACTAGGAATAGGTTATGCATTGGCAAACGGTGTGGAAACTGAAATGAAAGATGGTGAAGTACTATCTGCTGGTGGATCCAAATTAGTAGGAACAGGTCTTTATGCGTTCTACATTTTGGCAGCGGCGGCAGTAGGTCTTATGGTAGCATCTGGAGTTAAAAAATTAATAGGTAAATAATTATGGCAAGAAGATCAGCACCTGAGGTGAACGCAGGATCTATGGCGGATATTGCATTTTTACTTCTTATATTCTTTCTGGTTACAACAACCATTGATACAGATAGAGGTATTAGTCGTAAATTACCACCGCCGTTAGATGAAACGGTAGAGCCTCCAATTCTTAAACAAAAAAATATTTTTGTGGTAGAATTGAACAAAAATAATGACCTTTTGGTTGAGGAAGCTCCTATGGAGTTAAAAGATTTACGTGCTGCAGCAGTTGCATTCTTAGATAATGGAGGAGGAAATGGTGATGAAGCTTGTAGCTATTGTAAAGGAGAAAGAGATCCTAGCTCTTCGGATAATCCAGAAAAAGCAGTAATATCTTTACGTAACAATCGTGAAACTAGTTATGCTACGTATATAGCTGTACAGAATGAACTGGTTGCTGCGTATACTGAACTACGTGATAGAGAATCAGAACGTTTGTATGGAAAGAAATTTACGCAAATGGAATCTGAATTGAAGGACGTAAATTATTCAGGGAGTAAGGATAGATTGAAAGATCAGATCAAGCAGATACAATTAATGTATCCAGAAAAACTTTCTGAAGCTGAACCAAAGAAATAAGTATAACATAAAAACGTAATTATGTCTAAGTTTAAAAAGAAAAAAAGTGGTGAATTACCAGCTATTTCTACAGCGTCTTTGCCTGATATCGTATTTATGTTACTGTTTTTCTTTATGGTGGCAACTGTAATGAGGGAGAATAACTTGAAAATAGAAAATAGACTCCCTGTTGCTGATCAAACAGAAAAACTTGATAAGAAAAACTTGGTAATGTATATCTATGCTGGAAAGCCTAGCTCTAGATATGCTGCAAGTGCAGGTACACAAGCTAGAATTCAGTTGAATGATAAATTTGCTGAAGTTAGTGATATCAAACCTTTTGTTTTAGCTGAAAGAGCAGCTAAAAGGGAAGAAGAAGTACCATTTCTTATCACAGCTTTAAAAGTTGATGGTGATACTAATATGGGTCTTGTAGGCGATATTAAGAAAGAACTTAGAGAAGTTCAAGCGCTAAAAATAAATTATACCACAAGACAAGGTGAAGCAACCGATAACCTATAAGTAGAGGTTAAAGATTTATATACCTTTAAAGTCCCGCCATTGGCGGGACTTTTTTATTTAATTAAGTTTACCTAATGACCATAGAATTGATGTGCTCTTCCCTTTTCTGTGGTGTTATTCTGCAAAATGGCATAACAATTGTGTCAATTTTTATATAACTGTGATCTGTTAATACGATCAATATCTAACCTTCCAAAAAAGTGATATTGAAATAATAGAATACCATAGTTATTATCCAAATACTATTTTAATGTTTTTGGCAATTTTATTTCTGAAAATTGTACTAACTGTATTTTTTGGGATGCTGCTATTCTTTTTAGTTTCCAATATCACTTTTCTGATTCACAGTGTATTGATCTGTAAGTAATTATTAACTAAATATAAATTAATTATGGCTAGAAGATTAGCACCAGAAGTGAATGCAGGATCCATGGCGGATATTGCTTTTTTATTACTTATCTTTTTTTTAGTAAGTACTACCATCGAAACGGACTATGGAATTAGTAGAAAGTTACCTCCACCTCCAGATGATTTGATATCAGAAATGATTGTTAAGGAGAAAAATCTATTTAGAGTGGAGTTGAATCAGGTTAATGCACTTTTTGTAGAAAAGAAGCCTATGAAGCTTGCGAATCTTAAAGATGCAGCGATAGCTTTTTTAGATAATGGAGGAGGAGAAGCAAAGGAAACCTGTCATTATTGCAAAGGTTTAAGAGATCCTAAGTCATCAGATAATCCAAATAGGGCAGTAATATCTCTTATTAACAATCGTGAGACTAATTACGAGACATATATAGCGGTTCAGAATGAGCTTGTGAGTGCTTACACTGAATTAAGAAATCGGGAAGCACTGAGATTATATGGGGTGTCATTTACTCAAATGAAAGAGAATCTAAAGGATATCAATCATTCAGGAGATAAAGAAAGGTTAAAACAACGGATTACCGAGATTAAATTAATGTATCCAGAAAAACTATCAGAAGCCGAACCTAAAGAATCAAAATCTCAAAAATTATAATCATTTAAATACGCTTAATTATGTCAATATTTAAAAAGAAACAAAAGGCTGAGTTGCCTGCGATTTCAACAGCATCTTTACCAGACATCGTTTTTATGTTATTATTTTTCTTTATGGTAGCTACAGTGATGAGAGAGCATACATTAGTAGTGGAAAATGAGCTGCCATATGCGGATCAAATTGAAAAATTGGATAAAAAAAACATGGTGATACATATATACGCTGGAAAACCCAGTTCCAGATATAAAAATGTTGGTACAGCTTCTAAAATTCAACTCAATGATAAATTTGCAGATATAAGAGAAGTAAAACCTTATGTGCTGGAAGAAATGAAGTCAAAACTAAAAGAATTAAGACCGTTCTTAACTACGGCTTTAAAAGTTGATAAGGACACAAAAATGGGACTTGTAGGTGATATTAAAAAGGAGTTGAGAGCAATCAATATGCTTAAGATTAATTATACCACTAGAACAGGAGAAGCTGTGCTTAATGAACAGTAGAAAATGATAATGTAATGATTAAGAATCCTATGTTTACGTAGCGATTCTTAATCATTGCTATTTTAACATAAGTTAATCAATTCATATACAGAAACATGTTTTTTATAAAGTAGCTCTCTTTTCTAAAGAAATAGATTTATTTTAGTAACCTTATATGGAATATGTATTAAGAAATTTTATCAGGTGAAGCAGTTGTTGGTTTTTGTTGGGCTATTCTTCCTAAGTGTTTGTCCTAATTTTGCGCAAGATATTAATACGGTCAATACAGAATCGGAAAAAGTCTTGGATTCGTTATATCGTGAGGATCAGTTCTATACTGGTTTTACATTTAATCTTCTTTGGAATACTCCATCGGGAGTTGGACAATCTGGTTTTTCTGGTGGATTTCATATTGGATATACCAGAGATATGCCAATTAATAAAAAACGAAATATAGCAATTGGGTTGGGACTAGGATATTCTATTAATACATATGGTCAAAACTTGTTTATCGGTGAAGAAGAGCAAACCGAACAGAGTATTTTTAGTAGTTTAGATGGTGTAGATTTTGATAAAAATAGATTTACCACACACTTAATAGAATCTCCTTTAGAGTTTAGATGGCGAACTTCGGTGCCAGATACACATAAGTTCTGGAGAATTTATACTGGTTTAAGAATAGGTTATTTGTATTATTTTGATTCTAATTTTGAACAACCTGGAAATCAGGTAGGACAAACTAAAATTGATGAATTAAATAGATGGAGAGTAGGAGCAACGTTCACTTTTGGATGGAATACATTTAATTTTCATTTTTATTATAGTTTGAATCCCTTGTTTAATAGTGATGCTAGAATAGGTAATGAAGAAGTTGGACTTAATGTTGCTAAAATTGGTTTGATGTTTTATATCCTATAACCAGAAATTAACCAATGTGAGTTGTGGAATAACACCTACTAAAAAACCTAAAATAAGCTCCAGATTACTATGAGCTTCATAATGTAATCTAGAAGTAGCTACAAGACCGTTTATAATCATCATTCCGGCAATAAGAAGTGTAAGATTAATACCAAAATGTATACTTATTGCTATAGTGAACATAGTTACAGCTCCTGATCCAATCATATGAAGACTTGCCTTGATGTTGAAAAACACAATAAAAATTGCGCTTAACGATGATAATAGAAGTCCAAGGAAGAAAAAGTATAGCTCTGGATAATTATATACATCTATAATCATCTTAATTACCAAAAGTAGCAATAACGATTGCAGTAACAGCGGTATTTTACGTTGTTTAGCTTCTTCCAGATGAATTGACGTAATAACGCCTATCGTTTTAAGAAAAAAATAAAGTACAATAGGAATAAGTACAGTGACTACTAATAATCCAAAAATCTTGGCTTTAATAATATTTTCAGGGATAAACCTAGGTGCGGTAGTAAAATAAATTAACGAAGCCGCTATAGGCATCAATAGTGGGTGAAAAATATATGAAATGCTTTTCAGTAAAAAGTTCATTAAATCTTTTTTCGTAGTCTGGCAACAGGGATATCTAATTGTTCTCTGTATTTGGCGACTGTTCTTCTAGCAATAGGATATCCTTTCTCTTTTAAAATTTTCGCCAACTTTTCATCGGTAAGCGGTTTTTTCTTATCCTCTTCTCCTATTGTTATTTCTAATATTTTTTTAATCTCTCGTGTAGAAACTTCTTCGCCCTGATCATTGGTCATAGACTCTGAGAAAAATTCTTTGATTAGTTTTGTTCCATAGGGAGTGTCCACATATTTACTATTGGCTACTCTAGAAACAGTACTAACATCCATATCGATCTCATCTGCAATATCCTTTAGGATCATGGGTTTCAAATTACGTTCGTCTCCACTTAAGAAATAACTTTTTTGATAGTGCATTATTGCACTCATAGTTAAAAAAAGTGTTTGTTGTCTCTGTTTAACAGCTTCAATAAACCATTTAGCGGCATCTAATTTTTGTTTGATAAACATCACAGCATCCTTTTGGGATCTGGATTTTTCTTTGCTGGCTTTATAGCCTTGAAGCATGTTATTATATTCTCTGGAAACGTGTAATTCTGGAGCATTACGACCATTTAATGTAAGCTCTAGTTCGCCTTCAGTAATTCGTATGGTAAAATCAGGAACCACATGTTCTATCATTTTATTGTTTCCTGCATAGGCACCACCTGGTTTAGGATTGAGGTTTTCGATTTCCTCAATAGCTTCTTTTAAAAGATCTTCTGTGATGTCAAATTTTGTCAAAAGCTTATCGTAGTGCTTTTTACTAAAGTGATCAAAAGATTTTTCTAAGATCAGTGATGCTAGTTTTATGGGTATGGTAGTTTCTTTTCTGTCTAATTGAATTAACAGGCATTCCTGAAGATTTCTGGCACCAACACCCGCAGGATCCAGTTGATGGACTATTTTTAGAACACTTTCAATTTTATCTTCAGAGGTATATACATTTTGAGTAAAAGCAAGATCATCAAGAATGTCAGAAACAGCTCTTCTTATATAACCGCTTTCATCAATACTACCCACAAGAAATTCTGCAATTTCCCTTTCTTCACCATCAAATCTGTAGGTGTTCAATTGATTTACCAAATGTTGATGGAATGATGTTCCAGAGGCATAGGGAACATTCTTATCTTCATCATCTGCGCTATAATTATTAGAGCTTAAGCGATAGCTAGGGATTTCATCATCACTGAGATATTCATCTACATTAATTTCAGTATCAATCTTCTCTGTTCCGTAATCTTCTTCGTTTGAATTTTCATTGCTAAAGGTATCTTCATATTCTTCAGATTTCTCTTTACCACTATCAAGCGCAGGGTTTTCCTCCATTTCTTGTTTCAAACGCTGTTCAAAAGCCTGAGTAGGCAGTTGAATCAATTTCATTAGCTGAATTTGCTGAGGAGAAAGTTTTTGAGAAAGTTTAAAATTTAATTGTTGCTTAAGCATAAAAATATCAATGTTCTTATACTCACAAAAATAAACAAAATACGGCGTATTTCTGTAGGTAATCGATGGTTAGTTTGTCTTAAAAATAGCTTTAGTTTTATAAGTATTTCTTAAAAGTATCTAAAACTGTTTTTTCGATTTGATCAAAAAACACGCCAAAAATGATTTTTAAACTAAAAAAGTAGAAGTTTTAATTTTATTAATAGCCAAAAACTAATAAAACTTAAGGGATAAATATTTTGTTTTTTATCGCATAAATAACGAGTCCAGTTCTGTTTTTAAGGTTTAATTTTTCGAATATTGAATCACGATACCCTTCAATTGTTTTGGGGCTTAAAAACATGTCACTTGCAATTTCTTTATATGTTTTTTCGGTACAAGCATGTTTTATAAATTCCATTTCTCTATCCTTTAAAATGACTTTGTTTTCTTTTTTAGGATTCAAGGAGCCTAATAATAAATTAGTAACATCTTTGGTATGGTAAAAACCTGTTTCCTGAACTTCGATGAGTGCATTTTCTAAGATGCTTTTTTCGGTATCTTTTAATAGGTATCCTTTAGCTCCTGCTCTTAGCATTTTAAGAATAGTTTTCTCATCTTCCTCTACAGAAAGTGCTAGTACGTTTACTTGTGGATATTCTTCTTTAAGTGCAATAGTGGTTTCTATTCCGTTCATGATTGGCATATTAATATCCATAAGAACGACATCTGGGATGTTTTTAGGATCCTTAAGACGAGTCAGCAATTCTCTCCCATTTTTGCAGAGGTATAATATTTTGAATTTGGAAAATCCATTTACCAATCCTGCTAATGCCTGCGACAATAGAATATGATCTTCTACAATTACTACTGAATATTTCATCTTTTTATGTTTGTTGTTTTTTGTGTGAACAGACCTTCTTTAAAAGTTTATGTAATAAAACCTAATGTGTCAGTCTGAGCTTGTCGAAGACTATTTGTTTTCTATACACTTCGACAAGCTCAGTGTGACATAGAAACATTGTTTACTACTATACGGTACTAAATTAGTCAACTTCTTCTAATGTTATTTTTTTATAATGATATGTTAGCATAATCTCTGTACCCTTACCTTTTTCTGAATGAAGGCCAACTTCTGCATTTATTAACTTTCCTCTATTTTGCATATTGCACAATCCAATGCCTTTTCTCGAGGTAAGATCTTTGATATTAAACCCTACACCATCATCTTTTGCGTTAATGACTATTTTATGTCTGTCATATTTAACATTCACAGTTAATTTTGAAGCCTTAGAATGTTTGATTGTATTACTAAAAAATTCTTGTAAGATTCTAAAAATAATAATCTCTGCTTTGTCATCTAATGCTCTTACTTCGGTGTTGGTGCTTAAAGTGGCTTCAATAAATTGTAATCGATTAAAACGTTCCACTTCTAAGGCAATTGCTTCTGTAAGACTCAAACTCTTAATTGCATCTGGATTAATTAACTTTGATAATGCTCTTAGTTCTGTTAGACTTTTAGTAATGGTTTCTGTAACTTCTGGAAGCCTTTCTGGATCCCCTTGCGCAACATCAACCTGTATTTTGGCGAGCGTAAGTAATTGACCAATATTATCGTGTAATTCCCAACTAATATTGCGCAGCGTTTCTTCTCGTATTTCAATTTGTGTTTCGGCTATGGCACGCTCAAATTTTTTCTCTGCCTCTTTTTGTTGAAGCAAAAGACTATTCTTCCTTCTTTGGAACACCAAAAAAAGTGTAACCATTAGTATTACTAATATAATAAGTACGATGGTTGCTATTAATATTGCTGTTTCTTGTCGCTCCATATAAATCCTATGATAAAACAGGTATTCATGATTACTGTTAAGGTGATATTAACTAAAAACAAAACCGTGGCATCGGTTAGTTCTTGATAATAGTTGCGTAGGATTCTAAAAGGAAGGTTACCTACAAAATACATCAGTAATCCTACGCTGATCCAAATGAGAAGGTTCTTTTTGGCATTAAGAACCTTCTCTGAATTTAATATTTCAAAAAAGTAAAGTAGAATGGTAATGACTAAAAATAAAGCTCCTAATATGTACGGAAATCTTTGATACTCTGACAGGTAGTTTTCAAAAAAGCCATTTATAACAAAAGAACTTAGATAAATAATACTGAAGTAAAGTGCTAACTTCTTATTTTTCTCATTTTTAAAATAATATCGATATAATAATAAGAAGAAAGTGAAATTTACTGCATTATAAATGTTATAAATGATTGCATTAACACCAGAATCAAGTTTTATATATAGTCCGACAAGCTCATTAGTCGCCACATACCAAATGAAAAATATGAAATACCTCAAAAACTTAGCGTCTTTATATTTGTAAAAGAATATAGTTCCTACGATTGCAGTAAAAACTTCAAAACCAATACAAATTTTTATTAAGGTATTTATAAATTCATTACTTAGACTCATTAGCTTTATTATTTGCCCATTGGAGGTGTTCCTGCTACTTCATCGGCTATCAAACTATTTTCTTCTATCTCTTGAGTATTATTGCTAAAATTTAAAAAACTAGCTTTTTGGTACGATTTGCCTTTTTTATCAGTGGCTCTGCTATCAAAATCTAGCTTTTCTCTTAGCAATTGAACTCCATAGTTATTATCCAGAGTGTATCCTAGTTGTTCGGTATTACCTGCTGCATCTTTTACCTCTTTGGTAGGAGCAATAAAAATGGTTTGTCGTTTTGCGTATTTCTTATCTTTTTCTCCGCGTAAATAATCATCAGGATATAATGCAAAATAGAACCTAAGTCCAGTAGGTTTTACCTTTGCTTTTCGAGATTGTTTTTTTACATATGCGAGATAGTTGTTTAAATCATCAAGATCATAAAATAAAGATCTTGTGGCTTTAAAATCATTGTCCTCTCCATCTGTACCAACAACTTCATTGATTAATTCTTCTCTTTTATCATATAGATGATAAATGTCTTTAGCAAAATCAGATTGAATAATATTATCTGGTCTTTTATCATTTATAGAACCCAGTTGCTCCTTTAGTGCTCTGTTTTCTTTTTCTAACGTTTCAATCTTTTTTTTGCATTTTTTTAATTCTGCATTGCTAGATTGATCTCCTTCTTTACATGATGTAATTAGCACTAATGCTAACGCAACCATTACAGACTTTTTGATAGGGTTAGTTTGTTGTTTCATTTTTGATATAGGTTTATTAAGATATTTGTGTGATTTCGACGATGGTCGAAGTGATTGTTAGCAAAACTCAACTTTTGTTGAGTTTTAAGAATTAAAAATACCATTTTATATAGTTTAAAAAAATTAGCAATTGGTGTAATTACATCAGAACGTGCTTAAGGCGCTGATAAACAGCATTTTAAACATATAGGTTTTACTTTAGCTTACTTTTATAAAAAGGGGGAAACACCCCTTTTGTAAAAAGGGAAACAACTGTGAGATCTCTATGATGAGTTTTATACCTATATAAATAGGTGTTTCATAAAAGACTAGATGCTAACCATAACTCTTACTGGGATTAAATAATTTGTAGTTACTATAATTGGTTCAAAGTTTTGCGTATAAGCGGTGATTTTCTCTATATGTAGCACTAAATATTTCGAAGTAGAAGGCGAAATTTTTTCGACCCTGAAAATCATATTTTTAATGTATGCCGTCAAAATTAGAATACTTTGTAAAAACAATTTTTTGCATTTAATAAAGTGTTAAATCCTTCTCTTTCCGAAAACGTTTTTCGTTATCAATGTGTTAAAAAACATAAGAAATGTTGACTAGGTTTCCTTCCTTTCATTACTTCATTACAGCTTTTAAAGCAAGACCTAAACTTTTCGAAAAGTAGTCAACAACAAATATTATAACCAAAATCAAACAATTACTAATTAAAACCGTTTAAAACCACTTAAAAAATGAGAAAATATATTTATTTCCTAGTTTGTCTGATCTCTTTTTCCTGTACTACAGATAATGACTTATTAGAAGACCAAAGTATCGAGAATCATGAAATTACAGTAGATCAATCCATCAAAAGTTCGAATCCAGTTGATTTAGTTAAATCTTTTTCATCCTATAGTTATTATAGAGGGTTTGATACATATGTTAGAAGGTTTACTGTAAAGGTTGCTAATCTAGCTTTTGAAAAAAAAGTAAGTGTCTACCATCAAAAAGTAGATGGTAACTGGGAAGAAATCCCAATGTCATATAATTATAGCATTGGCACAGACGAAATATGGACCTTGGATTATCAAAATACAGGAAGTCGTATTTATGACGATGAATTTGTAATTAGATATGAAGTAAATGGGAATGTCTATTGGGATAATAACAATGGAATTAATTATAGTATGTCTAGGCATGAAGGTGCATTTTTTGCTATTGAAGATTTAAATGTAAGCGCAGATGATAATTATAGTGCTTTGTTCCCGAGATATGGAACAGATCAAAGTCAATTTAATGTGGTAGTGGATGTAAGAAATATAGCGCCAGATAAAGACGTATCTGTAGTATATACATACGATGGATGGCAGACTAAATTCAACTTCTCATTGGACTATAATCCATATTGGTATAGTGGATATCAACAAGCGATTGTAAGCCCTAATGTGAATAATCTTGAGCGTTGGTCGGGATATGTATATGATGTTCCCGCAGATATTACTGAAATAGTATATGCAGTAGTATATAAAGTAAATGGAGAAACATATTGGGATAATAATTATGGAAAAAACTATACAGTTCGTAAACCATAAAAATTCATAAGTTTTAACTCTTAAAAAAGAGTTGAAGTTTCAAAAACCCGACAGATTTTACAATAGCAATAGGTTAGAATCTGTCGGGTAAATGATAGTATTATAATATGCATTCCATTTTAATATTACTTCGTTGATATGGTGAATTTTCTTCAAGATCAATTTCTACAAAACCATATTTTCTATAAATATGGATGGCGTTTTCAAGTATTGTATTAGAGTAAAGAATAAGACTAGACCAATGTTGTTCTCTTGCAAAATTTAGACAGAAAGTCATTAATTGCTGACCAATACGAAGTCCTTGATATTTTGGAGAAACGGCCATTTTTCCGAGTTCATAAACTCCTTTTCGTACGTTGATCAGAGAGAATGTCCCTGCAATTTCTTCTCCAGATTTTGCAAAGAAAATGTAACCGCCTTTATTGATGATTGTTTCTTCACATCGTTCTAATAGATCGACGTCATGAGGTTCTACAACAAAGTACTTTTCTAACCATGCTACATTAAGGTCTGCAAAATTCTTTGCGTATTTAGGGTCAAATGGTATAATCGTAATGTTTTGTGTTGTTTCCATTTGGTATTATTTTAGGTTTTCTAATATTCTTTGACTTAGTGCTTTTTCTTTTAGTTGGTTTTCGAAATGGGTTAGATGACGTGTAAGGCTATTAGAGCTTCCTTCTGTTAGCCATTTTACATGTGTGTCAATCACGGACCATACAGGAACCAATTGCAAATGTGTTTCTTTTCCTTTTTGAGATAATCTAAAAAGCTTCTTTCTTTTATCTGTTTTGTCTATCCGAAATTTGATCAATCCTTTGGTGAGTAATTTTTTTATGGCTTGCGTAATAGCGGGTTGTGTGTATTGTAGTTGTTCTTGTATTGTAGAAGTGGTAGTGTTGTTTTGATCAGCTATAATTTTAAAGATAGGAAAGAGGTACGGATCAAAATCAATACCTAATGTATTGTATATAACTTGAGTTTCTTTCATCAAATATTCACTTAATCTATTTAGCCTGGATCCTAGACCTAATTCTCCAAGTTGTTGTAATGTATATTTCATAAGTATTTATATAAGCGCTTATGTAAATATATTAAAAAATTTTATTTTAAGGAAATAGACAACAATATTGAATTGTTATCGATCTCTCTAATCTTATAAATTGCTTGGTGGAGGCGGACAAATCTTAAATACATATTCTTCAGGTAACTTATCCGCAAGTCCACTTTGGTAAAAATAGAAAATAGAATTCCACCAACTCATCAATGATTTTTTTTCTGTTAAGAGAAAGGAGGTAGACTTCTTCACTTCGAGATTATTGGTGACATCAAAGGAAACAATTGCAACAAAATAATAATAACTGTATTTGTCTTTATTAGCAATTGCAAAAAAATTATAAGAGAAAGAATTTTTTTTGTTTGATGGCATTATTAGATCCCCATAAGCAATAAACCTGTCTGAATGTAGACTATCTCTATATTGCGCCAATTTTTCATAACGCCAAGTATTTTGTGGAGGTTTTTGGCCCTTAAAGTATTCAATTTTTCCATTTTTTAAAGAAGAGATAAATTTTATCCCATCTTTTTTGATTTTTTTAAGGATTTTGGGGTTGTCTTTTAATAAGTCAGTATTCCACTCTTTTCCTTTTTGCGCATAGTTAGAGGTGTATAATAATAATGCGATTATATAAAATAATATCTTTACATTTCTAAGCATAAAACCAATTACTTCTCTAATCCTTTTTTTAGAACGTCCTGAATTCCCGATAGATGCTCGCTAAATTGCATCATTTGTGCTAATACTTGTGCCATTTCATTTTTATCTCCGAAACCTTTTAATTTATTATTCTTTACAAAAGTGTCCTTGATTGTTTCCCAACGAGTAGTTTCTGTTTTCGAAATAGTGTTGGTCAATTCTTTGTATTTAAGAAGGTTTGCCTCGGCAGCACTTGTAAGTGTTTGCGACTCATTTTCATAGTGAGATAGAAGTAAGGTCTCTAATTCTGTCGAATTCATAATCGGAACCACTTTAGCAACCAATTTACTCATATCACGATAAGACCCTTGTAATTTAAATGACGGTTCTGTACGATAAGAATCTTCCATAGCAGCGGATTGTATGTATGTAGCATTTACTTGCATTACTGTATTACGTATGATCACTACTTTTTCTAATACTGCAAGATAATCCTGAATTTCTTGCTTCGTATGATTACCTTTTAGTTCGACACCTTCTTGAGTACCAGTTTCTACCATCTCTATCAATCCATAGATATCTTCAAAATACTTACTACTTAATTGATGTAGTACAGGATTAGAAGTCAATGCATTTTCAATCAAACTCAGCTTAAACAAGTCTGCTGTATCACCAATGATATCTCCCAGATTATAAATATCCGCTCTGTTGGCTAACATATCAGGAATCTGAAATTTTTCACCACTTTCTGTATATGGGTTCCCTGCCATAATCACGCAGAATTTTTTACTACGTAAATCATAGGTTTTGGGTTTTCCGTTATAGATACCCTCAATCTTACGAGTGCCATCTGCTAACGAAATAAATTTCTGTAAAAACTCTGGATTACAATGTTGAATATCATCCAGGTATAACATTACATTATTACCCATTTCGAAAGCTAGATTCAGTTTTTTGAGCTCTTCTCTGGCGGCAGCATTATTTGCAGCCATAGGATCTACTGAAGTAACTTCGTGACCAATTGCTGGACCATTAATTTTCATAAACACCAAGCCTAAACGATTGGCCATATATTCCATCAACGTTGTTTTACCATATCCTGGAGGCGAAATTAGTAGTAGCATCCCCATTCTATCTGTTCGTTTATTGTCTCCAACACTTCCTAATTGCTTAGATAAATTATCTCCAAACAGTGGTAGATATACCTGATCAATTAATTTGTTACGAACAAAAGAAGATAATACTCTTGGCTTAAACTCTTGTAACTTCAGATCTTCTTTTAAGGTTTCAGTTACCATATGTTTTGCTTCACGATATGCTTCAAAAGCAGGAACCTCTTTAGCGGCAAACTCAGATAATGTTGAAACAAAATGATGATAATTAAATTCTAAATTTCCTTCAATGATTTCTGAATGACTGCCTTTTAGTCCTTCTATGGTTTGTGAAGGATTGACATGTATTACTTCTGAAACAGATTCTTTTTTAAACAACACAATACATACAATCTCATGTGCATATGCTATATGCAAAGGGTGATAAGCATTTAGAAAAGAAGTAACCCATTGTATCGCTAAGCGTACTACGTCTTTGAGGTGATCAATATTTTGTAAATCAATAGATTTTTTGAATTTACTTAATACCTTCTTCTTTTTTAATTCTGAAATAAAAGCTTCGTGTAATTCATGAGCTGTTTGACTAATACAAAATGTATCATCGGTTTGTAGTTCTGCGAAAAGATAGTTCGATATTTGTCTCGATACGTTTAGCGTGATATCAGTAGGATTAGTCTCGTGCTTATTCTGCTGAAGTCTTTTTTCTTCAGATAATGCTATTATAATTTCAGAGTTTGAAACTTCCTTTTCTAAATCAGAAAGTACAGTTTGATACGCAGTAGTGTCTGGAAATGTTTCTAACACTTGACCAGAAGCTTTAATGGCAGCGTTCCAATAGGATTTCTTTTCAGGATTTAAACTTTGCCAAAAGTATTGAGCATAAGATCTCGATGCTGAGCTATAGCGTAATAATCCAAGATCATGATCTTTGTGTATTAATACTTTTAAGATTTTGGCTGCATCTACATCATGAACTCCCTTTATATATCCTTCTGCATAATTTTTACTACTTTCAGATTTCACTAGGTCTAATAACTCACTTTCTCCTAGGTGTAGTAAATTCTCTTTTTTGTTACCAAATAATTTATATGCTAAATACGCAGCACGATATACCAGATTGTTTTCAGAGATTAATTCCTGATCCCAGTATTTTTTTGATTGTAGTAGAACTTCATTTTCAATTTCCTGATAAAAATCGGTTCCTGTAAGATGGTATTGTAATGTATGATCTTTGTATACAATTGTAAGATCCAGCGGTTGCTTATTTACACCAAACTTATGTTTTCCAAGTTTTATAATATTCTCTCCATCTTCATATAGATCTTGTTTATCCTTTAGCTTGCGTGTAGCATCCTCTTTAGCGACTTTTAACGCGGTTTCTATAGTCTCTGCTTTACCAGCATCATCCAAGTCCATCAAGTCATTTATGATGTCTCTAAGTTTATTGATCATTAGATCTGATGCAAAATATCCATTGATATCTGCTACAGCATCAAAACTCAAGGCTTTTTTAGTGACACCTTTTAATATTCGTTTTGCAGCATTTTCTAGAGCGACAGCCTTTTTGTTTCTGGTTTCAATTAAACTGTTTTTTCTTGCTTCAAACGCATTGTAGACTTCTTCACGTTTTTCAATGATTTGTGAAATGAATTCTTCGAAATCGGCAAAACGCCCTTCTAAATCTTCTAATTGAACAGATACTTTATTTAGTAGTTCATCTGTTTTTTCGGGAGTATGGGCAATATCAAGGTAGTTGATAATGCTTTGATCTACTAATTTTAATTGCGCTGCAAACTCTGCAGTAGCTTCTTTACTGCCTAAGGATTTAATTTTATTTTTGATACCAGCTTTCAACTGATTAATCGTAGCAAAAATTAAAGAGATATCATCAATAATTTTGGTAGAATGAGAAGTATCTTCAATCTGAAGATTAGAAACAATGTCGATTAACATTTCTAAATCTTTAGCAATTTGATTGACTTCATCTTCTAGTGTTTTTGCTTCAATTACTTTCTTAATAGTATCAAGTTCTTCTTGTTTTTCGCCTACACGATTATGATAGGGAAGAAGCGCTTTGTCATCTAACAGAAATTGAACACATTGTTGAGAGATTTTGTCCGTTTGGGTTGCTATTTCAGTTTCGAGATCGGTAATAAATTGAGTGTCTACATATCTAATGTCATGCAAACCAATAACTTCGCCACGCAATGTTCTTAATTGAGATAAAACCTGTACAAAGTCATCAATAGAGCGAAAAGAACTACTTTTTATTTTTCCAAAAATAGCTTCTGCCTTATCCTTGGTATCTTTAGTAATATTCGTAGCATTTCTGCGAAGCTGTACTACTTTTTCGAATTCATCGATAGCAGCATTGGCAGCATTATTAATTTCGCCTAAAGGAATGTCTAACCTACAAGTATCTTCTTCTCGTATCCAATAATAACTGTCCACAATGTCATTAGAAGACGCTGCCAGATCATCGTATAATCCATCATAATTATCCTCTTTGTTAAGTAGTGTTATGAGTGCGTGACATTCGGCCATTGCTTTTACAATGTCTTTATTTCCGATTTTATATAATAACGTATCCGTGTATTCTGATGGAATTTCATTTCCAGTTAGAAAAGGTGTTTGCCAAATCTGAATAACATGATGTTTTGTTTGTTCATCCTCTGTTTTGAAATAACACAATTCTCCTTGTTCTAAAATGGTAAATCCATTACAAATAATTGGTGTTTTTACTTCTTGCTCAATAACATTGTAAGACATCAAAGTATAGAGTCCTTTTTCACTTTCATAAAAGACGTACAAGAAATCTTCTCCATTAGGAGAACTTATTTTTTCTTGAAACTTTACATCAGAAATCTCATTACTGAATAGTTTTACTTCTCCAGATTGCAAATAATATCCATTAGGATAGATGATCCCTTGATCATCTGGTAGTAATACACAAGCATCTTTTATGCATTCGATTTTTTTGACTTCCTGAACCTTGTGATTGTATACAAAGTAACGCGGAGATTCTTGAAAAGGTTTTATCTCTAACGCGATTAGATTCCCTAGATCCGCATATCGATATTGGCCATCATCCAAGGTTTGATCAACCTGTGCCACCGTTTCATTATAAATTCCTTTCCCATCATCGGTATTATCCTCGATTTTGATAGTTAGATCACCTCCTACAGTTTCTACAAAAACTTTGTCTAGTATAGATATATGTGGATGTGTTCCATAACGATGCATGTCACGTGTGACTTCTATCCAATCAAAATCGTATTGTTTGGGAAACTTAAACTCGTGTTCACTACGGTTATCAACATAGGTAAGCGCACCTTCATTAATTAACCATTTAAAGGTTTTAATGTCAGAAACACTTTCACTTAGCTGAAATACCATATGCAGGTAATTTCCAACTATGGCAAATTTAGAAAAGATGGTATTGCGATAGTATTTATAGAGATTGGTAAAGTCATCTATAAATATGGGGTCACTAATTAAATCAAGTTTTTTATTGGCAAAATGATCTTCAGTGTATGTATATATACTAAATACATCTTCTAGTTTTATTTCTGTTCGTAACCCAAAGTGAACATTATATCCAAAAAGACAAAAATTACCTATAGTTACGATATCTCTTGCGATACAGTTGTTTTCTGTATTTATTCGATTATTGGCAATGAGCTTCGTTTCTACACTACCAAAAACCTCTTTTCTAGCATCATTTAATTGAGTAAGACGGTTTTGGAGTTCGTTCTTTTGTTTTTGCAAACGATTTTGAATGATCTCGTAGGTTCCTCCGTCTAGCTGTATGTTATTCGTGTTGGTTTCTTCCATAGTTATTTGCAATCGAATATCTTATCCGTTTCATAGTGATTTCAGCGAACTCAGTCTGACAATTAATTTTTAGTTGTTAGTTCTGATGTCAGTCTGAGCTTGTCGAAGACTCTCTAATGTTGTCAATGTCGTTCCCAAACTGAGTATAATTTTTAGAATACTCAATTAATTTGCACCAGTTTTCTTCAATAAGTGCGGTTTTCTTCCTTCTACTCCAACCTTTTAATTTTTTTTCAATTTTAATTGCTTCATTTGCATTAGTAAAAGTTTCAAACCACTTCAAATTTACAGGTCTTCTTTTCAGATTATTAGTAATTCCTATGTAAAAGGAATTGTCTTTGCATTGAACTATGTATACATAATATAATTTCATTATTTCGTTTTCATAAGGACTTCGACAAGCTCAGTCTGACAATTAAGGTTTTTAATTTAAATTATTGTAGCCTCAGTTTGTTTTTTTGATTTTCTGCCCACAATTCTTCAGGGTTTTCTATATATGTTTCTACTTTGCCGCAAGAACAACAAACATTTGCCTTAATAGTATATCTTTTAGCTCCTTTAAAAAGGAAAGCTTTTGGTTTTTTATAAGTTTCAAGAGAAAGATCAAATTTTGCATTTCCTTCACCTAAATCAGTGACTCTAACTCCAGATACTATTTTATCAGATTTACAATTAGTGCATATAGTGTTCATATTTGTAGTTTTTTTAATACGTATAATATTTATGGCCTTTGTTTATACCATATCATAATTATTTGGTTTTTTCAATCTTAGAATTTGTAGGGTTCTTAGTGTCATATGTTATAGTAACGGAGTCTCCTACCTTACCTGTTGTTGCAAAATACAAGTCATGTTCATGTCTTGAAATCTCTTGTGTTTGTATAAATTCTTTAGTATTTACGATGTATTTATATTTGATATGTATGTTCTCTACTGTGGGAGATAATTCATTATCATATTTGTTGGTTGTTATTTTTTCTATAACTGCTTTTGTGAGTTCACCATTTTTGATAAGGTTTTCTCTCTTGGTATATGTGTTATATGCCAAAGCTCCGATACATAACAATAAAACTGCGATTAATCCTATAAATTTTTTATTCATTTTGTAGTGGTTATATTATGTTAAGATTGAAAAAGGTACTCAACTTATATCAGAATCATTTTACATTTGTGATAATGTTGCCCATACGATTAGAACAAATAGAAATAGACTTATGATAGCAACAAGGATATTTCGTTTTTTTGCACTCTTTTGTTGTTGCTTCATTTTTTGTCTAATCTCTATCAACGTTTCTTCTGAAACTGCTTCTATTTTGATACCTTGACTTTCATTATCAGATGTTCCGCTGATATGACTAAACGCTTCTTTTTTAGTTCTTCGATTATTATTCTTCATCGAAATGTTCATTCCCGAAATTGCACTCATAAGCTTTCCGTTTATAATTTGTATTTCAATGATCTTTTAGAATAACAACCAAGCTGCTATTATGATACCAATCGCAATAACTACCAAACCTTTAATTGTACTCATTCGATTTTGTTTCTTAATTTTAGTTCGAATTTCTTCTAAAATTTCTTCAGAAACAGGCTCTGTTTTGATGCCTTGACTTTCTTTATCAGAACTAGTCCAACTATCATATGCATCTCTTTTATTTCTTCTACTATTATTTTTCAAGGAAGTAATCATTCCTTGAGCTCCTCCGAATCCCATATTAAACCGTATTAAAAAGTTAAACAAATCCCATCTGGTCAATCACTCACTACCCCAAAGAGAGTTCAGGACTATCTGGGATTGACTTTTATGGGTCTAAAAATGTATTTATGATTGTATTCATAAAGTATTGTGGAGTATTATCATTACTATCTTTTGAAGAACTTAAGAAGTATTCTCCTCCTTTGGTAAGGAGGAGAGTTTCTGTCTTTCTGTTTTTTCTGGAAAGACAGAAGTAAGCTACTACTTCAATTTCTTATCTGATAATCCTAATCCTTTGGCTAGATTAAAAAGATTGCTAAACAGATTGTTCTCTTCTTCATTAGCTGATTTCTGTTTTAGATCCATCAAAATATTGGCGATTGTCAAATTCTTGATATCTTCTGAAGAGACTCCATATTTAGTTGCAAATTCTTTTACTTTTTCTAAAAGATTACCTTTTACATCATCACTACCTAAGATTGCATCTTTTACATCCTGGATATTATCAGAATGTTGAACCAATCTGTCGATACCTTTGGCTTTGGTGATCTGACCAACGATTTGATCAAAGAACATTGTTTCTCCACCAACAATATCAATATTAGCTGCTTTTAATGCTTCACCAATTACTTCTGCCTGTGCATCTGCAATTTCCTTTTGGATATTGATCTGAGCTAAGTCAACTTGTAATTCTTTATCTAATCGTAGTTTAAACTCTTCGTGCTCTTTACCAACACCGTCTAGCTTTTTCATAGCTTCAGCTTTCTCTTCGATTCCGGCAGCATCAGCTAATGCTTTTTCTTTAATTACTTCCGCTTCAGCTAAGCCTTCTTCTTTAATAGCCTCTGCTTTTGCAAGAATACCAGCTGCTTCCGCTTTGGCTTTCTTCTCTATAATAGTTGCTTCAACCAATCCTTGACGTTCATTGGCATCTGCTTTTGCATGCATTACTTGAGCTTCAGACATACCGATAGTTGCTTCTTCTTTTGCTTTTGCTTCGGCTAATGTCTTACGAGCTTCTGCTTCTTTTTCACTTGCCTCTTTCTGTGCTTGTGCTTCGATATTAATTTCTTCGGCTTGTTGTTTAGCAGCTTCTTTTTGTGCTTCAGCTGCTTTGATTGTAGAAATCAATGCTTCTTCTGCATTTGCTTCTGCAATTGTAATTTTTACTTGTTTCTCACGATCAGCAGTTTTAAAAGCTTCGATGTCTTTCATGTTTTCTTGCTCTTCTACCACTCCTTTTTCTAACATTACTCGATCTCTAATTACATCCTGAATGTTTTTCTTCTCAACCTCTACTACTTTCTCTTTTTCTATTTGGGCTAATGTTACAATACGTTCACGTTCTGTAGCTTCAAGCATTCTATCTTTTTCTACTCTTTCGGTTTCTACCGCATCAGTACGTTGTTTGTTTTTCTCTGCAACAATAATCTGGCGCTGCATATTTTCTTCAGCTACTTTGACTTTTTCTTCTGTAGATATACGAGCAGACTCGGATTTTAAGCGTTCTTCTTCTGATACTTTTAATATTTCAGCTTCTTCACGAGCTTTAATATTTGCGATCTCTCTTCTTTGTTGTTCTTCTTTTTCAGCTAACTGCTTATCTAATTCCAGAATTGCTTCACGTGCTTCTACATCTTGTTTGCGAATTACTTTTTCCTCATCTCGTTTGATAAGGTTAGATTTTACATTTTGGGCAGCAGTTAATTCTGTAATCTTTTTAATTCCTTCTGCATCAAGAATATTATCAGCATTCATAACGCTTAATGATGTTTGCTCTAAATCATCAATCGCACAATCATCCAGAATGTATCCATTAAGATCTGTACCAATGATATTTACAATCTCATCTCTAAATTCACGTCTAGCTTCATATAGTTCTACGAATTCGAATTTTTTCCCCACGGTTTTTAACGCTTCCGAGAATTTAGCATCAAATAAATTACGTAGAACCTCAATTTCTGAAGCTCTTGCACAACCTATAGTTTGTGCGACATTAATAATATCAGCTTTTGATTTATTTACACGTACAAAGAATGCTACTTTGATATCTGCTCGAATATTATCTTTACAGATAAGGCCATTTACACCGCTTCTTTCGATTTCAAGTTTTTTTACGGAAATGTCCATTATTTCCATTTTATGAAGTACTGGAACTACTAATCCAGCATTGAAATAGACCTTTGTTCCACCTGCACCAGTTCGTACCAAAACTTTCCCCTGGATAATTTTTTTGTACATTGATATTATCCATACAATCAATCCAAAGGCAACTATTACTATAGCTACCAAGACTATTAATGATGATTTCTCTAACATATTAATTTAAATTTTTTGTTGGTTATTATGATTGAAATTTTTCTATTAAGTAATATTTTTTGTCTTTAGATTCATTAACGATCAAAGCTTCTTCTCCAGAAGTAATAGATGCTCCTTTGAATCCTTTTGCTTGAACTCTTATAGGGTCACCTTTTACCATTACTTCTATTTGACCTAATTTTTCACCAGATACTGGAGATTTCACGATACACCTTCGTCCAAGAAAGTCAATTTCTTCTTCGCCTTTATGATCTATCATTCGATACAATTTTGCAATAGGTTTGGTTAGAAGTTTAGTAATGAAAAGACTTATAATTAAATTTGGAATCAACATTAGAAACCCTAACCAGTTAGATTGCCAACCAAAAGTATGTGTTATGTTTATTGAAATAAACCAGATCGAAAAAAATAAGATGGTTAACATGAACATTAGTGGTAATTCATCAAAATTGAAATACCTTAAAAATTGTACACCAACACTTTCTGATTGAACTTCTGTATTTAGGTTTTTTTGTGGTAAATCTACATCTGGATTGTAATTATCAACATCCGCGTCCATATCCACATCTAAATCTATATCGGTTGAAGCGTCAAATTCTACATCAAAAAAATCTAAATCCAGACCAGTTAGAATGGTTAGAATCCAATATAATATTAGCGCAATACACATTATGGAGAAAAATGCGTTAACTGGCGAAAAGGCTATGTCTACTAATTCCTTCAAAGTTGTAGTTGTTTAGTTAGTTAATTTGTCGTTTAATTATCCCTTTTTTCAAAGTCTTCAGTTTCTTTGATTCTGATTCTCCTAAATATCAAATAGACAAGGAGAATCAGTATTATTATCCAGAACAGTGCTATAAATAATATTTCCATAATGATGTTATTTAAATTTCACTGCTGTTCCGTATGCAAGTATCTCTGATGCACCTTGCATAACCATTGATGTCGTAAGTCGCACATTTATTACCCCATCAGCACCTAAATTTTGTGCATCACGCACCATTCTTTGCATGGCTTGTTCTCGGGATTGCGCTTGTAGCTTGGTGTACTCCTCGATTTCACCTCCTACAATATTTTTTAATCCAGCAAATACATCTCTACCAATATTTCTGGCTCTAACGGTACTGCCTCTTGCAATTCCTAAAATTTGGGTAATCTCTTTATTGGGTACTGTCTCTGTTGTTGAAATTATCATGGCTATTAGTTTTATATGTTATACGTAAACTGAATAGACCAAAAGTGTTTAGTTTTTACTTATTTCTTTTTGTCATTCAATCCTAATTGTTCTTTTAATTTTGCTAAATCATCTTCGGCTGTTGTTTCTGTAGCATCAGCAGCTTTGTCTAGCTCATCATCAATCGATTTAGAAGCATTTGCAATATCTCCATAAGCTTCTGCTAAGGCTTCTTCTTGATTTACTTTGTCTTTCATTCGCTCTAACATAGAAACTGTACTAGAGCTATCGATTTCTGCCATTTGCTTATTTACATTTTTTGTAGCAGCAGATACTTTTACACGAGCTTTCAGGGTTTTTAATTCGTTTTCCCATTTGCTAATATTCTGTTTGATCTCTTGTACATTTTTTTCAAGTTGAGAGACAGAATTATCAAATTTTTCTGTTTCACCTTTACCACGTGTTACATGTTGTAAGGATTCTTCTTTTTTGATTAAAGCTTCTTTTGCAAGACGATCTGCTTCTGCAGTTTCAAGATCACCGCTTTGTGCTTTTTTAAGTATAAGCATTGCTTTTTGTTGGTAATCCTCTGCTTTGGCAGCAAACTCTTCAGTGTCGTTTTTAGATCTAATCGCTAACGCTTTTACTTGCGCTAATGCTTCAAGACTTTTCTCGAGATCAATTTTCATGTCACGAATCCCTTGCTCTGTCATTTTTATAGGATCCTCCATTTTATCGATAGCAGAATGTGCTTCAGCTTCACCTATTTTAAATAGTCTTTTGAAAAAGTTCATAGTATTAATATTTTGAAAAATTTATAATTTGTTGCGAGTATTCACTCAATAATAGACCTAATGAATTTAATGTTCCTTCCAATTCGTTGAGATCCAAATTTTCTAATTGTAGCGTATCTCTAAAGATTACTTTCTCTCCAGTTTCGTCTAGAACAAATGCTCCGTGAACGATATCTCTGTTTTTTTGAAGTAAACTGCGATATACAATTTCATTTTTGTTTTTGATATTGAATATGTGCTGTTCTATAATCAAAATTGGTAATGCTACACCAAGAATAAGGTTTTTAATTCCTTCATTTTCTTTACTGATCATTATAATTCCATCTCTTTCATTTTCATGAACTATATTAAAATTAAGCTTCAGTAAATAATCTTTCACCAGTTGGAAGTGATCTTGCATGTGATGGTTGTTTTTTGATTGATAATTAGTAATTTATTTCTAGTTGCTGACACTATATCAATATTACAAAAAGTAAGATAACTTTTCTATTATATCGACGGCTAAATTAGCAAGATATTGTACGATGACTATCATGGGTATGTTGTTTTTATAAGTTAATGAATTAGTTGTTTGCTAAAATTTTTAGTAATGTCTCTAGTTTTGCCCAAAACCAGTATACCTTATAAAAGTATTTCTACTAAAATTAGCATTATTGAAATATATTAGCTAATATTGTTAGTGTAAATGTACAATAAATTTTTATAATTGCAAATAAAATTAGCAAAAATGTCATTTTTTGGAAAAAATATTAAAAAAATTAGAAGTGTTAAAAGTTTAAGTCAACAAGCATTTGCAGAGCTTTTTGACCTGAAAAGAGGGACTTTGGGGGCTTATGAGGAAGGTAGAAGTGAACCAAAAATAGATACGATCATAAAAATAGCTAATTATTTTAGCATTGAAATTGACAAGCTATTAACAGGTGATCTTACCGTAAATGAACTTTTAAAATTTAAAGGAGATCTTACTACTTATGCAGAAGATGTCAAACGTGAACAATTTGCATTGATTCCATGTATTACAGAAAGTACTTCTCATGAATATATATCTTTATATGATAAGGAGAATTTTGTAAAAGAACTTCCTACGGTGCAATTGCCAGTCAATCCTTCAAAAGAGTTTAGAGCCTATACAGTCTTAAATTTAGAAATGACCAATCACGATCAGGGATTTTATCCAAAAGATATCGTTGTTGGAGAGAAAGTTCCTAATGATGTAATTAAAAAACTAAACAACGGAACGCTTGTAATTGTCTTAACAGATACTAAATTGATTTTTAGAAGACTTTATATTACTAATAATAATGTAGTCCTAAGAGCTGATCATAAAAATATTGAAGATGACGAATATCCGATTTCGAAAATTAAGGAAATGTGGAGAGTTCGTTATGTGTTTTGTAAACGTATCCCAGAATTTGCGGATGGTATGGAAGGTAAATTACAAATGATCGAACAAGAGTTGCTTAAAATGAAAGAAAAGATGAGGTAACTTTTATGGTATAAGAAATGGTTAAAAGAGGAGCAATTGCTCCTCTTTTTTGTTTTTAAATCTTAAAGTAAATTGATACCCATTAAACTGTTTTTTGACCCATTTGGGCAGAATCTACTTTATAATAGGATAATACGAATCTACATTTGTTTCATCATCAATCAAGAAACGAAAAGTTATGGAATTCAAAAAAATACTTGTATGTATTCTGCTTATAGCAATAAAAACGATGAGTGCACAGAACTCAATTACAGGGAATGTTACAGATCAAAATCAGGAATCTTTGGTTTTTGCTAATGTTATTCTTTATCAAGAGAAAACAGATACTGCAATTTCTGCAATGGCAACCAGTGAAAAAGGAGCTTACTTTTTCGAAAACATTGGAGCAGGCAGTTATCGAATTGAAGTGTCAATGTTAGGGTATGATACTAAAACTTCAGAAGCTTTTAGTTTGAGTAATGAAGGGAAAGAGTTAACTATAAATTTTGTATTACAATCAGAACAATTAGATGAAGTATTAATTACTTATAAAAAACCAATTATTAAGCAGACTGCAGAAAAATTAATTGTCGATATCGAAAAGTCAGAAATGATTAATACGAATTTACAAGATGTAATGAAAAAGGTTCCAGGAGTTATTGTGACTAATGGGAATTTAAGTTATGGAGGTCAAGGAAATATTAGAATTCTGATTAATGGAAAAACAACAGATTATATGGATGTTTCTTCTCTACTAAGAGAGATGCCAGCGGATAATATAGCAAGAGTAGAACTGATTCAGCAGCCTGGAGCAGAGTATGATGCAGAAGGTTCGGGTCCTATTATAAATATCATTCTGAAAAAAAATGTAAAATTAGGAACTCACGGAAATATTAAAGCTACTACTGGTTATGTAGAGGATTTTGTATACGGTACTAGTGCTTCTATAGCAAGCTATAAAAATAAGTTGAATTGGCAAGCTAGCGCAGGATATATGAAGTCATCTTGGAGAGAAGATTTAATTATATCCAGACAAGTACTTGATGAAACATATAATCAAACTTCAATTTCTCCATTTGATCCCGAAACATTTAGAATAAGTGCAGGTTTGGATTATTACTTAAATGATAAAAATACTCTTGGAGTAAACGCAAATAGAATTCAGTCAATTTCTGATCGTATTACCGAAAATAGTACAATCATTATCGATGATGTGTCTGAGACAGAATTGTTGACAGATAATAGTTTTGATAGAGATCGAGTGACCTATACGATAAACCCTTATTATGAATATGATGATCAAAAAAATAAAATAACTCTGGATTTTAATTATATAGATTATTCATTTGATAATGAAAACAATTTATTTAAGGTAGAACAGAGTATTGTAGATTATGATAATCAACGATATTTTCAGAATGCAGATTATGAAATTTTTACTTATAAAGGCGATTATAAACGTACACAGAATGATAATTTTAGTTGGGGTTTTGGAACTAAGTATTCAATGATAAACTCTGATAGTGATTTACAAGCATTTGTAGAGAATGATCAAGGCGAGTTTGTGAATAATGTAAATCAAAGTAATAGATTTTTAATTGATGAAAATATTTTGGCAATTTACTCAAAGTTTAACGCTAAGTATAATAAATGGTCTTTCTCTGGAGGGTTACGTTGGGAAGAAAGTAATACCGAAGGAACATCAGTTACACAGAATGAAACAAGAACGAGAACTATTTCTAAGTTTTTTCCTAGTGCCAGTCTTGGTAGAGAAATTACAGAAAAAATTGGAATAAATTTGGCATATAGCTACAGAATACAACGACCATCATATAGTTCTTTAAACTCATTTGTATATTATTATGACCCTTTTACATTCGAAGAAGGAAATCCGAACCTAAAACCAGCTTTTACAAATAGCTATCGTCTTAACCTTACTTATGAAGATCAACCATTTTTTAGTGTAAGTTATGGAAGAACAACAGATGCACTTTTCGAAATTATAACACAAAATGATGCATCCGCAGAAACATCTCGTTCTGTTATTAATCTAGCTGAAAACAACAATATTAGTGCTAGTTTATTTGGTCCCTTGGATTTTATAAAAGGGTTGGATGGTTATACAGGAGTTATTGTAAATTACAATGAATATCGATCAGAAAGATTAACTCCAGCTTTAGATTTGTCACAATGGAGTTTAACCTGGTTTACGAGTGCAGAGTATAAGCTGCCTTGGGGAATAAATTCTGAAATTTCAGGGTATTATAGTACTGGCGGATTAGAAGGGCAAATCGAGTATGAATGGATAGCTGGTATTGACGTTTCGCTTAGTAAGAAATTTTTAAGTGATCGATTAAAAGTAAGTATAGAGTTTGAGGAAATTCTGAATAGAAAATTCTATGGAACTATTAATTATGATAATGTAAATGCTTCAATTGTGAATGACTGGTCAAGGCAAAATGTGTTCTTACAGTTAAACTATAGTTTTGGCTCTAAGTTTAATAAAAATAAGAAAAGAGGTAATGTTTCTGAAGAAGAACAGGATAGAATTGATGATAAAAACTAGAATTATTATGAAAAAGTTTATGCTGTATTTAGGAATACTAGGATTCTTAGGCACTTTTAGTATGAGTTGTACTTCGAGAGAGAATTCTTCAATCGATAGTTACTTAGGTTTTGATATTCCTAAAGATTCGTTAGATGTGTTTATTGATGCTAAAATGAAGGAATATAAAATCTCTGGAGCATCAATCGCAATTATTAATAATGGAGAAGTGGTGTATCACAAAATAGAAGGATATGCTAATGTGGAAGAAAAAAAAGCTGTAACCGCGCAAACTATTTTTGAAGGTGCATCTATTTCAAAACCAGTATTTGGTTTCTTTATAATGACTTTTGTAGAAGAAGGAATTCTTGATCTAGATAAACCATTATATCAATATTTAGAATATCCTGATATTGCTCATGATGAACGTTATAAAAGAATTACTGCAAGAATGGTATTAAGTCATCAATCTGGCTTTCAGAATTGGAGAGAGGACGATAAAGATAATATGTTGAAAATTCAATTTGATCCAGGTACAGATTACTTGTATTCTGGAGAAGGTTATGATTATCTGACCCAAGTGTTAAAACATGTTTTGAGAATAGATGATAAGGGGTTAGAAGAAGAGTTTCAAAAACGAATTGCTAGACCTATGGGAATGGATCATACCGTGTATATACAAAATGATTACACTAGAAAAAATAAAGCAGAGCCCTACGATAAAAATAATAATTGGATAGATTGGAAAAATGACTATTGGTTTAAAAAAGATGATAATAAATTTTCATCGCCAGCTTCAATTCATTCAGAATCAATAGATTTTTCTAAATGGATGATTGGAGTGATGAATGAGGATGTTTTATCTCCAAAAAGTTATGAAGAATTATTAAAACCACATTCTAAAGTACCTTACGATGATTTTGATGTTAGATATACACTGGGGTTTGCAAACTTAAAGGTGCATTTACTAATATTTATAGTCATGGAGGTAATAACATAGGGTTTACTAGTTGGTTTCTTTTAGATACTAAAAAAGATTGGGGATATGTGCTATTTACCAACTCAGAATATGGTGAGCAACTCGGGCAGGATATGTTTTTTTATCTGATCGCAGATCCAGGCTATACAAAACTATACTTTACATTAGGTGTATTATCTATTTTTCTTATTCTTGTGATAGTATTTTTAATAAAAGGGATTGCTAGGAGAATTAGAAAACCAAAGAACAAGAAGATTTAAACTATGGATACTAGATTAAATAAGTCGGATTATATTGTTATTATTATAGTATATGCGGTTACCATTCTCTTTAATTGCATAGATTATTATAGGTCTGGTAATGTACTCATAGAATATCTTATTGATATTCCTTTAGCTGCTATACTTTCTTTTGTAATAATTTTAATCTTTATGTATTGGCTTATTCCTAGCTATATAGTCAAAGAAAAGAAATATGTTCAATTTGTATTTTTTGGTCTCATTATACTCTGTTTTTTTGGAGCTATTGATTATTTAGCAGGATATTGGACTGGTAACGGTGATTGGAATAAGTTCCCTAAATGGTATGATTTTTTGCTTCAATGTTTCTTTAGATTGTCTGATGATGCTGGTTTTGTTTTTGGTATTTTACTAGCAAAAAAATTCTATGAAGGTCAAGCTCAGTTTTTTAACGTACAAAAACAGCAAAAAGAAAATGAATTAAAACTATTACGTTCTCAGATTGATCCTCATTTTTTATTTAATAACCTGAATACGTTAGATGCACTGATTGATAGTAATACAGCAAAGGCTAAAGAATATATTAATCGTTTATCATTGATTTATCGTTATTTGATTCGAACTAAAGATGCTGAGGTTATGGAACTTTCTGAAGAAATTGCGTTTGCAGAGAATTATATCTTTTTAATAGAAACTAGATTTGGAAAGGATTATGATTTTGAAATCAAAAAAGAAGATGAAGTAATGGATAAATTTATTCCTACTGGATCTATACAAACATTATTGGAAAATGTCGTAAAGCATAATAAAACAGAAAATAATAACAGTATAAAAGTGAGCATTGTAATAGAGAATAATTGGTTAACAGTAACCAATACTAAATCCAAAGTTCATTCTACAGAAGAATCTTTTGGAACTGGTTTAAAGAATTTAGAAGCACGTTACAAACTGTTGTCAGATGATCAGGTACAAATCCACAATACAGAATCAAAGTTTAAAATCTCGATTCCGATTATCAAATTAAGTTACGAATCTTAATATTATGAAGATATTAATTTTAGAAGACGAAATTCCAGCATATCAAAAGTTGATTATGCATCTTAATAGTTTTTTTGGAGAAGATTTTTCTCATGATTGGTCACGTTCGGTAAAAAACGGCAATGTATTCTTACAGAATAATATTTATGATGTTATTTTGTCTGATATTCAGTTGTTGGATGGTACTTCATTTGATTTATTTAATAATATATCCGTAGACTGCCCAATAATTTTTTGTTCTGCACATGATGAATATTTATTTCAAGCTTTTAACACTAATGGGATAGCGTATATTTTAAAACCATATTCAAAGAATGATTTTGAAAAGGCAATAGAGAAATATCAATCCTTATTTAAGCAAGGTCTTTATAATGTATTAGATCATACTACCATTGATATACTTAAATCTGCAATAAAAAAAGACGAGATAAGCTATAAAAAAAGATTTGTAATAAAAAGGACAAAAGGAATTCAACTTCTAAATGTTGCAGATATAAGTATTGTAAATGCTTCTGGAGATTTTTGTGTGGCAACAGATTTACGAGGAAAAACTCATCCGATTTTGGAGAAGATAGGAGTATTAACTGAATTACTAAATCCAAAAAAATTCTTTAGAATTAATCGAAGTCAGATTATCCATATCGAATATATAGAGACAATAGAAAATCATTTCAAAAATAGGTTGCTAATAAAATTAATTGGATTAGAAGAAAAAGTGATGACTAGTTCTTCAACAACTTCAGATTTTAGGAAATGGATAGAACAATGATCTATAAGTAGTTATAAACAAAAAAAAATACTTTAAGAATATGGTTGATAAAATCGTCATATAATTGAATAGATATTATATATGACACATATTAAATTTATAAGTAAAAGTTATTGTATTTTTAGGTATCTAAAATTCGTAAACTCTTTTAAACTTTTAATATGGAAAATAACAAATCATCTCACGGTTCGGGTAATGGTGCTTTTGGAGAAGACATGTGTCCTTTTTTAAATGGCTCACTAAAGCAGGGAGCAGGTAGTGGTACCACTAACCGTGATTGGTGGCCTAATCAGTTAAAATTAAATATACTTCGTCAAAATTCTGAGTTATCTAATCCGATGGGAGATACCTTTAATTATGCAGAAGAATTTAAAAGTCTTGACTTGGCTGCTATAAAGAAAGATTTATATGATCTTATGACGGATTCGCAAGATTGGTGGCCTGCGGATTATGGTCATTATGGAGGGCTTTTTATTCGTATGGCATGGCATAGTGCTGGTACCTACCGTATACAAGATGGTCGTGGAGGAGCTGGTTCTGGATCACAACGTTTTGCTCCCTTAAATAGTTGGCCTGATAACGGAAATCTTGATAAAGCACGATTATTATTATGGCCAATCAAACAAAAATATGGAAGAAAAATATCTTGGGCAGATTTGATGATCCTTGCGGGAAATTGTGCGCTTGAATCTATGGGTTTTGAAACCTTTGGCTTTGCTGGAGGACGAGAAGATATATGGGAACCAGAACAAGATATATATTGGGGTTCTGAAACAGAATGGCTTGGTAATGAAGAGCGATATGATGACGGAGAACTAGAGAGTACGTTAGGAGCAGTTCATATGGGACTTATTTATGTAAACCCTGAAGGTCCTAATGGAAATCCAGATCCGATGGCATCAGGAAAAGATATTAGAGAGACGTTCGGACGTATGGCAATGAATGATGAAGAAACTGTAGCACTTGTTGCAGGAGGACATACTTTTGGAAAAGCTCATGGCGCTGCTGATCCAGATACATATGTAGGAGCAGAGCCTGCAGGAGCAAGTATTGAAGAACAAAGTTTAGGTTGGAAAAACACTTTTGGAAGTGGTGTTGGAAATGACACTATTACAAGTGGTATTGAAGGTGCTTGGACGCCAAATCCGACAAAATGGGACCACGACTATTTTAGAGTGCTTTTGGATTACGATTGGGAATTAACCAAGAGTCCAGCTGGAGCGCATCAATGGACACCAACTGCGGGATCTAATGCGGATGTTGCACCAACAGCTGGAGATGCATCTAAGACACAAGTGCTTATGATGACTACTGCAGATATGGCACTTAAAATTGACCCAAAATATCTTGAAATTTCTAAACGTTTCCGTGACGATCATGCTGCTTTTGAGGATGCATTTGCACGTGCTTGGTTTAAATTAACACATAGAGATATGGGACCTGTTGCTCTTTATCTTGGTTCAGAAGTTCCTAGGGAAGAATTGATTTGGCAAGACCCAATTCCTGCAGTTACTCATGAATTAATAAATGATGCAGATATAGCGTCCTTAAAGAAAATGATTCTTGCTTCAGGACTTACAATTTCTGAATTGGTAAGCACCGCTTGGGCGTCCGCTTCGACGTTTCGTGGTTCTGATAAAAGAGGAGGAGCGAATGGTGGAAGAATAAGACTTGCACCCCAAAAGGATTGGGAAGTAAATAACCCAGCGCAATTGGCAAAAGTGCTAGAAGTATTAGAAGGAATTCAAAAAGAATTTAATGCAAAAGGTAAAACAGTTTCTATTGCTGATTTGATAGTGCTTGGAGGTTCTGCTGGAATAGAAGAAGCTGCTAGAAGTGCTGGGCATAAAATTACAGTGCCTTTTACAGCTGGACGAACGGATGCTTCTCAGGAACAAACGGACGTGACTTCTTTTGCAGCATTAGCGCCAGTTGCAGATGGTTTCCGTAATTACCAAAGAAGTCAATTTAAAGTTTCTGCAGAAGAAATGTTGATAGATCGTGCAAATTTGTTGACATTAACAGCGCCAGAAATGACTGTTCTTGTTGGAGGTTTACGTGTGCTAGATACAAACTATGATGGATCTCAACATGGAGTGTTTACTGATCGTTCGGGATCTCTTACCAACGATTTTTTCGTAAACTTACTAGATATGATTACTACTTGGAAGGCAACTTCTGATCAGGATACAGCGTTTGAAGGCCGTGATCGCAGAACCGGAGAACTCAAGTGGACAGGCTCTCGTGTAGATCTTATATTTGGTTCTAATACTGAGTTACGGGCACTTGCAGAAGTGTATGCTTGCAAGGATTCTGAAGAACGTTTCGTAAAAGATTTTGTACAAGCTTGGAATAAAGTGATGAATCTTGATCGTTTTGACATTTCTTAATTTCCCTAGATTTTATATGTTGTAACAGGTGATTTGAATTCAAGTCACCTGTTATTGATATACTAATGAATAGAATTATAAATTTCTCCTAATTTTTATAGAGTGGATATTTTTTTTGATATCTTCAAAAAATACCTTTTCTAATCGAAGTTTTGTTTAATCATCAAGTTACTATATGGATACTATTTTTAATGCTATAAGATCAGAAAATTTTGATACCATAAAACAATTGTTGGATACCAATGCTGATCTTGTTAATACAAAAGATCAAAGAGGATCCACTCCTTTATTGCTAGCTACATATTATGGATTAGAACAGATTACAGAACTTCTGCTAAAATATAATCCTGATATCAATGCTCAGGATGCTTCGGGTAATACAGCACTTATGGGAGTGTGTTTTAAAGGGTATTTTAATATTGCTGAATTGCTAATTTCTTCTGGCGCAGATGTTGAGATAAAAAATTATAATGAAGCAACAGCCTTAATATTTGCTGCTACTTTTGGTCAAAAGGAGATTATTAAATTATTAATTAATAATGGAGCTGATATCCAAGTAAAAGATAATAAAGGATATACGGCCGAAATGCATGCGAAAAACCAAGGAATCGACTTTTCGGAATTTTTGAATAAAACTAAGTGAGTATAACTAATGACATAGAAGGTATAAAATCTGTAAATATAAAATCTACAGATATCAAAAGACGTCTGTTAATGTCTTCAAACATGGTAAAGATTTTTCAATCTTTCTTAAAAGAGAGTATTGGAAACGAAGTGATCGTAATAAATACAAATATAGGCATGGAAGTCTATTATTATTCTTCGAATGATTATAGCATATTTATTAAGGATAGTGTTATACTATATACTTTAAAGCATATTAATCCTGCTAAGTTAAAGTTTAAGTGTTATTTAAGAAGAGAAGAGGTACATCAAAGTTTTTGCGAAGCGCTTTTTACTTTTTCTCAATACCCTCAAATTTTCTTGGCATATGCTAAGAAATTTATTCGTCTTATAGATATAAATGAAGATAGTCGTTTTGTTATGCCCATATTAAACAACTTTTTTGAAGATACATTGCAGTTGTTAAAGGAAACAGGAAAGGTTCCTCATTATGAAAAAATTCAAAATGAAAAAAATAAATCTCAGAAATCAGATCTTAATCAAAAAATGATTGATAATCTGATTTCTGAGATTCTATTAAAGAAACATAGAAATTAATCTAAGATTTTTAAAACTCTGCATTTAATGGAGTTCTTGGATATGGAATTACATCACGAATATTACCCATTCCTGTAACAAATAACACAAGTCTTTCGAAACCTAATCCAAAACCACTGTGTTTACAGGTTCCAAAACGACGCGTATCCAAATACCACCATAATTCTTCTTCAGGGATATTAAGAGCAGCCATTTTTTCTTTTAGCACATCAAGGCGCTCTTCACGCTGAGAACCTCCAACAATCTCTCCAATCCCAGGAAATAATATATCCATAGCTCTTACTGTCTTACCATCTTCATTTAAGCGCATGTAAAAAGATTTAATATCTGCTGGGTAATCGAATAATATTACAGGACATTTAAAATGTTTTTCAACTAAAAAACGTTCATGCTCACTTTGTAAATCAGCTCCCCAATCATTAATAGGAAACTTAAATTTCTTCTTTTTGTTGGGTTTAGAATTTTTGAGAATCTCAATTGCCTCAGTATAACTTACTCGTTTAAAGTTGTTGTCTAGAACGAATTTCAGTTTATCTCTTAATAACATCTCTGCACGTTCTGCCTGAGGTTTTTGTTTGTCTTCCTGTACCAGACGATTTTCTAAAAACTCTAAATCATCCTGACAGTTATCTAACATATATTGGATTACATACTTTATAAAATCTTCTGCAAGATCCATATTTCCATCCAAGTCACAAAAAGCAACTTCAGGCTCTACCATCCAGAATTCTGCAAGATGACGAGAAGTGTTAGAGTTTTCTGCTCTAAAAGTAGGTCCAAAAGTATAGACTTGCCCTAATCCCATAGCATACGTTTCGGCTTCTAATTGCCCAGAAACTGTAAGATTGGTTTCACTACCAAAAAAATCTTGTTTATAATCCACCTCACCGTTTTCATCTTTTGGAATGTTGTTTAGGTCAAGGTTTGTAACTTTAAATGCTTCTCCTGCTCCTTCTGCATCACTTCTTGTAATCACAGGAGTATGTACATAGTAAAAGTCATTTTTTTGGAAGTACTCATGGATAGCAAAGGATAATTTTGATCGCATTCGCATAATTGCTCCAAATGTATTAGTTCGCACCCTTAAGTGGGCTTGCTCTCTTAATTTTTCTAGACTATGGCGTTTAGGTGATAGAATAGTTAATTTTAGTTCTTCAGGATCAGCTACTCCTTCTATATCAACGTTGGTAACTTTAATCTCAACACGCTGACCTTTTCCTTCACTCTCTACCAAAGTACCAGTTACGGAAATTGCTGCTCCTACATTGATCTTATCAGTAATCTTTGCATCAATAGTGTTGTCTTCGATAACACATTGTATATTTTTAATTGTAGATCCGTCATTTATCGCTATAAAACGATCATTACGAAAAGAACGAACCCATCCTTTTACCGTGACAGGCTGTAATAGTTTCTCACTCTTTAATACGTCTATTACCTTAGTATGTTTCATCAATTTAGTTTTATTTGTTTTACATCGGTCAGATGGAATGAGCAAGCTACGGTTTTTAGATAGTTTGCTTATTTCATTTATTTGGGTTAATCTTCTTGTTTTATAGTTTTCTTTCCCAAATTAATAAATACAAAATTTTAAGGTAGCAAAGATAATTTTTTAATCGAATTGATACATAATCTTATCCTTCAAAAAAAGAATACTAAGTAATTAATATTTTGGTATTCTTTTTGATTGAATTAAATGAGTCTATAATAAAAAATATAAAATCTGACGGTTTTGACAATGTTGATTCGATGTAAAAACCGTAAAATAAAGTATTTTCGGGGAAAAAATAGTTTTTTTCTATTTTTTTACTAAAACTATAGTAAATATTCCTACAGAATAATAAAGTATAGTAAACTGATATTTAGATAATTAAATTTTTTATATTATTTTTTAGACTACAAATAAAATGTTAAAAGTATATTTATTTTAGCGCATGGGGGAATTCCCCCCCTTGAAGGTGTTTCAAAATACAAAAAGGGGATGTATATTGCATATGCAATTATGACGATTGTGTTTACGTTAAGTTTAGTTCGATAGGTTTTGGGGTAATCTATCTTACACGAAGCCTCGCTAGTTTACTGGTGAGGCTTCTTTTTTTGTAACATTTGACAATTAGAAAAACCGTTATTATTTCTCTTCTTCATCAGCAAGTTCGTCGTCACTTGCAATAATTTTTAAGGCTGGTTCTTTTAGCGTCTTTTTATTAGCAATACTTCTTTCTAAAGAAAGTAAAAGAGAAGGTAAAAGTAGTAGATTAGCTAACATTGCGAATAGTAATGTGGCAGAAACTAGCCCACCTAACGCTTTGGTACCTCCAAAACTTGAAATCATAAATACAGAAAAACCAAAGAATAAAACAGTAGAAGTGTAGAACATACTTACTCCAGTTTCTTTTAATGCTGCAAAAACAGATTTGCGAATTCTCCAGTGATTAGACTTTAGTTCTTGGCGATATTTTGCTAGAAAATGAATTGTATCATCTACAGAAATACCAAATGCGATGCTAAATACTAGTATAGTTGAAGGTTTTATAGGAACTCCTAAGAACCCCATTAAGCCTGCAGTCATCAACAACGGAAGCAGGTTAGGAATTAATGATATAATGATCATTTTAAATGATCGGAACATCCAAGCCATAAATAATGCGATTAATATAATGGCTAATCCAAGCGAAAATATAAGGTTCCATACTAGATAATTTGTTCCTTTCTGAAAAATAAGTGCCTTTCCAGTAAAAGATATTTCGTATCGATCTTTTGGGAATATTTTCTCAAGTTTTGGAGCTAAGTTAGCTTCAATTCTTTCCATTTCTTCTGTACCTACATCTTTCATAAATGTAGTGATCCTAGCATATTGTCCAGTCGAATCGACATAGCTATTCATAGCGGCAGTTTCGGATTCAAAACTTTTGGCATATGGTAAAATGAAATTTCGTTCTTGTCTTGTAGGTAATTGATAATATTTAGGATTCCCTTTATAATAAGCTTGTTTAGCATATTTTACTAAGTTGACAATAGAAATAGGTTTTGATAATTCTGGGGTTTCTTCTAATAAATCTTCTAATTGTTCCATTCTACGTAATGTAGGTAGTTTTAGAACTCCTTGTTTACGTTTTGTGTTTATAAGAATTTCTAAAGGCATGATGCCATCAAACTCATCTTCAAAAAATTGGATGTCTTGAAAGAATCCTGCTGATTTTGGCATGTCTTCTAATAAACTACCAGAAACTTTAATGGTGTAAATTCCAATAATGCTTGCAATAAGTATAACGACAGAAGAACAATATATCGTTATTCTTCTTGTCTTAACTACATGCTCCATCCAGTTAACAAGCCTTTCTACCCATTGTTTTCCTAAGTGTTTTAAATGCCTTTCTTTAGGTTGAGGCATATAACTATAAATGATGGTTATAACGAGAAGACAAAGTATAAAAAGAGCTACTATATTTAAGGCTGCTACTATACCAAACTCTTTTAACAATTTACTTTCAGTAAGGGCAAAAGTGGCAAAACCCGCGGCAGTAGTTACATTGGTCATTAATGTAGCATTTCCAACCTTGGTAATAACACGCTGTAAAGATTTTGCTTTATTACCGTGTTTTTTTATTTCTTGCTGATATTTATTAATAAGAAAAATACAGTTTGGGATTCCGATAACAATCACCAAAGGAGGAATAATAGCCGTTAATACGGTTATTTCATATTGTAGTAGGCCTAATAATCCAAAAGCCCACATTACACCTATAATAACCGCAGTCATTGAAATAAAAGTGGCTCTGAAAGATCTAAAAAAGAAAAAGAAAATAAAGGATGTCACTAACAATGCAGCTAAAATAAATATTTGAATCTCATCCATTATATTTTGAGAATTCATAGTTCTGATATATGGCATACCAGAAACCTTAACATCCATTTCGTATTTTTCTTCGAATTCCTCTATTTTCGGATTTAGGACTTCTTCAATAAATTTTTTCCTTACAATAGTGTTTACAATATCTTTGTTTAGATAAATTGCACTTTGTATAGTTTTGGATTTGTTACTGTAAATTAATCCTTCGTAAAAAGGAAGTTTATTAAATAACTCATATTCATATTTAGAGACATTTTTCTCTGTATATACACTGTCTTTAATAAAAGGTACGAGTTCAAATCTTGCAGGATTCTCTTCTTTTTTTAGCGTTTTTAGGTCACTTACCGAAATGACTAAATCAATCTCGCTATATTGTTTAAAGGAATCATTAAAATCATTCCAGGCTTTTAGTTTCTTTGGGGTGAAAAGAGAACTGTCACTCACTGCCATTACAATGAGATTACCTTCATCTCCAAATTTTTCAAGAAATTCCTGATATTTTAGATTTACTTCGTGATCATCAGGAAGGAGGTTGGCTTCGGAAAAAGAGAAACGCATATTTTTCCATTGAAAACCAAGAAAAACTGTGATCCCGATTATAAGTATAAATATTACCGCTCTATTACGGAGTATAATTCCAGCTAATGTATTCCAAAATCCGAAAGTTAATAACTTTGCCATTCTCTATTTTTCCTTGTGCAAATGTAAGAATTTGAAGGTTTATTATTTAATAAATTCTTAAAAGAAAATTATTAAGCAGCAATACGCTAAAGCTTTAAATAGAAAGTGAACTTAAATGCGATGTTGTCCTCTAATTTTGGTAAATGATATGCACCGTATCGATACGCAAAACTTAATCCAAAACCAGCAAACAATTTATTTATTTCGAATCCTGATTCTTGATAACCTTGTTGAAGGGAATTGAAGTTCACTCCTTGATGTTTATCTCTATTGCTAACATCCCCGATGGCATACCTGCTGATTAGTACCATTTCGGGTTTAAACCAACTTGCTATTTTAAAAGGTCTTAACCTATGTCTGATCTGTAAAGTTGCTAGTCTATCACTAAAGAACTCACTAAAATACATGGTTTCAAAACTTCTTCGGCCTGCTACAGAAAACCTTTGAAAGACTGTTTCTTTTGTTGGAGCATTGGGATATGCGTGATATAGATGTGTTAAGGGGACATCTCCACTTGCAATATCTCCTTCTAATAAAAAACTAGTGCTGGATTGATTAAGTCGATTAATAATATATTCTGCTTTAATCCCTATTTTACTATAGCTAAAATTGCTATCAAATAACCCTTTATATCCTTGAGTGTATTGCGCAGTTATTTTAGGATATCCGTCTTGGATTTCTTTAAACCCATCAGGAGTCTTTAGGAATTTACTAAAAGGACTCCATCGCAGCGCGATAGTAGATTCGGCAGTTTTGTATGATGAGAATACAGTGCCTTCATTAAGATAGGTGTATCCTCCTGTTTGATCAATGTTGCTAATAGATAATTGGGTTTCTGATAATAATTTAGGGAGAATTCTATGTTGTAAACTAGTACTCCAGGTTCTGTGTTTATAATAGAAATCTATATTTACTAATCTTGGTTCGAATAAGGAATAGACTCGTCTATCTGTTAAATAAAAGAAACTTCCAACTTCCTTAAGGTCATCAGTATAATTAATATTTAACCAAGACCCTGCATTCTTATTTAGTAAAACACCGCCACCAATTCCGAATTTAAATCTTCCATCTCTAAAGCCATATACAAGATAGCCTTCTGTTCTAAATCGTTTTGAAAATTTATCATTGGTTAAACCTCCAAGTCCTAAACGTAAGCCTTCAAAGTTGTTGTACTTTATGGGGTATGTAAGGTCGAAATCAAAAAAACCAACAGGATAATATCCAATATTAAAACTTTGTATTACATCGATTCTTCGTTCTATATTTTGTGCTTGAACGATGCTGTCAACTATCGGGAAAGAATTAAGATCTTTTTCTGTAATCGCACTTGTGCGATACTTGTTCCAGTATTCTTCATTTCTCGAAGTCGCTTGTGGATCAATTTCTATAGCAGATTGTTGGAGTCTAATCTTGCTATCAGATTTAGTTTCATAATCAAAATAATCAGTTTTTGAAATCAGAAAATCATTATTTCCTGTAAAACTCTTCTTGTCATTACCTAATCTACCAACTGATATTTGCCCTCCAAATAGTGTAACTTTTTGTTTGCCAATGCCTGGTCGGATCGTAACTTCTTGGTTTAATGGGAACCAAGATTTTTCATCAGGGAAATATTCAAAATCATGAGTAACCATTACATTAAGCTCTCCTCTTATTTCGGCAATAGCTTTTTGTATAGCCAGCGTTTCCATATCTAAATATAGAATACCTTCTAAGCTGGCTATTCTTTTCGACCTTCTTGGTTGGAATAATATAACATACGTTGGTCTTTTGCCTTGAGTGGTGTCTAGAACCTTGTAATAATAGTTTTTAAGTGCTCTATTAGATAACGGTCCTGCGTATCTGTTGTTGAAGATTACATAATTTTCTTTGTATAAAGAATTTGATTGAATTTTGATGCCAAGTACATTGTATACAGGCTTACTAAAACCTGACATTCTAGATGCTAGTACTGTTTCTTTTTCATCGCGCCCTCTACTGAATTCGTGTACACTTACTTTTTCGGAGAGAAAAGAATGGGCATCATTAAAGATGCGTTCCATATCTGCTCCTGTAGTATCGGGAGTCTCGAATCTTGCTCGGTTATCTTCTGTGATTTTAAATTTGTTATAGCTTTTGTAAGTATAACTTTTTAGAACCTTATTAGGGTTGTTTTTATTTTTATTATCAATTGCTTGTTTAATGATGTTAGAAGCAACACTTCCTGGAATATCGATTTTTACTGCATCTAAATCTTCTTGTTTAGAGGTGAGTTGTATTTCTACTTTTACAACATCTTGAGATTTGATAGAGAAGTTCTTAGTAATATACCCTATGTAGCTTATAGTAAGGTTTACTGGGTAACTATCACATCTAATTACAAACTCTCCTGTAGCAGAGGTTAATGCATAAGTATTGGTATCTGTTTTAACCGTAGCAAATGGTAAGGGAGCGTTAGTGCTTTGATCGATTACTTTTCCGGTAATGCTAATTTGGGATATTAAAACAAATGGAAAAAATAATAATAAACAGAATAGTTTGTTTTGCATTATCCGAATTAGTTCAAAAAAAAATAAAAATACACAAAAGTGTTTTGTGAAAGAAAACACTTTTGTGTAGGATTCTTAAGGTGTTATTATACTGTCATGATTTCTTTTTCCTTAACACTTAACATATCATCAATTTTTTTAATGAAGCTATCTGTTAATTCTTGAATGTCTGATTCGGCATTTTTTGCCATATCCTCAGATAATCCATCTTTTTCTAATTTTTTTATTTCATTATTGGCATTCTTACGGTCATTACGTACGCCAACTTTAGAATCTTCTGCCTCAGCTTTAGCTTGTTTTACTAAATCTCGACGACGTTCTTCTGTTAGAGGTGGAACACTTATGATAACACTTTCCCCATTATTCATAGGGTTAAATCCAAGATTGGCCATCAAAATCGATTTTTCGATTTCTTGAATAAGAGATTTCTCAAAAGGTTGAATTGTAATTGTTCTAGCATCAGGAGTATTTACATTTCCTACCTGGTTAAGAGGTGTAGGATTTCCGTAATACTCAACCATAACACCGCTTAGCATTGCTGGAGACGCCTTACCTGCTCTAATAACAATTAGTTGTTTTTCTAAATGAGCAATTGCACCTTGCATAGATTCTTTAGTTGAATCCAGAATAAAATTTACTTCTTCGTTCATCTTATAATAGTTCTTTTTCTTTTCAGTAGATCAAAAAATGAGCCACTATTGTTAGAGATTTACTTTTGTTCCTATTGATTCTCCGGAAACTACTTTTAGTAAATTCCCAGTTTTGTTCATATCAAACACAACAATTGGCAATTCATTTTCTTGACTTAATGTAAATGCAGTAGTATCCATAACCTTAAGTCCTTTGCTTAAGACATCATCAAATGTAATAAAATCAAATTTAGTAGCTTGAGAATCTTTTTCAGGATCTGCTGTATAGATTCCATCTACTCTTGTTCCTTTTAATATTACATCGGCATTAATTTCTATTGCTCTTAGTACGGCAGCAGAATCTGTAGTGAAATATGGGTTTCCAGTTCCTCCTCCAAAAATTACTACTCGCCCTTTTTCTAAATGTCGCATCGCTCTTCTTCTGATAAAAGGTTCGGCTACTTCATTAATTTTAACTGCGGATTGGAGTCGTGTTGGAATTTCAGCATCTTCTAAGGCACTTTGTAATGCTAATCCATTAATAACGGTAGCAAGCATACCCATATGATCAGCTTGTACTCTGTCCATGCCTTTACTTGCACCAGCAACACCTCTAAAAATATTACCACCACCGATAACTATGGCAACTTCTACCCCTTTGTCGGTTATTTGTTTGATTTCATTAGCATATTCTGCTAATCTTTTTGGGTCAATACCATATTGACGCTCTCCCATCAGGGCTTCTCCTGATAATTTTAGTAATATCCTTTTGTATTTCATCATTTGCTTGTACTGTGGTGCAAATATAACGATATTCTTAATTTAGAAAATACTTTAATAACTAAAGACATGGGTTTCTAAAAGGTGCTAAAATGTTAAAATATGATGAATGGTATTAAAAAAGGGTTCTTTTCCCCTAATGTAGCTATTGATTGACTTACAATTATGTCATACGTTTGCCAAAGGAAAACAAAAATAGGGGAGATGAGAAATATTTTTGAAATAGTGATGAATCGTTTTTTTAGAATCCATATGTTCACAGTAGTGTAATATATGTTCTAGGCTAATTGGGGAGTTAGTCTTTTTTGGGGTAGCATTTTGGAGGGGTCCGAAATGTTTAGAAAAATGTTTTTGATACTAGGAAAAAAGTATTTTGAAGAATGACGAAAAAAACCGCTTCAATCGAAGCGGTTTTTGATGTTTAAAAATAAAAACTATTTTTTTCTACGTTGTAAAGTTTATTATAGAGATATTCTCTCAAAATTTACAACAGAAATGTCACCTAATGTTTTCACATAATCAGCAACAGTTTTCTTTTCGTCTTTAATAAAGTTCTGGTCAAGAAGACATTGTTCCTGATCAAGAGTAGTATTGTCAGAAATGAATCTTTCTAATTTACCAGGAAGAATTCTATCCCAGATTTGTTCTGGCTTACCTTCGGCTTTAAGTTCAGCTTTAAGTCTTTCTTCAGCTTCAGCAATTACAGTATCGGTTAACTGAGATCTTGAGATGAACTGAGGAACGTTCTTTAAAGTTTTACCTAATCTAACTAGTTCTTCGTTTTCCTTCTCTATTGCAGCAATTCTTGCTTGAGTTTCTGAAGCAACGTATTCTGGGTCAAAATCTTTATATGATAAAGTAGTTGCTCCCATAGAGGCTACTTGCATAGAGATATCTTTAGCAAGAGTTTCAGCAGTATCAATGGTAGCGGATAGTCCAGTAAGAGCACCTATTTTGTTACCGTGAATATAAGATCCAACAAAAGGAGCTTCTAATACTTTAAAATCTCCGATTTCTATTTTTTCTCCAATAACTCCAGTTTGCTCAATAAGCTTATCCTGAACAGTCATTCCATTAAAATCAGCAGCTAATAATTCTTCTTTAGAAGAGCTATTTAGGCCTAGTTGTGCTAATTCTTTTGCTAAAGAAACGAAAGAATCATTCTTTCCAACAAAATCAGTTTCACAATTAAGAGAAACAATTACACCTTTGTTTTTTGCGTCATTTACGGTTGCAATAACTGCACCTTCAGAAGATTCTCTGTCGGCTCTTTTATCTGCTATTTTTTGACCTTTTTCTCTTAGGATTTTTATTGCTTTGTCGAAATCTCCTTCGGCTTCAACAAGTGCTTTTTTACAATCCATCATTCCAGCACCTGTAGCTTTACGTAGTTTGCTTACTTCTGCGGCTGTAATCTTTGCCATGTCTATAAATATTTAATGTGTTTGTGAAAAAAATAAGTCGTTTAGTTAATATTACTTATCAAGTAAAGAACTAAACGACTCATTAATTTTAACTAAAAGCTAAGTTATGTGTCTTAGCTTTTAGTTTATAATTTTTAATGATTGAAAGCAATCAATGAATGTTTATTCTTCTTCTTGCTTAGCAGCTTCAACTACTGCTGGAGCTTCCTCAACTTTAGCTGGTGCTTCTGCAGCAGGTGCAGGCGCTTCAGTTTTAGCTGGTGCTTTTGCAGCTTTAGCAGGAGCTTCCTTTTTAGCTGGAGTTGCTTCCGCTTTAGGAGCTTCTTTAGAAGCTTTTCTTTCACTTAATCCTTCGATAATAGCATCACTAACATAAGTCATTACTTTGTCGATAGATTTTGAAGCATCATCATTTGCAGGAATTACATACTGTACCTGACGTGGATCAGAATTAGTATCTACCATTGCAAAAATAGGAATGTTTAATTTTTGAGCTTCTTTTACTGCGATGTGTTCACGAGTAATATCTACAACAAATAACGCACCAGGTAGACGAGTCATATCAGAAATAGAACCTAAGTTTTTCTCTAATTTAGCTCTTAAACGATCTACTTGTAAACGCTCTTTTTTAGATAAAGTGTTGAAAGTACCATCTTTCTTCATTCTATCGATAGCAGCCATTTTCTTTACTGCTTTACGAATAGTAACAAAGTTGGTAAGCATACCACCAGGCCATCTTTCTGTGATGTATGGTTGATTTGCTTTTGCTGCTTTTTCAGCAACGATTTCTTTTGCTTGTTTTTTGGTAGCAACGAAAAGTATTTTTCTACCAGAAGCTGCTATTTTTTTTAAAGCTTCACTAGCTTCATCAATTTTTGCAGCTGTTTTATATAGGTTAATGATGTGGATTCCGTTACGCTCCATATAAATATATGGTGCCATATTAGGATCCCATCTTCTTGTCAGGTGACCAAAATGTACACCTGCATCAAGTAAATCTTTTACTTCGATATTGTTTGCCATTTTTGTAATAGTTTACGTTCTGTTGAATTAGCAATACCCAAGTGGCTATCGTTTTGCGATATGGCCTTGAGTATTTAGATGCTAAACTAACTCCCTATAATAGGGGATAACAACAAATACTGTTTTAATAAATTAACGTTTAGAGAACTGGAATTTCTTACGAGCTTTCTTCTGTCCGAATTTCTTACGCTCAACCATTCTAGGATCTCTGGTCAATAAACCTTCTGGTTTAAGGATTGCTCTGTTTTCTTCGTCTAGTTCACATACCGCTCTGGATATTGCTAAACGAACCGCCTCAGCTTGTCCTGTAATTCCACCACCATATACATTTACATTTACATCGTATTTGTCCTCGTTGCTTGTTAAAGCAAAAGGTTGGTTCACTTTGTATTGTAAAGTAGCAGTAGTAAAGTAATCGTTAAGATCTTTCTTGTTGATCGTAACTTTTCCAGAACCTTCTTTAAGGTATATTCGAGCTACAGCCGTTTTTCTACGACCAATTTTGTGAATAACTTCCATTACTTAAATTCTTTTAAGTTAATAGTTTTTGGCTGCTGAGCATCTTGATTGTGATCTGCTCCAGCATAAACCTTTAAATTACGGAATAATTCTGCTCCTAATTTGTTTTTAGGTAACATTCCTTTTACCGCTTTTTCGATTAAACGCTCTGGGTTTTTGTCAAATAACTCCTGAGCAGTAAGACTTCTTTGCCCTCCAGGATATCCAGTGTGACGGATATACGATTTATCTGTCCACTTTTTTCCTGTTAAGTTGATTTTTTCGGCATTTGTAATAATTACATTGTCACCGCAATCAACGTGTGGGGTAAAGTTAGGCTTACGCTTTCCTCTAAGTAGTATTGCTACTACAGAAGATAGACGTCCTAAAGTCTGTCCTTCAGCATCTATATGTAACCATTCTTTTGAAACGGTTGCCTTGTTGGCAGATACTGTCTTGTAACTTAATGTGTCCACACTAACTAATTTTACTAATTAAACATTCCTTTCCTATATAAAATAGGGGTGCAAATGTACAATTATATATTTATATAGCAAACAGGTAATTGATATTATTTTATAAGTATGATCCATTGGTTTTCAGATAGATCAATAATCTGATATTTTTTTATCGTTTTGGCTTTCTAAATTTCATTTTCATGTTAATATTTTACTAAATGACTAACATAACTGTGACAAAGATTCATAATTTATGTCTTCTATTAAACATCAATCAACAAAACTAATCATCATGAAGTACACTATTCAAGTGTTAGGATTCTTCCTTTTTACATTATTTATGAATGCGCAAGATTCAACCATTGTAAAAAAGAGGATTTATACAACCAAGCCACTTAATGAATCAGAAGTGCCAACTATTAATGGATTAATCGATGAACCAGCGTGGGATTTGGTTGAATGGTCTGGAGATTTTATTGAAAATCGACCTGATGAAAATACACCGCCAAGCCAACAGACAAAATTTAAAATAATATATGATCAGAAATATCTTTATGTAGCGTATAGATGTTATGATACAGAACCAGATAAGATTGAAAAGAGATTATCTAGAAGAGATGGTTTTGCTGGTGATTGGGTAGAAATGAATTTAGATAGTTATCATGATAAACGTACAGGTTTTTCTTTTACAATTACCGCCGCAGGAGTAAAAGGTGATGAGTTTATATCTAATAATGGCAATAATTGGGATAGTAGTTGGAACCCAATATGGTATGCTGCTAGTAATATTGATAATGAAGGTTGGACTGCCGAAGTAAAAATACCTTTAAGTCAATTAAAATTTGGAAAAAGTAAAGAACAAATTTGGGGACTTCAATTCACTCGAAGATTTTTTAGACAAGAAGAGCGATCTGTATGGCAACGTGTTCCTCAGGATGCGCCTGGATGGGTTAGTGAATTTGGAGAATTACACGGCTTGATCAATATCGAACCACAAAAGCAGTTAGAAATTCAACCTTTTGCAGTTACTCAATATGATACCTTTCCAGAAGAAGAAGGTAATCCATTTAGAGATGGAGATGATTTTAAGTTAAATGGAGGTTTGGATGCTAAAATTGGTATTACCAATGATCTTACTATGGATTTAACAGTGAATCCTGATTTTGGTCAAGTTGAGGCGGATCCTGCGGCAATAGCTTTAGATGGTTTTCAAATTTTCTTTAGAGAACAACGACCTTTTTTTGTGGAGAACAAGAATATTTTTGATTATCGATTTGCTAATGGTCAGGACAATGTATTTTATTCGCGAAGAATTGGTCGAAATCCACAAGGCTCTATTGGCTCCAGTCCAATTAATACAGAGTTTGTTGATAGACCTAATAATACAACAATATTAGGAGCTGCTAAGTTTAGCGGTAAAACCAAGAATGGATGGTCTATTGGTATTTTAGAAAGTGTTACAGAAAGAGAAATAGCAAAAATACAAGATGTCGATGGAAACAGGCGAGAAACAATAGTAGAGCCACTAACGAACTATTTTGTAGGTAGGTTGCAAAAAGATTTTAATGATCGCAATACATACATTGGTGGTATTTTTACTGCTACGAATCGTGATCTTGGAGATATACTGAATATAGATTATGATAATCCAGATACCGATGAAACCTCTGAGTTAGCTGGATTAAGAGAAAATAATCTAAACTTTTTAAGAAAATCAGCGTACACTGGTGGTTTGGATTTTAGGCATAATTGGAAAGATAGAAAGTATTTTGTGCTGGGTAGTATTGTAACCAGTCATGTTGAAGGTTCTAAAGAATCAATTGAAGCTACTCAGAATTCACTTACACATTTATTTAATCGAGTGGATGCTGATCATGTTGAGGTAGACCCTAATCGTACATCGCTAACTGGAACTGGAGGTAAGATTCTTGGAGGTAAAACAGGAGGAGGAAATTGGCGATATGAAGGTGGCTTGTTTTGGCGTTCTCCAGAACTAGAATTAAATGATGTAGGGTTCTTAAGACAAGCGGATGAGATTAGACAGTTTACTAATGTTCGTTATCTGTTTCTGAAACCTACAAAATGGTATAGAAGAGGGAACATTAATTTTAATCAGTTTTCTACATTTGATTTTGAAGGGAATTATAATAGAATACAATATGGATTAAGTGGTTTTATGAGTTATACTAATAATTGGTGGACAGAAGTAGAATATATTCATAAACCAAGAATTTTTACGAATACAATCCTACGAGGAGGACCGCGTTTTCGTTTTTCACAAGAAAATATCGGAGTGTTGTTTTTTGGTTCTGACCAAAGAAAAAAGTTTAGTTTCACAATGGGGCATGTGAATTCGCAGGCGCGACAGAATAATTTTTCTTTTCAACGCTATGTTCTTAGATTGAGATATCAACCTTTTAATGCGTTTAGTGTTTCTTTAAACCCTGAGTTTACTAGAAACCCTAATAAAACGCAGTATGTAACCGAGACTGATTTTGCGGGAACACCTCGATATATTACTGCTAGAATTGATCAACAAACTTTAAGTGCAAGTATACGTCTTAATTATAATCTAAACCCAAATCTTACTATTCAATATTATGGACAACCATTTATATCCAGAGGAAGATATAAGGATTTCAACTATGTAAATAACCCAATATCAAACGATTTGAACGAGCGAATTACCTTGTATGATGATAATCAGATTTCTTTTGCTGATGATGTATATTCGGTAGATGAAAATAGGGATGGAACTGTTGATTATACCATTGGTAATCCCGATTTTGCCTTTGTGCAATTTAGATCAAATCTGGTATTGCGTTGGGAATATATTCCAGGTTCAGAGATTTTTCTGGTATGGTCGCAAGGAGTAACCGGTTTAGGAGATCCTGGAGACCATTTGTTTAGGAGTTTGGATAATCAAATTTTGGATCAACAACCAGATAATACATTTTTAATTAAAGCTACATATAGATTTGTTTTATAAAATTATAAAAAGCTTCCAAGAAAGTTTTTACATAAAACATTTTTAAATGTATTTTGCAGCAATTAAGATCATTGCTGTATGAAGAATATTTTAGGCCTTTTTGTTTCTATCTGTATCGTTGGATGTACTACCTCTAAAATGGAAGAAAAAGAAGTGGTTGTAGAACAAAAATTTGTAAAACAGAAAACGGATTCTTTATCTTTTTTTCTGGATCATTATGAGCGATTTTTTACCACCAATTTTAATGTTTCTGAATGTCCTGGAGCAGCTGTCGTTATTGTTAAAGATTCTACAGTGATCTATAAAAAAGGTTTTGGGGTAAAAAAAATACATACAACAGATTCTGTAGATGTACATACAGTTTTTAGAATAGCGAGTTTATCCAAAGGGGTAACATCTGTACTTGCTGGAAATCTTGTAGATCGCAATGAATTGCAATGGAAACAAGGAGTCAAAGAATCTGTAAAAGATTTTGATTTAAAAGATAAAGCCCAAGCAAATCGATTGAAAGTTAATCATCTATTGTCTCATACTGCGGGATTTTATAAGTATACAAACTCTAAGCTGATACACAAAGGATTGCCTTTAAAGAGTATTATTTCTAATTTTAAAAGAAATGGTGTGGTAGCAAAGGAAGGTGCTGAATATGAATACCAAAATGCAGCATTTTCTATTATAGAAAAGATAATGGAAAATGGAACAGGAAAATCTTTTGAAACCTTACTTAAAGAAAGATTGTTTGTGCCAATGGGAATGAACAATGCTTCAAGTACGTATGCCAATATTAAAAACAATACGAATGTTGCCTTGCCTCATAAGTGGAATCATTATTCGAAAAAGTACTATCTAACAGATATTCATAAAAACTATTATAATGTTGCCGCTGCAGGAGGAATTAATGCATCTATATCGGACATGTCAGAATACTTAAAGGTATTATTGGGATATAGACCTGATATAATTTCTGAAGAAAGCTTGACTGAAATTTTTAACCCTATGATTTGTACTAGTAATAAGGATACATATGTGAACTTATGGGATGGAGTTACAGATTCTTATTATGCTAAGGGCTGGCGAGTATTGGATTACAGAGGAAGAAGAATTATTTATCACGGCGGAAACGTAAATCAATATAAAACACAGTTGATGGTAGATCTTGAGAACAGAGTTGCTGTTTGTGTTTTGTTCAATGGCCCGAATACTTTTAATGGTCCTGTGATCCCTACTTTTTTAAATTATTATGATTTTTTTACTGCAACTACGGGTGGTTAAGCTAAAACAGATGGGTTTAAGTGTTTAAATGTATTTATTTTGTAGATACTAAGAATTAATAATAACTCGTTACTAATTAAAACTCATATTATGAAAACCAATTTTTTTCTTTTCGCAATTTCTATTGCATTATTTTTTACTTCTTGTAGCTCTGATGATGATAATGGAGGAGATCCAACTACGATTTCTATAGTTGGGACTTGGCAACTTACTTCTGCTTCAGGAGTACTACCTGTTGACTTGAATATGGATGGAATGGCATCTACTAATTTATTAGAGGAGTTGCCTTGTTTCGAAGATACAATTACAGTAAGTGATGATAATACGTATAGTCAGGACGTAACAGAAATTACTGTGAATGTAGATACTTCTGGACCACTTCCTGTGGTAACAGCAGAATGCACAGGCAATACACTTACAGAAACAGGAACTTGGAGCTTAGATGGGGATGAATTGACATTTACTCCAACAGGAATGAATGTAAATACAGTAACCATAGTATTAACAGAAACTACACTTTCTTTTACAGATACCGTGGCTGATTTAGGGCAAGTAGCATTAGTGTTTACAAGACAATGATAATTTATGAATTTAAGTAAATAAAAAAGTGCTTCTGTTTTCTGCAGAAGCACTTTTTTGTACTATTAAATGAAAAGGTTTAGTGCTCTTCTTTGTTTTCAGATAATTTTTCCAGATGTTGTTGTTTAGCTAATAAGTTTTTCTGATAACGTCCTTGTACAATATCTACTATCACTAAAACCACAATTACAAAATAGAACGTAGTTTTACTCATTGGTGTAATAGCATTATTGAAAAGGTGTAAGTGCGCCAGATGACCACCTTCTGATAATAACATTATACCAACTATAAATAATATAAAAAGACCTAATACTTCATACATTCTGTTTTTCTGAAGGAAATTAGATACTTTATCTGCTAGGACAATCATTAAAACACCTCCTAAAACAATAGCAATAGACATTAAAACTAATTGAGGAATGTATTCCATATGACTCGTTAATGCCATGGCACTAAGAATAGAGTCAAAAGAAAAAACTAGATTCATAATCACAATCCAGAAAATGATTTTTTTTGTGGAACCTTTATTTTCATCCTTATGGATGTCTTCGTGTTCTTTCATCATCATCATATGCCATATCTCTTTTATTGCGGTATAGATAATAAAAACACCTCCAACAAGTACGATGACACTATGTACATTAAATTCAAATTCGATAATGTTATTATCATGAAGACTCATAAAAGGATCCTGAAAGAACTGTATGAGAGACATAAGTACAAAAAGTAAAACAATACGTAGAATGATGGCTAGTCCAACACCCATTTTACGAACGAAACTCTGTTTCTCTGCTGGCGCTTTTTTGGATTCTAAAGAAATATATAAAAGGTTGTCAAAACCTAATACAGCTTGTAGTAAAACAAGCATTAATAAAGTGAATAAACTATCAATGGTAAGTAATTGTTCCATAAATTGAATAAAGATTGGTTAGTTTTATGTATAAGTACGAAATTACAATAAGAAGTTACAAGTTTTTAGTGTGCTTCCAGCCAATTATTTCCTAATCCCATATCTACATCCAAAGGTACCGCTAAGATATAAGCGTTTTCCATTTCGGATTTTATGAGAGACTGTATTTCTTCTAATTCAGGTTTATAGACATCAAAAACCAATTCATCATGCACTTGTAGTAACATTTTGGTTTTGTAATTCCCTTCTTTTAATTTATTGTGGATATTAATCATAGCAATTTTGATAATATCTGCAGCACTTCCTTGAATTGGTGCATTTACTGCATTTCGTTCTGCAGCTCCACGAACAACTGCGTTTCCAGAGTTGATATCTTTTAGATATCGACGTCTTCCTAAAACGGTTTGAACATATCCATTTTCTCTGGCAAAATCTACTAATTCACTCATATAGTTCCGTAATTTAGGATACGTTTTATAATAGGTGTCAATTAGTTCTTTCGCCTCACTACGAGAGAGGTCTGTTTGATTGCTTAATCCAAATGCCGAAACACCATATATAATTCCGAAGTTTACTGTCTTGGCATTACTACGTTGTTCTCTGGTTACTTCCTCTAAAGGAACATTGAACACTTTTGCGGCTGTAGATGCATGAATATCTTCTCCACTCTTAAAAGCATTAATCATAGTTTCTTCCTCACTTAATGCAGCAATAATTCTTAATTCTATCTGAGAATAATCGGCAGCTAGTAAGGTATATTCTTCGTTTCTAGGGATAAAAGCTTTCCTTACCTGTCGCCCACGTTCGGTTCTGATCGGGATGTTTTGTAGGTTAGGATTGTTAGAGCTTAATCGACCTGTTGCTGCAACGGTTTGCATATAATCAGTATGTACGTGACCAGTTGTTTCGTTTACCTGATTCGGCAATGCATCTACATAGGTGCTTTTTAGTTTAGAAAGTCCTCGAAAATCTAAAATATTCTGAATAATCTTATGATCTTTTGCTAGATATGATAGCACATCTTCTGCGGTGGAGTATTGACCTGTTTTGGTTTTCTTAGGTTTATCTACCAATTTCATTTTTTCAAAAAGGATTATCCCTAATTGTTTTGGAGAAGCAATATTGAATTCTTCTCCAGCTTCAGCATATATATTGGATTCTAATGTTTTAATGTCGTTATCTAACTCTTCAGAAAGGGATTGTAAAAAGTTTTTATCGAGATTAATTCCTTCGATTTCCATATCGGCAAGTACACGTAATAAAGGCACTTCGATATCTTCGAATAAAGATAAAATATTAGCCTCATTCAATTCTGGAGTAAAATGCTCTTTGAGTTGGTAGGTTATATCAGCATCTTCCACTGCATATTCTGTTTGTTTTTCTGCAGGAACTTCTCTAAACGATAGTTGATTCTTGCCTTTTTTACCAATCAATTCAGTAATAGAAACAGGAGTGTAATTAAGGTACGTTTCTGAAAGTACATCCATATTATGTCTCATATCTGGATTGATAAGATAATGAGCTAGCATGGTGTCAAAAAGCGGTCCTTTTACTTCGATATTATATTTTGCCAATACTTTGATGTCGTATTTTAGGTTCTGGCCAATTTTAGTAATGTTTGAAGCTTCAAAAAATGGTCTTAATTGTTCAATTAATTCTTGAGCTTCGTTACGATCCTCTGGAAATGGGATATAAAACCCTTTTCCTGCTTCCCACGAAAAAGCGATACCTACTAATTCTGCAGTTAATGGATCAAGACCTGTGGTTTCAGTGTCAAAACAGACATTTTTTTGTTTCTGTAAATTCTGAAGAAATAACTTCATTGCCATTCCGGGTGCAATACTTTGATAAAAATGCTCTGTATTTACAATTGTTTTTCTATTAGAAAATGAGGTAGATGAAGTGCTAGTTTCTTGATTATCTCCAAACAACGAAAATTGACCCGCACCTGCTTGCTCTGGTTGTTTTTTAGAAGAAGGTGTTGTGCTTTGGGTTGCTGCTGTTTCTGAAGGAAAGAAAATTTTAGTAAATTGGTCTGTTAATCTTCTAAACTCCAGTTCTTCGAAGATTTCCCCTACTTTTTTTGCATCAGGTTTAGAAATCTCGTAATCTTTTGCATCAAAAGTAACATCACAATCAAGAATAATTGTAGCCAGTTTTTTAGAAAGTAACCCTAATTCGGCATTAGCTTCTACTTTTTCTTTCATTTTGCCTTTCAATTTATCTGTGTTGGCAAGAAGTCCTTCCATAGAACCATATGCAGCAATAAACTTTTTAGCAGTTTTATCTCCAACACCTGGTAGTCCTGGGATATTATCTACAGCATCTCCCATCATTCCTAAGTAGTCGATTACCTGTTCTGGTCGTTCAACCTCGAATCTTTTTTGTACTTCAGGAATACCCCATATTTCAATACCATTTCCCATCCTGGCTGGGCGATACATAAAAATATTTTCTGATACCAATTGTGCGTAATCTTTGTCAGGAGTAACCATGTAAGTCTGATATCCTTCTTTTTCCGCCTGTTTTGCAATAGTTCCAATTAAATCATCTGCTTCTACACCAGCTTCTTCAATAATAGGAATATGCATGGCTTTTAATATTTCTTGTATAATAGGAACTGCAATTTTTATAGCTTCTGGAGTTTCATCTCTATTCGCTTTGTATTCTGGAAATATTTCTAAACGATCCCTACTACCTTGTTTATCAAAAGCAACTGCAAGATGATCTGGTTTTTCTCTTTTGATAACATCAAAAAGTGAATTGACAAATCCCATGATTGCGGATGTATCTTGCCCTTTAGAATTGATTCTTGGGTTTTTAATCAAAGCATAATAACCGCGAAAAATAAGAGCGAAAGCATCTAGAAGGAAAAGACGTTTTTGTGACATAATATGAGTTCAGTTTTTTAGAAATACAATATAAAAAGAAGATTGATGAAAATGGTTTCAAAATCTATTAAATAAGAAATGCCGTCAATGAATGACGGCATTTCGCCCCAAAATAAAATTGATAACAATGTTATCAATTGCTATAAATACGATAGTAATATTTTATAAATAAAGTAGATTTTTTTTGCACATATACCATTGTTATATGGTGAAACGAAGGTACGAATAAAAAGTTTACATATGAAAGAAAATACTAAGATTTATAGAGTACCGTATTTGTATACACTTGTAATGGTGATTTTTTCTTGCGATTCATTTGTAAACAGTTAATTTTTACTTAAATATAACTACGATTGAGAAAAGGTAAGATAGTTTTGCTCCATTAATAAATTTTGCTAGATATGCGTTGGATTATTCCTCTTGTAATATATGTGTTAATAGAAATATATGCTTACCAGGTAATTAGGACAATTACCAAAAATCAATGGATTCAGATATTATATTTGGTTTTTTCGTTAGTTATTATTGGATATGTAATTTATATATTCACTAATTATGATAGAAGTGTAGGGCCTACAAAATATAGTCTTAGAGCTAGTGGTTTGTTGCTAGTGACATTAGTTCCAAAACTGATTTTGGTGTTGTTTATGTTTGGAGAGGATATTATCAGGCTTTGCGTTGCTGGATATACGTATTTAACCAATACTTTTTTTGATGGAAACGCTACACAATATTTACCTGATCGCAGAAAATTTATTAGCCAGATTGCATTAGGAGTAGCTGCTATTCCTTTTACGGGATTGGTACACGGTATATTTAGGGGGAAGTATAATTTTAAAGTGATCAATCACACATTATATTTTGAAGATCTGCCCAATGCATTCGATGGGTTTCGGTTAACTCAGATTTCTGATATTCATTCTGGTAGCTTTGATGAGGTTACTAAAATTGAATATGCTGTTAATTTGATTAATGAACAGAAAACAGATTTATTGGTGTTTACAGGTGATATTGTAAATACGATGGCAAGTGAAATGGATGACTGGATAGATGTTTTTAAAGGGCTTAAAACACCTTCGTACGGCAAATACTCAATTTTAGGTAACCATGATTATGGAGAGTACGTAACTTGGGATAGTGAAGAAGAAAAAGAAGCTAATTTTGAAGCAATAAAAGAAGTTCATGCCAAGATAGATTTTAAATTATTACTTAATGAAAGTGCTTTTGTAGAAAAAGATGGCGAACGAATAGCTGTTGTAGGAGTAGAGAATTGGGGGCATAACTTTAAGAAAGCAGGGGATTTAACAAAGGCTTCTGAGCAAGTTTCCAAAGAAGATTTTAAGATTTTGTTAAGTCATGATCCTTCACATTGGGAATACGAGGTAAAAAAACATGAGGATCATTATCATCTTACCTTAAGTGGACATACTCATGGATTTCAGTTTGGGATAGAAATTCCTGGTTTTTTAAAATGGAGTCCAGTTCAGTATGTGTATAAGCAATGGGCTGGTATGTATTCTGAGATGGGACGATATTTAAATGTGAATAGAGGTTTTGGGTTTCATGCGTTTCCAGGTAGAGTTGGGATTTGGCCGGAGATTACAGTAATCGAATTGAGAAAAGGTTCTAAACCAACTTAGTTCATAGAAAATGTTATATTTACAATTATATTGCAGCTTTGTTCGTTACTATGACAGAGTTGGAAGATAAAATTTTTAGAACATGTCAAAGTTTGGAGAGTTAATAGGTATCGAGGTTCCAGTTTTACTGGATTTTTATACTGAGTGGAATGAACCATCTGTATCCATGCACCCTGTATTAAAAGATGTGGCTGCTGCTCTTGGCGATAAAGCCAAAGTGATCAAGATAGATGTTGATAAAAATGAAGAGTTGGCTACAGCGCTTCGTATTAAAGGCCTTCCTACACTAATGATTTATAAAGAAGGTGAAATGGTATGGAGACAGAGTGGGGAACAAGACGCTAACACACTTATCGGATTAATGAAAGAGTATGTTTGAAGTTAACTGCTAGTTATCTTATCAAAAATATATCCTTTTTCTGTGAAATATGCTAAAACTTTTGGTAGTGCAAACTTTAGATTTTCTGAAGCTTTAATACTGTCATGAAAAACAATAATACTGCCACTTTTTGAGTTGTTTATAACGTTGCTTGCACATTCTTCATTAGATGTATCTTTATCCCAATCTTTTGATAATACATCCCATAATATGATTTGATAACCAAGCTTTCTCAATGTTGTTAACTTGGACTTACTTAGTTGGCCATAAGGAGGTCTAAATAGTTTGTTTTTACAATCTGTATGTTGTTTTATTTCTTTATCACAATGTGCAACATTTTCTATATAGGTAGTGGTGTTGTTTTTTCTCGCCTTTAGATGATTCATAGTATGATTTCCTATGGCGTGACCAGCAGTAATGATTTTTTTAAATATTTCTGGATGTTTTTTAATGTTTTCACCAATACAAAAGAATGTAGCTTTTGCGTTATATTGTTCTAGCTGATTTAAAACGAATTCAGTTATTATGGGTATAGGTCCATCATCAAAAGTTAGGTATATCTTCCTTTCTTTCTTTGCATAAAAATCCCAAACATAATTTGGAAAAAGTAATTTAATACTGTCTGGTGTTTTAGTCGGTATTATTTTCAAATTATTCTAGAAAAAAAAGAGCCTCATCAAAGAGGCTCCTTATGTTTACGAATTTGGTATACTATCCAAAGAATCATTGGTTGGAGTTGCTTCTAGAATCTCTTTCCCAATTGAGCTATTCTCATCTAATTCTTCTATAGTCACTGGTTGGTCACGATCATATTCTTCATCTTCAGAATAAAGTCTTGTAAATAATCTAAGATATCGATTAAATTCTTCTGCTTTTTCTTCGATCATATCTCTATCCTGATTAATTAGTAATAGATCTACAACACTTCTGTATCGTTCTACATTACTCACAATTTCTCCAGCATATTGATATTGGTTTTCTAATGTAAGACTTCCGAAATAGGTAAGTTGTTCTTGGTATTTTTTTGCAACTTTATTCCAGAGCTCACGAGCTTTTTCTTTTTCTCCTACCTCATAATAACCACTAACATATGGTTCTAAGAGTGTATAATATTCGTAATACTCTATTGGCATTTTTTCCATTCCAAGATCAAGAATCTCCTTAGCCTTGTCTTTTTTGCCTTCGATAATTAGAGCTTCAACTAATCGGGCAAGATTACTACGATATGTAATTGCGTTTTTTCGAGTTTCGGGATCATGATAAATACTAGGGCTTTCGCTATTTCCCCAATCCCAGCTTGTTACATTTTTATACATAACATCTGTATCGATACGTCCCATGTCATAAGGGTTACGTTTATCTAATTTGGTTCGTATAGGAACTAATTTATATGTGACACCATCTAATTGCAGATAGTCTTTCATCCATAAATAGTCATCATCCCCAAAACTACCACCAGTAAAATAGATAGGGCGTTCCCAATTATTATTGGCAATAATGTCTAGCATTAACAACCTGTTTTTAAATAATAGATTTCCGTTAAGGTGTATGTCAATGTATGGAACAATAAGATCAGCATCTTTTTGAGGTACGATCCCGTTTCTAAGAACAGCTTCCTTATCTACTGGAATTCTAATGTGCTTAGTTGGGAAAGTGTTTACTTTTTTTCCATTTCCTAAGTCACCTTTAGTTCTTGGGTCATCTGTTTCAATCCAGCGCATCCAATTTTTGATAAGCATAGTATCATTTGTCACCTTTTGGTAATAGATGGCATCATTATTTCCAAAACGATAAAAATCATGAGTCAATTGGGATGGGATTGGTTTGCCATCATATGCGGCCTTTTTCATTTGATCGATATACCAATCAGTAGCAAAAAGGCTAGTGTTTACAGTTCGAACATCGGTTCGGTATTCTTCTATTTCTTGAGCATACCATAAAGCAAATGTGTCATTATCCCCAATAGTAAAGAGAATAGCATCGTTCTGGCAGGATTGTAAATACATTTTTGCCATAGCTTGCGCAGTATATCTGTTAGAACGATCATGATCATCCCAATTCTGAGCAGCCAATAATACGGGTACTGCTAACAAACAAACGGTGGTAACTATTGGGGCCAATAATTTAGGCTTTAATGCATTTTTTAAAATATCAAATAACGCATATACCCCAAAGCCAATCCATATAGCAAAAACATAAAATGACCCTACTAAGGCATAGTCTCGTTCTCTAGGCTCAAAAGGTCGTTCATTAAGATATATTTTTAAGGCTAATCCGGTAAATAAGAAAAAGACTAATAAAACCCAGAAATTCTTTTTGTCTCGTTGCATCTGAAACACAAAACCAATTAGACCCAATAATAATGGTAAGAAATAATAAGTATTACGTGCTTTGTTTTTAAGAACATCAGTAGGCAAATTATCTTGAGAGCCTAGGTGCATTTCGTCAATAAACTTAATTCCGCTTAACCAATTTCCTTCTAAATCTGTGTACTTACCTTGGTTATCATCTTGTCTTCCAACAAAGTTCCACATAAAATATCTCCAGTACATATATCCCATTTGGTATTCTAAAAGGTATTGGATATTAGATTTGAAAGAAGGTTTTTCTACATCTATATAGTCACCAAACGATCTTAAAAATTTATTGTAATCATCGTTATCTAACTTTCCAGTAGCATATTCTCGTCTAAATTGAGTAACAGCATCCAATAATTCACCTTCATCTTGATATTCGGGTTTGATGGTAAATTTTATTGGACCTGTAAAATCCATGTAGTTGGCTATGTGCTCTGTACTCCACATTCTAGGTAAAAAAGCTTTTTGGGAGTCATCTATATTTTGTTTTGCATTTTTCCAGTCATTTACAATATCATATTTGCCAGTTTTAAGATTTTTCTCATATTTAGGTTTATCGTCCTCATACGGATTGTTTTCATCCAATCCAGCATAAATTTCTGTAAATTGAGGTCCGTAGAATAAATGAGTTTCTGGATATTGCTCTAGATTATAATATGCTAATAATTCACGTGCATTATTTGGGTTGTTTTCATTAATAACAGTTCCTGCATTGGCTCTTATAGGTAACATAATCCAACAAGAAAATCCAATAAAAATAAACAAGATACATAGTACTGATGAGTTGATTAATGGATATTCTTTTTTTCGAGTATACTTTAGTGCAAAATAAAACGCAGCAGCTATAATGAGTCCCAGAAATATAGTTCCAGAGTTAAAAGGCATTCCAAAACTATTTACAAAGGTAACTTCGAACCACCCGAATAACTTCAATGTAGTAGGTAAAAGCAATTTAAAAATGAATAATAAGATTGCAACTACTACTAAGTTAGCAGTGATGAAGCTTTTTACAGTTACTTTATAATTTTTAAAATAATACAATAAACCTATGGCTGGTATTGAAAGTAATCCCATAAAGTGAATTCCAAAAGAAAGTCCAGCAATAAATGCGATAAGAATTAACCAGCGATTAGCTCTTGGTTTATGCATGTCTCTCTCCCAAAGTAATCCTAGATAGAATAAGATAGATAAAACACAAATTGCCATAGCATATACTTCGGCTTCTACGGCATTAAACCAAAAGCTATCAGTAAAAGCAAAAGCCAGAGATCCTACTAACCCACTTCCTAAAACAGCAAAAGCTTTACCAGTTGTAAATTCTTCATCTTTTATAACAAGTCTTCGAACAAGAATTGTGATCGACCAGAACATAAATAAAATAGAAAAGGCACTTGCAAAAGCCGAGGTCATGTTTACTACCAATGCAATTTGAGTAGCATCTGATGCAAATATAGAAGCAAATGCACCAATCATTTGGAACAGAGGAGCTCCAGGAGGGTGACCAACTTGTAGTTTTGATGAGGTAGCAATATATTCACCAGCATCCCAAAAACTAGCTGTTGGTTCTACGGTAAGGGAGTATACACATAGGGCGATTCCGAAAACTGCCCATCCCAATATTTTATTCCACTTTTTAAAGTTGAATGTGTTCATAAGATCTAACTGTTATATAACGTGTGGCGAATTTAGTAATAAAAATACTTCTCTATTAGTTTTTTTAGCAAACGCTTAACAGAAGTTTATATTTTGGCGTAGTATGTATTTAAATTCAGTCGAATTTAATTGTTAAAAAATGAAGTAGAGATAAATTTTTGAAAAAAATGTTTGCAGACCAAAAAGAATGTATTAAATTTGCACCCGCAATCACGCATTGGTCTATGGTGTAACTGGCAACACGTCTGGTTTTGGTCCAGAAGAGTCTAGGTTCGAGCCCTAGTAGACCAACAAAAAAGGAACGTATCTAACGTTCCTTTTTTTATTTGTAATAATTCTACGTTAGATCTTAAAAGTTAAAACTGGTCTCTTGGCATGATTTACTACATCTTCTCCTAAACTTCCATTGATAAAATGAGATAAACCTTTTCTTCCGTGTGTGCTAATTCCTATAAGACCCGCATCTACAGAGTTAGCAAAATTTAAAATTCCTTTTTCAACGTTAATGTCATTATATATGTTTAATGTATAATTGTCAATAGGTAAACCAGCAATCATGAAATTCATCTTTTCTTCCGTTTCACTGGTTGTTTTAAAGCTATTTGCTGTGTTAATCCATACTAAATGTAGTTTTGCGTTTAGCTGCTTTGCAAACTCATGTGCAGAAATAAGTGAAGGTTTGTCTTCATCGTCAAAATTCGTTGCATATACTAGGTCGCTAACTTTAAAGATGTCACAATCTTCTTTTATAACTAAGACTGGTTGTTTTGAGGTTCGTACAACTTTTTCAGCGTTGGAACCAATAAATAATTCTTCGAAACCAGAAGAACCATGAGATCCCATAATGATCATGTCTATCTGATTTTTTTCACAAGAGTCTATAATACCTTGAAGAACATCTTCAAAACTAACTGTTTCAATTACTTCTAGACCTTGTAGGTAGTCACTAGCCATTACTTCCTCAAATTTTTTGTGAGTTTGTTGCATGAAAAATACAGCTTCTGGTGCAGGTGCAGAGTTGCTAGAGGACATTAAGTCGACTAAATGGACTGGCATTTCAAGAATATGTAATAAGTAAATTTGGCAGTCATTTTTTTTGGCTATTTGTGCAGCTACTTTCAACGCACTTTCAGCTTGAGGCGAAAAATCTGTTGGTACTAGTATTTTTTTGATCATGATAAAGTATGTTTAAAAAAATTAGTCAATAGAATAATAAATGATTTAGAAGTGTTGTTTTATCGTAATTAAGCTTTGATAATGTGTTTCTAGATCATATAAAATGAGGTAATGCCTTAATAGTCACTTAAATTTACGAATAAATTCATTCTTATCTAGATTTTGAATCTAAGATATTATTACTATCTTTGCACCGTTGAAATTAAAAAACCAGATTGAGGGGACGAAAAGTCCCCTCTTTTTATCTACTTATGTTATTAAAAGATAGAGTTCAGAGTTTGTTAGAAAAGGCACTTGACGAGAGGCCTATGTTGTTTTTGATTGATCATAAAATACATTCGGATAATAGTATCGAAGTTATTATAGATGGTGATGAAGGTGTGACAGTAGAAGATTGTATTGCTGTAAGTAGAGCTATTGAGCATAATTTAGATCGCGAAGAAGAAGATTTTTCTTTACAAGTAATGTCTGCTGGTGTTTCTGAAGGTTTAATGCATCAACGTCAGTATAAGAAGAACTTGGGTAGAAAACTTAAGGTAAAAAAAGAAGATAATAATACTGTTGAAGGAGAATTAACTTCTGTGACCGATGAGAATATTACGTTGGTTTGGAAAGCTAGAGAGCCGAAGCCAGTAGGAAAAGGAAAAATAACAGTAACCAAAGAAGCTTGTATTGCTTATAATGAAATACAAGAAGCAAAAGTTATGATAACATTTTAATTATAGATTGATATGGAAAATATCGCATTAATTGAGTCATTTTCGGAATTTAAAGATGATAAGTTAATCGATCGTGTTACACTGATGGCGATCTTAGAAGATGTATTTAGAAATGCATTAAAAAAGAAATTTGGTAGTGATGATAATTTCGATATCATTATAAATCCTGATAAAGGGGATTTAGAGATTTGGAGAAACCGTATTGTTGTTGCAGATGGTGAAGTAGAAGATGGTAATCAGGAAATATCTCTTTCTGAAGCGCAGAAAATAGAACCTGATTTTGAAATAGGTGAAGATGTTTCTCAAGAGGTGAAATTAATAGATTTAGGAAGACGATCTATTTTGGCGTTACGTCAAAATTTGATTTCTAAAATCCACGAACACGATAATACTAACATCTATAAGCAATTTAAAGAATTAGAAGGAGAAATTTATACTGCGGAGGTTCATCATATTCGTCACAGAGCAATAATTTTATTAGACGATGAGGGGAATGAAATTATTTTGCCTAAGGATAGACAAATTCCTTCAGACTTTTTTAGAAAAGGCGAGAATGTGCGCGGAGTTATAGAGTCTGTAGAGTTAAAAGGTAATAAACCTGCTATTATAATGTCAAGAACATCGCCTTTATTCTTAGAGAAGTTATTCGAATCTGAGATACCAGAAGTTTTTGACGGTTTAATTACTGTGAAAAAAGTGGTTAGAATTCCAGGCGAAAAAGCAAAAGTAGCGGTAGATTCTTATGATGATAGAATTGATCCTGTTGGAGCTTGTGTAGGTATGAAGGGGTCTCGTATCCATGGTATTGTAAGAGAACTAGGTAATGAAAATATCGATGTAATTAATTACACAAATAACTTGCAGTTGTTTATTACCAGAGCGTTGAGTCCTGCTAAAGTAACTTCGATTAAGTTAAACGAGGATGGAGGACGTGCAGAAGTTATGTTAAAACCAGAAGAGGTCTCTAAGGCAATTGGAAGAGGTGGACATAATATACGATTGGCGGGTCAGTTAACTGGTTTTGAGATAGATGTGTTTAGAGAAGGTGTAGAAGAAGATGTAGAGTTATCTGAGTTTTCTGATGAAATCGATTCTTGGATTATAGAAGAGTTTGCTAAAATAGGATTAGATACAGCTAAAAGTATTTTAGAACAAGATATTAAAGACTTAGTAAAAAGAACAGATCTCGAAGAAGAGACTGTAGGTGAAGTTATTAGAATATTAAAATCAGAATTTGAAGATTAATAACTTCAATTAATTTATATTTGAGCATAAAATAATAGGCATTTATGGCTGAAGCAAAAACAATGAGATTAAATAAGGTATTACGTGAATTCAATATCTCACTAGATCGGGCTGTTGACTTTTTGAATTCAAAAGGTCATGAGATAGACTCGCGTCCTACCACAAAAATTTCTCCAGAGATCTATCAACTCTTGTTTGACGAGTTCCAAACAGATAAGAGTAAGAAAGTGGCTTCAAAAGAGGTTGGTGAGGAAAAAAGAAAGGAGAAAGAAGCGCTAAGAGTGCAGATTGAGACAGAGCAGGAGGAAAGACGTAAGCGTGCTGAAGCTCGTGAAGTTGTAAAAGCTAAAGCCCAATTGACTGGACCTAAACAAGTGGGTAAGATTGAATTGGATAAAAAAGAAGAAACTGCTGAACAGCCCGAAGAAAAAACAGCAGAAAAAGTAGCAGAAGAAGCTCCGAAAAAAGAAGAAGTAAAAAAGGAAGAGGTAAAGGAAAGGGAGCCGGAAGTTGTTTCAAACAGACCTGCTAAAAAAGGTATTAAAATAGCTAAAGTTGCTCCAATTGATTTGGAACAGAAAAAAGCTGAGAAACCAGCAGAACAGCCAACTTCAAAAAAGGAAACTCCAGCTGATCAAGATGCTGAGGTTCCTGCTGATCCTGTAAAGGTTGAAACACAGTATAAAAAATTGGATGGCCCAAATTTTACAGGTCAAAAAATTGATTTAACTAAGTTTCAAAAGCCACCAAAAAAGAAGGAAGAGAAATCTGATAAAACTTCTGGAGGAGATCCTAAAAAACGAAGAAAAAGAATAAGTAAAGATGGATCTGGTGGAGGAAAACCAGGTTCTGGTAATAGACAAGGAGGAAATCGTGGTCCTGGTAATAGAGGTCCAGGAAACAGAGGTCCAGGAAAAGGTAAAAGACCTGCTATCGTTAAGGAGGAGCCGAGTGAAGAAGAAGTACAAAAGCAGGTAAGAGAAACTCTTGAAAAGCTTCAAGGGAAATCTAATAAGTCAAAAGCTGCGAAGTATCGTAGAGATAAGCGTGATCAACACCGTCAAAAAGCGGAAGATGATGTGGCGCAACAGGAACAAGAAAGCAAAGTGCTTAAAGTAACAGAATTTGTTACAGTTTCTGAAGTAGCAACCATGATGGATGTTCCAACTACACAAGTAATATCTGCTTGTATGTCATTGGGTATAATGGTTACTATGAATCAGCGTTTGGACGCTGAAACACTTTCTATAGTTGCTGATGAATTTGGTTACGAGGTTGACTTTGTAACTTCGGATATAGAAGAAGCTATAGAAGAAATAGTAGATGCTCCAGAGGATCTTGTGTCTAGAGCTCCGATTGTTACGGTGATGGGACACGTAGATCATGGTAAAACATCGCTATTAGATAATATTAGAAAAGAAAATGTAATTGCAGGAGAAAGTGGTGGAATCACACAGCATATTGGTGCATATGGGGTTCAATTAGAAAATGGGCAAAAAATTGCATTTTTAGATACACCTGGTCACGAAGCATTTACAGCAATGCGTGCTCGTGGTGCTCAAGTAACGGATTTAGCAATTATCGTAATTGCAGCTGATGATGATGTGATGCCTCAGACTAAGGAGGCGATTAGCCATGCGCAAGCTGCAGGAGTGCCAATTGTTTTTGCTATTAATAAGGTAGATAGACCTGAAGCAAATCCTGAAAAGATAAAAGAGAAGTTAGCTTCTATGAATTTGCTAGTTGAAGATTGGGGTGGAAAAATCCAGTCCCATGATATTTCGGCAAAAACTGGATTAGGAGTTAAGGAATTGTTGGAAAAAGTATTGCTTGAAGCTGAGATTCTAGAGCTTAAGGCAAATCCAGATAGATTGGCAGCAGGTACTGTTGTAGAGGCGTTCTTAGATAAAGGACGTGGATATGTGTCAACTATTTTAGTTCAAACAGGAACACTTCGAGTTGGAGATTATGTCTTGGCAGGAAAGAATAGTGGAAAGATTAAGGCAATGCACGATGAAAGAGGTAATAATGTAAAAGAGGCTGGTCCTTCAATACCAGTATCTATATTAGGTCTGGATGGTGCGCCTCAAGCGGGAGATAAGTTTAGTGTCTTAGAAGATGAAAGAGAAGCGAAGGATATTGCATCTAAGCGTGCTCAATTGCATAGAGAACAATCTGTACGTACACAACGACATATTACACTGGATGAAATAGGACGTCGAATTGCACTTGGAGACTTTAAAGAATTGAATATTATTCTTAAAGGTGATGTGGATGGTTCTGTAGAAGCATTGACGGATTCCTTCCAGAAATTGTCTACTGAAGAAATTCATGTGAATATTATACATAAAGCCGTTGGTGCGATTACTGAGAGTGATGTGCTCTTAGCTTCAGCATCAGATGCTATTATTATTGGATTTAATGTAAGACCAGCTGGTAATGCTAGAATGGTTGCTGATAAGGAAGAAATTGATATCAGAACATATTCTATTATTTATGATGCGATCAATGATCTTAAAGATGCAATGGAAGGTATGCTTTCTCCAGTAATGAAGGAAGAGATTACTGGTACGGCTGAGATTAGAGAGACATTTAAAATATCTAAAGTTGGTACAATCGCTGGTTGTATGGTACAAACAGGTAAGATTATCCGCAACGCAGGAGTACGATTAATTCGTGAAGGTGTGGTTGTGTATACAGGAGAACTTGCTTCTTTAAAGAGATTTAAAGATGATGTAAAAGAAGTATCAAAAGGATATGACTGTGGATTGCAAGTTAAGAACTACAATGATATCAAAATAGGTGATGTAATTGAATCCTTCCAGGAAGTTGCTGTGAAGAAGAAATTATAACAACTTAAATAAATAGTAAAACAATAAAACCCGATAATTAAATTATCGGGTTTTGTTTTATTTGGTAAAAAGTAATTTACTTATTTTTCTGAGGTCCAAAAGCACCAGAGAACTCTGCTTTGATTTCTCTTAGAGCGCGATCTCTTTCTAGCTTAGTTCGATAATTACCAATCCATACCTTAAATTCTGGAGTTTCCCATTTGATTTCTGTATTCCATTGAGGAAACAAAGCTTCTGCTTTCTTTAAAACCTTTTGGGCTTCATTCATATTGCCATTATACAATTGAATTTTATAATTATCGCTAAACTCGCCATCTTTATCCATTTTGGTTTTAATGTCAAGTAGTTGTTGGATCTTTGGATCTTGACTAATTGAAACAGTAGGATCAGAAGGAGGAGCTATTTCTATGGTTGTAAAAACCGTTGGATTGTCAGAATTAGTAGAATCCTGTGCACTTATATAGCTTATTCCGGTAAAACAAAAACCTAATAGTAAAAGGTTGTTCATTGGGTTTAAAATTCTCATTACAAATAGATTTGATGCAAAGGTAAAGTTTAATAACTCAAAATCCTTTAAAAATATTATTTAGAATTATTATAAATTAGTACTTAACAGTTCGCTAACATTTCTAAAATCGACTTATTATAGTACTTTTGTCGTCGAATTAAAAGGACGTGGTTTTTACATCTTTTTTTATGAATAATGAAAAAACCGTACCAAAATTTAGACGATAATTCTACTTAATAATATGAAACAGGTGAAATACCGAAATTCAGCCTCAAAACTCCTACTCCTAGGAACTGTTTTTTTATTCTCTTTCATGAATCCAGTTTGTGCTCAGGAAGAAGCGACTTCAACTGAAGCCGTTGCTGAAGAATCTGCAGCAGGAGGAGATATAACAAAAGGAGAAGCTTTGTTTAAGTCACTTTGTGCAGCTTGTCATAAGCGTTACAAAAAAATGACTGGACCAGCATTGTTTGGAGTTACAGAAAAACACGATAGAGAATGGTTGTATTCTTGGATAAAGAATAGTGCTGCGATGATCGCTTCTGGTGATGCAGACGCTATTGCTATTTTTGAAGAGTACAATAAAACTGCAATGAATGCATTTCCGCAGTTAACAAACAAAGATATTGATGATATCTTAGCATATGTGTCCGTTCCTTATACGCCACCAACACCGCCACCTGGTTTGGAGAAAGCTTCTCAGACTGAAGGAGGAGTTTCAACAAACCTTATTTTAGCTGCCTTAGCATTAGTGTTTTTGATGCTGGTTGTTGTGTTGTTCTTAGTGAATAAAACACTTAGAAGTTTTGCAGAGGCTAATAATATTGAATTACCAGCATCTGAAGAAAGAACTCCAATTTGGAAGGCATTTGTTCAAAATCAATTTTTAGTATTGGTAGCAGCGATATTTTTATTGTTGTCTAGTGGTTACTTTGTGTATGGCTACTTTATGCAAGTAGGTGTTGATCAAGGGTATCAACCAATACAACCAATACATTTTTCTCATAAGATTCATGCTGGTGATAATAAGATAGAGTGTAAGTATTGTCACTCATCTGCGAGAGTAAGTAAGACTTCGGGAATCCCTTCACTTAATGTGTGTATGAACTGTCATAAATCAATTAGTGAAGTAGCTGATGCTACCGCTACTATTGATCATTCTAAGGATTTCTATGATAAAGAGATTAAGAAGTTGTACAAAGCAGCTGGATGGGATGAAGCTACACAAGCTTATACTGGAGATACTGAGCCTGTAAAATGGGTTCGTATTCATAATCTTCCGGATTTTGCATACTTTAATCATTCTCAGCACGTAACAGTTGCAGGTGTAGAGTGTCAGAAATGTCACGGACCTGTAGAGGAGATGGAGGTTGTGTATCAGCATGCGCCATTGACAATGGGATGGTGTATTAACTGTCACAGAGAAACAAACGTAAATGTTGCAGGCAATGAGTATTATGAAAAAATTCATGAAGAATTGTCTAAAAAATACGGTGTAGATAAATTGACCGCAGCTCAAATGGGCGGTCTAGAATGTGGTAAGTGCCACTATTAATATAAAAGTCAATCCAGTTTATCTGGAAATAGTAAGAAGCTAATATCAATTATATATGTCATCAAACAAGAAATACTGGAAAAGTGTTGAAGAGCTAAACGAAAATAGCTCTATTGTTGAGACGCTACAACAAAACGAATTCGTGCAGGAGATTCCTACCGATGAGTTTTTAGGAGATAAATCATCTCTGGAGAATTCTTCGACTACGCGTCGTGATTTTCTTAAATATGTAGGTTTTAGTACTGCAGCTGCTTCTTTAGCAGCTTGTGAAGGACCAGTTATAAAGTCAATACCATATGTAGTGCAACCAGATCGAATCGTTCCTGGTGTTGCTAATTATTATGCAACTACCATTGCCGATGGTTTTGATTTTGCAAGTGTGTTGATTAAAACAAGAGAAGGTCGTCCAATTAAGGTGGAAAATAATAACCTAGCTACTTCTAATGGTGAGGCAAATGCAAGGGTTCATGCGTCGGTTTTATCATTATATGATAATTCTAGATTACAAGGGCCTAAGAAAGGAGAAGAAGATATTACTTGGGAAACCTTGGATAAAGAAGTTTCTGCTAAGTTAAATGGACTTGGAGGTAAACAAATTGTGTTGTTAACTCAAACGTTTGCTAGTCCTTCTACCTCTCAGCTAGTATCAGAATTTAAAGCGAAATACGGTAATGTCTCTCATGTAGTGTATGATGCGGTTTCTTCAAGTGAAGCATTGGATGCTTATGAAGCGATGTATGGTGAAAGAGCGTTAGCGGATTATGACTTCTCTAAAGTAAATACTATAGTTAGTGTTGGTGCGGATTTCTTAGGAGATTGGCAAGGTGGAGGATACGATAGTGGATATGCAATCGGACGTGTTCCTAAAAATGGAAAAATGTCTAAGCATGTACAGTTCGAAGCAAATATGTCTTTATCTGGAGCAAATGCGGATAGAAGAGTTAAAGCTACGCCAACACAACAAAAACAAGTATTAGCAGCTTTATATGCATATGTAACAGGATCAGGTTCTAAAAGTACTTTAGAAGCAAATCTGGAAGCAGAAGTAGTAAAAGCGGCTAAGCATATACAAAAAGCTGGTAGTAATGCAGTTGTTGTTACTGGAATTCAGGATGTAGATGCGCAATTGTTAGTTTTAGCAATTAATAAAGCAATAAGTAGTAAAGCATTTAACGAAAGTACTCCTCGTAAAATCCGTCAAGGTAATACAAAGGCAGTTGCTCAGTTAATTAAAGATATGAATGCAGGTCGCGTAGGTGGCTTGTTAGTTGCTGGAGTTAATCCTGCATATTCTCTTGCTAATGCAGATGAGTTTAAATCTGGTTTAGAAAAAGTAGATGTTTCTGTTGCGTTTAGTATGCACAATGATGAAACTGCTGTAGGATGTGATTATGTAGCAACAACTCCTCATTATTTAGAATCTTGGGGTGATGTAGAATTGAAGAAAGGTAGCTATAGTTTAATGCAACCTACAATTCGCCCATTATTTGATACTCGTCAGTTTCAGGAAACATTGTTAAAATGGACAGGAAATACGGCTTCATATAATGATTACATTAAAAATGCGTGGACAGGAGTTCTTGGAGGAACATCTTGGAATCAGGCATTGCATGATGGAGTATTGGTGAAACCAGTGCTTGCTAAAGAATCTTTAGAGACTGCTATTGCTGCTCCAGAAGGAGATGCTGAAGTTGTTGAAACTCCTGCAGGTCCTAATGTTGGTGCTGCGGCAAGAAGATTGTCAATAGCAAAATCAAATGGATTAGAACTTACATTATATACTAAAACATCTTTAGGAGATGGGCAACAGGCTAATAACCCTTGGTTGCAAGAGATGCCTGATCCTATTACTAGAGCTTCTTGGGATAACTATCTAACCATTTCCAGAGCAGATGCTGAAGGACTTGAATTGATAAATGAAAATGTTGCTAATGGTGCCTTAAATGGAAGTTATGCTAAGGTTTCTGTTAATGGTGTTGATGTAGTTGCACCAATAATAATTCAACCAGGACAAGCTAAAGGTTCTGTTGGACTTGCTTTAGGATATGGTAAGAAAGCTGGCTTGAAAGAAGAGATGCAAGTAGGTGTTAATGCATATGCATTATACCAAAATCAAAATGCAGTTCAATCTGTAACGCTTGCAAAGGCCGAAGGTACTCATGAGTTCGCTTGTGTACAATTGCATAATACATTAATGGGTCGTGGTGATATTATCAAAGAAACGACACTAGAGATATTTAATACAAAAGATAAGAAAGAGTGGAATGCTGTTCCTCAAGTAAGTAAGGATCATATCGAATTCGAAGTGACTTCACCAGAAGTTGATCTTTGGGATGAGTTTGATCGTTCAATAGGGCATCATTTTAATCTTTCTATAGATCTTAACGCTTGTACTGGATGTGGTGCTTGTGTGATTGCTTGTCACGCAGAGAATAACGTTCCTGTAGTAGGTAAGTCTGAGATTCGTAGATCTCGCGATATGCACTGGTTGCGTATTGATCGTTATTACTCTTCAGAAGAAAGTTTTGAAGGTGATAACAATAAAAAAGACGCTATTGCTGGATTAGGAAGTTCATTATCTGAATTTGGTGAGATGGAAGTACCTTCTGATAGTCCAGAAGTAGCATTCCAGCCTGTTATGTGTCAACATTGTAATCATGCACCTTGTGAAACAGTTTGTCCTGTTGCGGCAACATCACATGGTAGACAAGGACAAAACCATATGGCGTATAACCGTTGTGTAGGTACAAGATATTGTGCAAATAACTGTCCATATAAAGTACGTAGATTCAACTGGTTCTTGTATAACGAAAATGATGAGTTCGATTACTATATGAATAATGATTTAGGTCGTATGGTATTGAATCCTGATGTTACTGTTCGTTCTAGAGGAGTTATGGAAAAATGTTCTATGTGTATCCAAATGACTCAAAAGACTATTTTAGATGCTAAAAGAGAAGGAAGAGCTATTAAAGATGGTGAATTCCAGACGGCTTGTTCTGCAGCCTGTTCTTCTGGCGCTATGATGTTTGGAGATATCAATGATAAGGACAGTGAAGTTGCTAAATTAAAAGAGGATAATCGTATGTATCACTTACTTGAACACGTAGGTACAAAACCAAATGTGATGTACCAAACTAAAGTAAGAAATACTACAGAAGCCTAATTAAACTAAATAAAGAATCAATTCAATTATAAAGGATTATGTCTCATTACGAAGCACCTATAAGAAAACCTTTAGTAACTGGCGATAAAACGTACCACGACGTAACAGTGGATGTAGCGGCACCAGTTGAAGGTAAAGCAAATAAATCTTGGTGGATTGTGTTTTCTATCGCGCTGTTTGCTTTCCTTTGGGGAATAGGTTGTATAATTTACACAGTTTCAACAGGTATAGGTACCTGGGGATTAAATAAAACAGTAGGATGGGCCTGGGATATTACCAACTTCGTTTGGTGGGTAGGTATAGGTCACGCAGGAACATTAATTTCGGCGGTACTATTATTATTCCGTCAGAAATGGAGAATGGCAATTAACAGATCTGCAGAAGCAATGACTATATTTTCAGTTATTCAGGCAGGTTTGTTCCCAATCATTCACATGGGACGTCCTTGGTTAGCATATTGGGTATTGCCTATCCCGAATCAATTTGGATCGCTATGGGTAAACTTTAATTCTCCGTTACTTTGGGATGTATTTGCAATCTCAACATATCTTTCGGTATCGTTAGTGTTCTGGTGGACTGGTTTATTACCTGATTTTGCAATGATCAGAGACCGTGCGATTACGCCTTTTAATAAAAAAATATATGGCATCCTTTCATTTGGATGGAGTGGTAGAGCAAAAGATTGGCAACGTTTTGAAGAAGTATCTTTAGTACTTGCTGGATTGGCAACACCATTAGTACTTTCTGTACATACAATTGTATCTTTTGACTTTGCTACCTCGGTTATTCCTGGATGGCATACTACAATCTTCCCTCCATATTTTGTTGCAGGAGCAATTTTCTCTGGATTTGCAATGGTAAATACGCTTCTTATTATTATGAGAAAAGTATCTAACCTAGAGAACTATATTACTATTCAGCATATCGAATTGATGAACATTGTAATTATGATTACAGGTTCAATAGTTGGTGTAGCATATATAACCGAACTATTCGTTGCATGGTATTCTGGAGTTGAGTACGAACAATATGCATTCTTAAACAGGGCTACAGGTCCTTATTGGTGGGCATATTGGGCGATGATGTCTTGTAATGTGTTCTCTCCACAATTTATGTGGTTCCCTAAGCTGAGAAGAAGTATAATGTTCTCATTTATAATATCGATTGTTGTAAATATTGGAATGTGGTTTGAGCGTTTTGTAATTATTGTAACATCATTACATAGAGATTATTTACCATCATCTTGGACAATGTTCTCTCCTACTTTTGTAGATATCGGAATATTTATTGGAACAATCGGGTTTTTCTTTGTGTTGTTCTTGCTATATGCTCGTACATTCCCAGTGATTGCACAGGCAGAAGTAAAAACTATTTTGAAATCATCTGGAGAGAAATATAAAAAACTGAGAGAAGCTGGTATAGATCATAGAGATGAATTACCAAAAGTAAAAGCTCAAGTTACTTCTGAAGAGACACCGTCTAAAGCACAAGCTAAGGAAGCAAGTCAGGAAGATATCAATAATTTATTAGGAAACTTAGGAACCTTTGATGCGGCTACGCAAACAGCAGATGATCTTAAGAAAGTAAACGGTATTGGTCCAGTAATGGAGAAAAAATTAAACGAAATCGGAATATTTACTTTTGATCAGGTAAGTAAGATGACCGAAACAGAGTACAATTTATTAGATAGTATTACAGGATCTTTCCCAGGAAGAGCACAACGCGACGATTGGGCAGGACAAGCTGAAAAATTAAAAAACAACTAGAAGTATGGCATCTAAAGTTATACATGCATTATATACAGATGATGATGTCCTAATGGACGCTGTTAAGCAGGTTCGTGCTGAACATTATCATATCGAAGAGGTATATACACCTTTTCCTGTTCACGGTCTTGATAAAGCAATGGGATTAGCTCCAACCAAGTTGGCAATCACAGCGTTTATGTACGGATGTGTTGGACTTACAGTAGCAATAACAATGATGAATTATATCATGATTGAAGATTGGCCTCAAAATATTGGTGGAAAGCCAAGTTTTAGCTATATCGAAAATATGCCCGCCTTTGTTCCAATTATGTTTGAACTTACTGTGTTTTTTGCTGCGCATTTAATGGTAATTACTTTTTATATGAGAAGTAAATTGTGGCCATTTAAAGAAGCTGAAAACCCTGATGTAAGAACTACCGATGATCACTTTTTAATGGAAGTAGATGCAGGTCATCATGATGTAGATGCAATGACCAATTTCTTGAGCAATACAGGTGCTGTAGAAATTAAAGTAATAGATAAGCAAGAAGATAACCATTAGTAATAATGAAGAATAGTATAAATATAATAGTAGCAGCAATAATGATGGTAAGTATTGTTTCTTGTAAAAAAGATTCAAAGCCTAATTATCAGTATATGCCTAATATGTATGAGCCAGTAGGATATGAAACTTACGGTAATTATAGTGTATTTCCTGGTGGTCAGGAAGCTATGTTACCTGTAGAAGGTTCGATTCCAAGAGGGTGGATGCCTTATGATTATGAGAATTCTACTGAAGGTTATCAATTAGCTAAAGATTCTTTAAAGAATTCAATACGCTATACTAAGGCAAATGAAGAATCAGGAAAAGCATTGTATGATATTTACTGTGCAATCTGTCACGGAGCCAAAGGTGATGGTAAAGGAACTTTAGTAGATAGAGAAAAAATTCTAGGTGTTCCTAGTTATGATGATATAGGTAGAGCTATTACAGAAGGTAGTATATATCATGTAATGTACTATGGTATAAACACTATGGGATCATATGCATCTCAGACTAGCGAGCATGAACGTTGGCAAATTGTACAATATGTTCAAAAATTAAAGGCTGACTTAGAAGGTAAGACGCCAAGAATTGATGCTGATGTAGTGCCTGTAAAAGTTGAGGAAACTGCTCACGAAACAACTGAGGAAAATCACAGTAACGCACACTAGTGCATTAATAAAAGTTAAGAATAACGATATTATATAAATATGTATACGCTATCAAGTAAATTAAGATTATTTTCTATCATCCTGGTGGTTATAGGTGCGTTAGGTCTTACCTACGGCTTTTTGTCTGCTCCTAGCACTATTGAAGATGTAAAAAAAGAGATGGCAGCCCACGATGCTCACGGAGGAGGACATGGTGATGCAACAGCAACTAGTGGTGATCATGCTGATGAAAGTCATGGTACGGAAACTCATGGTAAGGAAGATGCACATGGTGGAGACGAACATTATGAGCATTTACTACATCAAAAGCAGAATAAACCTTGGGCGGCATTATATATTGCAGCATTTTTCTTCTTTATGATATCGCTTGGTGTATTAGCATTTTATGCAATACAATTTGCAGCGCAAGCTGGTTGGTCTCCAGTATTATTTAGAGTGATGGAGGCAATTACTGCATATTTGGTTCCTGGAGGAATTATATTGTTTGTAATCCTTGCATTATCGGGATTTCATATTAATCATTTATTTGTTTGGGCAGATCCAGAAGTAGTAGCTCATGATAAATTGATTCAAGGTAAATCTGGCTGGCTAAACGGAACAGGATTTATTATCAGAGCTGCGATTTTCCTTGGAGGATGGTTGCTATATCGTCATTTTGCGGTAAAGTATTCTAGAAAACAAGACGAAGATCCAACAGGTAATAGATGGTATAAGAAAAGTTTTAAGATTTCCGCTGGATTTTTAGTGTTCTTTATTTATACTGAATCTATGGCATCTTGGGATTGGATTATGAGTTTTGACCCACATTGGTTTAGTACGTTATTTGGGTGGTATGTGTTTGCAAGTTTATTTGTTTCAGGAATTACTACAATTGCATTGATCACAATTTACCTTAAGTCAAAAGGATATATGGAATTTGTGAATGACAGCCATATTCATGATTTAGCTAAGTTTATGTTCGGTATTAGTATATTTTGGACATACCTTTGGTTCTCGCAATTTATGTTAATCTGGTATTCTAATATACCTGAAGAAGTAACATATTTCATAACACGTATAGACGATTATAAATTACCTTTCTTTGGTATGGTTGCAATGAATTTTATCTTCCCATTATTGGTGTTGATGAATAGTGATTACAAGCGTATAAACTGGTTTGTAGTTATGGCAGGTGTAATAATATTATGCGGACATTATATTGATGTATTCAATATGGTGATGCCAGCTACTGTAGGAGAATCTTGGTTTATTGGTGTTTCTGAAATAAGTGCAGTGTTATTGTTCTTAGGGATATTCTTATTTGTAGTGTTTAAAGCACTAACTAAAGCACCATTATTAGCTAAGGGTAATCCTTATATCGAGGAAAGTAAACATTTCCATTATTAAAAATTAGATCGTAAAAAAGAAGATAGATAAAAGATGACTGTATTCTTAACCATAGTAGTTTTAGCACTTATTGGAATCTCCCTTTGGCAGATGACAAAAATATTGAAATTATCTCAAGCTAAAGATGCTGATAATTCTCAAGTAGCTAACGACAAGGATAATAACTTACAAGGTAAGTTGATGCTTGCTTTTGTAATATTTATTTACCTCTTAACTATATATTGTTTTGTGCAATATAATAGCTTTTTCCTTCCAGAATCTGCTTCAGAACATGGAGTAGAATATGATAGATTGATGTTAATTTCTATGGTATTGATCATGTTTGTACAGATCATAACTCAAGGATTATTACATTACTTTTCGTATAAATACAGAGGGAATAAGAATAATAAGGCACTGTTTTTTGCAGATAATGATAAGTTAGAATTTATCTGGACAATTATTCCTGTTATTGTTTTAGCTGGATTAATAATCTATGGTTTATTTACTTGGACCGATATAATGAATATCGATGAGGAAGAAGGAGATCCTCTTATTATTGAATTATATGCATACCAATTTGATTGGAGAGCTAGATATGCTGGAGAAGATAATGAATTAGGTAAAGCGAATGTTCGTTTTATAGAAGGAGTTAATACTTTAGGTATTGATGCTTCTGATACATATGGAATGGATGATAAAATAACAAATGAATTGCATTTACCAGTGAATAGAAAGGTAATCTTTAAAATGCGTTCACAAGATGTTTTACATTCTGCATATATGCCTTTTTTTAGAGCACAAATGAATGTTGTACCAGGTATGATTACCGAATTTTCATATACTCCTACTATGACTTCAGAAGAGATGAAGAATAGCGAGTTTATGGTAGAGAAGGTTGCAACAATCAATAAGATCAGAAAAGAAAAAAGTAAGAAACTTGTTGCAGCAGGAGAAGAAGGACTGGAAACATATGAATTTGAGTACTACTTATTGTGTAATAAAATTTGTGGAACTTCACATTACAATATGCAAATGAAAATTGTAGTGGAGTCTGAAGAAGATTATGAGGCTTGGTTAAAAACGCAACAAACGTTCAAAGAACAATTATCTGCACAAGCAAGTAATTAAGGAGAATAGAAAGAAAAATTAATATAATATATTTTATTAAAAGAATAACTGTATGTCAGCAATAGCACACGTAGATGGTCACGAAGAAGATCACGATCACGGACATCATCATAAAGAGATATTTATCACTAAATATATTTTTAGTCAGGATCATAAAATGATCTCTAAGCAGTATTTAATTACTGGTTTGATTATGGGTATTATTGGTATTGCGATGTCTATATTGTTTAGAATGCAATTAGCATGGCCTGATCATAAATTCACCATTTTCGAAGTATTATTAGGTAAATTTGGAGAAGATGGAGTGATGGATCCAGGAATGTACTTAGCATTAGTAACGATCCACGGTACGATTATGGTATTCTTTGTATTAACAGCAGGTCTGAGTGGTACATTTAGTAACCTTTTAATTCCGCTGCAGATTGGAGCTAGAGATATGGCTTCTGGATTTTTAAATATGATTTCCTACTGGTTGTTTTTCTTGAGTAGTGTGATCATGGTATTGTCTCTTTTTGCTGAGGCTGGACCTGCATCTGCTGGTTGGACAATTTACCCTCCGTTGAGTGCACTTCCGCAGGCTATTGGAGGTTCTGGAACAGGAATGACATTATGGTTAGTGTCTATGGCTATTTTCATCGCATCTTCATTATTAGGATCTTTGAATTATGTAGTTACGGTAATTAATCTACGTACCAAAGGTATGTCAATGACACGTATGCCATTAACTATATGGGCTTTCTTTGTAACAGCTATTATTGGTATTGTTTCTTTCCCAGTATTATTATCAGCAGCATTATTGTTGATTATGGATAGAGGGTTTGGAACTTCATTCTACTTAAGTGATATATATATAGCAGGAGAGGTACTTCATAATCAAGGAGGATCACCAGTACTTTTTGAACACTTATTTTGGTTCTTAGGTCACCCTGAAGTTTACATTGTATTACTACCAGCATTAGGGATAACTTCAGAAATTATTGCAACAAATGCACGTAAACCAATATTTGGATATAGAGCGATGGTGGCTTCGATTCTAGCTATTGCATTTTTATCTACAATCGTTTGGGGGCATCACATGTTCATCTCTGGTATGAATCCATTCTTAGGTTCTGTATTTACATTTACAACGCTATTAATTGCAATACCATCTGCGGTAAAAGCATTTAACTATATAACAACACTATGGAAAGGTAATTTACAGCTCAATCCAGCGATGTTGTTTTCAATTGGATTAGTGTCTACTTTTATTACAGGAGGTCTTACTGGAATTATCCTTGGAGATAGTACTTTAGATATTAATGTACATGATACATACTTTGTAGTAGCGCATTTCCACTTGGTAATGGGTATTTCTGCCTTGTATGGTTTATTTGCAGGAGTGTATCATTGGTTCCCTAAGATGTACGGGAAAATGATGAATAAAAATCTAGGATATGTACACTTTTGGGTAACAGCAATAGGTGCTTATGGAGTATTCTTCCCGATGCACTTTATTGGTATGGCTGGATTACCTCGTCGTTATTATACAAATAGTAATTTCCCATATTTTGATGATTTAGCAGATACTAATGTGTTAATTACAGTCTTTGCATTAATTACAGCTGCAGGTCAATTAGTATTCTTGTACAATTTTATAAGCTCTATTTTCTATGGAAAGAAAGCAGTGCAGAATCCTTGGAAATCAAATACTATGGAATGGACAACTCCTGTAGAGCATATGCACGGGAACTGGCCAGGAGATATACCTCACGTATACAGATGGCCTTATGATTATAGTAAGACAAATGAAAACGGAGAGTATGTGATTGCTGGACAAGATTATGTGTCGCAAATCACACCATTGCAAGACGGAGAAGAAGAAATGCATCATTAACGGCATTTTTTGATTAAAATATATAAAGCCTTTTCATTTTTATGAAAAGGCTTTTTCTTTTTCTAGTATATTTGTTATTGATCCATCTAATATAGTATTCAAGTAATAGCAATTACTAAAATTTATTTCCTATAATGAACGAAAACCTTAATCCATCAAGTGAAAATTATTCTAATGAGGATCTGGATATTGAAAAAGCATTAAGGCCTCTGGCGTTTGAGGATTTTGCTGGACAGGATCAAGTACTTGAAAATCTAAAGATTTTTGTTCAAGCTGCAAATTTAAGAGATGAAGCATTGGATCATACACTGTTTCATGGACCTCCAGGATTAGGAAAAACTACTTTGGCACATATTCTAGCTAATGAATTAGGGGTTGGAATCAAGGTTACTTCAGGGCCAGTGCTAGATAAGCCAGGTGATTTAGCGGGATTATTAACCAATCTGGATGATAGAGATGTATTGTTTATTGACGAGATTCATAGGCTGAGTCCAATTGTAGAAGAATATCTATATTCTGCTATGGAAGACTACAAGATCGATATTATGATCGAAAGCGGGCCTAACGCACGAACGGTTCAGATTAACTTAAATCCTTTTACCTTAGTTGGAGCCACAACAAGATCAGGATTACTTACAGCTCCAATGAGAGCTCGTTTTGGGATTCAATCTAGATTACAATATTATACTACAGAACTATTGGCTACTATTGTAGAAAGAAGTGCCCATATATTAAATGTTCCGATTTCTATGGAAGCCGCTATAGAAATTGCAGGACGAAGTAGAGGAACTCCTAGAATAGCTAATGCTTTGTTACGTAGAGTGCGAGATTTTGCTCAAATTAAGGGGAATGGTAATATTGATATAGAGATTTCTAAATTCGCTCTTAAAGCCCTTAATGTAGATGCTCACGGACTTGATGAGATGGATAATAAGATTCTAACCACTATGATAGACAAATTCAAAGGAGGACCTGTTGGATTGACTACTATCGCAACTGCTGTTAGTGAGAGTGCCGAGACTATAGAAGAAGTGTATGAACCTTTTTTGATTCAGCAAGGTTTTATCATGCGAACGCCAAGAGGAAGAGAGGTTACAGAAGCTGCATATAAACATTTGGGAAGAGTAAAAGGAGGGATTCAAGGTGGATTGTTTTAAATTGGATTTTAAGTAAATAAATAAAATATGACAATCCCTAAGGTTTCTTTTTTCAAGGTGCTTAAAAATGCAAAACGCATTCTTCGTAACCCATTACCGTTTCATCATGAAAATTTTGAGAAACATGGAGATGTTTTTGAAGTGAACTTGGGATTCGGGAAATCAGCTGTTTTTACAAGAAATGCTGGTTTTGCCAAACATATGCTTCAAAATCAACATCGTAAATATCATAAGTCACCACTCCAGACAAAAGACTTAGGGAAATATATTGGAAACGGTTTGTTAACTTCTAACGGAGAACATTGGTTACGTCAGAGAAGATTAATACAACCTGCTTTTTATAAGAAAAAACTGGATGTAATTGCTTCTACTATAAAAGATACTATTAAAGAAGAATTATCAAGAATAGAACCTGGTAAAACTATTGATATTTACCCTTTAATGAATGATTTGGCCTTTAAGGTTGTAGCTAAATCGTTGTTTAGTTATACGGATACAGGTAAAACAATTGCCAGACTTCAATATATTACAGAAGCTGCACAAGAGTCTTTAATTCGTGAAATAAGACAACCATATAAACTATGGTGGTTTCGTTTAACAGGGCAAATTAAGAAGACTATAAAGTTAACTGATGAAGCTCGAGATATTTTGAATTCGATTATCGAAAAACGAAGGAATTCAAATGAGACTTATGATGATCTGTTAGATATGTTGTTAGCATCAAGATATGAAGATGGCAGTGCGATGAGTAATGATCAATTAATAGATGAGATTCTTATTTTATTTGTGGCAGGACATGAAACTACTTCTAACGCACTGTGTTTTTCACTAATGCTGTTAGCAAAACATCCTGAAATTCAGGAAAAGGTATATAAGGAAGTTTTGGAGTCTTATGAAGATGAATTATCATTGATGGAACAATTTGCTAAAAGCAAATACACTACACAATGTATTGAAGAGGCTATGCGTTTGTATCCTCCTGCCTATTTTTCAGATCGTATTGCTATAGAAGATGACGAATATAATGGGATATGTTTACCTAAAGGAACTACAGTTTTGATATCATTTTTTGAGATACATAGGCATCAGGATTTTTGGAAAGAACCTTCAGTGTTTAATCCAGACAGATTTCATTCAGATAATAAGAAAGCATACTCGGATTGGTATTTTCCTTTTGGAGCTGGACCAAGAATGTGTGTAGGGAGTAATTTTGCGATGTATGAAATGATATATACAGTAAGTGAGTTAGTTAAGAAATACAATATAACTTCTTCATCTCCGATAGCGATAAAGCCTTTGATTACATTAAAACCTGTGGATGCAGTTGTTAAGTTTGTATTGCGATAGGTTATGGGGTTGTTTAAAATGTTTAAAATATGATTATATATAAAAATGAGATCTTAGTAACTGTTATTGTCTTTGTGATTTTGTTTTTTGTGTTACTTATAACAAAACTAGGGATTAGAAAATTTTCGGTTTTAAGATCAATAAACCCAAATAGAAGAAAGTTAATACTAAATTTATCATTTTTACTTCAGTACCTTTTAGCAGGAATAATTTTGATGATTATTTGGGGTATAGATTTAAAAGAGTTTAGTGTTTTTATTTCTTCTGTATTAGCAGTCATTGGAATTGCTTTTTTTGCACAATGGTCTATATTGTCTAATCTCACTGCAAGTATTATTTTGTTTTTTAGTCATCCTGTTAGAATCGGAGATAGAATTAGGGTTTTAGATAAAGATTTTGATTGGACAGGAAAAGTAATTGATATTACAGGTTTCTATGTCTTTATGACTACTGATCAAGGTGAAAATATAACCTTACCTACTTCTTTGGTTATTCAAAAAGGAATCCAGATTATGAATGAATTTCCAAAAGAAGAAATGAATAATCATTAGATATTAAATTGAATTCGAAAACTAAACATACCCAATTGATTAAAACTGAGGCTAAACGACTCGGTTTTCTGTCTTGTGGTATAAGTAAAGCCGAATTTTTAGAGCAAGAAGCTCCTCGTTTAGAAAAATGGTTAGAACAAAATATGCATGGCCAGATGTCATATATGGAAAATCATTTTGATAAACGCTTGGACCCAACACTTTTAGTTGAAGGGTCTAAAAGTGTAATCTCATTGCTTCTGAATTATTTTCCTTCAGAGGAGCAGGCGGATCCAGAAGCGCCCAAAATATCCAAATACGCATATGGTAAGGATTATCATCATGTGATTAAAGATAAATTAAGAAAACTTCAGGAGTTTATAACCGAACAGATCGGAGAGGTTCATGGTCGAGCTTTTGTGGATTCAGCACCAGTTTTGGATAAAGCTTGGGCCGCAAAAAGTGGATTGGGATGGATTGGTAAAAATAGTAACCTGCTTACTCAAAAAGTAGGATCTTATTATTTTATAGCAGAGCTGATAGTAGATTTGGATTTAGAATATGATACACCTGTTACGGATCATTGTGGTACTTGTACCGCCTGTATTGATGCTTGTCCTACACAAGCTATTGTAGATCCTTATGTAGTAGATGGTAGTAAGTGTATTTCTTATTTTACGATAGAACTTAAAGAAGAGATACCGTTAGATGTAAAAGGAAAATTCGATAATTGGATGTTTGGATGTGATGTGTGTCAGGATGTATGTCCTTGGAATCGATTTTCTAAACCACATAACGAACCACTTTTTAACCCAAATCCTGAATTGTTAGAAATGACTAAAAAAGATTGGGAAGAAATTACTCAAGAAGTGTTTTCTAAAGTATTCCAGAAATCTGCTGTAAAACGAACTAAGTTTTCAGGGTTACAACGCAACATCCAGTTTTTAAAAGAGTAATCCCTGTTTTTGAGGAAAAAAACATATTTTAGTACGTTTTAAATTGACTTTTTTCCACAAGAAATATATGCAAAAACCTTATCTAATATTTTTAACTGTAATTACAGTATTGTTTTTTGCGTGTAATAAAAAAAGCGCTAAAAGTGATTTATTATATAACATTGAAAATGTTAACGATCTACATTCGTTAGCAAAAAATACAGTAAATGATTCTACTTTAGTTTATATAGCTGCTGCTCGATACATTATTGATAGAGATAAAAATTTACCAGATACACTCCTAATTGAAAACCTGTTTAGAAAGGGATACTACTATAAGCAGATAGGATCAGTAGATTCTGCTATGTACTATTTTCATAAGACCATTGATTTGATAAAAGGGCCAAATGATAGAAAAAGAAATCTCGTGTATTTTCGAAATACTTGGGAGACCGATGAAGACAATAACAATTTGGCCAATGGTATCAGTGCTGCGCAAAAACTCATTGAGATTTCTAATAACAAGGACAATAGTAGAGACTTGGTATATGCGTATAATTTTCTGGAACGGGTATATATTAATTTGAAGAATTTTGAAAAATCTTTATACTATAATTCAAAAACCTTAGAAACAGCCAAACAATCTTCGAATGTTGATATGTATGTAGTTACAGCAAATTCAAAAGCAGAAACACTATATCTTCGTTTAAGAAAAAAAAAGGAAGCTTTTGAGTTGTTAGATAGTTTAAATACTGTGCAATGTGGTAAAGATGCTAAAAGGCAGTTATATAGGACGTATGGAAAATTAAATTATTATGAGAGGAACTATAAAAAAACCGCAAAGTATTTTAAGGATGTTTTAAAACTTTCTAAAGAAATTCCATTATACCAGAACTTTAATGTATTAGAATCTTATAATAACTTAACTGATTTATATCTTGAAATTGAAGAATATGAGATTGCAGAAAAATATTTAGATTCCACAAAAGCAATAATTCTTCCCAATTCATTCCCAGCATATGTGACTAAGTATAATGAGTATCGTTTTATATTAAATTATAGAACAAGAGATAGGGAAGAAGAACTTCTTAATGAATATAGGAGCTTAATAGAAGAAAATAATAGAGAACATCAAAAAAAGATAGATGAAGAACTTTTTGCATTAAAATCAGCTAATGAAAAAGAAAAACTTGCCATAGTAGCTAAGAATGAATCAGAGCTCAAAAACTTAAAATTAATAGTCTTACTGGGTTTTTCGGGCTTATTGATGCTGGTTGGATATTTGTTTTATAGACAAAGACGTTATAAATTTCAAAAACAGGAAATACAAATGCAACAACGCCTGTTAAGGGCTCAAATGAATCCGCATTTTACATTCAATATACTGTCGGTTATTCAAAATCAAATAGAAGAAAGTCAAGAAAGTGCTGTGAATTACTTACTGAGGTTTTCGAGATTGTTGAGATTAATTTTAGAAAATTCTATACATAACTATGTACAGATAGAAAATGAATTAGAACTATTACGCAAATATATGGATCTGCAATTGTTGCGTTTTCCTAATAAATTTGATTATAACATTATCTTAGAAAATTTTGAAGAAGAAGATCTATTGTTTATTCCACCGATGTTGATTCAGCCTTTTGTGGAGAACAGTATAGAACACGGTTTTTTAGGAATACCGTATAGAGGACTAATAAATATTACTTTGCGATTACAAAATAAATGCATTCATTGTACTATTGAGGATAATGGAGTAGGTCTAAAAACCTCAAATAAAGAGTATAAAAATTCTGTGTCCATGAAATTAATTTCTAAATTCACTTACAAAGCCACAAAACATAAGATTAGTATTCTGGATAAAAAAGATAATGATGCAAGTAAATCAGGTGTATTGGTTGAGTTTTTAATCCCTTATAAATTTTCGGAAGATGATTAAAGCAATAGTAGTAGATGATGAAGTCTATATCAGAGATAATGTAAAAGCAAAACTAACACAATACTTTAGTGAAGATATTGAGGTGGTAGGTGAAGCCGAAAGTGTGGAAGCATCTATAAAAATAATAGAAGAAAAGAAACCCGATTTACTTTTTTTGGATATTCATTTAACAGACGGAACAAGCTTTGATTTGCTAGCCAAAATAAAAGATAAAAATTTTGACATCATATTTGTGACCGCATTTGATGAGCATGCTCTAAAAGCAATTAAAGTTGGTGCTTTAGATTATATTTTGAAACCCATAGAAAACTCAGAATTTAAAGAGGCGGTTATAAAGGCTATTGAAAATTCGAAAAAAGAACATGATCTAGAAAAGTTGGTGGAAATATCTAGTGAGTATTTTCAGGGTGCACAAAAGAAACGTATTATTTTAAAAACATTGGAAAATGTATACGTGGTATATGAAGATGATATTTTGTACTGCAAATCAGAAGGGAATTACACTACTTTTTATACAAAAAAAGACAAAAATATAGTAGTCTCAAAACCAATCAAGAAAGTGATTGAGTTATTGTCTGAAGATATTTTTATACGGTGTCATCAATCCTATCTTGTAAATAAGACACATGTGTCACGTTATAATAAGCAAGGTGTTTTGATCATTGACCCAGATATAAAAGTTCCTGTATCTAGCAGGCGTAAGGATTATGTAATCGAGAAAATATTCTGAATAACGAATATGAAATTGATTATGGCTAAAATGAATTAGTTTGTTTCAAATATGAAATAGCCATTCTAAAAATATATTATTTGTTAAATTTAAAAAATCGGAAATATTTAATATCATGAAATCATTCATTAGATTTTTACTACTGCTCTTGTTTGTTAATTTTTACTCTTGTGATAAAGAAGAATTTGTTACTCCAGATTCTATTGAAAATCAAAATACTTTTAAAGTAAATAAAACTACACTTGATACTTACTCTGAAGAAACAGAAGAAGAAAGTCTTGAAAATATAATGCAGTGGGTGTCTTATCTTACAGCTCAAGCTTTGGTAAGGAATGAATCAGCTGAAAGTTTTTTTGTGAATACATTAGTAAATGGATCTGTAGAAAATACAATAACCTTGGAAAGTTTATTAGATAACGATAATGTTTTTAGAGATGCATTCTTAGAGGAGTTTTATTATTATCATATTGGATCTGTTTGTAGAGACATAACACCTTCTGGTGGTCCGAGACCTACTGACGGGGCAGGTTCAGGTACTATAGGGTTTTTGTATACACATATGTTACTAAATGATTATGATTTTGAATTTTATCTCCCTAATGGATATAATCAAAGTTTGGATAACGTTAAATCGTCTGCACGAGTGGATCGTATGTTAGGAGATTTACAAGGGTATAATCATTTCGATCGATGTAAAGTAGAAGAAATAACCATTAATTCGAATGACCGAGGTAATATCCTTATTTTAAAATAGTTACAGAGATAAGTAACCCCTTTTTTAAATTGCATAAATAAAAAGAGATTGTCCTTTTAAGGCAATCTCTTTTTGCTTTATCATCACTTTTATGGTATTACGAATTTGAAATAATTCTGCACACTTATGAAATTGCTATTGTAAACTTTTTTGATTACCTCCAATTTTAACCAAGTAATAAGATAAACGTAGTCTTATAAAGGTTAACAGTCATGAAAGAACAATTGCATACGATCCTCAAAAAATTAATCATAAAGAATAATATTCGTATACATAAAGAAGAATTACAACTTCAATTATCAAGTCACCCTTCTTATCCTAGTTTACACGCACTTACTGGTGTATTAGATCATTTTAATATTCCAAATTTAGCTTTACGAGTATCTGTAAATCCCGAAATACTTAGAAACCTACCTACTTGTTTTATTGCTAATATGACATTGGATGCTGCTGAAGAGTTGGTTCTCGTACAAAAGAGAAATGGAAAAATTAAGATTACTACCACGGCAAATAATGTAGAATTAATTGAAGAAAAAGATTTTTTATCTCGATGGAATGGAGTCATACTGGCAATAGAAAAAAACGAAAATATTAAAGAAACCAAAACAAGTATCTATGCTACTGCGACCATAAATAGGATATTAGTGGTTCTTGTTGGGATATGTGTTGGGTATTTTTTGATCATGCAACCCAATTTTTTCGCACAGACTCATTTTGTGCTTAGTGCCATGGGTTTAATAATAAGTGTATTTATTGTTAAGCATGAGTTAGGATTGCAATCTAGTGCTGCAAATCAGTTTTGTAATCTCTCAGAAAATACAAATTGTGATACAGTCTTAAACTCAAAAGGAGCTACTATATTCAAACTTTTTAAGCTAAGTGATGCGAGTATAGTAACATTTGCGACCTATTGTTTATCCTGGATGTTATTCTTTATTAGTGAAGCAAATGGATTGGAGATATTATCAATAGTTACATTAATGGCGTTTCCTTTTGTAGTGTATTCGGTATACTATCAATATCAGGTCATAAAAAAATGGTGTCCTTTATGTCTTGGTATTGCCATTGTTCTAGTGTTTCAGTTTATGGTGGTTGCAGCGGATAATTTTTCTAGTATTACTTTGATTTTTGATTCACAAGAGGTGCTTATACTTGTATTGAGTCTGACTTCTGTAATTGGTGCTTGGAACCTTTTAAAACCTTTGATAGAAAAAAAGGAATCCTTGCAAAAAACAGAAATAACTCATTATACATTCAAACGTAAGTTTTCACTGTTTAAAGCTCTTTATGATGAAAGCGAGAATCTTTCAGAAGTTAATCATTTTTCTAAAGAGTTGGTGTTTGGTAATAAAAACGCTGATGTAGAATTAGTAATGGTTACAAGTCCTTTATGTTTTTTTTGTAAAAAGGCACATAGCGATATCGAATATTTACTTGATAAGTTAAGAAATAACATAAAGGTAGTGATACGATTCAACGTTAATACATCTAACCAAGATAGCTTGTTATATCAGATAGTTGCAAGTTTACTAGAGATCTATAACACAGAAGGAGAAAGTAATACCTTAAAAGCATTGAGAGAAGTATATACCGAAAATGTTGATCTTCAAAAATGGTTAGATAAACAAACCAATAAAACATCAAATTCTTTTGATGATCTATTGAATGATCAACACCAATGGTGTAAAATAAATGCAATTAATTTCACACCAGCATTATACCTAAATAATAGACTATTTCCACAAGAATATGATCGAACAGATCTTATATACTTCATTGATGATTTTATAACATCTCAACATACACAAAGTGTTGCTTTGGTATCGTAATAATAATATTCTTATAACAATATCAGACGTATCGGTGAACGTCTTTAAAAGGTCACTATAATTTTAATTTCTAAACTTTTTTAAGATGAAAAATTTATTAAATCTAAAAGGAGCTCAAAAACTAAACAAGTTAGAGCAACAATCGATTAAAGGAGGAGTGTTTTCAGCACAGCCTTTTTGTTGTGAATGGTGCCGAGATGGTACATGTAATGGGTGGGTAGAGAATATTAATACACCATGTCCTTTTGCGAATACGTGTAACTAAATAAAAATAATTTTTTTGAATATAATATCCAGGAGTAGTGATGCTTCTGGATATTTTGGTTTATAGGTGTAACGGATAATGATTTGATTAGACAGAATTTTTATGAATTTCATAATACAAACGTTTGCACAAATCATATTAGTGATTTACATCTGTGAAATCACATTAATTTTAGGATAATCTTGTATATTCATAAGGTTTTTGGTTAAAAAACTAAATAATTTTTGGTTCAAAAGTTATAAAAGGCTTAAAAAGGATATAAAGTAGTAAACATTTCACACATGAATGAATTATCTTATATAGACATCACGGTAATTGTAGTATATCTCATAGGAATCATTATCTATGGAATTTCAAAATCAAAAAGAGGAAGCTCAGAAGATTATTTTTTAGGAGGTAGAACCATGACTTGGCCTATTGTTGGTATTGCATTGTTTTCTGCTAATATTTCTAGTTCTACCTTGGTAGGATTAGCTTCAGATGCATATCAAACCAATATCAATGTGTATAATTATGAATGGTTTGCGGTAGTGGTCTTGATTTTCTTTGCTATTTTCTTTCTTCCATTTTATTTACGATCAGGTGTATATACAATGCCCGAGTTTTTGGAAAGACGATACGATAAACGATCACGATATTATTTTTCGTTTATTACTGTAGTTGGTAATATTTTAGTGGATACCGCAGCAGGATTATATGTTGGTAAGATCGTGCTAACATTGTTGTTTCCTTCTATGGATTCTACACTTATTTTAGTAATATTAGCAGTTGCAGCCGCAGCTTATACAATTCCAGGAGGGTTAAATTCTGTAATCCAAACCGAAGTAATTCAGGCAATTTTATTGATAGTAGGATCTTGTTTACTTACGTATTTCGCTTTTGAACAATTAGGAGGAGGATGGTCAGGTATGATGGCTAAACTAGACACTATGTTATCAGCTGGAGAAGTAAACTTTGGAGATCGCTTAGCAGAAGGAAAATATATACCTGCTAATTCAGATGAAGTATTTAGTTTGGTAAGACCAGATAATGATGAATTTATGCCTTGGTGGGGATTATTGACAGGAGTACCACTACTTGGGTTTTATTTTTGGGCTAATAATCAGTTTATGGTACAACGTGTTTTGGGAGCTAAAGACCTCAATCACGGGCGTTGGGGAGCATTGTTTGCAGGACTACTTAAGTTGCCTGTGATTTTTATTATGGTAGTTCCTGGAGTACTGGCTTTATTGTTGTTTAGTACACTGGATATTACAAGTCTTAATTATGCACTCACAGATGGATCCATATGTGATAACCTTGCAGATTGCCCTAATCTAACATATCCAGTATTGTTATTTCAATTATTACCAGTAGGAGTATTAGGATTAGTAGTTGCAGGCTTAATGGCTGCAATGATGTCGTCTGTTTCTGCAACATTTAATTCTGCATCTACCTTAGTGACTATGGATTTTGTAAAACAGCTAAAACCAGAACTTACAAGTAAACAATTAGTGAGAGTAGGTCAAATTACTACCGTTATTCTAGTTGTATTAGCTATTTCGTGGGTTCCTTTTATAGAAAGTGTAAGTGACTCTTTATGGACGTATTTGCAATTAGTAATTGCATATACATGTCCTCCAGCTGTTTCTACTTTTATTCTTGGGTTGTTTTGGAAACGAGCAAATGGAAATGGATCCATTGTAAGTTTATTGTTGGGGTTCTCTCTAGCGATTTTCATGATTCTTTCTCAAACTTTTGATTGGATCCCTGAAGTAAATGAGTTACATTTCTTAGCAAAAGCTACTTGGTTATTTGTTATCTGTATAATTATTCATGCGGCAGTAAGTTTAACAACAGAACCACAATCAGAAGAACAAATAAAAGAATATACCTATAAAAGAAAAATGTTTAGTGAAGAGTCTAAAGAACTTATAGGATTGCCTTGGTATAAAAATTATAGAATACTATCTGTAATCTTATTGGTAGTTACTTCTATTGTAGTTGGTTTTTTCTGGTAATAGATTCTTAACTTGATTCTCGTTTAATAAGATTAGTAGGAAGAATAACCTCTCGATATTCGATGACTCTATTATCCTGATAACACTCTATTTCTTGTAGTAAAATTTCGGTTGCTTTACTTCCAATCTTGAAAGCAGGTTGATTAATTGTTGTTAATGTAGGAGAGACAACTGACGACATGAACCAGTTGCTGAAACCAACTACAGCAATATCATCGGGGATTTTTACAGATATTTCGTTAAAGTATTTAATGATACCAATAGCAACAAGATCAGTAATTGCAAAAATTGCATCTATATCTAAATGTTCCTTGAGAAGCTTTTTTGCATTATTATAACCATCATCAAAATCAGTGTTGTTATCACATATATATACTAAAGAGGGATCGTAAGAAATGCCATTTGCTATTAAAGCATCTTTGTATCCTTCAAAACGATCATTCGATATTTTTGGATTTAAATCTCCCCTAAAATGAGCAATTTTTTGATGTCCTTTTTGTATAAGATGAGAGACAGCGTCAAAAGCCGCTTTTCTATCATCAATCCTTACTTTAGAACATTTGATGCTAGGTTCTATTTTATCAAAAAGTACTAAGGGAATTGCTCTGCTAATTATTTTTTTTAGATGTACAAACTCATTGGTTTTATTTGATAGAGACATTAAAATTCCATCAACACGTTTGTCAATCAGTAGGTTAACATGAAGTTTTTCTAAAGATAATTTTTCGTTAGATTGTAATATAATGACTAGATAACCTTTTTTTTCAGCCTCGGCAATAATTCCATCAATCACATTAGAAAAAAAATGATGAACCGTAGTAGGGATGATTACGCCAATGGTTCGTGTTTGTTTAGTTCTAAGATTAACGGCTAATTGATTTGGAGTGTAATTCAGTTTATGTGCCATATGAATTACCTTCTTTTTAGTTTCTTTATTTACATCTGGATAATCCTTAAGCGCCTTAGAAACCGTAGCAACCGAAATTCCAAGTTTTGTAGCAATATCTTTAAGTGTGGTAACCTCCATTCATACAACTTTTCATTTCTAAGATACAATTATTAGGCAAGAACTACCAGTTAAGATGCAATTCTTAATTGATTAGAAATATCAAAGAATTAAAACTATAACATTCCAATACTTTGAATAAATGATCTATTGTTGACTGTATAGTGATATCTCAAAACTTCAATAAATACAGTATGAAAGAAGGTGTATTCTGTTAAATACTAATATTAGTTGAAGGAGTATAAATTGTAAAAGAAAAAGATAAATCGAAAACGATTTCGATTTTTTCGAAAACGATTTCGAGGCATTTTCAAACACATTTGTTGATTGTTGGTTGACAACCAATTAGGAAATTGCTGAAGAATTAAATAACAAAATACAATGAAACAATTACTAATTATTTTTACCGTATTTCTTTTTTTTGGGATATCAGCAACCAATGCACAGGAAAAAGTAAATATCTCAGGAACTATTACAGATGAAAGAGGAGTGCCCGTTATTGGAGTAAACATTTTTCTTGAAGGCACAACAAAAGGAGCTACTTCTGATTTTGATGGACAATATGTTATTAGCAAACTTGACAGTAATGTAAATTACGTACTGGTAATTTCTTCTGTAGGTTTTAAGACAATCCGAGAAGAAATTATTCTAACAAATGATCTTCAGAAAGATATAGTTTTAAAAGAGGATTTATTATCACTTGATGAAATTGTTGTGACGGGTTCATCTAATCCAAAATCAAAACTAGAATCGAGTGTTGCGATTACTACAATTGGCTATAGAGATATTGAAAAAATAGCTCCTCAAACTTCGGCAGATTTGTTACAATCAATTCCAGGGTTTGTGGTAGAATCATCAGGTGGAGAAGTGGGGAATAATTTGTTCGCCAGAGGAATACCTGCGGCAGGAGCATATGAGTTTGTACAAATACAAGAAGATGGATTACCAGTTTTTGAAGATGGAGCATTGCAATTTGGGAATGTGGATAATTGGTATAGAATAGATGAAAACATTAAACGGATGGAAGCTGTAAGAGGTGGATCGGCTTCTGTTTTTGCTACCAATGCACCTGGAGGAATTATAAATTTTATTTCTAAAACTGGTCAGAATGAACTAAGAGGACGTGCAAAAATGACAGTTGGAGATTATGGACTGTTTAGAACAGATTTAAACATTGGAGGTTCTATAGTAGAAGACAAGTTGTTTTTCAATATTGGCGGTTTTTATCGAGTAGATGATGGAATTCGAGATCCTGGTTTTGAAGCAAACAAAGGAGGGCAAATGAAATTAAATTTAACATATAAGTTTGAAAAAGGGTATGCTAGAATACATTATAAAAAACTCAATGATCGTAATATTTTCTTATTACCGATTCCACTTCGAGGAGATAGTGATGGAAATCCAGAAGAGTTCACAGGATTTGATGCTAATTATGGAACTTTAACATCAAGAAACTTCAGTAGATTAAGAGTTCCGCAAGTAGGAGGAGGTTTTTTTGAAAGAGACCTTGAGGATGGAGTAAATCCAAATGTTGATGCTATTGGAGGAGAATTTAAATATAGAATTACAGAATTTTTGACATTAAAAAACAGCTTCAGGAATACGGATATTGATCTTAATTATAATGCTATTTTTAGTACAGGAGGACCCAATACTCAGGCTGATTTTGCCACACAAACAACTCAATTTCCACTAGATGATGCAGCTAATGCAGAATACACATACGTTGATAACGGTGAATTGCTAAACCCTAATTCTTTGGTGATGAGAGCAGATCATTGGGCGATTGACAAGGATATGTCAAATTTCGCAAACAATCTCACCTTTGCATTTGATTTCGAAAAGATAAATATCACATTAGGCTATTATTATTCTAATTGGAAATCTAATCAATATTGGAATTGGAGTAACTATCTTGTAGATGTGTCTGATAACCCTAGGCTTGTTAATTTAATAGATACCAATACAGGAATATCTAGAACCTATAATGGAATAGAACGAATTACCTGGTTAGAGAGAGATGCACAAACCAAAGGAAAACTAAATGCTTTGTACCTAGATGCAGAAGTTGATTTAACCGAAAAATTGACTGCCAATTTTGGATTGAGACACGATAACGATAAGTATGCTGGATATAGAGATAATGCGCGCTTCTTTTCTACAGATTTAGGTTTGTTAGATAATAATACTGCAGATGATGCTATCACAGTTGTAGATGGTAATCCATATACATACTGGAATTATGATGTAAAAGAATTGTCTTATACGACAGCATTGAACTACAAGTTTAATGATAGAATGGCAATGTATGCAAGATATAGTCATGGCTTTAGAACTCCAATTGAAGAATCTTACTATAATAATGCCGCGGATCTTAGCGGTTTAGAAATTACAGAAATAGACCAAACAGAATTAGGGTTTAAGTATTCTAATTCTAACATCGGAGTATACGCTAATTTATTTTATATGAGCATGGATAATATTGCATTTGCCGATATTTTAGCCGATGGAAGTTCAGAGAATAGATTTGCAGATATCAACAATTTAGGGTTGGAGATAGAAGCAAATGCAAGATTTGGAATATTCTCCTTAGCAGCAACCACTACAATTCAAAACCCAAAATATAATAATTATACAGGCTCTAATGCCGATGGTACTTCTTTTGATTTTGATGGTAACACAGCCAGAAGGATACCAAAGTTCTATTTTACACTGAGACCACAAATAGAGATTGTTAAGAATTTAGAGTTGTATACACAATGGTCTTATTTTGGCAAGAAATTTCAGAATGAGTCAAATACAGTAGAATTACCAGCATTTAATGTGTTTAATGCAGGATTATCATACAAATATGATAACCTAAGATTTGCCTTAGATGGTACTAATTTATTCAATGAAATAGGATTAACAGAAGGTAATCCGAGAGGTACTACAAGTGCTAATGATGATGTGTTTTTAGCAAGACCAATTCTGGGAAGAGCATTCAGGCTATCTGTAGCCTTGGATTTTTAATGATGTTTTTTTGTTTGTTTTCATATTAGTTTTTGGCTGCTACATTCTGAGCATGTAGCAGCCTTTATGATCCAGCATGTTCAAAATAGACCAAACATATGTCAAAACTTGTTACAATATATTTTACTAACTTATGCTGTTTACATAAGATAGGATACAGAATTGAAATATTTTTATGATGAAAAACCTTACTATCAAAATCTCCTTATTTCTTAACTATTTCATATTTGCGATACTGCTCAATAGTGTAGGAATAGTAATTTTAAAATCTTTGGAAAATTACAAAGTAGATGAGGTACAAGCAAGTGCTTTAGAATGGTTCAAAGATCTTCCTATAGCATTAGTTTCTTTTATAATTGCATCTTTTCTTCCCAGAATTGGTTATAAAAAGGCAATATTAACAGGGCTTTTAATCTCTATGATAGCGTGTGTAATAATGTACTATGGCAATTCGTTTTGGTCGGCAAAGTTTTTGTTTGCTGCTATTGGAGCTTCTTTTGCTCTCATTAAAGTGTCAGTATATTCGGTAATTGGTTTGGTCACTAATTCTGCCAAGGAGCATAATAGTCTTATGAGCAGTATAGAAGGGGTTTTTATGATTGGGATCGCTCTTGCCTATTTTCTGTTTCCTGCATTTAACGACGCTAATGATCCTGATGCTTGGTTAAGAGTCTATTGGTTGCTTTCTGGATTAGCATTAATTTCTTTTTTGTTTTTGTATGTTACGAAGTTTGATGAAGGTGAAGAAATACCTGGAATAAACCTAAAAGATGATGTGAGGCAAATGATTATGTTGTGTGTTAAATTATCTGTGATTGTATTTGTCTGTAGTGCGTTTTTATTTGTAATGGTAGAACAAGGGATTATGACTTGGCTACCTACTTTTTATAACAGAGTTCTAGAGCTTCCTTCCAATGTGAGTATAATGATGTCTAGTATTTTTGCTTTATCATTGGCAGCAGGAAGAATAGGAGCAGGTGTGCTGTCAAAATACATTTCCTGGTTTTATATTTTAATTAGTTGCATACTAATAGCTATGCTTATGGTTATTTTTATTTTGCCTAAAACCATTGATGTAGAGACAGGTGTTATAGAATCTATATTTGATATTCCTATATTAGGATTTGCGTTTCCGATGATCGGGATATTTATTGCCCCAATATATCCATTACTTAACTCAGCTGTATTAAGCTCGTTACCTAAAAAAATGCATAGCCCAATGACTGGTTTGATTGTCATTTTTTCTGCATTAGGAGGTACTACGGGATCAACGTTAATAGGTTGGTTGTTTAAAAATACAGGTGCTCAAAAAGCTTTTTATTATACATTAATTCCTATGGTATTGTTATCAATATCATTATGGGTTTTAAAAAGAATAACCACTACACATGCGAATTAAAGTTCATAAAGCAACGGTTTTAAATCTATTGTTAACTCAAGAAGATACAGATCACGACAATAAGATTACAATTGATGATCAAGGCCCACGAAAATTTAAACTTATTGCTACTACTGGTAGAGAGCATATAGTAGAAGGAACATATTATCTGGCTAATTTACTTCAGGAAATAGCTCTGGAAAAACCTGATGATAAAGGTGAAATTTATATCTATTTAAACAATGTTTACAAAAAACCAAGCGATAGGATTTCAAAAATGATTAGTACGCATTATTGGAATAAACTTACCAGAAGATTGGATAATAATGGGCTCGAAAAAATAATAAAAGATGAGAAGACCATAGTTAGTGAGCAACGTCTCTATATTCCGTTTGCAGATATTGAAGCTCAGAAATACTACAATAAAATTTGTGAAAACAGAAAAGACATTTCAATAGTAATACTTCCTGAAAAGATTACTCCAGAATATGTATTATCTATTAATGACAAACCTGGAATACTAGCATTATCATTCGACAATAAAAAAAATGAAGCTGCACCTTTTGTGGTGCCTGGAGGAAGGTTTAACGAAATGTATGGTTGGGACAGCTATTTTATTAACGTAGGCTTGTTATTAGATAGCAAAAAAGACCTAGCAAAAGGGATGATAGATAATTTTAATTATCAGATTACTCACTATGGTAAAATCCTCAATGCAAATAGAAGTTATTTCTTAACCAGAACACAACCTCCGTTTTATACTTCGATGATTTTAGAGTATTATGAAAAGTATCAAGATGAAACACCTATAGCATGGTTAAAGGATTGTGTGAAGATTGCTATTCAGGAATATGAAACTGTATGGATGCAACCTGAACAAAGGTTAGCTAATAATGGTTTGAATAGATTTTATGCAGAAGGAATAGGGATTCCTCCAGAGACAGAACAAGGGCATTTTGATTATATTCTTCAGGAATATGCAATGAATTCTAATCTATCCGTACATCAATATGGAAAAAAGTACCTTAATAGAGAAACGATCAATTTAGAATTAGATGAATACTTTTTGCATGATAGAAGCGTACGTGAAAGTGGTCATGATACAACCTATAGATTAGAAGGAATCTGTGCTAATATTACATCTGTAGATCTAAACTCTCTTTTATTTAAATATGAAAAAGATTTAGCATATTGTATAAAGAAATACTTCAAGAATGAGTTTTTATATAATAAAAGAAAATACAACTCTGAATATTGGGATAACAAAGCTCAGGAAAGAGTTGTGAAAATGAATTCATATCTATGGGATGAAAAAAAAGGAAGCTATTTCGATTATGATATTAAAAATAAAAAACAAATAGATTTTGACTCTGCAACTTCGTTATATCCATTATGGGCTAAATTATGTTCAAAGGAGCAGGCAGAGAAGCTAGTAGAAAGTTTATTACCAGTGATAAAGTGTTCCTACGGGATTTCGGGTAGTTCTAAGTTTTCATTACGAAATGTTCCTAAAGATGCCCCAAAACGACAGTGGGATTATCCTTATGGATGGGCTCCGCATCAAATGTTAATTTGGAAAGGGTTATTAAACTATGGATATGATGATTTAGCACAAGAACTGATTTATCGCTGGTTATGGATGATTACAAAAAATGCTGTAGATTTTAATGGAGTCATTCCCGAAAAATATGATGTAGACAAAGGATCCTATAAAATTGATGTAGAATATGGTAATGTAGGCTCGGATTTCAAGTATGTTCCAGATGGAGGTTTTGGGTGGATGAATGCATCATATCAATTAGGATTAAGCTTTTTAAGCGAAAAACTAAGGAATGAACTCGATAAGCTTATAGAACCTGATGATATTTTTAATAGAAAGACGAAATAATTGATAAATTCACAATACATTTCTTAAAAAGACAATAACTTTTCTGAAGTTTCAATTTTTTTGAAGATTACTGTGTTTTGCCTTTTGCATCTCGAACAGACTTGTACCTTTGTATTGCACACAATTTATTGATTTAGTATGAGTATCGAAAGCAAACGAAGAGAAGCGTTAATTTATCACGCAAAACCTACTCCCGGTAAAATCAAAGTAGTACCTACCAAAAAATATGCTACACAAAGAGATTTGTCATTGGCATATTCTCCTGGAGTAGCAGAACCTTGTTTAGAAATTGAAAAAGATATTTCAAATGCATATAAGTATACTGCCAAAGGTAACTTAGTAGCTGTAATATCTAATGGTACAGCGGTTTTAGGATTAGGTGATATCGGCCCAGAAGCATCCAAGCCTGTAATGGAAGGTAAAGGATTATTGTTTAAAATTTTTGCTGATATAGATGTATTCGATATTGAGGTGGATACTAAAGATGTTGATGCCTTTATTGAAACAGTAAAGAATATAGCACCAACATTTGGAGGAATTAATCTTGAGGATATCAAAGCACCAGAAGCCTTTGAAATCGAAAGACGTCTAAAAGAAGAATTAGATATTCCCGTGATGCATGATGATCAACACGGAACTGCTATTATTTCTGCGGCGGCTCTGTTAAATGCTTTAGAAATAGCTAAAAAAGATATCGATAAAGTAAAAATAGTAGTCAGTGGTGCAGGAGCAGCAGCGGTTTCTTGTACAAGATTGTATAAAGCCTTTGGAGCAAAAGCCGAAAACATAGTAATGACAGATAGTAAGGGTGTAATCCGAAAGGATAGAGAAAACCTTACTCAAGAAAAAGCTGAGTTTGCAACGGATCGTGATCTGGATACATTAGAAGATGCAATGAAAGATGCGGATGTATTTATTGGTTTGTCTATGGCCAATTTGGTAGAGCCAGAAATGCTGCTTACCATGGCTGATGATCCAATTGTATTTGCTATGGCAAATCCTGATCCCGAAATAAAATATGATCTCGCTATAAAAACGAGAAAGGATATTATAATGGCTACAGGAAGAAGTGATCATCCTAATCAAGTTAATAATGTATTAGGATTTCCATTTATTTTTAGAGGAGCTTTGGATGTTAGAGCAACAGGTATTAATGAAGCCATGAAAATGGCAGCTGTAAAAGCATTGGCAGATTTAGCTAAAGAACCAGTTCCAGAACAAGTGAATATAGCGTATGGTGAAACCAGACTTAATTTTGGAAGAGAATATATTATACCAAAACCTTTTGACCCAAGACTAATTGCTAAAGTGCCGCCTGCAGTAGCAAAAGCAGCTATAGAAAGCGGTATTGCTACAGAGCCAATTGAAGATTGGGATAAGTATGAAGATGAGTTACTCGAAAGAATGGGTAATGACAATAAGTTGGTAAGACTATTGATGGATAGAGCAAAACGAAGCCCTAAGAGGGTTGTTTTTGCCGAAGGAGATCATTTAGATGTATTGAAAGCAGCACAAACTGTTAAAGAAGAAGGGATTGCTTTTCCAGTATTATTAGGGCGAAAAGATGTTATAATTGAGTTGATGAAAGAGCTTGATTTTGACTCGAAAGGTGTTACTATTATTGACCCTAAAGCAGATGAAGAAATTGAACGAAAAAATAGATACGCAGAAAAATATTGGAAAGATAATAGTAGAAAGGGAATAACTAAGTATGGCGCGCAACGATTAATGCGCGAACGTAATTATTTTGCAGCGATGATGGTTAATGAAGGAGATGCAGACGCGTTGCTTTCAGGATATTCACGTAGTTATCCAACAGTGTTGAAACCAATATTTGAACTTATTGGATTAGCAAAAGGAGCAACTCGTATTGCGACTATGAACGTAATGATGACTAATAAAGGACCTTTGTTTATTAGTGATACTTCTATTAACATAGATCCTTCGTCAAAAGAATTGGCAAAGATAGCACAGATGACAGCCAGAACAGTAGAAATGTTTGGAGTAGATCCAGTAATTGCTATGATATCATATGCTAATTTTGGGTCATCTAAGCATCCTAATGCTTCTAAAGTAAAAGATGCAGTTTCATATCTACATCGTTATTATCCGAATCTAATTGTTGATGGAGAATTACAGATGGATTTTGCATTAAATAGAGAAATGCGTAAGGATAAGTTTCCATTTTCTAAACTAAATGGACGTAAAGTAAACACCTTGGTTTTTCCTAATTTGGATTCTGCAAACAGTACCTATAAAATGTTGAAAGAATTAAATAATTCTGAGTCTATTGGTCCAATTATGATGGGAATGAAAAAACCAGTTCATATTCTTCAATTAGGTGCAAGTGTTGAAGAAATGGTAAACGTTGCAGCAGTTGCAGTTATTGATGCGCAAGAAAAGGAAAAAAGAGAAAAAGAAATGTTTTCGTTGGTTTCCAATGAGATATAGAGATGAAATATAGGATTTTACATCCAAATATTAATGATATAATAAGCTTCAAAAATGAGCAGTTTTTGAAGCTTATTTTTTTAAGTCATATTGTAGTATAATTTTATTACTTTTGGATGCTTAATATCCAATTAACAGATGATTACACAAATCAAGGGGCGACTGGTAGAAAAAAATCCTACTGATGTAATAATAGATTGCAATGGAGTTGGGTATTTTTTACACATTTCATTACATACCTTTTCTCTTATTCCTGATCAAGAAGTTTTAAAGCTTTATACACACCTTCAAGTAAAAGAGGACTCTCATACTTTATTTGGTTTTGCTGAAAAATTAGAACGAGAAATTTTTAGACTTTTAATTTCTGTTTCAGGAATCGGCGCAAGCACTGCAAGAACAATGTTATCATCTTTGCACCCAGATCAGGTTAAAGATGCTATTGCTTCCAGTGATGTGGCAACGATACAATCGATTAAGGGAATTGGTGCAAAAACAGCACAAAGAGTAATTATTGATTTAAAAGATAAAATTCTTAAAGTTTATAATATTGATGAACTTTCTGTATCCCAAAACAATACTAATAAAGATGAAGCGTTATCTGCATTAGAAACCCTTGGATTTAATAGAAAACAAGCTGAAAAAGTTGTCGATAAAATTCTAAGAGATAGCCCCACCGAAACTGTAGAAAATATTATTAAACAAGCACTAAAAAATTTATAAAAGCATTGAGCTCATTACATCCGTTACATTCTAAATTTTTAAAAAGAATAGTTTGTTTAATCGCACTTTATGGTGGAGTGCTTTTCGGTCAGGAAAATGAAACCGTTAGAGATTCTACGAGTACAACATTTTCACTGGGTGAGATTTCCTTGCCAGATCCCAATAGTATTGTCTCAAAATACGAATATGACCCAGTAACGAATCGATATATTTATCGAGAAATGTTAGGGCAGTTTAATGTGCGATACCCTCTTTTTTTAACTCCAGAAGAATTTGAAACGCTGGTTGAAGAAGAACAAAGAAGAAATTATTTTAAAGAAAAAATTAGCGCTTTTAGCGGAAAAACTGATGGTAGCGAAGAAAAACGTAAAAATCTTCTTCCTATTTTTTACGTGCGTTCTGAATTTTTCGAATCTATATTTGGTGGGGATGCGATTGAAATAATCCCACAAGGATCTGTAGAAATGGATTTAGGGATCTTGTATACAAAACAAGATAACCCCGCATTTTCTCCTAGAAACAGAAGTAATTTTACCTTTGATTTTGATCAAAGAATCAGTTTAAGTTTGTTAGGGAAAGTTGGTAAAAGACTTCAGATAACAGCTAATTATGATACAGAATCTACTTTTGATTTTCAAAACCAAATAAAATTAGAATATACCCCAACAGAAGATGATATTATTCGAAGTATAGAGATTGGTAATGTAACAATGCCGATTAATAATTCTTTAATTCAGGGATCACAAAGTCTTTTTGGTGCTAAGTTAGGATTGCAGTTTGGTAAAACTAGTGTTACCGCTGTATATTCAGAACAAAGATCAGAAACCAGATCGGTAAATGTAGAAGGCGGAGGAACGGTAGAGGACTTTGAGATTTATGCATCAAAATATGACGAAAACAGACACTACTTTTTAGCACATTACTTTAGAGATAATTATGATGAAGCTTTATTAAATTATCCCTTTATTAATAACAACATACAGATTACAAGAATAGAAGTATGGATAACAAACAGAGCTACTAGTGCTCAGACATTAACAGATGCTAGAAACATAGTTGCTATTCAGGATTTAGGAGAGTCACCTATTGCAGGTAATTTTACAATTCCTGCGTCATTATTTAATTCTCCCGCTGGATCATTCCCTGATAATGGGAATAATGATCTGGATCCTTTTGATATTGGACCCACAGGACCTGTTACAGATGCAGTACGTCAAATATCAACGGTACAACAAGGTTTTGTAGGACCTATCGCTGGGTTTAATGAAGGCTTCGATTATGCGGTGTTAGAAAATGCCAGGCAATTAAATGTCAACGAGTATACGCTAAATACCCAATTGGGATATATCTCTTTAAACCAACGATTAAATAATGATGAGGTCCTAGCGGTAGCGTTTCAATATACCGTAGGTGGACAAGTGTATCAAGTAGGAGAATTTGCCAATGATGGTGTAGATGCTACAATTGGGGATAATTCTGGAAGTGGTGTAGAGATAGGTTCTAGTCAGAGTTTGGTAGTAAAAATGCTAAAGAGCCCAATTACCAGTGTAGATCTACCAATGTGGGATCTTATGATGAAAAATATCTATAACACAGGTGCTTTTAGATTGGATTCTAATGATTTTAGATTAAATATTGTATACTCAAACCCTTCTCCAGTTAATTATATTGTAGCAGCAGAAGGCTCAGCAACACCATTACCAGATGATGTAAACGAAACAAGATTATTGAGTGTTTTCAATATGGACCGTTTGAATCCAAATAATGACCCAGTACAAGGAGCAGATGGCTCAGGTGATGGTTTCTTTGATTATGTGCCTGGATTGACAATTGATCCAGAAAATGGAAGAATTATTTTTACTACTGTAGAACCATTTGGGCAACATCTTTTTAATAAATTAGATAATGATGGAATCGCAAATCCTGCAGATTATAATAACCCTCTAAACTATAATGAAAATCAAACAGAGTATGTATTCAGGGAATTATATACACAAACAAAAATTGTAGCTGAGCAAGAGGCAGCTAATAAAAATTATTTCCAGTTGAAAGGAAGATATAAATCTTCTGGTCAGGATGGAATTCCTTTAGGAGCTTTTAATGTACCACAAGGATCTGTTACCGTTACTGCAGGAGGAAGAACGCTGCAAGAAGGGGTTGATTATACGGTGAATTATTCATTAGGTAGAGTAAATATTCTGGATGAAGCCTTATTAGCATCAAACACTCCAATTCAAGTGTCGACAGAGAATAATGCGGTGTTCGGTCAGCAAACTAAACGTTTTACAGGATTAAATATAGAACATAAATTCAGTGATAATTTTATTGTCGGTGGTACTTATTTAAATCTAAATGAAAGACCCATTACTCAAAAATCAAGTTATAATTTTGAACCAATTAATAATACATTATTAGGTTTTAATCTTAATTATTCTACAGAAGTTCCATTCTTAACAAGAATGGTGAATAAATTACCAAATATTGACACAGATGTTCCGTCTAATGTTTCTGTAAGAACAGAAGGGGCATATCTGATTGCTGGTGCACCAAAAGGAGCTGATTTTGGAGGTAGAGTTACAACCTATATTGATGATTTTGAAGGAGCGCAAACACAGATTGATGTAAGTTCAGCTTTGTCTTGGGAACTGTCTAGTGTGCCTATTGGTTTTGATGATCGTGATCCTAATGCTGTTCTTACGGGAATAGAATCTGGATACAGAAGAGCTGATTTATCATGGTATACAGTGGATCCAATCTTCTATAGTAGCAGCAGACCAAGCGGAATCAGTGATGAAGATATAAATTTTAACCCTGCAAGAAGAGTTTTTATTGATGAGATTTTTCCAGTTACAGACAGGCCTCCAGGACAAACACTGTCATTATTTCCATTAGATTTAAGTTATAGGCCCTCAGAACGTGGTCCTTATAATTTCAACCCAGCATATGTTCCAGGTAGTGGATTGGCTGAACCCGATCCAGCAACGAATTTTGCAGGAATCACCAGACAACTAACATCTACAAATTTTGAACAATCTAATGTAGAGTTTATTGAGTTTTGGTTGATGGATCCGTTTTTTGATCCAGGTGATGGACAAGAACCGCTTACAGAAGCTACAAGTGGAACGATTGTTTTTCATTTAGGAAATATTAGTGAGGATGTATTAAAAGATGGAAGAAAACAATATGAAAATGGACTTCCTACTGAAATTGATCTCGGTTTTACGCCAACTTCAGGAACTATTGGTCAAGTTCCAGTAAATCAGTCATTAATTTATGCGTTTGATTCTGAAGGGCAAGCTAGAGTGAACCAAGATGCTGGATATGATGGATTGAATGACGCTCAGGAAGCTACTGTCTTTTCTCCTGATTTTGGGACAGAAGATCCAGCAAATGATAATTATACATATTTCCTTCAAGGAGAAGGAGGTATTGTACAGCGATATAATGATTATAACGGAACGCAAGGAAACTCTCCAACAAGTGTGTCTGATGAAGATCGTGGTAACACAACTTTTCCTACAGCAGAGGATGTGAACCGTGATAATACAATGAATACTATAGATAGTTATTTTGAATATGAAGTCCCTATTTTTCCAGGAATGTCTGTAGGGAATGATGGTGGTACGGGATTTATTTCTGATTCACCTGAACCGATAACTACTACGATTTTGAATGGAGTTAACAGGTCAACAAGATGGATTCGATTTAAAGTGCCTATCTATGAGCCAACAAATGCCCGAAACATTAGTGATTTTAGATCCATTCGTTTTATGAGGATGGTAGTTACTGGTTTTGATCAGCCAGTAGTATTAAGATTTGCAACGCTTGATCTAGTACGTGGAGATTATAGAAGATATATTCAGATTGGTAATACTACAAATGATCCAACCAGTGGATTGAATATTTTTGGAGATAATGAGGTAATCGTTACTTCTGTTAGTGAGGAAGAAACTTTTAATTATGTGACACCTCCAGGAGTAAGAAGAGAAGAGTTGATTAATAATAATACCACGATAAGAGAAGATGAAAGATCTTTGGCTTTAACAGTAAATGAACTTCAAGCGGGTGATTCGCGTGGTGTATATAAGAATTTCAATGTGGATATGCGTCAATATGAGAACTTAGAAATGTTCTTGCACGCAGAAAACCTTCCTGCTCAAAATAGTTTGTTGGATGATGAGTTAGTTGCTTTTGTTAGAATGGGTAACGATTTTACAAATAACTTTTATCAGATAGAGCTACCGTTAAAAGTTTCTGATTTGTCGGATAGAGACCCAGAGGATGTATGGCCGACCGCAAATAGGTTAAATCTTCCGCTGGAATTTCTTCAAGAAATAAAATCTACTGTTATAGGTGATGGTGCATTAAATAGCACAGAACTTAACTTTTTTAATGGGCCAAATGACCTGAGAGTAGGTATAAAAGGAAATCCTAATTTTGGAGATGTACGTGTAATGATGGTTGGAGTTAAAAATCCAAGCGGTTCTACAGAATCAGGGACGGTTTGGTTTAACGAAATGCGTTTGAGCGATCTTAAGAATCAAGGAGGTTGGGCAGCTGTAGGTAGTTTAGATGCTAACATTGCTGATTTTGCTACAATAAGTGCTTCAGGTAGAATTAGTACCATCGGTTTTGGAGGAATAGAGCAAGGACCTAACGAAAGAAGTAATGAAGACCTTAAGCAATATGATTTAACAACGAATGTAAATCTAGGTCAATTACTACCTAAGAAGTGGGGAGTGCAAGTTCCTTTTAATTATAGTCGTGGAGAAGAACTTATAACTCCGCAATATGATCCAGAATTTTTAGATTTAGAATTACAGGATAGATTGGATAATGAAACTGATCCAGAGGAAAAAGAAAGAATTAGAAGACAATCAGTTAATTATACAAAAAGACAAAGTTTTAATGTTATTGGATTGCGAAAAGATAGAACAGGTGATGCTAAACCTATGCCTTATGATGTAGAAAACTTTACCTTTTCAGGGACTTATAATCAAACAGATCATCATGATTTTGAGATAGAAAATTCTCTGGATCAAAGTGTACGTGTTGGTGGGACTTATGATTTTAGCTTTCAGCCTAAAGAAGTTGAGCCTTTCAAAAAAATTAAATTCTTAGGAAAAAGTAAATATTTTGATCTGATTAAAGACTTTAATTTTAATCTATTACCAACAAGTATTTCAGTAAACTCTAATATTAGTAGACAATATAATGAGCAGGTATTTAGAGATATAACTAGAAATGTAGGTGATATACCAACACCTACATTAAAGCAACGTAACTTCTTATTTGATTGGCAATATGGTATCAATTATAATCTAACAAAATCTCTTAATTTTAGTTTTGCATCAGCAAACAATAGAATTGTAAAGAATTTTATTGATGAGGAAGGTATTGTGGATGATAGCATTGGTGTATGGAGCGGTCTTTTTGATGTAGGAGACCCTAATTTTCATAGTCAACAATTGCAAGTAAACTACGAAATTCCTTTTAATAAGATTCCTTTGTTTAAGTTCATGAGAGCAACGTACTCTTATTCTGCGGATTTTCAATGGACCAAAAGTAGTGAAGCTCTTAGGAATGTAGAAGGAATAGTTGATTTAGGTAATACCGTTCAGAATGCTAACATACATACGGTAAATGGTTCCTTAGATATGGGTACCTTGTATAAGTATGTTGGACTTACTAAGAAAAAACCAGGAAGGAAAAAGACTAAGAAAAAGAAAACATCAAAAGAAGGAGAAGAAAAAGATACTGCTAAACCTGTTGCTGCGAATAAAAGAACAAAAAAGAGATCCAGTAAACTAACTGTTGGTGATAAAGCGTATAATACATTAATTGGTTTGGTTACTGCAATAAAAAAGGTCAATGTCAATTACCAGCAGGATAATGGTATTTTCTTGCCAGGATATTTGAGAGAACCTGGATTTGTAGGAACACTAAAACCTACAGTTGGATTTACTTTTGGTAGCCAATCTGAAATAAGAGATATAGCAGCAAGAAATGGTTGGCTAACATTATTTCAAGATTTTAACCAGCAATATAGAGAAGTAGAAGGAAGACAACTTAATATACAGGCCTCTGTTGATTTACTGAAAGATCTTAAAATTGATATTAGTGCAAGTAGAAATTACTCTGAAACTTTTACTGAAAATTATAGAGTAGATAGTGATTTAGAATATCAATCGTTGACACCAAATACTTTTGGGAACTATACTATTTCGACATTATTGATCAAGACAGCCTTTAAGAAAAGTGATGAATTTACTTCAGAGACTTTTGAGGAGTTTAGAGAGAACAGATTTGTTATTGCAAGAAGACTTGCTTTAGAGCGAGGAATTGACCCCAATTTGGATTCAGATGGTGATGGTTTTCCTGATGGCTTAGGAGGAACAAATCAAGCAGTACTGCTACCAGCGTTTCTTGCTGCATATACTGGAGCTGATCCAGAAAGTGTGCAGAAAGGTGCTTTTAGGGATGTTCCGATGCCTAACTGGGATATTAAATATACGGGATTAATGAATCTAAAATGGTTTAAAAAGCGATTTAAACGATTCTCAATGGCTCACGGATATCGAGCTAATTATACAATCAATCAATTCCAAACGAATCTTGATTTTAATGCTAATAATCCTGATGAATTAGATCAAGGAGGGAATTTTAAAAATCCTGAATTGTATGCTAATATTAATCTTACAGAACAGTTCAGTCCATTGATACGATTAGATATGGAAATGAAGAATTCCATTAAGATTCTTGCAGAATGGAAAAAAGATAGAGCGTTATCACTGAGTTTTGATAATAATTTGCTTACAGAAATAAGAGGGAATGAATATATCATAGGGCTTGGGTATAGAGTACAAGATTTGACATTTGTAACAAGAATAGCTGGTAAAAAGACTACGCTTAAGAGTGATCTTAATTTTAGAGCAGATCTATCACTTCGTCAAAATGAGACTGTTATTAGATATCTGGATATAGAAAATACACAAGTAACCGCTGGACAAGATATTTATGGAATTAAGTTTACTACAGACTATGCATTAAGTAAAAACTTAACAGCATTGTTGTTTTATGATCATACATTTTCTAAATATTCAATTTCTACCGCTTTTCCTCAGACTACAATTCGTGGTGGGTTTACATTGCGATATAATTTTGGGAATTAATAGTATTGACTTTGGATAAAATTCTATTAGTTCTTTTTTAAAAAAGACTATGGTAGTTAATTTTTGATAATTTTTATGACTGTTTTTCTATAATTTGACAAAATAGATTTATTTTCGTCATCAGTATAGTAACAATTTAAAAATACTTTTTTCGGATGAATATTCCTTCAGAATTAAAATACACAAAAGATCACGAATGGATCAAAATAGATGGAGACATCGCAACCGTTGGAATCACTGATTTTGCACAAAGTGAATTAGGTGATATCGTTTATGTAGAAGTTGAAACAGTTGGAGAAGACCTTGAGAGAGAAGAGGTTTTTGGAACAGTTGAGGCAGTGAAAACTGTTTCAGATTTGTTTCTCCCATTAACTGGAGAGATTTCAGAGTTTAATGAAGCGCTAGAAAGCGATCCTGAATTGGTAAATAGTGATCCGTATGGCGAAGGATGGATGGTGAAAATTAAAATAACAGATACGTCGGAAATAGAAGATCTTTTGTCAGCAGATGGGTATAAAGAGCTTATTGGCGCATAAAAATCTATTAGTACTAGTATTGGCTTATACCACTTTGATTGGCTGGTTATCATTGGCTAAAGTTCACATACCAATAGACTCTAGTATTCAAGGTTCTGATAAAGTAGGGCATTTGTTAGCGTATTTTGTTTTTACAATTGTCTGGTTTTTGTTTTTCTTTTTTTCTGAAAAACAGAATAGGAGTTTTGCTCAGAGTTTGATGTGGGCAGGAATATTAGCTTTTTTGTTTGGAATATTAATGGAATTTTTTCAGGCAATATTGACGAGCTATCGTAGTTCAGAATGGTATGATGTTCTTGCAAACACTAGTGGCATTATTTTTGCTGCAATTGTTTTGAAAATGCTTCAGAATAAACTAGTTAGATTCAAGAGAGCATAATGTGAATTTTAATGTTTGCATGAGTATAAGTTGAATTGAAATGTAAAAAGATTGATACTATAAAAGTTAAAAATTGTATTTTTTGTTTTACATTTTTATCTTTAATTGGAAATTACAAAAGAAATTAGCTATTTTAGCAATCCTATAATAATATCGTAATATGGAACCGAAGAAAAATCCCAAAGCAGATTTAAGTAAGAGAAGCGCCTTGTTTTTACAACTTGGCCTTATTTTAGTTCTTTTTGTAACATGGCAAGCTATTGAGTGGAAAACGTATGATCGTAGTAATATAGATATTGGTCAGGTTAATCTTGATGAATTAGAAGAGGAAGAAGTTCCTATTACGCAGAATTTAAATACACCTCCACCACCTCCACCTCCACCACCAGCACCAGAAATTATTGATGTTGTTGAAGATGAGGAAGAAGTAGAGGAAACAATTATAGAATCTACTGAAACTAATCAAGAAGAGGAGATTGTAGAAGTAGAAGAAGTAGAAGATGTAGAAGAAGAAGAAGAGATTGCAGATGTACCTTTTGCTGTAATCGAAAATGTTCCAGTTTTCCCAGGATGTGAGAAAATGTCTGGAAATGCAGCTAAAAAGAAATGTATGAGTGATAAGGTTAAGAAATTTGTTAACCGTAAGTTTAATACAGAACTAGGAAGTGAACTAGGACTTTCTGGGGTGAATAGAATATATGTTCGTTTTAAAATTGATAGAAACGGAAATATTGTAGGTGTTCAAGCAAGAGGACCACACCCAAGATTAGAAAAAGAAGCTAAGCGTGTAGTACAACTTCTTCCTAAGATGACACCTGGTAAACAAAGAGGAAAAGCAGTAGGTGTACTGTATTCTTTACCAATTGTTTTCCAAGTACAGGACTAGGCAAAATAATTTAAATAATATTTGAATCCCATCTGCGATATTCGTAGATGGGATTCTTTTTTTGGTATGCTTGTTGTGTCTAGAATTAACTGTAACGTTAAAACTAAATGATATGAGTAACAAGCATGAGGCTAATGTGCGTAAAGGCACATTGGTCAACTTTCAGATTGGGCTTATCGCTAGCCTTTTATTTACCTATGTGATGTTTGAGGTGTATACTTCAAAACCTGTAGAAAAACCAGATGAAGATTCATTTGTTGTAGAAGATGAATCATTTATTTGGAATGGAGAGTTCGAAGTTTATCAAGAACCAGAACAAAAAGTAATTGCACAAAAAAAACCAGAACCAGTTCCAGATCCTGAAGAATTTGATGTGGTTGAGGATGATGCCGTGATTGATGAGGTAACAGATGAATTTAAAAGTGAAGAACCTGTAGAATCTACTCCTTTTAATCCTGATGCTATACATGATAAAGAAGATGAAGAAGTGCCTGAAAATGTTCCTTTTTCTGTAGTAGAAGATGTTCCGATCTTTCCTGGTTGTGAGAAATTAAAATCAAACAAAGAAAGGGCAGCTTGCTTCTCTGAGAAGATTAGTAAAATAATTTCTCGGAAGTTTAATACAGATATTGGAAGTGAGTATGGACTAAATGGAGTGCAACGAATATATACGTTGTTTGATGTGTCGGCAGATGGTACTATTCAGAACATACAAGTTAGAGCACCACATCCAAAGCTTAAAAAAGAAGCAGAAAGAGTTATAGGCTTGTTTCCTAAAATGACACCAGGCAAACAACGTAAGATACCTGTGACCGTAAAATACCAATTACCAATAGTGTTTAAAGTTCAGGATTAGTAAAAAAACATTTTTAAAATATCAGAATCCCGTTACGTTAATCGTAAACGGGATTCCTTTTTGGTATGCTTGTTGATTCAGATTTTAATTGTAACGTTAAAACTAAATAGTATGAGTAACAAGCATGATGCTAATGTACGAAAAAGTACATTGGTTAACTTTCAGGTTGGGCTTATTGCAAGCCTTTTATTCACGTATGTGATGTTCGAGATGTATACCGCTGTTTCTTCGGTTAAACCTTCAGAAATAGTATCTGTAGAAGCAGATGATACTGAATATACAATGGATGCATTTAAGGTTGAAATAGAGCCTAAAAAAGAAGTAGCTGCTAAATCTAAAAAGATTAAAAAACCAGATTGGACGAAGCCGAAAGTAGTTGATGATAATACTGCTTTGAAAAACCTAAAAAAGGAATTAAGTGGAGAAAACCAAAAAACTCGATCAGAACCAATCTCAATTGATTCGATAATTGATGTTGGTGGCACAGAAGATATAGTGTATCCAATTAATAAAGTAGCTATAGCACCGATTTATCCTGGTTGTGAGAGGTATGATAACAATGATGATAGAATAGCGTGTTTTTCAAGTAAAATTAGAAGGTTAGTTTCTAAGAAATTTAATGCTAGTTTAGGAGAAGAGTATGGTCTCAAAGGATTGCAACGCATCGATGTACAGTTTGAAGTGGGTAAAGATGGAGTTATAAAAGAAGTAAAAGTAAGAGCGCCACATCCTGTATTAGAGAAGGAAACTAGAAGAGTAGTGGGGAAGTTCTCAGATATGCAACCTGCAAAAATTGGAGATGAAGCTGTACGAGTAAAGTATATTTTGCCAATAACATTTAAAATACACGAATAAAATATAAAACCCAGCGAATCTAGCTGGGTTTTTAGTTTAGTAATTTAAAAACTTGCCTTATAATATCTGGAAAATCCTCCATTTAATTAGTGTAGTTGTTAAAAGGTGAATTATAAGCAGTTATAAGTTGCCTAAAATGCTTTTAAGATATATCTTTGCACCACTTTTTAAAAAAAGCAATCTAGATAAAGTGCAAAATTTGAGTGTAACCCAAGTTAATACTGCTAAAGTTTCTGTAATTCAGGATTTTAAAGAGATTACTAAAATGCGATTGGCATTGAGTGTTGTGTTCTCTTCTGTTGCAGGTTATTTATTAGGAGTTGAAACTGTTTCCTGGAGCACATTAGTGCTATTGTCTATAGGAGGATATTTTATGGTTGGAGCGTCTAATGCTTTTAATCAGATTATTGAACGCGATCTTGATGTGTTAATGGATCGAACTAAAAATAGACCAATTCCTTCAGGTAGGATGTCGGTAAATACTGCTTTTGCTATTGCAGCGATATTTACGATTTTAGGGATTTCTGTTCTATATGTTATTAACCCTCAAACCGCAATGTTTGGGGCTATTTCAATTTTTATATACGTTAGTTTATATACACCTTTAAAAACCAAAACTCCTTTGGCTGTATTTGTAGGTGCAATTCCAGGTGCAATTCCTTTTATGCTTGGATGGGTTGCGGCCACAAATGATTTCGGTATTGAACCAGGGACACTGTTTATGATTCAGTTTTTTTGGCAATTTCCACATTTTTGGGCAATTGGATGGTTTCTTTTTGAAGATTATAAAAAAGGAGGCTTCTTTATGTTACCTACAGGTAAAAGAGATAAAGGAACCGCTAATCAAGTTATAATTTATACAATCTGGACAGTGGTTACTTCTCTAATACCAATTTTTGGAGTTACAGGTAGGTTATATATTACTCCGATTTCGGGAATTTTAATATTGATTCTAGGAGGCTTCTTATTAAGATATGCGATAAGGCTATACAAGGTTAGGGATGCTAAAACGGCAAAACAACTCATGTTGGCTAGTGTATCATATATTACATTGCTACAAATTATTTATGTGGCAGATAAATTTATTCGTGCATGGATTTAACGCAAGGTACAACAAGCGAAAAGCAAAAAAGAGCAAAAAAAACCATGATGTGGTTTGCAATGATAAGTATGACTATGACTTTTGCGGGTCTTACAAGTGCTTATGTTGTTAGCAAGTCCAGAGAAGATTGGTTAACAGATCTTGTTTTTCCTGATTCGTTTATTACAAGTGTGTTGATCATAATTGCAAGTAGTATTGCTTTTTACTTTGTTAAAAAAGCAATTGAAAATGAAAATAGGAGCTTAGCGACTCTTTTGCTTTTAACTACATTTAGTCTAGGTGTATTATTTGTGTTTATGCAATTTCAGGGTTTTGCCGATATCATGAAACAGGGATATTATTTCACTGGGCCATCCGCTAATATTGTTCCTACTTTTTTATATATCATAGTAGTATTGCATATAGTCCACGTAATTGTAGGGTTAATAGTGCTTTTAGTCGTAATTTATAATCATTTTAAACAAAAGTATAAAAGAGGGCAAACCCTTGGTTTAGAACTTGGTGGTATGTACTGGCATTTTGTAGATGTTTTGTGGGTTTATCTCTTTTTATTTTTATATTTCGTTAGATAATAAAATTGATTACTTTTGTGGAAAATTTAACAATACCAAATTCTTTATATGGAAACAACTGTTACTAATACAGGTACAGAAGGTAAAACTTGGGGAGGAGGCAATCAACCGCTCAAGGTGAGTTATGGTAAGATGATGATGTGGTTTTTTATCCTGTCTGATGCGCTTACATTCTCTGGTTTTCTTGCTGCTTACGGTTTTTCAAGATTTAAGTTTATTGATTCATGGCCGATTGCCGATGAAGTGTTTAATCACTTTCCGTTTCTTCATGGGGTAGATGCACCAATGTACTATGTGGCATTGATGACATTTATTTTGATTTTTTCTTCAGTAACTATGGTACTTGCAGTAGATGCAGGACATCATATGAAAAAGAATAAAGTGATTATTTATATGTTCCTTACAATTATTGGAGGAGCGATATTCGTTGGTTCACAAGCTTGGGAATGGAAAAACTTTATTAAAGGAGAATATGGAGCTGTAGAAACAAAAGGAGGTCAAATATTACAATTTGTGGATACAGAAGGACATAGAGTACCTTTGCATGATATCGTTGTTGTAGATACTCATAAAGATAGATTACAGCACGAAAGCAAACTGGGAGTCTGGTATGATAAAGAAGGAACACTTCCTACATATACTGTAGATGAAATTAGAGCTGGATTTGCAAAGCGAAGTGATCTTTTAATTAGAACTCAGATCCTTACTGAAAAAGGAGAGAAGACAATATTGTCGAGAGAAGAGTCTTTACGAAGGCTAAATACAGATGCTGTTGGTATTGTAGAGGGAGCTAATCTCGTTCATAATGAATATGGAACTCCGCTATTTGCTAATTTCTTTTTCTTCATTACTGGATTTCACGGATTTCACGTATTCTCGGGAGTTGTGATTAATATCATCATATTTTTTAATGTGATATTAGGAACATACGAGCGAAGAAAAAACTATGAAATGGTAGAAAAGGTTGGACTTTACTGGCACTTTGTAGATTTAGTTTGGGTATTTGTATTTACATTCTTCTACCTGGTTTAATAATAAAGAATATAGTATAATATGGCACACGATACAGCACATCACGAATCAAATACAGCAAGAATCTGGAAAGTATTTATTTTACTATCTGTAGTTACAATAGTAGAAGTGATTTTAGGTATTATAAAACCTGCTTTTTTAATAGAGACAACAGTAATTAGTATGAAACTGCTAAACTGGATCTTTATTATTTTAACTGTCTATAAAGCTTATTATATCACTTGGGCCTTTATGCATATGGAGGGAGAAACCAAAGGATTAAGAAGATCAGTAGTTTGGACAGCAATATTTCTGATATGTTATTTGATGTTTATATTACTTACAGAAGGTGATTATATCTATGAAGTTTTTAAAGCCGGACATAAAAGCTGGGATTTTTAATCAATATTTGATTAAGTTAAAAACATAATAAAAGATAGTAAAAGACGGTTGTTTTCAACCGTCTTTTTTATTTTTGCAAACAAAATAAAGTCATACTATTTGATGAAGAAATTTTTAGTTCTTGGGATACTGTTTATACTACCTATAGTGATGTATTTGTTTTTCGCTTCGGCAGTTGATAATTTTTCTAAACTACCAATACTAGAAGAGTCTGTTGGTAACTTAGAAAGTTTCGAAAGTTTAACAGGGAAACAAATTACCCTAAACGATAAAATTACAATACTAGGGTTTTTAGGAGAAGGTGCTTATAATAAAAAAGGAAACGTATTCAGTCTTAATCAAAAGATTTACAAAAAGAATTATGAGTTTAGAGATTTTCAATTTGTAATGGTTTTACCATTAGGAAGCGAAGATGCTGCAAGAGCGCTTTTAGATGAATTAGATAACATAACAGATGTTTCAGGATGGAATTTTGTTTTCGCAACTCCAGAAAGTATCCAGTCTTTTTTTAAGAGCCTGAAGACTCCGTTTGCTTTGGATGAAAAGATGGCTACAGATTATGTTTTTATTGTAGATAAAAAAAGAAATCTAAGAGGTCGAGACGAGGATCTTGAAAAAAATGAAGAAAAAGTATACGGATATAATGCTAGTTTGGTAGCTGATATAACCAACGTAATGGTAGATGATGTAAAAGTCATCCTTGCAGAGTACCGCTTGGCGTTAAAGAAGTATAAGGCAGATCGTAAAGAAAAATAGAAATAGACCATGAAGAAATATTCATATGTAGGTATATCATTTGTTATATTAGTTTTCGGGATCATTTTTATCCCTAAAATTATTAATAGGATAAAAGATACTTCTATTGTGAAAAACGATAGAATGAGTGCAGATAATCCAGTGGCTAATGAAAAACTATCGTATATAAAGATTAATGGAAAACCAAGAAGAGTCCCAGAGTTTGCATTTTTAAATCAAGATAGTTTATTGATTACTAATCATGATTATAAGGGCAAAGTGTATGTTGTAGAGTTTTTCTTTACAAGTTGTCCAACCATATGCCCTAAAATGAACCGTAATTTGGTGTATTTACAGAATGAACTGAAAGAATACGATGATTTTGGCGTGGCATCTTTTACTATTAATCCAAAAAGAGATACTCCAAGAATCTTAAAGAAATATGCAGAGAATTATGAAATCACTGATCCAGATTGGCATTTGCTAACAGGAGAAAGAGAGGATTTATATGATTTGGCAAACGCAGGATTTAATATTTATGCTGCAGAAAACCCTGAAGTTCCTGGTGGATTTGAGCATAATGGTTATTTCGCATTAATAGACCAAGAAGGGTATATTAGATCGCGTTATGATGCATCTGGGAATCCGATAATATATTATAGAGGTACTATAGGATTGGAAGAAGGAAAGGATGAGAATGGAGAGGAAGAGCAAATCACGATTTTACTTGAGGATATTAAAAAATTATTGAAAAAAGATGAGTGATAATAAATCAGATGTAGAGCATAAATATAACAAGTGGATTGTTATTTTATCAATTGTTATTCCATTGGCAGTAGCTGCATTATTTGGAGTGAATCTGCGGAAAATGGGATTTGATGTTAAACCTCTTACTTTTTTACCGCCAATTTATGCCGCTATCAATGGATTGACAGTAATATTATTGGTGGCAGCATTTCTAGCAATTAAGAATAAGAAAATTAAACTTCATGAAAATTTGATGAAGTCTGCCATTGTATGTTCAATATTGTTTTTGATCATGTATGTTGCGTATCATATGACCAGCGACTCTACAAAATTTGGAGGCGAAGGAACAATTCGTTATGTATATTATTTTATTTTAATTACTCATATTATACTTTCCATAGTTGTAATTCCATTTGTGTTAGTTACCTATGTGAGAGCGTTAGCAAAACGATTTGATAGACATAAAAAAATTGCCAGAATTACATTTCCGATTTGGTTGTATGTTGCAATATCTGGAGTAATTGTGTATTTAATGATATCTCCATATTATTAAATTTCTGAGCTGTGATTTAGTCATAATCTATTATATGAAAAGAAGAATTGTATATATCATGCTGTTGTTAATGCTCTTTACGATTCCTGTAGAAGCACAGTGTGCTATGTGTCGTGCAGTACTTGAAAGTGAAGAAGGTCAAAAGACTGCAAAAGGAATTAATAACGGGATAGTATACTTAATGATAATTCCATATGTTCTTATTGGACTTGTGGGATATTTCATTTATAGAAATAAGAAAAAAACTCCCGCTTCAGATTCATAACTTTTCTTCGATAAAAATCTTTAACATTTTGATAACACACTAGACTGTAACAAAATTAATGTAAGATAAGTCTTATCTAATAAGACTACACTAACCAATCAATAAGTCTAGAGGGAAAAACTATAATATTGATCTACTAGAATCTATTATTCTTTAAAGTCGGTGAGTCTTCATTAAAAGGGAATAGGTATGTATTATACCTTAAGAATCTTAACCTTGTATTATGATTGAAATTAAAGACTTACATAAATCTTACCAAATGGGAAGCAATTCGCTTCACGTACTTAAAGGAATCAATTTTAATGTGAAAGAAGGAGAATTGGTGGCCATCATGGGATCTTCAGGTTCTGGAAAATCTACCTTACTTAATATTTTAGGTATGCTGGATGAAGCAGATAACGGAAGCTATTTCCTTGATGAAGTTCCGATTAGAGGTTTGAATGAGACAAAGGCGGCACAGTATCGTAATAAGTTTTTAGGTTTCGTATTTCAATCTTTCAATCTTATTAATTATAAGACAGCATTAGAAAATGTTGCGTTACCACTATACTATCAACGTAAGAGTAGAAAAGAAAGAACCGAGAAAGCTATGAGTTATCTAGGAAAAGTTGGACTAGCTGATTGGGCAACCCATTTGCCTAGTGAACTTTCTGGAGGTCAAAAACAAAGAGTTGCTATTGCTCGAGCATTAGCAGCTGACCCTAAGGTGTTATTAGCCGATGAACCTACTGGAGCTTTGGATAGTACAACATCTTATGAGGTAATGGATATAATCCAAGGAATTAATGATGAAGGAAAAACAATATTAGTAGTAACTCACGAAGAGGATATTGCTAATATGTGTAAACGGATCGTGCACCTTAAAGATGGTGTGATTGTAGAAGATAAGCCTGTAGAACAAGTAAGAGCATCACAATATGTTTGATAGAGATAGATGGCAAGAAATATTTGAAGCGATAGGGAAAAACAAGTTACGTACTTTTCTATCTGGATTTACCGTTGCCTTAGGGATCCTAATTTTTACAATTCTATTAGGACTAGGTAATGGTTTATTGAATAGTTTTCTTAGCAGTTTTGTGGATGATGCTCAGAATATAATATTTATTAGAGGAGGGAGAACATCCAAAGCTTATAAAGGTTTTCAGGAGAATAGAAGAATTCAATTTGAAAATGAAGATTTTGAGTTTATTAATTCCAACTATATAGGTAAAGTAGAACATTCAACACCAAGAATTTATCGCAATGGATTAGCCAAGTATAAAAAAGAATCTGGTAGTTATAGTATACGAGCAGTTCATCCAGATCATCAGTATCTCGAAAAAACCATTATGATGAAAGGTCGATACCTTAATGAAGCAGATATTGAAGAACGGACTAAAAATATCGTTATTGGAAGACTAATAGAAAAAGATCTTTTTAAAGATGAAGATGCCATCGGAAAAACATTAGATGTAGATGGTATAGCATATAAAGTTGTTGGGGTTTTTCAAGATAGTGGAGGTGATAATGAAGAGCGAATACTTTATATGTCTTATAAAACAGTTCAACTACTTTTTGGAAATAACGAGCATCTGGATCAAATAAATATATCCTATAATATGGCTATGGATACAGAACAAGCAATCGCTTTTTCTGAAAAAATAGAAGAAGACTTCAAGAAAAAATTTAAAGTAGCACCAGATGATCAAAGTGCAATAAGAGTACGAAGTTTTGCAGAAGATATTAAGGAAACCATGGTAATTCTTGGAGGGATTTATGCACTGATATTCGTAGTAGGGATCGGGACATTAATTTCTGGAGTAATTGGTATTGGTAATATTATGACCTTTAGTATAAAGGAAAGAACAAAAGAATTGGGTATTAGAAAAGCTTTAGGAGCTTCACCTAGATCCATTATTGCTATGGTACTTCAAGAATCAGTTTTGATTACCGCTATAGCAGGATATATAGGTTTGATATTAGGAATTCTAATTCTAAAATTAATAGGTAATAATTTAGAAGACTTTTTTATCCTTAACCCAAGAGTAGAAACAGGTGTTATTGTAATAGCTACTATTACTTTGGTGCTTTCAGGATTGTTAGCTGGATATATCCCAGCAAGAAGAGCTGCAAAAATCAAACCGATCATTGCGCTTAGAGACGAATAAATAAAAATAACTTGACATGAAATTTATATTCGAAAAAGATACCTGGCAAGAAATATATGGAGCAATTCGTAAGAATAAAATTAGAACTATAATTACAGTTATTGGTGTAACTTGGGGTGTATTTTTGTTTGTAGTGCTTTTAGGAATGGCAAAAGGTTTGGATAATAGTTTCAGAAGTCAATTTAATGATTTTGCTACCAACACCATGTTTCTTTGGGGACAGCAGACGAGTATACCTAATAACGGATTTAAAAGAGGAAGAGGCATGCAACTTACATTGGATGATGTAGAAGCATTGGAGTCTCAAGTAAGTGATATCGAATATATAGCGCCTCGTAATGTTACTGGTCAATGGGGGACACCACCAGGTCAATTTGTTAGAGGCTCTAAATCTGGAGCTTTTAAAGTTTTTGGGGATTATCCTACAATAGATAAAGTGTCTAAGAAAAAAATGTTTGATGGAGGTAGATTTATCAATGAAGAAGATATTAAATATGAGCGTAAAGTTTGTGTGATAGGAGAAGATATTTATAAGCAGTTTTATGATAAAGGAGAAGAAGCAGTTGGTGACTTTGTTAAGATTAACGGGATTTATTTTAAGGTAATAGGTGTATATAAGCCAACTCAAATGGGCTTTGAAGGGGATGATTCTATTTTTTTACCTTTTACTACATTTCAAACTATTTTTAATCAAGGAAGAAATATTTCCTGGATGGTGATTACAGCTAAAGCTGATAAGAATATAGTAAATACTGAAGCAACTATAAAAACTACCCTTAAAAGAATGCATGATGTACACCCTGATGATGATCAGGCATTTGGGAGTTTTAATCTAGGAGAAGAAGTAGCTAAAGTAAATGGGTTTTTATCGGGGATGAGATTAATCACATACATTGTTGGTATTGCAACACTTATTGCAGGAGTAATTGCCATAGGTAATGTACTACTTATAACTGTAAAGGAACGTACCCGAGAGATTGGAGTAAGAAGAGCATTAGGAGCAACTCCATCCGAAGTAAGAGGACAAATTATGTTAGAATCTATTATGCTGACTTTTATGGCTGGTCTTATAGGTTTTGTGTTTGGAACTCTTGTTCTTTGGGGAGTAAATAGTGCAATTGGAAATAATGAAGATATACCAATATTAAACCCTACAGTTGATTTCTTTGCGGTTTTAGGAGCACTACTCTCTATTGTTCTTTTAGGAACTTTGATAGGGTTAATTCCAGCTCAAAAAGCAGTAAGTATAAGACCAATTGAAGCATTAAGAGAAGAATAAAATAACAATCAAAATAATCTAATCAATCAAAATGAAGAAGTTTTTTAAAATTTTATTAATCGTAGTTTTTATAGCCTTACTAGGTTTTTCAGGTAAGTATCTTATAGATTCAAATAGTAAATCACCTATAGTGTTTACGACCGAAAAAGCTTTTAAAACATCCATTGAAGAAAAGACAGTAGCTACTGGAAAAGTAATCCCTGAAGATGAAGTAGAAATTAAACCACAAATATCTGGAATTATTGAAAAAATATTCGTGGAAGAAGGAGACGCGATAAAAACGGGAGATTTAATTGCCAAAGTAAAGGTAGTGCCAAATGAACAATCTTTAAATAGTGCAAGAGGACGCGTTAAAAACACGCAAATAGTACTAAATAATTCTAAGACAGAATATGATAGAAATAAAGCACTTTTTGATAAAGGTGTGATCTCCAGTCAGGATTTTAATGCGATAGAATTACGATATAATCAAGCCAAGCAAGACGTTTCTAATGCGCAAAGCGATCTTCAAATAATACGTTTGGGGTCTGCAGGAGGATCTTCTTCTGCAAATACCAATATCAGAGCAACAGTATCAGGTACTATTCTTGAAATCCCAGTAAAAGAAGGAGATCAGGTTATCGAAAGTAATAATTTCAATGCAGGAACTTCAATTGCAACTATTGCAGATCTTAATAAGATGATTTTTGAAGGTAAAGTGGATGAAGCAGAAGTAAGTAAACTTAAAATCGATATGCCGCTTAAAGTTAGCTTAGGAGCTATTAGAGATAAAGAGTTTGATGCAAAACTTAAGTTTATTGCACCTAAAGGAAATGAAGAACAAGGAGCAGTACAATTTAAAATTGAAGGAGAAGTATTTTTAGATGATGCGTATTTTGTGAGAGCGGGTTATAGTGCCAATGCTTCCATTGTTCTAGATATTAAAGAAGACATTCTGGCTATTAAAGAAGCATTATTACAGTTTGATAAAAAAACCGAAGATCCTTATGTAGAAATAAAAACAGGAGATCAGGAGTTTGAAAGAAAAGATGTAGAAATTGGTTTGTCTGATGGGATTAACGTGGAGATATTATCAGGAGTTACTGAAAATGATGATATAAAAGTGTGGAATAAAACGGAGCCAATTAAAAAGGACCCTGAAGGAAATCAAAACTAAATAAACTACTAAAATTTTAATGTCTATTTTTGCCCTCAGCATAGGCATATTAATAAAATCACAATTTTTTTTAAAAATAAGTGTAACAACATCAATCAATAATATACATATAGGTATTATGAAATGAACCAAGAACAGTTTGCTATAATTTGCAAAGGCTTTTTTTTGGTGAATTCCATCTGACCTTTTAAAAAAATAGAGAAAAACAGATGAAAATTAAAATTTCGATTATATGCTGTGCCCTCTTTGGGATATTGGCTATTCAGGCACAAGAAAAAAAGTGGACATTAAGAGAATGTGTAGAATATGCTTTAGAAAATAATATAGCGATCAAACAATCAGCACTTAATGTAGATAATGCAGCAATTGATAAAAGTGATGCATTAGGTAATTTTCTACCTTCATTGAATGCCCAAGCTTCAAATTTTTGGAGGTCAGGTCTAGCTACGGATCCGATTACAAATACGAATAGTACACAAACTTTTAGAAGTTCTTCTTATAATGTAAGTGTTGGAATAACTTTGTTCGATGGTTTAAGAAACGTGAAGCAATATCAAAGAGCAAAATTAAATAAATTACTTAGTCAGTATAATCTTGGTAAGTCCAAAGATGATATTGCCCTTTTTGTAGCCAATAGCTATTTACAGGTTTTATTAAATAAAGAGGCGCTCACTGTAATAGAAAAGCAACATGATATTACATTAGAGCAATTAAAAAGAACCAGAGACCTTGTCGAAGCTGGAGTATTGCCAGAAGGAGATATTTTTGAAATTGAAGCCACTTCTGCAGATGAATTAACTCGTATTGTACAAGCAGAAAATGCAGTTTTAATTGCACGTGTTAGTTTGGCACAAACATTATTGATTAAAGATTATGAAAAGTTTGATATTGCAGAGCAGGAATATTTGGTGCCATCTGCATCTATATTAAACAAATCTATAGAAGAAATAAGATCTACAGCAAGAGAATCGAGATATGAGGTGCAAATTGCAGAACAGAATAAATTAATTGCAGAAAAAGATTTACAAATAGCAAGAGGTGCTTATTATCCAACATTAAGTGGTTCTTTTGGTTATAATACAAGTGAAGTTGGGACAAATACATTTGAAGTAATAGGAATTGATCCTGTTACTCCATTTAATCCTATAGGTACTGTGGATGGTACGGGAGCAACCGTGTTTTCTAATAGACCTAATTTGCTTTTACAAGAAGCAGGACCAACACCATTTATTGAGCAATTGTATAATAATGATGCACTTTCTTACGGCTTATCGCTTTCAGTGCCAATTTTTAATGGTTTTGCAACAAGAAATAACGTAAAAAGAAGTAAAATCAATGTAAAGCGTACTGCTTTTCAATTGGAACAAGCAGAGCTAGATTTAGATAGTAATGTATATCAGGCTTACGTAGATGCCAAAGGTTCTGCAGAAGCTTATGAAGCTTCTCAAGTAGCAGTGAAAGCCCAAGAGAGAGCTTATGAATACGCAAAGGATAGATATGATGTAGGATTAACCAATGCATTTGATTTTAGTCAATCCAAGTTTAGATTAGAGAATGCGCAGAGTAATTTGGTGCAAGCAAAATTTGATTATATATTTAAAATAAAAGTATTAGAACTTTATTTTGGTATAAAACTAGCAGATATTAAACTATAAATAAGTAGCGTTCTGTTGAGGCTACTAAGCAAAAAGATTGTAATTTCATACAATAGAACTAATTTTTTTATATAAGTCATGAGTAGAAAAACTTTACTAATCATTTTAATCATTGTTGTTATTTTAGTTATTGGACTGGTCTTCGGGAAGAAGGCAGGATGGTTTGGTAAAGATGGAAATATAAGAGAAGTTGAAATATCTAAAATTGAAAAAATAGATATCATTGAAACTGTGTCTGCCACAGGAAAAATTCAACCTGAAGTAGAAGTTAAGCTTTCTTCTGAAGTATCTGGAGAAATCATAGAGCTTCCTGTTAAAGAAGGGCAACAGGTAAATAAAGGAGATCTTTTAGTTCGTATTAATCCAGATATTATACAATCAGGGTTAAATAGGTCACAAGCTGCGTTAGAAAATGTAAGAGCTGGATTGCAACAGGCAGAAGCAAGTTTAAAAGAAGCAAAATTAAGCTATGAACGTAACAAAGGGTTGTTTGATAAAGGTGTAATTTCTAAAGCAGATTGGGATAGAGCAGTATCGGCTTTTGAAGTAGCAGAAGCCTCTAAACAATCGGCTTTTTATAATGTAAGAAGTGCACAAGCTTCTGTCAATGAAGCAAAAGATAACCTCAATAGAACTACAATTTATGCTCCAATGAGCGGTACGATTTCTAAACTATCGGTAGAATTAGGAGAAAGAGTAGTGGGAACCCAGCAGATGGCAGGGACAGAGATTATGAGAGTTGCTAATCTTAGCAATATGGAGGTTGAAGTTGATGTCAATGAGAATGATATTGTAAAAATATCTCTAGGAGATTCTACAATTGTTGAAGTTGATGCATATCTTAAAAAAGAATTTAAAGGATTAGTGACCGAAATTGCGAACTCTGCAGAAAATACATTGAGTGCAGATCAAGTAACAAATTTTAGAGTTAAAGTTCGTATTCTTGAAGAGTCTTATCAGGACTTGGTAAAAGATAAACCGCAGAATTATTCTCCTTTTAGACCAGGAATGACGGCTACGGTTGATGTTATTACAAATAAACGAGTAGATGTTGTAGGAATCCCTATAAGTGCTATTGTGATTAAGAGTGATACTTCTAGTACTGTTAAAAGATCGTACACAAAAGAAAAACTGAAGGAGTCTGATGAGAAATTCGAATGTGTATATATTAAAGATGGAGGAGTTGCTCGATTAAGAGTGGTTAAAAGTGGAATTCAGGACGATAGTAATATCGAAATCACTCAAGGTTTGGCTGAGGGTGAAGAGGTAATTACTGGGCCATATAATATTGTTACTAAAACATTGAAAACTGGAGATAAGATAACTACTAAAACTCCAAAAAAGACAGAAGAATAATTACTTAAATTGGGTTATCTTTGCCTAAATTTTTTTAAAGGATGGCCTATATTCTTTGTATAGAAACTTCAACAACCAATTGTTCAGTTGCATTGGCTAAGGATAACCAGATCGTTGTATCCAAAGAAGATTATGATACAAAATACTCCCACGCAGAACGTTTACATCAGTTTATAGATAATGTTATCAATGAAGCAGGGATAAGTTTTAAGGATCTTAGTGCCATTGCTGTAAGTAAAGGCCCTGGTTCTTATACAGGATTAAGAATTGGCGTTTCTGCAGCTAAGGGATTGTGTTATGGTCTAGATATCCCGTTAATTTCTGTGCCTACTTTACATGCACTAGCGTTGCAGGTAAGATCTACGGATGGTTATATAGTACCAATGATCGATGCCAGAAGAATGGAAGTGTATTCTGCAGTTTTCTCTAATGATCATATACAGATTAGAGCAACAGAAGCAGAAATTCTATCAGAAACTTCTTTCGAGGAGTATTTGCAACAGAACAAAGTATATTTTATAGGAAACGGTGTTGCTAAATTTTCTGAAATTTGTACTCACTCAAACGCAGAGTTTATTACAAAAAAATTACCATCTGCAATGGAGATGGTAATTGTGGGGTATGATAAATTTTTGAATAGGGATTACGAGGATGTTAGTTATTTTGAGCCCTATTACTTAAAAGACTTCGTGACGGGTTAGCATCGATGTTTTTTAATGCATTATATTTAGATACAAGTTTTACTAAATCATCTGCTTTTCTAACTTTTATTTTTTCTTTCTTAATATAATCTTTTAGCTCATCTTTCTTGTCGGAAAACATAGCTAATATTTCACTCTTTTTAGTTGGTAAGACTATAGCAGTTCCATTTTCCTCTAAATAATATGTTTCAATAGCTTTTATTTTACCTATTTGAGCAGAACCTGTATTAGCATCCATGGCTTTAGGTTCTATTATCTTGAGATCATACTTTTTGTATATTCTGTATTGTTCATTTAACTCTACAAGAACAAAGTATCCATGGTTATTAAAACCTCGCTCATTTTTAAAATTACAGTAGTAAAAATAATCATTACCAATTCTTACATGAGTAGTAGGTGTTTTAACAATCTCATATAACTTAGAACCTTCAGTATATTCCAGTGCATCATTAAAGATGTTATATCTTACAGGAGCATCAAATGTTCCTGTTTTTTCTGCAATTATACTTGCATTCTGATATTTTTTATTTGTGTATACAGATCCTACATATGAATCAAATACATCTGTTTTTTGTGCTGTTTTTAATAATTCTTGTGGTAACTGAGCCAATACGGTAGAAGCCGTCAAAAAGATCATTAGTTGTAGTATATTTCTCATAGCGAAATTTATTTATAACGCTAATATATAAAAATATTTCGATTAAAGGCATAAAACATAGATTAAATACTGTTTTAACATAAAAAAACTGATAAAAAAGTAACATAAGAGTACTATGGCTTATCCATAATTAATAAAAAAGCCATCTTATTTTAAGATGGCTTTTTTTTATAATATTTGTAGAGTTTTAATCTCTTCTGGATCGAGTACTTAAAAGACTCCTAGATTGAGTATCGCTACTTTTTAAAGCATTATAACGCGATACAAGACGTATAAGATCTTCTTCTTTTCTAACCTTTATTTTTTCTTTTTTAATATAAATTTTCAGTTCCTCTTCTTTATCACCAAGTGTAGATAGAATTTCTTTTTTATTCATTGGTAATTCCATTATAACCCCTCTTTCTTCAAGATAGTATTTAGTTATCGTTTGGACTTTACCAGGTGTTGCTGTGCCACTAGCTGATCCTCTTTTCTCGGGATCTATAATTTTTGCTGAGTACTTCTTGTAAATTCTATAACGCTCATTTAATTCAACAAGGACATAATATCCATGTCTTTTTAAACCTCTTTGTGTTCTAAATTCACAATAATAATAATAATCTCCATCTATTCTGGCATGGGCAGTAGGACTTTTAACGAGCTCAAATATATTTGAACTTTTTTTAAATTCTAATGCATCGGCATACGTATTGTACCTAAGTTTGGCATCAAAGGTTCCAGATTTCTCATCAATTACACTTGCTTGCTTGTAACGTAAGGTTTTATAAATAGAACCATCGTACTCGTCAAATGTACTTATTCTCTTGGTCGGTTTTAATAAAGATTGCGGAAGTTGCGCAAACAAAACAGGCGACATTACTAAAAATAAAAATTGTAGTATTTTTCTCACGGCATATCGATTTAGGTGAAATAAATATAAAGAAACATAAGATTAAATACAAAAATGATGGATTTAATGCAATATTTTTGTCGATTTAATAAAGGATTTAGTTTTTCGATCGTGTATTATTCGAAAAAAGAGAGTTTTGTTGAATATATAACACCTTTTTTTTATGGTAAAACAGTAAAAAGCATAGCGAAAACGATGTAATTTTGTAAGAAAAATCTCTAATCAATAAATTTAAGTGCTTGATTTACATTGTCTACAGGGTATTTACATGCATTGTCTACACAGATATAAATTAGAGTTTTATTTTCCGAAAATCGACCGTTTAGTAAAGGTAATTCGGATGGTGATGTACTACCAGCTAATAATTTATTAGGAATGTAGGTGGTGTTTAATGTTTTCGTTTTTGAATACAATTCATCACCAACTACTACAATTTCATAAAACTTATCAGAGTAATTAAGCATAAGATCTAACCAATTAGAATATCCCGAAGCATACTTTTCAATTTGTGGTTTGATATTATGAAGCATTTGTTTACTAGCGCTTAGATATTCTTTGTTATCTGTATAGTGATACAATAAGAATAAGTTTTTAGCCATGATAGAATTGGAGGCTGGAATCACATTATCTGTATGCTCAATGGTTCGAGTAATGAGTTTTGGATCTAAATCAGAAGTAAAATAGAATAAACTCTTCTTTTCATCATAGAAGTGATCGAATGAATATTGAGCGAGTTTTTCTGAAAGATCTAACCATTGCTGGTCAAACGTATTTTGATATACAGCAAGAAAAGCTTCTATCACGGCAGCATAATCCTCTAGATATCCGTTAATAGTACTTTTTCCTTCTTTATAATTGTGCAATAACGAGTTATCAGATTGTAGTTGTTTATCTTTAATAAAATTGGCATTACGTAACGCTATGTCCAAAAATTTTTGATCACCAAATACGCGATATGCATCCAGATACCCTTTTAACATAAGAGCGTTCCAAGAAGTTAGAGTTTTGTCATCAAGCCTTGGTCTGGAACGTTTTTCTCTTTCAGATAGTAGTATAGTTTTCCATTCTTTAACTTTTTTATCCAATTCATCAATAGCAATGTTATGTTCTTTAGAAAAGATGTTATCATCATCTTTTCTAATTAGTACATAATTTCCTTTTTCCCAAAAACCATAAGAATTTATATTGTAATATTTAGAAAATAAATCATAATCACTTCCTAATAAAGAGGCAAGTTGTTCTTTTGTCCAAACATAAAAAGCACCCTCTTCGAGTTCACCAGAAGACGTATTACTATCTGCATCAAGGGACGAATAGAATGCACCATCTTTACTCGTTAGTTCTCTGGAAACAAATTCTAGAGTTTCATATACGACATCTTTATACCACAAATCTTTTGTTACCAGATACGCATCTGAATATAAACTCACTAATTGCGCATTATCATATAACATTTTTTCAAAATGAGGAACATGCCACTTATCATCAGTGGAATATCTAGCAAATCCTCCACCTACATGATCATATACTCCGCCATAGGAAATTTTTGTAAGTGTATTGGTTACATATTCCATTAATGTGTCATCCTTACTTTGATAGGCATATCTAAGTAAAAATTGATAATTGTTTGGCATCATAAATTTAGGAACACGTTTGGTCCCTCCTTTTTGATGATCAAAATTAGTGCTCCATTCTTTCACGGATTTCTCAATAAAATTATTTTCAAAACTAATTTCGTCAGTATTGATATCAACAATATCTACGGCTTTAATCCCTTGTTCTAGTTTTTCTGCGTATTCTATAAGTTTATTGGGTTGCGTATCATATAAATTCGAAATTTGTTTTAAAGCTTCTGCCCATTTTCCTTTTGGGAAATAAGTACCTCCCCAAACAGGTCTTCCATCAGGAAGAGTAACCATATTAAGTGGCCAACCACCACTACCAGTCATTAGCTGTACAGCGGTCATATACACTTGATCCACATCTGGTCGTTCTTCTCGATCTACCTTTATATTTATGTAGTTAGCATTCATAAGCGCTGCGATCTGAGGATCTTCAAAGCTTTCATGTTCCATAACATGACACCAATGACAAGCTGCATACCCAATACTAACAATAATTAGTTTGTTTTTCTCTTTGGCTTCTTTTAATGCCTTTTCTCCCCATGGTTTCCAATCTACTGGATTATGTGCATGCTGCAAAAGGTAAGGGCTGGTTTCGTGGATAAGATCGTTAGTGTAAGCATGTTGTTTCATGAGCTCCTTGTTTTGACTAATACAGGTGGTAAATAGTAGTGATAATATGAGAAGAAATAAATATTTCACTTTAAAAGTGTTTTTAGTAATGCCTAAAAATATAAAAAGCATCTCAACAATATTGAGATGCTTTTTATAAAAAACAAATAAATTGTTAATTTATCTCAAAAGATATTTTAAGAATAACTCTAAACTCTTTAATTTCATTATCCTTAATAATCATTTTTTGATCAGAGACCCAAGCAGATCTGATGTTTTTTACTGTTTTACCAGCTTCTTTTACTCCATTTCTAGCTGCATCTTCCCAACCTTTTTCTGAGGTTGCTATTACTTCAATTACTTTAACAATTGCCATTTTAATAATTTTTTGGTTAATATTTTATAAAAGGTTCTCTAAGATACGAGATAGTTTTATCTTTTTTTAATAACTACTACTATTATTTATATGGCTTTTTCGATATAATTATAGATAATTCGATGAATTACCCATTTATAGCTTCTACAGATTCTACTTTATCTTTCAGCATTTCTTTTAACATGTTTTCTATTCCATTTTTTAGTGTGAATGTAGATGAAGGACATCCACTACAAGCTCCTTGTAAAATTACTTTTACTATTTTGCTATCAGGGTTATAAGAATCAAACATAATATTTCCTCCATCACTGGCAACCGCAGGTTTAATATACTCTTCTATAATATTTACAATATCTTTAGAAGTGTCATCTAGTTTTTCGAAATCTACATCAGCTTGTTTACTAGCTTGACTTCTGGATGCTGTAGCGTTTGCAGATAAAACTTCTTTTCCTTGCTCCAGATATTCTCTTAGAAATTCTCTAATCTCTAAAGTGATTTCATTCCAATCTGCCATGTCATATTTACTAATAGAGATATAGTTCTCGTCAATATATACTTCTTTTACAAAGGGGAAATGAAACAGTTTTTCGGCTAAAGGGGCTTCCTTAGTATCGTCAATGCTTTTAAATTCATGGCCACTGGTAACTAACTTTTTATTAGCAACAAATTTAAGAACTGCAGGGTTAGGTGTGCTTTCCGCATAAATAGTAATAGCTACTTTTTTAGAAACATCAGATTCGTTAATAATAGGTGCTCCACTGCTTAGATATTCTTTTATTTGTGCTGCAACTTCATCCTGAACATCTGCCCATTCTACAATATCAAATTTATCAATAGCGATAAAATTTTGTGCGATAAATACTCTTTTTACAAAAGGTAGATAAAATAGTTGCTGCGCTAGAGGAGAATTTTTAGCGTGATCTATATTTTCAAATTCATAGCTGGTATGTTGAGTCAAAAAATAATTTGCTTCAAATTTTATAATGCTAGAATTAGAAGTTGGTTCTATCTTTATCTCAAAATTCTTTTCCATAATCATATTTTTGGCAAATTTACTAAAAAGTAACTCCATAATAGTAGGGTTTATACCATTAAGAATGTTTTAATACTGGGGCAAAAAGTTGTGTTCTGGTAAAAATTTATATATTTGATGCCGGCAATAAATAATATTTTTATTTGGGAAAAGAAATATTAAAGCCCCACAATATAAGCGGGATTAAACAGTTTATATTGAAATAATTAACCTAGTTTTTCCTTTTTTAAAAAACGTAATGCCTATAATGAATTTGAAGAAATATTATTTATTGGTTGCTGTACTGATCTCACAATTTGTTTTTTCTCAGGAAGGAATACCAGTTTATGCTGATTATCTATCAGATAATTTATACTTGGTTCATCCAGCAATGGCAGGAGCTTCTAATGCAAATAAGATAAGACTTACTGCAAGAAAACAGTGGTTTGATGTGGATAATGCACCAAGTACTCAATCTGCGAATATCAATTTTAGAACTGGAGATAAAGTAGGTCTTGGAGGAATTATTTATAGAGATGAAAATGGTCGTTTTACGCAGACTGGAGTATATGCTACTTTTGCTTACCACTTATTGTTTTCTAGAGATCGTACAGATCTTAATATGCTATCTTTTGGTATGAGTGGCGCATTTATACAATCTAATGTCGATGTAAGAGATCTTTTTGATCCTGCAGATCCTGATCCTGCGATTGAATTCAATCAAGTACAAAAAGATGCATATTTTAATGTTGATGTGGGAGTGTCTTATCATTATCTTGATTGGTATGCTCATATTACAGTTAAAAACTTATTGCCCGCTGCAAGAGATGCATTTGATAACACTGATGACTTTGCAACGATACGTGATTCTAATAATCAAAGGAGATACATTTTCTCTTTAGGTTATGTATTTGGTTTGGGTAATGGTCCTTGGAGTTTAGAACCATCTTTACTTTACCAAGCAACAGATCAAACTCAGGAGAGTAGTATCGATGCTAATATGAAGGTGTATAGAAGATTTGGAGAACTTGCTACATTATGGGGAGGATTATCATATAGAAGAAGTTTTGATGGAGCAGAGTTTTCTCAAACGGGAGTTGAAATAGAAAGTCAAAAACTACAATATATTACTCCATTTCTTGGTATAAATTATAAAAACTGGATGGTTGGGTATACATATAGTTACCAATCTAATTCTGTAGTACTAAGTAACGGAGGTTTTCATCAATTAACTTTAGGATATGATTTCGGAAAACGTAAAGAACGTTGGAACTGTAATTGTCCTGCTGTTAATAATTGATCTGCAAATAAACTCATATAAAACTTAAGGGCTGACTTTTATTAAGTCAGCCCTTTTTTTATTCTACTTCTGTGCCTGTAAATTCTAATCTATTATCTTGTATTGGTACCAATGATGATAATTCATAAATATTATGATATCCATACCCATATAAGTTGATAAACGTTGGAATGTTTAATGCTAACGGAATCATTTTTGTTGCAAAATTGATACTATCTCCATCAATGTTGTTATTGCAATAAATTAAAATACGAGTTTCTTTATTAGGTATTAATTTTGCCAGCTTTCCTTCTGTGAAATCTGAAAAATTTAAATGCACCGCTCCTTTAAGATGTTTTTTTCTATATGCTTTTTCGGACCTAGTGTCTAGTAAGATAGTAGAAGAATCTTTACTGAAACCCAGAAATTGTTCTAAGGGGATTAATCTGGATTCCCTATAGTTGTGGACTTCTTCAGAGATTTCTAAAAAAGATTCATAATCTACTTTTGATTGCTGTAATTCTTTATTTTCTTGAGACATTGCTACTAATGGAATAAATAAAGTAAATAATGTAATTCTAATTATTTTCATCGTATTAGTTTTTTGTTATTTTTCCCAGCTAAAAGATTTTTGTCTACCTTGAGTTTTTATAGCATTTATAAGTGCTGCTTCTAAGTTAGATTCATCTTTTTTACTGTTACTTTTAATATAATCTATACGTTTCTTGTTTAGCTCCTGTATTTTTTTCTGAATCTCTTTTCGCTCGTTGCTTTTCTCTGAAATGTGTTTTTTTAATTCTGCTTTAGATTTACCCTTTAGTTCTTTTGGTAACTGCTCTTTTGCTACTTCTTCTAGTTCAAAATTTTCATCTTCAGCTGCATCTACAAGATCCCAACTTTTGTTTTTATAGAACCCAGAGCTTTTACTTATTGTTCTACTCACTGCGTTCGCTTCACTATAGGACCTGGCATTACTATCTTGTTCTGCCTGTAGGCTCATTTTTTTAGAACCTTGACTTCCATAATAGATATACGTTTTGTTAAGTTTTTGGTTTAATTGAAGGATAATATCATCATATGGTGTAGCGATATGAATGGTTTCTCTATTGTGATCAATAGCACTGTACTCTCCATTAGTAATATCCGCCCCATCTTTCCACATGGTTTCAATACCTTGTCTATAATTACCACAGAAAATGGTATTAACTGTTATATCTTTTTCCATAGCATCAGTTGCTGCATCTTTATAATTTAGAGGACCTTGCGTAAAAGGCTCGTTTCCAGCAATGAAAATTAGTTTTAGATGATCGTTGTTTTTTTTCCAATCTAACTGATTAATCGAAGTGTTAATTACCTTACCACAATATTCATTACCTCCATTGGTAGTCAATCCAAAAAGCTCCTTTGATATTTCATCCAAATCTTCAGAGAAAGGCAACACTTGTCTTATATAGCCTTCTTTTGATGGCAGTCTATCATTGCCATACTCATATAATGCAATCTGAAGCTTAATTTTATAATGGCCACATTTTGCATAGGATAGCTCATTTACAATTTCCCATAATTGTGCTTTGGCTTGATCAATAAGACCATCCATACTATTACTAGTATCTAATAATAGTGCGACTTGAATGTTTTTTGTATTGGGATCAGTTTTGGATGTGTAAATCTGATGTGATTTCTCGGTCCGAAATGCTAATTCAGACTTGCTATGATTTTTTGCATTGCATGAGATAGGAATAACCAATAAGCATAATAAACTCCATAAATATACTGTCTTCATAATTGTTGCTTTTTTTAAATTTTAGCTAAAACTAAATGGAAGTTTTTAGGATAAAAATCTATAATGAGGGAGTGTTTATTATAAATGAGTAAAAAAGGTGTATGAATTAGGGAAAGTGCTCAAATAGTGCTTAGAATCATTAAAACTGAGCGTTATGTAGAAATTCTAATTTTATTATCCGATATAAATGGATTAAGTTTACCTTGATGAAACCAAATATGATGAAGAAGACTGTATTGATAATAGTACTATTATGGCTTATCCCGATGTTAGGACATAGTCAGGAAAGAGCTATGGTTATTAAAGGTTCTGTTAAAGAGAAAAGTACCCATAAGGGAATTAAAGATGTAGAAATAAGAGTTCTAGGTAAGGGAACAGTTAATACTGATGTATATGGATATTTTGAAATTAAAGCAAGAGTAGGAGATGAGTTGATCATTAGTCATGATAGTTTTTTTACAAAGAATTATACGATAGAAGATGATCAGAGAATTGATGTTTTAGTAGAAGAGAATCCTGCTGAATCTGCAGCTACTCGTCGTGCCGAAAAAAAGAGAGAATCTTCGTATTTACGGAATTTTAATGCTGCAAAAATAAATCTTAAAAAAGATGCTTCAACGAGTATAGATTATGTAACAAAGGCACTCGAAACGATTAGAGATGATGATAGATCTGCTGATAAGAAAAAAGCCGAATTATATGAAACCTTGGCTGATATATATAGTTATTGGAAACAACCAGATCTTGCCGAGGATAACTATCTAAATAGTATCAATAATAAATTTGATAAAGATGTAAAAATCAAGTTAGGGTGCGCTCAATTAGAGAATGAGAACTATCAAAATGCGATAAACACCTTTAATCAATTATTAAAATCCCGACTTAGTTCTCTACAAAAAGTAAAGACATATGAAGGGTTAGGAGATGGTTATAAAGCATTAGGAGATGAAACAAATGCAGTGCAAAATTATAATAAAGCACTGACATTGGCAGAGAAAAAAAAATATGAAGATGTAATTATTGAATTAAACTCTAAGTTAGGAGAAGTCCTTCAAGAACAAGGAAATCTTGATGATGCAGAGGAATATATAGGAAATTCTGTACAATTGGCAAGTCAAAGAAGTAAAAAATCATCAGCAAGACAAAGGGCAAAAGCAGCAGATTTTTATAGTAAGAATAACAGCTTTGATAAGGAGATACAATTACGAAAGGAAGCTCTGGAAGATATTCAGGAAATTGAAAGTACTAATGAGCTTAATAAAGGAAAAAAAGACACTATTATACCCGATGGAAGTAATGTAGAAGATCGTGCAATTACGTCTCAGGTACAGAACTATAAAATAGCCAATGCTTTTGCAGCACAAGAAGAATATGATGAAGCAATACCGTATCTAGAGGAAAGTATTAAAAAAGCGGCATCAGAAAATGATTTAGTGGTTCAGAAAGATGCAACTCGTAAACTAGGAGAAGTATTTCGGGAAAAAGGAGAACTTAAAAAGGCCTCTGAAGCTTTTGAAGAGTATGAAGTTATTGTTGATAAATTATATCTTCAAAAAGAACAAGAAATTTCGCAGGCTACCAGATTTAGTAGAGAATTAGCTCAAAAAGCAAATCGTATAACTACACTAGAAAAAGATAGAGAACTGAATGAAAGTAGGTATAAGCTTGCTTTTGCATCACAGGAATTAGCTGGTCAGCAAAAAATTATAATATACTCCCTTATCGGGCTTATGGTAGTATTACTTTTTGCAGGATATTTGATGTATCGAAATATGAAACAACAAAAATATGCAAATAACCTTTTGGCATTAAAATCCCTACGTTCTCAGATGAATCCTCATTTTATTTTTAATGCCTTGAATTCTGTAAATACTTTTATTGCAACAAGTGATGAGCGCGCGGCAAATCGATACCTTACGGATTTTTCATTATTGATGCGAGCTGTTTTAGAGAATAGCGAGGAGGATTTTATTCCTTTAGAAAAGGAAATTGAATTATTAGGATTATATGTGCAATTAGAACATTTTAGATTTCAAGATAAATTTGAATATGAAATAAATGTAGATCCAGAGATTGATATCAATGAATATATGATCCCACCAATGTTACTACAACCATATGTAGAAAATGCAGTATGGCATGGATTGCGCTACAAATCTGATAAAGGATTGTTGTCAATTAATTTCAATAAGGTTTCAAGTGAGAGTTTAGAGATAATGATCACGGATAATGGAATAGGAAGAGAGAAATCTAAGGAGTTAAAAACTGAAAATCAAAAGAAGCAAAAATCTCAGGGAATGAGTAATATTAAAAAGAGGATTTCAATTCTCAATGAAATGTATAAGGATAGAGTAGATGTTTTTGTTTCTGACTTATCAGATAATGAAGAAGGAACCCAGGTAAAATTGACTCTTAAAAGAGATGCTTAAATGTATTAAGGCAATTTAATATTATACAAAAACAATAGTAATAACACATTAATAAACTTAAAACCGTGAAATTATCCGCAATTGTAGTTGATGACGAAGCAAATAGCCGAGCGATCTTAAAAAATTATTTAAAAAAATATTGCCCATCGGTTGAGGTGTTAGGAGAGGCTGCTAGTGTTCAAGAAACATTGGAACTTTTAGAATCTAATGATCCTGACCTACTGTTCCTTGATGTAGAGATGCCTTATGGCAATGCTTTTGATTTATTAGAGCAAGTGCCAGATCGTACATTTGAAACCGTATTTGTAACTGCCTATGATCATTACGCTGTGGATGCCTTAAATGCACAAGCAACATATTACTTGTTAAAACCGATAGCCATTGATAATTTAATCAAAGCTGTAGATCATGTGAGTCATATAAAGGAACGAGAAAAAGAACTTCAGGATAAAGTTTTAACTCCAAAGATGAATCCTAATGTAGAAGGTAAGATCACAATACCTCAACAAGATGGTTTTGAGGTGTTAAATATTGCTGATATCTTGTATTGCCAGGCAGATGATAATTACACAAAAATATTCCTTAACCAAGGTCAAAAATTGGTTAGTAAAACTTTAAAATATTTTGAAAATTCTCTAACAGATCATGGATTTGTTAGGATACATAAAAGTTATTTGGTCAACATAAATTCAATCGTACGATATAAAAAAGGTAAAGGAGGTAGTGTACAATTATCTTCTGGAAAAGAGCTGATGGTTTCTTCTTCTAAAAAAGGAATTTTATTGGATTATTTTAAATAAAGGTTAATTTGTTAAAGAGCTTTGTCTGTTTTTTTGATTAAAAAAGGCAACTGTTTTGCGTTTTTTCAATATAGGAGAATCTTTAAATAATATTTCTACTTGATTATCCCAATCTTTCGCTATGTCAAAATAGCTAGTATTAACAACAGCCATTATTTTTCCGCAATCATCACAAATATGTTTTTCATATTCTAAAAAGTAGTGTGCAAATTCATGAAAGGCAACCACTTTTAAAATTTCTTCATCCAAAAGAACTACCCAGTTGATTACTATGTTTTCTACGTTGTTGTTTTTATCTCTGGTCAACATTCCTAAGGTAGAGGACTTAGGAGTAAGGTAAAGTGTATCTACGATATCAATATTTTTAAGCTCAAATAATTTATCATGATATTCTATATTGTATTCCTTACAATATTCAAAAAATGTATCCAAATGTGGTTTTAATCTTCCATCGATCTTGACATTGTTTTGCGCAATGGTCAAGGTAACAAAACATAAACCAAAAAGCGTTATGATGCTTTTTTTCATAATTACAAATAGGGGTAAAAGGTGTTACTAGTGCTTTGTTGTTGTAAAATATTAACAATCAACATGTTATCAAATAAAAGAAAAAAAGAGCTTAAATAACGTCAAGGATTGTTAAGAATTCGCCAATAAGCCTGTTTTTAACAGAATCAAAGTAGTATAAGAAGTTAAATTCCTACAAAAAACTAAAATTTTAAGTATTGTGAAGTTGAAGAAATAGCACTGTCTTTTAGGATTTGCTGCAAAACGTCTAAGGTTCCATTGGTGAAAAATGTATGAGTCCCTTTTTTAGAACTCTTACTTAGAAGATCGTTTTGAGATAGAATTACACCAGTTTGTTTAGCTACAGCTTCACCAGAATCTATGATAATAATATGCTTTGGGAGCATCTTTCTAAGAGTAGGTATTAAATAAGGATAATGGCTACATCCCAATACTAGATAATCAATATTTTTTTGTATTAATGGTTGTATGTATGATTCTAATAAAGCGATCATTTCGGGAGTGTGGATGCTACCTTTTTCAATTAGTTCTACTAATCCAGTGCCAATTACTTCTATAACTTCGATTGTATTAGCATATAAATCTGAGGTTTTAGCAAAGAGCTCACTTGATAGAGTACCTTTGGTAGCTAGGACACCTACTTTTTGTGTTTTGGTATTAAGAGCGGCTGGTTTTATAGCAGGTTCGATACCTATAAAAGGAACATCAAACTGTTCTCTAAGTACTTTTATAGCATTCGTAGTAGCTGTATTACAAGCAACTACAACGATCTTAGAATTTAATTCCAGAAGTTTTTTAGTGTTTTTAATACTTAAGGCTATGATTTCATCCTTATTTCTTTTACCATATGGAGCATATTTACTATCTGCCAGATAGATGGTATTTTCGTTTGGAAGCGCAATAGCAATTTCTTTCCATATGGAAGTTCCACCAACACCAGAATCAAAAATACCTATTGCTTTGTTGTCCATAATTGAGAGATAGTATTATTCCAAAAATAAAAAAAACAGTGAGAATCGAACCTCACTGTTTTTTTATTATTTTTCAATCGTATTGATTGTAATTTTCTAGATACCTAAATCCTTTTTTACATCTGCCATAAGATCTTTACCATCTGCAAGGATAACTCCTGTTCCAGTAGTAGAATCTAATACATAATTAAATCCTTGAGCTCTTGCTACTTTCTGTATAGAAACACGAGCGCTTTCGTAGATTGGTTTAAGTAATTCGATTTCTTTTTTCTGAAGATCTTGTAAAGCATTTTGTCTGTAGTCTCCAATACTCTTCTCAGTAGTTTGAACTTCTTGTGCTCTTTTAGCATTCTCATCTTCAGTCTTGGTAGGAGCTTCAGCTTGATATTTCTTCATTGTATTCTGTAGCTCTAAAACCATATTTCTGATTTCAGCTTCGTATGTCTTGTTTAGCTTTTCAATTTCACTCTTGGCAGCTTTAAAAGCAGGCATTGCTTCCACAAGCTCTTGAGATGCAATATGAGCTACTTTTGATTGCGCATTTACGAAACTTGATGCTCCTAGGATTAATGCACAAGCTACTAATAGGGTTCTAAACTTTTTCATTTTAAGTAATATTAAGTGTGTTATAAATTTAAAAATTAATTTCTCTAATTATCTTCATTTTCGTTTGCCTCACCATTGTCATCATTAGACGGTGCTTCATTATTTTCTAATTGCTCTTTTAAAGCTTTAATAGAGTCTCTTTTTCTTTTTTGAGCTGCTAAAAGTTTAGCTCTTCTCTCTTCAAATTCTTTTTTCTTAGCCGCTCTTAAAGAATCTCTAGTAGCTTTTCTTTCGGCTAATAATTTTTCTCTTTCAGCTTGTTTCTTAGAAGTTGCTTTCTCTCGATCTGTTACTTCTCTTTCTTGCTCGCTATTTCTTTTTTCAGCACGCTCTAAAGCTTTCTTCTCTTTTTTACTATTTATTTGCTTTCTCTTTGATGCTCTGTTTATTCTTAATAATACCTGATCACTTACATCATGTCTGTCAGCAGAATACAGCATTACTAGGTCTGCAGATTTATCAAAGATAAAATCATAGTTTTTATTTTTTGCCACTTCTTGAACTGCAACAAAAACTTGATCTTGTACTGGCTGTACTAGTCTTTTTTTCTGGATAAATAAATCTCCATTCGGACCAAATCTTTTTTGTTGATATTCCAGGATTTCTTTTTCCTTAAAGAAAATATCTTCTTCTCTTTCTTCAATAAGTTCTTTGGTAAGCAGTACACGTTCATTATTGAGATCTTTTCTCATTTGTTCTACTTCCTTTAACTCAGCTTCAATCTCTACTTTCCATTTTTGTACTTTGGTTTCCAGCTCGGCTGAAGCTTCATTATACTCAGGGACATTTTCTAAGATATAATCCATATCAATATATCCTACTCTAATGCCTTTTTGTGCTTCTGCAGAATTGGAGAAAGATAACCAAAGGATAGCTGCTAATACTAAAAGAACTTTTGTTTTCATAATCCTGTTTTGTTTATAGAAATAATCGTGCCAAAATTAAAATTGTTGTCCTATGATAAAGTGAGTTTCCCATCCATTACTTCCTGTTGTACCTGGAATTGGGTCAAAACCGTATCCGAAATCAATACCTAACAATCCAAAGGCTGGCATAAAGATACGTAAACCTGCTCCAGCAGAACGATTTAATTGGAATGGATTAAACCCTCTAAAGCTATCATAAGATGCTCCTCCTTCTAAAAACGCCAACATATAAATAGAGGCTGATGGTTTTAGAGTTATAGGATAACGAAGCTCTAACGAATATTTATTATAAATTGTTGCCCCATCTTCAACAAAATCTGGGTCATTTGCTCTACTAAGTGGTATTAAAGATTGATTTTCATATCCTCTAAGGGCTACAACCTCTCTTCCGTCTAGACTTGTAGCTCCTAATCCATCTCCACCAAGGAAAAATCTCTCAAAAGGAATATTTCCTCTGTCATTATTGTATGCACCAAGAAAACCGTATTCCGCTCTTGTTCTTAATACTAGTGGTTGTTTTCCTATTTTGGCCAATGTAGTATACCAGGTAGCATCGAACTTAATTTTATAATATTCTAACCAATCGAATCTTTCTTGGTCAATCTCACCAATTTCAGTACTTATCTCACCTATTCTGGAATTAGTAGGATCAGTATTTACTAAATTTTCTTGTTCTGCTAGCAAATCACTTCTTTCTTGAGCTAATTCACTATAATCAGTGCCATCCCAAATAGAATAAGGTAAAGAAAGCTTAGCAACAAGATTGAATTCAGATCCAGATGTTGGGAATATTGGATTTATTGCAGTATTGTTTCTATTGATACCAATAGTATATGCCAAATTGTTAGAAGAACCATCACCAAAGGTAAATAATCTCGTATTGTAATTTTTAAGATTATAATGTTGAATACTTACAGCCTGTGACAAAGTAAAGTAATTGTCAGGCCAATTTAATCTTTTCGCGATACCGATAGATCCTCCAGTAATAAGGAATTTACTATCTCTATCTACATCTCTTGTTCTTTGATTAAATAAAAATTGAATCGTATGTGAAAAGGATGTAGAAAGCTGGAAAGGTCTTTTTCCTCCTAACCAAGGTTCTACAAAGGATAAACTATATGTTTGGAAAAACTGACTAGCTTGAGCTCTTACTCGAAGCGTTTGACCATCTCCCATTGGAAGCGGGCTATAGGCTTCTTTGTTAAAAATGTTTCTGATAGAAAAGTTGCTGAAAGCTAAACCAAGTGTTCCAACAAAACCTCCACCACCAAAACCACCTTGAAGCTCAATTTGACTGGCTCCTTTTTCTACAACAGGATAGTTAATATCAATAGTTCCAGCTTGTGGATTGGCATTTTTAAATTGTGGTTCTAATTGCTCTGGATCAAAGAATCCCAATTGACCTATTTCTCTAACAGTTCTTACTACTAAATCTTTACTATATACTTGTCCTGGTTTAGTTCTTAGGATTCTATATACTACGTGATCGTTGGTCTTGTCATTTCCTGTTACCGTAATGTGATCAAAATGTACTAGTTTACCTTCGCGTATTCTGATTTCAAAATCAATTGTATCATTTTTTACATTGGTTTCTACAGGATCAATGTTAGAAAACAAATACCCATTATTTTGGTATAAATTGGTAAGATCATTTGCATCTGGTTTGGTGTTATCAGCAATCTGTTTTTCAAGAAGTACACCATTATATACATCTCCTTTTTTGATCACTAATTGTCGTGCAAGTTGTCTGTCTGTATATACACTATTTCCTAAGAACTTGATATCTCCAAAATAATATTTATTACCTTCTTCGATATTAAGGCTTAATGACACGCTATTGTCATCTTCTACAATTAGTGAATCTGATACAATACGAGCATCTCTGTATCCTTTCTCTTTATATTTACTAATGATACTTTCCTTATCTTCTTGGTAATCACTTTTAATATATTTAGATCGCTTCCATATTCTCCAGAATTTTCTACGCTTGGTATTCTTCATAGAAGATCTAACCTTGTTATCAGAAAATTGAGTATTTCCTTGGATTTCAATCTTATCTACCTTTACACGATCTCCTTTATCAATTCGAACCAACATATTTACTTTATTGGTAGGAACTGTATCCTTAACAGGTGTTGTGTTGATAATCACCTTTGTATTAAGAAACCCATCCTTGCGGTATTTATTGGTAATAAAGTTACGTGTTGTAGTAATGAGATTTTCAGTAACCTTAGATCCTGGGTTAAGACTGTTGTCTTTAACTAAATCTTCCGCCTTACGCTTTTTTACGCCTTCTATACGAGCTTGATTTAATTCAGGGACTTCCTGAATATTTATTTCCAGATGTGCAATATCACCTTCTACTTTAGTAATGTAGAAGTTAATATCACTGAATAATTCAAGACCCCAAAGCTTTTTTATGATTTGACTAATACGATCACCAGGAAGAAGAATACGTTCTCCTTTCTTAAGACCTGTAAAAGTAATAACAGTATTTTTACTATATGTTGTTATTCCTGTTACCTCAATATCTCCAATGATATATTCTTTTCCGTTTGCGCCAGGTATGCTTTGTGCTGAAAGTAATACTGTATTTATTAAAAATGCAATGAATGCTAAATACGTAATAGGTAATTTTTTTGTCATCTTTTTAACTAAGCTGCTCACTAGTTTTTCCAAATCTTCTCTCTCTTTGTTGATAATTTAAAATGGCCTCAAATAAATCCGTTTTTTTAAAATCAGGCCATAATATTTCAGTAAAATATAATTCTGCATACGCAATCTGCCATAATAAGAAATTACTGATACGTTGTTCTCCACTAGTACGTATTAATAAATCTACATCTGGCAGGCTTTTGGTATACAAATGCTTATTAATGACTGCTTCATTTATAAGATGTGGCGAAAGTACATTATTTTTAACTTTAATGCTTATTTCTTGGATAGTTTTTATTAGCTCTTCTCGACTGCCATAACTAAGTGCCAAAGAAAGGGTCATATGGTCGTTATCCTTAGTCTTTTCTATAACTTCCAGTAATTCTTTTCTAGCCTTTTCTGGTAACGCTTGTAAGTTTCCAATAGCATTCAGGCGAATATTATTTTTTTGAAGCGTTTTTATTTCTTTTTTTAATGAGCTTACTAAAAGCCTCATTAATGTTTCTACTTCTAACTTAGGTCTGTTCCAATTTTCGGTAGAAAAAGCATATAAGGTAAGGTATTTTATTCCTATTTCGGCTGCACTTTCCACAGCTTCCCTAACAGCTTTTGTTCCATTTTCATGGCCAACCGCTCTAAAAAGACCTTTCTTTTTTGCCCATCGTCCATTACCATCCATAATAATGGCGACATGTTTAGGAATATTAGAATTGAGTTGTTCTTTATTAATCATTTTTTTAGAATGCACAATAACATGGTATTCTACCCCATGTAAAGGATAACGTTATGCCAGTAAATACATACCAATCATTATTATCCAAATTACCAAATCCGTTTCCAAATGCACTGTCTGGATCACTTCCATCCAAATTATCAGTGAATGTATATCTTGCACCAATTTCTGCACCTAATACCCAGTGTCTGCCTATGGTTTTTTTTACACCAACTACCATAGGTATTGCAAAATTCCATTTATCACTATATGCGCTAATTTGATTGTTAATATCTACTGCTTGAGCACCATAGTTAAACCCAGTAATACCTGTATATAGATAAGGAGTAAACTGTGGTTGGCTATCGTATAAGTACCAATCCCAGAAGTTGAATTCTAATCCTACGGATAGTTCTTTAACTGAGTTATTGAAACTTAAACCTCTTGCCTGTCTTCTTTCATCACCTTTGGCATCGTCTGCATTTAATTCTGCATATAAAAAAGAAGCCCTAAAAGCATGTCTCTTACTACGATTCCATTTACCAATGGCGCCAATGGCAAAATCATTTGGAGAAATATAGTAGGTAGATCCCACATCTCCGATATAATTAGAACCACCAACCATCAACCCTACTTCGTAGGTTTGCGCGTTGATAAATTGCCCAAAAAACAAAATTAATACAAAGGATGCTAAGTATCTCATAGATTTTCAAAAGTTTGCAAATATAACAATTAACTTTACTACACAAGAATTTGAGTAAAATAGTATGAATTAAAAAACACTTTTTAGTAGAATTTATTGTTTAATTGCGTTTATCTTCTCCCCAAAGCATTTTTTTTCGCAAGGTTTTCATAAAACTATCACCTTCCAAAACGACCATATTAATCTTAAAAGGAGCTTTTTTAATTATTACCGTGGTTTCATTGGGTAATGTATGTACTCTGGAGTCTAAGGATACCAAGTAATTATCTTCTCTTCCTGAGATTTGTAATTTGATTTCTTGATCATCAGGAATTACTAAAGGTCTTGCATTAAGATTATGTGGTGCAATTGGTGTCAATACCATGCTTTCTGCATCAGGCATCATGACTGGTCCACCACAGCTTAATGAATATCCCGTAGAGCCTGTAGGAGTAGAAACAATGAGTCCGTCAGCCCAATATGAGGTTAGAAATTCTTCATTAAGACTTGTGTGCACAGTAATCATAGAGGTTGTATTTCGTCTACTAACTGCAATTTCGTTCATTGCAAAATTTAATACTCCAAACTCTTCTGTTTGAGGTAATGTTTCTATAGTAACAATACTTCTAGGGGAGATGTAAAATTTTTTATCTAGAATAAGATCAATAGTGTCTTGTATCTCTTCTTTTTGGATTGTAGCTAAAAAACCTAATCTTCCAGTATTGATTCCTGCGATTGGGATGCCTAAATCTCGCACATAGGTAATAGTTTTTAAAATTGTCCCATCTCCTCCAATACTAAAAAATAGATCATAAGAATGATCTAATTCTTCAAAAGTGCTGAAGTGGGAATAACTTTTGTCAATATCATCATGAAGATCAATAAGTTCAAGAAAATTTTTTTCGATGACAACCTCGATATTGTTTTTATCCAATGCTTCTAATAGTTGTTGGATGTATATTCCAGATTTTTCATGATAAAACTGGCCGTATATACCTATCTTCATTATGATTTATTTTGATTTTAGTTGGTGTTATATATTTAGATATTTTTCCAAATATTGCGACCTCTCCTTAAGATTATTCAAGAAGGAGTCTTCATGGTGTTTAGATACTATATTGTAACTATATCTTCTAAATGTTTGAACGATATTATTAATGTCACTATCATTTATTTTTAGAGTAATTTGAATTACATCATTTTCCATATTAGAAATAAATAAACCTAGTAGTTTGGCATTATTGGATTCAACAATTTGTGCAACCTCACTAAAAGAATAATCTAATACACCTTTTTCAACAATCAAAATGTTACCAGGTTCGCTTAAAAAAGGAGTTTCATTAAATAAATTCATGATATCTCTTAGCTCAAAATATCCTTGATAATTATTATCATCATCTAATACGGGCATAATATTAGAATGGTTTTGGGCAAAAGATTCAAGAACATCCAACCAATTGGCATCATTTCTTACATAAAAACCTTCCAATGCATATTGATAAGACTCTAATGTTTTTTCTGTTTCAAAGCATCTGATATCTGCTTCTGATATACATCCTATATAGGTGTTATCCTTCAAAACAGGAAAATGAGTGTATGTAAGTTCGTTAAATAATAATTGCGCATCCACTACTTTCGCCTTTGTGGCTAGAGGTTCTATTTCATTTACTATGTATAAACTTGTCTTCATATTTACTGGGGGCTTTTATGCAAATTAATCAAAAATATGTAACTAAGGCGTTCTCAAGTTCGTATTTTTGTTTTTTATTAAAGTTATATCAAAAACTATGACAAAGTTAAGTGTTAATGTCAATAAAATAGCAACATTACGCAATTCTCGTGGAGGGAATACTCCAGACTTACTTAAGGTCGCTTCTGATATTCAGGATTTTGGAGGAGAAGGAATTACTATTCATCCAAGACCAGATGAAAGACATATTAGATATCAGGATGCATATGATTTAAAACCTATTGTACATACAGAATATAATATTGAAGGAAATCCAATACCAAAATTTGTAGATCTTGTGCTTTCTGTAAAACCTACTCAAGTAACACTAGTTCCTGACGCAGTAGATGCGATCACAAGTAATGCAGGATGGGATACTTTAGAACACAAAGAGTTTTTGCAAGAAGTTATATCAGAATTTAGAAGAAATGATATTAGGACTTCAATTTTTGTTGACCCAGTTAAAAATATGATTGAGGGAGCTAAAGAAACAGGTGCAGATAGAATAGAACTATATACCGAAACTTTCGCCTCACAATATCATAAAGGAAACCTTGATTCCATTAAACCTTATGCAGCATGTGCTGAATTAGCAACAGATCTGGGAATAGGGGTTAATGCTGGTCATGATCTTTCATTGGATAATATTAAATTTTTTAAGGATAATATTCCTGGGTTGTTAGAAGTTTCTATTGGCCATGCATTGATAAGTGAGTCCTTATATCTTGGATTAGAGAATGTTGTAAATATGTATTTACATAAACTTAAATAATAGTTGGATAGATGAAGTTACATGCTAATGTATTTGGAGAAGGAAAACCATTTGTGATCTTACATGGATTTTTAGGAATGGGAGATAACTGGAAAACTCTTGCAAAAAAAATATCTACGTATGGTTATCAGATGCATTTGATAGATCAAAGAAACCATGGCCGAAGTCCTCATAGTGATACGTTTAGTTATGAGCTTTTGTCCTTGGATTTGGTGGAATATTGTAATAATAATGATTTAAAGGAGATAACACTCGTTGGACATTCTATGGGAGGTAAAACTGCCATGTTTTTTGCTTCAAAATATCCAGAAATGCTTAAAAAATTAATTATAGCAGATATAGGACCAAAGTACTATCCATTACATCATCAAGATATATTAGATGGGTTAAGTTCTTTGGATTTTGATATATTAAAGAATAGAGGAGCAGTGGATCATGCATTAAGTGGTTATGTGCAGGATGCAGGAGTACGCATGTTTTTAATGAAAAACTTGTTTTGGAAAGAAAAAGGGGAACTAGGATTGCGCATGAATTTGAATGGTTTGATTCAAAATGCTTCTGAAATAGGGAAAGAATTACCAGAGGATGCTAGGTATTTGGGTAAAACTCTTTTTCTTAAAGGGGAAAAATCTAACTACATAACAACGGATGATGAGAATCGTATATTAACGCAATTTCCTAACTCGATGATCAAAGAAATCTCTAATTCAGGACATTGGTTACACGCTGAAAATCCAACGGAATTTTTGGAGACAGTCTTAGAATTCTTAAAATTTAAATAAAAAATACTATGTATGCATAATATCTTAGTGAATTAGTTGTAGAACTAGTATTTTCTACTAAATTTGGTGCATTATTTTTAAAAATTCCTAAAAAAACAAAAAAAACAATTAGAATTTATTATGAAAAAACTACTATTATTAGTTCTATTCGCTTTGGTGACTTTGGTTACTTATGCAGGTGGATATAGAGTTAGTGTGCAAGGGCAGAGAGCGATGGCTATGGGGCACACAGGTGTTGCCGTGGTGAATAGTGCAGAGCTAGTATTCTTTAATCCAGCTGGTCTTGTATATTTAGAAAACAAGTTGAACGTAAGTGTTGGTGCCAGTGGTATTTTTACAGATGTAATTTATCAGAATTCAGAGCTTGGGATTTCTTCAGAAACTGATAGCTCTGTAGGAACTCCACTTAACATATATGGTTCTTATAAAGTTAACGATTGGCTAGCATTGGGTCTAGGAGTATATACTCCTTATGGTAGTGAAGTTACTTGGCCAACAGATTGGGCTGGATCTCATTTAGTTAATAATATTGAGTTAGCTGCAATTTATATACAACCAGTAGTTTCTATTAAACTTTCTGATCATTTTAGTATTGGTGGTGGACCTATTTATGTAACAGGTTCTGTTAACTTTAATCGTAATGCTAGTAGAACATTAACTGATATAGATGGTAATCGTTCAAATATTACTGTAGATGATTCTGGTGTAAGTAATTGGGGATGGAGTGTAAGTGCTATGTTTAATCCTACCGAAAATTTTAGATTAGGATTTAGTTATAGAAGTGAAATTATTCTTGAAGCCGAAGGTGGAGAAGCTACTTTTAGCAATTTCCCTAATTCTCCATTGTTACCAGCAAATGGAACTACAACTTTTGATGCAGAATTACCGTTGCCAGCAGAATTGTCAGTAGGACTTTCTTACCAGTTTCATAAAAAGTGGTTATTTGCATTTGATTATAACAGACAATTCTGGGATGTTTATGAATCTTTGGACCTTCAATTTGGTACAGGAGCAAGTTCTTTAAATGTTCGTAATTATAAAAACTCATCTGTATATCGTTTTGGTCTACAATATGATGCTACCTCTAAGATTTCATTGAGAGCAGGATATTATTTCGATGAATCTCCAGTTCGATCTGGATTCTTTGCTCCAGAAACGCCACGTAACGATTCTCAAGGATTTACGGGAGGTGTGAGTTTTGCAATTACACCAAAATTAGCAATTGATGCATCATTCTTCTATTTAAGATTTGAGGAAGTAAATGAATCATATGACTTTGCAGCTGATCCTGTATCAGGAGCGGTAACTTCTTTTGGAGGAACATATAAATCAAGCGCTTTTGCGCCAGGACTTGGTTTAACTTATAAATTATAATTTTGAAGATGAAAAACAATATAAAATATTTAGCAATTCTGGCATTAGGATTAGTAGCATGTGAGCCAGAATTTGATAATCCAATTGATGAAGCAGGAGTATATTCTAGTGGTGAAGCAGATTTCTCTAATTATGTAGCCTTAGGGAATTCTTTAACTGCTGGTTTTGCGGATAGCGCACTATATATTACTGGACAAGAAAATTCTTATCCCAATATTCTTTCTCAGCAATTTGCATTAGCTGGAGGTGGAGATTTTACTCAGCCATTAATGGCTGATAATGCTGGAGGAGCCTTATTAGGAGGAACACAGATTCTTAATAACAGATTTGTACTGGCTTTTGATGCAGAAGGTAATCCTGGTCCAGCAATATATACTGGAGCTGCTCCAACAACAGAAATTAGCAACGTTCTTAGTGGGTCTTTTAATAATACAGGCGTGCCTGGAGCAAAGAGTTATCATTTAGCAGCTCCTGGATATGGAAATGTTGCGGGTGTTACCGCAGGTTTAGCTAATCCATATTTTGTGAGATTTGCCTCTTCACCAGATGCTACGGTATTAGGTGATGCGATTGCACAAAACCCTACTTTTTTTAGCTTGTGGATTGGTAATAATGATATTCTTAGTTATGCCACTTCTGGCGGTGTAGGTGTCGATCATAATGTAACAGGTGAGATGAACCCTGCTAACTATGGTGGAAATGACATCACTAATAATACAACTTTTGCTGGTGTATATAGCCAATTAGTGGATGCACTTACTGCAAATGGAGCTAAGGGTGTGTTGGTTAATCTACCAAATGTAACTTCTATACCATTTTTTACAACTGTGCCTTTTGCGCCGTTAAGCCCATTAGATCCTAATTTTGGACCACAAATCCCAACGCTAAATGCAACATATGCAGGATTGAATCAAGCGTTTGCATTTTTGAATGTTCCAGAAAGATCAATTCAATTTTCTACAACTGCCGCAAGTGCAGTAGTGATCAAGGATGAATCTTTAATGGACATATCTGCTGCTTTGACTCAAGTTTTAACACCAACCTTTGGACCTTTAGCTCCGATATTAGGAGCTCAGTTCGGACAAGCTAGACAAGCAACTGCCAATGATTTGTTGGTGCTTACTAGTTCTGGTGTTATTGGTCAATTAAATATGGACAGATTTACAGAATTAGTTGGTGTTGGATTAACCCAAGAACAAGCAGGTCAATTTGCTGTAAATGGTGTTACCTGGCCTTTAGAAGATCAATATGTATTAACAGCATCAGAAGTGTCAGGAATCAATAATGCTCAGGCTTCTTATAATGCGACTATCCAAGGACTTGCTTCTGCGAATGGATTGGCATTTTATGATGCTGCTTCTGATTTAGTTCAATTAGCTAATGGAGGAATACCATTTGATGGAGGTATTGTTACTGATGCTTTTGTAAGTGGTGGTGGATTTTCTTTAGATGGTGTACACCCAACACCTAGAGGATATGCTATAATTGCTAACGGTATTATGGATGCTGTAGAAACAACGTATGGAGCTGTTTTACCAAGTGTTAATCCTGGAGATTACGGAACCGTAACACTTAGTAACGAAGTGAACTAGTTTTAAGAAACAATGTAATAAAAAAACCTGCTAATTTCTTAGCAGGTTTTTTTATTACATTGTTTTTAGTACTTTAATAGCTTAAACTAATACCTATGAAATTCGTATTAAAAATGATTCTTAGTGCCATTGCGGTGCTAGTGCTTGCCGAAATTCTTCCTGGAGTAGGAGTTGATAGTTACGTTAGTGCATTGATAGTAGCTGTGGTTTTGGCTGTTTTGAATGCTGTAGTTAAACCGTTGCTGATTATTTTTACGCTGCCTGTTACTATTGTAACTTTGGGATTATTTTTGCTTGTAATTAATGCTGCAATCATTTTATTGGCAGATCATTTTATATCAGGATTTAGCGTTAACGGATGGCTGTGGGCATTAATATTCAGTGTTTTGTTGTCGATGTTTCAATCGATATTATACTCTATTTTAAAGAAAGATAAAAGCTAACTGTTTTTCAGGAAGTTAAAACTTTGTTGAGTTGTAAAAAAGTATTACTTTTGCAACCCGATTTTTAGTACAAAAAGTAGAGATAATGAATATTTCAAAAGAGCAGTTAGACGAGTTAAATGCTGTAGTAACAGTAGACATCGCAAAAGCAGATTATAACGATAAGGTAGAAAACATCCTTAAAGATTATAGAAAGAATGCCAATATTCCTGGTTTTAGAAAAGGTCATGTGCCTATGGGCTTGGTAAAAAAACAGTACGGAAAGGCAGTTTTGGTTGATGAGGTGAATAAACTTTTGCAGGATGCATTAAACAAGTATCTTACTGAAGAAAAACTTGATGTTTTAGGTAATCCTTTACCAAAAGAACAAGATAATTTCAATTGGGACGCAGATGATTATTCTTTTGAATTTGAATTAGGTTTAGCACCGAAATTTGAGGTAAAACTTAATGGTAAGAAAGCAATTACTCATTATACTATTGTAGCTACTGATGAAATGATTGATAATCAAATCACAACAATCCAGAAGCAATATGGTAAACTTGTTGCAAAAGATGTTGCAGAAAAGGATGATTTGATTAATGGTACTTTTGTAAATGAAGAGAAGGAAATCAATAATCAAACTACGATTTCTTTGGATAAAATTAAAGGGAAGAAAAACTTAGATAAATTTGTTGGAGCTAAAGTAGGAGATGTACTTAAGTTCAAAACTAAAGGTCTTTTTTCTGATGATCATGATTTAATCAGTGCATTAAAGATAGATCATGATGATGCACACGATTTAAATGTAGAGGTTACTTTTACAATTTCTGAAATTAATACTCAAGAATTAGCAGATCTGGATCAAGATTTATTTGATAAGTTATATGGTAAAGATGGAGTAAAATCTGTTACTGAGCTTAAAGAAAGAATTAAGCAGGATGCTGATCGTCAGTTTGTACAACAGGCTGATCAACAATTATTGAATGACGTTACAGAGAGTGTTCTTGAAAATACTAGATTTGATTTACCAGTAGAGTTTTTACAAAAATGGATTCAAGCTACAGGAGAGCAACCTTTAACAGAAGATGAAGCTAAGGATGAATATGAAAAAAGCGAGAAAGGACTACGTTTTCAATTAATTGAAGGAAAAATTGTAAATGATAATAATCTTCAAGTAACCTTTGAAGAATTAAAAGCGTTTGCAAAAGATTTAATAAAAGGACAAATGGCTCAGTTTGGTCAAATGTCACCAGCAGATAAAGAGTTAGAAGATATTGCTGCAAGAATATTATCTAATCAGGATGAAGTAAAAAGAATTTCTGAACAGTTAATGAGTCAGAAATTATTAACTTACTATAAAGAGAATGTCAAACTGAAGGAAAAAGAAGTTAGTTTTGATGATTTTGTAAAAGAAGTTTACAAATAATCAACATATACTAATAAGGAATTTATACTTATATTTAGGGCGTTAAACCATAATTTGGTTAACGCCTTTTTTATAAAAATAAAATTTCAGAAAAAGAACATATGAATTACGGAAAAGAATTCGAAAAATACGCTACGCAGCATCATGGTATCAATAGTAATTACTATGATAAGATGATTACTAGTATGTATCCACAAGGGATGACTCCTAATATTATCGAAGAACGTCAAATGAATGTGGCTATTTTTGATGTATTCTCACGTTTGATGATGGATCGTATTATCTTTTTAGGTACTGGTATCAATGATCAGGTGGCGAATATTATACAAGCACAGCTTTTGTTTTTAGAAAGTGTTGATTCTTCAAAAGATATACAGATCTATATCAATTCACCAGGAGGTAGTGTATATGCAGGTTTAGGAATCTATGATACAATGCAATTTATAAAGCCAGATGTAGCAACAATTTGTACAGGTATGGCGGCATCTATGGGAGCTGTTTTATTGTGTGCTGGTGAAAAAGGAAAACGTTCAGGTTTACCTCATAGTAGAGTGATGATTCACCAACCATTAGGTGGTGCTCAAGGACAAGCAAGTGATATAGAAATCACAGCACGTGAGATTTTAACATTAAAAGAAGAATTATATCAGATCATAGCGAAACATTCTGGGCAAACTTACGACAAAGTATATGAAGATAGTGATAGAGACTATTGGATGAAAGCTGACAAAGCTCTTGAGTATGGAATGATTGATGAAATTCTTACAAGAGAATAGATGATAATTTTTAAATAGCAAATAATTAATTTGCACCCCTAGAAACAAGTCTGTCATTAGGATAGACAAATTTTTTGAACTAGATAATTATGCCGAAAGAAGATTTAGAATGCTCGTTTTGTGGTAGGAAGAAGCCAGAAACTAACCTGCTGATAGCAGGTCTAGATGCACACATCTGTGATCGATGTATTGTACAGGCTCATGGAATTGTTGTAGAAGAAGCTAGAGATGAAGAAACAGGAGAACTTAGCACTGAATTAATGCTTCGTAAACCTATGGCTATTAAGAAGTTTTTAGATGAATATGTGATCGGACAGGAATTTACCAAAAAGGTTATGTCTGTTGCCGTATATAATCATTATAAACGTCTTTTACAGCCTAATACCGATGATGATATAGAAATCCAGAAGAGTAATATCATTATGGTTGGTCAGACAGGTACAGGTAAAACATTGATAGCAAAAACCATTGCTAAAATGCTTAATGTGCCTCTAGCAATTGTTGATGCTACAGTACTTACAGAAGCTGGATACGTTGGAGAAGATGTAGAAAGTATTCTTACCAGATTATTGCAGGCTGCGGATTACAATCTGGAAAAAGCTCAGAGAGGAATCGTATTTATTGATGAAATAGATAAAATAGCTCGTAAAAGTGATAATCCAAGTATAACAAGAGATGTTTCTGGAGAAGGTGTGCAACAGGCTTTACTTAAATTATTAGAAGGAACAGTGGTAAACGTTCCACCAAAAGGAGGTCGTAAACATCCTGATCAAAAATTTATTGAAGTCAACACAGAAAATATTCTTTTTATTGCAGGAGGTGCTTTTGATGGTATTGAAAATGCGATACAAAAACGTTTAAATATGCAGGCAATGGGATTCAGTGCTTCTAAATCTGAAGATACCATTGAAAAGGATAATTTATTACAATATATCATTCCAAAAGATTTAAAGGATTTTGGGCTAATCCCTGAAATAATTGGTCGTCTTCCTGTGTTATCTCATATGAATCCGTTAGATACGCATACATTGAGAGCTATTTTGACTGAGCCTAAAAATGCTATTATAAAACAGTATAAAAAGCTCTTCGAAATGGATAATATTGAGTTTACCATTACTCCAGGAGCTTTGGATTACATTGTAGAAAGAGCGGTGGAGTATAAGTTAGGTGCAAGAGGATTACGTTCTTTATGTGAAGCAATTCTTACTGATGCGATGTATGAATTACCAGAGAGTGAAGAAACAGAATTGAGAGTGACTAAAGATTACGTAGAAAAGAAACTAAATAAGTCTACAATTAAAAAATTGAAGGCAGTTTCTTAATCTTAAGTAAACTTTATCGATAGATAATTAAAAAGCTCCTTGTGTTTTAGATACAAGGAGCTTTTTTAGTAAAAAAAAACACCTCTTAAATAGAGGTGCTCGTATATATTTTGATTGGTTAGTTAAGTTGTTTTAATCCTCTTCAGAATAAAGTATTTCATCTATTTTTCTGGTAATTATTTCTTCTGTATTTTTTATTGCAAGATCAGTACTGTTCTTAAGGTTTATTTTAAAATCGTTTTGAGATAATAAAGCTTCATAAAAAGCAACTTTAGATACCTCGCTATAACAGATTTTGTCTAGTTTAACTGTTTGGTTATCAGTATTAATAACAGTTTCTGATGCAGGCTTTTCTAAAAAATCATTATTTTCAGTAATACTTTCTTCTACTTGATTATCTATAATAGAAGTTTCATTCTCTTGCGCATTCATTGCAAGAGAAAAAGATATAAAAATAAAGCTGAGTAATAGATTTTTCATATTTTGGGACTTTGGGTATAGTTATAACTAACTGGTTACAAATTTAATACGAAAAAGAGGTGACAGAAAGAGATTTTTTATTTTTTAGATCAATCGTTTTTTTTAATCGACGAAATACTCATTTTTTGTCAAAAAATTCAATTTCTTACGCAATATTTTTACGGTAAAACCATAAAATAATCAAAAATTAAATGGGAATTTTGCTTGTAATCGTCAAAATCAAGCATTTAATGAATTGCTAAAGTGTGTAAGAATTTACTTTGTTAAGTACTACTAGTTCATCAATGTATTTTCTTGTATTAGATAACCTTGGAACTTTATGTTGCCCTCCTAATTTATCATTCTTTTTTAACCAATCATAAAATAAATTTGTTCTCGCAACATTGATTTTTAGCATGTTTAGTGTGGTATTGTTATACCTTTTAGCTTCATAATCACTATTGATGTTTTGAAGGTTTTGATCAAGAATTTTCGAAAACAATATGTGATCTTCAGGATGTTTTTTAAATTCAATCATCCATTCATGAGCTCCTTTTTCTCTTCCTTTCATAAAGATAGGAGCTGCTGTATAGTCAATAATCTCGCAGTTAGTTTCTTTAGTTGTTTTCCTAAGTGCTTCTTCGGCATTTTCAATAATAAGTTCTTCGCCGAATACATTAATATGGTGTTTGGTGCGTCCCGATACCTTTATTCTATAAGGATTTATAGAAGTAAACCTAACTGTATCACCAATCTTATATCTCCACAATCCTGCATTTGTGGTAATAATGACAGCATAGTTTTTACCAATTTCCACTTCACTTAGTGGAATTACTGTTTCCTTATTGGTGCCATAGGTGTCCATAGGTATGAACTCATAAAAAATACCATAATCGAGCATAAGTAGAAGTTCTGAGGATTCATTACGATCCTGTATAGCAAAGAACCCTTCTGATGCATTGTAAATTTCGTAATACCTAAAAGAATCTCGAGGAAGTATTTTTTTATACTGATCTATATATGGTTCAAAACTTACTCCTCCGTGAAAATATACTTCTAGATTATTCCAGATTTCAAAAAGTTGCTCTTGTCCTGTTGTTTCTAATACTTGATTTAATAATACCAACATCCAAGAAGGTACTCCAGCCAAACTAGTTACGTTTTCCTGCACGGTTTCATTTACAATTGCGATCATCTTGGTTTCCCAATCGCTCATTAAAGAAACTTCATTGCTAGGAGTAGAGCTATATTCTGCCCAAAAAGGCATATTATCTATAATTATTGCAGATAAATCTCCGAACGAGGTACCGTTTTCTTTGTATAGTTCTTTACTTCCTCCTAAGCGTAAACTTTTTCCTGTAAACAGTTTAGAGTTTTCATTATTATTAAGGTACATGCATAAAAGGTCTTTTCCTGCGGCATAATGACAATCTTCTAGAGATTCTTGACTAACAGGAATAAACTTACTTTTGGCATTGGTAGTTCCACTGGATTTTGCAAACCACTTAATTGGAGTTGGCCAATAAATATTATGTTCTCCAAGACGACTACGTTCAATCATTTCTTCATAATCTTCATAAGACCGAATAGGAACACGTTCTTTAAAAGTTTCGTAGCTATATATAGATGAAAAATCATATTGTTTCCCAACCTCAGTATTTTTGGCAGTTTCTAATAAAATGTGTAATAATTCCAGCTGTACCTCATTGGGGTACTTCAGGAAAAGCTCCATCTGATGAAAACGCTTTTTTAGAAACCAGCTGGCTATAGAATTAACTAAAGGGATTGGCATTTTTTGATGTATCTTTAGGCTGTAATTAGCATTAATATGATTGTGTGGTTGACTTTCATCGGAAACTAAAATAATAAAAATAATAACATTCTTTTTATAGATTTAACTTATAACTGAACTTTTTATGCAATATCAAGGAGTACTCACTAAAATGCAAACAGAGATAGGAAGCCCAATTCAATATTATTTGGTTTTCGAATCTGATTTTATTCATGTCAATCAATTATTGAATAAAACCTTAAGCATAAAATTTGTAGGGTATCAGTGTTTAGCTTGTGGCGAGAATAAAAAAATATACAGACAAGGATATTGTTATGATGATTTTTATAATCAACCTCAGGTAGGAGATTGGGTGATGCGTCCTGAATTAAGTACAGCGCATTTAGATATTGAAGATAGAGATCTTGATTTTGAAAAAAAAGCGCAACTTCAACCTCATATAGTATATCTGGCTAATTCAAGTAATATTAAAGTAGGTGTAACCAGAAAGTCTCAGGTACCAACCAGGTGGATTGATCAAGGAGCGCACGAAGCTATCGAAATTGTAGAAGTGCCTAATAGGTATCTTGCAGGTATTACAGAGGTAGCTTTAAAGGATCACGTTGCGGATAAAACCAACTGGCGTAAAATGCTCAAAAATGAAGTTGAAGATAAGAACTTAACAGAATACCGAGATCGTCTTAAGGAGTATATTCCTGATGAAGCAAAAGAATATTTTATAGCGCAAAATAAAGAAACGGAATTGGATTTTCCTGTATTAGCATATCCGAATAAGTTAAAAAGTTTAAACTTAGAAAAAACACCTGAGTACTCAGGTGTTTTGAAAGGTATTAAGGGTCAATATCTTATTTTTGAAGATGATACCGTTTTTAACGTTCGCAATAATGAAGGTTATGTAGTTCAATTAACCATGGTTTAGATATCGCTTTTCTGAGATAATATTTCATCTCCAAACACTTCACATTGTGTTATGGTTTCTTTAATATGTTGGATCGTAGTTCTTGGATTTATCAAACACATTCTTAATACAACTTGTCCTAGCAGAACTGTTGTCACTAACAATGCTTCTCCTGAATTAATTATTTTTTCAGAGATTTTCTGATTGATAATATCAATTTCTTTTTCAGATAGTTTCTGGTCGATAGGGTGATATCTATAATTTATGACCGCTAAGGTAGCTGGAGAGATAATTTCCCACTTAGGACTCTTTCTTAAGATGTCTTCTGTTTGTTCAGCTAATTCAATATTGTATTGTATCGCCTTTTTAAAAGAGTCTAGACCAAATGTTTTTAAGGACATATAAAACTTTAAGGCACGAAAACGTCTAGTTAGTTGGATTCCGTGATCATAAAAGTTGATTTCGGATTCATTGCCTTCTACATCTCTTAAGTATTCTGGTTTCTCACTAAAAGTTCCACTTAGCCAATTATGATTCTTTACCAATAAACATCCCATTTCATAGGGTTGAAAAAACCATTTATGAGGATCTACAGTTAAAGAATCCGCTTTTTCAATACCTTTTAATATTTCTTTTCCGTTGTTAGCCAATATAGCTGCACCGCCATAGGCGCCATCTATATGGAACCATAGGTTTTCGTCTTTACAGATTTTTGCAATTTCATCAAGAGGATCCACAGTTCCTGTATTTGTAGTTCCTGCAGAGGCAATCATACAAAAAGGTTCTAATCCTTGTAAACGATCTTTGGCAATTGCATTTTTTAATTTATTAAGTGATATTTTGAATTCCAGATCCGTAGGAATAATTCGTATCTGACTTTTTTTAAAGCCAATTACTTTTATAGCCTTTATATTTGATGAATGTGCCTGATCAGATAGGTATATCACTGCTTTAGAAAAATCATCTCCACATTTGATTCTTCTGGCGGTTACCAAAGCTGTAAGATTAGCCATAGAACCTCCACTTGTAAAAATACCGCCTCCAAGTTTTGTTCCGAAACCGAAAATATCCAACAACCAATTCATTGTCAAAATTTCTAATTCGGCGGCTCCTGGAGATGCCGCCCAACCACCAGAGAATATATTAAAGCCTGTGGCAATGGTATCTGCCATAGCACTTATATAATTACTTGGACCTGGTACAAAAGAATATGATTTAGGGTGTGATACAATAGTACTCTGAGGAATAACTTGCTCCATTACAAATTCCAGAACTTCATTGGCAGGGGTTGGTTGGTTTGGGATGCTTTCAGTTAATAGAGAGTCCATTTCTTCTCTAGTAGCAATAGCTACAGGTTTTTTAGTGTCCTGAGTTTCAAAATGCGCTACAATATGATCTATAATGGTATAACCATATTGTTTCATATCCTCTTTGGATAGCTCTAGTTTAGCATTTAGGTCGTCTTTTTTCATGGTGTCTTTTTTACCTACTTGATAAGCGAATGTATCATGTTTTTGGTAGTATCTACTTGTATAATCTTGTGAAAAATTAGTATTCTCGTGTTTTGGAGATTAAATATTATCCAATAACACTACTCAATCTAAACATTGGTAAATACATAGCAATTAAGATGACTCCTACTATGATTCCTACCATAATGGTTAATAAAGGATTTAATACGTTAGAAATCACCTGTGATTGATGTTTTACTTGTTGATTATATTGCTCATTCAACTTTTGAAAAATGAATTCAGTTTGATTGGTTTCTTCGGCTACCCGAATCATTGCAATCAGTTTTTTATCAAAAATTGAACTTTTTGAAAAGGCAGCACTTAATTTGTCTCCAGCAATTACAGCTTGATTTGTTTGAGCTAAACCTTGTTGCAAAGGGTAGAAGTTTATCATGTTTTTTACTAAATCAATACTATCCACCATCGGTACTTTTGCATGGGTTAATAGAGAAAGTGCTTGCGTAAACTGAGCCATATAAATTTTTCTAAAATAGTTCCCTAAAACAGGTATTTTAAGCTGTAAGTTTCCTAAAAACTTTCGATACCATGGTTTATTTGAAATAAAGTAGATAGATAGAACTCCTATCGCTACAAATATTAGAATTAGTAATCCATTTTCTTCTGTAAATTCAGAGAAATTGATAATTCCTTTGGTAACACCAGGAAGCTCTACATTATTTTGTTTAAAAATGTCAACAAACATAGGAACTACATATCTAAGCATAAAAAAGATAACAACTAATGCTGTGAATAATACTATGATTGGATAGGTGAGCGCCGAAATGATTTCTCTTCTTAGGTCATTTTTTCGTTTGTAAAATTCACTTAATTCAAGTGTGATTTGAGCTAGTTGTCCTGTTTGTTCTCCAATCTTTATTGCATAATATTCATAATCAGTAAAGTTTTTATCTTTTTTTAGAATATCAGAAAATGAGTTACCATCTATTAATTGGGATAACATCATTGTCATTAACTTTTGATCTTTTTCTTTTTTTTGTGTTTCTGATAATAGTTCTAAACCACTTTTTAGATCGATCCCTGATTTTAATAACACACTAAGTTCTGCATACCATTGTTCTTTCTTTTTGTTGTTAAACGAATTTCCAAATAGTGTAATCTCTTTGGTTAAGATTTCAGAAATATCAAAAGAATTATCCTTTGGTTTTTGCTTTTTAGTATTTGCGATTTTTATTCCCATATTCAGAAATGGATCGTAGGATCGTTACGTTTATAGACAAAAATACGATGTAAATCCTTAGTGTCATTAAAAGTTAATTTGATAGCGTCTATTCTACCAGATTTCACTTCTTCTCCTTCAAAATAGTATGTTACATTTTTCGTTTTCAATGCAAAAGTATCGAGATCGTTTACAATACTATCCGAAACAAAAGTGTAGGTGCGGTTTTCAATAGGAGAAGAGAGTGTTAGTTCATTTTCTTTTGGATTCCATTCTGCAACTGGATATTTCGTAAAGTCTATAGTTAAAGCGACTTCTAGCGATTGTATTTTTGATTGATACTCGTAATTATTTTCAATACTTCTCATATTATTTTGTACAATACCAAGAACCGTAAATGCTAATCCTACTACAATAGCAGAAATAACAATTACTACCATCATTTCAGTTAGTGTAAATGCCTTTATTTTATGAGTTTTTTTAATCACGCAGGATCAATTGTTTTTCGTTACTTATCGTACCTTGATTATATAGTACTATCGTTTTATTGTTTTTAGAAATAATTTCTATTTCCCAAGAGTCAAAATCTTCTGTATATGGAAGACGGATTTTCTCATGAATAACCAAATATTCTAATTCCTTAATTCTATTTTCTATCGTACTTCGATCTCTTTTTATATGATTGGTAAATATGTTATTAAAACTTAAACTGGCAATCATAAATACAATAATGATGAGAACCGAAGCGGTTAGCGTTTCAATCAATGTAGCAGCTCTTATTTTTTTTAGTATAACCATGTCGCTACATTTTTTTTGGAGTTTTTAAATGGTAATCCTGCATAATCAGGAATAGGGTTTACTAATATTTTACCATTATACAAATGATTAAGGTATACAGATCCTGATTGATTAGCGATAAATTGATGGGTGAATAATGATCCTTTTACTGTACCCAGAAATTCTGCATTACCTTGACAATATATTTCACCAATAATTTGTGCACCAGTTTCCACTTTTAGGTGTGTTTTGATTCGGTTCTGTACTTCTTGTTTTTTCTTTAAGTATAAAAGAACACCTTCGATTGTAGTATTTTTTTCTATGATCAAATTAGGAATTCTCTGCTGTATTGCATTTCCTTGATTAGTGCTGGATGTTGCAGTTTTGTCTAATAATGTTACAGAAGAAGGGTAGTAGAGGTGACATTGTGTTCCTACTTCAATTTTTTTTGTTGCAATGAGTTGAAATCTACCTTTTACATTATCCTGTACAATAATTGTTGGCGCAATGAGTACAACATCTGTTAGTCGTGAAGCGGCAGTGATCACAATTTTTGATGTCGATTGGATAATAATATTTCCAGCGATGTTTTCGTTTCCTAGCGTAATGGTTTCATTGCTATAAATGGTTTTAGTTGGATCGTAAAAGGAGTTCTTAATCTCTATGCTTAGCGGGATTATATGATCTTCATCAAGATAAGCACCTTTAAGCAGTGACTCTATATAAGAAATCCAGGAAGTATCAAGCTCAGGAATATTTGGTTTGCTTTCAACGGTGCGTCCATAATATAGACTAGATCCTTGATAATAATTTCCAGATATATTACCAGCCTTAATACCTTGTTTCGGCAGGTAGCTATTACCTTCTAATCGAGTATTTCCTACAACAACTAATGGTGAGTTTTTGTTTGCTAGATATAGGTTAGCGGTTTTTGAGTGTATCGCTGTTCCAGAAAAAGCTGCCTGTTTAATTTTTCTGTTTTTAACAACAGCTTCAGTTATGGTTTTTGTCCAAATACCGTGATAATTAGATACTAATTTTAGGGTTTTAGTGTCAATATTAGTCCTGATCGTATCTTTAGTAATGGAATTATTTTCTAATGATTCTACTAAAGCAAGACTTGCTAATTCTGAAGCTTTAATTAATTCTTGTGATTTAATTCTAAAGAATGATTGTACATGAGTGAGTAATAAGAAGGCACTAAGCAGTATTGCAATAATTACAGAAATAAGCAATGCAAATTGCATGGCTTGGGCTTTTATTTTATATAATATTTTCAATTCAAAATTTGAAATTGCTTTGTTGAACCTTTATATCGTAGTTTGATAGTGCCAGTAGTACCTTTTATGAGTTTTACTTCAGAGAATGATTCATTGATTCGCATTAATTGATCCGATCCATTGATTTCTACCATAAAAATGGCAGATGAATTATTCTGTGCAGAAACCAATCCTTTATATCGTATAGACGGCCATACGATTTCTTGTTTTTTTGCTACAGGTTTAGGATTTTGATTAATTACTTTTTTAGGTTTATAGATGGTGCCCAAAAAAGGATCTCTATCAACCTCTCCGATCGTAAATTTTTCTCTTTCTTTGGTTTTAATGGTTGCAAAGGAAATAGGATTTGTATTTGCAATTACAGGATCTTCATCAGAGAACGCGTCTACTACCTGAAAAATGATAGCGCCCCAGATACATACAACCAGTGGTAATAATACATATAATCCTTTCTTTCCTTTAAGCATCTTGTTAATTTATAGTAAAATTAAATGTGTCACTGGCTTCACTCTGGTTACCTGCTTCATCGAATGCTTTAATAAACCAATAATAGGTGTTATTGGTGTCTAAAGTAATATCCGTAGGAGAAGTTGCTTGATCTTTGGTTACCAAATCTGTTAACTGCATATTGCGATATACATAGATACTATCAAATTCTGTACTACCTTCTACAACTTCTCTAGTCCATGAAAACGATACGATCGCATCTGTTAGCGTAGCTTGATTTGCAGGAGTTGTTGCCACAGGTTTTTTGGGATTCATAGTATCTACCGTTAAGGTTCTGGTAAAGTATAATGTATTTTGTGTATTGTTTTCTGCACGAACCTGCCATTTGGTAATACCTTCTGGAAATGTAAGTTGAATCGAATTTGTGGAGCTGGTATTTTCGTCAATTACCTGATCACTTTCGTCTAATAATTGTATTCTATATGAAGTAGCATCTGTAACTGTTTCCCATTGTAAGGTAATCGATGCATTATTAAGGATAATATTATCCTGTGGTGAAGAAAGTATCACATCTCTTGCAGAAAAATCTTCACTCTCGATAATACTAAAACCAGCTGTAGCATATATGGTTTGGGACCCAGAATTCTGTGCTCTCACTCTCCATTCGTAACTGTTTTTTACCAAAGTGGTACTAAAATTAGTAGCGGTTATTGTTGTGTCTTCTGCAATTTGTGTTGCATTTTCGAAGGTTGGTCTCGCAATCTGAAGTCTATAGGATGTAGCTTGATCAACAGCGTTCCAACTAAAGGCAACAGCAGTACTTTCTACCTGTGATCCATTGGATGGAGCTACGAGTGTGACTATATCATCCGTAATATCCTCTTCAAAAAGGATTTCTTCGCATCCTAATAAGGTGAATAACAGTATTGAGATATATATAAATTCTTTTTTCATAGTAGTGTTTTCATTTTCTTAGTTTGCAAAAAAATACTAGATGTAATAATATATTGCATATTTAAGCTTTTACGTAATTTGCCAATACGAATGCTTCGACCAATAAGGTAAAGCCTATCAAAAATAGAACTAAGAATTTTTAAAAGATATTCTCGATAAATTTTTAGTCTCGTCTTCATTTTGATAAAATACTCGAATCGATGCTCTTTTTTAGCGTGTTTTATCTAAATACATGGCTAGTATATAGATAGCTATAACTTAAAATAATCTATTTTATCTTTTGCTTTTTCTGCGTTTTTATACGTGTTTTTTGGGCAGTTGTCATTTTCATCTACAATGTCAAACAGTGTTACCCTTCTTTTATCATTTTCTCCCCAACAGAAATAAGATAATCGATATCCAAATATGGTGACATCTGAAAAATCAATGGTTTTATATGGTTTGCCATTTTTTACCAGTGATAATTCATATTGTTTATAGTTTTTATTTATCAAAAATACCGCTTCTGCAGTATGCATCTCATTTATCATATCTTGAGATACTGCCATAGAAACTGATGAGATTATTTCTGCATCTTCCTGACGTTTTAGATATTCAATAGTTTGTTGATTATATGCTTCTTCAAGTTCTGCTATGGTTGTTACCCAATCAATCAATTCGATTTTGAGAAACTGAGGTTTGTTATCTAGTGAATCTACATAGGTAATCTGTTGTGCATTGTGTTGTGATGCAGCTAGATATGCTTTGTAGGTAGCTTTGTCAAAATTTGTAGTGGTAATGCCAGTCCTGATTGCTTTTTTGTATGTAGGGATTGTAGTTACCTGAAAATCAGTGTTAAGTATATGGTTTTCATGAATCCCAATAACTCCTAATGCAATTGGAGTGGTTGTAGCTGTATGCATTGCAGTTTTATTTACCGAAATGCTACGACATCCAGCCAAACAGATAAGACTTATTACTGCAAGAATATAATTTTTATAATTCATATACTGATCTTGTATTTACCACAAAATGAGCCGCCAAAGATAATAGAAGCCAGCTAATTATGCTAGTAAGCTATTGATTATTATGATTGGTATAACCTTACTTATGGTTTCTTATAAGATAGTGTCTTTTTTGAGTAAAATGTTACCCCCATTTAGAGTAAAAATTTTAATTATAGAGATGGATAATGAAAATATAGCGTTAAAAACAAGATGAGTTTGATACTGCGATTAATATAACAGATCCTATTGGATTAAGTGTCGAATCGTTAACTCTTGATCTTTTACATTTCTATAGACATAACTATATACACCTTCATCATCGTATATTTTTACTTTTTCTAATATTTCAAAATCATATTTTAACTTTCCGTCTTTGTTATTGTACGTATTGTAAATCCGCGCTATCCTTTAGATTAGCATTATATATTGAGATTCATGTATAGATTTCAAGCGCTTAATTCTAGAAGTTTCAATGCTAAAAACCTTTGATCTGATAAGAAGTTTATCTTTTATTATACTAAGGTGAAAAAACTAAAATAGAGCGCTAAACGTATAAATTTCGATCAATTACAAGCAAATGTGTTCTAATTAATACGTTGCACCAAGATTTGACATTGTAAGAAGCGCCTACCTGTTCTAAAGTTTTTTTTCTTTTCGAAATGAACATTAATTACGTTTCCAAAACTATATTTTTGTTCTAATGCATATACTACATTGATTAAGGATTTATAATCTCCTTGTAATGTGAAATTGTAGGTAGTGGTAGTTTTTTGAGATATTTCGTTTAGATGTATATGTGGTTCCTCGAAAGCAATTATTGTAAATCCGGAATCACCCGATAATGTATTGAGTACTTTTAAGATGTTATTCTGTAATGAGTTTCCCTCTACATTATTCTTTTTCAGAATTTCATTTAACTGTTTTTCTTTATTAGCTAATGCTGCTAATTGAGCAGGAGCTGATTCATAAACCTCCTTTTGATTTTCGAGTTTGGCCACTTCTTTGCTGATCGCAAAAGTTTTTGCAAAACCATATTGATATGCAATACCTAAGACTAATAATAGGCTTACGATTAGTGCTATGTTTTTATTTTTTTGTGTCATCAATGAGATTAATTGCTATTTCGAAAACCGAAGTATTCTTCTTATCTAACCCATAATTAACAATGGTAACATGGTTCACAAAGTGTAAACTTTCTATCTTTTGTATCCAATTTGTAAAACTTATTTTGTCTGATGAATCCCCAGAAATAGCAATTGTTTTGTCTCTTACTATAATTGGTTTGTCACTACGTATTGTTTTAGCTATTGGTTGATAACTGAATGACTTTAAAATAACAGTAGACGGTTGCGATTGTATAATTTGATCTGTATAATAAGATCCTTTAGAGAATCCAGTGGTTATAATACTGTTAACAATGTCTTCTTTAGTGCTAACTATCGATTGTTGTTTTTCAATATGTTCTTTTTGCGTGGTATAAATTTGTTCTTCTTCTTGTAAACCTTGCCAAGTTTTGTATTTGCTATTGAAAACAAAGAAATTAATTAATAATGAGATTAGTAAAAATCCAATCCCATATTGTAATGTGTTTTTAAAAAATCTAGATTCTTTATACCTATGTAGGAGTTCAGTATTTTTCTCTTCAATATTTCCAGAAATGGATGTTTGATCAATTACAGTATCCAGTATTGAAGCAAAAGGTAGTGTATGTGTGCTAGGTATTACAACAGAATCGATTTTATAATTCCTTATTTGATCTGAGCCTTGTTGAATTGAAGCAATCTGATTATTGTTAATTGTAATCGTCGTATTATAAGTTTGTAGTTCAGTATCTTGAATATACGATATTAACGATGTGGTTTTAAGACTTCCAAGATCAATACTAGTAATCAGGATATTTGCCTCTTTATACTTATCAATAACCTCATTAACGTATTGTTTTCTACATACAGTAACAAAAGATGTAGTGTTGGTTTTTAGGATTTGATAGTAAAAATCATCTACATCCAGATTAGGATAAGCTTTTGCTAAAACTTCCTGATCTGTACCTATAAAATCTACTGTTTTACTTAAGATATTGCTGTCGGTAATGATCAGATGAGCTTTCCCTGAAGCTTTAATAACTTCGGTAAGTTCACTAAAGTGTACTTTTATAAAATGCTGAGTAACATCTAGCTCATCTTTTTTTTGTATTACCTTGATGCCAATAATTATAGGAGCATTTTCTTGTTCTGAATGTTCAAAAGCAAGAAAGGTTTTTCCTATTGGATTATATGATACTAGTGATGTTTCCATTAATAAAACACTGTAGGTTTTATAATTACATTTAGTTTTTTCTTAGAATCTTCTCTTCTTCTTTTACTAAAGAGCCATTTGATGATAGGAATACGAGATAAAAGAGGTACTCCAGATCCTGAATCATTCTTTACTTTTTCCTCAATTCCACCTAAAATTGCAACATCATTAGCCTGCATTCGCATGATAGAAGAAAACCTTCTGCTATTAATATCTGGTGGAGCATCTTCTGCAATACGTTCACCACTAAAATTAGATTGTATTACTTGTATATCTAAAGTGATCTGACCATCTCCAGAGACAAAAGGTTTAAACTCTAATGCTAATTCTGCATCTATAGGTTGATAATTAACTATTTCTGAAGTCTGAGGGTTTTGTGATCCAAAAATGTTTTGACTGGTAACTGCATAATAGGTTGTCTGTCCACTGGATAAATAAGCTTTATGTCCATTAAGAGTGCTCAGTTTAGGGGTTGATAATATTTTTACATTACCATTAGACTCCATTGCTTTGATGTCCATATAAAAATTAGGGACTACATTTCCAAGATTTAAAGATCCAAAGCCATCAAAACCACCTATAATTCTATTAATGGTTTGTGAACCTAAGGTAATATTAGCATTCGGAAAACTAACTCCTTCGGCAGTAGTAGGCTCTTTACCAAGCCCAAATTCAATACCTGTTTCTACAGTTGCACTTCTGCTTACTTCCAGAATCATCACCTCAATTAGGATTAAAGGAACAGGTTTGTCTATATACTTTACAAAATTCTTGAATTTTTCTACTCGCGTTCCTGATCCGCTAACTACAAAACTGTTTAATTCAGTATCTATTTTAATATCTAAACCTTCAGTAATTGATGCTGGGAAAATATCTGAAATCGATCCTGCTTGTGTACTATTCCCACTATTGGAAGAAGAATTTCTTGATATTCCAGAGTTTATGTTTCCTTGATTTCTGGTATTAGTTCTGTTTTGATTAAAATTAGAGTTTCCTTGATTTCCAAAAAAATTGGTTCCACCAGTTACAAAATTATTATTCCCAAAACTGTTTCCACCTAATCCACCCGAAGGATTAGCATCACCAAGCATAGCAATAGAGCGGTGCATCATCTGAACCATTTCTATTTTTTTGATGGTTAACTGATTTTCGGTTCCAAAATAGTATACGTTACCTTCTTTCTTAAAGGTGAAATTGCTAGAGGTAGCTGCGTTCTTGTTTTGAAAACCTCCTTGTTGATTTGTAGTGTTATTTCTGTTAGATTGACTATTAGATGCTGTATTTTGAGCAACATTCTTAGAATTACTTTCAAAAATCTTTACCAATAAATCATCAAAACTAATAGCTTCAGCTTTTACAGTTACTTGACCTGCATCTTCCAAAGGAGAAGCTGTAAAAATATTTAGTTTTAAATCTTCTGAAACATTATTAATAAGTTCAGAAACATTTGCATTTCTTAAATCCACAGAAAGCACTCTATTTAAGGTATCAACTATTTTGTAGTTAGAATTACCTCTTCTTCTGCGTGCAGAACCTGAACCGCCCGAAGTGTTGTTTACACCAGGAATACTTTCGAATTCATAAAACCCGTCTCTTGTTTTGTTGAAATCTAAATCGTTTGTTTCAGCAAGTTTCTGTAATGCAACATCTATGGGTACGTTACTTAAGTATAATGTAAGGTTTTTGGTATTTAATTCTGGAGTATAAAGTAAGTTCTTACCAGAAGCCTCTGTTATTTTTCTGAATACCTTCGGCAATGGATCATTTCTAAGATCCGTTGATAGTGTACCTGCTGTTAGATCATAATCTATGATTAACTCTTTTTCTACTGGGATTTCGGTAGGTGGTACGTATTTCTTTATCGATAATATATTACCTGTGAATTTAATGTCTAAATTATATTCTTTAACCAAAAAAATCAATAAATCCTGTACGGTAACATCGTTAAATCCATTAATTATATTAACCGAGTTAAGTTGATCAGAAGGGTTGATGTTAATTTTATGAACCTGCGAAACTGCTCTTAAAAAGTTAAGAAGCGTAGTATTGGAAATGCTTATATTAACTTTCTCTGCTAAACCTGGTACTTCTACACTTAGTAACTGTAGTTTGTTTTGTATAGTCCCAATTCTGGTATTATCTTCTGATTGATTCTGAAAATTATCCTGTGCAAAGGATAGTATTCCAAAATTAAAAATGAAACATATTAAAAGTATGTTTTTCTTCATGGTATTAATTATTAGCTAATAATGCATATACTTCTTCTACAGAAGTTACACCTTCCCTTACTAGGCGCAAAGCATTTTGTTGTAGCGTATCAATATTTTGGGTGGCAATGTAGTCATCAATTTGTAATTCATTATGACGTATTGCTGTTTCTAGTTTTTTTGTAATAGGTAATAGTTCATAAATCGCTTTTCGACCATAGTATCCAGTTTGGTAACAATGATTACATCCAGTAGCGATATAGTGATTTTTTAAATCTTCAGGAATGTCAAATCCTAAAGGAAAGTCCTTGATTTCAGAATTTTTCTCTTTTTTACAATGAACACATAATTTACGAACTAATCGCTGAGCGATACTCATAGTTAATGTACTGGCTAACAAAAATGCTGGGACTTTCATGTCAATAAGTCTGGAGATAGTAGCCCAAGACGAATTGGTGTGTATGGTAGATAGTACTAAATGTCCTGTTAGCGCTGCTTTTATAGCCATGTTAGCTGTTTTGTCATCTCTAATCTCACCAACCATTATAATGTCTGGATCCTGACGTAAAAATGCGCGTAATGCTGCAGGAAAATCAAATTCTATATCTTCTCTAAGTTGTACTTGATTCACTCCTTCTAAAGTATACTCTATTGGGTCTTCTATGGTTAATATATTAGAAACTTCTTTGTTGAGTTCTTTTAATGTAGCATAAAGAGTGGTAGTTTTTCCAGAACCGGTAGGTCCAGAAATTAAAATAATCCCTTGAGGTTTTTTGGTAGCTTCTCTGTATAGTTCAAGTTCTTTTTTCGTGAATCCTAAGTCATCTAATTGTACATCTTGGGTATCTCTACTTAAAAGACGTAATACAATTTTTTCTCCATAAAGCGTTGGCATTGTAGAGACTCTAATATCGAATTCTTCTAAGCCATTTTTAAAAGTAATACGACCATCTTGAGCTAGTCTTTTTTGTGAAATATCCAAGCCTGATTGTATCTTAATTTGATTAATCAGTTGCGGGTATTCTTTATTACTAATGGTATATTGTTCTTTGAGTTTTCCGTCTAGTCTGAGTCGTACTCTGCAGAATTTTTCATAAGGTTCCATGTGGATATCACTACTGCCAAAATCTTTTGCTGTAGTAATTAGTTTTTGTAAAAAATTATCTTCGTAGTGTAGGTTCTGATTAGATCCAGATGTGGTTTTTCTATAATTTAGAGTTAAGTAAGATTGTATGTTTTCTTTCGTTTCTTTAATCAGAGCAACTTCTTGATTAAGAATAATAGAAAGCTCTTTTTGAAGCGCATCTTGATTCTCAGAATCCGTTTTGAAAAATAATGTTTCCTGATCTCTTGAGAACGGAATTATTCTATAATGAAAGGCTTGATTAGGTGTAATCAATTGCTTCATATTAACAGGTATGTCAAAAGAATCTACTTTCATTATATTAGATACAGGTTAATTATACTGGTGGCCCAATTGCCTATTAAAATAAGGGCTAAAAACAAAGACATATATCCTGCTAAAGGAATTGTGTTGTGTCTGGAGTTATTTTTTACTATTAGCCAAATACCTAAAGAGAACAATAACGAGAATACAAAGATTATCATAAATGTTATGGTAGGGAAGGCTATTGCTAATGCTAAAAAAAACATAGCATCGCCTATGCCAAATACTTCTTTAAAAAAAGGACGTTTTATTTTGATCAGAGAATAGATATAGAGTACTGCGATTATTGTACCTATTAATCCTGTATTAATTAAAATAGCATTTTTAAAATGGATAGGAAGCACATTGTTATAATGCAAAAGCCCTAATAACATGGAAAGACTTGGAAACAAAAACCAGTACACTTCTCTGTTATCAAGATCCTGATAAGTAATATATCCCAGATTAAACATTACAAGTCCTTTCAAAATCAACATTAGTCTTTAGTGATTTGCTTTGGATTTCCGTTTTCGTCAATTTCCCAGATGTTAAAAACTCCATCACCATCAAAATCTACTACAGCCGTAGCTCTTACTTTAAAATTAGAAATAGAAGCCTCTAGGATTTCGTAACTATAGTTGGCAGTACCTCCATTTTTTACAGTTGTAGGAGATTCATAATTAATTTCGTTAAAGTCAATAGAGTACTTAGAATTAAGATATCTATATTGGGTTTGCATATTGCTAATGGTCTTTAGCTGTATTTTTGCTTCTTGTGCTTTTGTTTGCGCGATAAGTGGTAAAAAATTGGGTAATGCTATTAACAATAATATCCCTATAATTGCCAAAACCAACAGCATTTCCTGAAGGTTAAAGGCCTTTATTTTATGTGTTTTATGTTTCATAATCATTGATTATCAGATTTTGAGCAGATAATTTGCAAAAATATACTTTTTTTGATGTATCTATAGTTCCGATTGGATAATATCGATGTTTTTAACCAAAACTCATGTAATAGTGTACTTAAATCGAATAATGTTACCCCTTGAAAAGAGAAAAATTTGATTTTTAACTAATTGTTTAATTATTGAGAGCTAGAATTCGTTCTAAGAAATGGGGAATTTTTTTTGGATAAAGAGATTCCAATAATAAAGAGATTACAATAATTTACTAGTTGGTAAAAATATATTGCAAAACTCTTGTTCTTGGTGTAATAATGTTGATAAGAGAAATAACGAAATGTTGTTTTATTTGTTTATGCTACAAAGAATTTTAAACCTTGTGCAACTGAAATAACAATTAATGCAACTCCAATAATCTTAAATAATTTGGTTTTAGAATCTGTGGATTTTTGTGCCATTTTATCTCCCCATTTGCTGTATAAATACAATGTGCCAATTTTACCAAGATATATTCCAGAGAAAAATAGAAATAACGCGATCAGAGGAGTATATAGCGTAAGTTCGAACAAGTGTTTATTGGTTAAAGAAATAGCTATTATCCAATATATAATAACAGGTGGGTTTAAAAAAGCAAGAGAGAAACCAGTTAAGAATTTAGACTTGCTTAGTTTGATTTTGGATGGCTTATTATTGTCTTTTTTGTTTTTTCGTACTAAAAAATAAATCCCAATAGCTAAAAATATTGAAATAATAACTATCTGAATCCATCGATTGTTTTCGAAAAAATCTGTAAGCTCCATACTACAGTGTAATGCAAAAAAAGCTAATAGTACTTCTCCGATACCAGCTGCTAATGCAATACGAAATGCTTTTCTGGTGTCTTCTTTAATAGTGGTATTAATTACAGCAATATTTACAGCTCCAAGAGGTAACGCACCAGCTACCGCAGTTAAGATTCCAAGAATTAGATAGAATGTAATCATGTTCGATTAGTAGAAATTTCTAAATAACCCTTACATTTATTTATGTAATTATAAAGAAACATCTTGTTGGCGGCTTCTTACCTTAAAAACTCCCACTAACTCCGATCCTCATTTTTTTTATGATTTCTTCAAAATATAGAATTGTCAATATAATTTTTTCTGTGTCGGCATAAGGAACTAGTTCCTCAATAGAGATTTCAATTGTGTCAAGTGCTTCTTGAGTGGCAGTTACACTTTTCTTTAGTGTTTTAAGGTGGTCAGAATCTTCTTTTATTCCTAAATCACCTAATCTAACTTCTGGCTCATTAGTTAATGATAGAAATGGGATTATGGTTACAATTTCTCTTACTCTTTTTTGATAGAGTTTAATAAGGTCACCTTTTCTTAAATTTTCGAGATCACTTATCGTGTGAAATTTATTTATTTGATCTTTTTGGGTGAAAAAAACGGCTTCATTCTTTGTCTGTCCATACGTACATTGTATCAATAGAAAAAAAATGAAACCTAATAGTAAGTTTGACTTTAGCATAAATGTATTTAGTATTATTAACAATAAATGATGGATTTAGAACATCCAGAACAAAATATATATGATATTGCCTATTATTGCATTACCATATAATTGTTCATTGCTTTTTTAAGCTGAAATTTTGGGGCTACTTTGTTTTGCGGATCCTCGAATAATATATCTACACTTACAAAATCCTGCGTAAATCTATTATATTTTAGTACATCTAGAACACCAGTACTCGGTTTATAGTCTACTTCAACACCTTCTCCCTGAATATTAAAAAAACTATTGTCCATTTTAAAAGCTTTTTCAATTACAGTTAGCGATGTATAGGATTGGTCGAATTTTACAACATTTAGGAAACCTGATATTTTAGAATTATGTAGGTAAACCAAAGCTGAGTTTGAAGCAGAAATAGCCGAAGTGGTATGGATATAGTTAGAGTTGTCAGAAAGATTTACAAAGATTGAATTGGTAATTGTTACATCTGTGATTGCATTAGGTTTTAGGTATCCTAAATCTTTATTATAACCATCAATTTCTAAGGCGTATGATCCTTTTGGACTTGTAATATATGGATGTCGTACAGCCATTAAATAGTCTAGATCTCCTTTAAAACCTTCAGAGATTTGAAAATCATCATCTTCTGCCTTAAAAGATACCATGTTTCTCATATTGTTATTACCGCCAGACCAATTAAATGAATCTTGACCTGAATAACTTACCATCACGTGATCTATGATTGATGCAGTACCTATTCCGAATAAGGATAATCCATTGGAATTTTCCGCTCTCTTGGATTTGTTACCAGGAAATTCTATTCTTACATATCTGATTATTGCAGTTTGTTCATCAACATCATCACCTCCATAGACAGAAAATTGAGGATTAAATCCTCCTTTAATGACTCCATTACCTGATACTGAATTAACTTTACCAGAACCGGCTACAATAATTCCTCCCCAATCACCACTTGCTCTGGATTTTGAAGCTTTGTTAGACGTAAAAACAATTGGATAAGCATCAGACCCAGCTGCAATTAATTTAGACCCTTTGGTAACAATTAAACTTGCTGGGTTTATGTGATCACATCTTATGATAGTACCTTCTTGAATAGTAAGAGTAACTCCATTTGTTACATAAACGTCTCCTGATAATAAATACACCACATCATTGGTGAGATAGGTGTCATCTGCAATGATATTTGGAAGTTTTTCTTCAGCCTCAGGATAATTCGTTGCATTGGGTGTAAAATTAGTCCAGCCTTTTATCCATTTGTTTTCATTTCTATTAAAATCCTGTGCATTAGAAATTGGAATAAAAGAGAATAGTAAGGTAAACGTAAAAAAAGCGCATCTTAGTTTCATACAAAGTGTTATTTTGGGGTTATAAATTTAAGAGGAAAATTCTCTCTTCTAATTTAGGTTCACTAAGTTAAGATACTTTTTTCAGAGTAAGTTACGTTTTTACCGTAAAATATGTACGTTCATCGTTATTTTAATATTTATTACGAAAACTTTAAGAGTATAATTCCTACACCAACATGTTTATATTGTTGATTTTCAAGGTTTTATTATTTGTTTAATATTTATGGGTAAAAGATAAACAGAAATGTTTTTTTAGCTAATTTTTTTTATATTTAAAAAACCACTTTTTTATAACTATCTATTAAACAGTATTTTGTGTTTTTGTCGATTCGAAGGAATTCCTCTTTTATTTAAAGGGTTTTACTTTTTTGAAATCAAACATGAGTTTGTTGGAGTGTACTTTTGAAGGTTTTTTTATACACTTTGTCGATAATTAATTGTTAGTGCATTGCATGCTCTTTTTATATATTTCCTTTAGTACCCAATCTCATCTTTTTTATCATTTCTTCAAAGTACAAAATCGTCCAGATAATTTTATCTGTATCTGAATAGGGTATTAATTCTTTTATTGTATTTGTGGTATATTCAAATGCTCTATCAGCTATTTCATTGTTTTTTTCTACTACTTTTATATTATCAGAGTCTTCTTTAATACCTACGTCACTAAGACTGGTTCCTGGTTCATTGGACAATGATAGGTATGGTAGGACTATAAAAATTTCTCTGGTTCGCTCTAGATATAGTTTAATTAATTCTCCTTTGTTTAGGTCCTGTAATTCATCAATAGTATGAAATCGATCAATTAGCTTATCACTACCAAAGAAAACTCCTTTTTTCTTAGTCTGAGCACTAAGCGTGCTCATGATAAATATCATTAGTAATAGAGTGATTGTTTTTTTCATGGTATTAGTTTTTGATGGAAAAACTGGTTTATTGAACAACCATATAGTTGTTTAATGAATTTTTTAATGTAAAATCTGGATTAGCACGATCCAGTGGATTACTGAAAATCTCTTCTGGTTGAAGGAATGTTTTAGTAAAACGATTGTATTTAAGAAGGTTGAACAGGTCATCCTCTATATTGTTTTGGGTAATAACACCATTCTTGTGGATGTTGAAAAAACTATTATCTAGTTTAAATGCCGTTTCAATCATTCTGAGAGTTGAAAAGGTTTTATCTAATTTGACTACATCTGAAAAACCAGATATATTAGAGTCATTGAGATACAATTCACCAAGATTATTTATAGAAATAGCGGCTCTTGTATGACTATAGTTGTTTTCGTCTACCAAGCTTATTAATGTTGCTCCTGTGATATCGATGCTGGATAGTATTTTAGAGTTTTCAAATCCAAGACTTTTGTTGTAACCATCTACTTCGATAGCATAAGAACCATTATTACTTGTGATATATGGATGTTTGATAGCAAGAATATTTATTAATTCTCCTCTGTAACCTTGAGTGAAATCATAATCATCATCGTTTGATTTATAAGAAATAAGATTTTTGGAAATAGAATTTCCTCCATGCCATTCAAAAGAATCATCAGCAGAATAGCTTACCATAATGTTTTCTACAACAGATTTGTTTCCTAAAGCATATAAAGAAAGACCATTAGTAGATTTGCCTGCGTATTCAATCCTAACATATCTTAGGATAGTAGTTTCTTCTTCTGGGGTATTTCCTCCAAATATTGTGTATAGTGGGTTAAAGTTTCCTTTTATAATTCCTTCACCTTCAACAGTGTTAGCTTTACCAGAACCTATAATCGTAATTCCTCCCCAGTCACCGCTTTTTCTGGAATTACTTAATTTATTAGAGGTGAATACTATTGGAGATGCTTTGCTACCATCGGCAATTAGTTTGGCCCCTTTGGTAACAATAAGGTTTGTTGATTTCTCTGTATCTGCTTTTATTAACGTTCCTTCTTGTATTATTAAAGTAGCATTGTTTGTTACATAAATATCTCCAGACATTAGGTAAACGATATCACTTCTTAAGTATGTGTCTTTATCTATGATGTTTGGTAATTGTTCATCATAATCTGGGTAATTCGTGTTATTGGGCTCAAAATTAGTCCAATCTCTGGTCCATTTCATGGTATTTTGATTAAAACTACTTTGAGATAATCCAGTAATTGAAATCATAATAAACAAAAATAAACTTAGTAGTTCTCTTTTTTTCATAGCTTCATTTTTTAAGTTCTACTTTTATTAAACTCTTTTGAGATATTAGTTTTTAACAACATTTATTTGTTAGTAACTCTTTTTAGGTCGATTACCAATGATATAGATTACATAAAAAAGCATTTATTAACATTTATTTGTAATTTTCATCATCAGAAATAGGATAAAATAATTAGGGAATTATTTTATGTATGGTAGATTTTAGAATGTATGCTTTGTTTTGATGAGACGAAATGATAGTAAACAAAAAAACAGCCATACAGGCTGTTTTTTTAATCTTATCTAATTTTTTTAGAAATTTCCATTGACTCCTATTCTAATTTTTTTAATGATTTCTTCATAATAAAGAATCGCCCATATTATTTTTTCAGTATCGGCATAAGGAATAAATTCGGTAATTAAATTACTGGTGCTCTCAAAAGCATCTGTGGTAGTTTCATGATGTTTCCCCAGTGTTTTGAGATTATCAGAGTTTTCTTTAATTCCAACATCGGCTAGACTGACATCAGATTCGTTCGTTAATGCAATATATGGTAATACGGTAATAATTTCGTTTGCTCTTTCTATGTATAGTTTAACAAGTTCTCCTTTTTTTAATCCCTCTAATTCATCAATTGTGTGAAATTTAGTAATTAAGGTACTCTGATCAAAAAAAACATTCTTTTTTGATTGAGCAAAGCTGGTCGTTGTTAGAAAAAGAGAGAAAAATAAAATGGTAATCGATTTCATTATAAAGGTATTGTTGTTAATTAGAATAAATATAAAATATTATTGCATTACTGTATAGCTATCACGAGATTGTTTTAAAGTAAATTTCGGATTTTTCGAATCCAAAGGTTTTTCAAATAGATCACCGACACTTTTAAATTGTGTAGTAAACATGTTATATTTTAAAAGTTTTTGAGCTTCAGCTTTCGATTCAAAAGGGACTAGTACATTAGTGTCATGCACATTAAAAATACTGTTTTCCAGAGAAAAGGATTTTTCAATTTCCCCATAAGAACTATAAGATTTATCGAATTTAACAACATTGGCAAAACCCGATATTCTAGAGTCTCTAAAAACTAAACGCCCTAAATTTTTAGACGAAATCGCAGCACCAGTATGTTGATAATTACTGTTGTCTGATAAATTGATTAAAGTTGCATCTTTAATTTTCACCAAGGATAAGGGTAAAGATGTCATTCCAGATTTTTTATCATAGCCATCTATTTCTATTGCATAAGAACCGCTAATATCAGAAATATATGGGTGTCTTACAGCTACAATATTGTATAACTCTCCTGTATATCCTAAGGTAAAGTCATAATCATCGTCTTTAGCTTTATAAGAAATTAGATTGTTCATATCTACGGTTCCTCCAAAAAATTCAAATGAATCATCGGCAGAATAACTAACCATAATATTATTTAGAATAGATTTTTTTCCTAAAGCGTATAGTGATAATCCATTTAATTCTTTTGATTTGTTAATTTTTTTTCCAGCATATTCAATTCTTACATATGTCATAATAGCGGTCATTTCGCTATCATCTTTTCCTCCGTATAGAGAGTATTGAGGTAAAAAGTTGCCTTCTATAATGCCTGCTTCCGAAGGGGAATTGATGGTTCCAGATCCTGCAATAACAATTCCTCCCCAATCTCCACTTTTTCTTGCTTTTGGAGATTTATTAGAAGTAAACACTATCGGTTGGCCTTTTACACCTCTGGCGATTAGTCTAGATCCTTTGGTGATTACCAGACTTGTTGAGGTTTCTGTATCACAACGTATAACGGTTCCTTCTTGAATTGTTAGCGTAGCACCATTGGTAACATATACATTTCCAGACATTAGATATACAACGTCATTACGTAAATAAGAATCTTGATCTATAATGGTAAGAAGCTCCTCTTCAGCTTCAGCGTATTCTTTGTTATTTGGGTCAAAGTTGGTCCATCCTTGCATCCACTTCATTTGATTTTCATTTGTTGTACTTTGTGACCATAATTGAGAAGAAACAAATAATAGAATTGCGAGGGGTAAAATAGCTGGTTTCATAATTGTTATTGTTGGGGTTATAAATTTTGTAGTAAAATTATAGCTAAAAGAATTTTACTTATTAGAAACAACTTTACTAAATAGTTAATTCAGTTTTACTAAATTTATTGTGCTAGAATCTTAGTTTTTAACGAATAATGGCTAAAAATCTTGGGTTTTGTCTGTGAAGTGCTAATCTGTCTAATTTTAAGTGGTTTATAATTATTAATTAAATCCAATTAAAATCCAATTCTATTTTTAACGTTTTCCCAAGGCTAATGTACTAAGAAAAGTGCTCAAAAAAAACTAATTATACGGGATACTGTTCATATCCTAGTCTTTTTTACGCAAAATTAAAGATTTCTTTATTTTGTTGACAAAATAATAATGTAATCATTGAATACAGCAAGTATTTAATATAAGATGGTATTTAGTTCTTGGTTTTTGTGGTATCTTTTTTCTTTTTTTTGCCTAAAAATCCACCTAAAATATTTTTAGCAGCATCCTTGAGTTTATCCTCAGGTTTATTGGTTGTTGTTTGTGTAGAATCTTTGTCTTTATTTGATCCTCCAAGTAAATCTGTAAGTACTTTCGTGCCTTCATCAACAATTTTACCAGTAGCTTTTTCTTTTTGTTTATTAATAATCTGTTGCGTAAGCTGTGTAACGGCTTGACCCGTGTTGATGTTTACTTTGGGATTCGAAAAATTACCTGATATACCCACAGGAAGTGCTACCGTCATTTCGTTAGACTCCTGATCATTGAGCTGAGAGATCAATCCGCCTACTTCTTTACCCATATATTTTGCAGGAACATCCAACGATACATTATAATCCATATTCATATCAAACCCGTGACTTCCGCCAGCCGTGATTTTTATTCCTTCAATATCAAATTCGAAAGGCTTTACATGTATTTTTCCATCATCAAAACTAAGAGAGGTTTTAAGGTCTTTTAAATTCAGTTTATCTAGGTTTAAAAAGCCTAATTGACCATCTAATTGAGACAGTAAAGGAGTCTGAGAAGTACTTACTTTAGCATTTAATATTTCTGCCAGAGCATTACCTTTTAGAGAATTTAGTACAGGTGTTAGGTCGTTGTTTAAATTGCCGTTAAGATTTATTTGAGTATTTAATGCTCCTGTAAGAGACTTGGCAATAGGGGCTAGGCTCTGTAATAATTCTAGACCAGCAAAGGATTTTACAATATCAATTTTGCTCAAATCTAAATTCATACCAAAATTAGGGGTGTCTGATTTTGTAGATACTTCTCCATTAAAAGCAAGTCCTCCATCAAATAGATTTGATGTTACATTTTGTAGATATGCCGTCTCATCATTTATTTTTACACTTCCTTTTGTATTTTTTAGTTCTAAATTATCGTAGATCACTTTTTTAGCATCAAAGTTCAAGGTAGCATCTAAGAAGGAAGGTATCTGCAATGCTTCTTCTTCAATAGTTTCGTTGGTTTGTTCTTCTGTCGATTCGTTTTCTGCAACCATAAAATCATTTACTGCAAAAACATCAGAACTTACATCAAAACTTCCTTTAAGATCCTGTTTTGAGAATAAAAATCCCATTAGATTATTAATGGTTCCTGCTGCTGTAAGATCAGATTTGCCTGTTGTCACTTGCATCTTGTCTAATGTAATGGTTTCTGGTTTGAAACTTACATTTGCTTTTTCGATTTTTATTTCGTTCGGTAATTCTGGAGAAGCATACGTGAATTGATCTAAACTAGCAGTACCAGAGCTTTTTATATTTTGGTATTGTTCTTTTTCTAAAGATAACATGTCAAAATTAGTGTTCACATTGGCCTTGAAAACTCCATTGAGCTCTTGATCAAGTTCTAGAGGGTATGCTTTGTCCAGATTAGCAAGATTTAGAGTTCCATTGACAGCCATATCTACAACCATATTTTTTGTGATATTTCGTAAACTACCATTAGCGGCAAAGGTGTCCTGATCTATTCTAAATGTTAGATTGCCTATTTTTATGTATGTATCATCTACTAAACCAGTATCATTTTTTATTTGTGTGTCTATTGTTATGTTTTGCACACTTTTTGGTAGATCAGGATATTTAAAGGAAGCATTACTAGATGCTATTTTAATATCCATTTTTGGGATAAGCGTATCATCTACCTTTCCTTTAATGATGCCATCTACATAAAAATCTCCCGAAGTTTGTACTCCATCAAGATTTTTAGCATATGTTTCAGGAATTACGGCCAAGAAATTTTTAAAATCAGATGTAGGCGTTTTAAAACTAAGATCAACATCTGTGTATTTTTCGTTAAGCTGAACAAAACCTTTAAACTCAAGAGGTAGTTGGTTAACTAGAGCTTTATTCTCCTTAAATGCGTATCGTTGATTTTCTAGATCTAATTCTAATTCGGCATCTAGTTTTAGGGCATTTTTATTAAGATATTTAGTTCCATCTAAACTAAAAGAAACTTCTGAGTTAGATTTTGTATCGAGGAGTATATTTTCACCAGATAAGGATCCGTCTCCACTATGATTTACCTCGGTCATTAGTAATGAAATTTTACTAATGTCATCGTTGTATAGCAGTTTACTATGATTTATTTCATAATGATCAAGTTCAAAAGTAAACGAGCCACTATCTTCAGTTGCTGGTTCTTCAACGTTGTCCTGTTTTTTAGCAATGTCAAAATTAGAATTTCCTAATGAATCTGTTTTGATTGCTATATTGGCTTCATCGATAATAAATTTTTGAATACTAATAGGCTCTGAAGCATCTTTGAAAAGCTCATTAATAGACATATCAAGGGATATTTTTTTTGCATATGCTAGTGTGTCGCCTTCAAAAGGAGCGAAATTAATAATAGAAAGTTCATCAATGATCACAGAAGCTTCAGGAAAACTTCTAATTAGGCTGATATCAACATCGACAAAATCAACGGTTGCATTAACGTGTTGATTGGCGAGGTACCGAATTTTGTCCTTAATTGTTCCTCCAAAAAGAAAAGGAATAGAAATGATCCCTATTATGAGGATGAGGATAAGTATACTAAAGATTTTAAGGGCTTTTTTGATCATTTTATTGCTTTTATATAAAGTAACGAATCACAAGTGTAATATGTTGCTGATTTTGAGTTAAGTATTTGTTAGTTTTTTATATTTCAAGTGCTAATTCTCCTCCTTCTTTAAGTTTAAATCTTTTTCTTAAGATGTAAACACCTAAATATAGTAGCGGAGTATCAAGGGCTGCAACTAGTATTTTAAATAAGAACCCATTTAGCAATAATATTCCAAAACGATCCCAACTAATGATATCAGTAGAGCATAATAACAGTAATACGGTAAGTGTATCTATGAATTGAGAAGCAAAGGTAGAAAAGTTATTTCTGATCCAAAGATGCTTTCCTTTAGTTATTTTTTTCCAAAAGTGAAAGATCTGAATATCTATATATTGAGCAAAAAGATATGCCATCATAGACGCAAAAACTGCAATTACCGTGGCACCAAAAACCTGAGAGAATGTTTCGTCATTAACTGGTGACCAGGATGTTGCTGGGACCTCTTTAGAAACAAAAACTATGATCAAAGAAAAGAATGAAGCAAAAATACCAGCAGTGACAATCTGATTGGCTTTTCTTTTACCGTAAATTTCACTGATAATATCAGTAATTAAAAATGTAACAGGGTATGGTAAAATCCCTACGGAAATTTCGAAAGTATAGACTCCAAAAAAATCCCAAAAGAAAAATTTCTGAAAAATAAGATTTGATGCTACTAACGAAGAGATAAATAAGGCTCCAAGTATAAGGTAAATTCTGTAGGCTACTATTTTGTCTTTTAGATTCAGGTGTGTTGGTTTTAAATAAAATTAGTTTATAATACTTCGTGCAAAAATAAGGTGAAGTGGTTTTGTTTTCCTTAATTTGCTCATAAAAATACGTAGTTCTGATCAGAATATAAATTTCCACATTTGAAAACATCAAATCTTATACATATCTCATTAGGGAGTAATATTGGGAATCGCCTGGGTTATCTTCAGCAAGCAGTAGATGCAATCTACAATACCATTGGTGATGTAATTAAGATATCTAGAATATGTCAAACACCTGCTTGGGGATTTAGTAGTGATGATTTTTATAATGTATGTATCCTTATAAAAACTTTTTATTCTTCTGCAGAAGTATTGGATACACTTTTAGAAATTGAAAATTCTTTAGGCAGAAACAGAACGAAAAATGAAGGGTATGAAGCTAGGACAATTGATTTAGATATTCTTTTTTCTTCTGAAGGAGTTGTAAAAACCGAAAACCTAATCGTTCCACATCCTTCAATACAAGATCGAAAATTTGTTTTACATCCGTTAGCTGATATTGATAGTGATCTGGTGCACCCAATTCTTAATCAAACGGTATCAGAATTATTGGAGCACACGGAGGATGTTTCTGAGATAGATATACTGGATGTACAAATAATGAATCCTAAAGAAGAATATTCGTTGTCATCAGTTCAGTATCTTACGATCGAAGGAAATATTGGTGCTGGTAAAACAAGTCTGGCAAATCTAATTGCTCAGGAATTTAACGCTAAGTTGGTTTTAGAGCGTTTCGCAGACAATCCTTTTTTGCCCAAGTTTTATGAAGATATGGAGCGATTCGCCTTTCCTCTTGAAATGTCTTTTCTTGCGGATCGTTATCAACGATTACAGGATGATATTGGCCAATTTGATTTATTTAAGGATTTTGTAGTAAGTGATTATGACGTATTTAAATCATTAATTTTTGCGCAGGTAACGCTTCAGGAGGATGAATATAAGTTGTATAAGAAGGTTTTTGATATCATGTATCGGGACCTTCCAAAACCAGGATTATATGTCTATTTGTATCAAAACACAGAACGTTTATTAGAAAATATTAAAAAACGAGGGCGTGACTATGAACAGAAAATTCCAGCAGAGTATTTAAATAAGATCAATAAAGGGTATCTACAATTTATAAAATCTCAATCTCACTTTAATGTTAAGATTGTAGATGTTTCGGATAAAGATTTTATTCAAAACCGAAAAGATTATATATGGGTGCTCAATGAATTGACTAATTAGTTTACCCTTTCTGAAGCTCGCTGGCTACTTTTTGAACTTGATCTAGCACACGAAGTAGATTACCACTCCATAGTTTTTCAATTTGTTCTTCTGTATACCCTCTTTTTACCAATTCTAAGGTAACATTAAAGGTTTCAGAAGCATCACTCCATCCTTCGATTCCACCACCACCGTCAAAATCAGAGCTAATACCTACATGATCAATACCTATTTTATCAACCATATAATCAATGTGATTTACAAAATCCACAACATCAACAGCTGGAGGAAGGTCGTTAATCTTTTTTACTTTTGCTCTTCTTATGGCAGCCATTTTGCCTAAAAAATCGTAATAAGTCTCTTTTTCTTCAGAACTTAGTTTCATCACTTCTTCTCTTTCTAACCAAGTTACTCCCATAGAATCGGCAATTTGTTTTCCGATTTCAATCTCTTTTACAGATCTTTTTTCAAACTTTTCGGTATTTAAATATGAAGTAAAAGCAACGGTTTGTACAACACCACCATTTTCCTTTAACCACTGCAATTGTTCATCATCAAGATTTCTGCTATGATTGCACAATGCTCTTGCAGAAGAGTGCGAGGCGATAATTGGGGCTTTAGAAAGCTCAATCATTTGTCTCATCGATTCTTTTGATGGGTGTGATACATCGATCATCATGCCCCATTTATTCATTTCGGCAATAACTTCTTTGCCTAAATCACTTAAACCGTTATGAAGCCATACATTATCCGCTTCACCAGTATTAGAATCGCAAAGTTGGCTATGTCCATTGTGGGAAAGCGACATATATCTTCCTCCAAGATCATAGAATTTTTTAACATTGCCGATATCCGTGCCTACTGGATAGCCATTTTCGATACCAATCATAGCTACTTTTTTTCCAGATTTGTGGATACGTCTAACATCTTCAGAAGTTAGTGCTAATTCTATTTGATCTGGTGCAATAGTATCAACTAATCTATGGATCGCATCAAATTTGGACATTGCGATATTATGGGCTTTTTCGAATCCTTCTGTATTAAGCGAATCTTGACCAGTATAGACTATAAACCAAGCAACATCTAAACCGCCTTTTTTCATCTTTGGTAATGTAATCTGAGAGCTTAAATCCTGAGTGCAATTTATAGAATCTGTAAAGTTTTTTATATTGATATCACAATGGGTATCTAGTGTAATGATGTTATTGTGAATTGCTTTTGCTTTAGCAACAAGTTGACTTTCTGTTATAGATTCTTCCTTTTTAGTTTCGGTTGTTTTTTGGTTGCAACCGACTATGGCCAGACAGATCATGAATACTAATGTGAAATATTTCATTATGAGATGTGTGATTGAGTAATTAGCCTTAAACTTACAAAACAAAATCTGGATTGCCTATTTCTATGCTTTCTATCTATAAGTTTAAGGTTGCTAAAACCTCTTTTTCAAATTGTAACCCATCTGTAGTTTCAATGTATAAAGTGAACGTATATTCCTCATTTTCAAATTGAGATTTATCTAAAAATTCATTTAAAAAATTAATCGAAATAATGTCATAAAAGAAATTAATGTTGTCTGCTATTTCCGTTATTTCAGCCAAATTGGAATTAGCCGAAATTGTATTACCATCATATATAAAATCTTTGTCAAGACTTACAATTAAGCTTTCCTCATTTAATCGATTTATGAAGGTGTCATTATCACAAGATGTGGCATAAGTAGAGGTAATAAGATTAAAATTAATATTAGCACTTATGGCATCATTCGAACTAAATATTGCATCTAGAACAAACTCATCTGTTATAATTGTTGCAGAATCTTGAGGGGCTGGGTTGTTGAGCTGAAATAATGTTAAGCTTTTAAAGCTTCGTATTTGAAAAATTTGTTCTGGACAACAGCTATAAGCTATTACTGATAATAATATGAATCCTACGTATAGTTTTAAGGTGGTAACTATTTCTTTTTTCATAACTTTTCCCTTTCTTACTTTTACTAATAGATGAATACGATGAGAAATGGTTGCGTTTGATTTTGTTAGAAGGAAGAATAGCTTTAAGAGAGTTTGTTGAATAAATCCCATATTACAACACCAGCACTAACTGAGATGTTTAAAGAATGCTTACTTCCGTGTTGAGGGATTTCAATAACGCTATCACTTGCAGAAACTACTTCTTGCTGTACACCTTTTACTTCGTTGCCAAAAATAATTGCATATGTTTGATTAGAAGTAGGGTTGAAATCGTTTAGCATGGTGGCATTTTCTGCTTGTTCAATCGATATGATCTTTATGTTTTCTTCTTGAAGCTTTGATACAAGCTCTAAGGTGCTATCAGTATGTTCCCAGTCGACAGTATCAGTTGCGCCTAATGCCGTTTTTTGGATGTCCTTATGCGGTGGTGTTGCTGTAATACCGCAGAGATATATTTTTTTAATTAAAAAGGCATCTGCAGTTCTGAAAACAGAACCAATATTATTAAGGCTTCTAATATTGTCTAATATGACGATTAAAGGAGTTTTTTTTGCATTCTTGAACTCAGTTATGGTTTTGCGATCAAGTTCACTGTTTCTTAGTTTTCTTTTCATTTCCATGATGGCAAAAATATCATTTATTCATAATATGATTTATACATTCTTTTAAGGAAGTAGGATTGTGAATAAAAATGAATAACTCCTTTTGGCAACATTTCAAAAAAAAATGAAGAATACCTACTTTAGCCACATTCATAAAATTATATCCTTTTGGCAGCAAAAAAAGAAAAGAAAGTAACACCTTTAATGAAGCAATACAATGCGATAAAGGCTAAATATCCAGATGCATTGCTCTTGTTTAGAGTAGGGGACTTTTATGAAACTTTTGGAGAAGATGCGGTTAAAGCTGCAGCGATCCTTAATATTGTTCAGACTAAAAGAGGTAATGGTACAGAACAGGAAACGGCATTGGCTGGATTTCCTCATCATTCTTTAAATACATATTTGCCAAAACTCGTAAAAGCAGGTGAACGAGTGGCTATTTGTGATCAGCTAGAAGATCCAAAACAAACTAAGACTATTGTTAAAAGAGGTGTAACAGAATTAGTTACTCCTGGAGTTGCTTTGAATGATGAGGTTTTACAAAGTAAGACTAATAATTTCCTATGTGCTGTACACTATGGTAAAAAGGAATTAGGAATAGCGTTTTTGGATGTTTCTACAGGAGAATTCTTAACGGCTCAAGGAGATGTTGCACATATGGATAAGTTAATGCGCAACTTTAATCCAAGCGAAGTGTTAATTTCTAAACCTAAGAAACAAACTTTTCATCATGATTTTGGAAGTGATTTTCATACTTTTTTTCTAGAAGATTGGACATTTAAAACTGATTATGCCAACGAAACATTAAATTCACATTTCGAAACCACTTCTTTAAAAGGATTTGGAGTAGATCATATACAAGAAGGAGTAATTGCGGCTGGTGTGATACTACATTATTTAGGAGAGACACAGCATAATAAATTACAGCATATAACTGCAATCCAGCGAATAGCTGAAGATGAATATATATGGATGGATCGGTTTACGATTCGTAATCTGGAATTGTATAATCCAAACGCAGCTAATGCAGTAACGCTTATCGATGTTATTGATAAAACGATTTCTCCAATGGGAGGAAGAACTTTAAAACGTTGGTTGGCATTACCCCTTAAGAATATTATAAGTATCCAAAAACGCCATGAAGTGGTGCAGTTTTTTCTAGACAATGAAATATTGCATCAAAAGATTCAACATCAAATTAAACAGATTGGAGATATAGAGCGTTTAATTTCTAAAGTAGCAACAGGAAAAGTAAGCCCAAGAGAAGTAATTCAATTAAAAAACTCTTTAGAGGCTATTGTGCCTATAAAAGCTCAAGCCACAAATAGCCAAAATGAAGCATTAAAAGTTATTGGGGATACATTACATGATTGTGAGTTATTAAGAAATAAGATCAAGGAAACAATTAATGAAGAAGCTCCAGTAAATATATTAAAAGGAAATACCATTGCAGATGGGTATTTGGATGAGCTCGATGAATTAAGATCAATTGCATTTTCTGGAAAAGATTACTTGGATAAAATGTTGGAACGCGAAACAGAGGCTACTGGAATTACTTCTTTAAAAATAGCTTCCAATAATGTTTTTGGATATTATATAGAAGTTCGAAACACACATAAGGATAAAGTACCAGAAACTTGGATTCGCAAACAGACTTTAGTAAATGCAGAAAGATATATCACAGAGGAGTTAAAAGAATATGAAGCCAAAATCCTTGGTGCAGAAGAAAAAATACTGATATTAGAACAGCAGTTATTTAGTGATTTGATTGTTTGGATGCATGAATATATCAAACCTGTACAGTTAAATGCAACTTTAATAGGTCAATTAGATTGTTTAGGTTCTTTTGCTCAGTTGGCTCAGGAAAATAAGTATACACGTCCTATGATTGATGATTCTTATAATCTTGAAATCAAAAATGGTCGTCACCCAGTAATCGAGAAACAACTCCCACCTGGAGAATCATATATTGCTAATGATGTTTCTTTGGATAAAGAGGCGCAGCAGATGATCATGATTACAGGACCTAACATGAGTGGTAAATCTGCAATATTAAGACAAACAGCATTGATCGTTTTATTAGCGCAAATGGGATGTTTTGTTCCTGCTGATGAAGCCAAAATTGGAGTAGTAGATAAAATATTTACAAGAGTAGGAGCAAGTGATAATATTTCTATGGGAGAATCCACATTTATGGTAGAGATGAATGAAACTGCAAATATTCTAAATAATATATCAGATAGAAGTTTGGTGTTATTGGACGAGATCGGTCGAGGTACAAGTACTTATGATGGGATCTCGATTGCTTGGGCAATTAGTGAATTTCTTCATGAACATCCAGCAAAACCAAAAACATTGTTCGCAACACATTATCATGAACTTAATGAAATGTGTGAAACTTTTGACAGGATTAAAAATTATAACGTAGCGGTAAAAGAATTAAAGGATAATGTGCTTTTTCTTAGAAAACTAGTTCCTGGAGGTAGTGAGCACAGTTTTGGAATTCATGTGGCTAAAATGGCAGGAATGCCTCAACAAGTGCTTTATAGAGCTAATAAGATGCTTAAGAAATTAGAAAAATCTCATAGCAGTGAAGAACTAACTGATAAAATAAAAGGAATTCAAGAAGAAGATGAATTGCAATTAAGCTTCTTTAATCTGGATGACCCATTATTGGAGGAAATCAAAGACGAAATTGTAAATATTGATATAGATACGCTTACTCCAGTAGAGGCTTTGATGAAATTAAATGAGATTAAACGTATGTTAACCAGGAAGAAAGCATCTCAAGTGTAAAGTTTTTTATTCTTTTTTGCGAAAAGACTTTGGTATTACTAGAAATGTTTTAAATTTGCATCCGCAATAACGAATTGCGAAGTTCTTAAAATAACTGCGAAAGTAGCTCAGGGGTAGAGCATCACCTTGCCAAGGTGAGGGTCGCGGGTTCAAATCCCGTCTTTCGCTCTGAGAAAATATACCACGCTCGGGTGGTGGAATTGGTAGACACGTTGGACTTAAAATCCAATGTCCATTAGGACGTACGGGTTCAAGTCCCGTCCCGAGTACTTAAAGCCTTCTTAATCTTTTGATTTTGAAGGCTTTTTTTATTTTGACACTCTTCTTAACAACTTATTATATTTAAAATTCGAGAACTTTTTTTGAAGTATTCTTCTTTTTTATACTAAAATCGATAAAAGTTGCTTTTTATCGAAAATCGTTTTTTTAATAAACAATCATATTCATCATTAGGGAATTAGAATTATAAATTCATTGTAGATTTTAGTTACATGCTTAAAAATGTATACAATGGAAGAGAAACTACATATTTCGGATTTAAAACGGATTATACATAATCTCATCGTATTTATTGTTATTGAAGGAAAGGAGTATGTAAATGATAAGAAAAAGAGAGAATATGTAGCAAGTTATGTACATCTGCTAGCCAAAGTAATAAATCAGATTGAAGAAGAAGAACGAGTTTCGCTTGTAGAAGATATTTCTAATGATATATCTAAATATATGAAGTAAGGGATAGTTTTTGGACTATATTTTATTATGTTAGATTTGGAAAGCCTTTTTAATTAAAAAGGCTTTCTTTTTTATTTGGTATTAGTCACATAACTTTAATATATTGAACATTGAAAATCCCAAATCTATTATAAAGTGACTGAACAAGAGCGAATTGAACAATTAGAGCAAGAAAAGCAACAACTTCAGGATCAATTAGATCAAATTAAAAAAAGAAAAGAAAAAAAGAAGAGTATTGGATTTTGGTTGCTTAAAAAGTCAAGTGTTCCTCTACTTGGAGTACGACTTAAAAAAAGCATTAATAATGCAATTACCGAATATAAAGAGACTAAATCAGTATCAGTTGATACAGTTTCTGATGTATCTTCTAATGTTATCTGGCGTATAACAAGAATTGGAATATTCGGGTTGTTAGTTACACTTATACCTTCTATTATCCTGTTATATCAAACTAAACTTGTAATAAATCAGAATAGGTTGGTGGATAACCAAAATGAATTAATTGAAGCTGAAAGAAGATCTTCTTTGGTTTTTATTATGGATAACTTACTTTCTGATCTTAGCGAAGAATTGAAATATAAAGGATCAAGTGAGCGTAATATAAGCCCTGTTTTAGAAGCAAGAATTGCTAGCTTATCAAGAGCGATGAAACCCTATAAATATAAGGAAGATGGAGAGCTTATTGATAAGAAAATAAGCCCCGAAAAGGGACAATTATTGTTTAGTTTGATTCGAAGTAATCTTGCGGATCAATCTTATCGAGAAATCCTAGACGCATCGGATTTTAGCTATACTTTTTTTAAGGATATCTATTTAGGAAGAGGAGTGAATATGAAGTATATTAATTTAAGCCATTCTAACTTATCTGAAGTTAATCTCCCAGCAGCTAATTTAGAACGAAGCGAATTAACAGAGGCAAATATGGAACAAATTAACCTCTCTGATGCAGTATTGGTAAGGGCGAATTTAACAAATGCTAATCTTAGAAACTCAGAGTTGTTAAGTGTAGATTTGACCAATGCCAAATTATATGGAGCAGATCTTACTGAAGCTGATTTGACTGAGGCTACGCTATGGGGAACCAAGCTAGAAGATGCTGTTTTGACTGATGTTGTATTGGATAATGCAATTGTACATAGACAAGATTGGATATCATATGTGGCAGATTCACTAGACCTAAAAGGAGCGAATGCTATTAAGGATAATTATAGGGTTAAAAAACAAGGAAAACAACAATTTGTAATTGTGCCTAGGTAGTCGATGTCGTTATCTTTTGTCTCCTGAAAATTAGACCATGAATCTTATTGACCAACCAATTTCCAGCAGGAAAGTACAAAGCAAAAAACAGCGCCATCCCTAAACTGAAATTTTGAGGGTTAAATAATTGATCAAGCATATTATTAGGATATACATAGGAGGTTTGCAACCAATATCCCAAGAACTCTAATATTCCCATAGCAACTAATCCGTAGGCATACTGATTAAAAAAATTATACTCTTTAAGAAGTATTGAAATCGGTACCATATATAAAATGTAGCAGGAAATCACCTGCCACCAGTTTTCAAAGCGAGCAATTTCCATAGTTGCTCCAAATTCGTTCATTCCTAATCCCCATAAAAAATATACAATAACATAAGTAATTAGCAATGTTCTGGAAGTTTGTTTTAATTTCCTTGCATTTTGGAGTAGGATTTCTTTCATAATTATAAATCAATTTTTACGATGGTTCTAAACCATATTTTTTTATAGATTCTGAAGTTTTTTACATCACTGTTATTAAAAATACTTCTTAATTCTCTAATGGTGAATGCTCTTTTTATTGCCAATAAACCATCCTTTTTTGCTATTGCGGAAATTGGCAAAATAAAACTAGAAAATTTAAATAAAACATAAGCTATTTTGCTACGATATAATTCACTGAAAATAATATGTTTCGTTTTTTTACTTTTGATATTGTTTATGAATTGTATCAATGCCTTATCTTCAAAATGATAGATAAAGTGACTACTGATAATTAAATCACAATCTGGAATTTCGAAGTTGATGTCCATGATATCTTTTACTTCAAACTTTATAATATTCTCTTTGCTATATTGAGATTTTGCATATGCAATACTTTCTGGGTTACCGTCAATTCCTGTAAAAGATGCTCGAATATTTTTTTGTTGTAATTTTTTTGAAATTTGATGAATACTATCTCCGCCACCACAACCTAGATCTACAATATGGAAAGTCTCCTTGGTAGGATGCGTTGAGCAGAACTCTAAGACACTTTTAGTTAGCTGTCTATGATTCCCGAAAAGAAAGTTGATTAATTTTAAACTCAATAATGTCTTTTGTAATTCATTACCAGATAAGGATAAATTATCTAATTGTTCTGGAGTATGAATACGAGTGTGAAAGTTCAAAGTGTAAGTTGAATGTTATTTTTTATTAGTCTAATTTTTAATAATAACTTTACATTAAAAGTAAATTATATGGATACCGAATATTTAAATCAAATTATAAGAGATCGAAGAGCTATTTATCCAGCACAATATAATGATAAACCTATTTCTAAATCATTTATTAACGTTTTGTTAGAAAACGCAAATTGGGCTCCTACGCATAGATTAACAGAGCCTTGGCGTTTTAAAGTCATTCAAGGAGATGCTAAGAGTCGATTAGGAGATTTTTTATCGAACACCTATACTGATATTACATCAGATGAAGCTTTTTCTCCTTTTAAACATAAAAAGATTAAAAATAAATGTGAGGCTGCGAATGCTATAATTATCATATGCATGCAACGAGACTCAAAAGAAAGTGTTCCAGAATGGGAAGAAATAGCAGCTACTGCAATGGCTGTTCAAAATATGTGGCTTACCTGTTCGGCGAATAATGTAGGTTGTTATTGGAGTAGTCCTAAATTGATTGATTATATGGGTGAATTTTTGGAATTGAATGAAGGAGAGCGATGCTTGGGGCTTTTCTACTTAGGGAATTATGATAAAGATGAGAGTTTAACTTCAAAGCGAATACCAATAGAAAATAAGGTTACTTGGTTAGAATAATGTCAAATAAAAAACCATCCCAAGATCTATGGGATGGTTTTTAAAAAATATATACCTGTATATATTATTGCTTTTTCAATGCATCAGTAGCTTTATCAGCTCCTTCTTTTACAGCATCTTTTGCAGCATCAACTGCATCTCCAGCAGCTTCTTTTGCAGCATCTACCGCTCCGTCTACTGCATCACCAGCAGCAGCTTTTACAGAATCAACTACTTCACCAGCAGCTTCTTTTACTTCTTCTACAGCTTCAGTGGCAGCTTCTTTTGCTTCTTCAGCTGCTTCTTGTACTTCTTCCACAGCTTCATTAGCAGCATCTTCTGCTTTTTTTGTATCTCTACAAGAGGTAACTGAAACTGCTAACGTTAGAGCGATTGCTCCTAAAAATAATCTTTTCATAATTGATAGATATAGTTAATTGGGTTATTCAACGTCAAATTTAACATTTTATTTTATATATTGTTTTTTTCTATTAAGTATTTCCAATATCTCTTTGGTAGATGTTGTAAATGAAGCTTTGTGTTTTTTCTTGATTTGATGTTTATATGTGTAAAATAGGTGTTCCATAAATTTTGATAATCAAGTTCGTTATCTTTAAGACTATTGTTATTTATAGAGGTGTTTAGTTTCGAAAAAAAGTCTACCGTTGTTATTTCTACGGTATTTAGATCGTAATAGATGCCATAATCTCGTTTTATATCATAAATTAACCATTTTTGATCAGCATAACGATCTTTAAAATGATGAATGATCAATGGTAAAACATTAAAATCTGGTTCTACTGTAGCTATATAGATATTGTCTTTAGTTAATTTAAAACGAACGAAAGCTTCCATTCTATGTTTCTCTCTGGTAACCATTTTTGCAACTTGACTTATTTTAAGAATATCTTTATTACTATAATCTATTGTAGTAGGGTTTTGATTATTAAAAATATTTTTAATGTATGAGAGTAAAGTGTTTTCAACTCCCTTGATCTCGCTTAAAAATGCACTAAATAGTATTTTTTGCTCTGAGAAACGTATTTTGTGTTTTAATCCATTCCACACTCTATTTGATTTTGTTACCTCTGTAATAATAGTTTCTGTAATGGTAAATAGTTGATTATTGGTCTCTGATTCCTTTCTAATAATCGGAGAAGCGATTTTTTGATCATATACCATAAAAACGCAACATAAAAAACCATCAAAACTTCCATCATATAACAAAATAGTTTGCGGATTCATGCTTTTTATGATTTACGAGAAAAGACTCAGTTGATTTGTAAAATATTTTTGATGTTTACTTCTGGAAGTTTTTAGGATCTTGTTTTTTAGATCCAATGATGTAAGTTCTTTAAGATGAGAATTTGTGGAATTACAAATAATAAAATATTGAGCTCTATTATATGCAATACCAATTGCTTTAAGGTGTGACCAATTAAGTTTTCTATACCTTCTTGCTTGTAGTATTTTGTAAACAGATTGCATACCAATTCCTGGAACTCTGGCAATCATGTGTTTATCTGCTTTATTAATATCAATTGGGAAAAAGTCCAAATTTCTGAGCGCCCAACTTAATTTAGGATCAATATCAAGATCTAGGTTTTGGTGTTGGGTGTTTAATAATTCGTTAATAGAAAAACCATAAAATCGCAATAACCAATCTGTTTGATACAAACGATTTTCTCTTAGAACAGGCACTTGGGTTTCTAATGAGGGGAGTCGATTATCCGTCGTAACAGGAATATAGCCAGAATAATAAACCCTACGCATATTAAATTTTTTGTAATAATGTGCAGCAGAGTACATGATATCTCTATCACTCTCTCCAGCTGCTCCAATGATCATTTGAGTGCTCTGTCCAGCGGGAGCGTATCTAGGAGTGTTCTTTATTGTTTTTCGTTCTGCATTATATTGAATGATTTCATTTTTTACTTTCTCCATTGGTTTAACAAAGTCTTCGTGCTTTTTATCTGGTGCTAAAAGTTTAAGTCCAGATATGGTAGGGATTTCAATATTTACACTTAGACGATCTGCATACAATCCAGCCGCTCGCATGAGTTCATCACTAGCTCCTGGAATAGATTTTAAATGAATATAACCATTAAAATTTTCTTCTAATCGGAGTTTTTTTGCAACTGATACCAATCTTTCCATAGTATAATCAGCATTTTTAAAAATACCAGAACTTAGAAACAATCCTTCAATGTAATTTCTTCTATAAAAATTTATAGTAAGATCAACGACCTCTTGAATTTTAAAGGCAGCTCTTTTTATGTCATTACTTTTTCTGGTAACACAATAAGCACAGTCAAAAATGCAATGATTAGTGAGTAAAATCTTTAATAAAGAAACACAGCGACCATCTTCTGTGTAGCTATGACAAATACCCATTCCTGTGTTATTACCTAATACTTTATTGATATTGCTCCTTTTGCCACCACTACTGGCACAAGAAACATCATATTTTGCTGCATCTGCTAGAATAGAAAGCTTTTCTTGAATTCTATCAAACGACATAAATACTTTTAGTAGAAAGTTTAATCTGGTGTTTTAAAGCTCTGAACACTTCTTCTATGTCGACTAAAATCTGATGATCAGTAAAGCGTAATACAGTAATTCCTAAGGAATGAATATGTAACTTTTTGGGAGCATCTTGATTGTGTACATCAGAAAACTCATGTGCATATCCGTCTATTTCGATCGCAATCTTTAGAGAAGGACAATAAAAATCAAAAGAATAATTATTGATTCTATGATTTCTGAGAAAGTTATATCCTTTTTCAGTGAGTTTTTGAAATAGTTCTTCCGCTACAGGAATGGAGTTGTTCAAAGAATAACGAATAATTTTTTCTGACTCTGGTTGGTGTAAAACAATTTGTGATGGCATAATCGTCTATTTAACTTGTAATTTTTCCAAATTTATGGAAATATTCCAATAAAATAAAAATCAAATAGTGTTAAAATTGGAAATATTCCAAAAATTGGTATATTTGTTAAAACAATTATCCCAAATTATAGAAAGAGAATAATCTATGCTTATAAATAAATAAATCGTAGTTGTATGGATAATTTAACTAACCAAACCATTCAACGTTTTAAATCTATTCGTGAGGAAAATCATTTTACACAATCTGATTTTGCCAGAGTTTTGCATATCAAAAACTCTACTGCGGATATCGAAAGGGGAAAAACTAAAATTTCAGGAAAAGTTGTTTCTAGATTACTTCAGGAATTTGGAGTAAACCCTTTATGGTTGTTTGGTGAAAGTGATCAAAAGAAAATTCAGTTGCAAAGCGGAGATGTTGCTCCGAAAATTGTAACTGTAGATTCAGAAAACAATGAGAATATTGTTCTTGTTAATGTAAAAGCTGCTGCTGGATATCCTCATAATGTACAAGATGTGGATTGGTATCAACAATTACCAGCGTTTGATATACCGCTTCCAGAATATCGTAATGCCACCTATCGGGGGTTTCAAGTAGAAGGAGATAGTATGTTACCAGTTTTAGAACCTAAGGAATGGGTGATTGGTAAGGCTGTTAATAATCTTTCAGAACTTAGTAATAATGCTATTTATGTGGTTGTGCTTGCGGATAGTGTAGTGGTGAAAAAAGTTAAGAAAAATGAAGACGCGTCTGTTCTTACCTTAATCTCATTAAACACTGACTACTTGCCGTATACAATCCAAACGCATCAGATTGTCGAGCTGTGGGAGATCAATAGTAAATTGAGTTTTAATATTGATGCCAACTCGGATACAGCTAGTATAAGGCAATTACAAGATGCTATGGTTGCATTAACTTCTGAAGTGAGAAGCTTAAAAACTAATTAATATACCCTTTTGCTCTTGCATGTTGTTCGGCTTCATCGGATGAATGCACAAGAAGAATAGGAACAATTGTAAAGGAATTGATGATTTTAAGAATTCGTCTTTCCTTTCTCTTGTGATTTACACTTCTTAGATAAATTGCTAAAATCCTATCAGGATGATCGGTGGCAATTTCTGTGTAAATATGCGCATCTTTTTCTCCACTATCTCCAATGAGTATGAATTTTAAGTTTGGATATAATGCTAAAAGATTTAAAATTTCAGAATATTTATGAGGTGCTTTAGGCTTAGGAGTCTTGTCAAAAGGAGTTCTGAAATCTCTAAGTAAAATAGGTCCTTTTGGAAATGCATGCTTGTGAAGAAAAGCGGTTAGGTAATCATATAAATTCCAAGGGCTATTGCTAACATAAAAAATCGGATTTACTTCTTTTGTACTTTTTCCAAACCGTAGTTTTTTATAAAAATCAACCGTGCCTTCTAATGGTAATCTTTTGTCAAAATTTTTAAAAAATGTATTTGCAATTACTCTCCACTTAAAAAAGGAAGCAACACCAGTATGTAAAATGGTGTCGTCAATGTCACTTATAACTCCATATGCTGCACTTTGTTTAGGGATCAGCATTTCACCTTTAAATACATTATTATTAATGATTTGTTTTTTTTGTTTTCTGTAAAAAGAAATTATGTATGAAATCCATTCAGATTCATCTGGATTTAAATTTTCTTGAAATTCTTTATCAAAATGATAGTATCCCTCAGCATCTGTAACTGTAATAATAGGTGGTTTATTTGAAAAGGTTAATGCAACTTCGATATCTGGAATTTCATCACTTTCGAATTGCTTAAAGATATTCCACAATGTCTTTAATGTTCCTGTATTTCCATCAAAATTAAGATTCTCATCTTCTAAAGCTCTGCCAGTAGCTCTGATTCTTGTATTGGTTCCATACCCTAGATAAGAATTAATTCGTAATGGTTTTTTTCTGAACATAGAAAGTTATATAATATAAAGATAAAAAACCTCGCTAATTAGCGAGGTTTTTAATTTATTATGATTAAAAAATTATTGTATTGCCGTTTCTTTAGATTCTAGAGAATTGGATTTTAATTTTTTTACTTTTCCTTGATCTGCTGTTTCTTGCTTAGCAGTTGTAGTTGTTTCTACGTTTTGATCTGCAACGGCAGTTTCAGCTGTATGACCTCCTAAGATCGGAGCTATAACAAGTCCTATAAGACATGTTAGTTTGATAAGGATATTCATAGATGGTCCAGAAGTGTCTTTAAAAGGATCACCAACAGTATCTCCAGTCACAGCAGCTTTGTGAGCATCAGAACCTTTGTAAGTCATTTCTCCATTGATTTCTACACCAGCTTCAAATGATTTTTTAGCATTATCCCAGGCACCACCTGCATTGTTTTGAAAAATAGCCCATAATACACCACTTACAGTAACTCCAGCCATATATCCTCCTAACATTTCTGCAATTGCTAATGTATTCATTCCAAATAATAATGGAACAAATGCAATCACCAATGGGAATCCGATAGTCAATAATCCTGGTAACATCATTTCTCTTAAAGATGCTCTGGTAGATATAGCAACACACTTATCATATTCAGGTTTTCCTGTACCTTCCATAATTCCTGCAATATCTCTAAACTGACGACGTACTTCTTGTACCATTTCCATTGCTGCTTTACCAACAGCATTCATTGCTAATGCAGAAAATACTACTGGGACCATACCTCCAACAAATAACATTGCCAATACTGGTGCTTTGAAAATATTAATACCATCAATCCCAGTAAAAGTTACATAAGCTGCAAATAAAGCTAATGAAGTTAAAGCGGCGGATGCAATAGCAAACCCTTTTCCTGTTGCGGCTGTTGTATTACCTACAGAATCTAATATGTCTGTACGTTCTCTTACGATTGGTTCCTGTTCACTCATTTCTGCAATCCCACCAGCGTTATCGGATATAGGTCCAAAAGCATCTATTGCTAATTGCATTGCAGTTGTTGCCATCATTGCAGAGGCCGCTAAAGCTACACCATAAAATCCTGCGAAAGCGTACGATGCCCATATGGCACCTGCAAATAATAATACAGAAGGGAATGTCGAAATCATTCCAGTTGCTAAACCAGCAATAATATTCGTTCCAGCACCTGTACTTGATTGTTGAACAATTTTAAGAATTGGTGATTTACCTAGTCCAGTATAGTACTCAGTAACTGATGAAATTACAGCTCCAACTACTAACCCTACAAGCGTTGCGTAAAATACACGCATTGCCGAAATCTCTACAAGCCCCTCACCAAAGAATTCCATTTTCATAGTTTCTGGAAGCATCCACTTACATAGTGCAAAACAAGCTATTGCTACTAGAATAATTGATGTCCAGTTACCAATATTAAGTGCGCCCATTACTTGAGCTTCTTTAGCATCATTACTTTTAATTTTTACCAATATTGTACCAATAACAGAAATGATGATTCCTGCACCTGCAATTGCCATAGGTAATAAGATTGGTCCAATACCTCCAAAAAGATCAGAGATAGAACCTCCCATATCTTTAATTACATAATTTCCTAGTACCATAGCAGCAAGAACAGTTGCTACATAAGAACCGAATAAATCAGCACCCATACCAGCAACATCTCCAACATTGTCCCCTACATTATCAGCAATAGTTGCAGGATTACGTGGATCATCTTCAGGAATACCTGCTTCAACTTTACCTACTAGATCTGCACCTACATCTGCTGCTTTGGTGTAAATTCCTCCTCCCACACGAGCAAATAATGCAATAGATTCAGCTCCTAGAGAAAACCCCGCTAATGTTTCGAGTACAATAGTCATATCCATTGTATTGGTCCATTCTCCACCCATAAAGAAGTGAAAAAAGAATATAAAAAAGGCAGTTAAACCCAATACTGCTAAACCAGCAACACCAAGTCCCATAACGGTACCTCCTCCAAAGGATATTTTAAGAGCATTTGGTAAACTAGTACGTGCAGCTTGTGTTGTTCTTACATTTGTTTTTGTTGCTATTTTCATTCCTATATTACCAGCAAAAGCAGAGAAAATGGCTCCAAATATAAAAGCAATTACAATTAACCAGTGAGTGGTGGGTACCACAAAAGATACAATAGCAAGCAATATACTTACTATTACAACGAATATTGCAAGTAATTTATACTCTGCATTTAAGAAAGCTAAGGCTCCTTCATAGATATGATCTGAAATTTCTTTCATTTTACCGTCACCGGCATCTTGCTTCATTACCCAAGATTTTTTGACAAGCATATAAATTAGCCCCAGTAATGCCAAAACAATTGGCATATAAATCATATTTGATTCCATTAAATGTATTTTTAGTTAATTAGTCGCTAAATGTAGTAAAATAAAGCTAAAAAGAAAAAGCGCAATATTCATAAGAAAATATTGCGCTTTTATTTATTTTTTGTATAGAACTTTATTGAATACTAAACAATCCTTCTGGTTTATTTGGCATATCCTTAAAACGTTGTACACAGTCTTTGATGATTTTCTTAGCTTCATCTATATTACCCCATCCACCAACATCAACTTTTTTCTTCTCTAAGTCCTTGTATACCTGGAAAAAATGCTCTATTTCTTTTATTAAATGAGGATTCATTTCTTTAAGATCTGCCAATCTACTAGCAATTGGATCAGCTACTGGTACACAGATGATTTTTTCATCTGGACCTTTTTCGTCTGCCATATGAAATACTCCAATCGGTTTCACCTCCATTACGCAACCTGGAAATGTAGGTTCTGTAACTAAAACTAATACATCAAGTGGATCTCCATCTAATGCTAATGTTTCTGGGATAAATCCGTAATCTGCAGGATACATCATTGAAGAAAATATCATGCGATCATATCGGATCTTTTTTATATCAAAATCGTATTCATATTTATTACGACTTCCTTTTGGTATTTCGATAAGTACGTCGAAACTTTCGCGAGTTGCTGCGCTCATATTCTTATTCTCATTTTAATGGGCGGCAAAGATAAGTAATACAAGGGGTTGTGTGAAATTTATAACCAAAAATAATGGTTTTTTATGTTAAATTTTATGCGGGCCCTTAACTAAAAGGTTTTCGGAAAAGTAAATCACCTAACTTGGGTAATACAAAATTTACATAATCATAATAATTTTGTAATTCTACATCTGTTTTCTGTAATGAGTTTTTAGGATATTTAATATACTAAAAGTAGAAGCCAAATGATCCAGTAACACCAAAATTACGAGCATCAGGATTGTCAAAGTAATTTCCTCTAAAATGAAAATCAATTCTGAATATTTTAAAAATATTACCCACACCAACACTGTATTCCCAATAGATTTCATCATCTGGCGCTCCTACTGTTTGCAAAAAGCCGGAAGCATCAAGAGCTATGTTTTCATCAGACAACTCTCCCCATACCCCTCTAACGCCTACTAACTCTCTTAAATTTAGTTTTCTAAGTAAGGGGATTCTTGAGAAGATTCTTCCATTAAAATTATGTTCCATGTGCACTGCAGCATAGGTATCTGTTACAAATTCATAGAAGTTTAATAAAGGAAATGTATTTTGAATGGATAAATAAGTTTGGTTACCAGGAACAACACTTAATAAACCAAGAGGCACATCGCCAAACGTTTTTCCTAGTTCAATAGAACTGTTTAACACTCCAAAACCACCAATGTTCCATGGTTGTCTATAGAGAAATTGAATTTTTTGATACTCAAAATCACTTTCTAATATATGATCTAAACCTACAGAATAATTAAGGAATAATTGGGCAAAATCCCCATCATTAACAGTAATTCTATCGACCCCATATCCAGTAGTTTTTCTTCCAGGATAATAAGCTAATGACGTTGCAATTTCGGCTTGTTTGATTTCTGTTCTCAATACACCAGTATCTGGATCAACAAAATCTAAGCTAAATAAATTACTATCAGCTGGTTTTAATGTCCTAAATGATCCAGTTACTCCAATTGTAAAATTCTTTCTGGGTTCAATTTGCATAGAGAACGCAGATAGGTTGATAGAGGTCAATCTACTGTTATCACCAGTAGAGACAATTGAAGATGACGCTAAACTTCTTCCTTCTACATCATTGGTGTTAGTCAAACTAGCTCCTAATTGCTCTACATCTCTTCGATTTCCAGCAGAAACAATTAATCTTGATTTTCGATCTACAAGATATTTTCCAGAAAGTCCATATTTGAATTTTTTATCTTTAAATCCATAAGCACCGTACCCTTCAATTCGCCAACGGTCATTTACTGTAAAATAGGTTCTACCACCAGCTCTAATCCTAAAACCTTCAATGGCGTTGTATCCAACAGTAGAGAATAATGGACCAAAATCCCATCCATCAAAATCTACATATCCTGTAGCTAAAATAGTTCCTACATTGTATAATCGTTTAAATGCTTTTACGGTTTTAAGGGTGTCAAGAAGTTTGTATACTTTTTGTTCGTCTTTGTTTAGTTTTTCCATTCTGGCATTAGCCCAAAAAGAATCTTCACGATTATAGACATCTTGATTGTAAGGGTCTACTTGACTCTGGTAGAATTTTTTTCCTTTCTTTTGATCAAACTTGTAATTATCATAAAGGGTAGTTCTTTTACCATAAACTCCTCTTGATTTTTCTTTTTTATTTAAGGCAAAATCAGATTGAAAATAATCTTTTGTGATTAAGAAAATAGAGTCATTAAGAACATCAAACTCTTGTTCGATATATAAGTCTTTTACCCAGTTGATATTTGCACTCTTAGTGACCTCTAGATTAATTTCTTTAATTGCCCAAGTAGTATCATTTACCCAAAAATCACCTTTAAATGTTAACTCGTTCTTTCTTCTAGGGTAATAGATGATGTTATAACACCACTTATCTCCAATGTAGGCACTATCAGAAAGTACATAGTTGTATACATTGATTCCTGTTCTTGATAATGGGCTGGTAAAACTTTTGTCAAAGAATTTCAGGTAGTTGTCATAGATATCATAATCAGAGTATAAATCTTTTACAAATGCAATTAAAGTTTGGTTATCACTAAAACCAGCGTTTTTATTTCCTTGCAAAACTTCTTTAAGCTCATTGAGTTCATTGTCTCCATAGACTTTAGAAATTGCCTCATTTAAAAAGATCGGCAAATATGTTTTTCCAGTTATTCTTGAAGTGTCAATATCTTCAAAAATAAACTCCATACCATTAAAAATCCTACTGTTTACCAAAGCACTGTCAATAGTATTCAGGTCGAATTCTAATTTTTCGTATTTATCATAGTTATATTGTTTAAACTTTTTGACACCATTTTCACGCCTATTTTCCCAAATTTTCCGAAGAATATCAATAGCAGGGTTATTTTTCTTAGAGGTTTTGCCTTTATATATTACTACTTCATCTAGGGATGCAGCTTCTTCCTCTAAAGTAATTTGCATTTTATATGTGGTCCGCTGTGTAAGTGGAATCGTTTTGGTTTCAAAACCCAGAAAAGATACTTTGATGCTCGAATGATTTTGATCAGATTCCATATAGAATCTACCATTCTCATCTGTAATGGTTCCTATAGTAGAATTAACAAAAACAATGTTTGCAAATGGAATAGCTTGTTTATTACTATCGTATATATGACCACTAACTTTGGTCTGTGCAAAAATGAAAGAGCTGCTAAAAGCAAAAAATATAAACCCTAAAACCCAATATCTCATCTAATATTTTTAAATAATTGTGATCAAGCATCATTACATTAGTTAACTACTTGATTGAAATAATTCAATATGTTTAAAATCAAAAAAGGAACAATTAAGTCCTCTTTAATGATTATTACTGGTGTTAAAATGTAACGTTGTCTAATCAAATTAAACGTCGTTGTTTTATCTAAAACACATCAATACACAAATACCCTACCTGCAATACCAATATTTAAAATGCTCTTTATGGAATTTGATTCCTATGTTTTTAAAGCGAAACATTTTAAATCTATAATTTCAGTATTTCAAAGTTTTTAATAAATGTTGATGTTTTTAAACTTATATGGTTTTATCAAATTTCGAGCCAATATTTATAAGAATCGAATCAAAATTTAAAAACTATCAAACGCAAAGAAAAAAGGTTCATTTTATTTATACATCACTTTTTTGACAGCTTTAACAACATCTTCACTATTTGGTAGCCATTGTTCAAGTAATACAGGTGAGTATGGAGTAGGAGTGTCGGCTGTATTTATTTTGAGAATTGGAGCATCCAAATAATCGAATATGTTAGATTGAACTTGATATGTAATCTCAGAAGCAATATTGGCAAGAGGCCATGCTTCTTCAAGAATAATCAGTCTATTTGTTTTTTTAACAGAAGTGAAAATGGCATCGAGATCAAGAGGTCGTACTGTTCTTAAATCAATTATTTCACAGGATATATTTTCTTTAGCAAGTGTATCTGCAGCTTTATAAGCTTCTTTAATTATTTTTCCAAAAGACACAATAGTAACATCATTACCTTCTCTTTTAGTTTCTGCAACACCAAGAGGGATAGTGTATTCTCCTTCTGGAACTTCTCCTTTATCTCCATACATTTGTTCACTTTCCATGAAAATCACTGGGTCATTATCACGGATAGCAGATTTTAATAAACCTTTAGCATCTTTTGGATTAGACGGTACCACCACTTTAAGTCCAGGAGTATTTGCAAACCAATTCTCGAAAGCTTGAGAATGGGTAGCTCCCAATTGTCCTGCAGAGGCAGTAGGGCCTCTAAAAACAATAGGGATGTTAAACTGACCTCCACTCATTTGACGCATTTTTGCGGCATTATTAATAATCTGATCGATACCAACAAGAGAAAAATTGAAAGTCATATATTCTACAATAGGGCGATTGCCATTCATAGCACTACCTATTGCAATTCCAGAAAAACCTAATTCAGAAATCGGAGTGTCAATAACTCTATCGGGCCCAAACTCATCAAGCATTCCTTTACTTGCTTTATATGCTCCATTGTACTCAGCAACTTCTTCACCCATTAAGTAAATAGAATCGTCTCTTCGCATTTCTTCGCTCATTGCTTCGCAAATTGCTTCTCTGAATTGTATCGTTTTCATTTGTAAAATAATTATTTTTGTGCTACACGAAAGGCAAAAGTAGCAATTAATACCCTTTGCAGATCATTGAAAATTAAAAAATTTATTATGCACGCATAGTAAATTCGACATTTTATTTGTACTTTCGCTTTTATTATTAAATTCTCAAAAAATACCTATATAAAATGAAGATATTAGTTTGTATTAGCCATGTGCCAGACACTACTTCTAAAATTAATTTTACAGAAGGTGACACTAAGTTTGACACTAATGGAGTACAGTTTGTAATCAATCCTAATGATGAGTTTGGATTAACACGTGCTATGTGGTTTAAAGAAAAGCAAGGTGCGTCTGTAGATGTAGTGAATGTTGGAGGAGCAGAAACAGAACCAACGTTACGAAAAGCACTTGCAATTGGAGCAGATAATGCTATTAGAGTAAATACAGAAGCTACAGATGGTTTTTATGTAGCTAAACAATTAGCGAAAGTAGTACAAGATGGAGGTTATGATCTTGTAATTGCTGGTAGAGAGTCAATTGATTATAACGGAGGTATGGTGCCAGGAATGTTGGCAGCACTTACTGGAGCTAACTTTATTAATACTTGTATAGGACTAGAAGTAGAAGGAGATACTGCAACAGCTATTCGTGAGATTGATGGAGGAAAAGAAACAGCAACTACAAAATTACCATTAGTAGTTGGAGGTCAAAAAGGATTGGTAGAAGAGAGTGATCTTCGTATTCCAAATATGAGAGGAATTATGATGGCTCGTAAGAAACCACTTAATGTAGTTGAGCCAGCTGAAGCTACTCAAGAGACAAAGGCGGTTAAATTCGAAAAACCAGCTCCTAAAGGTGATGTTACTTTAGTTTCTCCAGATAATGTTGGTCAATTAGTAGAGTTACTGCATAACGAAGCTAAAGCAATCTAAATAATTTAAAGTATAAATAAGTACCTGCAATAATAGTGTAGGTTCAATATAAAAAATAGTATATATGTCAGTTTTAGTATACACAGAAAGTGAAGGAGGGAAATTTAAAAAAGCGGCCTTCGAAGTAGCATCTTATGCAAAAGAAGTTGCTACTATGCTTGGAACTACAGTTACAGCGGTTAGTGTTAATGTAGAGGATAGTAGCGAACTTGGAAATTATGGAGTAGATAAAGTATTAGAAATTAAAAACGATAAACTTTCTACTTTTAATGCAAAAGCATATGCAGATTCTTTAAAGCAAGCTGCAGAAAAAGAAGGAGCAAAAGTGGTGGTAGTAAGTTCTAGTGCTGATAGTAAGTTTTTAGCTTCTATGTTAGCCGTGCATCTTAATGCAGGATATGCTTCTAATGTGGTTGCATTGCCAGAAAATACAGCACCTTTTACTGTGAAAAGAACAGCTTTTACTAATAAAGCTTTTAATATTACAGAAATTTCAACAGATGTTAAAGTAGTAGGGTTGTCAAATAATGCGTTCGGATTAAAAGAAGCTTCTGGAGCAGCTGCAGCAGAGGGATTTGAACCATCATTATCTGATGCTGATTTTACAGTAAATGTAACATCAGTAGATAAAGCAACTGATAAAGTTTCTATTGCAGATGCAGAAGTTGTTGTTTCTGGAGGAAGAGGATTAAAAGGACCAGAGCACTGGAGTATGATAGAGGAGTTAGCGGATGTGCTTGGAGCGGCTACTGCTTGTTCTAAACCAGTAAGTGATATGGGATGGAGACCTCATAGTGAACACGTAGGACAAACTGGAAAACCAGTAGCTTCTAACCTGTATATCGCAGTGGGTATTTCTGGAGCAATTCAACACCTTGCCGGAATTAATTCTAGTAAAGTAAAAGTAGTCATCAATAATGATCCTGAAGCGCCTTTCTTTAAAGCGGCCGATTACGGAATAGTCGGAGATGCCTTTGAGGTAGTACCACAGCTTATTGAAAAATTAAAGGAATTTAAGGCTAATAACGCATAATTTTCATAAATTGTGCCCAATAAAGGGCTGTTTGAACACATGTAAAAGTCCATTTGTTCAAACAGCCTTTTTTATTGAAAATACTATGAGTTTAGTTCGTCTGAACATAAAAGGAATATCTTACAGTCAAACCCAAAATGGCGCTTACGCATTGATTTTAAGCGAAGTGGATGGAGAAAGAAAATTACCAATTGTTATTGGTGCTTTTGAAGCACAGTCGATTGCGATTGCATTAGAAAAAGAAATTAAACCTCCACGACCATTAACCCATGATCTATTTAAAAACTTTGCAGACAGATTTGATGTAATCGTTAAACAGGTTATTATACATAAACTGGTAGACGGCGTTTTTTATTCAAGTATTATTTGTGAGCGTGATAAGATTGAAGAAATTATTGATGCCAGAACCAGCGATGCTATTGCCTTAGCATTACGTTTTCAAGCACCAATATTTACTTATAAAAACATTTTGGATCAAGCAGGGATTTATCTAAAAGTAAACCCTAAAAAGGATGATGAGAATGATCCCGAAAGTTTATTGGTAGATGAATTAGTTTCTGATGAGGTTGAAATGGTTGGAAAGGAAACTAGCTACAAAGATTTATCATTAGATGAGTTGAACCGTATGCTTGAACAGGCTGTTAATAATGAGGATTATGAATTAGCTGCAAGAATCAGAGATGAAATTTCTAAGCGTGGTTAATTGTGAATACTTTAATTACTAATCCTGAATTTATATTATAATATTACTTCTATTTTTATGAAAAAAGGACTATTATCTTTCCTGTTATCATTATTCGTTTTTACTTTATTATCTGCTCAATCCATTGAGGATTCAGTTAAAGTTGATATTGGAAAACCTCATTCAAGAACTTCTTTTTGGCAGGTTTCAGAGTATACATCCTATTTTAATTATCCAGATAGTATTTCAGGAAGTAAAGAGTTTATTAAAGGAAAAGATTTTTTTGAATTAAAAAATGATGGATCTTACAGTTCTTTAGTAAGCAAAGCATTTACGAGTGGTTATTGGATTCAAAATAACAATTTAATCGTTTTAAAACAGAAAGTTCCTAAAGTTGTTGATGTGTATTATGAAGTTATTGATGAATCTTCAAACACTATAAGGCTTAAAAAAGGAAATGAGGTAATTTCTTTAATCTCTAAATCACATCCTTCTTATATTGAACTAGCCAGTGCTAAGGATGAGATTATTCCTAGTCAGGGATTTTCTTTTTCCAGTTTTTGGAGAGGGGTTTTGGGAATGATTGTGTTATTGTTAATAGCATATCTTTTTAGTAGTAATAGAAAAGCCATTAACTGGAAAACTGCTGGTATAGGTCTTGGCGCTCAATTACTTTTAGCTTTTGGAGTACTTAAGGTAGGTTTTGTACAATCTGGTTTTGAGTTTGTGGGGAGTATTTTTGTGGCGATACTTAATTATACAGTAGCTGGAAGTGAGTTTTTATTAGGAGGTATTATGGATGTTAATTCATATGGTTTCATATTTATTTTTCAAGTATTACCAACTATTATCTTCTTTTCGGCATTAACATCATTGCTTTTTTATCTTGGAATAATCCAGAAAATAGTGAAACTGCTTGCTTGGGTTCTTACGAAATTATTGAGAATTTCTGGAGCAGAAAGCCTTAGTGTGGCGGGAAATATTTTTTTAGGACAAACAGAAGCCCCCTTAATGATAAAGGCATATTTAGAGCGAATGAATCGTTCGGAAATATTATTAGTTATGGTAGGAGGAATGGCTACGGTTGCTGGAGGTGTGTTAGCTGCTTATATTGGTTTTTTAGGAGGTGATGATGAGGCTTTAAAATTGGTTTTTGCTAAGCATTTATTAGCTGCTTCGGTTATGGCAGCACCTGGAGCTGTCGTGATTTCTAAAATTTTATATCCTCAAACAGAGAAGTTTGATTCAAATATAGAAGTAACACAAGATAAAATTGGCTCTAATGTGTTGGATGCTATTTCTAATGGAACTACTGAAGGGCTAAAACTAGCGGCAAATGTAGGAGCTATGTTGTTAGTTTTTGTGGCATTAATCGCAATGCTTAATGGAATTTTAGGATGGGTTGGAGAAGTAACGACCTTAAGTTCTTTTATTGCCGAGAATACTCCCTATGATAGATTCTCTTTAGAATCTATTCTGGGAACTGTGTTTGCTCCTTTGATGTGGTTAATTGGTGTTGCTAAGGAAGATATGATGTTGATGGGGCAGTTATTAGGGATCAAATTGGCAGCCAGTGAGTTTGTTGGTTATATACAATTAGCAGATTTAAAGAATGCGGCAAACCCTCTACATTTAACCTATAATAAATCCGTTATCATGGCTACGTATATGTTGTGTGGATTTGCAAATTTCGCATCGATTGGGATTCAGATTGGAGGAATAGGTTCTCTTGCTCCAGGACAAAGAAAAACCTTGTCAGAATTTGGAATGAAAGCGTTAATCGGAGGAACTATAGCTTCATTATTATCGGCAACTATCGCTGGAATGATTATAGGATAAATGATTGACATTTTTATTGTCAAAAACGTGATTTTATAATCGGATTTACAACTATTTCATAATCTACATATTAAACAATATCCCGAAACCTATTTTTTGTATATTTGACAAGTATTAATATAATTTTAACAAATCCAAAAATAAAGTTAGTAAAGGAATATGAAGCAATATCTTGATTTAGTACGTCATGTACTAGAAAATGGTAATGAAAAAGGAGATAGAACAGGAACAGGAACTAAAAGTGTTTTTGGTTATCAAATGCGCTTTGATCTTAGTGAAGGATTCCCTATGGTTACAACCAAGAAGCTACATCTTAAATCAATTATTTATGAATTATTATGGTTTCTGAATGGTGATACTAATATTAAATATCTTCAGGAAAATGGAGTGCGTATTTGGAATGAATGGGCAGATGAGCAAGGAGATCTTGGTCCAGTATATGGTCATCAATGGCGCAATTGGAACGGCGATGAAATTGATCAGATAAAGGAGATCGTTGATGCACTTAAGGATAACCCTAATAGTAGACGAATGTTGGTGTCTGCATGGAATCCAAGTGTGTTGCCAGATACTTCAAAATCTTTTTCAGAGAATGTAGCTGATGGTAAAGCTGCCTTGCCACCTTGTCACGCTTTTTTTCAATTTTATGTTGCTGATGGGAAGCTTTCTTGTCAGTTGTATCAAAGAAGTGCAGATATATTTTTAGGGGTGCCTTTTAATATAGCTTCTTATGCTTTATTTACAATGATGATGGCGCAGGTATGTGGGTATGAAGCAGGGGAATTTATACATACTTTTGGTGATGCACACATATATAATAATCATATGGAACAATTAGAATTACAATTGTCGAGAACTCCTAAAAAATTACCAAGAATTAAGATCAATCCAGAGGTGAAAAATATTTTTGGCTTCGTTTTTGATGATTTCACATTGGAAGACTATAATCCGCATCCTCATATTAAAGGTGCAGTTGCAGTTTAACCCCCAAATTTTAAACTGAATTATTATGAAAAAAACATTACTAATTATAACCATTTTATGTTCTGCTTTCTCTTTCGCTCAGGACAATATAATTTTGTCTCAGGAGAACGCAAATGAAAAGGGAATTACTCCTTTATGGCCAAAATGTGACAGATCCAGACAGACACCAGTTAAGTGTTTTGATAATAACTTGCGCAACCATATTATAAGAAATTTTAGATATCCTGAAATTGCGGAAAAAGATGGATTGACAGGTACAGTAATTGTGGAGTTTGTTATAAATAAAAAAGGTAAAGCTGAGGTAATTGAAGTAACAGGAGCTCATAGATATTTACAGAGAGAAGCAGTTAGAATCATACGTACTATACCTAAAATGAAACCAGGTAAATGGGGTGAAAAACCAATTGCCATTGCTTATTCGGTGCCTATTACTTTTAGAAAACCAAATCAGGAATAGTATATATTTAACATCGGATTAACTGTATCGTAAGGCAGGAACAAAATAAAAATCATTAAATTTGAGTGTATTCGTAAACCCGAATACACTTTTTTTTTATGGTAATTACTGATAATCTACTTTCTTCTTTATTACAGACCAGATCACATTCAGAGGAACTTTGTGCACCACTTCAGATTGAAGACTATGTGGTTCAACCTATTGTTGATGTTTCACCGCCAAAGTGGCATTTGGGGCATACAACGTGGTTTTTTGAGGAATTTATTCTAATAAAATTTAAAAAAGAATATACTCGTTTTAACAATGACTTTGCATACGTTTTTAATAGTTATTACGAAAGCATGGGAGCGCGAGTAATACGAACAAACAGAGGTAATCTTTCCAGGCCGACAGTTAGTGAAGTGTATGATTATCGGGATTATGTAACATCTAATTTGCAATCTTTATTAGAAGACAGTAACGACCTAGAAGTAAGGAAACTTATAGAGATAGGAATTCATCACGAGAAGCAGCATCAGGAATTATTGCTTACAGATATTAAGTTTATTCTAGGAAATAATCCACTCTTGCCAAAGTATAATGATACCTTTAATGAAAACCCTTTAGTTACCCCAACTTCGGAGTATATTCTGATGGATGAAGGTCTGTATGAAATCGGTTATAAAGGAGATGATTTTTGTTATGATAACGAGTTAGGTGTTCATAATGTATTTCTTCAAAAGTATAGTATAGCTAAGTCTTTGGTTACAAATAAAGAATACATTGACTTTATTAATGATAATGGTTATAAGGATAGTCTTTTATGGCATGCTGAAGCGTGGGATTGGATAAATTCTAATGCTATAGAAACGCCATTATACTGGCATAAACTTGACGGTGAATACAAACAGTATACATTAACAGGGTTAAAAAGCTTAGATCTTAATGTGCCTTTAACCCATATTTCATATTATGAAGCTTTCGCTTTCGCTCAATGGAAAGGAGAACGTTTACCTACAGAATTTGAATGGGAGGCGGCTCAACAATATTTTGATTGGGGAACAAGATGGGAATGGACAGAAAGTGCTTATTTACCATATCCAAATTATGCAAAAGCTCCTGGAGCTCTTGGTGAATATAATGGGAAATTTATGGTAAACCAAAAAGTACTTAGAGGAGGATCTGTAGCTACACCAAATAATCATACAAGACCAACATATCGAAATTTTTTCCACCCGCAATTGAGATGGCAATTTAATGGATTGCGATTGGTAAAAAATACATAACCCCTTTTACATGAGTTCAAAAGATCAAAACGTATTAGTTTGCACATTTGGTAAAGAAGTGCATGAAGGTTTAACAGCTTTCCCGAAATATTTATCTTCTAAATTCTTCTATGATGAAGTGGGAGACAAGCTTTTTCAGAAAATCATGGCTTTACCAGAATATTATCTTACCGATGCAGAATATGATATTTTTCAATTACATAAAATAGATATCCTTCAAAGCTTTGATGCTAATAAAGATGGTTTCGACCTTATCGAGTTAGGTGCAGGTGATGGTAAGAAAACCAAAGTTCTGTTAAATGAATTACTTGATCAAGGGTATCCTGTTACATATCATCCTATAGATATTAGTGAAAATGCCGTTGATGGATTGGTTGAAAATCTTACTAAAGAATTACCTGATCTTAATGTGCAAGGTCAAATAGGTGAATATTTTGAAGTATTAGATAGGTTGCAGCATATCAGTAATCGTAAAAAAGTGATTATGGTTTTGGGATCAAACATTGGTAATCTGCTTCATCCTAGAGCTATTCAGTTTCTGAAAAAATTGAATGCTGTGATGCATAAGGATGATCTTATTTTTATGGGCTTTGATCAAAAGAAACATCCGCAGAAAGTTTTGGATGCTTATAACGACAAATCAGGTGTAACTGCAGCGTTTAATAAGAATGTTTTAGCAAGAATTAATAAAGAGCTTGGAGGTAATTTTGATCTTGACGGTTTTATTCACTGGGAAGTATATGATCCGGAAAGTGGTACCGCTAAAAGTTATCTCGTAAGTACAAAAAAACAAACGGTAGATATCGATTGTTTGTCTTTACAAGTCCACTTTGAGGCTTGGGAGAGTATTCATACGGAGATCTCGCAGAAATATGATGATGATACAGTTAAGTGGCTTGCAAATGAATCAGGGTTGACTATTACACAATCTTTTACAGATGCAAACCAATATTACAAAAACTATATATTTAAAAAATCAGAATAATTTTTTTGATTTTTATAAAAAATAATAATTATGAAAGCAATTTGGAATAATCAGGTCATTGCAGAAAGCAATGAAACAAAAGTGATAGAGAATAATCACTATTTCCCACCAGAATCTATTAAACAGGAATTTTTTAAGTCTAGTGAAACTCATACTAAATGTCCTTGGAAAGGAGTTGCATCGTATTATACTGTATCAGTAGATGGTAATGAAAATAAAGATGCGGCATGGTATTATCCAGAAACAAGTGATCTTGCAAAACAGATAAAAGGTTATGTCGCTTTTTGGAAAGGTATTGAAGTTGTAGAATAATTACTACTACAACCTCAATATCGATTTCCTTTAAGTACTCAATGTCTCTCTAGTTTTAAAACACGTATTACAGTTGGAGATAGTTCGTTTGCGTTTCCTGAATTAGCTACACAGTTAATATATATTTTTCTACCATCTGGACTAAATGCAAGATCATTAGGAGTTCTCAATCCTGAAGTTAAAGCATCACCATCGGTGTTTTCTGAATTTCCGTTCCCAGCTATGACTTCCACGGATTGTCCATCCAAGCTTACCCTGAAAATTTGCCCTAAAGAAGCAGCAGTGAGATATAGTTGACCTCTAAATGACGTGATATGTGCATTTCCCGTAGAGTTTGGGATTTCTGCTAATATGGAAACGTTTCCAGTAGAGGTTACTTCCAGTACATTGCCGTCGTTAAAGTTTACTACATAAAGATTACCAGTATCTTTTACCCAAGTTATTCCATTCGCGCATTTAAAGCTCTCGCTACTAGCGAGTAAAGTTGCTTCTCCATTTTGTGTAAACTTTGTAATAGTTCCGTTGGAACAACTTAATACGTAAATATTTCCTTTCCTGTCTATTGTTATTCCTGTTGGTAATGAAACTTCTTCCGTAAAAAGTTCAGTAGTACCTTGTCGATCTATTTTAAAGACTTTACTGGATAAAAAATTTGATTGGTATAAATTGCCTTGCCTATCAAAATGATTACCAGTAAGGCCTGAAGGTTCAAGACTGGCAAATAGCTCAACTGATCCATTATTTGGATTTATTTTAAAGATATCAGATCCATTGATATTAGCTAAACCTACACCAAAATCTGCTGCATAAATGTTTCCTTGACGATCTACATCAAGTCCGCCAGTACCAATTGGTAATGTAGTGAGCGTAGATAAAGTAAACTTAAATGGTGGCGGGAAAGAGTCGTCATCAGAAAATATAAAATCATCATATCCACAAGAAGAAAAAGAGAATAAAGCAATTAAAAGTAGCGTATAAAAAGTTTTCATCATAATACAGTTTTTTAGTTTTAGAAAAATGTTTTGTTAGAGGTACCCAGAACAAATGAAGATAAATTTCAGAGAAAGCAGGTTACATTTTAGAGGGCTTTTTGTTTCCCGACAAAGGTTTACAGAATGATCTGTTTTTTGCGCTCGATTAGAAAGCTAATAAGGTATATTATCAATATCAAAAGTATACCTATAAAGGAAACAGGTCTTAATTTTCTTATGAAATTATGATGAATTAGAAATATTACTTAATCTAGAACTTCTCTTTTTAAGCGGTTAAGAGATCGATATTCTGATGGCGTGATTTCGGAAATCTTTCTGAAAGCTTTATAGAATGATACCCTATTATTGAAACCACATGAATATAATATTTCATTTATAGTTAGGTGATCATTTTTGATGATCATTTTTTTAGCTTCTTCAACTCTGTACTGATTAACAAAATCAAAAAAACTGAGATCAAACTGCTCATTTATAACTTGAGACATATGATGTCTTGAAAGAGTGAACTTCTGTGCTAAATCATCTAGTCTTAATTCGTGGTTTAAGTACGGTTTATCTTGCTCCATGAATTCTGTTAATTTAGATTTTATTTCAGTTGAATGATTTTTGGTAAGTCCAGTTTTTCTATATTTTCTGAAAGGGATGATTTTGTTTACAGATACCCCATCAAATATAGTAGGTTGAAGAAAACAAAAGTAAGAAAGTAGCATGGTAAAAAACATCATGGAAAAACCAATAAAGTAATCAGAACCTCTGTCAAGAATATTAAAATAAACTAAGATAAAGTAAGAGGAAAAGGATATTACATAACCTAAAAAAGAAAAACTTAACAACTGCAACCACCTTAAATTATTTAAGCTTCTAATTTTTTGTGTAAACGAAAAAAACAAAAGCCCGCAATAAAATAACATTAAAGCGATAATGATCTTGATCACATAAGGAGAGTAGAGATAGGTATATGATAATAATCTATCATTTTTTAAAATATCGATTTTATCCTGTGTTGAAAGAAAAGAAAATGGGCTATATGAAATTAAAACATATAATAGTGGTATAAAATGAATAATGTCTGAAATTTTGAATTTATGTGCATATAGGATTCTTTTTGTATAAAAATATAGTACAGGGCCGTATAAAACCCATGGGATTTTATTAGTGAAAATTAGATGAATATATGGTGTGGAGTATAAGAGTTTAGACCAGTACAAAGTGTTGTATACCATGTTGTAGGAGAACAACAGTATGTATATGCCGAATAAGATATTTGCAGTCCTATCTCCTTTCTTTTTTATGAAAAATAGCATTGCAAAAATGAAAGCTTGAAAAGCAAAAAATAAAAATATAGTTTCAAGAAAATTCATTTCTAAAACTAATATTTTTAATTCATATTATATAAATAAAAAATGCTGAATTCGTTAGGAAGATATATTGAGATTGTAGAATAATAACTACAATCTCAATATAAATCTTTGTTTTATTATAATACTAATAGACTGTTTTCTCCAGAAGCAAAATCATTCCATTGATATCCATCTGCTTCAGACTCATTGGTCCACTGCCCATCTACAACATATTTAAATTCAAACTTTTGATCTTTAGGAAGGTTCAAAGTCCCTTTAAAAATGCCATTTTTTAATTTTTTGAGCACAGTTGCTTCTGTATTCCACTCATTAAATTCTCCTGCGACACTAACAGAAACAGCTTCTTTTGCAGGTACTGAAAAAGTTACTTTGCAGATAGGTTTTGATTTTAAGTATTGCTTTGATATCGCCATAATTTTAGATTGTAATTAGTTTTTGGTTAATAAAATTTAGGTGAAATTAGTACAAAACAGATGAACTAAAAAGAGCAAATGGTCAGATTTCCAATAATTTAATCAACATTTAACAATTAGATATTAACGATAACGATGTAGTGTGTCAAGTAGTTTTGTAACTTCATCTTTTGTGTTGTAAAAATGAGCGCTTATTCTAACTCCATTGCCTCTAAGAGAGGTAATAATATTTTTTTCTTGTAGTACTTTATGTAATTTTTGGTCTCCTTTTATGCAAAATATCGAACTATGATTTTTTCTTGAAACAACATCTTTTTCTAATAGGTCTAGATTTGTTAATTCAGTTTTAATATACTCGGTCAACGTTGTAATTTTTTCTTCGATTTTTACTAGTCCAATATTGGATAGAAATCGTAGAGAATATTGTAAACTCCCAAAGTTCAAAGTATCCAAATGACCACATTCATATCTGGCTCTTATACTAGTATATGAAGCGTCATAATTAGTTTCAGAAGCTGATTTTTTATAAGTATTGGGTGTGATTTGATCAAGAATACCTTCTTTAAATAATATAAACCCATTACCGTATCCTCCTAATAACCATTTATAACCGCTACATCCTAGGATATCAACCCCAGATGAATCAAAATCGAAAACTCTGGTTCCACAAAATTGCGTGCCATCGGCAATTAGTAAAAGATTAGGATGTTTTAGTTTTATCTTTTGGAGAAAATCCAGGTCAATAGCAATACCATTAATATATTGTACTAAGCTAAAAGCAAAAATATCAGGTGTATGTTTAGTTATAGCTTCTTCAATATTTTGCTCTAATGTGCCATTTACTTCAGCATAACAAACGTTAAATCCTTTATTGGTTACTGCAAAATTTATTGAAGGATAATCTTCGTTCAACAGAAGAATCTTTTTGTTTTTTTCCAACCCATTAAGAATAGTGTTGAATCCTAAAGAAAAATTAGGAGTTAACACCGTATTTTGCGAATTACACCCAAAAAATTTTCCAATCGATTTTCTAACAGTGTTTAGAAATTTTTCTTGATCATCCCGAAACATGCTTCCACCAATGAGAAAATCAAGATCATGTTCTTGCTTAAACTCTAATAAGGAGTCATATAATAATCCAGAGGATGCGGTGTTGAGATAAGTGTTTTGAGATAGTACGGGAAATTCTTTTCTTAAATTCTTCATAAGTTATTTTAGGGCTTTTTAGCAAAACCTTTATATTTACTTGGATATTAATCAAGCATTACTAAGGTACTATTAAAATGTTTTCAAAAAGAAAAGAAGCTCCACAAATTGATCCAGTACAACGTGAATTGTATGAACATGCGCGTAAACGAATTGTACAAAAGAAAAGATTATTTCAACATTTCATTATTTTTTTAGTTGGCTCTATTTTTTTGGTTATTCTTAATTTACTAATAGGTGTTGGTAAAGAAATTACTTTCTTCGGGACTAATTGGTACGTAGCCGCGATTGTTTGTTGGGCATTTTTACTGGTACTACATTTCTGCAATGTATGGTTGTTTCATAAGTTTATGGGAACAGAATGGACCAGCAATCAAATGGAACGTCTGATAGCCAAACAAAAAGCAGAAATAGCATTAATCCAAAAGGATGTAGACCTTATGTATCCCAAAGATGATCTTATTAAGAAGAAAGAAGAATTCATTAAAAAACAACAACCCAAAGCTGTTGAAGAAAGGGTAAAACCTAAATTAGATCGTAAGATAACTATGATTGCTGCAGCTGGAGAAAATAATGCTTTGGGAAAAGATAATGACCTTGTATGGCATTTACCAGATGATTTTAAACGTTTTAAAGAGTTGACCACTGGTCATCATATTATCATGGGAAGAAAGACTTTTGAATCATTCCCAAAACCACTGCCAAATCGTGTTCATGTGGTAATTACCAGAAATGAAAATTATAATCCAGAAGGAGCTGTTGTGGTTCATTCTATGGATGAAGCGTTGGAAATAGCAAAAGATGATCCGCAACCTTTTATTATTGGTGGAGGAGAGATTTATAAAATTGGGATGGAATATGCTAATTATATCGAACTGACTAGAGTACATGGAACGTTTGAAGCGGATACTTTTTTCCCAGAAATAGATCCTGATGCTTGGATTGTAGAGAATAAAGAACTTCATGGCGCAGATGAGCGACATGAGTTTGGCTTTACATATTTGACATATAAGAAGAAGTAAGTTTATCTTGCTGACAAAAAAACTCATACAGCGTGTAGAAAACCTTTTTTCTGAAAAGGTAATAACTACGAAACAGTTGTTGGGAGGCGATATTAATGATGTCTATTGTCTAGAAACCAATACTAGAAAAGCAGTAATCAAAATCAATACCTCTTTCAGGTTTCCAGGAATGTTTAAGGCAGAAGCACAAGGACTTGAAGTATTAAGAAAAGCAGATGCTTTTACGGTGCCAAAAGTATTACAATCTGGAATACATGATGAATATGCATTTTTGATACTCGAATATATCGCAAGTGAGAGAGATGCTGCTAATTTATGGAATGTGTTTGGGCGACAATTGGCAGTTTTACATAGCCGAAGCGCATCTTATTTCGGTTTTGAAAATGATAATTATATCGGGAGTTTACCACAATATAACACTAAACAGGATACTGCTTCAGAATTTTATATAGTACAAAGGTTAGAACCCCAGTTTAAACTTGCTATCGCAAATGGTTTTGTGTTCGAAAATTTGGATTCTTTTTACAAAACTATTGCTAAAGAAATTCCAAATGAACCATCTAGTTTAATACATGGTGATTTGTGGAATGGTAATTTTATAATTGATTGTAAAGGTAATCCTTGTCTCATAGATCCTGCAATATCTTATGCACCAAGAGAGATGGATATTGCAATGATGCATCTCTTTGGAGGCTTTGATCAGGAATTATTTAAAGTTTATAACGAAACTTTTCCACTTACAGAGTATTGGGAAGAAAGAATTCCTCTTTGGCAATTATACTATTTATTAGTCCATCTTAATTTATTTGGGAGTTCTTATTACAATCAAGTTACAAGTATTTTTAATCACTACAAATAAATAACATGTTATTCATCAGTTAATTAAGGTTGTGATTGTAATTGCGTAAAACTGAAAATCAATAAAATTCTATTGGCTATCTACTATCCACTATCAACTTTATACTTACTTTTGTCAAAATTTTAAAATACACAATACATGAACGCATATGTTTTTCCAGGTCAAGGGGCTCAGTTTTCAGGAATGGGACTGGATTTATATGAAAATTCAGAAATTGCTAAAGAACTTTTTCATAAGGCCAATGATATTTTAGGTTTTGAAATCACTAAAATTATGTTTGAGGGTACTGCGGATGAGTTAAAAGAAACCAAAGTAACGCAACCAGCAATATTTTTACACTCCGTAATTTTAAGCAAGGTATTAGGAGATAGTTTTAAACCAGATATGGTGGCAGGACATTCATTAGGTGAATTTTCTGCATTAGTAGCAAATGGCACATTGAATTTTGAAGATGCGCTTAGATTAGTATCTAAAAGAGCATTAGCAATGCAGCAAGCTTGTGAAATAAAACCTTCAACTATGGCAGCTGTGCTTGGGTTAGAAGATGAGGTAGTAGAGCAGGCTTGTAAAGAAATTGATGGGGTAGTAGTGGCTGCAAATTATAATTGTCCAGGTCAATTAGTAATCTCTGGAGAAGTAGAAGCAATTGAGAAAGCTTGCGAATTGATGAAAGAAAAAGGAGCTCGTAGAGCATTGGTATTACCAGTTGGAGGTGCTTTTCATTCACCATTAATGGAGCCAGCAAGAGAAGAACTAGCTGCAGCAATCGAAGCAACTACTTTTAATACGCCTAACTGTCCGATATATCAAAATGTAACTACCACTGCGGTTACTGATCCAGAAGAGATCAAAAAGAATTTGATAGCTCAATTAACAGCACCCGTAAAATGGACTCAAAGTGTGCAAAATATGATGAAAGATGGTGCGACATCGTTTACTGAGGTAGGCCCTGGAAAAGTATTATCAGGATTAGTAAAAAAAGTAGATCGATCTATGGAAACTATTTCTGCTTCGATATAGAATAGAAAAAATATAAAAAATTAAAACCTCGAAGTTATTAGACTTCGAGGTTTTTTTATGATCTATCTAGAATAGATGCTAGCAATCCTTTATTTTCAATTCATCTTTCATAAATTTAAGAATGTATTGTGCTATTTCTTCACCTTTTTCTTCTTGTAAAAAGTGCCCAGCATCTTTGATTTTAATTTTCTGTTGCTCTTTTGCAGTAGGGATTAATCGATAAAAGAATTTATCCAATCCGCCAAGAATTTTGTCTTTATCCGAAAATAAAACTAATGCAGGTTTATTCCACTTAGAAAGTACATCTCTGGCCTTCTGGATTGGTTTAACCGCTGGATCGTTTCTATCTGCTGGAACCAATAACGGAAAAGCAACAGCACCTCCTTTATGTTTTCTGTTTGGGTAAGGAGCATTGTATGCATCTAGAACTTCTTTTGATAGTTTTTGATAAGAACCTCGTTTAAGAATAGTGCTAATCGATAATGATGGATGATATTTTGCATACATTCTCCAGATCTTAAAAAAGAGCGACATCTTTTTACCTACTGGTAAAAAAGTGTTTAATACTACGACTCTTTTAAATTTTTCAGGATATTTTGCCAACAAACTTAATCCTAGCATACCACCCCAATCTTGTACGACCAAAGTAATATCGTTGAGATCTAATTTTTGAATAAAATGCTCTAAGGATCTAAAATGAAGATCAAAAGAATAATTTTTCCATCCTACGATTTTATCTGATTTACCAAACCCAATTAAATCTGGAGCAATAAATCGATAGTCTTTTAATGTGGGAATAAATTTTCGATAAAGATATGACCATGTAGGTTCTCCATGAAGGGCTAAGATTGTTTCACCTTTTCCTTCATCGATATAATGCATTCTAAGATTATCAAAATCAATGAAATTTTCTGTATAAGGAAAATCTTTGATAGTTTCGAAACGGCTAAGATCTGGTTTTAGAATTTGCATGTTATACGTTTTATTGGATGTTTCTAGCAATTATATCCTATTGGTCGTTCCAGATCTTATTTCCTGAATTTAAATCTTAAAAACGAAAGAGTTGTTAGTCGTTTTATACGAATAGCATGAACATTTTAAAGAGTTTAACGACCGCTGTTCTCTGATTTTTCTGCTTTAAATTGAGTTTCTAGATACACCTGCTTCCAGTTTCCGTCCACATAGTTTCCAACTTTAAAATTATAGGTGTGATCATCTACATATTCCCACATATCAGTAACTAGAGATTCTCCATATTGATATTGGTATATGAGATTTTTTCCATCTACCTGCACTGTGCCTTCAGTAACACCTCCAAAAACATCAAATTCCCAGAATTTGATCGTTTTAGTTTCTGTGTCAAATTTTCTGATACCATGATTACGCCAACCATATTGCGATTGTTTTTTATCGGTAAACCCTTTAGATTTTGCAATAATTAAGGTGTTGTTTAAATCAAAAGCGAAAATAGTTTCTTGTTTAAAGATAGTCCCATCTCCCCATTTAGCTTCTGCTTTCCATTCTTTACCAATAAGATTTTTAAATATTGAGAGATCAGTTTCCTGACTCCAGGAAGAGATCGAAATGATTGCCAGTAGGATAAAAATTTTAATTGTTTTCATATAATATTTCAAAAAGAGGGTTTTATTTATAGTTTGACTCTTGCTTATTTAGGGTCGAAATTGATTTGACATTTTACGATGAATCACCTCAATCAAATCATTTGATTTGTCGAATTGGATATAATGCCCTGTGTTATCCAAGATTATTAGTTCTGAATTAAGTACTTCTGAATGGAATTTTTCACAATCTTTCCTTAAAGTGTTTATAGAGTCTTTAGCTGTTATAATAGTGATATCGGATACTATATTTTTATATTTATGTGAAATTAAATTCAAATCATCTTGATAATTAATAGATTCCATAGATTTTGTATAAATCACTTTAGGTTGAGACCACATTCTCTGCCTTTCTTTAACTAATTCTTGAATCTTTTCTTCTTTAATAGATTTAAATATGGGTGTGACACCATCTCTTATTTGACTATTTGCAATAGTGTATGAGGATGCCAGTGCTATTCCTTTTCCTATAACTGGAGTCGAAATTAACTTATAGATCCCTCTTGAACGGGATTTGTATAATGGAGAATCAAGGATGATATATTTTAATTCTTTTAGATCGGAATGGACTGCCATATATGCAGCTGTGGAGCCTCCATAAGAATGTCCAACGATCAAGGGATCTTTTAATCCTAATTGTTCGATCAGGCGCTCGACCAAAATAGCATTGTCTTTTATATGATACGTATATTCGTTTGAAGAACTAAAACCATGCCCTGCTCTGTCGAAAGTAGTTACTCTATAGGTTTTCGCCAGAGCATCTACAATACTATTCCAATCTTCAATAGAGCCAGGACTACCGTGAATTAGTAATATGTCTTTTCCATTTCCTTTTTGCGAAATTCTAATTTTTTCATTTTCGATGTTCACAAAAATGTTTTCAGAACTTTCAGTAATTGATAAGTTTCCAAGGTTGGTATAACCAAGTAAGGTTATTATAAAAAAGAATATAGCTAACCCTAAAACACAGTATTTAATTATTTTCTTGGTGTTATTCATTCTTTCCGATATTAATCAATATTTTCTGAATGTAGTTTTTATACTATAAATATTATGGATAAGGTACCAAGATCTTTTTATAGTGCTTAAAAATCTTGTTTTACAGTTAATTATCCGATAATAATCTATCAATCTCTTCAAAGGAATAGTTGCCTATTAGGTTTCCTTCTGGCGAAATTAGAAATTTAGCAGGAATTTCTGAAACTCCATATTTTCTTGCTATATCCGAAAGCATCACAAATCTATTCTGACTAACAATTTGATTTTTCCAAGTATATCCATATTTCGAAACCACTTTTTTCCAGGAATCCTTATTTTTTTCTAGTGCTACCGTAACAATGGTTAATTGATCCGCGTGTTTTTGATGTAACGCCACTAATTCTGGACTTTCTTTAATACAAGGAGGACACCAGGAGCCCCAAAAATCCAATAGCACATATTTGCCTTGTAGATTGGATAGCTTAAAAGGTGTTCCATCCACTAATGTGGTTTCAAAATCAGGAGCTGGATCACCTTCATTCGCAGCTGCCCATTTAGTATAGACATAAAATAACCCAAATAGTACAATAGCACTAACAAAGATATATTGCAGAATCTTTTTCATTGATACGGTCTTTTTACCACCTAACTATTTTTGGGTAACATCACTAGTGTATTAAAATAATATATTATTGTTTGTATATTTTACCTTCTTTCATTACAAACACAACATTTTCCATGGTTTCAATCTTCTGAGTCGGATCATCATTTACCGCAACAATATCTGCTAAGAAACCGCTAGCGATTTGTCCTAATTGATTTTGCATATTCAAGATTTTGGCATTTGTAGTTGTAGCACTTTGTATAGCTTCTATAGCTGGCATTCCGCCTTCTACCATATAACCAAATTCTTTTGCGTTTTGCCCATGTTTAAAAACTCCAGCATCTGTACCAAAAGCAATGCCGACCCCTTTTTTATAAGCTTTGCTAAATGTATTTTGAATTTTAGGGCCAATTTCTAATGCTTTCGGAACTATAATCGCTGGGTAGTAACCATCTATTTTGGCTTTGCCAGTTACTTCTTTTCCGGCTGTAATAGTCGGGACTAAATATGAATCATATTGTTTCATAAGATCCATTGTTTTTTCACTCATTAAGGTTCCGTGTTCGATAGTTTTTACACCACCCATTACTGCACGTTGCATACCTTCATCGCCATGAGCATGTGCAGCTACATGAAAGCCATAGTCTTTTGCAGTTTCACAGATTGCTTTTATTTCTTCTATAGTAAATTGAGGATTTGAACTACTTTTAGCTACGCTCAAAACACCACCTGTTGCTGTAATTTTTATGAGATCAGCTCCATTTTTATAACGTTGTCTTACTGCTTTTTTTGCGTCTTCGACACTGTTTACAACACCTTCTTTTGGTCCTGGATCTCCAACTAAGGATTTTTTACTTCCATTTGTTGGATCTGCATGACCTCCTGTTGTAGCTAGTGATTTACCAGCTGTAAAAATTCTAGGGCCATCAATTTTTCCTTGTGCAATAGCTTTTTTTAATGCGATATTTACGCCGCTTCCTCCAAGATCTCGTACAGTTGTAAATCCTGCCATTAGTGTTGTTTTGGCAAATCCCACGGAGTTATATGCTACATCGGCTTCATTGTTTGTGTAACGTTCTAAATATGCTTTTGGATTAGATTCATTTTCGATATGTACATGCATGTCGATAAGTCCAGGCATAACCGTTTTATCTTTAAGATCTATTGTAATATCACCTTTTTTTCCAGAAGTATACCCACTTTCTACTTTGCTGATTTTGTTTCCAGAAACAACGATTGTTTTTTCGGTAAGAACTGTACCAGATTTGGTGTCAATTAATTTTCCACAATGTAAATAAGTATCTTGAGCAAGAAGTGTAGTGCTAATTAGAGCAAAAAGTAATGTGTAAAGAAATTTCATGAGTTTGTGAATTGATATAAGTAAATCGAGTAATAAATATACAAAAGCAACAATTTAGAATAAATTGTTGTGATATAAAGCTAGATTATGATTTCTTTTAGAAATATAGGTAGGCTGTGTTGTTTATCTTCCGTGAAATTCCATGTTTGGTAAGGTAGCAGAGCCTTTAAGGTATTTATTAAACCAATCCAATACGTCTTGATCTCTTTCTTTTCTAAATTGACTTATACCATGATTAGCACCTTCAAAGATCTTTAGTCTATAAGGGATTCTATGTTTTTCAAATTCTAAAGCCAATCTTAATGAATTAGTAGATTTTACTCTCCAATCCGAGTTGCCGTGTAATAGTAAAATAGGGACGTTTGGAGAGAATTTATCGGCCCATAATATAGCGGACCTCTTTTTTAATTCTTCATCTTTATTTTGATAGTAATCAGGAATCAATTCAGCATACACTCTCTTTTCCATTTGAGGTCTATCAATTGTTCTTAAGTCAGATCGTGCACCTCCAACAACAGCTGCTTTTATATTGTTCATCTTTGTTAATGCAATATATGTCATCATTCCACCGCGACTCCAACCATACATTCCGATACGTTTGGTATCCGCTTTGGGTAGTTCATGAACAACTTTGTTGAGATTTAGAATATCATTTACATCTTTCCCTCCAAATTCTTCCATTCCTTCACTATTGCCAGAACCTCGATAATTACACCCTATAACAATATACCCTTCATTTGCTAATTTAGAGAATATATGTGCTATAGGTAATTTTTGGTGACCACCAAATAATTGGATTGCTCCAAAATCTCGATTTCCACCTCTATTATATATAATAACTGGATATTTTCCTTCTTTTTTTGGGATCGCAGCAAATGATTGGATTTTTAGTCCATCGCTTAGATATGTTATTTCATACATTGTTACGTTTTCCAAAAAATGAAACTTATCAATAAACGTTGTTTTTTTATTGTCAGTAAATAGGTCAGGGAACTCTTGCCAATTTATTTCCTTTTTTTTAATGATGATTGATTCTTGAGATGTACAGGAAAAAAGATTTATGACTATAAAAATTATTACTAAAAAGTGTTTCATTTTTTCTTTAATGACGGTTTATAATTTTAGATATTACAGTACGATGTTTAGTATTTGTATAATCGTTTAGGGTGAAAGTGAACAATGTTATTTTAATAATTCTGCCAGATCATTTTCTACATAATCAGGAATTGTATCAATGGCTATGATTTCATCAGATAAGTTCTTTTTTCTTTCCTGTAACTTTAATATCTTTTCTTCAATAGTGTTTTTTGTGATAAATCGGGTAACTAGAACATTGTTTTCTTGTCCAATACGATGCGAACGAGCAATAGCTTGTTTTTCTATAAAAGGGTTCCACCAAGGATCTAGTAATACAACGTAGGAAGCTTTGGTGAGATTAAGACCTACTCCTCCTGCTTTTAATGAAATAAAGAATAAAGAAATTGCATCGTTGCTCTGAAATTCGTTGACCACTTTTTCTCGGTCAGAGTTTTTTGTTTGCCCTGTAAGACTTACAAAAGAAATATTTTGAGATGTGCACCATTCCTGATATAGATCAAGGTGAGATACAAAAGAGCTAAATATTAATACTTTTTTGTTAGACCTAACCAAGGTTTCTAAATGTGAGGTAACATCTATAAATTTACCAGAAATATCTTCTGTCGAAGTATGTAGTAATTTAGGATGATTGGCCAATTGGCGTAGTTTGGTTAAGGTGTTGATAATATGTATCTTATTGGTAGAAATAGGGTCGATACCCAATAATAAATTTCTGGCAGCAGATTTCTGAGATTCGTATTCTTTCTCTTGTGCTGTTAACATCTCTGTGTAGACAATTTGTTCAGTTAAGGCTGGTAAATCTTTAGCTACTTGTTCTTTGGTTCTTCTTAGGATAAATGGCTCTATTAAGGTTTTTAGTTCTTTAATACGTTCTTCATTTTGATGTTTTTCAATAGGGATTTTAAAATGATCCTTAAAAAATGGATAGCTTCCTAGCATTCCTGGATTGATAAACTCCATCTGCGACCATAGATCAGTCAACGAATTTTCAATAGGAGTACCGCTTAATGAGATTTTGTGTTTTGAGTGTATCGCATTGATTGCTTTGAATATTTTAGATTCTTTATTCTTAATTTGCTGGCTTTCATCGGTTATTAAATATGTAAACTCTGTTTTTTGCAATTGTGAAATATCCTTGGATAATGTGGTGTATGTCGTAAGGATAATATCATATGTTTCTAGATAAGGTACTATGTTTTTACGATCGGACCCTATGTATTTTGTGATTGTGAGTTGAGGAGCGAATTTTAATATTTCCTGTGCCCAGTTAAATATTAAAGAAGATGGTAGTACGATTAATGCCTTGAGATAGGTTTTTATTTCTAAAGGATCACTAAACAAGTCCAATCGAATTGTTTTTGTTTCCTGAGGTTCTGGAGTAAGTTGTTCTTTAGTGTGCACTAAAGTAGCGATGGTTTGCAAGGTTTTACCTAACCCCATATCATCAGCAAGACAAGCGCCTAATTGATTTTGTTGGTGTTGTATGAGCCATTTTACACCTTCTTCCTGATAAGGCCTTAATGTGGCTTTTAGCTGAGAAGAAGGTTGGTATTCAAAATCAATATTTTCTGTAATCTCTAACGCTTCTGGAGGGATAATATCCCTAAGTAAGGTGTAATTACCTTTGTTTACTTGTATACTGTCCTCTTTTATTTTTCCGAAATCCGCTAATTTTTTAAAACGAGTCATCCACTCTAAAGGGATAATAAATACAGAATGATCGTCAATCTGAAAAAAACGATTGTTTTGTTTTATGTACTTAACAAATTTAGAAAACGGAATTTCTTGATTTCCAATATGAACTATTCCTTTGACATCGAACCAGTCATTTTTTTTTTGTTTTGGATTTCGATTTGATGCGCATCAAGGTTTACGGTTCTATTATCAAGGTCAGGAAGGGTGATCTCAAAGCCTTCTTTTTCTAACTGTGCATGATGTTGTTGTACCCAATTAAAAATTGCTAAAGGATCCTCTAAGTTTTCAGTTTCTAATAAAAGATTATTGTTAATGACTAAGCTTTTAGATTCTAATAACGCAATAATTTGCTTTTCTGCTTCAGGATCTCTTTTGATCTGAGTAATTTGAATTTCTTCGCTTTCGCCAAAATGTACATCTGATGATGTTGTTTTCGAACTATTATAATCAAATACAGATTGATCATATTTAAAAACCACTTTTACAACATAGTTCTCTTTTATAAAGTCTTGAATAACTTCTATTCCATAAGATGCTATGGTTTTATTAATAACAATCTCAAAACCATTAGCAATCACATCTACATTTTTAATAACAGGAATAATTACCTTATCAAGGTAGGTTTTGATATGTTTCTTAGCAATAGTAATTTTTTCTTTACTAAAAAATGGTTTAAGTTTATTAGCATTAAGGTTATTAATGTGGAAAATGTATTTATCTACAACAATCCAGGAAGGTTCATTAAGCAATATTTGAATGCTATGATTTTGAGGAACTATAGATTTATCTCCATCCTTTAAAGAGAAAGAATAATCAATGCCTTCATCGGTTTTTGTGAATTCTAATATTGGATTAAGGATACTATCACCAATTGATAATCTATGAACCTCAAAAGGATCTTTTCTTTGCGCATTATGTATAACAGCATATTTGTTTTCTATTACTAGCGCATAAAAAACGGATAATTTTTTATTAATATAATCCAGGATTACTTCCTTAATTTTTGGTTCTTTTAAAATTTCTGCTAAACCAAAAGTCTTTCTTTTTTTTGCTGGTCGGAACTGCTGTTCTAATACAGCAATTTTTAAACTCGAACATATTTCTAACAATTGCTCGTGTGAAGTTTCCAGATATGGTATTCCAAAACTTTCTAAAGTTCCTGGAGTTGCTTGTTTTTCTACATAACCAAGACTTCCATTGGTTACAGGTACAATATATGCTTCTGGTAAAGGGGGAATTCCAGGAATATTATTATGATCTACTAGATTATAACAAATGCAAAGTGAATCCATTATAGGCGTTTATTTGTTGTATTATAGTTAATTAAACTAAGGGGTGTAATTATAATATTTGTATATGATTAGCTAATGATTGCTAACTCATTTTTTTAATTTATTTTGAAACAAAATCAATAACTGTTTTGGTAATGAAATTAATTTGTTCCTCATCTAATTCTGTATGCATTGGTAAAGAAATAACCTCCTTTACTAATTGATTAGTGATCACAAAATCATCTTCATTATATCTTTCATCTCGATATGCTTTTTGATTATGTAGAGGTATTGGGTAATATACTCCACAAGGAATACCAACCTCGTTAAGATGTTTTACAAGAGCATCTCGATCTGCATTGACGATTCGTAAAGTGTATTGATGAAATACGTGACAATTGCAGGTTTCACAAATTACATTTTCACTAGTCCCACAATTATTTCCTTTTACTTTTGGGGTGATAATATTTGCAATACCCTCAAAAGCTTTATTGTATTTTGTAGCAGCAGTTCTTCGGGCATTATTATAGCTGTCGAGATTAGGTAATTTAGCTCTAAGTACTGTAGCTTGAATAGAATCTAATCTAGAATTTACTCCAACAACATCGTGGTGATATCTCTTATACATTCCATGATTTACGATACCACGAATCGTATGTGCCAGATCATCATCATTGGTAAAAATTGCTCCTCCATCACCATAACATCCTAAATTTTTAGATGGAAAAAATGATGTAGAAGATACGTGTCCTATGGTTCCAGTTTTTGCAGTTTTTCCAGTATTGAACTTATACGTAGCACCAATACCTTGTGCATTATCTTCTATTACATATAAATTATGTTCGTTAGCAATCTCCATAATTTCATCCATATTCGCAGCAAGTCCAAACAAATGAACAGGCACAATAGCTTTGGTATTTGGAGTGATAGCTTTACGAATAGCTTCAGGATCTATATTAAAAGAATCAAGTTCTACATCAACCAGAACAGGAGTGAGTTGTAATAGTGCAATTACCTCTACAGTAGCAGCAAATGTAAAATCTGCAGTGATTACTTCATCACCAGGTTTTAGACCTAATCCCATCATTGCTATTTGTAATGCATCAGTTCCATTAGCACAAGGGATTACATGTTTTACATCAAGGTATTCTTCTAATTCTTTTTGAAAACTATGTACTTCTGGACCATTTATAAAGGCAGCAGAATCTATAACTTCTAGAATAGATGCATCCACACGTTCTTTTATTTGTTGATATTGACCCTTTAAGTCAACCATTTGAATCTTCTTCATAGGATGTGTTTTGTAACCCGACGAAAGTACAAAATAATGATGCGATTGGCAATTTGATGCATAGTTTTGATCGATTTTTTATTAACGATTCCTGTGAAAATAATACCATATAGACAAAAGCTTTTCTTTCAGGTATTTATATTATTCTTTTACAAATTTTATGGTTTCTGTATTGTTAACTTGCAAAAGGTAGATACCTCCAGAGAGTGTTTGTAGTTCTTTTGAGACATCATATTGCGAATTTTGATTCGCTGATATGGTGAAATCTTTGATTTTTTTTCCGGTAATATCATACAACTGGATGAATATCTGATCTGATACTCGATATCGATCTAAAGATAAAATAGCTGTGTTTTTGACTGAATTAGGAGTAATCTTAATGGATTTTTCAGAATGATTAATTAAATCTTGATCCTTTGTGATATCAAGTTTTTTTTGAACATCACCAACTACAAACCCAGAAATAATACTTCTTTTGAAGTTGCCTTTACTTTCAGAATTTAAAAATAAACTGTAAACACCTTCTTCCAAGTTTTTAGTATCAAAATAAAAACTACCATTGATATTGTTAAAAGTAATAATGTCGGGCTCGTTTTGCAATGGAGTTCCATCTATAGCTGAGGTTTTAGTAATTACACCACGAACTTCTGTATTTTCTATTAAAGAAGCATGTTTTTTATCAGAATGAATGTCAACTTTTAGCGCTGGATGGTTATTTTTTATCTGATGTTCTAAAGACATTGTGATTCCGTTATTTTGCTTTATAAAAGCAGCAAAACGTGTTTCACTTTTTAGGTGCATATTATTTTCAGAAAATGGAATAATTGTTTTGTGTTCCTGTTCAGCATAGCTTTTTTTCGAACTTATTTTTTTTAGATCCTGATCAAAAATTTGAAATGATGCTGTTGGGTTTTCATGAATGATTTCTGCAACGGCAAATGTCGAGTTTTTGTCAAGTAGTATGCGATCATACTCGTTTTCCGAATGTATGATGTAATAATTACTTTTGGTAGTAAAACTTACTGGATTTTCAGTTTTGATTGTTTCATTACTTTTCTGGGATCGATTTTCAATGTAAGGTTTTATATATCGCCAGCTAAATTGTCCCAAACTAACATCGATATGATCAAAAATTGCTCGAAAATCATTTTTTCTGAAGACATAATCAGCTCCTGGTCTTAGCGTACTTCTATAAGGAGCAACTCCGTCATTAGCACCTTGAACGGGAAGTAAAATTCCGCCAGTAACTGTAAACGCCGCTCTGGCAAGAAGATTAGATCCATTAAGGAATCCTGATGCTCCTAATACCACGAATTTTTCAGGTTCGTTATTCGCATTATTATCTAAATATGGACGTACTACATCTCTACAATAATATGTGGTTGAGGTTCTGGCTCCTTCATTGAGTCCTGTAAGGCGCCAAGCCCAGTTTAACCATGGCATTTGAGAAATATCGGCCAGATAGGTTCCCCAGAATGGAGTGCCAAGAGCAAAAACCTGAGAGACCTTATTTTTTTTACCATACTGAATCATAGCGGCTTCTGCAGCTTTCCCTCCATTGCTATGCGCTACAATATATACATCAGGAACGTTATATCTTGCGGTGATAATATCGATAGATTCTGCAAGCAACTCTCCATTAATCCAAATCCCACCACCTCGCGTAGTTGCAACAAATACAGCCTGATATCCTTCATCATACGTTTTTTGATAAAATGAATTGTCAAACAAAAACTGAGTCTGATTAAGATCAATATATCCGTGGTTAAACAGAATTACTTTTCCATTGTAGTTTGGAGGCGTAACACCATAATGAATCGTTGATTTAAGAAGTGGACCAATAAAGAATGGATTTAATTTATCAGGTTTAGGGAGTTGCACTTCTGCAAAATTCTGAGCACATACTATTGCACAGGAAAATAATGCAATTAGAGTAAATTTTAATTTCATGAGATTTGAGTTTGTGTGATATTAGGTGTTAATTTAAGAATTTTATTGAATTAATTTTGTTAAAAATGTAAAAATTCAAATGTTTTTTTGTTAAAATGGTATTTAAGCTGAGTTTTTGCTAATTTGAAGCTATGTTTTTTTGTAATGAATGTTTCACTGTTTTTTTAGAGAAAGAACTGTATTTTAGCAACTCGTAAAACATTACTTCTTTTGGGTTTTTTATATAATTTCTTTATCTCGATATTTAATGCATTACTTCCTGCAATTGGACTGTTAAGTCCGAAACTAAAACTGTTTGTAGACGGAAGAAAAGAAGTTTTTAAAATTTTAAAAACAAACATTAGTGATAATGATCAGGTAATATGGTTCCATTGTGCATCTTTAGGGGAGTATGAACAAGGAGTTCCTGTAATGGAAGGGTTAAAGAAAAAATATCCTGATTATATATTATTGGTTACTTTTTTCTCTCCATCTGGATATGAGGTAAAAAAGAATAGTACACTTGCAGACATTATTGTATATCTTCCTATAGATACCATAAAAAATGCAAATAATTTTGTAACACTAGTACAACCAAAACTTACAGTTTTTGTAAAATATGAGTTCTGGCCGAATTACTTAAAGACATTACAAAGAAATGCGGTTCCCATCACTATTATATCAGCGTCATTTAGAGAAGATCAAACTTTTTTTAAATGGTATGGTGGTTTTATGCGGAGTGCTTTAAAAACGGTTAATCATTTTTTTGTTCAGGATACCATTTCAGAACAATTATTAGATAAGATAGGTTTTACGAATGTATCCGTAAGTGGCGATACTCGTTTTGATAGAGTATCACATCAGATCGAAATGAATAATCAAGTTGATTTTATTTCAGAATTTATCGATGATAGGCTATGTGTTGTAATTGGTAGTTCGTGGTCAGAGGATGAAGAGGTGTTTGTAGATTATGTGAATCAGTCAACAGAAGAAGTATGTTTCATTATAGCTCCACACGAAATAAAAGATACAGGTGTAGATAGGTTGAGGCAAAAAATAGCAAAAAAGACGGTTCTTTTTTCTGAAAAGGATGGCAAGAGTTTGAAAGATCACCAAGTATTTATTATGAATACCATTGGTTATTTATCACGTGTCTATAGTTATGGTGATATTGCATATGTTGGCGGTGCAATGGGAACATCAGGATTACATAATATTCTAGAACCCGCGACATTTGGGATCCCGATTATTATCGGTAAGCATTTTGAAAAATTTAGAGAGGCAAGACAATTACAGAAGTTAGCAGGGTTATTTTCGATTTCTAATGCTTCAGAGTTTTCTGCGATAATGAATAAGTTGATAGATAATAAAAATTTTAGGCAGCAGACAGGTATGATTGCAGGTCATTTTATCAATAGCAATACTGGCGCTACCGATATGATTTTAAAACATTTGATACAAGAGGTAGATGATACACTTAAACAGTAACTGCTTCATTTAGATATCTTCTAAAAGGGAGCATTTCTTTATACACTTCGATTACCTTTTCATTAAAGTCTTCTTGTAAAATTTCTTCTTTAGTAAGAGGATGAATAACTGCCAATGTTTTATACCGTAATAAATCGATATGCTTGTGATCTATTGTGTATCCCTTAGGTGCTTTTTTTAAAGATTCACCATCATCATATAATTCACCAAATGTGTTTCGAAAACTTTTTTTGTGTATAATCTTATTTAATTCTTCACCATTATAATCTATTGCTTCTCTGATACTATGTATTAGCTTGGTGTCTGGTTTCCAATAACCGCCAGCCAGTTCACAATCATTAATGCCTATCTGGATATAAAAATCCCCTTGCTTAGATCGCTGATCTAATCCAGCAGCAAAATGATCCTTATATACAGGTTTATTGGGATGAAAAAGCAAATTGTTATTAATGCGATTAATACCTTTTTTTCCTGGAGTTGGGTAATAATTAGGGTCGATTTTAGCAAACTCGGTATCTAATTCATCTAACCATTGTATGAAAGAATTACGAACCTGATGATACCATTTGCGATTAGCATCCATCCATTCTTTGTTATTGTTCTGTTGTAATTCTGAAAGAAATTGAAATAAATTACTGAAATTCATTCTGTTAAAAAAATTAAGATTTTTTGTGAAAACATTACCAAGGTAATAGAAATAGAGAGATTAGAACACCGTTATAGCGATATAATAACAAACTAAAATTTTATATTATGAAAAAAGTAATGTTAACATTTGTGTTTTTAGCCACTTTACAGGTAGCGTTTGTTTCTTGTAGAGATACAAATAAGGAAACTACTACTGAAGAGACTACCAGTGAGGTACAAGAAAAGACTGAGAATGTAGCAGAAGATGTTGCGAAAGAAGTTGAGAAAATGGAGGCTGATGCAGAGCAAGCAGTTAAGGAAGTTGGAGAAGAAGCTGAGAAATCTTTAGAAAAAGCAGTTAAGGAGGATACTGAAGAAACCAAAACTGATGGTGAACAAAAATCCTAACATCTATTGGGTAGTCTAATTTTTTAATAATTGGACTATAAGATGTTGTTTAAAATTATTAGAGCAAAAGACAAAGGCTTTTCAATTAAGAAAAGCCTTTGTTTATATCTTGAGTTTTTGTTTTTTAGAATAATCCGTTTAATTCTGCATCAATTCGATTAATAATACTTCCTAAATCTTCTGGGTTATCTACAAAGTTAAGGTGATCAACATCTACAATAAGCAAATTACCTTTATCATATCCATGAGCCCAAGCTTCATAACGTTCATTAAGTCGGCTTAAGTAATCAATACTAATCGTATTTTCATATTCTCGACCTCGTTTGTGAATTTGTGCTACCAAATTAGGAATACTACTACGTAAATAAATTAGTAAATCTGGGCCTTCTACAACGCTTTCCATAAGATCAAAAAGTGATTTATAATTCTCAAAATCACGATTGGTCATCAATCCCATTGCGTGTAAGTTAGGAGCAAAGATATATGCGTCTTCATATATCGTTCTATCCTGTATGATATCTTTTCCACTCTCACGTATCTCCAGAATTTGTCTAAAACGGCTGTTAAGGAAATAAATCTGAAGATTAAAAGACCAACGCTCCATTTTATTATAAAAATCCTCTAAATATGGATTCTCCAGAACATCTTCGAATTGTGGTTCCCATCGATAATGTTTGGCTAATAGTTTGGTTAGTGTTGTTTTTCCAGCACCAATATTTCCAGCAATAGCTACGTGCATAATTGATTAATTTTTTTGGGGTGTTAGGTCAAAACTGTAAATCTTACTTTGGTGGTAAATATAAAGGATTTCATTAGTAACATAAAACTGTTTTATAGGAATTTCAGGAAGATTTATTTTTTCTATTTCTTCAGTCTCAGTAGATCGATAGTATAAGCCATCTGTTTTTAGTATTAAAAGATCGTTATTAATAATTCTGATATCAATAAATCCATTATTGTCAATTCTGTTAAGTAAGCTTCCATAAATATTAAATTGAGAAAGTGTATTGTCACTAAGTACCCAACAATAATTAAAATTACTTTGTTGTCTGGTAGCAAGTTCACTCAAAGGTTGTGATGCTACAATGGTTTTGTCAGAATTAGTGTCGAATACTTCTAGTTGTTGCGTGTTTACATCAAAAATCCAAATACTATTATCATTTGCAGGAGACACCAATGATAGACTTTTAAACTCTGTAATTGTATTAAAATTTATCCTATCAATTTCGGATAAATATTTATCTACCAAAACCACAGTATTAGAAGATTCATAGAATAACACAATTTTTAAAGGGTTAAGAATAGAAACTTCGGTAAGTTGTCCTAAAATAAAATCACCGAATTGCCACTCCTGATTATTCCATTTTTTGTAAAAGATATTGTCTTTGGCGAAATAAGTAGCGCCAAAAGTATCAATGCCTAAAAACCGATTGGTATCCAATGCAATGGTATCTTTTGCTATAACATTTCGCTGGGCAGAAACGGAATAGATGCTTCCTAATATTATTAAAAAGAAGATGATCTTTTTCATAAACCAGCAAAGTACAAAAATAAGACCATTTTTAACAAACTAATTTATAGTCATACTCTCTTATGTTCGTGATTTGAATGGTATCGTCTTATCTTGGTTTCTTACGTTGTTTGACGATAAAGACGCTCATATTTATGTCATTAAACAGATTGTAGTTTACAAAAGTTTTTTAAGAATCATCATTGTGAAGAAATAAACCCTTGAGTATTATTTTACTAAAAGGTAATGATAAAATATACAGTTAGCATAAATTTGCAAACTGTCTATAATTCTAAATCATTTATCATTGAAATATAAAAAATACTTATCGATAATATTAGGGCTGTTCTCAATCTTATCTCTAGTAGCTTTTACCTTTGTATCGTCTAATAATAGAGAAGAGGAAGCAGTATTGGTTCTGTTATCAATGTTTATTTTGTTATTAAGTATACTTTGTGTTGTTTTAGGAATCATTTCTGGAATACAAACTATTGTAAAGGGTAATATAGTATTAGGGATTTTAGGTCTTTTGACTTGTTTGATAATACCTCTTTTTTTTGTTCTTGCGATAGCAGTAAACGCAAAAGATATTTTAAAACTTCTAGCAAACTAATTTATAACCATATCCTCTTACGTTTATGATTTGAATGGTATCGTCTTGTTTTAGTTTCTTACGAAGCTTGGTGATAAAGACATCCATACTTCTACCATTAAAGAAATCATCATCTCCCCATAGCTTTTTAAGAATCATAGAGCGATCCAATACCTGGTTTTTGTTTTTTATCAAATGAAATAATAAATGTGCTTCTCTGTGAGTGAGTTGATGTGATTCATGATCATAGGTAAGGATCTGTTTAGGAAAATCAAAAGTATATTTACCAATAGTTAGTATTTGAGAACTTTGTTGGATTTTTGTACGATGCAACAAATTATTGATTCGTACAATTAATTCTTCCATACTAAATGGCTTTTTTAGATAATCATTCCCTCCAATCGTAAAACCTTCTACCACATCTTGAGTTTGTGATTTTGCAGTAAGAAATATGATGGGAACAGTATCATTTTCTACTCTAATTTCTTTCGCTAATGTAAATCCATCTTTTTTTGGCATCATTACATCTAATACTAATAATTTTGGTTGTATAGATTGGTATAATGCAAAAGCTTCTTCTCCATTTTGAGCAAGATGCACCTTGAAATTTCTGGTTTCTAGACTTTCTTTAATGATTTGACCTAAAGAAGGTTCATCCTCTGCTAGTACTATTTCTATACGTTCAGCCATTAGGTAGTGTGATTTTAAAGTTAGTCTTCTGATTATCTAGCAATAATTGAATAGCACCTTGATGTTTTTCAATAATAGTTTTTGTATAAAATAAACCAATTCCAAAACCTTTTACATCGTGTGTATTCCCTTTTGGAACTCTATAAAATTTTTCAAAAATTTTATCTTTATTAGCTTTGGTTAAAGAAGTACCATCATCCTGAATCTCAATGATTATATGTGGATTGGTGTTTTTAATATGAACAGAAATAGTATCTCCACCATACTTGATTGCATTATCTACAATATTATTGATAGCGTTTTCAAAATGAAACACATCTATTTTTTTCCAAATATTCTCATGTGAGCTATCAAATGATATTTCTTTATTGGGAGTATTCGCTTGATGTTTTTTAGCAATAGCATCTATAAGATGCACCAGATTTATTTCTTCTAAATTTAACTGTAATTCTTCACTATCCAATGTTGCTGTTTCGAGTATTTTTTCGACCATTGTATTTAACTTTCCAAGTTGGTTCGAAGACATCTCTACATATTTTTTGGTCTTATCAGGATCATTTTCTGTGTTGAAGTTTTGGATTCCTTCCAGAGCGACACTAATTGTTGCTATTGGTGTTTTAAACTCGTGAGTGATATTACTGATTAAATCATTTTTTAGCTCAGCAAGATGTTTTTGTTGATTGATAATTTTTAAAAGATATAATAAACATCCAATTACTGCTCCTACTAAAAGAAAAGATAGTAAAATCCCGATTAAATTTTTCTTTAGAATACTACGGGTAGTATTAGTGAAGAATAATTCTAACGTACTATTAGGAGGTAAGTATGAGGACTTAGATTTTGTTGACAATGAAGTTTTAAAAGAAATCAGAGAATCTAACTTCTTAGTTTGTTTCATAGGATCGGTATAGGTAATCCCATAATCTACAGCAACATTTTTTCTGCCTAATTCTTTTCGAAAAAGACTATCTATTTCTTTTAATTCTATTGATTCTTGATTAATTGATATTACGATCTTAGAAGTAAGTGCCTGTAAAGGATGTTCTTCATACTTAAAATGAACAGAGTCAGGACTGCTAACACGAATATCTATTTTTGCAGAATCACAAATGTCAGGTGTCTTTAGAAATTTATCAATATCATCATCCACTTGCTTACCTCTAAACACAGAAACACCTTCAATATGAGTAGAATCTATGAAGTCAATATTTCTAAATCGAGAACGAGCGGTGTCAATATCCTTAATAATACTATCAAATTGAGAACTCCCTATAAACTGGGTTAGATGCCCCGATTTTGAAGCAAAACCAATGGTCTGATCCTTTGCTAGTTTTTCGTAATATTGATCAACAGCATTATCCAAACTTATTTGAACCTCATTAATTAATTGCTGTTTTCCTGCTTCATAATTTTTGAAATTCCAATATACCTGTATGCCTAATGTAGCTACTATTACAATGGTAATAAAATATAGAATGTTCTTATAACGGTTCTTTTGCATATGTCAAAAATAGGTTTCTTAAATGATATAAACCGAATCGGTTAACACTCGTTAACATTGGTTAACGGTATAGTTAGCATTCAGTGCTCATCTTTGTGGTGTATTAATCACATAAAATCAAAACAACATGAAAACATTAACCGCTCTTCTAATATCTGTAATAACAATATATACTGTTAATGCACAAGATGTGTATTATAGAGGTTCTGATGGAAATATAATTTCAGAAGAAGTAGTAAAAGAGCAACAACAAAAGTTATATGAAAAATTTAGTAAAGGAAACAAAACGATAGTTGTGGATGTTGATATCAAAGATACTGAAGTAAAACAAGATTCAATCATACATGATTTTGGGTTTCATGTAGACTTAAGCGGAAGGAAAAAAACAAAAACAAAACTAGAATCACTTAAAGGAAAGTCAATGCTGGAATCTACTTTAGTGAGTTTAGATGGAGATCAAATTAGCATTAGTGAACTAAAAGGAAAACCCACCTTACTGAATTTTTGGTTTACAAGTTGCAAACCTTGTATTGATGAAATGCCTGAGTTAAATAAATTAAAGGAACATTTTGGGAATCGTGTGAATTTTGTTGCTGTTACTTTTGAATCCAAAGAGAAAGTAGAAAAATTCTTAAAAAAACATGATTTTGATTTTAAGCAAGTTGTGGATGCAAAAGAATATACGGATGCTCTAGAAATGAATGATTTTCCAAAGAATATAATTCTTGATCAAAATGGGTTGATAAAAAGCATAGAATCGGGGATTGCATATATCCAAGGAGAAGATGGAGAGTTAATAATGGGAGAAGCCACAGCATTAAAAAATAAATTAACTAAACTTTTAAAATAAACAATCATGATAAGACTTGTAGTATTAATAGTATTATTCTTGGTACAGTTTGTAACAGCTCAAGATTTTCAAGGAACTGCTACCTATAAGACAAATAGAAAATTTGACATAAAATTAGATAGCACACAGGTGAATTCTGATATGCAAAAGCAAATTCAGGAAATGATGAAAAAGCAATTTCAGAAGGAATATATATTGCGATTTAACAAAACAGAATCAGTGTATAAAGAGGAAGAAAGTCTTGGAGCTCCGCAACCAGCTGGAATTAGAGTGGTGATTGCAGGATCTGGATCTTCAGATATATTATATAAAAATAGTAAAGAAGAACGATTTAGTGCGCAACGAGATTTGTTTAGTAAAATGTTTTTAGTAAAAGATACCCTTACACATTTTAACTGGAAATTAGAAAATGAAACCAAAAAAATTGGAAATTATACCTGTTATAAAGCAACAACCAAACGAACTATTCAGCGATTGCAAAATTTTTCACATAATGGCGAAGAAGATATAGAGCCGTCTGAAGAAGAAATTACTGTGACTGCTTGGTACACTCCAGAAATTCCAGTAAATAATGGGCCATCCATATATTGGGGATTACCAGGATTAATTTTGGAGGTAAATGATGGAGATCAGACGATGCTTTGTAACAAAATAGTATTGAATCCTAAGAAAAAAGTAACTATTGCAGAACCAACTAAAGGCAAGACGATAACAGAAAGCAAATTCGAAGAAATTATGCAGAAAAAAATGAAAGAAATGGAGGATAGAAGATCAACGAGAAGTAACGGAGATGGAATGCATATAAGAATAGGAGGATAAATCTTACAATCAATCAAAATGAACAGAATATTATTTACACTATTTATTTTCATAGCCATTGCTGCTAAAGCTCAGGTAGAGACCATCCCTTTTGAAGAAGATCAGTTAGTATTTATTAAGGTCAAAATTAATAATACAAAAGAATCATTGAATTTTGTGTTTGATACAGGTGCATCTACCGGAGTTTTAGACAGTGCAGTTGCCAAAAGACTGGGTGTTACATCTAATTATTCTCAAGTAGCACAAGGAGCTAATGGATCAGAAACATATAATATTGCATTAAATCAAACCATCAGAGTAGGTTCTTTGGCACTCAATAATTCTAATTTAGTACTTGTTGATCTGCAAAAACTTTCAGAGAGATCAGGAAGAAAAATTGAAGGGATAATAGGGTATGATATCTTAAAACAATATAGTACTCGCTTTGATTTTGAGAACAACATGATTACTTTATATGATAAGGATGAAGAAATCACTGGATTAGATGATTATGTTCAGATTCCTTTAAAATTTGATGGTATTCCAATTCCTCAAATTGATCTTACATTCACCTTAAGAGATGGCAGTACTCGTACAGGAAATTTTTTATTCGATAGCGGAGCAAATATGACCTTGTTGTTTAATACTCCTTATGCATTAAAAAATGATCTCAAAAATAAGTCAGGCAAAACAGTTATAGGCAAGGCAAGAGGACTTAATAAATCAACAACATATACCAAAGGTACGATTGAAAAACTCAGATTTAATGGTTTTGAATTTGATGATTTACCAGTTGATATTTCTGAAGGAAAAGAAGGAGTTTCAGGTTCTAATAAATACGCAGGAATTCTTGGAGCACAAATTATCAATCGGTTTGATATGGTATTAGATTATAAAAACAAATTACTTTTTGTAAAACCTAATTCAAAATTTGATACTGCATTTGATTTTCCGATGAGTGGATTAGGTATTGAGAAAGTAGACGATAAAATTCTAGTTAGCTATGTTTTAAAAGATAGTCAGGCGTATCAAAAAGGTATTAGAGAAGGAGATGAATTGATAAACGTAGATAATTATGATGGTAATGAACTTAATATATGGAGAAAGTATCTTAAGGAAGAACAAAAAGAAGTTAAGATAAAAGTAAAAGATACTTCGGGAAAAGTCAATCAGGTGGTCATCTTATTAAAGCGATTGATTTAAAATTTGAGAGCTGTTTTTTTGGGATATAATTAACTTTTGTCTATTAAACCGTGTTGTAATATTAAAGTCTAAGTATTTTAAAACTGCCTAAAATGAAGACTTTAATTACACTGGTAAGTATGCTTACCACTTTTTTGATCACCGCTCAGGATTTTCAGGGAAAAGCCTATTATTTCAGTAAAACAGGAATGGATATGAATTTTGGAGGAAGACAGCTGTCTGAAGACCAAAAAAAAGCAATCGCAGATCGAATGAAATCTGCCTTTGAAAAAACATTTATTCTCACTTTTGATAAAAATGCTGCTACCTATAAAGAAGAAGCACAATTAGAAACAACTGGAGGAAGTGGTAGATGGGGAGCGATGCTTTCTGGATTTACATCTAATAATTATTACAAAAATATTAAAGAAGAGACGTATTATGATCAACGAGAATTTTATGGAAAAAACTTTTTGATCAAAGATTCTTTACCTACTTACAATTGGACTTTGGTAAATGAAACTAAGAAAATAGGAAACTATACATGTTTTAAAGCAACCACTACGAAAAAAGTAAATGAGATCATGGATTGGAGAGCGATGAGAAGAAAAGCAAGACAACAAAGAGATCAAAGAGAAAAAGGTGAAGGTGATCAAGCAAATCAAAAAAACACGCCTGAAGAATCAGAAACACCAAAAGAAATAGAGGTAATTGCTTGGTATACGCCTGAGATACCTGTAAATCAAGGACCTGGATCCTATTGGGGATTACCTGGTTTAATTTTAGAAGTTCAAGAAGGAAGAACTACATTATTATGCAATAAAATAATACTTAATACTAAAGAAAAAGAAGAGATTAAAGCACCAACAAAAGGAAAAGAATTATCTCAAGCTGAGTTCGATGAAATCACAAAAAAGAAAGTAGAAGAAATGATCGAACAATTCAGTACACAACGACGAGGAAGAGGTGGTTTTGGAGGAGGAAGGAGAAATTAAATTCTTTAGAAGAAAATCAATCAAAAATGACAAAAAAAATAGTATATCTTGTTTTCCTGATAGGGATAACTATATCTGCGCAGAAAGTTCAGATTACTGGATTTGTAAAAGATTCTTTAGGAAATCCATTAGAAATGGCAAATGTAATTGCTTATAAAAAAGCCGATAATGCTATGACAGCATATGGTATTACTAACGATAAAGGAAGATATAAGATATCGGTTCCCGTAAATGAAACTTATTTACTTAAGGTTAGTTTTATAGGGCTTTCAGCAGAAGATAAAACCATTACTACTAAGGATGCAGACATTACAGCAGATTTTACGATGACATCAGAAAATAGCCTTGATGAAGTAGAGATCGTATATGAAATGCCTGTAGTTGTGAAAGGAGATACCTTGGTGTATAATACAGATTCATTTACTAATGGTAGTGAGAAAAAACTTGGAGATGTATTAGAAAAATTACCAGGAATTGAAGTGAATGACGATGGTGAGATTGAAGTAGAAGGTAAAACAGTCTCTAAAGTCATGGTAGAAGGGAAGGACTTTTTTGATGGAGATTCTAAATTAGCGACCAAAAATATTCCGGCAGATGCCTTAGATAAGGTAGAGGTATTAAGAAATTATGAGGATGTTGGTCAGATGCGAGGTTTGAGGAATAATCAAGATCAAGTTGCTATTAATATCAAATTAAAAGAAGGTAAAAAGAATTTTTGGTTTGGTGATGTAACAGTAGGTGCGGGAGTAGGTGAGACAGAACGTTACTTGGTGAAACCTAAATTGTTTTACTATAATCCAAAATATAGTATCAATATTTTAACGGATTTTAATGATATTGGAGAAGTACCTTTTACCCGAAGAGATTATTTTAATTTCACTGGAGGTTTTAGAAACTTAGGAAGAGGAGGTACATCATTTAATATCACTACTGATGATTTGGCATTTGCAGTGTTACAAAACAATCGGGCCAATGAGATCAATACAAAATTTGGAGCTGCTAATTTTAGTATGGCTGCTAGTAAAACACTGGATATTAGTGGGTATGGAATCATCAGTAACACCAAAACAGATCTTATTACGACTACCAGAAGAACCTATATCGATGATACACCAGATCCCACCGATAATACTATAGAAGAGACGTTTGACAATACAGAACAACGAAGTACATTGGGATTGTTAAAGCTAAGTGCCAGTTACAGACCTAATAATGATTTCAGATTAGATTATGATGCTTTTGGGAAACTTTCTAAACAAGAAGAAGATGATACCTTTCTTTCTGTAAGAGGTGCTATTTCTGAAGATATTAATGAAAGATTAGAAAATACTCCTTTTTCTGTGCAGCAGAATATGAATGCGTATTACACACTTAATGCTAAAAATATATTCTCTTTTGAAGCGCAGCATTTGTTTCAGGAAGAAGATCCTTTTTATAATGCAATAAGAGCAGAAATACCATTTAGAGGTGTATTTACCCAAATTAATGATCCAATAGATCCAGACTCTGATACTTTTGATCCTTTACAAGACTCTGAAAGATATAATATCAACCAGCGAAAAAATGTAAAAACAAATAAACTAGATGCAAAGTTGGATTACTATTATGTTTTGAATAAAAAGAGTAATCTTAATTTCACATTCGGAACTACCTTAAGTACTCAAAATTTCAATTCAGATATTTTTCAAATTTTGGATAACGGTACCGAGAATAGCTTCGAATCCTCAGAATTTAATAATGATGTAACATTTAATTTTAACGACGTCTACGCAGGACTACATTATAAATTCATCACAGGGATTTTCACATTCAATCCAGGAGTTAGTATTCATAACTATGATCTTAAAGATAGGCAGTTAGGAACAACAGTAGGTCAAAATGAATGGCAGGTGTTACCAGATTTTTTCGCATTGGTGCAATTTAAGAAAAGCGAAAGCTTACGTTTTAATTATTCGATAACAGCTAATTATACAGATATAAATAGGCTTGCAGAAGGGTATGTGTTTAATAACTATAATTCTTTATCGCAAGGAAATCGTAATCTGGAAGGAGCTCTGTATGATAATTACTCATTAAATTATTTTAGCTTTAATATGTTTAATTACACTAATATTTTTGCGCGACTGAGCTATACAAATAGAAGAAACCCGATTAAAAATACAAGTATCATAAATGGTATTAATAGGGTAAACACTCCTATTAATTCTAACCTTGCTGATCAAGTACTTTCTGCTAATGGAAATTTTACAAGAACTTTTGGTAAGATTAAAGGAACACTCAATGCAAATTTAAGCTGGTCTAGTTTTAATAATATTGTGAACACCTTACCAAGTGAGAGTATTAGTTTTACACAAACTTATAGAGCAGAATTATCTACAAATTTTAAGAAAGGACCAAATTTCGATGTTGGATATAGTATTACTGTCAACGATTATGACAATAATGGCGCAGAAAGCACTTTTTATACAAGTCGTCCTTTTGCAAGATTAGACTGGGCATTTGCTAAAGGGTTTTTATTAAAATCATCGTATAGCTATTATAATTATAGAGATACAGAAACTACATTAAATGAATATAGTTTTTGGGATGCAGAAGTGTTTTATCAGAAACCAGATAGTAAGTGGGAATATAAGTTTTCGGTGACTAATCTTCTAGATACCGAAAGCATTAACAGAGATAGTTTTAGTGAATTGTTTAATAGTACTTCTAGTTATGTGATACAACCAAGATATTGGATATTCAGTGTAAAATACAACTTATAGTAGCATTTTAAATTAACAATATTTATGTAGGATACGTTAGGTATTTCTTAAGAATCCCGTTTAAAAACCACCAACAGAAAAAAAGGCTAAATACCAGGTATAAATGGAAATCTGGTATTTATGCTTTGTTTTACTCCGATTATAAAATCATGTGTCAGCGAAAGAGGAGAAGCATCTACATTCGCGAAAAAATTGATGATTATGAGTTCATCACTTAACACACAGGTATTTATGGAGAAACAAAGTTTACAGTATTGGATTTTTTTTATTGCTACAATCGTATGTTTTTTGGGTTGTAGTAATGATGATGAAACACAAAATTCAACGCAAAATTTCGGTAAAATTTTATCTTTTGAATTTTTGGCAGAAGATAATAGTAGTTTACAAATTGATATAACTGCAGAGATTAATGAAGAAACCAAGACCATAACAGCAACATTGCCTGAAGGCACTTCGCTTTTGGGATTAAAACCAAAGATTACAATTACATCAGGAGCCGATATATTTCCTGATTCTGGATTTTCTAGAAATTTTGTTAATGAGGTAAGTTATGAATTGAGTGCTAATATGGATGTAGTTGCTAAATATTCAGTGATCATTTCATTAGAAAAAAGTTCAGATAAAAATATCAAGGCTTTTGGTTTTTTAGCATCTGATAATATTGCATTAGATACTGATATTACTGGAGAAATTAATGAAACCACTAAAACAATCTCATTAGTATTTGATGCTGGGACCGAAATTACTGCACTCATACCAAAAATAGAAATAGCTTCGACGGCCAGTATTTACCCAAATCCAAACGATGTACAAGATTTCAGTAATGAAATTGCCTATGAAGTTATTGCAGAAAATGGAAATAAATCGATGTATACAGTACATTCTAATGTATTACAAAGAGACGAGAAAGAAATACTAAAGTTTGAGTTTTTATTAGAAGATAACCCAGGCAATCTATTAGAAAACTATGAGGCAATTATAGATGAAGAAAAAAATGAAATAAAATTAAATCTTCCTGAAGGAACAAACCTTAATAATCTTGTGCCAAGAATTACAATTTCTGATGGAGCTACTGTAAACCCTGAAGTTGAAACTTCTCAAAATTTCAACACAATTTTGGATTATACCGTAACGGCAGAAGATGGAACGACAGCAAAATATAATATAAATGTATATACAGACAATTCTTTACGAAGTGATAGAGAAGCCTTAATTGATTTTTATCATGCCAAATCTCCACATAATAATGCGTTGTCACAGTGGGAAATAGAATCACAAGATGTAAGTAATTGGCAAGGTGTTACTGTTGAAGAAGGTAGAGTAACTGGTCTAGGACCTGCTGATTTTCGGTTAAGAATGAAAGTATTGCCAGCTAGTATAGGAAAATTAACTAAACTTAAAACTTTAAGTATTGATGGCTTGAATTTGGAAGAAATTCCACCCGAAATAGGAAACTTAAAAGAATTGAGAGTTCTGTTTTTATCTAATAACTTATTACAAGAAATACCATTAGAAATTGGAGGTATGTATCAGCTTAGATGGCTTGATTTACAAGATAATTTATTAGAGAAAATACCAATAGAGATAGGTGGTTTAAGGGATTTGTTAACTCTAAATATCAAAGAGAATCCTATTACGGATATTCCAAATGAAATTTGTGCTCTTCGAGATGGTTTTACCACTATAGAGTTGGATGATGACGACATTTGCGAAGAGTAAAATAAAATTTAACGTAATTTAATCGACGAATTATAGTAATGTAAATCATTTAAAATCAATATTTTAAAGGATTTAGTTTTAGTAGTAAATATTTTTTTTTTCATAGTTTATCTTATCCAAAATTAGAATTTGTTTTGGTTTTCAATTATCTTTAGAGTAAAAAGTAACTTAATGATTCGGAATATAGTATTACTACTTCTTGTAGTTTTATGGACTTCTTGCAATATGGGAAAAAAGGAAGAAGCCACTACAAAAAAGCCTATTGGATGGCAAATCATCTATATGAATGATGATGAAGGAAAAGCTTTGTCTGGTAGTTTAGATGATTTAAAAAAAGCCGTTCGTCAAGGTTGTGAAATCAGAGTAGGCTGGGGAATATATAATGAATTTAGAAAAGACGGATTAAAACTAGTTGTTAATGTAGAACATACTGCAGAAGCTCAGTTTTTGACTATCAGTAAAGGACATGTATTTGCTCAAATAGATAGAATTATGGGGCAAGCACCGTCTAGAGGAGCGCCTCAAATACAATTAATAAAATCACACTATTGGCATTCTGTATTGGGAACAACAGGAGAAATGAATCAAGTGTATTTAGATCATTCTAATGTAGAAAAAAGTGATACATATATTGATGATGTAAAAATGATCTGGTATGTTAATGTAAATGATTGTGATTATGCTTTAAGTGAGGCAAAAGAGTTGTATTAAAACCAAATCTTTTTATAGGAAAGTAGATTCTCAACTTTTGTATAAATCACTTTTTTCTATGTAATCAAGATATATATAATTCGTCTAACGGATAATAAAAACGAATTATAACTATATATGGAAATCACATCACAACAAGGAATAATTACTAAAGTAAGTACTAAAAGTTTCAATGATACCTACAATTCATTAATAGAAGTCATTAATAATAATCCAAATTTAAAGATTATAGCAGAATTAGATCATCAGGCGAATGCCAAATCTGTAGGTTTAGAATTAAACCCTACAAGAATAGTGCTGTTTGGAAACCCTAATTTAGGAACTCCTTTAATGCAAAATGCACAGACCGTAGGATTGGATCTTCCTCAGAAAATTATGGTATGGCAGGATGAACAGAAATCTGTGAAAGTTTCTTATAATGACCCAACATTCCTAAAACAACGTCACGGGATTGATAATAAAGATGAGGTACTGAATACAATAAATGGGGCACTACATAATATTACTGCATTAGCTGCAGGTCTGTAATTCTGATTTAATATTTGCATATGTATTGCAGTGTTTTTTATTTCGCTAAAAATCAGTATCTTATAGTGGTTTAATCAATACTTGTTTTCATTATGCCAACGATAAAATCATTAAATAAATGGGCAAATGCTCATACGTATTACCCATTAGATCTTCTTAGAATAGCATTAGGTGTATTTTTATTCTTAAAAGGAATAAATTTCCTAAGCAATAGTCAAATACTGGTTGATTTACTGAAACCCGTTCAGAATCTAGCTGGAGGGATGATTGTAATTCATTATGTAGCTCCTGCTCATTTAATAGGAGGGATACTAATTGCTTTTGGATTGTTAACACGTTGGTCTGTTGCTGCACAGTTACCACTACTCATAGGTGCAATAATTATTAATTTTGTTGGCGAAATGAATGTCGCTAATTTAGTTATTGCCAGTGTAGTATTTTTGCTATGTGTATTCTTTCTGTTCTATGGGTCGGGAAAACATTCTGTAGATTATTACCTAAAAATGCAGCAATAGATAGCAAAGTTTTTAAGTGAAATTTTTAAAGAGAAGAATCTGAAAATTAATTCTGAATTTTTACCTTAATAGGACCACCGCTAGAAACATAGCTTCCTCCTATTTCGTCCACGTTTATATTCAGCTCATCAGTTGTACTCACTTTATTAATATCTACTTTAAGTTTATCATAGCTGTCAATACTTTTGATATTTACATCAATTTCATCTGTAGTATCAAGTCTAACCGTAATAGTTCCATCGTTATTAACTGGAACAATTCCGTAATTGAGAGATGTCGGTATTTCTTCTGCATGTGCTTTTGGTATGATGTTTATGTCTTTTAACACAATAACACTTAGACAAACAGCAATAATAGTCAGAATAGTTTTAGTATACGTATCAGTTTTCATAATAGAGTTTTTTTATTGTTCATCAAAAACCGAACCGATGTATTATCAGATATTATTGATGTGTCATTTGTTGTATTTGATTCTGATTTTAAATCGGTGAAATTCCCTTATAATTGATATTGCATACAGGATGCTTTTATTACATACTTTATTTTATACTAGAAATTATCGTAATAACTTTTTATCCAATGATTCTGTTTGTTCTTTAAAATACCATCCTTCAGTTATTTTTTGTAAATCAATTTCTAGCAAAGGATTTACATGATAGTTAATGTTCTTTAGAGAGTAATGTAAACCAGTCGAAGGATCATTAACAGCATTATTTAATAAAGGTAGATTAAAGTCATCAATGCGCATTTCTGTAATAATATCGGTATAATTATTTTCGATAGCAACACGTTTATTTATTGGGTCTAGATTACCATCAATATTATTAGGGACTTTTACTTTTCCAGAAAGTGATAATCCTAATCTCTGAATTAGTTGCGAACTAATTTTTAAAGATATTGCATTCTGTGATATAGTATCTGGACGAATAGCGTTTTCTTGTTTAATGTATTCTAGAAGGGATACCTGAAAATAATACTGATATCTTTTTTTGTTTTCTGAGATTTCCAAAACATCTTCAATCGCTTTTCGTTTTTTTATTGAGTTATCGGCACAACGAAATAAAAGTTTCGTATTAAGTTCTGTGTCACTTAATATAGATATCGTTACAGGTTCTAAGGGTAAATAATTAATTTGATTTACACTGTTACTAATAAATTTTTTTATAATGTTAGAACCGCGCCAAGGAGATTTTCTGAAAATAGAAGCAGCAAATAATCCAATAGAAGCGATAGGCATGATAACCGTACCTAATAACGATGTTGCTACAAAAGGAATTTTCAACAATATAAATTTTAAATATTTATTACTAAGCAACACCCCTTTTATACGCATTAGAGAAGGAGTGAAAAGATGATTCTCGAGCTCTTTGGCATACTCATTTTTGTTACTAAAGAAATTTATTTTCTCGATCTTATTAGTTAACAGCTCTTCAAAGTTTTTAAATCCTTCATTAGCGATAAAAGGACTATTAGGTCTATAGCCTCCTGCACTTTCTTTTAAAGATAATAAAGTGCTTAAGCGTGCAAATTCAAAAGCATATTGTCGTGCTTTTAATGACGCAAATCCTCCAAATGCTTCAATTTCACTTCCTGGTAATTCAATCGTATCTAGATTCTTATTAATTGGTAAGATAGCAGCTCTGTATGCATTTTCATTTTTACCATCGGTGTTTAGTGCAAAATCAGCAATAACTTTAAAGACAGTTTGTGCAAAACCATTGCGATCTTCTTGAGTGTTTAGCTTTAATAAATCATATACTTGTGTAATATCAGCAATTTTATGATCGTTGATTTTATCTTTTAGATCGTTTAACATTGCTTTACTAATGTTCAAGCATTCTGTTTGATCTTTTTCTTGCTGAAGGCAACTTTTATGAATTTCTGCCAAAAAGTATTCCATAGGATCTCGCGTTCCTAAAGAAATGATACCATTTTTAAGATTTTTAGCAATTTTATTAAATGCAGTAGCAATGATTTTAATATTTAAATTACCACTCATATTGGTATTTGCATCCAAATAATTGAAAATAGTGTTTCTAAGCTCAAAGTTTTCTTTGATATCAATGATTTTGTGTTCTTCCTTAATACTCCCTTGATTGGTGAGCACGCCCAATATGCTTGAAGTGTTTCCCAAAAGTTTGCCTAGTTCTTTTTTAAATGAAACTTCGTTATCTGATATCTTTACAGGAGAGAAAGCTGAAACTTTAAACGAATGATATTGTTCTTTTCTAACAATAGGATCGACAAATAGAATAAGCCTTTCTTCATTGTGGGTAATTCTTCCAAAATCTTGAAAAGTGCCTATTTTAAATGCTTCTCGTATGGGCTCGTTGTTAAATGTTCCTCCATCGATATATGGAAAATTAAAACTTTCGTAGTTCAACGAATTGTTTCCTTCTTCTGCAAAATAACAGTTGTTATTAAAGGATTTATTGCTTTTGGCTGTATGTTCTTTAATTTCACTTTGGATTTTAATAAATGAAGAAGGCCAATTTGTATTGTTGTTATTATCTCCAAACTCTTGTTTAAATCTTTTAAGGAGAACAGGCTCAAACGCAATAGGAAATGCTCCACAGCCAAGAGCAGATGCAGAGATTGTAGCCCACGCAGCTTTATCTGTTATGTCAAAATGTGTAGGAATGTTTGGATTAGGTGTATTGCAAAACTTTAACCATCTGGAATCAGTTTCTTTTCCTTCTTTAGCAACCGCATGTTCATCAAAAATAAAATCTATGACTCTTAATTCTGAATGATTTTCCGATCCAACTGATTTCAAAAAATTCTGTTGTAATTTATCCTTTTCATGAATTTGATTATCATCACTGCCTTTTGCAAGGTTACTCTTTTTGAAAAAATCAATTTCAATGGGTAGAAGATTTGTAAGTGAACACGCAAAGATTACTCGTTTTGGATCTAAAAGTTGTCTTCGAGAAATATCAACACCCTCTGAAGTCATTAAATACTTTTTGGTGAGTTCTTCTAACAGTTTCCTGTCTAATAATGAGAATGATTCATTTGGCTTTGCTTTATATTTCTCATCAATTTTGTCGCCATATAGCTTTACAGAATTTACTTCGTCGACCCATAATTTATACTGGATTTTCTGAGCAAGTTGTAATGCTTTTAACGTTTCGAATTTTTTTCGATGTTTTTCTGCTTTTACAGCATCTCCTCCAAAATAATCATTAATAATTTCGTCAAGCAAATCACCTTCTTTAAGTTTCTCGCTAAATAAAGGAATCATAGAACGATAGTCAATAAGACACTTAAGCATTATAGTTAGTGCAATTGCTCCAGCACTTGCACCACTCATTCCGTCTACAATAATTTCTTGATACTCTTTTTTATCGTTATCTCTACCGTAAAGAATTAACAATTTTAAAGCTTCAGTTAATGCAGAGCCTGAAAAAGAGCCTAAAGAGACTCCGCCACCCATTGCCAGGCAGACACGAAGTGTTTTTCCCATGATTTTTTATTTTGCTGTATTTGAGTTTTTTAAAATCTTTTGGGGTAATCTATTGTCTGTTTTTAGATGATTTAGTTGTATTTTTTATTTAAAAAAAGAATAATGTTACTTGGGATTCGATAGGTTTCTGTATATCAATGCAGGTGTTACTTAAATAATGTAAGCCATTTTCTACCCTAAGATCGTATTGTGTGTTAATTGTTATTAAGCCTACCAATCGGTTATTTGCGAAGCGGTTTTAGAAATTTTTATTTCTAAATAAATAGTATCTAAAACTCTAGTACTATGAACCCCTTCTTTATTATTGGTGATTCTCTTTTTGTTTCTCTGAATTTCTCTTTTTATTTTTCTCCATTCAGCATCACTGTAGAAAATATCATTCCCTCTATTTGAAATAGAATCTTCCAGAGTGTTTTTTGATGTTGGTTTTTCAGCATTGTTCGCTTCGTTAGTGATGTTTTTATGCTGGATTTCTTGTCCATATGAGTGCTGCCCAACCCATATTAAAATTAATATTAGTACTATCTTTTTCATATCCTTAATATTTTTTTAACTACTTAATTTTCAATAGCTAATGTACTACTAGTGTTGGATTAATGATAGAGGGAAAACAACCCTTTTTAATTAAGGATTTATACCCTGTTCACTTAATAATCAACATTTTAATAATGGATAATATACTGTTTTAGTATAGCCTTGGTTAAAAGAAAGAACAACGTGAAAAAGTATTGGAGACAAGAAAAATAAGATAAAAAAAGAGACTATCTGAAAAGATAGTCTCTGAGTATTTTACAGCATTTATATATGCTACCAGCCAGATAACTGTGATTCTCGATTAGAACGAGGAATATCTAGAAAAACGGTATCAATTACTTTAAAAGTATGAATTCCATCCTTGATGCTGATGATTCTTTTTTTATTACTTTGGATTTGTTTTTTTATCGCATCCCATTCTTGATCATTAAAAGAAACCGAAGAAATATAATCTTGATTCGCTTCTGATTGTTCAGAAGTTTTAATAATAAGCCTGTCAGCCGAAACAGAATCATCCGCTTTATATGATCCCTCTTCTATTTTGTGATCAACATCTTTAATAGACTCAATATTACTTTTATAGTCTTGTCCAAATGATATACTACAGATACAAAACATTACAATTGCAATCCCAAATTTTAGTCTCATTTCAATTTTTTTTGATAACTTAATCAGTAACCCAAAGGTATTTGTTAATAATAACAAGTATTCGGGTTATTTAGTATTCGTAGGTTCTATTATAGTATCCGATTAGTGTATTAAAACTAAATCAAATATCATAAAGTATTGGAGGCCATAAATTTACGGTAAATTAATGATAAAATTAGATATTGAAAGCCTTTTTTACCTGATCTACATAATCTAACTTTTCCCAGGTAAAAAGTTCAACTTCTTTTTCTACCTTTCCAGAGTATGGACTTTCAAATACTTTAGTAACTAATTTAGCTTCTTTACCCATATGCCCATAAGCTGCGGTTTCCTGATATATAGGATTACGTAATTTGAGGCGTTCTTCAATAGCAGCAGGTCTCATATCAAATATTTTAGCTACTTTATCTGCAATTTCTCCATCTGTTATTCCTAAAGTACTGGTACCGTATGTATCTACAAAAATAGAAGTTGGTTCTACAACTCCAATTGCATAAGAAACTTGTACAAGTGCTTCTGTAGCTACACCAGCTGCAACTAGGTTTTTGGCAATGTGTCTAGATGCATATGCAGCAGAACGATCTACCTTACTAGGGTCTTTTCCGGAGAAAGCTCCACCACCATGTGCTCCTTTACCTCCATAAGTGTCTACTATAATTTTTCGTCCTGTAAGACCAGTATCTCCATGTGGACCTCCAATTACAAATTTACCAGTAGGATTAATATGATACGTTATCTGATCATTAAAAAGTTTTTGAACATATTTGGGGAATTGTGCAACTACTTTTGGAATTAAGATAGAAACGATATCATTCTTAATCTTAGCAAGCATTACTTCATCATCAATATCAAAATCATCATGTTGTGTAGATACTACGATGGCCACAATACGTTGTGGGACATTATCATCACTATATTCGATAGTAACCTGACTTTTAGAATCAGGTCGTAAATATGGAATTTCAGTACCTTCTCTTCTTAGTTTAGCTAATTCGATAAGGATTTTATGAGAAATATCTAATGCCAAAGGCATGTAATTTTCGGTTTCTTTAGTAGCATAACCAAACATCATTCCTTGATCTCCAGCTCCTTGCTCTTCTTTAGTTTCTCTGTCAACACCTTGGTTGATATCCTGAGATTGCTCGTGGATAAGAGAAATTACTCCACAGGAATCTCCACTAAATTGATAAGCACCTTTAGTATATCCAATGTTGTTAATTACTTCTCTTGCGATGTGCTGTACATCAAGATATGTTTTGGATTTAACCTCTCCTGCTAATACAACCTGACCTGTAGTTACTAAAGTTTCACAAGCCACTTTTGAATCTTTGTCAAAAGCTAAAAAGTTATCTAATAATGCATCACTAATTTGATCTGCTACCTTATCCGGATGTCCTTCAGATACACTTTCTGAAGTAAATAAATATGCCATTCTTTTTGTTTTATTATAGAATAAACTCGAATAAATAAGACGGGATTGCAATAAGAAGCTTTCGACGAGAATGATATTTTATCGAACTGCTTTAGCATTTATTTACTGAATTAATTCAATAGCTATATTTAAAACATTGTTAATTCAGCTTTTAGGGTTGCAATCAGTCAAATCTATCCCTTCAACTATTTCGGCAAAGGTAAAAAAAATGATAATATTCAAAAGGATTTAACGTATCATTAATTTTCTTTGAATAAAAGAAGTTTTTTAAGCAGGTTTTTTCAGTTTAGAACAATTTTTAATTTAAATAGTTTTTTGTTTAAAAATAATTATTAGCTTTGTCCCCGAAGTTTCTTATACATATTAGTAAGTTATTAAGAAAGGTGGAGGGAATAGACCCTATGAAACCTTAGCAACCCTTTATTCGTAAAGAAGGTGCTAAATTCTATTCGTCATTGACGAAGAAGATAACTCGATACAATTACATTTCTTGTATTTGTCGTTTCCTTTCTTTTTAATTTTCTATACCATACACTAATACAGTGTTTGATGTATTTGAATTTTATTTAATTATTAAAATTTAAAATAGAAAATTATGAGTGCACAAAAATTTGCAACAGAAGCTTTACATGCTGGTCATGATGTTACCGTAAACGGAGGAACAAGAGCGATACCTATCTATCAAACCACTTCGTATGTATTTAATAATGCAGATCATGCAGCTAACTTGTTTAATTTATCCGAGGCTGGATTTATTTATACTAGACTCAATAATCCTACCAATGATATTTTAGAACAACGTTTGGCAGCGCTTGAAGGTGGTATTGCTGGTGTAGTTACAGCATCGGGAACCGCAGCAATTAATACAACATTATTAACATTGTTAAAGGCAGGCGATCATATCGTTGCATCAAGTAGTTTATATGGTGGAACCTATAATCTTTTAAATGTTACATTACCAAGGTTTGGTATAACTACAACTTTTGTTGACCCATCAAATGCAAAGAATTTTAAAGACGCAGTTCAAGAAAATACAAGAGCATTTTTTGTAGAATCACTAGGTAACCCGAAGTTGGATGTACTAGATCTCAAAACGATTTCTGCCGAAGCAAAAGCTTATAAAGTACCTTTAATTGTTGATAATACGGTGGCTACACCTGCTTTATTAAATCCTATAGAATATGGAGCTAATATTGTAATTCATTCATTGACAAAATATATTAGCGGAAATGGGACCTCTCTGGGAGGTGTAATTATAGATGCTGGAACATTTGATTGGTCTAGTGGTAAATTTCCTGAATTTACAGAGCCTTCACCAGGATATCATGGATTGGTATATCATGAGGCCTTGGGAGCTGCTGCTTTTATTGCAAAGGCTAGAATTGAAGGATTACGTGATCACGGAGCTGCATTGAGCCCATTTAATGCTTTTCAAATCTTACAAGGATTAGAAACATTAGAGATCAGAATTAAAAAACACAGTGAAAATGCATTAGCCCTAGCAACATGGTTACAAAATCAAGATCAGGTAAGTTGGGTTAAATATCCTGGATTGACAGGTGATGTATATAACCAATTAGCAAAAGAGTATTTACCTAAAGGGCAAAGTGGGATCATAACTTTTGGAATAAAAGGAGGATTTGATGCTGCTAAGACCATTGCTAATGAAACTAAACTTTTTTCTTTATTAGCTAATATAGGAGATTCTAAATCTTTAATTATACACCCAGCTAGTACTACACATCAACAACTAACTCCTAAACAACAAGAATCTACAGGTGTAACACAAGATTTAATTAGACTTTCTGTCGGACTAGAAAATATAGAAGATCTAAAAATAGATTTAAAAGCTGCTTTCGAAAAAACAAAAGCGACCGTGTAATAAAGAATTTTCTCTCTTAGATAGGAATATATGCTTCAGGAAGTCGAAATATCAAATTATAAAACATCAAAAGGAAAACATCTAAGTTCCTTAATGTTGACCTATGAAACTTTTGGTAAAGAATTACATACGGCACCAGTTGTTTTAGTTAATCATGCACTTACAGGGAATTCTAATGTCTGTGGTGAAGATGGTTGGTGGAATGGTCTGATTGGTAAAGGCAAATGTATTAATACAGATAAGTATACAGTATTGTCATTCAATATTCCAGGAAATGGATATGATATAAATAACAGTAATTTATTTTCTGATTACAAGATTTTTAATGCTAGAGATATAGCGGGAATTTTTGGAAAAGCTGTAGAACAATTAAATATTAAGAGTCTGTATGCTGCTATTGGAGGATCTGTAGGAGGAGGAATAGCATGGGAGCTTGCAGCATTAGAACCTGGATTAATAGAGCATTTGATTCCTGTAGCGACCGATTGGAAATCTACTGACTGGTTGAAGGCAAATTGTTTGATACAGGAACAGATTTTGTTAAATTCTAATAACCCTGTTCATGATGCAAGATTGCACGCAATGTTAATTTATAGATCTCCGGAATCGTTCAAACAAAAATTTGATAGAAGTTATAATGCAGAGAAAGGCATGTACAACATGGAAAGTTGGTTATTTCATCATGGAAAAAAACTGAACGACCGATTTACCCTTTCTGCATATAAAGGATTGAATCATATTTTGGCAAATATTGATATCACTAAAGGGGAGAGAAGCTTTAAAGATGTAGCATCAACTATAGAATCAAATATTCATATAATTAGTGTGAATTCTGATGGATTTTTTACAGCCGCAGAGGATGAAATTACGTATAAAGAATTATTGAAAGTAAAACAAAATGTAACTCACAAGATTATTGATTCTGTTCATGGGCATGATGCCTTTCTGATAGAGTTTGATCAATTAGCTGAGTTATTAAAAGATGTGTTTTAAAAATTGTATTAAGATGAAGGTTTTAAAATTTGGAGGAAAATCACTAGCGAATGGTAAAGGTATTCATAAAGTGATCGATATTATAGAAAGTAAAGTCAATAATGGTGAATTAATTACTGTGGTACTTTCTGCTAGAGGCAAAACAACGGATGAATTAGAAACGATATTGAATAAAGCAGCAAATAGTCAGTGTTACGTAGAAGAATTAGAAACTTTTAAGAAATATCAAATTGCTGATTATGAAAATTTTAATGTGGATAAAGAGTTTGAGACGTTAGATAAGTTGTTTGAAGGAGTTTCGTTGCTGGGAGATTATAGTAAAAGAATAAAAGATCAAGTACTGTCGCAAGGAGAAGTTATTTCGGCTAAATTATTAACGCATATTCTTAAAGGGAAAGGAATCAATGCTAATTATACTGATAGTAGGGAGTTAATAAAAACAGATGGTAAATTTGGCGAGGCTCAACCACTGGATACATTATCTAAAGAGAATGTTGTAAACCATTTTAAAAAATATAATGGAACCACAGTCAATATAGTAACTGGATTTATAGCTTCTAATACCAATAATGAAACTACAACATTAGGTAGAAATGGTAGTAATTATACCGCTGCTTTATTAGCAAATTACCTAGATGCAGAAGAGCTCCAGAATTTTACACATGTAAACGGAATTTATACCGCAAATCCTGATTTAGTGGCAGATGCAAAGAAGATAGAAAAGCTGTCTTTTAAGGAAGCTAATGAATTGGCATATTTTGGAGCCAATATTTTACATGCAAAAACTATTATTCCTCTTATCGAAAAAAATATTCCGTTACGTATCTTAAATACTTTTGATCATCAGAATAATGGAACACTAATTACAGCCGAGACAAATAAGAAAGGAATTAAATCGCTTTCTGTTTTAGAGAATGTTTCTTTGGTAAATTTAGAAGGAAGAGGTCTTTTAGGAAAAGTAGGTGTAGATGCAAGAATTTTTAAAGCTTTGGCATATAAAAACATAAGTGTCAGTATTATTTCGCAAGGTTCTTCAGAAAGAGGGATTGGATTGGTTGTAGCAGCAGATAGGGCGGTAGAGGCTAAAAAAGTTTTAGAACAAGAGTTCGAAGCGGATTTCTATAAAAGAGATGTAAATACAATTACTGTAGAGAATGATGTTTCCGTAATTTCTATTATTGGACAAGATTTAAGTACATTTCATAAACCCTATAATTCATTGATTAAGAATCAGGTGGTCCCACTGCTTTTTAATAACACAGTTACGGGCAAAAATGTAAGTTTAGTTGTGTATAAGCATCAACTACATAAAGCCCTAAATGTTATTCATGGAGAAATTTTTGGTGTAGCAAAGAAAATTAATATAGCTGTATTTGGCCATGGCTTAGTTGGAGGGACATTGATTGATCAGATTTTAGAATCAGCCAAAGTAATTGAAAAAAGAAAGAGGATTGATCTGAATATTTTTGCAGTTGCAAATTCTAAAAAAATACTTTTAAACAATAAAGGAATCGATACTTCTTGGAGATCAAATATAAAAGAAGGGAATGCCTACGAAATACAAGATGTAATTCGATTCGCTGAGCAGCATCATTTAGAAAATTTAATCGCTATTGACAATACAGCAAGTGCAAAGTTTACGGATAATTATATTACTTTGGTGGCTAATGGATTTGATTTGGTTTCCTCAAACAAGGTAGCAAACACATTAAGTTTTGATTTCTATAAAGAATTAAGAGTGAAACTAGAAGAACATCAAAAGCAATATTTGTATGAGACTAATGTTGGGGCTGGTTTACCATTAATAGATACGATTAGGTTGTTGCATTTATCTGGAGAGAATATCACTAGAATCAAAGGTGTTTTTTCAGGGTCCTTAAGTTATTTGTTCAATACATTTTCTAAAGAAGATAGACCATTTAGTGAGGTATTGAAAGAGGCCATTGATAAAGGATTTACTGAACCTGATCCACGAGAGGATTTATGTGGTAACGATGTAGGACGAAAATTACTAATTTTAGCCCGTGAACTAGATCTTAGTAATGAATTTGCTGATGTCAATATTCATAATTTGATTCCTGAAGCACTTAGAGCTGGAGAAGCCAAAGAATTTTTGGATAGATTACAAGAATTGGATGTTGTGTACGAAGACATAAAGTCATCACAAAACCCTAGTCATGTGTTGAGGTATATTGGAGATTTACATGGTGATTTGTTTAAAGAAAAAGGTGTTTTGGATGTGAAATTGGTATCTGTTCCAGAGAGTAGTGCGTTAGGACAGGTAAAAGGATCCGACTCTATATTCGAAATATATACAGAATCATACGGAGATCAACCAATTGTAATTCAAGGAGCAGGAGCAGGAGCAGCGGTTACAGCAAGAGGTGTTTTTGGTGATATATTAAGATTAACCGAAAAAGGATAAAAATTAATTGCGTTAGGGATTGACGCGGCATCCTTTTTTGTCACTTCGAGCGTAGTCGAGAAGTAAGACAGAAAAGATATAGCATAAAGCCCGACTCTGATCAAAATCAGAGAACGCCAAAATAAAAATATAATGAAAATACAGCTAAAAAGAATAGATAACGATTATCATTTCGAACTAAAGAACGAAAGAGGACATGTAACTCATATAGATAGTAAAGCTGAGGTAGGAGGACATGATCTAGCACCAAGCCCTATGGAATATGTGCTTATGGGAGTAGCTGGTTGCAGTGCTATTGATGTGATTTCTATTCTAAAAAAACAAAGACAAGAAATTACTTCGTATAGAGCAGAAGTAGATGGTTCTAGAGTAGAGGTAGACGGAGCTAAACCTTTTAAGGAAATTGAGGTTACGGTCTTTTTAGAAGGAGAGATAGCTCCAGAAAAAGCAAAAAGAGCAGCTCAATTATCTTTCGAGAAGTATTGTTCTGTGTCTAAAACATTAGAGCCAACGGCTACTATAAAATATAAAGTAGTGGTTAATAATGAAGAAGTATGAGTTTAGATAGTCAAAATTTTGAGACCCAAGCCGTTCGAACGCAAACTGAAAAAACACAGTTTTTAGAACACTCTACTCCAATGTATCTCACTTCGGGATTTGTTTTTGAAGATTCAGAAGAGATGAGAGCAGCATTTGCAGAAGAGAAAGATCGCAATCTATATAGTCGATTTAGTAACCCTAATACTACAGAATTTGTAAATAAAATTTGCAAACTTGAAGGAGCAGAAGATGGTTATGCATTTGCAACAGGAATGGCAGCAGTCTTTTCTACATTTGCAGCCTTACTAGATGCAGGAGATCATATTGTGTCTGCACGATCAGTATTTGGTTCTACACATTCATTGTTTACCAAATATTTTCCTAAATGGAATATAGAAACTAGTTATTTTCCAGTAAGTGAAGTTGCTACAATAGAATCTTTGATTAAGCCTAATACTAAAATCATTTATGCAGAATCTCCAACCAATCCTGGAGTAGATGTTTTAGATTTAGAATTGTTAGGTAAGATTGCAAAAAAACATAATCTTTTACTGATTATTGATAATTGCTTTGCAACACCGTACTTGCAAAATCCTATTAAATTTGGAGCCGACCTGGTGATTCATTCGGCAACAAAATTAATTGATGGACAAGGACGTGTACTTGGAGGAGTGACTGTTGGAAAAAAAGAATTGATTAGAGAAATATATTTATTCTCGCGTAATACAGGTCCCGCATTATCTCCTTTTAATGCTTGGGTGTTATCCAAAAGTTTAGAAACATTAGCTGTGAGAGTAGATCGTCATTGTCAAAGTGCTCATAAATTAGCAGAATATTTGCAGTCACATCCTAAGGTGAATTGGGTTAAGTATCCGTTCTTAAAATCTCATCCTCAATATGAAGTGGCTAAAAAACAAATGAAATTAGGAGGGAATATTGTGGCTTTCGAAGTGAAAAATGGAGTACAAGGTGGTAGAACGTTTTTTGATAATATACAGATGTGTTCGCTTTCTGCAAATTTAGGAGATACCAGGACCATTGTAACACATCCAGCTTCTACTACACATAGCAAACTTGCTGTAGAAGATAAATTAGCGGTTGGAATTACAGACGGAATGGTAAGATGTTCTGTAGGATTGGAGCATATAGATGATATTATTGCAGATCTGGAAAAAGCCTTAGAAGCAATTTAATAAAACAAAAAAGTTGAGAAACTCCTATTAATCGTATGGTTCTAAGTGTTTTGAACTCTTAATATTCCTCTTGAAATAGAAATATAGTTAAGAGTTTTTAGATTTATGTAATAATCTACTAACTTACTAGGGTTTTTATTAATAATATCATAATTCTTTCATTTCTAGCTATTTTTTCAAGGTGTTAACGTCTATTAATAGATTTTTATGTATACATTTGTTTAATAATCTACTATTCCGATAGGATAATAGGTTTTAAAATTTAAAAATGATTGTAGATCAAATGATATTAGATAAAGTTGCTACGAAGAAAACATCGTACGAAACTGATAAGACTTCAGAAAAACCTTTGCGAAGTATAGCTAAGGCCGTAAGTTGGAGGGTAGTTGGTACGTTGGATACATTAATAGTTTCTTATGTGTTAACTGGTGAAATAGCACTAGCAACTTCTATAGCATCGATTGATTTTATAACAAAAATGATTTTGTATTTCTTTCATGAAAGAATTTGGAATCGCGTAAAATGGGGAAGATAATTGCTGTTTTAGAAAAAGAAAAACCTAGAATGAAATTTACAGAAAAAGAAATAGAAGATTTAAATAAAGTGCTAAAGGAGAAAACTCCTTTAGAAATCGCACAATGGGCAGTTTTAAATGCGGAAACTCCAATTGTTACAACTAATTTTAGACCTTATGAAGCTGCAATTCTTAGTGTTTGTGCTAAGTCATTAGCCGATATACCTGTGATATGGTGTGACTCTGGATATAATACGCCAAACACATATAAGCATGCACAAGAAGTTATTGATGTATTATCTCTTAATGTTAAGCTATATGTGCCTCAGCAGACATCTGCTCACAGAGATGTAGTTATGGGGATTCCCGATATAGAAGATCCAAAACATAAAGAATTTACGGAACAAGTAAAGTTAGAACCATTTAGAAGAGCGATGTCTGATTTTAAACCAGATGTATGGTTTACAAATCTTAGAAAGGGTCAAACTGCTTTAAGAGATTCATTAGATATTCTTAGTGTAGGAAGTGATGGAGTTTTAAAGGTAAGTCCTTTTTATTATTATAGTGATGCAGAATTAGATGTGTATTTAAAGCAGCACGATTTGCCAAATGAATTTAAGTATTTTGATCCTACAAAAGTATTAGGTAATAGAGAATGTGGTTTACATACGAATTAAAATAGTTTATTATTCAAATTAAAAGACTATTAAAAAAAAGACTAAATTACATGGAAGTAATTGAACAAATAAAAGAACAAGTTGTGAGTGCAAAAGTGCTGAAAGTAAACCCTTTAGAAAGTGAAGCGATTTACATTTTTAGAGAAGTTGCTGCTCAATTTGAGAAACCAGTATTACTTTTTTCTGGGGGAAAAGATTCTATAACTTTGGTAAGATTGGCTCAGAAAGCCTTTTATCCAGGTAAAATACCTTTTCCGCTATTGCATATAGATACGGGACATAATTTTCCAGAAACTATTGAGTTTAGAGATCGTTTAGTCAAAGAATTGGGAGTAGAATTAATAGTTCGTAATGTGCAGGACTCTATTGATCAAGGTAAAGTTATCGAAGAGAAAGGAAAATATGCAAGTCGTAATAGTCTGCAAACAACCACACTGTTAGATGCATTAGAAGAATTTAAATTCGATGCTGCAATTGGTGGAGCTCGAAGAGATGAAGAAAAAGCCAGAGCTAAAGAACGTATTTTTTCGGTTAGAGATGATTTTGGACAATGGGATGAAAAAAATCAACGACCAGAATTATTTGATCATCTTAATGGGAAAATTGATCTAGGTCAGAATGTACGAGTATTTCCGATCAGTAATTGGACAGAATTAGATGTGTGGAGCTATATCCAAAAAGAAAAAATTGAAATCCCTTCTATATATTTTGCTCATAAAAGAAAGACTTTTATTCGAGACGGTATGATTTGGTCTGCAGAAGATGAAGTGGTGCATAGAGAAGATGATGAGTTGGTAGAAGAAAGGTTAGTGAGATTCCGTACAGTAGGAGATATGTCTTGTACTGCGGCAGTGCTTTCTGATGCGATTACAATAGATAAAGTAGTGTCAGAAATTAGAGAATCTACAATTTCAGAAAGAGGAGCACGAATAGATGATAAAAGATCTGAAGCTGCCATGGAAAAACGTAAACAACAAGGATACTTTTAATGTCTTTGTGTAATTCCAGAAAATCATATGGAGCTTGTAGCAATGTAAACAGGAATCCATAGCTTAACAGAAACTTGAATTAAAAAACTAGATCCACCTAAGGATTAATATAAAAAGGGAATGGACGTACTAAAAATAGCAACAGCAGGAAGTGTAGATGATGGTAAAAGTACCTTGATTGGGCGTATTTTGTATGATACAAAGTCATTAACTACGGATAAATTAGAAGCAATTGAAACTAGAAGTAAAGCCAATGGTTTTGATTACTTGGATTTTTCTTTAGCAACGGATGGTTTGGTAGCAGAACGTGAGCAAGGAATCACGATTGATGTAGCACATATTTACTTTTCGACAAGAACCAAAAGTTATATCATTGCAGATACTCCTGGACATATAGAATATACCAGAAACATGGTTACAGGAGCTTCTACATCTCAAGCATCAATTATTTTGGTGGATGCTAGAAAAGGGGTAATTGAACAAACATATCGTCACTTTTTTATCAATAATTTATTACGTGTTAAGGATGTGATCGTAGCTGTTAATAAAATGGATTTAGTAGATTTTTCTCAAGAGAAATATGAAAAAATTAAATCTGATTTTGAAACACTAATAGCAAAAAGCGATTATAAAGAACAGCATATAACCTTTATTCCAGTTAGTGCATTACAAGGAGATAACGTAGTTGATAAATCTAAGAATACTCCTTGGTATAATGGACAAACGTTACTAGAACATTTAGAAGAATTAGATGCTCAGGATGTATATGAAAAGGCAGAAGTTCGTTTTCCTATACAAACTGTGATTCGTCCTAAAAAAGATGAATTTCATGATTTTAGAGGATATGCTGGTAAATTGTATGGAGGAGATCTTTCTATTGGTGATGAAGTAACCATTTTACCATCCTTAACAAGCTCAAAGGTAAAAGAGATTTTCTTTTTTGATGAAAAGTTTGATACTGCTGGTAGAGGAAGCTCTTGTACGATCACATTAGAAGATGATGTAAATGTAAGTCGTGGAGATATGATTGTGAAGTCATCAGAAAAACCAAGAGTAGAAAAGCAATTAAATGCTACCGTTTGTTGGATGGATAATAGAGATTTAAATCCTGGAACGAATTATTTTATTCAGAGTGGGAGTAGTAGAATTTTAGCGAAAGTAAAAAATATTAGCGGAACAGTGGCAACAGATTTTTCAGGAGAAGATACTGCTAAAAATTCATTAAGTCTTAATGAAATAGGAAAAGTACAGATACAATTAAGTAAACCATTAGCAATTGATTCTTATAGTAAGAATAAAGCTTCAGGCTCATTTATATTAATAGATTCTCAAACCAATAATACTTCAGGAGTAGGCTTTATTGAATAGATAAAAGCCTTGTTGCTGAGAAGAAAAAAACAAGAATTTTTAGAATTAAAAACCTTTACACAAAAGTCATAACTATATCCTTTTTTTAAAGGTTGAAATACGAAAAAAAATGCAAAGTTTTAGAACAGAAATAGAAAACCCGATTGTCCAAAAAGACGTTATAGAATTAGCTAATAAGATTGAGCAATTTCATAAAGGGAAGATTGATGAAGAGAAATTTCGTAGCCTTCGTTTGGCTCGTGGAGTTTATGGGCAGCGACAAGAAGGTGTGCAAATGATTCGTATTAAATTACCATATGGTAAAGTATTAAGCAATCAATTAAGAAGAATTTGTGAGGTGTCGGATGAGTATTCCAGAGGAAGATTGCATATCACTACACGTCAGGATATTCAGATTCATTATGTCGATCTAAATAGAACACCAGAGCTTTGGGCAGAATTAGAGAAAGATGATGTGACTTTAAGAGAAGCTTGTGGTAATACAGTTCGTAATGTAACAGCTTCAGAAACAGCTGGGATCGATCCAAAAGAACCTTTTGATGTATCTCCTTATGCAGATGCATTGTTTCGTTTCTTTTTAAGGAATCCAATATGTCAAGAAATGGGGCGTAAGTTCAAAGTATCTTTCTCAGGAACTGAAGAAGATACAGGATTATCATACATGCACGATCTTGGTTTTATCGCCAAAATTGAAAACGGAGTAAGAGGATTTAAAGTAATGTTGGCTGGAGGATTAGGTTCTCAACCAAGACATGCAGATGAATTATATAGCTTTTTACCATCTAATAAAATTATTCCATTAATGGAAGGTGTATTAAGAATTTTTGATCGTCATGGAGAACGTAAAAGTAGAGCCAAAGCGAGAATGAAATTTTTGGTAAAAGATATAGGTGTTGAAGCTTTTAAGGAATTAGTAGAAGCAGAACAAAATGCGATTGCTCAAAAAACTGTTGCAATAGATGCTGAAGCCTATGTTGCATCAGTTCCTGTTTCTGTGGAAACTCCAAAATCAGAAATTACAGATCAAAAAGCCTTTGATTTATGGAAATCTACAAACGTAATTCAGCAAAAACAAGAAGGATATGTTGCTATAGGAATTAAAGTGTTATTAGGTGATTTCTATACAGATAAAGCAAGATTACTTGCAAATCTAGTGGAGAAATATGCTGCTGGAGAAATTAGATTATCGCTGCGTCAAAACATATTAATTCCTTTTGTAAAAGAAGAGTTACTTCCGTTTTTCTATCAGGAATTAGAGAAACTTGGGTTTGTAGAAGCTGGATACAACAAAGCAATTGATATTACAGCTTGTCCAGGTACAGATACTTGTAACTTAGGTATATCCAGTAGTACAGGTATTGCAGAAGAATTAGAAAGAGTTATTAAAACCGAGTATCCTCAATATTTAGAAAAAGAGGATCTGGTCATTAAGATCAGTGGTTGTATGAATGCTTGTGGACAGCACAACATGGCAAATATCGGTTTTCAGGGAATGTCTGTAAGAACTAAAGATAAACTGGTTGCTCCAGCATTACAGGTATTGCTAGGAGGAGGAAATCTAGGTAACGGAAAAGGTCGTTTTGCAGATAAAGTAGTGAAAATTCCAAGTAGAAGAGGACCAGAAGCATTACGCAGAATTCTTAATGATTTTGAAGAAAATGCAAACGGTAAGACTTTTGTAGATTATTATGAAAATAAAGGAGAGAAGTATTTTTATGATTTCTTGACAGACTTGTCTAATGTAGATAATCTTACCCAAGAAGATTTTATTGATTGGGGAACCGAAGAGGAATATGTAAAGGCCATAGGAGTTGGAGAATGTGCAGGTGTAGTTATTGATTTAATTGCTACATTGTTTTTAGAGAGTGAAGAAAAAATTGAAAATGCAAAAAGATCATTTGAGGATGAAATATATTCTGATGCAGTATATCATGCATATAGTTCGTTAGTAAATTCTGCGAAGGCATTATTACTAGCAGAGAATAAAAAGACCAATACGCACGCTGGAATCATAAGTCAATTTGACGAAGAATTTGTAGCTAGCGGAAAGATTAACCTCGAAGGAACGTTTGCAGATTTAATATATCAACTTCAGAAAAATGCACCAAACAGAGATTTTGCAGTGGATTATATTAAAAAAGCAGGGCAATTTTTACAAAAAGTGCAAGCATTTAGAGCATTAGAAGTAGAAAATGTGTAATACCTTTACAAAAGCCATAAAACCTTTATTGTAAAGATAATAAGTTATTAAAAATGAGTATTAAAACACCAAAATTAACGGTAGTAGGAGCAGGTCCAGGAGATCCTGATTTGATTACTCTAAAAGCAATCAAAGCATTAGAGTCTGCAGATGTGGTGTTGTACGATGCACTTATCAATGAATCATTACTAGAATATGCAATTAATGCGGAGAAGATTTTTGTAGGAAAAAGAAAAGGATGTTATGCTTATCAACAAGAACAAATTAATGAATTAATTATTAGTAGGGCTAAAAGTCATGGACACGTCGTGAGATTAAAAGGAGGGGATCCATTTATTTTTGGTCGAGGAGCAGAAGAAATTGATTATGTACAACAATTTGGAGTAGAAACATACATGGTTCCAGGAATATCATCATCGCTAGCAGTTCCTGCATATCAAGGAATTCCATTAACTAAACGAGGTTCCTCTGAGAGTTTCTGGGTGATTACTGGAACAACAAAATCCCATAAATTATCACAGGATGTGTGCCTGGCAGCAAAATCAAATGCAACTGTGGTAATTTTAATGGGAATGAGTAAGTTAAACGAAATAGTTAGTATCTTTGCAGCCGAAAATAAACAGGATGTTCCAGTAGCTGTTATTCAGAATGGAACTACTGAAAATGAGCAATTTGGGTTTGGTTCGATAAGCACTATAGAACAAGTTGTTTTAGAAAAAAAATTGTCTTCTCCAGCTATTATTGTGATTGGTGAAGTAGTGGAGCAAAGAGCGAAATTAGCTACAATTTATAGGGAAGTAAAAGAAGAAATCGTATCTTGATAGTTCAGGATAGCTATAAAGATGGAAGAAAGAAATAATTTATATCCAGTTTTTCTGAAAGTTAAAAACCTCGAAATTTTGATTGTTGGAGGTGGAAATGTAGCTGAAGAAAAACTTACGTTCTTATTAAAATCTAGCCCTGATGCTGTTGTTACTATGGTATCACCAATCTATAGAGAAGATACAGTAGTATTGGCAAATAAGTATGGGATAGAAATGATTAAAAAAAAATATCACAAACGTTTTCTAAAAGGAAAACATGTTGTGATCGCTACTACAGATGTTCCTGAAGTTAATATACAAGTGTATAAGGATTGTAGGAAAAGAAGTAAATTGGTTAATGTAGCGGACAATCCGCCATATTGTGATTTTTATATGGGAGGTATTGTGACCAAAGGTAATGTGAAAGTGGCAATTTCTACGAATGGAAAGTCACCAACAACAGCCAAAAGACTACGTCAGTTTTTTGAAGAAGTAATTCCAGAAAATATAGATGATTTAGTCAAGAATTTAAACGAATATAGAAAAACAATAAAAGGTGATTTCGAAGAAAAAGTGGAAACACTTAACGAATTTACTAAAGGATTAATAGGAAAAAAAGAAGTTGAACATGATCAAGACTGATATTCTAATCATTGGAGCGGGACCCACTGGGTTATTCACTGTTTTTGAAGCAGGATTACTAAAATTAAAAACACATCTTATCGATGCATTACCCCAACCAGGTGGTCAGTGCTCTGAGATATATCCAAAAAAACCAATATATGATATTCCAGGATTTCCTGAGATTTTAGCAGGAGATTTGGTGAATAATTTAATGGAACAAATAAAGCCTTTTGAACCTGGTTTTACTTTAGGAGAAAGAGCAGAAACTATTGAGAAATTAGAGGATGATACCTTTTTGGTAACTACCAACAAAGGAACAAAACATAATGCCCCTGTAGTTGCTATCGCTGGAGGATTAGGTTCTTTTGAACCGCGTAAACCTCCAATTCCTAATATTACAGATTTTGAAGATAAAGGAGTAGCATATATTATCCGTGACCCAGAAGTTTATAGAGATAAAAGAGTGGTGATTGCTGGAGGAGGTGATTCTGCTTTGGATTGGACAATTTTCTTGGCAGATGTAGCGAGTGAAGTGACATTGGTACATAGAAGAAATGAATTCCGAGGAGCCTTAGATTCAGTAGAAAGAGTTGCAGAATTGACCAAGTTAGGAAAAGTAAACCTAATTACTGAAGCCGAAGTGAAAGAGCTAAAAGGAGATGATCATGTAACATGTGTAGGAATCAAACATAAAACTGAAGGAGATATCCATGTAGATACTGATTATTTTATTCCTTTATTCGGATTGTCGCCAAAATTAGGACCTATTGGAGATTGGGGATTAGAAATAGAAAAAAATGCGATCAAAGTAGATAATTCATATGATTATCAAACAAATATACCTGGTATATATGCTATTGGAGATGTGAATACATATAAAGGGAAGTTAAAACTTATTCTTTCAGGATTTCACGAAGCAGCCATTATGTGTCAAAGTGCATATCAAAGAATTTTCCCAGACAAAAAATATGTAATGAAATATACTACTGTTGGTGGAGTCGAAGGATTTGATGGTTCTAAAAAAGAAGCTAAAAAAGAAGTTGTTAAGGCAATAGTTTAAAATTTATAATATCATACTCCTCGCAAATCATACTGATCATTTTAGGTATATTTGCGAGGATTTTTATACGATTAAGAGGATATTATGTCAGATGTTACCATAAAGATAAAGGATAGAGAAGGAGAATTACATGAGGTACAAGCTCCTACAGATATGGCTATGAACCTTATGGAGGTTTGTAAAGCTTATGAACTTCCTGTAGAGGGAACTTGTGGAGGTATGGCCATGTGTGCTTCTTGTCAGTGTTATGTTTTATCTGATCATGAGCTTCCGGAAATGAGTCAGGATGAAGATTTAATGTTAGCAGAAGCTTTTTATGTAGAAGATAATAGTAGATTGGGATGTCAGATCCCAATTACACCTGAGTTAGATGGTTTAGAGATTGAATTAGCTCCTGAATCGTAAAAATTAATCACCCATTTTTAAAAATAGTTAGAATTTCATAGTAACATGTATGTAACAAGAGACATATATAGATAAATGAATAATCTTTTTAAAATTAATGAAACTATGAAAAATACAATTAGCTTTTTTATTTTCTTTTGCTTTGGTATAATAACATATGGGCAATATGTAGATGTTACAGATCACGGTGTTTACCCTTTTGCAAATCCTAATCAACCTCAAAGTGTAGATCAATCTGATGATATTCAAAGAATAATAGATGATAATCCTAATAGAACAATTTTTTTCCCTGCGGGTAAATATATTGTAAAGAAAGTTATTGAAATTAATCATTCAATAGAAATTGTAGGTGAAGGAGCTGGTAATACTACCTTTCAACCTAGAAATAGTAATGGTTTTTTTATTAATTCTCGAAATGTTACGATTAAGGATATGTTAGTTTTAGGTCAGGCTAAAGATTTAAATTCTTATACTGGAATATACGTTTCTGGTAAAGCTAATAATCGATTAGCGAATATTAAATTAGAGTCGTTAAAGATTCAAAATGTTAAAATTGGTGTTGAATTAAAGTATACGGATAACTCTATAATAGATAAAGTTAAAATTTTAATTAATGAGGATGATACTCTTGCTGAGAATCCTTGGATTTCTCAAGGTATTAGGTTTTATGGTTTTTGTGTTAATAATCAAATATCTAATAGCTATATCCGTGGAGAGTCATTTGCAATTGGAATAATTAGAGATTTGAATTCACATAAAGCAGAAGGTCTAATGATTTCAAATTCGTTTTTAGGAACAGGAACTTATGGAATTTATTCAGAAGGAATTCTTAGTATGAATGTATCTAATTGCACTATAGATTTGACAAAAAGAACAGCAATCGAGGTTAAGGATACCGATGGGATGTTACTATCCAATAATTGGATAGCATCTGAGAGTACGGAAAATCATCCGATTATTAAGCTAATAGGGTCTGTAAACTCGCATATTTCTAATAATACGATTTTATGTGCCAAAGATCGAAACAACAATGTAGGAGTGTCTTTTGAGATAAATTCTAGTAATAATGCAACTTCAAATAATAATACGGTTATTGGTAATACCATGAAAGGAACAAATATGGTTTACAAGACACGAACTTATGGAGGAGCAAATAATATTGTAGTTTATAATTTATGTAGCACCTGTATAGATTAATTTATTAAATTCTAGATGATATGGAATTAATTGATTTATGTATAAGTGTAGCTCCTAAATCGTAAAAACATATAATAAACTTGCAAAACTAAAGGGTATACCTTTTCTTTGTAAGAAGAAAACAGTATTAGCTGTTTAGTTCATAAATTTATTTAAATGTTATCAAGAAAGGTGGAGGGAATAGACCCTATGATACCTTAGCAACCCTTTATCTGTTAAAGAAGGTGCTACATTCTATTTGCATAAAGCAAAATAGATAACTATGATTCATAGCCTTTGGCTATTTTCCATTTATTTTTCTTGATATATTTAGTTCTTTAATAAAAGAAACTTAATGTTATATACTAACGTCACACTGAGTATGTCGCAGTGTTTAGGTTAGTATTTAAAAAGCTTTGATAAGCTTAGCCTGATAAAGTAAATGAGAGATATAAAAAAAATACTGGAAGAAAGAATTCTTGTGCTTGATGGAGCTATGGGAACCATGCTACAACGTCATAAGTATACAGAGGAAGATTTTAGAGGAGAGCGATTTAAGGATTGGCCAGTTCCAGTTCAAGGTAATAATGATTTGTTAAGCATTACACAACCCGAAGCAATAAAAGAAGTACATCGATTGTATTTTGAAGCTGGAGCGGATATTGTAGAAACCAATACATTCTCAGGAACTACCATAGCTATGGCTGATTATGAAATGGAAGATTTAGTATATGAATTGAATTATGAATCTGCAAAGATTGCTAAGGAAGTTGCTGAAGAATTTACTAAAAAAGAACCTCATAAACCTCGTTTTGTAGCGGGTTCTATTGGTCCTACTAATAGAACAGCAAGTATGTCACCCGATGTAAATGATCCTGGTTTTAGGGCAGTTACTTTTGATGAACTAAGGGTAGCATATAAGCAACAAGTAGAAGCACTATTAGATGGAGGATCCGATATTCTACTTGTAGAAACTATTTTTGATACCTTGAATGCTAAAGCAGCACTTTTTGCAATCGAAGAGGTAAAAGACGAAAGAAATATTGAAGTTCCGATTATGATCAGTGGTACGATTACAGATGCAAGTGGTCGTACATTATCTGGGCAAACTGCAGAAGCTTTTTTGATTTCAGTATCGCATATTCCGATGTTATCAGTTGGTTTTAATTGCGCTTTGGGAGCAAGTCAATTAACACCACATTTAGAAGTATTGGCTAAAAAAGCAAGCTTTGGAATTTCTGCACATCCTAATGCAGGTTTACCTAATGCTTTTGGGGAATACGATGAAACTCCCGAACAAATGGCATCCCAGATTAAGGAATACATGGATAAAAGTTTAGTAAATATTATAGGAGGATGTTGTGGAACAACACCAGAGCATATTAAAGCAATTGCCGAACTGGCTAAAAACTATAAACCAAGAACTGTAGAAGTTTTAGCATAGATTATGAAGACGGAGCAAAGAAGAAAATATCTAAAATTATCTGGACTGGAACCGATGATAGTTTCAGCAGAAACCAATTTCATTAATGTTGGTGAGCGAACTAATGTGGCAGGTTCGCGTAAGTTCCTGCGTTTGGTAAAAGAAGAAAAGTTTGATGAAGCTTTAGATATCGCAAGGCATCAGGTAGAAGGCGGTGCGCAGGTGATTGATATCAATATGGATGATGGTTTGATTGATGGTAAAGAAGCAATGGTTAGATTTCTAAATCTAATTATGGCAGAACCTGATATCGCTAGAGTTCCAATAATGATAGATAGTTCTAAATGGGATATTATAGAAGCTGGCCTACAAGTGGTTCAAGGAAAATGTGTGGTAAATTCTATTAGTCTTAAAGAAGGTGAAGAAGAGTTTATTTCCCATGCCAAAAAGATCAAGCGATATGGCGCAGCTGTTATTATTATGGCATTTGATGAGGTTGGGCAGGCAGATAATTACCAGCGTCGTATTGAAATTTCTAAGCGGTCATATGATATTTTGGTAAATCAGGTGAACTTCCCTCCAGAAGACATCATTTTTGACCTTAATATATTTCCTGTCGCTACGGGAATGGAAGAACATCGCAAAAATGCAATCGATTTTATCGAAGCAACAAAATGGGTAAGAGAGAATCTACCACATTGTAGTGTTAGTGGTGGAGTAAGCAATGTTTCTTTCTCTTTTAGAGGGAACAATCCTGTTCGTGAAGCAATGCATTCTGTGTTTTTGTATCATGCTATTCAGGCTGGAATGAATATGGGAATCGTAAATCCAGCAATGCTTGAGGTTTATGATGACATTCCTAAAGATTTATTAGAACACGTAGAAGATGTAATTCTGGATCGTAGAGATGATGCTACAGAAAGGCTTTTGGATTTTGCCGAAACTGTAGTAGGTACTAGTAAAGAAAAAACTATTGACCTATCCTGGAGAGAAGAATCATTACAAAATAGAATCACAAGGGCGTTGGTCAAAGGAATTGACCAATATATTGTGGATGATGTTGAGGAAGCAAGGCAAGCAGCTGAAAAGCCAATAGAAGTAATTGAGGGGAATTTAATGGCTGGTATGAATGTGGTAGGAGATCTTTTTGGTTCTGGTAAAATGTTTTTGCCTCAGGTGGTAAAATCTGCTAGAGTAATGAAAAAAGCAGTAGCATATCTTTTACCTTATATAGAAGAAGAAAAAAGGAAAAACCCTGAATTAGCAGAAGGAAATGGTTCTGCAGGGAAAGTCTTAATGGCAACCGTAAAAGGAGATGTTCATGATATAGGTAAAAATATTGTATCTGTAGTACTTGGTTGTAATAATTATGAGATTGTAGATTTAGGTGTTATGGTGCCCCCAGAAAAGATAATCCAAACTGCTATTGATGAACAAGTAGATGTTATAGGGTTAAGTGGACTAATCACCCCTTCTTTAGATGAAATGGTGTTTTTAGCTAAAGAAATGGAACGTAGAAACTTTAAAGTTCCTTTACTTATTGGAGGAGCAACTACATCCAAAGCACATACTGCGGTTAAGATTGATCCACAGTATAAAAATGCGGTGGTACATGTGAATGATGCTTCTAGAGCTGTTACAGTAGTTGGAGATCTATTAAACAAAAGAAGTAACCAGAAATATGTAGGAGATCTGAAAGAAGATTATGAAAAGTTTAGAGAAGGTTTTCTTAAAAGAACCAAACAAAAAGAATATTTAACTATTGAAGAGGCTCGAAAAAATAAATATATAATTGATTGGAATTCTTCTGAAATAAGTAAACCTAATAAGTTAGGTCCTCAGGTTATAGAAGATTTTGATTTAAAGAAATTAGAACCTTATATTGATTGGACTCCGTTCTTTAGATCATGGGATTTACATGGTAAATATCCAGCTATTTTGAAAGATAATGTAGTGGGAGAGCAAGCAACTTCTTTGTTTAAAGATGCACAAGAGTTATTACAAAAAGTATTTAAGGAAAAACTATTAGGAGCAAAAGCAATCTATGGTTTGTTTGAAGCAAATACGGTAAATGACGATGATATTCAGCTTACTTCAGGTTCAGGAGATTTTAAATTTAGAACACTTCGACAGCAGCTTAAAAAACACGCTGGGAAACCCAATTTTGCGTTAGCAGATTTTATTGCACCAAAAGAGTCAGGGAAACAGGATTATGTAGGGTGTTTTTGCGTAACAACTGGATTCGGTACCAAAGAATTGGCAGAGGCTTTCGAGGCGGATCACGATGATTATAATTCGATTATGATAAAAGCATTAGCTGATCGTTTAGCGGAAGCATTTGCAGAATATTTACACCATAAAATTCGTAAAGAAGATTGGGGATATGCAAGTGATGAACAATTTACTAATGAAGAGTTAATTAAGGAATCATATAAAGGAATTAGACCTGCACCAGGATACCCAGCATGTCCAGATCATTTAGAGAAGTTAACGATTTGGGAGGTACTGCAAGTTAAAAATAAAATAGGTGTAGAGCTTACAGAAGGCTTGGCGATGTGGCCAGCTGCATCTGTATCTGGTTACTATTTTGCTAATCCAGAAGCAAGGTATTTTGGACTAGGAAAAATCAAAGAAGATCAGGTCAAAGATTTTGCAACAAGGAAAAATATAGATTTTGAGTATGCTAAAAAATGGCTAAACCCCAATCTTATAGACTAGATAAGAAGGAAATTACCAACTGAGAACTAAATACTAAAAATGAAGGTTACTGATCATATAAAAAAAGCGAAGGGTAAAACCTTATTTTCTTTCGAATTAATTCCACCACAGAAAGGAAAAAGCATACAAGAGTTATATAATAATATTGACCCTTTAATGGAGTTTAATCCTCCATTTATTGATGTTACCACTTCTAGAGAAGAATTTATTTATATAGATAAAGAAGGGTTGTTAGATAAAAAGCTTACACGTATGCGCCCTGGAACGGTTGGAATCTGTGCTTCGATAACTCATAAATATAATGTAGATACTATTCCGCATGTACTTTGTGGTGGTTTTACAAAAGAAGAAACAGAATATTTGCTTGTGGATTGTCATTATTTAGGAATAGATAATGTAATGGCACTTCGAGGTGATGCTATGAAAGAAGAAAAGTATTTTAATCCAACAAATGGAGGACATTGTTATGCTAATGAACTTGTAGAACAAATCGTAAATATGAATAACGGGCGATTTCTACATGAAGTAATAGAAAGTGATAATCAATCTGATTTTTGTATTGGAGTAGCTGGATATCCAGAAAAACATTTAGAAGCACCTTCCATGGATTCAGATATAAGAAGATTAAAGAATAAGGTTGATGCTGGTGCAGATTATGTAGTAACACAAATGTTCTTTGATAATAAACGATATTTTTCTTTTGTAGAGAAAGCTAGAGAAGCTGGAATAGATGTGCCCATCATTCCTGGAATCAAACCAGTAGCAGTAAAAAGACACTTGCAGTTACTGCCACAAGTATTTAAGTTAGATATGCCAGATGAATTAGTAAGAGCAGTAGAAAGTTGTAAAACAAATAAAGAAGTTCGCGAAGTAGGTGTTGAATTTGCAATACAACAATCTAAGGAGTTAATGGAATATGGAGTACCTGTTTTACATTACTATTCTATGGGGAAATCTGATAATATCAAAAAAATAGCTGCAAATGTGTTTTAAATGCTCTTAAGGTTTTGGAAACTTTACGGTGCTAGCTTACATTTGCTGGGATGATAAAACAGATTTGTTTATTACTAATACTTCTTGGCTATGCAACAATTGCTCAGGAAGTTAAACCATACTATAGTTTTGATGTTAATAATTTCTATGGAACTATATTGAAGCACAACCCTGATATCTCTCATCTGATTACGGGGCATCCTTCGGGAGTTTTATTATCAGTAAACCGAAAAACTTTTGGTAGTAAAGAATGGCAGCGACTGTATAACTCTCCTGATTATGGAGTGTCTTTCATCTATCAAAATATGGATAATGAGTTTTTAGGAGAAAATTATGGGCTTTATGCACACTATAATTTTTACTTTTTTAAGCGTATTTTAATGTTGCGGATTGGACAGGGATTAGCGTATACAACAAATCCTTATGATGAAGATGATAATTTTAGAAACGTTGCCTATGGCTCTCATTTTATGAGCTCTACATTTGCTATGTTAAACCTTAAGAGAGAAAACATAATAGGAGGATTAGGTTTACAAACAGGAATTGGAGTAATTCATTATTCTAATGCAAATTTTAAAGCTCCTAATAAAAGTACGAATACTTTTATCTTTAATATTGGCCTTAATTATATATTGGATACAGAACTTCCTGAATATGTAAAAAAGGAAAAAGGAGAAGTTCGTGGATCAGAACCTATAGGTTATGGGTTTATTCTACGTGGAGGTGTTAATGAAAGCGATGTAGTTGGTTCTGGTCAATACCCGTTTTATACTTTTGGTGCTTTTGTAGATAAAAGACTAAATAAAAAAAGTAGTGTTCAATTAGGTGCAGAGTTGTTCTTTTCCAAAGCATTAGAGAGGTTTATTGATTTTAGATCCACAGGAGGCTTTGAAGACGGAACAACTGGAGATGAAGATTCAAAAAGAGTGGGTATGTTTTTAGGACATGAATTAAGAATTAATAAGATATCAATTTTAACTCAATTGGGGTATTATGTGTATTATCCTTATGATTTTGAAGGACAAGTATACAATCGTTTTGGAGCACGATATTATTTTAATAAAAATATGTTTGGATCGATTACCGTAAGATCACATGCCGCCAAGGCTGAGGCAGTTGAATTTTCAATTGGATACAGATTATGAAGAAAGTAATCCTGATAATATTGAGTTTATGTCTAATCGCTTGTGATACAGAGAATGCTATAGATTGTTTCCAAAGAACTGGTGATATAATAAGAGAAGAAGTAGTTGTTACCGACTTTACAAGAATTTTAGTCAACCCGAATGTTGAGTTAATCATTAAGCAAGGTCAGGACACCATGGTTATTATAGAAACTGGAGACAATTTGTTAGAAGAGGTATCAGCTATTGTAGAAGGAGATCGTTTAGTTTTGAGTAATACTAATGATTGCAATTTTGTAAGAGATTTTAATCAAACCAAAATTTTTGTGACAGCCCCTAATATTTCTGAAATAAGAAGCGCCACACAGTTTGATATTTCTTCGGATGGGATTTTGACTTATGATTCACTTTCACTAATCTCTGAGGATTTTAATGAAGATAATGGAGGTAATACTACGGGTACTTTTACTATGAATTTTGATAATGAAATGGTTACAGTAGTAGGTAATAATATTGCTTCTTTTTTTATATCTGGAGAGACAACAACCTTAAATATTACTTTCGCATCTGGTACAGGGCGATTTGAAGGAGAAGGTTTGATAACTCAGGATGTGAATATTCGACATCGAGGAACCAATAAGATAATAGTGAATCCGCAACAATCAATAAAAGGTGAGCTATTAAGCACGGGAGATGTGATTTCTGTAAATAGACCTCCAATTATTGAAGTAGAAGAATTTTTTACAGGAAGATTGATATTTCAATAGTTAATACCACACTGAAAAGGGGAAATTTCTCTCAATAATTTTATTAAACCTCCAAAAAATATTTAATTAAAAGGACTTCTAAGATAGTTTTTAAAAAGTTTTATATCTAATAGTGCTACATGTATACTGTTGATTTTACGAGTATTATCTTGAATTCTTGTTTCTTTATTTCGTTTTTCTATAATAAAAACTTGATGCTAATACCGTAAAAGTATTGAGGTTTTTTTATAGTAAGATATGAGTAATAATTCATAAATTGAAGTAACCCTTCTAATTAGGACATCTCCTGTTTTAAAATTTAAAGAATTGCATCATGAAAGAAAAAAAATATATTGAAACAGATCCTATTTTAGATAATAAAGAAAATTATTTGAAAAAAGAATTGTATTCTCTGATTAAAGAAGATAGTTCAATTTTTGAATTTTTACAAGAAGCAGCAATAGATGGGTTATGGTTTTGGGATCTTGATAACCCAGAGAATGAATGGATGAATTCTAGGTTTTGGAGAACATTAGGTTATGACCCTACAAAGATGCCTCATAAATCTTCAGCTTGGCAGGACATAATATTTAAAGAAGATTTAAAAAAAGTATATGCTAATTTTTCTAAGCATTCTCAGGATCCAACTTATCCATTTGATCAAATTGTTAGATATCGTCATAAATTAGGTCATACCGTTTGGATACAATGTAGAGGGATTATATTAAGAGACGATCAAGGTACACCAAGAAAAATGCTTGGAGCGCATACAGATATAACAAAGCTAAAAAAAGCAGAAAAAGATCTTCGTAATCAAATATCGGATTTTGAACACATTATTGAAGGTACAGATTTAGGAACTTGGCGATGGAACGTGCAAACTGGAGAAACTATCTTTAATGAGAGATGGGCACAGATTATTGGATATTCACTCTCTGAATTATCTCCTGTTTCTATTGATACTTGGATGAAATATTCGCACCCAGATGATCTGGAGAAATCTAATAAACTATTACAGGAGCATTTTTCTGGAAATACTGCTATTTATGATTGCGAAGCTCGAATGAAACATAAAAATGGTGAATATATATGGGTACTGGATAAAGGAAAAGTAATTAGTTGGGATGATCAGGGAAATCCTGAATGGATGATAGGATCACATCAAGAAATAACCAAAAAGAAAAAAGATTTTGAAAGAAATAGACTTTTTATAGAACAGACGCCAAGTGCAATGGCAATGTTTGATTGTGAAATGAACTATTTGGCAGCCTCTAAAAAATGGTTTGAAGTATATGGTATTAAGGATAACAATATTTTAGGGAAATCACATTTTCAAGTCCTTCCAGAAATAGCTAATAAATGGAAATCTAATTATCAAAAATCGCTCGAAGGAGAAGTGATTAGAAACGAGGAAGAATCTATTGAAAAGAAAGATGGTACAATACAATGGATTTCATGGGAGTTATGCCCTTGGTATTCTAATGAAAATCAAGTAGGAGGAATCGTGATTCATACATCAGATATCACTAAGTTAAAAAGAAAAGAAGAACTGAAATCTTTATTAAAAGTAGCCGAAGATCAGAATAAAAGACTTAAAAACTTTGCGCATATAGTTTCACATAATCTTAAATCTCATTCAGGTAATTTTGAGATGCTTTTGGATTTATTCATTCAGGAAAACCCAGCTATGAAGAATAATGAGATTGTTCAACTTTTTAAGACAGCATCTACAAATCTCTCAGAAACAATCTCTCACTTAAATGAGGTTGTTCTAATTAATACGCTAATAGATGAAAGTTTAGTGTCAATAGGATTAAAGGATGTTATTGATCTAATTGCAAAAAGTGTACATGCGATTGCTATTGAATCAAAAGTGATTATTAAAAACGAAGTAGATGCAGATATAAAAGTATTAGCTATACCAGCATATTTGGATAGTATATTGCTTAATTTTATTACCAATGGTATTAAGTACAGTGCCGATGAAAGAGATAGTTATATATCTTTAAGTGCAATTAAAGAAAAGCAAGAAGTTGTATTGAGTATTAAAGATAATGGTTTGGGAATAGATTTAAAAAAACATAGATCAAAGCTATTTGGTATGTATAAAACATTTCACCCTAATATCAAAAAATCTAGAGGGATTGGATTATTTATTACTAAAAATCAAGTAGAAGCAATAGGAGGAAGAATAGAAGTAGAAAGTAAAGTAAATAGTGGAACAACCTTTAAAATTTTCATGAAATATGAGTAAAATAGATATTGCTTGTGTTATCGATGATGATCCTATTTTTATATTTGGGATCAAAAAAATCATAGAACTCATAGGGTTTTGTAAAAGTCTGATGGTTTTCAGAGATGGTAAAGAGGCATTGAATAATTTAACGTCAATTATCTCTTCAAACATAGGTTTGCCAGATGTTATTTTGCTAGATTTAAACATGCCAATATTGGATGGATGGCAGTTTTTAGATGAGTTTGTTAAAATTCCTTGCGAGAAAAAAATAGTTATTTATATAGTTTCTTCATCGGTTGATCCAGAAGACGTTTTAAAGGCAAAAACATATCAAGGTGTTAGTGACTATATCGTGAAACCCGTTACTGTTAAAAAACTAAAAGAAGTGTTACTCGATTTTGAAAACGCTTTTTAATTTTTTTCGTTAAAATTAACTAGTAAGTTCTCTGAATAAACTTTCTAGATCTTTATTCTTTCTAGAGAGTTGAAGGATTTTCAATTCGTTATCATGGGCAAAATCAAAAACTGAAGAACGCATGTCTGTAGTAGTATCAAATGTGAGTTGATATGCAAATCCGTGAACATTTTTAACACCCTTTATATGAGGAAGTTTCATTAAAAAAGCATCTTCAACTCGATAATCAAATTCAACTTCTACAATTTGATCTGTTTGATCTGTTATTTCATGTAAATTTTTATCCGCAACAATTTCGCCTTTATTGATAATAATTACGCGATCACACATCGCTTCTACTTCTTGCATAATATGGGTAGAAAGAAAAACAGTCTTTTCTTCTCCAACTGACTTTATCAGTTCTCTAATTTCTACTAATTGATTGGGATCTAATCCTGTAGTGGGTTCGTCAAGAATTAGAACAGTCGGATCATGTAATAACGCACTCGCTAACCCAACCCGTTGACGATATCCTTTAGATAATTGACTTACTTTTTTATTTGCTTCTGGAGTAAGACCAGTCAACTTAATTACTTCTTCTATTCTTGATTTCGAAATCTTGTAGATTTTAGCATTAAAGGATAGATATTCTCTAACATACATATCTAAATACAAAGGGTTGTGTTCTGGAAGATATCCAACACTTCTTTGAACTTCTATTGGTTGAGAGTTGATATCAAAACCGTTAACAGATCCATTACCATCCGATGGATCTAAATACGTTGTCAAAATTTTCATCATCGTAGATTTTCCAGCACCATTAGGGCCTAAAAAGCCAACAATCTCTCCTTTTTTAATATCAAAAGAAATTTCGTTTAGCGCTTTTTGGGTATCATAAATCTTTGAAATATTAGAGACTGAAATCGACATGAGGTGTTTTTTATCAAAAATAGACAATTAAATTTCTATGCTAACGAGTTTTTGTAACATTTATGTTTTAGTCTAAATATAAAACTCTGAAGAATGTTTGATTTCTTTTAATACAAAAGTACTATTCAAAACCCCAATATTCTCAATTTTTGAAAGTTTAGTTTTTACAAAATCATGGTACTCTTCAAGACTTTTTGTATGAATTTTTAAAATAAAATCAACCTGTCCTGCCATATGATAACATTCCTGGACTTCATCAAGATTTTGGATTTGTTCTTCGAACTTTTCAATAAAAGCTTCATTATGATATCGCATAGATACCTGGCAAATAGTGGTTATAGATCTATCTATTAGTTTCTTATCAAGAATCGCAACATACTTTTTAATAAACCCCTGTTTCTCTAATCGTCTTACGCGTTCATATACAGGAGAAGGTGTAAGGTTAAGTATGGTGGCAATCTCTTTTGCGGTTTTTTTAGAATCCTTTTGTAAAATTCTAAGAATAGTGATATCTGTTTGATCTAATTGCTCCATGTTATTGGTTAAAAATTACTTTAAAATATAAAATTAAATATAATTAAAAGTAAAAATAGTTTTGAAAATATAAATATAAAGGAAAAATTACTTAGTTATGTATTTTATTCGGAAGTAAACGTTGCTATTATTACTTTAGTAAGTAAATAACACTTATTTGTGTTAAAATTTTAAGAAAGGATATGGGAACAAAGATTTTAATAATTGGTGCAAATGGGCAATTAGGTTCTGTACTTACAGAAGAGTTGAAAAACAAGTTTGGAGATGAAAATGTAATTGCTTCTGATCTTAAAGAAAGAGATAATTATAATGGAATCTTCGAAATAATTGATGCTACAGATAGTAATAGAATTGAAGAAGTTGTAACAAAATATGAGATTAATCAGATTTATCATTTAGCGGCAATTTTATCTGCTAAAGGAGAAGAAACTCCATTAATTACTTGGGATATTAATATGAAGACATTATTTAATGTGCTCGAAGTTTCAAGGAGAAATAAAATTGATCGTGTGTTTTTTCCCAGTTCGATAGCAGTGTTTGGAGAAGGAGCTCCTTTGGACAATACTCCAGATGATGCTTATCTTAATCCAGCAACGGTGTATGGCATTAGCAAGGCGGCAGGAGAGAATTGGGCACAATATTATTTTTTAAGATATGGTTTGGATGTTAGATCAATTCGATATCCAGGAGTTATTGGTTATCAATCATTGCCAGGTGGAGGAACAACCGATTATGCGGTAGATATATATCATAAAGCAGTATTAAAAGAAGAATTTAGTTGTTTTTTAAAAGAAGATGCAACGCTTCCAATGATTTTTATGGATGATGCAATTCGCGCAACCATAGAACTAATGGATGCACCAAAAAAAGATATTAATGTAAGAACTTCTTATAATATTGCAGGAATTAGCTTTGCACCTGCCGAAATTGTTGCTGAAATTCGTAAATTATATCCTGATTTTAAAGTGAAATATGAGCCAGATTTTAGGCAAGAAATTGCTTCGAGATGGCCTAGATCAATTGATGACGCTTCTGCAGCCAGTGACTGGGGATGGAAACCTAAGTTCGATCTGAAAGACATAACTGAGGTAATGATTCAGAAATTACAAGAAAAATATAAAAAAGGATCAAGAAATAAAGAAATTCTAATGTTTTAGAAAGTTTATTTCTAAACAAACAATAATAAAAATAACTACCCATGTTTTCGAATATAAAAAATGACATACAAAAAGAATTAGAAGAAATTAAATCTGCAGGGTTATATAAATCCGAAAGGATAATCACTACTCCACAAGGAGCAGAAATAGATACAACGAATACAAAACATGTATTGAATTTTTGTGCAAATAATTACTTAGGACTTTCGTCACATCCTGATGTTATAAAAGCAGGTAAAGAAGCAATCGATTCTCATGGATATGGATTGTCTTCAGTACGTTTTATTTGTGGTACTCAGGATATTCATAAGGAATTGGAGCATAAAACTGCAGAATTTTTGGGAATGGAAGACTGTATTTTGTATGCAGCAGCTTTTGATGCAAACGGAGGTGTTTTTGAACCTATTCTTACCGCAGAAGATGCAATTATTTCAGACTCCTTAAATCATGCATCTATTATCGATGGAATTCGCTTATGTAAAGCAAAACGTTTTAGGTATGAGCATAATAATATGGTTGACCTAGAAAAACAATTGCAATCGGCAGAAGGTTCTAGAAGAATATTAATAGTGACTGATGGTTCTTTTTCTATGGATGGTACGATCGCACAATTAGATAAAATATGTGATCTGGCTGATAAGTACAAAGCTATGGTCATGATTGACGAATGCCACTCTACAGGTTTTCTTGGTAAAACTGGACGCGGAACCCATGAATATCGAAATGTAATGGGACGAATAGATATTATTACAGGTACCTATGGTAAGGCACTTGGTGGTGCATCAGGAGGATTTACTGCTGCAAGAAAAGAAATTGTAGAAATGTTAAGACAACGTTCTAGACCTTATTTGTTTTCTAATACAGTAGCTCCTTCAATTGTAGGAGCATCAATCAAGGTATTAGACCTATTGAGTTCGTCCACATCACTAAGAGATAAATTAGAAGAAAATACCAAATATTTTAGATCAGAGATGACAGCTGCAGGATTTGATATCGTTCCTGGTGACCACCCAATAGTTCCAGTAATGTTGTATGAAGCAACATTGGCTCAAGAGTTTGCTGCAAAGTTGTTAGACGAAGGTATTTATGTAATTGGATTTTTCTATCCAGTAGTTCCGCAAGGAAAAGCGAGAATTAGAGTACAATTATCAGCTGGACATGATCGTAAACACCTTGAAAAAGCAGTGAAAGCATTTACTAAAGTAGGTAAGGAGCTGGAAGTGATATAATTACTAACGTTTGTTAGCGATCAAAAATGTAGAAGATTCGTATTATACAGGATTATTTATTTATAATACTTCATAGATTGTAATCAAATATTTGAAATTTGATGATAATAATGCGGAACTAGTGAAAAAAATGAAAAATTATTTTGTATAGCAATACTTTTAGCTACTTTAGCATCGTAATAAAGAAACAACAATGAGCAATTTATTTACTTGGAACCGATTTTATTTTTTCTTCTTTTATTTTAAAAGTAAGAACGGGATCGCTATGTAAATGAATAAGTCAAATTTATAAAACTAGAATCCCGATGTAACATCGGGATTTTTTTTTGAAATCAAAATTTAAAACGTTTGAGAAAAAAAGTTGCCATACAAGGAATAAGAGGTTCATATCATCATGGAGTTGCACAAGCATATTTTGGTAATGAAGTAGATGTAGATGAGTGCATGTCTTTTCAGGAGTTGGTTCATAGTCTGGAGAAAGAGAAAAGTACAGATGCAGTAATGGCGATAGAGAATTCTATAGCTGGATCTATTATTCCTAATTATGCATATATAGATGAGCATGATTTAACGATTAGCGGAGAGTATTTTCAGCCAATTCACCATTGTTTGATGGCTTTAGAAGGGCAAGAGATTTCTGATATAAAAGAGGTGTATTCTCATCCAATGGCATTACTGCAATGCAAGGATTTTTTTAGAGAACAACCACATATTAAGTTGGTAGAGGATGCAGATACTGCTGATGTAGCCAAAAGAATACAGGAGAAACAATTAATGGGTATTGCAGCTGTAGCAGGAGAAACAGCAGCAGCCATTTATAAGTTGGATATTTTGGCTAAAAGAATCCAGACAATTAAATCAAATAGTACAAGATTCTTTATCCTTAATACAAGAGAAGACTCTGGAGTTGATAAGAAAGAAATTAACAAAGCATCTTTAAAATTTCTTACAGATCATAAAAGAGGTAGTTTGGCAACAGTGCTTAATGTAATGAGCGATTGCGGATTGAATCTTACTAAGATTCAATCATTGCCAGTTATAGCTATGCCATGGAAATATTCTTTTTTTGTAGATGTAACTTTTGATCAATATGAGGATTATCAGAAAGCGATTTCAATATTAAAAATAATGGCTCTAGAACTTAAAATTTTAGGAGAATATAAAAATCAAAACGGATGAGTATTCAAACGGCAAAACGGTTAGAGACAGTAGAGGAATATTATTTTTCTAAAAAATTACGAGAAGTTAGAGCATTGGCAGCTTCAGGTAAACCTATTTTGAATATGGCTATTGGAAGCCCCGATTTGGATCCGCCAAAAGAAGTAGTTGATGCTATTCAGAATGCAGTAGTTCTTGATGGTGCTCATAAATATCAAAGCTATCAAGGATTACCAACATTAAGAAAAGCTATTGCTGATTTTTATGATGATAAATATCAAGTTTTATTAGATCCTGAAAATGAAATTTTACCATTAATGGGATCTAAAGAAGGTATTATGCATATTTCAATGGCTTATCTTAATGAAGGAGATCAGGTGTTAGTCCCAAATCCAGGATATCCGACATATACATCGGTAACAAAACTATTGGGAGCAACCCCAATAGTATACGATTTAAAACATGAAAATAATTGGGAACCAGATTTTGATGCACTGTCTAATCTTAACCTTAGCAAAGTGAAAATAATGTGGATTAATTATCCACATATGCCTACTGGAGCAGCAGGAAGTATTGAAACATTAGAAAAATTGGTTGCTTTTGCGAAAGAACATAATATTTTACTAATAAATGACAATCCATATAGTTTTATATTGAATGATAATCCTATTAGTATTTTATCTATTAATGATGCAAAAGAAGTTGCGTTAGAATTAAACTCTTTAAGTAAGACTTTTAATATGGCTGGATGGCGAGTAGGAATGGTAAGCGGAAGTCAGGATAAAATAGAAGCAATTCTTAAAGTAAAAAGTAATATGGATAGTGGTATGTTTCAAGGAATTCAAAAAGGAGCCATTGCCGCATTAAATATCTCCGATAATTGGTATTCGGAAATAAACAATATTTATGCAAAACGAAGAGAATTAATTTGGGACTTAGCATCAATTCTAGGTTGTACATACGATAAGACAGCAACTGGAATGTTTGTTTGGGCAAAACTCCCTGAAGGAACAGATGCAATGCAGTTTATAGATGATATTTTATATCAGAATAGCGTGTTTATAACTCCAGGTGATATTTTTGGAAGTAATGGTAAAGGTTACATTCGTTTTTCACTTTGTGTAACCAAAGAAAATATAAAAGAAGCTATAAAAAGATTACAGGTAGAAGCATGAAAGTATTCGTAATAGGGATAGGTTTAATTGGAGGGTCATTCGCAATTGATATTAAAGCGGCTTTTAATGAAGCTGAAATATATGGGATTGATAAAAATGAAGAACATTTAGATAGTGCTTTGTCACTAGGCTTGATAGATAAAAAATCTAATATTGAAGATCTAGATAAAGCAGATGTAGTAATTACAGCTATTCCTGTAGATATAACGGTAAAAGTTTTGCCAGAAATTCTGGAAAGAATTAACGATGAATGTCTAGTGTTTGATGTGGGTTCTACAAAGAAGAAACTTTGTAATTCTGTCAATGATCACCCTAAGCGTCGAAATTATTTGGCAACACACCCTATTGCTGGTACTGAATTTTCTGGACCTCAGGCGGCTATTGCAAATTTGTATCGAGGCAAAACTAATATTATTTGTGAAGTAGAGAAAACTGCTTTTAAATTACAGGAAAAAGGCATGGAGATTTTTACAAGATTAGGAATGCGAATTCGGTATATGGATCCTGCTTCTCATGATAAGCATATAGCATATGTGTCCCATTTATCACATATTAGTTCTTTTATGTTAGGAAAGACTGTGATCGAAAAAGAAAAAAACGAAAGAGATATATTTGATATGGCAGGCAGTGGATTTGCATCTACCGTGCGATTGGCAAAAAGTTCACCCGAAATGTGGGCACCGATTTTTAAACACAATAAAGAAAATGTGATCGAAACCCTAGAAGAATATATTGCAAATCTTACTCAATTTAAGGAGCTAATTGAAGAAGATAATTTTGTCGAAATTTATAAAGAAATGGAAGATACAAATCACATAAAAACAATTTTGAAAGGAATATCATAAAATAACCACTTAAAACGAATACTAATAGAGCTAAAAAAATAGAAATGGAGAATAAGAAAGAACTTAGAAACTGGTTAGATGAATATAATTTAGATCACCCATTGGTGATAGGAGGTCCTTGTAGTGCAGAAACAGAAGAGCAAGTAGTCAAAATAGCACATCAACTAAAGGATTCTGATGCTACTGTACTTCGTGCAGGAATATGGAAACCAAGAACCAGACCTGGAAATTTTGAAGGAGTTGGTGCTTTAGGGTTAAAGTGGTTACAACGCGCTAAAGAAGAAACTGGGATGAAAATTGCTACCGAAGTAGCAAATCCTCATCATGTAGAATTGGCATTAGAGCATGGAGTAGATGTATTATGGATTGGTGCAAGGAGTACAGTTTCGCCTTTTATTGTCCAAGATATTGCAGAGGCTTGCAAAGGGATTGATAACCCAGTACTAATTAAAAATCCAATTAATCCTGATTTATCACTATGGTTAGGTGCGGTAGAGCGTTTTTATACGTGTGATGTAAAAAACCTTGGAGTGATTCACAGAGGTTTTTCAACATATCAAAAAACAAAATATCGTAATATTCCAGAATGGCAAATTCCTATTGACTTGCAAAATCGTTTTCCTGATTTGCCGTTAATTTTAGACCCTTCTCATATTGCAGGAAGGAGAGATTTAATCTTTGATCTATCCCAAACAGCACTAGATCTCAACTTTGATGGGTTAATAGTAGAAACACACTTTGATCCAGATAACGCTTGGAGCGACGCAGCACAACAAATTACACCAGATACTTTAATTCAGCATATGAAAGATTTAAAAATTCGTAAGGAAATAGGCGTAGATGAAGCGTACCAAAGAGTTTTAAGTGAATTACGAGCAAAAATTGATGTCGCTGATAATCAATTATTAGATGTTTTATCAAAAAGAATGAAAATCTCTGATGAAATAGGTAAGGCTAAAGCAAAACAGAATGTAGCTATACTACAGTCTAAACGTTGGAACGAAATTCTTGGAAAAATGATTCTCGAAGGAGAGGAAAAAGGATTGAGTGAAGAGTTTATTTTAAGAATTTATAAAGCGATTCACCAAGAGTCAATCAATCATCAGAAAAAAGTAGCTAGATCTTAAATTTGGATAATACCTATTGGGTATAGAGATTTATTTGCATCTTTGCGTTTATGACAGGAACTGTTTATAAATCTACTGGAAGTTGGTATACCGTAAAAACGGATAACGGAGCTGTGTATGAATGTCGTATAAAAGGTAAATTTAGAATAAAAGGTATAAAAAGTACGAATCCTGTTTCTGTTGGAGATAGAGTAGATTTTAAACTAGAAACCAAAAATGATAGAGAAACTGGAGTAATCGAGAATATTAGAGAACGTCAGAATTATATCATTAGGAAATCAGTGAATTTATCAAAACAAACCCACATCATTGCTGCAAACATTGATGTGGTTTTTTTATTAGTTACGCTTAATAATCCTCCGACATTTACCACATTTATAGATCGGTTTTTGGTAACTGCAGAAGCGTATGATATAAAAGCAGTATTACTTTTTAATAAGATTGATACTTATAATGAAGATGAATTGCTAGAAATAAAATATTTAGCCGCTTTATATAGAAAAGTAGGGTATGAATGCATAGGTATTTCTGCAAAAACAGGTAAAAATATTGATAAGGTTAAATCTTTGATGGAAGGTAAAGTCAGTATGTTTTCAGGACATAGTGGTGTAGGTAAATCTACCTTGGTTAATTTAATTGAGCCTAATCTATCGTTAAAAACAGCAGAAATTAGTGATCAACACCAACAAGGTCAGCATACAACAACATTTGCAGAAATGTTCGACCTTAGTTTTGATGCTAAAATCATAGACACTCCAGGAATCAAAGGTTTTGGAATTGTAGATATGGATAAAGAAGAATTAGGGGACTACTTTCCAGAGTTCTTTGAACTTAAACAACAATGCAAGTTTAACAATTGCTTACACATTAATGAACCTAAATGTGCTATAAAAGACGCGTTGGAGAATGAAGATATTGCTTGGTCAAGATATAAAAGTTATTTGCAAATTCTGGAAGGTGAAGAGGAGCATTACCGTAAGAATAACTATGATAATGAGGACTAACAACTAGTTATGACCTTTTAAAATAAGAAGGCTTAGATCGATTTCTCCTTCAATTCACAACTTTTTTTAAAATAATATTAAATGTTAGGGTAACAAAAGAATCTTTAATGTTACTACTTAATGATAGATCAAATTAATGAAAGCAGTAATCCAAAGAGTTTCAGAAGCATCGGTTAAGGTAGAAGGAAAAACAATTTCAGAAATAGAAACTGGACTTTTAATTTTGATTGGTATTGAAGAAGCAGATTGTGAAGATGATATTGCATGGTTATCAGGAAAAATAAGTCGCTTAAGAATTTTTGGAGATGATACAGGTGTGATGAACAAAAGCATTGTAGATATAGATGGTGATGCAATAGTGGTTAGTCAATTTACATTGCAAGCAAGTACAAAAAAAGGAAACCGCCCAAGCTATATCAAAGCTGCAAAACCAGTGACAGCTATTCCTTTGTACGAAAAGTTTGTAACAAAGTTAGAGTCAGATTTGAAAAAGAAAGTAGGAACTGGCATATTCGGAGCAGATATGAAAGTATCTCTTCTTAATGATGGACCAGTTACTATAATCATAGATACTAAAAATAAAGAGTAATTAATTACCCCCAAATAATAATATTATATGCAAAGAACAATACTATTTGTGCTGATTGCGGTTTTTTTAGGTACTTCAATGAGTGTTTCTGCACAGAGTGATTTTAATTTACAATCTATACTTCTTGATTCTATATTAACTAAAGATGCCAATGCTATCGTAAGAGCTGAAGATGTTATGGTATACATTAATTCTACAAACTCAGTTACAGTAAAAACAAGGAGAGTGGTAACAGTGCTGAATAAATATGGTAACCGATATGCGGATTCATATGAGCCTTATGATACGTCTAGTAAAATCAAAAAATTAGAAGCGATAGTATATAATGGTTTTGGTAAAGAGATAAAAAAATACAAGAAAAAAGATTTTAAAGATAGAAGCATGTATGATGGTTTTTCCCTCATTGGTGATAATCGTATGCTGTATTTTGACTATACTCCAATAGGATACCCATATACGTTAGTGTATGAAAGTGAAGTAGAAAATAAAAGTTCAGTTTTTATTGAACCTTGGTTTCCTATTAAAGGATATTATTTAAGTATAGAAAAATCTTCCTATAAGGTTATTAATCCAACCAAGGTGGCTCTCCGATATAAAGAAAAGAAATTCGATAATTATCCTGTAACGGTTGATAAAGGAGATGAAGAAGTCTCATATTCTATAACAAACATTTCTGCAATCGAACCAGAACAAAAAAGCCCTTCTTTTGATAAATTGGTTCCAAATGCTAGGATAGCATTAAAGGATTTTTCTTTAGTAAATGTAGCAGGCTCTGCTACAGATTGGAAATCAATGGGAAAATGGCAATATGATAATCTAGTTTCTGGTCGTGATAAATTATCTCCAGAAACTATTCAGACAATTTCAGAACTAGTATCTGATGCTGATTCAAACAAGGAGAAAGCAAAGCGGATTTATGAATATGTGCAGAACAAAACCAGATATATCAGTGTTCAATTGGGGATAGGAGGTTGGATGCCAATGTTGGCAGAGGATGTAGATAGATTAGGATATGGAGATTGTAAAGCTTTAACTAATTATACCAAAGCATTATTGGATAGTCAGGATATTCAATCCTATTATACTGTAGTGTACGGAGACTCAGATAAAAGGGATATTGATGCTGATTTTGCTTCTATGCAAGGGAATCATGTAATACTAAATATACCAAATGAAGATGAGGATCTATGGCTGGAATGTACTAGCCAAACTGCACCATTTAATTTTATAGGAGATTTTACAGATGATCGCAATGTGCTTGTAATTAAGCCAGAAGGAGGAGAGATTAAAAGAACTAAAAAGTATAAACCAGAGGAAAATACACTACATACAAAAGCAACAATTTACCTTCAATCAGATAAGTCCATAGTGGCTGAAATAGAATTAGAATCTAAAGGATTGCAATATGATTGGAGATATCTAACAAAATTAAAATCTCCAAAAGATCAAAATTTATATTATAAGGAATATTGGGATTATGTAAATAACCTGAATATTTTATCTCTGGAATTAGATGATAACAGAGATGATATAATATATAGAGAAAAGATTAAGATAAATGCTACCAATTATACCACAAAAGCTGGAAGCAGACTATTAATAGTTCCTAATGTATTTAATAGGATGAAATCTAAAATGCCTAAATATGATGATAGAAAGATGCCGTTGGTAATTTCTAGAGGGTATATAGATACAGACGAATATATAATTAAAGTGCCAACAGGGTATGCTATTGATAAACTACCAGGTGAAAAATCTTTTGAGACGATTTTTGGTAGTTATTCATATCGACTTGAAAAAGCAAGTGAATCGGAATTAAAGTTTACAAGAAAATTAAAAATTAATGATGGTACTTATCCTAAGGAACAATACGAAAAATATAGACAATTTATGTCCAAAATTCGAAATACGGATAAGTCCAAAATAGTACTAAAACAACAATAACAACTAATTATTTAACCATGGGAAAATTAAGAATAGTAATAGTCTGTGCATTTCTTGTGTTTTTAACAAGTATACAAGCACAAGAATATAAATATGGGAAAGTTTCTAAAGATGAGTTATTAGAAAAATCATATCCATCAGATAGTACTGCAAATGCAGCAGTATTATACGAAAGTAAAAAGGTGAAGTTTATGTATGGAGGTGATGGGTTTGAATTAGTAACAGAGGTTTTTAAGAGGATTAAAGTCTATAATAAAGAAGGGTTTAAATATGCAACCGACGAGATAAACTTATATAAAAGAAGTAGTGCTAAAGAAAAAGTAAGTGGTTTAAAAGGAATTACATATTCTTTGGTTGGTGATAAAATAGTCGAAACTAAATTAAAAAAAGATGGAATTTTTGAAAATGAACTCTCAGAAAATTATAATCAAACAAAATTCACCATGCCAGCATTGCAGGATGGTTCTGTTATAGAGTATAAATACAAAATAGTTTCACCATTCTTTTATAATATAGATCGAGTGTTTTTACAATATGCTATACCAATCAAAAAGATCGAGGTTAACATAAGCTCTCCAGAGTATTTTAATTTCAAGAAATTTTCAACAGGATATTTGCCGATCGACTTAAAGGAATCCAATTATGAAGGTAAATTAACGCATAAAACTTCTGCAAGAATAGATCCTGGTGTAGGAGGTGGAAGAGTAAGAGGTAGTAGTCAGGTAATTGAATATAGAGGAACCAGATATGTCGTTAATTCTCAGAATGTTCCTGCATTAAAAAACGAGCCATTTTCTGGGAATACACAGAATTATGTGTCATCTCTAGTATTTGAATTAGCATTTACTTCATTTCCTAATAGCCCTATTAATAATTATTCATCTACTTGGGAAGCAGTTACAAATACTATTTATACAAATCCTAATTTTGGAGGAGAATTAAAGAAAAGTAATTATTACAAGGATGATGTAGCAACCTTGGTAAGCGGGATCAGTGATCCGTTAAAAAAAGCGGCGTTAGTGTATGATTTTGTGAAGCGAAAGATGAATTGGAATAATATGTATACGATTTACTCAAGAAAGGGTCTAAAGAAAGCATATAAAGAAGGTACAGGTAATGTTGCAGAAATAAATTTAATGTTAACATCCATGCTTTCTTATGCTGGTGTAGAAGCTAATCCAGTAATTGTAAGCTCTAGTTATAAGGCTATTTCTTTATTTCCAACATTGGATGGATTTGATTATGTAATATCTAGAGTAAGACTTCCCGATGGTAAAGTATTTTATCTGGATGCCACTGATAAATACGGAATGCCTAATATTCTTCCAGATAGAGTTATTCGAGGAACAGGAAGAGTGATCTCTAAAAACGGAGCATCCCAAATGGTTAATTTTAGGCCAAAAAAGCCTTCATTGAATCGATATAGTATGCAATGTGAAATTGATGATCAAGGGATGGTTAAAGGTAAATTGAATTTAAGTCATCTGGATTATTTAGCACATAACTTTAGAACAGTCAATGGAGGTAAAGATAATGAGAGTAAAGCAAAACGTTTTGAAAGAAAATACGGAATTAGCGAATTAGAAGCATATGAAGTAAAAGGAGTTAAAGAATATGGTAAAGGAGTAAGCGAAAGGTTTAGTTTTACAATGGAAGATCAAATTGAAGTGATAGAAGACGAGATTTTCTTTTCACCTTTACTATTTTTGAGGGATAAAGAAAATGTTTTTAAATCTGACGAAAGAAAATACCCAATAGACTTCGGGTATGGTTTTTCTAATATGTATATGGTAAATATTAAAATACCTGAAGGATATGAAGTAGTAGAGTTCCCAAAATCAGGAGCATTTAAATTACCAGATAATATGGGTAAGTTTTCTTTCAGGTCTAATGTTTCTAACGGAATAGTTCAGGTTGTTGTAGATGAAACAATAAACACTTCAATGATACCAGCGCAATACTATTCAGCTATTAAAGAGTTCTATAATCAGGTTATTCAGAAAGAAAATGAACAAGTAGTTCTTAAAAAAATGTAATTATGAACATCCAAAATGCACAAAAAGCCGTTGATGAATGGATAAAGAATCACGGAGTACGATATTTTAATGAATTGACTAATATGGCGCAACTAACCGAAGAAGTTGGTGAAGTTGCTAGGATTATTGCAAGACGTTATGGAGAACAAAGCGAAAAAGAAAGTGATAAAAATAAAGATCTTGGAGAAGAGTTAGCTGATGTCTTATTCGTAGTTTTGTGTTTGGCAAATCAAACAGGTGTAGATCTTCAGGATGCTTTTGATAAAAAATTGGATATAAAAACAAAAAGAGACCACGATCGTCATCATAATAACGAGAAATTGAAATAATGTTTAGAGCAATCATTTTATCAAAAAAATATTGGATTTCTGTACTGCTTTTAGGGCTTGTCTTTATTGTGCTGTTTAGTATTACTGAACATTTAATGCAATATGGAGGTATAGCTTTTGATGCATTTGTAGAAGACAAAATAAATAATGGCCGTTGGGTAAGATATCTAATATCACGAATCATTGGAGGATTAGTGTATGGAATGATTCTAGGGTATTATTTTGAAGTAAGAAAACAAAAACAAAAACAAAAACCAAACCAATAAGATGAATTTGAAATTAAACCACATTTCGAATATAAACACCACCACATTACAAATTACTGGCTCTAAGAGTGAAACTAATAGATTATTAATTTTACAAGCATTATATCGCGAAATACAAATTGAGAATATATCCAACAGTGATGATTCACAGTTGATGCAAACAGCTTTAGCCAGTGATGAAGAACTAATAGATATTCATCATGCTGGAACAGCAATGCGTTTTCTTACCGCTTATTTTGCAGTGCAGAATGGCAGAAAGACCATATTGACTGGAAGTAAAAGAATGCAAGAACGACCTATTAAAGTATTGGTTGATGCACTGCGGCAATTAGGTTGTGATATTTCTTATGAAAAAGAAGAAGGCTATCCGCCAATTAAAATTATAGGAAAAAAACCAACAATTAATAAAGTGTCATTAGCTGCTAACATCAGTAGTCAATATATCTCTGCCCTTATGTTAATTGCATCATCATTACCTAATGGCTTAGAAATTTCATTACAAGGAAAGGTTACTTCTGTTCCATATATAAAAATGACATTAAGCCTGTTAAAAGATGTTGGGATCGATGGAAGTTTTGATGGAAATACAATAACCATTGATCCAGTAAAGTCGATAACAACAAAAAAAGTGACTGTAGAATCTGATTGGAGTTCCGCATCTTATTTTTATAGTATTGTTGCTTTATCAGATAACAAAAATGTAACTATTGGGAGTTATAAAAATGAAAGTTATCAAGGAGATTCTGCGCTAGATCAGATTTATAAACAAATGGGTGTTGAAACTACCTATGATAAGAATACAATTACGTTGAGTCAAATTCCTATACCTAATGATGATGAGGTTTTAGAATTAGATTTATCAAATGCTCCAGACATAGCTCAAACCATTGCTGTTACGTGTTTTGGATTAGGTAAAGGGTGTTACCTTACAGGATTGCATACCCTTAAAATTAAGGAAACAGATCGTTTAGAAGCTCTAAAAGCCGAAATTGAAAAGTTAGGTGGAGAAGTAACAATTACTGAGGATACATTGAGATTAGCACCTTCATCATCAATTAAATCAGAAGTTTCTATAGCTACCTATAAAGATCATCGTATGGCTATGGCTTTTGCGCCTTTGGCCCTACGTACAGCTATGTATATTCAAGAAGCAGATGTCGTATCAAAATCATATCCTGATTTTTGGTCTGATTTGAAGAAACTAGGCTTTAAAGTTTCGTAATTATAAAATATATTGACATTTACTTGACAACCCCTATTTCGAGATTGTATATTTGCACCTTGAAAAAAACAAACACTAATGAAGTTATCACATTTCAGTTTTGACCTTCCTCAAGAATTATTAGCAGAATATCCTTCAGAAAATAGGGACGAAGCACGTCTAATGGTTCTTAATAGAAAAGATCAAACAATAGAACATAAACAATTTAAAGATCTTATTGATTATTTTGAACCTAATGATGTCATGGTTCTTAATAACACAAAAGTTTTCCCGGCTAGATTATACGGAAATAAGGAAAAAACTGGAGCGAGGATTGAAGTATTTTTATTACGTGAATTAAATTCTGAAACACGACTTTGGGATGTGCTAGTAGATCCAGCACGTAAAATTCGAATTGGTAATAAGCTATATTTTGGTGATGATGAAAGTTTAGTAGCTGAGGTTATAGACAATACCACTTCAAGAGGACGTACACTACGTTTTTTATATGATGGTTCTTATGATGAATTTAGACAAAAACTAACGGATCTTGGAGAAACACCATTGCCTAAATATATCAAAAGAGACGCAGAACCAGAAGATGAAGAAAGATATCAAACTATTTATGCAAAAAATGAAGGAGCAGTAGCTGCACCAACAGCTGGATTGCATTTCTCTAAACATTTAATGAAGCGTTTAGAAATTAAAGGTGTTGATTTTGCAGAAATTACGTTGCATGTAGGTTTAGGAACTTTTAATCCAGTAGAGGTTGAAGATTTATCTAAGCATAAGATGGATAGTGAAGAAGCATATGTAACTGCACGTGCAACAGAAACAATTAATAAAGGAATCGCAAATAAGCAAAGAATTTGCGCTGTAGGAACTACAGTAATGAGAGCCTTAGAAAGTTCAGTTTCTTCAGATAACACGTTAAATGAATTCAGAGGATGGACTAATAAGTTTATATTTCCTCCATATGATTTCAGTATAGCGAATAGTATGATAACGAATTTTCATACACCAAAATCAACATTACTAATGATGGTTTCGGCTTTTGCTGGTCACGATTTCATTAAGGAAGCTTATGAAGAAGCTGTAAAAGAAAAGTATCAGTTTTATTCATATGGTGATGCAATGTTAATAATTTAAGAAAGACATTATTAATGTATTCATATAAAAACTCCACTTTATTCATACTAAAGCGGAGTTTTTTATTTTTGATGAAGATTATAAAATATAGGTCAGTTTTAACGGGAAATCTTCTTTTTTTTGAATAATCCTTGATGGTAGAAATCTTAAAATTAGGATGTTATGCTGTTTGTTTCAAAAAAAATAAGTATTTTGCGGAGCTTTTGTGAAAAATTACGGTTTTACCGTAGTTTGAATAATGGTAAAATATCGGTTAATTTGGTTCTTTATCGAAAATATGAGTGTATAGAACCGCCGAAGTTTATTATTTTAAAAAATAATCGTTTCTTGTAGATGCCCTAGAACAAAACTACCTGAATTAAATACTATCTTATGAACAGAATATTACACATCGTTTTATTTTTTACTACTTTTCTTTCTTTTTCTCAAACTAAAGTCGGGAATATTCATTTTAATGATATTGATGTTTTTGAGAATTCTGAATTGATGCTTAATGGCGCTGGTGAAAGAGAGAAGTTATATACTATTGGATTATACCTGGATTTTGAGGTTGATGGCGTTGAAGATGGTATTATGGTGGCAGAAAAAAATGCTCCTATGGCACTTACCATTAAGACTGTAGCTGATATTTCTACTAATGATTTAAGAGAAATTATTAGAAATGGATTAGAACGAGCTACCGATGGTAATAGTTATCTTCTAGAAGATCAAATCAGGGATTTTATACAACTTCTACCTGGAACTATCCATAAGTATGAGATTTTCAAGATAGTATATACAGAAGATGAAAAGATTACTTTATATAAAAATAAAGAGCGATTAGGTGCTGTACCAAACAGTTTAGAGTTTAAGCAAGCTCTTTTTAAAATATGGTTGGGAGAAAACCCTGTAGATTCTCAATTGAAGGAAGATTTATTAGGGTCGTATGATGCCAATCCGATTTTAGGGCAATGGAAAACCTATGATAAAAAAACAGGAGTGGCTATTAATATAGTTCAACTATATATGATACAAAACAAAGTTTTTGGATCGATACAAAGAATGTTGCGTCAATCAGAAAGAGATGCAGTATGTTATGAGTGTCTAGGTGATGACAAAAATCAACCAGTAGAAGGATTGGTGATTCTTAAAAACTTAACTAACAAAAGCGGTTTTAAGTATGTGAACGGGCAATTTACAGATATCAAAAACGGAAAGATTTCTGGCTGTCAAATCTGGATCGATGAAGATGATTTAAATATACTTAATGTAAAATATAAAGGAGGTGGAGTACACCAATGGAAACGTGTTAAAACTTCGCGTAAGGATAATCGAGAGGACTTCCGTACAGTAAAATTCTAAAATAAATTCTTACTACTTACATTTTATTAATAGTTTACACTTTCTATTAGAGATCCCTGTATCTTTTGCATACTTTTGCAAAGAAATGAAGTCAAAAAAGAAAGATATACGAGCGCTGACGAAAGAGCAATTACGCCAGTTTTTTGAAGAAAGTGGTGATAAAGCTTTTCGCGGAAATCAGGTCTATGAATGGCTTTGGAGCAAAGGAGCTCATAGTTTTGAAAATATGACTAATATTTCCAAAGCTACCAGACAAGTGCTTGAGGATAATTTTGTGATTAACCATATTAGGGTTGATCAAATGCAACGTAGCAAGGATGGAACCATTAAAAATGCAGTACAACTACATGATGGTTTAGTAGTTGAATCTGTTTTAATTCCAACTCCAACAAGAACTACAGCCTGTGTGTCATCTCAGGTTGGATGTAGTTTGGATTGTAGATTTTGCGCTACTGCACGTTTAAAAAGAATGCGTAATCTTAATCCTGATGAAATATATGATCAGGTAGTTGCAATTGATAACGAAAGTAGATTGTATCATGATCGTCCACTATCTAATATTGTTTTTATGGGTATGGGAGAGCCATTAATGAACTATAATAATGTGCTAAAGGCAATTGATAAAATAACTTCTCCAGAAGGCCTAGGAATGTCCCCTAAAAGAATTACCGTATCAACATCTGGTGTGCCCAAAATGATTAAGAAAATGGCAGATGATAAGGTGCGTTTTAAACTTGCAGTTTCCTTGCACTCTGCAATTGATGAAGTGCGTACTAATATTATGCCGTTTAACGAAAAATTCCCGCTATCAGACTTGAGAGAAGCTTTAGAGTACTGGTATGAGAAGACTAAAAGCAGAATAACATATGAATACGTCGTTTGGGAAGGAATTAACGATAGAAAAGAAGATATTGATGCATTGTTAAGATTTTGCTCATATGTTCCCTGTAAAGTGAACTTAATAGAATATAACCCTATTGATGATGGAGAGTTTCAACAAGCTTCAAATAAAGCAATAGAAAACTATATAGACGCGCTAGAGTCGAGAGGCTTTGTAGTTAATGTACGAAGAAGTAGAGGTAAAGATATTGATGCTGCTTGTGGGCAATTGGCTAATAAATCTTAAAAAAACTGCAGAATAAATTATTCAGTAAGTGTTTTGATGCTCAATGTGGATTGTGCTATCTTCGCATATAGTAAGAAAACAAAATCACGTACTACGAATTGAAAGTCGTTGAACAAATAAAGCTGCCAATAATTGATGAGATGGAACTTTTTGAACAAAAGTTCTCTCAATCCATGTCTTCCAAGGTAGCGTTGTTAAATAGAATTACCCACTATATTGTAAACAGAAAAGGAAAGCAGATGCGACCAATGTTTGTTTTTCTTGTATCCAAAATGGTTTCTGGAGGAGAAATTAATGACAGAACCTATCGAGGAGCTTCGGTAATAGAGTTGATACATACGGCTACATTAGTACATGATGATGTAGTAGATGACTCTAATCGACGTAGAGGGTTCTTTTCTATCAATGCACTTTGGAAAAATAAGATTGCGGTATTAGTTGGAGATTATTTATTGTCTAAAGGACTATTATTATCTATTGATCATGGTGATTTTGATTTACTTAAAATAATATCTGTTGCAGTACGCGAAATGAGCGAGGGAGAGTTACTACAGATAGAAAAAGCGCGAAATCTAGATATAACTGAGGATGTATACTATGAAATCATTCGTCAGAAAACAGCAACTTTAATTGCAGCCTGTTGTAGTTTAGGAGCTTGTTCAGTAGAACCAGATTCTGACGCAGTGGAAAAAATGAGGAAATTTGGTGAACTCATCGGGATGGCGTTTCAGATCAAAGATGATTTATTTGATTATGGAGATACTGCAATAGGTAAACCTACAGGTATTGACATCAAAGAGCAAAAAATGACATTACCATTAATTTATACCTTAAACCATTGTAGTAAGGAAAAAAAGAAATGGCTGATTAATTCTGTTAAGAACCATAATAAGAATAAGAAGCGAGTAAAAGAGGTAATTGATTTTGTGAAAATAAGTGGTGGATTAGATTATGCTACTACAGTAATGCACCAATTTAAAGAAGAAGCACTTACTATTTTATCAGAATACCCAGAATCAGAATACAAATCCTCATTAGAATTAATGGTTAATTACGTTATTGATCGAAAAAAATAAAAAAGGTTTTACTTATAAAGAAGCGTGTCTTTAAAATATTAATATATTGATTTTTAGTATTTTGTATTGATTTGTATCTGTGAAGTAAGATGTTTCTTTTGTACCTTATAACCATTATAACAACTTTTTTTAACCGATCAGGCAACCTTTTTTAAAGTGATTGCGTCTATGTAAATAGAGGGCCATAAATAAGTGATTTTTACTTTGAAAGTTATTCAGTTTTATAAAAGCGAAACACAACTCATCAAGCAAGCGATACAAAAACATCGTGACGCTCAGCGACAGTTGTATGAGAAATATGCACCTAAGATGCTTGGTGTATGCCGGCGTTATATTCGAGATACTCATTTTGCTGAAGAAGTAATGCTGAATGGATTTCTTAAGGTGTTTACAAACCTTAAACAATTTAATTTTGAAGGAAGCTTTGAAGGATGGATTCGAAGAATAATGGTCAATGAATCTATATCGTTTTTAAGAAAACAAAAACAAGTATTATTCACCGAAGATATCTCTGGATATAATGAAGAATCCTGGAATAATATCAATGTAGAATTAGAAGTAGAGCAGATTCAGGAGTTAATAGATAGTTTACCTGAAGGATATAAAATGGTGTTTGTATTATATGCTGTAGAAGGATATAAACACATTGAGATTGCTAAAATGTTGGATGTAAGCGAAAGTACGTCAAAATCTCAATTATTTAAAGCAAGAAAAATGTTGCAGCAAAAGTTAAATCAACAAAATAAAATTAGTAATGGCGCCATTGAAATTTGAAGAGAGCATAAAAGATAAGTTGGAGCAGCGCACTATAGAACCTTCTCAGGAATCCTGGAGTAAATTAGAGCTGCAATTGGATGAAGAAGAAAGTCTAAAAACTACTAAAAAATATTGGTGGTTGGGTATAGCAGCAAGCATCGTTGGTTTTTTGATTGTTACTACTGTGTTCATGAATTCTGAAGAAAAAGATCAAGTACAGGATTATAAATTCGTAGAGAACAATAAAGAGGTTTTTCAGAAAAAAGAACCAATAAATATTGTAGAAGAAACAAAACCAAAACCAAAATTAGAAACCGTAGAAATTCAAAAACAGACTAAGAATAATATTGAATCTACCAATATTGCCGAGAGTAACGCTAAAAAGAAGGATTCAAAAAATAAAAAAGAAATTATAAAAAAAGAACTTATTGTTAATAAGGTAGTAACTCAAAAAGATGTTTTTGAAACAAAAGATATAGTTGTTGTCACGGTTGATACTATAAAAAATAATATCAATGTAAAAGATAAAACTGTACAATTAGATACATCGATTATTAATAGTAAAGTAGAAAGCTTAGTAGCAAAAGTACAAGAGCTTGAGAAAAATAATAGAGTAATTACCGATGAAGAAGTAGAAACTTTATTGCGTAAGGCTCAGAACGAAATTACAACACAACAAATTTTAAAATCTAATACGGTTAATGCATCAGCATTACTTCTAGACGTAGAAAGTGAGCTTGATGAATCTTTTAAAAATCGTGTCTTTGAAGCGCTTAAGACAGGTTTTGAAAAGCTTAAAACTACCGTGGCAGAAAGAGATAATTAAATATTCATCAATCAAGTCTTATTGATTCCCTCTCTTAAATGAGAGGGAATAGTAAGAAAAATCTAATACTTATGAAAAGAATTGTATATATCGCATTGGCGATAATGACGTTGAGCACCCAATTTTTAAGTGCGCAGGAAATAGAAATTAAAGAAAAAATAGAAAAATTAGAAAAGGAGAAAGAAAGAATTGTTACTGCAGAAAAAAATGCATTAAAGAAGGAAGTAGAAGCGATAAATGAAAGAATGGTTAATGGAGAAATAACTTCAGAAGAAGCCAAAGTATTAAAGGAAGCAGCAGCTAATAATCGCGCTCTTAATATAGAAAATAGAATTGCCATTATTAATAATAAAGTAGCTTTATTAGAACGTAATGGAAACGAGTATGCATCTACCAAAGGTACAGAGCTCTCCATAGGATTGGGTAATAAGAATGATGATGGAGATGTACTTTTAGGAGTTAATATAAAGAACAATAAAGGACGTAAAATTAAATATGATAGACGCACTTATTCTGAGTTGGTAGTGGCTTTCGGATTAAATAATGCAATTGTAGAAGGGCAGTCCTTGGATGATTCGGATTATAAGATTGCAGGTAGTAGATTTTTTGAAATTGGCTGGGCTTGGAAAACCAGAATTTTTAAAAATTCGAATTTTATGAGGATCAAATATGGGATCTCATATCAATCTAATGGGTTAAAACCAACTGATAACAGATATTTTGTAGAAAATGGAAATCAAACGGAATTACAAGAATTTAGAGTTGAACTGGATAAGTCTAAGTTTAGAATGGATAATATAGTAGTTCCTGTTCATTTTGAATTTGGTCCATCCGAAAGAAGAGAGACAGAAGAGAAATTGAGATTTTCAACAGCTAGAAAATTCAGAATTGGTATAGGAGGCTATGCTGGTGCAAATATTAGTACTCGTCAAAAATTAAAATATAAAGAAAATGGCGATAGAATTAAGGACAAGATTAAAAGAGATTATAATACCAATGATTTGATTTATGGATTAAGTACGTACATTGGCTTTGGGGATATGTCATTATATGCTAAATATGATATCTCGCCAATTTTCAAAAATGCCTCGGTAGATCAGAATAATGTGTCTTTGGGGTTGCGTTTTGACCTTTGATAATACCCATGATCGGTTAGGTTCTCCATAAATTTTAAAAATATTACATAAAGAAAAAGTAAATAAGCTTTAATTTAATTATTAAGTGTTAGCCCATTTGTTTGTAAAAAAGAGTTGTGTATAATCATAACTCTTTTTTCGTTTTCATCAATGTGGTAATTATAGTTTTGGTGTAAGGCATAAGTGTTTATTGTATACCCCATTAAATTACTATATAAATAGAGTCATTTTTATGGTGTTAAATAATATACAAAAAATTACTAATTGTTAAATATTTCCAAATAAATATTTTCCTTAATTTAATTACGGTTTAAACGTAATGTATTGATTGTAAGTATTTTATGACATTTATTTTTTTTATTCTTTCCTAAAATAGTATATATTTAAAATTCCGAAAATTCTGATTTTTTGTCAGATTTAATTAAAATTCCTGCTTGTATTTCCCCCCTTAATACAAGTTAGTGGATATACTACTTATGCTAAAATTGGTACTTTGATTATGTAACAGTTAACCAAATTTTAGATATATGAAAACAAAATTCTTTTATGTAGCATTATTTATGCTCTGCAGTTTTGGACTTATGGCTCAAAAAGGTACAGGCCCCACAACAATTAGTAAAGCAGCTTATGTACGAAACATACCAGCTCTTGCTAAAATGGATAATATAATATCCGCAAAAAACTTTCATCATGTAGCCCCAGACAAAAAAAGAGGGCAAAACACGTTTGTTCCAGGAAAAGGGATTCCAGCATATGGTCAAGAAGATCCTTTTTTACAATTCCAAAAAAATAATGGAACAAAAGCTGCAATTAGTACAGAAGTCGCTTCTTTTGATGCGCACATAGGCACTGTATTAAATGACGCAACTGGAGCAATTGGACCTAATCATTACGTATATGCTTTTAATTCAGGGTTTGGTATTCTGGATAGATCTGGTAATGTATTGTTACCAGAAGCTTCATTAGGAACTATATTCCCTGGTGAAACTTTAGGTGATCCAATCGTAGTGTACGACAATTATGCTGATCGATTTATTATTATGGAGTTCAGTAATACTCCTAATGGTATTTTAATTGCAGTAGGGCAAGGACCAGATCCAGTAAATGATGGATGGTTTACCTACAGATTTAATACAGGATCATTCCCAGATTATGAAAAACTATCTATTTGGAGTGACGGATATTATATCACTGCTAACAAGGATCAAAATAACCCAACTGCTAATGATGTTGTATTTGCAGTAGAAAGAGATAAGATGTTAGTAGGTGATCCAAATGCTGGATTCCTAGGTTTTCCATTACCAGGAGCAGAAACAAATGGTTTTTATAGTCCAGGAGGCTCTAACTCTACAGGTCCTAATTTACCACCTGTTGGAGTAGGACATTCTATACTGTATTTACAAGATGATAGTTGGTCCGGAGTTTCTCAGGATCATATAAAAGTTTGGACTACAGATGTAGACTGGGCTAATCCAGGGAATTCAACTATATCTCAACCTCAAGAAATAGACACTGCACCTTTTGATAGTGTGTTTGATGGTGGATCATTCCAGAATTTAGATGAGCCAGGAAATGGTCCTGATATAGATGCATTACAAGCGACTATGATGTATATGACTAATTATAGACGTTTTGGTACTCACAATTCTATTGTGTTAAATTTTGTAGTTGACCTTGATGGTACGGATAGCCTGGCAGGTATTCGTTGGTATGAATTAAGACAAACTGCAGATGGACAACCTTGGACAATCTTTCAAGAAGGAACTTATGTGCAACCAGATGGTTTAAGTGCTTTCTGTGGTAGTATAGCGCAAGATGCGCAAGGTAATATTGGACTTGCATATACAGTAGTAAGTAGTACTGTGTTTACCTCGTTAAGGTATACAGGTAGATTATCTAGTGATCCGATAGGTACAATGACTCTTGCAGAACAAGTTTCTGCCGATGGAGATGCCCAAAATAATAGAGGAGATGGTCGTTATGGAGATTATGGTCAAATGACAATTGATCCTTTAGATGACATGACTTTCTGGCATATTAGTGAGTATATGAAAGGACCTGCTCCAAACGTAAGAAGAAGTCACGTAGTGGCATTTAAATTACAACCAGATACACCAGATACTGAAGCACCAACAGTTCCTGCAAATTTAGTGGTATCTAATACCACAGATGTATCTACAACAATTAGTTGGGAAGCTTCTACTGATGATATCGGAGTTACTGCATATGATGTGTTTCAGGATGGAGTGTTAGTGGCTACAGTTGCGACAACATCAGCGGATATTACAGGATTATCTCCTTCTACATCATACGATTTTACTGTTGTAGCAAAAGATGCTGCAGGAAACGAGTCTGCGGCTAGTGCAGCATTAACAGTAACTACTGAAGCTCCTGATACAGAAGCTCCAACTGCTCCAGCAAATCTTACTGCATCTAATACGACTGCAGGTCAGACTACACTTACCTGGGATCCTTCTTCAGATAATGTTGGTGTGGCAGAATATGATGTGTTACAAGATGGAGTTGTGGTTGCAACCGTTTCTGATACTACTGTAGTTATTAGTGGTCTGTCGGGAGAAACTACCTATGAATTTACTGTTATAGCAAAAGATGCAGCAGGAAATGAATCTGTAGCAAGTGATGCTGTTAGTGTTACAACTCCTGCAGCTTCTGGTTGTTTAGGAGGTGTGTTACCACCTTATGCAGAGAGTTTTGAAACTGGTCTTGGAGACTGGACTCAGAACGGTGGAGATGATCTGGATTGGACAGTAGATGCTAATGGAACACCTTCTAATAGAACTGGACCTTCTAGTGCTGTAGATGGGTCAAATTACATCTATGTAGAAGCTTCAGGTAATGGAGTTGGATTTCCTAATAAGCAAGCAATCTTAACATCTCCTTGTTTTGATCTTACAGGAGCTACTTCTGCTTCTTTCTCATTTCAGTATCATATGTTTGGAGCAAATAATTTTGGTTCCTTAGATGTTGAAGCAAGTAATGACGAAGGTGTTACTTGGGCTAGTATTTGGAATAGAAGTGGTAATCAAGGTAATTCTTGGCAAACTGCTAATATCGACTTAGCTGCTTATGTAGGCACAGGAGTGCAACTAAGATTCAATAGAGTAACTGGTGGTACTTGGAGAGCTGATGCAGCTATTGATAATGTGCAATTAAATGCTAATGGAGGACCAGGCGGTGGAGACTGTGCTTCTGGAGATGTAACTTTAAGTATTACTTTTGATAACTACCCTCAAGAAACTTCTTGGACCTTAACAGATTCAGAAGGAAGTGTAGTTGCTTCAGAGAGCTATTCTACTGCAAATCCTGATGGATCAACGATTGTTGAAACTATTTCAGATTTAGGAAATGGTTCATATACGTTTACAATTTCTGATTCTTTCGGAGATGGTATCTGTTGTGGATTTGGTAATGGTTCTTATACCTTATCAAGCGATGCTGGTGAAATTGTTTCTGGAGGAGATTTTGGTAGCTCTGAAGCTACTGATTTCTGTGTAGAAGGAGCATCAAGGTTAGAAACGTATCCACTTAGTGGCCTTCGTTCCCAGGATACAGATGCTTTTAGAATTTATCCAATTCCAGCTAAAGGAATATTAAATGTTACTGCTGGCGGTAGATCAATAGATAATTTAAAGATTTTCTCTATGTACGGACAATTGGTAAAAGAAATATCAAACCAAGGTACGCAAGAGCAAATAGATATAAGCAATTTAGCTACTGGAACATATTTCATACGTTTTACTTCTAATAGAGATGAAATTGAAGTAACTAGAAAATTTGTGATTGCCAAATAATGATGTATTAAATTCATAATTTAGCTATACAAGGCTGTCTTTTTTAAGGCAGCCTTGTTGTTTATATAAATAATACAAAATACGTATCAGGATTTATATTACTTTTGTTTAGATATAATGTTACGTTTAGTATTTAATGATTCATAAATCAACCATAGATGCTGTATTCGAAACTGCCCGATTAGAAGAGGTGATAGGAGATTTTGTGCAGCTTAAAAAATCAGGAAGTAATTTTAAAGGATTAAGTCCTTTTAGTGAAGAGCGTACTCCTTCATTTATGGTTTCTCCAGTTAAACAAATTTGGAAAGATTTCTCTAGTGGTAAAGGAGGAAATGTAGTTGCATTCCTTATGGAACATGAGCATTTCACATATCCTGAAGCAATAAAATATCTTGCTAAAAAATATAATATAGAAATAGAAGAGACGGAACAAACTGATGAACAAAAACATCAGGCCGATGAACGAGAAAGTATGTATTTGGTAAGTGAATATGCAAATACTTTTTTTCAAAATATTCTTCACAAAACGGAACAGGGTAAGGCAATTGGATTGACTTATTTTAAAGAACGAGGATTTACGACCGAAACCATTCAGAAATTTGGATTGGGGTATTCACCAGATACTTGGGATGCATTTACTTCAGATGCAATTAAGAAAGGGTATCAATTAGAGTTTCTTGAAAAGACTGGACTTACTATTGTAAAGGAAGAAAAACAATTTGATCGGTTTAAAGGAAGGGTGATGTTTCCTATTCAATCGATGTCAGGTCGCGTATTAGGTTTTGGTGGTAGGATTCTTACAAATGAAAAAAAAGCTGCAAAATATTTAAACTCTCCAGAAAGTGATATTTACCATAAGAGTAAGGTGCTTTATGGAATATATCATGCAAAGCAATCTATTGCAAAGGAAGATAATTGTTTTCTTGTAGAAGGATATACCGATGTAATTCAATTTCATCAAACAGGTGTCAAGAATGTAGTTTCATCATCTGGAACAGCGTTAACTTCTGATCAAATTAGGTTGATTAATAGACTTACTAAAAATATAACAGTCTTGTTTGATGGAGATGCTGCGGGAATGAGAGCATCAATTAGAGGTATTGATTTGATTCTGGAGCAAGGGATGAATGTAAAGGTCTGTAGCTTTCCTGATGGAGAAGATCCTGATAGTTTTGCAAAACAAAACACATTAGAAGAATTGACTGCGTACTTAGAAGAAAATGCACAGGATTTTATACGATTTAAAGCATCGCTATTACAAGAAGAATCTAAAAGTGATCCTATTAAAAAAGCAGAATTGGTTCGGGATATGGTGGTGAGTATTGCTAAAATTCCAGATGTAATCAAGCGTGAAATCTATGTGCAAGAATGTTCTCGTATTATGGATATTTCTGAAGATGTCTTGTTTGATACATTAGCTCAGATTAGGAATGCTGATATAAAAGATCAAAAAAAACAAGAAAAACAAGCTCAAAAGCCTTTAGAGGTCGTGAAGCAAGAGGTTCAGAAACAACCTAAGATTAATGAGCAAAATGGTTTTGAAAAAAAGATTATTGAGATATTATTATTATATGGTACTCATGAAGAAGAGTTTGAGGATCTTGTAATGAAAGAAAACGATGAAGGAGAATTGTTTTTAGAGCCAGAACTATATACTACAAAAGTTTTTGAAAAAGTATATCTGGACCTTCAGGAGGATGAAATAGAATTTACTCAAAATACATTTAAAGAAGTGTATAAGATTTTGATTGACCAGTTAAACCAACAGGAAGATTTTAAAATAGAACATTTTATCAATCAAATACCGCCAGAGATTGCATACGAAATAACAGAAATTATGATGGATGAAGAACGTCATGCATTGCATAGATGGTCAGATATGGAAATCCATGTAAAGAAAAAGGAACATTCTATCTCGCAATATGTATCTGACACAATTCTTAATCTACGTAGATTTTTAATTAATGAAAAAATAAATGAGCTTTCACAAGAAGTGAAAGCCCAAAATTTTGAAAGTAATATGAATATCTTAGAAGATATAAGAGACTATCAGACTTTAAAAAAACTATTATACCGAAAATTAAATCGAGTAATTTAGTTAATATGTAGTAATCTAGACTGATGTATTAGATCAGCAAGATTATCTACTTTAAGTTTTTTCAGTAATCTGGTCTTATATGTGCTTACAGTTTTTTCGTTTATAGATAAAGTGCTAGCAATATCTTTGTTACGCTTACCAGATGATAATAGATTTAATACCTCTATTTCACGAGAAGAAAGCTTCTTATACTTTACAACCATGTTATTCTCATTGGTGTTGCCATTAGCTAATTGCTGAGTTAAATTATCATTCAGATAAATTCCACCTCTTGCAACACGCTCAATAGCTTTTTTAAGTGTTTTAGTTGCTACCGTTTTGGATAAATAAGCAGAAGCACCAGCTTTAATGGCACTTAATGCATACATTTCTTCAGGGTGAGAACTGAAAATAATAACTTTAATTCCTGTAAATTCTTTTTTTATGGTCCGCAAAGCCATAATGCCATTAATTTGAGGCAAGTCTAATTCCATGATTAATATATCAGGAGTATTAGATTTCAAAATATCATACATTTCGTTTCCATTACTTACTTTTCCGATGATTTCAAAATCTTCAGAATTTCTTAATAAAGAAACGATCCCTTTTCTAGTAATAGGATGATGATCTGCGATTAGTACGTTTGTCATTCTTGTTTACAATTGATAAATGTTAAATTTTTTAATTTAAAGGGGTTAACATCTCTAGGGGTAATTTCTGATATTTGTTTTCATTGCAAAATTACTAAGAACTAGTAGTCGTAAACTTTTTTTTATTAAGTTATCGATAAAATGCTTGTTATTTCAGATTAACGGGTATTTTACAGACAGGAATCGGTATCATTTTGTGTTGATTTACCGTATTTAGACGAGAATAGATATTAAATACTTCTTGTCTTCTGCCTGTAAAGTCGTCACTATCCTTTCCTTCATCTTTCATTTTCATCGCCCATTCCAGTTCGTCATAACTCGCTCCAATCTGATCCTCATCACTTCTGCTATCACCAAACAATCCATCTGTTGGAGCAGCAGCCTGAATTGAATCAGGAACCATTAGTACCTTAGCCAATTGATAGACTTCACTTTTTAATAAATCAGCAATTGGACTTATATCAACGCCACCATCACCATATTTAGTATAAAAACCTACACCAAAATCTTCAACTTTATTTCCCGTTCCTGCAACCAAGTAACTATTCAGTCCAGCTAAATAGTATAAAGTAGTCATTCTCAATCTCGCTCTTGTATTGGCTAATGCTAGATTAAGAGTCGTTTCAGAATCACTTTTTGGTACTGTTGTTTTGAATTCTTCAAAAATAGGTGTCAGATCTACACATGTGTCAGATACCTTGTCAAATCGCGCTTTTAATTGAGAAATATGCTCTTGAGCTCTGGTTACTTGACTAGGAGCTTGATGAATCGGCATTTCCACACATAGAACATTAAGACCTGTTTTAGCACATAAAGTAGATGTGACGGCACTGTCAATCCCTCCACTAATACCAACAACAAAACCCTGTATGTTAGCATTTGTTGCATAATCTTTTAGCCAATTCACAATGTGGTCAATTACTTTTTCAGTCTGCATATTTTATTTTTTTAGTGCTGTTTTGTATGTCGATTATGAGTAATGTTCTCAAAAAAATAGATCAATGATTATTAGTAAGTATGAATCATTTTAGAATTATATAGACTATTATATAAATCGTAATCTGAGAATATTAACTTTGCGGTCATAAAATTAATAAAAAAAGATCTCGTTAAAGAGTAAGAGTAATTATTTATGTATATATCATAATATTCTAATGAAGTATATAAAGTTTTTAAAAATAATCGTGATTTTTTGTGTGATATGGTCTTGTGCAAAAGAAAATAGGATTGAAAAAGAAATAGCCCAAATACCAGTTCAAATAGGTATTGAACGTTTTGATCGGATTTTTGCGGATGTTACACCAGAAAATCTAACAGATGTAAAAGAAAGATATCCTTTTTTATTTCCTGAAAGAGATGCAGATAGTGTTTGGATTCAGAAAACCAAAGACACCATACAGTTAGAGATTAATCAAGAAGTTGAAAAAGCATTTAGTAATTTTTCTGAAGAGAAAGAACAGCTTACATCACTTCTTCAGCATATAAAATATTACTTCCCAGAAGTAACAGTTCCTAGAGTCATTACAGTTACATCTAATGTAGATTATCAACGTAAAGTAATTTTGTCGGATAATCTGTTGATTATATCCTTGGATACATATCTGGGAGCCGACCATCATTTTTATAACGGGATGCAATCTTATCTAAAAGCTCATTTTGTAAGAAGCCAAATTATTCCTGATGTTGCTTCAATGTATACAAGACAATTGGTGGAATTACCTAGAAATAGAACATTCTTGGCGAATATGATATATTATGGTAAAGAATTATATTTAAAAGATCTGTTTCTTCCTAATTTTTCTGATAACCAAAAAATAGCATATAAAGAAGAGCAGCTTGCATGGGCGCGAGCTAATGAAGAAGAAATATGGAGGTATTTTATAGACAGGCAATTGTTATATAGCACAGATGCAGAATTATTGCCGCGATTTTTATATCCAGGACCTTTCTCTAAGTTTTATTTGGAAGAAATCGATCAGGAAGCACCAGATAGAATAGGTCAGTATATAGGTTGGAAGATTGTAAGTTCGTATATGAAAAATAACAATGTATCTTTGCGACAATTATTATTAACTGACGCTGAAACAATTTTTAATACCTCAAAATACAAACCCGCAAGATAATGGCAAATACACATAAATCCGAAATTAAGATTGAAATAGAATTAGATGAGAATCGAGTTCCTGAAAAACTACAATGGACTGCAAAAGATGGTGGAATTGAAAATGAAGAAACTAAAGCAATGTTATTATCTGTTTGGGATCAGAAAAGCAAAGAAAGTCTTAGAATTGATCTATGGACCAAAGACATGCCAGTCGATGAAATGAAAGTGTTTTTTCATCAAACCTTAGTTTCTATGAGTGATACGTTTAATAGGGCTACACAAGATGAAAAAATGGCCGCAACCATGAAAGATTTTTGTGATTATTTTGCTGAAAAGCTCGAGTTAACACAAAAATAGTTCTGATAAACGGGATAGAAGTAATATTTTTATTAGGCTGTAACTGAAAGTAAGAATACATTGAAAAGAAAACTTGTTTTTGTGTATAATGCAGATGCCAAAATCTGGAACAAGTCTATTGATTTCGCTCATAAAATTATAAGCCCTTCTACTTATTCCTGTGATCTATGTGCGTTAACTCACGGAAGTTTTTCTGAAAAGAAAACTTGGAAAGAATTTAGAGAAACAACACTACACGAATTTCTTTTTCAGTATAAAAATGAATTTTTAGAAAAGCATAAAGAGGTAGATTATACTAAATTTCAGTTTCCAGTAATTCTTGAACAAAAGAAACAAGACTTTTTTGTTCTGATAGATTCAGAAGAGCTTACATTAATAAACACAGTAGAAAACTTAATAGAAAAGTTGAAGCAGAAACTAAGTTAAGAATTAGCTACTTGTTGATTTATTTCTTGTATGTACTGCAGTACTTCATCTTTGCCCAATCCAGAAGAAGAAGAGGTAATGAAATAGTTAGGCATTTCTTCCCAATATTGCAACATTTCCTTGGTATAGGATTCTATATTAAGAGGTAATTGAGTTTTGGTTAACTTATCAGCTTTGGTGAAGACAATAGAAAAAGGAATTTGATTTTCTCCAAGCCACTGCATGAATTCTAAATCAATTTTTTGAGGTTCATGTCTGCAATCGATAAGAACAAAAGCTGATACCAATTGAGTTCTTTTAGAAAAATATGCAGTGATAAACTTCTGAAATACTTTTTTAGAAGATTTAGAAACTCGTGCATAACCATAGCCAGGTAAATCGACTAGAAACCAACTTTTATTAATTATAAAATGATTGATTAGTTGCGTTTTTCCAGGTCTTCCAGAGGTTTTTGCTAAGCTTTTGCGTCCAGTTAGCATGTTGATTAAAGAAGACTTGCCAACATTAGAACGGCCAATGAAAGCATATTCGGGCAAATTGTTTTTAGGACATTTAGCCACATCGCTGTTACTCATTACAAACTCAGCGTTACTAATCTTCATAGGATTGTTTGATTAGAAATTACGTTCTTGCAACCAAGAGTGTAATAGTTTATTAAACTCTTCAGGATGTTCCATCATTGCAGCATGGCCACATTTATCGATCCAATATAAATCAGAGTCTGGAAGTAATCTGTTAAAATCATCTGCCACTTCAGGAGGTGTAACATTATCATCTCTACCCCAAATAATACAAGTAGGGTTTTTCATATTAGGTAAATCCTTTGCCATATTGTGTCTTATCGCACTTTTGGCAATAGCAAGTGTTCTAATAAGTTTATTGCGATCATTAACTGTAGCGTATACTTCATCTACAATTTCTTTAGTAGCAATGGCAGGGTCATAAAATACATTTTCTGCTTTTGCCTTAATGTACTCATAATCACCTCGTTTAGGATAGCTTTCTCCCATTGCACTTTCATATAGTCCAGAACTACCTGTTATCACTAGTGCTTTTACCTTTTCGGGAAACATTTTGGTGCATAGCAATCCAATATGACCTCCAAGAGAATTACCAAGTAGAATAACTTCTTCGTAGCCTAATTGATCAATAAAGTCCTTAAGGTATTTAGCAAAAGTTCCAACGCTCGTTTTTATCAATGGCATTTCATATAGTGGGAGCTCTGGAATCAATACTTTGTATCCGTTTTCTGGAAAATATGTACTTACACCATCGAAGTTGCTTAAACCGCCCATCAATCCGTGTAAAATCACGATTGGTGTGCCTTCCCCAAGCTCCAGATAACTGAATTTTCCGTCTTTTTTTAATTCGTGCTTCATTAATACTTCTTACAAGAATTAAAAGCAAATATAGCATTTTCATAATTAGTTTGAAGATTTTTTATCAATAGTGCAGTATGATTTTTTTAGATTTTTTCTAACAGTCAATTTTTTCAATCATGAATAGGTCAAAACCAAGATTTTATAGTAAAAGTAATATCCCACTGAGAAACAAAATATTAAAGTTTGCCAATGTAGTTGTACCTAGTTTTTGACGACAACTTATTAACAATGTGGTAGATTGTGGTAAAAAGTGGTAATTTTTTCAATATATTTGACTAATTATAGTGATAAGTAAATAAAAGTGGTAAATCTTATAGGTACATACGAATGTAAAGCAGACGCTAAGGGACGTCTGATGATACCTGTAGCTTTTAAAAAACAACTTTCACCTGTATTGCAAGATGGATTTGTGTTAAAAAGAGCGGTGTTTCAGCCTTGTTTGGAGTTGTATCCAATGGCAGAATGGAATCTTTTAATGCAGAAAATGAATAAGCTAAATCGTTTCAAAAAGAAAAACAATGATTTTATCCGAAGGTTTACAGCTGGTGTTAAAATGGTTGAAATTGATGGAACTGGTCGTCTCTTGATACCTAAAGATTTGGTGAGTTTTGCAGGAATAACTAAAGAGTTGGTACTGTCTTCGGCTGTCAATATCATTGAGATTTGGGATAAGAAACAGTATGAAAAAGCAATTGATGACGCGACAGTGGATTTTGCTGATCTTGCTGAAGAAGTAATGGGATTCGATGATGAAACAGATGGAATATCATAATCCGGTTTTACTAAAAGAAACCGTTGATGGACTTGCAATTAAACCTGATGGTGTCTATGTAGATGTAACCTTCGGAGGTGGAGGGCACTCTAAAGAGATTATAAAAAGGTTAGGGCCTAATGGAAAGCTTTATGCTTTTGATCAGGATAAAGATGCATTAAATAACGCAATCGATGATAGTAGATTCGTGTTGATAAACGAGAATTTTAGGTTTATAAAAAGATTTCTTCGTTTTCACGGATTACGAAAGGTTGATGGAATCCTTGGAGACTTTGGTGTTTCATCTCATCAATTTGATGTTGCCGAAAGAGGCTTTTCAACTCGATTCGAAGCTGATCTAGATATGAGAATGAATCAAAGTGATGAGTTGTCTGCATATAATGTAATTAATGAATATGAGGAATCAGATCTTAGGACTATGTTTTTGCAGTATGGAGAATTGCGAAACGCTCCTAAGTTAGCTAGAGCAATAGTTAATGCAAGAAAAGAAACGCCAATTAAAACTAGTGTAGTGCTAAAAGAGGTGTTGAGGCCATTTTTAGTAAAACATAAAGAACATAAAATATTAGCACAGATATATCAGGCAATTAGGATAGAGGTGAATCAGGAAATCGAAGTTCTTAAAGAGTTTTTACTGCAGACAGAAGGTTTATTAGAAGCTGGAGGAAGAATTAGTTTGATATCATATCATTCTTTAGAAGATAGATTAGTGAAGCGGTTTGTAAGAAATGGAATGTTTGAAGGAGAACCTGAAAAGGATTTATATGGTAATGTTTCTGTACCATTTAAAAAAGTTGGGAAGTTGATAATCCCTTCTAATGAAGAAATTAAAATAAATAACAGGGCACGAAGTGCCAAACTTAGAATAGCAGAAAAGATTTGAAACAAACAGTATATGATATACTAAAAGGAAAGTTTCTTATTGCAGATGATGCAATGAAAAATTGGCGTATGCTTCTCTTTTTGTCTTTTTTGGCAATTATAATGATCGCCAGTTCTCATAATGCAGAAAGCAAAGTTCATGAAATTGCCAAATTAAATAATGAAGTGAGAGAGTTAAGAACTCAGTTTGTCGATGGAAGAACAGAATTGATGCAATTGAAAATGGAATCGTCTGTAATTGAAAAGATGACCAAAAAAGGAATAAAAAGACCAACGAAACCAGCACAAAAAATAATAGTAAAAGAGTAACATTGTTTTGGCAATAAAAGATAAAAACATATTAAATAGGTTGTACTTCATCGCAGGATGTATGTTCATCTTTGCGATTCTGGTTATGGTAAAGCTGGTAAAAACGCAATTCGTAGAAGGTGATATGTATCGTGCTAAAGGCGAACAACGTGTTTTTAAAACCTTTGACATTCCTGCTAATAGAGGGAACCTCTATGATAGTAAAGGTAATTTGCTGGCAACCTCGGTACCTAAATATGACATCCGATTTGATGCAGTTACAGTTACAGATAAAGATTTTAGAGAGAATATAACCGAGTTGTCGAAGGCATTATCCAAAGAATTCGGAAAATCTTCAGAGCATTATGATGATGTGTTAAGGAGAGCACGTGATAATAAAAACAGATATTTTCTAGTCCGTAGAAACCTTGGATACTCTCAATATATGAGAGTAAAGAAATTTCCTTTATTTAAATATGGTGCAAATCGAGGTGGATTGATTGTGGAGCAACGTACCATACGTGAACATCCTATTGGTAAGATAGCCGAAAGAACAGTAGGATACGAACGTCGTGATGAACAAGGGTATTATACTAGAGTAGGATTAGAGGGTGCTTATGGGCCTTTTTTGAGAGGAAAAGAAGGGAAACGCAAAAAACAAAAAATAGCAAAAAATCAATGGAAACCTATAGGTGATGCTAATGAAGTAGAACCACAGGATGGGTATGATGTGATTTCTACCATTGATGTAAATGTCCAAGATATAACACATCATGCATTGTTAGCACAATTAGAGAAATTTGAAGCTGAACATGGGACAGTTGTTGTTATGGAAACTCGGACTGGAGAAATTAAAGCAATTTCTAACCTAGGTCGTACTAAGTCAGGTAAGTATTATGAAAAGCTAAATTATGCTGTAGGAGAATCTCATGAACCTGGTTCTACTTTTAAACTTATGGCAATGGTAGCTGCTTTAGAAGATAAGGTAATTGATTCAAGCTATGTTGTAGATACAGAAAATGGACGTGTAAAGTTTTATGATCGAATTGTTAGAGATTCTAAATGGGGAGGATACGGAAAAATATCGGCCGCAAAGGCATTTGAGTTGTCATCCAATACAGCGTTTGCTAAAATAATTAATGAGAATTATAAAGAAGATCCTAAAAAATTTGTGAACCGATTAATGAATATGGGATTGCATAAAACACTAGGGTTATCTATTAAAGGAGAAGGTAAACCCAAAATCCCATATCCAGGCGATAAAGATTGGTATGGTACTACATTGCCTTGGATGGCTCACGGATACGGTGTTGCGGTTACTCCTTTGCAAACGTTGGCTTTTTATAATGCAATTGCTAACAATGGAGAAATGGTTAAGCCTAGGTTTATAAAAGAAGTAAGAGCTTGGGATAAAACAAAAGAGAAATTTGATAAAGAGATATTAAACCCTGCAATTTGTTCTAAAGAGACAGCAAAAATTGTTCAGGAGATGATGAAGAATGTAGTGGTTAGAGGAACTGCAGATAATATTAATACAACTAATTTTCAGATAGCTGGAAAAACGGGTACCTGCTGGGGTAATTATGGAAAAGATAAGGAACGGGAGTATATCTCATCTTTTGCTGGATATTTTCCAGCCGATGATCCTAGATATTCTTGTATTGTAGTTATTCATAAACCAAATAAAGAAAAAGGATACTACGGTAATATTGTTGCAGCACCTGTTTTTAAAACTATAGCATTAAAAGTATATAATGATATTCCTGTGGTGGATGAGGTGTCTTCTTCGATTGTAGAAAGTAAAGGGGTTAACGAGAGTTATGAGGGGTATTTTCAGAAAGCAAGAAAATATAAAACCATCATGCCAAACGTAAAAGGAATGCCAGCTATGGATGTTATTTCTCTTTTAGAGAACATGGGATTAAGAGTAGAAGTAAAAGGCTCAGGAAAAGTGAAGAGCCAATCAATAGAACCAGGAACCAAAGTGCAAACAAATCAAACTGTTAGGATAGAGTTATCGTGATTGAATTAAAAGATATTTTATATAAAGTTCCTATCAACGCTGTTGTTGGTGATACAACTACGCGCATTAATAAGGTTGAATTCGACTCTCGAAAAATCAATCAGGATGATATTTTTGTAGCCATACGCGGTAGTATTGTTGATGGGCACAAGTATATAGAAAAAGCTATTGATAAAGGAGCTATAGGTGTTATATGTGAGGAGATGCCTGAGATTATGGTAGATGGTATAGTGTATGTGCAGGTAGAAGATGCCCAGAAAGCCTTGGCAATAATAGCTGCTAACTATTATGGTACACCTTCAGAAAATTTAAAACTTGTTGGAGTAACTGGTACCAATGGTAAAACTACCATAGCCACATTATTGTATCAACTCTTTAAAATGGCTGGTTATAAAGTTGGCTTACTTTCTACTGTGAAGATTTTAGTAGATGATATAGCGTACAAAGCAACACATACTACTCCAGATTCTTTAACCATAAATCATTATCTCAAGGAAATGAATATGGCAGGTGTTGAGTATTGTTTTATGGAAGTAAGTTCTCACGGGATTGATCAAAAACGTACGGCAGGTTTGGTGTTTGAAGGAGGTGTTTTTACTAATCTATCTCATGATCACCTAGATTATCATAATACATTTAAGGAGTATCGTGATGTGAAGAAGGTGTTCTTTGATGAATTAAGTAATAAAGCTTTTGCCTTGGTTAATCATGATGACAAAAACGGAAGCTTTATGCTTCAGAATACAAAGGCGAAACAATATACATATGCATTAAAATCATATGCAGATTTTAGAGGGCAGATTCTTGAAAATAATCTAGGAGGGTTATTGTTAAAACTGAATGACCATGAAGTTTGGACAAAGTTGATAGGAAGTTTTAACGCATATAATCTATTAGCAATTTTTGGAACAGCAGAGTTATTAGGGCTTGAAACTCTTGAAATATTACAGTTGTTAAGTGATCTAGAAAGTGTTAGTGGGAGATTTCAATACCTGATTTCAGAAAAAAAAATAACCGCTATTGTTGATTATGCGCATACACCAGATGCGTTAAAAAATGTGTTAGAAACAATTAATAATATTCGAACCAATAATGAAACTCTAATTACTGTAGTCGGTTGTGGAGGTGATAGAGATAAAACAAAAAGACCTGTGATGGGTAATATCGCTACGATATTAAGTAATAAGGTAGTGTTTACCAGTGATAATCCTAGAACGGAGAATCCTGTTCAGATTATTGAAGATATAGAAAAAGGAGTAGAACCACAGAATTATAAAAAAATACTGTCAATCACTGATAGAAAGCAAGCGATAAGAACAGCCTGTCAATTAGCAGACGAAAATGATATTATTTTGATCGCTGGAAAAGGGCATGAAACCTATCAAGAGACCAATGGTGAACGAATTGATTTCAATGATTTTGAAATTGTAAGAGAAGAATTAAAAAAACTAGGAAAATAAATAAATCCTTTCTGTAAGGCCTTGTTAGGGGTAATGCAAAAGGTGATGATATATATGTTATACTATTTGTTTCAATATCTAGAGAGTGAATATCAGTTTCCTGGAGCGTCATTGTTTCAGTTTATTACGTTTAGAGCGGCAATGGCAATTATTTTGTCTCTGCTGATCTCTACGATTTATGGAAAACGAATCATAAACTTCCTTCAAAGAAAGCAAATGGGAGAAAGTATTAGGGAGCTTGGATTGGATGGGCAAGCAGAGAAAGCTGGTACCCCAACAATGGGAGGTATCATCATAATTTTAGCTACACTCGTTCCTGCGCTACTTTTTGCTAAGCTTGATAATATATACATCATTCTTTTGATCATAACTACTCTATGGATGGGAGCTATAGGTTTTACCGATGATTACTTAAAAATAAAAAAGAAAGACAAGGAAGGCTTAGCAGGCAGGTTTAAAGTAATAGGGCAGGTTGGCCTTGGTCTTATAGTAGGTTGTACAATGTATTTTCATGATGATATTACTATCAAAGAAGAAAAACCAGCTTCTGATATTGAGCAAGTTGTGACTACAGAGAATCAATCTGATTTTAACCCTGCAATCAAATCTACAAAAACAACCTTACCGTTTATTAAAAATAACGAGTTTGACTATGCTAGTTTAATCACTTGGATCAGTCCTGGTTTAAGTAAATATGCTTGGTTGGTTTTTATTCCAATTGTAATTTTTATCGTGACCGCTGTTTCTAATGGAGCCAATCTTACCGACGGAATTGATGGATTAGCGGCAGGTTCATCCGCGATCATTGTGCTTACGTTGGCATTATTTGCGTGGGTGTCGGGTAATATTGTTTTTTCAGATTATCTGAATGTGATGTACATCCCTAATTCAGGTGAAATGACAATTTATATTGCTGCGTTTGCAGGTGCATTGGTTGGATTCTTATGGTATAATACCTATCCAGCTCAAGTGTTTATGGGCGATACTGGTAGTTTAACAATAGGAGGGATAATAGCGGTTATTGCTATAGCTATTAGAAAAGAATTTTTGATTCCAATCGTATGCGGAATCTTTTTTATAGAAACTTTATCTGTAATGATGCAAGTAAGTTGGTTTAAATATACTCGTAAGAAATATGGCGAAGGACGAAGAATATTTCTGATGTCACCATTACACCATCATTACCAAAAGAAAGGAATACATGAAAGTAAGATTGTTGCTAGGTTTTGGATTATAGGAATTTTTCTGGCAATCATTGCTGTAATTACTTTAAAAGTAAGATAAGGTGAGAAAGCTAGTAGTACTTGGAGCGGGAGAGAGTGGAGTAGGAACGGCTATTTTGGGTAAAAAAGAAGGATTTAATGTGTTTGTTTCTGATAAAGGAACAATTACAGATCATTATAAAGAAGTTCTTAGAAATTTTGAAATCGAATGGGAGGAGCAAAAGCATACTGAAGATAAAATTCTAAATGCAGATATAGTTATGAAAAGTCCTGGAATTCCAGATAAAGTAGCCTTGATTAAAAAACTACTTGAGAAAGGAATACCTGTAGTGTCTGAGATAGAATTTGCCTCAAAGTTCACATCAGCAAAGATCATTGGAGTAACTGGAAGTAATGGAAAAACAACTACTACAATGCTTACACATCATGTGCTTAAGAATGGAGGTTTAGATATTAGTATGGCGGGAAATATTGGAGATAGTTTTGCTAAACAAGTGGCAGAAAATGATACTCCATATTATGTGTTAGAGTTAAGTAGTTTTCAGCTTGATGGCATCAAAGAATTTACACCAAATATTGCGGTGATAACTAATATTACTCCAGATCACTTAGATCGATATGAATATAAGTTCGAAAATTATATCGCTTCGAAGTTCAGGATTACAATGAATCAAACGGAAAGTGATTATTTCATCTATGACCAAGATGATGATGTAATTGCAAAGTATATAGAAGAGCATCCTATTCGTTCAAAATTACTACCATTTTCATTAAAGAAAAAGGTGCAGAATGGAGCGTATTTGGAAGGAAAAAATATAAAAATAATAATTGACAACAACGAATTTATCATGCCAACAAAAGATTTAGCATTAAAAGGAAATCATAACGTGAAAAATGCAATGGCAGCTGCCACGGTATCACAGTTATTGAAAATTAGAAAGACAACTATTCGAGAATGTCTTGAGAATTTTCATGGAGTAGAACATAGGTTAGAGAGTGTATTGAAGATTAATAATGTACAATATATAAATGACTCTAAAGCGACTAATGTAAATGCTACTTTTTATGCGTTGGATGCTATGAAATCATCAACGGTATGGATTGTTGGAGGTGTTGATAAAGGGAATGATTATACCGAATTATATCCTCTGGTAAATGAAAAAGTAAAAGCAATTATCTGCCTTGGTGTTGATAATAGTAAAGTAATTAATGCCTTTGGTAACTGTGTTGATAATATTATAGAAACACAATCTATGAAAGATGCTGTGAATATGGCGTATAAGATTGCAGAGCGTAATGAAAATGTACTGTTGTCACCAGCGTGTGCAAGTTTTGATTTGTTTAAAAACTATGAGGAAAGAGGAAGACAGTTTAAAGAGGCTGTAAGAGAATTGTAATACGATAAAAACAAGTAATAATATAAATGACTAAGGTTTTAAAGAATATAAAAGGAGATAAGGTAATTTGGGCAATTGTTGCTCTCCTAGCGTTGTTTTCATTTCTTCCTGTGTATAGTGCTAGTAGTAACTTGGCATATTTATATGGGGATGGAAATACTTTTGTGTTCTTGGTAAAACATTTCGCACATTTACTTTTAGGTTTTGGGATTATGTACTGGGTTCATAAAATACCCTATCATTATTTTAAAGGACTTTCGATTATTATGTTGCCAGTAGTTGTGGTCTTGTTGTTGTTTACGATGGCTCAGAATACAACCATAGGAGGCGCTAATGCAAGTAGATGGATTCGGTTACCATTCGTTGGGGTGACCTTTCAGACATCTACGTTAGCGGCAGTAGTTTTAATGGCTTATGTAGCAAGGTATTTGTCAAAAATTAGAGATAAAAAAGTAACTTTTAAGGAATCATTGATTCCACTTTGGTTACCAGTATTTATAATCTTAATGTTAATTTTGCCCGCTAATTTCTCTACAGCAGCTATTATTTTTTCTATGGTAATTATGCTGGTGTTTTTAGGAGGTTATCCGTTACGATATATTATGGTAGTGCTAGGAACAGGTTTATTGGCACTCACATTTTTTATTTTAACAGCAAAAGCATTTCCAGATGCATTCCCTAATAGAGTAGATACTTGGGTGAGCAGAGCTGAAAACTTTTTCAATGATAAAGATACTCCAGAAGACTATCAGATAGAGCGTGCAAAAATAGCAATAGCAAGAGGAGGAGTTGTAGGAAAAGGTCCTGGTAAAAGTGTACAGAGAAATTTCTTACCGCAATCATCATCAGATTTTATTTATGCGATTATTATAGAAGAATGGGGGTTAGTTGGAGGCGTTTTTCTAATGTTTCTTTATTTAATGCTTTTGTTTAGACTTGTCATTGTAGCTCATAAAAGCACTGATGTATTTGGTAAGTTATTGGTCATTGGTGTAGGACTGCCTATAGTTTTTCAGGCATTGATTAATATGGCAGTTGCTGTAGAATTATTTCCTGTAACTGGTCAGACACTTCCTTTAGTTAGTAGTGGTGGTACTTCTATTTGGATGACTTGTATGGCAATCGGGATGGTATTAAGTATTAGTAGTAAAAGAGAGTCTATGTTAGAAGAAGAGTCTGATGCAATGAATAAGAAAACAGCAGACATAAATGAAAAAGAAGATAATCCATTAGAAGTTTTGAGTGAAGCAATATGAAGCAACAACCAAGAGTCATATTATCAGGAGGAGGAACAGGAGGACATATTTATCCTGCAATTTCTATTGCCAATGAATTAAAAAACAGGTATCCAGAAGCTTCAATTTTGTTCGTTGGAGCTAAAGATCGTATGGAAATGCAAAAAGTGCCTCAAGCGGGTTATAAAATAGAAGGCTTGTGGATTAGTGGGATTCAACGCAAGTTAACAATAAGTAATCTTTTGTTTCCAATAAAATTGATAAGTAGCCTTTGGAGATCGAGAAAGATTATCAAAAGATTCAAACCTGATGTTGTAATTGGTACAGGAGGTTTTGCAAGTGGGCCCTTATTAAAAATGGCTAATTCTGCAAAGGTTCCAACTGTACTTCAGGAGCAAAATTCGTTTCCAGGAATTACAAATAAATGGTTGGCAAAAGGAGCTAATAAAATATGTGTTGCGTATGATGATATGGAACGTTTTTTTCCAAAAGATAAAGTGATTAAAACAGGAAATCCAGTACGCCAAGATTTGTTGGAAATAGATAGTAAAAGAAAACAAGGAATTTCTAAGTATAATTTGGACGACGAAAAGAAAACTGTTCTTGTTATAGGAGGAAGTCTGGGTGCTAGAAGAATCAATCAATTGATAGAAAAAGAACTTGATTTTTTTGAGCAAAAAGGAATTCAAGTGATATGGCAGTGTGGCAAGTTATATTATGATGAGTATAAAAAACACGATGCTAATAGGGATATTCAAGTACATCAGTTTTTAGACACAATGGATTTAGCATATGCAGCGGCTGATGTTATTGTTTCAAGAGCAGGAGCAAGTTCCGTTTCAGAATTATGTATTGTGGCAAAACCAACATTGTTTATTCCGTCTCCTAATGTAGCAGAGGATCACCAAACAAAAAATGCGAATGCTATTGTGAGTCAAAATGGAGCAAAAATGTTAAAAGAGAACGAGCTTGATGATAAATTTCAGAAAACCATCTCACAATTGCTGGAATCAGAAGCAATGCAAATAAAATTGAAGCATGCGATAAAGAAATTGGCATTACCCGATGCTACCAAAGATATAGTTAATGAAATAGAGCAATTAATAGGATCAGAAAACTCTCTGAATTGAAGAATGAATAACAATTTAGAAAACATAAAGAATATATATTTTATAGGTATCGGTGGTATCGGTATGAGTGCTATTGCACGATATTTTAAGTTTTTGGGTAAAAATGTTGCAGGATACGATAAGACTCCAACAAAAATTACAAAAGATTTAGAAGAACTAGGAGTTCAGATTCATTTTAAAGATGATGTAGAAGCAATTCCAAAGTCATTTTTAAATACAGAAGAAACATTGGTTATTTATACACCAGCTATTCCAGAAACTCATGCAGAATTAAATTATGTAAAAGATCGTGGGTTTTCAGTTAAAAAGAGGGCTGAGATATTAGGTATTATCACTCAAGGAACCTATACATTGGCCGTAGCAGGAACTCATGGAAAAACCACTACAACAGCAATTTTGGCACACTTATTAAAAGAAAGTGGGGCTAAGGTAACTGCCTTTTTAGGTGGAATTAGTGAAAACTATAATTCTAACCTGATATTAGAAGGAAATGAAGTAGTAGTAGTAGAAGCTGACGAATTTGATAGATCATTTTTGCAATTATATCCGGATATCGCAGCAATTACCTCTATGGATGCAGATCATTTGGATATTTATAAAAAAGCAAACGCTTTAGAAGAATCCTTTGTAGAATTTTCATCCAGAGCAAAAGATCACCTTTTAGTGTGTAATGGATTACCACTTTCTGGAATTTCGTATGGAATTGAGGATGATTCACAGTATTGTGCTCAGAATATTAGAATTGATAACGGTACATACATTTTTGATTTAAAAACACCAACTCAACTCATTAAGGATTTGCATTTAAACCTGCCAGGTAAACACAACTTGTTAAATGCTATCACAGCCTTTGCTATGGCTATGCTTTACGGCTCCCCGACCGCAGCTATAGCAAAGGCTTTATTTTCCTTTAAGGGAGTTCAAAGACGTTTTAGTTACCAAATTAAAACGGATAACTTGATATATGTAGATGATTATGCCCATCATCCTACAGAGATTAATGCGCTACATCAAGCAATCAGAGAAATGCATCCGGAAAAAGAAGTGTTGGCGATTTTTCAGCCGCATTTATATAGTAGAACACAGGATTTTGCATCTGATTTCGCAGAAAGTTTGAGTCAGTTTGATCAACTACTGTTATTAGATATTTATCCAGCAAGAGAGTTACCTATTGAAGGGATAACCTCAGAATGGTTAATGGGAATGATAGATGTAAAAAACAAAAAATTAGTTACAAAAGATAATTTAATAGAAGAAGTTTTAAAAAGTAATGCTCAAGTCATCGCAACCGTAGGAGCAGGAGATATAGGCGAAGAAGTAAATCATATTAAAAAAGCATTATTGGGAGTATGAGGAAGATGTTAGTATATATAAAATTTTTGAGTCTTATTGCATTAGTAGTGTTTCTCTTTGCATTTACAGGCAATCGAAATGAAAAAAGAAAGATCAAAGCAGTAGAGATAGAATTCGTTAAAGAACAGAATCCATACATCAATGAATTAACGGTTAATAAATTGTTAATACAAAATCAGGTAGGAGTGACGGACGTAGGTAAAGAAATTTTAGTTTTGAATATTGTAGAGAAGGGGCTGGATGCACACAAAATGATTGAAGATTCAGATGTGTATCTTACTGTAAACGGACAACTTAAGGCACGAATCAAGCAGCGAACTCCAATTGCTAGAGTGAATGCGGTTGTTCCTTTTTACGTTGATGTTACAGGTAATACGATGCCATTATCGGATAATTATTCAGCTCATGTTCCTCTTGTTAGTAATGTTTCAGAAAGAGAAGTTTCGGAAATTTTTCCGTTGTTGAAAAAAATTCAGGATGATGAGTTTTTAAAAAAACACGTGATTAGCATCTATCGAAATGTACAGGGAGACTATGAGTTGGGACTACGAGTATTTGATTTTAAAGTGATTTTTGGAAAAGTAGAACATTTGAATGATAAGGTTAAAAATTTTAAAGCTTTTTATCAAAAAGCTTTAAAAGATCAAAGCTTGAATAAATATAAAAAAGTCAGTTTACAATTTAGTAACCAAGTTGTGTGTACATTAAAATAATACCAATATGGGAAGAGAAGAACATGAAATAGCGGTAGGATTAGACATAGGAACAACAAAGATTGTTGCTATGGTAGGGAGATATAATGAGTATGGAAAGATGGAAGTATTGGGTGTTGGTAAATCCAAAAGCCTTGGTGTACATCGTGGTGTAGTAAATAATATCACGCAAACTATACAATCCATACAACAAGCAGTTCAGGAAGCAGAGAGTGTTTCTGGAATGAAAATTAGTGAAGTAACAGTAGGTATAGCTGGCCAACATATAAGAAGTTTACAGCACAGTGACTATATAACACGTCCTAATGCAGATGCAGTTATTGATGAAGAAGATATCGATACTTTATGTAATCAGGTACATAAATTGGTAATGTTACCAGGTGAAGAGATCTTACATGTATTGCCGCAAGAATATAAAGTGGATGGTCAAGCCGAAATTAAAGAGCCCGTAGGGATGTATGGAGGACGACTTGAAGCCAACTTTCATGTTGTGGTAGGTCAGGTAACTTCTATTCGTAATATCGGGAGATGTGTAAAGAGTTCTGGATTAGAGTTATCAGATGTGACCTTAGAACCTTTGGCCTCTGCTAACGCAGTATTAAGTCAGGAAGAAAAAGAAGCAGGTGTAGCATTGATTGATATAGGAGGTGGAACTACAGATCTTGCAATCTTTAAAGATGGAATTATTCGTCATACTGCTGTAATACCGTTTGGAGGAAATGTAATTACTGAAGATATCAAAGAGGGTTGTTCTATTATAGAAAAACAGGCAGAACTGCTTAAAATTAAATTTGGATCTGCTTGGCCAGGAGAAAATAAGGATAACGAAATTGTTTCTATTCCTGGATTAAGAGGAAGAGAACCAAAAGAGATAACACTAAAAAACTTGTCTAAAATTATTCATGCTCGTGTAGTAGAAATTATAGAACAGGTCTTTTTGGAGATTAAAAATTACGGCCATGAATCTCCAAAAAAGAAGTTAATTGCAGGGATTGTGCTAACAGGAGGAGGATCTCAGTTAAAGCACTTAAAACAACTTGTAGAATATATTACTGGTATGGATACTCGTATAGGATATCCTAACGAGCATTTAGCAGGCAATAGTGATCCAGAAACCACAAGCCCCATGTATGCCACAGCGGTTGGGTTGGTAATGGATAGTCTGGTTCACATTGGAAAACAGAAAAAAGCCGCAATTAAAGAAGCTTTGGTAGAAGAAGAATTAAATGAAGAAACTACCGCTATTGCTGGAGAAGGAATTGAAGAAGAGAAACCAGTAGTAGATAATAGACCAAGAAAAAATATCCTTGAAAAATGGACAGAGAAATTCAAGGAGTTTTTAGATAATGCAGAGTAGTAGGAAAACGTATATAGTTCAATTTTGAACATAAGAAGATATTAAAAAAATAAAAGTAAGAGAACAAGAAAATTAGCAATTATGAGTAACAACGAGGAGTTCGAGAACATTTCTTTTGATTTACCCAAGAATCAATCAAATGTAATTAAAGTTATTGGAGTTGGAGGTGGTGGTAGCAATGCCATTAATCATATGTTCCAGCAGGGAATCAAAGGAGTTGATTTCGTTATTTGTAATACAGATGCGCAAGCATTAGAAAATAGTCCTATCCCTAATAAGATACAGTTGGGAGTGTCTCTTACAGAAGGATTAGGAGCAGGTGCTAACCCAGAAGTGGGAGAGCAGTCTGCAGTAGAAAGCTACGAAGAGATTAAACGAATGTTGGATACCAATACCAAGATGATATTTATCACTGCTGGTATGGGTGGAGGAACAGGTACAGGAGCAGCGCCTATCATTGCTAAAATGGCAAGGGAGTTAGATATCCTTACTGTCGGTATTGTAACAATTCCATTTCAGTTCGAAGGAAAAATGCGTAACGAACAAGCGCAATTGGGTGTAGAAAAACTTCGTGCTCATGTGGATTCTTTAGTAGTTATTAATAATAACAAACTTAGAGAGGTCTACGGTAATTTAGGTTTTAAAGCAGGTTTCTCTAAAGCAGATGAAGTACTTGCCACTGCATCCCGTGGAATCGCAGAAGTAATAACACATCACTATACTCAAAATATTGATTTACGTGATGCTAAAACTGTACTTAGCAATAGTGGTACGGCAATAATGGGGTCTGCTAATGCCTCTGGTGCCAAACGTGCTCACGATGCCATTGTAAAAGCATTAGACTCACCGTTGCTTAATGATAATAAAATTACAGGGGCTAAAAATGTGTTGCTATTGATCGTTTCTGGAAAAGAAGAAATTACAATCGATGAGATAGGAGAAATTAATGATCATATTCAGCAAGAGGCTGGTCATGGCGCTAATATCATTATGGGTGTTGGAGAAGATGAGTCTTTAGAAGATGCAATTTCTGTTACTGTGATTGCTACAGGATTTGATGTAGAACAACAAGATGAAATTGTAAATACCGAAACTAAAAAAATCATTCATACACTCGAGGAGGAACAACGTGCAACGACTCAAGATTTAACTCCAAAATCAACGGCAAAAACCACTCCCGATTTGTCATCAATACCTCAAAAAGAAGAGATAAAAGAGGAGCCAGTGATTATAAAGCATGAATTGATAGAAGAAGAGGAAGAAGATATCAATGAATCTTTGTTGTTGCCAACTACTGAGTTTCTTAAAAATATAAAAGTGGTTGATCATGAGGAAGTAAGTGCATTCTCTGCAGAAAATGATTTTGTGATTATTAATGCGCAAGACATCATTAATCAAATTGAAGTAAATGATGCAAATGAAATAGCAGAAGCAGCAAGCAAAAAAGAAGAGGAAGATCAGTTTACATTGGCATTTGATATGCCAGTTGGAGGAAATACTGAAGAAATTGATACTGCTCCAGTTGTAGATCATTCTTCTACTACTCCGCAAGTTGAGGAAGATGAGAAACCAATTGTTTTTGATCTTACGGATGATATTTTAGAGGTTGAAGTAAATGACCCTATTGAAGTAGTTCCTACTGGTGAAACAACATCTGATGGTGTTCGTAAATATAGTCTTGAAGAATATATGGAGGAAGAAAAAAGACTAACAGAAGCCAAACCAGCAGCAGAGGTTTTAGAAGAGGATAAAGAAGTGATTTTTGAGAAAAAAACAATTGCTCCTTCTCCAGAACCTGAATCTTCAGAAAATGCAGATCCAATAGATCAACCAATTTCTGAAACTTTAAAGGCTAGAGCTGCGGAAAGAAGAGCTAAAATGAAGGAGTTTAATTATAAGTTTAGAAATAATGCTTCTAATATAGATGATATAGAAAAAGAACCTGCTTACAAACGTGCTGGGTTAGATGTGGATTCTAAACCCGAATCTTCAGAGCTATCCAGAACTTCTTTGGGAACAGATAGTAATGATGATATTCAATTACGAAAAAATAATTCTTTTCTGCATGATAATGTAGACTAAAGGTTTGTAATTCTAGTTAAGACTGGAATCCAAAATTTAATACCAATAGACAAACTAAACCGATAATCTAAATAAAGAGTATCGGTTTATTTTTTATCTTCGCAATCCAAAAGATTAAAACCAATTATCTATGAGTTTACAGGCAAAAGTAATGACCGCTATGAAAGAAGCAATGAAAGCTAAGGACACTAATGCTTTAACATCATTGCGAGCGATTAAATCTGCTATTTTATTAGCTCAGACAGAAAGTGGAGCTAAAGAAGAATTGACAGAAGATCAGGAATTGAAACTATTACAAAAGCAGGTAAAACAGCGTAAGGATAGTGCAGCTATTTTTACGGAACAAGGTAGAGATGATCTAGCGCAACCAGAATTGGATCAAGCTAAGGTAATCGAACAGTTTTTACCTGAGCAAATGAGTGAGGAAGAAATAGAAAAAATAATAGTCGATATTATTGCCAAAACTGGTGCTGCAGGTATGAAAGATATGGGCAAAGTAATGGGAATGGCTTCTGGTCAATTAGCAGGTAAAGCAGATGGAAAAACAATTTCTACCATTGTAAAAAGTAAATTATCATAAGTAAAAAACATCGTTCTTCTCTTTCTTAAGAAGGATTGGAGATGTGAATAGGCCGCGTGGCGCAACTGAATAGCGCATCAGATTTCGGCTCTGAGGGTTGGGGGTTTGAATCCCTTCGCGGTCACTATAATTAAAGAACCACACTAACAATGTGGTTCTTTGTTTTTCGAAAAAAACAAAACTTTATAATTTTCTATTCACAATAAGGAATGTTAAGGTATCAACTAAGTTAATCTGGTTTTCAAGGAAGTTGACTTTCTTCTTTGAAACTTAGGAAGTTATTATTTTTGAAATACGCAAATTTTTAAGTGCTATAGAGAATCTTTGTTTAAAATACTTATTATCAGAAGGTAATAGTATATTCACTTCTTGTCATAAAATAATGTAAACATCGTCCCTTTCTCTTTTATAAATATAAGATAATTGGTATTTCTATTCTATATTTGTTCAATACAGTTAATATATTATCGTTTTATACTGTAATCTTAGCCTTCTGACTTTAAGATGATTTTATTAATAAATTACCATAACCATGACTCATAAAATCAATACGCATTTTCTGCTATTATTTCTATTCTTACTAACCACTATACATGCCCAAGAAAAAGCAGTTCCAGTATTTAAGGATGGCGAAGCGCAAATAGTAGAAGCTTTTAATACACCAGATAAATGGATTCGTCATGACCTATGGGTACCTACGGAATTTGATACTGATGGAGATGGAAAACTAGACAGAATGCATGTTGCTGTAACTCGCCCATATCAAACAGAAACAGAAGATTTGAAACTACCTGTTGTTTATGTTTCTAGCCCATATTTTGCAGGAGTCGCGGCTAATATTGAAGGATTGTTTTGGGATGTGCATCATGAGATCGGAGCACAACCAAAACCGAGAACACATACAGAAGTTATTCGTAGAGGTAAAAGACCTATTATTTCTAATTCACATATAAATAAATGGATTCCAAGAGGATATATTGTGGTACATTCTTCTTCTCCAGGCACGGGATTATCACAAGGAGCTCCTACAGTAGGAGGTGATAATGAATCGTTAGCTCCAAAAGCAGTAATTGATTGGCTATGTGGTCGTATTGATGGGTATACAGATCCAGTGGGAATAAATAAGGTCAGTGCTTATTGGTCCTCAGGAAAAGTAGGAATGACAGGGACTTCATATAATGGAACTATTCCATTAGCTGCTGCGACTACTGGAGTCAAAGGATTAGAAGCGATTATTCCTATTGCGCCAAACACTTCGTATTATCATTATTATAGATCTAATGGTTTAGTTCGTTCTCCTGGAGGGTATCTAGGAGAGGATATAGATGTGCTGTACGATTTTATTCATAGTGGAGATGAGTCAAAGCGACCTTATAATAATAAAACGGTAAGAGATACAGAGATGAAAAATGGTATGGACAGAATTACTGGCGATTATAATGACTTTTGGGCTGGTCGAGATTACCTGAACGATATGAAACCTATGAAAGCTGCTTTATTGATGTCCCATGGATTTAATGACTGGAATGTAATGCCCGAGCATAGTTATAGAATTTATAAGAAAGCAAAAGAAATGAGTATTCCATCTCAGATTTATTATCATCAAGATGGTCATGGTGGTCCTCCACCTATTACAATGATGAACAGATGGTTTACAAGATACTTACATGGCATAGAAAATGGCGTAGAAAAAGATGCTCGTGCTTGGATTGTTCGTGAGAATGATGCTAAAGATAATCCTATAGCATATAAGGAGTATCCTAATCCAGATGCGTCAGACATAATTCTTTTTCCTAATGTTGGGGGCTTGACAGCAGGTATACTAAGTACTATAAAGCCTACTGAACAAGGGGTGGAGAGATTAATTGATGATTATACATTCTCAGGTGATTCATTAGCGATGTTACAGACATCTAATCATCGCTTGCTCTATACTACTCCAAAATTAACTCAAGATGTCCATATATCTGGAATTGCCAAAGTAAAAATAAAACTAGCAAGTAGTAAGCCTGCTGCCAATCTTTCAATTTGGTTGGTTTCTTTACCTTGGAAAAAAAATGTATCAAAAATTACTGATAATGTAATTACTCGTGGTTGGGCAGATCCACAAAATTATAAGTCTTTAACCCAAAGTGAACTTTTAAAACCAGGCTCATTCTATGAGATGTCTTTTGATTTACAACCAGATGATCAAGTCATTAAAAAAGGACAACAAATTGGAGTGATGATTTTTTCCAGCGATAATAAATTCACATTATTACCAAAACCAGGAACTGAGCTTACTATTGATCTAGATGAAACGTCTATTACTATTCCCGTTATTGGAGGGTTAAAAACATTTAAAGAGGCAATAAAGCAATAACAACTTTGTAAAGCTGTTATTCCTCCTTATTAAGAGACAGGATTAGAGTCCAGTCTCTTTCTTTTCCAAATAACAAAAATCGTAATGAGTAGCATTGCCTGTTTTCTATTTGCAAAGAGGAACGCGAAGGTATCAATATCAGTTAATCACTTTACAATTGTGGATGGATCACAAAAAATGTGGGTCATAAAGCGAGTTTCAAAAAAATGAAACTCGCTTCTTTATTTTATAGAAATGTTTGTTTCTTTTGTTAATTCTCGTGGTGGAGTTTTGTCAAGAAATATAAAATCATTAAAGAAAACCAAAACTTCAAGGTGCTTTTTAAAACGGAGAATTAAATACCACTATTAATTAATTCACTTTGTCTCATTTTCTGTAACTTTCAAAAAATTAAAAGCTGTAAAAATGAAAAGGTTATTGGATTCTCTTATTTATATAGTTGTGACCTTTGTTTTATTAGAAATCGTTTTACGGGTATGTTTTCCTATTCCAGAGTATTCTAATTTTAACCGAATCAATTATCAAATATTGGATAGAACAGATAATAAGCAAGGATACCTAAGAAATATTGAAATGCTTTGGAAGTCGACTTTAGATACTAATTATGCTTTTGTTCATGAATTTAACCAATATGGGTTTAGAGATAATTTAGAGTGGAAATCTGCAAAGACCAAGGGTGAAAAAAGGATCCTTTTTGTAGGTGATAGTTTTGTGGAAGGTATGATGAGTACAACCGAAAAAACCATACCTAACGCTTTTTCATCCTTAGCAGAAGAAAGAGGAGAAAAACTAGAGGTGTTTAACTGTGGTATGATGGGTATAGGGTTAAATGAATATATGAAATTTATCAAAGATGCTATACCTCTTTATAAACCAGATGAAGTTATCATGGTTTTATACTCAAATGATTTGCCTTTTCAGCGAGATTATGTTCCACAAGCAGTGCTAGAACCTGTAGAAAATAATCTATTTGACTTTCGTTTTTTAAAAATTATTGAACAAATTAAAACAGAAGATCCAATACCGTTTAAATTCAAGCCAGAACGAAGACCTTTTTACAAAGCTGTACCCGATGTTGGAAATCCTTGGACAACAAATGAAACCTTATTAAAAACAGAAGTAACACCTGTTATTGCTGATGCCATGAAAAAAGGTGATTTCAATTATTTTAGAACCAACTGGATCTTGGAAGAAGAGAAATTTTTAAAAGCCTCGATAAATATTGAAAGTAAGTTGCGATTTATTCGAGATTACTTGAAGAAATATAACACCAACCTTACTATCTTTTATATTCCAAGTCGTTCACAAGTTAGTAACTACTACTATCAGTTTGAAAAACAAGCCTGCGTAACAAAATGTCCTGATTATATTGATTTAACAACTCCAGTATATCAGAAGCATGCAAAAATCATTGCACAAGATTGTAAAAAATTAGAAATAGGTTATCTAGATTTTACCGAATTGATAAGGGCAAAAGAGTCCTCTAGAAACCATTTATATTGGAACTACGATGATCATATGAGAGGAAATAGTTATGTGATGCTTGGTAGAGAGATGTATAATTTCTGGAAATCCAACGCTACTGAATAAGAAATAGTTGCGATATTATAGAGTTTAACTATCGATGCGCATTTTTATAATTCTAAATGCTTTTATTAGCATTGGTTGTAGCTCCATATGTTTTGTAATGTGGTGGTTGGTTGTGTTAGGCAAGAGTTACTGCTTCAATTTGTGATTAGGTCATTTACTTTATTTTTAAAAGACCGTATTTTAGAATACAATAAATAGCGTGAACTCCGTCTTTCCATCCAATTTTCTTTCCTTCATCATAGGTTCTTCCGTAATACGAAATCCCTACTTCATATATTCTAATTTTGGGAATCCTAGAAATTTTGACAGTTACTTCTGGCTCGAAACCAAATCTTTTTTCTTTTAAGTCTAGGTTTTTTATAATGTCCGATCTGAATAGTTTATAACATGTTTCCATGTCAGTTAAATTCAAATTTGTAAACATATTTGACAAAGTGGTTAAAAATTTATTTCCAATAGAATGCCAAAAAAACAAAATTCTATGTGGATTGCTGCCCATAAACCTTGAACCATAGACTACATCCGCGAATCCGCTTATAACAGGCTTTAATAAGTCATTATATTCAGATGGATCATATTCTAAATCTGCATCTTGGATTATCATATATTCACCTGTAGCATTTTTAATTCCAGTATGCAAGGCAGCTCCCTTACCCTTATTGGTTTCGTGCTCAAAATATTGAATGTTTAACTCCTTGTTATTCCCGATATAACCCTGAATTGATTCTTTCGAATTATCTTTAGAACAATCATTTACAATTATAATCTCTTTTTCTATTTGATTTATTAATTGAACAGCTTTAATCTTTTCCAGTATTAAATGAATGGTAGCTGATTCATTGTATACAGGAATTATTATGGAGAGTTTTTTTATCATTAATTATTTTGCTTAGGTATTAATGCAACGCTAGCTAGATAAGATAAGAAGTTTATGTTTTTTATCATTAGTATTTGGTTGTTGCACGAATTTATGAAAAAAGATTCTTTATGACTCGTATGGAGGTATTTTGTTTATTTAAATATATCAGATCTCTACCCAATTGATAAATTCGTCTTTTAATGTATAATTCTATAAATCAATAATCAATACTAAACAATATTTTCCTAAGTTTGAGGATATAATTTATAGAGATAACATCTCTTGTATTAATACAATTTTGTCTAACCAGTTGTAATTAATAATAAAATGAACTACCGTAGAATCAACATCTTTAATGCACAATTTCTACATTTATTTTATTTGTGAAAAGTAGTCTGCCATATCTATTATTAATTATCCTGTGTCTATTGACTTATGGGAATACATTATTTAACAATTATGTATTAGACGATCACGCTATTATTGTTAATCATCAGCACGTTCAGAAAGGCTTTGATGGGATACCTGAAATTTTGACAACCAATTACCTTAATGGAGTGCAAGGTTTTAATGATGGTTTGTATCGACCTTTATCCCCTCTTTTATTTGCTGTTCAAAACGAAATAAATCCTAATGATCCATTTATTGGGCATTTTTGTAACCTGTTATTTGCTATTCTAATTTCAATCGTGATGTACCATCTGTTGATGCTTGTCTTTCAGGCTTCTTCAAAAATAGCATTGGGCTTAAGTATGGTGTTTTTAGTAATTCCTATTCATACAGAAGTTGTAGCGAATATTAAAAGTAGCGATGAGTTATTAGCGTTGTTGTTTGTTTTATTGAGTGTCTTGTTTTTTGGGAAGTATGTAAAAGAAAATAGATTGTCGGATCTAATTATTGGTGGGGCCTCTTTTTTTATCGCCTTGTTTTCAAAAGAAAGTGCATTTGTTTTTGTGCTAATATTGCCAATGGTTTTATACTGGTTAAATCAAAGTAAAAAGAGACAAACTATTACTGTTTTGGGGATAACCGCATTTCTAGGAAGTTGTTTCTTACTCATTAGAAACTTTGTGTTGAATGCGATGCCAAATAAAGTGAATGAGGGAACATTATCAGTTTTAAACAATTCTATTCTTTCTACCGATATTTATACAGAAAAACTAGGTACTGCGCTTTGGATGCAAGTGCTATATATTACCAAAACGATTATTCCTTACTCGTTACAACATGACTATTCTTTTGCTACAATAGAAATCATTTCTCTATGGAGTATAAAAGGAATATCAGGAGTGATTTTAATCGTTCTAATGGGATATTTTACTTGGAAATTTCGAAAAACTTCACTATTGATTAGTGTTGGAATAATCTGGTATTTTGGTGCCTTACTAATTGTTTCTAATCTGTTTTTTGCGATAGGAGCTACTTTTGCTGAACGTTTTGTTTTTACCCCATCTTTTGGACTGATTTTAGTAGTGTTGGGCATTATTAACTATTATAAAGTAAGTGAAAACATAAGTAAAAGAACTAGCTATTTGTTTGCATTGGTATTAGCTGTTTTTTCATTAATCAGTATTCATAGAAACTTTGATTGGAAAGACAATTTTACGCTGTATGCTGCCGATTATCATAAACTAGAAAATAGTGCAAGAGGTAATTATAATTATGGAACCGAATGCAAGGAAAAAAGCTATGTATCGGTAAAGCCCAGTGACAAAAATTATTATTTTAAACAGTCGGTAACCGCATTAAAAAGAGCTATTGAGATATATCCATCGTATTGGGATGCATATAATAATTTGGCAACACTATATCAAGATAATCAGCGATTTACTGAAGCGATTCCTGTCTTGGAAAAATTAATATTAGAAAAACCTAGTTATGAAAAGGGATGGTATAACTTAGGTGTTTGTTATTTTAATATGAAAGATTATAGACGTGCATTCCAAACCTTTAATTCGTTTAATGATTTGAACAGTAACAACGCTAATGTTTGGTATTATAGTGGGATGTGTAAAGGATATCAAAATGATTTTTCTGAGGCTATTCGTTTATTAAATAAAAGTGTTTTAATTGAATCCAATCACCAAGATGCATTATTAATGCTTGGAAAAGCTCATGGAATTCAGGGTGATTATGTAAAATCTAAATATTATTTAGAACACCTCTTAACAATCAATCCCAATCATCAAGAGGCACTCAACAGCTTAAGTGCAACTAATAATAATATTAAATCTCAACAAGGAGTACAATGAAAAAATACTGGAAAGATGTAATCATTGTTATTTCCGTTTTTCTATTGTATGGAAACACCATCAATCACGGTTTTGTACTAGATGATTTTTCTGTCATTGTAGAAAATAGATTTGTTAAAAGCGGAACGGACGGGATAGCTGATATATTTGCCTCACATTACAGAAAAGGATACTGGAATAATGCTGGTGATTTGTATCGACCATTAGTATTGACAAGTTTTGCTTTAGAATACGAGTTGTCCGATGGAAATCCTTTTATTCATCATATCATAAACCTGATTATATACTCCCTTATAGGATTGCTCTTATTTCGTCTACTTTCTAATTGGTTTAGTAAAGAGCATAGTTATCTACCATTGATTATTACATTGTTGTTTCTTTTTCATCCTATTCATACCGAGGTTGTAGCGAATATCAAAAGTAGAGATGAACTGTTTAGCTTTCTTTTTATATTAGGATCACTGCTTTCATTTTCTAAATACATAAAAACCAATCATTTTAGATTCGCAATTTTAATGAGTTGTAGTTTTTTATTGGCTCTTTTATCAAAAGAAAGTAGTGTGGTATTTATAGGTGTCATTCCATTGGTAGGATATTTTTTTCATCAAATAAAAAGGAAGGAAACAATAAGAATTATTGCTTTATTAAGCGTGCCGTTAATTATCTTTTTGATATTACGAGCAAATGCCTTAACAGATCAAGTTAAAGCAGTTCCCGTTACCTTATCATTTCTAACAGAAAATCCAATAAATGAAGTTCTTAAAGCAGGTTATCATTTGCTACTCTATATTTATAAATTAATAGTCCCTTTTTCCTTATCAAGTCAGTATCCTGAGTTTTATAATGGCCTTAGTGCTAATGTCCTCATTGTGGGTACAATAGGGCTAGTCGTTCATGTATTTCTACTTTATTATGGTATAAAATGGTTTTTACAAAAAAGAATAATGGGTTTTATTATTCTTTTATATTTAATAACAACAGTATTACATTCCAATTTACTATTGGTAATCGGGACTCATTTTGGTGAGCGATTGTTGTTCACGCCTTCTGTATTCTTTTGTATTTTATTAGGCATAGGTCTGGTTAAGATTTTAAAAAATAAAACCCAACATGTTGTTTTAGGTATTATTCTTTCATTGTATGCAATCACTGTAATTGTTCGTAATGCAGACTGGAAATCAAATAGTTCTTTATATGCCGCAGATGTAGCTAAACAACCTCAAAGCGCAATGCTAAATTATTGGCATTCTCTGGAATTGACAAATTCAAATAACTTAGCCTCTATAGACGTAAACCAAAGAAATAAATCATTGAATGAAGCCTTGTTTTACTTAACAAAAGCGATCGATTTAAAACCGAATTTTGGTGATGCAGAAGCACAAATTGGACTTGTTTATTACAAATTAAATAAACCAAACGAAGCGCTTCCTTATTTTAAAAAGGCTATTGCACAAGGTAGAGGAAGTGTACAAACCTTGAATAATATTGCTGCTATTTATTTTGGTCAAAATAATTTCAAAGAAGCAAAGCTATACTATGAACAAGCTGTTACTTCTGATCCTTATTACAAAGATGCATGGGGAAACTTAGGGGTTACTTATGCCCAACTAAATGATTTGCCAAATGCTGAACGTGCCTTTTTAAAAGCTATTGAACTTTCTCCTAATAATGGACAGTTTTATTTCTATATGGGTATGACATTGAATGAGATAGGAAGAACAACAGAGGCAATTCCATATTTTGAAAAAGCTTTTGAATTAGACCCTGGTTTAAAGAAATAAGGATTCGCCTGATACATTATATAGAAGTTTTTCCTCTTGCAAGTTTAGTTTATAGAGTCTAATGTCTGGGCATTTTACGGAATACCATTTTAACAGTTCCTCCTTTTTTAAAAAGAGATGCAATTCCATCCGTAATAACGAAAAGAGGAAAACTTAACCAATGAAATAATTTTTGTGAAAAAAGATGGGTAGTACTGAACTCTTTAGTGTAATCTTTATTTCCTTTTAGGTGTTCATAGAGAATTTCTCGTTTAGGTAAGATCACATTCAAAATACTTTGTTGTACACCAAAAGGGCTAAATTGAGGTGAAAAATAATGTTCTGAGGTTATTTGCCATCCCAGTTTAGAGAGTTCTTTCTTTAAAATTTTTGGAGGAAATAAGTTAAGGTGCTTTGGAGGATCCAGATGTAACCAGTTTCCTTTAAATATTTGTGCTTGCCAGCTATTTATATTTGGAATTTCTATTTGTAAGATTGCATAAGACTTAGCGATCTTATCTATAATTCTAAGTGTTTCCTTTGGATTGTCTAGATGCTCAAAAACATGAGTCAATACAATCGCATCAAATTTTTCTAGAGAATAGGTGTTTTCTTCTAAAACACCTATGTGTAATTGAATTTTGGGATGTTGTGACGCTCTTTCAGCTGACCTTCCCTTAAGTTCAATTCCGTGCAGCTCAACATCTTTTTGCTTCCCAAGGTTTACTAGAAAACTCCCATTACCGCATCCAATATCGAGTACACAGGCCTTATTGGGTAGTTTGCTAGCAAATGCTTTTGAATTTTGTTGTCTAAACCATTCTACTACCTTTTCTACTGTTGGATTAAATTTATCCTCTCCTACACCATAATAGTGATCATCATAAGCCTGTATTAATTGATCAACTGTAGGCTGAGGATTCAAAAAGTAAATACCACAATCATTACAAGAATATAATTGATGCCTAGCATCAAATATATCTTTGAAAGAACTCCATTTTTGATGATTTGAAGACTTACAGTAGATACATTTTGACATAGTTTAGACTAAAATTTAGTATACCAATAATACAACTTTTTAACAAAAAGGCTTTTCAGCAAACAAAAGATCATTAGTTTTATAGTTGTATATAACTTGACAACGATTTTAAAAGAACGAATGATAAAAGGAAAAAAAATTATTGTAATACTTCCAGCGTATAACGCAGAGAAAACACTGGAAAAAGTATACAATGAAATTCCGTTTGATATTGTAGATGAGGTTGTATTGGTAGATGATCAAAGTACTGACGCAACCCTTAATGTCGCTAAAAAACTCAACATAAAAAATGTTATTCAACATTCAAAAAATAAAGGATATGGCGGAAATCAAAAAACTTGTTATGATAAAGCGATAGCATTAAAAGCTGATATTATTGTTATGTTACATCCTGATTATCAATATACCCCAAAACTGATGCATTCGATGTGCTATTTAATTGTTAATGATCTCTATGATGTTGTGTTGGGCTCTAGAATTCTAGGAAATGGAGCCTTAGAAGGAGGAATGCCTTTCTATAAATATGTATCCAATAGAATTCTTACGTTTTTCCAAAATATAATGATGGGGCAAAAACTATCAGAATATCATACAGGATATCGAGTTTTTGACACTAAGGTGTTGAAGAGTATTAATTATTCTAAAAATTCGAATGATTTTGTTTTTGATAATCAAGCACTTGCTCAGATTTGTTTTTTAAATTTTAGAATTGCAGAAATTACGTGTCCTACAAAATATTTTGAAGATGCTTCTTCAATTAATTTAAAAAGGAGTATTATTTACGGTTTGGGAGTAATTAAAACATCTTGCACTTATTTTTTAGCAAAACGTTTTAAAATTAAATTTGAGCTATTTCAAAAAAATGAATTTTAACCAGTATTAAATAAGTGACAACCAAAGTAAATTAAACAACTTTGTTTCTATGCAACTTACGCTATATAAGGTATCCAATACAAAAGTCTTCTTTTTATTTCTAGTACTTGGATTGCTTCTTTACGGCAACACGCTATCACATGATTTTGTATTAGATGACGCTATAGTTATAGGAGATAACGAAATTACAAAGAAAGGTTTTTCTGGTATTTGGGATCAATTATGCAATGATCAATTTGTTGGGTTTTACGGACAGAAAAAAGCTCTGGTTTCTGGAGGCAGATATCGTCCATTATCCATGGTAGTATTCAATATTCAATATGGTTTTTTTGGAGAAAGTGCCTTTGTTGGTCACCTTACCAATCTCCTGTTTTATGTGCTCAATGGTTTCTTGTTGTATTTAGTACTGAGTAAATTATTCTCAAAATATGACTTTAAAGAACAATGGATTTCTTTTCCATTATTAGCAAGTTTACTCTGGTTTTTCCATCCGATTCACACAGAAGTAGTAGCTAACATTAAAGGTTTAGATGAGATTATGGCTTTTTCATTCGAATTGCTCACGCTTTTATTGTTTTTGCGCTATTTAGAGACCAAGAAAATAAGCCTTTTGTTTGTTTCAGCTGCTTTCTATTTTTTAGCATTACTTTCCAAAGAAAACGCGATTACATGGTTGGCGTTATTTCCTATAATCGTCTTTTTGTTTACAAAACATCCCATTAAAAAAATTGGGATACCATACGGTGTATTATTCAGTATAGCTGTTCTGTGGTTTTACATTCGATTGCAAGTTGTTGGTGGTGGAATTTCGGATGTAGCTGATAACATTATGAACGATCCTTTTTTGGAATCTACTGTTTCAGAAAAATATGCTACCATTATGTATACGTTGGGAAAATACATTCAATTACTAATTTTTCCTCATCCATTAACGTATGATTATTACCCAAAACATATTCCTATAGTTACTTGGAGCCATCCATACGTTATGCTGTCTTTGGTAGTTTATATCGCTCTTATCTTTTTTGCAATAAAAGGTTTTTTAAAAAAGAAATTATACAGTTTTTCTATATTAATTTTTCTTATCACCTTAAGCATTGCATCAAACATTGTTTTTCCAATTGGAGCTTTTATGAATGAACGTTTTGTCTATGTTTCATCCGTAGGGATTTCAATTATGATTGCCTTTTGGTTTTGTAAATATTATCACACGACAAAAAGAACAAAGCTTTTTAATAGTTTGTTAATCGTTCTTTTTTGCTTGTATGCTATTAAAACGATCAGTCGAAATCCAGTATGGAAAAATAACTATACACTCTCAATAAATGATGCCAATATTTCAGTTAATGGAGCAAAAAGCAATGTAATGGCTGGTGGAATTCTTTCTGAGAAAGCAGAAAAGTTAACGGATACATTAGAAAAGCAAGCGATGTTAAAAGAGTCAGTTTTTTATTTAGATAGAGCAATTCAGATTTATCCAGAATATATAGACGCATTAATTTTAATGGGAAATGCTCAATGGAATCTAACCAAAGACTCTGGAAAAACAATTCCATATTATCGGCAAATACTTTCTATCAATCCCAATCACGATAAAACTTGGAGGAATATCTTTTTTGTTCTTGAACAAGAAAAGAATGTCGATGCTCGTATTCAAACCTATTTAACACTTCTAAAAGACAATCCATCAAAGGTTAATTTATACCTGTTTATTGGTCTAGCTTATGGAAAAGATAAAAACGACTTGATACATGCGCAAAAATATCTGGAACAAGGATTGACACTTGATCCTAACAATTATGATATATTAACTCAACTTGGGACCTTGTATGGTTTACAAGGAAGAATTAAAAAATCAGACGAAGTGTTAGAAAGGGCACGTCTATTAAAACCAAAAAACTAGCGTAAAAATAAGTTGGTGCTTATTTATTTTAGAATGAATTTTTCTGTAAATAAATGAAGTTAATGGATTCAAAACTATTACTTTTACGTTTAAACACAAATCAAAATCACTACAGAAAACAAAAACATACGATACTTTTATCTAATCCTTTTTTTTGTGGCAATCGGAGTGTATGTAAACACCTTTACTCATGGATTTGTATTAGACGATGATGTTGTATTTTTAAAAAACAGCCATGTCCAAGAAGGAGTTTCTGCCATCCCAAAAATAGTAACACATGGTTTTCTTTATGGTTTTAACCAAAAGAATGACCAGTCGTATAGACCTTTTGTGCTAATTAATTTTGCGATTGAGAAATCAGTTTTTGGAAATAATCCAAAAGTATTACACGGTTTAAATGCTTTCTATTATGGGATATTGGCCTGCCTTCTTTTTTGGTTTTTGCATGTGTTATTTAAAAGAAAAAAACCATGGCTAGTTTTTTGGATTAGCTTACTTTTTGTCCTTCATCCAATTCATACAGAGGTGGTTGCTAACATAAAAGGGAGAGATGAAATTTTCCATGCCATCTTTTTGATACTCAGCTTTATATTTGCCTTAAAATATATAGACAGTCCGAAAATAAAAAATGTATTTATTTCGCTGATCACCTATTTTATCGCTCTGTTATGCAAAGAAATGGCGGTAACATATATTGCTTTATTGCCTCTAACAATTTGGATGTTTAGGAGTGTGAAAATTAAGAAACTAAGCATTTTTACCATCTATTTTATAGGCGTTTTATGCTTCTATTTTATTTTAAGAAATGCAATATTGGATACTGTAACCTTTGAAGAGAGCATGAGCGTTATGAATAACGGATTAGCAGCAGCTACAAACTATCCAGATCAGCTGGCTACTAATTTCTCCATCTTTGGTAATTACATCAAACTTCTCTTTTTTCCGCATCCATTGACCTGGGATTATTCTTTTCCTCATTTCCCAATCCAATCTTTTACCAATCCAATTGTTATTTTGATTGTTGTGGTTCTTATTATTCTCACTGTTCTTTCGATACGAGGACTTCGATCAAAAAACAAGTTGGCCTATTGTTTTCTGTTTTTTATAATATCGTTCTCAATCGTATCTAATTTTTTCATTCTAATTGGCGCTACCCTTGGAGAGCGTTTTCTTTTCTTTCCTTCAATTGCATTTTGTATTTTCCTGGTTCTTTTATTAGAAAAAATAATAAGATTATTAAAACTGAAAAAAGACACGGCTGTTTTAACCACATTAGTTTTATCAGTGGCTGTTTTATATGCTTTTAAAACGATTGATAGGAATAAAGATTGGGTCAATAATGAACAACTTTTTATTTCGGGAGCAGTAGCTACCCCAAATAACTCCAGAGCAGTGTTAGCTTTAGGTTCTATCTACAGAGAGAGGGCAGAACGAAGTAATACACAACAAGAACAAATCAATAATTATTTAAAAGCCATAGAACAATACAATAAAAGTATAGTGCTGTACCCTAAAAATACAGAAGCTCATTATAACCTTGGTGTTATCTATATGAATACCAATCAAAACGATAAAGCTAAAGAAGCGTTTAAAGCTGCAGTTTCGATTGATTCAAACTATATAAGTGCGTTGAATAATTTGGGTTTTATAGCGATTAGAGAATCAAATTATAGTGAAGCTGAACGCATGTTTTTAAGGTGTTTAGAAATAAATGAATCGTTTCAAGACGCTCATGCCAATTTAGGAGTGGTGTATCATAATATAGGAAGTCGACAAAAAGCAGAAGAATATTATAAATCAGCGTTAGCACTAGATCCCAACGATGTAACTACTAAAACCAATTTGAAACTACTAATTGGACCTGCTGATTAGTCAAATATGAAAATTATGAGTTTACTTATTTTTTCTGTTTCATCAGTTAACTGCCTTTGTGCAAGGTATCAGATAGATAATGGAAACACAATAGTAGCGTTTAGAGGTAATCCTCGTAGCATTAAACTCCACAATGTGGATTAAATTTTTAGTGATTGGAAGCAACTACAATTAAATGGATTGATCGAAGAATAGGAACAGTAGTTTGTAGGATCTTAAGTTTTTACAACCGATTGACCTCGAATTCAAAAACTAATTCTCCTACCAAAAAGATACTATTTATAAAACTGATTGAGCAAGGAGCAAGTTTGCTTGCTTATTCTGCTTTAAAAGAAGCTGTTAACAAAGTAGGGAAAGAACATGTTTACTTTTTAGTTTTTGAAGAAAATAAGCCAATTTTAAGTTTTCTAAATATTTTAAAAGACGAGAATATTATCGTGATCAGAAAAGATAACTTCAGCATCTTTTTAGTAGATACAATTAAAGCCCTCCTTTATATCAAAAAGAGAAGAATTGATAGTTGCATCGATATGGAGTTTTTCTCTAGGGCCTCTGCCATTTTAGCTTTTTTAAGTGGGGCCAAAAAAAGAGTTGGTTTGTTTAGTTTTACCAGCGAACATCCTTATCGAGGTAGTTTGATCACCCATAAAATTCATTACAATCCATACGTCCATGTTTCTCAGTATTATCTAATGTTAGTAAGAGCATTAGAAGAAAAAGCAGTTAATGAACCACTATTAAAGCGACCCATTGCTGATTTTGAAACGATCAGCCCTAGAGTTAAAATTGAAGAACAACATATTGCCCGTATTAAACAACTACTTGGTGCTGAGAATTTAACCCGTAAATTGATTATTTTAAATCCAAATGCAAGCGACATGCTTCCTTTAAGAAAATGGGAGACGGAAAAATTCAAGGATTTGGCGCTATTAATTCATGAAAAATATAACAATGCTTTAATTGTATTTACTGGAATTGAAAAAGAGCGATCTGCTATAGAAAGTCTAATGAGTTCTTTAGGAAAAACTTCCTGCATGAACCTGGCAGGAAAGACCAGTTTACAAGAATTAATGGCGTTATATCAACTTTCTAGTTTAGTAATCACCAATGATAGCGGTCCTGCACATTTTGCCTCGATGTTCGACACATCAATCATTGTTCTTTTTGGCCCAGAAACTCCTCAACTCTTTGCTCCATTGGGTAAAAACATTCAGGTAGTCTATAAAAATCTTGCCTGTAGTCCTTGTGTCAATGTGTTTAATCATCGTTTTTCGCCTTGTACCAATAACATTTGTATGCAAGAGATTACCGTTGATGATGTATTTCATAAAGTGATAAAAGTATTATAATTGTGTAGCGATTGGTTATGATTTAGAAGGTACCTATATATATATTATTGATATGTAAGTTGCTGATAAAGTGTGTTTTATACGAAAACCAAATAAAAAGTTAAAATAGAGCGCCCAATTATTAAATAATATCCTTAAAAATAATTACATTTATGCATAATAGTATATTTTGTTCACTATTATTAGGCATAAACCAAACAACTATGAAAAAACTACTACTTATTTGTGCTATTCTCTTTTTAGGAAACATCTTATCAGCTCAAACACTGCTATGGACGGAAGATTTTGAAACAGACGGAGAAGGTCCTAGATATAATTCAAACACTTTTAATACTGGTAATTCCGATTATTTCACAAGATATTCTGATGGTGGCGCCCCGCTTATGACTAATGACCCTACAGGAGAGAGTGGTACTTTTTACTGGGTAGGTGAGGATTGTGATAATGCTTCAGGCGGAACAGGAATTCTTACATTAAATTCAATAAGTATATTAGGTTATACTTCTTCAGAAATTAAAGTGCTCTTGGCTATTGGTCGTGATGGCGGTGACCGTTTTGAAATTGATGATGAACTTTTATTTCAATACAATATTGATGGATTAGGTTGGGTTACATTTGGAGCTTTTTATGGAGGATTTGGAGGATTTGGTAGTTCAAGTCCAACTCAAGATATTAATTTAGACGGAATTCCTGATGGACCAAACGTATTAACTATTCCTTTCCAAGAATTCACGTTTCCTATACCAGCTACAGGGAATAATATGCAGATCCGTTTTATTATGGGACAGAATGGCGGAACTGAAGAATTAGCTGTAGATAATATTCGTGTTTTTGGAATAAGCTCAACTCCCGTAGGAGTTGCTATTACTTCTCAAACAAATGTTGCTTGTAACGGTGAGTCAACTGGATCGCTAACCGCTACAACAACTCCTGGGGAGGCTAACTATACTTATACATGGTCTAACGGGGCTGCAACTTCCAATACTTCATCTTTAACCAATACGATAACGGGACTTTCTGCAGGAACATATACAGTAACAGTTACTGATAATACTGGTGGAACAGCTACTGCTTCATCTGCTATTACCCAACCAACTGCGGTAGTAGCTGCTGCAACTGTTACCTCATCTCTTAATTGTAATGGAGATACTGATGGAGAACTTACTGCCTCTGCTACTGGAGGAACCATGCCATATACGTATTCATGGAATACAGGGGAGACGTCTGCCATAGAAAATGGATTAGGAGCGGCAACATATACGGTAACTATTACAGATGCTAACGGTTGTACGGATACTGAAATGGCTACTATCACAGAACCTGTTACCTTAGTCGCTGCTACTACAGTGGATTCTAATGTAAGTTGTAATGGATTTAGTGATGGTGCTACAACAGCTTCTGCTACTGGTGGTACCATGCCTTATACGTATGTTTGGAATACTGGAGCAACCAACGCTACTAATACTGGATTAATGGCCAGCACATATACAGTAACCATTACGGATGCTAATGGTTGTACGGATACTGAAATGGCTACTATCACAGAACCTGTTACCTTAGTCGCTGCTACTACAGTGGATGCTAATGTAAGTTGTAATGGACTTAGTGATGGTGCTACAACAGCTTCTGCTACTGGTGGTACCATGCCTTATACGTATGTTTGGAATACTGGAGCAACCAACGCTACTAATACTGGATTAGTGGCCAGCACATATACAGTAACCATTACGGATGCTAATGGTTGTACGGATACAGAAATGGCTACTATCACAGAACCTGTTACCTTAGTAGCTGGCACTACTGTGGATGCTAATGTAAGTTGTAATGGACTTAGTGATGGTGCTACAACAGCTTCTGCTACTGGTGGTACAATGCCTTATACATATTCATGGAATACAGGTGGTACATCAGCCCAAGAAACAGGTTTAGCAGCAGGAACATATACTGTAACTATTACAGATGCTAACGGATGTACTGATGATGCATCAACTAGTGTTACTGAACCAGCTGTCATAGTAGCTGCTGCTTCGGTTGATAATAATATTTCTTGTAATGGAGATACAGACGGACAAATAACAGGATCTGGTACTGGTGGTACGATGCCTTATACTTATCAATGGAGTAACGGAGCAACAACAGCTTCTACTACTGGATTGGCAGCAGGAACATATACAAAACTATTACGGATGCTAACGGATGTACGGATGAAGAATCAACTAGTGTTACTGAACCAGCTGTCATAGTAGCTGCTGCTTTAGTGGACTCTAATGCAAGTTGTAATGGAGATACAGACGGACAAATAACAGGATCTGGTACTGGTGGTACCATGCCTTATACTTATCAATGGAGTAACGGAGCAACAACAGCTTCTACTACTGGATTGGCAGCAGGAACATATACAATAACTATTACGGATGCTAACGGATGTACGGATGACGCATCAACTAGTGTTACTGAGCCAACAGCTGTAGTAGCTGCTGCTTTAGTGGACTCTAATGCAAGTTGTAATGGAGATACAGACGGACAAATAACAGGATCTGGTGCTGGTGGTACCATGCCTTATACATATTCTTGGAGTAACGGGGCAACAACAGCTTCTACTACTGGATTGGCAGCAGGAACATATACAATAACTATTACGGATGCTAACGGATGTACGGATGACGCATCAACCACGGTTACTGAACCAACAGCTGTAGTAGCTGCTGCTTTAGTGGACTCTAATGCAAGTTGTAATGGAGATACAGACGGACAAATAACAGGATCTGGTACTGGTGGTACCATGCCTTATACATATTCTTGGAGTAACGGAGCAACAACAGCTTCTACTACTGGATTGGCAGCAGGAACATATACAGTGACTATTACAGATGCTAACGGATGTACTGATGACGCATCAACTAGTGTTACTGAGCCAACAGCTGTAGTAGCTGCTGCTTTAGTGGACTCTAATGCAAGTTGTAATGGAGATACAGACGGACAAATAACAGGATCTGGTGCTGGTGGTACCATGCCTTATACATATTCTTGGAGTAACGGAGCAACAACAGCTTCTACTGCTGGATTGTCAGCAGGAACATATACAATAACTATTACGGATGCTAACGGTTGTACTGATGAAGAATCAACCACGGTTACGGAACCAGCTGCCTTAGTTGCTGCTACTGTTGTTGATGCTAATCAAACCCCTGGAGCTTCAGATGGAGCAGCAACAGGATCGGCATCAGGAGGAACAATGCCTTATACGTATTTATGGAGTAATGGAGGAACAACAGCTTCTATTACTGGATTAACAGCAGGAACCTATACCGTAAGTGTTACCGACAACAATGGTTGTGGTCCTGATACTTCTGAGGCTACCATTATTGAAGACCCTCTATTATCAATAGATGATTTAACAGACCAGATAGTTGTAAACATATACCCTAATCCTGTAAGAGATCATATTACCTTAAGTTTTGATAAGAATACGCAGGCTCAAATACAAATAATTGATCTTTTAGGAAAGGTGATAACAACAGAAAAAGTAAATAGTCAAATAATTAATATGAGTGTATCTCATTTAACATCTGGAATTTATTTTGTAAAAATAGAAGACAATCAAAACACGGGGATTTATAGAATTATAAAAGAATAACTCCTTCAAATACTGAGTGCCCTTAAAATAGGTTAACAGTTTTTAAATAATTATATCAAACCTGTGAAGTTATCTTTACAGGTTTTTTCTTGTCATTTTTTAAGATACCATGAACAACTACAATCGCAACATGGATGTTCACTCTAATGCATAGAGGATATTAGACATTATAAGCTATAGTGGTTATCAGATGTTTTTTTGCTTAGAAAAATTTCGCTTATTTTAAAAAGTGCTTGTCGATAATGTTACAAATGCAATGTTCAATGAATAAATGAACTTCTTGTATCCTAGAGGTGTGTTTTGAAAAAACAATAATGTTTTTATCACAGATATCATTCATAAGACCACCATCATTCCCGCTTAAGCCTACAACAAAACATTTTCTATCTTTTGCAACTTTTAACGCTTTAATTACATTTTTACTTTGACCGCTAGTACTTATACCAATTACTACATCTTTTTCTGATGCGAAAGCTTCTAATTGGCGAGAAAAGACTTCATCATATGAATAATCATTGCTAATGGATGTAAGAGTAGAGGTATCTGTAGTTAGGGCTATGGATGCTAAGGCTTTTCTTTGTTTATTACTAAAACTACCTACTAATTCTGCTGCCATATGTTGTGCATCTGCTGCACTACCGCCATTGCCGAAAATGATGATTTTTCCTCCTATCTCTAACCGTTTTATACATTCGTTAGCAATAAGTTTAATATCTTCTTTATATCTCGTAATGGTTTGCTCTAACACTTGAATGTGCTCATTCAAATTTTCAGATATCATTGTTTTATCTTATTTATTATTTCTGTGGTACTTTTCCCTTCTATAAATTCAATTAATTTTACTGTTCTAGCCAAGTCACTGCCTACTATTTCTTTATTTTCATAATCACCACCCTTTACTAAAACATCTGGTTCAATGGCTTTAATTAATTCATATGGTGTACTTTGATTAAAAAGGACAGTATAGTCAACTGATTTTAGAGCATTCAATAAATAAGTTCTGTCATATTCGGGATTAATAGGACGATTTTCTCCTTTTATTGTTTTGACTGATTGATCTGAATTTACACCTACGATTAAAACATCTCCTAATTGTTTTGCTCTTTCTAAGTACTTAATATGTCCTAAGTGTAGTATATCAAAGCAACCATTTGTAAAAACGATTTTCTTGTTTTCTTGTTTGAGTTTATCAACAATGGTTTTGATTTCTTTTCCCGTTTTTATGTGATGCTGTTTATTATTAATTTCATCAATTGAAGCTGTAGCCACACCAATTTTTCCAACAACAATTCCAGCCGCTAAATTTGCAAATTGGATAGCATCATCAATATGACAACCTTGTGTCAATTTATGAGCTATGGCAGCAATAACAGTATCTCCCGCTCCAGTTACATCATATACTTCTTTTACTTGAGTTGGAAATATTCTTAGTTCTTCATCAAAAACAGCTATACCTTCTTGACTGAGAGTAATTATAGAAATGGATAATTTATAAGTTGATTTAAGCTTGTAGATAGCAGATAATAAATTATTGTTATTTATAGTAATATTAGTTGCAATACTGGCTTCTTTTTTATTTGGAGTCAATAAATAAGCTCCTGTGTATTTTGAATAATCACTACCTTTAGGATCCACTAATACCTTGATTCCCTCTTTGTTTGCTATTTCGATAATTTTTGTCGTCAAATCCTCCGTTAAAACCCCTTTGCCGTAATCCGAAAGAACAACAATTTTATAGTTTTTAATAATATTTTTATAGATTTCCAGAATTTTGTCCGAACTGTTTTTATCAATGTCTTTTGTAATCTCTTTATCGTAACGTACAATCTGTTGATTTGAAGATATGATCCTGGTTTTTTTAGTAACCATTCTGTTGTTTTCAACAACTAGGTACTCTGAACGGATATTTTTCTCTTTCAATAATTCCCGTAGTATGGAAACATTATTGCAATTACCAATTACACTTATAAGATCAACATTGGCTTCAAAAGCTAATAGATTGTTAACTACATTACCTGCACCACCTAAAACCGATCTCTCCTCCGTTATGTTTACGATGGGAACTGGTGCTTCCGTTGATACTTTTTCAGTATCACCTATCAAATAGTTGTCAATTATAATGTCACCAATTACTAAAATTCTTTCCATTATTAATCTTCCCAATTAAATGTTTGCTTGATATATGGAATATACTCTTTAATACCCTGTTCTAAGCTATATTTTGGATTATAATCTAAAAACTTTTGACTCAAGCTGATGTCAGCTTTCGTATTCATCTGATATGCTGTATATGGGTTTTCAAAATATTCTATCTTTAAATTCGTTCTTAATTCTTGTTGCAAAATATCAGCAATATCTTTAAAACTACGATGGATACCACTCCCAATATTATAAATACCGGTTTTTTTTGCAAAGCACGCTAAGATATTAGCTTCAACAACATCTTTTATATAAACAAAATCTCGCATTATTTTATCAGACCCAGTGAATAAACGTGGAGATTTACCTGCTAAAATTTGATGTCCAAGTTGAATTACCATAGATGAAGTTTTATCCTTAAAGTATTCTCTTTCTCCATAAACATTAAAGAATTTAAGGCCTACAACATGCATGTTTTTATGTGTTTTAATATACCTGTAAGCAATTTGATCCATAGCATATTTAGAAAAACCATAAGGATTTTCTGGTGCGTCATCGCCAATCTTTTGAGGTGAGGGATTTAAACCATAGGTAGCAGCAGAGCTTGCATATATGATTTTTGCATCATTTTTTCTAGCAATCTCCAATATCGAATAAAAACTATTAACATTTGTTTTTATAATAATTTCTTGATTTTGGGCACGTGTATCCGAAATAGCTGCTTGATGAAAAATAAAATCTATTTTATAATCTTTAAGTATATTTAAGTCTTTTTCATTAGTGATATCTCCACAAATAATATCTCCTTTAAAACCGACTAAATTTTTATAATGCCCAAAACTCTTTAAATGATCGTTGACAAGAGTTTTTTCACTTCTAAATATATCGAAAATTATTATTTTACTATTTGGATAATTATTTTGTAAAAAAAAAGCAATATTAGAACCAATAAATCCAGCGCCTCCTGTTATCAGAATAGTTTTGTCATTAAAATCCGCATTCATTGTATTAATTGATATTTCATTTTATGATATAAAATTAGATAATTCTTTAATTGATGATAAAATAAATTTAGCCGAACTATTTTTTGCATCAACTTTGTGACCACTTTTAACTAGTATCGTGTTTTTGATACCAAAATTAAGAGCAGCTTCGATATCACTTTCTTTATCACCAATCATCCATGAGTTATTCTTGTCTATTTGATATTTATCATGTGCTGTATCAAACATGCCTGTTTTTGGTTTGCGACAAATACAATTATCTTCTGGCTTATGAGGACAATATAAAACATCTAAAATATGTATGCTATTAGTTTTAAATTCATCTAGCATCCAATTATTAATAATATTAAAATCTTGATGGTTATAATATCCCCTGCTAATTCCAGATTGGTTACTAACAATGATTAAATTAAAACCTTTGCTTTCTAAATATTTAAAACTATTAAAAACGCCATCTATAAATTCAAAATCTTCTATTTTATATACATAACCTTTGTCTTTATTGATAACACCATCTCTATCTATAAATACAGTTTTCATATTTGAAGTATTTATCGTGTCTCTCAAAATTAGAGGTATTGAAAGTATTATTGATATAAAAAATCACTTATTTCGAAAATAGTTTTATTTATTGGAGACTTTACTTTGTTAAAGTAAAATATTCTCTAGCACTTTTAGGGTTTCATAATACTTTGCATCGATGGATTTTTGTAATATGGATTTATTAGAGACGGTAATTACTAAAACAAGAAACAATTGCATTGAGAATAATTATACAAAAATAGTAAGAGAAGTAGAACTCAAATACTGAATAAGGTTTCGCATAGACTCTATGGTCTTCAGGTTATGAGTTTTGAATATTCGTCAGAAATATAAATTGAAATTCAACTAATAAACATTAAAATACAATTTTTAGAATAATAAGAAATAATTATCTGTAATTAATAACATTCCTTCGTGATAAAAATAAGAGACAAATCAAGTATTTACCTTTTTATTATTTTACCTTTCTTAACGTATTAGATTAAAGATAATCGCGATTAAACATCCATAAAGAATTATTATTGTTAACTGTAATAATATCAAAAATACTTTTTATGATTATTAAACATGAGTTCGATATTACTCAAAGAGAACGTATAGAAAGAAACAAGTTTCCTCCATTTTTTATCTTATTTACTGGATTATCTGGAGCAGGAAAAACTACTATTGCCAACAAACTAGAACAAAAACTATTTGATCTTGATATTTTATCCTACGTATTGGATGGAGATAATTTAAGAAATGGGATTAATAAAGATCTTTACTTTTCTGAACGTGATAGAAAAGAGAACTTAAGGAGAATGGCTGAGATCGCTAAACTTTTTATGGATGCTGGAATATTGGTTATAGGAGCATTCATAGCTCCATATATTGAAAGTAGAAATCAAATAAAATCTATTGTTGGAGCAGATAATTATGTTGAAGTTTTTGTAAATACAAGTTTAGAGACTTGTAAAAAAAGAGATGTAAAAGGTCTGTATGCAAAAGCCGAAAGAGGAGAAATTATTAATATGACAGGAGTTGATGCTCCTTATGAAACTCCTAAAAACCCAACTATAGAAATTACAGAAAAGGAAACCTTAGATGAGGCTGTTGAAATTATATTTAAAGCTATCTATCATCAACTCAAAATTTAATATATGTTTTCTAATCAATTTTAATCTGAGATGATATAGCTAAAAAAAAGCTGAAAAATTGGAGGTTAATTCCAAAATTCAGCCTTTTAGAGTATCGTTCAACTTGGTATGTGTAACATTCATATTTGCACAATATTTATTGATTCGTATGATAGGTATATCTTTTGTTTCCAGTAATGATATTACCTTCATAATCGTAGAACTGTGCAATATAATTAACAAACCTATTATATTGGGGAACTGCACTGTTTCTAGTTTTATCTCGTATGTTTTGTAAAGTTCTCATGATGATTAGTTTTTGATTAATTGATGAATAATTTGATTTTGGATTATCTATAACGTCTTTTGGCGTTCCAAATGCTTCCGTTAGTATTGTTTAATTTTTTAGTGATTTGATTGCTGTCTAAAGTTCTCATGATGATTAGTTTTTGATTGATTGATGAATAATTTGATTTTGGATTAT
>NZ_JARYGY010000002.1:180049-277800 GCF_029906345.1 Aquimarina mycalae | reverse complement strand
CTATAACGTCTTTTGGCGTTCCAGATGCTTCCGTTAGTATTGTTTAATTTTTTAGTGATTTGATTGCTGTCTAAAGTTCTCATGATGTTTTGATTTTGATTGATTGATGAATAATTTGATTTTGGATTATCTATAGCGTCTTTTAGCGTTCCAGATGCTTCCGTTAGTATTGTTTAATTTTTTAGTGATTTGATTGCTGTCTAAAGTTCTCATGATATTTTGATTTTGATTGATTGATGAATAATTTGATTTTGGATTATCTATAACGTCTTTTGGCGTTCCAGATGCTTCCGTTAGTATTGTTTAATTTTTTAGTGATTTGATTGCTGTCTAAAGTTCTCATGATGTTTTGATTTTGATTGATTGATGAATAATTTGATTTTAGATTATCTATAACGTCTTTTGGCGTTCCAGATATTTCCTTTAGTGTTGTTTGATTTTTTTGCTATTTGATTGTTCATAATTTCTATACTTTTAAATTGTTATATACCTACTAGACATCGAAAAGTGAAATTTGTTACAGTACTATGTATAAAAAGGTACTATTTTAACATTTTTTAACTAAAATAGTGGTGTTTCAAGATGTTTTTTGGCTTTTTCTAAAGTTTTTAAGCCAAGTTTCAGTTCCTTATATAATACGTATCGTTTTAATATTATATATGAAAAAAGACTTGTCTTTATGTTTTTAATAAATCACCTTTAGTATATAATAGAAGTTCTTACCAATACATTTAGTTCTATCAATATCACTCAAAAAAATAACTCATTTTATCTAGTTTTTTTTCTAACTTTAGAATTTAGGTGTAATAATGATAACATTATTATTATATAAAATATTCAGTAAATCGATTGTATGCTTAAACATTATAATATCACAGTAAAAGGAAAAGTACAAGGAGTCTGGTATCGTAAAAGTACTTGGGAAAAAGCACTTGAATTAGAGATTAAAGGCTCTGTAAAAAATCAATCAGATGGTAGCGTATATATTGAAGCAGAGGCAGACGAACATAAACTTAATCAGTTTTTAGAATGGTGTGCAAAAGGTCCTGAATTTGCTGAGGTGTCTCAGGTTTCTCATGAGGAATCAGATATTCGATTGTTTAATTTTTTTGAGATTTTATATTAAATTTCTAATTGTAATATTCTTGAGCTAGGCAAGGATCAAATAATTAGAGTATTTTACATACTAATTCGTACAATAGTTAAATGGAAAGAAGAACATTTGTAAAAAAAACTTTGCTGAGTGCAATGACTTCAGTAATTGGGATGGATATTGTTTTTGGATCAATTATGCCAGAAGGGTATCAACCATTAGCACTTTTAGATCCAGACCCATTTGCATTGTTTAATCTGGATAAAGGTATGACTGTGCTTAATAATAGACCATGGAATATTGAAGCAAAAGCACATTTACTAGATGATAAAATCACTCCGAATAAATATATGTTCATTAGAAATAATGGACTCATTCCTAAAAATATTAATAAAAATAATTGGACATTAACTATTGATGGTGAATCAGTACTACAAAAGAAAGTATATTCTTTTTCTGAATTGGTGTCTAAATTTCCGCAATATACCTATCAACTTACTTTAGAATGTGGAGGTAATGGACGAAGCGAATTTGATCCTCCTGCTAAGGGAAATCAATGGACTGTGGGAGCAGTATCCTGTGCGAATTGGACAGGAGTTAGATTGCGAGATGTTTTAGAAGATGTTGGTATCAAAGATGATGCAGTTTACATAGGTTATCATGCAGCAGATATGCATCTTAGTGGAGATTCTAAAAAAGAACCTATATCTCGAGGCGCGCCTATGACTAAAGCTTTGCAAGATGAAACCTTATTAGCTTTTAAAATGAATGGAGAAGATATTCCATTGGCTCATGGATATCCACTACGATTAGTTGCTGGTGGATGGCCAGCTTCTGTATCGGGTAAATGGGTACACAGCATAAGTGTACGCAATAAAATCCATGATGGTACAAAAATGGGAGGAAAAGCATACCGCATCCCTTGTGAAACAGTTGCTCCTGGAGAAAAAGTGGAAGATGAAGCTATGTGTATTATAGAATCTATGCCTGTGAAATCTTTAATTACTTATCCCAGATCTGGTGCGAGGATTGAACTGGGAAAAACATTAAATATAAGAGGTCATGCCTGGGCAGGAGAATTAGAAGTTACTACCATGGAATATTCTATCGATTTTGGAGCAACCTGGAAAACTTGCTCTATAGAAAAACCGATAAACAGATTAGCTTGGCAACATTTTTCTGCAACAGTGGATTTTCCGAAGAAAGGATATTATGAAGTATGGGCGCGTGCTACAGATGCTAATGGGGTTAGTCAGCCAATGCTTTTACCTGGTTGGAACCCTAAAGGATACTTAAATAATGCTTGTCACCGTATTGCGATAAAAGTAAAGTAAATGGATCAAGATAACAGCTTCCAGCAACATGCGAAAGCCATTTATAAACTTATGGTAATGACATGTGTGATGGTTGGTATCGTATTAGTTGCTGGAGTCTACCTAATTATAGACCCTACATTATCCGCAATTAAAAATACACCAGAATTATCGTATAAAATGATTGAAGGAGATGATACTATAGAAAACGGAATACATCTGAGAACTGGATTGGTAGAGGCAGAAGGATTGATGGAAGTAGTCAACAATTGTACAAACTGTCATTCCTCTCAATTGGTTATTCAAAATAGGATGTCTAAAGAACGATGGATCGAAACAATTAGATGGATGCAAAAAACTCAAAATTTATGGGATTTGGGAGGTAATGAAGCTATTATAGTAAATTATCTCGTTTCTAATTATCCGCCACCAAAAAAAGGAAGAAGAGAAGTACTAACCAATATAGAATGGTATGATTTACAAGAATAGTATAAGCTTGCTTTTAATTGCATTGCTGTTTTCTTGCAACAATAACAACAACTCTAATGTAGAGACTAAGGATGTTCCTGTAGAAGTTAAAAGCTATGTAAGTACTAAGCATATTATAGAAGCTGAAGAATTATTTAAGATTTCAAAAAAAAACAGTGTAAAGATTATTGATTTTAGAAGACCAAAAAAATATACTGAAAAGCATATAGAAGGTGCCTTAAATATCTGGAGAACCGATATAGAAGATACATCTTATCCCTATGGCGGTATGATGGCTAAGAAAGATGAGATAGAAACTTTGTTTAGTGCATTAGGAATCAGAAATAGTGATCAAGTAGTAGTCTATGATGATAGAGGAGGTTGCGATGCTGCTCGTTTATGGTGGGTACTTAAAAATTACGGATTTGAATCTGTTCAGTTATTAAATGGGGGATTAGCAGCCTGGAAGCAAATAGGAGGTGTAATTAATAATAAAAAAATATCTTCTGTACCATCAGTGTTCGTACTTCCTGAAAAAAGCGAATTTGAGTTATATATTGATAAAGATAGGATCAAAGAAAATATTGATTCCAAAGAAAAAATGATGATTTTGGATACCCGAAGTATAGATGAGTTTAGTGGAAAAAGACAAAAGAAAGGAGCTCATAAAGGTGGAAGAATTCCTGAAAGTAAGCGAATCGATTGGATAGAAGCAATACATTATAATGGAGATATGAAATTTAAATCATATCAAGAATTAGAAAAGGTATATGAAAAAATGAAGGTATCAAAAGATGATTTGATTGTAACGTATTGTCATTCTGGAGTGCGATCTGCGCATACTACTTTTATATTAACAGAATTATTGGGTTATAGTAATGTTAAGAACTACGATGGTTCGTGGACAGAATGGAGTTTTTTTGATAACTTACCTTTTCAGCAAGATAGTATAACAAAAGTGAAGTTATAAGGTATGGAAAAGTATATAAATGGTTTTATAGATGCTTTCTTAGATAATATGAATTGGACCTGGAATTCTATTCTTTTTGAAGTTCCATGGTACACAAATTACTTTTGGGGATTGATCGCAATTTCATTATTGATTTGGGGTTTAGAGGTCGTATTTCCTTGGAGAAAGGAACAGTCTGCTTTTAGAAAAGATTTTTGGCTGGATGGATTCTATATGTTTTTTAACTTTTTTATTTTTTCAATTGCAATAAGTGGTTTTTATAAGTTACTGAGTGCCTTTTTTGATAGTATAGGAGTTTCTGGAGATAGCTTTACCATTATTAATATATCTGGACTTTCAATGTGGATTCAATTATTGGTATTCTTTGTGATTTTAGATTTTGTACAATGGTTTACTCATGTACTACTTCATAAATTTCCGTTACTATGGAGATTTCACAAAATTCATCATTCAGTAAAAGAAATGGGATTTGCTGCACATCTTAGGTATCATTGGATGGAAAATATATTTTATAAACCTCTTAAAACGATTGGAGTAATGATTCTGGGTGGTTTTGAACCAGAACAAGCATATATTGTACATTTTTTAGCAATAGCAATAGGTCATTTTAATCATGCGAATATTAAAATTACTTGGGGACCATTAAAATACATTCTTAATAATCCTGTTATGCATCTTTATCACCACTCTTATGTATTACCTGAAAATTCTTATGGTGTGAATTTTGGAATTAGTTTGAGTCTTTGGGATTATATTTTCAAAACTAACTATATACCAGAGGATAGTGGTACTATAGAGATTGGTTTTCCTGGGGATGAAAAAGTGCCTAAAAGCTTTTTTGGACAACTAGTCTATGGTTTTAGAAAATCCAAAAAGACAAAATAGATACGATAAGATTACTTGTTATTTTGAAATAATAAATATAATGGAAACAAAAGAAAAAGTACAAAAAAAAGCCTATTCCAATACCGTGTACGGTTTAGGAATTATAGGTGCGTTAATTTACTATATAAGCCATGCAACGAGTTTTTGGATGGGTTTATTAGGTATTGTAAAGGCAATTGTTTGGCCTGCTTTTTTGGTATATGAAGTGCTTAAATATGTAGGAGCTTCTTAAAAAAAACCAATTCGATTAGCAATAAGAGACTGCTATTTGATAGGTGTTTATAAAACAAATCTTAATAACTAGGTATAATTACAAAGTTTATCTTTTTGCAAGACTTTCAATTAATCATACCTTTGGGGGATTATTTGATAATTATTTGAGGGAAAATGAGAATTGAACAAATGTACACAGGATGCCTTGCTCAAGGCGCATATTATATAGAAAGTAATGGTGAAGTGGCTATTATTGATCCAATTAGAGAAGTAAAGCCATATTTAGAAAAGTCAAAAGAAGACAATGCCGTTATTAAATACATTTTTGAAACTCATTTTCATGCTGATTTTGTAAGTGGTCATATTACCCTTTCTAAAGAATCAGGTGCCCCAATAGTTTATGGCCCAGAAGCACAAACTTCTTTTGATGCTATTATTGCCAAAGATGGAGAAGAATTTAAAATAGGAGATATTACGATAATAGCCTTACATACTCCAGGACATACGTTAGAAAGTACTACTTATTTACTAAGAGACAAAGATGGTAAAGATCACGCCATATTTAGTGGAGACACTTTGTTTCTTGGAGATGTTGGTAGACCTGATCTTGCGCAGAAAGCTGCAGATATGACTCAGGAGCAATTAGCCGAAATGTTATATGATAGTTTACGCACTAAGATTATGCCATTGGGCAATGATGTCATAGTTTATCCTGCTCACGGAGCTGGATCAGCTTGTGGTAAAAACATGAGTAAAGAAACTGTGGGTACTTTAGGGATTCAAAAACAAACGAATTACGCTTTGAGGTCAGATATGACCAAGGAAGAATTTGTAAAAGAAGTTACAGATGGATTATTACCACCACCATCTTATTTTCCTTTAAATGTAAAAATGAATAAAGAAGGGTATGCTGATATTCAAGAAGTATTAGATCGTGGTACACGTGCGTTTTCTCCAAAAGATTTTGAAGCGTTAGCGAATGAAACTGGTGCAATTATTTTAGATGTTCGTCATCAAAATGAGTTTGTAAAAGGGCATATTCCTAGATCAATTTTTATTGGCATAGACGGTGGTTTTGCTCCTTGGGTAGGAGCATTGATAGGTGATGTTAAGCAACCAATACTTTTAGTTACACCAGAAGGAAGAGAAGAAGAGACTGTTACGAGACTTTCTAGAGTAGGATTTGATAATACACTTGGTTACTTAGAAGGAGGATTTAAATCTTGGCAAAATGAAGAGAATGAGGTTGATACCTTAGATTCTATTTCAGCCGATGTATTTAAAACCAAGCTTTCAGAAGATACTCCTGTTTTTGATGTAAGAAAACAGTCTGAATATTCAGTATCACATATGGAAGATGCTAAGAATACTCCTCTTGATTTTATTAATAAACATTTTTCTGAATTCCCGAAAAATGAAACCTTTTACATTCATTGTGCTGGAGGATATCGCTCTGTAATAGCGGCTTCTATCTTAAAAAGTAGAGGAATCCATAATCTTGTAGATATAGCAGGAGGGTTTAAGGCAATAGAGGAAATGGGAATAGCGCTTACCAATTAATTTTCTTTATATGAATTATTATAATATAGATATTAAGAAGCTTTTTTGATACTATAGTATAAGGATTAACGTTTTAGTAATTGTTTTAACAGACTAATTATTTCAAAAGCACTATTTTGTGACTAAATAACCCTACTTGATCCTTTTGATTTTTATTTTTTTATACATTCTATCCTTTCAGGAAACTCCTGAACCTGGGATTCCAAAATTTCTCGGGGTAATACTTACTATTGGTATTGTTTCCATTTGTATATATTATGTATCGAAGTACTTAGAAACAGTATATGCAAGAATGTATCAGAAACCTTTTTTTGTTCATTTTTACCTTTTTCTTAAGAAGATACCGCCAAATTTAAAACCTTTCTTAAAAACGAATTCACTATATAATCAATTAGATAAAAGAAAAAAGAGATATTTTGAACATCGAGTGGTCAAGTTTTTAGAGACGACTAAGTTTGTTGGTAGAGAAGGTCTTGTTGTCGATGACTATAAACGCATGCAGGTAACGATGATGGTAATTCAGTTAACCTTTGGGATGCGTAATTATTTATTAGAATATGTGGAGACCATTATTCTATATCCATCCTCGTATTATTCTATTCTAAATAAAACACAAAATAATGGTGAATTTAATCCCAGATCTAAAGCTTTAGTATTATCCTGGGAACATTTTAATATTGGTAATCTACATCAGGAGGATGGAGTAAATCTAGGAATACACGAAATTACTCATGCAATTCACTATTGTTCACTAAAGAGTAATAATATTAGCTCAGAAATATTTCACGACACTTTTTTAGAATTAGAGCAACACTTATCTTCAGTAGAACTACGTAATAAAATTATTGAATCTAAAGTTTTACGAGAATATGCCTTTACTGATAAGTTCGAATTTATCGCAGTATTAGTGGAAGTATTCATGGAATCTCCAGAGAAACTTAAGAAACAATTCCCAGATATTTATTCTTATGTGAGCCGTATGTTAAATTTTAGATATTTTGAGGCTTAAACACCAGTGTTTAACCAGTAGGACCTCAGGTGATTGTATTTTGAGGCTGTTTATTTTCGGTTAGCCGCGATATTATTTATGAAAAAATCAAAAACAAGGGGTAACATTTCACCTGACTATGGTACTTATATTAAACGATAAAAACTATATTTATCAAGTTAAAAGATTTTAATTTAAAAATGAAGAAATGGAAGAATTTCAGCAAGTAGCACCTGTAGTAAGTTCGCTTACTGACGAAAAAAGAGTTGCTTTTTATAAAAAAACCTATACGCATTTGGCAATGGCTGTATTGTTATTTGTTATAGTAGAGTGGGTGTTTTTTCAGATAGAACCTTTAGTGAATTTTGCATTTTCAATGACACAAGGATGGAGATGGTTGATCATGTTAGGAGGGTTTATGTTGGCGACGAATTATGCAGAGAAAATGGCTCATAAAACTCATGATATCAATAAACAATACCTAGGTCTTCTTCTGTATGTTGTGGCCGAAGCTTTTATTTTTATTCCTTTGATCGGAATTGCAATGATGATTGCTGAGAGTGGAGGAGCTAACATATTAAACCAAGCTGCGATATTGACGTTAGCTTTGTTTACAGGATTATCTGGAGTAGTTTTGTTGACTAAGAAGGATTTCTCTTTTCTAAAATCAATGCTAACTATTGGGTTTTTTATAGCATTGGGATTAATTGTTGCGGGATTACTATTTGGATTTAATCTGGGATTATGGTTTAGCGTAGGAATGGTAGTTTTAGCTTCGGGTTCTATATTATACCAAACTTCCAATATGGTACATAAATACTCAGAAGATCAGTATGTAGGAGCTTCATTAGGATTATTTGCTTCTTTAATGTTACTGTTTTGGTATATACTTAGTATTTTATCTAACGATTAGAATATTTGTTTAAAAATACAAAAGGCAAGTCCGTTAGAGACTTGCCTTTTTTGATAGCTACCTTATTGAATCACCAACTTTTCTGTAAAGGTTTTTCTATCGACTTCGATCTGTATTAAATAATTCCCCTGTGATAATTTGGAGGTGTCTAAAATGATATTTTCATTGACTTCAAAGTTTGTTTTTGAAACTATACGACCCATAATATCGACTGTTTTAACAAGAATCGGGCTATTACTATTAACGCTGTTTTTAATAGTGATTTGTACATTGTTTTTTGAAGGATTAGGAAACATAATGACTTCTGGATTAATACTACTGACTTTTTTTTTGACGGGACGATTCGGCAGAGGTTTTCCTTCTTCTATTGTGTAAAATTGATTTACCCTAAGATTATTAAACGTATCGATGGTTCCAGATGGCCAGTATATTGTTAATTTATCAATTCTACCTGCTCTTCCTAGACCAAAATGAGCTCTTAAGCTATTGTGTCCCATAAAGGTATTAGAAGCAGAAACTTCTCTTTTTTGAGTTACGTACCTACCTTTAATTTTTGCCTTTAGTTCTAATCGTGCTCCTAATCCAGCTTTGTTTGAAAGATTACCCACTAATTTAAAGTTTACAAAATGATTCTTGACAGTGAGATCATTCCTGAAAAGCCCTTTTACTCCACGACCAACAACAAAAAAATCAAGATCACCATCGTTGTCATAATCGCCTATAGTTGTTCCAGTAGAACCGCTTGATATCGCTGCGTTGATCAGGTTAGAACCACTCTCAGTAAATGTGCCATCGCCATTATTTTTGAAATATCCACTTCCAGTAGGACTAGATGCCGTTATGATAACATCTAAATCTCCATCATTATCAAAATCTCCCCAAGCATTAGATAAATTACTGGTGTTTCCATTGGTAAAAGGGACATCAGTTTTTACATAAGTTCCAGCATTATTAACGTAAAATTTGTTTGTTGTTCCAGAATAATTTGTTAAACAGATATCCAAATCACCATCGTTGTCGTAATCAATAGCATTATAACATTGCCCATCCTGAAGTTCTTCTGCAAACGAAAGGTCTGAATTTGATAATTTTTCAAATCCTTCATTTCCCGTTTCTATCTGTAGATTTTTGTATAAGAAGTCTGCTGCAATTCCATTAGGACCCGCTGCAGGACCACTTGCAATAAACAAATCTATATCGCCATCTTCATCGTAATCCGTCCAATTAGATACTGTATATGGAGCGAGTGTGGTAAGAAATTCATAATTTTCGGTTACTTCGGTAAATGTTCCATCACTATTACCTCTATACAGTCGGTTAGGGAAGTGGTTATTAGGTCCCAGAAATAAATCTGCAAATGTTAGTATAAAATCAACATAACTATCATTATTGTAATCGCACCATTGTACACTCCAAGTGGCAGAATTAATATTATTTAAAACGGTGTTAATTTCTGTAAATTGACCCGTACCATCATTAGTGTAAATTCTAGTTTGCAATGTAGATGGAGCTGTAAATCTAGAATATATTAAATCTAAATCACCATCATTTTGATAATCTGCCCAGCTACAACCATTTAATGAAGTTGCTATGGGTATCGGAGTTTCTGTATTAGCAATTTCAAAGTTTCCATTGCCAAGATTTCTGTAAATAGATCCAGCGTAAAATAAGTCTAAATATCCATCATTATCAATATCAGTCCATGAAGTACCGAAATACGTTCCTGCAATGGTTGGTTCAGAAATAATAGGATTGTTTGCATCTGTTACTAAGTTGAAATTTTGTGCAAAACAATTAAATGTAATGCAGCAATACGTAAGTAAAATTAATGATCTCATCGTGATATAGTTTTAAGAATTATGAAGATAAAATTCTATAAAACGTTGAGCATAGTGGTTTAGAATTATAATTCTTTACTTTTTTTAATGATTTTGTACGTGTAAGTGCTTTCTTTTATATTCTGAAGGAGTACAGTGGTATTTATTTTTGAAAGCATTGTTGAATGTCGCTTTGTTGTTAAAACCAACATCAAAGTATATCGTTTTTATGCTTGAGGAAATATCTTCTAAAAGTAATTTTTTGGCTTCTTCTAATCTGTATTCATTTATAAATTGATTGAAGTTTTTATTTGCCTTTTCATTAATTATTTTTGATAAGGTATGACTTGAGAAACCAACATCATCTGCTAATTGTACTAATCTAAGATTATTATCTAAATATGGTTTGTTAATAGTAATATGAGTAAGTAGTTTAGAATAAAATTCTTCTTTAGTAGTATCTGTAAACTCGTGGGAATCTATTTCTCTTAAAAACAAATTCGATAATAATTCTCCATTAAAAATTGAGGGTTCTTTATAAACCATATAGCCAATTGCATAAATCCCAATAGACATCGAGAAAGATATTGCGTAATCCCAATGAATACTGAAAAAAGAGAACCTTACAAGTACATAGTAACTTATATAAGCCATAGCAAAGACGAAAAATAAGTTTAAAAGAAAATCAGACCACTTTTTTCGGGTATTTTGATATTGAGATTCGTTTTCCCCTTTGTGAAATGTGATAAAATCTTTGATAGTAATGAGGTAAATGATAAAAGATAAAGCAGCGAGCCAAGGATAATTTATTACTTCTAAAAAATAAAGTATAGGTTCATTTTTATATTCTTTTATCTCCAGGAAACCTTGTGTTTTTATGAAATAGAACCCATTCATTACAAAACAGAGTAATGCAGGAATAAAATGATACCACTTTACTTTAAAAGTGTTGCTATAAAACTTGGTGATATAGCTATAGAGTAATGGACCAAATGCTAGGTACCAACTAGTGTCAAAAAAGTATAAATATGGATATACTGCTCTATACCTAGTCCAGATTAATACATAGTACACTAATATTAAAGAAAACCCTAGAATCAACAAAATAATAGGAAGATTATTCTTCCTACTGTTTTTTCGTGTACCTAAAATGATACTTAAAAAGAACCCTAAAGAACTTACCAATAGAAAAATGGAAGTCCAGGTATCAAAAGATGGGATCGTATTTTCTTGCATCTTTGGACTTTTATTATGCTCAAGTTAGCAATTATTGTTTTTAAAACACTTTAAAAATAAAATTTAGAATGTATAAGTAACCTAATAAAAACCTAAAATTGACAAGAGTGTCAAAGTTCTAATCGTTTCTTTTGGGATTCATGATGTCGCATATGTATTTCAATTAAGGAAAACCATTCTACAGCGTTGATCATTCCAAAGAAAGGATGATTGTGTTTTATAGCTCGATCACATTGGTGTAACAGAGATTCTTTTGCTAAAATTTCTATAATGAATTCTCTAAAATTATTTTCTAAGATATCTCTTTCTAGTATTTCAGGAGTAAAATTGGATACTATTTTTGGAGGAAAAGATTCCATTTTAATCGTTCTAGAAGGTAGAAAATTAAAATTAAAAATTAAGTATGCTGCACTATTTTTTGATTTTCCTTCTTTGATGTCATTTTGGATACATCTGTGAAAATTCGGAATTTGATACGTTTTTGCAACTCTTATAATATGATCATATAACTCTGCCAAACACCATTGATCCGATGATGGTTTATGATATAATTTTTCTTGATCATAATGCTCAAGATCCTGTAACCATGTTTCAGATCTTTTTTTAAATATTGCTATAGGATCCTTTGCGAACATCTTATTTTTTTGAGATGATATGCTCAATAATCGTCTTTGCATGAATTCTGGAGTTTTCTATAAACCAAACATGGGTATCCATTCCACCACAAATAACGCCTGCAAGGTATAGGTTGTTTATATTAGACTCCATAGTTTCTTTATGATATTGAGGATAAAGTTTCTCATCATCAGAAAGTTGAATGCCAATTTTTTTTAGGAAATCAAAGTTTGGTGTATAACCAGTTAATGCTAAAACATAATCATTTTCTAATTCAACTTCTCCAGAAGGAGTGTTGATTATAATTTGATCAGACAAAATTTCTTTAACTTTAGCATTAAAGTATGCTTTGATACTGCCTTCTGCAATTCTATTTTCTATATCAGGTTTTACCCAATATTTTACACGCTTACCGATTTCGGGACTTCTCACAATCATGGTTACATCTGCTCCTTTGCGATAACATTCTAATGCAGCATCTACGGCAGAATTACTTGCACCAATGACGGCTAATTTTTGTTTTGCAAAAAAATGAGGGTCTTTGTAATAATGTGATACTTTGGATAATTCCTCTCCAGGAACATTCATGGTATTTGGGATGTCATAAAAACCTGTCGCTAAAATAACATATGAAGCTGTATACTGTTGTTTTTCGGTTTTTATGTAGAAAGTATTTTCCGTTTTTTCAACTACATTTACTTTTTCAAAAAGATTCATGTTCAAATCATTAGATGTAACTATTCTTCGATAGTATTCTAATGCTTCGTTTCTTTTAGGTTTAGCTTCATTACTGATAAAAGGTATTTCATCTATCTCAAGTTTCTCGGACGAAGAGAAAAACTGCATATTTATAGGATAGTTAAAAAGAGAATTAACTATAGGACCTTTTTCTATTATAAGATAATTAATACCTTTTTTCTTAGCCTCAAGACCACAGGCAATACCTATAGGACCACCACCAATTATTATAAGATCTATATGTTTCATTAAGAAATCATCTCTTTCAATCCTTTTATTGTTTGATTAGGATCTGTACTCTTAAAAACGTAGCTTCCAGCTACTAGGACATCAGCTCCAGCATCCACTAATTGTTTTGCATTTTTGTTAGTGACTCCTCCATCAATTTCTATCAGTGTATTAGCATTATTGCGATCAATAATTTCTTTAAGTTGTTGCACTTTTTTATAGGTATTTTCTATAAATGACTGCCCACCAAATCCTGGATTCACACTCATAATACATACTAAATCTATATCCTTAATAGTGTCTTCTAATAGGTTTACATTCGTATGAGGATTTATTGCTACACCAGCTTTCATGCCTTCTGCTTTTATGGCTTGTAGGGTTCTGTGAAGATGTGTACATGCTTCATAGTGAACTGTGAGTATGTTGCTTCCCAAATCTGCAAAAGTCTTTATATATCTGTCTGGATCTACGATCATTAGATGTACGTCGATAGTCTTTGTAGCGTGTTTTACGATATCTCTTAAAACTGGCATGCCAAAAGAAATATTGGGAACAAAAACGCCATCCATTATATCAATATGAAACCAATCTGCATCGCTGCTATTGATCATTTCTACATCACGTTGTAAATTAGCAAAATCTGCAGCTAATACAGAAGGAGCAATTAATTTTGAAGCCATAAAATTGTGTTGTTTCTGGCAAAAATACTATTTAAGTTTTAAACTACTAGCTATGAAAGCTTCATAAATTTATTGGCTAGGTATGAAATGTTTTTAAAGTTTTTTGGGTTGTATGTTTTTTCTGCCTCAAGAAATTGTTGCAACTCTGCATAATCTTTTTCGCGATGAACTATAGTATAGGTATTTTGAAAGCTTGTAAAGGAAGGAGTATTAATTTTTCGATCAAGTATTTTAATTAAATTAGAATGTCTTACATCTCTTTCTATTTTCGAGTAAAGACCTTGTACAATTTTTTTATCTCCCTCAAGTATTTGGAAAAAATTTTGATTAGAATGCATCAAAATTCCGGTAACACCCACTTCTTCGTTTTTTAACTTTGCGGTATATAACAATTCATTAATTTGAAAATCAGAAAGTTTAGAGGAAGTGCTCACATAAGATATAGTATACAGCATATCATTTTTTTGTATACTACAAGTTAAGTTTTTTTTGGGGAATTTTTTTGTTAAATTTTATTTTTAACATTCGTTTATCTCGTTTGTATATTTCCTTATAAGTGATTTGTACGAGAAAGTTAACTACGAAATTTTTCTTAAGAAAGTTTCAAGAATTTATTGGCTAAGTAGAAGATGTTTTTAAAATTTTCTGGATTATGAAATTTCTCTTCTTTTAAAAAATGCTGTAATTCTCCGTGATCATAATTCTTTCCTAGTACTTTAAAAGAGGAATGATATTCTGAGAATGAACAACTGGTTATTTCTCGATCAAAAATTTTAATAACATTATGGTGCCTGGAATCTTGTTGTATTTTTTTGAACAAACTATCCACTTGATCTTTTTCTCCTTCTAGTACTTGAAAAAAATTACCATCAGAATACATTAGTATACCTGTTATGTTTAGATTGTTATTATTTATTCTAACAAATTCAAATAACTCATCCATATCAGAATTAGTTAAGGATGCATTCGCTGTGCTTACATAACTTATGGTTTGCCACATAGTATCTGGTTCTTATTTAAAGATACAGATTTTTGGCTCTAAAGATTAATATTTTATTCTTTATTGGCTTGAAAATTAATATGTTATGGTTTAACCATAATGTAGTGATAGAATGCCCTCATGAAAAAACCTCCGGTAATCAGCCGGAGGTCATTCATCAATCAAAAAACGAACAGTTATGTTATAAACTGTTTGTAATCGCAATTTAGGAAATTAAAAGTTATCCTAAATAAGTTTTTAAAATTTTACTACGAGATGTATGTTTTAATCTACGAATTGCTTTTTCTTTAATTTGACGAACACGTTCACGTGTTAGGTCAAAAGTTTCTCCAATTTCTTCTAGAGTCATTGGATGTTGATCTCCAAGACCAAAATATAAACGTATTACATCAGCCTCTCTTGGAGTAAGTGTTTCTAATGCTCTTTCTATTTCTGTACGAAGAGATTCGTGTAATAATGATCTATCTGGATTAGGAGATTCACCAGAATTCAATACATCATACAAGTTAGAATCTTCTCCTTCTACAAGAGGAGCATCCATACTTACGTGACGACCAGAGTTTTTCATAGACTCTTTTACGTCATTAATTGTCATATCTAACTCCTTTGCAATTTCTTCTGCACTTGGAGGACGTTCGTGAGATTGCTCTAAGAACGCATATGTTTTATTGATCTTATTAATAGATCCAATTTTATTTAAAGGTAAACGTACAATACGAGATTGCTCCGCCAAAGCCTGCAAAATAGATTGACGAATCCACCATACTGCATAAGAAATGAATTTAAAACCTCTGGTTTCATCAAAACGTTTTGCAGCCTTGATCAATCCTAAGTTCCCTTCATTAATTAAATCAGGTAGTGTAAGTCCTTGATTTTGGTATTGTTTTGCAACCGATACCACAAATCGTAAATTCGCTTTAGTCAATTTTTCAAGGGCTCTTTCATCACCAGCTTTTATTCGCTGAGCTAATTCTACCTCTTCATCTGCGGTAATAAGATCTACTTTACCTATTTCCTGCAAATACTTATCTAGCGATGCAGTTTCACGATTCGTTACCTGCTTCGTAATTTTAAGTTGTCTCATCTATGTTATCCTTGAAATTTTATTTGTGAATATTTAGGGCTTTGCTTTTATTTATTATACGTAATGCATTATTAAAATGTTACAAAAAAGTAAATTTATTTTTCAATTTATCTTCTTTAGCACTAAATAAACTCAATTAATTAGTCGTTTATCCGACTGTTTGATTACAAAATTATTCAAACTCTAAAACGTTTTTTGCAATAATTAGTGAGCGTAGTGCATCTATCTTTTTATGTATTTTATTAAAAAATAGATTTCTTTCTTTTTCTCCTGCGGTACTTAATAATTTAGATCCTTCCATTTGGATCGTTAAAAATTGCTCTGCTTGGTCACAGGTAATCACATCGTTAGTTCTATAATATGAAAGAATTGTAAAAGGTACATATAAGGATCTTTCTGTAGGTGTTTTTACTAAAACCCGATTATTCATAAGTAACAATTCATTATAATAAAACTTAAAATTATCTTTTTGTTCTGTTATTTTTTTTGAAATTTTATTAATTAATTCTCCAAGATTATCACATATTTCTAAAGCATCTTTAGAAGAAAGAGCGTTGGACTCAAAATAAAAATGTATTTGTTTTAGTGTACTATTTATAGTTGTGATATCCCATATCTCTACGCAATTAAGGTCATTGTACATATTGCCCAAACGTTTAGCGGCTTCAAGAAGCGATAAAGATGGGTTAAATCCTGTAAACTTGATATCACCTAGTCCAGAATCCATAATTTTTAACCATACATACATTTTGAACTTAGAAAGTAAATTGTCGTCAGAAGTATAAAAGATGGGTAAATCTTTAGCAGAATAGATCATTTCTACTTCTGGATTGTTGATTAGCGGCGATAATGACTTGTATGAATTCTCGTAATAAGCCAATAAACTATCCATATCCTGAACAGGAGCCGTTTTTTTTACGGCCACAATATGTTCATCTTCACTAGAAAATAATTGATCTATTGATAAATTAAAATATTTAGCTAGGGTAACACCTTCTTCTAAAGATAATTTACTTTTCTTACTTATTCTTCGATGTGCGGCGTCATAGCTTATGTCCAAAGCAGTCGCTACTTCATCTATTAAAGAAGTTTTAGAGCTAATTTGTTTCTTAATGAGTTCTAAGAAGTTTTCTTGTACCATTTTCGTTTTTTTGATGATTGATGGGTGTTAGAAAGGTGTAAAGTAAAATAGAAAAATAAGTTAAATTTTGCGATTATCACAAAAATATAATTTTCTGTTCGCGTTTTTTATTTTTATCGCAATAAATGTAGCTGTAGAAAAATAGTTAATCTAATAGAAATAAGTGTTTTGTAGAATAAGAGGAGATTTATGGAACTAAGAATGGTTTTTTATAGTTTTTAAAAATCGATTGATATTCCGCTTTGAATAGTAAAATAGAAAGGAGTAGAGCCTTCAGAGTTTTTACTAGCTTTTTGCAATTGATATTTGATTAATGGTTCTATCGTAAAGTTTAGATTATCAAATAATGGATACTTAAAACTAGTTCCAAAATTCAAGCTAGTATTCGTTGGTTTTATATTATTATTTGTGCCTAATCTAAATTCATCCGCTCCAGAATGTAAAGTGAGATTATTTTTCTGAAGGACCAAAAAACTGGCTCCACCAACCAATGCCATTTTAATTTTTTTATCAATAAGTGTATAACTTAGTTCAGCTGAAATTTCATGATAATCTAATCTTTGAGTTAGCTGCACAGATTCTTGATTCGTGACACTTTGAGTCATGATATTTGATAAAAAAGTACCAGAATCTAATAAAGCATTAGCCAAAATATCACTTTTGATATCGATCGTTCTGTTCTGAAGTTTTATTCTATTATAACCAATTCTCAGACCTATTTTTTGGGTTAGGTGAGAGGCAAAAACAGCTCCATAATTTATGGTAAACTTACCGTTTGTTGAATTGTTTGCCAATTGATCACTTATCAAAGAACCGTTTGATGAAAATGTGTATGTGGGAATTACATGTAATGTAAGACTGAATTTTTGAACATCTTTTTGAGGAATAGGTTGCATATAAATTAATGTATCCTTATCCGTAGTATTATTAGCTACGGGTTTTTCTTTAAGGAGCTTTTCTTGTACTGCGTTTTTAGTTTCCTCATAATGATCAGAAACCATATTGTTTTTAGAGTTTTTAGAGTTTATAGTGTCTACTGATATTTCAGATTCTGATAATATGGCCGTATCCTTTTTGAAGGCTATGGCATTCGAGACGTTATCAGAAGTATCTTGAGGATTCTTAGTAGGTATAGTTATTTTACTTTTTTTAATGATTTCGTTTTTATTTTTTTGATGGGCAATTACATTATTACTAAACTCAGTTGATTTAGGTGTATTAACAACAGTACTTGTTACTGTGTTCGAAATTTGGTCTTTCTCTTGGATACGAGGTTGATCTGTTTCCGTCTTATCTATTGTTGTTTTTACTTTTGTTATGATATCTATGCTATTATGATTTGTGTTGTGATCTACAGGAGCATCAATGCAGGTTACTGTAACATCACAATCGTCATCTTGATGTTCGTAAGAGTTAGTGTATGGATGTGTGGTTGTGTTTGGAGTATCATTAAATGTAGTGACTCCAATTATTATAAACATAGATATTAGAACAAATACACCTGTTAAAGGAACCCAATAGGATGCTTTAGAATCTTTCTCTTTATCCAATGCAGCTTCGATATCTTTCCAAATGATATTTTCTGGAGATTTACTAAAATCCGTTAACTGTTCTTTGAACATCCTTCCTATATCTTTTTTGTTATCCATTACTTACCGCGATTTTTTTTTGATCATAGTTTAAGGAAGTGATCATTGTTTTCAATAATAATTTTGCTCGATGTAAATTAGACTTTGATGTTCCTTCAGAAATTTTTAGTAAGTGTGCTATTTCTTTATGAGAATAATCATCTAATTCGTATAAACTAAAAACCAATCGGTATTTAGTTGGTAATTTCTGAATGAAGCTTAATAATTCATCTATAGAAAATTGGAATGTTTCTGTGTCTACTTTAGTATCGGAAATCAATTCTTCTTTTAGAGGAGTATTTACAAAAAAATCATCTTTATATCGATCAATAGCTTTATTTATGGTGATTCTTTTCATCCACCCTTCAAAAGATCCTTTATTGTTATATTGATTGATTTTTTTAAAAATGGTAAGGAATGAATCTTGCAAAATATCTTCGGCTTCATCATAATTTCTACAATACTTTAAGCACAAAGAGAACAGCTTGTCTTTATAAGTATAAAACAATTCACTTTGTGCTTCTCTATCATTTTTCTTGCACTTTTTAATAAGATCTCTATTGTTCAATAGTTGATAGATATTTGATTTGTACCATTTTTATATAACCTACTTCGACTAGATAGACTGAAACAACCAAAAAGGTTGCGTCAAATTATGGTTTTTTTGAAAGATTATGTGTGTATAATATTTTTTAAATTGAGAACTAGGTAATTAAGATGTAGTCAAGATTACCCAGTTCTTGAAATATTATTATAGAAACTTTTGGCTAATTCTATAATAATTTCATATTCTAAGACCATAAATATTTCTATAGCGTTATTCAAAAAATTCATAAGAGAATGCAGAAAACAAGTCTGAATTCACAAAGGTTTTAAATTCACTTAATGTTGAATACTTTTCTTCATTAATTACATTGTTAATTGAATATGTAAAAATGTTCCCAAAATCGGATTCGAAAGTTTTACTGTTATTAGGAGAAATTGATTTAAAATTGAAATTGTTTACAGCATTACTATTTAAATGATAGAGTAACATCAGTGTATGTTTGCTAAAAGTCATCGAATGTATCTGGTACAATGTGTTGATCGAATTTTCGAATACTATGTTATTTGTAAACTCTATTTCAAGACCTGCCCCAGAATCATACATAAATTCCTCTTTAATGGGATTATTATTAGCATCATATGTCGTTCTAACGGCTTTTGTAGTTTGGTTTGAAAAATCAAAATTTTCAAAATAAGTTCGATTGTTATTGGTATCTAAAACTATTTTAGAATGAGCCACATCAATAGTAAAGTCTACACCATTAAAACTTCTTTTCCAATTCACAAAAATACTATCTCCGGTATACGTAAAAGTATGTTTATTATATACAGACTCACCTTGCGTACTTTCTTGTAAAAGTTCTATTAACTTATCAGAATTGTCATATTTAAAAGTTGATGTATGTACCAAATTGGATTGAGAATATCTTTTGATTTGAGATATTTTATCATTTTCATAACTATAATTTCCCGAAGTTGTCTGATTTGTTATAAAATTAAACCCTTCATAATAATCGATTTTATCACTGGTTATTTGATAATAGGTAGAATCTATTTTTGTATTTGGAGAGGTAGAAACATTGAATTTTGTAAAAACAAAACTATTGACATCTTTGGTCGTAATATTATTAGTGCTGTTATCTTCAGAACAAGAAGTTATTGCTAATATTAAGATTAAAATCAATGGATTAAATTTTTTCATAGGATATGAGTTTTATGTTATTAAATGAATCTTATTGATTGTTGTTGCATGATACAGCAAGCAGTACAATCCTTATAATTTCTGAAGTTTCGTTGTTGGTATCTTCTATATGAACAAAAACGATTTGCGGGTTTGTGATATTTCTATAGCTGGTTGTATCCAGTGGATTGATTTGCTGATTTGCATCATCTATAGTTTCATAGAATGTTAGTGTTGCACCAGTAACATCTGTATTTTCATCAAAAGAAATGATACAATCAATATATTCGTTAAATACAAAATCGGCAGCATTTTCTCCATCCGAGATTTCACATTCTCTAAATTCTACATAATCACAATTATTATCTAGGTTACAGTTTTTCTTTATTTCAAAGCTTTGATCATTATGCTGTATTAGTATTGTATCTTCATCAATAATGCTTGCTTCCCAATCAAAATTCCAATCTTTTGAAACTGAGGAGTCTCCTTCTAAATGAATATTTATGTGTAATTGTTCTTCAATGAATAAAGAAATCCAAGAAGTTCGATATGAATTTCCGTTGTGATAAAAAACACCAGTGCCATCTTCGTAAAAATCTAACAGAGAATCATTATACAAATCATTTTCGTTTTGAGATTCAATTTTCCATACACAGTTTTTTTCTTCAAGAAGATTGTTACAGTATCGAATAATTTGATCTTCTATGCACGCCTCGATCGCTTCTTTTAGTTCTAAATTGTCATTAATACTAATTGAGGCTCCATTTTCGGTAGTTCCAGAAATCGGATAACTCAGACCAATTGCATTTTCGTTTTGCATCTGTCCTAAGAGTTCGGTAAACTCTATATTATTATGTACGATTCTACTATCAGCAATTTCGCCATCTTCGTTATACAAATACACGTTAAAAGGATAAACAAAAGTTAGACATACGACTTCTGGATCTTCGGGAGTAGTTTCTGTAAGGTTTTTCAGATCTGTAAATAATGCAGAATTCACATTAATTTTTCCAATCAATATTTCGAAAGGTTCATTTTCGCAGGAAAGAAAGAAAATTGATAAAACTAGAATTATTTGTTGCGCTTTTTTCATCATGATCGTTTTAGTTGCTTTTGACCTATAGACTGAATACCTTAAAAAGGTTGCGTTAAAAAATAATTGGGAGTTAACTTTCGAATATTTGGGGTCTGATTTTGTGTTTATCACAAAAAATAAAAATTCTATTCGCGATTATTACCTTCCACGTTGCTATTATCACAATAGTTTTGACTTGTTGAACTTTAAAAACAAGAACAATGAAAAACGAGATAGTAATGATATGTATGATATTGATTTCAGTATCGATTTTTGGGCAAGAGAAAAGAAAAGCTTATTTCCCTGTGTGGACCTATCATAGTGAGCATTCAGATATCTATGGATTGTCTTTGGGAGTATTGCCTAAAGATACTTTTAATGATGTCAGTTTAACAAGGAGTTATGGCGTGAGAGTAGAAGCTCCTGGATTTGGGCTATTCTATTTTATGGCTCCAAAATCATTTATAAAAGGAGGTGCAAAAGAAGATAATATTACCGAAAAAGTGTATGGTTTTAATGTGTCTGGCGGAAGTCTTAGAAATATTGGAGTAGACGGCTGTTCTGTCGCTTTGGTAGGCCAGTATTTACAAAAAATGAATGGAATTGCAATTGCGGCTATGGGAAATTCAGTTGAAGAACAGAAAGGGATCATGGCTGCATTTATGATGAACGAAATGTTTAAAGGAGTAGGTGTTTCTATGGCTTTAGGAAATCATGCACATTATTATCAAGGACTACAGATTGGGGTGTCTAATGGAATTGAGGAAAAGGGAACAGGATTACAGATAGGAGTATTTAATAAGAGTAAAAATTTTAGAGGTATTCAAATCGGTCTTTGGAACAAAAATGAAAGACGTTCCTTGCCTTTTATCAATTGGCAGTTTTCTAAAAAGAAAGTAAAATCAAAAACCTCTTAATTATGAAAATCACTAGCAACTTAAGCATCGATGGGGATTATGGATTCGAGGCTTTTTACGTACTTACAGGAGACTTGGTTGGTCATATTCCTGTAAAAGAGAAATTATATACCCGTATTAAATTATTGGACAATAAAACCTTAAAAATTAGTTTAATGAAATCGGGAACTCAAAAGATTACAAAATATGTAAAAGGATCTCTTCGTGATGGAATTTTTCATATCTGTAAAAGTAATCCTATCACTTCAATGGTTGCTTTTATTAAACATTGGAGAACTCAAAAAATAAATGTACGTTCAGGAAAAGAACAATTATTAGTTTTTTTATCTAGAACAGGAAGTGTGCAATTAGGGGTTTTTAGAGATATTACTTCTCGTAATAGAAAATAGGATACATCGTATAATAATGTCTTAACGCAACACGCTATTTTATGTTGTGCAACACGCTTGTGTAACTAATCAAATCAACAACTAAGTATTACAGTCGAGATGCTAGATACTTGCTTCTAGTTATCACGCAACTATTGATTTGTCAAATTTTAAAAGAAATAATTATGAAAAAAATAAAATTTTCTAAAGACGAAGGTTTAGATTTTTATAAAGAATTAAATGAGAGAATTAAAAATTATTTTGAAAATAATGGAATAGATAAAACAGGAAATAGACAAATGGTTTTTAAAATATCAATGTATTTCATGTTGATAATTTTGTTCTATGGTTTTATGATTAATTCATCACATATAGCCATCTTTTTTATTATGTATCTCTGTTTTGGTATATCGGTTTTGCTCACTGCTTTTAATGTTTCTCATGATGCTGCACATGGAGTTGCTGTAAAAAGTAAGTTTTGGAATAAAATGTTATTTCAATTGAGCTTCAATTTACAGGGGAATAATACCTATGTGTGGGGTAAAAATCATAATGAATCCCATCATTTATACACTAATATCGAAGGAAGCGATATTGATGTTCTCAATAATCCATTGGTCAGAATGACTACTAGTCAAAATTTAAGATGGTTCCATAAATTTCAGTATCTATATGTTCCTTTTTTATATTTGTTTTATTCACTTAATTGGTTTTTGTTTAGAGAATTCCTGATGATTTTTAACCGTTCCAGTAGAACAATCAAAGTGACTATTCCAACCTGGGAAATTATTAAATTGATTTTTTTTAAGATTGCATACATAATTTATATGATTGTAATTCCTGGGATGTTATTACCGTTTGGTTGGGGATACATTTTAATTGCTTTTCTCTTAAATCATTTTTTAGTATCCATAGTGTTTACAGCTGTATTAGGAGTATCTCATATATCAGACTATGTAACACATCCAGAAGCAGATGAACAAGGTAAACTGGATATGAGTTGGCCAAAATTGCAGATGTGTACTTCTGTGGATTATAACGTAAATAGTATCTTTTTAAATTGGGTACTAGGTGGTTTTAATGCACATGCCTTACATCATTTGTTTCCTAATATCTGTCATATACACTATATCAAATTACTACCCATATTTAGAGAAGTAGCAAAAAAATATGGGATTACATATATGGAGATGTCGTATTTGATGGCTTTAAAATCACATTTTAGATTTCTAAAGAAAATGGGAAGAGAAGTAGAATTTAAAACAGTTACCTATGAAATCTAAACATAAGTATAATAAGAGTCACAAGGAATTATTTCTATTTATTCAGAAAGAGATTAACAGTAATCTAAGTTTCTGCCCCAATCGTTTTAGAAGAAAAATTGGGTTCAAAGGTTTGATATATTTGGTATTGACCATTGTGACATATCTAGGGATATATAAAGTTGATGATTCTTTTTCTTTTATAGGTATTTATGTATTATATGGATTGATATCTTTGTTATTTGCATTTAATTTTGCACATGATTTTTCGCATAATACGATCTTTAAAAGTAAAAAATTAAATCACAGTTGTTTTGTATTGTTGTATACTATGGTTGGAGCACATGCCGAAGCTTGGAAAGACAGGCATGTGAAATCTCATCATCACGCACCTAACGTAGAAGGGTATGATACAGATCTGGAGATAACAAATCTAATCAGAGTTGTTCCAGAAAGTCCTGTATCATGGTTTCATCAGTTTCAGCATTGGTATGCACCGTTTTTGTATACCACATATTCATTGTTTTGGGTATTTGTAAAGGATTTTAAAATTTTCTTTAATAAAACCATTACTGGGAGAACTAAAACAATCAGATATAAAATTTCTTTCTGGGGTCAAAAATTTTCTTATGTAAACTATGTACTTGTACTACCGTTGTTACTCGCGGATAAGGAATGGTACATTATTTTAGGTGGGTTTTTGTTGATGCATATGGTACAATCATTATTTTTATTGTTCACTTTTTTTATGACACATCATATAGAAGGTGCACTGTATCCCAAAACTGACAATTTTGGATTTATAAATACATCTTGGTTTATGAATCAGATACAAAGCTCCAATGATTTTTACCCTTTTAGCAATGTAGCAAATTTTATTTTTGGAGGATTCAATAACCATATTGCACATCACCTGTTTCCTCATATTCATCATATATATTATCCAAGTCTTAATAAAATTCTGTATAAAATCTTAATGGATAATAATATACAACCAAATCAAACTACGTATGTAGGAGGAATTATATCACATCTGTTGCATTTAAAACAGTTGGGAAAAGCATACTGAGTACAATTTCGTGATTATCACAATAGCAAATGATAGGCACTGCGCTTTTGACAACTAGAGCTTACAGATTGCTTGTATGTTTGAGGGACTAAACAATATTTTTTAATAATGATAAATCGAAATAAATATTATTTTTTAAACCCATTAGAATATAAAATTCATCCAGAAAACAAGACATTACCTCTTATAGAATATTTCACATGTAAGTTAATACTAGAGTTAAATCTTTTTAAATGTATTTCTATGAGTAAAATAAGTATGGTGTTCCTTATTCTTATTTTGGTCACATCATCATTGAACGCGCAAGAGGAACCTCCTAATAAAACTTTTAGGTTTAAAGCTTTCAGTGTAGGAGCAGGACTGTATAGAGCAGATTATAGAGAAAAAAATCCTAATGATTCTTTTGAGGGCGATCAGACAGGAATCTCGGGCTTTGTGGGTATATCATTCTATCTAAAAAAACATATTCTATCTGCTCAGGCTTTGGGAGGGTTTCAACCGAACTTAATCTTTGCAGAAAAGATTAATAATGAATCTTTTTATTCTTTTAATCTTTTATACGGAAGAGAATTAGAGGTGAAAAAGTGGTTTAAAATCGAAGGACATTTGGGATTAGGTTATTATGTCCAGGAAAGACGCATTTCTGGTCTATTGCAAAAGGAAGTTGAATTAGGAGTGCCAGCAAATCTTAAGTTTTCTTTTTATATACGAAAGTATATTGGACTCGGTTTTGCACCACAAGTAATATTTAATTCTCTTAATAACACATACACTGGAAATATATTCTTCCATGTGAAATTACCATAGAGATCAATATTCTGAAACAAGAATTTATTAAAACTGTTCAATAATTTGTGAATTGTGATTATCAAAAGGTTGAAATTTTTAGCTTGCATTTTTGACAATTATTACTTGAATATTAGGTATGTGTTCAGGTCATTAAACAATAAAAGCACCTTAAATGTTTACAATTTAAGGTGCTTTGTTAGTTTTTTAGAGATGATTAAAGAATAAGAAAACGACCGTAAGCTCCTTGTATTTTAGCAATATATGTACCCGTACGTAAGTTAGCTGTTTCTAGTTGACCAAGATTACTGTTGATTTGCTTCTTAAGAACAATTCTTCCACTTAAATCATATACTTCTATTAGACCAATTACATCATCATTTGATTGAATTGTTATACGATGATTTTTTGAAGGGATAGGATAGATCGAAATTCCTTTGCTTGTGAATGTGTTTTCTTCAACATTAAGAATGAATTCAGGTGCACCAAAACCTAATTTTTTACCTACATCTCCAATTGTATAGGGTAATCTAGTTCCGTTAGCGCCAAATTCTTCGGCTCCAGCGTCATAATTAGAAGATCTATTGCCATCCAAGATATCTTTAGTTAAAAAAGAATAGGTTCCTATTCCATTATCAATAGCAGGACTACCCGAAGGTAATCGATAAAAATCAGTTCCATTGATCAATAAACCCGAAGATACGGTTTGATTACTATTCACTCCATTTGTTAAATCCCAAGATCCGTTTTGCGTAATATTACCTTCATAAGTAGAGACTCCAATTGGATTTGTTTGTTCGTCAACCGCATTTTCACTTGTGTTGATCATAATATTATTGGCAATAATGAGATTTTCAGGAGCTAAAGTTAGATCATTACCTACGTTGGTACCTATTCTAAATCCGTAGTCACAGTTTACAAAAGTGTTATTTACAATTGTTGCATCAATTACCTGATAGTATCCGTTGAGAGCGGAATTTGGACGTCCGTTGGAAACATTAATCGCTCCTGCAGTTTTTGTGGTTCCTCCAGTTGGTTTTTCAGAATTTACTCCTTCTATATAATTATTGTATATCTTATGGCCTTCGCCAATAACTCTTACACCTCCAGAAAACTGTCTGTTATCTGCAAAGAAATAATTATTAAATACTTCGCAATTATCGCCGTGTCTTAGTGTAAGGGTTCCTTGATAATTTTTAAATGTATTATTATAATATTTGTTTTCGCCACTTTTATTCGAAATAATCTCTACTTCTCCAGACCAATTATAAAATAGATTATCATATACTTCAGTATTAGATGGATGTAGAGAGGTGCTACTATTTCCAATTCTTATTGCATCTTGATCATTGTCTTGGTTCACTTCGCGTATCGGTGTTCGATCAGCAAAATAATTGTGATGTATTTTTGTGAAATCTGGCTCAGAAAAGTTAGAGCCAGAAGTATTTTCATTCCTATTATCGTTAATGATACTTCCTACTCCATGTTTTCCAATAAATGAACAGTAACTGATTTCATTATATTGTCCATATACAATGATCCATTTAAAGGTAAAAGCTTCTTGACTAGAAGTTCCGTTATAACTGTCAATTTTTATATTGGTAATACTACAATGATCACATTCGTTTTTGCTAGCATCACGCAGTTCTATAATGGGTTCAACATCATCGCCATCATCTTGCAAATTAGAAGGATTCTGAAAAATTACTCCTTCAAAAACGATATAAGAACCACCCATTCTAACTTGAGAGTCTCCTTCAAAGAAAACAGATCCAGGATTTTGAGCTTTAATAGTAACAGGATTAGATAGTGTTCCAGTTTTGTTAATGTTAATAAGCACATCGGTCCAAGTTCCGTCAGCTAAGGTGATGGTTGTTCCTGCTGTAGCATTTGTAATTGCGGTTTGAAGTTCGGTATTGTTTGTAACAATTTGGGCATATACAGTATTGAAAAGAGTTGTTAATAATAATAAACTGAATATACGTATAGGTTTCTTTTTCATGATATAGGGCTTTTTAATCATTAAAATTGGTTAACCAATTTGGTCAACCAAACAAATATACTATTCATTTTCGAAAAACCAACTTTTTTAATGAAACAAAAAACGTCTTCAAAAATTTTTGAAGACGTTTTACATATTAATTATAAGAGTAATTATTAATTCTCTTTTTTATCAGGTCTTGGTTTTCTATCGCCTCTAGGTTTGTCTCCTCTTGGCTTATCACCTTCTTTTCTTGGAGGTCTAGGCAATAAAGCTTTTCTAGAAACTTTTTCTTTACGCGTCCTAGGATCTATTCCGAAATATTTTACATCCATGATATCTCCCATATTAACAACGTCACTAACATTTTCAGTGCGTTCCCATGCTAATTCAGAAACATGTAATAATACTTCATTACCAGGAGCATCCATATATTCCACTACAGCACCAAAATCTAACATTTTGATTACTTTAACTTCATATACACTACCTACTACAGGTTTAAAGGTAATAGAGTCAATTTTAGCCAATACTGCATCAATTCCTTCTTGACCAGTTCCTAAAATTTCTACATTTCCTTCTTCGGTTACTGGGTCTTCATTGATAACAATCGTAGTACCTGTGGTTTTTTGTAATTCTTGAATTACTTTTCCACCAGGACCAATAAGTGCTCCAATATATTCTCCAGGAATCGTTCTGGTAACCATTTTAGGTGCATGTGATTTTACATCAGCATTTGGTGCAGAAATCGTATCTGTTAACTTCTCTAAAATATGAAGACGTCCGTCACGAGCTTGTTGCAATGCATTAACTAAGATCTCATAACTCAATCCTTTTACTTTAATATCCATTTGGCAAGCAGTGATTCCATCAGCTGTTCCAGTTACTTTAAAATCCATATCTCCTAAATGATCTTCATCACCCAAGATATCAGATAATACAGCATATTTTCCAGAATCGGCATCAGAAATTAATCCCATTGCAATACCAGAAACTGGTTTTTTCATTTGTACTCCAGCATCCATTAGTGCCATTGTACCAGAACAAACAGTTGCCATAGAAGAAGAACCATTAGATTCTAATACTTCAGAAACTACACGAACTGTATAAGGGCAATCATCTGGAATCATTCCTTTAAGTGCACGTTGTGCTAAGTTACCATGACCAACTTCTCTACGCGAAGTTCCTCTAATTGGACGCGCTTCTCCAGTACAGAAAGGAGGGAAGTTATAATGAAGATAGAATGTTTCTTCTCCTTCATAAGATGGCATATCAATTTGATTCGCTTCTCTAGATGTACCAAGAGTTACCGTAGCTAATGCCTGAGTTTCACCTCTGGTAAATATAGAAGAACCATGTGTAGAAGGTAAATAATCTACTTCACACCATATTGGTCTGATATCTACAGTTTTTCTACCATCAAGACGTAATCCTTCATTTAATGTTAAATCACGTACAGCAGCTTTTTCTGCTTTTGCATAATATTTAGATACTAAATCTCCAAAATCTTCTAATTCTTCTTCAGAGAAGGTAGCTTTTATTTCTTCTTTGATTTCAGCAAATGCAGCACCTCTTTCATGTTTAGATGAACCTTGTTTTGCTACAGCATATACTTTGTCATATGCCATATCATATACTTTCTTCTCTAAATCTTCATCATTTCTTTCAGGCTCGTATTCACGCACTTCTTTCTTACCGAATGCTTCTGCTAATCTTTCTTGTGCAGCACATTGTACCTTGATAGCTTCGTGTGCAAATTTGATTGCTTCAGTCATTTCTTCTTCAGAAATTTCATCCATTTCACCTTCTACCATCATTACAGAATCTGCAGAAGCTCCAATCATCATATCGATATCAGATTCTTCTAATTGTGCTCTGGTAGGGTTGATAATAAACTTACCATCTACACGTCCTACTCTCGCTTCAGAGATAGCACATTCAAAAGGGAAATCTGATAACTGTATAGCAGCAGAAGCTGCTAATCCAGCCATAGCATCTGGCATAACGTCATCATCATGAGACATTAATTGGATCATCACCTGCGTTTCAGAATGATAATCTTTTGGAAAAAGAGGGCGTAATACACGATCTACCAATCTCATCGTTAATACTTCTCCATCACTTGGTCTAGCTTCTCTTTTAAAGAAACCACCTGGGTAACGTCCAGCAGCTGCGAACTTTTCTCTGTAATCTACTGTTAAAGGAAGAAAATCCACGTCACTTTGCTTATAGTTAGATACTACAGTACATAATAACATACATTTTCCTGATTGAACAACTACAGATCCGTGTGCCTGCTTTGCTAATTTTCCGGTTTCGATAGATATTTCTCTACCGTCTCCTAGGTCTATAACCTCTTTATAAACTTTTGGAATCATATTTTTTTGATTCTAACCTGATGACAAATTATTAAATGATGTTTCGCATCTATAGTCACCAAAGGTTTAATTAAACATTGGTTTCCGTCTTACTCGGACGGACAAGGTTGTGTTGTTGTAGTTGTTGCGCGACCAATGAAAAACTAAGGCATTCATTATAACCTTTCTTAGGTTACAATGTTTTTTATTCACATTCTAATCAAAAGGAATAAGTATAATTAAAAAGAGAGGCATACAGCCTCTCTTTTTTGATTATTTTCTTAATCCTAATTCTTTTACAATTGCACGATATCTCATAATATCTTTTTTAATAAGATAATCTAAAAGATCTCTACGCTTACCTACAAGCTTTACCAAAGAACGCTCTGTATTATAATCTTTACGATTATTTTTTAAGTGCTCTGTTAAATGTGTAATTCTGTGTGTAAACAATGCAATCTGTCCTTCAGCAGAACCAGAATCGTTTTTTCCTTTTCCGTGTTTTGCGAAGATTTCTTCTTTAACTTCTTTCGTTAAATACATTCCAATATTATTTAAATGATTTTTATGTATCAATAGCATTCTGCTATCAGCGTGCAAATATAGCACTTTTTGGAATAGAAATGCTTTTTATGAAAAAAAAATGATACCCAATTAAACCTTTTCTAAACAATTAAGTCCTAGAACAGTAACATTAAAAATTAAGATAATGAAGAACAACATTTTTAAATTTGGTTTAATTGCATTCTTTTCGGTGGTTTTAATAGGATGTGATAGTGAAGAGTTGACGGATCAATTAAATATTGATGGTATTGATAGTGAAGAAGCAGCATTAACTGCAAAAATTGACGATGGCTCAGAGGTGCTGAGTGATCTTACATTGCAAGGTTTTGAAGACGAAGAAAACCTTACTAAAGGTCCAAATAATCGTTTTCTGCCTGATTGTGCTACAGTAACAGTGGTGTTAACAAGCACTTCGAAAAATGTGACTATTGATTTTGGAACAGAAGGTTGTGAAGTACGAAGTGGACATATTATTAAAGGAAAAATTCTAATGTCTTATGAGATTAATATTGAGGCTATGTCTTTGGTTATTAATTATAGTCTGGAGGACTTCTTTATTGATGATGTTCAATTTGCGGGTTCCAGAACAATTACCAGACTAAAATCTAACGATAATAGTAATCCAGAATATACGATGAATCTTGATTTTACGATAACTTTTGCAGATGGTACTCAGGCATCGAGAACAGGTAATAAAACTCGTGAATGGATAGAAGGGGCGTTTAATGGTAACTGGGGAGATAATGTATTCTTAATTACTGGTGCTTGGCAAACTAATTTTGCTAATGGAAATACTCATAGTACAACAATTACTACTCCGTTGAGACGTGAGGCTAGTTGTAGGTTTTTAGTAAGCGGTGTCGTAGAATTGGTGCGAACCAACTTTAGTGGTTCTTTAGACTATGGCGATGGATCTTGTGATAATAAAGCAGTATTTACAAATGCTGATGGAGAAGAAAGAGAGATTTTGCTTTAGTATAAATGGCAGTTAGGTTCTGAGTAAAAGAGATGTACTCAGATTTTATATTATGCCTAACTGTTAAATGTGATAGGGTCGATATATATTATATATGATATATATCGACTTTATTTATGCTAGAAAAGAATTAATTTTTTAAAAGATACAGTGTTAAGCGTTTTCAATTTCTGCAACCACAGGAAAATGATCTGATGCTGCTTTTAACTCTTTACTTATGGATTGAATCGCAGTGTTTTCCTTTTCTAAATATGGGTTCCATACATTGGCATTTAATGTTTTTAATCCTTTGCTAATCAGTATGTGATCGATAAGTACGTTGATGTAATCTTCTGTAATTCGATCTTTAAATCTACTGGATGAAGGTTTCCATCCATTACTAGTCCATTTTGGTTTTGGTAATACAGAGGTAAGTATCGTTTCTGGTTTCCAAACATCACCCAATAATATTTCTACAGCACTTTTGTTAAATCTGTTTTCGTAAAAATCCATTCCAATACCGTCATTAATATCTCCCATTACCACTACATTGTGATTGTCATCGATATAGTCATTACATCTTTTTCTAATAGATATACATTCTGCATATAATCTCATACGATCTCTCACAGATATTTGCTCAAATTTAGCATAGTCTACAGGAGTAAAAATTCCTTTAGATTTTGTATGGGCGATAATTACTTTGGTGAAATGTTCATTTGTTAGATCGTTAATAGTAAGCTCTAATGGAGGTCTATAGTGTTTATATTGTTCTTTGATAAGTTTATTGGTCGTATCGACTAGGAAAGGTTTATTGAATTGATTTTTTGGATCTGTTGTAGGGGTAAATGTTACTTTTATCTTTGAGCTGTCGTACAAAGCGCTTAATTCCTGTTGTCCACTAGAGGGATATCCGTGAATTCCTTTGAAATTATTATTAAGCCCATAATGAGAAGACCAATTTTCTAATTGTATAGATGCTGTCTTACTACCATCTACTAATGTATCTGGACCTTCAACAATACCGATAAAATCAGGATTAATGGTTTTAATTATTGTGGCTAATTGTTGGCTTCTTTTACCAACAGCACCAGTAGTAATTGGTGTGCCATCTGTATGGAATAATTTATGCATCCAATCTACATTATAAACAGCTACTTTAAGTTTCATGTCAAGGTACTTATAGTGTTAACTTTTGTATGAAGGGAAGTGGGATACTGGGTAAATTTACAACATGAATTTAGTGTTTTGTTATATGTAATCCCCCTTTTTATGAGGGGTTATAACCTATTAAAAAAAAAGAAAACCTGGTATAAACCAGGTTTTCTTTTAAATGATTTTTATCTAAGCAGTTGGTAATGGTCTGTTTAAAATCAAATCCAGATATAAGTTTATTTTTTGTTTTAAGTTTTGTCTTGGAGTAATAAAATCCAAAAAACCATGTTCCTTAAGGAATTCTGCGGTTTGGAAACCTTCAGGAAGTTCTTTTCCAGTAGTATCTCTTACCACACGAGGACCAGCAAATCCAATTAGTGCGCCTGGTTCGGCAATGTTAATATCTCCAAGCATCGCAAAAGAAGCAGTAGTACCTCCTGTAGTAGGATCTGTACATAAAGATATATAAGGAATACCTGCATCTGCCAGTTGGGCAAGCTTAGCAGAAGTTTTTGCTAGTTGCATTAAAGATAAGGCAGCTTCCATCATACGCGCACCACCTGATTTAGAAATGATCATAAATGGAACCTTGTGTTCTAAAGCATAATCAGCAGCTCTTGCAATCTTTTCACCAACAACACTTCCCATAGATCCTCCGATAAATGAAAAATCCATACAGGCGATAACTAAATCCTTACCATTAGATTTTCCTACTGCAGTTCTAACCGCATCTTTTAGGTTTGTTTTTTCCTGAGCATCCTTTAGACGATCAGTATATTTTTTCTTGTCTTCGAATTTAAGAGGGTCTTTCGATGTTAAACTTTTGTCTAGTTCTTTAAACTTATTATTATCAAAAAGAATTTCGAAGTATTCTTTACTTCCAATTCTAACATGATATCCATCTTCTGGACTTACATAGAAGTTTTTTTCTAGTTGCTCTGCATCTACTATTTTTCCTGTTGGAGATTTGTACCAGAGTCCTTTGGGAACATCTTTTTTGTCCTCAGTAGCAGTCTGTATACCTTTTTGAGTTCTCTTAAACCAAGCCATAAATTTATTAGTATTAAAAAAGCTGAAACTCATATTATAAAAGAGTTTCAGCTTGGTTTCTTATCTTACTATAATGTGTTTACATTATTTAAATCTTCAAAAGCCTTTTTCAAACGACTTTTAAAAGTGATCTCTCCTTCACGCAGCCATTTTCTTGGATCATAATATTTTTTATTAGGTTCTTCAGAACCTTCAGGGTTACCGATTTGAGTTTTTAGATAATCGATCTTACCCGTCATATAATCTCTGATTCCTTCGTTAAACGCAAATTGAAGATCTGTGTCAATATTCATTTTGATTACTCCGTATCCAATAGATTCTCTAATTTCTTCTAATGTAGAACCACTTCCTCCGTGAAATACAAAGTCAATGTGGTTATGTTCTACGCCATATTTTTCAGAAATAAATTCTTGAGAATTTTTAAGAATTTTTGGAGTTAACTTCACATTCCCTGGTTTATACACTCCATGTACATTTCCAAAAGCAGCAGCAACTGTGAATTTATCACTCACTTTGCTTAATTCTTCATATGCATACGCCACTTCTTCGGGTTGTGTATATAATTTAGAATCGTCAACATCACTGTTGTCAACTCCATCTTCTTCACCTCCAGTGATTCCTAGCTCAATTTCTAAAGTCATACCCATTTTGCTCATTCTAGCTAGGTATTCTTTACAAATTTCTATGTTTTCCTCGATTGGTTCTTCTGATAGATCAATCATATGAGAACTATAAAGAGGTTTTCCTGTTTCTTTATAAAATGCTTCTCCTGCATCTAATAATCCGTCTATCCAAGGAAGCAGCTTTTTTGCACAGTGGTCTGTATGCAAAATAACAGGAACTCCATAAGCTTCGGCCATTAAATGTACATGTCTAGCTCCTGCAGTAGCTCCTGCAATTGCAGCTTTTTGATCTTCATTAGAAAGACCTTTTCCTGCATTAAACTGTGCTCCTCCATTAGAGAACTGTATGATTACAGGCGAGTTTAATGATGCTGCAGTTTCTAATACAGCATTAATAGAATTGGATCCGATTACATTTACTGCTGGTAAGGCAAAGGCATTTTCTTTGGCATAATTAAAGATAGCCTGTACTTCGTCTCCTGTTGCAACTCCTGGTTTGATGTTGTGACTCATAATTTACTTTTAGTTAATAAGCCTACAAAAATAGTAAAATAATACGGAAAGAATTTTATAATTACCGATGAAAAAGAGGGATCTTTTTTAAAATGGATAGTTGATCCCAACATTATACACTGCTTTAGAGAAACTATACCCTCTAAACCATCTTTGATCTTGGTTATTAGCAGGATTAAACGTTTTGAAACCTACATCAAGTCGTACTACAAAGAAGTCAAAATCATAACGGAAACCAAGGCCTGTACCTACAGCAATTTCTTGTAAGTCATCCCATTTAGAAAAAATAGCATCTTCTTCTTCTACACTATCCAGTACATTCCAGATATTTCCAGCATCAATAAAAAAGGCACCGTTAAGGGATCCTAGAATATTATATCGATATTCTGCATTTAGTGCTATTTTCATGTTAGCTTCATTAAATTCGTTTCTACCGCCACTACTTCCAGGACCAAGGTCATATGGTAACCAAGCACGATTATCATTGGGGCCACCACCAAAGAAACTTCGAGCAAACGGAATACTATTAGCATTTCCATAAGGTAGCGCAATCCCACCAAAAGCTCTAAAAGCCAGTACGCTTTTTCCTCCCAGGTCCCAGTGTTTTATATAGTCTAGTTCTGTTTTGGCATATTGCGAAAATTCAACTCCAAAAACCTCAAAACGATTACTAGAGTTTTCTTTTAGCCCAGCAAGATTAGAAATTGTATTTAATACGTTTCCTGCAAATTCGATTTTAGCTCTAAATCTGGAAAAATTCTCATCATACAAATTTTCTCGATTGTTTTTTAGGTATGTATAGCTAGATGCAAAAATTAAGTTATCCTCTGTTAATCGTTCTTTTCGCTCATTAATGTTTTTGATTTCTTGTAATTGATCGGTAGTTAAATCAGGATCGGGTGTTTCTCCAAGAGACTGAATTATGAAACTATTTGCTCCAGAAGGTATAGATAGTGTGTTTTCCTGATTATAAAAAGGTGAATCAGCATCGAGAACTTCTCCTGCAATATTATTTAATCGGCTAAATGAATTGGAGTATATATTAAAATAATTACCTGTATTAAGATTACGAACATATTGCACATTCACTAAATCTATCTGATTGGTTAATTTAGTGCTTGGTTTCCATTCATAATTAAATATCCCAGATGCATTTTGTTTGTCTAATCCAATGTTTTGTTGAGAATTGATACCAAAAATCAGATTTGTGGTTGGTGACATATATTTAGGAATAATCTTACTAGTCCTAAATGGAAAAATTATTTTTGGAAAAGATAATTTAAGATCAACGCCTATTTCCGAAATATCAAAAAATTTCCCCTCTGCATCTACTGGGTCTTTGGATGAACCAACACTTCCTCTGGCAGAGATTTCAAAAATTTCAGCTCCTCTAAATACGTTTCGGATTAAGAAAGACCCACCAAAACCAATTCCGAATGCCTGGATATTCGATGTGGATACGTCAAATTCTACGTTTGCACTATATTTTTTTCTAGGTGTTAGTAAGACGTTTGCAATCAAATCGGTCCCTTTTGGATCCTCGGGATCCATGCTGTATCTTATATTTGGATATTTAAAGGTTTTTAAGTTGTTAATTTGGTTATAGGTTAGTGTGCGATCTTTATCTCTAAAAATTTCTCCTGGTGTTATCAATACAGAGTTAGCAATTGCTTTGCGCGTATATCTAAGCTTGTCATAACTGTAGATATTGTACCCATTATAAGAGACACTATCTTTGGGTTGCTTATCCTTATTTTGATAAGAATAATCGGTAAAAACATTTACTTTGCTGATCTTGTGGACCTGAAAAGGAATTCTTTTGGTTTGTTCCCCTTCAGTTATTTGTCTATTATTTATGAGTAAATTCAGTTGTATCTTTTGATTAGTATTTACGGTATCTGCATCAAATTTTATGAATTCTTTTTCAAAATGGAATAATCCAGAGTTTCTATATAAAGAGGTAAGCCTTTCTGTTTCTGCTTCAATATCTAATGTGCGATATTGTTTTCCAGATATTATATTGGATTTGCTTTTATGTAATTGGTATATAGAATCAGCAACTTTAGATTCAATTTTGGTATACAATGAATCTATGAAATATGGTTTGTGAGGTTGTACATAATAAGAAACAGATGCTCTTTGATCTTCAGTTTTGTTAATCTTATAATCTGCCTCTACATTAAACCAACCATTATTCCAGTAATATGATTTTAATCTTTTTATAGAGCGGTTAGCTTTAGCGTCATCAACCATTACAGGAGCTTCTCCTGTTTTCTTGAGCCAATTATTAACGCCTGTATAACCAACTCCCAATCTGTCTACTTGTTTTTTGGATAAAAAATTGGTCAATCGTTTTTCTCGGTTTGGTTTTTTATAAAGCCAATCCAAGTACATAGAATCAGGATTTACCTTTGCGATATTATAAATATGTAATCTAAAAGGAATCCAGGCTAGTCTCGAATTTGGTTTTTGATATAGCTGATTGTCTAATTTAGGATCATTGGTTTTAGTACTGTCTACAAAAATTTCATTCTTTGTTAATAGAAATTCTTCTTTGGGTACTCTTTTAATTGCATTACATGAAATTAAAAAGATTGTAGTTAATACAACAAATACTATTTTTGTGAGCAGGTGTTTCAATCGAGATTCATTATTGTGTCAAAAATACATTATTTGTATGGTTAGCAAAAACCAAAAGAAATTAATACGTAGTTTATATCAAAAAAAGTACCGAAAACAACATGGATTGTTTGTGGCGGAAGGAAAAAAGGTGATTAATGAGTTGTTAGAAGCTAATCTGAAGCTTCATTCTCTTTTTACTTTGGATGCTTTACTTTTTGATACTCCAGATGATAATACCTTTATTGTAACTGCTGATGAGCTGAAAAGTATTAGCTTTTTGACTACCGCACAGATGGCATTGGCGATATTTTATATTCCTCAACCAGAAACTACATCTTCTAAAAGTTTAATTCTTGCTCTTGATGATGTTAGAGATCCAGGTAATTTAGGAACTATCATTCGTTTATGTGATTGGTTTGGGATTACAGAATTGGTTTGCTCGGAGCAAACTGTAGATTGTTTTAACCCTAAAGTAATTCAGGCAACAATGGGGTCTGTTACCAGAGTGAATATCGTGTATACAAACCTTCAGGAATTTTTGAATGCTAAACGAAGAGAAATTCCTGTTTATGGAACTTTTATGAATGGAGATACTATTTATCAAGAAGAGCTTCCTGAAAAAGGGATCATAATAATGGGTAACGAAGCTAATGGAATTTCTTCTGAGATTGAACAGTTAGTTTCCAAAAGAATTTCAATACCAAGATTTGGAGAAGTTCAAAAGACCGAAAGCCTTAATGTAGCAACAGCTACAGCAATCATTTTAAGTGAATTTAGAAGAGGGTAGGACGTTACTGAAAAGTAAAGTTTATAAAAATCCCTCTGGTAGACATTTTATCGATTGTTGATGTATACGGGCTATTAGGATCTGCATCGGCTACCAATTCATCCGACATCGCAAATATTCCTCGTATTGAAGGAGTGAATTTAAAGTAGAATAAATAAAAATCTATCCCAAATCCCAATTCAAAATAATTCGTATTTGTTGTAGTTCTAAACTGCCCTACACTGTTATCATCAGGGTTATTCTCGTTACTGGATAGGTTGATAGAAGTAGAAACTCCACCAACAATAAATGGCTTAAAGTTGTTAAGTCTTTTGGTTGAGATTTTTAATAATAAAGGTATATGTACGTAAGTAGATTTAACTTCTCTAAATCTCTGTGAATTTTCAAAATCGGGACCAGTATAGGTAAGATCTCTTTGAGAAAAAGTAACCATAGGTTCGAGTCTTAAATCCAGGTAATCATTAATTCTTAAATTACCTAATAATCCTACATTAAAACCTGCAGATCTACTAACTTGTATATCTCCATCTAATATAGGTTCTTCACCTTCAGGAGTAGCTTTATAGTCAAAATTAAAATCGTAGCTATTAAACCCAAGAATATATCCCCAACTTAATCGAGGTTTATCAAAATTCTGAAGGTTTTTAACACGTTCTTTAGAAAACAATTGTGCACTCATATTCTGAGTACATACGATAACAGCTATTGCTATAAAAAGTCTTTTCATATTATTTTGTGGCTGTATAAATTGTGGCAACACCAAAAGTTTGCGGATTGTCTTTGACTTCTATAAACCCAATTTTTTGCAAAATATTGTTGAAAGCTTCTCCATAAGGAAAAGCAGCAGCACTTTCGCTAAGGTAAGAATACGCTGATCTGTCTTTAGAAAATATCTTACCGATTAATGGTAGAATAGTAGAGCAGTATAGCTTGTATCCTTGTTTATATGGGGTTTTGGTTGGTACAGAGGTTTCTAATACTACAAATATACCACCAGGTTTAAGTACTCTAAAAATTTCTGAAAGTCCTTGTGCTAAATCTTCAAAATTTCGAGCTCCAAAAGCGACCGTAATGGCATCAAAATAATTGTCTTCATACGGTAAGCTCTCGCCATCTCCTTTGACCATAGAGATAATATGATCTAATTTCTTTGCTTTGATTTTGTCTTTTCCTACTTCTAACATTCCTGCAGAAATATCTAATCCGATAATTTCTGTAGCACCTGTTTTAACCAGATTGATGGCTAAATCTCCTGTACCTGTAGCAACATCCAGAACTTTATTGGGTTTAGTGTCAGATATAATCTTTACAACTTTTTTACGCCATTTTACATCAATTCCAAAAGAAATCACTCGATTTAGACCATCATAGTTACCAGAAATAGTATCAAACATTTCGGTGACCTGTTCTTTTTTGGTTTTGGTTTCGTCTTTATATGGAGTTATCTTTTCTGACATTCAAAAAAATTTAGGCAAATATACATTTTTGATATGGATCGTAGGAAAAGAATGGTATTTAGTTGTAGTTGCTTATGTTATTTTGCTAGTTTTTAGATAACTCCTCCCTTCTCTTGTTATTATAGTAATCCACGTCACCAATAGTTATCAGAATTGATTTAAATGTTATTCGTTCTTCTTGATCATTCAATATTTTCACTTTATATCCTTCTTTTTTCCATATAATATAAAGAGGTTTTTCTTCAAAAGTACAATCCTTAAGTGTATATGTGCTTTCTGTAGATGTAATTCCGTTGGGTGATTTTGACGGTTTTTCAGTTACGATATGATCCTTTTTTGTTATTTCATCAGGAGTACCATATTCTGTTACCAAGGCATTATAAAAAAGACGTATCTATAATACCGTTAATACCAAAACTACAATTCTTTATGATACCACTTTTATCTGTTATAAAATATATCATATTGTATGTTTTGCCTAAAAAAACAAAATTTCCCTTCAGTGTATATGTATTGGTATATGGATTGTCCTCTCCATACAATAATGTCGCATTAGGAATTTTACTAATATTCTTGTCGATAAAACCTTCTATATTAAGTTGTGTCATCCAAACTAAGGCTCTAAAATAAAGTATTGTCAAAATAATGTAAAATTTCAGATATAATAAACCACTCACAAGAACGTACATAAATTAAATCATAATGACGAGTGATCACTAATAATTTCACCAGTTTCTGAAATTCCACTATCTTTGTAGGCTTTTATTTTTTAGCAAAAAAATTCCACCTCATTATTAGGAAGTTTTTGTTGAAGTCTAATTTTATCTTTTTTGATGATACACAATAAAAAATACGGATGAAGATTATTATTGCCGGAGCTGGTGAAGTAGGATTTCATTTGGCAAAATTACTTTCATTTGAATCGCAGGATATTACACTTATTGATCCTGATAAGGAATGCCTGAATTATGCGGATAGCCATTTGGATATCAGAGTAATTAAAGGAGATGCCACTTCTATTAGTATCCTAAAAGATGCAAGAGTACAAAATGTTGATATGGTAATTAGTGTCACTTCTAGTGAAACTACCAATATCACTGTTTGTGTATTGGCAAAACAATTAGGTGCCAAACGTACTATTGCCAGAATTTCTAATACAGAGTTTATAGAAAACAAAGAAGAGGTTGGTTTTATTAAATTTGGAATAGATGAGTTGATATCTCCAGAAGCGTTGGCTGCCAGCGAAATCGAATTGCTGTTAAATCAATCCGCTTTTAGTGATAGTTATGAGTTTGAAGATGGTGCGTTAACTATGGTAGGTACTACCTTATCCGCTACTGCATTGTTTGTTGATAAAACGGTTAGAGAAGCTGCTGATATATTTCCCGAACTTCATTTTATGCCCATTGCTATTCAGCGATCAGGTACTCAATATACAATTATACCTAGAGGAGATACAAAATTTAGAGAAGGAGATCAGGTGTATTTTGTTACTTCTAAAGGAGGAGTAGATGAACTGTATAAGCTAACAGGTAAGGTTAAAGAGCAGATCAAAAAAGTGATGATTCTTGGAGGTAGTAAGATTGGTTATAAAACAACTTGCGATCTATGTGATCACAAATTTAGAGTGAAGCTTATAGAAAGTGATAAGGATAAAGCTTTTGATCTGGCAGACGATCTTCCTAATGCATTGATTATAAATGGTGACGGTCGTAATGTAGAACTATTGGAAGAAGAGAACATAAATGATATGGATGCTTTTATTGCTGTGACAGGTAATTCTGAGACTAATATCATGTCATGTTTGGTTGCAAAATCAAAAGGAGTTCGAAAAACGATTGCTCTTGTAGAGAATATGGATTATTTTCAATTGTCACATTCTATAGGAATTGATACGTTGATTAATAAAAAACTATTAGCCGCAAATAATATTTTTAGATTTATACGAAAAGGAGAGGTAGTGGCAATGACCAAGCTTAACAACATGAATGCAGAGTTGTTAGAGTTTATTGTGAAACCTACATCGGAAGTGAGCGATAATTTAATTAAGGACTTGGATTTTCCTCGTTCGGCTATTATAGCAGGTGTGATCAGAGATGGAGTTGGAATGATCCCACTTGGAAATTTTTATATAAAAGCAGGTGATCGAGTCGTAGTTTGCTGTTTGCCTAAGTCCATCAAGAAAATAGAAAAACTTTTCTTATAGCATGTCCAGACTAAACTTTAAAATTATTACTCATATTATGGGGCTTTTATTGCTCTGTAATGGTGGATTTATGCTTATTGCTACGATTGTAAGCTTTGCGTATAAGGATGGAGTTACTATGCAGATCATGTTAGCTGCATTGTCTACCATGTTTGTTGGAATAATTTTAATGTTTCTTACCAGAGAACATCAAAAATCAATCAATAAAAGAGAAGGGTATATTGTTGTTACTTTTGGATGGATATTTATGTCGTTAAGTGGTACATTACCATATTTGTTTTCTGAAGCAATTCCATCATTTACGAATGCTTTTTTTGAAACCATGTCTGGGTATACGACTACTGGAGCTTCTATTCTTAATGAAATAGAAATTATCCCAAAAGGAGTATTGTTTTGGCGTAGTCTTACGCATTGGATCGGAGGAATGGGGATTATTGTGCTGGCTGTAGCGATTTTACCGTTATTGGGAATCGGAGGAATGCAGTTGTTTGCTGCAGAAGCTCCAGGTCCAAGCGCAGATAAGCTTCATCCTAGAATTACAGATACAGCTAAGAGATTGTGGTTGATTTATTTTGGATATACTGCAGCAGAAACGATACTGCTTAAAGTTGCAGGAATGGATTTCTTTGATGCGATAAACCATGCAATGAGTACACTATCTACTGGTGGATTCTCTACTAAAAATGCCAGTGTTGCATATTGGAATGATCAACCATTGATTCAGTATATTATCATGTTGTTCATGTTTTTGGCTGGAATGAATTTCATATTAAGTTATTTCGGTTTTAAAGGGAAGTTTAAAAAATTTGCAAAAGACGAAGAATTTAAGTGGTACGGCATCTTTTTAATTGTATTTACTGCAGTTGCAGCGTTGATTATTTACCTAAAAGCTGATCCTGCTAATTCTGTTATAGATCATCCTATGGTTTTAGGAGAGGGAGAAAGTGCTTTTCGTCATGGATTATTTCAGGTGTTAGCGGTCATTACCACTACTGGATTTGTCTCTGCTGATTTTACAGTTTGGACTCCTTTTTTAAAGATAGTATTTTTTGGTCTTATGTTTCTGGGTGGTTCTGCAGGTTCTACTGCTGGAGGAATGAAAATTGTGAGACACCTAATCACCATACGAAATGGTATCTTAGAATTTAAGAGAACATTACACCCTCATGCAATTTTACCTGTACGATATAATAAAAGAGCAGTATCTAAAGAGATTGTATTTAATGTTTTGGCTTTCTTTATCTTATATATGTTGTCATTTATAATTGGCTCTTTGGTGTTGGGAATGCTTGGTTTAGATTTTGAAACTGCCATTGGTGGAGCTGCTTCCTCGTTAGGAAATGTTGGTCCAGCATTGGGTAAACTTAGTCCAGTAAATAATTTTGACGTATTACCAGCTTTTGGAAAATGGTGGTGTTCTTTTCTAATGCTTATCGGAAGATTAGAATTGTTTACAGTGTTAATCTTGCTAACACCTTTCTTTTGGAGGAATAGGTAATCAGAAAGATTCTTCCCAAGGACCAAAGGCATAAGGATTAATATGCCAAAGCTCAGCAACTTTCTTAATCGTATCTTTTACACGTCCCTTTACGCTTTGTAAATATTCTGGTTCGATAAAAAATATATCCAAGATAGATTCGTAATACGATATAGTGTTTTGTACATCAGAAGGTGTGTGGTTTAGAATAGCATCTTCAGTGTAAGGGCTTTTAAAATTCTCTTTGAAAATTTCAAGCACGTTTTTTTGAACAATACGTTCTTTTTCAAGAATGTCCATAAATACAAAAGTAGGTTTTAAGATTGTTAAATATCTTCAAACTACAATGATCTCTTCTTAAATGTTTTCCCCAAAACAATTAAAATATTAAAGTAATAACTCCGAAAGTGTCAATTTATTTTCAAAAAATAAAAAACCGATGATTTTTATGGAATCATCGGTTTTTTAATAGAAGTTTTATGATTTTCTAAAACATAAAGCAGATTGTACTAGATTAGTACTGTTTTAATTCTGCTAACTGCTTCTTTGATTTGTTCCGTGCTAGCTGCGTAAGAGATTCTAATACAATTTCCGTTTCCGAAAGCATCACCTGTTACAGTTGCTACATTAGCTTGTTCTAATAAAAACATAGAAAAGTCTGAGGCGTTTTTAATAGTAGTTCCCTGAATTGTTTTTCCGAAGTAATAAGAAATATCTGGAAAAACATAAAAAGCACCTTCTGGTTCATTGCATTCAAACCAAGGAATCGCTCTTAATAAATCTAAAATCAATGTTCTTCGATTTTTAAATTCATCTACCATATATTGAATCTTGCTAACAGGAGCTTCTAAGGCAGTAATAACTGCTCTCTGTGCAATACAGTTGGCACCGCTAGTTACTTGTCCTTGCATTTTGTTGCATGCTCTGGCAATGGCTTGTGGAGCTCCAATATAACCGATTCTCCATCCAGTCATCGCAAACGCTTTGGCAACGCCATTCACAGTAACTGTTCTGTCATACATATCATCAAATTGCGCCATAGATGCGTGATCTCCCACATAATTAATATGCTCGTAGATTTCATCACTAACTACAATAATATCTGGATATTTTTGCAATACATCTGCTAATGCTCTTAATTCTTCTTTGCTATAAATCGAACCACTTGGATTACAGGGAGAACTGTACCAAATCATTTTGGTTTTAGGAGTAATAGCTTTTTCTAATTGCGCTGCAGTCATTTTAAAATCAGTTTCTATAGAAGTTTTTACTTCTACAGGAACTCCTTCTGCTAATTTGATAATATCACTATAACTTACCCAATAAGGACATGGTAGAATAACTTCGTCACCTGGATTAAGATATACTTGCGCAACATTGTATAAAGATTGTTTCGCTCCAGTAGAGACTACAATTTGAGAACGATCATATGTTAAGTTATTATCTCTTTCGAACTTAGTGATAATAGCATCTTTTAATTCTACATAACCATCTACTGGTGTGTATGAATTATAGTTGTCATTCACCGCTTGTATTGCGGCATCCTTAATGAAATCTGGTGTATTAAAATCGGGTTCTCCTAAACTAAGTCCGATAATATCTTTTCCTTCTGCTCTAAGTTCTCTAGCTTTTGCAGCCATTGCTAATGTTGCAGAAGCTTTCAGTTTGTTAATTTTGTCTGATAATTGAATGCTCATTTCCGATACTTGTGTGCTCATTTTGATACTTGGTAAATAAAAGTTATGGTTGCATCGCGGGTTTTATCCCCATTTCTTTTAGATGTCTGAAATGAGCAATAATCGCTTTGCGGGTGGTTTTGTATTCGTTATATGGTAGATTGAATTCCTGAGCGGTCTGTTTCACTATTTTTGAAATTTTAGTATAATGAACATGACTGATATTTGGAAAAATGTGGTGTTCTACCTGATGATTTAATCCTCCAGTAAACCAATTCACTAATCGGTTTTTAGTAGAAAAATTTACTGTAGTAAATAGTTGATGTATTGCCCATGTGTTTTTCATGGTTCCAGTAGTGTCTGGCAATGGCATTTGTGCTTCTTCTACCATATGCGCTAATTGAAATACAACGCTAAGTATTAGACCCGCAACATAGTGCATCACAAAAAATCCAATTAAAATTTTCCACCAGGCTATGGACATAATAATCATAGGGATTACTATCCAGATCATTACATAAATAATTTTAGTAATTACAATCGTACTCCATTGTTTTAATGGACTTGGTAGCTTTCCATACGCAAGTTTTCGCGCCAGATATCTTTTGGTTTGTGTAAAATCTGTGGTTAATGCCCAGTTAAAAGTTAGTAAACCGTATAAGAAAATAGAGTAATAATGTTGAAACTTATGAAATCGTTCCCATTTAGCATGTTTTGTAAAACGAATAACTCTACCAGCATCCATATCTTCATCATGACCATGAATATTGGTATAAGTATGATGTAAAACATTGTGTTGTACCTGCCAGTTATATACATTACCAGCTAACACATACATACTGCTTCCCATCAACTTATTAATCCATTTTTTAGAAGAATAAGATCCGTGATTTCCATCATGCATTACATTCATTCCTACTCCAGCCATACCAACTCCCATTATGATCGTTAGTAATAACATCCACCATTGCGAAATATCAAGGGTGAGCATTAAGAAATAAGGTGTTAGAAATAAAGAAAACATAACGATGGTCTTTAGGTGTAATTTCCAGTTACCAGTTCGTTTGATGTTATTTTCTTTGAAATACTGATTCACGCGTTTGTTCAGTGTTCTGAAGAATTTTGCTGAATCTGCTCTGCTAAATTTTACGTTAGGTGTAGTCATGGGCTTTCGTATTTATGACTAAACGTTATTTGTCATAAATTATTCGGTAAAGTTAGGTATTTATATTTTTCTAACTTCTCACTCGCTCTATTTTTTTTATTTCATTTATTATATTCTTAAAATATTGTAAATAAAATGGTTAATGCTTTTTGTGCAAGCCTTCAGAATAACATATTAGAATCTAAGTATAGTCGATTATTAGGTGTTTAACATATTTTTTTGTGACATGATGTAAATTAACAAACAATAGATAGAAACCCATGTTAAAAGTAATAACTGGGAATATAGTGTTATAAATGATTAAGCCTTTGGTGATTTTGTTTGTGATGGATCTTTTAGAAAAATAGAATAGAATCTCAAGTTTACATGTATTTTTGCGCTTTAAAATGTAATCAATGGATATTTTACTTAAATATTTCCCAGAATTAACAGATGATCAGATAGATAAGTTTACGCAATTAGGCGATTTGTATAAGGATTGGAATGCCAAGATCAATGTGATTTCCAGAAAGGATATCGATTTATTATACGAAAGGCATGTACTACATTCATTGGGGATTGCAAAGATACAGGGATTTAAGCCAGGTACGAAAGTGTTAGATGTGGGTACAGGAGGAGGATTTCCAGGAGTACCATTGGCAATACTATTTCCTGAAACTGATTTTTATTTGGTAGATGTGATTGCAAAAAAAATAAAAGTTGTTAATGAAGTGGCAAGTGCCTTAGGTTTAACCAATGTAAAAGCAGAACAACGACGCGCTGGAACATTCGAAGATCGTTTTGATTTTATAGTGAGTAGAGCAGTGACCAATATGCCTGATTTTGTAAAGTGGGTTCGTAAAAATGTGACTAAAAAATCAATACATGAATTGCCAAATGGGATTTTGTACCTAAAAGGTGGAGATTTAACTGAAGAATTAGGATTGTTCCCAAAAGCAACGCAATATAATTTACCGGATTATTTTGAAGAAGATTTCTTTGAAACCAAAAAAGTGGTACATCTTCCGTTAAAGTATAAGCTGTAAAGATAGAGATGAGCTATGCTAAGATGTTATTCGCAAACTAGCAGAAGGAGAATGATTAGACAGAAAAACAAAAAGACATATTTTTAATTTTAATACATCACATAATTATTAAGCTTGTTAACTTAATTGATAGATAAAAGGGCATGAGAAACTTACTTGGTATACTTTTAATTATTTTTTGTACGCTACCTGTTTTAGGTCAGAAAATAAAAACAGCCTCTGGAGATATTTCTATACTAGCTGGTGAAAAAGAACTGTCGGTATCTTTTGGGTATGATAATATGAACGTACATGGCTATTCTTCAGAAGAAGAGTTTATAAAAGATAAGGTACGAATACGAGAAGAACATAAGCCTGGATCTGGTGAAAAATTTAAGGGTTCGTGGTTTGCAGATAGAGATACGGTATATGCTCCGTTATTTATTGAAAACTTGAACTATGCACTACCTAAAAAAAGAAAAATTGTAGTTTCAAGAAGTAATCCCAATGCAAAATACAACTTACATATTCAGACATTATGGATATATCCTGGATATAATGTCGGTTTTTCTCAGCCGTGTAAAATAGAAGTGGCACTTCAAATATATGAGGTAGCAAACCCAAAAAATATTGTTTGGGAATCAAAATCACCGATACGTATAGAAGCTAAAATAGCTCCTTATAAGAGAGAAATGAGAATTGGAGCGGCATATGGTACATTGGCTATGAAGCTGTCCTGGTTATTGAGAAAAAAGGCAAAGTAAAAAACTACGGATCCAAAGTATATATCATAGTTAAACTTGGATTAAATTCCATTGGTCGGTTTGGATCCCCAGTAGTTATATGTATTAGTTAGGTAAACATACCTCCTCCAAGTAGTCTAATTATAATTCTGAACCAAGTTTTTTTAAATAATTTCATTATTTCTTTTTGTATAAACGATAGTAACACCAGGCTGCAATACCACCAATACAAGAAAACAACGCTAGCATCCAGAATACATGTTGATGTCCTTGTATTCCTGGTGACTTGTCTAAAAGATATCCCATAGCAGGACCAGCAAAAATATCAGGAGTATATCCTATTAAAGAGATAAGACCTACAGCTGTTCCAGTAAGAACCAGCGGGATTTGACCGCGTTGCATCACTGCAAAATATAACGAGCGGGCGGCATACACTCCAGTCGCTACGACCAATATAGATATAAAGAACAATGTGGTTGCCGATGCGGTGATCAGACCCAAAGCGAATAATAAAGCTCCAAAGAAAGAGATTACAAAACTAACCACTAACCAGAACGTGGTTTGTGTACGATCTGCCAATACCCCAATCAATACACCAATCACGGGGCGAATAAATAATAAAAAAGTACCTACCTGCGCAGATTTTACCTGATCATATAACATCACATCTGTAGCATATAAAGAAAATACATCGGTGATTTTATATCCTACATAAGCACATAAAATAATGATCATTAGTAACCATACAGAAGGTAAACGTAATACGGACGTAATTTGCGAAATGGTGATTTTTTCTAAGATAATCTCCTGTTCGGTTTTTTGATCTAATTTCATAAAGAACCAAACAAGAATACCTACAAAACTGACAATGCCAGAAGATACTAATATCACTTGCTTAAATGCTGCTCTACTTTCTGAAAGGGTAGCTTCTGCAATATCAGAAGTAATAAATAATGAGAAAATTAAGACGCCCATAGCTCCAAATAGCGCTCCTACCAATCCGCGTCCACCATCAAGAAAACCAAATGCTTTCCCCTGTGAAGTGGATCCACCCCAAACTCGAGTAGCTTTGATCATTGGCGCCCAGAATAAAAAAATTGTGGTGAAACCCCAATACCCATATAATATTTTCAACGTTGTGTATCCAGGAAATGTAGCGTATACCAATCCACCAAGAGCTGTCATCCATAGTGCTACGGCAATTAGTTTTCTTGGCGGAAATTTATCTGCTATCGGTCCTCCAAAAAGGTATGATAGTAAAGCTACTATTCCATAGACAGAAAAACAAAGCCCTAATTCTAAATTGTCCAGACCAAAGGCTTCAAGTACTGTTGGTCTAAAGACCCGTGCAAGTACGAAAGGAAGAATAAAAACCGATTCTCCAGCCAAAATAAGTAGTACTAGAAAATACCAGGGAGCTTTTTTTTGATTCATATGGTGATGAGATTAGAATTTCAAGTACAAGTGTATATGTTTGCTTAAAGATAGTGTTTGTAATTGTTTTTACTATACGCTGAGTATTTCTATGCATCAGCAAAATGTTTTTTACTGCATTTCGACAACAATTCGATTTGCTCAGTATGAGAACGGATAATAAGGATGGTGTTTCTTATCATCAATAGTAGACGGAATCCAAAATAAGACAAAGAAAGTTGAACGTTTTTAGCCTGTTTATTGCGGTGTATCTTTTACATTTATTCGCATTCGAATCAGGTATTTTTCAAAACCTGCTTTTTCATAGGCTCTAATTGCTCTTGGGTTTTGATCATAGACATCAAGTTGAATTTCTTCTATATTTCTAGTGCTAAACCAGTCGGATAAATATTGAATGATTTGCTGACTGACTCCTTGTCCTCTATGGGTTTCTTTTACATACATAAAACCAATATATCCTAACTTTTCTTGTGTAAAATATTCTTTTCGATCTCTAATCTGACCATAACCACTACCCACAATTTCTTGATTTACCTCTGCAACCACGACTTCTGTATGGTCTGCTTTAATATATTCTCCAAGATCGTAATAACTGATTTTCTCATTGGTTTTTAGCGTTGGATCCATTGGCCTTTCTGCTTCTATGATTTTTTGTTCAAAATCAAGTAGAATTGGCAGGTCTTCAATTGTTGCAGCACGTATGATCATTGTTTTGAGTTTTTATCGTTAATTTCAAATCACCAGTTTGGAGATTCAGCAAGAGGTCTGTAATCTTCTGTCCAGTTTTTTTCTCCTACTTTTTTTAGTCCAAGTTTAGCTATCCAAAATGGGAGCTTAGAAAGTTTTTCTCGTTTTCTGTTTCGAGTTCTGGTCCAGTTAATTCTATCGGTTCTATGCTTAGTAAAGCTAGTGGCGATCGTACTCCAATCTTTATTTTCTAGCAATGTAGATAGTACTACAGCATCTTCTAGTGCCAATGCGCCACCTTGTGCCATAAAAGGAGGCATTCCATGTCCTGCATCACCAATTAGAACAATACGATCTTTTCCCATTATGGATAAAGGAGATAGTTCCTCGAGATCATCCCAATGTGAAGTTTCTGAATTCCAATCTTGTAGAATAGTAGAAACGGGAGCAGCGAATTTTTCGAAAGGTTTCATATATTCTTTTTTGTCGAATGTTTTAAAACCTTTAGTTTTTCTATTGACATAGCAATATGCTTCTGTATCATTCATCGGGATGATTAGAAATTGTCCAATAGTATCTATGTACAACGACCACGAATTGATATGTTGAGGTCTTTTAATAATAAAACGACATATTTGCGCAGTTACTTTTCTTAACGGAATATTTCCTAAAGTAAGTGTTCTGGTGTTAGAATGTAATCCATCTGCACCGATAACAATATCATAGGTGTCAGTTTTTCCATCAGAAAAAGTCACATCCACATTGTCATGATTTGCCTTTAGTTTATCTATGGTAAGCCCTAAAGTGATATTTGTATGATCTATACCTTTCAGAAGGATATCGTGTAGTGTTTTTCTATTGATGCCTAGACATGGTTTTTCTCGGTTCCATATTTTTTCTAGATCCAGATCCAATATCATATTTCCTTTGGCATTCATAATATGACGAGTGCTAACTATAAATCCTTTTTGTCTTACCACATCACCAAGACCTATTTTCTCCAAAGCTACAACACCGTTAGATGGCATATATAAACCTGTTCCAGAGATTTGCCATTCTGGCTGTTTTTCGATGAGTCGTATATGATGTCCCTTGTTTTGTAGAAGACGTAACATGGTAAGTCCAGCTATTCCTCCTCCTACAAGTAAGATTTTTTTCATGTTTTTGTGTTCGTATATATTTTACTGTGAATTTAGTTGTTTTTATTTTTCAAATCAAACAAAAAAAAGCGCCAATTGGCGCTTTTTTTAATAGGTCTTATAAAAACTATTCTCCTAAGAAAGGATATCTATAATCTGCTGGTGTAACAAAAGTTTCTTTGATTGTGCGAGGAGATACCCAACGTAATAAGTTAAGGTATGATCCTGCTTTATCATTCGTACCAGAAGCTCTGGCTCCACCAAATGGTTGTTGACCAACAACGGCACCTGTTGGTTTGTCATTGATATAGAAATTACCTGCGGCATTTTCTAATGCTTTGGTAGCTTCTGCTGCAGCATATCTGTCTGTAGAGAAAATGGCTCCTGTAAGGGCGTATTCACTAGTGCTATCAACCAAAGCTAAAGTTTCTTCCCATTTGGCATCATCGTATACGTAAATTGTAATAACTGGGCCAAAAAGCTCTGTACACATTGTAGTGTATTTAGGGTCTTCTGCAAGGATTACTGTTGGTTCGATAAAATATCCTTTGGATTTGTCGTATCCACCACCTGCAATAATGGTTGCTCCCTGATCTTCTTTGGCCTGATCAATAAACTTTGCAAGCTTGTCAAAAGAGCCTTCGTGGATCACTGCTGTAATGAAATTCCCCATATCTTCAGGAGATCCCATTTTAAAGGATTTGATATCTGCTTTTAAGAACTTTTCTACATCAGCCCATAAACTTTTTGGAATATATGCTCTGGATGCTGCGCTACATTTTTGTCCCTGAAATTCGAATGCTCCACGAGAAATTCCTGTAGCTACTTGCTTGGCATTTGCGCTTGGATGTGCAATAATGAAATCTTTTCCTCCTGTTTCTCCAACAATTCTAGGATACGTTTTATAGTTGTGAATGTTGGTTCCGATTTTGGCCCAAATATCTTTAAATACGTGGGTGCTACCAGTAAAGTGGATACCAGCAAAATCAGGACTTGCAAGTACAGTATCTGTAATCATCACAGGATCTCCGTATACCACATTGATAACTCCATCAGGAACACCAGCTTCTTTAAAAATATCTACTATCACTTTAGCAGAATAAATTTGACTGTCACTAGGCTTCCAGACTACTGTATTTCCCATTAATGCAGCACTTGCTGGTAAATTTCCTGCAATTGCGGTAAAGTTAAAAGGAGTGATTGCATAAACAAAACCCTCTAGCGGTCTGTACTCTAATCGATTCCAAGCTCCAGAAGTAGAATCTGGTTGATCTTCATAAATCTGAGTCATAAATTCTACATTAAAACGTAAGAAATCTATAAACTCACATGCTGCATCTATTTCTGCTTGAAAAATATTTTTGGATTGCGCTAACATTGTAGCGGCATTAATTTTTGCTCTATAAGGTCCTGCAATTAATTCTGCAGCTCTTAAGAAAATAGCAGCACGTTGCTCCCAAGCTAAATCTGCCCATTTTTTACGAGCTTCTATCGCAGTATCTATTGCTTTTTGAATATGTTGTTTCTCAGCTTTGTGATAAGTACCTAAAGAATGCTTGTGATCGTGAGGAGGAGACATAGTTCCTGTATCACCAGTTCTTATTTCTTCTCCATTAATATATAATGGAACATCAATGGATGTGTTATACATTGATTTATACGTTGCCAAAACTTCCTCTCTTTCTGGAGTGCCTGGAGCATATGACTTTACAGGCTCGTTTATCGCTGTAGGAACTTGAAAAAAACCTTTTCCCATGATTTAGTATATTAGTTTAAATTAGTAAGATGCGTTCATATATTTAAAGCGACAAAGATAGAAAATTATGAAGGGTAATATTCATTTTAACCTTTTATAAACATCTATAGTGTGTATTTTTTTTTGTAAGTTGTGCGATATTTACGCGACCCAGAAATCTATGTGTACAGTAACTTTGATCCCCACGCAGGAAAATAACTTTATATTAACCTCTAATCGTGATGAGGCTATTAATCGAAAAACTTTACTTCCTGAATTTTATCAGATTGGGGATACCAGAATGTTATTCCCTAAAGACGCGGTAGCTGGAGGAACATGGATAGGACTTAGTGATAAAAACACTATGATTTGTTTACTTAATGGTGCATTCGAAATTCATGAGAGACATGCGTCATATAGACAAAGTAGAGGAGTGGTAGTAAAAGATTTGTTGGAGGCTGATGATTTGCAAAAAGCAATCTCTGAATATAATTATAAAGGTATTGAGCCTTTTACTATAGTAGCTGCAAATTGGCAATCGGATTTGGAGTTTTTTGAATTGGTTTGGGATGGTAAAGAAAAATATTTCAGAGCTTTGCCTAAAGAAACTCATATTTGGTCATCTTCTACATTATATACTAAAGAGATGAAAAATACAAGAGAAGATTGGTTTGATGCATTTGAACAAAACAATATGTTAACTGTAGATTCTTTGTTAGACTTTCATAAAAATTATGGAATTGGAGATAAGGATGTTGATCTGCAAATTGATAGAGGATTCTTGAAAACAAGAAGTATTACTCAAATCGTTAAAAATGAGGATGAACTTACGATGCGCTATGAAGATCTTCAGAATAAAGAGGTGAATGTTGTTGCTTTTGAAGCGATAACAGTATAGACAAACAACATTGTTAGTTTGGATTTTTCTTAAAATAAATTACTAATTAAAATTTTAGTCGTGTGATGAATTACACGGGCAAAATAATTTCCCTAGCTTTTCCAGATACTTTTGTTCGATTTTCTGATGAAGAAAAAAAATCTACTGGTGTATTACAATTCTTTGGATTAGGTAAAAATGGAATTATCAAAGCGGGTCATGCAGCTTTTGTACTGATCGAAAATGAAACAGGTGCTGCTGAGTATTACGATTTTGGGAGATATATTACGCCTAATGGCAAAGGAAGAGTACGAAGTGCTGTTACTGATATAGAGCTTGAAATACCGTTTAAGGCTACTTTTACAGTCGATGGGAAATTAGATAATATTGCAGAATTTTTATTGTGGTTAGAAGCGCATCCAGAGAAAACACATGGTAGCGGAAGATTGGTGGCTTCTGTTTGTGATTATATTTTTTATGATCAAGCTAAGGCATATGTTTTAGAAACTCAGCGTAAAGGGAGTATTCCTTATTCAACTTTTAGGAAAGAAGGTAGTAATTGCTCGAGGATAGTAACCGATACTATTTTGGCAAGTACTGATGTTTCTAGAATAAGAACACCCTTGTTACGAAATAAGTTATTTACTCCTAGTCCTTTAGGTAATGTAGAAAAAGGGTCTATGAGAAATAAAATATATCAAGTAGAAAAAGGAGTTTTGATAGAATATCCAAATTCTGTATTTAAAGAGAATTTAACCAACTATTTTGATAAAAAAATTCCTTCTTTAGAGAAAAAAGATGCTGTGTTGCCGGAGTATTTAAAAGAAGCTCATTTTCTTGATGGAATAGGTAGTAGTGCTTACTTTACAATTAAAGAGGTTGCGCTACAGGAAGGTTTTTTTGAAATCAGAAGATATACTGAGTATGGAGATGAAGATTTTAGAGGTGTTTTTAAACCAAGATCTCCGTTTGATTACAGCAAAGAGCATAAGTTTGTATACGACTCTCATTGTAGTTATTGTCATATAGAACAAGAAGGGAAAAGAATAAGATTTGATTTGGTTAAAAGAATTAATTCAGAGCAAAAGGAGCACTAAGTTTAAAACTCGGAATCATTACTTTGAATTTTCTAGTAGAGGTGAAATTAACCATATTGTAGTGTCCTTTCATGGCTCCAAAAGGAGCGCTTAATAGGCATCCGCTATTGTAAGTGTGCGATTCTCCTGGCTTTAGTACAGGTTTTTTACCAATAACACCTTCTCCTTCTACAATTTCAATTCCACTCAAGGCATCCTTAATTTCCCAGAAACGCGAAGTGAGTTGTACAGAGTCTTTGCTCTGGTTTTCAATAGTGATACGGTACCCAAAGGCAAAATGAATCTTATAGTTCTTAAAGAACGTACCTTCAAAGGTGGTATCCACCGAAATTTTTATGCCTCTGGTTATTTGCTCAACCATATTAAAATATAAACATTGATCCTATAATAGTAACGAAAGAACCTATGCTTGCTAAGATAAAAAATAATACGTTCACTAACAGAAATTTAACAATAGTTTTAGCTCTTTTTTGCTGATAAAAATTACGCATAGCCTTATATAGATAGAATAAGAAAACCAACATAGCGATGCCAGATGCGGCTTCACTTTTTGTAATTTGATCGATCAAAATGGCAATTCCCATTAATATAAAAAACATGGTTTGTGTATGGAAAATAAATACAAGATGTTCCATATAATTAAAAGATCTTCTTATGTATAATAGCCAAATGGTTAATGCAAAAAACGGAAGAAAGAAAAATATGATAAATGGTAGCTTATTAAAAACAAACTTCAAAAGCTCCATTGGATTTTCATTTAAGTTTTTAGTCCTAATGCTTCTTTTGTATAAATATTTTGTATACCCGTTTTTATTATGATGCAAACTATCCAAAGCCTTATTCGCGGACAGCTCTCCTGTTTTCTTGTAATAAGATTTATAGGTTTTCCAGCGATTTTTAACAGCTTTAAAAGTACCCATGGTATCCAATTGAATTTCATTGAAATAAACGGATTCATCGGTGTCTTGAATTTTTGATAGGGAATCATTAGTAATAGTGTTGTTGTCTGGTGTTTGATCAGATGTGTCAACTTCTATTAACTCTTTGTTTTGATCATTTTTTTGTGGAATAACGCTTTCAAAGTCAATAAATAATCCGCTTATGATAAAAAACAATATCGAAACGCTTAAGTAAAACCTAAAAGGATTGGCATACTTTATTCTTTTTCCTTCTACATAATCTTTTGAAACTATTCCAGGTTTGAATAACAACCCAACTATTGTGTGTCTCAACCTAGAGTCGTAGGAAAATATACTAGCGAAAAATTCATTAAAAAAATCTTTAAAAGAAAGTTTTTTAGTGGTGTTAATCTGACCGCAATTATGACAATAGCGATCGATAATGTCTAAAGGAACTTCACAATTAAGGCATTCGTTTCCTCTATACTTTTTAAGAAATCTCCCCTTTTCTTTCATTCTTAGTTGATAGTTTCTGCGCTGGACGAAATTAAGAGTATTTTGTTACAATCAAAAAATAAATCAAAAACCTATGTTGGTACTATGTTAAACTAATTTTTAATTGGTAATGTTTCTGGAGTTTCCTATGCCTTTTCCAATTACACGATCATATCGTGCTCCAGGAGCTCTGTAGTATGGAATTACCATGTATTCATTTTCAGTTTCGTCAAAATTACCGCTAATGAAACCTGGGTCTATAGTACCGTCTGGTCTTACTAAGACATATTTGTAGTTGTTAAACCCTTGTTTGAATAATTTTTTAGTGTAGTAAATTGCATTTTCTGCATCAAAGGTTAGCCTTGTAGATTCATCAATAACATAATTATTGAAGTTACCATAAAGGTGAATTTCTCCATTGTCCAACGGTTCATAGCACTCTAAAGAAAAATGCATCCATACATAATCAGCTTCGGTATTACTATTTTCAGCTCTTAGATTTCTGACTACGAAACTACCGTTAATATCCGGATAATACGTATAGTTTCTATTACCTCTAACGATATCAGTGTATAGATGATTATGATAAATGTCCTGCAACTCAATTTTTCTAATATTAGCTGTAGATGCTCTTACTTCTTTAGTATCAAAAAAGAGGAATTCATTACCGGCCCAAAAGCTAGATTCAACATCATACTTGTATACCAGGCTATTAGCAATTGTAAATTGAGGCACAAGATCTGTAATAGCATTTTTTATATCATTGTTTTGGATGACTAGTGTTTTTACAGTTCGTTTCGGGTTTTTAAGAATCTCGTTTGGCGAACTTATCTCGAACTGCACGGATTGTTTACTATTAATGAACTTTAAATCTCTGGATCGCTTGGTGTACACTTTTACATTGGCGAGACTTTCGTACACAATGAACTTTCTGGAAAACACAATTTCATCGTTGTCATCATATATTTCAATCATGTAATTGCCGCTTACTTTTAATCCTTTGGTATCCTCGTTGGGAATCCTAAGAGTGTAATGGCTGTACATTTGTAAGGTGTTGAATGAATTTTCGTAAGTAACAATTCTAATGTCATCAAATCCATTTAAGTATTCGTTTTTATATAAAACAGAAGGAGTCCAATCAAAATTATAGTGAGTAATTTTATAGTAATAATCTGTCTCATCTCCATTAATATCATCAAATCCAAGACTTAGTGGTTCACCGAGTTTTAAAATAGGTGTTCCAGAAAATTCTTCGTTACCAAACAATTGAATTGTTTTAATAAATTCAGGTGGATTTACTTCTTCTATCACTTCCTGAGCATTAATAAATGATAAAGAGCAGCTGTATAGTCCTAGAATTAACAGGAATTGTTTAAATTTTTGTGACATTAATTTGATAGTTAACTGCGTAAAGATAAACAAAATGTGTGCCTAAAGATATTGGTGGTTTTTTTAAGATGGAAAAACTACTATTTAGAAACGTTATAAATAAAATCTTATAACAGTGCCAGCTTTCACTTACGTGTTTTAATTAGTAAATTTGCACGATTTTTTTAGTTAATTAACATAGACTACAAATATGTCAAAAGACATTCGTATCAGAAAGGGCTTGGACATTAAGCTTGTTGGCGAAGCAGAAAAAGTTACTGTAGAAGCCACCAAAAGTAATGTTTACGCAATTAAGCCTGACGATTTTCACGGTATCGTACCCAAAGTTATTGCTAAGCAAGGTACAGAAGTTAAAGCCGGCGAACCACTTTTCCACTCAAAATCTAATGAAAAAATGCTTTTTCCTTCACCAGTAAGTGGAGAGGTTGTGGAAATTATTCGAGGAGCCAAGAGAAAAATATTAGCATTTAAGATTTTAGCCGATAAAGAACAACAATTTACAGACTTTGGAACAAAGGATGTAAAGGGAATGAGCGGAGATGAAATTAAATCTCACTTATTGTCATCTGGTTGTTGGCCTTTTATTAAGCAACGACCATATGATGTGATCGCGAATCCTGATGTTGCTCCTAAAGCGATTTTTGTATCTGCTTATGTGACAGCTCCGTTAGCTGCAGATTTAGAGCACGTGTTGGCAGGTAAAGAACGAGAGCTTCAGACTGCGCTAACAGCATTAAGTAAGTTGACAGAAGGTGATGTTCACGTATCGATTGGTAAAAAAGAAAATTCAATTTTCTCTGGATTAGATAATACTACGCTTCATAATGTGAGCGGCCCACATCCTGCTGGAAATGTAGGCGTGCAAATAGCAAAAATAGACCCTATTAATAAAGGAGAAGTTGTTTGGGTTGTTACTCCACAAGATCTTGTGATTATAGGAGAGTTATTGCTAACTGGAAAATTCAATTCTGAAAGAATTGTAGCCTTGGCAGGATCGTCTATTAAGAATCCGAAATATTTTAAAACCAAAATTGGAGCAGAGGTTTCTTCTGTGGTATACGATTCTGGAGTAAAAGATAATAATATTAGAGTGATCAGTGGTAATGTGCTTACTGGTGATAATGTAAAACCTGATGGAAATTTAGGATATTATCATAATAATATCACTGTAATACCAGAAGGGAATGATTACGAATTGTTTGGATGGAATAAGCCGATTTTTAATAAGATTTCTCCGTCTCGAGCATTGACTTTCTCTTGGTTATTTCCGAATAAGAAATATGATCTAAATACAAATACTAATGGTGAACATAGAGCATTTGTAGTTACTGGTAATTATGAAGAGGTTTTTCCTTTAGATATTTATCCATTACAAATCCTAAAAGCCTGTGCAGTTAATGATCTTGACGCCATGGAACAATTAGGAATGTATGAAGTAGCTCCAGAGGATTTTGCACTGACTGAGTTTATATGTGTTTCTAAGCAACCACATCAGCAGATCATTAGAGAAGGACTAGATTTAATGTTAAAAGAAATAGGATAAAGTCATGGGTTTAAAAAGTAAATTACATAACTTAAAACTTAAGTATAAAGATAAAAAGATGGCCCCTGCATTTAATGCAATCCATACTTTTTTATACCTGCCGAATGAAACTACGCATTCTGGAGCACACGTTCGTGGAGCTGATGATCTTAAGCGTACGATGAATACGGTGATTATGGCATTAGTGCCTTGTTTGATCTTCGGTATGTTTAATGCTGGATATCAGCATAATTTGGCAGAAGGAGAAATAGAAAAAGCTATTGGTTTTTTTAGTACTTCATTTTGGTCATTTGATAATTTGATAATTGGATTGTGGAAAGTACTACCATTACTAGTTGTTTCTTATGTGGTAGGTCTTACAGTAGAAATTATATTTGCTGTTATTAAGAAGCATGAAGTAGAAGAAGGATATTTAGTTACTGGGATGTTAGTTCCATTAATTGTGCCTGTTGATACTCCTTTATGGATGTTAGCAGTGGCTGTAATTTTTGGAGTAGTTATTGGTAAAGAAGTATTTGGAGGAACAGGAATGAACATCCTAAATCCAGCGCTTACGATTCGTGCATTTTTATTCTTTGCATATCCAACTTGGATGTCAGGAGATAAAGTATGGGTACACGGAGCAGTAGAAAGAGCGAATGAAATTGCAGGAGGTGCGCAATTAGATGCAATATCTGGAGAAACTGTACTAGGTAGTTTAGCTCAAGGAAAAGAATTTACGTATTCTGTGTCTGATATGTTCTTAGGATTTATACCTGGTTCAGTAGGTGAAACTTCTGCAGTATTAATCTTACTAGGAGCTTTGTTTTTGATTTTTGCTAAGATCGGAAGCTGGAGAATTATGCTAAGTGCTGTTCTTGGTGCTTTGGCAATGGGATTAATTTTTAATGGAGTTGTGAGTGCAGAATGGATTGGCTCTGGAAGTAAGTTTTATAGCTTAATGAGTACAGAATTCTGGCATCATTTAATTATTGGAGGTTTTGCTTTTGGAGTAGTGTTTATGGCTACTGATCCTGTAACTGCATCACAAACTAATAAAGGAAAATGGATATACGGCTTCTTAATAGGATTTATTTCGATTTTGATCAGAGTATTCAATCCAGCATATCCAGAAGGAGTAATGCTTGCTATTCTATTAATGAATGTATTTGCTCCAACTATTGATCACTATGTAGTGCAAGGAAATATCAAGAAGAGAATGAAACGTCTAAAATTAAAAACTGCTTAGTTATGGCGATTAATACAGATAAAAATTCATATACAATAATCTTTGCCGTAGCTATGGTAGTTGTGGTAGGTTCCTTATTAGCAGGTATATCTTCGGTTTTGAAACCTAATATTACAGCTAATAAAATCACAGAAAAGCAACAGAATATTTTGTTTGCAATGGGGATTGCTGATACAGAAGATCCTAATGAGTTTGTACCTGCTGAGAAAGCTCAGGAGTTATTTGATAAATATGTAGGAGATGAGCAATATATCATTACTGGTAACTCTGCAGAGAAAACTTCAGATGCTTTTAATATTGAGGTTAAAAAAGAAAATGATAAGGTAAAGCAAGATGCTAATTACCAAAGAAAACTTCCTTTGTTTATAGGTAAGAAAGATGGAGAAGAGTTTTATGTAGTACCTATGAGAGGTAATGGTCTTTGGGATGCGATCTGGGGATATGTTTCTTTAGATAAAGAGTTTAAGACCGTAAAAGGAGCGTTTTTTGACCATAAAGGAGAAACACCTGGTTTAGGAGCTAACATCAAAGAAGCTTATTTTAGAGATGACTTTATAGGAGAAAGCATATTAGATGCATCAGGTAATTATAAAGGAATTACTGTAAAGAAAGGTAATGCAGATCCTAAAAACATTGATAAAGGAGATAATGAAGTAGATGCTATGGCTGGTGCTACAATTACTGGAGACGGTGTTACGGCAATGGTGAAGAAAGGTATCAAAATGTATCAACCTTATTTCGAAACTTTAAAAAAATAACAGATGGCTGAAGTAACAGAAGAAAAAGTTAAAGTAAAAGAGCCAAAGGAGCCTTTGTTTTCGAAGAAAAACAAGAAACTACTATCAGATCCTCTTACAGATAACAATCCAATTACTATACAGGTATTAGGTATTTGTTCTGCATTAGCAATTACTGCTCAGTTGAAACCTTCGATTGTGATGGCAATTTCTGTAATTTTTGTATTAGGTATTGGTAATGTGGTAATCTCATTGATGAGAAACATCATACCATCCAAAATCAGAATTATAGTACAATTAGTAGTAGTAGCAGCTTTGGTAATTGTAGTAGATCAAGTGCTGAAAGCATTTGCGTATACATTAAGTAAAGAGCTTTCGGTATTTATTGGTCTTATTATTACGAACTGTATTATTATGGGACGTTTTGAAGCATTTGCTTTAGGTAACGGGCCTTGGAAATCTTTCCTTGACGGTATTGGTAATGCTGCTGGTTATGGAGTTTTATTGATTATAGTAGCTTTCTTTAGAGAGCTATTGGGATCTGGAACTTTACTAGGAGCTAAAGTATTAGGAGATCCAATTGAGAAAACTGGATTATATGCTTATGGATATGAAAATAATGGTTTTATGGTACTAGCGCCAATGGCTTTGATTACCGTAGGGATTATTATCTGGATTCAGAGAAGTAGAAATAAAGCACTAATCGAAGATCACTAGAAAAGTTCACAGTTAAGGTTGGAACTTTATAGTTTCAACTAAAACTAAAAACGTATAAAAAATGGAATATTTAGAATTATTTTTAAAATCAATCTTTATAGATAACATGGTATTTGCATTCTTCTTAGGAATGTGTTCATACTTAGCAGTATCCAAAAAGGTGTCAACAGCTGTTGGTCTTGGAGCAGCAGTTATATTCGTTTTAGCAATTACAGTACCGTTAAACTTTTTACTTGATAAGTATATTCTTAGAGAAGGTGCTTTAGTTTGGTTAGGTCCAGAATATGCAGATTATGATTTAAGTTTCTTAACCTTTATTTTATTTATTGCTACTATTGCAACCATGGTACAATTAGTAGAAATTGTGGTTGAGAAATTCTCACCTTCATTATACAACTCTTTAGGTATTTTCTTACCATTGATTGCGGTAAACTGTGCCATCCTTGGTGGATCATTGTTTATGCAACAGAAAGAATTTGCAACTATTACTCATGCAGGTGTATATGGTATTGGATCTGGAATCGGATGGTTCTTGGCAATTCTAGCCATAGCAGCTATTAGAGAAAAGATCAGATACTCTAATGTTCCTGCTCCGTTAAGAGGATTAGGAATTACTTTTATTCTAACTGGACTTATGGCCATTGGTTTTATGAGTTTTGGAGGAATGCTAACTGGAGGTGATGAAGAGGAAGCAAAGAAAGAAAAAACTGTTCAGGTAGAAGAGAAAGCTGCTAAAGAAGTAGCAGAAAATACTAACGTTTCAATACTTAAATAACATGATATTTTTAGCATCGACAATTGGAACAATCGTTATTACCATTATTTCGTTTTTGGTTCTAACCTTAGTTTTAGTAGGGATTTTATTATTTGCAAAAGATAAATTATTACCATCTGGACCCGTTAAAATAACTATTAACGGTGAAAAGGAGATTGAAGTAGCTTCAGGAGGAACATTACTATCTACTTTAGGGAATGAAAAAATATTTTTACCATCAGCTTGTGGTGGTGGAGGAACTTGTATTCAATGTGAGTGTCACGTACTAGAAGGTGGAGGAGAAGCACTACCAACTGAGACGCCGCATTTTTCTCGTAAAGAGTTACAACATGGAGCACGTCTTGCTTGCCAGGTAAAGGTAAAACAAGATATGAATATCGAGGTTCCAGAAGAAGTATTCGGAATTAAGAAATGGGAAGCAGAAGTAGTACGTAACTATAATGTGGCCTCATTTATTAAGGAGTTCGTTGTACGTATTCCTGAGGATATGGGATATAAAGCAGGTGGATATATTCAGATTGAAATCCCACAATGTGAGATTAAGTATGCTGATATTGATATTACTGCACACCCTGAAGAACATGAAACTCCAGATAAATTTCAAGCAGAATGGGATAAGTTTGGTTTATGGCCATTAGTCATGAAAAACAGTGAAACTGTAGAGCGTGCATATTCTATGGCTTCTTATCCTGCAGAAGGAAGAGAGATTATGTTGAATGTACGTATAGCTACTCCACCTTGGGATAGAAATAAAAACGGATGGATGGATGTAAATCCAGGTGTGGCATCATCGTATATATTTGCTCAGAAACCAGGAGATAAGGTAACGATCTCAGGACCTTATGGGGAATTCTTTATCAATGAATCAGAAGCAGAAATGTTATATGTAGGTGGAGGAGCTGGTATGGCACCAATGCGATCTCATTTATATCATCTATTCAAAACTTTACAAACTGGACGTAAAGTTACATATTGGTATGGAGGTCGTTCTAAAAGAGAATTATTCTACCTAGAGCATTTTTATGATTTAGAGAAAAACTTCCCTAATTTTAAATTCTATTTAGCACTTTCTGAGCCTTTGGAAGAAGATAATTGGAAAGTAAAAAGTGATATCAATGCAGAAGGAGATGGATTTGTAGGGTTTATACATAACTGTGTGATCGATAATTACTTGAATCATCATGAATCGCCAGAAGATATAGAGTTATATTTCTGTGGACCTCCATTAATGAACAAAGCTGTTCAGAAAATGGGAGAAGATTTTGGTATTCCAGATGAACATATCAGATTTGATGACTTTGGAGGGTAGACACATTCTATCTCTTTGTAAAATAAAAAAAACCGATACAATTTGTATCGGTTTTTTTTGATTTATTAAATACGATATAGAATACCGAAATGCAGGTTGTTAAGATTAAAATTAGCAGAAAAAGAGTCGAAATCTTGATCAGAGAAGTTATAGGATGTATCGGTCACACTAGAATCATAACTGTCTCCGATACTATATTTAATACTACCGAGCCTAGAGGTTAATGCAAAATTCTTAGATAGAAAAAACATAATCCCAGGTATAATTTCTGCAGCATATTCATTCGAAACGGAATCAGTTCTATTCGTAAAATCATCTCCCGAGAATAAATAACCGTTTTCTGTTCTAGTATAATTTAAATTAAGTTCTGTAAATAAAAGCAGTCTATTACTTAGGTCGAAATGATATCTACCAAAAACTCCTAAGGTATAACCTTCTATTCTACTTATGCTGTTCTCGGATTCGTTTTTATTGGAAAATAAACTTGCTCTGGATCCGACGGCCAAATTATTGTTAACGAAATAACCAAGCTCAGGACTGAGTGTTACATATTCATTATTAAATTCTGAATTAGAGCTTAGGTCTTCTTTAGTAGCGTTTCTATAGCTTACAGTTCCCGAAATAAAAAAATCCCCTTTGTTAAAAAGATTCGAAGTGTCATCCTGAGCTCTTGAGCTAAGAATTGTGAGTATTAAAATGGGTAATAAAAATAATGTTTTCATACTGTTCGTTTTTTGATTAAATGAATTTTTTGATTTATGAATGATGCTTAAAAGACCTTTGTTAAAAATCACACGTTTGTTAATTATTTGTTAAAATAAATATTGTATTTATATTTTGAGTTAATTAGATTTCAGGGAAATCATATGAATCTCTAACATTTTTTAGTTTCTAATGTGCTATTTAACTATATGAAAAAAGGTGTTTTTGTGTGTGTTGTAATTGTTGCTGCTGTGCTACTTTTTAGGATAACATCAAATGGGAAACATCTTACCAATCACGTAAAAGGGGTTGTAAAAAATATCGTTTCTATTCCCGATTATATTCATGAAGAAGGAGATTCGATTTCAACAAGAGTTGTAGTGCCAAAAGGATATCAAAGAACAAAATATGTTAAAGGTTCTTTTCAGGAATATTTACGGAACTATAAATTAAAAAAGCATGGATCTCCGATTATTAATTATGACAATACACAGTATTTTGCACAGCATTGGCATGATGCAATTTTAGAAGTTCCTGTTCCATCAAATGGATTACAACAATGTGCGGATGCACTTATGAGAATGAGGGCAGAATATTTATGGGATGCGAATAGAAAAGATGAAGTCGGGTTTAACTTTACTTCTGGCCATTATTGTTCGTGGAAAAAATATGCTGAAGGCTTTAGACCAAAAATTAAGGGAAATAAAGTCACATTTCATAAAACAGCTTCGCCCAATACTTCTAAAAGCAATTTTTATAAATATCTGAACTTGATTTATACGTATGCAGGCACTTTGTCCTTGCACACAGAACTACCTAAAGTAAAAGTAAAAGATTTGACTATTGGCGATATGTTGGTAAAACCTGGTTCACCAGGACATATAGAGATGATAGTTGATGAGATTGTGAATGATCAAGGAGATAAACTGTTTTTGTTAGCGCAAGGAAATACACCAGCCCAAAATGTCTGTCTGCTTAAGAATTTTGAAGATACTAGTATTTCACCTTGGTATAGATTTGTAGAAAATGAAGCTGTGTATACACCCAGTTATCATTTTGAAAAAGCATTGTTTATTAGGTTTAAGTAATTTTACAATTTGCCATTGTGATCTTAATAAAGATTCTGTAATTTTAATAACTAGAAACTTTTTAAATACAGATGATTTCAATAACAGGTCTTGGTGCAGGTCAGAATATTCAAAATCCATTGGTAGATCAATTTTTAGAACGTTTAACTCGGACAACAAATGGAGTAGTTACGTTTTATATCTTGAATAACCTTTTGCGATATGCTGCTAGACCCAATAGTGTACCAAAAATGACTAATTTTATTCGTGGCATTATGCAGTTTATTGATACACCTGTTAGAGTTTCTATGCGTTTTGTAAATAGAACCCCAATAATAATAGATAGCTTTTCCAGTGGAGCTGTAGATATAGATGATATGTTGAATGCTTCTGATCATTCTTTTCAATTAAGCTTAATGCACCTGCTTACAGAACGATTTGCTACTATGGGATATGTGTTATTGGGACCTCAACAGAGACGTCGGGTTTATGCTAGATCTCATAATCTAGCTCTTGATAGCGATGTACAATTACTAAGCAACTGGCTCAATGATCCAACTATACGTTTCAATTTTCAAATGAATGGTGCTAACCGAGAAATTATGCTTTTTTTTAGTAGTCAAAATCCTAGATATTTAAGTATAAGACATTCTTTTTTTGAAACTTTAGGTAGAGATCGAACCACGAGTGATGTTTTGATTGAATTAAATGATGGTAGGTTAATATCTTTAGCTAATTTTCTCAGAATGAACCCTAGTAGTATTCCAGCACTTCCTTAGTCAATACATTGAATTTTAGTTCAGGAATTCAAATAATATCTTTGCCTCTTTATGACTCAGATATTAACAAAACATGAACTTCGTAATCTAGTATTTCATCTTGGTTCCGTTGTGATTTAAGAAAATGTTAGTGTTGGATTTAAATGACTTTTGTTTGTAAGACCGTTTGCTCATTCAAATGATATGTTTACTCATTATAGGTTTTACGAATTACAGTTTATTAAGAGCTTTACTGTAAATCCAAAAAAAACACCATGAAAAATTCTATACTCTTTCTATTTCTTATATTTTTTGTAAAGATATATTCTCAGGAGACACCTAAAGTTAAGTTAAATGATTCAACGCAATTAAAATTATCTGCATTAAAGGTAGATGTTAAAATTGTTGGAAACTTTGCTACCACAGTGTATGATATGAAATTCTATAATGAATTAGATAGAACATTAGAGGGAGAATTAATGTTTCCGTTAGGTGAAGGGCAATCAGTTTCGGGGTTTTCTATGGATGTTAATGGAAAAATGAGAGAAGCTGTAATTGTCGAAAAAGAACTGGCAAGAGTAGCGTATGAAAGTACAGTTAGGCAAAATATAGATCCAGGTCTTTTAGAAAAAACACAAGGAAATAATTATAAAGCTAGAATCTATCCGATTTTGCCTAAAAACTATAAACGTATAGTAATTACGTACGAACAAGTACTGTTTGATAATAATGATCTTAAAATGTACCAACTTCCTCTAGGTTTTACCGAAAATTTAGATGAATTTTCTGTAAACATAGAAAAATATGGAGGAGCGAAACCATTAGATACAAGCAATAATTTGGTGTTTGCCCAGACGAATAATAAATACCACGCGACATTATATAAACAAGATTATACTCCTTCTTCCTCGATAACAATACAAATTCCTAATAGCGAGAATTCATTTCAAATACTGAGCTTTAGGGATTTTTTCTATATAAATCATAGGTTAGAACCAGATTCTAGAATAAAAGAAAAACCAAAAAAAGTAACAGTATTATGGGATTCTTCTTTTTCTACTAATAAAAGAAAGATTGAAAAAGAAATAGGTGTGCTTGATTTATATTTTAAATACCTACAGAATTGCGAAGTTCAATTAATTTCATTTAATAGTTCAGTGGATGTCAATAAAACTTTTAAAGTATCCAATGGTGATTGGTTAATTTTAAAAAATGAAATAGAAAATATAGTATATGATGGAGGTACTTCTTTAAGTTTTTTAGATAAACTCAAAATAAAATCTGATGAAGTCCTACTTTTTACTGATGGTTTAGCAAATCTAGGAGGATTTACTAGAAAAATAAAAAGAAGCATCTATGTAATTAATTCTTCTGTTTCTGGAGATCATCGATTTATGAAACAAATTGCAACTAGTTCTGGAGGAAACTATATAAACCTTAGCAGATATTCTATCAAAAATGCTTTAGAAATTTTGAAATATGAGACCTATCAATTTTTGGGAGTTGCAAACAACAAAGCTATAGAAGAAGTCTATCCTAATCATAATACAAATGTTATGTCAGATTTCTCTTTGGCTGGAAAATTTTCAGAAGATACTTCTATTAAATTACTTTTTGGTTATCAGAATAAGATAACAAAAGAAATAGAAATTCCAATAAGTAATAAAACCGAAGATAAAATAACTAGAAGATTATGGGCAAAGCAAAAGTTACAATCCTTAAGTAAAAATACAAAAGAAAATAAGCGTGATATTATCTATTTAGCGAAGCAATATAAATTGATAACAGACTATACATCCATGCTGATATTAGATAGAATAGAAGATTATGTTAAGTATAGAATAGAACCACCAAATGAATTAAAAGAAGCATATAAGGAAAGAATAGCCAATATCGAGGAAGAAGAATTATATAAAAAAGAAGAGTTAGAAGAACGAAAGATATATTTGTTTAAAGGATATGAGAAGTTATTGACGTGGTATAATACAAAGTTTCCTGAGAAAATAGAAAAACCAAGAAATCAAACGAATTCTGTAAATGAAAGTAATAGTGCTACAGTCCAACATGCTAGTATCGATACCTCTCAAGAACCAACCAATAATACTACCAATACTCCTGTTGAATCTAGAAAGAATACAATTGATCCTACAAAAAGAACTGTATCGGGAGTAATTACAGATAATGAAGGTCTTCCACTGCCTGGTGTAAATATTATTGTGAAAGGGACCGCAAGTGGTGTTCAAACAGATTTTGATGGTAATTTTATGATTAATGTTGAAACTGATCAAGAGTTGGTAATCTCATATGTTGGCTTTACAACTAAGGAAATTACTGCTGATAATTCGGGTGCTATACAAGTTAAATTAACAGAAGATGCATCTATGCTTGAGGAAGTTGTAGTTATGGCTCAAGGAATAACCACTCAAAAAATGACGCGAAGTACTACCATTTCAACTATTACATCAGAATCTTTAGAGGGTAAGGTTACGGGTATTAGTGTTCAAAACTCACAACCAGAAACAAATTCATCAATTCAGATTAGAGGTGTTTCATCTATTTCGGGTGCTCAACCTCTTTATATACTTGATGGTATACCAGTTAATGATAATCCAACTGGTACATTGTCGCCAGATGAAATAGAATCGATACAAATCTTAAAAGGAGAAAGTGGAAATGCTTTGTATGGAGCAAAAGGGAGTAATGGAGTTGTAGTAATTACTACTAAAACGGGTAAAATCGAGAATAAAGAAAAAATAGATGCCTTGAATCAAAAAATTTCAGATAAAATAGAATTAAAATCATGGAATCCAGATACACCATACCTAAAAACCTTAGAACAAGAAAAAACAATTGAATTAGCTTACAGTAAGTATTTAGAAATAAGAAATCAATATGCTAATACACCAGCTTTCTATCTTGATGTTGCTGATTTTTTTGACAAAAGAAAAGCTTCCGATATAGCAATTAAGATATTGACGAATCTTATGGAAGTGGAGTTAGATAATCACGAATTAATGAGAGCTTTAGCGTATAAACTAGAATATTTTGAGCAATATAATCTAGCTGTTATTGTATATGAGAAAATATTAGAACTTAGACCCGAAGAACCTCAATCATATAGAGATTTAGCACTAGCATATGAATATGATGAAGCTTATCAAAAAAGTTTTGATTTATTATATAAAATCTATGATGGAGAATTGTTAGAAAAAGATGAAGATGAACGCTTTTTAGGAATTGAAGAATTAGCGTATGTAGAGCTTAATAGATTAGTATATAAATATGAAAGAAAACTGAAATTATCGAAATCGATAAGAAAGCAGTTTAAAGAAACTCCAGTTGATGTAAGAGTGGTTATAGATTGGAATCATAATGATACAGATATAGATTTATGGGTGATAGATCCTAATAAAGAAAAAGGTTATTATAGTAATTCCGAGACAGAAATAGGAGGTAGGTTATCATCAGATATGACAGAAGGGTATGGACCAGAAGAGTTTATGCTTAAAAATGCCCTTAAAGGAAAATATAAAGTAATGATAGATTATTTTGCAGATAACGTTCAGAAAATATCAGGCCCAACAGTATTGAAGGTAACTTTATTTACCAATTACGGTAAGAAGAATGAATCAAGAAAAATAAGCATCGTTAGATTGGGTAAAGAAGAGAAAGAAATGGAGATAGGGAACTTAATATTTTAAAAAAATACCTTAATAATAGTATCTTTGCTTTGCTATGACAAAAATACTAAGCAAACAAGAATTACATAATCTGGCAATGAATATTGTTGGTGAGGAATTAGAAAAAAAAGGCTTCGAATTTATTGCAATCAATAGTACATTAGGTAAACATCCTCAGTTTGTATGTATTGATAAATCTAATCAGCGATATTTTGTGATTGTAAAAGCTGTTGCCTATCCAGATAACCCACATAATTATGATATGGTTTGGATGGAAGCCTTTAAAAAACATGCAAGAGAGCAAGAAGCAAAAGTATTTTATGCAGGTGTAGGATTACAGAACTCCGAAAACCCTAATAAACCAGTTTTTTTAAATGAAGAATATATGCTGGAGTATGCTGGATTACAAGTTATAGAAACATCTCTGAATTAAACAATATAATGCGTACACTCGTAATTTTATTATTGATTGGGTTTATATTTTCTTGTAAAAAAACATCCGATTTACAGCTTAATTATGCCAACGGGAATGCCTTTGGAACAACTTTTTCGGTTCAATTTATAGCTACTGCTGAGATTGATTTCTCTTCATCTTATGATAGTATTATAGGAGTTATTAATAATTCTATGTCCACTTATCAAAAAGATTCTGATATTTCCAGAATTAATAAAGGAGATACTACCATTACTATTGATACCCATTTTAAGAATGTATTTACAACTTCAAAAAACATTTATAAGGAGACAAAAGGAGTTTTTGATCCTACAATAGGAGTTATAGTAAATGCCTGGGATTTTGGGCCTGAAGGCAAAATAGTAACTTTAGATAGTCTTAAGATAGATAGTTTATTGGTATCGGTCGGTTTAGATAAGGTTAGATTAGAGAAAGGTAAAATTATAAAGGAACATCCAGGTACGTTTATAGATTTTAATGCATTGGCAAAAGGATACGCAGTAGATGTGTTTACAGAGTTTTTAGATGAAAAGGAGATTAAAAATTATTTGGTAGAAATTGGTGGGGAGATTAAGGGAAAAGGAAGTAACCTTGTTAAACAAAAACCATGGAAAATCGGAGTAGAAGATCCTAATTTTGATGAAACTCAATCTTATAGTAAAGTGATCTCATTACAAAATAAAGCGATGGCAACTTCTGGGAGTTATCGTAAATTTAAATTAGATACCAATGGAAATAGATATGCACATATTATTGATGCTAAAACTGGATATCCCCATAAATCTAATCTCTTAAGTGTTTCTGTTTTAACTGAATCTTGCATGGAAGCGGATGCGTATGCTACAGCGTTGATGTCTATGGGCTTAGAAAAATCTACACAGTTTTTAAAATCTCATACAAATCTAAGTGCTTTTTTTATTTATGAAGATGAGTATAACGAATTGAAAACACTTACATTAAATAACTTTCCTGAGAAGTAGAAATGTAATTTCAGTTCTTATTTTTTCTTCGTTTTTCCATGTTTTTAAAGTATCGCCAATTTTGATACTTTTTATAAAGAAGTGCTATAACGGCAATAAGGCCTAATATGAGTAAACCTCCTTTTCCTGTTAGATATTCAAATATTTCCATATACATTAAATACTAATAGTCGTAATAAGTGTAAAAACTTTCGGTTTTTAAAGTATATATTTTGGTTACGATTGTGAAGTTATTCGTTCTTTGGTTTAAGTAAACTTCTTATATTATTTGTTAGTCTTTTGATAAGAGCAGTTAACTCATTGTAATGGTCTGTTAGCTAATTATTACTTTCATTCTCAGGAATTATCTTCTAGTTTTATTATATACTTACTAATATCAATGAAAATTTAAGATTTTGAATTTTTTTGAAGAGATTGGATCTCTTTTGTAACAATGGAACGAAAATTGATACTGATATTATGAGGGAAAAAACAACTGGCTAATTCTTAAATCATCAATATGGGGTACAATGATGAGATCAAAATTTTTAATGGTATAATAAAAGGAAATGAAGAGGTTTTAAAAAACTTTTATAGGAAGAACTTTGTAGTAGTTAAAAAATTTATTCTGCAAAATTCAGGAAACGAAAAAGATGCTGAAGATGTATTTCAGGATGGACTGATTGTACTATATCAAAAACTTAATACCGATTCAGTTCATATAACTTGTTCTATACATACATATTTTTATGGAATTTGTAAAAACAAGTGGAGAAGTAAATTAAGAAGAAAACATAAAGTTTCTTGTTGCGGTGCAATTGATGATTTGATGTTAGAACATCATACAGATTTTATAGATGATATCGAACAAATGGAAAGGGAACAATTGTATAGAAAACACTTTTCAAAACTTAATTGTAAATGCAAACGAATACTTACTTTGTTTTTTGAAGGAAAAAGTATGCGAGAAATTGGCGTAATACTAAATTATTCTGAAGGCTATGTTAGAAAGAAAAAATTTGAATGTAAAAAATACCTTATGGAAATGATTGAAAAAGATCCATTATATGCCGAACTTGCTATAAGATCAACTTCAAACAAGGTAAATAGAATCGTTTCTTGAGATTACATTGAGGTTTAAATATATCCTCAAGGCTTATAACAAACAGGCAGTATTTCTCCAGGAGCAAGACAATATCGGGTAACCTCTTCTTTAGAAAGAATGTTGGTGTAATCTATTTCATCAACTCTAAAACCAATAGATCTCAATTTTTCAAAATAATCTCTTCCGTATACTCTTACGTGATCATATTGACCAAAAATTTTAGCCCGCTCTTTTGGATCAGTAATGCTATCATCTTCAAAAGTAGTAGCGCGATGAAGCTCTTGAGGAATTTGCAAAATTGCCATTCCGCCTGGCTTTAAGACTCTTAAAATTTCTTGCATCGCCTTCGTATCATCAGGTATATGTTCTAATACATGATTACAAAATATAACGTCATATTTGTTCGTTTCAAAAGGTAAATTACAAATATCTGCTTTTACATCAGCAAGTGGTGAATTAAGGTCCGTAGTGATGTAGGTTATATTTTTTAGGTTTCTAAATCTCTTATAAAAAGCTTGTTCTGGTGCAAAATGTAACACCTTAGCTTCATTAGAAAAAAAATTGGTTTCTTGTTGAAGATATAACCAAAGCAATCGGTGACGTTCTAAAGATAGCGTAGATGGAGAAAGGACATTATCTCTTTGTGTCCCATATCCATATGGTAAAAACTTTGAAAAACTTTTGCCATCAATAGGATCGGTATAAGTATTTCCTCTTAGGAAAAAAGAAACTATAGGTCTGGCTATATAACTCAATCGAATTAATAACGGTCTCGGAATCGTGTTTAATATAAGTTTAAAGAGTCTTTTCATTCCTTAGAAAAAACTTAAACAGCTAATAATTCTTGTCTAAATGCATCTTCTTCGTCAGATTCGATACCCAGTGCTTGATAAATGTATTTAAAGGTAGAAAGAATCTCGGGTTTACCATCTATGATGGCTACGTCATGCTCAAAATGAGCACTTGGTTTTCCATCTGCAGTAAGTATGGTCCATCCATCTCTTAGTTGTTTAATACGATGAGTTCCCATATTGGTCATGGGTTCTATAGCTACAACCATCCCTTCAATAAGTTTTTTACCTCTTCCGCGACGGCCATAATTAGGCATTTCTGGATCTTCATGCATTTTTCGACCCAATCCATGTCCTACTAGCTCTCTAACAACTCCATACCCAGCTTCTTCAGTATATTTTTGAATTGCATACCCTACATCACCAACACGTTTACCTACTCTCAATTCTGCAATACCAATATAAAGAGATTCCTTTGTAACTTTTAATAACCGTTCTATTTCTGGTGAAATTTCTCCTACTGGGAACGTATATGCGTGATCTCCATAGAAATCATTTTTAATCGCTCCACAATCTATAGATATAATATCACCTTCTACTAATGGAGTATTATTAGGAATTCCGTGTACAACTTGTGCATTTGGACTCATGCATAAAGTATTTGGAAAATCATATAACCCTAAAAACCCAGGAATCGCACCGTGGTCTCTAATAAACTCTTCAGCAAGTTTGTCTAATTGCAATGTAGTTACTCCTGGTTTTACTTCAGAAGCAAGCATACCTAATGTTTTAGAGACAATCAATGCACTCTCGCGCATTAATTCTATTTCTTCACGTGTTTTGGTAATGATCATAGTATTCCTAATTAGGGATGGCAAATTTACAAAGAATATTAAGATTCAATCAGTTCATCTTATTTTAATCTTCATTGTAATGTTATACAGTTTTTTTAGAAATTACAAATCAATTGGTTTTTTATTATGACTTCTCTTAGGAACGCAATATAGAGGTCAAGTTACTTTTCATCTTTAATAAGTACTAAAAATAGTATTCCCAAAGGTGTTTTTTATATAGTTTTTACTAATTCTTGATACTAAGAGAGTATTCATGACTATTTAATTTCATTTTTTTATAACAAATTAAATAGTTAGTAATCAGTTATTTATACTGATTTAATAGAAAATTTTGAAAAAAAAACATAAACCTGCGCAGCGTTTTCTTTTTTTCTGGTTTTGTAAATAGAAAACCCAATATAATATTCATTTAAAAAAAAGTAAACCATGAGAAATTTTTTGATTTGTACATTGACTTTAGGATTAATTGTAAGTTGTACCGTAGAGGATGTTGATAATACTATCGATAGCTCTGACCAAAATAATGATAAGGAGAAATTTGAACTGTTTAACAATCTAGATGTAGCTATGAATGGTTTTGATGCAATTTCAGAACAGGCGTCTGTAGATGTTCAGGGATCTTCTAAGAGTTTTAAAAGTAGTTGTGTATCTATTGAACTATTAGCTTCCAATCAAGATAATACATTGCCAGGTTTTGATAATTATGATTTCTATAGCAAAATGATTCTGGATTATACAGAGGAGCAATGTCAATTTGATGATTGGAGTGGTAAAGTAGAGTATTATGTAGCTGGAGTATTTAATTCTAAGTGGAAAGATTCTACGATTTTTAAGAACGTTAGAGGAGATGATGGCTATGTGTTTGATGGTTATAGAGTAGCTGAACAAAATGAAGCATTAAGCAACGAAACTACTAAAGTATTTGACGTTGTAATCGATGGTGTTATTACAGATCCAAATGGAGATTCATATCGTTATACAACAGACAGAAATTTTGTTTTTGAAAATAGATTTACTCCAGAAGAAGTTATCACCCTTGATGAATCTTCTTCTTTAGAAGGAATAAATCAGACATTTTTTATGAGAACTGAATCTTTAGATGGAGCGCCTTTAGTGTATAAAATAGCATGTTTTGATAGAGTAAATTTCTTGAAATACCCTGTTCAAGGTTCTATGGATTTTTCTAGTAGTTTTGATGTTAATTTTAATATCGATTTTGGAGATGGAGCTTGTGATAAAGAAGTTGTGTTAACAGGTCAGAATGGAGAATCAATTACATTCGATTTATAAGATAGTAGGTTAGTTAATGATAAAAAACCGTCTGTAAATTTTACTACAGGCGGTTTTTTAGTGCTTTTTTTTGATCAAAAGCCTCGTTAATTATTATCAAAACCCTTTAAATAATGAAAAGAAATTACTGTTGATGAAATTGTTAAACTTTAGATATTGGTAGTAGTAGGAAAATTTACAGAAAGCAATAAGATCCTAAATATAATATACGTACCGTGAACTTAAAAACTTATATATAACAAGAAAAACTACCGTTACGTTAATGAATTGGATTGAATTATATATACTTATGAAAATAAGAGATAGTAATTGTATATATACATTTATAAGGTAGGATATCTGATGTAATACCCATGATCAACGTTAAGCTTACTTTGTAAAAAAGTATACTAAGATCTATAATCTTATTGACTACAACCTCTTCCTGTAATCAAAAAAAGATCTTCTTTTTTTGATACTTGCAAGCGTAATGAAAGCGCTACCGCTTTTAAAACTTTTACTGTATTGGCTTGTTCAAAAGATCCTGAATACTTACAATTAAGGATTTTTACATTTTTTAATTGAATTCTAGCATCATAATTCTGGTAAAGATCATTAATGATTTCATTAATGTTTGCATTTTTATAATGTAAACTTCCTGTCTTCCATGCAAACTGATTTGGAGATTCCCCAAGTATAGAAATCCCTCTATTATCTACACGAAGGCTTTGACCAGGAGTTAATTCTTTTACTTCTTTAGTTATATTGTGAACCACTTTGGCTGTTCCAGCAATAAGAGTCATAAGATCAGCATTTGCATCAGAATGAATAGCAAAAGAGTTTCCAGTAACTTGAATTTTGGAATGTTTTCCGAATAAAATAAATGGCATAGACTCATCTTTATGAACGTTTAAAAAAGCCGTTCCTGTAATATCGGCCCTACGATATCCTTGTTTTGATGCTGTGAAATTTACTTTACTATTTCTTCTAACTGCAATTGCACTTAAATCTGGCAGTTTATTGTATTTAGTATCTTCTGTTGAAGCATATTTATCCGATGCTTTATAAGTTACTGTAATGACCCCTTTTTCGTTGATATCTTCTTCGGGTTCTATAGTTGTTACATCAACTTTTTTGGGAGTACTGATGTTATTAATTTGTTTTATGACTTCAGTAGTATCATTTTCTATAGTCGTAACTGTTTCATCATTGGTATTTGTGATGAGGTCAACACCATCATTTTCGATAGGGCTTTCTATAGATGTATTATCTGTTGGAGGGTTTGATGTTTTGTTTCTAAGGATGTACAAGGTGGTTATGATGCTAATTAACAAAATAATGACACCTCCAATTTTATGCCATAAAAAAGAACTTTTATCGTCTGTGTTTTCTTGTACAGCATCAAAAATAGAGTCAAACCGATCCTTAGATGACTCCATAACATCATCTTTGAATTTAGTTTGTAAAAGTTCTTTTAAAAGGTCTTTGTCCTCTTTCATTTGTTACTCATTTAGAGATTACTGGTTAATGTTTTTCAATTCCAAGTGCTCTCATATTTTCTAAAAGTTTTTTCCTTGCTCTTGTGTAATTAGATCTTGATGTACTTTCTTTAATCTTTAATATTTTTCCTATCTCTTTATGAGAATATCCTTCAATAGCATATAGATTTAAAACATATCTGTATTGTTCTGGTAAATCATTTATTAATACTCTTATTTTTTCTGCAGAAAGTTGCTCAGAAAAATGTTCTTTTTCCATATCATTAAGTTCCTGCGTATCTCGTTCTTCTATTAATTCTGAATTATCAATATAAACTGTTTTCTTTCTGGTATGCCAATAGTCGATTGCACAATTGACAACAATTCTTTCGATCCAACTACCTAGCATACCATTATGTTTATATTTTTTTATATTCTTGAAGACTTTAATAAAAGCCTCTTGCACTATATCCTCTGCATCAGATTGATTTTTGCAATAGCGAGAACTTACCGCAATCATTCTGGGCATAAAAGCATTATATATTTTTTCCATGGCATCCCGGTTATTCTTTTTACATGCTTTAACCAGTCTGCCTTGCTCTTCTTTATTCATGAATAAGGGTTAGTGCTTACTCTCATAAATTACAACTGAGAATGTAGGATTTCGCTGCGTATAAATTTTATAAATTGATTTAGATACTGTTAAAGATAATAAAATGAAATTTCTAGCACATAAAAAAGGCAGTCACATTACTAGTGTGACTGCCTTATACTTTATGTAATAATAATGATTACTTAATTAAAGACTTCTGAGTCATTGCTTCGGGTTGGTCTACGCCAATAAGTTTTAAAATTGTAGGAGCGATATCACCTAAAACACCATCTTTTATCTGTATTTGATCTTTGTCAATTAAAATAATAGGTACAGGATTGGTTGTGTGAGCGGTATGAGGTGATCCATCGGGATTTATCATCGTTTCACAATTACCATGATCCGCAATTAGAATGGTACTATATCCATGTTCTAATCCTGTTGATATTACATCTTTTACACATATATCGACTGCTTCACAAGCTTTAATTGCTGCTTCCATAACTCCTGTATGTCCAACCATATCTCCATTAGCAAAATTTAGACATACAAAATCTGTTTCTCCTTTTTGTAATTCAGGTACTAAAGCATCTCTTAATTCATAGGCACTCATTTCTGGTTTTAGATCATAAGTGGCAACTTTAGGAGAGTTTCTAAGAATCCTAGATTCACCTTCAAAAGGAGTTTCTTGTCCTCCAGAAAAGAAGAAAGTAACATGGGGATATTTTTCGGTCTCAGCGATGCGAATTTGTTTTTTTCCTGCTTTAGATAATACTTCTCCTAGAGTTTCAGTAATATTATCTTTATCATAAATAACTTTTGTTCCTTTAAAGTTTTCATCATAATTAGTCATTGTTACATAATACAATGGTAAAGTATGAGTATTATATTCGGGCATATCTGTTTGTGATAGCATTTCTGTAAGTTCGCGACCACGATCTGTCCTAAAATTAAAAAAGATAATAACATCATCCTTTTTGATTGTTGCAACAGGAACTCCGTTTTCCTGCATTACAATGGGTTTAATAAACTCATCTGTAATATTATTATCGTAGTTCTTCTGTATACTTTCAGAGGCATCAGTACTTGCTTCTCCAATACCTTGTACAAGTAAATCATATGCCAGTTTAACACGTTCCCACCTCTTATCTCTATCCATTGCATAATATCTACCCACTACAGAAGCCAATTTACCTGTAGATGTAGTCATATGTTTTTGAATATTCTTAATATGATCAATTCCAGATTTAGGATCTACATCACGTCCATCTGTAAACGCATGTAAGAAAACATTGTCTAAACCTTTAGCACTTGCTACATCGAGCAATCCTTTTATATGATTGATGTGCGAGTGAACTCCACCATCGCTTACTAAACCTAGAAGATGAATGTTTTTGTTATGTTCCTTAGCGTAATTCAATGCATCTACTAAGGTAGACTCGTTTTTCAATGTATTATTCTTAATGGCCATATTGATTTTGGCTAAATCTTGGTACACAATTCTACCAGCTCCAAGATTCATGTGTCCTACTTCGCTATTACCCATTTGCCCATCTGGTAAACCTACATGAAGTCCATCTGTTCGTAATGAAGCATTAGGATATTTAGAGTACAAACTATCAATAAAAGGTGTCTCTGCATGATCAATAGCAGATACTTTAGGATCTGGAGAAGTTCCCCATCCATCCAGAATCATTAAGATTACTTTTTTGTTCATTTTTTCTAAAATTTTAAATCTTTGGTTGGTTAAAGTTGAGTACAATGCTCAAAAATAAAACAAGAGGCAAAAGTACAATATACATTCATAATCACCCAAAAACGAAAGTTGTCGATATGAGATTTTGGTGTATAGTAATTCTCTAATTAAGGTAAGAGATTGTTAAACCGTTAAAGGATGGAGGTATACGTGAATAAAAATGAGTTATTATTAAATTTAAAGCTTTTTTAGTAGAGATAATGTAATTTGTAAAAAAGGATAAATTGTTGAAAATAAAATGATTATTTACATAAATCAGCGTAAATATAGCAATGTAAATTATGCAATAAAATAAGTTATAAGTAAAGATATTATTAATATTTTAACACATTTAGTTAATTATTTATTGATTAAAAAGGTTAAAGTTATGTTATATTAATTTTTTGTTGTAACAAAAATGTGATGTTGGGAGTCTTGTATATATATAGTAAACCTATAGTATAAATTAATAAAAACAACATCATGAAAAAAACAATTGTAACCGCATTGGCTATTATGTTCATCACATCAGTAAGCTTTGCAACCGAAAAATCAACGACTTTAGATAGTCATAATTACGAAATTAGCACTAACCAAGTTAGCACTTTTTGCATGGCAATCGTCAAGGGCGAAACTGATACTGTAAAGAAAATGATAGAATTAGGAAGCGATGTAAACAAAAAATCTGAAGGAATGACTCCTTTAATGTATGCTGCTCGATATAATAGAGTAGATATTATTAAAATGTTAGTTAAAAAAGGAGCTAAAGTAAAAGCTAGAGATAGCAAAGGTAATACAGCGATGAAATTTGCCAAATTATCTAATGCAAAGGAAGCAATGGCTGTACTTAAAAAGCTGTCATAGCGTGTTTATAACGTAGAAAAATTAAGAAAACTTCGCTTGTTTAGGTACAGGCGAAGTTTTTTGTATTATTTACTGTATGTTTCGATTGCCTCGCGAATTTTTTCGATTCGATTATCTGGATCAGGATGTGTACTCTGAAATTCAGGAGTACGATTAGGGCCAGCTGCGTTTTTAAGAATATTCATGACTCCAATCATCTCTTGAGGATTATAACCAGAATTAATCATAAATAAAACCCCTAATTTATCACTTTCCAGTTCATCATCTCTTCCGTTACCTAAAAGTATGTTTTGTCCAATTCCATTAACAAGGCCACCAGCATCTACGCCAACAGATGCTCCTGTAGAAATGGTTTTCCAAAATTCATGCTCTGCTATTCGCTCTGCAGAATGTCTTCCTAAAACATGTCCTATTTCATGACCAAGTACACCTGCTAATTGATCTTCATTTTGTAATTTAGAATATAAAGCATAGGTGATAAATATCTGACCTCCTGGTAATGCAAATGCGTTAATAGTATTAGGGTCTGCCAATAGATGAAATTCGTAGCGATATGGCGACTCTCTAGCCATGGTGTTATTAATTAACTTGTTACCTACATTATCCACATAGTTTTGAAGCCTTTGATCGGGATATAAACCTCCATGTTGTCTTGTCATTTCTGGTTCGTTCTGAAGCCCTATTGCAATTTCTTGATCAGTGGTCATATTAATGTTCTGTACACGATCGGTATACTGATTATGAGTTTTATTGTTGCATTTTTTAATAAAAGCAAAAGCAACAATGGCAAGGCCTATTAGTATTCTTATTTTTAATCCACCACGTCTCATTAGGATTATATTTTTATGTTAACGACAAATTATTTTTGGATTCTTAAAGTTACTAAATATAAAAGTTGCTTACCAATAATTGTAAATAACATTTTTGGTAAGCAACTACTAGAGGTATTGTGTTCGGGCTATTGAACACTTATAGTGCTAATTGGCATAGTTGAGCATGCATGTTAGCGATAAAAAAGTTGTGTATAATAGTATCGACCATCTTGATCTTTTATTGCAGAAATACCAGTATACATATAATTACCTTCAATATTAGCTTTATGTCCCGTACTGTTAAGCCATCCATTTACAACACTTTGCGCATCTGGATAAAATTTAGCAACGTTTTCAGCAGTTCCAGTTGCATTTTCTTGAGTATTTAAAACGTCACTTCTCTGATTAAAATTTGCGTGATTAATTTCACTTATAGAGATCATGTATTTTGTATGATCAATAGCTAATTCCTCTGCAGTTTCATTTTTTAATAAAACGGATAATCCTATACTTTGTCTGTGTTCATTTACCAATGAAAGAATATCATTTGAAATATTAGCGTCATTTGTAAGTTCTATTACATTTTGATCAGTAATTTCGGCATCATCTTCTGAAGAACAAGATCCGATTGATAACAGCACGAGCGTTATACAGAAATAGGTTAATACATTTTTCATGAGGTATAGGGCTTTTTTATATAACTAAAAGAATTAGCTTTTAGTATGTATTACAGTAATTTAGGATTAATATCCAAGATGTTCTCATTCAGATATTGTTGGATAAATTCTGATGAAAAATGAGAGCTTCCCATTAATACTGCTTTTTGTAATTCGGTTTTGATATCAAGTTTTTTAAATTCCTTAAGCATTGGTATTGAAGTAGGAGCATAGGAGTAATGCCAAGGTTCATATTTAAAACCTTTTCTTCCTTTTTTATTTGTGTAAACGAGATAGAAACCAAAATCATTTGCATTATGATCCATCCAAGTTTTAAATCTAGCGAAAGGCCCATCATTATGAAAATGTTTCTCTAAAAGCACATCTTTAGGCTGTTTAACACTTCCATCAACAATATCTATATCCGAACCCCAATGATGACGAGAAGTACCCGGAATTGTAGAATATTCGATTATTTTATGAATGGCTTTTGTAGGTAATAATCCGCTTGCTGTATATCTTTCGTATTTACGTTCCCAAATACGGTTTTGATGGGCATAATCTCTATAACTGGAAACAACTTTAATTTTAATGCCTTGTTTTAAGGCTGCACTTTTCATTTTTAAAAAGGCTTGATTCGCTTTTTTACGCAGTTTATATCCTTCGCCTACAATTATAGGGTTTCCTTTCCCCATAAGGTCGTCCTTACTGATTTTCGATTGAAAACTGGTAAATGAAACTGAAGATAATCCTACCAGTCCCATAGCACTTACTTGAATGAATTTTTTTCTTTTCATTATTTGGGGGAATTATATTTTCTATAAAAATTGATCCTTAAGAACCTATGGATACATCTGTAATTTAAGAAATTAAAACGAAATGCCGCAACTACACATTAGATTATTGTTGCGGCAATTTTTAGTTTTTAAAAGTAAATATCTAAAAAAATGATATGAATTTTTTATGAAAGTATTCCATCTACAATGCCATATGCTATAGATTCTTCTGCATCCATCCAGTAATCACGATTAAAATCTCTTAATACCTTATCAATTTCCTGGCCACAATTATCTGCAAGAATTTGAGCACTTAATTCTTTAGTTTTTAGGATTTCAGTTGCCTGGATTTCAATATTAGAAGCTTGCCCTCTTGCACCTCCACTTGGCTGATGTATCATTACCTTAGCATGCGGTTGAATAAATCTGCGTCCTTTTTCACCCACACTTAAAAGAATCGATCCCATAGAAGCTGCTAGTCCAGTACAGATAGTAGATACAGGACTTTTTAAAGCTTTAATAGTATCATACATTGCAAATCCTGAAGTTACATATCCACCAGGACTGTTAATGTATAGTTTAATTTCCTCATTACTTATCATATCCAAATACATTAATCTGTCTATAACATGCTTAGCTGATTTATCATCAACTTGACCCCATAGAAAAACACTACGCTCTTCTAGAAATTTCTTATCTATTATATCTTGAATTTTTCCTGATTTTTCTTTCATTTTTTAGGTTTTAATCTTAATAAAAAATGAACCTGAATAACGTTGTCATTTTTCATTACTATTCTACATTAAGGTTAAATGTATGATTATTTTTGGAAAAAAACACCTAAGTGACTCCTTTGTTTTTGATAGAATCATATATAGCTGGGAAGTATTATTTTATGAAAAAAATAGTAGCATCGATATCACTACCTACAGTATAACCATCTGGATTAGCTCCCCAGGTAAATTGCATAAAATCACCTCCACCATTTTCATAATACCAAAATTCAATATTGTGCTCACCAGCAGCAAGAGTTACAGAACCTGATCGGGTGGTTGGACCTTGATCAAACCAATTTTCTACAATCAGTACATTGTCAATGTAAATTCTTGTACCATCATCAGATCGGGCATTAAAGGTGAAAAGACCTGTATTTTGAACATTAATAGTTCCAGAATAAAATAAGATGTAACCATCTGCATCTGGAGCTATAGTCGCTCGAGAAGTATTATTTAATGGAATGGAAGATAAGCCTTGAGAGGTTGAAACTCCTAAACTGCGAATATTATCAATGTCTGGCTGGGAAGTATTGGGAATATCCCAAGTATAGTATTGAAGACCAGATGTGTTTGTAGCTGAATTATTGTTTATTTGAATCCAGTTAGTGCCATCGCTTTGAACCCATAATACAGATTCATTGGGTATGATAGTTTGATTAGAGTTGTCTGTAGAGACATAGGAACTAATTGTGGTACTGTTATTATTAGGGTTTTTTATACTATAGATTCTTCCTTGACAAGTATTTGCTGCTGGAAAAGTGATGGTATGAATACCTCCCAAGATGATCGTGTAATGATTTTCGGTCAATGTTAGATTTCCAGTTGTTGTAAGTATGGATTTTGATATAGATCCTTCTACCTGGAATGTAGAATTAGCAATAGTAAACCCAGCTGAAGAATCATCATAATCAGCATCTATAGGTACTTCTTGAGTGTTTAAATTTATCCCAAATCGTGTAGTAGCATCAGCAGTATTATTACTTCCCTGCACTCTAAAAAACTCTCTGTGGAATTGTCCTCTTCTATAATCATATCTTTTGAAGATTATCGGTTCGGCACCATCGTCACCAATAATAAATTCTAACCTTCCATCATTAGCTGGTCCAGCAGATCCAATCTCAAATAGGTCAGTACCACCTGTACTACCTTTTAATCTGAAACTACCATTGGTTGTTGTAAAAAATATAGGCCTATAAAAGCTAGCTCCTGTTGCAGTAAACTGAAGTGCAGAAGTTGTTCCATCTCCATTAAGAAGTACAAGAGGTTGATCGACATCGGTATAATCAGGAAAACCTTGTACCAAACCAAGCGTTTGTCTTCTTCCGAATTGTAAGAGAGGTAAATTATTGGATCTGATTTCCATTCTTACATCATCAATATGCCCTAAGAATGACGTAGTAGGTAATCCAGTGTTTCCATCAACGAGCCAGTTGTCATTGGAAGTAGAAACCCAATTGGTTCCGTCAAATACGAAAATTTTGTTTTCTTCGAGATTATATAAGATAGCACCTGTTGCTGCACCAGTTACTCCATTCATTTCTGCAGTTGTAGCTGCAGTGGGCAATCCCATAACAGAGTTCGCATCTATTTGAGAAAATGCATTAAAACAATATAAAAAAAAAGGATAATGATAGTAGAAGTTTTTTCATAAATAAGGGGATGAAAAATGAATATTATTATACAAAGTTAAATATCGAAATTAAGTTTTTTATTCTAAATTGAATTTCACTTAAAGTGTTGAAAAATAGATCTGTATAAAAATGAAGCTTTTTACAAGTATGATATAACAAAAAACACTGATTACCTATTAATATATAGGTATCCTGCGCGATCTTTTACTCCATTTACTAATAATACATAATAGTACGTACCTACAGGGAGTTCTTCTCCTTTTGCTATGGTAGCTCTACCTTCAGAAATACCATTAAATGCCTCGGATGTCTGTTGTACTTCGTGATATGCCTTTCGATTATAAACTAAAACCCCCCAACGGTTGTATACAAACAACTCATTGTCAGGAAACTGTATGAGCCCTTGTATAACAAATGTATCATTGAATCCATCTCCGTTAGGTGAAACAGCAGTAAATACTTCTAAATCACCATCTAATATTCTATTAGAAGTACCAAAAGTAAGTACTACATAATTATCAGGGATTATTGGATCAGATGTAATTTCCCCATTGTCAAGATCTCCTGTGAATCCTATGTTTCCAAGGTTGACCCATTGTTCTAGATTAGCATCCCATCCTACTACTCTTAAATCTTGCAAATCACTAACTAAAGTAGGGATGTTACTATTAGTATCCCAGCTTAAGGTTACACTAGTTTCTTGATCTCCGTCTACATCCCAAAATTCAAAAATGCTAACCCCAAATAATAAATCACCAAAATCGTCGGTATCAAAAGTATCAGGAAAAAAGTTAGGAGAATTAGGATTCTCAAAGAAATAAGCTGCTCGTGCTGTATTAATTGCTGCCTGACTTTCAATTCGTGCAGGTCTATGACGAAAATCATCTCCTATAGGAAATGAAAAATCAAGCTGACCTGTTATCGAAGCGTAACCATCAACATGTCTGTCGTTATTTACACCTAAATATGGAGCATCATTAATGTAATCTAGAGAAACATTAATTTGATCTCTAGGTGTGAATACCCTTCCATTTGTAAATTCCTGAAAATTATTAACACCCACGGCAACTTCAAGAAATAAATCATTTAAAACATCAATTTCCATATCAAAGAAAATTGGGCGATTTGTTCCAGAAATTGTTAAGCTATTTTGATTATAAAAACCAGTAAATCCAACATTTTGATCAAAAGCTCCATCGTTAATTACATCTAAATGAAACCCTACTTGACCTTGATCATGAATCTGCACATTACCAAAATTATGAAATGCAGTTTGAGCACTTACTACAAGCGAAAATAAAAACAGATATGTACTTATTATTTTTTTCATTTCGTTTGCTTAATTTGGTTGCACTCTATAGGTAATTCTTCTATTCGTAATAACAGTACCTACCCCAATTGCAAAGCCGTTTCCAAACTCAGAAGTGCTATTAGAGACAGTTGCTGTTGCTGTAATCATACTTCCTGGAGGAATTATCGTGCTCAATGGAATACTTATGTTAAACCTATTTGTATTATCTGCATTACCATCCGCACCAGTGTATGCTGATGTTGTAGCATCAGAATCTCCACCACTTCCTTCTACACCAGAACCTATAAATGTCTGACCTTCACCATAATCTACTGTTAACCCTAATTGATTATCTCCAGCTGTAGCTGTTCCTTGATTGATGTCTGTAAGAAAAACTTCTATCGTTGCTCCAGGACGAGACCAGCCTATTATTTTTAAAGTTGTACCATTAATCGAAACAGATTCGAAAATAGGGAAGTTAAGACTTCCATTAGGACCAGTATCCGTATCACCATTATCATTTATAGTAACACCGTCGTTAGCTATATCAATTCCTAATGCATCCGCAACAGTTCCATTAGCAAATATCGAATTTTGAGATATTAGATTTCCAGAAGTTGTTCCACCTGTCAACGATATACCAGCTCCACCATTATTATTAATAATATTATTAGTTACAGAAGAATTATTTTGCGCTAAATTGATTCCTGTAAGATTTGCACAACCATTATCGCTTCCTCCTGTAGTTATTGTATTTTCTGTTATCGTTAGGTTACCTTGATTATCAAAAATGCCTGTTGACGCTGATCCGTCAATCAAGTTATTTTGGATAACGATACCACTTCCGTTAACTGCCCTTATGTTAAATTCGCAATTTCTAAATCCATTATTGGTAATGTGATTATTTTGAATCAGTGTTGAGGTTCCTCCATTTATAGAAATTCCAAAATCAGTATTCGAAGCTATATAATTACCATCTAAAGTTACTGTTCCGTCATTAATTTCAAAACCATCATCTACATAACTTACAACACCCACAGGACCAACTACTCCAAGAGCATTAACGCCTAATAGGTTTTCTGTAATTAAATTTCCTGTTCCTGAATCTTGACGAATAGCTCTTCTATTTCCACTATAAACAGCTAGATTCCTTATTACAGTGTTAGAAGCTTGAATCTGAATAACATCTCCATTGTCACTACGTACTTGTATTTCGGGTAAATTATAGTTCGGTAGGGTAGTAGCAGATGTTCCCACAGCGGTTCCTCCTGATCCTACAGTCCCAGTATTGGTGTCTCCAGAATAAGCAGTTTGTGTTCGACCATCAATATGTGTAGCATCACCCGAAATTACATCCAGAGGAGATACGTTAGGTAGGTTAATGTCAAAAAAACCACTACCAAAATTAGCATCTGCAGTTCTTCCTAACGGATCTCCTGTTGGAGGGATCATAAAAATAGAAGTATCTTCTCCTGCAGCTGGGTTAAAAATACTATTTGCCTCTATATTTAGACCTGTTTCATCAATATTATTAGCGTTAATTATAAATTGCCCAAGAGAACCTTGTCCATCACTGTTAGTGTTAACAATTGTATTAAAATTAAAACCAAAATCGATATCCACGGCTCCTTCAGTAAATATGGTAATAGCAGAAGCTGTTTGTGCACCTGCAAGTATACCAGCGGCTACATCTTCATTAGCTGGATTAGCCCCACCAATTTCATTAATCACAGTTCCTAAAGTACTAGCTGTATACGTAGATCTAAACGTTTGGATAGGTATACAGGTGGTACAAGTAGCACCACCACCTCTAGTAGATCTAACCGTATTATTAACAACACGAAGTGTGTAGTCACCATTGGCCATACCACCAATATTATAGTCTCCGTTTACATCTGTTATATCAGAATCTATTAACGTATTTGTATTATCATACAGTTCTACAGTAGTTCCTTCAACCCCAATACCAGACGATGTTGCAAGATCTCTACCAGCACCTCCAGGATAATTAATATCTTCAAAAACGGTACCAGTCATTAAATTACTAGGTACTTTTAGCAATACAGAATTGAGTATAACAAAATCACCACCAGTTTCTATATTGGTAGTGGCTGTTGTCTCCCCTAATGCTATTAGCGGAGAAATATCATAAGTATCTAAGTCAAATCCAAATAGAGAAGAATCATTAATTACTGGACTTGCGGTATCATCATAAATCGTAGAATTGAAAACGTTGTTAAGGGTAGGAGGGTTGTTATCCCCATCTCCTGTTAGATTAGTGGTTCCAGAAGTTGTAGTAACCGATATGGTTTCATTACCTGTTCTGGCACCATCACCTTCCCACGACAATACAGAGGTTTTTGACCCAGTAGAACCAATGGCAAAGAATCCTGATAAAGTATATGATGTAGTACTATTAATTTCTCCATCAAAACCGTTATACATGTTGATACTAACCGCAGGAAATGTAGGATTCGTATAAAAAATGTATAAGGCCCATCCACCAAAAACTACCGTACCATTACAATACCCAACCTCGTTACCATTATCGATAGTAAGTCCTGAAAAATCATAAGTATTGGTTGATGGGTCCGGAATATTGTTAACGATAGATGTAACATCGCTTACCATTCCATAATAAAAACCACCCGCAGCAGAATTAACAACATCAGCAGTTACACTTTGCCCTTCAAAAGTAACAACATCATCAGCAGCAACGCTCGAATGTCCCCATAATAAATAGGCCTTCTCAATCGTAGAACCAGCAACAATAGGTGTTGTTAAAGTGTTAGAAGAAGAGGCTGTAATGGCACAAGGATCTACTCCTTCATCTGCAGTTCTAAGGGTTCCAGCGGTTAGTGCATAATCATAATAACCATTAAACTCATCAAAAAGCGTTAATGGAACATCATCAGAAACTGCTGGATCACCATCATCAAGTATGGTTCCAATTCCATTAACTAAACCAACTAAAGGCGAACTAGAATTACTAAGATCCACGAAAAATGTTTCTGTATTTTCTCCGAAAATATTATTAATAATAGGTACTGTAATTGTTTGACTTTCACCAGAAGTTCCAGAAAAATTTAGGGTTCCTGTAGTGTTTACGAAATCAGAGTCTGCAAATGCAGTGTCATCTATGGTACCATAATTTACAGAAAATCCACCAGGAACATTTCCTCCAGAATGAGTTGCGGTAAACGTAGCTGTACCAGCATTTTCATTTACTGTTACATTATTAACTGTGACAAAACTAGAAGTAGCACCAGTACAAGATATGGTAGCTTGCCATCCGTTTCCAGTTACAGAACCATCAGATGTAAAAATAAACGTTAAACAACCAGATGGATCCGAAGAAATAATTGTAGTTGGAATATTACCATTGTCATGAGTGCTAATCAATGTAGTGGTAGTTGTACCTTCAAAGATAGCTAGTGCATCAAAATTGTCCTCTACATCAAATGATGTGAAATTTAATACAACTGAGCTACCAGCAGTATCTGGACAAATGGTATAAGTTATTGTTTCATTGTTGTTATATTGACCATTTATAGAACCAGAATCGACAAAAATTCCACTACAAGTATTGTCTGTAATAAAATCGGTAATAATAAATGGAGCTTCATCGTCTATAATAGTACCCAATCCTTGATTATCACCAATGGATACCAAGGTATTACTTATATTGCTAAGATTTATAAAATATGTTTCAGTTCCTTCTACGTCAGTATCATTAATGATTGGAATTATGATAGTTTGAGTTTCTCCATTAGTTCCAGAAAACGAAAGTGTAGGATTCGGAGAGCCAGTAGCGGTATAATCACCTGGAGCTATTGCAGTATTATCAGCAGTAGCATATTCAACCGTGAAACCTCCTGAAACGTTTCCACCTCCAGAATGAGTAACTGTAAAAGTAGCAGTTCCAGCTGTTTCATTAACAGAAATATCATTAATTGCTATCGAAGCAGTATCGTCATCTGTAATAGTTCCTATACCTTGAGCATCTGTTAAAATAACTGTTCCTACACTAGGATTACTTAGGTTAACAAAGAATGTTTCAGTAGTAACTTCTACAATATTATCATCAATAATTGGAATAGTAATAGTTTCGGTTTCTCCATCAGTTCCAGCAAAAGATAGTGTGGGATTAGGAGAACCAGTAGCAGTATAATCGCCTGGAGCAATTGCAGTATTATTAGCTGTAGCATACTCGACCGTAAAACCACCAGATATTGTTCCAGTTAGTGTAACGGTAAAGGTAGCATTTCCAGCATTTTCATTTACGGATATATCATTGATACTTATTCCAGCATCATTATCGATAATCGTACCCAAACCTTGAGTATCAGTAATGGTTACAAGAGCACTACTTGAATTACTAAGGTTTACAAAATATGTTTCAGTTCCTTCAATGTCAGAATCTTCTAATATAGGTACAGTAATTGTTTGAGTTTCTCCAAGATTCCCTGTAAAGGTAAGAGAAGGAGGAGAGCTGGTACTAGTATAATCATTATTAGCAATAGTTGCAGTATTATCGGCTGTTGCATAATCAATTGTATATCCTCCAGTCAATGAGCCGCCAGATGATGTTACTGTAAAAGTAGCCGTACCTGCAGCTTCATTCACGGATACATCGTCAATAACAATTGAAATAGCATCGTTTGCATTTATAGTTCCAATTCCTTGTGTATCAGCAATAGTAACAGTGCCATCACTTGGGTTGCTAAGATTAACGAAAAAAGTTTCAGCATTTTCTGCTTCAGTATCATTTATAATAGGAATAGAAATAGTCTGGGTGCTAAGAGTTGTTCCAGGAAAACTTATGGTAGCACCCGTAAATGCGGTATAATCTCCAGGAGCATTCGCAGAATTATCAACGGTGTTGTATTCAACAGTAAAACTTCCAGTAGTCGTTCCTCCTGTATGTGAAACGGTGAAATCTAAGGTTCCGGCATTTTCGTTCACTGCAACATCATCGATTGATATTTCTGGGGTTGATGCAGTGGCTGTAAACAATACATCATCTATAGCAATAGTTTCATTATTGCCCCAGTTCCCACTTCCAGAAATGAAGCGTATTGCAGATGCCGCGGAAATTTGATTTGCTGTTAAGGTATGGGTAAGTGTTGTTCCAAATCCATTTCCAGTAGTAAGTACTGTTTCCCATAATCCCGTTGTACTGTTAAACAAATCAACATTAATGTTCTCATTTCCATTTATTAGAAAGTATACCAAGGAAAGGTCAACTGAAGAATAAGTAGATAAATCAATTGCTCTACTAATACTTCTGGCATCTATATTTCTGAATTCCAGATCGGCAAAACCACTTACAAATATTCTACCACCACCAGGAGTTCCATCGTCACCTGTTTCTATCCAACTTGTGGTCCAGGCTTGATTACCACTACTGTTGTTATATATTGCTCCACCACCAAAATCATCTTCATATGTATCCTGACCAAAAATATCAATATTTGGTAATGCAATTAGTAATACTAAAAGCAGATAGGATATGTGACTTGTTAGTTTCATTGGCTACTCTACTGAATTTATCTTACTACAAATACTACATTAATAAGTGTGTTAAAATCTGCTGGTTGTCCTATAACAGTATAGGTCAATACACCAGCGGCTGTTATGGTCATAGCGCCTGGTGCTGTATCAAATACAGAGGAATCCGCAAAAGTAACATAGTAGTATAAATCTGTTGCTGCATATAACGGCACTGTTGCAGGTGCGCCAGTACTTACCGCAGTTGGAATTCCAAATTGTGCTGTATACATTGCGTATAGGTCTACAGAAAAAGTACCATTTACTGAAGCATCGATTTCTATGGACGGAGGATAAAATACTCTTGCAGCCTTAGATGTAATTGGTGCAATGGCTTGGATTACTTCCTCTACCGTGGTTTCTAATGTAGGAGACCCAATTGCTCCTTCATTGACATCGATATTAGAAGCTAATGGTACTTCAGACGAATTTTGATCATCCGTGCTTAATTGCCATCCATTAGTAATTCCAGTATATCTATAAATTTCTTCATCGGCCAAATTAAAAACTACTGAACCAACTTGAGGATTAAGAATTGCATTTATTTCTGTTAAATCAGTAGCTGTTGGTAATCCCATTAATGCATTTGCGTCGTTAGGACCTATCTGCGCAAATAAGTTTGCAGATAGAATAATAAATAATGCTATGATAGGTAGTTTTTTCATTTTAGTATAATTTTTCATTTAAAATGCTAAAGAAATAAGTTTTTAAGATTGAATGTTAAAAATCTAGCACAGTAAACATAAATTCTAAATCAATATCATCTTTTTGATTTGTACCATTATCACTATCCCCAATATTGATTTTAAATCCTGCTGTTGTTTGATCGTAATAAGTTATACCTGGATCGTCATAATTTGCACCAGTATTTCCAGGGCAATCTCCATCACAATCTAAAATAGAAAGTTGAATAATATAATTGGCGTCAGGCATTGCATTTGTAAATGTTACTTGATAATCCCCTTCATCTATTCTAGAGACAGTCGCATTTAAAATTTTTGCTGCGGTTCCATTACCAGCTACTTTCCCCATAGACTTTACAGGACTAACAAAGAATGCTCCTCCATCAGAACCAACATTTATTTCATTATCTGTATCAGTACTTACTACATTGGCAGTTTGTGTATCAGGAGTTGGAGTGTTTTCATTTACATAAGTTATAACTCCAGTAGTAGTATTCTGAGATAAGTTAGTTACGATATTAGTTGCTGGATCTCCAGTTACACCTTGCGCACCTGTGATACCTTGTGCTCCTGTAATTCCTTGTGCTCCCGTTACACCTTGGCTACCAGTTACTCCTTGCGCACCTGTGATACCTTGCGCTCCAGTGATTCCTTGCGCACCTGTTATACCTTGCGCTCCAGTGATTCCTTGCGCTCCAGTTACACCTTGAGCTCCTGTGATTCCTTGTGCTCCAGTGATTCCTTGCGCTCCAGTTACACCTTGAGCTCCTGTGATTCCTTGTGCACCCGTTACACCTTGTGCACCAGTTACACCTTGTGCACCAGTTACTCCTTGCGCACCTGTGATTCCTTGTGCTCCAGTTACACCTTGTGCACCTGTTACTCCTTGCGCACCTGTGATTCCTTGTGCTCCAGTGATTCCTTGTGCTCCAGTTACTCCTTGTGCACCTGTTACTCCTTGCGCACCTGTGATTCCTTGTGCTCCCGTTACACCTTGGCTACCAGTTACACCTTGTGCTCCAGTTATTCCTTGAGCTCCAGTGATTCCTTGCGCTCCAGTTACACCTTGCGCACCTGTAATTCCTTGTGCACCTGTTATTCCTTGCGCTCCAGTTACTCCTTGTGCACCAGTGATTCCTTGTGCTCCAGTTACTCCTTGCGCACCTGTGATTCCTTGTGCTCCCGTTACACCTTGGCTACCAGTTACACCTTGTGCACCAGTTACTCCTTGTGCACCTGTAATTCCTTGTGCACCCGTTACTCCTTGCGCTCCTGTGATACCTTGTACTCCAGTTACACCTTGCGCTCCAGTTATTCCTTGTGCACCTGTGATTCCTTGTGCTCCAGTGACTCCTTGAGCTCCCGTTACACCTTGGCTACCAGTTACACCTTGTGCACCAGTTACTCCTTGCGCACCTGTGATACCTTGTGCTCCAGTGATTCCTTGTGCTCCCGTTACACCTTGGCTACCAGTTACTCCTTGTGCACCTGTTACTCCTTGTGCACCTGTTACTCCTTGCGCACCTGTGATTCCTTGTGCTCCAGTTACACCTTGCGCACCTGTGATTCCTTGCGCTCCAGTTACTCCTTGGCTACCAGTTACACCTTGTGCACCTGTGATTCCTTGCGCACCTGTTACACCTTGTGCACCTGTTATTCCTTGTGCACCTGTTATTCCTTGCGCTCCAGTTACTCCTTGTGCACCAGTTATACCTTGTGCTCCTGTAATTCCTTGTGCACCCGTTACTCCTTGTGCACCAGTGATTCCTTGTGCTCCAGTTACACCTTGCGCACCTGTGATTCCTTGTGCACCTGTGATTCCTTGTGCTCCTGTGATTCCTTGTGCTCCTGTAATTCCTTGTGCACCCGTTACACCTTGTGCACCTGTTACACCTTGTGCACCTGTTATACCTTGTGCTCCAGTGATTCCTTGTGCTCCAGTTACACCTTGAGCTCCTGTTATACCTTGTGCTCCTGTGATTCCTTGCGCACCCGTTACACCTTGGCTACCAGTTACACCTTGTGCACCTGTGATTCCTTGTGCACCTGTGATTCCTTGCGCTCCAGTGATTCCTTGTGCACCCGTTACACCTTGTGCTCCAGTTACACCTTGTGCACCTGTGATTCCTTGTACACCTGTGATTCCTTGTGCTCCAGTGATTCCTTGTGCTCCTGTGATTCCTTGAGCACCTGTTACTCCTTGCGCACCTGTGATTCCTTGCGCACCCGTTACACCTTGTGCTCCAGTGATTCCTTGTGCACCTGTGATTCCTTGTGCTCCAGTTACACCTTGTGCTCCTGTGATACCTTGTGCTCCTGTAATTCCTTGTGCTCCAGTGATTCCTTGCGCTCCAGTTACACCTTGAGCTCCTGTGATTCCTTGTGCACCCGTTACACCTTGTGCACCAGTTACTCCTTGCGCACCTGTGATTCCTTGTGCTCCAGTTACACCTTGTGCACCTGTGATTCCTTGTGCTCCTGTGATTCCTTGTGCTCCAGTTACTCCTTGTGCACCTGTTACTCCTTGCGCACCTGTGATTCCTTGTGCTCCCGTTACACCTTGGCTACCAGTTACACCTTGTGCTCCAGTTATTCCTTGAGCTCCAGTGATTCCTTGTGCTCCTGTGATTCCTTGCGCACCTGTGATACCTTGTGCTCCTGTGATTCCTTGTGCACCCGTTACACCTTGTGCTCCAGTTACACCTTGTGCACCTGTGATTCCTTGTACACCTGTGATTCCTTGTGCTCCAGTGATTCCTTGCGCTCCAGTTACACCTTGAGCTCCTGTGATTCCTTGTGCACCCGTTACACCTTGTGCACCAGTTACACCTTGTGCACCAGTTACTCCTTGCGCACCTGTGATTCCTTGTGCTCCAGTTACACCTTGTGCACCTGTTACTCCTTGCGCACCTGTGATTCCTTGTGCTCCAGTGATTCCTTGTGCTCCAGTTACTCCTTGTGCACCTGTTACTCCTTGCGCACCTGTGATTCCTTGTGCTCCCGTTACACCTTGGCTACCAGTTACACCTTGTGCTCCAGTTATTCCTTGAGCTCCAGTGATTCCTTGTGCTCCTGTGATTCCTTGTGCTCCTGTGATTCCTTGTGCTCCTGTGATTCCTTGCGCACCTGTGATACCTTGTGCTCCTGTGATTCCTTGACTACCAGTTATTCCTTGTGCTCCTGTGATTCCTTGTGCTCCAGTTACTCCTTGTGCACCTGTTATACCTTGTGCTCCAGTGATTCCTTGTGCACCCGTTACACCTTGTGCACCAGTGATTCCTTGTGCTCCAGTGATTCCTTGTGCTCCAGTGATTCCTTGTGCTCCAGTGATTCCTTGTGCTCCTGTAATTCCTTGTGCTCCAGTTACACCTTGCGCACCTGTGATTCCTTGTACACCTGTGATTCCTTGCGCTCCAGTGATTCCTTGTGCTCCAGTTACACCTTGCGCACCTGTGATTCCTTGTGCACCTGTGATTCCTTGTGCTCCTGTAATTCCTTGTGCACCCGTTACACCTTGTGCACCTGTTACACCTTGTGCACCTGTTATACCTTGTGCTCCAGTGATTCCTTGTGCTCCAGTTATACCTTGTGCTCCTGTGATTCCTTGCGCACCCGTTACACCTTGGCTACCAGTTACACCTTGTGCACCTGTGATTCCTTGTGCACCTGTGATTCCTTGTGCACCTGTGATTCCTTGTGCACCTGTGATTCCTTGCGCTCCAGTGATTCCTTGTGCTCCAGTTACTCCTTGTGCACCTGTTATACCTTGTGCTCCAGTTACTCCTTGTGCACCTGTTATACCTTGTGCTCCTGTGATTCCTTGTGCACCCGTTACACCTTGTGCTCCAGTTACACCTTGTGCACCTGTGATTCCTTGTGCTCCAGTGATTCCTTGTGCTCCAGTGATTCCTTGAGCACCTGTTACTCCTTGCGCACCTGTGATTCCTTGCGCTCCAGTGATTCCTTGTACACCCGTTACACCTTGTGCACCTGTTATACCTTGTACTCCAGTGATTCCTTGTGCTCCAGTTATACCTTGTGCTCCAGTGATTCCTTGTGCTCCAGTGATTCCTTGCGCTCCAGTTACACCTTGTGCTCCAGTTACACCTTGTGCTCCAGTGATTCCTTGTGCTCCAGTGATTCCTTGTGCTCCAGTGATTCCTTGCGCTCCAGTGATTCCTTGCGCACCTGTAATTCCTTGTGCACCTGTAATTCCTTGTGCACCCGTTACACCTTGCGCTCCTGTGATACCTTGCGCACCTGTGATTCCTTGTGCTCCTGTAATTCCTTGTGCACCTGTGATTCCTTGTGCTCCAGTTACACCTTGCGCACCTGTGATTCCTTGCGCTCCAGTTACTCCTTGTGCTCCAGTGATTCCTTGTGCTCCAGTGATTCCTTGTGCACCTGTGATACCTTGTGCACCTGTGATTCCTTGTGCTCCTGTGATTCCTTGTGCTCCAGTTACTCCTTGTGCACCTGTTACTCCTTGCGCACCTGTGATTCCTTGCGCACCCGTTACACCTTGGCTACCAGTTACACCTTGTGCACCTGTGATTCCTTGCGCTCCAGTGATTCCTTGTGCTCCAGTTACACCTTGTGCTCCTGTGATTCCTTGTGCTCCAGTGATTCCTTGCGCTCCAGTGATTCCTTGCGCTCCTGTTATTCCTTGCGCTCCAGTTACACCTTGTGCACCTGTGATTCCTTGTGCTCCAGTTACACCTTGTGCTCCAGTTACACCTTGTGCTCCAGTGATTCCTTGTGCACCTGTTAAACCTTGCGCACCTGTGATTCCTTGCGCACCCGTTACACCTTGTGCTCCTGTGATTCCTTGTGCTCCAGTGATTCCTTGTGCTCCAGTGATTCCTTGCGCTCCAGTTATACCTTGTGCTCCAGTGATTCCTTGTGCTCCAGTTACACCTTGTGCTCCAGTTACACCTTGTGCACCTGTGATTCCTTGTGCACCAGTGATACCTTGCGCTCCAGTGATTCCTTGTGCTCCTGTGATTCCTTGTGCACCCGTTACACCTTGTGCTCCAGTTACTCCTTGCGCACCTGTGATTCCTTGTGCTCCAGTTACACCTTGTGCTCCTGTAATTCCT
>NZ_JARYGY010000002.1:39709-179949 GCF_029906345.1 Aquimarina mycalae | reverse complement strand
GCTCCAGTGATTCCTTGTGCTCCTGTGATTCCTTGTGCACCCGTTACACCTTGTGCTCCAGTTACTCCTTGCGCACCTGTGATTCCTTGTGCTCCAGTTACACCTTGTGCTCCTGTAATTCCTTGTGCACCCGTTACTCCTTGGCTACCTGTGATTCCTTGCGCTCCAGTGATTCCTTGTGCTCCAGTTACACCTTGTGCTCCTGTGATTCCTTGTGCTCCAGTGATTCCTTGTGCTCCAGTGATTCCTTGCGCTCCTGTTATTCCTTGCGCTCCAGTTACACCTTGTGCACCTGTGATTCCTTGCGCTCCTGTGATTCCTTGTGCTCCAGTTACACCTTGTGCTCCAGTTACACCTTGCGCACCTGTGATTCCTTGCGCACCCGTTACACCTTGTGCTCCTGTGATTCCTTGTGCTCCAGTGATTCCTTGTGCTCCAGTGATTCCTTGCGCTCCAGTTATACCTTGTGCTCCAGTGATTCCTTGTGCTCCTGTGATTCCTTGTGCACCCGTTACACCTTGTGCTCCAGTTACTCCTTGCGCACCTGTGATTCCTTGTGCTCCAGTTACACCTTGTGCTCCTGTAATTCCTTGTGCACCCGTTACTCCTTGGCTACCTGTGATTCCTTGTGCTCCAGTGATTCCTTGGCTACCAGTTACACCTTGTGCACCTGTGATTCCTTGTGCACCTGTGATTCCTTGTGCACCTGTGATTCCTTGCGCACCTGTGATTCCTTGTGCACCTGTGATTCCTTGTGCTCCAGTGATTCCTTGTGCTCCAGTTACACCTTGTGCACCTGTGATTCCTTGTGCTCCAGTGATACCTTGTGCTCCAGTGATACCTTGTGCACCAGTTACACCTTGCGCACCTGTGATTCCTTGCGCACCTGTGATTCCTTGCGCACCTGTGATTCCTTGTGCTCCAGTGATTCCTTGTGCTCCAGTGATTCCTTGTGCTCCAGTGATTCCTTGCGCTCCAGTGATTCCTTGTGCACCCGTTACACCTTGTGCACCTGTAATTCCTTGTGCTCCAGTTACTCCTTGGCTACCAGTTACACCTTGTGCACCTGTGATTCCTTGCGCTCCAGTGATTCCTTGTGCACCTGTTATTCCTTGTGCTCCAGTGATTCCTTGTGCTCCAGTGATTCCTTGCGCTCCAGTGATTCCTTGCGCACCTGTTACACCTTGTGCACCAGTGATTCCTTGTGCTCCAGTGATTCCTTGTGCTCCAGTGATTCCTTGCGCTCCAGTGATTCCTTGCGCTCCAGTTACACCTTGTGCACCTGTTATTCCTTGTGCACCCGTTACACCTTGTGCACCAGTGATTCCTTGTGCTCCTGTGATTCCTTGTGCTCCTGTGATTCCTTGTGCTCCTGTGATTCCTTGTGCACCTGTGATTCCTTGTGCTCCTGTGATTCCTTGTGCTCCTGTGATTCCTTGTGCTCCAGTTATACCTTGTGCACCTGTAATTCCTTGTGCTCCAGTTACACCTTGTGCACCAGTAGGTCCTTGTGCACCTGTAGGTCCTACTACTCCGATTACCGTTGTTGAGCCATCTTCAGCTGTATATGTGAAAGTGCCATCACCATTATCAGTTAATGTAGATATTGTTTCATTAACACTTCCTCCTCCATTTGATAGTGTTATTGTATTTCCTGTTTGACTTAATATCTGTATTTCATTTGTAGGGTCTGGATCTGGATCGTTAATTAAAGAAGTTAAATCTACAGATCCTCCATTTTCTAAAGTAAGTATATTGGTAGTAGCGTCAAATGACAGTGCCTGATTATCATTTCCGCTACAAAGACTTGTCCAACTGTTATTATTGTATTGAAAAATACAATTATCGTCTAAGTTATAGATTAGTGCTCCATTGAGAGGAACTATCGTATTCATTTGAGCAGTTGTAACTCTTGTAAGAACAAAAGCTCTATCGATGCTTTCTAATTCTAATATAGAAGAGTTATCTATTTGATTGGGGTTATCACCAACCTTTACCTGCGCTAGCAAGGAGGTTGCTGGCATAAGTATGAATATAATCAGGAGTAATTTTATCTTCATAACAAGTAGGAAATTTTTTTAATAAAATTTCACCTTAAGGAAATTACGTTATTCCCGTAAGGTGCATTTTTTTCAATATAAGGGCACTATTAATTATTCAAAATTAAATTATTTGCTAAGATATTAATATTTTGTTAACAACAAAAATATGTAATTTATTCGACAAAATACACTTTTTTTCGATAAAATACATTTTTACCGCTTAAAAGCAATTTCTTAACTTGTTGATATTTAGGGGGTAATAAATCTTTTGATTATGTGTTTTCTTACCGTTTCAACGGAAGTAAAAATAATTATCCCTAATTTATTTTGTTTATTTGAAAAAACTAATATTTTTGCTCTTGCAAAAGCGGGAGTAGCTCAGTTGGTAGAGCGTCAGCCTTCCAAGCTGAATGTCGCCAGTTCGAACCTGGTCTCCCGCTCAAAGCTTCATCATTAATGATGAAGCTTTTTTGCTTTTTGTCTATTTTATATTGCTCCTTATATGTAGTATGTTACATTTCTTAGGATCTATTGGTATATTGTGAATCTGTAAATAATGATTTTTTAAATACCAACTATATAAAATGAAATAGTGAGTAGTATAGAAAAAATATTGATTCTAGTTAATGAAAAAAAAACCTTTTCTAAATATTAGTTTTTGGCTAAAGTTTTTAGGGGTAATCCTACTAGTATATCTGATCTACAAGGTTGGATGGAAGGAAACCTTTGCTTCATTTAAGAAAGTATCAGGCATTCATATTCTAGTTTCGGTATTCATTTTGTGGATGGCTTATTATTTAAAAAGTATCAGATGGAGAATTATTTCTAATTCTTATGGAATTTCTTTAGGATCGTATAAAGCGTCAAAGGTGTTTTTTATAGGCCTTTTTTTAGCAAATATTACGCCAGGTAGATTAGGAGATTTTGGTAGGTTACTTTATATTAAGGATAATTTACCTACTCAAAAAATAGGATGGTCTAGCCTTATTATGGATCGTCTTTTTGATTTGATTTGTTTACTGTTTTTTAGTTTTACAGCGATACTCTATTATCAGTTTAATTTTTACATTTTAAAATTTCCGAGAGAATATGAAACAATTGTATATTGGGTTGTAGGAGGAATAGGATTGTTTTTACTTCTTTTCAGGTTTAAGAAAAAGTTTAAAAAAATAGTTAAGCCTTGGTGGGAAGCTTTTAATTCTCATAATTTAGGATGGTTTAAAACGATTCTAAGTTTTGTGATTACTTGCATTAGTATGATCTTGATTTACGGAGTTTTCAATTATATAGCCTGGGCTATGGGCATTGAGATTGATCATTTAGGATTGTTTCTTGGGACTTTTATTTTAGGAATCCTAAGTTTATTACCAATTACTGTTTTAGGAATTGGTGTTCGAGAAACATCGCTTGTACTTATTTTTCAATTGTATCTGCTTCCTGCGGAAGATGCTATAGCATTATCATTAATTATTTTTCTTATCCAATTGATCTCTCTTATTCCAGGTGCTATATGGTTTTATCTTTCTCCTATACGCTTGAAGGATTTAAAACATTCGAAATAAGGCTTGTGTATTTTTATTATTTGGATAACCTTTCATTATCCTGTATATCCATCCACATTGCAAATAATAGGGATTGGAATCCCGAAATAGTTAAGAAAATAAATATGATTAAATAATCAGTTGGAGTTTTTGAATCTGGAATGAAAAAATTGGAAACTAACTGATATAAGAAATAACTATTAATTATTGCGATTATAAATGCTACCCAATACAATAAATATAAAGGATGGAAGCTACGATATAAATATTTTGTCTGGAGTCTTTTGAAAAAACAACGGATTAATAAAAACAAAATTGGTAAAGAAACTTTAATAATATTTAATTTCGATTTTTCTCCTACACCATATATTGGTTTGATTTTTACTTCTCGAATGGTACAGAATGCAATATTTAATTTTACTAATAAATCATTAGGCATTCCGTATCTTTTGTAGATGTCATACAAAGGAACAGAATTAAGTGCATTATTTGAAATAGCGGTATATCCACTTTGAGTATCTGATACTCCCCAATATCCAGAGGCTACTTTGGTTAATATACTAAGGATAGAGTTTCCTAAAAAGCGTACTCTTGGTATAATTACCCATGCACTCTTATGAATTAGACGATTTCCTTTTACATAATCTATTCCTTCGTCTACAACAGGTTTACATATAGATTCAAGTTCATCTGGGTCCATTTGCCCATCTCCTGCCATCACTGCAGTACAGTCAATATTATGATCTTTACACCATTTATATCCAGTAGCAATAGCAGCACCAACTCCGCCATTGCTTAGGTGTTTTATAACTATTATTTTTTCCTCATCAGGGTTTTCGTTTACAATTTCTGAGGGAGTGAATTTTTGTATTTCATCAATACTTTTTTGCCTAACTTCTATATCTGCACGATTATAAATATTAGGTACAATCTCATTTTTTAGATTAGAAGTTAATTTAAGAGTAGATGCGTTATTTTTCAAATGCTTCATCACTGTACCTACGGTATCATCTTTGGATGCATCATCTACAACTATGATTCTATCTACAAATGACGGCATGCTATCGAGAACCATCATTATTTGCTGTGATTCGTTGTAACAAGGTACTACTACTGCGATTGTTTTATTATTAAGCATTATATACTGTTTTGTAGTTGTATTATTTATTGATGTTATCTGTTGCCCATTTCAGGTTGTTTTTTGCTAATTGATAGTTCGGATCAATTTTGAGAGCATTTCTACAAGCTTCGGCTCCGAGTTTCCATTGTTTCATTTGGTTGTACGCAGAACACATGTTGTTATAAGCTACAGCATTATTTGGGTCTATTTCTAATAATTCTTTACAGGTAGAAATTACTAGTTGATATTCTTTGTTTCTGTAATATATCAAACTTAGTTCGATGTATGATTCAACATTTGGGGCACTTTTCACCTTTTGTAATAATGTCTTTACCTTATCTTCAGGGTTTGTATTCTTATTGGCAATGCTACTTAAAAGATTTTTTGATTGAATATGATTAGGGCTTTTGGTAAGTGCCTTTTTTAAGTATGTCTGAGCCTCTGTGTATCTTTTTTGCTCAACAAGATATCTTGCATAGTAATAATCTGGTGAAGGTGATATTGTATTTAGTTTTAAAGCGGATTTAAAATATTTCTCTGCTTTTGGAACATTATTTTTGGCATCATATAGAATCGCTAGGTTTATATGTAAAACATAGTAATTAGGACTTAACTTGTCTGCTTTGTTAAAGTATTCTAATGCAATATCATAATTTCCTTTTGCCATATGCGTTAACCCATAATTCATCATGCCTCTTCCGTTTTTAGGGCTTTTCTGAACTACATCTAACCATAATGACTCCTCAGTGTCCCAAACTTTATTTCTTTGTATAGTTCCATAAATATTACCTATTAAAATTATGGATAGTAAGACTATGATATGAGGAAAAAACCGTTTATTATTATCTAGTATTTTGTATTTCTTTAGTAGTACTAGTGCTCCCCAAGGAACAGCAATAAACAAACCAATGAACGGAAAGAACATTCGATGATCATTAGCAATCTGAAATAAAGGGTTTAGTGTTGTGGGTAATAGAGCTATAAAAAACCAAGCTATCCCAAAAGAAATAGGTTTAAGTTCTTTTTTGAATGCAGTTTTTATCATTAAAAATAGCATTATCAATATGATGAAAAGACCTAAAAGTAATTTAATATTATACCAAGGTTTTATAATTGCAATATCAGGATCTGCACTAAGGCTTATTGGAAGAATAAAATTACCTAAATAATGCATGATTACATACCACTGTGTACTGATGTATTCGAATCTTGTAACTAAGAAATTTGTTGAATTTGTAGATGCTGGAGTTAAATAATATTGATTAAAAATAAACAGTGAAGAAGCGATAATTCCTGTAGGAGCTATTTTTTTAAATATGGTGATTATTTTCTTTTTCGTTTCAACAGTAAAATCGGTAAGAAGCAAGTGTTCTTCAAAAAGAAGAACGTACACAAATAATATTGGAAAAAACATAACTCCAGTTTGTTTTGTCCATATTCCAATAACCATCGTAATAAGATATAGGTGCCATTTTTTTGTAAAAGGATGAATGTAAAGTAATAAAGAAGCTACCATACATAATGTAGAGAACGAGTCAGAACGAGCACAAATATAATTTACTGTTTCGGCATTTGCGGTATGAAATGCAAACCATGCTGTTGCAAATAATACTGTAATTCCGATCCATTTATAATTAGGTAATGACTCTTTATAGATGTGTTTACATAAAAGATATAATAAAACTATAAGTATTAGATACCAAAAAAAGATATGGTAATGAAAGTAACGAGCATTTAAACCGTCTGCAAAAGAATAATCAATTGCATTCATCAAGGTGATCATAGGTCTGTATGCTCTGTTTTCTGGAAGGGAACTAAAAGTATCCGCATTGGTAAAAAAGCTTGTCCAATTATCTAAACTTCTTATAGATTCATTTTCTGAGATAGTGTGGGTATCATCAAAAAAGAATGGATTATCAAAATGATTTAGATATACTAAAAAAGTAGTAAAAAGGATTACTAACAATATTTTGATTTCAAATTTTTGAGAAGTAAAATTTTTAAACATAAAGCTTTAAAATTTTAAAAATATCTGAAGTATAATTATTTGACATTTAAAACACTACGGTTTGATGATCTCTGTTTAGCTGTTAGTCTTTCTATGACTATAGAGTCTAAATATAATAGTTTTTATATCTTTTTCGACGGCATCCAAGATAAATATTTTGCCAAGACAAAATTTGAGCTTGGCTAATTACCTATGGCTAATCCACTTTCTATGCTAGGATATATAGGAATGAAAGTATTTCTTAAAAGGTATTAAACAAAATGAATTATTTTATATTTGAGGAACTAAAACCTGACATGGATAAAAATTATTTTGCTCATACAACTGCTGTGATCGATAACGGATGTGAAATTGGAGATGCTACCAAAATATGGCATTTTTCACATATTATGCCAAATGCTGTAATTGGTAAACACTGTAATATTGGTCAAAATGTAGTGATTTCACCAGAAGTAATTATAGGTAATAATGTAAAAATTCAGAATAATGTTTCTGTATATACTGGAGTTATCTGTGATGATGATGTTTTTTTAGGCCCTTCTTGTGTGTTTACTAATGTTATTAATCCAAGAAGCGCTGTTGTCAGAAGAGGAGAATATGCTAAAACTCATGTGGGAAAAGGAGCTACAATTGGAGCTAATGCTACCGTGGTTTGTGGTAATGATATTGGAGCTTATGCTTTTATAGGTGCTGGTGCGGTAATTACCAAAGAGGTGAAACCATATGCCTTGATGGTAGGCAATCCTGCTAGGCAAATGGGGTGGATGAGTGAGTATGGGCATAGATTAGATTTTGAAACAAATCAAATTGCTGTTTGCCCTGAAAGTAATGACAAGTATGAACTTGTTAATGAAAATGTTTTTAAAATTTAATGAATGAATAATCAGAACTTTGCAATTATGGGTGTTGGAGGTTATATAGCACCTAGGCATCTTAAAGCAATTAAAGATACAGATAACAATTTGATTGCTGCGCTTGATAAATTTGATAGTGTAGGTATTATTGATAGTTATTTTCCAGAATCACATTTTTTTGTGGAGTTTGAACGTTTTGATCGGCATATTGAGAAACTAAAACGAAGAAGAAATATCCAATTGGATTATGTAAGTATTTGTACACCAAATTACCTTCACGATTCTCATATTAGAATGGCTTTAAGAAGAGGTGCTAGTGCTATCTGTGAAAAACCTCTTGTACTTAATCCATGGAATATTGATGCATTGGTTGAAATAGAAAAAGAATCTGAAGGAAAGGTAAATACTATTTTGCAATTGCGATTACATCCTAGCATTATTGCTTTAAAAGAAAAAGTAGATAAGGGACCAAAAGATAAAATATATGATTTTGATTTAACGTATTTAACCTCAAGAGGTAATTGGTATCATGCTTCATGGAAAGGGGATGTTAGTAAATCAGGTGGTATTGCTACAAATATCGGTGTGCATTTTTATGATATGTTATCTTGGGTTTTTGGAGAGGTCAAGCAAAATAAAGTTCATGTATTAACTGATGACAGTGCTTCAGGGTATTTAGAGTTCGAAAAAGCAAGAGTGCGATGGTTTTTATCTATTAATTATGATAATATTCCTGATGATATAAAAGAACAAGGAAAAAGAACGTATAGATCAATTACCATTGATAATGAAGAGATAGAGTTTAGTACAGGATTTACAGAATTGCATACAAGAAGCTACGAAGGAATACTAGAAGGTAATGGATATGGACTTATGGACGCTAAAACTTCTATACAAATTGTGCATGATATTAGAAATGCTGAAATCACTCCGTTAAAAGGGGACTTTCATCCTTTTGTAAAAAATATTATGTAAGCCAATGGTGATAAATGTATTCTGTTGATTTTATTTGATAGCCATTTTTTTTATAGAAATTACAAGCAATGTTATTATCTAGTTGAGTCACTACAATTATTTTAGAAATTTTTTCTGACTTTGCAACTTCTTCTGCCTTTTGTAATAAAGCAGACCCTATTCCTAAACCTCTATGTAGTGCTGAAGTAGCAATTAAACCTATCTGATAATAGGAATCATTTTTCTTCAATGATATGAAACCTATAATTTTGTTGTCTTTTATATAAACGTATACGAAATCTGCTAATTTTCCGTGTAAGCTGTTTTTAATCCATAGGGTAAAGAATTCTTCGAAGCGATTAGATAATTTTGAATCTAATTTGAATCTTGAATATGTCCCGCTTGCAATGGCTAAGTCCTTTAGTTCTTTAGTTAATCCACCATCATATTTTACAACATAAGAGTTGTCAAGGGCTTTCTCTGTTAAAGTTATGTTTTTTTCAAAGGTGACTTTTTTATCATATAAAGGAATAGTGCTGTTTTCTAATAAAACGGTCGAATGAATATATATTAGATCGAAATTAGAAACTTTAGTCAGGTCTATTTTTTTTAGACTCGAATACACTCTTCCAACACGAATATTGAAGAAATTAGAATCCCATTCTAAAAACTCTATTTCTTCGTTTGATTCATCATTCAAGTGTTTCATCCAAAATAAGATTATGCTGTGGTAAGTTCGGTATTATATTGCTTTTAATTATTTATTCTTTTCGAAATAATATAAGTAGGTCTTTCTTTTACTTTATCAAAAGTTTTTCCCAGATAAATACCAATTATTCCAAGGATAAAAATTATTAAACCAGACAAAAACCAGATAGAAATAACAATACTAGCAAAACCAAGTACTTTAATTTCTCCATTAATATATCTATAAATGTAAATTAGTCCAGAAAGAAATGAAAGTATAGCGATAATTAATCCCAAGCGTATGGTAAGTCTTAGAGGTTTGTCGGAAAATGCAATGATATTATCAATCGCTAAACTGATTAATTTTCTCCAAGAATAAGAAGATTTACCTTCTGCTCTTGAACTATGCTCTACATTTATTTTTGCACTATTAAATCCTACCCATTGCACCATAGTAGGAAAAAAACGCACGTGATCGTTCATAGATAATATAGACTGTATTACTTTTTGATTATAAATTCCAAAATTAGCAATAGAAGGGTCCTGTTTACTATCTGTTAGGTAACCAAACGTTTTATAAAACATTTTAGATGATATTTTTTTAAAAAAACCATCTTGTCGTAGCTCTCTTTGTGCATAGACTATGTCATATCCTTCTTTCGTTTTATCAAATAGTTTTGGTATCTCTTCAGGCTGATCTTGCAGATCACAATCCATAACAACAACCCACGTTCCAGTTGCATTTGCTAATCCAGCAGTTATTGCATAATGTTGCCCGAAATTTCTACTTAACTTAATTCCCTTTACATTTTTATTTTTGACACAAATATTTTCAATTGCTTCCCAAGAGTTATCAGGGCTGCCATCTTCAACCAATATGATTTCGTATTGATCGAATATTTGGGATAAAGAATTTTCCAATCGCTCTACAAGTTCAACTACAAGATTCTGAGCTCTATAGACAGGACTTATTATTGATATTTTCAAATACTTGGTTTTATTTATGGATGATTATTTTCTAAAATTACTAAATAAATTGAAGAGTTTAGTAAATTGCTAATTGATAAAATGTGTATCTCTGTGTTTTGGAGGAGTAAAGTTTTCTGAAAAATATACATACTCATTAAAGTAACTAATCAAAAAGCTATCCACATAATCTAACTAAATGATCCCATTTAATAAACCCTACATGACTGGCGACGAGCTGTATTATATAAAAGATGCAGTTTCTAGAGGGAAAATTTCAGGAAACGGATATTATACCCAAAAATGTCATAATTTTTTTAAAGAAGATTTAGGTTTTAGAAATTGCTTGTTAACTTCATCTTGCACTGATGCTTTAGAAATGGCTGCAATACTCATTGATATCGGTCCTGGAGATGAAGTTATTATGCCATCATATACTTTCGTATCTACGGCCAATGCTTTTGTATTAAGAGGAGCAAAGATTGTATTTGCAGATTCTTATAATGATAATCCTAATATTGATGCTAATTCGTTAGAAAGGTTAATTTCTAATAAAACCAAAGCTATAGTCGTAGTGCATTATGCAGGTGTGTCATGTGATATGGATACAATTATGAGAATAGCTAACACTCACGATTTATTTGTTATAGAGGACGCTGCTCAGGCAATTGATTCTTATTATAAAGGAAAACCACTTGGTACAATCGGACATTTAGGTACATTTTCTTTTCATGAAACCAAAAATATTATCTCTGGAGAAGGAGGGATGTTGGTGGTGAATGATGAACGATTTGATAAACGAGCAGAAATTATTTGGGAAAAAGGAACCAATCGATCTGCTTTTTTTAGAGGAGAGGTAGATAAATATTCATGGGTAGATGTTGGATCTTCGTTTTTGCCGTCGGATGTAACAGCAGCTTTTTTGTTTGCACAATTAGAGAATTTAAAAAAGATTCAATCCAGAAGAACAACTTTATGGAATACATATTATGAAGGTCTTAAAAAACTTGAAAACGAAGGTTTTTTAGAATTACCTAGCATACCTGAATATGCAACTTGTAATGGTCATTTGTTTTATGTTGTTTGTAAGGATATAGAGAAAAGAAGCCAGTTGATTAAATATTTGAAAGAAAATGGAGTATATGCGGTTTTTCATTATGTGTCTCTTCATAAAAGCCCTTTTTATGAATCAGAAAACGATAGTGTGAAGTTAGAGCATTGTGAGATGTTTTCAGAAAGGTTGTTGCGATTACCTTTATTCTATGAATTACATATGGAGGATCAAAATAAAATTATAGATTTAGTGACAAGTTTTTTTGATAAAAAATAAACATTCCATGGAATTTGATTTTAAGAAAATAATGAATTATCGCAATGGCTTTATATTAATTGCCTTGGTTGTTGGGTGGACCATGATGTTTTTAAGTAAAGACTATGGCCCACTAGAAGACACCAAAATACACCAAGATCATGGTGTTAGAATTCTAAATTATTTTAAAGGGATTGATGAGATTGCCAGCTTAAGCCCTATTGATGAAGAAGGCAATTATATTGATGTAGCTGTAAGCCAGGAAAACGAAAATAGAGGAATGAATGGCTTTGGAGGGTTTTTTGATCTTCTTACCAATTTCTTGCATCAATACTTTAGTTCTTTTGAAGTGTATCAATTTAAAAACTTGATCAACTCTATTTTTGGATTTTTGCTTTTTCTGTTTTGTGGTTTATTAGGAAAGGAATTAGGAGGATGGAAAACAGGTTTGTTTACATTAGTTTTTGTTGTACTATGTCCAGTCATTTTTGGTTATTCTATGAATAATCCTAAAGATATTCCTGCGGCAGCGTTCTATATGTTTTCTTTATTTCATATTATAAAATTACTCAAAGAATTGCCAAGAGTTACCTTAAAAAGAGCTTTTTTCTTAATACTAAATATTTCTCTATTAATTAATATTAGGGTAATTGGATTAATGACTTTAGGGTATCTGTTATTAGCTGTTTTTTCGTGGTGGTTGCTACAAAACTATAAGTCAAGATTTAAACAGGTTGTTATAAAAGATACATTGCTGTTAGCAGCTAAAACTATAGGTGTATGTATACTTTCGTATTTAGCTGTGGCTGTTTTTTGGCCATATGCTCAAACCAATCCTTTAAAAGTTCCGATTGAAATATTAATAAAAATGGGAGAATTTAGAGGTTTTGAAAACCTGCAATTGTTTGAAGGTGTTTGGCAAAGCAGTTTTAATGCTCCCTGGTATTATGCAATTAAAAATCTATTTATTATCATGATGCCATTGCATGCATTTCTAGGTTTTTTTCTGATCCCATTGGTATATTATAAGAACACAAAGATTAACATGCTTTATGTCTCCATGGTTATTTTCGCTTCTGTTTTCCCCATGATCTTAATTGTCATAGGTAAACCTAATAATCATAGTGGTTCTAGACAGTTTATGTTTTCTATATTACCTATTGTTGTTGTCAGTGCCTTGTCTTGGATTAAGTTATTTGAGATGATACCTAAAAAAAATATTGCCAAATTACTGTTTGGTGTTTTGATTCTTGTAATGCTACAACCATTACATTTTATGGTTAGATATCATCCAATGCAAGCATTATATTTTAGTCCAATCGTAGGAGGAGTATCTGGAGCATATGGGAATTATGAAATAGACTATTATGGAGTAGGAGTAAGACCTGCTATAGATTGGTTAGAAGAGCATGTGGGAGATGCAGATAACCCTCCAAAAGTGAGGTTGTATTATGGTAGTCAGACAAAAGCTACATTCTATCTGAATAAGACTCCAAAATTGCAACATGTTTTAACTAGAAGAGATTCTCCTGATTGGGATTATTCTATTATTATGTTGGCAGAAGGAAAGTATAAAAGAGATCATGTAAACGTGAATTGGTCTCCAGAAAATACGGTACATGAAGTAAAAGTAGATGGGGTTTCTGTTTGTTTTATTGTGAAAAATAATTATCAGGTCAAAAATCATATAAGTACGCTTGAAACTCAAATGAAAATTAGACCTACCGTAAATGGATATATCCAATTGAGTTTACTTTATTATAATAAATCAGACTATTTTAATTGTATTCAGACATCTAAAAAAGCAATTCAATTAGACCCTAATAATAGTATCGTATATAATAATCTATGTTCTTCTTATAATCGATTGAAAATGTTTGATAAGGCAAAAGAAGCTTGCGAAAAATCTTTGGCAATTAATAATACTTCTGAATTAACGAAAAACAATTTATCTGTTTCGATAAACGGTATTAATAGCTGGAAAAATAAGAAATTGTCTATTACAGAGTATGTTAATCTTAGTTTTTACTATTATAAATTAGGTTTTTATAAAAGATGTATAGAGACGAGTGAAGATTTATTGCTGTTAGACCCTAATAATGCTGCAGCGTATAATAATATTTGCTCCTCATATAATGTTCTTGGTGAGTTTGATAAAGCTATAAAAGCTTGTGAAAAAGCATTGGAAATTAACCCAGATTTTCAATTAGCTAAGAACAACCTTAAATGGATTGAAACTAAAAGAAAAGAAATAAAAGAATAAATACAGAATACAAAATGACCAAATTGAAAAACCTTGATAATATTATAGTATTTGTATTATTTCTAATACTTTTTTGGTTTATAATGAAGTATATCCCTACTGATATGGGAATTCATATTCAATCCATTGTAAAGGTTAATTCTGGAGAATCATCTTATTTGCCTCATTTTTTGTTTTTTTTCGTAGTTAATGTTCTTTCTTTTTTTTCAAGTGATGTTTCTTTAATGTTTTTTGTTACAGCGGCAGTGTTATCTTTTGCAACTGTTGGAAAGTTTGTAATATCTAAGATGGTAATTTCAGAACTAACAATAGATAGTAAACTAAGATTTAAATCAGAGATCATTAAGATAATAGCTTTTGGATTATTGTTTTGTTTTGCCATTCCTGATGTGTATAGTTTTTTTAATTTAAAATTAATGTACTTAGGAAGAACTCCATCCGTTGTTTGGCATAATTCTACTTTAATTAGTGTGTTTCCTTTTGCAATTTTGCTTTTTTGGTGGCAATTAAAAATGTTTAGTAAGGAGCATGTGTCTTTATTAAATAGAGATGTTTGGATAATAATCATATTAGTTGTTTTAAATATTATTATTAAGCCTTCTTTTATTTTTGTCTATTTACCAGTAACTACATTTATTATTCTGAAAAATTTTGAAATTAAAAATTACAAAAACTATGCAATTAAATTATTTCCAGTTTTTATAGGAGGTACGTTTTTGTTAATCCAATATTTAAGTATTTATCATTATCAAACGGGATCTTTGCATACTAATAAAAGTTCTTTGACTATTGGAACACCTTTTGAATTTTTGCGAGCATTTATACCGTCTTGGTATGTGCCCATAGCTTTTTTGTTTTCTTTTGCTTTTCCTGTTGCTGTTATGGCATATTATAAGGAGGTCTTAAAATATAAACCATTTATTTATGCTTTGTATTTAACAATTTTTGGTGTGCTTATAAGTGCTTTTATTGTAGAAGATGGGCCAAGACGATATCATGGTAATTTTACATGGCAAAATATAGTTTGCGCGTATTTATTATTGTTAACGACAGTTACTTTTTTATTGCCAAAGTTAAAAGGAGAAAACAAATACTCTAAAAAGTCGATTATTTTATGGAGTCTGTTTTTATTACACTTTTTATCTGGTATTTTGTACTTATTCAAAATGTATTTTACAGGAAAATATCACTAACCTTTAAGCTATAATACAAGGTGAAATACTTTAAAATATAGAATACCCAGTTAATGTGGTCAATCGCTCCAAGGCATACATTCCTAACTCCGAATTTCCTTTTGGATTCAAAGGTGGACTCCATACCGTTACTGCATATTGACCAGGATGTATCGCTGTAATTCCGCCACCTACACCACTTTTTCCAGGCAATCCTACTCTAAAACTAAACTCTCCAGCTTCATCATAAAAACCACAAGTTTGCATGATGGCATTAATACGTTTTATTTTTCTTGGAGAGATGATCTCCATATCATCAGATAAAGTGTTTCCAGCATTCGCATAGATCATAAAAGCTGTAGCTAATTCTTTGCAGGACATTGCTATCGAACATTGATAAATGTATAAATCTAAAACCGCTTCTATATCGTTTTTTATGTTCCCAAAAGACTTCATAAGGTTTAATAAAGAAGCATTACGATAACTGTTTTTCTTTTCAGATTCAAAAACTTTTGGATTGAAGTTGATCGTGTTATTACCTGTGATTTTATGAATAAAATCTAAGAAAACCTGTTTTGGATTTTCTAAAGTAGAAACCAAAATATCAGCAATAACTAGTGCTCCCGCATTAATAAAAGGATTTCTTGGGATTCCATTTTCATACTCTAATTGAATTAGAGAGTTAAAAGGGTCTCCTGATGGTTCGACATCCACTCTACTAAATAATTCATCATCCATTAGCGACATTGCTAATGTTAACGAGAACACCTTAGAAATACTTTGTATAGAAAAACGTTCATTCGCATCACCAAAACCATAATGTCCAGAATTAATGCAGTATAAATGCATTCCTAGTTTGTTAGGGTCGATCTTAGCTAACTCAGGAATATAAGACGCTACTTTTCCAGTGTAAGTTTTTGCCAGTATTTCTTCTTTAATTGTGTCTAGAATATTCTGGTATTGCATAGATTATTTAGTTTAATTCAGACAAAGAACTTTCGGGATTGATTTCATAAGGTGCTTTGTTTTGCTCAAAAATTCTAGCAGATAAATTTCCTTTAAGTGTTATTTGATTATTGAGGATTCTTAACCAACTTCCTTCTCTAAGACCAATTACAGGTTGCGAATTTATGGTATGAAATTCTTTAATACGGGTTTCTCTGGTTTCACCTTTGTGTGTAGAATTTGGATCAGGATCCAGATAATGTGCATTAATGTTAAAAGGAAAAACTCCTAAAGTTTTATGACTTGGCGGATGCACTATTGGCATATCATTAGTCGTCTGCATTGTAAGTCCACAAATATTACTTCCAGCACTTGTACCTAAATATGGAGTTCCTGAATCGATAGCATTTTTTAAAGGCTCCATAACCTTGTTTTTGTATAATTGACTTACTAAGAGAAACGTATTACCACCACCTGTAAAGATTCCTTGCGTATTTGAGAAAGCTTCTTTAGTATCAGAAAACATATGTATTCCGAGTACTTTTTTATTAATTTTTTTAAAAATATTATTGACTCCTATGGTGTATTCATCATGTGAAATTCCACCAGGACGAGCATATGGGATAAATACTATTTCATTACAATCTTTATATAGCTCAATTAGAGCTTCAAACAAATATTCTAGTGGTCCACTTCCATGTATAGTAGAAGTGCTTGCGATAATACAGTTTTGCATAAATTTAATTTTTAGTAAAGGTAGTTTAACGTTTTCTTATATAGAAATCTTAAGCACATATTGAAAAATGTAGTATCTTAATGGATAACAAACGTAACCGAAATTACTATGAAATTAAGATTATCGCTAGTTTTTATATGTTGTGCAATTGGATTTTCTTTTGCTCAAATTACCTCAAGAGTTATGATAGATGGTAGAATCAGTGCCCCATTAGGCGACAATGTTGAAGGCGTTGTAGTGTATAATCTTACGACTAAAAAAGGGACTATTACAGATAAGGCTGGTGATTTTAGAATTAGTGTAGGAATTAATGATAAAGTGGAAGTAATCGGAATGCAATATCAAAAAATTGTGGTCCTAGTAGATAAAGGAGTATTAGATAATAGACGATTAAATATTTTTCTCAATGAATCTGTAAACCTTTTGGACGAAGTAATTGTAACACCTTATGATCTATTAGGAAATGTAACCGTTGATGTAAAAAAAATTAATGTATCAGAAAGCGGTATTAGTGAAGTAGCTAAATTAACTTCATCTAGAATTAATGATACGGATTATGACTGGACTGCTGATGAACTATCCGAATTAGAAAACAAAGTGTTTTTGGAAGACAGAATGATTTACGGACTTAATTTTGTAAATCTTTTTAAAGAAGTTTTTCAGAATAAAGATCAAACTGGAAAAAAGAAAGTTCCTGCAGACATTGATGTAAAAGTTAGAAAAATGTATGATGATGAATTCTTTAAGACAAATCTGGCTTTAGAAATGAGTCAGATTAATGATTTTATCTTTTTTGCAGAAGATAATGGGTTAGATAATACATATTTAGAAGAAGGTAACGAATTGAATCTTATAGAATTTCTTGTTTCTCAGAGTAAGGTGTATAAAGATCGCAAATGATATATTAAATATCCGCAACATTTTTTTCGTATATCCGTCTTTGTTTAAAAATGACAAATTTCTGGGATTCTATTATTAATTAATAATATTCGAACTTTAAAATTTCCTTTTCGATTTTGGTCATCAAACTGTATCAAATTATGACCAGAATTTTACTGTGTGTGTTTTTTCTTGTTGCTTTGAATCATACTTTTGGTCAATCCCAAAAACTTAGAGGTTTCATTGTCGCAGATTCATTAGAAGGATTTGCAATTAATATTGTTAACTATACCAAGAAGTTGGGGACAACAAATGATGCAAGAGGCTTTTTCGAAATTCCTGCAAGTGTTCATGATTCAATTATTTTTTCATCGGTTCAATACGAAGTGATTTCCATAATAGTTTCAGAAAATGATCTAAATAATGAAAACCTTCAGGTTCGCTTGTACCCAATTGTTCAAAAGTTGGATCAAGTACGAGTGAGTAATATCAGTCTATCTGGAAATATTAATAATGATACAAAAGATATAGAAGTTACACCTTTTGTAAGTAATAGAAGTTTAGGTCTTCCTTTTAAGGATAGAGATCCTCCAACACAAGTAGAAAGAAGAATATATACTGCAAAATCAGGAATCATAGATAGACCTATAAATTATTTAAATGGAACTCTTAAAAAGTTAAAAAGAATCAAAGCTATTGAAGATTTAGATAAAGTCATTCAAAAAGGAAAAACAACCTTTAATACCTCCTTTTTTGTAGATGATTTAGGGCTGTCGGAAAATCTTATTGTTGATTTCATGTATTATTGTGCTGAAGATGAGTATTTTGAAAATCTATTAGAAAACTCAAAAAGATTTTCTCTATTAGAGTTTTTTCAACAAAAAGTAATACTATATAAAGCACATAAAGAAATTGATTAATTACTTAATTTAGAGAGGAAAATGATAATATGACACTTTTGGCATAATATTTTATATCAAAATATTACATTTACCACCTTCTAAATTAGAATACATGAAGAAAATACTATGCATAGCAGCTGTACTTTTGATTACGCTCAGTTCTTTTACTGGATTACATAAGTTTTATGTGAGCGTAACTCAAATAGAGTATAATCAAGAGCAAAAATCATTGCAAATAATATCAAGAATTTTTATTGATGATGTCGAAGAAGTATTGAGAAAGAGATATGATGAAAACATAGAGCTGGTTTCAAAGACGGAAGAGGCCAAGATAGATCAGTATTTAAGCACATATTTAAGTCAGAAATTGACCATTAATGTAAATGGTGAAGAAGTACATTTTAATTTTATAGGTAAAGAATATGATAATGATCTTGTATTATGTTATCTAGAAGTAGAGAACGTACTTTCTCTTGAAACCATTTCAGTTTCTAATCAAGCCTTGATGGATTTTTTTGAAGAACAACAGAATATTATTCATGTTAAAAAAGGGAAAAAACGAAAAAGTCTTATACTCGAAAAAGAAAAGGATAAAGGGATGTTAAAGTTTAGTGAATAAGCTACTAAACTTTTAAAAAACAACTATTTTGCGATTTATTACATAACACAATTACACTCTAATGAAAAAAATATTTTTTATCCTTTCTGTTACTCTTTTTGTTTCAGGTTCGGGATTGTATGCTCAAGAAGAAAGTGAAACAGCTCGCGAGTTGGGACATACAAATCAAAACAAGTTTAAGCAGATGTATGATGAGTTTGCTACTCCTAATATGTATAGAACTGCTTCGGGAGCTCCAGGATCAGCTTATTATCAGCAACAAGCAGATTATAAAATGGATATAGAGCTTGATGATAAAAACAAAAAGCTTTCTGGTAAAGAAACCATAACATACACCAATAATTCTCCTGATAATTTAGAATTTCTGTGGGTTCAATTAGATCAAAATATGAGGTCTAGAAAATCTAAAACTCCGTTAATTCAACCAGGAGGTGTAAATGCTGCCGATGGACCAAATCAATTCGTAGGTAAATACTTGGGAGAACCTTTTGATGGAGGTTTCAATATAACTGCAGTAAAAGATGCTGGAGGAAAAGCATTGCAGTACACAATTAATGGTACTATGATGCGTGTAGAGATGCCAAAAGATTTAGTGTCTGGAGGAAAATTCGTGTTCTCTATCGATTGGTGGTATAACATTAATGATCACGTAAATGGTAGAGGAAGATCAGGTTATGAAGAGTTTAAGGATGGTAATAGAGCCTATGTAATTGCTCAATTCTATCCAAGAATGGCTGTTTATAATGATGTAGAAGGGTGGCAAAATCACCAATTCTGGGGTAGAGGAGAATTTGCACTTCCATTTGGAGATTTTGATGTAAATATTACAGTACCTGCAGATCATATTTTGGATGGAACAGGAGTATTAACAAATAGAAAAGAAGTATTCACTAAAGATATGATGAGCCGCTATGAAAAGGCTAAAAAATCTTATGATACACCTGTTGTTATTGTAACTCAAAAAGAAGCAGAAGCAAAGGAAAAGACGTTTTCTGAAAATAAAAAAACATGGAAATTAAGTGCTAAAAATGTTAGAGACTTTGGTTTTGCTACATCGAGAAGATTTATCTGGGATATGATGGCGGTTAAGATCGGAGGAAAAGATGTAATGGCAGTTTCTATGTATCCTAAAGAAGGAAATCCTCTATGGGAAGATTGGTCGACTAAAGCAGTTGCTAGTACATTAAAATCATATAGTAGAATGACTTTTGATTATCCTTATCATAAAGCTATTTCTGTGCACGCTAAAAATCAGGGTATGGAATATCCAATGATTTGTTGGAATTATGGTAGACCGAATCCTGATGGATCTTATAGCGATAGAGTTAAGTATGGAATGATGAGTGTAATTATTCATGAAGTTGGACATAACTTTTTTCCAATGATTGTGAATAGTGATGAACGTCAATGGACTTGGATGGATGAAGGATTGAATACATTTGTACAATATGTTGCAGAGCAAGATTTTGGTGAATGGTATCCAGATGCGATAGCTCCATCAAAAAAATACCCTTCAAGAAGAGGACCTGCAGCCAAGATAGTTCCTTATATGAGCGGAGACCAGAGTTTTATATCTCCAATTATGTCGCAGTCCAATAATATATATCAGTTTGGTTCTAATGCGTATTCTAAGCCTGCAACAGGTTTGAATATCTTGAGAGAAACAATTATGGGAAGAGATCTGTTTGACTATTCATTCAGAACATATTCTCAACGATGGATGTTTAAACATCCAACACCAGAAGATTTCTTTAGAACGATGGAAGATGCATCTGCTGTAGATTTAGATTGGTTCTGGAGAGGATGGTTTTATACTACAGATTATACCGATATAGGTGTAAAGGATGTAAAGAAATATGTTGTTTCAAAGGAACCAAATAAAAGAGCAAAAGAATTTGCAGCAGCAAGAGGTGCTAAAGTAGAAGATTTTGGACCATTAGTATTTATGGTAGAAGAAGGAAGCGATGAATATGAGACTATTAAGAAAAATGGAAATATTATTGATAATGCCTCAACATTAAAAGAGTATTTAATTGATAACTTTTCTGTAGAAGAAAGATCAATACTAAAGAACCCTAAATTTTTCTATGAGATTACTTTTGAAAAACCAGGAGGCTTAGTAATGCCTTTAATAGTAGAGTATACCTATGAAGATGGAACTTCTGAAACAGTTACTTATCCTGCAGAAATTTGGAGAAAAAATGATGATGCAGTAAAAAGAGCAATTGCTTCAGAAAAAGCAATCTCAAAGATTGTTGTAGATCCTAATCAAGAAACAGCAGATATAGATACTTCTAATAATAGCTGGCCACAAAATAAAAAACTTGGTAAGTTTGATAAATTTAAAAACAAAGTAAAGGGACAATAAGTTAAAAAACCTTTAAATTAAATAGTAAAGCCGTTCGCAATCACGAACGGCTTTTTTCTGTACATTATTGTAGCTATATTTGCACAACTATGACAACAATACCTTTATTCATAAGCGGAACCGAAATTGCTTTTATTGTGTTTATTTTGGTAATGGTTTTTGGCGCTGATAAAATCCCTGAAATAGCACGTGGATTAGGCAAAGGAATGCGTATTGTCAAAGATGCAACGAATGATATCAAATCTGAAATTACCAAGAGTGCAGAAAAACATGGTATAGATACAGATATCCCTTCTTCTATTACTTCTGATATTAAAAAAGAAATAGACCAAGTCAAAGAAGATATTGACGAAATTACGGGTCCTGTAAAACGTAAGTTTTAGTTTTTTTGTATTTGATATTGCCTTTTCAATAAATTAAACCCTCTTTTTTTAGTTTTTTATTAAAAAAAGTTAAATTTTTTCACACAAATTTAATCTTGTAGTCCTTTTCTGTAAAACCCTTATAAACATTGGCGTTTTCACAGGTTAATCGATTGTTTTTTGGTCCTATGCAAGCATAGTAACAAACTTTTTATTAAGATTCTTTCAATAAAAGGTGTGTATAATTAGATTATATTTAATAAATTAGTACTGAAATTAACTATATATTAAATATTTGATATTTTCGGGAAATTGGCTGCCTGAAAATAGATTAACACACAAACTCATTAACTTATACTAAAATGAAAAAAATTATTCCTCTAATTTTAGGGCTATTTCTTGTCCTATCATGTTCCCAAGAAGATACAAACGAAATTATAGATGAGAGTTCAGATTCTCAAAAGATAGTATCTATTGAAAAAATCAATGATTTTATAGAAAACGAGTTAAAAACAAATGGAGATATGGACTGGACCAATGCTCCAGATAATATCTTATATAGTGCAGTGATGCATGGTAATGAAGTATTGACAGTTGGTTTTGGTAAAAAAGGAGAGAGTTATATTGAAGGACAACAACGATCTTCTAGATTGAATACTATTATTGAAGACATCTATCGTACAGTTCAGAATACAGAAGGAGTTACCCGTTCTAATGTTCAATTATCAGAAGATGATATACTGAATGTTTTAGATCTTAAGGTTACTAAATTAGAAACCATTGTAGAACTAAAAGCAATGGGAAATATACGTTATCTAGAACCTAATGGGTATGGATTTTATCTTCAGGAAAATGAACAACAAAAATCTGCTGGATGTAGTCAAAGCGGACAATCTATCAATAGTGGTGATTATAGTGTAATCTCACCAAATTCTCGATTACCTTGGAATTATCAAAAACACAATATAGATGACGCCTGGAACCTTAGTACAGGATCAGGGATCACTGTTGGACTTATTGATACTGGTTTATCAGCAAACCAAAACCTGTTAGGAAATGGTTTTAATGATGGTTTTTCTAGTGGTAGATCTGTACAGCGTTTCGGAACATTTATCGATTCTTTTTGGTGGTGGTCTAATAATGTAGATGGTCCTAATGATAAATGTGGCCATGGTACGCAGATGGCATCGGCTATTGCATCGCCACGTAATAATGATTTTATGCCAGTAGGAGTTGCATATAATTCTAATTTGGTAGCTTATAGAGGTACAGAAGATGTAGTACTTAATGATTATCATGAGCGTAAAGGAGTAAGTAATGCATTAAAAGGATTAGGAAATAGAAGTGATGTAAAAATCATATCTATGTCTATTGGTTATCCTTGGTCTATTGGTAATGTAAAAGATGCTGTGAGATATGCATATGGCAAAGGTAAAATGATTATGGCCGCTGGTGGAACGTCTACTACTTTTACAAACTGGTATGGGGTGATATTTCCTGCTAGTATGAGTGAGACAGTTGCTGTGACAGGATTAAAAGATAATGGATACAATCGTTGTGATATTTGTCACGATGGTAATAAAATTGATTTTACAATCATCATGCAAAGAGCTAGTAATACTAGTAGAACGGTACCTGTATTAGGGTTTAATACTGGTGCACAATCTTATGTAGGAGGATCTTCTGTGGCAACAGCTATGACAGCTGGTATTGCAGCATTGGTATGGGCACGTAATCCGAATATGTCTAGAGAACAAGTGTTGGAGAAGTTAAAAAGAGCAGGAGAATTTTATCCTAATCGTAATAGTAGATTTGGTTATGGTAATATTGATGCTTTAAAGGCAGTACAATAACCAATGAATTAGCAATTGTAGTTACTAATTAATTCAGAAAGTGGGATCTTAAAAAATCCCACTTTTTATATTTTATAGTACTCTGCTAATTGTTAGTCCATCTCTAATGGGTAGCAATACAGTTTCTACACGAGTATCCTCTACTAACAATCTATTATATTCTAATAAAACCTTGGTAGAAAGATCATCTTCTGCGACATCCTTTAGTACTTTCCCACTCCAGAGTACATTATCAGACAAAATAACTCCACCAGGATTCATTTTATCAATGATTAATTCAAAATAAGTAGTATAATTTGGCTTATCTGCATCGATAAAAACCAAATCAAATTTGAGATCTAAATTAGGTATAATTGCTTTAGCATCTCCAATATGTTGATGAATTTGAGTGCCATATGGAGAAAGATCAAAATATTTACGTTGAAAATCTTCTAGTTCTTCATTAATATCAATAGTATGCAAAACTCCATCTTTTTGCATTCCTTCTGCCAAACATAATGCAGAATACCCTGTATATGTGCCTATTTCCAAAATGTTTTTAGGGTTGATTAACTTGGATAGTATACTTAATACACGACCTTGATAAGGTCCACTAAGCATACGAGGTTGTAATATCTTCTGATAGGTTTCTCGAGTTAATTTTTGTAGTAGTTCAGGTTCTTTTTCTGTATGATGTACTACATATGTATCTAGTGCTTCTGGGATGAAGTGCATATGTTTTGATTTTATGCAAAGCTATATAATTACTAATGATTTTAAAATTTAAAACCCCATTAAGGAATTTATCTTTTAATGGGGTGATTTTTATTGATTTTTTAATGAAAGAATTTAATTATTAGATGGTGGACATCCATCTTCCTCAGTTCCATAATCATCTGGGCATTCGTCATTATCATTGGTTACTCCGTCAAAATCAAAATCTAGTGCTATATCTGGCATCTGAAGTAGATTACAATTTGTTAATCTCAAAAATAAGCTAGTCTGCCCTGATGAAGGTAACACCGAATAACTACTTTGCGATAATAATTGACCTCCATAATATACTTTGGTGGCTTTAAGTGTTACATTTTTTCCTCCATCACATACGGATCCAAATGCTCCTGCGTGAACGTTATAAATTCCCTCTGAACGTCTTTCTCCTGCTTTTATATGAAACTCTGGTCTAACTGGTATCACAGTGCTATTATTTATGCTATAATCTATCTCGATTCTTAAATCCTTTGATAATGCCTTTTTTGATTTTATAAAAAAACTAGCATAATCCGTACCAGTAATATAATTGGTTTTTCCGAAATTGAGTGATAGTTCAATAACTGGTGGAGCCTGTTCAACCACAGGAAACATTTTAGATTCTGATTGTAAATTTAACTCTTCATCAATGTCATCTTTATTACAGCTAACAAAAGCTATAGTGCTTAAAAAAAGTAAAGTGATTAATTTCGTTTTCATTGTTTTTAAATTTTATTTGTTAATTATCCTGATTTATTTTCCCTCAGGATTTTAGGCAATTCTTCGCGAAAGAATATTTTTAGTAAAACTTATCTAAGATTTTTTAATCAATCTTTTGTTCTTAAATATTTTGTTTTACATAAAGAAGTTCAGGAAAAAATATTCTGTTACCCAGAAAAAGAAATTATTTACTCTTTTTTTATAAAAGAATAAAATGATTAAGAATGTTAGTGGTATAAATCCAAGGATAAACATCCAAATGTTGAATCTCGAAATAGAAGGTAATGGATCTGGATCCCCAATAAGTATTAGAGAAGACCAATAATAAGGAGAAGCTTCACTTAACGAATGATTAGTAAGATAGTTTAATTTGGTCTTTCGCAAAGCCTCTGATTTAGACATCCCTTTTTTTAGAAATTTATAAAAATCGGTAGTAAGTTCTAAAGTAGATTGATCATCTGCTTTCCATAAAGTAGAAATTACGCTGTTAGCACCAGTATTAAAAAAACCACGAGCAAGACTCATAACACCTTCTCCTTTTTTAATAGATCCAATAGAGGTGTTGCATGCGCTTAAAACTACAAGCTCTGCATTATTTTTAGTGGCATAAATATCATTAAGTGTTATTTTTTCCTTTGTACTAGCAATCCATGGAGTAATAGAATCATTTGCATTTGCATGAGTTGACAAGTGGATCACTTCATAATTGGATAAATGATCTATAAGATTTTGTTTAGTTGCTTTATCATTGGATAAAATAGTGCTATCAAAACCAGTGGAAACTTGATTTACTTCTATCTTACTATTAGATAATGTAGCAAGCTTACCAGAATATTGAACAGGCGCAAATCCTAAAAACTCTTTTTCTGGAGTACGTATAAGTTCTTTATTTTGAATTAGGAAAGAAATAGAATAGGCATAATTTATTTCGTGATGCTCAATTAGATATTGATTATTGCTCGTAAATAGGGCTTCGAACGGAATGTTATGTAAACCATAATCAGGTATAATGGTAATTTTTTCTGTTAGATATGATCTAATATGTTTAGGAACTAAAGCATTATAAATGTTATTACTAACTGTTTTGTATTCTTCTCGATCTTTTTTTGAAGAAAAAGGAGAAGTAATTAGGTTACCAAAAGATAAAATATCTTTTCTAAGGTTCTCTATATTTTCAATTTGGAAAAGCTCCGTTTTGTTTTTATTAATAAGTAAACCAAAGCCTTGTTCATCATCTATTATATATTGTATGAAAGAAGAGTTATTGCTATCTGCATATAATTGTACGTTATTTAATGATGTAATGTTGGGCTTACTCATTGTACTGGTATATTGAGGATAGGTGATTTCTAATGAATCAATGAATCTTCCATAATTTTTTTTTTGATCAAATAATCTAGTTTTTAAAGAATCTATAGAACTTTTAGAAAGTAGATTTTGGGTTTTTGCAATCTTTCTTTTTAATGAAAATTCTCTTTCAATGATATTATCAGGGATGTTTGCTATTCTTTTTAGTTGTTCATTCGTTACATCTTCAAGAAGCAATAATGCTTTGTTTTTTTCCATGAAATAATAAGCTCTTTCCGGTTGATTTAATAACGAATAGGTTCTTACCATATTCGAGTATAAATCAAAAGTATGCTCTTTCCAAAATAATTTTGATTGGAAATCTCCATTGACCAATCTAATGTTGTCAACCAATAAATCAGCATACTTAAAAAATAAAATGGATTTTTTTAACAAAGAATCGGTTTGCTTTAATTTAAATGTTTCGTGTTTTTTTGTGACCGCATTTCCATATTTTTTTAGAATGTATAAGATTTCAATTTTGTTTTTAAATGCGATAGATTCAACAAATGAATCAGTGTTTTTGTTGATAGGTAATTGAAGAGTGTCTAAAGCTTTTTCAAAAGAATAAATGGCTTTTTGATACTCTTTTTTAAGCATGTGATAAGAGCCGATATTATGGAATACTCGAGCTTTTGCTGTTTTGTTTTTACGAGGAAATGTTTGTGCTTTTTTAAAAAAATAAATAGAAGAATCTACATTAATTTTCCTATGAAGATAAATGTTCCCAATATTGTTATAGGTATTAGCCATCCAGATTGGTTTATTCGATTTAATCCCAATTTCAAGAGCTTTTTTATAATATTTTATACAAATATTAACATCATACGCTTTATCAGTATTATAAAAATTTGCTAATCTTTGATTTATTGTAAAGCGTTGATATGGGGTTAAATTAATAAGTGAATCTAGTGCATATGCCTGTTCAATGTTTTTAATCCCATTTTGAATACTTTTTTTATCTCTAAGTAGTTGATAGATGGAAGCGGATTCTATCAAAGCTTTGTATTGATATTTATAGAGTTTCAGTTTTTTGTATAGTTGGATAGACTTTTCAAAATATTCTAATGATGCCTGAAAATCACCAATTTTCCTTAGATTTTTACCGATGTAGAAATGAGCATGAGCCACATATACGTTTTTAGACTCTTTAATTCTAATATGTGCTTTATAAGCATTAATAGAATTAATATGATTTTCGGTTTTATTGTAATAAAACCCTAGATTGTAAAGACTTTCAGAAAGTAGTGAAGGATTAAATGGAATTTGTGTTTTTCTTAAAAAAACTATTTCCTCTCCATATAAGATTGCTTTTTTTGGATTTGTATTGTATAGCCAATTACTATATTGAATTATATCTCTTACATAATTTAAACTATCTTTCGAAGTTAAATGTTCCTTTAATAATTCTTCAACTCTTTCTTCTTTTTGGAAATTTTCTAACTCCTTAGAAGAAACTATTTCTTGAAAATTTTCTTGAGCAACTAAAGGTGTATAATAGAAAAGAAAGGTAATAAACACACCTAAAATATTTTTTTTAATCATTTTAGATGTGCTTATTGTTATTAAAAATAAAATTTCATAAATTCCCAGTAGTTCCTGTTGATGAAGGATCACTTCCGAAACCATCTGGTCCTGGAGTGCCAATAGGTCCTGGAGTATTATCCTCTTCTTCCTCTTCTTCCTCTTCTGTTTCTTCATCACAACCTATTACAATGCAATTAGGTCCTTCTATGCATCCATATGGTACATCACAAATTACTTGACCTGGCACTAAGATTATTCCTTGTAATTCTAACCAAGCATTAAAGGAGTCACAATCCAAATACCATTGTTCAGAATCCTGATCAATGACATCATATCCTAAAATTGTAAAATAATTGTCATTATAAAATTGCCTTATTGTAGCTCTTTCGGCAGGAGTTATATTTGGGTCATCAAAATTAAAAATAATTTGACAATCACCGTTTTGTGCTTCATCACCAGTCTCTATTAATATAGGAGAGTTTTTTTGAAATGAAACTTCTTCTTGTTTTTCTACTACTTCTAATCCAACACCGTCGTCATTTGCGCAGTTTGTGAATACCGAAAATGTGACAGCAACAATTAATAAGGTTAAAATTTTTCTCATGATTTACTTTTTTTGTTTTGCAATATTACTATTATTTTAGGAGTTTATAAACTGTTAAAAGTTTAAACTCAATAGTAAGTGTAAAATTGCTTAGTTTTGTTACCCAATAGAATTACTTTTTTTAATCAATTTTAATGCCAGATAATAAATATTTTATTCAAGGAATACTAGACTCAGATGAAAGAGTTGTAGCAACTATATATAGATCTTTTTTCCCTAAGGTGTTAAATTTTGTACTTCAAAATAAAGGACAACAAACAGATGCAGAAGATGTTTTTCAAAAAGCGTTGATGCAAATTTCCGCTAGGATAAAATTAAAGAAACTAGAAGCTATCCATTCTACATTCGAAGGATATTTATTTACTGCATGTAAAAATTTATGGAGAAGAGAGTTAAATAAAAGAAAAAATAGGGTAACAAATGATAAGGTCACTGAACTAGTAAGTGATGAGTCCGATATGGCATATGCTTTATTAGAACAAGAACGATGGGAGCTTTTTAAGGAGAAACTAGATCAGTTGTCAGATAATTGTAAGCAAATACTGGCATTGTTCCTGAAAAAAGTATCTTATGCGGATATGGTAAAACAATTGTCTTATGCTTCAGAAACTGTTGCTAGACAACGAGTATTTAAATGTAAAGCGAAACTTATTGAACACATAAAAACGGATAACCGATTTAAAAATCTGATATCGTAATGGATACTAACCAATCAATATATCATGATCAGATTGATGCATATCTCAGAGATGAACTTTCTACTGAAGATAAGGCATTTTTTGAAGAGTCATTACAAAATAATTCTGAATTGTTAAAAGAATTCAGAATACACCAAGAATTATTCGCGCAAGCAGATGAATCTACATGGATCAATGAATCTTTTAGTCCAGACAAAAAAGATGTGCAAGAAGTTGAAAAATACTTTATAAGTAAAGAAGCGCAAGAATTTAAAGATCTATTAGTTAGAGCACAATCCAATTATAAAAAAAGAAAACAAACACCTTCTTTTAATAGAAAATTATGGATGCCTTTGTTGGTCGCCGCCTCAATTGCTTTATTCGTAGTATTATACACCATGAGTTCTGGTGATTCTCCACAGGATTTATATGCTTCATATAATCAATGGCAGGATTTACCTTCTTTGACAAGTAGAAGTGATGAGAATCAATTGGCAGAAGGGCAGCTATTGTTCGAACAGAAGCAATATAAAGACAGTTATAAACTGTTTAAAGATTTTGTTGAAAATAACAACGAAGTGTTACCACCAGTATTGATATATTCTGGACTTTCTGCGTTAGAGTTGGATAAGTATACAGAGGCTATTTCATATTTTGATCAATTGATAGACTCTGATGCAATTGATCAGTCTAAAGGGTATTGGTATAAAGTATTAGTATATCTAAAACAAGGTAAAAAGAAGGAGGCAATAGAGGTTTTAGAGATTATTACGCAAGATGGTCAGAATTATAACTTTAAAGAAGCCGAAACCTTGCTAAAAAAATTGCAGTAGATCTTATTAGATAACTACTGCAATTATTCCTTAGTTTTTTTAAGTAAAAAAAACTTTACTATTCAATAACTAACAAGGAGTGCAAAACCATAAGTCGGTTAATGGATGTATTTGCCCGCACTGACCAGGAGGGCAAGGAGGACAATGTCCGCCATTTACCGTTTTTTGAACTTTTTTACTCAACGTTTTCACTCCAGCTAATTTTTTTAATTCTTTCATAAGGATATAGTATTAAGAGATTATTTCACCTAAACATTTAGAGACACTTAGGATATATGTCTATGCATTTAAATTGGAAGGTTGAATAGTTTTTTGATGGCATTAAGATAATAATTTATGCGGAATTTTCCCTTTTATTTTCGCATGGTTTTTAAAAGATTATATAATCTCAGTTCTAATATGTATTTTTGGATCAAAACACAAGAATGCAATTCGAGAATAGCAGAGAATTTGCTAAGAAATTAGATCAGCAAGATGCTTTATACCCATATAGAGATAAGTTTCTTTTTCCTAAAGTGAATGACAAACAGGTTATCTATTTTACTGGGAATTCTTTAGGACTTCAACCCAAAAATACAAAGGAATATGTAGATGAGGTAATGAATGATTGGTCTGAACTTGCCGTAGAAGGTCATTTTTACGCAAATAAACCTTGGTGGGATTATCATGAACGTCTAGCAAATCCATTAAGTAAAATTGTAGGTGCAAAACCTTCAGAAATTACAGTGATGAATACGCTAACCGTTAACTTGCATCTGTTAATGGTTTCATTTTATAGACCAGAAGGAAAAAGGTATAAGATTATCTGTGAAGAAAAGGCTTTTCCGAGTGATCAATATATGCTACAAAGTCAAGTGCGCTTTCATGGATATGATCCCGATGATGCTATTGTAGAAATTAAGAAAAGAAAAGGAGAACATAACTTTAGAATAGAGGATATCCTTGCAACTATTGAAACCGTTGGAGAAGAATGTGCATTGGTTTTGATTGGAGGAGTTAATTATTACACAGGACAGGTTTTTGATATGAAAACCATTACAAAAGCGGGTCATGATATTGGAGCTTTTGTAGGTTGGGATCTTGCCCATGGCGCTGGTAATGTTGCACTAGAACTTCATGATTGGGATGTGGATTTTGCTGCTTGGTGCAGTTATAAATACATGAATAGTGGCCCTGGAAATGCCTCAGGATGTTATGTCCACGAGCGATATCATAATAAGAAAGATATTCCGCGTTTTGAAGGGTGGTGGGGAACAGAAAAAGAATCCCGGTTTTTAATGAAACCTGAATTCGAACCTATGCCAAATGCAGATGCCTGGCAGCTAAGTAATGCACCAATTTTATCGTTAGCTCCCTATTTAGCATCATTAGAATTATTTGATGAAGTAGGAATGGATGCTTTGATAAAAAAACGGAATCTAATTGTCGCATACTTAGAATATATTCTCACAGAAATTGATGCCGAAGTAGAAAGTACTTTCGAAATAATAACTCCATCAAATCCTGAAGAACGAGGAACGCAACTTTCGGTTTTTCTTCATGGTGAAGGGAGAAAATTATTTGATTATTTGATGAAAAACGGAGTGATTACAGATTGGAGAGAACCAAATGTAATCAGATTAGCACCTGCTCCTTTTTATTGTTCTTATGAAGATATGTATGAGTTTGGTCGGATATTGAAAAAAGGCATTTTAGATAAGGGTTAATAGGTTACTCTAATTTTTTAATATATTGAGATGGACTCATAGCAGTATATTTTCTGAATTGTCTACAGAAGTAGGAATGATCATTAAATCCACATTTATATAAAACATCAGATATCGAAGTGTTTTTATTTTCGAATAACTCCTGTGCCTTTTTGATTCTAAATTCATTGAGAAAATGAATAAAACTCTTATTTGTAGAAGATTTAAACATTCTACAAAAAGAATTAGGAGTTAATCCTAATTCTTTAGCTATAGTTTCTGATTGGATTCTCTTTGCGTAATTCTTATTGATGTATTCAAAGACCTTTGATATTCGCTCCAAAGAATTTTTATTGATTTCTAAATTATGATTAGACTTTGTAATTGGATTTTTATGACTTGCTATAGAGAGATGATACAATATATGAATGAAGGTTAATAATTTTTCAGTATTATTTTGGTTAGCTAACTTTAAAAAAGAATCAGTTAATTCTTGCTTTGTTTCTTTAGAAAAAATATACCCTTTAGGAAGTTTTCGAATAAACTCTAGTATAGAATAGAATTCAGGAAAATAACCTAATTTTTCCAGAATAAAACTTTCAGAAAATTGAATAACTACCTCTACATTATTTCCAAACTGTTTATTACCAAATGGCATGTGTGGTATATTAGGGCCTATAAAAATCAGCAGCCCATCATCATAATTTTTTATGGTTGATGCTGCCTGAAGAGTTCCTGAACCGTTTCTGATAAATACTATTTCATACTCTGGATGTAAGTGCCAGTTTATTTCGTGGCAAAGAGAATCTTTAGTATAGCTTTCTATTTTTAAAGATTTTGATTGCTCTAGATAAATCTGCTCATATGACAATTTCATATAACAAAATTACCATTAAAATTAACTATATGTATCTCTAAAGAATATATTGTCTTAATATTTGAATATTTTGTGTTAATATAGAGGTGATTTTGTGTTTAATTTTGATATCAATTAATAGTTAAACAACGTATCTTGAATTCTTTATGCTTGATTATCAGTAAACTCAGATATTTTGGACCTGCCTGGGTTTTTGCCTCACTTAATATCATGACAGGTACATGGGTATTGTATATTCCTAAAATAAAATCAAAACTACTTATTGATGATGCTCAACTAGGAATTGCACTTTTTTGTTTTGCATTGGGAACATTAGTAATGATCCCATTATCTTCTATAATTATAGGTAGGTTTGGTGTTGGTAAAATTACCAGTATCGGGATTACTCTTTTTTCACTTGCTTTTTTAATGCCTTTAATTGCTCAGAATTATATGATGCTATGTATCGTGTTGTTTGTTGTGGGATTATTTGCTTGTTTAACAGATGTAGCTATGAATGCATTAGTATCTGAAATAGAGCAAGAAGATACGGTTCATATTATGTCTGCTTCTCATGGTTTTTTTAGTTTGGGAGGTGTTATTGGTGCTGGTGTTGGAAGTTTTTTGATTACTTATTTTAATATACCATTGGTACATATGTTATGTGCTGCGATTTTCGTGATCGTATCTAATATAATGGTCTGTAAAGGGTATATCAATATTAAAGGAAAAAAAGAAGATCGCTCAAAAAAATCTTTTGATGCAACCTTAATAAAACCTCTATTAGGACTTACAGTTATTGCTTTTTTGATAATGGGAAGTGAGGGAGCAATAGAACATTGGAGTAAACTGTATATGCAGGATGTGGTAATGATTTCTTCAGAAAAAATTTCTGGATTTGGGTTTGTGGCTTTTTCAATAATGATGACGTTAGGTCGTTTTTTTGGTGACAGTGTTAGTAAGCATTTTGGATCTTTGGTAATAATTATTAGCGGTTGTTTAATAAGTATTTTTGGATTTATTGCCGTATTGGCTTCTGGATTAATAATTACTATTATTGGATTTGGATTCGTTGGGTTAGGTTTTTCTGTAATTATCCCAGAACTTTTTAGGCTAGCAGGAAAAACTCAAGGCATCTCTTCTGCAGAAGGAATATCCTTTGTGGCAGGATTTGGTTATCTGGGTTTTTTAATAAGCCCGCCATTTCTTGGGTTTTTATCCAAGATCGATAGTTTAAAACTGAGCTTTACAGCTTTGTTATTAGCTACGATTGTGGCTTTATTGGTTACGTTCGTAATTTCTAAAAAACGTTCTAAATAACTTTCAATATCAAATAATATTTATTCAGTAGTAACTTGGATATTAGTGAAATGAAGTTTCCAGTTACCTTCGTTACGCATATGGGTTTTGGCAATTTTGATTCCGTTGAAGTCTTCATAATCTTCCCAGGAAGTAATTAATGAAGGTGCTGCTTTATTCTTTTCTCGAAACACCCATTCTTTTATTTTAAAATCACCTTCGAAATAAAAATCATAGGCATCACCAGGCGTATAACCGCCTTCATTATTATATATGATAGTGAATTTTTGCATTTCTTTATTGCTGATAGGTGCTATAGCTTGTACTTGATGTTCTGAGGTAAAACTAGTTTGATCCCATATCAAATTAAAAGGTGCTAGTAACCAATATTTATCATTGATAAAACCTTGATCAGCTTTTATTGCTGTACTGTCGATATTCGTTCTATTGTATGATATAGTATCTTCTGCGGTAGTTAGAGTAACTTCGTTTTTTTTGGGTCTCCAAGTCCAGGAACGCTCATAATGACTACTATCTCGATCTACATTAAAAGTAAATCTTATTTCTTCAACCTTTTTCCAATGCTCAAAACCATTTGCATTAGCAATTGCTTCTGCCGTTGTTGGGATTTTCTTTTTTTCAGTCTCAGGACCTTTTATTTCAGTATCATCGTCATACTTATATTCTTTTTTAGGTTCTTGCTTGCAGGCAAATAATAACAAAGAAGTGAAGGTTAATATGACAATATTTTTCATGCTGAAATAGTTTTTGGCTAAAATATAGAAAACAAAAACCTTGTTAAATTGAATTAACAAGGTTTTAGGTTTTAAAAATTGATCTATGTAACTACTTTACAATCAATTTATATTGAGGTGTTTTGTTTAGAGGACAAAAATAATTGTATTCTCCCTTTTGTAATGTTACAGTTTTAGAGCTTTCTGTTTTTCCTTCAGCCACAACTTTAGTAACATATGCCTCTTGAATGTGATTCTTAGGATTAGAAGCATCTTTTCCTGCAGGAACCAATACAAAACCTACATCAGTTCCAGAGTTGTTGTTAGAGATGTTAAAAACATAACTACCTTCAGATAGTGTAACTTGTTTTTGAGTAAATTCTCCTTTAGTTTGTTCAAGAGAAACGGTTTTAACATCTTGAGCAGTTGTGCTTATTGTGATAGCAAAAATAAATGTAAATAATGCGATTAACTTTTTCATGATTTTAAATATTTATATGTTAATGGTTTAATGATTTTGATTATTGTTTTTGGAATTATACTGTAGCGGCCTCTAATGGTTGCGCAATAGGGAAATCAATAGGAATGTCTGTTGCATTATTTAAATAGTTAGAGATAGTTTTGTCTCCTACTAAAACAATAGTGTCTACTAAATTTCCTTTATTGTATCCTGCGTTAAAAAAGTTGTCTATTACTTCTTTATCCGCACGACCTCTATTTTCTGTAATGTTTTTAGCAAGCTTTGCTAAAGCATCTAATTTTGTATCAAATGAAGCTTTTCCTGCTCTTAATTCTAATATTTGTTCGTCGGTAAAGCCATTCATTTTACCAATTGCTGTATGTGCAGATAAACAGTATGTACAGTTGTTTACTTCACTAACGGCAAGATTAACTGCTTCTTTTTCTTTTGCTTTTAATGAAGTTTTTGCATTTGATAAATTTAAATAGTTTTCTAATGCAGTCTCACTATGTGCATAGGTTGCAAATAAATTTGGTACAAAACCAAGAGCTTTATTAAGGTTGTCGAATATTGCTTGGTTTGTTGGATTTACTTCTTCTCTTGTTAGAACATTGATTGTTGCCATAATTATTGTTTTTTATATCCTGAATTTATTCTCAGGAAGCGTTTATATTTTGTTTTTAATGTCATTTATATTGACAGGGCAAAGATGCGATCAGGATACGAGCAATAAAATGTTTGTTTTTCCCGAAGACATGTCAATTTTTCCTTTGCCTTATTTTTGGTCTTGTATAAATGGTCTTTCTGCATCACAATAGAAATCATGATGACTTCTTTGATCACAATGCGCTTTTGCATTTATTGCTCTGGAGATTCGTTGTTTTCCTTGACGGAAAATTTCGATTAAATTGAATATTGATTTATTTTTAGTGTTCATCTTATATTGTTTTACATTAACAATGCAAAGATGAGTTAATACCAACGTTCTAGGAATGTTCCTTTTTCCCGATGACTTGTCAATTTTTCCTGAGTATAAAAAAACCTCCATATTTGGAGGTTTTTATAACTTCAATTTTTATAATATTTTTATTTAGAAAAATTTGACTTCTTTTCGTTTAATCCAAAGAATTATAGCACTTAAAACAAATGTTGTCATAGCTGTAATAAAAAGAACTCCACCATCATTATTGATTTCAATTCCTAATTTTGTAATGTGCATAAAAATAGCACCTCCGATGACACCAAGTGTTAACATAGCTCCGATCCATACGGTTTTAGGTACAAGCAGTAAAACTCCGGCAATTAATTCTGCGATCCCAATCCCTATTCTACCATATGGCTCTAAGCCAACTTTAGAAAAGATATACACACTATCGGGATGTGCAGTAAATTTAAATCTAAGTGTTTGTATTAGGATAATAGCAACAACAATCCTTAATACCAGGGGTAAGGCATTCTTGATTTTATTCATTTTTTTAGTTAGAGTTTGTGTTAGTTTTTATAGAACACTGGGTAACGCGTCTATTCTGCCATTAAAGGTATCTTTTCTAGAAATAAAATACAATTCTTTAAGGTTGTTATCTAAAGAAAATTGATGGCCTAACTGCGGTAAATTGTCATATAGAAATGCCTGGAATGCTTCTGGATTTCTACTTCTGTTTGCTGCTTTTCGTATGGTTTTCAGGTAAGAAGACTTTATTACTTCTACTTGACATTTGTTGGATACAAAAAATAAAGAGGTGTTTTTTCCCGTTAAATTTTTTATCTCTTTTTTGAAATTAATATGTTTTGCATCGATCAAATTTTGATTATAATCGCTAAAAGTATTTTTATAAACTATTTCTTTAGCATTTTGTAAGTATACAGTCTCCAATTGAGTTTCATACATTTTTTCTTGTGAATACCCAGAAAAGAAACCTACAAAAAATATTAATGCGAATATTGTAATGCTGTGTGTGTATAAAGTTTTCATATCTGTATATTTTTACCCGAAAATAATTTCGGCATTTGGTAAATGGTTAATCATACTACAAATTTGGGGCAAAAATAAATATAGTAGAAGGGATCTTTTTCCTTCTTTATTGTCAATACTTCCCTACAGTTTCAGGTTTAAGTTGTTTTTTAAATTCTGAAGGCGAAAGGGATGTGTGTTTTTTAAACATACGGCTAAGATGAGAGGCATCATCAAAACCAACCTCATAGGCTATTTCTTTGGCGGATTTATCCGTGTATATAAGTAATCTTTTAGCTTCTAATATAATTCGATCGTGAATTATTTGTAAAGGGCTTTTTATGAATTTTGAAAAACTATTAGAAAGTGTTTTTGGGGATTTAAAAAGTTTTTCTGCATAAAATGCTACAGAATGTTCTTTTCTAAAATGATATTCTACCAACACATTAAACTCTCTAATGAGATCTACCTGATCATTATAAATATTTTCGAAATGACTCTGTTGTTTAATGAGTCTCGTAGTAGTGATGATAAAACGTGCCATCAACATGCGCAACATTTCTGCTTGAATGTTATCTACAGTTTCTAGTTCATCAAGAAAAACCTGATGTAAAAAATCTAATTTTTTTTGATTTTCTGAATCTAACTCGATAATAGGAATTATACTATTGCCATAAAATAATACACCATGGCAACTTACTTCTTTGTCGTGATCTTTGATACAATAAAACTCTCTGTTAAATTGATATACAATAAGATTATATCCTTCGATAAATTTAAAATATTGATTAGGAGTAAGTACAATTATTTTATGCTGTTCCAAAGTTACAGAAATCCCATCTACTTCAATAAATGCTGTACTGTCCTTAGCCCAAATAAAAGTAAATAATTCAACATTTTTGGATACAGAATAAGTACTTAATAATTCTTCGTTTCCTATTCTTAAAATTGCATCTGTAGAAAATTCTTTGAACTCTTTTATCATGGCTAATAAGTCGTTATTGCTTCAAAAACATTACAAATTATATTGTGCTAAAAAAGAAATCAGTTCTGTTAGTATTGAATTTTCTGGATCACACAACTAGCAATCAGTAATTTTCCATCTAATTTACTTATTAATTATATTAAAATGTGTTATAAAAAGTCTAATTGTTATATTCATATTTCTATAACAATTAATAAACCTTATTATATTTAGAAACTATTAATAGCAATAATAATGTCTGAGGAATTTCAAAAATATTTTGATACGAATGCTGCTACATGGAATGAAAAAGTACAGATTCATGCATCTAGTAAGTTCTATGATCTTGAAACTTTTAAAAAAGGAATAACTTCCTTAAAACAATATGAATTAGAAGCTTTAGGAGATGTGTCAGGAAAATCATTATTACATCTACAATGTCATTTTGGACAAGATACATTGAGTTGGAGTAGGATGGGAGCAAGATGTACTGGTGTAGATCTTTCTGAAAAAGGAATTGAATTAGCGAAAGAATTAAATGCTGAGTTGAAATTAAATGCCGAATTTGTATGCTGTAATGTTTTGGATACTTCTGATCATGTAAAGGATCAGTTTGACATTGTATTTACTAGTTATGGAGTGATTGGTTGGTTACCTGATTTAAAACCTTGGGCTCGAATGATTGCAGAAAGGTTAAAACCTGGAGGAACTTTTTATATGATAGAATTTCATCCAATAGCATGGATGTTTGATTATTTAGAAGACAAGCCAATACTTAAGTATGGATATCATCAAAAAGAAGTGATATATGAAGAATATCAAGGTACTTATGCTAATACCAATGCTAATATGATAAGTAAAGAATATGGTTGGAATCATGGATTGGGAGAAGTGATTTCATCTTTGTCTGAAGCAGGATTGACTATCGAGTATCTAAAAGAATATGATGCATCTCCGTATGATATTTTTCCAGGTTTGATAAAGAATAAAAATGGAATGTTCGAGAGCTCGGATAAATTATTTCCATTACTGTTCGCTATAAAAGTTATAAAATAACAATTCATTGATAATTTTTTTACATTTGTTGGAGGTTTTAATGTTTGCATAAGCGCTAAATATAGAGCTGGTTTGCCTAGAACATTAAGACTCGGGTTTTGTAACCCTTTTATATTTAGGCAAGCTTAGTATGATAAAAAATATATGCAAACGAAAAACATAGCTATTGTAGGAAGTGGATTAGCAGGCTCATTATTAGCTATTTATCTAAAAAAGAGAGGGCATCAGGTAACAGTGTTTGACAGAAGACCTGATATTAGAAAGGTAGAATTTAGTGGTCGTTCTATAAACCTGGCCATGTCCGTTCGTGGATGGAAAGCATTGGATAGAGTAGGAATTGGAGGTGAAATTAGAAAATTAGCCATTCCTATGCACAAAAGAGCGATGCATATAAATGATCAACCCGAATATCATCAATATTATGGTAAAGAAGGTGAGGCCATATATTCAATTTCAAGAGGAGTATTAAATCGTAAGATGATTACACTTGCAGAAGAATCAGGTGTAGTATTCAGATTTAATGAAAAAGTATGGGATGTTAACTTACCTGAAGCTAAGATTTATACTGGAGCATCAGAAAAAGGAGCCTGGAAAGAGTATCAATATGACATGATTTTTGGATGTGATGGTGCTTTCTCTAGAGTAAGGCATAAAATGCAACGAAGAAGTAGGTTTGATTATTCTCAAGACTTTTTGGATGCTGGATATAAAGAACTTGGTATTCCTGCTAATTCATATGGAACGCATAAACTAGATAAAAACTCACTTCATATTTGGCCTAGAGGAAAGTTTATGTTGATTGCATTGCCAAATCTGGATGGAAGTTTTACTTGTACATTGTTTATGCCTCATGAAGGAGAAAATTCATTTGAAAGTTTGACAAATGATGCAGAAGTAAAAGCATTTTGGGAACGACATTTTCCTGATACGATATCGTTAATGCCGACCTTACTTAACGATTTTAAGAATAATCCAACAAGTGCATTGGTTACTATGAAATGTTATCCTTGGTCCTATTGGGATAAAGTAGCATTGGTTGGAGATTCTGCACATGCAATTGTGCCTTTTTATGGACAAGGAATTAATGCAGGTTTTGAAGATATTTCTGTGCTGGATGATATCATCGAAGCATATCAAGGGGATAATTGGCAGGATATTTTTGAAAAATATCAAGAATCCAGAAAACCAAGTACAGATGCCATTGCAGAGCTTTCTTATCGTAATTTCATGGAAATGAGTAGTAAGACTGCAGACGCTGAGTTTCTTCTACGAAAGAAAATAGAAAAACGATTTTCTGAAAAACATCCCGAAAAGTGGATTCCTTTGTATACCAGAGTTACGTTTACGCATAGACCTTATGCAGAGGCATTGGAGATCGGTGATCATCAAGCTGCTATTATGGATGAAATAATGCAATTGGATAACATTGCAGATATCTGGGATACAGATGAGGTGGAACAACACATAATAAATAGATTAAAGAAAGATAAAACTAAAATTAATAGTACTATCCAATAAGTCTTTTTAACCATTTTAGCTTAACACTCGAATAAGGGGCGTATTTAAGATTTAGTTCAATTAAAAAGGATTTTTGTAGCACACTTTTATAGTGAGAAAAAGCTTCGAATCCTGCTTTTCCGTGATAATTACCGATACCACTATCACCTACACCACCAAAAGGTAAGTTTTGCTCCATAAAATGCATCACTGCATCATTTATCGCACCGCCACCAAAAGAAATCTCATTAAGAACCTTGTTTTTTACAGCTTTATTTTTTGTGAAAATATAACAAGATAAAGGTTTTGATAAAGTCTTGATCTTAGCAATCGCTTCTTCTATGGTATTAAATGATAACACTGGTAGAATTGGACCAAAAATTTCTTCTTGCATTACTTTATCTTCAAATGTAACCCCTGTCATTACTGTTGGAGTTATAACTCTATCATCAGTATTACAATCTCCTCCATAAAACACTTTATCTTTCTCTATAAAATCTTGTAACCTTTCAAAGTTTTTCTGATTAATAATTTGAGTGTAATTTTGATTTTCTACTTTATAATCAGCTATTTCTATATGTTTTTTAATGGCAGCTAATAATTGATCCTCTATTGCAGAATCCACCATTATATAATCTGGTGCAATACACGTCTGGCCAGTATTTAAAAATTTAGCCCAAACCAAACGTTTTGCTGTCATGTCAATATTTACATCTTTGGTTATAATTGCTGGACTTTTACCTCCTAATTCTAGAGTTACAGGAGTTAAATGCTTGGCGGCAGCTTGATAGATGATTTTGCCTACCTGCACACTTCCTGTAAAAAATATTTTATCGAATTTTATTTTTAATAACTCTGTCGTTTCTTTTACACCACCTTCAATAACTTTCAAAAACTCAGGATTAAAGCTTTGATTTATAATCCTAGCCATAACTTCAGAAGAATGCGATGGAATTTCACTTGGTTTAAGAATTACAGTACAACCCGCAGCAATTGCAGCTACAACAGGAACCAAAGATATTTGATAAGGATAATTCCAGGCTCCCATTACTAAAACAGTTCCGAAAGGCTCTGGAATAATATAACTGGTTGCTGGTAGGTTTGCTAAACCCGTAGAGACTCTTCTTTTCTTAGACCATTTTTTGATTTTGATTAGGGCCAAATCAATTTCATGATAAATAATACCTAATTCTGTAGTATATGTCTCGTATTCAGATTTTTTAAAATCACTATAAATAGCTTTATATAAAGAATCTTCATTTTTTTGTAATACATTTTTTAACCGCTTTAGTTCTCTAATCCTAAAAGAGATGTCTTTAGTAGCATTTGTATTAAAAAACTTCCTTTGTGTATTTATAATTTCCTGGTAATTCATAGCGATACATTTTGGGGGTTGTTATGAAAAACTTATGATGATTTCAAGTCCGCTGCAATCTTCTTTAGTTCCAGTTCTTTTTGCATTTGTTTTACAGTTAAAGTGCTTCCATCATGACTCCATCCTGGAGGTCCAAAAATATACATAAATTTATGATACCAGTTTTTAGATTTTTTAGTGTCATTCCAAATGTCAGAATATTCGTGAGTAAGAATAACCCATGGGTTATAAGAATTGGGAGCATGTGTTACACCATATTGTACCTCAATATTGTCATCAAGTTCTTTCCATGTACCGAATATTTTATCAAAGATATTTAGAAACCCTCCGTGGTTTTTATCCATGTACTCTACATTCTTAGCATGATGTACTTGGTGCATAGTATGGGTGTTGAAAATCTTTTCGATAAACCCCATTTTTGGAATATATACCGAATGCAATTGAAATTGCCATAATGCTTCAATACCCAAACATACGATAACCATATTAGGATCAAATCCAATAGCTGGCATCCACATATAAAATAGTGGTTTGTATAACAGGGTAAACCAACCATTGCGAACAGCAGTACCTAAATTAAAATTATCAGAAGAATGATGAACTATATGTGCTGCCCATAAGGCACGTATCATATGATTTTGTCTATGAAACCAATAATAGGTGTAATCATCTGCAAGTTGACATAATAACCATACATACCAAGCAAAACCAAAAGATTTCCATCCCATAATATTGGTTCGTATGCCATCTATTTCTGGATTAAAAAAATTATATACAAAATGAAAAAGAATTATCGAGAAAACCGTTTTGATTAATGGTCCTAGAATAGCAGATCCTACCCCCATTGTTAAACTAGCTCGTAAATCCTTCCAATTATATAAATCTTTATGGTCGTGTGTTTTACTATATGTTAACTCTACTAATATTAAGGCTAAAAAACAGGGTACTCCGTATTTTAGAGGTTCAATAAAATCCATTTCTTTTTTTGTTGTATTCTAATTGGGGCAGAATATAATAAGAATTTGTAGTATAACTTTAGCATTTTGCCTTTTTAAATAAAAAAAATGCGTTTTTAACGATTGTTTATTTAGAAAGCTTGAATTGTTGCTGAAAATACAATCTTTAAAACAAGGGATATAAAGTTACTTAGCAAAAATCTGAGAAGGATCTTTGAAAGATTTAAATTCTAAAGCATTCCCACAAGGATCATAGAAAAACATGGTAGCTTGTTCACCAATTTCTCCTTTAAACCTAATATAAGGTTCGATTGTAAACTGAACGTTCTTCGTTGAAAGCATATTGGCAAAGTTTTGCCAAGTTTCCCACTCCAATACTACCCCAAAATGCGGTACAGGAACTTGCTTACCATCTACATTATTATGATGGTCACTGTTTGTTTCTTGCTTAGGTTTATAATGAATTACCAACTGATGACCAAAAAAATTAAAATCAACCCAATGATCGCTACTTCGGCCTTCTTCAAGACCAAGAGTGTTGTGATAAAAATCTCTGGCTAGACTTAAATTGTCTACTGGAATTGCTAAATGAAAAGGAGACAGTGTATTCATATGTATGTAAGGTTAACGTTTACGGTCGCTTCGTTTTCTTTTTTTTGAAGTAGATGAATTGTTGTTTGCTGAGGCTTTTCTGTTATTGTTTTTAGGATTAAAACGTTTAGACGTGTTTCTGTTTCTTACAGATCTTTCGTCTTCAATAACGGATGCTTCTTCGGTTTTACTAGAATCTCCTATATCATTATTAAGTACCTGTAGCTCTTTTTCGGTTAGATAACGCCATTCGCCTAGAGGAGTATCCAGATTAACATTCATAATACGAATTCTCTTTAGTCTAATAACTTCATATCCTAGATGTTCACACATTCTTCTGATTTGTCGGTTTAGCCCTTGTGTAAGTACTATTCTAAAATCGTATTTATTGATCTGTTCTACTTCACATTTACGCGTAATGGTATCTAAGATCGGAATACCATTCCCCATTCTTTTTATAAACTGAGGACTGATCAACTTATTTACGGTTACAATATATTCTTTTTCGTGATTGTTTCTTGCTCGAAGTATTTTATTGACAATATCGCCGTCACTGGTTAATAGAATTAGGCCTTCACTGGGTTTGTCTAATCGACCAATAGGGAAAATACGTTTTGGATAATTAATAAAGTCAATGATATTATCTTTTTCATGTTGAGCAGTAGTACAGACAATTCCAACAGGTTTATGAAAAGCAAGATATACATGTTTTTCCTTTGGTTTGTGAATTAACTCACCATCAACTCGAATTTCGTCTCCTGGAGCAACTTTAGTACCCATCTCAGGAACTTTATTGTTTATAGTAACACGACCTTGGTCAATCAGTTTGTCTGCTTCACGACGAGAGCAGTATCCGACTTCACTTAAGAATTTGTTGAGTCTGGTAAGATTAGAGTTTTCCACAATGCAAAGGTGATCATAAAATTTAATCTTTCAAAAAATCGATGATTATATCATCCACTTCATCAAAGAATAAGGAATGCCCAAAATCCTCTGTAGTAACAAATTTTGCATTAGACCAGTTTTTATGAATCTTTATAGCGCCATCATATGGCGCAACATCATCGTGTTTATCATGAACTAATAGACCTGGATGCGTTATTTTTTTTGCAAATGTCGCAATAGAAAATTCTTCAAAATTAAAACCAAATTTATCTTTAAAATAGAGACTTAAGGCATCCATAAATTTATCAGATAACTTAAGTGTTTTTTGATAGCCATCCATGATAACTGATAATTCGGTTGGTGCAGCCAGAACAACGAGTTTTTCAATCTCTGGATTTGGATAGGTATATTGATGGAATATCGTAGTCATTCCTCCAACCGAATGACCTACAATATGATTAGGACGGTATAATTCTACAATTTTTTGCAGACACTCAGCATACAACGGAACATTAAGAATTTTTCCAGAGGAATTACCATGTGCAGGTGCATCAAATGCAATAATATTATAGTTTTGTTGGTGTAATTTTTCTATTAATGTTTTCCAACGATGACTATTACTATCCCATCCGTGGACCATTAATATAGTTTCGCCCATATTTGACCAACGATAGGTCTGTATATGATTTCCGTTTACAGAAATAATTTCATCTTCTGCTTCTTCAAGAAAATATTCTTGATCGGGTAATACTTTTCCTTTTTGAGGCGTGCAAAATAAAAGATATGCTTTATGTAGCGCCTTTTTTTTATTGAAAAAGAAAATAAATAAAAGACGTTTTCCAATAAAAATAGGTAGATACTTTTTTAATTTTTCTCTCATAATTCTTCTCTGTGTACAGCTTCAATAGAAAATGCAGGGAGACAAATAGCAAGATATTCACATTCTTCTTTAAAAGGATTAGCGTATTGAACTCTAGTGTTTTTTTTGATTTTAATGGATTGTCCCGATGTTAAGATTACCTTTTCATCATCAATAATGAACTGTTTTTTTCCGCGAATGATATAGGTGTATTCATCAAATTCAGGAGTTTGAAAAGGTTCACTCCAACCTGGAGGAGCAATCATGTGAGCAATACTTATTTCAGAATTACCATCAGTGGCTTTGCCAAAATGCTCTTCAATTAGTTTTCCATCTGTCGTAGGAACAACAAAAGGGGTTTTCTGAATTTGATAATTAGTACTCATATTATTCTTACTCAAAGTTTAATGTTCATCCCAACTGATCAGGAAGTGTTTGATTTTAGCTGTATCAGGAATTTGTGAGGCTTCAATTTTTTTATCGGTATTGAGTCTTAATTCACTGGGCAATTCTTTTTTGTCAATGGCTATAGATGCTTGTATGCTATCCACAAATATGACCGCTGTACTTAAGGTATTGTTGATTTTGGTGATAGCGTAATTATCCTTGATATCCTTAAAAACACTATTTGCTGATAATCCCGTTGCTGTTTTATATCTGGAGTCAATAACTTGGATACTTTCGATAGAAGATTCAGGATCGTTTTCTTCTCGAGGTTCCAATGCTAGCAATTTAGCACCACCTTTTTCATAGATTTCAATAGTATTTGTAGCACTAAGAAATCGATCTGTTTTAGATAATCTTACCACAGAATCATTTGCGTAAATTGAATCTAGTTGTTTAACCTTAACCGTATTGGTCAAATTTCCTATTCTATTATAGGAAATTTCGAAAGGATCTTGTTTTTTTTCTTTCTGACAACTTACAATACATAAGCAAAGAAGTAATAAGTAGTTTATTTTTTTTAGCATGATAGGTTAGTTATACTAAGGTTAAAGAAAGTTTGATATTGTGTTTAGCGTAATAATTTATTCAATACTCCTAGTGCTCCTCTAATAAATGTAGCACTGGTTAATACTTTAATGACAGCTTTTTCTGTTGTGCTTGATTTTCTGCTTCTGGAACGCGAACTTGAAGAACGTTTGTTTAATTTTTCTCTCTCCTTTTTAGCAGCAGCTTTAGCTTCTTCGGCTTCAGCTTTTTCTATCTTTTCATTAAGAATCTCGTAGGCACTTTCTCGATCAATATCTTTATTGTATTTTTTAGAAAGACTAGATTTTTTTAATAAATCTTTTAATTCATTTTCCGAAAGAATATCCATTCTGCTCATTGGAGCTCTAAGCATAGTAGCTGCAAGTGGAGTAGGGCGCCCTTTTTCGTCAAGAGCAGACACTAAGGCTTCTCCAATACCTAATGATGTGAGAACTTCTGTAGTGTTATAATACTCTGAAATAGGGTAGTTCTCTGCAGTTAATTTAATAGCCTTACGATCCTTTGCTGTAAATGCTCTTAAGGCGTGTTGTACCTTAAGTCCTAATTGTCCCAATACTCCATCTGGAACATCAGTTGGGTTTTGTGTCACAAAATATAGCCCAACACCTTTAGAACGAATTAATTTCACAATACTTTCTATCTGATCCATTAATGCATTTGAGGCTTGTTTAAAAATTAAATGTGCCTCATCAAGGAAGATTATTAATTCAGGTCTACCGCTATCTCCTTGTTCGGGAAATGTACTATAAACTTCTGCCAGAAGACTTAGCATAAATGTTGAAAATAATTTTGGCTTGTCCTGAATATCCGTTAATCGTATGATATTAATAAATCCTCTACCATCATCATCAACTCGACATAGATCCTGAACCTCAAATGATCTTTCTCCAAAAAATAATTCAGCTCCTTGTTGTTCTAATTCAACAATTTTCCTTAGTATGGCACCTGTAGAAGCTGTAGAGATTCTTCCGTAATCTTTTTCTAATTCTTCTTTTCCTTCTCGAGTTGCAAATTGAAGTACTTTTTTAAGATCTTTTAAATCTAGTAGTGGTAATTTATTATCATCACAATATTTAAAGATAATAGCAATAATACCTGCCTGTGTTTCTGTAACATCAAGAATTCTTGAAAAAAGTACAGGACCAAATTCACTTACAGTAGCTCTAAGACGAACTCCATCTTGATCGGATAAAGAGAGGATTTCTACAGGGAAATCTTTTGCCTCAAATGGGATACCGATTTTTTCATGCCTTTCGTCAATTTTAGAATGACCTGGACTTGCTGCTGCCAAACCACTAAGATCACCTTTGATATCCATTAAGAGAACGGGAATCCCTTGTTCACTTAGATTTTCTGCCAGAACTTGAAGTGTCTTGGTTTTACCAGTTCCAGTTGCTCCAGCAATTAAACCATGTCTATTTAATGTTTTTAAAGGAACCTTAACATGTGCGTTTGTTATCGTTTCTCCGTTATGCATTGCTGCTCCCAAGGTTATAAAATCACCTTTAGTAATATACCCTTTGTTAATATGATCCAAGAACTCCTGATTGCTACTCATAGTGAATGTAAATTTTGATAAAAATAGGAATCTTAACTATTCTATCGAAATGAATATGATTTTGTTTTGAAGTAAATGTATAATTTTTATGAGAATATGGGATGGTGTTGTAAATTATAAGCTAATTTTATTGAGTCGTAATTATAATACTTTTAATAATGAAAAAAATATTATTAACAATCTTAATAGTTGTTTTAACAGGGTGTAATACAAACTCGGATGTTGCAATTGTTTTTCACGAAACTCATGAGCCCAAAAAAGCGAATGCTCCTTTTTCTGATATAGTACAAGTAGGTAATTTGTTTTTTCTTTCTGGTCAAATAGGAATGGATCATACTACGCGTACATTGGTTTCTGGAGGTATAGAAAAAGAAACAAAGCAAACTCTTGAAAATATTAAAGCAGTATTAGAACATCATAAGATGGATATGAATAATGTGGTAAAGTGTACCGTTGTGCTTGCGGATATTAATGATTTTGCAGCTTTTAATAATATTTATAAAACTTATTTCCCTAATAAACCAGCAAGAACCACTTTTGCAGCAAAAGGACTTGCAGTAGGCGCAAAGATCGAAATAGAATGTATAGCAGCAAAGCCTAAGTAAGCATAAATGTTGTGTAAACTCTATCTTATGAATAACTATGGAAGCTGTTTAGTTGTCTATACATCTTCTTTTAAGATTCGTGATACGTTCGGGTTTCATTCGTAATTTATATCTACCTTTGCAGCCTTATGCAAGAAAGTACGGAAAAATTGGTGAATGAAGGTAAGATGCTTCCGCTTATGGAAGAATTTTATACAATTCAGGGAGAAGGATATCATAAAGGTACTGCCGCTTATTTTATAAGAATTGGCGGCTGTGATGTTGGATGTCACTGGTGTGATGTAAAAGAAAGTTGGAATGCAGATTTACATCCTCCTACAACTACAGAAATTATCGTTGAAAATGCAATGAAATATAGCAATGTAGTTGTCGTTACAGGTGGTGAACCTTTAACTTGGGATATGACGGAGCTTACTAAAGGACTTAAAAATAAAGGAGCCCAAACTCATATAGAAACTTCTGGGGCATATGCTTTAAGCGGTGAATGGGATTGGATATGTCTTTCCCCAAAAAAAGTAAAACCACCAACACAAGAAATATATAATAAAGCACACGAACTTAAATGCATTGTTTATAATAAGAGTGATTTTGATTTTGCAGAAAAACAAGCTGCTCTAGTTTCTGAGGATTGTGTACTGTATTTACAACCAGAATGGAGTGTAAGAGATAAAGTAATTCCGTTAATAGTTGATTATGTGATGGAAAACCCTAAATGGAAGGTGTCTTTACAGACTCATAAGTACCTAAATATTCCATAAACCGCTCATTTTAATTACGGTTTTCCTCCTTTTTTGATAAAACATAAGGTATTGAAAATTAGTTAATTACGGTAAATCCGTAAAAAATAGGGAAATATCCCCTGATCTGTATGTTAAAAAAGTGGGATATTTCCCTTAAATTTTTTAATCACTTCAAAGTTTGTGTGTTTTTTGTCGGTTATTATGGTTTCTTGTCTAAAACCACATGTTTTTTAACATTTTAATTTGAAAATTCGCAAAGTAGTTGTTAATTTTATGTAAATAATTAAAAAACAATATACTATGAGAAATTTTTACACAATTTTAGGTTCACAATTTAAGTCTTTTATTAGTTTTATTAAGGAGCTACCTTCTGCTTCGAGCTATGTAATCAGACATTAATTATTTATTATTATACATAAACCCCTATTCTATGTATTTTACAATATTGTAAAAGAGATTATCTAGTTGATAATCTCTTTTTTATATGCAATATTTATGTTTTTATATGCAATATTTATGCTTTTCGAAAAAATGAGCGTAATAATACCGTTTTGCACATCCTCAGTATATTTTATCCTTTAGAATCTAACACTTCTTTAACAGTATAGGGTAACTTTTGTCACCGTTTGTATGCTTATCTACCCTTTATATTTGTTTTAAAATATAATACTATGGACTTTATTACTTCGATAATTGGACTTGATTATACTGTTATTATTGAGTTCTTAAAAGATTTACCTCAAGCAAGTGGCTATGCTATTCGTAAATAGGAATAACGTAAGATCATATATCTTAGTAGAAAAAAGATAATGTTTGTATGACATTCTTGTACCCATCATACGATCTTCTTTTTCTATTTTATGTGATTATTTTCCTTAAATGATGCTTTTTGTTGGTTTTACCCCTTTTTTATTAGTTTTTAATATTAGAATGTCATTCTTATCTAATAAAAATAGGGGGTAAAGCCCCTTAAATTGTTGTGTTTTTTGTAAGTTAATTCTTCGTTATTTAACAATCGAAAGTGAATTTTTATACTCATATCGATATATAAATGCTGTACGTCTAAAATCTTAATTCCTAAATGTTAATTTTTTTTACAAATGTGAATACAGGAGTTATATTTGCATAACAAATTAAAAATCAAACCATTATGAAATTATTTTACGGTGTTTTTGTTATAGATGTTAAAGCGTTAAAGACTTTTTTAAGACAACTTCCTGCGGCTAGTAGCAATGCAATTCATAGATAAGATATTGGTTTCTGATGAGTTAATATGAATCGAGAAATATATCAATACAACTTGTTCATCTATCTCTTGAAAATGAAGGAGAATTTTTACTTTTTTTAATTAAAAAAAGGTCTTTTATACGATTAAAGCACATTATACTTGTATAAATAACATTTGTGCTTTTGATCGATAAAATTAAGTTTTACGTCTAAAACCTCAAATTTCTTATGTTAAAAATGTTGACTTTAAGGGTTTTAGGTATTATATTGTAGGTAAATAAATTGGAAATTATTATGGGGCTATTTTACACTAAATTCAGATTAACTTTTAGGATTGTCATGGACTTTCTTAAAGAATTACCAGGAGCGTCTAGTCACGCTATCCATCGATAGTTATTATTTCAGTGAAATAATTATACCTTTAGTCAGGGTAATTAACAAAATAAAAACGAGGTTCAAATTTGAAACCTCGTTTTGCTTTTTGTAATAAATACGTTTTACATATAAAAAGGAACTTCTATCATAGTCGTGTCCCAACCTAATACCATATGATATCCTTTGTCTACTTTTTTAAAGGCAATAGAAAAAGCTTCCAGTTCTTTTCCTTTTGCAGGTGTTACCTTTATTCTTGCTACGTCTTTGCTTTTATCATAAGAATATGCGCCCCAAGCATCCAAATCAGAGTTTAAAATAACGGTCCATTCTTTTTCTCCTGGTATTGTATATAAAGAGTATGTTCCAGCTTTTACAGTTCCATCTCCTAGTTTCATATCTTTAAATAACTTGATTTCAGTAGCTTCATCTGCTCCAGTCCTCCATACTTTTCCGTAAGGGACTAATTCACCAAATATGGTTCTTCCCTTTTTCTGTGGTCTACTGTATACAACTTTAATTTCTGGTTTCGAATTTCTGTCTGCTTTTGCGTAAGAAATATCGGTTGGGCTTTTTTGCATTCCTGCAAATTTTTGTGCTTGTATACCAGTAATGGTGGCCATACACATTATAACTACTAGTAAGAGTGATTTTTTCATAATACTTGATTTTTATTTTTTAACCGTTGTAAAGATAAATGTGAACATATATACGAAATGTTAATCCAGTCCTTAAGTTCTGTTAAAAGAGCTAAATAACAACTTGATAGTTTTATTAGTTTTTTTTACATAAATAGTAATAGTTATAATTAAATAATTGATAATAAGTTTCATGTTATAAGCATAAATACTATAATGCTTTGTATAGTGTAACTATAATTGCAATTTTGACTTCTCAATTAATAGAAAAAGAAGAGTATGTGTGGAATTGTTTGCGCTTTTGAATTGAAAGAAAAAGCAGAGGTGTTAAGACCTCAGTTGTTAGAAATGTCTAAAAAAATACGTCATAGAGGACCAGATTGGAGTGGGATTTACGCGGATGAAAAAGCAATCTTGGCTCATGAAAGGCTTGCGATAGTGGATCCGGTATCGGGTAAACAACCATTGTTTAGTGAAGATAATAAACTGGTATTAGCGGCGAATGGAGAAATATATAATCATAGTGAGATTCGTCAACAATTTGATGGTAAATATAATTTTCAGACTGCATCTGATTGTGAAGTTATTTTAGCACTATATAAAGAAAAAGGAGCAGATTTTTTAGATGAACTGAGTGGTATTTTTGCCTTTGCATTGTATGATGTGGAACAAGATTCTTATTTGGTGGCTAGAGATCATATGGGTATTATTCCTTTATATATGGGATGGGATCAGAATGGTACTTTTTATGTAGCTTCAGAATTGAAGGCGCTAGAAGGTGTTTGCACGAAGATAGAATTATTTCCGCCTGGACATTATCTTGATAGTAGAAAAGGAGAATTAGTGAAATGGTATGTTAGAGATTGGGCTGATTTTGATGCCGTAAAAGATAATCAAACAAGTATTGATGAAGTTAGAGATGCTCTTGAAGCTGCTGTGCATAGACAGTTAATGTCTGATGTGCCATATGGGGTGCTGTTGTCAGGAGGTTTGGATTCTTCAGTTACATCTGCTATAGCAAAAAAATATGCGGAGAAACGCGTAGAATCTGGCGATACTAAAGAAGCTTGGTGGCCACAATTACATTCTTTTTCTGTAGGATTAGAAGGTTCTCCTGATCTTGCTGCTGCACAAAAAGTAGCGGATCACATTAGTACTATTCATCACGAGATTAAGTTTACTATACAAGAAGGACTGGATGCAATTAAAGATGTTATTTATAACCTTGAAACATATGATATAACTACAATCAGGGCTTCTACCCCAATGTATTTGATGGCTAGAGTGATCAAATCTATGGGAGTAAAAATGGTACTTTCTGGAGAAGGTGCAGATGAGATTTTTGGAGGGTATTTATATTTCCATAAAGCACCTAACGCTCAAGAATTTCATGAAGAAACAGTACGTAAGTTGGATAAGTTACATATGTATGATTGTTTGCGTGCAAATAAATCGCTGGCTGCTTGGGGAATTGAAGGAAGAGTGCCTTTTTTAGATAAGGAATTTATGGATGTGGCTATGCGTATCAACCCGCAGGATAAGATGATTAATGGTGAAAGAATGGAGAAATGGGTAATTCGTAAGGCTTTTGAATCGTATTTACCAGAAAGTGTAGCTTGGAGACAAAAAGAACAATTCTCTGATGGTGTAGGGTATAGTTGGATTGATACTTTAAAAGAAGTGGTGGAAACTGAAGTAACGGATGAGCAAATGGCGAATGCACATTTTAGGTTCCCAATACAAACACCTCAAAATAAAGAAGAATTCTATTACAGAACTATATTCGAAGGACATTTTCCTAGTGATGCTGCAGCATTAAGTGTTCCGCAAGAGCCATCGGTTGCTTGTAGTACGAAAATAGCGTTAGAATGGGATGAGGCTTTTAAAAATATGAACGATCCAAGTGGAAGAGCAGTTGCTAATGTTCATGATGATGCTTATTTGTTAGAAGAAGCAGAAATAGTAGAGTAAAAGATTATAAAGAAATTTAAGATATCAGCTTGAGTCGCTGAAAGTTGAGTTAATTGAGATGTGAAACCCTAAGAAATTAATTTCTTAGGGTTTTTTGTGTGTAATAAAACAAGTGTTTTTTGTACTTGATCTAGTTGGCACATCTTCCTTGGTTAGACCATCTTCTGTTACTTTGTAGGGTATAAAGGTATCCGTTGTATGTAACTTGATCACCAGGAGAATAACTAGTGTTTCCGCTATATGGAGAAATACCTTCGCAGATATCAGCTGTTTGTGTATCTCCACATTCTCCTAATCTATTCCATCTGTTAAAATCTCTTTCATAAAGAAACCCTTGATATGTTACTTTATCTCCTACGCTATATTGTTGTCCACGTACCCATTCATCAATACCTTCGCAAATATCATTTCCGTTGCCATCTCCGTCACCATCTCCGCCACCATCACCGTCACCAGCTGGATATACTTGATTGGTTCCAGTGATATCGCCAGGAGATAATTCTGGTCTTCTTCTTGGATGTGTTGTTCCGTCTAACTGAACAATAGTAGGTTGTCCATTTTTGCTAAATGTATATGCACCATACATCATGGTTGATTTGATGTCAAATTCACCAATGTTTACAGAATTATTATTTTTTCTAAACTGACTTGCTGCTCCATCTTGAATATTCTCAAAAAGAATTCTTACATGATTATCTCTGTCTGAACGAGTTTGCTCATGAATGTAACCAAGTGTATGGCCAATTTCGTGAATCATTACAACTTCACTTGTTCTGATTCCCATGTTAATTCTTCCACGATTACCGTTAACTCCTAGGTTTGCACTTGCACAATTACAGCCTGCTCCACTACTAGTTATAGTTACATAATAGTTTTCGTTAGTTCTTTCCTTAAACTTTATGTTAGTTTTGGTTGTCCATTCTTGCATAGAATTTAAGGATACCTGTATTTGATTGTTGCTAAGATTGCTGTCAAACACGTAAATAATGGTATTGTTAGGCCATTTTTGTATACCTCGATATAAGCCTAGTTTTTCATCTAATTCTTCGCCAGGAGTTGGATCGTTACTATATCCAACACGCTTGTCAGTTAATTGTTCAGCGGTGTAGATAATATCACCTCCTAGGTATGTTCCGTCTCCTAGGTCTTTTACTAGGACGATGTCATCATTAAAGAATTTCTTTATTAATTGGTCATCTCCGTTAACACCAGCTTCTTCAAAAGTTTCATTTGTACAGGATCCTACCAGGATTCCCAGACATATAAATGCAGCTTTACTTAAATTCAATAAATTTTTAGTTTTCATTTTTTTTAAATGTTAGTTGAATTGTGATTTTATTGTAATCCGTTAACTGATTTGTAATTAGGCTAGTATAATCTAATGTGTTAATGATTTTTTAAACAAAGTTAAGGCTCTGTTAAGCTCCTATTATTCGTAAGTATTGATTGAGAAAGCGTTTTAATAAATATTTATAGAGCCTAAAAAAGGGCTATAAATATTTTAAAATACTGTCTTCTTTGAAGATTAAAACAAAAAGCTTTAGATTCATATTTTTGTAAGATTTAGTGTTTTAATACTTTTGTTTACAAAGCTTTATGTGGATTTTGAGTATTTGAATCAGAAATGTTAATTAATTCAAAATCGATTTTAAGGATATTTTTAGCTCTTTTAAGAGTGTTTTTTGTTTTTCTGGTATTGTTCTTAACTAATTGTTGATAACTCTTTAAATCAAACTATATAAAATACTTTGAACATTTTACTCTTTTTTTATCTTTGTTTGTTGACCAAAAATTGTAATAAATAAAGCTGATTTATGAGCGAAGAAGCAAAGAAAAATAATTATTCTGCCGATAGTATTCAGGCATTAGAGGGAATGGAGCATGTGCGCATGCGTCCATCAATGTATATTGGAGACGTAGGGACTAGAGGTTTACATCATTTGGTATATGAAGTAGTGGATAACTCCATTGATGAAGCACTTGCAGGTCATTGTGATGCAATTGATGTTACAATAAATGAAGATAACTCTATAACTACCAAGGATAATGGTCGTGGTATTCCAGTAGGGATTCATAAAAAAGAAGGAGTTTCAGCGCTGGAAGTTGTAATGACTAAAATTGGAGCTGGAGGTAAATTCGATAAAGATTCATATAAAGTATCAGGTGGACTGCATGGAGTAGGAGTTTCTTGTGTAAATGCGCTTTCTGATCATTTGCATGCAATAGTTCATAAAGATGGAAAGGTTTGGGAGCAGGAATATGAAAAAGGAAAACCATTGTATCCTGTAAAATCTACAGGAGATACAGATTTTAATGGTACCATTGTTACTTTTAGACCAGATCCTACTATATTCCAACAAACATTAGAATATAACTACGACACCTTAGCGAGTCGTATGCGTGAATTGGCATACCTTAATAAAGGTATAACAATTATTCTTACAGATAAACGACATAAGGATGATGAAGGTAATTACGTAAATGAAACATTCCATTCTGAAGAAGGGTTGAAAGAATTTGTAAAATTCTTAGATACAAGTCGAAATGCAATTATTGGTGATGTTATTTCTATGGAAGGGGAGAAAAATGATATCCCTGTAGAAGTAGCAATGATTTATAATGACTCTTATGCAGAGAATTTGCATTCTTATGTAAATAATATTAATACTCACGAAGGAGGTACACATCTTTCTGGATTTAGAAGAGGGCTTACGTCTACTCTAAAGAAGTATGCAGATGCTTCTGGAATGCTTGATAAATTAAAGTTTGAAGTAGCTGGTGATGATTTTAGAGAAGGACTTACAGCTATTGTATCTGTAAAAGTAGCCGAGCCTCAATTCGAAGGTCAGACTAAAACTAAATTAGGAAACAGGGAAGTTACTTCTGCAGTTTCTCAAGCAGTTTCTGAAATGTTGGAAAACTACTTGGAGGAAAATCCTAATGATGCCAAGACTATTGTTCAGAAAGTAATTTTGGCAGCACAAGCACGTCACGCAGCTAAGAAAGCTCGTGAAATGGTGCAGCGTAAGACTGTAATGAGTATAGGAGGTCTTCCTGGAAAACTATCGGATTGTTCAGAGCAAGATCCTGCTTTGTGTGAAGTGTTCCTGGTCGAGGGAGATTCGGCAGGTGGAACTGCTAAACAAGGTCGTGATCGTATGTTTCAGGCAATTCTTCCATTGCGAGGTAAAATTCTGAATGTAGAAAAGGCAATGCATCATAAAGTTTTTGAAAATGAAGAAATCAAAAACATATTTACTGCTCTTGGTGTTACTATAGGTACAGAAGAAGATAGTAAAGCATTGAATCTTTCTAAGCTGCGTTACCATAAGATTGTGATTATGTGTGATGCCGATGTGGATGGTAGTCATATTTCTACACTAATTCTTACGTTCTTCTTCCGTTATATGAAAGAATTGATAGAAGCAGGACATATTTATATTGCAGCTCCGCCATTATATTTGGTGAAAAAAGGAGCAAAAAAACAATATGCTTGGAATGATGATCAGCGAGATATAATTGTTAAGGAATTTGGAGAAAACTCTAAAATACAGCGATATAAAGGTCTTGGAGAGATGAATGCAGAGCAATTGTGGGATACTACCATGAATCCTGAGTTTAGAACAATGCGTCAGGTAACGATAGATAATTTAACAGAAGCAGATAGAATTTTTTCTATGTTAATGGGAGATGAGGTACCGCCAAGAAGAGAGTTTATAGAGAAGAATGCTGTATACGCAAATATAGATGCTTAACTAGTATAGCTAAATAATTTAGAAAGAGATCCGTTATACAATGTATAGCGGATTTTTTTATATATTGTTGCGCCGATAAAACCCAAATCTCATGAAAAAAATCATTATACTTCTTATGATGCTTCTGCTGCAGGTATCATACTCTCAAACCAATGTGGATCAATTATTAGAATTAGGTATCGCAAATGCACAGCGTTTTAGCTCGAATTATTTTGCGCCAGCTGGAGAAGTATTAGTGAATAGTATGTCTAATGGTTGGTATAAAACAGCTAAGGTTAAGAAGTTATGGCGTTTTGAGGTTGGCTTTATTGGAAACCTTTCCTTTGTAAGAGAAGAAAAGCAATCGTTTATACTTAATACCGCAGAATATGATGGTGTAACATTTAGAGAAGGTCCTTCTAGTCAAACAGTTGCAAATGCTTTTGGTGGTGATCGCGGAGATATTGTGGTATTGCTTAATCAAGGCCAATTGGCACAAATAGAAGTGACATTACCTGATGGAATTGGAGAAAAAGAAGTGAATATTGCACCAACAGGATTTTTACAAGGTTCTATGGGGATATCAAAAAGCACAGAAATTAAAGCTAGGTTTTTACCAAAAATCGCGATAAGAGAAAATACAGAGGTTTTTCTTTATGGATTAGCGGTACAACATGAGTTAACAGATTGGATTTTTTCTTGGAAAAGACTTCCGTTTAGATTTTCAGGGTTAATAGGGTATACCAATGTTAGAGGGTTTTATGATTTTACAGAAGACAGTGGAACTGATGGAGCAGATCAGGAAATACGATTAAAAACCAATTCGTGGTTGGTTAGTGGTATTATTTCTACTAAGCTCTCTAAATTCAACTTTTATGGAGGTTTTGGATATTATTTTGGAAACAGTAAAGCAGATATTCTAGGTACATATGAAGTACAAAACGGACCGCTGGCAACACAAACAGTAGAAGATCCTATTTCGGTAGATAATAAAACTTCAGGTCTCAAAGCAACTATAGGTGCTAATGTGAAATTAGGATTCTTCAGAGCTAATTTGGATTACACACTTCAGAACTATCAAAATCTATCTATTGGATTGAATTTTGGTTGGTAATTTAACTAAGAATTCACAAACAAAATCCTTAAAGAATTTGTATTTTCGCGCTGATATTGAAGGAATTCAATATCTAAGTAAAATATTAATCAAAATTATATAGATATAATGAAAGTTACAGTAGTAGGAGCTGGTGCAGTAGGTGCAAGTTGTGCCGAATATATTGCCATAAAGGATTTTGCCTCAGAAGTAGTGTTGTTAGATATTAAAGAAGGATATGCAGAAGGTAAAGCAATGGACTTAATGCAGACAGCATCTTTGAATGGGTTTGATACCAAAATTACAGGAACTACAGGAGATTATTCTAAAACTGCAGGAAGTGATATTGCTGTAATTACATCTGGTATCCCACGTAAACCAGGAATGACACGTGAAGAATTGATAGGGATTAATGCAGGGATTGTAAAATCCGTTTCTTCTAGTTTAATAGAGCATTCTCCAAATGCAATTATTATCGTTGTTAGTAACCCAATGGATACGATGACCTATTTAGTGCATAAGACTACTGATCTTCCTAAAAATAGAATTATCGGTATGGGTGGTGCTTTAGATAGTGCACGTTTTAAATATAGACTAGCAGAAGCATTAGGAGCACCTATTTCTGATGTAGATGGAATGGTGATTGGAGGACATAGTGATAAAGGTATGGTCCCTTTAACTAGATTGGCGACTAGAAATAGTGTGCCAGTTTCAGAGTTTATTTCTAATGAGCGTTTAGAGCAAGTGGCTGCTGATACTAAAGTTGGTGGAGCGACACTTACAGGATTGTTAGGAACATCTGCTTGGTATGCTCCTGGAGCAGCGGTTTCAGGATTGGTTCAGGCAATTGCTTGTGATCAGAAAAAAATATTCCCTTGTTCAACACTATTAGAAGGAGAGTACGGTTTAAATGACCTTTGTATTGGAGCTCCTGTTGTATTGGGTAGAAATGGTATTGAAAAAATAGTTGAAATAGAACTAAGTGATGCAGAGAAGGCAAAACTAGCTGAAAGTGCTGAAGGTGTTAAGAAAACTAATGGATTATTAGAATTATAATTAGTTTCTTTTCTGATTAGATATAATAAGAGCTGCTATCACATAGCAGCTCTTTGTTTTTTAAAATAAAAATATATGCTTAAAATTTGCTCTTATAATTTTTCGATTTTAATTACGAGCCTTTTTCTTTTGTTACTACTAGGTTCCTGTAATTTTGGGCCACAACCTGATAAGATTATTGAAATCACTATAGAACTTAACGATGGTGATACTTCTATTCAAAAAATTAATTCAGTAGTTGATGTTTTAAAAAAGAGATTACAAAAAATTACAGATAAAGCTGAGGTAGTGCATATACAAGACGGAAATAGAATTAAGATTAAAGTTGCTACCTATTATGAGGCCGAAAGATTTAAAAATTATATTTTAAATCCTGGTAAACTGGATTTTTATGAAACGTATGGACTTAAAGATTTTACTACTTTTTTAGTGAAAGTTAATGAAGAAGCAAAAAGAGAAGAAGAATCGGAAGTTGATCCGTTTTTTGATTTAATCAAAAATGCAGGATATCAAGGAGGACCTGTTTTGTTTTATGTAGAAGAAAAAGATACTGCACAGATTAAGACTTATATTTCTTCAAAAACAGCAGAATTGGCATTATTGGATAAAAAACGATTTGTGAAATTTTTATGGGGCGTTAAGGAAGAAGAAACGGGTAACTTTCCATTGTATGCATTAAAGAAGAATAGATTAGGAAAGCCAGCACTTAGCGGAGATGTGGTGATAGATGCCTTTATGAATTATAATACCTTGAATATGCCAGTGATTTCTATGCAAATGAATGAAGAAGGAGCAGAGAGATGGAGGGATTTAACAGGAAAAGCATATGCGCAAAGGTCACAAATAGCAATCGTTCTTAATAATGAAGTTTATAGTGCGCCTGGCGTTTCTTCTGGACCTATAGTAGGTGGGAAGTCAGAAATATCTGGTGATTTTACTATTGAAGAAGCTCAGGATTTTGCAAATATCCTAGTTTCAGGATCTATTCCAGGCATGAAATTGTTAAGTTTTGAGGTAAAAAAGATAGAATAAAAGTCTGAGCATTATAATATCTAATCTTTTGCTGTAGATATTTATTTGAAGACGTTAGAAATGCAGTTTTAATTTTTCTATATTTGCCCCCATGATGAAGAAATGGTATTTCGGAACTTTACTTGCTGCGTTTGCGTTACTAGTTGTAATGCAACAACAAGCCGTTGTACCTAATCAAGAAATTGTATTAGAGTTTACCAATGTAGATGTTAGTTCTCTGGAAGCTCAAAATGCTATTGCAATTGTAAAAAAACAGTTGCAATCTGTTGGGGCTAAGAATACAAGAGTATCAAAAGAACTAAAAGAAGGTACACTAAAGATTACATATTATAGTGATGCTGATGTAGAGTTTATAAGAAAAACCCTTTCTAAAGAACAAAGCGCTAATCTTGATTATGTCCTTAGTAATCAAACTGGAGATAATGGTGAATTTCCTATACAAGAACGTTCTAAAGATTATAATCTTGACATATACGAAATCTACAAAAGTACAGATGTTGATACTGACTTTAATGGTAAATATGTTTTAGAAATAAAACAAAAGCAGAATAGACATTCTAGTACAAATTCATATAGTTATGTTTCAGAGATAACTACTAATGATTTAGATAGGCTTGTAAAAATAGCCCAAAAAGTAAATAGAAACATTGCAATTGCAATAGATAATACTTCACGTAATATTCCAGAAGTAAGAGCTGGACCCATTTCTTAATTGGGATTTAAAACTTACAAGAAATTCCATAAAACTATTTCAATTTTTTAACCAAAAAAAGAAGATGTTTTGTCTTTTTATATGGTGTTTTAACTATAGAGATAGCACAAAATTCAATAATAAAATTCAATAATTAAAAACAATTGTCGGGCCTTGAGTATGTTTTATATACACTCTTATTATAGGTTTGGCCAAAACAAATAAACAATGCAAAATAAAGGAGTTGTTAGAATGTTTGCGATTTTATTCGGATTGGTATGTATTTATCAATTATCGTTTACATATTTAGCGTACACAAAAGAGAAAGAAGCTGAGAGTTATGCCTTAGCTAAATACCCAGAAGCTGATGCTTCTAGTCTAAGAGAAATAGAGCAACGTAATTACCTTGATTCTATTGGTAAAGAACCAATTTTTGCTGGTTTTAGTTATAACGATGCAAAAAGTAAAGAACTTAATAAAGGGCTTGACCTTAAAGGAGGAATCAATGTGATTCTTCAGATTTCTGTAAGAGATATATTAGAAGGTCTTGCAAATGATTCTAAAAATCCAGCATTTGTTCAGGCATTAAATGCTGCAGATGAAACTCAAAAGAATAGTCAGAATACTTATGTAGAAGACTTCTTTATTGAATTCGAGAACATCCCAGATGCGCAATTTGCTTCTCCTGATATCTTCGCAAATAAAAACTTGAGCGATGATATCACTTTTGATATGTCTAATGATGTTGTAAAGCCTGTTCTGAAAAGAAAGATTGATGAGTCTGTAACTTCAGCATTTGAAGTATTACGTAAGCGTATTGACAAATTTGGAGTTACACAACCTAATATCCAGCGTTTAGGAGAGTCTGGTCGTATTTTGGTTGAATTACCAGGAGCAAAAGATGTAGATCGTGTTAAGAAGTTATTACAGAGTACAGCTCAATTAGAGTTTTGGGATGTATTTAGTATAAATGACATGTCTACTTTTCTTGGAGCGGCTAATAATGTGCTAAAACAAGATCTTGAAAAAGTTAAGGAAGAAGTAAAAGAAGCGGTAGAAGAAACTGCTGAGAAAGCGTCTGATTCTACTCAAGTAGATACTACTAAAACGAGCGAAGATGATGCTATTGCTGATCTATTAGAAGATGCAGAAGATTCTACTGATGTAGAAACTGTAGTAAATCCAATTTTTGATCTTTTGTCTGATCAATCTAACGTATATCAAGGAGGTCCTATTCTTGCTACAATTGCAGTTAGAGATACAGCTCAATTTAATACATACCTTAGAAATCCTAAAGTAAGATCATTACTTTCAGGAGATCAACGTTACGCTAGATTTGTATGGGGTAAACAAGCAAAGGATTCTGAAGTTGTAGATCTATACGCGCTTAAAGGAAATCGTGACAATACTCCAGAGTTAAGTGGAGGAGTGATTACAGATGCGACACAGACATATGGTCAACTAAACAATGTTATAGTATCCATGCAAATGGATGGTAAAGGAGCTAAGAAATGGGAAGAAATGACTGAGCGTGCCTTTAATCAAAGAAGTCAGATTGCAATTGTTCTTGATGATATAGTATATTCTGCTCCTGGAGTGTCTAGTGGTAAGATTAGTGGAGGAAGAAGTGAAATCTCTGGTGACTTTGATGTAGAAGAAGGTCAGGATTTAGCAAATGTATTGAGAGCTGGTAAATTACCTGCATCAGCAGATATTATTCAAAGTGAAGTAGTAGGACCATCCTTAGGACAAGAAGCTATTGATAGTGGAATCATGTCTTTTGGAATTGCATTAGTATTGATATTAATCTGGATGATGTTTTACTATGGTAAAGCAGGTGCATTTGCCGATGTTGCATTGGTGGTGAATATCTTATTTATTTTTGGAGTTTTAGCAGGATTAAAAGCTGTATTGACATTACCAGGTATTGCAGGTATTGTATTGACCATTGGTATGTCTGTAGATGCGAATGTACTTATCTTCGAAAGAATTAAAGAAGAGTTAGCTAAAGGTAAGTCACAAGTAGATGCTATAAAAGATGGTTTTAATAATGCATTATCGTCGATATTGGATGCAAATATTACTACAGGTCTTACTGGTTTGATACTTTTATTCTTTGGTACAGGTCCAATTAAAGGATTTGCAACTACTTTATTAATAGGTATTCTAACATCATTATTTACAGCAATATTCATTACTAGATTATTTATAGATGGATATGGTAAGAATGGTAAAGAGTTAGCATTTTCTACAGCTGCTACTAAAAACTTATTTAAGAATATAAATATTAATTTTCTTGCAAAAAGAAAGATTGCATATGCTATTTCTGCGGTTATTGTAGTATCTGGTATAGCTTCTTTGTTTACTCAAGGACTTGATCAAGGGGTTGATTTTGTTGGAGGTAGAACATATACTGTTCGTTTTGCTCAAGATGTTGTGCCCACTGATGTGGAAAAAGATCTGGTAGCAGTATTTGGTAGCGCACAGGCAAAAACCTTAGGAGCGAACAATCAATTAAAAATTACAACAAAGTATAAAGTAAATGAAACTGGTGAAGAGATAGATTCTGAAATCTCTAATTCATTATTTACTGCATTAAAGCCATATCTAACAGATGGATTAACCTATGAGCAGTTCTCTGATGGAGCAGAGGATAAACAAGTAGGTATTATGTCATCTATGAAAGTAGGACCAACGATTGCAGATGATATTAAACAAGCTGCTTTCGTATCCGTAATAGGTTCGTTAATTGTAGTATTCTTGTATATCTTATTGCGATTTAGAAGATGGCAGTTTAGTTTAGGTGCCGTTGCGGCAGTATTCCATGATGTATTAGTAGTATTAGGTGTGTTCTCATTAACTTGGAAATTCATGCCATTTAATATGGAAATAGATCAGGCATTTATAGCAGCGATACTTACGGTAATTGGATATTCACTGAATGATACGGTGGTAGTATTTGATAGAATTCGTGAGTATTTTGTAGAACATACAATGTGGCCATTGGATAAGAATATTAATGGAGCATTAAATAGTACATTAAGTCGTACATTAAATACCTCATTAACTACCTTATTAGTATTGATCGCTATATTTATTTTTGCAGAGCCATTAAGAGGATTTATGTTCTCATTAATTATTGGTGTACTTGTAGGTACGTATTCTTCATTATTCATTGCAACACCTGTAATGTATGATACTGTGAAGAAAGTAGGATTGAAAGAGAAAAAAAAAACTGAGGAGTAGAAACCTTTAGGTTTTAAATATTAAAAAATCCATCGCTTTAGCGATGGATTTTTTGTTTTATGAACCTTCATTGTACTAATTAAGTTGTGGTTTTGGCAACCTTAGTCTTTTTTGTTAACACTATATCGTTTGAGTGATAATCGAGTAAGAAGTTTACTTTTTTAATTACTTACATTTGAAAATATCATTATCAATTAGTTAATTTTTTGATTTATTGATAGTTGAAGATATTGTTTTGAAAAGGGGTATATATCCTTTTTAGTAACATATAATTATGTGTTATCTAAAATTTGAGTCATTAATTTTTGGTTCACATAGTGATACGAAATATGTATAAGTAATTTGCAAATATAAGATTTGGGAAGCTTTTTTTGCTTGGGTTAGTTGTTGTTGGAATATATAAATGCTGTTTTACAGCGAAGTACAATTATATATTTAACACACAAGATTCATGAAAAACACTAACTTATTCTTACTACTGCTATTTATCTATTCTGGGATAGCAGGACAACAAGTCCACACATCTTATTTGTGGCATATGCAACAGCCAAATTATTGGCCAGAAAAAAGTAAAGAGAACCCTAATCGATATCAAACGGTTTTAGAGTCTCATAATTTAAAAATATCGGGCGATTCCTGGAATATATATGATGACGGCATAAGCCATCCGCTAAATAACCTAGAAGAAATTTTTGGAAAATATGATCGTGTAAAAGCATATCAATATGGACCTAAGAATTCTGTTCAAACATTATTAGGATTACCAAATGGTGGCGCACAAGTTAATTACTCAGGATGTTTGATATAAAACGTAAACAGTTTAGGGAATGCTGGCGTTTGGGGGTATAGTCAAGGTTGGGAAAACAATTTTATAGAGGCTAAAAACTGGAAAACATCTGGTGGACAACCTAGAATGGATCTTACTGGATTTACGTTTCACCATGCATTGGCGCCATTGATAAGCGAACGTGCATTAAGAATGGAACTAAAAACACATAAATTAATTATGAGCGAAACTTTTGGAGGAGAGTATTCTAAAGGGTTTTGGCCAGCAGAGTGTTCCTTTTCAGAAAGGATTATTAAAGTCTTGGTAGAAGAAGGTTTTCAGTGGTCTGTAGTTGCCAATAGTCACTTGTCGCGTACATTGAATGATTATCCATTAGATTATGGTACATCTGGAGTAAATATAGATCCACCAAACGGAGCTGATAAAGTGGCCACAAATGGTCAGAATTGGTGGAAAGGTCAAATTGATGGAAGAGGAGGTACTTTTGCAGCTCCATATTGTTATCAGGCACACAAAGCTCAATATGTTGATCCTGAAACTGGTCAGGCATATAAAATGGATGTAGTGCCAATGGCAGATTTATTAAGCTACCAAAATGGATTTAGTTCTATGGGAACAGGAGAGATTGATGCTAATATCGCTCCTTTTAGTGATCCTAATCAGCCATCGATTGTATTACTTGCTCATGATGGAGATAACGCTTGGAGTGGTGGAGACAGTTATTATCAAGAATCAGTTCCAGGTTTTGCTAATGCAGCAGCTTCTAAAGGATACGACCCCACTACAATTCAGCAATTCTTGAATTCTTATCCTGTTCCAGAGAATGATATCGTAAAAGTAGAAGATGGATCATGGGTAAATGCAGCTAATGACTGGGGGCATCCTCAATTTATTAATTGGTTATGGCCATTATATGATACCACAGACTATAGATTTAATCCAGATGGATGGACAGAAGATGCTAGAAATTGGGCAGTAATTACCGCTGCAGAGAACTATGTGCTAACTGCAGAGGATAATAGTGGAGGAGTAGATATAGCTAAAGTTATTGATCCTTCTTCTGGAGCATCAAATGCAGAAAAAGCTTGGCATTTTTTCTTACCATCATTAACTAGTGGATATATGTATTATGGGAAGGCAATTGATATGGAGGTGAAACAAACCTTGGCAGGTAATATTGCAATAGAACATGCTAAAGAAGAAATAGGAGATACACCAAATCAGGATAATACTGCTCCTTCTGTATTTATACCACAGCGTTTTCCGTATAATCCAGGAGGTAAAGGATTTGGTCCTATATATGCATATCAAGAAGTTCAAAATACTTCTGATTTTCATGTCTGGACATTTGCTTATGATGTGAGTGGATTAGCATCTGTAGAGTTAAAATATAGAACAGACGATGATGGTAAAAACCCTATATCTGATACTGTTAATGATACCTATTCAGGAGGAGAAGGAGTAAGTTCTTGGAATAGTCAATCGATGACTCAAAAACAATTCCCTAAAGGAAATATAACACAAGATCCAGAAATTGATTTCTTTATAGAACCTACTGCAATTGCAGATTTATGTTATGCAGAGATTAAAGGATTGTCTGATGTGTTAGTAGATTATTATGTAGAAGTTGTAGACACTAAAGGGAATGTGTTTAAAACACCTATTCAGCACGTGTATGTTGGAGGATTTAATAGTAGTGATGAGGTAACTCTTACTGTTACTCCAGATTCTGGAAATTATGATGATGCCGTGACTGTTATGATGGAAGGTTCTACAACAGCTGATAATGATGGAGTAGTTATTTATTATACACTGGATGGATCGGAACCAAACCAATCTAGCGTGCAGTTTACCACTACTTTCAGTCTTGGAAGCAGTGATAGTGAACCTATCACACTAAAAGCTATAGCGTACGACGCAGATGGAAACGCTTCAGAGGTAATTACAAGGAATTATACATTTGGCGATTTACCTTCTTACGATATTCATTTTAAAAATACCTCTAATTGGAATCAGGTATTCGTATATGCATTTGATAAGAATAATAATACCGCATTATCTGGGTGGAATTGGCCAGGTAAACAAATGACTAAAGAACAAGATTCACCTTGGTATATTGCTACAATTGCAGAATCAGTAGAGGTTGGTCTAGTTTTTACAAACGGAAGCGGAGAACAATCGGATGATCAATTTAGAAATAGAGATGGATGGTACGTATATTCAGAAAATATTTGGTATGACCAGTGTCCTTCGGATTGCCCAGGAGTTTTGGGATTACCCGAATTATCCGTTACTCCTCCAGGAGGATCTTATGAAGGAAGTATATCAGTCAATTTAACTACTACGAATCAAGGGGTTATTTATTACACTATTGATGGAACAGAACCTTCTGATTCTAGTACCTTATATCAGAATGAGTTAGTTTTTACTGAAAATACTACGTTAAAAGCTGTTGCATATAACAGTAGTGGTCAATCAGAGATCATTTCTGACAATTATAATATTACTGAAATACAATCATACACTATTTATTATCGAAACGTATCTAATTGGAATGATGTCTATGTTTATTTGTATGATAAAAATACAAATCAACCATTACCTGGATGGAATTGGCCAGGTAGATCAATGAATAGAGAACAATCTTCTCAATGGTATTCATTTTTGGTTGAAGAAACTGTGGAAATTGGGATTGTTTTTAATAATAATAACAATGGAGGACAGTCAGATGATTTAACTAGAGCTACAAATGGATGGTATGATACATTAACAAATCAATGGTATGATGAATGCCCAGCAGTTTGCCCAGGTGATGTTTCTGGTAATGATTTGGTAATCCATTATAATAATAAAAATACAAACTGGAATCCTGTAACATTATATTATTGGCAAACAACTCCTGTGTCGTTAACCACTTCTTGGCCCGGTGTTTTGATGACAGATCCAGATGGTGATGGATGGTATGAATACACATTGTCTGACGTAGAATGCGCAAAAGTTATTTTTAGCACCAATGGAGGACAACAAACAGACGATTTGGAAATCTGTGGAGAAGGATGGTATGATAATGGTTGGGTGAGTAATCCATTAAATAAAGAATCAGGTACAAATACTGTTCGAATTTCTTCACCATATCCTAATCCTTTTCAGAATGAAATTAACTTTAATCTATTTGGAGAGGTGAAGTCACTCAACGTTACTATCAGAGATTTGAAAGGTGCCTTGTATTACTCGGATATGATATCTAGTAAGAATGGAAAGATATCAATACCACTTGACGTTGCTAAAGGAATGTATTTTGTGAAATTCAGTAATAAAACGATGCATAAAGTTGTGAAAATTATTAAATAAATTTTCCCAAGATACCCTTAGATAAAACCCTTGTGAGATTATTCTTTTCAAGGGTTTTTTATTTGTTAGCTATATACTTTAGTTTTTCTTAAAGGAAATAGAATCACCTTCTTTTAGATTCCATTGATCAGATAATCCTCCATTTATTTCTAAAACATATTTTGCTGGCTTTCCTGAAGGAAGTGAAGTTTCATCTAATGGTTTTGCATTTTTCTGAAAACTCACGATTTTGTATTGATCATCTATATAAATGATATCTAACGGTATCAGAGTATTTTTCATGTAGAAACTTTGAGGTTTAAAATTTTCTTGTATAAATAACATACCTCTGTTTTCTTGCATAGATTTACGGTACATTAAACCCGTTTCTCTTTCGTAGTCATTATCAGCAATTTCAATGTCCAAAGCAACAATTTGATTAGGAATAGAATCTTTTAAGTTGTGTATAGAAAGTTCTCCTTCTTTGGTGAATTTTATTTCTTCGGTGATGATCTTCTTATCAGCCTCTTTTTTACAAGAGAAAATAGATATAGTTGAAGCTGCCAGAAGTGTTATAAAAATGTTCTTTTTCATTAGTATGTTTTTTATGATATCATTTTAAATGTATGTCGATCTATTTAGAATCGGAAAGTAATAGTTTTATTTTTTAAACACAATTTCGAAAGGAGACAAATCTTTGTTAAAAAAAGCCGAACTTCAAAAATCCGAAGCACGACTTTTCTCAACTAACTAACCAGCATTCTTGAATTATGAATTTAAATTTTAAAATTTTGAGCTTTTCTCTACACTATATCTGTATTAATTATATTATGCTTTATAGTTAAACACCGTCATTTCCCCAATCAATCTTTCGAGATACCATCATAATAGTTCCCAGTATTAAAAACAATCCAATACTTCCTACTAATAACGCATAATCTTCTAACTGAATGATAACAAATATAAAGGCATACAAAGCGGTTAGAGATGCCGATATCATTGCCATAAATTTGAAGCTCCTAAGAATCGCTTTAGAATAGACGGAGATAAGTAAGACTACGGATGTTCCTGCAATAAGATACGCGTTTAAAAAACTGGAATGTTCAGAAATCGAAATTAGTAAAGTGTAAAACATCGTTAAAGCTAATCCAATCATTAAGTATTGAAATGGATGAATACTTATTTTACTAATGGTTTGTATTAAAAAGAATACTAAAAATGTCAATGCAATTACTAAGTAGCCATATTTAGCAGTTCTCTCGCTCTTTTGATATTCATCTACAGGTACTATAAATTTTACTCCAAATGCCGATGAATTGATGTACGGTAGTTCGCCAAAAAACTCTTGTTCGAACTCTCTGTTTACTTGTAATACTTTCCAGTTTGCTTTAAAACCTTCATCTGAAATAGTCTTGGTTTTTGGATCAGGCAAATAGTTTCCATCGAACTTTGGTGAAGCCCAATCGGAGGTTATGGCTACATTAGTTTCTTTACCTACAGGTATGAATTTTAATTGGTTACTTCCGTTAATAATAAGATCTAGATTGAAATCTATTGTTTTTTCTTTTGGCCAGGAATTTTCACTTAAAAATTTTGTTTCTAATGTATTGGTGTATGAGTCTTTTGAATACCTTGATTGAAGAATATATTTATCTGGGCCTAATTGTAATTGTAGATTGCTTTTGATTCCTTTTAGATTTGTAGAGTTTAGAATGATCGTAGATTTATCCCATAAAATATCCTCTTCGGCAATATCTCTTGTATCAAAAGAAGGAGTAGCAAATGAACCATTAATCTTCATGTTAGAAGTGTATACTGGAGATTTATAAATACCTCTTTTTAATGTATCCGTAGTGACATTAGCTTTAATATCTAAAAGATTAGGGAAGAAGAAGGCATGTCGTATTGTAATGATATCTTCTTCGTTATAAGATTTAGTTTTCTCATCCCATATTTTTTTGATCTTATGAGTTTGATAAGGAATTTTAAGAATAGGGCCATACAACAACACTTCGTTACCCCATTTTTGATTGATATCACCGACTACAGTTTGTTCTTGTCTGATAGAACGTTCCTGAATTAAGTTTTTAATGTACGAAAGTGGAATTAATAATACCAAGATTAGTATTCCTACCATAAGCATGCGTACAGTAATTGATGTTTTTACCCATTGTCCAAAAGACTTTTTTTGTTTTTGAGTTTCCATAGTTTTTAAAATTTATAGTGATTATATTTTTAGCTATTTTCTTTGTGGTAATATTGAATTAGGTGATAAGTAATGATTAGAAATCCACCAAATCCAATGGTAAATCCCCAAGTGTTTATGTGTTCTATCGGAAATAAAACACGCTTGGCTATATCTGCCAAAATATCTAATGGATGCTGAAGGATATCCCAACTATTCCAGCGCAGTACTCTGCCTAGATAGATACCAAAACCACATAATAATAGTACTAAGTATGTTATAATATGTGTGGTTTTAACTGAGCAATGTTTCTGAAGTAATTGTTGCATGGTTTTTAGGGATGCAAAACCGATGATCATACCATTGATAGCAAAAGATAGTATAAGCAGTACATCAAACCATACAGAATGTAATGTGCTTACTCGAATATGCTGAAAATCAGTTAGAATATACGGTGCATTAGGTAAAAAAGCTAACCAAGCCATGAATCCTATTCCAAATAAGAACCGATTTTCATGTACTTTTTTAAAACTTAGTACAGTAGTGATAACATAAGGAATACAGGCCAAAAATAGATTCCATACTAGAAATAGAAAAAATGTGGATTCAACTCTTACAATTCTGATGAAGAGTAGAAGGATACTGAAAAATACAGCAATACTAAAACCTTTGATAAAAGGCAGTTGTTTATATATGGTATTCATTATAAAAAAGTATTATGAAAAGGATTGTTGATTACTAAAGAAATGTATCCAATTGCAATAGGAATATTGAGTAAGCATATAGAAATGGTTACTAGATTTTCTTTATAATAGTGATAGTTGATTATTGTGTTGGCTAATAATCCTATAAAGGTAATTCCGTTAAGTGCGCTAGCAATTAGTACATAAAAAATACCAATAAAGATCAGTTGCTCCCAACCTATAATCAATTGTAATAATAGGAGTATAGTTCCTATTAAAAAGCTAATAGTAGCTATAATAAGTGCATTTTTATTTATGGATTGTATTATTTTCATTTGATAGTGATTAAAAATGTTATTCGTATAGTATCTAGTGATTGATTTAATAATTTCTTGAAATCCAGTTGATGAAATGTAAGCGCGTTTCTGCCTTTTCTATATGCAGTCTTAAATAATCGAAATTTGTCTGGATAGAGTAGCGTGCCAATAAAAATTACGGTATATAGGTATATACTTCTTTTCCCATTACCCATAAGATAGTATTGCATAGATATTTCTTCAGGAACTGTGATTCCAGTTTTAGTGAGTACATGAAATACATCGTGATTTTCTAATTTAGGTTGAGGAGTAAAATCATGTTGTAGCAAGAAAGTTCCTAAATGAAATCCCAGGCTGGATTTTGGGTGTTTCAATAATTGCGATATGGATATATCCCAAGGCTCCTCTTTCTTAAACCATTTTTGGTAAGGGATTTTACTACATTCATATAAAAATTCTAATAATATTGATCTCATTTTGTGTTTTAAAAGTACTTTGAAATTCAAAGTAAATTAATAAAAAAATATAGCTATTGTTTTAGTAACTTTTCAATAGCCTCTACATGTTTTTTAAAGGCTTCGCGCCCTTTTTTAGTGGTACTATATTTGGTGTTTGGCTTTCTGCCAATAAATGATTTTTCTACTATGATGTATTCTTCTTTCTCCAGAGCTTTGGTATGACTTGCTAAATTACCATCTGTAGCTCCAAGGAGTTCTTTTAGTGTTTTAAAATCTGCATATTCATTTACCATAAGGATTGACATAATCCCTAATCGAATTCTATGATCAAAAGCTTTATTTATATTTCCTATTATATTTTTCATATCATTTCTCATCGTAGATGAGACTTTTTGACCTTTACAATGATTGGCAAAATAAATATTTGTGTGTAACTAATTCAATTAAATTCAACAATTATTGTATCATTTTGAATATTAAACTTTATACTATCTTCTAAAGGCGTTCCATTAGTGTAATAGCCATACTTGTTTTCTTCTTTGTTGTTATTAATTCTGGTAAATTCTATAGTGTAACTTCCATCCTGAGTATTATTTTTCATAGAAAGAAAATCCACTATATTTTCTTTAGGTTCAATACTATCAAACTTTTGCGTTGTTAATTTTTCTGAAGTAGATACTTTTACATTTTTAAGTGCAAAATCTGAATTATTTATGATCTCAAACTGAATCTCTTCTTTGTTAAAAAAAGTACAAGAGTTTATAGTAGCACATAGTACTATCATAATAATTTTTGAAACCTTATCCATGTCTATCGTGTGTAAAGTAGATGAGACTGCCGTATATGATATGCATGATTCCAAATCCTGCCACCCAGAACCAAAATCCGTATGTTGGAAATATAGAGCATATTAAACCGAGTACAATTTCTATATACCCTAAATATTTTACATTGCCAATAGTGTATTTGGAAGCATTTACTAACGCTAATCCATAAAAAATCAACATTAATGAACCTGTAAGTCCATAATGATTGTTGTAGATTTTTATGAGGATAAAGATTCCACCAGTGATTAACGGGATTAGAAAAGCACTTAATAATCGCTTAGAAGCCGAATTCCATAAAGATTCATTGTTTCTTTTTGCTTTTCTACTACTTAATATAGCAGCAGTAAGTACACTTAAAAAAGCGATTGCGGCTAGATCAATTAAAATGTAATTAAATATTTTACCATCTAAGATTAGATATTCTCTTCCGCTAACACTTACCAGATAATAAGCAACAGCTGCTCCTATCAATGCATAGATTCCTGCTAGTATTCCTGATAAACCACTGAGCGAAAAAAAACGTGATGACTTATTCATCATATCTTTGATTTCAGTGATATCTTTTAAATAATCTTCTGTGCTCATATTATAAAGTACTTTGAAATACAAAGTAAAATCAAAATATTGAATTGTGCAAGTTTTAAAAGTAATTAAGTTTTGTTTCCCGTGTTATGACCTGTTTTTCCTTCGTTTTTTAGACAATAAAAAAAACGATGACAGTGTATACCATCATCGTTTTTAGAAATATGTATTGTTATTTACTTAAAATAAGGACCTTCGTTAAGAAACAATAATCCTTTAGCATTTGCTCTCCATTGTTTCGGTGCTTTGTCTTTTAAAATGATAGTTCCTAAAGAATAAAAAGAACCCAGTTCCAAAGGCCTTATATCTCCCAATTTTTGTTTGGCTACTTTTAGATTATTGCTTTTTACTAAATCAATGAATTCGAATATTTTGTTCTCATCTTCGGGATAAAATTCCTTGATTTTGGATCTGTATAGTGCTATATCTTTATTTTCTCTAACCGCTAATCCCAATGCAGACCAGATTGTATACGCATTGATTCCTTTTTCTATTCCTAGCGAAAGTGCAGATTCTATAATAGATTGATCTGCGCCATCAGAGGCGGCAGCATATCTAATAATAAAATCTTGTAATTTATCGTTTCTAGTGTGATTGATGGCCTCCTTTAGCTGTCCCTTGTTTAACAGACTGTATGCATAATCAGGTGAAGATTTAATATCAAAACTTGCTTTTTCCAGTTTTTCCACGTAATCCAGATAGTCTACCTGAAAGTTTCTCTTGAAAGAATTCTTGGTATCTCTCCCTAACATGTTTTGAATTCTCTTTAAATCCATACTAATGTAATAGCTAAGAGCGGGTTCTTTTGTTATAGCTGTTTTCATGCTTTTTTCGGCCATTTCCCAATTTTCTTCTGCTGCATATATATATCCTGAAGCAAAGGCTAACCACGGATTATCTGGCCATTTTTTATAACCCGATTTAAAGGCATCATTTTGTATAGATCCTTCTTGTAAGCAACGTGTTTTTAGGTAATAATAATTAGCATTATTTGGATTAGACACTGCTAAATCACTATGATTGGCACATATTTTCTCCTTTTCTTCCCCTTCAGCTCCTTCTTGTTGCATTCTAAGTAGCATTGGATCATCAGGGTTTTTTTGTAGTCTTTCTTCAAGAATAGTATCAAAATTATCCAGTTTTTGTGCCACTGCCAACCAAGTCATAATATGAACAGATTCCCTGCTATCCCATATAGCGTGTGACGATATCATAGCATTGATTTCATCTTCAGATGATACCATGTTGATCAAAGATACAGGGTCATAGTTGCTGTAAGCTTCCAGTACATCTCTTGTCGTAGATCCACCGCTTGTCGAAACTGTATTAGGTGGTTGTTCTAAAACATAATCTGCATTGGTAATACTCCATCTGGAAGCCCCTAAACGTTTATCGTTGTTATAGGATTGGCCTCCGTAAAATGCTGTCCATTTAACTAAAGCTGCCGCGTTAGCAATATTGTAAACATAGGTCTTAGATGTGGATTCTGTTTCAGGAGAAAATGTTTCTATTTCTGTTCCATTATCAAGAGAAGTTGTTCGAATATTAAGATCTTCTAATATGGTAAGTTCTATTTTTTCTGAAGAATAAGGGGATAATTCAATCTCCTTATCATTAACTTGAACAATTACATCTTTTGCTAAACCGTTATAAATAGCAAGAGACGAAGTGCCAACATAACTTCCTGCAAAAACTGTTGCTCCTACAATTACTCCAGCAACTGCTAATTTGGCAATTGAGGGAATGATTCCATCTGATGTCTGAAAACGATCCCACCATCCAAGCTTTTTTTGTATAGGTCTTTCCATGCCTGGTTTGAGTAGGTTGTATTTTTCGGGTAATGTGGAAAGTGAAGGAGCTGAATCATTAGAAATTTCATCCAGAAGAACTAGGTTGTTGACATATTCTTCACCTTTTAATAAACTTTCTAGAGCTAAAGAACGTAGCGTAAATAACGAAGACTTTGCAGTATTTATCCAACTTTCGATAACTTTCATCCATTCGTTGATATTATCCTTATCTGCATGGACTAAATCAAATTTTCCAATAAATTCTTCCCAGTTTTTGGTTTCTAATTTGTCTAAAAATTCTTTTGACAATTTAATACTATTGGTATTTGAATATACCTTTTGCAAAACTCCATGGAGATCATTCGCCACTCTTAATAATCTGTCTAATTCTGATGAAGTAACTCTTCCATCCGCCATTACAACATTCAGTACGTTATAAAGTACATTTTCAGAATCCTCAACATTCGCTCTGTTATGTTCTGAATAGTGTATAATATTCACCAAGTTATTTAAGTATTGATCCCATCCATTTCCTATTTGTTTGGCTGCTTTTAGAGATACCGATCGACTCAATTTATCGTGAGATTGAATTTTTTCTTGCGCTTCTGTCAATTCTCTTTCGACATTTTGGATTACTTCTGGCAAATCCTTTCTGTTGATTTGTTCTCCTCGATACATAATTACTCCTCCAGGAGCGGTAAGAATTTTTTCTTTTAATGCGGTAAGCATTACCTGCTCTTCATTGATGGTCTTAAGGATTTCCAGATCCTCATTTAAAGATTCTGGATATAAAGCGTTTATTTCTTTTTTTAAATCTGAGAAGGTCGAATTTTGAAGATAAATATCATTTGGATTTTCATAATATCTAAGAAACTCTCGATCTAGATATACACCTCTGTATTTTGGATGATAATATACTTTGTCAAATATCTTATTCTGATCGATAATACTCTCTTCTGTAGGAAGAGGAGTTGTTTTTATGTTTGCAGTTTCTATTAAGGCCGCAGTGATATTCTTTTTCGTTTCTTCTGGATTTGAGAATAACTCCCAAGCAGAACGATTATCGATAGCAGCTTTTATGTATACTTTTTTAGCATTGTTTTCTCGATCATGATCCGCTGGATGGGTTGCCCACATTTTTGGTGGGTTAGCTAACTTTGATGTGAATATTCTATTTTCCTCAGGATTTTTTAACGGGACTTCAGGAGAAGCTCCATAATCTTTCTCGTTTAAGATAAACGCCATTCTTTCTATTGCATTGGTCTGTAAAGCAAACATATCTACAACTGCCTTTTCTTTATTAAGAGCAAGATGAACCATGTTTAATGATTTGTCATATGCATCATCTGCGGCTTGTAGTCGATGCAACGCATGTATAAGAGCATCACTTCCTGTTAAAGAAACAGCGATAAGATCCGCATGAAATTCCATTTCTCTGGAAAGTGCCCTATGAGCAATAACGACTATTTTAAAGAAAATCTCTATGACTGCTCTAATTGACCACACAATAATTGACAGAATCCATCCTATCCAGGCTATTCTTAGGTCTAAATAAGAAATGGTTTGAAGGATGTTATCCAGTGCATCTCTTCTTCCAATGATATGTGCTGCAATTTGATGTGACATATATACCCATCTCCCAACAAGCATAGATCTCTGAGCAAAATGTCCAAATTCATGTGCAAGTACAGCCTTAAATTCACCAAGGTTTAGCACGTTTATAAGACCAATACCAATCTCTAGGTTTTTTTTTGAAGGAAAAAAGAAATTAAGTACTGATAAATCGTAAGATACACTTGCGTTTACTCTGCTTGATAGAAATACTTTATGCGGTCTTGGGGCTCCAGCTTCATCAGCAAGTTGGTATAAATAGTTAAATAATATTGGTTCATCTTTTTCGGTGATTTGTTGTTGATTTGGATCACCTCCTCGTTTAATAAAGAACAATGCCTTTATCATGAATATGAATAGAAACAAATTAGGAATTCCTATTAGAAAGTTCATAAATGCATCTTTTCCTCCTGTTAGTGAATCCGAAAACAATCGATACGCAGTATACCCAAACCACCAGGATAAAGCGATATATGAAATCACAAATAATATAAGTCCTGCCATTGCTAACCAAGTATGTTTTTTGAAAGAAAGGCTTGGTTTTGTAAGATGTTCAGGGATATCTACGGTAATTTTTTTGTAAAGATTTTCCATGGTTAATTAGTTATAGCGTTTATTAGGATATATAGATGTTTATGTCAGGTATATAGAATTTGTTACTATTAGAAAGTAAATTAATTTTAAAGAATATTAATTAGGGTATAATTATTAGTTGAAAAAAGTATAATTTTAGATAGATTATATGCCATATGAAACCTGCAGAACAATACATTCTTAATCAACCAGAACCATTTAGGACTATATTGCTACATTTACAGGTAATTATAGAAGCTACATTGCCAGAAGTTGAGCTATTATTTAAATGGAGAGTGCCTTTTTATTATATAGGTAAATCACCGATTTGCTATTTAAATGTAACAAAAGGGTACGTAGATGTAGGATTCTGGAATGCTCAATATTTTACGAAGCATATAGAAAAGCTAGAATCAGATAAAAGGAAATATGTAAAATCTCTTCGCTATCGCAATCAGGATGAAATAGATGAGCAGGTTTTTGTAGAGATTTTAAAACAAGCCTATGTTTTTAGAAACGAAAAATTTATAACGAATTGACCGTTTGTCTAATAGCTACTAAATTACTAAGTAGTTTTTCTAAATATTGAAGATCTAACATATTGGCTCCATCACTTTTTGCATTAGCTGGATCAAAATGAGTTTCCATAAACAATCCATCTACACCTGTTACAATTCCTGCACGGGCAATAGTCTCGATCATATCAGGTCTTCCTCCTGTTACTCCACTGGATTGATTGGGTTGTTGTAATGAATGGGTAACATCCAAAACGGTGGTAGCATATTGTTTCATAGTTGGTATCCCTCTAAAATCCACAATCATATCCTGATATCCAAACATAGTTCCTCTATCTGTTATCATTGCAAGGTCGCTACCGCTATCCTTTACTTTTCTAACTGCATGTTGCATGGCTTCGGGACTCATGAATTGCCCTTTTTTTAGATTTACTGTTTTTCCTGTTTTAGCCGCAGCAACTACTAAGTCAGTCTGTCTAACTAAAAAAGCAGGGATTTGTAAAATATCAACATATGCCGCTGCCATCTCAGCATCTTCATTTTCATGGATGTCAGTTACAGTTGGAACTTCAAACGTTTCTGCTACCTTTCTAAGAATCTTTAGTGCTTTTTCGTTTCCAATACCAGTAAAACTATCTATACGACTACGGTTTGCTTTCTTAAAAGAACCTTTAAAAACATAAGGTATTTTTAGCTTAGAAGTGATTTCTACCACTTTTTCTGCAATTCGTAATGCCATTTCTTCACCCTCGATGGCACAAGGGCCCGCAAGAAGGAAAAAATTATTCGCATCAAGATTTTTTATGTTTTTAATCTTAGAAAGTTCCATATTCATATTTTAGAAATGCAAAGATATATCTTTTAGTAGTCGAATAAAAAGATTATCTGGCAAGAAGTGTAAGGAGTATAATAATTTTATAATGCCTATTGTGAGTTCCTGTTATGATCCAATTATAGAACTATGTTTTCTTTAACAAGTATTATTCTTAAAAATTTTAAAAACTTCATAAGAGAGATTTAAGTCCTTGATTTTGAAGCTTTTTTAATAATTACATTTTAACATACAACCTGTTAAAATATAGTGTACCTTTGCACCCTTAAAATCAGGCGTATATGACTGCTATAAAAAACATTGCTATAATTGCTCACGTAGATCACGGTAAAACTACCTTGGTAGACAAGATTATGTATCACTGTCAACTGTTTCGTGAAAACGAAAATACAGGAGACTTAATTTTGGATAATAATGATTTAGAGCGCGAAAGAGGAATTACAATTACTTCTAAGAACGTTTCTGTTACCTATAAGGGAACAAAAATTAACATTATTGATACACCAGGTCACGCCGATTTCGGAGGAGAAGTTGAACGTGTATTAAATATGGCCGATGGAGTATTATTACTAGTGGATGCTTTTGAAGGGCCAATGCCACAAACACGTTTTGTACTACAAAAAGCTATTGATCTTGGTTTAAAACCGTGTGTAGTAGTAAATAAGGTAGATAAGGAAAACTGTACGCCAGATGAGGTACACGAAAAGGTATTTGATCTAATGTTTGAATTAGGAGCAGAAGAATGGCAATTGGATTTTCCTACAGTATATGGTTCTGCTAAGAATAACTGGATGAGCGATGACTGGAAAAAAGAAACTGATAATATAGAGCCTTTATTAGATATGGTGATGGAACATATTCCTTCTCCAAAAGTTGAAGAAGGTACACTACAGATGTTAATTACATCTTTGGATTTCTCTTCATTTACGGGTCGTATTGCAATCGGTCGTTTGCAGAGAGGAATATTGACTGAAGGAATGCAAGTTTCTTTGGTAAAAAGAGATGGAACCATAAAGAAGTCCAGAATAAAGGAACTTCATACATTCGAAGGTTTAGGAAGAATGAAGGTTTCTAAAGTAGAAGCAGGTGATATCTGTGCTTTAGTCGGACTAGAAGGATTTGAAATTGGTGATACCGTTGCAGATATTGAAAATCCAGAAGGATTGAAAACGATCGCAATTGATGAGCCAACAATGAGTATGTTGTTTACTATTAACGATTCACCGTTTTTTGGTAAAGATGGTAAATTCGTTACTTCTAGACATATTAAAGAAAGGTTAGAAAAAGAACTAGAAAAGAATCTAGCACTTAGAGTCAATGAGACAGATAGTGCGGATAAATTTTTAGTATTTGGTAGAGGAGTACTTCACTTATCAGTTTTGATTGAGACAATGCGTCGTGAAGGATATGAATTACAAATAGGACAACCACAAGTAATCATTAAAGAGATTGATGGTGTTAAATGTGAGCCAATTGAAGAATTGACTATCGATTTACCAGAGCACGTATCTGGTAAAGCTGTAGAAATGGTTACTATGCGTAAAGGTGAAATGTTAAGCATGGAAGCTAAAGGAGAGCGCATGATTTGTGAGTTTTTGATTCCTTCAAGAGGAATTATTGGGTTACGTAATCAATTGTTAACGGCTACAGCAGGTGAAGCAATTATGGCACACCGTTTTAAGGAATACCAACCACTTAAAGGTGATATTCCTGGACGTATCAATGGTTCATTAGTTTCTATGGAAAAAGGATCCGCAATACCTTATTCAATTGATAAGTTGCAGGATAGAGGAAAGTTTTTTGTAGATCCAGGAGAAGATATTTATGAAGGACAGGTAATCGGAGAGAATTCTCGTGGAGATGATATGACCGTAAATATTACAAAAACGAAGAAGTTAAGTAATGTACGTTCTTCTGGTGCAGATGATAAGGCGAAGATTGTTCCAGCAATTAAATTTTCTTTAGAAGAAGCTTTAGAGTATATCCAGAAAGATGAATACGTAGAGGTAACTCCTAATCACTTAAGGTTAAGAAAAGTATTCTTGACAGAAGTAGAGCGTAAAAGAAATAAGATTGTATAATCTATCTTATTTATATAGACATAAAAAATCCCGAGGAAACTCGGGATTTTTTGTCAAAATTTTGGGGTAATTATGGTTTTGGGATCAATTCGTTTTGAGGGGCAAAATTAGTTTGTTCCGATATTTTTAATCTTGGGCAAATATAGCTTATTAAACCAATTACTAACTTGTAAATTCTTTTAAAATATCGGTAAAATACATTTTTTAACGATAAAAAACGCAAAATATATGTTTTCAGATCAAAATTTTTTAATAGAATTAGTTGGGTATTTCGCATCATTTATGGTGCTAATATCTTTTCTAATGCGTAACATCAAAAAACTTCGACTAATAAATACTGTGGGGTGTGTGGCTTTTGTAATTTATGGGGTATTACTCAATTGGTCGTTACCAATAATAATAACTAATACGGCAATTGCAGGTATAAATTTTTATTACCTTTTCGTAAGAAAAGAAGCATAACTTATTTTCTTGCAATTAAAAATAAGACTTATATTCTAGATACTCAAACAAATTAACTATTTTCACTTTTCTAAATAATTATTTTGCAGAAGTATTCGATTAAAAAATATCAAAGAGACGATTATACTGCGTGGAATAGTTTTATTGATAGTGCTAAAAATGGTACATTTCTTTTTCATAGAGATTTTATGGAATATCACTCAGATCGATTTCAGGATTTTTCTCTATTGATATATGATCAAACAAAATTGGTTGCCGTTTTTCCAGCTAATATTAATGATAAGACAATATATTCTCATCAGGGATTGACATACGGAGGACTAATACTACCGTATACTACAGGAGGAGAAAGAATTGAAAAAATGTTGTCTTCTTTGATGGATTTTCTCGGATCTCAAGGGATACAGAATTTATATGTAAAATCAATTCCCGTTTTTTATCATCAAAAACCATCTAATGAATTTGCTTTTTTCTTTTCAGAACGTGGAGCCCAGTTATATAATAGAGATCTTAATCTGGCTATAGATTATAATAAGCCTTTAAGTATTCATAAGAATAAATTAAAGCATTATGAAAAAAGAAAAGGTGTAGGTTTTTGTATTGATGAAGTGGCGAATTGTGATGTTTTTTGGAAAGAAGTTTTAGTTCCTAGGTTAGAAGAAAAACATAATACTAAACCCGTACACACACGAGAAGAAATAAATGCACTTAAAAAGAAATTTCCAGAATCGATAAAACAGTTTGTTATTAGTATCGATAACGAAATTCTGGCTGGAATAACAGTTTTTAAAACTAAAGATGTTGTAAAATCTCAGTATGGAGCGGTTACAAATAAGGGTGAAAAGTATAGAGCACTGGATTTTCTCTTTATCTCTTTAATCTATAAATATAAAGAAGAAGGGTATTCATTTTTTGATATGGGTACGGTTACGGATAACAATTATGGATTGCTTAAACAAAAAGAAGAGTTGGGATGTGAAATCTATACTCAGGATTTTTATAAGTTAGATTTATAATTGTATGATGCTAGCTATGGTTTTTCCATGTTTCTTCATATTTTTTTGCAATCTTTATATAGTGGTGTTCTTTTTCTATAAAAGCTCTGGCTCTTTTGCCAATTTTTACAATCTCTAAAGGGTTTAAGATTAAATATTCTAATTTTTCAGCAATTTTGGTGCTGTCTGGGCTTGTGTCAATAGCTACGATATTATCTAAATTATAGTATTTGCTGAAAGCTGAACCTGCTCCTGTAAATACTACTTTTTCCATAGCCATTGCTTCTAGCGCATTATACCCTTGATCGTGTGCGTGCGCCTGATCCAGAATAATCTGCGCGGATTGGAAGTGTTTTATATATTGTGTATAGGATAAATCCTTGGTAGTGATGATTTCGATTTTATCTGGGTATTTTTGAGAAATGATTGCTAAGGCTTCTTCAAAATAACGATTCCCTTTCTTAATATAGTTAGCGCTATTAATTCCGTGTAATATTTTTATTTTCTTATCAGTAGCTGTTAGAATAGGATTAATTTGATCAACGTTTACGGGATTAGGAATTAGAGGTAATGTTTTACTAGTGTCTTTGTAGGCAATACTATATTCTACACTTGCTGGAATGACTCCTTGAATACGATTGAAAACAAAATCATGAATTGTTTTTTGCTTTTTGGTAACAAATTTTAAAGTGTCTTTGTACTCTTTTTTTAAGGAGGGATTATCAAGTAATGGACTTACAGTGCTATAAGGAAATTTTCCAGAAAGAAGATATGTAATATATCTATAATCATCGCCGCAAGCTAGTACAAATACATTTTTATTGTACTGAAAAAGAAACGATAAGAGTTTTTTTTCGAAATAAGAACCTATATTAAATGGAGCTTCATTAATTAACTGTACAAAATCATAATCAACCAAGTGTTTTTTGTTTTTTTTGAACCTGATGAATGTTTCTATAGAAGCAAGATCTATAGTTGTAATTTTGAAGATCAGGTGTCTGATTTTATTTAAAAAAAAATTACCTTTTATGAAACTTCCATCAATATTAATATCTACAGGGTATTTTTTAAAAACGTCACCATTTCCTATAAGAGTAACCTGATGACCATTTTTAAGTAATCCTTCTTTAAGTGAATTATGTAACCGACTATATTCTCCTACAAGTAATATTTTCATTAAAGCAATATAAAATCTTTGAATTAAAGACAGTAAAAATTGTGATACCTTTTTATGGGCTTACACAAAAAAAAATATCTTTGTTGTAAAGGTATTTTTAATACTTTAATAATAAAAACAGAATCCTACCGAATTCTATACTTATAAAAGGAGTAAAATGGTAGTTAGATATTTTTGATAATGGAAAACCAAATACCGTTGATTCCTTTTTTAGATATTCATAAAATTAATAGTCCATATCATCAGATACTTAAGAGTCGTTTTTTAGATTTTCTTGATTCTGGTGTTTATATCAGAGGTAAAAATGGAGAAAAATTTGAAAATGCTTTTGCTGCATTATGTGGCGCTAAGTATTGCGTGGGAGTTGGTAATGGTTTGGATGCATTAACGCTGATTCTAAAAGGATATGTAGCATTGGGTAAAATAAATCAAGGTGATGAGGTAATTGTCGCTGCAAATACTTTTATAGCTACGATATTATCAATTAAATATGCAGGACTTAAACCAGTACTTGTAGAACCTGATGAAAAATCCTTTAATATAGATGTAGACCAGATTAAAGAAAATATTTCTAGTAGAACCAAAGTAATTCTCCCTACGCACCTCTATGGACAATTGGCATCAATGCATGATATTTGTCAAATAGCCAAGGATAATAATTTATTAGTAATCAGTGATGCAGCCCAAGCTCATGGAGCAAAGAATGGTATTCACAATGTAGCAGGAAATCTTTGTGATGCTTCTTCTTTTAGTTTTTATCCTGTTAAAAATCTCGGGGCTTTTGGAGATGCTGGAGCAGTGACAACTAATGATAAAGATTTGGCCAATGTTATTAGAAGTCTAGGTAATTATGGTGCTGCTGTAAAATATAAGAGTGACTATTTAGGAGTAAACTCTAGATTAGATGAGTTGCAAGCAGTGTTTTTATTGGAAAAACTAAAAAACCTGGAAAAAGATAATATACAACGTAGGAATATCGCAAAACGTTACTTATCAGAAATTAAAAATGATAAGATCCAATTGCCATTTTGGGATGGCTCTGAAAATCATGTATTTCACCTTTTTGTAGTTCGAGTAGAGAATCGTCAGAAATTTTGCAATCATTTAGAGAAATTTGGGATAGGGTATTTAATACATTACCCGATTCCTCCTCATCATCAGACTGGATTAAAAGAATTATCCGACCTCAAGTTACCAATAACCGAAAGAATACATAGAGAAGTTGTCAGTATTCCTCTAAACGTTGGGTTAGAAAATCACGAAATCGAGCAAATAATAAAAACCCTAAATAAGTATTAATAGTGTGAATTCATACTTTGATAAATTAAAAAATAATGTTTTAGTTAAAGTTAGCTCTTTTAATGCTATTGGTGTTTTTGTAAAAATGATCACAGGTGTAATAAGCCTTAAGGTAGTTGCAATATTTCTAGGGCCTGAAGGATTAGCATTAATAGGAAATTTGCGTAATGTGTTAACCTCTATTCAATCTGTTGGGACATTAGGTTTATATAATGGTGTTGTAAAGTACATAGCTGAGCACAAGATAAATAAAGAGGAGTTGATAGATGTGTTGTCTACCTCATATTATATCTGTTTTGTGGTTACTATGGCTTTAGCAGGTTGGTTGTATTTTGATTCAGGTTTTTGGAATGACTTAGTTTTTGGTGAGCAATTTGATTTTAATTTTGTTTTTGAAGCAATAGCTATTGCATTACCTTTTTATTCAGCTAATGCATTGTGTTTGGCCATTATTAATGGCTTTTCTAAATATAAAATATACATACTTCTTAATATAGTAAGTAGCATTTTAGGTCTATTTATTACAGTTTTATTAGTTTGGGAGTTCAGGTTGGAAGGAGCATTTTTTGCAATCATAATAAATCCAGCAATTTCATTATTGATTACTATAGTAGTTATTATGAATCAAAAGAACTTTGCTAAACTTTTATGGGCGAATAGGATCTCATTACGATATATAAAATGGCTAAGTTCTTATGCAATTATGGCATTGATATCGGCTACTGTATTACCTGCAATTTTGATTAAGATTAGAAATTTTATTATCGCTTCAGAAGGTGTGGATAAAGCGGGGTATTGGGAAGGTATTCAGAGTATCAGTAGTCAATATATGATTTTTATAACCACACTATTGACACTTTATCTGTTGCCTAAATTAGCAGAGATAAAAAGGAGTAAGGATTTTAAATGGGAAGTTTTAAATTTTTATAAAATCATTTTGCCTGTTTTTATTTTTGGGTTTTTAGTTATCTATTTTTTAAGAAATGTAATTATTAGATTGCTTTTTTCTGCTGATTTTGTGTCAATGGAGCCCTTGTTTGTATGGCAACTAGCTGGAGACCTTTTTAAAATCGCGTCTTTAGTAATTGCATATCAATTTTTAGCCAAAAGAATGTTCTGGTATTATATTATTACAGAGATTATCTCATTTGGTTTTTTGTATATTATTAGTATGTATTTAGTAGGTAAATATGGCTTCGTTGGGGCTTCTATGGCATATTTTTTTAATTATGTATTTTATTTTCTATTATTGATACTAGTATTTAGGAAATCGTTTTTTGGACCAGATAGAAGCATTTAATTGAATTGACACGAAAAAGTAACATAAAGGTTTGTATCATGGTTTCCTCCTTAGGAGTAGGTGGAGCAGAAAGATCAAGTGCAATTCTATCAAGAATGTTAGTGGATGCAGGATATTTGGTAACAACTGTAAGTATTCTAGATGATATAGTGTATGAGTATAAAGGTGGTTTAGTGAATCTAGAATCACTTACATCTATGCATAAAGGTTTGTATAAACGTTGGCGTAAGTTCATTATTACAAGAAAACTTTTAAAAAATGAACGATTCGATTACATTATTGATGCGGCACCAAGACCTTGGTGGTTTAGGCAATGGTTTATCAATACTTTTGTGTATCAAAAAACTGATGTGGTTTTTGTAGTGCATAATTATAATTTGAATAGTTATTTTCCTGATAAACCATTATTAGGTAACAGTTTATACAAAAAGGCGTATCAACTAGTTGGTGTTTCTAAGGATTCTGTAGATCATTTTAAGAAAAAATACAGATTACAACGAGGAATCTGTATTTATAATGCTTTTGATGAATCTTATTGGAATCGGTTATCTGATGTGAAAATTGATCTTCCTAAAAATAAATATATACTATCGTATGGCAGAATTGTGGATGAATCAAAAAACTATAGCTTTTTAATTAAGACATATGCACAATCAATATTACCTGATCAAGGGATAAAGCTTTATATCATTGGCGATGGTCCAGATAAAATTAAAATGCAAAATTTGGCTAAGGAATATGATATTATGGATTCGGTTGTTTTTAAAGCATTTTCAGAAAATCCATTTCCATATGTCAAAAGAGCCTTGTTTACAACATTAACTAGTAATTATGAAGGATTCCCTATGGTTTTGATTGAATCTTTGGCTATGGGAACACCTGTTGTTTCTGTAGATTGTAAATCAGGCCCATCAGAAGTAATTGTTACGGGTAAGAATGGTATCTTAGTACCATTCAAAGATGAAAATGCATATATTGAAGCTTTGAATACGATGATCGAAGATCAGAGTTTTTATAAAAGATGTAGGGAAGGTACGATCTCAAGTGTATCAAAGTTTAAAATAGAAAATATAATACCCCAATGGCAAGCAACTCTTCCGCCCAAAAGATAATAAGTGTGACAACCGTAGAGGATTGTAAAATAATAGAAATCCCAAAAATAAAGGATCCAAGAGGAAATATTGCTGTAATTGAAAAAGATGTTATTCCTTTTGAAACTAAACGTGTATACTATTTGTATGATGTTCCTAGTGATGCGAGTAGAGGAGGACATGCACATATTCATTTGTGCCAATTTTTGATAGCCTTAAGCGGAAGTTTTGATGTAATACTTAACGATGGAGAAAAACAAAAAAAGGTTACGCTTAATAAACCAAACAAAGGTTTGTTGATCAAATCAGGGATTTGGAGAGAGTTAGAAAACTTTTCATCTGGCTCTGTTTGTCTGGTATTGGCTTCAAATGTTTTTAACGAAGAAGATTATATTCGAAGTTTTGACGCTTTTAAATTATTCAAAAGCAGATAACTTAAAATTGGCTGTCACAATAAATTTATACCGTATCATTTTAAGAAAATTAAGTATTGATCTGGGAACCAGTAATAATATTCGTTGTTTTGTGTTTAAGTTCTTGTAATCAATTTCGTTTTTGTACTTTTTTGCTGTTTCATAATCTCCAGCTGATTTGTATAGAAGAGAAATAGCATATCGGTTTTGATCTAAGTACTTTTTTAAACTTTGATTCGTTTCTTCTTCTTCTGCGAATTTACCAAAATCCATAAAACTCCTTTCTAATGTATTTGTATTTGAAATTCTATTATTAGCATCTAGATGATAGGTGGCTGTAATAAAAGTTGCAAGGATAACATTATATTTAAGAGCAATTCTAATCCAAAGGTCAGTATCTTCTCCAGCGCCATGTGTAATAGAGGTGTCAAAAACTCCAATAGTATCAAAAACTTTTTTAGAAACAGCACAAGCAGATGTCCAGGCAATGGCATCTATAGTGCTAGATTCAAAAAAATCTTCTACGATCATAATGATATTACTTTCAGCATTGATATTGTTGAAATTGGCAGTAAATGTTGATTTATGATTAAACCTTTTCTCGTATGACGTTGTATATAAACCTGCATCTGGAAATTTTTGAAACGATTTAGATAAAACTTCCAGATGATTAGGATACCAATAATCATCTGCATCAAGAAAAGCTATTAGCTTTCCGTTGGCTTTTTTTATTCCCAGGTTTCGAGCTTTAGAAACACCATTGTTTTCGGTAGAAATGTATTGTATTCTATGATCTTTAAAACCCAAAATAATGTTTTCACAATTATCTGTAGAACCATCATTAATAACAATGATTTCATAATCATTAAAATCTTGCTCTAATACAGATGTAAGTGTATTATAGATGGTATCCTCTTTATTGAATACAGGTATTATGATCGAAAATAATGGGTTAACTTTCATTTTCTTTTGGTCTGTAGAAGTAATGGCCTAATCTAAATAAATCAAATATTAGTAATGAAGGGTTATTAGAGATCAAGTTTTTTACGAATATCTTTTTTGTAAGGGTATGTATAATAATTATTAAACCTTGAAGTCTAATTTTTTTGACTATATGTGCTAAATGAGTAATTCTTGTGTCTTTAGGTTTTAACAAGTTCTTGTGTATTAGTGATCTTCGTACTTCTACAGAATCCAGTGATTTTTTTAAAAATACACTACTTGTTTCTAATCCCAGATGAAATACTGGATTATCAATATGCTCAATGCGTATTTTTTTTGATTTAGCATCCAATGCAAAAATAGTATCTTCACAAGCAAGATTCAGTATTTCTTCATTAAAACGGTTTTTATCAAAAATAGATTTTCGAATCAAAAAATTAGAACTTAAAAACGATAAGTATGGTTTCTTTTTTCGTTTTTCAACGGGAACGGATTCTTTTAAATGGCCATATTTCCATCGCAATATTTGTTCTTTCGTCGGTTTCGTATTCTTATACAAAAGACCTCCAGATATAATTTCAGTATCCGAATTAATACTGTCTAAATATTTTTTAATAAATAATTCACTTACAGGTTCTATATCTGCATCCAAAAAAAGAAGGAACTCATATTTTGCTTCGGCAGCTAATGCATTTCTGATAACACTTCGTCCTACGTTTTTTGATAATTTCTTAAATCGACTAGAGCTTATCGAATTAATCGATAAGTTCTCTTCTAGATATTGATGAGAACCATCGTCAAATACTATTATTTCGAAAGTAATATTACAAGAAGAAACCTGCGTATGTATCTCTTCAACTAGAGGAATTACCTTATAATTATAAACTGGGATCAAAATTGATAACATTTATAGATGTTTTACTAAAAGTTTATAATTATTTTTAAGACAAATTTGTAATTGAATACATGAATTACCTTACCAGAGATAAAATCGCTGATATTATTTTTTTAAAGCTCAAAGATACTGAAGAAGTTTTAAAAAAACACTTTGACAAAACACGTCAGGATATTGGATATTTCTATGTGGATGATTTGCTTCCAGAGGAGTTGGCAAAAGATATTTTTGATAAGTTTCCTCATACAAAAGATATACAGGTAAAGAAAAGTATAAGAGAATATAAGTATGTAGCAGCGCAAATGAATAAATACCATCCTTTATTAGAAGAGATTATTTATGCTTTTCAGGATCAAAGAATAGTAGATTTGATTGCTGAAATATGTAGTTGTAAAGATATTAAACCTGATGAGCACTTATATGCAGGTGGGATTTCAATGATGGGAAAGGGAAACTACTTAAACCCACATTTGGATAATTCTCATGATAAAGATGTTAAGCATTGGCGAGTCCTTAATCTTTTATATTATGTTACTCCTAATTGGAAACTGGAAAATGGAGGGAATCTAGAAGTATGGCCAAAAGGGTTAAAGAATGAGCCGATATCCATAGATGCGAAATTTAATAGATTGGTTGTGATGGGGACACATAAAAAATCGTGGCATTCTGTTAGCAAGGTGAAAGTAGATCAAATCCGTTGTTGTATCTCCAACTATTACTTTTCTTCAGAACCTATTGATGCTGAAGGATCATTTCACGTAACAACTTTTAGAGGAAGACCAGGCCAATATTTTAAAGATAAAATCCTCAAGTTGGATTCCTCAATTCGAATGGGAGTAAGGAAGTTATTTAAGAAAGGGATAAGAGAAAATCCTCATGTATATAAAAAGGATAAATCCTAACTTAAAAAATAAAAAACCAATGTTAGGTATTTCACGTAAGGATATAAAAAAGTTTATTCGACCAGAATTTTTAATTTATTTTTTCACTTGTTTCTTTGTCTTATATAGAGGAATTATATATGAATTAGATAGCTATGCTTTTTTATCTATGGAGATCAATAGATCTTCTGGGTATATTATATTTCTTTCTTTTTTTAAAAGTGTATTTGGGACTTATTTTGAATATCCATTGTTAATCACTCAATTAATACTCAATATTTATGGAGTGTATGTGCTTCATACATGCTTAGAACGATTGTTAAAACTAAAACAGTTGTTTTCGATACTGAGTTTACTAATACTTATAGCACCTTTATTATACTTGTATCTCACAGCCAATAAGATATTAACTGAAGCATTAGCTTATCCTCTGTACTTAATTTTTATTGCGAATTGTGTATCGGCGATCGCAGAACAACGAAAGAAGAATCTAATATATGGAGCAATTGTACTGCTGCTGTTAATATATATAAGAGGACAGTTCTTATCATTGGTACCTATTGGTTTAATTTCTGTGTATTTGGCCAATATAAAAGGTAAAAAGAATTATTTAATAGTAGGGTTATTGTTTGTTTTGCTACCATTTGTTTCTGGTTTGTTGGATAAAAGTTTTCATTATTTTCAATATGGACACTTTGTTTCAACACCTTTTACAGGTCCTAGTATTGGAGCAGCTGTTTTTTACGTCGCTGATAAAGAAGATGTTGATTTGTTCCATAAAAAAGAGGAGAAAGAATATTTCAGATTAGTGAAAGAAAGGTTAGATGCTAAAAAATGGACAAATACATATGCAAACGCTTATGACTCTATCGGTTCATTTGGTCATTTTAGACAAAACTATTCAAATATATGCAATCAGACGATTCATGAATATGGCTTGAGATATTTTGAGAAAAAGGGGTTGCCTTCTGATGTACAATATATCGAAACAGATAAATTGACGCTTGGTATGTACAAACCCTTATTACTTGATAATTTTAAGGAATGGCTAAAATTGTATATTCAGAATATAAAGGCTTCATTAGGGAATAGTAAATACCTCATATTACATTTGATTCTTTTGGGGATAGGGATTTTTTTAGTATTGAAAAGAAAAGATGTTTTTGTTGGAAAATTTATTGTTTTTGTTCTGTTATGTACTTTTTCTAATATGGCACTTGTCGCCATTGCGACACATTCAGAAAAACGTTACATGTTTTACAATGATTGGGTTTTATTTGTGATACTATTCTTGTTGTTAGATCGATATTTTAAAACAATTTCTAAAGAAGATACTTAAGATTCATATATCCCAAATACAAAATCACTAGGATGTTGTTCTAAATATTTGTCTTCTAATTCAAATAAATGATCCAATACTTTTTCTTTTTCTTCATCCAACTCCATAAAATGATGAGAAAGATCTTTTAGCGCATTTGCTAAAAGATTACCTCCATATGAAGCTTCATAAATTGTGTTGTAATTATTATGAATAGCAGGCATAATTTGCGAAGATTCGATACATTCTGAAGGATCTGCTAATATCATTCGAATAATTCCCGAACCGTAAAATCTATTTTTGAACATATGTAGTTTAAACCTCTTTCTGTAGGGTTTAGGGATATGTTTCAGTAATTTGTTTGTAGCTACAATTTGATGTTTTGGAAATTGTAGTCTATTTGCTCCTACAAATTCATTAATGATTAATTTACCTTTACTTTTTAAGGTCTTTTTTATCTTTTGACCTACTAGTTCTTCGATATTTTTAAAATGATGAAGTGAGGCATGAAAGAACACAACATCAAAATAATTTTCAGGAAATTCGTAGTTGTAAAGGTTTTGGATTTTGAAATGAATGTTATCTAGTTTTTGTGTTGTTGCCTCCTGTTTGGCAGCATCAAAAAGTACTTCATTTATATCAAGACATATGATCTCTTCAAAGTTGTTGTATCTAGCAAATTTAAGTTCATGACTAGATATTCCACTACCTAAAGAAAGCATTTTTAGGTTTTTGGAATCAGCCAAAAACTTTTTCATTACAAAGTCTTCATATTCTAATGTAGGATCTCCGCTAATTAATTTGTTCCAACGTTGATTGACTTTTGGAATAATCCACCAATTGGCCGATTGAATGTCTAACTCATTAAATGCGCTTTTGGTTCTTTTAAGGGTGTTTAAACTTAGTTTGGAAGTTATAAATGGGAGTCCTCGTTGTCTAAATTTAGTATAGGTCTCTATAATATCATCGAGTGTAATCAATCGCATTATTTATAACTTTATTGGAGAATTACCCTTTTCGTTGTACTACTTCAAAAACCTTATTTCCTTCACACTTTAATGTTTTAGAAGGATATTTAAGAAGTAATGCATAATCGTGAGTTGCCATTAAAATAGTATTGCCATTTTTATTAATATCCTGCAATACTTCCATTACTTCTACCGAAGTCTGCGGATCTAAATTTCCTGTTGGTTCATCTGCAAGGATAAGTTCTGGGTCATTAAGTAATGCTCTGGCAATTGCAATACGCTGTTGCTCGCCTCCAGACAATTGATATGGGTACTTAAAATCTTTTGTTTTCATACCTACTTTGTCTAATACATCATCGATCTTACTGTCCATCGCTTTTTGATCGTTCCATCCTGTTGCTTTAAGTACAAATAACAAATTATCTTTTACAGTTCTGTCATTGAGGAGCTTAAAATCCTGAAATACGATTCCTAATTTTCTTCTTAAAAAAGGAATCTGATTTTCTTTTAGTGTACCAAGGTCAAAGTCTACAATGCTTCCTTCTCCTTCGATTAGAGGAATATCTCCATAAAGAGTTTTCATAAAACTACTCTTACCAGTACCTGTTTTTCCTATAAGATATACAAAATCACCTTTGCTAACTTCTACATTGACATCAGATAAAATTAAGCTTTCTCGTTGATAGATAGAAGCATTTTTAAGACGTAATACCGGATCGGACATATTGTGAGATTCTGAAATTTATTAATTTTAGTAAAAGTAAAAAGTTTATACAATAATGTATTTATTAAAAATGTTTTTTTATCCACGTTGATTTTAAGTATTTTTCCAAAGAATTCATACCACAATACATTTTGCAATTTAATACTGTTGATTTTGCGTTATTCTTTCCCATTGTTTTTGCACTGTATTGGTTTGTGTTTAATAGATCTTTAAAGGTTCAAAATGTTTTTCTTGTAGTAGTTAGCTATCTGTTTTACTCTTTTTGGGATTGGAGGTTTTTATCATTAATTTTTTTAAGTTCGATGATAGATTTTTTGGTTGCTAAACAATTGAACACTTCTTCGAATATTAATAGAAAGGTATTGCTGGGAATTAGTTTGTTCTTTAATCTGGGTGTGCTTTTTGTCTTTAAATACTTTAATTTTTTTATAGAAACGTTTGCAGAAGCCTTTTTGTTATTTGGAAACCCAATATCTTATAACTCCTTGCAATTTATTTTACCTGTAGGAATTAGTTTTTATACATTTCAGACGTTGAGTTATACGATTGATGTGTATCGTAAAAGAATTCATCCTACAAATGATGTTATTTCGTTTTTTGCATTTGTATCTTTTTTTCCGCAATTAGTTGCAGGTCCTATTGAGAGAGCGTCTAATTTACTACCTCAGTTTCAGAAAAAAAGAGTTTTTAATTATTCAAAAAGTGTAGAAGGATTACAACTAATACTAGGTGGTTTGTTTAAAAAAATGGTGATTGCGGATAACTGTGCAATCATTGTCAATAAGTTATTCGAAAATTATACTGAGTATTCTGGAAGCGCATTATTTTGTGGTGCTATATTTTTTGGTTTTCAGATTTATGGGGATTTTTCTGGTTATTCTGATATTGCTATTGGTACATCTAGATTGTTAGGGTTTGATCTTATGAAAAACTTTAATTTTCCGTATCTGTCAAAAAATCTTGTAGAGTTTTGGAGACGTTGGCATATTTCACTTTCTACCTGGTTTAGGGATTATGTTTATATTGCTTTAGGAGGTAATCGTGTATCGAATTTTAGATTAATCATCAATATTCTTATCGTCTTTTTGTTGAGTGGATTATGGCATGGAGCTAATTTGACCTATGTATTTTGGGGATTGATTCATGGAATTGCATTAATACTTACCATTTTTATTAATAAGTATATAGGGGCAACATCATTTTTTGAAAATAGAAAGCACATAGTTGTCGATATTTTTAGAATAGGAGTAACTTTTTTTATAGTTACTATTGCTTGGGTGTTTTTTAGAGCTGAAACAATAACAGATGCTTTAGGATATATCGATACAATCTTTTCTGCATCATTATTTTCTATTCCGCGTGGGCATAAGTGGTTTTTGTTATTCTTGATAGGGTTTCTGATTGTCGAATGGTTGCAAAAACAAAGAGAACACCTGCTAGATATTAATTATATTACTGTTAGGCCGATTAGATATTTAATTTATTATGTTACCGCGTTTTTAGTGTTTTATTATGGAGGAGATTTGCAAACCTTTATTTATTTTCAGTTCTAATTATGAAAGTATTTATAAAAAAAATAGTTGTATTTCTTATACCATTCCTACTGGTTTGGATGGGTATAGAGTATTTCTATAGAACAGCAGCATCCAACTATACTTACAAACATAAAATGATTACCGAGAATTATGAGGATATAGAAACTTTAATCTTGGGAGATTCTCATGCCTTGTATGGTGTTAATCCAGAATATATGGATGCTAAGGCGTTTAACCTTGCTAATTCTAGTCAGTCTATATATTTTGATGAGTTGCTTTTTAAGAAGCATATTGATAGCCTTAAAAATCTAAAACAACTGATCATTAGTATTAGTTATTTTAATTTAAGTCAACGAGAAAATACTAAAGGAGATACCTGGCGTAAATATTTTTATAGCAACCAGATGGACCTAGAAGTTCCTATTGTTTCTAATTTTGACATTAAAGAATATAGTTTAGCGCTTACTAAAAGATTTAAGGGCTCAGTGGAACTAATTAATTACTATTTGGATAATGGATTATCACTGGTAGGATGTAATTCGGATGGATGGGGAACACGTTATAGTAAAATTCAGGATATTGATTTGTGTAAAAATGCCGTACGTAGAGCAAAATTACATAAAGATGGATTGCAGGATTTTACCAGAAATTTGAACAGAATTCAGTCGATAATAGCATATTGTAAGAAGATAAATTGTAAGGTCTACTTGATCGATTTACCAGTACACACGTGTTATATCAAAGAATTAGATAAGAATAAATTAAGTAAAATTACGGCATCCTGTAAAACTCTTGAATCAAATAATTCTAATGTTTCTTATATAAACCTTAGAGAAGATTTTAGAGTAGAAGATTCTGATTTTTATGATGGTGATCATTTGAATCATATAGGAGCAAAAAAATACACAAAAATCATAAACGAGATCATATCGGCTTCAAAAAATGACTACTGATGTAATTATCTCCATAATATTTCGTTATTAAGATGAAGATTAGGGTATCTTTAACACAAAATTTATTCACGGGAAGCGATATTTACTTTACGAAAAATTGGTCAAGGGTAACCTTGAAATTTCTATTAAACAGTTATTCTGGTACCATCCAGAATCTAAACTTTGAAAAGGAATATTTACATGAACAAATACATCACTTTGATGCTTTTTGTGGCGATCCTATCTTCTAAGATTTCTGCGCAACAATCAGCTATTTATACAAATGAACTAGTACTCTATAATCAAGCATTAGAGTTGTATAATAACAAACAATTTCTGGCGGCTCAGAATTTGTTTGATAAGGTGCGCGATATGATAGATGATGAGAATATCGATGCAGAATGCACCTATTATATTGCCAATTGTGCTGTATGGCTTAATCAAAAAGGTGCGGATGCATTGATGGAGGAGTTTGTTACGCAATATCCCACAAGCATAAAACGTAATGCAGCATATCTGGATGTAGCTAATTACTATTTTGATAATGGAAAATACGCATATGCTCGTAAATGGTATGATAAAGTGGATGAGGGTAATATGAGTCGTTCTGAAAAAGAAAAATTTAACTTTAATAATGGATACGCATACTTTAAAATTCAACGTTTTAACGAAGCGAAAAAATTTTTAAATAAGGTTGAAGAAACGGATAAATATGGAGCTCAAGCTAAATATTACCTTGGTTTTATAGCGTATGAAGGCGATAACTATCAAGAAGCAGATAAGCTTTTTGATGAGGTAAAAGATCTAGATAAATACAATAAGAATTTATCATATTTCCAGAGTGATATGAACTTTAAATCTGGAAAGTTTCAAGAAGCCATAAGAGATGGATTAGGTCAGCTTCCTAAATCAAAACCATCAGAAAAATCAGAATTGAATAAGATTATTGGCGAAAGTTATTTTAATCTAGAGAAATATGATAAAGCTATTCCTCATCTTAAAGCGTATAGAGGAAGAAAAGGAAAATGGAATAATACGGATTATTATCAACTGGGATATGCATATTATAAAGGAGGAGATTATGCTAGCGCCATATCAGAGTTTAATAAAATAGTAGATGGTCGTAATGCAACTGCCCAAAATGCATATTACCACTTGGCAGAATCATACTTAAAAACAGATCAAAAACAACAAGCACTTAATGCTTTTAAGAATGCTTCAGAAATGGATTTTGAAGCTAAAATAAAGGAAGACGCCACCTATAATTATGCAAAATTGAGTTATGAAATAGGGAACTCATACGAGAGTACTCCAAAAGTATTACTATCCTATATTGAAAAATACCCTAATTCTGAATTTAAGGAAGAGGTTCAGGAATTATTGATTAGTTCTTATATCACTTCTAAGAACTATAAAGAAGCTATGGATTTATTAGAAGGAAGTCGGAATTTTGAAGATAAGGTCGTGTATCAAAAAGTAGCTTATTTCCGTGGAATAGAATTATATAATGAAGGTAATTATCCTGAAGCCAAGGTTTATTTTGATAAATCAATTGCTCAGCAAACAGATCCAAAATTTGCTGCAAAAGCAATATACTGGAAATCAGAAAGTGATTATCTGCAAAATAACTATGATGAAGCTTTAATTGGATTTAAAGAATTTAAAGGCAGTACTGGAGCCTCCACTACGATAGAATATACCACGATAGATTATAATTTAGGATACACCTATTTTAAATTGAAACAATACCCTCAAGCTGCAGATTTCTTTGGAAAATACAGTAAAAGAAATGATATAGATGAGGTTCGATTAACAGATACTTATCTTAGATTAGGAGATAGTCATTTTATCTCTAGTAAGTATTGGCCAGCGATGGAAGCCTATAATAAAGCAATTAAAAATGGCGGTCCAGATTCGGATTATGCACATTATCAAAAAGCGATTAGTTATGGTTTTGTCAAAAAGAACGATAAAAAAATAAGTGATCTTGAAATTTTTATAAAAAAATATACCCGATCAACCTATCGTGATGATGCGATGTTTGCATTAGGTGATACCTATATTTCAGAAAATAAAATACAACGTGGTATTGAAGCATATGATCGATTGATTAAAGATGTGCCAAGAAGTTCTTATGTACCAAAAGCTTTATTAAAACAAGGTTTAATCTATTATAATGGAGATCAAGGTAATAGAGCCTTGTTAAAATTTAAAAGAGTAGTTGCAGATTATCCAGGAACTGATGAAGCGGTTCAGGCTGTAAATACAGCTAGATTGATTTATGTCGATTTAGGAAGAACAGAAGAGTATGCAAATTGGGTAAAAGGATTAAGTTTTGTAGATGTTACAGATGCAGATCTGGATAATACTTCTTATGAGGCTGCCGAGAAACAATTTTTAGAGAATAATGAAAACGCCGCCTTGATTGGCTTCCAGAAATACCTCAATGAATTCCCTAATGGAATTCACGCTTTAAAAAGCCACTTTTATGTAGCGCAATTACTCTTTAAAGAAGGAGATAAACAAGCGACCATACCTCATTATGAATATGTATTAGAAAAAGAGCGTACAGAGTTTACAGAGCAAGCTTTGGCGAGACTGTCACAAGTATATCTGGAAAATCGTGATTACGAAAAAGCAATTCCTGTATTAGAACGTTTAGAAAAAGATGCTGATTTTCCGCAGAATATCATATTTGCGCAATCTAACTTGATGAAATCACATTATCAGTTGGTACATTATCAAGAAACGATACAATATGCAGAGAGCGTTTTAGGCAATCCTAAAATTCAAAATGACGTAAAGAGTGATGCACAGATATTTATTGCGCGTGCAGCGTTACAAACTGCAGATGATACCAGAGCTAAAAGAGCATATGCAGAAGTTAGCAAGATTGCGACAGGAGAGTTAGCAGCAGAAGCTTTGTATTATGATGCATATTTTAAAAACAAAGAAGGTAGTTATAAAGCTTCGAATACGGCTGTTCAAAAACTGGCTAAAGACTACTCAGGATATAAATTATACGGAGCCAAAGGATTGGTGCTAATGGCCAAAAATTTCTATGGATTAGAAGATGCATACCAGGCCACATATATTTTAGAAAGTGTAATCAAAAACTTCACCGATTATAAGGACGTAGTTGATGAAGCAAGATCCGAACTCAAAAAAATTAAAGCCGAAGAGGCAAAAACGAATTCATCCATCCAAACCGAACAATAATAATCAGTTATAAACTCGAGATATTTATGTCTAGACATATTAAGAAATTAATACATTTTTCATGGGTTTTTGCCTGCAGTATTACCACAATATTTGCCCAAGACAAAGACGATGAAACTATAGAAACAGAACGTGTAGTAATTGTGAAAGCATATACTCCTACAATTAGTGATGCTTTTAAAGTAAAATCTACTCCAGTATTAAATGACTCAGTTACTCAAAAGAAAAAACAAATACGATACAGTATTTTTTCTGTCCCTGTTGCTTCTACGTTTAAACCTGCAAAAGGAAGGGCAGCTAATATCGATAGACCAAAAAAAATACCATTATATGATAATTATGCAACCTTGGGTTTTGGTAATTTCACTTCAGTACTGGCAGAGTTTTATAGTAATTTTCAAATAAACCGTACAGATAATATAGGATTGTATCTACATCATAATTCATCGCAAGGAGGAATTGAGGATGTACTATTGGATGATAAATTCTATAATACCTTTTTAGACCTTAATTATACATCACGTACTAAGGATTTTACATATGGTATAGAATTGGGTGTAGAGCATCAGTTATATAATTGGTATGGATTGCCAGAGATTCCTGCATTGACACAGGCACAAATAGATGCAATTGACCCTCAACAAAATTATTATGGAGCCAAATTGGGAGGTAAACTGCAGTTTGATGATTTGTATTTTAAAAGAGCATCCTTGAATTATAGATTTTTTGGAGATGCTTTGAGCACTACAGAGCATCATGCAGTATTTACTCCAACATTTGAGTTCGAAATTGCCGACGAATTGATCACTACCGATTTTATAATTGATTATCTAAATGGAAGTTTTGATAGACCATTAGATTTCATCTTACAAAGACCTAATAATTATAGCATTCTTAATTTGGGTGTTCAGCCTAATTTAGTCGTATTAAGAGATAACTTAACATTAAATCTTGGAGCTTCGGTTTTCTTTAGTATTGATAGTGAAAATAATGACAATGATTTTTTTATATACCCTAAAGTCACAGCATCTTACAGATTGTTAGAAGAAGCAGTAATTGCTTATGGTGGATTAGAAGGAGGATTAAGGCAAAATACATACAGAGACGCTGTGCAAGCAAATCCATATGTATCTCCGACACTTAGGTTGACTACAACACATAATCAGTTTGATGCTTATGTAGGCTTAAAAGGAAAAATATCCGATGTTGTGAGCTATAATTTTAGAGGTGGTTATATATCAGAAGATGATAAAGCGCTATTTGTAAATAATAGACCAGAAACCTTACAATTAGAAGGATATGATTTTGGTAATTCTTTTGCATATCGATATGATGATATTCTTACACTAAGCGGATACGGAGAAATAAACTTTAATATTAATAAAAAGTTTAAACTTGGAGCTTCTGCAGAATATTTTAATTATAATACAGAAGATGAACAAGAGGCATGGAATTTACCAGAGGTAAAAGCTTCAGTACTTATGGATTATCAGATTACTGATCAGTGGTTTGCAGGAGCACAATTGTTTTATGTAGGAGAACGAAAAGATATTAATACTGCAGTACCGTTTGTAGCATCAACTCCAGAAGCTATCGTAACACTAGATAGTTATTTTGATGCCAATGTAAATCTAGGATATCGATTTAATGATAAATTATCTGTTTTTGTAAAAGGAAATAACCTGGCAGGCGAAAATTATGAACGTTGGTCTAACTTCCCAGTTCAAGGAATACAGGTGTTAGGAGGAATAACCTATAAGTTTAACTACTAAAAAAAAGGTTTAAACATTGTACAATGTCTTAAGAGATAATTTGTAGATATTGACTTAGTATCCTTGTTTTTGAAATCTTCAGAAAAAGAGTTTTTTTAAGGTTGAACAAGTGATTTTGTATGGATCAACCGTAGCCAGAAAATTATGTAAATTATTATATTGTGTGTTAACTAACTAACACGTAATATAACTATGAAACGTAACATCTTACTATTATTCTTGATGATTTCGGGATATGGATTTTCCCAGGTAAATTGGGTGTATGATATGAAAATGGCGCAAGCCATGGCATTGGAGCAGAACAAATTAATAATTGTAGATTTCTGGGCTACTTGGTGCGGTCCTTGTAAACAAATGGATAAAAAACTTTGGGGTACTGAAGAAATGAGTGCCATGTCTAATAATTTTGTGTTCCTAAAAGTTGATATCGATCAAGAGGTGGATTTAGCAAAGAATTTTAATGCCATGTCGATCCCTTTAGTGGTATTAATAGATGCATCGCAAAAGAAAATATGGAGTAAAAGTGGTTTCGCTAACGCTTCACATTATTTAAACGATTTTAAGAAAATCCCTGGTAATACAGGAAATCTGTCCGAAAATCTTATTCCTGTGTTACAGAAAAGAAATAGTAGCGTAGCATTTTTTAACCTTGGAGTGGCGTATCAGGAAATTGCCAGACCTTTGGATAATAACAATATTAAATATTCTCTTTTAGGAGTGAGTAATGATTATTTTGATATGATCATTGATAAAAGTAAAAATGAGGATTTGGTTCAAAAAGCGGAGTTGTATACACTATTGAATAGAGTATTTGTTGGGAAATCCAAAAAAGTATTAAAAAAGCTGGAAAAATTGGAGGTCAACGAACAGAATGATGAATTAAAAGAACTGAAATGTTTTGTAAAAGCATACTGTTATAAAAATCAAAAAGATAAAGATGCATTAGCAGAGCTTAAGAAAGAGATTAAAAACCCTAATTTGTTAAGTATGCTATAACCAATAAGGAAAAGAAAAATTAATAGAAAAGCAATGTCATTCTTTTGGCATTGCTTTTTCTATTTAGAATGAAAACCAAATAGAATTAGTAATTATAAATTAAAAATGGTATTTTTTCCAGGTAATTGGAAATGAGTTGAATATGAAAAGAGTTATGTTATGGGTGCTTTGTCTGCTATCGGTACCCACAGTTGCCCAAGAAAATTTTAAGGTATATTATCAAGAAACAGAAAACGGATATAAAATTCTGGCGGATAACGGTGAGTTTAGCCCAGTTTCGGTAGAAATTGATTTCAAGATCGAAAACTTATCTTCCAATATTGGAGATATTAAAGTCATAGAAGTGCCTGCACAGACTAGTAAACATTATATTGCTGATCTCACTGTTGTAGAAAGAAGCAAAGCCATTAAATTAGGGTATAGTGTTCGGTACAATCATGGCAATCATCTACAGACGAATTATGACAAAGATCATCAATATCATTTACCTTTTAAAAAAGGTACTACGCTTATGGTAACACAAGGATATGATGGATCAGTTTCTCATAAAAATGAGTACGCGCTAGATTTTAGAATGCCAATCGGAACTGAAATTTATGCGGCTAGAGATGGAGTGGTTGTATTAGTAGAACAGAGTTTTAATAGAACCTGTACAGATCAGGATTGTGCGAAATACAACAATTATATATTAGTATATCACTCTGATGGAACCTTTGCAGAGTATACCCACATCAAAAAAGATGGCGCTATTGTACAACCAGGTGATCAGATAAAAGTAGGACAACATATTGGGTATAGCGGTAATGTAGGATGGTCTACAGGCCCTCATTTGCATTTTATTGTATTTCTACAGCGATTTAATGATCGCGAAACACTTCCAACAAAGTTTTTAATAGGTAACGGGAACGAAGTAACTCAACTTGAAGAAAAGAAGAGATATACACGCGCGTATTGATTGAAATTACACTGCTTTATATTAAGAAAATCTTAACCACTCGTGGAATGGGATATGCTTACATTTAGCATCTAGAACAATACGTAAAAGACAGTTTTTTTGTCTTTTATACTTCATATAAATACACCATTATGATTAAGAGAATACTAACAGTAACTTGTTTTGCTGTCGTTTTGATTGCCTGTAAAAACGAAAAAACTACTTCACCAACTAAGGAGGAAACAAGTAATGATATAAGTGCAACATTTAATACCATGCTTGATGCGTATTACGAAGAAGGATTACAACTTAATCCAGTGCAAGCTACCTTTGCTGGTGATAATCGTTTTAACGATCAGTTTCCCAATCCATTGGCAGATGAAACCGTAGCAAAACTAAAAGCATATTATACTTCATATAAAGAAAAATTAAATGAATTTGATAATGCTGATCTATCTAGTAGTGAGCAAATGACCAAAGCTATACTGCAATGGGAATGTGATATGAATCTGGCTGGGTTTGAGTATCGTCAGGATTATTTTCCTATTGATCAGATGTGGTCAATTAATTTGGTAGCAGGTCAATTGGCAAGTGGAGCCAGTGCACAACCTTTTAAGACGGTAGAAGATTATAATAATTGGCTAAAACGTTTAGATGGATATTTAGCTTGGATGGCTTCTGCAGAAGCAAAGATGAAGGAAGGAATGAAAGAAGGATACGTACTCCCAAAATCATTAATCACCAAAGTATTGCCGCAATTAGAAGCACTGACTGTAGAAGATATGGATAAACATTTATTCTATTCGCCAGTAAAGAATTTTCCAGAAAGCTTTTCTGAAGAAGATAAAAAACAGTTGACAGAAGCATATCACAACATGGTTTCAGAAAAGATCATACCTGCCTATAAAAGCTTACACCAATTTATGAGTACAACTTATATGGATGCAGGAAGAGATAGCTCTGGAATATCAGAAATCCCAAATGGAAAAGATTTTTACAAACATCAGATTAAATTGTATACAACGACCAATATGACCGCTGACGAAATTCATGCATTGGGATTATCTGAAGTAGGCCGTATTTCTGCCGAAATGGAAAAAATTAAAGAACAAGTTGGTTATAAAGGAGATCTAAAATCATTCTTTGATTATGTACGTAACAAAAAGGAATTGATGCCTTTTAAAGAACCTCAGCAAGTCATTGCTAATTTTAATGCGATTCATGATCGTATGAAACCACAGATAGAAAAATTATTTGACGTAAAACCAAAAACACCTTTCGAGGTAAGACGTACTGAAGCATTTAGAGAGAATTCTGCAAGTGCAGAATATAATCCAGGATCACTGGATGGAACTAGACCAGGTATTTTTTATACACCAATTCCAGATGCAACCAAGTATAACACCTATAGTGATGAATCCTTGTTTTTACATGAAGCAATTCCTGGACATCATTATCAGATCTCTTTAACTCAAGAAAGTGAAGAATTACCAAAATTCCGAAAAACATTGTGGTATAGTGGTTATGGTGAAGGTTGGGCGTTATACTCAGAATCTTTAGGAAAAGAATTGGGCTTATATACAGATCCATACCAATATTTTGGGATGCTAGGAGCAGAGATGCATCGCGCAATTCGATTGGTTGTAGACACAGGTTTACATGCCAAAAGTTGGACACGAGAGCAAGCCATACAATATTCACTGGATAATGAAGCAGAATCCGAAGCTGGAATTATTTCTGAAATCGAACGTTATATGGCCAATCCAGGACAAGCATTGTCATATAAAATAGGGCAATTAAAAATCAGAGAATTACGTGCCAAAGCTGAAGAGACATTAGGAAACAAATTCGATATCCGTAAGTTTCATAATGAAGTTTTAGAAACAGGTTGTGTGCCTTTAGCGTTACTAGAAGATAAGATTAATACATGGATTGCTGCTAACAAATAAAAATGCCGTAAAACCATATATTTTTATAAAACATACCTTAAAAACCAGAAGCTTTAGTCTTCTGGTTTTTTATTTAGAAGAGTTTATATCTATAAATAGAATGAACGGGATACTTATTATCTAAGCAAATAATTAAATTTAATTTAATAAATTTATAGAAACACAAAACTTCTTAATTATGAAATATCTAAAATATCTATTGTTTCTAATTATCATACTCGCATTGATATTTTTTGGAAAAGGAATGTTAACACCATCAGTGTCATACGAAAATGAAGTAGTAGTCAATAAACCAGCGAATGAATCCTGGGCAGTAATGTCGGATGAGTCAAATTTGCCAAAATGGATCAAAGGATTTACAAAAACAGAATTGGTGAGTGGTACTGCCAACGAGGTTGGAGCAGTTTCTAAAGTTTATGTAGAGGATAGAGGAGAGGAAATGGTGATGGAAGAGACGGTAACCGCATTAACACTAAACGAACATATGGCGATGACCTTCACTATGGATTTTATGGATATGGATTATGAAATGTTTTTTAAAGAAGATGATGGTAAAACTACCATTACTACGAAATCCATAGCTATGGGGAATGGCATATTATCTAAATCTTTGATTTCATTTATGCCTGGTGCTATGAAGGCGCAGGAAGATGAAAATTTAAATAGCTTAAAGCGATTAATTGAAGAAAATACCAAAGACTATTTTCCTAAAAAAGTAGTGGATACATCTGCAGTTTCTGTAGAAGAGTAAATCTGAAAGAACTATCCGCTCTAATATTACAAACTCTGAATTGTCAAGCTGAGCTTGTCGAAGTGTTAATCGAAGTAATAGTTTAAAGGAAAGATAACAAGAAAGAAGACTATATTAATATATATTCTTCTTTTCTATTAAACATAGAATCCAATGTAATTGGCTATCTTAGAAATTCGCAGAATTTTTGCGGTGATATTCTGTGAGATAATAATATTAGCAAGCTTAAATACCAATGAAAATATTAAGAGAAGGAACGTATTTTGGAAAACAAAACTCAGAGATTTCCTTTAATGGTATTTTACTATCTCAATATAAATATACTGTAGAGAAAACAGCTTGGCATTATCATGAAAATCCGTATTTCATGTTTGTGCTACAAGGCAATATGATGGATTGTAATACCAAAATAAAAACTTTATGTCCATCAGGAAGCATTATGTTTAATAATTGGCAAGAAGCACATTATGGTTCTAAGCATTCTGAAAACGCAAGTGGATTTCATTTAGAATTTCAGCAAGACTGGTTCGAAAATAACGGAATGAGTATCAATCTGCTAGAAGGAAGTCAGCTAATAGAAAATCCTAAAATACATTTCCTTTTTGCAAAATTATATCATGAATTTGTGCTGTCAGATCAATATAGTGAAGTCTCTGTAGAACTTTTATTAATTCAGATTAGCGAAGCATTGGGAGAGATTAAAGAAAATGACTCCAAAAATATTCCTAATTGGATTATTAAATTACAAGAACTGTTACATTACGATACCTCGAAATTGAGTCTTCAATATCTTTCTGATCAATTAGATGTGCATCCAGTGCATATATCCAGATCCGCACCAAAATATCTTTCAGCTAGTCTTGGTGAGTATATCAGACAACATAAAATAAAAAAAGCAATCCCTCTGATCTTAGATTCTTCAAATTCATTAACTGAGATTGCCTATCAAACAGGGTTTTCTGATCAGAGTCATTTTAATCGAGTGTTTAAGTCCTATTTTGAAATGAATCCTAGTTTTTATAGAAAAAATCTTTATAAAAACCTATAATGTTAATCTGATACAATTTTTTGAAGCAGTAAGAAAGTACTTTTGACTTTCATAAAAAGTATAAAAGACCATGTGTAAAAATGTAATAACAGTAGTACTTCTTTTTGTATCTGTTCTAACAGGTTGTTCGCAGCAGAGAACAAACTCCTCCGAAAGAAATTGGGAAGGAAACTGGGAAGGGAAATTAGCAAATAAAAATACTTTAAATTTTAACCTCACTATAAAGGAATCACAAGCTGGTTCGTATGAACTAACAATTACTAATCCTGAAACTACCATAAAGGAAAAACTAGTAGTAACCAACGCAAGACGCCTTCAGGGAAGTATTGATGATGACATTCATTTTGATCTTTCTTTTACCCAAGATAAAACAGGAATTACTGGATTTGTAAAGTCTGGAATTTTAATGTATCACGTTACTTTACAAAAGACAAATGATAGTACTTATAGCGGTGTTTGGAATATTTTTATGGTGGATAGCTTGCAATCACAAACCATGTATCTAGGTGTAGAAAAGAATGAAGGTGGTAGCCTTGTTACGTATCCATTTTTTGGGGACCAACGATTTACAGGAACTTGGGTGAATAGTAGTAAAAAAGAAGGAGATGCTTTAGTATCTAGAGATTATAAAACGGGTCTTAGATTTAGAGTTAAACTCATAAAAGATAGCATTGCTTTAGAAATTTTATTAGGAAAACGAATCGTAACAGCCGTCAATTTTAAGCGTTCTGATATTGACTTATCTTCTTTAAAGCCAAGCGGTCTTAACAGTCAAAAAGTTAACAAACCTGCAACGTTGAATGATGGTTGGATCACAGCAAGTACCACTGATGTTGGAGCTACAAACACTTCTTTAGAGAAATTGATTGATGAGGTGAATAAAAAAGAGTTGCCTAATACACACAGTGTACTAATCGCCAAAGAAGGGAAACTAGTATTCGAAGCGTATTTTGATGGACATAATCCTGATATTTCTCACGATCAAAGATCCGCATCCAAGAGTATTTCTTCTGCAATGATTGGGATTGCTATTGAAGATAAAATTCTAAGAAGTATCGATCAAAAACTATATGATTTTATACCTAAAGAATTTCAGTATACCAAAGACTCTTTAAAAGCGAGGATCAATTTTGAAGATTTATTGACGATGAGTTCTGGATTGGATGTAGATGGCGCAGCATCAGAAAATAGCTATCAGAGTTCTGATAATTGGTTAAAAACAACGCTAGAAGCAAAAATGGTGCAAGAACCAGGAACTGGCGCTAATTATGGCTCAGCCAATCCATTTTTATTAGGTGTAATTTTAGATGGGCAATTATCAACACCCTTAGAATTGTATATGGATCAAAAATTGTTATCTCCATTAGGGATTACCAATTATATCATTCAGACAGAGAATACAGCAACTACACCTTATTTTGGTGGTGGTATGTATTTAACACCAAGAGATATGCTAAAGTTTGGACAATTATATTTGAATAGAGGGAAGTGGAAAGGAACGCAAATCATTTCTGAAAATTGGGTAGATGCATCTTTTAAAAAATACAGACGATTACAGGATGTAAGAGACAAAAACGAATATGGATATCTATGGTGGCATAAAACCTATACAGTAGGAGATAAGAAGGTGGCATCTATCGAAGCAAGAGGTGCTGGCGGACAATATATTTGCGTGATTCCAGAACTACAAGCTGTAGTGGTAATTACTTCTGGAAATTATCGAAGCCGAAAACTATTACAGCAACCAGAAAACATTCTGGAACAATACGTACTTCCAGCAATCATTGAATAAATCAGCTACCTACTTAAACCCTGAAGCACTCAAAGGGTAAATTACACATCAAAACCAGCAGTTCATACTTTGCTGGTTTTGATACTTAGAAATTTAGCTTTTTTTCAGAATATATTTTAGAATAAAGATAAAGGGTACATTTAGTTATATCTTTACATATCAACGTTTAAAAAATAAAATATAATTCATCCAACCAAAATTCATATTGTTCCTACCACACTCACTCCAATTCGACTACAAGAATATGGTGTTGGTATTTTTGTTGCAGCGTTAACAAAGTCAGCACTAAAAAAAGCAATAAAGAAAGGGTTCATTAAGGTTAATGATGTTATTGCAACTTCGGGAACTATGCTACAAGGAGGTGAATGCATACAGTTGTGTATTCCAGAAGAAGTTAGTGCTCATAACAGGTTGATTTTTCCACTTACGGTTTTATTTGAAGATGATCATTTAGCGGTGATTCATAAACCTGCTGGTATTTTGGTAAGCGGTAATAGTTTTAAAACCATTGCCAATGCCTTAGCTCAAAATATTCAACAAAGTAATCTTCCTGATGCTACAAAACCTCAACCCGTTCATCGATTAGATTATGCAACAACAGGTATTTTATTGGTTGGGAAAACAACTAGTAGTATTCGGGTTTTAAATAAAATGTTTGAGGATAAAAAGATTGAGAAAATATATTATGCGATTACGATTGGTGAAATGAACGATGGAGGCAACATCACTTCAGAAATTGATGGTAAGCAATCTCAATCCAATTATAAAGTTCTCGAATCCGTTTTCTCCAAGAGATTCGGAACATTAAACCTGGTAAAATTGAAACCCCAAACAGGAAGAAGGCATCAATTACGTAAACATCTGCTCAGTATATTGAATCCAATACTAGGAGATGCAGTATATGGAATGGAGCATTTAATTTTAAAAGGCAAGGGCTTGTATTTGCATGCGTATTCGTTGGGTTTTATACATCCGTATACTAATAAAAAGGTCTGTTTTAAAGATGAGTTTATTCAAAGATTTGAGAAAATATTTACTACTAAAATAGAGTAGGACTTTATCGAATCCCTCAAGCCCTTCGTCGCCACAATTAGCTTGTCAAAGCGGTAACTAAAAGATCAATAATGCAACCAAAATATACATCAAAAAACTAACACGATACATCTTGCTGGTTTTTTTATTTAGGGAAATTTACGTTTCTTTAGAATGCGTTTGTAAAAAGTAATAATTGATGATATATGAATTTATCCGTGCACAAAGGATTGTAAATAGTTGCAAATGTAAATGACAATAACTGGTATATGATGATACGATCCTAACAGATGTAACAATATATACCATAACGATAGCAAACATCTAGGAGATTATGTCAGACAATAAAGATTTTTGGTCAAAACTTGAAGTAATTAGTAAAATAATTGGAGCCATTTTAATTCCGCTAACGATTTTTTTAGTAGGTCAAAAGTTCAATCAAGAAAAAGAACTTGCAAATAAAAATCAGAGAGATTTTCAAAATACAATTGAACTTTTAAAACTTTGCAATAACGAAAATGACGAATTAAGGTTAGCTGGTTTTGATTATGCTGTGTATTTACAAGGGAAAAACCTTTTGGACGATGGTTTAATTCCTATCTTATCAAGAGTTCAGGCTGATGAAAAAGATTCTGAAACAGCCATAAAGACAGGTGAAATTTTCGAAACTATTAAATCAAACTCAAAAAGTAACGCTCAGCTAAAAGATTTAGATACAGATTTATTCTCTAGAGTTTATTTTCATATTAATCAAAAAAACCAAAGAAACAGAGCTAAAGAATTAAAGTCTTTTTTGGAATCAAAAGAAGGTGAATTCGAAAATGGTATTAGTGTTCCAGGTATTGAGCTAAAGGAATATTCTTTTCAAGAATCTCAATTGAGAGTATTTAAAAAAGAAGAACTAAAATTAGCTAGAAAAATAGTAAATGTAGTAAGAGATTTTGGAGCTTCAATCCAAGTAGTTGATTTGAGTAAACGCTACCCTAATGCAAATATAAGACCGCGACATTTTGAGATATGGCTTGGAGATGAGTTTAAATAAGACTCATCAGAAGTTTGAATCCTTTAAGCACTACAAACATACGCCACCAACATCCTTATAATTACTTCTTATACGCTTGTGTTAAGTTTACTTTTAAAATTTAACAATGAATTTACTTGATATATCAAATATATGTGTATGTTTGATATATCAAGTAAATGCTTATGAACGTCAATAATCCCTCATCAACTATATTTTATGCTATAGAAGAAGCTATAAAAGCATATAGGAAATTGAGTGCAAGAGAAATTAAAAAAGTAATCTCAGATATTACCGTAGATCAGGCTTTAATACTTCAGATCATTAGTGAAAATCAAATTACTCAAACCGAAATTGCAGATTTAATATTTAAAGATTATGCTTCGATGACACGTATCATTGGTTTAATGATTAAAAAAGAATATATCATAAAAACGGTCAATGAACAAGATAAACGAGCAGCTGTATTAAAAATCACTAATAAAGGAGAAATCTCTTTAAAAAAGTTAAGCCCTATAATCAATACAAACAGACAAATTGCTATCGATGGTATCACTCCAAATGAATTAATGCAACTAAAAACCATTTTAAATAAAATTACTCAAAACTGTAAAATTAATTAAATGAAAGCACACAAATCACTACTTGTATTAATGCTATTAATCATTTGCTTTAAAAGCCATGGACAATTCTCTCAGAATGATAAAAAACAACTGGTAATAGGGAACGTAGATAGTTTGTATTCTGAAATACTGCAAGAACAAAGAGAAATTTGGATACATACACCCAAAGATTTTGACGCTACAAAAAAGTATCCCGTGATATATGTGTTAGATGCCTCTAACCAGTTTTATGCAGTTACTGGAATGCTAAAACAATTAACACGGTTAAAAATTCCTAAATCTATTATTGTTGGAGTTACAAATATAGATAGAACAAGAGATTTTACACCTACGAATGTAAAATTTCAGCGAGGACGCAAATCAGAGACCTCTGGAGGTGCTGGTAATTTTATAAAATTTATAGACAAAGAGTTAAAACCATTTATCAATAATAAATACCCAACAGAAAATAACAGTACTATTATTGGTCATTCAACAGGTGGTCTATTTGTACTTTACTCTTTCTTATATCACCAGAGTATTTTTGATAATTATTTGGCAATAGATCCCAGTCTTTGGTGGGATAAAGAAGATCTGGTAAAAAAGACACAAGACCTACTTAAAAAAGGAAACCGAAAAGAGAAATCATTGTATATCGCAGTTGCCAATAGTATCGGTAAGGCAATGGATACCGTAAAAGTAAGAAAAGACAAATCTGTTCCTACTGAGCAGATTAGAGCTAATTTAAAGTTTCATGATATACTAGTAAAAAACAGTAAAGAACTTAATTTTACCTGGGAATATTTTAAAAACGAAGATCACGGAAGTATTGTTGTACCAGCCCAATATAATGGATTACGGGCTATTTTTTCTTGGTTTCCTTTTCCAGAATTGTGGCGCTTTAATACACCAAAAATATATTCTGTGAAGCAATTAATAGATCCGTTTTATTCACATTATAAAAAATTAAGCGATCATATGAACCGTGAAGTAAAACCCGATTGGGCGCTGGTAAACGATATTGGTTCTTATATGCTCGATGGTCATAATCTTCCTAAAAAAGCATTAGCATATTATGAGATGAATCTGGATTTTTATCCTAACAATTCTAATAGCTATCTGGCATTAGGTAAATTTTATAATGCAAAAAAAGACAAAACTAAGGCGATGGAATACTTTACAAAAGCTATCGAGATTGATGGAAACAAAGAAGCCAAAAATGCATTAGAAAAATTGAAATAGATGAAATACTCTAAAATGGTAATCAAATAAAGAAGTATACGTAGATATTAGCCAAATTATACTTTCACAACACCCCAAAAACCAGTAAAACTCATTTTACTGGTTTTTTTATTTACAGGAATTTACGTTTCTTTAGAAAACGTTTGTCGCAAATAATAGTGGATAATGTACGAATTTATCCGTGTACAAAGGATTGTAAATAGTTACAAAAGGAAATAACAGCAATTGTTATTATTTAGTAGTTGTATAACATAAAAAAGAGAACTTGAAAAAAAAGATAAATTTCTTAATTGATTACAAAAAATCGAATTTCATAAGTGATTATAAACTTTACTTAACAGATAAGTATAAGAACTCGTTAAAAATACTTGTTATTGGATTAGTGTTCTCTATTATTTTGTTTTTATGTCTACAATCATATACGAATTGGAAAATTATGACTAGTATGGGATTTGGATTAATCATTCTCATTTCGAGCTTTGTTTTTTTTAAAATATTGGACATACTAGTAATAACTAAAAGCTTAAATAAAAGTCTTTCGAAAATTACTCTTGGAAAAATGAATTTAATACTTGAACCAACATCTCTCGAATTTAATCAGAATGGTAGAAAAAGAATTGTTTTTAAGTCTCAAATAGCTAAGTGTATATTAAAATCAGACATTATATTTCTTGTAGAAAAGAATCAAAAAAATTTACCTATGAAAATTAATAAAAATGAAATGACGGAGGGGTCTTTTGAAAAACTAATAGATGAATTGAAATTATTAAAAATTATTAAGAAATAAGTTACGTTATACAACACTATATGATGTGATCATGGCTAATTTGGGGTTAATCGAAGGGTTCTTGTATATTTAGGATGGCGCAGTGATTTTAAAGCTAAATTAAAGTATAAAATCTGCGCAGAAATGTCGATGGTTAGGTAACAATTTGCTTCGCCACGACACATATATTAAACGTTGTGCATAATTTAAAAACAAAGAAATATGAGTAAAGATTTACCTTATATGAGTTCACCAGGCTCAATCCCAAAAATTTTGAATAAAATAATTGAGGCAAGTGTTCCAGAAAATTTCAATGGAGATTTTTTAGGCACTAAACTTGGTTTTCCTGGAGGGAATCAAAGAACTTTTATTTCTTGGGCAAAAAAGTGTGGACTATTGAATGCTGATGGGACACCAACACAGATTTACAAAAATTTTAGAAATCCAGACTATAGAGGAGCAGCAATGGCAAATGCCCTAAAATCTGGATATGAAGAATTATTTACTCGAAACGCTTATGCACAAGATTTAGCTACAAAAGAACTAACTAAATTAGTTTGTGAAATCACGGGTAAACCTCACGACAACCATACTGTAAAAGTTATTGTTCGGTCTTTTAACAATGCTAAGGACTTTGCTGATTTTGAGGCTAAAAAACCAGCAGCTAAAATAGAGGCAAAACCAAAGCAAAAAGAAAATACTCAATCAAACAGTCAAGTACCGAATATCCCAAATACAGTAAAACCAAAACTCGGTTTAAATTATACCATCAATTTGGTGCTTCCAAAAACAGATGACCCTGCAATTTATGATGCTATTTTCAAGTCACTAAAAGACAACTTACTTGATGAGTAAATTAGATAAAATAAAGCTCTTTAGTATGGCTAACTCTTTAACGGAGCACCATCTAGATAAGGTTGAGAAAGACTATGATGTCAATTTAGGGAGAAGTCCCAAAGAGGAAGTTCAAAAGAAAGAATATTATCTGCAATTCGACTCTGAATTTAGAAAAGAAGCCAATGCAATGGCAGAACATTATGAAGTTTTTTATTGTCTTGAGAAATCTATACGTAAACTGATTTCAGAATTGATGGAAGAAAAATATGGAGAAAATTGGTGGGACGAACAAGTAAAAGAGGCTATTCGAAATAATGTGGATTCGAATATCAAACGAGATGAGGATTCAGGATTTACAATTCGTTCAGAAAACAAAATTGACTACACAACCTTTGGAGAATTAAGTCAAATTGTTAGCGGGAATTGGGAGGCATTTGAAGTCTTATTTAAAAGAGGTCAAAGGTCATTTCAACGAATAATGACCAATTTAAATCAATTAAGAGGACCAATAGCACATTGTAGTCCATTAGCAGAAGATGAAGTTGTGAGATTGGAATTGACTGTTAAAGATTGGTTTAGACTAATGGAATAAAAACTATGCACAACAATGGCTATAAGTAATTGCAAGTACACACCAAGTTAAGTTTTAATCCACGCAACTACTCATAGCCGAGACGTTGTGGCACATTTGAAGAAGAACATTGTGAGTATGAAAAAAATAACATCAATACTGATTTTAATACTGTTGATTGGTTGTAAAACTACTCTTCAAGAAAAAGTATCAAAAAATAAAAATGACTTTTCGATTTCCCTTGGAAGCTGCTTCAAAAATGACGAAATTTCAATTGAATTAAATGGAGCAAAAATATTTCAAAACGAAATTATAACGTCTGACAAAATTATCGGAAGTACAGGATATTACTTTTCGTATTTCGAATATAAAAACGAAGGAAAGATTATAATCCAAACGAAAGACAAAAGAAAGCAAGTTACACAATATCTTAACAGTAAAGATTATAAAGTAAAGATCACAATAAATGGATATGAGAATTATTTTTTACTTGAATTATCCAAAGGAAGAAACATAATGATTGAAAAATGTACTGAAAATGGTCACTTAGGAATTGCTCAAATAAATTACTATAGAGGAATCATAGATCTCGACTAAAAATGCACCACGACACAGTATAAAAATAATGCTTAGTTTGGTACCTAATCAAGAGTACGTGAACTTTTGTTACGTCTGATTTTCCTGCGTAAAATCCTCGCACACAAAATCGCACTATTCTTACACAAACACATTAGCTACAACACCATTACCAAAACCAATAGAATAAATGACAGATATTTTTTTAAAAGCAAAACATTGGCAATTGTTTATAGTAATGCTCGGAATTCCATTGCTTTTTCAATTTTATACAATGTTTAATATGTTCTCAGAATTTGAAATTGAATCGAATTCAAACCCCGAAAATGTTATGAATACTTTTCGAATGTTTCCTATAATTATGATTCTTTTTACCCTAGTGTTTTTTGGTTGGTTTTGGTCAATTGCAATTGGACTTCAGAAAAATATTCCACAAGAAATTAAAATGAAGGTGAAAAAATTTAAGATTTTATTCTTTATTCCTTTAATCTACATCATTTTTTTCATGATTTATATGGGTAATCTTTTTTCTGGAATAGGAAATAATGCATTTGCAAATAGCGGTAGAATAACTGGAATTATTTTACCACTTCATCTTTTTTCGATGTTTTGTATTTTTTATTCAATGTATTTTGTGGCAAAAACAATTAAAACTGCCGAACTACAAAGAAAAGTGGGATTTGGAGATTTTGCTGGAGAGTTTTTCTTATTGTGGTTTTATTTTATCGGAATTTGGATTATCCAACCAAAAGTGAATAAGCTTTATCAAAAAGAAAATACTATAACCAACAATAGCTCTAGTACTTAACCGAAAATCCACTTCAATTAGCTCTCATATTATCTATAACCAAGACGTCAACAAACATATAAACTACTCGATTAAAGTTTTTTAAACATTCATAATTTATAGACTATTTTAATTGTTTTTGCAGATTATAAACTTGATTCTGATTCCCCGTTTTGGTACACAACTCAATACGAGGAAGGTCTTAAACAAAGATAAATTACAAGTTGGTATGACCTTTGCTGCTACATTGAAATTATACAAAACACGAACTAAAACGAACTGATTATGATTTTGAAAAGATTACTATTCAAAAAAAGAAATACCATCTTTTATATACTAGCGATCTTATGTGCTTCCTCCTTTTCTTTTTCTCAGACATCGCCTTTGAAAGGACTCGTTGTGGATGCGAACACAAACCAACCTTTTTCCTATGCCAATATTAATGTTCCCAACAAAAATATTGGTTGCATTACCAAAGCAGATGGTAGTTTTGTGTTAGATCCCAAAAATGCACAAGAAAATGATAGTATTGTCTTTAGTTATATTGGTTATGAATCGAAATCATTTACTTTAAAATCCTTGAAGAAATTTCTTAATTCAAATACTGCGATTGGTCTTCAGGAGAACATTGAAGAACTTGATGAAACGGTAATCATCAGCAAAACCAGATGGAAAATCAAGACACTTGGAAGTCAAACTACTTCTTCTCTTGGTTACGGTTTCTCTGCTGATGTGGGTAGTGAATTAGGAAGAAAAATTAAAATTCAAAAAAAGAATACTCATTTGCTAAAGTTTGGAGCTCATGTTGTCACAAACACCTATGAATCCATTAAGTTGAGGTTAAATATTTATGCGCTTCGAGATGGTGGTTTGGGAGAGAAAATAAATACCGAAAATATATATGTGGATTTTAAAGATACCAGTGGTTTTCTTGAGATTGATTTAGAACCATACAATATTGTAGTAAGCGAAAATATTATAATAACCTTACAATGGGTGGATTATACAGGCAGCGGAGACTTTAAGGTATCTAGTAAATTACCTGGACTTTCAAAAACCATACTAAAGTCATTTGGATATACTATGAAATTCCCAATAACGCTGGGATATCATGTAAAGGTGAAGTACTGATATCTATAAATGAATCAGAAAAATTGAAATAAAAACAGGGCATAACAATTGGTATATGACTATGCCATCCTTTAAAATGTCACAACACATACCCGTAACATTGTAGCCAATTAAATCGTCCTTAAATTAAACCTTTTTCCTTAATTAAAGTCAAAAGTTTATAACCAATTGACTCTAAATTTATGAAAAACACAATCTATTTATTATTAATAATTATAGTATTATTTTCTTCTTGTAGCAAAACAGATAATGGAGAATACATCCCAATAGAAGAAAATCCGCTTGCAGAATTAAATCTACCAGAAAACTATTTTAATTACGCCAACATACCTCTTCCTGGTTATTATACAACAAATGAGTTTCCTATACAATTTCAATTTCAAGCAGTTACGGCGTATGATAATACACCAATTGATAACCAAATAACCGATGCAGGAGCAACATTAGGTAGAGTACTATTTTATGACAAAAAATTGAGTGCCAATGGCACAGTATCCTGTGCATCTTGTCATCAAGCTCAACACGGTTTTTCAGACCCAAATGTTTTGAGCGAAGGCTTTAATAATGAACTAACAAGAAGACATTCTATGGGAATTGTTAATGCTCGATTTTATGCTGGTGGACAATTCTTTTGGGATGAAAGAGCAGAAACCCTTGAAGATCAGGTTTTAATGCCTTTTCAAGATGAAGTTGAAATGGGATTAACATTATCTCAATTAGTTCAAATTGCAAACGACCAAACATATTATCCAACCTTATTTAATGACGCTTTTGGGGATGAAACTATTACTAGTGATAGAATATCTAAAGCATTAGCTCAATTTATAAGAAGTATGGTAAGTACAACATCAAGATATGACCAAGCAAGAACTGAAGTTACATCACCTGTTGTAGATTTTCCAAGTTTTACTACACAAGAAAATCAAGGAAAACAACTTTTTTATGCACCGCGACAACTTACAAATGGAGTGATGGGAAATTGTGTCGGTTGCCACCAAACAGAAGCTTTTGTAGGACCTTTTCCAACAACCAATATTCCTCTTACAACTTTTGCTACAACCAATGGTTTAGATGCAACCTCAACCACCGATTTAGGTGTTAATGAAGCAACTGGTAATCCAAACGATATTGGAAAATTTAAAGTCCCGTCATTAAAAAACATTGCGATTCGTCCACCTTATATGCACGATGGTAGGTTTACAACTTTAGAAGAAGTAATTAATCATTATAGTAGTGGTATTCAAAATCATTCTAATCTTATAACACCATTAGTCAATGATAATGGAGAAGTTGGACAATTTAATTTTACACAAACTGAAAAAGATGCGATAATCGCTTTTCTAAAGACACTTACAGATGAACAGATGATTAACGATGAAAAGTATAGTGATCCTTTTAAATAAAAACCACCTTTTTATTTTATGAAATTTATTATTTTAAGCTTAACTTCTTTATTTCTTTTTGGTTGTAGTTCAAATGATGAAACATCAACAATTACAAATCCTATTAAAAATACACCAAACATACTTTTTATAATCGCTGACGATTTAGGAAAAGATGCCATTAATGGATTTTCTGAAGGAACTATAAAACCCAATACACCAAATATTGATGCAATTCGTAATTCAGGTTTATCTTTTACAAATTTTTGGTCTTATCCAACTTGTTCGCCTACTAGAGCATCAATCCTAACTGGAAAATATGGATATAGAACAGGCGTAAAATGGGCAGGAGATGAAATCAGTTTATCTGAAACAAGTCTGCAGAAATATATAAATGAACAAACAAATAACAAGTACTCAACTGCAATAATAGGCAAATGGCATTTGTCTGGCAATAGTAGTACTTTCAATCCAGAAATTTTAGGAATTGACTATTATGCTGGTCTAATAAGAGGCGAGCCACAAAATTATTACAATTGGCTACTCACAGAAGATGGTACAAGTAATATTGAAACAGATTATGCCACAACCAAATTTACAGATTTAGCGACAGATTGGATAAATCAACAAGAAAAACCTTGGTTTTTATGGTTAGCTTACAATGCACCTCATGCGCCTTTTCACACTCCACCTAATGATATGCACTCTCAAGGTTTTTTGCCCGAATTTTCTAACGGAATGGATGAAACACCTTATTATATGGCATCAATAGAAGCAATGGATTTTCAAATAGGAAAATTATTAGAAAATATATCAGAAGAGGAAAGAAATAATACTGTTATTATATTTATTGGTGATAATGGAACGCCAAATGAAGTTGCACAATCACCATACACTTTTTTTACAGCAAAAGGTTCTTTGAATCAAGGAGGAATAAATGTTCCTATGTTTATTTCTGGAAACGGAGTTTTAAGAACAGGAAATGATGAAAATTTAATTACGAGTACTGACTTATTTTCCACAATTGCTCAAATTGCTGGAGTTTCATCTCGTGAAATTCACGACAATAAAAGTTTTAAATCTTTATTATCGCAATCTGAAAGAGTTAGAAATTTTCAATATTGTGAAAAAAATGATGGAACTAATAATCTATGGACAATAAGTAATGGTGATTACAAACTTTTTAAAAATGAAAATGGAAACGATGAATTTTACGACCTTAATAACGATCCTTACGAACAGAATAATTTATTAAACGAAACTTTAACGACAACCGAAAATATAATAAAAACAGAATTGGAAACTGAATTAAATAACATTCGGAACTAAAAATAACTAGCTACAACAACGTTTATAAAACATAACTAATTAAGTACTAAATTGAAAGATTTGCGTTGTACTTGCTGAGACTGGCAAGTTTTTATTTTGGCTTTAAAACTGAGAAGTTAAATCAAAATATAAAAAAATTAACTCCGTGATAAACCCAAAATGTAGTATCTTTTTACAGACTACGTTTCATACACAAATCGTTATGTTCAAAAAGATAAAAAGCTAATAAGATGATGGAAATAAGATCCGCAAGATTAGAAGATTTACCAAAATTGCTAGAATTCGAACAAGAGATAGCAACTTATGAAAGGAATTTTGATGAATCATTAAAAAAAGGAAAAATTCATTACTATGATTTAAAAGAATTTATAAAATCATCGGATGTAGAAGTGTTAGTAGCAGAGATAGAAAAAGAAGTAGTAGGATCAGGTTATGCAAAAATAATATTATCACAACCGTATGAAAAAATCAAAGAATTTGGATATTTAGGATTCATGTATGTAAGTCCAAATTGGAGAAGAAAAGGAATTAATAAAGAAATTGTTAATCAATTAATTGAATGGTTAAGAAGAAGAGGAGTGTTAGAAGTTCGTCTAAATGTTTATAAAGAGAATAAGGTTGCAAAAGAAGCCTATACCAAAACTGGATTTAAAACTAGTTCGTTAGAGATGAGAATGAGTTTAGATTAGAACAAATAAAGTTGAATTTGAGAAAAAGTATCAAATTACAATAAATGCATACGAGCGAAACCCAGAAGCAAGAAAAAAGTGTTTAGAATATTATGGATTTACATGTCAGGTGTGCCAATTTGATTTTGAAGAAACATACGGTGAATTGGGGAAAAACTACATTCATGTCCATCACATTATTCCTCTCTATCAAATAAAATCAACATATCAATGCGACCCAATAAAAGATTTAATTCCATTATGCCCAAATTGTCATTCTATGATTCATAGAAGAAGAGATACAATTCCAGTTCAGACACTGATTAATCTAATAAACAAAAAGAAAAAAACACATAACACTATATAACAAATCATAGCCGTCTATCGGCAGGCTACGTCTGTTATACAATCACATTACCAGTAATTTTAGAAACCTAGAAAATCAATGAAAATAAAACTACTAATAGGAATTCTTTTTTGTTCGACTTTATTTGCGTGCGAAACTAAAAATGATGACCAATTTATTTTCTTCCTTCACAATCGATTTTTAGAAACTCACGATTTGAATGATTCTCACCCAGAATTTGGACGAACTGAATATAAAGAGATTATTGCCGAATTTGAAAAAAGCGGATTTAAAGTTATTAGTGAAAAAAGAGACGGGAATGTAAATGCGAGAGCATATGCAATCGGAATTGTAAATCAAATAGACAGTTTACTAGAAAAAGGTGTTAAACCTAGAAAAATAACTGTGGTTGGAACTTCTAAAGGCGGCTATATCTCTCAATACGTTTCAACGTTAGCACACAATCCTGATCTGAATTTTGTTTTTATAGCTAGTTTTAGAAACAGCGATATTACTAATATTTCTGAAATCAATTATTGCGGTAATATTTTGACAATTTATGAAAAATCAGATCCTTTCGGAGTTTCAGCATTGGAAAGAAAGAAAACTTCTAGTTGTGAAATAAAGCACTTTAAAGAAATTGAATTGAATACAGGAATGGGACACGGTTTTTTGTTCAAACCTTTAAAAGAATGGATCAACCCAACAGTAAAATGGGCTAATGGGAATTACAATCTGGAATAAAAACTTAGAAGTTAAATCAAAATATAAAAAATTGGCTCTGTGATAAACCCAAAATGTAGTATCTTTTTACAAACTATGTTTCATATACAAACCATTGTGTGTAATCTCAAAGCTACTATTCATAACAAGACATAAAATAGATGGAATCATATATAGAGAAATGGATTTGGATTGTTGGTAATGATTCGGCTTTAGAGTTTGTATATTTCATAGAACGTTTAGGAGCACATGTTTCTTTTAGTGATATCTACAAATATTGTGACTTACAGGAGAAGTTGAAAATTAGGAATTCTATAACAACATCTGAAACGTGCGAAAAATTAGCAATAAATTACACTTGGAAAAATGATAAAATAGAGGATAGTTCCTTATTTGCTGATGCAATACTAACGTTATCATTAATAATAATTGATTGTAATAATAATGGAGGTTCTTCTGACTTAACTGTATTTACTGGAGCTGAAAAAACGATTACAATTGAATATGATAAAGATAGTATTGAAACCCTGATTGATAGTTTAGGTCTTTTAAATACGTATCTCATGAAATTCTTTGGATTTAATTTCTATGAAGAGGATGATAATGAAACAAAAGAGGCTAAAGTTGCTATTATAGAAATTAAAAAAGAATTAGAAAAAATATTAAATAAAACTTGGCATAACAAGGAGTAAACTGCAATAAAACGACACTTTATACTAAACATTAGCGTGAATTGAAAAATGATAGATATCAAGTCAAAATCAGAAATCATAATTCCTTTTGAAAATATAGGAGATGAGAACTGGTCGGATGAAGCAGAACATATTATAACAGAACTTGCTGATAATTGGGGAGATGAATTGCCAAACCCAATTTCGACAGAAATAATAGCTGAATTAGAAAAAAGATTAGGTGCTACTATACCTGATAACTTAAAACTGTTTTACAAGAAGTTTGGAATTTCCAATATTGGAGAGCAACTACAAAACCTTGACGAAATTGATTGGATTAAAAATATTTGGAAAGATAATCCTGAATATGGACCAGATTTTTCTTATGAAGATAAGAAGCATTTACCTTTTTTAATTTCTTTTAGCGACTATTTAGGAAATGGTAATATGTTCTGTTTCCATAGTGAAACTAAAGAAATTTACTATTATGACCACGATACACAACCATATCTCATAAAACTATTTGATAATGTAAGTGACTATATAAAAGGTTGCCTTATTTCTTGCCAAGCAGATTTATTTAATAAGGAAATCGGACAGGAACAGGTTGAAGAATGGTGTAATGAGATTTTGAATGAAATGTTTGGAAAGCATATTGTTGAAAAGTGGAAATTCTAAAAACTAATACGAAACCAATGTGGATGTATAAGGTGGATCAACATTAAACAATTATTATGATAGTAAGAATTTGGGAAGGCAAAACTAAGATAGAGCATTCAGATGTATATGAAAAAATTATTGAGGAACGAGATATACCTGATTACAAAAAAACGTTAGGATTTGTAAAGCTCACTTTTCTTAAACGTGCTGATAATGAATTTAATTACTTTAAGTTATTAACCTTTTGGGAAGGTTTAGATGCTATAAAAAACTTTACAGGGCCAAATTTTGAAAAAGCAGTATCTTACAAGGAAGATGAGAAATACTTGGTCGACTTCCCTGGAAAGGTTATGCATTTTGAAGTCTTCTCAGAATAAAATAAGATGTAGACAACAAGGTGTGAAAATGTATTTTACACTAAACATTAGCTTTACTTATGAAAGACTATAAATTCAATGGTGATTTAATACCAATAGACTTTGAAAAAAGTTACAATGATTCTGATTCTGAGATTTTAAAAAAAGGAATTAGAGCAATGAATATGGATGAAAAGTGGGATATTATTTTTGACCAAAATACCCTTAGTTTTTATCGAAGTTGGACTGGAAGAGGGATCTTCAAAATTGAATTTCTTCATAAGGATAATCAATTGATTGTAGAAAAAGCATTTGTTGAGGAAGATTTTTCTAATCAACAAGGAGTTGATTCCTGTTCTACTATATTAAATAAGATTATTGAAGTAATTGTACTTAATAAAGATCCTGAATTCTTAAAAACAAAAAACGAAAGCTAACATTGAGCGAAAATGCATTACCACTCATTTTATAAAAAATCATGGCAGTAATTAGAAAAACACAAAACAAATTGTTTATGAAATATATTTTCAAAATTTCAATGTTGATAGTCATTCTTTCTACAATCGGTTGTAAGAGTGATAAAAACAAAGTCACTGATCATAAAGAACCAATAGATGACTATTCTGAAAAAATTGATAGTTTGATAGCGGTTACTCATCCTCGCTTTTTTAATGGTATCATACAAATAACCAAGAATGGCAAAACAAAGTATTTAAAAGAATTTGGCTATTCGGATTTTGAAAATAAAATTCCAATTTCGATAAACGATAAGTTTAGAATCATGTCTAACAGCAAACAAATTACTGCTGTTTTAATTTTAAAAGAAGTTGAAAAGGGGAGAATAGACTTACAGAATCCAATTAGTGAATATTTGCCAAACTTCGAACCAAATTGGGCAGATACAATAACTATTCATCAACTTCTAAATATGTCTTCTGGGATAATAAGTTTAGAAAAACCTCTTCTTTTTGAACCAGGTAAAGGATATAGATATAGTAATCCAGGCTATGGGCTATTAGGAAGAATCTTAGAAAAGGTTACAGGGAAAGAATATATTCAATTAGCCAACCACATGTTTAAAGAATTGGGCATGAATGATAGTTACTGCTATGAGCTAGATACATCTAATGAGGGGTTAATAAATGGTTATTGGTTAGAGAATGGAAAACTTAATCTTGTAGAGTTTGATAGTATGGGATTCACTAAAGAAAGTTGGAAAGACTTTATCCCAGCAGGAGGTATTATTTCAAATGCTCATGACTTAAATATTTGGGACACTAAACTTCACAATGGTGAAATTTTAAATTCAGTTTCTCATAAGGAAATGGTTACTCCAAGTAATTCAGGGCCGCACGCTGCTTTTGATAATGATACGATTGGTTATGCATACGGTTTGCGGATTCACAATCGTCATCCAGTACAACATTTAGGGCATGGAGGAAGAGGATTTGGGTTTGCATCCATTAAGTTTTATATCCCAGAAAAAGATGTTGATGTCATAATTTGGGAGAATATTTATGCTAGAGATAATGATTGGATGGCAGGTGATATAGTATATCATTTTGAAAATGAAATAAGAAAGATAGTTTTAAATAGCAGCCTTTCAAAATAGTAACTACCACCACATTTTGTATTGGTAATAGTGATTTAAGTGATTACAAACTCTTTCCCAAACGGACATGCTGTTAAGGATTATAAAATGCAAAAAATATTGAAATTAGAATTTTATTTACAAAAGAAGAAAACGAATAACACTTTATCTGACTACGATACATAGTTATAACATTACATACAATTTGAAACCATATGAAGTCCATTCAAATATTAATTCTGATTTTATTTGTTCCATTAACCTCCATTTGTCAGAATAAAAAATTCTCATCTTTTTCGACCGCACTTACAGAGCCTGAAAAAGTAAAATGGTTGGATTTAGATTGTAAAGAATTGTCAGATTTTTCCGAAAAGATCAAAGAATTACCTAACGTTAGTTCCTTGTATTTAACTAACTGTGACCTGAAAGAAGTACCGAAGGGATTAAAACACTTGCAAAAACTAACACTTTTAAATATTCAAGGTAATAGCTTATCAGAGTTGCCAGAGGAATTATACAAACTAAATATGATTTCTGTAATAAATGTAAGAGGTAACAACTTCTACAAATTACCACCATTGCTTAGCAGTTTAACAAATCTTAGAGAAATAGATTTGGCCGAAAATGATATGCTCGATTTTGAACAAGCTCTCAGTGTTTTATCAGAGGTCAAAAATTTAGACTTTCTTTATTTAAGCGGAAATAAACTTAAAAAACTCCCAGTTGGACTATCAAATTTGAAAAAACTAAATGAACTTCATCTAAATAATAATCCTGATCTTGACCTAGAACAAGCAATTCGAATAATATCACAAATAGAATCATTGAGAATTCTTGTGATGTCGAATAATAATCTAAGCGTAGTTCCAAACATGGAATCTCTTAAGCAGATTGAAGGTTTAGTGCTTGATAATAATCCTAATATTTCAATAGAAGATTTAGCTGATCAGATTCAAAACCTATCAAATATCAAAGTCATTTTATATAGGAATAATAATTTAAAACGTTTACCAGATGATTTGAGTGGATTTTCATCTCTCAAGTTGTTAGAATTAAGTAAAAATGAGTTTTCAGAAAAAGAAAAAACACGCATAAGAAACCTATTAAAAGAGACAAAAGTAATATTCTGAAAAAATCTAAAACAATGTATAAACGGCATTAAAATGGCAGTTTATACGAATCACTATAAACTAAATATCACTACTAAAACAATGCATTTGTTTTTGCAAATTTCATCGGCCAATGTTAAAAAATACATTACTGTTTCTACCTTTGTATTTTGGCAATTTTATTTACAAAAAAATGTGAACAAAAAACTACGAAACCAAATAAAACAGACGTATCTTTTTTTAACTTGTGGAGTTGAATTTAACGAAGAATGATAAAAGGAAGGATTAAAGTAGAAGATATTGATGGTCAGCTGTTTGAGGTTAAAGTGGTTGAGCCAGATAACCCTAAACCAGCTTCTTTTACGCATTATTTGCATAATCATAAAAACGGAGTTTCTCAATTTTATAAAAAAGATGCACTTGCATTTGTAAAAGAAATCCTTGCAAAAGAATATCCTACAAACGAAATAACAAATAAGATTGCAGAAGAGACACTTCAGCACTTGATTTATGACCTGCATAAAACAATTCCGTTTCCTGCACCAGAAAACCCCAAGTTTAAATTCATTGACCTTTTTGCAGGAATTGGTGGATTTAGAATGGCATTTCAAAACCTAGAAGGTAAATGTGTTTTTACCAGCGAATGGGACAAATATTCAAAACAGACATACAAAGCTAATTTTGGAGAAATACCATTTGGAGATATCACCAAATCCGAAACCAAAAGTTATATTCCAGATAATTTTGATGTGTTATGCGCTGGTTTTCCTTGTCAAGCTTTTTCTATTGCAGGAAGACGTGGCGGATTTGAAGACACTAGAGGAACACTATTTTTTGATGTTGCCGAGATTATTAAAAAGAAACAACCTAAAGCAATTTTCCTGGAAAATGTAAAAGGGCTTCGTAATCACGACAAAGGAAAAACATTAGCAACAATATTAAATGTTCTTCGAGAAGATTTAAACTATTACGTTCCTGAACCTCAAATTTTAAATGCAAAAGAATTTGGTGTGCCTCAAAATCGTGAACGAATTTTTATAGTAGGATTTAGAAAAGATTTAGGAATTACAGATTTTCAATATCCAGAACCAACCAATAAGGATGTGGCGTTAGAAGATATTTTAGAAAAAGAAGAAGTCTCTGTAAAATACTATCTATCGACAACCTATGTGCAGACATTAAAGAATCATAGAGCTCGTCATGAAAGCAAAGGGAATGGATTTGGTTATGAAATCATCCCAAACGATGGAACAGCCAATGCAGTTGTTTGTGGAGGAATGGGTAGAGAACGAAATTTAGTGTTGGATGATAGGTTAACGAACTTTAAACCAATAACAAATATTTCGGGCGAAGTAAATCGCGAAGGAATTAGAAAAATGACACCTAGAGAATGGGCAAGACTTCAAGGTTTTCCAGATGATTTTAAAATTATAGTATCAGATGCACAAGCATATAAACAATTCGGAAATTCTGTGGCAGTTCCTGCTATTCAAGCTACAGCGCAAGAGATAATCAAGAAGTTGAATTTATGAAAGGAAATAGAGGCGAATGGAGTGAACTCTATGTATTTTTCAAATTACTAGCAGAAGGCAAACTATTTTCTGCAGATGAAAATTTAGAAAAAACCGAATCTTTTGTTCAGTTACTTTCAATTTACAGAAAGGATGCAGGAAAAAACTTAAACTTTAAAATTGCTTCTGACCAACATATACATATTATTGATGCAAACACTGAGCAGATACTATTATCGTTTCCCCAGTCAAAAGCAAAACTAATTGCGAATAATCTTGTTAGCCAAATAACGGGTAAGACAGGTATTTCGAAGGAATTGATAGCATCAATTAAAGAGTTGTTTATTACGCAAGTTGCAGATAAGTCATTAGGTAAGGGAGATATTAACGTTCGTGTTTATGATCCTATTCATGCAATAAGTTCTGATCAAGAATTTAGCATTAAATCATTTTTAGGTAGTGATCCGACATTATTCAATGCCAATAAAACGACCAATATTACGTATAGGATTATTGATGCTAATAACTTGCCAATTTCTGATGAAGATTTAAAAGAGGTTAATGGTATTACTACTGGTCATAAATATATTAAGCGTATTTCAAAATTAACTGAATTAGGTTATAAGGTTGTTTTTGATTCCTATGATGACAATACTTTTAAGTTAAACCTTCAAGTAATTGATAGTGACCTACCAGAGATTATAGCTCATATTGTGAAAGATAAATATGTCAGTAGCATCGTAAAAATTAATGAAGTAATTGTAAAAATTAGAGAAGATAATCCAATGAATTATGACCTAAGTCAGGGACATAAATTTTATGAATATCGCTTGGTAAATTTTTTAGTTGAAGCTGCTTTAGGCATGACCTCTAAATCAGTATGGTCTGGTAAATATGATATTGTTGGAGGAATAATCATTATCAAACCAAATAGTGAAATGCTTTGTTATCACTTAATAGATTTTAACAAGTTTAAACAATATTTAAAAAATTCTTCAAGACTCGATAATCCTTCGGGCTCTAAAATGGGATATGGTACCGTATACAAAAATTATAATGGTTCATTTATCAAATTGAATTTTCAAATAAAAGCATAATAGGGATCGCTTAATATAAAAAAGAGTGATGTTACCTTAAATGAAAATGAAATCATAGTGTATTAAAATATCTATACTATAAAGCATATATACAAATAACTTCTTCCATATAGTACATGGTAACATTTTAGGTTTCGATGTAACTAGCTAATAATGTTTAGACAAAAAGTACAATTTGTCACAATCAAACAACAGTTCAGAATGATAAACTTTAATTAAGGAAATGAAAACCTGAGTTTTGGACTTTCAAATTAAATTACAAACACACATGGAAGAAACAATTAAGATCTTTATTTACATTCACGCGTTTTTTGGTGGATTGGGACTCATCACAGGTATGGGAAGTATTATGGTTAAAAAAGGAAGTAAACCACATAAGAAGATGGGGAAACTTTTTTCTATAGGAATGATCACAAGTTCTTTAATCTCAATACCGATTTCCTGGTTACCTAATCACGAAAATATTTTTCTTTTTCTTATCGGATTGTTTACAGTTTATTTAGTGATTTCAGGAAATCAGATATTAACTTTTAAATCAAAAAGTAAATTACAAGCAAAACCAGTGGATAAAATAATATCTGGGAGTATGTTATTGATTTCGGCACTGATGACTTTGTATGGTGCATATGGTATCAGTTCAGGAAATATGGGGTATATGTTATTTATATTTTTTGGTGGATTTGGGCTTTCATTAACCATAAGGGATTTTGTATTTTATAAAAACTTCACGAAAACAAACAATGGGTGGTTGTCAAATCATATAGGAAAAATGGTTGGAGCTTTTATCGCTTCTATTACTGCATTTATAGTTGCGGGATTAGGGATAGGAAATCTTATCGCATGGATTGTCCCTTCAGTTTTAGGTACAATTTATATTATATATTGGAGACGAAAATTAAAAACAAAAGCCGTAGTGTCACTACCCAAAAGTTAAGTTTATCATTATTACTCTTGTTTATTTATAAAAATTACAAGTTACTGCAACTACAGAAATAGGCGTACAACATATTAGGCCTAACCTATCATTCATTCTATTTTTACAAAAATTACTTTAGTACTAAAAGATATTGGAAGATTTTGGGTAACATTATTATTCTTCGTGACACAATTAATAAGAAGGTGAATCAGAATATCATTTAATAATGGAATATTGAATGTAATTTGCTGATTAAGGGAAAAAATAACAAAAACTTATAGTTTTTGTTAACATCAATGTATTGAAAAATAATTTAAAACAACACATTTTTAATAATAAATAGTTGATTAAAATTGAGTTGAAAATTCCTTAATCGTATCTTGTGTGAACTATCATTTATAAGGGAAAACCGTAAATTATAATGAGGGGTTTGTGTTATTTTAGCACCTTGAAAAAAAGTAAGTAATTTTAAAATTGTAATTAAATGAAGAAACAAATTAAAAAGTATGTCTTTTGGGCCTGTATGGCTTTAAATCTGGTGTTGTTTTCTAGTTGCCAAAAGGATGACCAATTAATGATTGAAGAAAACCAGCAAGAACTAATTTTAAAAACGTTAACCAAAGAAGATTTAATTGCTAAAGAGAATGTGCTTAATGAAGTGCAAAAGATTAATAACAAATTTCAATTGACCAAGAAATCGAATAACTCTATAGAAGACTTTTTTGTAGATACTTCTGTTGCCAAATATATAGAGTATGGTTCTTATCACTCTTACACATTTCCGATTTATAGACAAGAAACTACTGGAGTGTTGGAGAATTTATTGCTAAACTCTATTGATAATGGAAAGTATGATTCATATATTGTTACTTACTACTTATCCAATCAAGATTGGGATAACTTAGTCAATCAATTACCTTTTGTTAGTGAAGAAACAAAGGTTTCTTATACAGCGTTGGAGAATTATGATTATGATACTCTTTTACAAAAAGATTTTGATTTTATTTATTATGATGATGAAACGGGTAACTGTCATAATGCCCGAGCAGTTGCACCAAGAGATGAACCAGGATATATATTAATATTTGAACAGGTACCTTGTCCAGAGACTTTTACAGATAATGGAGGTAGCAGTGGAGGAAGTAATGGTGGTTCGGGAGGAATTCCTGTTGGCACAGGTCCTATAGATATTAGTATACCTCCATCAGGAGACGTAACTCCTCCTGGTAATCCTACTAGTGGTGGTGGATTAACAAGCCCAACTACAAGTACTTTAAACACATCGTTTGAACCAGCTATACTGAAAAGTCAATTAAATATCCCTAATGGTACATTAGAATATAATTGGATATATAATTTAGAAAATGCTGATAAAGTAGAGGAACTACATAGTTATGGATCAGAACGTGGATGGGATGATGAAACAAGGAATATAATAGAAGAAATGTTGGAATCTCTTATGGATGGTACTGCAATAAGCTTAAAACCTTTTGTGAAATATCCTCCTGGCACGGATTATGCTACTGAATATCCATTAGTGACTCAAATCCTCAAAGAAGAATTACCAAAAATGGCAGATGATGCTTTTCTTGTTGGTGCTTTGAAGAAATTTGGTAGTCTTAATGATACACAAATCAAGGAAGCCTTGACTTGGGGTGATGAAAGTAGTGTGATAGCACAATTTGGAGGACTTGGAAATTTAGGATGGGCTAGATATGAAGGGCTTTTTGATGGAGATATTAATACTATTACATTAAATTGGGATTTAGAGCAGGAATTAACAAATAACCCAAATATTGATATTGATGCAATCAATTTTTTTGTTTCCTTAGTAGTTCTGCATGAATTAACTCATTTGGGAGATTATTTGTATAATGGAAACATGTATTTATCAAGCGAGGATGATTGGGAAAATGAAGGTTATGACTTTGATATGGAAGTTGTTGGGTCAACACAAGATGACCCGAGTGACTCCGAAAGATTATATCAGACATATTTATTAAGAAAAAAACAATAACAATGAAGATTAGAATAGAACTCTTAATCATTTTATTCCTTTTAATTAATATCAAATTTTATTCTCAAAATTTTTTTACAGAAGGTAATACAGAATATGGTAATTTAGGGGAGATACTTACAAAATCGATTATAATTGAGGAAAACAAGGAAGATACTATTTATATTAAGTTGAGTTATATAAGTAGCCCTCTGCAGTATGCTACAGAATCTAAATTCAAAATAAATAAGAACATAATATTTAAAAAAGAAGAAGAACTTTACAATGAACTAATTGATAATTATTATGATTTCTTTTATTTGGATATTGATTATAATATTGCTAGAGTTGGATATATGCAACGATCTAAAAGTAAGGTGATTGAGTTGATTTTTCATAGAAATAACATTGGGCAGTGGAGTTTAATAAAGAAAAGCGCTAGCGGCATGAAGCTAAAAAACAATGATTTTTTATGGAAATTAATCAAACAAAAACTAAGTGAAAAGAAGCAATAGTAATTTTCTACCGGGCGATCGATTTAAAGTAATGTTTAAAAGAGATTATTCGTTTTTGTATTATAAAAATTTTTGGTTAAGCAAATAAAAAATTCAGAGTGTAGTAAACCTATTAAGTATGCCAAACATGATTTTTCATTAAATGGAAACATGATAAATTCAAACGGAGAACCAGGATTTGATTTTGAAACAGAAGTATTTGGAACTATATTAGATTATCCAGAAGATGTTGGAATAGCTCAGCAATATTTATTACAAAAGAAGTGATTATGAATAAAACACTTTTATTATTATTAACTATTGTTTTTGGTTGTAATTCTCAAACTATTGAAATAGCAGGGAAAGAAGAGATACGACTAGAACAAAAAGAATTTGAAGAAATATTACAAGCGGCAATAGATATAAATCATATTGATTATTTTTTTGATGAAAAAGAAAAAAATGATGGCCTAACTATTGTCATTAACGAATTTATAGAACCTTACTATAAAAACTTGTCTTTAAGAAAGTTTGATAAAAAAGTGTATTTTAAAAATCATAAAGCAATATTTATTGATAAGGACAAGAAATTTGTTGATATTCTAAAACCTTTTAAAAAAAATGACACCATTCATATAACGTATGGAATAAGAAGTAGACGCTTTGCTGTTATAGTGAAATTCATAAGGAGTGGTAAAAATTGGGTTTCGATAACTCCAAATATTTCATCTAAATCAAAAGCTATTTATCATTTTAAAATGGACAAAGAGCAATGTTTAGCCGAACAAATCAATGATACTAAATATGGTAAATCGAATAAATGTGTTAAATATGATTTTTTGATACATTAGATAAAAATTTAATAATTTTAGAAAAGCAGGACCGTTTTTGGTCTTGCTTTTTACTTAATATTGAACTACAGTTGTTATAATACTAAGAAATTATTTTTATTAATGTTATCAGTAGATTTGTGCATTTATTGTCAGGGTGATTTTTGCGAATCGGCCAAAATTAAAACTTATGCATACTAATAAAATAATCGTTATTTTCTTTTTCTTTATTTCAGCGTTGACTTTTTCACAATATAATTTTCAACTAAATAAAGGAGATTTAAAAGAAATTATAGTGAAATCATTATCAATTGAAGAAATAAAGAAAGATAGTATTGTAATAAGAATGAATGCGGTTACAAGTTCTTTCCCAATTTCCCCAAAAGTTTTGGAAACTCCAGATATTAATATCAAAATTCTTAGAGATAAAGCAATATATTCTAATCTAATAAAAGATTATATAGATTTTAGTCTAATCGATATATCGTCAAATTTAGCTTATATTAAATATATTAATAGGGATAAAGCAATGGCGATTCACCTTATCTTTCATAAAAAGATAACAAGTGGTTGGACATTAGTGGATAAATTTGTTTGGAAAGAAATTAGTTTTAAATTTGATGACTTTCTTTATGATAGTATACGAAAAAAACTAGCCAATAATAAATAAAACATCTTATAGAACTTTTAAAAAGACTGTCGGAAAAAGGCAGTCTTTTTTTGTTAAGTTTTAGAATTACTTTGATGTAATGGACATGTCTTTAAGAGAAATTTCTTGGAGTTATAAAATCTCAAAATAATAAGAAAATGTCGTTTAAAATGAAACTAAGTTATCTTGTAATAAATAACATCTATAAAAAGTTAAGAATTTGATAAAAACGAGATAAGATCATTTTTATCTTTATTTTTATCTCGTAACACAAATCAAACTCGACACATCATGAAAAAAGTACTTTTACTTACTTTTGGAACATTCTTTTTTATTTCTTGCCAACAACCCAAAGAAGCAGCAGACCTGTTGGTTTTTAATGCCAATGTATATACAGTAGACGATGCTCAACCCAAAGCAGAAGCTTTTGCTATTAAAGATGATAAGTTTATCGCTGTAGGTAGTATAGAAGAACTAAGCAACGCATATACCTTTACAGATTCTGTGAACGCAGAAGGAAAAACCATCGTACCTGGATTGATTGATGCACATTGCCATTTTTATGGATTAGGATTGCAACAGCAAAAAGTAGACTTGATGGGTACCACTAGTTATGATGAGGTGCTGGCGCGTATTGTTGATTTTCAGAAAAAGAAAAACGTATCTTTTATCACAGGTCGTGGTTGGGACCAAAACGATTGGGAGGTCAAAGAATTTCCGACCAAAGAAAAACTAGATAGCTTGTTCCCAGAAACTCCAGTAGCCGTGACTCGAGTAGATGGCCATGCCATGCTCGCTAATCAAACGGCGTTAGATCTTGCTAAAATAACTTTGGAAACAAAGGTTTCTGGTGGAGAAATTTTACAGAAAAACGGAAAATTAACTGGAGTACTGATTGATAATCCTATGGAGCTTATAGAAGCTATTTTTCCAAAGCCTACAACTACAGAGCAAATAGCAGCATTAAGGGATGCAGAAACTATTAATTTTAGTTATGGATTAACAACAGTAGACGATGCTGGATTGAGTCCAGAAGTAATTACTTTAATAGATAGTTTGCAAAAGGCAGATCAATTAAAAATCAGAATGTATGCTATGGTAAGCAATGTACCAGCATATGTGGATTATTACTTAAAACAAGGAGTACATAAAACAGATAAGCTTAATGTTTCTTCTTTTAAGGTATACGCAGATGGTGCATTAGGTTCCAGAGGAGCAGTATTAAAGAAACCATATTCGGATAAAGACGATCATCACGGTGCTATGGTAATTGGACCTGATGAACTTAAAGTATTGGCAAAAAGATTGGCCAGTTCTCCTTTTCAGATGAATACACATGCGATTGGAGATTCTGCTAATGCCGTAGTGATGAATACCTATTATGAAGTGTTAAAGAATAAATCTGATAGAAGATGGCGTGTCGAGCATGCGCAAGTGGTCGCGCCAAAAGAATTTGATATCCTTAATGATAATTTAGTAATGAGTGTACAACCTACACATGCGACAAGTGATATGTATTGGGCAGATGAGCGATTAGGACCAGCAAGAATCAAAGGTGCTTATGCATATAAGCAGTTACTGGAAAAAACAGGTAAAATAGCATTGGGAACCGATTATCCAGTAGAAAACGTGAGTCCTTTTTATACATTTTATGCTGCAGTGGCTCGTAAAGATCTGAAACAATATCCAGCAGGTGGTTTTCAAAAAGAAAATGCCTTGACCAGAGAAGAGACTCTAAAAGGAATGACAATATGGGCAGCTTACAGTAACTTTGAAGAAACCGAAAAAGGAAGTATTACTGTGGGTAAATTTGCTGATTTTGTGATTCTGGAGGAAAATATCATGGAAATAGAAGAGGATAAAATCCCAAATATTAAAGTGCGTGCAACCTATCTTGGAGGAGAAAAGGTGTATTAGATATTAAGAGATAAATCAATCAATATCCCTGCTTTAAAGGATCGATAAATCGAGAAGTAGTGGTAAATGAAAAGCTGTGTATTCTGAATACTAACGACCTCCGTTGGCTTGTAAATCGGCAATACATTGTGTATCTAGTTCTGGAACTCCGTTACCAAGCATATCCATCATTCCAGATCCAAACTCTATTGCAGCTTCCATTAAACAGCTCTGTACATTACAATGGCCTCTAGATGCTGTATCCTCATGTTGAGATTGCAATGTTGTGCCAATATTTACCAATCCTAATAAGTGCGCAAACTCATGATTTAAAGTAGCAGCTTCTATAGTGGATAACATAGGAGCATTCACGTTGTTACTTAGATTACGAAGTGTATTTTCGTAAATTACCATAGAGGTATTTAAATAAGCTGTCCCCAATGTAACTTTGGTATTGGTATCTTCTTCATTACTACCATCTGCAAAATATACATATACTGTAATCTCATCTCCCTCATTAAATTGAGTTCTGGTGGTAGTTTCGATTTGACTTATTTCCTGAATGTTAAATGGCGCTAAGTTCGATGAAGAAACAGAGCGTTGATTGATGGTAATTCCATCTGGTTTAAAAAGACGATCTTCAAGAAAATTTCTAAATGTATTTACAGCAGTGGTGGTTGGCTCAAATCCCTGAACGGAAACAATTTCTATAGTCAATCCTTTAAAATTAATATCGCTTAACAAATCATTTGCTGCATTTCCGAGTGGTTGTTTATTCGGACTTTGATTCGTTTCAATAGGTGTATTGTCATCATCATTAGAACATCCAACTAGTAATATAGAAGTAAATAGTAGGATACTTAACAGCTTAGTGAATTGCATACATTTATTTTTTTAGCATCGTTAGTTGGTTCCTAAATATTCAAAAAAAGGAACTTTTTTTATTCATCAAAGATTGTACCGAAAGTTGATAATCAAAATTATGATTGCAGTTATTTTATTACAATGTTAGTTTAGCTAAAAAATCATTGTTTTCTCCTTCTGTAACTAATTCACAAACAAAGCCGTGCGCATTGGCAGCGTTTTGTAAAGTATTGTAATCGATATATAACCAATCAAACCAATCAGATTCTAAATTCTTATACTTTAGTTTGTACTGCATTTCTCCATAATATCCTGCCGACGCATCTACCCAAAAACTACCATCTTCCTCTGCGAATAAATATGAAATATCAGATGAATCAATCAGAATTTGACCGTTAGGTTTCAATAAATTTTTGAGATGAGAAAAAAATCTATCAATATTGTCGAGCTTTCCTATGATTCCACTTCCATTCATTAAAAACAAAAGTGTGTCGTACCGTACTTCTCTAAGATCAAAAATATCCTGAACGGTTGCGTTGGTAATTCCTCTTTTTTTACAAATTTCTATAGCTCCTTCAGAAATGTCAATGGCTGTTACATCTAATTTTCGATCTTCTTGAAGAAATATGCTATGACTTCCTGCACCGCAACCTACATCCAATACATTTCCATAAGAAAGGTCTAGCGCTTTTTGTTCTATTGAGGGCATTTCGGCATAGCTTCTAAATAAATAGGGAATTGGTATACGATCATCATCAAAATCTGGAGCTTGTACTACTATATCTTCGCTATACTTTTTGTGATAAAAATCTTTAATAGCTTCTCCGAAAATATCTTTGTTAATCATTATAGTTTTTAATTCGAAATTCGTGATTCATAATTCGTAATTTTGCGCTATGCAAGAATTCATAGATCAATTACCAAAACTGGCCAAAGATAAGCAGAACGAGAATAAAAAGTATTTTGTAAAGCTTAAAAAGAAACCACCAAAGAATTTGGATACATTCATGCAGGATTTGCATAAAAAAGAGTTTCAGAATACAGATTGTTTAGAGTGTGCAAATTGCTGTAAAACAACGGGTCCTCTTTTTACAGATATTGATGTAGATAGAATTTCGAAGCATTTAAAAATGAAATCTATTCAATTCGAAGATCAATATTTAAAGAAAGATGAAGACGGAGATTTTGTCCTGAAAGAAACACCTTGTGCTTTTTTGGCTGCGGATAATTATTGTTTGATCTATGATGTACGACCAAAAGCTTGTAAAGAGTTTCCGCATACTGATAGAAAGAAGTTTCATCAGATTTCTAGTTTAACAATGCAAAATGTAACCGTTTGTCCAGCAGCTTACAATATTGTAGAAAAGATGAAAGAATTAATGCCTTTAGAACATAAAAGCAATAGGCGTGCTTAGCTTTGTTTAATCGTTAGTTATTTCTTCAAACTCTTCTTCCTCTTCGCTTGCGATACTAGGAATTTTTGGAGCAGCTGCATAATGCCCACTTAGTGTAGATAGAACTTCTCCAGTTTCTTTGTCAATTTCTTCTTTAGAAAAACCTCCACCTAAATAAGGGTCTCTTGCCGAAAAATCAACCAAATAATGTTTTTCTTTCTCATAAATAAATGTTGGAGAAAATCGTACTCCTCTATTAAAAATATCTCTACTAGTTCTTCCGTCAGAATCCATTATAAAATTAATGACCGAAAGATGTACTGATGTAGGGCGATAAAAAACAGTGTGATCACTTTCATTACTTTCGCTGGTCATGGAAACAGATTTTGAGGGCAATTCTACAACAAAATCAGAATAATAACTACTGTTTTTAGGAAGATACATTACGTTATATCCAAAATTAACTAAGATTCTTTTATCGCTTGCTTTTACGGTAATAAAATGGAAATCATCTTTTGTTATAGTATGTCCAGCATCTTCCTGTATCTGATCCAAAGCTACGCTAATAATATGCGCACGCCCTAGTGCTACTAATTTTTGAACTTCTTTCTGCTGATCGGTATGTTGAGAATATGTCATATGTGTAAATAATAGCAGTAGTAAAACAATAGATTTCATATTTTTAGTATTGTATATAAAACTTAGATCATCTAGTATGATCTTAAAGATAGTAAATGACCTGATTTTATCATATGTTATCTAAAATGTCATGGAATCCATTGATTACTTTCAGGTCATTACATGGTATTATTTTAATAACAATTCTCTTTTTAAATCTTCAATGTTTCTGGAGATGACTACTCCTGGTAACTTTATCGGAAATCCGATTTGTCCTAGAAAAGTTCCTTTTACACCTTCGTGATTATACGTCTGGAAACTAATTCTGTATAAACCTCTTGATAGTACATTTAATGGATCATCAGTTTTACTAATAAATCTGGATTCTTCTGTGGTGTCATCATCATCTGTAATATTAGTGTCCATAGCGTTAGGGTACATCTCTGTCCAGTTAGCATTTTGAATACTATTTTCATCAATAGCTTCTGGGTTTTTTATATCAGAACGTTGCAATGAAATGAACTGATCAATAGGATCTTTTGACCCGCTATTGTTTTGGTAATCAGCAGAAGCAATGGCGTTTTTAATTTTCGTTTTACCAACAGGAGATTTCATACGAACTCCTATTTCTGTGGTTGCTGCAGGAATCCAAATATAAACGTAGTAATTTTTTAATCCTTCTACCACTGCATCTTCATTACTTCCATCAACATATTCCAAATATGAGGTCATATGCAGATAAGGAACATTAATTTCTTTAGGCCCGATTTTTTTTACGATGGTACTTTTGAACTTTTTTAATTTTTGAGCCTTAATGTTATGAATACTAACAATGGTTATCAGAATGGTTAGGAGTAAGAGTTTTGTTTTCATGATATAATGATTTGTGTGGTTTTATATTTTTATTTGGTTAATATTGGTAAAAAAGAAATGAAAGTAATGAGTACAACGAATAGGATTATACCAGTAAAATGATACCACGGAATTTTAATCTTATTGTTTTCAAAGTATTCAAAACTTGTGATTAGTTCCTTGCTTTGGAATTCTTGTTTTTCAAACACGCCTTTACAATGACTACATACAGAGTATACTTTTCTCCATAAGGGAAAGCAAGGAATCCAGAATACGTGAAAGTACTTTCGATAGCCTTGTATCCACATCTGATTTTTTGTTTTGCAGAAAGGACAGCTTCCTCCATCAAGTTTTTCGGGATGGATTGTTGAAGAATTTGTTCCGAAAATAATCATGATATTGATTGTTAGAGCTACTATTATTTTTAGATTCTATTATAGTTAGAATAGGAGAGAGAATTCAATCTCTTAAGAAGGTTTTTTCTCTCTCCATTCTTCAACTAACTAACATATTATGTAAAGAATACGAATGATGCTACGATCATCCATCCACCAACGATCAATCCAAAGACTCCAAGTTTTCCTTGTTTCGGAGCTAATTTTGCTCTTAGTTCGTTTGCTTTTTCTTTTGCTGCTTCATTTTTGGATAAGAAGAATTTATTGATAAGTCCGAATCCTAACATAAATCCTAAGACCGCAGAAATAATATTGCCTGCTAATAAGGTTACCCACCAGATTGGATATGTAGTAAGCCAACCTAGATTTAAGATTGCCGAAATGATTCCCCAAACTCCCCAAAAACAAAATATAAGTCCGATCCATCCTTGGTATGGTTCGATTTTTTCTAAAAGTTCTTTGGCATTAGGTTTTTTTGAAAGTAATAATGATGGTACTGCTAAAATGCTTAATAAAATTAATGAGATTCCCCAGATCATATCTATATGTTTTAAAAGGGTTAGTAATTAGTTTAATGCTGTGGTTTGATTATTGTTTATCAAAAACTACAGTACAAAGATGAGGGATATCTATGCAGGAGGAAACACCCTTTTTGGTGAAAATGACCACCCTGAAAACAGGGAGAGAAGTCTTAAGAATTAATTTTTATACTATAAGTAGTGCATTAGTTATAATGAACAACTAATGTTATATAAGGTAGATAACCAGTAAATGGAAGTATACGGCTAAAACAAGTTTTTTTAATAAAAATTTTAAAGATTAATTTTCCAGATAATTCATCTTTAAGGCGTATTTGGTCAATCCAGCGAGGTTTCTTACGTTCAGTTTTGCAATTAAGTTTTTTCTATAACTTTCTATAGTATGCTTACTTAAGAATAATTTGTCAGCAATTTCTTGTGTTGTAAATTCCTGAGCGATCAGTGTTATTACATCTATTTCTCTTTGTGTAAGTTTAATTTCTTCTTCTCGCTTTTTAGAGAATTTATTCTCCATATAAATATCTTTGATCTCTCGTGAAAAATATTTTTCTCCTCCTAATATGGTTTGGATAGCTCTAAGAAGCTCTTCTTTTTCTGCGTTTTTTGGGACATATCCATCAACATCATGTTCAATAAGGTTGTCGATCATATCTGGGTTATTATGCATACTTACAACCAAGGTTT
>NZ_JARYGY010000002.1:0-39609 GCF_029906345.1 Aquimarina mycalae | reverse complement strand
TGGTTTGGATAGCTCTAAGAAGCTCTTCTTTTTCTGCGTTTTTTGGGACATATCCATCAACATCATGTTCAATAAGGTTGTCGATCATATCTGGGTTATTATGCATACTTACAACCAAGGTTTCAATAGTATTGCTTCTTTGTTTTACTATTTTATTAAGAGAAATACCATCCATTTCTGGCATGGTAATATCGGTAATAATAAGATCTATTTTTTCATCAGGATTGATTTCTAAATACTTAGCGATATGCTTGCCGTTTTTAGCGGTTAACAAAATGTTATATTCTTTTTCAGAATGTAGGATACTTAGCAATCCATCTAAAAACATTTTGTGATCATCTGCAATAATTAAATTATACTTCATTGGTGGCAGTTATTAAGTTGGTAATTGTAATATTAATAATAGTTCCTCTTTTTATTCTTGAATCAATGTCTATAACTCCAGATATTTTTTTTAATCTACTTCTGATATTCGTAAATCCAATACCTTCTCCATTTTTATTTAGTTCAAAACCAATACCGTTATCTTCAAATAGAATACTTAACTCGTTTTCAAATAAATTTAACTGAAGGGTTATAGAAGTGGCTTTTGCATGTTTAATCGTATTAGTAATTAGTTCTTGAATGATTTTAAAAGTTTCAATTTTGATAGCTTCCTCTAATAAATCAATTGTTTTTCTTGGATATGCACTAAATGAAGTGTCTAAACTACTAGCACCACCAATATTGGTGAAATATTCTTCAATAACGTCACAAAAATTGTTTTTTGTAAATTTTTTAGGAATTAAATTATGAGATAGACTTCTTACCAGCTCATAGGTGTCATCTATCTGAATATTGATTGTTTTTAAATGACTTTTGTTACTACCATTGTTATGAGAGTTATTTAACTGGAGTTTTATTGCAGCCAAGTTTCCTCCGATACTATCATGTAATTCCTGAGCGATCCGTTTTCTTTCTTTATCCTGACCCGCTACAGAAGCTTTGATTACCTTTAACTCCTGATCTTTTAATAAGGAAGATATTTTTTCCTGATTTATTTCTTTTTGTTTTTGATTCAATTCACTCTGAGCCTTAATTTTTTGATAATAGGTAATCAGTAATCCAATTACTGGAATTAAAAGTATTAAAAACGAATATAAAATTATGTATTTAAATGTTTTTTGCCTGGAAGTTTCTTCTTGTTGTCTTTTTATTTCTAATATCTTAAGTTCTTGATTTTTCTTTAAAATGATATTGTCCTTTAGCGTTTTGTCTGTGGTGTTCTGAAAAGATAACATTTTGTTTTCGTTCTCTTTTTTCTCAATTTCATTCTCCTTATGTTCAATTTCTTGTTTGAGCTTCAGATTTCTAATTGCTTCCTCGCGATTTGCTAATTCTAAGGCTCTATTCGTATTTTCGATTTGTAGAAATTTTATTTCTTTCTCTTTTTGTAAAGTTTTGTACTTTACTTCGAGTTCGTTAATTTCTTCGTCCTTATCTAATGACCTAGTAGAATCGATTACTTCGTGATATTTTTCTTGATAGGCAAGTGCTTTTTTATAATCATTTTGAGAAACTGACACCTCTTTTAATCTATAAAATATTTTTTTCTGTTCATTTAGAAAACCAACTGTTTTTGCCTTTTCTAACGCCAATAACATAATTTCTTCTGCTTCTTTATGCTTTTTTTGATCATTTAGTACACGTCCTTTTTCTACATTACCAATAATTTCCATTTTATGATATTTATTGGTTGTGGCGATTTCAATTGCTTCATCAAAAGTTAGTAAAGCTTGATCCACATTGCCTAATTTTTTATAAGTGATTGCTAAATTGATTGAAATCGTTCCAATACAGCTATATCTTTTGGCTTTTGTACAGAGCTCACGTGCTTTTTCTAGATATTTAATGGTTTCGTCATATTGTTCCCAATTTCCATAAATGGTAGCGATGTTAACGTAACTTCCGAAAACCATTTCTGAATTTTCGGTGTATTTTACACATTTTTTAAACAGCTCTAGCGCAGCTTCGTGTTCTGATGTGGCGATGTACACATTTGCCAGCCCAAAAGAGTTGACATAATAAATACGTTTATCATCATATTTTAAGGAGAGATCAATACCTTTTAGATGCCATTTTTTTGATTTTTCATTAAGCCCAATTTTAGCATCTATCATTCCTAGTAAATTATAGGACAGACCATAGATTTCATGTTTTATAGTATCATTATCAAAATTTTTGAGGGATAATATTTTTTGCGCATAATATTTAGATGAATCTATTTGAGATTTATTCTTAAAATAAGAACTAAGAATCAAACTTAAATCTGCCTTAAATCGATCGCTTTTAAATCCTTTCTTGTTAAATTGCTCGTGAACTTTATTGTATGCTTCTTCTCGTTTACCTCTAGTATTGACCAGTTTTTGAATTTCTTTTACAATTCTTCTTTCATTTTTTTTAAAAGATGAAATTTCATTGTTATCTATTTGTGCATGTATATAGAATGAAAAAAATAGTAAAGAAAAGGCTAAAACGTTCCTAAAAATATGCATAATACAATTGATTGCTATTCCATGTTTGTTGCTGTTCGGATTACTATGTTTTTTTAGTTAAGTCACTGTTTAGTAAACCGAAAACACATCATTATTTGATAATACAAACATAGTCAAAGGTACTAATTTCATTAGCTTTTGACATCCCTGAAAACAGGGGTCTTATTTAATGTCGTCAGATCAATCATATATCAGATATTGGGCTCTTATTTTTTTGAATTTTTCCAGATCTTTTATCCAGGTTTTCTTGATTTCACGAGCCGTGTATCCTTGTTCTATTTGTTGTTGTAATTTTTGAGTTCCCGCGTGAATGGTAAATGATTTGGTATTAAAAAATCCTTCTTTGTTTTTAGAGTTACGATAAGCATCTAATAGCCATTGGAGGTTTATACTATTAAGTCGCTCTGTTTTTCTTAAATCTTTTCCATAGCATACTTCTCCCTTATGTTTAGGGTATTTAGAACCAAAATTAGGTTGAGGTGTATATGCAAAATCATATTGATCAATTGAAAAATCTGTTGACCCAAAAATCTGAAACTGCATTTCGGTACCACGACCTGCATTTATAGTAGTTCCTTCAAAAAAACCAAGGCTAGGATAAAGGTTTATCGAAGTGTCATTGGGTAGGTTTGGGGAAGGTCTTATTGCTAAACTATAGAATGTTTGATGTGTGTAATTCTGTACGGTGATAATTTGAATTTCGCACTTTAAATCATTTCCTAACCAACCTTCTCCATTTACCATTTTAGCATATTCTCCGATTGTCATACCATGAACTAATGGGATTGGGTGAACACCTACAAAACTTGAATGTTCTGGTTCTAATGTTGGACCATCAATATAATGACCATTAGGATTAGGACGATCCAAGATCAATAATGGAATATCGTTTTCTGCACAAGCCTGCATTACATAATGAAGTGTAGAAATATAAGTGTAGAATCGAGCTCCTACATCTTGAATATCAAAAATTACGATTTCAATGCCAGCAAGAGCTTCTGCAGAGGGTTTTTTGGTTTTTCCGTGTAACGAAATGATTGGTAATCCTGTTTTGGTGTCTTTCCCATCTGCAACTAATTCACCAGCATCTGCTGTGCCTCTAAAACCATGTTCTGGAGCAAATACTTTTTGAATCGATATCTTTCTGGATAATAATGAATCCACAAGATGAATATATTGATCCAAATTATTAGCAGTAACTCCCGTAGTTTGTAATAATGGACCAAGATTAGGATACTTAAAAATTACAGAGGTCTGATTACCCACTATTGCAACTTTCTTTCCTTCTAATAAAGGAAGATATAGTTCTGTTTGATTAGCACCAACTATAATCGGTTTTAAGATGTCTAATGAATCTTGTTTTTGACTTTCTGAGATAATACTTTTTTCATTAACAGTAGGTTTATTATCCGTAGAAGAAGTCTGGGATGTTATTTTTGTTCCGCTTCCACAAGAAATAAACACTGTGAAAAGGAATAAAAACGTATTTTTGAATGCATTTCTGATAAAAACCATAAGTAATCTTGAATTTCGAATATTTTATTGCCAAACGCCTTATCAAAGGTAAGGAACATAAAAGTAGCATATCATCCGCAATCATAAAAATAGCAATTTTTGCTATTGCCATCGGTATGGTTATGATGTTGATCACTGTTGCTACTGGTGTAGGTTTACAACGTAAAATAAGAGAAAAAGTTGCAGCCTTCAATGGTCATGTTATTATTTCCAGTTATGATAATAACAGTAGTATAGAATCATTGATTCCTATAAAGAAAGAACAGCATTTTTATCCAAAATTTACTGATGTAGATGGTGTTACACATGTTCAGGGAGTTGCTACAAAAGGTGGTTTGATCAGAACAGAAGATGATTTTGAAGGAGTGGTAGTAAAAGGAGTTGGAGATGATTATAACTGGTCTTATTTTAAAGAATTTTTAGTAGAGGGATGCTTACCTGACTTTTCTGACCCTAGAAATAACCAAATATTAATATCATCTTATACATCTTCGCGTTTAGGTTTACGAGTAGGAGATAAGGCAAATACCGTCTTTCTTAAAAAGAATTCGAGTTCTAATATTCCAGCTAATATTAGAGCTTTTGAGATAGTTGGTATATATGATTCTGGTTTCCAAGAGTTTGATGAGAAATTTATTTTTGCGGATATAAGACATATCCAAAAAATGAATAAATGGAAAGAAAATCAAGTTGGAGGATTTGAAGTGTTTATAGATGATTTTGATGAAATTGATAAAAAGGGAGGTGAGATTTATAACAGCATCCCTTCTGATCTGGAAGCACAAACCATTGCTTTAAAATATGGAAGCATTTTTGAATGGTTAAAACTTTTCGATTTGAACATTTTTGGGATTATCAGCATTATTATATTAGTTGCAGGGATTAATATGATTACCGCTTTGTTGGTCTTGATTTTAGAAAGAACACCAATGATCGGAATTCTAAAATCATTAGGTACGAATGATTGGAGTATCAGAAAAGTATTTCTTTATAATGCAGGTTATTTAATTTTAATAGGACTTTTTTGGGGTAACCTTATAGGAATAGGTCTACTATTAATTCAAAAATATTATGGTGTTATTGGATTGAATCCTGCTACATATTATGTGAGTACTGCACCAATATATATAGATGTCGGATATATTATTTTACTCAATCTTGGTACGATGTTATTATGCTTAGTAATGCTATTGATACCCTCTTACGTAATTGCTAAAATTTCGCCCTCAAAAGCAATCCGATTTCAGTAGTATTTAAATCAATTGTCTTCGTCATTACTTCTTACTTTGTATTTGTATCTTTGCACGGCATAAAAAAACAATATAGACTGTAATAAAATTGTAAACTTGTGAAATACGCAAACAATATATTAGAAACCATAGGAGATACACCTTTGGTTAAAATGAATGCATTAGTGAATGATGTTGATGCATTAGTATTGGCTAAGTATGAGACTTTTAATCCTGGGAACTCAGTAAAAGATCGTATGGCCTTGAAGATGATTGAAGATGCTGAAGCAGATGGAAGATTAAAACCAGGAGGAACTATTATAGAAGGTACATCTGGTAATACTGGAATGGGACTCGCTCTGGTAGCTATAGTTAAAGGATATAGGTTAATCTGTGTTATGGCAGATAAACAATCTAAGGAAAAGATGGATATTCTTAGAGCAGTTGGAGCTAAAGTGATGGTTTGCCCAACCAACGTAGAACCAGATGATCCTAGATCATATTATTCTGTTTCTAAAAGATTAGCAGAAGAAACTCCAAATTCTTGGTATGTTAATCAGTACGATAACCCTTCTAATGCGATAGCACATTATGAAAGTACAGGTCCTGAGATTTGGGAACAGACAGAAGGAAAAATAACTCACTTTATTGTGGGTGTTGGTACTGGAGGTACGATTTCTGGAGTGGGTAAATATTTAAAAGAAAAAAATCCAAATATAAAAATTTGGGGTATCGATACGTATGGATCGGTATTTAAAAAATATCATGAAACTGGTGTTTTTGATGAAAATGAAATTTACTCTTATATCACAGAAGGTATTGGAGAAGATATTCTACCCAAAAATGTAGATTTCTCAATTATTGACGGGTTTACAAAAGTAACCGATAAGGATGCAGCAGTTTATACCCAAAGACTAGCCAAAGAAGAAGGTATGTTTTTAGGTAATAGTGCGGGAGCAGCTGTTAAAGGATTATTGCAGCTAAAAGAAAACTTTAAGAAAGAAGATGTTGTAGTTGTACTATTTCATGATCACGGGAGTCGTTATGTTGGTAAAATGTTTAATGATGATTGGATGCGTGAACGAGGTTTTCTTGAAGAAGAAGTGTCTACAGCGGTAGATTTAGTTAAAGGTCATGTAGAAAAACCTCTGGTAACTGTAAAAACCGAAGAATTGGTTTCTCATGCAATTGAACGTATGCGAAAATTTCAGATTTCTCAAATTCCTGTACAGGACAGTGAAGGTTTTGTAGGATCTGTAGATGAAAGTGCCTTGTTTACGGCATTTCTTGATAATAAGAATACAGGCGATACACCAATAAGAGAAATCATGAACGATCCCTTTCCGATTGTTAGTGCTAATACTTCTCTGGATGAAATATCTGGACTGATTAAAAATGGAAATCCTGCGGTTCTTGTAGCGCTGGAAAATGGAAAACATCATATCATCACCAAATATGATGTTATTAGTCATATAAAATAAATTATTTATCTTTATAAGAAATAAGATTATCCCCTTTATTAGTTATGAAAACTAGTATAGGGGTTGTTTTTATACTTAAATCTGATTTATATGAGATGTTTTACGCAACTTTTAGGTAAAATATCAATCTATTAAAAGAAGGATTCGTATAAAATCGATGTACTATGGAAAAATATTCATTTGACTTTTCTGATATAGATAAACTAAGGAACTATTTTAGATCTCAATTAGAACCTGATGGGGTTACTGATAGGATCTACTTTCCTCCAGAAATAGCAGAAGGATATTTGAGTTATTATAAAATATCTCCTGAGGTTTTTCTTTTTATTAATAACTACAAAGCACATGTGGATATAGAATATGTGAGGGAACCTATTGACGAAAATGATATTATTTTACATTTTAGAAAGTACGCACTAAACCATCAAGTTAAAAAAAATGAAATTGTAAGCTCTTATTCTGATAGCTACACTCCAGGAAATATGAGATGCATGGATGCGCAACAAGGAGAAAGAGTCTATATTACTAAAGGAGCTGAAGTAAAATCTACCATGATTGTTCTTAAGAGTTCGTATACCAAGCCGTATTTTATGAAAAACAGCCTTATGGCTGAAAAAGTAGATAGCTACATTAGACATTCTCATCAGGATATTAATAAATTTTATTTATCCTATAAGCAATCTATATTATTTGATCAGATTGTTACACCTAATTTTAGTAAGGTTGAAAATTATCTGTATTTCATAGCCAGAGGAATTCGTTTATTAGAAACATTCTGGAGAGATGTACTTAAATGGGAGACAGAAAGCAATCCATTTAATATTAATAGTTCTCAAGTAGGTAATATATACAAAGTAAGTACATATCTCGAGCATAACTTACACGAACCTTTTATAGGTGTTGATCAATTATCATCTATGGCACATATGAGTCGAACAAATTTCTTTAATATGTTTAAAGAAATTCATGACCAGACGCCTTTAGAATTTTTTAATAATAAAAAACTAGAAAGCTCTTATAATATGATTTTTACAGAAGGGTTGTCTATTAAAGAAGTAATGGGTAATCTGAATTATTCTAATTCTTCAAAATTCAGGAAAGCTTTTTTTAATAAGTTTGATGTTTATCCCGATATCCGTATCTAAACTTTTATACAATATAGTCTAAAATAAAGATGGTCGTCAACAATGACAACCATCTATAACCTAACACAAACTCAACTAAGCTTAGGATTTTGTAATCTTTATATTTTTAATGAAAATATTTTCCCTATTTCTATAACAAAGTAAAGAAATGATCCGATTTTAATAATTTCCATTAATACATAAAATCTTACCAATAGTACATTTTTCGAGTATTTAAGCCTTTTTTAAGAGTAAATAGTACTATTTTATGTGAAATAGTATGATTTTAAAGGGGTTTATCTTTTTTTATTGTTGAATTCAGAGTAATTGGTTTATATATAGTAGGTTACAGATTAAGTAACTGTATTGAAGATAAAAAGAAGGGTTATCGTTAGGATAACCCTTTTATTTTGTAATTCAACCTAATTTGATACTAACTATTGATAAAGTCTTCTTAGTCCAACTCTATCTTGCCTAAAAAAGTTTCCAGTTTCATTAATCCTAAAGCATGCTCGCATTACAGAAGATTGAGAATCTACGCTACCATCTGTTCCAGGAATAAATACTGCTCCAATACTTCCAGCACCTTCATTACCTTGTAAAAATGGTGGGCAAGAACTACGTGTCCCAAAATCAGAATGTCTAAGACCAAAACAATGACCTAATTCGTGAGTCATTAAATGCTCGATAGCGCCCAACGGTAAAGAAGAAGAACCACCATCGATTTCTACTCGATTAAATGGATTTCCATTCCTTGGGAAACCTGCTACTCCTCCTTGATTATTAGATGAATTGCTAAATACTACAATGTTTTTGCCTCCATTATTATTTCCAAAAGATAGTTCTAATCTAAACTTAAGGTTCAGATTGTTATAATTTGCAACTGCCCTTCGAAGCCCTCTTCTTAGATTACGGTTTAGATTACGTCCTCTTACTGTAATTACCCTTCTTCCATTATTAGGAACTCTAACAAGGTTGTTTGTGCGATATAACTTTTGTGTGACTTCATCTTCTGAGGATGGAAGATTAGGCATGTTTAGTATATCATCATGAGATAAAAAGATATCATGAGACAACCATCCAAATTCTTTGGTTCCATCTGGGAGCTCCTGTGTATATGGAATAACTCCAGTTGTATTAACACCTAATTGTTGAATTTTGAGTAAAACTTCTGCTGGAACCTCTTGTGCGGGTTCAGGTTCAAATAGTTCATCGTTCTGACACGAGTATAAAATACTGGTTAATATCGCAATGAAAGCGACGGTTTTAAAAGTTTTCATAAAAATTGAATTTGTGTAAATAAAATAAGTTGTGAGTTTTGTTGAATTACTATTGTAATATAGTGTTAATATTTTGATTTTAAGCGTGTTATATTGTCACAGTTTTTACGGTTTTCCCCAAAAAAGTTGCTGTAATATTTAAAAATTGACTGAATGGGTAACATTTCTACTATTGCTTACACATAATCATAACACTCAAGGAGAATTGATTGAAAATTAATGATTAATAAAATGAAAGAAGATTTCCTCCATTATATATGGAAATATAAAAAGTTTGAATTTTCTAATCTTAAAACAACAAACAAAGAAAGAATTATACTTCAACGTATTGGTGATCATAATGAACAAAATTCAGGCCCCGATTTTTTTAATGCTCAATTAGTAATTGATGATCAAAAATGGGCAGGAAATATAGAAATACATATCAAATCTAGTGATTGGTATGCTCACAATCATGAGTCGGATCCCATGTATGATAATGTAATCTTACATGTTGTTTGGGAAGATGATATAACAATTTTTAGAAACGATAATTCTATAATACCATCATTACAGTTAAGGGATTATGTAGATGAATCGATACTAAATCAATATCAGAGGATTTTTAAAGTTAATAATAAACGATGGATTAAGTGCCAAAAACAACTTCATCAAGTGTCAGGTTTTACAATAGCTAATTGGCAAGAAAGGTTGTATGTAGAAAGGTTAGAGCACAAGTCAATTTTAATAAAAGAGTTATTGCAAAACGCTTCCAATAATTGGGAGGCTATATTGTTTAGATTACTATCTAAGAATTTTGGACTTAAGGCTAATGGTGATGCTTTTTTGAGTTTAGCTAATTCATTAGAGTTTTCTGTAGTGCAAAAATGTAGTAATCATTTAGATCGGTTAGAGGCTTTGTTTTTTGGTCAAGCCAGTATGCTTGATCTAGAGGTAGAGGATGAATATGTTCAAAGACTTAGAAAAGAATATGACTTTTTAAGAGGTAAATTTCAATTGAAAAATCAAGGTGTATTACCATTTCAATTTTTTAGATTGCGCCCACCAAATTTTCCAACGATAAGATTGTCGCAACTTGCAAATCTTTACTTTAAAAACAAACAGCTTTTTAGTAAAATTATTGAAGCCAAGAGATTAGAAGAGTTTTATGTCTTATTCAATATTGAAGCAAGTAGTTTTTGGAAGAATCATTATACTTTTAGCAAAGAATCTACAACTAGAAATAAGCGTCTTACCAAATCATTTATTCATTTAATTTTGATCAACACCGTGATACCTTTAAAATTCTTGTATGCAAAAAGTATAGGAAAAGATGCAGAACAAGAGGTTTTTGGACTAATATCACAATTGCCAACAGAAAAGAATGCTATTGTGAATAAGTTTTCTGCATTAGGAATTAATATTGAAGATGCTCTACATTCTCAAGCTATGATTCAACTTAAAAACAATTATTGTGATCAAAATGCATGTCTAAGATGTGCAATCGGTAATTATTTACTGAATAGAGATCATAGTTTGGGATAATATAATTATTTTGCATTATGCTTTATAACTTAAGACATTTTTTAGAACGAAACGGATTTTATGTTTCTAGCAGATTAGCCGATAGATTGGGAATGAGAGCTAAGAATGTGCGCTTATTTTTTATTTATTTGACTTTTGCTACTGCTGGTTTAGGTTTTGTAATTTATCTTAATCTTGCATTTTGGCTTAAATTAAAAGATCTAGTATACACTAAAAGAACTTCGGTATTTGACTTATAGGTATGTTAAAGTGGTTTAGATCTAAAATATATATAGCATTAGTTTTACTGATAACTGTGGTTGCAGTTGGAGTATTGGGATTTCGTTTTTTTTCGGATTATTCTTGGATCGATGCTTTATATATGACAGTTATAACTATGTCTACTGTAGGTTTTGGTGAAGTAGAACCATTAGATGATACTGCAAAATTATTTACAGTTTTCTTGATTACTACAAGTGCAGTAATACTAGCATATTCCTTATCTGTAATTACAGAATATATTGTAGGTAAAAGTGACCCTCAACGAGTACAATATCGAAAATTGCAAAAGATGATACATAAATTAGAAAACCATATAATCATTGTGGGCTATGGCCGGAATGGTAAACAAGCAGCTGATAAGTTGTTGGCATATAATAAACCCTTTGTGATTATAGAGAAAGATAAAAGTATAATCGAAAAACATCAAAGCGATACCCTTTTCTTTTTAGAAGGTAATGCTACAGAAGATGAAGTGTTACTTAAAGCCGAAATAAAAGATGCCTCTTGTTTAATTTGCACATTACCTGAGGATGCAGATAATTTATTTATAGTATTATCAGCAAGACAAATTAATAGAGGTTTGAAAATTATAAGTAGAGCTTCTCAAGATACATCTTATAAGAAAATAAAACTTGCAGGTGCAGATAATGTAATTATGCCAGACAGAATAGGAGGAGATCATATGGCTTCGCTAGTAGTGGTTCCTGATTTGATTGAGTTTCTGGATAACCTTTCTATAGTAGGTAAAAAATCTATTAATATCGAAGAAGTATCTTTTGAGGATATGTTTGATGACCAAAAAGAAAGAACCATTCGTACTATTGATATGAGATCGAGAACAGGATGTACAATAATTGGTTATAAATCTCCTGATGGCGAGTATATTGTAAACCCAGAAGCCGATACCATTTTGAAGCCAGGATCTAAGGTCGTTGTTCTAGGTCGTCCAGAACAAGTGAATCTGTTAAATAAAGAATTTAATATTTAACTTATGCTGAAGATTTAATAGTTAAATAATTGTAAACAATTGTTTTTTTTAGCATCTTGCTCACTTCTAAAAAACTAAATTCAATTAACTCACACATTATGAAGAGAATTCTTCTTTCAATTTTAGCACTCACAATTCCATTATTAACATTCGCACAAGAGACAACCGAAAAAGGTCTAGACCAAAAAATAGATGAAGCTTTTCAACCAGTTTCAGATTTTTTCTCTAGCGTTATCTTTTTTGAAGTGTATGCAGGAGCGCCTTTTGTAATAATACTGTTGGTGTTAAGTGCATTGTTCTTTACAATTTATTTTGGATTTCCTAATATTCGATATTTCGCAAAAGCTATTAATGTAGTTAGAGGAAAATATGATGATGTAGAAGGTCATGGATTAGGTGATCCTGATGCAGCAGTGGATGGAGATATTCCTGATACCATAAGAGATGAAAGCAAAGACGGAGAGGTATCGCATTTTCAAGCGTTAGCCACTGCAGTTTCTGGAACAGTTGGTAATGGTAATATTGCTGGGGTTGCATTGGCAATTGCGTTAGGAGGACCAGGAGCTACTTTTTGGATGATTATTTGTGGATTATTAGGTATGTCTACAAAGTTTGTAGAATGTACTTTAGGAGTTCAATATCGAGATGTTGGTGAAGATGGAACCGTATACGGAGGTCCAATGTATTACTTAAGTAAAGGACTTAAGGAAAGAGGTTTTACAGTACTTGGTAAAATAGCCGCGGTTATTTTTGCCGTTTTCTGTATCGGAGGATCATTTGGTGGTGGAAACGCTGCACAATCCAATCAAGCAACAATTGTTTTAAAAGAACTAATGGGCTTAGAGAGTACAGGTGCAGGGACTGTAATAGGAGTTGTATTGGCTATTCTTGTAGGGATTATTATTATTGGAGGAATTAAAAGAATTGCTTCCGTGACTGAAAAAGTAGTTCCTTTAATGGCAGTAATGTACATCATAGCTTGTTTGTATATAATTTTTAGTAATTTCTCTTTTATTGATGATGCTATTGGTATGATTGTTACTGAAGCATTTAATCCGAAAGCAATAGGAGTAGGAGGACTAATAGGAGTTTTATTAGTAGGGTTTAAAAGAGCAGCATTTTCTAATGAAGCAGGAGCAGGTTCTGCCTCAATTGCTCACTCTGCTGTAAAAACAAAATATTCAGCCTCAGAAGGACTTGTAGCGTTGTTAGAGCCTTTTATTGATACAGTAGTAATCTGTACAATGACAGCTTTAGTAATAATTATTTTCAATTCAGGAGGAGCTTTTCAATATGGAGGAGATGGTAGTGGAGCTGTTTTAATAGATGGTGTTTCTTATGAAGGAGCAGGGATTACTGCACAAGCCTTTGGTAAATTTATTCCGTATTCTAATATATTCTTAACAATTGCTGTAGTGTTGTTTGCAGTATCTACTATGATATCTTGGTCTTACTATGGATTACAGTCTTGGAAATTCTTATTTGGTAGAGGTAAGACAGCGGATTTAGTATATAAACTTTTATTTTTAACTTTTGTTATTATTGGTGCTGCTGCAAGTATGGGATCAATTTGGGCATTCTCTGATGCGATGATTTTCGCAATGGTGTTCCCTAATATGGTAGGATTATTCTTCCTGTTCCCAGTAGTTAAAAAACAACTTGCGAGATATTTTGATGCAATAAAAGCTTCGAATAAATAAAGTCGTTTATTATTCAATATGAAAAATATGAAATCCCATTTCGAGATACATAGACGTTTCCGAAATGGGATTCTTCTTTTGTCACTTTTCTTGTTTGGTTTGGTGTTGATATTTTATTGGTATCCTACATCTAGAAATGATGTGGAACACTTCCAGGAACTTGCAGAATTTCAGGCACAAATTGAAGCGAATAAATTAGCTGCAAATGAAAAGAAAAAATCTTATCGATTAAAACCTTTCAATCCAAATTTTATAACAGATTATAAAGGATATGTGTTAGGCTTGTCTCCAGAAGAACTTGATAAATTAGATGCTTTTAGAAAAGAAAATAAATGGATAAATTCTGCTTCAGATTTTAAGAGAGTCACTGGAGTTTCTGATTCACTATTAGCGAGAATCTCTCCTTTGTTCAAATTTCCAGATTGGGTACAGCATTCTAAAAACCAAAAACCTTATAAAAAGAAAAAATATTCAGTTAAATCTTTTTCTCAGAAAGAAGATCTTAACTCGATTTCTGTAGTAGAGCTTCAGGATAAAATAGGTGTACCTGATTTTATCGCAGAGAGAATTATAAAATACAGAAATGAATTAGGAGGATTTATTAGCGATCTTCAACTTAAAGATGTTAAAGGTTTGTATGGAAACCAACGCACTAAGATCCTAGCGCTATATACGGTAAAAAATAAAAAAGAAATTAAGAAGATTAATGTAAACGTTGCCTCAGTAAAGGAATTGATGGAAGTTCCTTATTTTGATTTTGAAACAGCATTGGATATACGAGACTTTATAGAAGCAAATAATGGAATATCAAATTTTGAAGAATTAGGAAAAATTGAGGGTTTTTCTTTAGAAAAAATAGACAGAATAGAGTTATATTTGACATTAAATTAAAAATCGGAGAAAATTACTGTAAATTTTGATAATACTTAAATCTATATATAGATTTTGAGATATCAGTTTCCTTTACAGTAATATGTTAACTATATAAACCAAAGTTATCATTTAAACAACATGTATTTTACAGAAGAGCACGAATTATTTAGAGAAAGTCTTAAGGATTTTTTACAAAAAGAAGTAGTTCCACATATTGAAAAGTGGGAAAAGACAGGAGATATAGAACGTTTTATCTGGGAGAAATTCGGTGAAATGGGCTATTTCGGGATTGCATATCCGGAAGAATATGGGGGATTGGATCTAGATCTTTTTTATACTGTTATATTTTTAGAAGAATTACAAAAGATTAATTCAGGTGGTTTTGCCGCTGCAATGTGGGCACATGCTTATCTTGCAATGACTCATGTCAATAAAGAAGGCGATCACAGGATTAAAGAAAAGTATTTAAGAACTAGTATTACTGGAGAGAAAATAGGATGTTTATGTATCTCTGAGCCTTTTGGAGGATCTGATGTTGCAGGAATGAGAACTACAGCTGTTAAAGAAGGAGACTCTTATGTAATTAACGGTTCCAAAACTTTTATTACTAACGGAGTGTATAGTGATTACTTGGTGGTTGCGGCAAAAACTACTCCTGAGTTAGGGAATAAAGGAATAAGTATTTTTATTATGGATAGAGATACTCCAGGTATTTCTGCTACTAAATTAGATAAATTAGGGTGGAAAGCTTCCGATACTGGAGAAATTGCTTTTGAAAATGTTAAAATCCCATTAGAAAATTTGATGGGCGAAGAGAATAAAGGGTTCTCATATATTATGCAGCATTTTGCATTAGAAAGGTTGATAATGGGTATTAACGCTCATGCCAGAACCGAATATGCAATAGATTATGTGATTAAATATATGGGAGAGCGAGAAGCTTTTGGCAGAACTATAGATAAGTTTCAGGCATTGAGGCATTCTGTAGCAGATATGGCTAGTGAACTAGAAATGTGTAAGGAGTTTAATTACTCTGTGGCTAAAAGATTGGATAATGGTCAATATGTAGTTAAAGAGGCTAGTATGTCAAAGCTATTGTCAACTAAAATCGCAGATGAAGCTATGTACAAGTGCCTTCAGTTATTAGGAGGTTATGGGTATATGGAAGAATATCCAATAGCAAGACTTTTTAGAGATAGTAGATTAGGGCCAATAGGAGGAGGAACTTCGGAAATCTTAAGAGAAGTAATAGCAAAAATGGTGATAGATAAAAAGGAATATAAACCTGCTACTTAGTGGTTTTATATTAAAAACATTTACTTAAAAACTAAACAAAATCCGCAGCTTATAGTGAATTGACTATAAGTACCTGCGGATTTTTTGTTTATAATCATAAAAAAATGATGAACTGATCAAATTTTGGTTCTTTTTTTAGTGAGCTGTTAATATTTTATCAACACGAAAACGTTTGCGTAGTATTTCAAACGTTTTCGTTATAAGTAAAAATATTACATTGGTAAAAATTAACACAAACACTTATTTTATGAAAACTTTCAAGTTTATTTATTTTTTATTAGCGGTGTCTTTTATGATATCGTGTAGTAAAGATGAGGTTTTAGATTCGGTTGAGCCTGATTCTATTAAGCCTGAAGAAACTATTTCTACTAGAGCTGGTCTAAAAACAATTGGATCAGGTGTAATGATGCAAGCTTTTTATTGGGATGTTCCTGCTGGAGGTACTTGGTGGAATGTTGTAAAAGGCAAGGTTAACTCTTGGAGCAATGCAGGTATAGATGCAATTTGGCTACCACCAGTAAGCAAAGCTCAAAATGGAAAATTTTCTATGGGCTATGATCCTTTTGATTATTATGATTTTGGACAGTATAATCAAATGGGAAGTACTGAGACTAGATTTGGATCTAAATCAGAGTTAGAATCATTAATTTCTCGAGCTCATGATAAAGGGTTAAATGTAATAGCAGATATTGTAATTAACCATAATAGTGGAGGAGATCTTGAATGGAATGAATTTGCAGGAAAAAACACATATACTAAGTTTAATCCATTATCAGGAAAGTTTAATAGAACAAAATATGATTTTCACCCTAATGATAAATATAATTCTGACAGTGGAATTTTTGGGGGATTCCCTGATTTAAGCCATAAAAAAAGATATGTCCAAGATTGGTTGTATAGACAAAGTAATTCTGTGGCTAAGTATTATAAAAATACTATGAAATTTGATGGATATAGATTCGATTATGTGAAAGGTTTTGAGCCATGGGTTGCTAGAGAATTTCGTCAATCTACCGGTGTATTTGGTGTTGGTGAGTATTGGGATGGGAATGTAAATACCTTGAAATGGTGGACAGACCAGGCACAGATGTCCGCATTTGACTTTGGGTGTTATTATAAAATGAGAGATGCTTTTGTTGGTAATAATTTAAATGCATTAAGCGGTGATATGCTATGGAAAAGAAATGCGAGTAGAGCAGTTACTTTTGTAGCTAATCATGATACAGATGAAATTTACACAAATAAATTATTAGCATATGCTTATATATTAACTCATGAAGGATATCCTGCAATTTTTTACAGAGATTACGAGGATTGGTTAAGTAAAAGTAAGATGAACAATTTAATATGGATTCATAACAATCTTGCGGGAGGAAATACAACAAACCTTTGGACAGATAATGATGAATATATTGCCAGGAGAAATGGAGGAGGAGGAAAGAGCGGATTGATTGTTTATATAAACAATTCTAATTCATGGAAAGAAAGATGGATTCAGACAAATTGGTCTAGTAAAAAGATAAAGGATTATACAGGTAATTCTGGTTGGGAACCTACAACACAAGGAGGTAGATGGGTTAAAATTCAAGCTCCGCCAAAAGGATATACAGTATGGTCTTTAAAATAATATAGAATATTTAAGGTATTGAATTATTTTTAAACAGTTTTTTTATCTGCTAAATGCCCCTAATAGCAGATAGGAAGCTGTTTTTTTATTGAATTTTATTCTCTTTTAGAATGAAAAAAAAAGAAATAATTAACTTCATGCAAAAAAAGCTTTGTAGATAATACTTTTGTGTTATCTTTGCACCCTAATTTTTAAAGAAAGGAGGTAACACTATGTTAATTATACCAGTTAAAGACGGAGAAAATATAGATAGAGCGTTAAAACGTTTTAAGCGTAAATTCGACAGAACAGGAACTATGCGTCAGCTGCGTAAGCGTCAGGCGTTTATAAAGCCTTCTGTTGAGCGTAGAGCTCAAGTTCAAAAAGCGCAGTACATTCAGCACTTAAGAGATCAAGAGGAAATTTAAAAAATGTTGAAACGTTGTATGTGTTGATTCTTTCTTTGAAGAATCAGACTTCGTTTTTCAGTATATATAAAATAAGACCATTAGATATCAAAAGTTTTATACTTTTGTTTTCTAATGGTTTTTTATGTTTTTAAAAGAGTTTTTAGATTATTTGCTTTTAGAAAAGAAATACTCGGTTCATACCGTCACAGCGTATAAGGCTGATCTATTGTCTTTTTTTGAATTTTATGAAAAGGAATATGAGTTAAAGGATGTCTCAGTGTCTAATTATTCTCAAATCCGTTCCTGGATTATAAGTTTGGTTGATAATGGGATCTCTAATAGGACAGTAAATAGAAAAGTGTCTTCTCTTAAAACATACTATAAGTTTCTCCTTAAGACAGAACAAATAGATAAAAACCCTTTAGCAAAACATAAGGTATTAAAAATCTCCAAGAAATTGCAAATTCCGTTTTCTGACCAAGAGGTAGATCAAGTGCTTAAAAGTCTATCGGATAATAAGGATTTTAAAAGTGTTAGAGATCGATTGATTGTTGAGTTGTTTTACGGAACAGGAATGCGAAGAATTGAATTGGTGAACCTTAAATTAAGTGATGTTGACATATCAAATTCTCAGGTTAAAGTATTAGGAAAGCGTAATAAAGAAAGATTTATACCATTGATATCATCTATTGTAGAAACTTTTAAGCAATACTTACTGTTAAGAGATGAAGTGGTTATGAATTCTGAAGTTCCGTTTTTGTTATTAACAGAAAAAGGAGTTAAAATCTATGAAACACTTGTATATCGCATCATAAATGGTTATTTTAGTGAGGCATCTTCTAAAGTAAAAAAGAGTCCGCATATATTAAGACATTCATTTGCAACTCACTTGCTTAATGAAGGAGCAAACCTAAACGCTGTAAAAGAACTGCTTGGTCATTCTAGTTTGGCAGCTACACAAGTTTATACACATCAAAATGTAGCTCAGCTGGCTAAAGTTTATAACCAGTCTCATCCAAGAAATAAAAAATAGACTTAGTCTGTTTAAATTTATCTTTTTTGGCTTTAAATATTTGTTCAACCAATTAAACTAACACCTATGAAAGTGAACTTGCAATCCGTAAATTTTAATGTAGATCAGAAGTTGATAGATTTTACGCAGACAAAATTAGATAAGTTAGAGAATCATTTTAGTCGTATAATTCATGCTGATGTTTTTTTAAAAGTTATGAATACTAGTGGTAAGGAAAATAAAATTACTGAAATTTTGTTAAGCGTACCGGGAGATGAGTTTATAATTAAAAAAATAAATAAAAGCTTTGAAGGAGGTGTAGATGAGTGTGTTAGTTCTTTGGAAAGACAATTACGAAAACGAAAGGAAAAATTAAATGCACATGTTTGATGATTTTTTTTTAAAAAATTGTTTTGTGTAAGAAATAAATTCTATACATTTGCAGTCCGTTAGAAATAGCGGACTTTTTTATGCTTAAAAAAGTAACTAAAAAGCCGATGTAGCTCAGCTGGCTAGAGCAGCTGATTTGTAATCAGCAGGTCGTGGGTTCGAGTCCCTCCATCGGCTCTAAAAAGGTAGAAATTTTGAAAAAAATAAAACCTTTTTTTGTAAAATTTTGAATTGTAAATTTTTTGATTACTTTTGCGCTTTCAAAATTTAGAAGTTCATTCTAAAATAATGATTTTTCAATTGGGGAGATACTCAAGCGGCCAACGAGGGCAGACTGTAAATCTGCTGACTATGTCTTCGCAGGTTCGAATCCTGCTCTCCCCACCACCTTCAATTCTGAGTTCAAAATTTTGAACTCAGAATTGTAAAACGCGGGAGTAGCTCAGTTGGTAGAGCGTCAGCCTTCCAAGCTGAATGTCGCCGGTTCGAACCCGGTCTCCCGCTCAAATAATACAGAGCTAATCTTGATGCGTTTTTTAGCATTGGATTTTTAAAAATTAAAATAATGATGAATCGGTTTTCTTTCGATAATTAATGAAGGACTCTGATTTATCATTGTGTACTTTAAAAAGCCGGTGTAGCTCAGGGGTAGAGCGTTTCCTTGGTAAGGAAGAGGTCACGAGTTCAAATCTCGTCATTGGCTCTTAGTTCAGAAGCATTAATTGAACACTAATATATAACTAAGATTAAATAAATTAATTATGGCAAAGGAAACTTTTGATCGTTCCAAACCGCACTTAAATATTGGTACTATTGGACACGTTGATCACGGTAAAACAACTTTAACGGCTGCGATTACTAAAGTATTAGCAGATGCTGGTCTTTCTGAGGCTAGAGATTTCGATACTATTGATAACGCTCCAGAGGAAAAAGAAAGAGGTATTACTATTAATACGTCTCACGTAGAATATCAAACAGCTAACCGTCACTATGCACACGTTGACTGTCCAGGTCACGCCGATTATGTAAAGAACATGGTTACTGGTGCTGCTCAGATGGATGGTGCGATCTTAGTGGTTGCTGCTACAGATGGACCTATGCCACAAACTCGTGAGCATATCTTATTAGGACGTCAGGTAGGTATTCCAAGAATCGTTGTATTCCTTAATAAAGTGGATATGGTTGATGATGAGGAATTATTAGAATTAGTAGAGATGGAAGTTAGAGATCTTCTTTCTTTCTATGAGTATGATGGAGATAATGGACCTGTTGTTGCTGGTTCAGCTCTTGGAGCTTTAAATGGAGAGCAAAAGTGGGTTGATACTGTACTAGAATTAATGAAAGAAGTAGATGCTTGGATTGAGGAGCCATTACGTGAGATCGATAAAGATTTCTTAATGCCAATCGAAGATGTATTCTCTATTACTGGTCGTGGTACTGTTGCAACTGGACGTATCGAAACTGGTATTGCTAACACTGGAGATCCTGTAGAGATCATCGGTATGGGAGCTGAGAAATTAACTTCTACTATTACAGGGATTGAGATGTTCCGTCAGATATTAGATAGAGGAGAAGCTGGTGATAATGCAGGTATCTTATTAAGAGGTATTGAGAAAACTCAAATTTCTCGTGGTATGGTAATCACTAAACCAGGATCTGTAACTCCACATAAAAACTTCAAAGCTGAGGTATATATCCTTAAAAAAGAAGAAGGTGGACGTCACACTCCATTCCATAATAACTACCGTCCACAGTTCTACGTACGTACAACTGACGTAACTGGAAATATTGCACTTCCTGATGGAGTTGAAATGGTAATGCCTGGAGATAACTTAACTATTACTGTTGAGCTTATTCAGCCAATTGCAATGAATGTAGGTCTTCGTTTTGCGATCCGTGAAGGTGGTAGAACAGTAGGTGCTGGTCAGGTAACTGAAATATTAGACTAATACAATATATAATTATATGAGCTGAGGTATTCGTTCCGACGAATACCTTGACTTATGTATACGGGTTTAGCTCAGTTGGTAGAGCACTGGTCTCCAAAACCAGGTGTCGGGAGTTCGAGTCTCTCAACCCGTGCTGATAAATTACAAATACCTTCGTCTAAATTAGATGAAGTTGATATAACGAATTTATAACTAAAAAAAGTAATTACTTTTTTTAGTTGAAATAGTATAATAAGATGGCTGGATTAATAAATTACATTACGGAATCATATAACGAATTAAAGAATCATGTTACTTGGACTCCTTGGGCAGAAGCGCAAAGACTTACCATAGTTACTATTATTTTTTCTGTAATTTTTTCTTTAGCTATCTGGGGAGTAGATACTGTATTTAGTAATGTGATAGAGTATTATTTCACTTTAGTTAAATCATAATTATTATGGCTGAGGTTAGTAATACAAAAAAATGGTACGTAGTTCGTGCTGTAAGTGGTCAAGAGAATAAAGTAAAGGACTATATAGAGCGTGAAATTGCTCATATGGGTATGGAAGACTACGTTTCACAGATTTTGGTTCCAACTGAGAAGGTTGTCCAAATTAGAAATGGTAAAAAAATAAATAAAGAAAGAGTTTACTTTCCTGGGTATGTTATGATAGAAGCAAACCTTTCTGGAGAGATACCGCATATAATTAAATCTATTAATGGTGTTATTGGTTTTCTTGGAGAAGTAAAAGGAGGAGATCCGGTTCCTTTAAGAAAAGCAGAGATTAATAGGATGCTTGGTAAGGTAGATGAGTTAGCAGTGAAAACTGATAATGTTGCAATACCTTATACTGTTGGTGAAACAGTTAAAGTAATTGACGGTCCTTTTAATGGGTTTAATGGTACGGTTGAAAAAGTGAATGAAGAAAAGCGTAAACTTGAAGTAATGGTTAAGATTTTCGGAAGAAAGACACCATTGGAATTAAGTTATATGCAAGTAGAAAAAGTATAATAATTGTTACATTATATATCCTGAATTGTTCTTATTGCTTCCACTTTGTAGAACAATTCTAATTTAAAATTAGAAAAATGGCTAAAGAGATAAGTAAGGTTGTAAAACTTCAAGTACGTGGAGGAGCGGCTAACCCATCCCCACCAGTTGGACCTGCTTTAGGTGCTGCCGGAGTGAATATCATGGAATTCTGTAAGCAATTCAATGGTAGAACACAAGATAAGGCTGGTAAAGTATTGCCAGTTGTTATTAATGTTTACAAAGACAAATCTTTTGATTTTGTAATCAAAACTCCACCTGCGGCAGTTCAAATACTGGAAGCAGCAAAAACGAAAAAAGGTTCAGGAGAGCCAAATCGTAAAAAAGTGGCTAGTGTTACTTGGGATCAAGTTCGTACAATTGCAGAGGATAAAATGCAAGATTTAAATGCATTTACTGTAGAATCTGCTATGAAAATGATTGCCGGTACCGCTCGTTCAATGGGTGTAACTGTAAAAGGACAAGCTCCTTTTTAATCCAAAAACGTGTAGAAAATGGCAAAAGTAACTAAAAAGCAAAAAGAAGTTAGAGCTAAAGTTGAAAAGAATAAAGCATATTCAGTAGACGAAGCTTCTGCTTTAGTAAAAGAAATAACAAACGTAAATTTTGATGCCTCTGTAGATCTTGCTGTTCGTTTGAATGTAGATCCTCGTAAAGCAAATCAAATGGTACGTGGTGTGGTAACATTACCTCACGGAACAGGAAAGGATGTTAAAGTTCTTGCATTAGTAACACCAGATAAAGAAGCAGAAGCTAAAGAAGCTGGAGCTGATTTTGTTGGTCTTGATGAATATCTTGATAAAATCAAAGGTGGATGGACTGATGTAGATGTGATCATTACAATGCCTAGTGTTATGGGTAAATTAGGTCCATTAGGTCGAGTATTAGGACCTCGTGGTTTAATGCCTAACCCAAAAACAGGTACGGTAACAATGGATATAGCAAAAGCTGTTTCTGATGTGAAAGCTGGTAAAATTGACTTTAAAGTTGATAAAACTGGTATCGTACATGCTGCAATTGGAAAGTCATCTTTTTCTGCTGATAAAATCGCAGGAAATGCAAAAGAATTATTAACAACATTAGTGAAGTTAAAACCTGTGGCTGCAAAAGGTATATATATTAAATCTATATATATGTCTTCTACAATGAGCCCTAGTTTGGAGATTGATTCTAAGAACTTTGCTGGGTAATTAAGATAAACGATTATGACAAGAGAAGAAAAATCACAAGTAATTGAAGACTTAACTGCTCAGTTAGCTGAAAACTCTAATATCTATTTAGCTGATATTTCAGGTTTGGATGCAGGAACAACTTCAAATTTACGTAGAGCTTGTTTTAAAGCTAACGTATCATTAAAAGTTATAAAGAATACCCTCCTTGCAAAAGCAATGGAGAAATCAGATAAGGAGTTTGGAGAATTGCCTGACGTATTAAAAGGTAATACTTCTATTATGTTTTCCGAAACAGGAAATGCTCCAGCAAAAGTTATTAAAGAATTTCGTAAGAAATCCGAAAAACCTTTATTAAAAGGAGCTTTTGTTGAGTCAGCAATTTTTGTAGGTGACGAAAATCTGGATGCACTTGTAAATATCAAGTCTAAGGAAGAAGTTATAGGAGATATTATTGGCTTATTACAATCACCTGCTAAGAATGTTATTTCAGCATTAAAATCTGGTGGAGGTACTATAGCTGGTATCCTTAAAACATTATCCGAGAAAGAAGGATAATCTAAACGTGTACGCACTTTTTAACAAATTATATTTCAATTAAAAAAAATTATTTAAAACGATAGAAAATGGCAGATTTAAAAGATTTCGCAGAACAATTAGTTAACTTAACAGTAAAAGAAGTTAATGAATTAGCAGATATATTAAAAGAAGAGTATGGTATTGAGCCTGCTGCTGCTGCAGTAGCTGTTGCTGCTGGTGGTGCTGGTGGTGGTGAAGCTGCAGAAGAAAAATCAGAATTTGATGTAATTCTTAAAGCTCCAGGAGGTGCTAAGCTAGCTGTTGTAAAACTAGTAAAAGAATTAACTGGTCTAGGTCTTAAAGACGCTAAAGGATTAGTTGATGGTGCTCCAAGTGCAATCAAAGAAGGAGTAGCTAAAGATGAAGCAGAAGCTCTTAAAGCTCAATTAGAAGAGGCTGGAGCTGAGGTTGAGCTTAAGTAAGCTTACCATATATTGACATAGAGGTTTAGACCTGGAGAATTTTCTCTAAGGTCTAAACCATTTTGCGTATATAAATATTAAGTATTAAAATACGCTGTTTTTTAAATTTTAATTTAATTCCGTCCATTGATGTTAGCAACGCAAACTGAAAGATTGAATTTTTCTTCCGTAAAGAATAGACCTGATTATCCGGATTTTTTGGATATACAGATCAAATCCTTTCAAGACTTCTTTCAATTAGAAACAAAGTCAGAAGAAAGAGGAAATGAAGGTCTTTATAATACCTTCATGGAAAATTTCCCGATTACGGATACACGTAATCAATTTGTACTAGAATTTTTAGATTATTTTGTAGATCCTCCAAGATATGATTTGCAAGAGTGTATAGAAAGAGGACTTACATATAGTGTCCCTCTTAAAGCACGATTAAAACTTTTCTGTACAGATCCTGAGCACGAAGATTTCGAAACTATTGTACAAGACGTATATTTAGGTACGATTCCTTATATGACTCCAAGTGGTACGTTTTGTATTAATGGAGCAGAACGTGTTGTTGTATCACAATTGCACCGTTCTCCTGGTGTGTTCTTTGGACAATCATTCCATGCAAATGGAACTAAGTTATATTCTGCCAGAGTAATTCCTTTTAAAGGATCTTGGATAGAATTTGCTACAGATATCAATAGCGTTATGTACGCATATATTGATAGAAAGAAAAAATTACCAGTTACTACTCTTTTCCGTGCTATCGGTTTTGAAAGAGATAAAGATATTTTAGAGATTTTTGACCTTGCAGAAGAGGTTAAGGTTTCTAAATCTGGATTGAAAAAAGTATTAGGTCGTAAACTAGCTGCGCGTGTATTAAACACTTGGCATGAGGATTTCGTGGATGAAGATACTGGAGAGGTAGTTTCTATTGAACGTAACGAAATCGTTTTGGATCGTGATACGATACTTGATAAAGATCACTTAGATGAGATCGTGGATTCTGGAGCTAAAACCATTTTACTTCATAAAGAAGATAATCAAAAAGGTGATTACGCTATTATCCATAATACATTACAGAAAGATCCTACGAATTCTGAAAAAGAAGCCGTAGAACATATATACCGTCAACTACGTAATGCAGAACCGCCTGATGAGGAGACTGCAAGAGGTATTATTGACAAATTATTCTTCTCGGATCAACGTTATAACCTTGGTGAAGTAGGTCGTTATAGAATGAATAAGAAATTGGGTCTTAATATCGAAATGGATAAGCAAGTGCTTACTAAAGAAGATATTATTACGATCATTAAATATCTAATCGAGTTAATAAACTCTAAAGCTGAAATTGATGATATTGATCACCTTTCTAACCGTCGTGTACGAACAGTAGGAGAACAATTATCACAACAGTTTGGTGTTGGTCTTGCTCGTATGGCTCGTACTATTCGTGAACGTATGAATGTAAGGGATAATGAGGTATTTACTCCAATTGACTTGATTAATGCTAAGACTTTGTCTTCTGTTATTAATTCTTTCTTTGGTACGAATCAGTTATCTCAGTTTATGGATCAAACAAATCCATTAGCAGAGATTACTCATAAGCGTAGACTTTCTGCTCTTGGACCTGGTGGTTTATCAAGAGAAAGAGCAGGTTTTGAGGTTCGAGATGTACATTATACACATTATGGTCGTTTATGTCCTATTGAAACTCCAGAAGGTCCAAATATTGGATTAATATCTTCACTTGCAGTATTTGCAAAAGTGAATTCAATGGGATTCCTTGAGACTCCTTACCGTAAAGTTGAAAATGGTAAAGTTGATCTAAGTGAATTTAGATACCTAAGTGCTGAAGAGGAGGAAGAGAAATTAATCATGCAGGCTAACTTACCGTTAGAAGAAGATGGTACGATTGAGAGCGAAAAGGTAATTGCACGTATGGAAGGTGACTTCCCAGTTATTGAGCCAACATCCGTAAACTATGCTGATGTTGCTCCTAATCAGATTGCTTCTATTTCTGCATCTTTGATTCCTTTCTTAGAGCATGATGATGCAAACCGTGCCTTGATGGGATCGAATATGATGCGTCAGGCAGTTCCATTATTAAGAGTAGATGCACCTATTGTAGGTACAGGATTAGAACGTCAGGTTGCTTCTGATTCTCGTGTATTGATTAATGCTGAAGGAGCTGGTGTTGTAGAATATGTAGATGCACAGAAGATTACTATTAAGTATGATAGAACGGATGAAGAAAGAATGGTAAGTTTTGATGGAGATTCTAAAACTTATAATTTGATTAAATTCCGTAAAACGAACCAAGGTACTTCTATAAATCTTAAACCAATTGTTAGAGTTGGAGATAGAGTTAATAAAGGACAAGTTTTATGTCAGGGTTATGCTACCGAAAATGGAGAGCTTGCCTTAGGTAGAAATATGAAAGTAGCCTTTATGCCTTGGAAAGGGTATAACTTTGAGGATGCGATTGTAATTTCTGAGAAAGTTGTTCGAGATGATATCTTTACTTCTATACATATAGATGAATATTCTCTAGAGGTACGAGATACTAAATTAGGTAATGAAGAATTAACTAATGATATTCCTAATGTTTCTGAAGAGGCTACTAAAGATCTTGATGAAAACGGGATGATCCGTGTTGGTGCAGAAATCAAACCAGGAGATATTCTTATTGGTAAGATTACACCAAAAGGAGAAAGTGATCCAACACCAGAAGAGAAACTGTTAAGAGCTATCTTTGGTGATAAAGCTGGTGATGTTAAAGATGCTTCTTTGAAAGCTTCTCCTTCATTACACGGTGTTGTTATAGATAAGAAGTTGTTTGCTCGTGCTATTAAAGACAAGCGCAAACGCTCTCAGGATAAAGAAGATATTTCAATTTTAGAAAGATCTTATGATGCAAAATTTGCATTGCTTAAATCAGAATTGGTAGATAAATTATTTGTAATCGTAGGAGGTAAAACTTCTCAAGGGGTTATCAATGATTTAGGAGAAGAAGTACTTCCAAAAGGAAAGAAGTTTACTCAGAAAATGCTTAATAGTGTTGATGATTATGCTCACTTAACTAAAGGTACTTGGACTACTGATGATGGTCTTAATAAAATGGTTGCAGATCTTATCCATAACTTTAAGATTAAAGAAAATGATTTACAAGGTAACTTACGTAGAGAGAAATTTACAATCTCTGTAGGAGATGAATTACCTTCAGGAATTATCAAGCTTGCAAAAGTTTACATCGCTAAAAAACGTAAGCTTAAAGTAGGTGATAAAATGGCAGGTCGTCACGGTAACAAAGGTATTGTTGCACGTATCGTAAGAGAAGAGGATATGCCATTCTTAGAAGACGGAACACCTGTAGATATCGTATTGAATCCATTAGGGGTACCTTCTCGTATGAATATTGGTCAGATCTATGAAACTGTGCTAGGTTGGGCAGGTCAGAAGTTAGGTAGAAAATATGCTACTCCGATTTTTGATGGAGCCTCTTTAGATCAGATAAATGAATTTACTGATGAAGCAGGTATTCCAAGATTTGGACATACGTATTTACATGATGGAGGAACAGGAGATCGTTTTGATCAACCAGCGACAGTAGGTGTCATATATATGCTTAAATTAGGGCATATGGTTGATGATAAAATGCACGCACGTTCTATAGGGCCATATTCATTGATTACTCAGCAACCACTTGGTGGTAAGGCACAATTTGGAGGTCAACGTTTTGGAGAGATGGAAGTATGGGCATTAGAAGCTTACGGTGCTTCGGCAACCCTACGTGAGATATTGACTGTTAAATCTGATGATGTGATAGGAAGAGCTAAAACATACGAAAGTATCGTAAAAGGTGAACCTATGCCAGAACCAGGATTACCTGAATCATTCAATGTATTGATGCACGAATTGAAAGGTCTGGGTCTGGATATCAGATTAGAAGAATAATATAAAATGAAATCGTACCCTGAGAGTAGTCGAAGGGTACGATCAAATTATTATTCAAATTTAAATTACAATAATTCTTAAGCAACCATATATTATGGCAAGAAATAATGATAAGAATACAGTAAAGAGATTTAATAAAATCTCTATAGGTTTGGCATCTCCTGAGTCAGTTTTAGCGGCATCGCAAGGAGAAGTTCTAAAGCCTGAAACTATCAATTATCGTACTCACAAACCTGAACGTGATGGTTTGTTCTGTGAGCGTATTTTTGGACCTGTAAAGGACTTTGAATGTGCTTGTGGTAAATATAAAAGAATTCGCTACAAAGGTATCGTTTGTGACCGATGTGGTGTTGAAGTTACAGAAAAGAAAGTTCGTAGAGACCGTGTGGGACATATCAATTTAGTAGTTCCTGTTGCGCATATATGGTATTTCCGTTCTTTACCAAATAAAATAGGATATTTACTGGGTCTTCCATCTAAGAAATTAGATATGATTATTTACTACGAGCGTTACGTAGTAATTCAACCAGGGATCGCTAAAAATGAAGAAGGAGAACCAGTTCAAAAAATGGATTTCCTTACAGAAGAAGAGTATCTTAATATATTAGATAGTCTTCCTCAGGAGAATTTGTATTTAGACGATACAGATCCTAATAAGTTTATTGCAAAGATGGGGGCAGAATGCCTTATCGAAATTCTAAAAAGAATTGATCTTGATGCACTATCTTATGAATTAAGACATAAAGCAAATAACGAAACTTCTAAACAACGTAAAACAGAGGCATTAAAACGTCTTCAGGTTGTAGAGTCGTTACGTGATGCAAACAAGAATAGAGAAAACCGTCCAGAATGGATGATTCTTAAGGTTGTACCAGTAATTCCACCAGAATTACGTCCATTGGTGCCGCTTGATGGTGGTCGTTTTGCGACTTCAGATTTGAATGATTTATATCGTCGTGTAATTATACGTAATAATCGTTTGAAGCGTTTGATGGAAATCAAAGCTCCAGAAGTTATTTTACGTAATGAAAAACGTATGTTACAAGAATCTGTAGATTCTTTATTTGATAACACACGTAAAGCTTCTGCTGTTAAAACAGATTCTAATAGACCATTAAAATCATTATCAGATTCATTAAAAGGTAAACAAGGACGTTTTCGTCAGAACTTACTAGGTAAGCGTGTAGATTATTCTGCTCGTTCTGTTATTGTTGTTGGACCAGAATTAAAATTATTTGAATGTGGTCTGCCAAAAAATATGGCAGCTGAATTATACAAGCCATTTGTAATTAGAAAACTGATTGAGCGTGGTATTGTAAAAACAGTAAAATCTGCAAAGAAAATTATAGATAGAAAAGAGCCTGTAGTTTGGGATATCTTAGAAAATGTTCTTAAAGGACATCCAGTATTACTAAACCGTGCTCCTACGCTTCACCGTTTAGGTATTCAAGCTTTTCAACCAAAACTTATTGAAGGAAAAGCTATACAGTTACACCCATTGGTTTGTACAGCATTTAACGCCGATTTTGATGGAGATCAAATGGCAGTACATTTACCTCTTGGACCTGAAGCAATCTTAGAAGCTCAGCTATTAATGTTAGCTTCACACAATATTTTAAATCCTGCAAATGGTTCTCCAGTAACAGTACCATCTCAGGATATGGTATTAGGTCTATATTACATGACTAAGTCTAGAAGATCTACTCCAGAATTAGAAATTAAAGGTGAAGATTTAACATTTTATTCTCCAGAAGAAGTTGTTATAGCTTATAATGAGAAAAGATTGGATATCAATGCTAATATTAAAGTTAGAACTAAAGATATCAATGAAGAAGGAGAGCTGGTAACTAAAATAATAGAAACTACTACTGGTAGAGTTTTATTTAATGAAAAAGTACCAGAAAAAGCAGGATATATTAACGAAGTATTGACTAAAAAATCTCTAAGAGATATTATTGGTGATATTTTGAAGGTAACAAGTGTGCCAGAAACAGCAGTGTTCCTGGATGAAATTAAAACCTTAGGATATAATTTCGCATTTAGAGGTGGACTTTCATTTAGTTTAGGAGATATTATTATCCCTAAAGAGAAACATACGATGATTGCCGATGCTAATGGACAAGTAGACAATATTGTAGCAAACTATAATATGGGTCTTATCACAAATAATGAGCGTTATAATCAGGTTATTGATATTTGGACTTCTACGAATGCGGCATTGACAGAATTATCGATGAAACGTATTAGAGAGGATCAACAAGGATTTAACTCGGTATATATGATGCTTGATTCTGGAGCAAGGGGATCTAAAGAACAGATTCGTCAGCTGACAGGAATGCGTGGATTAATGGCAAAACCTAAGAAATCAAATTCTGCTGGTGGAGAAATTATTGAAAACCCGATTCTTTCTAACTTTAAAGAAGGACTTTCGATTCTTGAATACTTTATCTCTACTCACGGAGCTCGTAAAGGTCTTGCGGATACAGCACTTAAAACTGCCGATGCAGGATATTTAACGCGTCGTTTGGTTGATGTTGCACAAGATGTGATTGTAAATATTGAGGATTGTGAAACATTAAGAGGTGTAGAGGTTAGTCCATTAAAGAAAAATGAAGAGATTATTGAAGGCTTAGCAGCTAGAATTAAAGGTAGAACTTCATTAGTAGATGTTATTAATCCGTTAACTCAAGAAGTTCTTGTTGAAGCAGGAGTAGAAATAGATGATGTAACAGCTAAGAATATTGAAAACTCTCCAGTAGAGTCTGTAGAAGTTCGTTCAGCCCTTACTTGTGAAGCTAAGAAAGGTATATGTGTGAAGTGTTATGGACGTAACCTTGCGACTGGAAAAACGGTGCAGCGTGGTGAAGCCGTAGGTGTAGTAGCAGCTCAGTCAATTGGAGAGCCAGGTACGCAGCTTACTTTACGTACGTTCCACGTAGGAGGTATTGCAAGTAACATTTCAGAAGAAAATCAATTAAAATCTAAGTTTGCTGGTAAAGCAGAAATAGAAGAATTGAAGACAGTGAAAGGTCAAGATACAGATGGAAATGAAATTGATGTAGTGATCTCTCGTACTTCTGAAGTTAAAATTATAGACCCTAAAACTAAGATTGTACTTAGTACAAACCTTATTCCTTATGGTTCTCAATTATTTATCAAGAGTGGAGAAACTGTTAAAAAAGATCAGAGTATCTGTCAATGGGATCCATATAATGGTGTAATTATTTCAGAATTTGCTGGAAAAGTAAGTTATGAAAATGTTGAACAAGGTGTTACATATCAAGTAGAGATAGATGAACAAACTGGATTCCAGGAAAAAGTAATCTCAGAATCACGTGATAAGAAAAAAATACCTACACTATTGATTATGGGTAAAGGTGACGAAGTTCTTCGTTCATATAACTTACCTGTGGGAGCTCACTTAATGGTTGATGATAATGAGAAGATAGAAGTTGGTAAGGTGTTGGTTAAGATTCCTCGTAAATCAGCAAAAGCTGGTGATATTACAGGAGGTCTTCCGCGTGTAACAGAATTATTCGAAGCACGTAACCCATCGAACCCTGCAGTAGTTAGTGAGATTGATGGTGTGGTATCATTTGGTAAAATTAAGCGTGGTAATCGTGAGATTATTGTAGAATCTAGAATTGGTGAAATCAAGAAATATCTTGTGAAACTATCAAATCAGATTCTTGTACAAGAAAATGATTTCGTACGTGCAGGTATGCCATTATCAGATGGTTCTGTAACTCCAGAGGATATCTTGAAAATCAAAGGACCTTCAGCAGTACAGCAGTATTTAGTTAATGAGGTACAAGAAGTATATCGATTACAAGGTGTGAAGATTAACGATAAGCATTTTGAAGTAGTAGTACGTCAAATGATGCGTAAGGTAAGAATCCAAGATCCAGGAGATACAATTTTCCTAGAGAATCAATTGGTTCATAAATCCGACTTTATCCAGGAAAATGATGCAATCTTCGGAATGAAGGTGGTAGAAGAAGCTGGAGATAGTGAAAACTTGAAAGCAGGTCAGATTATATCACCACGTGATTTAAGAGATGAGAATTCTATACTGAGAAGAGAAGATAAGAATTTAGTAGAGGCAAGAGATGTTACTCCTGCTACAGCAACTCCAATACTTCAGGGTATTACAAGAGCTTCGCTACAAACTAAATCATTCATCTCTGCAGCATCATTCCAGGAAACAACAAAAGTATTAAACGAAGCTGCAGTAAGCGGTAAAGTTGATGATCTGGAAGGATTGAAGGAGAATGTAATCGTTGGACATAGAATTCCTGCTGGAACTGGTATGAGAGATTATGAAAGTATCATAGTTGGTTCTAAGGAAGAATTCGAAGATCGAATGGAACAACGACAAGAAGTAAATTATAATTAATCAGTTAAGCCTGCCAAACGGCAGGCTTTCTGTTTTTAGAACTAAAGTGTTCACATAACATATTTTAAAATGGCAGATCAGAAGAATCAAAAACAAAATCAATTAAACATAGAATTGGATGAAGCTATTGCTGATGGGATATACAGTAATCTTGCGATTATTAATCATTCGGTATCAGAATTTGTAGTTGATTTCGTAAATATTATGCCTGGAAGACCTAAAAGTAAAGTAAAGAGTAGAATAATACTTACTCCTCAACATGCTAAAAGATTACTGAAGGCTCTAAGCGATAATGTTTCTCGATTTGAAGCAGCACATGGAGAAATAAAGGATTATGAGCAACCACCAATTCCTTTAAATTTTGGCCCTACTGGACAAGCTTAAAAAAAGAGAATTAAAAAATAGAATTCGCTTGGTGTTAACACCAAGCGAATTTTTTTTGAAAATCAATAACTTGATGAAAAGGTATATTTTTAGTATATTCATAATGCTATAATAAATATCGATATGTCTGACCGAATACAAACTTTTTCAGAATTCTATCAATTCTACTTAACAGAACATAAAAATAGAACTAGTAGAACATTACATTTTATAGGAACCTTTTTGGTTTTTGTTATAGTGGGCATAGCTATATATTATAATTGGAGCTGGAAATGGTTTATAGTTCCTGCAGTTGGATATGGTTTTGCCTGGGTTGGACATGCGTTTTTCGAAAAAAATAAACCAGCAACTTTTAAATACCCTTTGTGGAGTTTGATTTCTGATTTTAAACTGTTTTTCGAAATCTTATTAGGAAAGCGTTCTTTTAATAGTGCAAAAGATTGATATAAGAATATTCTATACTTTGTTTCTTGTTTATAAATTTTTAAAATACTTCAATCTAAAGTCAGCTCAATTTAAATAACTTAAATCGATTTTTATTTTAAAAATATGCCGTACTGTGTTTTGTTTGTAAAAGCTTCTTAAAAAAGTTTTAAATAGGTTTTAGAACTCAGAGGTGTAATGAAATGTTATAGAAGGATATTTTTGTTCTGTCATTTGTAAACTAAAAGAGGAATCAGCTAAAAATACTAATTGATTTTGTTTGTCTTTTGCTAAAAATTTAGCTTTTACTCGTTTAAAATCTTTGAACTCATCGTTTGTTTCATCTTCTGCGTCTACCCAGCAAGCTTTGTGTACATTTAGATTCTCATAAGTACATTTTGCTCCGTATTCATGTTCTAATCGATATTGGATTACTTCATATTGAAGTGCTCCAACTGTACCGATCACTTTTCTTCCATTCAATTCTAAGGTGAATAATTGTGCAACACCTTCATCCATTAATTGATCGATTCCTTTAGCTAATTGTTTTGATTTTAAAGGATCAGCATTATTTATATATCTAAAATGTTCGGGAGAAAAACTAGGAATTCCCTTATAATTAAGATGCTCGCCAGTGGTTAAAGTATCTCCAATTTTAAAATTACCTGTATCATGCAAACCGACAATGTCACCAGGATACGAAATATCCACAATTTCTTTCTTCTCTGCAAAAAAAGCATTTGGACTAGAGAATTTCAGCTTTTTGTTATGCCTTGTATGCAGGTATGGCACATTTCTTTCAAATGTACCCGAAACTATTTTGATAAACGCTAAGCGATCACGGTGTTTTGGATCCATATTCGCATGGATCTTAAAAACAAAGCCAGTAAAATCTTTTTCATCAGGTTTTACTACTCTGATATCGCTTTCTTTTGGTCTTGGAGTAGGGGCTATTGAAACAAAGCAATCCAATAATTCACGAACACCAAAATTATTTAAAGCAGATCCGAAAAATACAGGTTGAAGGCTTCCATTCTGATAAGATTCTTGATCAAAAGAAGGATAAATTCCCTCGACCAATTCTATTTCTTCTCTCAATGTTTCTGCAGGATCACCTCCAATCAAAGTGTTAAGTTCTGGTGAAGATAAATCTGAAACTTCTATCGTTTCTTCAATATTTTTTCTACTATCTCCACTAAAAAGATTAATATTTTTTTCCCAGATATTATAGATTCCTTTAAAATCATAACCCATCCCAATAGGAAAGCTTAATGGGGTTACCGTTAAGCCAAGCTTTTGTTCAATTTCATCTAAAAGTTCAAATGCATCTTTTCCTTCTCTATCTAATTTATTTATAAAGACGATCATAGGAATATTACGCATTCTACATACAGAAACTAATTTTTCAGTTTGTTCCTCTACACCTTTTGCAACATCGATTACTACGATTACGCTATCTACTGCAGTTAGAGTTCTAAAGGTATCCTCAGCAAAATCCTTATGACCAGGAGTATCTAAAATGTTAATTTTAATTCCTTGATATTCAAAAGCTAATACAGAAGTAGCAACAGAGATTCCTCTTTGGCGCTCAATTTCCATAAAGTCACTGGTAGCTCCTTTTTTTATTTTATTAGATTTAACTGCCCCAGCTTCCTGAATAGCACCTCCAAACAAAAGTAATTTCTCAGTTAAGGTCGTTTTACCAGCATCAGGGTGTGAGATGATACCAAAAGTCCTTCTCCTCTTTATCTCGTCAATAAATTTCATTGTAGTTCTATTACTAAAGTTTGCAAATATACTACTAAAAAGTACAATGAAGATAGAAGTTCTAAAAACAAAGCTTGTGGAAATATTGTGTTCATGATGTGTTTTATGTCGTTAAAAACTGCTTTTCGTCGAAAAAAAATAAATTTATGGGAAAATTGATGTTAAATATTCAAATCTATCGCCATATTTGTGTAGTACGGTTTTACCGTATTTTTTAAGTTTTGAAATTATAAATATTATTTAGATATTTATAAGTAGCCTATAGAAGTTAATACCCATAGCTTTTATAAGCTACAGTAAACCATCGTCATATGAAAAAAATTACCCAAATCTTGTTGGGTCATGTTAGCCTATTGTCTAATGTGATTCTATTACTTCTTTGTTTCCTATTTTCTCATAACCTTTCTTATGGACAAACTTTTGATGCCCATTGGTGGAATGGACAAGGATACTTGTTAGATTTTAGAACTGATCCGCCTACTGTTACCTGTGGATTGGCATCGGATGGAGCTTTTGAAGCCACTGGTACTTGGAGTGATCAAAATACTGGTGATCTTGTTTTTTATGTGGATGATGGCACAGTAAGAGATGATGCGGGTGTTTTATATACCAATGGGTCAGGCTTAAATTCTAATGGTACAAGGACGCAGATGGCTACAGTTTTACCTGTTCCAGGCACAAATGCTCAACGAATGTATGTTCTTCATAGTGATGGTCGAGATGAAGATAGAGATGGAACAGTATATTATTCTGTGGTAGATATTCCTTCAAAAACTGTTCTTGATAAAAATATTGTATTAAAAAGTAATAATACCGAAGCCATATTTGGAACTAATAATGGAGGACTTTGTGGTGCATGGATTGGTTCTATAGCAAAAAATACAGCTGGTTGTGTGACGGATTGTCCAGGATCACTTAATATTTGGCAAATTGATGGCGATAATCCTCTTATGCCTTCCAGAGGTGATAATCCAGATTTAGTGGTTCCTTTACCAGTTAATTTGGCAAGATCAGGAGAAAGAGGAAGTATTCGATTTTCTCAACAAAATGATAGAATAGCGCTAGTATTAGAAGGTGGAAGTAGTACAATAGATGGAGGAGTGTGGTATGCAGATTGGGATGAAGATAATGCTAGTATTGGAGCTTGGACAAAAGTTCCAATTTCTGCGGTTTTAGATACTCAGACAGGATATAGTGTAGAATTTTCTCCAGATGGTTCTCGTTTGTTTTTTGGGCATCAAATAAATTCTACATTTGATGGTCAATTTACGGGATGGAATGCGGCACTTTATGTTCATGAAATAGGCGATAATTTTTCAACTGCACTTACAGGAGATTTTGTTTCTGGTGTACAATTAGGACCAGATAATAATTTATACTTATCCATAGCAGGTAATTCTACATTATTTTATATGGATAATCCTAATGATGTTAGTTCAACAGTGCCAGCAAATTTTCAATCGATTACCTTTCCTGGAGGATGTGCTGTTCAAGGTTTTAATTTCTCACAACAGATAGTGTTTTTTGATGTTTGTCTTACAGATACAGATTCTGATGGCATTATTGATGAATCCGATAATTGTCCTCTCATAGCTAATGCAGGGCAAGAAGATAGTGATATGGACGGTATTGGAGATGTATGTGATGACGATAATGATAATGATGGAGTCCCTAATGCAACTGATGTATGCCCAGGTTTTGATGACTCAGCAGATAATGATAGTGATTTAGTACCTGATCGTTGTGATTAAGATGATGATAATGATGGTATTTCTGATGCAAACGAATTAAATTGTGCAACTACACCAAGAACACTAAATCAAACTTTTAGCAGTACAACAAATCCATTTACTCAGGCAGATGTATATCCTTTTGATGTTTCTGGAGTTACAAGTAATGTTGATGCTTCGTTTACTGCTTCTTTACAAGGAGAAGCAACATGGGCTTCTGGTGTTTCTAATACAAATGGGTCTGTTACCGTTACTGATTTTGTAAATCTTCAGGCAAACAATACGGATTTCCCAATTGGAGATACATATACATATACCCTAACATTTTCTGAAACCGTTTATGATGTTGTTTTTAAATGGGGTGGTTTAGATAATAATGACCGTTCTGATTTCTTTGCCACTAGTGATGGCAGTCAACATGCGGGAGTCTCTATTACTAATGTTAATGGAGGAGGGAAGACAATTACTTCGAATAGTGTGGTTAGTACAGCAGGTGGAGCAAATGCTCCTTCAAATAGTGTAGAAGTAAGTATACTTGGGCCAGTAAGAACAATTACTGTAATTTCAGCAAAGCAAAATGGTAATGCTGGTAATGTTACATTGCAGTTTTATGATTTAATCTATTGTGTAGGAGTTAATAGTGATCTAGATGGTGTTCCTAACCATTTAGATACCGATAGTGATGATGATGGTTGTAGTGATGCTAATGAAGCATATGATAATGCTAATGCGGATGGTGGTGATGGAGAAGCATATGGAACTGGAACACCACCTACAACAGATCCTGCAACAGGTTTGGTTATTTCGGAAATTGGAATAGATTACAGTACTGGAACTAATGCTTCAGTTACAAATACTGGTATAAATGTATGTACTGAACCTACAGTTGATAGTGTAAGTAGTCCGACAGTTACAGAAGGTACAGATTTAGTGCACACAGTAACCTTAAGCGGGGCTACAGTTAATCCAACAACCTATCCATTTACTTTAGCAGATGGTACAGCTACAGCAGGAAGTGATTATACAAATAGCCCTACCTTTAGTAATGGAGTTACTTTATCAGGAGGAATTTTAACAGTACCGACAGGAGTTACCAGTTTTACAGTTACATATCCAACTAGTACCGATGCATTATCAGATAGTGGAGAGACTACTACAGTTACAGTGGATGGTGTAAGTGGTACAGGAACGATTAATGATCCAGCTCCAGCTACCGTAGTTGGTAGAATACATTATGATCCTAATGGAAATGGAATTTGGGATAATATAGAAAATGGTATAGAGGGTATAGATGTTGTTATTACAGATTCTGGTGGATTGACACAAACTGTAACAACAAATTCTAACGGAATATGGACAGCAACTCTTGTCAATGCTGGTATAGTAACGGTGGATATTGTGGATGCAGATATTATCGCTATCAATGCAACTTTTACTCAAACTGGAGGAACAGATAGTAGTACACATACTGCTGTTGCAGGGACTAGTGTATTTACAGAAAGTGATAGCTTTTTGTTTCCAGTGCCAACACCACTTCACCCTTCTCCTGATTGTTCAGGTACTGTGTATAACCTAAGTTGGGATACTGCCCCTAATGTAGCTTCGGATAATGAATTTGATTGGACACCTGATGGAAGTCTATCAAGAACATTTAATGATGTTAATGGATCTGGTATTAATATTATATCAGCTTTTACTGGAGCAACTGTAGAACTGGATACTTGGAGCTCTGGATTTACAGGAACAGGTTCTGGAACTACACCAAGTATTGGCTCAGAAGCTGCATCTGGATTTCAAGAAGTTTTACAAGTTTTTACTTCTGGATTTACTGCAGGTAATAGCGTTACCCAAACCATTTCGTTTTCTGGATCCGCTACAACAATTTTTTCAGCAGGCTTTGATTTGTTTGATATTGATACAGATATTCCTACGAATATTGGAGATAAGCTTACTATAACTGCTATAGATGGTTTAGGAAATACAATCTTTCCTACGTTTACTAATGCTGCTACTCCTGCATATACCTCTAATAATACTACAGGAGTTATTAATGCAAATAGCAGAATGACAAGCTTTTTAGATAGAATGATAGGAGTAAATTTTGTAGACTCTGATGGTATAGCTAGTATTACTATTGTTTGGGAGGATTGTGATACCTGTATTTCTTCAGTAAATCATGGATATGGTTTTGGTAATTTTGATTTTTGTACAGAGATACCTCCTACAGTAAGCATTGCAGATGTTACAGTTGATGAAGGTGATAATGCTGTATTTGCAGTAAGTTTAAGCAATTCAAGTAGTGAAGCTATTACAGTTACTTTCACCGTTGATGATGTAATGGCAGTAGAGACAGGTGATTATACAGAGCCAGCTACTTTAACGGTTACCATTCCAGCAGGTAGTACGACTGTAAATGTTACAGTTCCAACGGTAGAAGATACAACGAACGAACCTACGGAGACCTTTGAAGTAAATATCACAGATGCAGAAACAAATACGACCAATACTACCTTAACGGTAAGTGACAATCAAGGTATCGGTACAATCAATGATGATGATCCAGTCCCTACAGTAAGCATTGCAGATGTTACAGTT
>NZ_JARYGY010000019.1:0-2500 GCF_029906345.1 Aquimarina mycalae | reverse complement strand
TGCGGATCATAGTGTATGTGCCACTCCCCACAGCTTTTCGCAGCTTATCACGTCCTTCATCGCCTCTGAGAGCCTAGGCATTCCCCATACGCCCTTAATTAGCTTATGCGTCTTTGCTTTAACTTGCTCTTTTAGTTTTTGATAATACAACAGTAACTATTGTATTATCGCTCTTTTATTTTTGTCGTTAAATGTCTCCTGTGAGAACATCTAACGCTCGTATTCTTTAAATCAATATGTCAATGAACGTTTTTCTTAATAACAGCACAAAAATGATGAACATAAATACTTTTTCAATTGAATGAATCCTGTGATTTATAAACTATCAATCCTTATACCTAAAGAATCGTGGAGAATATCGGAGTCGAACCGATGACCTCCTGCGTGCAAGGCAGGCGCTCTAGCCAGCTGAGCTAATCCCCCATTATTATGCAAAATCCCGAATGTCGAATTTAGAATTACGAATAATGTGACTTAAACTCTATCTTCTAGAATTTCCTTTTCAATACTATAATCAATGAACTTCTTTGTAATGTCTTGCAACATTGTAGTCTCAGGCAGACTCGAACTGCCGACCTCTACATTATCAGTGTAGCGCTCTAACCAGCTGAGCTATGAGACTTCTTCATAGTTGATAATTGATGCTTAATCGTTATTAGACAAACTAACAACCACAAACTACAACTATACAATAAATTAATTAACAGCATAAGACTAAAAACACCTCGAAATAACAATTCCAATTGTATCGTCTTTCTCTAGAAAGGAGGTGTTCCAGCCGCACCTTCCGGTACGGCTACCTTGTTACGACTTAGCCCCAGTTACCAGTTTTACCCTAGGCCGCTCCTTACGGTGACGGACTTCAGGTACCCCCAGCTTCCATGGCTTGACGGGCGGTGTGTACAAGGCCCGGGAACGTATTCACCGGATCATGGCTGATATCCGATTACTAGCGATTCCAGCTTCACGGAGTCGAGTTGCAGACTCCGATCCGAACTGTGACCGGTTTTATAGATTCGCTCCTAGTCACCTAGTGGCTGCTCTCTGTACCGGCCATTGTAGCACGTGTGTGGCCCAGGACGTAAGGGCCGTGATGATTTGACGTCATCCCCACCTTCCTCGCGGTTTGCACCGGCAGTCTTGTTAGAGTTCCCGACATTACTCGATGGCAACTAACAACAGGGGTTGCGCTCGTTATAGGACTTAACCTGACACCTCACGGCACGAGCTGACGACAACCATGCAGCACCTTGTAATATGTCCGAAGAAAAGTCTATCTCTAAACCTGTCATACTACATTTAAGCCCTGGTAAGGTTCCTCGCGTATCATCGAATTAAACCACATGCTCCACCGCTTGTGCGGGCCCCCGTCAATTCCTTTGAGTTTCATTCTTGCGAACGTACTCCCCAGGTGGGTTACTTATCACTTTCGCTTAGCCACTCAGATCGAAATCCGAACAGCTAGTAACCATCGTTTACGGCGTGGACTACCAGGGTATCTAATCCTGTTCGCTACCCACGCTTTCGTCCCTTAGCGTCAATACATTATTAGTGATCTGCCTTCGCAATCGGTATTCTGTGTAATATCTATGCATTTCACCGCTACACTACACATTCTAACCACTTCATAATGATTCAAGACCTGCAGTATCAATGGCAATTTTCCGGTTGAGCCGAAAACTTTCACCACTGACTTACAGACCCGCCTACGGACCCTTTAAACCCAATGATTCCGGATAACGCTTGGATCCTCCGTATTACCGCGGCTGCTGGCACGGAGTTAGCCGATCCTTATTCGTAGAGTACCGTCAGAGTTCCACTCGTGGAACTGTTTCTTCCTCTATAAAAGTAGTTTACAACCCATAGGGCAGTCTTCCTACACGCGGCATGGCTGGATCAGAGTTGCCTCCATTGTCCAATATTCCTCACTGCTGCCTCCCGTAGGAGTCTGGTCCGTGTCTCAGTACCAGTGTGGGGGATCTCCCTCTCAGGACCCCTATCTATCGTTGCCTTGGTATGCCGTTACCATACCAACTAGCTAATAGAACGCATAGCCATCTTATAGCGATAAATCTTTAATCTTTAATGAATGCTCATTTAAGATACTATAAGGTATTAATCCAAATTTCTCTGGGCTATCCCTTACTATAAGGTAGGTTCTATACGCGTTACGCACCCGTGCGCCGGTCGTCAGCAAGTAGCAAGCTACCTCTGTTACCCCTCGACTTGCATGTGTTAAGCCTGCCGCTAGCGTTCATCCTGAGCCAGGATCAAACTCTTCATCGTGTATTCTTAAATATTATTTAACAATAACAATAGGAATTTTAATCGTTTTCTCAAAAATGCTTCTAGTCTTAATTCTTATCTGTAAAATAACTACATAAATGCAATTATTATACGCGCTGTCAATCAATATATCAATGAACTTTTTTAACTAAACCAAACAATCTTCATCGTCAGTCGTTAATCGTTAATTACTAAGGAATCGAACCCTAAAAAT
>NZ_JARYGY010000018.1 GCF_029906345.1 Aquimarina mycalae | reverse complement strand
TTGTGAATATCAATACCAATGTATAAATTTGGTTGGGCAGTCAGTTCAGTTTTCATGTCTTATTGTTTTTGTGAACTTTAAAGATACTGGACTTACTGCTTTTTCATTGATGCTATAAGTAATACGGGTTTTGGTGCTTAACCCAAAATTTAGAGCTTTTAACAAAGACCGCCAAATCGTTGATTTGGCTTTTAAGAATGAAAAAATTAAAAACAAAATACAACGTTTTGGCTAAGTGCAAGCTTGAAAGTTCATCGCTTTCTACCGCCCTACTTGCCATATACTAAACGTTATAAACAATTATGAAATCGAGATTCGCAATATTAATATTTCTGATTTTACCAATTTTCGGTAACGCACAAGATTTTGAGCTGAAAAAACCAAACGTTGCGGAACTGAATGCAGAAATGAAAAAGACAAATTATACGCAAGACGTGACATACTTGTATCTAAATCGGAATTACAAGGTGGAATCTGAAAAATTAGAAGTTAAAAAGTATGACTATCCCGATTATGACATTTGTGCTTTTAAACAAAAATTTGAAAACGGAATTGTATACTCGGAAGAGCAATGTAGAGAAGCTGGTGGAATAACAACAAAACTAACTTTACCGAAAACCGACAAACAAAGTCTAATTCAATGGGTTGAATTAATTTTCAAAAGTTCCCCAATGGACATAGAACACGGATGGAACTCGGATAAAACCAAATTTGGACCGACTGACAATGGAGTTGGCTGTTATTACGAAATAAAAGAAACGGAAAACAATACGAAAATTGATATGTATTGTGGATGTTAAAAACTGTTTACAACACCATATATGTGATCATAGCAGCTAAGTGATGAACCGAATCGTTATTATACTTTTGGTAAGGCGCAATGCTTGCAGAATAGAAAAGTTAGCAACCAATGCGCAGAAAAATCAAAAAACAAGGTAACATTTTGCCCTGCTACGACACATATATTAAACGTTGGCTGTAATTAGAGGAAACCTACATAAATTATGAAAAAGTTTATTTTATTAAATGTTTTGCTATTGTTTTTTAGTTGCGGAAAAGAATTGAAAATTGCAACTGACAATCAAGACTCTAAAAATGGGCAAATTACTCAAAAGCAAAGTGAACTCATATTCGAAAAAATCAAATTCTTTCCAAACAAGACCCAAATTTCAATAGCAATTATTGAAAACAAAAGAGTCAATTTCTATGGTGTAAAAAGGGAGAAAGACAAAATAATTAGTATTGAAAATCATGATAGGGTTTTCGAAATTGGTTCTATATCAAAAGTATTTACTTCTACACTATTAGCTAGTTTAGTCCTAGATAACAAAATACACCTTGAAGATAATATTAGTGATTATCTAGGAATAGAATTAAATAACGAAGAGAAATTAACTTTTAAAGAACTAGCCAACCACACTTCTGGAATGCCAAGATTAGCTCAAAATAGAGGATTTGGACTATTCTTAGACAAATACAACCCATATAAAGATTATGGAGAGGAAAAACTTCTTGAATATATTACGGAAAAGATGGAATTAGGAGAAAAAAAATGGGCATATTCAAATGTAGGGGTGGCGTTACTAGGTTATACCCTTACCAAAGTAGCAAATAAGAGTTATCAAGATTTACTCTCTGATAGAATTTTTACTAAATACGAAATGAAAAATTCAACAACTAAAAGAAAAAATATTGAAAATAGACTCGTCAAAGGACTTAACCAAGATGGCGATGTAACACCAAATTGGGATATGGCTATCCATGTTGGAGCTGGGGGAATTTTATCAACTGTAGAGGACTTATCAAAATTTGCGATTGCTCAATTCAATAGTAAAAATATTGAATTGGAATTAACTCGAAAAAAAACTCATGAAATAAGAAAAGGTAGAAGTGTGGCATTGGGCTGGCATAAAATTAAGAACGAAAACATGAATGAATTTTATTCTCATAACGGAGGAACTGGAGGTTACACTTCGTCAATTGCAGTAGATGTTGAAAATGAAAATGGTGTAATTATACTTTCAAACGTTTCATCTTATCATAATGATTATGAATCAATTATCAGTCTATGTTACGAACTTTTCAATACTCTATAGTAAAAATAACTACCGCCAACAAAGTTTATAGTTAATAGCTATTACTTGCTAAACCTGATGTAAGTTATTTTTTATAAAGCTGGTATTTAACTCTAAATTTTGTAGATTTAATGACGCAACAAACCATGCACAAACCGTTAGCAGTAATTAAAAAAAACAGAAATGGCTACAATAAAAAGTGCAATGCGTTCATATGGAGCAGCAGTTCGCAGAATGGAAAGGGAACAGCAAAGAGATGCTCGTGAAGCGGCTAAAAGATTTAAGCAACAACAAAAATTAGAAGAAATTGAAAACGCACAACAAGCAGTTTCTGATTGGGAAAACTATGTTGATACAATACAGTCTTTGCACAAAAACTGTACTGAATCTATTGATTGGAACCAAATTAAAAATACTCTACAACCAAATGAACCTAAAAAAAGAATTTCTAAACGAATCTAAAGCCAAAAATAATTTAGAAAACTACAAACCATCATTCTTTGATAAAATATTTGGTTCAACACAAAAGAAAATAAATCGACTAACTAGTCTTTTAGAACAAGCTAAAAATGATGATACCAAAGAAAATGATTTAAAATATAACGAATATTTGGTGGAACAAAAAAATTGGAAAGAATTACAAAGAATCAGTAATGGAATAGAAAACAAAGAAACTGAATCGTATAATGATGCTTTACAATATTTTAATCCTTTTTCAGATGTTGGAGAGTTAGGAACGCAAATTAGTTTCAATTTTGAGAATAATCATATTGATATTGATTTGCACGTTAACAGTGTTGAAGTAATCCCTGATTATGAATTAAAACAGACTTCTACAGGGAAATTATCGAAAAAAAATATGCCAAAGTCGAGATTTAATGAATTATATCAAGACCATATTTGTAGCTCAGCAATAAGAATTGCAAGGGAAGTATTTGCCTATCTTCCGATTGAATATGCAAGAATTAATGCAGTATCTAAAATTGTGAATAGTAAAACAGGGCATTTAGAAGAACAACCAATACTTTCTGTAATATTTCCACCAGAAACGATTAACAGTCTGAATTTAGAAACAATCGACCCTTCTGATAGTATGCAGAATTTTGTTCATAATATGAAGTTTTCTAAAACAAAAGGATTTAGTATTGTAGAAAAAGTAGAGTTGGAAAAATAAAAACTACTGCCAACAAGGTGTCATAGTTAATGCGGGTTTTGGTGCTTAACTCAAAGTTTAGTGCTTCAAACCAAGTCCGCCAAATCTTTTGATTTGGCTTTAGAATAAAAAGATAAAACAAAATAAAAAGTTTTGGCTAAGTGTTTAATCGGAAATTCAGTAATTTTAATTCCCGAACTAACCATAGCCGAGCCGTTGTGCCCAATAGCAGAATTACACGCTTTAAATTAAAAAACTAAAACCAATGAAACATTCAATTGTCATATTAATCATTGCAAGTTTGTTCATAACATCTTGTAAAGACAAACAGCCAAAAACAAATCCCGATTTAGCTTCTATCGATTTCAAACGAGGAGAATTGCTATTGTGTGGTGACGGTCAGTTTGGGCAAATAAAATTTTCATTGTCATGCAATTATGAAACAAGAGAGGACTTTGATTTAGCTGTAGCTTTATTACATTCCTTTCAGTATACCGAAGCTGAAAAAGCATTTGTTAAAGTTATAGATGCAGACCCAAATTGCCCTATGGCGTATTGGGGAGTTGCAATGAGTATTTATCACGCAGCTTGGTTCCCGCCAAGTAAAGAAGAATTAGCTAAAGGATTTGAAGTTTTAAGAATAGCAAAAGAGTTATCAATGGATGACAAACAAAGAGATTATATAAATGCCATCGATGCTTTTTATACAGATTGGCAAACCGTAGATCATAAAACAAGAGCTAAACGGTTTGAAACAAAAATGGAAGGTATTTACTTAAAATATACTGACGATATAGAAGCTGCTATTTTTTATTCTTTGGCTTTGTTTTCAACAAGAGATAGAGTTGGCAAAGAATATGCAAACGAACGGAAAGCTGGTGCTATATTGGAATCTCTTTTTTCTGAAAATCCTAATCACCCAGGAATTGCACATTATATTATTCATAATTACGATAATCCTGTATTAGCACAAAAAGGTTTAAAAACTGCTAGGCGTTATGCAAGTATTGCACCATCATCTGCTCATGCGCAACATATGCCATCACATATTTTTACACGATTAGGTATCTGGCAAGAATCTATAGATTCTAACATACTATCATTGGAGAGTTCTAAATGTTATGCCGAAGCTGCTACATTTGTAGGTCCTTATTTCGAGGAAATACACGCTACAGATTATTTAGTTTATGCGTATCTTCAGAAAGGTGATAATGTAAATGCAGAATATCAATATAATTTAATAAAAGAATATAAAGTATTTCACCCTATGACTTTAACTGCCGTTACTTATCCATTAACTGCAATACCTGCAAGATTAACTTTAGAAAATAAAAACTGGGAACAAGCCGCTAATCTTCAACTGCATGAAATGGAACTAAATTGGAAACAGTTTCCTTGGCAAGAAGCAATATATCACTTTGCAGTTGCCATGGGAGCCGTTAATATTAATGATTTTAATAAAGTTGAAATTGAAATTGAAATTTTAAAGCAACTTCAACAAGATTTGATAGCTCAAAATGACAAAACAAAAGCCATACAAATTAAACAAGTTGAAATTCAATTTAAAACAGTCCAAGCTTGGTTATATTTCAGAAATAAAAACTATGAAAAAGGTCTTGCTTTAATGCAAGAAGCTGTTGAATTAGAACGAAATACTAGTAAACACCCTGTTACTCCAGGAGATGTTATACCTGCTATAGAATTATTAGGCGATATGCTTTTAGAACTTAATAAACCAAAAGAAGCATTGATAGCTTATGAAGAGAATTTAAAAAGACATCCTAAAAGATTTAACGGAATTTATGGGGCTGCAATTGCTGCAAAACAATCTGGAAATCCTGAAAAAGTAAAAGACTATTTTAATCAATTAATTGAATTAACTAAAGATTCCAATAGTAATCGTCCTGAAATATTGGAAGCTAATGAATATCTTAAAAATAATGCGATTTAGATGACTTCTTATAAACCACATTATATACTCATAATTATTTGTTTGAGTTCTATTTTATCTTGTAATCAATCCTCAAAAAAAGAACTCCCTATTTATAATCCTTCAGATTTAAACCCTGAACTGGTTGATAAAAACTCACAAAGCATAAACAAAAATCACAAAGTTTTAGATTTTCAATTAATAAATCAAAACGGAGAAGAGATTACCCAAGAAGATTATAAGAATAGTATTTATGTTGTAGATTTCTTTTTTACAAGATGCCCAAGCATTTGTCCAATAATGACAAATAATTTGGTGAAAATTCAGCAACAATTTTCTAACAGAAGAGATATTAAGCTTTTATCTATATCTGTAACGCCAACTATTGATAGTATCTCCGTTCTTAAAGAATATGCGAACGATAATGATGTAATAGATGCTAAATGGAATGTAACTACTGGAAACAAAAAACACATTTACGAATTAGCCAGAAAAAGTTATTTTGCCGTTGTAGAACAAGGCGATGGTGGACTGCAAGATTTTATTCATACTCCTAATTTTATACTAGTGGATAAGAAAAAACAAATACGCGGAGTTTATGATGGAACAGACGATACAGAAATTAATCGAATAATAAATGATATTAAAATATTATCAAACTAAACATAAAAAAAAACAAAACCACGGGGCACAACAACGTGTCCTATGAAAAGCACTAGTTCAGTTTTCCAAAATTAATATTTCTATTTTAATTATCTCATAATGATTACTTTGAAGTGTTTAAATGTTGGCAATTCTCTTCCTTTTGTTGCAAATTGTCAACATTTAAATACTTTATAACTTGCTCCGCATCCTATACGTGATCAGCTTCTAGAGCCGTCACCAGCATCTGTATGATTATAAGCTATAATAAACCTGGTCACTTGCTATAAAAATGTGATATCAATAATACGGATTCACCCACATTGTTTTGTGATACAGG
>NZ_JARYGY010000017.1 GCF_029906345.1 Aquimarina mycalae | reverse complement strand
ATAGTTCCAACATATTTTATCCTGTATATTCCACAAGCTTGTCCGAAAGAGTATTGAATTGTCAAACTTAAAATTGTCAGTATAAGTATTCTTTTCATTCTCTCTTTTCTAATTATGCACAACACCCAAATATACGTATTGCGCTTATCATTATTGTATTTATGGCGGTTATCCAAAAATGGCAAAAACATGTAAACACCTATAATTTAGTTAGTTTATGTATATTTGGTGTAATTATTTTTTTGATAAAACGAATGTTATGATGTTGACAAAAGACATATTGCTTGAATTTCAAAAGAAATTATCTTTACAACGCTATGCACAGTCATCAATAAAGTCTTATTCAAATTCACTAGCAAAATTTTTGATCGCTTTTGAAGGATTTTCTTTGAATAAAGTAAAGGAACAGAATATTGAAAACTTTTTATATCATTTACAAAAAACAGAGAATATTAGTAGTGCATATCAAAAACAAATTCTAAGTGCTATAGGTAAATATTACGAACTGTTTCATTGCAGAAAATTAGATCTTAAATATTTATATCCAAAACGAAAACAAAAATCCTTACCCAAATATCTAACAAGAAATGAAGTTGTTAGATTAATTTCTGCTTGTAAGAATATAAAGCACAAATGTGTCATGAAACTCCTTTACGGATGTGGGTTAAGAGTTGGAGAAGTTTTGAATCTTCGATTAAGAGATGTCAATTCTGATCAGATGCTTTTACATATTAGCATGGCAAAGGGTAATAAGGATCGAATAGTAAAACTTCCAAGTATTGTTCTTGATGATTTAAGAGTTTATTATAAAAAGTATAAACCTAAAGACTTTTTATTTGAAGGACAGAATAAACCGTTTTATTCAGCGAAAAGCATTCAAAATTTCATTAAGAAGTATGCTCTTGAAGCTAAAATCACGAAAACAGTTACCCCACATATGCTTCGTCATAGTTATGCAACTCATTTGGTGGAAAGTGGTATAGATATTCGTTTTGTAAAAGAGTTACTTGGTCACAATTCGATTAAAACAACTGAAATTTACACGCATATATCAGATATAACAAAATCTAAATTTATGAGTCCGATAGAGCATTTAGATTTGTAATCAAATAACATTCAAGATTATTAATAAGTGATTTATAAGAATAGTTATTAAGTTAAAATTTGAAAAATAATTGAACCCATATTTATGAAAAGAGTAATGTTTTGTTACTTTATAAATGAAACATTAGGTCAACTCACAACAAAGAATTAGATTTGAGAGTTGTCTATGGGATGTCTAAAATTACATATTGAATCCACTCCAAGATTAAGAGTAATACACTCAAAAAAAACTCGAAAGCCTCTAAAAATTAGGGGTAGTTACTATCCCTTTGGATTGCAACATAAAGAGTATAATAACACCATTACGGGTAGAAAACATAACTATGGATATAATGGCAAAGAGGAGAATGATGAGCTTGGGCTAGAATGGATGGATTTTGGAGCTAGAAATTACGATGCTTCTATTGGACGTTGGATGAATATCGATCCTCTTGCTGATGAAATGAGAAGGCACTCACCTTATAATTACGCATTTGATAATCCAATCAGTTTTATCGACCCTGATGGAATGGCTCCTTTTTGGATAAATAATGGTGATGGAACTTATACTGCGGAAGCTGGCGATAGTGCTTCGACATTAGCAAGGGATGCTGGAATTTCTTTTGAGAGAGCAAAAGAAATAATGGCTAATACTCCTAACGAAAGCTCTTCTTTGGGTACTATGGGGACTTATGTAGATACTAATGATGGTGTTGAGAAATCCGCTGTTGATGAAGGAGATGTAGTAACTATTCCTGAGCAAAAAACAATCATAGATATCAATAAAGAAGGTATTCAAAATGCCGAGAAAAGCATTTCTGAAGATCATGCATCTATTGATAAATTAAACAGAGATAATGACTCAATTCTAATATCGAAAGAAACCACACAACAGCATATAGATCTTACAAATAAAGTAGGTATTAAGGGTGATATGGGCGACCCAGATAAAGGAGCTATTTTAGGTGGGTTAATAACCCAAGCAAGAAGAGAAGCAAAAGTTTATAAGGACGGTAAATTGATTGATAAAAATAATAATTCTATAGATAGTTTGTCAAAAGAGATCGATAAAAAGAATGCAGAAATAAAGAAAAGACAAAGTATTATTAAGAATCCTAGTTCTGTTAATAAAAGAAAAAAGTCTATTAATCTAAAAAAGAAAAAAATCAAAGGTTAATTTGTTGTCAAGAGATCAAATAAATTCTATTTTTAAGGTAATTGGATTAACAATAATATATTATTCGATTCTCAATGGGTTAACGTATGTGCTTTTCACGAATGTACCCATTGAGTTTTTGGATAGTAATGATAAGATTTACCTTTTGGAATTGCTACCATTGACAGTGGTAATGTTAATGACTATAGTAGCCTATAAGCTTATCGGGAAAAGATATTTTACTTATGAGAGAAAGAATATTTTTTCTTTTAAGGCTATAATTTTTATTATAATACTAGCTTTCTTATTAAGGGTTTTAAGAGACCCTATCTATCGTTTTAATGAGATTTTTTTCGGAAATCTAAATTTTGTTTCATCGGAATATGTAAAAACTCCTTTAAAGGAACAGATATTTCTAATATTCAATACTTTAATTTGGGTTCCAGTTTTGGAAGAGTTATTGTTTAGAGGGATTATTTTGAGAGTACTTCTAAAAAAAAAAATTAATATAACTATATCTGTTTTAACATCTAGTTTGTTGTTTGCATTGATTCATTTTAATTATATGTCTATCGACTATACTACAATATTAGCAGCATTCGTCTCAGGTTTTTTAATGTCCGTTGTTTATTTAAAACATGGACTGTTATACTCAATATTTTTTCATATCTGCGGCAATACAATTTGGTTTATTTTAAATCAAAACAGGGAATCGTACTGGGCTATCATTAGGATGTTAGATTTTGGTTTGATTTATTGGTTATTAGTTTTGATTTCTTTTTTAATAGTTATATTGATATCCAAAAAAATAATTAATGAGTATACTAGAAAAATTAGTAAATAACTTAGATGGAGATTATTATTTGGATGATCAGAAAAAAGGGCACACACCGGGAGGATCATTCATTAGTCAAAATAGTTATGGTATATTTAAAAAAGAAAATTATTCTATAAAAATATATTGTTTTGACAATATGGGAGTAAGAGCAGTTAATACATTTGATGGGTCTCCTTTTAAAATCATATTAATATTACCTTTTGCTTTGAAACGTGCACAAAGTATTTTCCCAAAGTCTTTTTTTCAGAAAATTATTAATATTCCAACCTCTAAAAACATACTATCCAATAATGCGAAAATATTATTAAAAAAATATAATTTAAAAGGAAATAAAGAATTAACTAATTATATTTTGAATGATTCTTTTCTAACAGAAATATTGCCAAACCATATTTTATACATTACAACAAAGGTCGAGAATGACACTTCAATTTTGAATCTTCGACCTAATGAATCAGTTACTACTACTGGGGAATTAGAAATTTTATATAAGATTATGAATAGATTAGGTGAGATTATTTATGAACACAAATCTATATTAAAAAAATAGCCATTTAATTGGTTGATAACTAGATCTCTGAAGAGTAATGTTCTACGAATGCCTGTGACTTCGTAGCGGCAAGAGTAAGAAATAAATAGCAAGAAACTAGTTACATTGATTTGTAGCTGGTTTGTTGTGTTAGTCAATATCTTGTAAAGCAAACATCTATTAAAATTTGCAACGAACCTACGCCAATGTTTGCGTTTTTAGAATAAGTACTATTTTGGCTTCTATTTTTCAATAAATGGAAGTCTTTTTATTAAAATTGAGTTGCATTACTTTTTTTAGCTGTTTACGTTCGTAGGTTTTTTGAATTAAACATTATGGAAATTTAGAAACATAAAAAACATCATTAAATTAAATGAGTTAACACTCACTTTTTACAACTAAATTTCTTCTTTCCAAAAAGACCAAAATCAGTTACAGTAATTCTAACAACCAAGTAACCTAACCCCTCTATTGAGGACATGGTTCAAATAGCCCAAGGCACAAACCAGATTAAAAAACCCATCATCAAGGGTTGTACTGGTTTATGCTACACCTAGGAAACTAGTGTGTAAGAATTACTTTGTAGTTCTATCTTGGTGATGGGCTTTTTGGTTGAATTATTTTTATTAGAGAATATTAGTTCTAAAAAAGATGAAGTATTATAACGGAGAAAAAGAAGTAACTAAAGAAGAATTTGAAAAAGAACGTAACCGTATTATTGCACAGCGTATCAAGGATGCGGAGAACGAAGAGAATTTAATTGATGATGAAGATTTAGATTATTATCTAGATGAATTACAGAAAATGGAAAACTAAAAAACACCTTTATGGTGTTTTAGTTGTCCATATAAAAATGAGTAATCCCAAGCGAAACTGCGTCAAATGCTCCTGCCATATATTTTTCTGACTCACTAGTCTTTCTAGGTTTCATGAGTTTATACTTCATATTTTTAATATTTTCTGAAATCACTTGTGCAATCTCATATTTAGTTCGTGCATTGAAAGAACTAAAAACATAGCGAATATCTGCTCGAGAGTATGTACCAATTTTTAAATGCTTCTTTAAGGCATAACGAGAAATGGTATTAATCATCTTTTTAATTCGTTTTGATTTTCGAGAACCAGTAATACTACAGTCTTCAAGAACTACAATTTTTGGTTCGTAGTAATCAATAATCTCACGAATCCGTTTCATTGTATGGGTATTGGAAATAGGTCGTACTTGCACCACTCGAGAATTAAGTACTGTGAGCGCACTTGTCATAACTGCAAAGCCAAAACCAATAGAATTAGGGTATAGAGACAGTACAATTTCTTCCTTTTTAATCTGTTGTCCACTAGGCGTCATACATTTTTGTTTGGCTTAAGTTATTGACAACAGCCTCGATATATGATGAACTATGTATACTCTTTGGTGTATGCTTGGCTTTGGCTTGAGTATGGAGTAATGTACTACGGCTAATGAGGTTCTTCTTAACACGTTTTAACAGGGGTGATAGGAGTTCCGAAATAGGTACACCGAAGAGGATATGGTACATCAATAATATTTCTGGTGTAGGTATTCGTTTTTCATTCTCGTATCGAGCGAGACTGCCAGTGTCGATGTTAAGCAAAAAGGCTACATCCTGTTGCATGACTTCAGCACCAGTACGAATATCTTTCAAGAGATGGGTTTGTTTGTTCATATAATAAAGTATGGCGGTGAGGGTTAATCTCTCACCGCCATACTTATTTTAAAAAACACTATGCAATTTCTAAAGACGTAATTAAGGCGTGTAAAATTGTCCATATGGACAATTTTTTTCGTGGTCGCTCTAATATTCTGTGAAAAAAATGTGCATAGAGTGGTTTATATACTATTTAGATTAAGAAATAATAAAATTTTGACTCATAAAGAGGGAAGATTGAAAAATATTAAAAATACTAATAATGGAATGAAAGATGTCTAAAAAACAAGGGAGTTAATAATAAAGAAGAGAAAAGGTATATCAAAAAGCTATTCCCTTATAGTGAGTTTAAGAAGTAGTAATACGGCCTTTATAGATATAAAGGCTTACGTTACTTGGTAATTACCATAAAATAAAAAACAATACTGACCAATAATAGAGGATTAAGTTCTATTTAATGATAGTACGTTTTCCAACATAACCAGCTTGTTCGAGAATATGATATGTTTTACCAAGAATTTGACGAATACGCTCAGTGGTCAATCCGTAGAATTTAGCAATTGCCGAGAAAGTTAGCTCATCTTCCACTCTTAAACGTAACATTTCAAAATACCGAGCATCTAAAATCTCTTCAAATGCCTGTTTATTTCTTAAATACAAATCCTTTGGAATATCATAAGTACTGGGTTTCACGTTCGTATTATAAAACAGATTTAGAGCGATGAAAAGAAAGCTATTTTTGATAGCTTAATATTTCCTGCAGACGTTCCGAATCCGTTAGTCGTCTATTAGGAGAATTCCTCTTTTGTAGAGTTAGTTTTGTACCATTAGTTTTGTTATATGCCTTATTCTGCATAGGTTGATGCCTCTTTTTGCATACCTTTTGGGTGTTTTTCGCACATCTTTTAAAGCAAGGAGCGTAATAGATGCGTGTCTTTCCCTTACGTTGGTTTGGATAATGTAAAAGCTCTCCATGATAATCCGTTACGCGAATTAATTGCTTAATGATCAAGGATTGGATGGCGTCTGGAATAGAACGCAAGGAAACACCAGTTTTTTTATGAAACTGGTTATAAGTGATTCTATCTCGTGTTTTACGTTTTCCATTTTTTTGTGTCCAGCCATAAGTTTGGCGGATAACACACATTAGAATCTTCAATTCGGAAAAAGTAAGCTTTGCTAATTGGTCATCAAACAATTCATTGGGAACTTGGGTAGTCTGTTTGTAGTGCATATTCAGAAAAGGACTTAAACTCTGGTAATAATGAAACTTCTTGTAAAAGATAATTGTATAATTTTCTACTCTGTTTTTTATCTAATGATCTGTATTTTATTGGGGAGGTCATCATACTTTCATAGATAATTACAGAGGGAAGAGTTCGAGTTCTGGACTGGTCATCCCCACCAGACATCAAAATATCGCGGTTTATTAGCTTATTGAATGCCGGAAACGTTGAAAACAAAAGCTTTTTACCTTCAATTTGGAGGTTCGAGGTAAGAATTTCAAGCAGTTCTCTCTTTTCATCCAAATTCGCTAAATCGTAAAGAATATCAATGTTTTTTACGAGTTCGAGGAATTTACGCATTTTATTTAAAAGATATACTTTTTTAGAAGAAATTTCATTTTGTTGTTCAAGAAGTTCTCGTGGAGATTCCTATGAATTTGACCCATCCATTCCTGTTTAAATTGCGCATAGTAAAACAGGTTCTAAAAAGAGCGGTTTTGTGATTATAAAAGTATAAAAAATATTATTGTTTTTTTCTTTT
>NZ_JARYGY010000016.1 GCF_029906345.1 Aquimarina mycalae | reverse complement strand
CTCTATACAAAACCAAAAAAACAACCCCTTATCAATGAACAATCGCAAAACAAAATCCCGTTTTGCGGGTGCAAACATACAACCCTTTTTTAATCTAACAATACCTTTTTTTATTAATTTTTTGAAAATCTCAAAACCAAAACATAACACCCTCTAAACATTAACTTTACAACAATAAAAAAAATATAAAAATTTAAAAACTATTGTACAGGTGTTTCTAAGGTAACTACAATAGACTTACTAATTGGAGTATTACTTTTATCTGCATAATGATTATAGGGAACCAAAACATTCGTTTCTGGAAAATATGCTGCAATATTTCCTTCTGGTATATTATAAGGTATAATTAAAAAATTAGATGCTTTTCTTTCTTTATCATCATAGTTACTTATCATATTGATGATGTCAAACTTTTTTAGCTTATGTCTACTTACATCATTAGGGTTCATTAAAACTATTCTTCGTTCATTATAGATTCCTCTATAACGATCATCTAATCCATAAATCGTAGTATTAAATTGGTCATGAGAGCGTATTGTCATTAACAGCAGCTCATCTTTTTTTAATACATGCTTTGGCAAATCACAACAACTAAACTGTGCTTTTCCTTCTGGAAGCTTACTAAAATCTAAATCCCTTACGTTATTAGGCAGGTAAAAGCCCGAGCCTTTTGATTTATCTTTGATGCCATTAAATCCTTTAATTACCAATTCTATTTTCTCTCGAATCAATTCGTAATCCATACTAAGTTCTTTCCAGTTTACTGGATGATCATTTTTAAAATAAGCCTGCGCAATACCTCCTATTATTTCGGGTTCACTAATAAGGTTTTCTGAGGCAGGTTTTAACATTCCTTTGGACTGATGTACTTTTCCCATACTATTTTCTACAGTAAAAAACCTAGGTTTTCCATTTTTCTGATCCAATTCTGAGCGTCCCAAAGTCGGTAATATCAACGCAGTTTTACCAGCAACTATATGTGTTCTATTTAGCTTCGTGCTTATATTTACAGTTAGATCACAATTCTGAAGTGCTTGTGCAGTATATTCTGTATCCGACGCAGCAGACACAAAATTACCCCCAAGAGCAATAAATACTTTTGCTCTACCCTGATTCATTGCTTGTATCGCATGAACAGTATCCAACCCCTCTTTTTCCGGAGGAACAAATCCAAAAGTATTCTTTATGGCCTCATTTAATACTGGAGAAACATGATGCATAATTCCTACGGTTCGATCTCCTTGCACATTACTATGCCCTCTTACAGGACAAGTACCTGACCCAGGTTTTCCCAAACTTCCTTTAAGTAACAAAAGATTTACACACTCCTTTATATTATCTACTCCGTTTTTATGCTGTGTCAATCCCATCGCCCAACAGATGATAATTTTACTTTTCTGAGATAGTAACTGAACTGCTTTATCAATTACACTTTCTTCTACACCACAAAGCTCTATTAGTTCGGATTCTGAATATGTTTCTAAATCCTTTAATAGGTTTTCATAACCACTCGTATAGGTTTTGATAAATTCATGATCAAAAACTCCTTCTTTTTCTTTATCAATTGAGGCTAGTTTTTTAAGTATCACTTTTAACAATGATACATCTTGATTAATTTTAACTTGCAGATGTATATCTGTTAATGCTGTTCCTGAAGCCAAAACACCTTTTATCTCTTGAGGGTTTTTAAATCGTATCAATCCAGCTTCTTCTAGTGGATTAACACTTATCACTTTTCCTCCGTTTTCTTTACACTTTTGTAAAGCAGATAACATTCTTGGGTGGTTTGTTCCTGGATTTTGCCCAATAACCATAACGACTTCTGCTTTGTCAAAATCTTCTAGTTTAACAGATCCTTTACCTATCCCTAATGTTTCGTTAAGTGCAACTCCGCTTGATTCATGACACATATTAGAACAATCTGGCATATTATTAGTGCCAAAAGCTCTTATAAACAATCCGTATAGAAAAGCAGCTTCATTACTAGATCTTCCTGAGGTATAAAACACTCCTTCATCTGGAGAATCCAATGCTTTCAATTTGTCTGCTATCAGTTTAAATGCGTCTTGCCAAGATATAGGTTCATAATGCACACTGTCTGGTTTTAAAACCATTGGTTCTGTTAACCTCCCACTTTTTCCTATTTGATAATCTGACCAATGAGAAAGTTCTTCTACAGAATATTTTGCAAAGAAATTTTTATCTACTCTTTTATTGGTAGCTTCTTCTGCAATTGCTTTTACTCCGTTTTCGCAATACTCTCCAAGTTTAGATGGTTTATCTGGATCTGGCCATGCACAACCAGGGCAATCGAATCCTTCTTTTTGGTTCATTTGAGAAAGCGTCTTTATGGATTTAGTCACACCCATTTCTTTAAACGCATGTTGAAGGGCCACTTTTACAGCTGGCAATCCTGCAGCATATTCTGCTGGTTTTTGCAACTTTATACCAGTAAATTCCTCTGGGCCTAAAACGGAAATATTTCGTTTCTTGGTATTGCTCATGATGTACTATAATAGAAGATGATTCACTCCAAAGATACATCTTACTATTTTAAATTTTCGATAAAAGATTATTGGAAAAATGATCACGCATCAGGGATAGTAATGAAAATCCCGCATTCGCCACAAGCGAAGAGGAATTGTAATGAATAGCCCGCTCGGATGCCCTAATTATAAAAAGAAATTCCAAACCAGACCAAAACGGATCACAGCATCTCTAGGCGCATATCCTGGTGCAGAAAATTCGTTATTCTGTTGAAACGCTTCTCCAAAATTCTCTACCTTAAAATAGATACGAGTTTGTCTTATTTTTGCATTGAAGAATATATCAAATTGCGGAAATCCACCGAATTTTTGTTCGCGCCCTTCAATAATCTCAGTACCCAAAGCTCCTTCATTATTGAAAAAAGCTTCTTCTACATCATTCTGAACGTAAAACTCTGATAATATTGGATCATACCCATCAGCTGCATATTGCGAATAGTATTTGAAAGTAACTCCAGTCTGAAGAAACAGTGCTTTTTTGAACCAATGATCTTCATAGAACAAGCTATTACGAGTAACTACATTAGGAATTTTATACACTTCGCCTCCAGCTACGTTTTGGTATAGTATTGTATTATCCATCCCAAACCAACCGAATTTTAGACTTTGCGATAGTTTTAATTTTAATAATCCAACTTGTTTATCAAATTGTGCAGGTTTAGTAATAGAATCCGCGTCTTTTGTAAAATAAGTATAATTATCTATTGTGGTAAAACTAGCTTCAATATTCGCATATTTCTTTAAATTAAGATTGGCCTGAATCTTTTGCGTCTCTATATTTTTAAAATTTATCGCTTGATTCGTGTTAACCGCCTCAATAGAATTATTATAGTTTTGCCAATTATACCCAACATAATCACTTTGATATAACAGAAAATTATAATTTGGAGCAACTGAGTTTGTACTAACTCCTAACTGTAGTCCATACCCATTAATTTGATATCCTGCTGACGCATTTAAATAATTACCATCAAAATCTCCAGATACAATAGACATACCATCAGCTGCCAATTGAAATCCTTTATATGTTTTTTGATAGGATCCTCCTACAGAGAATGCATCACCTTTGATTCTATTTGTAATATTTGTGCCATCCGATAAGCTAACGATCGTATTATATCCATAATTATAATCAGAAAATCCTGCATTGATTTTTAGATTCCCTAACCAAGGGTTATTAACACTTATATAGACCTGATTAGTAAAATCTTCTAAAGCTACCTTATCGGTTAGAGCTCCCGATTCATATGCTGGACCAAAAAGATCATTGGGCACGCTTTGATCAAACTGATAGGACTTATCTGTAATATCTAAGATATGACCTATAGATAGGTCAGTATTACTACTATCTGTCTTCTTAATGATCGAATATTTATGATTAAGATAGAACCTTTTACCTAACAGAATGCTCTCTGCATCCTCAAATTTCACATCTATCGATCCTCTATCGGCAAAATCACTTTCTTCTCCCTCGAAAGCACCAATTGCCAAATACTGATTAACTCCCGAAAAGGATAATCCTCCGTTTTCTTCATTTAATAAATCCTGAGATACAAAATGTGTTTTTATTTTATATCTATTATTTTTAGTCTGATAATTGGCTGTAGCCCTAAAATTACCTGTACTTGTTAAGGCATGTTGATATTTACCCAACGATCTATTTCCTTTATAAGCAATAGAAAGGTTTAATCTTGGAGAGGTATTTATAGTTAGAAAAGCATCTAGTTGTTGCCCTTGCTCAAAAGTTGTTTTAAAATATATCTCTGTAAGTGGAGTAGGAACACTATAATAATTAATATCCTCTGCCTCCATAAAATTAAAGTGTCTTGCTCTGGCTCCAAAAAGAGGAAGTAAGTGATTGTATTCTTCTACTTTAACCAGACTGTTATAGGTCTGCCCTACATTATTGATAGGCTGTAATCCAAAATCATCCCGACGCAAATAGTTAAAATTATAATCCTTCTGGAGTGTTAATGTAGTATCTACAAATGTCGTATCATTCTTTATATCAATAATTTTATAATCTGTGATAGGAGGTTTGCGCTTACCTTTTTTTGGAAGTGATTTTCTGTTTTTAGTAAACTTTGGTTGCTTTTGAGTAGTTATAGTTCCATCCTCCAGCTCCTCTTCATTTCCTTCCTGAGCAAAAGTTACTGCTCCAATAAGAAGTATAATTATAAATACTAAGTTCTTTTTCATCTATATAGTAAACTGTTGGCAAAAATATACTTTTTTAACGAAAGTTACTGGTATGAGTTGTTCGTTTTAATACTAAGTTTTTTTACCGATTCTAAAAAATAGTTTTCTGATGTTCTATTCATACATTATCTTCGTAACATGCTCGAATTAAAATTAAAACCTGACCTCATCGAATGTGGCACTGATGAAGCGGGTCGCGGTTGTTTGGCAGGACCTGTAACTGCTGCTGCTATCATATTGCCCGATGATTTTAGTAATGATATCTTAAACGATTCTAAACAACTTAGCGAGGCTAAACGAAAATTATTAAGACCGCTATTAGAAGACTGTTCTATTACCTATGGTGTGACACATATTTTTATGGAAGAGATTGATAAAATTAATATCCTAAACGCTTCTATTTTAGGAATGCAGCAATCAATCGCACAATTAACTCCTCAACCAGAACACATTTCGGTAGATGGAAATCGATTTAAACCATATCATAACATACCTTATACCTGCGTTATCAAAGGGGATGGTAAATATCTAAATATTGCAGCGGCTTCGGTATTGGCAAAAACCTATCGGGATGAGTATATGGAAAAGATTCATGAAGAATTTCCTATGTACAACTGGAAAAAAAACAAAGGATATCCAACCACAGAACATCGTGAAGCTATTCGAAAATATGGCATCACTAAATATCATAGAAAAAGTTTCAGATTATTACCTGAACAGCTTGCGCTAGAATTCAAATAATTATCTTTGGGCTCTAGCATACTTTTAAAAAGTCATTAGTGTTACATTTAAAAATAGTAGCATCTATATATAATAAAGAATAAAAAGGAACAAAAACACATGAAAAAAATAGTTGTAATTCTAATATCCACAATTGTTTTAGCCTGTAATACTGCCACTGAAAAATCAAACACCCTTATTGATTATATTCCCAAGGATGCACAAGTGATCCTTAAAATAAATGATCTGGAGCAGACTAAAAACATGCTTCGAGATAATGACTTTTTAAAAAATAATAGTGGCCTTGAGTTTTTTACCTATTTTAAAGCATTACCAGTATTAGATCAAATTAATCAACCCAAAGGTTTGTTATGTTTTTCTCCTATCGGAAAAAATGATTTTGAATACACTTATATATCTAGATTCGACCCTTCTATTATCAGTAAAGATTCTTTGAATCCTAAAACCATTGAAAATATTAGCTATTCTAATAAAACTATTCATAAGGTGGTTTCTGGAGCGCACACCTTTTTTGCAACCAGACAGGATAGTTTGTTAATCGCTTCTTCTTCTCAGATATTAATTGAAAATGCAATACGACAGCAAGAGAACAAAATATCGGTAAGCAATGACCTCATCAAGGCGTATGATGTTTCTGATGCTAAAAATCCAGTTTCGGTATTGGTAGATGGAAAAAAATTAAACGATATACATAACTCATTGTTACCTAACCATGATTTATCTGAAGTATCCAATTTTAGTGGTTGGATTTCTGTAGATGCAAAACTGGATCAAAATGCTATGTATATTGATGGAATTGCGATAGAAAAAGACTCTTTGTCTACTACTATTGGTATTTTTGACAACACTATTGCGCAGGAAAATCATATTGCAAAAATTACCCCCACAACAGCTCAAGGCTTTGTTTCTTATACATATGATGATTTTTATACGCTTAAAAAGAATTTGGCACTAGCTCAAGATCGAGAAATAGATCACATTAACGACGATCTTGATGAAGTACTTTCTGGAGTTTCTGAAATAGGTATGATTTTTATGGAGAACGAAAACATACTAACTTTAACTTCTTTAGCTCCCGAAAACACATTGGAATTATTAGCTGGATCATCTTCGGGAACCTATAGAAATGTTGATATTTATAGCTATGAAAATTCAGATTCTTTTTCAAATTTATTGACACCCTTAATTCCTGATTTCGAAGCTAAATTTTATATACTTTACGAAGATTATCTACTTTTTGGCTCTTCTAAAGATGGATTACAAACTGCGATTGCCAATATCTTAAATAAAACGGTACTACAAGAACAAGAATCTTACCATAGTACTATCCAAAAATTATCTGATGAATCATCTATATTAATGGTGAGTTCTGTAAAAAATCTTCAAGATTACATTGCAAACAATGTTTCAGAAACACATAAAAAGCCATGGAGTGAAATCAAAAGTAAAGGATATCAAACTGCAGCTTTGCAAGTAATCAAAGAAAACAACTTTGCGCATATTCATGGTGTGTTTCAAAAAAGCATTAGCAAAGGTGCTGCTACTTCTGTAACGCAAACGACCTCTACGTCTCTGGAAAACAAATTACTAAACAACCCTATTCTTGTTAAAAACCACAGAACTAAAGGGATGGATATTGCCGTGCAAGATGTGGACAATAATCTCTATCTGATTTCTGACAAGGGAACCATTTTTTGGAAAAAACAAATAATTGGAGCCATTATGGGTGATATTCAGCAAATTGACATCTACAAAAATGGCAGATATCAACTATTATTTAATACAGAAACCACATTATATCTTGTAGATCGAGATGGAAAAGATGTTACTTCTTATCCTAAAAAATTCGACAAACCAATCACGCAACCGCTATCATTATTTGACTATGATAAAAATAAGCGCTATCGTATCATTATCACTCAAGGTAATGCTATAACCATGCTCGATGCTGAAGGTAAAATTGTAACAGGTTTTGGGTTTAAGGGCACAGAAACCAATCTTTTGCTACCTCCAAAACATATTAGAATAGGAAGCAAAGATTACATTCTTTTATCTGAAGAAAACGGTAAATTAAACATCTTAGATCGTTTAGGAAGAACTAGAGTGGATGTAAAACAACAAGTAGACTTTTCTAAAAATCAATGGCAACAATATCAAAACAAATTTACCTCTATCACCAAAGATGGAAAACTAATTCAGGTGCAATCTGATGGTTCTGTAACTATGGTAGATAAGGAACTTGATGTAAGTAGCTCTTTGGTTTCTACAAACAAAACATTGGTTACTTTTTCTGAAAATAAGTTATCTATAAAAGAGAGAACCTTAGAATTAGATTTTGGAGTATACACTGCACCTCAGTTATTCTATATCAATAACAAAATATATGTTTCTATTACGGATATACAATCCAAAAAAGTATATCTATACGATAGTAATGGAGAGTTGTTTCCTAATTTCCCTGTATATGGTAATTCTGTGATAAGCCTAGGTAATATGGATAAAGATCCAAATCTAGAATTTTCGGTTAAGGGAGAAGATAATAGCATCCTTATTTATCAAATAAATTAAAGCTTTATCAATTTTATGTTGATTTCATGTTGACTTTTTAATTACGTAACTCACTAATGTGAAATAACGTAAATAAAACATCATGAAAACATTAAAAAAATTAACCTTATTACTAATTACGGTATTATTTATCTCATGTGATAGCGATGATACTGCAACAATAGGAACCATAGATCTCGAAGCTACTTCTATTACTTTCACCATAGTAAAAGATGATGATTTTACAGGAACTGCTACAATCACTGGAACTATTACCAATATCGGAGATTCTAATTTTAATTCTTCTACAGGACAACAAGCAATACGATTATACCAAAGAAGTCTGGGAGCAGCTGCTCCAGGTAGTTTGGTAGGCACTGTAAACTTTACCAATCTTAATGCGGGAGAAACGCTAACTGTTAGTTATTCCAGACCTTGGAATTCTTCCTCTCCAGCAGAAGGTGAATTTCCACCAGATTTTAGAATTATTCTTGATTATGATCCAGATATTTTTATTGATGGCAATGACAACAATAATGATGAAGATTTATTGAATAATGACCTAACGGTTAGCGGATCAGGAATCAATGATCTTTTTAGAAACTAAAACATACTAGTCTATGGATAAAGGCAGAAAACCAATGGAATTGCTCCATATCTATAGTGCAATATATACACCCCAAAACCTTTTTGATTTGTTTAAATTTTAGTCAAGAAAAACCGAAGTTATTTAGGCTTCGGTTTTTTGTTGTATCATTTCCGCTTCGAATAGTGTGGTGAAGTGTTTGAGTAATTTTTCTTTTACTTCCTCTATATTTACCTGCTCCACTCCTAGTTCTACATGTAAGGAGGTAACTGCTTTATCATTAATTCCACACGGAATTATATTATCAAAATATCCAAGATCAGCATTGACATTAAACGCAAAACCATGCATGGTTACCCATCTACTCGCTCTAACACCCATTGCGCATATCTTGCGTGCAAAAGGAGTTCCGACATCTAACCAAACTCCTGTTTCGCCATCACTTCTTACTCCTTTGATTCCGTATTCTGCCAATGTAAGAATTACCATTTCTTCTAAAAAACGAAGGTATTTATGAATATCAGTAAAAAAATTATCTAAATCCAGGATAGGATATCCTACTACTTGTCCAGGTCCATGATATGTAATATCGCCGCCTCTATTGATTTTATAAAAAGTAGCTTCTTTCTGTTTCAGTTGATCTTCATTAAGAAGTAAATTACTAATATCACCACTCTTTCCTAGTGTATATACATGCGGATGCTCTACAAAAAGAAAATAGTTATTCGTATCTAAATTAGCATCTTCTCTCCTATTCTTAATTTTTGTGTCCAGAATTCCTTTAAACAACTCTTCCTGGTATTCCCAGGTTTGTTTAAAATCTTTCAACCCCAATTCTTGTATTTCTATCTTCTTATTCATCGCCACAAAGATACGAGATTAAAAAAGGTTTATGACTCGCTATAAACGATTAAAAACCATCTATGTATTTATACATATATTTGCATTTCTTTAACATTTAAACCCCTAACAAACATGAAGCATTCATTACTAGTTTTTTCTCTTTTCATTTCTATCTTTTCTTTTGGTCAAAAAATCAAAATCAAAAAAGGAGAAGTCTTTGTCGACAAAGTAAAAGTAGGACATATAGAAAAGATAAAAGCGAAAGGACTTAGACATTTTCAGGTAACCGATAATGACAACAACCCTTTATTTAAAGCAGGAGATTTAAAAGAACCATCTTTACTGTTTCATTCTGATAAGTCTTACCCTTATAATGCATTTTTTGGAGATCAATTAAAAGACACTTTACTAATAAACTCCAAGCATCATTATTTTTTATCTAAAAAGAAAATTTTTCAGCTTGCTATAGAAATGGGATTTTTTACCACAGAAGGTTTTCAGGAATCCAAAGCTGATGAGCTTCTTGCACAAACTCCCAAAAGACCTGAAAGAATTATAAAAAAGCTAGATAAAGAGCGTAGATTACTTGATGGAAAAGGTCATCGAGTGGATCGTGATTTTAATGATATGGATATCCATTTAATCTCTTACCCTTCTAAGAAAGCACATAGCCAACTAAACAAAAGTATGGTAGATCAGGTAAACTATGATATTTACATTGGTGATCCAAACATAGAAGAAGGAGATCATACCTTAATCGGTTCTGCTGTTCGCGAAATCGGAACGGTTAGCGGTGAGTACTTTTTTATATTCAATACTAAAAAATTCCCTTTAGCTTCTTATCATTCTATGACTTTTAAGATTTATGGAAACAAAAAAGAACTAGGAATTATGGATCATGACATCAAAGTGAGTATGGGTAGCAAAAGAAGTGAAGCTATTAAAGAAATGGCGCGCGAACTTATTAAAAGAGGTAAACTATAAAACTTTAATACTGATAAAAAACAAATAAGCACTATCATTGGATAGTGCTTATTTGTTTTAGAAAACTGTATACTCAGAATTACTTTTCCAGTTCTACTTCTACATCCAGTATTTTAGGGTTTTCCATATATTCCAGAAAATCAACTTCTAGTGTAAAGCTTTTACCATCCTGACTAAACATAGCCTTTTCTGAGGATATCTTTTTTATTTTCTTTGGGAAATGATAATTGATTTTATATTTAGAGCTCGCTAAAAACATTTTCATTTGTTCGAGGCTATCCATACTCATTTTTAACTTGTCCTTATCAAGAATCTCGGTAACCCTTTTGAACTTATTTTTTTCATAAGAATACACAACTCTAGTAGGTTCTTCGCCTTCTACAGCTGATAAGGGATCTCCTCCAGGAGTATCAGCATCGCTAGTTTTATTATTACCAATGGCAGATGCAGTTTTAAAATTATTAAACAAATCGTCTAATTCGTCTACACTACTAAAATCCGAATACAAATTAAATTTCATTTCTTTGGACTCAGAATTCATCAGCATATGCATGCTAAAATTCTCTAGTTTCTTTAATTTTTCCTGCTCTTCTATTGGTAATTGAGCTATGCTATCTTTTTTCTCTTCCAAAAAATCTTTAAATACCAATAGGGAATCTATGACTTCCTTTTTCCCTTCTGTAATCTTATCTCCTCCAATCTGCATGATTTCTGAACCATCAAAATTGAATGATATTTTTCCGCTTCCGTCTTCATTAAGATGTAAATCTTCAGAAAATTGACATCCAACCAATAACATAGCTACTATACAAGTTTGTATCCAAAGGGAAAATTTTTTCATATGCTTAACTCTTTTTAATTTTATATAAAATAAACAAGAACCATTATCCTTGCTTCGTTCTTACTAAAAAAACTAGGTATTCGGATTATTAATAATCACTAATGCAGCTATCACACCAGGAACCCATCCACATAAGGTTAACAAAAATACGATTATAATTGATCCGCATCCTTTATCTAAAACTGCCAACGGCGGAAAAAAAATCGACAATAAAACTCTCCATATACTCATAAACAAAAATAAATTAAATAATACAATTATAGGTAGTCTGATAACTTATTATGTTACACCTCTATCTTAAAATTATTTTTATCTTGGGATAGTTTCTAAAAAATACCTGATATTATTCTATGAAATTGATAAAACCTACACTTTGTATCTTTTTTATATGTGTTACTTCTACGCTTTGGAGTCAATATGAGTTTTCGGGTTATGTAGACAACACCAATGCATCAAATCACGTATATCTATCTCTTATTGAAGATTACAGAAAGATGTCTGGTATATATCCTGAGCAAATTATCCAAAAGGTATATCCCGATACTACAGGTCGTTTTGTGTTTACAGAGAATAATCTTCCGTTAGAAAACAGGATATATCGTATTCACACCGAAAACTGCTCTGAACAAGAACAAGGATCTATTCATTTTAATGGGATATGCCATAATAGTAAAGAAATTCTGTTTGTTGCAAAGAACCAAGATTCTATCTCCTTACCATTTACTGTAGATGAGGAAGTTTTTTGCCAGGTTATTTCTACAAATGAAAGAAGCAACACTTTTCTTAAGGTAGATTCTATTATACAAGACATGCGATATGCATTTAGTTCGTATAGAAGCGAAGCAAACCGCAAGGTAAATTCTAAAAAATGGTTTAACATCCTACAGCAATATGGAAAAGACCAGCAAGAACCATTAACAGAGCTATATATTTACTCATTCCTATCCAATAAGTCTAATAATCTATATACCTATTACTTACAGGATCTAACGAAGAATAGCTATTATGATGAATTGTTAGAGCGATTAGAGCGCACCTATCCGAACAGTCCTTATGCAGAACAGTATAAAACAGAACTGGCCGCAGATAAATTCTCTATGAATATTACTACTCCAGAAACTACATCGTACTGGTTATGGATTCTTATTTCGATACTTATGATCTCTGGATTGCTTCATATTTTTCAATTTCAGAAGTTAAAAAAACAACAGTACTCTTATAAGACTTCTGAAAGAAAACTTACTCAGCAAGAACAAAAAATATTGGATTTAATTCTAGAAGATAAAACCAATAAAGAAATTGCTTCGTTATTATTTTTAAGTGTAAGCACCATTAAAACACACATCAATAACTTATACAAAAAAATAGAAGTAGAAAGCCGAGAAGAGGTAAAAACACGTTATAAAAACAGGTAATATATTTTCTCATTCTCTAGCTAATTATCAATTTCCATCGGGGGTCTAGTCCCTTTTTCAACCTCACTTTAATAGGTTTTGTTTCGATATGTTCTGAGTTTTGGTACCATAATCAAAACTTAAAAATTCAAGACATGAAAACAAAAAACATTTTTGTCGTATTACTTATGATCGTATCTGCTTGTATTGTTTCCTGCACAAATACCAGTGCTAAAGACACAGTGTCTAAACAAGTGGCGATACAAAACAATGAAGCTACTAACACAAAAACAACTGCTCCTATCTTATCATTTGAAGAAGCTGAGTTTGACTTTGGTACGGTTACCGAAGGAGATATTCTAAAGCATACGTTTTCATTTACCAATACAGGTACTGCTCCTTTGGTGATTGTAAATGCTAAAGGAAGTTGTGGATGTACTGTTTCTGATTGGCCAAAAGAACCTATTGCTCCTGGAGCCAGTGAAGATCTAGTCGTTACCTTCAATACCAACGGGAAACCGAATCTACAGACAAAACAAGTTACTCTAACCACTAATACAGCCGAAGGAAAGCAAATCCTAAAAATTAAGGCTATGGTAACACCAAAAGTAAAAAACGCGACAAGCGGAACTCCTATAAGTAAGTAAAACCAAAACAAGGATTAGTTCTACAACCTCAGTTTTATTATTGTAAACAGCAACAATTATAAAACTCGGGTTGATGGAACATTTTTTCAAACTTTCTACAATATAAACGCTAACTCGATTCTTATGAAAACAACGTTACCTCTATTGATTTTATTAATAATTTCTTCTTATACATTTTCGCAAACATTTAATCAAGAAATAATTAATGAGAAAGGCGTAGCCAATCTCACAGGAAAAATCAACATCCAAAAACTAAACACACCTCCATACAGTACTTGGTTTTCTAAAAACTACGAAGCATATATACCTAATGAAGCCATCACGAATGAATTCAAAACCAGCTTAGAAGCATATACTATCAAAATATTTATGGGTACTTGGTGCGGTGATAGTAAAAGAGAAGTTCCACATTTTTATAAAACACTAGCTGTTACTGATTTTCCTATAAGTCGATTAACCACAGTAGCTGTAGATGCGGATCGCGATCATTATAAACAAAGTGCAGGAGGCGAACACGAAGGATTAAATATCCATAGAGTTCCCACATTTATTTTTTACAAAGATGGTAAAGAAGTAAATCGCATTGTAGAATCTCCTAAAAAAAGCATCGAAGAAGATATTCGTGATATCCTATCTGGTAATTATAGCCCAAACTATGTTTCGGTAACTACGGTGGATACTATCATTAAAAAGAATGGTACAGAGTATCTTGCTAAAAATGCTGAACAATTGGTCGATACTTTAAAAAACATCACTAACAGTTTATATGAACTAAACACCTATGCCAATGTGTTATTTTTTGCTGGAAAAGAGAAAGAAGCCATCGAAATACTGAAGTTTAACACAGTATTATTTCCTAAAGAAGCTGACACTTATATAAGTCTGGCAAACAAACTAGTGATTACAGATAATATCCCAGATGCGATTGCGTATTACGAACGTTCTTTACAGTTTCATAAAAATCAAAAAATCAATGTCAAAATACAAGAATTAAAGAAATCACTACAGTAATTATTGGAGCACTAAAAAGAGGTAATTTCTTCTGTAATAATCGGTTTATGGTCCAGATGTCTTTGTATTTTTCGTTTGATTTTTGGTTTAAGATTACGATATTCTAATAGTGGCATTAGTTGTTTAAAACCATAAATATCATCTCCACCATTACCTCCAGAACGATTACTGGCAAAATATCCTATTTTATATTCCTCATTGATAATAAATGTAAAATCATCATAGGGACTATTGATTGGTGTACCCATATTGTATACTTCCCAACCGTTATTCTCATCAGCTAGTACCATAAAAATATCCAGTCCGCCAAAACCTACGTGACCATCACTTGCAAAAAACAACTTGCCTTTATCACTCACATACGGAAAAGTTTCTCTGCCTTCAGAATTTATCAAACTTCCTAAATTTTCTGGAGTTCCGTAGGTTCCATCCTCGTAAATCTCGACTACATAAATATCGGATTTGCCATAACTACCAGGCATATCACTGGCAAAATACAAGAATTTACCGTCTGGAGATAATGCGGGATGTGCAATAGAATATTCATCACTATTAAAAGGTAGTTCTTCTACGTTTTTCCATTTCCCGTTATCATAATCTGCTTTGTATATTTTTAATAACACATAACCGTCTGCATTTCTTTTAAACTTTCTGTTTGCATAGTTATTTCTTGTAAAATAGACGGTTTTTCCATCGGGACTAAAGGTAGCAGAAGACTCATGAAACTTGGTATTAATCATACCTTTTAGTCTTGAAATCCCTTTATTAGGAATATTTTTACTAGTAGTATACAGATCCAAAAAGGGTTCATTGGTATCTTCTTGTAGGATTCTAGATACTGATTTAGCGTTTCGAGAAGATGCAAAGACCAATTCTCCTTTATAGAAACTAGGAGCATAATCAGAATGCTTAGAGTTTATTGATAAGGATTCTACCACAAAACTTAGTGATCTATCATTTGTAGTAATAGATCTATCGGTCGTAAAGTCATAGACTTCTATTTCTTTTTGTTCTAAAGATAAAGTAGTCGATGTTGCTACATCAGTAGCAGTATCCAGATATACATTGGCTGTTTCTACAGAAGCATACTCGTGCAGCGTTTCGCTAGCTATTGCCAGATGCTTTTGTTGAGAAAATGTTGAATTCAAAAAAAAGAAAAAAACCAGCCCCAAAAGGTTTTTTTGCAATGTCATTAATTATTTTTTGTTGGTCGTGTACAACGTACATCTTTCTTTTACAAAAACCATGATATCCATATGCTTACAAAGCATCCATGCGATGTATCGTATTGAATATATTTTTTGTTCAGTAAAAAGTTACGATGATGCTATCCCCATAGCGATGATTGTACTCTTTTTGTGTTACGTATTACAATGTACTGATCCTTAATAAAATAAAGTGTTAAAAAAACAAAAAAGTTACTTTTCTATTGTATTTCTATCTAGAATTAACAAATTAAATTGACTTTGTGGGTAACAAAATTTCGCTTTTGGTAACAGTCTGTCAGAATATTAATTTTTAATACAAAACAGAAAAAATGAAACATTTATCAAAATTAAAATCAGTAAGGCTTCTTTCTAAAAACGAACAAGTATCTATCCAAGGAGGTAAAAAAATTGCAGGCGTTAGTGTGTATTGCAATGACGGATGGGGAATTAGTTTTGGGGTAAATACAGGACACGCATATAACCCGCAGACACTATGTGCTACACATGATGGTTTTTCTCATCAGGTAGCAGAATATTACGAATAATAACTGGTAGTATTTTGATATAAGTATATCCGTAATACTACTGGAACATCCATTATTATAACAAAAAGCTATACCAACTCGTATAGCTTTTTGTTTCTTATTTCTACTTACTCTTGTCTAGTTATCTGTGCCGCCACTAGTCACAGACTAGCGGGAGCGAGGGGCTAGATTTTAAGTTTCTAATTATTATAATTTATTTCTCTTAAATATTGATTTAGTAATGAGTAAAAAGTATCATATTTTTCTTTGGGTTTTAGATCTTTTTCTACTTCATTCAAAATACTAAAAAAACCTAATTCACCTTTGTAACAATACTTCGCTTTTAGCCACTTAAAAAAATTATTATATACATCCATTTTTTGTATCTCAAATTTATTAATAAATTGAGCATATGAATAACCGTCTAAAAAGCTTTCAAGAGAATTTAGATCTTTATTTTTTAGATATAAATAATGTTTCTTATTAACTTCTAACAAAAGTTCTATTATGTTATTAGAAGAATTCTTGATTATTGGTTCTATTTTATCCATTTTTTTTAGTTATAAATGTGTATTGTCAACTTGTTTAACAGAAGCTCCCACCAATACCTCAAAATCTGCTTTCCAATCGGAATAATCAATTCCCCCAGTATGGATATTGTCAAAAACTTTTCCGTCTACTTCAACACCATAGTGATATCCATTTGTAGAGATAACATCATTCTGTGTCTTGCTGAAAATTTTAGATCCCCTTCGCTACCGCTAGTCTGTGACTAGTGGTATTACAATGTTCTTAAACCCAACAAGAAACCATCACTGTCAATTTTTAAAACGGTATGATTATCTTGATAATTTGTAGCTGCTACTCATTATCACAAAATACAAAAAGCTATACCAACTCGTATAGCTTTTTGTTTCTTATTTCAACTTACTCTTGTCTAGTGATCTTTGCCGCCACTAGTCACAGACTAGCGGGAGCGAGGGTATTTTATAATCATCTTTTCAAGCCTTTATTTCCAATCTAAATTGAAAAGCTCATTTATTTCTTTTTTGAATTTTCCAATATCCTCATAATATTTATTCGGAACTGAAGAAAAACCTGGGTCTTCTTCAGTAATTTCAGAAACTCCTATATAACTCTTTGTCAACTGAATGCAAAAAAAACGATTTTCAGTTTCTACGTCAATCATTAATGCTCCTGAATCAAATTTATTAATATCCAATTTAAATTTATCCGAACTGAGCACCGCAATCAATTCATTTTCGATTTTTTCTATTGGTAAATCCATATTTAGTGTTTTGTAAAAAATAATTGGCCTTTATTTGGACCTTTATTTATATATATATATAGAAAAAGAACCATTAGCTAGAATTTCTATTCTATGCCCTCTTGTAAATGCAGTAACATTACCATTTGAATGTCTCGTAACAAAAGTATCATCCAAAATACCATACATCCTTCCATCATTTCTGGCGGGCATCGAAGCCGCTTTCGAATTCTTTGTTACTCCTTTCGCTACCGCTAGTCTGTGACTAGTGGTATTATAATGTTGTTAAACTCAACAAGAAACCATCACTGTCAATTTTTAAAACTATATGATCATCTTGATAATTTGTAGTTTCTGCTCATTATCACAAAATACAAAAAGCTATACCAACTCGTATAGCTTTTTGTTTCTTATTTCTAGTTACTCTTATCTAGTTATCTGTGCCGCCACTAGTCACAGACTAGCGGGAGCGAGGGGTTTGCTAATCTTCTGTAACTTCTATTCTTCTTTTAAAATTAACTAGTTTATTATGATCTGATAAACTAAACAATGCTTTCTCATTGTTTGATGAAATATTCCAAAAATAAGAGTCATAAACATTTACTTCCAAACTAATATTTCTAGTCAGTAAGACAACTTTAAAAGAGCCTTTTTCTGTTTGATTAATAAATTCTGCAAACTTCAAAAAATCTGTATAATTAATTATTAATTTAATATCCTTATTTTCTTCTTCTAGGAAATTAATAATGTTTTGATTTATATTTCTCCAATCAAAATTAACTCCATTGTATTCATAATCAAATAATTCAAATTCAAAATTATCTGTTTTAAAAACATCCTTTAAAATTTTGAGTAAGTCTAATAAATCGAAGTTTATTTCTTTGTTAGTAGCTGAAAAAAAGAGTTTCATATTCTTTAATCGTATTTTTCCTTTTTTTGACGTTTATATTGTCCATTTTTTGTCTTATGGTAATTATGAGTGTGTGGATTTTTATGATTCTTAGGCCTTCCATGATCAGTATAATCTATAGTTTTTCTAACACTACCATCCTTATCAATGGTTCTCCTTGTTGTATATGTTCCAACTCCTTTATTTGAACTTTTTTTCTTTCCTAATTGAGTATGAGTTTTTCCTGAAGCTTCAGGGTCAATTATTGGTCTTCCTGTCTTAGGATCATTTTTAAGTTTTCTGTCAGGCGTATATTTTGAATTCTTTTTAGAACTAGTTTTACCTTTTATCACTACCATTAATACGCTCGCTGCTAAGTTTTCGACATCTTCTTGAGTTCCCTCTCCTTCAACTATTCTATCAGCAGTTTTATGCATTTCTCCCATTGCAGCATCGGTAATTTCTCCCATATTTTGACCTTTCATTCCTGCATTCCATGTACTGGCTGCGCCATTCCATGCCGATCTCAGAGTATTTTCTAAAAAACCAATAACTCCACCACTTTCCATACGATCAATTGTAGGTAACTCAATATTATGTAATCCAAGAGTAAGAACAGGTTTTCTATTTTCTCCTCGACTTCTAAGATACCAAGGACAATCTGTACATGGACCTTGTGGAGCCATCCCATCAGGATCCATAAAGAATATAGGGCTATTAAAAGCATAGTTATAAGGAGAATGCCTTCTCATTTGTTCTGCAAGAGGATCAAGATTCATCCACCTAGCAATTGCAGGATCGTAGTTACGCGCAGTAATATCAATCCATGCTAAACCAAGTTCATCTTGTTCTTCTTTTCCAGTAAACCCATAGTTATGTTTCCTACCAACGATGGTATTATTATACCCTTTGTGCTGTAATCCAAAGGGATAGTAACTACCCGTCTTTTTTGAGGACTTTATCTCTTTTTTTGAGCGTATTACTCTTAAAGTTGATAGTGGTTCGATATGTAGTTTTAGGCACCCCAATTATTGATTAAAATTATGATTTATTTTTTTCAATTTCAAAAGGTAATCTCATTAAGTCATCTTTTATATACTTGACAGTTTCTGCTGTAATTTTACCTTTCTGAATAAATGCTTTCCACTCAGCAACTCCATCATATACACATTGTCTTAAATAATTTAACACACCAATATCGCCATCTAACTCATTCCAAAAAGGATGTCTTTTATTTACTATTATAATAACGGTATTCGCTTCTGAGATTGGGTCATAAAGTACATAAGGATCATTAGGGGACATATCCTCTTTTATATACAACCTTATATCAAGTTTACCTACATTAATATAAATAGCTTCATCTTTTTCGATAGCTATATATTGCATTATAGCTCTATTAGAAGTGGCTATTACTTCGTCGGATGGAACTTCGTTAGTGAAAATTATATCTTGGGATTCATCGGAAACAATTTCATTCAGTAATTCATCTATTGCTGCTTGAATATCTATATCGCTAGGAGCCCTTTCATCAACCTCTCTTGCTCTAAAATCTTCTGCTACTTTTCTCAAATATCCGATTTCTTCTAAAAGTAAATCATCTAACTCATCTTCCTCTGTTCCTTCCCATAAAATACTATCTTTAGTATGACTGACTTTAAACCCTTCTAAATATATTTCACCAACTATTCTTTGATTTATTAAGTTATTAATACCCCCTTCTTGCTCTCCAAAAATGTTTTCTGGTTTATATCCTCGAGGAGGACCTTGTATTACTCTTTTCGATTGTATCAATGCAAACCCTCCTTTAGCACGGCCTCCGCTCTTAAGAGCTCCAGCCCATCCCTTTACCGTTTTCCCTCCGACAATTAGAGTAAAATCTTTTTTATAAGGTGTTCCTTCAATATTCGTGATGAAATCATCATCGGAATAATTAATCCAATCTAATTTTTGTTCTCTGTTCCAGTAGATAGAAAGTTCTTTTTCCTGAATATCAAAACGATAAATTGAAGATAAAAATTCTTTGATTTTACCAATAGTTCGTCCCTTAAACCTTCTGTGAAGATTATTTATTTCTATGATAGTATAATGTTCATTTTCTTCGGCATCTTCAGTGGTTATATCCAAAATTAAATTACCGCCTGATATACTATTAACATCTAAATGAACAATACAAACTTTATCGTGTCCCAACTTTTTAGTTCTTATCGACCATTTATCACCAAGCCAAAAAGCTGCTGTTTTCATTCCTAATCCATACCTACTTCTACCATCTGTTATAGGAGGAGGAGTTCCTATTTTAAAAGCCGATTCCAAGTCAGATTCATTCATGCCTATGGAGTTGTCACTAATTACAAAAAAATCATCCTCTAATTGCTTGCCAACTTTATAATCAATTAATACTTCTAATGAATCTCCATCTTTAATATATACTTCATCTAAAATTTCTTTATTGTTCCGATATGCTTGTGTTGAATTATCAATAAATTCAGCTAGAGCATACCAAACCTTATAAGAAAGTCTTTTGTAAGAACTAACTATTTCTGACGTAAATTCAATATTAACTTGTTTCATCTTTTAGGCATTTTCTAAATAATATTTTCCTTCCTCTGATAGATACAGGATATACTTTTTTTCAGTTTGTAAGTAATGAGTCGATCCGTTAAGAATTAAATTTACTTTAGAACCATCATCCATTTTTATCCATTTAGTTTTTTTTCCATTGAAAATTATCTCCAACTCTTCATTATGTTTTTCTGTAACAAAAGTAGGTGTATAAACTATTAAAATATTAGATGAACCCTTTAACAGCTCACAATGTGATTTATCTCTAAATACAAAGGGAGTATCACCTTCGATACGATAAAGCTCAAAATGGTTTGTTCCCTTATAAATTTGAAAAACACTCAGAAGTGCTTTGTATTTTCTTATGTGAGGCACCCACTCTTTGACAGGTTCATTTGCAATAACCATAACTTTTGGCTGATGCAATTCTATCATTTTGATTAATTTATCTAATTCAAAATAAGTAGGTGTTGGTGAATAATATTCCTTTTCCTTCTTGGCAATATATTTAGCAACGTGTAGCTTCTTATATGTACCTTTAGAAAATACCCTTACTTGTTTTTCCACATGTCCTTCCCATCCATGGCGTGCCATTTCTACTTCGATGATATACCATTCGGAGTAGTCTTTTTTTACCATTGCTAAATCAGGTCTTGATGATTCAAGACCAGCTTGAATTGTCAGGCTAAAAGGAACTCCAATATAATCAGGATAGACTATAGGAAGTTTTGAAAGTATAGTTTGTTCTAAATCTTTTTCATAAAAGGTACTACCATCAATTTCGTCGTACCATTTATATTCATAATCTAAAATTTTTGATTTCCCTATCATAATGTCACCAAATCCCCTAAAAAATGTTTAGTACTTTCTTTAATTAAGTCATAAGTCAAAACAGACTCACCATTAAGCCTATTATTTTTTTCAAAAGGATTGCTATCTGATAGTATTACAATTCTATCTGTTGCTGTAGCTTTACCTTTTGTTTCTCCCCAAATTCTAGTAGTTTTATCAACTCCTTGGATATAATCAGAAAACAACCAAATATTCTCAAACAAACCATTCTCTTTAATCATCATTGAAAATTCTCGTGCTAGAGGAATAACACTATTGGAAGATTTTGCTACGTCACCTATTACAAATACAGCAACTCCATTAGGCTTTAAAAATTTCTTAAATTCTGTTACAAATAACTTCGAAAATTTAACCCATTGATTAATATTAAGATCATCATCTAATCTTTCAGATACTAATAAGGGATCTGATTCCAAGAACCAAGAACGTATCCAATTCTGCTTGGCATAATTTACTATACCAAGATAAGGAGGTGAAGTAAGTATTAAATCTACTTTATTCTTATATGGTTTAAAATTTGATGACTTTGACAGCTCTTTTACATCACATTCAAAAATTTTTGATTCGATTTTAGGAGAGTTATGTTTTTTAAAAACTCGTTTTATCTTTTCTCGTAGATTAATAAAAACGCTCCTATACACCCTATTCAATTCTTTGGTTTGTACAAATCGACGCACATAATCAGGAGACATACTAAATGTATTAGGCATACTAATAGAAAGATATCCCGAAGATCCGTCTTTTCTTTCACCGCCATGCATTATTCCTAAAACAGCTCCAATTAAAAATTGGTCTAATTTATTTTCAGACTCTAAGAGCATTACTCGCATATAACAAAGTTCTGCGAGTGTTCTTGGGTGAAAGATTAAATGTATTTCGTCTGATTGTGCCTGAGCTTCAGGTAAGAATAAGGCATAATCATAATCTTCTTCCAATTCATCTATTCTATTTAGTAAATCTTTTTCTTTTAAATTAAAACTTTTAGACTTACTTAAAGCTAAAGCAATTGGGTTAAGGTCTGCACCAATTGAATTTCTTTCAAGAATTCTACTTTCTAAAATTGTTGTTCCTCTCCCAGAAAAAGGATCAAACACTAAATCATTTGCGTCAGTAAAATACTTAATAAAATAATTAGCAAGAGAAGGTGGGAAAGCTCCTAAATACGAACATAAAGAGTGTAATGGGTCTGCGTCGCTTTTCTTCGCCCAAGGAGTAATGTGAACCTTTTCTATCATATTTCAATAGCCTCTGATTCAACACTCTCAATAATTATCATTTCAAAGAAATCATTTATCATACCGCAAACTGTTTCACTAGCATTTCGTAATTCGGACTCCATTATATTTTGTTGAACTTCTTCCGAAATAAAGTTCTCTTTCTCATCTAAAAGGAATTTTTCTGGTTTATTTTTATCAAGCATAAACGCATAGAAAGATATATGCTCTAAGTACTTGTTTTTGATGTTTTGAACTGCTAAATCATTTTTTCTCTGAGCTTTAGAAACTAATTTCATTAGATTTTTATTTTCCTCTGAAACAAAAATAAAAATACCGTCTTGGTCATTTGCAACAAATGCAACATTAGTGTCATTCCAATTATTGTCTTGATAAACTAAATGGTTTTTATCGACGAAGTCTACCTGTATATTTGGAGATTTATTTTTACCTCCTTCTTCAGAACCTGAAGTTTCTGGGTTTTCTACACATTTAACCTTCACTGAGCCTGATAATGATTTTAGTCTAGGAGGTCTTAATTCAAGAGTTATTTCTCCTATTTCCTCAATATCAGTATCTTCATTTGTTTTAAAATAAGCCATCCCATATCCATTATTAACCCTCGCTGTTCCTGTGAATGAGCCAAATGATTGTGGTTCTATGAATGCTACAAATGTTTCTGCTTGAGCAAAATAGTTAGGATGAGCATCTGTTTTAAATTTAATTGAGAATGAATTATTTTGATAAACTTCCTTTGGAGATTTAGTTAATATTTCAAAAAAAGTAGGAGGATCTTCAATAGGTATCTCTGGTAACTTTTCTGACTTAGCAGTTTCGCCTAAAGAGGAAGTAGTTACAGTAGTACCTTTACCTGAGCTTTGTAAAAAAGAGTTAATCCTACGTGCTAAACGTTTTTTAAGACTATCCAAGACATGTGTGTCTTCTTTTGTAAAATACCTCTGTCTTCTCTCTCTATCTAATCTAATAAGATTATCATCTTCTTTTAGCGTATCAATAGTTAGTCGCTTAAGGTCAGCAAGAATGGATGTGTCTCGTAGAGATTCACGAGTACTACTAAAGAGTTGTCTTTTAGAATCGTTATCCATATTATCGGCTTCAATCTGAACGATAATATACCGATCTAAAAAAGGTAGCTTTAAATCATTTTTTATTATTCCATTTCCTAATGTCCCTTGTTTTTGACCATTAAAAGTTATAATTATTGGATTAGAAACACTTGCGTAATGCTTAATTCTATTTTTCGGGTCTTCTCCTGTAGTATTTAAAACCCAATAATAAATAATTACCTTACCGTCTTTAAATGTTAATGGGACTTCCTGAAAATAATCTAAATTTTGATTATAGGTAAGTAATCTATTGTTGCCTGTTACTGTCCTATTATCTTTTCTATCTTTCCTTCTATCAGAAATAGTGAAAGGAATAATTGGGTCAAATAAATAATTGTGTGACAAGTACCATAGTGAATTTGATGGTGTAGTGATTTTACCTTTATACTTACCCAAGTCCATCATTATATGACGAACTAAAGTCCCAGGTTCAAATATTTCATCAGATACTTCAGTTACAAAAGGATGTCCAGTAGTTTTATCAACCATATATTCGTACCATTCATGCTTATCTTTGTTTATATCTCCTTCATTTATTCTAACAACTGTCCATGCTACTTTTTTCTTTTTCCGTTGGTCATCAAAAAAGGGTTTAGATATTATTACTGTAAGATTATTATAAGATAAAGCAGTAGAACCTCCTTGACCATAAGCCCCCATTAAATGAAGTTTTCCTATTTTATTATTCCCGTTTAAGTCTAAAATAGTTTTTGAAAAACTTTCAGGTTTTATACCAATACCCTTATCTCTTATTTCAACAGTAGGTTTTGTCTCTTTTCCTGATTCAAATAAAGTGACTGACACCTTATTAGCTATTTTTTTAAGACGTTTATCGTGAGCATCCTCGATTTTAGAAATCTTTCCATCTTCAACATCAAACCAAAGTTCAGAAGCTCTTCTTGGCGTTTTTATACCTTCGGGTTTATTTTGCAAATACCATTCTTTTTCTAAGACTGCGTCTATAGCATTTGTGATACGTTCAGTTACGCCTGAAGCAGGGTCTGTTCCGATATTTATTGTTGCTAGATTATTTTTACGATTACCTACTGGCTCCCATCTCATTTTAGATTTTCCAATCTTTATAAGTATTTTTCTTATCTCTTCTGCTTTGTAAGCGATCAATAAGTCTTTAAATATTTGCTCCATGAATTAAAAATTAAACGAACCTGAATCGTTCTTTAAATTTTTTTTATATAATGTTTCCATTATTTTAAGTTCTTCTTTAATGGCTTTAAACATTTTATTCAAATCTTCTTCTTCATAATCGTAATTATTTGGATTTGAGCATTTTGACAAACTTCGAATGCCTTGAAGTATATTTTCAACTCTTCTTGAAGCAACCCTTTTGAATCGTTCTTGTTTAGCCTGAGAATTATCCATATATCTATGTATATTCATAAAATAATGTGTGTAAATATACAATTATTGAATACAAATAATTAAATATGTACTATAAAAATGCAATTATAGTGAGTAATCAATTAAATACTAGTTCTTAATATTAAATAATAGGATGCAAACTCTCAATAACCTCCTGCAAGTTTTCAAGGTCATCTTGCAGGTAGCGTTCGGTAGAAGAAATATAACGATGTCCTGCCATGTACTGAACTTCTCTAATGTTGTATTGAGATAGCCAATACGTAATCACCGAAGCTCGTATTTGTTTTGGAGAAACCACCTTATGATTAATAAGTTTGAGTTTTTTATAAAGTTGCACCGTAATAATATCAAACCTATCAGAATTTAGCGGAAACAAAGCCTGTGAATAGTTTTGTATCTCCTCTTGGATGATTTCCCTATGTTTCTCTAAATACTGCACCAGTGGGAGTATTTGCCATGATTTAAGCTCCAATGTCCTACCATTAGTCTTTCGAGTACCTGGTATATATACTATGCCTTTTTCAATATGGATATGGTCTACTTTTAAAGATTTGAGTGCAGTGGTATTCATGCCTTGATACACTATAAAACCAGTGATGACCTTATTGCGAATAGCAACGGATGGACTACTTGGAAATTCAATATTATGCGTTGAATAGCTATAGTACAAATCTTCAAGTTCAGCGAACTCAAGCAAGTTATGATTCAGCGTTCTCCTTACACCTCGAATGTTTACGTTCTCAATGGGGTTATCAAAACGCAGTTCCAATGCTATTAAATAATTGAAGTAGATTTTTAATGCACCAACCTTATGCTTAACGGTAGATTGTGTTACTCGTTTTCCGTTTCTGATTTCTTGTAACTTTTTAACGTACTCTAAACAAGATTTGTAATCAATATCTGTTGGATGATAATCTTTATTTTCACACCACTCCATAAATTGGAGATTCCTATGAATTTGACCCATCCATTCCTGTTTAAATTGCGCATAGTAAAACAGGTTCTAAAAAGAGCGGTTTTGTGATTATAAAAGTATAAAAAATATTATTGTTTTTTTCTTTTTC
>NZ_JARYGY010000015.1 GCF_029906345.1 Aquimarina mycalae | reverse complement strand
CTTCGCTTGTGAATATCAATACCAATGTATAAATTTGGTTGGGCAGTCAGTTCAGTTTTCATGTCTTATTGTTTTTGTGAACTTTAAAGATACTGGACTTACTGCTTTTTCATTGATGCTATAAGTAATTGCTTGGCAAGTGCTTATTTGGAATTTTCATAGAGATTGGATTACTGAAAACAACTCATTACTTGTGTTAGAAGAAATTCAAGATATGGAAGAACGTTGGAAATTTGAAATAATCAGATTATGTTTAAATGAAATGGATTACAGAAAAAAAGGAAATGATACAATTCATTTAATCATTTCTCAAGAAAATGAAAACAAAATAGTAGACAAGTTAGCAAATTCAATATTTCCAATAAGAGAAAAAGAAAGGAGAACGAAAACGCAAATTATTGAACAAAACATAGAAATAATAGACATTTCGGAATAAAAACGAACACACACCAAGGTATAAAAATAATAAGGGTGAAGTGCTAAACTTGAAGTTAATGCATATTAATAAAGTCCGTCAAATTTACAATTTGATAGTTTAAAAAAAATAATAGTAAAATTGTAAATTTGGCTAAGTGCTAGACCGAAAGTAAGTACATATTTAATCCCTTACTATTCCTATACTAAACTTGTGTGTAATGACAAGTAAACTCTATAAATAATAATATTATGAAATATTTTTTAACAATTTCAATAATTATTCTTTCTATAAATGTCTCGTTTGCCCAAAAAACAAACCCAAATTATGATGCCGAGTTAGCAACTAAATTGGGTGCTGATGATTACGGAATGAAAAAATTTGTATTTGTTATTCTTAAAACAGGAACCAACAAATCAACTGATAAGTCTTTTAAAAGCACTTGTTTTACTGGTCATATGAATAATATTGCCCGATTGGTCAAAGAAAAAAAATTAATTGTAGCTGGACCAATGGTTAAAAACGAAAAATCATATAGAGGGATTTTTATTTTGGATGTGCCTACTAAAGAAGAAGCAAATACATTACTTGAAACTGACCCAGCAATAAAAGCAAAGTTTTTGGAACCCGAACTTTATATATGGTATGGTTCAGCAGCTTTATCGGAATATCTCGAAGCATCTGACAAAGTATGGAAGATTGGATTTTAAGCAAATTGATTAAAAAAAATCAATAAAAATTCACTATACATAATAACGTTATAAAAGAAATGGGAAAAGTTGAAGTTAATATTGCTATAGATACCAAACCTGAAAATGTGATTAAAGCATTTATCGACTCTAAAATGCTTAGAGACTGGTGGAACGTGGAAAAATCATTAATTGAAAAAAAGAAGGCGGAATTTATACTCTTACATGGAATATATCAGACAAAGGGTTCGGTTATGTTTCAACGGGAATTATTAAAAAATATAATCCATTTAACGAATTAGTAGTTTCTGATTTCGTTTATCTCAATCCTGAAAAACCTATTCTTGGACCAATGTCTTTAACGATAAAAGCGACCGAAATTGATGGAATAACAAATGTATATTTGTGTCAAGATGGTTATCAAAATGGGAAAGATTGGGATTGGTATTTTGAAGCTGTAAAAGGAGCTTGGCCAAATGTAATACAAACGATTAAAGAATATCTGGAAAAATAAAAACACTACACACAACAACGTGTCCTATGAAAAGCCTTAGTCCAGTTCTTTAAAGATAATTAATATTTTATTTTTTTTTCTTAAATCACTTTTTCTTTTTTTAATATCACTTGCTCCGCATCCTATATGTGATCGATTCAATTTGTGAAACGTCACCAGCATCTGTATGATTGTAAGTTAATATAAACTCGGTCACTTGCTATAAAAATGTGATACTACTAAAGAGTAGTTCACCCACGTTGTTTTGTGTTACGAGTTTGTATTTTATGAGCTTTGTTATGATTTCTTTTTATCTGATTATGATATAACTCCTATAGTATAAGGAGTTTCTGTCTTTATTACTGCTAATGTTCTACTTAGTAACTTTCTTGCTATCTTTATAATAATACTCTTTACGTTCTTCCCTAGATGTTTACGATAATAAGCCTGCATCACTGGAACAGCTCGTATCGCTTGCCAAGAGGTTTCTACAAAATAACTCCGTATCAAACGATGTGCCCGAGGAGTAATACCCATTACCTTATAATTAGATCCACTTTGATTAGCTCCTGGAGCTAATCCAACATAACTTGCTAAATGTTTAATACTTGTAAATCGTCGTAAATCTCCTAACTCACACAATATCCCACAAGCAACAATACCGCCAATACCAGAGATACTTCGTAATAACATATAATCCTTTTTATAATGAACCTTACAGTACCTACGCAATTCTGTAGAAACATCTCGTAACTCCTGATCTACAAAACGAAAGAAACGCATTCGACTATCCAAGGTTGCTTTTGCTGTTGGGTATCTAAAAACCATATTGTCCAGCCAATTACGGTACTTATGGCTCCAGTGATCATTATCAAACTCTTCTGGCTCCTTGATACCAAAATATAACAACTGCATCTTGATGTAGCTCTTGATTCTTCTGAAATCCTTCACCAAATCGTTACGTCGCCTGAAAAGACTTCGTAACTCTTCTCGCTTGATATCTGGTACTATGATACTTTCTAAACGACCATCTTTAAGCTCTCTAGCTATTAATTGAGCATCAATTTTATCCGTCTTGGTATGTTTCTCCTTACCTTTTTTATGAATGTCCGCTGGGTTAGAACGCCAACCATAACTCAGAAAACATCGGTGAGCATAATATCCACAACAACCAGCCTCATAAGCTATAGAAACATCATAGTCAGGAAAATGTTTCGAAACATATAACCGTAATTGCTCTGGATCAGCAGCCATACTAAAAGACTTGCCTGAAAATAAATCCGTTGAACAATGAATTTTCCAACTTCGCTTGTGAATGTCCATTCCAATGAATAGCTTTGTTGAGCAGTAATTTGAGTAATCATATCTTTAATTTTTAGTTCATTTTAAAGATACTCGACTTACTGCTTTTTCATCGATGCTATAAAACATAGCTAGTAAATGCCAAATCGAAAGGTTTGTGTATATTTAGAAAGTCCGCCAAATTTTTAAATTTGGCTTTTAGAATAGAAAAATCAAAAACAAAATATAAAAATTTGGCTCTGTGTTAATCCGAAAAGTTAGTGTCTTTTTGCACGCCACATTTCATACACTGAACGTTAACCTTCATTAGTCAGCTTCATAAAATTTTACAGATTTTTGACACAATTTTACATTTAAAACAAGATTTAAAAATTCCGAATACATATATTGCCAAAATGAAACAAACGCAAGTATTTTTAAGATTCGCCCTAATGACTATATTGATTTCTTCATTAACATCTTGTAATGGACAAACCAATTTTAAAGAAGAAAAAACAAGTAATTCTAAAATAGAAAAAATCAATGAGATAATCAGTTTATATTCCGATTATGGAGGTTTTTATGGGGCAGTTGGGGTGTCGCACCAAGATACTACTCTGTATAAAAAAGGGTTTGGTTTTGCAAATATGGAATGGGATATTCCTAATGAAACTGATACTAAGTTTCAAATTGCTTCCCTTACAAAATCATTTACCGCAATGCTAATTATACAATTGGTATATGAAGAAAAGTTAGACTTACATAAACCCATTTCTGCTTATTTATCAAATTACCCAAAAGATAAAGCAAACAAAATAACAATTCATCAACTACTCACCCATACCTCTGGAATTCCAAATGCGAAAAGTAGTGAAAAAGTAAGCCGTCCAAAGGATATGGCCAATCAACTTGCTAATGAATCACTTAGCTTTATTCCTGGAACAAACTTCGATTATAGTAATTCAGGATACACTTTATTGGGTTTCATCATTGAATCGGTCACAGGAAAACCTTATGAAAAAGTTTTAAAAGAAAAGGTTTTTGAACCACTAAAAATGGAAAATAGTGGACTTTATAAACATAGACCAATCATAAAAAAAATGTCTTCAGGTTATACAACGTGGTACCCAGATTATTTCGATGTTGACAAATCAGACGAATCATCTGCATATGCTGCTGGAGGTTTGTATTCTACAGTAGACGATATGTTATTATGGAACAATGCTTTGACTAATCAAAGTTTAGTGCCGAAAAAATTTATGGATATGATTTTCACCAAACATAGTCCAGATGGTAACGGTCATTACGGTTATGGTTGGGAAATCAACAAAATGGCTTTGGGCAATACTTCAAAAACAATAGAAACCATAGGTCATAGTGGTAAAATTTCAGGCTATATAACATCGATTATCCGTATACCCCAAACAAATAGCTGTGTAATTCTTTTTAGTAACTCTGACTATGCTTTTTTGAATAGTATTAATAAAGCAATTTTAGCTATTTTAAATGATCAAACTTATGACTTACCTCTCAAGCCAATCACTCGATTTATGGATAGAGTTATTGAAAAAAAAGGAATAGACAAAGGAATTACATTTTATAAAGAAAATCGTAATAATCCAGCATATTATGTTTCTGAAGATGAACTTATATTATCTGGTTATCATTTTCTAAAAAACGATAAATTCGATGAAGCTTTAAAAATTTTCAAATTGGCTATAGAAACTTTTCCAAATAAGTATAACCCCCATCACAGTTACGCTGATGGATTGATGAAAATTGGAAAAAAAAGAGAAGCTTTAGCTAGCTATAAGAAATCATTGGAAATCAATCCAAATAATGGAAGAGCAGCCAGAATGATTGAGAAATTAGAGAACGAAATGAAAAATAACGAAGGCTAACACGGTGTATAAGTAATAGCGGTTTAAATGCTAAAACGAAAGACAAAATATAAAACAAAGATCAGTACAAAACCGAAAGGTTAGTGAGAAAAATCCGCTACTTTTCATATACAAGACCGTTAGACTGTGCATTAACCTCTTCTATTTTTGATTGTTTATGATTTGAGTAATTATTATCTTGTATATGATCACAAATCATACATATGGAACATATTTACGGTCGGGATCGCAATCAGGTCTGGATGATTTCTTTAGAAGAAATGATCGAGAAAGAAAGTCTAGTTCGTGTCATTGATGCTTTTGTTGATATGCTGGGTTTACAACAATTCGATTTTATCTACTTTCAATTAAACAAAGAAGGTCGTCCTCCTTTTCATCCAGCTACGATGATGAAACTTTACCTTCACGGTTATCAAAATAGCATCCGTAGTTGTAGGAAATTGGAAAAAGCCTGCAAAACAAATATCGAAGTGATGTGGCTCATTAATGAGCAAAGACCGCATTACAGAACCATTGCTAACTTCAGGAAAGATAATGCTCAGGCTTTTAAAGGAGTATTTCGTCATTTTGTAGCCTTACTCAAAGGCTGGAAGCTTGTTGAGGGAAAAACTATTGCCATAGACTCTTTTAAAATGCGGACTCAGAATAGTCTAAAGAACAACTTCAATCAGCGAAAGATAAAACGGCACATTGATTACATCGACAACAAGATAGCTGAATACCAACAAGTACTAGACCAGGAGTTTGATAAGGATACTAAAGACAAACTTGAACATAATAAACAAAAGAAAGATATCTACCAAAAAGTAAGCATCCAACTCAAACAAACTAATGATGGACAACTATCAACTACCGATCCTAATGCCAGAGCTGTGGTCTTTCAACGTAATAGTGTAAAGGTAGGATACAATGTGCAAGCAGTCAGTGATGCTAAACATAAATTACTAATAGCAGTAGATACTGGAGATGTCAACGATACTAAAGCATTAGCCGTAATGGTAGAAAAAGTCCAAGAGAATCTCGGAGAATTGGAAGAAGGTATCAAAACCAATGTGCTGGCCGATAAAGGATATCATTCTGGTAGGGAGCTTAAAAAATGTAAAGAACTTGGTGTTACAACCTACATCTCTCCAAAAGAATCTAGTTCGAGTAAAACCAATCCTGATTTTGCAATGCAAAGCTTTATATATAATGAAGCGCAAGACTCTTATACCTGTCCCGCTAAACAAAACCTGCATACCAATGCAAGGTGGTATAACAAGGAACTCAACAACGGTAGATTACCCTATAAAGTAAAAACACTATAAAACCAAAGCTTGTGCAAAATGCCCTCTCAGAATACAATGCACCACAAATAAGTTAGGAAGGGTAATTGAGAGAACAGAATATCAAGAATATACCGATCGAAACAATGACAGGGTCAACATAAACCCAGAATATTATAGACAAAGACAACAAATTATAGAACATCAGTTTGGAACCTTAAAAAGGCAATGGCATTTTGATTACACCCTAACCAGAACTAAAGAAAAAGTACTGGGAGAAGTTTATCTGGCCTTTACTTGTTATAACCTGAAAAGAATCTTATCTATCTTCGGGTTTGAGGCTTTGATCAACAAGATCAAGGATGTTTTTATCCTTTTTTCATCAAAATATGTGCTCCTTAGAATCAAAAAAAGCCTTTTTAAGAACTTTTTGACAAAAAAATACATTCCAATAAAGAATAAAAACAACTTCTATATATTTGAATAAACAAAACGGAGTTAATACACAGACTCACGTTAGGTGTAATTAACAAACGTTAACATTAATTAAGAATGGATAACAATCTTTTGGAAGCGATTGTTATTATATTGAACCAATAATATTAATATAAAAAAAATGAAACTTAAACAAATTATTACAATTGGAATTTTATTATGCTTTTTTAACTACACAGGTTTAATGGCTCAAAATAAAGATATTACTAACGTTGAAAAAAAAGAGTATTTAAAAGGCCTAACCAAGGCTAGTGAAGATGATTTATTTGACAAACAAATTATGTTTGATGGAGAAAGCATTCCTGTTTACAATATTAAAGGAAAAAGAATAAGAGGAATGGAAATAATGGAAGCTATGATGTCTGGTAACTATGCTTCTGATTTTTATATGGATAAGAATAAAGAGATTAAAGTTGCTGTTTTAAGAATGGCGACTGAAGACGAGAAAAAGATAATGAAAAAAATGCGGGCTCAAATGAGTGGTCAAAATCAAAGTGAACTAATTGGAACAGATGCCTCTATTTTTTCAGCAACTGATATTAATGGAAGTGAATATTCATTAAATAGTCTAAAAGGAAAAATCATTGTTATGAACTTTTGGTTTGTAGAATGTAAACCTTGCGTTATGGAAATGCCTGAATTAAATAAATTAGTAGAAAATTATAAAAATAAAGATGTGATTTTTTTGGGATTTGCTACGAATGACAAATCAAAAATTGATTCTTTTTTAAAGAAAAAAGACTTTTCTTATAATATAATTCCAAATAGTAAAAAGATTGCTACAGATTATAAAGTATCAGGTTATCCAACTCATATTATTATAGATGAAAACTCTAAAATTGTATACTCAACTAGCGGTTTAGGTCCAACAACAATTGATGATATAGAAAAGACAATTGAAAGTTTAATAAAAGAATAACCACACCTAACAAGGTCTCCTATGAAAAGTACTAGCTCAGTTTTTCAAAGTTAATATTTATATTTTAATTATCTCATAATGATTATTTTGAAGTGTTTAAATGTTGGCAATTCTCTTCCTTTTGTTGTAAATTGTCAACATTTAAATACTTTATAACTTGCTCCGCATCCTATATGTGATCAGCTTCTACAGCCGTCACCAGCATCTGTATGATTACAAGCTATAATAAACCTGGTCACTTGCTATAAAAATGTGATATCAATAATGCTGATTCACCCACGTTGTTTTGTGATATAGGCTTTACTACTTTTTTGTGAGCTTTGTTATCTGTTAATTATTCTATTACTCCTACAGAGTAAGGTATCTCTGTTTTGATTACTGCTAAGTTCAGAGGAGTCAAAAATGTAGAATTCTTCCTTTTTAGATTAACCAGAATATTTGCTTAAACACAACAATTGCGCTTGATCCGTTTAAATCCTATTTATTACGTAATAAATTCATTTTCAAGAAATTACAATCTAAAAAAAGAACGGACAAAACTAAATGAATCAGTTTTGTCCGGTGTAGTAGCGGGAACAGGACTCGAACCTGTGACCTTCGGGTTATGAGGCTAAATGAGCTGAAACATAGTTCACTGTTTATAAGGGTTTTAACTTTTTTAGAGTATGCAAATACTCACATTTCCACACATTTCAGTGCTTAAAATCAGTACTCTGCAATGGAGTACTGATTTTATATTTTTTTTGAAAAAGAATCATCCAATTTGTAATAAAAAAAGAAATTGATGAAATATCCATTTCTCTTTTACTTTAATAATAACGCATTTTTGTAGCTCAATCTTATTTATAGATTTCTGTATTAAATCATATCATAAAAAAAATGTATATTTATATCATCCCTAAATATGGGAGAGCACCCCGCTTTTATTTATCTCTATTATTTTTAACGTATCCCATAATTAAGACATAATTGCTTAAGGAAATTGAATATTTTTCTTTTTCTCTAATTTATTTTGCATTTAATCATTTAGATCAAATAATAAATTAATCTAAAAAAGTATATATATGCCATTCTATGTCTCTCTCAAAATTAAAGATTCTGATAATCAGAAATCAAAACGTCAAAAAAAACGAGTAGCAACTAACCTACAAAAATTACATTCTGAACTTTTAAAACATTTTATAGATTCTGGATCTGAAACAGACGTAAGAAAATCTGTAAGAATTGCGACTTGGAACTTACGCGAGTTTGGAGGAGGAAAATATAAAGGTAGAGACTTTGAAAGTTCTTACTATATCGCTGAGATTCTTTCGCATTTTGATTTAGTCGCATTACAAGAAGTAAAAGCAGATTTGAAAGAATTGAAAAAACTCCTAAAAATTTTAGGCCCCGACTGGGATTATATTGCAACAGATGCTACAGACGTTCCTATGACTGCTGGTAATGGTGAACGTATGGTCTTTTTATTTAATCAACGCTATATAAGGTTTAGAAATATTGCTGGAGAATTAACCCTCAAAGAAGGAACAAAGATACGTGCTGCATTTGGAGAAAGAATAAAATTAGAAGATAGATTTTTCCATTTCTATTCCTGAAGGTACTCCGACACTTTCGGGAACTTATGATGCAAGCATAAAAGGAGGTAATAAATTAAAAGCAGATCTTGAAATACCTCTGCCAGGACAAAGTATAATGACTTTACCAGAAGGATCAAAAATTGTAGTTAAAAAAAACACTCCGATCATTAGTCCTGCTCGTGGTAAAGCAACCGTAAACATACCCAACATAATCACTGGAAACAATTATGCAATCCGTTTCCCTGAAAATTCTTTTGATGATTCATTACGACAATTCGCTCGCACCCCCTATCTGTTATCATTTCAAGCTGGTTGGTTGAAAATCAATTTATGCACAGTACATATCTACTATGGTGACAACAATGATGAAAATAAAATGGAACAACGACGAAGCGAAATTGAACAACTTACGAAAGCATTAGCTAAAAAGGCAAAAGGAGAATTCGCACTGGATGACAAAACATTTTTAGGTGTACTCGGAGATTTTAATATAATTGGAAAAGGACACCCTACAATGGACGCGCTTGAATCTAATGGTTTTGAAATACCTGAAGAACTTAAATCAATACCAGGCTCTAATGTTGCAAGAGATAAGTGGTATGACCAAATTGCATTTTGGAAACCCTCACAAACTAATGGATACGCTAGGTTAGAGGTCTTAGCTGCTAACATTTTTGATTTTTATGAACATATTTTTACATTGGAAGATGAAGATGCCTATCGAGAAGAGGAGGGAAATGGGCTTAAAACGTCAACAAATTACAAAACTTGGCGAACCTATAAAATGTCTGATCATTTACCTATGTGGGTAGAATTGAGAACAGACTTTAGCAAAGAGTATCTTGAGGCTATTGAAAATCAATGATTAAACATCCTATATTTAAAAAAACCAAAAATTCCCGTAAATACATTAATTTTATGATGATCAACAATAAGGTCTTTATAATTTTAACCAACTTAATATATGGAGGTAATTAAACCAAAAACACTCTATCTTACCACAAGTAAAGACATTTCTGAATACAACAAAAAAAACTATTTAATGTCATTTCCATTAACGGCGAGAAGGATAGTAAATAGTCTTATTCAAGAATTATTCCCTTTGGAAGGATATCAAAAATATAGATTGAAAAACACTTATCAAGATCTATATAAGGAATTAAAACACAATATTTCTTTTCATAAAGACTAACTTAAAAATATGATTCCATCTATTGAAAACGGACGAAAAGAAGACGGAATTCGTTCAATCGCCGATAAAATAAAAAACCGATTACGTGAATTAGATAAAACTATTGAAGGAAATATGGGTAGATGGGCTTGGGAACTGCTCCAAAATGCCAAAGATAGTGTAGCTGAGTTCGATGAGAAGAAAATTTCAGTTAAAATAGAGCTTTATGAGAATAAAATTATTTTTTCACACAATGGTATTCATTTTACAGAACAAGATATTCGAGGTTTAATAAATCAAATTTCATCTAAAGAAATTGACGAAGAATTACAGACTAGAAAAACGGGAAGATTTGGAACTGGATTTCTCACAACACATATGTTATCTAAAATTATAGATATTAAAGGTATTGTAAAAGCAGAAGATAAGCAGTTTTATTCTTTTAAATTTACAATGGATCGAGAAGGAGATTCCGTTAAAGAACTTATGCTAAAAGTAGAAAAAACTTGGAAAGGTTTTCAAGATTCTACACAACTTTTACCTAATGGCTACAATAAAATGGAGCTAAACACTTCTTTTACTTACTGTTTGAATTCTGAGGATCAAAAAGACATCGCAAAAACAGGTATTCAGGAATTTTGTGAATTAATACCTTATGTATTAGCATTTATTCCTAAAATTGAAAAAATAGAAATTTTCAATCAGATAGAACCAAGATGTATTTCTTTTTCTAACAGTAACAAAAGAATTGATGACCTTATCATTCCTATACGCAGAAATGATAATGGTGCAATTTCTGATTTACTTATATTAGAATTATCTAAAGAAGAAGTAAGTATTGCAACAAAATTGAAGAAGACCGAAATAGGGTATTCATTCGTGGATATTCAGAATACCCCGAAGTTATTTTGTGACTTTCCATTAATAAGTACAGAAGATTTTCATTTCCCAGTAATTATAAATAGCTTTTTTTTCAACCCATTAACAGAAAGGGATGGTATTTGGCTAAAAAGAAATGAAAATAGAGAAGATCCTGAAGTTGAACAAAATCAGGACTTAATAGAAAAAGCCACATCATTATACCATGAACTAATAAATAAAGTCTCTACTTTAAATTTCCACGATTTTTATAATATAGCTTCCTCAAAATTACCTGAAACTAATGAAAAGTATTTTGACAAAACCTGGTATAAAAATAATATACAATCTGCTCTTCGTGAAACTATTTTTGATGCAGAAATAGTTGAGCTAGAGGACAACTCTAAAAAATCAATACAAAATTTATGGTTTCCTTTAAAATCATACTCTCAAGAAGTCCAAGACGATATATGGCTTTTTATTTCCGATTTGATTCCCAATGCTGTCTCTAAAAAGGAACATTACCCATTGTGGAATACCTATTCTTGGGAAAGTTGGCAAAAATTAAAATATGATCATTTATTGGGAACTACCAAAAAAAAAGAAAATATCCTTGAATTAAAAAAAGCACTAAATAAATCTCTTGAAAAAACTTATGCATGGTTAAATCAACTTGGAACATTTGTATTAGAGGAAAAAAACAATATTCATCTATTCGATCAATCCAAAATTATTCCGAATAAATATGGGAATTTTAAAGAACCTAATGAAATCTATATCGATGAAATTGAAGACAACGAATTACTTGAAATACAAAGGTTAATTGGAGAGGATTGGAGTGAAATTCTTATTAACGACAATGTTGAATTTGGAGAATATAATTCAAAAAGTAAAAAGAATATAGCAGATAGAATTACCGAAATTATAGAAGAAATACAAAAAGATGAAACTGAAAAAGATGCTGATTATAAAAAAGCAGTAATATTATTGTCAGAATGGTTTGATAATAATTCAGAGCAGGGAGCATCTTTATTCCCAACTTTATATCGAAAAAGAAATCAACTATTTGTTGATACCATTGAGGACAAAGAAAGTGTATATGAAGTAATGAAAAGTGGTGCAAACATGAAAGAACTTTCAAAAATTGCCATAGTCATTGCTAATAACCCTGAAGTTGTAGCAAAATTGTCTCAACAGTCTGAATTAGAAGATTTATTGCAAGATAACAACCTTAATAACATTGAAGAATTAAAACAATTATTACGCAATGCCAAAAATAAAAATGGGGCAAACAATTCTAAAATAACTTCCGAAGTATTAGCAGATTTAGGAGTAACTACATTGGAAGAGCTTAATGAAGCTTTATTAGATCAAAATTTTGCTGAAAAATTTAAACATATTTCAAATCCTACCACACGATCATTTATAAAAGCTCAAAGTTTAATATCTAGAGCTCGAATTAGGATCTTAAAAAATCTTCAAGGAATAAAAGAATATAAATGCGACGAAGCGGAACTTATAACAAACAGTATAATTGGTGGAATTACCAAGAATGAAATTCCTATCTATATTGTTTGCAGACCAAGTGATGGAAATCAAGTTATTCTATATTACGAGTCTGAAAAAGACACCTTAGATTATACAGAAGCAGAACTTTGGATTGACGATGGTGAGAAAGAACCACGAAAACTTTCTCTTGGTGAAATTATTAAACATGTAGGATTTAACAAAATACCTTTACAATATGGACATTGATATTGAAGAAATAGAAGGAATTATTGGACTACCCGAAAGTTCTACTCTTGAATATAAAGCAGTCCTACCTCCTTCTGGTAATTTAGCACAAATGATAAGTGCTTTTGCTAATTCAAAGGGGGGCTATATAATATTAGGGGTTTCAGATTTAGGAAAAGTACTTGGATTAAGTAATGACTTTAATGCTCCTGAATTAACAAGAATAGCCATTAGTAAGTTATCACTTCCTGTCACCTATTATTATAAGTATTTAGTCATAAAAGGAAAGAAAATCTTTGCGATCAAAATAATAGAAAAAGATGGAATAAATGTTTCTATACAAGGAAAAACATACAAAAGAGTTGGTGAACAAATTAAACTACTAAACCCTTCGCCAATTGAATTTAAAAAGGATGGTTTTAAGAAAATTATAGAAATTAATATTCAACTTCAACAAAATAAAGAAGAAGCTACCAATTCCCTTAACAATTACATAGAACACTGTCAGAGTATTTTAAAAATAATAGATAATCTGGATAGAATTCTATATCCTGTATCACCTAAAAAAGTAACTACCGATCAAGAAGGAAAAATTTTGACTAGAATTCTGTTTTCTTCTTTTGTAGACAACTTCGAAGCTTACTTATCTGATTTACTCTATGAAATTTATTTATCTGAACCTAGCACCCTTAAATCTGGCAGTCCAGTAACAGTAGAAGAGGTTTTGAACTGTTCAGACATGGAAGATTTTATTAAATATTGTGCTAAAAAAAGACTTCTAAAATTACAAAAAGGTAGTGTGAAAGGATTTATTAAAGATAACTCCCAGATTAGAAACCTGAACATTATTGACAAAAACACTCAAGAAACTATAGAAAAAATTTTACAGATTAGACACTTATACTCTCATCGAAACGGGATAGTAGATGATAAATTTTTACAATTTTTTAGTGGTGAATTTCAGATCAATCAAGAACATCAATTATCCATAAATGAAGTTTGTAATCATCTTATTTACTTATTTGGTATTGCTTCTAAAATAGATTTCGAGGCTTTAACGAAATATAAACTTTCGAAGATCAATTAAAATACTTTTATGTATTAAGACAAGACAGAGGAAATTAAAAGCAAGGATAACTGGGGTAATTTATATAGAGCATCACAGATCTGCAGAAATTTCCCGTTAAAAATTTTTTTTATAAGAAAATGAATGTAGCTTTAAACAGCCAACTATTTTATGATAAATTACATAATTTAAAATATAACTATGTCTGGAGAAGTATCCAAAAAATCAGGAGAACATGGTGAATCTATTATTGAGAAATTTTTCAAAGAACTATTAGGTTTTCCTAGCTATAGAGGTAATCTCCGTATGGAGTGTGAGAGTCAAAAGGAACATGCCGAATTAAGAACTAATTCTAAGTCAAACTCTCACGGAATTGATGGATTGATTCACTATAACTCCCCTTTAAAATCAGAGGTTTTAGAAATAGGATACATATCCGTAAAGCATACTAAGAATAAATACCCTGGTTCACCTCGTAACAAATTTAAAGAACACTTTATTGATTTAGCTACTGGTTTAGAGTGTTTTCATTATTCAGATGAGAAAAAGGATATAGAAAAAAATGCTATGGCTGTTAAAAGTACTCGTGTTACGGGGGTATTATTTTGGTTGTCAAACTCAAAAGAAGATGAAAGTTCTATTATAGAAGATTTGTCTAAATCTCAACTAGAATCACTAGCTATAAATTTTGATAGATTAATTGTTGTTGATTCAGCAAGGTTACAGTTCATCTACAAGACAGTATCACGAATAGCTTCTTTAAGCTCTAAGAATTATTCATTTGTATATCCTTCTACAGGCCTAAACCTAAAGGCTAATTACAATGAAAATTTTGGAGATATATTTCCTCTAGACTTTTTTGCATATGATATTCTTCCTATGAGGTTTAAAATGAATGATAAAATTTATTTTTTGCTTTCATGTAGAGAAAATATAGATGAAGAACACCTTGCTCAAATTATTAGTCTAGCAAAAACCTTTGATAAATTAGAGGCAACAACTTCAATCTTTTTAGCTTTCAAGGATTATAATTCTTACGACCATGATGACTTGATTCAAAAAGTAAAATCAAGATTTACGGATAGTAGTTTTATAAAACTTATAAAAGTGGTTTCTCTTGATTTAGATTTTAAAAACCTTTCAAATCTTGAATAATATGGAAGATAACTCTTCATTATACCAGCTCCCTTATGGAGAACTTATAAGAACTGTTTTAGTTAAACCTGAACTCACAGAAAATGACTTAAAAAAAGTAATTAAATCAAAAGGAATCTTTTTATCTAAGTATAATAAAGATAAAATAGTGCCAGAACTCATGTGTACTCTATTGAGCCCTGATGAGTATAAGAACATTTTAGAGTTTAAAAAAAATAAAGAAGAAAAAGAGAAATATCGAACCGCAAGTATTCCCTGGAAAGGTGATACTAATTTACTAAAATCTATTCCTCAAACTATCAAATTACATCAAATCTTAGAGGAAATGTACACTTATAAATCTGGAATGGAGCTAATTGGCATACCTTCCTTTAAAAAAGTAGATGGAAGACAAGATAAGGTTGAGCTTGATTTTGAAATAAAAGAACATTCTGAGATTAAAGATATTCATAACAAGGAAAGAAAATTTAGAGGAGGGATAGTTTATGAGTTAAAAAATGATGGGCATCTACATTTAAGTGTTACTAAAACTTTTAGTTCTAAGGGAACTCAAAAATTAGTAGACACTTTAAACAAACAAATGGAGAATCATTTCAAAGAGACCAACTCTGTAAATAGGGAAGATACTTTCGAGAGGATTTTGTTTTCTCAATTTATTAATGAAGATAGATTTTTATTCTTCATGAAATTCTTGGATAATATTGACTTTCTCGAGTTTAGTAAAGTAGAGAATATCTCTGTTAGTCCGGATTCTCAAGAAGATTTACCTGATGATGCTAAAGAATTCCTAAAGGACATAGAAAATTTAAATTTAAAAGGTAATGTACTAAGAAGACATGTCTTACTTTCAAAGTTAGAATACAGAAAATGTATTCACTTACACTCCATGATAGTTAAATATAAATTCAATCATGCACAAGGGAGTGGAAATTGTTCAGTAGAATTTGCCTTTCCAGATTTTAAATTAAATGAAACAGATAATTTGGAGTTCCAATTCTATACAATGAAAATCAGTATTGATAGAAATTATAGAGACTCAGCTAATAGAAAAAAAATTGAAAGAGCAATTTTTGAATCACTTAATGCACACAAAATCTATCATTACAATACATTAAAAATATAAAACTAACTAAAAAGGAGAATGCCTTTTAGATGGATATATAGAAGAACAACCGATTTTTTAATGTACGCTGTTGTTTTAATACTATCTATTTGTTATTTAATCCCTATTTAATATTTAAAAACTTATGGTGCTGATATAATTCCTCTGCTTTAGTTCTTTCCTGTTCTTCCATTACAGATCCAAAATCAACATAATTTGAGATTAATTTAGCGTCTTCTTCACTTAATCCAATTGATAAGTATTTTCTATATACATAAGCTCCAGGACAGGCACAACCTTCCGCACCCCAATCCTCATCAGTGAGTTTACAATCAAAGAAATGCTTTTCAGAAGGTTCTTCGTCTAATAAATCTAAACCATCTAATAAAAGATCATCAAGGTTATCTTGATTAGGAAGTGGGATTAAAATACTTTCCAATTCTTTTTCTTCTTTTTCAAATAATTCTAGGATTTCTTGATAGGTATCCCTTTTTGATCTTAAATATCCTAATGGATAATTCACCGCACTAACAGCATCTAAAATATTATCGATACCATACTCTATATTACCTGAATTCGAGTATTCATCAGCAGGAGTTTGAAGTATCTTTCCCAATTGCCTATCATACTTTGTAATTTTCTCTTCAAAGTCAAGAATAGATAATTTATGCTCTAGCACTCTTTTAAGATAAGTAAGTTTATCTGAGTTCATTTTTTACAACAATATAGTTATATTCTTTAGAAAGATATTAAAAACTATTTTAGCATTAGTTGGCTACAACATAACATCTAACTTTTCACGTATAGAAATTAACACATTCACCCTTATATTCTTACCATTCAACTATAGTGCAACTTTATAAAGGAATTATCAAGCTATTTTTAATCTAAAAAAAGCAAAGAAATTAACCAAATTTAGAGATAGCAGTATTTCTTTCAAACATCTAAATATTGCTATTTAGACCTACTTAAAAACACTATAGAATGAAACGAAAAGAATTACCCCAACAAAAACACAAAGGATTATTTATTTACTGCAATCGCTGTCGTAAAAACTTTTCGTGGACACATAAATTCATCAAATCCAATAAAGGTATAACCAAAGTCGAAGAACCTATCTGCAATGAAACTACCACAGTATTTTCTTTATGCAATTTCTTTAAAGATCACAGATATAAAGTGAGAGTATATTTACCCAATAAAAAAGGAAAAACTAAGTCTAAAAACCTTAGTTCTGTAGATTATAACAACGCAATTTTAGAAGCTATTGATTTCGAGAAAAAAATAAAATCTGAAGTTCAAATAATCAACACAAAAGAAAGCACAATAAAAGGAATTAACATTCTTATTATAGATGCACAAATAGAATATACCTTATATCTTTCAAATGTAAAAATACCTGACCATCAAAAAGTAAAACGTATACAAAAACACATCAATGAAATAAAGTATAGCCTAGAATTATTCAATAAGGCAATGGAAAGTAGTAAAATAAATATTTCATCCATTCCGCTTATCGCTATTAGAGATGAACACGTAGGAGTATTTCACAGTTACTTACTAGATACTATGGAATATTCATACTCTACTTATAATAATAAAATGGATTACCTCAGAGGATATGTTAATTGGTCTATACAGAGGTTTAATCTACCTCTAAATAATCCTTTTAACAAGGTTAAAAGACGACAAGGTGTAATCAGAAAAGATATTATTTATCAAGAAGAATATAAAGCTTTACTAAAAACAATAAAACCAGAATTAGGCAAACAGCTTATTAATAACGCTAAAGAATCATACTATAAACAACGATATAGACCTTATCTAAAAAACGGCATTAAACTGGCGCTACAGACAGGATGTCGAGGAGAAGAAATTGTGAAGATGAAATGGAATATGATTCATTTCAAAAATGAGAAACCACATTTCATTGAGATAAGAAACTTTAAAGTTGAACGTCAAAAAGGCGAAGGTTTTAATGCCAATGTACAGCCAAAAATTATCCCTATAACAAACGAATTATTGAAACTATTATACAAATTGGGTTTAGAAGAAAAAATAGGCGCTGATAAGTATATTCTCCACCCAGAGAGAATCACCACAGCATCTACAATAAAAGACAATTTATCTAAAGGATTTACACATTTTTATAAACAACTAAATACTGGAAGAGAAATAAAATTTAAGCATCTTAGGAAAACATATTTAACTTACTTGAATGCAACTATAAAAGGAGAAACCAAATTACTATCTTCTCATTCATCTAGCGAAGTTTTAAGAAGGCACTATATAGACGAAAGACTTATTTCAAAAACAATAAAAAAACTTAAAATATTTGGAAGTTGAAATATCTACCCGAAAGGACAATGTTTAAAAAAACTTATAACCCTCTCAAAATATGTGCCTTATAAAGATAAAGCACTACAACCGTGCTTGAAAACCGTGCTTGGAGTACTGTTTTGAAACGCTTATAAAAAAGATAAGCCCCTGAAAATCAGTAGCTTAATAGTAGCGGGAACAGGACTCGAACCTGTGACCTTCGGGTTATGAGACTACAAAGTTACATTTATACCTCTCTGTTTATAAGGATTTTACTAAAGAACCATGCTTGCAAATCACTACAAATCGTTACAAATCCATACAAATAGGTACGTATTTGCGGTACGTAAGTGGTACGTACCTTTTGTTCTTTAATAAACGTCAAAACCAATTACTTCCAAGGTCTACTTCCGAACCGCTTAAAATAAATTTCAGAAAAATTATAACTATGCGCATACCCAACTTCTAACGAAAGTTTTTTTAACGATATTTCAGGATTATCTTCGGTTATTCTTCTTGCTTTCTGCAACTTAATTTCCTTTACAAATTCTTTCGGTTTTTGCCCAGTAGCAGCTTCTATCTTTCTTGACAATGTACTTATCGAAATATTAAATTGTTCTGCAATATCATCCAGCTTTAATTTTGAGTTAGAACATTCTTGATCTATATATTTCTCAACTTGTTTAATCCAACTATTATCTTGTTCAATCTCGCTTGATGCTATATTCTCTTTTTCTATAAATTTAATTCTATTACGATAATTGTTTAAGGAATTATGAATTCGTATCAATAGTTCGTCCCTGTCAAAAGGTTTATTAAGATAATCATCAATACCTGACCTAAAAACTTCTAACCTACTTTCTTTATCGGTTCTAGCCGTAAGCATCAGTATCGGAATATCATATTTCTGAGCTTTTAACGATTGAATAAATTCAAGACCGTTCATTTTGGGCATCATATAATCCACAATAATAAAATCAAATTGAGTATTCTTTATCATATCTAATGCTTGGATTCCATGCTCTGCCTCTAAGCATTCATTCTCTTTTAAAATGCTTTTTAGATATTTTCTCATCTCCCAATTGTCATCCACCAGTAAAATTTTATGATTATTAAGATGTTGTATATCCAAAGTATCTATATGCTCTGTTGTCTTTTTTTCAACCTTTTTATACTGTTTACTTTTAGCAATAGTTTTATGTTCTTGTAATGGCAAAATTATTTTGAATTCGCTTCCCTCTTCTGGCTTGCTACTTATTTGTAATTTCCCTTTATGCAATTCAATAATCTCTTTACTAAATGCAAGTCCCACTCCACTTCCTCCTGCTTTATTAATGTCATTATTAGCTTGATAAAATTGATTACAAATTTTATTTATATCTTTTTGAGATATTCCAATCCCTGTATCTATTACTGATATAATTATTTCCTTTTTCTTTCTTTTTAACCCTATTGTTACGCTTCCTTCCCGATCAGTATATTTTAAAGCATTTATAATGATATTGTTTAAGGCTCTTTCTAAATAAACCTCGTTTGCTGTTATCATATAATCTTTAGAATTTTTTATTAGATCATAATGAATATCCTTTTGTTTGAAATTAGATTCAAAAGAATTATAAATCTTACTTACTAATTCAGAGATATTAGTATTGCTAAAATCTAATCTAAAATTACCCGCCTCCATTTTTGCAATATCCAGAACATCATCTACCATAACAGCAATCTTATTGCTTTGAACATTCAACTCATCCTGAACATCAATTAATTGTGGTATTATATTTTGAAATTCTTTGAGGGTATCTGCTTGTCCTTTTATAAGAGTTAAAGGAGTACGGATTTCGTGAGAAATATTGATGAAAAATTGTGCCTGAGACGCGTTCAAATCTTCTAATTCTGTAGTTTTAATCTGAAGTGCTTTTTCATTTTTGATATTTAAATTTTTAAAATAATTTACTAAAATAAAAATGCTAAAAAATAGAAATGTTACAGATATATCGTTAAATGGATTTATATCATAATGATCAAAGAAAAACGTATTAGGAATTACAAAACACAAATAGGAAATAGATAAAGCGATATAATTAATCAGTTTTCTATCAATAAAAATAAGGCTTATAGCAGAAGGGAATAAAAAATAATATTCCAAAAGCTCTCCTTTGTACGTATAATTCGAAAAAATAAAAGTTAAGATAATAATGTTAAACACAAACAAAATACGAGCTAGAGAATAACTATAATTAGCATGTATATATTGAATACCAATTATGAGAACTACCATTACCATACAAACAAGCAATGTTATCAAACTATTCTCTTCTTTTTCAAATGGTATTTCAATAAGCATTAGTATCGTTAACAAATGCCATACATAGCAAAAAACATTAAATAATTTTATCTTTTTTAATTCACTTTTAGAAGTGTTTTTTTCGGAACCTAATGAAATAAAATACCGGTATCTATTCTTTAAAGAGGTAAACTTCATAGAAATTTCAGGTTTTTGAGAGTGTGTTACTCAAAAATACTTTTTTTAAAAGATTAAACACAAAATTTCCTTCCTCAGGACACTTAATTTGAAGTATTTATGATATGACATGACAGATTTTTGATATTCTAAATTCAATTACAAGAACCTTCTAATAATTGACTTGTTTTTGATACAAGTTGATTAAAAATTGAGTCCAAGTATTTTTAATTTTAAAACAGAATTAAAACTGTTCAAAAATATATTACAGAGAATAGCGTGTAACCTCCTTAGTGCATAATTGTCAAAAAGCTAACCAGTCTTACTATTTCCAACAATTACTAAATCTTAAAACACATAAAAATTATGCCATCTTTACAACAAACTTTTTTGCACGAAAACACTTCTAATCAAACTAATATAGACAAAGTAACAATTGAGGTTATTCTTCCAATATTCTCATTTAGAAATCATAATAATCGTATTAGAAGATTTGTTAGTAACCATAAATCATTCAAATTTTCACATAATCTAGATAACAACACCTATCAATTTGATTTACCATTAAATAAACTGATTGGAACAAGTTCTGAAGATATTTATGGCTTTTTCCGATATCATTTTATAGAAATTTTAAACCCCAATGAGGATAAGAATATTAATGATTTTTCATTTTACTTCGAAATAAAAATAACAGATGAGTTTGGTCAACTCTTATCATCAAATAAACATGAAGGTATTTACTATCAAAAATCTTCTTTTTCTAGTGATTATGATGAAAAAAACTATGAAAAGGAATTACTAAAATTTGAAGAAACTTATGGTAAAAGTCATCAAGCAAATAATTACAACCTTGAAAAATTAAAAGAGAAAATAGATGATTCACTTCAAATTGATATTACCTTTAATGAAGAAGGGTTAAAAGCACTACCAAATCAACAAGATTCCAGAGTTTTTATAATTAACAAAAGTATATTTGAAGCTTTTAAATACACACTAGACTTAGGAAGTCTGGAATTTAAAATCCCTAACATAATAGTTCTTGAGTTTATCCAAATACTTACTTCTTTAAACGAAAATGTTCCGAAAATTAACTCTATGGAAGTAATCGGAACTTCTTATATTGATTTTTGGCAAAAGTTTTTTAAAGACAAGTATACCTTTCCTGATAATTTTATGCCGAAAATTCTTGACAATTTTAATAGTTTATTTGATTTTCCTATAACCGTCCCAGAAATTCAAACAGTGGATATAAAAGGCTCTCTAGAGGTACTTTCTGAAACAGAAAAAACAAAATCCGATTTAGATAATTATGAATTATTAGTTGAATATACGACAAATGGTAATTCTATAAACATATTGTCATATAATTGGGATACATCAAAAAATGGCATCGTTGATAACAAAATACCTTTTGAGTTTGAAAATGATGAAGCTATCGTTACCAATACCATAAATGGGCTACTAACTATAAAAATAAAAGGTTTTGATGGTGCTGTTTTATGGGAAGAAAAATATAATCCCGATGATGAGAGTTTACAAAACATCCTAATTAAGGTAAAAGAATATCCTTTTGGTAATATAGCTATCGACACCGTTACTGGTAATCCAAAAAGTATAAAAAGATTAAGAGGAAAAGTTTTACAAAAAGGCGATACCCATAAGCTAAATGATTTGACGGTAATCGTACAAGCAAAAATCGATGATGACGAGTCTTTCAAAATTGTATCTGCAACAACAACAGATACATTAGGTAATTTTTCTATGGATTACCCCTATGGTAATTATTTAGAAGCACAAGCTCTAGTATCGCTTATACCTAATAGTCCTGCTGAACTATTGATTAATTCAAGTAATAGTAATGAAACCATTTCGGATGACTTTATCTACCTCTTGTTAAGTGATGATGAAATCACAAAATCAGAAGAAGATGACGACTGCGGTTGCCATTCTCCGGTCAAAGCGAAACGGTTACCAGATCAGGCAGATCTGATTGATTCTGGTGAATATACACAGGATATAGGAGGTACTTGTTTAAATCTATCAACCCCTAATAGAACATTAAGAGAATATAGTTATAATGCAATTGTTAGAGTTTCTGATCCCGATGTCTGCAATTACACATTAGAAAAAAAAGAAGTTGGAGGTAAAACAAAATATGATCTGAAACGAGGTGCTGATAGCTTAGGAAGAAAAGAAATAGGAATCGATAATCCTATCCGCTGGGAAGATGCGCCAGATGCCGAAGATAATTTATCGCTTTATCAAGCAGTATCTATAGCCACCGGACATATCTTGCATTATAAGTCCGTTTTTAAAGCTGATGGATATTCACTGGGAGATTTGGTGTATTCATTACCACTTGCTCCGGGTCAGAAAAAACAAATTGTTGTATTTGAATCTTCACATTCGTTAAGTGGAGCAGAGTCCCAAAGTGCATCTCAAGAAGAAGGACTTACTAATCAATTAATTAATGACCGCTCGATCACAGATCGTTTAGGTGGTATAAACAATGAAGCCTTAAGTGGGAGAAGTAAAGCTCATACTTCTGGTATGTCTGCAGGATTGGGGGCCTCTGGATCTTATGGTGGTATAGGAGCTTCATTAGGCGTAGCTGGAGGGTTTTCTAATGCCAACTCTTCTGCTTCACAAAATAGTTCCAGAAATGTAACTCAGTTTTTTGATGAAAAACTTCGTAATTCGCTTACACAAAATGCTGAAAGTTATAGACAGTTAAATGCCTCTGTAGTTACAACAGTTACCCAAGGTCAACAATATGGGGTAACCACAGAGACCGTTGCAAATCATAATCACTGTCATTCTCTAACGATGATGTATTTTGAAGTATTAAGACATTACGCGATTTTTCAGGAAATATCGCATGTAGAGGAATGTGTTTTTGTGCCATTATTGATGACACATTTTACAACGGAAAATATTCATAAATGGAAAGATATTTTAGCTCCAAATTTATTACCGCTTCCTTCCAATACTTACTTAAAATCTTATTCCTATTATTTTGGCCGTCGACAACACCCTTTATTAAAAGCTTTTGATGCTAATAAAAGAATTAAAACAAATTATGAAAGGGTTGATTTTCCTAAAAAAAATGAAACTTATGCTGATGGTACTATAACCCAAATTAAAGGTCGTTTTACTATGAATGTTAATATACCAAGGCCAAAAACAAAATATGACCGAATTAAATCATTTGCCGTTGCAAAAAAAGTTGAAAATGTCTCGAAAAATCATGAAAGAGGATTATTTGGACTTATCCCTATTGTTGGTCCATTTTTAGCTGCTGGAGTCCAAGATGAAACAAAAGTTACATATCATCTAACAAAAATTAAAGACACTTTTATATCCATTGATGATAATTTTGACAGAGTTCCTCCTGCCCAAGCAATAAGAGTAAATACTTTTTCTAAAGTTCGAGTTCCAAATATTCTTGGGGTTGAAGTTGACGTACCTACTGATAGTATATTTGAAGATGGTCATGTTGATAAAGAACTTTGGGAAACATATTCTAAAATTTTAGGATATCAAGGAGAATCAGGAGTTGGAGATATGCTTAATTATTATTATGCTGGAAGGTTGATAGCCGAATGGGATGAAATTTTTTATAAAGACTTACTGCCTTTAGTTTTTGCAAGAATAGTAGATTCTATAGCCATATATAGTGGAAAAACTGAAGTTGAAGCAATTGAGTTACCAGGAAATCCATTTCACTTCAAATTAAATTATGGTACAATTGGACCAAAATTGGATTTTTCTACTGAAACCAATTATACAGGTGGCAATAGGAGTATAAATGTTAATTTTAACGGTCATTTCCCAGGCAATAGGAAGGATTTAGGAGGAGAAAGTCAAAACCTGACAGTCGTATCTACAAACGATGATATTCATGCATTGAAGAATTTTATAAAACTGAATATTGGAAAAGTACAAATGAGCTATTCTACAGCTCATTTTGAAGGCTCTATATTTAATGGATATGTTAATGATGATCTTCTTGATGGAACTAATCTTTATATACCACTTACCTCAAGAGATAAAATCAATCCTCAAAAAGAAGATGAATACATCGTAAATGAACTCATTGAACACCTTAATAGTAATATTGAATATTACAACAAAATTTTATGGACAAACTTAGATCCGGATAGACGATTTATGCTATTAGATGGTTTTAATATTCAAACATATGCTTCTACAGGCCAAAAATCTGTGATGCGAAGTTTGGCTTCTGTGGTTAAAAATGAGCTTATTACTATTGCTGGTAACTCCTTAGTTTTTCCTGTTGCAGATGGTTATAAGGTTGGAAGGAATTATATGTTAGAAGAAATCGGAGATAATGTGTTTCTGGAAACGCCATTACTAGATTACTACAAACCATTAACCCCAATGCCGCCTTATAGATTAAGTATTCCAACAAGGGGCGTATTTATGGAAGCGGTTAAAGGATCTTGTGATGCCTGTGAAATGGTAAAAGAAAATTCTTCTCAAGATTGGGACAAATTCAGAACGGAAGAATCCACTCCAATAGCTCAAGTCGTAACTCCAACACCTACAATAACAGATTACAAACCTAATTATAAAGATTTTGCCGAACCATTGGTCAACATTCAAAATGCTCCAAATGCGCCAACGCCTGCAGCAGGCTTGGCTGGAATAAATCAGTTATTAGGTAAATCCGATGCTTTTAGAGATATTACTGGTTTAGCTGCCAATCAAAATAATGCCTTAGAGACATTCAAAGCTAATACTGCTGCTGCACAAAAATATGCAGAAATGGCAACAAGTCTAGCTAAACAACAGCATAATACCAATAATGCAAAAGAAATACAAAATGACATTAACAAAGCTAAAAAAGCTGGAAGTATTTCCGATGAAGATGCTAAAAAACTAACTCAAAAACATTTGGAACAACAAATTGATGGGGGTGAATCTTTAAAAGAAGATAATAAAAATAAAAAAGGAGTACAGAAAAAAATGAATAATCTAAATGCTTTAAAAAATGCCAAAAGCATGTTGGAAAATGGAGAAATTAGCGCTGAAGATTATAATAAGTTTGTTGCCAAATCATATGAGAAAGAAGGTACTGGAAGCATAATAGCTCCAGAGAATCTTGGTGATGTTGTCGATAATCTTGGGAATAATGCTAATTTCAAATATTCGAATTCGAATGAGAGTTTTGAACTTGAAAGATTATCTACAGGTAAAAAAATTAAAAAATCCGATATAGAATCTTGGATACCTCTTATAAATTTCTATCCTCCTAAATTTGTAGATGAAAATGTTAAAAATAGAGGGGAAGATTATTATGTTCAAAGAATAAACTTAGTGAATAATTCTAATGATCTAAATTTAGACCTTTTCTCTATTAAAATAGAGAAGTTACCTACTCGTTATGATAAGAAATACAAAGAGTTTTTTAAATATATTAGACTTAATCTAACACAATTTACAATTAGTTGGAGTAAATTCAGGCCTTTAAAGGAACCAGAAGACAAAGTACTATGGGAATCTGAAAATCCTATTGGTTCAATTATTCATATAGATTTAAAAGGACCTGATGATGCTGCAGTTGTAACCTCTTATTATAATGAAAGTTCTTGGGTTTTTTCGACAATCAGTGGAGGTAGTGAAACAGGAAAACACCCAGTAACTGGTAATAGAATGTTTGCCTATAACCTCCATGGAGAAAATATGATTTTTTACACCAGAGGAGCAGATAGAACTACTAATCTATTAACTTTTGATAAAGCTGTTTTTGCGGCTGGGGCAGCTAATTGGATTAATATGATGTCAAATTTGGTAAATTTCATAAACTCTAACGGAGGTAAAGCTGAAATCAAAAAAGAATACCACAAGCAATACGATTGGAAAGAAGTAAAACCATATACTAGATATAAAGATGATGTAATCGTCTAACTTACTTTTTCCATAAAGATATATTATCACAAAAATTTATGATAAACCAAAGGGGGCGGATAGAGTTCTGATAAAGTTGCAACATTTTTTAACTATTTCATTCATAAAACATTAATAAACCGAGACTTAATCAAAATAGCAAATAAGATAAATTCTAAAAGTAGCTCTATTCGTTGTACTTAAAGACAAGCTAAAGTTGGTAGTTTTTAGGTTAAAAACCGAGAGGTTAAACATTGATTTTTCAGTATTTTATATTTTACAACAAGAACAAGGTTAACCCCTGTACTACATTTCGTCGTTGGGACTTTAGGAAGCTCGCACAAAAAAATATTTTATATAAGACATCAGATTTTCGAGTATAAAAAAAACCAGTTGTTTTCACAACTGGTTTTCTTCGTAGCGGGAACGAAACTAATCTCGAACCAGGTTTACTTAGGGTTTAAAAAATTATATGAATTAAAACCAGTTCTAGAAGAGGCTGATTTATTTCCTCTAACATCTAACTATTATAAGCAACCTAGAATATGAAAGAACTATATACTTCCATACCAGTAGGCTTGTGTCAATATTGTATATGTAACAGAAAGATAAATCATCTTAAAGTTTACCTATACTTTAAATTTACTTCTAGTGGTCATGTAAAGTATATAAATAGTCATTTAGAAAATACTAAAGAGATAGCAGAACACTTGCAACTTAACGAGAAAACTGTTAAAAACTGCCTTACTTGGTTAATACAAAATGAATGGATAACAACATACTCTAATATAAAATCTCTAAGGGTTATTAGCTATAGGAAATTATGTGATATTTATGATATAAAAACTACCTGCGCGGTAATTTATGAGAATGAAACATTTGAGGACTTAAGAAATTTTTGTTGTGCTGTTTTAATTATCTATTACAGAAACTACAAAAGATGGTGTGATAGAAAGTCGGTGCCAAAAAAAGGTGGCGCCAGACTTCGCACTAATAAAAAATCAAAAGGTTATTATCCTCTTCCTTGTTTATATCTCGCAAAATGCCTCAATGTTAGTAAAAAGACAGCTCATAAGTACAAAAGAGCAGCTATGGAGTATGGTCATATTGAAGTCCGTAAAAACCTTAAAATTCTAACTATAAATGGAATGCCATTAACAAATGAACATAAAGGCTCTTTAAAATTCATTACAGGTATTAGTCTAGGAAGAGTAAGGACAGGTAATAAGTTTTTAAAATATGTAGATGCCGACCTCATTAAATCTAATTTATACATGAAGAAAAAACGTTATTAATCGCAATGAAAAAAAGGTAACGGTAGTAAAGGGATACATAAGGGAAGCTACTAAACTCTAACCGTGTGTTACTTCGTTTATTAATAATAGAAGTGAAGAGAGACTATTCACAAGTGAGTACAGCTAATGAGTACTCTAAATTTAACAGAAGTTCAAAACTCATTAGATACGGCTTTACAGAAATAAAAAGACTCAGATAAAAACAAGGGAAATGTTTTATTATCCGGAGATATTTAACCTAAAAGCAATATATTTGATTGCATATAACCAGTTGGTAACAAGCAAAGAATGAAATTACAAATAACGATTTTATTGTTGATTTTAACTTTTTCCTCTTGTAAAGAAAAAGATAGGAAAAAATCTAAAACGGAAAAAAATAAGACTGATTTAAAAGTAGAGAATATCATTGAACAATCTAACTTAAAAACAGAATTTGAATTTTCAGTAGTTGAAATAGATTCTTTGAAATTAAACGGTTTTTTAAAAAAGAAGGAATATTCACTAATGTCAACTTGTGGTGGTGGACTTGATGGATTTTATTTTAAAAATAAATTAGTTTTTATTAACGCTATTTACAAAGGTGAATCAGGTTTTATAAAACAGGAATTATATTTAAAAGGAATTGAATTCTCTAAAATAATCTATCAAGAACATTTTCCAGAAGATGAAAAATATTTAAAAAAATATCCTCTTGAAAAATTTAAGTACGATGAAAATAAATTAACTTTTTCTGACACTATTTATAAAATTGAATTAGGAGAAAACACTCGTTTTAAGAAAATATCTAATGGAAAAGTAATCTCTACAAAAATTGACAATGAATTAATAAATAAACTTATTAATTGTGGAAATATTATGAGAAAAGAATTGGAGACAGATATAGAATAAAAAAAGCCAGTTGCCAACAACGTGTCCTATGAAAAGCACTAGCTCAGTTTTCCAAAGTTAATATTTCTATTTTAATTATCTCATAATGGTTACTTTGAAGTGTTTAAATGTTGGCAATTCTCTTCCTTTTGTTGCAAATTGTCA
>NZ_JARYGY010000014.1:6125-33326 GCF_029906345.1 Aquimarina mycalae | reverse complement strand
ATTTAATACACGCTCTTTTTAGGGGTGGGTCAATTTAAACAGGAATACCCAGGTCACTTTAAATAGGATTCAATGGGTCACTTTCGCAGGATTAAGTGGGTCAGTTTGGCAAGAATTTCCAATGAAACGATGGATTATTGTTTGCAAACTCGATTGGGGGCATTCGACTTTGTAGATAAGCAAGTCCGGTCTGTAAGTGTTAAGTTACGAGCCTATTGCCGTAAGCATTACAAGAAGGACTATTATTTACTAAGAAGTGTTCCCGGTGTAGGTTCTATAGTAGCTTGTGGTATTCTTTGTGAGTTGGGGGATTTACGAAGGTTTAAAAACTTTAAACAATTGGCTAGTTATGTTGGATTGATCCCCTCAGTTCATCAGAGTGGTGATAACTTGGTTACTTCTGGACTTACCACCAGGGCCAACCGGATTATGAGAAGCTATCTAGTAGAGGCTACTTGGGTAGCTTTGCGTTTTGATCCTGTGATGCAAGGGTACTATCGATCACACCAAGGCAAGGACGTAAAACGAATCTTAATGAAAGTAGCCAGAAAGTTATTAAGTCGTATCCACGCGATTATTAAAACAGAAACCCCTTATCAGATAGGAGTGGTAAGTTAAAAAAAAGTAAATTAATAACAATATAAGCCTACAAACTCGACAATACTTTTGACCCAGAATAGGACAACTAAACACCATAGGTGAAGTTTTAACTATCACATTTCATAGCAAGTTGCCTTGTTGGTCAATCAAAATCATAGTGATGCTTGTGGATGACCTTATATCATACCACATATAGGATGCGGAGTTATACGGCTATTGTTGAAGTATTGACAACCCTAAATCTCGTTGCCAACAATTCAACAATCTAAAATCATCAATATGGATTAATTAAAAAATAAAAATATCGTATTTTTAACCTAAGATTTGGGAAAGGGCTTTACATAGGATATGGTGTTACCCAGCGTTTTACCAGTTTACACTCCCAATAGTGTTCCAGTCAACCCATATCCCATCTTTAAAGGCATAAACTTTTTTTGCAGAAAAACCACTTGATGCTCCATAATTTATTCTAAATTCAACAAAAGCTAAATCAAATGTTTTGTTAAATATTGGTTTTGAAATTGAAGCGATAGTATTTTCGCAGTTAATTTTCAAGAAATTATCAAGAGGAGAATCTTTTGGTAAAGAAAGAAAATATTCTCTTTCGAGTTCTTTAATTTTCTTTTCTGGTATAATTTTTTTATTAGGTACTATGTCTTTTGTCATTTTAAAATTCAGATACAGTTTCTTTTGAGAATTGAAGTGAATACTATCTTTAATTTCTAAAAGTCTTGCAATAAAACCTTGATTAAAATCTAATGCAGGTGCATTTTCATCATAATATATGAACTCTTCAGTAATACACCCCTCTGGTAAAAATCGCCACGGTCGATACTGCGTACCTTCTTGTTTCAACAAAAAATTAATTAGCTCTCTTGTTTTCCGGGTATCCAAATCGCTCACAGTGTCTGTTGTCACCTTTTGAGTCGTTTTACAATTAAAATTTAATAGAATCATTAATAACGATATGTAAAGTCCTATTTTTCGCATATGTTCGTTAAGATACACAGTTTAAACAAGTTAAAGATTAGGTGTTTACACTAAATTAGTTTCTAATCTTGTTGCTTCTTTCTTAGGTTTCTTTGATCAAAGAAACCTAAAAATACATTTATATAATAGACTTTCCAAATTCCGTTTCCAAGCTCTTGGATTCCTACATATTTTCCTTTTAATGCAACTGTTAGATTATAGTACTCCCCATTTTTAAGACAGCAAGTTAAGATGTAACTTTAACGCTGTACTTATGAAAAAATCGAGAAGAAAATTTAGTCCATCTTTCAAAGCAAAAGTAGCTTTGGAAGCAATCAAAGATCAGTTAACCTTACAGGAGATAGCCTCAAAGTTTGATATCCATCCTACACAGATATCCACTTGGAAGCGGGAGTTTATAGAAAACTCTTCCAAAACCTTTGAGTCTAAGTTGAAAGCTGATGATACTGATAAGGAGAAAAGTGCCCTTTACAGTAAAATTGGTCAATTACAAGTTGAAAATGATTTTTTAAAGAAAGTCTTGGACAAATGAGTGCTACCTACAAACGGCAAAAGGTTGTCAGATCTCACCCAAGACTAAGCCTTGCCCAACAATGTAAAATTTTAGAGATTCACCGTTCCGGATTGTATTATAAGCCTAAAGGTGAGAGTCCGTTAAATTTGAGATTGATGGAAGCCATAGACAAACAATTTTTGGAACATCCTTACTATGGAGTAGAACGAATGACAGATTACCTTAAATTAGACTTAGGATATCGTGTGAATATCAAAAGAATTAGAAGGCTATATAAAATAATGGGACTTCAGACCATTTATGACAAACCAAAGACAACCATAAAAGATAAAACCAGTTATGTGTATCCATATTTATTAAAAGACCTTAAGATCATACACCCTAATCAAGTTTGGCAGACTGATATCACTTATATCCCTATGTATCGTGGGTTTATGTATATGGCAGCCATCATTGATGTACATAGCAGAAAAATCTTAAACTGGAGTATCTCCAACTCAATGAGTGCTAGGTGGTGTAATGAGTTGTTAATAGATACTATACAACAGTATGGAACTCCACAAATACATAACTCTGATCAAGGTTCTCAATACACTAGTGACCTGTATATTAATACTTTAAAAAAGCACAACATACAAATATCTATGGATGGGAAAGGCAGAGCTTTGGATAGTGTCTATATAGAACGATTTTGGAAATCTATCAAGTATGAAAAAATATACTTAAACCCTCCAAATGGAGGTTTAGAATTATATCAAAATGTCAAAGAATATATTGAATTTTATAACACCAAAAGAAGACATACCGAAATAGGAAAAGTACCTCCTGATCAAATATTTTATCAGAAAAATATGGCTTCGTAAATAATTTAAAAATATCTTTAGGCTGTCCTAGGAATTGGGAGTATCATAGATATACCCAATAATATGATTTCCATCTAATAGCTCCACTCTTAGTTACTTTAAGTACTTTGTAGCTACTATGATAATCAAAATGTGATATTTTTTCAAGGACTAGTCTACAAGAAAAATCATGTACATCAGCGGGTGTTTTCATATCCAAAGCTTCGTGTGGTCTTATGTGATTATATTCCTTTACAAAGTGATTTAAACGTCTTTGTTGTGTTTTTAGATCATAGGTATTGTACAAGCTGCCTTTAAATCCCGGTGCATTCGTTCGTGCCTTCCATTTTGTTTTGGCTGTGCAAGATCAGAAAATACGGGGGTGATTCCTAGTTCAATAAATCAATAAGAAAGTTGTGTAAATTTTTGAATAGCTCTTACAGATCCAAAGGGGTTTCCATTGTCAGTATGTATTTGTTTAGGCATGCCATAGGTTCTAAACATCTTTATAAATTCTATCTTTGCAGCTTTTAGGGTTTCTTTATAGTGCCCTTTGGCTGTAAATAAAAATCGACTTTTAGAGTCGGCAATAGTAAGAGGATGACAATAGATTTATTGTTTATGTAGATACAGGAATAGCAACAATATCTGAATTTTTAAAACATTTTGATGTTACAAAATTTAATCTCACTCAGAAAATTATTTAAACGCTAAATCTTTTATTTACAGAATTCGTCAAAGAAATATATTCTCTATTATGTAAAACAATACGTATATCACAAAAAGTTTAAACTTAATTATAGGGTTCAAGGATTAATTTTTATTCACTCTATGAGTAATCCTCCGGTTGGTAATAATGGTTATAGTACCAATTGCAAAAGTAAACCTTACATTATCTTCAATGGTAGTCACCATATCGAATCTATAAAGGTTATTACCTAATGAGCGACCAATTAAAGAGCTCTCATCGTGAAAAAAACCATCATTGTCCGTATCAATAAGCAACTGAGGTGGGCGAGAAGGTTCAAAATCAGGAATTCCTGATGTATCTATAACCATATCGACTGTCCCTACATCAATGAATATACCTGAATCATTAGATTCACTTACTCTCCATACCCTTTCTAATCTTGCATGTATTCGATTTGGAGGTATGTCTGTGGTGTTATTGACCAGTAGATCTCTATTGTTATGACCCCATATCAAAAATTCATTATTATCCAAATCACTCGCACCAAACACCCTTACAATTCCCGTGCCTTGCGAGTCGGTTTGATTTGTGCCATCACTAGCTTGACCTATACCTGCTACATCATGATCAAAATCACCATTTACTGGATCATCTTGTACGTAAATATCATTATCTACTAATACATTTCCATATTTTGCGGTCAAATAATTCTCAATAATTAATCGTTGAGCGGTATTCACTTTTTCCTTAAAAACAATAACTTCTGTAATGTTTCCATTGAAATTTGATCCTAATCCAAATCGGTGGGATGAATGTGAAGAATACGTTGAAGAATTAGCTCTGTCTTGCAATAATGCACCATTTCGGTATAATTGTTTACCTGAAATAGGGTTTGCATCATATGACCATAAGGAATAATTCGTTAAGCCTGATAAACCGCCAACTTGAATTCTTGCCGCTGCACCACAACATTGACCAATATCAAAATAAACAATTCCATTTGACCAGGGAATATGGCACATGAATCTTTGACCTCCAGCAGGTAAAGTTGTATAAGGAAAAGATCTCGTAATTGAATTTACTTTAGTGTAAATATAGGAAGATGCTTGATTCGTAACAAAGTTGCTTGTAGTCAAATTTAGTCCTGTTTGTAAAATTCCCGATGTGTTAAACTGTATCTCATCATATCCATTGACCGAATTTTGTATTAATTGAGGATTGGAACTTCCAGATTGCGCCATATCGTGAACTCCATATCCTGCTGAATTTATCCAATTAGTCACATTTGAACCAGAAGTGATAAGGGCATTATCTGTCCTATACCACATGACCAAATCTGAAGTACCATCATTAGTTCCAACTCCTCCAGGCCCAGTTTGAGAAAATCCAAACATTCCAAAACAGATACCTATAACGACCGAAAGTATGTTTTTGTTGAACGAACGTAAATTTTTTATCTTACTTAACATATAATTTATTGTAATACTAAAGCTGCTAAAAATGTAAAATTTTCAACTTTAGTTTTATAATTACAAAACTCAAAACCAATATAAAAACCATAATACGTGCATAGTCAAAGACTTACATACAATATCATTTTTGTCTAATCCAAGTATATAGAATAGTTATTCCACTTGTGATCGAATAGAATTATTTATATAGAGAGCATGAATGAAATAATTACTGATGAAATAACTCTCTGTTTAAATTTTAATAGCTTCAAAACACCTTGGAAAATTTAAGTTGTAGTATCATGTATATATAAGATGGTATTAGTTCAAAATTTAAAAAAAACAACCTTGCAATTATCATACTTTGGCGAGCTCCAAATTGCAAGGTCTGAATAACTTTTGATGAAGTATCAACCATCAACAAAAAGTAATTTTAAAAAACCTTCCGACCCTAACCGTTTGAATCAGGAGGATATCGGTCTGTGGGGAGGAAGGATCTAACAAAGTAATCTCGTATTAAAACCTATACACATTTAAACCTCAGAGATCACAATTGTTGTTTATTATTCTATACAACTCTATATTATGCATTTTTAGATCCAAAATATTTAGAATTGATTTTACAAATCCTTATAAAATTTATTAATGTTCAAATTTGAGTATTTAGGTTGATAAAACCTAAACTGGCAGCGTCTATTTTTTCTCTACAAAACACAGGCTTAAACCAGTAAATCATTTATTTTTAGCATTTTACGTATTTTGTTAGATTTTAAAAATTTTTAGCACCTCTTTAAAAAAACTGAATAATTATATGTTTACCATATAATAGTTAAACACTGTGTCTTATAAATCTTCTTAATCATATGGTCTTATTTAGAATCGATCCATTTTTCTTTATAGATTTGTTATGAAGTTATCTAAGTCATTTTCAATCTTTAATTTCTTTTTTAAGCGATACCTATTCTGAAGTACAGAATTGGGATGGATATTTTGCAATATTGCAATTTCATGATTCTCAATTCCCAAACGAATCAAAGCACATAATTTGATTTCTGATTTAGTGAGTTCAGGGAATTTATAATTAAGTTTCTTATAGAATTCTTCACTTAACTGTGCTATCCTTTTTTTATTAAAATCTTCATATTTTTGATCTTTTTGAATTCTAGCTAGCACTTCTAGTTCTAAAACATTTAAGGCACGCGAGCGATCTTTACCTTGCAGATTTACAATTGTTTTCATTTTTTCTTTCAACGTTTTAACCCATTTTCTGTCTATTTCGAGACGTTCTTCAATATTAAATAAATCATCTTTTTTTAATTCAATATCATTTTTGAGCAGTTCATTTTCGAGCTTTAATATGTGGACTTTCTGCTCTACTAAATATTTGTTTTTTTCCTCTTTTGTTACTCTCTGCTTACGGCGTATAAATACAAATATCATAATCACAATTATATTTGCCAGTACATATATGGAAAACCACAATTTGGATCGTTGTTGCGAGGCTAACTTTTGTTTTGTTAACTGCCGGGTTTTTATGTTTTTAAAAATACATTTCAAGCTTATGTCTTGTAATTTTTGATTCCAAATCATAAGTTTCGCTACGTTTTTTCGTTCCAGACTATCTTCTAATTCTTGTCTCCTTAAGCTAAACTGATATGCTTTTTTATGATTTCTTTCAATGGTATGCAGGGTTTCCATGTTTCTTAAATATCGAAGCCTAATCGAGGGTTTAGCCAAAAAATTATTTTTTTTTATTTTTTTCTCCGTATCGTTAAGTATTTTTTTAGCTTGCTCAAATTCTTCTAACTTTATTGCTGTTTCGGCAACTTGCAATCCTGCTTTTAGCCATCGTTCATAATCTGGATCTCTTGGGTAGATATCTGGATGGTAAAACCTAAAATTTTCTTCAAATAAAGCTTTTGCTTTTTTATTTTTCCCTTCTACCAAATAAACATTAGCAATATTATCTCTGATACTACCTAAAAATGCTTCAATTTCTTTGTTCTTTTCTTTTTCTGCTAACTTCCAAGCTTTTAGAAAATAATGTTTTGCAGAATCATTTTCTTTTAAATTCTCAAAAAAATGAACACCGATGTTATTTAATGCAGATGCTCTATACATTTTTCTAGCTCTATATTTTATAGCATGAGATGAAGCCTTTTTTAATTGTATAGTAGCACTATCCATTTTATTCATTTTCACATAATTAGACGCCAAATCAGAAAGTGTTAAAAAACTATATGTAGTTATAATAGTATCGATATCACCATTTATTTTGTAGAAATATTCATTTGCTTTACGCAAATTCTTATTTGATTCATTTAACAACCCTAACCGATTAAAAGCTCCTCCTTTAAATCTAAAAAACTTTAGTTTTAATCGTTCTTCTCCTTCAATTTTGTCCAATAACTCTATTAGCTTAAAATAGTCCTTGATTAATTCTTCTATTTCATTTCTATTTAGAGTATGTATTATTTTCGAACTGAACTTTTCATCTACAATACTATCCATCTTATAGAATTCTTTGAGATACATTTCCTTTGTTTTGTTTTCCTGTCCATTTCCTATATGATAAAAAATGATAAAAACACAAACTATGTTTTTTATGTTAATTCTAATATTCATTATTACTTACATTAAAAGTTTTTCAAAAACGTATCAAGATTTTGATCTATTTTTAATTTCTTTTTTAATCGATATCGACTTTGACGCACAGAGTTCCTATCTATATGTTGTAATATTGCAATTTTTTCATTATCAAATCCTAAGCGAATCATTGTGCATAATTTTATTTCGGTCTTAGTAAGGTTATTGTATTGTTTTTTTAATTTCACGTAAAACTCAATATCATGAAAATACTTTATGTATTCATCAAACTTAATTTTGCTGTTAATTTCCTCTTCCAGAATGTGTAAGGATTTGATTTTTGCTCTCCCTCTTTGTATTCTTGCTTTTTTGATCTGCTCAAAAAAATTTTGAATCCATTCTTTGTTTTGAGAGATATTGATCGCAAAATCAATAAGATCTCTTTTCTTTTTTTTTGCTTTTTTTTGTAATACTTCATTCTGTAAATCTAATGACATAGCATTATGCTCAGCTATTTGTTTGTCTTGACTATATAAAAGCTTTCTCCTTTTATATGCATTAGATACAAATCCTAACGTTACAGCACTAATTACTAATATCAGCACTACAAGTAATAGCTTTACTTTTTTTCTCTGAATTATTAGATGCTGTTCTAACTCCTCTAATTCAACATCTTCTTTCATTTTTTCAATAGCCATGTTTTTTAATGAAGTACTCCATAAACCTATTCTTGTTTTTTTAGCCCTATCCATACTGTCCAATAAATCCTTGCTTTTAAGAATATATTCATACGCTTTTTTGTATGTTCCTTTTAGTAAATACAAGTTTTTTTTGGTTTGTAAATACTTATAGGTATTTTTTCCTTGTTCTGGGAATTTGTGCAAGGTTAACAACTCAGATACACTGTCTAACATACTTTCGGCTACTTTGATTTCTTCCAGTTTAATAGCCATTTCAGCGACTTGGATACCAGAACGTGTCCACATGTAATAATCGAAGGGGGTTGAATTGTCTTTGGACTTAAAAAAAGTAAAATTCTCATTATATAATGCTTTAGCCTTTTTTAATTGATTAAGTCTAGCATAAACATTGGCAATATTTTCTCTAATTTTCGTTCGAAAAGACCAAAGCTCAGGTTTTTTAATCGTAGTGATTTCTTTTTGTGCTTTTCCAAAATAATACATTGCAGAATCATATTGTTTTAGAGTCTCCGAAAAATAAACTCCCATATTGCTTAATGCTGAGACCTTTAATATTTTCCTTTCTGCGTATTCATTACTAAATTGTGTGCTTCTGTTATGCATCGTATATACGCTATCTACCTGATTCAAATCAAGGTAATTGTCAGCCAATTCTCCGTAAATTAGAAATGCATCTCCAATTATTTTTTTTACATCAGCATTCTTTAATTTAGAGAAGTAATAAATAGACTTATAAAAATTTGTATTCGATTCATTTAGTATTTTTAATTCTTTAAATAATTGTCCTTGTCGTTTATAAAAATTGAACTTTAAAACTTCATTTCCCTTTATAGAAGAAAGAATATCTAATTGTTGATAATACAAGACAATGGTCTTTTCTATTTTTTCTGCATCGAAAAATTCTATGTTGGGATCCAGATAATACCCTTTTGACACACTATCCAGTTCATGAAATCTTTTTAAAAGTTCTTCTTGATTATGATATTGTTGCGCATTAACTGTACTCAAACAAAAATTCCATAAGATGAAAAAATGAAATAAAAAGGTTAATATTTTCACCAATTGTTTTCTTATATGAGCTTTTAACAATAACGATATTATTGTATTTGTTTTGAGCATAAATTTGAGTCTTACTATGAATACGCCGGTCAATAACAATGACCCATTAAAAAAACTATGACTTTAGTCATTTTCTTTTTCCTGCAAGGATATTCGGTCTAGATAAAATCTCTTTATCAATAATTCATAATATTGATTATTACAGCTTTAGTTTTAAGTAATAAAAACCTCCCGATATTGATATTATAACCTCTTATAAACCATCGGGAGGCCATCGTCAATAGATCTTAGATCTAACACACTTATGAAAAAAAGCTAGTGTCTATTTCTACTTTTTGCATATATTTCTTTTGATTTCCTTGATATACTTATTACTTGATTATTATAAATTCACTTCTACGATTGCTTTCGTGTTCTTTATCACTACAAGATACCTCATTATTACATTTATTTACTAAAGAAGTTTCACCATATCCCCGACCTGTAATCCTGGATTTGTTTACACCTCCTTTTTCTACAATATATTTGATCGTACTTCTGGCCCTTCTTTCACTCAAATACATATTATAATTATCATCTGCACGACTATCGGTATGAGATCGTATATCAATTTTAAGATTAGGGTTTTGTTGTAATGTTTTTATGATCTTTTGTAATTCTATTTCTGCATCTGGTCGGATGTCCGACTTATCCAAATCAAAATATATCGGTTGTAACTGTAATAATTTTGCTAAATCATCTCCGGGTTTTACTTCTCCACTTCCCAAACCTCCTTTACCAAGTTGTAAGGGGAGTTGATGTGAGTACTCGGGGGTATAATTAGTAGATAAGGTTGCTTCAGTAGGGCCATATAATCTTTTTGTACCACGAACAATATATGAAACTTCACAATCCAACTCAAATCTATACATTCCATTATTATCTGTAATGGTTCTTTGTAACTCCTGATTATTAGCGTCCATTAATATAACATCTGCATTTGATAATTTTTTCCGGGAAACAGCATCTGTTATAGTTCCGGTAACATATTGCTTACATTTTGTAATTAATTCATCTGTTTGTTTAAACCTATAAATATCATCACTCCCCTTACCTCCTTTTCTATTACTGGAAAAATACCCTATTTTGGTTGATTCATCGAGTACAAACGTAAAATCATCTTCCGGGCCATTAACAGGCTTTCCTACGTTATACGGGATAGAATATATATTAAAATGTTCTGGTACAGACACAAATATATCTAACCCTCCCAAGCCTATGTGTCCATCGCTCGAAAAATAAAGTCTCCCTGAATCACTTATATAAGGAAAAGTTTCTCTCCCTTCCGTATTAATTCTATCTCCAAGGTTTTTCGGTCTACCAAACGTTCCGTCTTCATGTATATTTACCACGTACAAATCAGATTCTCCTCTTGTACCGGGCATATCACTGGCAAAATAAAGTTTTTTCCCATCTGCACTTAAAGCAGGATGAGCAACAGAGTATTCATTACTATTAAAAGGTAGTTCTTCTATGTTTGTCCATTTTTCATCTTGCAAGGTTGCTTTATAGAGTTTTAATAAAATAGTTCCATTTTCATCTGCCCCTAATTTTTTATCTGTAAAATTGTTCCTTGTAAAATATACTGTCTTTCCATCTTTACTAAAAGAAGTAGAAGATTCATGAAAACGGGTATTGATTTTACCTTTTAACCTGTTAGGGGTCGTTAAAACCCTAAACTCACCTAACATATCTGATGAGAACAAATCAAGAAATGGCATCTCATTCCATTCATGGATCCTTTTCATTATACTGTTTTTTCCCGTACGAGCTGAAGCAAATATTAATTGGCCCTGATGATTAAAACTTGGGGCATAATCAGAGAATCTGGAATTAATGTAAAGACGTTGTATTTTATACCTCCCTGATTGCATCTCGATAAACTTTAAATAATCTCTTGTATTTACAAAAAACTCTGCTCGTTGATCATTTCCTGATAGGGAGTTGAATTTTTCCATAACTTCATCCGCTTTATCATAATGTTCAAGGCTTTTCAAGCTCTGAGAATATCTAAATAAATATTCTGGCTCTATTTCATTTTCATAATTAGTAACCAATTTTTCATACCACGGTACAGCTTTTTCAAGTTCTGCATTAAAATAATAAGAGTCGGCCAGTTTTTTTAATAAATCTGAAGATTCGTATCCACTTTCTGCTACATTAAGATAAATCTCTCTGGCATCTACAAAAGCAAATTGAGTAAAGTTTTCATCTGCCTTTGCTAAACGTTTATCTTGCCCAAAGACCATACTCGACAGAAGTATGCTTAAAAAAAATGATAAGGAGTATTTATGCAACATAATATTCTCTTTTTATATTTAATCTCCAGTAATATGTTTTAATTTAGAACTTGTCACCAGAATAATAATTTCAATAGCTTTAGCAACTAGGCATTTTGCTAAAAAAACCTAGGGGTTAACATTCGATTATATTTTCTAAATAATTCAAATCGTAGCATTACTTCATAACTACCATTGTTAAATTGTGTCCTTCCTAATTCTGTGGTTTCTCTATCATATGCAAAACCAATCATCATAGAATCTGACACCTGAAACCCTGCCATAGCACTTATTGCCGCACTCCAACGATAGGCGGCTCCCAAAGTCAACCTGTCATATAACAAAAAATTAGCTGAAATATCAACCTGTAAAGGAGCTCCAAATACAAGCTTAGTCAATACTGCTGGTTTGAATTTTACATTTTCACTTACATCAAATACATAGCCTCCTATTAGGTAATAGTTGATTCTTTCTTCTGCCAGAAAACTAACCGCATCACTATCGCTACTGGTAGCAGTTTCATCAAAATGGTCTGTTTCTAATAGATTTGGAGCACTTAACCCTAAATACAGTCGGTCTGTATGATAATATATTCCTACTCCTACTTGAGGACTAAATTTGTTATCGATATTTCTTTCAAAAAGCGCATCGTTATCATTAAATCGGCTCAGGCTTTGCAAATCTACATTTAACAGGTGTCCACCTCCTTTTAGTCCAAAACTTAACTTTCCTTCGTCAGATGTAGGAATGGTATATGAAAAATCAATACCAATATAGGTTTCATCGGTTGGTCCTATTTCATCATTAACAACAGAAAGTCCAAGGCCTACTCGATTATTCTCACCAATAGGAGTATTCAATGTTAATGTTTGTGTCCTCGGGGCTCCATCTAAACCAACCCATTGACTACGATGTAATCCCATGATACTCATTACTCCCCTGCTACCAGCATATGCTGGGTTTACACTTATTGTATTGAACATATATTGGGTGTATTGAGCATCTTGCTGAGCATTACTTTGATAAAATACAAGACTCAAAAGTGTGACAACTAGTAATGTATATGTTTTTTTCATCCGCTCTAGTTTAACTATGATTAAACATTCCCGCAGTGATATTACATCTGCGGAAATGTTATTTTGTTTATTATTTATTAATATATAAGTATCCTGCTCTGTTTTTACGTTCTCCTGAAGGAAGTACATACTCCAGAACATAATAATACGTACCTACCGGAAGCTCATCTCTTTCTTCTACTGTGGTTCTTCCTTCAGAAATACCTCTGAAGAATTTACCATCTCGACCATAATTATTGGCTTCATAAACTTTTACTCCCCAACGGTTATAAATTTCTACTGTATTTTCAAGGTTTTGTATTCCTTGAATCACAAATACATCGTTTATACCATCTCCGTTAGGTGTAATACCTGTGTATATGGTAATTCCATCTTCTCCACCAGGATTATCATCATTAGGTTCTAAATAATCCGGTGTACCATCACCATCAGTATCTACAGCATCTTCGGGATCACCATCACCATTTGGGTCAGGAGATTCATCTTCTGTTTCAATACCATCTCCATCATCATCAGTATCCAGATAATCTGGAATACCATCGCCATCGGTATCTGTATCTCCAGGATCATCATCTCCATCATAATTTTCTTCTGCTGTATCGACTCCGTCGCCATCATCATCAATATCTCGATAATCCGGTTCTTCGTCTCCATCTGTATTGTTAAGGTCTGTTTCAGGATCAGTATCTACGATATCTCCATTTGGATCTCCATAACTTGTAGTATCTCCATCATATGCATCATCAATTCCATCATTATCTACATCTTCACCACTTGGTAATGTATCTGCTACTCCATCATTATCATAATCAAATGCTTCTACTGAATCTGGTATTCCATCTTCATCACTGTCTTCATCAATATAATCCGGAATACCATCACCATCTGTATCTTCAGGAGTTACTCCTTCATCACCAGTTCCTTCATAAGCATCATCTAGTCCATCACCATCACTATCATTTCCAGTAGGAAGAATATATCCATCAGTTGTTTGTCCTTCTACATTATCCGGAATTCCATCATTGTCACTATCCTGATCAAAAGAATCTGGTATTCCATCTCCATCCATATCAACATTTCCTTCTACAGTATCAAGGATTCCATCATTGTCATCATCAATATCTACACTATCTGATATTCCATCATTGTCATTATCTCCATCTATATCTATTGTTTCTTCCAGATCATCTTCAATAATATCTAGATCTGTTTGATCTAGTACTATGTCAGTAATTACATTTGTAATACTCGTATCTGCAGTTCCCTGATCGACAGAGAAAGTAATCGTAAGCATTCGAAGTTCTCCTGCCGGTATCGTACCTATAGTCCATACACCAGTAACAGTATCATAAGTACCTTGATCTGGCATATCAAAAACATACGTTATTCCTGTTGGTAATTGATCTGTAATTGCCACATTGGTTGCTTGTGCTGGACCAGAATTAGCAACGGTTATACTATATGTATAGGTACCTCCAAGAACATAAGGTCCAGGTTCTATAATTGTCTTAGAAACGACCAAATCAATCTCTCCAACCACGTTAATCTCTTCCTCAAGGTCATTATTGGTCAGATCAGGATCCGTCTGATCCATAGTAAAGGTGATTACATTGTTAATAGTAGTTCCGCTGGTTCCGGGATCAACAGTCACAGTAATTGTTAATATTGCTGTAGCACCTGCGTCTAATGTTCCTATAGCCCAATCTCCGGTTGCATTATTATAAGTTCCTATACTAGGAATATCTGATACATATGTAATTCCTGCTGGTAATGGATCATTTACAATCAACTGAGTTGCTTGTTCTGTACCATCGTTTCTTACAACAATTGTATAATTGATCGTATCACCTTCGTTTGGATTATTATCATCAACTGTTTTGCTAATTACTAAATCAGCGACATTGGTAACTGTAATTACTTCTTCCAGATCATTATTTGAGGTATCAGGATCATTTTGATCTGAAGTAATACTGATAGTATTTGTAATCGTATCTCCACTGGTACCTGCATCGACACTAACCTGAATATCTAAAGTAGCTGTAGCACCATTGTTTAAAGTACCTACATTCCAAACTCCAGATGCAGGAGCATAGATACCTTGACTTGGAGTATCATTCACATAAGTTATTCCTGCAGGAAGTAGGTCGTTCACTATCAAATTAGTTGCTTGAGCAACACCATTATTAGTCACTGTAATTGTATAAGTAATTATTTCTCCTTCGCTAGGTGTATTATTACTTACCGTTTTACTCACTGCAAGATCCGAATCATTATTTACTACAATATCTTCACTTGGATCATCAGTAGTTGTATTATTATCTATCTGATCTAAGTTAACGGCGGTAACTGTATTGGTGATCATATCTCCACTAGTTCCTGCATCAACCGTAGCTTCGATTACTAAATTCACAGAAGTCGTACTGTTGATCGTACCTATCGTCCAAACTCCGGTACCATCATCATAGGTACCCTGACTTGGGGTATCATTTACATACGTAACTCCTGCTGGTAGTACATCAGTAATTGATACTGTAGTAGCCTGGGCTGGACCATTGTTAGTAACTGTAATGGTATAGTTAACGGTACCTCCTTCATCGGGTGTACCATTATCAACTGTCTTGGCAACTACCAAGTCTACTTCGTTGTTTACTATAATGTCTTCACTCAAGTCATCTGCTGTCGTATCATTATCCGTCTGATCTAAGTTGACTGCGGTAACTGTATTGGTGATTGTATCTCCACTGGTACCTACATCAACCGTAGCTTCGATCACTAAGTTCACTGATGCCGTACTGTTGATTGTACCAATCGTCCAAACTCCAGTACCACTTACATAAGTTCCCTGACTTGGGGTGTCACTTACATAGGTAACTCCCGCTGGTAGTATATCAGTAATCGATACCGTGGTAGCCTGGGCTGGTCCATTGTTGGTAACCGTAATGGTATAGTTCACTGTACCTCCTTCATCTGGAGTGGGGTCATCGACCCCTTTTGCAATCACTAAGTCTACTTCGTTGTTTACTACAATATCTTCACTAAGGTCATCTACTGTAGTATCATTATCTGTCTGATCTAAGTTTACGGCGGTAACTGTATTGGTAATTGTATCGCCACTAGTACCTACATCAACTGTAGCTTCGATCACTAAGTTCACCGAGGCCATACTGTTGATCGTACCAATCGTCCAAACTCCAGTACCACTTACATAAGTTCCCTGACTTGGGGTATCACTTACATAAGTAACACCAGCCGGTAATACATCAGTAATCGATACCGTAGTAGCCTGGGCTGGACCGTTATTGGCAACGGTAATCGTATAGTTAATAGTTCCTCCTTCATCAGGGGTACCATTATCAACCGTCTTAGCAACCACTAAGTCTACTTCGTTGTTTACTATAATGTCTTCACTAAGATCATCGGCGGTCGTATCATTATCCGTTTGATCTAAGTTGACCGCGGTAACTGTATTGGTAATCGTATCACTACTCGTACCTGCATCAACGTTTGCTACAATGTTGAGCGTGGCATTAGCTCCAGTATTAATAGTACCAATCGTCCAAGCTCCAGTACCATCATCATACGTACCTTGACTCGAAGTATCACTTACATACGTCACTCCGGCTGGTAGTACATCTGTAATCGATACTGTAGTTGCCTGGGCAGGACCATTATTGGTAACCGTAATAGTGTAAATTACATTGTCGCCCTCATCAGGGGTGCCATCATTTACTATCTTGGAAACAACAAGGTCTACTTCGTTATTTACTACAATGTCTTCACTAAGGTCATCTGGTGTCGTATCATTATCCGTCTGATCTAAGTTAACTGCTGTAACTGTATTGGTAATCGTATCTCCACTGGTACCTACATCAACACTCGCTACAATGTTAAGTATAGCATTTGTTCCATTATTAATTGTACCAATCGTCCAAACTCCTGTAGTAGACACATATGCCCCTGATCCTGTATCAATTACATACGTAACTCCTACCGGTAACAGATCTGTAATTGTCACATTAGTCGCTTGTGCAGGACCATTATTGGTAACGGTAATCGTATAGATTATAGTGTCACCTTCATCAGGGGTACCATCATTTACCGTCTTAGCTACCACAAGATCTACATCATTGTTTACTATAATATCTTCACTCAGATCATCAGCGGTCGTATCATTATCCGTCTGATCTAAGTTAACTGCGGTAACCGTATTGGTGATCGTATCTCCACTCGTGCCCACATCAACCATAGCTTCGATCACTAAGTTTACTGATGCAGTACTGTTGATCGTACCAATCGTCCAAACTCCAGTACCATCATCATACGTACCCTGACTTGGTGTATCACTTACATACGTAACCCCTGCCGGTAAGACATCGGTAATCGATACTGTGGTTGCTTGTGCAGGACCATTATTGGTAACTGTAATGGTATAGTTAACGGTACCTCCTTCATCCGGAGTGCCATCATCAACCGTCTTGGCAACAACCAAGTCTACTTCGTTGTTTACTATAATGTCTTCACTTAAATCATCTGCTGTCGTATCATTATCCGTCTGATCTAAGTTAACTGCGGTAACCGTATTGGTGATCGTATCTCCACTCGTGCCTACATCAACCGTAGCTTCAATCACTAAGTTTACTGATGCAGTACTGTTGATCGTACCAATGGTCCAAACTCCGGTACCATCATCATACGTACCCTGGCTTGGGGTGTCACTTACATACGTAACCCCTGCCGGTAAGACATCGGTAATCGACACTGTGGTTGCTTGAGCAGGACCATTGTTGGTAACGGTAATGGTATAGTTAACGGTACCTCCTTCATCGGGAGTATCATTGTCAACTGTCTTGGCAACCACTAAGTCTACTTCGTTATTTACTACGATATCTTCACTTAAGTCATCAGGTGTGGTATTATTATCCGTCTGATCTAAATTAACCGCGGTAACCGTATTGGTAATCGTATCTCCACTGGTACCTACATCAACACTCGCTACAATGTTGAGCGTGGCATTTGCATCATTATTAATCGTACCAATCGTCCAAACTCCAGTAGCAGAAACATACGCTCCCGATCCGGTATCACTCACATATGCAACTCCAGTTGGCAACAGATCGGTAATACTAACATTAGTTGCTGCAGGTGCTCCATTATTTGTAACCGTAATAGTGTAGGTTACATTGTCTCCTTCATCGGGTGTAGGATCATTTACCGTTTTAGTTATCACCAGATCCACCTCATCATCGATATCTCTCCAATCTGGTTCTACTGTAGCAGGATTATCTGTATTTGGAAATGGATTTGTTGCTGTTTGTCCACCATTGGTCGAATCCAGTGAATTATTATCAATATCAAAATTATCATCTAAGCCATCAGCATCAATATCTATGTTGGAAGGAATTATATTTGCTACTCCATCATCATTGGTATCATAGGCTTCAATGGTATCCGATTCTCCATCTCCGTCTGAATCTAAATCAATATAATCAGGAATGGTATCAGAATTTGGATTTCCTGCATCTGTATTTACAGGGTTTATAGGAGTTCCACTAAATTCGCATAAAGCAAGAGAGCAATCTGTATCATATCGATCATCGATACCATCATTATCGGTATCGTTCCCGCTAGGAGCTATATACCCCAAAGTAGATTGTGATTCAATATTATCTACAATACCATCATTATCAGCATCAATATCCAAATAATTAGGAGTACCGATACCATCTGTATTCGGATTAGTTAGAGGTGTTCCGGTTGTCACCGTGCCTCCAATATTATCTAGATTATCATCTAAACCATCATTATCAACATCAACCATAGAAGTAGCATCACCAGGAATCGGATAATCCACTTCTCCATCTCCATTACTATCGTCACCACCTGCTTCAATAATATCCACGATTCCATCATTATCACTGTCTTTATCCAAATGATTTGGCACTCCATCTCTATCAAAATCATATACATCAGGTATTCCATCTCCATTAACATCAGAATAATTTGTAGTGGAACTATCTCCTGTACCATCATCGGTAGTATCCAAATAATTCAAAATTCCATCGCCATCTTCATCCAGGAATGGATCAAATCCATTCAATTCTACCAAGTCAGGAATACCGTCATTATCATCGTCAAGATCAACTGTATCTGGAGTACCATCTCCATCATAGTCATCGACATCCAGGTAATCTGGTGTGCCATCATTATCACTGTCTTGTGCGTCATTGGTCAATGGATCTCCATCAGGGTCTGGATTTTCATTGGTAGTCAAAATACCATCGTTATCATCATCGGTATCTCTATAATCTACATCTACTATAGGTGTTGTACTTGCATCACCATCAGTATCTGGTAATTCTATAGCCGGGTTATTCGTTACCTGGTTTCCATTAGGATCTCCATATCCTATGGTGCCGTCAAAAGCATCATCCAGTCCATCAAAATCTGAATCTGAGTCTGTAGCAATTGTTTCGGGTTCTCCATCTGCATCTGTATCGAAAGCTTCAACTGTATCCAATACACCATCTTCATCAGAGTCTGTATCTAAATAATCCGGTATTGTATCTGCTGGTCCATCTGTATTTTGGGGATCGATTCCTGTACCACCATAAGCATTATCAAAACCATTAGTATCTGAAGTTCCGAACGGTGCAATATATCCCACGGTTGGTTGTGCCTCTACATTATCAGGTATACCATCCTGATCACTATCCAGATCTAAGAAATCAAAATTAGCATCAGTTAAATCTGTATTCGCGGTTATATAATTAGCCTGATTACTATCTGGACCCGTTTCGGCATCATCGAAAAGTCCATTAATTCCAACTGTTGTATTTGAAGCGCCATCAATGATACCATCATTATCAGCATCATTAAGGCTTCCTCCATTAATCAATCCTGCTTCGCGGATATCTGCAATACCATCTCCATCTGAATCCAGGTCCAAATAATTTGGAACACCATCATTATCAGCATCTGCTCCATTTAAAATTTCAAGAACAGGACTATTCAACTTAAGTATGGCACATTCTCCAAATTCAAAAAAGAAATTTTTATTTCCAGCCGTTTGGGTTCCAAGCCTAATATCTAACGTATTACCAGTAGTATATCCTAAGAAGAAAATCCCTTGTGGATCTTCTGACCCATCTACAAAATTGGCACCACTAGAAGTAAATCGTTCTATACCTCCTCCAATATTGAAAGCATTAACATTGGTCGGGTTATTTACTGCAAATGTTCCTGGGCTGTCAACTTCAATAATTTCATCACCAGCTCCACCATCAACATCTAAGGCAATTCCTCCATAACGAGGTACTGTAAACTCTGCATTAGTTCCGCCAAAAACAAATCTAAGTTCAAATTTTATAGACTCTGTTGTTCCCGAAGTAGGAAGATTGTTTGCTATGATGGGTTGCCAATTAGCCGGTCTCGATGTATCGTCATCAATATTGATTAACACAGCGTTCGGAGTCTTATCATTAATTGTAAATAAAAGATCAATTCCTCCAGGAATCGGTAATGTTGGTAATACATTTGTTACACGATATATTGCTCCGACTTCTCCATCTATACCCGATTCTAAAACAGCTCCAGAGAATACTGGTGTAGTTCGCAAACAAGGGGTGTTGGGATCTATATCCAATGAATCAGTTAAATCCGGAATACCATCATTATCATCATCGATATCTATACTATCCCCTACACCATCTCCATCTGAATCTATATCTACTTTTAACCTGGCTTGTACTGATGTAACTTCTGCACACAAGAATGCACCATCAGCTATTATCACCCTGTATAAATTATCATTTAATGCGATTGTTGCCCCTGTAATGGTTAATTGATTTGTATCAACACCAGAATATATTCCAGAATTGGTTAATGCTATCCAGGTTGCTCCGTCATCTGTACTTTCCTGCCATTCATATATAAACCAGGCTGGTACTGGTGGTGTTGGAGTACTTAACGCTACAGTAAAGTCTACATTACTTCCTTCTATAATAATCGCATCCGTAAGTTGTGTCCCAATTACAGGAGTAGTACCTGCTTCACGATAATCAGATACACCACTGGTATCTGCATCGTTAGGAGTAGTATATCCATCTGTACCGGAAGTAACCACTCCATTGCCATCGATAGTAAGTTGTGCTTGACTTCCTGTAGGGTTTGAGACTCCATCTCCTAATAACCCATTACTATCATCATCGGTAAAGCCAGCCTCGACAACATCATTACAACCATCATCGTCACTATCTAATTCATAGGCATCGAGTATTGAATCGCCATCAGAATCTGCTGGTGTATAATTAGCTATATCATCATCTGGGGTTACTTCAAGAGCATCAAAGAATCCATTAGTTCCTGAACCAACATCGGCTCCTGCAATTCTTCCATCAGCATCCAAAGTTCGCCCATGTGTCGCTTCTGTCCCATCAAATATCCCATCATTATCAGAATCTAAATCAAGTCTATCAGCAATTCCATCGCCATCTGCATCTCGATCAAAACACACTGCAAATGAGTTCCCTTTAAACAATAACCAGGAATCGAAGAATTGATCTCCGTTATCTGCAATACCTATTTTAATAGTATTGTTCCCCGGATTCAATAACGCTGCAAATCGTAAAGTTCTGGTAAATCCATCAGCTTCAATATTAACTACATTCGGATTAGTTTCGTTGTCAATATAAAATGCGGCTTCATCTCCATTATTTATGGTATCAATACTTAAAGTTTGTCCTCCAGGGGTTAAGGCTACATTATCACCATTCACAAATACTTTGGCTGCATCATTTGCACCTTCATCTACAAAATCATTATATTCTTCTGAAGCAAATACAAACTCCCCGGTAATTACCGTTGTGGCCGCCACATTAATGACAAATTCCAAACTGGCTACATCATCTTCACTCGTAGCTTCATCTGCGAAATCCGAATCCGTTCCTCCTCCTGCTTCACCTGCCCCATTAGTTCCATCACCTAATGCCGGGCCTACAGTTGAAAATGGTGGTGTAGCTTCGTTTTCAAAGAACTGGTTGCTTAAATTATTATCTAAATCCAGAACATTTCCTGTAGAGAAAATAATCCCTGTACTAAACTCTACAAAGGCTCCGGTAGCTCCCCCATTATCAGTAATCTGATCTCCATCATCAAACGTTCCTATTTGTGGTACTAAGCCACTTCCTTCATTAATTGTAGCAGAAATTAAAGTCGCATCCGAATTTTCTCTGAACAAAAAGTTTGCTAAATTCATTGCATTAGTTTCTCGGGTAATTTCGAATGTACTGTCAGCATCATCAGGAAGGGCAATACCAAAGGTACCTCCTCCTATTTCACATTCTTCAGTATCCAGTAATCCATCGTTATCATCATCAATATCAAAACTATCTACTATACCATCACCATCAGAGTCAGCATCAACTAATAAAGCTGCAGAACCTGAGGTACGTGTCGTACAGACATAATTTATGGTGGCTACTACCACCCTATATAAATTCAAGTGTAGTGTTACATCTACAGAATCAATGATCAAAGTGGTGGTGGTAGTTCCTGAATAAATACCACCATCGGTTAAAGGAGCCCAGGTAATACCTCCATCAGTACTTTCTTCCCATCTATAAGATAATGGTGGTGGCCCCACTGCTGTTACAGAAAAGTTAGCAGTAGCCCCTGTAAGTGCACTAAAATTTATCGGCTGACTTGAAATAAAAGGAATTTCTTCCTGAAAATCAAAAGTTCCATTCGCATCTGCATCAGCAACAATGGCTGTATAATCCACTCCATTATTGGTTACAGCACCTGTTACCGGATTTATAGTAATGGTAGTATCATCGCCTATTACTCCAGTATCACCACCATCCTGCATGTCATTTTCATAAGCTTCATTGGCATCACTGCATGAATCACTATCACTATCCAGTTCCTGAGCATCTATAATACCATCGGTATCTGAATCTGTATTAGCTACTAGTAAAACAGCGTTATTAGAATCATCATTTTCTATTCCATTGTATAATCCATTAGCTCCAAAATTGGTAGCTATTCCATCAATACGTCCATTAAAATCAGTATCTGTAGCTTGTGGAGCACCCCCTGTACCTAACTGCCCCCCTTCTATAACATCATAGATACCATCATTATCACTATCAATATCCAAATGATTGGGCACTCCATCATTGTCGGTATCATATACATCCGGAATACCATCTACATTGGTATCGGTATAATCGGTTGTAGAAGCATCTCCTGTATTGCCATCATCAGAAGTATCCTGAAAATTAGGTATCCCATCACCATCTTCATCACCATCTGGAACATTACCATTAGCTTCTACTATATCAAGAATACCATCATTATCATCATCGATATCATTGATATCTGGTATTGTATCTCCATCACCATCGGTTCCAATACTCAATAGTGCATTAGATGATGTTACAGTACTACACACATATGTTAAATCACTTATTTCTACCAGATATAGGAAACTATCATAACTGGCAGGAACATCTGACAATGTCAAAACTTGTGTATTAACACCAGAAATTGTCACTCCATCACCATTCACTCCATTTGACAAGGGTACAAAAGTTGTACCGCCATCTGTACTTTGCAACCATTGATAGGCTATAATCGTTGCAGATCCTGAAACAACAAACGTTGCTGTGCCTCCTGCTCCAATAATCGTATCCTCTGGATTAGTGACTACTGCCGGTGGCGCTCCTAATACTTGTTGATAATCATCGGTTCCGTTCGTATCGCCATCATTTGGGGTCATTGTATAATCTATACCGGACCCTGGAGTAGTTACCACTCCTGTAACCGGGTCTGTTGTTAATGCAGTATCGTCACCAAACACTCCAGTGTCACCTCCATCAATATCAGCATCAGCATAAGCTTCATTTGCATCTGAACAGCCATCTCCATCACTATCTAGATTTAAAAAATCGAATGAATCATCATTAAGCGTATCTGTTGGGGTTAAACCTGTACCTGCTGAAGTTGGTATACCATTAGTTACTGTATTATTACTATTATTATCATCGTCATTAGCACGGCCTTCCTGACCTGTAGCACCACTAAGAGTTCCTCCCGCTTCAACTACATCATAAATACCATCGTTGTCGCTATCTAAATCTAACTGATTAGGTATGCCATCATTATCGGTATCAGTCACAGTGGTAATGGAAATTTCATCGATAAAAAAATCATTTCCTAAGCCAGTAACTCGGGCATTAATTAGTCCGAAATCTAGTGTCGTTTCTGCTCCACTATTCCACACATAAGTATGTGATGTATAATTAGTTGTAGATGACCCTAAGTTTATATTATTATCAATAAACACACCATTTACCTCTACTGACAAAATAGGCGGGTTGATTAAATTTACGAGTCTTATATGAAACGTAATATTATAATCTTGTCCTGGAACCACCTCTATAGGAGTTGGTACTCCCCATACCCTATCTGTAGTAGTGTACGCACCAGCACCTGTATTGTGAAGTAATGCTCTAGAACCATTTATCCCATCAGTCTCACGTAATTGTCCATTAAAAACGCCTGGTTGATAAATTGCAGCAGAAGTATAGTTGTCCCATGTAGTAGTTTCAAAACCTTGATAAAAAATAGTATTTTCAACAGTATCTAATATCCCATCGTTATCATCATCTAAGTCACATCTATCATGTACACCATCTCCATCAGTATCTGGTGTAGAGCTACAATCAATTACGTTTATTGTTTCTTCCAGATCATTACCCGTTAGTATAACATCGTCCTCATTTCCAACTGCTGCAGTTGTTGTATTGGTTATTGCTATTCCTTGTGTTCCCAAATCTACAGTTGCAATAATTTCCAATGTCGCTTCTTCTCCATTCAATAAATCTCCTACAGTCCAGATCCCTGTACCAGAAACATAATCTCCTCCAGCATCATCGCTCACATAGGTGATCCCTGTAGGGAGTATATCTGTTAAACTTATTCCTGTAGCATTAGCAGGGCCATTGTTGGTTACTGTAATCGTATATTCTATGGTTTCACCTTCTATTGGGTCTACAATATTTACAATTTTTGTGGTTACCAGATCAGCATTTGTAACTGCCAGGGTAAATTGTTTATTATTCAATTCTACTCCATTAAAAATCATTGTGTTACCAGAAGCTACTACTCCTATTCCTCCATTTTCTATGACACCATCATCTGCTGCCGAAAAATCACCATTTCCGTTGCTTTCGCTAATTAGATAATAGGTAATGCCATCAATTAGGTTAGTATCTGTAAATTGAATATTTACTAAACCGTTAAAATTGGTATTTTGTGTTTTCCATACACGGTCCCATCGGTTAGTCATCAAGGTGGGTACATCTTCAGCTGTAAAGTCAGTTACATCACCTCCATTGTTTCCCCAGATCAGACCACTTCGATCTTGAGAAAACACAGTAGTCCTTGATGGAGCAAGGTTACTGTTTGTAAAATCATTATCCAATGCCATTGTTATAATAGCATCTGTTTCAATAGACTTCGACACCTTTTGATTAAGTGCTGTAAGGTCGTCTCTAAAGATTCCTGCAACATCGTTATTGTAAAAAGTATTAGCACTGTAATCCCAGATTACTGTCGATCCATCACTCGCTAAATAATCACCTTCTGTTACTCCCGATATTATAGTTTCTCCTACTATACCATTTCCATTTTGGTCATTACTTAGCATGAATCCATATTTTATTGCCAAATACGTTTGTATAGCCAATAAATCTTCACCTTGCTCAATGGTAGGATAAATGACTATCTCGGCCAACATACCATTAAAATTATTACTTCCATCAAATAATCCTCCTATACGATGTTGTGTACTATTAAGAGTTAAATAATTTGGTTCTAAATCAGTTTGCGTTCCCACTTGCTCTCCATTGATATGAATGGTTCTCGTGCCTCGGTCTGGAGGATCAATCATAGGGTCAGGGTCTGTTACTGCTACATAATTATAATCATAATTTACCATTTGGGGAATTGCTGCAGTATATGCTGCTGCTCCAAAAGTATTACTGGTAAAGTCTTGTTTTAATTGTCCTCCTGTTTGCAGTCCGTAAGAGAGTGCCTCATTGATTGTTGTAAAATCATTACCTGCTGAATAAAAATCTGCATTTTGAACTGTGTTACTTATAAATACCGCAGTCACATGATTATCTCCTACACCATTGGGTAATACTGTTGTAAGTGGTGTAAGCGGTGTATTGTTAAAATTTAATGCTGGATTAAAATTTATTAAATTGTCTACATAAGTAGGTGCTGCTGCTACGGGTATAGCATCTATCACATCATCTCCTGTATCTACCCAACGTATTACCGAGTCACCATTTTCGGCAGGGTCGATACCTGTGGGCGATTCCATTGCATACTGATCGGCTCGATACCATAGTAGCCCTAGTTCTGTAACTCCTCCAGGGACACAGCCTTTAACATCACCTACAAAATTGAAGATACCACTATCATCCATTACATCGCGCTCAATTACCGCATTACAAAACTGTAGTCCTGCAGCTCCTATCGTGACATTGCTATTGGTGAAATTTTGTGCATGCCAACCGATCAAGGTATTGTCCCAATTGGTTATTGACATCCCGCTATTGTTAAACATCTCACCACCATTAGTCACGTTGTTCATATCCCAGTTACCCAGATCCTGATCGATCGCATCATTGAGTTCAAACATATTTGCCATGTTGGTTACGTTGGTAGTCACCCAGCCCGTTATATCCGAATTGAAGGCATCGGCATTCCGGAACATCGCAAACATAGAAATGGAGCTGGCATTAAACCTGTTGTTCCATAGTTGCATATTGGTTCCTTGAAAAGCCAAAGCACTATTGAACATAAAGTTAAAATCTGTACAGCTAGTAGGCATCCAGTTGCCTAAATCCGCATTGAAAACAGTCGCGTCACTGAACATCCTGTTCATGGTGGTCACGTTGCTTACGTCCCAATTGCCGATCTCCCGGTTGAAGATGTCATTGAGTTCAAACATACTTGCCATGTTGGTTACGTTGGTAGTCACCCAGCCCGTTATATCCGAATTGAAGGCATCGGCATTCCGGAACATCGCAAACATAGAAATGGAGCTGGCATTAAACCTGTTGTTCCATAGCTGCATATTGGTTCCTTGAAAAGCCAAAGCACTATTGAACATAAAGTTAAAACCTGTACAGCTAGTAGGCATCCAGTTGCCTAAATCTGCATTGAAAACAGTCGCGCCACTGAACATCCTGTTCATGGTGGTCACGTTGCTTACGTCCCAATTGCCGATCTCCCGGTTGAAGATGTCATTGAGTTCAAACATACTTGCCATGTTGGTTACGTTGGTAGTCACCCAGCCCG
>NZ_JARYGY010000014.1:0-6025 GCF_029906345.1 Aquimarina mycalae | reverse complement strand
TTATATCCGAATTGAAGGCATCGGCATTCCGGAACATCCCAAACATAGAAATGGGGCTGGCATTAAACCTGTTGTTCCATAGCTGCATATTGGTTCCTTGAAAAGCCAAAGCACTATTGAACATAAAGTTAAAATCTGTACAGCTAGTAGGCATCCAGTTGCCTAAATCCGCATTGAAAACAGTCGCGCCACTGAACATCCTGTTCATGGTGGTCACGTTGCTTACGTCCCAATTGCCGATCTCCCGGTTGAAGACACCGTTGCTTTCAAACATTCTTGCCATGTTGGTTACGTTGGTAGTCACCCAGCTCGTTATATCCGAATTGAAGGCATTGGCATTCCGGAACATCCCAAACATAGAAATGGGGCTGGCATTAAACCTGTTGTTCCATAGCTGCATATTGGTTCCTTGAAACGCTGCGGCATTCAAGAACATTTCGGTAAAGTTAGTTACACTACTCACATTCCAGTTGCCTAAGTCCTGATTAAATATGGAGGTATTCGTAAACATTCTGAACATGGTAGTCACATTACTTACATCCCAATTGCCTATGGCCTGATTAAAGGGGCCATTATCCCAAAACATCTCTGCCATGTTGATTACATTGGTGGTGACCCAGCCCGTAATGTCGCCCGTTAAGGCATCGGCATTTCTGAACATTCCAAACATGGAGATATTGGTCCCATTAAACCGACTGTTCCATAGTTGCAGGTTGGTTCCCTGAAAGGCAGCGGCATCCAAGAACATGTATCTAAAACTAGTTACACTACTTACATCCCAATTGCCAATATCCTGATTAAACGTAGTGTTCCCCCGAAACATCTCTGCCATGCTGGTCACGTTGGTAGTGACCCATCCAGAGATATCGCCCGTCAATGTATTGGCGCCTCTAAACATTCCGAACATTGAAATATTGGATGCATTGAATCGATTGTTCCACCCGTTTAGATTGATTCCTTGAAAAGCAGGAGTATCCCGGAACATCTCAGAGAAACTAGTTACATTACTTACATCCCAATTACCCATATCCTGGTTAAACGCACTGGCGAAAATGAACATTCTGAACATGCTAGTCACATTACTTACGTTCCAAGTATTGAACGCAGGAGTACCAATTAGCGAGGTGCAACCACGAAACATCTCATTCATACTGGTTACTCCGGAAAGATCCGGTGCATCGGTTGCTGTAATATCCAAGTTGGTACAACCATAATATGCTTGGCTCATTGAAGTCCAGGCGATACTACTACCCCATTGATTGATATCAAGGATTTTTTGCCTGTCCCCTCCATTATTAAAAACAATACGTTGTAGGTTTCCCGCTGCAGAAATGGCATTCCTCATAGTTACCTGTATCACACCATTAGCATAGCCATGTGATGTAACATCAATGGTAATTGTTCCGGTTTGGTCCAGTAGTTCATAACTGCCATCATTTCCCAAATCCACATCGTAGGTTCCTACAGCCGGGATTCTGATTGAATTAACATCTGATGAGCCAGGGAGAGTGGTATCCCAGGTGGTAATAAATTCCTGAGCCAAGATATTTTCAGTACAAACTAAGCTCAATACAATTAAGACTATCTTAAAAGTAGCATTTAAACTTTTTGCTTTGTTTTGCATATTATTCTTAGGATTTAAACTAATCCCCGTTAAATTTACTTTGGCATGTAAAACATTATATCCATTGGATAAACCGAGAATTGATAACTTGTAAAAAAGTTCACTTTTAAATTGCTCAAAAAGCAATTTTACTTTCGTTTTGAGGAATTGGGTAAAATTTTTCATAGGCAATGTTTTAATAACATTATACTGTTGTACTCTGCGAAAGGAACCATAGTATTACATGTTCCTTCTTATTATATTACTTTGTAAGTTTGTACTGTCGATACGTTTTTTTAGCACACCCCAGAAGTCGTATTGATATGTGAAGAATTTTGATAGTCTATTACCAGATGGTTTTGCGTCAGAACGCAAAATAAATACAGCAAAAACGTATTTATTTTGATGATTGACATTTCTTTTACTTTCAGAATAACAGAAGTCTGTATACTTTTGTAAGTAATTATTCGTTAATCGTAATTGACGATTAAAATTAATATCATAAATAAAAGGATAGAATAAAATCATAGTAATGGTTAATTATTCTTTAATTAATCGTTTATAGAACCTGCATTTGTTGTCTCGCCAAAGCCATACAATTGCAGGGTTATTTTGCCTTTGAAATAAATATTATTAACCCAATTTTTATATAAAAACTGTTTTATTTACATGATGGAAAGATGATAAACATTGTATTACAATGTTTATACAATATGAAGTTGAGCTTCTGTTAGTCCAATGATGTAAGTAGGTTATTAATATTAGTTCAATGAATTTGATAATTCGTTAAAATGCTAGCCAACTACAATAACAATTCATCAAATTGTGGGGTATGATTTCTTTATGATGAATTAGGTATGATTTTATGAATCGACAATTATAAACAATTAACAAATCATTAAGACCATACTAATTTATGTATTAATTTAACACGAATCACATAACAAAACAGTAGTTAAACTACGTTTTTACCATTATTCATGTTAAAAAGAAAACAAAAACACTTGGCGATTTTTAACATATCCACATTAAAACTGGAAGTTTTGTTTATGAATTTTTGTTTTTTAACACATTAACAAACAGATATTTACATGTTTTAAAGTTCTAAAAAAGCTAAACAATTTTGTTTTGCTTGTACTCTCTCTTAATGTTTTAACAGTTGTTTATAAATTATTCAAATAATCAAACCGTCTATTTTTTATCTACAAACAAGAAAAAAAACAACTTATAAATTTGAATATCAACAACTTAAAACATATTATAAAATTTGGTCAACCAAGCAGTATTTAACTGAAAAACATTATTATTTGAACAAGTAAAAACTAGTTTTCCTGTTAAAAAAATTAAATATTCGTTGTTTTTTGAATGTATACTATAAACACATTTTTCACAAGCCAAAAGAAATATTTCTTTTGGCTTGTGAAAAATGTGTTTGTTTAAGGTTTGAAAATCAGTTGTAAGCACCCCTAAAATTCGCTACAGTTGGAACTAGAAAATAACTGTAAATTTAGGACATGAAAAAAGTAGATTAAGCGAAGTACAAATCGTTAAGGTTTTGAAGCAACACGAATCAGGAGTTTCGGTTAAAGAACTCTGTAAAGAGCATGAAGTAAGTGCAGCCACTTTTTACAACTGGAAAAGTAAGTTTGGGGGTATGGATGCTCCTTAGCTTAAAAAGCTCAAAGAAATGGAATCTGAACTTTCTCGTTACAAGCAAATGTATGCAGAACTGGCTCACCAGAATTACGCTTTAAAGGATTTGATCGAAAAAAAGCTTTAAGGCCAACTGACAAGCGTGATAATGTAAGTTACTTGATCAAAGAAGTTACGGAAATATTAGAATATAACCCTTCCAGTATTTTTGTCAGAAGAATTGTTCGCCCTAAGTATATAGTGCCAGAAGATACTAAAATAGTAATTGGGGCACTTCCATCACTTCCAATTCCAAAAGGTAATGCAGGAGCTGGATTACTAGTCCATATTATGGTTAGCAAATTTGTTTATCATTTACCTTTTTACAGACAGCAACAAATATTTAAAAGCCAACATCTTGATATTAGCAGAGCAACATTATGTAATTGGTTTAATTCAACTACTAAGTTATTGGAACCTTTATATGATACTTTGCAAATAGAACTTTTAAAAAGTAGCTACCTTCAGATAGATGAATCTCCTATCGGAGTTCAGGATACTTCTAAAAAAGGAAAGCTTCATATGGATTATCACTGGGCACACCACGCTCCATTAGAACGATTGGTTTTATTTAAGTACGCTCCTAGTAGGTCAAAAAATGTCCCAGAGGAATTATTACAAGAGTATAATGGCATTATTCAAACCGATGGATATTCTGGATATGCAAACTTAAATACAAAAGGAAATATTATTTTATTGGCCTGTATGGCACATGCCAGAAGATATTTTGAAAAAGCACTGAATGAGGACGCATTCAGAGCCAGTTATGTATTGGAACAAATTCAAAAGTTATACGCTATAGAGCGAAAAGCAAGGAAACGTGAAAGTTCAGCTGAACAGAGAAAACGTTACCGCAAATTATATGCTGCTCCAATTTTAGATAGTTTAGAAAGTTGGCTTAAGGCACAGGCTCTTGAAATACTGCCTAAAAGCGCTATTGGAAAAGTCATTGGATATACATTAAAATTATGGGATAAACTAAAAAGATACATTGCTGATGGATGTTATGAGATTGATAATAACTTGGTAGAAAACACTATCAGACCACTTGCTTTAGGCAGAAAGAATTATCTGTTTTCTGGTTCTCATAGAGCAGCTCAAAAAGCTGCAATACTATATTCTTTGTTTGCCAGTTGTAAAATTAACAATATAGATCCCTACAGTTGGCTTAAAGATGTATTAGAAAACATACAAGAATGTAAAGCAAATCGATTATATGAATTATTACCTAACCATTGGAAGATGCCCCAAGTCAATGTTAGTAATTAACTGTTCATATAGTCTTGCCAGGTTACCAAGAGATATTTCTCTTTTATATCCAGAAATCCATATTCATAGCAGAAAAGATATACTTGTCCCTTTTTGTTTTTCCAATAATGTGTAAAATAAGATGGGTCAAAAACTACAGAAATATATACTCAAGTGGCTGTTAATAGTTTTAAGTTAATCAAAAGTCCCCTAGATTTGTAAATAAACATACATGGAATATAAAGGACATATATCCTTTATTCTATTGTTGTGCCTAATTTGAAAAATGAAAATATTTCCAACCAAAGAATTGAAATTTAAACTTATCGATGACCAAGGAGAAACGCTCAATCGATTGAAACGGAGAACAGAAAAGTCTGAAAATTTGACTTCTTCGCATACCGACAAATCATTTCGCGGAATTATAAACGGAAATGAATTTAAACTAATATCATCGGCAATTGGTAAAGGAGCATTTTGCGTGATGAATGGAACAATTGAATCTGATAGCGGAAACGTGAAAGTGGAAATCCATAAAGTCTTCAGGATTTTATTGAGTATATTTTTACTATTCCCAATAATTGGACTTGTAGCAATAACTGTAAGTGGAGCTGAGGAATTTTCGCCAATCTTAATTTTAGTCGTAATTGGACAAACATTAATAATTAGATATGCATTTATTGGGTTGACTTTTCGATTCTTATCGAAAGAAAGTCTGAACAAATTACGGGATGTACTTGATTTTGAATGGATAAAATGATTGTCGAAATAAATAACGCTTGGAATTGGAAAGGATTTAATGCGACCGAAATTATTCGGACAAATGACTTTGGTAACGTGATTTTCAAAACGGATAAAAACAAATATTGGAGAATCTGTCCCGAAGAAATTAGTTGTGAAAAAATTGCGGAATCAGAATCAGAGTTTGACCGACTTTCTACTGACTCTGAATTTATCGAAGATTGGGAAATGATAAATCTTGTGGTAATTGCAAAATCAGAACTTGGAGAATTAACAGAAAACCAAAAATACTGTTTAAAAATGCCCGCAGTTATTGGAGGAAAATACGACAAATCCAACATTGGAAAAATAAACTTTAAGGAACTAATTTCTTTTAGTGGAGATTTAGGGTTTCAAATAAAGGATCTGAAAAACGGACAGAAGATAAAATTGAACATAAAAAACTAGGCACAACAATTTGTCCTATGAAAAGCACTAGTTCAGTTTTCCAAAGTTAATATTTCTATTTAAATTATCTCATAATGATTACTTTGAAGTGTTTAAATGTTGGCAATTCTCTTCCTTTTGTTGCAAATTGTCAACATTTAAATACTTTATAACTTGCTCCGCATCCTATATGTGATCAGCTTCTAGAGCCGTCACCAGCATCTGTATGATTATAAGCTATAATAAACCTGGTCACTTGCTATAAAAATGTGATATCAATAATACGGATTCACCCACATTGTTTTGTGATACAGG
>NZ_JARYGY010000013.1 GCF_029906345.1 Aquimarina mycalae | reverse complement strand
ATAGTAATAATAATACAGCTCAGAGTACAACTTTGCAGCTTACACAACCTGATGCACTACAACTAAGCTTAACTGCTGATTTTATACTTTGTGGTGATGGAAATGACTGGAACATCCAAAGCAATGTTATAGGGGGAACACCTCCATACACTTATTTCTGGGAGGATGGAAATGGTACAAATCCTGATCTGACAGATGTGCCACCAGGAACTTATACGGTGACTGTACAGGATAGTCGTGGTTGTAGCAGTAGTGATGATATTACCCTGGTTCCTCCACAACCCTTAACGAATACTTTTATAGCTACGAATCCTACTTGTTTTAATGGAAATGATGGTGCTATTGATATCACACCTACTGGAGGAACACCTCCATATACTTTCTTTTGGGATAATGGAGCTAATACCCAAAATATATCTGGACTCGCATCTGGACAATATTCTGTAGAAATATTTGATAGTAAAGGATGTTCTATCATTAGAGATTTTGAACTCGTGGATCCTCAGGAGCTCATCATAGATCTGGGACCTGATAAAACATTGTGCCTGGGACAAACCTATACTATTGATGCTTCAATTAACGATTCTTTGGCTACATACCTTTGGCAAGCTGATAATGGCTTTACAGATACAAATGCACAAGTAACATTATCACAAAGTGGAACTTATACCCTATTTGTAACAACAGCATTAGGATGTGTCAGTACAGATACCATTGAAATTATTGCTCTGGAAAATGAAATTACCGCTGAGTTTGTAGTATCGACAGATATTTTTGTAAACGAAAGCTTTGTCATCGTAGATGTGAGTAACCCTATACCAGATACAACTCAATGGATACTACCTGAACAAGCTCAGCAAATTGAAATCACAACTAACTATGCTGAAATATTATTTGAACAAGCGGGAGAATATCAAATTACATTAATAACAACTATCGGAGATTGTGAAACATTCTTTACCAAAACAATCTCTGTTAGAGAAGCAGCTTTTGATAGAGAACAGGAAAATCAAAATGGATTGCAACAATACCTGATGTATCCAAATCCTACCAAAGGAAACTTTACAATTGAACTTACTTTTGATAAACAAACTCCTATTGATATTAAACTATTTAGCATCGCCAATAACAGCTTGTTATATCAACATCAAGATCAACAACAAACCGAATATAACATACCATTTAATCTGGAAGGAATACTACCTTCAGGAATATACTTTATACTGCTCGAAACTCCAGAAAAAAGCTATGTGAGAAAGATTATTGTGGAATAAATTCTTATCCCATAAATTTTACACAATTCTGAAAATAAAAAACGCCGCAAATCTGCGGCGTTTTCGTAATATGATAACAAAGATGTTATAAGTTTTCTGATAATGGTATCGGAAGCATATTAAACACCTGATCTCCTACTCTATCAATTGGTAAAGTATTAGATAAACCGTATCTTCTTAAATCAAACATTCTATGATTCTCAGCCCATAACGAATATCTTCTTTGGTTTAACATTTCAGTTGTTAAATCTGCTGCATTTTGCAATCCACCATAATTTGCCAATCCAGCTGCATTTCGAATCACATTAAGTGCATCCTCTGCATCCTGCAAGTTATTCGCTAATATACTAGCTTCTGCATATATTAAGATCAATTCTTCATTTCTAAGGATATCTATATCAGAAACATTAGAAGCATATAATCTAGTCTCATTAGTTCCTGTCAATCCATCTTGAATACTTGGATCTGGTCTTACTGCAGTTTTTGTAGTAACTCTTGTATCTCCAGCTTCAGCATCATTGATCCAGCTATCGTGCACTATAATCTGATCTCCGTTATTAGGTTCAGCTGCAGAAACAGATGCCACTCTAAATACTGGATTTGCTATGTCTCCACCACCTAAACCAAATACATGCTTAGGTCCAGTTGTTAAATCTCCTGCAAGATCAAAATAAGAAGCTCCCAAAGCAGTCAAAGCTCCTGCACCGTCTCCATCATAAACGGCTGCCAAAGCATAGACAGCTCTATTAAACTGAGATAATGTAGTTGGAGTATCGAATCCGTCAAAACCACTACTTAAAGTGAATGAAAATGCAGTTCCTGCATTCCCCAAATCTGTATTGGCTTCATCTAATAAACTTCTTACAAAGGTTAATACTTCACCTGTACTTAGAACTGGTCCTAAATTGTTTGGATCTACTACATCTACTCTAGCCATTCCATAAGATTTCACAATCTGAATCAACTCATACGCTATGATAGTTCTAGCATATCCAATATAACCAGCTTTTTCCTGATCTGAAACGGCAGTAGTATTATTTACTGATTCTATAAGAATATTAGCGTTTTTAATACATCTATAACTTCCGCTCCATTGTGCTGTACTATAAAAGGAATTATTATCAAGAGTAATACCTTCTTTACCCAATAAATCTCCTGTATTTCTAGGATCAGCATCAAATAAATACAATTCTCTAGCCATAGTACCACTTGCTGTAGTTTCGATTCCCAAACCATTTCTGGTTGTAGACTCCACACCTACTGCCAACTCATTTAACTGAGCAACTGAAGCGCCAACAAGTACACCTCCAACACTAGGTCCATTAGGATCAACCACTTCGTCTATCGAACAAGAAGTAGTTACAAAAGCGAGAAAGAATACCACACTTGTATATCTAATCGCTATCTTAAATATATTTTTCATTATTTTTTCTATTAAAAATTAACATTTAAATGCAAGTAAAACTGCTGCGAACTTGGGAAAGGAGTTACTTCTATACCACTAGATAAACCTGCACCTCCATTTACCGAAACCTCTGGGTCATAACTACTATAATCAGTGATAGTAAATAAATTTCTACCTGATAAACCAAGTTTGATATCACTTACAGTATCACCAAATAATGATTTAATATTACCTGATGGTATTCTATAATATATAGCCGCTTCTCTTAATCTTACATATCCTGCAGGCTCCACAAAACGCTCAGCATTTGCTGGAGATGCTAAACGGGCTTGTCCTTCTGCTGTTTCTAAATCAGGACTTGTTCCTCCTAAATCCGTAAGGAATCTAGATAAGTTTAGGTTATCTCCACCTTTTTTCCATTGTAATAAGAAAGAAAGATCCCATTGCTTAAACAACGTAATTTGGTTATTAAATGCCATTTGGAAATCTGGTTCTACATTTCCAACCTGAGTTAAGGTACCATTAATATTACCTACTAACTGAGTTACTGGTTGACCTTCTTCAATAAAAAATGTTCCTAAACCTGTTCCGAAACCAGCTCCTGGTTGTGCAAAAGCAGGAACGTCTAATCTAGTAACTTCTGATCTATTTAAATAAAATTGAATCCCTGTGTTCCAGTAAAAATTATCATTGTCAAACACATCTGCTCTAACTGCTAATTCTACCCCTTCATTTCTAAGATCTGCAAGGTTTGTAGTTTCTGTAGTAAAACCAGAAGATGCCGGTAATGATCTTGATAAAATCAGATCTTTTACATTCTTATTATAATATGTCGCTTCAAAAGAAACTCTATTATTTAATACACCTATATCAAGCCCAATTTCAAATTCACTAGCTGTTTCTGGCTCCACATCAGGATCTCCATTCAATCCAGCAACAGATGCTCCACCGTTTCCTCCAATATTAGAAGAACCTAAACTTGTAAAAGTTGCTCCAAAAGCTGCAGGGTTACCTGTTTCTCCATAAGCAGTTCTAAATTTTAATTGGTTTATTGCATCTAAACTCCAAAACTCAAAATTAGAAATATTTACCGCTAACGATGCTTTTGGAAAACCATAGAATTTATTAGGATCTCCATTTCTAGAAGATTTATCTAAACGATATCCTAAAGTAGCAATGAATTGATTCTTATAGTTACCTTCGATCTGACCGAAATAACCAAAATCTTCTTCACTAGAGAGAAATTGATCTATTACCTGATTTACAGACTGATCAACATTCGTTTGACCCACTGATAAATTAGAACCTCTACTGTTTACTAAATTAGCTTCTTGGTCTAGAAATGTAATACCAACCTGTGTTGTTAAATCTAAATCATCTCCTAATAAATCATGATCCCAAATCGCAATTGCCTGAGCATTAATTTGAGTAAAGTTATTTTTACCTTGAGAAATAAATCCTTCTTGTCCACCTACTTGTGCTTGGTGTTCTTTAGGAACAAAAACATACGTTTCGTTAGCCAAATAATCGATACCTCCATTAATAAGGAATCGTACTCTATTTCTATCGTTTGTAAAAAGTTTTGTGTTTAATTTAAATCCTTGGATTATTCTATTGTTAGTATCTTCATTTTTTGCTTGATCTCTAACAAAAATTGGGTTCCCAGGATAATTAGGGTTATTAGGGTAATTTCCGTTTGCATCTGGAAATAAATTATACCAAGGACGCGTAAACGCTAACGTATATCCATAACTTAATCCTCCTTCATTTTCATTACCCGTAAAACTTCTACTTGAATTACTTCGTACGTAGTTAGTAGTCGAAGTAAAATCAAAGATTTCAGAAATTTTATGATCAATATTTGCTCTTAAAGAAAATCTATCAAATCCAGTATTTTTAATAATACCTTCTTCATCACGATAAGAACCTCCTACATAAAATTTAGTTTTTTCATTTCCACCTGTAGCATTTATTCTTGTATCTGTAATAAAACCTGTATTACCATAGATTTCATCTTCGTAATCTATAAGACCTCCATTAGCTATTGCATCTTCGAATCTTTGTCTTTCAGTAGCATCAAATGTATCTTCAACCGATTGTGCAGTCCAAGGTCTTAATCCAAGTTTATTTTGAATTACATTAATTCCTGTATCTTGGCTAAAACTAATTTTAGTTCTTCCACCTTTACCTCGTTTTGTTGTAATGATAACAACCCCAGCATTACCACGCTGACCATAAATAGCTGCAGCAGACGAACCTTTTAAAACTTCAATATTTTCAATATCATTAGGATCTAAATCAGCCAATCTGTTTCCAGAATTTTCCTCATTACCTCTATTACCACCTGATGCAAAACGCAATCCTGATGGTATCTCCACATTGTTTACATATACACCATCTACAATAATTAACGGTTGGTTATTACCATTAATAGAAGATATACCTCTTAACCTTAATGCAAAACCTCCTCCAGGTGCTCCAGAAGATGCTGTAATATTAACACCCGTTACTTTACCATATAATGCTCCATCTACAGTTGTTTGACTCGTATTACCTACAAGTTCTTCAGAGGATACTGTAGAGACCGCATTGGCCAAATTCGCTCTTTTGATAGAAGAACCTAATCCAGTTACTACTATTTCTTCTAAAGCTTCTAAAGCTTCAGCAACTTGAATAGTAATTTCTCCTGCATTCTCGACAGTTACTAATTTCTCAGTAAATCCGATAGAAAATACTCTTAATGATACCGGTAAACTATTGACTGTAATTGAGAAATTACCGTCAATATCACTCGCAGTTCCGTTATTGGTACCGTCTTCTACGATGTTGATGAAAGGTACTCCTTCTCCAGTACCTTCATTGACTACTTTACCGGAAATAGTTTCCTGCGCGAAAAGCACGACCGGAAAGAAAAACAAGAATAGCAAAAGCCCCTTGCTAATTTGTGATTGTTTTTTCATAATGATTTGTTTATAATTTTGGTTAAATCTATTAAAAGATTCTTATAAAAAAATGTTAAAGCTAACGTGTGTTAGTTAAAAAAGTGTTGGTTACTTAACGTCTATATACAAAAACCTCAAATATATTACGTGTAACACATAAATTTAACAAAAAAGCTTTCTTGCAAGATCAGAAGCTTCATTTTTACTAAAACTAGATATATTTAATATTAACTTCTTATTTTTGCAGCCTTAACAAATAGCTATGTATAGAAGTCATTCTTGTGGTGAATTACGCACCTCAGATATAGATAAACAAGTAACCCTTTCTGGATGGGTTCAAAAAGCACGAGACAAAGGGTTTATGATATGGGTTGATCTTAGAGATCGATATGGTATTACCCAGCTAATATTTGATGAAGAACGTACTCCTGCTGCTGTTGTAGAAAAAGCTAAAACACTCGGTCGTGAATTTGTGATTCAGGTTAAAGGAAACGTTATCGAACGTGAGTCTAAAAACCCAAATATTCCAACTGGAGATATAGAAATTTTAGTAACAGAGTTAGAAATTCTTAATGAAGCATTGGTTCCTCCGTTTACCATAGAAGATGAAACAGATGGTGGAGAAGACATTAGAATGAAATATCGTTATCTAGATATTCGACGTAATCCTGTAAAAAACAGCTTGATGTTTCGTCATCAAGTAGCAATGAAGGTTCGTAACTATCTATCTGATGAAGGATTTGTAGAGGTGGAAACTCCCTATCTTATAAAATCTACTCCAGAAGGAGCGAGAGATTTTGTAGTGCCTTCTCGTATGAACGAAGGTCAGTTTTATGCTTTACCACAATCTCCACAAACATTTAAGCAATTATTAATGGTTGGTGGAATGGATAAATATTTTCAGATTGTAAAATGTTTTAGAGATGAAGATCTAAGAGCGGATAGACAACCTGAATTTACGCAGATTGACTGCGAAATGGCTTTTGTAGAACAAGAAGATATTTTACACATTTTTGAAGGGTTAACAAAACACCTAATTAAAGACATCAAAGGAATCAATATTGAGCATTTTCCAAGAATGACTTATGATGAAGCAATGCAAACCTATGGTAATGATAAACCAGATATTCGTTTTGGGATGAAATTCGGCGAACTTAATGTTGTTTCTCAACATAAAGAATTCAAAGTTTTTAATGAAGCCGAATTAGTAGTAGGAATTGCTGTACCTGGTGGAGCTTCTTATACCAGAAAAGAAATCGACAAACTTGTTGACTGGGTAAAACGTCCACAAGTAGGAGCATTAGGAATGGTTTACGTAAAATGTAATGAAGATGGTAGCTTTAAGTCTTCTGTAGATAAGTTTTATGACCAGGAAGATTTATCTAAATGGGCAGAAGTAACTGGTGCCAAAAAAGGAGATCTGATTTGTGTACTTTCGGGAGCAAAGAATAAGGTTAGAGGTCAATTAAGTGCATTGCGTATGGAATTGGCAGAACGATTAGGATTGAGAAATCCAGAAGAATTTGCACCATTATGGGTAGTTGATTTTCCTTTATTAGAATGGGATGAAGATACAGAACGTTATCACGCGATGCATCACCCCTTTACCTCACCAAAACCTGATGATATTCCATTATTAGACTCTAAACCAGGTGATGTAAGAGCGAATGCTTATGATTTAGTCTTAAACGGAAATGAAATTGGTGGAGGATCCATCCGTATTCATGATAAAGAAACCCAAGCATTAATGTTTGATCATTTAGGCTTTACACCAGAAGAAGCTAAAGAACAATTTGGTTTTTTAATGGATGCTTTTCAATATGGAGCTCCTCCACATGGAGGAATTGCTTTCGGGTTTGATCGATTAGTAGCTATTCTAGGAGGTCAGGAAACTATTAGAGATTTTATAGCCTTCCCTAAAAATAATAATGGCCGAGATGTGATGATCGATGCTCCTGCCAATATTGATCAGGAACAGCTTAAAGAATTAAGTATCAAACTAGATATATAAAATAAAGATCCCGCCAAAAGCGGGATTTTTTATTACCTTTAATCGAAACCAAGACTAACCTATACATGCCTACTAAAAAAAAGACACTACTTCATAGGTTTTTGATTTGGCGATATCGTCATATTCCTAATAAAAACTTTGTTCTTATTCTAAGCATATTTGTTGGGTTTTGTGCTGGTCTTATATCTCTTTTACTAAAAAACATTACGCATTTGATTCAGGTTGTTCTGGAAAGTGATATTATTTCCTGGCAAACTTCATTTTATTTTGTTATTCCAGTCATTGGACTTCTTGTTGTATATGTTATTACTAAGTTTATTATTAAAAGAAACGTACAATCTGCTATTCCATTGATTTTATATTCTCTTTCCAAAAAAGATGGAAAAATAAAATCATTAAGCGGATATTTACCACTACTTCTTGCTCCAATTACTGTAGGTTTTGGAGGTTCTGTTGGATTGCTCGGTCCTGCAGTAGGTTCTGGTTCCACATTAAGTTCAAACATAAGTACATTATTTAAGTTAGATACCAAAACCCGCTTTTTATTAATTGCTTGTGCTGCAGCTGGAGCAATTTCTGCTGTTTTTAAATCTCCGCTAGCTGGTTTGGTTTTTGCTGTAGAGGTGTTTAGTCTTGATCTAACTTTAGCTTCCTTACTACCATTATTGTTTGCCTCTGTATCTTCGATTATTACTTCTTATTTTTTTCTTGGAGATGAAGTGTTATTTAGTTTTGATGTTATAGAAAAGTTTGATATTTATGACACTCCTTTTTATATCATTTTAGGAATAGGAACTGCTATTGCATCCATTTATTTTACTAAAATGTATTTTGGGATTTCACATTTTTTTGATCGTTTCCCTAAAAAAATCCATCGTTTATTGATTGGTGGTTTTGCTATTGGTGTTATGCTATACTTTATTCCACCTCTTTATGGAGAAGGTTTAGGGTTTATTAATGATCTGCTTAATGGAAATCATCTAGCAGCGATTGGAAATACTCCTTTTGATAACATGACCAGCAGTGTTTGGATGATCATTGCATTACTAACTGGTATTACTATATTTAAAGCTATTGCTATGACAGCTACCTTTGCAGCAGGAGGATCGGGAGGTATTATAATTCCCACAATGGTTATGGGTAGTTCATTAGGTAATGTGGTTTCTAAAATAATAAATAATCTAGGTATGGGGTTTCAAGTCTCTGAAGCTAACTTTACCTTATTAGGCATGGCGGGACTTATAGCTGGTGTATTACACGCACCTCTTACGTCCATATTTCTTATTGCCGAAATTACTTCTAGTTATGAGTTATTTGTTCCATTAATGATTACCACTTCAATATCGTTTATTATTTCTAAGAATAGAATTGAACATAATATCTATACCAGAGAACTTGCAGAACAAGGGCATTTATTGACTCATGACAAAGATCAAACTGTGCTAACGCTTATGAAATTGGATGACTGCATAGAAACTAATTTTATTTCTGTAAACCCAGAAAACACCTTAAAACACTTATTAAGTGAAGCAGTTGCAAAATCTAACAGAAACTTATTTCCCGTTGTTGATGAATTAAACACCTTAATAGGAATTGTGACACTAGATGATATCAGAGATATTATGTTCGACATTTCTCTCTATCATAAAACTACTGTCGCAATGTTAATGACACAAGTGGATACTGCCATTATTTATGAACATGATGATGCTAAAGCGGCTATGCGTAAATTTCAGGATACTGGAGCATGGAATCTACCTGTTATTAAGGATGGAAAATATTATGGTTTTATTTCTAAATCAAAATTATTAACTGCATATCGAAGGAAGTTAATTAATTTTACCCGTTAGTTCTAAAATACAAAAAATGAAATACGTCATTCGCATACTCTTTATCGCTATAATATTTCTTGTAGGAATTGGTTATTATTATAAAAACACTGGAGATCACCTTACTGGAGATAAATGGGTAGGCCTAGGAATATTAGGAGCTTCTTTTATTTTAATGCCTCTATTTATCTATCATAGATGGAAAAATAAAAAAGTAAAAGACTATATGTTAACAGAAGAAAATCTTAAAAAAATGAGAGATTTTAACAGCGAAGAAAAAACTGACAATAACTAAAATTATGCAAATATTTACATTTTCATAACAAATCGTGTTGTATTAAAAGTTACCTTTATAATTCAAATATTATTTTATTACAATGGAAGGAACAGTTAAATTTTTCAATGAATCTAAAGGTTACGGGTTCATTACCAACGACGAAACAGGAAAAGACATTTTCGTTCATGCTTCAGGATTAAATGGTGAAGCACTTAATGAAGGTGACAAAGTAGAGTATCAGGAAGAAGAAGGAAGAAAAGGAGTTATCGCTGCACAAGTGCGCGTAATCCACGATTAAGATAATATCTCTAAGTTTCAACGGCGCTATAGGTATAGCGCCTTTTTTATTTTCTTATTTTATTTTTTTCTTTGAACTTTTCACTCTGATGTATCAGAAACTCCAATATTTTTAAACCATCTTTTGAAGTAAGGATATATCTCATCCCAGTTTCTTCGTTTAAGAAATCCAGAAAATTGTAAAACTCTGTTTCTGGTATTTTCAATTCTTTTATAAAAAACTCCTCCTTATAAAAATCTAACACATGAGTTTTTGAAGCTACTTCTTCTGGTTTCTTCTTAAACACTCCAGAAATCAGATTAATCAATAATCCTAGATCTATTGATATCGATGCCTGACTATTTCCATTTCCTAACACTAGGTTTTCTACAGGTGATTGTGCGTCATTTGGTCTGGTAACACCAAGATTCTTAAGTTGTTTAGCGTTCCAAAGCGGTAAATTATCTTCATACGTTGGGATTTTTTTGATATCCTTTTTTATATCGCCAGATAATGAATATTGAGATATTTGTACTTCATCCAATTCGTTAACCAAAGGTTCTAAAAATATCAAAAGATTCTCTTCTTGTATATCCTTTTCAGTAACAATATATTCTTTAATACTAAATTGAACTGATGAAAATATGATCTTATCTCCTGGATTAGCCATGATATCAAAATACCCTGATTTATCTGTAATTGCGCCTATCTCTTGTGTATAGTTGACTACATGTATCGCTTCCAATTGTATTGTATCGGTAATGATCCTACCTTTAAGAATAGAAGTTTTTTGAGCTAAACCTGAAAAAGTAATAAAAAATAAAGAGAGGTAGGTAATTCTTTGCATCTAGTCGATCTGATACCAAAAAGACCTTTTATAAAATATATAGTTGCAGTTAATCCTTAACACTAAGATTCTCATTAAAAACTTTACTTTGCATAATCGTAAATTCTAATATTCTTAACTCATCTCCAGATTTTAAAATATTCTTAGTTTCTTTTTGTTGATTTAAATAATCAATGAAATTATATAACTCAGTTTCTGGTATTTTTAATTCCTGCACTAAAAAATTGCTATTATAAAAATCCGATATCTCTGGAATCCGAACATATTTTGTTTTTTTAGCATCTTTTTTCTTAAAAAGACTTGCAATCATTCTACCCGCTGCTATAAAATTAAAAGCTGTAGCATTTTTTCTGTGATCCACAGTAGTGTTCCTTACTGTAGTTGCTCCTTTTTCATGGACAAAAGGAGTTAGATCTAGCGCTTGGGCATTAAACATTGGTAAGTTATCTTCATAGGTTTTAATCTTTTTAATATCTTCTTTTACTTCACCAGAAAGATCGTATTGTGAGACAGTGACCTCATCTAATTCATTGATTTTGATTTCTAATTTAATAGATAAACCTGCCTGTTTTAAATCTTTTTTAGTAACAATATATGTTTTCTGCTGATGCTGCACTGAAGAAAAAATAATCTCATCACCAACTTTAGCCTTAATTTCAAAAAAACCAACTCCATCCGTAATCGTACCGATACCTTTGGTAAGATTAATAACATTTATAGTTCCAGTTTTAAATGTATCTACTACTATTTTACCTCGCAACCTATCCGACTCTTGAGAAAACCCAATATAACATAGTAAGAAAATAAAAAGGTATGGTGCTTTTTGCATTTCTATGTAATCTTTAAAAAAAGACGAAATATTAAAGATACAGTTGCAAATTATAATTTCTAAATCTTGATGACTTAATAAATCAGGATCAAAAAAGATCCGAAACTTTATCTGTTTTTAGTTTTGATGTGATTTTAAGAAAGGCAATAGCGGTAATAAAAGCATCGCCAGAAGCAGTATGTCTATCGCTTTTAGAAATCATAAGATCGTCACACAACTCATCAAGACTATAGTGTTTAGTTCTTTTGTCTGCACTATAGAGAATGTGTTTTGTATTATTAAAGAGAACCCCAGTATCCAGAAATCTGTTCTGTAATTTCCCTAGCCCTATTCTTTGCAAGGCTTTATTGATCATTTTTTTATCAAAATCAGCATGATGTGCTATAAGTATCGAGTTCCCAATATATTTGATAAACTTTTCAATTGCGTCAGGTTCTGATATCATATTAAAATCGTTGTTTTTTCTAATTCCGTGAATCTCTACAGTATCAGAATTAAAAACATCCTGTTTAAGATATAGTTCTAAATGATCAGCAACTTCAATAACATTATTATGAATTGCCACAGCTCCTATTGACAAAATTCTATCATCAATATAATCAAAACCCGTAGTTTCTGTATCGAAAACAACAAAACGAACCTTATCAATAGTCTTCTTTTGATGCCTATTCTTAAAAAGAGTAAGGTATTCTTTCCAGAAATCTGGTTGTTTTTTGTTTTCTCTACGTATCCAAAAATTCATCTACATTAATGTTTTAAGCTGAAATCTTACTCTTAGCACTTCTTGAATATCCCGTATAGGCCTAAAACATCTTTTGAGCTTTAACTTATCTTTTTTACTCAATGAGCTCAGCTTGATAAACCTTCCTGAATCCCTATGAAGTAATCCTTGACGAGTTCTAAATTTAAGCAACACCCTAAAGGCTTTTGCACAGCTTTCAAAGAGATCTTTATTTGTAGGTTCTAGTTCAGCCAGTCTTCCATAACGAGCTAGCGTATTGTTTACCTCTTTAAGATTATGGTATAACGCTAAGATTCTTGCCCCATCAATTAGTATCATCATTGCTCTATTCTTGATATCAAAACTATCTTTATGTTCTCCATTCTGTTCTACCAAAAATTGTTTAAAAAACCCCAATGGTGATGGTTTTTGTAATGCACTTACGCCCAATAGCCCTAAAAATCTTTGACTCTTATTTACTCCATCAAAAACAACATCAGATAATTGATTTACCATATTCAAATTTCCATAGACCATCTGAAAATCAAAAAATATAGAAGATAATAAGGTACTTTCTTTTGTAGGAGTCGTCATCCAGGTCTTAAACTGTGTCTCCCATTTAGAAAGAGACATACACCATCTGGGATTACTAGCCATCATTTCTGCAGAACAATACTCAAAACCAATAGTATGAAGCCCTTTGGTAATCTTTCTGGCAAGCTCCAAAAAGTACGCTTGTGTAGATGCATATTTTGCTTCACTTACATTTTCGAATACAATCGCATTATCTTGATCGGTAATTAACAATTGTTCTCTTCTACCTTGACTTCCCAGTACTAAAAAACTAAACTTCACTGGAGGATCTGAAGGCATTTCTTTTAATGATAATTCTATAATTCTAATAACCAATGCATCATTTATTTCAGAAATAAGATTTAGTATATGTACGGTAGAGATATCTTGTTCTAAATATGTCTTAAGTAATTTCTCTACTTGTTTTCTAATGTAACGAAGTCGTTGTATTCGTTTTACTTTTTTTATCTCCTTAATTAAAACCGAAGGGTTATTACCAAAAGACACTAACAAATCATGATTAGAAAAAACACCTACTAATTTGGAGCCTCGAGTTCCATCTTTAGTAATACATAAATGACTAATATTATTCTTAATCAATGCTATCTGCGCTTCTGCAACTGTTGTTTTTTTAGGATATGTCTTACTGGAGAAGTCATAATATCGGTAGCTAAAGATTCTGCAGAAAACAAACCCGTTACCACTTTTGCCCTAAGATCTGTATCTGTAATAATACCGAGCGGATATTTATCACTATCCACTACCACAATAGCATTTTCTTTATGAATGTTCATTAACACAGCTATATCCTTAACAATATCATTTGGGGTACAGATAAGTGGTTTTTTTCGGTATGAAATGGTTCGTAAGGATGAAAGATCAGCTGCAGCTTCAATAGCAATAGTATTATCTATTTTTTTTCCTTTTTCTGTCTCTGTATAGTAACCCCTTGCATGCGTAGCAAAGGTTTCGAGTAAAAAATTATTAACTTCTTTGTTGGTATCTATGAATGGTTTAAATACCGAAGATGGGATTGCATATACAATCGATTCTTCATCAGCTTTGGCAGACATTCTATAATTCTTCTTGATAATCATAACACGAAGCCCAAACAAATCACCTACATCAGAAATATCAATCAAGTCTTCGTCTTTTTCTGTAATTCTATATAACCCTATTGCTCCTTCTCTTACGATATAAAACTCTTCATGACATTCTTCGTTTTGTTGAAAAACATAATTATCCTTTTCTAAATACAACACTTTAACCTGACCAGATATTTCAAGAAGTTCTTCTTTTTCTAATATATTAAATGGAGGGAACTCCTTTAAAAAATCTTGTATCCGTTCTGCAATTGTATTTTTCATTCGGCTAAGAATAATATCAATTAAGGTTACGTTTTTCCACAAAAAAACGTTTCAGTATGTCACTACATTCTTCTTCTAAAATACCGCCAATCATTTCTGTTTTAGGATGTAGTTTTGTTCCCATGGTGATACAACCACGTTGTTCATCTCTTGCACCATATACAATTTTACCTATTTGACTCCAAAACAAAGCTCCTGCACACATCTGACAGGGTTCAATAGTTACATATAATGTACATTCTTTAAGATATTTTCCTCCTAAAAAATTCGCTGCTGCCGTAATAGCCTGCATCTCGGCATGAGCTGTAACATCGTTTAACAGTTCCGTAAGATTATGAGATCTGGCAATAACTCTATCGGCTACAACAATTACGGCTCCAATAGGTATCTCTCCTTTATCATAAGCTGTTTCAGCTTCCTGAAGTGCTTTTCGCATAAAATGAGAGTCATCATAAGGATCAAACATATATCATAGAATTTTAAGTAAAGCTAATAAATATAATCCTTCCTATTTTGATTGAGCACAAGTTTGTCTATAGTTTTAACCCTTTTTATACTTATGGATAACACTTGCAGATCAATCATCTTAGTTGTTATGAACTTAATTGTTACACCTCAATTCAAAATAGTACTTTTACAGCATGAAAGACACACTACTTTCACATATCAAATACCCTTCAGATCTTCGAAAACTCTCTGTGGATGAATTACCATATTTAGCAAAAGAGTTGAGAGATTTTGTCATTGATATCGTTGCCACTAAAGAAGGGCATTTAGGAGCAAGTCTTGGTGTTATTGAACTTACCATTGCTTTGCACTATGTTTTTGACACTCCCAATGATTTATTAGTTTGGGATGTTGGACATCAAGCCTATCCTCATAAAATACTTACTGGCAGAAAAAATCTATTTCATACCAATAGGCAACTAGATGGTATTAGTGGATTTCCTAAACGTAGTGAGAGTAACTATGATACTTTTGGTGTAGGGCATTCTTCTACATCAATTTCTGCTACTTTAGGAATGGCGATCGCTTCAAAACTAAAAGGAGATACTACAAAACAACATATTGCTGTAATTGGAGATGCTTCTATCGCCAGCGGTATGGCTTTTGAAGGGTTAAATCACGCTGGAGTAACTGATACTAATATGTTGATCATTTTAAATGACAATTCTATTGGAATTGATCCAAGTGTAGGAGCATTAAAAGAATATTTGACCAAAGCCAAAGTTGGGTATAAACCAAAAACTGATAATATCATTGAAGCATTGAGTTTTGAGTATTTTGGTCCTATTGACGGACATAACTTACCTAAACTTCTAGCAACTTTAGAAAGGCTAAAGACAACAAAAGGACCAAAACTTTTACATATTATTACCACCAAAGGAAAAGGACTAAAGCAAGCAGAAGAAAATCAGGTAACCTACCACGCTCCAGGAAAATTTGATGCTACTACTGGAGATTTACTTCCTAAAGAATCTGTTGCTCAACCCCCAAAATTTCAAGACGTATTTGGTTACACAATTTTAGAACTTGCAAAAGTGAATAAAAAAATCGTTGGTATTACACCTGCTATGCCAACAGGAAGTTCTCTAAAATACATGATGGAAGAGATGCCAGATCGTGCTTTTGATGTTGGTATTGCAGAACAACATGCTGTTACACTTGCTGCAGGAATGGCCACACAAGGTTTAATCCCTTTTTGCACCATTTACTCTACATTTTTACAACGAGCATACGATCAGCTAATCCACGATGTTGCCTTACAGAATTTACCTGTTATATTTTGTATTGATAGAGCAGGCATAGTAGGAGCTGATGGAGCAACACATCATGGAGTTTTTGATATCGCATATCTCAATTGTATCCCTAATATGATAATTGCAGCGCCATCTAATGAAATTGAATTGCGAAACCTTCTTTATACCAGTTCATTAGGATTAGAGCAACCTATAGCTATTCGATACCCTAGAGGAAGAGGTACAATTATCGATTGGCAATTGTCAATGGAACAAATTTCTATTGGAAAAGGAACCTGCCTCATTGATAAAAAATCTGATATCGCCATTGTATCAACTGGTACTATTGCTACTAATATTACCGATGCACTAAAAACGATCGAAGAAAACGTAAGTCATTATCATTTTTGTTTCGTAAAACCTCTAGATTCAAGTTTACTACAACAAATATTTCAAAAACATAAAACCATTATTACAGTCGAGGACGGCGTTGTAAAAGGAGGTTTTGGTAGTTCTGTAATAGCTTTCGCGAATGACAATAATTTTTCTAATAAAATTACAACCTTAGGAGTTCCTGATCAATTTATCCATCACGGTACCACACAAGAATTATATGAAATTTGTGGCATTTCTTCGGAAAAAATCCAGAAGGTTGTCCTAAAAGCAGTTTTATCTACTGAATCGCAATCTTAGTTGTGAACTTATTACCATTTTCAGTAACAATTTGCAACAAATAGATTCCTGTTCTTAGATTTTCGGCATTGATATTATATGCGCTATTTAGAAGCATCTCTTCTTCTAAAACGACTCTTCCATTAATATCTACAATGCTCACATTACTTTCTCCAAAACTTCTTGACACATTAATTACAAAATTTCCTCGAGATGGATTAGGAGTTATTCTAAAAATATCTTCTTCAAAATCTTCTACACTTAATAAACATTGTAACTGAGAAGAAGGAGGTATATCAAAAGATTCTACTTGATCAGTTCTACTAGTTGCTGTTCCCTGATTTGCACTCCAACCAACTCCTCTTCTAGCAAATACTTCCCAAATTAAACACGCATTGGCTCCACTATTAGCGACTTGATCAGCCATTAAAATACCATCTCTACCATCTACAAATCCAGGATTACAGGATTGCATTTTTAATCCATCAATAACTAATTGCATCGCTAAGTTATTCCCTCCAGTACCATTGTATAAATCAGGATCGAAACCATCTCGCTCAATTAAAGCCCATGTAAGATCCCATAAAACAGATGCCCATACAGAACCGATACCATGAGGAACCGAAAAAGCCTGGTTATTAGTACTTGCATATGTTACTGGATTGATTGTCATATTAGTACTATACGGAAATGGTCTGATTCCTCCACCTGTTATAGGTTGTCCAGAAGCATATGTTCCTATACCTCTTGAATCCCCACCTAAATCACCAGATTCAATGGTCATCATTAATGCAAACCAATCTGACCATCCTTCTCCCATTTGTTCCACATTAGATAGGCATCCAGAATTATCAGCACCTCCTGTTAATCTTGTAGAAATTCCGTGTCCATATTCATGAATAACGATTCCATTATCAAAACTACTATCTTCAGCAAAAATATTTCTTCCTGCATCTGAGATAGTTGCACTAATCGTAGTAGTTGCCATTTCAGTTATTAATGCTTCCCCATCCGTACTTCCTATCATAATAGCAGGAATTGTGATGGTCCCATCATCTCCACCCATTGGAGTAGGGTTTCCTGGCATATTATTTACAACTATTACTGCAACAGCTCCTGATGTTTGACATCTAGCTACTTTTTCATCAAAATTACAATTCCCTCTTCTTACAACAGCAATTTTATCTCTTAGTTCGCTAAAATTCAGAATCACATCACAAGCATCATTTGCGTCATTAGAATCTGCCGTGATAATATCTCTTACTAATACTAAGTCTGCTGTTAATCCATCAGGGGATTCGGGAGCATCTACGTGACCTGGATTAAACACATTATCTGCTGTTACATACGCTCCAGTTAATGCACCATTATTAACTATAAATGTATCAATAGCAGGATCAGGAACAGGATTCCATAAAAACATCTGCATTCTAGGGTTGAATCCATCAGGTGGTGTACCAAAATTCGCATTATTAAATCCAGAACCATCATGAGCATCAGCAAAAACCTCATCACTCTCTATTCCACCTTTACCATAATTATTGAATTGAAAATTACCAGAAGTTTCATCAAAACCATATTGATACCAAACATCGTGAATCACATTATTTGCATAAAACAAATTGGTTATCGAAGCATCTTCAAAATTTTCTACCAATGCATTTTGATCTAAAGGAAAATCAAACACTAAACCAGCGCCACCATCAGGTCGACTCCCAGGAACATTATTAGCATCAATATCTTCAGCAGCAAGTACATTATTACCTTGAGTAGTTGTAAATTCTTCGCCAGTAATTCCATCTGTATCATGCCATCCAAAAGGTGAAGCATTTGCATTTGATGGATTTGTAACTAAAACTCTATTTCCATGATTAGGACTCTCTACCGAAGGAATCGGGAATACATTATAAGTTCCTCCCATTAATAAATTTGATGTCTCATTAAAGCCAAAAGAAGATTTCTTCATTTCGTTTTTTGACACAGAAGTACTATTATGATTATCAAAAGAACAATCCGTCATCCAATTTGTTTGATCCACAATATCTCCGCTAACAGCATCTATTCTAATACTATGCCAATCATTCCCATCTAATGTATAAATACTAAAATTCCAACACAATAATAATTGATCATCTTTAAAAACATACATCAAATTTACTGGTATATTTTCTTGAGAGATATTCTCATCAAACAGCACCAATTCATTATCATTTTTTTCACTTAGAACCTCCAAATCTACTGGTTGTATTCCAATATCAGCGGCAACATTACGTATCATCTGTACTGGTTCTATAACAGGAGTTGTCGTATTTATTTTTTGTGAAAGATTATTATAAAACTTACCAGAAAACGAAACTACTTTTCCATTTTTAACAACCAAACTACCAATAGCATTATAAACTGGGATATCCTTATATCGCTGAATAACGTATACATTAGTAGCTTTAAGACTGTTAGAAAACGACTCTCTTTGAACTTGAAGCTCAGAAATATCTTCTTCAGCCATTCCTTTTTCTAATAGATAACTTTTTATTATTTGAAGATTTGAAGATTGTGCTTGAATTTGAGTACCCGTAAAAGCAAAAAGCACTAATAAAAAGAAAATGTATTGTTGTTTCATAATTGTTATATAATGAAATATTTAAAAATTCTTAAAAAACGACAGTAAAACAACAAAAAAAATACTTTGTATCCAATAAAATTAACTTTATTGAAGAATAATTAAATTTCTAACCCTTTGATTTTCTGAAATTTTAACAATGCATTGCCATCAGTAAGACTGGCAACATAATTACTAATACTTATCAATCTAGTATATAAGTCCTCGTTTTTATAATCAAAATTACTTCCTTCAGCTTTCAGGATCAATGTATCATAATTAGAATCTTGTTCATTATTAAAATTATCTGTTGCAGTACAATATCGATCCAATAAAGTGGCAAGAATTTCATATCCAGCAATCTCTTTTTCTACTACTTCTGCACTTTGATATATTTTATCAATACTAATTTTAATAATATCATCGATTTGCGCCTGATACTTACTTTTATCAATTAACGCCATGTCAAAATTCCCAGATAATATCTCTTTTTCATACTCAACAAAAGTACTTGCTGCTTCCTTGATCAGTGTATTAATAGCTAATGCTCTAAGGTAACTTAAGCGATCAGCTGTGGTTGTTAGACTATTATATTTTGATGTGTTAATAGTATCTTTTACTAACTTAATGAGATATTCTAATGCATATTCTTCTTGTATTAATCCTAGGTTAATACCATCTTCAAAATCAATGATTGTATAACAGATATCGTCTGCGGCTTCGACTAAAAAGGTTAAAGGATGGCGACTATAGATAGTTTCATTCGCTATTTCTTGTGACAACAAACCTACCTCTTCAGCGACTTCTTTGAAAAAAGTACTTTCATTCTGAAAATATCCAAATTTCTTATGTGCAATATGAGCAGTTGGTTTTTTGGGTAAGGATGCTTTGGGGTATTTCATAAAAGCACCAAGTGTGGCATACGACAATCGTAATCCACCTTCTATACCTTGTCTGGATTCAGTAAGGATTTTAAATCCATTAGCATTTCCTTCAAAATCTATAAGGTCCTGATATTGTTTGGGAGTTAAGGCTTTTTTATATTTTTTCCCATTTCCTGTGGCAAAATATTCTCCTATAGCTTTTTCTCCTGAATGTCCAAATGGAGGATTACCAATATCATGGGATAACGAAGCTGCTGCTACGATTGCCCCAAAATCATTAAACTGATATCCGTGAATGGTAGTTAGATGCGGATGTTTTTCTAAAATCTTTTTCCCCACTACTCTACCCAGAGAACGTCCTACAACCGATACTTCTAAACTATGTGTTAATCGAGTGTGTACAAAACTGGTTTTGGATAATGGGATTACCTGAGTTTTATCCTGTAAACTTCTAAATGCAGAAGAAAAAATGATTCTGTCATAATCTACTTCAAAACCTAATCTGGTTTCATCTTGTTCTTTTCGTAATCTCTTATTCGTATCTCCTTGTCTTTTTAAGGATAGGAGCTGTTCCCAGTTCATCATAAATCAGAATTCTAACAATGTGCTATCAAAATAATAATAGTCCAAATATAACACTATGAAGTTATGTATGAAATGAATTATCATCCCGATCCATAAAGTATTGTATTTATGTCTTAAATATCCCAATAATAAGCCAAATGGAAAGATCCATAAAAGAGATATTACCGAAAAATGAACTAACGCAAAAATAAACGCTGTAAGGATGATTGTTACTTTAGTACTAGTGATTTTAAGTAATTGATTATACAGAAAACCTCTAAATCCCAATTCTTCAAAAACAGGAGGAAAAATAGCTACAAAAAGAACTGCCCAAAACATAGGGTTAGGATAATCAATATATCCCAAATAATAATTATACGTTTCATCAGACAATTGATCATTAATAAATTCTACGGCATAATACACCAGAAAAGCACTAGCAAAAGGCACCAATAGATATCCTAAAAAGTGCAAAAAATTAATCTTCGGAAATCTATATAGCTTTATTATATTTTTAAAATCAAAAAATGTAAAACCAATAATAATCAGTGCAAAAACACTTTCTGTAGCGATATCCTGAAGTAATGAGCTTTCATCTTTATACAAAAAGTAATTAATGATCAAAAACCCTAACATTACTATATAAAAAGAGATCACTAAATTAAGATGTTCTTTTGTACTTTCTCCTTTTGGGACACTAATGGGCACACCACAATTAGGACAAAAATTAACTGCAGTTTCTAAGGATGCGTCACACGTTTTACAAACCATATTATGCATTATTTATTCTTTAGAATTTTGAGATGCAGAGTACACTCCTTTTGCAAGAAAAGCGATAATAATAATTTTAAACAGAATACCACTAAAAATAGTAGCTGGCTCTGCTATTGCAAGAATCGCTATCATCGTGAGATAAAATAATAATCCCGACAATATTGCGGCAAATGGTTTTTTCTGAGACCAATATGCTAATACTAGGTATATAGCTCCAACAATAATCTGAACAATCAGGCTTGCTATATCTTGAGAAGCAAAGAAATGAATAAACCCCAACACAAGATTTATCCCAGCTATCCAATACAAAGTATTTCTGGCAGAACTAATCCTTTTATGATCATCCATGATTTCATTTTTCTTCATTGCTTTTTTTGCATGAAAAACAGCCTTTTCTTTTTCATCACCATTTTCTGGAAAACCGCAATGGGTACAAAATTTGGATGTTGATGTAATTTCGGCACTACATTGTGAACATAGCGGTTGCTGGATAGCTATTTCTTCCATATGAGTAAGTTGCATTAAATTTAAAAGAGCTCGAAAACAACAAACTTGTACTTCTTAACTCTTTGTATAAGAATATAAAGAATCTTCTATTATATAAGTACCTTTTCTATACTATTTGTTACCCTTGTTTTTAGAGTAATTTCCTAAAATAGCTCAATTAAAAAAGGGAAGTTTTTAAAAAAACTTCCCTTTTACCCTATATAAATCGAGTCTTTTTTAAGACCCACACATTAAACAGTCATCTCCTTCAGATTCTTTTGATTGTGCAATAATTGCACGAAGTTCTTCTGGAGTCAACGCTGTACCTTCTGTAGTGACTTGTACTGCTTCAGGTTCTGGTTGTGTTTTTGGAGCAGATTGTGCTTCCATCACTTGCGCTGCTGCAACCGCAACTTGTTCTGGTTGTGGTAATTCTTTCTTTTCACTCTTAAGTGTAAATTTAATAGCATCCACTGCAGATTTCGTTCTTAGGTAATACATACCTGTCTTCAATCCACTCTTCCAAGCATAGAAATGCATAGAAGTAAGTTTTGCCATAGTAGCCCCTTCCATAAATAAATTAAGCGACTGAGATTGATCAATAAAATATCCTCTATGACGAGACATATCAATAATATCTTTCATACTCAATTCCCAAACCGTTTTATATAGATCCTTAAGATCCTGAGGGATGATATCTATATTCTGGATAGATCCATTAGCACGCATAATCGCATCCTTAAGGTCATCACTCCAAAGGTTTAATTGTACAAGATCTTCTAAGAGGTGTTTATTTACTACAATAAATTCTCCTGATAATACACGTCTTGTATATATGTTACTTGTATATGGTTCAAAAGCTTCATTATTTCCTAAAATCTGAGAAGTTGATGCTGTAGGCATTGGTGCAACTAATAATGAGTTACGCACTCCATGTTCCAATACTTCTTTACGAAGGTTTGCCCAATCCCAACGACCACTTAATTCCTCATCTTTAATTCCCCATAAATTATGTTGAAACTCTCCTTTAGAAATTGGAGATCCTTCATATGTTTGATATGGTCCATCAGCAGTAGCTTCCTCCATAGATGCTGTAACAGCAGCAAAATATAAAGTTTCAAAAATTTCCTGATTCAATTTCTTAGCTTCATCACTGGTAAATGGCATACGTAACTGGATAAAAGTATCAGCTAACCCTTGTACACCTAATCCAATTGGACGATGACGCATATTAGAATTTTCAGCTTCTTTTACTGGATAATAGTTACGATCTATTACTTTATTTAAGTTTTTAGTTACTCGTTTTGTAATTTTAAAAAGCTCTTCGTGATCAAATGCTCCATTTTTTACAAACATTGGTAAAGCAATAGATGCCAAGTTACAAACCGCTACTTCATCAGGACTTGTATACTCCATGATCTCTGTACATAAGTTAGAAGAACGGATAGTACCAAGGTTTTGTTGATTAGACTTACGATTTGCTGCATCTTTATACAACATATATGGAGTTCCTGTCTCAATCTGAGATTCTAGAATTTTCTCCCAAAGTTCTCTCGCTTTTATAGTTCTTCTTCCTTTTCCTTCGGCTTCAAAACGTAAATATTCCTTTTCAAACGCATCACTATGGATATCAAATAATCCAGGACATTCATTAGGACACATTAAGGTCCATTCTGCATCATCTTGTACACGTTTCATGAATAAATCTGGAATCCACATTGCATAAAACAAATCACGTGCACGCATTTCTTCTTTACCATGATTCTTTTTAAGGTCAAGGAAATCAAATATATCTGCATGCCATGGTTCTACATAAATTGCAAAAGAACCTTTACGTTTTCCTCCTCCTTGATCTACATAACGTGCAGTATCATTGAATACACGTAACATTGGTACAATACCATTAGATGTACCATTCGTTCCTGCGATATATGAACCTGTTGCTCTTACATTATGAATAGATAATCCAATTCCACCTGCTGATTGAGAAATCTTTGCAGTTTGTTTTAATGTATCGTATATCCCATCAATACTATCATCTTTTGTTGCTAATAAGAAACAAGATGACATTTGTGGTTTTGGTGTTCCCGAATTAAATAATGTAGGTGTAGCGTGTGTAAAATATTTTTTAGACATTAACTCATAAGTCTCTATGGCAGCATCCAGATCATTAAGATGTATCCCGATAGAAACCCTCATTAACATATGCTGAGGACGTTCTGCAATTTTACCGTTAATCTTTAGTAAATAAGAGCGTTCTAATGTTTTAAAACCAAAATAATCGTACCCAAAATCGCGATTGTAGATAATTGTAGAATCTAATTTCTCTCTATTAGCCATAATCACCTCATACACCTCATCAGAGATCAAAGGAGCTTTTTTCTCTGTTCTTGGGTTTACATATTCGTATAGATCTGTAACGACTTCTGAGAATGTCTTTTTAGTATTTTTATGTAGATTAGAAACTGAAATACGAGCAGCCAGCTTTGCATAATCTGGATGCGCGATGGTCATCGTAGCAGCAACTTCTGCAGCTAAGTTATCCAGTTCACTAGTAGTTACTCCATCATACAACCCTTCTATTACTCTCATTGCTACTTTTACTGGATCTACCAAAGAGTTCAATCCATAACATAACTTTCTTACCCTAGCGGTAATTTTGTCAAACATAATTGGCTCCTTGTGACCGTCTCTTTTTACTACATACATACGCTTTTGGTTTTTATAAAATTCTTCTTTAGAAGAATGTGATATTAATTTGTGTTGTTCTACTTATTGTTTACTGAAAACCAATAAATTACATTTAATTTCCCCCGAAATCAGATACTAAAAAGAAATCTCAGGATTACAATAATCAGAGTATTTCTACAAGTAAAATACAATTATATGACTTTCGCCGTTTTTTTGTTTTTGGAAAAGCTTTTAGAAAGCTTTATCAAACTGAGCTAATCGCTACGCAAATAGAAACACTATTTTTGATTAGCTCAGAATGAATATATTCTTGTTTTGAAACGATTTTTAAAGTTTAAAAATCAGCATCAAAACTTATTTTATTTTCTTCGGTATCTTTATTAAGCACTCCTGCTTTTTGGTATTCTGAAACTCGTTTTTCGAAGAAATTAGTTTTTCCTTGTAACGAGATCATATCCATAAAATCAAATGGATTAGCAGTTCCATATTCTTTTTCACATTCTAGCTCTACTAATAATCTATCTGTAACAAACTCTAAGTACTGAGTCATTAATTTAGAATTCATTCCTATCAAACTTACAGGAAGTGATTCTGTAACAAATTCTCTTTCTATATTTAAAGCATCTACTATGATTTCACGAATTCTTTCTTTAGGCACTTTATTTACTAGGTGATTATTATGCAAATGCACAGCAAAATCACAATGCACTCCTTCATCTCTTGAAATTAATTCGTTAGAAAAAGTAAGTCCTGGCATTAAACCTCGTTTCTTTAACCAGAAAATTGAACAAAATGCTCCAGAAAAGAAAATACCTTCTACTGCTGCAAAAGCAATTAAACGTTCTGCAAAAGAATCAGATTCGATCCATTTTAGTGCCCAATCTGCTTTTTTCTTAATTGCGGGAAAATTATCAATTGCTTTAAACAGAATATCTTTTTCCTTTTCATCTTTTACATATGTATCGATTAATAAAGAATAGGTTTCAGAATGAATATTCTCCATCATAATCTGAAAACCGTAAAAGAATTTTGCTTCGCTATATTGAACTTCGTTCACAAAGTTCTCTGCGAGATTTTCATTTACGATTCCATCAGAAGCCGCAAAAAATGCTAAGATATGTTTGATGAAATAACGCTCATCATCGGTAAGCTTTGTCGCCCAATCTGTAATGTCTTGATGTAAATCAATTTCTTCGGCTGTCCAAAAACTAGCTTCTGACTTTTTATACCAATCCCAAATATCATGATGTTTAATAGGAAAAATTACAAATCTATCTTTATTTTCTTGCAAGATTGGCTCAACTGCATTCATCTTTTTTCTTTTAGCTAGTTTTATGTTTTTTTTGTTTCCGCTATGGACTAACAAAGATCAAAAAATGCACTAAAAGTTTCACAAAAAGTTAGCAAACGTTTTCAACAAAGTTTTCAACACGATGGGAATTAGCAGTAAAAACCCCCTAATTAATGATTTTGGATTAAGTTATTAGTTTACAGGTGTTTATATGTATTTCAAAAGATATAAACAACCTTGTTAGTAACTTCAACAATCACCTGTTTTTCACTTGCTGACAACGTTTTTAGGGTCAAAAAAACAAAATTAAAAAACCAATAATTTTACGGCAAAACCGTATGTTAAAAACCCTCATTTTTATCTATAAAAAATAGAAAATAACGAAAAAACAACATCTAAAAACTCAGAATTGTTTCTAAATCTCGAAACAATTCTGAGTTTAAAAGTTCTATTGTATATTTTACGTCTCCACTATATATCGGAAAACAAAAAATGACTTATATTTTTTTAAATTCTACTCTTCTATTTTTTGCTTTAGCTTCAGATGAATTTTCTGTAGCAATCGGATCACTTTCTCCCATACCTTCAGTTTCTAATCTAGCATCGTCAATACCAAATTCACGAACCAGAACTTCTTTGACAGATGCTGCCCTTTTTTCTGATAACTTTTTATTGGATACTTCATCACCATCTTTATCTGTATGGCCTGTGATTAGCACTTTGATATCTGGAGTTTCAGAAAGTACATTTGCTATTTTTTTAATAGTTCCATATGATTCTGATTTCACTGTTGCTTTCCCAGTGTCAAATGTAATTCCATAGGTGACTAATTTACCTTCTGTTAATAATTTATTTCTTACATCTGGTTTACCTACAGCATACCTAATATTAGACATATAATAATACATATCTTCTTCAGTAATTCTAGAAAAGAATTTTAAATTCTTGATTGCAACTCCTTTCTCAAAGGCTCTTGGCACATCAAACACTTTTTTCTCATCAACATATATTCTCATACGTTGTTTTTGCCTCCAGATAGAAATATGCATTTTCTTTCCTCTTCCTTGATTGTTTTTATGCAATTGACTGATCTGTTTTTCAGATCTCAAATCTAGATTACGATCTGATGCATATTTAAAACTCTCCACTTTTCCGCCGTAACTATTCCCTCCTTCTATAGAGAAATAGAATCCATTTTTTCCTGGTCTATAACTAGTCATCTGATATGCTGGATTTACTAAATCAGAAAAAATCACCATCAAATCTCTTTGATACGTATATTTAGATACATCAAAATCAAAAATCACATCATATTCTAAGGTGAAATTATCAGGAAACTCTGCGATAAACTCTGGCACAAAAGACCCTTTCCCTACTCCTATCTGCATCCATCGCCCTTCTTCATTATTTAAGGTTACAACTTCAGCAGAATTCGAAGAATTCCATCGTCCAGGTAAATCACCAATTTCATCCTGACTAAAGTCCTCAAATGCGATGATATCTTCTCCTGGCATAAAATCAAATTTAGAATATGCAGCAAAAGAAGGATTTTTCTTTTCGTTGGTATCTATATCATCTTCTTGTTGATGTTGATCTTGATCACCAGAAGAAATAACAGCTCCTTTTTTATTCTTTTTATTCTTCTTTTTATTTTTTTTAGGTTTTCCATCAACAGTATCGTCTATCGTTTTACTGGTTTTTTTAGAAACCTTTTCTTCTGTCTTCTTTAAAACAGTTTTCTCTGCAGCTTTTTCGGCTGTTTTCACCACTTTTTTCCAAAATTGAGCTTCGGTTGCTTGAGGAGTTAACAAAAGAAAAAGTACTACTATCACTCCTATGATTTGCTTTATAGTTTTCATAATTATTTTGTTTGGTTTTATCTCTTTGTGTGCTTTTTATAAAAAAGGTTAACTTTAGCTACGGAAAATAAAAATTGACCTATTTACCCTAATCAGGTTATATAACATGAAGGAAGAACTCTTAACCTTGAAAAAAGGTCATAACCAAGCTTTGGAAAAAATCTACAATGAATATCGTAGTGCTTTTTTACAGTTTGCAAAAAAATATGACTTAGACCATGACGCATTAGTGGATGTATATCAGGATGCATTTATCGCATTACGTGAACATGCCATTAATGGAAAACTGGATGATATAAAAAGTTCAGTTAAAACATATTTATTCAGTATTGGAAAATACATGATTTACGACCATCTGCGTAAACAGAAAAAAACAATCTCTTATGAAAATAGCATAGACTATAAAGAAACCTCGGATACACAAGATTTTTTTAAAGAGCCACAATTGACAGCAGAACAACAACTGTTACGACAGCATTTTAAAAATCTTGGAAAACGTTGTCAGGAAATGTTAACCTTATTCTATTATCGGGGACTAACTATTGATGAGATTACTGATAACTTAGGCTACGAAAACAAAAATGTGGTGAAAAGTCAGAAATCTCGCTGTTTAAAATCCCTAAAAGAATTAATTAAAACCCCTGCTTAAATGGAAAGAGAAGAGCTTATAGATAAGTATTTGCACACAGAGCTAACTCAATCTGAAAGAGATCAGTTCAACGACTTATTAGAGAATGATGATGCGTTTAGAAACGATGTTGAATTCTTGAAAAATATAAAAGTAGTTTCTGGTGCTGAAGATCGAAGTCAACTTAGAGAAAGTATGGCGGGTTTTGAAGCTAAAATTGCTACAAAAGAAACTAAAGTCGTTCCCTTATTTAATTATAAGAAATTATGGATTGCTGCTTCTATCGTATTGATCGCTACAATTGGAGGAATCACACTGCTTAATCCTTTTGCAATTGATACTAATGAGTTATATGCTGAGAATTTTGAGCCATACAAAAATGTAGTTACTCCTATTGTACGCGGCGAGAATACCGAAAGTGAAGAAGTCCTTGCATTTACTTCTTATGAAAGTAAAAATTACCCATTAGCCGCTGATCAATTTAGTAAACTGTTTGAAAGCACTCGTAAACCTTATTTCCTATTATACCAAGCTAATTCTTTATTAGCATCAGGAAAAACGAAGGACGCCATTCCTATACTTGAGCAACATATAGCACTTGGTGATCAATTATCAGAAAGAGGGAAATGGTACTTAGCTTTGGCATATCTAAAAGAAAACCGAAAAGAAGAATCTATCATAATACTTAAAGAACTTGCAGAAAAAGGAAGTTTCAAAAAAACATCTGCTCAACAGTTACTTAATCAACTAAATTAAGCAACACTTATACATTCTTTAATTTTCGGATAATAATTACCAATATTGGAATACTTAATAATACCAACCACCATAGATAGTTATTATCTGTTTTTAAAGGCATCATATTGCCAGAAATCATAAATCCTGACCAATAATATGGGTGCTTTAGCAATTCATCATCTACGGTTTCTAAATATTGAAGCTTAGCATCTCGCAATGCTTTATCCTTTGTAGATGAATTGCTTAGGTTTTTATAAAAATTACTCATCAGTTCTGATGTTGTCTGATCGTTAATTTTCCATAGTGTTGTCACTAAAGATTTCGCTCCTGCATAACTAAATCCTCTTGCCAAACTCAACATTCCTTCTCCTTTTTGAAGCTTTCCTAATCCAGTCTGACAAGCACTTAACGCAACTAAATCCGCATTAATAGCATATCCATAAAGGTCTTTAACATACAACAAGCTAGTTTCGGCAGTACTATCAACTGAAAATGCCAAATAAGAATAATCTGGAAATTGATCATTTGCTGCCGCATGTGTAGCAAAATGAAGAATATTATAAGCTGGAGAATATTCTGAAAAAGATGATAGCGAGGCATCATTACCTACAATTGCTTTTCCATTAAAATATTGAACAATATCACGTACTTCCTTTGTATTATATAACAATGGCCCAAAATCAGATCTTTCAGATTGAACGTCTGTAGAAACCTTACCAAAACTAGGCGCATATGCCAATAGCTGATTTTTACTTGTTTTTACCTTATTTTTTTGCTCCTTTAGCATTGTTACAGAATTTGCATAACAAATCTGATATTCCTTAATTAAATAATCCTGTGGAGTTTCGGATTTTGATAAAGCTTCAAAAGGCAAATAATTTAGTACGTCATCAGGAATAATAATCAGTTCTTTTGAGTCCAGTTCTTGTAATGGTATTTTTAATAATTGCTCATATATCAAATATCCCTCTGCATAAATTGCAGGCATATCTTCAACATCAATCTTGGACAACATCTCATAGAAATTTGCAATTCTATTTCTATCTTCTACAGCTAAGGGTATTTTATAAAATGCCTTCTTATCCTTTTGCAGTGTAACCAAAAACAAATTTGTATCCGTTGAGAAAAAACTCAGTAATGCTTTATTTTCTATAATTACAGAAGATGCATCTTCTAAACTGACTACCTCAGCATTATATTTTAAGTCATAATACTTTGGATAATTTTGTTCAATATCAGAGATAAAATCATAGTACTTATTCTTTAACTTGAATAATGAATCAAGAATCACTGTATTAGATTTCTTATTAAACATTTTTTTTTCTAAATGGATAATATTTGCCCTGTACTGTTGCTCTTTATCTATGATATCTTCGGGAATAGTTCCAAAAGAGCTTGCTTGTGCACTTCGGGTAGCTTCTAACAACAATATACTTTTGCTTTTTTCTATAAAATGAAACGCATCAGAGATATAATTGGCGTTATTGGTACTTATATAAAGATCATATGCCACTTCAACCATCTCATGAAATGCTGGATACATTTCTGAAATCAAGAACTGCTTATCTACTTTACTCTCAAACTCTGGTTTTAACAGATCGAGTGTATTTATAAGACTATATGAAGTTATAAGTGCTGTTTTAATATCCTCTATATCATTATTTTCTTGAAACAATAATCGCTGAGCTTCGAGTTTTTCTTTTAAAACTTTTATAAACTCCAACTTAGAAAACACCTTTATAGGATCTGGGTTTTTATCAATTTCTTTGCTTTCAAAATTTGGCGCCAATTGTATTAATGATTCTTGGTAAAAAGCTAAGGCCTTTTTAGCATTTCCTTTAGCCATATACAACCTTCCTAATCTAGCAAAAGCTTCTGCAACATCCTGATGTTTTTGATTTTGTCTATATTCTTTGATCTTAGACAGATACGATTGATACAAAACTTCTGCCTTATCAAATTGTGAATCTTTTAGATAAATATCGCCATACAAAAGCTCGGCAGATCTTTTAAAAGACTCATTTTCTGCATAGTATACTTCACTCTCTTTTAATGTATGAATTGCTCTCGCAATACTATCTTGAAGCAAATAATTCTGAGTTAAACGTTGATAGGTAGATAAGAGACTATTCTTTAACCTTGGATTATCTTTTTGTGCTTCATAAAACATTAAAGATTCATTAAGCAATGTATTCGCTTTTTCGAAGTCTTTTTCTTTTTCATACACTCGAGCATAACGCATGTTAGTATTTGCCACTTGACGACTTAAATCTATATCTGAATATTTTTTTGCAATTGACAATGTCTTTTCATGATATTCTTTAGAAAATTCAAGCTTTCCTATATTTTCATATATCGAAGCCATAAAAGAATATGACGAATTAAGTTCATAGATTTCATCTACAGTTATTTCTTGTTTCGGTATTTTTTCTAAATCATTTATCAGAAAAGTGATCCATCGAATAGATTCTGTATAATTTTTGATTTTATAAAAATATTGACCTTTTTCTAATAAGAATCTTCTTTTATATATGGTACCATATAATATAGTATCAAGCCTAGAATTATTACCAATAAGCCTCTCGAATCTATCTAAATTTCTTTTAAGAGAATCCAGATCAAAATGATATGCATTCGCTTTTGTTAAATATGGTAACACGTTCAATTTACCGTCTAGATAATCAATATTTTCAGCAATCTGATAACTTTTATTAAGATAATAATATGCACTATCCTTTTGAGAATACAAGAAAGATCCACCTTTATTTAAAAAAAAGTCAAAATCAATTAAATCATTCTCATTTTGAGAAAACCCTATTAAAAACATAAATAGGGTCATGGTTACTACAATATTTTTCATAAAAAAAGCCCTCAAGTGATTGAGAGCTAATTTAATTAATTATTTATGAAGGAAGCTATAAGTTAATACTCCCACCTAACGAATAAGTTACATTATCATTTATTGGTTCAAAGAACTTAGTGATCTGTATCGTCACATTTCCTTGGAAATCAATCGTGTCACCAATAGAAATCACTTGTAATCCTGTGTCTTCAAAATCTGTAAGATTTCCAAATTCAGCAAGGACTTCCTGATTTTCTGAGAACACGGTTACCGCAAAACCTTCAGAATTACCTAATAAAAGAACTTGAATCAACTGAGAAAAATTGATACGATCTTCACAACTACAAGGAAGTGGCGGTGGCGGCACTGGTGGTAATCTTGGAACTCTAGGTCTAATACCAATATTCTCAAGTCCTTCATCAATTTGCCCGTTCAGAAAAGTAATTTGAGCCGTATTTGTATTACGTCGTTCTTCTAATTCTGCTAATTGCGCTTGCAAATCCTGATTATTAGGATCATTAGCTAAATCTTCTTCAACAGATGCTATGTCTGCTGCGATTAGATCATCTTGTCTACTTAGATACAGTAAATGAAGATCTTGTTCTAAGAATATTCCAGTTTCTTCGGCATCAGGAATAACAATGTCATCAACATCATCATCACTACATCCTAATAAAGCAACAAAAAATAATAATGTTGCAAGTACTTTAATTGTTTTCATGTGAATTATTGTTTTGGTTTTTTTTGTTAGTGGAAATCAACATTAAAAAGTAAACATCTAATCATAAAAATAAGGAAATTTATTTTCTAAGATCTTTCGCTACTTTTTCTAACTCCATATACCAATCTTCACCAAACTTACGAACCAATGCCTGTTTTACAAATTTATATACTGGGACTTGTAGCTCTTTTCCTAATGTACAAGCATCATCACATATTTCCCATTTATGATAGTTTACTGCAGAAAACTCAGTGTAATCCTGTACTCTTACAGGATATAGATGACAGGATATGGGTTTTTTCCAATCTATTTCTCCCTGATTATATGCTTCTTCTATCGCACATTGCGCAGTTCCTTTTTCATCAAATATCACATATGCGCAATCCGCTCCGTCAATTAAGGGGGTTTCTAATTCTCCTTGTGGTGTAGTAATATAAGTTCCTTGTTTTTCAATTGCAGCGATACCTTCTTGTCTAAGATAAGGTTTGACGATATCATAGATTTCTTCAAGTTTTTGAGTTTCTAACTTCTCCAATGGAGCTCCCGCTTCGCCATCGATACAACAAGCTCCTTTGCAAGCAGAAAGATTACATACAAAATCTTTTTCTATGATATCTTCAGAAATTATGGTTTTTCCTAATTGAAACATAGTGCGAAGATAGTTTATATGAAAGATAAATTTTACTGATTATTTATCTTTTTATGCTACTTTTATAATGCTAAGTCTATGTACTTTTGCACTAACCATTAAAATCTTCTAAGAATGAACTTTAACTTAAAAGAGATTCTTACTGCCAGCATGATTCTTTTTGCTGTAATTGATATCGTAGGCAGTATCCCTATTATTATTGATTTACGTAAAAAAGTAGGGCATATCCAAAGCGAAAAAGCTTCTATTGTAGCCGCAATATTAATGATCCTATTCTTATTTGTAGGTAAAGAGATCCTTAACCTTATTGGTATTGATGTTAACTCGTTTGCGGTGGCAGGTGCTTTTATCATATTCTTTTTAGCCTTGGAAATGATTTTAGGAATTCAACTATACAAAGATGATGAACCAGAAACTGCTGCGGTGGTACCATTAGCATTTCCTTTGATTGCTGGAGCAGGTACTATGACTTCTATTTTATCACTTAGAGCAGAATACCAACCCATAAATATTGTTATCGCTATCGTTATCAATATTATATTTGTATACATCGTTCTTAAAGCTTCTGGGAAAATAGAAAAAGTACTAGGTAAACAAGGAATTAATGTAATCCGTAAGATATTTGGTGTAATTTTGCTCGCAATTGCCGTAAAACTCTTTGCAACTAATATTAAAGGTCTTTTTTAATGAAATATTTTATTTACCTCCTAATTACTATAGCATCTGCTTTAATCATATATAACACCACTATTTTGGATTTTAATCATATTCTAAAAGGAGATAGCAAAACTGCCCTCATTAGTATATTAATCTCTGCTTGTGTTATTATTTTATTATTGATTTTATTGGTTTCCAGAGCTATTCAAAATAAACAAAGAAAAAGGTAAGAAATTAGTTGTCATGCCAACTATCTAATCTATAAGCGGTATTAGAAAGCAGGCTATAATCACTGGTGGCAAAGATATCACTGCTAAAATCATAAAAAGATTGTGTAATTTTCTGAATACTATTGCTTTTTTTAGTGATTTTTTCAGCTTTATATCCTCGGTATTTTCGATATGCTCTCTTATTAAATCACCTGAGACGTATGAAGAATCTACTAAAATTTCATTATCTAAAAACAACGAAGCACTATTGTCCAACAATCTAAATGCTACCGCAACTATAAAGAAAAAAAGCGGAGAGCAAATAGCTATTGCTACTAGATATTCTGTGAATTCTGACATACTTTAGGGCTTGTAGGCTTTCATTATGTATTCTTAGTCACCAAAAAATACATTACTAATTATCCCTAATATTAAGAATATTAATGAAAATATCATAAGAAAATCGTGAGATCTTCTTAGTAAAAGCACTCTTTTTAACGATTTAACAAATATTGTATCGTTTTCAGTATTTTTAATTTGTTTTTTAATCATAGATTTCGACACATAAGAAGATTCCACAAAAATCTTATTTTTCAGAAAAAGAGATGCGCTATTATCTAAAAGTCTCAATAAAATCCCTGTTAAAAAGAAAAGAAAAGCAAAACCTAATATTGGTGTCGTTTTTATGATATAAAGAAACATATATTCGTTTTTATAATCTATTGAGATAAGGATAAAACTTTTTGGATCATTTTATCATCCTTATTAATAATTTTCTCGAAAGCGCTTGTCCCGAATAACTGTTGTGCCATAATAGCCTTTAAATATTTCTTTAATTGCTCTCTATAGTTCTCTAAACTGATATCAACTCCTCTTTTTCTTGTATATACAAGAAAACCATCTGCAAAATCATCATCGATATCTACTTCAGCTTTAAATTGTTCTTGAGTTAGTTTATTATAAAAGTCTCTTTTCTTATCAAGTTCTTCGAATATATAACCTCCCATACGTCCCGATCGAAGCATATAATCTAATGTTTCTCCAACTCTGGTCGTATCTTTACTCACAAAAATATCTGGTATAATTCCTCCTCCTCCATATACAATTTTACCTCCTGGTGTTTTAAATTTCAGCGAATCTGCAACCTGAATACTATCAGCATTTTGCAATTCTCCATTTTTATAACGCTCTAAATATTCATTAAAATATTCTTTGTTACCATTACTATACGATTTCTGAATTGACCTACCTGTTGGCGTGTAATATCTTGAGATTGTAAGTCGGATAGCACTTCCGTCTCCTAGAGCCATTTCTCTTTGGACCAAGCCTTTTCCATAAGACCGTCTTCCCATTATGGTACCTCTATCATTATCTTGTATGGCTCCTGCAAAAATTTCACTTGCCGATGCAGAATTTTCATTAATTAACACGAATACTTCACCTTCTTCGAAACTTCCATTACGTGTAGCATAATTATTTTCAATAGCTCCTTTTTTGTTCTTAGTAAACATAATGAGCGCGTCATTCTTCAAAAACTCATCTGCCATTTTTAGCGCAGGAGCTATAAAGCCACCTCCATTGTCTCTAAGATCGACAACTAAACTTTTAGCACCCATATCTAATAAAGAATCTAATGCATTTTTAAATTCTTTATAGGTTGTTTCTGCAAAACGATTCACTTTTATATACCCTAAGTTTTCTTTCAGCATATAACTTGCATCAACGCTTCTTAGCGGTACTCTTCCTCGCTTTACAACTACATCAAATACTCCAGTACCTTTTCTATATACCTTTAACTGAACCTGAGAATTTAATTCTCCTTTCAGCTTATCTGCCAATCTATCTCTTCTAAGTCGTTTACCAAAAAGTGTATCCTGATCTGCCATAAGTATCCGATCTCCTGCCAGAATTCCAGAGCGTTCGCTGGGTCCGCCTTTTATAGTATGTATCACAGAAATAGTATCTCTATAAGGGTAATAACTTACGCCAATACCTATAAAATCCCCTTGCATGCTTTCTGTAATCCCTTCTAACTCTTCTGGTGGAATATATACAGAATGAGGATCCAGATTTTCAAGAATTCTGTTCACCGTAACATCCACGATACTATCCGTATTAATTTCGTCTACATACTCATAATCTATATAGTCAATAAGACGGTTTAATTTTTCCTTTTTAGCATTATAAGAAAACAACTTGGCTGATGGGTTGCTAAAATCGAGTTTACTTCCTAAAAAAACTCCAGCTCCCATCGCCAACCCAATAAATAATGGCAAGTATTTTTTTGAATAACTCATCAATCGTCTAAATCATTAATCTTTTCTATTTCTACTCCAGCTTTTTCTAAAAATCTAAGCCCAGAATCATCTTTATACCCTGTTTGGTATACAATTCTTTTAATTCCTGCCTGATGAATTAGTTTACTACATTCTTTGCAAGGCGACAGTGTTATATATAACGTAGATCCCTTACAAGATTGTGTAGAAGCAGCAACTTTAGAAATTGCATTTGCCTCTGCGTGCAGCACATACCACTTTGTATACCCTTCTTCATCTTCACAAGGATTTTCAAAACCAGAAGGAGTTCCATTAAATCCATCAGAAATAATCATTCTATCTTTAACAATAACCGCACCAACTTTTTTCCTTTCACAATGGGATAGTTTCCCCCATTCTCTTGCTATCCTAAGATAAGCTTTATCATATTTTAGTTGCTTTTTTTTTGGCATATAATATAGTTGGATAGTAATTGTACTTATTAAAATACGAATATATTATGACTATGTGTCAAATACAACCCTTAGTGACAATTAATTACCATATTTTATTTGCAATTATCATTGGGATCACCATACCAATTACTACCGAAGAAATCACCAATATCCAATCTCTTTTAGAAAATCTAAATATTGTTTGAATGATAAAACTAACTATAAGAACTATGGATACTACTATAAGTTGAGCCAGTTCAATTCCTAATGCAAATTCAATTAAAGGTAGAATTTTAGCACTAACATTACTGCTAACAGCATTAAAAAAACTAGAAAACCCTAGTCCATGAATTAATCCAAAGAAAATTGTAGTAGCATATAAAACTCCTATTTTATTTTTCCCAGTTGTTTTGCCTGCTGTAAACACATTAAATATTGCTCCAGCAAGAATGGTAATAGGAATCAAAAACTCTACTAATCTTGAGTTTACAGAAACCACATCATACACCGCCAAAAACAACGATGTAGTATGTCCTAAAGTAAATAATGTTACCAGTAAGAGAATTCTTTTCCAGTTATCAAAAGTATATGCAACAGTTAATACTATCAAAAAAAGAATATGATCATAAGCTTGCCAATCCAATACATGATTTAGACCAAGCTTTATATAAAGCCAAAATTCTGACATAATTTTAGGGTTATTTTGCTGCTGTCTAATGTACAATTAAAAAGAAGAATCTAGAAGTTTTGTAGGAACTCTTATAAAAAATTTAGGATAACATCGCTTTTTAGAGAGTCAAATGGTCATTTGTCGATTTTTTAAGATTCTTAAAAAGGACCAACACATATCGAAGTTATAAATTCTTAATTTTAAGCAATACAAATCTTTAATAAAAAAATTAAGACAAATGGATATTCAAAAATGGTTGGATAAAGGCGTAGATTTCTTAGTAGATTTTGGCCCTAAAGTTATAGGAGCTATTCTTATATGGATTATTGGTTCCTGGATTATCAAAAAAATGATGAAAGGAATTTCGAAACTTATGACAGCTCGAAATTATGATGAAAGCCTACAGAAATTTCTAACTAATTTACTTGGTTGGATTCTAAAAATAGTATTGATTTTAGCTGTATTAGGTACTGTTGGTGTAGAGACCACTTCTTTTGCAGCCATTCTTGCTGCAGCGGGTCTTGCAGTTGGTTTGGCACTACAAGGTTCTCTTGCAAATTTTGCTGGTGGTGTATTAATCATGATTTTTAAACCCTTTAAAATTGGAGACTTAATAGAAGCGCAAGGTGTTCTAGGAGTAGTAAAAGAAATTGAAATTTTCACTACAAAATTATCCACTCCAGAAAATAAAGAAGCTATTGTACCCAACGGAACCTTGTCTAATGGAAATATTATCAATTACACTTCTCAAGGAACCCTAAGAGTTGATTTGAATATCGGAATAGGATATGGTGATGATATGAAAAAAGCCAAAGATGTCGTAATGAAAGTATTAACCGACAATCCCAAAGTATTAAAAGACCCTGCTCCTACTGTTGCAGTAAGTGAATTGGGTGACAATGCTGTTAATCTTGTCGTTAGACCTTTTGCTACTGTAGAAGATTATTGGGATGTATACTTTGGGGCATTGGAAGATGCTAAAAATGCATTAGACACTGCAGGGATTTCAATTCCTTATCCACAAAGAGATGTACATATTCATAATGTGAAATAACACTAGAATTTTTAGTGTGTGGTTTATAGTTAATTATCTAAAAACGATCACAACCCGAACTCTAGGATTAAAAAAAGCCCTTAGAAACGATTGTTTCTAAGGGCTTTTTAGTACTCAAGGTGGGAATCGAACCCACACTCCCGAAAGAACTGGATTTTGAATCCAGCGCGTCTACCAATTCCGCCACTTGAGCATTTTTAATTGAATTGGACGGCAAAATTAAAAAAATATTTCATCACATCCATTAAATAAGTAATAAAATAAGAGTAAGAGTAGAAATAAATTTTTAAATTTGCACCTTGTTTTTAAAAAATAAGTTTTAACTCATTACAAAACAACATTTTACCCTATGCCTAATTCAATTACAGAAGCAAAATTTTTTGCATGTAACCAAAGTACCGTGCTTGCAGAGAAAATCGTACAAGCATATGGGGCAAAATTAGGTAATGTAATTACATCTACCTATAGTGATGGTGAATTTCAACCTTCTTTTGAAGAGTCTGTAAGAGGATCCAGAGTTTTTATTATAGGTTCTACACATCCTAGTTCTGATCATTTAATGGAAATGTTGCTAATGCTAGATGCTGCTAAAAGAGCATCTGCAAGACATATTACAGCCGTATTACCGTATTATGGATGGGCTCGTCAGGACAGAAAAGATAAACCAAGAGTTCCTATTGCAGCAAAATTGATTGCTAAAATGCTAGAAACTGCTGGAGCAACAAGAATTATAACCATGGATTTACATGCAGATCAGATTCAAGGATTCTTTGAGAAACCTGTAGATCATTTATTTGCATCCACGATATTTTTACCATACTTACAATCCTTAAACCTTGACAACCTTACAATAGCATCACCGGATATGGGTGGTTCTAAAAGAGCATACGCATATTCAAAGGCTTTAAGAAGTGATGTAGTAATTTGTTACAAACAACGTGCTAAGGCCAATGTAATTTCTCATATGGAATTGATTGGAGATGTTACTGGTAAAAATGTAGTATTAGTAGATGATATGGTGGATACCGCTGGAACATTAACTAAGGCTGCAGATCTTATGATCGAGAGAGGTGCAAAAAGCGTAAGAGCTATTTGTACACATCCTATTCTTTCTGGTTCTGCATACGAACGATTAGAAAACTCTAAATTAGAAGAGTTGATCGTAACTGATTCAATTCCTTTAAAACAAGAAAGTAGTAAAATTAGAGTAATTACTTGTGCTGATTTATTTGCAGACGTTATGAATAGAGTTCATAACAACGAATCTATCAGTTCTAAATTTATAATGTAAATTAATAACTATTAATATATTTTAAAATGAAGTCATTAACAATCAATGCATCTCAAAGAGAAAGCGTAGGCAAGAAAGCAACAAAAGCACTACGTAATGCTGGACAGGTACCTTGTGTTATTTACGGTGGAGACACTATTGTACACTTTGGAGCTCCAGAAATTGCTTTCAAAGATTTAGTATACACTCCAGACGTTCATACCGTGGTAATAGCGTTGGATAATGGTACAAAAATAAATGCTATCCTACAGGATATTCAATTTCATCCTGTAACTGATAGAATCTTACATATTGATTTTGTCGAGATTTTTGACGATAAGCCAATCACTGTAGATTTACCTTTTAGAACTACTGGAAACTCTCGTGGAGTTCGTAATGGTGGTGTGTTACGTTACAACCTTAGACGTATCAAAGTAAAAGGTTTTGCTTCTAAATTACCAGATTTAATCGAAGGAGATATCACTGAACTTAAAATTGGAAACAAATTATATGTTACAGATGTAGCAAGTGAAGATTTTACAATCCTACACCCTGATAACACTGTAATCTGTATGGTTAAAACTTCTCGTACTGCTGTCGAAGACGATGACGAAGAAGAAGAAACAGAAGGAGAAGCACCAGCTGCTGAAGCACCAGCTGCCGAAGCTTAATCTTTTTTTAAGTAAAAAAACAATCAAAAAGCATTCTGAGTATTTTTTCAGAGTGCTTTTTTTATTTTTACATAAAATTAAGCATACAATGTTTTCTGTACTGAGAAGAATATTTTCAAAACACCCTCAAAATGTTAAAAAAGAAACTCAAGAAGATCTTATGAAAAAATTTCTTGTTGTAGGCCTTGGCAACATAGGACCTAAATATCATAATACACGTCATAACATTGGATTTAGAATTCTAGATGCATTGGTCAAAGAGGAGTCGTTAAGTTTTGAAACCGAAAAATTAGGTGATCTAACTACTTATAAGTTTAAAGGACGAACAATACTCTTATTGAAACCCAGTACTTATATGAATCTTAGTGGAAAAGCAGTACGATACTGGTTAGCAAAAGAGAAAGTCCCTATTGAAAACCTCTTGGTTGTAACCGATGATATCAATCTTTCTTTTGGTACAATTAGAGTAAAAGCTAAAGGAAGTGCTGGCGGACATAATGGTCTAAAAGATATTGAAGCTCAGCTTAACACCTCGAAGTATACAAGGTTTAGATTTGGTGTTGGAGCAGAATTTAACAAAGGCAGACAAGTAGATTATGTACTAGGAGAATGGAATGCAGAAGAAGAAGCTGCAATGCCTGAACGATTAGATAAAGGAATTGCACTTATTAAATCCTTTGCTACAGCCGGATTAGCAAACACCATGAACACCTTTAACGGAAAATAAGTAGTAGTTCTCACAACATTTCATTAATTTTATATTGAATAACCTATAAATACGCAAAACTACATAGTAAACCGTAACATAAATCTTAATCTAGCGTAATGATTTTATCAAAAATCAGTCTACTTAACATGAGATACACCAACACCAACACAAACATCAACAATCATAGTGTACTATAATCAATCCCTTCTAACTAATTGAAAACAAATAAAAATGAACGGATGAAACGTTATACAGACGCTAAAACATACGATAATAAAATACCATCAGTAGTGACCATCGGGACTTTTGATGGAGTCCATATTGGGCACAAAAAAATAATTGAACGATTAGTCGAAGCGGCACACCGAAACCATCTGGAATCTGTGATTCTTACTTTTTTTCCGCATCCGAGAATGGTACTACAAAAAGACACTAGTATCAAACTTATCAATACCATTGAAGAACGTATTCAAATACTTGAAAAAACTGGTCTGGACAGCCTTGTCATTCATCCGTTTACTAAAGAATTCTCTCGTTTATCGGCAGGAGAATATGTAGAGCAGATGCTAGTTGATAAACTCAATGTACGTCATGTTATTATAGGCTATGATCATCGTTTTGGGCGTAATCGCAACTCTAATATCACAGATCTTGCCTCTTACGGTATACAAAATGACTTTACGGTTGAGGAAATTATCAAACAAGATGTGGATGATGTAGCCGTAAGCTCTACCAAAATACGTGAAGCTTTGCTTGATGGAAATATTGGAAAAGCAAACAAATATCTGGGGTATAATTTTATGCTCACAGGTAAGATTGTAAAAGGAAAAGAATTAGGGCGAAAACTACAGTATCCTACAGCTAATTTACATATCGAAGAAGATTATAAACTTATCCCTAAAAAAGGAGTCTATATTGTAAAATCACAGATTAATAGCAAAACTTATTTTGGGATGATGAATATTGGTAACAATCCTACGGTAAATGGAACATCTCAAACCATAGAGACTCATTTCTTTGATGCCTCTTTTAATTTATATGAAAAAAAGATTCAGATCGAAATGCTGAAGCGTATTCGTGATGAGAAAAAATTTGACTCTGTCGAAGATTTAAAAAACGCCATGCAGGAAGATGAAGATTTTTCAAGAGATTATATAAATTCTATGGTATGATCAATCGTTGGTTATTTACTCAAATAGATAATAGTGCGCTTATTATTTTTAGGGTCTTTTTTGGATTTTTAATTACAGCAGAATCCTTTGGAGCTATTCTTACGGGATGGGTTAAACGAACACTGGTAGATCCTCAATTCACATTTAATTTTATTGGTTTAGATTTCCTGCAACCACTTCCTGGAAATGGAATGTATTTCTATTTTGCCTTGATGGGTATTTTAGGAATCATGATTATGATTGGTTTCAAATATCGCTGGAGTATGATAGGATATACTATCCTGTGGGCAGGTGTGTATTATATGCAAAAAGCATCTTACAACAATCATTATTATTTATTACTCCTATTATGTATTCTGATGAGTACACTTCCTGCGGGTAACTATTTTTCTATAGATGTAAAACGAAATCCTGCATTGCGAAAAATAGCAATGCCTCGATGGTGTCTCTTGATTATTATTGTTCAGCTATGGATAGTATACACCTATGCTTCTGTAGCAAAATTATATCCAGATTGGCTGGATTATACTGTGGCTAAAAATCTGATGGCTTCCAGAGCAAATTATCCTATTGTGGGTGAATTATTGCAACAACATTGGATTCATATTTGTATTACTTATTTTGGAATTTTATTTGACCTACTCATCATTCCATTGTTATTGTGGCGCAGAACCCGAGTTGCCGCATTTTGCATTAGTATCTTTTTCCATTTATTCAACTCTATTGTGTTTCAGATTGGGATCTTCCCATATATGTCTTTAGCGTTTAGTGTGTTTTTCTTTTCTAAAGAAAGAATGCATCACCTTTTTATGCGCAAAAAGGAGTTTTATAATGCGCAAGAAGTAATTGTTCCATCCTATAAACGGTTTTTAATTCCTGCATTTGTCATATGGTTTGTAATCCAACTTGGGTTGCCATTACGCCATTGGGTAATTCCAGGAGATGTATTATGGACAGAAGAAGGCCATAAATTAAGCTGGAGAATGATGCTGAGAGGAAGATCAGGATACACAAATTTTTATATTATTGACAAAAATGATCCTGATGCAAAACGAACTCGAGTAGATAAAAATAAATACCTTTCAAAAAAACAACTTCGATTGGTATCTACAAAACCAGATGCGATGTGGCAGTTTGCACAAAGACTTAAAGAAGAATACAAAACTAAAGGAAAAGATATTTCCATATTTGTAAAAAGTAAGGTTTCCATAAATGGTAAAAAACAGAAAGTTCTTATTGATCCTGAGGCAGATTTAGCCAACGTGGAGTGGAATTATTTTACCACAAATCCATGGGTGATTAAATACCCTGAAAAATAAAGAAATACAGATTCAAAAAATATCGTATGATGTTATGAATATAATTCCTACTACATATTTTTACGTATTTATAGTACTTATTTCATTTTCTATCAACGCTCAGGAAAAGAAAGATTGGTTCTCTTTCTTTGGTGAAATTCCTAAGACTGTAGACACCCATTATTATCAGGACCTTAAGAACACTGAAGATTTTTTACAAAAGATAAAAATTATAGATACCATTGCTACTATTCATATTCAGGCAGGGAATACTGATTCTATACTATATTATGGCAACTTACTTAAAAACGAAATACTTGCTGAAAAAAACGAGTATTCTTTTCGTGATCTTTATCTTTCAAAATCTTATAATATTCTAGGAAAAGGAAAACTAGAAAAAGGGTTGTATGATGATGCGATGAAACATCACCTGGAAGGTATTGCTATCTCTCCTATTTCAAAAATGGGCAGCATGCACTACAGACACCAACTTGGATTAGGTCTGGTATATCTACACCAAAAAGAATATACTACTGCTCAATCCATATTCGAGAAATGCATAAAAGAAACTCGAGACAATAGTGTATTAATTATCGCAAAAAAACATCTCGCAGATACTTATTTTTTTAAACAAGATGCTACAAAAGCAAAATCTATTTATCTAGATGTATTAGATGGTTTACGCATTTATGAAAACAACAAAATCAGATTAGAAACTCAATTAAAATTAGGTAGAATTAATGTATTCGAAAACAATCTCGATCATGCATTGATATATTTTCGTTCTGTAAAAGAACTTGCCTTACAAAACCACTTCTATGATCTCTACATAGATGCTGTGATTCGTATGGGAATCGTCTATTATAATCAAGGGCATTTAGAAACCGCAGAGATGGTATTATCTTCTGCATATGTGAATTCTGTACAATGGAATAAACTTGAACTGCAGCGTGATGTAATTATGGTGTTGAAAGATCTAAAAGTTGCTGATAAGGATTACGAAAATGCATATAACCTAATGACACAATACCTATCCATTTCTAACCAGATTCTAACAAATCAGAATAAGGAAATTGTAAAGGAAATGGAGGTCAAATACCAAACATTACAAAAAGAAAAAGAAATACTATCCCTTAAAGAAGAACAACTTCTAAAAGAAAGTGAAATTAAGAGACAACGAACTATTAAAAAAGCTTTTTTGATAGGTTTTCTGGTGGTATTGCTTCCTGTAATAGCGTTACTATTTGTATACTTCCAGAAATTAAAGACACAAATAGAACTAAACAAATCTCAGAAAGAAGTAAATTCTCAAAGAGTTTATGGGCTCATAAAAAATCAAGAGCTTAATTTGGTTAAAGCAACGATGGATGGACAAAATATAGAACGTACACGTCTTGCAAGAGAATTACATGATAGTATTGGTGGAAACTTAGCCAGTATAAAATTGCAACTTTCTTCTCACACCAATGCCAACGAAAAGATACAGTCTAAAATACTCAATCAAATTGATGAAACATACCATCAGGTACGTGACTTATCACACAACCTTGCTTCCAAAAAATTTCATTTAATCCATATCCAGAAGAAAAGATCAATGAAATAGAAAACCCTTTAAAGGAAGAGTTGTTTAAAATCATTCAGGAATTATTAACCAACACCTTAAAACACGCTAAAGCTGATCAAATAGACATTTACCTTAATCAATACCAGACATCATTACAATTACTTTTTGAGGATAATGGTATTGGTTTTGACGCTAATAATATGACAGAAGGTATTGGTTTTAAAAATATAAGAAACAGATTGAATCCTTTATCAGGTACGTTGATGATCGATTCTACAAAAGACAGAGGCACACTGATTAATATAGAAATTCCAGCAGAATAATCAATACATCCTATATTGATTTTCTTAGAACGTTGGTAGCTGGAAATTCTTGCCAAACTGACCCACTTAATCCTGCGAAAGTGACCCATTGAATCCTATTTAAAGTGACCTGGGTATTCCTGTTTAAATTGACCCACCCCTAAAAAGAGCGTGTATTAAATAA
>NZ_JARYGY010000012.1 GCF_029906345.1 Aquimarina mycalae | reverse complement strand
ATCACCCTACTCCAGTATAATCTTTTTTCCTATGAACTTAGCTTGTCTCTCAAAGCGGGTGCAAATATACAACCACTTTTCAATTCAACAAAACTTTTTTGAATTATTTTTGAAGTTTTTTTTTGAACCAAACACAAATAAAAAATATCCGAATTAACCTCTATACAAAACTAAAAAAACAACCCCTTATCAATGAACAATCGCAAAACAAAATCCCGTTTTGCGGGTGCAAACATACAACCCTTTTTCAATCTAACAATACCTTTTTTTATTATTTTTTTGAAAATCTCAAAACCAAAACATAACACCCTCTAAACATTAACTTTACAACAATAAAAAAAATATAAAAATTTAAAAACTACTTCCCTAATCTGTCCTTAATATATAACCAAATAAAAACTAATTAATATTGAACTAATGCATCATACATATACTAATAGGTATCTATCCATATTTTATCAAATGTATACTGCAAATTATTGTGTGGATTTTATTAATCGTATTATCTTTGCGACTTTAATTAGAAAATAATGATCAAAATTACGTTACCTGACGGTTCAGTTAGAGAATACAATAGCAGCATTACTGCTATGGATGTTGCAAAAGATATAAGTGAAGGATTCGCAAGAAATGTTATTTCTGCAAAATTCAATGAAACCACTATAGAAACATCAACAGAATTAACCACTGACGGAAATTTAGTTTTGTTCACTTGGAGGGATGATGATGGCAAAAAGGCTTTTAGACATTCTACTTCTCACGTATTAGCTCAAGCATTAGAAGAATTATACCCAGGAGTTAAATTATCTATTGGTCCTGCAATTGATAATGGATTTTATTATGATGTAGATTTAGGAGATAAAACTATTTCTGAAAAAGATTTTAAAGCAATTGAAAACAAAATGCTTGAAATCGCAAGAGGAAAACACGACTTTAAAATGAGATCTGTATCTAAAGCCGATGCTTTAGCTAAATATAAAGAGGAAGGCAATGAGTACAAATTAGAGTTAATTGAAAACCTCGAAGACGGTACCATTACATTTTGTGATCATGACACCTTTACTGATCTTTGTCGTGGAGGACATATCCCACACACAGGCCTTATTAAGGCGGTAAAAATCATGAGTGTTGCTGGTGCATATTGGAGAGGAAATGAAAACAATAAACAACTTACTCGTGTTTATGGAACTTCTTTTCCAAAACAAAAAGAACTTAAAGAATATTTAGAGTTACTAGAAGAAGCTAAAAAACGAGATCATAGAAAACTAGGAAAAGAATTGGAGTTCTTTACTTTTTCTCAAAAGGTGGGACAAGGATTACCTCTTTGGTTACCAAAAGGCGCTGCTTTACGAGAACGTTTAGAACAATTTCTTAAGAAAGCTCAGAAAAAAGCTGGCTATGAAATGGTAGTCACTCCACATATTGGTCAAAAAGAATTATATGTTACTTCTGGACATTATGCAAAATATGGAGAAGATAGTTTTCAGCCTATAAATACTCCTGCTGAAGGCGAGGAATTTTTATTAAAACCAATGAATTGCCCTCACCATTGTGAGATATACAATAGTGGTCCTTGGTCGTATAGAGATTTACCTAAACGTTATGCAGAGTTCGGTACTGTATATAGATATGAACAAAGTGGAGAACTTCATGGACTAACCAGAGTACGTGGTTTTACACAAGATGACGCACATATCTTTTGCACTCCAGATCAATTAGATGATGAATTTAAAAAAGTAATAGATTTAGTCCTTTATGTTTTTGGTTCTCTAGGATTTGAAAATTTTACCGCTCAAGTATCTGTAAGAGATCTGGACAATCCTGAAAAATATATTGGAGATGTTACCAATTGGGAAAAAGCAGAAAATGCAATAATAAGCGCTGCAAAAGACAAAGGTCTTAATTATGTTGTTGAAAGTGGCGAGGCTGCTTTTTATGGCCCAAAACTTGATTTCATGGTCAAGGATGCTTTGGGAAGAAGTTGGCAATTAGGGACTATACAAGTAGATTACAATTTACCAGAACGTTTTGAGTTACAGTATAAAGGCAGTGATAATGAGATGCACAGACCTATAATGATTCATAGAGCACCATTTGGGAGTATGGAGAGATTTATTGCTATTTTACTAGAACATACAGCTGGTAACTTCCCTTTATGGTTAATGCCAGAACAAGTTATTGTACTCTCTATCAGTGAGAAATATGAAAAATACGCTGAAAAAGTTTTAAATTTGTTAGAAAATAACGAAATTCGCGCCCTTGCTGATCATAGGAACGAGACCATGGGTAAGAAAATTAGAGAAGCAGAAATGAAAAAAATTCCTTACATTGTTATTGTAGGGGAACAGGAAGAAAAAGATAATACTATATCGGTTCGTAAACATGGTGGAGAAGATTTAGGTGCTGTAAGTATTGATAAATTTTCCGATATTGTAACAGAAGAAATCAATCGAACACTAAAACCGTTCAACGGATAAATAAAATAATTAAGTTTAATTTAAAAATTTTAAGTCATAGCAATAAGAAGAAGAAGGTCTCAGAAACCACTAAGAGTAATCAAAGAAGATGCTCACAGAATCAATCATAAAATAAGGGTTGATGAAGTACGTCTTGTAGGCGATAATGTAGAAGTTGGTGTATATCCAACTAAAAAAGCGCTGGCACTTGCTGAAGAGCAAGAGTTAGATCTTGTTGAAATTTCTCCAAAAGCTGTACCTCCTGTTTGTAAAATCATGGACTATAAAAAGTTCTTGTATGAACAGAAAAAAAGAGACAAAGCTCTTAAGACTAAGGCTACCAAGGTTACCATAAAGGAGATTAGATTTGGACCAAATACGGACGAACATGATTATGAGTTTAAGAAAAAACACGCAATTAAGTTTTTAAGTGAAGGTGCTAAATTAAAAGCGTACGTTTTCTTTAAAGGGCGTTCTATTATCTATAAAGATCAAGGACAAATATTACTACTAAGACTAGCTCAGGAGTTAGAAGAGTATGGTAAGGTAGAACAGATGCCTAAACTAGAAGGTAAACGGATGATTATGTTTATCGCGCCGAAGAAAACGAAATAGAAAGAAGACTAAAAAAATTGAAGGTTTCTATATAGGAGTCTTTAAAGATAATAAGTGAGATTATTATAAAAACGAGGATACAATGCCTAAAATGAAAACAAAATCCAGTGCTAAAAAGCGTTTTAAGCTTACCGGTACTGGTAAAATCAAAAGAAAGCACGCTTTTAAGAGTCATATTTTGACAAAAAAATCTAAAAAGCGTAAGCTTGCTTTAACGCACTCTACGTTAGTGCATAAAAGCGATGAAAATAGTATTAAAGAACAATTACGTTTAAAGTAGTCGCTTTTTAATCAGGTTAAAATTATTATAAACCCAGGAGTTAGGCCTTTATATAAAAAAGACTAAGAGTCGAAACATCGACCGCCTACTACTAAAAAATTTAAAATTATGCCAAGATCAGTAAATTCTGTTGCAAAAAGAGCTAGAAGAAAAAGAGTTCTTAAGCAAGCAAAAGGTTACTTCGGACGTCGTAAAAATGTTTGGACAGTAGCAAAAAATGCAGTTGATAAAGCAATGTCATATGCTTATAGAGACCGCAGAAACAAAAAAAGAACTTTCCGTGCTTTATGGATCACTCGTATTAATGCAGGTGCTCGTATACACGGCATGTCTTATTCTCAATTTATGGGAAAAGTAAAAGCTAATAACATTGAATTGAACCGTAAGGTTCTTGCAGATTTAGCTATGAACAATCCAGAAGCTTTTAAAGCTATTGTAGAAAAAGTAAAGTAATTTTTTAAATATAAAATACTCTCACTTATAAGAAAAACCTCGCTTTTAAGCGAGGTTTTTTTATTACATAAAGCAACGGATATATGTATTTAAACGATAAAATCAAACACTTAATCTATTAAAAAACTATAGTACTGGTTTTTTTTTGCTACTTTTGGGTAAATAAAGTTAAAAATGAAAAAAAATCAAATTTTACTTACTTCGATATTTATCACATTATGCCAATTCGTATCTGCTCAAGATCATACATCTCACGATAGTAATAATTTAGGTGCTGAACAAATTTTTGGATTATTAGAAATGCCTTTTCTTGCAATTGCCTTGATATTTAGTTTTCTCACTGCAACAAGGCTTAAAGGAGGTAAATTTGGTACAGGAATGTCTTTGCTAGCTTGGGGATTTGTGGTGATGGCTTTAGGGCATTTACACATGCAAATCGCACACATTTTTGACTATAACATTTTCAAAAATATTTTTGGAGAAACATTGGGTAACTATATCTGGTTTATTGCTTTAATATTAACATGGGGATTATCGGCTTTAGGCTTTTATAAAATATATAAAGCTAGTAAAATATGATACCTCATGATCTTAGATTGGTTTAAAACCATACTAAAAAAAAAGAAACCCGTCTTCCCCATTAATCAAGAGGAAAAGGATATTCTATGTCTTATTGATTTTTTGTGGAAAGAAGTAGATATTCCTGCCAATGCTATCAATCTAAAAAACAAAATTGATTCTTTTAATAAACTTTCATTAGAAAAAAAAATCTATTCTCTACCAGAAACATACCTTCATTTAGAAGAACACCTTATAGAGAAAAATATAATTCGCAAATATTCTAAACAAAAATTAAGAAATAAAATATGTACCGATTATAGTTTTGTACTTAACTACCCTAACTTCGAGCTTATATTACAAGAGCTTAAAAAACAGGAATTAACAATATGTAGAATTTTTCTATCAAAAGTATTAGAAAAATCGTCAGAATTAGTAGGTGACTTTAATGACTCAGGTATTCTGAAAATAAAAAATCATCTAGAAAATTTTAATGATCAGGGAGTTATTGATATTATTAAGGAAAGAAAAAAACTATTAGAATTCTCTTCAATTATATTTAGTAAAATAAAAAATAGTTTAGGAGAAAATGCAATAGCAAACATATACTTAGTAGTATACAAACATCATTTTCAATCCTATCACCTTCTCGATTCTTTTACCTCTACGTTAAATGTAATTCCAGAAGAGATTTTTGCTAAAGATCTAATCAATTTTCCGAGTAAGCAACAAATGCTAAAAATGTTGCAGAAACAACTATATAGTCTGGAAGAAGTTAATGAAAGACTTACCAAAGAAGTTATTGAAAGAAAAAAAGTAGAAAGTGATTTAAAACATAGCGAACATCTAAAAACTCGAATTTTAGAAACGGCTATGGATGGGATTATTTTGGTAGATAAAAATGGGATTGTATTAGATTGGAACAAACAAGCCGAGATTATTTTAAGAGTACGTAAAGAAGAAACGATCGGAAAAAGTATTTATTCTCTGGTTCCATATAAACTTGGGCAAGAACTAGAAAGTAGTTTTAGAAGTTATATTGCAAATGGAAAAGGGAAATTAATCAACAAAAGAGTAGAAACTTCTGTGCCTTTAAGAGATGGTTCTATAGTATATGTAGAACTTACTATAATTGCTATCAAAACAAAGGGAGACTACCTTTTTAATGCTTTTTTCAGAGACATTACCAATAGAAAAATTATAGATAAAGAAATTAGAGAGGCCAAAGTATTTGCAGAAAAATCTGCTCAGGCAAAATCTATATTCTTATCCAATATGAGTCACGAGATAAGAACTCCTCTTAATGTAATTTTGGGCCTTACAGGAATCCTACAAAAAAGCGGTTTTACAAATCCCAAAACGGACAAAAAAAATCTTGATGGAATTCAATTTTCTGCAGAAAATCTTTTGGTACTTATAAATGACATTTTAGACTTCTCTAAGATCGAAGCGGGTAAACTTACTTGGCAAAAAATAGATTTTAACATTCATGAACTTATCAAAAATGTATCTCGAGGATTTAAAATCAAAGCAGATGAAAAAGGATTAAAATATATAACCAATATAGACCCTAAACTTCCGAAGTTTATTGTTGGCGATCAATTTAGATTAAATCAAATTCTTACTAATCTACTTGGAAATGCGATTAAATTCACTAATGAAGGAGAAGTATCTATAACTATAACTGTCGAAAAGAGAGAAAACGATCAATTGACTGTCCACTTCTCTGTTAGAGATACTGGTGTTGGTATCGCTGAAGACAAGCTTAATACTATTTTTCAAAGTTTTTATCAAATTCATAAACCAGGTATACATAAAATTGAAGGAACGGGACTTGGTCTTTCTATATCCAAACAACTTATCGAACTACAAGGAGGAATCTTGAAAACTGAAAGTACGCCTAATCAGGGTTCTAATTTTGAATTTTCAATTCAATATGGTGTCAGCAAACTTAAATCTCCTAAAACAATTGATACAAAAACATCCAAAACAAAAGATATTAACACCCTTTCTGGGATGAGTGTTCTTGTAGTTGAGGATAACAAAATGAATCAGTTTTTTATAAAACAGTTATTTACTAATTGGGATATCAAGGCAGATATTGCGGAGAACGGAAAAGTGGCGCTTGAAAAACTGGATTATCTAAATTATGACCTTATACTCATGGATATGCATATGCCAGTAATGGATGGGCCAGAGACTACAGTTCAGATTAGGAAATCTAGTAATGAAAGAATTAAAAACATACCTATTGTAGCTTGTTCTGCAGATGTCTTTCCTGAATCGAAAAAAGTGGCTATAGAATCTGGTATGGATTTTTATTTAACCAAACCTGTAAGCGAAAAAGCTCTTGAAGAAATATTACTCGGTTTAAAACCTACACCAACACAAAACAATACTGTTTTCGAAAAATCTTCTGAAAATGTTGAGCGCATTGATGATAACAATTCTGAACAGTTATGCAATTTTTCTATTTTAAATGAAACTTTTGGAAATGATACTGATATTATCAAATCTGTACTTCAAGTATTCTTAGAAGAAACTCCTGAAGATTATAAAAAATTACAAACTGCGATTCATAATAATAATCTAAAGGTTGCTAAAGAAATTTCACATAAACTTAAATCAAGCTATAAGACACTTGGTATAACTAAACAAGTACATATACTACAAGAAATTGAACAATTTGATAAAACAAATCACCATTCTAATCACTTGTCAGAATTAATAAATATACTAGATATGTCGTATCCTAAAATTATTTCGGAAATTAAATATCAAATTGAGTATTTAACCTCTTTAACTTCATAAAGAAGGTTTTATACTTTCACAATCATTTACTTAACAATTAATCTTTTAATTCCTGCATTTTTACCATTATCAATTTTCACTATATACAATCCAGGAGTAATACGTGAAACATCAATACCTATTTCTTTTTGATTCGTAGAATAATTTTCATTAAAGACCCTTTTACCTTGTAAATTAAATAAAGTAATCTCTATTGATTGACCTTCTAAATTATCTAATATCAAATTAATATCTGTGTCTGCAGGATTAGGAAAAAACGAAAATCTATCCGATAATAAATACTCCTGAATAGAAAGGGCTACTCCTATTTCTAAGTAATCAGCTACTCCACTATTATCTGTATCATCATCGGTAGGATCACCATTTCCATTATAATCCTCATCTATTGTTAAAATCCCATCTCCATCATCGTCCATATCTCTATGGTTAGGAATATCATCTTCGTCAGTATCTAAAAAGTTTTCTCCTGGCATTTTTAATAGTGATTTTCCTGAAGTGTCAATTTCTCCAATACTATCCACTCCATCATTATCATCATCATCATCATCTAAATAATCTGGTATACCATCTCCATCTGTATCATCATCATCTAATATTCCATTACCATTTACATCTTCATCATTATCGGCAATCCCATCCTGATTTGCATCTTCATAGCTTATAATTAATTCATTTTCATATATACATCCATTGACATCGACCAACTGTATTATATAATTTCCTTCCTGCACATTGAAAATCCCTATTGTATTAGTTTCTAAAATTGTAGTTCCTTGTTTTAACGAATATTCAAAAGGAGGCGAACCACCATTTCCAATTATTTCAATGGTATTATCCGTAACAGAAACATAATCTATATCTATTTCTGCCTGAATTGGATCAGGATTATTAATGGTTACATCAAAACTTACCATACAAGCATTACTATCTCTACTACTAACAGTATAATTACCCGCAACTAAATTAGTAAAAGAAGGTGATGCTTGATAAATAATGCCATCTACAGTATATTCATAAGGAGGAACTCCTCCTATTACTTCTAGTGTAATACTTCCACTTGGATCACCAAAACAAAATGCATCCCTAGCTTCTATAAGTTGAAGTACCAAAGCATCTGGTTCTTCTAATAGTATCGAAACACTTTCCAGACATCCCCTAGTATCGACTACCCTAACTTCGTAATCAGCAGCTGGCAGGTTAGAAAATATAGTATTTGTAGATTCTGGAATGACTTCTACACCGTTTGTAAAGAGACTATACAAATATGGAGGAACACCTCCTGTTGCCTGTAGAGTTAACTCACCATTATTATCGCCCGCACAACTTATACCGAAAGAATTAGAAACCGTAAAAACTAATGGTTCTGGCTCTATAACTGAAACAAAAAAGGATTCACTACAGCCTGTAAATATATCAGTAGCAATTATATCATACATTCCTGGCTCTACATCAAAAAACACATAATTTTCTGGCCCACCATCTGTTCTTATTATAGTCCCTGTATTAGTATCAACCAAATCATAAGTATATTCGCCTCCACCTCCGAAAACATCTAAAATAATTTCACCATTTGCATCTCCAAAACAAACTACATCAATAACAGCAACATTAAGAACAAGCTCTTCTGTTTCTACAACCGCTGCTATTTCCAAAATACAAGCGTTAGCATCTTCAACCTCTATCCTATAATCATTTGCAAGCAGGTTTGTAAAACTAAAAGTGTCATTGGATACAGGACCCGAATTAGTTATCTCGGTATTCGTATTGTCAAAAATCGAATATATGTAAGGCGCAGTACCTCCAGAAACTTCTATCTCCACACTACCAGCTGGAACAAATGCACAAGGTTCATTGGTAATGGATTGTATAGTTACTACAAAGGAATCACATATTTGTGATGTTCCTATTTGTACAGCACATAAAAAGCCAATTACATGTATTAAAGATTTAACAGGAATATTCATAGTTTCAATTTGTTTAATTCAATTTAAATAAGCCCAATTATCTTTAAAGATAACCACTGGTATTCAACAAAAACAAAGAGTGTGCTCACTTACAAAATTCTGTGGATAAATTGCACTATTTTTGGGATTGAAGTAATATAAGATCGACCTCATTAAAGAATTATTCTATACTTCAAAATTGTTTAGTAAGATTATTTGGTCTTATTTTACAAAAATACGAAACCAATACATTGAATGAGCCGAATAACAAGTCTTCAAAATCCTAAAATCAAATTTCTGAACCAACTTAAGGAAAAATCGAAGGTTCGTAAAAAAGAACATCGTTTCATTATCGAAGGAAAACGAGAAATAACACTAGCTATTTCTGCCGAATACATATTAGATCAAATATATTATTGCTCCAGTATTATTTCTTATGAAGAAGTTTTATCAATTTTGGAAATTAATAATCTCGCTATCGAATTAATCGAAATCACAACAGAAATATATCAAAAGCTTGCATACAGATCTTCAACAGAAGGGATTTTGGCAATAGCACAATCAAAAGAACTTACGCTAAATAGCATAAATCTAAGCACTAAAAACCCATTAATTTTAGTTGCAGAATCCCCAGAAAAACCAGGGAATATTGGTGCTTTGCTTCGTACTGCTGATGCTGCAAAGGTGGATGCTGTATTTATAGCTAATCCAAGAACAGATATATACAACCCAAATATCATTAGATCTAGTGTAGGATGCGTGTTTACGAATAATGTCGTTACTGGATCTACTTCTGAGATTATAGATTTTTTAAATCAGAAAAAAATAAATATTTATGGAGCTGCACTACAAGCATCAGAAAATTATTACACCCAAGATTATACTAAACCCACTGCAATTGTCGTTGGTACAGAAGATAAGGGCTTAACCGATGCGTGGTTAAACAACACTACACAAAATATTAAAATCCCCATGAGTGGTGTTATAGATTCAATGAATGTTTCAGTTGCAGCAGGAATATTAATTTTTGAAGCAAAACGACAGCGTGATTTTGTTGTCTGATACTTAAAAAATCATTAACTTTCTAAAACCTACAAATCCCAAAGCTACAAACCTAGACAAATGACATCATACCTACTCTTTTACTTGCTGATTTCGATCATCATTATTGTATTTCTTATAGACTCTTTATTAGATATTCTTAATGCCAGACATTATAATAACAACATCCCAGAAGAGCTTGCAGATGTTTATCCAGAAGACGAGTATCAAAAATCAATTGCATATAAAGAAGCAAATTATAAATTTAAGCTAGTCTCTTCGTTGATTTCTTTATGTATTATGTTACTGTTTTTTTTTCTTGATGGGTTTGCCTGGGTGGATAAAATAGCAAGGAATTTTTCAGATAATCCCATTATAATTGGACTTATATTTTTTGGTATTATAATGATAGGCAGTGATATTTTTTCTTCACCAGCTTCATATTATAAAACTTTTGTTATCGAAGAGCAATTTGGTTTTAATAAAACAACCGTTAAAACATTTTTTATTGATAAAGTAAAAGGCATCTTAATGATGATAGTTGTTGGTGGCGGATTATTAGCTTTAATCATGTGGTTTTATGAAATTACTGGGCAGTATTTTTGGGTATATGCATGGGCATTAATTTCTATTTTTACATTAGCTATGAATATGTTTTATGCAAAACTCATCGTACCATTATTTAATAAGCAAACTCCTCTAGAACCTGGAGAATTAAGAGATACAATAGAAGCTTATTCTAAAAACGTAGGGTTCCAGTTAAAAGATATTTTTGTAATTGATGGATCTAAAAGAAGTACCAAGGCAAATGCATATTTTTCTGGATTAGGAAGTGAGAAAAGAATAACTCTTTATGATACATTAATCAAAGATTTAAATAAAGAGGAAATTGTAGCTGTTCTTGCGCACGAAGTTGGGCATTATAAAAAAAGACATGTAATTATCAATCTTCTTTTATCGATACTACTTACTGGAATTACTTTATGGTTTTTGTCTCTTTTTATTGCAAATCCACTCCTATCAGAAGCTTTAGGAGTTGAAAGCCCTTCTTTTCATATTGGATTAGTAGCTTTTGGTATTCTGTATAGTCCTATATCAGAGATTACAGGTCTTATTATGAATATTGTATCTAGGGCATTTGAATACCAAGCAGACGACTATGCAAAAAATTCTTACGATGGTGAAGCGCTAATTAATAGTCTAAAAAAGCTATCAAAAAATAACCTCAGTAATTTGACCCCACATCCAGCAATGGTATTCATACATTACTCACATCCAACACTTTTGCAAAGGATCAAAAATTTAAGAAAACAAATCGATTAAAATAGACTTGGTGGTTACAATTCTTAATTGTACTTTTAAACTATTACTGGTTACTAAATTTAAGTTAGTAAACGTTGAAAATACTACACAATCGAATTAAAAACAGGGCTTTTCAAGAAAACTTTATGGTATGACCGAAGCCGCTATAGAACAGGAAAACAAGCAAATTACAAAGCAATATAAAGAATTGCTTCGTATTAGTTATCGTGATCTTACTAATGACGATAAAAAACTAATCCGACAAGCATTTGATATTGCTGTGGATGCGCATAAAGACCAGCGACGTAAAAGTGGAGAAGCTTATATATTTCATCCTATTGCAGTTGCGAAAATAGTAGCTAGCGAAATTGGATTGGATGCAACCTCTATTGCTGCAGCATTATTACATGATGTTGTAGAAGATACCGAATATACATTGGTAGACATTGAGCAAATGTTTGGTGAAACCGTTGCTCGTATTGTAGATGGATTAACAAAAATCTCTTCCTTAAAAAAGGATAGAGATATTTCTCTACAAGCAGAAAATTTCAGGAAAATGTTATTAACCTTAAATGACGATGTTAGGGTTATCATCATTAAGATTGCTGATCGTTTACATAATATGCAAACGATGGATGCTATGCGTCCTGATAAGCAAGTGAAAATTGCTTCAGAAACATTATACATATATGCTCCGTTAGCACACAGAATTGGGTTATACAACATCAAAACAGAGTTAGAAGATTTAGGATTAAAATATACTGAACCAGACGTATACAAAGACATTCTTGAAAAAATAAAGGAAAGTAAAGAAGAACAGGACGCTTACATCAAAAGATTCTCTGATAAGATTAAAGAAGGACTTAATAAAGAAGGACTTGACTACGAAATCAAAGGGCGACCAAAATCTATTTTTTCTATAAGACGTAAGATTCTAAAACAAAATATCTCATTCGATGAAGTCTATGACAAATTTGCTATTAGAATCATATACAAGTCCGATGATGTAGAAAATGAAAAGTTTATAGCCTGGAAAATTTATACAATCGTTACTGATTATTATCGCCCAAACCCTATTAGGCTTAGAGATTGGATTTCTCAACCTAAATCTACTGGGTATGAAGCATTACATATTACGGTGATTGGTCCAGACAGTCAATGGGTAGAAGTTCAGATACGGAGTGAACGTATGCACGAAATTGCTGAAAAAGGATATGCAGCACATTATAAATACAAGAATACAGAAGAAAAACAAGATCAAGGATTAGATGGATGGTTAAATAGATTACAAGAAGCTTTAGAAAACTCTGAAGCTAATGCCGTTGATTTTGTAGAAGAATTTAAGCTAAATCTATATGCAAAAGAAATCTTTGTTTTTACTCCAGAAGGGGATTTAAAATCATTACCTAAAGGAGCTACTGCATTGGATTTTGGATTTAGTGTACATACAGAAGTTGGGCTTAAAACAAGAGGAGCCAGAGTAAATGGTAAATTAGTACCTCTTAGTCATGAACTAAAAAGTGGTGATCAAGTAGAGATTATTACATCTACGAAATCAAAACCTTCTTCTAACTGGCTAGATTATGCAACAACAGCTAGAGCTCGATCAAAAATAAAATCTGCCTTACGTGATGAAAAGAAACAAATTGCAGAAGAAGGAAAAGTAATCTTGAAACGTAAGCTTCGCTCACAAAAAATAACAATGGGCGAAAAGGTGGTAAATGAACTTGTGCTATACTTTAAACTTAAAACTAGCCAGGATCTTTTCTACAGAGTTGGAATTGGAACAATAGATAATCAGAAAATTAAAGAGTTTGCTACCACACGTAGTAATGTCTTTATGAATTTTATTAAAAACAGAATTCGAAGAGGTAATGCAAAAGACCTTAATAAAGATGAAATCACTTCTAAATATGATCTCTTAGTTTTTGGTAAAGATTCCGAAAAATTGGAGTATAAATTATCTAATTGCTGTAATCCAATTGCTGGCGATGATGTATTTGGTTTTATCACTGTAAATGAAGGAATTAAAATACATAAAAAAGATTGTCCAAATGCGCTGCAACTGCAGAGTAATTATGCATATCGTATTATGCAAGCCAAATGGATAGACTCTAGCCAAGAAGTATACAAAGCTGTCATTCGTCTCAACGGAATTGATAATATCGGTGTGGTGAATGAGGTAACGCAAATTATATCGAACAATATGCATTTAGCGATTTACAATATGAACTTTGATACTAACGATGGTGTTTTTACTGGAAAGATAACAGTTGGTGTAAAAAACAAGAACACACTCAAGACTGTAATTCAAAATCTTTCTAAAGTAAATGGTATTGATAAAGTAATTAGAGAATAAAACGTTCACTTTATACCTAAACAAAAGCTTCAAAGTATATTAATCAACTTCATTTTTTAAATAAAAACGATCTAAAAAGAATTTTTATCACAGCACATAGATAACTATTTATAATTTGGTCTCTCACTAATAAAAAATAATGTAACTTTGCTTTTTTAAGCATATGAGTACCAAAACAACTACGCAAAACGATCAAAATATCGTTAAAAATGTGTTTACCAGTTTTCTTGAAGAAAATGGTCATAGAAAAACACCTGAACGCTATGCTATTCTTCAGGAAATATATGAAAGTGAAGAGCATTTTGATATAGAATCTTTATATATCAAAATGAAAAACAAAAACTATCGTGTAAGTAGAGCTACATTATATAACACGATAGAACTTCTACTGGATTGCAAACTGGTTCGAAAGCATCAATTTGGTCAAAGTCAGGCACAATACGAAAAATCATATTTCGACAGGCAACATGATCACCTAATCCTTACGGATAGTGGTGAAGTACTGGAGTTTTGTGATCCAAGAATTCAATCCATAAAAAAAACAATCGAGGAAATTTTTGATGTAGATATTACAAATCATTCATTGTATTTCTACGGAACTAAAAAGAAACCAACTAATCAAGAAAACTAATGGCGGTAAACTTATTACTTGGTCTTCAATGGGGAGACGAAGGTAAAGGAAAAATTGTAGACGTTCTTACAAAAAATTATGATATTATAGCTAGATTTCAAGGAGGTCCTAATGCAGGTCACACATTGGAATTTGACGGAATCAAACATGTATTACATACAATCCCAAGTGGGATTTTTCACGATAAAGCAATCAACTTAGTTGGTAATGGTGTTGTAATTGACCCAGTAATCTTCAAAAAAGAGTTGGACAATCTTGCTAAGTTTAATTTAGACTATAAGTCTAAACTAGTAATATCAAGAAAAGCACATTTAATATTACCAACTCACAGAATTCTTGATGCTGCATCCGAAGCTTCTAAAGGAAAAGCCAAAATCGGCTCTACATTAAAAGGTATCGGTCCAACATATATGGATAAAACTGGTAGAAATGGTATTCGTGTTGGAGATTTAGAACTAAGTGATTGGAAAGAACGTTATCGTAATTTGGCAAATAAGCACGAAGCCATGATTGATTTCTATGATGCAAAAATAGAATACGATCTCGAAGAGCTAGAAAATGAGTTCTTTGAAGCTGTAAAAACACTAAAATCTCTTACATTTATTGATAGCGAAGAGTATCTATACCAAGCACAAAAAGAAGGTAAGAAAATACTAGCAGAAGGAGCCCAAGGATCTTTATTGGATATTGATTTTGGAACATATCCTTTTGTAACCTCTTCTAATACTACAGCCGCTGGTGCTTGTACAGGATTGGGTGTTGCTCCTAATAAAATCAAAGAAGTATTTGGTATTTTTAAAGCATACACTACACGAGTAGGTAGTGGACCATTTCCTACAGAGCTGTTTGATGAAGACGGAGAGACTATGGGACGTGTAGGTAATGAATTTGGTGCTACAACAGGCAGAGCTCGTAGATGTGGATGGCTAGATCTGGTAGCCTTAAAATATGCAGTACAAGTAAATGGTGTGACTCAATTAATGATGATGAAAGGTGATGTACTAAGTGGTTTTAATACCTTGAAAGTATGCACTGCTTATAATTATCAAGGAAAAACTATAACTCACCTACCCTACAATATCGAACCAGAAAATGTTACTCCAGTATATACTGAAATGAAAGGGTGGTCTGAGGATCTTACTAAAATGAATGATAAGTCACAGTTCCCAAAGGAACTAAATGACTATATTGAGTTTCTGGAAAAAGAACTAGAAACACCTATAACTATTGTTTCTGTAGGACCAGATAGAACTCAAACAATACATAGATAGTTTAATAGTATTATTAACTACAATTCAAACAAATTCCTTAAGTATATTATGCTTAAGGAATTTTCTTTTTATATAGATTAAGATTATATATAGTAAAACCGCAATAATCGGATTGGGTGAAAGCTTCTTTTAAACGAATTTTGGGCAAATAGTAAATACATTTAAAAATGAATATTATACGCCACAACTTTCAAATTAAAGCTATCGATCAACATCAGATTAGCCATCTGTTTTTATACGCTGATTCAGAATTAAGAAAGCAAAATAGTGCAAGAATTATCGTAGATAAAAAACCAGGGGTTCCTTGTCGGGTAAGTTTAGAAGACGCAAACATTGGAGAAGAAGTAATCCTATTTTCGTATCAACATCATAATGTAAGTTCACCTTATAAAGCTTCTGGACCTATATATGTAAGAAAAAATCAAAAAAACATAAGGTTAAAACCTAATGAAATTCCTTTTATGCTTACTCATAGACTCCTTTCCGTTAGAGGATATAATGATGATGGGATAATGATGAACGCTATAACCGTTCACGGAATCAAGTTACTTGAAGTCATTCAAGATTTTTTTGACAATTTAGAGATCAAATATTTACATATACACAATGCCAATCCTGGTTGTTATAATTGCCATATTGATCGGATACACTAACGTCTAGTTATATCCCATGTACTCCTTATATCTAAATAAATCTTACCACTACAAGTTTTTGTAATTACAAAAAAAAGAACTTAACACCCTGTTAACGTGACACATAAACCCATATTCAATCTTTATCTTTGATTAATTTTAAATCTAAAAGAAATGATATTAATTCACATTATTGCAGATACTGAAGATAAAGCCATTGAAATCGCAGATTTCTTAAATAAAGAGAAACTTATTTTAAATTCTATGATTCTTGAAAACGTAATAATTAGAAAACGTTTGGAAAATGGCACCGCTCAAAGTACTAATCAAACCTTAATCATGGGAAAAACCAAAGCATTACTATTTAACACTATTGACAAAAAACTAAGAGAAAAATTTGTCGATGCTATGCCAATCTTATATTCTATTCCTATTATTAATATGGATTGGGAACAAGCTGATGAACTAATTAAAGAGACCATTCCTGTATAATTTCGTATATTACAGTGTATCCCACAAATACTTTATACCCATAAAGTAAAAAGTAACATTGTTCCCCGTTTAAAATTAAATCCACATGAGCAATGAAAATTTAAATGAGTTCAAAGAGCTTCAATCGCAGGTTTTACGTCTAAAAAAAGAAGTCAAAAACATTTCAGCTAGATTAAAAGAAATACAGACTAAAAAAGCACAAGAATATTTAGTTCAAGAAGAACCTGAATTAAGAAATCGTTTCAGAGTAGTGCTATTCATTTTAATTGTATGCATTATATTGACTGCATTAATTATAATAATGAACTACAAATTACTTTTAGAAATAATTTGGATTTGTATCTTATCAGGAATATTAGGTAGTAGTGTATCTGCCTTAATTTCTGTACTACAACGAAAAGCAAATGGCTGGGAATTTAAAAATGGAATGAAATATCCTGATGAATTTCCTAAGGATAAGTTTAGCGTGCGTATGTCTACATTCTTTGCTATTAGACCAATACTTGGGATATTATCAGGTTTTATAATTTATTATGGTTTTCAAATCATTGGAGTTTTTAAATATCGTACTGAAGAATTCGATGAGTCCAACGTAATTTTTTGGTCACTATTAGCAGGACTATTTGCTAAATCTATGATTGAAAAATTAAAAGATGTTTTTAAAAATTTAATCGGAACTTAAAATTAGCGGTTTAGTTTTATAAAATATTTAATACTCGGTCATTGCAATAATTTTTATATTCAACATCATCTATTACTGATATGTTTTATGAAAAAAACTATACTATTTCTTTTTATTGCTACTATACAATTTTTATATAGTCAAGAGACTTCTTCTAAAATACAATCTATTCTACCAGAAATTATTTCACAATTTCCGAATGTTAGAGATTTTACAATATCTCCAAATCAGAATGAAGTTTACTTTACGGCTCAAGGTTATTTAGGAGAACTTTCTACCATCATAAAAACAACCAAAGTAGATGGTAAATGGACAGCTCCAATAGTTGCTCCATTCTCTGGTCAATACACTGATCTGGAAGCCATGTTTTCACCAGACGGACTTAGATTATTTTTTGTTTCGAATAGACCTAAAAATAATACTAATACAGAACCCAAAGATCAGGACATATGGTATATTAAAAGATCCAAAGTTACATCAGACTGGTCTGCTCCTATTAATTTAGGAAACCCAATCAATACAGAAGGTGATGAATTCTACCCTTCAATAGCAAGAAATGGTAATTTATATTTTACCAGTACAGGAGAAGGAACAAAAGGTAAAGATGATATTTTTATGAGTGTATGGGAAAATAACACCTATTCTAAACCTATTTCATTAAGTGAAGCCATAAATTCTGAAGGATATGAATATAATTCTTATATCGCTCCAGATGAATCTTTTTTAATCTTCGGAGCATATCAACGTAAAGATGGTTTAGGCAGTGGTGATCTATACATTTCTCGTAAATCTAAAGATGGTAGTTGGTCAAAAGCAACAAATCTAACAGCCACTATCAACTCAGATAAAATGGACTATTGCCCATACTATGATCAAAAGACCTCAACACTATATTTTACAAGCAAAAGAACATCAATCCAACAGGATTTTTCTAAATCAAGAAATCTACAACAGCTTTTAAAACTAATGCACTCCTATAAAAATGGGTTAAGTAGAATTTATAGTGCTTCGCTTAAATTATAATTTCTATTTCATAAGTTTTTTGGATAACATTATAGCCTAAGAATAGTATATTTGTATAAAATTTGAACGCACAAAGTTGAGACTCTTTTTTTCCATACTAATATTTACTGCTTTTGCAATTAGGCCAGCAATAGAAATTAGTAATGTTCTCTATTATCAACTCAATATTGATACAATTATAGAGAAATATTGTGTCAATAAGGAAAGACCAAAACTAAACTGTAACGGAAAATGTTATCTTATGAACCAGATGAAAATGAATCTGGAAACTTCTAATGAGGACAAATCCAATTCATTAACAGTAATTGTAGAAGCATTTATCCCTTTATTTTTTGAAGAAAACACTATTCATATTAAAAACAACACATTCTTTTTATATAAATATAAACAACATTGGAAACCTAATTATTTACACTTAGAAAATGTTACTGATAACATTGATCACCCTCCAGAAATTTACTTCTCTTAATTACCCTCACATATCGTAATAACAGAATATACGACGAATAACACAATGTTTTTATTCGGTATTGTTCCTATGCAAATCGTGAACTATTCAGAACGTTTACACATGATCTGACATGGTCATTTTAAGCTAAGAATTGTTTACAAAATCATGTCTTATCTCTAAGTCTATACCCATATTTTAATGGTAAACGCTTTATTGAAAATAATACATGAACACATAGAAACTCTACGCGAAGAAATACTATACGTGTCGTAAGAATCGAATATTACTTTAAAAACCTAAATATGCATCATCTAACGAATGATGTATAATACTTGTACACCAACAAATAATGAAAAAGATATTAATATCAACTATTTTCCTATGTTTAGGAATTCATAGTTATGCACAAAAATTTAACGGGACGATTGTAAATAATTCTAATGAACCCTTATCTGGAGCTACGATTATAGCACATAATGACTCATTGAATGGAGTAATGAGTACTAATGATGGTTCCTTTACCATACATCTTCAAAACTCTAATGAAGTAATCGTGAGTTTTTTGGGATATATCACAAAAAAAGCAACACTTACTTCAGGAATCAATACTATAAGACTTACCGAAGATAATGTAGCTTTAGATGAAGTATTGGTAACATCCGCAAGCAGAGAAATTCAGAAACGTTCTGAGGTCCCTGGATCGATTTCGACCATATCGGCAAGAACCATAAACGAAACCAAAGCTTTTGGTATTGATCAATTAGTAAATCAAGTGCCTGGAGTTTTCATGGCTACTTCTAGAGCAGCGAGTAATGAGCAGCATTTTATGGCTGTTCGTTCTCCTATATCGACAAAGGCTCTTTTCTTATACTTAGAAGACGGATTACAAATTCGCCCTACTTCAGTCTTCAATCATAATGCTCTCTTAGAAATGAATGATATTTCTTATGGACGTTTAGAAGTTCTTAAAGGTCCAGCCTCGAGTATTTATGGAAGCGAATCTATTGGCGGGAGTTTCAATTTCATAACTAAAAACCCTACAGAAAAGCTGAGCGGAAGCATTGGTTTTCAAACTAATGACATTGGATTATCTCGCTACGAATTAGAAGTCGCTGATACAACAAATGATAGGTTTGGCTTTTATCTTGGCGGACATTATGTTCAACGAAAAGATGGACCGATTGAGCATAGTGATTACGAAAAACTTGCGCTTACTTTTAAAACCGTTTATGACCTTTCGTCAACGGCAAAATGGACTACTGTTTTTGATATTGTTGATTATAGATCAGATATGACTGGTTCTATTAGTGAAGCAGATTATACTAGTGGAAATTTTGAAAGTGATCAAACATTTACCGAAAGAGAAGCTATTGCCTTTAGAATAAGAACGACAGTTGATAAATTTTGGAATACAAATAATAAAACATCTTTTAATTTTATAGTAAGAGATAACAAAATGGACCAAAATCCATCCTATCGAATACGTCAGTTTCGAGATCAAGGTCAACTAACAGGGTTTGGATCTGGAGAAATCAATTCTAATCAATTCAGAAGTTTTGTTGGGTTGATACAACACAAGTTAGATTTTAACATTGCTAATTCTTCCCTGATCATTGGTGCAACTGGTGATTTTTCACCGCAAAAATATGTAGCAGAAACAACTAGTATTACAGTAGATCCTACTACGGGAAGAAATATTGATTTCAATATCAATTCAGGAGATTTTATATTGAATTATGAGGCAGATATCTTTAACTATGCGGGGTTCTTGCAATATGAAATATCACCAATCGATCCACTAAAAATAACTGCAGCAATACGATATGACGGTTTTGAATATGATTATGATAACCAAGTAGATGAAATTGTAGGAGTTGAAGATGCTGTAGATAATTTTAACAACCTTACTCCCAAATTAGGGGTTAACTATAATTTTTCCAATCAAACAGGTATCTACGCAAACTATTCTCAAGGTTTTACGCCTCCTCAGGTTTCTACTTTATACCGTAACAGAAATCAGGTTCAAGGAATTAAACCAAGTAGATACAATAATTATGAAATTGGAGGATATTTTTCAATCCCATTAAACATTAGATTTGATGCCGCTATATATGTGTTAGAAGGAAAAAACACTTTGATAACTTTACGTGATGAAGATGATAACTTTTTTAATACCAATGCTGGTAAAACCAGATCCTACGGTATCGAATATGGAGTAAGCTGGAAACCTATAAAAGCACTATCTATTGCTCATAATGGAAGTTATGCTAAACATCAATATATAGATTTTTTTGACAGTGGAATTGATTATTCTGACACTGAAAGAGAAACTGCTCCTAGCCTACTAGGGACTTCTTTAATTACCTACAATAAGAAATATGGCAACTTTGGTGTTAGCATTACAGGAGAACATGAACTAGTTGGTGGTTACAACACCAGCTTTGAAAATCAAATAGAAAACGATGATGGAACTTTTGATACCGCAACCTATGATGGTCATAATGTATTTAACCTAAGAGCCGTTGTTAATTATAATGGATTTGAAATCTGGGCACACGTATTAAACATTTTTGATGAATTATATGCAGCCAGAGCTTCATATAATAGATTTAGAAATGAAAATAGTTTTACCATAGGTAATCCTAGATCTTTTCATCTTGGAGTTAGATATAACTTTTAATATTTAATTTTCTAAGAACACAATTATGATCTGCTGTCACATATGGTGACGTTGACTCTGTTTACACGTATGATTTGTTTTTGTAAACGTTACTTCTCTATTATGGGGTAATAGAAAATGGTGGCAGTAGATCTTTTTTGAAATAAAATCTCTTAATAATACTTGGATGATGAAAAAAAAATCAACACTACATATCTGGTTATGGAAATGGCACTTCGTTGCAGGGTTAATATCACTACCTTTTGTTCTTATACTTTCTATCACTGGAACTATATACTTATTTAAATCAGATTATGAAACACCGAGACAAAAACACATAAAAGAAGTTGTGGTTCAAGGTAGTCCCATCTCTTTACAAGAACAATGGGAAATTGCAAATACTAATGCCATTAAAAAACCAAATTCTATAATCATTCGATCATCTCCTAACCAAGCTACTCAGTTTGTTTCGGGCAAATTTGGCGGTAAAAGTAGTTTATTCATAAATCCATATAATGGTGAAGTATCAGGAGAAATCATTGATAAAAAAACCGATATGTATACAGTAAGAAAACTACACGGTGAACTTTTAATGGGCACATTCGGAACCAAGATTATAGAACTTGTGGCAAGTTGGATGATTGTATTAATAATTACTGGGTTATATATTTGGTGGCCATCCAGTACTTGGAAAATAAGAGGGTACTTTATACCTCGAACTAATCATGATCGAAGAACTTTTTATAGAGATCTACACGCCATCTCAGGGTTTTGGATATCTATACTATTATTAATGATCTTGGCTGGAGGATTCCCGTGGACAGATGTTTTTGGGGAAAACTTCAAAAAACTACAAAAAGTCACTAATACAGGATATCCCAGCACTTGGCAAGGAAATCAACTACAATCTAGTATTAATGAAAACCCTTTAACATTAGATCAAATGGTAGAACAAGTAAAAATGTTACAGTTACCTGGTCAAGTGACTCTTAGTTTCCCTAAAGGGCCTAAAGGAGTCTATAGTGTATCTAATCTAAACCCATCGGATTTATCATCTCAACAAAAAATTCATTTTGATCAATATTCAGGAAAAACTATATTACATCATACTTGGAAGGATGTAGGGATTCTTATGAGAGGGAGAATGTGGTTTATGGCTTTTCATCAAGGTCAATTTGGCATTTGGAATTGGGGGTTAATGCTTTTTACTGCAATTACACTAAATATAATGAGCCTTTCGGCTATACTTTCCTATGCGTATAGAAAGCGGAAGAAAAGTTGGGGCGTACCCAAAGTACCAGCAACTTTTAAAGTTGGATATGGAATTATGGTGCTTCTTGCGATACTTGCTATAGTTTTTCCTTTATTTGGAATAAGCTTATTGCTAATTATAGGAATAGAATACTTTCGGAAAGGTAGTTATATAAAAAGACTTTCTTAACTCGTAAGAGATAGCATATCTAGTCATATCCAAAAAAGTAATACATTTGAAAACACGTAAACCTGTTATAATGAAAAATAGCAACATACATTACATCCTTTGTATACTAGGGCTTTTAGTTTTTTTTTCCTGTAATCAACTCTCTAAAGAAGAACAAGAGTTTGATACTTTAATGCAAAAAATAATTGATGTCCACGATGAAGTAATGCCAAAAATGGGGCAAATGAGTACTTTAATAAAAGAGTTAGAATCTAAAATAGATACTACCAGTCAAGGTAAAAATTATGCGAAGGCGCAAAAGGATTTAAAAGACTCTTATGATTTTATGATGGATTGGATGAGTGATTTTAGTACCAAGTTTCCTTATGGTGAAGAAAATACGGCAGATGATAAGGAAAAATTCAATACCAAGATGAAAATGCTTGAGCAGGAAGAAATTGAAGTAAATAAACTAAGAGATCAAATTAATTCAAGTATAGATCAAGCTGATAAGCTTTTAGACCAGTCATAACCAAACGGTTTTACTTATAGTTTGTAAAAATGTTATATTTTAGCAGCTGCAACAAATCGCTTAAACCAATGAGAAAAATTATTTTATTTGCCTCTGTACTACTAGTAACCAATTCATTTGTACACGCACAAAAAAAGAAAGATTTAATAGCAGAAATCGATCTACTAAGAAAAGAATTAAAAACCACAAAAGGAGAGTTAACCGAATCTCGTAAAAATGAAAAAGTGAGCGAGGCTCAAGTAAAATCTATGGAAACTCAGGTCAATGACCTGAAAGAGACCAATGCCTCTCTTCTTGCTAATATGAATAGTTTTACCGAACTCTCTAATAAAAAAGCTAGTAATCTCCAGAAATCTCAAGAGATTATCAAAGCAAAAGATGATCAATTAAATGCAATTAATGATGCTATTACTGCCAATGACTCCATTAATCTTGCTGTATTTAGTACCTTTAAAAATGCTATTGGTGGTGATCAAATAAAAATAAGTAATGGTACAATATATATTGTATTGCCAAATACTACACTTTTTGGAGAAAACGATAAAAACTACATTGTAGATCCAAAAGCAAAACCAACATTAGAAAAAATCGCTGCTACACTCAATGCTAATCCTAACCTTAAGATCACTGTTGAAGGAAATAGCAATGCTTTGAAACTAGATGGGAAAAAGCTTATCGATAATTGGGATTTAAGTGCCAGACAAGCAGCTTCCATTGTTAGAGTATTACAATCAGATTACAAAGTAGACCCAAAACGAATGGAAGCTTTGGGAAAAAGTGAATACGCTACCGAAGGTATTGAAACAGTTACAAGGATTATTATTGATCCAAAATTTGATCAGTTTTATGGTTTAGTAAAAGATAATATGAAAAAATAACTATATAGATACAACTATATTAATTATAATATAAAGATGGTTTATCATTTCTGGTAAACCATTTTTTTGTGCCCGATTTTAACTATACACTATCTCATAACTTCAATTTTTTATATGTAAACATCAATATTATATTCAAAATTTCTTCAAAAAGAAAAATGTACCATGTAAAGGGAATAATATTCATTTTATTTACTGTGTATCCACTCTACATTTGTACAATAAATAATCAAAAAAATAAAACATATGAACAATACAATCGAAAATAATCTAAAACACGTACACGAATTATTATCAAAAGGAGCTTTTATTGAAGCTATGGAAACATATTTACATGATGATGTAGAACTTAGAGAAAGTAATGATCAACCCAAAAAAGGAAAAGAGTTCAATCTAAAATTTGAACAAGATTTTATTGACAATCAACTTTCTGAATTCGTGCGATACGAAGTGAATAATTATGCTATTAATGGCAATCATTCTTTTTATGATGCTGTTATGGAATTAAAATTAAAAGACGGAAGTACTATGCTTTCTGAACAGACTGTGGTTACAGAATGGAAAGATGGAAAAATCTATAGAGAGCGTTATTACCACGCTTAATAGATAATATAGATAGCTAAAAAACCGATCAATATTGATCGGTTTTTTTTATTGGTCGGGTAGAGAGGATTCGAACCTCCGATCTCTGGTCCCCCAGACCAGCACTTTAACCGGACTAAGCTACTACCCGAAATTTGGGAGACAAATATAAAAATACTTTTATTAATCAGAGGGGTTATTATGCTGTTCCAAAATCTTTATCATTTTAAAAGATTTTAATAAATGGAACAATCCTGGTAAAATGACTGCACCACCAATAATTAAAGAAATTCCTAATGTTTTAATAACACTATCTGGAGCAATATTTTCTAATAAACTTACTTGTTTTGTTTCTGTAATTATCACATATGGGAAATGAGATATTAAAGCCGCCAGCAAAATTAAAAACACCTGTAGACCTGCAAAAAATCTACTAAGTACTCTTCTTCCACTTTTTATGGTTAACCACAATGGTATCAATAACAATCCAGAAACAATCATCGCAATTATAGCATATGGATTTTTAATAAAATCCTTTACAAAAACATACTCTCCAATATATCCATATATAAAAGTTAATAATCCCGTTATGAAAACAACAATCGTTGCAATTGTAGCTTTTCTAACATATATATTTTCCTTTCTCTCTTCTGATTCTCCTATTAACAATACCGAAGATAAAAATGCACATAATGCAGCAAAAAACAAGCCCACTAAAATGCTAAAAACATTTAGCCAAGGGTTTATAAAAGCCTCATAAAAAGATATAGTACTAACATCTTCTACCATCTTAATCTTGCCACTAATTAATCCTCCGAAAACCATTCCTAAAAATATTGGAGTGATTAAACTTGATATTTTAAACATGGCATCATACAGCTTCTGAGAATTATCAATAACCGCATCATAATGTCTAAACACAAATGCTACTCCTCTAAGAGTAACTCCTAATAAAACGATGGTAAGAGGGATATGTAAATTAACCACCAATATGTTATAATATGCTGGAAAAGCAATCCATAAAATCACAATCAAAATAATGATCCAAATATGATTCGCTTCCCAAACTGGCCCCATTACTCTATAGATAGTTTTTTTTGTTATTTTTTGATTCTCTTCAGAAGAAAACAACTCAACAATTCCTGCGCCATAATCCGCACCACCTAAAACAACATACAAATACAATGAGAATATCAAAAAGAATAATACAACATACAGCATACACTAATTATTTTTAGCATTAAGAACTTTAATTTGACGAATCATTAACCAGGTAACCGCAATAGACAATGTTAGATATACCACAATATAGGTATAGAAGCTAAAAACAATTCCTGGCATTGGTGTTACCGCATCTTTAGTGCGCATTATTTTATGGATAATCCATGGTTGTCTTCCTACTTCTGTAACAATCCAACCTGCTTCTAGTGCTATAAATCCCATAGGTGCTAACAACACGAAAAACAACCAATATCTACTCTTTGTAAACCATTTCTTCTTTTTTAAAGAAATAAAATACAATAACCCAGCTAACATTAATAAACCTCCAATACCTACCATTATTTGAAAAGCATAATGTACAATAGGAACATTAGGTCGTTCATCTTCTGGAAAATCATTCAATCCTTTAACCTCAGCATCAAAATCACCAAATGCTAAAAAAGATAGCATTCCTGGAATAGCAATTTTATAAGTTACTTCTTGAGTTTCTGGGTTTACAATACCACCCAGATATAATGGAGCTCCTTTTTCTGTATTATAATGAGCTTCCATCGCAGCAAGTTTTACAGGCTGTCGTTCTGCTATGTCCTTTGCAGAAATATCTCCACTGATAGGCTGCAATAATGCAGCAATTGCCCCAAAGGTAATTGCTATTTTAAATGCTTTTGTATGTAATGCTACTTTTCTACCTTTATAGACTTGATATGCGTGAATTCCTGCTACAGCAAAACCTGTAGAAGCAAACGCAGCCAAAGTCATATGCAGTGCCTGCGTAAACCATCCAGGGTTTAACATAGCTTTCACTGGATCTATATTAAGAAACTGACCATCTATATAATCAAACCCACTTGGAGCGTTCATCCATCCGTTTGCTGCTACAACCAATATCCCAGAAGCAACACCAGATAAACCAATAATAATGCCTGTAAACCAATGAAATTTCTCTGGTAGTTTACCCCATCCATATAGATAAAATCCTAGCGCAATTGCCTCCACAAAAAATGCAGCACCTTCTAACGAAAATGGCATTCCAATAATTGGACCTGCATGTTTCATGAATTCTGGCCATAATAATCCCAATTCAAAAGACAATGCAGTTCCAGAAACAGCACCTGTAACGAAAAAAATTGCAACTCCTTTTTGCCAAGCCTTAGTCAAGGTTAAATAGAGTTGGTCTTTAGTCTTTAACCACTTATAATGTGATACCACCATAAAAAAAGGCATGACCATACCAATACATGCAAAAACAATATGAAATATTAAGGTAAATGCCATCTGGAGTCTTGCCGCATCAAGGTTTTCCATAGAAAATATTTAGAGAAAGAATAGTCTTCTAATTATACCATAAAGATACGATGCAAAGCTGGTATTAAGAAGAAAAAAGAAGGGTCTTTTATGCTATTAATAGCATTTTATAATTGGTAATTCTTATCGTTAAAAAATGAAAACTAAAATAATGCTAATTATTTACATATGTATTTTCAAACTAAAAATAGGATTAAAAAAATTATATATATTATTGATGGATATTGCTGCAATTAAAACTTGAAAAAGTGTTCTAAAAAAACTGGATATAAAATAGAATTTATATCCAGTTATTAAAAGTATTTAGTAAACATTTTGTTTGGGGTTTAGGTTTATGAAAGTCTATCTATGAATTGCATAGCTACTTGCCGCTGGTAATTCTTGTATAAACTTTCTTAAAACATTCCAATTGATTTTTAATGAAATAAAATTTGTCATGATTTCTACATTTTAAATTAATACATTGCTTTTTTTACTGATATTAATAATTGCCCAATCAGTTGCTTATTAAAATTCAAAACGCGTGCCAAAATTTTAAACCCCAAAGAGTGACTCTCTTAAAATACTACATATCAAAACTTTAAATTCAAAAAAAAAAAAAACTATTATAACATTCTTTGGTATTGCGCATATCTCATATCCATGTAGGATTTAAAAAATACTACAAAAAAAACCTGCCAAGGATAATCACTTCCTCAACAGGTTTCTACTTCAGCAAAATAATAATTATTTAACCATTTTCATGACCTTCACGTTTTTGTCAGAAATTATCTTTAGAAGATAAATCCCTTTTGGAAGATTCGATGTATTTATAGTTACTGTATTTATTCTTGTATCTTTTGTAAAGGTAGAATTGGTTTTCTTTCCTGCAAGATCAAACATTTCTATTCTAATTTGTTGATCTCTCATATTTCCAGTAAAAGATAATGTCAATAATTCATTAAAAGGATTTGGCCAAGCGTTTACTAGTTGCAGCACATCACTTTCAGGTTTTTTTATAGAAAAAGATTCTTTAATTGCTCCAGAATTGGGGCAATCGTTCGGACAACTATCAAACCATTGATTATCATACCAACCGTTTGTGGCTCTAAATAAATCCGAAGATTGTGAACTTCCGTTATCATTAAATACAATCCCTACTTCAACAGTCTGATCTACTGTATAAGAATACCATGATGATCCATTTATTGGATTCATTGCCACTCCAGGCCAAGCTGGAAATCCAGATATTGGAGTATTTGCATTTTTATCATATAGATAGATAAATGCTGTATTCCAGGAAGATGGTTTCTTAAAATATACTTCAAAAGAGTTATCAGGAATAATTCCTGGACATTCTCCAGGACAATCATTTGTCCAACCACTATTATACCATCCGTTTATATTTCTGAATAAATTATCAGTTTGAGCTCCTCCATTATCATTAAATACAATCCCTACTTCGACAGATTCATTTACAAAATACTCATACCACGGAGAAGTGCTCAATTGCAACATTTGAACTCCTGGCCAAGCTGGGAATCCAGGTATAGCAGCATCTGTATTTTTATCGTACAAATAAACATATGCAGATCCCCAATTATCAGGTTTTCTAAAGTTAATAGTATACCCTTCTTCAATTATTTCTTCTAAAATATATGTCCTTACAGTTATTGGAGAACTTCCAGTCTCATTTATTGCTACCGCTCTAAGTTCAACCGTTCTTGGTGCACCACCTATCACAAAACCACCATTATATTCAAAATCTGCCGATGTTGGATTTGTTCCATCTAATGTATAATAAATAGTTGCAGAGTTTGTAGCACTCATTGTTACATCTACACTCTCATCAAAAGTTCCATTTACTGGATTAACAGTTAAAACAGGTAATGCTAAAGGTCCTGGACAATCATTCGGACAGCTATCAAACCATTGATTGTCATACCAACCTTCTGTTATTCTGGTAAGATCATCTGTTTGTGCACCTCCATTATCGTTAAATACAATCCCAACCTGAACTTCTTGATCTACCGTGTACGTATACCAAAGTGAGTTTTGTACATTCTGAAGAGGTTGACCTGGCCATGCAGGAAACCCAGATAATGCTTCTCCTGTATTTTGATTAAATATATAAATAAAAGCTGAAGACCAACTAGTTGGTTTCTTAAAATATACATCAAATGGTTCTCCATCCCCAATCACATAATCTCTTGTAATTACCTCTGATTGGTTTCCATTAGAATCAATCGCTATCGCTTTAATTGTTGTTGTGTTCACTATATTAAATGAAGTAGTATACTCTGTACTAGAAGCTGAAGGTGTTGATCCATCTGTGGTGTAAAAAACATCAATCGAAGCTCCTTGTGCAGTGGATCCTGCTACCATATCAACATTTATTGCATCAGTATAAAACCCTGAAACTGGGTTTATTGATAATGTTACTGTATCTGTTAATGTAAAAGGTTCTGCTACTAAAACAATTCCGAAAGTGGTTCCAAAAGTAACGGTTCCGCCCGAAACGGTAGCTGTAGTATCCGAAAAGTAATCTTTCAATTCAGTTCCATCAGGCCACATTCCAAAAACGTTCAATGCTCCTGCAAAGTCATTATCTTGTCCTTGAAATACTAACGCTTTATCATTTTCTCCATTACGATTATATTCTCGTTTAAAAATATAAGGCGCATCACTTAATTTCTGATGTGATCCACCACCAATCGAAATATGTTCTCTTCTAAATTTTCCTAGTTTTCTCCAATGCAACAACATTGCATCATCGATAGAACCCCAGTTCATGTCAGAACGATATCCAGCATCAACATAGGTCGTTGCATTAAAAAACTGACGTCCCGATTCATCTCCATAATAAATCTGTGCACCTCCAGGAGATAATAATAATTTCACTGCTCCTTCGAACATATTTCCTGTATAGAATTCACTAAAATCATGTGATCTTAGGTAGCTGATCATGTTATACTCTCCAGGTGTACCAAAACCTCCATCGTTGTTGTTCAATTTTGCAGCAAAAGAACTGAATATTTCTTCCTGACCTAAATCTGTATACGCTTCTTTAGGAGATCTAAAATTGATCATACTATTAAATTTCCCTACAGTAAAATCATCTGGTAGTTGATCTCCAACATTCCCAATAATATTCACTCCAGAGTGTTCTCCAGTCATATAAAAATCAAGATCATCTAATTTTTTAGTTGGATTATTCTGCTTCCATTCTTTTAGAGCGGCTACAGCTTCATCTTTAAGTTCTGCCCAAGCATCTACCCCCACATGTCTTTCTGTATCTACTCTAAATCCATCGATCCCGTATTCTCTTACCCAATCAGTCAGCCATTTTATTAGGTAATATCTAGGAGCTCTTGGTTTTCCTGTTCTAGCAAAATATGCATCTAGTTCATCTAATTCTTGCTGCTTTCGCCCTTCTACATCCCATTTGTCCAGTAGCCACTGAGGAAGAGCTACAGAATTAAAGGATTCTGTTCTTATATCTGGTAATCCAAAAAGTGGAGTAGTAAGATCATCACAAGGGAGCTCTCCATTATCGGTTCCACATTGCAGTCGCACCCAATCCGATGGATAATCTTCATCCACAAATTCTAATTGACCGTTAACATTTTTAAAAGTCCTGTAACCAGAATGATTCATAACAATATCTAACAAAACTCTAATACCATGATCATGAGCTGTATTTATAAATGTTTCAAAATCTTCTGCACTTGTAAAGTTTGGATCAAATGCTGTCCAATCATTTGTATGATACCCATGATATGGATAATCTCTAAAACTAGGATCATCTGCTGGCGGATTATTAAACCCATGTCTATTTTCTACTACTGGAGTAACCCATATAGCACTAACTCCAAGTTCATCAAAATATCCTTCTTCAATTTTTTGGGTAACCCCAGCAATATCTCCTCCATGGAAATCTAATTCATTATTCTGGCTGTCCTGAAAACGATCAAAATTATTGTCATTAGAAGTATCACCATTATTAAAACGGTCCGTGATAAGAAAGTAAACTGTAAGATTATCCCAAGAAAACGGAAGGTTTCTTCCTGATTGTGCTACACCAATTCTAGGTATACATAAGCACATTAATAACCCTAAATAGAGTATTTTTTTCATAATTAAGTTTTGGTTTGTGTGTTAATAAAAAACGAATGCGCAAATCTCCTTTTCAAGAAAATCCCTCAAACGTTGTAATAAATATTTCTAAAAAAAAACCAGATAATATAATATTAGAAGTGCCGTTTTTTTGCGAAAACGTTTGAGTGTTGATATTTTATTATAAAAGGGTTAAAAAAGTGAAGAATGAATAAAAAACCAATACTTTATTTAATAGATTAATTGACCCGTTACATCATAAAACATATGATCTACAGTCATTAATGAGAAAAAAAAATAATACTTGAAAACTATTTTATTCTATTACTTTAAGCTTTGCAAATCTTAATAAGAGCTTTTTGATTCCTCCATTCTCAAAATTAATCTCTGCTTTTTTATCTTGGCCTACTCCTTCTAGCTGTAGAATTTTTCCTTTCCCAAAACGCATATGTTCTACGATAGTTCCAGGTACAAGATCACCGTCAAAAAGATTCGTTTTAGGAGTACTTGTAGTGTTATTAGATACAGGTCTTAGTTTACGTAACTTACGTAATTGTTCCTCAGAAGGTTTATGTGCAACTGGTGGTGATCCAGATACTGGTTTTTTAAGTCGTAACTTGCTTTTATCAACATCGCCAAAAATATCTGTGTCCACAAGTGGTTTATATCGATACGTATCGACTGGAGTAATATACTCCAGATATTGTGGTTCTATTTCTTCAATAAAACGACTAGGTTCTGCATCTACCAATTTACCCCATCGATATCTTGATTGCGTATAAGTTAGATATGCTTGTTTTTCAGCTCTGGTAAGTGCTACATAAAACAGTCTTCGTTCCTCTTCCAGTTCTGATCTCGTATTCATACTCATCCCAGAAGGAAACAAATCTTCCTCCATACCAACAATATATACGTAAGGAAATTCAAGTCCTTTTGCCAAATGTATTGTCATTAGCGCTACTCTATCGTCATCACCAGTATCCTGATCCAAATCTGTTGCCAGTGCAACATCTTCTAGAAATTCTGCTAACGACCCTGTTTCGTCTGCCAATTCTTTCTGCTCTTCAACAAAATCTCGGATACCGTTGAGTAGTTCCTCTATATTTTCTATACGCGCAATCCCTTCTGGCGTTCCATCTTTTTTAAGTTCTTGTAATAACCCTGTGTTTTTAGCTACCATTTCTGCCAACACAAAAGCATCAGACGTCTGATTCGTTACCTGAAAACTTTTAATCATATTCATAAAGTTTTCGAGTCTGGTTTTTGTTCCGCTATTGATCTTTAGATTGATTCTGTCTAAGTTTTCAATAATTTCAAAAATAGATCGATCATAATGATTTGCTGCCACTACTAATTTATCAACCGTAGTACCTCCTATTCCTCTCGTTGGATAATTAATAACCCGTTTAAGCGCTTCTTCATCTTTAGGGTTAATTATTAATCTTAGATAGGCTAAAACATCTTTTATTTCTTTTCTTTGATAGAAAGACAATCCACCATAGATTCGATATTTAATATCTCTCTTTCTTAACGCATCCTCCATTGCACGAGACTGTGCGTTGGTTCTATATAAAATAGCAAACTGACCATTAGTCAATTGATGCTGCATTTGATTCTCAAAAATAGAACTCGCTACAAATCGACCTTCATCTCCATCAGTAAGTAATCGATTCACTAATATTTTCGGGCCTGGATCATTTGCTGTCCATACCACCTTATCCAATTTGGTTTTATTTTTATCTATTATAGAATTCGCGGCTTCAACGATATTCTTTGTTGATCTATAATTCTGTTCTAATCGATATTGTTGTACGTTATCGTAATCCTTTTGAAAATTAAGAATGTTATTAATGTTTGCTCCACGAAAAGCATAAATACTTTGTGCATCATCCCCTACTACGCATATATTCTGAAACTTATCTGATAACGCTTTTACAATAAGATATTGTGAATGGTTTGTATCCTGATACTCATCTACTAAGATATACCTAAAACGATTTTGATATTTTGCAAGTACATCTGGAAAACGATTTAACAACTCATTAGTCTTTAACAATAAATCATCAAAATCCATGGCTCCTGCCTTGAAGCAACGATCCACGTAATGTTGATAGATCTCTCCCATTCTTGGTCGTTTTGCCATTGCATCTGCTTCAACCAATTCTGGGTTTTGAAAATATGCCTTTACAGTTATTAAACTATTCTTATAAGAAGAAATACGTGATTGGACCTGTTTATATTTATATATATCTTTATCCAGTCCCATTTCTTTAATTACCGATGCAATTAACCGTTGTGAATCCTGTGTATCATATATTGTGAAGTTTGAAGGATATCCTAGCTTATCAGCTTCTATTCTTAAGATTTTAGCAAAAATAGAATGGAATGTTCCCATCCAAAGGTTTTTTGCCTCACTTGCACCAACAATATCTGCAATACGCTTTTTCATCTCACGTGCAGCTTTATTAGTAAAAGTTAAGGACAATATGTTAAACGAATCAACTCCTTGATTCATTAGATAAGCAATCCTAAAAGTAAGTACTCGTGTTTTTCCAGAACCAGCACCTGCGATTACAATCATAGGGCCATCCTTTTGCAAAACAGGAGCTCTTTGCGCATCATTTAATCCAGCTAAATATTCTTCCAAGTCTTCATATTTTATAAGCTTCGAAATTTAAGTAAACTATCCTTTTTATTGAACTATTATTAATGATACTTATAAACAAATCATTAACGTATGGACACACATAACACATGAAATAAAAAATCCATCTCAAAGAATAAATTCTTACATTGTTGATATCTTTTTCAATAAAAATATCGTTAAAATGCAATATTTTAAGATAAAAAGCATATATTTATAACTCATTACTAATAGAAACACATTATTTAAACCCCAAAAATAACCTAATATTGTTGCTATGGCCCCTAACATGAATGTCCAACCTATTGAAAAAGAACAAATCAAATTCCTAACCTTTCCGAAAGAAGATGTACTAAACAAAAGAAAAGATCAAATTGATCGTATTTTAGAGCTTCAACGAGCATTATCTCTTGGAAATTTAGAACGTCAAAAAGTTAAAATCGTTTTTGTAGATAATAAAGGATTAAAAAAAGTCGAAACTACTATCTGGGGAATCACAGATAGAGAAGTTATCTTAAAACAATCTACAATTATACCCTTAGAAAGAATTATTAGTATTTCATAAAAGCTCTAATTTTATTGCCCCGATAGCTCTCAATATTTTGTCAAAAAAATTATTGAGAGTTTTTATTTTTATGATTTTATACAATAAACTCACAATTGCACTGTTATTTCAAAACCAATGACCTCAAACTTGTATTCAATAAGTTATATTATTAATTATAAGACAAATACAAATTATAACATCTATTTTACTCCAAAAAAAATCAATCAAAATGATCCAAACCTACTACAAAAACATTACTCTATTTATATTGTTTATAAGTAGTATAGCGATGTATGCACAAGAAACATCTTCTATATTAATTGCAGAAAGTCCAGATAGTTTTATTCAAAATCTTTCAGAAAACAAAACAAAAGGATTCTCATTAAAAAACTCTAAAAGCTCATCTATTATTTTACGCACGAATGTTCAACAAGTAAATGATGATGATATTACCTTTATTGGAACCATTAATAACCAAAAATTATCAACTTTTACAATACATAAAACTAAAAACAAATTAGAAGGTAATTTAATATTACAAGACTCAAAAACAGGATATCAGATATTTACTAATGATCATGGTAAGGTATATCTTAAGGAAGCAGATATCGATACGCTAATTTGTGTTGATTTAGAAAAAAGCTCTCCAGAAACGAAGACAGATGCAAGTGTTGTTTCTTCTAAAATGGCACCAATTCTGGAAAGTCTTCCTGGAGCAGAAGGTGTTATTTATTTAGATTTTGATGGAGAAGTTGTATCAGGAACCAGCTGGGTAAGTGGAGGAACCATTAACGCTGCATCTCCTAATTTTTCTGATCAAAAAATTATTGCTGTATGGAAAATTATGGCTGAAGATTTTCGCCCCTTTAATCTCAATGTTACTACAAACAGGGCCATATTTGATGCCACTCCAAGAAATCGTAGAATGATGTGCATATTTACGCCTACCAACGATGCTGCTCCTGGCTCTGGTGGTGTAGCATATGTAAATTCTTTTTCAAGAAACAATGATAACCCTTGTTGGGTATATAATCTATCTACAAGAGCCGCTGGAGAAACAGGGTCCCATGAAATAGGACATACATTAGGATTATATCATGATGGACAAGGTGGTACAGAATATTATAGCGGACATGGGCAATGGAGTCCAATTATGGGTTGGAGTGCAAATAAACCTATCGGACATTGGAGTTCTGGAGAATATAATAATGCAACCAGTTCTCAGGATGACATCGCTATTATCGCAAATAATACAAATGGTGTAGGGTTTCAAAATGATGATCATGGAGATACTATTGGGGATGCAACATCTATCTTGGTTGATAATGATGGTAATGTTAGTGCCAGTCAAAATTTTGGCCTGATCAGTCAACGAACAGATAAAGATGTCTTTTCGTTTGTTATCGAAACTGGGAATGTATCTTTTGACTTCAGTCCTGATCCAGATTATCCAAATCTAAATATACAAGCTAGAATCTTAAATGCTATTGGAGAAGAAGTAGCTTTTTCAGATCCCTCAGGATTGAGTGCTTCTATAAATACCCAATTAACAGATGGAACTTATTTTATAGAAATTGATGGAGTTGGAGAAGGAAGTGATTTTTCCAATGGATATTCTGATTATTCATCATTAGGAAACTATACAATTTCTGGTCAATATATCCCAGGAGATAATAATCAACCGCCAGTTGCTAACTTTGAAGCAACGATTGATTGTGCCATAGCAAGTTTCACTAACACTTCTATTAATACAGTAGATACCTACTTATGGGATTTTGGAGATGGTAATACTTCAACTGAACAGAATCCAACACACGATTATCAATCAAGTGGAGTTTATACAGTATCTCTAACCACAACCAATAGTGTTGGCCAAAATACGAATGAAAAAAATAATTTCGTTGATATCAACCTGCCTAGTCAACCCATAGCTGCTAACCAAAATCTATGTACTGGAGAATCAACTACAATCACCATGAGCGGAAGTAGTCAATATCAATGGTATGATGCTCCAACTGGAGGAAATTTGATTACTACAGGATCCACTTATGAAACACCAGTATTAACTGCTACTCAGACATATTATGTAGCTGGAGCATTTGATGGTTGTGTAACAGATACCAGGACCGCAGTTAGTGCCATTGTTGCTGATAATCCAGAACAACCAGTAATTTCAGTTCCTGATAATCAAAATTTAACTATAGATAGTGAATATGCTTCATATCAATGGTATTTTAATGATGAACCAATTGCAGATACCAATCAGGCTCAATATTTACCAGATCAAGTTGGAACATATCGTGTTGAAGTTTTTAATGAAACTGGATGTAATACTATTTCAGAAGAGTTCTCTGTAGATTTATCTCAACTTAACTCTAGCCAAGGAACAAGTATTTTTAAATACTACCCAAATCCAACTAAAGATATTCTTCGCATTGATGGACTTACTATAAACGAAAAAGATATTAGAATTGTCAATGCTTCAGGGCAGATAATTATCGAGTCAATTATTACGCCTGAAGTTGATTTATCAAGTTTATCTAATGGATTATATATCATCCTGATAAACAATGAATCTGTTGGTAAATTTGTAAAACTGTAAACAGTTATCAACATTCCAAAATATTAGAAAAGCATATTTTTGAGAAATCAAAAATGTGCTTTTTTTATGCCTTAAAAGATCAAAAATATATTTTAACTTTCCTTTATAAGTTTTTTGAATATCTTTAGATGCCAAAAATTAAAACTTGAAACACACATTTCTTTTTACTCTGGTACTAGCATTACCTGGATTTCTCTTTTGTCAGCAACAATCCAAAACTGGGACTGTGATTACAGAATATGGAAAAACCTATGAAGTAAGTAATCCAGATTTCAAAACGGATCTACTGAATGAATTAAAGGTTGTTTTTGATATTGGAAGATCTTTTGGAGATAGTACAAAGGTAAATCCTCTTATCCATACCGCTGCAAGATATTTAAATATGCATGTACACGCAGGAGTTCCCTTCAAAAACCTCAAAGTAGCTCTGGTAATTCATGGAAATGCCGCTAATGATATTTTGAATACTAAAGAATATAATGCGAAGTATAGTATAAACAATCCTAACACCGAATTAATCTCTGCACTTACCAAAAAAGGAGTACAGATCATTTTATGTGGACAAACTGCTGCACATAGAAATATATCTAAATCGGATTTACATCCAGATATCAAATTGGCATTATCCGCTATGACTGCGTTAGTGCAATTACAAAACGAAGACTACAAACTCATAAATTTTTAACTCAACTAACTCCATGAAAAATAACATATTAATCGCCATATTGCTTTTGTGTTGTACTATCCAAGCTCAAAAAATTGATCCCGAAATTAATTCGTTATCAGAAACTCTGGAAAGTAAGGTTATTGAATGGCGAAGAGATTTTCATCAAAATCCTGAACTTTCTAATCGAGAGTTCGAAACTGCAAAAAAAATTGCAAAACATCTCAAAGATCTTGGTTTTGAAGTAACAGAAAATGTTGCAAAAACTGGCGTTGTTGGTATTCTAAAAGGTGACAAAGAAGGAAAAGTTGTAGCCCTAAGAGCAGATATTGATGCATTACCAGTCACTGAACGCGCTGATGTTCCTTTCAAGTCTACCGTAAAAACAACATTTCTTGATACAGAAGTTGGCGTTAGTCATGCCTGTGGTCATGATACTCACATTGCAATTTTGATGGGTGTTGCAGAGGTGTTAAGTAAACATAAGGATAAACTTAACGGTACTGTTAAGTTTATTTTTCAACCAGCAGAAGAAGGACCACCGCCAGGAGAAGAAGGAGGTGCAAAACTCATGATCAAAGAAGGTGTTCTAAAGAATCCTGATGTAAATGCAATTTTTGGGCTTCATATTAATTCTGGAACACCAGTAGGAATGATTCGTTATAAACCAGGAGGCACTATGGCAGCAGTAGAACGTTTTGTTATTGATGTCAAAGGAAAGCAAACTCATGGATCCGCTCCTTGGACTGGTGTTGATCCTATTCTTATTTCAGCAAAAATAATTGATGGTTTACAAACTATCATTAGTAGAGAATCTCCTTTGGTAGATGAAGCTGCTGTGATCACGGTAGGTAAAATCACCAGTGGAGTTCGTTTTAATATCATCCCAGAAAAAGCTGAAATGATCGGAACTGTAAGAACCCTTGACCCAAAAATGCGTGCATTGATTATACGTCGTATGAATGAAATGGTTCCAGCAATCGCAAAAGCTTATGGTGGAGAAGCTACAATAACATTTCAAAATAACACATCGATTACTTATAACGATCCTAAACTAGTAAAACAAATGCTTCCTACAATTCAAGGAATCGCAGGAAAAGAGAATGTAATTTTATCAAAAGCTACCACAGGAGGAGAAGATTTTTCGTATTTTCAAGAAGTTGTTCCTGGGTTTTATTTCTTTTTAGGAGGGAAATCTCCAGATACAAAAAAAGCTGCTTCTCATCATACTCCAGATTTTTATATTGACGAAAGTGGCTTAGTGCTAGGTGTTAAAGTAATGTCACAATTAGCAATTGATTATTTAAACGCACAATAATTTAACATATCATGGAAGCTGTCTTAAATTTCTTAGGTTCTATATCCTGGTGGATGTGGATTTTGATTGCACTAGCACTTATCGCCATAAGAGATGTTTTTTTTAATAAAAAACATACGGTAAGTCATAATTTTCCGATCGTTGGTCACCTTAGATATCTTCTGGAAAGTATTGGTCCTGAAATGAGACAATACTTTGTTGCGAATAATAGAGAAGAACTTCCATTTAATAGAATCGAGAGAGGATGGGTATATGCATCTTCTAAGAATGAAAATAATTATGAAGGTTTTGGTACCGATAGGGATATCTATCAGCATCAGCATATCTTTGTAAAAAATTGTATGATTCCATACCAAATGGATGAGAATCATCCTAATAAAATTGATAAGACTTTTCTTCCATGTGCGAAAGTAATGGGTGCATATAATGAGCGTAGAAAACCTTATCGTCCAGCTTCTGCTATTAATGTTTCGGCGATGAGTTTTGGTTCTTTATCCGCACGAGCTGTTGATTCTTTGAATATTGGTATTAAAAAAGCTGGAGCCTATCATAATACTGGAGAAGGAGGCTTATCTCCATACCATAGTAATGGTGGTGATGTTGTATTTCATTTTGGAACTGGATACTTTGGTGTACGAAGTAAGGATGGAAATTTCTCGATGGAAAAAATGAAAAAACTAGTAGAAGACAATCCATTTATTAAAGCTATTGAAATTAAACTTTCTCAAGGTGCAAAACCAGGAAAAGGTGGTGTACTGCCAGGAGCAAAAATAACACCTCAAATTGCCAAAATAAGAGGTGTAGAAGTTGGTAAAGATGTACTATCACCCTCATCACATAAAGCTTTTAAAAATGTTCCTGAGTTATTACAATTGATAGAAGATATTGCCGATGAAACTGGTTTACCTGTAGGGATTAAAGCGGCTATTGGTAAAACTGAACAATGGGAACTATTAGCCGAGTTAATGGTAAAATCCAATAGAGGTCCTGATTTTATTACAATTGATGGCGGAGAAGGTGGTACAGGAGCAGCTCCTCCAAGTTTTGCCGATCATGTATCTTTACCTTGGATATATGGGTTTACTGCTATTTATAAAATTTTTCAAAAACATAAGCTTACAGAAAGAGTCGTTTTTATAGGAAGCGGAAAATTAGGGTTTCCTGCAAAAGCTGCTATGGCGTTTGCAATGGGAGTTGATTGTATTAATGTAGCTCGTGAAGCTATGATGAGTATTGGTTGCATTCAAGCGCAAATATGCCATACCAACAAATGTCCTAGTGGTATAGCAACCCAAAGTAAATGGTTACAAAAAGGAATTAACGTTCCTCTGAAATCTGATCGACTCGCTCAATATTTTAAATCTTTTAGAAAAGAACTTGTTGAGATTACGCACGCTGCGGGATATGAACATCCAAGCCAATTTACGATGAATGATATCGATGTAAATGTGGATGATGGCGAGTTAACTAAAACCTTAGAAGAATCTTTTAAATATACCAAAACACCCGTAGCTTTTAGCTGTTTAGAAGATTTAAAAAATTGCTCCTTTCTTGGAGGACATTACAAAGAAATTGATAAATAATAAACTAACATAGATGAAACTAGAAATCATACCTTTATTACTTTCGCTAATACCTTCACTTTTTATCACCTTATTAGCATTGTATTATTTCAAAACACACACTGATAACGAAGAAAAAAGGCGAAGATTTCTTTTACATAAAGAAAATCAAAAACAAGCATTACCACTAAGGTTACAGGCATACGAGCGAATGGCATTGTTTTTAGAAAGAATTTCTCCGGGTAAATTATTACTAAGAACACCACCACTTGGAGAGGATAAAAAAAGTTATGAATCCTTGCTTGTAAATACTATAGAACAAGAATTCGATCATAATCTTACGCAACAGATTTATATTTCTGATGAATGTTGGAATATTGTAAAAGCTGCTAAAAACGGTACTATAGCTTTAATTCGTAAAACGGTATTAAAAGAAGAAGTAGATTCTTCGGATACAATGAGAGAAGTCATCCTTACAGAAATAGTAGAAAAGGGATCACCTAGTGATACTGCTTTATCAGCAATCAAAAGTGAAGTGGAGGATTTGTTTTAATATAAAAAATCAGCCAGCCATATCTATATCTTTTAGTTTATTATCTTCTGCCTGTTTTGCTTTATCGGCAGCATACTCAAATCCTTGTTTCCACCAATTACGCATTAATTTCTTATTAAAAACTAAGGAATTCTCTGTAAGTTTAGATGGTGTATAGTATAGATTAAGCACTACGTCTTTATTTTTTGCAGCTAATTTACCAACGACAGTATCATGGCCTTCTACCTGATCAAACATGAAGCTAAAAAGATTAACCATTAAGGAAAAAGGGTTCTTCCCCAAAATCTTATTATGTTCCATATTTTCGGATTCTAAAATAACTGCATCCACTTCTGTCGCACCTCTACGGATTGCTTCTCGAATAGGAACCATACAGCCAAAACCACCATCAGCATATTCGCAACCATTTTTGGTTACCAAACTCATAAAGGGAACATAATTACAGGAAATCCATATCCAATCACAAAAATCTTCATATGAGAAGTCATTGATAGATTTATATTCTGTAGTATTTTTAGTAAGATTAGAAACCGTTACTACAACATCGTTAACCTTCTTTTTAGCAAGCTCAAATTCTATTTCAGAAAAATTTCTTCGAATATTTTTTCTTAGATTTTTACTCTCTCCAAAGGTTCTTCTACGCTTTAAGAATTGCAAAACAGTATTAAAGAAGTTAATCGAAACAAACTCTCGATTCCCTTTTTTTCTTGTTCTAAAAGGGTTAATACTAAAAATAGTATGCTGATTTACATTGGTATAAATTTCATACACCTTATCAATATTACCCAACGCTAACTGAGGTATTAATAAGCTTCCTGTAGATGTTCCTAAAAAAAGATCATACTTTCTTCCTTCTTCCTGCATTAAATATTGTGCTACACCACCTGCATATGCACCTTTACTTCCTCCTCCTGATATTACTAATGCTCGCATATATTATAATCTATTAGATGTGTTTTTTTCTTTAGCAAACTCGTATCCTTTGGCCCACCATTTTGTCATTTTTTCTTTTTCAAAAATTAATGAGTTTGTAGTTAAAACTGTTGGCGTATAATACAAATCCATGGCTACCTCTTTTTGTGAAGCTGCAAATTTACCTATTCTAATATTTTGATGTTCTATTTTATCCATCATAAAATCAACCATACTTGTAATTAAAGTAAAAGGATTCTTTGTTGGCATTCTATTTAAGTAATTCACTTCGGTTTCTAAAATGATAACATCTATTTCTTTTGCTCCTCTTTTAATTGCTTCTTCTATAGGAACCATAGATCCTAATCCTCCATCCACATAATCGCAATTGTTTTTACGCACCAAACTCATAAAAGGAGGATAATTACACGAAATCCACACCCAATCTAAAAAATCCTCATATGTACATTCTTTAATTGACTTATACTCTACTTCATTAGTCGATAGATTGGTTACCGTTACAACCACATCCTGCAAACCAGCTTGTAACATAGTAAAATATTCATTAGAAATTGCGTTTTTAATCAGGTCTCTTAAGTTTCTACTATCTCCAAAAGATTTTCTGCCTTTTATCAGATTACTCAATACATTAAAATGATTAATACTTATGCTATTAAACCCTCTTTTCTTTTTAATTATAAAAGGGCAATTCCTGAATATAGAAGATTGATTTACTGAAGTGTAGAAATTCTTTATTTCCTCTATTTTAGACAATGCCAAATGAGATACTAAAAGACTTCCAGTAGATGTACCGATAAACATATCATATTGTCTACCTAAATCCTGAATTAAATATTGCGCTACTCCTCCTGCAAAAGCTCCTTTACTGCCTCCTCCAGAAATTACTAATGCGCGCATGTTTTAATTATGGGGTTAATTTATTTTCTAAATAATCCTGTTGCCTCTTTGGCAAATTACTCTTTAAATCTACATATTTCTTTTGAAATTTAGGATCCTTCAATAGATTATCTAATACTTTTCTACAAAAGTTTCTAAATCTCCAATTATGATGCAATGCTCCATCTACAAGATCTATAAGAGATTGGTCGGAAAAAGCCTGAAGACTTTCTAAATAAGTAAATGCATTTTCTCTAGTACTAAAATGATGTATTGAAGAAGAATACCCTGATAATTCCGCATAAAACTCCTGATGCTTTTCTGGCTGATAATCTGATGTACTTAGTGCTAATACCAACCAAAGTATTCTAACATTTTTATCATTAAATCCAATAATGTCTTTCGTTTTATCTAAATATGAGTTTCGTTCTGAAGGAAAATTAGCCCATAAATGATACAATGCAGGTTCTATAGTAGCATACGATTCATCTTCTAACAAGGATTCATACTGTTTTTTTAATCCTTTAGGAATACGACTCATGGTATTTGCGATTGCTTGTCGTACAAAAACATTATTAGTCTCAAATGCTTTATTAAATAGTGCGATGGCTTCCTGTGAGGTTTCTCCATCTAACTGATAGATTACTTCCTGCCCCAAATATTCATTGATAGGAAAATCCAATGCCGTAGCCAATGTTCCCCATTTTCCTGCTAATGGTTGTGTACGTTCGCCTGCCAAACCAAGGTATTTTTTAATAAATGAAGAAGTTGTTAAGATATCCAATGCTTCTTGTGATGGAAAAGCAATAGCTTCTAACCAAATTTTCCGATATTCTGTTAAATCCTGGCCGCTCACCTCTTCTGCTACGTTTATAAAATCAGACGTATTAACATTACTGTATTTATGTTTATCCAGGTAATTGTGGATAGTAATCTTGAAATTGGCGTCTCCTATCAGGTTTTTCAATGCATGTAACGCCCACGCACCTCTTTGATAAAAAGTTAACGAACTTGCCTTTGAATCTAATAATGAGGTAGCATCTTTCGCTTTTGCCTGCTCTGTAAGTTGTTCTGCACTTTCGTATAATTTATATTGAAAATACTCTTCTCCAAAAATCTCTTTTTCTGCCAACAATGCATAATAGGTGGCAAAACCTTCTTGCAACCAATGATGTTTGCCTTCTGTTTCTGTGACTAAATCACCAAACCATTGATGTGCTAATTCATGAGCATTTACATTGATATAATTGCGATCATTAAAAGCGATATTGTCTACCACAAAAGCGTCAGAAAAAATAGTAGTTCCAGTATTCTCCATACCTGCATATAAAAAATCCTTTACAGGAATTTGTTTATAATTCTGCCACGGAAAAGCATAACCGATTTCCTTTTCTAAAAAATCAAACATTTGCTTACTATGCTTATAGGTCGATTCGAATTTATCCCTATCTTCTGGATAATAATACATTTCTAATGGAATCCCACTTTCAGAAGTTTCTACAACTTTTCCATATTTCCCTACTGCTAGTGCCAATAAATAACTACTCATGGGTTGTTGCATATCGTATTCCCATCTTCGGATAGAATCATTTACGAGTTCTTTGCTAATTAGTTTCCCATTAGCTATCACCTCATAATCAGCATCATAATTAATCGTCAAATCAAATACTACTTTCTCATTCATATCGTCAAAACTCGGTAACCAATTAGAGGTATATTTTCCTTGTCCTTGGGTCCAAATCTGATCATTTCCTTGATAATCTTTTAAGAAATATAGTGCCTTTTGTGGAGCCGCGATATATTGAATCTCTATCGAGTGCTCTGCAGCTGGTTTAAAATCAGAAACTATTTGTAACACCTTGTCATCATACGTTATATCTATTTTCTCTCCATCTAATAGTACATTCATGATTCTCATTTTCTGAGCATCTATCGCAATAGATTTTGTAGGTTTAAGAACTTTAAAAGTATAGGTAACCTTGCCTTCAACCTTTTTATAATTAGCTTCTAGAAAAACATTCACATTTCCTGTTAAAAAGTCAACTTCTTTGCTCTGTTGTGCTACAACTCCAAAAGAAAAAAAGAACGTAAATAGATATAAAATAAATCGCATAAGTATCAATAATCAAATGTTCTGCCAAAATAACGATTTTAGTCTGGTAATGTGACAAGTTTTGCATTGAACATTTTTATGATAAATAGTATCTTCGCTCCAATGAATCCTAATATATTACAAACTCCTATTGATTATCTAAAAGGTGTTGGTCCTTCTCGCGCCGATCTGTTACGTACAGAATTGGGGATTCATACCTATCAGGATTTATTAAATCTATTTCCAAATCGATACATAGATAAAACTCATTACTACAAAATTAATGAGTTACAACGTACTTCGGCAGAAGTACAAATGGTAGGTAAGATTGTGCATCTCAAAATGGTAGCACAAAAAAGAGGGAAACGTTTAGTTGCCAAATTCATTGATGATACTGGCGAAATGGAGTTAGTTTGGTTTAGAGGTCATAAATGGATCAAAGAAAACTTAAAACTAAATACTCCCTATGTAATTTTTGGTAAGACAAAATACTATAATGGGTTTAGTATGCCACACCCAGAAATGGAGCTCCTTGCCGAACATGAAAAAAACCTCAAGGTGCTCATGCAACCTGTATATCCTTCAACAGAGAAGCTATCTAATAAAGGAGTTACTAATCGTGTGGTTAGCAAAATGATGCAACAGCTATTTCTAGACACAAAAGCTAGATTTTATGATACACTTTCTGAAGAAATACGTAGTGAACTGAAGTTAATTCATAAAAGCGAAGCCATTCTTAATATTCATTTTCCTAAAAACCAGGAGTTATTAGCTAAAGCGCAATATCGATTAAAGTTTGAAGAACTTTTTTACATTCAGCTACAGCTTATTACCAAAAAACTGATCAGGAAGCAAAAAATAAAAGGGTTTCCTTTTACAGAGGTAGGAAAACATTTTAATAATTTCTATACACATCACTTGCCTTTTGAACTTACTAATGCTCAAAAACGGGTAATTAAAGAAGTTAGAAAAGATATTGGTAGCAGTGCACAAATGAATCGTTTGCTACAAGGAGATGTAGGATCAGGAAAAACCATTGTAGGATTAATGACTATGTTGTTGGCAATAGATAATGGTTTTCAAGCATGTCTTATGGCTCCAACAGCAATTTTAGCCAATCAACATTATCAAGGAATTGTAGAACTTACTAAAGATTTAGATATCAATGTAAAGTTATTAATGGGAAGTTCTAAAGCCAAAGAACGTAGAGAAATTCATCAGGAATTAGAAGATGGAACGCTGCATATTCTAATAGGCACTCACGCAGTTCTTGAAGATAAGGTACAATTTAAAAATCTAGGATTAGCTATTATAGACGAGCAACACAGGTTTGGAGTCGCACAACGCTCTAAACTTTGGCATAAAAACACGTATCCTCCACATATTTTGGTAATGACCGCAACACCAATACCCAGAACCTTGGCTATGAGTTTGTATGGAGATCTAGATATCTCTGTGATTGACGAATTACCTCCAGGAAGAAAATCTATAAAGACAGTACATCGTTATGATAGCAATCGTTTAAAGGTTTTTAAGTTTATTTCTGATGAAATACAAAAAGGAAGACAGGTATATATTGTGTATCCGCTTATTCAGGAATCTGAAGCCCTAGATTACAAAGACCTTATGGATGGGTATGAAAGTATTGCTCGCTCCTTCCCTACTCCAGATTATCAGATATCGATTGTGCATGGTAAAATGAAACCTGCAGATAAAGATTATGAAATGGAACGTTTTGTAAAAGGTGAAACCAATATTATGGTAGCTACTACTGTAATTGAAGTAGGAGTTAATGTTCCTAATGCCAGTGTTATGATTATAGAAAGTGCAGAACGTTTTGGGTTATCTCAGTTACATCAGTTGCGTGGTCGCGTAGGTCGTGGAGCCGAACAAAGTTTTTGTATCCTAATGACCAGTCATAAACTTTCTTCAGATAGCAAAACAAGACTAGAAACCATGGTACGTACTAATGATGGTTTTGAAATTGCAGAAGTAGATCTTAAATTACGCGGACCAGGAGATATTATGGGAACACAACAAAGCGGAGTTCTAAATCTCAAGATTGCTGATATTGTACGCGATAATGATATTTTAAAAACCGCTAGATATTACGCTATGAAAATTCTAAAAGAAGACCCTTCTCTATCTCTAGAAAAAAATAAGGTATTATTATTTACCTATCAACAGCTTGCTAAGCATAAAAACATCTGGAATTACATTAGCTAAAAAAGATACTTTATATAACTTACAGTATTGTTTAGCGTATGTAGACTTATGGCAGAGAACATCCCAAGTTTAAGTCTGGCATAACCCAAAAATATACCCATTACAAAATGTGAACTTAACAAAATTGGAGATATCAATATATTCTGTAATGTCAATTCAAAATTGAATATATGCATATAACCAAAAAACAAAAATGATAGATAAAACACACTTCGTTTATGTTTACTCCAAAAATTAGATAAAGTCTTCGTGATTTTATCTTTTCTAATTAATAAAACAAACATCAAAACTCCGTAAATACCTGAAACTAAAATCCTCTGATTTATTGATATAGGATGAATTGCATCAAAAATCACAATTTTATTAATTACAAAATGTAAGATAAAGAAAAGTAACAACGAAGTAGAAATCACAAAATTTCTTATACTAAAAACCAACCCTAACCTAGTAGCACATTCTTCAATAACGGGAGCCAGGATAAGTGCCAAAAACATTCTACCTAAGAATGTTTTTTCTTCTAAACTAGTCTGTGTTAAATTCTCTGGAATTTCAATCCCTAAAAAATGCAAGATCAACCCAGAAAGCATCATTGCCATAAACCTGAAGAGCGCAACCAATACTATAATTTTCAGAAAAATCAAGATATATTCCTTTACGGCATACTTTGTTCTTTTAACCTCTCCTGTTTTTAATACTTCAATAACCTCATTAAGTGTTTTTTTCATTCAATCGCAACTTAGTATATAGAAATAGGACGTCATTATGCTTAATTGTTACAATGTGAATTCATATTTATTTTTAGTTAGCTTTATTAGAAGAAGTATCACCGTATCTCTTAGATATTACTATGCATGATTTTTGCTTTTTATCTTAAGATCGATTCATATACTCTTGCCAAATTATCAAAAGATATTTCTTTTTAGTGTATTCTTTTAATTCCAGAAAACCATATTCATAACAGAAAAGATATACCTGTCCTTTTTGGTTTTTCCAGTAATGCGTAAAATACTTTGGATCAAAACCTTCTTTCAATAATTTTTCTTGTCTGATGGTTACAAAACCTGCTTTATTAAAGCCTTTTAATATTTTTCTATTCTTTTTTAGTTGTGTATCTATTTTTTTGAAAAGTGTATCTTCTTTATCTTGATTTTTAATATTATGATATGCTGATTTACAATAAGGATTGCAAAACTTTTTATCTTTTCTACCTTTTATTATCGACTCACAATACAGACAGTGTTTCATTTTAGTTCTTCTTATACACTAAAGTGTCTATTATGTTCAAGTTGTTACCCATAGAATTATACGTTTAATAAACGTTTAATTCTACGGCTATAATTGTGTCTGGTTATATAATCACTCATATTTGACAAGCATGAAACATATTAATAAGCATATCACTCTAAAACATATTCTGATTAATCAGCAAAAAATGATTGGCTTACAATTCTACCCAGATAAAGTAATCCAGGCTTTAATCAAAGAATTACCTAATCCTAGGTGGAGTACTCTTTTTAATATGGTATATATTGCTAATACTAGGAAGAATCAAGGATTAATTTTTCAAAAAATTTAAAGGTGTTGCCTGGATCAATTGTAATTATTTCTACAACAACAAAATTATTAATCCTACTAGTGAAATAGCAAATACCGACTGGTTTGGTAACAGATCTCTGAGAAAAACATATAAGGTTTGCCCTGAAGAATATTTACAAAAACTAGCGTTAAAACGCTACGCTAATAATACTATTAGAGCATATGTAACCGCATTTGAAGCGTTTATCAATTACTACTCTGATATTGAACTTTTGAATATAAGTGAGCAAGAAATAAGGTTGTATCTCAGGAAACTGATACAAGAAAAAAAATCAGACTCCTATATTAACCTAGCTATTAATAGCATAAAGTTTTATTATGAAATTGTTCTGAATATGCCAAATAGATTTTACGCTATAGAAAGGCCTAGAAAAAAGAAGAAGCTTCCGATGGTATTGTGCAAAGAAGAGGTTTTAACTATTATTAATAACACCAATAATATAAAGCACAAATGCATTGTAAGTCTTTTGTATTCTGCGGGTTTAAGACGAACTGAATTACTAAATTTAAAAATTACTGATATTGATAGTAAACGAATGGTTATCAGAGTTGCTAACGCAAAAGGTAATAAAGATAGATATACCTTATTATCTGTTAATCTATTAAGAGATTTAAGAATTTATTTTAAGAAATATAAACCTACAAAGTTTTTGTTTGAAGGTCCAAAAGGAGGTCAATATAGTGGTAGTAGTGTAAAAGCAATAATAGAAAGAGCCGCTAAAAAATCTGGAATTATAAAAAAGATCACTCCACATACATTAAGACATAGTTTTGCTACACATCTACTTGAAAACGGAACAGATCTACGATATATTCAATCATTACTTGGTCATAGTTCTAGTAAAACAACCGAAATATACACGCACGTGGCTACAAATAGTTTTAGAATGATCAAAAATCCTTTAGATTTGTAGGTGATAAAAGAGATATAATAGCAATAGCTGTTATACTATTGTTATGTTCAATTACCAAAATGAACGAAGAAGAAATTATAGAAATAAAAATGTACGTGCCCGACGAAGCTTCAACGGCAAATTATGACGTAATCAAAGTTTCTGACAATAGATATAAACTGACTAATAATGATCCTTTCAATGAAATATTGACATATGGAACTACTATCGAAGTTTTCCCTGAGAAGAAAAAAAGAGATGGAGAAGAAATATTTGTGTTTAAAGAGATATATGCTGAGTCCGAATATGATCTTGAGGTTATTGGCTTACCTATTTCCTTAAACGAAACTGAAATGAGAGTTGTTGGACAAATGATATTGGATGAAGGAGGATATTGGGAAGTAATTTTTGGAGGAATGGGCTACGTTAATTTACCAAAAAACTCAAAGCTAAATGTGATTGAAGAGTTGAATAAATTGATAAAAGCCAAACAAGAACTTAAGAAATGACCAAGCCTGTATTGATATTAGATTTGGATGGAGTTTTAATTACAACTCCTATGTGGAAGGCTGACGAAATTGATTCTGATGGTTATTCTAAATTTAATGAGGATTGTATAACTAATTTGAATAAGCTCTTATCCAAATGGGAATTTGAAATTTGGTTAAGCTCGACACGTAGAACTATAAAAACATTAGCTGAATTCAATCAAATTTTTAGAAATCGGAATATTAAAACTCCAATTAGTGGTTTCTTACCTGAATATAATGATTGTAAGACTAGAAAAGACGAAATATTAAGATTTATTGAGGAATATAAAATTTCAAATTTCTTGATGATTGATGATGATAAATCCCTAAATGGATTGGAAGAAAAGTATAAGGAAAAATTAATATTAACTGAATTGCAAAAAGGATTTGATCTAGAAAATCTGGAACTTGCAATTGAAAAAGTAAAAAGAACATAACAGGTTGTATATTGCATATGCTGCCTTCGGCTAGCAAACGCAACATACAAGCAACGTTGTGCATAATTAGAAAAGAGAGAATGAAAAGAATACTTATACTGACAATTTTAAGTTTGACAATTCAATACTCTTTCGGACAAGCTTGTGGAATATACAGGATAAAATATGTTGGAACTAT
>NZ_JARYGY010000011.1 GCF_029906345.1 Aquimarina mycalae | reverse complement strand
AAAAAGAAAAAAACAATAATATTTTTTATACTTTTATAATCACAAAACCGCTCTTTTTAGAACCTGTTTTACTATGCGCAATTTAAACAGGAATGGATGGGTCAAATTCATAGGAATCTCCACGTAGCAAAGTAAAATGTTACCAAACCATCGACTTTTTCTGCGCTGATTTTATAACTTTCTCATCATAAAATCTTTGCGCCATAGTAAATATACAAGAACCATTGGGTTATTACTTAACTGCTATGATCACATACTTGGTGTTGTAAATAGTTTTAATCTTTCCAATTTACATATGTTAACTCTTCTCCTCCAAAACAATCATTAGTTCCAGTTAAAATCCCTTTATTAAATAAAAGGTGAGCCATCATAATTTGTTCTTTTTCAGTATTATGATAAAAGCTCCACTTATCAGATTTTAAAATGCTTTTTGAAATAGAATCGATATTGATCATTTTAGAGTACTTAATTAGCTCTGTATTTGAGTATGAAATTCTATTTAACCTATTCAGAATACTTTTCGTTTTTATTTTAAACTTCCGATCTTTTCTCCGTTTAGTCTTTTTTGCTGTTTTGTAATCCTTTTCAATATTAATATTCCATTCATTTGTTAGAGCATAAACGAGTTCTCCACCTTCTAAACATACTTCCTTACTGTTTCCTGTATTTAAGTCAGTTATATTGACAACTAAATAGTAAGGAAAAGTACTTCCATAACTGTCAATTGCTTGGCAATAGTTTTCGTAAATTATCTTTTCATTTTGGATATCAGAAAACGAAAAAATAAAAAAAAAGGAAAAAATTAAGAAAAGTACTTTCATAATTATTTACAACTACTGAATAACAGCAATTGTTATTATTTCTATATATCTATAACCGTTTACAAACGTATAATAAACGTATAACGGTACGGTTAATTTTTGTTTTCCATTTTAAAAATAGTATAAAATTCTCAATACCTCTCAACATTATATTTATAAACGGTATCAACTGTGTCCTAATAACCATGCTTTCTTATAGTATTATCTACTTAATCTAAATATTATTTAAGGTTATTTTAGCTAATCCATGCTACATAAACTTTTTGTATTGTAATCATATAGAAAATTTAAAATGTAATTTTTATATACCTCTAAGAAATAATACAACCTACTACCCTATTTATAAGGTATTACCACACTTACCACATGTGCTACAAAAGCCCACTCTATCTACTAAATCCATACACTCATTAACTCAATATTAACAAAGTTAACATTTAATTAACTAACAGATTCTAACTCACTTATAACGCTTTTCTGATAAAACACTACGGATTCTATAACCCAACATGTTTTTGCAAATTAAAAACCGACATTCGCGAAATAACTCACAAACACACTTTTTATGACTCGCATTACTACACTATGCTTATTAGCAGTGGTATCCATTTGCCTAATTTCATCTAAATCACTAAATAACAACTTATTAAACAACACAACAACCATCATTTCAATAGAAGATGACGGCATTGATAAATCAAAAAAATCGATATTATCTTCTACAACTGTAGATTTACCTAGTGGATCTATCATCATTGATATGGGAGTCGCATCTCCCAATTTTAAAAATGGTCTTAAACCCTATGGATTAATTTATGCTATTATTAAAGAACATGACACTCCTGTTTTATGGTCTATTAATCCAAATAAATCCAAAGATGGTGTAGATTTTAATGTAGATGGTAAAGATTTTAAAGGAGGTCCTTTTGCTATCAGTAAAGAATATCTAACAGCTGCTGTGCTAGACGAAATTAATAACTGGAAATCTCAGGGAGTCATTACGCACCAAACTTTATCTGATGTAACCATACCTGTATACCAAGAATTAACTTTTTATCCAACTTGGGTATTAGATAAGAAAAATGGAAAAATCGCCGAAAAATATTTAAAAAATGCAGGTATTCCAAAATCAGCCTATACTACAGCACTACCAAAAACATTAAATGAATGTCACGATTTATTCGTGTTACCACACGCAGAACCAACCTGGAAAGATCATGGACCTTTATTAGCATGGAATAGCCCAATATCAGAAGGTGGTTACCAAGGATATATATGGTCTGGTTGTACAGCGGTAAGTAATCTCGAAAACTTATACAATCCAGACAATCCATCACAACAACTAAATTTCTTATCATTAAAATCAGAAATAGCTACGGATAACGGAGATGATTATTTCGAAAATGCATTAGTGCTTGCAGATAATCACGAAGATGCATCAAACACTACACATAACATAGATTTTCCAGTAGATCCATTTATGCAATTCATAGGGCAATCAGATGGTGTTCATAAAGGTGGAAAAGAAGAAATCTACTTACCTGTTAATGGTGGTGGATGGAGAGCTTCGACAAAAGTTGGTATTTGGGATACAAACCAAGAAGATTTAGGTACATTAAGTACAGGAAAAGCTGCATTAATGCTATATGGTCCTGCATATGGAGATGCTAATAGAGGCCAGATAATGTATCAGGCGGGTCACGATCTAAATAAAGATGGTACTACGGCAGAAAGAGTAGCTGCCCAAAGAGGGTTTTTAAACTTTTCATTTGATGCTCCTTCTGCAAAAGTTCCTGAAATAATAATGAATAATCCAGAACAAAGAGAAGTAACCTTAACCAATGGAGAATCTATTGTCTTTGATATCACTGGTATCCCTGTTTTGGGTGGAGATATAACCTATGAATGGAGTACTTCTTGTTCGATAGGGAGTTTTGATAACCCTACAAGTCCTACTCCAACTTTTACAGTACCTAGTACTCCTGTAATTCAGGAAAACGAAACATGTATTGTAACTGTAAAAGCTATGGACGAATGCGGGAGACTTTCATTTTTGACTTATATAGTTAATTTTGTAGATGAACCAGAACCTTGTACTATAGCTTCAATAACGGCTTCTAACAGTTCATCATGTAACGATAATGGAACTAGTACTCCTGAAGATGATTTTTTTACAGCCGACATAACGGTTTCATTTACTTCGCCACCAGTTACTGGATTCTTACAATTAACTGGTGACACAATGGCTGATATCCATGTTAGTGTTAATGAATTGGATAGTGATACATCACATACATTTGTTGGAGTACAATTGCCAGCGAATGGTAACTCAATTAACTTAAAAGCTTTCTTTAGTATAGATGGACAAGTAGAAGATGCTACATGTGTCTTTAATGGAAATGATGTAATTACTGCACCAACACCTTGCTCTTTTACTCCTACTCCTTGCAATATCATTGCTGTATATGCTTCTAATAATACGTTATGTGATGATAATGGAACTGATACTCCTACCGATAATTTTTTTACAGTTGATATTACTGTTTTGTTTACTTCAGTACCAGAAACTGGATTTTTAGTATTAGCTGGTGATCAATTAAATGAAACGGTTGCTGTAAATGAATTAGATAACGATACTTCACATACATTTACTGCTATACAATTACCTGCAGATGGCGAATCTGTTAGTTTACAAGCTTTCTTTATCCTAGATATAAATGAGCCAGACGTTGTAGAATGTTCATTTACTAATGTATCAGTAATCACAGCACCTATATGTTGTACGATAGAGGATGATGGTTGTAACATAGATTCAATAGTTGCATCAAATATCGCGTGTAGTGGTACTGACTCGAAAATGAATGAAAACCAAAGCTTTTTTAAGGCAGATATCACAGTATCATTTTCATCTGCACCAACTACTGGAATTTTAAAAATAACTGGTGATGCAACAAGAAGTGTTGATGTTAGCCAATTAGATAGTAATACATCACACACATTTATAAATGTACAATTCCCTGCTGATGGTAGAATTATAGACTTAACAGCCTTTTTTGATGGAGCAGAAGGAATTGAGTGTGCTTATAATGATACTGCTGTAACTACAGCACCACTATCTTGTAACGAAGGTACTCCTACTTCTATTGAGAATAAAATTAGTTTTAAAGATGTTACAATCTACCCTAACCCCTCAAAAGGAAATATAACTATAGAAACGCCTTATGTTTCTGGTGAAGTTAGAGTTCAGGTAATTGATTTCACTGGAAAAATAATTATGACCAAGAATACAAATCCGAAAGGAAAAAATATCGAGTTATACGATCTTCCTCAAGGAATATTCTTAGTGAAATTACAGGCTAGAAACAACAGTATGGTACGAAAGGTAATTATAGAGCAATAATAATATTCCTTTTTATAGCTTATTGTGCTAATAACAAACAAAACCGCAAACATTTGTAAACAAATAGTTTGCGGTTATTTTTTGTTTTCATTTTAAACCTACTTATAACAAGATAGCATACATAATGATCATACTTAAAAAAAATGCGTGACTTCGATAGACACGCATTTTACAATTATATATTTTTAAATAGAATTATACTACAAACAATGGTTTATCTGCCATCATAGCATTTACATCATCTGCTATACGTTGTAATTCTTCTTCATTCTCTACATTATTGATCACTCTATCAATTAATTCTACAATGTTCAGCATATCATTCTCTTTTAAGCCACGAGTAGTTACTGCAGAAACACCGATACGAATACCAGAAGTTACAAAAGGTGATTTATCATCAAACGGTACCATATTCTTATTCACTGTAATCTCTGCAACTCCAAGTGCTTCCTCAGCTTGTTTTCCTGTTACATCCTTATTACGTAGATCAATCAACATCATATGATTATCGGTTCCAGCAGAAATCACTTCATATCCTTTCTGTACAAAAGCTTCAGCCATTGTAGCTGCATTCTTTTTCACCTGAATAATATAATGCAAAAACTCATCGGTTAATGCTTCTCCAAAAGCAATTGCTTTTGCTGCGATAATATGTTCTAAAGGTCCTCCTTGATTTCCAGGGAACACAGCGCTATCCAGTAATGAAGACATCATACGCTTCTTTCCGCTTTTTAGCGTAATACCAAAAGGGTTTTCAAAATCTTCACCCATTAAGATCAATCCACCTCTTGGACCTCTTAATGTTTTATGAGTAGTTGTGGTTACCACATGGCAATAAGGAACTGGATCTGAGATCACACCTTTAGCTATTAAACCTGCTGGATGTGCAATATCAGCCATTAAAATTGCTCCTACACTATCTGCTATTTCTCTAAATCGCTTATAGTCTATTTCTCTGGAATATGCAGATGCACCAGCTATAATTAACTGAGGTTTCTCTGCGGTAGCAATCTCTTGAATTTTATCATAATTCAATCTTCCTGTCTCCTTCTCTACTCCATAAAAAACAGGATTGTATAATTTACCTGAAAAATTTACTGGTGATCCATGAGTTAAATGTCCTCCGTGAGAAAGGTCAAAACCAAGAATTTTATCTCCTGGTTTAAGACAAGCATGATACACAGCCGTGTTTGCCTGTGAACCAGAGTGAGGCTGCACATTAGCATATGCTGCACCGAACAATTCTTTAGCACGATCTATAGCTATTTGTTCTACTACATCTACTACAGAGCAACCTCCATAATAGCGTTTTCCAGGATAGCCTTCTGCATATTTATTGGTCAATACAGAACCTGCTGCTTCCATTACTTGTTCACTTACAAAATTTTCTGAAGCGATCAATTCTAATCCGTTAATTTGACGCTCTTTTTCGTCCTGAATTAAATCAAAAATTTGTTCGTCGCGTTGCATGTTATTTAATTTATAAAATAGATGTCCAAAAATAGGAACATTCATTAAAATAAGCTGATGGAATATTAATAAATATGAACATTTTCTTCACAATTAGAAATATCACATTTTTTAATTAACTTTCACATAAATAAAATATTTAAAACGTTCTAAAATTATATATTTGATGGCAAGAACTACCAACAACTTATTAAAAAAATAACAATGCCCATAACTGCAAATAATCCTAATCGAAAAACCTGGATCAAAACTCCTTCAAAAACGGATTTTCCAATTCAAAATATTCCTTTTGGAGTCTTCCTTACTAGAGATGATGTAATTACAATAGGAACAAGAATTGGAGATACAGCAATTGATCTGGGAGCACTTCATCAGCTTGGCTATTTTGAAGGCATTCCTTTAACCGATGATATTTTCTTACAAGATTCTCTGAATGATTTTATTTCTGACGGAAAAAAAACCTGGAGATTAGTACGAAATCGTATCGCTGAAATTTTTGATACAGAAAATGATGCTCTAAAAAACAATAAAGAACACCGAAAGATTGTATTATTTACATTGGATGAAATAGAAATGCAACTTCCTGTGCGTGTTGGAGATTATACTGATTTCTATAGTAGTATAGAACATGCGACCAATGTAGGTACTATGTTTAGAGATCCAGATAATGCCCTGCTTCCTAATTGGTTGCACATACCTGTAGGATATCACGGTAGAAGTAGTTCTATAATTCCATCTGGTATTCCTGTACATCGCCCGCAAGGACAAAAATTAATAAATGGTACAGAAAAACCTATTTTTGGACCTTCTAGATTAGTAGATTTTGAGTTAGAAATGGCTTTTATTACTACTGATGCTAATCTTCTTGGAGAACCAATTCCGATTGAAGAAGCTGAAGATTATATTTTTGGATTGGTATTATTTAATGACTGGAGTGCACGTGATATTCAAAAATGGGAATACGTACCATTAGGTCCTTTTTTAGCTAAAAACTTTGCGTCATCAATATCACCTTGGATAGTTACCTTAGACGCTTTAGAACCGTATCGTGTAGCTGGACCTAAACCTTTAAAAGAACAATTACCATATCTTCAATACGAAGGAGATAAAAGTTTTGATATAAATCTGGAAGTAGCAATACAACCAGAGAAATCTAAAGAAACTATTGTTTCTAGGAGTAATTTTAAATATATGTATTGGAATATGTCTCAGCAACTTGCACATCATACCGTAAATGGATGTCCAGTCAATTCTGGGGATATGATGGGTAGTGGAACAATTTCTGGGCCTACTCCAGATTCATATGGATCAATGCTTGAGTTAAGCTGGAGAGGAGAAAAGCCAGTACAGCTCGAAGAAGGAGGAAGTCGTAAATTCATAGAAGATAATGATACTGTAATTATTAGAGGATTTTGCCAAAATGATGGAGTTAGAATTGGTTTTGGTGAAGTGTCTACTAAATTACTTCCTGTATTTAAAAAATAACTTTTTACCACATACTTAAAAGCCTCAAAAAAATTACTTTTGAGGTTTTTTTATTACCTTTTGGCATTAAAGTTGAATAGGTATCCCCAAACTTGTAAGATTATGAAACGACTTTTACTTTTATTATTAGTTACCGCCTTTATAACATCCTGCGGTGGTAAAAAGAAAACATTAACAGCTCTTAATACTGGAAACTATGATCAGGCGATTAATAATTCCATTGGTAAATTAAGAACTAATAAAGATAAAAAAGGAAAACAGGAATACATCCTGATATTAGAAGAAGCTTTTGCTAAAGTAGTAGCACGTGATATTAGTGCCATTTCTTTTCTTGAAAAAGAAGGAAACCCTGCCAATCTGGAGCGAATATACAATAGTTATATTGCCTTAAAAAATAGGCAACAACGCATTAAACCCTTACTACCACTATACCACGTAGAACAAGGACGTAATGCTAATTTTTCTTTTGACAATTATGATCAAAGAATTTTAGATACAAAAGATAAATTATCTACCTATCTATATAATAATGCTAAATCTTTGCTTACAAATGCCAAAAGGAAGAATGATTATAGAACGGTATACGATGATCTAAAGTATCTAAACAAAATTAATCCTAATTATAAAAACACTAATGACCTGATTGAAGAGGCACATTATAAGGGTACTGATTTTGTGAAGGTTGCCATGAAAAACAATACTAATGTTATCATTCCGAAAAGATTAGAGGCTGATTTATTAAACTTTAGCACTTATGGGTTAAATGACCTTTGGACTGTATACCACAATGAACCTCAACGTTCTATCAAATATGATTATCTCATGGAGGTTTCATTTAGAGAAATAAATATCTCTCCAGAACAAATTAGAGAAAGACAACTAGAAAAAGAAAAATTAGTTAAAGACGGTTGGGAATATTTATTAGATGAAAATGATGATTTTGTACTGGATGAAGATGGTAAAAAAATCAAAATTGATAAAATGGTGACGGTACGATGTGAATATTATGAATTTATACAATTTAAGGAAGCACAGGTTGTAGGTAATGTGCAATACAAGAATCTTAATACAAGACAATTATTAGATGCTTTCCCACTTTCTAGCTCATATGTTTTCGAACATGTGTATGCAAACTATAATGGTGATAAACGTGCATTAGATGATGATTTAATTCGTTATTTGGGTCTACAAGCTGTTCAGTTCCCTACCAATGAACAAATGGTCTATGATTCTGGACAAGATCTAAAAAACAAATTAAAAAACATTATCACTAGATATCGATTTAAATAATCTAATAGTTTATTGAAAATAACATCTTATGATTCATCAAGACATCTTGCTCGACGCTGGTGCTGTTCTTAAAGAATACAAACGTGATGAGCAGCTTTTTGAAGAAGGTGATAACGCGCGTTATTATTATCAAGTATATACTGGAGAGATTAAGATGAATAACTATAATGATGATGGAAAAGAATACATACAGGGTATTTTTGATGCTGGAAAAAGTTTTGGAGAACCACCATTATTTGCAGATTTTAAATACCCTGCTAATGCAGCAGCAATTACAGATGCAAAAGTATGGCAACTGCCAAAAGACAAGTTTCTAAAATTATTAGAAGAACATCCAGCGATCCACCATAAATTTACAAGCACGCTGGCACTTAGATTATATTATAAAGCTATGATGGTTTCTGAAATATCTACTCAGGAACCAGAACATAGGATTCTTCGAATTTTAGACTATTTTAAAAAGAATAATCCAAACACTTCAGAAAATACTGCCTTATATAAAATAGAGTTTACACGACAACAATTAGCTGACCTAACAGGATTAAGGGTAGAAACAGTAATCAGGGCAGTAAAAAAACTAGAACAGAAAGGAGAATTATTGATTAAAGAAAGAAAAATATATCGGTAATTTTTCACTTTTCCTTGCCTTTATGATCAGGATCATAAACTGAACACCTATTCTCGAAATATCTTTGAACATAACTTTAAAACACTATGTTATGTATTCCAAATTATTAAAAGATTTCAGAGAAATGTATATGGCTTATATCCCTTTAATGATTATTCTTTCCAGTTGTTTAGGATCTGTAGCTGCAATGTATATTTTAATGCAAGAAAGATCTGCATCTCAAGTTATAGAACTAACACTCTGTGTGATTATCTGTATGGCTTTTAATGCCTCTATCTTAGCACAAATGAAACCTAAATTTGTATTTAATTTACTCATTGCCAGTCTTACGATTAATACATTGTTAGTCATTCTTAATTTTGGATATTATTCATAACTAATATAATATGAAAACTAGTTTCGCAAGAGATATTGAGACCAGAGAAGATGTGTATACTTTAGTGTCACAATTTTATTCTAAAATAAGAAAAGAAGAAATACTTGGCCCAATTTTTAATTATATGATTCATAACTGGGAAGAACACCTGAATCGATTAACAGATTTTTGGGAGACAAATCTATTGTTCGTTGCCAAGTACAAAGGAAATCCAATCAAAGTACATCAACAAGTGGATGTTACTTTTAAGGGGCATATTACCGAAAAACACTTCGGTATTTGGCTAAATCTTTGGTTCGAGACAATCGATAAATTATACGAAGGAGAAAAAGCTGAAACTGCAAAAAGAAGAGCCAGAAAGATGTCAACACATCTATTTATAAAGATGTATGAATCCAGAACAACAAATAAAACAATATGCCCTTTTCTTAAAGAAAATAGCAATCCTATATTTAAATAAATTGATGCAATACCTGCGGAGTTATTGCACTATGCGAAGCGTGATGAACCGCTACTCCATTTCTAATCACAATAAATTGTGGTGATTCATGGTATACCTGAAATTTTGCAGCTATTTCAGAAGATATCTCTCTATGATTCAGCAGGTCTAGATAATATAAATCTACCTGACTTTCAGAAAGGTCAAAACTACTTTCAAAATTTCTGATCACCATTCTACTAATTCCACAACGAGTAGAATGTTTAAATATCGCTTGCGTTTTGGTATTCGAAGCGGTAGCAATTATATCTAATTGTTCCAACGATTTTAGTTCTTGCCAAGGTAAAGCTTGCTTTTCTTCTTTCGCCTCTTTATCTTCTGATCCAAATATCTTACCAAATAATCCCATATTCTTACTTTCTTAAAATCTTTACAAACTTAACCAAATGATTTTTATTAATAAACAATTATTGTTTTTTGTCGAAATAGAAGTAGTAACTTTACAATAAGCCAAAAAGTCAGTAAAACCAAGGCTTTGAAAGACATTTTGACATTAACTTAGCATAGGAATACTATTTGATCTACAACCAGCAAATACAAAATGAATTGAATTATGAATTTTAATAATTTCACTATAAAATCACAAGAGGCCATCCAGCAAGCGCAGCAACTCGCTCAAGGTTATGGTCATCAACAAATAGAAAATGAGCATGTTTTTAAAGCTATTTTTAATGTAGATGAAAATGTGCTTCCCTTTCTTTTAAAAAAACTTGATGTTAATATTACGATTCTACAACAAGTATTAGACAGTACCTTAGAAAGTTTTTCTAAAGTGAGTGGTGGAGATATGCAACTATCTCGCGAAGCTGGAAAATCCCTCAATGAAGCCAGCATCATTGCTAAAAACATGAATGATGAATATGTTTCTATTGAACACTTAGTTATTGCCATTTTTAAATCCAAAAGTAAAATTGGTCAAATCCTAAAAGATCAAGGTGTTACCGAAAAACATCTTATAGAAGCTATACAGGAAATTAGAAATGGAGAGCGTGTTACCTCTCAGAGCGCAGAAGACACATATCAATCTTTAAACAAATATGCCAAAAACCTAAACGAATTAGCCGAAAGTGGTAAACTGGATCCTGTAATTGGTCGTGATGAAGAAATCCGTAGAATTTTACAAATCTTATCTCGTAGAACCAAAAACAATCCGATGTTAGTAGGTGAACCAGGTGTTGGTAAGACAGCTATTGCAGAAGGGTTAGCACATCGAATTATTGCTGGAGATATTCCTGATAACCTAAAGGATAAACAAATCTATTCTTTAGATATGGGTGCATTGATTGCTGGAGCCAAGTTTAAAGGTGAGTTTGAAGAACGTCTAAAAGCTGTTGTAAAAGAAGTTACTTCCAGTGATGGAAACATCGTGTTATTTATTGATGAGATCCATACTTTAGTTGGAGCTGGTGGTGGTCAAGGAGCAATGGATGCAGCAAATATCCTTAAACCCGCATTAGCTCGTGGAGAACTGCGTGCTATTGGTGCAACTACCTTAGATGAGTATCAAAAATACTTTGAAAAAGACAAAGCTTTAGAAAGACGTTTTCAGAAAGTAGTAGTTGATGAACCAGATACCGAAAGTGCTATATCTATTCTTAGAGGTATTAAAGAAAAGTATGAAGCGCATCATAAAGTTAGAATTAAAGATGAAGCTATTATTGCCGCAGTAGAATTATCTCAACGGTATATCACCAACAGATTTTTACCAGATAAAGCTATTGATTTAATGGATGAAGCTGCTTCTAAACTTAGAATGGAAATCAATTCGAAACCAGAAGAATTGGATGTATTGGACCGTAAAATTATGCAACTCGAAATTGAAATTGAAGCGATTAAACGTGAAAATGATGCAACTAAATTAAAATCATTAAACGCAGATCTTGCAAATTTTAAAGAAGAACGAAATGAAATTTTTTCTAAATGGCAAAGCGAAAAAGAAGTAGTAGATGCAATTCAAAATACGAAAACAGATATTGAAGAATATAAACTCGAAGCAGAACGTGCTGAGCGAAACGGTGATTACGGAAAAGTAGCAGAATTGCGCTATGGCAAAATTAAAGACGCTCAAGAAAGTTTAGAAAAGCTTCAGGAACAACTGAATCAACAACAAAGCAAATCTTCGCTAATTAAAGAAGAGGTGATTAATGATGATATTGCTGAAGTAGTTGCTAAATGGACAGGAATTCCTGTAACTAAAATGTTACAAAGTGATCGTGAAAAATTACTGGTACTAGAAAAAGAGTTACAAAAACGAGTTGTAGGGCAAGCAGAAGCTATACAAGCTGTTAGTGATGCAGTTAGGAGAAGTCGCGCTGGACTGCAAGATCAGAAAAAACCAATTGGCTCTTTTCTATTTTTGGGTACTACTGGAATTGGTAAAACCGAGCTAGCAAAAGCTTTAGCAGAGTATCTTTTTAATGACGAAAGTGCCATGACACGAATTGATATGAGTGAATATCAAGAACGACATGCCGTAAGTAGATTGGTAGGAGCGCCTCCTGGATATGTAGGATATGATGAAGGCGGACAATTGACTGAAGCTGTAAGAAGAAAGCCATATTCTGTAGTTTTATTAGATGAAATCGAAAAAGCGCATCCAGATACTTTCAATATCTTATTACAAGTATTAGATGAAGGTCGATTAACAGATAATAAAGGAAGGACTGCTGATTTCAGAAATACTATTATCATTATGACTAGTAATATGGGAGGTCACATTATTCAGGAAAAATTTGAAGCTGTAAAAGATGTAGACACCGCAATGGAAAGTGCAAAAATCGAAGTATTAGGTTTATTAAAGCAATCTGTTCGTCCAGAATTCTTAAATAGAATAGATGATATCATTATGTTTACTCCTTTAACAAAAGTAAATATTCATGAGATTGTCAAACTTCAATTAAAACAGGTTTCTCACATGTTAGCACAACAAAACATAACATTGGATGCCACAGATGAAGCTATTACTTTTCTAGCTGAAAAAGGGTATCAACCTGAGTTTGGTGCCAGACCCGTAAAAAGAACGATTCAAAAAGAAGTACTAAATACATTGTCTAAAGAAATACTAGCTGGCAAAGTATCCACAGAAAGTATCATCCTATTAGATGAGTTTGATAATAACTTAGTATTCAGAAATCAAACTGATCTTGTATTATAATAAGAGAAATGTTAAGTAAATCTTAAAGAAAAGCAGTGCGTTTTTGTTGAAAACTCACTGCTTTTAAGCATTTATAGGGTCTATAAAACATTTAGATATCTTCTAGAGAATCAAGTGTTTACGGTTTTACCGTAGTTATCAACAATAATATTCTTACATGGTTAATAACTAATTCTTACAAAAGATAAACTTTTAAGTAAATTGCTAAAGCAATGAAACCAACTTTAGCACTATCCTTTTACATACTTGTTACCACTATTTCTTTTGGGCAAAGTAATGGAGAGAAATTAGCCGATATTAAAAGTAAGTATCTGCTAATAAGAGAACTTGTGTCAAATAATACCCTTAGACAACATTATACCGATTATACCTGTGAGGAATCTTTAGAAAAGGGGTCACTCACATTTTATTACAATAGTCGCGAATTAAAACATATAATACATCACTATACACAAGGATATGTTTCTTATAAAGACGAATATTATATCTGGGATGATCAATTATTTTTTGCCTTCTCTGTTCATAAGGTAAAGTATCAGGATTATGAAAAAAATAAAAAGAGAAAGATTCAAAAAGTAGATGTTGTCCTTACCTTAGAGGAACGGTTTTATTTTCATAATTTTGAACCTATTAAATGCCAATTTAAAGATTTCATAACTAAAAGTAACAGAAGTAAAAATCCAAAAACGAATTACGTACGAAATCAAAGTGCCGATTGTAGTCAAGCAAATAGAATTGTAGAAAAATATAATGTACTACTAGAGTATCAGAATATGAATATTGATGATGCCTGTAATCTTCCTAGAAGTATTACTAAAATCATATCAAATGAAGTGATTTATAGTAGTCTTGGTAAAAATTAAATCCTCAGTATTTTAATTTATAACAATACGTTTCATCACAGAAATATTATTATGATTAATTTTCATTAAATATATTCCTGAAGACAATGCAAGATCAATTCTTGTGGTTTCTGTAAAAGGTTGTATATGTAATATATTACCTAGCGTATCAAAAATCTCTACATCTCCTTCTTTTCCATCTGCAGATAACATAATATAATTATTGGCAGGATTAGGGTACACTAAAAATTCAGGAGCTTCATTATCTACTACAGACAATATATTGGACCAAGTTTGCCCTACATTATTACCCCATATATATTCTACTAAATCTGGTTGATCAATAAATGGATTACGATTAAACTGCCAAGTATAAATAATATTATTACGATTCATTTCAAAATCATCTGGAGGATCATTTCTATGCCAATTTAATAAGGTGGCAAGATCTCCTAACTGCCCAACTGTGCTATTAGATGGATCACCATTAACCACATCCAAACCATTGTAACGTATGGTAAGAAAAAATATACTTCTAGCCACATCTCCTTGCCAGCTTCCTTGTGTTCCACTAGGACCAGAATACTCTCCGTAATCTTGATTTCCTCTGGAACTATTCTCAGGACCATCAGTTGCTCTTAAACCATGAGCATCAGAATTTGCATGTCTTAAAGAATCTGCTCTAGTTATTGTAAATACGTTAATTCCATCAGCAAAATCATCCGAATCTATGCTATTAAATCCTCCTCGGGATCTTGGATAGGTATGCTCTCTATTCCACTTACCTACATTACTACCTCCACTTGTCTGAAAATCTAATTTAGGCCGTTGTTCTTCTGTATATAATAACCATACCTGATTACTATTAGTTGGACTCTGGTCTGCTGCCTTAAGAATATCAATAATATCAGCATATGTTTGTGCTCTAACTACTGCAGGGTCTGCTATAATGTCTTGTATAGCTTGCACCAATGCTGCATCTGCTAATCCTTCTAATGGATCATAATAATCTACAGGAGCCGTATTCGATACAATACCAAACGTAGGACTTAATGGTGTTCCCCAAGAAGCTGTTGTAAAATCATTATCTACAATTCTCAATTCCTTATTGTCATTAAGACGATTAAAACCTGTAGGTATTGTTCCAAAAGTGATCTTCATAACCTCATCCCCTTCATCATCTGTATCATCAACAACCTGAATCACATTAGTACTTGTATTTGTTCCAGAAGGAATGGTGACAGAAAGACTTCCTGTATAATCCGAAGCTACAAAGGTTCCATTAGTAATGGTAAAATCAAAAGTAAGGTCACTTGTCACATTTGTCTGTGTAGTAAATACGATATCTATACCGTTTCCTTCATCATACTGATCTTGAGCAGTAGTAACCGAAATTCCATTAAACAAAACTCCGCTACCATCATTAAGAGCTCCTGGAGTTGGTGTTTTTACTTCGTAAGTCCCGTCATTTTTACGTTGAATAGATTCTGTAGTCTTATTATTATTTTCATCTTCATTTATTTGTTCTGACAACCCTAACAAGGTCATAAGTCCCATATCATCTGCATCATCCGTATCATGTATTAATGCATCCAACAAATTAGTTGTGGTTGCCAATGTACCTTCAGGAAAATCTGTGTCATTTCCTATATAAATTGCGACCGCATCTGCTCCATTTTGGATTGTATTTTCTGAAAGTAAGACATCTGGTACTGGAGAAACTTCTGGGCCTCCAATCAAAAAAACACCATTTACATCAGTAGTATATCCATCCAAATCTAATGAAAAATAACTCGCATCTCCTCCACTGGTTGATCCATTAAAAAGTACAATAACTAATCCATCTAATGAAAAATTGGGAGTACTGGATTTCAATTCTATAAACTCCATAGTATCGGTACTGGGAGTATCAGAATCCAATTCATTGATTACAACTTGTGCAAAAGAAAAATTATTGAATACTATAACAAAAAATAGAAGGTAGACGTTTTTCATAATTGTAAAAATTAGCATGACAAGATAGGTATATTCTATAGTATATAAGGTTATCTTTATATTAAAATTGAATGAAAAACCTTGATCCATCCATATTAGCTAATCAAATCGCACTAATTATATTACAAATCAAAAGTTAGATTGTGTTAAAAAAGTTTTTGTAATATACCAATCGGTATATTTTTAATATATTTGATAAACGAATTACAAAATAATGCTTACAAAAGCCGAACAAACTACAGAATTTATCATTCAAACTGTTGCTCCCATTTTTAATAAAAATGGATACGCAGCAACAAGTTTAAGTGATATTACTAAAGCTACAGGCTTAACAAAAGGTGCTATTTATGGTAATTTTAAAAATAAAGAAGAATTGGCTATGGCAGCTTTTACAATGACCGTAAAAAATATGTTAAGACGTATCGCCGACCATCAGAATCTTAGTGAATCGCCAATAGAAAAACTGTTCTTAGTTACCGATTTCTATCGTAATTATTATAACTATAGTCAAGAGTTAGGTGGTTGCCCTGTACTTAATATGGGTGTAGATGCAAAACATCAAAACTCTTTACTTTTTAAGCACGTGCAATACACAATTGGAAAAATTCAAAATAATGTAGCTCTCCTTATTGATCAAGGAAAAAAAGAAGGAGAAATACTGCTTGAAATTGATTCCATTTTATACGCTAAAAGATTATACACTATGATTAGTGGTGCCATTTTTATGACCCACACAATGGATGATAATAGCTACTTATTGTTAACCATGGATCAAATAGATACGATGATTCAAAATGAACTAAACCATAAAAAATATTTTTTTACATTAAAATATACCGATTGGTATAAAAACAATTTAATTATGACAACATTACCAAAAACACTAGAAAGTAAAGCCAAAATCAGGTTTCAACATTGTGATCCTTTTAATCATCTAAACAATGCAGAATACATCAATTATATGATCAATGCCAGAGAGGATCAAATCATCAATTATTATAATCTTGATCTATTTAAGATGGCTCAAAATCAAGGTATAAGCTGGGTAGTAGGTACCAATCAGATTGCATATATAAAACCTGCCTTTTTAATGGAAGATGTGATCATTGACTCTCAATTATTCGCACACACAGAGAATGAATTACATGTAGAAATTAGAATGTGGAATCATGATAAAACAGAAATCAAAGCGATGATGTGGAGTACTTTTGTTCATTTTAATTTACTAAAACAAAAACGTTGGAATCACACCAAAGAGCTTATGGATTTATTTACATCTATACTAAATCCTATACAGGCAGATACTTTTAATGAAAGAATTTTACAATTAAAACCACAAAAAGTGTAACATTTACTTTCTAGCAGAGTCTTATATAAATACATCAATCAACAAAACCTAACCAGTATGAAATCTTCAGGAGATCTTGGCTCCTCTCACAAGAAGAGAAGTTCATATTTTTTTATAGGATTTTTTATTATCGCTATTATCTCAATGACCGTAGTTGCTTGGCAGCTAGGACTTTTAGGATAAAAACTCTAGAATAACTAAAAAATCCAAATGAAATACAATTTTAATTAGATATACCATAAATAAAATGGAGTATATAACTATGCTCCATTTTTACCATAATACATCTCCAAACACAGAAATATTAAATTCATAATCCAATTCAGAGATAAATTTCCCGAATTGTTAAGTTGTAGTTATAATTACCTTGTATATTTTTAAAAGTGAATATAAATACTACTTTTATACGATTGACAATTCTAAAAATGTACACAGGAACAATCAGATTTATAACCATTCTTTTAGTCAGCATTCTTATGTTGTCTTGTAGCAGTGGGAATATTCAAAAACGAAATTCTATTCGGATAAAATACCTGGATGAATATGTAATATATAATGACTCTATTTTTAAAGGATCTAAAATCGGAGGGCTTTCTGGAATTGAATACCACAAACAAAAAGAAAAGTACTTATTGGTTTGTGATGATGCCAAAAACCCTAGGTTTTATGAAGCTACTCTTTCTATAGACAATAAAGAGATAACTAACATTACCATAAACAATCTCACCAACATCAAAGACCTTAAAAATCAGTTCTATGACAAAAAAGTATTAGATTTAGAAGCCATTAGAGTTTTTGATAAAAACCAATTGATTTTTACGAGTGAAGGATCAATTAAACAACATGCAAATCCTTCTATTTTTATTACCGATACTTCTGGGAATTCTCAAGAGAATTATAGACTTCCCTCCTATTTTTTGACCAATACTAATTCAAAAAACAAACCGAGACACAATGGAGTTTTTGAAGGATTAGTTTCCGATATTCAAAATACTGGATATTGGGCAGCTATGGAACTTCCTTTAGAACTAGATGGAACAGAACCTTCTTTTAAAGATTCAGGAGCGCCAGTTAGAATCACCCATTTTAACACTTCAACAAAAAAAGCGGATCATCAGTTCACCTATCCTTTAGATAAATTAGCTAAGGATCCTAAAGGTAAATTTGGCGTGAATGGGGTTACAGGTTTACTACAATTAACAACACAAGAATTTCTTATTATTGAACGTGGATATGCAGCTGGTTATGGTACTCAAGGAAACACAGTAAAAATATACTTAGCAACTATTGACGGAGTTACTAATACGCTTAATTTTGAATCTCTAGAAGATAGAAAATATAATGTAGCACACAAAGAATTGCTTTTTGATTTTGAATCTATTAGAAATCAATTAACTAATCAAATTGTAGATAATATAGAAGGAATTACTTTTGGCCCTATATTAGCTAACGGAAACCAATCATTAATTTTGGTAGCAGACAACAATTTTAATCCAGTTACCAAACAAATTAATCAAATTATACTGTTAGAAATTATTAATACACTTTAAAACTTATGAAATCTATTTTATTGTCATTGTTTATAGGAATTATTTCTTTCTCTTGTGTTGGGCAAGAAACTACCGAAAACCAAAACACAACTACATATATACTCGTTAGGCATTCTGAAAAAGATCTTAGTGACGCTAGCAATCGAAACCCCAATCTAACCGAAGAGGGAAAAAAACGATCAGAAAACTTGGCAAGCATACTAACAGATATTCAAGTTGATTATGTTTTTAGCACAAACTATAAAAGAACAATTCAAACCGCTACTCCTATAGCAAAAGTAAAAAATCTTGAAATAACGCCTTACGATCCACGAAACTTATACAGCAAAGAGTTTCAAGAACAAACCAAGGGAAAAACTGCTATCATTGTTGGACATAGTAACACCACTCCCACATTTGTCAATAAAATAATTGGCAAAAAAAAATATAGTGATATTAATGAGAAAGATTATAGCAAAGTATTTATTATCAAGATTACTGGAAATGTAATTACGGATATGGTACTAAATATCAATTAAAAGAGAATTCCTTCTAACAGATATACATACACATTTTCTAACTCAATTTTGGATAATAATTTTAACTCTTTTTGTTCAAACATCTTATCCAGTTTGGATAAAGGTGTAGTAAGATCATCCGTTTTATAATTATTATAATCTACAAATCGAATACCATTAATTATTCTTGGGTTAAAAGCCTCTCTAAAACGAATTCCTCCACCATCAACAGCATATTGATATGCAAGATAATCAATGGTAAAATTTTCTTTATGAATCCAGTACATAAACTCATCTTCAAAATCAGTTCCGCCTCCTTCTTTATTAAACGTAACTTTTATTTTATAATACGATGAGCCTTTAATAATAGATTCTCCTGTTAACTCTTTTTGCACAGCTGGAGCATTAAGTCCATAAGGTAAGTTCGCAAAATAATGTACAGAATTTACACCATCACTAATTTTGGTTATCATTGAATCTACAACTTTTACCGAACAGCTTTCTACGGATCTGGATAAACCTTTATTACTTAAGATATCATGAACTAAACCATCATTGCCAGATACCAACCTTTCTAATTGATAATTCCCATTACTGCGCGTACTTCTATATTTTTTTCCTCTAAACGTAAAATGAATACTTGAATTATCAAATCTGGATCCTCCAGCATTCTCTATAGTCTTATTTATTATTTCTTGTGCAGAAAACTGTGTCACCACGGTTGTAAACGATGCAAAAACTAAGACCGATAATAAAAACATAAACCTCTTCATACATTCTTTATATTAATTATGCGACTAAATTACTTTTTAGGATATCAATAGTTGTAATTATTTTGTTAAACTAACCTATCATTTAAAATATCAGATTCGTTTTCAAAAGTCACTTTTACTATAGTAGATTTTCAAGGGAAAAACTTTCTTAAAATCAATTAATTTTAAGTGTATTTTTTTTCAAAATTTCAAAAAGATAATTATTTTGCACGTCCTAAATCTTATAAATACTATGAAATATATACTATTACTGCTGGTTTTTGTGGTCACACAACCACTTTTTGCTCAGGATGCAGCAACCTATGAAAAAACAACAAAAGCGTTTCAGGAAAACTTTAATTCACAAAATATAGATGCGATCTTTGATTTGTATACTGTAGAATTACAAGAAGAAATGACCAAAGAAGGAGTGACACGTTTTATTAAAGGATGTCATTCTCAATTCGGAAATTTAAATACATTAACTTTTATAGAATCTGCAGAAGGAATCAATAGTTATACTGCTGCTTTTGATAATATCAGTTTAGTAATGGAATTAAAACTAGATGCAGAAGGCAAAATTGCAACGATACAATTTCAGGAACCTTAAAAAAGTTTTTGGAACAATACGTTTTACAAAGCTTTCTATATAGAAAGCTTTTGTATTTTTGTACTCTTCGCAAATTTCTTGCAAGAATAAATTTATGAGTCAGAATAAAATCAACATCCTAAATAGAAAAGCCAAATTCGAATATGAATTTTTGGATAAATATACTGCAGGCATTAAACTAGTAGGTACCGAGATAAAGGCCATTAGAGAAGGAAAAGCAGGAATAGCAGAAAGTTTTTGTGAGTTTCATAATAACGGTGAATTATTCGTGATTAACATGAATATCGAAGAGTACTCTCACGCAACATACTTTAATCATAACCCTAAAAGTGAACGCAAACTATTATTAAATAAAAAAGAGCTTAAAAAGCTTGAAAAAGAGGTTAAAAACTCTGGACTTACAATTATCCCTACTCGTTTGTTTGTAAATGATCGTGGGCTTGCCAAGCTGGATATTGCTTTAGCAAAAGGTAAAAAGCTATACGATAAACGAGAAACTATCAAAGATAGAGACAACAAACGCACCTTAGATCGTATCAAAAAAGATTATAAGTAAACTTACTTAAAAGAGATTTTCTCTAATTATTTTCTAGTATAAAACTATCTCTAATTTTTATCCTCTAATAAAGGGACAAAACGAAACTCCCCAAACTCATGTTTTTCGAATTTGGTTTCACTTTTACGAATAAACAATGTCATTACTTGTGGATCATTACCAACAGGAATAACCAACCTGCCTCCTATTTCTAATTGAGCCAATAAAGGTTTTGGGACATAAGGAGCTCCCGCAGTAACAATAATACCTTTATATGGTGCATATTCTGGTAATCCTTTATATCCATCTCCAAAAGACAGGTGCTTGGGACGATATCCCAGCTTAGGTAAAAACAATTTTGTTTTTTTAAATAGCTCTTGTTGTCGCTCAATACTGTACACCTTGATTCCTAATTCACACAAAACAGCGGTTTGATATCCAGAACCTGTTCCTATTTCTAATACCGTATCTCCTCGATCTACTTCTAATAATTCAGTCTGAAAAGCTACGGTATATGGTTGAGAAATGGTCTGATCGGCTCCTATCGGAAACGCTTTGTCTTGATATGCGTGATCATCAAAACCAGAATCCATAAACAAATGTCTGGGTATCTTACTTATAGCAGTAAGTACAGCAGTATCTTTTATTCCTTTGCCGATCAATACATCGACTAACTGTTTTCTTTTTCCAGCGTGTTTTAGAGTATCTTTAGATTTCATTAGGGTAGATTAACACGCTAAAATTACACAAAGATTTTAAAGATCAATAAACAATTCCAGCATTAAACGGATTATTTTACATTTTAGATAGAATTAAGATTTAGAATTTATAAATAATACTATTTTTGTGTAAAATCTTGAATTATGCTCAAAGCCGGAGTACTTGGCGCAGGACACCTTGGAAAAATTCATCTACGTCTTCTGGAACAATCTGAAAATTATGAACTTGTTGGCTTCTTTGATGCCAGTGAGAAACAAGCAAAAGCAATAGCAGCAGAGTTTGGCTATCAATTGTTTGATTCAGCTGAAGAATTGATTAACGCTGTAGATGTTGTAGACATTGTTACGCCAACATTTGCACATTTTGAAGTTGCAAAACAAGCGATACAAGCTGGAAAACATGTATTTATCGAAAAACCTATTACCAACACTGTTGATGAAGCGAAAGAGTTAATTACACTTGCTGAAACCCATAACGTAAAAGGGCAAGTAGGTCATGTAGAACGTTTTAATCCTGCATACACCGCAGTAGCCAATAAGATAGACAACCCTATGTTTATTGAGGCACATCGTCTGGCCGAATTTAATCCTCGAGGAACCGATGTTCCCGTAGTATTAGATTTAATGATTCATGACATTGATGCTATATTAAGTGTAGTACACTCTGATGTAAAACAAATTAGTGCTAGCGGAGTTTCAGTAATTAGCGAAACTCCAGATATTGCTAACGCCAGAATTGAATTCGAAAATGGTTGTGTTGCCAACCTTACTGCGAGTCGTATTTCATTAAAAAATATGCGAAAAGCGAGGTTTTTTCAGAAAGATGCATATATCTCTGTAGATTTCTTTGAGAAAAAATGCGAAGTTGTAAAAATGAAAGATGCTCCAGAACAACCTGGTGATTTTGATATGATCTTGCAAAATGCAGAAGGAGTTAAGAAACAGATATATTTCGACAACCCTAATGTTCCAGCTAACAATGCTATTTTAGATGAGTTAGACACTTTTGCAAAAGCGATTCAAAATAACACGACTCCCATTGTTTCTTTAACACAAGGTAAAAAAGCACTGGAAGTAGCATTAAAGATTATTGAGTGTTTTAAACACTAACTTTAGTTCCTAAAGTAGGCAGTAACTAGTTGGCAGAATGAAATATCGAATTATAAATTAATGGATTTTAAAAACTTATTGGCTTATAAAAAATCTTTCGAGTTGGCTATGATGATTTTTGAGGTCACTAAAACTTTTCCAAAAGAAGAAAAATATTCACTTACAGATCAAATTAGAAGATCATCACGCAGTGTATCTGCAAATATTTCAGAAGCTTATAGAAAGAGAATTTATCCAAAACACTTTATTAGTAAACTTACAGACAGCGATGCGGAAAATGCAGAAACTCAAACTTGGCTTAATTTCTCTCTTGCTTGTAATTATATAGATAAAAAAACTTTTGATAATATAATAGCCTTAAGTTATGAAGTTGGGAATCTAATTAACTATATGATTAAGAATCCTGTTAAGTTTGGGGTAAAAGACTAAGAAAAATTTTAGACTGCTAACGGCAAACTGATAACTGCAAACTATCTATTGCCAAAAGATTTGTTAAAAATCAAACAGTTTAAACGAAAACAATATTTAATTATAATAAACAATACACACATGAAAAACGTAGCAGTAATTGGTGCAGGTACAATGGGAAATGGTATTGCCCACACTTTTGCACAAAAAGGGTTTAAAGTTCAATTGATCGATATCTCTCAGCAGTCTTTAGATAAAGGATTAGCAACAATCACTAAGAATCTTGATCGAATGATTGCTAAAGAAAAGATTTCTGAAGCTGATAAAGAAGCTACTTTAGGAAATATATCTACCTATACCAACATCAAAGAAGGTGTAGAATATGCTGGACTTGTTGTCGAAGCTGCTACTGAAAACGTGGATTTAAAACTAAAGATCTTTAAAGATTTAAGTGAAGCTTGTCCTGAAGACACTATCTTGGCTACAAATACCTCTTCTATTTCTATTACTCAGATTGCTGCAGTAACTAAAAGACCTGATATGGTAATTGGCATGCATTTTATGAATCCAGTGCCTATTATGAAACTAGTGGAGATTATTAGAGGCTATAATACATCAGATGAAGTTACAAATACTATTATGGAAATGTCTAAAACCTTAGGCAAAGTTCCTGTAGAAGTAAATGACTACCCTGGATTTGTAGCAAATAGAATCTTAATGCCCATGATCAATGAATCTATAGAAACTTTATATAATGGTGTTGCTGGAGTTTCGGAAATTGATACAGTCATGAAATTAGGAATGGCACATCCAATGGGTCCATTACAATTGGCCGATTTTATTGGGTTAGACGTATGTCTTTCTATCCTTAATGTAATGTATGATGGCTTCAAAAATCCTAAATATGCACCTTGTCCCTTATTAGTAAACATGGTAATGGCAGGAAAACTTGGTGTAAAAAGTGGTGAAGGATTCTACAATTATTCTGAGACCAGAAAAGCAGAAAAAGTAGCGAAACAATTTATTTAATTGATACATCGTGCTTCGTACTTATAACTATAAATGACTATTTTTATTGGCAAGTATGAAGCACTTTTTAGTTATAGTACTACTCTTTATAATTACTTCTTGTCGACATACAAGCAGTAAGTCACAGCTTAGTAACAATTTTTCCGTAAAAGCATCCACAGCTCAAAGTAAATACGCCAGATACGATTCATTATTCAAAAAGAATCAGGATTTTGTGAGTATTAATTTTGACTTTCCAGTTGGTAAACCTGATGCCAAGGGATATTACAACGCCCAGAGATTCCAGGAAAACCATCACCTAGGTGATGATTGGAATGGCGTAAATGGTGGCAACTCTGATATTGGTGATGCCATATATGCTATTGCTAATGGATATGTCGCTTCTGCAAAAGATATAGGTGGTGGTTGGGGAAATGTAATACGAGTTATTCATAAATATAAAGGCAACTATTATGAATCCGTATATGCGCATTGTCAAACTATAAAAGTATCAAAAGGAGAATTTATTAAGAAAGGTAAGTTAATTGCATCCATAGGAAATGCTAATGGTATTTACTTAGCACATTTGCATCTAGAGATAAGAGATGATATCTTTATGGATATAGGAGGTGGATATTCGAAAAATACAAAAGGATATTTAGATCCAACTAAATTTATAAATGAAAATTAATAATAGTCACTAAAATGAATTTAAAATCTACTTTATAATTATTTCCTTTGTCTTCTTTTCTTATTCTATTATCCTGTAATATGAAAAAAGATTAAAAATATTACTGAGACTACAATTATCTCAAATGAATATCGAATTTCGGGAGCACTTAAAAATATAGAAGATGGTACCTGGATATTTATTCATAAAGACAATGAAACAATAGATATCAATAACTATTAACTAAAAAAATGGCAAAAATAAATCCATTCAAAGCAGTTCGTCCAACCAGAGATAAAGTAAGTTTGATCGCTTCACGATCTTACCAAAGTTATACTCCTGTAGAAAGAGATTCCAGAATGGACTATAACCCCTATTCTTTTTTGCACATTGTCAATCCAGGCTATAAGTATCAAAAAGAAATTTCAGGAGAAGAACGCTACAAACTAGTTCGTAATAGATATCTGGAGTTTAAAGAAGATGAAATTTTTATGCAAGATGAAACTCCGTGTTTCTATGTATACAAAATTGTGAATCGTGAAAAAGAATCCTTTCGTGGTATTATAGCAGCTGCAAGCGCAGAAGACTATGAAAATGATATTATCAAAAAACATGAGGACACCTTAACAGATCGTGAAACTACCTTTAAACAATATCTAAAAACTGTAGGATTCAATGCAGAACCTGTACTTCTCACCTATCCTGATAATGATACCATTGCCAGTATCATTGAAAAAGTTGCCAAAGAAAGAGCAGAGTATGAATTTACTACAACCTATAGGGACACACATTATCTGTGGAAAGTTGACGACAAAAAAAGTATTGAGCAAATTCAATCAGCTTTTGATACTATGAAAACTATCTATATTGCAGATGGTCATCATAGATCGGCTTCTTCTTATTTATTAGCTAAAGATTTAGAATCCAACAACACAGAACATAAGGGAACAGAAGCTTATAATTTTTTTATGAGTTACTTAATTCCAGAATCGGATTTAAGAATCTATGAATTTAATCGGTTAATTAAAGATCTTAATGGTTTATCAAAAGAAGAATTCTTAATCCAGTTGGACGAATGGTTTAGAATAGAAAATAGAGGGATCGAAGTATATAAACCATCTAAATCTCATCATTTTAGCATGTATCTGGATGGTGAATTCTATTCATTATATTTAAGAAAAAGTATCTATGAGTTCAAAGATGCCCTAGAAGAATTAGATGCACAAATTTTGTTTAAAACGGTATTAGATCCAATTCTTGGCATTAAAGATCTTAGAACCGACACAAGAATAGAGTATTCCCACGGAAAGAATGATATTGTTTATGTTAAAAGCAAAGTAGATCAGGGAGAATTTCAAGTTGGTTTTGGGTTATTTCCTGCTACTGTAGATCAAATGAAAAAAATTGCTGATCAAGGATTAAAAATGCCTCCAAAAAGCACTTATATTGAACCTAAATTGCGCAGCGGTATTACAATTTATGAATTTGATGACTAATATCTAATTAACAATCTCTAAAACATACACCTTTATTTCTAATTTGTAAATTTAGGTATCTTTGCACCTTATGAATTCTATTGAGGAGAACTTAATACATATACAAAAGACAATTCCCGAAGATGTTATACTGGTAGCTGTTTCCAAAACCAAGCCCATCTCTGATGTAATGGAAGCATATCAGGCAGGACAACGAATTTTTGGTGAAAACAAAATTCAGGAAATGACACAAAAGTGGGAAGCATTACCCAAAGATATTTCTTGGCATATGATTGGTCATGTACAGACTAATAAAGTGAAGTATATGGCTCCTTATGTAGATACAATTCATGCCGTAGATAGTCTGAAGCTTTTAAAAGAAATCAATAAACAAGCATTAAAGCACAACAGGACAATCAACTGCCTGTTACAAATCAAAATTGCAGAAGAAGAAAGCAAATTTGGTCTTAGCAATCAGGATGCTATTCATCTTTTAAACTCTGAAGAGGTGAAACTCCTTACCAATATTAACATCATAGGATTAATGGGAATGGCAACTTTTACAGACAATACAGAACAAATTAAAAATGAATTTAATACTATACAATCTCTTTTCAACACACTGAGAATAACGCATCCTACATTAAGGACTTTATCTATAGGAATGAGTGGAGATTATACAATTGCAATTGAAAAAGGGAGCACTATGGTACGCATAGGGAGCTCTATTTTTGGTGCAAGAAATTATAGTCATTAAAAAATGTAACTTTATACAAAAAATAAAACAAACTAATACCTATAGACTACCCCGCCAAAAACGTATGATGTACGCAATTTTAGATATAGAAACCACAGGAGGAAAATATAATGAAGAAGGAATTACAGAAATTGCAATCTATAAATTTGATGGTCACAAGGTAGTTGACCAATTTATTAGCCTTGTTAACCCAGAAAGACCCATACAACCCTTTGTTGTAAATCTGACTGGAATAAACAATAAAATGCTTCTAAATGCACCTAAATTTTATGAGGTTGCAAAAAGAATTGTAGAGATTACTACCGATTGTATTATTGTTGCTCACAATGCTTCTTTTGATTATCGAATCTTAAGAACCGAGTTTAATAGATTAGGTTTTGATTTTGAGAGACAATCTCTTTGTACTGTAGAACTTTCTCAAAAACTCATTCCAGATCAAAAATCTTATAGCTTAGGAAAACTGGTTCGCAGTTTAGGAATCCCTCTATCCGATAGACATAGAGCTACGGGAGATGCTCAAGCTACTGTAAAACTTTTTAAGCTTTTACTATCCAAAGATATAGAAAAGGACATTCTTATTAAAACCGTGCGCTCTGAAACTAAAAGAAAGGTAGATGACAAACTACTCAAATTAATTGAAAGTGTACCTTCTACAACAGGTGTTTACTATATGCATCGCGAAGATGGTACTATCATCTATATCGGAAAAAGTAAAAATATTAAAAAACGAGTTACGCAACATTTTACGAACGACAATAGAAAATCTAAAAGAATTCAAGAAGAAGTAAATCGTATTACGTATCAAGTTACTGGTAGTGAATTACTAGCTTTACTAAAGGAAAATGAAGAGATAAAACTGAATAAACCTAAGTATAATAGAGCACTTAAAAGAACTAAATTTGATCATGCATTATATCAATTCAATGATGAGAATGGTTACACAAATCTTGAAGTAAAAAAAGTAGATAGCGATAAACCAAGTATCACTACATTCACCAATAGACAGCAAGCAAAATCGTTTATGCATCGCTGGACAGAAGAATACAAACTTTGTCAGAAATTAATGGGATTGGATAAAGGAAATGGAAACTGCTTTAATTATACAATCAAACAATGTAATGGAGCCTGTATTCTAACTGAATCCATAGAAGAATACAATACCCGTGTTCAACTACTTATTCATAATAACTCGTTTGGCAATAAAGATATGATTGTTATAGATCGTGGTCGTGATATAGATGAACAAAGTGTTATTCTAATAGAAGGAGGTAAATTTAAAGGGATAGGATATTTTAACCTAAATCATCAGATTAATAATATAGATATTCTAAGATCTATTATTACTCCTATGAGTCATAATCGGGATGCACAACATATTATTCAAAGTTATACGCGACAACATAAAAAGTTAAAGGTACTTGCATTAGACAAAAATAAAATTGACCTAAAAAGGTAACATTTTGGTTGTAAAGGCAACTAAAAGTTATAAAAACAACATATCTATACATGCAACTACTACATTTTTTGATCTACTTTATATTATTTTCGTTCTTTAGCTATGCTCAGGAAGGGTACAATTATAAAAGCTTAGTAGTTAGTGAAGCTGATGTAAAAGGTATCTCTTACGAAAAAGATAGTACCGCCAACGCCTTTTATATTTATGAAAAAGGATATAGTAGGATAGAAAATGGAAGAAACTATAACCTACTTACTGATTACAATAGAAAAATCAAGATACTTAACAAAGAAGGATTTCATAAAAGCAAAATTGAAATACTTTTATATAGAAATGATAAAAGAAAAGAAACCTATAGAAACTTAGTTGCTTATACCTATAATTTCGAAAATGGTAGGGTTGTAAAAACCAAATTAGAAGAAAGTCGGGTTTATCAAGAGGAATATAACGAACATTATACATTAATTAAATTTACGTTCCCTAATGTAAAACCAGGATCTGTTCTCACCTACTCTTATCAAACAGAATCTCCGTTTATATTTAATTTTAATGGTTGGGATTTTCAGGATAATATCCCTAAACTACACAGTGAATATATTGCAGATCTTCCTGGAAATTATCTGTATAATATTAGATTGGTTGGTCCATTAAAATTAGATACCAATGAATCTTCAATTAAGAGAGCATGCCTCAATGTAGGAGGCGGAGGAGTTGCAGATTGCGCCCATAACCAATATGTTATGAGAAATATTCCTGCATTTAAGGAAGAAAAGTACATGACTGCCAAAAAGAACTATTTTTCTCGTGTAGAATATGAACTTAAAGAATTTAAAGGGTTTGATGGTGTCAATAAAAAGTATACCGAAACCTGGAAAAACGTAGATAAAGAACTTAAATCAAAAAAAACAATTGGAGTTCAGTTAAAGAAGGTTAATGCCACTAAAAATGTTCTTCCCGAAACTATACAAACAATGCCAATTGGCATTGATAAGGCCAAAGCTATCTACACACATCTGGCAAATAATTATTCATGGAATGGGAAGTATAGTATTTTTAGAGATGTTGAAATAAAAAGAATTATTGAATCTAAAACAGGAAATGTAGCAGAAATCAATATTTTATTACACAATACATTTAAACATCAAGGGTTTTCTGTAAAACCAGTACTATTATCAACCAGAACGAATGGATATGCTACCAAAATACATCCTGTTCTTTCTGATTTCAATTATCTTATTGTTCAATTAACATTAGATGGAAAAACCCACTTACTGGATGCAACAGAGAACACCCTTGCATTTGGCCAAATTCCTTTTAGATGTTTAAATCAATATGCGCGACTTTTGGATTTTAAAAAAGGGAGCTCTTGGATCAATATAAAGCCAAACAATCGTTCTTCTTTTTACTATAAAGAAAAGCTCACTTTAGACGAGGCATTAGTATTTAAAGGTACTGCAAAGTATATCTATGGGGGATATCACGGTAATTTCAAAAGAAATCAATTCAATAAATTATCAAAAGAAAAATTTTTAGCTAGAATTATTGGTGACGATGAAAGTATCTCTATTTCTAATAAAAAAGTTCAAAACGAAGATAATCCTGAACAACCATTTATAGAAGAAATCGAGTTTACTCAAACCGCGGATAAAATTGAAGATATCATCTATTTGAAACCTTTTATAAAGCCATTTTTTACCGAGAATCCTTTTAAACTTAATGAAAGAACATATCCTGTTGATTTTGGATACAGAGATTCATATACCTATTTGGTTTCTATTGAAATTCCTGACAATTATCAATTTCTAGATATCCCGAAGAATTTAAATTATTCATTACCAGAAAAATTAGGGAAATTAAGTTTAAATTTTCAGACGCAAGGTAATATCTTGTTGATCAATCATAATATTACGTTTTTATCCTCATATTATCCAACAGATTTTTATAGTTCTCTAAAAAAATTCTTCAACTTAATAGTTGATATGGAAAACAACTCAATAATAACAATTAAAAAAAATAATTAATTTTTTCATTACATTAGTATAAAACACACATTTTGAAAAACAATTCGCAACATAAAACCTGGAAAGATAAATTACACGAGGTCATTTATGAGGCCGATACAAGAGCTGGCAAATCTTTTGATCTAATTATCCTAACTATGATTCTTGCCAGTATCGTACTAGTAATGCTAGAAAGTGTCTCTTATATCAACGAGCAATACGCCTCTTTATTTAACATATTAGAATGGGTTATTACTATCGTATTTACCATTGAGTATTTTTTAAGAATCATTTCTATTTCCAAGCCAAGAACTTACATTTTTAGTTTTTATGGTGTTATAGATTTATTATCTACTATACCAAAATATTTATCTATATTATTTGTGGGTACACATGCGCTTGTTGCTTTAAGAGCTTTACGTTTATTACGTGTATTTAGAATTTTAAAATTAGCAAGGTTCATTGGTGAATCTAACAATCTGGTAAAAGCCTTAAGAGCTAGTAGACCAAAAATATCTGTCTTTTTATTTGCCGTTTTAATTGTCGCGATAATTTTAGGAACTGTCATGTATCTTATTGAAGGCCCTGAACATGGATTTAATAGTATTCCAAGAAGTGTATATTGGTGTATTGTTACACTCACAACTGTTGGGTATGGAGATATTTCACCAGAAACTCCATTAGGACAATTTATAGCTTCGATAGTAATGATTATGGGATATGGAATCATTGCTGTTCCTACAGGGATTGTAAGTGCTGAATATACTCAACAAACCAAAAAGAATGCTATTCCTCTTAACACACAACATTGTGGAAATTGCAATGAAAATGACCATTTAGATGATTCTAAATTTTGTCATAATTGTGGACAAACATTATTTAATGAAGAATAACCTTATAGTAATTATTGGTCCAACTGCGATTGGTAAGACTAGTTTAAGCATTACACTCGCCAAACATTTTAATTGTGAGATTGTTTCTGCAGATAGTAGGCAATTTTATAAAGAAATGTGTATCGGTACCGCTGTTCCTGACCCTGAAGAATTACAGCAAGCAAAACATCACTACATCCAACATACAAGTATACACAATTCTTATACCGTAGGTGATTTTGAAAAAGACGCGTTAAGGACTATAGATGAGCTTTTCAAAAAAAACAAGTATGCTATTTTAGTGGGTGGCTCAGGATTATATATTGATGCGGTGACCAAGGGACTGGATAGTTTTCCTGACATTAAAAGCACTGTTAGAGAAGAACTACAAAAAAAATACAAAGAACAAGGGTTAGAGGTTTTACAAGAACAATTAAAAATATTGGATCCTGTACATTATGAAAAAGTAGATCTACAGAATACACATAGAGTAATGCGAGCTTTAGAAGTATGCATCAGTAGTGGCAAACCTTATTCTTCTTTTATTACTAAAACAGCCAAAAAACGGCCATTTAATATCATTAAAGTAGGCATTACTGCAGAAAGAGAGATTATTTACAATAGAATTAATCAAAGAGTAGATTTGATGATTCAAGAAGGGTTACTTGAAGAAGTAAAGAGACTATACCCTAACAAATTGTTGAATGCATTGAATACTGTAGGCTACAAAGAGATTTTCGAATTTATTGATGGTAATTGCGAACTAGACGTTGCCATTTCAGAGATTAAAAAAAATACTCGTCGTTTTGCAAAAAGACAACTTACCTGGTTTAAAAAGGACCAAGAAATTACTTGGTTTGATTATCAAGACAATGCCGAAGCTACTATAGAATATATCAAAGAAAAATCGCTATAGATTATTACTATAGCGATTTATTTTTGATACAATCATTACCGTTATTAGGATTCATCACTTCTTACAACAAGTCTAAACCCTTCTCCATGGATATTTAAGATTTCCACGTTCTCATCTTTCTTTAAATATTTCCTAAGCTTAGCAATATATACATCCATACTTCGAGAAGTAAAATAATTATCATCTCTCCATATTTTTGTAAGTGCTAATTCACGAGGCATTAAATCATTAAGATGTAATGCTAATAAACGTAATAATTCATTCTCTTTAGGAGAAAGTTTGATAGGATCTTCTTCTCTAAACGTAAGGAACCTAAGTTTAGAATTAAGGTGAAATCCACCTATTTTAAATTCAAACTGTTTACTATCAGCAACAGATTCTGTACTCTTACGTTGCATGATCGCTTGTATTTTCATCAATAACACCTCACTATCAAAAGGCTTATTAAGATAATCGTCTGCTCCTACTTTATATCCTTTAAGCACATCTTCTTTCATTGCTTTTGCTGTTAAGAATATAATTGGCACTTCTTCATTCTTATCCCTTATTTCTTTTGCAAGAGTAAATCCGTCCTTATACGGCATCATTACATCCAGGATACACATATCATAATCATCTTTTTTGAACTTTTCGAAGCCTTCCATACCATTTTTAGCGTGTACAACATCATAATCGTTCATAACTAGATAATCCTTTAGTACTGTTCCAAAATTCGGATCATCTTCTACAAGCAAAATCTTTTTGTTTTCTGTTTCCATATTTTAAGATATTAACGGTAATTTAGTTATAAATGTGGAGCCTTTTCCCCGTTCGCTCTCCACCCATATTTGACCATGATGATCATCTATGATTCGTTTTACATATGTTAGTCCCAACCCGTGACCTTTAACGTTGTGCAAATCTCCAGTATGTTCTCTAAAGAACTTTTCGAAGATTTTTTTCTGAGCAACCTTACTCATACCCACTCCTTGATCACGTATTTTTAGGACAATACTATTTTTTACATTTTCTGTATAAATATCAATCTTTGGCGCTCCTTCAGAATACTTAATTGCATTATCCAAAACATTGACCACCACATTCGTCATATGACTATCATTAGCTAGAATAGTAGACTTTAACGCTCCTAAATGCGTTTTTATATACCCTTCTCTATTTTCTACAATAAGAGAAACATGAGTTATAGCATCTTCTATTATATCATGTAATTCAAGTCTTTCTTTTTTAATATTCAACTCATTTTTTTCGAGCTGAGAAATTCTCAATACATTTTCAACTTGTGCATGCATTCGTTTATTTTCTTCACGAATCATCACCATATATCGTTTTACTTTTTCAGGATCACCAGCAATTTTTGGGTTTTTAATAGCATCCAAAGCTAAATTAATCGTAGCTATGGGTGTTTTAAGCTCATGTGTCATATTGTTGATAAAATCCGTTTTTATCTGAGATATCTGCCTTTGTTGCAGTAACTGAGATAATGCACTTGAATATGCCACTACGATAACCAATGTAAATATTATCGACAGGATTGCCATTCCTTTAATAGTCGATAAAATATACCGATTCTTACCTGTAAAATTAACGTACAACTGATACCTACTTGATCCTTCTTCATTCACAAAAAGAGGAACCGCAAAAGTAGCAGCTGGAGAATCTAAACTAAAATCATCAGAACGTACTCGAGTAGCTAATGCGTTACTATATATAGCATACTCAAAATCAACTTTCATATCACGTTCAGCTAATTCCTTTTTTAGCAATTTCTGAACTTCTCCTTTTTTTACTCTTCGATGAATAGGTATAAAATTTGCCAATTCATCTATTACAATTTCGAAATCTCTTCGTTGTAGATCAGTTAACGCACTTAATCTATCTAATTTTGATTTCGATCTTTCTTTAACTCTGTAATTTTCTTCTTTATCTAAATTAATTGTTTCTGCATTTCTATTTAAAATATCTTTCAATTTTACAGTGTCAATATTAAAATCGATAAACGAAGAAAACAGCTTATGATCTTCCTCTAATACACCATCAGCAAACGCAAATGATCCACGATCAAAACTTATGTCTAAGAGCTGCTGTATTGTTTTATTATCAGGTTTATCATCAGGTTTAATGCTATCTAATATTTCCTGTAAGGGATAATACATTTCTTCAAACTCCCTATATTCAATCTTATTAGAAACAGAAATCAAAATTTGCTTTGCGTTAAAAGAAAACTGTTCCTTGTTATTCTCTACTGTGTTTTGAATCCAATACCCTTGTACAAAAATAATCCCTATCAATGACAAACTCATCAGGAGGATTAACAATACGAATAACCTTCTATTCATAGGTCAAAAGTAAGACTTTAACATTTAGCTACTTTAGGGTTTAACCAAATGTTAACAAAATGAAAGATTATGAAAATAATAGATTTAAAGAGCTAATTTATTATGAATTTGCTGAACTTGAAGCCAAGTTTCTTCTAATTTCGTATTAATTATCACAAAATCTGCAAGCGGAATCTTTTTAGAATCTAACCATTGATTCTTTAATCGAGCTAAAACCTGCGTTCTAGTAGTATGATCTCGTTTTAATACTCGCTCAATTCTCGTTTCTTCGGGAGCAGTTACAAGAATAGTATAATCACATTGTTTATAACCACTGTTTTCAAATAAAATAGCGGCTTCTTTTATAACATATGCTCCTTTTTGTTTCTGTTTCCAAGTTATAAAATGATTGGCAACTGCGGGATGCACAATAGCATTTAGCTTTTCTAATAAACTTTTATCATTAAAAACCTTATCAGCAATAAAAGGTCTGTTTAATTCTCCTGATACATAGGACTCCTTCCCTAATAATTGTAGTATCTGTTTTTTAACATCATCATCTTCATTCATTAACTTCTTAGCCTCATCATCGGCAATATAAATTGATGCTCCTAGTTTTTTAAACATTTTAGCAACTGTAGATTTTCCGCTACCAATTCCACCTGTAAGTCCTACGATTTTCATTCCTTAATTCAAGATTACAAATTGAACTTGTTTATCCTGTAACCTAACATCATGAATAGAGGATGATGGCATATCTACTAATTCAAGGATTAAAAAAGAACTATCTTCTGAAACTTTGTTATAGTCTGCAATGACTTTAAAATCTCTAAGATTAATTTCATTGTACTTATCAAGACCTACTCGGTATACAACTCTCACTTCTTTAGGAAATATTTTAATCTCTTTTCCTTCTGGCACATTTATTAATGTAATTGGAATTTCCTGACTCCCTTCGGTAAACTTACTAACCTCAATAGATGCTTCTACTTCTTTAGGTAACACTTTAATTCTTGCAGGTAATGAATCTATTTTTATAGGTAAGGTCGTTTGATTATTAGTATTTAACCCTTCAAATTTCAGGTTTTCAGTGACTACATAATGTATGGTATCAACAATTCTTTTGGGTCCGCTTATTACAATAGAATCTGGCGAAAGCACAACTCCCTTATCACTTCCATACCCAGGAACATAATCTATTTCTTTTACTAGTCTTATCGGAATTTTTTTCTCTAAATTAACATCTAATTTAACCTGTAAGGTATCTTTTCGAAAAGATAGTATTCTACCATTAAAATCTAGTTTTTCCTTTAATAACTGACCTCCTTGATCAATTAAAAAATAATATTCATCATCATCGGCTGCAACAGCGTCGCTAACATCAAACTGTAATAAAGGTTTACTCCAACTATGATTTATTAATCTAAAGCCGTTACCATTAAGTGTTAATTTTAATGTTTGATCACTCTCATCATGTAAGATTCTATCTTCTGGTAAATTAGTATAGTGGATTGCTACTTCGACTTCTTTGGTATAATTCTTAGAGAATTGTATCAGAAGCCATAATAAGGAAGTAAATGCCAAAAAAAACAAAAATGTTTTGACATTATTTCTTTTTAAAGAAAATCTATTCAATTTAGTTTTAGACATAGGTGTTACTTAGAAAAAAACAACTTCTTAAATTTTTGTTCTGGTACTTTTTTCAATAGATGAATATAATAATAAGATTTCAGGAATCCTTTCCCATAGCCATAAAATTGCACTAATACCGCAATAACAGACTTAACACCAATTGAAGGGCTATTATAATTTATTGTAGCGTTTACAAAAATAATCATCAGATACAGTAACCAAATGGCTATAAAATACCAATACCCCAATATCGCCATTACCACAGCACATATTGTATAGACTATAAATAAAGAAGGAAACCAATACGTAATTTTTGAGGTTTCAGGATGCCATAGATTAAGAATAGGTCTGACTAATCCAAATTTATGAACCTGAGTGTAAAATTTATCCCATGAAATTCTTCTCTTATGAAATACCTTTGCATTGGCTATTAATGCTGTATCATAATTAAGTTTCCATAATCTTATGGTCAGATCGGGGTCTTCACCAGGATGAATATTTCCAAAACCTTCTGAAGCATCAAAAGCTTCCTTTGATATACCCATATTAAAACTACGAGGTTGAAATTTTCCTATTGTGTTTTTACGCCCTCTAATGCCTCCAGTTGTAAGATATGAAGTCATACTAAAACTTATGGCTTTTTGTAAACTAGAAAAATCCTTATGTGCATCATCTGGCCCTCCAAAACAATGTACATAATTAGCCGAAAGAAAAGCATCCACTTCTAATAAATAATTAGGCGGAAGGATTACATCACTATCAAGGATTAAAAAATAATTCCCTTTTGCTTTTCGCATTCCGTAATTACGAGAATCTCCAGGACCAGTATTGATTTTTTGATAATAACTTATCTGTAATTCATCTTTATATTGATCAATTATATGAGCTGAAGTCTCTGTGGAGCCATCTTCTACAATCACAATCTCGAAATCTCTGGTAAACGTCATAGAACGCATACTACTCAATAGCTCATCAATTTCTTGAGGCCTGTTATACACAGGTATAATAAAAGAGTACCTAATATTCATTGCGCAAAGGTAAGTAAACAAAATATCCTACCATAGATCGTAATTAGGATTTTAATGCTTCAGAACAACTTGTTATTTAGAAGCTAAAAAGCTCAATTCTACCAGAACTGAGCTTTTTAATAAGATATTAATATTGTAAACTACTTATTCTTCATCTATAAATTTTTCCATCACCATTTGACTTACACCCATATTAGAGAATCCTCCATCATGATATAAGTTTTGTAAGGTTACTTTTTTAGTAAGATCAGAAAATAATGTAATTGTATAATCTGCACAATCTGCAGCTGAGGCATTACCTAATGGAGACATTTTATCAGCATATTCGATAAATCCATCAAATCCTTTCACTCCTTTTCCTGCAGTGGTTGGCGTGGGAGATTGTGAGATCGTATTTACTCTTACTTTTTTATCTCTCCCAAAGAAGTAACCAAAACTACGCGCTATGGATTCTAGATACGCTTTATTATCTGCCATATCATTATAATCAGGAAAAACTCTCTGAGAAGCCATATATGTAAGCGCTACAATACTTCCCCATTCACTCATAGCTTCTTTTTTAAATAAAGTTTGCATGGTTTTATGAAATGAAAGTGCAGAGACATCCCACCCTTTTTCACTCCAATCATAGTTAAGATCTGTATAATGACGCCCTTTTCTAACATTTACTGACATTCCAATAGAATGCAACACAAAATCCAATTTACCTCCTAATATCTCCACTGATTTTTCTACAAGATTTTCTAAATCTTCTAACGAGGTTGCATCGGCTGGTATGATCTGAGAATTGGTTTTTTCTGCAAGTTCTTTTATTGCTCCCATACGCATTGCCACTGGAGCATTTGTAAGTACAAAAGTTCCTCCTTCTTCAAAAACACGTTCTGCAGTTTTCCAAGCTATTGAATTTTCATCCAGTGCTCCAAAAATAATCCCTCTTTTACCTTTTAATAAATTATATGACATTTAATAGTAAATTATAAAATGATTTTTCGAACGGTAAAGATAACAAAACGACCTAAACCGAAACTATTCTCTTTCAACTTTAGTTTAATTATATAATAATGACTTAGCGTGTGTCAATGCAGATTCAGAAATATCTTTACCTCCTATCATTTCTGCAATCTCTTTTACTCTATCTTCTTCACTTAGCAACTTAAGCCTAGTCACTGTAGCATTATTTACATCTTCCTTATATACCTTATACTGGCTTTGGCCATTTGCAGCTATCTGAGGCAAATGTGTGATACTAAACACTTGTAAATTCTTGCTCATTAACATCATTAAATCTGCCATTTTATGAGCAATTTCTCCAGAAACTCCTGTATCTATCTCATCAAAAATAATGGTTGGCAACTGTGTATAACGAGAAAGTATTGCTTTTATACCAATCATGATCCTAGACAATTCTCCTCCAGATGCTACTTTTTTTAATTCACCAAACGTACCACCTTTATTAGCAGAAAACAGAAACTCTAATATTTCTTTTCCATTAGACAGATATTCTTCTTGTAATTCTAAAGACGTTTTAAACGATGCGTTAGGCATACCTAATGACTTTAAAATGTCTTCTAATTCTGACACTAATTTTGGTAATGCTTTTGTTCTTTTTTTATGAATCCTAACTGCAACTTCATCCAATTGAGCTTTTGTAACCTCAATTTCCTTTTTTACTTTTTCAATGTCTTCAGTAAGTGATTCTGTCTTTGCCACTTTTTCCTGAAGCTCTTCTTTTATTTTTATAAGCTCTTCTATTGTAGCTACTCCATGCTTTGTCTGTAGATTGTGTAACATTTGTAATCTCTGACTAACTTCTTCTAATTGTTCTGGATCTGCTTCTAATCGTTCTAACTCATCCTGTAAAGAGCCATTGATATCTTCTAACTCTATAAATACACTCTGAATCCTATCTGACAACTCTTTTAAAGCTCCAGAATAAGGTGCTATCTTGTTTATATTCGTTTTTATAGCATTCAAGACATCAGAAACTCCTACTTCATCAGAAGAAATCATGGATACCGCACTTGACAATCGATCTTGAATTTCTTCAATATTCACGAGTGTCTCGTGACGTTCTTCTAACTCTGGTAATTCACCTACTTTAAGTTTTGCTTCTTCTAATTCTTTTAATAAAAAAGAATTATAATCATATTCTTTGGTAAACTCTTGTTGGTTTTCTACAAGAGTTTTTTCTTCTTTTTGTTTCTGTTTTAGAAGTGTTAATCCTCTTTTATATGATTGTATTTCTCTACCTGCTTCAGATAGTGCATCTAATACCTCAAACTGAAAATTATTTGTAGTCACTTCCAGCGTTTGATGCTGACTATGGATATCTATTAACCGCAGTCCAAGCGCATTCAGCGACTGTAACGTAACAGGTGTATCATTGATAAAAGCTCTTGATTTCCCAGAAGGAAGGATTTCTCTTCTTATAATAGTTTCTGCCTCATAATCCAGCTCTTCTTCTTCAAAAAAAGAATGAAGGTCATATTTTTCTATATCAAAAACCCCTTCAATGGCACATTTTATAGTATTATCTTTAACATTATTAAGGTCAGCTCTTTTACCTAATAAAAGCCCTAAAGCTCCCAAAAGCAAAGATTTTCCTGCACCTGTTTCTCCTGTAATAGTAATCAAACCGGAATCAAAGGAAACCTGTAATTGTTCGATTAAAGCGAAGTTTTTTATAGAAAGACTTCTAAGCAAAGGATAGAAATATTTTTTGTTGTTTATAAAAGAAAGTAAAGATACTATAGTTTTAAAAAGATTTCAAAAAAAGAAATACTTAAAACTTTATCTCTGCCCAATTTTTAGAGTATGTGGGAGCTATTCTACTTAAAATTGCCATTGTATCTACAATATTAAGTGAAGGACCTCCTGATAGAATTGTTGTTACCTCATCGGCTTTTGCATCAAAGAATACCCTCATTATATATGAATTAGGTCTAACTCGATGCACTTCGGACAATACATTAAGAGACTCTAAAATAGAGGTTTTTCCTTTTTTCAAATCACTACTCATAGCATCAAGTCCCTCTCTGTGATAGGTATACATAGCAGATCTATAACCATCATAAGTCCCCGATAATAAATCATCATTTAATCTAAATCTGGTTTGGGTACCATCTTGTGCATTCCAACCCAAAGAATTACTTCCCTGCGCATTCCCAACAATGTTTTTTGCTTCTTGAAAATAAGCTGTTCCAGAATTTAACTCAAAAGTATCTGCATCTATACCTAAGATAGTATACAAATAGAACGCAATGACCGATATAAGGTTTGACTCAAAATTATTAGGATTATAATTTAAAGGCTGAAACTCTAAATAATTAAAATTAAACTGCTTATCATTAATGTTTAAAATCGACGTTTTATAGTTAGATCCATATGTTGGTCTGGATGCTTGCACTTGCAATGTTGCAGTAAAACTATCATTAGTAAAACCATTAATTGTAATAAAGAAACTACAATCAATTCGTTCTTCTGTACGATAATCTACATCAGTCCATTTAGTATTGTTTACAAACTCTGTAACCGCACGCTCCATAGTTTTAAAAACTTGCAAATTAGGGTTTCCTGTTTGTTCAGCATTCACTGCTACGGTGGCATTGAATTCTTGAGCATTAAGAACAATACCATTAACAAGTATTAAAAAAAGAAAGAGTTTATGCATTGCGTAGTTCATTAATTTCATTAAAAATATCCTGTGCAACCGCTGTTTTGGTTTTAAGTTCAAACGCTTTAATTTCAAATTTATGATTAATAAGCGTTACTTTATTAGTTTGCCCTTTAAAACCTGCTCCTTTATCATTAAGAGAGTTAAGAACAATAAGATCTAAATTTTTCTTTTTAAGCTTATTTTTTGCGTTTTCTTCTTCATTTTCAGTTTCGAGCGCAAACCCAACCAAAAACTGGTCTTTTTTTACAGATCCCATCCATTTAAGAATATCTGTAGTACGTTCTAATTCAATAGAAAAATTGCTATCTGCCTTCTTTATTTTTTGTTCAGCAATATGCTTAGGTCTATAATCTGCTACTGCAGCCGAAGCAATCGCAATATTACAGGTGTCAAATTCTGATGTTACAGCCTCATACATTGATGCAGCACTAACTACAGGTACCACCTTTATAAAATCATGATTTACTGTAAGAGATGATGGGCCTAAAATTAATGTAACCCTTGCTCCTAAATTGGCAGCTGCTTTAGCTAGTTCTATTCCCATTTTACCACTAGAATGATTACCAATAAATCTAACAGGGTCTATAGCTTCATAGGTTGGACCTGCAGTAATTAAAACTTTTTGCCCTTTTAGTGGTAGTTTATCTAAAATATCGTTTTCTATAAAACTTATGATTGTTGCAGGTTCTGCCATTCTTCCTTGCCCTACCAATCCACTCGCCAATTCTCCAGACTCTGCTGGAATCATAATATTCCCAAACTCTTGAAGTTTTTGAAAGGTTTCATGAGTTGATGGGTGATTATACATATCTAAATCCATAGCAGGAGCAAAATACACTGGGCATTTTGCAGATAAATATGTTGCCAACAAGAGATTATCACTATTCCCAGTTGACATTTTTGACAAAGTATTAGCTGTTGCAGGTGCTATGACCATTAAATCTGCCCATAGCCCAAGTTCTACGTGATTATTCCATTCTGCATTTTCATCTTCTTCGTTAAAAAAAGAAGAGTTTACAGGGTTTTTGGATAATGTAGATAGTGTGAGAGGTGTTACAAAATCTTTTGCTGCTGGAGTCATTACGACCTTAACTTCTGCGCCTGATTTAATAAACAGACGCACCAAAGAAGCTGTTTTATATGCAGCAATACCAGCGGTGACACCTATTAAAACTTTTTTACTGCCTAATATTGATGACATACTTATAGAGATTCCGAGTCTGTCTTTGTATTTCTGTAATATATTTTATCTTCTAACCATTCTTGAGCTGCAAGAGAATGTGGTTTAGGTAATCTTTCGTAGAATTTAGAAACTTCAATTTGCTCTTTGTTTTCAAAGATTTCTTCTAAACTATCATTATAGGTAGCGAATTCATCTAATTTCTCTAAAAGCTCTTTTTTGATATCGGTATTGATCTGATTTGCTCTTTTAGATATTACTGAAATTGCTTCATAGATATTACCTGTTGGTTGATCCACTAAATTTTTATCAATAGTAGTTGTATTTACAGGTGCATTACTTTTTTTCAAATCCATCTTCTCCTAAATTTTCTAATTAAATTTTTCTAATCTTGATTTTATATCTTCTGATATTTCTTCAGCATCTGCAGTAAACTCACCTTCTTTATAATATTTTTTATAGTTATTATAAAAGTCATCCGCTGTTTCTAGTCTTTCTTTTACAAGTTCTTCGTAGCTACCAATAGCTAACAAATACTGAGATTCAAACTTGTAATATAATACTTTTTCTCTAAAAGTAGATCCAGGATAATCAATTAAGTAATTATCAAATGCTGTTATTGCTACTTTATAGTTTTCTCTATGATGATATTGCTTTGCTATTTTGAAAGCTTTCTTTTCTTTTTTATTTCTTAACTCCGCAACCAATGTATTAGCTTCTTCTAAATTTTCACTCTCTGGAAATGCATTAATATATATCTGCAATTTTTCAAGAGCTTCATCAGTTTCTTTTTGATCTAGGCTATATCTTGGAGATAGATTATAATAACTCTTTGCTCCTTTAAAAGCAGCTTCTTCATTTTTATCACTATTAGGATAAGATTTAGTAAATCTTTCGAATTGATATCCTGCCAAATAATAATCTTCTAAGTTATAATAAGTATCTGCATAATAATACATTACTCTTTCTGCTTGTGGTTTCCCTCTAAACTGAGGAACGATTTGTTCAAAAAGGCGCAATGCTTTTTTATATTTTCCTTCTTTATATAATTCTTCTGCCAACTTATATTTGGGCCCTACTTCTTCACTTTTAAGTGCCTTTTGATACTCACTACAAGAACCTAAGGATAGCACCAAAATCAATAAAAACAATAATCTTTTCATAGCTTAAAAAAACGTCTGGCAAAAATAGATATTTCTACCGTATTACAAAAACTTTAATTCATCTATTAAATAACTAAAAAACTATGTCCTTGTTGCAAAATAAAAAAGAAAAAATAAATCAGTCTAATTATCTGATTTTAAAACGTTTGTGCTACTTATTTTATCATGATCCAAAATAGTAAACCCTTCTTCATCATAATGAAATGCAGGAACAAATGCTTCATCTAATTTTAAATTATTCAACACATACGAATGTACCTGATGTACTTCTTGCGCAAAAGACTCATCATAATACGTTACTAATATCAATATTTCTCCTTGTAGCTCTGACAGTTCTTCTCTCTGAAATTCAGCTAAAGGGCTGGATTCTATAATAGGGTGTACTATTGTCCAAGTTGTTGGTAAATAGGTGATTTCGTTTCTTTCTAATTTAAGACTATAAAAATTGTTTACGTATTTTTTTTCTTCTGATATTCGTGATAGGGATAATGTTACTTCCACTTTGGGGCGAATCATCACATTAGTGCTTCTGCTCATCAATCTAAACATAATACAATCTACACCTTTATGCTTTCTTAAAACCATCACATCACTAAACCTAATACTTGATTTTGGTTTAGAAAATCTACCGTACAACAAACCTGTAATAAAAGAAAAACTTAATAACCCTATCAAAGCTTCAAAAGAAGAAATCACGCCAAAAAGAAGCCCTTCAGGAGCCATTGCACCATATCCAACTGTAGTAACCGTTTGTGCAGAAAAAAAGAATGCATTAAAAAAATCTTCTAAAACACTACCAGTAGGTTCTGCAATTGCAGAAATCCCTAATATGGTATACACAATTGCGAAAAAAGAATTTATAATCACATAACCTAACAAAACCCAACCAAAAAACTTTGTCCAGGTAATATGAATTAAATAATTATAGCTTCTGGAAATAGAAGTTAGCCTGTTGATATGCTTTATATTAAAAGAACCATCAGGGTTGATAAACCGCTTTGCTTGTTTGTCTGATGACAAACCAATTCCTGGATCCTTTATTTTTTTAGCCATGAAAGCCTATTAGTTACTCTTTATAAAACTTTTTATTTTTTCAGCTAATTCTTCAGAAACTGAAATCAGAGGTAAACGTAAATAATCTTCACAAATACCTTTCACTTTTAAAATATTCTTAATTCCTGCAGGATTACCTTCGGCAAAAGCATAATCCAATACAGGTAATATTTTATATAGGATATCAAAAGCTTTTTTAGTTTCTCCTGAAAGTCCCAAACGAATCATTTCTGCAAACTCTTCTGGAAATCCTTGGCCAACTACACTAATAACTCCATCTCCTCCAGCAGCAACTGCTGGCAAAGCTAAGGCATCATCTCCCGAAATTACCAGAAAATCCTTTGGACGATTTTTAAGTATTTTAAGTACTTGAGTGAAATCTCCTGTAGCTTCTTTGATTCCAATAATATTATCTAATTGTGATAATCTAAGTGTAGTATCTGCACTCATATTTACACCAGTTCTGGATGGAACATTATACAACAATACAGGCAAAGGAGTTTCATCATTAATTTTTTTATAATGCTGATATATGCCTTCTTGGGTTGGTCTATTATACATGGGAACTACAGAAAGAATCGCATCAAAATCTGAAACATTTGTAGTTCTCATTTCTTCGAGAATTGCTGCTGTATTATTTCCTCCAATACCAATTACTAATGGAAGTCTTTTATTATTTATTTGTATAATATGCGCTACTAAACTCTTTTTTTCTTCCTTAGTAAGTGTTACTGATTCTGCTGTAGTTCCTAAAACCACCAGATACTCTACTCCACCATTGATACAATATTCAACTAACGATGTCACTCCATCAAAATCAATTGAACCGTCATTATTAAAAGGTGTCGCTAATGCTACACCAGTTCCTCTCAGAAAAGCACTCATATTATATTATCTGTAAAATTTTTAAATATTTTTTTAATTCGGAAATAAAGAGGTTTGTGTTTTGGTTTGCAGCGCCAATAACCAAATCATTAATACGGTTATCTATTTCTGCAAAGCCAACCTTAAACTTTGCTTTAGAAGCTGCAGCAACATAATCCAGTTCTAATTTACTTTCAGAATAAAAATTAATCAAAACATCGTACTCTTTTTGTATAAATTCATTTAAAGAATTACTTTTTACAGTGCCACCTACACCAAAACTCTTATCATTATAATATGCTGCATCTTTATCATCAGAAATCTCTTTCTGATCTTCTTTATATCCCATTACCTTTAGCCGTTCTGACTTTACTCCTAACTCATTAGCTAATTTAACTACCGACAATACATTCACAGACTGAGAAGCGTCGATAAGAACCGCTAAACTTTGAATATTAGAAACCCCTTTAGCTTGAGACTTTCTTTTTTTAATATGAGATTCAATGCTTTTTTTTAATGCATTTCGTTTAAGACCCTTTAAAATCATTTATAAAAAAGATTAAGAAACAAATGTAGCTATTTTACATTTCAAAAACAGGCTGTACGACTTAAGAAAAACAGAAAATTAAGAAAGCCCATATATTTTAGTTATTTAAATAACAATACTACTCTTATCTGTTTAATACCAATATTAATTCATAAAACATCAACTAAAAATAATTCTCTTTTTCAGGTTCTGCTTCAATATATTTGGCTTCAATGAAAAACTTTGTAAAAAAGTAAAGCCCAATAGCTTCTGCTATATTGATAAGTACTGTAAACACTCTGCTATAATAATAAAAATCATTAATTAGTAATAATGCAGTAACAAAAAGGCAGCAACTTGCGGTAATAAACAACCTAAAATTACCATAAAATTTATCATTGATATAAATAAAAAAACAAGTCCCTACAAACCACAGAAGTGCAATAAGTATTAAAAAAAAAGAAATTAAATAATTTTGCAGATTAGGCAACACTAAACTAGATATTTCGAAAGTTAAATATCCTATCAGGATTACACTGATTACAATAGGAAATGAAACCAACTTCTTTAATTGAATATCTTTCCAGTTTATATATTTTTTTAAGAGAAGTAAACACAAAACGTAAAAAGTGATAATTGTTATCGCTACTTGGGTAAAATATTTTTCAAAATCAAGATAGATTAATGTATCATTAATCATAATAGTTAACATCGCTAAAATGAAATATAATTTTAATGATTTCTTTACATAAAATAAGGCAATAAATCCTAGAGATATGGGAATTAGTGGCTTTACGTATAGCAAGCAAGATTTATCCAAAAATATCGCAACTAAAATAACGAGCAGGGAAGAAAAATAAAATAACACGTATGTCCCTTTGATGTTCTTCAATACTACTTATCTATAATTTCTTAATTTTTATACAAGCATAAGATATTAAAAATCAACAACTAATTAAAAGAACTCCACATTATTAGGTTTTAGATCCTTTTGTTCTATAAAAAATTTGATTAAAAAATAATGTCCAAACACTTGTAATACATTAGAAATAACAACAAAAATATCTAGATAAACATATAGTTTATTCAGAACAGTCATAATATTAACTATAAGAAAACAAGAAGCAGCTATCATTAAAGATGAACTCACTACTGTTTTACTATTGAGATATATATAATAGCAAATACCAATAAATAATATAAATAACACAATAAACACATTAAGATACAGTCCGTCCTCATTGATATTTAAAGAAATCATATCCTGAACCGAATACACCACATATATGATCAAACTCATTGTTATCAGTAACTGGATTGTGAAAATCTTTTTAACTTGGATTTGGATCTTCTGAAGGCTTTTCCATAACAAAATCATATTTAGACAATAGTATACAGAAGCTAGAATATTTATCATTCTAAAATGCAATTTAAAATCTATCACAGATAAGATTTCTACTATTAAAATCAATAGCATAGCAACTAACACGAGATAATTTATTTTTTTGACGTCAATTATATATATTAAGGAAACCGAACATACTACCATTATTTTAGAATAAACCAGCCAATCTAACTTAAAAATAGAAGTCAATAACAGTATAAAACTGGAAGCATATAGTAACTGGTATGCTAATTTACTTTTATTCAATGATCCTATGATTTATATTTCTAAAACCCTTCAAATTCTTCTTGCTTAAGCTTTTTATTTTTGGTAATCATATAATTGGTTAAAAAAACAAGAGCCAGTGGAGCACAAATCAATCTAATAACTTTTAATTCATTAGATTGAAGATAAAATTCATCTATCAACAATATAAAATCACTAAACGCAAAATTTAACATTGCCAAAAAAAACCATAATGATTTTTCAGATCTAATATTTATATAATGCATAGCTCCAACAATTAACAATACGTAAAGCAATAACAAATAAAAAAAACCTATAAGACTATACTCTCCCATCGGTTCTTTAATGACCGAATATGTTATAAAAAAAATTACTGTATATAACGAGCTCCCCAGCAATAAAGTAAAAACATCTCTACGGTTATATTCAAAAGACTTATGATTATAATACAAGAAATAAAATAGTAACAAATAACCTATTATATGCACCATCATTTGGTATTTAATCTCAATTTCATCATTAAGCCAGCTTATCAATTCTGGTACAAAAAATACTAAAACAACAACAATATGTATTGCCTTGATCTGTTTACTGCACCATACATATTGTATAATTATTGATAAAAGTAAAATTGAATTACTGTAGGTTTTTAAAAAAGGAATTTGAAACACAAACCCCAATACCTGCAATACAATTAAAAAAGAAATTAAAAATTTTAGTAGTTTCTCTCCATTCATTTGATTTAGATCGTGTATAAAGTCGTAAAATTCCCCTTTATATACTATATTATACAATTATTCCTTTTGTTAATATACTAAATTTCAACGAAATAAACAGAAATGCCAAATATATTAAGATTCTATATTCTTGATTTTTAAAGGGTCGGAGCTAGAAATTTTAAACTTCACCAAGAAAAACACTGCTAATAGCTGGTAGATTGCATTTATGATTTTTAGTTCTAGCGATGGAACATAAAATCGATCTAAAGCAAAACACGAGTCACTAATTACAAAGTTAAGGACAGCTATAACAAACCAAAGAGATTTAGGAGATCGTATATTTATATATTGAAAAACAGCTCCTATCAATAAAGCGTAAAGAATAATTATATAAACGATTCCAAAAGGTCTTATATCTCCCATGTTTTCATTTGTTACCAAGTATATTACATACGCGATAATAGTCCAAACCACAAAGAAGATAGATATATAGATTATATCCGTTGTATTATAATCTATAGGTTTATGATTTTTATACAGGAAATAAAATAAAATAAAATAACACAGTGTATAACTCAGTAACACATACCTAAAACCATTCTCTATACCTGTTAAAAGAAATATATCACCAAGAAAGCAAAGTGATAAAACCACAATGAATAGTACATCAACTTTTTCTACATTAAACCAATATAGCATAAAAAACAAAGGAACGGTCATTGGTTTAGCATACAATTCGATTGTAGGGTTTTGCACTATTGTACTAAGAACACACAGACTTCCTGCGATTAGCAATAATATTTTTATGAGCGTTCTTACCTTCATTATGCAATTAAGTTAAGAAAATCATCTTCGTTTATGATAGAAACTCCTAATTTATTTGCTTTCTCTAATTTACTTGGTCCCATATTAGCTCCAGCAACTACATATGTTGTTTTTGATGAAATAGAACTTGACACTTTCGCGCCATTATCTTCTATCAACTTTTTGAGTTCATTACGAGATACTTTTTCAAAAACACCTGAAACTACAAAAATTTGACCTTGTAACTTATCAGTCTGATTAGCTAGTTTTTCTGCTGAAATTTGCAATTGAACCCCATGTTGTGCAAGATTATTTACTAATACTCTATTTTCTTCTGCATCAAAAAATTCTCTAACACTTTGAGCGATCTTAATTCCAATCTCATCAACATTTACTAGTTCTTCTTCAGTAGCAATCATGATGTTATCAATTGACTTATAATGTTTTGCCAATTTCTTTGCTACCGTTTCCCCAACATATCTAATTCCTAAACCAAACAACACTCTTTCAAAAGGGATTTCTTTGGATTTTACTATTCCTTCTATCAAATTATCAGCACTTTTTTCAGCCATTCGTTCAAGCGGGATAATCTGTTCTTTTTTTAAATTATACAAATCCGCATAATTAGTAATCAAACCTTCTTTTACCAAAAGTGCAACGGTCTCTCCTCCTAAACCATCAATATCTAGTGCTTTACGCGAAATATAATGTTGTATTCTACCTATAATTTGCGGAGGGCAACCTTGATCATTAGGACAATAATGCTGTGCTTCGCCTTCCTTACGAATTAATGCTGTATTACATTCTGGACAGGAAGTTATGTATTGAGTAGATATAGAGTCATTGGTTCTTTTCTGAAAATCTACTCCTACAATTTTTGGAATAATCTCTCCTCCTTTTTCTACAAAAACTGTGTCATCTACTCGAATATCTAATTTTTCAATCTGGTCAGCATTATGTAACGAAGCTCTTTTCACTGTAGTTCCAGCTAATTGTACAGGTTCGAGATTAGCAACTGGTGTAATAGCTCCAGTTCGACCAACCTGATATGTAATTTCATTTAAAGTCGTAACGGCTTGTTCTGCTTTAAATTTATAAGCCATAGCCCATCTTGGGGCTTTAGCTGTAAAGCCTAGTTCTTCTTGTTGTTGCAAATTATTCACTTTGATAACAACACCATCTGTTTCGTATGGCAGCTCCCTTCTTTTTTCATCCCAAAGATTAACAAATTCCAACACTTCATCTACAGAAGATGCTAACCGTGATTCTTGCGGAACTTTAAACCCCCAAGCTCTTGCTTTTTCTAAGCTTTCATACTGTGAGGATATCCCCAATCGATCTCCAGCTAAATTATACAGCAAGCAATCTAATGGGCGTTTTGCAGTCTCACTACTATCTTGAAGTTTTAAACTTCCTGAAGCCGTATTTCTTGGATTTGCATAAGGCTCTTCTCCTGCTGCAATTCGTTCTTTATTCATTTTTTCAAAACCTTCATACGGCAGTACAATTTCACCACGAATATCAAATTTAGAAGGATAATCTCCTTTTAGCTTTAAAGGAACCGATTTAATCGTCTTCACATTGGTAGTCACATCATCTCCCTGAATTCCATCTCCTCTGGTTACTGCTCGAATTAATTCTCCATGTTCATACGTAAGGCTTATAGAAGCTCCATCATATTTAAGTTCACAGGTATAACTCACATCACCATCAACAAGTTTTTTAATCCTAGTTTCCCAATCTAACAAGTCTTCTTTAGAATATGAATTATCTAAGGAGTACATACGTTGCTCATGAACCACAGTATTGAAATTCTTAGTAACCTGACCTCCTACTCTTAACGTAGGTGAATTAGGGTCATGAAATTCTGGATGTTTTTCCTCAAGTGACTGAAGGTCTTTGAGTTTCATATCAAATTCGTAATCACTTATAGTAGCGGCGTCTAATACATAATAATTATAGTTATGCTGTCTTAATTCTTCTCTTAATTCGTTGATTTGCTGTTCTATATTCATTGCTCTGGTATCAGGTTTCTGGTATCAGGTTAGTTTTATTTTAATTATGTTCTATCAGACTTAAGCCATTTTGGTACTTGAGCTGGTTTAAACGTTCTCATTTTTTTTAACAAGCGATCAATATCATCGTCTACAAGTAATAACTCATAGTTATCCATCTTCAGAAAACCATTTCTTACCATGGTTTCTAACATTTGCAGCAGATGATCGTAAAATCCATTAATATTCAATAAGCCAATAGGTTTTTGATGCAAACCTAATTGTGACCAAGTAATGATTTCAAATAATTCTTCTAATGTTCCAAAACCTCCTGGTAAAGTAATAAAACCATCACTAAGTTCGTGCATTTTCATTTTACGTTGATGCATATTATCTGTAGTAATCAACTCTGTTAATCCTAAGTATACTACCTCTTTTAGTTTTAAGAAATCTGGAATCACTCCTATTACTTTTCCTTTGTGATCTAGTGTTGCTTTTGCTATTGTACCCATTACTCCAATTTTAGCAGCTCCATACACCAAAGTAATATCCTGTTCTGCTAATTTTTTCCCAAGAGTCACAGCTTCCTCGATTACCTTAACATCATTCCCTTCACTACTTCCACAAAAAACGCAAATAGAAGTTAAATTATTCATGCACTACGTATTTTAAATTAAACAAGCTCGAATCATTCGATCGTTATTATACAAATCTTTTCTTAAATCTATAGACTTAAACCCATGTTCTCTGATCATTTCTTTTGTTTCTGCCCCTAAGTATTGATTAATCTCAAAATACAACCGACCCTTTGCATGTAACGAGACATTAGCCAAATTAGTAATCTTTCTATAAAAAATTAAAGGGTCCTGATCCGAAACAAAAAGTGCTAAATGAGGTTCATTTTCTAAAACATTCGGTTTTATTTCTTTTTTTTCGAGTTCTCGAACATATGGTGGGTTAGAAACTATGATATCAAATTTTTCGTTTAAAGCATTCAACGAAAGTATATCTGATATCATAAACTTTATATCGACCAAATTATATTTTGCATTTGCTTTTGCAACATTAAGAGCTTCTTCAGAAACATCTAACGCATACACTATAGCATTAGGTAAATTCTTAGCCAATGCCACGGCAATACAACCACTACCTGTTCCTATATCTAAAATCCTTAACTGGTCACATTTCTCATTGGCTTGGCAATCTTTTACAATCCAATCGACTAGCTCCTCAGTTTCTGGTCTTGGAATTAATACATTTTGATTTACCGTAAAGGATAGTCCATAGAATTCTGTATCACCAGTAATATATTGAATAGGATCCTGAAGCTCTAATCTCTTTTTTGCATTAGCAAAATTAGACAGTTCAGCATCCGTAACAATTTTGTTTAATGCTAGTGCAATATCTACACGCCTTAACCCCAAAAACTTTTCAGAAAGGATGTAAAAAAACGACAACACTTCTTCTGGCTCATACCATCCTGATAATGAATCTATAAAATCTTTTCTAAGTTCTTTTATTTTCAAAACTTATAATTCTTTTATCATCCATGCCTGACAACTATAATGCCCTGTATCTCCCATTGGTTTGTCGAGCGACTTAAATCCTACTTTACCATATAATTTCCTGGCATCTTTCATATAAGGCATTGTTTCCAGATAACATTTAGTAAACCCTTGCTCTCTTGCAAAATCCAGACAGGTGTTCATCATTTTAGATCCTAGTCCTCTTCCTCTCGCCTCAGGAAGGAAATACATTTTTTGAAGTTCACATATTTCTGATGCTTCTTTCTCTAATTGCGCAATCCCTGCACCTCCAATGATTTTACCGTCTTCTTCAACCACATAATACATCTTCCTAGGTGCATCATAGGTTTCATACATCATGTCCAAAGCTTCATCTTCATAGGCAGTACCTACTTTAGGCACTCCCATCTCGATTAAAACATCCCTTATTACTTGAGCTAAAGCCTTATTATCCTTAGAAGAAACTGATCTGATTTTTATTGTACTCATTATGATTTATAAATACTACTTTTGTTACTCTCAAAAACGACATATAATATCACTATGTCTAATATTTTTAACCAGATGAAATATACATTAAATCTATACAGTAATCAATGAAGAAGCTTTTATTATTATCAACAATCTTAGTCTTTATAGTAAGTTGTTCTGTATCCAAAAAACCAGAGTTTAAACATATTGCCAATATCGAGGTTAAAAATGTCAGTATGCGTAATGTAACTCTAATCGCAGACGCAGTCTTTAACAATCCCAACAGCTTAAAAGGAACTCTATCTGTAGATGATATACATGTTTTTGTTGATAACATTGATGTAGGTATGATTTCTTCTCAAGAATTTGATGTTCCTGCACAAGGAACATTTACAATTCCATTAGAAGGAACCTTTTCTCTTTCTAAGATATACAAAGAGAATAAAAACAATCTTCTAGGCAGTGTATTAAAGATGGTCCAAACGGATTCTTTACTTATCCAATACAAAGGCAATATCAGATATCATTTAGGAAGTTTTTCTTACCCGTATAAAATAGACAAAGAGCAAAAAGTAAGTCTGAAATAGCATATAGTGAGCATACATGAAAAACATATAAGGCGCTGTATTCAAATCGCAAAAAATGCTTTGGGTAGTGCAAGACCAAATCCTATGGTTGGTAGTGTCATTACACATAATGATATTATTATTGGAGAAGGATATACTAGTGGATATGGTGGAAATCATGCAGAAGTAAACGCCATAAACTCTGTAAAGGATAAAGCTCTTTTAAAAGAAGCCACTATTTATGTCACTTTAGAACCCTGTTCACATTATGGAAAAACACCTCCTTGTAGTGATCTGATCATTAAACATAATATTCCAACTATTGTAGTAGGAACAATCGATACTCATAGTAAGGTTGCAGGAAAAGGAATCGAAAAACTACAAAATGCAGGATGTAATGTAATTCTTGGTGTTCTAGAAAATGAATGCCAAGAACATCATAAACGCTTTTTTACTTTTCATAATAAAAAACGTCCTTATATTATTCTGAAATGGGCACAAACATCAGATGGTTTTATTGCACCAGAAAACACGAACAAAAGAGAACCTGTTTGGATCACTAACACATATTCCAGACAGTTAGTGCATAAATGGCGCGCAGAAGAACAAGCTATTTTAATTGGCAACAAAACTGTGATCAAAGATAACCCAAAGCTTACTACCAGAGATTGGTCTGGAGCAAATCCAGTAAGAATAGTAATTGATGTATCGAATAATATTCCTAATGACTCAGCTGTTTTAGATCAAACTACAAAAACGATTATAATCACATTAGCACGTGATACCAGAAAGAGCAGTAACAACATTATATATGAAGGTATCACTTCTAGAGAAAATGTTACTGAGGAGATCTGTAATATTTTACATAAGCACGATATCCAATCGGTTATTATAGAAGGAGGAAGTTATACTATTCAATCTTTTATAGACAAAAACCTTTGGGATGAGGCAAGAGTTTTTACAGGTTTAAATACTTTTAAAAAAGGAATTTGTGCTCCGATACTTAAAGCTCAACCAATTTCTGAGGAAAAAATTATGGAAGACACTTTAATTATATATCGAAATGATTAAAACTATTATTTTTGATTTTGGAGATGTTTTTATTAATCTCGACAAGACTGCTACACAAAAAGAACTTTCTAAGTTAGGTCTTAGAATTATCAGTAAAGAAACAGAGTCGATAAACGAATCTTATGAAACAGGTAAAATCACGACTAATGAATTTATCAGTTATTATCAAAGATTATTACCTAACATTTCAAAAAAACAGATAACCAACATATGGAATGCAATTTTAAAAGATTTCCCAGAGCATCGTCTTGAGTTTCTCCTAAAATTAGCAAACGAAAAAAAATATCAGCTCATTTTATTGAGCAACACAAACGAGTTACACATCAATTGGATCAAGGAAAATATTTCATTCTATACTATTTTTAAATCTTGTTTTGATGCCTTTTATTTATCACATGAAATCAACTTACGAAAACCTAATATTGATATTTTTCAATTTGTTTTAGACAATCATAAAATAAATCCATCGGAAACCCTTTTTATTGATGACACAGCAGTAAACACAAATGCTGCTAAACAATTAGGGATTAACACTTGGAACAATGACCCTAAAACTGATGATATCTCTACCCTTTTCACCATAAAATCTGACTTGTTTTGATATATCTTCTTTTAAGTATACTTGCCTCAAGTTTGATTTTAATTACATTCAAGCTATTTGTAAAATATAATGTAGATACGCTACAAGCAATTGTTGTTAATTACATCGTAGCCTCTATTTCTGGAATAATCGCATATTCCCAACCCATCAAAATCTATAGTGTTATAAAATCAGATTGGTTTTTTGGGACAATAATTTTAGGGTTTATTTTTATTCTTGTTTTTAACTTAATGGCAATTACCACTCAGAAAAATGGACTCTCTGTTGCAGCCGTAGCCAGTAAAATGAGTGTAGTGATACCCGTTGTATTTGGCATTGTTGTATATAAAGAAAGTACAGGAATACTTAAAATCATAGGGATTCTTATTGCGCTCATTGCGGTATATATGACTTCTATCAAGACTACTGATGGGATTTCAATAAAAAAAGAAAATCTAATATATCCTTTATCTGTTTTTTTAGGAGGAGGTATTATAGATACGAGCATAAAATTTATGGAAACTAATTATGTAGCCAATCTAGACGTTCCTATTTTTTCGGCTACTATTTTCGGGTTTGCAGCAATTGTAGGTATTCTTATTTTAGTATATAAAACTGTGCAAGGAACTATCAAAATATCTTCAAAAAATATCATTGCAGGAATATGTTTGGGTGTACCAAACTATTTTTCTATTTACTTTCTTATTCAGGCTTTAAGAAACGAAAGTATGGATAGCTCAACGGTATTTATAATTAACAATGTAGCTATCCTATTGGTTTCTACTCTTGTAGGCATCATTTTTTTTAGTGAAAAACTAATTTTAAAAAATTGGATAGGAATCATACTTGCAATAATAAGTATATTACTTGTCACTTTTTCTATAAACCTATAACAGCTTTGAGCACTACAGACACATACAAAACCATTGCTACAAAAGGAGATGAGGCATTGTTCAAAGACAAGAATAGTAAATTCTTTGGGTATGCTTTTCCTATTACTTCAGAAGAAGAAGTAAAACCAATTCTTGATGGTTTAAAAAAACAACATCATGCAGCAAGACATTGGTGTTATGCTTGGCAACTAGGCACAGAGAACATTAGATATCGTAGTAATGATGATGGAGAACCTTCTAATTCTGCAGGACAGCCTATTTATGGTCAAATCCTATCTTATAAAATCACCAATGTTCTGGTCGTAGTGGTTCGTTATTTTGGAGGAGTAAAACTTGGAGTAGGCGGATTGATTAATGCATATAGAACCGCTGCTCAATTAGCAATAACATCTTCTGATATTATAGAAAAAACTATTAACATTAATTTCTGTATCGCTTTTGAATATAAAAACATGAATAAGGTGATGCGAATAATTAAAGAACGCCAACTCATTATTACTAATCAAAAGCTAGAATTAGATTGTAAATTATTTATTTCTGTAAGAAAAAAGCTTGCTGATGAAATAAATGATCTTTTCTCTGCGTTGTACGAAATAGAAATTAAAAGATTAGATGACTAATTCTTTTTCTATTATTTTTAATAAATAAGAAGGGCATAAAATTGGTTTTCTGGTTTCTGAATCAACAAAAACTAATGTTGTAGAAGCTATTGTTAATAATTCTTGTTTTTGATTATAAATTTCATAATCAAAAACAATTCGCGCAGCAGGAATTTTCTTAAGCGAAGTTTTAACAGTTAATTCATCGTCAAAGAAAGCAGATTGCTTAAATTTAAAATCTATTTTAAAAACGGGAAGCATAATACCGCTTTCTTCCATAGATTTATAAGAAACACCTAATCTGGATAGCCAGTCGATTCGGGATAACTCTAAATATTGCGCATAATTACCGTGATGAACGACTCCCATTTGATCTGTTTCGGAATATCTAACTTTTATTGAAGTTTCAGAAATGATTGACATATTTTAACTTAAAAAACTATAAATTATGTAAAATTACATTTATTAAAGTATGCGAAAAAAATAATTAAAATTCAACCCCTAAATCGTTTTTTTTTTACATTTTTTGTTCACATATTTGTCAAACAAAAGAAGTAGGAATATTTTCAACAATTTTCCTTTAATAACCAAATAAAAGTAATCTAACCACTCTAATGAATATAACTGCGCAATCAGTTTGGGATAATTGCCTGTCTTTTATAGAGGACAACATTACCCCTCAAGCTTTTAAAACCTGGTTTGAACCTATTAAAGCTGTAAAGCTTACGGATAGCGCATTAAGCATTCAAGTACCTAGTAAATTTTTCTATGAGTGGCTAGAAGAACATTATGTAAATCTTCTTAAAGTATCCCTTACTCGAGAATTAGGAGAAACTGCCAAATTAGTGTACATCATTAAGATGGAAAACACCTACGGTAACAAAAAACCATTTACTGAAAAGATACCAAGCTCTAATAGAACCGCGGTAAGCTCTCAAGAAGTAGATGTTCCTATCAAAAGTAAAAATCCAGAACTTAAAAACCCATTTGTGATTCCTGGGATTCGAAATGTAAAAATTGAATCTCAATTAAATCCAAGTTATAATTTTGAAAATTTCTTAGAAGGAGATTCTAATAGATTGGCTCGATCTGCTGGTATGGCAGTAGCCAACAAACCTGGAGGGACTTCTTTTAACCCACTTTTAATATTTGGAGGAGTTGGATTAGGAAAGACACACTTAGCTCATGCGATAGGTGTAAATATAAAAGACAATTATCCTGAGAAAACCGTATTATATATATCTGCAGAAAAATTCACGCAACAATATATAGAATCTGTAAAAAAGAATAACCGAAATGATTTCATACATTTTTATCAAATTATAGATGTATTAATTGTAGACGATATTCAGCTATTATCAGGAAAAGCAGGAACACAAGATGTTTTCTTCCATATATTTAACCATTTGCATCAAAACGGCAAACAAGTAATCTTAACAAGTGACAAGGCACCTGTTGATATGCAAGACATAGAACAAAGATTACTTTCTCGTTTCAAATGGGGACTATCTGCAGAATTGCATCAACCAGATTTCGAAACTAGAATTTCAATCATAAAAAACAAACTGTATCGTGATGGTGTTGAGATGCCAGAAGATATTGTAGAGTTTTTAGCTAATAACATTAAAACAAATATCCGCGAGTTAGAAGGAGCTATTATTTCTTTAATAGCACACTCCTCTTTCAACAAAAAGGATATTACAATTGATCTTGCAAAAGCAATTGTGGATAATTACGTTAAAAACACCAAACGTGAAGTATCTATTGATTACATCCAAAAAGTTGTAAGCGATTATTTCCAAATGGATGTAGAAACACTTCAATCCAAAACACGTAAACGTCATATCGTACAAGCTCGTCAATTAGCAATGTTCTTTGCAAAAAAGCTAACCAAAGCTTCACTAGCAAGTATTGGCACACAAATAGGAAAAAGAGATCACGCTACAGTATTACATGCCTGTAAAACAGTAGACAACCTTTCTTCTACCGACAAGCAGTTTAGAAAGTATGTTGAAGATCTTGGCAAAAAACTTACCCTATAACTCTATATTAAAATGACTGTCAAGATACTAATGGTTTGCCTCGGAAACATTTGCAGGTCACCATTAGCAGAAGGAATTTTACAATCTAAACTTGACCCAGAAAGGTTCCAGGTAGACTCCTGCGGAACTAGCAGTTATCATATTGGAGAAAAACCAGACAGAAGATCCATAGAAATCGCTAAAAAATATGATATAGATATCACCAACCAAAGAGCCGCTCAATTTAAAATTAGTGACTTTGACACCTACGATTTCATTTACCCTATGGATAATTCTAACTACAACAATATTATCCAACTTTCTAGAAACGAAACCGACAAGCAAAAGGTAAAGCTCATTTTAGACGAGCTACAACCAAACGCAGGACTAGATGTTCCAGATCCATATTACGGTGGCGAACAAGGTTTTGAAGACGTTTTTAAAATGCTACAAAGCGCTTGTGATACTATAGCAAGAAAGCTATAAGAAAACTATCAAGAGTTAAAAAACAAAGTTTTTGTATATTTAATAACCATTAACCCACTTAAATATACAATTTCATGAAAAAAATCATCATTTTTTGTATATCCTTCCTATACTACTCTGGAAATTGCCAAAGTATAAGTCTCGAATCTTTCGCAACAGGTTTTACCAGACCTTTAACAATAACCAATGCTGGAGATAGCAGGTTATTCATAGTAGAACAAGGGGGATTAATAAAAATCCTAAACACTAACGGCACTACAAATGCCACTCCTTTTTTAGATCTTTCTAACCTAATCATACAAGAACCCAATAGACAAAACGAGCAAGGACTTTTAGGACTCGCTTTCCACCCTAATTATTCTAATAATCGTTTTTTCTATGTGTATTATATCGCTCCTAATGGTAATTCTGTAATATCAAGATTTGAGCGAGACGCCACCAATAGTGATTTAGGTGACAACACTACAGAGCTAAAAATCCTAGAATTCTCTCAACCTTTTACAAATCACAATGGAGGCAACATAATTTTTGGACCTGATAATAAATTATACATCGGAAGTGGTGATGGTGGTGATGGAGGGGATCCAGGAGATCGTGCGCAAAACATAAACCTTCTTCTCGGCAAGATACTTCGCCTAGATGTAGATATTGCGCCTCCTTATACCCCATCCGATAATCCATTTGTTGGGACTAATGGAGCTGACGAAATTTGGGCATATGGATTACGTAATCCTTGGAAATTTTCCTTTGATAGCCAAACAGATGATTTATGGATTGCAGATGTAGGTCAAACAAACATTGAAGAAATCAATAAAGTATCCGGAAATCCTAAAGAAATAAATTATGGCTGGAGATGTTTCGAAGGATCCATAAGCTTTAACAGCACAGGAAACTGCCCTGCCAACAATAACGACCTTACTTTCCCCGTTTCAGAATACACACATACCACAAGCGGAGCTTTTAAATGTTCTATTACTGGAGGTTATGTATACCGAGGGACTAAATTTTCAGACATACAAGGAAAGTACTTATTTGCGGATTACTGTAGCAATGAGATTGGAATGATTGAAAACAGCGGTGGAACAATAACATATTTTACAGGAATCAACAATGCTGGATTTGCTGCTTTTGGAGAAGATATAAACAACGAATTATACATTGCTGGAAGAGACAATGGAACAATCTACCAAATAGTTGATAGCAATGTATTAGGAATCACAGAAAACCAATCAAACTCAGCTACCTTATATCCAAACCCTGCTGACACCTATATCAATATTGACTTTAGCAAAAAAATTAGTAGTATTGCAATATATGATCTAAAAGGCAAGGTAGTTCAACAAAAACTACTTAACCAAGAAAGCATGCGTACATACGACATCAGCTCATTACCAGCAGGATTATACATTTTTAAGATAAAAGACATAAATCAAAACGAACTTAACCAAAAATTAGTGATCAAATAAACTATGGAGTCCAAACCCCTAGATCCAAAAGGAAAACTATACTTAATACCAACTAGACTAGGTGACGATGTCCCTCTAGAAGTACTACCTATATCTATAAAAAAGGTTTTAGAACAAGTAAACCACTACATTGTTGAAAACGAAAAACCTGCTAGAAGATTTATAAAAAAGGTGAGTCCTAGCAAATCACAGCGTTCACTTATCATACATTCTGTAAACAAATACACAGATGCTTCAGAAATACCAAACTACCTGACTCCTTGCCTTAATGGTCAGTCTATCGGACTATTATCTGATGCAGGTTGTCCTGGCATTGCAGATCCAGGTGCAGAAGTAGTAAGGCTCGCTCATGAAAAAGGAATACAAGTAACTCCTTTAGTAGGTCCTTCTTCTATATTACTTGCAATGATGAGTAGTGGTATGAATGGACAGAATTTTTGCTTTAATGGTTATTTACCAATCGACAAAAGTGAAAGAAAATCCACTATTAAAAGTCTTGAGAAAAATTCTTTAGAAAAAAATCAAGCTCAACTATTTATAGAGACTCCCTATAGAAATGATAAAATGCTTGCAGATCTTATTGCAATTCTTAACCCTAATACGAGATTATGTATTGCCAGCGATATCACATTAACAACAGAATACATCGTCACTAAAACGATCGAAGAATGGAAAAATACTGCAACAGATTTACATAAAAAACCTACAATCTTTATTATCCAGAGAGATTATTAAAATGCAGATTCGGCTTTAGCTTTTCTTTCAGGAATTACATAAGAAGTGTCGTACCCTGAAAATCGTTTCATATAATAACGAATTGTTGTACCGAATGCATCTGCAAAACCCTCAACACCTCCACTACGAAGATATTTTTTAACAGATCCAGGGCCTGCAAGATGTGCAGCTGCCAATACACCAGATTCAGTAACCAAAACACCGTTCATCCTCTTACCAACAAACCACTTAAGATCCCTTCTTAAAATCCACTTGTTTCTAGAAAGATTCGCATAAAAAGCTTTTTCTTGTAGTTCTGGGCTATTTAGAAAGGTGTTTTTATTTTTAATACCAATTAAAGCAAGTGTACCCATACCAAACTGGTACTTCCCCAGATACCCAAATTGATTCACCACACCATAATCTCCACGAGATTCTTTAAAAGCAACAGCTTCTTTAAAACCTACATATGATTTGCCGAGTTCTGGTGATATGAAATTTTCAGGTATATTATCTTCTATCTCGTTAAAGTTAGGAGCAATATAATACAAATCCAACCCCTCAGTACTGTATGAGCTTAAATCTATGTGGTTTTTTGGCGTAAAACTTACTAATACAACCCCTCCAATTGTAAGAATTACTGATAATCCAATTATCCTCTTTATCATATAAAAAATTTCTAAGTAGACACCTAAAAGATGTTCCCCTCTACTTAAATTTTTGCGGTGCAAATATACAATTTTTTTATAAGATATAAAGAACAAAGCGTTAATTTATTTACAACACTGAAAAACAGCTATTTACACAAAAAAACATCTTAAAAAAAAGCAAAAAAACCTAAAAAAGGACTCAAAAAACGCACTTAAACATCAAATAAGGAACTTTTATCGATAAAAAATGAACAGCCTACTTTGAGAGTAATTCACAAAAAATCAAACGTTATTGTTAATAAATTTTAGATAAATTGGACAGAGTCAAGAAAAAAAATCATTTTTCTCCTACAAAATCAGCCTTGCTATTCTTATCGTTTTATCCCTTGTTTATTGATCCAATTTACGTACTGTTTTTTGTTCCTATTATGTTGCGCAATGGTCTTTGCAAATTTATGATATCCAAAATTCTCTACATTAGACACAAAGAAGTAGTATTCATGCTTTTCGTAATTTAGAACTGCATCAATAGAAGATATATCTGGCATTGTAATTGGTCCTGGAGGTAAGTTTTTATATTTATATGTATTATATGGACTATCAAGTTCAAGATCTTTATATAAAACTCTTTTAATAACTGCGTTCCAATCACCTCTATGTTTCTTAATTGCATAAATGACAGTAGGGTCTGCATCCAGCTTCCATCCATTTTTGTATCGATTCAGATACACACCCGCTACTCTAGGTCGTTCGTCTACCTTTGCCGTTTCTTTCTGCACTATAGAAGCAACAATAACAACCTGATTTAAAGTAAGACCGATGCCCTTTGCTTTTTCTTTTCTACGATCATTCCAGAAACGATTATATTCTTTCCACATTCGATCTCTAAATTGTTTGGCAGATGTATTCCAAAAAAATTCATACTTATTAGGAACATACATGGACAAAGCATTATCAATTGTAAAACCATGAGCATTTATAAACGCATCATCTTTAAAAGCCTTAAGTAATGACAAACTATCTGCTTCTATTTGCTGAGCAACCCTGCCTGCCAGGTTTTCTAACCTTTCTTGATTATTATAACTCAATTGAATCGGAGTATTCTTACTTCTCAACAAATCAACAAGTTCATTATTATTTAAACCTTTTTTTATAATATACCTCCCTGCTTTCACCTTTTTAGCATACCCCTTTTTAGCAGCAATCTTATCAAAACTCGAAGAATTCTTTACTAAAGGATGAATTATTTTTCTTAATTCTGGATATGTTGTTCCAGAAGGTATATATATAGTAACTGTTTCAGTTTCAAAATTAGTGTTTGGAGAAAAAACAGCTTGATACACATAATATGCAAACACACCACCCCCTATTAAACCTATTAGAGCTATTATCAATAAAATTCTTTTAATGTACATATATAAGTTGATATAAAAGTTCGTCCTTGTACTTACCTGCAACAAGGTTCCATTCTTTTTTTATTCCTATTTTCTGAAATCCTTGTCCTTCAAACAATTTTACACTTGCAAAATTATCTTCTGCAATATTAGCATATAATTGATGCAAGCGAAGATGTGTTTTTCCGTAATTTATTATAAGTTTCAGTGCCTCTTTTCCGTATCCTTTTCCACGAGATTCTTTTTCAGCAATAAGGATTCCAACTCCTACTCTATTATGAATAGGATTAAAATCAAACAAATCAATCAATCCTAGCGCAGCACCATCATTAGCACATATAACAAGCCTTAATTGTTTTGCTTCATAAATATCCTGATGTGCATTTTCTAAATATTGCTTAATTAAAAATCTTGAATATGGAGTCTGTGTAGTACTCATTTCCCAAATGCTTTCATCATTTTCAATGACATAAACAAAATCAAGATCTTCTGGCTCAAGAGCACGCAGATAAATATGTTCACCTTTAAGCGTTAACATTCTATTTCTCCTTTAAATACTTGTTCTGCAGGGCCTATTAGAAATATATCCGTATACCCTTTCTCAGTTTTTTTAAAAGTCACTTTTAAAGTTCCTCCAGGAGTTTTAACACTTATCTCTTCTTTATCCGTCAATCTGTTAGAATACATTGACAATGCCACTGCCGTAACTCCCGTTCCGCAAGATAACGTTTCATCCTCTACTCCTCGTTCATACGTTCTAACAGCAAAAACATCATTCTTTTCTTTCTCCACAAAATTAACATTACTTCCAGTTTCGAAATAAGGTGCTCCGTTTCTAATTTGGCGCCCAACATTCACAACATCATAGCTCATTAAATCATCTACCATAGTTACATGATGCGGAGAACCTGTATCTAAAAATAAATGTGAATCATGATGTTCTATTATCGAAACATCTTGCATCTGCAAATAAACAAGCTTGTCTTTAATTACTGCATTATGCTTTCCATCAATAGCAGTGAAAGTTGCCTTATCCTCTATAACCCCAAGAAATGCCGCAAATGCCACTAAACATCTCCCTCCATTACCACACATAGAACTCTCATTTCCATCAGCATTAAAATACACCATTGTAAAATCATCTTCTTCATTTTCAGGAAGCTCTAGCAACATCAACCCATCTGCTCCTATCCCAAATTTTCTATCACAAAGCTTCGCAAAAAGTTTGGTATTATTTTTGGACAAAATTGACTGCCTATTATCAATGATTACAAAATCATTACCCGTTCCTTGGTATTTGTAAAAAGTAATGTTCATTATTTTTATTCAATTATATAAGGGCAAAGGTACAAAGAATGCCAACATAATATCACTGTTAATGGTGCGTTAAATATCAAAAAAAATAATACTATAATTGTAATTTTAATAGTTATACACAGTCTATACATATAGTACTAGTCAAATTAAACGAAAAAAGAAAAGAAGATGAAAAGATTTTTAAGCTTATTGGTTGTCGCTATTTTAGCAGGTATAATAACGTTAGGAGCGTATAAGGTTTTTTTAGAACCAGATACTGTTGTTATTACCAAAACTGAAGTCACACCTCAAACAAGTATAATTCCTACTGCATATAATAACTCTAATCTAAATCCTGCAAATTCTGGCGTAGATTTTACGTTAGCCGCAGAGAAGACATTAAATGCTGTTGTTCACGTAAAACAATATGGAATTAGTAAAACTCCTAGAAACCTGATGGAGTATTTTAGAAATGGTGGCACTACCGAAAGAAGAATTCAAGGAGCAGGTTCTGGAGTAATCATTACTGAAGACGGATATATCGTAACGAACAACCATGTAATTGATGGTGCGACTGATCTAGAAGTAACCCTAAACAATAACAAATCATATAAAGCAGAAGTAATCGGAACTGCAGCACAATATGATATTGCATTACTTAAGATTGATACAAACGAAAAACTAAGTTATATACCTTTTGGTGATTCTAACACTGCAAAAATCGGAGAATGGGTATTAGCGGTTGGTAATCCATTTAACCTAACTTCTACGGTTACTGCTGGTATCATAAGTGCTAAATCAAGAGACCTTAATGAATATGACGGAAACAACCAATCATTTATACAAACCGATGCTGCAATCAATCCAGGAAATAGTGGTGGCGCATTGGTAAATACTAAAGGAGAACTGATTGGAATAAATACTGCTATTACATCTCAAACAGGTACTTATGTAGGGTATGCCTTTGCAGTCCCTTCTAACAATGCCCGTAAAATAGTAGAAGACATTCTGGAGTTTGGAGATGTTCAACGTGGTATTTTAGGAATACAAGGAGGAATTATTAATGAAAAAACCATAAAGGAATTTGATATATCAGTATCCCAAGGAGTCTTAATTAAAAAAGTTGAAGAGGATAGTGGTGCAAAAAAAGCTGGTCTAAAGAAAGGAGATGTAATTAGTGAAATTGACGGCTTACCAATTCGAAAGTTTTCTGATCTTACTGGGTATGTTAACAGCAAAAGTCCAAATGATATTATCAATGTTAAAGTAATAAGACAAAATAGAGAATTAAGTTTACCCGTTACTTTATCAAAATATGTGATTCAACGATATGAGATTAAAGATGTAGGTGTCGAAGTTGCCAATCCTAATATCAAATATCTAAAACAATTCAACCTGGATCATGGAGTTGTTATCAGTAAAGCACTAAATCCCAAAATGAAGCGATATAATCTAGAAGGGTTAATTATAAGCGAAATTGATGGCAAAAAAGTGAAAAATGTTTTAGAAGTAAAACAGATTATAGAAAGCAAATATGTTGACGAAGATATCACTATTAGCTTGATTGATCAGAATGGAGAAAAACGTGAATTTGTTTTTCAGGATTAATTAAAACATCATATAAAATCAACAATCCTATTATTTAATAAAATAATAGGATTTTTTTATTAAAAAAGGCTTTACGAAAACGATTGAAATTCATACTTTTGCGCGAAATTTCAAGATTGTAAAACACAACACATTATGAGCTCTAACGAAGTTTATGAAAAAGAACTTGCCTTTCAGGCAGACAGACGCCGCGCTACTGTGGCTTTTATTAAAACTGTAAGCGATTTATGGTACGACAATTCTATCGAACTTGTATTATTTCGTAATCAGTTAATTGATAAAAATGTAAGTGAAATTCTTAACTTACATGAATACGCAGGTGAGTTTGTTCAAAAACCAATTTCGATTTTTGACTCAGTAGAAATAGCGCAAGCCATTAAATTAATGGACTTACCTCCTGCTAAATTAGATATAGGTAAACTTACCTATGAATATCACTTAGCAGGCAATGAGTTTGATTCTGCAACTGGTTTTGTAATGAACAAACTAAAGGATGCTAAAGAATTTAAAAACATTTCTCCTAAAGATGTTGTTCTATATGGTTTTGGACGTATTGGACGACTTGTTGCAAGAGAATTAATGACCATTACTGGGAAAGGAAGCCAATTGCGATTAAGAGCGATTGTGACCAGAGGAGCTATTACAGAAGATATTTTAGAAAAAAGAGCTTCTTTATTAAGAAATGATTCTGTTCATGGAGATTTTGCAGGCTTGGTTGAAACCGATATTGCAAACAGTGCGTTAATCATCAATGGAACAACAGTAAAAGTAATTAGTGCTAATAACCCAGAGGATATTGATTATACTTCTTTTGGAATTGACAATGCTTTATTAATAGATAATACTGGAGCGTTTAGAGACAAAGAAGCATTAAGCAGACATCTGGTTGCTAAGGGTATAGACAAAGTCTTACTTACAGCACCAGGAAAAGGAGTTCCTAACATCGTTCACGGTGTAAATCACAAAGAACACGATCCTGATAAAGTAAACATATTTTCTGCTGCATCTTGTACTACCAATGCAATTACACCAATCTTGCAAGCAGTAGACGAAAGTTTTGGAGTTGTAAATGGACATTTAGAAACAATTCACGCATATACAAATGACCAGAACTTAGTAGATAATATGCATAAAAAATACCGTAGAGGTCGCGCTGCTGCCTTAAATATGGTTATTACAGAAACTGGAGCAGGAAAAGCAGTTTCAAAAGCATTACCTAGTTTTGAAGGAAAATTAACTTCTAATGCAATTAGAGTACCTGTACCTAACGGATCTTTAGCAATTCTTAATCTTAACTTAGATAAGAACACCTCTAAAGAAAGTATGAATGCGATTATCAAGAAATATGCTTTAGAAGGAAATCTAGTAGAACAAATTAAATACTCTTTAGACAACGAATTAGTTTCTAGTGATATTGTTGGTTCTTCTGCACCATCAATTTACGATAGCAATGCAACTATTGTGGATGCTAAAGGTAATAATGCTGTTCTTTATGTTTGGTATGATAATGAATATGGATATAGTCACCAGGTAATAAGATTATCTAAATATATTGCCAAGGTAAGACGTTTCACTTATTACTAGAAATCAATAAGTACATAAATAATCCAAAAAAGTCGATATGTTATGTAGCGACTTTTTACTTTTATCTCTCATCTAGTCATACAATACATACCTATATATCAAAAGCAACTATACTTCACTAATATTATGAATCAAAATAAAAGGTTGAAATTTCCAAGTAAGTAACCACATATAGAAAGCAATCATCTATCTAACAAAAAACAAAACACAAAGAATGCAGATGTAAGATATGAGCATTAAATCTTTTAAATTATCTACAATATCGTATATTTATTACCGTTAAAGTTAATTAAAGACTAACGTAAAACGAGAATGAAACCAATACGACCCGTAAATATTTCTTAAACCATATTAAATAAGAGATATCACAGTACTCAGAAGGCTTCATATGACCATTAAAAACATCAAAAATTCACACATGAAATTACCAAAGTACCTATTAGTTTTAATAGCTCTATTCCCTATCTTTGAAACCATTCAGGCACAAGAAGAGAACCTTACTGCAGAACAGGCATTGCAACAAGAAAACATTGAAAACCAATTTGATGTTGTGATAAAAAAATCTGGAAAGTACCAAGAATACAAAGTTGTAAAACGAGTTTGGTTAAATAAATTGAAAGCGAACACGATTGATTCTTTAAAAACCCTTGAATCTAAATTAACTAGTTCTAATCAAAAAATCACACAACAGCAGACTTCTATAGCTAATCTAGAAGCATCTCTGGCAAAAACCAATGAAAACCTCACTTCGGTTACAGAAGAAAAAGATAGCATGTCATTTTTAGGAATATCTTTTACAAAAGGTAGTTACAAAACTATGATGTGGACAATCGTTGGAGCACTTTTAGCATTATTAGCGTTCTTTGTTTTTAAATTCAAGAATAGTAATTCTGTTACAATACAAGCCAAAAAGGCTTTAGCAGAAACTGAAGCTGAATTTGAAGATCACAGACGTAGAGCATTAGAAAGAGAACAAAAAGTAATGCGTAAACTTCAGGATGAAATAAACAAACAACGTAAAGCTGGAGCCAAGTAATTATAATTATCTGGATTTTTACTATATTCTTTTGCATCTTTGCAGCTCTTAACTATACAAGATGCGAATAGACATAATAACCGTTGTACCGGATATTCTTAAAAGCCCTTTTGAAGCTTCAATTATGAAGCGATCTATAGAAAAAGGACTTGTAGAAGTACATTTACATAACTTAAGAGACTACACAACTGATAACTACAAACAAGTAGATGATTATCAATTTGGTGGTGGTGCAGGTATGGTAATGATGGTAGAACCTATCGACAAATGTATTTCGGGATTAAAAGCAGAAAGAGAATATGACGAAGTTATCTACATGACACCAGATGGGGAAACTTTAAATCAAGGAATCGCTAATCAACTATCATTAAAAGGAAACTTAATCATTCTTTGCGGTCATTATAAAGGTGTAGATCAAAGAGTTCGAGACCATTTTATCACAAAAGAAATATCTGTTGGAGATTATGTGTTGTCAGGAGGAGAACTTGGTGCCTTAATTGTTTGTGATGCGATTATACGGTTAATTCCTGGTGTATTAGGCAACGAAACTTCTGCACTTACTGATTCATTTCAGGATGATCTATTAGCACCTCCTATATATACAAGACCTGCCGAATATAAAGGATGGAAGGTACCAGAAGTACTTACATCTGGAAATTTTCCAAAAATTGAAGCATGGCGAGAAGAACAAGCTTACCAAAGAACTAAGGAAAGAAGACCCGATTTACTAAATGAAAATGAATAATTAATACTATAAATACTTGCAAATCATTAAATAATAATTATTTTTGCAGCCTAATTGAAATAACCTCTGGCGAGAATCGTGCATGTTGCTTTAATAAACATAAGTAAACTATCTCAAAAATGGAAGATTTAGTAAAATTCGTACAAGACGAATTTGTTACAAGAAAAGATTTACCTGAGTTTTCAGCAGGTGATACAATCACAGTATATTACGAAATTAAAGAAGGAAACAAAACACGTACACAGTTCTTTAGAGGAGTTGTTATCCAAAGAAGAGGTTCTGGTTCTAGTGAAACTTTTACAATCAGAAAAATGTCTGGAACAGTAGGTGTAGAACGTATTTTCCCAGTAAACTTACCTGCACTTCAGAAAATCGAAGTTAACAAAAGAGGTAAAGTTCGTAGAGCACGTATATTCTACTTTAGAGAACTTACTGGTAAGAAAGCTCGTATTAAAGAAAAAAGAAGCTAATTTCTTACTTCTTTTACCATATAAAAGGTTGCCAAAGGGCAACCTTTTTTTATGAACAAAAGTTAATAACTATGGTTTATAACCAGTTGATAACTAAAACTATACAAAAAATTGACTGCTTGATGTATTTTTGTTATTTTTATTAAAGAAATTATATAATTACTCAAAGAGATGACACAAGGATTCCCTGATTATATTATTTTCTAAACACGTTCTTTGAACATTTACATAAACCATCTTAAAATTAGGATAAATATAAAACGAAAGTTATTTTTTTGAGTACATCATTGAAATCACTTTAAGGGTTCTCTTTAAAATCATTTCAAAATGAAATTCAAAGGAAAAAATTAAGTTTTGACACTTTTTTAATTTTAAGAGGCATTAGACTATTCGGATGAAAAACTGAAAAATTACAAAAGTAATTTAGAAACACAAGCGTTCGCAATAGTCACCCGAGTAGTATTTAGGTTAACATCGGTATTTTCTTAGATCAATTTAAATCTACTCAAAAACAGAAATAACAATTTTGGTATAAATTAACGAAAGTTATTATTTCACAGCGGGTAAAACAGCTGACATTATTCTTATTTCTGCACAAAAGCCATATCAAGGTATTCGTATTATGATATGGCTTTTCATTTTGTAAAATTATTCTCAAATCAAGTTCAGTTTTTTGCGACTACCATTTTTTCTTCCCTTTCTTTTTTAAAGATTTCTAATTCAATCGCTTTAACGCAAAACTAACATCATACAGGTTGCATTTACTGCCCTATATTCGTATCTTCGCGCTCGGAAAATCTTACAGCAAATAATATTGCAATACGCAAAATATTCCGCCAGATTAAAAACAAGGATTAATATTGTTTGTCCAAGAAAAGTTAAACGACTAATTATTTCCTTAATACATAGTATAATACATAAGATATCCTGCTTGTAATCCCAAAAAAGATATCTTATCCAAAATCAAAAAAATATGGGAATTGAATCCTCAAAAATTGTTTACACAAAAACTGATGAAGCACCTGCATTAGCTACATATTCTTTTTTACCAATTGTCGAAAAATTCACAAAAGCTGCCAATATAGAAGTAGAGACCAAAGATATATCTCTTGCAGCAAGAATTTTAGCAATTTTCCCAGAGAATCTTACTGATAAACAAAAACAAGCAAATGCACTTGCAGAACTTGGTGAGCTTGCGCTAAAACCAGAAGCTAATATCATCAAACTTCCTAATATTAGTGCTTCAATTCCTCAATTGAAAGCAGCAATTGCTGAATTACAATTACAAGGTTTTAATATTCCTAATTATCCTGAAGAACCAGAAAATGATGCCGAAAAAGAAATTAAAGGCAGATATGATAAAATTAAAGGTAGTGCTGTAAATCCAGTGTTAAGAGAAGGTAATTCTGATCGTAGAGCTCCTAAACCAGTAAAGCAATATGCAAGAAAAAATCCTCACTCTATGGGTGCTTGGAGCAGTGATTCTAAAACCCATGTAGCAACTATGGCTAGTGGAGATTTTCGTTCTAATGAAAAATCTGTTACTGTATCTAAAGCTGGTGATGTTAGGATTGAGTTTATTGACCATAGCGGAAACACTACTGTTTTAAAAGAAAAGACTACATTACTTGCTAGCGAGATCATTGATGCTTCTGTTATGAGCAAAAAGGCTTTGATTTCCTTTCTAGAACAGCAAATTGCAGATGCTAAGGATAAGAATGTATTGTTTTCATTACATATGAAAGCAACTATGATGAAAGTATCTGACCCTATTATCTTTGGGCATGCTGTAGAAGTCTTTTTTAAAGATGTTTTCCAAAAACACGGTGAAATATTAGAAGAAATAGGTGTTGAAGTAAATAATGGTTTTGGTGATCTTGTAAACAAGTTAAAAAAATTACCAGATGCTGCTAAAAGATCCGAAATAGAAGCAGATATTAAAGCTTGTTATGAAAACGGTCCACAATTAGCTATGGTAAATTCTGATGAAGGAATTACAAATCTTCATGTTCCTAGTGATGTGATTATCGATGCTTCTATGCCAGCAATGATTAGAACTTCTGGTCAGATGTGGGATGCAAATGGTAATACTCAGGATACCAAAGCAGTTATACCAGATAGTAGTTATGCAGGGATATATCAAGAGACTATCGATTTTTGCAAAAAACATGGAGCTTTTGATCCAACAACCATGGGTACAGTTCCAAACGTAGGACTGATGGCTAAAAAAGCTGAAGAATACGGATCACACGATAAAACTTTTGAAATTAAAGGAAATGGATCTGTTCGCGTTGTAGATGCTTCTGGTACTGTTTTAATTGAACATGCTGTAGAAGAGGGAGATATCTGGAGAATGTGTCAAACCAAAGATGCACCAGTAAAAGATTGGGTAAAGCTTGCTGTAAGTAGAGCTCGTGCAACCAACACACCTGCTGTATTCTGGTTAGATAAAAATAGAGCTCATGATGCCAGTCTTATTGAAAAAGTAAACAAATACCTGCCAGAACACGATACTGATGGATTAGATATCAGAATCCTGTCTCCAATAGAAGCTACTAAATTTTCTTTAGAAAGAATAAAAGATGGTAAAGACACTATTTCTGTAACTGGAAATGTACTACGTGATTATAATACTGACCTCTTCCCTATTCTTGAACTTGGAACCAGTGCAAAGATGTTATCAATCGTTCCATTAATGAATGGTGGAGGTTTATTTGAAACTGGTGCTGGTGGATCAGCTCCTAAGCATGTACAACAATTTAATAAAGAAGGACACCTTCGATGGGATTCTCTTGGAGAGTTTTTAGCACTTGCAATATCTTTAGAACACTTAGGAGAGGTAAATAACAACCAAAAAGCTTTAATAATTGCTGAAGCATTAGATAAAGCTACTGAAGAGTTTTTAGAAAATAAAAAATCTCCATCCAGAAAAGTAAACGAATTAGATAATAGAGGTAGTCATTTCTATTTAGCATTATATTGGGCAAAAGAATTGGCTGCTCAAAATAAGGATGCTGATCTTCAGTCGGAGTTTAGTGGATTAGCAAAAGAACTTGCTGATAATGAAACTAAGATTTTACAAGAGTTGATAGATGCTCAAGGAAGTACAGTAGATATGGGTGGTTATTACTGGCCAAATGTTACTAAAGTTGCTAATGCAATGAGACCTAGTGAAACATTAAATAAAATTATTGGTGCATAAATAATAGTAAACCGATACTAAAAATCCTAAAAGCCTGTAGATATATTTCTACAGGCTTTTTTTATGAATCCTAAAAAAACCTTAGATGCAACCCTTTACTTTTTGAGTTGTCAATAGTAATAACTAGAAAAGAAGAGTAACTTTAAAAGAAACTTACAACCAAGAATTAATAATTGGAAACCAATATTCTTTATACACATAAAGACCTTGTAGAAAAAAGCAAGTCTGGTGATAGAAATTCTCAATATCAGCTATATGAGCTATATGTGAATGCTATGTACAATGTAAGTATGCGTATGATTGGTATAAAAGAGGATGCAGAAGATGTAACGCAGGAGAGTTTTGTAGAAGCTTTTAGAAATTTACCTTCTTTCAGGTATGAAAGTACTTTTGGTTCCTGGCTCAAAAGAATAGTCATTAATAAAAGTATTAATCATTTGAAATTAAAAAAAATACCAATCACTCCGCTTCAAGATCAAGAATATCATCTTAGCGAAGAAACAAGTATACCAGTTCCAATAACCGATATCGAAAAAATAAAAAAAGGAATTGCGCTGCTTCCTGATGGGTATAAACAAATTATTAATCTATATCTAATTGAAGGATATGATCATGTTGAGATTTCGGAGATACTAAAAATTTCTAGCTCCACATCAAAATCTCAATATCATAGAGCTAAGAAAAAACTAATTCAGATTATAAAGACAATATAATACCATGGATGATTTTGAAAAACATATAAGTAAAAACAGACATCTATTTGACGAACATACAGTAGATAAAAATAAGCTCTGGGAACACATCGAATCAGAACTTAACCCTGTTTCTAAAGTAAAAACTGTAAAGCTTTGGCAATCACCAATGATTAAAATAGCTGCTACCATAATTATTTTGATTGGAGTCTTTTCTTTAGCTAGCATTTTCACTGCTTCAAATCAATCAAGTAACGTTGCTAATCAAGAATTAATGGATATAGACAGCTATTATAAAGGTTTGGTATCCTTTCAAGTGCAATTGGTTAATAATAACGACAAGTTATTAGCAAGTGACAAAGAAGAGTTCCTGTCATTCATGGATGAACTAGATAAAGAATATGAGCTTTTAAAAAAGGAAATGGAGAATAATTTCAACAATGAGTACATATTAGAAGCCATCGTAAACAACTATAAAAAAAGAATCGAGTTAATAGAAAATCTATTGGAGCAAATCAATGATTCAAAAAAAACTGATGATAATGAAGGATATATTTTATAAACTACTCATCCTATCTGTTTTCGGTTTTGGATACACATTAAGCGCTCAGCAAAAAGTATCCAAAACAATAAAGCAATCATATGAGTTTACAAACTCGGGAGAGCTTCAGTTGGATAACAAATACGGAAATATTACAATTAATGGTTGGAACCAACAAGAAATAGAAATTACTATTGATATTCTGGTTAACAAAAAAGAGAAAGCTGATGCCAAAGATCTTCTGGATAGGATTAAACCATCGATAACCTCATCAGGTGGCCTTGTCAATATTTTTTCTAACATTGAAGAAAAAAGCAGTGGTTTCTTTTCTAGAATGCTTAGCAAAACTAATCCATTAGATGTTGGTAAAGGAAATATTCAAATAAACTACACCATCAATTTACCTATTAATTCAAAAATTCAAGTAACTAATAAATTTGGTGATATTATTATTAATGATTGGAACGGAAAATTAAAGTTAAATCTACAACATGGAGATACCTGGATCAATAATGATATTACCAATGCTAATATCAAAATGAAATTTGGTAAACTAAGAACCAAATCTATAACAAATGGTAATGTAGAATTAAAAAATAGCGAATTTGACCTGGAAAATTCTAAAGATTTAAAGATAAATAGTAGTGGATCTACTATAACTATTAAAAATGTTGCTGAGCTTGAAGTATATTCAAATAAAGATAAAGTTACCATTGAAAAATTAAAAACGATAACTGGAGAACTTAAGTTCTCTAATGTTAAACTCCTTCAGGTACAACAAGCCATAAATATTACAATGGAAGTAGCTGATTTACAAATTAAAAAAATTTCAAAATCTGATACGAACATTATCGTAAATCAAAAATCTTCGGAGGTAAATATCAATATATCGGGACTTAATTTTGATTTTAATGCATCGCTGGAACAAGGGTTATTGAGAATCCCTAAATCCTTTAAAAACATAAAAAACACAATGATAAATAGGATAAAAAGATTAAGAAACATAGAAGCTTCTTACGGATCTGAAAATAACAAAGGAAAAATAAATATTAAGGGTGAAAAAGGTATTATTATTCTACAAGAGCGATAATTACAATTATAAAACCGAAAAAAAGATAATTTATAAGCAACCCTTAAAAAAATTAGTTGTCAATACATAATAGAAAAGAAAACTAAATGAAAGCATCAACTATCTTACTGACGTTATTTATGTTTATATCAATGAGCATAGGATATTCGCAAGAAACTGAAACATCGGATTATATTGAGTTTAATGACAGAAAAAACATACTGCACGGTATTTATCTTGGTGTAGATATTGGATATGGTCAAATTAAAAAAAATGAAACAACCAATGCAGGAGTTAAATTAGCATATGTTGCTAATAAAAAGATGGAGTTAGGAATTACTGCAAGAGCTTTATACTCTGGCCTAAGTTCGGTAGATCGTTCTTTTGGGGGAGATTTTGACTTATTGGTTATTTACGGAGGTCTCCATGTAGAAAACATAGTACTGAGGACATCAAGATTTAATTTTTCTTTTCCACTTTTAATGGGACCTGGATACGTACAAGCTTCTGGACCATTAATCAAAAGTACCGATATAACATTGATTATAGAACCTGGTATTAACATATTGTATAATCTTTCTAAATACTTACAATTTGAAGCAGGTATAAAATACCGATTTTCATCCCCAATTGACCCAATACCTAATATTCTGGATAATATTAATGGATTTTCTATAAATATCGGAGCTAAGATTGGAGTTTTTAACCTTGGCAAGAATCGATATAAGAAAAAAGCTCCGATCAATTAACCAAACAGTTTACCAAATAACATAATACGCTTCAAGCGACATAATCAATAATCAATAGAGAACACCTATTGATCAGGCTAAGTATTGCCTTAAAATACCCTTAATTAACAATTAACTTAAATTTTGTAATCATGAAAAAAAACATCTTATGTATAGTACTATTAACTATTAGCTTCAAATTACTTTCTCAAGACTCAAAAATTAGTTTTGAACTCAACTACCCTATCCCTTTAGGTGACAATTTTATCGGAGAAAGTTATACTGGAATTATTGATGCAGGTGTAGATTATAAGTTCGTTAACTTAAGTCCTGTAAAAATAGGAGCTTCTCTGAATGGTGGAATATTAATCAATAACAAGTCTGATATTTTCAAAACTACAGCATACACCATACAGCCAAGGTTGTTTGGAGAACTAAACATAGAATCAATTGAAAAATTGCGCCCTTCGGTGGGTATTGGATACACAATCATGTTTTTTGATGTATCAGGAACAGATACCACCGAATCCACTGACACTCAAAGTGGGTTTAACTTAAACTTTGGGGTTGCATATGATATCTATAAAAAGTTTTTTGTTCAATTTCAATATGATTTTGTAAAACTCGGTGCGCAAGATAATTTGCCAGATATCTCATTCAATACAAATATACATCTCATAAAAGTTGGTGTAGGTTACAAACTATAAAAGCTAACGCTTACATACTATTTAATTTATAAGTAACAATCAACTGCGAATTCTAAAAAGAAAAATCTAAGTATATATCACATAAAATTCAATAACTAAATTTTAAACACAATGAAAAAGTTAATTTTAATCTTTGTCCTGATCCTAATAAGTCAAACTTCTTGTTCGTCTGATGATGACAATATAATTATAGAAATAACCGATCCCACTATCAGCTCAGAACCAATTATAGGCACTTGGCAAGTAACCAAAATAACCATCAATGGTATGGAAGAATCACTAGATTGCAACAGTGAATCTATTACATTTATAAACAATGGCAATACTATTAGTAAAGGAAAATATAAGGATATCGATGAAACTTGTAACTCATATGAAGCAATGTCCAAATGGGAGAAAGTAGATGAATCAAATTATAAAATCAATGCAATAATCGACGATGTAATACAACCAGACATATTTGTAGAGTTTAAGGTGAACTTTACCGAAAATAACACAAAAGCTAGTTTTATCTTTTTTATCGAATCTGGTAGTCCAGATGGCGAAACTGAAGAACAAATTCTTGAAACTATAAAAAAATAACATAATAAACTATTGATCAAATAGATAAAACATAATCCTTTGGAAAAAAATCAAAGGATTATGTGATTTATATATCAAAAAAACCAGCATATAAAATTTTAGGCACAAAAGTTGTTATCATTAAATACAAGAAAAAAATGTTACCAAAGCCCCAAATGAAAACTAAAGTTATTATAGAAACCAAAAAAATTGATACTAACTATGTATTTTCAGAAAACAACCAAGTATATCTTAAACGCAAATCCAGTGTTAAATCCTCAAATAGTTATCCTGTATACTCCGGAGAATGGTTTCCCGTTAGTTTTTGCTGGAAATCTTAATTAAAATCTTTAATATAGTAGAAATAATAAACTATAATTCGTAACATATTGTAGATTAATACGTCTATTCTATTAGCGTTATAGAAAAACATTTTCTTTTGAAAAACCACATCTCTCTTAAAACAGTACTGGTAGTGCTTTGCATACTGGTATACTCATCTGCTATATCTCAGGAAAAATTTACCATAAGTGGCACCATAACAGAGCAATCCAGTAATGAAACATTGATTGGTGTCAATGTCCTTTTTCCAGAAATGGGAAAAGGAGTAGTCACCAACGAATACGGATTTTACTCTATTACTTTACCAAAAGGAAACTATAAGCTTCAGATTAGTTATTTAGGTTTTCAAGACATCGTTCAAGAGATCATCTTAGATGAAGATAAGAAATTGAATTTTCAGTTAACTGAAGCTTCCGAAATGTTAGATGAAGTAATTATTACTGAAAACGTGGAAAAAGTCAATATTAAGACCCCACAGATGAGTCTTAATAAACTAACTGCAGGAACCATCAAACAAATACCAGTAGTCCTAGGAGAAGCAGATGTTATTAAATCCATAATTTTGTTACCTGGTGTAACCAGTAGTGGTGAAGGTGCTTCTGGGTTTAATGTTCGTGGTGGAGCTGCTGATCAAAATCTAATTTTATTGGATGAAGCAACCATCTTTAACTCTTCTCATCTTTTTGGATTCTTTTCAGTTTTTAACCCAGATGCTATAAAAGATATTAAACTTTACAAAGGAGGAATTCCTGCAAAATATGGTGGTCGTGTATCTTCTGTTTTAGATATTTATCAAAAAGAAGGAAATAGCAAAGAATACCATCTTAGTGGAGGTCTGGGAGTAGTAGCTAGTAGGTTATTAGCCGAAGGACCTATTGTAAAAAACAAAGGAGCATTTCTGGTTGGAGGTCGTGCGTCTTATGCACACCTTTTCTTACCTTTATTGGATGATGGTAATGATAACGTAGCTTATTTTTATGACCTCAACACTAAATTAAACTATAAAATTAACGAGAATAACAGTCTCTTTTTATCAGGGTATTTTGGTAGAGACGTTTTCTCTATCAGTGAAAGTTTTAGAAACACCTATGGAAATACAGTTTTAAACTTACGATGGAATCATTTATTCTCAGACAAATTATTCTCTAATCTATCATTGATATATTCTGATTATTTTTATGGTTTAGAGCTTGATTTTGTAGGTTTTGAATGGGATTCTGGCATCAGAAACTTTAACTTAAAGTATGATCTAAAACATTATCTCAGTGATAATTTTCAGCTTAATTATGGGATCAATGACATCTATTATCGATTCAATCCAGGTGAAATCAAACCTAATAGCGAAGATTCAGGAATTATACGGGATAAACTAATTGATAAATATGCCAATGAACTAGGAGTTTATATCGATGCAGAGCATAAAATCTCTAATAATTTATCATTGCAATATGGTGTTCGCCTCAGTAACTTTACTAGGTTAGGACAAGATGAACTAAATATTTATGAGAATGATAATCCCTTATTATTTAATGAGGAATTGCAAATCTATGAAGCTGCAGATCCAATCGGTACAGAAAGAATTAGTAGAAGTGATCAAATAAAGAATTTCACCAATCTAGAACCAAGAGTAGCATTAGCCTATGTTTTTAACGATAATACTTCAATAAAAGCTAGTTATAACAGAATGGCGCAATACCTACATTTATTATCAAATACAAGCTCTCCTACTCCATTAGATGTATGGACACCAAGCGGAAAATATATAAAACCACAGTTATTAAACCAATATGCATTAGGATTCTTTAAAAGCATTAAGGATGACGCGTACTCAATAGAAACAGAAGTGTTTTATAAAGATATCGAAAACCGTATTGATTATATAGATGGAGCTGAACTTATAGCAAATGATGCTATCGAACAAGAAATACTTAATGGTGAAGCCAGAGCGTATGGTTTAGAACTTTTAATCCGAAAAAATAAAGGGAAATTTAAAGGATGGTTAGCATATACCTTATCTAAATCAGAACAACGTACACCAGGAAGAACACCTACAGAAATTGGTATTAACAATGGAGAATGGTATAATACTCCCTACGATAAGACTCATGATATTTCTTTTAATGGAAGTTATGAATTGAATAAAAAGTGGAAATTTAATGCTAATTTCCTGTTTCAAACAGGACAACCTACCAATTACCCATCAGGACAGTTTGAATTTCAAGGGTTGGTAGTCCCCATTTTTGATGGCTTACGTAATGGCCAACGTCTACCAGCATATCATCGTATGGATCTTTCGGCAACATTAACACCAAGAAAGAACAAAAACAGAAAATGGCAGGGAGAATGGGTTTTTAGTATCTATAATGTATATAATCGTAGAAATGCAGCCTCTATTACCTTTACTCAAAATACGGAAACATTTGTTAATGAAGCGATAAGAACTTCTATTTTTGGAATTGTCCCTGCGGTTACCTATAATTTTAAATTTTAAAACAATGAAAAAGTTACTATATATCATTATCGGAATTAGCATATGTACCAGCTGTGAAGATGTTATTGATGTAGAGGTTCCTAATGGAGAGCCTAGATTAGTAATAGATGCATCTTTTGAGATTTATTTAGATGAAAATCCAATAGATGCTTTGGGTGGAGTACGGCTTACATTATCTGCTCCATTTTTTGATGACAATGTCCCTACAGTAAGTAATGCAACTGTATTCGTAACTAACCTTTCTGATAACTCTATCATCAATTTTGTTGAATCGGGAGAACTTGGATTTTTTATTCCAGAAAATATAAGTATTATTCCCGAATTTAATGTTGATTATGAACTTACCGTTATTTACGAGGGTGAAACTTATAAAGCAACAGCGCAACTTATTCCAACAGTTGCTATTGATAACATAGAACAAGGAGAAGGCACCTTATTTGATGGAGATGAAACCGAAGTGATCGTTTTCTTTACAGATGATGGTAATAGGGAGAATTTTTATTTATTTGACTTTGATTTTAATCTATACTTACCAAGTGAAGATAGATTTTACCAAGGAGAAGCTTTTAATTTCTCTTATTTTTATGAAGATATGATTGGCGGTGAAGAAGTGACTATTAAAATTCTTGGTATAGACGAACGATACTATAACTATTCGAACCTCTTAATAGAACAAAGTGAGCAAGATGGTGGAAACCCTTTTCAGACGCCTCCTGCCCAGATTAGAGGAAACATTATCAATACTACAAATCCAGATAATTTTGCTTTAGGATACTTTAATCTATCAGAAGCAAATCGTTTTCAATTTACTATTCAAGAGTAATCAGGAAAATCAGTACTTTTGAAGCATGGCGTTTACCAAAATAACAGAACAAGCTTCTAACTATGATCATCTGGAAAAGATGACCATTTCTGAATTATTATCCAACATCAATAAGGAAGATACAACCGTACCCGAAGCAGTAGCAAAATCTATCCCTCAAATTGAGTCATTAGTAACTCAAATCGTTGAAAAACTAAAAAATGGTGGTAGACTTTTTTATATGGGTGCAGGAACTAGTGGTCGATTAGGTGTTGTGGATGCCAGTGAGTGTCCTCCTACTTTTGGAGTTTCTCATGAGCTGGTTATTGGTTTAATAGCTGGTGGAGATCCAGCTATTAGAAAAGCAGTTGAGTTTGCGGAAGATAGCACCACACAAGGCTGGAAGGATCTTGAAGATTATAAGATTTCGGAAAAAGATGTTGTGATTGGTATAGCCGCTTCTGGAACTACGCCTTATGTAATAGGAGCATTAAAAAAATGTAATGAATCTAATATTATAACTGGATGTATTACCTGTAATGAAGGTAGTCCATTAGCCTCTACTGCACAATTTCCTATTGTAGTAACTGTTGGTCCTGAATTTGTTACTGGTAGCTCTCGTATGAAAGCAGGTACTGCTCAAAAATTAGTACTAAACATGATCTCAACTTCAACCATGATACAACTGGGAAAAGTACAAGGAAACAAAATGGTTGATATGCAGCTTAGCAATAACAAACTAGTAGATCGAGGGACCAGAATGATTATGGAAGAATTAAAAATCGAACGAGCATTAGCCGCGGAATTATTAGAAAAACACGGTAGTGTTCGTAATGCAATACAAAACTATGGAGCCTAAAAGAACAGACAAAGAATTATTGGGTAAAGGAGTACAACGAATGGCGATTGCACTTATTTTTATGTTTATTAGTCCTGTAATTATACATTCAGCATTTAAGAATCAAGATCATCCATATTATATTCCTATTTTAATTCTAGGATTGATAGGAGCTGCTTTTGCGATATTCATGGCATTTAGAGGGTTAAAAACAATTATGGATTCTATGTTTGGAAAGAAAAAATAACTTTATTTTTTTATAAATTTTGTTGTACCACTATCTGTAACCAAAAAGTAAATCCCTGTAGTTAAATCTCCAACTTCTAAAGTCCCCATTGCTTTTTCTTCTTTTATCATTTTTCCTGATAGACTATATACCCTATAACTATCAGTATCAATATTCGTATCTATTATGATTCTATCAATGGCTGGATTAGGATAAAAAGCAATCTTTTGAGAGCTTGTATTAAAATCATCAACAGTCAATGTTGTTGATACGGTTAATTTATAAGGGAAAGGATACGTTTTAGTAGTTCCTGTATTTAAAACTCTAACTCTATATACCCTGCCAGATGGTAAATTATTGGTTAACACTGAGGGTGCCGCTAAGGTAAAGTCATGATTAACAGTACCACTAGAATTGATCACAATAGCAGAACTTTGACTAATAAACGTTTGATTCGGAACATCTTCCAATGTATACACATCTGCCTCATCTACTTCATGAATCTGAAAACGTATTTCTCCAAAATCAAATTCAGGTAAAGTACCTGTATTGATCTCAGTTTTAATAATAAAGTTATCATTAAGAATTACTTCTTTGGGTTTCTCTATAAAAGACACATTGATTCTGGAATCAAAAATATTACCACCAACATCTAATTTTTGATATAGAGGCAATGCACTCATAACACCTAAATTTTCAAAGGTATTAATATCCTGTATGACACCTCCTTCTGCAACAATTCTATATACTCTTCCTGTCGGTAATTCATCCGTTAAAGTAATTCCTGGATTAAGATTAATTGTTTCAGAAAATGTACTTTGCCCTTCTTCTAAAACGAATTCAATAAATCCTAGCACCGTTCCTGTATAGATAGGTGAAGAAATATTTACTTCATCAATCTCTTCAACAGAAAAAAAGACTGATCCAAGAGCCTCATTATCTGGGAAATTATCGACTTGAAAATCAACAAATATATCTATACTTGAAGCTCCTGGTGGAATTCCATTTACCATATAAAAAACACTTCCACTTTGCGAAAAAAGGGACTGCGATAAAATAACCAGAAGTAATGTAAACAGAGATTTCATATTTTAAAAAATTAAAAATTCAGCAACAACATTTCAATATATAGTAATTGGAATGTGACCTTTATTGTTTGAGGACAAACAACACTATTATGTGGTATACTGTTATTATTTTGGGGATTTATTTTTATACAACTATTAAAATTAGGCGGTGTTGTATCTAAAGTTGTTTTACTGTTCTATTCGTAAAGGATGAAAAAAACAATACAACTTAGTTTTTACCTAATATCTTTTGATTCTCTATTCTTTCATTTAGATCATCAATATATCTCAGAGCATTTTTATTTTCATAATCAGTATATGATTTTGTTGCCCATTCAATGGCTTTGGTATAATCTCCTTTGATTTCATTATAAAAAGCCATGTTAAAACAAGCTTGTCCTGCAATTTCTGGATCTAGATTCGATGTTTCTTTCTCCCAAAGTTGAGCAGCACCTTCCCATTGTCCTGTTTCTACTTTTCGTTTAGCAATTTCGAAATTAGGAGTTGCTTTCACATAGTAATTACGATATACGTGATCCTTGTATGGCAATAACCTTAATGCATAATCGCTACCGATTTTTTGGCTTATTTGTAAGACCGATTGTTTTCTATTTGTTACCGCTTCTATCGCTTTGATCGGATTAATTCCTTTACCTTTTGATTTGGTTTTTTGATTTACCGTAAGTTGATCGCTGATTCTTTTCTTTATAGGATCATAAATACGCCATCCTGTCTTAATTTTAGTTTCTATATCTACTATATGTTCAATAGCTGGAATTTTGATCCCCAAAGGACCTTCTACCTGAGTCTCATTAACAGTATATGCAGCCTTAGCATCTGTATCATATACTGCCAAACTAAAAATAGCATCTACTTGATTCTTTGTACATAGATCATCTACCTGATCCCAGCTTAGCGAAGAAGGAAAAACTCCTCCTCCAGGATTTTCTTTCAATGTTATAGGTATAATGATCACTTCTGTAAACCTTGGATTTTGTAGAAGGGCTGTTTTTAAAGCAACTATGGCCTGTTCAGCTCCTTCTTTATCAAGTTTCTCTCCTTCAATTGATAATATCTTGTCTACTTGATCCAATCCTATATTCTGATCAGAAGGGATACTTCTATTGAGAATACCAATTTTTTTCACAGATGAATCCAGAGAAACTAAAGGAGGTTTTATTACTTCAGCTTTTAATGATTTTTTACTACCACATCCTACAACCATTATGAAAAAAAATGATAAAAGGATTGTATTGTATATGAGTTGATGTTTCATGTCTTTGTAATTATATATAATCTTAAAAAATAAGAACCTTATAAGGTTACATTAAAAAAGAGTGGTTTTCCCCAAAACCACTCTTTTCCCTAGAGATATTCAAATAACTTTATTGTTCTTTACGATAGAAAAATTGCCAATATATAATTAGCGTTTTTGAATATTTAATTTGAGAATTGATACATTAATTCCCTGCATCAGCACAATCAGCAGGCAAAGCATCATATTCGGCCGCAAATACATCATCAGGAATACATTCAAAATCTCTATACGCTTCAATAAGTTGTCTAAGAGATTCACAAGTTGCTTGATTCTGATTAGCATCATATGCAATAATTGCACCTTCTACACTTAATCTTGATGCTGTAGTTTGGTTTTCACAAGCCACATCATTTAATAAATCCTGAGCATCATCGTCACCACAAGACGAAATCAACATTACAGATAATACCAATGTAACTTTTCCTAAATTTTTTAAAAGATTGTTCTTAATTTTCATTGCTTTCTAATTTAAAATGAATTGTTAAATCTGGTATAAACATAAATTTCTTATTCTCTAATAATATATAAGTGTGGAGATTTGAGAGGATTTTGTTGACAAACTACTTATCTAAATGGAGTAGTGTTCTTTTTCAGTTATCGAAATTAATAATGTATTAAACACCTTTATATACTATCTTAAACACATATACTAGCAATTAGTTTTATCTCTAATACCACAAAATTTACTACAAACATCCTTATCAAATTACCATTCGTCCTCATTTGACAACTAATACCTTCTATACTTCGTATTTTAAACTTGGTTTTAAAATTCTAATGAGATTATGGCTGCAGATACTCAAGTACAAATATATATCGGAGGTGAATCTATACCTGCATTTAAAAGTTTATCTCTACATCAAGAAATAGATGCGCATCACAGTTTCGAACTTGTTTGTAGAAAAGATGTTTTAGAAACTGTTACTGAAGACATTTCTGGAGAAAGCATTAATTTTTTAGGAGCTGTCTTTTTATTGAAAATACAAGCTGTTAATGGTTTTTCTAATGATGAAATATTAGAGTTCAAAGGTGTCGTTACATCTATTAACACAGTAAAAGGATTCTATCAAAAGACTGGTGATCTTATACATATCCACGGAAAGAGCTGTAGTATCATTGCAGATGATGGCCCTCATTATGCTTCTCATAAAGATCTAGGAATATCAGAAATTTTGGAAAAGACGTTTAGTGGATACGATAAAGGAATTTTACAATTTAATTTTTCTCCAAAAAAACTAACTCCCATACACTATAGCGTACAGCAAGAAGAAAGTGCTTTTCAATACACTAGTAGATTAGCTGCTCAATACGGTGAATGGTTTTACTATAACGGAACTCAATTGGTATTTGGAAAACCTGAAAATAAAGATCCTGTAAAGCTTCGATATGGATATGATCTCTTTGAGTTATCCATGCAACTGGAAACCATTCCTAATAATTTTAAATACTTTACCAATGATTACTTATCTGATGCTTTTCACGAAGTAAAAACCAAAGAATTAACTTCTAGTTCTAAAGGGGTTATATCTACAATTAGTCAAAAAAGCAATCAGTTATTTCAAAAAGAAACTCAGGTTTTTGTAAGTGCGCATGATGATACTCAAATGAAATCTAGGATCGACGATCAAGTACTATTACAAAAGAAAGCTAATGAAATTAATCAGGTAAAAGTACAAGGAAAAAGTAGTAATCCTAGTATAATGGTAGGTAGTGTCATTACCATAGATGGAGATGTTTCTTCTTCTTATGGCAATTACAGAATTACCAAAGTAACTCATAACTGTGGTGAAAGCGGAAGATATGAGAATACTTTTGAGGCAGTAACAGCAGATACCGAAATTTATCCAAAAACTTCGATTAAAGCATTTCCAAAAAGTAAATCACAAACGGCAGTTGTGGTAGACAACGTGGATCCTGAAGGTATGGGTCGTGTAAAAATACAATATGCCTGGCAAAAAGAAACTGGAGAAACCTCTCCGTGGATCAGACAAGCAAGTCTTGCAGGTGGTCCTGGACAAGGGATGTATTTTGTTCCAGAAAAAGGTGATGAAGTTATCGTTGGACATGAAGGAGGGAATGCAGAATCACCAATTGTTCAAGGTAGTGTCACGAACGCTTCTTCTGTACCAGAAAGTTTTAAAAGCGGTAATAATCACCTTAAAGCAATCAAAACACGTAGTGGCAATCAAGTAACATTGAATGATGCAGACGGTAGTGTTACTATAGCTGATCCTAGTGGAAATACTATTGTGATGGGTGGAAACGGAGAAATTACTATCAATGCTCCTAATAAAATCACCTTCTCTTCTACAGATATTGCTATAGAAGCTAGCAATGATCTTACTGTAAATGCGGGGAATAACATTGCTTCTACAGCAGCAAAAGATATGAGTTCCAGCGCAGGAACTAATCTAAGTATGGAAGCAGGTACAGATCTAAAAGCTAAAGCCGGATCCAAAGCTTCTATTAAAGGTGATAAAAGTGCCACTATTTTTGGGAAACGTGTATCCATAACTGGAATGATTATGACCAATATACAAAGTGGTGCAATTATGACTATTGTTACAGCAGGAGTTTTAAATATTACTGGTGCAGCCAAAAATCTAATTAATGGAGCTAAGGTAAAAGTTCTTGGTGGTAAAGTTGAAATAAATTAAAACTATGTCTGTCACCTTACAACAACAAAGTTTATCTCTTTCAGAAAGTATAGATACCATTACTTATGATTTCGGAATGGTGCAACAGATAATTTCGCCTGAAGAAACTACTAAAAACAAAATTACCGCTACCATAGAAAAGACCTTTGTAAAAAAAGATCATTTAGGTTATTTATATAATATAAAAATAAATAATAGGTCTCAGAGTAATATAGATGATATGTTCGGGCTTGAAGAAGCGTTAGCGTTTCTGTATAAAAACATAACATTATACACTAATGATTATGGAGAAATCATTACAATCCTCAATAGAGGTCAGATTGCTGAGGAATGGTATGATTTGGCAAAACGAATCAAAAAAAAGTTTAAGCACTTAATACCTGACATTAAAAAATTCCTGCTAGGAATTGATACACTTATCGAGGATAATGAATCCTTTGTAAGTATGATTAAAAAATCTGAAATCTATAGTGCTCTGTTTTCGCCTATTTATAATCAGAATATAATGGAAGAAATTACCATTGAACAACAAAAAGACTTTGATAATTTTTTTGATTTAGAGAAACTTCCATTACGTATTGAAACCACTATCACAGGTATTAATAAAGACACCAAAGGCAAACAGTTCATGAGATCAGGAGCAATCGATTATGCTCGTTTTGATAAAGAATCAGCTAGCGAACTCTTTATACGTTCCTACGGAGTTCACGAATATGCTTTAAACTTTAATGCATCTTATTTAGAAGTTCTTGATCTGGATCAAAATAATCAAGTGGATAAAGCAACCATAATGTTAGGAGTAAAAGTAAATGACTTATATCAGCTGAAACAAATTAGTAAGCTTATGAAAAAAAAGTAGTATTATGGCAGAAGAGCATTTTATTCCAAGTAATAGTAAAATTACCTGTACTGGGTGTCCTAAGGAGTCATCGTTGATAGCGATTAATCCAACCATATATTTAAAAAAACAACCGATAGTAACAGAAAAAGATGCTTTGCCATCTAGTATTGTTCCTTTTGCAAGTTGTTCTCTGAACTTAAATAAGGTATGTACATTAGTGCCTCAAGGAGGCTGGATAAACCCAAGAGATACTATAAGTGCCACAAAACAAAAACCTTTAATTGAACAAAGCACCTTAAAATGTACTGCGCAATTAGGAATAGGCATTATAAAAATTGTAAAAAAAACAGATACACCTCCTCCTCCAGAAAATGTAGTCGATAAAGCACAAGACAAGGTCAATAAAGCTGCTAATTATGCAAGTAAAAAAGTAACCGAAGTAGCGCAAGCTGCAAAAGATACTGTTGGAGATATTGCAGGAGTTGCAAAAGAAGCAACAAGTTTTATACAAAATGAATCATTTCAAGGAGTGGTATCTAATGCTAGTAATCTTGTAGATGGTATCGATCAAAAAAAAGCAGAGCTAGATGTTGCAGTTGGAAATGTAAACGTTCGATTAGAAAATCTACGTAAAGAACTCACACAATTAATCACTGGAGAAAAACAAGATCTTCAGGATTTAATGACGGTAAAAGATAATAGTTTACCAGAAGGAGATACTGTCACACCACTTGAAGAATCTCCAGTACTAGTGGCAGTTCCTTTAGATTCTGAAGAAGAGAGTAAAGAAGAAGAATTAAAATACAATCAAGATTTTTTTGATCAAGCTAATAAAGAAAGTGCTAATGAGTTTTTAGACGGTATAAATGAAGATATTAATGCACTTGAAACATCTTCTGAAGGAGGAACAACTCCCAGAAGTTTTGAAGTAATCGAAGATAAAGACTCCTCTACTCGTCACCTTACCGCAGAAAATCAAAAACCTTCAGAAATAGATGATTCTATACCGCTTCCAGAAAACCGATTCGGTCAAATACAAGATAATTGGGAAACAGAAAAAGACAATGCAATTAAAGGTGTAGAAGGAAATTATAGTACTGCAAATGATATACTTAAAGAACATGGCGAATCTCTTGGAAGTTCGGATGATAAAAAAGAACAACTAAAAGCTTTAGCTGCTCTGGAAAATTTGCCCAATTTACTAGATAATGAAAAACGCACACAGTTTAAAAATAGAATGCTTGATACACCAGAAACTTCTATTTTAGATACACCAGGAATTATAAGTGAAAAGCCAAGGCAATATTCTACAGAAGAGCTCAATGCAGTTATAGGAGAAGAGACTGGAGAATTAAATACCAAAGTACAAGCTGAAATTGATGAAGTTCTGAAAGAAATTGGATACTTAGAAGGTATGCAGAAATATCAAAAGGAATCAAGTGAACTTCAGGAAGATATTGATAAAAGTGCCGCTGCTTTGGATGTTTTAGGAGATTTTAATGCTTTTATTGATGGAATTGCAGCCAAACATTTAGGGAAGCTCGCTAATAAGTATAAAAATGTAATGGGCCAACTAGGCAAGAATATGTCTCGCCTAAATGATTCTCTTAAAGGAGCTAGTTTTATGGCTGGAGGATTTACGGCAGGAGATGTAATTACCCACGCTCCTGATGTAAAAGAAGAAGAGAAAAAGGAAGAAAATGAAACCAACACTACTGTTCTTGTTAACCCGCCTCCTACCAAACCAGAAAATCCTCCAGAAGAAGCGAATGATGACAAAAAAGAAGATGAGTGTAGCCTTACTGAAATTAAGATCATAAAAAATGACACATACGAATACACATTATCTAAGAATAATTATGCGAGCGAAACTGCTTTTTCAGGAAGCTTACCCGACCCAATAATATTTATTGCTGGGACAACTAAAAATAAGAAAAAACTAACACTAAAATTTGAAGGTCTTGATTGCAGTAGCTGTACTCAAGGACATGAAAAACCAAAAGAATATTACAGAGATGGTATGGCCTCCACGCTTCAACTAAATAACAATAAAGCGGATGTATTAATATTTCACAACCCAAATCAAGTAGAAGGGTTATTTGGTGATTTTATTGATTTAATGGTTTTGGGATATAGGGCTATGAAACCTATTGAATACAATATTCCTATAGAATTATGTGATTTTTCTAAAGCAATACAAGCTAAAGCATATATTGATGCAGAATGGCATTTATTAATATCTCTTTCATCTAAAGATCCTTTAACCCTTGAACATACAGGACATGAGGAATCCGTATTTAATAAATATGCCGATATAGCATCACGCCTTGATAGAAGAAATGCCTCTTTAAAGCCAAACCAAAAAGATTTAAAATATGAAAATAAAGGAGCAGATCTAGTTATAGCGGTTGGAGCTTTTTATGATAATAAAGCACAATCTCATAATCTTTCTAAAAAATTTAACTTTAAAAAAATTCAAGATTCCTCTCAAAAATTATTTTCTACGTTAGATATTTTAACAAAATTCACTAAGAAAGTAACAGAAATTGGAGATGGCGGTAAAGGGAAAAAACAAAAACCCTTAAAAAAATATTTAGGTGTATCTGCTAAATTTGACCCTCCTACTTTAGAAGTAAAAGCTTCTGGAAGTTTAGAAGAAAAAACCAACGATCCCTTCTTTGGTATAGGCTATAGTGGAGAAATTGAGATACAATCTAAGTTGTTATCTTTTGAATTAGAAATTGATCTAATTAAAGCTGCAAAAAAACACCCTTTATTACTATTTATTGATGGTCTTATCACCGCAGCTGAAGAAGCTTATAAAAAAGCGCTATACTACCTGAATATGGAAGATAAATTTATTCCATTTCCTAGAGTAGAAGACTTTGTTAAAGCAAATATTGTTGCTAAAGCTCATTTTTTTATTAAAGGAAGCAGAAAAATTTTAGGAGAAAATCAAAATACTGTTATCGAAGGCGGCGGTGCTGGATCAGTTAAAGTACTGCTGGAAGGAAATCTTAATACAACGTCAATGGGGTTTAAATATGTATTCAAAAGTACAAATGCATTAACTACAGGAATTAGCGCGAGTACGGCCTTGCATTTCGAAGATAGCATATATCTATCTCTTAACTCTAAATTTGATGGAATGCAACTTACTGGATCTATTACCTATCAAATTCAAGGTTGGAAACTAACTGGTGTTGTAGCAGAAGCAGTGGATAGTATCAAAGATTTTTTCGGATTTGGAAATGATGAAAGTTTAATAGATGGAGATAAAGACACTAAAGGAGATTATCTTATAGATGTAGATCTAAGTACTAAATATGCTGATATAGAAATTTTTGAGGGAGTATCTAACTCAACTAAGATCTATTTAACCGATAAAAAATCATCTGGTTATATAACTGGTGGAGGATTTTAATTCATTTTTTTATAAAAACCAATATATGAACATAACACAACCCATATATACTTTAAGTATTAACGTCAATAATTGTAATGCAGAAATTTGGTGCAATGATGTAATACTATTTGAGTTTAAACCATTATCAACACAAAATCAGGGGTTATCAATTACAATACCCATTAATCAATTGATTCTCAAACAAAGTGAGTTTGAAATAAAGGCTGTGATAACACCTTCTTTTAGAAAAGAAACATTATTAGAAAGTTCATTCGTTCATCTACAACTTTCTGTAAAAAGCAAAACTAACAATAAAAACAGTTTTCGATTATTAGAACTAAAGACCCCAAATGCTATAGATGAGGAAAATCCTTTGAACATTAAAGATGTCAAAACTCTAGAAGGGCTACCTAGTTATGAACTTCTAGGCGTCTATAAGGATAAAATACTGCCGTTCGAAGCGTTAGGATGGACAGAATCAGTAAACTTACTAAAACAAAACCCTCAATCTTTATTAACTCAAGGATTTAAGTTCTTCAAAAACCTGGAAACAATTATCAATAATAAACAGATTCCACAATTTATTAAGCTTAATGAAGATAAAAACAGACTGTTAAAAGAAACTTTATACCTTACCAATGAGCAACATGAAAAATGCAAAATTGAAGATATTACCTTATTAATTGACAAAGGGTATAAATTGATTCCTATAGATTTTGATAATATTGAACATGTTTTAATGGGTAGAGGTCGCTTACTTAAATTAAGGAGAAAAAACGGGTTATCTCTTATAGTTTTAAACAATCCGCATAAAAAATCAAGTGCGGAGTTCGATATAAAACTCCACAAAAAAACAGCAAATTCTGATTTTAGTATTATATAATCATATCAAACTATGAGAGCAGCAATTATAGACAGTTTACAGTGTATCGATATTATTGATAAAAAAGTTGATGATAACGAAATTCTGAAATGTTTCCAAGGATTATCTGAACATCACGACTCTGAAATAAAATTATATAAATCAGACATCAAAAAATATATAATATCTTTTAACTGGAAAGGAATCGATCAATGGAAAATAGATTGCCCCGTAGAACTTAATAAAATTCATAAACAAGGTTATGCTACAGAGGACCAAAGTATTGCGATTATTAAAGAAATTTATGAAAAAGGAAATGTAGATCATATACCTGGTTTTATCGATGTACCTATACGTCATTTTACTCTAGACGAAATGCTTCAATTTAAAAAAGAAGATGACATGATGTTAAAAGGCGAGGATCCTGACGATCTTTCTGACACAAACCTTCCTAAATCAACAATTTCAACAGGTTCATCCAATCCAAAAAAAGATAAAGAGCCTTCTTTAGTAATGGGAGCTCAACTAGGGGATTCAGAAAATAAAAATAGAACTCCTACTCCATCCAAGATCAAAACAACTCCTAATACAGTTAAAAAATCAAAACCAGCTACTAACGACAATAGTCTCTTTAGTATTTAGTAAGCTCTATGCATTAGAAATTCCATTGCTTAATCCTGATTTACGGACTATTACCCATTATAAACCTCCACGTCAATCTGTAGTTGATCCACAATTTTTGACCAAAAACCCACTATATATACATTATTCTATTACCAAGTAATACCTTAAGTATACTTATTACATCGTGTAATAAACTAACTTAAATTTTTACATCATGATAAACAACTTATCAAGCTTAGGAACCGCCTTAACTAAAGCGCAACAAAAAACTATTAACGGCGGATTGTTTTTACCATGTCATAATGATCGAGATTGTGTAGATCTTACGGCTAGTTATAATTATCAATGTGTTTCTTTTCCAAGCTCACCATTTGGTAAATTATGTACGTTGAGATAATATAAATTCACTTATAAAACTTAAAATTTTACACAATGAAAAATAACTTTTTAAATATAGAAGGAGTAAAAATTCTTAAAAAAGAAATTCAGAAAACTGTTAATGGAGGCTATGCTGTTAACGGATGTGATTGCGGAGTAACTTCTGACATGCAATTTTTATGTCCATATAGAAACTGTGACTAGAAGAAAACGTCTCGTTATATTCTCTTATTAGGAAATAACAAATGTAAAACCCTCATCGTACTTATAATCGATGAGGGTTTCTTAATAATTGACTGATGATATAAAATTGAATATTATTTATAAAACGGAAAGTTCATATGCTGGCAAATATGTTTTTACTGTACTGGATTCTGTATTAAATAATCGAACTCTATATGTTCTGCCTTCTGGTAAATCTTTATTAGGAATAGAAGGTGATACCATTTCGAATAGTAACGTATTAGTACCATTAATAAATTGTTGAGTTGCACTTTGAATCACTAGCACTTGATCCACTGTATCTTCTCGTGTTAGTACATCCGTAATGTTTACTTCATGAATCTCAAAACCTATCTCTCCAAAATCCAAATCAAAAGGACCATCTCCATCGATAAAAATAGGATCTATTACGGCATTCAAAGCAACATCTATAAACATTAGAGAAGTAGTACCTACTTCTGTTGTATTAAAACTATATTCAGAACTAACTCTTAAATCTCCACATTCTCCTTCACTAATAATTGTAGTTCCTAAATCTTCAAGTTTACAGACCTCTTCTGGAATCTCGTTAAGTTGAAGGTTTCCAGATACATCCAGAACATCCAAAATCGTAAGTGCTCCTAACTCTTTGGGAATATCTATGATATTATTGTTACTAAAATTGATCGTTTTAAGGTTAATTAAATCTCCTGTTCTTGGGCTAATTGTATTAATATGATTATTTTCTAAATTCAAATCTATTAGTTGAGCCAACATACCTATTCCATCTGGAATAATACCATCTTCAATTGTCAAAAATCCAATGTTATTATTCGATAAATCTAACTCCCTAAGCGTGCTTATTTCAAAAATACTGTTATTAAAAGTTTGAATTCCCTTACTTCCTGTAATTGTTAATGAAGCTAATCTTTCAAATGAATTAAAACCTTCAGGTAAAGTAGTAAGGTTTTCATTGTTATTTAATGCAATCGTTTCTAGATTATTTAACGCAAAGAAACTTTCAGGGACTTCAAAAAAATTACCATTAATAATTTGTATTTCTTTTAAAAGCGAAAGCTGACCTATATCATTAGGTAGCGCATCCAATGGAAGGCCTTCAAGTATTAATTTCTCCATTTTGGTCAAAATCCCTATACCTTGAATTTCGTTAATTTCGAATCGAGCTATTGTAAGTTCTTTTAAATTAGATAAAGAAAATAAACCCGATAAAAACACATCAGATTGCACATTAGCATTAGCTCCAGATATTGATAATTGTTCTAAACTTTCTAAATCAAATAACTCATCAGGAATACTAGTAAGTTCATTTCCTCTAAGCTTCAATACCTTTAGATCAGTTAATAAATTAATTGTTGGCGTAAGTACAATGATTCCTTTGTTTTCGATATCCAACTCTATTAGCTTATTATTTTCTATAACAAGTCCTTCCCAACTACTAATATTATCAAGATTACCATCCCAGTTTAAAGTAGTATTAGGGTTGTCTTCCAATATTTTTAATAATACATTGTTTACATCTTCAAAATTGTCTTCAGCAACACTAACAATAACATCTTCATCTATTTCCTTGGAACATGAAATTAATACGGTTGTACACAACACAAAAACTTTTAAATACAAATTTTTCATAAATCACATATCTAAATACACATTCTATTTACAGAACAAATATGTATGAAAAAAACCTCATTTAGATTGGTAAGTGGTCTAATGGCTGTATTTTGTGGATGAATGAATGGATATCTCTTCTTTCAATATTTTTAAGTCTTGACCAGAACAAAAAACCCGCAAAACAATACACTTATCCATATAATACACACAAAAATCCTCATAGCATCATTTTGCGTTATAATAAACATTTAATTCGTTCTTATATATACCATCAAAAAAGCAAAACAAAGTTTAATTAAAAGTATTCAGGATGTATATGATAGTGCACAGACAAAAGCAAACACTTTATAAAGTATTAGCGTTGGTTTTCTTTTTCTTTTATACTAATATCTCATCTGCTCAAAGCCATAAAGTGGCACTTTCTCTTACTGGAGGGATTGTTCAAGATGGTTTTGGTGGTGCATTAGCTGTAGATTATAAGGTTAATGAATTTGATTACATCCAATTCAATGCATTAGGAATTTTTGCAAAATTAGAACAACAAAATATCGATATACCTGTACATTCTTATTCTTTTAATCCTGGTTACTTTTTTGACGTTATAAGAAACAATTCCAGAAAATTTGGATTAGCGTTAGGTGCAGGAGGAATTATTGGATATGAAAGTATTAATAATGGTAATAAAGATTTAGGTAACGACTTACAATTAGAAATAGAAACCAATACTATTATCTACGGTGCATATGTAGGATTGGATGCTGATATTTTCATCTCCCCAGTTATTGCCATACATATAAAAGCGAATGAATTATATCATGTTAATAGCGAAGCTGGTGAATTTACTCCTTATGTTGGTGTAGGAATTAAATTGATTATAAAGTAGTGAAGCAATAGGAAACTTTATCGTTTTCTATATCCAAGAAGTATAGATTGAAAAAAAAGAAATAAACAAAATAGATTAAAAAGGGAAGTTTGTTTGTGTTAAAAAGGAGACAAAGAACCATCGTGTTCTATGTCTCCTTTTTTTATTTATATAACCTTCATTTTTTTGTATAAATCTTCTTTGTAAGTTCTTCCTACTGGAATATGATATCCCTGTATTTCTATGGTTTGATCATATTCATGAAAAGAATCTATCTTTTGCCAATTTATAATATAAGATCGATGTGTTTGCGTGAAGAAACTACGACCTAATGCTTTAAGTAAACTGGTAATAGAATATCTCACAGAAAGTTTTTTCCCATCAGAAGTAATAATCGAACAATAGTTTTTAGAATCTGTATGCGCATAAAGAATGGTATCCACAGCCACTTTAATTAGTTTATTACCGCACTTAATAAATAAGGTTGTTGATCGATCTTTGATATTTGTATCATCAATTTCTTCTTGCGCTTCCTGTAAAGAAGAAAATAAAGCTGGAGTTTTATACAATGAATTCACCTTATTGCTTAAACCCAAACCAGCATGCTTGGATTTAATATAAAATCCAATAATAATACCATCAGAAGTATGTCTTATTATTTGCTTTTGTATTTTAAGAGAAGTATCTAAATTACTTAGTGATGTATTTTTAAGATCGTTAAGGTCAATATTCATTTTATCCAAATACGTACTACTTTTTTCTTCTACTTTAAATGGTTCCATACTTCTCTTTTTTATAATATTTACTTTACCAAATCTAATTCAGACATACAGTATATTACAAGAGTATATTATTGATATTTATAAATTAAGAGTTGAAATTTATAAATATCAAGTACATATAAATTAAGGAAATTAATTATTTTGATTCCTATTAAATCTTTACATTCGTACATAATTATATGCGTACAATTCTATATTGTAAGTTATTAAACATAAAAGTACCCCGTTAATGATGATGAAGTATTTACTTATACTATCTGCAATTATTCTGTCGACATCTAATTATCAAATGATTGCACAAGATAATTTTGAAGAAATGAGGGGACTTCTTCGAAAAGAAAAAGAAAACTCTTTAAGGATTAAAATTGTACAGGAACATCTTAGTAGCTCTCTTAATCAGCAGGATACCTTAAACATAGCGAACGCATATCATTTCTTTTCTATTCTAAAACCAAAAGATAAAGAGGCTTATTCTGATAGTATTATCAGGATTACTAAAAAAAAAGGATATCATCGATACCCAGCAACAGCTTACTTAGAAAAAGGCAACGTAAAATACGAATTTGGTGATTATATCGCAGCATTAGAACTATATATAAAAGCATCTAAATCTGCCAAAGAAAAAAATAACACCAAGACACTTCTGGAAGCTAAATTTAATATTGGATTACTAAAAAACCTGGCTGGTGACCGAGAAGAAGCGCAAGTAATTTTTAATGATTACTTGAATTTTGTAGAACAAAACCCTATTCATAAAAATCCAAGAAGTTATAATTTAGCACTTTATGCGCTTGCCGATGCTTATGTCTATACAAAAAAAATAAATCTCGCCTCTACAACTATAGATAAAGGGATTAAGGGTACTTTAAAGATAAAAGATTCAACTACCTATTCTTATATCATCGTTACTTCTGGTATACATCAATATTTATTAAAAAATTATACCAAAGCAATTGATAGCTTACAAAAAGGAAAAGATCTTATCAAAAAATTCGATCCTACAGAAACTAGAGTAGCTACATGTGATTATTATATCGCTCGCTGTTATAAAGCGCTTGGAGAAAACGAAAAAAGTATACAGTATTTTAAAAAAGTGGACACTATCCTTAGAAAAACAGAAGATGTTATTCCTGAAGTTAGAGATGCTTATGCTCATTTGAAAGCTTATGCTAAATCAAAAGACGACTATCAATTACAGATAGAATATATAAATACTGCATTAAGATTGGACAGTATCCGCCATGCGAATCAAATATATTTAACTAAAAATATAACTAGAAAATTCGATGCAGCTGAACTTGTTTCAGAAAAAGAACAGTTAATACAACAATTGGAGCAAGATAAATTCCTAAAAGATAATACGATAACCATACTCGTTGTAATTTCTATTATTCTGATTCTAATCACCATCTATGGATTTAGAAAAAGCTATGTGAGCAAAAAACGCTTTCAAAAATTGCTTGAACAACAAAAGAATCAGAAGGCGCAAAAAGCGGAACTTATACATACTATTAATGATGATCTTCTTAAAAAAGAGGATATTGATATTCCTACTGAAGTAATAGAAACCGTGTTGGAAAAATTACTCGATTTTGAAGATAAAAATCAATTTGCAAAAAAACATTATACGCTCAACTCATTAGCAAAAGAATTAAATACCAATAGTGCATATTTGTCCAAAATTATTAATGTCTATAAAAATGTGAATTTTGCTAATTATCTTAATAATTTAAGAATTGACTTTGCTGTAGATCAACTAACCACCAATAAATCTCTTAGGTCTTATACGATACAAGCGATTGCCGAAGAAGTTGGTTTTAAAAATGCACAATCGTTTTCTTCTGCTTTTCATAAAAAAACTGGGATATATCCATCGTACTTTATAAAACACCTAAAAAAATGATTTTCAATAAGTAAAAGAGTTATTTAGCTCTTGAAATTTATAAATTTCAAGCATCTTTCTGTGTATAGTTGCCTCTAAAATTGTAGATTGTCACACACACAAACAATAAAGTATTCAAATGAAAAAAAGAGCTAAAAATAAACTAGGTTTAGATAAGTTAAAAATTGCCAGATTAAACAATCTTCAAAACATTATAGGTGGATATAATACTGGTACAATTCCTCCGCCAACAAGTAGTGAAAAATGTCTTAAAAAAACTAGTGGTGATCATTCTACCAAAACAAAAGCTATGGGTAGTGGTATCTAATGGGTATTTTTTTACTACAAACATTTTAATATACTGGACTAGACTATTAGATTAGGTATAGAAAATAAAATTGTTTCAAAATATTTTTTTGTTATAAAAACAACCAAAAAAACGTTTAATGAAAAATAGAAAAAAACTCAGTTTAGATAAGTTAAAAATTGCCAGATTAAACAATCCTCAAAACATTATAGGCGGATTTAATACCGGCACAATTCCTCCACCAACAAGAACTAGTTTAGATTGCCCTACAGATCCTTTTGGCACCAGTCATTCGACCAAAACAAAAGCTATGGGTAGTGACATCTAATAAATAAAACCTCGATACTATAACTAACGTATAATAAATAACCTAATATGTAAGTTTAACTATAAAACACAAAATACTCGTCTCATGAAAAATAAGAAAAAACTCAGTTTGGATAAAATAAAGGTTGCGAAGTTAAATAATCCCAGAGCAATAATGGGTGGTAATCCCGTTCCCACAAGTGTTCCTATAAATGTCCAATCTTTTACTTGTCATACTTATACATGTACTACTATAACTTCTACCAAAACAGGAGCTATGGGAAGTGATATCTAGTTTTTTTATTTTATAAAATAGATAATCTTCTTTCTAAAATGTTATTATATCTATCATTAACTATGGAGATAAAGAGCTAAAAATAAACTAGGTTTAGATACGATAAAAACCACTTAATTAAATAAATTTAAACATATTATTGGTAGCTCAATAATAATTCTTCCTCCACCTCCAACCACAACTAATACATACTATCTTATGAGGATAGCTCTTACTGATACGATCAATCAATCTACAAAAACATCACCATTAACAACCAGCTTTATTTAGTAGGTTTTCGTCAGATTACTTTTAATCTTCTATAGATTTCTTCTTTAAAAGTACGCCCAATTGGGATATGATGTTCTTGTATCTGTATGGTCTGATCATACTCATGTAAAGAATCAATTTTATTCCAATTTATGATATAAGATCTATGTGTCTGTACAAACTCTAAACTTTCTAGTCGTTTACTAAGTTTTAAAATAGAATATCTTACAGAAAGCTTTTTGTTATCTGTGGTCACTATAGAACAATAATTTTTTGAATCCGTATGTGCAAACAATATCGTATCTAAATTTACTTTAACTAATTTGTTTCCACTTTTTACAAATATATCTTCAGACTCTTCTTGATTACTTTTAATTAAAGAAGTATCCTGCTTATCTGATAAAATCAAAGCAGCTTGCAAATCATCTTTCTTAACTGGCTTTGTAAGGTATGCTGCAGGTTTAATATCTGCAGCTTTACTCATTATATCTTTGTCATTATCAGAAGTAGCGAAAAACACGGGGATTTTATAGAATGTTTTAATTTTCTCCCCAAGCTCTATACCAGATTCTTTACCATTAAGATGAATATCCAAAATAACAGCATCTGGTTTTAGAATTCCTATCTGCTCTTGTGCTTCAAAAGGATCATCAGAACTCCCCACACAAAAGTGTCCTAGTTCTTCTATAGTTATCTTAATATCTTCTAGATGAAATATATCATCTTCTACTATATATATATTCATGACCTGTGTATATTTTACGCTGACAAAGACTCAGAAATTGCCCCTTTTTCTTTAGCCAACGATATGGTTATGGGGATGCTTAAGTCAAAACGCGTGCCAATTCGTTTTTCTGAAGAGACATTAATAGTTCCATTATACATTTTTATAAAACGATATACAAGGTTAAGTCCCAGCCCTGTTCCTTTTTCACCATGTGTACCTACAGTTGATTTTTTTTTCATCTAAACTAAAAATATTTTGTAATTGATCCGAAGAAATACCAATTCCAGTATCGATCACTGAACAAAAAAACATCGTATTATTATTGGTAAATTCTATTCGAATATTTCCTTTCTCCGTATATTTTAAGGCATTGCTAATTAGGTTTCTAAAAATTACATGAAAAGCTCCCTTATCAAAATCAATGAATATATTTTCCTCATATTGCAAATCAATTTTTATGTGTTTATATGCAGCTTGTTCTTTATATCCTTCAATAATTCCTTGTAGTTCTTTCTCTACAGATATGGATTCAGGATTTATATTATATCCTTCCATTTGTTCCAGAGACCAATTCAGAAGATTATTTAATGTATCAGAAAGTCTTTCAGAATTTTGTTCTAATGCTTGAGAAAGTGCTATTGTTTTTTCATAATCTCCTTTATCGATATGATATTTTAGTATTTTACCTGATCGCTGAAAAGGTATAATCATACCTCTTAGATCGTGCGCTATAATTGAAAAAAGATGATTCTTTACTTGATTTGTAGATGCAAGTTCTTGTTGTTGTTTTCTTAATTTTCTAAAAGCCCAAGCTCCAGTTCCTAATAAGAACAATAAAAACCCTGCTGCCAATAGATATAAATTTTGTTGTGCTTTGGCTTGTTTTGCAATTTGTTCTTGTTCCTTTTTTTCTTCATTAAGATGCACTATTTCAAGTTCTTTCTTTTTTGTATCATATTTTTTCTCGAGATCCACCACTTTAGTCGATACTTCAACATTTGTGATAGAATCCTTTATCGCATGATACTTTTTTAAATGTTTTAGTGCTAAACTAGGTTGTCGAGTTTCTTCATAATAAACACTATAGATTTTATGTAATTCTTGAGTATTAATTAATATATTCATCCTATTAGTTACTTTCCTAAAATTGGGTAAATATTTTTTTACATTTTCATACTCTTGTTTCTTTAAATACAATTCTATTAATCCCTGTAAAGACAAATGTAAATAGAAATCATCATTGGATTTTTTAGCAGCATCATAGGCTTTCTTAAAATACACCTCAGATTTATCATATTGCTTTAGATTATCTAAATAAAGCCATCCTTTTTCAGTATATGCTCTTGCAATTCGATTACTATTATTACTATTATTAGCTAATTTAATACCATAATTGATACTGCTTAGAGCTTCATTATTTTCATTCAATCGTCTATAGCATTCAGCAAGATATGGGTAACTAAGTAATAGCGTAAATTTATCTTGTTTTTCTTCAGCCTCTGCAATACCTTTTTTTAAGTATTTTTTTGCTGTTTCTATATGTCCCCATTTTAAATAACCAAATCCTAAAAGATAGTTAGTACGTGCTCTCCCTATCAAATTCTCGTTATTCTCTTGAAGATTTAGTGCTTTCAATAAGTTTAGTACCGCTTCCTCATAATTTGACAACCTGAAATTATATAATCCTTTATTATGGTAGCTACTAAATAAACTAAAAGTATCTTTGGCAATAATTGATATTTCGGTCATAGAATCTGCAAACTTTATAGCTTTTGCATATTCAGAATTATTATCTGAAATCTCCGAATGAGCCTCAAAATATACAGCCCAAGATTTATCATTTGGTTTATTTAGTAGTAGTAGTTTTGCCTTTTCAAGTAACGAATTAGCTTCGTCATTCTTTAAGACTTGTGTCAAAATCAACGCCTTATTAGTATAAGCTACCGACAAAAGATCTTCTTTTTTAAAGTCTTTAGCTAATTTTATTGCCTTATCGTAAAGATATAATGAAGAATCTGTTTTTTGCAAGCCCAAATATAGTAGATGTGCTGAATTTAAATATATTTCTGTCATACAAACACTATCTACTTTAGAAAGTATTTCTTTATTATATTTCAACTTGCTATCGATACTTTGAAATGTTTTAATCTGTTTTTTCCATTCCTCACAATATTCCTTTTCTGTTTGCGACTGAATATTTAAACCAATTAAGAAAATGAAAATTAGAAATAACAGTTTTTGTGTGTTCATAATAAGTTGGTTAATATGGCTTATGAGTATTGAATATCTTTTATTTTAATATCAAAAGTAAAATATAGTTTTCCATCTAATCTTATATCACGTTTTATGATCGACTCAAATATGTTACTCCTACTTCTATACCCATTGCTAATTCTAATAGGTTTGTATTGGATAACATGTGTTTCAATTCTTTTCTAACAATTAACATCTTATCATGTATAGGACAAGGTTTATGAACATTGCATTCTTTTAGTCCAAGTCCACAACCGCTATACATAGAATCTCCATCAATTGCGTATACAATTTCTTCTAACATTATCTGATCTACTTGTATTGCCTTAATCAAAAAGCCTCCTCTGGCTCCTTTAATAGAATCTAAAATATTACTTTTCACTAATTGTTGAAGAATTTTAGCTGTGAAAGCTTCGGGAGAATCAATCTCCTTTGCTATGGTCTTCAGATTGGTACATTTGTTTTGTAAAGATTGTTGTGCAATATAAATTGAAGCCTTAATTCCATATTCACAAGCTTTAGAAAACATATTCTAGGTTTTAGAGTATACTCAAATATATACATAAATTTTAATTCGGATAAGCTTGTCCTAGATAAAAGATACATACAACTATAGATACAATATATAAGTAGGGATCTTGTATACAAAAAGCAGAATAAACAGTGATTTATACTTAGATTCCTTCTCGCTTATTTACAGGTGTAGTTGGATTATAACCAAATCCAGGTATTTTTATTTCTATTGCCAATTGATCAAGAATATAACCTATCGTAGCATAATGATGTACGGCATGACTATTTGCGTGTGCTAAGATACTTTCTAATGTATAACTTACAGTAACTTTTCCTTGTCCCATATTATCTGTTACATGAATCAGATAATCCGTATTTGCATCAACATAAGACAATAATGTTTCTTGAAGTGAATACATATGATTTTTTGCAGCTTCTTTATTGGTAGATAATATTTCATCTCTTTTACGTGCAGTAAGATCAATGTCATTGGTATCTAATCCACTAATAATACAATCAAAAAAATCTAATGTATGCCTGATGTGAGATCCTATACTTGAATAATATGGACCAATAGTGGTATCACAGTAAGTTTTAGAATCTATTGCGTCTAATAGAGCAATAGCACTGTTAAGGTTATGATTAATCGAAGATATGATAAGTTCTTTCATAGAAAATATTGTCGTAATATACATAATAAACTTACATAACAACTTTGCTATAACGTTAAAATTATAATTAATATCAACATGTATACAATACAGTATAAGTAGCCTCGTTATCAATACGTCATTATGGTGAAATTACCTCATGTAACAGTAGGACATCTATCACTTTATTTATGGCTAAGCCATAAAAATCAAGACAAAGTGCGTATTTCATCGATTAATGACGTTTATTTTTGGATGTTACTTAAAAAATATTGTATACTTGTACTGTTCATTAAAAAGCCCCATAAAAAATGAAAAGACTAGCTTCTATTTTACTACTATCTTTTTTTATTATTCAGATTAATGCTCAAGACATCTATGAAGATGCATTAACAGCAGCGAGCTATGCGTATTCGCATTCTAAAAAAGCACACGGTGCAAATAACGTATTTCATACACAAGAGTATGCTGACAAAGCTATAGAAGCATTTGAAAAAGTAGAAAGTCTTTCTGATGAATGTGGCTGTAAAGAAGCTAATGAAACAGCATATGAAGCTAAAACTAATATGGTAAGCTCTTTAGATCAAGATACTTATGAGCGTAGTAGGTATTATGCGAAACAAGCTAAAGACCTAGGTCCAAAATTATTAGAGCAATTAACAGACTGTCAAGCTAATCTTGGCAATAGTGATTATACAGAAGATATCGTTAGTGCTGAAGAAGAAGCTATTGCAATTGCTTCTGAAGAGGTAGCTCAAAAACAAAAAGAGTTAGAAGAGCAAAAGCGTCAATTAGAAATCGAACAAAAAAAGTTACAGCAACAAATTGCAGAACAACAAAAAGCACAAGCAGAATTTGAAGCACAACGTGCTGCCGAATTAAAAGAACAAGGATTAGTAAAAGTAAAAGCAGAGCAAGCATTACAGAAGTTAGAAAGTGCTCTTCAAGATTTAAGCATCGCTTTTGATGATAAATCAATCTTTGAATCTCAAAAAGATTACTTAAGAAGTGAAAACGAATTACAAAACGAAACACTAAGTGATACAAAAAGTTTCTATATAAATAGAGCTAAAGAACTTACTAAAAGTGCGATGCAGCAATTTGCTGGATATACAGAAAATTAATACAATTGAATTTTATTTTGTAGCCCCAAAATAAAATTTTTTGAAACGGTATCTTATTTTAGGTACCGTTTTTTTTTGCTCCAATGTTAATAAATAGAAAAGTTTTACAATCAATATTTTGGAATAATTCCATAAATTTGGAATAATTCCAAAATATTGATTATTGAGAACTATATTACATCTTGATTTAGACACGTTTTATGTATCGGTAGAACGTCTTATTGATAGTACATTACAAAACAAGCCTTTACTAGTTGGGGGCACTAGTGATCGTGGTGTTGTAGCTGCTTGCAGTTATGAAACTAGGACGTTTGGTGTACATTCAGGAATGTCTATGAAGATAGCAAAAGAATTATGCCCAGAAGCTACTATCATAAAAGGTAATGCTGGAACATACAGCAAATACTCTGATGTTGTAACAGAAATTATAAAAGAAAAAGTTCCTCTCTTCGAAAAATCCAGTATTGATGAATTTTATGCAGACCTATCAGGAATGGACAAATTTTTTGGTGCATATAAATATGCGTCAGAACTTAGGCAAAAAATTATTTCAGAAACTGGTTTACCCATATCTCTAGGATTTGCCCAAAACAAAGTAGTATCTAAAGTAGCTACAAATGAAGCTAAACCTAATAATCAATTAAAAATTGACTTTGGCACAGAAAAATCTTTTCTAGCTCCATTATCTGTCAAAAAAATCCCTATGGTTGGAGATAAAACATATCACACTTTAAGAAGTTTAGGGGTTCGTTATGTTAAAACTGTACAAGATATGCCTGTAGAAGCTATGAAAAGTGTACTAGGCGTAAACGGGTTAACTATTTGGAAAAGAGCTAACGGGATAGATAATGCTCCAGTAATTGGGTTTTCTGAACGGAAATCTATCTCTACAGAAAGAACATTTGATAGAGATACTATAGATGTGTACAAACTAAGAAACATTTTAATAGCAATGACAGAAAACTTATCATATCAACTACGCCGAGGAAACAAACTTTCTGCCTGTATTACTGTAAAAATTAGATATTCAGATTTCAATACCTACTCTAAACAACTTAAAATACCATATACGAGTGCAGATCATATTTTAATCCCAAAAATCTTGGAACTCTTTGAAAAATTATATCAAAAAAGACTATTAGTACGGCTAATAGGTATACGATTTAGTCATTTAGTTGGTGGAAATTATCAGATCAATCTCTTTGAAGACAGTGAAAAACAACTTAACCTTTATAAAGCTTTAGATCATATTCGCGATCGATATGGGGATAGAAGTGTTATCCGAGCTGCTGCAATGGGATCAAAAACTATAGGCAGAATGCAAAACCCTTTTAATGGACAACCTCCTATTGTATTAGCACATAGAAAACAATAACCATGTATCTAAATTGTCATTCATATTATAGTCTAAGATTTGGAACCTTTTCTGAAATAGATTTGTTAGAATTGGCAAAAAAAAATGATGTCAATTGTCTTGCATTAACTGATATTAACAACACTTCTGCTTGCCTTAATTTTATTAGAAAAGCAACAGACTATAATATAAAACCTATTGTTGGTATTGATTTTAGAAACAACAATAACACAATATATGTTGGTCTAGCAAGAAATAATGAAGGATATAAAGAACTAAATGATTTTTTATCATATCATTCTAATAATCAAATTAGTTTTCCTGAAAATGCCCCAGAATTCAAAAATGCGTTTATTATATATCCATTAGAACACATTAATATTTCGGGTAAAACAAATTTTAAGAGTAACGAATTTGTAGGGATATCGCTAAAAGAAAGAAATAAACTTCGTTTTTCTAAAATATATAAACATAAAGACAAACTCGTCATATTACAACCTGTAACTTTTAGGAATAAAAAAGATTTTAATGCACATCGCTTATTAAGAGCGATCAATAATAATATTCTATTAAGTCGTCTCTCAACAAAACAACAAGCATGCTTTTCTGAAAAAATGATTTCAGATCGCGAAATAAAATCTCAATTTTCAGAATTTGATTTTATACTAAAAAATACAGAAGCAATACAATCAGCCTGTAATATAACTTTTGATTTTTCAAAAAATAAACCTTCATTGAATCAAAAAACGTATACAGCTAATATCAAAAGTGATACTAAATTATTATATAAATTATGTGAAGAAGGACTTCCTTATCGTTATCCAAATCCTTCTCAAGAAGTTCATGATCGGTTGGAAAAAGAATTATCTCTTATCACAAAAATGAATTTTGTATCCTATTTTCTAATTAACTGGAGGATCATTACCTATGCTCGAAATAAAGGATATTATTATGTAGGTCGTGGCAGTGGGGCTAATAGCATTGTAGCTTATCTACTTAGAATCACAGATGTAGATCCCATTGAATTAGACCTTTACTTCGAACGTTTTATAAATACACATCGAACAAGTCCTCCTGATTTTGATATAGATTTTTCCTGGAAAGACCGACAAGATATCACTCGATTTATTTTTAAAGAATTTAACAATGTAGCCTTATTAGGAGCCTATGTAACTTTTCATTATAAAGGAGCTGTAAGAGAATTAGGGAAAGTATTCGGGCTACCTAAATTTGAAATTGATAAATTAAGTAATGGAGACTATAATAAAAACACATTAGACGATATCAGTAAACTTGTTATCATATATAGTGATCTGATTCAAGGAATGCCTAATTACCTTAGTATTCATGCTAGCGGAATATTAATTAGCGAAAAGCCTTTACATTATTATGCCGCTACCGATATACCTCCTAAAGGTTTCCCTACTGTACAATTCGATATGATCATTTCAGAAGATTTAGGGTTATATAAATTTGATATCCTAGGACAGAGAGGATTAGCAAAAATTAAAGATGCAATTGCCATCATCAAATACAATCAACCTGAACGTGCAAATTTTGATATCCACGATATTACTAAGCTAAAAAAAGATCCTAAAATCAATACACTAATAAGAGAAGCAAAATGCTTAGGATGTTTTTATGTAGAATCTCCAGCCATGAGAATGCTTTTGAGTAAGCTAAAAACAGATAATTATCTAGGATTAGTAGCTGCTAGTTCTATCATACGTCCTGGAGTAGCAAAAAGTGGAATGATGCGTGAATATATTCTTCGAGAGCATGATCAAGAAAGAAGAAAAAATTCACATCCAATTATGCTTGACCTAATGGGAGATACTCATGGTATTATGGTATATCAGGAAGATGTAATCAAAGTAGCACATTTTTTTGCAAAACTAACATTAGATGAAGCCGATGTACTACGACGCGGTATGAGTGGTAAATTCAGATCAAGGAAAGAATTTAAAGAAGTACAGCAAAAATTTATTACTAATTGTAGAAATGAAGGTTATAAAGAATCACTAATATTCGAGATTTGGGATCAAATAGCAAGTTTTGCTGGGTACGCATTTCCTAAAGGACATTCTGCTTCTTATGCTGTAGAAAGTTACCAAAGTTTATTTCTTAAAGCTTATTTTCCAATAGAATATATAGTAGCCACTCTAAACAATGGTGGTGGTTTCTATCGACCAGAAATATATCTTCACGAAGCCAAAATATTAGGAGCACAAATACTACTACCATGCATCAACACAAGTGAATACATACATACTATTAAAAGTAAAAAAATATGTTTAGGGATCATGATATTAAGAAACCTACATAATAAAACTATAGAAAGTATTTTATCAGAACGAACTCAAAATGGTGTATTTACTTCGCTAGACGACTTTATCGACCGAGTACATATAAGTATTGAGCAGCTAAGTATTCTTATAAAGATTGATGCCTTTCGATTTACAAATAAAAACATTCATGAATTACTATGGGAAGCACATATAAAATTAAATAACACCTTTCCAGAAGATCAAAATCAAATCCTGTTATTCAATCGAAAACGAACAGAATATACACTCCCTCAACTAAAAACATCTAAATTAGAAATTGCATTCGAACAAATTGAATCTTTTGGGTTTCCTTTATGCGGCTATTATCAATTATTAACTTCAATTCCTGAAAACAAGAACAGTGCAATCCATTTAAAAGAATATATAAATAGGTACATAGACATCTATGGTTATCTAATTACAATGAAAAACACAAAAACATCTACAGGAAAACGTATGGTTTTCGGGACATTCTTAGATCAATTTGGAAATGTATTTGATACTGTTTTATTCCCTAAAACATTACAAAAATACAGGCTTAGAGGAAAAGGGATTTATCGAATATATGGAAAAGTAGTAGAAGAGTTTAATTTCCTAAGTATAGAAATTATTAAAATTATTAAACAAGATTATATTCAGGATCCCAGATATGCATAACACTACAATCATATACTGAAACTAGTTTAATATAAAACAGCCTAATAAATTATTATTTAGCTGTTTTATATTAAATGGTCAAAAATTACTTTTTAATAACAAGCCCAACAAACACCATTTACAAGAACAGTCCCATAATTATCATAAGCACAATGATGGTTAGCTACTATCATACCTCCCGTTTCTCCACAAGGACCGAAAGGTTTTAGTCGTGGCATTCCTCCACTAACTTTTTTTTGCTCTTCTTTACTTAATCTTTTTCCTAGGTTTAAGAGTTGATTTTTCATAATAAAAATTAAAAATTGAATTATTTACTCTGAACATTATTAAGACACTCAAAGTTTGTGTCAAATAAAAAACGTAAAATTCCCCTAAATTATTATAGAAACTGATTATTATGAATCAGATGTAAAACGAAAAATAACCAACCTAGTTAATTTTCAGGTATAAAAAAACCCTTCATTATATAATGAAGGGTTTCAAGGAAGGCGGCGACCTACTCTCCCACGATTGTAGTACCATTGGCGCTAACGGGCTTAACTTCTCTGTTCGGAATGGTAAGAGGTGAGCCCCGATGCTATAACCACC
>NZ_JARYGY010000010.1 GCF_029906345.1 Aquimarina mycalae | reverse complement strand
TATTTAATACACGCTCTTTTTAGGGGTGGGTCAATTTAAACAGGAATACCCAGGTCACTTTAAATAGGATTCAATGGGTCACTTTCGCAGGATTAAGTGGGTCAGTTTGGCAAGAATTTCCACTTTAGCGACAAGTAAGTAAAGGGAAGTATTCAGTAATAGAATTGTGAAAAATAAAATGGAATTAAAAACAGAAAAAATTCTACTTCGTAAAATCGAAAATTCAGATATAAACAATATTTTTAGAGGGCTTTCAAATCCAGATGTTATAAAGCATTATGGAGTTAGTTTTCATAGTATAGAAGAAACAAAAGAGCAAATGGAATGGTTTGCAGACTCAAAACAAAATTGGTTTGCAATATGCTCAATTGATAACAAAGAGTTTTACGGTGCTGGTGGACTAAATGACATTTCTAATGAACATAAAAAAGCCGAAATTTGACTTTGGCTTCTACCTGAATATTGGGGAAAAGGAATTATGAAAGAAGCAATGCCAATTATCTGCGATTATGGATTTGATAAACTTGAACTCAACCGAATTGAAGGATTTGTCGATTCTGAAAACAAAAATTGCAAAAGAGCAATGTCTAAACTTGATTTTGAATATGAAGGAACAATGAGAGATTGCGAGATAAAAAACGATAAGTTTATCAGTGTAGATATTTATTCAAAAATAAAAAGATTGAAAACTAATTGCTAACATTATGTAAATAATACATTAAAACGCATTTTACACAAAACGTTAAAAGTAATATTACTCATTACAGATACATAAAATTACGCTTCTAAAATAATACTCGTTTTTGAAGCACCATACTCTGAGATTTTTTCAAGAAAGGAAATAAGATGCCTATTATTTCTAAAATAACCTAAAACACATAGGCAATCATCACCTGTAATTCTATCACAACTTTGCACTTCTTCCATTGCTCGTATTTGTTCTTGAGCATTATTTGATCCTGTTGATCCTCGGTGTATTACTAATGTTATATATGCTTTAGTCTCAATGCCCAATTTTTCATGATTCACTTTTAGAGCATAGCCTTCAATTATGCCTTCTTCTTCCATTTGTCTAACACGCTTGCCTATAGCAGGAGCAGACAATCCCACTTCCTTCCCAATATTAGCAAAGCTTTCTCTAGCATTAATTTTTAGCATTTCAAGTATCTTTTCATCTAACAAATCCATTTGTAATCGTAATTATATTATTATTTATTCGATAGTATCGAATTCAAATATACAATTATTAATTTGATTATAAACCAAAAATAAGATAATGCATTCTATATTTGTATAACAACATTCAAACAGGATAATTTCCTATATAAATTAATCAAACAGAAAAAGATAAACATGAGTCCATTTTTAATTGATAGTATTGGTTATACAGCTCTAGTTATCAATCTATATTCTATGTCTACCAAAGGTGAGTATAAACTACGTTTAATATCACTAATCGCAAATTCAGGTTACATTTTATATGGTGCATTAATTAGTGCTACACCAATAATTGTAGGCTGCACAATTGCTGTATTACTTCACGGATATCATATAAGAAGATTACGAATAAATAAAAATAATCATGATTAAAATAAAAATAGCTACGAAAGCAGATATCGAAGTTTTAGCACTTCTAGGTCGATTAACATGGGCTGAATCTCATGGTCATTATATCGAAGATAAAAACGATGTATTAAAATACCTCAACGAGAATTTTTCCATTTTTAAAACGAAACAGAATATAAACGACCCCAAGCAACTTTTCTATATTATTTATGCAGATGATTTACCTGTTGGTTATGCAAAATTGGTAGTAAATGCATCAAATCAAAATATTACATCACAAAACAGTTGTCAATTAGAACGAATTTTTATTCTAAATGATTTTATACCCTTAAAAATTGGACAACAGTTACTAACTTTTGTTGAAGAGCAAGTCAAAAAATTGCAGTTAGATACCGTGTGGCTCACCGTTTATATAAAAAACAATAGAGCCATTAGGTTTTATGAAAGAAATGAATTTAAAAATGTCGGAGAATTAAATTTTATAGTCAATGGAAAAGATTACGAAAATATAGTTTTCTCTAAAAAAATACAGTAGTAAAATATTTATATTTGACTTAGTACCAATTCGAATCATATCGCTTATCACCTACCCTACGCTTCTTATAAGAGATCATTCGCGTCAATTATAAATTACGTTGTAAACGTTAAAGCTACAGGTATTTATTTTCCTAAATCAAGTGAACAGATAGATGTTTTAAGGAAAAATGGTTTTAAATACTCTAAATTATTAAAAACTTCAAAATATCTGATTGATACATAACGGTAGATTCAAAAACTAAATCGTATACTAAATAAGATTTTTCATACTAATTCGTTACTTTTAAAGTCAAACATCTTTTCTAACCTTAAAGACATCTACTTTGAAGATTAAAAAATTCTGGAAACGAATTTTATTGGTACTAATCTTAGTTCCAATTTTAGTAGTAGGAGGCCTAATGCTATATATTCAGAACAATCAATCTGAAATTATCAAAGAGGAAATCGCAAAACTAAACAAAGAACACAAAGGCCTTGTTCGTGTTGGTAAAAGTGAATTATCGCTTTTTGGCAACTTTCCAGACATCTCTATAAAAGTATATGATGCGCAAATTTTTGAAACAAAAAAAGACAATGCGCCGATTGTCATGGATGTAAAAGACATATACATTGGTTTTAACCTATGGGATATTGTAAATGGAAATTATGATATTCAGTCTTTACTAATAGAAGAAGGTGTTTTTAATATTGTTATTCATGAAAATAATACTACGAATATTCAGAACTCTTTAGCAAGCACTTCTGAAACAGAAACATCTTCTACCAACATTCATTTAAAAAAAATTAAACTTAAAAATCTAGATATCCATACGTTGGATGAAGCTACTAACACAGATGTAGAGAAATTCATATACACTGGTAAAGGCGGTTTTAGCCGAAAAGATAGTATCATCGCTGGACATATAGATACAGATCTTGAATTAAATGTGATAAAAGATGGAGATACTACTTTCATACATAAAAAACATTTTGAAGTCCATACAGACTTGATATTTAATGAATATACTGGCATTCTTGATATACAACCTTCACGTATTGTAATGGAAAATGGTGATTTTGAGTTAAAAGGTGCTATAGACACAAAGAATGATGTAGATCTTGACCTTTCTATAAAAGGAACAAAGCCCAATTTTGATATGCTTATAGCTTTTGCTCCAGCTGATGTCATACCCGTATTAGAAAAATACAAAAATGCTGGTGAAATCTATTTTAATGCCAGTATCCAAGGACCAGCTAACAAAGGAAACAGACCTTTTATCAATGCCAATTTTGGAGCAGGAAAAGCCTTTTTAGAAAATACTAAAAGAAAGAAAAAGATTGATCATATGGGTTTCAATGGTCATTTTACTAATGGAGAAAACAGAGACGCAAGTACCATGGAATTTTCTCTAACAGATATGACAGCATCTTTGGAAGAAGGAGAATTTGAAGGAGCTATTTTTATAAAGAATTTTGAATCCCCAGAAGTGAATATGCAAATAAACTCGAATTTCAATCTCGATTTTATTACAGGTTTTTTTGACATAGAACAAGTACAAGATGCCACTGGACAAGTTTCATTAAAAATGAATTTTCACGATATTATTGATATTGACAATCCCGAAAAAGCATTGCAAAAACTCAATCAAGCATATTTTACAGAATTGATAGTAAAAGACTTAGGGTTAGTAGCCAAAGAACTTCCTGCTCCCTTACATGATTTGAATGTACATTTAGTAATGAATGGCAAAGAAGCAACCTTAAATCAATTCGAACTGTTAATGGGAAAATCGGATCTGTCAATAAGCGGGTTTATTTCAGATTTGCCTGCCATTGTACATCATACAAACATCCCAATAGAAGCACACTTAGATATTACTTCTAATTACGTAGATATTGCTCAATTAACAGGTTTTTCTGAACAAGACACTACGCAAACTGGTTTTGATGAACAAATAAAAGATCTAAGTTTAGGGCTTTCTTTTAAAGCTTCTGCAAAAGATTTTACAGAATCCGAGTATTTACCAAAAGGTGAATTTTTTATTGATAGTTTATATGCAGATTTTAAACATTATCCACATAAACTACATGATTTCCATGCCGATGTATTAATCGATGACAAGGATTTAAAAATAGTAGATTTTACAGGCTATATAGATGATAGTGATTTTCATTTTGACGGGCTAATACATGATTACGCCTTTTGGATGAAACCTCAACTTAAGGGAGATGTAAATTTAGATATCAATCTTACTTCTAATAAATTAAGACTGGAAGATGTTTTTTCTTATAAAGGAGAAAATTATGTTCCTGAAGAGTATCGACATGAAGCTTTTGATGATTTGGCATTGCATGTTGCCACTAGTATGCATTATAAAGATTCTGCTTTACATTCTATCGATCTGACTTTAGATAAGTTAGATACAAAAATGAAATTGCATCCTCTTCGATTTGACAATTTTAGAGGAAACATACATTACGAAGACGAGCACTTGGTGATAAAAGACTTTCATGGAGAAATAGGAACCACCAATTTTAATTTTGATTTAAACTATTATTTGGGACAAGATCCTCTAATAAAGAAAAGAGATAATTATCTCGAATTAAAAGCAAATTACATTGACTTTGATGCTCTTTTCAAATTCGATTTAAGTCCGCCAAAACCAACAGCAGTCGTAGCTTCAAAAACTGCAGATGTAAAAGAACACGCAGATGCTTTTAATTTATATGAGTTGCCATTTACTGATATGAAATTTAAGGCTGATATCGCTCACTTTATTTACCATAGAATAGATCTACAAAATATCATAGCAGATATAAGAACAACACCCAACCACTACATTTATATCGATACGTTACACATGGATGCTGCAGGAGGAAATATTAGATTAAGTGGATATTTTAATGGTAGTGATCCAAAACATATCTATATGCAGCCAGATTTGATTATGAATAATGTTGATTTGGATAAATTACTGTTCAAATTCGAAAATTTTGGACAAGATCATCTTATTTCAGAAAATTTACAAGGGAAACTCACCTCTAGAATTAAAGGTAAGATTAGAGTTTACCCTGATATGGTACCAGATCTGGATCAATCTACCCTAGAAATGGACGTAAAAGTGTTAAATGGAAGATTAAAAAATTATGATCCCATGCTAGCGCTTTCAGATTATATGGGAGATAAAAATCTACAAAACATTCGGTTTGACACTTTACAAAACAGCTTGGATATAACCAAAGGGAAGATTAATATTCCCTCAATGACGATAGAATCTACTTTGGGTCATATGGAATTGTCTGGTACACACGATAGTAATCAAAATATCGATTATTATTTACGCATTCCTTGGAAAACTGTAAAAAAAGCTACTTGGCAAAAATTATTTGGAAATAAGAAGGACACTGTTATTAGTGTAGCACAAGAAAATGAAATTGTAGAAATAGATCCTAACAAAAAAGTAAAGTACCTTAATCTAAAGATCAAAGGCAGCATCGATGATTATAAGGTTTCATTGGGTAAGAAAAAAGATTAGACTTAATGATAAATTAATGGTCATTATATTTTTGGTAAAGCGCAATACTTGCAGAAAAAAAATAACAACCAATACGGGGAAAAATCGAAAAGTAAGAAGATATTTTGATCCGCTATAACACCCATATTAAGCATTACTATTGATTAAAACTAACAAAGTAATAAAATGAACTTTTTAGATTGGACTAAATACATTGGAGTAATGATTATTGCTACTTTTCTTACCTTCTTCTTTCATGAAATGAGCCATTGGATAGCCTATGAGGTATTAGGATATGATGCTGGATTTACGCTGAATGGAGCATCAATAAAAAACTCTTTAATTAAACTAACTAAAACTCATCGCATAATCACAAGTGCTTCTGGACCTATATTTACAATCATCCAAGGGATTATATTTTATTTTGTGCTAAAAAAGCATAAAAACATAATGCTATACCCTTTTCTATTCTTACCATTTATAATGAGATTAGGAGCTACTTGGGCAAATCGATTTCAACCAAACGATGAAGGAAGAATTAGTCTTGATTTTGGCTTAAACCTATATACCATTTCAATAATTGTAGTTACATTTCTTTTCTTTTTAGTATTTAAAACTTCAAAGAAAAATAAATTTTCTATAGTTCTAAATATTATAACATTTATAGTTTCGATAATCCTATTATTCAGTCTTGCTTTTATAGACTCTAAATATAAAATCAGATTCGTTTAAAAACGAATTGAAAGCTTATTGGAAAGAACATAAAGAAAAACTAAATGGCTAAGAATAAAACAACTCAAACGGAAGTGAATGTAATGGATTTTATTAATTCATATGTTGACAATGATCAAAAGAAAACAGATAGCAATAAATTAATTGAACTAATGAAGGAATGGTCTGGTTTTGAACCTAAAATGTGGGGGCCAACTATAATTGGTTTTGGCAGCTATCACTACAAATATGCCAGCGGTCATGAAGGGGATGCTCCACTACTTGGATTTTCACCAAGGAAAGGACAATTTTCGCTCTATATCTATTCAAAAAATAAAAAGAGTGATGAATTATTGAAAGATTTTGGAAAATTTAAAATGGGGAAAGCATGTATTTATGTTAAAAAACTTGCTGATATTGACATTTCAATTTTAGAAAAACTGTGTATAGAAACAATTTCATATCTCAACGAACATCACGAATGTGCCTGTAGAAGTTAACTACAATCTACCAACAAAGTATATCATGGTAACATCTAGTGTAAGTTGTTTATAAATCATTATCGCACATTTAATAATAATGAATTGGGTATCTAAAAAATCAATACTATCAACAATGCAAACCCAATTCCCCAAATATAGCCTTTGGTGAACTTGAAAAGTATTTTAAAATAGAAAAAGGTAATAACGGTAAATTTATACAGTGTTGGAATTATATTAAAGAATACTTTTCTGATGTAGAGACTTGATAAGAACTGAAAGGTTTGTGAGTAGAAATTCGCTACTACTCATACAATATACACTAGGCAATATTAAAACAAAACTATGGGAATTTTTGATTTCATAAAATCTAAACCATCAGTTGAAAAACTGACTAAAACTTTAGTGAATTATGTTTATGATCATGTTCAAACCGAAAAAGGCGTTCGAGTTGAAGATGCTCTTTGTGTAATGTCAACAATTGTTGCAGAAAGATGTATTAAAATTGCTAACGAATTTTCAGTCAATGAGCACGATTTTGATCCAGGTTCAGTCATATTTTCTGAAAAAATTAATGAGCTTCTTGTCGGCCCAATAGCTGTAAAAAATTGGAATAACTTACCCGAACAATGTGTTTTTGCAAGAATCAAAAGAAAAATAGATTCACATTTCAACCAGATTCCATTCCCATCATTAAGTAGGATTTTTGAAACTTATGCAAAAAATGTTGGAGAATCTGAATGGGGGAATCTTACCTTAAGCGTACCTGACGAAAACAAGCCATCAGTATTACCTTTACAAGCTGGGTATGAAACGAGAAAATTCGTTGATCAAAACATTAACCTTGAAAGCGACGAAAAAACATTACGAATAGTAATAAATGCTATTTGCCGTGTTTTAATTGATACTAAAATGGTGTTAGATCCATCTGTGGCTTTGACTTTGACATTTGAGATAATAAACGGAATGTCCAAAACAGCTACAATGACTGACAAAAAAATGATAGAGTTACAAAGCCAAACAAAAAAATAAAAACATTACCTAACTTGGTGTAAAAATACATTAAAACGACATTTATGAAACCAATTACAAAATTGTATTTAAAGACCTTTTTACTGACAGGAATACCGTATGGATTAATTATGTTAGGGTTTGATTTAGCGAATGGTGAAGGATTTAGTTTATGGAAATACTTGTTTTTGAGCTTCTTTTTTGGAATTACTATGTCTTTAATTTTAGTATCTTTTCATAGACACAGACTTAAAAAAAATGGAATTCAGGAAATTTCTAATGATACTATAGGAGTAAATCAATCAATAAACCTGAAATCAGGATTGAATAAAACAGACCTCATTAAAAAATTAAAAAACGACCCTATTATTGGAAAAATGAAGATGACAGAAACCGAAAATGGAATCTTATTAAAGTCTGGTGTGACGTGGAAATCTTGGGGTGAAGAAATCAAAATCATGCTAAAATCTGAAAAAGAAAGTGATTTTGAATATATAGTTTCTAGTAGTCCGAAATTAAAAACAATGCTAATAGATTATGGAAAAAATCTTGAAAATATAAATCGGATAGAAAACGTAATAAAAAACATTACCTAATACAACCTTTTAGATGGTTTATTTTCAAGAACAAGCTCATGAAGACCTTAGAGATTACGTACGATGTTATTGGAAGGTTGAAAACAAGAGTAAAGATTTTCAATATTATACAATATTACCCGACGGCTTTTTCGATTTATTGATTTGTTTTCGTAATGAGAAACTGGAAGGAGTATTTTTATCCGGTTTATTTAATCATAAAACCAACGTAATTATCTCACCAGAAACCGTAATTTATGGAGTACAATTCCGATTGCTTGCCATTGAAAATATAATTCAAGAAAGTATCACCTTATTACTAAATACTATAAAGAAACTAGATAAATCGTATTTGGGACTTAGCGGATTTAATAAAAAAGAGGACTCTTCTTTTTTCGAATACCTGAACCGATGCCTATTATCATATATAGAAAAACAAGCCTCTATTGATCCAAGAAGATATATTCTTTTAAAATCCATCAATCAAACAAAAGGAAATAAAACCGTAGAATATTATTCTCAAAAAGCAAGTTGGTCAAAAAGACAAATAAATCGATATTTCCAATCTACGTTTGGACTTTCTTTAAAAAGTTATTGTAGTATTAGAAAATGTGCAGCAACATTTAGTCAAATAAAAAAAGGAGAGTTATATCCGCAACAAGGTTATTTTGATCAATCTCATTTCATAAAAGAGATAAAGAAAATAACAGAATTTACACCAAAAGTATTACTGAAAAATGAAAACGACCGATTTTTACAATTTTCAATCATAAAAAATAAATAGATTACAACTTTAAAAATCAAAATTTAGTTCTTATGATATTACAAATTATTAAGTTAAAATCAGATTTACCAGAAGAGGAATTATTAAAAAGAGCAAAGGAACGAGAATCTAATTTTAAATCTATTCCTGGGCTTTTACAAAAATACTATATAAAAACAAGTGAAGAAGGAGAGTATGGAGGTGTATATGTCTGGGATTCTTTACAATCTCAACAAAGTTACCAAGAATCTGATTTAGCCAAAAGTATACCATCTGCCTATGCTATTAATGAAGTTCCTAATACCGAAATCATGGATATTATTTTTAAATTAAGAGACAAGTAGACATTCGTAAAAACTATTACGAATTGAAGAATAGAAGTAACTATTATTGGATACTCTTTTATTAGAGCAAAAGCTATAAATCAAGTTTAAATTTCAAACTATGACAAAATCAGAAGTAATCGATGCCTTAAACTTAAGGCATCAAACATTATATCAATGGCTAAAAAATCATCCAGATCAAAATTGGACCAAAGGCCCTCAAGATAAATGGAATACTGGTGAACACATCGTTCATTTGATTCAAAGCGAAAAGGCATTAAACAAAGCCTTATTACTCCCTAAGTTTTATCTGAAATATAAATTTGGAATCAATAATAGAGACAATCGCACATATCAACAGGTTGTCAAAAAATATCAGGATAAACTAACCAATAATCCAGGCGTGGTTGCTAACATATCCAGAAATATGCCAACAATTACGCTCAGCAATAAAACTTCTTATATCTCCAAATTAGAAAAAGAAAAAATGAAACTAATTAAAAAGTTTCAAAAATGGACTGAAGATGATTTAGATACTTATCTCCTTCCTCACCCTCTTATGGGAAGAATGACTATCAGAGAAATAGTAATTTGGACAGTTTATCATACTGAGCATCATTATAACATTTTGAAATCGAATTATTGAATCTCACCCTAAACCTATTATAATCAAAATACATATCATACAATACTACGTCTGCTTAGCAACAAGATGTTTAGCCAGAATTGTTACTATGCCTGCAAATGGTGAACATAGTAACGGAAAGGAAATAGTATCTGAAAAATGAATAACAGAAAGTACTACTTCATAATTTGAATATCTACTATCTTAGATATAGCCTTTCTTGTATTTTTTATAAAGTCTAGATGCAATCCAAGCACCTACTACCATTTCTAACCAACTTAATGGTAGTACAATCCATAGAATTTTCCATTCTGATAATCCCATATTCGCTGTTGCAACCCAAAAAATAACGAAAACGGCGAACCAAACTATCGTCCCCGAAATAAAAGCCGACCGATTAGAATTACCAAAACTTTTCGAATACAACCAAAAAACAAAAACTAGAATACTTGTCAAAAGAGTATCCCAAACTCCCCAAATGGTAAAAATTCCAAAATCCATATCTGCTACTCCTTGCTTATCATCAAAAAAAGATTTTACACGTGGCATCACAAGTACGAAATACCTAAAAACCTCAGAAATGTTAATCCAAATACTTGTCAAAAGTGTAATAATAATAAAGTGCTTGAAGTTGATTTTTTCGACGTCCATATTTAATCTAGTGCTAATGTTTGTTTTATATTATTGAAAATTCTCATTGGAGCTTCGGCTTGCGGAACGGAGCGATAAATCGCTATAGATTTCTCTAATTCACTTAATTTCCCAACCAAATCGATACTACGTTGAGAAAAGCCTGCGAATCTTAGATCTTTAGAGTTTATAATTTTTTGTTCAATTAGAAAATCAATTTTCTTATTACAACGACAAGGGTTTTTAGGGTTTGCAAGCCCACATTTATTATTTAAAAAATTTCGGATTTTAGTTCTTGAACGCGATAATTTTTTTCTAAAATTCTCAGCAGTTATTTCCATTATTTGAGAACCTTCAACACTATTAAACTCTAGAATTTCGGACAAAATGTAAACCATTCTATCAACAGAATTCAAACAAAGCAATAGACCTTGAGTACAACTTACCTTTACTTCTTCTTCCAAAAGAGAAAGCTCACCTTCGTTGGTCGAATATCTAATTGTATCTGATTGACCTGTATCTATTAGGTTTGCATAATCATCAAAAGGCATTGCAAACTCTTTGTTTTTTTGACTTTTATAGGTTAATAAATAATTAGTTGCAACTCGGTAAATCCAAGTCATAAACTTGCTTCTATAATTGAAAGTACTCAAATGAGTTATGACCTTGATAAGTATTTCTTGGGTTGCGTCTTCAGCATCTTCGGGATAAAGTAACATTTTTAATGATAGATTATAAACGTAATCTTTGGTTTTTAAGACTACCAATTCCAACGCATTTCTATCGCCTAAGTTTGCTTTTTTTACCAAAGTTTCTAAAGTATCTCCCATATCTCTGTTAATTAGACAAGGAAAAGATACGAAGTGTGACAATCAGAACGCAAAAAAACCGCACTTAACAATGTATAAAAACATAAAACAATTGAGTGTTTAATTTAAAAGTTAGTTTTTCTTTATGATGTCGTCAAATTTTAAATTTGATATTTTAGAAAAAGAAAAAAGTATTGTTAGCTTAGTAATAATTCAACAGGTACTGCGTATCCTCTACTCCAAGTTTCTTCTCCAAGATGTTAGCAATAAACTCAATAGAAAATGAAAAAAAGAAAATGAAAAAAAATAAAAGCGAGGTAACATTTTGGACTGTAACGACACTTACTATTAAACATTATAAGATATTAAAAAAACAAGGATGAAGAAAATTTTATGCTTAACTATTATATTGACCATCTCAACAAATTTATTCAGTCAAATTGATTCAACAAAAGTTGCTTTTGTTTCTTATTGGTCAATTGGAGATAGTTATAATTTTAAGGTCTCAAAAATAAAACAACAATGGAAAGAAGGTAAACTAACTAAAGATCAAAAGCAAGATTACATTGCTAACTTTACTGTAATTGACTCTACAGAGAATTCTTATATTATAAAATGGAGTTATGAAAATGATTTAGGAAATACTTATAAAATACCAGAAAACCTTCTAGACAAACTCTCCAAATATAAAATAACAGAAATTAAATATAAAACTTCGGAAGTTGGTGATTTAATTGAAATCTTGAATTGGAAAGAGGTTGGAGAAACTATGAGCAGTATGTTTGATGATATAGTTAATGTTCTAGGAGATAAAGATGAAAAGGAAAAAGATGCTTTAAAAACTGCAATGCAACCATTTAAACAAATTTACAGCTCTAAACAAGGGGTTGAACAACTGGTATTAAAAGAATTGCAATATTTTCATTTTCCAATGGGCTTAGAATATGATATTACAGAGCCTTTGCTTTATGATGAGGAGTTACCAAATATGTTTGGAGGAAATCCTATAAAAGCGAAAGCTAAGTTATATTTTGAAAGTGTAGATTTCGAAAAAGGTTTCTGCGTTGTTAAGCAAGAAATGAGTTTGGATCCGAATGATACAAAAGAAATATTAAAGCAAGCTTTTAAAAAAATGAAACTTGATGATAAGGGAATAAAAAAAGCTCTTAAAACTGCAGTTTTTGAGATTAATGACAAAAACACTTTTGAATATTATTACAATCCTGGTGTCCCATACAGAATTGAAACAATAAGAGAATCAATTATTAATATTGATAAAGAAAAAGGAAAAAGAATAGATAAAACCATTATCGAATTGATTTACAATGACTAAAGTTACATTACAACATTTAACTAAAATGAAACTACGAATTTTAACAATATTAACTTTAGTCTGTTACTCCTGTAACGATAATCCTAAAACCACTAAAACACAACCTGAACAAACAAACATTTCTTCCCTTACCAAAAAGGAACGAATGGCTATCGTTTCAGAAGGAAAAAAAAGCCCAAATGGTCAAATAAAAGCTGTTGACAACTCAATAACCGAAATTGAATCTTTTAAAGGTAAACTATTGGTAATAGATTTTTGGGCTACTTGGTGTGCACCGTGTCTTCAAGAGGCTCCATTGTTTAAGGATATTGCTGAGAAATACAAAAGTGCTAATGCCGAATTTATTTCGATTTCTATAGATGAAGATTTTTCGGATTGGAAAAATTATGTTCTTGAAAAAAGTTGGAAAGGAAAAAATTATTGGTTCGGAATGCAAGAAAACAAACCGTTATTTTCTTTACTTTATTCAAAACATACCACGGAAAATAAAGAAATGATATTAATAGGAATTCCGAAATATGTAATTATTTCTCCAACAGGTAAAATCCTAAGTAATTCTGATTTAAGACCTAGTAAACCTGAATTTGAAATGGAAATAAAAAAGTATTTAAACTAAAACATATAGTGAAACACAACTTATGTATCTTAATGACCAAGTGATAAATCGATTGGTTATTGTATTTTTATAAAGATTCAGTAATTTTAATACAGAAAAAAGATAAAATCCGAATAGAAAATATAAGTCATTAGATAACAATTTTCTTAGCTGTAATAAATACATTAACCATTGCTTGTAATTAAAACATATTAACGCTTAAATGGAAATCACATTAGAATATTGGAATGAATTAGCAAAACAAACTCTTTTAATTAGTTCTTTATTAAGCGGGTTTTCAATTACTGTTGTAGCAAATTTATTGGTATCCGATAAAAATAATAAACTGTTTAATCTAATTTTGAAATCTGCAACTTTATCTGCTGGTTGTTTTCTTGTAACCGTTTTTACTATGGTACATATAGTAATGACAACAACGTCTGGTGGATATATTAAGAATGTATCAGTAGATGATTTTCAAATTGCTAGAATAATTGGAGTAATTACTTTTATGATTGGGCTTTTCTCACTATCAACAATGATTTCATTATCTGGATGGACTAAATCAAAGAAAGTTGGAAGATTTACAACCGCAATTGGCATATTGACATTAATATTGATTTTTATAACAATGATCCGATTTAATGCCTAAATGAAAAGTAGTTATTGGTAACCACCTTAATAAAATAGGCCTATAAATCCCAAAAAAAAACAAACCATACAGGCAATTACAATTATGTAGAAAAATTCAAGAATTCGTTGATTTAGACATTATAGAATAAATAACATACACCCGAAAGTATATGAAAACGAAAGATATTATTTTTTTAAGTCCAGAAATATATTTAATCTGCGCTACACTTTATTATTGGTTTTTGACTTCGAATTTATTTAATCCTATCGCTATTATATTACTAACGATTTTAGTATATCAAACAATTTATAAAAAGCTAACCATCGGTCTGATCATTGCATCTTTGTTTATCGTATTGAATCTCTATATGGTACTTGCTTTAATTTCTGAATTATCCGAATTTCCTGAATCAAACGAAAACTTTATGAAATTACTGATTTTCGGAACACTGTTTTTAGGCATAAATCTAATTGTAGCTGTATACATGTTTTGGAAATACGTAAAAAAAACAAAACTGGAATAACAATTAATTTAAGCTTATTAAATAATTATTATTTTTATAGAAATCCTAAATTACTGAAGTCTTACAATATCAGATTCTCTTAGAAAAAAATCTTGAACACCTTACCTCAACGGTTCTTAGATAAACTTTTCGTAAATAATCATAGAGAAGATGTTTGTTGTAATTACAATAGCTTCTACTAAAGAATACATTATTATTCACTACAATATCCTTAAAAACCTAAAAAATATCAAAAACAATGAAGCCTACTTTTATCTCTTACCATAAAAATTTTAGCTCAGTAATCGGAAACCAATATAATTATCAAACATTAGTTGAAACCAATGCGCATGAAGGTCCTGTATATTTTAGAGAAACTAACGAACTATATTATACCGCAGTACCAGAATCCATTAATGCACCTATAGAAGGCTCTAAAAAAGTGTCTATTCAAAAGGTCTGTTTAGATGAAAATAATAAGATAGTGACCGTTCAAGATTTTAGTAATATGGCAAACGGAATGACCATGGATCTGGATCACAATCTTTTGATTTGTGAGCAAGGAACTAAAACCTCTAAAGGAGGAATTAGCAAACTAATAATAGGAGAATCAACTCCAAAAATGTTAGTAGATGAATGGTTCGGATTACCATTCAACTCCACAAATGATGTAGTTGTTAAAAGAGATGATGGAAGTATCTGGTTTACAGACCCTGCTTATGGTTATGCACAAGGTTTTAGGCCTACTCCACTAGTGGGTAACTATGTATATCGTTTTGATCCCGACACACAACAAATTGATGTTGTTGCTGATTCTTTTAAGCGACCTAATGGACTTGCTTTTTCTCCTGATCAAGATAAGATGTATATTAATGATAGTGCTGCTATACAAGGAGATGATTCTCCTTATAATGTTGATATGCCTCATCATATTAAAGTGTATGATATTATGGATGGTCGGTTTTTGTGTAATGAACGTTTATTTACTGTAGTTACTCCTGGAATTCCAGATGGATTAAAAACAGATACTGAAGGTAGAGTATATTCATCTTGTGCTACAGGAATTAAAGTATATAGTCCAAAAGGGGTTTTACTTGGTGAAATTCTAGCTGATGGAGTTGCTAATTTTTGTTTTGGAGGACCTGAGAATAATATTCTTTACATATGTATTGATACTGCAATTCTTGAGGTACAAATTGCTGCTGTTGGCGCTGGTGATTATAATTAATTGCCTTTTATAAAAAGATAATGCTATTTAGAAAACGATGTACATCAATGCTTTAATTTTTAGTTCGCAAACAAAAATATAATTCAGATATGATATTCGAAACTCACACATTAAATACTCCAATAAGTCAATATATTGAATCCATATTTCATTTTAAGGATTTTATACCAGATCACTCTATAGAACGTGTCGTACCGACAGGACATGTATTTATCATATTCGAGTTAGACGATATTCCAAGGAACACATTCGACAATGTTACATTAAAACCAAACGGGACATATACAAAAGCTTGGATATCTGGAATGCATAAAAATTATATTTCTATCTCTGCTCATCAAAAATCCGAAATGTTTGTCATTCAATTTAAGCCATTTGGAACATTTCCTTTTTTTCATTTCCCAATAGAGGAATTAAACGAAAAGGTGGTGTTAGTAGAAGAGGTTTTTGGAAAAGATTTTTTAGAACTTAGAGAAGTAATCCAGAAACAAGAAACATCCCAAGAAAAATTCTTGATAGCAGAAAAGTGGTTAACCGATCGATTTGATAACGCTAAGACTCCTCCTGAAGAAATACTCGCAATAATAAAAAAATTACAACAGGAACCTGTAGCTAATTTTAACAAAATAGTGGAAAGCTACCCACATACTCAGAAGCACTTAATAAGTCAGTTTAAAAAATATGTTGGTTTGACACCTAAGTATTACCATCGTATCCTTAGATTCAACGAAATTCTGCAACAAATCCAACAAAAAGAAACGATATCGTGGTCTCAGGTAGCATATCAATGTGGATATGCTGATCAATCTCATTTCATAAAAGAGTTTAAACATTTTTCAGGTTTTAATCCTAAGGAATTTATCAAAGAAGAGTTTAACAAAGATGAGCCTAATTTTTTCCCTTTAGATAGAGAAGGTTAATTTTTTACTATAATCATTCATTTTCTTTTTAGTAATTCGCTTTAAAATATATATGCAATGAAAAAAGTAGTATTTATAATAATAATGATCTTCCCTGGTTTGCTTATTTTTTCGCAAGATGCAACCGTACAAACAGAGAAAAGAATTATTTCTACAGTTGATTCGACAAATAAAAAAGAGCTCATGCTCATTCAGGAGTTTATTGTTAAAGTGCCTTTAGATGCTGTATGGAATGCCTATACAACTAAGAAAGGTTGGGAAAGTTGGGCAGTGGCAATAGCTGAAGTTAATTTCAAGATTAATGGAACCATACGAACTAACTACAACAAAAATGGAAAGATTGGAGATAGTACAACGATAAACCTACATGTAGTGAACTATATTCCTAAAAAATTAATCACTTTACAAGCAGAACTGACAGGTAACTTTCCAGGTTTCATTAAAAAAGATCAAAAGGACCTCTATAATATTATTTATTTTGATCCATTAACCGACAAAACAACTAAGATTACTTCTTACGGAATTGGATATAAAAACAACCCTAAATATCGATCTTTAATGAAGTTCTTTATTTCTGGAAATGAAATGTCATATCAACAATTAATCGCGTATCTCGAAAAGGGAGAAATCACAAAATACTAACACTATGGACCAAGCACTACAAACTATGATCAACAATATGCCTGAAAAAACAGGTAAATCATTAGATCAATGGAAACTGATTTTAAAAGACAATCCATTTGCAAAACATGGAGAAGCTGTGAAATTTTTAAAAGAAACACATGGAGTAACGCACGGGTTTGCCAATACCATCGTAACTTTATCCAAGGAATCCAATGATACTCCTGATGATTTGGTAACTAATCAATACAAAGGCAAAGAAAGTCTCATCCCTATCTATCAAAAACTTCTTACTGTTGTAGAAGCTTTTGGAACCGATGTTATGAAAACTCCAAAAAAAACAAGTGTAAGTATCATCAGAAAAAAACAATTTGCATTGATAAAACCTGCTACCAAATCCAGAATTGATCTTGGATTAAAACTAAAAGGTAAACCTACTACAGCGCGCTTACAAAATTCTGGTCCTTTTGGCACTATGTGTACGCATAGAGTACAATTAACATCCATTGACCAAATAGATACTGAACTTGAAGAATGGTTAAAAGAAGCATATCACATGGCAGAATAGTAAACCTATTCTACCCTCAAGTTACAGTTAATGTATTCATACATTGTTTTATATAAATAACAGTAAAAGGTAGTTTTAAACTTTATATTTTATTTATGATATAATTCATCTCATAATATGAATTAATCAAGATATTGCCACCGATTATTTATATTCTTAAAACAAAATTCACATGAACATTACATTAGAACAAGCAGAAAAAATCATTGCTGCTGCCAAAAAAAAATCGATCGTCTTAAATACCAAAATGAATATCTCCGTAGTTGATTCTGGAGCAAATCTAGTCGCTTTTGCTCGTATGGATGGAGCCTGGTTAGGTTCACTGGATATTTCATTAAAAAAAGCAAAAACCGCTCGCTTCTTTGATATGAATACTGGTATCATCGGAGAATTATCTCAACCTGGAGGTTCCTTATATAATATAGAACATTCTAATGGAGGACTTATAACTTTCCCAGGTGGAGTTCCTATAAAAAACGAAAACGATGAAATTATAGGTGCAATTGGAGTAAGTGGTAGTACTGTAGAAAATGATCATGCAGTAGCAGAAGCTGGTGCCACTGCATTATAACAAAAAATGTTATAGATTATTCAAAATAAATGTCGATAGTAAAAATTATTTATATAATTTAGCATCAGTAGAATTTCAGTAATCTCTTATAGATTGCCTACTTATCTCCTAACGTAAGGAAGACATCGGGGAAATAAGTTTGATTCTTTTACAGAAAACCTCTGTATACCTTAACTAACTTTTTGTTGGTGTGGTGTATAGAGGTTTTTTTTATACATCTATCCTAAAATTATAAAAACATACTTATGAAAAAAATTGTAATTATTTTGATAGTAATCATCTTAGCGGTATTCGGGGCCATAATGTTCTTTCCTTCGCTATTATTTAGCTCTGCTATTGGACAAAAAATAATGTTGACATTAGAGGGAGATCAAGTTGCCAAATTCTATTTCAAAGAAAATCAAAAATCAAAGGATACCATATACATGACAGGTGTCATTTACTCTAATACGCTAAAAGATATTAAAGAAGTATTAAGTGCCAATCCGTCATTAACGACAATCGTTATGGAAGAAGTTCCTGGTTCTATTGATGATGACATCAACCTTCTGGCATCATTAGAAATAAAAAAACAAGGAATTAACACCTACATACCAAAACATGGAATGGTAGCCTCTGGTGGTACCGATATGTTTCTTGCTGGAACAAAAAGAAATGCACATCATAGCGCTAAATTAGGAGTACATTCTTGGGCTGGAGAAGATGCTGTTGCTTTAGATTTTCCTAGAGATCATGAAGAACACGATAAATATCTTAACTATTATAAAGAAATAAATATCCCCGAAGAATTTTATTGGTATACATTAGAAGCAGCTCCTGCAAATGACATCCACTGGATGACTGCAGAAGAAATCAATACATATCAAGTTTTTACATCTTCTCAAAAGAATATCGAATTATTAGATATTCAAAAAAAACTAGCCTCTGATGATTTTAAAGGAAGAGGAACTGGTGCAAATAATGAAACACAAGAACTCATTAAGACTTATTTTTCGGACATAGGTCTTCATAAGTTTCGAGAGAATTACAGTACTCCGTTTGTTTTTAATAATGAAAGAACCAAAAAAGAAGGACGAGGGACAAATATTATGGGGTATATACCTGGTAAGGTTCATAAAAACAAATATATCGTCATTGGAGCACATTATGATCATTTAGGAATCATCAATAATGAAATTTACAATGGTGCTGATGATAATGCCTCTGGAACTGCAGCCTTATTATGTCTTGCAAAATATTACGCTAAGAATCAACCTGATTACTCTATAATATTTGTTGCTTTTGATGCTGAAGAACAAGGTCTATTTGGTTCTAAACATTTTGTAAACAACCCTCCTATTCCTATCGAAGAGATTAAACTGAATATAAATTTTGATATGATTAGTCGCAACGATAAGAATGAAATTTATGTAGTGGGTACTTTTCCATATCCCCAGTTCAAACCAATCATAGAAAAAATTGCTGCAACCAGTGATTTAAAGGTTTCATATGGTCATGATGATCCAGAAGACAGTACCAAAGATTACTGGATGTACTCCTCTGATAATGGATCCTTTTTTGAGAAAGGAATTCCTAATATTACCTTCAGTGAAGAAGATCACGCTGATTACCATAAAGCTACAGATGATTTCGAAAACATAAATCCCGAATTTTATATAAAAGTATATGATCTCATACAAAAGTCCATTACTAAAATAGATCAAAACTTTCCTGTTTCAAGCAAATGATAACTCCTTTAGATATAAAAACAGCTTATCAGAATATTAAACACGATGTTTACCAAACACCTATGGTATTCTCTCCAGAATTAAGCAACATTTCTGGAGCTAAGGTTTATTTAAAAATGGAGCAATTACAACATACAGGATCTTTTAAAATCCGTGGTGTTCTAAACAAGATACATCATATTGATAAAAAGAAAATGGACACACCATTTGTAGCAGCATCTACTGGTAATCATGCTGCTGCATTTTGTTATGCTTCCGAAAAATTTGGGTTTCAAGGCACGTTGTTTTTACCAAAAAACATTAATGAATCTAAATTAAAAGCATTACGTCATTACAAAAACATTAAAAAGGTTTTTTATGGTAAAAATAGCGTCGAAACTGAGACAAAAGCTAGCATTTATGCTAAGAAAACAAATGGTATTCTAATTCATCCTTATAACGATGCTGCTATCATATCTGGGCAAGGTACTATTGGGTTTGAAATTGAAAATCAATTACCAGAAGTAGATGCTATCTTAGTCCCTATTGGCGGTGGTGGGTTAATTTCTGGAATTGCTTCTTATTTTAAAACGCATAACAAAATAGATGTTATTGGATGTCAACCTATAAATGCTGCAGAAATGTACTTTTCAGTAAAACAAGGTCATATTTTACCTCCAAGTACTGTAGAAACAATTTCTGATGCTACTGCTGGCGGAATTGAAGAAGATGCTATTACATATACTATTTGTAAAAGTTTGATAAAAAACTTCGAACTTTCAGAAGAAGAACCTTTAAAAAAAGCAATAGCATTTATGATAAAGTATCATCAAACTATCATAGAACCAGCAAGTGCTTTATCAGTTTCTACAATATTAAACACCAAAAAATATGCTAACCAAAATGTGGTTTTAGTGTTAACAGGAAAAAAAATAAACACTCCTTTATTAACAGAAATTTTGAATACTTATGGCAACTGTTATTAACATACAAGAAATACAATCAATTGTAAAAGATATCGATATCGTTTCTGCAATTGAGGAAGGTTTTATTCAATACAGTAATGGCAATACTATTGTGCCACCAGTCGGCGAATTACTTTTTGAAAAACCAAAAGGAGAAGCACATATCAAATATGGATACATCAAAAATGATGAGTATTATGTAATTAAAATTGCTTCTGGTTTTTATGATAACCCAGCATTAGGAATTCCTTCTAGTCAAGGATTGATGTTATTATTTAATCAAAAAACTGGTCAATTAGTAGCTGTATTACTAGATGAAGGATATCTAACAGATATTAGAACTGCGGCGGCTGGAGCAGTAGCAGCAAAATATTTCGCACCAAAAAATATAAAAGCAATAGGAATTGTGGGTACAGGTATTCAAGCCAGATTGCAATTGCAATATCTACAAAAACATACTCCTTGTAAAACAGTTTGGGTATGGGGAAGGAATATGGATAAAGTACATACCTATATCTCCGAAATGGGTGATATATATGATTTTCATATTGCTACTAACATAACAGAAATTGCCAGAAATTGTAATCTCATTGTTACTACTACTCCTGCCACTACTCCACTTCTTATGGCACAGGATATTCAATCTGGCACCCATATTACAGCTGTTGGTTCTGATACTGAGGATAAACAAGAGCTAGATAGTGAATTGCTTAAAAATGCGGATCTAATTATTGCGGATAGCATTCCGCAGAGTAAAACGAGAGGAGAAATATATCATGCAAGAAAAACAGATGCTATTACTAACAAAAAAATCGTTGAACTAGGAACCGCTATTCAGGATACCTCATTACAACGAATGCACGATCAACAAATTACTGTAACCGATCTTACAGGAGTAGCTGTACAAGATATTATGATCGCAAAGGCAGTATATATGAACTATAATAAAAATTAAAAGACTATGAATATTCCAATTTTTGAACTAGAAAGAGTACAGTCATTATTTGAAAACACTGTAGATTATAATCTAACTGAAAGTGGTTTTCATCCATATACACTTACTGAATTACTAAATAAAGATCAAATTAATACATTAACTAATACTGTTTTAGGATATGGTCAAACAAATGGATCAATTCCTTTAAGACAGCGAATTAGTGCATTATACAATGGAGCTCATGAAGAAAATGTATTGGTTACGAATGGATCTTCAGAAGCTAATTTTATTGCGTGTCATACTTTATTAGAAAAAGGAGATGAAGTCATTATGATGGTTCCCAATTATATGCAAATATGGGGGATTGCAGAAGAAATGGGATGTATTCCTAAAGCATTTCATTTAAGGGAAGAAAATCAATGGAAACCAGATATTGCAGAGCTAAAATCGCTTGTTACCTCTAAGACCAAAATGATTGCAATATGTAATCCTAATAACCCAACAGGATATACACTTACTACTGATGAAATGCAAGAAATTGTAGCTATCGCTAAAAGTGTTGATGCTTGGGTGTACTGTGATGAAGTATATAGAGGTGCAGAACTCGATGGAAATACTATAGAAAGTTTTATCGGAATGTATGATAAAGTAATGGTTAATGGTGGATTATCTAAAGCATACGCCTTACCAGGATTACGATTAGGATGGCTCGTAGGTCCAGAAAATCTTATTGCCGATACTTGGGCTTATCACGATTATACTTCTATTACGGCAGGCATCATGAGTCACTACATTGGTGAGATCGCATTACGTCCTGAAAAGCGCCAAGAAATTCTAACCCGAAACAGGACTATGCTTAACGAAAATCTAATTGCTGTTAAAGAATGGTTAGACCAATATGGAGATGTATTCGAATATGTCGCTCCAAAAGGTGGCGGAATGTTATTTATTAAATATAACATCGATATTAATTCAACAGAATTGGCAGAATGGCTTCGTACAGAAAAAAGTGTATTCATTTTAGCAGGGGATTGTTATGGTATTGATCATCATTTTAGAATTGGTATTGGTGAACGTAAAAAATATATTCTGGAAGGATTAGAGAGAATAAAACAAGCTCTTAAAGAACGTTTTAATGTATAAGAACGTAAGAACTAGCACTCAAACCTTTACTATGAGTTGATAATGTCTATGTGCTATTGCAGCATATAATTACTTTGTTCATACGACCCGATAGCCTATATATAGCCTATCGGGTTTTTTATTTTGATTACCCGAAATTTAAATTTGTCAAAAGATATAGTCTGTTTTCAGAATTATGTACAAATAACTTATTTTTAAAGTTCGAAAATTAATTCTGGTTATGACAGCACAAGATCTTACTGATTGCCACAAAAAAATCAAGCCCTACATTCATAAAACTCCTGTATTAACTTCACGTCTTCTTAATCAGATTTCTGGTGCAGAATTATATTTTAAATGCGAGAATTTTCAACGAATGGGAGCTTTTAAAATGCGTGGTGCAACACATGCGATTTTACAGTTATCTGATGAACAAAAATCTAAAGGAGTAGTAACACATTCGTCCGGTAATTTTGCGCAAGCATTATCTCTTGCTGCTCAAAGTTTAGGTATTAAAGCATACATTGTGATGCCTTCTAATGCCCCACAAGTAAAAAAAGATGCAGTTGCGGCATATGATGGTCAAATTACAGAATGTCCTCCTACTCATAAAGATCGTGAAGAGACTGCAAAAAAAATACAACAAGAGAAAGGAGCTACTTTTTTACATCCTTACAACGATTCTCAAGTAATTCTAGGACAAGGAACTGCTGCCTTAGAATTATTAGAAGATTATCCTAATATAGAATATCTGTTCGCTCCAGTAGGTGGTGGTGGGTTAATTGCAGGTACTGCATTAGCAGCCAGTTTTTTTAGTAGCAATTGTACTGTAATAGGTGGAGAACCTTTTGAAGTAGATGATGCTTATCGTGCATTACAAAGTGGTAGACTAGAGATTAATGAAACCACCAATACGGTTGCCGATGGACTCAAAATGCCTTTGGGTGATATTACATTTCCTATCATAAAGAAACATGTTTCGGAAATCATTAGAGTGGATGAAAAAGAAATTATATCGGCTATGCAATTGATTTGGGAACGAATGAAAATAGTGATCGAACCTTCATGCGCAGTTCCTTTAGCTGCATTATTAAGAGAAAAAGAACGATTTAAAAGAAAAAAAATAGGACTTATTTTATCTGGAGGTAATGTAGATCTTGGAAATTTACCTTTCTAAAAATACTTTTAATATATTTTTAACAACAACTCAAACCTCTTTAAACAAAGGACTTAAGCTTTATTTCTCCTAATTAATTAGTTAAACTACTAACTTATTAGTTGTAAAACTAATTAATTAGGAGTATGTTTGTTCTATCAAATTTCAAGATCATGCAAAAGTTAGCTAAAAGAGAAGAACAGATTATGCAGAGTTTATGGAAACTTGAAAAAGCTTTTATAAAAGAAATCATTGAAGAACTACCAGATCCTAAACCTCATTATAATACTACTGCCACTATTGTAAAAATTTTAGAAGAAAAAGGATTTATAAGCCACAAGGCATTTGGTAATAGTTTTCAATACTATCCTTTGATATCAAAAAATGACTATCAGAAGGATGTTTTAGGAGAGGTAGTCAATAACTACTTTGATAATTCACCGCTAGCTTTGGTTAAGTTCTTTGCCAAAGAAGAAAAAATCAATACTGAGGAATTAGAAGAAATCATCAAACTCATTAAAAACAATAAGTAATGGCTTACATCATCTACAGTGCAGCACTTATAGGCTTATCGTATCTTATATACAGATTATTCCTTTCTAAAGAAACATTTTATAACCTAAACAGGTGGGTTTTACTTTCTTTGATCCTGGTATCATTTTCTATACCGTATATCTCAGTACCAGAAAACGTATCTTTTAGAACTACAATTTTTCAGAAACCCGAAGCTGAAATTATTACCACCGAAACAGCTGAAACTTCTATTATTGAAGATGAAACACAACCTAATATTTCTGAGAACACTACTCCAACAATATCAGAAAATATCGCCAATACTATTACTCCTTCTATTATTGCTTTAGACTGGAAATCAATAATCATTTATATCTATATATTAGGTGTTATGGCTTTTGGGGTTAATTTTTTAATCCAGTTAAGTGTTTTATTATATAGAATGATCAAGTATCAAACTATAGAAGCTGATATCTATAAAATTGTAGAAACCGACACTAATCACGCTCCTTACTCTTTTTGGAATAGAATATTTATAAACCCTAATCAATATAATCCAGATACATATTTACAAATTCTTAAGCACGAGCAATTGCATATTACTGGTAAACACAGTTTAGATATGCTAATTGCAGAGTTTCTAGTCACCGTGCAATGGTTTAACCCATTTGCCTGGTTATATAGAAAAGCTATTGATAATAATCTAGAATATCTTACTGATAATAGTATGCTTACAGTAGGTGAAGACAAAGAGATTTATCAAATGAATCTTTTAAAAGTATCTACTCCAGATATGCCAACAGGATTGGCAACAAGTTACAATCAATCATTTCTCAAAAAACGAATAATTATGATGAATTCTAAAAAATCGACTGCAAAATCAGCATGGAAATACCTAATCATTATTCCATTACTGGCCTTGACTGTATTATCATTTAATCCAGTCAGCGTAGATACCTCAATTGCTGAAATTGATGAATCTTACCTCAACGAATTAAACACTCTTACCGAAAAACATTTTAAAGACAAAGAATCAAAGTTCAAGAACGATTTTACTAAAGGTGTTTGGGATGCAGAAGTTGGAGGAGGAAAATTATGTATTATGTACAGAAGTGCTGAACCTTTAAAAAGAAGTTTTTGGTCCATCACGAGATGTTATGAACCCTCTTTCTTTGCTGGTTTTCCTACTGGAGATAAACAAAAGTTAGAAATCACCAGAGATGCTGGATCCATGACGTATGTTGGAGAGTTTCAGGATGGACTAGGAGATGGAAGGTATACTTTTGTTCCTAATTCAAGTTTTAGCAATGCTTTATCCAAGCAAGGATTTACGGCAGATAATGAAGAGCTGGTTCATTGTTTTCTTACAGATTTTGACAATCAGTATTTAGTATACCTTAAGCAAGAGAATCTTTCTTTAAGTCAGGATGATTTTGAAGATATTATCCATAAAGGACTTTCTCTCGAAAAATTAAAGATGTATCGAAAAGAGCTTTCTAAGTTAGGATATAATGACTATACAATGCGAGAAGTAAGTAAACTAAACTTATTTGATGTTGATGTTTCTTATATCAAGTTTATTAATAAAGTGAACGGACAAAAAACAACATTAAAGGAAATTACAAAGGCCAAAATCCATAATTTATCTTCAGAATTTATTAAATCGTATACCGATAATGGATATAAAAAAATGTCATTAAATGATTATATGCGATTAAAGATTCATAATGTATCTCCAGAATTTATTGCAAATTTCAAAAAAGAAGGATACACTAACATCTCTGCCAAAGAAGCACAAAATCTAAAGATACATAATGTTACACCTCAGTATGTTCAGTCATATCAAAATATGGGATACAAGAACATTACGTTAAAAGAAGCTCAGAATTTAAAAATACATAATGTAACGCCATCATTTATCAATAGTTTTAAGAAAGTTGGATACCCTAATATTACATTAAAGGAAGCCAAAAATCTAAAAATTCATAATGTGACTGCTGATCTAATAGAGTCTTATAAAAAAGCTGGGCAAACTAATCTTTCATTAAAAGAAGCTATTAAATTAAAAATACATAATGTAAGTCCAGGTCAGGTTGGAAATACGAAGCATAACCATAACAGTCAGTCAAGTTCTACCAATAATGCAGGTAAAAGGAGTCAGCAAATACAACAAACACCTGGTGATTTTATAAAACAATTTAAAGCACTTGGGTACGAAAATGCCTCAGTAGATGATATAATTTCGTTAAAAATTCATAATGTAACACCCGATTTTATTAGAAAATATCATCAAGCAGGTTATAAGAACATTTCTCTAGACAAAGTAGTTGGATTAAAAATTCACAATGTTACACCAGAATTTATTGAGTCCTTCAAAAAAGCGGGATATAAAAACGTTTCTCTGGAGGAAGCTATGTCTTTAAAAACACATAATGTATCTCCAGATACTGCATCAGAATATGTAAAAATTGGATATAACAACCTTGATATCGATGATTTAATGTCTCTAAAAATTCATAACGTATCACCAGATTACATCAAAAAATTTAAGAAAACTAGATTTGGTAATCTACCATTAGATGATATTATATCTTTCAAAATTCATAATGTAAGTCCAGAATTTGTAAAACCATTTGAAGATTTAGGCTACAAAAATATTACTGCGGATCAAGCTATGAGTCTTAAGATTCATAATGTAAGTCCAGAGTTCGTGAAATCCTTAAAAGATCAGGACGAGAACATTTCTCTTGAACAAGCAATTAGAATAAAAATTCATTTTTAAGTATTTATAAAAAAACTAGCCAACAACTAAGTACTTAGATTAAGTACATTCATCAATCATTAAAAAGCTACTAGTTTTATACGATTAGTAGCTTTTTTATACATATTCAAGTTTACTAAAGCATGAATTTTTTAAAATTATTAAAATGAAACATGTATATATTTTACTAATGGTTTTAGTAATATTTTTAGGTTGCGAGTCTAAAAAGAAAGAAACTAAAAATGAAGGGCAAGAAGTCTCATCTGAACAACTTTTAACAAGATCTGTTAAGGGTAATACGGTAATTTCAAACGAGTATCCAGAAATTGAAATTGACGTTAATAATGAATTTCAGTATATAGGTAAATTTGATTTTGAAATAATAGCTTCTTCTGATGAATATTCAGAGGATCTACAAGGAAAACCTGTTGCGGCTGGTGAACGCTATGTATTTGCTTCGATGGATAAAAACCGATCTATAAATAAGCTTTTCATTATTCAGTTCGAAGGTTTTTTACCTGAGAACGATTTAATCTATAATTACAACTTCAGTACTGCAGACTTTATTGGTGATAATAAGTATCGTCATAATACCTGGTTTTATGATAGTAAAAAGTCAGCTTTAGAAAACCCGAACAGCGAAGGTGCTAAAACAAGGAAGTTTCTAGAAGAAAAAGGATATCTAATTGAAAATCAATTTATGATGTCTCGCTTTGTTGGATTAGCAAGTAAAGACAGAAAAAACGAGATTATTATTTTTTATCAAGAAATGCTTTATAAAACTACTGGATACACCTTAGAACAATATGAAAATTCAATCAGTGATGAAGAAGCTAGATCCATTCGAGATTCATTTATTGAACGTTCTAGGAATAGCTTTAATATCACTAAAGGATGAAAAGTAATATCTTCGCTAATCGTTCTGAAAATAATTAGATATTATCATTAAAAAAACTGCTAATCACATTTGACTAGCAGTTTTTAATACGTATTCGACATTATTAGCATTTTATAACATCAGAAGAATTAATACAATTGATAAGCCCAATCGATTGCTCTTCTATCATCACTAGACCAACCAGGTGTTGAACTTAATCTCCAGTTACATACATATACACTACTTTTCATGACAGAACCACAGTTATTAGCTCTATGATACGATACACCTCTTGTACCTGGTATCAATTCTCCTTCAGTTTGATCTGAATGCAAATAACCAAGGTTATGTCCTAATTCATGTATTAACAGAGCCATAGTAGACTCCCCAGAAGAACCCTCGTGATCCTTAGCTGTATTTATATTTAACCATGAACCTACATTTCCTCTACCATCTGGTAATGCAGCTCGTGCCCAAGCATTAGTATTAGTCTGGTACCAAGCACCAACAAGTATATCTGCCCGTGATCTGGTATAGGTCCTTCTTATATTAATATTAGGACTTATGCGACTCCAATGATAAGCAGCCCAAGAAAACTCATATTCAAACTGTCTTGGAAAGTTTCTTTCTATGTAATAAGTAATATCTCTTGAATTACTATAATAAACTCCATTACCAATACGATACCACTGGTTTTTTGCATCGCTAGGTCGGTTTTTATCCAGATTACCCTTAAGTTCAAAAGGAAATGCAATATCACCTCCATAGATAAACGATTTTCGTTCAAAATCTGGTGTAAGGTTTTCAGAAGAATACCCCTGTTCTACTAAGAAATCTAAAGTGGATGTTGCTTCTTTAGATAATGTCTGTTTTTCTTGATATAAATCTTCTTGATTTAAATCTTCATTTTGGCAACTAAAAGATAATAAGATAGTTAACAAAACTAAAATGAGTTTGAATTTGTGTTGTAACATAATGTTAGTTTTTAAGTTATTAGAAAATTACCTAATAATTTAAGGTGCAATCAATACCATATTAGCAGATCATAATACAAAATACACTTAATTAACATATTAACTATCAAATAGTTAAATAGTTGATAATTAATCAATATTATTGATCAATTATTAAATATAAGCTAACTACTTACAAATTTATTTAGTATTATGAAAAATACACTTACACTACTATTTTGTATTCTTTTTTCGGTAACAGTATTTACACAAGACAGAAACTGTGCTGTTATGGAAGATTTAGAAAATAGGATGAAACTCGACAAAGGCCTATCAGAACGCATGGCAAAAATTGAAGCTTTTACTCAAGAAAAGGTAAAAGAACTAGAAACATCTAAAAGTATTCAGGGAGATATTATTACAATTCCTGTTGTGATACATATACTTTATAGAAACGCAACAGAAAATATTAGCGATGCTCAAATACAATCACAAATGGAAGTTTTAAATGAGGATTTTAGACGTACAAATAGTGATGCAAATAATGTCTGGTCACAAGCATCAGATACACAAATCGAATTTTGTTTAGCTACCATAGATCCTAATGGAAATAGTACAAACGGAATTACCAGAAAACAAGTTACTCGAGAAGATTGGGGATCAGGTGCCAATAACGACATGAAGAAATTATCTTCTGGAGGGGTTAATCCTTGGGATACCACACAATACCTAAACATGTGGGTATGTCCAAAACTTTCTGCACCAGGTTTTAATAATCTTTTAGGTTTTGCGCAATTTCCTGGAGGTAATCCTGCAACAGATGGTGTGGTTATGGGATATAAATATTTCGGAAAAATAGGTACAGCTACAGCACCGTTTAACTTAGGGCGTACAACAACACATGAAGTTGGTCATTTCCTAAACCTTCGTCATATATGGGGCGATGGTGGTTGCGGAGTGGATGATTTTGTAAGTGATACACCAGAATCTGATGCTTCTAATACAGGTTGTAATACTACTCACAATTCTTGTGGATCACGGGATATGGTACAAAATTACATGGATTATAGTGATGATTCATGTATGAACTTATTTACTCAAGGTCAAAAAAATAGAATGAGATCAGTACTACTCTCAGGAGGTGTTAGATCGAGTTTAGCTCTTTCGGATAAGTGCGGAGCTGTAACCCAACCAACTTGTGATGATGGTATTCAAAATGGAGATGAAACAGGAATAGATTGTGGAGGTTCATCTTGTACACCTTGTCAAACAGGAAATCAATATTGCGAATCTAAAGGTACTACCTCAAGTGGCGAGCACATTAGTCGCGTACAATTAGGAACTATTAATAATACTTCTGGAGCTTCATCTTATACAGATTTCACTTCAAAATCTACAGATTTATCAACAAATAATTCATATACAATAACAGTAACTCCAACTTGGACTGGTTCTGTCTATAATGAAGGTTATGGGGTTTGGATCGATTACAACAATGATGGAACTTTTGCTACTAATGAACTAGTTTGGTCGAAGGCTGCGAGTCAAGATACATCTAATAGTGGTAGTTTCACTGTTCCTTCTAGCGCATCAACAGGAGCTACAAGAATGCGTGTATCAATGAAATATAATGGTATACCAACACCTTGTGAAACTTTTAATTATGGTGAAGTAGAAGATTATACGGTAAACATACGAACTGGAAATCCGCCAACGCCAACCTGCTCAGATGGTATTCAGAATGGTGATGAAACAGGAATAGATTGCGGTGGTTCATCGTGTACTCCTTGCTCAACAGGAGGTGATAGATGCGCTGGAGTAGCTGCATATGATAGTTCTTTAACATATGTTGCAGGCGACAAAGTTGTATATAGAAATGCTTTATATGAAAGAAGAGCAAATGGAGGTTGGACTAATTTGGGACCTTGTGGATCCGCAAGAACAATAAAAGATCTAAGCAACTTTGACGTTCGTATACATCCGAACCCATCCAAAGGAAACACCCTTAACGTATCATTGAATAGCATTAATGAGATTACATATTCAATTACAAATATGATAGGGCAAGTTGTTAAAAAAGGAACCTTAAGCAATTCTAGTAAAATAAATATTCAAACACTAGAAAGCGGATTATATCTGGTTCAATTTAATACCGATAATCAAACGGTTATCAAGAAATTCTTGAAGAGATAATTATTCGCTAAATTTAAATTAATCATTAAAAAGGCTGTTAATCACATGTGATTAACAGCCTTTTCTATGTAACACTTCAATTAAATGAAACTCTTGGCAAATCACCGTCACCTTTTAATGGTAATCAGGCAATTTCATTAAATAATACACCAATATAAATACAGAAATCACCACTAATTACAATGCCTATAATTAATGGTGATTAATAATCAACTCAGTTCATAATAAGTTACTTATTCTCCTTCTACAAATGCTTCTAACGCATCAAGTGTTGTAGGATTTTCTGTACGATACACTTTACCATTTTCATCCAATAATACTGAAGTTGGAGTCGTTCGTATTTTATAATTTGCCAATTCAGTATTCGTAGCTGCCAGGATCGGTACTTCTATACCATATTGCTTTTTATACTTCTTATTTTCTTTGGCATCAGAATTTAATTGCATAATGACTACGTTTACATCTTCTTTCTTATCCTGAAAAGTATTCAGGACTGGGTAAAAATCTATGCAATAAGGGCAACTAGGCTGAGAAAAAACCAGCAATGTTTTTTTACCCTTATAATCTGCTAGTGACACCTTTTTTAGATTTTCATCCTGTAAATCAAAGGCTGGTGCTTTTATACCAGATTCAAGAGGTTTACTTGCCTCTTCTTCTGCTTGTTGAACTTCTGCTAAACCATCCATAACACTAAAAGTACTATGTAGTTTATCTTTTGTATCTACTAATACACTTTCTGTAAATGCAATACGGTTACTATTTTTATAAGATATGTAGATAGAAGTTAGTACTCCTGTCAGTACTAGAAACTGCATGCTAAACAGTCCTATTATAATTGATTTTTTCATAATGATAATTTTATATTTTTATTATAATCAAATTATTTTATTGATTTAAAACTATGTTACAAAGTTTCATTACACAATTCATTATTGGTAATCCTAAAATCATTTACTACGGTAACCCTACCATAAAATTCGGAAGAATTACAATGATTTATTGTATTCTTACAATCTTGAGTATATTCCGATTTTAAAGTTATATGTACACCTAGAGCACATCCTACTAGGGTCGTTGCAGCAACAGCCACTGAGGCACCAGCTACTACTTCAGCCACTTCAGCAGTCTCTGCTCCTATAAGTACTGTTTCTTCTGCAGCTGCAACAGCCTCTGTACCCAAATCTGCCATTTCCATTGATAACTCTGAGAGTTCTTCAATACCTCCTTCATCCTCCGCAATTTCCATATCTCTAACGATTTGATCAGTCTCAACTCGTAGGTTATTATATATGTCTTTTACTTTTCCTGTTGTAGTTGTATACGCTTTTTTGATTGAATTACGAAAAACACCTATGGCAGTAAGACAACCTATATCCAGTCCCTTACTAGCTAGAGATATATCCGCATTTACTGTTTCACATTGATCTCCTACTGCTTTACATAAGCATCCTAATTGAGCTTTAGTAACTGATATTTTTCCTCCTTTATAGTTATCCTTCCTACGTAAAAAATCAATAATCTTTTGTCCTTTATACTCTTGGAAAGAATAGTGTGTAGTTTTAGGGTCAGGATTTAAATAAATTCTTAGATTTCTTCGACCCGATAAGCGTCCAATATCTGAAACGTCTTCTCTAGAATGTAAATGAATAGCAGGACGGGATAAATCAGTTGGATCTTTTAAAAGCAATACTCCATCTTGATTAACGGCATTCATAGAAACCGATTGTATTGGGGTATAATACCAACCTGAAATATATCGTGGCCTAAATTCATAATCTTCATCCGCATACAACGGTAAAGAATTTCCTCTAAAATTCTTTTCAGAATAGGCATCACCTACATGTGGAGTATTCGCCACACACGCATAATCATAAGTCCAAGGTTTTCCATCAGAAGAATCTAAATATAACCGACTAAATTTGGGTGTACTTCTTAAGGAATTATTTAACCAAACAATTCTTTTCCCCTCCTTATTATATATATTAGCATTACAACGAGGTGCGACAATTACAGAAAGAACCCCCTTATCTCTTGCAGCTAGTGGTAAATAACGTTTCTCAGATAGTTTTTTAGTAAAAATATCCCATTGTGCTCCTTTGAAATCACGATACTGATAAAAAGCGACTCTTCGGTAGTAACCTCGAGAATGCTCTACTTTTGATGCTATTGGAGACACACCATCATTATACGAGATACCTACATCATTCGGGCCTTCTGAGGTACCTGATAATTCCCCATATTCATCATAATAATAATTTTTTGATTTCACAGCATCATTAACAGAAAGTTCTTCGGCCTCTTCGATCAACGATAATTCTTCTATACTATCCTGTTGGCAACTGTTAAATAAAAAACTGCCTGAGGCTACTAATACGATCAATGATACTTTCTTAAAGTATCTTGTTACTGTACTTTTAAAATTTCTAAATTTCATAATTCATAGATTTTGTGTTAATTTTTCATCAAACCTATAAATAAACCCCATTTTAAGCACCTCTAATTGTATTAACTGCAAAAATCAATGTACTAATGGTTGTTAGTGTTTTGTCAAAGAAAATTAAAACATTCAAAAAACACATCCTTATAAAGTATACAAATTCAGGTCGTTAGAATTAGAAACATTCAATGAAGACAGGAGAGAAAACAAACCACAACATATCCCTTAAGTAGCGGAAATATTTAATTAATTGTAGTGACGAAACAATATAACAGGTATACGGATAAAAACATCAATGCATTAAAGATTAAGGAGTGATAATTGATGTTTCATGTATTTCATAAAAAAATAAGAAATCAATTGCCTATAAAGATAGACTGCAAAATATGCATTGTATGAATAACTGTAACATCCAATATAAAAAAAGGCTACTAAAATCAGCGATTAGCAGCCTTTTATTAACACTAATATTGAATATTAGATTCTAAAAAACTAAACTCTTGGCAAATCGCCATCTCCTTTTAAAGGAAGATTTGAACTACCCATTAAATAGGTATCTATATGATGTGCAGCTTGTCTACCTTCTGCAATTGCCCATACGATTAATGACTGTCCTCTTCGGGTATCTCCAGCAGCAAAAACACCTTTTACATTAGTTGCATAATTATCTTCGGCAGCTTTAATATTAGTTCTGGCATCCATATCAACACCTAGTTGTTCTGCAATTGTAGGTTCTGATCCTGTGAAACCCATTGCCAATAAAGCAAGTTCACACTTCCATTCTTTCTCTGTATTTGGAATTTCCTTTAAAGTAAAACGCCCATTTTCTTTGATCCATTCTACTTGAGAGGTAATCAAACCTCTAAGATTACCGTGCTCATCTCCCAAAAACTCCTTGGTCGATATACTCCAATTACGTTTTGCACCTTCTTCATGAGAGGAACTGGTACGTAAACGCATTGGCCAAAATGGCCAAGGCTGATTCGCAGGTCGTTCTATTGTTCCCTTACCCATAATTTCGAAATTAGTAACTGAAGTTGCTCCGTGTCGAATAGAAGTTCCAATACAATCCGATCCAGTATCTCCTCCTCCAATTACAATCACGTCTTTTTGGGTAGCAAGTATTTCTTCTCCTAGTTCTGTAATTCCATCTACACGTTTGTTATTTTGTTTTAAGAAATCCATTGCCTGTACTACTCCATTAAGATCTGCGCCTTTTACTGGTAAGTTACGACGTACTGTTGCTCCTGTACATAATACAACTGCATCATACGAAGCTTTCAATTCATCTGCTTTGATATCTTTTCCTATGGCAGTATTCGTTTTAAACACAATACCTTCTTCTTCTAGAATTTCTACTCTACGATCGATTACATTCTTTTCCATTTTAAAGTCAGGAATACCATAACGTAACAAACCTCCTACTTTTTCATCTCTTTCGAAAACTGTAACCAGATGTCCAGCGCGATTGAGTTGTTGAGCAGTTGCCAAACCTGCAGGTCCTGATCCTATTACAGCAATAGTTTTGCCTGTTCTACTTACTGGAGGATTTGCTTTAACCCAACCATTTTTAAAAGCTTCTTCTACAATATTTTTTTCTATATTTTCAATAGTTACAGGATCTTCATTAATTCCTAAAACACATGCCTCTTCGCAAGGAGCGGGACACAATCTCCCTGTAAACTCAGGAAAATTATTGGTTGCGTGTAAAATTCGAGTCGCTTTTTCCCATTTTCCTCTATAGACAGCATCATTAAAATCAGGAATTAAGTTTCCTAAAGGACAACCACTATGGCAAAACGGAATCCCGCAGTCCATACATCTTGCTCCTTGATCTTTTAGCTTACTTTCGTCCATTGGCACGGTAAACTCTTTATATCCTTTTATACGATCTTTAACAGGTTGGTACTGTTCAATCTCTCTTTCAAATTCTAAAAATCCAGTTATCTTTCCCATGTTCAATATCGTTTTATGCTTGTGCTAATTTTTCTTCTTCTAATCGTTTTAAAGCTTGCTTATACTCTTCTGGGAAGATCTTGATGAATTTTGGCAATTCACTTTCCCAATTTTCCAGAATTCGTTGTGCTAACGGACTTAAAGTAGCATTATAGTGAGCCTCTATCAATCCTTTTAATTCTATCACATCTTCTTGTATTTCTACAGGATCGAGGTTCAATGCTTCTTTATTGCAATGTGCTTCGAATGTCTTTTTATCATCATAGATATATGCAATTCCTCCAGACATCCCTGCTCCAAAATTTCGCCCTACTTCTCCAAGAATAACAGCTACTCCACCTGTCATATATTCGCATCCATGATCACCTATTCCTTCTACAACCGCTTTTGCACCAGAATTACGAACACAGAATCGTTCTCCTGCTTTTCCATTGATAAACACTTCTCCATTGGTAGCTCCATACAAGGTAACATTCCCAGTAATGACATTGTCTTCTGGCACTAGAGTCGCTTCATCTGGCACTTTGATAATTAATTTAGCTCCAGAAAGCCCTTTACCCAGGTAATCATTGGTATTACCATGTACAATCATTGTTAAACCTTTGGTGGCAAAAGCTCCAAAACTCTGACCTGCTGCACCGTTAAAATTCAACTTCAATGTATTATCTGGTAATCCTTGTGATCCATATATCTTTGAGATTTCATTACTTAGGATTGCTCCTACTGCTCTATCAGTATTTGTAATATCAAAATCTAGTGTAGTTTTCTCTTTTCTAAATAATGCCTGATGTGCTTGTTCAATAATCTCAAAATCAATTGATTTACCTAAACAGTGATCTTGTGTCTCTGAATTATATACTTCTACTCCTGTAGGTGCTTCTACTTGATGTAGAATTGGTGAAAGATCAACTCCAGCAGTTTTATAATGTTCAATGGCTTGCTTACGATCTAATTTATTCACTTGTCCTACCATTTCATTAATAGTTCTGAAACCTAGTTGCGCCATAATCTCTCTCAATTCCTGAGCAACGAAATACATATAATTTACTACGTGTTCTGGTTTTCCTTTGAACTTTTTACGTAATTCTGGATTTTGGGTTGCAATACCTACAGGGCATGTATTTAAGTGACATACTCGCATCATTACACATCCTGATGCTACTAACGGAGCTGTGGCAAAACCAAATTCTTCTGCCCCTAATAAACAGGCTACAGCCACATCTCGTCCCGTTTTTAACTGTCCGTCACACTCTAATACAATTCTGCTTCTAAGGTTATTACCCACTAACGTCTGTTGTGCCTCAGCTATTCCTAATTCCCAAGGTAATCCAGCGTGCTTTAATGATGTTAACGGAGATGCTCCTGTTCCTCCATCAAATCCAGAAATTAATACAACATCTGCTTTTGCTTTAGCAACACCAGCTGCAACAGTTCCTACTCCTACTTCTGATACTAGCTTCACATTAATTCTAGCATCTCTATTCGCCGATTTTAAATCATAAATTAACTGAGATAAATCTTCAATCGAATAAATATCGTGATGTGGAGGTGGAGAAATCAGTCCTACATATGGCGTAGAATTACGCGTTTTTGCTATTTCAGGATTTACCTTAGGACCTGGCAACTGTCCTCCTTCTCCTGGTTTTGCTCCTTGCGCCATTTTAATTTGTATCTCTGAAGCGTTGGTGAGGTAATTTGAGGATACTCCAAATCTACCAGAAGCAACTTGTTTAATCGCACTGTTTTTCCAATCGCCATTTACATCCTTATAAAAACGTAATGGATTCTCTCCTCCTTCTCCAGAGTTACTCTTCCCTCCAATACGATTCATGGCTATGGCTAGATTTTCATGAGCTTCCTGACTTATAGATCCATATGACATTGCTCCCGTTTTAAAACGTTTTACAATCTCTGTCCAAGGCTCTACTTCGTCTAATGGGATTGGGTCATAATTAGAAAATTCTAATAATCCACGAATGGTCATTAAACTTTTAGACTGCTTATTAATTAAATTAGCATATTCTTTATATGTCTTAGGATCATTATCTCTCACAGACTTCTGAAGTTTGGCTACAGATAATGGATTAAACTGATGTTTTTCACCATTACGTCTCCATCTATATTGACCTCCAATTTCAAGATCTAATGCTGCATCTACTTCTCTCTCTATATATGCTCTTTTATGACGCTTTGCTATTTCTTTTTCTATCTCATACAATCCAATACCTTGGATTCTAGTGGCTGTATTTGGAAAATATTTATCTACTACTTGGGTATTAATCCCGATACATTCAAAAAGCTGAGAACTTCGATAAGAATTCAACGTAGAGATTCCTATTTTGTTCATTACTTTCAGCACTCCTTTACCTACAGCTTTATTATAATTTGTTACTGCTTCTAATGCTTCTAAATCCGTTATATTTTTGTCTTCGATCTGTTCCTTTATAATTTCATTTACCATATATGGATTGATGGCGCTTGCTCCATAACCGAATAATAATGCAAAATGATGAACTTCTCTAGGTTCTGCAGATTCTATAATAATACTAACTTGCGAACGCTTCCCTAATTTCTGCAAACCGCTATTTACAAAAGAACAGGCCAATAATGCTGGAATCGGAGCTCTATGTTTGCTTACGTTTCTATCAGAAAGAATTATAATATTGCTTCCCTCATCGATTTCTTCAGAAACTTTATTTAACATTATTTCTAATGCATCTTCTAATCCATTAAGTCCTCTATTAATATTATACAACATAGGAACAGAAGTAGCTTTAAAGCCTTTATCTGCATATGTTTTGATTTTATCTAAATCTTCTTTGGAAATTACAGGGTTTTGAATTTTTAGTTTATTACAGTGTTTTTCATTAATGTCGAAAATATTGTAATCTGATCCTAAAGTAAGACTAATATCTGTGATCAATTCCTCACGAATTCCATCTAATGGAGGATTTGTTACCTGTGCAAATAATTGCTTAAAGTAATTATAAATTAATTGTGATCGTTCTGAAAGTACTGCAATCGGTGTATCTGACCCCATAGAACCAATAGGCTCCTTTGCCAATTGACTCATTGGTACAATGATGGTATCTATATCTTCTTGGGTATAACCAAATACTTCTTTACGTTTTGCTATTGTTTCTTCTCCTAAAAACAATGGGCAATCATTATAAGGAATATCTTTAAGATGTACTAAATTAGTATCGATCCATTCTCTATAAGGATGCTTGGCCGCAATCTCTTCTTTTATTTCTTCATCATTAATAATTCTTCCTTCGCTCATATCAACCAAGAACATTTTTCCTGGTTCTAATCTACCGTGAAACTCCAAATTACTTGGTGCGATATCTACCACACCCGTTTCAGAAGACATAATTACATATCCATCTTTTGTTACAGTATAACGAGAAGGTCTTAATCCATTTCTATCTAATACAGCACCTATATAATTTCCATCAGTAAAAGGTATCGATGCAGGACCATCCCATGGTTCCATAGCACAAGAATTATATTCGTAGAATGCTCTTTTAGCTTCAGACATTTCAGGATTCTTTTCCCAAGCTTCGGGAACCATCATCATCATTACTTCTGGAAGAGATCTTCCTGTCATTAATAATAACTCCACCACCATATCCATAGATGCAGAATCCGATTTTCCCCTTAATACAACTGGTAATACCTTTTTAATATCATCTCCAAACCAATTACTTTCTAGTAATTCTTCTCTAGAACGCATTCTGGTTACATTTCCTCTTAAAGTATTGATCTCTCCATTATGACACATATATCTAAAAGGCTGTGCCAAATCCCAAGTAGGAAATGTATTTGTAGAAAAACGTTGGTGTACTAAGGCTAATCTAGTTACTACTTTAGGGTCCATAAGATCCGTATAGTACAACTTAATATCCTCAGGCATTAGAAGTCCTTTAAATATAAGTGTCTTTGTAGACAAACTTGGCACATAGAAAAATTTGCTTTCAGATAACTTAGAACTATATATAGTATGCTCTGTAACTTTACGAGCGGTAAACAATTTTAGGTTGAAGTCAAAATAGTTTTGCTCTGCATTATGCTTACCAATAAATATTTGTCTTATAAAAGGCTCTGTAGTTGCTGCGATTTCACCTAAATGAACCGTATCCACAGGTACATCTCTCCATCCTAAAAGTTTAAGACCTTGATCGGTAATATTTTTTTCGAATGTATCAATACAAAATTGTCTTTGATTTTCTTTTTTTGGTAAGAATACATTACTCACTGCATATTCACCAGCTTCTGGTAAATCAAACGTACAATTCTCTACAAAGAAATCATGAGGAATATCTATCAGTATTCCCGCTCCATCTCCTGTTTTCCCATCAGAACTTACTGCTCCTCGATGTTCTAATTTTTCAAGAATCTCAAGTGCCTTATGAATAATGTCATTAGACTTTTTCCCTTCTAAGCTACAGATAAATCCGGCACCACATGCGTCGTGTTCGAATTCTGGCAGATACATTCCTTGTTTCTTCATATTGTTTCTGATCTAAAGTGTTTCAAGTTGTTGAAATTAACAAAACCTTAAGTAAGTAAAAAGAAAAACAGTGTATCGAACATCACTTTTCTGAGCTCAATAAAAAAAGTACTATTTGAGTATTATAATCCTAAAATAACGACTTCTAATTACGAATTTAATAACGCTATTTTGCACAAAAACCTTCAATAAACTAAGGGATTTTAGTTCAATGATAGTTGTTGAATTTTAATGAAAACGTTTTCGTAAAAAAAGACAAAAACCCCAGTATGAAATTGTCATTTTATTCAATAAAAAATAAATACCCCTAATTTTTTAGGGGGTAAATATTGCAAAATGATAAAAATTACGTGATTACCCTATAAAATTTGGATGCTAAAAAGTAATTAACATACTTTTGAATTGAATTTAACATTAATTTTAACTTTTCAGTCTTTATGAAGAAAATAGAAGCAATCATCAGAAGATCAAAATATCGTGTTGTAAAGGAAGCGTTGCACGAAAAAGGAATAACGTTTTTTTCTTATTGGGATGTTACTGGAGTAGGTAACGAACAAAAAGGACATGTATACCGTGGAATCTCTTATAGTACCACAGATATCCAAAGACGTTTTTTATCCATTGTAGTAAATGATGAATTCGAAGAAGCTGCTATATCAGCTATCCTTGAAGCAGGAAAAACTGGTGAAGTTGGAGATGGAAAAATCTTTGTATCTGATATTAAAGAAGCGTACAGAATTCGTACTTCTGAAAAAGGAGGCTCTACATTATCCTAACCACCACTAACACAAATTACCAACTAAAAACAAAAAAATAACTTTTAATAGTCAATTATACAATGGAAATGTTAACTATAAACAATGTATGGATGATGGTGTGTACTGCACTAGTATTTTTCATGCACTTAGGTTTCTCTTTTTTAGAAATTGGATTAACTCGTCAAAAAAACACAATTAATATTCTTTTCAAAAACGTCTTTATCATATGTGTAGGGTTATTACTATACTGTTTGGTAGGTTTTAATTTAATGTACCCAGGATTTGAAGAAGGTGCTGCAGGATTCCTTGGATTTGCAGGTTTTGGATTAAGTTCTCCTGTTGTTGATGGAGCTTTAGACTTAACATATAATGAAGGATACACCTATTGGACAGACTTCTTGTTTCAAGGAATGTTTGCTGCTACTGCTGCTACTATTGTTTCTGGAGCCGTTGCAGAAAGAATTAAGCTTGGAGCATTTATGATTTTCACCATCGTATATGTAGGTGTAGTATATCCTATTGTAGGTTCATGGCAATGGGGAGGTGGATTCTTATCATCATTCCAGATTGGTGAAGCTGAAGGGTTTTATGATTTTGCAGGTTCTACATTAGTACATTCTGTAGGAGGATGGGCGGCATTAGTTGCTGTTTGGTTATTAGGGTCTAGAATTGGTAAATTTAGTACTGAAGGCAAACCTCAGGCGATTCCTGGTCATAATATTCCATTAGCTGCTGCTGGTGTCCTGATTCTTTGGTTAGGATGGTTTGGATTTAATGGTGGTTCGGTACTTTCTGCAGATGCTGCTGGTACATCACTTACCTTAGTTACCACATCGTTGGCTGCTGCTGCTGGAGGAGTTGTTGCATTTCTAGTATCAACATTACTTTATAAAAATTATGATTTAACCATGTTCTTAAACGGTATCCTAGGAGGACTAGTAGGAATTACCGCAGGTGCAGATCAAATGAGTCCTACAGATGCTGTCTTAATTGGAGCAATTGCTGGAGCGATTATTGTATTTGGCGTTGCTTTAATAGACAAATTAAGATTAGATGACCCTGTTGGTGCAATTGCGGTACATTTAATTTGTGGTGTCTGGGGAACATTAGCTGTCGGAATCTTTGGTGCCAAAGCTGGTTTTGATCAGTTTCTTGTACAAGGAGTTGGAGTATTAGCAGCTGGAGGATTCTGTATACTAACTTCATTTATTATAATTTTCACATTAAAGAAAACTATAGGAATTAGAGTATCTGAAAAAGAAGAAATTGATGGTCTTGATGGTCACGAACATGGAATGGATGCATATCCAGATTTCAGACTTAATCAACATTAGAATTAAATTAAATTCTTGTTATAAAAAAAGGGCGATAATTAATCGCCCTTTTTTATTTATTCAATTATTTTATAATCTCCATAGATAACGGATATGATGGTTCTTCTCCATTACTAGCCTTGATCGCATTAATTATAGGAAACACTAAACACAAGATACCTATTACTATCAATCCCAGAATTCCTAATCCGAATAATAATATTAATGGTACGCAAACTATCGCATAGATAAACATACTAATCTGAAAATTCATAATTGATTTTCCGTGGTTATCCATTGCTAATACCTGTTCTCTTTGTGTTAACCATAGTATTAATGGAACAACAAACCCTCCAAACCCAGTTACTAAATCTAATAACTGAGATAAGTGAGTAATAACTAATAATGATCTGTCTTGTCTCATGATTTCTTTGATTTTTTGATTGATGATTGTTTAAAAATTGCTAATAAAATTAGCACTCTTTACATATATGACGTAATTATTGGCAAAACGTTACAGTTAAAAAACAATAAATTTTAAAAAACAAAAGCATTCTAAGAAAACTCTTAGAATGCTTTTAAAACTAAATTTAATATCTATATCTGTTTTTGTTTTTAGTTATTGATTATCAATTTTTGAGTAGCTGATTCTCCATCACTTTCGATCTTAATCAGGTATATCCCTTGCGTTAGAGATAGATTACGTGTAGAAATCGTATTTACTCCTGATTGTAATTGAATCACAGCTTGTTTTTTACCTAAAATAGAGAATACCGTAGCTTTAGCTTCTTTTACATATTGATTAAGATAAATCGAAAAATTATTACTAGTTGGATTTGGTGCGATTCTTATATCAGAAAAAACACCTTCTGGCTCATCCCCTAATATAGCATTAGCAGATTCTAAACTAGCTATTATACTTTCTGAAGTAGCAGACTGACCACAAGACCCTTCATATATTTTCACATTAGAAAATATAGAATTGTTCCCACTTCCTGCATCGTTATCATTAATAAATACTAATCTATCCATCGAACCTGTATAAAAATTACCTACAGGAATCACATAGGTTGTAGTTCCACCTGAATAATTATCAAAATTAGTTACTCCATAATTCTGTGTTCCGTGAACTTTAAAATACCTGCTTGATGTTAATGAATTATCATTTTCAAAACCAACACCGTGAATTTCTCCTTGACTAGTGCTACTAAAATCAAATTCAATCACTGTATTAGAAGTTACTGTATAATTAAGTGCAATATATTTCCACGTATTATTTTGCATTGATATACCGCTTCCTCCATTTACTATTGAGAAATTCCCTGCAGCATCTTGGTTAGAAAAACCGTTAATTGTAAAATCATTAAAATCTAACGAATCACATGCTGGTGGAGGTGGCGTACCACCATTGGTAATACTTAAATCATCAATCGCTATATCACTTTGCCATCCTTGAGAACCATTACCGGTTACTACATTTAAACGCAACTGAACACTTCCTTCGCCAGCATACGCCGAAAGATCTACAGAAGCAGTATTCCAGTTACTACCTTGAACTCCTGATCTACTAAATACACTTGTCCAATTTCCAGAATTATCAGTTCTTGCTTCTACAGCAAGTGAGTTTATATTACTCCCTAACATATGATACTGAAAATTTAATGTCGGAGATGATACTCCGTTAAAATTGATACAAGGAGAGTTTAAGATAGCTACTTTGTTAGGATATCCTGTACCATTACCTGAAGCTTCTACATAAATATATGAACTACCATCTACAGCTCCACTAGGACCTGTACTATTAGAAGGTGTTCCTCCAGAATTTACCGTCCAATTAATATCATCGGTAGTGGATTGCGACCAAGCTCCCAGCGATCCTTCAAAACTTTCGCTATATGGAAAAGAAGAAAGATTTCCAGAGCATTCCTCTACAGGTGGTGGTGGTGGCGTTCCTAATCCCATTGCATTCCAAAATGCTGGAATCGTTGCTCTTTCTCCAGAATTAGATCCTCCAGATCCAGAACAGCCTCCATACGCATGAACACCTACAGCGTTTCCTGTAGCCGTATCAATAATTGGACTTCCAGAATTTCCTCCAGTAGTGTCTGTTCTATATCGAACAAAAGTATTGGTTGTAGAACTAAGTGGTCCAGTATGGATTTGCTGTGTTTGGTTGTCGATTCCTGTATCGGTTCCAAATCCAGTAATTGTAATATTTGATCCTGGTGCATCCTGCACTACATTATATGATGCACCTTGTCCTAAAATCGGCGTTAGACCAGTTTGAGAATTAGCAAAACCTTCAAAAACTGCCCAGTCATTAGCCTGGCTTGGGCTATTAGGATAAGGAGATACAAAATTACCTATTGGATATTGATCTTCTGGTCCTGGATGAACAATAGTTCGATCAGGATTCGATTTTGGTACATTAAATTCGATTATCTCAGCTCTACTACCCACACAATGTCCTGCAGTCACCAATCGACCGTTAGTAATAATCCAACCTGTACATCCAATGGGAACGATTCTTCCTATTGCTGCATCGTTAGAATCCACTCGATCATCATTAGATCCACACTGGGATTTTATAGTAGGATCGAGTTCCCCAACACTTAACTCAGAAATATTTACCCCTACTGATCTATCACTTGAAGCTATTGATAAGGTAACCGTAACAGCATCACCATTAAAGTAAGCACTAGAATTATTCCAATTTTTAATAGTGCTAGAAGTTAAGATTTGAGTCGCTCCATCTAATTGAGATGTAATTGTAATGGTGCTATTATTGCCTAGGTTTACATCTTTAAAAAATAAACGTAACCAAGTTGCTCCTTTTTCAGAAACTTCTTGAGTAACGGTTTCGATGCCATTTTTTTGGATTCCCGAATCCGATTTTAAAGTTACATTATAAGGACTATAATGTCTTGCCAGTTCATCTGTTTGAGCATTATTGATAAAAGGAAGAAAAAGAAATACTGCGCAGACGGCTACAGTGATCTTTTGTTTTAATAACAGTACCCTGCCATTAAATGAGTTTGTGTTATGAAAATTCATAAGAATAAAGGTTTTAATATAGATATTTAATTTAGTTACTAAATCTACTAAGTAGAAGGTTGGTTATGCCTTATACAAATATTCCATATAAACATAATCCAGTAATTACTGAATCACATCTACCTTATTTCCGCTTAATTTTCATTAGAGATTACTTAAAATCTCTACCCAAACTATAAAAGTAAGGAAGAAAACATTGTCTACAAAAAAAGTTTGAACTCTAAATTAAAAATCAAAACTTATATTATGTCTATTTTTGTGCTTTCATTATTAAAATATGATATCACAAGATACTATAGTTGCTTTGGCGACTCCTGCTGGAGCAGGTGCAATTGCTGTAATAAGAGTTTCTGGAAAAGATGCTATCGGCATCTGCGCTCCTTTATTTCATTCAATTAGAGGAAAAGATTTAAATAAGCAAAAGAGTCATACGATTCACTTAGGACACATAAAAGATGATGAGCGGGTTTTGGATGAAGTATTGATATCTCTTTTTAAAGGAACAAATTCTTATACAGGTGAACCTACGGTAGAAATCTCTTGTCACGGATCTAGTTATATTCAACAAGAAATTATTCAACTATTATTACGCAAAGGTTGTAGAATTGCCAATGCAGGTGAATTTACGCTACGAGCTTTTATTAATGGAAAACTTGATTTATCACAAGCAGAAGCAGTTGCCGATCTAATTGCCTCAGATTCTGAAGCTTCTCATCAGATCGCTATGCAACAAATGCGTGGTGGTTTTAGTAATGAAATCAAAAAACTACGTGATGAACTTCTCAATTTTGCATCTCTTATCGAATTAGAGTTAGATTTTGCAGAAGAAGATGTAGAGTTTGCCAATAGAACACAGTTTCAGGATTTAATTTCTCGTATCACCAAAGTTCTAAAGCGACTGATTGATTCTTTTGCGGTAGGAAATGTTATTAAAAATGGAATTCCCGTTGCTATTGTTGGGGAACCTAATGTGGGTAAATCTACTTTATTAAATGCCTTACTAAATGAAGAGCGTGCCATTGTTTCAGACATTGCTGGGACTACTCGTGATACTATAGAGGATGAAATCAATATAGGTGGAATTGGATTTCGATTTATCGACACTGCTGGTATTAGAGATACTAAAGATGTAGTAGAAAGTATTGGGATTAAAAAAACTTTTGAAAAGATTGAGCAAGCGCAAGTGGTTATTTATTTAGTGGATAGTTCTGAGTTGACGGTTGATGGTTTGCAACAATTAAAAACGGAAATTGGTAAGATAAAGAATAAATATCCTCAAAAACCCCTAATTGTTGTTGCTAATAAGGTTGATAAACTTGATGAAACTCAGATTTCTTCATTAACGTCAGAAATTGATAATATCCATCTATTATCTGCCAAACAAAACCTAGGCGTAGAAGCATTACAAAATAAACTTTTAGATTTTGTAAATACTGGAGCTCTACGTAATGATGAAACCATAGTGACTAACTCTCGTCACTATGATGCTTTATTAAAAGCTCTTGAAGAAATCCAAAAAGTACAATATGGTATTGACAATGGGTTATCTGGAGACTTAATGGCCATAGATATCCGTCAGGCCCTATATCACTTTGGTGAAATTACAGGTGAGATTACTTCTGATGATTTATTAGGTAATATATTCGCTAATTTCTGTATCGGGAAGTAGTTAACAATATTATTTAATTTTAACTATCCTCACTTGAATATTATACATTAAGATTTCTTTTACCACTCGTTTTTAGGCAGTTCAAACGGGGTATTTGTAAGCTTTAAGTGATTAAAAAAATCTCTTTGCTTATATTTAAAATTGTAATCATTACTTTAGATATTGTAAAAAGGAGTGTGAATATTATATTATGGAAATTAAAAAAACAAGAAATACTGAAAAACAAAATCTTGTGAAAGAAATTCTATCTAGAACGCAACATACGATGTCTGCAGAAGATATTATGTCTGCTATGCCTATAAAAGTAAACAAAACAACTATTTATAGGATCTTAGATAGATTTACAGAAAAAGGAGAAGTTCATTTTATAACGGGCAAAAACGGTAAAGCTTATTATGCGCTTTGCGATGGTTGTGGAACTTCTCATAAAATTCATAATCACATACATTTTGAATGTCAAATATGCAATGAAGTAACTTGTCAGCCTAATACACTACATATTCCTAATTTAGAAGGGTTTACTATTCAGGAAACTCAATTTTTAGTCATTGGTGTTTGTAATAAATGTAAATAAAGTGAAACCGCCAGCTCTCCAACTAACGGTTTCGTATTTACACATATTCAACATAAGTAAAAAAATGACAAATGTCTTTTATCTTACAGCGATAGGGTAGTTTTCTCCTCTATTACTTACTGTACCAGATGTTCTAGGTCCATTTCCTCTCGCATGCATGATTCCTGCTACATGAGGTGATGCCATAGAAGTTCCGCTTAGTGTTGCATAACCTCCATTTAAATATGTACTTCTTACACTACTACCTGTAGCAATCACATCAATAGGGTTCATATTGTAATTTGAAAAAGATGAAAATCCTCTATTACAAGTCATTGAAGCAACCGTATATATATTAGTTCCATTAACGCAAGCTGGTTGATAATTAACAGAATTAGCGCTACTATTACCTGCTGCAATAGCCACTCGAGTACCTGCATTTCCTAGTGCTATTAGAGCACTTCTATATGATGAATTATTAGCACATCCCGAACCAAAGAAACCACCTAAACTAAGATTAGCAACATCTCCCGCCAGATCATATTGTCCAACGTGATTTATTCCAGATAATATTGTAGAAGTACTACTACTACCATTACATCCGAAAACTCTTACTGGTACAACACTTGCTCCAGCAGAAACACCTACAACACCAATGTTATTATTAATAGCTGCAGCAGTTCCAGCTACGTGTGTTCCATGCCCATTACAATCGTTAGGAGATCCTCCTACAAAAGACCTTGCATACGTAGAATTTGTAACTACATTTAGATCAGGATGGTCTAAATCAATACCGCTATCAATTACCCAAATCCATTCATCTTTACCAGCTCCATTTGTTGCTCCTCCAGCTCGATTGATACCGCAAGGAGTTTGCTGAGCCATTTTTTGAGATACTTCTCCTGAGATAACTTCTTCTACTTCGAATTTTGGTAATTCTACTACTCTATCATATTCTATAGCAGCTATATTAGGATCCTTAGACAATTTTTGAAAATCATCGTCTCCAAGTTGAATAGCCATCCCAGAAATCTTAGTTGTGTAATAATCCAAAACTTTTGATTGTTCTAAATCGTTTTCTGATAAGATAGAGTTCATTTTTTTGATAGATACATCAGAGATGTCTCTAACAGATTTTGCTTTTTCTTCTCTACTAGAAAAAACTCTTTTTTCTAAAGCTTTGGAAGCTGGTTGAATTTTAGAATCTTTAAAAACCACGATATACTGACCAGGAATTATTTTTCCTTCTGTACTGGTAGGTTCTACAATACTTTCAACAGTTCCTTCAGAGAAGTTTTCATTTTGACATGAAGTGATTACAAGCGCTGAAAGCATCGTGCCTAAAGCTAGTTTACTTAAATTTTTCATATTGAGTTTAATTTGTGTTAGATCCCAAATGTATAAATTCAAATAAATAAACAACTATGGCAAAACCACATGTCAAGTTGCTAAATAACAGAATAAAGAAGGAAAATATCTTACGAAAAAAAACATTTATTGCAACGTTGTTGCTTTAATAAAAATGGTATATTGCGGTGTTTTTAATGTGAAAAATTTTTCACGTTAATTTTGTAAGAAAAGTACCATTTTGACAACTTAAATTATTAACAGGGTTTAACAAATCTTAACTATAATTTAACCTTTTTGTCAATTTAAACTGATTAATAATGTTAATCAATATGTTTTTATTACTTAAACAAAACCAAGGTTATAGTATCGTAATCAATAGTTTAAAACTGAGATATTGGATAAATTAATGTTTTTAAGTCATGAATAGACAAAAAAATATAACGATTCTTTTTTTTCTGTTGACTTTTCTAGTTGTTAGAATTGTTGATGCACATTCCTATACTCATTTTTTTGACGATGATGATCAAATACATTGCGAATTATGTGAAATTATTGTGGCTTCTCCAAAGATTACACCTATTCTTAATAATACTACTGTAGAAATCAAACCTAAATCTTCAATGATCATAACCGAAGTTAAAGTTAATTTTGGTTATAAGACTTCACAAAATTGTATTACACTTCCGAAGTACATTCTTAACAAGCCTCCTCCTGGTTTTTTAATATAGCATAGTGCTTTATTTATTTTACTAGTTCGAAATGCATCGGATAGATCAATCTTACTTATTCGAAATAAATTATTCAGAATTACATTACGCTATATCCTTCTGTTCATTTTAGGATATTTTCTGATACTATCCATTTAATTATCTCACAAGAAATTCTCTGATCTTTTCTGAGAACTCTTAAACTTATAATATATATCAAACAAATTATTTTTCAATCTTTTAAAACATAAATCATGATTACAAAACAAGAAGTAGAAAACGCTCAAGAAGTATGGGGTCAAGGTGTTGTTCATATTGGAACTTTAGAATCCGATAAGACGCAATGTGATTCCTATACTAAGAGCTTTGTAAACGAACGCTACGATTTTGACAATAAAGAAGTATTATTCAAACCAACCAAAGCGGCTATGAAACAGTTTAGAATCGATAAGGAAGGAGCAATCTCTTATTTTATTGGTGATAATTCAAAATATACTGAGGACAAAGGTTTTGCTCTTCAGCCATGGACCAAAGTTAGATTCGAAAACTCAGCTCTAATTTTAGAAGAAAATAGAGCATTAGCGATGGGGAATTATTTTTTTACAGATACCAATGGTATAGAAACAAAAGTAGAATACACTTTTGGATATATTAAAACTAATAACGGAACATTAAAAATAGATGTGCATCATTCGTCTTTACCATTTAATGTAGTAGAAAGTGTATGAGTTTTAACAAACTAGAATCGGGAAACTGTCTGTTTCTTATCTGCCCAACGGACCATATAGAAAGTATTTTGAGTCAAACTTGTAATACCAAAGCATTTTTCTATACGGCCCTTGGGGCTAGTTTTAATTGGGACATTACCACTCAAAAAAACCTGATAACCTTGATAGAAAACCAAAAAATTACACAAGTTGTTTTTGTAACCAAATACAGTAATCTTTTTTATCAGGAAGCACTGGAGCCTAATAGTGAACCGCTTTTTACAGTTTATGATACCTTACTGAAATTAGACAAAACATTACCTGACTACTTTCTCAATCAAAGTCATCCAATTTTAAGGATAATGCTTTTGGCCTCTCGCCATTTACAAAAGCAACAAAAAAATATTCTTGAAACTTTCTTACTCGGAAAAATGATAAAACAACACAAAATCATTACCCAAAGTTTTGTATATCATCCCGACAACGAAGTTTTTTATCCCCCAAAAACAATAGAGAATAAAGTACTGTTGTATGGCACGTTGTCCTCAAACTAAAAAAAATGTTGATTGTAGGTAATGTTTTCCTCAAAATAAAATAAAGTTCGAATCAATTAAATAACGTAAATCATGAAAAATGCCGTTATCATCTCTATTTTAGTAATCCTTGCCTCATGTGATCATACAAAAAAAGAAAATGTTCCTGATAGTATAGATAGAAAGAAGATTGATGCTCTTTTTCATAAAGAAGTATCCAAAGTACTGTTAGATCATTTATATGTAGTCGTGGATAGTATTACATATGCAAAACTAACAAAAGATAGCCAATGGAAAAACACCTATGCTTCTTTTGATCTTGGATTACCAGACTTCGCTCCAGTTCCTGATCATTCTTCCACCTGTTATTTGCGTGGACATCAACACTATATTGAAATTCTGAGTCCTAAAAACAGCTATAATGAACCTGTAGGAAAAAGTGGAATCGGTTTTTCGCTCCAAAATAGAGGTGAACATTTTCATATGGAGGTGCAACCTAAAATGAAAGCCGCCAAGGATTCATTTTTGTATGCCTCAGAAACTGTACAGATGCCATTAGCTGGACGTCAACATACTTGGTTTAAAGCATTCTATACACCAAGCCCAGGAACTGCCTTGCATACTTGGTATGGCTTTTATAATCCAGTTTTTTTAGATAATCTCTATGGAAAACATCATCCATTATATTCGAGGGAAGCATTTCTGAAACCAACCTACACAGACCATAAACTTTTTAATGGCATAAAGGAGATTTACTTGACGTGTACCCCTGAAGATTATCTTCGTATTGCCCAAGAGTTAGGATATTTACGATGTAAACTTTTGAAGAAAAACGGTGAAACACTTATCATCAAAGGTGGTGATGTTACCGTACATATAAAACCATCAAAAGAAATTGAATATAGCAGAATTACTCGGATCATCTGTGAACTCAATGAAAAAGATCAGAGTATAACTCAATTAGGAAATCTAACCATAACCAATCAAGGAACCAAATCTATTTGGAACTTCGATGAACTACATATTAATAACCCTTGAAAATCAAAAAAAATCCTTATCATCACTCCTACCATGACATTATCTCTATATTTATCAATACTAAACAGACATTGTATCAGGAGTTGATTATATTTTCCTTGAATCTAATTCATCTTGTAATACATAAAAACATTCATGCTAGTTGATCAAGAAGTGTACAAATTAGTTTTCATTTTCTATATTAGTAATTAGCCCTTTAGAAGTGTCATTATTCATATTTTTTAATGCACTATACTTAGAAATAAGTCGTACTAAATCATCTTCTTTTTTAAGTCTAATTTTTTCGGCAACTATAAAATCTTTTAACTCACTTGAGGAATCGCCTAAAGTAGAAAGTAATTCTTCATTTTTTTGGGGTAATTCTAAAATGTTTCCATCTTTTTCTAAATAGTAGGTTGATACTATAGACATACTTCCCTTTTCTTTTACAATAACATTACTCATCAGGGGTTCTTTAATTTTGGTTGTATACTTTTTATAGATTTTATATTTGTCATTTAAATCTACTAGTATATAATACCCTTCCCTTTCTAAACCTCGTTGATCTCTAAACTTGCTATAATAATAGTAATCTTTATTGATTCTTACATGTACTTTTGGGGTTTTAACTATAGTATATAACTTAGAACCTTTCTTATACTCTATCTGACCAGAAAGAGCATTATACCTAAGCTTAGCTCTATAGGCCCCAGTATTTTCATCAATTACATTGGCGTCTTTGTAACGCATATGGGTATATATAGATCCTTCATAATCTCTATATATTTCGGTCCTATCTATGGATTCTAATAAAGTTTCCGGTAATTGTGCAAATAAAGCTGGAGAAAAGACAATAAGCAGGTAGCATAATATATTTTTCATTTTTTTTGTTTTGGGGTTTAACAAACTTATGGAAAATTTATTATTTAAGCAAAAAAAATGTATTATTAGAAAAATTATATGCATTTCATTGAGATTAATCTAATTTGAATGTTTTTTTTAACAAGTAATCATTTTTAAAAAACCAATTAAACCGTATTTAAATTATGCTATAACCGTAGTTTGCAACTTAAAAGATCTTTACTCCACTATTTTGAAATAACGATATTTTCAAAAAGTTGCCAAAACCTGTATTCACAAGACATTGAAGTGATTTTCTTAAAGAAATTGTTAATTTTTTTAAGAATCATCAAAAAAAATTAATATTTATTTAAGAATTTATTTATATCTTCAATGCTGTAAAACATATCATCATCGATTCTTTTCGATAATATATGATTTTGTTATACGGCCCTATTTTTTTAAACTAAACCTACAACCCTATGAAAAAAGCATTACTATTATGCATGGTTTTTTTATGCAATTTTATTTTTTCTCAAACTACATTATCTGGTAAAGTAATTGATCAAAATGGTGAACCTTTACCCCTGACAAATATCAAACTAAGAGGTAACTTGGTTGGAGCTATCGCAGATTTTGACGGAGAGTTCACTCTTACTATTCAAGAAGAACTTCCTGTTACTCTTTATTTCAGTAATGTTGGATATAAAACTCGTTCACTCGATGTGACCTCCAGTACTGATAAAATTCTAATTACACTTATAGAAGGTACAGAACTTGATGTCGTTGTTGTTTCTGCTTCTAGAACGCCTGAAAGAATTTTTGAATCTCCAGTAAGAATCGAATATTACGGATCTACAGAAATTAAAAACACTCCTTCTATTGACTTTTATAGTGGATTAGAAAATATCAAGGGTGTAGAAGTAAACTCTAGTAGTTTAACCTATAAATCCATAAACACAAGAGGATATGGAGAGTTTTCTAATACGAGATTTGTTCAATTAGTGGATGGAATGGATAATAGTTATCCTTCCTTAAACTCTACTCTTGGTAATTTAGTTGGTATTTCAGAACTAGATGTTAGTACAGTTGAATTATTACCAGGAGCCTCATCTGCTTTATATGGAGCAAATGCGTTTAATGGAATTTTATTTATTAAAGGAAAAAACCCTTTTAATTATCAAGGAATAAGTACGTATGTAAAAAGTGGAGTGACCTCACAAGAAGCGGCTGGAACCAATTCTTTTACCGATGTAGGAATCAGAGTAGCCAAAGCCTTCTCAGATAAGTTTGCTGCAAAAGCTAACTTTACATATTTTAAAGGTACTGATTGGTTTGCTGTAAATGAAGATAACAGTAATAATCCTTCTTTAAATCGTGCAACTGACCCCAATTATGATGGTGTAAATATTTATGGAGATGAAATCAATTTTAATATTCCTAATATTGGTTTGGTAAGTAGAACTGGATATGCCGAAAGAGATCTTGTTGACTACAATGCCGAGAATATAAAATTTAGCGGAGCATTGCACTATAGACCATTTGCCGATGATCTGGAAATCATATACAACGGTAGAATAGGAACTGGTTCTGTTATATTTCAAAACGCTAATAGGTTCTATGCACCTGACTATATATTTCAGCAACATAAATTAGAAATAAAAAATAATTTCTTTTTTGTAAGAGGTTATATTTCTGGTGGTGATTCAAGAAGTACATATGATACCAGAATAGCTGCATTTAATATTAATAATAGATGGAAAGATAATACTACTTGGTTCACAGAGTATGCAGGCACTTATTTTACGGCAATTGCTACTGGTTCATCACCAGAGCAAGCGCACCAGTTTGCGAGAGCTCAAGCAGACACTGGTAGATTAGAACCTGGAACTCCAGAGTATGAGCAAGTATTTAGGCAAGTAATCTCAGATCCAGATTTTACGACTGGAGCAAAATTTCAGGATGAAACTCAATTAAGACATGTAGATGCAAACTACAATTTTAGTTATTTAACTGAAGGGTTTGCTGATATCCAAGTAGGAGGTTCATTTAGAGAATATCGTCTACGTTCTTTTGGTACAATATTTACAGATGCTGATGGGCCAATAATATATTCTGAAATAGGGTTGTATGCCCAATTACAGAAAAAACTTTTAGATGATCGTTTAAAATTTACAGGATCCATGAGATATGACAAGTCTCAATTATTTGATGGTAATATTTCACCAAGGGTAGCTTTGGGATATACATTAGGATCCGAAAGGAATCATAATGTGAGAGTTTCTTATCAAAGTGGTTTTAGAAACCCAACAACTCAAAACTTGTATATGGGATTAGACGTCGTAAGGGCAATAACCATAGGTACTGCCGAAGATAATTTAGATCGTGAACAAAGAGATTTTCAACTTAGCCCTACAGGAACATTAATTACAGGTAACAATTCTGTAACCATTAGCGGAAGAGATGCTGTCGAGAATTCGTATACTCTTGGTTCTGCCATAGCATTTGGTCAGACCACTGATCCTACAGTATTAGTCCAAGCTTCTACAGCATTAGTAAAGCCAGAAAAAGTAACTACCATAGAAGTAGGTTACAGAGGTATATATAATAATATTTCTGTTGAAGTTGGTGGTTATTATAATATGTACAAAGATTTCTTAACTACAGAAAATGTTATAACTCCTTTGTATGGTGAAGTAGGATCTCTAGAATCAATACAAGCACTTGCAAATGGTGATTTTAAGCTATATAACATAGCAACTAATTCTCCTATTGATGTAGACTCTTATGGAATAATTGCTGGTATTGATGGTAAAATATTCGGAAATTTTGATCTTGGAGTAAACTATACTTTTACTAAAGAAGAGTTTGATGAGGATAATACGTTTAGCTTATTCTCATTATTTAATACTCCCGAACATAGAGTAAAAGTACTTTTTGGTCACAAAAACTTATTTAAAAACTTTGGTTTTAATACCAGCTTTAAATGGGCTAGTGATTTTCAATGGACAGATGCTTTTGGTGTTTCTGAAATACCATCTTTTACGGTAATAGATGCACAAATGAATTATAAAATTAAAAGCTTAAAAAGTGTTATTAAAGTAGGAGCTACTAATATTGGCGGAGAAGAGTACTATACAGGTCTTGGTACTGGTTTTATTGGTTCCCAATACTACATAGGACTATCTATCAATAATTTATAATTATATTTCTAATATAATCTAAAGCCTGCTGTTAAAACAGCAGGCTTTATTGTTTTATATATCTAATGAATATAAACTCTAGAATAGAGTTTATATTCATTAGAAAGTAGTTTTCAACTAAAACACCAAGCTAAATACAGTACCTTCTCCTTCCTTACTATTCACTATAATTCTACCTTTGTGAAGTAACATAATCTGTTTACAGAGACTTAATCCGATACCACTTCCTGTAGTTTTACTAGTAAAAAACGGAACAAAAATACTATCCATAATCTCTAATGGGATCCCTGTTCCATTATCGTATACCTTAATAATAATCGATCTATTTGGTGTCTGTTCTGCAATTACTCTAATGAGCGGTTCTGGTCTGTTTTTACAAGCATCTACAGCATTTAAAACCAAATTTATAAGCACTTGTTCAATTAGATGACTATCAATATCAAGCTCTAATTTAGGAGTCTTGATTTCAAAATTAATTGCAATATTCTTTACATCTAGTGAAGGCTGCATCAATAATTTTATCGTCTCGAATAAATCAGTTACTCTTCTTTTTTCTAGATTGAGATGTGTAACCTTGCTAAGACTGCGATACGTTTTTGCAAATTTTAATAATCCTTCACTCCTATTCTTTATAGTCTTTACACCAGCGTGAACATCTTCCAGATCTAATGTATTTTCTTTAGGGTTCTCTATTGCTAATTGTAAATGGCTTTGTAACGTTTCGGCCAATGAAGATATTGGAGCTATAGAATTCATAATCTCATGAGTCATTACACTCAGTAATTTTTTCCAAGCTTCAGATTCATTTTTATTTAATGTATTGTCTATATTTTGAAGCACAATTAATTTAAAAGCATCTTCCTCTACCTGAAATACTGTATCAGATATTAGTACTTTTATTTTTTCATTTTGTACCGCTATGCTAATAGAATCTGGCTCTCTATGGTAAGAGTCAAATATTACATTATATATTTCGGGAGCTCTTCGTTCTACAAAACGTATATTCTTAAATGATGGGAAATCCAAGGTTTCTCTAAACGAATCATTGCTCCAAAGCACATTTCCATTTTCTAAATTATAGGCTATAATCCCTATATCTACCATTTCTAATATTTTCTGTAGATACACATATTGCGCCTCATTCTTAGAATTTATATCTTTTATCGTTCGATTTACTTCATTAAAACCCGTATAGAGTTTTCGTATATCTTTTGGTCCTCTATCTTCAGGAAACCATCTAGAAAAATCACGGTATTTGACGGCTTCAAAAAAATCATCCATAACCATAAATCTTCTCTTTATAAAAACATAACTGCTATAGCATAGATAAAGAATCAAAAAACTCGAAAGTACTATGTATACAGGTGTATTAATATATATAGCATATAGTAAACCATATATTAGCATAACCAATACTATAATTCTTACTACAAGACGTAAAATGTAACCGTTATAATTCATACTTGTCTAATCTACGATACAATGCAGCACGCGTAATACCAAGTTCTTTTGCCGATTTAGACACATTACCTTTATTTTTTTCTAATACGGTAAGTATGGCATTTTTTTCAATATCATCTAAATTCATGTTCTGTGGAGTGATCGATTTAGTTGGTCTTTCTATTGACGAAAACACTAAATCTTCAGGTTTTAACACATTCCCATCTGCCATGATCACTGCACGTTCTAATACATATTGTAATTCTCTAACATTACCAGGAAAATCATGGTTTTTAAGTTTAGAAATAAAACCTGTTTCTAAATTAAAGGAACTCTTGTTATACTTATCTGCATACATAGCAATAAAATGTTTTGCAATCAGTGTAATATCTGTTCCTCGCTCACGTAATGGTGGCATCAAAATATCTACAGTATTAATTCTATAAATTAAATCTTTTCTAAACTTTTTTTCATCTGCCAATATCTTAGGATCAATATTAGTAGCACATATTAATCGAATATCGATCGGAATAGCATCATTACTTCCTATTGGCGTCACCATTCTATTCTGAAGCACCGTTAGCAATCGAACCTGTTGTCCTAAACTGATATTGCCTATTTCATCCAAAAATAGGGTACCTCCATTGGCAGCTTCAAAACGACCTTTGCGATCTTCTCGTGCATCAGTAAAAGCTCCTTTTTTATAACCAAATAACTCACTTTCAAAAAGACTAGATGTCAAAGCACCTACATCTACTTTTACAAAAGGTTGATCTCTTCGATTAGAATGATCGTGTAGTGCTTTAGCGATTAAGTCTTTACCAGTACCATTTTCTCCTAAAATCAATACATTAGCATCTGTTGGCGCTACTTTTTTAAGCTTTAAGAATACATCTTTAATAGCATCACTTTCACCTATTATAGGCGAATCATTACTATGCAGTGTACCATTGTTTGTTGACTTCGATTTTTTACTTTCGAGTATTGTAGTTATAGTTTGTATAATTTTTTCATTCTTCCATGGTTTTACCAAAAAGTCAGATGCACCTTCTTTTAATGCCCGAATAGCTAAATCAATATCCGCATAGGCTGTAATCAAAATAACTGAAGTATCTGATTTTTGCTTCTTGATTTCATTTAACCAAAAAATACCCTCATTACCAGTATTCACCAATCCATTAAAGTTCATATCTAGAATAATCAGATCAAACTTTTTACCAGTTATTTGAGTCCCAATATTACTGGGATTCTTTTCTACAACTACTTCTTTAACAAGTGGTTTCAGTAATAAACGTAATGCAGTTAACACATCTATATCGTCGTCTATTACTAATATCGTTGCTTCCTTTAAAACCATACTTACAATATTACACAATTAATTTCAGCTTGAAAAAACAGAAAAAGTAAAATATCCCTTTTTCTACAGTGTATTGTTTTCGAACAGAAAGTGTATCAAAACCGAACACTTTTATTTTTTCAAAAACATCTAAATTATTGATTTTCAGCTATTTGATTTTTTGGCATCATCTTGACTATACAACTAGCGTACATAATAAGATCAAAAAACACAATCAAACAAAAATGATCATCATGAGCAAATCAATCTTAATTTTAGTTCTAAGTCTAATAGGTCTTTTTTCGAAGCAAATGGCTACAAACTTAGACAAGACCAATACCGACATGCATTCAGTAGTGAAAGATTCCTTAACCACTACCTTACACAATGCGAATAAGGATGGAGAGCTTGTAGGTTTTTCTGTTGCTATTATTGATCAAAACAACATATTATATAATAAAGGTTTTGGATACTCAGATTCAAAAAATAAAAAGAAATATCAAACCAATACGATTCAAAACGTAGGATCTATTTCTAAGACATTTATAGGTTCTAAAGACCTATTAATCGGTCATAATGGTTCTTGTAAAGGCTCTTTGGCAATGATGTATTTTAATCCTGAAACCAAAATAGGCAAAACACTAATGATCAATACAGATATCGATTACAAAGAAGAAACTGTTGTTCCATATATAAAATATGTTTGGAAATAAATCATTGAATTCGAAATTAAACAACCTATAAACCTCAACCAAATACTAAAAGAAAACTGATGGACGTACCAATTCAAAAGAAACAATTTTCAAAATCAAAAATAGCTATGCTTATTGGTGCATTGCTGGTATTAGCTCTCATTATATTTGTATTTGTGCAATCTTCTGGAGGTTCTAAATTAAATGTAGAAAAAGAAAGAATCTCTATAAATACAATCAAAAATGATGTCTTTCAGGAAAACATCCCAGTAAACGGAATCGTTTTACCAATTACTACGATCTACTTAGACGCATTAGAAGGTGGTAGAGTTGAAGAAAAGTTTGTAGAAGATGGGGCAATTATGAAAAAAGGAGAGCCTATTTTAAGATTGTCAAACACAGATTTAGAATTGAGTCTTATCAATCAAGAAACCTCAGTATATAATTTATTGACACAAATGCAAATTTCTCAAAATGCTGCACGTCAAAATACCATTAATAGACGTAATCAATTTACTGATGTAGAAAGCAGTTTAATTGAAGCAAAACGCCTTTATGAACTGAACAAAAAATTATACGCAAAAAAAGTAATCGGCCGTCAGGATTATGAATCTTCTGAAAATGATTATAACTACCAAAAACAACGTATGCAATTAGCCCAGCAAGTGCTAAGTCAAGATTCTACGTCAACCAAACAAGAACTTAACCAAGCTAAAAGTTCTTATGCAAGAACGCAAAGCGCTCTGGAATTAATGCGTAAAAAAGTAGGTGATTTAGTGGTTCGCGCACCTGTAGATGGTCAATTAACCTCTCTGGATGCAGAAATTGGTCAATCCAAAAACAAAGGAGAACGATTAGGACAAATAGATGTATTAAGCGGTTTCAAAGTACGTGTTGATATTGATGAACACTATATCTCCAGAATATACAATGGACAAAAGGGAACATTTACATTTAATAATAAAACATACATTCTAGTTATCAAAAAGGTATTTACGCAAGTGACTAATGGTCGTTTTCAAGTAGACATGCAGTTTGAAGGAGATGTTCCAGAAGGTATACGTCGTGGTCAAAACTTACAGATTCGTGTTGCATTAAGTGCAGAGAAGCAAGCCTTGCTAGTCCATAAAGGAGGTTTTTTTCAAAAAACTGGCGGTAATTGGATTTTTAAAGTAAGTGACGATGGAAATTCAGCATACAAAGTAGCAATTCGCTTAGGGAGTCAAAACACTGAATACTATGAAGTGATAGAAGGTTTACATCCAGGAGATAAAGTTGTGACATCCAGCTATGATAGTTTTGGTGATACCGAAGAATTAATATTAAAATAAAAACATCAATTAAAAAAAGAGGATATAATGATACAAATAACTGATTTAGAAAAATTTTATAGGACCGAGGAAGTCCAAACTATAGCTTTAAACAAGTTGTCTTTTAATGTAAAAGAAGGTGAATTTGTAGCCATAATGGGACCTTCAGGATGTGGAAAATCTACATTACTAAACATCTTAGGTTTATTAGATGATCCAGATGGAGGAAGTTTTAAATTTAATGGACAAGAAGTAGCTGGATATAACGAACGTAAACGTTCTGATCTTCGTAAACACAACGTAGGGTTTGTATTTCAAAGTTTTAATTTAATAGATGAATTAACCGTTTTTGAAAATGTAGAACTCCCTTTAATTTATACAGGTGTAAAACCTGCAGAACGCAAAAAACGTGTAGAAGATGTATTAGAAAAGATGCAAATTATGCATAGACGTAATCATTTTCCACAACAATTATCAGGAGGGCAACAGCAACGTGTTGCAGTAGCAAGAGCAGTGGTTAACAACCCTAAACTTATTCTTGCAGATGAACCAACTGGAAATCTGGATAGTACTAATGGTAATGAAGTGATGGATCTACTCATTGAACTAAATGAATCTGGAACTACGATTATTATGGTTACACATAGTGAACACGATGCAAAATATAGTCATAGGATTATACGAATGTTAGATGGACAAAAAGTGACTGAAAACATTTTAGTATAAACAATCATCAATCAATCAATCAAAAAACGAACAGATAACACCAGCATCATGTTTAGAAACTATATCAAAATCGCGTTTAGAAACCTACTTAAAAGTAAAGTTTATTCTTTTATAAATATTTTAGGATTAGCAATTGGTATGGCTGCAACTATGCTAATTGGCCTATGGATTTATGATGAACTTAATTACAACGATTACTTCGAGAATGGTGCAACGATCGCCCAAGTATTTCAACATGAATCTGCAAATAATATTATAGACACTGGTCCCGCTATACCGAGACCATTAGAGTTTGCCATTAGACAAGATTATAAAAATAATTTTAAACACATCATCATGTCTTCTTGGGAACAACCTAGATATATCCGTTTTGCAGAAACTAATATTTACAGACGTGGAAACGCTATGCAAGAAGGCGCTCCAGAGATGTTGAATTTAAAAATTATAGAAGGCGTTAGAGATGGTTTAAAAGAAAAGAATTCCATTATGCTATCAGAATCCTCTGCAAAAACATTGTTTGGAACTGATACAGCTGTAGGTAATATTGTAAAAGTGAATAATCAGGATGATCTAATTATTACTGCGGTTTATGAAGATATTCCAGACAATAATTCTTTTAATGACATGGATTACTTAATCCCTTGGAAATATTATATAACTACGCAACCATGGTTAGAAAGAGCAAAAACCGCGTGGGGTAATAATTCGTTTCAAATGTTTGTGCAGATTAATGATCATACAACTATGGATCAAGTTACCTCTAAAATTATTGACATCAAGAAAAAAGCTTCTCCTGGTGAGGCAGTATTCAATCCTCAAATTTTTCTATTCCCTATGAAAGATTGGCATTTAAGAAGTGATTTTGAAAATGGGATTCAAAAAGGAGGTCGTATCGAAAACGTATGGTTGTTTGGAATCATAGGGATATTTATTTTGTTACTCGCTTGTATCAATTTTATTAACTTAAGTACAGCACGTTCAGAAAAACGAGCCACAGAAGTAGGTATTAGAAAATCAATAGGATCTCAAAGAGGTCAGCTTATTTTTCAATTCTTAAGTGAATCTTTCCTAATCGTTCTCCTGTCATTTTCTGTAGCTATTGGAATTGTTCTGTTATCTTTAAATGGTTTTAATAATCTGGCAAGTAAAGTCATTCTTTTTCCTTGGACAAATCCTTTATTTTGGCTGGTATCATTAATATTTATTCTTATTACCGCTTTCCTTTCAGGTAGTTACCCTGCTTTATATTTATCATCGTTTAATCCAGTTTCTGTATTAAAAGGTACTTTTAAAGCTGGCCGTTTTGCGGCACTTCCTCGTAAAATATTAGTAGTCACTCAGTTTACAGTGTCTATTGCCCTTATCATAGGTACGCTTATCGTGATGAGTCAAATTCAGCATAGTAAAGACAGACCAACAGGTTATAATAAAGAAGGTCTGATTCAAATACCAGTAATGAGTAGTGAATTTATAGGTAAGTCTGATATAATGCGAAATCAGTTTATTTCCTCTGGCGGAGCTATAGAAATGGCTACAACAAGTAGTCCTACAACAAATGTATGGTCAAATCGATCTGGGTATACTTGGGATGGTAAACCAGTTGGGTTTCAAGAAGATTTAGCCTATACAGATGTGTCTTATGAATTTGTTGAAACCTTGGGTGCAAAAATAATTGAAGGGCGAGGTTTTTCTCGCGATTTCCCAACAGACTCGTTAGGTGTTATTCTTAATAAAACTGCAGTTGATTACATGGGTATTAAAAATCCTATAGGGAAATTAATACGAGATTCTGATGTTGATGATCCTGACCCAATGCCTCCTCTTAAAATCATTGGAGTTATTGATGATATTATTATGCAATCTCCTTACAGTCCTGTAAAACAATCTATGTATGTGTTTGACAGATACGGTAACACTGCCTTCTATAATGTAAGATTAAACCCAGAAAAGAGTGTTAGTGAAAACTTAGAGATTATTGAGCGTGTATTTAAAACCAACTTCCCCAATGTTCCATTTGATTATCAATTTATAGATCAAGAATATGCCAAAAAATTTAAAGCAGAAGAACGCATTGCTAGCTTAGCAAGAGTGTTTACAATATTAGCCATATTTATAAGCCTATTAGGTCTATTTGGTCTTGCTTCTTTTGTTGCAGAACAACGTACAAAAGAAATTGGTATCAGAAAAATATTAGGTGCTTCGGTTAAACATTTATGGGTGTTACTATCTAAAGATTTCATTATGTTAGTCATTATCTCATTAATAATTGCTTCGCCAGTGGCATATTATTTTATGACACAATGGTTACAAAAATTTCCGTACCGAACCAATATTTCTCTAACCATCTTTCTAGTTGCTGGTTTTGGTGCCTTGCTAATCACATTTATTACCGTTAGTATTCAGGCGATACGAACTGTAACGGCCAATCCAGTAAATTCATTAAGGACCGAATAACATACAATCAATCAAAAAACGAACAGTTATGATCAGGAATTATATTAAAATAGCTTGGAGAAGTCTTCAAAAAAACAAATTACAAACCATCATCAATTTACTAGGTTTAACAGTAGGAACTGTATGTTGTTTGAGTATTTTAATCTATGTGTTCGCTCAGTTAGGCTATGATGATCATCACGAAGATGCTGAAGCATTATATCGAGTAAGAACAATAATCGAAGATCCTAATGCGAAACGGTTTAATGCCGCCTCTAGTGGACCTCCTATTGGGTTTGCAATGAAAGAAGATTTTCCAGAAGTAATTGAAGCCACAAGATTAGTGTATATGGGAGAAGGTACTGAGGATTTAATTCGCCCAAGTGATGGTACTACTGGTTTTTATGAGCCTAGAGGTTATCTTGCAGATGCTACAATCTTTAGTGTTTTTAGTTTCAATTTTCTAGAGGGTAACCCAAATACTGCTTTAGTAGCACCTAATACTGTGGTACTATCCTCTAGCTTAGCTAGAAAACTTTTTGGTGAAGTACCAGTTCTTAATAAAACCATTATTTCTGGAAGTGGCGAACAACAATTATCTCTTACTATTACTGGTGTTTTTGATGATAGTAATCTTGAGAAATCACACCTAAACCCCAACTATTTAATCACAATGAATACTCCTGGTTTAGGAGCGTTTGTGAGAAGCGTTCAAAATTTTGCTACACAAAATTTCATATATACCTATGTAAAATTAAATAGCGCAGAGAGTGCATCAATAGTTCAAGATAAATTACCTGCATTTTTAGAAAGCCGTGGTGCTAAAGATTTTGCTGCTTTCAACTTCAAGAAAGAACTTTTTTTGCAAAAAGTGAGTGACATTCATTTACATTCTAAAGGTATTTCTAGACAAATCGGCCCTATATCAGATATTAGTTATCTATATCTATTAATCACATTAGCATTATTTATTCAACTGGTAGCTTGTGTGAATTTCATTAATTTGAGTACAGCAAGAGCTAATAAACGTGCTAAAGAAATTGGGGTTCGTAAAACTATTGGAGCTAACAAAAAATCATTAATAGGTCAATTTTTAGGCGAATCTGTTTTACTGTCATTATTAGCCATGATTATTAGCATTCCTGTAACGATGTTGATAATACCACTAGTTAATCAATTAACACAAGGTAATCTTGGTTATACTTCAATACTTGATTGGCAAGTATTACTTATTTTATTGGTTATTGGAATACTTACTGGATTATTTGCTGGGATTTATCCTGCGCTAGTATTATCATCTATTAAGCCTATGCGGGTTTTAAAAGGTTCTCTATTCCCAAAATCGAGCGGTACATTGCTACGTAAAGGTTTAGTAGTTTTTCAGTTTGTGATTTCTATTGGCCTGATTGTAACAGTATATATTATTTCTCAGCAAGTACGCTATGCTCAAAATAAAGATATGGGCTTTAATAAAGATAACTTAATAGCCGTTCGCTTAGGAACTCAAGAAGCATTTACACAATACAATACTTTAAAAACAAATATGAGTCAGATTTCTGGAGTAAAATCTGTTTCTGGTTGTAATATATATCCCTCTCAATTTTTACGTGGAGATGTGGGTGCTTATTTGCCTGGTAGCGATCCTACAAGACCTGTATTAGTAAAAGTAAACGGTATTCATAGCGATTATTTAAAAACTGTAGATACACAATTATTAGTAGGTAGAGGTTTAAAAAGTCAAGATAGCAGTCGTGTAGTTGTAAATAAAGCAACGATGGATGCCTTTAATATTTCACTGGAAGATGCAGTGGGTACAACATTATTATTTTCTACTGGTGGAGATGTACAAACAGTAGAAGTTGCTGGTGTAACAGAAGATTTCCATTTTGCCTCGTTAAGAGAAGAAGTTGAACCCATCATGCTATACCTAGATAATAGCTTAGATTGGTTATTAGTAAAAACTACAACTTCTGATTTCGAAATCATTCTTAGTCAAATGGAAACTGCCTGGAAACAGGTCAATAAAACCACTCCTTTTGTTTACAATTTTATTGATAAAGAAACAGAAAAACTAATTGCCGAAGAAAAACGATTGGCTAATATTTCGATCGTATTCACAACGCTTGCCATATTAATTAGTTGTTTAGGGTTATTTGGATTAATTTCTTTTATGGCAGAACAAAAAAAGAAGGAAATCGGTATTAGAAAAGTTTTAGGAGCAAGTGTCAGTACTGTGATGAAAATGCTAACCAAAGATTTTTTCTTACTAATACTTGTTGCGTTAGCCATTGCCACTCCTCTATCCTATTATCTTATGGAAAATTGGTTACAGGATTTTACCTATAGAATCTCAATTAGTTGGTGGATTTTTTTAGTAGCAGGTTTCATTACGATGTTCATCACATTACTAACAGTAAGTATTGAAGCATTCAAAGCATCTACTGCAAATCCAGTGAATTCATTAAGAACAGAATAAAAAAATCAATCAAAAAAACAAAGCATCATGATCAGGAACTATATTAAAATAGCATGGAGAAACCTTTGGCGTCGCAGAGGATTTACACTTATAAATATCACTGGGCTATCCATAGGAATGACTGCAAGTTTTCTTATGCTACTGTATGTGGGTTTTGAACTTAGTTATGATTCTTTTCATAGTAAAGGAGAGCATATCTACCGCGTTGTTGCTGATATTAAAACACCTTCTGATAATATAGAGGCTAGTATTCCAGCATGGGCAGTTCCTCCGAACTTAGAAAAGGAGTTTCCCGAAATAATATCCGCCGTAAGAATTAACGATCTGGATATGCTAGTTCGTAAAGACGAACTAAAATTTAAAGAAACGAATGCCATCACTGCCGACTCTAGTTTTTTCTCTGTTTTTGATTTTAAATTATTACAAGGAAATCCCAAAGAAGTACTAAAAAAACAATTTAGCATCGTTCTATCAGAAACAACCGCAAAAAAATACTTTGGCGATGAGAACCCTATTGGTAAATCACTAAAAATTACAGAAGAAGGCTTCAATAGCACGGTCACTGGAATTATGGAAGATATTCCTGAAAATTCTCATATCCAGGCAGATATGATATTATCGTTAACCACTTTTACACAAAATCTAGATAAAAGTTTAGATACACAATGGGCAAGCTATGACGCCGCTGGATATATTTTAGTGAACCCTGTTACCGATGCGAAACAACTAGAATCAAAATTTCCAGCGTTTTTAGAAAAACATAGTGGAGAATTAATGAGGCAAAGTAAAATGGGTGTCACGCTTTTCTTAGAACCTCTACAAAGTTTGTATTTAAAATCTACTCGTGGAGGAACTGGAGGTGGCAGTATGACGAATGTTTACATCTTTTCTATCATCGCTATTTTTATTTTATTAATTGCTTCTATCAACTTTATTAACCTAACAACGGCACGTTCTGTAGAACGAGCTAAAGAAGTAGGAATTAGAAAAGTAATGGGTGCCGAAAAACAACAACTGTCATTACAGTTTATTGGAGAATCTATTATTACTTGTTTGATTGCTTTTTGTATTACTGTACTCTTAACCGTCTTATTATTACCTCTTTTTAATGATCTCTCAGGAAAAGTAATAAGCGAAGGGCTTTTTTCTAACTATATAAATGTATTTAAACTGTTAGGAATCTCTCTTCTTATCGGAATTTTTGCTGGGATTTATCCTTCATTAGTATTATCATCTTTTAAACCAATTCAAGTACTAAAAGGTAATTTTTCTACAGGTGGAAAAGGTGTTCTACTTAGAAAAAGTTTAGTTATTATACAATTTACTATTTCTATTGTTCTGATTACTGGCACAATCATTATTTATAATCAAATGAACTATATGCGTAATCAAGAATTAGGTTTTAATAAAGAACACCTATTAATTCTTGAAGCAGAATTCTCTAGCTCTCAATTAGCATTAAAACAAGCTATTGATAATATTCCAGGAGTCAAATTTACAAGTCTGGGATCCAGTGTACCTGGAGGTGGTAACTCCTCTGCATATTCTGAAATTGAAAATAACAATGGAGATCTGCAAATCGCAAATTTGGATCTTTATTTTGTTGATCACAATTATATCTCACAATTTGATCTTAAAATACTAGCAGGAAGAGCTTTTTCAAAAGATTTTGCTACTGATTCTACACAAGCAATAATACTTAATGAAGAAGCCGTAAAATTATTTGGATACAGTGATCCTAAAGATGCCATCGGAGCTAGATTTAGACAATGGGGACGTGAAGGACAAATCATCGGAGTAATTAAAGACTTCCATTTTAGCTCTTTGCAAGAAAATATCCGGCCACTAACGATGAGAATGGAGGCGAGTAGAAATGATTTGATTACAGTAAAATTAGCTTCTCAAAACATTAAACAAACCATAGCAGCTATTGAAGACAAGTGGGAATCCTTTTTACCCGAACAACCATTTGATTATGTCTTTTTGGATGACTCTTTTAACGAACAGTATGAAAATGAAGAACGTTTCGGTAGTCTATTCTTATACTTTGCAACACTAGCTATTCTAATTTCTTGTTTGGGATTATTAGGGTTGGCTGCTTATAGCACATTACAAAGAAAACGAGAAATAGGTATTAGAAAAGTTATAGGAGCTTCTATATCTGAAATCGTAAATCTTTTATCAATAGATTTCTTGAAACTTGTATTGATCGCCTTTGTTATTGCCTCACCAATCGCCTGGTACGTCATGTATAGCTGGTTACAAGATTTTGCATATAAGATCGATATACAATGGTGGATGTTTGTTTTATCTGGAGGTTCTGCGATTTGTATAGCTGTATTAACCGTTAGCTTCCATGCGATAAAAGCATCCGTGTCAAATCCTGTAAACTCTCTTAGAACAGAGTAAAATCAATCAAAAAACGAATAGTCATGATCAGGAATTATATTAAAATAGCGTGGAGAAATCTCTTAAGAAATAAAGTCTTTAGTGCCATTAATATTGTAGGCTTAAGTATCGGTGTTGCAGCATGTTTATTAATAACACTATTTATTATAGACGAAACTAACTATGATAAACAAATCCCAAATAGTGACAATATTTATCGATTAACACATTTTGCAGTAATTGAGGATATCGAAGGTTGGGGAGCACATCATTCTGCACTCATGGCAAGTACGATTCACCGTGAATTTGAAGAAGTAGAAAATGCAGGAAGGTTGTTAGATAATGAATTAATGTATGGAGCAGGAAGCAATGAAATAAGTCTTAATGAATTACCTTCACAATACCACGAAGAGCATTTTGCATATGCAGATCAAGCCATTGTTGATATTTTTGATTTAGAGATGGTAGAAGGAGAAGCTTCCTCCTCTCTTATTAAACCCTTAACTATCATTATTTCAGAAAGTAAAGCGAAGAAATATTTTAAAAATAGTACTGCTGTAGGTCAAGTTATGTATTTGAATGGAAATAAATCCGAACCTTATAAAATAACAGGCGTATATAAGGATTTTCCAAAAGCATCAAATTTTAATTACAAATTCTTACTGACTCTAAAGGGAGTAGAATTTGGAGAAGGTGAACAAACCCGATGGACTCAGAATAATTATTTTAATTTCCTGCAACTAAAACCCGCTACAAATATTGCTGCTTTTGAAGATAAAATGACTCAAGTAATTTTAAATAATTATATACTTCCTGCATTCAAAAATGGTGGTTATGATAAGTTCGAACGATTACTACGTACATCTCATCTAGATTTACAGCCACTAGCCGATATTCATCTTCGTTCTAAAAACATCTATGATGGTCAAACACATGGGGATATTAGATTCGTGTGGATATTTGGTGCAATTGCTTTTTTTATTTTAATCATAGCCTGCATTAATTTCATAAATCTATCTACAGCAAAATCCGCAAATCGGGCAAAAGAAGTAGGACTTAGAAAAGTAATTGGTTCTGGTAGAAAAAAACTGATTCTACAATTTTTAGTAGAATCCATGGTCATCACAATACTTGCATTTGGTTTTGGCATTGTACTCGCTATGTTAGGTTTATCTTTTTTCAATTCCATTTCAGGTAAATTGTTAACATTACCTTGGAGTACTTGGTATTTTATACCTTCCATACTATTAACAGCATTATTCATCGGGATGTTAGCTGGTATTTATCCAGCACTTTATCTTTCTAAATTTGCACCAATTAATGTATTAAAAGGAGCACTTAGTAAAGGAGCTAAATCGTCTGGTTTAAGGAGTAGTTTGGTAGTGTTTCAGTTTACTATTTCTATTATATTAATAGTAAGTACTTTGATTATCAATAATCAAATGGATTTTATTCTGAATAAAGAAATAGGATTTGAAAAAGATCAAGTACTTCAAATTCATGGTGTAAATATGTTAGGAGATCGCTTAACAACTTTTACCAATGAAATCAAGCAAATCCAAGGAGTAACCCAAATTAGCAATAGTGATTATCTACCTATTAAAGGAACAAAACGTAATGGCAACACTTTTTACAATAAAGAAGTTATGAATGCAGATGGAGTACCCTCTCAGGCATGGATTATCGATGAGGGGTATTTAGATACTTTTGGAATGCACCTTAACACAGGTAGAAACTTTGATAAAAACCGAGCTACAGAAAACGAATCCGTAATCATTAACCAAACATTAGCCGAAAAATTTGGAATGCAGAATCCTTTAGGTAAAAAAATACTTCGAGGAAGTCGTACATATACCATTATCGGTGTTGTAGAGGATTTTAATTTCGAATCTTTACAACAGGAAGTTGGCTCGATTGCTATGTTCTATGGCAATGAAACTACGATAACTTCTATAAAAATAAATACAGATAATATTCCAGAAACTCTGGCTTCTATCGAACATACTTGGAAAGCATTTGTTCCTAATCTTGATTTTAGATATACATTTATGGATGAGTCTTATGCTAATATGTATGCCAATGTAGAACGTATGCGAAAATTGATAGTAAGTTTTGCTATACTATCAATTTTTGTAGCTTGTTTAGGGTTGTTTGCATTATCTGCCTTTTTAGTAGAACAACGTAAAAAAGAGTTGAGTATACGTAAAGTATTGGGTGCTTCTTTACATAACCTTTTTAAACTACTTACGACGCACTTTTTAATTTTAGTAGTAATATCTATAATTATTGCAATACCAATATCCTTTTTTATTATGGATAATTGGCTTCAGGATTATGCATATAAAATTTCTATTTCATGGGAAGTATTTGCGTTAAGTGGCATACTAGCGATCTTAATAACAATGATAACAATCAGCTATCACACTATTAAAGCAGGATTGGTGAATCCCATAGATAGTTTAAAATCAGAATAAATAAATCAATCAAAAAACGAACAATCATGATTTGGAATTATTTCAAAATAGCATGGAGAAATTTACAGAAAAGAAAAATATTTTCTTTTATCAATATCATTGGTCTTACCATAGGTTTAAGCGCCTCATTCGTTATTGGTCTAATGGTCTATTATGATTATAGTTTTGACACATTTCATAAAGATGGGGATCGGATTTACAGGGTAGTTTCGGACTTTTATAGCCCAGAAGGAACATTTTATAATTCGGGTGTTACTGTAGCTTTGGAAGATGCTATAAAAGAAAATTCTAATTTTGAAAAAGTAAGTGGTTTTTATATAGAAAGACCAACCAAGGTTGAAAATAAGGAAAAGGAAATCAAGATAAAATGGCCAAAAAATGTCATTTTCACAGACAAAGATTATTTCGATATATTTCAATATAAATTTCTAGCAGGTAATAAAGCAACGGCGTTATCAAGCCCCAACAACGTTGTACTTACACAATCCAGAGCAGCTGATTATTTCCCAGAACTTTCTGCCGATGAAATAGTAGGCAAAACTTTAGTTTATAATGATTCTTTACATATTAAAGTAACTGCTATTGTAGAAAATTTCAAGGAACGAACAGATTTTATTTTTGAAGAATTTGTTTCCAGTCCGACACTTTTAAAAACAAGAGTAAGGGGTAATTTTATTAATAAAAACTGGAACTCTACTAATTCAAGTTCACAGTTATTTGTTAAAGTAAACCAGAATGCCAACTTTGAGAAAATACAAGAAGAGTTTGATGCCTTAGCCCAGAAACATTTAGATGAATACTCTCGTAATCATGGGCAATCCAAAAAATTTAGACTACAACCACTAAATGATATTCATTTTAATGAGAATTATGGTATTTATGATTGGGAGCAAGCGCAAGCTAGTAAGCCTTTGCTACAAAATTTAGCTTTGGTGGCTTTGTTCTTATTATTATTAGGTTGTATAAATTTTATTAATCTAAATACAGCACAAGCAACTCAACGAGCTAAAGAAATTGGGATTAGAAAAACATTAGGTAGTTCTAAAAAACAATTAATTGCTCAATTTATGGGAGAGACTTTTTTATTGGTCATGTTTTCTGCTATTTTATCATTAATACTATCACAATGGCTTATAGATATATTCTCGGATTTTGTAGCAGAAGATTTAGATTTTCAACTATTTGGTAATCCAATAATTATAATCGGAATAGTAATCCTTCTTATTCTAGTTACAATATTATCTGGGTTTTATCCAGCTCTAATATTATCCAAATTTAATACAATCACGGTATTAAAAAATCACTTAGCTGTAGGTGAAAAAAAAGTAGGGCTGAGAAAGTTTCTTACCATTTTTCAATTTACTATCGCTCAGGTTTTTATAATAGGCACACTATTAGTAGGTAAGCAAATTAATTACTTATTAAGTAAGGATATGGGATTTAAAACAGATGCTATAGTCTCTGTATCTAACCCAAGAGGAGAACAACAACTAGAAAAAAAGGAACGGTATCTACAAAAACTCAAGGGTATTCCACAAATAAAAAAAATAAGTTTAGGTGGCGCTCCACCAGCATCGTTTTCTTCTAATACAACAACTACAACCTACAACAATGGTGAAAGAGAAATCCAATCAGATTTACAATTCATTTTCGGAGACACCGATTATTCACAACTTTTTGAGTTAGAGTTATTAGCCGGCAGAACACATAGAAATGATACAATTAAAGAATTGGTTATTAATGAAGCTGCTAGAAAAATATATGGCTTTAAAACACCTGAAGAAGCTATAGGTAAAGTTATAGATTTTGGAGATTTCACAGTTCCTATTGTTGGTGTTATGGCAGATTTTCATCAACGTTCTTTAAAATCAGAAATAAATCCAATGGCATTAAGAGGCGATTGGGACAGATCTAGTTTTAGTAGGTTTCGAGCTGTACATATTGCTTTTCAAAACCCTAATATAGATGATTTACAATCTACTTTGTCTAAAATTGAATCGACTTACGGAGAGGTATATAAAGATATAGAAGATTATCGTATCAACTTTATGGATGAGACTGTAGCTAAATTTTACAGTAGGGAACAAAAAGTTTCAAAACTATTGAATTGGGCTACAGGTTTATCTATTTTAATTAGTTGTCTAGGGCTTTTGGGGTTGGTTATTTATACTACGAATAGACGTGTTAAAGAGATCGGTGTTCGTAAAGTTTTAGGAGCTTCATTACTACAAATCAATTCATTATTATGTAAAGAGTTTTTGATTTTAGTCGGTATTGCTTTTATAGTAGCATCACCAATTGCTTGGTATGGAATCAATAATTGGTTACAAGATTTTGCATATAAAACGAATATTAGTTTTTGGGTATTCATCTTAAGTGGATTCTTAATGATATTATTCGCTTTATTAATAATAAGTATTAAAACGCTTCAAGCAGCTAATGCAAATCCAATAAACAGTTTAAGAACAGAATAAAAATCAATCAATCAAAAAACGAACAATTATGATACGGAATTATATAAAAATAGCTTTCCGAAGTTTACTAAAAAACAAAGGGTATAGTTTCTTAAACATTTTTGGGTTAGCTATTGGGATTACTTGTGCTAGTTTAATCTTCCTCTGGGTAGAAGATGAAATTAGTTTTAATAATTATTTTGAAAAACAAGATCAAGTCTATTATGTTCCTACTAACCAAAACTATGAAGGAGAATGGCGAACATTCAATTCTACACCTGGTCCGTTGGCGCAAGCTATGAAAGATGAAATCCCAGGTGTAATCAGAGCAACACGATCAAGTTATGAAGAACGACTTTTTACAGTTGGAGATAATGCAATCAATAGAAGTGGTCGATATGCGGATGCTGATTTTTTAGAAATCTTTAATCTAAAGTTTATCGAAGGCAATGCGAAAGATGCCTTTACTAACCCAGAAGCAATTGTACTTACTAAATCTACAGCATCAGAGCTCTTTGGAGAAAACACAAAAGTACTTGGGAAAATTGTAAAGTTGAGTAATAAAGATAATTACTTAATTACTGGTGTTATTGAAGATATACCAGAAAATGTTTCTTATCCTTTTGATTGGATAGCTCCTTTTGAGCGCTATCGAGATGGTGCAGAATGGATGACTGAATATGGCAGTAATTTTTCGGATACTTTTGTTGAATTATCTCCAGAGGCTGATTTTGAAGCAGTAGATGCTCGTGTCCGAAAAATCATTAAAGAAAAAAGTAATAATTCTGATACTTATGCCTTTTTACACTCCATCAAAAATTGGCATTTAAGAGCAAAATTTAAAGATGGTAAAAATATCGGCGGGAGAATTACATATGTACGCTTATTTTCTGCGATTGCCATTATAATATTATTGATTGCCTGCATTAATTTTATGAATCTATCAACAGCTCGAAGCGAAAAAAGAGCAAACGAGGTTGGTGTGCGTAAAGCCATGGGATCCAGTCGTTCGCGATTGATGACTCAGTTTATTTCTGAAGCGTTAATGATGGCATTTTTTGCCTCTATAGTAAGTGTGTTATTACTATTTCTAATATTACCTCAGTTCAATATTCTAATAGAAAAGAACTTGGAGTTAGGGTTAACAAACCCATTACATCTTATTTCATTATTAAGTATTACGTTACTTTGTGGTGCTTTTGCTGGTTTGTATCCTGCATTCTATTTATCATCCTTTAAACCTGTAGAGGTTCTAAAAGGAATAAAATCTACAAGTGCATCTGCATCATTAATTCGTAAAGGTCTTGTTATAGGTCAATTTACTATTTCCATAGTTTTTATAATTAGTACCATATTAGTATATCAACAAATTCAGCATGTAAAAAACAGAGAACTTGGTTATGAAAAAGATAGGTTAATATCCATGAGGGTTAATGGCAATATCATTGATAAATTCTCTATTATCAAAAATGATTTGATCAATACAGGAGCTGTTAAACATACAGCCTTAAGTAATTCTCAATTGTTATCAGGTGGCAATAATGGTTCTGGCTTAACTTGGGATGGAGGAACAAATACAGAAGAAATTCTAATCTCTTTTAGATATGTAAGTGCTGATTTTTTAAATACTACTGGAATGCAACTTAAAGAAGGGAGAGGTTTTACACAAAGTATTGCTAAGGATAGTAGTAGTGTTTTAATAACTGAATCTTTTGCTAAATTAATGGGTGGTGGAAGCGCTATAGGTAAACAAATACGAAGAGGCGACACCTATACTGTAGTCGGAGTTGTTAAAGACTATTTATACGGAGATATGTATGAAGCAAGTGATCCTGTTATGTTTTTTAATTATCATAATTATGCAAGACATTTATATATAAAAACAGATTCTCAAGTATCTACTAGCGAGGCTATTTCTAAAATTGAAACAGTTATGAAAAAGAACAACCCCGCATTTCCTTTTGAATATACATTTATAGACGAAGCCTTTGATGCTAAATTTAAAAGTGAACAACTTGTAGGTAAGCTTTCTCAAATTTTCGCAATACTGGCAATACTTATTTCTTGTCTAGGTCTTTTTGGTTTAGCAGCATATACCGCGGAGCAACGTAGTAAAGAAATTGGGGTTCGCAAGGTTTTAGGGGCTAGTATACCTGCTATTGTGAAATTATTATCCAAGGATTTTCTTAAGCTAGTGATTATTTCCATTCTTATTGCTATCCCTATAGCCTGGTTGACTATGAATAACTGGCTTCAGGATTTTGCGTATCGAATAGAAATCAATTGGTGGATTTTTATCGTAGCAGGTAGTATCGCAATACTTATTGCAATGACAACCGTTAGTTTTCAGGCAGTAAAAGCAGCAATTGCTAATCCTGTAGATAGTCTTAAAACAGAATAAAATAGTATGTTTAGATACTTTATAAATACCAGTTTTAGAAATTTTAAAAAATTTAATAGAAACTTTCTAATTAATAGTATAGGCTTATCTGCTGCGTTTACCTCTATCATTTTAGTTATTCTTTGGGTTAACGACGAATATTCTATAGATAAATTTCATAAAAATGAAGAGCAAATTTTTCAGGTTTTACAAAACTTTAAAAATGGGAATGACATCTTTACTTCGGAGTGGACTCCTGCTCCTCTGGCAAAAGAAATAAAAGATAAAATTGCAAATACTACTTATGCAACCAATGTTTATTCTTTTGGTAGCAAAGGCATTGTTAGTAGAAAAGATAATTCTAGTATCCGGACAAATGAAATTTTTGCGGGACAAGATTTCTTTAATATGTTTTCTTTTAATTTAATACAGGGGGAACGAAATGATGTATTACAAAATCCAAATAATGTAGTATTATCTGAGAAATTAGCTAAACGAATTTTTAATTCTGTAGAAAATAGTATTGGTAAAACTATAGAATTCGATCAACAAGAAGTAAGCGGACTTTATATTGTGACTGGTGTTTTCGAAGAAGTTCCAGAAAACTCTACACTTAAATTTAACGCAGTATTTTCATTTAGTCATTTAATGGAAAAACTACCAGCTATAAATTCCTGGGAATCTAATGAGCCATTTACGTATGTTTCTGTAAATCAAAACTCCAATCTCAATAATTTCAATAGTCAACTAACTGCATTAATCAAAGAAAAATCAAAATCCGATAATCTTAATTCGGTTTTCGTTCGAAAATTCTCTGACAAATACCTTTATAACACCTATGAAAATGGCGTCCAATCTGGTGGGCGGATTAACTATATAAAACTTTTCGTTTTAATAGCATTTTTCATTTTAATAATTGCCGCGATTAATTTTACTAATTTATCTACGTCCCAAGCAATTAATAGAGTAAAAGAAATTGGAGTTAAAAAAGTTTTAGGAATTGAAAAGAAAGGACTAATTATTCAATTTATCGGAGAATCAGTTTTGACTTCATTTTTAGCACTCATATTAGCTTTTATAATAGTAATAATTATACTACCGTACTTCAATCTAGTCGTAAACAAAAACATAAATCTACAGTTTAGTCTGGAGATGTTTTTATTAATCATTGGAACTACGTGCATGACTGGTATTATATCAGGCATCTATCCCTCTATTTATCTTTCTAATTTCAAGACTACTACCCTACTAAAAGGAAAAATTACAACTAAAGGAAATGAAAAGAGAATTCGTCAAGGTTTAGTAATATTTCAATTTACTGTATCCATTTTTCTAATAATTTCTGTTGTTATCATTACCAATCAAATTAATCTAATTCAAAACAAAGAATTAGGATATAACAAAGATCAAGTTTTGGTTTTAAAAAAAGATGGAAAGTTAAAATCCAATACGGAAACATTTCTTAAAGAAGTTCGCAATATTTCAGGAGTTACAGGTGCTTCAAGTGCAGTACTTAATCATTTAACTGATAATAGCACCAATACCAGAAATGTGATATGGAATGGAAAAGAACCTTCTAACAATACCCCTTTTAAATATATCCTTGCGAACTATGACTTTATTGAATTGCTAGAAATAAAATTAAAAGAAGGGCGCTCTTTTTCAAAAAATTATAGCAATGAAAAACAAAAAATAATAGTAAACGAGACTGCTATTAACGAAATGGGTTTAAAAAATCCCATAGGAAAATCAATAAAAATCTGGGGGTCTGATGTACAAATTATTGGCGTTGTAAATGATTTTCATTTTCAATCATTATATCAAAAAATGAATCCTCTTTTTATGAAAATTTCGGATAAAGGAGATGAAATATTAGTTAAAATCAAATCAGGAACTGAGAGAGAAACTCTGGCAGCATTAGAAAATTTTCATAAAGAATTTAATTTTGGACTTCCTTTTAATTTTAGGTTTTTAGATTCAGATTATCAAACATTTTATGAAGCAGAAAATAGAGTTGTTAAATTGTTTAGATATTTTGGGTCAATTGCAATTATTATATCCTGTATGGGGTTATTTGGTTTAGTTACATTCAACATTAGACAACGATATAAAGAAATAGGAGTTCGAAAAGTTTTAGGTGCTAGTGTGTCAAATATTATTATGTTAATATCCAAAGATTTTCTTAAGTTGATTTTTATTTCCATTCTTATTGCTATACCAATAGCGTGGATAGTTCTTAATAATTGGCTTCAGAATTTCGCTTATAGAATAGAAATTCACTGGTTTGTTTTTGCAGCAGCTGGATGTATTTCTATAATAGTTGCATTGGCGACAGTGAGTTTTCAAACTATTAAAGCTGCAATTGCCAATCCAACAAATAGTCTTAAAACAGAATAAAATAGTAAACATTAAAAACATTCATCATGAAACATCTAACATATTTTCTAACCTTAATCGTAATTACAATTACTCAACTAGGAACAGCGCAAACTAAAAAAGTTGTGGATCCTTTTGAAAAAGTAATTATTAGTCCACACATACAAACAACTTTTATCGAAGGCACTGAAGAATCTGTAATCATTGAAGAAAGCACAGAACCCGAAGATAAAATTAATATCGAAGTAAATAACAATATACTACGTGTATATCTGGATGATGCAAAAGAAACCACTAAGCATAAAACCATTACTATAAATGGAGTAAAAAGACAAGTACCTATTTACAAAGGAAAAGTATTAACTGTAACTATTACGTATAAAAACCTCAGAGCACTTTCTATTCGTGGAGAACAATCGACATTATGTAAAAGTAAAATGAAAGCAGATGCATTTAAATTAAAAATTTATGGAGAATCATCTGTAGTTTTTAATCACGTGCAGTTTCAAAATTTTGACGTTTCTGTGTATGGAGAAAGTACGCTCAACATTAAAAATGGAATCATTGATTATCAAAAAATCACGGCTTTTGGAGAAGGTATAATTGATCTTATAAATGTTGATAATAAAACATCTAAACTAAAAGCCTTTGGAGAAGCACAGTTTAAAATACAAGCTTCTGATCTGATAAAACTAACTGCTTTTGGAGAGGCTGTACTTCAGTATAAAGGAAATGCATCTGTAAAAAAAGGCCTTAACATAGGAGATGTTGAAATCTCATATATAGACTAATCTATCTTAACATCAATCATTTATTAACGATTACTAAAAAATAAAAAATTATGATCTTAAAGCTTTCGAATGCTTCAAAAATTATAAAATCAGGTGGTAAAAAAATTACCTTATTAAATCAGATTGATTTAGATGTTCACACTGGTGATTTTATATCTCTTATGGGACCATCAGGATCAGGAAAATCTACCTTATTAAATTGCGTAGGGATGTTAGATCACTTTACGGATGGATCCTATACATTCTTGGATGAACCTGTTCATAAAATGAAAGAAAAACAACGATCCAAATTATATAAAGAATATATTGGTTTTGTGTTTCAAGCATATCACCTCATCGATGAATTAACAGTTTATGAAAACATAGAAACTCCGTTGTTATACAAAAACATAAAATCTTCTGAAAGAAAAGGACTTGTAGCAGATATATTAGATCGATTTAACATTGTGGGTAAAAAAGATTTATTCCCTACACAATTAAGTGGCGGACAACAACAACTAGTAGGTATTGCAAGAGCATTAATATCTAAACCGAAGCTAATTTTGGCAGATGAACCAACGGGTAATCTTAATTCTAAACAAAGTGTTGAAATTATGGAGTTATTTTCAGAATTAAATAAAGAAGGGGTTACAATTATTCAAGCAACACATTCTGAAACGAATGCGAGCTATGGTTCTAGAATTGTTAATCTCTTAGATGGAGGTATTGTTACAGTATAATTGTTTGAAATACTTTTATGTAATGTTGATCATTATTCTTTTTTACTAATGAGGCAGATTCAAAAAAGTTTGATATTAATTCATCTTTGATGTAATTTTTTAATAACACCTTCGACTACTACGATACTGATCAAATCATTATTGTGTTTACAAAATTTACTCCAGAAATAAATAAAGTATATTTTATTAATCAATATACGTTGTTCCAGATATTCTCTGGTAGTGGTGGTATTCAGGTGGATTTCAAAAACTATTTTGACTGGCAAAACAAGGCAATTTACTTAGAAAAAGGACAGTATATAAAGTTCTTATCTAATGATTTCTCTGTATTGAAGATGGAGTTCCCTAATGAAATGATATTCAAAAACAAAGAAGTGAGAGTCCTTTTTAAACACCTTATTTCTTTGGGATACATCAACTTTGATACTTCTCATTATTTTCAAAAAGTAATCGATCAAATTACATCTAATCAGCAAATTGACAATATTATAGATATTTCTACAAAACAATGGTATTATCAAAACCCGTTTCAAGCAAATAAAGAAGAATATCAAATTATTTTTGACACAAAGGATGTAATTGATGAACAATATTCTAGTAATATCAGCAATAGAGAAATCATTGCCTGTATTGGAGAAAAAGGTTACAATATACAATCATTGATAAAAAGAAAAATTGGTGTTTCTGTTAATTCCCTTCTTTCTAACAAAAAATTGTTAGAAAGCAAAAAGGAGATTGCTTTTACGGATAAAAGTATAAAAGAAATATCCTATGATATGGGATATAATGATCCTGCTTACTTTAATCGAGTTTTTAAAAATAATGTTGGTAAAAATCCTATTCAGTTTAGAAAAGATTTTGATTATAAAAATAGAGATCTTTTTTCTCAAAACATTATAGAATTACTTCAGCAATATCATACCAAAGAAAGAACATTAGAGTTTTATGCTTCTAAAATGAATTTAACTCCCAAAGCTCTTTCTAAAAAAGTAAAGGATAAAATGCAGACTTCCTTAGGCAAGCTAATCCGATATCAAATGATCGATACTTCTAAACTTATGCTAAGTCAAAATCTAAGTATTAAAGATATTTCTTTAGAAATGGGATTTGAAGAACCGAATCATTTTTCTAATTTTTTCAGGCATTATACAGGAGAATCTCCATCACAATTTAAAACAAGCATAGTATCATAGTTCATATTTTTTGATAGATAAATACTATCAATTGTATTGTGTCATTTATTTTATAATGCCGCAAAAATGATACTTAAAGATATCGTTCGTTAATAATATCCATATGCCAGATTTCGTGACCAATAATGGTAAAAGCTGCGGCTCTTGCAGACATATCTCCTCCATTAGCATTTCCTATATATTCTAAATCATTATTGTGAATACTGTTTAGAAAAGAAATAGACCCATCCCGAACTGTTTTAAATTCGTTAATTAATGAATCTATTGATTTATTATTGGCTCCAGAAGGTGTTATATAAATGTTTTGATCAAATCCTGCCAAAGAAGTTTTATCGTTTCTTGCTATCCGAAAACACCTATACATAAATATTCTTTCTGTATCTATAAGGTGTTGTAAAATTTCCTTTATATTCCATTTTTCTGATTCATAACGATACTCTAATTTATCATTAGGAATGGTTTCAAAAAATTGAATAACATTTTTCTTTCCTATTTCAAAACCTGCTCTAAGATCTAGTTCTGGAGTCAGTTTATCAATATATCTCTTATAATATTCATCAAATTCTTTACTTTGTAGGTCTGTAATATTCATTGCTGTTCTGTTTAAGTATCCATACAATAATATTACATCTACTGAATCGAGTTGTAGTCCAGTTTTGAAATACTTAAGATTCCAGTTAAAAAAATCAGATAATGATTAAAAAAGTAACAGCTGTCGATATTTCGTAAATCATATTTTAAAAAGGAATTGTAAAATAAAAAGTAGTTCCTTTTCCCTCTTCTGATTCTAACCAGATTTCACCTTTATGAGATTCTACGATTTTTTTACAATGCGCCAAACCGATACCAGTTCCTTGATATTTTTCTCTGGAATGTAGTCTTTGGAAAATTGCGAAGATCCTGTCTTTGTGCATTTCAGGAATTCCAATACCATTGTCTTGTACTAAAAACTCCCAAACTCCAGATGATTCGTTAGTATCATCCTTTTTAAGGGTAGCAGAAATTTTAATCTCAGGAATCACATTTTCATCGGTAAACTTAATACCATTACTAACCAGATTCTGTATTAACAATCGTAATTCTACTTCGTTACCCTTTATAATTGGTAGTTTTTCCGAATTGATTTTAGCTTTGGTTCTCTCGAGTATATTTTTAAAATCTCCTTTTAATTCTTTAACCACCTTATTCATATCAACATCCACAAAGGCTCTGGTTCTTCCGAGCCTCGAATATTCTAGTAACGAATCAATCAACTTTTTCATTCGTACACTAGCATCTTGGATAAAATCGAGACTCTCTTTGCCTACTTCATCAAAACTATCACCATAATCTTCTGATATCAACCCGATAAAACTAGAAATAGTATTCAATGGTTCCTGTAAATCGTGGCTCGCTATATACGCGAACTGCTCAAGCTCTTTATTCTTTGATTCTAAAACCAATGATTGCTCATTGATTTCGTCGTTTTTTAATTTTAGTGCTGCGCTAAATTTTTTCTTATTTAGATAACTGCGATATAAAAAGAAACTACCTACTAAACCTACAACTATCAGCGCAATTAAATACCAATTAATTTTTTTCTGATTATCAATTTCGGAAAGTTGTTGTTCTAATATTGTTTCTTGTTTTTTAATTTGGTCATTTTGTTGATCCAAATATTTTTGTTGTTCTTCAATTGCAAGTGTACTGGCTTTGATTTTTTCTTCCTGATCCTTAATAAATATAATTTGTTCCTTAATATTCTTTTCGAGTTCTTTTTCAATCAGAAGTTTTTCTTCATACTTTTTTTCTTGTATTGCACTTTCGGCAGATAATTCTTGTATCCATGCATTGCGCTCACTAACTCTCTCTTTTATTGTATCTATAGCCTTTTCTTGAGTACTTATCCTTTCTTCTTGTTGCTTAATTTGTGCTTCTTTATACTTAATTGATTCCTTTTGTTCTTCATTTTCATCAAGTACTTTTTCTAGGGACTCCTCTGTAGATTTATATAGTTTTTTCCATTTTTGTGAAGAGGTTATTGCAAATTGTTTTAGAGAAGGAGCTATTACCAAATCTTCATTAGCAATCTTATCTTCGTTGATTTCGTACTCAAATGAATCTCCTACATTGACCATATTGATCATAGAAGCATTATAGTTATAATCTTCTGTAACCAGTAGTATTTTCTTTTCAGAAATTTTACTTAGAATATAATTAATATCATAATTATACTTGTTATTCACATATAATAACTGAACATTTCTAACATTTTTCACATATTGAAAACGTACAACTTCTACTCGTTTACCAAAAATTTTACGTTTTTGAGCCATTGATTTAAGATCTAGAATCGTACGATCTGGACCTAAAACACCTATTTTAAAAGAATCGTACTCATCTATTTCTGGCCATCCTACTTGTTGTGCAAAATTATAAACGAATATCGCACGTTGTACTCTTTTGACCTCTTCATTGCTAAGGTCTTGCGTCCAAGCTTCTGTTATGCCGAAAAATGTAAAAAGAAGTAACAATGCATACGAAATATGCAGTTTGTAAAAATAAATACCAAAAGATTTATACCAGTTACCCATCATAATCTTAACAAGAGTCGAAGATAATAATTAGAACCATTAACTCCGAATTGTTGTACTCTTCTACTATACATAAAATTACCATTACTTGTATTTGCAGAATGTGTATGCCTATCAGGAAAGACATTGAAGACATTATTTCCTCCTAAAGTACATTTTATAAAATCATTAATTTGATATGAAATAGCTAGATCTGTTGTTAATTTTGGAGAGAAATTTTGATCTCGTGACTCTATATTACCATTAAATTCATTAAGTACCCAATTAGCCTGATCACCATCATCAGGATGAACAAACTTTACCTCTCCAAAAAGGGTATTCACCATTTGCAATCTGAATTTATCAAATTCATAAGATACTAGAGAGTTTACTTTATAATTTGGTTGCGCATATTCTACTCTAGCAATCTCTTCTCTATTAAATAATATATCTTCCTGACCTATAAGAGAAGGAGAAACTTTAATACGACCTTTTACTTTAGTATCATTAATATTCGCACTCAAGCTAGTATTTAATTTTCCTTCACCCAATGTTGTTCTATACACTAATGCTATATCTGCTCCAGAGGTTCTGGAATCAATCGCATTGGTAAAAAACTGTGCTGCTCCTACTCCAAAAGGTTCTAAAATCGTTTCATACCCTTCTGCAAACCTACCAGACAAAACAATTCTATCATCTATATTTATTAAATAATAATCAAAAGTAAAAGTGAAATTATCATTTAATTTACCGCTAACACCAGCACTAAAATGGTTTGACAATTCTGGTTTTAATTTAGCAATCTGAAAAGCTTCTGTCGCAACTGCACTTTCATTATTAAAGGTACCTACCTCAATACTTTCTCCATTTATAAACTGCGTACTTATATTTTGAAAAAATACCTGATGAAGAGATGGCGCTCTAAAACCTGTAGAAAACCCTGCTCTAACACTTATACCTTCATTAATTCTGTATCTGCCAGAAAGTTTCCAAATAGCCTGTCCTCCAAAATCATTATACGCTTCATATCTTGCAGCAGCCTTCACCAATAGCTTCTCTGAAAGATTTGTCTCTATATCTAAATATGCCGAGCTATTCGTTCTAAAACGATTTAACTCATTTTCTGGCTGAAACCCTGGAAAAACCTGCGCTCCAGCTGCTCTAGGAAGTATGTCTCCTAATTCATTGGTATACGTACTTCCTCCATCTATATAAGATGCCTCTTCTCCCGCAATAATCTGATAATTCTCTACTCTAAGTTCTGCGCCAAATGCTATGTTTACTCCATGTAACCAATCAAAGGTTCTAGAGATATCTAAATTGGTTGTATTTTGCTGATACTCAAATCCACCTGCATAAAAAGTTCTTGGAGAAGCGACTCCTAAGGATGCATTGTTAGAATTATTTACAGTATAATCTAAACTATTGATCCCTATAGAGTGACTAAAATCTACATTCCACTCATTCTTAACTCCTCTAATCCCACCAGCTACTACATCATCCTGGATATCAGTTAATATCTGAGGAGAAAAACCATTTGGAAATAATTCTGGCACTACTCTATCTTGATTTTTAGGGAAACGATAGAAACCCGCCGCCTTACCTTCTCTATAATTTCTTCCTCCTTGAAGATAAAATGTTGCATTATCAGACATTTTAATTTCTCCATTAAAGGCCAAAGCCAAGTTTTGCGTTTCTGCACTTCCAATTTGCATTACCCTGCGGTCTGAATATCCTGTTTGACCAAAAAAGTTGTTTTCTTCAATCAATCTTTGATCTTCTACTGGATCATCCGTATAAATTGTACCGGTATAATCTCCTGCTCTATTTACAGATTCTCTATTTCGATATTCTGCAGTAACATTAATGTATCCATCTTTTCCAATCTTTAATCCAAAATTAGCTGATGAATATGTGCTAAAACCATCTCCTTCTGTAGTAATACCAACTCTATTATCTACATCAATAACTTCAGTTTGTTTTTTTAGAATAATATTAATGACTCCTGCAATGGCATCGGATCCATATTGTGAGGTTGCTCCATCACGTAAAATTTCGATTCTTTCTATAGAAGCTATAGGTATAGCATTAAAATCAGTTCCCACGGTTCCTCTACCCACAGTTCCATTTACATTAAGCAACGAACTACTATGTCTTCTTTTTCCATTTACTAGTACCAACACCTGATCTGGACCAAGGCCTCTAAGCGTTGCAGGATCAATATGGTCCGTTCCATCAGCAATAGTTTGGTGTGTAGAATGAAAAGATGGAACCAAATAATGTAAAATATGACTTAATTCAATCTGCGAGGAATTTGTAATTTCCTGAGGAGAGATAATATCTATAGGAGCTGTAGTTTTAAGTAATGATCTTGGTTGTGCTCTGGAACCTATAGAAATTGGTTGATCTATTGAAAACCCTGTTTCTAATATAAAATCCAATTGAGCGGTTTCTCCAACCTTTACTGAAACGGTTTTAGAAATCGAATTATACATAACAAATCCAGCTGTAACTACGTATTCTCCTTCATCTACATTAAAAATATAATTACCGTTTACATCTGTTGTGGTATGTTGATTGGTTCCTTCTATACTTATTCTTGCACCTGGCAAACTACCAAATTGATCTGAAACATTACCAGAGATTGTAGCTCTGGATTGAGATGAAACTATTTGACAAAAACTAAAAAGTAGTACATAGGCGATAAAGGATGTAAACTCCAATCTAACCATAAGGGGTAATTTTAAAATTATTTCCTATTTAAAAATGCGTGTGTGTTTAAATTATCTTAGCAAGATAATTAATAAAAAAACAAAAAAAATCTTAGAAAAGATATTCTTTAGTAAATAAATCAGAATACTGGATTTATTCTACTAAAGTTAATTCCTTAGTAAAGTATTCCATTATTATAGTATCCATAACAACTCTAGAAAGCATTTTTCCTTTATATCCCTTAATCTCAGGGATTAAATCTGCCTTAGCCTTATCTTCTGCTGGTAATACAGAACCTAGCATTAAAAAAATGTTTGTTTTTTTAAATTTACTTTCTAGTTTCTGAAATTCAGATAGAAACTCCCAACCATTCATTACTGGCATATTGATATCTAAAAAAATTATTTCGGGTATAACTCCCGATTTAATAATTTCCAGCGCTTCCAGACCATTTTTAGCCACTAATATTTCATCAACGTGTCCTGTTTTTGAAAGTATTGTTTTATTAAAAAAAATGGTAGCTTCACTATCATCCACCAAAAGTACTTTTGTTATTATTTTCATAAAAAAGAAGTTTTAAAAAAGTGTTTTTCTATTACATTATTTAACAACGGGAATGATAATGGTTTACTAATAAGGTCATCCACCAAATAATTAGCTTTAGACTTTTCTATGTCATTAATATCAGCGGAAGTAGTTAATATTACTACTTTTATATTTTCAATAATAGTATGATTTAATTTTGAATATTCTATTAAAAATTCCCAACCATTCATAGCAGGCATATTAAGATCCAAAAAAATCAAATTCGGTTTTAATTCAATTCCTTTTTCTACGTTTATCAAATATTGTAAAGCCGCTTCTCCACTCTGTTTTACTTGTATTTTGGCAAAACTGCTATGTTTTGACAAAACCATACTATTATAAAAGTTGGTGGGTTTATCGTCATCTATTAGCAAAACGCAGTTAACTAAATTATTCATAATATATTCTTGTTGGTATATGCCAAAAAAAACACATCACAATAAAAAAGCAATAGTAATCAATAATTTTAGTTGCTTGCTTTACGGTTAAACGCAAAAAAGATCGATAAAGTGTATTTTGTTTATAATTAAGTAAGTTTTTACACCTTTTTTAAGTAAAAAAGTTAAACAAAATAAGTTTAGTAATTTCTAGTTTAAAGATTTGTCGAAATATTTAGATACAATATCCAAAACAATTTCCTTGGTTAACATTTTTTCTCTAAACTCAGTTACTTGAGGAAAAGATTTAAGAGTCTTTTCTTCTTCTTCACTTAGTTTAGCACCTATCATTACTATGATTTTTGAGTTTTTATCGGTAGGAGATAATTGATTATGTTGTTCTAGAAATTCCCAACCATTCATCTCTGGCATGTTTAGATCTAAAAATATTACTTCAGGAATTATATTAGATTGTAGATATTCCATGGCATTACTCCCATTAGTGGCTATAAGCACTTCTTCTACACAGTCTGTTTTTTGGATAATCGTTTTATTAAAAAAATTCGTAGAATTACTGTCGTCAACAAGAAGAAAACGTTTTAACTTATCCATATTAAAAAATATATCTTATTAAACCATTATACGTCAGTAATCTCACATATTACTAACAGTACTTTCTGAAAAATGTTTTTCTATTACATTATCCAACAAATCTAATGACAGCGGCTTATTTATAAAGTCGTCAACAGAATGATTTTTGATTGATTCGTTTACATCATCAGGGTTTGAAGATGTTGATAATAAAATTACTTTAATTCCTTCGGTAATACTCTTATTTAACTTAGCGAACTCTATCAAAAACTCCCATCCATTCATTGCAGGCATATTGATATCTAAAAAAATAAGATCTGGTTTTATTGTAACTTCTTTTTCCACTTTAGTTAGATAATCCAATGCAGCTTTTCCACTTTGCACCGTATTCACATTATCAAAACTATTATGTTTGGTTACTACGCGTTCATTAAAGAAATTTGTGGCCTTATCATCATCAATTAACAGCACACAGGGGATTGATTTCTCCATAAATTTTTTCCAATTACATTCAAAAAAACTAAACTTATTTGACATATACATCATAAAATCAGACTTTATGATACAGTTTTCGTTCAAAAACCTGATTTACACGATAAAACAACAATGAATGTTAAACCATATCGGTATTACGGTATTAAAGTTGCGTTAATTCCTGCAATTAAAATTGATAATCGTTTAACAGCCTGCTATTAAAAATAAATGTACATTTGAAAATGATCAGACAATAATTTGTCAATAACATTGGTAAGGGATTTATGCTTGACAAAATAAAAAACAGGTGCAAAGCCACCACATTACAATATTCATTTTATAAAAGTGCCGATGATGTTCCATCCGTAGATTGGGATTCAATAAATAAAGAACATAACCTGTTTCTAACATTAAATTATCTTTCTACATTAGAGCATACTCTATCTGAAACTATTGGATTTAGATATATTATATTTTACGATAAAGATACACCAGTTGGTATTGCGGTCGCCCAACTCATTAAATTCAATACAGAAGATATCCAATTTCAGGAATTTCCTTGTAGCATAAGTGATACCATCAAAAATACTTTTATAAAGAATATGGAAGTAAAAGTATTGGTTTGTGGTAATTTGTTCTCTTGTGGAGAACACGGTTTTTTATATTCGGAAGATATTAATGCCAAAGAAGCTTTCGAAAATTTATCCGATGCCTTACGAGAAATCAGAAAAAGTGAAAGATCAGACAAGCCTTCTTTTATTTTATTAAAAGAATTCTGGCCAACATCATTTAATCAAAGTGATCACATTAAAAATCAAAAATTTAGAGAGTTTAAAATTGATGTAAACATGGTATTACATCTTCAAAATGATTGGAATAGTTTTGAGGATTATCTAGGAAGTATGAAAACAAAATTTAGAACCAGGGCTAAAAAAGTTTTCAAAAAGTCTTCTGAGATTCAGGTCAAAAATTTTACTCCAGAAGATATAGAGTTTTATAAAAAAGAAGTTGATACTTTGTATCTATCTGTTCTTGATAAGGCAGATTTCAAAATTGGTAAACTGAACGCATCTACTTTTAGAAATTTAAAAAAAAGACTTAACAATTTGTTTATTTTTAAAGGATATTTTCTAGAAGAAAAATTAGTAGGTTTCACTACTGCTTTTATACTAAATAATGCAGTAGAAGCTAATCATATCGGTATTGATTATGCGTACAATAAGACACATGATATATATCAAAAAATGCTATATGATTATGTAGATTTGGCAATTTCTAAAAAAGTTAAAGAATTAAGATTAGGAAGAACTGCAGAAATTATTAAAAGCTGTGTAGGAGCCAAACCTGTAGAAATGAAATTGTATGTAAGACACGGCAATTCTATATCTAACAAGCTTTTAAAACCATTAGTAGAGTTTATTTCTCCTAGTGAATATGAAGTTAGAAATCCTTTTAAACTTCAGTTTGATTAACTATGGATTCATTGACTCAAATTGTTTTAGGTGCCGCAGTTGGCGAAGCAGCTATTGGAAAAAAAGTTGGTAATAAAGCAATGTTATGGGGAGCAATTGCAGGAACTATTCCTGATCTAGATGTTTTATCTAAGCTATTTACCGACAATGTAACTGCAAATGAATTACATAGGGGTTTTTCTCATTCAATTTTATTTAGTGTAATTATGGCTCCCGTTCTTGGGTGGCTTATTGCTAAAATATATAAGAACAAAGAAGCTAATTGGAAAGATTGGACAAAATTAATGTTCTTGGGTCTTTTTACTCACCCTATTCTAGATGCATTTACTACTTGGGGAACACAATTATTCTGGCCTCTGAATTATAAAGTTTCTTTTAAAAACATTTTTGTTGTAGATCCTTTATACACCATCCCTTTTTTAGTACTGGTGATCATTACGATGTTTTATAAAAGAACCAATCCTAAAAGAAGGAAAATAAATAATTTAGGTATTATCATAAGTAGCATATATATGCTTATTACGTTAGGATTAAAATGGTATACCTATCATAAGTTTAAACTAAGTTTAGAAAGTCAGAATATTGTTTATAAAGAAATTCAGACAAAACCTACTCCACTTAATAGTCTGTTGTGGACAACTAATGTCGAAACCGAACATTCTTTTATGATTGGTTACTATTCTTTATTAGATGAAGATGATCATATCGATTTTTCAGAATTTCCTAAAAACCATCATTTATTAGGTGAGATGAAAAACGATCCATTGATCCCTAGATTAATAACATTATCCGAAGGTTGGTATACTATTGAAAAAGTACAAAATAAAACATATTTTAATGACCTTAGATTTGGTCAATTAGGAATGGGAGCTGATGCCAGTCGTTTTGTTTTTAGCTATGAATTGTATTATGATGCCAATGGAGAATTAAAAGCAAAGGAAAGAGAGCGTAAAATGGAGGAAGCTTCTCCAATGCTTAAAAAGCTTTTTGCTCGGGTACTTGGTAATAAATCATAAAAAAGGCTCTATATAAAAATAGAACCTTTTTAAATATTGTTTTATAAATATTATGCAAATTGACAAATCACACCACCCATCAAGGCTAAACATACTGTCCAATATCCTACATTAACCGCAATATATTTAAACCCTTTTCTTTCGAACATAGCATTCGTACCTAATACAGGAAGTACTACCATTAATCCAGCCATCGCACCGTGTAACGCTCCATGCTTAAAGGTTCTAAAATTACTACCATACTTAGCCATAAAATCCTGGGCATATTTATGTAATTCTGTTCCTTCTACCAACAAATCAGGATCACTATATAGCGTTGAGAAAAACCCGAATTGATGAATCACATAAGTATTTAGAATAAAAGCTAAGAAAAAACTTAAAACATAGCTAAGAATAAAAATAACAGCCATATTTCCTCCTTTTAAATCTTCTGCTGTAAATCCACAAGCGTTCATCCACGCAGTTCCAAAAACTTTTGGGTTATACCAAATAAATCCAAGCACTAAAGGGATTAGTGCAACTAAAGCAGTAATTAATAAGTTAAATTCCATATTAGTTAGTATTTAATGTTGTTTCTCAAATATAATGAAAATCAATATTATATAATCCTACCACACTAAATAAGCTAAGCGAAATGAGAATATCAACAAAACAACTCCAGTAATTCTAAAGAATACCTTTAATCGATGTTCTGAGATAAATTTCTTTACTTTTTCGGAAAGGAAAACCTTTAATAAATCAGTCGTTAAAATACCAGTTAATGCAGCTAATAAAAATAATAAAACAGAAGTCGGATCACTATATTTTTGTTGTCCATATTGATATACGCCAATCCATACAACAAAAACAAAAGGGTTGAAAAAATTTACGCTAAACCCTTTTAGAAAAAAAGCGCTCCATTTTCTGGAAGTCACCGATAATTCTTTTGTAATTTTAACTTTCTTGAACAAATAATTAATCCCTAATCCAAATAATATTAAACTTCCTAAAAGACCTATCCAAAACTGATTTTGCGGCGCAGTCATAAATGATGAAAGTCCGTAATAACATAAAATTACACAAATAACATCGCTTACGATAATACCCATTGCTACAGATATGCCCGCTTTAGCGCCATATTGAAGGCTGCTATTTAATAATAAAAAGAATACAGGGCCTACAAAAATGATCATCCCCAATCCAATAGCAAAACCTTCTATAAATGACATATAATATAAATAACAATTACTCGTAAATATAGATATAATCGCTCTTGTTTTACAGCATCTCATTAAGAATACAAAAACCGCCCAATTTCTTGAACGGTTTAGTAAGTTGAAAACGAACTTTTTTACAGCCCCTTACCTCTGTAACAAGCATTTACAACCTGTTTAATATTATTTTACTTTCTTAATCCTAATTATTGGGTAACTGTTCGGAAATAGTAAATCCATACAACCTAAACAGATTAGATGGATGGTTTAGGATATTATTATTTATAAGGTTAGCATCATTATTATTTCCAATGATTTGAGTGCTTCCATTTAGATTCATATCCACAGCAGTATAGCCGTTAATATTAAATCCATAAAGACCAAAAATATTTAAAGGATCATTTAATACTTCATCTCTAATTGCACTACTATCATTAGGGCTACCGATCAGGTTGATTTTACCATCACTATTGACATCACCAGCCCACATAGCTTGTACTCCTGGTGGCATTCCTATGGTTGTTTGAGAATTTGTTCCCTGCAGAAAATAAGAACCTGGTGGATTTTTAAAATTTAGTTCTATCGATAAGGGAGCAGACCCAGCCATAGATACGGTTAAATGATTACGATGACGAATCGCTACCCTTGCATATAGGCTAAAGTCACTCTGATTAATGACAATTCTAGAGACGCCATCTCTAGGAGAAACAATATCTCCATCTCTTTGTACTAATCCAGACAATACTAAATCAGGTTCTGCCATGATGCCATTAATTCCAATACTTAATGAATCTGTTATTGCTACTTGGATCCAATCTACAATTGCATCATTCCCTGTGGTGTTAAATACTGATGCATCTATAGTCACACCATCTCCGTAGGGTGATGTAGTAGGAAGCAATCCTGCCTCACGAAGATCATCGCGCATTAGATTTTCTGCTCCTACATTAGGATTCAAGGCAGCTCCTTGCAAAAATGCTTTGATATTGAGTGTATAACTATCACAATTTTGTACATCCGAAAGGATGAAGTTACTTCCAGTAAGATCTAATTTGGTAGCTCCATCTCCCAGTGAAACATAATTAAACAAACCGCAATGGTCGGTTACTCCTGTTTCTGCGATGTTCAACTGATTAGCCACTGCTCGTAGGTTTTTAAGATTTACCGTGGTCAGTGCATTGCCAGAAACAGTAGATTGTAGAAACTCTCCCATATCAGTTTCTGTAGTTTCTGTAATATTTTCTAATCCATCAACATTTGTAAGCACTGTATTATCTTTTATTCGGAAATATTCGGTAGAGGTTACTGATTGCAAAGCATCTATATTTGTAAGCATCGCATTTCTTTCGATCACTAAAAGACCTGTCGTCCCGGATATAAAATCAAGTCCATTTAAGCTAACTAAAGAAGCATTATCATTTACATTCAGGAGCACATCAGTCGTAGTGGTAACGTTATTAAGTGCTGCCAAACTTGTTAAATTAGCATTGTTTGTAATTAAAATACTTGTTCCTATAGAAGTTACTGTACTAAAAGGTGATAAATCAGAAAGCTGTGTATTACTTATGGTAAAACTTCCTAGGCTTTGTACCATGCTAAAATCAAAGGTAGTAGCATTTATACCTCCTAAATTAAAACTTCTTCCAGTACTAACTAAAGCTGGAAAAGATACGGTACTTGCATCTACATTTCTTAGGTTAAAAAAGTTTTCGACCATTGTAAGATTGGCCACACTAACAGAAGAAGTCACCACATTTGAAAAAATGAGAGATCCAGAACCATTAAAGTCATTAGTTCCTGTAAGCGTGGTCACATTAGGAAATACCAATGCGTGTGATAATGTCTGTCTATCTACACGTAACGACTCGGTTACTGTTAAATCAAGTACTGAAGAAATATCCGTCAGCAACTGGTTATCTGAAATAGAGAAATCTGTTATTGGGTCTGCAATTCCAGAAAGGGCTGTAATATCAGTGAGTACATCATTTTGGAAGATGGTGAAACCATCTGTTACAGTTTTTAGGTTTTGAAAACCATGTAAGTTAGGTAATAAATCATTCACACTTATAGTCAGTTTACCATTGATTATTTCAATGCCTGATAATCCTGAAAGGTCTGTTACGTCATTTGCTCTGCGAAACGTTAGATTTCCATTAATCGTATTACAGCTACCTAATTGCACTAAAAAATCATCCAAATCTGTTTGTGATTCAATTCGTATGTCACCATCTATCACGCAGGTTGTACAAACCTCCTCATAGGAGGCGGTGGCATCTTTTAACCAACTCCCATAATTACCCGTTCCGGTATTGGCAGCCGTATCATCATCAACTTCGATACAACTTAGATTAGGATTATTGAGTACCGTTACATCAGAAAATGTACTGAGGTTATTCCCATTCCTAAGATTTAAGGAGGTTAATTGATTATTATCGACTATTAACTCTTCCATCAAAGGCTTGGAACTCAAATCTAAATTGGTTAGCATATTGTCATTACCATACATATAAGTAAGATTGGTGTTCGTACTTAGATCAATACTAGAGAGTTGATTAAACTCAAACCCTAATTCTTCCAAAAGTACGTTTGCACTTACATCTAAGCTAGTTAACTGGTTATTATTACTATACAATCTTTCTAAAAGTATGTTGGCGCTTACATCCAGATTTGTTAATCCGTTATTGTTACATTCCAACCATGTTAGTGATGTATTAGCACTAAGATCAATGCTCGATAATGGAGTATCTGTGATGAATAATGTTTCTAATCCAATATTCCCACTAAGATCGATACCTGCCAATTGGCTATTCGCTATAGACAAACGTCTCAATACTGCATTTCCACTCAAATTGAAATTTAACAATTGAGTATTACCACTAACAGTTACATTAAGTAGTTTTGTGTTTGCACTAAGATCTAAATCTGTTAAATCTGTACCAACTAGTGTCATTACTTCCAGATTCGTATTTCCACTTAGATCTAGACTCGTTAACGGGTTTCCGTTACTCGATAGTTGTATTAGTGATACAAAATCCTCAATTCCCGTAAGATCTGTTATTCCCCTATTATACAACTGTCCTCCAGTACCCCCTGAAAAATTAGTTACACTAGCAATATTGGCTGTTAGTACTTTACTATCTAAGGGACCAGAATCATATCCCGCATCAATTAAGGCCTGCTCAAAGTTATTATCAGGTATATCGGTAAAGCACATAATCGGATCTGGAATCAACGTAAAAGTCATCTCGCAACTGGCAGTACCGCCAGCACCGTCATCTGCCGTAAAAGTAACGGTTGTGGTCAAATCTGTAATGATAGTTCCAGGAACCGGATCTTGGGTTACCGGAAAGAACGCTCCTGGCAACATAATATCTTCTGCTATTACCAAACCAGTATAATCAGGTAGTACGACCTCGCATGTAGGCCCTGAAGCCAGAGAATCATCAGGAGCACATTGTGTAATTTGAATTTGTGCTTGCACTATGGTAACACCAAAAAGTAAAAAGCAAAGGACAAGTATTGTTCTTTTCATAGTATAAGGGGTTTTATATATTTTTTGAAACGGTAGAAACAACGTGTAGTACATTTATTTTTCGCTAAGTAAGGCTTCTACCATCTTCTCTAATTTTTCAACTTTTTTCGTTAATTCCTCTATTTCCCTGGTTTTGTCTTCCAAACTGTTTTTGGTAGAAGTAGCTCCAGCACCCGACAAAGCATCTGCAGTTTTGGCATGCAGGGCATACGGTACACTAACCAATTGAGACGAACCAATCACTTGATAAGCAGTTCCTCCAGTTATATCCGCTTCCACTTGTAAATAGTAGCTATCGCTTGCCCAATCGATTATTGCAAAATCACCACTAACTAAAGTTCCACTTCCTATTCTAAAATTACTTACTCCATTTGCATTGGTAGTACTATTATGTGTTTCGGTGTATACAGAAGCTCCTGAAGGATCTGTTTGTAAAACACTAATTCTAAAGGACATATTCGTATTAACTAAAATATTACCATTACTATCTCTAACGACAGATTGATAATTAAATAGTTGAGGAGTTTTATCATTTCCAGTTCCCTGAGAGGTTGTTTCCAAAGCAGTAATTCTATCCTCTAATGAAGTAAGAAGAGTTGTATCTATGGTAGAAGTCGTCCAGGAACTTCCATCCCAAACAAACAAGGTGTTCAAATCTGTATCATATACGATCATACCAGCTTCTGCTGCTCCAATGGGATTGCCACTTGCTGCTTCGGTTTCCATGGCGATTCGTTGCGCAGTTGTTAATCGATTAACAAGAAAACCTTTATCTGTATCTGCCAACTCTAAAGAAGCGTTTTGATTAGCAGCTACTGTACCAATCCCAACACTCATTCGATTTGTGGTTTGGTCACCTCCTAATGCCATGGTATTGGCATTGGCTACATCTACATCATATCCTATCGCCGCTGCATATGAGCTTGCTGTGCTACTTTGTGCACCTATGGTAATGGATCTTTGATTACCAGTAGAACGAGCTCCATGGCCTATAATCACCTGATCATTTCCAAAGACCGACACAGCATTTCCAATAAAAATGTTTCTCTGGTTTTTATTATCTGAAGGTCCAAATACTCCATTGCCACTGAAATCCGCTTTCCATCCCATCCCTATATTATCCGAACCTTCTCTATTGGTTCCACCAGTCATTACCCCGATGTAAGTGTTTCTGTTAGCATCATTACGGTTGTTGGTACGATTATTATCCCAACCTGCGGCATAGCCAATAAATGTATTTCCATCAGCATGCTGGGTATTGGCACCTGCAGCGTACCCAACAAACGTATTCACAAAACCATCAACATTATCCATACCAGCTCCAGAACCTACAAAGGTGTTTGCCACACCGTTTCTGTTTCGTTGTCCTACTCCATCAGAATTAAGTACGAAATCATAATCAAATCCATTACCAATAGTTCCTGGTAATGAACTATCCCCTTCTCCTCCTACAAAAGTATTACCACTTGCAGTTCTATTCTCATATCCAGCTCTACTCCCTACAAAACAATTATCTCTACCTGTAGTTAACTCATACCCTGCATCTTCACCTATTACTACATTATCTCGCCCTTCGGTTAACCTATACCCTGCTTGTTCGCCAATTACTACGTTGTCAAGCCCAGTTGTTAAATCCTGTCCTGCCAGATGACCAATAATGACATTATCATTTCCAGTAGCATTTCTGGCTACATAATTACCTATGAATACATTATCCGAAGCGCTCTGCGTAAGATCCGCAGCAAACATTCCGATCACCACATTATCTTCGGCATCCACACCAGAAGTACTTTCATTTAATAGTGCTCCTGCCAAGCCTCCTATTAAAATATTACGATAAGAAATTCCTAACGAAGCTCCTGCTCCAGGTCCGATAGAAAGGTTCCAGTCTCCAGTGGTCAAAGATGATCCTGGAGTGAATGTTGTGGATCCATTATATGGAAATGGTGTATTACTTGTAGTTGATTGATTGGGTGTTATAGCCGATCCTGTAGATTGGTTTCCTGTCTGAGCTTTTACTGAAGTTATTATTGCTGAAATAAAAAGTATAACAAAAAGTAGTCTTTTATTCATATAAGGGGCATTTTAATTTTTCAACAAATATAACTTGCAATACCCTTTTAATAGTACTATTAAGCGGTGTCAAAAGGTGTCATTTTTATTAAAAATGAGGAGTAAGAACTAATTGTGGTTACTAATTTTTGGATTCTAGCTTGTCTGTTGTTATAATTCTAGCATGTAATATTGAGCCTGTCGAAATGTTGGTGGGAATTCATAATTACATTGGTAATCTTTATTATTACATACTGTTTCTAAGTGAGGAAGGCATTAAGCTAATTCCTGAATAAACTGTTCCAACTCTTTCCCTTCTGGGACATTCATTTTTTTACGGATACGACGACGCATAGATTTTACGGAATCTACCGATACATTACGGATGGTCATAATTTCCTTGATAGATAAATTTAATCGCAATAAGGCACATAGCTCTCTTTCACCTTTTGTTAATTCTGGGTAACTTTTTTGTAATTTCTGATCAAAATCTTTATTAGCTTGATCAATCTTTTCTTGTAGTCCTGATAACTTACGCTCTGTAGTAATTTGTCTTTTTAATTGTGCAGTTAGAGACTGTACAGCCTTCGAGATTTCTCCTGGTTCTGTGTCTACTACTTCCTTCTTTATTTTATCTAATAATTCTTCTTTAAAAGTTAAACGCATCGTATTGTCGGCAATCAACTTTTTAATATCTTCTTCCTTCGTTTCAATTTTCTTTTCTAAAGATTTTTTTTCATTTTCATGCTTCATTTGAGCCATCTTTGTTCGTTGCTGATGATTTCGTCTTAATAACCATCCAACAGTTCCTGCTCCTAATAAACTTATAAGTAATAAGATCAGATATAATTTTTTCTGAGAATTTTCAGCTTCAGCTTTTAACTCGACTTCTCGTTTTTGCCGTGCAAATTGTAAGCTATCTGCTTGTTTTTCTTTTTGAAATTTATAATTCAACTCTAATGCCTGGATCTTTTTGGCATTCTCTAGATTAAAAATTTCATCTGAAGCCCTATTAAACTTACGATAGTTTTGATAAGCATCTTCAAAATCACCCATCTTCGAATTCACAAAACTCTTTCTTCGATACGCTACAGATATTCGTTCTTCAAAACCTTCTTCGAGTGCTACTTGTAATGAAGAATCTGCATATTTCAATGAATTTTCCCAATCTTTCATTCCTTTATAATCGTCAGAAAGATTGTAATACTCCACACAAATAGAAAGTCGTTTCCCTATTTTTTTATAATATTTTAGATTTGTTTTTTTTAACGGAATGGATTGATCATATCTCTTCTGCACACCATATAGTACAGCAAGATTACCATATACACCATGTAGATCTTCTTTACTATCAATCATAGTAAAAAATCCCTCAGCTTTTTGATAGCAAATCAATGCAGAATCCAATTGCTTATTTTGTCTGTAAGACACTCCTAGCATATTATATGCAGCTCCTAAACCGTGTGTATCTTTTACTTTTTGTTTTAAAAAAATTGCTTTTTTGTAATTATTAATGGCTTTAAGATGTTGCTTTTGGTAGCGATATACCAGTGCCATATTGTGATATACATCAGCTATTTTAGAGTCGTTATGTTCTTGTTCATAAAACTGTAATGCCTTTACATAATATCTTATGGCTTCTGGATAATTGGCTTTTCTACGGTTCACTACTCCTAATTGTACATAGAGTGTAGCTCGAAAACTTTCGTAGTATGTTTCAGAATTTTCTTTAATAAGATGTAAAGCTTCTATAAAATATCCTTCTGCTTTATCAAAATCTCGTTTTAATTGATATTCCCCAAGTTTTAACATTGCTTTTACTCTTGTGGTATCAACCAAAGCTTTGTCAACTTCTTTTTGTAAGCGCACTAAGGTAGTATCCTGTTCTTGAGAAAAGATTATAAATGAAAGTAACAATAAGAATGGGGTTATATTTTTTTTCATCTATTACAAACTTACTAAAAGTTCTACTGAAAAATACTGGTCTATTCTTTTGATTATTTCATTTAAAAAAACCATCCGTATAAGACGGATGGTTTTTACAGTTGTAAATTTTAATCCTTTTCACAGCCCCTTATCTCTGTAATTTGGACTTACAACTTTAGGAAGATTATTGTATTAATATTTCTCTACTGATATACCTTACAGCTGTAAAGAATAAATCCTAATCGATATATTTATAGCAAGAACATTATCTAATTATTGTTTTATGAATTTCAATGTCTTTACAATATTCTTAGATGTAAGTTGTATAAAATATATTCCATTAGATAGGTCTTTTATAGGTATGAATTCACTAATAATATCTGTATCAATTTCTTTCACAAATCCTCCATTTATATCATAGATACTTACTCCATCTATATCTTTTATATTTCCTTGAATTTTAAAACTTGTTACTGCTGGATTCGGAAAAACTATAGTCTCTGTAAGTGATTCTGTAACCTCATCTACATTTAATAACGGGTCCATCAGATTGTAACTATTAGCTGCGGGGTTTGTACCTGCATAGATATCTGCTTCTCCTGCTCCGCCTATATCTACACCACCGATATTATTAACATTACTACCAAAACCTAACAAACCAACACTGATTGGATCATTGTTCTCTAAAATAGCAATCGTACCAGCAGTAGGGTTATTGGCGACTTCAAAAGATAAAATTGGAATCGCAACGCCAGCAGTATGAGCAGCGGTAACCAAAGAACTTGGAGGAGTCATTGTAAAAACCCATAGATCTAAAGTACCATCTCCTAAGAAAAAAGGACTCTCTGCCAATAAAGTTCCTGTAACATTTATATTAGGAGGATTAAATTCATTGGTTAGAATATTTGTATAATTCGTAAGTGTATTTCCTGTACTGATAGCAACCGTAAATTGTATTCCTGTAAATGAGGGTGTAGCATCTGTGAAATCAGGAGTAATTACAAAAGTATATTCATGAGGATTACCCATATTATTAAAATCCCTGATCAATCCAAAGGTATAACTCTGGGCAGAAACTGGGATCGTCGTTAGGAGTACCGTCATTATGCTTAATATTTGCTTTTTCATTTCCTTAAATTAAAGATGTTGGGGGTTTATTTATTATTCTTTGGTTAAGCTCTTAGCTTTTGCTAACAAAGCCTCATCTCTAGTCATCTGTTTTGTATTAATCTGTTCTGGTAACTGCTCTGTAATGATAAACCCGTATAGATTGAATATATTAGAAGGATTGTTTAGAATATTATTATTGATCAAACTGGCATCATTATTAGACCCTATGATCTGAGCATCACCACTTAAGTTTAAATCTACATTTGTATAACCCGAAACACTAAAGCCATAAAGACCGAAAATATTTAACGGATCATTCAATATTGCATCTCTGATGGTATTACTATCATTAGGGCTACCAATCAGATTAATTTTGCTATTGTCATTAGCATCTCCTGCCCACATAGCCGACACACCTGCTGGCATGCCAAATGTTGTTTGGGCATTCGTACCATAGGTAGCGGCACTCCCATCTGTAAAATCAACAGTAGTTGCTGTTTGTGATAATGCTACTGTATTCGCAGTCATAATCCCTAAGTGATTGCGGTGCTTAATAACTACGTAATAATCATCTGCTGAAACTGAGAAATATATAGGTGAAACTCCATCTGTATGTATCACATCTCCATCTCGTTGCAACAATGCTGATCGAGATGTAATCACTGAAGTATTATCTGTAGATGAACGTACTTCTAACCAAACCCAATCCACGATCGCATTATCGCCAGTGATATTAAACACCGCCGAATTGCAGGTTAGGCCATCTGTATATGGACTAGTCGTTGGAATATACCCTGCTACACGTAGATCGTCTCTCATTAGGGTTTCTTCTCCAGTATTAGGATTTAAGGCTGCACCTTGTAAGAAAACCTTAAGATCAATACTTGCATCACAATTATTCAATATATCCTGAACACTGTCCCAATCGGTTGCATTAGCACCTACAAAGGATAAGGTGGTGGCACCATCTCCGATGGTAACGTAATCATACAAACCACATAGATTGGTAATACCTAGCTCTTGATTCTGAATAATCAAATTAGAATTTACATTTCTAAGCGCATACATATTGATACTTTGTAAACTATTATTATTCCTAATGGTTGAGTCACTTCCTCCTGTGAGAGAAACCACATTTTGTAAGGCATCAATTTCCACCAGATTTCCATTAAAACTAATTCCCAAAGTAACAATAGAAGTTAATGATTCTAAGAAAGAATTATCGAATGTTGTGATCAATTCATTTTCAGCAATGTTTAATGAATTTATAGAAGTAATTGTTAATTTAGGGAAGCCCTCAAGATTAGTTATTAAATCACAATCATTTAGACTGAAACTTCCTAAAGTTGTTAATTCATCAAGTCCTTGAAGATTACTCAAATTAATCATATCTCGTATTAAAAGTCCATCACTAATACTTGTTACATTTTGGAGGAAATTTAAACTACTTATTGCCAAATCATCTATATTAAAATTACCACTAACCGTTGATAAGGACGTTGTAGTTATTGTAGTAAGTTGTGTACAATTATCAATGGAAGCATTACTATCTATACTTGTCAGTTTTGGGAAGGTAAGCGTAGTTAAGCCAGCACAACTACCCACATTAAAGCTACCTGCAACCGTTAGTAATTCTGGAGCATTTATAGATTGTAGACCATTCATATCATTAATTCTGAAATTCCCTGTATTCTCCAGAAGGGATAAAGTAAGACTAGTCATTGCAGCACTATTATTATTCATTCTAAATTCACTACTTACTTGGGTTAATTTTGGAACAGAAATAGCGCTTAGCGATCCATTAAATGTTATGGTGAAACTTGAGTTCATAGTTTGCAATTCATCAAAAGTAATCGTTGATAACATTGCATTATCAGTAATCGTTATACTTGAAATATCAGCTATTTGATTCAGAATTGATATGTCAGTTAATTGATCTAGATTATTAACTTCAAAACTTCCACCTAGACTTGTAATATTAGAAAAAGCTGTTACAGAAGTCGTATTGGTCATATCTTTTAAAGTGAAATTTCCTCCAATGGTGGTTAGCGAATTAAATCCCGAAAGATCATCTACAATATTCCCTTCCAGATACAAGTTTCCTGAAATAATCTGCACATTAGAAAAGCCTGATACATCTGTAATAGTTCCGTTAATTGTTACATCTCCTTCGATAATTCCACAAGATCCAAGAGTCGTTGTTACAAAATTGTCTACTTCGGCTTGTGTAGTCAAGGTAACGCCACCTGTAACAACACAATCACAACTCCCAGAAACATTGTTTGCAGAAGCATCAATCCAGTTACTGGTAGCTCCTGTTAAGGCAAAATTAGTTAGTGTTCCGTTGTAGTTATTTCCAGAACCATCTGCCAATGTTGTTAGCCCGCTATTATCAGCAGCAGCAACACCTTCGTTAAAATTATAACTAGCCACTAAACTGGTTTGTGACATATCTGTTGTACATCCATTTAATTGACCAACTTCGAATTCACTTAACGTTTTTGTCCAGATACGTAGCTCGTCTAACTGACCATCAAAATATCCTCCTGTATCGCCACTAGGAGCATCGGCTGCGGCATATCCTAGTTGTATATCTGCTGTTGTCGTGGTAGCTGTTGCAGTTCCATTCCATCCAGTTGATCTGGCCAAAGTGCCATCGATATAACATCTGGCGTTTCCAGAATTGAGAGTAACCGCTACGTGATGCCAATCACCGTCATTTACCGAAGTTGCAGGGCTCAATAACCTTGTAACATAATTTGAAGCACTGGCATAGTAATAAAATTCTATTCTTCCACCATCCAAATTAATACGCCACCCACTATTTCCATCTGGAGTAAACTTATTGATGACTCCTCCGAGTCCATCGGTAGTTTTGATCCAGAAATCAACCGAGAAATTCAAATTATTTTGCCCATTGTCATGTGAAATTGTTACTAAATCATTAGCCCCGTCAAAATCTAAACCAGTTCCAGCAGGAATCCCTGTTCCTTGTATGGTAAAAGTATATTCTGGTTCATCACAATCATCACTACTAATAATTACAGTAGCCGTTTTTGTCCCGCCAGATGTTGGTGTAAAATTGATCTTTAATGAAGCAGATTCAGTTGCTGGTATTGCGTTATTACTAGGATTTTGCGTAATGGTAAAATCCCCAGTATCACCCGTAAGTATCACCCCATCTATATGTAAAGCACCAGAACCATCTGTGTTACGAACAAAAAAGTTCATCTCTGCAGAATTACCAACCAAAACGCTTCCTGCATCGGTATTATCACTAGAATCAGGAGTCGTGTCACCATTAGGGATATCGTTACCATCTCCTTGTACATTAATTTCAGGAATAGCGACTGAGCAATTTCCAGAAATGCCATTCGCAGTAGTATCTGTCCAGTTAGAAGTACTTCCTGTTAACGCAAAATTTATCAAGGTACCATCTAAACTATTTGAAGTAGCATCATCGATAGTTGTTTCACTAGTATTGTCTGCAGTAACATTTCCTTGATTTAAGTTATAATACGCAACCAAATCAGATTCATTCCCTGCTAATTCACAGCTTTGTTGTGCTATAATCTCATCTGAACATAGTGTTCTAGACCAATAACGTACTTCGTCTATATCTCCATTAAAATAAACGTTATTAAACGCAGAATAACCTATGTAAAGTAATTCTGTATTTGTTGGGGTATCTGGAATATTATTAAAAGTAATTTCATTGTCTAGTACACCATCTATATAATATATGGCCTTTCCATCTCCAAATGCTAAAGCAATATGGTGCCAGTTCCCATCATTTAATCCAGAAGCATTAGATGCACTTGTTGATTCAAGGTTTGGTACTGCGTACTCAAATAGTATCCCTCCAGAACTGTTTAAGAACAAAGAGAACCCATTAATTCCTGTAGTATCGTACTTACTTATAATGGCTTGTCCTCCTGCAGTAGATGTTGTTTTAAAGTACGCTTCTATTGTAAATGTACTTGTATTGAATGCGCTATTATGATTAATACCGATATGATCATCTGTTCCGTCTAAACTGATTCCTGTGGCAGGTATAAAACCAGTTCCCTCTATGGCAAACTCAAAAGTTGCATCATCACAGTCATCATTTAGAATACGAACTGTAGCATTTTTGATTCCAATAGAAGAAGGTGTAAAAAGGATACGTAAATTTTCAGATGCACCTGCAGCAACTGTGTTTGGTGATTCTATAATGGTAAAATCAGATGCTCCGTCAATGATAATATTAGAAATATTTAGTGTAGTGCTACCTGTATTACTAATCGTATAATCTGCAGGTTCTGCCTGACCAAATTCTACATTTCCAAAAGAGGTGTTATTACTTGAACTTACTGTAGTGTCCCCATTATTGATAGCGTTACTATTTGAAGCAATCCCAATTATAGACTCTATATAAGTGCTACAACTTCCTGAAATACCATTAGCAGTAGTGTCTATCCAGTTAGAAGTAGTACCTGTTAACCCAAAATTGTTTAAAGTTCCTTGTGGAGGAATACCAGAGGTAATTGTATGATTAGGATCTAGTATACTAAACATTGGAAAGTTATTTCCGTTTACTTCTCCGCTATTAAAATTGTAGTAAGCTAACAGATCACTTTCACTTCCTGTTAATTGACAGCTGGATTGATCTGAAATTCTACAACTAGACAATGCTACATCCCACACTCGTAATTCGTCTATAGCACCTGCATAATGTTCTCCTCCACCAAAAGCACTTCCTATAGTTAGATTATTACTACTATCCACAATAGCTTCAGAAAGAGCCAATGAATTATCAAGCACACCATCTATAAAAATTATATAACGAGAGCCATTATAAACAATGGAGACATGTTGCCATTGATCGTTTATGATAGTTGACGTGCTTAAATTTTTAACTCCGCTAGCAGTAAAAAAAGTAAAATTTAATTGCTGCGTTATATCGATACGTAAACTATATCCTGCACTACCACTTGCATTATCCAGTATAAAATGTTCATCCGTACCTGAAATATCAGGTTTCATCCAAAACTCGATCGTAAAATCGTCATTCAAGCTATAATTACCATTATTAAAGGTGATGTTATCATTCACACCATCAAAATGAAGTCCTGTAGCACCTTCAAAAGCGGTTCCTTGTATAGCAAATGTGTAGGTTCCATTAGTAGGATCATCACTGGTAATGGTTACTATTGCGTTTTTTACTCCTGCAGATTGTGGAGCAAAACTTATTTCTAAAGATTCTGTTGTTCCGCTTAACACTGTGACTGGCCACATGTCATTGAGTACAAAATCTGAAGCATTGTTTCCTGTAATTGTAATATTCGAAATATTTAAATCACTGGCACCATTGTTTTGAATGTTAAAAGGTGTCATTAGAGAGTTACCTGTCCCTAATTCAAAATACAATGTCCCATCTAGCATGTCAGGAGTCGTATCACCATTGGCAATCACTGTCATCATATCAGGACCCGTAATGCTAATCTGTGGTGTAAATAATGCTGAAGAGGATTTAAGAGGTGTTTTGGCAGATGCTTCATAAGAAGTGAATCCTATCACATAAAACACCACGAAACATAAGAGTAGTGGTTTTTTCATAAGGGGGATTTTTATTGGTTAAAAAATTATTTGTAATTCTGAGAGCAATGGTACAAATCTCTTCTTGAATTTGTATGTTTTTAGTGGTTACAAAAAGTTTCAATCCTTTATTCATAGGGTTTTTCAAAGAATTTAGATTTACATACAAGACTCCTTTTTTGATCAATATTGTTATATTTGTAGTACACCTGTAAATCCCCTAATTTATCATGAGAACCTTTTTAATAGCCTTTTTTTTACTCTTTTCATATATCATACTAGCTCAGCAGCAACAGGATAGTCTAGAAGTTGAATTGAGACAAAAGGTTGATGATGCAGTTAATGATTCTCTAAAAGTGCATTACCTTTTCGAACTTACTAAGGTGGTAGAGCAATACAGCATAAATCAAGGAAGGGATTTGATGAACCAAACCCTGCAGTTTATTGATAGTATTCCTTCTCCTTCTGATCACTTTTTAAAACAAAAAGCACGTATTTTGGATGTATTGGGAAAATATGAATCTAAGCAAACCAATTATAAAAACTCTCTAGGCCTTAGGTTAAAGGCTCTAAAAATCAGGGAAAAATTGCAGGATTCTTTTGAAATTGCCAAGAGTTATCATAGCATCGCTATGATCTTTAGATATCAAAAAGAATATGATAAGTCAAAAGCTTATTTTTTAAAATCTATAGCTATACAGGAACGACATGTAGATAGTTCTCAATTAGCCCGTACCTATAATATGCTGGGAGTCATATATTATTATACCAAGGAGAATGATTCTGCTATGCATTACTATCAATTATCTAAAAATTATTCGCCAACACTTAAAGATAAAGCAAAATCCAATGATAATATAGCAACTATCTATTATACTACTGGCAAGTATGAAAAAGCTATTGCTTTATATGAAGAAACTATTGATATTTTTAAATCAACAAAAGATTATAACTTCCTTTCTAATACATTAATGCACCTTGCCAAAATCCATTCGGATTTAGGGAAATATCAGGAAGCCCTATCCTATATGGATGAAGCTCTTGATTATGCTAAAAAACAAGGTAATACCTCTAAACTTCCTATTATTTATCAATTAAGAAGCTATATTTATGAGCAGATGGGTAATTATAAAAATGCACTTGGCTATTATAAAACCCACAAATATTACTACGATTCGATTTTTAATGTTAAGAATGCTAAAAAGATCACTACACTAGAATTGAATTATCAATTTCAGAAGGAAAAACTAGCAGATAGCCTTCAATTTGTCAATGAAAAACGTGAAATTCAATTAAAAAACGAAGCACAGCAGGCTACGAGTCGACTTTATATTACTTTACTACTTTTAGCCTCAGCAGGAATTGTAACATTATTGCTCGTTGTAAACAATCGAAGAAAACTGAATAAAGAACGTTTCAAAAAAGAACAGCTTGAGAAAGAGTTATTGGATGAGAAATTAAAACACACTACGTATCAGGCTAAGCAGTTGGTAGCGGATAATAAAATGCGGCTGCAGTTTAAGCAAGAATTCCTTTCTAAGCTTAAAAAGGTAAAACAACATGCAGATGCTGTAGATGTTTCGGATTTTCAGTCTTTAATTAGTGACCTTAATGCACAGATCGGTACAGAAAGTAAATTTGATTCTATCGGAGATAATATTGAACAGCTTGATGAAGCATTTAACCAAAAACTCAGAGACTTATATCCTGAACTCACTAAATCTGAAAGAGAAATATGTGCCTTGATGCGCATGAATCTAAGTCTTAAAGAAATTATGGTGATTCGTAATGTAACCATGGGATCTATTAAAGCCTCCAGACACCGTATCAGAAAGAAAATGGGATTAAGTAGAGAGCAAGAGTTGGAGCAAGCTATAATGGAATTGGTATAAAAATCATTCTATTGTTTGATTGGTTTAGAATGTTGTACATCTAAAAGCTCAATTACCCCATTTCTCCTTCACTGTGTATTATCAAGTATAGTCATCTTTTTTAACAAAAAAACCTACAGAAATGTTTCCCGTAACCTATTGTCTATAAACTGATGCTATTTAATCTTAAAGTAAGAAGAGTTTTTCTTTAAATACAATTATTACCTCTTTAGTCTCTTCATTTCTAAGGCAGTTCACTGTGAACGGGGAAAAAATCACTAAATACCAACATCCCTCAAAACTAAAATATTACGGCTTAACCTCAATTATACAATAGATAAACTTCACCACAAAACACTCAAAAACAGGTATTTATACGGGTATTCCCACATTAGATTTCTCTATATATTTAACATAATCAAAAGTATTAAAACAACGTACAGGCTATTGAATATGTAGATTTTGACAATAAAATGTGAGTAGTACGACATCAATCAGAGTAGGATCAAATTATAAAATAACCATTACAAAAGTTTCTTAATAAACTACTGTAATGATGATATAACTAATTAAACACACAAATCAAAAGTTATGGTAGTTTCTATTCGCAAGCCCTCCTATTTTGTAAAGATTTTTATAGTTATGCTTTTAACAAGTGTAACAAACTTCTCAACTGCACAAGTAAAAGACACTGTTTATGTAGAAATGGCAGCAATCAATCAGCCATTTATGTACAACAGATTGGGCGCAGCTCAACCTACAGGAATGATTTTTGCTTTGATAAGTGATCTAGATACAAATATTACTTATCCAGTTCCTGACAACATTCTTGGTAAAGTATGTCTCAAATCTGATAAACGTCCCCGTCCAATTGTATTAAGGGCAAATAAGGGAAATATCCTAAAGATAAAATTCACTAATCTATTAGCTCCATATAAAGATACGGATATAGTCGATGCATATGGAACCACACAACCAGGTACGGTAGATCAAAGTCAAGCAGCTGGAATTTATCCCATGACCAGAGCTGCAGGAGTTCATATTCTTGGAACAGAAATGGCTAAAAACATCAGCTCTGATGGTAGTTGGTCTGGAGCAAATCCATCGAGTTTAGCGAATCCAGGTGAAACAAAAGAATATGTATTAAGAGTACCTGAAGAAGGTACATTTATGTTATACAGTACTGGAGCTACTGTTGCTCCTGGTGGGCAAGCAGGAGGACAATTAACTAATGGTCTATTCGGAACCTTAAATGTTCAACCTAAAGGAGCCGAATGGTATAGAAGTCAGGTTACTGAAGCCGATTTAGACAAAACTATAACTCATTATGAACAACTTTCAGAGTATGCTAATGCAGCTAATATCCGTGTAGAAAAAAGTGATGTATCTAATATTTATGATATGGAAAGAACATTTCCAATTATAGATTATAATAAGAAGGACTCCGATGGTAAACCTATCTTAAAAATGTATACAGAAAAAAAGCATACTAACGGAAGTGTAACTAGGACTTTGGTACATACAGATTTAACTGCTATAATTACAGGTCCTAATGCTGGAAATTTCACAGGAGAAAGTCCTTCTTTTTTTAAAGTTCCTGCTTCTCCCGATAGAAGAAGACCATATCGCGAATTTGGAATTCATTATCACGAATCACCGTGGACAGTACAGGCATTTCCTATATTTTATCAAGATAATAATGTTCCCAACAAGTTTGGAGGAGATAGTCTTGCACTTAAGAACACCTTGGCAACTGGAAAGGATAATTTCTCAATTAATTATGGATCTGGAGGTATTGGAGCAGAAATATACGCTAATAGAATTGGTGTAGGTCCTATGGCAGATTGTGATGATTGTGCATACGAAGAATTCTTTTTAAGTTCTTGGTCTGTAGGAGATCCTTCTACTATTGTTGACATTCCTGCTAATTCTGCCTCTGTAACTGCACAAAATATTACTCAACAGAATCAGTTTCTAATGAATTCTAATCCCGCCGATTCTATTCAGTTAGAAGCTCTTAAAATTCCTAAAGCGAAAAAAGTACTATATCCAGATGATCCTTCGAATGTGTATCACAGTTATATGAATGATCACGTAAAATTTAGAGTTACCCATGCGGGAGCAGGTCTTACCCATGTTCATCATCAACATGCACATCAGTGGTTACATTCTCCAAATAGTGATGAAGGGCATTATCTAGATAGTCAAACCATTAATCCAGGATCATCATATACTTTAGAAATGGTATATGACGGAAGTGGTAATTTAAATAAGACGGTTGGAGATCAAATTTTTCATTGCCACTTTTATCCACATTTTGCACAAGGAATGTGGGCTATGTGGAGAGTACATGATGTACTAGAATTAGGTACAAAACTAGATAGTAATGGAATCGCAGCAACAAATTCTAGAGCACTACCAGATGGTGAGATCAAAGCTGGAACTGCAATTCCAGGATTAGTTCCAATACCAAAAAGAGCTATGGCACCAGTACCTTCTAAAATTCATATTGAAAATGGAGAAATCGTGATAGACGATCTTACAAGGAATCCTGGTTTTCCATTTTTTATTCCAGGAGTTGCAGGAAGCAGGCCTCCACATCCTCCAATGGATTTTGCAAAAGGAGCAATTTATAATGCTGTAGGAGATTCTATTGCATACGGTCCTCTTAATGGTGGACTTCCTAGAAATGTAATTTATAAAGCTTCAGTACCTTTTGAAAATCACACTCCGTATGATTGGACTAAAATCATAGAAGATATTGAAGTGATTGAACTACCAGAAGATGGTACCGAAGTAGAGAAAGTTGCAATGGCTACTCACGCAAAACGTAAGCATGCAACTATGACTCCAGAAGGAACAAAAGGTAATTTTATATTAAATGGTTTGCCTCCAGTATCTGGAGCTCCATTCGCTGACCCTGCAGTAGATCTTAACGGTAATAAAGTAGGTACGAAAAGAACTTATAAAGCTGCTAACATCCAACTGGATGTGGTTTTAAATAAAAAAGGTTGGCATTATCCACAACAACGAATTATTTCGTTATGGGGAGATGTCTCTTCTAATATTCAGGGACAAAAACCACCAGAGCCATTCTACTTCAGAGCGAACTCTAGAGAATATATAGAATTCTGGCATACCAATTTAGTTCCAGAGTATTACGAGTTAGATGATTATCAGGTACGAACTCCTACAGATATTATAGGGCAACATATTCATTTAGTAAAGTTTGATGTAACCTCTTCTGATGGAGCTGCAAATGGGTGGAATTATGAAGATGGAACACTAGCTCCTGACATGGTTACACACCGTATTGATGCCATTAATAATGGCGGAAAGCGATATACCTATGCATATCAACCAGGGAAAGCTATTACAGATGTAGCTTCATACGCTGTGAACAAAAAGTTATTAGTTCCTCATGAGCCTAACCCTATTTGGGGTGACGCTCCAGAAGGACAAGATTGGCGTGGAGCTCAGACTACAATCCAACGATGGTATTCTGATCCATTATTAAATAACAGAGGCGAGGATCGAACCCTTAGAACCGTATTTACTCATGACCATTTTGGTCCTTCTACACATCAACAGATTGGTTTATATGCTGGTTTACTTATAGAACCTTATAAATCAAAATGGATAAATCCAATAACAGGAAAACCTTTAGGTATCGCAAATAATGGAGTAAAACGTCCAGTTACTGTAAATGGAATACAAAGAGAAGTGAGTGATGGAGGGCCTACGAGTTGGCAGGCAAATATTGTAACAGAAAACAAAGATGATAGTTATCGTGAGTTTATGTTAGAGTTTCAAGACACGCAACAAGCATATCTACCTGATAGCCGTACAACACCCGATATTTACCCAACTTTCCCTAAAGAATATTCAGGAGAAGCTAAACAACAATTTGATAATGCTATAACCGCGTATACTGGTTGGATGGATCCAGATAAAGTTATAAAAAATCAAGCATATCCAGAATTAGTTTCCTTTGGTTTTAGAGGAACATATTCTATGAACTATAGAAATGAACCATTACCATTACGAGCATCTTATCCTAATACGGATTCTACATATGTGCAGGCATCAGGTATTCCTGGTAATCTTGCATATGTATATAGTTCTTTGACAAATCGTGAAGATCCCGCTTTTAACACACAGCCTGTAGGAGGATCTTTCGTTCCTGGAAGTGATACGTTTAAATTTCCTGTAAATCCTATTGGTGCAGCAATGCAACCAGGTGATCCTTATACTCCACTGTTTAGAGCATATGAAAATGACAAAATACAAATCAGAACTTTGGTAGGAGCTCACGTAACTTCTCATTTCTTTAATATACATGGTGTTAACTGGCTTTTTGAACCATCCAATAAAAACTCAGGATTGAGATCTACTCAAAATATGGGATTATCTGAACATTTTGAAATGAACTTTCAACTTCCTGTAACAGATAAAACATCTAGTACTAATGAGTTTACGGATTATCTATATGAAGCTAGTGCCGATGCTTCTGGTAGAGAGGCAGGTCTTTGGGGTCTAATGCGTGCTTATGAGACTGTTCAGCAAGATATTGTTCCGCTACCAAATAATAATGTTAAAACAGATCCTATAAAATCATTACCTAAAAACTGTGGTTGTCCTAATGAAGCGGAGAAGAGAACTTATAACGTAACTGCTGTTTCTATAGATCAATTAGGAGGAAACCTAGTATATAATGAGCGTTTTGGTAATAAAGAAGATGATGCCATCGTGTTTGTAAAAAATGAAGAGTTAGCTTCAGGAACCTGGAAACAAGAACCTTTGGTACTTAGAGCTAATGCAGGAGAATGCGTAATTGTTAATCTTACCAATAAAATAACAAAAGGATTCAAAACCAATCCAGGTACTTACAGTTATCAAAGTAAAAGTGGAAAAGGTATTAGCACAAGCGTTGTCGCTTCTTCTGATGTTGGATTACACGCAGAACTATTATCCTATGACGTAGGAAAAAATGATGGTGCTAATATAGGACTTAACGCAACTCAAACTGTATCGATTGGAAATAGTAGAACCTATGAGTGGTATGCTGGAAAATGGCAAGGTAGCACACCAGTTCCTGTTGAGTTTGGATCTGTTGTACTTTCAGGTCCTGATCCTTTAGAACAATATGTAAAAGGTCTTTTTGGAGCGCTGATTATAGAACCTGCTGGTTCTACATGGGTAGAAGATGTTAATTCTTCACACTCAGCTAATATTTATGATAGCAATAAGAACTTACTATTTAGAGAATTTGTAATGCAATTTCAGGATAACATTAAAGTTAGTCCAGATTCTACTGGAACAGTCAAAGGTTATGCAACAGTTGGTTATGGTCTTAATTACAAATCAGAACCTATGGCAAGTAGATTACCCAATCCAAAAAGTAATAATTTAAATCAGAATGATTTAGCTGGTATCACCTCTAATGATGGTTCTGGAGAAGGTTATTATCCAGCAACTCCTAGATTTATAGCAAAGGCTGGAGTTCCATTAAGATTGCGTTTATTACATCCTGGAGGTAACGGAAAAACAGAAACCTTCAATTTACACGGTCACGTATGGCAAGAAGAACCTTATACTAATAATTCTACACAATTAGGAAACAATGATAAATCGCAATGGTTTGGTTTTAGAGATCAAGTAGGTCCATTAAATAGTTTTGATTTATTGATTAATAGTGCTGGAGGTGATAATAAAGTGCCTGGAGATTATTTATATAGTAGTATGCTTAATCAGAGTTTTAATAGTGGTATTTGGGGAATTATGACAGTTACAGATGGGGCATCAAATCTTTATATTGATGTTGCAGATTCTAAAAATAATAAAACTACGTTTCAAGGAATCACAACTGTGGATCCAGAAACTGGAAAACTGCCAGAACATGTTTCCTTAAAATTAGATGGAGTACAATTTTCCAAAGAAGCTGTTCAACCAGATGGTACGTGGAAGTTTACAGGTATTAGTAATAAAAAATTATCTAAAGGTTTTGAAGTGATCTCTTCTCAAGGAGCAATATTAAAAGGAAACAAAAGCTCATTAGAACGTATAGAAAAGTATAACAAACTAGTCACTAAGACTGTACAGAAAAAGATACACCCATTGCTTAAAGAAGCAGGTGTGAAACCAGATCGTACAGAAGGTAAAAAAGTGAAAATGAATTAATTGAAATAAATAATATGAATTTCAAAATAAATCAAAGCAACTGGAAATATCTTGTATTCTGCTTCTTGTTTATACAGTTGACAAAGGCTCAAGAGTCTTATCACAAATCAGTCGTTAAAGAAGGAATCAAAGTAGATTTTTCGTTATCACATCTTAACGAAAACAAGGTAGTAGGCGAATTTCAGGAAGGAGATCATGTATTGTTTCAGTTCAAAATTTCTGATACCATCACAGGTAAACCTCTTTCTGGTTCTTTTCCAGCAGCTTGGATGGATAAAGTGAATAACACTAAGCCTGTTGATTGTGGTAAAAAAATTGTGTCATTCATTGAAGGTGGATTATTGTCCAGACCAGAATTGGATCTTAATGTTTATTATGTTCTTACACTTAATGATGACAACACAATCAATGTGGTTGATCCTCTCTTCAGTTTTGGAGGTTCTCAACTATTAACCCAAATACAGATCCCAAGTACTGGATATGATTGGGTATCAAAAGAGAATCAAACTATGGTGTACATATCGATGCCAGATGTAAATCAGGTTGCCTTTATAAACACTTCAGATATGAAGAATACTCATAATGTCGAAATCCCTGGACAACCCAAGGATATTGTACTACAGGCTGATGAACATTATTTATGGGTAACATATGATATTCCTGGAAGATTCGAAACCAAATCTGGTGTTGCAGTAATCGATACCGAGAAAAAAACGGTTATAAAGAATATCGAAACGGGAGCTGGAACTCATGATATTGTGCTAGGAAACAATAATGATTATCTATATGTATCTAATCAAAGTAGTGGTACTATTTCGGTAATTGACATACAATCTTTAGAAAAAATAAAAGATATTCCGTTATCCGATGCGCCTATATCTCTTGCATATTCAAAGAAGGCAAATTCATTATATGCAGTTCATAAAATAAATGCTGCCATTAGTGTTATTGATGGTAAAACACATCAGGTTATAGATGAAATACAAGCTAAAGCTGGAATCAATAATATCTCTTTTACTCCAGATGGAAGACTAGGATTTGTATTAAATCCTATAGAGCACACTATAGATATTGTTGATACAGCAACGAATCGAATCGTACAATCAGCAGACGTTGATGCGCAACCAGATGAAGTAAGCTTCTCTGATGAACTGGCATATGTTCGACATTTAGGAAGTGAAACCGTTTGGATGATTCCATTGGATGTAATAGGAACTGAAGGGACTGAGGTTCCATTAATTGATTTTAGTGGCGGGCAGAACCCTCCTGCTCTAGGAGCTCCTTTAAATGATGCGCCTGGTATTGTACAAGCGCCTGGAGCCAATGCTGTGCTAGTTTCGAATTATCTGGATAAATCCATTTACTACTATTCTGAAGGAATGGCGGCACCCAGTGGGCATTTTAGTACCTATGGAAAAAAACCTAAAGCTGTAATGGCCATTGACAAGAGTATCGAAGAAGTTGCTCCAGGAACCTATCAAACAACCGTTCAATTAAGAACTCCTGGAGATTATGAAGTAAGCTTGTTTATGGACGTACCTTCATTTATGGAATGCTTTCCTGTGACTGTACTACCCAATGAAGCAAAAGAAAAAGAGCGTTTAAAAAACGTACTGGGACCATTATCTATTAGTTATTTCACGGGTAATAGTTATACAAAAGTAGATGAAGAAATTTCAATAAAATTTGAACTCGTTGATCTTAATACAAAGCAACCTGTTTCCAGCCTAAAAGATGTAAGGATTATGACCATGAATAGTGCTGGTAGAGGACATCACGCAGTAACAGTTGAAGAATCTGAAACTAAAGGTATATATAAAACCAACTTAAAATTTGAAGAAGAAGGTTTACACTATGTCTATGTGGAATGTTTATCAAGGGGATTAACCTATAACAATCCACAGTTTTTATCACTATACGCATATAAATAATAAACCTAACAACACTAAATCAAATCATCACATATTATGGAAAAACTAAAAATCAGTATCATCATTATGATGACATTGCTTACGCAAGTAATGATTTCACAAACAAGCAAAGAAACTAAAAAAGCGGCTTGTTGTGCAATGTCCGATTCAGGAAAAATGGATGCGCATTGTGATGATATGGTGTCGGATATTCCTAACGTTCCATTACTAAATCAACATGGAGAATCAGTAAACTTTCATGATTTAATTAAAGGAAAAGTAGTTGCTCTTAATTTCATTTTTACAAGTTGCAAAACTATTTGTCCACCTATGGGAGCTAATTTCGCACATCTTAAAAAAATGATGAGTAAGCGAGTAAAAAGTTCAGAACTTGTAATGCTTACTATTAGCATTGACCCAATTACTGATACACCTGAAAGATTGCTTGAATGGAGCAAAAAATTTGAAGCAGGACCTGGATGGACTTTGCTTACTGGAGAGAAGAAAGATGTCAATACTATTCTAAAAAAATTAGAAGTATATACTGCTGTAAAAGAAGAACACGCTCCTGTTATAGTATTAGGAAAAGAAGGAGAAAATAACTGGGTACGTACCAATGGACTCGCAGAACCCAAAGAATTAGCTAAAACTCTAAATACTTTTTTTGGTAAACCCAAATCAGGACACACAAGTACCGAACACAATAAGGTAGAAACTATAAATAGAGATGAAAATTATTTCACCAATGTAGAACTAATTAATCAATATGGTGATACCATGAGATTATATACTGATTTAATGAAAGACAAAGTGGTCATTATTAATCCTTTTTTTTCTGAGTGTAAAGGTGTTTGTCCTATGATGAGTAGCAATCTTGAGAAAATTCAAGAACATCTTGGCGATAAATTAGGGAATGATGTACACATCATCTCTATGACTGTAGATCATGAAACTGATCAGGAAAACATTCTAAAGTCGTATGCAGAAGCATACAATGCACGTAAGGGCTGGTATTTTGTAACTGGTGAAAAAGAAAACATCGAATTAGCATTAACAAAACTGGGCAAAAATGTTACCAATCGAGAAGGGCACGATTCCATTTTTCTAATCGGTAATCTTAACACAAAACTTTGGAAAAAAGTAAATGGATTAGCAGCGGTAGATGATATTATTGCTCAAGTTGATAGTGTTATAAATGATCGTATAGAATAATTCCTGTTAGAAGATGAAACAAATTTCCCTTTTATTTCTTCTACTATTATTTTTTGGATTTACAACAATTAAACAATCCAGTATTCCAACTAAATACAATGGATTGACCTCTAAGCAAAAAGCTGGTAAGGATATTTATACCAAAGGTATTGGAGTGTCTGATATAAAAATAATGGCAGAAATGTCAGGAGTGCAAGTTCCTGCTACAATAATGCCATGCATTAACTGTCACAAAGCTGATGGTACAGGAAACCCTGAGGGTGGTATTATACCTTCTAACATTACCTGGAATGAATTAACAAAAAATTACGGTGGAAAACGTCTTGATAGTAAAAAACGTCCTCCATACACCGAAAAATCATTAAGAAAGGTAATTACTACAGGCATGGATTCTGGTAATAATCAGCTAAACACTGCCATGCCTAAATACAACATGAGTAGAGAGGATATAGATAATCTTATTGAATACATCAAAATTCTGGGTACTGATAAAGAGGTTGGAGTTACCAATTCATCTATTAGCATTGGCGTGGTGGTGCCCGAAAGCACTTCGGTAATTACAAATAATAAAAATAAAGCAATAAAAAAGCTTGTCCAAGCATATTGTGCGGCCATAAATGATCAAGGAGGAATATACAATAGAAAGATCTTTCCTATTTTTTTAAACGCTGATGAGCTACAAAACAGACAGGATTTTTTTATGGTACTAGGATTTGGTGATAAAAGAGTGGCCAAAAATGTAAATCAAAAATCAATTCCAGCTCTTTTATCGTATGCTAAAGAAAAAGCTTCTAGTGGTCTTCATAATCCATATACCTTTTATGCATTTCCTAGCCTAACCGCACAGAGTTTATCATTGGTTGATTTTTCAAAACAAAAACAACTCTTACAAAAAGAAACAAAAGCGACGATCATATATTATAATGATCCAATTAGAAAAAGCATTTCAGAAGAAGTGGCTACATATTACTTTCAAAATTTTGGCAAACGTCCAACGATCGTGTCTTTGCATGAAAACAATATAAAAGAAACAGCAGAAAATTCTGAAATCACAACCAATGGACTCCTCTATTATATAGGACCAAATACTCTAGGAGACGAGCTACTATCAGCTTTATATAAAGTTAATAAATCTCCTAATATCCTATTACCTGGTAGTCTTTCTGGAATAGACATATTTAAGGCACCATCTTCTTTTAACAATAAAATTTTTATAGGATATCCTACCTGGATTACTGAACAAACTACCAAAGGTATACAAGTATATCAAGATTTAGCGCAGAATTATGGTTTAGATAGTAAATGGAAACGTACTCAACTCGATATGTTATCCATGTTACTTACCACTGGAGAAGGCTTAAAACGAATAGGAAGAAATCTAAGTAGAGAGCGATTTATAAAAACAATGGAGGGATTCTTTGAGTATTCTAATGGTTTGGGTCCATCTATCACTTATAATCTTAATCAACGTGTAGGAAACCCTAATGTATACATAGTGGGGTTTAATAGCACTGAAAAGAAAATGAAGCTTATAGCAACTGTACATAGTAAAGAACAATAGCATGAAGAAAAAAGTCAATATTGTAACTACAATTACACAACAAAATCAACTAAACGATGTGCAGAACTTACCGTTTTCAGTAAGGCTTATTGAACTTAGAGCAGATTTGTTACAGATAACAGCAGCAATAAAAAACAGTACTCACGTACCACTAATATATGTATTAAGAAGTAAACAAGAAGGAGGAGCATTTACTGGATCCTTAAAAGAAAGACATCAACTTTTGATAAAAGCTTCTCAAATCTTTGATTTTGTAGAACTTGAAGGAGAACGTGATCTCACTCTTGAGCTATTAACCGCAATTCCTGTAGAGAAAAGAAGAATCAGCTGGAGTGGAACAGCCGAAAACTACTCCTCTCTTCTGCAAAGAGTAAAAAAATACAAACAAGTACCTGCCAGTATATATAAAATAGTAATTGACACAACTAAGCATAGAGATGCCTTATCTATAATGCACTTATTAAAAATAAGCAATCATAAGGACGTTGTCGCTTATGCAATTGGAAAAACATCCGCCTGGACACAAGTTCTTGCTCCTTTTTTAGGATCTCCAGAGGTTCATTCTTCAATAGACAGTCAAGATCAAACAACACTCTGTTTTTCACCAAATCAATTAATAGAAGATTATGGTTTACCCGAAGTATATCCGTTAGAACAACTTTTCGGGATTGTTGGCAATCCAGTACTTGGATCTATTTCACCCAATCAACATAATATTGCATATCGCGCATTAAACTTACCATATTTATATCTACCATTCCAAACAGAAGATTTTTTATCCTTTATGAATGAGGTTATGGAGAACTCTTCTTTTCCGATTCCTATTTCTGGTGTAACTGTTGTTGCTCCTTTTAAAAGACAAGGTTATCTGGCTTCAAAATATAAAGAAGATTCTGATGACCAAACATACGGAGTATGTAATGGAATGATTAAAAAGGAACAGGAATGGCTTAGTTTTAGTACAGATGCATTCGGAGCGATAGAAGCACTAAATCGCACAATGCAAAATTGGTCAGAAAAAAGGATTGCTATCATTGGTTGTGGAGGAACAGGACGCACAATAGCAGCAGCATTAAAAAAATACACTTCAGATATAACATTAGTCAACAGAACTTTTGCCAAAGGAGTTGAAATCGCTGCAGCAATGAGATTACCATTTGTTACATTACAAGAATTCAACGCAAGTGATTTTGACATAATAATCCACGCAACTCCCTTGGGTAAAAACCCTGAAGAAACTCCTTTTAAATTAACCGATCTAAAACCTGATAGTATCGTGATAGATCATGTCTATTCTATTCAAAGGGAAACTGCACTAGTTAAATACTGTCGATTATGTAATATCAAAGTAGTAGATGGAATTGAAATAGCTCGTCTACAGATAAATCAACAATTTACATCTTTAACAGCTATAGAAAAACCAATTATAAAAACAACGAATCAAAACCTTAAAATCAATTAAATGCAGACAACAGATTTAGCGTACACCAAAAAGGATGATATCGTTTCTGAGTTCTATCACGAATGGGGAAGCGATATGAAAGCATTATTAGGTTCTTGGAAAAATGTAAACCCTAAAACAGGGCAAATTGCTCGGGTTGAAGTTATTGCTAACGACAATACCATTTCCTTGCACTGTTTCGGAAAATTAGACAAAGGAGAAAAAGATTGGGGAATCGCTCCATGCGAACTATTTAGTTCTAATGTAGGATCTCCTGAGATTGAGGGTTTTATGTGCCAATACGATTTTGATTTTATGAAAATTAGTATGGCAGGTAATATGAAATATGGAGTAATGGTCATTCAGGCATACAATACTTTCAATGACGGAAGTAATCGTAACAACTATTTCTCTCGAGAATTTTTTTGTAGATAATAATAATTGCTAAAAACTAATCATGGAATTAAAAGAACAAAAACATACAATGGACCTTTCTTATTATCTGGGAACTTGGGATAATCCTTATGAAAAAGCAAGGTTAATCGACTCTTTTACTTTTTTCGAATCTGAAGGAGAGTTACGAATGACAATTAAAAACTCTACTGATAGTTTTTGTCAAGACGACTGGGGAATAGGTTTGGTTAGAGCGCACGCATATAATCCTGATCTACATGAGGTTGTTGCTTTTCAAGCTCACTTTTTTAAAGAAGATCTCGAAATGTTTTTAGCCATCAATGAAAATAAAGGATTATTAGTAATTGCAGCATACATAACTTTTAAAAATAACGATGAAAAATCGGACTATTTTGTTCGGGAGTTCTTCCATAAACGATAAAAGATGAGACAAAAACTAAAGATAAAACCAATAGATCAATTTAGTCTCCTGAAAAAATTGACACGTGAAGAGTTTGCTCCAAGAGCAAAACAATATGATGCTACATATTCTTTTCCCAAAGAAAACTTTGAGGCGTTGTTTCGCTTAGGTCTTAATGCTCCCACAGTCTCTGTAGAATTTGGAGGTTTAGGACTAGGAAACAACAAAGAAAATATTCGTGATTTATGGACTATGACTACAGAAATAGCCAAAGCAGATATGGCTACTGCTCGTTGTTGGGAAGGTCATGCAAATGCTTTAATGTTACTAGATAATTTAGGAACATATATTCAAAAAGAAAAATGGTTTGCTGGTGTAGTGAACAAAGGCGATATCTGGACGGTATGGAGTGGAGAACCTTTATTGAAAATCCCAGGACAGACTGCAAAAATAGGGACTACGATCACGACAACTAATACAGGATATATTATCAATGGTTCTAAGGTATTCTGTTCCAGTGCTTCAGGAGCTACTTGGGCCAATTTATTAGTTAATTTAGAAGGATCAGGAGGTGCTCGCCACGCTGATGGCTCACCAGAATCGGTAATTATGCTTGCCTGCGATCTTTCTGATTCATCTGTAACTTTTGATGACTCTTGGTGGAAACCTATGGGTATGCGCGGGTCTGTAAGTTATAAGGTGAATTTTAATAATACTTTTATTCCTTTTGAAAACCAGATCGGTGCACCTGGACAGTTTTTGTTAGACGAATGGCAAACAAGATGGATTCCTCAATATGCCGCTACTTTTTTAGGAGGAGCTGAAGCTGCATATGAATACGCTCTTTCTCATATAGAAAAACAACAAAGACAACATGATCCTTTTATTCAGCATCGCGTTGGGAAAATGGCTCTGAATATTCAATCTGCTTATATGTGGTTAGATCAAGTTGCAAGATTATGGGATGAAAATAAAATAAACGAAGCTCAATCCTTAGGAAACATGGTACGTTATCAGGTAGAACAACTAGCCTGTCAAACAGTTGAACATGCAATTCATGCCTGTGGCGCCAGATCCTTAATTCAACCTAGTCCTTTAGAACGTATTTCTAGAGATCTTACTCTATACACCAGACATGATAATGATGATCAACTTCTAGCTACTATCGGAAAATCAATTCTGGGAGAATCACATGATCGATCATTTTTTAAAACTAAATAAAAGCATACATGGAAAAAGCAACTCCTAAACAAAAACTAAGTATTTGGGCATTAGCCTTAGGATACTTTGCATTTTATGTACCATATAGCGGAATGACTAAAATCTTATCCAAAGGATTATTTTCTGATACCGCAACCTCTATATCTGGATTTACATTACTACCAATGGTGCTCATAGGTACAGTATTAGGCTTTTCAATAATATTAATCCTAACAGGTTGGTGGAAACAAGCTGGAACAGTAAAAATTCTGGGAATAAACATTCCATTTGCTTCTAATAAATACACCTTTTTTTCGGGCATTGCCACTGCCGTTATCATTGCTACTACTACTCTTGCTTATAGTTTTACAGGTATTTCTATTGTATTTGCTGCGTTATTAATGCGAGGAGGTGTACTCATTATGGCGCCATTTATTGATAAAGTTTATGGTAGAAAAATACACTGGTATTCATGGCTAGCCTTTGGTCTTACCTTATTTTCTTTATTAATCGTTTTTTCAGAAAAAGTTGGATACAATATAGGACTTATTGCAGGAATAAATATTGCAGCATATCTTTCTGGTTACTTTTTCAGATTGCAGTTTATGACATATACTGCTAAGTCTAATGACACTTCTAATACCTATCGATATTTTGTAGAAGAAATGCTTTCTGCAATGGCGGCAATACTATGTATTCCTATGTTGTTAGCTATTATTGGTCAGGGAGAATTCATGCTTTCATTAAGATCTGGGTATACTTCCTTTCTTAGTTCTGGATTACTTATTCCTGCATTACTTATAGGATTGCTCTATGCAGGTCTTTATATTTTTGGTTCTCGCATTTATCTTAATAATAGAGAAAACACCTTTTGTATACCTATCAATCGCTGTGCAAGTTTACTGGCAGGAGTAACCGCTGCAGTTATTCTATCTGTGGTATTTGAAGGCACCTTTTACACAAACACTCAGCTTATAGGAGCCCTTCTCTTATTAATGGCTATCGGTGTTCTCAGTGCTCCTAAAGTTATCAAATTCGTACGTAAGGAATCCGAAATCAAACAAAGAGTTTATATGTTTATCTGCCCAGGAAATACAGGGAGATCGCCAATGGCGCAGACCATTTGTATGAATAAAATGATGAGTAGATTACAATCAAAAGGAGAATTTACTTCTCCAACCAATATAAAGATTCTAAGTGCTGGTATTACCGCAGAAGAAGGTGTTTCTATGAGTGAAGACGCTCGTTCTGCTTTAGAACATTTACAAATGAAAATAATACCACATAGCTCTCATAAATTATCCCAACAGGATATTTCTATTGTAGATAAAATCTGGTGTATGTCATCAGCTCATAAACAATCTATTCTGGATAAATTTCCTGAAGCTTTAGGTAAAGTATATTGCCTAGACGTAAAAGATCAAATTCCTGTACCGCACGGACGTGGAGTTAGAGCTTATATAGAATGTGCATTAAAACTTGAAAAATTGATTGATGGATTAATCAATACAAAAGAAATCGAACTCTCCTAGTTCTATTATCTGTTTTTTTATGAATAGTGAATATCTAATTTCTGTAATCATACCTACATATAATCGTGGATTTATCATCCACGAGGCTATAGAGAGTGTTTTAAATCAAGGGATTTCTAATATTCAGATAATTATAATAGATGATGGTTCTACCGATAACACCAAGGAGGTTCTTTCTAAATATATAGAGAGAATCACATACATATATCAAGAAAATCAAGGTCAATCCGTAGCTAGAAATGTAGGGTTAACACTAGCTCTTGGAAAATACATCAGTTTTCTGGATTCTGATGATATATTTGTGGAAGATGCGTTCAAAAAACAATTAAGTTCATTCAAAAAGTTTCCTGAAGTAGAAACTATTATTTCGGATGCTAAATTTTGGTTACTAGAACAACATTCTGATCGTTCTGGTTTACATCCTAAATTAAAGTTATATCCTTATCCAACATTGCTTTCAGATTTTCCTGCATATTGGCACTATGGTCTAATCACAGCAACTTCTTGTCATATTTTTAAACGTGATGTACTAAATAATATAACTCCTCCTTTTTTTGATCCTTCTTTACCTACTTGGGAAGATTGGGATTTTTTTGCAAAAATATATCATCACTCCAACACTTTAGTAATCCGAGATATAACAGCTAATGTTAGGCGTTTTGATGATAATACACGAAAAGAGCGTCATATACCAGGCGTAGAATGCAATATAGATCAAGAAATCTTTATGCACACATATAGAGATATTGTAACTAAAAAAGTAGCTAAAATGACTGGCATAACTTATAAAAAAAACTCAAATACTGAAATCGCAATCTCTAAGAAATATCATCAGAACGGCTATTATGCTCCAATTAACGTATTATCTGATGATGAATTAAATTATTATCGAAAGGCATTTCAAAACCAAAAAATATTATTAAAAGATCAGATAGAACACAACCGATTAGTTCAATTGCATTTACATTTTGCATGGGCATATAAGCTGGTAACTCACCCTGTTATTCTTCAATATCTTGAACCTATATTAGGTCCTAATATTCTAGTACATGGTTCTACTCTTTTTTACAAAAAACCAAATAACAAAAAATCTGTTCTTTGGCATCAAGATGGATATTTTATGAAGTTTTCTTCACCTAAATATGTAACAGCCTGGGTCGCTTTTGAAGATAGTGTACAGGAGAATGGTTGTTTACAAGTAATCCCAGGATCTCAAGATCGCTTGTATGCTCACGATTCTACTCCTTCAGAAAACAGTGTGCTTCCTTCTGGTTTGACTGTAATTGAAAAATTTAATAAAGAAAAAGCAGTAGATATAGAATTAAAAGCTGGCGAAATGTCTTTACATCATGTAAATATCATACATGGATCAAATCCTAATATCTCAGACAAACCAAGAATAGGTTTTGCCATTCGATATATTGCCGCCGAAGTTACACAAGAGTTATATCATCATGATGTTGTGATAGCTAAAGGAACGTATAATGGTAATCATTATACGGTATTAGAAGAACCTCCAAAATATGACAATCATATTTCTGTTGAAAGTCAGAAAAAAGCACATTTTGAATACTCGCAAAAAAGGAATGCACATCAGGTCTAAATGAACAATCATGGTACTAAATTACAGCTAGCGTTTCTATAGTACACAAATCAGAATCAGATGTTCTTTTTTATATATAAAAAAACATGAAAAATTTACCTATACGATTTCATTGGAGTCTATCACAAGCGGGAAGCAATTTAAGAGCTTCCAAAAATTGTGAAGAATTAACTGGCTTGATTAATTTTGAGGATCAATTAGAATTGTGTCTAAAAGCAGAAGAAAATGGTATTGATTCTATGCTTATGGCTATTGGATTTACCAGACCAGATCCATTAATGCTTACCATTGCCCTTGCACAGGAAACTAAGCATATTAAGTTCTTAATAGCCGTTCGATCGGGATTGATAACTCCAACATATTTTGTACAACAATTAAACACAGCTACTACACTTATTGGTGATCGAATTCATATTAATGTAGTAAATGGGCACACTCCAAAAGAATTAAAGTACTATGGAGATTTTTTGGATAAAGAACAACGTAATCTACGTACCTCCGAATTTGTTGAGATATGTAATGCTTTTTGGACAAAAAAAGAGCCTGTCAATTATAGTGGTTCCTATTATCAAATAAAAAATGGAGTTATTAAGACTCCTTATAATTCAGAAAAAAGTCGCCCCGAAATATATGTTGGAGGTAATTCTAAAGAAGCTGCTGATTTAGTATCTAAAAAAGGAGATTGTCTTTGGAGGTTTCCAGACGCACCAGAGGCATTAGCAAGTAAAATTCAACCAGTATTAAATGCAGGAAAAGAAGTTGGAATATTAACTTCTATCGTTTCTAGACCTACAGAAGAGGAAGCAAAAGGAGCTGCAAAAGAATTCTTGAAAAATTTTATAGGTAATAAAAAAGAAGTTCATAAAGGGTATAAAAATCGCTTTGATTCACAAGGTTTTACAGAAATTATGGATATGGCATTTAACAATGATTCTTCTTGGATAACTCCATACTTATGGACAGGAGCTGTTCCATATATGGGAGCGCCTTCAATAGCTTTAGTAGGCTCATACGAAAATATTGCAAAAGCTTTATATAATTATAAGAAAATTGGGATTACTCAATTTTTATTTATTGGCTGGCCAGATATCGAAGAAATTGAACATTTTGGACAAGGAGTTTTACCCTTGGTAAGAAAAATGGAAAAACAAGAAAAATTAAAACCACAGAATTTCTAATAATGGAAGAAGATAATATACATTTTCACTGGCGTTTGATACAAGGAGGAGAAGAATCTTATACTACAAGCGCTACACAAAATGACTCAGGAAAGGCAGCATGGCCGGATCTTAAATTACAAAGTGATTTTTGCAAAGAAGCAGAAAAACTAGGTATAGAATCTGTTTTAGTAGACATCAATTATGGCAAACCAGACCCCACATTATTAACTTTAGCTCTTACCAAAGAAATTAAGCAATTAGGATTTATTATCGCTGTTCGTTCAGGTTTATTATCTCCAACTTTATTTGTTCAACAAATAAACACTTTATCTACATTTTCTAAGGGTAGATTATATATTAATGTAGTTGCTGGACACTCTCCTACCGAACAACAATATTATGGTGATTTCCTTACGCATAATGAGCGATACGAACGTACCGATGACTTCTTAAGCGCTTGTTTACAGTTCTGGGATACAGATGGGCCAGTAAATGTAACTGGTAAATATCTAAAAATAGAAGAAGGATTACTAAATACTCCTTATGTTTCAGAAAAAACCAAACGTCCCTTTATTTTTATAGGAGGAGGTTCTCAACCAGCTATCGATCTTTCTCTAAAATATGGGGATTGTTGGATACAATTAGGAGATACTCCTGGAAATATTCAAAAAAAAATAACTCCAATTCTAACTAAAGGTAAGGTCGCTGGGCTTCGTCTATCTGTTATTTGTAGATCAACTAACGCTGAAGCCATACTTGCCGCAAATAAACTTTTAGAGGAAACAAAAAAATATAAAAACCAACAAAATGGGTATGTAACCAAAAGTGATTCTAAATCTATTAACAAAACACAACAACTCGCCAAGGATGAATGGCCAAGTCCAAATTTATGGACAGGAGTAGTAAAAACAATTGGTCCAACAGGAATAGCTATTGTAGGAAGTTATAAAGAAGTAGCAGAGAAATTTATTGAATATAAGGAAGTAGGTGTTACTCATTTTATACTATCAGGTTGGCCTAAATTAGAAGAAATGAACCGTTTTGGTACACATGTAATTCCTATTATTCGGAAAATGGAGAAACGTAAATCGTTAACTAAGGTATAAAATGACGCTTCTAAAAAAACAAAACACCTATACTCCAGTTTAATACTAGTAAAATAAAAATGGCAGAACGCATACTAAATGTATATTCGAAATCCATAACCAGTCCCTGGTTATTTGATGATCTCAAAATGCATTTCCAGAAACTAGATTTAAAAGGTATTCGTATTATAACAAGCCAATATCCAGATCAAAATGCAGATGCTTGGATTGCAATTAGAACCACAGAAGCTATCTTATCTCCTAATGTAGAAAAAACCGTAGTATGTATACATGATCTTTATGATCATGATAATATTTATCAACCAAATGGGCTAAGAGGAATCGTGCACAAAGTAAAAGGACTCGTGCTTTGCCATCCAGATCAGAAAAAAATACTTCTTCGAAACGGTGTATCCATAACAAACAAAAACATTCTCGAAAGACCTATTGGTGCATTATCTGCTTTTCATCCTGGAAGTAATAAGCCTGAAAAATTTACCATTGCCTGGATCGGAAGGAATCATTGGAGAAAACGCATCTCTTGGTTTATTAAAGCTATACAACAATTAGAATTACCCAAAACTGAATTTAAAATCATATTGCTTGGTAAAGGAATTGAAGAAAGTGGAGCGTTCTTGCAATCTTTAGGATTCAACTGTGAAATATATCCAAAAGAAAACTACCCAATAACCACATATCCCAATTTATATCGTAAAATGAACTGTCTAGTGATTACAAGTAGTACCGAAGCAGGTCCTCTTACATTATTTGAATCTTTAGCCACAGGAAAACCAGTGATTTCGACTAAAGTAGGATGGGCTCCTATAATAGATGTCGGAAATACTGAAGCAATTACTTTAGTTGATACCCCATTAGAGATTAGTAAAGCAATAAAAGCATTGTATCTAAAAAACAAACGTGATTTCTATAATCCTGATGAAATCAGCAGACTTATGAATGATTACACATTAGAAGACTGGATAAAAGAAGTAGTTGCGCTAGCATATTCTTTAATAACTAAGACGGAAATGGTATCTTTAGAATAATCAATATCATATAAGTATAACTAACAAAATCTATGAATCGTGTTTTTATAAAATATTACAGATCGTTTATTTCACATAATAAAAAAACGCTAGGTGATGATGATTGGGCTGTTTTTGAAACCATGTTAAAATACTGCTTACAAAAATTAAGCGTAGAATTTAATCAAAATATTATTCCTCTTTCTGAAGAATTGAAACCAGATGCCATTATCAGTGCACATCACAGTAAGAATACAGATGCTGATTCTGACATTTTTTATAAACAAATGCATTTAAGTTATTTATTTACTATTGATACAGATGGATGGGGACCTCAACATTCGATGATGCAAAGCATTCCTTCTTTTGAAACTGTAGATACACAAAAAGCAATTACATTCTGTAAACATCTTAGTTCAGATTTTTTAACCAAAGGGTATTCTAAACAAAAGCAACCTCCAATAAATTCTCTTCACGATACACCAGAGCATTTCATATTTGCTCCAATACAACGTCCTACAGATGTAATGATCAAAAACAATTCTCCAATTGGAGTTGCAGATTTTATTACATTACTAAGCAACTGGGCCGAAAAATCACAACAGCATATTGTTTTTAAATTACATCCTGGAAATTTTTTAGATCCAGACATTGTAGCACACACACAAAACTCTTGTAAAGATCGAACTTATGTGCATGTAGTAGATGGAAATATTCATGAATTAATTCAAAAAAGTAAAGGAGTGATGTGTATAAATTCTGGTACTGGTTTTGAAAGTCTTATTCATGGCAAACCAGTTGTTACTTTTGGTCGATGTGATTATAAATGGGTTACTTTTAATGCTAACGAAAAACTATTAGATCAAGCTAATGAATATATTGATGCATATACCAAAAATGATGGTATAAGAGGATACCAACTTGTATATTATTACTATCATGAACACTCGTATTCTATAAAAGAAGGAGAACGATCCCAATCAACCGAACGCTTATTAAGCTATCTAAGAAAAACATTTGAAGTTATTCTTTCTAATAAAGACCAATTTAATATGGTTAAAGAAACAAATACAAACTAATCGAACATCTCAACCAAAAGTAATACATGAAAAAAATTATAATTCTATCAGGATCTATTAGAGATGGAAGAAAAAGTCATTTTGTAGCACAATATCTACAAGAGAAGTTTCTTGAAACGGATCATATTAATTCAACACTGCTTGACCTAAAAGAATATCCTTTTCCCATCATGGAAATTAGAATGAATCAAACAACAGAGCCTCCAGAAAAGTTAGAAGAATTTAGCAGTTTATTATCCAAATCTGATGGTATAATTATCGTAAGCCCAGAATACAAAAATGGAATTCCTGGAGCATTAAAAAATGCTTTAGATTATTTGGATCCACAAATATTTAAGCATATCCCTTTAGGTATCGTAACTGTTTCTTCTGGCGGTTTTGGTGGGTTATACTGTTTATCACAATTGAGATTAGTGGGATTAGCTCTTGGAGGGATTCCTATACCAGAAAAATTATGCATTTCTAAAGTACAAGAAGTATTTGATACGTCAGGAAAGTTAACAGATCAATCGTTTTCAGAAAAAGCAACGCAATTTACAAACGCCTTTTTATGGTATGTAAAACGCTTATCTGATTGATTAAAATTCGAAAAAAGGAATTTGGATAAAATTGTAAATCACTACAATTCAATACACAATTTGTCTAGTTTATATTTTAGGAATCTTTCTAAAACTTCACTTTTTTCAAAAATAATTTCTCTAATAAGGCTTCATTCAATTTAATACTTATATTTAGCCATCAATTGAATAATTTACTTATGAGCACAACATATAAAGTAAAAGTAAATAAGGATTTTGAGTTTACAATATCAGATACTGATAGTTCTAATGCTGATATTGTTAACACTTCAGAATCTCAATTCCACTTACTTCACAACAATCAATCACATGATGCAGAGATTGTTACATCAGATTTCAATACTAAAAAATACACCGTAAAAGTTAATGCTAACACTTATCATGTAGACATTGCAAACCCCTTAGACGGGATGATATCTGAAATGGGATTTTCTATTGGTGCTTCTAAGCAAGTAAATTCTATTAAATCTCCAATGCCAGGACTAATCATAGATATTCAAGTCGAGGTTGGACAAACAGTAAAAGAAGATGATTATTTGTTGGTCCTAGAAGCAATGAAAATGGAAAACATCATTACTTCTCCTAGAGAAGGAGTTATCAAATCTATTGCAGTTACTACAGGTGAAGCTGTTGATAAGGGAAAATTATTAATTGAGTTCGAATAAATCGTTAAGGGTATTAAAATGACCTGATATACCATTAGTTCTTATTATACTATGAAAAAAATATTAGTCGCTAATAGAGGCGAAATCGCAATACGAGTAATGAAAACGGCCCATCAAATGGGTATCAAAACGGTTGCTATTTATTCTACAGTAGATAGAAATGCTCCACATGTAAAATTTGCCAATGAAGCAGTATGCGTAGGTGAAGCACCTTCTAGTGAATCTTATTTACAAGGATCCAAAATTATTGAAATTGCGAAACAGCTACAAGTAGATGGTATTCATCCTGGATACGGTTTCTTAAGTGAAAATGCAGATTTTGCGGCAGAAGTTGAACAGAACAATATTATTTTTATTGGTCCTAAACCCAAAGCTATTAAAGTAATGGGAAGTAAATTAGCGGCCAAAGAAGCTGTTAAGGCATATGATATCCCAATGGTACCAGGAATTGACGAAGCAATTACAGATGTTGTTAAAGCCAAAGCAATTGCACAAGAAATTGGTTTCCCTATTTTAATAAAAGCTTCTGCTGGTGGTGGTGGAAAAGGTATGCGTGTAGTTGAAAAAGAAAGTGATCTGGAATCGCAGATGCAACGAGCGATCAGTGAAGCAACCTCTGCATTTGGAGATGGTTCTGTGTTTATCGAAAAATACGTAGCTTCTCCTAGGCATATAGAAATACAAGTCATGGCGGATAGCCATGGAAATGTAATACATTTATTTGAAAGAGAGTGTAGTGTACAACGAAGACATCAAAAAGTAGTAGAAGAAGCTCCTTCTGCTATTCTTACACCTGCATTGAGATCTACTATGGGTGATGCAGCAATTAAAGTGGCAAAAGCTTGTGATTATGTGGGAGCTGGAACAGTAGAGTTTCTATTAGATGAAAATAACAATTTCTATTTTCTGGAAATGAACACCAGATTACAAGTAGAACATCCAGTAACAGAATTGATTACTCAAACTGACCTTGTAGAATTACAGATTAGAGTGGCTAGAGGTGAAAAACTAAATATTAAGCAAGAAGATTTAACTATTAAAGGTCACGCATTAGAATTAAGAGTATATGCAGAAGATCCGTTAAATGATTTCTTGCCAAGCGTAGGTCATTTAGACACCTATACAATTCCAGTAGGCAATGGTATTAGAGTCGATAATGGTTTTGAAGAAGGAATGGATATTCCTATCTATTATGATCCGATGTTGTCGAAACTAATTACGTATGGAAAAACTCGTGAAGAAGCAATCCAGTTAATGCAAAAAGCTATCGACAATTATATTGTCGAAGGTGTGAAAACAACTTTACCTTTTGGAAAATTTGTATGTGAACATGAAGCTTTTAGGTCTGGTAGTTTTGATACGCATTTTGTTAAAAAATATTATACTGCCGATGTTCTAAAATCTAATATGGAACAAGAAGCCAAAATAGCAGCACTAATAGCTCTAAAAAAATACAAGGAAGATCAACAACAATTACGATTACCAATCCGCTAGCATATGAACTCTAAAATAAAAACTTTACAAGAAAAAATTGATCAAGCACATTTAGGTGGCGGTGAACAGCGAATTGAAAAGCAACACCAAAAGAAAAAGTTAACAGCGCGAGAACGTATCGCATATTTTCTGGATGAAGGATCTTTTGAAGAAATAGGTATTCTGGTAACACATAGAACAACCGATTTCGGAATGGAGAAAGAAATCTATTATGGTGATGGTGTTGTAACAGGTTATGGAACTGTACATGGAAGGTTAGTTTATATTTTTGCTCAAGATTTCACAGTTTTTGGCGGTGCCCTATCAGAAACTCACGCAGAAAAAATATGTAAAATAATGGACTTGGCGGTTCAAGTGGGTGCTCCTATGATTGGACTAAACGATTCTGGAGGAGCTAGAATCCAAGAAGGTGTACGTTCTTTAGGTGGATATGCTGATATTTTTCATAGAAATGTACAAGCATCAGGAGTAATTCCACAGATTTCTGCTATTATGGGTCCTTGTGCCGGTGGAGCAGTATATTCTCCAGCAATGACAGATTTCACCATGATGGTAGAAGATACCAGTTATATGTTTGTAACAGGTCCTAACGTAGTAAAAACAGTAACTAATGAAGAAGTCACCTCAGAAGAATTAGGAGGAGCTAGTACTCACTCTTCTAAATCTGGAGTTGCACACATAACCTCTTCGAATGATGTTGAATGTCTTGAAGATGTAAAGAAACTATTGAGTTACCTTCCTCAAAATAATCAAGAAACTCCTAAAAACATTGCATACTCATTAACTGATGAAAAAAGAGAAATATTAGCTGATATCATTCCAGATAATCCAAATAAACCTTATGATATGCATGAGGTTATTGGTGGAATAATTGATGAAGATTCTTTTTTCGAAATTCATAAAAACTATGCAGAAAACATCATTGTAGGTTTTGCAAGACTTGGAGGAAGAAGTATTGGTATTGTGGCCAATCAGCCTATGTTTTTAGCAGGTGTTCTGGATGTTAATAGTTCTAAAAAAGCAGCGCGATTTACACGATTTTGTGATTGTTTTAATATTCCATTATTAGTTTTAGTAGATGTTCCTGGATTTTTACCTGGTACAGATCAGGAGTGGAATGGTATTATAGTTCATGGAGCTAAATTATTATATGCTTTAAGTGAAGCAACAGTTCCTAAAGTTACAGTGATTACGCGCAAAGCATATGGTGGCGCTTATGATGTAATGAACTCTAAACATATAGGTGCAGATCTTAATTTTGCATGGCCATCTGCAGAAATTGCGGTAATGGGTGCTAAAGGTGCCAGTGAAATTATTTTTAGAAAAGAAATAAAAGCAGCAGATGATCCTGCAGCAAAACTGGCAGAAAAAGAATCCGAATATGCTGAAAAATTTGCAAATCCATATAGAGCAGCTCAACGTGGTTTTATAGATGAAGTTATCTTACCAGAAGACACCCGAAGAAAGCTGATCAAAGGATTTAGCATGCTGGAAAATAAAACCGTAAATAGACCTAAACGAAAACACGGTAATATTCCTTTATAAAATAAACATGATTAAAACACATAAGTTTTTTAATTTTATTGGACAGAAATTATAGTTTTAATACCCCATGAATAATAAACAGTTTACCAAATTCGCTATCTATGCTATCGCTGTACTTTGTGCGGCACTTATTAAAGAATTTGTTATTAAATATGTGAAAGAATATATTCATGAAGAAGGATATCTTCTGGTAGCAATAGATATGCTACTTGTGATTTTAATTTTTGCACCAGCTTTTGCACTTGTCTCTAAATACACAAAAAAACTTTCTAAAGTGTACTTAAAAACATCAAAAAAAGTTTCCAGTAGTAAAAATGGAAATCTATTAGGGTTTGTGGTAGCAATTATTATATTATTTATTCTTTTTGCATATCTAAGACATAATATCAATGTCATCCAGGATTTGAAAACAATGTTTCCTTAATCATTAGACATCACATATCATAACCCTTCGGTTAATGCTTTAAGTTTGTCAGTATAGCTTGGAATAAATTCTTGGGCTACATATCCTTTATATCCATTCTTTACAATCGTTTTCATAATTGCTGCATAATTCAGTTCCTGAGTTTCATTTATTTCGTTTCTACCAGGTACACCTCCTGTATGATAATGAGCTATATAATCATTGTACTTATCAATAGTAGTAATGATATCTCCTTCCATTATTTGCATATGATAGATATCATATAATAACTTAAAATTTGTAGACCCAATCTTATCTACTAGACCAACACCCCAAGGAGTATGATCGCATTGATAATCCTTATGATCTAACTTACTATTTAATAATTCCATCACTAAGGTTACATTATTTTTTTCAGCATGCCTTACCAACGTATCTAATCCAATTGCACAATGTTCTAAACCTTCATTATCAGAAATACCTTTTCTATTTCCAGAGAAAACGATCACCTGTTTTATTCCAGAATGCGATGCCTGGGAAATTAGTTTACGATATTTTTCTTGTAAAACAACATGATTCTTAGGGTCATTAAATCCATCAGTAATACTTGCAAAAGTATCTGTTGCAAGCGAACAATCTAATCCATATTTTTGAACACTACTCCATTCATCAGGTTTCAACAAATCAATCGCTTTTATACCAATTTCTTTTACTTTTTCAGCAAACTCATCCAGTGGTATATTCTGATAACACCACCTGCATACCGAGTGATTAATATTTCCTTTTAAATTATTCTGGATTGAGTCTATAGGATTTTCTGATAAAGATTTGGCCATCAAAGTGCCTCCAAAACCTATAGTACCAAGTCCTAAGGATAAATTTCTAATGGCTTTTCTTCTATGTATTTTTGACATTAGGTCCGAATTATTTTTTAATGAATTACTAATTTAATTAATGATTTGTTAATTGTATTGTTAAAAAACAAACAAACTTCTTATATTAGAACCAGAATTTAGTAATATTAATTCCGAAACTATGAATTACTAAAACTTCATAGTGACAATACCTTTCTTCCAGAACAAGAAGAAAACAGACAAACAAAACTACTATCAGAGCTTAGTATAGTGCTTGTAAAAGCCTATCAGTTGTTGTATTACATTAATATAACTTGTATGAATGATTCTATACACTAGATGATCTCATAAACATTTAATTATATACTGTCTGTAAACATCAAAAAAGTATGGAACAAGAACCTCAATATGACGCAATTGTCGTAGGAACAGGAATTAGTGGTGGCTGGGCTGCCAAAGAACTTTGCGAAAAAGGGCTAAAAACATTGGTATTAGAGCGAGGACGTATGGTAAATCATATCGATGATTACCCTACTATTAATGATGATCCTTGGGATTATGAATTGCGAGGCGAACCTTCAAGAAAAGAAATCCAAGAACAACCCAAGCAGCATCGTACTGGTTACGTTACTGACAAAGCACATCGTCATTTCTTTGTGAATGATTTAAAGCATCCCTACAATGAAACAAAACGTTTTGATTGGATCAGAGGATATCATGTAGGTGGTCGATCTTTAATGTGGGGAAGACAAAGTTATAGATTATGTGATTTTGATTTTGAAGCCAATAAAAAAGAAGGAATAGCTGTTGATTGGCCAGTACGATATAAAGACATTGCTCCTTGGTATGATAAAGTAGAAGAATTCATTGGTGTTAGTGGAGAAAAATTAGGCTTAGCACAATTACCTGACGGGCAATTTTTACCTCCTATGGAATTAAATTGTGTAGAAGATCATTTAAAAAAGAATATAGCTAAAAATTATGACGATCGTCTTCTAACAATTGGTAGAACAGCACATATAACTGGAACCAAAACCTTCGAAGGAAGAATGAATTGTCAGTACCGTAATCGTTGTATGAGAGGTTGTCCTTTTGGAGCTTATTTCAGTAGTAACTCCTCTACCCTTCCTGCCGCAGAAAGAACAGGCAATATGACCTTACGACCAAATTCTATTGTGCATCAGGTTCTGTATAATGATAAAACAGGTAAAGCAACAGGCGTACAGGTGATCGATACAGTAACCAAAGAAAAGATGCAATATACAGCCAAGGTGATTTTTCTATGTGCTTCTGCTATAGCATCTGCCAGTATATTGATGCAGTCAAAATCAGAACGTTTTCCTAATGGAATGGGTAATGACTCAGGAGAATTAGGACATAACATCATGGATCATCATTTTAAAGCTGGAGCATTTGGAAAACATGACGGTTTTAAAGATCAATATTTTAAAGGTCGCCGACCTAACGGAATTTATATTCCTCGTTTTAGAAATATTGGTGGTGATACAGATCAGAAAAATTTTAAGCGAGGATACGGATATCAAGGAGGTGCTAGTCGCTCTAATTGGGAAGAAACCATCGCTGAACTTGGATACGGAGCCGAATTAAAAGAAAAAATTTTAGAACCAGGTGGATGGAGAGTAGGTCTTATGGGGTTTGGAGAATGTTTGCCTTATCACGAAAATAAGATGACTTTAGATTATGACACATTGGATGAATGGGGCTTACCAACCATAACATTTGATGCCGAATTTAAAGAAAATGAACTGGAAATGCGCAAGGATATGATTACACAGGCAATGGACATGTTGAAACAAGCTGGATTTAATGATGTACAGCCTTGGGATGATATTGGAGCTCCAGGACTAGGAATTCACGAAATGGGAACCGCTAGAATGGGTAAAGATCCAAAAACATCCGTACTTAACGGAAATAATCAAATTCATGCAGTCCCCAATGTATATGTTACAGATGGTGCATTTATGACTTCAGCTAGTTGTGTAAATCCATCACTAACTTATATGGCTTTTACAGCAAGAGCAGCAAATCACGCGGCCGAACAAATATTGAAAAACGCTTAATTCCAATATCTATGAACAGAAGAGAAGCATTGAAAAACATCGGAATATCTGCAGGATACATTGCAGCTACTCCTACAATACTAAGTCTATTACAAAGTTGTCAAAAAGAATATGTAATGGATTGGACTCCCGAACTTTTATCAATTGATGAAGGGAAGGCCTTAGAACAAATTGTTGATCTTATCATTCCCGAAACAGATATTCCAGGCGCAAAATCTTTACATGTACCCATGTTTATCGATAGATATATTAATAATGCGCTCGAAGAAGAAGAGGAAGCGCAACTATTTAAATATGGTGCGAGTATTATTATGAAAGAATTGGGTATTAATGAGAAAAAAAATATAGATGATGTAACTATAGAAGAATATGATCAACTATTGTCTAAATACTTAAAACTACCTAAGGAAAAACAAGAAGAATATTGGGAAGAAGTTTCTGAAATAAAAACTCCTGAAGATTTAAATACTATTTCTCAAGAAGCTATATCTTTTAGTTTTCTTTCTTCGGTTAGAGGTTTATCCATTTATGGGTTTAAGACTTCTCGAGACATTGCAGAAAACGTACTAAATTATTTACCAGTCCCAGGAGAATATATCGGCTGTGATTCTGTTCAAAATTTAACTGGAGGAAAAGACTGGGCTTTATAAAATCATTACCTAACTAAACTTAAAACAATGCACAAAACCATCTTTAAAGGACTTATTTGTTTGTTAATAATCATAAGTTCTTGTAAAAACAAGTCTACTGAAAATAACACAATACTGGATAAAGAAGAAGAAAAAACAATAGAACAACCTGTAGAGGCAGCACCTTTTTTTGAATTATCACTTGCACAATGGTCTCTTCATAAAGAAATACAATCTGGTAAATTAGACCCTATAGATTTTGCTCAAAAAGCAAAAGAATTAGGGTTTACTGGTATCGAATATGTAAGTCAATTATACACATATAAAAATGCTAAAGAACCTCAAAAAGCCTTACAACAACTTTTAGAAACGTTAAAAGCTAAAAGTAATGAGTATAATGTTCAGAATTTACTAATCATGGTTGATGGTGAAGGAGATCTGGCTGTTAAGGATGAAAAGGAAAGAAATCAAACCATAGAAAATCATAAAAAATGGGTTGATGCAGCACAATTTTTAGGATGTCACTCTATACGAGTAAATCTGTTTGGCACAAATGATCCTGAAGAATGGGTACAAGTAGCAACTGATGGATTAACTAAGTTATCAGAATATGCAGCTACTAAAGGAGTCAATGTAATTGTAGAAAATCATGGATATTTATCTTCTGATGCCTCTTTGCTTGCCAAGGTGATGCAAAATGTAAACAAACCCAATTGTGGTACATTGCCAGATTTTGGGAATTTCTGCCTGGAACGTGAAGGTGGAGAACGTTGGGGAGCATCTTGTATTAAAGAGTATCCTAAGTATAAAGGAGTAGAAGAACTAATGCCATTTGCTAAAGGAGTGAGTGCAAAATCTTATGATTTTGATACTAATGGTCATGAAACAACTATAAACTATAAAAAAATGTTGGAGATTGTTAAAGCTTCTGGTTACCAAGGACATATTGGAGTTGAATACGAAGGTGAACGGTTAAGTGAAATTGAAGGTATTATTGCCACAAGAGATTTATTAATCAATCTTTCTAAACAAATAAACTAACCAACTTTTTATTATGAATAAATTCACTCAATTTCAGCTATCCCTAATGATGTTCTTAGAATTTTTTATTTGGGGAGGCTGGTTTGTAACGATGGGTATCTATTTACCTAATTCTTTAAAAACTACTGGTGGAGAAATTGCTATGGCGTATTCTACCCAATCTTGGGGTGCTATTATAGCTCCTTTTATCATTGGGCTGATTGCCGATAGATTCTTTAATGCAGAACGTATTCTTGGAATCTTACATCTTATCGGAGCCTTCTTAATGTATCAAATGGCAAATGCAACTGATTTTTCTGTTTTTTATCCCTACGTATTAGGATATATGATTGCCTATATGCCCACATTGGCTTTAGTAAATTCTGTATCCTTTAATCAGATGAATGATCCAGCTAAACAATTTTCTTTTGTACGTGTATTTGGGACTTTAGGTTGGATTATCGCAGGTTCTGTAATAAGTTATGCTTTTCATTGGGATTCACCAGAAGGAATTGCAAATGGGTCGTTGAAAAATACTTTTTTAATGACTGCAACAGCATCAGCTGTATTAGGAGTATTCAGCTTTACTTTACCTAAAACACCACCCAAAACAAGCAAAGATCAAAAGGTAAGTATTTCGGATATATTGGGATTGGATGCTATTATGCTTTTAAAAGATCGAAACTTTTTAATGTTCTTTCTGGCTTCTATACTGATCTGTATTCCTCTTGCTTTTTATTACCAACATGCTGGACAGTTTTTAGGGGAAATAGGTGTTGCTAATCCTGCAGGAAAGATGACCTATGGTCAAATCTCTGAAGTAGTTTTTATGTTACTCCTTCCGTTTTTCTTTAAGAAATTTGGTTTCAAAAAAACCTTGTTAGTAGGAATGTTAGCTTGGGCAATACGGTATGTTCTATTTGCGTACGGAAACTCTGGAGAACTTGCATTTATGCTTCTTGTAGGTATTGCACTTCATGGTATTTGTTATGACTTCTTTTTTGTTTCAGGTCAGATCTATACAGATTCTAAAGCTGGCGAAAAGTTTAAAAGTGCAGCTCAAGGTTTAATTACGCTGGCAACTTACGGATTAGGGATGCTAGTCGGATTTTATGTTGCTGGAAAAATTACAGATGCCAATTTAATCATAGAAGGCGAACATAACTGGAATAGTATTTGGATATTCCCAGCTATTTTTGCTGCTGCGGTAATGATATTATTTGCTATCTTCTTCAAAAATGAAAAAATAGAATATAAAGAAAGTTAATATGACCAGACTTAAAATGGGAATGGTTGGTGGCGGTACTGGCTCTTTTATTGGCGATGTACATCGCAAAGCAGCAAGTATCGATGGAATGATCGATATGGTATGTGGTGCATTTTCTTCTAATAAAGAGAAAAGTATTTCTTCTGCAAAAACACTAGGAATACCTGACGACAGAGCTTATGGGAGTTTTGAAGAAATGATCATTGCAGAGGCTAAACTTCCAGCACATCAACAAATGGATTTTGTAGCTATTGTTACGCCAAATCACATGCATTATCCTCCTGCAAAAATGGCTTTAGAATATGGTTTTCATGTGATCTGCGATAAACCGCTTTCTTTAACCTTAGATGAAGCCATAGAATTGGAAAAAACGGTACAGTCTTCTGGAAAAATATTTGCCCTGACTCACAACTATACAGGATATCCTATGGTAAAGCAGGCAAAAGCCATGATTCACAAAGGAGATCTTGGAGCAATCAGAAAAATTAATGTACACTATTTACAAGGATGGCTTTCTACAGCTGTTGAAAAGACAGGACAAAAACAAGCAGCTTGGAGAACGGATCCTAAACGTTCTGGTATAGGAGGAGCTTTAGGAGATATAGGCACTCATGCCGAAAACCTTATAGAATATATCACAGGAATCCAAATTGAAGAATTAGCTGCAGATCTTACTGCATTCGGTGAAGGACGTATCTTAGATGACGATGGAAATATATTATTACGTTTTGAAAATGGTGCCAAGGGAATTATGTCATTTTCTCAAATCGCTACAGGAGAGGAAAATAATATTGGTGTTAAAGTCTATGGGACAAAAGGTAGCATTGAATGGTATCAGGAAAACCCTAATCAACTTATCGTAAAATGGCTGGATCAACCTAAACAAATCTATACTCCTGCTGGTAACGGTGTCTATCCTGAATCATCAGAATATGTACGTATCCCAGCTGGTCATCCAGAAGGATATCTAGAAGGTTTTGCCACCATATACCGAAGTTTTGCTAAGGAATTATTGATGGTAAAAAGTGGTAAAACTACTTCTGTTAATCCTGATTTTCCAACAATTACTGATGGTGTACGAGGAATGAAATTTATCTATGCAGCAGTGGAGAGTAGTAACAATAATGCAAACTGGACTAAAATGTAAAAAGGGATGAGTTTAGAAGAAGTGTGTGCTTAAGTTATCATCTTAACTTAAATTTATAATATCCAAAAATATTAACTCATAAACTCTTTAGTTCAAAAACAAAAAAATTAAAACTGAATGAAAACAATAAAAGGCCCAGCAGTATTTCTAGCGCAATTTATGGATGATAAACCTCCATTTAATTCATTGGATGGATTATGCAAATGGGCTTCAGGTTTAGGATATAAAGGTATTCAGATTCCAACATGGGAAACAAGATTGATAGATCTGGATATCGCTGCCGAGAGTCAAACGTATTGCGATGAGCTTAAAGGGAAAATTGCAGATTATGGGTTAGAAATCACAGAATTATCAACCCATCTTCAAGGTCAATTGGTAGCAGTGCATCCTGCTTATGATCAAATGTTTGACAATTTTGCTCCTGATACTTGTAAAAACAATCCCAAAAAACGAACAGAATGGGCTATTAATCAAGTGAAAAATGCTGCTACAGCTAGTAATCGACTAGGAATCAATGTACACGCTACATTTTCTGGAGCTTTATTATGGCATACAATGCATCCATGGCCACAACGCCCTGTAGGATTAGTTGAGATGGGATTTCAGGAACTGGCAAATCGTTGGCTTCCAATTTTAAATCATTTTGATGAACAAGGCGTAGATGTTTGTTATGAGATTCATCCAGGAGAAGATCTTCACGATGGTATTACATTTGAACGCTTTTTGGAAGCTACAGGAAATCACAAAAGAGTAAATATATTATACGACCCAAGTCACTTTGTATTACAACAACTAGACTATCTGACCTATATAGATCATTATCATGAATTTATTAAAGCTTTTCATGTAAAAGATTCAGAATTTAACCCTACTGGTAAAAAGGGTGTTTTTGGTGGATATAGTGATTGGATTGATCGTGCTGGTCGCTATCGTTCTCCTGGAGACGGACAAATTGATTTTAAAACTATTTTCTCTAAACTTACCCAATATGGTTGTGATGTATGGGCCGTTATGGAATGGGAATGCTGTATTAAGTCGCCAGAGCAAGGTGCTAGAGAAGGTGCATCATTTATAAATAATCATATTATTGAAGCTACACAAAAAGCCTTTGATGATTTTGCCGGAGCCGATATCGATAAAGCACAATTAAAAAGTATTTTAGGATTATAACCAACATAAAACCACCAAACCACCATGAAAAAATTAATATATCTAATAGTTGCCGTTATTATTCTTTCTTGTAAAGAACGACAACAAGAGGAAAATAATATTCCTTCTGAAACTAAAAAAGAAACAACAGCTCCAACTACGCAAAAAGAGATTACAGATCCTAAAGAAACAGAAGTATGGGACCCAGAACCCAAGGCTATTACTTTTAATGAGCATAATGTACCTTCGGATGCACTCGTACTTTTTAATGGAAATGATATTGATCAATGGGTTTCTGCCAAGGATTCTACTCATGCCGCCTGGAAAATTAATCCTGATAAAACGATGACCGTTATACCAGGAGCTGGCGATATCCAAACAAAGAAAAATTTCGGTAGTGTACAACTGCATCTGGAATGGAAAGCTCCTGATGTTGTGGTCGGAGAAGGACAAGGTAGAGGAAATAGTGGTGTTTTCTTTCAAAATAAATACGAAGTTCAAATTCTGGATAGTTATCAAAATAGAACTTATGCTAATGGACAAGCTACTGCTATATACAAACAGCATATCCCTTTAGTGAATGCGACAAAACCAAATGATCAATGGCAAACCTATGATATTATATTTCATGCTCCAAAATTTGACTCTGATGGTAAAAAAACGAAATCAGGAGCTTTTACAGTAATTCATAATGGTGTTTTAGTGCAAAACCATATAGAAATTCTGGGAAGTACAGAATATATTGGTCCTCCTAAAAATGACCCACACGGAAATGGTCCTATCAAATTACAAGATCATAGTAATCCAGTACATTATAGAAATATTTGGGTAAGAGAATTAGATTAGTTACTGCTTTTCAATAAAACTTTTGATTTCAGTATCAGAAAAAATGGGGTTTGCACCTTCGCTTCCTGCTACCATTGCTCCAATAGCGCATGCATAGTCTATTGCTAACTGTGGTTGAGTTCCTTTCAGCAATCTAGAAATTAAAGTAGCTAGAAAAGAATCTCCTGCTCCCACTGTATCTACTACATCAACTTTATAACCATTATTATGATACAAAGAATTTCTATACAATAAAACCGCACCTTTTCCTCCTTTAGTAACACAAATTTGATCGGTATTTGTATGCGAAGCAATAGCTTTTATTTGATCTTCAATTGTAGTTTTGTTAATTTCAAAATGAGTACATATTTCATTTAATTCTTCATCATTTAATTTAATAAAATCCGCACTCTTCATTAATTCTAAAAGCAATTCTATATCATAATGTGGTGGTCTGAGATTTACATCCAAAATCTTAAATTGAGCTACATCCAGTAATTGAAATAATGCTTTTCTTGACACTTTATTCCTGCTTGCAAGGCTTCCAAATATGATTGCATCTGATGTCGAAACTTCATTGATCATCTGTTTTGTGACCTCTATAAAATCCCAAGCAACAGGATAACTAATTGTATATGAAGCAGTACCTTCCTGATCCAAAGCTACCAAGACCTCACCAGTTTGATATTGATCATCTCTTAGTATCGTATCAATGGTTAACCCTTGAGTCTTTATATAAGTAATGATATCGTCTCCCAAATTATCAGCTCCTACTTTGGTAATAATAGAAGATTTTATTCCCATAGTGTTTAATCGTAAGGCAACATTTAGCGGTGCACCTCCAATTTTTTTATGAGTGGGAAATATATCCCAAAGAACTTCTCCAAAACAGGTAATTTTCATGGTTTTATAAATTTTATCTAAGATATTAATTATTACTCTTCAATATTTAAAAACAATCCTCGACGGTTAACTACTCCGTCGAGGATCTAGGTTGAAACCAAAAAAATTAAACTAACTCAACTTACACTCAATTAAACAGCTTCAACTTTTCTTCAATACTTTTATAATTTTTTATTTAGACCGCATTTAATTTCTCTCTAATATCTTCGAGACATAGATTATTAATACTTCCTATATGACTATGTTTTGTGTTTTTTTCTGGTTTATAATTTCCGTTTTCAATATCCAAACCAATTTTTACATAAGCATCTCTAAACGACATCCCTTTCATTACCAATTCATTTAACGTATCTACACTAAATAAGTAATCATATTTGTGATCCTTCAGTATACTATCATTTACTTTTATGCTTTTAAGTGCATACATTGTCATCTCTAATGATGCTTTTAGGTTTTGAATAGCTGGAATAATTCCTTCTTTCAGTAATTGTAAATCTCTATGATACCCACTTGGTAAATTATTCGTTAACAAGCTTAGTTCGTATGGTAACGCTTGGATTTTATTACACTTACCTCTAATTAATTCGAAAACATCTGGGTTTTTTTTATGTGGCATAATACTAGATCCTGTGGTTAACTCGGATGGAATGCTCATAAAATCAAAATTCTGACTCATATATAGACATACATCCATGGCTAATTTGGATAATGTTCCTGCCACGCTACTCATTGCGAAAGCAGCAGATTTTTCGGATTTACCTCTACTCATTTGTGCTGCAACTACATTGTATTTCAATGTTTCAAATCCTAATGCTTTGGTAGTATATGCTCTGTCTATAGGAAAAGAACTTCCATATCCAGCTGCACTTCCTAATGGGTTTTGATCTACTACTTTTAAAGCTGCATCAACAAAATACAAATCGTCTATAAAACTCTCTGCATATGCAGAAAACCATAGTCCAAACGATGAGGGCATTGCTATTTGTAGGTGTGTATATCCAGGTAAAAGAATATCCTTATACTTTTGCGCAGTACTCAATAAATTCTCTGATAATTCCTTAATTTGAGATTTGATGAGTAATAATTCATCTTTCAAGTATAAATGCATGGCAACCAAAACCTGATCATTTCTTGATCGGGCAGTATGAATCCTTTTTCCTGCATCTCCTATTTTTTGAGTTAATTCAAATTCTATCTTAGAATGTACATCTTCAAACTGATCTTCGATCGCGAAAGTTCCATTCTCAATTTGTTTTTCTAGAATAAGTAATTCTTTTTCGATTGCTAAAACATCATCTTCAGAGAGTACTCCTATTTTATATAACATTTTAGCATGGACCAATGTTGCTCTTACATCATATTTGGCAATTACCAAATCTAATTGTCTATCGTTTCCAACGGTAAATATGTCTATCTTTTGATCTGTTGGCAATCCTTTATCCCAAAGTTTCATACAATTCCTTCTAAAATTTTAATATATAAATCCACTCCTTCTCTAATCTCCTCCACATAGATAAATTCATCTGCAGAATGGGATCTAGTAGAGTCTCCTGGTCCTAATTTTAATGATGGACAGCTTAATACTGATTGATCCGATAAGGTAGGTGAGCCATAAGTAGTTCTGCCTAAAGTAATACCAGATTTTACTATTGGATGATCTTTAGGAATTGATGAGGAACCTAAATGTAGTGATCTCGGTCGAACCTCAACATTATTAGGCATTTCCTGTTTCACTATCTCTAAAACCTCTTCATTATTATACTTGTCATTTACTCTAATATCTACCACCAAATTACAATGTGATGGTACTACATTATGTTGATTACCCGCATCTACCTGAGTAACGGTCATTTTCACATCTCCCAACGTCTCAGAACTCTTCTTAAACTTATAATCCTTAAACCACTGAATTATTTCAATGGTGTTATAGATGGCATTATCATCATTGAGATGTGCCGCATGACTCGCAGTGCCTTTTACTGAAACATCTAATACAAGTAACCCTTTTTCTGCAATTGCCAACTGCATCAATGTGGGTTCGCCAACAATAGCAAAATCAACATTTTTAAAATATTTCAAAATACTTTTCAACCCTAACGGACCACTACTCTCTTCTTCTGCTGAAGCGGCTATTACAAAATTATATTTAAGGTCTTTTCTATCATAGAAATATGTAAATGCAGCTATCAAAGAAACTAAGCATCCTCCTGCATCATTACTTCCTAATCCATATAATTTTCCATCTTGTACAAATGCATTAAAAGGATCGTTCGTATAATTCCCATTAGGTTTAACCGTATCATGATGAGAGTTTAATAAAATTGTTGGTTTACTTTCATCTAAATATTTATTGTATGCCCATAGATTATTGTGCTCTCTTTCGAAAGGAATATCGTGTTGAATGAACCAATTTTCGATCCACTGTGCAGTTCCTTCTTCTTCTGAAGAGAACGATTGGGTCTCGATAAGTTTATGTAAAAGCGTTATTGCTTTATCTGTTAGTTCTTGTATCATCATTATAGACTTAAAGTCGTATGTTTAGTTCTATTATCTTTTATAAAATCAGCATTTGCGATATGCACTTTACTCACATTTTTATGCAGTGCATCAAAACAATTCTGTAGCTTAGGCAACATTCCATCAGCAATAATTTCAGCATCTCTTAGTGTTGCATATTTTTTAAAATCAATATGTTCGATCACAGAATCTTTATCATCAATATTTTCCAAAACTCCTTTCAATTCAAAACAATAAAAAAGTGAAACATCATAAAACTCACTCATTGCCGATGCAATTTCTGAAGCTATTGTATCTGCATTTGTATTAAATAACTGACCTTTTCCATTGTGAGTAACTGCACAAAAAACAGGTGTAATATTTAATTCTAAAAAGCTATTTACAGTCGTATTATTTACATGAATTACATCTCCTACATAACCATAATCGATAAACTGTACGGGTCTCTTTTCTGCTGTAATCACATTGGCATCGGATCCTGTTAATCCCAAAGCATTACAATTATACTTTTGTAAACCACACACTATATTTTTATTCAATAATCCAGCATAGGTCATTACTACCACATTCAAATTCTCTTTAGAAGTTATTCTTCTGCCATCGATCATTTCAGTTTTTATTCCTAATTGAGATGCCAATTGAGTAGCAGATTTCCCTCCTCCATGAATTAGAATTTTCGGCTCTTTAATTTTAGAAAAATCTTTTAGAAAAGAGTCCAATGCCTCTTTATCTTCAATGATGTTACCACCAATTTTAGCAACTAATAATTTCTGTTTCTTCATCTCTCAACTCTTTTCCAAAATTTTCTTCAATACCAATTGAGCAGCGTATGTTCTATTATTAGCTTGTTCAATTACGATCGAGTTTTTACTATCAATAACATCATCATCCACAACAACATTTCTTCTTACTGGTAAGCAATGCATAAACTTTGCATTATTCGTTAGCTTCATTTTCTCTGAGGTAATTTTCCATTGATCATCCTGAGAAGTTTTTCCATAATCATTATAAGAACTCCAATTCTTCACATAGATAAAATCAGCGTCTTTAAAAGCACTTTCCTGATTGTAATCAATGGGCACCTCATTAGTAATCTGACTGGCTAACTCAAATCCCACAGGGTGGGTAATTACAAAATCTGCGTCCATGCGCTGCATCATCTCTACAAAAGAATTTGCGACTGCCTGTGGTAAGGCTTTTGGATGCGGTGCCCATGATAATACAACCTTTGGTCTGTGTTTTGGTTTATATTCTGTTATCGTAATGGCATCCGTTAATGCTTGTAATGGATGTCCAATAGCGCTTTCCATATTAATTACAGGAATTGTGGCGTACTTCATAAAACTGCGTAGTACTTTCTCCTTATAATCTTCTTCTCTATTCTCTAATTTTGCAAAAGCTCTAATTGCCAATACATCACAATATTGTGAAACTACTTGTGCTGCTTCTCTAACATGTTCTGAATTGCCTTGATCCATTACGGTTCCATCTCCATATTCTAAAGACCATCCTTCTCCAGTAAAATTCATCACGATAACATTCATTCCTAAATTTATTGCTGCTTTCTGAGTGCTTAATCGGGTACGCAAACTAGGATTAAAAAATAATAATCCAATTGTCTTATTTACTCCTAACATATTGTTAGATAGTGGGTTTTTCTTTATTTCAATAGCTTGATCCACCCAATCCTGAAGTGAATCAATATCTTGTATAGAAAAGTAATTATCCATGATATTCTGCTTTAAGTATTTTGGTAAAAGGAATAGTGTTATGTATTGCATTTACCATAAAATTATCCTCTAAACCGTTTACGATCCAGGTTTCTATATTTGCGTCTTGTGCAATATTGGCTGCTTGGATTTTAGACATCATTCCTCCTGTTCCATGCGTTGAAATCTGAGAAACAATTTCGTTCTCTAAGGATGCTATATCATCAACTGTATCAATGGTTTTGTACGTATTATTCTTAACAGATTCTTTAGTGCAAATGCCATTAGTATTCGTAGCAATGGTTAACAAATCTGCATCCAACAAAGAAGCTGTTAATGCTGCTAACTTATCATTATCTCCAAATTGAATCTCATCGGTAGCAACGGTATCATTTTCATTAATTATTGGTATATAATTGTTTGCCACAAGTACATTAATTGTATTGACTATATTCTTTTTTGATTGTTCTCTTTCAAAATCTGAATAAGACAATAAACACTGCGAAGTAAGCAATCCAAGATCTCTAAAACTCTCCTGAAAAATTCTCATCAAATGAGGTTGACCTATTGATGCTAATGCTTGTTTTACATTTATTTCTTTTCCGTTACTTTCAAGGTTCACAAATTGTTTTGCCACAGCTATTGCTCCTGAACTGACAATTACAAACTCATAATCCTTTTGTAAAGTCACTATCTGTCTACCAATATCTTCAATTTTCCCTCTTGAGATATGATCGCTTTCCTTAGTTAGGACATTAGATCCTATTTTAAGTACTACTCTTTTTTTATCTAATCTGCCCATCTCCGTGTATATACCATTTATTAGTAACTAAATGTTGTAATCCTATTGGACCTCTTTGATGCAATTTATCCGTACTTATCGCTAATTCTCCTCCCAGTCCTAACTGAAAACCGTCAGTAAATCTTGTTGATGCATTATGATAAACCGCAGCACAATCTACCGATGACATAAAAAACTCTGCTTCTTGTTGATTAGTAGTAATAATTGCTGCAGAGTGTCCTCCACTATAGTCATTGATTTTAGAAATTGCTGCTGTTGCATTTTCCGTTTCACCAATAACAATCTTATAATCCAGAAACTCTTCTTGCCATATAGTTTCATTTGGTATCACACTAACATTTTCATATTCTGATATATAAGAATCTCCTAATATTTCTACATTATAATTTTGAAGTGTTGTAATAAGTTCTTTAATAAACTTTTCTTTATTAGGGAGGTTTCTATCAATTAATACTTTATCAACAGCATTACAAGCAGATATTTTATCTGTTTTACCGTTGATAATATTATCTAAAGCCAATGTTTTATCTGCTTCATTATGTACATAGACAAAATTATTGCCTCTTCCGCTTACGATAACTGGACAAGTAGCATGTTCTTTTACAAATGCTATCAATTTCTCTCCTCCTCTTGGAACAATTAAATCGACATTTTGTGTTGGTTTTTCCAGAAATTTTTGAGTTTCTGTTCTATTATAATTCAAGTATGTTATCCAACTTGGCGAAATATCATTTTCCTTGAGCGCTTGATGCCAAAGTTTTACTATTTCTAAATTAGAGTGTAAAGATTCTTTACCTCCTTTAAGTAAAATCCTATTTCCAGATTTGAATGCTATACCAGCTGCTTCAATTGTTACATCTGGCCTAGATTCGTATATAATTAAAACAGTTCCAAATGCAGCGGTTTTGTTATATACCTGCATTCCGTTATCATGTGTAAATCTAAAACGCTCTACTCCTATAGGATCTTCTTGATTTGCCAGTTGATGGAGCGCTGCAATCATTCCATCAATCTTTTTCTGGTCTACTTTAAGACGATCCTTCATAGCTACATCATTTCCAGTATATGAATCAAGATCCTTTAGATTTGCTTTTATAATAGCATCTCTTTGTTTATCTATAAGTACTGTCATTGTGTTCAGTACTGCATTTTTTTGAGATATGTTTAATATATGATCCATACTTATACTTTTTCTGCTACCAACACTTTTTGAAGTGCTTCAAAAAATTGATCTATTTCTAATTTTCCGATGGTTAATGGAGGTAGTATTCTTAATAATTTTTTGTTCATTGCACCACCTGTAAAAATGTGCTCATCATAGATTAATTTTTCACGAAGATTACTTACTTCAAAATCAAATTCTAATCCCAGCATTAGCCCTTTTCCTTTTACTTTTTTTACTCCTGGTATGCTACTGGCTTTTGACAGAAAATATGCTCCTGTTATTTTAGCATTGTCTATTAAATTTTCTATCTCAATTACTTCCAAAACCGATAAGGCGGCAACACAGGCTAAATGGTTTCCTCCAAACGTAGTTCCTAATAATCCATAATCAGGTTTAATCTGAGGTGCAATCATAATTCCTCCTATTGGGAAACCATTACCCATTCCTTTGGCTATAGAAATAATATCTGGAGCAATATCATGATATTGATGTGCAAAAAATTTACCACTTCTACCAAAACCAGATTGCACTTCGTCAAGAATTAACAATGTATTATGCTCTTTACATGCTTTTTCTAATCCTTGAAAAAAACTGGTTGTTCCTTCATCCAATCCACCTACTCCTTGAATGGGTTCAATAATTACAGCGCACACATCACCTTTTTCCAACTCAGCTTGGACTAACTCTAGTTTATTTAACGGTAAAAAGGTGACGTCTTGCTGTTTATTTAGGGGTGAATTGATCTTAGCATTATCAGTAGCAGCCACCGCTGCAGATGTTCTTCCATGAAAGCCATTATTAAATGCTATCACCCTAGATTTACCTGTATAAAAAGAAGCTAATTTTAATGCATTTTCGTTTGCTTCTGCTCCCGAATTACACAGAAATAACTGGTATTCATTATAGCCTGATAGCTTCCCTAATTTTTCTGCTAATTTGGATTGTAAACTGTTTTGAACAGCATTAGAATAAAAACCAATATGTTCTAATTGTTCTTTTAATCTTTTTACATAATGAGGATGAGAATGACCAATTGATATCACAGCGTGACCTCCATATAAGTCTAAATACTCAACTCCATTATCATCAATTACTGTGCTATCATATGCCTTTACTGGCTCTACATCATATAATGGATACACATCAAATAGTTTCATAGCTTTTATTTAATTGTATTAATTTTTTCATAAGAAGCCATTACTCCTTTTATGACCGATGAGCTTAATCCTTGATGTTCCATTTCATTTAATCCCTCAATTGTACATCCTTGTGGTGTGGTTACTTTATCTATTTCGCGTTCAGGATGTGTTCCATTTTCTGCAACCAATGTTGCTGCTCCAATGGCTGTTTGTACTGCAATAATCTGAGCCTCATGAGGATGAAAACCCATTTGAATTCCACCTTGAATCATTGCTCTTAAAAACCTTAGAAAGAACGCTATTCCGCTAGCGCCTAAAACTGTAGCTGCCTGCATCAATCGTTCTTCTATAATCAACGTTTCACCAATGGTATCAAACATTTTTTCTACCATTGCGAGTTCTTCCTTTACATCATTATTAGCAGCTATACAGGTCATCGATAGCTTTTTTGCCGCTCCTGTATTAGGCATTACTCTAACTACTTTATTATTCGGAACTATTGCATTAATTTCTTCTATTGAAGTACCCGTTACTGTCGATATTAATATTTGATCCGCAGTAAGTATATCTTTAATCTCTTGTAAAACAATATCTAACTGCCTTGGTTGAACACAAAGTATAACCCATTTTACATCCTTTATAGATGTTGGAATATTCTGTGATGTCGACACTCCCAGTTTTTCTTCTACTTCTTTTAAGTTATATTTCGATTTATCAACTACAGTGATATTTTTTGCTTCGAACAAGTCACTTCCAGATAATCCAGATATTATGGATTTTCCTAAGTTTCCTCCTCCTATAATTGTTATTGTATCCATTCTTTATTTCTTTTTAGTCAGTCTGAACCTGTTAAAGACTTACATTCATTATCTTAAATATTGAAAACACTTCGACAAGTTCAGTATGACAATTGTCATTTTTAAAATGCACTTGCTTTTAATTCTAACCCCATTTTTTCTTCCAATCCAAACATTAAATTCATATTATGAATGGCTTGACCAGATGCACCTTTTATCAAGTTATCAATTACTGATGTGATTAATAACATTCCATTTTTTTTACTAATATGTAAAATACATTTATTGGTATTTACAACCTGCTTAAGGTTAATTTCTTCATCAGATACCACTGTAAATTTTGCATCTTTATAATAAGATGCATATAACTCTTTTGCTTCTGATTCAGTTCCTTCATACTTAGTATACATAGTTGCATAAATTCCTTTGCTAAAATTTCCTCTATTAGGTATAAAGAAAATTGGAGTCTTAAAATCAGCTTGCAACTGCGCTATGCTTTGATTAATCTCTCCCAAATGCTGATGCGAAAACACTTTATAACTAGAAAAATTATTATCTCTCCAGCTAAAATGAGTAGTTCCGCCAGGCATTACTCCAGCGCCAGTACTTCCTGTAGTTGCATTAATATGTACTGTATCTATTATTTTATCTATAGATGCTAAAGGCAACAGGCCTAATTGAATTGCTGTAGCAAAGCATCCTGGATTTGCAATATTTTGAGCAGATTGAATTTTTTCTTTTTGCAATTCTGGTAATCCATATACAAAGCTTCTATCCAAAAATTTCTGGTCATCCTTTAATCTAAAATCATTACCAAGATCTATCACTTTTGTTTTCTTAGAAAAAGTATTCATTTCTAAAAATGTTCTGGACCTTCCATGACCAAGACATAAGAATAATACGTCCACATTTGGATTAATGCTATCGGTAAACTTAAGGTCTATTTCTCCTATTAAATCTGTATGCTGTTTACTGATAGAAACACCTGCATTGGTCGTACTATATACAAAATCCAGGGCTACTTTTGGATGATGTACCAGTAATCTAAGTAATTCTCCTGCGGTGTATCCTGATCCACCAACTATTCCTACTGCAATCATAACTTATTAGCATTTACATTGTGATATATTTTATTAGCATTGCCATAGATCTTAATAAAACCTTTAGCATCTTCAGAGGTCCAAGAATTATTCATTTCGCCATATTGCCCAAAGTCAGATTTCATCATATCGAATTCAGATTCAATCCCTTCTAAGGTAAAATGATAGGGTTTCAATTTCACTATTACATTACCAGTAACAGATTGTTGAGAATCATCAAGAAAAACTTCGATATTTCTCATTACAGGATCCATATAATTTCCTTCATGTAACAGCATTCCATACCAATTTGCTAATTGTTCTTTCCAATACTGTTGCCATTTGGTCAACACATGTTTTTCTAATAAATGATGTGCCTTTATAATTACAAGAGGTGCTGCAGCTTCAAACCCTACTCTACCTTTAATACCAATAATAGTATCTCCCACATGAATATCCCTACCAATGGCATATGCACTAGCCAGCTCCTCTAGTTTCTGAATATTTCTAATGGGTGTATCTTGGACACCGTCTAAACCTACTAACTCTCCTTTTTCAAAATTCAGAATTATTGTTTCTTCTTGTTGCTTTTGTAATTGACTTGGATATGCATTCTCTGGTAAAGAACTATGTGAGGTTAAGGTTTCTTTTCCTCCTACACTTGTTCCCCAAATCCCTTTATTAATAGAATACTGAGCTTTTTCCCAACTATAATGCACTCCATGTTTTTCTAAAAATTCAACCTCTTCTTGACGTGAAAGTTTTAAATCTCTAATGGGTGTTATTATTTCTATTTCTGGTGCTAAGGTTTGAAATATAACATCAAATCTAATTTGGTCATTTCCAGCACCAGTGCTACCATGCGCAATATACTTGGCTCCTACTTTTTTAGCATAATTTATGACTTCTATTGCCTGAAATATTCTTTCTGCACTTACAGAAAGAGGATAGGTGTTATTTTTAAGAACATTTCCAAAAATCAAATACTTAATTGCTTTTTGATAAAATTCATTCAGTATAGTTTTATTTGTATGAGAGGTGCTTCCTAACTCATATGCTCTTTTTTCTGTCTGTAGGAGCTCTTCTTTAGAAAACCCTCCCGTATTTACCAATATGGTATGTACGTCTAATTTTTTTTCGTGTATAAGGTATTTTACACAGTATGAAGTATCTAAACCTCCGCTATATGCTACTACTACTTTTTCCATAGTATCAATTGTTTATTATTTTCAAGCATTGTTTGCTTTATGTTTTTTAATCTTTTTAGTACTTTCTTGTTGTACCATTTTTCCTTTTTCTTTTTTCCATTAATTGGATCATATAACATTCCTGTACATAAACACATTTTATGGTCTTTTGCAGTAAGGATGTCATAATTAGTGCAGGTTTTACAACCAGCCCAAAACTTAGGATCATCAGTGAGTTCGGAAAAAGTTACAGGCTTATATCCCAAATCAGAGTTAATTTTCATAACCGCTAATCCAGTGGTAATCCCAAAAACTTTAGAGGTTGGATATTTTTTCAAAGAATAATTAAATGTAAATTCTTTGATTTTTTTAGCCAATCCTTTATTTCTATGATTAGGATGTACTATTAATCCAGAATGAGCAACATACTTCTCGTGTCCCCAAACTTCGATATAACAAAATCCAGCAAATTGATCATTTGATAATGCGATAATTGCATTTCCGTTTCTGATTTTGGTTTTTATATACTCAGGAGTACGCTTAGCTATACCAGTTCCTCTAACTTTTGCAGAGTCTGATATAACATTACATATCTCGTAAGCATATGCAAGATGATCCTTTGTTGCTATTATAATTTCTATCTCTTTCATCTGTATATTACTATCACCATATTAAGGTCAGATGTAATTCATTATATAACTCTTCGATTTATTTAAGCATTTTTACTTAACACATTTCATCAATGAGTTATGTATATCAAAAAGCTATAATCTGTACTGATTTTTTAGTTTTAATTCCAGGTAAGAATATGAAGTATTAGCTAATAACTATAATACATTGAATCTTGATTATAATCTTAACAATACAAATATTCGGAATATGTTTCTAGGGGAAGTAGGACGCACCTACTTCATAAAATTGTTAGACCCCCAAGGGGCGACGAAAGCGACGTATCGGTATGATAGTATTACCTAATAGGTTCAAGGATTGAACTGTAACTTCTGTAAGAATATAATTTGTCGTTTTCATAATAGTAACTCTAAATCGTCGGCCGTAGCCCCTTTCGTTAACTAGATGATGCAATATTACATAAAAACCATATTCAAGCAAAAGGAAATAAACTAAAATCTTCTAAAATTATCATTTTCTTAAAACAACTTCCATAATTAAGAATAAACCGTAAAAAAAAGACTCCATAATTGCATTAAACTAATTATTAACAACTTAGACAATTACATCTATTCGCTTTTTGATTATTTTTAACTCTAGAAGTGATCTATATATACTTACTATTAGTATGACCTTACTAGTATCGCTAAGTAATAGCAAGACAGTAGTATATTAATAAAAATATTAAAAAAACACATTTCTTATAGTTTCTATACTGTTAGAAAGGGTTCAGAGCTTGTATTTGATTAAAAAAAAGGCTCTTTTTTTAAGGTTTCCTAATATTTTTAACATATAAATTTTGTGAAAATAAAAAAAAACAATACTTTTGGTTAACCAGATTGGTCAACCAGTTAAAATCAAAACCAGTATATGAGTATTAAAATCGAAAAGGAAACGGACGTTTTGTCCAGTCCCAAAAAGGGTTCCGAAGAAATAATTATTTCTAAAATTAGGGAATTAATTGTTTCTAAGCAACTTGAACCTGGAGACAAGCTTCCTGCAGAAAGAATTCTAGCAGAGAAATTAGGCGTGAGTCGTAATCAATTACGACAAGCTATTCAACGATTAGAATTTTATGGATTAGTAAAAAAATATCCTCAAAGTGGTACTCGAGTATCTAATATTGGAGTAACTGCTCTAAATGGTATGATGTCCGATATTCTACAATTACAAGAACCTGATTTTAAATCTCTGGTAGAAACAAGGTTAATTTTAGAGACAAATGCTGTTCGCTTGGCAGCTACCAGAAGAACCGATGCACACTTGGATCAAATACAAGCTGCACATGAAGCATACAGCGAGAAGGCAATAAACGGTCTTAATGCAGTAGAAGAGGATTTAATGTTTCATCTAAAATTATCTGAAGCAAGTGGTAATAGTGTAATCAACTCTTTAATGTTAGTTATTACTCCAGAAATTATTACTCGTTTTGTAGCAAATAAAGTCTGTAATAAAGATGAAAACCATTTATTAATTAAGGAACATCAAGCAATTATAGATGCAATTGTAGAGAAAGATCCAGATAAAGCCGTTCAAAAACTTGAAGAGCACTTTAAAGATTTATATAAATTTTGTTACGAATAAAATTAAGAAACAATTATAAAAAGTAAGGAAACAACTAAAAACAGTATATCATGTAACAAGGAAAACAGCAACAAAAAAAGGGACAGCTACCACACTAATCCCTTAATTTTCGAAACTTTACTTAGTTAAAAAAGTAAAATTATGACTATAATTACTTATAGATAGATTAAAACAAAGATAATAAAAATAGATAAAGATATTTCGATTTATCATTTTTTAATGATTTGTTTACTACAAGTAATTATAATATTCAGGATTTGCTTTTAAAATCGAAAATAAACCAATTAGTGATTTAAACTAAAGCATTAAAAAACAAAAATAATTACTTATGTATTTTAAAAAGATTATAACAATCGTCCTGATTGTTCTATATCATTGTACAGTGCTTGCTCAAGATAGCATTACATTAGAAGGAACGGTCACTTCTCAAGAAGATGGGATTCCGATACCTGGAGTTAATGTACTGATTTTGAAGTCAAATACTGGAACTACAACAGATTTTGATGGGTACTTTCAACTTAATGTAAAGAAAGGTGATGTTATTTCATTTTCTTTTACAGGAAAGAAAACAATAACCATAGTAGTTGATAATCAAACAAAAGTTGATGTTGCTCTTGAAGAAGAAGCCTCCGAACTGGAACAAGTTGTGGTTATTGGATATGGAGTTCAGAAAAAATCCAGTTTAACAGCTTCTGTTGCAAAATTAGAAAACAAAAACCTTGATGAATTACCCTACTCCAATGTTTCTAATAGTATTAAAGGAAAAATTGCAGGTGTTCAAATTAGAAATACCAGTGGTAATGTTGGTGATGAACCTGAAATAATTGTAAGAGGTATTGGTTCTATTAGTCTTAGTTCTGCTCCATTAGTAGTAGTAGATGGGTTTCCGTTTGATGATGGTCTTCAGTTTATCAATCCTAGTACCATAGAATCCATAGAAGTACTTAAAGATGCAAGTTCTACAGCAATATATGGATCCAGAGGTGCTAACGGTGTTATACTTATTACTACTAAACAAGGTAAAGCAGAAAAAACATCTTTTGAGTTTAAATCTTTATCTGGTTTCAAACAAGCAGCAAGAAGTATTGATCTGTTAGATGCAATTGAATTTTCTGACTTAGATAGAGATAGAGATCAGTTAGTAGAAAACTTTAATGCTCAGCAAGAAAACAGAGAACCTAACTTCGTAAATTATGATAATGTTCAAATAGGAAAAAGGACCGTTGCGCAAAACATTGGCGGCCCAACTAATTGGCAGGAAGAAGCTTTAAGGAATCCAGCTAGAATAGAAAATTATCAATTAAATATTTATGGTGGAGGAAGTAAGACTAACTATTTAGTATCTGCCAACTATATCTATAATGAAGGATTAAGAAAAGATAACGATTTAGAAAGGTTAAATCTATCGGCTAGACTTAAATCTAAATTATCTGATAACTTAAGTTTTGATTTAAAAATAAACCCTTCCTATACCTTAACCAGAAGATCTTCTATTAATTTTACCGATGTTGGTAGATATGAGACCTGGATCCCCGTTAGACATAATCAATACACTTCAGATCTAACAGGACAACCTGTAGGGAGTTATGCGCATGCTTTACATTTTAGAAATCTAAACTTCGATTATGTAGATCCTGTTACAGGTCAGGTAGAGAATACTGGAAATCTAGAAAACCTTTGGTCTTCATCAAATTTCAACCCAATCTCTAGACAAGAAGCTAGTAGAAGAAACCGTTTTGAATACAGATTGTTAGCCAACGGATCGGTAAAATGGAAAATTGCAAAAGGACTTACTTTTAAATCCTCTCTTGGTGGGTATGTAAGATATAGAACTGGTGAAGAATTCTTTGGGTCTGATGGTGATCGAGATGGAGAAACCGAAGGTATATTAGCAGATCAGCTTACTGTTAAATATATTAATGAAAATACATTAACCTATAACAGAGATTTTAATGGTCACGATCTTGGATTATTAGCAGGAATCACTTATGAGAATACCTCAGAACGTCTTAGTAATCTTAGAATAACCAATTTTGATGACGAAACAATAACCACACTTAATGGTGGAACAATTATAGATCTTAATGACACTTTTACTATAAAAGATGAAACTATATTATCTTCATATTTAGGAAGAATTAATTATGCCTATAAAGATCGTTATTTAATTTCTCTGGCAGGAAGAGTTGACGGTTTTAATAAATTTGGTAAAAACAATAAATATGGAGTTTTCCCATCTGTTTCTATCGGTTGGAACGTTGCAAATGAAAACTTCTGGAGAAACAGTATTGGTAATACCGTAAATAATCTAAAGCTAAGGTCTAGTTGGGGTATTAGTGGAGCTGCTCCTCCTCTATTTGATTTCTTATCACAAACTATCGTAGATTTCAGCAATTACAGCTTAGGAAACACAGGTGGAGTAACAACAGGACAAGGTGAAGTAGATTTTTTACAAGGAAATCCTGATATAACCTGGGAAACAAATACTGAATTTAATAATGGTATTGATCTAGGTTTTTTCAACGGTTCTGTAAACCTTACTGTAGATTATTACTATAAATTATCTGAAAAACTTTTATTAAGACAGCAAATATCCAATACTACTGGTTTTGATGAACAATGGAATAACATTGGAAAAGTTCAAAATTCTGGTTGGGAGTTTGATTTATCAACAAACCTTGGAAGCGGTAAATTGAAATGGCAAGGTAGTGCCAATATATCTTTCAATGAGAATAAACTTGTTTCTTTTGGTGGTTCTGAAAGAGCTATTAATAACGGAGAAAGAACTGATCAATATATTACACGTGTAGGAGAACCTTATATTCAGTTCTACGGATACAGAACAGATGGTATTTTTCAGGATGCAGATGATTTAGCTAATAGTCCAAGCGGTATAACAGATGCTGTAGGTGGACTTAAAAGAGTAGATGTTAATGGTGATGGAATTATTAATGAAGATGATAGAACTGTAATTGGTGATCCATTTCCAGATTTTATTTGGGGATTCACAAATACCTTTACCTATGGAAATTTAGATCTAAATTTTTCTTTTCAAGGGTCTCAAGGAGGTGAAGTTGTATGGGGTGAAGCTTTCTATAATGAAGTCGAACGTTATAGTGCTGTATATGCAGAAAATCAATGGTTTAATGAAAATGTACCAGCAAGTAGACCTGGAATTAGAATCGGTGTACCTTGGTTAGAAACAGATTATGCTGTACAAGATGCCTCTTACATATCACTAAGAGAAGTAGTATTAGGATATTCTATTCCTGCTAATTCTGCTAAGAAAATAGGTTTACAAAAAATGAGAATTTACCTATCTGGACAAAATCTATGGTATCAGGCAGCAGACGATTACTTAGGTAATAATCCTGAAGGAAATACGGATAGAGGTAATGTCCTGATTAGAGGATATCAAAGAGGAGTTACACCTGTGCAGCGACAACTAGCACTTGGATTGGATATCAATTTCTAAAAAGCAATTAATCATAGTCAATTTCAAATATAATTGGTCAAGACGAATAATATTAAATGAAACACTGACTAAAAAATATATAAAATGAAACATATTTTTAAACTTCAAAACAGATTCATAAATTTTAATATTTATGCATTGTGCTTGGCATTACTTACAATGTCTTGTGATCTTGAAGAAGATGTAATTTCTTTTAGATCTGACAACAACTTCTACAATAATCAAGAAGAATTGAATAGAGGAGTAATTGCTGCATATTCAAGTTTATATGATGTTATGGCTGTAGAATGGAATGTTACAGAACTTCGTTCTGATAACACTTTTACAAACCCTGATAGATCTCCAGAATCAGATGCTCCACGTTTTACACTGGATCGCCTTACTGTAGATACAAATAATTCTTTAAATCAACAGTATTATGCTAATTGCTATAAAACTATTGCTTTAGCTAATAGAATTATTGCCAATCTTACCGTCGTAGAAGATCAAAATTTGAGAAACCAATATGAAGGAGAAGCCAAATTTCTTAGAGCTTTAATGCATTTTAATTTGACAAGATTATATGGAAGTACCGTAATTTCTGATCGAGTGTTAATTGGGGAAGAAGGCTTTGAACTATCACGTAGACCAGCTACAGAAGTCTATAACTTTATAATTCAAGATCTAGAAGATGCTATAGCATTGCTACCAGAGCAATATGACGATTCTGAATTTGGAAGAGCAACTGGTATTGCTGCAAGAACAATATTAGGTAAAGTTCATTTATCTAGTCCTGGTAGAGATTTAGAAGCGGCTATCACTCAACTTGAATATGTTAGAGATAGAGGTATCAATGATCTTTTAGCAAACTATGATGACCTTTTTGAGCCAGGGAATGAGTTAAATAATGAAGTTATTTTTTCTGTTCGTTATGAACAGGGACTTATAGGTTTAGGTTCACCTTTTCCTAACTTCTTTGCTCCTTTGCAGAGTGATGGTAATGTTGTTTTTGGAAACGGTGATGGACTTAATGTCCCAACTGAAGATGTATCTGATACATATTTAATTGAGGATCAAAGAAAACCTACATCTATGGCAGATAGTTATATTGCCACTAACGGAACTGAGATTTTTAATAAGCATGTTACAAAATACAATTCTGATTTTAATGCATTAGATGATGGAGATGTAGATTGGCCAGTTACAAGATTTGCCGATGTGTTATTGATGCTTTCTGAAGCATATGTAGATGCCAGAAGTATCTCTGAAGCACTGATCGAACTCAACAAAGTAAGAGTGCGTGCAGGCTTAACTCCTTTAACAGAATCTGATGTGAATTCCAGCTTTGCTTTTAGACTTGCGTTAGAGAATGAACGACGTCTGGAGTTTGCTTTCGAAAATCATAGATTTTTTGATCTTTTGAGAACCAATAGAGCCTTAACCGTTATCAACGAACACTTTGTTACAGAATTTGCATACAACAATCCAGATAACCCTGATTTAGATGCAAATCCTATCTCTGAATTTCAGTTGCTCTTACCAATACCACAAAGAGAAATTGACCTAAACCCTAACCTAGCTCAAAACATTGGTTATTAATGCATTTAACTAAACAACATATCATTACTGCTACAGTATCCTTCTTACTCTTTTTTATGGGATGCGTCTGCTTTGCCAATGAGGTTAAAGTAGCTACTATTGATGAATTCAATAGTGCTATTAAATCTGCAAAAGCAGGAGATCGTATCATACTTAAAAATGGAGAATGGAAAGATGTAAAACTAATAGCAAAAGGTCAAGGAACTTCAGATCATCCAATTATAATTGAAGCAGAAGAATCTGGCAAAGTATTTATTACAGGGGATTCTAGCTTAAAGATTGCAGGAACTCATTTGATAATAAAAGGTTTGTGGTTTAAGAATGGTTTTACTTCTGATAAATCTGTAATCTCCTTTAGAGTAAACTCTAAGGAATTTGCAACACATTCTAGACTAACAGATTGTGCGATAACTTATTATAACCCAAATTCCAAAGCGATAGGTTACAAATGGATAAGTATCTGGGGAAAAAATAATAGAGTTGATCATAACTACTTTGCAGGTAAAACTAATTCAGGAACTACGCTGGTAGTTTGGTTAAAAGGCGAAGAACATATTCAAAATAATCACAGAATTGATCATAATTATTTTGGAGAGCGACCTGCTTTAGGTTTTAATGGGGGTGAAACAATTCGAATAGGAACTAGTAAAAACTCTTTGTTATCATCTAGGACTATTGTAGAAGATAATGTTTTCGAAAAATGCAACGGAGAAGTGGAAATCATTTCTAATAAATCTTGTGATAACGTATATCGCAACAATCTTTTCTTAGAAAGCCAAGGAGTTTTAACACTAAGACACGGAAACAGATGCTTAATTGAAAACAATGTATTCATTGGAAATCAAAAACCACACACAGGCGGTATCAGAATTATTAATGCAGGTCATGTGGTAAGAAATAATTTGATGATGAATCTAACTGGTGATGGTTTTAGAGGGCCAATTGTAGTTATGAATGGTGTACCTAATAGCCCTGCAAACAGATACCATCAAGTAAAAGATGTTCATATCTTAAACAACACCATAATTAATAGTTCTCCAATTCAGTTTTGTGCTGGAAAAGATGAAGAAAGATCCTTAGCTCCCGCGAATACGATCTTCGCTAATAATTTAATCTTTAATGATAAAGGTGATGATATTGCAGCTGTATACGATACATTAGATGGAATTAAGTTTTATGGAAATATTCTTGATACAGGAAAAGAATTCAATAAAGCTGGTTTTACTAAAGTTAAAGTGAACTGGGATACTTTAGAAAACATTCTTTACATACCAAATGCTATTAATGAAGAGTTAATAAAAAACTCAAAATCTGAAGGTAAATTACCTAAACTTGATATTACAGGAACAAAGAGAACAACTTTTGTTGCGGGTGCATATAATCTTGGAAATACAAAATTACCAAAAGCACTTATCCTTAAAAGTGGGACCTCTTGGGATTCTAAAGTAGTACCTCCTAAGCCAATAGTTACATCAGAAATTATTGAGGTAGAACCTGGTGTAGGAACGTTACGTAAAGCATTAAAAAAAGCTTCTAATGGCAGTATTATCCAACTAAAATCTGGAGAATACATTTTAGAAAAAGGAATAAAGATCAGAAGTAGTATTACTATTCAAGGAAATTCTAAAAGCAAAAAAGCACTGTTAAAAGTAAAAGATGGGTTAGAAAAAAATCCAACATACTTCTTTAGAGTTGAAGGAGGTAATACATTACGATTAAACAATTTAGAAATATCTGGAAACCTGAGCACTCCCATAAAATATGCGGTTGTTTCTCCCGACAAAGGCATCTCTGAACCATATTCTGTATTCATTGACAATTGTTATATACATAGTTTCAAAAACAAAAATGGAGGCAGTATTTATAAAGCATATAAAGGAACCTTCGCAGATACAGTAAGCATAGTCAATTCAAGAATTGAAAATGCGTATAGAGGAATCAATCTTTCAGAAGAAAAAGACAATTTCGGAAAATACAGTGCTCAAGTAGTAAATATAGATAACACCATTTTTAAAGACATAGAACAATGGGCAGTAAATTATTACCGCGGTGGAACCGATGAATCTACTTTAGGGGGAAAAATTATAGTAGATAATTCTGTGTTCAGTAATGTAGGTAATACAGAAAAAGGAACTGTATTAAGAACTAAAGGTATTGTATGGGTTGACATTAAAAACTCTGTGTTCGAAAAAAGTTATAGAGTAATTAACCCTGTTAATCTAAAAGGAAATAAAAATACTTTGAGCAACTGCATCATTTTTGATTGCGGTACAGTAAAAGCAACAAAAGGAGCATCTGCAAAAGATGTGTTATATAAAAACCCAAAATGGGAAGATAAAGAAAACTTCATTCCAAGTGAAAAATCACCGCTGCGTAAACAGCAACATATTGGACTGAAATGGGATACTAAAAAACAAAATTAACACCATAGAATTATGAAAAATTACGAAGCATCTTTTAAGAGAATCTTAGCAGGTCTATTGGTTTTCTGTTTAATGTTGATATTTATAATATCCTCATCTTGTGATGCGGATATAGAAGTGGATCAAACTGTTGAAGAAATTGAATCAGCAAATCCTGTAATTACCAGTTTTTCTCCGTTAAATGTTGAAATTCTAGAGGAAGTACTTGTCGAAGGTGAATTTCTTCAATTCGTCGATAGAGCGACTATTGGTGGCATACCAACAGAAATTAAAAGTAAAATTAGTGACACGCAAATTTTACTAAGAGTTGATCCAGCAGTAATCTCTGGGCCGATTGTTCTTATTAACGATTTGAGTAGACAAGGTGCAGAAAATCTTGAATTTACAGCAACATCAACAGAAAGTTTAACTGTATCGTATCCTGTACCATCAGTAACAAGTGCAATCCCTAGTGAGGCTACAGCAAATGATTTACTAATTATAGAAGGTGCTAATCTTGGAGTTGTATCAAGTGTTACTTTTGGAGGAGTTACTGGTGTAATTTCTTTTCAAGAAAATGATGTAATTGTAGTAACTGTTCCAAACCCAGGAACTCTAGATCCTGTTGCTATTAATTTAACATATAATAGTAATAGCGGAGAAATCGCACAAGAATTAAGCCCTTCGTTCTTAGTTAATATACCGACACCAGAACCAGATAATGTACCTAGGATAATGACTAGAGATAATATGGTAACAATCACAGGAGCGAATATCAATTTCACAACATCTGTTACAGTAGATGGTATCGAGGCAACAATTACTACGTCTCCAACTGATTTAACTTTTATGGTTCCATCTGGAGTAACAACAGGAATCTCAGAAGTTATCATTACAGATACAGAAATGCGTCAAACAGTGTTTAACATACCATACATCAACGGACCGTATTACGAATATTATGATTTTGATACTAAAGCTTTAGAAACTGTAAGAGATAATAAGAATGGTAACCCTAATGAAGTCGTATTGTCATTAGGAGAAGAAGAATCAGAACAACCAAGGTTTACTGGAATGACAGAACCTTTTGGAAGTAGATATTTACACTTAGATTATCCAAAAGCTACTACTAGTACTTTAGCATCCATTTATTGTTACGACTTTAGTGATGATTTCGGAACTGAAGAAATGGGAGAAGAGTCAGCTGCTTTATTAGATCCAGCTGGTAGATTTGCTGGAAATCCAGTATTACATTTCTGGATGAGAATTAATGGGGCTAACTGTAGAACAAAAATATATCTAGGAACTTCAAGTGCTCAGCGTAGAGAATCTAATGGTCCTCTTTTAGATACAGGAGGAGAATGGGTATTAGTTGCTGTAAGACTTAACGGATTTATGGATAGTGCAGCCGATTTTTCTAGATTCCATTTTCGTCTTACTGCTGGTAGTTCTTCAGATAATATACCTAGATCAGCTGATTACGATTGGATAATTGTAACCGATAGAGTATTAACAGAGTTTGGAGCTGTAGATTACTCCGCAGCTTCCATTACAGATCAAACTAACTGGAAAGATCAAGGTTAAAAAACGATAAATAACAAATTTTCATAATATTATAATGATCCAATCACCTTCACATACTAAATGGTTAAGGTTAGGCATTCTTTGCCTAACCCTAACCCTAAGTACTCTCTGTTTTAGCTGCAATCAAGAAGGTAAAACCGAAAACAAAACAGCGCCTAAAATCCAAAAACCTGTACTTTCCTTATCTACTTCTGAAGCTAATGAAATAAAAAAATTACTAAACACTAATGATGTTTTAAAAGTCTCCTTTGAACAGCATAAAGAAAAAGCAGACAAAGCAATTCAAAATGGAATTGAAGTGCCTATCCCAAAAGATCCTGGTGGTGGATATACTCATGAAAAACATAAGCGTAATTATGGAGAAATGTACTCTGCGGGAATTGCTTATATGATTACTGCAGATACTATATACTCCAAGTTTGTAACAGATATGTTATTAGAGTATGCAAAAATGTATTCTAAATTACCATTACATCCTAAAAGAAAAGAAAATCATCCAGCTGGAAAACTTTTTTGGCAAGGATTAAATGAAAGTGTTTGGTTAGTTAATTCGATACAAGCATATAATTTGGTAAGTGATGCCATTTCAATTGAAGATAAAAAAACAATAGAGGATCACGTTTTTAAGAAAGTTGCAGAATTTATTAGTGTTGATTCTAAAAAAACTTTTAACAAAATACATAATCATGGAACCTGGGCAGTAGCGGGTGTAGGTATGACAGGATATGTTCTCAAAGATCAAGATATGATCGACCGAGCTTTATACGGAAGTAATAAGGATAAAGAAACTGGTTTTCTTAAACAGATAGATATGCTTTTCTCCCCAGAAGGATACTATTCTGAAGGTCCCTATTATCAGCGATATGCTATGATGCCTTTCATGCTGTTCGCTCAAGCTATCCAGATCAATCAACCTGATCTAAAAATCTTTGAATACCGAGATCAATTATTAGGTAAAGCGGTAACCACAGTATTGCAACTAACTGATGAAAATGGTGCATTTTTTCCTTTTAATGATGCTTTAAAAGAAAAGAACTATTTAACCAGTGAATTGATATTTGCCAGCAATATTGCATATGCCTATTATGAAGATAGTTCGCTACTGCCTATTACTTTAGCTCATAATAAAGTAAGTATTTCAGGAGCAGGTCTTGAAGTAGCAAAGGCTTTAAAAAACTTTAAACCAAAAGTTTATGAAAAAAAACCTTTACTAATTACAGATGGAAAGGATGGAACAGATGGTGGATTAGCTTTATTACGTATGCCAAATGGCAAAAAAGATGAAAAACTTACGGCTGTCTTTAAATTTGCTTCTCAAGGAATGGGACATGGTCACTTTGATAGGCTTTCTATATTCTTTTACGATGGAAAACAAGAAATTCTACAAGATTATGGAGCCGCAAGATTTTTAAACGTAGAGTCTAAACAAGGAGGTAGATACTTACCAGAGAATACAACATGGGCAAAACAAACCATAGCTCATAATACCGTAACAATTGACCAAAATTCTCAATTCGATGGTAAGGTAAAAGCGGCAAGTAAAGTGAGCCCACAATTGCTTTTTTCTAACCTAAAAGATACAAAACTCCAAATTGTTAGTGCAAAAGAAGAAAATGCATATAAAGGTATTAATATGCAAAGAACATTGGCTTTGATTAAAGATTCGGCAGCAGAAAGGCCACCTTTCATCATTGATATCTATGCAATTACATCTAAAGAAAAACATCAATATGATCTAAACTTTATGTACCAAGGACAGCTAATGGATACTAATTTTGAGTATACCAAAGAAAGTACATTGTCCGAATTAGGTGCTCAAAATGGATATCAACATTTATGGAAGCTGGGAGAAGGTAAAAGTGATCAAAACTTCGCTACCTTAACTTGGTTAAATCAAAACCGCTTCTACTCTATCTCAAGTATTATAAATCCAAATAGTGCGATGGTTTTTTCGAGATTAGGAGCTAATGATCCCAATTTCAATCTTAGAAATGATGCTTCTTATATGATACGAGAAAACAACAAAGAAGATCATGTTTTTGTAAACATTATAGAGCCTCACGGAAATTTTGATCCAAAACTAGAATCCGTACAGAATCCTCATTCTGATATTAAAAACATTCAATTGATTCATTCTGATGATACATACACAATTGTAAAAGTGATATTCAAAAATGAGGAACATTATACGTTAATGATTGTAAATAAAGAACACGATCCACATAAACAACATAAAATTACTGTCGATACTATAGAATATCAATGGACAGGTAATTACAATTTAAAAACCAACTAAACAATGAGCTACTCAAAAGTAAAGAGCGATGTATTCTTTGTAACCAAAGACAAACCATGGGAAGAAGCCGCAGAAGGCATTACACGTCAAATGATAGGATATGATGTTAACATTATGATGGTAAAAGTAAACTTCGAAAAAGGAGCCATTGGATATATCCATGATCACTTTCATTCACAAACTACTTATGTAGAATCTGGTAGTTTTGAAGTTACCATCGGAGATGAAAAAAAAGTACTAAATGCTGGTGATGGATTCTTTATTCCTCCTAATGTTCCACATGGAGCAGTTTGTTTGGAAGCTGGAGTTCTAATCGATGTATTTAGTCCAATCAGAGAAGATTTTCTTGAAATTTCACATACAAAGAAATAGATAATGACAAAAATAAAAGGATTACGTTGGTGGGTTATAGGGCTAATTGCCTTAGCTACTGTAATTAATTATATAGACAGGCAATCACTTAGCGTATTATGGCCAGATATCGCTGAAGAATTATATCCAGATAAATCCACAGACGAACGAAAAGACATCTATGGTTGGATCTCATCAATTTTTCTATTTTCCTATGCTTTTGGTCAAGCTATTTTCGGGAAGATTTTTGACAAAATAGGAACACGATTAGGTTTTGCTATTTCTATAGGTTTTTGGTCTTTAGCAACCGCATTACACGCATTAGCAAAAGGTTTTCTTAGTTTTTCAATTTTCAGATCTATTTTAGGAGTTGCTGAAGCGGGAAATTGGCCAGGTGCTGCAAAAGGAAATGCAGAGTGGTTCCCAGCAAAGGAGCGTGCCTTTGCCCAAGGAATTTTCAACTCAGGCGCTGCTATTGGAGGTATCATATCAATTCCTGCAATTGCATTTATGACCATTCATTTTAGCTGGCAAATGATATTTATAATCATTGGAGCTATGGGATTACTATGGTTAATTCCATGGATGCTAATTATGAAAGCACCACCAGGAAAACACCCATGGCTTACTGAAAAAGAAAGGAATTATATTCTTGACAAATCAAAATCGGAAAATGTAGATCAAATTGACGATGAAAATCAACTTGATGAATACAATCCAGAAACGGGCAAAATGTTATCTCATAAAGAGAGTTGGGGAGTAATTCTTTCCTCAGCTGCAATCGATCCTATATGGTGGCTGTTTGTATTTTGGATTCCCATTTATCTATCAGAAGTATATGGCATGGATGTTAAAGCGGTCGGAATCTACGGTTGGGTACCTTATGTAGGAGCTATGATTGGAGCCTGGTTCGGAGGACTTCTGGCACAGAATCGTATTAAATCAGGTTGGAATATTAATAAAACTAGAAAGTTTGTTATTACGCTAGGTTGTCTGATTATGCTTCCTTGTTTCTACTTACTATCTGATCCAGGAAGCCCTGTCAATGCAGTATTAATCATGGCCGTTATTCTTTTTGGATTTCAGACAGCTATCGGTAATATACAGACATTACCCAGTGATTTATTTGGTAAAAAGACAGTAGGGACACTCTCTGGTCTGTCTGGAATGTCAGCAAAATTTGCTGGAGTAGGTTTAACTGCATTAGTATCTACTTTGACAGCTGGAGGGAATTACACTCCTGCATTTATAGTTGGAGGTGCTTTGACATTAATAGTATTGGCGAGCGTATGGATTTTATGTGGCAATATTCAGCCATTAAAGGCTAAAAAATAACCCTTAGAAAAATAACAATAAGTCAATTAAAACAATTTTAAAAATTAATATAAGAAAAAGATGAATTTAAACAAAAAAGTTGCAGTTGTAACTGGAGCAACTGGAGGTATTGGTTTCGAAGTTGCAAAAAGATTAGGCAACGATGGATATATTGTACTACTAAACGGTATAGAAGATGATAAAGGAGCTGAGAGAGTTGCAGAACTTACAGCTCAAGGAATAACTGCAGAGTATTATGGATTTGACGTTACAAGCGAAGAAGCGGTAACCTCTAACATAAACACCATCGGTGAAAAATATGGTAAAATTGATGTATTAGTAAACAATGCTGGTGGATTGGGTGGAAGATCCCGATTTGAAGGTATGACAACAGAATTTTATCGATCCGTAATGGCTTTAAATCTTGATTCTACATTTTTTGCTTCAAGAGCTGCTATTCCTTTTCTTAAAAAAGGAGAGAATGCTTCAATAATTAACTATACGTCAAATGCAGGATGGACTGCAGGAGGTCCTGGAGCAGGAATTTACGGAACATCAAAAGCTGCCGTTAATGCCATAACCAGAGCATTAGCAAAGGATTTGGCAGAGTATAACATTAGAGTAAATGCAGTATCACCTGGCACCATCGATACTCCGTTTCATGCGCAAATTAAATCAACTAAACCTGAAGTATTTGCCTCTTGGAAAAACAACATTATGTTAGGACGATTAGGTCAACCTGAAGATGTTGCTTCTGTTGTATCTTTTTTGGCAAGTAACGACGCTGCCTTTATTACTGCTGAAACTATTCAGATAGGTGGTGGACAAGCTTTAGGAATTTAAAAAATAAAGAAAAATAAAAAATGAAAAAAGTAGTAACCTTTGGAGAAGTTTTAATGCGTATAGCTCCTTTGGGAAATAAAAAATTAAAACAATCTAACCAATTAGAATACTACTTTGGTGGAACTGAAGCGAATGTAGCAATATCACTTGCTCAATTCGGTAACAAAACGCAACATATTACCGCAGTATCCAACGATTTTGTTGGTGATGCAGCAAAGAGCTACTTGCAGAAACTGGGAGTAGATACTGGTTTGATTATTGACTCGCGTCATCCTCTGGGATTATATTTCCTGGAGGTTGGTGCAGTCATGCGATCAAGTACAATCGCATATAACAGATCGAATTCAGCTTTCTGTAATATAGAACCTAACCAGATCAATTGGGATGCCGCATTAGAAGGTTGTAATTGGTTCCATTGGACAGGGATCACTCCTGCCCTATCTCAAAACGCGTATTTAACATTGAAACAAGGCATAGAAGTTGCTCATTCAAAAGGAATAACTATATCCGCAGATCCCGCATATAGAAGTGGGTTATGGAACTATGGATTAGAAGCCAAAAATGTACTTAATGAATTGATAGCATTGTCAAATATATTTATTGGCGGTCCTAATGAAATTAATGAATTGTTGGCTACGGATTTTTCATATGAGAATGATGACTTTATTGAAGCCAGTAAATGTTTAATGAATCAATATACTCACATTAAAGGGGTTTTTGACAAAACCAGAGTCTCTATCAATGCAAGTTGGCATAAAATAAGAGCCAGAATGTGGAATGGACAAGAATTTTCTGAAACCGATGAACTAGAAATTACTCACGTAATTGACAGAATTGGAACTGGAGATGCCTATGCCGCAGGATTAATTCATGGGCTCTTACATTACAATGATAGTAAAGCGATAGAATTTGCGAATGCATCCTGTGCTCTAAAACATACTATAGAGGGCGATGCCAATTTGGTAACAGAGTCCGATGTATTAAGCATTATTCAAGGTAATCTAACGGGAAGAATAAAACGATAATATGGCACAGTATACAAGAATAGAAGTTGCACAAATTATGGAACGCACAGGTATTGTTCCTTTGTTCTATCATCAAGATATTGATATTGCTAAAAAAGTAATTAAAGCTTGTTATGATGGCGGTGCCAGAGTATTTGAATTTACGAATAGAGGAGATCACGCACAGGATATTTTTACAGAAATATCAAAATGGGTTAACAACAAGCTTCCTGGTATGGTATTAGGGATTGGATCTATCGTTGATGCGAGTACGGCAGCATTATTTATACAAAAAGGAGCCAATTTTATTGTTTCCCCTATTTTAAATAAAGAAATAGCAAAAGTTTGTAATCGAAGAAAAATAGCTTGGTTACCAGGTTGTGCAACATTAACCGAAATAAATTATGCTGAAGAATTAGGTGCTGAAATTGTAAAAATTTTTCCAGCTGCCCAAATAGGAGGACCCGATTTTGTAAAAGGGATCAAAGCTCCGTGTCCTTGGACTAGTATTATGCCTAGTGGTGGAGTAACTCCTGAAAAAAAGAATCTCACAGATTGGTTTAATGCGGGCGTACACTGCGTAGGTATGGGATCTAAACTAATCATTAAAGATAAAAATGGAAACTTCGACTATAACGGTATTAAAGAATTAACCAAAAACTCCATTGAGATAGTAGATCATCTAAGAACCGATAATCTTTAAAACTTGGTTTGCTCCTATTGGAGCAAAGTACACCAACTAACATATCGGCAAACATTTAGGTCAATTACATCATTTTCAATAAAAGTTGTGTTAATAAAAATAAATTTATATATTTGGTTGACCAATTTGGTTAACCAAATATAATAAGCCAAAATTCACCCTATAATTAAATAAAAGGAATTATGAGAAAAGTAGTACTTCTAATAACTTGCGTAATTGCCTCTCAAGTTATCAATGCACAGTTTTATATAAATGAGATTATGGTTGATCCTCCTGGGACAGATAATCCAAATGAATATATTGAAATACGAGGCGCAGCCAATACACCATTAACCAATACGTATCTTTTAACAATTGAAGGTGATGGTAATGATCCAGGAGATGTAAATGAAGTTATAGATTTAACTGGTCAAACCACTGGATCAAATGGGTATTTAGTATTGCTTACCACTGGTCATCCATATTCAGTTGATTCTTCTGCCAATATAGCTTTGGATCTTACTGATGGAGAATTAGAAGGACAATCTCATACGTTTCTTTTAGTACAAGCTACCACACCTCCTACTACTGGTGATGATATAGATAGTGACAATGATGGTACTCCAGATGGAACGCCTTATACAGATTGGACAATTTTAGATAGTTTTGCTCTTTTAAGAGATAATGACTCATCGGGACAAGCATACGCATATTCTTTAGTTGGATTTCTAGAAGACGATACTGCACAAGCAGATCCGGCTGTGTTTGCTCCTGCTGGTGCGAACATAGTAGTTACCACTAGTTCACAATTTGATTATGTTGCCAGAATTGGAAACTCTACAGGTTCTGCGTTAACAAATGATGAAAACACTTCTGATTGGTATGGTGGAGATTTACCATCAGGAAATTTACCTAATTGGACAATTAGCACATCCAGTACAGGGATCAAAGCTTATCCTGGTGTTTTTGCTGGTGTAGCATTAGATCATATTGGTGCAGATAACCCAACAGCAGCACTTTTATCTATAACAGAACAAGAATTAACTTCTGATATTTCTTTTTTTCCAAATCCAACTACCAACGTAATCAATATAAGCTCTAAAAACGATATAGTTTCATCAATTGAAGTTGTTGATGTTACTGGGAAAATATTAGTACAGAAAAAAAATGATCTAGATGTTATTGATCTAACTCCTTTTTCTACAGGGTTATATTATATGAATATTTATGGAGACGGAGCAAAGATTACGAAAGCTATTGTAAAAAACTAAAAATATTTTTACCACAGTTTGATTTTAATTTGAGTTTATTAGCTGATATCCTTGTTTTTTACAAGGATATCGCTTTTAAAAACAATAACGTGTGAACAATCAACAATGAGATTTTTTAGTATCATTTTTGTATTATTAATACACCTTGTGCCTCAAGCACAGGTAACTTTAAATGCCGATGGTGCGGGCAACACTTATGAACTCATCAATAGTGTTCTTGCGCCTGGTGCTAATGTCATAGAAGCTCCAGGAGTTACTGGTAGCACTTGTGATAACCATTCTACATACGCTGGTACAGATGGAAATCGCCACATAGATGAAGTGTTTGATACAGATCTAGGTATCCAAGTTTTTAGGTTTATTATTCACGTACAAGAAGATATTGATCGAGACAAATGTACCACCACAGATCGACAACGTAACGAAATAAAAACCTATGCCCCTTCTCCTGATAATCTAAAAGGAACACTGGGAGAAACCGTGCAATACCAATGGAAATTTAAATTAGATACTAATTTTCAACCTTCTGGAAGTTTTACCCATTTACATCAACTAAAATCTGTTGGAGCTGATACTGCAGAAGAAAGTCAACCATTAATTACTTTAACGGCAAGAAAAGGAAATGAAGACCAGTTAGAATTAAGATACGCCCCAACCACCTCGCAATCTACACTTACCTCAGTAAATCTTTCTCTATTAAAAGGAAATTGGGTAGAAGTTACTGAAACAGTTACGTATGGCGAAACCAACAATGCTATTTATAATATCCTTATTACTAACGTAAATACTGGAGCAGAAATATTGAATTATTCTTCTTCTGAATTAAGAATGTGGAAAACTAATGCCGATTTTATTAGACCTAAATGGGGAATCTATAGAAGCTTAAACTCTCCATCGGACTTAAGAGATGAAGAGGTATTATATGCCAATTTTTCTATAATTGAAAACCCTCAATTATCCATACCATCAATTTCTGATAGCGATTTATTTGATATATTTCCTAATCCTACAACAGGAATAATAAATTTTAATTTTTCAGAAATTGCAAATAATTATAATATTTTGATCATAAACGGATCAGGAAAGATTATTAAAAACCTAGATCAAACAAACAGCAATAAGAAAATAGATCTCACTTATCTTTCTAATGGGTTATATTTTGTTAAATGCATTGATAAAATGAAGAATACATTCACCATAAAGAAGATTGTAAAAGCAAATTAAACGAATTATGAAACCCTATATTACATTCGTCATTTTACTAGTAAATTATACTTTTTATGCACAGGTAACTTTAAATGCTGATGGCCCTGGTGATACTTATGAGCTTATAACTTCGGTATTAGCTCCTGGAAATAAACCTATAGAAGCTCCTGGTTTTAGCATTAATGATTGCGACAATCATTCTAGCTTCGACGGTACCCATATCACTGAAGCATTTGACAAAGAATTAAATGATCATGTCTTTAAGTTTTTTATTCATCTAAAAGAAGATAATGATCGTTGTAAAAAATTTGATAGACAACGGAATGAAATAAAATCATATGACAAATCACCCGATAATCTAAAGGGAGTTAAAGGAGAAACTGTAATATATCAATGGAAATTTAAAATAGATAAAAAATTTCAAGTTTCTAAAAAGTTTACCCATTTGCACCAATTAAAAGCTGTTGGTGGTTCTGAAAAAAACATGCCGCTCATAACGCTAACTGCTAGAAAAGGAAATCCCGATAAACTGGAATTAAGATATGCTTCTAATTTAGATCAAACCACCTTAGCAACAGTAAACCTGAATGCCTTAAGAGGAAATTGGATAGAGGCAATAGAAACTGTTAAATATGGCGAAAACGGAGTGTATAAAATCATCCTAACAAACCTACAGACAGGAGATGAATTACTTAATTACAGCGATAATACTATAAGAATGTGGAAAACCGATGCAGATTTTGTAAGACCCAAATGGGGCATCTACCGCAGTCTAAAACACCCATTGGACTTAAGAGATGAAGAAGTACTTTTTGCTAATTTTAAGGTTACCGAAATTCAATAGTATCTTTAAATATAGTCTACACTATATTGTAAAAAAACCATTTACCTTAACAATACTATGTTATTTGAATATTTTTAAAGATCAAAAACTCTGCTTAAATTAAATCCAAAGAAAAAATCACCATCTCCCCAATCACCAGATGCCTGACCTAAGAAACCGTTCTCAAACATCGGTTGAGCATTTGTAAAATGTACTTGAAATACATGTCCTCCTGTTTCAATATCAAAACCAATTGACAATGGGTTTTTAAATGTAGATCCACTACTTCTGTTTAAATGAACTCCATAATCTAAGTTGAGACTAAACCGTTTTGTTAATTTATATCTTCCTCCCATTCCTACAATAAACTGAGAATTATCCTGGTCATCGAATCTTACAAAATTCTCATGAAGATAAGAAGGAGCTAATTCTAAAGATAATTTTTTACCAAACTTTCTTGCAATCAAAACCTGAGAGACATAAGATAATCTATTACTAAATTCTAATTTAGGTAATTGATCTTTTTCTAAACCTGTATTAATAGTCAATAAATTATAACCTACAATCGTAAAAGGAAATCCATTCTTTTTTTGTCTAAAAAGCCTATACTTAACATGTCCTCCATACGTTTTCTGAAAAGAACTACGTGCTATCCCAACATTAAGTCCATCACTAATACCGTAAATAAACTTAAGTTGAGTTACAGCTTGATCCAAACCAAAAAAATCATCAATACCATTCTTTACACTACCAAAACGGTGAGCTACCACAAAGAAAAGATTTCCTTTATTGACAAGTTTTGTGGATTCAAAATTCACAATTTTTAATCCTTTAAAGGTAGCAGTTACAGTTTCGTCTTGCTCTACACCAGATTCTAATTCATCCAATAAATCATCTTGAGCTAATACAAAAAATGGGAAAACAAAAAGGAATAATAAGATTTTTTTCATGAAGTGATATTTATAAATATAAAAAGAGAATAATTATTTTATTACAGAGGCTTGATCTAATTTTATGACTTCCAAAAGCTCATCGTATCCTATGCACCTAGCCTTAATTGTATATGATGAATTAAGGGTTGTATCAGAAATACTATGATTGGTATCAAAAGAACAATATGCCGCCTCGCTAAGCATTACAGCATTAGGTTCAATTTCTGTAAGCTGTCCTGTTACAATAATTGTTTTATTTAGATATTTTTTTGACGATTCATCAGGACTATCGGCAAACTCTTTTGCCAATTCTATAGCATTCACTGTAAATGCAGCTTCTTCACCTTGTATATCTCTATGAGATTGATACACATATTTGTACCCAATAAATCCAGCAATAAGCAAAATTATAATTCCTATTAACAGCTTTTTCATAATACTATCTTACAGTTAAACTTGTTTTAAAAGTATGAAAATTATCTTCCTAATGAAATTTATTTTTGCATATCAATGAAATTTGGCATAATTTTTACCATTTAAATAATATCCTTAAATACAATTTATGAGAATACATCTTTTTAAAATTCTGGTTATTTGTTTAGTATTAACCAACATAAGTTGTGAAAATGACAGTGAAAGCGATCTTGTGGATGTAACCATCGTACCATTGGTTACTTACGAAAATAGCGTAAAAACTATTATAGATGACAATTGTACTACTTGTCATAATGATCCTCTAGTTAATTTTGCTCCTATGCCTTTATTGACTTTTGATCAAGTTAAGGAAGCTGTAGATAACAGAGGATTAATTAATAGAGTGTCCTCTGAAGATATTAGTTTTTTAATGCCTTTTGGAGGTCCTAGACTTCCTCAATCAACAATCGATGTTATCATCCAATGGAACACGGATGGATTACTTGAACAATAAACCTTTATACTCATGAAAAATATCATATTTTTATTATTCCTATATATTTCTGTAGGTGTTTTTGCACAAGAAAAGTACTTAACTAAGAAAGGAACCATCAATTTTGAAGCATCTGTACCTTCTTTTGAAGAAGTAAAGGCAAAGAACTCAACAGTAACAGCTATTCTAAATGCCGATAATGGCGAGTTTGCTGCATTAGCATTAATGAAAGGGTTCAGATTCAAAAATGCACTTATGGAGGAACATTTTAATGAGAATTATATTGAATCTGACGAATATCCAAAAGCAGTTTTTAAAGGAAAGTTTATTGATTTTGATAAAAGTAATATCAAAAATGAATACCTTATTAAAGGTACATTAACCCTACACGGTAAATCCAAAGATATAGAAGTAAAAGGCACCGTAAGTAAAGATGATGACACTATCTCTGTTTCTTCTTCTTTTATAACTAAACCCGAAGAGTTTGATATTAAAATCCCAAGTATAGTGAGCAAAAAGATTGCAGATGATATTTCAGTTTCTTTAAATTTTAGTTTAAAAAAGAAGTAAACTTCATTCGTTTTATCTTTTGTATCAGAAAACATTTTTTTAGTTATAAATACTAAAATCTTGTTATCTTTTCATTCTATTCTTAAAAAACCGCTACATTTAAAAGAAAAAATTCAAAGAAATCAATGAATTCCCTTAAAGCATTGTTATACTTTTCTATTTTTAAATACCCACTTTCTGCAAAGGAAATATATCAATTTTCTAATGCAACTAATGAAACGGAAATTGACAATGAACTTGAATATCTTAAAAAAAAGGGTGTCGTTTCTTATAACAATGATTACTATTTTATTGATAATAATGTTCATAACGTTTCTAGACGTATTGAAGGTAATAAGATGGCAAAAGCTGTTATGAACAAAGCAATAAAAAAAGGAGTTTTTATTTCTAAATTTCCTTATATTGAAGCTGTTGGAATCTCTGGTGCTTTGTCCAAAAACTATCACGACCAACATAGTGATGTTGATTTTTTTGTTATTACAAAGTCAGGGCGTTTGTGGATTGCCAGAACATTTTTAATGTTATATAAAAAAGTGTTCCTGTTTAATTCAAGGAAATTCTTTTGTGTTAATTATTTTGTTTCAGAAGATACCTTAGAAATATCAGAAAAAAACATATTTACAGCTACCGAATTATTGACTTTAATACCTGTTTCTGGAAATTTCACAAACTTTTATAATGCAAATCAATGGGTTTCTGAATTTTTACCGAATTTAGTATTAGGTAAATCTTCTATTCATGAAAGAAATAAGAAAAACTTGCTAAGTCGAACTATCCAAGTAATACTAAATTCTAAAATCGGTAACGTTTTAGATCGCGTTTTTCTGAAAATAACTTTAAAAAAATGGAATACAAAATTCAATACTTTAAGTAAAGATGACTTTGGAGTTGCTATGAAATCTACGAATGGTGTCTCGAAGCACCATCCTCAAAATTTTCAGAAAAAAGTTATCAATACGCTTAATCAAAAATATAATGAATTTCAATCCAAGTACGATATAGAACTAGAACAAGAACATGCTTGATATTTTGTTTTCACATTCATACTACTATCCTTTGGATACTAAACAATGGAAGAATAAAACTCCTTACCCTCCATTAGGCACTATCTATGCCGCATCTTTAATGAGAAAGCATGGCTATTCGGTAGATTTATTTGACACCAACTTAAGAGATACTCCATATGATATAGAAAAAGAAATTTCTGAAAGAAAGCCAAAGTTTCTTGTTTTATATGATGATGGCTTTAACTATTTGACCAAGATGTGTCTGACCACAATGAGGGAAGCCGCTTTCGAAATGATACGAATCGGAAAAAGCTATGATTGTACCGTTATCATAAACGGTTCTGATGCTACAGATCACTATCCTAAGTATTTGTTCAATGGAGCAGATTATATTATTCAGGGAGAAGGAGAAACAACACTTGCAGAGCTAATTACTGCTCTTAAAAATAACCAATCTCCTGAAAAAATTAAAGGGATTGTATATGCAACAGAAGAGGAAACCATTGCAAATCCTAAACGACCCGTTCTAAAAAATTTAGATGAATTACCACTTCCTGCTTGGGATTTGGTAGATATCGATGCCTATAAAAATATTTGGGCTTCTGGAGGTAACGATTTCACTTTAAACATTGCTACTACAAGAGGTTGTCCATTTAAATGTAATTGGTGCGCTAAACCAATTTATGGGAATCGTTATAATACACACTCACCTGAATATATTGTAAAACATATACAATATTTACAAGAAAATTATAACGTTAAACGTTTTTGGATGTGTGATGATATATTTGGTCTCACTCCTGGATGGGTACAGAACTTTAATCTAGAACTTAAAAAAACAAATACCTCACTAAAATATTATATACAAAGTAGAGTAGATTTATTATTAAAAGAAGATACTATTGATGCGCTAGCAGAATCTGGTTTACAAGAAGTATGGGTTGGTGCAGAAAGTGGATCTCAATCTATTTTGGATGCAATGGATAAAGGAACCAAGGTTGAAGAAATCTATACCGCAACCAAATTATTAAAAGCTAAGAATATACGAGTAGCTTTCTTTATTCAGTTTGGATATCTTGGAGAAACCAAAAGTGATATTTCAAAAACTATTAAAATGATTAAAGAATTAGTCCCAGATGATCTAGGTGTATCGGTATCCTATCCTCTTCCTGGCACTAAGTTCTATGAAAAAGTAAAAGATGACCTTAGGTTTAAAACTAATTGGACCGATTCTGATGACTTGGCTATGATGTTTAAAAGCACCTACAATACTAAATATTATAAAAAGCTACATAGATATGTGCATAAAGAATATAGAAAAAGTCAGGGATTACGATTTTTAAAGAACGTGATAAAAAGTCCTTCAAAACTTTCTGCAATTTCTTTTAAAAGAATAACATATCTGATGTATTATTTTCCAAGTGCGTTTATGGATGCGCAAATTTTAAAAAGAATGGAACATCTAAATGAGTGAAAGTTTTGACATAGCAGCAATAGCCTATGATACTACTTTTACTAGTAGCCACATAGGGAAACTCCAAAGGGATTTGGTGCATCAATATGTAAAAAAAGTACTTCCAGTAGATCAGAAACTTCATATTCTCGAAATTAATTGCGGTACAGGACATGATGCTATTTGGCTTGCTTCTCAAGGACATCGGGTTATTGCTACGGATATTTCTTCAGAAATGATTTCTGTTGCTAAAACCAAACAACGAAGTGATCATAAAGATCTTGAATTTAGACAACTAGACATCAATAAGCTAGAGACATTTGATACTGAACATTCTTTTGATTTAATATTTTCGGATTTTGGCGGGTTAAATTGTCTTTCTAATTCACAACTACAAACATTCTTTACATCAGCAGAAAAAAAACTAAAACCTAATGGTAAAGTAGTCGCTGTAATTATGCCAAAACATTGTGTTATAGAAACCTTTTATTTTATATTAAAAGGAAAAATTAAAAAAGCTTTTAGACGTAACACTAACCACGCAGTTGTAGCAAATGTAGACGGAACCCCAGTAAACACTTGGTATTACAACCCTAAAAATATTTTAAAAGTATCGGCTAAACTCTATAAAGTAATGAATATTAAACCCATTGGGTTTTGTATTCCTCCTTCTTACTTGGAACCATTTCTCAAAAATAATATTGGTTTTTTGAAAGTATTATCTAATCTAGATGCCTTTTTCAGGCGTTTCTCATTCTTATCAAAATATAGTGATCATTATGTAATCTCGTTATCAAAAAGATGAGCATTGTTCTTACGCACGCATATTATCTAAGTACGGATCCGAAAGAACAAAGGATTATGAAACCATACCCACCTTTGGGTCAACTTTATATTGCAGGGTATTTGCAAGAGCGAATCGTAGAAAACTATGTTTTTGACACAACCTTTAGCTCTAAAAAAGAACAATTAAGTTTCATAGCTTCAAAAAAACCAGATGTTGTCGCTATTTATGCAAATCTAATGACGAAGGTAGAGGTTATCAAACTCATCAAAATACTTATTACCGAAGCCTCTTATGGCTTCCCTAAAATAGTTTTAGGTGGTCCTGATGTAACATATAACACTGAAAACTATCTAAGATCAGGAGCTCAGTATATTGTGATAGGTGAAGGAGAAGAAACCCTATATGAATTATACCAAGCTATAATCAACAAAACAGATATACATGATGTTCCTGGTATTGCCTATTTAGATCAGAATAAAGTTGTAAAGACAACTGCAAGAATAAAAATGAAAGATTTATCGTTGCTTCCTTTACCCAATAGAAAGGCGATCGATATGCAAAAATATCTAGATACCTGGAAAAATAATCACGGACAAAGTTCGATGACCGTAAGTACTCAGCGTGGTTGCCCTTACACTTGTAAATGGTGTAGTACAGCTGTATATGGACAGAGCTATCGCAGAAGACCAGCTAGTCTTGTTGCGAAAGAATTAGTAATGCTTAAAAAGGAATACAATCCCGATACCGTTTGGTTTGTAGATGATGTTTTTACAGTGAGTCATAAATGGCTGGCAGAATTTCATAAAGAAGTGATACAACAAGATGCTATCATACCTTTTGAGTGTATTACTAGAGCAGAACGGCTTAACGATGAAGTATTGCAGCAACTTAAAGAAGCTGGTTGTTATCGCATTTGGATTGGTGCAGAAAGTGGTTCGCAAAAAATAGTGGATGCTATGGATAGACGTGTCAAAGTAGAAACAGTTAGAGATGCTATTCAAAAAACAAATGAACTAGGTATGGAAACTGGTACATTTATTATGGTAGGATATCCTGGCGAAGATGAACAAGACATTCAACAAACTATAACCTACCTAAAAGCTGCTAATCCTACTCATTTTACAATCACAGTCGCATACCCTATTAAAGGAACTTCTTTATACAATGAGATAGAAAATGATATTACCATACAACCCGATTGGAATACCTCAACCGATAGAGATATTGATTTTAAACGAACCTATCATCGTAAGTACTATGATTTTGCTGTGCGAAGAATTGTGAATGAGGTAAATTATTTTAAAAAGAAAACTTCTGCTAACGCATATAGTATATCCACTCTAAAGCTAAAATTGAAATCAATATTGGCTTTTTTCGCTATGAAATATTACAAATTGCAGTAATTATGTTACTTAATAGTACTAAACAAAATGGCATCTATTATGTTACAGAAAAAAAAGATATATTTTCCTCTGTTTATATAACAGTACGAGATAAAGAACAAAGAATTTATGATGATCATATTGTAGCTCGACTTCCTAAAGTTTTAAGTAATCATAAATACTATAACGAGTGGAAATTAAGACAAAAATCTACCAAAAGAATCGTTGATTATTTAACCGAGAAAAATACATCATTAAAAATCTTAGATCTAGGATGTGGCAATGGTTGGTTTAGCAATCAATTATCTAAGACACCTAATTCTGACATCTACGCTATAGATATTAACCATACAGAATTAGAACAAGCTGCGAGGGTTTTTCAGAGTTCAAATTTAAAATTTATCTATGCCGATATTTTTTCTTCTGAAACTGACAATCTACAAGATTTTGATATAATCACAGTAAATAGCTGTATTCAATATTTCGAGGATTTAGAGAAGATTCTAAGTAGATTAAAAAGTAAATTAAATTCAACTGGAGAACTCCATATAATAGATAGTCCTTTTTACAAAAAGTCTGAAATTACATTAGCAAGAAATAGAACTACCACATATTACAAAAACTTAGGTGTCCCAAAAATGATTCATCACTATTTTCATCATGAAATTGAAGGCTTACAAGGCTTTGAAATATTATATAATCCAAGAAAAAAAATTATGGATAAATTATTAAGACGAGAAGATTCTCCATTTATGTGGTTAATGTTTTCTAACACTATACATAATAGCAACTAGATTAGTCTATAAATTACTAATAAATCCAAGAGATATATGAAGAAGCTGTTTTTAAGAATTGGAATTCAATTAATAATATTTTTCGTGTTATTAGAATTAGGTCTTATGGGAACAACTTCTTTAGGCTTAATACAAATAGGAAAGCCACAATATAACTTTCAAATTATTGAGCATTTTTGGAATGATTCGGATTCTACATTTGGGGTTTGGAGAAAACCTTATCATGAATATATGCATATAACTAGTTGTTTCAACATTAATTACAAAGCCAATTCTATTGGGGCTAGGGATATTGAAAGAGAGTTAAACTCTTCTCGAAAAAGAGTAATAGTTATTGGAGACTCCTTTACAGAAGGATGGGGAGTAGAAATCAAAGATCGTTTTTCAAACCAATTAGAAAATATATCTCAACTTGAATTCATAAATATGGGTGTGAGTAGGTTTGGACTTACTCAAGAATATCTTTTATATAAAAACAAGGCCAAAAAATATGATCACGATGCTATTTTATGGGCTCTTTTTCCAGAGAATGATGTGATAGATGATGATTTATCCTATATGACTTCAATTCATAAAAATCAATATAAGCCCTTTTGGAAGGGTGAATACCCAAATTATAAATTGGTATATGGACCTGATGCCTACAAAGAAGGAATGCAAAGTATGGGGTCGCTTGGAGGTTGGAAAGGAATATTAAAGAATTTTACGTATACATACCATTTTTATAGATATATAAAATTAAGATACATTGGATATACCGTTTTTCAAAGAGAATCTCATTTAGGAAAAAGTGGTCATTTTAGGTTAAGTAATGAGCAATGGAATAGAATAAAATATAATATAGAGAAACTACTAATAGAATCTAAAGGAAAACAGGTTAATATTATAACGATTCCTAGTAAATACGATATTGTCAAGTATAAAAAAGAACAGTTAGATGTTCCACTAAGAGATAGTTTAGATGTTTTAAGTGCTCAATTGGGGTTTTCATACTATGATCTATTAAAAGAATTTAAAAAAGATGACTTATTGAATCAACAAGAATTATATTTTGATTGTGATGATCATTGGAATGTTGAAGGGCATAAATGGGCAGCAAAAGTAATAGACTCTGTATTTTCTTTTAAAAAATAACACATTATTGATTTAGGAATAGTTAAATAGGTAATTACAATAAAATAGATTAATGATTAAGGCCATTAAAATATATGGAGAACGAAATAGTGGGACCAATTATTTGGAACAATTAATTGATCAAAACCTACAAGTTAAAATTCTTAAATATAGACCTAATAAACTATCAACATCATTATTAAGAACCATAAAATATGATTTCGTTATAGATATTCTATCAACTATGGACAAGAAAAATTCCTTAGGATGGAAACATGGATGCCCTAGAGTTAAAGAAATTAATGAATTCAAAAAGCATCCTCTAGTGATTGTAACAATTACTAAAAATCCATATTCTTTTTTATTATCTCTTCATAAAAAACCATATCATTTTAGAGGAAAAAAAGATCCAGTTTTTCACAATTTTATTGAACAAGATTGGTTCCTAAGAAATAGAGATTTCTGTAAAGGAAGATATTTAGAATCACCCATTGAACTATGGAATGTAAAAAACAAATCTTACATTCATTTATCTGAAAAAACATTTCAAATTGTAATTAACATCACTTATGAACAACTCATTAAAAACCCTGAAGCTATTATTGATTTAATTGCAAAAAAAGGAGGTATACAGGTAAAAAAAGAAGAGGGATTTCAGAATATTGTAGACTCTACAAAAAAATCATCTCTAACCTTTGATGATTACAAAAACTATTACTTAAAAAAAGAATGGAGGAAAAATCTAAATAATCAAGCTATTGGTACAATTAACGAAAAAATAGACAGATCTATAATTGAATATTTTAAGTACCAAATCATCCAACTTGAAATGTGATTTAGTAAGACATAAACTACTCTAATATCTCAAACTTGATATTTAAAATAATATATTATCTTTATTTAAAACACTCTAATAAATCGAAACTTAAGTTATCAATTATATGGATTTAAAACCAGTATTCATATTGTTTACCGGTTTTTCTGGTAGTGGAAAAACAACATTGAGCAATACTCTAACTTCTCATTATAAAAACAGGAGAAAAAAGGTGGTTCATTTGGATGGTGATTACCTGCGTAAAACTTCTCATAACCAACTAGGGTTTAGTAGAGAAGATCGACGTAAGCAATTATTGCAAACTGGAGAGTTAGCCCTACAACACTTAAACCAAGGAAGTCATGTAATTGCTTCTCTCATTGCTCCATATGATCTGGATCGCTCTGATTTAAAGACCTATATCAACACCAAAGGTTTCAAGTTTATACTTATTTATATAGATTGCCCGATTCATATATGTATACAAAGAGATCCTAAAGGGTTATATAAAAAAGTCAGTGCAGGAGAGATTAAAAATTTTACAGGAATTGATGCTCCCTATGATATTCCTAAAGAACCTGATCTGTTAGTTTCTACTCATATTCTTGACCAAACGGAATGTATATCTAAGATTATTAACGCCAATTTCATTTCCTTTTAAACCTATTTTTCTTTGTAATATTTTGCAGAAAAATTGTTCTTTATTTTTTCTATAAAAAAGGATATTGGAACCGCCATTAAAGCAATACTCAACAATAAAAAACGATTTCCCAATCTACTTGCCAATTGATGATCATATAAAGAATAAAATATAACCTGAATACAAATTAGTATAAAGATTAAGAATAACTCCTTTCTATTGTTTTTAGGAATAAAAAACAAACCAATTACAGCTAAAAAAACAACAAAAACATTATCTATAACTAATCCATTTCGGGTATTAAAAAGTAACGAAATTAACCCCTTCATAAAAGGCAAATTAAAATCATTCGTATGTGATAATACCATTCTTGTCCCTTGATTATTTACTGTTAAAATTGAATGATAACCAGTATTAAAAGGAGATCCAAACATATAGTTGTTGTATATCATGAATGGTAAAACTGCAAAAACAAAGCTAACCCCTATTAGTAAATAAGTTTTGATATTCTTTAATGGAAGTCGAAATAAAACAAAACTCAGAATTGGGACAACAACAATAACATTACCTATTTTAGCACTAATAGCCAAACCAGCAAGAAGCCCAACCAGAATCCACCTTTCTTTAAGTAGGCTGATCAACAAGGCTAAAACTAAAAAACAACTAAATACATCAGGAGAAAAATTAAAAGCATATCTAAATAAAACTGACCCTAAACCAATTAATAATGATGCTATTAGAGCTGATATATCGGATACCCACAAGAGTAACAATTCATACAAAATAAGAACAATTCCTAGAGAACATAAAATATTAAACCACAAAGAACCAACGGGTCCAAAAACAAATCGAAAAGGAAGAGAAACGATTGTCATTAATGGTGATTGTTTAGCAGTTGGATATCCAAATTTTGATAATGCAAAATGACCATCATTCAAAGATACTATTTCATTATTATTACTAAGATCAAGATCCCCATCTTCCAGCAGGGAGGTCGCCATAAAATGATAAAATATAGCATCTCCTTTATTCCAGAGCCGATTAGAGTTCATTTCGCCAAAAGCAATTATTTTCGCCAAATACAAAAGAAATAGAGTAAGAAAAATGCTGATTTTAGGGTAGGTAATTATTTTTCTTAAAAGAGTATTCACTTTATTCATAAAATTAAAGGTACTAAATATTGAACGAACACTTGAATAGCCAGAAAGTAAAAAATCGTTGAAATTAATTATTATATTGTCATAAATAATTAAAATGAGCATCAAAGAAGTAATCAGAAAAAAAATTCTAGGAAAACACCCTTTATCTGATTATATCGCTATTGGATCTCCTACTCTTTCTGAAACTAAAGAAGATACTTATTGGGTATTCAAAAAAAATAAAATTAAGGTTACAGCTCGTTGTGTGCTTTATGACCCTACGATAATTGGCATTTTTTTCTCTGATGAAAAACCCAAAGATCAGATGAATACTGAAGATGTTTGTTTTCTAGAATATTACAACAATCAGAATGATAATTGTATAGGAAGCATTACGTTACAATTTGAAAATATTATTTCTGTTGATGAAACAAACAAAATATATCTATTCCTTGCTAAGGACGCAGATCTTAAATTGACCACATATCGATTAAAAATAATAAGTCAGCTTATTTACTTTAAATTAAGACACAAGCATAAAAGTTTTTTATCTAGTTTTAATTCGAAGCATTACAGAACCTTATCAGCGTTATTTACGCATCCTAGGCTGGTTCGACTACTGACGATACCTATAGATGAAAATAATAGAAGATATTTTCCAATTGATTTGTATTTACAAGTAAAAAACAGCATTGTTTTTGGGCTTCGCAATTCTAACAATTCCAATATATACTTAAAAAAAGGAGCAGTTCTATGTTTATCAGATGTTTTAATGCAACATAAATCAAAAGTATACAGCTTAGGAAAGTTTGGTGCAAAGACCAATGATCAAATAAATTTCGTGCCCACAGAATATTTAAAAATACGGATCCCTGATTTGTTTTTTTCATATGTAGAAATTAAAATAGAAAAAGTATTCACATACGAAAATCAAACAATATATCAAGCAGAGGTATTAAATCAATTCTATAATCAAAAGAACAAAGAAGAACTCTTACTATCTCATATACAATTATTAAGATACTTAAAACAACCTTTAAATTATACACATAAGGTAATATAATATACGCATGATCTTTTACATGAAATTAAAAAGAATAATTCACTCAAATAAAGAATTTCTTTATTTTTTTGGAACACCTTTGTTATTTATTTTAGTTTTAAGAATTTTAGGATTTGATGGACTTTATGGTCAAGATTCTTATGAATATCTAAGATATACGGAATCTATTAGAGGTTATTTCATAAACGGAACACTACCTGGAACTTTTTATTGGCCAGTTTTATATCCATTTCTTGCAAGTTTATTATCATTCGTTTTTGGAGATACAATTTTTGCTTTACAATTTATTAGTTCTATTAGTCTCTCAATCTCTGCTATATATCTTACTAAAACAATTCAATTACTCTATCCTAATCATCGATTTAGTTTTTACTATATCATGATTCTGGGTGTGTTTTCTCCTTTTTTATTTAAAATGAGTTTAGTGGTTATGTCTGATGTGATGGCCGCTATGTTTATCGTTCTTAGTTTCTATTGTTTCTTTAAGGCATATATTAATGGCACAAATCTAGCTTTATTTTTTTTGTTTGCCACTTGCGCATTCATGACTAGGTATGCCTCTTTATTTATTACGTTACCTATTATATTATATTCTATATATCTTACCTTTAAAAGAAAAACATTCAAAGATTTATTAATTGCTTCTATACTTAGTTTTATAGTTTGTATTCCTTTTATAACATTTCAACGTGATAACTTATTAGGAGCTTCGTCTAACTATTTTTTAAATTCCTGGTCTTTCCTGAATTATTTTAGTGCTAATCATACTACTTCAGACGGATTAAGGTCATATAATTTCCCAAATCTAATACACTCTTTTTATATATTCGTGCATCCAGGATTCGTTTTCATAGGCTTATTACTTGGCCTTATATCTATCAAAAAACGCAAATTGTTTTTTTCTTTTCCTCAAAAAATCATCTTCATCTCCATCGCTTTATATTTACTATTTCTATCTGGGATTCCCTTTCAAAATATTAGAGTATTAGGATTACTATTCCCAATTGTTTTATTATTATTCTACCCTTCTTTTTTAGAATTAATGAATTTTAAAATTTTAAAAAACAATGCTATAATTCTAGGAGTATTTAGTGTACTTATCCAACTCTCCTTATGGGGTATTACATTTAAACATACTTATAACAGAACTCTTTTTGAGAAAAAGGTAACAACAGCTTTAATACCATATCAAGGTAAAAACTTATATAGTTTTGATGTAGATAGTGCAATACAAGGAAGAGGATTAAACTTTGAATATAAAAACCTAATTAAAAAAATATATAATGATTTTCGCCAAAATGATTTAGTACTTTTTCATCCGACAAAATTCTCTAAACAATGGACTGGTAAAAAACCAATTATAAACTGGGATTATTTAAAAACAAATTACCATTTAGAAATTCTAGAAGAACTTCCTAATGGTTGGAAGCTCTATCAAATTCAATTAAAACAATAATTCAAATGATTTGGATTAAAATAAAATATCGATTTGCCTTACTTTATAGAACTTTCCTCTTAAAGTTTGGGTTTCAGAAACTATTACTTCGTAATAGATATGGTGAACGTATTTTAGTATTTCACGGTATCGACACTATAGGCAAAACTGATTATAATAGTAGGTTTGTTTCCGTAGATTACTTTGGAGCATTTATTAAATATATTACAACACATTTTAATGTTATCTCTTTGGATGATTATTATCAGAAAAACTTTAAACCAAATACTCTAAACATAGCATTAACTTTTGATGATGGCTATTTAAACAATTACGAACATGCAGTTCCAATACTGAAAAAACATAACATTCCAGCTTCTTTTTATATTACCTCTATTCATAGTAAAAATAAGTTTTTATGGCCTGATTTTATTGATTTAACATCGTATTACTCCAATAAAAAAGAAATTAATTTCGAAGGGAATCGTTATGTAAAAAATAGTAACAATGAATTTGTGTTTAATGGAGTTTCTCTAAAAAATAAATGCAAAACCATATCCTATGATAGGATTACACCTCTCTTCAATATTTTTAAGGATGAATGGGATATTATTAAAACAAAACCTTTAGAAGAGTATTGGAAATTAATGACTAATGATCAAATTAAAGAAATTGCAAACGACCCTTTATTTACAATAGGATCTCATGGTTTTACCCATGCTAATTTAATAGAAATCCCAAATCACGAAGCTGAAACAGAAAATTTAGCCAGTAAAACAATACTGGAAGAGATCTGCACTAAATCAGTAGATGAATTTGCTTTTCCTTTTGGAACATATAATGAACAACTGGTAGCGCATTGTAAATCTTTAGGTTTTAAAAAGGTTTTATTGGTTGATTATAATAATGACGTTGACAAAAAAGATACTACCTTAAGAAATCGTTTTGTTATCAACCCATACATTTCTATGAAGCATCAGCTTGTTTGTTTGTTAAAAGACTCCTATTTTTGATTATGGAGTATTCAATAGTTCCACTTTCTCAAGAGAACATTAAAGATCTTACTTATTTATATAAAAAAGTTTTCGGAAATTCAGTGACATTAAATTCTGTAAACAGGAAATTTGACACATCCTACCTAGGAAAAAGTCTTTTTGGCCACCTTGCTTATGATAAAGATCAACCCATCGCTTTTCATGGGGCTATTCCTGTATTAATGGAATATGAGAATACTTATGAAATTGCAGCTCAATATGGAGATGCTATGACATTACCTAATTATACTGGAAAAGGGTTATTTACTACTCTAGGCAATCACACCGATGAACAACTAAAAAGCGCAGGAATTAGGTTTGTCTGGGGTTTTCCTAATCAAAACTCTGAATATGGATATCTAAACAAGTTAAATTGGATATATAAAGAGCGTATGCAAGGGTTTAAAGTTAAAGCTGCCAATATTCCATTAGAAAAATTAGTTAAAAAAAATAATACTACAAACAGTCTTTACAACAAACGTATTGAACGCGTTTTTGAGAAATATAAAATAGATGTTTCTGTTAAAGGAAGTGTATTCAACAACACCCATATTGTTTCAACAGCAAGAAATTCAGCATATTATCAATACAAATCATTTACAAATAATTTCACCATAGAATTAAACAATGTTATTTTTTGGATAAAAATAAAAAATGGCCTCTTAATCGGTGATGTAGAAGCTTCTAATGAAATAGATTTTGATAAAGCATTATATCAATTAAAATCTATAGCTGCTAAAAACGGAATTAGTGAGCTCATATTTCAAGCATCTCCTGACACCCAAATCTCATCATTAATGGCTAATAGAGCCGATGAGCAGTTTGAATCTTGGGTTGTGGGATTTAAGAATTTTTCTTCTGATTTTCCTTTAGAAAAATTGAAATTTACCTTTGGAGATTTAGATACTTTTTAATCGTGAATATCGTCATAAGAAAACATCATTTTAAAGTTAATCCTGGGCAAAACAAAGAAGCTTGGGATTATATTAATACAGGGCTTTGGGAACCATATACGTTTGATATTTTGGATTACTTCGTAAAACCAAACACTACCATTATGGATATAGGCGCATGGAGTGGTGTTTTAAGTTTATACATTGCTCATAAAGCCCAAAAAGTATTCTCATTAGACCCTGATCCTGTATGTTTCCAAGAATTACAAACAAACATAAAACTAAATCCTATTCTAGCAGAAAAAATATTTCCTTATCAAACTGCTATTTCTGGAAAAAAAGAAACAATTCAATTATCTGCTAGGAAAACATATGGCGCATCATCAAGCAGTATTTTAAGTCGAAAAAAAGATACTGAGAATTCTTTAAAAATTACAGCAATATCTTTATTCGATTTCATAATACAAGAAAAAATTAAACAAGTAGATTTTATAAAAATGGATGTAGAAGGTGCTGAATTTAAAATTCTGCCCCATATCGGATTGACAATAAAAGAATTAAAGTATCCCACTTTATACATTTCTTTTCACTATAATTTTTTAAATGAACATATATATAATAAATCTATACACTCAAAATTTCTAAATAAAGTTTTATTAAAGCTGGAAAAAGTGATTGGGTTTTCATTTTTTAAAAAGAAAATCAAGGCCGCCATTCAACATTTACATGATGATCTTATGATTTACGAATATATTTATACAGCTAAAGGAGATTTAGTCGATAAAAAAATTTTAATTGAAAATCCTGAATTTATTAAAAATCACGATTTAGTTTTCACCAATATTAAATGGAAGTAACAATAATTTTTGAATAAAAACATATCACATATAGTTTTCTTAACACCTGGATTTCCTGGATCCGACAAGGATTCTACAACAATTCCAGCATTACAATCTTATTTAAAGTCATTAAGAAAAGTAGTTCCCAATACCAAAATTACATTACTTACTTTTCAGTTTCCTTTTTCAAATAAAACCTACAATTGGAATGGAATTCAAGTTATCTCATTAAACGGAAAAAATCAGAGATACAGAAAACTTTGGGTCTGGAACAAAGCTTTAAAAAAACTCAAGAAACTGCATCAAGAATCACCGATAACAACGCTGCATAGTTTTTGGATAGGAGAATGCTCCTTTATAGGACAAAAGTTTTCTGCTAAAAGAAATATCCCACACATTATAACCGCTATGGGGCAAGATATTTATAAAAACAATCGATATGTAATCAGTCTAATTGGATCCAATGCTAAAATTATTACGCTTTCTAAAAATCACTCGAATGCTCTTTTAAAAAATCATCAGCTTCAATCCACTATTATTCCTTGGGGATTGAATACGTCTGTCTTCCCTGAATTAAGACAAAACAAAATTGATATTCTAGGTGTAGGATCTCTAAACATTATTAAAAACTATACCGTCTTTATAACCGTAATAGCCAAATTGATAAAAAAACACCCCAAACTTAAGGTAGAAATAATTGGCCCTGGTAAAAAACCAGAACAAGTCTTAAAGATGATATCCAAATTTCAACTAGAAAACACAATCTCTTTTACTGGAATATTAAAAAGAGACCTGGTACTTGAAAAAATGTCACAGTCTAAAATTTTACTACATACCAGTACATATGAATCGTATGGGTATGTATTTGCTGAAGCTTTATATTCTGGAATGAGTATTGTTTCTAATAATGTTGGAATCGCACAAGAAAAGAAAGAATGGAATATTTGTCAATCAGAAGAAGAAATGGTAACCGCCTGCGATATTATTCTCTCTAGTTTGGATACCGAAAAAAAACGCATTTTGCTACACTCTGAAAAAGAAACCTTAAATTCCTATTTAAAATTATATAATGCGTAAACTCATAACTATAGGATTAAATACAGCGCGCGGTTTTGCAAGCCCTGTGTTCAATTTTTTGATAGTAATTTTTGGGATTACAAGTTTTGGTAAAGAAAATTGGGGAACATTAATTAATGTTCAACTATGGGTTTTCTTAACAGTCTTTATTTTAAACTGGGGACACAAAGAACATTTACTCCGAAAATATAGTGAAACGCCTTCCAGAATGTATCACTCTTTTTTTTCAAATTTTTTAAGTAGAAGTATTTTACTTCCTCTATCCTTTATATTCTTTTTCTTTTTCCCTTTTAATATTGCTCTATATAGTGTTATTCTAATTACATTAATGTATTGTTATCAATCTTCTTATACCTTACTTGTATTCCATTTAAAATTCGGCAGTCTTTTAATTGCCGAAATCATAAGTTTTACTATCATAATAAGTAGTATAGCTTATCTAGAATCATTTAATCTAGGTACATTTCTACAAATATATTGTATCGCTATTATTTGTAAGTTGATAATAATCTCAATGGCACTTAAACTTTGGAAAGAAAAAATTTCTTTTACAATTTCAATGAAAGAATTTCACCATGCTTTCCCTTTTTTTTTACTTGGGTTTAGTGGATGGATTGCATCTAAAATCGATATTTATATTGTGGACTTCTACCTACCTAAAGCAAGACTATCTGAATATCAATTATTAATTACTGCCTTTTTAATGCTTCAAGCACTATCCGCTTACATAACTTTACCATTTACAAAACATATTTATAGGCTTGCAGATTCGATCGTTAAAAAAATACAAAAAAAACTATACTGGATTGCGATTCCTTTAGTTTCTGTAGGTTCTCTTATTATTTGGATTGTAATGGAGCAATTTGTTCAATTAAATCTTAACTACAACTATTATATTGTAGGAGGATTGATAGCCTTACCTTCTTTTTTTTATGAACTAAATGTTATGCAATTACTTAAAAATCATAAAGAGAAAAAAGTAATTCTAATTAACTGTATTGGATTCATAATCAACTTCATATTCATTTTAACGCTGATTAAAGAATATCAGATTTTCGGAGTCCTTTTAAGTGTTTGTATAACAAAATGGTTGGTTTTAATTATATACAAACTAGAAAGTAAAAAAATAAAAAGTATTAGGTTGTTTTAAATTAATCTTGCTTGTACTATCATAAAACTGATACTTATATTATCTTTAATACCTATATGCACTTGACTACTCGTTAAGTTATTACGATAAGTAAGTAATATTATTAATATATCTTAGACATTTAATTTCAGGAAATATATTCCATGTTAAAAAAAATAAATAAACATTATTTTCCTAAAAATTATCTATTTGCTCCAGAATGGATTGTTCTAGGTGTAAATAACGTATGTAATTTACATTGCAAGATGTGTGATGTTGGAACTAAAACTATAGAAACCAATTTTGCTCAAAACTTAATAGGGACTCACCCTATCAACATGCCATTAGCATTGATTCAAAAAACAATAGACCAGATGGCAATTTTCTATCCAAAAGCAAAATTAGGGTATGCATTTACTGAACCTCTGGTTTATCCTCATCTTGAGGAATCTTTGATCTATGCAAAAAGTAAACAGGTAGAAACCTCGATTACCACAAATGCTCTAACATTAAAACAAAAAGCAGAAAAACTAATTGATGGAGCTTTAGGAAATTTGTTCATATCCTTAGATGGTCCACAAGACATTCATAATGAGATTAGGGGCCACAAAAAATCATTTCAGAAAGCTGTTGAAGGTATTGAAACAATACTAAATTTAAATCCAGAATTACCTATTTCTATATTTTGTGTAATTACAGAATGGAATATAGGTCATTTAAAAGCTTTAGTTGATTTTTTTAAGGATTACCCAATACAAAGAATAGGGTTTATGCATACTAATTACACACCTCAACATATTGCAGATCAACACAATGACATTTGGTTGAATACATATACTGCTACAGCTTCTAATGTAGAGGAAGTAAATGTTGATAATTTTGACCTTCAACTTCTATTAGAAGAAATTACAGCTATCAAAAATGAGAATTATAAATTTCCAATAAGTTTTTCTCCAGAAATCACTTCAAAAGAAAAACTCCACGAATTCTATCATCAACCTGAGAAAATTATTGGACGAGTATGCAATGACGTATTCTCCAACATTATGATAAAATCAGATGGAAGCGTAATTCCTGCTCATGGAAGATGTTATAATTTAACCTTAGGTAACTTATACGAAGATTCTCTAAAAGAAATATGGAATTCTAAAATTTTAAAAAAGTTTAGATCAGATTTAATTAATAATGGAGGATTATTGCCAGCATGTAGTAGATGCTGTAGTGCTTTTTAATTATGAAAAAAAATAAAGTCGTCATATTCAACCCTAGAAGTGCAGATGCTAAACATCGTATTCCTAATACCATTTTACAGGTTGGAGCTGCAATACACGATACATATGAATATGTTTTTGTAGATGGTAATTTAGAGAATAACCCTTGGGATACTATTAATAAATATTTTGAAACAGGAGATTTTACATATTTCTGTTCTACAGTAATGCCTGGTCCGCAGTTAAAACAAGCTATTCCTTTTTCAAAAAAAGTCAAAGAGTCTTACCCTAATAGTATTGTGATTTGGGGAGGTTATTTTGCTTCTAATCAATATAAAGTATCGATAACTTCTGGATATGTAGATTATATTGTCAATGGTCCTGGAGATAATACTTTCCCAAAACTTTTGGAGGTTCTCGAAAGTAAGAATTATAATGAATTAAGCCTCATTAAAAACCTTATTTATAAAGATAAAAACAAAAAAATTATACAAACTGCTAAGGAAGCATTATTAGATCAAGATAGTTTACCACCGCTTCCTTATAAATACTTAAATTCTTTTTATCCCTTAGAAAATTACCTCGCTAAAACCTTTCTGGGTAATAAAACGCTGGCATATCATTCCAGTATGGGATGTCCGTTTACCTGTTCATTTTGCGCGGTAGTTCCTATATATAATGCCAGATGGAAAGCTAAATCTGCTCTAACCGTATATAAGGATATTAAATATTTTAAAGATCATTATAATATTGATGCTATTGAGTTTCACGATAACAATTTTTTCACTTCTAAAAAACGAGTTTTAGAGTTTGCTGAATTAGTAAAAGATGATAACATTCAATGGTGGGGAGAAGGAAGAATTGACACCATCAATCAGTATAATGACGATGAGCTTCGTTTAATGAGAAAAGCGGGGTGCAAGATGTTTTTTCTTGGCGCAGAAACAGGAAATGATGAAGTCTTAAAACAAATGAATAAAGGAGGAACACAATCAGGACAAATGATTAAAGATTTTGTACTACGCATGAAAAATGTAGATATTATTCCTGAACTTTCTTTTGTACTAGGTCTTCCAGGAGCCAATGAAAAAAAAGTATATGATCAAATTCTTTGGGATATTAACTTTATTCGTGAAATAAAAGAAATCAACCCTAATGCAGAGATTATCATTTACTTATATAGTCCTGTACCTACAGAAGGGTCTGAATTGTATCAACAAATCATAGATGCTGGGTTCTCGTTTCCTAAAACATTAGAAGAATGGATCGATCCAAGTTGGGAAAAATTTGATTTACGTAAAAATCCTTTAACTCCCTGGCTAAAACCTTACATGATTGATAAAATCAAAAATTTTGAAACTGTTTTAAACGGCTACTATCCAACTGTTTCTGATTTTAGAATAAAAGGATATAAAAAACAACTTTTAAAACTAGTTTCAGGATATCGATTTAAATATGGTTGGTATCAATTTCCTTATGAAATTAAAGTCCTTCATAAAATATGGAAATATAGGCAACCTGAAATACAAGGGTTTTACTCAGAATAAATGAGAAATTTAATAAAAAAAATAATTCATCCTTTTTTCAAAACAGGAATGAACATCTATTTCTCCAAGCCTAGGAACTATTCTTATGGAGATATTAGTGTAACGGTCCAACCTGGAGTATTCCCTCCGCATCTAACAATTAGCACTAAAATTCTTTTAGATTATCTTGATACTGAAGATTTAGAAAACAAAAAAATTCTAGAATTAGGATGTGGCTCTGGAATTATTTCTTTATTTGCTGCTAGCAATGGAGCTATTGTAACTGCTTCTGACATCAATAAAGTCGCTATTGAAGCTATTGAAATGGCTTCTGAAAAAAACAACTTGAAGATCAAAGCCATATACTCGGACTTATTTGATCAATTAAATAACTTATCTTTTGATTATATTATTATTAATCCTCCTTATTATCCAAAAGAACCTAAAAATATAAAAGAAAAAGCTTGGTACTGTGGTGAAAATTTTGAGTATTTTGAAAAATTATTTTATCAGTTACCTCAATACATACAACAAAACAACTACATACTAATGATTTTATCCGAAGATTGTGATATCGATTATATTCAATCAATTGCGCTAAAAAATCATATTCTTTTTCAGCTTATAAAAGAGCAGAAAGTAGTCAATGAGCAAAATTTTATTTTTAAAATTGTTTTAGATGAAAAAGTGGTTTAGGTTAATCTCAGTAAATATTCGTAATACAATTATTGTCATTATCGTACTTGAATTTTTTCTAAGTCTTTTATTTCAGCATCGCGATGAAAAACGGCAGCAAGAAAATGTTGATTTTAAACTGGCCTCTGGAGTATATCAAAATGTTGATGATGAAATAGTAAGAGATTTATTTACCGAACAATATCGTGTTGATAGTGAATGGGCTCCTTATGTACACTATCGTCTAAAAGAATTCAATGGAACCTATCAAAATGTTAACTCTAATGGGTCAAGAAAAACAATAAATTTGAATCTCAAAAACACAGAAAATGCTTTAAAAATATTTTGTTTTGGAGGTTCTACGATATTTGGAACAGGAGCAAGAGATGAATTTTCTATTCCTTCTTTACTATCTAAGTACATATATAAAAACTATCCAAATAGAAATATTGAAATTACAAATTTTGGATGTCACGGTTATATTAGAAATATCGAAAACATACAACTTCAACTTGAAATTCTAAATAACAACATACCAGATATCGTCATATTTTATGATGGCGTGAATGAGATCATATCTGCACAAGAAAATAATAAAGCTGGTTATCCTACTAATGCTTCTTATCGAAAAAACGAATTCAAAACAGGTACTAGTTATGCGAAAAAAATAAGTTTTTTATATGCATCCAGCAACATTAAGAGGTTCATCACTTATTTGCAGCGAAAGGTCTTTAAAAAGAAAACCACAGAAGTTACTACGCTTGGAAATCTACCTCAAGAAATTGCTACTCAATATACTCGATCTATAAAAATCACTAAAGCATTAAGCGCAGAATATGACTTTGAGGTATATAATTTCTTACAACCCGTAATTTTTTTAGATAAACCACTATCTGAGTATGAAAAATTAATGGCCAAAAAAAGCACTTATTTAAAGGAATTATACCTTGATTCATACAAATACATTCTCCAAAACAATGAATTGAAGAAAGATTCAACATTCATAAATATTAGTGCAATTTTTGAGCAAAACAGCACACAAATTTATACAGATTTTTGTCATATTGCTGAACGAGGAAACGATAGTATTGCTAAAAGAATATTTAATACCATACGACCTTCTTTTTGAAATTAATTAAAAAGAAGAAAAGTTAGAATAAAGAATAAACAAAAGGTGATACAACAGAATTCTCTGTAAAAACCAATAAGGCTCCTAATAACACCAAAACTATAATAATAGGAATTAACCAATATTTTTTTTGACGCATTAAAAACTTCAAAAACTCTAAAAATATACCTGACTTATTCATTATTAATATAGTTTTTCATAATCAATACTTTCTTCTTTATCTATCCATCCCGTTGTATTATGTTTCTTATTCGTTATTTTTAGAATAAAAGTAATTGGAAAAAAAAGTAGATAATAGACTATCCCTAAAATAACAAAAGAACTGATCTCTCCCAAAATATTGCCCACAAATAGCCAAATAAATAGAAAAGGATAAAATAGTATTGGTAACAAAAGAGTAATCATCAATATCAAAACAACACCGATTCCTGTATACATCTGTTTTGGAATAAACAATAACCCTTCTTTATAAACTGATACACAAAAAAGCAATAACAAAAAAGCAATTATCAAACCTCCGAACTGCCTTTGTTTTCTTTTGTCAATAGAATTTCTCTTAGTGACATCTATGATACCTTTAATCCAATTCATAATATGTTTGTTTAGAGAGTATCTCATTTACATTGTTATTAGTTTCTTTCTCTATTACGTAATTCCCTAATACCAATATGTCCATTTCCGTTTGAAAGAAACATTTCAACGCATCTAATGGCGAAGCAACTATTGGTTCTCCTCGTACATTAAATGATGTATTAATCAATACTGGGCAAGAAGTTTTCTCTTCAAACGATGAAATCAATTGATGTAATAACGGGTTTTCATCTTTATGCAATGTCTGCACTCTAGCAGAGTTATCTTCATGTATGCAAGATGGTATTTTTTCTTTCTTATCACTCTGAAAAGTAAATAGCATATATTTAGAAGGAGTGATATCTGAAAACCAATCCTTTGCTTTTTCTTCCAATACAATAGGGGCAAATGGTCTAAACCCTTCTCTTTTTTTGATACGCATATTTACATGTTTCTTCATATCCTCAAAAAGCGGACTGGCTAATATACTTCTATTACCTAATGCCCTTGGTCCAAACTCCATTTTACCTTGAAACCAACCTACTATTTTTTTATCCATCAATTTAGCAGAAACTTCTTCGCAAAGCCTGTTATCTTCAAGTAAAGTATATTGAATATTATATTCTTGTAATGTAGATTTTATCTCATCACTATCATAACCGATTCCCAAATACGCTTGAGTCTCTAAATTATTATCTAAATATTTCCTTTTATTTTTCAGATAATGGTAATACCCAACAAAAGCAGCTCCTAATGCGCCACCACTATCCCCAGATGCAGGTTGCACCCATATATTTTTATAAATGCTATTCTTGATTAATTCACCATTCGCTTTACAATTTAAGGCAACACCTCCAGAAAGGCATATATTTTCCATTCCTGTTATTTTTTGGGCATATGTAGTTATAGTTCGCAAAAAGTCTTCTGTAATAGCTTGTATGGAACTTGCAACATCACAATAAAAAGAGGTCATCTCTCCATCAGGTTTTCTAGCACTTTGTCCTAAAACATTACAAAAATTCTTATTTATAGTAGATTCTCCCTTGTCAAAAGAAAAATACTTTAAATTCAACATAACCTCTCCTTTATCAGAAATAGTCACTAAATGTTCTAAAATCAAATTCTTATATATCGGCTTACCATAAGGAGCTAATCCCATTAATTTATATTCTCCAGAATTTACCTTAAAACCACAATATTGGGTAAATGCACTATAAAGCAACCCAAAAGAATGTGGATAATGTTGTTCTTTTATAATTTTTACTTCATTATTTTTCCCAACTCCTATAGTAGTACAGGCTTTCTCTCCTACTCCATCAATGGTCACAATCACACTTTCTGAAAAAAGAGAAGAAAAGAAAGTCCCTGCAGCATGCGCTTCATGATGTTCTGAAAACAACATTTTGCCTGAATATTTCAATTCTTTTTTAATGATTGCTGGTATCCATAGTTTAGTTTTAGTCCAGGATTTAATAGATTTTTTAAAAAAAGAAAAACCAAAAGGAGCCTGCTCCTGAATTGAATTTATAATTCTATCGAACTTTAAAAATGGTTTTTCATAAAACACCACTAATGATAAGTCTTCAACTTCTATTCGCGCTTCTTTTAAACAAAACTCAATTGCATTTTTTGGAAAAGCGGCGTCATGTTTTTTTCTAGTAAAACGTTCCTCTTGGGCAGCAGCGATTATTTTTCCATCTTTAAGTAAACATGCAGCTGCATCATGATAAAACGCTGAAATTCCTAATACAAAACTCACAAACTATTTATTTAATGATAATTGTTCTTTCAAATAATCTCCTAAAACTTTCTGTCCCATATCATTTAGATGAGGATCATTCATATAATACAATCTATGATCTAACGAGTCAGATTTATTGAATATTTCTAATGGATTAATCAAAGAAACATTTTTATATGCCTTTAAATCTAGGGAAGCTTTTTCAAAAAAACCATATTCTATTTTATTAAATTCATCTTCATTTAAAAAAGTGGCTCCCATCTTCTTAAAATTATTAAAGTAAAATGAATTAACCTGTGTACAATGAGGTATAAAAACAATATAAACTCTAGACTCTTTTGATAATTCTTCAATAAATTCTCTGACTTCTTTAATCCAGATAGAATATCTTTTTTCAAAACCCTCTGTAATAGTTATTGATTTATACAAATAACTACTATCCGACATAAGATATAGTTTACTTCTTGTATTGTAACTATCCGTGGCAAAAGATTCTTTTATACTATTAGAATCAGTCTCCATTTTCCTTTGTTTAAACTGTCCTAATTTAGCATTAATGTATAAACTGCTTATAAACACATCGGATATATCCCAATATAAATTTCTTATTAAGGGTAGTTTATTATAGTTTGTAAGGTGATCAACATCGGCAAGGTCATTTCCAACATATACTTGGTAAATAATGTTTTTTGGAGTGTACTTTTCTAATCTACGATTTAAAAAAGTATTTACTTGCTTGATTCCTGTACCCGACACACCAGAATTAATAAAACTTTTATTACTGGATTTTCGTAAAACATTTATGTAATTATTTTCAGCTACTGAAAAAGAATCTCCAAACACCAAATAATCCACATGCTTCGATTTAATACTATCAGTATCGTTTAAGTAAGTAAATTCAGCTTTATAAAAATCTATAATAGAAAATCTATAGGATAGTTCAAAAAGTAACATAACAATCAAAAACACTATAATTGTCTGAAATAAGAATCGAAATAATTTCTTCACGTATAGAAATATTTGTTGTTTCACTAATAGTAAACTTAATACTTATAAATAATAAATCAAGCTACTAACAGAAGATAAATCTTAGGTTTTTATATTATTAACGAATCTTAATGCTGTTAATCAAAACTTCAACGGTTTCTTCTTATTAAAATCTTCTTCAATTATGGGTTTGTCATTGATTGTGGTCGTATCCCAATCTTGGGTAATCTTCCATATACCTTTGATTTTTTTTAATACAATATGAAACTGTCCGTAAATATATTGAGTTTCACTATTAGCAGTAATACCAATTTTATAAAAACCGACTTCATAAGAGGTATCTTCATTGGTACGCCTACTATCAAACCAAAAATCCAGTTTAATCTGAGTTTTGTTTTCTTTTGAAGCTTTGAGACTTTCCTGATTTCTACGCTTAAACTCATTCTGCGCATCAATTCCTTCTGGTGTAACACGTAATACCTCATCCGCATATATTGCATTTAAAGATTCAGCATTTAATGCTTCATAAGCTTTCTGAAAAGGTTTCCACACCGTTTGATCAATGTTTTTTTGAATTTCTGTTACATTGATCTGCCCTATTATATTGGTGCTTAAGGATAATAATAATAAAAGAAAAAAGAATAGACGCATGGTATAAGTTTTATCCAAAATACAAAAAACCAGCTACAAATCAATGTAACTGGTCATTATCATTTATTTCTTATTAGTACCGCTTACTCATACACCTCACAGATTGTAAATCTACATTATCATATCCGAGCCATCGGGTTTATCCCGCTAAGTCAGGAGACTTTGTGGAGCTGGTAGAGCAGTGGATGAATCTAAAGTATCATTAAAATATTCATTTAATTCATCAGGCATAAGCATACAACCTTCTTTGACTCCTTCTTTCCTTAGATGAAAGTCATCTACAAGTTTAATCCAAAACTCATATTCTTTTTCAAATAAATGGATTTGTTCTCCATAAAAAAAATCATAGTACTCAACTAATCTTTTTTGCGTTGTTTTCCAGTCATTTATATCTTTAACAATAATTGATAAGAATTTCTTATGATACAATTCAAAATTATCATAGTCATTTAAGTATGAATATTTATTAAAGATTTCTATAATTTCTCTATCTAAATCGGATTTAGTTATTGAACTAATATCAATAAACAAACCTGAATTATTATTTGCAATTAAATTACCATCAGACCATTTTAACAGCTCTTCTCTTGAAAAATATTTATGAAGAAAACCAAATTTTAAAAAATTCACATGCATAATTCTATTTTATTTTGATATGATTAGGTGCTTGATGAAATATTCTTCTCGTAAATGGATTAATTATTTCTGAAAATTTTTGTCCTTGTCTTGTTGTATAATTAAAAATAAAGGCTTTATCAGATTTTCTAAGTGAGAATTTTCCTTTCATAATAATTTCCTTATGAAGAAAAGCAGCGGCTCTATGTCCTGCATCAAGTTGACCTTGCCCTGGTCTTAAAGTTTTTTTTGAAAAAGAATATAAGAAAGGATGCGGCTTAGCAAATTTTAAAACAGCTCTTCTTCCTGCTGTATTCAAAAGTTTACCAATTCTACCTAATGTCATAGCTCCTTTAACAGCTCCTCCCATAGGCAAAATCAATCCTACATATTCAGCAGCTTCTGCTTGTGCAGCTTGCATACTACCTCGTAAAGCACTTAACTCTGGTTCATAAAAATAATGATAATAATATTGCTCATAAAGGTGATCATTGGTAAAACTTACTCCATTCTTAGCATTGTATTCACTTAAAGAACCTTCAAATTGAGTTTCCCAATGACTCAAAGCTTTTCCGTTTTGTAACCAATCAGGGGTGTCCGCATCAAACCCTCCTTGACCACCTCCTGTTGATCCATTTATGACTACTTCTTCTAATTGAAAAGGATCCGACTCTGTTCCAGAACCGCCACAACAATCATTACTGTTTCCTCCAGAGGCAAAAACAGGAGCTAACCCATTCATTTCTCTAAAATAAGTATCTTTAGACTTAGCATCCATTCTATCTTTTTCAGAATTCGCCCCACTAGGATCAGCCCAGAATATAGGATTATTATCAAAAGAGTTGTATGGTGACAATGAATGATGAGTAACAGGATCAATCGCTGTCCAACGAGCAATAGTAGGATCATATTTTCTAAAATCCATACTAAACATATTTAGACCTAGTTCATTTTCTTCTTCAACACCATTATAGCCATAGTTATGTTTCCTACCCGTAATGGTTTGATTGTATCCTTTATGTTCGAGCCCGAATGGATAGTAACTACCCCTGTTTTTTGAGACCTTTTGTCCTTTTTTTCGATATGCCACACTTAATATTGGCTCTGTGTCGATATGTAATTTTAAACAACCCAAGTATTATTTACGTTGACGTCTATTAACTAGTTTCTTTCTTATTGTTTCTATTTTATCGATTTCTTGAATACTCAAATTAAGAGTCGTATTCAATATTTTTTGGTTGTGCTTTTTAAGAACCTCATCAATGTTACTTTTATTCTTGAAAGCATTAGTGTAGTCATTAAAGTTATCCGCTGATGCCATCGGTATCGGCAATGTTCTAAACTCATTTGGAGTTAATTCAAGAACACCACCACCATAATAACGCCCTTCTAATTCAGAAAAAGTCAACGTTAAAGAATTATAAAACGAGTAAACAAAATCATTTATATCAATACCTTCTTTTGTCTTTACAACGTAAGCGCTATCCGTTACATGAACAGATGCTTCGTTTTTAAGTAATTTAGGGTACTCATGCGCTCTTTTAAAAAAGAATGCTTCTCCATGTTCTACTATGTTAGGTACTTGATACCAGTGTTTTCTTTTTTTACATTTATACCTTAAATGTAATTCTTGAATTTCTCCTTCATCGATATATTTCTGAACTCCCTTATTTAATCTTTTAGGATTAGCTAAATTAAAATCTAATAAATATGATGGTTTATTTTGAACTACTAAATCTTCAAAATCACTATCATTAAAAGTAACCGAACCGTTTACAAAAAAACCTTTTCTAATAATTGGTCTGCTATATCTTCTTAATCTATACCTTCTTAATGTTTCATCATTAACAATAAAAAAATCATTAGCTGCTGTTACAATACCTGCTTTATTATCAACTAATTCAGTAACACTTTTTAATTCACTTTTTATGTTTTCAAGAAATGAGTACTCGTCAGGAGTAATAAAATGGTGTGTCCATTTTTTATCTGATTCAGAAACCGCAATATTTTGCTGTAATACAAACCTATTATTCTCTAAATCATCCATAGTCTGAATAGTAGAATAGTAAGTTCCATGATTATTATGTTCTTTATACCCAATTAATAATACTGTGTCTTGCCCTTTACATTCCAAAAATTGAAGTTCGTCAAACATAAATATTTCAAGCCTCACAAAAGATTGTTTAAGAAGCTCTCTAATTTCAGCAGTAAACTTTACTTGTAAAAGTTCAAGTGGTAATACAAAAGCTACGATTCCGTCGTCTTCAATTTTAGAAATTGCACTGACTAAAAAAGCTGTCCAAATATTATTTATTCTTTTGTTACTTAAATTTTGGTCGACATGAATCTTGTTTGAAATTATCTTTTGTTCTTCTGACAAGAAGTTACTTTTTACATAAGGAGGGTTCCCAATTATCAGAGAAAATTCATTTTGATTTTCAGAGTGAAAATTTAAATAATCTTGATTATGATGAGTTAAATTTATTTGATTAATTACATTCTTATCAATTGCCTTTTGCAACTCATCGGCTTCTCTTTCGACAATATCAAAAGTGATTTCATTAAAATTATTTAAATGATAACTTTGATTAATAGCTTCAACAAAAACACCATCTCCAACACTCGGTTCTAAAATAGATATAGAATCGGAATTAAGCTGAGCCAAGCAATAGTTCGCAATAAAGTTGGCTAACCTTTGCGGAGTGTAATATGACCCAATTTGTTTTTTATCTTGCATTTATAATTTCTCTAAATTGAACTTCTAAAGCAAATTTTTTATTTAAAAGTTTATCTCGGTTTTCTTTTAATAAATTAGATATTTCTACACTAATGTTATTTTCATCCAGAGCCTTGTTAATTTTTTTTACTACTTCAAATATCTTTTCCATAGTATGTATAATTTCATGTCTTAATAAACCTAAGTTTAGATTAGTATATATGTAGAAACCCAATTCATTTTTTGGAATGATACTACCTTTAGTACTCCTTTCAAATAACTCCGCATATTCTTTTTCTCTTGGATGTATATATCCACTATTTCCATCATCACTTATCGAGTTTTCAGCCACCGCTGTAACCCAATCATTACTTTTTGCGTTGTTACAATAGAAACAACTATATACCAAATTATCATAATCATGCTCTAACTCATCAAATGGAGTTCTAGGTGCAAAATGGTCAATTTGCATTCCTCTCCAACCTCCAGTATATCCATGGTTGTCGTTACAATACCCACAATTACCATTAAAATCTTTCATTAAAACACCTTTGTAGTCAGAGTATTTTGCATACTGACCGGCAGTTCCAGTCTTAGTTGGTTCTATTTTTCTAAACATCACCTTCTTTACTTAATTTTTGAATTAATTCTTCAGTCTTATCAACTAGTGCATTTATTTCAGTTAATTCTTGGTCTTGATTTTCAATTGGAGTAACCAATCTTTGCCTGTCTGACATTTCTTCTAAAATATGGTTTAACTCTATAACCCTCTTTTTTTCTTTACCAGTTAATTTCTCTCCACTATCTTGCTTGAGCCTTAATTTACTATACTCTTCTTGATATCTCTTTTTTAATTTTTTATAAAATTCAATATGACTTACAACCTTGTCTTTAAAGGATGAGTTTTCAGGGTCATTAATTTCTTTTTTACTACAAATAAGTGTTTCAGGAGAAACAAAACTATCTTGAGCCTCTTCTACACGGCTGGTAAATATCAACAGAGGTAGATTTAACTGCCTATCTTTTACTCTCAAGAGTAATTCATCTCCATTAACTTCAACATTACTTTCCGCATATTTCAAGTAAAAATCAATTATTACCAAATCACATTTTTGTTCGATAATTTCATCTACAATTTCATCAGTTGCTTTATTATTTGGATGGATTGGAATAATGTCAATCTCATCTGCATACTCATCAAAATAAGAAAGAAAATCATCAATCTCTTTTTGCTCTTCATCTATGTAAGCAATTCTATATTTTTTACTCATAATTTACACTTTGTATGGTAATTTAATATTTACAGCAAAACCTTTCTCAGGGTTTTCAATTTCCATGACTCCATTGTAATACTCTACAACTGAATCAATAATATACATTCCTAACCCTGTTCCATTTGGTTCATTATTTTTGTCTAGCTTGGTAGTAAAACCAGGACGTAAAATTGCATAAGGGTTTTTAACATTTTTAGATAGACCAGGTCCATTGTCAGAGAAGTTTATTACTAAATAATCTAACCCATCTTCAAAATCAGATATTAGGTCTACATTGATATTTACAATTCTTTTTCCAACAAAACCTTTTCTGTCAAAAGCATCAAAAGAATTTATCAATAAATTATTAAAAACGCTTTCTATGTCTATAACAAATACTGTTAATTGAAGTAATTTTTCATTTGTTGTAGTAACATTTAATGTAACTTTTCTTGTATTTAAAACCTCCTCCCAGTCATTCTTAAAGTCTTCTAAAAACTCACTTATGTTTATAGTTTTTGTATTTCTTTTATCCTTTCTGATTGCAGCCAATGAGAAGTCTAACCAGTGTTTTAATTTACTATCGTACTTCTTAAAGTTTTCTAATTTTTTGAAAGGATTATTTCTGTTTTCTAATTCCTTATTTAGCTTTTCTTCATCTAATAGTTTTTTTAGAGAAGATTTTAAATAATTAGTTCTACGTTCCATTTGATTTTTGATAGTCTCAAATTCATGAGCAAAACTTGTAACTAATAACCCTGTTGTAGCTAAAGCTCTTAGTAATTTAACTTCTTCTTGAATATCTTCGTAGTCAAGTTTTATGGAATCGTAAGCTCTTTTAAATGTACTTCGTTCTTCTTTATATTCTTCTTTTGTTTTTGAATCGTTATCATTTGAATTTTCATCTTCTTCGGACATTGAATCTGCATCAGCTTTTGCAGCTTCATTTTCATTCTTCTCTCTAAAGAACAAATCCATCTGACGCATTACAGTATGTCTATCCCACTCAAATTCTTTAATTATCGATAATAAAAGTTCTTTTAGTACCTCAAAGGTTTCATTTTCTTGGAAACCTTCTCGACTAGATTTATCTTCAAATTCTAAGTTAGCGACCCTAGAAATATTAACAACACCAGCCACTTGATTTGGACTAACCCTGTATCCGCCACCTTTTTTAGTAACACCAGCTGGACTTTGAGCTTTACGCTCTCCTAAAAGTAACCAGTCAAATGAAGAATTATTTACTTCTCCATAAGGTCTAACTCTGAAGTTATCGCGAAAAACCTTTATTCCTCCAAATTTCTTATACCATTCATCTCTATGCTTAGGGGAAAAACTTTTATAGCTAAATTTCTCTTTTAAAATTCTTGACGATCTCATTTTCATAAAATAAAATGAAAAATCAATTGGTCCAATTTTGTTCGCTTCCTTCTCTCTTGGACTCCCTTCTAGTTGCGGTAATAATTCAAAAATAGTTGTGTTTATAGTAAAACTACCTTGTCTAAAAGTTGTTTTATCATAAGGAGCAACTTTCATCTGATTTCGCTTGAATAAATCTTGGTCTATCTGATTTAATTGGAATTCATTTCTATGCACAGTAATTTCTACTGTCTTATCTTCTTTTACATTAGCATCTAAACGATAATCATAATCTTTAAAATCATCGTTTTTAATCTTTCCATAATCATTTTTATGCCCTCTACTAAATAGGTAGATGTCAAACTTTTGTGTACTACCCGGTGGAGTTAAAACTTCTAGATTTCTAAACAGCTTGTCTATTTGTGATTTAGTCCACCAATCTCTTAACTCTGATATTTCGAGAAGCGTACCAGTCTGAAAAAAATCGTTATTTTGTTTAACCACAGATGAAACCTTTATGTCCGGGATAAGGCTAACTAACTTAATATCATATTTTAAGTTTTCAATTTTTTGAAAGTCAGCTTCTACTTGGTTAATGTTTTTCCCTTCTCCTTCAAAATCTTCCCAATCAACTTTCCAATCAAAACCAGTAAAACTTGGTTTTTCATCAACTTCAGGAAGTGTGACCATGTGACAAAGGCTACCAAGTCTATCCAAAGCAAAACGACCAATACCTTTAGCTCCTGCCTTTATTCTTCCTGATGGAGTAACAAAATCTTCAAGTTTATTGTTTGTACCGATGGTCATCCAATGGTCATCAATGACTTGTTCGGTCATTCCTTCACCGCCATCTACTATGTAGAGTTTATTTTTACTCTTATAAAAAAACTCTAATTCGGTATTGATATCTTCATCTAAATTCTTTCTGAGAATATATGTAGTATTGCTCTTTTTTGTATTTTTTTCATAAGCAAGTTCAAAAAGAGACGATTTTTCTTCATCTAATGTTTCCTTATAAAATTTCCTATATAGAGTGGGTGAAATTTCCTTTGGGACTGAATTATATTTAATATCAAAATATACTATACAAACCTTAGAATCGGCGTCATAGCAATTCTTAACTAATTCAATGATAGCGCCATCTGCGTTAGCCACATTTTCTCTACCTATTAGTCTAGCAGTTCTAGCTGATACTTTAAAAGGTTTTTTAATCATTGCCTATTTGGTTGAAATTAAAAGTTCTCTAATATCTACTTCTAAAGTCCTCGCTATATGCGACAATGTTTCTAAAGAAGGTTGACTGTCATTGGTACACCAATTAGAAATGGTAGATTCACTTTTACCAAGCTCTTTTGCTAACCATTTATTCTTCCTTCCCTTCTCAACTAGGACAACTTTAATTCTATTGATAGTCATAAACTAATAAATTAGTGAATTACACAAATATATTAGGTTAAAACATAAAGACAATGTTCTAATTCAATTATTTTTTTAGTGAAAATGCTTTTTAGTGTATGGGATGCAAATTCTCAATAACCTCCTGTAGGCTTTCAAGGTCATCCTGAACATAACGTTCTGTAGAAGAAATATAACGATGTCCAGCCATATACTGCACTTCTCGTATGTTGTGGTGCTGTAACCAGTACGTAATTACTGAAGCGCGAATTTGCTTTGTGTCTTTTACATTATGGTTAATTCTGCGTAGTTTTTTGAAAAGCCAGTAAGTAACAGCAAACCTATCGCTGTTTTGCGGAATAAAAGCCTCGCTGTGGCATCCAATTGAATTTTGTATAGCTTCCCTGCTAACATTTATATATTCCGCCAAAGAAAGGATTTGTGGCGATTTTATTTCTAGTTCACGGGAATTGGTTTTTCGAGTAGATGGTGGAAATTCTTGCCAAACTGACCCACTTAATCCTGCGAAAGTGACCCATTGAATCCTATTTAAAGTGACCTGGGTATTCCTGTTTAAATTGACCCACCCCTAAAAAGAGCGTGTATTAAATA
>NZ_JARYGY010000001.1:98850-1044373 GCF_029906345.1 Aquimarina mycalae | reverse complement strand
GGTGGTTATAGCATCGGGGCTCACCTCTTACCATTCCGAACAGAGAAGTTAAGCCCGTTAGCGCCAATGGTACTACAATCGTGGGAGAGTAGGTCGCCGCCTTCCTTGAAACCCTTCATTATAGATAATGAAGGGTTTTTTTATACCTGAAAATTAAAATGTATAGATTGATTATAATAATGTTAATCAGAAGGATGATCAATAAAGTGATTTTTTAAAATCAGATGATTACCAATTTTATTGTTAAAGTGAAAGATGTTAGTATAATGAATCGGTAATGAACTTAATAACTGGAGTATACTATAAACTAAAAGCCCAAATTGCAACTACAATTTGGGCTTTTTAATAGAGAGTATTTAACTAATTAGTCTCTAAGAATACTTCTGGAGATTACAATTTTTTGAATCTCGCTCGTTCCTTCATAAATCTGTGTGATCTTAGCATCACGCATTAATCGTTCTACATGATATTCTTTTACAAAACCATTACCACCATGTACTTGTACTGCTTCTACAGTGACATCCATTGCCGCTTGCGAAGCCGCTAACTTGGCCATAGCTCCCGATAGGTCATAATTTTCGTGATTATCTTTATCCATTGCTGCTTTATATACTAACATTCTAGCAGATTCAATTTGAACGTGCATATCAGCAAGCTTAAAAGCAATTGCTTGATGGTTCATAATTTCAGTACCAAAAGCTTTTCTAACTTTCGAATACTCTTTTGCTAATTCGTAAGCTCCTTGAGCAATACCTAAAGCTTGAGCAGCAATACCAATCCGACCACCAGCTAATGTTTTCATAGCAAATTTAAAACCAAATCCATCTTCTCCAATTCTATTCTCTTTAGGAACTTTTACATCATTGAAAATAAGAGAATGAGTATCACTTCCTCTAATTCCTAATTTATCTTCTTTCGGGCCAATTTCAAAACCTTCCCATCCTTTCTCTACAATAAAGGCATTGATTCCACGATGTTTCTTTTCTTTATCTGTTTGAGCTATAACTAGGTAGTAATCTGAAGTGCCTCCATTGGTGATCCAGTTTTTGGTTCCATTAAGAATATAGTGATCACCTTTGTCAATTGCTGTGGTTTTTTGTGAAGTAGCATCACTACCTGCTTCAGGTTCAGATAAACAAAATGCTCCAATAGATTCTCCAGTAGTTAATTTGGAGAGATATTTTTCTTTTTGTTCAGGAGTTCCATAAGTATCAAGTCCCCAACATACCAAAGAATTATTAACCGATACAATTACAGAACAGGAAGCATCTATTTTGGATAATTCTTCCATAACCAGTACATATGAAAGAGTATCCATACCTCCACCTCCATACTCTGGCGAAGCCATCATTCCTAAAAATCCAAGTTCTCCCATCTTTTTTACTTGTTCAGCAGGAAATTCTTGTTTATTATCTCTTTCGATTACTCCTGGTAATAATTCAGCCTTGGCAAAATCACGAGCTGCATCGCGTATCATTAATTGTTCTTCGGATAGTTTAAAGTCCATATTTGATCCTGATTTACTGTGCGTGCATAACACGCATATTCTACTTTTTGATGAAAATAAATCGAGATAAACTCGATATTTTTATTAATCCAACAAATATAAGTTATAATACGATAGTTTTGATGTTTTTTTTCTTTTTTGATTTTTCTTTTTTTGATCATTAAATAGTTGCTTTTAATGGGTGATTTCACTTAGTTTTTAACAAATATTTTATTAAACCAATAGGCATTATTTTTGAATTATTATTTTGGATAATTTAAGCTTTCACCCTATTAAGTTTTTTATATTTGTGAATTCGCTCACGTAGCACATTTCAATTTATTAAAATCATTTGTTATGAGACAACACTAACTCCGTAATGGAGGTGTATTTAATTAGAAATTTAGGATAGATAAAGTCTTAGGACTAAAGTGCATTTGTGTAAATTGAAATTTTAAAAATGAAAGAACTATTAAAAAAATACGAAAATAAAACTCCAGAAATAGTTTTTAACTGGAAGGATTCTGAAACCGAAGCTGAAGGTTGGGCTGTTATTAATTCTCTTAGAGGAGGAGCTGCTGGTGGTGGTACCAGAATGAGATTAGGATTAGATATGAACGAAGTCCTATCACTTGCAAAAACCATGGAGGTGAAGTTCACAGTTTCGGGACCTGAAATCGGAGGAGCCAAATCTGGAATTAATTTTGATCCTAATGATCCAAGAAAAAAGGGAGTTTTAGAAAGATGGTATAAAGCTGTTTCTCCACTTCTTAAAAGTTACTATGGAACTGGAGGAGATTTAAATGTAGATGAAATTCACGAAGTAATACCTATTACAGAAAATTGTGGTGTTTGGCATCCTCAAGAAGGTGTTTTTAATGGACATTTTCAGCCTACAGAAGCGGATAAAATAAATAGGATAGGTCAATTACGTCAAGGAGTGATAAAAGTACTGGAAAACACTATGTTTTCACCCGATGTGTCTAGAAAATATACTGTTGCAGATATGATTACTGGATATGGAGTAGCAGAAGCCGTAAGACATTATTATGACATCTATGGAGGTAGTGTAGAAGGAAAAAAAGCCATTGTACAAGGGTTTGGTAATGTAGGATCTGCAGCGGCATATTACCTTTCTGAGATGGGTGCTAAAGTTGTTGGGATTATAGATCATGCAGGAGGATTGATAAATGAAGATGGTTTTTCTTTTGATGAGATTAAGGAATTATACCTTAATAAAAAGGGAAATAAATTGTATAGTGAGACTTTAATTCCATTTGAAGAGTTAAATGAAAGAATTTGGTCAATTCAGACAGAAATATTCGCTCCATGTGCGGCTTCAAGGTTAATTACTAAGAACCAGATTACGCAGATGATAAACTCTGGATTAGAAGTAATCTCTTGTGGTGCTAATGTTCCTTTTGCCGACAAAGAAATATTTTTTGGTTCGATAATGGAATATACTGATGAACAAGTTAGTCTAGTACCAGATTTTATTTCTAATTGTGGAATGGCAAGAGTATTTGCGTATTTTATGGAAAGAAGAGTACTGATGACCGATGAAGCAATTTTTAATGATACATCGCAGACTATTAAAGATGCGATACAAAGAATTTTTGATAAGGATAATTCTAAAACCAATATAAGTAGAACAGCATTTGAAATAGCATTCAAACAGCTGGTTTAATTGTAACACAACTATAATAACGTATACTATGTTAAAATATTTTTTAGGAAATAGCCCAAAATGGTTTAAAACAATAATGATAGGATTTCTCATTTTTAATGTGTTGTCCTATTTTGTCTTAGGTCCCACAGTTACCGCATGGTTGTTTATAGGAGAGTTTATTTTTACGCTGGCAATGGCATTGAAATGCTATCCACTTCAATCTGGGGGATTATTAGCTATAGAAATTCTAGCATTAAACCTTACTTCACCTAAGAATGCATATCATGAAGTAGATCAAAACCTAGAAGTGGTTCTGTTATTGGTGTTTATGGTAGCAGGGATTTATTTTATGAAACCTTTGCTGATGTATATTTTTAGTAAAGTATTTACTAAGATAAAATCAAAGATGGTACTTTCCTTGTTGTTTGTATTTCTTGCGGCTGTACTTTCCGCTTTTCTAGATGCTTTAACAGTTACAGCCGTATTAATTAGTGTTGCTGTTGGTTTTTATGGAGTATATCATAAAATTCATTCTATGCCAGCTTCGGATTTTGACCATGATGGTACATTGGATAGAAAAGAATTGAGTGGAGAAACATTGGAGGAATTTAGGAGTTTTCTAAGAAGTTTAGTGATGCACGGAGTGGTAGGAACTGCTCTTGGGGGAGTTTGTACGTTAGTTGGAGAACCTCAAAATTTACTAATTGGAGAACGAATGGGATGGGATTTTATAGAATTCTTCGTAAAAATGGCTCCTATAACTTTACCTGTGCTAGGAGCGGGGTTATTAACCACAGTTGTTTTAGAACTTACAGGATCGTTTGGTTTTGGAGCAAAATTACCAGAAGTAGCAAGAAGAATTATAGAAAATTACACGGATCAAGAAGATGCAAATCGATCAGACAAATCTAAATACGGACTAATAGTACAAGCAATATCTGGAATATTGCTAATAATTGGTTTGGCGTTGCATTTAGCTCCAGTAGGATTTATTGGTTTAGCATTGATTATTGTACAAACTGCTTTTATGGGAATCACAGAAGAACATCAATTAGGTAAAGCCTTTGAAGAAGCTTTGCCTTTTACAGCTTTACTGGTGGTTTTCTTCGTTATAGTGGCAATGATCCATGACCAACATCTTTTTACTCCGATTATAGATTGGGCATTATCATTAGACCCAGCTAAACAACCTTCTATGTTTTATGTTGCTAATGGGGTATTATCAATGATTAGTGATAATGTATTTGTAGCTACAGTATATATTGGAGAAGTAAAACAAGCTTTTGATAATGGAGCTATTACTAGAGAGCAGTTTGAAAAACTGGCAATAGCAATAAATACAGGAACAAATTTACCTAGTGTTGCAACACCTAATGGGCAAGCAGCGTTCTTATTTTTGTTAACTTCCTCTTTGGCTCCTTTAATTGGATTGTCATACGGAAGAATGGTAAAAATGGCATTGCCTTATACCATTGTATTAGGAGGAATAGGCCTATTAGGAATAATTTATATATTATAGCATTTAGAAGGATTATACTTAACCAGTATAAATAACGTTAGTATACTAACACTAAATTAACAAGAATACATATGACCTATTTATTAATGCTCGGTGCCTTAGCCCAAAACACCAAAGAAATTGATCCAGAAATAGAAGAGAAAACATTATCAATAATCGACCTGTTGCTTAGTGGAGGAACAGGAGGAGTAGTTATTATTGCAATTCTTTTTGTACTATTATTTGTGGCAGTTTATATTTATTTTGAAAGAATTTTTGCTATAAAAGCGGCATCTAAGTACGACGAAAGCTTTATGCATCAGATAAGAGATAATGTGGCAAGCGGTAAAATAGAAGCTGCTAAAATTTTATGTGCGCAAACCAATAATCCCGTTTCTAGATTAACGGAAAAGGGAATTTCTAGAATTGGTAATCCTTTAGAAGATATTAATACTGCAATACAAAATGCAGGGCGTTTAGAAGTGTATAAGTTGGAGAAAAATGTAAGTATTCTTGCTACTGTAGCAGGTGCTGCTCCGATGATAGGATTCTTAGGGACTGTAATTGGTATGATTTTGGCTTTTCATAATCTAGCATCTAGCTCTGGAAGTGCGGATATGGGATCTCTGGCAGAAGGGATTTATACAGCGATGACAACAACAGTTGCTGGGCTTGTAGTAGGTATTGTAGCATATATTGGATATAATCATTTGGTAGTTAGAACAGATAAAGTTGTACATCAAATGGAAGCTACAGCCGTAGATTTTCTAGACCTGTTAAACGAACCTGCTTAATATGAATTTAAGAGGAAGAAATAAAGTAAGCCCAGAATTTAGCATGTCCTCCATGACGGATATTGTGTTTTTGTTATTGGTGTTTTTTTTATTGACATCACCAACAATAACTCCAGAAGCATTGGATTTGATATTGCCTAAAGCCAAAGGGAAGAGCTCTAACGTACAAAATATATCAGTAAGTATTACTAATAAATTACAGTATTATGTTGATAATGAGCGTATAAGTCAGAGTAGGTTAGAATCTACGTTAAGATCTAAATTAGCAGGTCAGAACGAGCCAACAATTATTCTTAGAGCCGAAGAAGGAGTTCCAATTGAGAAAGCTGTTGGTGTGATGGATATAGCTAACAGAAATAAATTTAAAGTAATATTAGCGGTAAAACCAGAATAATTAATGCTGAAATTAGATACGAAACATAAAAAGAAATCTTTTGTAATCACGACTATATTACACGTGGCTATTATTTTTTTATTGTTTTATCTGGGATTAAGCTATTTAGATCCGACACCAGAAGGTGGTATTGCGGTTAATTTTGGTACAACACTTACGGGATCGGGAAATATACAACCCAAAGAAGCTATTAAATCCTCTCCTAAACAAACTACTCCAGAACCAACACCTGTTACTCCAGAACCAGAACCAGAAACTCCTGAAATTACAGAAGAAGTAGTTACTCAAGAGATCGAAGATGCTCCAGTAGTAGAGGAAAAACCAAAAAAAGAACCTAAAAAGAAGGTTGAGAAACCAAAGGAAAAACCAAAGGATAAACCTATTGAACAGAAACCAGTTGAAAAACCGATTAAAAAACCGATTAAAAAACCAGTAGAAAAGGTTGAAGAAAAAAAACCAGATACTAAACCAGATAAATCTACATTAGATATATTAGATAGTTTTTCGAATGGACCTAAAAGTGATGGAAAAACAAAAGGCGGAGAAGGTGACGATAATAAGGCAGGTGATAAAGGAAATCCAAATGGGAATCCGTATGCTACTAGCTATTATGGTCAACCTGGACCTGGAGGAACTGGTGGAGTAGGATATGGTCTTAATGGTAGAGGTCGCCCAACCAATTCTAAGGTTGTACAAGAATGCAATGAAACAGGACGAGTAGTTGTGAAAATTGTGGTGAATAGACAAGGTCGAGTTGTTCAGGCAATTCCTGGTGTAAAGGGAACTACTAATAGTGCAAAATGTCTTTTGGATCCAGCAAAAAAAACAGCATTGACCTTTAGATGGAAAGCAGATCCAAAAGCTCCAGCAAAACAAATTGGATTTGTAGAAATTACTTTTGGTCTAGGTGAATAATCACAAATGATCAAATAGATAATTTTGGTTTTTAATATTTCTTCTTTATTTAGAATGAGTACCTTTAATCGATTTTTGAATTTAAAAGGGCTACAATGAATTTAAAAAAACTCTCTTCCTTACTTGCCATTGGATGTGTTTTATTTTTGATGTGTTACTATTTTGTCTCTAATAGTAGATATACGTTAAACAGCCAAAACACAAATCTTTTAGAAAAAAAAGATAAACTTCCTAATGACTTGCTTTTTATGCAAAGAGCGTATCCTAATGGAGAAATAAAATCTGGAGCAATTCAAGAAGGTATAGCCTGGAAACGTCAAACTAAGAAAAACTCTAAGAGGATTGCCAATGTATGGGAATTTACTGGGCCACTTAATATAGGTGGTCGTATTACAGATATTGAAATACCGTCAGGATCTACTACTACATTGTATGTTGGAGCTGCTTCAGGTGGAGTTTTTAGGTCTACTGATAATGCAGCAAGCTGGCAACCGATATTTGATGATCAGCCAATGCTGTCTATAGGAGATATAGAAATTTCTAAAACAAATAATAATCTGGTGTATGTAGGTACTGGAGAAGTTAATGCAGGAGGTGGATCCTTAGCATATGATGGAGATGGTGTTTATAAGAGTATAGATGGAGGAGATACATGGGAATCTAAGGGCTTACAGGATGTAGGTAGTATAAGTAAGATTATTATTGATCCGATGAATAATGATCAAATTTATGTGGGAGCAATGGGACCTTTGTTTCGAAATGATAATAATCGAGGAGTATATAGAAGTACAGATGGAGGAGATAGTTGGGAGAAGGTATTATTCATTAGTGCTAAAACAGGAGTAATCGATATGGCTATTCACCCTACGAACTCCAATATTGTGTATGCTGTAACCTGGGAACGTGAACGTACACCCCAAAATAGAACATATGGAGGGCCTACATCAGGAATTTATAGATCTATAGATGGAGGAGATAATTGGACAGAATTAACTACAGGCTTGCCAACAAATGGTAATTTAAAAGGCCGAATTAGTATCGATATTTCGCAATCTAACCCTAATGTGTTATATGCATCTTATGCCGATGCGATTGGTAATATACAAGGTGTTTATAGAACCAGTGATGGTGGAGATAATTGGATTACTGTAAATTCTAATCAGCTTACTAATGTAGGTTTTCACTGGTGGTTTGGAGGGCTCTTTATTGATCCTTCTGATGAAGATATTGTGTATCACGTAGGATTTGATATGCAAAAAACAGAAGATGGTGGTATGAATTGGCAAAACACTTTTATTAATACCCATGTAGATCAGCACGCATTAGCTTTTAACCCAATCAATTCTAATGAAGTATTTTTAGGAAATGATGGAGGTCTTTTTAGAACTACGAATAGTGGTGATTCATATACCAAAGATTTAAAATTACCGATAACCCAGTTTTATAGGTTTTATGTGGATCCTCAAAATAATAATAGATTGTATGGTGGGTGTCAAGATAATAGTACGATAAGAACTACTACAGGAGGTTTGTCTGATTGGTCGATTATAAATGGAGGTGATGGTTTTCAGCCATTGGTTAACAATACAAACTCTAGTATTATCTATGCGCTTTCTCAAAGAGGTTTTTTATCGAAGTCTATTGACGACGCAGCTTCGTTTAATTTAATTCTTAATGGGATAGATCCTTCTGACCGTAATAATTGGGATACGCCTATTGCATTTGATTCAGCTGATAATTCTATAATGTATTATGGAACTAATAGGTTGTATCAATCTACAGATTCTGGGGATAATTGGGTTTCTATTAGTGCAGACCTTACTAATGGATCTGGAATGGGTAATCTTAATTTTGGTACAATTACTACTATTGATGTTTCGCCAATTGATAGCGATATTATTTATGTTGGAACAGATGATGGTAATGTTTGGAGTACGGTTAATGGCGGAACATCCTGGACCAATATATCATCAACCTTACCTAATAGATGGGTAACTAGAGTTCAGGCTTCCCCAAATACTGTTAATACAGTTTATGTGACTTTTTCTGGATATCGTTATGGAGAAGATAATGGACATGTTTTTAGTAGTAATAATAATGGTGCTAATTGGACTGATCTTTCAAGTGGATTGCCAGATATACCAGTAAGCGATATTGAAATAGATGAGTTTGATAATTTGTTTTTGGGAACCGACATCGGAGTGTTAGCTTCGTCGGATGCGGGTGTCTCCTGGAATACGTTTGGAGATAATATGCCATCTGTAGTAGTTACAGATCTTCATATAGATGAGGCAACGGGATTTTTATATGCAGGGACATACGGTAGATCTAGCTATAGAATCAATATAAACCAGAATGTATTAAACGTTGAGGATGTGGTTTTAAATGAAAATACCTTTTCTGTGTATCCAAATCCAGCAAAAGAAAAAATTACTATTTCACTTAATGAGTTTTTAGCCGCTAAAAAAGTTACTATTTATAATCAACTAGGTCAGATACAAAAGACTTTTATGTTGGATGAAAAAAATAAGCAAATAGATATACGTGATTTGTCTAGTGGTTTGTATATATTAAAAGTAGGAGAAGTAGGAGCGAATTCTAGTAAGTTTATTAAAAAATAATATAGTTATCGATTACCAAGCAACTTTAGATTGGATGTTTGCCCAATTACCGATGTATCAACGCGTAGGCGCCAGTGCTTATAAAGTTGATTTGACGAATACAGTTGAATTAGCGTTGTATTTAAAAAACCCCGAAACCAAATTTAAAAGTATCCATGTGGCAGGAACTAATGGAAAAGGTTCCACGAGTCATATGTTAGCTTCTGTACTGCAAGAAGCCGGATATAAGGTTGGATTGTATACATCGCCGCATCTTAAAGACTTTAGAGAACGTATTCGAATTAACGGAAAGAAGATTTCTGAGGAATATGTGGTTGATTTTATGAACTCACATAGATTTTATTTTGAAGAGAACCAGATATCTTTTTTTGAAATGACGGTAGGTTTGGCTTTTCAATATTTTGCTGAGTCAAAAGTAGATATTGCAGTAATCGAAGTAGGATTAGGAGGAAGATTAGATTCAACCAATATCATTACACCTGAAATATCAGTGATTACTAATATAGGAATAGATCATACTCAGTTTTTAGGTACTACGATGTCAGAAATAGCATCAGAAAAAGCTGGAATTATAAAAAAAAATATCCCAGTAGTAATTGGCAGAACTACATCTGTTACAGAGCAGGTTTTTAGAGAAAAAGCTTCCGGACTTCATAGCGATGTTTTTTTAGCGGAAAATTATAAAGGAGATATTTTTGAGACTGATTTAAAAGGAGGGTATCAAAAAGAAAATATGAAGACCGCTTTGCAGACGCTTTCTGTTTTAAAAGCAAACGGTTGGGATATAGAGAATGAAATTATACAAAAAGGTTTATTGGCTGTAGTTAGTAATACAGGATTGCTAGGAAGATGGCAAGTGTTGCAAAAAACTCCTAAGGTAATATGTGACACTGCACATAACGAAGATGGTTTAAAAAGTGTGATAAAACAATTATCAGAAGAAAAATATGAAAACCTATATATAGTTTTAGGTGTAGTTAATGATAAAGTTCTAGATGATATTTTACCCCTTTTTCCAACTAAAGCAATATATTTTTTTACAAAGCCTGATATAAAAAGAGGGTTGGAGGAAAAAGTTTTAAAAAAAGAGGCAGAAAAATTCGGTTTAAAAGGGGATACCTATGATTCTGTACAGAAAGCGTATCAGGCTGCATTACAGCAAGCTAAGGATGGTGATCTAATATATGTAGGCGGTAGTACATTTGTAGTAGGAGAAATAATTTAATTTTTCTTTAAAATTCTTTTGGTAGACTGTAAAACTGTCTTATATTTGCATCCGCAATCGCAAGATAGCGGGCGCTTAGCTCAGTTGGTTCAGAGCACTTGGTTTACACCCAAGGGGTCAGGGGTTCGAATCCCTTAGCGCCCACATTAAATAAAAAATCCATTCAATTTTTTTGAATGGATTTTTTTTATCCCTTCTTTATAACTACTAGATAGTGGTATCAATTCTATATCTTTTATAAAAAAAATAAACTTCACCGCAAGTTTATTTTTCTAATAGCATCTAAATATAAAAACCCAAAATAATATGCATATAAGAATCTTGTTATTAGCTCTAGCAATTATAGGAGCTTCTTGCTCAGGAAATGAAGATGAATACGTTCAAATAGAAAATGAAGATGTTATAGATCAGTCTGTGATTTCTGATGTTTTTGGGCAAAACATTGATGTAAATGATTTGTATAATTATGAAAATCAAATCATTCCTAATTATATAACACAGGATAATACCGCGGGAAATGCCATAAGTGATGAGAAAGCAACGTTAGGGCGTGTTCTTTTTTACGATAAGAATTTATCATCTAATAATACAGTAGCGTGTGCTAGTTGTCATCAGCAAGCTTTTGCTTTTGGAGATATTAATGATGCTAGTATTGGTGTAAATGGAGAAACAGGAAGACATAGCATGCGATTGGTGAATGCTAGATTCGCTCGAGAAGATAATTTTTTCTGGGATGAACGTGCTAATACACTTGAAGAACAAACTACACAACCAATACAAGATCATGCCGAAATGGGATTTAGTGGAGCTAATGGTGATCCAAGCTTGGCTGACTTATTGGTTAAACTTGGAGATTTAGACTATTATCAGGAGTTGTTCACTTTTGCATATGGAGATAACGTGATTACAGAAACCCGTTTACAAGAAAGTTTAGCTCAATTTATTAGAAGTATACAGTCTTTTGATTCTAAATACGATATAGGTATAGGAATGGTTCAAAATGAGAATCAGGATTTTCCAAATTTTACAGCACAAGAAAATTTAGGAAAAAGCTTATTCATGACACCGCCGAATCAAAATGGAGCAGGTTGCGTAGCTTGTCATACCGCTCCAGAGTTTGATATTGACCCACAGAGCCGCAATAATGGTATATTTGGAGTGCTTGGAGATCCAGAAGCAACAGATTATACCATAACAAGATCTCCGTCTATAAGAGATGTGTTTAATAGTGCTGGTGTGTTAAACGGAGCATTGATGCATGATGCAAGTATGAGTACTTTTATTCAGGTGGTAAATCATTACAATAATATAGATCCTACAGGAAATCCTAATCTCGATAATCGACTTAGAGGTGGACCAGGAGGAAATGGGCAAAATTTAAACCTATCCAATGAAGAAATTCTGGCTTTAGAAGCATTTGTAAAAACATTGTCAGGGACCAATGTATATACCGATTTAAAATGGAGTGATCCGTTTTTAAATTAGTATTTATGTAGTTGCTTTTAAAATAAGGTGACTTGGATAATTAAAATTGATTTGTGATAAGAACATAAGTTTTGGTAAATATTCCTGCTATTGTTTCCTAAATTATTTATAAAATCAATTTACGTTGATAATAAATCGTTAGCTTTAGTAGCTGTACAATCAAATTTGTTTTAATGTCCAATTCATTACTTTTTATTCCAGATATATCTGGTTATACGCAGTTTGTTCAAACTACGGAGGTGGAACATAGTCAGCACGTGATTGCAGAATTACTGGAAATTTTAATTAAAGCAAACACGCAGCGATTACGATTGGCAGAAGTAGAAGGAGATGCATTGTTTTTTTATAAAGAAGGCGAAGTACCTTCACAAGAAAAATTGTTAGCGCAAATAGAGACCATGTTTACTGCGTTTTATAGTCATTTAAAATTGTTGGAAAAGAATCGAGTATGTCCTTGCAATGCCTGTGCTTCAGCGTCTAATTTACAATTAAAGATTATTGCGCATAGCGGAGAATTGCAGTTTATTACGGTACAAGAAAAACGAAAACCTTTTGGTCAGGTTGTGATTGAAGCACATCGATTGTTAAAGAATTCAATTGCTAGTGATAATTATGCTTTATTAAGTGAGGATTTATCTAAAGTTATTGGAATTTCAGATGATTATAAAAGTCAGCTATTCGGTTTTTCTAAGAATGAAGATAGTTATGATGGTAAAAACATTAAATACCTTTTTTCTGAAATTGATAAAGAAAAACTTAAGCTTACTTCTTATGAAACACCTTATGAGGTTCAGTTGAACCGTAAACCAGCGATAGTAATTGAAAAAGAGTATGATGTTTCTGGACAGGAATTGTTGGAGTATATTACTAATTATAGTTATCGTCATCATTGGGTAAAAGGAGTAGATGAATTTGAATATGACCCAGGTGAGGTTACTAGATTAGGTACAGAACATGTATGTGTTATTGATGGTAAACGACTAAATTTTACAACAGTGACAAAAACGGTAGAACCAGGTCAGCTTGTATATGGAGAGGTTACCACTGATGTTCCAATCATTGATTCATTGCATCAATTTTATATAATTACTCCGATTTCCGATGATAGGTGTATATTAATAGTAGAAATATATCCTAAAGCAATATCGATCTTTAAAAAGATTATGTTGTTATTAGTGATAAAAAGATCCTTCAGAAAGTCTTTAAAAGAATCCTTACATAATCTTGAAATTTATATCAATAAATAGAAAGTAAAATGATTCTTGATTAAATTAGATCCAGAATTCGTTCTAGCTTCATCCCTCTAGATCCTTTTATAAGAACTGCGTCTTTGATTTGAGCTAAGGATTCTTTTTCTAAGAAATCATCATAAGATTTAAATTTACGAATACGCATATCACTAGAAATAGTGTTATAAAAATTGTGCCCAATTAAGTATATGGTGTTAAAAGAATTTTGAATGGCTTGATCAACGATTTCCTGATGTTCTTCTGCAGCATCTTTACCAAGTTCAAACATATCACCGAGAAATACTGTTTTGGTGTCATATTTTAATTCCTCAAAATTATTTAGAGCAGCCCGCATGCTAGTTGGGTTTGCGTTATAAGCGTCTAAAATGACAGTGGTTTGGCTTTTTTTTATGATTTGTGATCGATTATTGTCAGGGATATATGATTCGATAGCTGATTTAATCTGATCAGGATTAATTTTGAAATAATTGCCAATAGTGATTGCTGCGGCAATATTAGTAAAGTTATAAGCGCCAATCAGATTGCTGTGTATAATGTTGTCTGTATAACGAATACTAACCATTGGGTTTACGGCTTGTAATTGTACAGATACATCACTTTTATCAGATGACGAAAAAGTAAATGCTTTCATTCCTTTTGCTTCATTCGCAAGTTTGGTATCTTCTGTGTTAAGAAAAACCAGCTTATTGGATTTCTTTAAATATGTATAAAGCTCAGTTTTACCTTGCAAAACACCTGCTAAACTCCCAAATCCTTCTAAGTGAGCTTTTCCTATATTTGTGATATAACCAAAGTCAGGAGTAGCAATACTGCATAAGAATCCTATTTCCTTAAGATGATTTGCGCCCATTTCTACAATTCCGATTTCAGTTTTTTGATTCATTGAAAGCAGTGTAAGAGGTACTCCGATATGATTGTTGAGATTGCCTAAAGTAGCGGTTGTATTGTAGTTTGATGAAAGTACACAGTTAATTAATTCTTTTGTGGTTGTTTTACCATTACTTCCAGTAAGTGCAATTATCGGAATATTTAAATACTTTCTATGATAAGATGCTAAATCTTGTAATGTTTTTAGAACGTTATCAACAAGAATATGTTTTTCTGAAGTGATATATTCTTTTTCATCTATTATGGCGTAAGAAGCTCCTTTTTTAATTGCCTGTTGAGCGTAAGTGTTGCCGTTAAAATTATCCCCTTTTAATGCAAAAAAAAGATTCTTGTCGGTAATCTTTCTTGTATCTGTACAAACACCGCTGCTTTCAATAAATATCTGGTGTATTTTTGCAATATCCATTGTATTATAACTGTATTAAAAAGCCCTGTGCATTTAGACAGGGCTTTAATTTTTTATAACGAACTAATAATGTCTCTGTTTTATCTTGGACTTCGGTGTTTAGGTGTTTTTTTGTTTTTAGCCTTTTCACCTACACGAGACATTGCATTTCTAAATCCTATGTAATCGGTAGCCATATCCTGAGGGAAAAATCTTCTCTGAGCAGGATCTAACCAATATGCTCTATCTTTCCATGAACCACCTTTATATACTCTTACTTCTTCACTTACAATAGTAGTTCTCTTACTAGATTCATCATATTGTCTGTCTAGTTTTGTGCTATCTTCTGCACTTGGCTCTACTTTATGAATAGGAGAGTTATACATTCTTCTATTAGGAGTATTTTCATCCTGAAATCCTTCATAATATCTAGAAGAACTTTTGTCACCATCTCTAAAGTTACGATTATCACTTTGTGTAAAGTTTGTTCTTAGATAGGTTTCGTTTTCATCAACTGGAGTTTGTAAGATTCCTCCTGGTAATACTCTGGCAACAATTTTTCCATTACTTAAAGTGTCATAAATAATAGAATCTGTAGTTACAATTTTTACAGTCCCATCAGGGTTTATAGCATTTTTAGTATATACGTTACCTCTATAGTAGTTAAAATCATTATACTCATCATCTACGATTGGTCTGTATACATCAGCTACCCATTCTGCTACGTTACCCGCCATATCATAAAGACCATAATCATTAGGGTCGTAAGATGCTACTGGGGCAGTAATATCTGCACCATCATCACTCCATCCTGCAATACCACCATAATCACCATCACCTTGCTTAAAGTTAGCTAATTGATCACCACGTGTTCTTCTTTTTCCAGAACGTGTATATTGTCCGTCCCAAGGATATTTTTTTCTACCTCTATAGATATTATAACTTCTTAATTCTACTAATCCTAGTGCAGCATATTCCCATTCAGCTTCTGTAGGGAGTCTGTATTTAGGCAAAAGTAATCCATCTTTACGTTGGATGTATAAACCAGTAGAGTCATTTCTTTTCTCATACTGTTCTGATTTTTTACCTCCTCTGGTAGCTTCATCGTTACCTCCGTAGGTTTGTGTAGGAGCATTTAAGTATGTATCTGTGTTAAAAGTACTCTCTGCAGAAACATCTTCAAAAGGAGCGTTTTCCTTTATTACTTGTTCTTCTTCTAGAATTCTTTCATTAACACGATCTGTTCTCCATTTACTGAATTCTACAGCTTGGATCCAGTTAACACCTACTACAGGATAATTAGCATATGCAGGATGGCGAAGGTAGTTATTCGTCATCATTTCGTTGAAACCTAATCGATTTCTCCATACTAATGTATCAGGAAGTGCTCCGTGATATATATTTTTATATTTTGGTTCTGTAGGAGGGTATACGCCTTTTAGCCAATCTAAATATTCAAGATACATCACATTAGTGACTTCCGTCTCGTCCATATAAAAAGATTGTACGTGCTGTTGAGTAGGGGTATTGTTCCAGTCATGCATAACATCATCCTGTACTCGTCCCATTGTGAAGGTTCCTCCCTCAACAAAGACTAAGCCTGGACCTGTCTCCTGTTCTTTGTAATTAGTGTTTACTTGAAATCCACCATCTTTGGAGTTGTATTTCCAGCCAGTGGCTCTAGAACTGTTGCCGTAATCTGTCTTGTTACAGCTAAACAGTAAGGTACTAATGGTAAGGACCATTAGCGACTTAAAAACTAACGCGTTTTTCATAATCTTAAGTTCGTTAAAGTAGAAATTAGGGCTTGCAATATAATAATTAACGTTAAATTTACCCTAATATTTTTAAAATAATATCAAATCGTAAAAAAATAAGTTTTTATGATTGACTTTGGTTTAACGTAATATTTTTGTGTTTATTATTATTTTTGAAGAAAAACCATAATTTGCGGAACACTAAAACTGTGTTAAACCCGTTATATGCTATGATGAAGAAAATTACAATTTTATGTGCGCTATTGATTTCTATATTTGTTTCGGCACAGCGAACAATAAATGTTGATATTACTTGGAAAAATGTAGTGATTAGTACAGCAAGTACTTCATTTACGGTTCCAGGATTTGATGAGAAAAATTTCGAATATCAAGACGATTTAGGTATCCTGTATACCATGCAATGGGATGAATCTGCCCAGATTAATAAAACAACTGCCAGAGTCAGTAATGTTGTTTATCAGAATATTTCGAGAGCTGAACTAAAAGATCTTGCCACAGAACTTGTTCCCAAAGAAATTAAATTTAACATACAATCGATACAAGCAAGGAATAAAAGAACTGGTTTTTTGAGTCTTTTTCCAATAATAAAAGAGGGTAGTACCTTTAAAAAAGTAGTTTCTTTTGATATTGAATATCAAACAGGAGCAAATAAGTCGTTCGCAAAAAAACTTCCTATTACTAATTCTGTGCTTGCTACAGGAAATTGGTATAAGTTTTATGTAGATAAGACAGGTGTTTTCAGAATTACACCTGCATTTTTGAGCAGTTTAGGAATGGATCTGTCTTCTGTAGATCCTAATACAATCAAAATATATGGAAACGGAGGTCGAATGTTGCCGCTTATCAATCAGGATAATACAGAATTTGATCTAAGAGAAAATGCAATTCAGATGGTTGGTGGTGATGATGGTAATTTTTCTGGAGATGATTATATATTAATGTATGGAGAAAATACTGAAGGTTATAGTGAAGAAAATATAACCAATATTAATTTGTATGCAGATAAGTCATACTATTATGTAACTGCTGGAGGTAGTAATGGTAGAAGAGTTTCTAATTTTACTGAACCAACAGATGTAGCGACAACTCAAATTAACTCTTTTACAGATTATCAATTTTATGAAGTAGACGAGTTTAATATTGTGAAAGTAGGAAGACGTTGGTTTGGAGATCGTTTTGATGTTCAAAGTAATAGAAATTATGATTTTAATTTTCCTAATCTGATTACAACAGAACCTATTCAATTGCGTGTTTTCGCTGCAGCAACATCGGCATCGACCTCAAGTATGAATGTCACAGTAAATGGCGTACAAGCGGGAGTACTTAGTTTTTCTCAGGTTACAGGAACTTCTTTGGGTTCTACCAGAGAACTTATACAAGATATAACTTCTAATTCTGATCAAGTTGCAATTAATCTGAATTATAATAATAATGGAAACCCTGCAGCTACGGGATATCTAGACTTTATAAGTTTAGAAGCAAAGAGAGCACTAACAGGTACAAATTCTCAAATGCAATTCTTTTATGATGAGGCTCCTGTATTAACAGGAGTTGGGCAATATAATATTACTAATTCGAGTTCAATATCACAAGTATGGGATGTTACTAATCCAGCATTAATCACTAGGGTAGCAAATGATAATGCTTCGTCTACATTAACTTTTAAAGCTAATATGGGTGAATCACGTCAGTATCTAGCAATTGTACCAACGGATTATTTTGATCCTATAGCTGATCAGGAAACTAGAGTAGATAATCAAGATATCAAAGGGACTGTTTTTCTAAATAATCAAGGACAATTTGAAGACGTAGATTATTTAATAATTTCTAATAATACGCTTTTACAAGCTGCGAATAGACTGGCAGAGCATCATCGAAATTTAAATAACTATAATGTAAAAGTGTTATCTCTGGACCAGATTTATCAAGAATTCGGAAGTGGTAAACAAGATATTGTAGCAATCCGAAACCTTATTAGGTATGTATACGAAAACGCTTCAAGTATTGATGAACGGTTGAAATATGTGTGTTTTTTTGGAGATGCATCCGTAGATTATAAAGGGTTGCTCCTAAGAGAGAATTGTTCAGATAGTAATATAGTTCCGACATTCCAGAGTTTAAGTAGTTTTTCTTTAGTTAGTTCTTTTGCAACAGATGATTTTTTTGGTTCGATGGATCCTCTAGAAGGGCGAATGGTTGCTAGTGATCAGTTAGATATCGCGGTAGGGAGAGTATTAGCAGATACACCTCAATTAGCGGATGCGATGGTTTCTAAGATTGTTAATTATGATAGTGAGCAATCCTATGGTAGATGGAGAAACTCAGTACTGCTAATCGCAGATGATGTGGATGTTGATTGGGAAGAAACTATTCAGCGAAATTTAGATGAATTAGGAGAAGAATTAGTACAGAGAAAACCTTATTTGAATCTTACAAAGATATATGCAGATGCTTTTCAACAAGAATCTTCAGCTTCTGGAAGTAGATACCCTAAAGTAAATGAAGCTATTTCTAGTGCAATAGAAACTGGAGCCGTCGCTATTGATTATTTTGGACATGGAGGTGAAGATGGATTGGCAAAAGAATTTATATTTAATAAATCTGACGGAAGTGACTTAGAGAATACAAATAGATATCCGATTTTTATTACAGTAACCTGTGAGTTTACAAAGTTTGATAACCCTTGTAGAGATACTGCGGGTGAACTTACATATTGGAATACTAATGGCGGAGCTGTGGGACTAATTAGTACTACCAGAGATGTTATTGTAACATTTGGAATTTCGGTTAATGATAGATTATCAGAGTTTTTGTTCCCTAATGGATCAGATTACCCAACAGTTGCAGAAGCTGTTAGGCAAATGAAAAATTCGTATACAACGAATAGTAGAAGAGTAGTTTTCTTTTTTGGAGATCCTGCAATGAAAATGGCCGTTCCGAAACCAAATGTTCGACTAACAAGTATTAATGATGTGCCAATTACGCAACCTGTTGATACACTAAAAGCTTTGAGTAGAATTAAAGTCTCTGGAGAGGTTGTGAATGAGTCTGGTACGTTATTGTCAGATTATAATGGAGTATTATCTACAACTATTTACGATAAAGAAATAGATAGAGAAACGCTGGCTAATGATAATACTAGAAATAGTGCAGGGCAGATTATTAAGTTAAATTTCCAAACTTTAGGAGAAATTATTTTCAGAGGAAAAGCATCCGTTACAAACGGTCTTTTTGATTTTGAATTTATTGTACCAAGAGATATTGGTATACCTGTAGATACTGGAAGAATAAGTTTTTACTCTTCTAGAAACGGAGTTTTAGAAAACCAAACTGGAGTCGATCAAACAATTCTTGTAGGAGGATTAAATGAAAATGCACCTGAAGATAATGTCGGTCCTCAAATTCAACTATTTATGAATGATGAGAGTTTTATTTCTGGTGGTGTAACGAACGATTCTCCAATACTTATAGCAAAACTTCAGGACGATAATGGTATTAATACAGCAAGTGGTATAGGTCATGACATTTCGGCAATATTGGATGGTGATGAATCTAATCCTTTTATTCTGAATGACTTCTATGAAACAGAAATAGATGATTTTACTAATGGAGTTGTAAACTTTAAATTTAAAGACTTGGAACCTGGATTACATACACTAACATTTAAAGGTTGGGATGTGTATAATAACTCATCAACTCAAGAAATTCAATTTGTAGTCGCAGATGCTGCAGGCTTTACTTTAAATAATGTTCTTAATTATCCAAACCCTTTTGTGAGTCATACAGAATTTTGGTTTGAACATTCTAGTTCGATAAGCGATGTTCTGGAAGTGCAAGTTCAGGTGTTTACAGTTTCTGGAAAGGTAATCTGGACAAGCAATCAAACGCTTTCAGGAAAAACAAGTTATAGAGAAGATATTCAATGGAATGGGCGTGATGATTTTGGAGATAAGTTAGGAAAAGGTGTGTATGTATATAAGATATCGGTAAAATCAACGTTAACAAATCAGCGAGTAGAGAAATTTGAAAAACTTGTAATACTATAAATAACTAAATAACTATATATTTGTCAAAATCAATTTTCAACATGAGAAAAATCATAATTCTTGGGTTTGTGTTTTTAACACTATCAAATTTTAAAATGCAAGCACAATTAGAACGAGCTATAACAACAGCGGTACCATTTTTATTAATTGCTGCTGATGCAAGAGCAGCAGGTTTAGGTGATCAAGGGGTTGCAACGACACCAGATGCATTTTCACAACAATGGAATCCAGCTAAATATGCGTTTGCAAAAAAACAACAAGGAGTTGGAGTTAACTATACCCCTTATTTAAGTAGCTTAGTAAATGATATTGGGTTAGGTAACCTTACATATTATAATAGGATTAACGAGCGTAGTGCTATCGCTGCCAGTTTTAAATATTTTAGTCTTGGAGAAATAGAATTTAGGGAGAATGCTAATGATCTGGGATTGATACAAAAACCAAATGAATTAACCTTTGATGTGTCTTATGCACTGCAATTGAGTCCATCATTTTCTATGGGTGTTACTGGTCGTTATTTGAGGTCAGACTTAAAACTAAACCAAGTATCTGAAGCTGAAGCTGCGGGTAGTTTTGGAGTAGATGTTTCTGCATATTATCAAAGTGAAGAAGTAGCTTATAATTCTTTTAATGGTAGGTGGAGAGCAGGATTGAATGTCTCTAATATTGGGCCTAAAATAAAGTATGACGATGCAGGTCAGGAAAACTTTATACCTACTACATTTAGGTTAGGTGTAGGTTTTGACTTTCTTTTAGATGAGTATAATAGAATTACACCTTCATTAGAGTTCGCTAAATTGTTGGTGCCAAGTCCTCAGGATTTTGATAATGATGGAGATATTGATGCAGAAGACAATGCAGAATATCAGAGTATAAGTTCTTTCGGAGCAATTTTTTCTTCTTGGGGAGATGCTGACGGTGGTTTCAGTGAGGAGTTAAAAGAATTTACTTGGTCTTTAGGAGCAGAGTATGTATATAAAGATGTATTCTCTTTCAGAGGAGGATATTTTAATGAAGCTGAAGAAAAAGGAGCACGTAAGTTTGTGTCTCTTGGACTAGGTTTTAGATATACAGTAGTAAACATAGATATGTCATATTTATTCTCAACTTCTGCGGTAAGAAGTCCATTAGAAGGAACACTTCGTTTTGGTCTTTCGTTTAATTTTGGAGATGATTATTACGATAGATAGGATAAAATATTTAATGATAAAAGAAAAGTATCAGACATTAAGGTTTGATACTTTTTTTGTTTATAGTACATTGTATCCCCTTAATTATATAAAAAAAGCAATATATTTTGGATTAACCATGTATCAATGATTACTATTTTTGATAAATATTGCTTTAAAATTTTAAATGCGTGAAAGAAATAGAGATCAAATCCACTTTACAGGTATATGACACCTTTGAAGAACTTCCAGAAGATATTCAGGGGTTAATGCAACAATCTTTTGATATAAGAGACAAAGCATATGCGCCATATTCAGAATTTTTGGTGGGTGCTGCATTATTATTAGAAAATGGAGAAGTGATTGTAGGTAATAATCAAGAGAATGCATGCTATCCATCTGGATTATGTGCAGAACGTACAGCGATCTATTATGCGGGAGCAAATTTTCCTGATGTTCCTATTCTTACAATGGCGCTTTCAGCTAAATCATTGAAGCATCAGTTAGTTACGCCAACGCCACCTTGTGGATCGTGCAGGCAATCCATTGCCGAATATGAACTAAAACAGAAAAAACCTATTGAGATATATTTTATGGGAGAAACAGGAAAAGTGGTGAAATCTTACTCTTTAGCTAATTTATTACCCCTTATTTTTGATAATTCATATTTATAACGTTTTCGTACATTTTTATCCTAAAACTCCTTTCTCCTTAGTAATGAATATATTATTTTTGTTTTTCGCTTAATTGAGAAATAAGCAGAAAAATTCTGTAATTGTTAGAGAGGTCGGCGATAATGCTGGCTTAATTTTGAAATATCATTACATTTTAAATGAAAAAAGTAACCAAAGAAGTTTACCTGAAGTGGTACGAGGATATGCTTTTCTGGAGAAAGTTTGAAGACAAGCTAGCTCAGGTATATATCCAACAAAAAGTAAGAGGGTTTTTACATTTATATAACGGTCAAGAAGCTATTTTAGCAGGTGCCTTGCATGCAATGGACCTTACTAAAGATAGAATGATTACCGCATATCGTAATCATGTACAACCTATCGGTATGGGCGTAGATCCTAAAAGAGTAATGGCAGAACTTTTTGGAAAAGGTACAGGTACCTCTCAAGGAATGGGAGGATCGATGCATATCTTTTCTAAAGAACATAGATTCTATGGAGGACATGGGATTGTTGGAGGACAGATTCCTTTAGGAGCTGGTTTAGCATTTGCAGATAAGTACTATAAAAGAGATTCGGTTACCTTAACTTTTATGGGTGATGGAGCAACACGTCAAGGATCACTTCACGAAGCTTTTAATTTAGCAATGTTATGGAATCTTCCAGTTGTATTCTGTGTAGAGAATAATGGGTATGCTATGGGTACCTCTGTAGAAAGAACTGCGAATCATACAGATATCTGGAAACTAGGATTAGGGTACGAAATGCCTTGTGGCCCAGTAGATGCTATGAATCCTATAAAAGTAGCCGAAGCATTTGATGAAGCAATTACAAGAGCAAGAACTGGTGGAGGACCAACTTTTCTTGAACTTAAAACATATCGATACAGAGGGCATTCTATGAGTGATGCTCAGAAGTATCGAACTAAAGAAGAAGTAGCAGAATATCAAAAGATTGACCCGATTACTCAGATCCTTGATATTATTAAGGATAAAAAATATGCTACAGATGAAGAGATTGCTGCAATAGATAAAGGAGTAAAAGATAGAGTAGCAGAATGTCAAAAATTTGCTGAGGAATCTCCATTCCCAGAGAAAAATTTGATGTACGATGTTGTATATGAACAAGAGGATTACCCATTTTTATCACACAAACCACAATAGATTATGGCTACAGTAATTAATATGCCGCGATTGAGCGATACCATGGAAGAAGGAGTTGTCGCGAAGTGGCTTGTTAAAAAAGGGGACAAAATTAGTGAAGGAGATATCCTTGCAGAAATTGAAACCGATAAAGCAACTATGGAATTCGAATCTTTTTATGAAGGAGTGTTACTTCATATTGGAATAGAAGAAGGAGAAACGGCTCCCGTAGATAAATTGCTTGCGATTATTGGTGATGAAGGAGAAGATATTTCAGATTTACTAAACGGAAATACTGCATCGCAGTCGGAAGCTCCAAAAGAAGAAAAAACGGAAACTCCTGCACCAAGTTCAACAGAAACAGCAACGGTTCCTGAAGGTGTAGAAGTAATTACTATGCCTCGTCTTAGTGATACTATGGAAGAAGGTACGGTAGCTACTTGGCTTAAAAAAATAGGAGATACTGTAGAAGAAGGTGATATATTAGCAGAAATAGAAACCGATAAGGCGACTATGGAATTTGAATCCTTCTATAATGGAACTTTATTACATATAGGGATAGAAGAAGGGCAAACAGCACCTGTAGATGCGTTACTGGCTATTATTGGTCCTGCAGGAACAGATGTTTCTGGTTTAAAAGATGGGGTTCCTGTTGCTGCAAATTCTGCGACAAGTGAAACCGCTCCTGTAAAAGAGGATACTGTAGAAACAGCCACAGTAAGTGCTGTAAACAATGCATCTGGAGGAAGAATATTTGCTTCTCCATTAGCTAAAAAAATAGCAGCAGATAAAGGTATCGATCTATCTCAGGTAAAAGGAACTGGAGAAAATGGAAGAATTATAAAGAAAGATGTAGAATCATTTACGCCTTCTACGGCAATTAGTGCTTCAGTATCAGCAAAGACAACAACTTCAACTCCAGCAATTCAAACGTTTACTCCAGCAGGAGAAGAGAGTTTTGAAGAAGTAAAGAATTCGCAGATGCGTAAAGCAATTGCAAGAGGTCTTTCTGCATCCAAGTTTACAGCTCCTCATTATTATTTAACTATTGAGGTAGGTATGGATACTGCAATTTCTTCTCGTAAGATTATAAATGAATTACCTGATACAAAAGTGTCATTTAATGATATGGTTGTTAAAGCTTGTGCCATGGCTTTAAGAAGACATCCACAGGTAAATACAACGTGGAAAGACGATGTAACTGTATATAACAAACATATAAATATTGGAGTTGCAGTAGCTGTTCCTGATGGTTTGGTTGTACCAGTATTACCATTTACCGATCATATGAATATTATGGAGATTGATACTAAGGTACGAGATTTGGCAACCAGAGCGAGAGACAGAAAATTGACTCCTCAGGAAATGAGTGGAAGTACATTTACAGTTTCTAATTTAGGAATGTTTGGTATACAAGAGTTTACTTCGATTATTAATCAACCGAATTCTGCTATTTTATCAGTAGGAGCAATTGTCAAGAAACCTGTAGTAAAAAACGATCAGGTTGTAGTTGGTAATACGATGAAAGTAACGTTAGCTTGTGATCATAGAACTGTAGATGGAGCCACTGGAGCTCAGTTTTTACAAACGTTAAAACAATATCTGGAAAATCCAGTGACCATGTTGGCGTAATAGAAAAGTAAAACTTTAAATTATAAATCCCACTTCAAAAGAAGTGGGATTTTTTTATATTTAAAAAATGAATAAGAGAATTGAAAATCTGAAATCTAATACGTTATCCAATAAAACATTTTTATTAAAAGAATATATTTTCGAGTATAAACATACTGAGGCACATGTGCCAGAAAAACATCTTAGAGAAGTCTATGATCACGGAGATGGAGCCTCTGTATTACTTTATAATCGTTTAAAAAAAACAGTAGTTTTAACAAGACAGTTTAGACTACCAACATATTTAAACGGAAACAAATCAGGAATGAGTATTGAAGTGTGTGCAGGATCATTGGATGGAGATACTCCTGAAGTCTGTGCAAAAAAAGAAGCACTTGAAGAAACAGGTTATAATGTGAGTTCTGTAGAAAAAGCATTTTCAGTATACGCATCTCCTGCTACAATGACCGAAATTGCTCATTTATTTATTGCGGAGTATACAGATGAAATGAAAGTGGAAAAAGGAGGAGGTCTGGATCATGAAGAAGAGTATATTGATGTGTTAGAAATAAATTTTGATAAAGCATTCGATATGATGAAAACTGGAGATATTAAAGATGCCAGAACCGTTATGTTACTTCAATTTCTGAAAATAAAAGGTATAATGCTATCTTAATTTCATTTCTAAGAGTGTTCTTTTTAAGTATCTTTAGCAAAAATCAACATTCATCTCAAAGAATAAATAAAACATGAAACAGATTATACTAGTAGCTATCGCACTCTTATGTATCACTTGTAAAGAAACAACTGTTGCGCAATCTTCGGCATCCAGTACTACAGCTGCCGATGTAGGCAGCATTATGAACTTTTTGGCTAGTGATGAGCTCAATGGAAGAGATACAGGAAGTGAAGGCTTAGAAAAAGCTGCAAAATATATAGAGTCCGCATTTAAGGAATCTGGAATCACTCCTTATTTCGAAACTTATTTGGATACCTTTGATGCCAAAGGAACAGAAACATATAATGTAGTTGGGTACTTAAAAGGAACAGATCCTGAACTTTCCAAAGAATTTGTAATTGTAGGAGCACATTTTGATCATATAGGGCAAGGTAAAGATGTTAACGGAGATGTGATTGCTAATGGAGCTAATGATAATGCTGCAGGAAGTACAGCGGTAATTTCATTAGCTAAACATTTTGCTAAAACAAAAAATAACAAACGTAGTGTATTGTTTGTGTTATTTGGAGCAGAAGAAAGAGGGTTGCTGGGATCGAAACACCTAGCTAAAGTTTTAAAAGAAAAAAACCTGGATCTTTATACGATGGTAAATTTCGAAATGATCGGAGTGCCGCTAAATGATAAAGCATATAAGGCATATATTACTGGATTTGAAGCATCTAATATGGCTAAGAAAATAAATGAATATGTAGGTAGTGAATTAATAGGTTTTTTGCCTAAAGCAAAGGAGTTTCAGTTATTTAGAAGAAGTGATAACTATCCTTTTTATAAAGAATTTGGCGTTCCTTGTCAAACCATTTCCACCTTTGACTTTACCAATTATGACTATTATCACCATGTTGATGATGAGGTTTCACAAATGAATTTCGAATTTATGGCAGAGCTGATTAATGATTGTGTACCAGCAATAACCAGTATCTTAAATACACCAACAAAAGAAATTAAGTTAAATTAAGACTCATATAAATCGATGAAACAGGGTAAGATTTTATAACTAATGAAAAATATTATAATTACTGGAGCCAGTAGAGGAATTGGATATGAGATGGCTATATTGTTTGCTGAAGAAGGACATCAGGTTTTAGCTTTATCCAGAAATGAAAAACCTATTGCTGCTCTAAATCATAAAAATATCCACACGTTTTCTTTTGATTTATGCGATTCTTCGGATTTACAAAAATTGAAAGATTACGTAGTAGATTCTTGGAATCAGGTTGATATCCTAATCAATAATGCTGGTAAATTATTAAATAAGCCTTTTGGCGAAATTTCTACTCAAGAATTTGAAGAAGTATACAAGGTAAATGTTTTTGGGGTAGCAGAAATTACACGTCTTATGTTGCCATATATGACTGAAGGAAGTCACGTGGTAACGATAAGTAGTATGGGAGGAATTCAAGGTAGTATGAAGTTCCCTGGTCTAGCTGCATATAGTTCTAGTAAAGGAGCTGTAATTACTTTAAGCGAATTACTGGCAGAAGAATATAAAGAAAGTGGTATCGCTTTTAATGTATTAGCCTTGGGAGCTGTGCAAACCGAGATGCTGGAAGAAGCATTTCCTGGATATCAAGCGCCACTTACAGCAATTGAAATGGCAAATTATATTAAAGATTTTTCACTTACTGCAAATAAATTTTATAATGGTAAGGTGTTGCAAGTATCTAGTAGTACGCCTTGATGTATAATCACTTGTGTTTTTTGATATGCATAAAAAAGCAGGAATATTATTATTACTACTCGTAGTTTTTTCGTGTAGCAAGAAAAAGAAAAACCTAACTACAGAGATTGATGCTACATGGCATTTTAAATCAGTAAAAGATACTTCTTGGTTATCAGCATATGTTCCAGGTACAGTACATACAGATTTGTTGAAAAACAAAAAAATAGAAGACCCCTTTTTAGGAGTCAATGAGGAAAAGTTGCAATGGATCACTTCTGAAGATTGGGAGTATAAGACTATTTTAAAGTTAGGAGAAGAACAGTTACAAAGGAAACATCATCAGCTTAGTTTTGAAGGTATTGATACCTATGCCGAAATATTTTTGAATGATAGTTTGCTGTTAAAAACTAATAATGCTTTTAGAACATGGAAGGTAGATGTAAGTGGAAAACTTCAGAGTGAAAACCGATTGAGAGTTTTATTCAAGAATCCAACGGCAATAGAGGAAGAAAAAAAAGCAAAACTATCTTATAACTTACCTGCTGGGAATCGTATTTTTTCTCGGAAAGCTCAGTTCCATTATGGTTGGGATTGGGGGCCTAAATTCATTACTGCTGGTATATGGAAACCCATTATCTTGAAATCATGGGACGATATACAGTTACAAGATGTATATATAAAACAACAATCTTTAGACGACAAATTAGCAAAACTGCAAGCTGATATTCTGTTAAACTCAACTGAAGATATGGATGAAGAAGTAGTAGTTCATATATTGATTAATAAAGAAATCTCTGAAACAAAAAAAATCACACTAGAAAAAGGAAGTCAAACCTATAGTGTAAATTTTCAGATAGAAAACCCTAAACGATGGTGGATACATACGTTAGGCGAACCTTTTTTATATGATATACAAATTCAGGTGTTATATGGAGATGAGGTGGTCGCATCAGAGAATATCAAAAAAGGATTACGAACTATTGAGTTAATTACTGATAAGGATGTAAACGGAGAATCTTTTTATTTTAAACTAAATGGTCAGTCTATCTTTATGAAAGGGGCGAATTATATACCACAAAATATTTTTCAGCCAGAAGTTACTAATCAAGCGTATGTAGCGCTTTTTGATGATGTGATAGATGCAAATATGAATATGTTACGTGTTTGGGGTGGCGGAATTTATGAGAATAACGTTTTTTATGATTTAGCAGATGAAAAAGGTGTTCTTTTGTGGCAGGACTTTATGTTTGCTTGTGCAATGTATCCAGGAGATGTAGATTTTTTAGAAAATGTAAAACAAGAGGCTATAGATAATGTAACCAGATTGCGTGATCACGCAAGTATTGCACTTTGGTGCGGAAATAATGAGAATAACGAAGCTTGGCACAATTGGGGATGGCAAGCAAATAGAAGTGAGGAAGAGAAAGCTGAGATATGGGGTAATTATCAAAAACTATTTAATGATATTTTACCAAATACGGTTGCTGATCTAACAAACACATCATACTGGGAAAGCTCACCTAAATACGGAAGAGGAAACCCAAAATTTCAAACGGAAGGGAATGCACATGATTGGGGAGTATGGCACGATGGATATCCTTTTGAGAGATTCGAGGATAAAGTGCCAAGATTTATGAGCGAATTTGGGTTTCAGTCATTTCCAAGTTATCAGGCTATTCAGTATTTCACGCAACAAGATAGTATCGATATTGATCACTCCAGTTTTGCGACACATCAAAAACATAATAGAGGATTCGCGCTAATAAAAGAGTATATGGAACGTGATTTTCCAGTTCCTGATACAGATGAAGATTATGTATATGTAAGTCAATTATTACAGGCGTATGGTATGGCAAAAGGGATAGAAGCGCATCGTCGTGCTAAACCATATAATATGGGTTCTCTTTATTGGCAATTAAATGATTGTTGGCCAGTGGTTTCCTGGTCTGGTATTGACGGGTTGGGAAATAAGAAGGCATTGCATTATAAAGCAAAAAGAAGTTTCGAAAATATACTGATTTCTCCAAAAATTGAGAATGATACATTGAATATATATGTTGTTAATGATGAATTACAACAACAAACTGGGAACTTAGAATTAACGATTCAAGATTTTAATGGAAAGGTAATTTGGAAACATAATGAGCAAATTTCTGTAAAAGCAAATGCTTCTCAAGTAGTATTTAAAAAATCAATGAAAACTTTAGATATACTAAAAGAAGAAGTAATGTTGATATCAAGGTTTAATCAGTCGAGCACTAATTTTTATTTTGTAAAACCTAAAAATTTACAATTACCAGCTCAAGAAATCATTAAAAAAGTAATTAAAGTTGAGCATGGATATGAAGTCAAAATATCCTCAACCCAACTACAAAAAGATGTATTCTTGTATACCAATAGTAAAGGTAGTTTTAGCGATAATTTTTTTGACCTACTTCCTAATGAAGAAAAGGTTGTTTTGTTTAAAACTACTACGGATTCAGAAGTTGATATTCTGATAAAAACGTTGAATATGCTAGTTGATTAATTGTCTATATGGTATATGATATGATTGCTGATCCATGATTTTTATCTCCAAAAAGTATAAAATATGTTAAGTGTTTTTACGATTTAGATGATACGCAACTTTTAATTCTAAATATACAAGAATAAGAATCACTGCTATTTCAAGTAAAAAATAAAGTAATCCCAAACGAGTCAGTTTTTGAAAATGAACAAATAATATAACTACAGAAATTAAACTATACAAGAGATTCGAAACACCGATGATCTTTAGAAAAAAGCTATGACTTTTATCTAAATAAAAATAGCAATAGATATCATATACTATAAAAATACAGGGAAATGTGGTTAGAAAATATAAAGTAGTTTCAGGAAGCCCTATACTACTTTGAAATCGAATAAATACAACTCCTAGTAATATAGCAGATATCAACGCTCCGATTCCATCTATCAAAAAAAAGGATTTGGCCTTTACATTCATCATTATCAAAGATTGATATCCGATGTTTTTTTATTTTTCAACCATCCGTAGCATAAAATATATCCATAACATACTATTACTAAAAGTAAAGCCATTTTAAAACCAATATTATCAGTTAGAAAGCCATAGAAAGGAGGTATTAATGCACCACCTACAATCGCCATACATAATAAACCTGAAGCTTGAGGCTTTAAATCTCCCAGTCCATCTAACGCAAGGGTAAATATGGTTGGAAACATAATTGAATTGAATAACCCTACAGCCAGAATTGACCACATAGCAATCAATCCATTCGTATTCATGGATATTAAAAGCATCGTAATTGCTAGTCCAGCAAAAATGCTTAATACCTTTCCAGGAGACATAATCTTCGTGAGATACGCACCAATAAATCGACCGATCATAGCTCCAGACCAATAGAAAACAACAAAGGCTCCCACAATAGCTTTGCCGTCCATCGTTGTAAGATCAGAATTTAAGATCCGTTCGCATAGTGTGCGCATAAAAGGAGTGTTTTTGATCACTTCTACCAATTGCATATCCAAGAAGTAATTAACTAAATAACTACCAATAGCTACTTCTGCTCCTACATATACAAATATTCCTAGTGCACCCAAGAGCATTATTTTATTTCGTAACAGCCTACCATATCCATCTTTTGGACTTTCTTTCATTAAAGCAGGTAGCTTAATAAACCTAAATAGTATAGCCAGTAATAAAATAAAACCTGCGATCGCTAAAAAAGGAATTTGTACGGTAGCTGCTTCGGCAGTATAATATGCTTCTTTTTGAGTATCTGTTAATGTTAGAATTTCTTCGGATGATTTTACGGTATCACTCAACAAAAATATAGCTCCTACAATAGGGGCAATAGCCGTACCTAGAGAATTAAAGGCTTGAGATAAGTTAAGACGACTGGCTGCTCCATTTTCATTTCCTAATAAAGCAACATAAGGGTTCGCAGCCACTTGCAAAATAGTAATGCCGCCAGCTAGTGTAAAATATCCTAATAAAAACACACTAAAGAAACGATATGCAGATGCTGGATAAAACAATAAACATCCTATCGCCATAGTGGTGAGCCCTACTATGATTCCTTTTTTATATCCAATTTTGGATAAAATAAATCCTGCTGGTACCGATAATACAAAGAATGCGGTAAAAAATGCAAATTGAACCAATCCAGCTTGAAAATAAGAGAGTTCGAATACATCACGCAACCGAGGGATTAAAGAATCTACTAATACAGTAATAAAACCCCATAAAAAAAATAGTATAGTAATGATGATAAAAGCACTGCGATAAGACTTTGATTGATTCATGATAAAATAATTTATGCTTTATTGTAAAAACTTGTTGGAATGTTCTTATTATTTCCGTCTTGATATTGCATAATCGAAAAACCTTCATGAATACAATAATGACCTACTTCTCCTGATTTATTCATAGCAATATATGCAATCTGAAAATCTTTATAGCGATCATTTTTCGTAACAATCCTACGAATAGCTTCTTCGCAAGCTTTTTGCGGACTCATTCCATTTCGCATCAGTTCTACAATTAGGAAGCTCCCCACAGTTTTTAAAACTTCTTCTCCCATTCCAGTCGCTACTGCTCCACCAATTTCGTTATCAATAAATAATCCTGATCCTATAATTGGAGAATCTCCGACACGACCTTTCATTTTATATGACAATCCAGAAGTGGTACAAGCACCAGCAATATCTCCATTAGTATCAATAGCTAGCATACCGATGGTATCATGATTTTCGATATTTATGATAGGTTTATATTCGGGAGATTTTTTCCAGGTTTCCCAAGCTAATTTAGAAGCATCTGTAAGAAGATTTTCTTTTTTGAAACCCTGTCGATACCCAAATTCCTCTGCACCTTCTCCTGCTAAGATAACATGAGGAGTTTCTTCCATAACTTTTCTGGCTAATGCTGCAACATTCGTAATGTTTTCTACACAAACTACAGCACCACAATCACCATCAGAGTTCATTACACAGGCATCCAGTGTTACATTTCCTTCTCTATCTGGGGCGCCACCTTTCCCAACAGTTGTATTCTTTAAGTTTTCTTCTTCGATGGCAACTCCTTCAATAACTGCGTCGAGTGCTGGTTTTCCAGCTGCTAATGCTTCACCAGCTGCGGCGTTTGCTTTTGTAAATCGCCAAGTACAGATGGCTATAGGAGATGGGTTAGTACTGTTCATAGATGTGTTTTTTTCTTGTGCTACCGATTGATCTTGGTTTTCTTTACAGCCTATAATTGTAGATCCTACGGTTAATCCAACACTAGTAAGTGCTGTATTTTGAATAAATTGGCGTCTCTTCATAAACTATTTTATAATTATTTCATCCGCAAAAATCCATGCCCTCCCATCATGAGCACTTCCTATATGCCAAGAAGGAATTACTCCCACGGTTTTAGCCTGAATCTTTACGTAACGCGCTTTTCGTTTTTCGAATTTTCTTTCGACTATTTTGATACTAGGTGTTTCATTAGGAGTTGGTTCTTGTTCAATTTCATTTTTTGATATTGATTTCCATTGTTGACCATCATCAGAAACCCAAATTTCCACCTTGGTAGGATAGAATATCCAACTACGTTGATCTTCCAGAAAACCTATAGCAACCGTATTAATTTCTTTAGCGCTTCCCAAATCAATGGTTGCAATTACATCTCTATCGTGGAAACCCTGCCAAGATCCTGATCGATAATCTGTGGTTCCTTTAATGCCATTGATTAATGCATTGGGTCCTCCACCATTATATCTATTTGCATATTCGTTCTTTAATTGGATAGAAAGATTAGCATCTATCTTAAAAAACTCTGTAGCAATTACAGCACTTTTAATATTATTTAGTGATGCATATGTTTTTAATGTTAGTGGAGAAGAGATTTCTATGGGCTCATTATATTTTTTGAATACAGAATCGTTCAGAGTATAATAAATAATTGTATTTGAATCTACATTTTGTAGCGTAATAGTTGTTTTTTCTTTGAAAGCAATTTCTCCTTCAGCAATAAAAGGAGGTGTAATAATGATATGATCTGTAATGGCAGTGCTAGGGATGTGCTCATCTTTTGTAGCCCAATTAGATGGAGTATTGGTCATTTCAAAAACTAATGTTCCTCCTTTCATAATATCATCATGTTGAAGATAAGAGAAAAAATGTGGCATATCATTTAATTGAGCCGAAGCTATATATTTGTTTTCCTTAGATAGGTTATTGGCTATAATAGTAAACTCTTTTCCGTTTTCAAGATGTATTGTGGCTTTGTCAAAAAGAGGAGTTCCAATGATATAGTCATTAGATCCAGGAGTTACTGGATAAAAACCGAGACTGCTAAATATATACCAAGCACTCATCTGTCCACAATCTTCATTTCCTGAGATTCCGTCTGGAGTATTAGTATATAATTCGGTGAGAATTTGATGAATTTTTTCTTGAGTTTTATGAGGTTTGTTTACATAATTATAAAGATACCCCATATGATGACTTGGTTCATTTCCATGTGCATATTGTCCGATAAGACCTGTGATATCAACTTGGTGTGATCCAGAAGTATTACTGTTTGCAGAGAAGAGCGTATCTAATTGTTTTTCTAATGTTTTTTTACCGCCTAATAAGGTTATAAAACCACTGATATCCTGAGGGACATAAAAGCTGTATTGCCAGGAATTAGCTTCGGTATAATTAAAATTCACCTCATAAGGATCAAATGGAGAAAACCATGTGTTTCGATATCTACCACGCATAAATTTTGTAGAAGGATCAAATACATTTTTATAATACTGTGCTCTCTTTGTAAATTCTTTTACATCTTCAGGTTTATTAAGCGCTTTTGCCATTTGGGCTATTGTCCAATCATCATAAGCATATTCTAAAGTTTTAGAAACAGACTCACTTTCTTCTTCTACAGGAATGTACCCAAAGTTTTTGTAAGACTGTAATCCTAATTTATCTCTGGTGGCACTATACTTCATAGCTTCAAAAGCTTTTTCTGCATCATACCCTTTTATTCCTTTTAAATATGCATCTGCGATTACTGGAACTGCGTGATATCCAATCATACAATGTGTATAGTTACCAGCCAAATCCCATATTGGCATAATGCCACCTTCATCATATTTAGCAAGAAATGTATTAATAAAATCATTGGTTCTGTCTTGTTCAATAATCGTATATAATGGATGTGTAGCTCTATAGGTATCCCAAAGTGAGAATACCGAATAGTAATCGAAGTTAGCGTTTTGATGAATTTTTAGATCCATTCCTCTATACCTGCCATCGACATCTTGATACATGTTTGGAGCAAGCATGGAATGGTACAACGAGGTGTAAAAATTAGTTTTGTAATCGTTGTTAGTGCTTTCAATTACAATTTTACGCAGTTGATTTTCCCAAGTATCTTCAGCATCTTTTTTTACTTGATCAAATGTCTTAGATCCTATTTCTTTTTCTAAGTTTTTTAGAGCTCCTTTTTCATCTACTGCCGAAATACCGACAGAAACGTAGATGGGATCGTTTGTGGTATTATCAAATTCGAAAGCCATTTTTTTTCCATCTTCTGTAGATTGTGTATTCTTAACTGGTTTAGAAAATTTAATATGATAATATAGCAATTGTTTCTCAGCCCAAGCTTTAGAGTGTCTATATCCTTTAATTTCTGTATCTGATACTAATTGTATTGCATGATCCAGAACCTGATCTCTATGGGCTAAATCTAGTATTACAATTTGTCTTTCTCTATTAGGAAAAACATATTTATGCATTCCAGCTCTTTGGGTAACAGTTAATGCTACCTCAATATTAGTAGAATCAAGATGCACCTTATAATATCCAGGAGATGCTTCTTCATTATCATGAGAGAAATGGGCACGATACCCTTTTTTTCCGTCAGCTCCATTATTGAAGTGTATTTCGTTAGTTGGCATTAATAAGATATCTCCATAATCAGAAACTCCAGTACCACTTAGATGAGTGTGAGAAAAACCATAAATATAAGAATCACTATAATGATATCCAGAACAGCCATCCCAACCATCTAAACGAGTATCAGGACTTAATTGCATCATACCGAACGGCATGCTTGCACCAGGATACGTATGTCCATGTCCTCCAGTTCCAATAAAAGGGTTTACATATGAGGTAAGAGGAGTGCTGTTTTGAGCAACTTTTGTGTTAATTTCCTTTTTACAAGAATAGAATCCAGAAACGATTAAAACTGTAAATACGGTGCATAATGCTCTCATGTAAAAATAGATAGTTATTTTTAAACTTCTAATGTAGTAAAAATGATAATTAAATTATGTAATAATATCATAAGGGTTTGCGGAATACTGTTGTTGCTTTTATGTTTGGGATGTAAAAAAGAGAAAATAGTAGCGATTACACCGCAAATCATTCCAGTTCCTTTTCATCAAGAAATAGAAGATGGTGTTTTTATACTGAATGAAGAAACAACGCTGCGATATGATGAAGGTTTACAGGAAACTGCAAAGTACTTTAGTGCATTCATACAAAAAGGAGGAGGAAGTTCTTTACAGTTACGTAAAAATATAGAAGAGAATAGTATCATCTTGGAGAAAGATGAAACGATGGTGAATGAAGAGGCGTATCGACTTTTTATTTCAAAAAAGAATATAAAAATACAATCAAGTACCGAAAAAGGAGCTTTTTATGCTGTACAGACATTACGGCAATTATTACCCGAATGTTTTGAAAATGGCTCTTGTACAGAAAAAGGGTTTGCGATTAAAGCAATGACGGTTTTAGATGCTCCCAGGTTTTCTTATCGCGGAATGCATCTGGATGTTGGAAGACATTTTTTTAGCGTTTCAGCAATTAAAAAATATATAGAAATGCTTGCAATGCTTAAGATGAATACATTTCATTGGCATCTTACAGAAGATCAAGGCTGGCGTATTGAAATAAAGAAATATCCCAAACTCACTGAAATTGGAGCATATCGTAAAGAGACATTAGTAGGGCATTATAACGATCAACCGCATCAGTTTGATGGTAAACGCTATGGTGGTTTTTATACTCAAGAAGAAATTAAAGAAATTGTAGCGTTTGCTACTTCAAGAAATATTACCGTTATCCCTGAAATTGAAATGCCAGGACACTCTCAGGCGGCAATCGCTGCATATCCAGAATTAGGATGTTCGGGTACTAAGGTAGAGGTTGCCACTAAGTGGGGTGTTTTTGATGAGGTGTATTGTCCTAATCAAAAAACCTTTGCTTTTTTAGAAGATGTATTAGATGAGGTAGTTGATTTGTTTCCTGGGAAATATATACATATCGGTGGTGATGAAGCACCAAAAACAAAATGGAAATCCTGTAATCATTGTCAGCAACTGATACAAGAAAAAGAGCTTAAAGATGAACATGGATTGCAAAGCTATTTCATAGCTAGAATGGAAAAATATATTAATAGCAAAGGAAAGCAGATTATTGGTTGGGATGAAATACTAGAAGGCGGACTTGCTCCTAACGCTACAGTAATGTTTTGGAGAGGAACTGATGGAGCAGTTCAAGCAGCAAAGGATGGTCATGATTTGATACTTTCGCCAACCTCAAATTGCTATTTTGATTACTATCAAAGTGATAATGAAAATGAACCATTAGCAATTGGTGGGTTTTTGCCTTTAGAAAAAGTGTATAGCTTTAACCCAATTCCAGAAGGAATGGATGCTACAGAAGAAAAACATGTCTTAGGTGCGCAAGGAAATGTTTGGACAGAATATATGCCTACATATAAACAAGTAGAATATATGGCTTTTCCTAGGGCAATAGCGTTGAGTGAAGTAATATGGTCAACAGATAAAAATAAAAATTATGTTGATTTTGTATCTAGATTAGCAAATTTTCAAAATAGACTGGACGTTTTGGATGTGAATTATGCAAATCATTTGTATGAGATTCATGGAAATCTGAAAAATAAAAACGAGCAACTTCTTTATAGTTTAGAAACCTTGATGAATGATAATACTATTCGATATACATTAGATGGTAGTGATCCTGTTGGTTCTTCTGAAGTATACGATAAACCGCTATCAATCCAAAGTGATATGAATGTCAAAGCTGGCGTGTTTGATAATGATAAGTTGTTAGGAAATGTCTTTGCTCAAGAATTGAATTATCATAAGGCGGTTGGCGCAGAAATAACGCTCAATGTCGAACCTCATAAAGCATATAGTGCAGGTGGAAAAAAAGCACTAATCAATAGTATAAGTGGAAACAATACTCGTTTTGGAGATAAAGAATGGTTAGGCTTTTGGGGTGATGACTTAGAAATCTTGATCGATCTGGGTAAAGAAACGGAAATACATAAAGTATCTACCCGTTTTTTTGAAGCAAATGGGCAATGGATTTATAGACCAGAAGGAGTAAAAATCTCATTGTTGAATGAGGATATGGAAAACCTTTTTGAAAAAGGACTAGAACAACTATTTCTAAAGGATACAAAATTAACCACACAGGTTACTCAGAATTATGGAGGAGAAAAAGCCAGATATGTTAAATTGGATATAAGAAAATATGGATTGATACCAGATGGGTTACAAGGTGCGGGAAATCAAGCTTGGACTTTTATAGATGAAATAGTAGTAGAATGAAGATAGAAATTTGTGCAAACTCGTATCAATCAGCAATAAATGCAGAAAGAGCAGGAGCGGATCGTATAGAATTATGTGTAGAATTAGCTGTTGGAGGAATTACACCATCCCATGGATTGATTGAAAAAGTAGTTCAAGAACTAAGCATACCAGTCTTTGTATTGATTAGACCAAGAAGTGGTAACTTCACCTACACATCAGATGAGTTTGATGTGATAAAGAAGGATATTGAATATTGTAAAAGTGTCGGTTGCAAAGGTATCGTTTCTGGTATTTTAATGAGTGATAATACTATTGATACTGTCAGAACAAAAGAATTGATAACCATTTCTAAACCAATGTCATTTACTTTTCATCGAGCTTTTGATTGGGCACCTAAACCATTAGATTCTTTAAAACAACTAATAGCTATTGGAGTAGAAAGGATATTAACTTCAGGACAAGAAATAGCCGCAATAGAAGGAATAGAGTTGCTTAAAAATGCATTAGAACAATCAAAACAAAATATGATCATCATGCCAGGTGGAGGAATTAATGCAGAAAATGCAACAGTGTTTAAAGAAGCGGGTTTTAAAGAAATTCATTTTTCTGCAACTTCTTTAAAACAGGTAATCGATACCCCAAAAATTACTATGAATAGTGTTCGGTTTTCTGATGAAACTACAGTAGCTATATCGAACTATGATAAGATTGTAGAAATCAAAAACCTTTTAGATCAATAACTTGTTATAAGTTAATCAGGTTATTTTAAATATCAGTAAGCTTCAGGTATTTGTAAAACTGGTGTACAGTTAGTACTTTCTTAAACTCCTCGTTTTGAAAATAAACTATATTACTTAAATCTTTAGTTTTTTCGTTTGCAGAAGCATTAGACTGAATTACTTTATTAGCTTTGATAGAATACTTTATAATTACTTTTTTGATACGATCACTGGCATAATTACTAAGATTAAGTTCTTGTTGTAAAAGAATTGCTCTTTCTTCTGCTAATATTTCTAACTTTTTATTTATTTTCTCTAGTTCTTCTTCGACTAGTTTTAATTTCTCTTGTGGATCCTGTTCTTCAACTTGAGGTTGTGCGATACCTGTAGTACAAATAAAAAGTAATAGTAAAATTGTAAAAGCTTTCATGACGATAGTTGTTGAGTTTTCTTTATGAAATGTTAAAAATTTGGGTTTCAAAAATATTAATTATTGATTAACAATAGGTTAAAATGTCCAAATACTCGATAAATGTTAATTTTTTTTCGTCAAAAAACCTAAATCACTATGGTTTTGTATTCGTTGTAAGGATGAAATCCCGTAAAATTTATGTTAAATTACCTCGTTCTAATGTGTTGTTTTTGAAGATTTAACCTTTTCGAAAGTGGTTTTAGAGGTCTTAAACTTGACACCATCGATGATTGTAGATGAGGTTTTGATATAAGAAATAATAGTATCGGTTTTTGTGTTAGCAAAACGTACTAAGGTTTTTAATTTAGTTATAGAATCCGAAACAATTTCTGGTTGCCCTATGAATTGTACTTGTTGAATCTCTTTTGCATCTTTAGTAGTAAATAATTCTGAAATACCTCCTTTAATTTTGAATTCAGGGTGTTGTTTTTCTAATATTTGTGTGTCCAGATAATCTTGTAATTTTTCTGAAATTAACACGGCATAAGCATCCTCTATAGCTATAGGAGCAAATTCTTCTTCTAAAAATACGTCTGCAGATGTAACCGACTCTGCTTCCTTATTCATAGAGGCATTGTTAGCACAACTTAGAATCAAAAACAATGATATAACGAATACAAACTGTTTCATGACTTTACACGGAATTTAAGTTTAACAATTTGTTCTTTATGTCTTTTAGATTCAATAATCTCTATGTTTTTTAAGCTGTTTGTAGGAGTTGTAAGTTTATTAATGAATTCGTTTTTAGAATATACTTCTATACCTAAACCAGATGGTAGTACCTGAAAAATAATTGCATCTTTTGCAATCATTCTGGTTAATTCATTTTTTCTGTTTTTCCAATCTTCAATATTTCCATTGGCATAATAATGTAGCATTAATGCATAATCATTGGTACTAACTTGTATAGGTTCATTAGTGATTGATGAAACCGTTCTAAAAATCGTATCTGTTTTATGATAAGGGGATTTGATAACAAAATGAATAAAATCATCTTTTGTTTTCCAACTAAAGCAGCCTAAACTGTCACTTTTGGCATAAAACGGAGATTGTTTATTGTTAAGGATAATGATGTCAATAGGGGTTTTAATAATAGGTTGATTTCTATCCTGATCAATAAAACAAAAGGTAAATGCGTGCGCTTTGGGTATAAAGAAATACGCAGAACTGATGCATAGAATACCAATCAATACTATGCCAATCCATTTGATTGCAAATGGATTTTTTTTCTGACTTATCTTTTCGGTATTTGAAGCTTTAAAATCATTCCAGTTTTTATAACCACAATATTCTGAAAGCAGATGAAGAATATCTATTCGTGGAAGTTTTTCTGAATCGTTTTTAAAGTAACTATAGAAAGATTTTTCACTGATACTTCCTTTTACCTTGTTTTGTAAATCTTCCTGAAACAAAATAATATCCTGTCCTTTCCAAGCAGAAATATCATCGCTCGAGGCAGTGTTTTCTTTTAAAAACTGTTGGGTAACGGCTTTTTTAAGAGAGGAGAATACTATGTTTTCTTCAGATTTAATAATTATAAAATACTGATTATTAATTATTTAAAATTTGTAAAATGATTTACAAAACTTTTACAAACGTTGTACAATAGTACACGTTTTTCTGATACTATGTTTGTTTTCAGTTTAACAAGGTAAAAACAATAAATATGAAAACAAACATTTTAAAATTAATTGGAAACACTATTGTAATAGGTGGTATACTACTTAGCTTTTCTTGTTCGCAAGCCGAAGAAGGATATACCAATATGTCTGAGGATATTGTCATGAAAGAAACTGGTGAAACTCCAAGCCTAAATGCGCTAGAAATAAAAAACGAAGCAGAAATAACAGATATAGATGATAAAAAGGAAGTCATAAAAGAAAGCATTAAAATAATTAAAAATGCGAGTTGTCGTATTAAAGTTGAAAGTGTAGAAAAGGCCACAAGAGCATCAAAAAAGATAGCTGCAAGATTTAACGGTTATATCGCAGATGAACGTTTTATGAATACCAATTATTCTAAGGAAAATAGATTTACTATTAGAGTTCCTCGTGACAATTTTGATATGGTATTAGATAGTATTTGTGGATTGGCTCAATTTATAGATCATAAAAATATATCTACGGTAGATGTAACAGAGGAATATGTAGATATAAGTTCTAGATTAAAAACAAAATTAGAAGTAAAGGAGCGTTATGAAACGATTCTTAGAACCAAAGCCAAAAGTGTAGAAGATGTGCTGCTGGCAGAAGATAAATTGAGAGAGCTTCAAGAAGAAATAGAAGCTGCACAAGGGAGATTGAATTATATGTCTAATAAGGTGTCGTATAGTACTATTCAATTAGATATCTACGAAACAGTTGTTCCTAAAGATGAACCTCAGAAGTATGTAAAAAGTTTTACCGATAAAGCAACTGATGGATTATCTTTTGGATGGAATCTTTTACAAAACTTATTTTTAATTCTATTCTATGTTTGGCCATTACTGCTATTAGGAACGGTGGTTTTTATTTATTTCAAATGGATTAGAAAATAACCTGATATTTTTTAAAAACAACTAAAACATTCTGGACAAAACAGGTTGGATGATATTATTATCTATCCCAAACACTATTGTGGTATTATGTTTGTTCCAGTGTTTAGTGTAACAAAACTAAATAGTATGAAAACAATGAGTATTAAAAAAAGCAGCTTGTGGATTATAGGATTATCCACTTTGTTGATCACTTCGTGTGATCCAAAAACAAAAACGCCAATTACTGTAGTAAGTGATACTACAAAAGAGCAAAACGTAATTATTTCAGAAGATGAAACAGAACCTGCAGAACCTGAAATAACCGATGTAAATGAGGAGCCTGTAATAGAGGAGTTCATTGTTGAAGAGATTGAAGCCCCAGAACCTATTGCACTTGAGTTTGAAGTATTAGAAGATCAAATGGTAGCCGAAACTGTTCCTGGTTTTATTAGCGAAACAGGTGGTGAATCATATAAAGAAGTAATAGAGAACGATTTTAAGAGAGTAAGTCTAGCGCCGCTATCAACTTTTTCTATTGATGTAGATAAGGCATCCTATAGTAATATTAGAAGAATGCTTAACAATGGACAAAGAGTCCCAGAAAATGCGGTAAAACTCGAAGAAATGATAAATTATTTCAAGTACGATTATAAAGAGCCTTTAGATCAACATCCTTTTGCAATTCATACAGAATCTGGTAGTAACCCGTGGAATAATGAAACGCAGTTAGTGAAAATAGGTTTGAAAGGAAAAGAAATACCTGCAGAAAGTTTTCCCGCATCTAATCTGGTATTCTTGATTGATGTTTCTGGGTCTATGAATGATATCAATAAACTACCATTATTGAAAAAAGCTTTTAAGCTTTTGGTAGCTCAATTAAGAGAAAAAGATAAAATATCTATTGTAGTATATGCAGGTGCAGCAGGAGTAGTATTAAAACCGACAAAAGGGAAAAATGAACATAAGATTATTCAGGCTTTGGAGAGTTTAAAATCTGGAGGTTCTACAGCAGGAGGAGAAGGAATTAAACTCGCATATAAGATCGCAGAAGAAAACTTTATCAAGCATGGAAATAATCGAGTGATTTTAGCAACAGATGGCGATTTTAATGTAGGTGTAAGTAGTGATAAAGGAATGAAGAAATTAATTGAAGAAAAAAGAGAATCAGGGGTGTTTCTTACTTGTTTAGGTTTTGGTATGGGCAATTATAAAGACAGCAAATTAGAAGTTCTTGCAGATACGGGTAACGGCAATCACGCATATATAGATTCTATGCAAGAAGCACAACGTGTATTAGGAACCGAGTTTGGAGGTACATTATATACGATTGCTAAGGATGTGAAAATTCAAGTAGAGTTTAACCCAGCCAAAGTGCAAGCATATCGATTGATAGGCTATGAAAATCGTTTATTACAGGATGAAGATTTTATAGATGACACTAAAGATGCAGGAGAATTAGGTAGTGGTCATACCGTTACAGCACTGTATGAAGTAATACCTACAGGAGTACAAAGTGAATATTTAAAAGAAATTTCTGATCTTAAATATGTGCAGAAAAAGGTGAAAGAAGCATATGGAGATGAGTTACTAACTGTGAAATTTAGATATAAAAAACCAAAAGAAAATCGCAGCATCGAAATGACACATGTGTTTAAAACAGATAATGATAGAGAAACATCTACTGATTTTAAATTTGCAGCTTCTGTTGCCTGGTTTGGAATGAAATTGAAGAATTCAAAATACTTGCAGAACCACAATATTCAGGATATTGTTGCTTTGGCTAAAAATAATAAAGGTCAAGATGAAGAAGGATATAGAGCAGAGTTTGTGCGATTAATGAACAGTTATGAAGTAATTGAATAAATTTCCTTAAATCAGAATTCTTTACTAAGCGCATCACACCGATGCGCTTATTTTTGTATTTTGCGGCAATGAAGGAAATCTTGGCAAGATACATCCCTGAACGAGCATTAGAACCTGCATTTGATCTGATTGTGAGATGCAATGTTCATCTCAAAATTGTAAATGAACGTGTTACTCGTCATGGTGATTATAGAAAAATGCCAGATGGGAGGCATCAGATTACAGTCAATGCATCTTTAAATACTTACAGATTCTTGATTACCTTAATCCATGAAATAGCACATTTGGTCGCTTTTGAGAAACATGGTCGATATATCAAACCTCATGGAATAGAGTGGAAGCGAACGTTTCAACAGTTGATGTTGCCTTTTATAAACCCTGATGTTTTTCCTTCCAAATTACTGCCTGTGATTGCCAATCATTTTAAGAACCCAAGAGCAAGTAGTGATACAGATGCAAAACTATCCTTAGCACTAAAACAATATGATCCAGAGAATGATAAAAATTATATCTTTGAAGTACCTTTAGGAAGTAGGTTTAGATTGTATAATGGGAAAATATTTCAAAGAGGAAATAAACGCGTGAAGCGTTATGAATGTGTCGAATTAAGTACGGGTAGAATATATCTATTTAACCCCAATGCTGAAGTCGAATTACTAAATTAATTATGGACAAAAATTATTATGCCATCTTGATGGCAGGAGGAGTCGGATCAAGATTTTGGCCTGTAAGTACAACAGAATTTCCGAAACAATTCCACGATATGCTGGGAACTGGAGAAACTCTGATTCAACGTACCTTTAATAGGTTAGCAAAAATTATCCCAACGGAGAATATATTTATACTCACTAATGAACGATATAATGATTTGGTGTTAGCACAACTGCCAGAAGCCGAACAACGACAAGTAGTTACTGAACCAGCCATGCGCAATACAGCTCCTTGTATCTTATATGCTGCATTAAAAATTCAAAAAGAAAACCCAGATGCGGTGATGGTAGTAGCACCAAGTGACCACTGGATTGAAGATGAAGATGCATTCACTGCAAATTTAAAATTGAGTTTTGAGGCTTGCTTCAAACAAGATATATTGATGACTTTGGGGATCCAACCTACATTTCCGAATACGGGCTATGGGTATATACAATACAATAAAGAAACGAATGCTATAAAAAAAGTAGCTCAGTTTACAGAAAAACCTAATTATGAAACCGCTAAGCGGTTCTTGGACCAAGGTAATTATCTCTGGAATGCTGGGATTTTTATTTGGAGTGTACAAAGTATCGTGAACGCTTTTGCATCTTTCCAGAAAGAAATGACTGCTTTATTCGAAAAAGGGTCACTTGTCTATAATACAGAGCAGGAAAACGATTTTATAGCTAAAAATTATCCGCTTGCAGAAAATATATCTATAGATTATGCTATTTTAGAGAAAGCAAAAAATGTATTTGTACTTCCAGCCACCTTTGATTGGAACGATTTAGGAACTTGGGGATCATTATATGATAAACTAGAGAAAACAGAAGCTAATAATGCAGTAGTGAATGCTAGAGTATTGGCAGAAGATGCATCAGGTAACATGATAAGAACTTCTGGAGATAAAATTGTAGTGGTTGATGGGTTGGAAGATTATATCATTGTGGATAAAGAAGAAGTGTTGTTGATTTATCCTAAAAAGAAAGAACAGGATATTAAGCAAGTGCTTAAAAAAGTAAAAGATACCTACGGAGAAAAATACGGATAATACTAATGGAAGAGAATACAAACCAACAAATTAATGTAGATCACGAAGAGAATAAAGAATCGGTAAAAAGAGATGCCAAAGGTCTTTTTGTAAGTATCAAATTATTTCTTTCTGGTTTATTAGATATTCGCTCAGATACAGATAGAGATCAGACGATCGAAGATGTTAAAAACGATATCCCGTTTAAGGGACATACTGCTTGGATTCTTATATTTTCAGTGTTTGTAGCATCGATTGGACTGAATGTGAGTTCTACCGCTGTAGTGATTGGTGCGATGTTAATTTCTCCATTAATGGGACCAATTGTAGGTGTTGGCCTTTCTATTGCAATTAATGATATTGATACACTAAAGCGATCCTTTGTTAATCTTGGAGTAATGGTTGGATTAAGTGTATTAACTGCAACCTTATATTTTGCGGTATCTCCGTTAACAACACTTACACCCGAATTAGAATCTAGAACAGCACCAACAATTTTGGATGTTTTTGTAGCAATTTCTGGAGGATTAGCGTTGATCGTTGCTAAATCCAAAAAGGGAACTATGCCCAATGCCATTGCAGGAGTAGCGATTGCAACAGCCTTAATGCCTCCTTTGTGTACTGTGGGATATGGTATTGCTGTATTACGTTTAGAGTATGCAATTGGTGCGATGTACCTGTTTAGTATTAATGCTATTTTTATTGCGTTATCTACCTTTATTGTGGCCAAATTGTTACGTTTCCCAATGCTACGTTATGCAAATTCGGCAAAAAGAAAATTCATTGCTAGAATGGCTTCTATCCTAGCTATTGTAATGATGATACCTGCGATTTATACCTTTTATATCATCTTAAATGAAACCAATGCAGAACGTGACTATAAAAGTTTTATGGAGAATGAGATTGGAACTAATGAAAGTCTATATTTAAGGAAACCGTTTTATGAATACGAGAATAAAACTATTAAATTATATTTTGACGGGGAAATCTCGGATGCAACTGTAAGTGATTTGCAAAATGAGCTTAAGAATTATGAGAGTATTAAAGATTTTACGCTAAAAATTAGCGGTAATAAAGCTAGAGGAATTGAGCAGATTTCTAAAGCCAATGATCGATATATTGTAGAGATAAACCGTTTAGAAACAGAGAACGAAGCGTTGTTAGATAAAGTCGAAGATCTAAAAATAAGACTTGCCCTTATGGAAACTCAATTGGCCGAGGCACAGAAAGTAATTCCTGTAGAAATCTTACCGTATAACAATATTGCTAAAGATGCTAAAATCCGTTTTCCTGATTTATCTGAGTTAGGGTATGGTGAAGTCCTGCAATCCAATTTCTTAAAAGTAGATACATTAAAAGTTATTTTCCCTGAATGGAAATTCCAGGTATCTGATAGCCTTAATGATCTTAGAAATAAAGATTTACGAGAATGGATTACTGGTGAGCTAAAAGCTGATACATTGTTGGTTAAGTGATAATATGATGTATCAATAATGGATGTTAAAGGTTAGACAAATGAGAAGTAATTGTAATTTATTTCTGTATGTATTAGTATTTACTTTATTTAACTGTACTCACTACACCGAATACAAAACAAAAAAAACGAATAATGCGGAGGATTTTTTTGAATTGTATGATAATGGATACATTTTTATTGAGAAGGGTGATTTAATTGAAAAGAAAATTGTGAATGATAAAGTAATTAGTAGGCAACTTTCATCAAATACCTATGATACTATTTATAAACCAGATCAAGAAATATATAAAAACATAGATAATGTAGTCGCGCTAAGTGATATTCACGGACAATACGATTTAGCTATTGATATTTTAAAGAACAATAAGATAATCAATAACACATTAGACTGGAATTATGGAAAAGGACATTTAGTAATTGTAGGCGACATATTTGATCGAGGGTCAAAGGTCAATGAAATGCTCTGGCTGGTTTATAAACTTGAAAAACAAGCAAAGAATGAAGGAGGTAGAGTTCATTTTATTTTAGGTAATCACGAGTATATGGTTCTTCATAAAAATCTTAAATATGTAGATGAAGAGTATTTGTTGATTACCAAACTACTTGATATGGATTACGATCAACTATACAGCAATAGAACAATTATAGGACGATGGTTACGCTCTAAACCAACGATCCTAAAAATCAATGAAGATATTTTTGTACATGGTGGAATTTCTAAGGATTTCTTATCTAGTAATAGCTTTAACATAAAAAAGATTAATGAGGTAATGAGAAAATCTATTGGTCGTAGTAAAGAAGAAATGACTGCAAAAGGTTTTTATGATAATTATTTTGGAAAAAAAGGGCCAGTATGGTATCGTGGCTATTTTAGGGATAATTTGGAAGATCAACATATCTCTAAAATACTTAAGCAAATAGATTCAGATCATATAATAGTAGGTCATTGTTCTAATAATGAAGTGGTGCAATTATTTGATAATAAAATTTTTGGAGTTGATTCAAGTATAAAAAAAGGAGAGTATGGAGAAGTTTTATTCATAGAAAAAGGTATATATTCTAGAGGAACAAGAAATGGCCGTAGAGTTCAGTTTAATAAACATTAGACTACCAGAAAAATAAGATTGATTTAGTATTGTAGAATGAAATTAAAAAAGAATAACTAATTCGGTATAATTTTTCTAAAGCCCCTTCAACTGAGCATCTCTTACTTTCTTAAATAAGTTCGAAGAATACACGAATTCGGTCACAGCTTCGTTATCGGTCTGGAAGATTTGAGATTTATCTCCTTCCCATTCTAAATGGCCGTACCTAAGGAAAATGATCTTTTCTCCAATTTCCATTACCGAATTCATATCATGCGTATTGATAATGGTCGTGATGTCATTCTCCTCAGTAATTTCTTTAATCAGGTTATCAATAACAATTGCTGTTCTAGGATCTAATCCAGAATTAGGTTCATCACAAAAAAGATATTTTGGTCTGGTCACAATAGCTCTTGCAATTGCCACACGCTTCTGCATTCCACCACTAATTTCTGATGGAAGTTTACCATTCGCATTTTCCAGATTTACACGGTTCAACACTTCGTTTACACGTGCTAACATTTCATCTTTTTTCTGTTTGGTAAACATCATAAGTGGAAACATTACGTTTTCTTCTACTGTCATAGAATCAAATAAAGCACTCCCTTGAAATACCATACCCATCTGTTCTCTTAGATCTCTTTGTTGTTCTTCATTTAGATCAGAATACGTGGCTCCATCATAGCAAATGCTTCCCGTTTCTGGTGTAAATAACCCAAGCATACATTTCAGGAAAACTGTTTTACCACTTCCACTGGTTCCAATAATCAAATTGGTCTTTCCTCTTTCAAAAGTAGTAGTTATTCCTTTTAGAATCTCTTCACCATTAAATGCTTTATGTATGTCCTTTACTTCTATCATCAGCTTAATAATAATTGGGTTAATACATAATTAGCTATAATAATTACTACAGTAGTCCATACGAACGCTGAGGTACTTGCTTTACCAACTTCTAGAGCGCCTCCTTTCATATAGTACCCATGAAAAGAAGGTATCGTAGCTAATAAGAAAGAATATAAAAATGTTTTTATAAAAGCATAAACCAGATGAAACGGAATAAAATCTTCTTGCAATCCACTTATAAATTCGCTACTCGAAACAAATCCTCCATAAACACCAGCAATATATCCGCCAAAAATACCAACAAACATCGCTATCGCAATGACAAAAGGATACATCAACATCGCAATGATTTTCGGAAAAACCAAATAGTTTAGCGAGTTGATTCCCATTACTTCTAAAGCATCTATTTGCTCAGTAACTCGCATTGTACCAATACTAGATGTAATAAAAGATCCTACTTTACCAGCCATAATAACAGATATAAAAGTTGGAGCAAATTCCAGAATTACCGATTGTCGAGAGGCAAAAGCAATTAGTTGTTTAGGTATTAGTGGGTTGTTAAGATTTAATGCCGTTTGTATCGCAACAACTGCTCCGATAAAGAAGGCTAAAAATACGGTAATACCCAAAGACCCTATGATTAGGTCATCTATTTCCTTTAAAATTAAATTTCTAAGAACAGAGCCTTTAGTCATTCGACTGAAAACTCCTTTAAGCATTAAAAAATAACGACCAATATCGTCTAGATAAAACATATGTCCTACATTAGAAGGGCTAAAATAGAAAAAAAATTAGGGACAGCATGTAACCTTCTATTAAAGTTTTACATTTGCATAAATGCTATTTTAGCGATTTAAATTTTAAAAAGTAATGGTAAAGAAAGTATTCTTAATTCTTGGGGTAGTTCTGTTTTCTATACAATGTAAGTCACAACAAGTACAACCAGATCCAAATTCGAATGAGTTTTCTAAAGAGAAAGCAATTAATGTATCTCCGAAACTGGTAGTTGGGATGGTAGTGGATCAAATGAGATATGATTATCTAACACGTTTTTATGATCGCTTTAGTGAAGGTGGTTTTAAACGAATGATTAAAGAAGGATTCAATTGTAAGAATAATCATTTTAATTATATACCTACATATACAGGACCTGGACATGCATCAGTGTTTACAGGTACAACTCCACAAAATCATGGGATTATCTCTAATTATTGGTATGATAAATTTAGTAAAAAAGGAGTGTATTGTGCTAGTGATCCTTCGGTTTTAGCGGTTGGATCGGATAGTGAATTAGAGCGAATGTCTCCACATCGAATGAAAACAACCACAGTTGCGGATCAGAATCGACTGCATACGCAATTAAGAGGTAAGTCCATCGGAATCGCTATAAAAGATCGAGGAGCAATATTGCCAGCTGGACATTCAGCAAACGGAGCATATTGGTTTAGAGGAAAAGAAGAAGGAAAATGGATTACGAGTACTTATTATAGAAATAATTTACCAGATTGGGTACAACAATTTAATGATTCTGATCAAGCAGAATCCTATTTAAAAGTTTGGAACACTCTATATGATATCAATTCATACACAGAAAGTGGAGCAGATTTAAATAATTTTGAAAGAGGTTTTAAAGGAAAGGAAACAGCTACATTTCCGTATGATTTAAAAGCTTTAAAGGATCAGAATGAAGGTTATGATATTATCAAAGGATCGGCTTATGGTAATAGTTTGACAGCTGATTTTGCTATTGCTGCAATAGATGGTGAGGCATTAGGAAAAGATGAAATTACTGATTTTCTAACAGTCAGTTTTTCTAGTACAGATTATGTTGGGCATAATTTTGGAGTAAATTCAAAAGAAATTGAAGACACTTATTTGCGATTGGATAGAGATTTAGAGCGATTTTTTGTTGCATTAGATGAAAAAGTGGGGAAAGGGAATTATACTGTTTTCTTAACAGCTGATCACGGAGCTGTTCATGTTCCATCATATTTACAAACAGTGAAGATTCCTTCTGGTTATTTTAATATGGATACCTTATCGACAAAAGTTAAATCTTATGTAAAAGAAAGATATAAAGTTGATGGGTTGATCGAGAAAATAGACAATGATCAAGTCTTTTTTGCATATGATACATTAGCAAAGAATAATGTAAGTGCTCAGGATTTAGAGAAAACTATTGCGCATTATATCCTACAATATGATCAGATTGATAAAGTGTTTACGAGAGAACAATTACAAACAGGGATGTTTACTGAAGGAACTGCCGCTTTGATCCAAAAAGGATATAATCAAAAAAGGAGTGGAGATGTGGTGTTTGTGCTTAATCCTGCTACTATTGTATATTCTTCCACAGGATCTACACACGGAAGCGGTTTGAATTATGATACTCATGCTCCTTTATTGTTTTTTGGTAAAGGAATAAAACGAGGAAGCACAACACGAAGAACCACGATTCCAGACATAGCACCTACGATTTCTGCATTGTTAGGAATTACATTCCCTAATGGAGCTACAGGTGATGTGTTGCCATTTGTACTAGACTAAGAATTATTTTTTAATTTTTGATATATGGATTGTGCACTCAGTACTGCGCCTTCCATATATCCTCCATAGGCAGGAGCAGTTTCTGATCCAGCAATAAATAATTTGTTATCAAAAAACCCTTTTTGATAACTCGTATGTCCATTATTTTGATGAGGAAATATGAATTTCTCTAAAGATACAGAAGTATAAGATTCGTTTTTCCATACTGTTTCTTCGTATGCCAAATATTCTAAAGCGTCGTTTCCAAATAATTTCTGTAGCTGGTTTACTACCTTAGATGTTCTTTGTGTTTTAGAATATGTATACATTTCGTTTTGTAAAAACCCCTTTAATGCGAAACGAGTATTTTCTGCATTAGAGTGATCATATAGTTCGGTGATTGGACCAACATTACTGAAAACTGTTCCTGAATAGCTTTTTTCCTTCCAGAAAGCTCTATTATAAGAAATTCCAAATTTAATAGAGTTTCCCATCCAAGTATGAGTTTTATTCGCTACATCAATAATAACTTCGGGTAATGAGGGTTTAAATTGTATCGAATGCATTAAAAGCATTGGAGGAATTGTAGAAATTACCTTCTCTGCCTTGTATACCTGTGTTGAAGAATTAATTTCGAAATGTTTATCAGTATACGTTATGTGCGTTATTTTTTCGTTTAAAACTAACTCTTCTTTATCAAGAATTTCAGAGAGCTTATTAATAATTGAAATTGTCCCTCCTTGTACTCGATAACTAGGTTCTTGGTTATTAGGAATTTTAAATTCCTGTGGTGGCGCTGTAGAAAGTGATTCAAAAAGAGCAATCCCTTCCATGAATTGCTCAAAAACAGGAAGATCTAATTCTTCCAGTAGTTTACCCAATTCTTGATGTTGAGAGCTTAACCAAGTAGCACCCATTTCTATAGGAGTATTATTTTTGGATTGTAGGGTGTGTATTCTTCCGCCAATTCTATTTCTGGCTTCAATAACCTTAACAGATATTCCTTCTTTTTTTAGCTTGTAGGCAAGTAATAAACCTGTTAATCCAGCACCGATAATTAATATTTCTGACTTCATATAGTATATAAATATACAGTGTAAAACGTACTGTACAGAAGTTTTACACTGTATATGATGTGTTTAATCATCCATAAGATGTGTTCCGTGCACAACAGCAGCTCCTGCTCGTAGCGCAGCAGACACAAAAGTAGCTTCTGCAAGCTCTTCTTGAGTTGCACCTGCTTTTATTGCATTTTTCTTGTGGATTTCGAGACAATATGGGCATTGAGTAGTCAATGCAACTGCTACTGCCATAAGCTCTTTATATTTTGCAGGAATTACTCCTTCTTGCAAAGCAATACTATCAAAAACCTGAAAAGCTTTCATAGCTTCTGATGCATTGTTGCCAAGTGTACCTAATTTTTTTAGGTGATTCATATCATACATACTTCGATATTTTTTAAGATTAATTTCTTCCTGCAATTACACCTCCATCGGTATCCCAAATAGCTCCAGTTACCCAAGAAGCTTGATCAGATAATAAGAATGTAATACTATTAGCTACATCTTGAGCAGTTCCGTTTCTTCCAATAGGGTGAAAATTATTAAAACCTACTAATGCTTTTTTAGCTTCGTCAGCTCCTCCAAAAACACCATTATACACTGGTGTTTCTACTACTGCTGGTGATACCGCGTTTACTCGAATTCCGTGATCTGCTAACTCCATGGCTAAATGTTGTGTTAGAGAATGTAATCCTGCCTTTTGCATAGAATATGCAGAAGAAGGAGTAGCTTTTACAGCTTGCTTTGCCCACATCGATCCTACATTTACGATAGAACCAGAATTCGTTTCTTTCATTTTCTTGGCAGCCGATTGTGTAATGAAAAAGAATCCTCGATTTAGATCTTGGTAAGAGTCATAGTCTTCTACAGTATGATCTAAAAATGCTTTTGGGCCAAAAATCCCTGATGCGTTAACCAGATAATCTAACTGATCTAGCTTAGAGATAGTTTCAATAAGCTGATTTACATTGGTGGTATTTGTAATATCAACCTGATGTTTAATAATGTTATCGGCATCGGGGATTTTAGAAATATTCCTGCCTACTACATGAACAGTAGCTCCTCCTTCTAGTAAAGAATTTACTGTTGCCTTACCTATTCCGCTTGTTCCTCCTATTACTAGGGCCGTTTTGTTTTTGAATTGTGTCATTGTATAAATATTTAATAGTTAAGATATGAACAGACAAGTCTGTCTTTTTTATTATAAATTTTTTTATTCAATAATTTTTTGACATAAAGATAAAGAGGCTTCTATAGGCCACGTATTTTGATGTAATTTACTCTCTGAGATCGCTCCTTCGTATAACAAGTAAACCTTTCTGGCAAGCATTTTATTAGCTTGATCAGAATTTTGATTACAATTTTCTATAACAAGATTTTCTATAAAATCTATAAAATCGTTCTTCTGTTGTTGAATTTCGGTACGAACAGTTTCATTCTCTTTGGGCATTTCGGTATATGTATTTAAACACCAACATCCGTTAAAATCTTTCTGATCAAAGAAAAGCGTAAGAAAGTTAAATAAGGCATAGATTCGTTCTTTTCCTGATGGCGCTGTAAGTACAAAATCTCGTATATCTTTAGTAAAGGTGCTATTCTTAAATTGGAGATACGCTATACATATATCTTCTTTAGATGGGAAATGGTTATATAAAGTAGCCTTAGCAATTCCAGCTTCTTTAATAATTTCATTAATTCCAGTAAGATTATACCCCTTATTATAGAATAAGGAAGAAGCAGTTTCCACAATATGATCTCTTACTTTGGAATGTTTCATCTGTTTAATATTACTGTCTTTTTAAAGTTCAGATGAAATTACATAGAACTGTTTTCAAAATCAAATTGAAACAGTGAGTATGCTTATTTCATAATGCAAATATATACAAAAAAAACAAAACTAGACAAGTCTGTCTAGTTTTGCGAATAATTTAACAGAAATCACACTGTTATTTGACGATTGGGTTGGTTATAGGGATCGAGTTTTTTTGAATGTTTTTAATTCTCTATTCTACAGTAGTGTATCCTGTATATTTGGCGCTATAGGCCATTGGTGATTCGGTTTTTACGATTTGAATGTTACTACCTGTACGCTCTCCAAATGTTTCAATTCGACCAGAATTAATTAGACTAATATTATCAATCTTGCTAATAGCCCATCCTGGATCTTCATATTTTATAGCTCTTCCACCTTTTCCAGAATTGATGAATAATAAATTGTCAATATTCAATTTCTGAACTCCCCAAAGTAATACTACACTGCCTAAATCTTTATTATTTACATCTATAAATGTAGAGTTTGTAAGTTCTAGGAATGGTCCTGTGGTACTTTCATCATTACCCATTCTTAATAAGGAGATAGCGTTTCCCATTACTTTTTGGAAATGACAATTATCAATGTTCACATATTCAGCATTGTAACGACCTCTGGCATCATTTTCTCCATCCAAACTAATAGCATTACCAGAAATTTTTTGAAATTTACAATTCTTAAAACTCAAAGTGTCTGCATAGGTATTCTTAAATGCCCGAAACGCTGTTTTTCGACTTGCATCGAAGTTTTTAAATTCACAAGACTCGACTTTTAACTTATAATGAGCAATCATTGGTTTGTTAGAAGTGCTAATGCCTGCAAACGCAATTCCATTATCGGATGCACCATCAAATATTACTCCTTTTATGCGTAAGCTTCCACCGTTTTCGATAACGACAAGTGGTAACTGCGATTCGTTTTTCTCGTATTTAAATATGGTTGGTTTCTCTGGATCAGTGGCGTTAATTGTTATAGAAGTATTCAATACTAAAGGTTCTGAAAAAACATATGTTCCAGATGTTAACTCTATGATATCACCTGATTTAGCTTGCTTAATAGCGTTGTGTAATGCTCCATTATTATTGGTTGTCACCTTGATAATATTTGGATCTTCAGTGTTGATTTCATAATATTTTGATTTTGGAGTATACCAATTAGGTCCAACCTCATGTTTTGTAATAGGAAGTTCTGGTTGGTAACTTTCGTTTTTTAATAAGCCATCTTTAGGGTCTTTTGAAAATGTTATTTCAGATTTTTTAAACCCCTTATGACTAAAACTTATATCCGAAGATACCACAGTGTTTTCAGTAAAGGAGAAAGTGCTATAGTCTGAAATTGCTTCAAATACTTGTTTTCTTGTAGGATGATAGAAAGTGTTATTGGTAAATCTGATATGCTGAGGTGGATCTGTTCTTTCGTTATCGGCTCCAACTCCAAACTGGATATGATCACATTTCAAGAATTTGTTTCCTATGATATCCGTATTTTCTGCTCTGTGATATCTGTTGATTAAGGAGTTGGGTACTCCATTCATTACGGGAAGTGCTCCAAAGAAACGTTTCCCTTTTAACTCTTGGAAATGATTATTCTTGATGGTGTGGCCTTCATTAATCACTCGAACGCCTCCTGTACCAGGTTTGTTATTGCCAATAAAGAAATTGTTTTCTATTAGATTTCGATTTCCGTGTCTTAAAGCTAATACTCCAGCGGATTCATAAAATACATTATTGCGTACGATATTATCGCTTGACTTAAGCGAAACAATTTCTACTTCACCATCACATTGTTCAAAATAGTTGTTTTCAATTAATGTTCTTGATGGACTTAATGAGTATGTAGAAACTCCCACACGCAATGTTTCGCCTCCATTAGATCCTAGGTTCGGTCTGTATCCAAAATGATTATGATCAATGCGATGGTAATTTTCTAAGCTATTTTTATTATTTAATTTGACTACTAATGTCACACCAGCATTTAATTTTCCTCCAAAGTAGTTGTGATCTACTCGATTGTTTTTTCCATGAAGATGGATCCATTCAGATTTGTCAAATCGATTTGTTGGGTTAAAATGATCAATTGCAATTTCTGTAAGTCTACAGTTTTCGGCTAACTTTCCATCATCTGTTTTGAAAATAATTAAAGCATCTTCTTCAGTATATCCATCAGCAAAAACCAATCCTTTAATAATAATATGTTTGCCGCCAATTTTTAGAGAAGTATTTCCTGATAGAATCACTTTTCCTTTTTCTTGAGCTTTGATTGTAATAGGTTTTTTTATCGTTCCTTCTGTTGCTATTACAAAATGTGCATCAGTCCAGATACCATTACTTAATATAATTTCATCTCCAGGTTTCGCTTGCGTTATTGCTTTGTTAAATTCTTCTACTGTATTTACAATCCCAGAATCATTCTTTTGGCCCTTGTTATTTGTTTGCGAGCAAGAATTTAGAATTAATATTATAGCCATTAAATAGCCATAAAGTCTACTTTTTTTCATGTTTTTTTGTTGAAATGTTTGTATTGAACGTTCCCATTAAACTATAAAATTGTCTAATGCTTCGTAAAAAGTAGATACTTGTAAGTTGTGTGTGAGAGCAATTTAGGTCTATTTTTTATAATAACCAAGCTTGATAAGAAGAGAAGAGATTATAATAATTTCTTTTTAATTTTTTTCCAACGAAGTTTTCTTATGAATTCCCCTTCTGACTTAGATACTAAAAAAGGTTGTTGTGCTCGTTTTGCTTTGAAAAAACCAATAAGATAGTCCTTAATTAATCTAGGTTGTTTTTTTAATAGGGCTAGTTTTAAGGCCGCAATTATTGTGATTGTTATGCCATAACGCATCTTATACATTGCCATTCCTTGTAGGTATTTTGTGCTGTTATGGTATGCTTTTCCTGTTGGTTTAAGATGCTTTACAATAAGATTGGTATCAGTTACAGTCTTCCAGTTATGGTATTGAGATAACAATACATCTGTTGTATCCCAGCCAATGGATTTTTTGAGCCCTCCAATTGCCTGAAAACATTCTTTACGATATGCTTTTATTGGACCACGGATATGGTCCTTATTCGCAATATTCTCATATACCCAGGAATTATTTTTTTGAATATGTAAAATCCCAGACGCCATGCCGATGTTAGAATCCGATTCAAAAATTTTAATAATCGTTTCTATATAGTTATTTGGGAAAATTAAATCTGCATCAAATTTGCAAATCACATCATAGTTATGATCTACAGTTTTATATCCTTGATAAAAAGCATTAATAACTTTACTACCTGGTATATGATCACTAGATGAGTTTATATTTACTAAAGAGATGTATGGGTGATTGGTTATGTAATCACGCACAGTTGCTTCAGTTTGATCTGTAGAGTTGTCATTAACCACTACTATTTTATTAGGGACCACGGTCTGAGTAACTAATGAAGCTAATGTCTTATGAACTAGATGTTCTTCATTATGGGCGGGTATGACAACGTAAATCTTCAAGATGATTAGAGTAAATATAAATTATTTTCTTTCTGCATAAACGATATAATATCTAGGAGTAAACGTACGTAACAATGGACGTAATCCTATTTTTTTAACTGGATGTGCCCATTTATTTCTTGCTTTAATTTCCCAACCTGCTTTTTCTAGTAACCAGTCGAACTGCCAATCTTCAAATTCATGGTAGTGTCGATCCCAAGGATCTGTTTTGCTTCGATAGGCAGGAGAAAACCATAGCCTTAATGGTATAGAAGCTACCAGTTTATCTGCCTTAATATCTTTAAGTACATTGAATGGAGCAATAAGATGTTCAAAGATTTCAAAAGCCGTAACAATTTCGGCATCACTTGTTTTGACTATATCTGTATGTAAGTCCAAGTCTTCACCAGATGTGTTTGTTACTTTGTATCCCTCTTTTTCCATAAATGGTACAAAAGGATTATGTACTCCAAGATCAAGAATATCTCCAGGAGCAGGGACATGTTTTCTGAGAAATTCTAAGGTTTTTTGGTATCGTTGGTGAGGAAACTTTCCTTCGTACATAATGTAATCTATATTTATTGGTTGTAAAAATAGACAATTACCTAGATTACTATTCGAAGATACTGGAGAATTTTATAAACTGATCTAGAATTGGTAGAGAAAAGCATTAATGTTCATACCTGCACCAACACTAGCAAACAATAGGATATCTCCTGATTGGATCGACTGATTTTTAATTTTCCCTTGCAAGATGAGATCATAAAGTGTGGGGATTGTGGCAACACTACTGTTTCCTAATTTTTGTATACTCATGGGCATGATACCAGTGGGTACTTCTTGATCATAAAGTTCATAGAATCTTTTTACGATCGCTTCATCCATTTTTTCGTTCGCTTGATGAATGAGAATTTTTTTTACTTCTGAAATGCTTATTTTGGCATCGTCAATACATTTTTTCATCGCCATTGGTACATTGTTCAAGGCAAATTCATATATCTTACGGCCATACATTTTAATATATTTATTGGTGTCTGGTGATTGGGTATTATAAGTGTTTCCGAAAAATAAGAAATTAGCTTCGTCATATGTGTAAGACGCAGTTACTGACGCTAAGATTCCGCCATTATTATTAGATATTTCTACAATAGAAGCTCCAGATCCATCAGAATATATCATAGAGTCTCGATCGTGTTTGTCGATAACCCGTGATAATGTTTCTGCGCCGATGACCAAACATTTTTTCGCCATTCCACTTTGAATAAAAGATTGAGCTTGCACAACTCCTTCAATCCAACCAGGACATCCAAATAAGACATCATAAGCAACACAATAGGGGTTCTTTATTTTTAGTTTATGTTTTACTCTTGCAGCTAGGCTAGGAACAGTATCTGCTTGAGCGGAGTCTTTAGATACATCTCCAAAGTTATGAGCAAGAATAATATAATCTAGTGTTTCTGGGTTAATTTTTGCGTCAGCGATTGCTTTTTCTGCAGCAAGAAATGCGATATCTGATGTGTTTAAATTACTTGATGCGTATCTACGCTCTTCAATACCTGTAATTTTTTTGAATTTATCTATGATAACTGTGGTAGGGTGATTGATTTCACTACCATTAGCATTTAAAAATTGATGCTGTTCGAAATCTTCATTTTTTTCGATTTCTGTAGGAATATAGCTTCCTGTGCCAGTTATCTTAATACTCATCTTTCTTTATTATTGTATGAAAACAGAAGATACGTATTATATACCATTTTATTATGCTTGCATAGTAAAATTTACGATGTTCAAACTTTCATTAAGAAAGGATTTGATGTAAAAAAAGTGCTTTTATCTTATTTTTAATTGAATTACTGTAGCAATTGACAGCGCTCTTGTCTTCATCAATTCAGCACGTGTTCCGATAAAATTATTATCTACTGTAGTGGTAAATAAATTGAGCCATGTGTCGAAATGAATTTTCTCCATAGCTTTTTTCAAATTTAGGTTTTGATGTATTTGTAGCACATTCTTTTTATAATTTCCAGTATAAAATAATTGTTGCTCCCAAAAGTCTGAAATGTGAGGAATATGGATTTCTAAATCGATTTGTGCAATTTCATTAAAAAATGTTCCAATGCTACTATCTTTTAAGGCTTTGTTGTAAAATGTCCTCATCAAAAATTCGATGTCTTCTCTTGTAGTAATATCTTTTAATGTTGTGTTATTCTTGTCCAAAAATACCTTGGTTTACGTTTGTATGTTATGCAAAATTACAAGGTATTTGGACAAGTGCTTTGGTTTTGGGCTATAATTTTTGTTTCGAGACAATTAGAGTACGCAATTCTTGTAGTTTTTCTTTTTCTATCATTTTTTGATGTGCATATGCAAAGATTGCATTTTCTATAATTTCATTTTCTCTTTCTCCAGAAAGAATATAGGATATGATCGTTTTAGAATATGGTTTGTCGTTAGGGCTAAGTATTTTGTTATCAATCAAGTAATCTTGTATTTTTTTTACATGCTTGCTCCCTAGAACTTTTAAGATTGCAGCGCGTTCTTCGGATGTGATCATAAATAAGTTGGCTAATGTGATAGGTATAATTATCTTTGTGAACGTAGTGTTATCGTTTTGTTATACAATATTATACAAAATATTAGATATACACAAATAATAGTCAATATTTTGGATAAAAAAGATAAAATTTTAGATAGAGTTATTGTTTTTGCAGCACACTTAGGGATAAGTCTTAGAAGTTTTAGTCTATCAATTGGTGCTAGTGCAGGGTATTTACACAGATTGCAGTCTGCAAATAGTAATATTGGTGGAGATTTTATAGAAAAAATTATACAATTGTATACAGAATTAAATCCAACCTGGTTAGTTACAGGAGAGGGAGATATGATTAAGGAAGGATATCGAGTAGAGGAAAATGGAATATATTATGGCGGTAAAGATTATTTTAAACAAGCTTTACTAAACTATCTAGATGATAAGGAAGTACAGGATAAACTTCTTCAAACTGTCAATAAAGATCAATCTGATTCTAATTAAAGTAAAGCCTGTATAGTACTATAGAATTTCCTTAGTTTCTAATGCAGGTGCTAATGCCACTTTCACAGAACGATGACTATTAAAAAATCGTTTTCCATCTTTTCTAGTAATAGTCAATTTTGCCTCTCCGTTTATAGATGTTTTCTTGGTAACAATTACTTGCATTCCTTTTAGTCGTTTAAAATTTGGAGTTCCACCTTTTTTAATTATAAAATTTACGGGAGGGAATGAGATATGCTCATAATCTTGTCCAGATGGATTACCAATGGTAAGTACATCCCCAACTTCTATTGTATCAGTTGTTGATACTTCAGATTGTTGAGCATTCATTGTTAAAAATGAGAAAAACGCAATAAATAGTAGATTTTTCATAATAATTTGTTTTATCAGTAATAATGTACCCTTCAGATTATAAAATTAGCATTATTTAATTAACTACAAAATATAAAGTTGGGTTAAATAATAGTTAAAGTATTATATTTTAATAGTAATACTATTAATTTTGAGATGAATATTTTTAATTATGAAATATATACTACAAGATTTAAAGGTTAATATTAATAATAATATATATCTCAAGGATCCAGAATCTTCTACTTTAGGAAAGAAAATTGTGGAATACAGTATTCTATTAATTGATGAAATAGGATTTGATTGTTTTACGTTCAAAAAGTTAGGAGAGAAAATAGGATCTAACGAAAGTTCGATTTATAGATATTTCGAAAATAAGCACAAATTGCTCTTATATCTAACCTCTTGGTATTGGGGTTGGTTAGAGTATCAATTAGTTTTTACTACCAATAGTATTTCTGATTCGAAAGAAAAACTTAAGAAATCTATTGAAATAATTACACGTACAACCAAAGAGGATTCTTCTTTCTCGCATATTAATGAAGTATTGTTAAATAAGATTGTTGTGAATGAATACTCTAAATCATATTTGACTAAAGAGGTTGATAAGGAAAACAAAGAAGGATACTTTTCTATATATAAAAGACTTGTAAACAGAATTAAGGATATGATTATTGAAGTGGATGCTGTCTATCCATATCCTTCGAGTTTGTCTAGTACTATTATAGAAGGAGCATTACACCAGCATTTCTTAAAAGATCACTTTTCTTCATTAACCGATTGTAATGAGAAGATTACACCTACCACTTATTTCATCGATTTAGTATTTAATTCTTTAAATAATACAAAGAATGACTAAAAACATACTGACTGCTTGGCAGCGTTTTATGGGACTCTTAAAACTTGATAAAAGAGATATCCTTCAAGTATTTTATTATGCAATTTTTGCTGGACTTGTAAGTCTATCGCTTCCTTTGGGAATACAGGCTATCATCAATTTACTTCAAGGTGCTCAAGTCAGTACTTCTTGGGTGATTTTGGTCATATTAGTTACAGCGGGAGTTTTGTTTGTAGGGATGCTTCAGTTTATGCAAATTAGAATTATCGAAAATGTGCAACAAAAGATTTTTACCAGAGCTTCTTTTGAATTTACCTACCGATTTCCGAAAATTAAGATGAGCGAATTACGGAATTACTATCCTCCAGAACTTGCAAACCGATTTTTTGATACATTGACTATTCAGAAGGGGTTATCAAAAATATTGGTAGATTTTCCTACAGCTTTGGTTCAAATTATTTTTGGACTCCTGTTATTATCTTTTTATCATCCATTTTTTATCATCTATGGGCTTTTGTTACTGGTACTAATTTATATCGTATTTAAATATACCGCGACAAAAGGATTGGAGACAAGTCTTAGTGAATCTAAAAGTAAATATAAGGTTGCTCATTGGATTCAGGAAGTTGCAAGATCTATCGTTAGTTTTAAATTATCGGGTAGAACAAGTTTATCTCTAAATAAGAACGATGCTTTAGTAGCAGATTATTTAGATTCCAGAGAAAGTCATTTTAGAATATTGGTGCTGCAATTTATCCAGATGATTGGTTTTAAGGTATTAGTAACAGCTGGGCTTTTACTAATAGGTGGAGTATTAGTCTTAAATCAGCAAATGAATATTGGTCAATTTGTAGCAGCAGAGATCATTATTTTATTGGTAATTACTTCTGTAGAAAAACTTATTGTAGGGCTAGAATCTTTTTATGATGTGCTTACCTCTTTAGAGAAAATAGGGCAGATCGTAGATAAAGAACTGGAACCTCAAGAAGGAGAAAAACCCTTTAAAGAAGACGAAGGTTTTGTAATAGAATTGGATCAGGTTTCTTATGTAGTGCCAGATAGAGACAAAAATATTATTGACAATATTTCACTTAACATCTCAGAGAGCTGTACCATATTAATTCAAGGCCCTAACGGCTCAGGAAAGTCAACTCTTTTACGTTTGATTGCTGGTTTAATTGAACCAGATTCTGGAAGTATTTATATTAATAATGTTTCACTAAAAGGGGTAAACCTTAATTATTATAGAGGTTATTTAGGACAATCATTAACAGAAGAATCTCCGTTTGAAGGAACTATTTTGGAAAATATCACTTTTGGAGACGAGAGTATTACTAGTGAACAGGTGTACTGGGCTTTAGAAAAGGTAGGATTGTTGCAATTCGTAAAAGAACAACCAAAAGGATTACAAACAATATTGTATCCAGAAGGGAAACAGATTCCGTATACAATTTCTAAAAAGATTGTACTAGCTAGAGGAATTGTTACAAAACCAAAACTATTGATTTTAAAAGATCCTCTAGATCAGTTTAATGAAGCAGAAGCATTGAGGATTATGGATTTTCTCGTAGATCCTGTAAATCCTTGGGCACTTGTCGTGGTTAGTGAAAATAATAAATGGATATCTCGTTGTGGTAGGATTATTACCGTGGATAAGGGCAAAATAGTAAATGAAAAATAAAAAAATATATGCTGAATATTTCAAATAATAAGCTCAACAAAACTGTGGATCTTTTAGGGTATAAAGCATCACAGAAAGTGTTTGGGAAAGATCATTATAAGTACTTCAATCGGTTTTTATTAGCGTTTACAATTATTGTCTTTATCATTCTGTTTTTTCCTTGGACTCAGAATATTTCGGGTAATGGCTTTGTAACTACATTAACACCTGATCAGAGACCTCAAACTATACAATCACCAATACCTGGTAGAATTGAAGAATGGTACGTGAGCGAGGGAAATTTTGTTAAAAAAGGAGATACTATTTTAAGAATTTCTGAGATTAAGAATGAATATTTTGATCCTAATTTAGTAGAAAGAACAGGACAACAAATTAAAGCAAAATCTATGGCTGTTACTTCTTACGAAGAGAAAGTAAAAGCACTGGCAAATCAGGCAAATGCACTATTGCAGGAAAGAGGACTAAAACTGAAACAGGCAAATAATAAGTTATTACAATCCCAATTAAAAGTAAAAAGTGATAGTATTGATCTATTGGCCGCAAATACTAATATTGGGATTGCGCAACGACAGTACAATCGAATTGTTCAATTGGAAAGTGAAGGCCTGAAATCTCTAACCGATGTGGAAGAGAAAAGATTAAAATTGCAGGAAACACAAGCTAAACTGGTCTCGCAAGAAAATAAATTGCTGGCAAGTAAGAATAATGTAATCAATGCGCAGATCGAAATGAGTAGGATTCGTGCAGCGTACGCAGAGAAAATATCTAAGTCTCAGAGTGATCGGTTTACTGCGCAATCTAGTCAGTTTGATGCAGAAGCACAAGTAACCAAACTAGAGAATCAATATACCAACTATGAGATACGAAATGCTTTGTATTATATCACTGCGCCACAAAATGGATATATCAATAAGGCTATACAATCGGGAATTGGTGAAACTTTTAAAGAAGGAGATCAGTTAGTAGGAATCATGCCTTCAGAATATGATCTCGCAGTAGAAACCTTTGTGAAACCAATAGATTTACCACTAGTGCATATAGGAGAAGAAGTTCGAGTACAATTTGATGGGTGGCCAGCAATCATATTCAGTGGTTGGCCAAATGCATCCTATGGAACATATGGCGGAAAAATAGTTGCTGTGGAAACATTTATCAGTACTAATGGAAAATATAGAGTATTGATATCACCAGACCCAAAAGATCACGCTTGGCCTGATGGAGTTCGTGTAGGATCTGGAGCCAATACTATTGCGCTTTTGGAGGATGTTCCGATTTGGTTCGAATTATGGAGGCAGTTAAATGGTTTTCCGCCTAATTATTATCAGCCAGAAGATAAAATGGCAACTATCAAAAAGAAATGATCTATGAGGAAATTATTGTGGTATAGTTTTCTTTTTTTGACAACTACCTTGTGTGCGCAGAAACAGGATGTAACTATTCTTAATTTTAAAGAGTATTTAGATTTTGTAAAAAAACATCATCCAGTTGCTAAGCAAGCCGATTTAACTATAAGTATAGGAGAAGCAAATCTATTGAAGTCTAGAGGTGGTTTTGATCCTAAAATCGAGGTTGATTTTGACCGAAAAAAGTTTAAAGGTTCAGAATACTATGATTTATTGAATGCTACTTTTAAAGTGCCAACTTGGTATGGTATAGAACTGAAAGCTAATTTCGAACAAAATGAAGGGATCTTTCTAAACCCAGAAAGAACAGTTCCAGATGAAGGGCTGTATAGTGCTGGAGTATCTATACCTATTGCGCAAGGATTATTGATAAATGATCGTATGGCAGCTTTGAAAAAAGCGAAACTGTATAGAAAACAAACCAAAGTGGATCGTGATATTTTGGTAAATGAGGTTTTGTATAATGCATCCTTAGCATATTTTAATTGGCTTGAAGCATTTAATGAGAAAGAAATTTATGAGAATTTTTTAGTCAACGCAAGAACTCGTTTTGAAGGTGTGAAGAAAAGCGCATTGGCAGGAGATAAAGCAATAATAGATACTGTAGAAGCTCAAATTATTGTTCAAAATCGTAGGTTGAGTTTGGAGCAATCTAAAGTAAAATTGATGAAATTCAGATTAATACTTTCTAATTATTTATGGATTGGAAATAACATACCAATAGAACTACAACCTAATGTGATTCCCGATAAAGATGTAGGTGCTATAATAGATCAGACTTTAGAAATACAACAAATATTATTAACAGAAGTGGATGTGATAAATCATCCTAAACTGAGATCTCTGAATTATAAAATTGAAGGACTAGAGGTAGATCGTAAACTAAAAGCAAATAAATTATTACCAAAAATTAATTTAGAGTATAATTTTTTGACAGCTTCACCCGAAGTAGCTAATTCATTTAATACCGCAGATTATAAAGGAGGAGTAACATTTCAGTTTCCTTTGTTCTTACGAAAAGAACGTGGTGCTGTAAAACTTGCAGCATATAAAATACAGGATAGCAAATATGAACTGGCAAGTGCACAATTACAAATAGAAAATAAAGTAAATGCAATCTATAATGAGATAGATTCTTTTAAAACTCAAAATAGGTTGATAGCCGATATGGTAACTAATTATACTAGTTTACTGAAAGCAGAAGAACGTAAGTTTAGTTTTGGAGAGAGTTCGTTGTTTTTAATCAATTCCAGAGAAAGTAAATTAATTGATGCAACCTTAAAACGAAACAAGTTACAGAATAAGTACTTCAGCATCAAAGCAAACTTATTTAAGAGTCTGGCAGTAAATCCAGAGAATCTTTAATGTAATTTTTACTATTCTTTATCGAAACTGTTGTGCGCTAATCAACAACAGAATGTTTTAAAATATAGACACAAATCGCTTTTTAAAAACACAATTGGACTTAGAGAAAATGTATATTCCTAACGTTCTGACCTAAACAGAACTTATACTACGCATGGGATAAAATACGTAAAAAACTTAATTACAATAGCTTAGAGATCTGTAATGGATAGGATGATTGCAGTAATTCTTAAGGGTATTACATAAAGGGAAATTTCCCTAGCTTTTAATATAAAAAACACGTATAATTGCGTGTTTTTTATACTTACGTATACCTATAATTTTAGCGCAATAAGTTAACGTAATACATTGATCCCTATATGTCAACCGAATTTTCTATGATGGTAAAACAATTCGTTGCTGATGGAAGTATAGATGCTATACCTAATCCTTCTCGATCGGGTTATTTATGTAGGCCACAAGAATTTTTATCAGAATTAATCAGATTCGTATCGATGATGCAGGTAATGAAGGTAGGAATTGGAAGTGAAATTGCAACAATAAAAAATGATTTAGAAGTTGCTAATCAATCGCCGATTATCAAAAAATCCGATGATAGACTATATAATATTATGATACGAGCGATACGACGTATTGAGAATATTTGTACCGCTGAAGGAGAACGTGCGCAAATAGCTGAAGAGATTGAATTGGCAGAAACTTATGCGTGGTCTATCGTGGGATGTCAATTATTTCTAAAATATACAGAATCTATAGAGCGTTAATATATGCAGTCCCAGTACAAATAGAAAAACTTCTTCACATCCGATCATAATTATAGATCTATTAGTATACATTTTTAATTCATGGTTGACCTGAACACCTTGCTTTAGTAATTGTTGTGCTAACATATTTTAGTCAGATTATAGTATACTTGATAAATCGTAGATATAGAAAAAAAGATACTCTAATACTTAATGATCACTGAAATTCTCCTCAAGGATTGTATTCCCTTCAAGCTCCTCTGTAATATGTAGATATTTAACTGCTCCTGCTCCCAGAAATCGATAGCGGATACCTACTAAATTCCCAATAGAATTATTATAATTGCCAGAGTATATTTCCTGATTGTCAATAAATACACTTACTTTTTTTTCTCGAATACGGATGTTAATATTTCTAAACTCAGAAAGATTAACTCCGAAAGCAGAGAGATCATGTTCTTTGCCACTATAGTAAACATCGTTTAACATCAGATTGATGTCAGAAACACATCCAGGTATAGAAAAAGGTATAATCAAAGCACCTTCTGTACCTAAGATAACGATCCTGAGTTTTTGGCAAACGGCCCATTTTTCTTTATAAATATTTCGAACTGCTGTTTTAACAGAGATATAATCTCCTGATATGTTCTTAAAGTCTTTTACCAAATGAAATGAAGAAACAACAGGATCGGTTTGTGAAGTAATTTCCTCCAGAATGGATTTAGGCGTTGATAAATAAGTTTCCTTAAGTGATTCGCTTTGGATATATTTTGGGATAGGCTGATAATCCAGTGTGCCAACCCAGTTATTTGAAGCAATAAATAAGTCGTGTTCTTTTATAATCTTTCCGTCAACTAATAATTTAGCTTTAAAATAACCAGGAAAGTAATAGATGCCTGTAGCTTGTTTTTGTTTAGGTTTTAAACTGATTGTTTTGGTTACATCCCAATACTGTTGAATATGTATGCTATCTGATTGTATTTTTTGGAGGTCAAAATCAAAAACAACAGAATTAGGTAAGCCATTAGTAATTGGCCTACTGCTAAAAGTTATTTTAGATAGATCTACGTCTTTAGTCTGCGCTTGCTTGGATCCAATCATAGAGTAAAAGGAAATAAATACAATAGTCATAATAGCGGCGGCAGTAACAATGATTCCAATATGTTGTAATACATTCTTTTCTATCCAGGTAGGTTTTTTTACATCATTTTTATTCTTGAAATTTCTCCAGTTCTCATATCCCGCAAACTGCGATAATGTATTTAATGTGCTAATACTAGGAGCGCTATTGTACGTAATTTTGCCCCAAACACGTTTTAATGTAGTAGGACTTAGTAGCACATTAGTCTTTAGCTGTATAGCTTCACTTAATTCTATAAACACATCATTGTGCCATACGTTTGAGTCTCCCCAACCTAATTGCTCTTCAATTTCAAGTAAACATTTCTTTACTAATCTATGTTCCGGATAGTTGCTCATATCGATTGACAAAATTCCAGAAAAATTATGACTTGAACAACATTGAATCGACTTGAACGAACTTGTTTCTGAATTTAAAAACATACAGAAGATCTTTGAATTACATCAAAAAATAAAACTTATGGTCAAGTTCATCGTATACATACTATTAGGTATGTTTTTTATTCAAGAAACGAATGCTCAAAATATAATCCCTCTAGATACATTACATTGGGAAATAAATGCAACTTCTTATACATTAGAAAATTATGAGGGTAAAGATGCAATCTATATTCAACGAGGATTGGCATTTCTAAAAGACACTAAATTTTTAAATGGGACAATAGAATTTGACGTATATCTTACCAAGCGGCAAGGATTTCCTGGAGTTAGATTTAGAGCTGTGGATCGTAACAATATGGAGTCGTTTTACATTAGACCACATCTGCCAGGCAAGCCAGATGCTAATCAGGTTGCTCCAGTAATTAATGGGATTACGCCATGGCAATTGTATTTTGGACCCAAATACTCTTTTCTGTATGAGTATAATTATGATGATTGGACCCACGTGAAACTGGTTGTGAATGGAAATAGGGCTCAGATATACTTAGATCACGCAAAGAAGCCTAATTTATCCTGGTTTTTGGTTCATGAGCCACAAGAAGGAGGCATTGCGATTGGAGGAGGAGGCGCATCGCCAATGCATTATGCAAATTTCAAAATTGATAAGAATGCTTATGAAATTAAAGATTTCAAACCTATAGAAAGAAAACCAATAGAAGGGTTGATTTCTACATGGGAAATCTCTAATAAGTTTGAAGAAAAAGAATTAAAAGATGTATCAAAACTAAAATCCCTGATAACATCTAGAACCTGGGACAAGAAAATTCAAGTAGAAGAAGGAACTGCAGCTAATATTGCAAGACAAGTGGTTCTAAGAGATAAAATTCCAGGTAATACGGTTTTTGCAAAAATTAGTATCAATTCTGATAAAGATCAAACTAAACTTTTTGAGTTTGGATATAGCGATCGTGTCGTAGCAATTTTAAATGGTCGAGCAATTTATAAAGGAAACAATAGATGGCGTTCTAGAGATTATCGTTATTTGGGCACAGTTGGATTGTTTGATGCAATTTATCTGGATTTAAAGAAAGGAAAAAACACCTTGTTATTAGGGGTTTCTGAGGATTTTGGAGGTTGGTTGGTTACAGGAAGATTTGTGGATGCAACAGGAATTAAAGTGGAATAATTCTGATTTAAAAGAAAAACCAACTGCTATATTATACAATTAGTAAAGGTAAGATTGGAGATTGATAACGTTTCTGATATTTCCGAAAAAGTCATATATGTTACCGATTATTACGTGGTAACTTACAGTTATTGAATACTACACATTATTGTAATATGTGGTTGTTATTTTTAGGGTGTTAATTGTAGTCAACGCTTATTAAAAAGTGTATTGACTCTTAAAACCTAAAAATTATGAAGACAAAATTAAACTCTTATGGAATGGCCATAGTTCTTGCGCTATGTTGTTCCTTACCTGTAAAATCGCAAGGATATACAGATGCAGATATACAAAAAATCGGTAGTGACAGAGATAGCTCCAAAGACAGAGAAAATCTAACTATTGAATCCAGTAGCAATACACGTACGGATGATGTTTCGTTGATATTTGTAGGCCAGAGTGATTCTAATTCTTTAGATGGTGTACGTCCATCAGGTATCCATAGAATAACAAGAGATGGCCATGAAAGCAGCTTTAGTGATGTAAATCTGCAAACATACTACTACGTTCATGATCGCAATGGTAGCAAGCGTTTTAATTTTGGAGATCACAAAAGAGGATTCGTGTATTTGGTTACGTTGCGTAATGTTGATTTAAACGCTTTAAGAGGTATTCGATCAGATAGAAGCTCTGATTACAGATGGACAAATGCCAATACAAATAGAAAATATGGTAGAAATGATGAGTGGCGAAGCGGATGCGGTTCAGGAAAATATAGAGGACTAGCTTATGTAAATAAAGAAATTAAATCATACGACAAAGGCGTGCAAATAGCTGCTGTAATGTATGATGATAATCCCGTAAACATTGGAATATATAGAAGCCGTACTTCTAATACTAAAATCATGAATGTTTTAGAATCCTGGAGACAAGGAGACGATGCTATGGCAATTGGTATGAAAACTACTGATGGGAGTAGAACCGATGAACTACATTTTAGAGGGACAGATTGTGTGAGAGGTAATGGAGAAAATGTCTTGGCTAGTTTTACACTAAAACCTGGTTCTGGATCTAATCCCAATCCTGATAATGATTGGTTAATAGATAATTGTGATAGAGAATCAGGTTGGTCTTCGGCCAATACTAAATCTATTTCTAGTAATTTTAAAGAAGGTAGTGGCTCTTTAAAATCCAGAGGGTCTCGAACAGATGATTTTAAAAGAATATTTGAGACTACTAATGGTCAAGGTGCAACAGCATTAGAGTTTTGGTATTATGTGGATAACCCAAGTAGGTTTGATAGTAGTAATCAGGTAGAATTGGGTTCTGATGGTAGACCCGATAGCAGAGAATATAATTGGAATATAGATAAATCTACACTCAATAATGGTTGGAATTTAATTAGACTTCCGTTTGCAGATGCTAGAATCACTGGAGGAACTCCTGATATTACAAGATTAAATTGGTTTAGATTGTATAGAAGAAAAAACGCTACGACTACATCCAGAATTGATTTTATAAGATTAACAAGTAATAGCTCCAGATTAAAAACTGAAAATCATGTGGGTTTAGGTGCTGACTTGAAACAAAACTATAAATTATATCCAAACCCTTCTAAGGGAGCAATAAATATTCATTTACCTATGAATGATAGTAATGGTAATGCTACCATATCTATAACAAATATTATGGGGCAAATTGTTTATTCTAAAGAATATAACGGGCTATTAAAAGGAAATAATCAGATTGCTATAGATACACAATTGAGTGCTGCGTTATATTTAGTAGAAATTGACACAAAAGAATCTAGAAGAGTTCTAAGACTTGTGATTAAAGAATAAAAGCTTAGGTCTTATTTTTGTCTACAAAAGACCTTTTTTTGGGGAAAAGGGGAGTTGTCTGAAAAGGTAACTTCCCTTTTTATATTACAACCTAAACAATTGTACACGATAAAACTTTCAGAAATAGATATAAGTGTTACTAGATTAATAGCATGTGTTCATTACAAGAATCGTTTGTTTTAAAACTATTCTCGATACGATTTTATGTCGGAGGTTATTAGAATTAGCACTTCTTTTATAATCTAAAGAGCTTTTTAATAGGAAAATTTCCATTATAAAAGGAAAAATTCCAAATTTCGATTATTTCTTTTAGATTTGTATTCCAAAAGAAATGTAATGTCAGAAAAATTATATGCTGTTATTGATGTAGAAACCACTGGTAAAGGCATCAATGGTAATCGCATTACAGAAATCTGTATTGTATTACTACAAGGTAATATAATTGTAGATAAATTCACATCCTTAGTCAATCCAGAATGTAATATTCCCCCTTTTATAACGGGACTTACAGGTATTGATAATGATATGGTGCGCAATGCACCCAGATTTCATGAGATTGCAGAGAGAATTGTACAGATGACTACTGGAGCAATCTTTGTAGCACATAATGTAAACTTTGATTATAATGTGATTAAAGGCGAATTTAAGAATCTTGGATACTCTTTTGTTCGTAAAAAATTGTGTACCGTTCGTCTATCTAGAAAATTGATCCCAGGAATGTTTTCTTATAGTTTAGGAAAATTGTGTTCCTCTCTTAATATTCCTTTAGAACATCGTCATAGAGCAGAAGGAGATACAGATGCTACTGTGATACTTTTTCAACGAATTTTGAGCCTTGATCCAGAGTTTACAGTGATCAATAAATTTCTAAATGTTCGCTCTAAAGAAGCTACTTTACCACCGCATTTACAAGTAGAAAGTATAGATGCATTGCCAGAAGAAACAGGGATTTATTTGTTTAAAGATCAAAAAGGGAAAGTAATTTATGCTGGTAAAGCTAAGAATATCAAGCAACGAGTGGTGAGTCATTTTTATGATAAAAAAAATAAAGAATATGCACTTTGTCAAGCTACATACAATATAGATTATGAGGTAACTGGTAATGAGTTAGTAGCCTTATTATTAGAATCAGAAAAAATACAAAAACACTTTCCTAAGTTTAATAGAGCACAAAAAAGGCCTGTAGCTCCTTATGGTATTATTTATTATACGAATAGGAAAGGAGTAATTCAATTGGCAATAGACAGATCACATACTATTGATCATTCTGTCGAGATATTCTATAGTAGAGCAGAAGCTGTTGAAAAGTTAGAACAACTATGTACGGATTATGAATTGTGCCCAAGATATTGTAGTCTTCAAAGTACAACAGAACGTTGTTCTCATTATAAAATTAAGAATTGTAAAGGAATCTGTGAAAGTAATGAGTCAGTTGCATTATACAATATGAGAGTGCAAAAAGCACTAGCATCTTTACGAAGAAACCAAAAAAGTTACCTGATTAAAGAAAGAGGTAGAACCTTTGAAGAACAAAGTTTTGTGATGATTCAGGATGGTGTATATAAAGGTTTTGGGTTTGTAAATGAAAATGAACAGATTACAAGCATTGAAGACTGCGAAAATTTCTTACAACTACAAAAACATACTTATCATACGACCAAAATTATTAAAAGTTACTTACGCAAAAACGGAGAAAGAAATATAATAAATATTGGTATTTCATAAACTAATATCGAACTGTATTCTTAGTATACAGCTCTAAATTATAACAAAACAATAGCATTTACCAAGTGTATTATTTAGTACTTTGAGCAACATTATTCTTAATGTATTAATGATTTTATTTATGAAAAATATTATAACTACTTTAATCCTGTTATTAACGGTATCAATATATGGTCAAAAGACCATCGATTTCCCATCCAAAGATGGTCTTGTAATAACGGCAGATGTCTATGATACCAAAGATAGTGATCAATTTATTATTCTATTTCATCAGGCAGGATGGAGCAGAGGAGAATATCTTGAAATTGCACCAAAACTGAATAGTTTAGGGTATAATTGTATGGCAGTAGATCAGCGATCTGGAGGTGCTGTAAATGGAGTGAAAAACAAAACAAAAGCATTAGCCCAAAAGCAAGGAAAACAAACAGAATTTGTGGATGCTTTTCAAGATATAGAAGCTGCAGTAGATTATGTAAAAAAGACGTATAACCCAAAGAAGATTATTATTTGGGGAAGTTCTTATTCTTCAGCACTGGTCCTAAAATATGCAGGAGACAATCCTGAAGCAGTACAAGGAGTATTATCTTTTGCTCCAGGAGAATACTTCGGAAAGAAAGGGTTTATTACTAAAAGTGCTGCCAACATTAAGGTTCCAGTATTTATTACTTCTGCTCAAAATGAAAAAAAGAATTGGTCAGGAATATATGAAGCAATTCCTGAAGGTAAAAAACAATCTTTTCTTCCAGAAACAAAAGGGAATCACGGATCAAGAGCACTTTGGGATAAGTTTTCTGATAGTGATGCGTATTGGGTAGCAGTAAAAGGATTTTTAAAAACGATATAAGATTATTATGTAAAAAGTAAAGAGCCTGATGCTTATAAGGTATCAGGCTCTTTGTATAATAGATAGATTATTTTTTATGCTTCTTCCATATAAGCTTCAATAGGAGTACATGTACAAATAAGGTTTCTGTCACCATATGCATCATCTACACGCCTTACTGTAGGCCAGAATTTATTTTCTGCAATATATGATAACGGATATGCAGCTTGCTCTCTACTATAAGGGAAATCCCAATTATCAGCTGTTAACATCGCCATGGTATGTGGTGCGTTCTTCATCACATTATTAGGATTGTCTGCATTAGCATCAGCAATTTCTTGACGGATACTAATCATTGCATCGCAAAAACGATCTAGTTCAGCCTTGCTTTCACTTTCTGTAGGTTCAATCATAATTGTTCCTGCAACAGGAAAAGAAACTGTAGGAGCATGGAATCCATAATCCATTAAACGCTTAGCAATATCAGTTACTTCAATTCCATGTGCTTTAAAAGGACGACAATCTACGATCATCTCATGAGCTGCACGACCACGTTCACCAGAGTATAAAGTACTGTAATGACCACTCAATCGTTCTTTGATGTAATTAGCATTAAGGATTGCATATTTTGTTGCATCTTTAAGACCATCTGCACCTAACATTGTAATATAACCATAAGAAATTAAACACGCTAATGAAGATCCCCAAGGTGCTGCAGAAATTGCTGTAATTGCCTGATCTCCTCCTGTATTTATTATTGGATTACCAGGTAAAAACGGAACAAGTTGTGCCGCTACACAAATAGGTCCAACTCCAGGACCGCCTCCTCCATGAGGGATTGCAAATGTTTTATGTAAGTTTAAGTGACATACATCCGCTCCAATAGCACCAGGATTGGTTAATCCTACTTGAGCATTCATATTAGCACCATCCATATATACCTGACCTCCATTATCATGGATAATCTGTGTAATCTCTTTAATAGCAGATTCGTATACTCCATGAGTAGAAGGGTAGGTAACCATTAAAGCAGACAGGTTATCCTTATGCTTCAATGCTTTTTCTCTAAGATCTTCAACATCGATATTACCTTCTTCTGTAGCTTTGGTTACAACTACTTTCATTCCTGCCATTACTGCAGAAGCAGGATTGGTTCCGTGTGCCGAAGAAGGAATCAAACAGATATTTCTGTGATGATCTCCTCTAGATTCATGATATGCACGAATCACCATTAACCCTGCAAATTCTCCTTGTGCTCCAGAATTTGGTTGTAAAGAGGTTGCAGAAAACCCAGTGATTTCGGTTAGCTGATCTTCTAATTTTTTTAGTACCTCTTGATATCCTTGTGCTTGTTCTATTGGAACTAATGGGTGAATGTTACCCCATTGAGGATCACTTAACGGAAGCATTTCGGATGCAGCGTTAAGTTTCATCGTACAAGAGCCAAGAGGAATCATAGAGTGATTTAAAGAAAGATCTTTACGCTCTAATTTTTTGATATAACGCATCAACTCTGTTTCAGAATGATGTGTGTTGAATACTTCGTTGGTTAAGAATTCAGTATTTCTTTTAAGATTATCGGCAATGTTTCCTAAAGTATCAATCGTGTTGATAGTGATACCTTCTTTTGCTACTGTTTTAGCAAAAATAGATACGATAGCATTTAGATCAGTAATTGTAGTTGCCTCATTCAAAGAAATCGAAACCGTTTCAGCATCTGGATAGTAGAAATTTACTTGGTGAGCTTCTGCAATCTCTTTTATCGCTGTTGCATTTGCTTTGATTTGAATGGTATCAAAATAAGCTGTATTAGTTTGCTCAAAACCTAATTGTTCTAAAGCATTACTTAGCGCCTGAGCAGAAGCATTTACCTTGGTGGCGATGTATTGTAAACCTTCTTTACCGTGATATACTGCATACATTCCTGCCATTACTGCAAGTAACACTTGGGCGGTACAGATATTAGACGTAGCCTTGTCACGTTTGATATGTTGCTCTCGTGTTTGTAATGCCATGCGCAATGCACGATTGCCATTCATATCTTGTGTAACACCGATAATTCTACCAGGGATATTTCTTTTGTATTCTTCTCTGGTTGCAAAATAAGCTGCGTGTGGTCCTCCATATCCTAAAGGAATCCCGAAGCGTTGTGTTGTACCTACTACTACATCCACATCAAAACTACCTGGAGATTTTAATGATACAAGACTTAGGATATCAGCCGCTACTGCTACTTTGATTTCTGCTTGATGCGCTTTCTCAACGAATTCAGCGTAATCATATACTTGTCCTGAAACTCCTGGATATTGGAGAATAGCACCATAAAAACCAGTTGAAAAATCAAAGTTTCTATGATCACCTACTACCAATTCTATATCCAATGGAATAGCTCTGGTCTTTAACAGAGACAATGTTTGAGGTAATATTTCTTCCGAAACAAAAAACTTTCGAATGTTTTCTTTTTTCTGTGCTCTTGATCTTACAGCAAACAACATTGTCATTGCTTCTGCTGCTGCAGTACTTTCATCTAGTAAAGAGGCATTAGCAAGTTCCATTCCTGTAAGATCACAAACCATAGTTTGATAATTTAACAGAGCTTCTAACCTACCTTGTGCGATTTCTGCTTGGTAAGGCGTGTATGCTGTATACCATCCTGGATTTTCCAGAATATTACGTTGGATAACTGCTGGCAAGCATGCTTCATGGTATCCAAGACCAATATAGGTTTTGAATACCTTATTTTTAGCAGATAATTGCTGTATATGCGCAGAGTATTCTTGTTCACTCATTGCGTTGTCTAAATGCAAGGAGTTTTTTAATAAAATGTCATCAGGAACTGTTTCATAGATCAATTGATCCATAGAGTCAGCCTTGATTGTGTCTAACATATCAGTTAGATCCTTTTCTGAAGGACCTATGTGACGTAGCTTAAATGAGTCAGTTTTCATAGCGAAAAGCAGTTGAGATTGAAAGCGCAAAAGTACATATTTAATCCATAAAACTTTCACAATAAATTAACCTAACCCTACCAAGTTTTTAACCAATTTAGACTGTTATTAACAGATACCCCTAAATTTATAGTGTGAAAACCTTAAAAAGCGTATTTAATTTTTATATCTATAGTAGCATTCATGTGGCTTTAGCTATTGTTGCTTTGGTGAAGCTTACTTTTCTGAAATTCGAAATTTTAGGAGATAATACGTACCTGTATTTCAGTTTTGTTAGCGCTATTGTAGCTTATAACTTTGTGAAATATGCTAATGTTTCTAAATTATATCATAAGAAATTAACTAAATCCATTACGGGCGTCAAAATATTGACCGGTATTTGCGTGGTCATATCAGTATATTTTGGTTATCAAATGTCGATTGATATATTGTTATATATAACACCTTTTATTTTGTTGACATTATTATATGCAGTTCCAGTTTTTCCCAATAAGAAGAATCTGAGAAGTATAGCTGGGATTAAAATTTTTATTATAGGACTTGTTTGGACAGGAATTACGGTATTGATACCAGTTATTTATTCTGAAGGAACATTGGATTTTGATAAGATTATTGAGATTATTCAGCGATTTTTATTTATTGTAGTGATCATGTTGCCTTTTGAGATAAGAGATTTACAATATGATGGACGAGAATTAGAAACCATACCACAACAAATAGGAATTACGAGAACCAAAGTTTTTGGAAGCATTTTATTGACTGTTTTTTTGATACTAACGGCCATAAAAGATGAGCTTTCTTCTGCAGAAATTTTAAGTTCTGTATTGGTAACTATTATTACATTACTGTTTTTATGGGGTACTGAAAAAAAACAATCGGAATACTTTTGTTCCTTTTGGGTCGAAAGTATTCCGATAATGTGGTTAATTATATTGGTTATGTTACAAAGCCTATTTGGCTAGTTTCTCACGCATACGTTCTTTCATCTCTTCTTTTTTAGAAGGATCAATTACTTGCACATTAGATTTTTTAATTGCTTTTGTGAGTTTACCATTCCTCTTAGAATATGCTCTTGTTACTTTGCAATAAATTAATCTAATATTTAATTTGATTATTTCCAGTATGGACGCTTCTCCATATTGATTTTTGTCGCAGATAAATTTTGCCTGCTCACAGGATACTAATAAACTATTACTTGTCTTCATTATAATTATTAAAATACTTTTACTTGGGGCTTTTGTTGTTTTTATTGTTCAGACATTTTTTTCTTTAATTGTTCCTTCATGGCATCTTTTGCCGATTGATTAATACTTATGACCTTAGGGTCTTTAAATAATTTAGTTAGTTTCGTGTTCTTAGCCGAATATTTTCTACAAGCCTTACAATAAATTAAATGAATATTTAATTTAATTTTTTCCCATAAAGAGGCTTCTCTATACTGATTTTTATCGCAAATGTGATTGGCGTTTTCACAACTTACAAATATTTTGTTTTCTGTACCCATTATAATTAGAACCAATTTTTTTCCAGGCATTCAGCCATCGCAGTACGTGCACGATGTATGATTACCCATAGATTAGACGCAGTAATATCAAATTCATTACAGATTGCTTCTGTATCAAACCCTTGAATTGTTTTCATTTTGAAAATACGAGCTTGCTTCTCAGGTAATTTACCAATACAGTTGTGAATGGCAACTCCTAATTCTGTGTTTTCAATCTCGTTTTCGGCATTCTGATCAAAGGGGTCAGCTACTCTTTCTTCTAACCAATCTCCTTCGCTCTCACCGTCATTTACATAATTTATACGTACTTCAGCTTTTCCTTTATTACTATTTATTTTTCTATAATGATCAATTATTTTTCTTTTTAATATCGAAATTAGCCAAGTTCGTTCACTCGCTTCTCCCTTAAAGTTTTTCATGGATTTAAGACCAGCAAAGAATGTTTCTTGCACTAAATCCTGTGCAATCTCTCTGTCATCAACTCTAACTATCGTATAATTAAATAGGTAGTCGCTGTATTTATCTATCCACGAATTGGGGTCTATTGTGTTTGTTGACATAGTTTATGAGCTCTTTTCCTCAAAAATAGGATAAAAAGTTGAATATGGTTATATAGTTTAACGAATGTGTAATACTTGTCTAATCTTCAGAAAATTAAAAACCCTTGATAAACTTATATATACACTCCTTTTTATTCAAGTTTCAAATAAAATAAATCAATGATATTTCCCTAAAATATTACTAAATGATGTACTACTATAGAAAACATTAATAATGGATGTGAAAGCAGATTTAATACCTGCTTTGGTTTTTATTGTTAGAAATGACTACAAAATACCTTTAACTGGGTATGTTTTTGGTATGATTATGATTTTATGTTTGTGCATATCAAGTAATCTAAAAAAACAGTCATATGAAAAAAATTACACTACTCTTAGCAATTCAATTTGTGTTTTTATGTAAAATACAAGCGCAAGAAGTCGAAAAAGACTTTGTTCCTTATTATGTAAAGGATGGAAATGTAGAATCATTCGAGCGTAAAGGCGCTAAAATCGAAGCCAAGGCCATAGGTTTTGGGTATGGAGGAGTAAATCAATATCTCACTATTTTTAATAGTAAGTACTCTGATGTTAGGTTTAAATCTGGTGATACACCAAAATTTATCATGTCCTTAGAAGAAGGAACAGATCCTTTGGATTTGGTAATTATCACGAAAGCAGATGTCGTAAAGAAACGAAAAAAGTATAGAAGATTTATACAGAAAGGTAACTCTATGGGTGGCGGGAATAAGGATATTAGTCAGCACCTAATCTTTCCTGAATTAAAAAAGATTGAAGGAAATCTCTATGAGATTATTTTACCAGCATCTTTAAGTCCTGGAGAATATGCTTTTCAACCAATATATAAAGGAAAAGAAGCTAATAATATTATGGCTACTTCTGGAGCAGTACGAATATATTGTTTTGGGATCGATGGGTAACCTTATGTAATATAACAAAATTAACAATATACCTGGAAAGTGTGTAACTCTATTGATCTTGAATAAGCTAAAAAATATTAGTGATAAATGACGTTTACTAATAAGCTTTGCCCGAATGCCCACGAAGGTAAATTCATAGTATAGAGAATAGCTTTTCGGGTACATTGTTAATTTTAAAAACGAGCTCTGTTTTCTGTATGTCGTTTTAAGAATCGATTTCTAGTTAAGAGAAATTTGACAAGGTATCTTTTTAAAACTAATCGATCGAAAATTTTCCCAAAAATACTATAAGGAGTCTGATATTCTAAGACATCGATCATTTCTGTTCCTGTTGAGGTTTTCCTAAAAATGTGTTGATGCTTGAACCTCACAAAATGGCCTTGTATCATTTTATCAACAAAAAAAGTTGGATACCTTATAGAGGTAATTTTGCTCTGATGTTTTAGATACATTCCAAAATGTTTTCCTTTCCAGGTAACAGTTTCATATAATTTAATTACACCAGATACAGTTCCAGCAATTGCTTTTTCTTTAGTTTTTTCGGCAGAATTCATATGGAGATCTATGTTTCTTGCTGCATCAAAAACCATGTTAATCGGAGCGTTGATCGAAGTATTCAGAAGAATTTTAGTCATCATCAAGAGGTTAAATCGGTAATTGTATTTGTTAGATCGGCATACCTAAATTGAAAATTATTTTCTTGCAGCTTTTTAGGAATTACATTTCTGCTTTTTAGAATTAACTCTGTTTCTGTTTTAATGATACCAGCACCAATTTCTAATAAAGGCTTAGGTAAGGGGATTCCAAAAGGAATACCAACCGCTGTTCTTAGTGTTTTCATAAAACTACTATTGTCTGAAGGTGTTGGAGAAACGATATTAATAGGACCTTCTATTGTTGGGTTTTTGATTATAAACTCTAAACTTCTAGCGAAATCGGTTTCATGAATCCAACTAAATTTTTGATCTCCTTTCCCTTGTTTGCCGCCAAACCCCGTTTTTACTAAATTTAAAATTGGTTGTAGTGCACCTCCATTTTTACCTAAAACGATTGAAGTTCTCAGTGCTACTTTTCTGGTTTTTGGTGTTTGTTGAGAAAAGAAAGCATGTTCCCAATTGGTTGCTACGTTTACAGAAAAACCTGTGCCAATTTCACCAGATGTTTCATCCATTTCCTGATTCATAGAATGTCTGTAAATGGTTGCTGTAGATGAATTCAACCAAGTTTTAGGCGGATTTTTACATTCGGAGATAGCTTTGCCTAAAATAGCTGTAGAGGCAATTCTAGAAGAGAGGATAAGATCCTTATTCTTTTGATGATACCTACAATCCACCGATTTTCCTGTCATGTTAATGAGTACATCTGCATCATTTAGTTCACTTTTCCATGTGTTTAGAGTTTTAGCATCCCAATGGATATAATTGATATTCTCGATAGATTTGTTACCGCCTCGAGTTAGAATTACAATGGTTTCAACTTTATTTTTGAAATGATCGATTAGAATGTTTCCTAAGAAACCAGTTCCTGCTGCTATGACTAGTTTTTTCATGATTTTTAAGATTTACAATGGGTTTGACTAACTGAGGCTTATCAAATAGAGAAAGCTATTTTTCTGCAGTTATGATATAATATCCAAAACTTTTCATATGCAATCCCGATAGTAATGCAAATAAAGAGCCTTTTAGGTTTTTCCAACTTTGAGGTTTTAGTGTCTCTTTGCTAAAAAGTTTCTTGAAAATAAAGCCAGTTATAGCAAATGGAACATGTAGCACAGAAGGTGCAACTCTAAAAGAAATATCTTCGATTTTTACATTTTTAAAGCCAGTTTTTTCTAGAGATTTTTTAACCTTCTGAATGCTTCCTAAACCTTCTAGACTCCAACCTTTACAGAGTTGGTTGTAGCAATAATGACTTCCTGGACATAATTGCTCTGCATCTTTTTTAAGAAAAGCATCTGCAATGACTAGCTTAGCAGTAGGTTTAAGAATTCTATATGCTTCTTCAAGAGCTTCGATGCTATGACCAGAGTGACATAAACTTTCGATAGCATATGCGCTATCAAAACTATCAGAAGGGAAAGAAGTTTTACAATAATTTTCTTCCAAAATTAAGCCATTCATTTGTTGTAGCCTTTTATTCCCTTCACGAACTTGAAATGGGGAAAGCGTTACTCCGATAATATGCAGACGAGGATATTTTCGTAATCCATATTTAATAGTGCCACCGATACCACAACCTAGATCTGCAACTACGCCATGTTGTTTATTAAAACGTAATCGGTTAAATACTTGATTATTCATTTCATTAAGCATAGTATCTCTTTTAAAGAGTGTAGTCTTAAACGGAATGTAATACCCAAAATGCATATTAAAACCTTTACTCCAGAATTCGTAATCTTCTGTAGCTTCATCATAGAGTTCAATAAGGTTTTCTTTATTAGATTTTTTGAATCTGATTTTATGTAGTAATGGAAATGTAGTGTTCATAATGCTAGATTTTTTAATTAATACCGAAGAATCCTATGCAATTGTAGATGCACAATAAGGAATATACTATTGCGAATAATACGAATAGACAGTTCATAAAGTAACTACCGATTTTAAAAATTGGTTTTTGAGGGATCTCATACATTGGGTAATAAGCAATCTGCGTGAGCACTTTGCCAACCCAATATGCAGCAATTAATCCTGTAAGTGCAATGGCTAATTCTGATTGTTCTTTAAGCTGATCGGTAATAAGAATAGCAATAAGTCCGAAAGAAAAGTTTAATCCTTGAATATACCTTCCGTAGGTTTTCGCTATTTCCTGATTCAATGGCTTTAGTTGTTTTACATCATTGTACCAATCAAACACTTTGTGTCTAATGTATGGATAGATAAGTGCTGTAAATATCTGACCAATGCCTCCTATTATTATGATCCAATTTGGAATATATAGTTTCATGTAGTATGTTTTTAGTTATAAAAAGAAGGTTTGACATCTATTGCTACTTGGCATTTTTTGATACGATAGGTTATATAGACAAAATATGCTGCGATAGACATGGGAACAACAGTTAAATAAATTAGAATGAAAGATGTGTTTCCAATATCAGTAAGTAGTATAAGACCATATGTAATTACTAAAAGAAAATATGATCCGAGATGTATTTTATTTTTTTTACTAAATGAGTTCCAGTTGAAGAGCATATTTAAGGCAATAATGATCTGAATAAGTCCAAGTAAAACCTGTGCTAATAATCCAAAATATACAGTTATATATAATAGTAATGTGATGATAAAACTCCATTTGTTAACCTTGTGTATTGTTTTCATAATTTTAATAATTTAAAACTTTCAATAATTTTTGAAACTTATTTTGAAAAAGAAAAGGAATTACTTCCTTACTTTTTACTGTTGGGATTTAGTATCTATTTAATCAATTTCATTAATGTTTTTGTAATCCAGTTAGATTCTTGATTTACAATCTTATTCATCATCGTATCTGCACTGTCGGCAAGTTCATATAATGCTTTGGTTTGTTTAATAAGTTCTTCTGTCTTTTTTGTCCCATCTCCTTCAATACGCGATACTTCCCTTAATACTTTAATAACTGGTTTGATTTCACGTCTACTTCGCTCTTTAGCTACTTGTCTGGCTAGTTCTTGCACATCTTTTTCAGAAGCAAAATACTCTTTACGTTCACCAGGTTTACTTTCTTTAAAAACAATCCCCCAATCCATTAATTGACGTAAATTCATACTCGTATTTCCTCTAGAGATCTGTAGCTCTTCCATGATATCTTCCATAGAAAGTGGCTCTGGTGAGATCCATAATAAAGCGTGAATCTGGGCCATTGCTTTATTAATACCCCACAAAGTACCTAATGCTCCCCAAGTGGATATAAATTTATCTTTTGCTTCTGTGTAATTCATAGGACAAATATACTATAAATTTTAAACTTTCAAAAATTATTGAAAGTTTAATTTGAATTAATTATGTTAAAACCGTAAACTAACAGATGTTAGTACAGTTGTTATTTTGCGGATAAGCCACTTTGGTGAATGCTTGATTTTCTGTAAGTTAGGATACTAACACAAATTCATTAAAAATGAAAAAATTCAACCTAATTATTTCGCTAGTATTGCTATGCTTATTTTGTAGCAATATGTATGCACAAAAACCATCGGATATGTTCTATGCAACGATGGAAACCAAGGATGCGATAGGGCTTCTTAAGGATCATCCAGAGGATATCCGGATTATCGAATCTAATAATGGTTACAGTGCGGTAATGCTCAGTGATGAAGCAGCGCATGAATTACATCACAAGGTTTTAGTTCATGGTCCTGGTTTTATCTACGAGAGCTCTAAGAAAAAAGCTATTTCTGCAATACAACAGAGAAGGTTATCTCAGAAACTCGCTGGTGGTTTCTCAATTACTCAAGATCAACTGGTAAGACAAAGTCTTGATTTAGTAAACAATTTGAATATTGCAAATCAGATTCAGGAATTAGAAAACTATGGTACACGTTATCATACAAAGAGTAGTGCTACACAAGCGGTGGTAGATCTTAAAACTAAATGGGAAAACCTTGCTGGTGGAAGAAGTGATGTGTCTGTTCGACTTGTAAATCATACTAGTACAAATATGCCTTCTTTAGTAATGACTATTACAGGAAGTGAAAAGCCTGATGAATTCGTAATCATTGGCGGTCATATTGACTCTACATCTGGCGGTAATAATAACGATGCTCCAGGAGCCGATGACAATGCATCGGGAATTGCTACAATTACTGAAGCAGCCAGAGTATTGTTTGATATGAATTTTAAGCCAAAAAGAACTATGGAGTTTATGGCTTACGCAGCAGAAGAAGTGGGATTAAGAGGTTCTAGAGAAATTGCAGAAGATTATCGTAATAGAAATGTAAACGTAGTTAGTTATATGCAACTAGATATGACTAATTATAAAGGGTCTACAAATGATGTATATGTATCTACAGATTCATATAATGACGATACATTAAATGACTTTTTGATGGAGTTAATGGACTATTACAATGCTTCAGGGACACATAGAATTACCTACGGAACTTCGCGATGTAACTACGGGTGTTCTGATCACTATAGCTGGGCGCAAGAAGGATATGATGTAGCTTTTCCTTTTGAAGCCACTTTTAATCAAAGTAATCCAAACATTCATACCACTAGAGATACTTTTGATAGATCTCCAACTCCTAATGCTACGCATGCAGCTAAATTTGCCAAATTAGCTTTAGAATATCTTATTGAAATTTCTAATGGAGTAGACAATGGCGGTGGAGACGGAGATGTTTGTGTTGATACAGTAGTTAACTATCCGTATCAAGAAGGATTCGAAGGTTCATTAAACGGTTGGTTACAGGATGTCGACGATGACATGGATTGGGTAAAGGATGCAAATGGTACTCCATCAAATGGTACTGGTCCAGGTAGTGCAGTCGAAGGTTCTTATTATATGTATGTAGAAGCATCGGGTAATGGTTCTGGATTCCCTAATAAAAGAGCAAACTTGTTTTCTCCTTGTCTTCAGTTAGATGGGTTGTCTTCTCCAGCCTTAAGTTTTCAATATCATATGCAAGGTGACAATGTAGGGAGTTTTTCTGTTGAGGTTACCGAGGATCGAGTAAACTATACGAGCGTATTTAATAAAACTGGATCTCAAGGAAGTAGCTGGAATACAGCAAATATTGACCTTTCTTCTTATATAGGAACAACTATCTGGTTACGATTTAGGGCCGTTACAGGAAGTAGCTGGCAAGGAGATATCGCTATTGATAAATTAGAGATTAAAGAATCTACTGGCGATCCAGATCCAGATCCGGACCCAGATCCATGTGTAGCTTTAAATTTTAATGATTTTACAATCACAGGTTTTTCTAATCAGGATTCAGCTGGTGACTTCTCTGTAGTGAGTAGTGGATCTGGATTGTCGATGCAAAATAATACGTGGAAATATATTTCTTTGAATTATACGGTAACTGCTTCTACGGTATTAGAGTTTGATTTTAATAGCACATCTCAAGGAGAAATTCATGGGGTAGGTTTCGAAAATGATAATAGTTTAACATCTAGTCGATACTTTAAGGTACACGGGACTCAAAACTATGGAGTAACAAACTATGATAATTATACCAGCGGTACTACAACTTATACCATTCCTGTTGGAGATTTTTATACAGGTGCAATGGATCGATTGGTATTAATCAATGATAATGATGCGGGAAGCGGAAATACTTCTACGTTCTCTAATGTGAAAATTTATGAAGGATCTTGTACAAGAGCTGCAACTTCTGTAGTGAATTTTGGAACAAAAACACCAATATTGGGTGATGAAGATGAAATTGATGGATCTTTTATTACAATAGCACCTAATCCTACCAATGATAGTTTTGTTCTAAATGTTAGCGGAACGAACAGTAAAAATATTACAGCTACTGTATATACGATTCTAGGAAAACAAGCATCTAAAATTGAGCTAAATCCAGGAGCAAATAATATTTCTGCTAGCAGTTTATCATTGAGAACAGGAATATATCTGATACGAATAGAAAGCGAAGGAGAAAAACTTGCAGTAAGAAAATTAGTAATTCAATAACCTTACATTGAAATACTAATATGGAACCATAACCTAAAAAGGTGCTTCAAAACTGAAGCACCTTTTTTTGTTTATTCCTTTATAGATGTATTACTCTTTAATCAATCCAGCACGTTTTAATAGTGCTTCTGGTTTTGGTTCTTGTCCACGGAAACGTTTATATAATGTCATTGGGTTTTCTGTCCCTCCTTTAGATAAGACATGATCCTTAAACTTGGTACCGATTTCTTTATTAAAGATTCCTTGTTCTTTAAAATACTCAAAAGCATCAGCATCCAATACTTCTGCCCATTTATAAGAATAATACCCAGCAGAATAACCTCCTTGGAAAATATGAGAAAAAGAAGTGCTCATACAATTATCTTGTACATCAGGATATAAAGAAGTCCCCGCAAAAGCCTTCTTTTCATGTGCTTTTACATCCTTAATATCGCTAGGGTCTTGTGCGTGCCATGACATATCCAGTAGCCCAAAGCTCAGTTGTCTCATCGTAGACATACCTTCCATAAAATTAGCAGACTCCTTTATCTTTTGTACCAACTCCATAGGAATCACTTCGCCTGTTTCATAATGTTTAGCAAATAAGGTTAAAGCTTCTTTTTCGTAGCACCAGTTTTCTAAAACCTGACTAGGTAGTTCTACAAAATCCCAATACACACTAGTTCCTGATAATCCTGGATAAGTAGTATTAGCTAACATGCCGTGTAACGCGTGACCAAATTCATGAAATAAGGTAGTTACTTCATTAAAAGTTAATAATGAAGGTTTACTTGGAGTAGGTTTGGTAAAATTACAAACTATAGAGACGTGTGGTCTTACATTGTTTTTATCTTTTACCATTTGCGGTTTGTAAGATGTCATCCACGCACCATTTCTTTTTCCTGGTCTTGGGTGAAAATCTGCATAAAAAACCGAAATAAAATTACCTTCAGTATCAGTAACGTTGTATGTTTTTACTTCTTCGTGATATTTGTCAACTTGATCCGTTTCTTCAAACTGTAATCCAAATAAATTAGAAGCAACCTTAAAAACACCATCAATAACATTTTCTAACTTGAAATAAGGTTTCAGTTTTTCATCATCAAGATCAAAAAGTTTTTGCTTTAACTTTTCTGAATAATAGGCACCATCCCATTTTTGTAGTTGATCAATTTGATCTAATTCCTTAGCAAAACTTTCTAATTGTTTGAATTCTCTTTGTGCCGCAGGTTTCGCTTTTTCTAGAATTTCATTTAGAAAAGAGAATACCTTTTCTGGAGTTTTAGCCATACGCTCCTCTAGCACATAATTTGCGTGGGATGTATACCCTAAAACTTTAGCACGTTCATGTCGTAGTTTGGCAATTTTAAGAACGATATCTTGATTATCTAATTCATCCCTATGAAATCCTTTAGACCCAAAGGCCAGCGCTAGCTTCTTACGTAGTTCTCTATTATCTGCATAGGTCATAAAAGGAATATAGCTCGGGTAATCTAGAGTGATCATCCATCCTTTTTTCTCTTTAGATGCTGCAAGCGCTTTTGCTGCTTCTTTAGCTCCATCGGGTAAACCAGCCAAATCTGATTCATCAGTTAATAGCATTTCAAAGTTATTGGTCTCAGCCAACACATTCTCTCCAAACTTTAACCCTAATTGAGAAAGTTCTTTATCAATTTCTCTTAATTTATCCTTTTGATCATTAGGTAAGTTTGCACCATTTCTGGAAAATGACTTGTATCTTTTTTCTAATAATGTTGTTTGTTCTGGAGTAAGATCTAGTTCATTCTTTTGATTGTATACTGATTCTATTCTCTTAAACAGGTCTACATTTAAAGCGATGTCATTTCTAAATTCAGAAAGTAATGGAGACGCTTCTTGTGCAATCTTCTGGATTTCTTCGTTAGTTTCAGCACTATTTAAATTAAAAAATATGCTTGTTACGCGATCTAATAATTCTCCACTATAATCCAGTTTTTCTATTGTATTTGAAAAAGTGGGTGTTTCGGAATTTGAAACAATAGTATCTACTTCTTGCTTCGCAATGGTAATCCCATTTTTGATAGCTGGTAAGAAATGCTCAGATTTTATTTGAGAAAAAGGAGCGAGATCAAATGATTCTAATAATGGATTTTTCATTATCTAATGATGATTTTCTTTTATATAATATGTTCGATTATCGAAAAAGTGTGTTTTTTGTCGATAAATGCTGTGTAATAGTACCTCAATTTTGACTGAATCATATGGGATACAAATACATTTGTATAGGTTTATTAGTATTGGTCTGAATAAAGAAATTACTACAGTATTGTAATCAGGGGTATGGATATCAATATGTATTCTTTACTAGGACCAAATATATCGAAAGAGCTACAATAATTGTAGCTCTTTTTTTTCTATTTTGATTAAAAAGTCTACTATCATAATAGAGAATTGTACTAAATGTATGGTTTTTCTACGGTAAAAAACACCAATTCAAATCGATTTAATGCATTTAATCGACAAAAATCGATTTTTATCGAAAATGTTAATAAGTTTTGACAGATAATTATTGCGTAATTAAAGTAAGGGTTTACCTTTGTGTTAGGTTTTAAGAGTATGGTCTTACGATGAATTTTTTGTGTAATATATTTAAGTTGGTTAATAAATATTGTTATATTCTATTGTAAGACCTGATATTGGAAAGAGCCACTGAGGAGTGGCTCTTTTTTTTGTGCTTTATTTTTTTGAATTATTTCTTTATTTTTTTTGCCCCCTCAATTACCTTTTGTTTTAAGCCTTCTTTATATACGAGTATTTTATCCAGTACACAGGTGTCAGATGTTCCTACAATTTGAGCAGCAAGAATGCCAGCATTTAATGCACCGTCTAGGGCAACTGTAGCCACGGGAACTCCTCCTGGCATTTGTAAAATGGACAATACAGAATCCCAGCCATCAATAGAATTTCTTGATTTAACAGGCACTCCAATTACGGGCAGTGGTGATAGCGAAGCTACCATACCAGGAAGGTGAGCTGCTCCTCCAGCACCTGCAATGATTACAGATATTCCTCTGGTATGAGCATTTTTAGCATAATCAAATAATTTTTCTGGTGTACGATGTGCCGATACGATGTCAACTTCTACTTCGATATCAAAACCTTGCAGAATGTCTATTGCTTGTTCCATTACAGGCATATCACTCGTACTTCCCATTATTACTCCTACTTTGCTCATGATATTATAATTTCTTCTTTTTTAGTTATAAATTTTACTGTACAATAATTTGATACCACAATATGGTAATCTTTTCGAGCTTATTTACTTACTACTTTTATAGTTTTCTTTACTTTTTCAGCTATTTTTCTTGCCTCAGCGATGTCTTCATTCACTATAGTAACATGTCCCATTTTTCTAAAAGGTCTGGTTTGTTTTTTACCATAGATATGAGGAGTAACCCCTTTCATTTTCATAATAGTATCGATATTCTCATAGACTACATTACCATTATGTCCTTCTGCACCCACAAGATTAACCATAATACCCGCTAATTTACTTTCGGTTTCTCCTAATGGAAGATCCAGTATAGCTCTTATGTGTTGTTCAAATTGATTGGTGTAACTTGCTTCAATACTATAATGCCCACTATTATGGGGTCTTGGAGCAACTTCATTTACGAGGATGTTATCATCTTTTGTTTGAAACATCTCTACCGCCAGTATTCCTACGTGTTCAAAAGCTTTTGATACTTTTTCGGCAATATTTCTAGCTTTTTTGGCGATTCCTTCGTCTATCCGTGCTGGACAAATTACATATTCCACTTGATTAGCTTCTGGATGAAACTCCATTTCTACTACTGGATAAGTTTTTACTTCGTTTTTAGGATTACGAACAACAATTACCGCTAACTCGTTTTTAAAATCGATCAATTCTTCAGCAATACATTCTGTGTCAGGAAGTCTTGCGATATCAGCACCAGTCCTTATAATTGAAACTCCTTTACCATCATATCCACCTTGTGTACTTTTCCATACAAAAGGTAGTTTTACTTTGTTACTGGTAATTCCTTCTGCTAAATGAGCCTTATTTGAAAATTGCACAAATCCAGCAGTTGGAATTTTTTGCTCTTTATAGAATAGCTTTTGCCTTCCTTTATTCTGAATTTTCTCTAAGGTTTTCGAATCTGGATATACTTTCTTTCCTTCTCTTTCTAATCGAGCTAAAGCTTTAATGTTTACTGTCTCAATTTCGAAAGTAAGTACATCCACTTTTTTTCCAAAATTATATACAGTATCATAATCCATAAGATCACCTTGCTGAAAATGATCACAAGCAATTCTACATGGGGCATCGGGGTTGGGGTCTAGAACATAGGTACAGATATCATATTTTCGGGTTTCATAAAGCATCATTTTGCCTAATTGACCACCACCTAAGATACCTAACTTAAATTCTGACGAAAAATAGTTTGTCATTTTTGGAATAATAAAACGGTCCGTGACCGCAAAAATAATTTTTTAATAAGTAAAAACCACAATATTAGACACTAAATGCAATAGATAACTATCTTAAATCTTATTTGTAATCACTATCTTTGCCGCTTTAAAAACAAAATGGGTGTCGTGATGACCTCTAAATGCAATGATTACATTACATGATTTACAATTTACTCCGTTTATTGCCGAGGAAAAGATAGCCAAGGCGATAGATGTATTAACGGATAAATTGAATAAAGATTTATCAGACTCCAAGCCACTTTTTATTGGGGTGTTAAATGGTGCATTTATGTTTGTGTCTGAAGTATTAAAACGCTTCAATCATGATTGCGAAGTAAGTTTTGTAAAACTAGCGTCATATGAAGGCACCAAAACTACTTCGGAAGTACAAGAACTCATAGGATTGAAGGAAAATATATCAGGAAGAACTGTAGTTGTTCTCGAAGATATAGTAGATACTGGCAGTACGATTGTAGAATTAACAAAAATGTTTAAAGACAAAGGATGCAAAGAGGTAAGAATTGCTACGTTGTTTTTTAAACCAGAAGCATATACAAAAGAAATCACTATAGATTATATAGGGATGGAAATCCCAAATCGATTTATTGTAGGATTCGGATTAGACTATGACGGTTTAGGTCGTAATCTTACAGAAGTTTACCAATTAAAACGCAACAACATGACAAATTTAGTGTTATTCGGACCTCCAGGAGCAGGAAAAGGAACACAAGCAGAAGTTTTAAAACAAAAATATGATCTTGTACATATTTCTACAGGAGATGTATTTAGATATAATATAAAAAATGCAACCGAATTAGGAACACTAGCTAAATCATATATTGATAAAGGGCAATTAGTACCAGATGAGGTAACCATCAACATGTTAAATGCTGAAGTGGATAAAAATCCAGATGCTAAAGGCTTTATTTTTGACGGGTTTCCTAGAACCGAAGCTCAAGCTAAATCATTAGGAGAATTATTGTCTTCTAAAGGATCAGAAGTAAGCGCTATGGTAGCATTAGAAGTAGATGATGAGGTGTTGGTGCAACGTTTGTTAGAAAGAGGGAAAACATCGGGAAGACCTGATGATGCTGATGAGAATGTGATTCGTAATCGTATCAAAGTATATTATGATGAAACGGCTATCCTTAAAAACTACTACCAGAAAGAAGAAAGATATTTTGGAGTTGATGGAGTAGGAGATATTGATGAAATTACTGTGAGATTAAGTTCAGTAATTGATAAATTGTAATTGTTTTTATTAGGTAATGATGAAAATCGTACCGATGATAACAAAATGATGAATTTGAAAAGGTTCTAGCGATGCTAGAATAAGAGTTAAGATATTATGACAGAAGGAAATTTTGTAGATTATGTAAAATTACACGTAACTTCCGGAAACGGAGGAAAAGGATCGGTACATTTACATAGAGAAAAATATATAACCAAAGGAGGTCCTGATGGAGGAGATGGCGGACGAGGAGGTCATGTTATTATTCGTGGGAATCCTAATATGTGGACCTTGTATCACCTTAAATTCAAACGTCATTTTAGAGCAGAACACGGAGGACACGGAAGTAAAAACAGGAGTAGTGGATCAGATGGAGAAGATGTTTATGTAGATGTTCCTTTGGGAACAGTAGTTAGAGATACAGAAACTCAGAATATTCTTCATGAAATTACTGAAGAAGGGCAGCAAATTGTAATTGCCGAAGGAGGAATGGGAGGTCGTGGAAACTGGCACTTTAAAAACTCGGTAAACCAAACTCCAAGATATGCTCAGCCAGGAATCGAAGGACAGCAATACGATATTACATTAGAATTAAAAATATTAGCAGATGTAGGATTGGTAGGATTTCCTAACGCAGGAAAATCTACGTTACTATCTGTAATTACCTCTGCAAAACCAAAAATTGCGGATTACGAATTTACTACGCTAAAACCAAATTTGGGAATTGTAGAATATAGAGATTTTCAAACTTTTGTGATGGCAGATATTCCTGGAATTATTGAAGGAGCTGCAGAAGGAAAAGGTATTGGACATCGTTTTCTTAGACATATCGAGCGTAATTCTACTTTATTATTTTTAGTTCCAGCTGATGCTCCTGATATTAAAGAACAATATGAAATTCTGTTAGATGAACTAAGAAGGTATAATCCAGATCTCTTAGATAAAGAGCGATTGATAGCGATCTCTAAATGTGACATGTTAGACGATGAGCTTAAAACAGAACTTAAAGCAGAACTTGATGAACAATTAGATATACCTTATTTGTTTATCTCTTCAGTAGCTCAGCAAGGATTACAGGAGCTTAAGGATAAACTTTGGTTGATGCTTAATGACTGATTTACTATAGGGAATATTTAACTATATTTGCTCCACCCAAATTGAATATTTATGAAACAAATCTACTTTATAGCAGTATTGCTATGTATTTCTACGCCCATTTTTTCTCAAATTGTAACAATTCCTGATGCAAATTTTAAACAAGCTCTACTTGATTACCCATTTACAATAGACACCAATGGTGATAATGAAATTCAGGTTTCTGAGGCATTAGCTGTTACTTTTTTATTTCTATCAGATCCTACAGATAGTAACGGGCAGGATGATGATGATATTTTTGATATTACTGGAATCGAAGCGTTTGAAAATTTAGAAAGATTTAGTCTGTATTCTCATCCGATTCAGCAGATTGATGTATCTGGATTTTCAAAATTAGAGATACTGGATTTAGGTCAGGTAGCATTAACCTCTATCGATGTTTCTAATAATCCTAATTTAACAAATTTACGATTAGATGATAATAACATAGATTTTGTGGATGTATCTAATAACCCAGAATTAGTGGAGTTAGATTTACGATATAATGATCTAAAGCAATTAGATGTTTCTCAAAATTTAAAATTGAAAATGCTTTCTGTGGATCGTAATATGCTTACGAGTATTGATGTAACAAATAACCTTGATCTAGAAGAGTTTTATTTTTATGAATCACCAGATATCAATGCTATTGATTTAACAAATAACACAAAACTTACAAAAGTTTCTAGTAGTTATAATCAAATAACGACTATCAATATATCCACTCTAGCTAATTTAGAAAGTTTTATTTTTATTGGTAGTCAGATAGAAAGTATTGACTTTTCGGGGAACCCTGAAATTTCTTTGATTACATTATCTACCAATAGAATGTTATCTTCTGTTAACCTCTTTAGAAATAATAAAGTTGCCAGACTTAACCTTATTGGTACTAAAGTAGAAGAAATAGATGTATCTCACATGTCTGATTTGGTCTATTTTGTGTTTTGGAGTAACGAAGCATTACACACATTAAATATGCAAAACGGTAATAATGAAAACGTAAGTACAGGAAATGGATTTGTACAAGTGCCTCTATTGCAGTTTGCTTGTGTAGATGATGTAGTATATGCAAATGCTAATTTTGTTACGGATGGAATTACCCAATTTGTAGAAATCTGTGAAGAAGTTAATGTGATTTCAGGAACAGTTCGTTATGACACAAATAACGATGATTGTGCCAGTGGTTCTCCAATGTCTAATATGACAATATCTGCTACAATTAATAATAATGTGTATAGTAGTATAACTGATGATAATGGAGCATATACTATTAGTATACCTAAGGAAGGAACTTGTGAAGTTTCTTTATCAAGTGAATTGCCTGAGTCTATGACTAACCCTGCAAATCAAATAGTAAATTTCGCAGGATTTAGAAATACTGAAATGTTAGATTTCTGTATAAACCCAACAGCTATTTCTGATTTGAAAGTGTATTTTATTCCTGTAGCTTCTGCGAGACCAGGTTTTACTACTACTTATTATCTTTATGTTCAGAATAACGGTGATCAAATTGATAATGGTACGGTTGAGTTAGAATTCGATGATCAAAAAGTAGAATTAATATCTACTGTGCAAACTCCATTAGAGCAGACCAATACTTCTGTGAAGTTTAGTTTTAATAATCTTTTACCATTTCGATATACTTCTTTTAGATTACGTATTAGAACATTTCCACCACCAACAGTAAACGGAGACGATTTTCTACTATTTAAAGCAACGGCGATGCCAATAGCAGAAGATAATAGACCATCGGATAATATAAAGATTCTTAACCAGCGTGTGGTGAATTCTTATGATCCTAACGATATCGCTGTTCTGGAAGGACCAGAGATTTTTGAGGAAAATATAGATGATTACCTGAACTATCGTATACGATTTCAAAATACAGGTACAGCCTCTGCAATTAATGTGAATATAGAGAACATATTGGATCCAAATTTAGATTGGAACACTTTTTCTCCAACCGTTTCAAGTCACGATTATAGGATAGAAATTACTGATGGTAATAAGGTTAATTTTATTTTTGATGATATTAACTTACCTGATAGTACTAGCGATGAGGAAGGAAGTAATGGTTTTATATCCTATAGAATAAAACCTAAGTCGACTTCTGTAATTGGAGATGATTTTGATAATAAGGCTGATATTTTCTTTGATTTTAATTTGCCTATTATTACCAATGAAGTAAAAACTACAATCGTAGCGCCCTTATCTGTAGATGATTTTATTAACAGTACTAGTGAGTTTAAAGTATATCCTATTCCGTTTGATAATGAAATTAATGTGCATAATACAACTGCTAAAACAATTGATAAAATAGAGCTGTATGCTATTACAGGTGCTATGTTTTATAATCAGAAAGATGTTTCTCGTAATGAGATCAGTATATCTACGGATCAACTTTCTGCTGGAGTTTACTTTATAAAACTAACCACAGGTAATGATGTGCTAATCCAAAAGGTTATTAAAGAATAATGTATTATTACATAAAACAAAAAGCTGATTCTATTCGAGGATCAGCTTTTTGTTTTACTATGATTATAACGACTATTACTTTGTAGGTTTCAGGATTAAAAAATTATCATCCATCACGTTTCCTGTTAAAATAAAATCATCGAACGGCACAGCAACTGTAGATCCTGACATTGTACTACCATCATCAGTAAATACTTTTTCTACAGAATAATCATTTTTTCCTCGATAGGTGATCTTAAGAATTTCTGAAGGAGAAGTGTCTTCTTTTCCTTTTGCATATGCGGCAAATCTCAATAAATTAGGATGTGCTCCGATCCATAGGTTTCCTTCTTTGTCAATATCTATGTTATCAACGCCTGTACCGCATGGGATATCTTCTATAAACTCTAAAGAACCATCTTCGTTTCTAGAATATACTTTGACTAAAAAACCTCTTGGCGATGCTATATAAATCAAATTCCGTGAAGCGTCATAATTGATTCCATTTGCATATGCAATCCCATTAGCCACTTCTTTATAATTTTGTCCATCATAATACAAGACATTAGAAACAGAAAGACCTAAATATTCTTCTAATACTTTACCAATACCTTTTGTATATCCATGATCATTGGTTACGTAAAAGCGGTTTTCATCTAATAATACCAAATCATTAGGACTGATTAGAGAAGCGTGGGTTAATGTTTTTTGATGGATCAAGGTTTGGTCATTTAGGTTAAAAACCTCTATTGAATGCCCTTCAGGTGTATGATTGATCGCCATTACCGTATAGCTGCTATCTTTTTTGATCATCGAAATTCCGTGAGGAGCAAATGACTTAGTAAACGAAGTAGTTAGGTTAGAGACATTAAAATCAGTGTCGTTTAAGTCCATAAAATATAGTGCTCCTTCTTCTTCCTTAACAGGAGGATAGATTTGTCTGTCTGTGGCAGAAATTAATGCAAAACCATCTGTAGCACTACTCATAATATCCTCTGCTCCTGGAATTGGGATTTTTTTTACGACGCTACCTTCGAATTTGTTTTCTACAGTTCTAAAAAATCCTGTGGATATCAATGTATGTGCTACAAAACCTATGATGACAATGATTAGTAAAAGCATAATTCTTTTTACAATACGTTTCATACTTGTATAATCTTATTGTTTCTTAGTAGTATCAGGAATTGGTGGCGGTCCATCTGGAACAATGGCTTCATACACTTCATCACCTTTACGTTCTTTATATTCTGCTTTTACTTTTTCTAATGCTTCTGGATTTTCATAGAGATCGGTCATCGTCATTGCCATCGCTTTTGATGCATATAACATTCCTTTATGGCCAATACTCATACCGCCACAAGCAACTACTGCCCAAGAATGCCAAGGAGTATCTTTTGGAGCGGTAGTTACTCCTAAATTGATATTAGGAACATTCCAGCTCACATCTCCAACATCGGTAGAACCGCCTCCAGGATTTTCTTTAGTCGCTTCGAGTGGATTGATTGCACTGTCCATTCCGACTTGTTCTTTTTTGGTGATTTCCTGAATTTTTTTAGCGAATGTAATTTCTTCATCGGTATAGGTAATGGGCCCCAGAAGTTCTAGATTACCTTGCATAATTTTACCACCTTCACGATTTACGAGTACCTCATAGATTCCTGAGATCAACGAAATTTTATATTCTACATTTGCCATAATCGCCGCTCCTTCTGCCATTTTCTGAACGCGTTCATATACGGGCATCATACCAGAACGTTTCGTATCTCGAACTCGCATCCATAATCTCGAGTAATCAGGAACGACATTTACTACTTGTCCGCCATCCTGAATGTGATAATGCATACGAACGGTAGGTTTTACGTGCTCTCTGTAATAATTAATTCCAGTTGTATATAATTCTAAGGCATCAGAGGCGCTTCTACCGTTCCAAGGATCTGCAGCAGCGTGTGCAGCTTGTCCAAAAAACTCAACTTTAAAATCAACCAATGCCAAAGAACTTTGCACATCTGCTTTGGTAGAGGCAGATGGATGCCAGCTTATATTAGCATCGACATCATTCCAGAGCCCTTCTCTCACCATCCATATCTTACCAAAGTATTTTTCTTCACTTGGGGTACCAAAAAACTTAACGGTTCCTTTAATTTTTCCACTTTCGATTAATTCTTTTACGGCAATAGCAGCGCCTAAACTTCCTGCGCCAAAAAGATTATGTCCACAACCGTGTCCTGCAGCGCCTTCTGTTAGTGCAGCTTTTGTGGGTTGTGCTTTTTGCGAAATTCCTGGTAATGCATCAAACTCTCCTAACACACTAATTACTGGTTTTCCAGATCCATAAGTAGCAACAAATGCAGTAGGCATTCCTGCAACACCACGCGTTACAGTAAATCCTTGCTTTTCGGCATAATCAGCTAGTAATTTTGAAGATTGATTTTCTTCAAAAGCAGTTTCTGCAAGTGCCCAAATCTGATCACTTAGGTTGATAAGTTCTTTTTGATGTTTCTCTACAGAGGCAATGATTGCCTGTTTACTCTTGGATAGTTTCTGTTGACCATACAAGGGAATGATCATAACAGAACAAACCAATATGCGAATACAATTATTTAATTTCATGATAGCCTTATTTGTTGTGTTACATTAAGATGATTAGCATAAAAATACTGCTTTTTATGTGGATAGAAAGATTTTATAACATACTTCTACAGCTTTGATGGGATGATATTTTATCTCAGGTTTATATGAGTTACGGTACAACCACATGGCCTTCATTACGTTTACTAATTGAATTCTTACGAATACTCATTTGTTAACATTTCTTAACGTTAATTACAATAGTTTTAACCTGTCGATCAGTAATACATTGTATATAAAATTGTTTTTAAATCTAACATAAGTTTCACTTTATAAAATCGATTTTAAAAATGAAAATTAAAAGTTCTTTTAACGTTTTAGCACTTTCTGTAGTAATGGTATTTGCATCTTGTCAAGATGGAACTAAGAAAAACAGCAAGGAATTAAAGAATGATAAACTTATCGCCCAAGCTAATGTTCTAGCAAAAGAAAAAAAAGTACCTACAATTAATGAAGTAATATCGTATGATATTGGGTTTACTAAATTGCACAAGATGGTACAATCTTCTGGCTTAGAGAATATGTTAAATGGTACCAAACCATATACCATATTTGCACCGTTAAACGGAGCTTTTGAAAGATTACCAAAAGGAGCTTATGAAAAATTATTAGCCTCTGAGAACAAAGATGAACTTGCCGCCATTATGAGTTGTCACATCATTCCCGGTTTGATTAACGAGCAGGATATTATCAAAGCCATAAATGAAAGAGGAGGTAGTGTAAAGTTAAAGACACTAGGTGGTACACGTTTGATTGCTAGTCGTAAAAGAGGTAAAATATACTTAATCGATAAAAACGGAAATTCTGGTAGATTAATGAAAACAGATATAGAAACTACCAACGGTATGATCCATACCTTAGAATCTGTAATGCTACCAAAGAAATAAGAATATCATTTATATCAAATGGTATAATGTGTTTGTTTAAAAACGAAAAAACCTCATAAGAGATAGACTTGTGAGGTTTTTTTAATGGATTATATCCAGCGACTATGAAATATTTATAACATAGTTTCTAACATTGTCTTGATTTCTTTAAAAGGCATAAAGTCGTTTTTTTGAACGATCGTATTGGATATGTAGACTACGGTTCCATTCTTATCCAGAAATATTATTTTCATGTGATTATTATTCTGAATACGGGTATTAATGAAGTACTCCATTTCTGGAATATATTGAAATGCAAGTTCGTTCTTTTTTACAATTTTTATAGTTTGTTTTTTAGAATAAGGTGTATAACCGATAAAATCAACTTGTTTATTGAAAAGCTTATATAGGTCACGAACTCCTTCGTATATTTTTGGGAAATAATCATGATAATTTTGCCTAAGTCCAGATTCTATGATAATGATCCTTGGTTTTTGATCAATCGTAATGTTTTTATTTTTTTTAACCTTAGATGGTCTAATATGATTATCGTCTGGGAATTTATGGCCTATAAGAACATGACTTAAGTCATTGATGTGATGATCAATCCAAGCATTAATAATTAAAGGATTTTGATTTGACTCATGATGAAAACTAAAAAAATTGACATAATTGATCAAAGAATCATTACGAATCATTTTTTTATGAATGTATAAACCTAATGTATTTTCAGGAGCTAACTTCTTTCGAACTCGTTGCCAATTCCATTCCTGTATAATAGTTTGCGCCGTGTAGGTAGAATCTTGGAATACGTAATACTCGTTTGGCTTAATATAATTTTTTATACGAGCTTGTCTTATATTTTCTTGCACATTTTTTACAACTGGAGGGATGCTTTCTTGAGAAAAAGTCTCTTTTGTAGTAATAAGAGTAATAATAAGTATGATGTAATATAGCTTCATAAATGTTTAATTATCATTGGCAATTGTTTTTATGAGATCCACAAACTTATTTCCCTTGAGTTTGCTATATTCTCCATACTCTCCATAATAAATCATAAACCTACCATCTGGTTTTACCATCAAAAAAATACTAAATTGAACTTCATAAGCAAAAAATAATTGTTCAAGTATTTTGTTTTTATCTTCTAACCAGTTGATCTTGTTTGTGCGATAATAATCTATATCGTAGTTTTCAGGAGAGTATATCCAATAATGTTGTCCGTTTGTTATTTTTTTTAATTTTTTTGCGTGGTATGGGGTTAGAATTCTCCAACTGGATTTTCTATCAGTTTCACTTCTTTTCTTTTTAGATTGTGCAGAAAGATAATCTATCACAATAGTTTTAGTGGTGTCTACTTTTTTGCCGCTAATATTAGTAAGATGTTGTGTAAATATTGAATAATCTTCTTTTTGTAATTGCCCATGATGTTCTCTTGGTATCAAAAATCCCATCAAGATAGGACCATCAGTAAAAAACAGAGATATATTTTTTAGTTCTCGAGCTAAAGCGTAAAATTGTTCAGGGCTTACTTCTTGTCCAATAGTATCAAAAAATATTCGAGTTTCTTTTTCTTTTTGAGACTGGCATAACGATGAATACAAGATGCATATTATTACTACTAGATATCTCATATATTATTTTGGTTATAATACTTAGGGTTTTTATTACTGTTTTTTATGATTTGATTTTATCCTTTTCCAATACTTTGGATCTACAGTTTTCCAATATACTTCATAAAACTTCCTTTTATAAGATTTATTCGTTTTTATCAGATTAGAAAAATATGCTATTAACTTGGTTTTGTAATTGGAATCGCCAGATAATAAATCATTATTTTTTTTGTCAAATACTAGTATGGAAGCATAGATACTTTTAAAGCTTTCTAATCCTGTAGTAGCTACGGTAAATTCTGTTGTATCATTATCAAAAAGTTTTACCTGTTCCCAAACCAACGTAGGATGCGATCCTTTCGTAGGGTAAATTTCATGATTCCATTTGCCGAAAACATCATACATAACTTTTGCAGTAAGTAAAGCAGTATGTACACATTCGTATTTTACTTCATTTAAATAGATGGTATCCTTATCAATTATGGATACAAAGGTATCTTCTTTAATGTTTGCGTAATTATTAGTTAGTATTGATTTACATTTTCTTTCAATCAATTCTTTTTTCTGTGCATTAATCGACACTAAACTAATAACACTTATAAAGATTAAAACGATGTAGTTGTCGTTAAGTTTCACGTACTGATAATTTTTCTAGTATTATTGATACTGACCTATACATTATAAGTATAACTTTTATTTCTGTAATATAAGTAGGTGTTTTGAATTACCGCTTTGTTACCCTAAGAATTATTTTTTTTTGAAATATTGAAAAGAGATTGGTGTCTGTAATGCTGCCAAAGAAATAAGAATATCATTTATATCAAATGGTATAAATGTGTTTTTTTAATGGATTTTATTGTAAATTAATTCGTTCTCTCCAATTAAGTTCTGAAGGTAACTCTTTGTTGCTAAATTCAAGATGTATAACTCTTCTTCTTTGAGTATTGGTAGTGCGATTAGAGCTGTGTAAAAGCAATGGTTTCATTAGCATTACGCCTCCTTTTGGAACATTACAGGTAATTTCTTTTTCATCATTCTAATTAATGGTTTCAGGTCTATAAATTCCTTTGGAATGAGAGGCAGGAATCACTTTTAAAGCACCATTCTTGGAATTAGTATCATCCAGATGTATACGAACTGTATATATGTTTTGTAAAATATCCAAAGGCGGTTGCACTCCAAATTGATCTTTCTTTACAGTCCAATTATTATATCCATCAATCATTACCTTATTATCTACAGAAATTGATAGATCCTGGTGATACGATACAAACCAGTTAGAATTTGAAGGTTTATCAAAGTATAAGGATTTAACTAAGAAAAAATCTGCTCCAAAAAGTTCATGAATTAATCGCTTTAGTGCATCATTCAGTACCATATGTTGAATTTCTGGAACCGCTATTAAAAATTGACGAATAGCAAAAAGGTCTTTGGTCTTTCTGAAATTGGTGTCATTTGTATTTAGAGACTCCAAAATCTTAACAAGTTCGTTGACTTCTTTGATAGAATATATATTGACAAGAGTTGTGAATCCTTGTTTTGTAAGCGTTGATGCGTGAGATGAATATGTGCTCATATTGTATGTTACTTATTTCTATGTATTTGCAGTAACCCAAAATCAAAAGGTGTCCAGAGACACGCTTTGATGTCACTCTGTTTAAAACCTGTATTCACCCAGGTATTGCAGGTGTTAAAGCAATGGTAGTTTCCCTTAGCTTCGTAAAAATTATCGGTAGTGCCATATGTGATTCCAGGAAGTAGGGATTTGTTGTTTTTAATATCTTTCTTAAAAGAATCATCGATATAGGTCTGTAATTTAATTAGTTGTGCTGCTGTTATTTTGATTTCTATCCAATGATTTTGTAGTGCAGTATATCGGGTAATATGCATTAAACTAGGTGTTTTTAACAAAGCAGCTTGAAATCTATTGACTGTATTAAAATGTAGTGAAGTAGCAGCTTTGGTATAATAGGTTTTTTCGCCCCATCCAAATGAAACATATTGCTCGTGCTTATTATAGACTAAGCCTTGTAACAGTGTTGTAGATATGTCAGTCTTGGGAATAATAATTTCTAAATGAATACCATTAGATGCCAAATAAATACTTTGATCCTTTACTTCGTTAGTTGCTTTTGGAGAAATAGCAATATAGGAACAAAGTGTAGCCACAGTAAAATAAAGCACTGGTATGATTAAGAGTGCAGCGAGATATTTTAGTGTCTTTTTGATGATTTGCATACTGCTAGTTACAAAAATCCCCTTTCATATAACACCGATCTAGTATTTATTATATGTGCAGTACTGCATTATACTTGCGATGGTGTGACTAGTTCAAATCCTTTTTCATTAATTCAGCGTATTGATCAATCTGCTTATTCTCATTTGGCCACTTTTTTAACTCTGTATACCATTTGTTAAAATTATCCTTGTCTTTCTGTATATAATAGAACTGCATGATATTGAAACAATTCTCAGCTTGGTAAGGGTCTTTTTTAATAGTCTTTATTGAATTGTAAAATTGAGTGGTCGCTTTTTCGATGTTATCGGTTTTAGTCACACTAAATATATACTCCTTATTTACGTATGCATTTGAAGGGTTCGTTTTTATTTCATATTCTAGAATTTCTATGGCTTTATAATAATCTTCTAAACAATTATATGAAAAGGCAATCTCTACGGCTAACCCTTCAAATTCAGGATCCAGATCTTTGGCTTTCAATAGAAATGAAAGTGCTTTTTCACATTCATTCCATCCATTATACATAAATCCCCATTTGTATTGTCGTTTAGCTGTATTTATATCTGTTTTATAAAGTTTTAGCCATTCAGGTATTTTTTTGATTTGTAAATCTTTAAATAATTTTTCTGGGATTATTGCAACCTTTACATTATTAGGTTCAAGCCTTACTTTGATATTTGCACCTTCCATTTTACTAATTTCGAAAGAGCCATCATTTTTAGGCTTAAAAGTCCCTTCACTATTTAATGTTAAACCAGCTTGATCATCAATATAAATAAACCCATATTGGTGAGAACCGTCTTCATCTACTTTAAAAGCAACCCATTTGTCTTCGCATTCTACAAAACGTTTGTCAAAATTTAGGTTTACTTGCGCTTGAACACTAAAGGATAATACAGTGAAGAAGATAATTATTCTATTCATAAGTTCTAGTTATAGGATATTTTAGCGTCTTTTTGATGATTTGCATACTGCTAGTTACAAAAAAACATAGCATACATTACACTATCTTTAATTGTTATTCATTTAATTCTTTATAAAATTCAGACTTTATTATAGTGTTTTTTAATTTGGATTTCACTTTTTCAGAATCAGTATCAAAAGTAAAATTCCAGCTAGGAACTTCAATTTCGATATCAAAATATTTTATATAATATCTGATCCATTCGTCACCATTTTGTGTAATAGCTTTTGTATACACATGTTGCATTGCTTTTTCAAAATTACGTTGTAACACTGCTGGTTCGTAGTTTTTTTTAAGAATTTCAATAGATAAATGTATGATATCTAAATTGCTGGCTAAACCATTTTCATCTAATACATGCGGTAGCACATAGCTTAATGCTTTTTTAGTCTCTCCTAATCCATTGTATATTCTTGCATATTGTCCAGCACTGTACATTTCATCGGCAGCAAAGGCGTTTCCGCAAAAATGCTGTAAAGGATGTTTTTTATTTATTTCTTTATACTGTATTGCTTTTTTAAAGTCTCCTTTAGCGATATAAATATTTGTTAGCCTATTACTCGCTTCGTTTTTGAAATTAGAATATGGATTAGACATTAAACCGCTACGGCCACTATGTTCTCTATCATTGGCATTACTTTCTAGGATCATAGTAAGATATGTTATCTCTTTTTCTTCATCGCCTAGTAATGCACTAATATGAGATAGATTATAGAGTGACTTATGATAAAGATTAGAATTAGGGTAGTTGTTTACTACTTCTTTAAATTGTTCGTAGGCATAGTCTAATATGTTTTCTTTTGTTGAGGTAAGTGTTTTATGTTTTATTTTTCCTTCGGATGTTGTAGTATCACTATTTTTTATTTCATAGTTCATACTTGTTTCATCAATAACTTCAAAAATGGTAACACCTTTATTAAAAAGTTCCTTATCCAGTTCTTTGATTTGATCAGAAGAAATACTTTTTGAGGACTTACAAGATGCTAGTGATATAAGAATGGCACAGATTAGGAGGTAAGATCTTTTCATTTTGTTTTTAATTATTGGTTTCTCAAAATTATAACCCCAAGAAGTGATTAAAAAACTATAATGAGTAAACGGTTCCTTTCAATGAGTTAACATCATTTAATAACGTATTTCTTATATCTTAAAGGATTATTTTGTGCCTATGCTTCTTCAATTGTCTGATATGAATTGTTACCAACATAGAAGAAAAGCATGCTAACAAATATTCTTTGATCGTTGTTCTATTTTAATTTTTCAGTGGAATCGATATTCCTACTGCTACTGCTCCAGCAAACTGTTCTACAGTATTCTGAAAATAATAGGTGAAGGCAATATCATAATTGTGTTTTGGTCCTAATTCCAGTCCAAAAGAAAAAGGAATGTGCATAATTAATCCACTATCATTTATATTGGTAAAAGGTGTAACGGTTTCAAACGAACCAATTGATGCTCCAATTCCAAATTCTAAATAAGGTGCTACCCAAGGAATAGGTGCCTTAATTCTAGTTTTTCCACCAATTAGAAAAGCTCTTGTAGTAGATTCGTATTCTGGTGCATTCTGCTCATTCTCGTCAGTTTTAGTGAGTATTAAACCTGCGTAAGATCTAATATCAATCCATTTTGTGATAGTAAGTACATATTCTCCTTGGAGATAAAACCCAGAACCAATTATATCAACATCGTCGTATGGTGAACTTATACCATAACCGATAGAAGCATCAATAGATTTTTCTTTTATTAGTTGAGCTTTAACTTGTGTCAAAGTTAAAATAGTCAAAAGTATTACAAGGTATTTCTTCATAGTGTATTACAATGTTAAACATAAGTGTCATTGTAAGCCAAAATGTTACCCTATTTTTTTGATTATTTACCAGTAATTTGCTTTTAGAGGTCTTTCTAACGATCTCAATGCTTAGATAAATACGATATGTTGATGTCGCGAATCTTGGTAATTATATTTTAAAAATTTGAAGTCGCTTAATCCAGAAGATTTCTGATTCGAAAAACTGAAGTCTGGTTTTTATGACTCGATCTGTTTTATCTCTAGAAGGTTTTGTTATAAATCGTGCCCTGGAATTACTAAAATCTAAGGTGTGTTTCTGGTCTATGTCTTTTTCCTTATCTGTACTAAAAGAAACAATTTTGCCATCTACTTTCCAGAGACCTTTACCATATTTATGGACAATTGGAGGAATTCCTGCTTGTACGTTTGTATACGAGTGAAATGTAAATGTTCCATCCTGATGTAAATTTAATTTATATTCAATATAGTGTTCTTGGTTACCAAGCTCACGAAAGTATTCACCCGATATTTGATTGGATTGCGCAAATGAGGTTAGCGTACTGATTAGAAATATAATTATAAAGGTGTTTTTCATAGCATTGTTTTCTTTTTTGCAGTGTAATCGTACTTAGCTTTGGATGATTACTTCGTTTAGTATTCTTTTTCGAAATAATTCCATACTTCATCACCAAGTTTATCTCCATATTCTGAATTGGTAAAAAGTACATACCCCCAATCTTTTTTGGTATCCAAAAGATACGAACAGGTAAATCCAGCATTATTTCCTCCGTGAAAATAAGTATTGCTATAATCTCCATCTGCAGTCAGAAAACCCAATGTATAATAGACATGTATACCTGTAGGAGATGTAGTTATTTTTGAATGATGTTTTAATAATTGACTGTAACTATTTGCGGATAAAATTTTGTCATTCATAACTCCGATCATCCATTTAGAGAAATCTAACGACTCTGTATGAATGGATGAAGGTGCAACAAATGTACCTTTATCTTTTTTGTACCAATAGTCATTTTGCCAATCAATCCATTCTTGCTGGTTGTTATATGGTTCTGCTTTATTTTTAAAAGTGTAAGCAGTAGGAATGAACACGGTATGTTCCATATTCAATGGTTTTGCTACCTTGTCCTGAAAAATGGCTTCTAGACCACTCCAATCAGTGCGTTCTATATGTTTTAGAACTGTAGCAAGATATTGATATCCTTCTCCAGAATATTCATAATCTGTGCCTGGTTCAAATTTAATTTTAAGTTTTTTATCCTCTTCGTTTTCTCTCCAATTTGGAAATCCTGACCTATGACTTAAGACCATTCTGGCTGTTATTTTTTTATACCTTTCGTCATGAGATATATCTGGATAAGGAAGGTATTTGTACAATGGTGTATCCAGATCTAATTTGCCTTCTTCTACAAATAACATTACAAAAAATGCAAATACTGATTTTGATATGGAGGCTCCTTCAAACATGGTTTTGTTGGTTACTGGCAATTTTTTTTCAAGGTTTGCATATCCAAATGTCTTATGATATACTACTTTACTATCGTTTATAACTGCAATAGAAAGGCCAGGAATTTTAAGAGAGTCCATTCTTGATGTAATAAAGGTATCTATAGCGTCAATTGAAACATCAAATCCTGCAAGGTTTTTAATTTTGTTTTGCGAATAGCAACTCGTTACCGTAATTGCTACTAATAAAGAAACCAATAGTTTCTGTACATTTTCTTTCATTGACTGTTTGTTTTTTAAACCTATGTTCATGTGTAGTATAAGTAGTAAGGTTTGTGCATATCTAGTTATAATTTGCTATACAATACTAGCAGTATTTATTTAATATTAGATTTTAATGCGTGCATTTCATCTGCTAGCTCTCGTTTCATTACAAGATAGTTTTTTAGTGTTATAGTTCCTTTTTGCTTATCCTCCTTTAGAACGATTAATGCTTTATTGATTTCATGAATGCGTTTTTCTTGTTCGGTTGGTGATTGATACGCTGAGTTAAACTCTTCCTCTTCCTCATATCCATCGTACACTTCCTTCCAAAATTCATTATTTACATCAAAATTCTTTTTAAATTCTTTTCTAATATCGTCATTACTTGTTTCTAAATCTTTAAGCAGTTTAATTTTATTAGAAAAGTCACTTATATTTTCAGCAACTTTTATCGCAGTCCACTTTCCTGCTCCATGCCAGGCAAAATAAACTGGAAAATTCTTATTCATTTCCGTGATATCAATAAAGAAAGGATCATTGGCATAGGCAGAGCATATTACATACCATGCTTCTTTAAAATCACCCTCTTTAGTTCCTGTTTCTTTTTCACCACTTACACCATTTACTTTGTAACCGATTTGAAAATCCTCGAATGAATCTAATTCAGGATAGAAATGAGGTAAACAATAATTTTCTAATTCGACTCCTTTACTTATAAATTCTTGTATTTCTTTGGGTAGCTTCATATTATTTCGACACGTATCAGTTATTGTTTAATATATTCTTCTTAGAAGAATAACATATTAATCATTTTTTTTAAACCAATAGTTACTATCACCTGATGTTTCGGCTAAATATTTAAAACCTTCTATTTTCTTATCCTTTATGGAAAACTCAATTTTTGTAGATGAGAACGCTGGTAATGAGAATGTAATCCAAAAGTTGTTATCACCGATATAATCTAATTTTCCTTGTAGGTTATGCTGATGTTGAGACAGGATTAATTGTAACTGGTTGTTTGATTCAACAATAGACATATTGCCATATAGCGGGTTAGAATATGTTCCGATAAATTTTTTTCGATCTGATAGTTTTTGAGAATTATCTTTTATCAAAACGTCTATTTTCTTTATCTCTGCGAGATTTTCTTTTTCTTCGGTAGTGTAGTCAATCAAGTAATCTTTACTGAAATTTTGAAAACCCTCTTCCATTAAAGCATAATGTAGCTCATCGATCAGTGCTTCACTAAAATTATGAGAACGCGAATTTGTCAATACAATGACGCCGTATTGTTCTTCTGGAATTATCATAAGATAGGATTTAGTACCATCAGTTCCTCCATCATGTACGTATGTCAATGTATCAAATTCGTCAAAAATATTCCATCCCATTCCACTGAATAAAAACCGAAGTTGATTTCTGTTATCTTTTTTTGTTCTGTATCCTTTTAACTGATATGGTTTTCGTATTCTTTTCTTTACAGAAACAGGAAGAATCCCTTTATCATTGATAAACTCAATGATCCATTTACTTATATCTGTAGATGTCGATACGATGGAACCCGCAGGTCCCATATTCTCGATCTTTTCTTCTTCGATTGATAGTATCTTTGATTTGTGTTTCAGATGAGGTGAGGCCAAGTTTACTCTACTTGATACAGGAATATTGGAAACAGAGGTGTAACTATTGCTCATTTTTAGAGGAGTAAAAAAATCGGTTGCTACAGTTTCTGCCCAATCCTTACCAGTTGCGTTTAAAAATATCTCATTTAAGAGTACATAGGAGATGTTATTGTAAATAAATTTTCGCCTTACTTCTGTCTCTGGTTTTATGTGAGGAAGTATTCTCATTAAGTCCGAACCATCCAAATGAGTTTTCCAAAATAGGAAATCTCCTTTATGACTTCCTAAACCTGTTCTTCCTGTAAGAATATCTTCTATTATTATCGTATCATTTTCATCTTTTAGACTAAACTCAGGAAGCCATTTTTTTATTGGGTCATTTAGTGATAAGGAATCCTTTTCAGCAACAATTACTGTAGAAGCACAAGTAATTGCTTTAGTCAAAGAACCAATCGTAAACAGTGTGTTTGAATCGATAGGAGCGTGTTTGTGAATACTTTTGTGTCCGTAGCCTTTATTGAAAATAAGTTTTCCGTCTTTTACGATCCCAATTGCAAGACCAGGAATCTTCCATTCAGTAATTCCTTTTTCTATATAATTATCCAGAGAGTCATTGATAAAAGTATGTAGCCTACTTTTTTGTGAAAAACAAATGATAGGGAGAAACAGAATAAATATTAATTTGACGATTTTCATAATAGCTTTATTACTGTTAACATCTTGTATTAGAAACATAGGGTAGGTGATACGCTATACGTTTCTTGTTGGTGCTAAGTCAAATATAGAAATTTTACATTTGGCGTGCTTCTTAAAAAATGAGATGGATACGTAATTACGTATAGCCAATGTAGTGTCTTATCTAATTTTATGACCAGTAAATTATCGCTATTATTTTTTTAATTCTTCTGACAGCTGAATGATTTCTCTACAAATAATTTCGGCGTTCTTTTTCTTTGTGAAAATAGTCTGATGGTTCCCGTCTATTAAAATTTGTTTTCCTTGAGTCGAAAGGGTTGTAAACTCTTTCTGGCCTTCTATTAATTCCTGTAAGTGCTTTTCTGGATCAATGCCTCTTTCTTCATAAGAAGCTCTATTTATTTCTATTGCCGTGAATACTCTAATAGGTATTGCGCCAAATTCATTAGCTTTCTGTGCTCGTTTTAATCCAGTGTGGTAATTTTTCATTTCTACTGTATATGCTCTCAAGCGTTTTCCATCCAATAGCACATCGCGCATACGACTATTGATTTCATCTGGTAAACCTTCTCCAGCAAATATTGGTTCGGTAAAACTTTCTAATAAACCTATGGCACCTACATCTGCGAAAAATGTTGCTACGTTCAATCCCCAAATCACTGATTTATACCTAAAAGAAGATTTTGGGGCAGCATTAAACCGTTCAACCTGTTCAGGATGCGTGGAGTCTATAAAAACCAAAGCAGCTACTTCATCTGGGTAAAGTTGTGTAAATACACGTATGTAAGGTCCGCCTAATGAATGACCAGCCAAAATATAAGGTGGTGATTCTCCTGTCTTTTCTAAAAGTGTATGTAATTCTTTTGCAATGGTTTCCAGATCACGTGGTGAATCACTTAATTCACTATATCCAACACCTGCACGGTCATAACGCACAACACGCAAGCTGTCTTTAAGACCTTCGCTCAACCAATGATAATATTCGGTTGATAATCCGCCACCTCCTTCAATAACAAGCGTTGGTTTGTTGTTTTTCTTTCCCGTAGAATTAACATGAAACTTAACACCATCGATATCCACAAGTGCTCCGATAGGCTTATGTGGTTCAGGACCAAATAAACGAAAAACCAAACCTGCTAGAATGATTAGAACTATTAATAATCCAAAGGAGAGAAAGATTCTTTTAAAAATTTTCTTTATAAGTTTCATTATAATTATTAAGTGTTAAAGACAAACAACGATTTTTGATATGAATCGTAGCGTGGATAAAATTAGTAAACTTTTGATGAAGCACTTAGTCAAAACGTATGATTTGTGTTATCTGTTGCTTTATAAAGCAAATCAAAAAGATGTAGCCGTCTTGATTATATTCATTTATATACGATCAGCTCAATCCTATATTTTCCATAAACAGGTTTTAACGAAGTAGATTCTTCATAATATAGATGCGCCTCAAACTCACCTTCTATTTTATAAGTATTAACATGTTCATCTGATGAATCTAACAAAGTAATACTCTTTAAAATGTGATAGTTTTTTTGTTGGAAATCTTCAGAACTATGATACGACCACTCTTCACTATCTAAAGTTCGCCATGAAGTGTTTTCTTTGTAGATATATGTGCTTAGTTGGAAAATGAGATTACTGTCAAAATTAGAACTTGGAAACCCAACAAAACTGGTAGTTTCGCTTCTAAATGGTAAAACAATATTTTGAATTTGACTTTCCCTTATAGGTAACCAAAAATAGAAAGATGATGAAAAACCTGCTGATTCACCATATCCAAATTCTCCAAAACCTACCCTTGAATTAGGACCACTTATAAGACTATGTATGGAAGAAGGTTCGATTTGTTCTCTAGTGTCAACATAAATCCTGTCCCAATATTCATACGCTTTCGTACCATCAAATTCATAATAGAAATAATCTTTACCAAGGAAATCATTACCTAACAAAGGAGCCTCTGTTTCATCATAGTCGCTACAACTAACAAGAAGCAAACAAATTTTAAGCAGTAGTATAGGTTTTCGGTATTTCTGAAATGTGTGTAAATTCATAAAGGTTTAATCTATTTTACTTTAAATGCTCAGTTTTTTGGTTAAATATACATCCTAAAGATTAGAACTTCATTCAAATGTGTTTTCTTTTTGAATTCTCAGCGCGCTAATTTTGAGATAGGATACAAGGTTTACTGTGTATGTCGGATCTGCGTTAAATGTTACCTTGTTTTTTAATTTTTTTCAACGGAGGTTTCCCAACCATCGTAATCGCCTTGATATGAAATTGCCAATTTTCTTAATGAAGAAGTTATGCTGTAAATTGAATCCAGGTCAACATTGTCTATTCTATAAAATTGTACAGCATAAGGTTTAGCTTCGCTCTCTTTTTTTGTTGAATCCTGAACCTTGAATCCCAGTTTTTTGATTTCTTTTTTGAAGGATTCCATGTTGGATTTATCATCAAAATATGTCCAATGATCAACTCGTCGAGCTTTACTCAGATTATCTCCAGCCTTTATTAATGCTTCAACAACATTTTGATCTCCAAGATATTCAAGAATCTCTTCGTTAGGATAAAGAAATTCTCTATAATAACTCCAGCTTTTGTCTTCCTTAAGGTTTATATAATATTCATTATTTGGATAATTTGCATTATAGAATTCTTTAAGTTTATGTTCAATTCCTTTATTTGTTTTGATGTAAAAGTATTCCAGGCGTTCAAAATTAAACATGAAGGAACCAACAAACATATTTTTAGAGTTTTCATTGATGAGTTCTGCTAGTTGATCTCCGAGTTTATGTAAGAGTGTAAAGGTTTCGTCTTCAGGGAATCCATCGGCTCTTTTACTTTCGTATTTGATTCCTGTTACCAAAATATATGGATACTCAGCAATAGGAGTTTGATCCACAATATCCATTCTCACTGTGGTTGATCCTGGTTTATTTTCTTCGTATGCAGCAATGTAAGATTCCCAGTTTTCGACTTCTTTCTGTCCAAAAGTATGTAAGCTACAAACAATAACAAAAATAAGAAGTATGTGTGTTTTTTTCATGCTAAGTAGTAAGTATGGTGTACAACGTTTTATGTGTATGTCGTATCTGTGCAAAATGTTACCATGTTTTTTGATTTTTCTTGGATTGGTTAATAAACGTTCCATGTAAGGTATGATTCCGTTACGTATTGCGAATTCGTTTGGAGATTTAGTATTAACCTACAAAAATGTATGGTTAATACAATGCTTATATTTTTCGTTTGAATTGCTTGTGATATTCCTTGTGTGTTGCGTTTACCTGTCGAAGGCGGCATATGCAATATACAAATTGTTGTATGCTCTTTTAATTTATTGTAATCTCTCTTATTCTATCTGATAAAAATTGATCTATATAATTTGAATTCCAATTGTTGTAATTATCCAATATTTGAATAATATCCTTGTCCGATAAAGGGATAATTAATCCTCTGTCATCGCGATAAGTATCCTGACATCGCTTTATAAATAAATCAAACTTATCTATTGTTCTACATAAAAGAAATCCTACTTTACCACGGTTAGGAGAAAAACGACCACTTAACTGGTCTAATTCAGGATTAACTGGGTCAGATGAATAATTTTTACACTCCATCATGATATATTGGCATGGTATTCCCATATTATTTGATAATCTATGGAATATACCTGTCTCGCTAGCGTTGTCAAAATTTATATCAATTCGTTTCCTTCCATCATGAATTTCTCTTTCGAGGTCTGGATATATTAAGTGTGGGTAAAATATTAGTTCAATAATTCCTGTAATAGTTCTATGATAATCTGTTGCAGATGCTGTTCCTGGAGGAATTGAAGTTAATTTTGTTTTCAATGAACCAATTAACGCTGGTATATCTAATTCTGTCAGTTCTTTATTCGTTAAAGAGCTTGTAGAAGTTTGTCCTTTAAATTGTTGTAAAACTAGTGGGTTCCTGTTTGTAAAGTCTGCTAAGAAATCTTTTGAAAATGGGTATTTTTCCTTTAAGTCTTTTTTTGTAACAAAAGGAGTACCATCTTTTCTTTTTTGTATCAAAGCAGAATTAAGCCGTAGATGCTCATTTTGCATGAAATTCAATACAAAATGCTGATAGTATTTATTAGGAACGTAATCTTTACAATAAGAAACGACACCTTTAGGTACTAGTAATATTTTTTTTCCATTGGCTATTAAGCTATCCACCATTTTTTGTTCCCATTGGGCACTTTGTCTATTCCAATAGAATTCACTTGGCATATTTGCTGTCAGGACAATGCCATGAAGTTTGCATTGTTTTTGAGTGTATTCGATTAAATGACTTCTGATTATATTGGTAGTCATATCAGATAGTTTATCCTTGCCAAATCCTTCTATAAAAAGAATGTTATCCTCTAAGTCTTCGATCAACCCTGTTTGCATTGCTTGACTGCTTGCGATACTTTTAAAAATATCATCTGTATCTGTAGCTCCGACTCCTCGACCTCTTGGAGTACCAACTGACATACCTAAGCACGTTGAATTTGGCTCATGTAAATAGTCAAATAATTTTTTTGCTTCGTCGATTTGATTGTTTCGAAGAAGGTTTAATACAGTCTGGAAAAAACTCCTAATTGTTTTTGTTGCTTCAATAGACCATTTGTCATTTCGTAAACCAAGGAAAAACGGATCTAAAAAAAGAGCAGTGTCTTCTTGTATATCAATATCTATAAAATCGAGTTCTGCTTGACTCTTATGAAGATTAAAAATATTACTTATTTTCATAGGCCTTTAATTGCATGCAACAACTCGTATAAGAAACGTAGGGCAAGTGATAAGCGATACGTTCTGGATTGGTGCTAAGCCAAATATAAATATTTTGCTTTTATCTTTTTGCTTATAAATACCAAATTTTACATTTGGCGGACTTAGTATAAAGCTATAAACTTTAGATTAAGCACCAAAATCCGTATTAACTATATATTGTTAGCAGCAGTTTTTATTCATTTGTTAGTTCTTCGATTGAATTTACTCCTAGCTGCATTAAACATTCTTTTTTGTGATTTTCAATATCTACTAATTCAAAACTATCTTGATTTCCATCTAATTGAATTATGGCATCGTTTCCAACTACAGTATGATCTTTTAGTTTGTAAATAGAGCATTCTCCAGCAACATAAAGGCCTAATTTTTCAGTAGCTTGAGGAGTGATCGCAATGTTAAAGCCTTTTCCTCCAACTCTTACACTCGGATAAATAATTCCGTCTACTCGATTTTTTATAGCCATTTCTGAAAAAATCGCAGAAATCATATAGTCATAATCTTCATTTATATCTTCTTTGGCAAATTCGTCCGCTAAAAAGGTTTGAAATTCTAGTGACCTATCAACTATTTCTTTTGGAACACCTTCAATAAATTTATAATAAGCATTTACTAATTCTTCAGTATAACTACTTTCTTTTAAATAGGTGTCTTTATGAATAATCGCTATTAAATCAATATCTTCTTTTACATACCATCTCCCGAACGATATTTTTTGATAACCTGATTTTGTTTTATCTCTTAGTATAGGAATTGTTTCTGCAACACCAATTATTCTCGTATTGTCTAATTCTCCTTGTTCTATTTTTTCAGGAACTGAAGTTGCATAAAACATCGTTTGGTTAGGTGTACTAGCTCTTTGGTAAGTCTTATTATATTCTTGTGGTTTAAATGAGAAATCTGATTTTTTGGAGAACCTTTCTCCATTGTAATTTGGTCTTGCTCTCATAACTGATTTTCCTCTATGAAATGTCACAAGTATGAAACCCATCTTACCAACTTTTTTAATTAGATTTTCAATTTCTTCTTTGGGGTATTTTGATAAGTCTAACTCCTTAAGTTTTTTTATAATATCCTTTACTTTCATGTTTTTTTTGCAATAGCTGCTAACGGTTAATATAACAAGCGTAGCATACCGACAGGCTGCTATGATTTGTTATACAGTGTTGTACAATTTTTAACTATTTAATATTCTTTTAGTTTGTCTTACTAAGTTAACATATAGTTCCTCCTTTTCATCATAATCCATTTTTAGTACAGACTTACTTGGTGGATTCATCGCTTGATATTGGTTTAACTCAGGAAATTCTTCGAAAAGGCATGGTTTAAGAATAACTATCAAAATTACAGCACCTTCTTCTTCTGCTGCCTTTAAAAGAGGTGGCAGTTCATCTGTTGCTATAAATTCAGAGCCTAAAAAATCAGTACTAACTAATAGTATAGCCACTTTTGTTTCGTTAATAGCTTTTTTTATCTCTTCTTTCCATTTTTGTCCAGGTTGTATTTTTGTATCATCCCAAAAATCTATATGACTTAAAAATGGTTTAAAATGTCTTTGAATATCATTGAGATATTCTTTGTCTAAATGGCTATAGCTGATAAATACTTTTGTTCTTGATTTACCTTCTTTAGTTTCATGTTTTTGATGAGCAATTTTTGGAAAAGTATCAATTTCTTGTCTAATATAAAAGAGTAGTTTTTCTGCTGTATTCTCGTAAGAACATGTTGGACTAGCTTTACCGCCATGAGCACTATCTCTATGTTTTTTTAAATTATCAGTAATTTTCAATTGTATTTCATCCAAGAATACAGCTTTGTTTTCGGGAGTATAAAAATCGTGTAATCGATATTTTAAATCTTTGAAATCATCAATTGGCTGAGTGTTTCCAGAGTTTTTAATTTTCCATTGATAAAATTCTTCAGCTTCTTTTCTTATAATTTTCTCGTCTTCGGTCATGGTTTTAAGCAGGTTTACTGTTTGAATCAATTTTATTTACATAAAGAATAAAACATACGAATATGTTAGTTACAATTTTTTCTTCGATTTTATAGATTTTCCAGAATTCAGAACTGTTTTTTTGTTGTAAAATATCTCCCACTTGGACATCTATTTTCTCAGGAAACTGAAACATTACTACTGAAGAATCTTCTTTTTTATGATTTTTCATTCCTTTAACTTCATAAGAGCTTGAATTATCACAATTAAAATCCTTATGAATTATTATTTGACCTCCAAAAGTATCTAGGAGTTTAAAAAATCCTTTTCTAAATTCTTTTCCTGCATTAATCATAATCTAATTTTACATAGTGTTGTATACTGTTTTATTTATCTTCATTTTTATCAACCTCATTCAGCATTTCAGAAATTGTGACCTTATGAGCTATATCTGACGCTATTTCGATTAAGTCGTCAGTGTTTAAAAGAAAGGACTTTAATGTATCAACATCCCTTTGTATTATAGAACGCATAAAACGCCCTAGAAAAAAACTATTTACGCTAGGATATTTAAAAGTTGCGTATATAGTTCCCGCATTTCTACCTCTTCCTGCTACGGTCATTTTTAAACAAGCCTTAGTACCATATATTTTTACTCCTTTATTATCTCCTACTACATTAACTTGGTTGTCATATATAAACATAAATGGTCTAGGAGCCACAACACATTTCCATCCGCAATCTTTAACATTCCCAGGTTGATCACTCGTGCAGCTATGACCTTTAGAAACAGTTATTTTGACAACTTTATAGTCATTAACTCGTATTTTAAAGAATCTATTAGTTAGTTTATGTATCTCATCAAAGAATAATTCATATCTCTCATCAACAGAAAGATCTGTTCGTTGAGCAACTTCTAATAGTATTAAATCCCTTTTTAATTTGTACTCATCAAAATAAGATGGAAGGGGCTTCAAGTCAATGTTCGATGTGTTTGCTATTGGTTGATTCATTCTGTTTACTTTTAATAGTATACAACATACATATACACACATTGCATATATTTCTTTTATATATAACCGTATCCTAAACGTTTATAATACGACTAGGATCTCTTAAAGAAACTAAAAATTCCCCAAATAAAAAAACCACGAGCATAAGTCGTGGTTTTATTTTGATGATAGCTATTATACTGTATGTAATACTAAAACAGTTTTCTGATCATAGTAACCTTAATGTATTAGCACAGTATTTCTATATGTTTGTAGCAAAGGGATATTACTTCACTTTTACACGTACTCCTTCAGAATGGCTGCTAAACTCTGGAGCATACATACTCTGTATGGTAGTGATACCGTTAGAGAAATCTCCTTTGTTATTTACACGCAGATCATATTCAAATACATATACTCCTTTAGGTAAATAATCAAAAAAGAAATTAGTGGATGCATCTTTGGTGCTTTCATAATATCCTAATCCATCTTGATATTTGTATTGAGAGATTACATTGATCGGTTCTAATCCAGAGGCTCTCATATCTTTCATATGTACAAACTCCATAGCGCGATCTGATCGTAATTCTATACGTACTCTGACTAAGTCGCCTAATTGTAAGCTTGTATTGTCTGTGATTTCGGTAATCTCTTCTCCCGTATCTGTGTTCTTTTTTAGAAATAACTTTTTCTTCAATTGCAATGGCGTTTTGGCAGATGTGATCTTATCCAGGTTTTCAAAATATTGCCAGTACAAAGCTCCCCAAGCAATGCCTTTTCCCTTTTTAGTGATTTTGGCAGTAGCCATATCTTTTTGTATTTCATTGCCGCTCCAAGAAGTTTTAAAATATCCAGTACCAGCTTCGACTTTTACATCTTCTATCTTGCTTGGGTCAATTTTTTGATTTCCTAATACAATACTGACCATATCTGTTACTGATAGCCAATCACTACCTTGTAGTAACAACGCATATACAGCTTCGGTAGTGGCTTTGGTAGTTTGCCAGCGATTGGTTTGTTTGTTTTTAAGTAACCAGACCTTTAGATTGTCTACGATTGTTGTTTTCTTAGGCTCTTGTTCAATTTCAGAGAATACTTCAATCATTAATGCCTGTGTTTCTATCGGTGCCTGATACCAATACCAACTTGCAGTATTGGATTTCCAATACATACCTAACTCATCACTAGTGATGCTTTTTTCATCAAGTGATCTAATAACTTTGGTGGCAGTAGTGGTATCATTATTTCGATGTAAAATCAATGCTAACATCCCTTGTGCATACAGGCTTCTATCTAACCAATACTTTTTAGATTGTCCCAGATAATAATTCCAGGCTTCATTGGTATCATTAGCGCGTTTGATATCAGAAAAGAAACTACGCATATAGAGGTAATGCAGTTGTGTATAACTTAGGTGATCTTTATTAATATCAACCTTGTTTTTTTTGCAATACTTTTTAAGTTCCTTGTATTCTTTTACAAATTCTTTATCCAGATGTTGCACTGCTCGTTGGAGCATATTCTTAGTGTTATTATCAAATCTAGTAACTCCTAATTTTTGTAAATGTCCAAAACCAGTGGCAATATGTTGCGTGATATATCTATTTTCTCTACCACCTTTAAACCAAGGAAATCCTCCAGAACCAAATTGCATTTGTTGTAATTTTTTTAATGCAGCATCTAGTTCATTGTTCATTTTATTAAGATCAAAAAGCAATGCGATTCGTTTCTTTTGTTCGGTTTCGCTCTGTGCATCTCGTAACCAAGGTGTTTCCTGGATGATTAGAGATTTTAGTTCTTGGTTTTTTTCCAGATTGCTTACCAATGCATCTGTATTTTTCCATTGATTAAAAACCTCTTGTATTCTGGGATTCGAATTGGCAATATGACTTGCCAATGCATTGGCATAATATCTAGAGAAAGTTTGCTCGGCACATTCATACGGATACTCCATTAAATACGGCAACGCTTGCACTGCATACCAAGCTGGATTAGAAGTCATTTCTAAAGTAAGCTTATGGTTTTTTAGCGTAGTCGACGTGTTTTTCTTTAATTTATCTAAGGTAAATGTCTTAGTCTGATCAGAACGAATCCACATCGGTAGTGTTTCTGTAACTAACATTCTGTTAGATAATACAGGTAATGCATTTTGTTCTCCATCAGAAAATTCGCCAGCTTTTGCTACGATTTTGTATTGTACTGCTTGGGCAGTATCAGGAATCTGTAGTTCCCAAGATACATTTGTGTTTCCTGTAGCTTTTACAGAAAAATCCTGACGGATATTGGTGTTTTGTAAATCTGCATCTATTGATTTGCCTGTTAATGGGTCTACCAGTTGCAGTTCTATAATACCCGTAAGATCCTTGGCAGAAATATTAGAAACTTTAGTGCTAAATACAATCTGATCACCTTCTCGCAAGAACCTGGGAGGATTAGGTAAAATCATCAATTCTTTTTGGGTAACGGTTTCTAATAGCTGCGTTCCTGCATTAAGTTGTTTGGTGTGTGCAAGAAGTTGTAGTTTCCATTTGGTCAATGCTTCTGGAGCAGTAAAATTAAAGCTCACATTTCCTTCGGGATCTGTGGTTAGTTGCGGAAAGAAAAACGCGGTTTCCTGTAGGTTTTTACGGATTTTGATACCTTCTAACGAAGGTTCTTTTGGTTCATCGTTTTTACCTTCATTTCCTGCCAGACCTCGCTCTAATTCTTTTTCTTCGAGCGCATTTGCAGCTACTACAACTTCTTCTAACTCTGCATCATCAGCCATTTCAGCTGGAGCCGCCATCGACATTTTTGCGGATTCCTGACCAGCAATTCTTCCTAAGCTACTTTTAGCACGTCGATTAGAGAATCGATAAGAATTAGCAAAATACAACCCAAACCAATTTAACTGATCATATCCCTGATGTTGAAAACTTGTATTCCAGATTTGTTGTGGATACATATTAAAATTACCATTGGTAAAGCTGATATCTGCTTTTCGTTGCGAATAAGAGTAATATACAGGTCTGTTAATTGGGTTAAAATACCATTGATGAGGCCTGAACTGATCTAAAGAAGCATCATACATACTGGCTAATAGTTCTGCCGTTACTTTGTCTCCTTTAGGACCCTTGATTGTAAAACTCCAAGTCTCTTGTTGTCCAGGTTGTAATTTATCTCTAAAGGTTTTTGTTGTTATCGTAAGTTCTGTAGGTGCATAAGGCACTGCAATTGGTATCGTGCCACTTTGATATCCATTATAGTTTACAAAACTATAGCTCACCGCAAATCCTCCTAAATCCTCATTGCTAACTGGGATTGTTATCGTTTTACTGGAGTTAGATAATTTGATTAATTTGGTTTCTACGACCTGATGGTTTTTTTCTATATCCAGTGTAATCGTAATATCTTCTGAACCTGAGCTTAGTTTTAATAATACCTTACTACCAATATCGTAAGTGGTTTTATCGGTGGTTATACTAAACAATCCACTATCTGATATTGTATCGTCAGACTGATCAAATAGGTTGATGTAGCTTACATCTTTTACTTCTTGCCCAAATCGATCTTTGGTATGAAGCTCTATTACATAGTTACCAGATTCCCATCTTTTGATATTTCCCAGAGAAATATCCTGGGTTCCCTTCGTCTGACCCTTGGTTTCTTTTGTATCATAGGTTGTGTCTAAAACTATGCTTCCTTTTTCCCAGTTTCTATAATCATCTTCATTTTGATAGGCATCGTGTGGGAATAGTTTTTTAAATTCTTCTTTTGTAAAACCACTATAATCAGGAGCTTTCCAAGGACGATTACGTAATGGGCATTCTGGTGCTTCTAGCTTATAAATTTTAAGAGTACCACTATTTGCTACGAACTCATTATTTAGGTTACGAGTGGTAACGTTTAAAGTGTTGTCTTTTTTGGTTTTATCGATTTTAGAAGGAATATTAATCGTAGCAGTTAATGCATGGTATCCAACATTGACATAGCTTGTGGTGCTCCTGGTTTCGCCATTGATATCCGTAACATCTGCTGTAATTTCATATATAAATGTGGGTTGGTTTTCTTTAGGAACACTTTTATCAGGTAACGCTGCAAATCTAATCGTATATGTACCAGTGTCATTGGTTTTAGTTTCTCCGTGTGTTATTTCCTGAGATTCTGATGAATATCTTGGGAACCAATAGCACCAGCGAGGATATTGCACTTTTCTATGTACACGATACACTACTTTGGCATCTGTAATATTACTACCAGCGTAGGCTGTTGCGGTACCTGTTAGTGTTATAGTATCATTGATTTTAATCGTTTCTGTAACTGGTTTAAACGAGGTCTCGAACTTAGGACGCTTATATTCTTCTACAGAAATAGAAGTACTATGATAATTATCAGTTTGGATGGTGTAGTTGCCTGTTAATCCAGAAGATGGGAGTATAAACTCACCAGCAAAAGAACCATATGCATTTGTTTTAAAATTGAGAGTGTTTACTTCTTGGCCGTTTACATCAATTAATTTTGCAAATGTTGATGTATTAGGAACGATTTTTGGGTCTTCGCTTCCTTGAGAAGCCATCATAATACCTTTAAAATATACCGTTTGTCCAGGTCTGTAGATACTTCTGTCTGTAAAGAGAAATGTGGTATGACGCGTATTATTGTCTGGTGTATTATTATCTGCATATCGATTAAGATACAAACCACCAAAACGAGCTTTATCTGTGTCTTTACTAACGGTTGCTAATACATTATAAAAATACCCTTCTTTAGAAAAATAAGCTTCTCCTTTTTCATTTGTAGTAAGTTTTTTGTCTAAGCTGTTTCTTCTGTTTTCAGAATAAAGATGGATCGTTGCATTGGCAATAGGAGCACCATTATTTCTGTCCACTACCTGAAATGTAGTTTTCTTGGCTGTTTTGTTTTCAATCAGCGTTAGGTTAGTTACCTGAAGGTTACCAAAGGCAAAGGTGTGTTTTTCGCTCAAATCTTTTGTTGTAGATCCAATAATAAGATAGGTTCCTTGCGTTAATTTGGGAACCAAAATTTCTGTTCTATGATTTTGATAGTCTTTTTCATCAATAAGTTTGGAGTCCCAACTAGTGATAACAGCTAATTTGTTCAGAAAATCAATTTGTTTTTTTCGATCATATATCTTCCCAAAGGATTTTAATTGATTTTGATTAATTTTTAAAACCTTAAAATATAATTGCTCCAGATTTTTATAATTGACCAATAAACGCGAGGGTTTGTTGATGGATACATAGTTTTCTGATCGAATAGTATTTATTTGTACATCCAGAATTTGTTCTTTTAGATTTGCACAATTGTTTGCTCCTCTGCTTTTAGGAAATTTGGTAATTGCTGCATCACATACTTCTATAGCTTTCTTAAGTTCCCATCGATAGGTCTCTTTCTCTTTAGGAATATACGTTGCTGCCTGATCTCTATATAGATTGGCAATTTCATAGTTATATAGGGTAGAAGAAGCATGATTTTGGTGTGCTTCTTTTTCTGAAATTAAGCTAGCCAATAGAAGCTCTTGTTTATCATTGAATGTAGCATTCGTATGCACAAATTTTAGGCGCTCGATATTAACCTCTATTAGTGCATCTGCCTTTTTATCTCTTTTATGAAAATTGATAAGGTTCTGGTAAATTTTTAAGGCATGAAATTGCAGTGATAAAGTATCTTTGGTTGTGATATTTAATGTAGAAAACAGCTTATAACTTTTTAAATAATCTGGATTGTTTATCTCAAAAGCGTACGACGGTTTAGTAATGCTGGTTTCAGAAGTTTTATAAAAAGCCAATGCATTATGAGATAAAAAATCATAAAGTGTTGGTCTGTATATTTTAGAATCTTCAGCTTGTGTAAGAATGTCATTAAATTTGGTTAAATCTGTTTGTTGAGCCAGAAGTCCGTTTTCCAGGGATTTTTGATAATACAAGTGAATCTCTGCAAATAAAGTCTCTAGATCCCAGGTTCTAAAATCTTCCTGATCTACTTTTTCAGCGGTTTTGGTTCGATTATAAAACTGCCATCTGTTTTCTTGAAAATATTGCCAATATAGATTCGCTAAAATACTTTGTAATATATTTTTACTGGGAAATTTGCTGTTCTCAATCTCGCTTTTTAACTCTTTGATGATGTTTAATTGTGCATTTTCTTCTAAAACTAAATTGTATTTAGCTTTATAGATCAGGGTCTTGGTAATTTGATTGGTATTATTTGCTTTGCGAGCTTTGTTATGTATGGTTTCGACAACTTCTAGCGCTGATTTTGGTAATCCTTGTCGGTCAAAATCTTCTACTTTTTTCCAATCGTCTTGATAATTGTAATTGTCTTGTGCCATTATATAATTTAGGTTTATGATAGAGAATATAAAAACCAGAATGATGTGCTTCTTCATTTTATTGTTTTTTGCTGATATACTACTTACAAGTCTTATGCCATGTTGTAGCTAAAATCTTGATGAAAGTAAATAACTATATAAAGCTACATAATTGCAACGATAAATTAGGGAAAACCTTGTTTTGTTTAGTGAGATTAATCATTTAATGAGTGAAATCCTTGTTATAGATGTCGATAACAATTGAGATCTCTTAATTTTTTTAATTGTTGCAAATTTCATTAGCTCATGGTTAATTGTATCTTTACTCTTTAGAATTAAGAATATAATTATGCGCGTACATTTTATTGCGATTGGAGGAAGTGCAATGCACAATTTGGCAATGGCACTACATCAAAAAGGAGATACAGTAACTGGAAGTGATGATGTGATTTTCGAACCTTCAAAATCAAGACTAGATCGATTTGGATTACTACCTTCTGATTTTGGATGGTATCCAGAAAAGATTACTGCAGATCTGGATGCAATTATACTAGGAATGCATGCTAAAGAAGATAATCCAGAATTGCGCAAAGCTCAGGAACTAGGATTAAAAATATATTCTTATCCCGAATTTTTATATGAGCAGTCTAAGAATAAAACGCGTGTAGTGATTGGTGGTTCTCATGGTAAAACTACCATTACGTCGATGATACTTCATGTACTACATTACCATGAAAAGGAAGTAGATTATATGGTAGGGGCACAATTAGATGGTTTTGATACTATGGTGCATCTCACAGAAGAGAATGATTTTATGGTTTTAGAAGGAGATGAATACCTTTCTTCTCCGATTGATCGAAGGCCAAAATTTCATTTGTATCAACCTAATATTGCTTTAATAAGTGGTATTGCTTGGGATCATATTAATGTATTTCCAACTTTTGAAAATTATGTAACGCAGTTTCAGATTTTTGTGGATAGCATTGTACGTGGTGGAAGTATTAACTATAATGAAGAAGATCCTGAAGTAGTTAAGGTAGTAGAAAATTCTGAAAATCAGATTCGAAAAATACCTTATACTACTCCCCAATATCGTGTAGAAAATGGTGAAACATTATTACAAACTCCAGAAGGTGAAATGCCTATTGAAGTTTTTGGAGCACATAATCTAAGTAATTTGGCTGGAGCTAAATGGATTTGTCAGCATATGGGAATTGACGAAGACGAGTTTTATGAAGCGATTGCATCGTTTACAGGAGCGTCTAAGCGATTAGAGAAAATTGCAGAAAGCGATGCTGCAGTTGCGTATAAGGATTTTGCACATAGTCCTTCTAAAGTAAGTGCTACTACGAATGCGGTAAAAGAACAATATAAGGATAGGCGAGTAGTTGCCTGTTTAGAATTGCATACCTACAGCAGCCTTAATGCCGAATTTTTAAAAGAATATGAAGGAGCATTGGATGCAGCAGACGAAGCAGTGGTATTTTATTCTCCTGATGCAGTAAAAATTAAACAATTAGAAGAAGTATCTGCTAATCAAATAGCACAAGCTTTTAATAGAGATGATCTTATTATTTATACAAATCCAGAAGAGTTTAAAACTTATCTAAAACAAAAAGATTTTTCTAATTCTGCGTTGCTGCTTATGAGCAGTGGTAATTATGGAGGATTGGATTTTGATGAGGTAAAAGGAATGATTTAGTTAAAAATGCTTCTCGAATAATGTATTTACAAAATCAGTAACACTTTTTTGATTGTTTTTGATCAATTCTTGTTTTGCATTTTCGATATCTGCAGGGACTTTATCCTGACTTAATTTAAACTTCCCTTCCCATTGTTGTATGTCAATTTCGAAACAATGTATGTATGGAACTAAACGATCCATTCTTGGGTCTTCTAAGGATAATTTAAAATCCTGATCGGGAGCTTCCAGAAACTCGGTCATGGTTACCATAGACTTTTTGATAATCTCTGGATTCTTGATCTCTGTCACCACACCAGTTGCATGTGCTATAATATAGTTCCAGGTAGGTAATTGATTCGTAGTATATATTGAAGGTGAAATGTAGGTTTGCGGACCCTGAAAAACAGCAGTAATAGGGTAGTTGTCCTTTAGTAATGTGATATGTGGATTATTGGCATCAATATGTCCTACTAGTTTGTCTCCGTGAAAAATAAGAGGTGCGTGCGTTACATATGGAGTTTTTTCTTTGGCAGAAATTAATGTAGCAAAAGGATATGCTACGGCTACACTTTTTATATTTTCGTCATTATAGTCCTGATGATGAGTAGGTGGATACACAGACTATACGTTAAATTGTTGTAAATGATGATCTAAATGCTTGTACTGCATTTTTCCCCATTGATCTTTAGTGAACTTACCAAACATTGGATGTGGATCCCATTCAGAAACAGTTCTTTTATTAGAAAATTCATTAATAAGTTCTAATAATTGTTCTTTTTCTTGATTAAAAGCCTTGGTGTCTACTACTTTTAATTTAGGATGTGTGGGTAGATTTTTTCTCCAGGGCTTATCGTTATACATTGATTTCTTAAAAAACAATTTTGCCAATAAACTAGGTTTCATTGCTGGATAGTCTTTTTTCAAAGCAATCTTAAGAGGAAATTGGCAATGATAAAACATTTGAGAAACATCCATCTTACCCCAAATTGGAGTATTGGTATCGGATAATTTATGAATACGAACTTCTATTTCGTTTTTTGCAGTTTCTTCAAAGAGAGATTTCATGTAAAAGCACAGTTTAGGTGTCCAACTATTCAAAAATAACAGAATTATTTTAAAATATGGTATACGAATACAAGGCTATTTACTAAATAACTTTCAATTAATACTGTAAAACGGCAAAAACAGTGTGCTAGCCTACTTTTTCAAAAACAAGCTTAAGGAAGCCTTCTAGATCTCCGTTGGCAGAAATATCTGCGGGAGTTCCTAGATTAATCATCAAAGGTTGATCCTTAATTTTTCCCATTAAAAAATATTGGTAAGTAGTTCCAGATTGGAATTTATATCCTTTAAGTTCTGAACCAAATGAAGTGAAAATAACTTCTTTTTTAGAAGCATTGTCCGCTCCAAAAGCATCTATAGTAGCGTCAAAAACAGCTGATAACATATCATCACTGTAATAATCCCATTTTATTGATGTACCATTACAAGCTTGTAGTTCATATTCTGATTGAGCTTGGCATCCTCTTGGTACTTGTATGTGATTTCCTACTAAGTTTAGAAAACTTATACGCTTTCTGTCTTGTCCATAGAAACTAATAGTAGCTAATAATAATACGAAAGTAAAAATGTTCTTCATAAATAGGTTAATTTGAAGTTGTTAAATTCTATGTTTTTAGATTATGGGTGGTCAAATATAGTAAAACTTTCATTTTCAAACAAATATATGTTTGTTTAATCTGTAAAACTGGATGGCAAAAACAAAGGTTATTTGTATATTTTAAATAATAATATATTGTAATTGAGATAAATAGTTTATACTGCTATCTTAACTGGTTCAGGGAATAAAACAATACAAAAAATAAATATGAGCGCATATAATGCTTCATTTTCTATCAGGGAATGGAATGAAAATGATCGTCCAAGAGAGAAATTGTTGGTTAAAGGGAAGAATACTTTAAGTGATGCAGAGTTAATAGCGATTTTGATTGGTTCTGGTAATCGACAAGAGAGTGCGGTAGCATTAAGTAAAAGAATTTTGGCAAGTGTTGATCACCAAATTAACTCCTTGGGAAAATTATCGGCAAAGCAATTGATGGATTTTAAAGGAATAGGAGAGGCAAAAGCAATTGCAATTGTTGCTGCTTTAGAACTAGGAAGAAGGAGGAGAGAAGAAGATGTTCCTGTCATACCAAAAATTACAAGCAGCGCCAGTGCTTTTAATGTTCTTTGTCCACTTATAGGGGATCTTGAACATGAAGAGTTTTGGGTGATTTACCTTAATAATTCGAATAAGGTATTGCAGAAAAAACAAATTAGTATAGGTGGAAAAACAGGAACCTTAGTAGATCCTAGGATCGTGTATAGATACGCACTAGAGTTTGGAGCAACGGCTATAATTTTAGCTCATAATCATCCTAGTGGTTCATTAGTTCCCAGTGAATCAGATAAAGTATTGACTAAAAAATTGAAACAAGCAGGGATTAGTCTGGATATAAAATTATTAGATCACTTAATAATAACAGAAAAGAAGTATTTTAGCTTTGCCGATGAAACCATGCTATAATTAGAAATATGCTATTAGTTTATGTTCAAAAAATAACTCCAAGAGTATCGTATACCTTTAAACAGATATGTAAGCGAATTTTAGGGTTGGAGGTTGATTTTACATCTAAAATTGAAGCTTTTATTGCACACGATGGACCTAAACTTTCTTATGGTAAACAACCTTTAGGTAAAGAGCTGTATTTTCAGAGTGTAGATTTGCTTTTTGAACATGGGTTTAATGAAGTCGAGATACAGGTGCTTCCGTGGGAAGAAACACAATGTTTTTTTCAGGTGAAACATCCTGATACGGCATTACCCTTTGATATTTTTGCAGCTACCTTTTATTTGCTTACGCGATACGAAGAATATCTACCGCATGTAAAGGATGAGTTAGGACGTTTTACAGCAACAGAAAGTGTGGCGTACATTTATGGTTTTTTAGAAGAGCCAGTAGTGGATATATGGTCATATAAATTCAAAAAAACGCTTGAAGAAAAGTATACCGATATCGTATTTCAGGAAAAAAAGTTTAGTGTAAAACCAATAATACAGATCTCTCAGACATTTGCATATTGGCAAAAAGGGATTTTGAGGTCCTTGGGTGGAGGTTTAAGAGACCTTTGGCAACTTAAGCTAAACGAAGTAATGGATAGGATTAAGGTGGTTATTGGCGTCAAAAAAGATCCTTATGACACTTTTGATTTTATAATTGATTTACAGAAAAATAAAACAAGAAATTGTATCATGTTCTTTGGGTTAGGTGATTATACTAACTATGAAAAGAATATTAATCATAGTAATCAGAAACATAAAGAGGTAATTAAACATGTCTCTGATTATATAGATGTAGGGCTTAAAATTTCTTATGAAGCAATATCAGATTTAGCAATACTAAAGAAAGAAAAAACTAGAATAGAAAATATTGTAAATAGCCAATTGAGATACTCTTTATGTGCTTTTTATAAGATAAAATTACCTGAAGCTTACCGTAATTTTATCGAATTAGAAATTAAAGAAGATTTCTCGATGGGATATCCAGACCATTCTGGGTTTAGAGCAGGTACTTGTACTCCATTTATGTTCTATGATTTGGATTATGAGGTACAGACTCCATTAATTATACATTCATTTTGTTGTGCTCCTAATAGTTTTGGTACTGACGAGAATGAGTACTCGGTAAAAAAAGAATTACATTCATATTTAGAAAAAATCAGGAAAGTAAATGGAGTATTTACACCTGTTTTTAGTAATGGTCTATTTAGCGAACTTAATGAGCAAACCTTTTGGAAATCAATATTTGAATTTACTTGGAATAAAGATGAGAATGGAAAAAATTGATCATGTATTTTTTGATTTAGATCATACACTTTGGGATTTTGATAAAAATTCTGCATTAGCGTTTCAGATGATGTTTGAGAAATTTAAGATTCAAATTTCAATTGAGGAGTTTTTATCAGTGTATCAACCTATTAATATGCAATATTGGAAATTGTATAGAGAAGAAAAGGTGACTAAAATAATATTACGCAGAGGACGTCTCATAGATGCATTTGCTGCTTTTGATAAAACATTTTCTTTAGAAATAATAGATGCGCTTTCTGATGATTATATTAGTTTTTTACCATTGAATAATTACCTGATTGATGGAGCAGAAGAATTATTGAAGTATCTACAGCCAAAGTATCAGTTGCATATTATTACAAATGGTTTTAGAGAGGTGCAAAATACGAAGCTTTCTAATGCTAAAATCAAACACTATTTTAAGACTGTAACCAATAGTGAAGAAGTGGGTGTAAAAAAACCTAATCCCATTATCTTCGAACATGCGATTAAAATTTCTGGAGCAGATATTGGTACAAGTTTAATGATTGGCGATAATTATGAGGCTGATATTTTAGGAGCAGAAGCATTAGGGATCAAAGCGATTTGTTTTAACTATCATAAAGAGAAATTACCACTTAAAACGATACAGGTTTCTCAATTAAAACAGATAAAAAGTTATATTTAGTAATAAATATTCGTATATTTTCGTTATTACTAAACAACTCCCCCCAGATGAAAACAAAAAAAACCTATGTGTTGCTGCTTGCAGTTGGCATAATTTTAATGACAGCTTCTTGTGTAAAAGATCTTGATTTAGATCAATTAGATGAGGTGGTACTTACACCTGTATTCGAAGCTGATTTTATTTATTCAGAATTTGATGTTGGAGATTATATTCCTGCTGGAGTTCCTCCGAATACACAATTTACGATTCCTCCTGAATCATTAAGGGATACTATAAATTATGATCTTGTAGGAACAGATTTTGCAATAGATAATTTAGAAAGAGTAGAGTTAACAATAGAAGTTCGCAATACAATACAAACTACATTTACGTTACAGTTTCAATTTTTAACAGATGCAGGTCAGCCTATTGGCGATCTTTATAGTGTTCCAGTTGCCGCAGGTTTGGGTGACGGTACAGAACCTGTGGTGTCATTCTCTGTTCCTAATCCTATAGTGTTAGATAATGCTACATTAAATCAATTGTCTACTGCTCAAAAAATTGCGACAGAGATTATTGTACCCACGTTAAATACGGATCTTAGAGGTGTCGCAGAGATTAGATCAAAAGGGAGCTATTATGTAAATTATGAACTATGAGAATCCTACTATATTTATGTTTGTTAGGGTGCTCGTTATACGCTCAAAACAAAGAAACTTTATACGATTTTACAGATTTGCCTCAATCTTTAATGCTTAATCCTGGTGCAGAAGTAAACTTTAAATCCCATATTGGCGTACCTTTTTTGTCGCAAATACATATTAATGCTGGATTTAGAGGAGCCTCGATTTATGATGTTTTTGCAGATGATGGTAGAGATATCAATGATAAGATCGAAAATACATTGAATACGCTGACCAGTAATGATTATGTTACGTTTACACAACAACTAGAAATTATTAATTATGGATGGAGAAGCAAGTTTAAAAAAGACCTGTATTATTCTGCAGGAATGTATCAAGAACTTGATTTGATTGTATATTTCCCTAAGGATTTTGCTGTATTAGCGTATCAAGGGAATCAGGATTTTATTAATATCCCTTTTAGGTTTTCTAACATCAGTGCTACTGGAGAGTTTTTAACTGTGTATCATTTTGGTTATAATAAAAAGATAAATAAACAATTTACTTTTGGTGCCAGAGCTAAAGTATATTCTAGTATTTTTAATTTCCGAAGTACTAAAAACAGAGGGACTTTTACTACAATAGAAACTCCTCAAGGTAATAACATTTATCAGCATGTGATAAGCAACGCCGATGTTAGTTTGCAAACAGCTGGATATGCTTCTTTACGTGAAATTGAATCCGAGGATAATGCAGATGGAGCTAAACAGGTACTCAATAAGTTTTTAGGTAGAGCATTCTTAGGTGGTAATTTAGGAGTAGGTGTAGATGTTGGGTTTAGTTATAAAATCGAAGATCAGTGGACCATTACTGGAAGTATGACAGATTTAGGGATGATTTTTTACACCAAAGATGTAGAAACATACAGAGCAAGGGGAAATTTTGTTTTTGAAGGGCTTGAAACTCCAATTACAGATGGTAGCAGTCAGGATATCCTGGATGAACTAGAAGAGTCGATACCTATAGATACATTAAATACTAGTTATGTCGCTTTGCGTCCAGTAAAATTAAATGGTTCTATTAAGTATTCATTTAACAGGTATGATGATGGTTCTTGTAATTGTTTTCAAGAAGGAGAAGATCCGCCATATCAAGATGCTTTTGGATTACAGTTGTTTAGTCAATTTAGACCAAAAAGACCGCAGTATGCGGCATCCTTGTTTTATTATAAGCGTTTGTCTAACTTTTTAAGAACAAAAGTAACCTATACTGTGGATGATTATTCGTATTATAATATAGGTTTATTATTATCTACCCATATTAACAAAATAAATTTCTATATTTCGGCCAATAATCTTTTAGAATATTCTAATCTTGCCGACGCTAGGGGAGCATCGGTACAATTAGGATTTAATATAATAATGTGATTGATGAATTTAAAACGTGTTTTATTTTTTGGGCTTATTGTTTTTTCAACCATAAACTTATACAGTCAGAAGACTGTGAATGATTATAAGTATGTAATTGTTCCTGAGGGATATAGTTTTTTTTCGGAGAATGATGCATATCAACTAAATTCTCTATCGAAGTTTCTGTTTAATAAATATGGCTTTAAAGCTTTTGTTAATAATGAAGAGTTACCAGAAGATCTTAAAGCAAATGGTTGTCTGGGACTAAGAGCAGATGTTAAGAAAAACTCTGGGCTTTTTTTAACAAGACTTGCTATCGAACTCAAAAACTGTAATGGAATAGTAGTTTTTACTTCAAAAGAAGGTAAAAGTAAAGAGAAGGATTATAAAAAAGCGTATCACGAAGCACTTAGGGATGCCTTTATGGACATACAGGGTTTAGGTTATGTATATAATTCTAAACAGGACGTTGAAAAAGTAACAGAAGAAAAAGTAACAGAAGAAAAAGTGGTTGTTAAGCAACCCGAAACGATTACAAAACCGTTGGAGCCAATTGCTAAAACTAATAAACCATTAGTTCAAGAAAAAGCCAAAGAAGCTGCACCTGTTATAACTACTGAAACACCAGAACAGGTTGTGTCTTCTGAAAAAATGACTTTATATACTTTTAATGATAAAATATTTGTTTTTAAAAGACAGGAGTATGGCTATGAATTGTTGCAAAAAAACAATGAAAAATCCGTTTCAATAGGTAAAGTGTTTACATCTAATAGGGATAATAGCTATATAATTAAAGCTGGTGATTTAAGTGGAAATGGTTATTTTGATAGTTACGGAAACTTTATTTTAGAAAGAATTAATCCTGCTACTAATAAATTGATCACTGATACTTTTGCCAGACAATAATTTAATATCCATATTTCTCTCCCCAACGAGATTTAAGAAAAGTTCGTAATGAATTTTCGCGTTGATTGTTTCCAGGTTCATAAAGTTTTGTGTTCTCTATAGTCTCAGGTAGAAATTCTTGAGGGATAAAATTTTCTTTATGATCATGGGCATATTTATAATCTTCTCCATACCCTAGTTCTTTCATTAATTTAGTAGGAGCATTTCTGATATGCAATGGTACAGAGAGATCTCCAGTTTGTCGTACAAGTTGTTGGGCTTTATTGATAGCCATGTAAGAGGCGTTACTTTTTGGAGATGTAGCGAGATATACTGCACATTGACTTAAAATAATTCTGGCTTCAGGATACCCTATAGTTGTAACCGCTTGAAAGGTATTGTTTGCCATAATTAGAGCAGTAGGATTGGCGTTTCCAATATCTTCTGATGCCAGTATAATCATTCGACGAGCTAAGAATTTTAGATCTTCACCTCCTTCTATCATTCGCGCTAGCCAGTATACTGCTGCATTAGGATCACTACCACGAACAGATTTAATAAATGCCGAAATGATATCATAATGTTGTTCTCCTGTTTTATCATATCTTACGGTATTCTGTTGCACTAATTTTTGCACAAGATCATTGGTGATTATAATGGAATCCTGATCTTGACTAGAAACTATCAACTCGAAAATATTTAATAATTTTCTGGCATCTCCGCCACTCAATCGAAGTAAAGCCTCTGTTTCTTTGAGGTTAATGCTTTTAGATAATAAATATTCGTCTTCTTGCATTGCTCTATCTAGTAGAGCTTCTAGCTCCTGTTTTCCAAAGGGGTTTAACACATAGACTTGGCATCGAGATAGTAGAGCTGGTATTACCTCAAAACTTGGATTTTCTGTGGTTGCTCCTATTAATGTGATCCAACCTTTTTCCACAGCGCCTAATAAAGAGTCTTGTTGAGATTTGCTGAAACGATGAATTTCATCAATAAACAAAATAGGATTTTTAGAAGTAAATAACCCGCCACTTTGTTTGGCTTTATCTATGACCTCCCTGACATCTTTTACACCACTGTTAATAGCACTTAATGTGTAAAATGGTCTGTCAGATTCATTGGCTATAATATTAGCTAATGTTGTTTTACCTACTCCAGGAGGTCCCCAAAGTATTAAAGAAGGAATAATTCCTTTTTTAATTTGTTGTGTTAAAGAACCATTGTTTCCAATTAAATGCTCTTGACTTAAGTATTCTTCTAACGATTTTGGACGTATTCGCTCTGCAAGTGGTTTATTCATAATTACAAATTTACTAAAGAGTCCTTAGTCGATATATGGTAAACATAAGTTTTATTGTAGATTGGATTAGGTTTTATATTAATATCTTAAAGTATAAAATAATTAATATACTGACAATTTTGCGGGATTTTCTTTTTTGGAGGATTTTTTGATTATCAATATGTAATTATGAATAAAAATGATCATTTTAGGTTTAGTACAGGAGTTATTGGATATCCATTGCTGTTTGTGTTGGCTATATGGATAGTTTTTTGGTTTGAAGTACGTTTTGGTTTTGATTTTAATCATTTAGGTGTATATCCCAGAACATTAACGGGGCTTCGGGGAGTAATATTCTCTCCTTTTATCCATGGAGATTTATCTCATCTATGGCATAACACTTTGCCGTTACTAATATTATCAATGTCACTATTCTTCTTTTATCCCAATAACGCTTGGAAGGTGTTGTTATTAGGAGTTTTTCTTACAGGAATGTTAACTTGGATATTGGGTAGGCCAGCAAACCATATTGGAGCAAGTGGAGTGATCTATATGCTTTTTGGTTTTCTTTTTTTTAAAGGAATATTAGCTAAGCATTTTAGATTAATAGCATTATCATTTATTGTCGTTTTTATATACGGAAGTATGATATGGTATACGTTACCTGTTGATCCTAAGATTTCTTGGGAAGGTCATTTATCTGGATTAATAGTTGGTGTTTTACTTGCTTTTTTTATTAAAAAAGGAATTGCTAAACCAAAAACTTATCATTGGGAATCGCCAGATTATGATGATAGTGAGGATGAATTCTTAAAACATTTTGATGAAAATGGTAATTTTATAGAAAAATTACCAGAAGAAGATATAGAAATAATCTACGAGTATAAGCAAGAACCTGAATCAAAGAAAGGCGAATCTTGATTTACTAAATTATAACCTTTGCCTTATAGACTCATATAGAAATACTCCACAGGCTACCGAAACGTTTAGAGAACCTATCTCTCCGTACATAGGTAATTTAGCCAAGTGATCCGCTAATTTTAATACAGAGTTAGAAATTCCTTTGCCTTCACTACCCATAACAATAGCAGTAGGTGTTTTTAAATCAATGTCATAAATAGGAGAGGATGCTTTTTCTGTTGCTGCAATTATTTGTACTCCTGAAGCTTGTAAATAATACATAGCGTCTTTAATGTGATCCACTTTACAAATAGGAATCTTAAATATTGCTCCAGCTGATGTTTTTACAGTATCAGCGCTTACTGGAGCGCCACCTTTTTTTTGAATTATAATTCCGTGTACACCAGTACACTCAGCAGTTCTTATAATAGCACCAAAATTACGGACATCGGATAATTGATCTAAAATTAAGAATAACGGAGTTTTACCAGACTCAATAACTTGTAATACGAGGTTCTCAAGATTATAAAATTCAATAGGAGAAGTTTGTGCAACAACACCTTGGTGGTTTTTGCGTGTAAGCCTGTTTAGTTTTTCAATAGGGACATAAGAAAAACTAATGCTATTAGTTTTTACCAAATCCATTAATTCTTTCGCAAGCTCACCTTGTAAACCTTTTTGGATAAAAAGTTTATCTATATTTTTTTCCGAGTTAATAGCTTCTATAACTGACCTGATGCCAAAGATTTGAGATTCGTTTTTCATAGTCCGCAAAGATATATATAAAAAAACATCCCGATGAAATTTCATCGGGATGTTTAAGGAATTTTATAAGAATTAAGCAGTTATTACTGCTTGTCAAATCTATGAGATACTTGTATTGGTCCAGCTCCACAGTCAGACTCTACGTTATCCGTAACAGTAACTATAAAAGAAGAGTCATCATTTGCGTCATAGTTAGAAGCAGGAGAACCAGAACCTACACTTAGGTTAACAGTATTTCCTCCACAACCAACTCCAGTATCAACGAATTCGATTAATACATCATTACATACTAAATTCATTACGAAATCAGTAGGGAACGATCCGAAACCAGCATCCGCGATGTAATCTGCAGAAAATGTTCTTTGAGTTGCAGTTGCGCCAACTGCCAATGTAACTGTTCCTCCACTAGGACCAAATACACCAGCACCAAAAACACCTCCTGATAAAGATGTAACAGTATATGCGCCAGTAAACGCTCCATCAGGAATAGGGCAAACCTCAAAGATATCAACGGTTACGGCATTATTACCGCCAATGATAAATCCACTTCCTTCATCAATAGTAAGTACTAAATCCTTACCTTCGATCTCAACACCGTTATCAGTTCCATCAATAGTTAGTGTACCATTGTATTCTCCAGCAGGAACTGTAATACTAGAATTGAAGCTATACGTAGCTGCATCTGCATCAGTTAAATCAGTATCAATTGTTACTGAATAAGTTCTATCTGATGTAGATTTAGTAGAAACATCTAAAGTGATGTCTACTGAACCAGTTTCATTAATAGTTACCGGAAGGCTAGCAGAACTAGCACGGAAAGCTACTAATGTTTGACCATTATTTCCATCAAAAATAACTGGCTCACCACCTTTGTCACAAGAAGCAAAAAATGCAACTGAGGCGATTAAAACAATTTTTGAAATATATTTTTTCATAATTCTTTTTTTTTATTAGTATCCAGGATTTTGCTGATCTCTAATTACCACATTGGCATTTAGCTCAACCTGCGGAATTGGAAGAGTAAAACGGAAGTCAGAGACTGGTAAAGAACAAGCTCCATTAACAGCACAGTCAGTAGGCTCTCTTAATACTTCTCTGTTACCTCTAGCTCCAATACGCTTAAGATCTAAGTAACGGTGTCCTTGTGCAACAAGTTCCTGTCTTCTTTCATCTAGAATAGCTCCAAACGCTTCTGTTTCATTAGCATAAACTGGAAGTGGTTGTGCAGCTCCTAATCTAGCAGTTCTTAACTGCTGAATAAGTGTTGCAGCTCCTACTAAATCACCAGCATCAGCTAATGACTCAGCCTGAATAAATAACATCTCTGCTGATCTGAACACTTTTAAGTCATTAAGTAAAGGTTGCCCTCCTGATCCAGGATATATAAAGAAGTTTAGTACATCTGTACTTTGTCTAAGAGGATCTGTTGCATAACCAGGGTTGATCAAAGCATCTGGTCCTACAAAACGTGCACGTCTGATATCTGCTGCATCATATAGGTTGAAAACCGCTCTACCCATTTCGAAAAAAGGAGCTCCACTAATTGTAGGATCTACGTTAGCAAAAAGACTTCCTGCCCATCCACCACCGTTGGTACCTTGATTATCGAAGTTATCAGCAATAGCTCTATCAATAGAGAATATTTGCTCAGTAGTATCGGCGTCATCCCACATATTAAAGAACTGTCCTTGATCTGCAATAGGGTATCTTGTCAATAAATCAGCAGCTAAAGTTCCTGCAGTAGCATATTGACCTCTATATAAAGCAACTCTCGCTCTTAATGCAATAGTACCATCAACTGTAAAGAAAAGTGGGTCAGCTCCAGCAGGGTCAATTAAACCAGCGGCAAGATCCAAATCAGATATTATAGAAGTAAATATCTCACCATTTGTATTTCTTGGTAAGCTTTGACTAACTTCTGGTACAAAATCAAGAAGAATTACAGCTAAAGCACTATCATCTGTATAATCCGTACTATAGTAAGATAGTAAAGTAAAGTGTGCATAAGCTCTTAAAGCATAACACTGTCCAAGAATATCATTGTATTGATCTTCTTCTCCAGCTTCAGGAGTAATTGCAGCAGCTGCAGCTATTACTCTGTTTACTGAGTTTAATACAGCATAATTAGTAGTCCAAATATTAGTTGGAGCAGTACTAGTAGAATTAAGAATGAACCCATAGCTACCATCTGTTAAACCTTGACCTCCATTTGTTAAACCAAGTGCAATTTCATCAGTAAATACTGCATTAAACAATATTTCATGGGTGCTGTCTAGGTTTCCATAAGCACCTAATAAACCTAGCTGTAAATCAGATACACTTCGGAAAGCTTGATCTGCTCCTAAACGTCCAGGTTGATCTATTTCTATTGCGTCATTACAAGATGTAATAAGTGAGGCAAATACAAATAGAAGGAAAAATTTATTTATAATTTTCATCTTTTATTTTTTTTATTAAAATCCAAATTCAAATCCAACAGAAATTATTCTTGGAGTTGGATAACGGTTAGCAGTAGAGTTTAAACTTTCTGCATCAAATCCTTCCCACTCAGAAAGTGTAAATAAGTTTTCACCATTTACAAAAGCTTTAACCGTTGTAAATCCAGTGTTCTTTAAGAATTTAGATGGGAAACTATATCCAAGACTAGCAAATCTTAATCTGATATAATCAGAATCTCTTAAATATCTATCAGAATTTGAATCTAAAGCTCTATTACTAGCTGTTAAAGAAGGAATATCTGTAACACGGTTATCAGGAGTCCAAGCTCTATCTAATGTTCTTGATGATCTAAAGTTACCAACTGCACTAGGATCTTCAAAACCTTGTAAGTCAAAATCAAATCGCTCTACACCGATAGTATAGTTAAATTGAGCAGTTAAATAGAATCCTTTATAATCAGCGTCAAATCCAAAACTTCCTTGATAATCAGGGAAGATGTTAGCATCTAACCATACTCTATCCGTATCAGGACTTGGGTTTTCAGTTAAGTTTCCATTAACATCTAAGAATAATAACTCACCATTAGCAGGATTTACTCCAGCATATCGGTATACAAAATATTCATTGATAACTCCACCTTCTCTAAGTCCAGTAAGACCACCATTAAATACTACTCCATCATCTGTAGGAAGCTCTAGAATTTCTTGTTTGTTGTAATTACCTACAACTTTTAAAAGAAGGTTGAAACCATCAGAACCACCTCTGATAAGATCATAGTTTAAACTAAGGTCAAAACCTGAATTCTTAAGAGAACCAGTATTGGCATTTAAGTTTGTAGCACCATTGATCGCAGATATAGGTCTGTTTTGGAATAACTCATCTGTTTCTCTGTCATAGTAGTCAAAAGAACCTCTAAGTCTTCTTTCCATAACTTCGAAATCCAATCCAACGTTAAGTTGAGTTACGGTTTCCCACTTTAGTGTGTTGTTACCTATTTGACTTAAGAAAAGAGAGTTTAAACCTCCATAACCAGTTCCAGTTGCGAAAAGATCTCGAGTTAAATCTGGAGCACTAAAATAAGCTTGTGGACCAGCAACGTTATCTAAAATTCTTTGGTTACCTGTAATACCATAAGAAGCTCTAAGTTTTAATAAGTCAAAAACAGAATCTTGCATAAAGTTTTCTGCACTAATATTCCATCTTGCAGCAACAGACCAGAAAGTACCCCATCTATTACTTTCAGAGAAACGATAAGAAGCATCTCTTCTTAATACACCTGTTACACCATATTTCTGATCGAAATCATAATCTAATTGACCGAAATAAGAGAATAAACCAGCATTTAGGATATTAGCGTTGGCAACATCTACGAAGAAATCGTTAGCTGCATTATCACCAATAAATCCAGAACCATCTCCTGGAGAGAAAGTTGCAGGATCTAATCCTTCTTCTCTATATCCAAAAGTTCTTAAATGTGCTTTGAAATATTCAGTAAATAATGTAACGTCTAATGTGTGTTTTTCAGCAAACGTCTTACGATAGTTCACATTAGTCAATGCATTAAATGAAAATGTTCTTATTGATTGTTGTTCTTGAAATCCTGGAGTATTGTTTCCAGTTTGAGCAAATAATATTGCATTAAAAGATGTTGGAAATTCCGCTCTTAATCTTTGCTCATCAGTGAAGTCACCACTAAACACAGTATTTACTGTGATGTCATCAGTAATTTTGTAACTCGCATTAGCACTTGCTACAATCTTAATCTCGTCTTCTCTTCTTTCAAAAGTATCTAATCTGTCTAATAAGAATAATGGAGTGTTTGTTAAAACAACAGGAATAACCCCTCCAGCTCCAGGAGTATAATCAGCAGGAGATAAATAAGGAACCGACTGATATGCACCTAAAACGTAGTTTCTGTTTACAGCACCAGAACCAATACTATTTGGTTCTTCATTTTCTGAGTAGTTAACTGTAAGATTAGTACCATAGGTAAATTTATCATTATCTGATTTACCATTAACGTTACTTCTTAAGTTAAATCTTTTAAGTCCACTTTGATTTAGAACTCCTTCTTGGTCATAATATCCAAAAGAAGTAAAAGAGCTTAAGTTTTCACCACCACTTGTAAATGATAAGGTATGGTTTTGAGTAATACCTGTGTCAAAAAATACTTCATCCCAATTTGTTGTAGAAAAAGCAGCGATTTCAGCATCAGTCAAAGTAGAACCAAGACCTCTACCTAATTCTCTCTCTAATAATAACTGTTCTTGAGAATTTTTCAAGTCATAATCATTACTCTGTAAGCTAGAAAAACTAGTAATTCCTAAGTAGCTTACTTTTAGTTTTGAATTATAACCACCTTGCTTAGTTTTGATAATAATAACACCATTTGCACCTCTATTTCCATAAATAGCAGTTGCACCAGCATCCTTTAATACAGATACAGATGAAATGTCATTAGGGTTTAAACTACGAAAGTTGTCTTCATCTACAGGAGCACCATCTATAATAAATAAAGGCTCTGAGTTACCGTTAATAGAAGTAACCCCACGAAGGTTTATTGTACTATTACCACCTGGTTGACCTGTATTGGTTGTAATATTAAGACCAGAAACCTGACCTTGTAATGTTTGAATAGCCGAAGCGTTTGGTCTTGCTTCAACCGATTGAGCAGTAATTGTAACTGCAGAAATATTGGATGTAGCTTTAGTCGAAGTTCTATATGCTTCAATTACTACTTCCTCTAACTCTGAAGCTGATGCTGCAAGTTGAACATTAATTGTGTTACTGTCACCAATTGCTTTCTCTTGTGATTGGAAACCAACATAGGTAAAAGTTAGGATAGCACCTCTGTTTGCTTTGATAGAATAGTTACCATCAAAATCTGTTTGTGTACCATTAGCTGTGTTTTTCACAACTATATTAACCCCTGGAAGCGGTAAACCTTTGTCATCGGTTACATTACCTGAGATTGTTTTTTCTTGTGCAAAAGTAATTTGCACAATCAACGCTAGAAATAGCGTTAAAATTCCACTAAACTTTGTTCTCATTTTACGATTTATTTGAATTAGCCAGCGTCAAAAATGATAATAATATCTTTATAAAACAACTTTTTACTATTAAAATTTAAATTATTGTTTTAGTCATGTTAATAAATTGTGAAAGGTAACTATAACGTTGTAGTACTTGGGTTCAGGAGATATTTCATTTTTACTTTTCTGGTTTTCAAGCAAAAATAATAGGGGTAAAACTAACTATTAGAGAGAGTTGTAAAAAGTGAATAACTCTGTTAATTTTTTTTCATTTTTTAAATTAATATTGTGTTTATCTATATAATTTTTAACTATTTCTTTTTTGTCTTGCATTATCTTTAAGATATTTCTTTCTTTAGTGCTTATCTTATATAGATGTTCGTCGTTTTCTTTTTTAATATAGTAATCTTCATAAATATTGAACTTAGCAGCACGATCCATTTGATTGGGAGTAGTAGCTTTTTGGGCAGGAGTAAGCTTACATTTTTTTCTTTTATATAGACTTATGTTTTTACCTTCTGATAATACAATGAAATATGATTTGTTTTTAGATTTTGAGTTTTCCTGATAATTTTTCAGAACTAATGTTTGATTATCTAGCATTAGTTTCATCCCCTTAACTTTATAGAGTCCGTATAGTTGATTATTCTCGGTAACTTCAATTTCATCTGAGTAAATGTTATACCTGAATAAATTGTTGTCTATTAATGAATCGTATATGTATAATTTTCCTAAAGAGAACTTTTCATTTAGATATGGGCTTCCTTTGATGCTTTCGAAATCTATAGAATTATCTTTTTTTTCATCCTTTAATAATCTTTTTATTTTTTGAAAGGCTAATAAAGTACTTTGATATTGTCTAATAACTCCGCTCATTGTTGGTTCATCTTGAGCATTTGTTTTTATCGATGGTAACAATATGAAGATGATCAGTAATGTTGTGATATTTGTTTTCATTCGATTGTGTTTTAGAGTTAATATGTTTAATCTTAAATTATAAATTCAAAAGACATTTAGGTTTTCATAGCTTAAAAAATAGTTTAAGAAGTAGTTGGTGTTATAAATTACGGAAGATCAAGCCCAGAGATTGCTGTAGAGTTCTTGGGATACGAATATCCTCTCCAATAAAATCCGTCTCCAGAAAACTTCCAAGCTAATTCGCCATTATTTGTTACTTCCCAATAACCATTGTCACCTTCAGTAATAAGTGTATTTCCATTAGGTAATCGAATTGCTCCAGAAACCTTTCCAGAGTATAAATCTGGATCTTGAAAACTCCAAACTGTTTCGGGTTCATTATTTGCGTTTGGATTTAGTACTAGTGGATTTGGAATTTTGAACTCATAAACAATAGATTGAGAATTGTTGTTCCCGTTCATGAAAATTAAAACATTGTCTTTGCCAATTTCATTTCCTTCTAAGAGATTAGGGAAATGATTATTGTGAAACAATCTTGTTCCCTGGGTATTGTTGTAAGCGGTGGGGTTTCCGAACCTGTATAATAAATCACCTCCTTTGTTATGTTGACCTCCGATATGTGAGCTTGCTTGTTCTGTTGTTGTGCTATGATCAATTACCCATACTTCGCTGTAAAAATTAACACTAATGTAAATGATGTCATTTTCTTCGTCATAATCAATACCGTTGGCGTGCATTATATCACCGTTATCGATTGAATTGTAGTTAATGTTTATTAATTGAGGGTTGTCTGAAACAACGCCAAAATTATCTTTAGTTGAATCATGTTCTTGTATTAGATGATCCCAAGCATGCCATTCCCAAACAATTTCATCTGTTGTTGGATTCACTTCAATAAGAGCTTCGGGATATAGAATGTTCGAAACAGAATAACCTGCTTGTTCTGCTTCTTCAGATGTTTTTTTTATCCATGCTAGAAATAAAATGTTTCCATTTGGAAGCATTTCTACATCATGGTGAGAAAGATGTTCTTCCGTTGCATAAGGATATTCCCATTTAGTCGAGTTGTCTGGGTTGATAATTTTTACAAGTCCACCAAAGCCCCCAAAACTAAACTGAGGATCATCGGCTTCTAGTAAGGTTAGTAATGTGCCATCATCTAATAGTTCTGCATCATTTCCTAGTTTTCCAGATAATGTCCATTCGTGAATAATTTCAGCTTTTTCTTTATTCATCAAATACACTCTATCGGAAGCAGCATCATTAACTAGTAAATAACTATCATCGGTTAATGTAGGGATATAGGTGTCTATTGTTCCTGCTGTTTCTAGAGGAGGGTTTTGGTTGTCGTCGGAGTTTCCGTCTCCTGGATCTGTAGAAGAACCTATTGAGTTATCATCACTAGAACAAGCCGTCTGAAAGAGTAAAATAAAACAAACGACAATATGGAATAAAGATATCTTTTTCATAAGTTTTTTTTAGACATAATAATAGAGCCGAAAGCTAATAGTTTTTTTAAAAAAAAGGCTGCCACAGGGCAGCCTTTTAGTATAAATTGTGAAAAACAAATATTATTCGTTACATAAGTTTAACGGAATTGGACCTGCTGGAGATCCTGGAGTATACGATGCTACAACGTTACCACTTGGTGCTTGTATTGTGAAAGAAATTTCACCCCAAAAATCTCCAGGGAAAAACCATTCAGCAGATGTAGTACCAGGAGGTATTGTAACTGTATCCGATCCAGCGCTTGATTCATTTACACAAGGGAATGAGTTAGCTTCGTAAGGTGTACAAAGTCCAACTTCTAGAACTGTTCCATCATTTAATGTTATAGTGATTCCAGGTCCTCCATTTCCAGAGGTTGTTTGCCATCCATCACCGTAGCTGTCTCCCATCTGAACGATCCAGTCACCAGCAGGAACTTCAGGAAGTTCACAAACAACTGTAGCGGCAAATGTGTGATCTGCAGATTGATTGTCAAAATTTGCACTTACATCAGTGAAAGTTCCATTAGGATTGGTTACAGCTAACCTAAAGTCAAATGTGTCTCCTCCTTCTAAAACTGTAGGAGATACACCTAAAGCACTTAGGATATCCGCTCCATTTATAGAAACTAAAACTTCTGGATATTCTCCTGTATTTGTGAAGCTATCTGAATTAATTGTAGTTAAAAGAGCTTCATCTGCAGATGCATTTAAACCTGTGTAGCTAACATAAACATCTATTCTAGAGATATCAGTACCTCCATTTGGAGTGATTAATTGGTAGCTTTTAGAAAAGGTAGAAGTGCCTGGATCTAGCTTATTGATGTTAGTCAGTCCTTCTGAACCAATTTCAGTAGCAAAAGCACCGCCACTAACTTGAAGTTCATCAAAATCTACAGGGAGCTTATCGTCATCAGAACAATTCCACATTACCAACGCGGAAAAGGCCATTATTAATAGTGATTTATATTTAAAATTTTTCATCTTTCTGTTTTAATACGTTAATTATTGAATAAAACCAGCTGGGTTATTATCCCAAAAAGTTTGAACGGTCAAATCTGCTTTTTGTTGGATGTTTGGATTTCTATCCACTACTACATTAGGATATAAGAAAGATCTTGGGAAACTTCCAGTTCCTAAAAGTGTTGGTTGTAGGTTGTTAGGTGCTCCTGTACGTCTGTATAGGTTGTATGCTTCAACTCCATTACCAAACAACGAGATCCAGTATTCTTTTCCTATAACATTCATACGCTCATCGTCAGATGCTGCTGCATCATATAAAGCAAGTGCTGCAGTTACATAATCGTCAATATCTGTTGCAGTTGGAATATTTGTGAAATCACCAGGGTTTGGTAAAAATCCAGTAACATTAGCAATAGAAGCTCTTATTCCAGTTTCTAACATCATTCTGGCATCATCTGTTGTGCCTAAATAAAGTGCAGCTTCTGCTCGCATAAAGGCAACAAAAGAATCTGTCATGATCGGCCATATACCAGCTCCATCAAGACCATCTCCTGGGTCAATATCTTCAGCATCATCATCATCAAATTTTCCTCCTGCAGGATATACTCCGTAAGTTGCTCTTTTTGAATTGTCTGGTGGTATTCCATCAGCTTCTGCATGATCTCTACCCCAATATCCATCTCCTCTGCCAAATAATGAACAGAATGGTAATGGTGCCGCAGAAATCATATCAATAGGACCATAAGAAGCTGGTCTAGGATCATTCCAACAATCAATTTCATTATCTAATGTAGCAGGATCAGTAGGGAAAGCATCAACCTGACGATATACATAATAACGTAACCTTGGGTCATCAATACCTTTTTCTACAGTAAGTGTCCACATTAGGTAATTAGAAATATAATCTCCTGTACTCGCAGCAAGATATTCATCTATATAATATTGATGTCTACTCTGAGGCAGGTTACTACTAACAGCTCTCCATAAAAAGTTATCATCACTACTTGAAATGAAATTATCCTCAGTAATAAGAGTTTGAATTTCAGTGGCAGCTTCTGCTTGATTTATTAATCTTGTATTAAGGTAGTACTTTAATTTTAACGTATTAACCAATTTTGTCCACTTAGCGGTGTCTGTACCATAAAGTAGATCAGTAGTTGGAGGATTAAGTGTAGTTAAAGCAAAATCCGCCAATGCGTCATTAAGATCTTGTAATGCTGCTGCATATACATCTTCTGGAGCATCTGTATTAGGAAAAACAACTCCAGTTTCTCCTTGTAAAGCTTCTGATAAAGGTACTGGGCCAAAATAATCAACTAATGTCATTAGAGTGTATGCTCTAATTATTTTGGCGATTCCTGCTTGAACATAGAAATCACCACCTTCTTCAGATAAACGAGTTACGGCGTCAACGTCTTTTAATATACCTGCATATGCAGTAGTCCATGCTCCTGATAAATCAGCATTTGTGTTATTAAAATTTGCCTCATATGTATCGAACATATATTCTAGTCGAACAGCATCTGCTCCTGCGGATGTTACACTTTCGAAGAATTCTGAAAAATTTAATTCAATGCTATTTAATGTAAAGTTTACATCAATAGCTTCAGGAACTGGGGCATTAGGATCACTTAAAAGATCCAATTCAGTGGTTTCACACGACGATATAACAATCATCATCGCGAACAACCATATGATATTATTTTTGATTTTTTTCATTTTTAATTTTTTTAGAATGTTAATTTAACGCTCATACCATATCTTCTCGAATTCCAAGAGGTTAAATAATCAAACCCTTGAGAATTTCCTACTCCTAAACTATTAAGTTCAGGATCGTAATTAACACTAGATGGTACATTAAATGCTTTTACAAATAAGTTTTGACCAGCTAAAGTTAAAGAAACAGATCCGAAAGGAGTGTTTTTTAACCATTTGTCAGATAAACTATAGCTAAGAGAAGCTTCTCTTAACCTTACGTGTGAAGCATCATAAATTAATTGCTCATCCAAACCAAAACCTATATTATTAAAATAAGCTTCAGTAGATGTAATCTGAATATCATTTGGTTGCCCTGTTGATTGTCTAATTCCAGGTAAGATAATTCCTTGAGTTCTATCAAAATCAGTATCCTCAACTAAACCTCTTCCTACAAGTGCTCCTACTGTAGTAGCATATATGTCTCCTCCTTGTTGGTATTCCCATTGCATATTAAAGGAAACGTTTTTCCATTTAATACCATTGTTAATAGTCATAAACCATTTAGGATTTGGATCACCTATGATTCCGTTTGTTGGATCCTGAATCCATTCTCCATTTTCATCAATTAGGAAATTCCCGTCAGCATCTCTTAGGACTCTTGTTCCAACGATAACTCCTAATTGCTCTCCGTTAATTGCTGCATTAGCTGGAGTTGCGAATATACCACCGTATAATATCTGCTCTCCTTCATCAAGACCTTTAACTTCACTTTGGTTATTAGTATAACTTCCTGAGATATTCCATCTGAAATTTTCAGTTCTTACAGGAGTGATATCATATGTAATCTCTATACCCTCATTGATAACGTTACCTACATTAGTAAAAGTAGATGTGAAACCTGTTTCTGGTGCAAGAGGTCTTGCTATGATTTGATCTTCAGTATCTCTGTTATAGTAAGTGATTTCAAAACCAATTCTATTATCAAAGAAACGAGCATCAATACCAGCTTCAAATTCTTTTGATAGTTCTGGTCTTAAATCAGGGTTTGCAAGAAAATTATTAACACTAGTTGTTGTGATGTTACCAGCAAATGCGTTTGGTACAAGTGATAATACATTTCTTGTGTTATATGGAGTAGGGAAACCTGGAGAAGTTCCATATCCCATTCTCAACTTTAAGAAGTTAAGTCCATTCTGAGATTTTATTCCTTTAAAAGCAGAGGTAGGTATAAATGAAGCACTAACACCTGGAGAGAATTGTGATCTATTTGCAGTTTCCAAAGTAGAAGTCCACTCGTTTCTTGCTGATGCATTCAAATAAAGATAGTCTTTAAATCCAACTGTTGCAGATACATATGCAGCTATATTGTTTTCTTCAGAATAACTTTGATACGAAACTGTGTTTAGAGGGAAAAGAGTTCCTTCAATAATTCCACTTGCATTCGCATAATTACCAATGTTTTGAAGTCCAAAAATAATTTGATCTCTTCCTTCTACACCGTCTGAAGTTCCAATTCTACTTTGAAAAGTTCCTCCAACTGTTCCTTGAAGATTAAAGTTTTCTGATAATTGTTTGTCGATACCAGCTAATATAGAGTGATCCCAAATCGTGAATCTTGAATTCGTAACTTGTAAATATCCTGTAGGATGTATACCATCTTTAGACCCCTTGTTAATAGAACGTTGAGCTCTTACGTTTTGATTATCTAATCCTACTCTGTAAGTTAATTTTAACCAATCTTTTAGATCATAAGAAACATTGAAATTACTAAAAAGTCTATCAGTAGAATTAGTATCTCTAGTGTTGTTAAGAGTCCATCTAGGGTTTGTTCTGTCATTTCCACCACGATACCATAAACTCTCACCTGTTACTGGGTGTTGGAAAGGATCGTTGATATCAACACTTCTTGGAAGGTATAATATGTTCCAAATTGATTGAATACCTCCAGTACCTGCTGTAGAAAGAGCAACATCACTACCAGTAGATGCATCAGTAAAAGGAGATTGAATGTTGGTTCTTGCATAATTGAATTTACCAGAAACAGTAAATTTATTATCAAACTTATATGTTCCTCCAAAAGAAATATTATTTCTAGTTAAGGAGTTGTTAGGGATGAAACCTTCGTCATTTGTATGTGCATAAGAAGCGTTTATAGATCCTTTGTCGCCTATAGAACCAGATGCATTTATAGAAGTAGTAGAGATAACACCTGTTTTAAAGAATGCTTTTTGACTATCATAAGGTCTGTATACTACGTTTGGATTATCTAATTCAGGTCTATCTGGGAATAATACAGATGGTTCAATACCATCAAAATTATTGTTAATAGAAGTTCTAAAGGCATTAGGGATTGTTTCTTGACTGTCAAACCTTGCTCCCCAGTTACTAAAGAAAGCTCCGTAAACATTTTGGAATCCATTACCCCAAGTGTCTTGGTAATCAGGTAATACAATGTCGTTAAGGAAAACCGACTGATTTACAGTGAATTCGAATTTCTTACGAGCACTGGTTCCAGATTTGGTAGTGATTAAAATCACCCCATTTCTTCCTTGTCCACCATATAATGCTGTTGCACTTAATCCTTTAAGGATACTTACACTCTCAATATTATTAGGGTCAAGATCAGCAAATCTACTACTAACATTTCCTGATTGGAAACTCCCCGATGATGCATCTTGATTAGCTCCTCCTGAAGATCCATCAAAAGGAACACCATCTACTACAAATAGAGGTTGGTTACCACCAGTAATAGAAGATGTACCACGAATGATAATATTCGCTCCTGATCCAGAAACACCTCCTGTACCAGTAATTCTAACACCAGAGGCTTTACCTCTAAGTATTTTACCGATATCCGTATCGGCTTTTTGCTCAAGATCATCGCTTTTTACAGTACTAACTGCATATCCAAGAGCTTTTTTCTCTCTTCGTATACCTTGCGCTGTTACGACAACTTCTTCTAATTGAGCAGCCGAAGGTTCTAGTTGTACATTAATAGTAGTACTACTTCCTACTGTCACTTCTTTGTCAGAAAAACCGAGGTAACTAAATACAAGTACACTTCCTTGAGATGATTCAATAGAATAAATTCCATCAAAATCAGTTTGAGTTCCGTTGTTTGTGTTTTTTACGACAATGTTTACGCCTGGTAAGGGTAAACCTTGATCGTCTGTGACTTTACCAGTTATGGTACTTTCTTGCGCAAACGAAATTTGCGCGACTAATGCTAGAAAAAGCATTAGAATTCGCTTTGTTGGTGATTTCATTATTGTTTAAATTATTAGAATTAGCCAATTCCAAAATTCTGCAAAAGAATCTAATAAAACAACTTTATTGACAATTAAATGGTTAATCGTTGAGGATTAATTAGTTAAATTAGTATAATTTGATAAAAAATCATTTTTTTAACAATTAAAACCTAGCGTTTAAACTGATGTGGACTTTAGTGTTTGAGAATTGAAAGTTGGAATCACTGTTTTTTCCATTGGCAAAGATAATTCTAAATAACCCTGCCTGTGTATTGAGGCCTAATCCAAAGCCAAAACTAGTTAGGTTATCAGAGATATCGTTGCTTTCATCTTCTAGATATGAGTAATCAATGATGGAATGTATGTAAAGATTTTGAGATAGGATATATTGGTATTCAGTATTTAATACATTGAACAAGGAAGCGATGATACTATTTTCTTCAAAACCTCTGATAGAATTAATGCCTCCGAATCTAAAAAGTTCATTTGTAAATAAGTTATCCGAGAAAATTGCAGCAGCAGAATTGTTTAATAAAATAGAATTTCGTTGATTGAGCTTAAAGGTGTGTCTGAGATTAATGCTGCCCTTTATCTGGTTAATAGTTTCGGTTTCTGTTTTTCTAGAACCAAATTCTGCAGTGATTTCATATAGGTTTTCTATTGGAAATAAAGTGTTGTTCTGTTTTTTTGTGTGATTAAAACTGACTCCATAGAATGAAGATGAGTAGTTGTTTATGTTTAAGGAGGGTTGTGGTATGTCTAGGAGGTTATCTGATGTAATGCCTTTGTATCCTACAGATAAACTATTCCTGTTAGTAATAAGGTATTTTAACTTTATGTTTTGTTCTGTAATAAGAAAACTTGAATCTTTTTTGAAAATATTTATTCCAGCATCAATACCTATTGGTGTCTTTAGTATATATGGTAATGAGATTTGGGCTTGAAATCGTTGTTGTTCGTTTCCGTCACTTTTGTATGTTAAATTGAGTCGCTCACCAAAGTTTAGGTTATTAATAAGGTTTAGGTTTAAATATCCATTTAGCTCAAGGTTTCCAGAATCTGTGTCACTTGAAAACCCAAGAAACCCATCAAAGGTATTGGCACTGACTTTTTCTAAGTATAAATATACTTTTGTGGAGTCCTTGTTGAATAAAACTTCGGGTGGTTTTATGTTTTTTGCAAAACCTAGATTATCAATTGTTAAGGACTTGTCTAGGATGTTCTTTTTTGTAAACACGTCTCCTTTTTTTATTCTGCTATTATATTTCAGGTACGAAGGGGAGAATTTGCTATAGCCTTTAATGATGATATCGTCAATTGTTCTGGTTTGGGTTTTTGAACTTATAAGGGTTGCAAAAACATTGCTTTCTTTTTTCTTAATTTCTATAAGTGATAAATTACTAAAGGTGTTTCCCTGGTTAACTAGGTAGTTGGTTAGGTATTGTAGGGTTTCTTCTGTTTTTGTAAAAGGAATTGTGAATTGACTATTTGTTACAGAGGTTGCTATTGGTTTAAGGAGTTCTTTGGGAATTGATTGATTATTGTAGTCAATGGTTAAATTGTTGTACTTAGTGTTAAGTTCTAAGTAGCTTGTGATTGTTGAATCTGATGTTCTTTTGACTTCAATGTTTGTAAGGTCAAGGTATCCAAGCTTTAATAAGCTGGATTGAACAGTTTTAATTTCTTTTTGCAAATCAGAAAAGTTTTCAAACTTTTTTTGATAAAAAAGGCTTTCAATGCTAGAAGTTTCTGTGGAGTCTTTTCCTTTAATAGAGAGTGTTAGAATGGGGTTTTGTGCATAGCAAAAAGAATGTATACATATATTAAGGACAAATAAATAAAATAAAGATGTTTTCAACTTGGATTTTAATGATATCAAAATAACGGAAAATAGTGGGATTTCTTACGGTTAAATAATATGATTTTAAATGTATTTGAAAATTAATGCGTTAGGATTTGAATTGCTGAAAAATATTTCTACCTTTGCAGCCCTCATAAAAGAGGTAATTTAAAAATTATTTTAAAAATAGTGTAAAGCAAATTATGCCAACAATTTCACAATTAGTAAGAAAAGGTAGAGCCAAAATAACTAAGAAGAGTAAATCGGCTGCTTTGGATTCGTGCCCGCAACGCCGCGGTGTTTGTACGCGTGTTTATACTACTACACCAAAAAAACCAAATTCAGCTATGCGTAAAGTAGCTCGTGTTAGGTTAACAAATGGTAAAGAAGTAAACGCATACATCGGTGGTGAAGGTCACAATCTACAGGAGCACTCGATAGTATTAGTTAGAGGTGGAAGGGTAAAAGATTTACCAGGAGTTAGATATCACATTGTTCGTGGAGCCTTAGACACCGCAGGTGTAGAAGGAAGAACACAACGTAGATCTAAGTATGGTGCAAAACGCCCTAAGAAGTAATTAAAAAACTTTAAGAAGAAGACATGAGAAAAAGAAAGGCTAAAAAAAGACCTATTTTGCCGGATCCACGTTTTAACGATCAATTAGTGACTCGTTTTGTAAACATGATGATGTGGGACGGAAAAAAATCGGTTGCTTTCAAGATTTTCTATGATGCGATCGATATCGTAGACGAGAAAAAACAAAACGAAGAAAAAACTGCTTTGGAAATGTGGAAAGATGCATTATCTAATGTAATGCCACACGTAGAAGTAAGAAGTCGTCGTGTTGGAGGGGCTACCTTCCAGATTCCTAACCCAATTAGACCAGATAGAAAGATATCTACCGCTATGAAGTGGTTGATTCAATTTTCTCGTAAGAGAAATGAGAAATCTATGGCTCAAAAACTTGCTGCAGAGATTATTGCTGCAGAAAAAGAAGAAGGAGCTGCGGTTAAGAAGAGAGTAGATACTCACAAGATGGCTGAAGCAAATAAAGCATTCTCACACTTTAGATTTTAATCATTAAGAAATGGCTAGAGATTTAAAATATACTAGAAATATAGGAATTGCTGCGCATATTGACGCAGGAAAAACTACGACAACAGAGCGTATTTTATATTATACGGGTGTTAGTCACAAGATTGGTGAGGTGCATGATGGTGCAGCTACAATGGACTGGATGGAGCAAGAGCAGGAAAGAGGTATTACTATTACTTCTGCTGCGACAACTTGTGAATGGAAATTTCCAACAGAAAACGGTCAAGCAGTAGCGGATACTAAAGGATATCATTTTAATATTATAGATACTCCAGGTCACGTTGATTTTACGGTTGAAGTAAATCGTTCTCTTCGTGTGCTTGATGGACTAGTGTTCTTGTTTAGTGCTGTAGATGGTGTTGAGCCACAATCAGAAACTAACTGGAGGCTTGCCGATAATTACAAAGTTCCGCGTATTGGATTTGTAAATAAAATGGACCGTCAAGGATCTAACTTTATGGAAGTTTGTCAGCAAGTTAAAGATATGTTAGGTTCTAATGCAGTGCCTATTGTCTTAAATATTGGTGACGAAGAAGATTTTAAAGGAATTGTTGATTTGGTTAAGAATCGTGCTATTGTATGGCATGAAGAAGGAATGGGATCAACTTTTGATGTTGTTGATATTCCTGAAGATTTAAAAGAAGAGGCAAAAATGCTACGTGGTAAGCTTATTGAAGAAGTTGCTGCGTATGATGAAGATCTCCTTGAGAAATTTATGGAAGATGAGGATTCAATTACAGAAGAAGAAGTGCATGCTGCACTTAGGGCTGCTGTGATGGATATGTCTATTATTCCTATGATTTGTGGGTCTGCTTTTAAAAATAAAGGAGTACAGTTTCTTTTAGATGCGGTATGTCGTTATTTGCCATCACCAACCGATAAAGAAGGTATTGTAGGAGTAAACCCTAATACAGATCAAGAAGAAATTCGTAAACCTGATGTAAAAGAGCCATTTGCTGCTTTAGCATTTAAGATTGCAACGGATCCATTTGTTGGGCGTTTGGCGTTTTTCCGTGCGTATTCAGGTCGTCTAGATGCGGGTTCTTATGTATTAAACAATCGTTCAGGTAAAAAAGAACGTATTTCTCGTATCTATCAAATGCATGCGAATAAGCAAAATGCTATTGAGTATATAGAAGCTGGAGATATTGGAGCTGCTGTTGGGTTTAAATCTATCAAGACAGGAGATACACTTACAGCTGAAAAGCATCCTATAGTTTTAGAGTCTATGGACTTTCCAGATCCAGTAATTGGTATCGCGGTTGAGCCTAAGACTAAAGCTGATGTGGATAAATTAGGTATGGGGTTAGCTAAATTAGCAGAAGAAGATCCAACGTTTACTGTGCGTTCAGATGAAGCTTCAGGTCAGACTATTATTTCTGGAATGGGTGAACTTCACTTAGACGTGATTGTAGATCGATTAAAGCGTGAATTTAAAGTAGAGGTTAATCAAGGTCAACCACAGGTAGAGTACAAAGAGGCTATTACTCAAGCGGCAGATCACAGAGAGGTTTATAAGAAGCAGTCTGGTGGTCGTGGTAAGTTTGCTGATATTGTATTTACAATAGAACCTGCTGACGAAGGTCAGGTTGGTCTTCAGTTTGAATCTACAATTAAAGGTGGTAATGTTCCTAAAGAATTTATTCCTTCAATAGAAAAAGGTTTCAAGATGGCTATGGTAAATGGACCTTTAGCTGGATATGAGGTTGATGCAATGAAGGTTACGTTAAAAGATGGTTCTTATCATGATGTGGATTCTGATCAGTTATCATTCGAATTAGCAGCTAAGTTAGGATTTAAGAATTCTGCAAAAGCGGCTAAAGCTGTGATAATGGAGCCTATTATGAAATTAGAAGTTATTACTCCAGAAGAAAATATGGGTGATATCGTAGGTGATCTTAACAGACGTAGAGGTCAAGTTAGTGATATGGGTGATAGAGCAGGTGCTAAAACTGTGAAAGCTACTGTGCCACTTTCTGAGATGTTTGGATATGTTACTACATTAAGAACATTGTCATCAGGTAGAGCTACATCTACAATGGAATTTTCTCACTATGCAGAAACTCCTTCTAATATTTCAGAAGAAGTAATTGCTGCAGCAAAAGGAGTTAACGCTTAATTTTACAGAAATGAGTCAAAAAATTAGAATAAAACTAAAATCTTACGATCATAACTTGGTAGACAAGTCTGCTGAGAAGATTGTTAAGACCGTTAAGAGTACTGGAGCTGTGGTTACTGGCCCAATTCCGTTACCAACACATAAGAAGATTTTTACGGTATTACGTTCTCCGCACGTTAATAAGAAATCTAGAGAGCAATTTCAATTAAGTTCTTATAAAAGACTTTTGGATATTTATAGCTCGTCTTCAAAAACGATTGATGCGTTGATGAAGCTAGAATTACCAAGTGGAGTAGAAGTTGAGATTAAAGTTTAATAAAACTTCTAAGTAAGAAAATCTTACGATAAATGTCCCAAGCTGCGTGCAAGGGAAAAACGGCAAAAAAATACATTCAGGGTTGAAGTATTTTAACCCTGTTTTTTTGCAAAACAATAAGTAGAATACTAATTAATAATTAATAAATATGTCTGGGTTAATAGGAAAAAAGATCGGTATGACCAGCATCTTCGACGAAAATGGAAAGAATATTCCATGTACGGTGATTGAAGCTGGACCATGCGTGGTTACCCAAGTCAGAACTGAAGAGGTGGATGGTTATGAAGCTATTCAGCTAGGTTTCGATGACAAAGCAGACAAAAATGCTACTAAAGCGGCTTTAGGTCACTTTAAGAAAGCAGGAACTGTTGCTAAACGTGAAGTTGTCGAATTCCAAGGTTTTGATGAGGAGTACAAGTTAGGTGATACGATAACGGTAGAGCACTTCGTAGAAGGAGAGTTTGTTGATGTATCTGGAACCTCTAAAGGAAAAGGTTTTCAAGGGGTAGTAAAAAGACACGGTTTTGCTGGTGTTGGACAAGCGACACATGGTCAACATAACCGTTTAAGAGCTCCTGGTTCTATTGGAGCTGCATCTTATCCTGCAAGAGTATTCAAAGGAATGCGTATGGCTGGAAGAATGGGTGGAGATAAAGTAAAAGTTCAAAACTTAAAAGTGTTAAAAGTAGTTACTGAAAAGAACTTACTTGTTGTGAAAGGATGTGTTCCTGGACATAAAAACGCTTATGTAACGATTCAGAAGTAATGAAGGTAGCAGTAATTGATATCAACGGAAAAGAAACAGGAAGAAAGGTAGACCTTTCTGATGCTGTTTTTGGTATAGAACCAAACGATCACGCTGTATACTTAGATGTAAAGCAGTATTTGGCTAACCAACGTCAAGGAACTCACAAAGCTAAGGAGCGTGCAGAAATCGTAGGTAGTACAAGAAAGATTAAAAAACAAAAAGGAACTGGTACAGCTAGAGCAGGTAGTATTAAATCTCCTGTGTTTAGAGGTGGAGGTAGAATTTTTGGACCTAGACCACGTAATTATTCTTTTAAATTGAACAAAAATTTAAAAAGATTAGCACGTAAATCAGCACTTAGTATTAAGGCTGGAGATAAGGCAATAACAGTAGTTGAGGACTTTACTTTTGACACGATTAAGACAAAGAATTTTACCTCAGTTTTAAAGTCTTTAGGGCTAGAAGGTAAAAAATCTTTATTTGTGTTGGGTGAGTCAAATAAAAATGTATATTTGTCGTCACGCAATTTGAAAAGTTCAGAAGTTATAACTTCCTCAGAATTAAGTACTTACAAGATACTTAATGCGAATAACGTTATACTTTTGGAAGGTTCTTTGAAAGGAATTGAAACGAATTTAAGTAAATAGAAGCCATGAGTATCTTAATAAAACCTATTATTACGGAAAAGGCTACTGCTGATAGTGAGGTGTATAACCGCTATGGTTTTGTAGTAGAAAAGAAAGCGAATAAGGTAGAGATCAAAAAAGCAGTGGAAGCTGCTTATGGAGTATCTGTTACTAAAGTTCGTACGATTAATGTCCGTCCAGACCGCAAAACTCGTTATACAAAAACGGGTATGGTCACTGGTAAAACAAAAGCAATTAAAAAAGCAATTGTACAGGTGGCGGAAGGTGATGTAATTGATTTATATAGTAATCTTTAAGACTAAAAAATGTCAGTAAGAAAATTGAAACCAATTACCCCAGGTCAGCGTTTTAGAGTAGTTAATGGGTTTGATGCCATTACTACTGATAAGCCGGAGAAGAGTTTATTAGCTCCGAAAAAAAGATCTGGAGGTAGAAACAATCAAGGAAAAATGACCATGCGCTACAAAGGTGGTGGTCATAAAAAAAGGTATCGTATTATTGATTTTAAACGAGATAAGCAGGGAATTCCTGCTACCGTTGCAACAATAGAATACGATCCAAACAGAACTGCTTTTATTGCGCTTTTAAACTATCAAGATGGTGAGAAGCGTTATATTATAGCTCAGAATGGTCTACAAGTGGGTCAAAATGTTGTTTCTGGAAACAACGTTGCTCCTGAAATAGGAAATGCAATGCCACTTAGTGATATCCCTTTAGGTACAATCATTTCTTGTATAGAATTACGTCCTGGTCAAGGTGCTGTTATGGCGCGTAGTGCTGGTTCGTTTGCTCAGCTTATGGCTAGAGATGGTAAGTTTGCTACGGTAAAATTACCTTCTGGAGAAGTGAGATTAGTTTTGGTTAACTGTGTGGCTACTGTTGGAGCTGTGTCTAATAGTGATCATCAGTTAGTAGTAGGTGGTAAAGCTGGTAGAGGAAGATGGTTAGGTCGTCGTCCACGTACTAGACCTGTAGCAATGAATCCAGTTGATCACCCAATGGGTGGTGGAGAAGGACGTTCTTCAGGAGGTCATCCACGTTCTAGAAAAGGTCTTCCTGCTAAAGGATACAGAACCCGTTCTAAGACTAAAGCGAGTAATAAGTATATTGTAGAACGTAGAAAGAAATAATAAGATATGGCACGTTCATTAAAAAAAGGACCTTACATTCACTATAAGTTAGAGAAGAAAGTAGCTGCTAATGTAGAGGCTAACAAAAAGACTGTGATAAAGACTTGGTCAAGAGCATCAATGATATCACCTGATTTTGTAGGGCAAACAATTGCAGTACATAATGGTCGCCAATTTGTTCCTGTATATATTACAGAAAACATGGTAGGTCATAAGTTAGGAGAGTTTTCACCAACACGTTCGTTTAGAGGACACGCTGGTGCTAAAAATAAAGGTAAAAAATAATTTAAGCTATGGGAGTTCGTAAAAGAGAAATGGCGGAAAGAATTAAGGAAGGGAAAAAGCAAATTGCTTTTGCTAAACTTAATAACTGCCCTACGTCACCTCGTAAAATGCGTTTAGTAGCGGATTTGGTTCGTGGTGAGAAAGTTGAAAGAGCGCTTCATATTCTTAGATTTAACCCTAAAGAAGCATCGCGTCGTCTAGAAAAGTTATTGCTTTCTGCAATAGCTAACTGGCAAGCGAAAAATGAAGACGCTAGCATAGAAGATGCAGATCTTTTTGTAAAAGAGATTCGTGTAGATGGAGGAAGTATGTTAAAAAGACTTCGTCCTGCTCCACAGGGTCGTGCACACAGAATAAGAAAACGCTCTAATCACGTAACAATCGTGGTTGCAGCAAAAAATAATACACAAAGCTAATATAAACTATGGGACAGAAGACAAATCCAATCGGAAATCGCCTTGGTATCATCAGAGGATGGGAGTCCAACTGGTATGGAGGTAATGACTACGGTGATAAACTTGCCGAAGACGATAAGATTAGAAAGTATGTACACGCACGTTTAGCAAAGGCTAGTGTATCTAGAGTAATCATTGAGCGTACGCTTAAACTTGTAACCGTTACTATCACTACTGCTAGACCTGGTATCATTATCGGTAAAGGTGGGCAAGAGGTAGACAAGTTAAAAGAAGAGCTTAAGAAGATTACTGATAAGGAAGTTCAGATCAATATCTTTGAAATCAAAAGACCAGAACTTGATGCATTTTTAGTTGGATCTAGTGTTGCAAGACAAATAGAGAGTCGTATCTCTTATCGTCGTGCAATCAAGATGGCTATTGCGGCTGCAATGAGAATGAATGCTGAAGGTATTAAGATTCAGATTTCAGGACGTTTGAATGGTGCTGAGATGGCACGTTCAGAGTCTTATAAAGATGGTCGTATTCCATTATCAACATTTAGAGCTGACATAGATTATGCTTTGGTTGAGGCACATACTACTTATGGTAGGTTAGGTGTTAAAGTGTGGATTATGAAAGGCGAAGTATATGGTAAGAGAGAGCTTTCTCCTTTAGTAGGCCTTTCTAAGAAACAAGGAAAAGGAGGCGATAGAGGTTCTGGATCCGGACGAGGTGGAAATAATAAATCACGTCGTAGAAAGTAATTTTTTAAAGTAAATTAACAATGTTACAGCCTAAAAGAACAAAATTCCGTAAGCAACAAAAAGGTCGTATGAAAGGTCTTTCTCAAAGAGGACATACCCTTTCTAACGGAACTTTCGGAATCAAATCATTAGATTCAAATTTTGTTACAGCTAGACAAATAGAAGCAGCTCGTATTTCTGCTACTCGTTATATGAAAAGAGAAGGTTCTCTGTGGATTAAAATTTTCCCAGATAAACCTATTACAAAGAAACCTCTTGAAGTACGTATGGGTAAAGGAAAGGGTGCTGTTGAGTATTGGGCGGCAGTAGTAAAACCAGGTAGAATCTTATTTGAGATCAGTGGTGTACCTTATGATGTAGCTAAAGAAGCATTACGCTTAGCTGCTCAGAAGTTGCCAGTAAAAACTAAGTTTATCGTAGCTAGAGATTATCAAGCTTAATATTAGAAGATTATGAAACAATCACAAGTAAAAGAATCATCTACAGCTGAATTACAAGAGGAACTTGGTAAATATCGAAAAGAATATTCAGATTTAAAAATGGCTCACGCTATGTCTCCATTAGAGAATCCTTTACAATTGCGTAAAGTAAGAAGATCTATAGCAAGAATGGCTACTGAGTTAACTAAAAGAGAATTAAACGGTTAATTCTGCTGAAAGATGGAAAAAAGAAACTTAAGAAAAGAACGTATAGGTGTAGTTACTAGTAATAAAATGCAGAAATCCATTGTGGTTGCTGAAGTTAAGAAAGTAAAACACCCTATGTACGGAAAGTTCGTGTTAAAAACGAAAAAATACGTAGCACACGACGAGAAAAATGACTGCAATATTGGTGATACTGTAAAGATCATGGAAACAAGACCTATGAGTAGAACCAAGTGCTGGAGATTAGTAGAAGTAATTGAAAGAGCGAAGTAATTATGGTACAACAAGAGTCTAGATTAAAAGTAGCAGATAACACAGGTGGTAAAGAAGTTTTAGTTATCCGTGTTTTAGGTGGTACAAAAAGAAGATACGCCTCTGTAGGAGACAAAATAGTTGTCAGCGTTAAAGAAGCAACTCCTAATGGAAACATTAAAAAAGGAGCGGTTTCTACTGCAGTTGTAGTTCGTACCAAAAAAGAAGTGCGCAGACCAGATGGTTCATATATCCGTTTCGATGATAATGCTTGTGTTCTATTGAACCCTGCAGGAGAAATGAGAGGAACTCGTGTTTTTGGTCCTGTTGCAAGAGAACTTCGTGATAAGCAATTCATGAAGATTGTTTCACTAGCGCCAGAAGTGCTTTAATAGTATAGCAAAGATGACAAAGCTAAAAATTAAATCAGGAGATACTGTAAAAGTGATCGCTGGAGACAATAAAGGTCAACAGGGAACAGTGCAAAAAGTATTGAAAGATAAGAACAAGGCAATTGTAGAAGGTGTAAACTTAGTGTCTAAACACCAAAAGCCTAGTGCTGCTAATCCACAAGGTGGTATAGTGAAGCAAGAAGCACCTATTCATATATCTAATTTATCGTTGTTAACCTCTGGAGGTGACACGACAAGAGTTGGGTATAGAGTAGAAGGAGATAAGAAAGTGAGATTTTCTAAAAAATCTAATGAAGTAATATAGTTATGGCTTATATCCCAAGATTAAAACAAGAGTATAAGGACAGAGTTATGTCTACTCTTACAGAAGAATTTAGTTACGGTAATGTAATGGAAGTGCCAAAGCTTAAAAAAATAGTTTTAAGTAGAGGAGTCGGTGCAGCTGTAGCGGATAAAAAGTTAATCGACCATGCAGTGGATGAGTTAACAATGATCACAGGTCAGAAAGCTGTAGCTACTATGTCTAAGAAGGATGTTGCTACTTTCAAATTACGTAAAGGAATGCCAATTGGTGCTAAGGTTACGTTAAGAGGAGAAAGGATGTATGAGTTTTTAGATCGATTGATTACTTCAGCGTTACCACGTGTAAGAGATTTTGGAGGAATCAAAGCTACTGGTTTTGATGGTAGAGGTAATTACTCATTAGGGATTACTGAACAAATAATTTTTCCGGAAATAGATATTGATAAAGTGAATAAAATTTCAGGAATGAATATCACTTTCGAAACGTCTGCAAAAACGGATAAAGAAGCAAAATCATTGTTAACACAACTAGGGTTACCTTTTAAAAAGAATTAATTATGGCTAAAGAATCAATGAAAGCCCGTGAGGTGAAGAGAGCAAAAACTGTTGCTAAATATGCTGAAAAACGTAAAGCTTTAAAAGAAGCTGGAGATTATGATGCATTGCAAAAGTTACCAAGAAATGCTTCTCCTATCCGTAAACATAATCGTTGTAAATTAACAGGAAGACCAAAAGGATATATGCGTCAATTTGGAATATCTCGTGTTACATTTAGAGAGATGGCTAACAAAGGGTTAATTCCAGGAGTAACTAAAGCTAGTTGGTAATAAAAAAGTAAATTAATTGGTCTAAGGTTCGACTATAATAGTGGAAAACCAAGATCATAAATTAAATACAATGAATACAGATCCTATAGCAGATTATTTAACCAGAATTAGAAATGCAAATAGTGCTCAACATAGAGTAGTTGAGATTCCTGCATCAAAGGTTAAAAAAGAGATCACTAAAATATTATTCGACCAAGGATATATTTTAAGTTATAAATTTGAAGATAATACAACACAAGGTAGTATTAAGATCGCTCTTAAATACGATAAATTAACCAAAGAACCTGTAATAAAAGAATTACAAAGAATCAGTAAGCCTGGTTTGCGTAAATATGCAGGATCTAGCGAGGTTCCAAGAATCCTTAATGGATTAGGAATCGCAATCGTTTCTACTTCTCATGGTGTAATGACTGGTAAACAGGCAAGACAAGAGAATGTAGGTGGTGAATTACTTTGTTACGTATACTAACAGTATAAAAGACAAAAGAAATGTCAAGAATAGGAAAAAATCCAGTAACTATTCCGTCTGGTGTCACTGTAGAAGTGACAGGTAATGTTGTTACTGTTAAAGGAAAATTAGGAGAGCTTTCACAAGAGATAGACGCTATCAATGTGAAAGTAGAAGAAGGTCAGGTTGTTCTAGAAAGACCTAGTGAGGCTAAAGATCATAAAGCAAAGCACGGATTATACAGAGCTTTGATTAATAATATGGTAAAAGGCGTTTCTGAAGGTTTTACTAAGGAATTGGAATTGGTAGGAGTAGGTTATAGAGCTTCTAATCAAGGACAAAAATTAGATTTAGCACTAGGTTTCTCTCACAACATTGTTTTAAATGTTGCTCCAGAGGTGAAAGTAGAAACTATTTCTGAAAAAGGTAAAAACCCGATCGTTAAATTAACTTCTTACGATAAACAATTAGTGGGGCAGGTAGCTGCTAAAATTAGAGGCTTCCGTAAGCCAGAACCATACAAAGGTAAAGGAGTTAAATTCGTAGGAGAACAATTAAGAAGAAAAGCAGGTAAATCTGCATAATAACGAAGTTATGGCATTCTCAAAAGATTTAAGAAGATTAAAAATCAGAAAGCGAATCCGCGGTACAGTAAGCGGAACAGAACAACGTCCTAGATTATCTGTTTTTAGAAGTAATAAAGAAATCTATGCGCAAATCATAGATGATGTAACTGGTAAGACTATCGGTGCAGCTTCTTCAAGAGATAAAGACATTGCTTCTGCATCAGGAAGTAAAGCAGAAAAAGCAACCTTGGTAGGAAAAGCTCTTGCTGAAAAAGCTAAAAAGGCAGGTGTAGATACCGTTTCTTTTGATAGAGGTGGGTATTTATATCACGGTAGAGTAAAATCATTGGCTGAAGGAGCTAGAGAAGCAGGACTTAAATTCTAAGAAATTATGTATCAAAAATATAAAAACGCAGAATTAGTAAAACCAAGTGGACTTGAATTAAAAGATCGTTTAGTTGGAGTACAACGTGTTACTAAGGTAACTAAAGGTGGTAGAGCATTTGGATTCTCTGCAATCGTAGTTGTAGGAGATGAAAACGGTGTAGTTGGTCACGGTTTAGGTAAGTCTAAAGAAGTTGCAGAAGCTATTGCAAAAGCAGTAGAAGATGCTAAGAAAAATTTAGTACGTATTCCATTGACAAAAGGAACTTTACCTCACGAACAAAAAGGTAAATATGGTGGAGCAAGAGTATTATTAATGCCTGCTGCAACTGGTACTGGAGTAATTGCGGGTGGAGCTATCCGTGCAGTATTAGAATCTGTAGGAGTTCATGATGTACTTTCTAAGAACCAAGGATCGTCTAACCCACACAATGTGGTGAAAGCAACCTTTGATGCTTTATTGCAGATGCGAAGCGCACAGCAAGTAGCAACTCAGCGTGGTGTTTCACTTGAGAAAGTGTTTAAAGGATAAATATTAGGAACGATGGCAAAGATTAAAATTACTAAAGTAAAAAGCGCGATTAACCGTACGCAGAGACAAAAAAGAACTCTGGAGGCTTTAGGTCTTAAAAAGATCGGTCAGGTTGTTGAGCATGATGACACTCCTAATATCCTTGGGATGGTAAATAAAGTTAAACATTTAGTTTCTGTAGAAACAAATTAATATAAGCACATGGATTTAAGTAACTTAAAACCTGCTGCAGGTTCAGTAAAAAATAACAGTAAGCGATTAGGTCGCGGTCAGGGTTCTGGAAAAGGTGGAACTGCTGCACGTGGTCATAAAGGAGCAAAATCACGTTCTGGATATTCTAGAAAGATCGGTTTTGAAGGAGGTCAAATGCCACTTCAAAGACGTGTACCTAAATTTGGGTTTAAGAATATTAACAGAAAAGAATATCAAGGGATTAACCTTGATACTTTGCAAAAGTTAGTCGATGCTGGAAGTATAACTGATACCGTTGATCTTGACGTGATACTAGGTGCACGTCTTGCAGGAAAAAATGATTTAGTTAAGATACTGGGTAGAGGTGAATTGAAGGCGAAGTTAAAAGTCTCAGCTCACAAATTTACGGCCACAGCAAAAGCTGCTATCGAAGCAGCAGGTGGTGAAGCAGTAACCTTATAATAGACAGTTCATGAAATTTATTGATACAATAAAAAACATTTGGAAAATCGAAGAACTAAAAAATAGAATCTTAGTCACACTAGGATTACTTTTAGTATATCGTTTTGGAGCACAAGTTGTACTACCAGGAGTAGATGCGGCAGAATTGGCTAATCTTGGTACACAAACTCAAGATGGTCTTTTAGGATTACTTAATGCATTTACAGGAGGAGCATTTGCAAATGCTTCCGTATTTGCCTTAGGTATTATGCCTTATATATCAGCCTCTATTGTTGTACAATTAATGGGAATAGCAATTCCTTATCTTCAAAAATTACAAAAAGAAGGAGAAAGTGGGAGAAAGAAGATTAATCAGATAACACGTTGGTTAACTATAGCTATTACCTTGGTTCAAGGACCAGGTTATATCTATAACTTGTTCGCAACACTTCCGCCGGGAGCTTTTGTACTTGAAAACCAAACTGTTTTTGTTGTGTCTTCTGTAATTATCCTAACAACGGGTTGTATTTTTGCAATGTGGTTAGGAGAAAAGATTACTGATAAAGGTATTGGTAATGGTATCTCATTATTGATTATGGTTGGTATTATTGCAACTTTACCTCAATCATTCGTTCAGAACTTTATTTCTAGAACTTCGGGAGAAGGAGGTGATATAATAATGGTGCTGATAGAATTGGTAATATGGTTTGTAATTATTCTCGCATCCGTACTATTGGTTATGGCAGTGCGCCAAATTCCAGTGCAATATGCTAGAAGAACAGCTAGTGGTGGATACGAAAAAAATGTTTTCGGATCGCGACAGTATATACCATTGAAATTAAATGCTTCTGGGGTAATGCCTATTATATTTGCTCAAGCAATTATGTTTATTCCAGCTGCGGTGGCAGGTCTTTCAGAATCTGAAACTTCACAAGGAATAGCGGCAGCATTTAGCGATATTTTCGGATTATGGTATAATTTATTATTTGCATTGTTGATTATCATATTCACATATTTTTATACTGCGATTACAGTTCCTACCAATAAAATGGCAGATGACCTGAAACGTAGTGGCGGTTTTATTCCAGGGATTAGACCAGGAAGTGAGACAGCTGAATATTTGGATAAAATAATGTCACAAATTACTTTGCCAGGATCTGTATTCTTAGCATTGATCGCTATTTTTCCTGCTATTGCAGTAAAACTTCTTGGTGTTCAGCAAGGATGGGCATTGTTTTTTGGAGGAACCTCTCTATTGATTATGGTTGGGGTTGCTATAGATACAATGCAACAGGTAAATTCATATTTGTTGAATAGACATTATGATGGGTTGATGAAAACTGGTAAAAACCGTAAAGCAGTAGCATAATGGCAAAACAACCAGCAATAGAACAAGACGGAAGTATAATTGAGGCATTATCAAATGCAATGTTCCGTGTAGAATTAGAAAATGGTCACGTGGTGACAGCTCATATCTCTGGTAAAATGCGTATGCATTATATCAAATTATTACCAGGTGATAAGGTGAAGTTAGAAATGAGTCCTTATGATTTATCAAAGGCTCGTATAACATATAGATACTAATAATTTTAAGAATATTAGTTAATTAAGATTTTTTACGTACTTTTGCGGGCTGAAAATCTTGTTAACGAGACCTTCTGAAATGCTTAAAAGGTATTTTCAGGAATTAAACACAAAGAGATGAAAGTAAGAGCATCAATAAAAAAGAGAAGTGCCGAGTGCAAGATTGTGCGTAGAAAAGGCCGACTTTACGTAATTAATAAAAAGAATCCTAGATTTAAACAAAGACAAGGGTAATTATGGCAAGAATTGCAGGGGTAGATATACCTAAACAAAAGCGAGGAGTTATAGCATTAACCTATATCTTCGGAATTGGTAGAAGTAGAGCAAAAGAAATTTTGGACACTGCCAAAGTAGATGAAAGTATTAAAGTTTCGGATTGGGATGATGATCAAATTGGTCGCATTCGTGAAGCTGTAGGAGCCTATACCATAGAAGGAGAATTACGTTCTGAAGTACAATTGAATATCAAACGTCTTATGGATATAGGATGTTATAGAGGTATTCGTCACAGAGCTGGTTTACCACTTAGAGGACAACGTACTAAGAACAACTCTAGAACACGTAAAGGAAGAAGAAAAACAGTTGCTAACAAGAAAAAAGCAACTAAATAATAAGTAGTATGGCAAAGTCAACTTCAAAAAAACGTAAAGTAATTGTTGAATCAGTAGGAGAAGCGCACGTAACAGCTTCTTTTAACAACATTATTGTATCGTTAACTAATAAAAAAGGAGACGTTATTTCTTGGTCTTCAGCTGGTAAAATGGGATTTAGAGGTTCTAAAAAGAACACTCCTTATGCTGCACAGTTAGCTGCAGAAGATGCATCTAAGGTTGCAATCGAAGCAGGACTTAAGAAAGTAAAGGTATATGTTAAAGGCCCTGGTAATGGTAGAGAATCTGCAATACGCTCTCTTCATAATTCAGGAATTGAAGTTTCAGAAATTATTGATGTTACTCCAATGCCTCATAACGGATGTCGTCCTCCAAAAAGACGTAGAGTATAATAAATGTATCCCGAAACATGTTTCGGGATCTTTTATACCTAAATAAATATAATAAATAAGTAAGTCAAAAGAGGGATAAAGATTATCGAAGGAAAGAGACCTTAATTCATAACCTCCTCTAAAATTAAATACAAAGTAATGGCAAGATATACTGGTCCTAAAACAAAAATCGCTCGTAAATTTGGTGAAGCGATATTCGGAGATGATAAATCATTCGAAAAAAGAAATTATCCTCCTGGACAACACGGTAATAATAGACGTAGAGGTAAGAAAAGTGAATATGCAATCCAATTAATGGAAAAGCAAAAAGCTAAATATACTTACGGTATTCTAGAACGTCAATTCCGAAATATGTTCGAAAGAGCTACAAGATCACAAGGTATTACAGGTGAAGTTTTACTTCAATTATGTGAATCTCGTTTAGATAACGTAGCTTTTAGAATGGGATTAGCAAATTCTCGTAGAGGAGCTAGACAATTAGTTTCTCATAGACATATAACTGTAAATGGAGAATTGGTTAATATTCCATCGTACCAGTTAAGACCTGGTGATGTTGTAGGAGTTAGAGAAAAATCAAAATCTTTAGAAGTTATCCAAAATTCACTTGCTAATAATAGCAAAGTGTATGAGTGGATTACTTTTAATAATGACACTAAACAAGGTACTTTCGTATCTGTTCCGGCAAGAATTCAGATTCCGGAAAATATCAACGAACAATTCATCGTCGAATTATATTCGAAGTAATAACTCTTAGAAGAAACAATAATATGGCAATATTAAATTTTCAGAAGCCCGATAAAGTTATCATGATCGACTCTAGTGAGTTTGATGGTAAATTTGAATTTAGACCATTAGAACCAGGGTACGGATTAACAGTTGGTAACGCTTTGCGAAGAGTTTTGCTATCTTCTTTAGAGGGATTCGCTATAACTTCCTTAAGAATAGAAGGAGTAGATCATGAGTTTTCTACTATTTCTGGAGTTGTGGAAGATGTAACAGAAATCATATTAAATCTTAAGCAAGTACGTTTTAAGCGTCAGATTGAAGATATAGATAATGAATCAGTTACAATCTCTATTTCTGGTCAGGAACAATTGACTGCTGGTGATTTTCAGAAATTCATTTCAGGTTTTCAAGTTCTTAACCCAGATTTGGTAATCTGTAATATGGATAAAAAGGTTGCACTTAACCTTGAGATTACTATCGAGAAAGGAAGAGGTTATGTTCCTGCAGAAGAAAATAAAAAAGCTAACGCACCAATAGGAACTATTTTTACAGATTCTATATATACGCCTATTAAAAACGTAAAGTATAGTATTGAAAACTATCGTGTAGAACAGAAAACGGATTATGAGAAATTGGTTTTCGAAATTGTAACTGATGGATCTATTCATCCTAAGGATGCATTGACTGAAGCTGCAAAAATCCTGATTCACCATTTCATGTTATTCTCTGATGAGCGTATCACATTAGAAGCTGATGAGATTGCTCAAACAGAAACATATGATGAAGAATCATTACACATGAGACAGTTGTTGAAAACTAAGTTAATCGATATGGATCTTTCTGTAAGAGCATTAAATTGCTTAAAAGCTGCAGAAGTAGATACACTTGGAGACTTAGTATCATATAACAAAAATGATTTAATGAAGTTCCGTAACTTTGGTAAGAAATCTTTAACTGAGCTAGAAGAGCTTGTAAACGTTAAAGGACTTAACTTTGGAATGGATCTTTCTAAATATAAATTAGATAAAGACTAATACATCATATTTTGCTCCTCAAAATGGGTTGAAGCAAGATGATGATTAAATTTAAATGTCATGAGACACGGAAAAAAAGTAAACCACTTAGGTAGAAAGACAGCGCATCGTAAGGCTATGCTTGCTAATATGGCTTGTTCACTTATCGAGCATAAGAGAATAAATACTACTGTAGCAAAAGCAAAAGCTCTTAAACAATTTGTTGAACCGTTAGTAACTAAATCTAAAGAAGATACTACGCACAATCGTCGTATAGTATTTAGTAAATTACGTAATAAATACGCCGTTGCAGAATTGTTTAGAGATGTAGCAGCTAAAGTAGGTGACAGACCTGGAGGATATACAAGAATTATTAAGCTTGGTAATCGTCTTGGAGATAATGCTGATATGGCGATGATAGAGTTAGTGGATTACAATGAGTTATATAACGCAGGTAAGCCAGCTAAGAAGAAATCTACTCGAAGAGGTAGAACTAAGAAAACTGAAGCTGCACCTGTAGTAGAAACTACTAGTTCTGAAGAAGAATAAATGAAAAATGTGAATTACACATAATTAATAAAGGATAAACGTTCATCGTTTATCCTTTTTTTTTGAATAATTAAAAAGTTTTACCCCTTTAAACAGGGAAATTTATTATCAAATAGAATATAGGATGAAATATCAATCTCGAAAAAAAGCAATTGTTTTATTAGCAGACGGTACAATTTTTTATGGGAAAGCAGTAGGAAAAGAAGGAACTGCTTTTGGAGAAGTGTGTTTTAATACTGGAATGACTGGGTATCAGGAGATTTTTACTGACCCGTCATATTATGGACAATTAATGGTTACTACCAATGCTCATATTGGTAATTATGGAACTAATGATGAAGAAGTAGAATCTGATTCTATTAAAATAGCAGGCTTGATTGTTAAAAACTTTAGTTATGAATTTTCTCGTGATCTTGCCGATACTTCTTTACAAGAGTTTTTAGAAAAACATAATTTATTAGCCATTTCAGATGTTGATACTAGAGCATTAGTAAGTTATATAAGAGATAATGGAGCAATGAATGCGTTAATCTCAACAGAGATTGATGATATCGAAAAGTTAAAAAAGCAATTGGCAGATGTTCCTGATATGAATGGTTTAGAATTAGCTTCAAAAGTTTCTACAAAAGAACCATATTTCTTTGGAGATCCTAATGCTACCTATAAGATTTCAGCATTGGATATAGGTGTAAAAAAGAACATACTTCGTAATTTGGCTAAAAGAGATGCTTACATAAAAGTGTTTCCTTATGATACTAGTTTTGAACAGATGAGCGAATGGGGGCCAGATGGTTACTTTTTATCCAATGGGCCTGGTGATCCAGAGCCATTAACTGAGGCAATTGCTACGGCAAAAGAAATTATAACTAGGGATTTACCATTGTTTGGTATTTGTTTAGGACATCAGGTAATCGCATTGGCTAATGGAATTAGTACTTATAAAATGCATCACGGACATAGAGGAATAAATCATCCTGTAAAAAATTTAATTACTGGCAAAGGAGAAATTACATCTCAAAATCATGGATTTGCTATTAATAGAGAAGAAACTGAAAATCATAATGATGTAGAAGTTACTCATATGCATTTAAATGATCATACTGTAGCTGGAATCAAAATGAAAAATAAAAATTGTTTTTCAGTACAATATCATCCAGAAGCAAGTCCTGGACCAAATGATTCAACGTACTTATTTGATCAATTTATAGAAAATATTAGAACACATAAGTAGATCATATAGACTTCTATAATAATTGAAAATAGAAGCTGTTTTTATAAGGCTTTAATCTATAACGTTATAGTTGATAACTTAGTGCTAATAAAGGGGGTTTCGCAATAAATTAAGAACTTTTAGAAGGTGTTAAAATTTACCTGTTTCGTATATTGCGATCAATTAAAATTATCCAACAAAAAAATAAATCAAGAACATGAGTGTAATAATTAATATTCACGCCAGACAAATTTTAGATTCACGTGGTAACCCTACAGTAGAAGTAGACGTGATAACCGAAAATGGTGTTTTAGGAAGAGCAGCAGTTCCATCAGGAGCTTCTACAGGAGAACATGAAGCTGTGGAGTTGCGAGATGGAGGCAATGATTACATGGGTAAAGGAGTGAAAAAGGCAGTAGAAAATGTAAACACAGTAATTGCTGAAGAATTATTAGGGTATTCTGTATTTGATCAAAATTTATTGGATCAAACAATGATTGATTTGGATGGAACTCCTAATAAATCTAAACTAGGTGCTAATGCAATCTTAGGTGTTTCTTTAGCAGCTGCTAAGGCAGCGGCAAACGAGCTTAATATGCCTTTGTATCGTTACGTTGGTGGAGTGAGTGCTAATACACTTCCAGTTCCTATGATGAATATCATTAATGGAGGTTCGCATAGTGATGCTCCGATAGCGTTTCAAGAATTTATGGTAATGCCTGTAAAAGCGAAGAATTTCACACATGCAATGCAAATGGGAACCGAAATTTTTCATAACCTTAAAAAAGTACTTCACGATAGAGGATTGAGTACTGCAGTGGGTGATGAAGGAGGTTTTGCACCTACATTAGACGGTACTGAGGATGCGCTGGATTCTATTGCTTTGGCGGTAGAGAAAGCTGGATATAAATTTGGAGATGAAATCATGGTTGCATTGGATTGTGCAGCTGCTGAGTTTTTTGTAGATGGTAAATATGACTATACTAAATTTGAAGGAGATACTGGTGTAGTTAGAACCAGTGAAGAGCAAGCTGATTATTTGGCAGAATTGGCTTCTAAATATCCAATTGTTTCAATAGAAGATGGTATGGATGAAAATGATTGGGATGGATGGAAATATCTAACTGATAAGGTGGGTGATAAAGTACAACTAGTAGGAGATGACCTATTTGTTACGAACGTAGAGAGATTATCTAGAGGAATTGAAAATGGTATAGCTAATTCAATACTGATAAAGGTAAATCAGATTGGAACACTTACTGAAACGATTGCCGCTGTAAATATGGCACATAATGCTGGTTATACTTCGGTGATGTCGCATAGATCTGGAGAAACAGAGGATAATACAATAGCAGATTTAGCGGTTGCTTTAAATACAGGTCAGATTAAAACAGGTTCTGCCTCTCGTAGTGATAGGATGGCAAAATATAATCAACTACTTCGTATAGAAGAAGAATTAGGGATGGTAGCTTATTACCCAAAAGAAAAAGCTTTTAAAGTAAAGAAATAAATTAATATTTGTAGGAAAAAGCTCACTTGTTAGTGAGCTTTTTTTATTACAAATAGCTAGGTTTTATAGTGATTTTTAATAAATCCTTTACCTTTTGAAGGGATGAAAAGCGTATTTTTTACGTTAAACTGCTGATTTTTAACTTATTTTAACTATTTTCGAAGGCTGAGTTAGTAATTTTTAATACTTTCGCGGAATCAAAACACATTATATGAAGAGACTTTTACTATTGTTCTTCTTACTGGCTTTATCTACTAACATTACTTTCGGTAACGAATTTGTAATAGTAAATGATATTGCAGAAATTTTAAATAATTCTAAGACATCATCTTATAATGATAAGTCAGATGAAGAATTCGAAAAAATAGAAGTGCTTAATGCCACTTTTGATTATACGCCGTCAGAGTTTTGTCAAGGTGATATAGACCCAATTCCTAATGTGACAACTTCTGGAGGAACTTTTACTAGTACCGCAGGATTAGTTTTTGTTAATTCAACTACTGGAATAATTGATCTGGATGCGAGTACTCCAGGAACTTATCCAGTTACTTATACTGTTGCAAGTGGAAGCCCTTTAACTTTTATGCAGAATGTAACGATTCATTCATCAGACCCGACAACAATAACATATAACGCTAGCGGAACAACATCTACAACTCTTTGTACTTCTGGTTCAAGTCCTGCTCCTGTGATTTCAGGTATAATAGGAGGAGAGTTCTCAACTTCATCTACTGGATTAGTTTTTGGAGGAGGAGGAGGATCTGAATTTATTATAGAACCAGTGGAAAGTAAAATGATGTCAACATCTGCTACGGGAGAAATAGATCTTGCTTCCTCTACGCCTGGAACATATGTTATAACTTATACCGCGCCAGGTGGATGTGTTATTACTACGCATACTGTAAAAATTGTAGTAAGCCTTGATCCTAACTTTTCTTATGCTTCTGATAGCTATTGTAGTGATGATATCAATCCTATTGTTCCTATCTTAGATGAGACGATGCCAGAAACTGCTAATCAAGTATTTCTTGCTGGAGCAGGTCTGGCAATGAATGCTTCTACAGGAGTAATAAGTCCTGGATCTTCTACTCCTGGAACATATTTTGTAAATAGATTTGTCACAAATAATTGTCAGGGAGGAACAAGTTCTGCATCTCCACCTTTTATCATAAATATTGTTTCCTCTGGAGATCCTTCTTTCTCTTATGAGAATACATCTTTTTGTGTAACCGATACCAATCCTGTAGCTACGATATCTGGAACTGGAGGAGGAGTTTTTACAAGCACAGATGCTGATTTGGTATTTGCTAATAACACTACAGGTGAGATTAATTTAGCAGCAACACCTGTTGGTACGTATCCAATAGTGTATGAATTATCAGGGACTTGTGCAGCAACAAGTACTCCACAAAATATAACGATTACAGGTGCTGATGCTTCATTTAATTATGCAGCCACAGTATATTGTAGTGCAGATGTGGATCCTTTACCATCTATTACAGGAATTAGTGGAGGAACATTTTCTAATAGTTCTTCTTCTGGACTGTCAATAAACCCAACATCTGGATTGATAGATCTCGACACAAGTACAGTAGGAGCGCATGAGATAACATATACACTTACAGGTGCTTGTACAGTTTCAAGTACTTTTAACCTTACTATTTCTACTTCTGGTACAGCTGAATTTAATTATTCATCTTCTATCTATTGTAAATCAGATGCTAATCCTATTGCAAATATCACAGGAACCACAGGTGGAGTTTTCTCAAGTACAGATATGAATTTAGTGTTTGTTGATGTTAATACTGGAGAGATCGATGTTGTAGCTACTCCTTTAGGGACATACCCTATAGTATATGAAATATCAGGAAGTTGTGGTGCGACAAGCACTCCTCAAAATATTACTGTTACAAATGAAGATGCTTCATTTAGTTATGCGGCTACAGATTATTGTAGTGGTGATATTGATCCATCACCGACAATAACTGGAACCGCTGGTGGAACATTTACGAATAGCTCTACTTCTGGACTGTCTATTGATGCCGCTTCAGGTTTAATTGATTTAGACACAAGTACAGCAGGAGTTCATGAAATAACGTATACGACACCTGGAATCTGTGCAGTTTCAAGTACTTTTGATCTTACTATTGTTACAAGTAGTTCAGGAGATTTTAACTTTCCTGCTTCTGTATTTTGTGCATCGGATAGCAACCCTACTCCAAGTATTTCTGGAACTGGTGGAGGTACATTTAGTAGTACAACAGGTTTAGTTTTTGTCAGTACGAGTACAGGAGAGATCGATTTGTCTGTAAGTACACCTGGAATGTATACCATTGATTATGTGATCGCAGATCCTTGCGGGATAACTATTCAAAAAGATATTACTATTAATAGTGAAAACCCTACACTCTCATTTGAAACTAGTATTGATGATGCTACGTATGTAGCTAATCCTGCTGAAGCAATTGATGTAGAAATAGGAAAACGGTTAGAATTGCGTTTGCCAGAACCTTTTAATGGAACTGTTTCGTGGACAGGTCCTGATTCTTTTTCGGCTGTAGGAACAGAAATCTTAGTATCAAACGATATTCAGTTGATTAACTCTGGCACATACACTGCTAATGTTAGTTTTGATATCGCTTGCGGATCAGCACCAACTACATATAATTTTGATGTAAATGTTCTGAATGATATTGTTCGAGTTTCCCCTAAGGTTTTCTTACAAGGAGCAATGCTAACGAGTGCGGATAATTTTATGAGAGATGATCTTAGAACATTAGGATATTTGCCTAATAATACACCATATAGTGATGGAGCTTCAGTGGATGGAACCATTTTTAACGATGCTGCTTTGGATGAGGATAATATTGTGGATTGGGTACTTGTTGAATTACGTGATGCGACTACCAATACAACAATAATTGATTCTCAATCCGCTTTTGTTCAAAGAGATGGAGATATTGTGGATGTAAATGGAAATCCAGAAGTTACGATGACAGCTACTTCAGGCGGAAGCTATTATGTAGTTATTAAGCATAGAAATCATCTAGGAATAATGACGGATACTCCTGTGATATTGGATGTAGTTACAACAACGTTGGATTTTAGAAACGGTTCGCAACCAACGTTTGGATCTAATGCGCAAACTTCTAATGGAATGCCAGTTGGAACAATAGGTATGTGTACGGGTGATGCTAATCAAGATGGATCAGTTAGTATAATAGGTTCTGGAAATGATAATGGTTTTTTAAGAGATACTATTTTAAATGATCCAGGAAATTTCTTTCAACTTTTTGGTTTTATAGTTTCAGGATATAATAACGCTGATATAAATCTTTCAGGAGGAGTACAATTAATAGGTTCTGGAAATGATGCGGGTATTTTGATAAATAATATTCTAAATCATCCAAATAATTTATTTTTTCAATTATATGGTTTTGTTATAACAGAACAGCTTCCATAATTAGTTTTTTACTTTGAAGTAAGTAAGATTAATTGTAATAAGTATGGATAAAAAAATATTGTTAATAGCGCAATGTTAATGATATATTAAATATTCTAAAACGAGGATTAGTAATAAATCCTCGTTTTTTTATGAATAATTTTAAAGTAATGCTGTAAGGCTAAAATAGATGCTACGATTAATAATATATTAACGCTATATTTTGTAATTTAGCAACCCATATTATAACAGCAAAATTCTAAATAATCACAATGTCAAAAAAAGCTACGTTAGAAATCGACGGTAACAAGTATGAGTTCCCAATCATAGAAGGAACTGAAAATGAATTAGGAATTGATATCAAAGCTCTTAGAGGAGCCACAGGAGGTGTAACAACAATTGATCCAGGATACAAAAATACTGGAAGTTGTGAGAGTGGGATTACTTTTCTAGATGGAGAAAAAGGAATTCTAAGATACCGAGGTTATTCTATCGAAGAATTGGCAGATAAGGCTGATTTCTTGGAAGTAGCATATTTATTGATTTTTGGGGAATTACCAACCGCTGTGCAGTTGGATAAATTTGATAAAGACATAAAAGAAGAATCTCATGTCGATGAAGATATGAAGAGAATTCTTGATGGTTTTCCTAAAAGTGCGCATCCAATGGGAGTTCTTTCTTCATTAACAAGTGCATTGATAGCTTTTAACCCTATGTCGGTAGATGTAGATTCTGAAGAAGCTATGTATAATGCTATTGTAAAGATAATGGCTAAGTTTCCTGTGCTTGCAGCTTGGACTATGAGAAAACGTAAAAGCCTTCCATTAGATTATGGTGATAGCTCATTAGGGTATGTAGAGAATTTACATAAAATGATGTTTTCTAGACCTAATAAAACCTATGAGGCTAATAAAGTTGTTAACGATGCTCTGGATAAGTTACTTATTTTACACGCTGATCATGAGCAGAATTGCTCAACTTCTACGGTAAGAATTGTAGGTTCTTCTCATGCTGGATTATTTGCATCATTATCTGCTGGAATATCTGCTTTATGGGGACCTTTACATGGTGGTGCGAATCAAGCGGTTATCGAAATGCTTGAAGCAATCAAAGCAGATGGTGGAGATACAGCAAAATATATTGATAAAGCAAAAGATAAAAGTGATCCTTTCCGTTTAATGGGATTTGGGCATAGAGTGTATAAAAACTTTGATCCTAGAGCAAAGATTATTAAAAAATCTGCAGAAGAAGTACTAGGAGATTTAGGAATAGAAGATCCTGTTCTGGATATAGCAAAAGGTCTTGCAAAAGTAGCTTTAGAAGATGAATATTTTGTACAAAGAAAATTATATCCTAATGTTGATTTCTATTCTGGAATTATTTACAGAGCATTAGGGATACCAACAGAAATGTTTACTGTAATGTTTGCCCTAGGAAGATTGCCAGGTTGGATTGCTCAATGGAGAGAAATGCGTCTTCGTAAAGAACCTATAGGAAGACCAAGACAAATATATATTGGAGAAAATTACAGAGAATTTAAGTCTGTTGAAAAAAGATAAAAATAAACTGAATAAATAAAAAAAGGTGTTGAAAAATTCAACACCTTTTTTTATGAAATAAATAATACATCTTTTGAATACGTGTCTAATTTCAGAATTTGATAAAAATTTGATATTTTTTTTGAATAAAATTAGCATCCAAACTATCCGTCTTCCTATATTTGTTTGATCACTAAAGTTATATGTTAACTTTAGTTTTATATAAATATTAGACCATTGAAACTACATATTAGAAACGAAACTTCAAGGCTTAGAGCAGTTGTTTTAGGAACAGCTGTAAGTAACGGACCTGTTCCAAAAATTGAAGAGGCTTATGATCCTAAATCTATTGAACATATAAAGGCTGGCACCTATCCGAAAGAAACCGATATGATCAATGAAATGGAGGCTGTAGCTAAAATTTTTGAGAAATATGACGTAAAAGTATATAGGCCAGAAGTTATTGAGAATTATAATCAGATTTTTGCAAGAGATATTGCCTTGGTTATAGAAGATAAGTTTATAAAGTCAAATATACTTCCGGATAGAGAAAAGGAGATTAAAGCTATAGAATATGTTATAGATCAGGTAGATTCTCAAAAAGTATGTAAAGCTCCTTCTGAAGATATACATTTTGAAGGAGGTGATATTATTATTCATAATGACCATATTTTTATAGGTACCTATAAAGGTGAAGATTATAGTGATTGTATCGTGGCTAGAACTAATATGAAAGGAGTTGCTTATATTCAATCACTTTTTCCAAACAAAATAGTAAAGGAGTTTGATTTAAATAAATCAATGGATGATCCTAGAGATAATGCTTTACATCTGGATTGCTGCTTTCAACCAGTAGGTAAAGATAAAGCAATCATTCATAAAGAAGGCTTTAGAAATCTAGACGATTATGAATATTTGGTAAACTTTTTTGGAGAAGAAAACCTATTTCATATTAGTAAAGATGAAATGTATTATATGAATTCTAATGTGTTTTCGATATCAGAAGATATTGTAATTTCTGAAAAGAACTTTATTAGACTAAATACTTGGCTACGTAGTTTAAATATAACAGTAGAAGAAGTTCCTTATGCAGAAATAGCGAAACAAGAAGGACTTTTACGTTGTTCTACGATGCCATTAATAAGAGATTAAACGCTGTCTTACCTTTTATCAGTAATATATAAACAGATGAAACAAGTAACCAATACAATAGTAATGATTCGTCCAGTAAAATTTAGGATGAATGAGCAAACTGCTGTTAATAATTATTATCAGGATGGATCTGGAATTAGTTCTGAAGATGCTAATATAAAAGCGCAAACAGAATTTGATAATTTCATTAAAACATTGAGATCCGTAGGTGTAAACGTAATTGTTATTGACGATGATCCGAAAAATGATACTCCAGATTCAATTTTTCCAAATAATTGGGTTTCTTTTCATGAAAACGGAGATATAGGGTTGTATCCAATGTTTGCTGTGAATAGGCGGAGAGAACGTCGACCAGAAGTATTGGATACTATAGAAAAATCTGGTTTCGAAATTAAAAATGTGATTGATTATACCGAAGCTGAAAAAGATGAAGTTTTTCTGGAAGGAACAGGTAGTCTTGTTTTAGATAGGGTAGGTAGAAAAGCATATTGTGCTTTATCTCCAAGAGCCGATGAAGAATTACTTATTGAATTCTGTGAAGATTTTGAATATACACCAGTTATTTTTACAGCATATCAGAATGTAGGCAAAGAACGACTTGCCATATATCATACAAATGTGATGATGGGAATTGGAGAGACTTTTGCTGTTGTATGTCTGGATTGTGTAGATGATAAAAAAGAAAGAAAAAATCTTTTAAAACATCTAACAAGTGATGGTAAAGAAATTATTGCCATCACAGAAGATCAGGTAAATAATTTTGCTGGTAATATGTTACAGGTGATAGGAGCAGATGAAAAACGGTATTTGGTAATGTCTTCTGCAGCTTACCATAGTCTAACGAACGATCAAATAGAAAAAATAGAAAAGCATTGTGCTATTCTTCACAGTGATCTAGGTACAATTGAAAAATTAGGTGGAGGAAGTGCTAGATGTATGATGGCAGAGATTTTCCTGCCAATGAATTAGTTTTTCTGGTTCTATACTATAGGTAATTGTATGGAGAAATACGCGAAGTAATATCTTTTAACTATTTTTGAATATAATTATAAAGGAAACATATGCTTTCTAAGAAAACGAAATACGGATTAAAAGCATTGACCTATATCGCAAGAAAGCGGTGTGAACATCCTGTATTGATTTCTGAGATAGCCAAAAGCGAAAATATCTCACAGAAGTTTTTAGAAAGTATATTATTAACACTCCGCAAAAATGGCTTTTTAGGATCCAAGAAAGGAAAAGGAGGCGGATACTATTTAATTAAGCAGCCTAAAGAGATCTCTATGGCATCTGTAATTAGGGTATTAGAAGGGCCAATTGCTATGTTGCCTTGTGTGAGTTTGAACTTCTATGAAAAATGTAATGATTGCCCTGATGAAGACGCTTGTACAGTACATAAACTAATGATAGAAGTAAGAGATAATACTTTAAAGGTTCTAGAAAACAAAACTTTAGCAGATTTTACGGATTAAAATTACTTGCTTTAATTCTCTGAAATTCTAATATACTTATAAGGTCCTTGAATTTTACCCCAAACCTGTTTTCCGTTAATGTCATATCCTCTATCCCAGGAAGTGATTCTCTCTTTGCTAATTACAACATTACTTGTGATATAAGACATATTGGTTTTAAAGCTACTTAAACAGGCTCCCTTTTTAGTTTTTCCTTGATAGATAGTAGAAGTTTTCTTTTTAAAATATAAGTCACATCCATCTCTAATTTTAAGACTATCCATAATTAGATCATCAAAAACAGAAAGATCTTTCCAACCATTTATATATTTTTTTTGATTAGGGATTATATAATTAGCGCTACTAATGGTGACACTGTCAATTCTTTTGATATGAATAATTCTTTGATTGTAAACAAAGGAAGGATCCTGCTCTTTATGTAATTCATGATAAAACCAATACCCTGATCTATCTTCCCATATAGGTGTATTGATAAGTGTTATTTTAGAATATCCTGAATCCTGTTCAGCTTGTTTTTTAGAGGAGAATTTACCTGTAAATGCTTCCATAAAATCATACAGCTGCGCATCGTGATTTATTTTAGATTCACAACCTGTAATAATTATAAATAGGAATACAAAAAAGAAAAATCTCGACATATAGTGGTTTTTATAAAAGTACTAATATTTTTACAAAAAGAGTAATTAATCGATAAAATTGACCTTTTCATCTTGTTTTTTACGGTTTTCAAGTAAATTTTACCGAAATATTCTGCTAAGTATAATGTTATAATAAAGAGGTTGTAATATGTTATGATGAATGTAATATGTTTTGGATAATATGATTTTTTTTTGAGATGTAAATGAAGAAAAAAAATGTGTTGATTTTGTAGATTTTTAAAACGGGAAATATATGTAGTATTAATTCTTTTTAGTTTCTGATAATTTGCTGTGCATAATCCTTATAGTGACTAAAAAATATTTTTAGGTTCATAATGTCAATATACAAGATTGATTAACATTTTTCTTTTGTTTTAAGATACGAATTGATTGGGATTGAAGAGGTAGAACATTATATTTCTATTATCTTTGCTGCCTGATTTTTATATCAAATACAATTTATAAAATGACATTACAGCAAACCATTTCAGGACAGGTAAAAGAGGCAATAAAAGAACTATATAGCGCAAATTTGGAATCCGTTGAGTTACAAGGAACTCGTAAAGAATTCGAAGGTGATATTACGGTTGTGGTTTTTCCTATGTTACGAGTAGTAAAGGGTAATCCTGTACAGATAGGAGAAGCTGTAGGAAATTATTTAGTGCAACATGTTGAAGAAATTACTTCATTTAATGTGGTAAAAGGTTTTTTAAATCTTGTGATTGCAGATCAGTATTATTTGGATTTCTTTTCACAAATAAAAGGAGTTGAGCAGTATGGTTTTGTAACTCCAGAGGAAGATGGTAAAGCTGTAATGGTTGAATATTCTTCACCTAATACCAATAAACCGTTGCATTTAGGTCATATAAGAAATAATCTTTTGGGATATGCTGTGGCCGAAATTATTAAAGCTAGTGGTAAAAAAGTATATAAAACTCAGATTATTAATGATCGAGGGATTCATATTTGTAAAAGTATGGTTGCTTGGCAGAAGTTTGGGAATGAAGAAACTCCAGATTCCACAGGTTTAAAAGGAGATAAACTGGTAGGGAACTATTATGTTCGATTCGATCAAGAGTATAAGAAACAAGTGTCAGAATTGATTGCTTCAGGAAAAACAGAAGATGAAGCAAAAAAAGAGGCTCCGATTTTGATTGAAGCTCAAGAAATGCTTAGAAAATGGGAAGCTGGTGATGAAAATGTCGTGAAGCTTTGGAAGACTATGAATGATTGGGTGTATGCTGGCTTTGATCTAACATATAAGACATTAGGTGTTGATTTTGATAGCTATTATTATGAAAGTAACACATACCTTTTAGGAAAAGATAATATTGAAGAAGGACTTACCAAGGGTGTGTTCTTTAAAAAAGAAGATGGATCCGTATGGTGTGATCTAACTGAGGAAGGTTTGGATGAAAAGTTAGTATTGCGTAGTGATGGTACCGCAGTATATATGACTCAGGATATTGGAACCGCAATACAGCGTGTTAAAGATAATCCTGATATCGGCGGTATGATTTATACCGTTGGTAATGAGCAAGATTATCATTTTAAAGTACTTTTTCTTATTCTTAAGAAATTAGGATACGATTGGTCCAAAAATTTACATCATTTAAGCTACGGAATGGTAGATCTACCTAGTGGTAAAATGAAAAGTAGAGAAGGTACCGTAGTCGATGCAGATGATCTTATAGTCGAAATGGCCAAAACAGCTGGAGAAATATCGAAAGAGTTAGGGAAATTAGATGGGTATTCTGAAGAAGAAAAAAATGATGTTTATAAAACTATTGGTTTAGGTGCATTGAAATACTTTATTCTAAAAGTAGATCCAAAGAAGAGAATACTTTTTAATCCATCTGAATCGGTGGATTTTCAAGGAAACACAGGACCTTTTATTCAATATACTTATGCAAGAATTCAAGCGATTTTGCGTAAAGCAGATTTCGATTGGAATAGCCCAGTGAAAAATATCACGTTGGATATTAGAGAAAAGGAACTTATTAAATTATTAGAATTATATCCAGAAATTATTCAGCATGCAGCTCAGGAATTAAGTCCAGCAGTTATTGCTAATTATACTTATGATGTAGTAAAGGCATACAATTCGTTTTTTCAGAATGTATCGATATTTGGAGCTGATTCTGAAACAGAAAAGATTTTTAGAATTCAATTATCTCAGGTTGTTGGTGCCACGATTAAATCAGCCTTTGGATTGTTAGGAGTAAAAGTTCCAGAACGTATGTAGGTTTATGAAGGATTAATTTTAGGCAATGTTATGAAGAAAGTACTACCTTTTCCAAGAGTACTTTTGATGCCTAAAATCCCTCGATTAAGAGTGATTAATTCGTTACAAATTTTTAAACCTAATCCAGTACCTGTTTCATCACTGGTTCCTTTGGTTGAGAAAGTGTCTTCAGAGAAAAGCTTGGTTAAGTTCTCTTCGGATATTCCTACTCCAGTATCTTTAAAACAGATTTTTATATAATCCTTTTCTAGCTCTTCTTTATATATTGTGATTGTATCACCAGAATTACAAAATTTAATAGCATTTGCGATTAAATTTTGTGTTACAATAGTACACATATCCTTATCTGCAAATACATTGGTGGTATCCGTTAAATTATTAATCAGCTGAATCCCTTTTTGAGATGCTCTTGATTCAAAGAATCTAAATTTGTCTTTTATGATTTCGGTAAAATCAATAGTAACAGGATTGGCTTTAAGTTTATTCATTTGGGACTTTGACCAATTTAAAAGATTAGATAGCAGAATAGTGGTTTGATGGGTGCTATCAGAAAGTAAAGGTATAATTTCCTTAAATTCCTTTTCAGAAATTATGTCATTTTCTAATAAGTTAAGTGTATTGTTTAACCCATGTATTTCGTTTTTTAGGTCATGAGATACTATAGAAAATAATTTGTTTTTTACTTGATTAGATTCATTAAGCTCATTAATATATTTAGCTCTTTCTAATCTACTTTTAATAATGAAAATAATAAAAATCATTGCCACGATAAAAGCGACAATTGCGACATAAGTGTATATCTTTTGTTTTATAAGCTTTTCATTTGTCTCTTGTTCATTGGATCTTTGAACTTCCAGTACTTTTTGTTGTTTACGTTCATTTTCTATTTTTTGTTGAGTAATAGAAACGTTTTTTCTTTTTTCTGCTTCTGATTCTTCATTAAGTAGAGTTTGATGTTTCTTTTGCCATTCAAATGCATTAGCAAAATCCCCTCTAGCAGAATCCAGCTGAGCTGTATATTTATAATTAGCAAGTAATTGACTCACAGAATTGAGTTCTTTGGCCTTTAACCTGCTTTCGGTAAGATGTTTTTCAGCTTCGTCTAAATTTCCTGTTTTGATTGCTATTAAAGCGAGTGCATGCTTTGTGGTTACTAATCTTCGTTTATATTCTACTTTACCTCCAACAAACATAGACGCTTCAAAATATTCTTTTGCTCTGGTATATTTTTTTTGGTCAAGATATATTCTTCCTAAAGCATTATAAGTTCCAGAGATACTTCTGCTGTCCTTTTGTAGTTTGTTTTCTTCAAGAGCTTCATTTAACATTGTAATCGCCGAATCTATTTCACGGGTGTCAATATATATTAACGCAAGGTTGTTTAATGTAGCTCCTAGGTTTTTAAGTTTATTTTTGCGCTTAATACTAATAGATTTTTTATAATACTTTTTTGCAGGGTTAGGTTGTTTTAGTGCGTGGTATACATTACCAATATTGTTAAAAGTATCTGCTAAGCTGATACTGTCATTAAGCTTTTCATAGTATATATTGGCTTTTAATAAGTGGTTTATGCTTTTTTCTAAATTGCCAAGGCGATGTTCAATAATTGACTTGTTATTGTTCGTTACAGCAACACCCCTATTGTATTTAGCTAGCTCAAAATAATGTTCTGCTTGATCATACGATTGCATAGCTGTGAACGATTGATCAGTTATATTATAAATATTGGCTTTCTCAATATATACTCTTCCAGTTCCCTTATTATATGTTATAGATTTAGATATATCAATAAATGTGTTACAATATTTAAGGCCTTCGTCATATTGTTCATCCAGACTCAGTTCATAGATTAAATCTGTTGCAAGATCAATGTTAGAAGAATCTGAAATGGAGGTTGTAATATGAATTAGGCTGTCTAATTTTTGTTGTTGAGAAAAACTATTATTACTTAAGAATAGTAATAATAGTATAATGTAAGCGTAAGAGTGTTTCATAAATTACATTTTAGGGCACTTTTAAATTACTACATTTTTTTATTCTTTAAGTTTTTTTTAACAAAAATTTTATTATCTAATCTTTTTCTCTATATTTATGTGAAAGTTGTTTTACCCCATAGAAAAAAGAAGTATTCTTCTGCTTAATAAATAATGAACTACCTAATCTCTCAAGCTGTCGACTCGGATTTGACCTTAATGCAGCGTCTGTTTTATCAGACCGTTACTATTTATGGTTCCAAAATATTCACTAAATCTGAAGTAAAAATATATTCTAGATTAGCAGCGGATAAGAACTATTGGAAAGAAAAGTTTAAAAATGATTTTGTGTATAATGCAAAATTGAATGGAGAGATTATAGGCTCTTTTTTACTTAATAGAGATGGAGTGATAGAATATATTTTTGTGCACCAGAATTATCAGGGAAGAGGAATTGCTAAAAAGCTATATGCTGTCATGGAAGAAGTTGCAAAAGAGCACAATGTTAGTACACTTACAACTCAAATAAATGCTGTGACAAAAACTTTTTTTCGAAAAAATGGCTTTGAAATAATCGAAAATGTAGAAAAAGTTGTGGGAGGAGAAGAAGAGGTAAGTTATAGTGGTGTAAAAAAGCTTTAAAAATTTAATCGCAAAACCAGATTGGGCGTAGTGCCTAATCCTGATTCCGTTATTTGTTCTACGTCATTTTGATTTCTAATCGAATAGTAATTATTAATAGTATTGTTCTGGCCTAGAATATTCCAGAAAGAAATTCCAGCAAACCCTTTTATTTTTTTAGAAATATTGAATGAGTACGTAGAAGAAATATCTGTTCGGATATAATCATCCAGCCTTGAATTGTTTGGGGTCAAATAATTTATTCGGTTGTTTTCGATAGTATTATTAGGGTCTGGTAAGGTAGTAGGTTTCCCACTATGCCAATTTATACCACCTGAAATTTTTAGGTTTTTATATTGATAAGAAATAGCGAAATTTATGTTATGACGAATGTCGATATTATTTGGAAAATTCGTTTCACTTAAATTATTAAAGGTGTATTCATTATTAGCATAAGAATAACTTAACCATGTACTGAAACTTTTGAACCTTTTGTTGATCAAAAAATCAATACCAAAAACAGCGTAACTACCATGATCTCTTATAAACTCATATTGGTTCTGAAACCCTTGACTACGAGTTATGATCCCATCAACATCTTTATAGTAAAAATCGGTACTTATTAGCCAGTTATTATGGTTGTAGCTAATACCGATCGAAGCTTGTTTACTTTTAATTATAGGAATGTCATTGTCATTAGATAATACCCATCTTCGGTTTTCAATACCTAGAAAATCATTTTGAAGATCTATTATTTGAGAAGTCGCCTGACTTTTAATTTCTCCTAAAAACTCTAAAGTAAAATGATTAGTAAATCTTTTGTATGCACTAACTCTAGGTTCAAAATTGAATGTATCAAATTTTTCAAAATAATTTAGTCGAGCTCCTATATTGTAATATGTAGTGCTATTATTTGAACGGTACTCTAGTTCTGAGAATATTGAATGGGTGCGCACAACTTCTTTTGTAAAATCTCTAAAAGTAGGATTGTTTATATCCTGAAGATTGGATATACCAGTCTCATTAAACTGATATCCGTTTTTTAAATTAGTGTTAGCACCTGTTTTAAGAAGTGTATTTAATTTTAAGCCGCTTTCGAGAACATCATTCTCCTGTAATAGCCTTTGATTGTTTTGAATATCAGAGTTTATGGCCGTAAGCTTATAATTTGTGCCATATAGCAATAGTTCACTTTTAAAGAATTTGTTCCAATCTCGTTGATATAATATTCCTCCTACAATATTACTCTGTTTCGCACTACTTTCTCTAGAAATGTTGGATTGATTTATAGACGAATCTTCTTGAAAAACAAGGTTGTTTCGCATTACCAAAGCATTTACTTTGATGAGATCTTTTGGAGTGAATTGATATAACCAGCGTATACTTGCATCATAAAAAGAGAACTTTTCATCAGAACTATTCATATTGATTACTTCTGAGTTTTGAAATGCTTTATCAAAATATCGATCATAGGTTGGGGTTTCTATGATTTCATTTAAAGAGTGTCTCACTGCCAACTGAATGGATGACTTTTTGTTTAAAGGTGCATCTATATAACCATCTGCACTTATAAGATTTACACCAATACTTGCATCTATATTTTCATTGATCTCATTTGTTGTATTCATAGCGATTACACTAGATACACCTTCACCATACCTAGAACTCGAACCATTTTTAAATATTTGTACGTTTTTGGTTAAATATGGGTTGAATGCAGATATAAGACCAAAGAAATGACTGGATTGGTACATTTTTATTCCGTCCCAGAGTATAAGGTTTTGATCATTAGTTCCACCTCGTACATTGATGTCAGAAACCGTCTCGTTTACACTTAAAACACCAGGAAGTGCTTGAATCGTTTGCAGTAGATCAGGTTCAATAAGACCTGGTAGAATCCCAAAATTATTATAATTAACAGTAACTGAACCATCATTTCTTTTTTGTATTCCTTTAATCAAATAATCATTTAGGATAATCTCATTTAGAGATTCTACTTTTTGGGTGAGTATGATTTTTTTGCAAGGCTTTTCTTTAAAATCAAGTATTGGAATCCTAAGAGGCTTATATCCAATATATGTAATTATAATGATATCGTTAGGAGAATCTATTTTTATCCTAAATCTTCCTTCAGCATCCGATATGGTTCCATGATTGTTAGTTTTGATCGTCGCGTTAGGTATAATCTTATTGTTTAGGTCTAGTATCGTTCCACAGATTTCTTTGATTCTGTAACTTAATGTTATGGTATTATCTTTAAGAATGGTATAACGAAAGGGAGTTGTAGTTTCTAAATATAATATAGTCTCATCTAGTTCTGCTAATTCAGGTGGTTTAGGGATAGTAATGTCATTTAATTCTTGATCTACATATGAAAATCTGTATCCAAATTTTTTTTGAATATTTTTTAAAACTACTATAAGCGGATATGTATCTTTTCCTGTTTGTGCTTTTAGTGGAGAAAGAATGAAGGTCAATAGAATAATTGAAACGAGGATTTTGGTTTGAATCACTCTTTAAATAAAGTTACAGTTTTGTTATTAATCACATATTTCAAACGCATAGGTATCGTAATAGATTTTAACGCAGTTTGAATATCTGAATGTACAAAATTACCAGTAAAAAGTATAGTTTTATCAATGTTTTTAGTTGTAATAGTGACACCATATTGCCATTCTAATTCTTTTAAAACTTTTGAATAAGGCGTGCTATAAAATGAACTTCTATCATTGATCCAATGAGGTTCTTGGCGGTTTATTTTTTTCTCTTTGATAATTTTTGAAGATAACTCTAAGACATCTCCAGCTTTTAAATACTTGACTTGATTCCCAGTTGTTACACTTACAACTCCTTCGTAGCAGGTAACTTCAAAATAGTTACCTCTTTGCTTAATATTAAATTGAGTTCCTAAAACACTTACAATACCTGAACTCGTATGAACATCAAATTTTTTACCATCTGCAACTTTAAAAAAAGCTTCACCTGTTAGAGTAAGACTACGTTGGTTTGGCCAATTCTTTTTATTATACTCAATAGAAGAAAGTGCATTTAATATGGCAGTGGACGTATCGGGTAATTCAATAGTAGATTTTTCACTAGCAAGTGTGGTATAGGTTGTATTGTATTCTTTAAAAAAAGAAAAATATAACCCAATTCCAATTGCAAAAACTGCTGCAATACGAACTAAATTAGGTAAATAAGACCTTTTAAGAGGAACTGTTTTTTGAGGAACTAATTCTTTATATAGGGTTTGGTAGTGCTCGCTAGAATTATAATTAGGAGCCTTGAATTTTTTAGAGGCATCGGATATTTTAACATAAGAATCATAGGCGCTCAATTGCTCAAACGCCTCTGATTCCTGCTTAGTGAGTTGTTCATAGTTCAACCACTTTTTAATAATATCTTCCTTTTTCATAACAAGATTCTAATGTAATAACAATCTTATAGCTAAAACTCCTACCCAGTCTTTCCGTTTTTTTATATTCCTTCTATGTCTTTTCTTAATTTTTCGAGAGCTCCGTAAATTCTCTTTTCTACTGCCTTTCTAGAAATACCAAGTAATGCTGCAATCTCTTTATGCCGTTTGCCTTCAACTCTATTCATAAGAAAGGCTACTCGTTGAGATGCTGTTAAGTTACTTAGTGCTTTCTGATATTTGAGAAGGTATTCTTTTTCTTCTAGTATGAAATGTGGGTTTTCATTAGTGCGATCATTTGTGGGTATCTGCTGATATTTCAGTTTTACCTTATCATGTTTTATCTGGTTTAATGATAGATTGTTTGCTACTGTAAATAAAAAACTTTTTGATTTTTCTAAAGAAACTTTTTTACAATTATCCCACAATTTTATAAAGGCTTCTTGTACTTTGTCTTTTGGTTGTATATGTTCACCGTATTTATAATAGATAAAGTCATGTAGGTTTTTAGCGTGTTTTTTAAAAAGCTCTGAAAAAAGCTTTTCCTCACAAACGTTTTCGAATAAATCTTTGGGCATTAGGAGTTTTTTCTAAAAGTAAAAAAAAAAGAAGCTTAGTAGGAATTTGAATATTTTAATTGTTATAATAACAAACTAAATATAGATAAGTATTATGGGAAATCGTTTATGTTACGCTTTTGTTGTGATGATAGGTTTTGTTTTTTTTATGATTTCTTGTCAAAAAGAAGAAAGGCAATTGATAGATCCTAATATAGATACCACAATTCCTAAAGATTCTCAATTGGCCGATTTAATGCGTAGTATTGTTATCCATGATGGATCCTATGATGATGTAGTAGATGGAGGTAATTGTTATAGTATCAATTTACCTTACTCCATTATACGCAATAGTACCGAAGAGATTGAAATTAATCAAATATCTGATTATAATCAGTTAAATACTTCTGATAATATTCAAATACAGTTTCCGATTACTATCACCAAATCTGACCATACTGAAGAGATTGTAGAAGATTTAAACGCATTACAATCTTTAGCTATTGGTTGCGATATGGATGATCCAGATATTGAGTGCATTGATTTTGTGTACCCACTTCGTTTTTTGACTTTTAATTTTGATATTAACGTATTTGAGACTACCGAGGTTATTCATGATGCTGAGGTATTTGTATTTATGGAAAACCTGGAAGAAAGTACCGTGGTTAGTATAGATTTTCCTATTAGGTTATTACTTCATAATGGTGAATCTGTAGAAGCCACTCATAACGATGAGTTATTATCTAGAATTATTTCTTTTGCAAATTCTTGTGACGAAAATGATGGATGAAGACTTTTTGTTTAACATATTTGTTAAAATATTAAACAAAAAGTTAAAAAAATACTAAACTCATGATTTGGGGTAGCACTTTCCTTGTATGAGTTGTTTAATCACCGAACAATTAATCATAAAATTAAAACCAATGAAAATGAAAAATTTCCTCAAAAAAGCTTTTTTAGCACTATTTGTTATTTCTGTAGTTTCTTGTAGTGATGATGATGATACTGTATTCACACCAGACGTTATGACGATCGCTGATTTTGTTACAGATAATTCAGAGTATAGTTCTTTGTTGGCTGCATTGCAGAGAACTAATTTAGATGTTACACTGAACGGGACAGGTACCTTTACGGTATTCGCACCAAACAATGCTGCATTTGCAGAGTTTTTGGATGGAACTGCACTAGATGATGTTCCAGTAGAAACACTAGAACAAATATTATTAAATCATGTGTTAGGAACCACACAGATGTCTACGGATCTAACCACAGGATATGTGAAAAATTTAGCATCAGAAACCACAACAGGTGCTAATATAAGTATGTATATTAATACTGCAAGTGGAGTGGTTATTAACGGAGAATCTACAGTTATAGATCCTGATATAATGACCGATAATGGAGTTATTCATGCAGTAGATAAGGTGATTCCTTTACCAACAATGCTCACGTTTGTTGGTCTTGATAGTGACCTTTCCTCTTTAGCAGCAGTAGCAACTACAACTTCAGGATTTGATACCGATTTTGAAGCTGTGTTAAATGGGGCGGATAGCAATTTAACATTGTTGGCTCCAGATAATGACGCTTTTACAGCATTAGGAGATATCTCTGGCTTACCTGTGGCTGATTTAGAACAAATTTTATTAAATCATGTACTTGCAGGAGTTAATGTTTCTGCTTCATTAAGTACTGGTTATGGTAATACACTTGCTACATATGGTGATACTATGGCAAATTTGAGTATTTATATCAATACAGCAAGCGGAGTTTCTTTTAATGGGATATCTGATGTAGATGAAGCAGATATTGTAACTACGAATGGAGTTATTCATAAGGTTGGTACTGTAATCACATTACCTACTGTGGTTACTTTTGCTACAGCAGATGCAACTTTTAGCAGTTTGGTTGCAGCACTTACTAGAGATGATCAGTTAGATGAGAATTATGTTGCTACTTTAAGTACAGCAAATGGAACAGCTCCAGCACCTTTTACCGTATTTGCACCTACTGATGATGCTTTTGCGAGTTTATTGACTGAGTTAGGTGCCAGTTCTCTTGCGGATATTGCAGAAGCAACATTGACGGCTACGTTAAACCTCCATGTAGTGGCCGAAGCTAATGTTAGAGCAGAAGATTTAATGAGCGGCGTGGTAACAACTCTTGGAGGTGATATTACTGTCGATGCCATGAACACAACATTAACAGACGCTAATGACAGAGTAAGTAATATTATTGTGACTAATGTTCAAGCGGCTAATGGCGTGATTCACGCAATTGATAAAGTAATCCTTCCTGCATTATAAAAAAATGTTTAGTTAATTAAGAATTCAAGGCATTTGGTTATTCCTCCATTTCCCCCTTAAACCAAATGCTTTGGGTTTATAAATTATTGATTAGGATATTAAGAGTTAAGTGTTGTATTAGAGTTAGCCTACTCCTGGTACATTAAATGAGCTATTGAAACAGTAACTATACTTATAGTGCGCTTCAATAGCTTTTTTTATGTGTATTTTGAATGTAGCCTGCTGGTTAAATTACATCACATAATTAGATTCATCTTCCTTTTATTAATACACTTCAAATCATTAAATTTGCACCTGTCTACTAAAAAAGTAGATATTGAAAAACCCTAAGAAAGCATATGTTTGATAATTTAAGCGATAAGTTAGATAAGGCGTTACATATCCTAAAAGGCCATGGTCAAATTACCGAAGTAAATGTCGCTGAGACACTTAAGGAGGTTCGTAGAGCGTTGGTTGATGCTGATGTGAATTATAAAATAGCTAAAGATTTTACTGCAACAGTAAAAGAAAAAGCCTTAGGAGAGAACGTACTTAAGAGTCTTAAACCTGGTCAATTGATGGTGAAACTTGTTAAAGACGAGTTGACTGAATTGATGGGAGGAGAAGTTGCAGGAGTAAACCTATCAGGGAATCCATCTGTTATTTTGATGTCAGGTTTGCAAGGTTCAGGAAAAACAACCTTTTCTGGAAAATTAGCAAACTTTCTTAAAACCAAGAAAACAAAAAAACCTCTTTTGGTTGCTTGTGATGTGTACCGACCAGCTGCGATAGACCAGTTGCATGTGGTGGGTGATCAAATAAATGTCGAAGTTTTTAGTGATAAAGGAAATAGTGATCCTGTTGCAATAGCAAAAGCAGGTGTTGCCCATGCTAAAGCTAATGGATTTAATGTGGTTATTATAGATACCGCAGGTCGTTTGGCTGTTGATGAGGTTATGATGACCGAGATAGCCAATATCCATAAAGCTGTAACACCCGATGAAACTCTGTTTGTAGTGGATTCGATGACAGGACAAGATGCCGTAAATACTGCAAAAGCATTTAATGATGTTTTGAATTTTGATGGTGTTATCCTTACCAAATTAGATGGTGATACTAGAGGTGGAGCTGCTATTTCTATTAAATCTGTGGTTAATAAACCGATTAAGTTTATTGGTACTGGTGAAAAGATGGAAGCAATTGATGTCTTCTATCCTTCACGTATGGCAGATCGTATTTTGGGAATGGGAGATGTAGTTTCTCTTGTAGAAAGAGCTCAAGAGCAATTTGATGAAGAAGAAGCTAGAAAATTACAGAAAAAAATTGCCAAGAATCAATTTGGGTTTGATGATTTCCTGAAACAAATCCAACAGGTTAAGAAAATGGGTAATATGAAAGATCTTATTGGTATGATTCCAGGTGCTGGTAAGATGATGAAGAATGTAGATGTGGATGATGATGCTTTTAAGCATATCGAAGCAATTATTCATTCGATGACTCCAGACGAGAGAACAAAACCACAAATTATAAATGCTAGTAGAAAAAAACGTATAGGAAAAGGATCGGGAACATCTGTTCAGCAAGTAAATCAATTGCTAAAACAATTTGATCAGATGAGCAAGATGATGAAAATGATGCAAGGCGGTGGTGGAAAACGTATGATGCAGATGATGGGTAAAATGAAATAATAATTCCACATTATAATTTATAACACAAAGTAGGGGTCAAATATGGAAGTCTTAGACGGAAAAAAAGTAAGTAACGATATTAAAAATGAAATCGCTGTCGAAGTTCAGAAGATGAAGGATCGAGGCGAAAAAGTTCCACACCTCGCTGCAGTATTGGTGGGTAATGACGGAGCTAGTCTAACGTATGTTGGAAGTAAAGTAAGAGCATGCGAAAGAATAGGTTTTGAATCTACTTTGGTAAAAATGCCTAGTACTACCAGTGAAATTGAATTGCTTGCTAAGATTAAAGAACTTAATGAAGATAAGAGTATTGATGGGTTTATTGTTCAGTTACCATTGCCTCCACAAATCGATACACAAAAAGTACTATTAGCTGTTGATCCAGATAAAGATGTAGATGGATTTCATCCCATGAATTTTGGTAAAATGGCTTTGGATATGTCAACATTTATACCAGCGACTCCATTTGGTATTTTAGAATTATTAGAACGCTATAATGTGGATACTAAAGGAAAGCATACTGTTGTGATCGGTAGAAGTCATATTGTGGGTAGACCGATGAGTATTTTAATGGGAAGAAAGGGATGGCCAGGTAATTCTACGGTTACGCTTACTCATAGTCATACTAAAAATATTACGCAAATCATTTCTCAAGCTGATATTGTTATTTCGGCATTAGGAGTTCCTAATTTTTTAAAGGCCGAAATGGTTAAAGATGATGCAGTGATTATTGATGTAGGTATTACAAGAGTTGTAGATGATTCTAGAGAAAGAGGGTATAGAATTGTGGGTGATGTTGATTATGAAAATGTGAGTAAAAAAGCTTCGTTTATAACTCCAGTTCCAGGTGGAGTTGGTCCGATGACAATCGCAATGCTTCTTAAAAACACACTATTAGCTAGAGAAAGACATCGTAATAATAACTAATAGAAATATAAAATTAAAATTGTTTTAATAAATTAAAGAACCTTTAGAAAATCACTCTAAAGGTTTTTTTTGATATTGTTTTAAATACAGAAAAGCTATAATGTGGATGAGGATTTTGTTTTAGTTTTTATGCAACTGAATGTGTTTTTGAAAAGCTACCAAACGGGATGATTTGTTAATAATATTTAATTACACAGTTATGGATATATCGATAAAGATCAGAATATCATGGATGTTTCATAAAACTAAAAAGCATCAGCGTAGAAGCTGATGCTTTTTGTTTTTACATTTATTATTGGTGATAATAAAATATTTTTTATTTGTATTCTAAGCTATGCTTTGATAGTTTTTAGAATGCATTGAAATCTCCTGGTGTAATTTTATCTTCATCAGAAGTATTGTTACCATACTCTAATGTTCCGTTAGGAAGAAGATCTAGAGATAAGCTGTAAGAAGGAACATTAATACCTTGCTCAGTCTTAATAGTGTTATAGTTTAACACAGCTCCATCTTTTTCATATAAAGCGTTTTTTGTAAACGTTCCTTGACGTCTTCCATTCTTTGCTTCTGTTTCTTTCCATTCTTTACCATATGCAATAACACAGTAGTACTCTCCTTCAGGAATGTTTCTGATATACTGAGTTTGATTACTGTTAATAAATACGATTCTTACAGTTTCATCATCTTTCTCAGTTTTACCCATTTTGATAAGTTTAACAACAACGTCTGTGTTCTTACCTACTTCAATTTTAAGGTAGTTATCTAATTTGTATTCAAACTTTCCTTTGAATTTGCTAAATGATTTAGGAGTAGCACCAGACTTATATGTCTTTTTCTCCCAATTAGCAAATTTATCTTCTCTTGTTACTTTAGAAGGAGCAGCAGCGGCTCTATTACTATTACTTCCATTAGAAGCAGTCTTAGACTCTATAGGAGTAGAGGCTGTTCTTGTATTTCCTAAAGTTCTTTTGCTTGCTTCTTCCACAGCTCTTTGAGTTTCTGCTAACTCAGCAAGTCTTCTTCTTTCGGCAGCACTTTTACTTTGATTTGCAGCATCAGCTTCAGCAGCAGCAGCAGCAGCAGCAGCTTCAGCAGCTCTTTGTGCCTTTTCAGCATCTGCAATTGCTTTTCTTGCAGCTTCAGCAGCGGCAATTTTAGCTTCTTCAGCGGCTTTGATCGCTTGTTCTGCAGCGATTCTAGCAGCATTCTTTCTAGCTTCAGCAGCTTTAGCAATTCTTTCAGCTTCAGCAATACTACTATCTTCGGCTAATAAATTTGTTAATACAAATCCATTTCCGTTTTTGTACTGTACAGTACTCCATTCACCATATCCTGAGCTAATAACATATACTTGAGTTCCTTGAGGAATTTCTCCAATAATGTCAAAGTTTGCTCCTGGTCCAGTTCTTAATTCTAATTTGGCGGTAGACGTTAAGTATCGATCTAGAGACTCAATTTGAGCAAAAGAAGTCCCAGATGCCATCACCAATAGTAAAATAAATGTAAAAATTGATTTCATAATCTTTTCTGTGTTTACATAATTAAAATTCAAAAATAAAGCAGATTAGGGTTATTTGTAAAAGGTATTAACCTTTCTCGCTTTTTTATCCTTCCTTTAAATAATTTTTTAAAAGTTTTTATTCAAAAATTTCATTCTCAAAAAACATGCCAAACTTTTATGGGGGCATTTTGTTTTTTTTAACAAAGCTTATTTTTTTGCTAAAAATCATAGTTTTTTAAAGAACTTTTTTTAGTTTAAAATGTTGTTTTTCAGCTAGTTACAATTAATTTGCTTTAGTAATACTTCAAACTTGTTAATTAATTAACTGAGTTGAAAACTCTTAAACTATAAACAAAAGTAAGTTATTAATATGAAAAACACAACTTGTTTTGACTTTATTTGTATAAAAATTCACTTTTTTTTTGATCAATTTGTGTTTTTCAACGATTTTTTTGTGTATTACAACCGATTTGGGTTGTGTTTACAGGGCCTGTAGTCGGTTTGTAAAAAACAGAATATATTTTACTTTTTTTTCTACTTCTTACTGAATATTAGAGAATATTTTAGAAGTGTTTTTTTGCAATAATTTAACATTATTAATTATGCATGCATAGTATATTTTTCGAACACGAAAAGCAAACTTTTATTCAATGTTCTTTTATAGAACTTTGATAGTAAGATGTTTATGTAAGGGGTTTAATTTTGATAAGTGAGTTTTTAATAAAGTCTTAAGATGTTAAATAAATCTGAAAATTCAATAAAACAGGCTGCTTTATGTTGAATATACAGGGTGTTAATTTCCCCTATTTTTTATACGGATTATGTGTACGTCGGAAATAGATGACCATATTCTCAGTGTATGAAGTTAATGAGAATATGGTCGTTTATAGAGGTAATATGTAGGTGATTGTTGAGAAACTGAATTAATGGGTGTTTTGTATTAATTCAGGGAATTTTTTTTGAAAACGCCTTAATCTAGGTATCGAAACATTCTGAATGTATCTGTTGTATGGGTTTCTTTTTTCATAATCTTGATGATATCCTTCGGCTTTCCAAAATTTCTGAAACGGAAGTACTTCTGCGGCAATATGTCGGTTTAGGGTTTTGCCTAGTAAATCCTTCTTTTTTGTTATTATATTTTTTTGATCTTCATTCTGAAAGAATATGATAGATCGATATTGTGAACCTCTATCTGGTCCTTGACCGTTTATTTGCGAAGGGTTTTGCGATCCAAAGTATACGTCTACTAAAGTTGAGAAAGAAATAATACTTGGATCGTATAAAACTTCTACTGCTTCTGCGTGTCCTGTGCGACCAGTATTGCTGGATTCATAAGTAGGGTTTTTTGTGTGCCCTCCAGAATATCCTGAGGTTACTTCTTTTACTCCTTTTACACTTTCATATATGGCTTCAACACACCAAAAACAGCCACTAGCAAAATATGCTCGGTCTAATCCATTAATTGATTCAGTTTGAACTGGTTTTATGTTTTTTTGCTGTGATGTGGAATTCTCTTTAGTATGAGTTTGACTATTGCCTTGGCAACTAGTTAATAAAAATGAAATACTAAATATGCAATATAATATGGTCTTCATAATGAATTGTTTTTTTGTAGATCAATAGTCTTGATTTGGGTACAAACCTTTCAACTTAAAAAGTTTTTTGAATCTAAAATTACTAATATATAGGTGTTAGATCTGTGTTAATTGGTAAAAAAAAACGGCTACCAAAATATGGCAGCCGTTACCTATATATTATATGGTATGTATTTATCCGTTCATTGAAATAAGAAACTCGTCATTATTTCTTGTTTGTTTAAAACGATCGTTAATGAATTCCATAGCTTCTACAGGGTTCATGTCTGCAAGATATTTACGCATTACCCACATTCTTTGAATAGTGGTTTCATCTAGCAAAATATCATCACGTCTTGTACTTGAAGATGTAAGGTCAATGGCAGGGAATATTCTACGATTAGAAATTTTACGATCTAATTGTAATTCCATATTACCTGTTCCTTTGAATTCCTCAAAAATAACTTCATCCATTTTAGAGCCTGTTTCTGTTAATGCAGTTGCAATAATAGTTAACGAACCTCCATTTTCAATATTACGTGCGGCACCAAAGAAACGTTTCGGTTTGTGTAGTGCGTTAGCATCTACACCACCACTAAGAATCTTACCAGAAGCAGGTTGTACGGTATTGTATGCTCTTGCTAAACGTGTAATAGAATCTAATAGAATCACTACATCATGACCACACTCTACCAATCGCTTTGCTTTTTCTAATACAATATTTGCTATTTTAACGTGCTCATGAGCTTCTTTGTCAAAAGTTGATGCTATAACTTCTCCACGCACATTACGTTGCATATCTGTAACCTCTTCTGGGCGTTCATCAATAAGTAAAATCATTTGATAAACTTCTGGATGGTTCGCGGCGATAGCATTTGCTACGTCTTTAAGTAGCATAGTTTTACCAGTCTTAGGTTGTGATACAATCATACCACGTTGTCCTTTACCTATTGGAGAAAACAAGTCCATTATTCTTGTAGAGATGGTGCTTTGTCTCTCTGCTAATTTGAATTTTTCCTGAGGGAAAAGTGGAGTAAGATGCTCAAAAGAAACTCTATCTCTCACTACTTGTGGGTCAAGTCCGTTAATTTTATTTACCTTAATTAATGGGAAATACTTTTCACCTTCTTTAGGAGGTCTTACTTGTCCAAGTACTGTGTCACCCGTCTTAAGTCCAAAAAGTCTAATTTGCGATTGAGATACATATATGTCATCTGGTGAAGAAAGATAGTTATAGTCACTAGATCTTAAAAAACCATATCCATCTTGCATAATGTCTAATACTCCTTCACTTTGGATAATAGCATCGAATTCGTAATCAGGTTCTTTATATCTATTTCTGTTGTCTCTATTTCCGTTATCCCTATTTCCGTTATTTTCTTTTTTATTGTTACGGTTTTTGTTTTGGGATTTATCGTTATTCCTGTTACGATTGTCTTTTCTTTCTTCCTTTTTTTCCTCTTGTTTTTTCTGAGGCTTTTTGTTTTCGTTAGTTCCTTCAGTTTTAGCTGGTTTAGCTTCTCTGGGTTCTTGTTTGGAAGGGGTGTTTTTTTCTACAGGTGCTTTTGCCTCGTTTTTATGAGTGGGGTTTGACGGGTTTTGTGTTTTTTTCGTTCGAGGTCTCTTTTGACGAGGGTTTGGTTTTTGCGGAGCAGTTTCGGCTTTCGCAGATGATTCCTCGGTAATAACCTCTTTTACTTTACTAGGGTTTGCTGCTTGGTAATCAAGTATTTGATAGACCAAGTCTAATTTTTTCATGGTGCGAAATTTAGGTACATTTAAATTTTTCGCAATTTCCTGTAGCTCAGGAAGCTTTTTCGCTTTTAATTCAGAAATCTCTAACATTTAAATTTGTTATATAATTTAAGTTCTGGTATTAAATTTTCTAAAGAAGAATTCTAGGAAAATTTTATTTTGAAGGTAAGTAACCTAAATAGAATGGGTTACATCATTTGTGATGCAAGTATACGACTTTATTTTTGATTTTTTACACATAATTATAAAAAGAAACTCTTATTTTTGCTTTTCCAAAAGAAGTAGGGGCAATGATACAAAGAATCCAAACAATTTATCTGTTTTTAGTAATGGCACTTTCGGGTGGCGTTTCTACCATATTACCATATGGACTTGATCAAAATGGAGAAACTTTGTTACCCCAAAACAATTTTTTGGTATTAGGAATGTTTGCTGGGTCTGCTGTATTGGCTTTGGCAAGTATTTTTTTGTTTAAAAATAGAAAGCTTCAATTTGTATTGGGGCGTATCAATATCTTATTAAACTTTATTTTACTAGGAGTATTTGTTTATTGGTCACTAACATTATCTGGAGAGACTGAAGTTTCGGAGAAAGGTATTGGGATGTTGATTCCTGTTATTTCTATCGTTTTATTAGTGATGGCCAACAAGGCTATTAGAAAGGATGAAAATCTCGTAAAATCTGTAGATCGATTACGATAAACCTAAAATCTTAGTAGTATTAGTGCGTTAAGACTCGAAGTATGCCAACTTCGAGTCTTATTTTTTTCCTAACTCAATAACTTCTAGGTTTTCAATGTTGCCTTTGTCTAATGTAAATCTTAGCATGGTTCTTACTTTATGAAATCCGTGCTTTCCTGCAGCTCCAGGATTCATATGTAGTAATCCGTTCTTATTGTCTGGTATTACTTTTAAAATATGAGAGTGTCCACAGATAAATAATTTAGGAGGATTTTTTCTGATTTCATCTCTAGTATTTACATTATATTTAGGAGGGTATCCTCCAATATGTGTAATCCATACAGAAACACCTTCACAGGTAAATCTTTGATGTAAAGGAAAACTAACTCTTGCCTTGTCATTATCAATGTTTCCATAAACACAGCGTAGTGGTTTTAATGCTTCTATAGCATCCGTAACTTTTAAGTCTCCTATATCTCCTGCATGCCAAACTTCGTCAGCTTCTTTTACATAATGTAATATTCGATCGTCAATATAGCTATGTGTGTCACTTAGGAGCAGTATTTTTTTCAAAACTGGTAGATAAGAATGATTTATGATATTATAAGCAAACCGAAATTAAACAATACTATACATATATATTATATGAAGTATATTTGCGCTCAGATTTTGAACAAAAATAGGATAAAGCGTTGAGATATTTTTTAGAACTTTCATATAATGGTACTCCATATCATGGATGGCAACGCCAACCCAATGCTATCACGGTGCAAGAGGTTTTAGAAAAATCTTTGTCCATTTTGTTAAGGGTCAAAACAGATGTGGTTGGAGCAGGAAGAACAGATACAGGAGTTCATGCAAAGCAAATTATGGCTCATTTTGATAGTGAGGAAGTTTTGGATGTTGTTCAGTTTAAATATAAACTTAATTCAATTCTTCCTTCAGAAATTGCTATTCAAAAAATTGATAAGGTGCAAGAAGATGCGCATGCTCGTTTTGATGCCATAAGTAGGTCTTATGAATATATAATTACCCTATCCAAGAATCCTTTTAAAATCCATAACGCCTATTTTGTAAAGAAAGAATTGGATGTGGATCTGATGAATGAAGCTGCTAAAATACTGTTAAACTATACCAGTTTTAAATGTTTTAGTAAGTCTAAAACCGATGTAAAAACGTATAATTGTAATATCACAGAAGCTATTTGGGAAATGAATGGTGATGTGTTGGTTTTTAGGATTTCTGCAAATCGCTTTCTTAGAAATATGGTGAGAGCTATTGTTGGCACGCTACTAGAAATCGGCGAGCATAAACTAAATCTTAATGACTTAATAGATATAATTCATAGCGAAGATCGTAGTAAAGCGGGATATTCTGTGCCAGCACATGGTTTATATTTAACAGAAGTCCAGTATCCAAAGACAATTTATCTTACTTAAATATGGCAGAAAAAAGCGGTAAAGCATTTGATTTTAAATTGTTTCGTAGGTTGATTGGTTATACTAATCCTTATCGAATTACCTTTTATTTTGTGAGCTTGTCTGCAATATTATTATCTGCCCTTGCTATATTAAGACCTCTTTTATTACAGCAAGCCATTGATAAAAGCTTTATTCCTAAAGATGGAGAACTGATTGTATATTATATCAGTTTGATGCTTGGAGTACTGGTTTTGGAGGTGATTTTTCAATTCTTATTTATATATTTTGCGAATTGGTTAGGTCAGGAAGTGATTAGGGATCTTAGGGTAGATCTCTTTGATCATATGTTAGGTTTTAAGAAACAATACTATGATAAATCAGCCGTAGGAAGGCTGGTTACACGAGCGGTTAGTGATATAGAAACTATTGCTAGTATTTTTAGTCAGGGACTTTTTGTGATTATAAGTGACTTATTAAAAATGTTCGTTATCCTGTGTTTTATGTTGTATTACAGCTGGCAACTTACTTTGATTGTATTGGCTGTGTTACCCTTTATAATATTTGCAACCAGGGTTTTTCAGAAAAAAATGAAAACGGCCTTCGAAGAGGTTAGAACTCAGGTTTCTAATTTGAATTCTTTTGTACAAGAACGAATTACTGGAATGAAAATCGTTCAGTTGTTTACAAGAGAAGAGGCTGAGTATTCAAGTTTTGAAGAAATCAATGAGAAACATAAAAAGGGTTGGATTAAAACAGTATGGTATAATTCTATATTTTTTCCAATTGCAGAAATGTCTACATCCATAACTATTGGACTTATTGTTTGGTTTGGAGGATTGAGAGCAGCGCAAGGCGATGTTATCACTCTTGGCGAAGTAATTGCATTTATAGAATTATCGCAAATGCTTTTTAGGCCTTTACGTCAGATTGCAGATAAATTTAATACGTTGCAAATGGGTATGGTTGCGGCTAATAGAGTATTTGCTGTTTTGGATACAGATTCAAGGATTGATAATAGTGGTGTTTTAGAACTTACAACTGCCAAGGGTGATATTGATTTTGAGACAGTAAGATTTAGTTATGTAGAGGGAGAAGAAGTCTTAAAAGGAGTTTCGTTTTCTGTAAAGGCGGGAGAAACAATTGCACTAGTTGGAGCTACAGGTGCTGGTAAATCTACAATAATTAACTTATTAAATAGATTTTATGAAATTGATAGCGGTGCTATTCTTATTGATGGCGAAACTATCAACAAAATAAACCTTACTTCATTAAGAAGTCATATAGCAGTGGTGTTGCAAGATGTGTTTTTGTTTGCAGATACGATTCTTAATAATATTACTCTTAATAATGAGAATATTACAGAAGAACAGGTTCATAAAGCTGCTAAAGAAATTGGGATTCACGATTTTATTTCAAGTCTTCCAGATGGGTATCATTACAATGTAAAAGAGCGAGGAGTCATGCTTTCTTCAGGGCAACGTCAATTAATATCTTTTTTGCGAGCTTACGTAACTAATCCAGAAATCTTAGTTTTGGATGAGGCTACCTCTTCAATTGATTCACATAGTGAACAGTTGATACAGGATGCTACCGATAAAATTACAGAAGGAAGAACTTCGATTGTTATCGCCCATAGATTAGCGACCATTAAAAATGCAGATAAGATTATTGTAATGGACAATGGTATGGTCGTAGAACAAGGTAACCATAATGAATTATTAGAAATTCAGGATGGGTTCTATAAAAACTTATATGACGTTCAGTTTAGTGAACTAAAAGGAGTTTAATTTAAGAAACCATTTTCTTTTAAGAATTTTGATGATAAAGCATAAATTATTGCTATTCCGATCATAATCAATATAACTAACATCCATCCGAATATTCCTTTAATTATTACTTTTCTATAACTAATTAAGTATAAATTCTTAAATAAGAAAATCGCATAGATTAGTTGAATTAGTAGGAAAACAATGCTGCTTTCTTCTATATAATCTCCAAAACTAAAACTAATTATATAAGGTATAAAGGTTAATATTGTCAGGTGAGAAGTGAGATAGGAGTTGATGACAATATGTTCTGTAAAATTATATTTTTTGTATTTTCTAAATATAAATCGGGATATGATTGCATAGAAAGGAATTAAAACAAAATACCCCAAAGTGGGGAACTTTTCTGTGACTTCAATAAATAACTGAATAATCTTTGAGGATTCATCATGTTTTTCAGGTTCTGACGCGATATCAAAACCTCTTTCTTTTATAAAAGCCAGTATTGCTGATAATGTAACAGATAGTAAAAAGTAGGATGCTACGTTTAAGTATTTCTTTCTTAAACCATTAATATATCCATCGATTACCGTATGAGGTTTTATCGTTAAATCTTTAACCGTTTTAACAAAGGTGTTATCTACATTAAGATATACTTCGCTTATTTCAGCAATTAGGTTTTTAAAAGTAATACGTTTAGTAATTTTTTTTGCTCCACAATTAGAACAAAAATTCACATCTTTTATATTGTATCCGCAATTTTTACAATTACTAACTACAATTATTTTTTTTATCATATTACCGTATTAGATATTTTTTTTAATCCTGTTTTTAAGAATTATCATTTGGAAGGCGGTATTGCAGAATAATTACTTGTTTGGTATAAGGCCCATTTTTGCCATAATAATGCCAGTAACAATTGAGAAAATAATAAACAAAATACTCATGATTAATAAGAATAATAATGTTTTTAATAAGATTTTTTTTAAACTAATATTATAAAGACTTGAAAGAACGTAAGCGATGTAAATTATAGAAACAGGAAATTGAATCCAAAGAATCAAGAATATATTTTTTACAATCAAAAGTAATGGTAAAGTAATAAAACTTATAACCATAGTGATATGTGAATACGCATATAAATGGATGACAAAATGTTCCGTTAGATTATATTTTTTATAATTTAAGAATACGAGTCTCGATATTAAAGCCAAAAGCGGAATCGTTAAAAATGAGATCAGAGATTGATATTCAAAAGATATATCTGAAGCTATTTTGGAGACTTCAATTTGATTAACATTAGTAAAAACATTTGAGAAAATTACGTCTTTGTATTTCCCTAATACGAAGCTATATAAACTGGCAATTGTCAAAGAGATAGCAAAGTAACTGAATACATTTATGTATCTTTTTCTGAGGCCATTAATAAATCCATCAATCACTTCTTTTGGTTTTGTGAATAAATGGATAAATGTTCTAATGAATGAATTGTCAAGATTAAGAAAGCGATCACTAAATTCTTGAGTCAAGTTTTTGAAAGTTATTCGATTAGTGATTTTTTTTGCGCCACAATCGGGACAAAAACTGTAATAATCAATTTGATAACCACAATTTTTACAAAAATTGGTTTTTGTCAGGTTATTACTCATTATATGAGATCTCTTTTTATCCTTTCTATTAACTCTTCAGGCGTTTTAAATATAACAAACTCTCCATTTTTTATATAAGACATCTGACCAGTTTCTTCACTTACAATAAGCGCCAAAGCATCTGTTTTTTCTGTAATACCAATAGCGGCTCGATGTCGTAAGCCAAAACGCAAAGGAATATCTCGGTCATTGCTTACTGGAAGAATCACACGTGTGGCTACAATTCTATTATCTTCTATAATCATGGCACCATCATGTAATGGACTGTTTTTATAAAAAATACTTTCTATAATTGGGGTTTTGACCAAAATATCAAGCTCATCTCCAGAAGTTTTTACGAAGTCTAAAGAAGTATTTCTTTTGATCACAATTAATGCTCCAGTAAAAGTGTCTCCCATTTTTTCACAGGCCTTAACAATAGCATGGATATCTGTTAGACTGTCTTCTGGAGTATCTCTGATAAACTTTAATTGTCTTAAGAATTTGCGTCTTCTTCCAAAATTAGTGGAACCAATCATTAATAGAAATTTCCGTATTTCTTGTTGGAAAACAACAATTAGCGCAAACATTCCTACTCCTATAAATTCACCCAGTACACTACTAAGCATTTCCATGGCAAGGAATTGTGTTAGTTTCCAAACCAAATAAATCATTACAATACCAATGAAAATATTGATAGCCGCTGTCCCTTTTACTAACTTATAGATATAGTAGAGTAAGAGGGCTACTAATACAATATCCAGTACGTCTAATATTCTGAGGTTGATTAAATCCAAATGCGGTCTTTTTGTAAAAATAGAAAAATTAGTGAAACTCTGATTTGAAAAGCATTAAAAAGCATATTCTAATTACGTAGATTAAACAGTGATATTGTGTTTTAAAACATAATATTTTAGAGATGCTGTCAAGCTTCAGTATACTTTTGTATAAGTGTAATGCACTCTACGGCTTCTTTTACATCATGTACTCTTAGTATAGAAGCTCCTTTTATCAAAGCAATCGTGTTCAGAGCAGTAGTCCCGTTAAGGGATTCAGATGGCGTATTATTAAGAGATTTGTATATCATGGATTTTCTCGAAATTCCTGCCAATATTGGTAAGCCTTGCAATTTTAATGTATCCAGTTTTTTAAGAAGTTCGAAGTTTTGATTTACGTTTTTTGCAAAACCAAAACCAGGATCAATAACAATGTCATTGACACCTTTTTTTCGAGCTTCTGCAATTTTTTCTGAGAAATAAATTTGGATTTCATGAATTAGATTAACATATTGATCCAACGTTTTCATGGTTTGTGGCGTTCCCTTCATGTGCATCATGATATAAGGAACTTTAAGCATTCCAATAGTAGTAATCATATCTTTGTCTAAACTGCCTGCAGATATGTCATTAATTATTGCGGCTCCTGCTTGGATACAGTTTTTGGCAATTTCACTTCTAAAAGTATCTATGGATAATATGGTGTTTGGAAACTTAGAAAGCACTAATTCGATAATGGGTAGAATCCTGTTTTTTTCTTCATCTTCCGAAATATGATTAGCTCCTGGTCTTGAAGAATAAGCTCCAAGATCTATAAAAGTAGCCCCTTCAATAAGCATTTTTTCTACCTGCTCCAAGATTTGTATTTCACTTTTATACTTTCCTCCGTCATAAAACGAATCTGGCGTAAGATTTAGAATTCCCATTACTTTTGGAGAGGATAAATCGATCAAAGAACCTTTGCAATTGATAGTCATATAAGGGATTGTTCTATTTTTTGATGTTTATTTGGTATAATTGCCATATTAAAGCGAAATTTACGCAAAATTCAACAGTTATATGCAAGATACATCTATACAATATGACGCGGTAATTAATAAATGTCGTGATTTGTTTGTCAAAAAGATGAAGGATTATGGAAGTGCATGGAGAATCCTGCGATTACCATCATTAACAGATCAAATTTTTATCAAAGCACAACGTATTCGAGGTTTACAAGAAAACGCAGTAAGAAAAGTAGATGAAGGTGAGGTTTCTGAGTTTATCGGGATTATAAATTATAGCCTTATGGCGTTAATCCAACTAGAAAAAGGAATTGCAGAACAACCAGATTTGTCTACAGAAGTGGCAACTAAGTTATATGATGAGCATATAAATATCACCAAAACTTTAATGATGAATAAAAATCATGATTATGGTGAGGCTTGGCGTGATATGAGAGTTAGTTCATTGACTGATTTAATTATCCAGAAGTTATTACGCGTAAAGCAAATTGAAGATAATAAAGGAAAAACATTGGTTAGTGAGGGAATTGATGCTAATTATCAGGATATGATTAATTATGCAGTTTTTGCTATGATTCATTTAGGGGAAGCTAATTGATGTGAGGATTTTATAAAATACTGTTAAACTAAAAGTAACAAGATGTAAACCTATTATCTTGTTCAAAATAAATTAATATTACCATTTAAAGATGAAAATACTTGTTGGTTTTTCCAGAATATTTGTAGCAGCTCTTTTTTTGTTTTCGGGATTTATAAAGCTTAATGATCCATTGGGATTCTCGTATAAGCTTCAAGAATATTTTAGTGAAGGAGTGCTAAATATGGAGTTCTTAATTCCGTTTGCATTGTTGATTGCTGTTTTTTTAGTGATTTTTGAGATCATTGTAGGAGTAACACTTTTATTAGGGTATTTACCCAAATTTACAGTGTGGTCTTTATTAGGAATGATCGTGTTTTTTACATTCCTCACCTTTTACTCAGCATATTTTAATAAAGTTACGGATTGTGGTTGTTTTGGTGATGCGTTGCCGTTAACACCTTGGGAATCGTTTACAAAAGATGTAATTTTATTAGTTCTGATATTAGTGTTGTTCTTCGGAAGAAAATATATAACACCTATTTTACCTGCAACATCTCATAAATGGATTGTTTTTATTTGCTTTACGGCCTGTTTAGGATTTGCATATCATGTATTAATGCATTTACCGACTTTTGATTTTAGAGCCTATAAAATAGGAACCAATATAGAAGAAGGAATGTCGGTTCCAGAAGGTGCTCCTGAAGCTGAATTTGAATATTTTTGGAAATTCGAAGTAGATGGTCAAGAAGAAATAATCAAAACTAGTGGAGATTATCCAAAGGTTGATGGTAAGTATATTGGTGTAGAAACTAAAATGATTAATGAAGGTTATATTCCACCAATCCATGATTTTGCAATAGAAAAAGACGGTCAGGATTTTACGGCAGAATATTTAGAAAAAGAAAACCTAGTCCTTATCGTTATGTATAATTTGTCCAAAAGTGAAGGAGAAGGGATGAGTGCAATTAAAGGATTAACAGATAAAGCGCTATCACAAGGATATGATGTAATAGGTCTTACAGCTTCTTCTCCCAAAGATATTTCTCAGAAAAAAGAACAATTTAATCTGAATTTTGAATTTTATAGTACAGATGAAACCGCATTAAAAACAATACTGAGATCTAATCCTGGAATTGTAACATTAAATAAAGGTACTATTACCGAAAAACTACACTGGAATGATGCTGATAAGTTGGTTTTAGAAAAAGTAGAAAGATCAGAACCGAAGATTAACGAAAAACTAAAGGCTCAGTTAGATAGTGTTGCTAAATTGGATCAGAAGTTTAGGCGTTTAATGATGGTAAAATCGGAGACAGAACGTGATAGTATTGCGGCATTAGTAGGTGCAACAAAAGAAGAAGCTTCTGGAGATTTATGGAAACAGCAAAGTATTATTGATTCTACTAACACAGTGTTTATAGAGCAAGTGTTCAAGAAATATGGATACCCTGGTAAATCACTCGTAGGAGAACCTACAAATACTGCAGCTTGGTATGTAATACAGCATTCTGATAAAATTGATCAATATCTTCCAATAATTAAAGAAGCAGGAAAAAAAGATGAAATTCCTTTTAGATTAGTGGCTATGATGGAAGATCGATATCTAATGCATAATGGTAAAGAGCAAATTTATGGTACTCAGGGAACCACATTGAATTACAATTCTGATAACCCAATACAGATAATTTGGCCAATAAAAGATGAAGAAACTGTAAATCAACGACGAACAGATGCAGGATATGATGATACCGTTGAAGAGTATGCTAAAAGATTATATGGAGATGATTTTGAATATAAGGCATATACGTTGGAAGAAGTAGAAAAACTGAAGGAAAAATCAAATTAAAGATGATTAAATACTTCTATAAATTTGGGTATGCATTACTTACTTTATTAGGAGTGATTACAGTGATATTTTTATTGTTTACGATACTTCCAGGAGATCCTGCGCAAATGATGATGGGACAGAATGAGAATAAAGAACAATTAGATATCATCAATAAAAAATATGGTTTTGATTTACCACTAAGAACACAATACAGTTATTATCTTAACGACCTTTCTCCAATTTCTTTTCATAGTACAATAGAAGAAGATTTCTCATATTTTGATGCCGAAAAATATACTGGAGTATCATTATTCGTTATTGGTAATACCAAAACGGTACTTAAATACCCTTATTTAAGAGAATCTTTTCAGAAAAATGGTAAAAAAGTAAGTCAGGTAATAAAAGAAACGTTGCCCAATACAGCCGTCCTTGCTGTATCGGCAATACTCATTGCTATATTTTTAGGAATTTCAATGGGTATCATTAGTGCGTTAAACAAGGATCAATGGCCAGACAGATTGATTCAATTCGTTAGTACCATAGGTATGAGTGTACCTTCTTTCTTTAGTGCAATAATTTTTGCCTGGCTGTTTGGATATGTACTTCATGAATATACAAACCTTAATATGACAGGAAGTTTATATGAAGTCGATGATTTTGGAGAAGGAACATACGTTAAATGGAAGAATCTAATATTACCAGCCATTGTTTTAGGAGTAAGACCCTTAGCAGTAGTTACTCAGTTAATGCGTAATTCTTTGTTAGAAGTGATGAGTCAGGATTATATCAGAACTGCGAAGGCAAAAGGGTTATCCTTGTTTCAGGTAATCAGGAGACACGCATTAAAGAATTCTTTGAATCCCGTAGTAACAGCTATTTCTGGATGGTTTGCATCGATGCTAGCAGGAGCTGTATTTGTAGAGTATATTTTTGGATGGAATGGTTTAGGGAAGGAGATTGTGGATGCATTAAACACATCAGATCTACCAATTATTATGGGAGCTGTAATAGTGATTTCTTCGGTATTCATTCTAATCAATATATTTGTAGACATTATCTACCGATGGCTCGATCCTAGAATTAGAGCTTTATAACTTATTTTAAAATTGTAACCAAACTTTTAACCACACACATAAATTTAAATTAATGAGAAAAAAGATTGTAGCAGGAAACTGGAAAATGAATAAAAATCTAGAAGAAACGGGAGTTTTACTTTCTGGATTGAATACGAAGCTTAAGGAATCGTCTACTGCAGAAATTATTGTAGCACCAACGTTTACGAACTTATCTTATGCTTGTAAAGAACTTGAAAAATCTAATATTGCTGTAGCAGCACAGAATATGCACCAAGCTAAAAACGGAGCATTTACAGGAGAGATTTCTGCAGATATGTTAAAAAGTATTGGGATAGAAATAGTGATATTGGGGCATAGTGAGCGTAGAGCTTATTTTGGAGAAACAGACGAATTGTTAGCGCAGAAAGTAAAGACAGCGTTAGAACACGATATGACAATTATCTTTTGTTTTGGAGAAGAATTAGAGGATCGTAAAACCGATAACCATTTCAAAGTGGTAGAAAGTCAACTAAAAAATGCATTATTTGATTTAGATGATAAATCCTGGAAAAGTATTGTGTTGGCTTATGAGCCAGTTTGGGCAATAGGTACTGGTGAGACTGCAAGTCCAGAACAAGCACAAGAAATGCATGCTTTTATTAGAAATACTATAGCAAAAGCTTTTAATAATGATGTTGCTGAAGAAGTTTCAATTCTATATGGAGGAAGCGTAAAACCTGCAAATGCAAAAGAGATATTTGCTAAACCAGATGTAGATGGCGGATTGATCGGAGGAGCTGCATTAGATCCAGAAAGTTTTGCTGCTATTGCAAGTTCATTCTAGGATTTTATAAAAACATAATAATAATAATAATAATAATAAGCATTCGTATCTACGGATGCTTTTTTTGTTGTTCAAAAGAGTAACTTTGCAATCTAATTTTTAAAATAAAATGACAACTCCTATTTATATTGGTTATTACTTTAATATAACACCATTACAACCCGCAACAGAAATTTTAATAGCAGAACTTGGATATGCAGGTTTCGAGAGTTTTGTAGAAACGGAAAGTGGAGTAGAAGCTTTTATTCAAAAAGAGGAGTGGAACAAAAATATATTAGATGATATTCATATCCTTACTTCAGAAGAATTCAAAATCACATATACCTCTAAAGAAATAGAACAAGTAAATTGGAACAGTGAATGGGAGAAAAACTTTAAACCTATTATGGTAGATGATAGTTGTAGTGTAAGAGCTCCTTTTCATGAAAAACCAATAGTGCAATATGATATTGTAATAGAACCTAAAATGTCGTTTGGAACAGGACATCACGAGACAACTCATATGATGATTCAACATTTATTGAAGAATAATTTAGAAGGAAAAAAAACCTTAGATATGGGGTGTGGAACAGGTGTTTTGGCAATTTTGGCAGAAATGAAAGGAGCAAAACCGATTGATGCCATTGATATTGATAATTGGTGTTATCTAAATACTATAGAAAATATAGAAAGAAATAATTGTAGTCATATAACCGCTTATGAAGGAGAGGTATCTTTATTGAAAGATAAGAGATATGATGTGGTGATAGCGAATATAAATAGGAATATACTATTAAACGATATTGCGTCATATACCGAAACACTTAATGCTGGAGGAAATTTATTTCTTAGTGGGTTTTATAGAGAAGATTTAGATTTGATAACAAAAGAGTGTAATGCTAACGGTTTAGATTTTGTGGAGTATATTGAAAGAAATAATTGGATAGCAGCCTGTTACAAGTTAAATTAATGCAATAGAAGATTATTTTTTCTACCCTAAATAGTATATTTGTATAAAATTGATGAGATGAGCACTCAAGAAAAAGTTTTAGAAGAAGTTTTAGAAAAAACTGTAGAACAAAATAATAATGAAATTGTTTTGTATAACGATGATGTTAATACATTTGATCATGTGATCGAAACTTTGATATACACTTGTGAACATACGCCAGTGCAAGCAGAGCAATGCGCAATGCTTGTTCATTATAAAGGTAAATGCACCGTAAAAACAGGGGTTTATGAAGAATTAGTGCCTAGATGTTCTAAATTACTTCAGGCAGGTTTAAGTGCAGAAATTGTTTGAAAAAATAAAAATGTAGGAATAATCGCTCAATAATTTTATTTGTTGAGCGATTTTTTTTACAAAAAACTACAAATTACGGTTTTAACTTAGAAATAGTGTGGGTTTTTATATCCTGCAAATTATGTCATTCATCGAAAAAACACTTTTTTAATAAGGAATATTTAATAAAAATTCAATTTCTTAAAGGATAGTTTAATTAATTAACTTTTTTAATTAAAAAATTATCATACCTTTGAAATGGAAAAATTGTACGCCCCAAAACTTTCTTATTGATTTTAAGCTAGCGCGATTCGTTGGTTTTGAATGTACTTCCCAAAATAATTTATACAAACTCAACACATTTTTACAATGAAAAGATTTATAATCTTAGCACTATGTGCTATCGTAGCAGGTTTTATTACATCTTGCGAAAAGAAAGACGTTTCAACCGAAATCGAAACGGTTACTCAAGAAATTTCTAAAGAAATAAAATTACAACTAGAAGCAATCGGCGTAAATGCAAAAGATGCTAAAATCCAGACAAGAACGTTATTGGATGGTTCCAAAGTTACAGGTGTAAGATCGGGAGATTACTTCTCTACAATTAAAGATTTGATGGATACTCCTGTTTTAGGAGTAGCAGAGGGTAATACGAAACAGTATAGAACTAATAATTTGGTGTCAGGTTCTTATAGAACAATTGATATTATTGGTTATACTGGTGGTGGCGGTTTTGGACTTAATAGTAAAGAAAGAACAGGATTGCAATGGGCGGTTAATAACTATAACAGACTAAATCTTGCTATTTCTTTCAGATTAACTTTTGGAACAGATTATCAATCCAAAGATATGGTGGTATATCATGACCCTAATGAAGAAGCAGCAGGAGAACAAGGTGGAGTAGCAGGGTTTCCAGATGCACAAGGTAGACCTAATTTTGGAATTGCTATTTATGGATTATCTGCATACTCTAATAATGTGAATGAACATGTGATTACCCATGAGATTGGTCACTCCATTGGTTTTCGTCACACAGATTGGTTTAGTCGTCAGAGTTGTGGGCAATCAGGAGAAAGCGCAGGATCTGATGGAGCTATCTTAATTCCTGGAACTCCGTCAGGATATGATGCTACTTCTATTATGTTAGCATGTTTTAGTACAGCTGCAACTGGAGAATTTAATAGTAATGATACTACTGCCTTGAATTACTTATATTAATATAGTTACATTAATTATGTTATAGATAGATCAAAAACCCAACTTAAGTTGGGTTTTTTTATGTCGTTTATTGCACCATTTTTTCTTTTTTCTTTAAAGTTTGTAATCTTATTGATAGAGGCTATTTGATCACTTTTTAATGTTAAAACGTAACGTTAGTATTTTTTTAACGTTTTAGAATCAATATTTTATGATAAGTAGGAAAAAACCTTCATTTGATGTTTTTTCCTACAATCTTAAGAATTCTTTAACATGATTGAATACACTATGTTTTATTGTAAAATGCCTTAAATATTTGAGAATTAGGAATATGCATTTGATCGACTTTATCGTGTAATTTAAGGATGTGATTTTAATAACTTTTATCTTCTTTTTTTGAATTTTATGTAGGTATTGTTCTTAATCACAGAGAATTGCATAAATAATTAACTGATATTTTAAAAAAATTATCATATATTCAACCCGCTTAAATTTTAAAAAGGTTCAAAGCTTTACTAAAATAATCGCAAGCAAAATAAATACTGTAGTGAATTTATTTTGTTTAATAGTAACTACACAAACTCAACTTTTTAAAAATGAAAAAAATCAAAGTATTGGCGCTTTGCGCTATCGTGGCTGGTGTTGTAACATCTTGCCAAAAAGACGAAATCTCTAACGAAACACAACCAGAAGCATTAGAATTAAGTAAAGAATTACAAGATAAACTTCTGGATGCAGGTGTAAATCCACTTAACGCTTACGAAACGACTATCAAACATTTTGATGGTGCATCATATGATGTTGTTAGAGCTGGTGATATAAATTTACGTACAGCTGAACTTTTAGATGGTGTATTCGATTTAGCTCCTGATGGTGATTTAAACAAGCAGTACAGAACTAATAACCTAGTTTCTAGTGGTAATAGAACTATCGATATTCTAGGATATACAGGTTCTTGTTGTGCACTATCTGGTAACATGAGAACAGGTTTACAGTGGGCTGTTAACAATTACAACAGAATTAATACTACTTTAAATTTCAGATTAACTTTTGGAACTAACTTCCAAGCTGCTGATATGGTAGTATATAATAATGGAGGAGCTGGAGCTGGTGGACAGGCTGAATTCCCAAGTGGAGGAAGACCAGGAAAGTTTATCCAGATATTAAACGGTACTGGAAACTCAAACAACAATGTTAATGAGCACGTAATTGGTCACGAAATAGGTCATGCACTTGGTTTCAGACATACTGATTACGCTCGTAGAAGATGTGATGGTAGTAATGAAGGAACTGCTGGTAGTATTGGTGCAATCAATATCCCAGGAACTCCAACAGCTAACAGATGGGGTCAAGCTGGTCTTGATTCTAATTCTTTAATGATCTCTTGTTTCGACGGGAGTGAAGATGGAGAATTTAGTAGCATTGATATTGTTGCTTTAGAATTTTTATACTAAAACTAAGTATATCTAAATTATAATATATAATCTTTGAACTTTTTTATAAACCATCTCGATACATTTCGAGATGGTTTTTTGTTGCAAATAAACTATGCTAAATGGTTTGTTATGAATTGGTTATAAAGAATGATGAAACTGCAATTTCTATATCGTTTTAAGGTGTTTCGTTGAATTAAATGTACGGTTATGCCGTATTTTTAATAAATAATTCAAAGTTTTTGTAATTACATTGAAAAAAAAACATATATTCGTTCGGCAAAATTTTTAAAAAAGTTCAAAGCTTTGATAAAACATTTGCGTACGATACGGATTTAAAAAATCCATATTGTAAAATAAATACACAAACTCAACAATTTAAATGAAAAAATTAAAATTTTTAGCGCTTTGCGCTATGGTGGCTGGTGTTGTAACATCTTGCCAAAAAGACGAAATCTCTAACGAAACACAACCAGAAGCATTAGAATTAAGTAAAGAATTACAAGATAAACTTCTGGATGCAGGTGTAAATCCACTTAACGCTTACGAAACGACTATCAAACATTTTGATGGTGCATCATATGATGTTGTTAGAGCTGGTGACATAAATTTACGTACAGCTGAACTTTTAGAAGGGATATTCGATTTAGCTCCTGATGGTGATTTAAACAAGCAGTACAGAACTAATAACCTAGTTTCTAGTGGTAATAGAACTATCGATATTCTAGGATATACAGGTTCTTGTTGTGCACTATCTGGTAACATGAGAACAGGTTTACAATGGGCTGTTAACAATTACAACAGAATTAACACTACTTTAAATTTCAGATTAACTTTTGGAACTGATTTCCAATCTGCTGATATGGTAGTATATAATAATGGAGGAGCTGGAGCTGGTGGACAGGCTGAATTCCCAAGTGGAGGAAGACCAGGAAAGTTTATCCAGATATTAAACGGTACTGGAAACTCAAACAACAATGTTAATGAGCACGTAATTGGTCACGAAATAGGTCATGCACTTGGTTTCAGACATACTGATTACGCTCGTAGAAGATGTGATAATAGTAATGAAGGAACTGCTGGTAGTATTGGTGCAATCAATATCCCAGGAACTCCAACAGCTAACAGATGGGGTCAAGCCGGTCTTGATTCTAATTCTTTAATGATCTCTTGTTTCGACGGGAGTGAAGATGGAGAATTTAGTAGTATTGATATAGTTGCTTTAGAGTTCCTATATTAATTGCCAACACATAAAAATATAAGCTTTGAACTTTTAAAGCCATTCATCGTAAGGTGAATGGTTTTTTTTATTCTCAATAATTCATAAGTTTATAGGATATGAATTTAGATATTTGGTCTTTACTTATAATCGTAGTGATTTTTCAAGGAATTTTCTTTCTTACGATATTGTTGGCCTCTCCCGTTAAAAAGAACAAAAAAGAGAATCTGTACTTGTTCTGTCTAATGTTAGTATGTATATGGTTCTTGTCAGAATTTCTAGCTATTAGGAACACATATAATATAGGCTTTAGTATATTTTACGGTACACGTTATGGATCTTGGCTTTTATTAGGTCCTTTGACATTTTTTTATTTTAAAGCAATAACTGATTCGAGTTGGAAATTTTCGGTAAAATATTGGCTACATTTTCTGCCATTCATAATTTTTGTTTTGATCATTCCATTCTTAAGTAGTGAGTCGTTAAGTGTGCGACAGGTAACATATGGAATGTTAGCCGTCTTTGATCATAGAAAGAAAGTAGTAACTCCCTTTGAATACCTCTATTCGATACTGTTTTTTATACAATTCTTGCATCTAGGATGTTATCTTGTGTATAACTTAAAAATAATACATAACTACTCAAAGAATCTTAAATCGGAGTATTCTAGCGTTAATAATGTGATTTGGCTTAAAGTCTTCAATGTTCTTTTAATTTTAATATTGATATTGGCTTCGATATACTTATATATTCTTTTTGTTTCTGACGTTTACAGAAGGTATTTGGACTATATCTATGTATTGCCTATGGGCTTTTTTATATATTCTGTAGGGTATTATTTATCAGGAATACAATGGATGTCTATAGATGAAAAAGAAACAAAATATAATAGTTCTTCATTAAGCACAGATGAAATACAAGGATATGCAAAGCAATTAAAGCAAGTAATGCTTCATGATACTCCTCATCTAAAAAATGATTTAAGATTAAAAGATCTTGCCAATATGATGAATGTGAGCACTCATAGTATATCGCAAATAATCAATCAAAGTTTTATGTGCTCGTTTTTTGATTTTATAAATCAATATAGAATAGAAGAGGCAAAGAAATTAATAATTGCTAAACCAGAAATAACACTTCTTCAGGTAGCTTTTGACGCAGGTTTTAATAATAAAACATCCTTTGTAAATGCTTTTAAAAAGTTTGAAAAAAAGACACCTTCTACATTTAGAAAAGAAGTTATCCATCCCTGATGTAATTGGATTATTATGGCAATCTTTATAGTGATTGTCGAAATGAATTGAATTAGTTACTAGTATTGAGAACTAATGCTAAATCTAATATTCATGAATACTAAGTTTTTAATAACAGTTATATCAATAGTAATAGTTTCTGTAATACATATAAGTTTTAAGACGATTACAGATCAATATACATTAGATACGGGTCATACATTTGTCGGTTTTGATGTAGAACGTTTTATGGTGGGTGAAGTTTCTGGAAGATTTAATGAGTTTACTGGAAACGTAACCATGGAAAATGAAGATGTAACTTCTTTAAAGGTTGAGGTGATTATACAAACAAATAGTCTTGATACTAATAATGAGATACGAGATGGACATCTTAAAGGAAAAATTTGGCTTGATGTAGAAAATCATCCAGAAATTAAATTTACATCCTCCAATATTATTAAGAATAATAATGGAAACTATGTTATGGAAGGAAGTTTTACCCTTAAAGAGGTTACAAAAACGATTAAATTTCCAATAGAAATCTTAGGGCCTTTTATGGATCCAACAAAAAAAATGACAGTAGGTATTAAAGCAGATTTTGAGATAGATAGATTTGATTATGGAATAAAGTTTAATAAAAAGATGGATAACGGTTCTTTTTTTATAGATAATAAGGTTAAGATAAAGATTAGAGCGTTAGCCTATAAAAACTAATATACTTGAAGGCTTTAGAAGTCAATTCTAAATGAGATGTTCGGAGTAATACCCGATGAAAAAGTGTTTACCTCTTGTAACAAAAAACTGTTTCCACTAGTATCTGTATTAACTCTTATGTTATAAGTTCGATTCAGGATATTTTCTCTGTCATAAAGGTTAAATAAGGAAAAACCTATTTTGCTCCTCCATTTATTGTTCTTGGATAATGAAAACTTGTATGAAGTAGAAAAATCCAGTCGATGATAATCTCTTAACCTTTTGCTATTTGTAGCTTCGTAATTAATGAAAACGGCGGTGTCAGTTTCAGTAATGCCAGATGCAGGAGTAAAAGGTCTTCCTGTTCTGATATTCCATCCTAAAGAGAATTCGAAATTCTTCCATTGATAGGTGTGTACCCATGATAAATAATGGGTAATATCAAAATTTCCTGGAAAAGGATTGCCGTTATCTACTTCCTGAAATGTAAACTCTTGATCGGTTAAAGAATAACTAATCCAGGTTCTATAGTTATCAAATCTCTTTTTAATTAATAAGTCAACCCCTAAAACTTCAGTATCTCCTTCAGAAAGGCTAAGAACACCGTTAAATCCGTTGGCAAAAGAAGTTAACCCTTCGGTTGTTTTGTAATACCCTTCAAGATCGATATACCAATCATTTTTGTTATAAACTATACCTGTAGAAACCTGGTCGCTTTTAAGCATAGATACAAATTCAGAGTCCGCTAATAACCAAATCTGATTATCTATACTAAAATCACTAGGGAGATAGTTAGAAACTTGACTAATAACTTGGTTTTTACGTTCAAAGGATATTTTAGTATCTATGTTTTTTAACAGATTGAGTTCTAGATTAATTCTAGGTTCCCAAAATACTTTATCAGAAATAGAAAAATAATTGCCTCTTATTCCAGCATTGACATTAATCTTGTTCTTATAGTTAAATCGATACTCACCATAAACTGCATGGGTTATATTATGATTAGTTTCGTTAAAAGAAATATTGTTTCCCGAGTAATTAGCGGTGTATGAAACGTCATTAGTAGAAAATTCATATCCAGATAAAAAACTATGCTTAGCATTAATTTTCCAATCTGTATGAAAAGCTGCTCCTACATCCCTTATTTTGTTTTCTTCAGTGATATCGTTTTCAAAAAAAAAGAATCCATCACTACTGGCTTCGGTTTCCCTTCTACCAGAATAATCAAATTCATAATTAGAAAAATATGCTTGCGCTGAGTGAGAAAAACTATCACTATATTTTTTATCCCAAGTTAAGTTCAATCCTTCATTCACAAACTCTAAATCATCTTTTTGATTTTCATTAAAAAGCTCGCTCGCGCCAGATATGTTATTGATATTAAGCTTATAATCTAGTTTATTATTAGTAAATATTGAACTTGCGGTAAATTTATCTTTATCAGATAGGTTAGCAATTGCTTTTATGGTGAAATCCATAAAGTAGAAAATGTTTTCACTTTCTATTGTTTCTGGTGATAGTTGTTCATCGTCCAGAGAAAATCCAATTCTCTGAAAGGCACGATCAGAATAACTTCTAAAAGTAGTAGTCTCTAATACATCTGTAAACGATCTTCTACCAGAAACTAGAATGCCAAAATCTTTCGATAGAGGTGCTTCAACATATACATCTCCATTGGTCATATTGAAGCCTAATCCTGCTCCAAAATCATTCGGGATTTCATCCTTTGATCTTATATCAATAACGCCAGCGATCCTACTTCCGTATTTTGCTTCTGTATTGCTTCTAAAAAGCTTTACGTTTTCGGTGATATAAGGATTGAATATCGATAATAAATCAAAAAAATGCCCTGTGCTATACATTTTTATCCCATCCCATAAGATTAGATTGTGATCAGGAGTTCCACCTCTAATATGAATCCCAGAAGCGGTTTCTGTGGGGCTCTGGATACCTGGAAGAAACTGTAAAGTTTGTAATACATCAGGCTCTACTAATCGAGGAAGAATACCAAGTTTATCTGGAGCAATATTTATAGCACCTGTAGTTTGTTCTTTAGAAATCCCAGAGGTCACGTATTCGGTGATCAAAACTTCTCCAAGTTGAAAGTCATCAGGAGATAAGAATATTTTTTTACAATCTACGTTTTCTAATTCTTTGGCAATAAATTGTTTGGTTTTGTATCCTAAAAACCTAACTTGAATGGTATCATTAGGCTCTGATAAAAATAATTGGAAATATCCATTATTGTCAGAGATTACAGACTTTGCTTTATTGATGTTGTTTATAAAAGCTTCTGATAAAGGTCTTTTAGAAATGTTGTCGTATAAGAATCCACAAATTGTGATTCTTCCTTTTTTGATTTTTTTTCTTATTACATAATATCGATCATTAACTTTTTCGAATAGTAATGAAGTCTGTGATTGGATTTTTTGAAGAATAGCACTTAAGAGACCAGTATCATTGACTGTTATTTTCTCATCTTTAATAATTTCAGAATTAAAAGAAAACTTTATTTCATACGATTTCTCTAAGTCTTTTAGAATAGAATCTAAAGGCACAGCATTATATTCTGATTGTACTGTTTCCTGAGAAAAAGAACTACAGTAACATAGGATAAAAAAAGATAAAAAAATTAATTTCATTTATTCTTTAACGAGAACAATATTCTTTTCGTTCTCAAAAGTATATGAAATTTCCATAGGAACAAAGATTGTTTTTAAAGCCAGTTGGATATCTTTATGGCTATAACTACCTGTGAAGCGTTGATTTTGATCGATATTTTCCTTACTAAAAGTAATAGCAAATTGATTTTCAAGAGATTTTATAACTTGTTTTAATGGGGTGTTGGAGAATGTGGTTTCACCTGAAGCCCAAGTAGGCTGGGTAGTTTCTATATCCCAATTTTCGATATCACCATTTGCAATTCTAAATGCTTTTCCTTTAGTAAGAATAGCTTCTTCATTGTTGGTTCCAGTAGCTTTTACTTTTCCTTCATGACAAATGACTTCAAAAAAGTCTTTTTGTGTATTTACGTTAAATTCAGTTCCAAGTACTTGTATGTTTCCTGATTCGGTGACTACTATGAAATCCGAACCTTTTTTAACTCTAAAAAAAGCTTCTCCAGTTAATGAAACTGTTCTATTGTTTTTCCAATCCGATTTTTTAAATTTTAGTTCAGATTTAGAATTGAGAATCACTTCGGATCCATCCAGAAGCTCTACTGTAATCTGTTCTCCATAACCTGTGGAATGAACAGTAGTATTATTGAAAAAAAAGAATAACCCTATTATTGCTAGTAGCGTAGCAGCAATACCATAGGTCCATTTAGGGATGAACCTTATCTTTGTGTCTTTTTCTTGGATATCTTCCTGGATAGCATTAAATAATTTTTGTTTGTCGTAAGAAGGAGAACCTAGTGTATCTATCTTATCAATAATAGTTACATATTTTTTGTAATCCTCAGATTTTTCAAACATTATTTTCTCTTCAGCATTTAGATCACCGTTAAGCCATCTTGCTAAAAAAGTATCGTCTGAATATGGATTTTTCATTTTTTCTTCTTCTTAGTTTATTCCTTCTTAATTAATAACAGCCTTATTTTGTTTTACCCTACATCGATTTATAAAATATCTCCTAATTTTTGTCGTAGGCTCAATAATGCATAATGAATCCTTTTTTCAATGGCTTTAACAGAAACATCATTAATTTCTGCAATTTCTTTATATGATTTTTTGTCAATACGTGATAATAAAAAAGTTTCTCTTTGTTTATCAGGAAGTTCATCAATGGCTTTTTTAAGCTTAGACATAAATTCTTTTTCCTCAATAATAAATTGCGGGTCTTGATTATTAAGTTCTGTATGAGGTTTTTGCTCGTATTTGAGTACTACTTTTTTGTGAGCAATATGGTTTAATAGATTGTTGTTAGCAACAGTATATACATATGATTTTGCCTTTACAAAAACTACTTTTGCACAATTTTTCCATAATTTAACAAAAGCATCCTGTATAAGATCTTCTGCAAGGTCAGAATCACCACACTTATAGTACATAATATTTCGTAACGATTCTGAATAATCATTAAAGATTGATTCAAAATTTTTCTCATCACAAACAGACTTTTTCTCCATATATGTTCCGAAGATATTTATTTTATGGAAATATCAAAAAAATACTAAAAATCATTTTCTTCTTTTTTTTAGTAAAGATCAATTCTATAGTATTTTAAAACAACAGGAATGTATGTTTATTATAAATAGGACCGAGAAATTTGGGCGAATATACCTTGTTGGTGTTTTAGGATAAAAAAAGAGTAAAAAGCTTAAGATTGGTTAATATTTTGCCATTCTATTAACAAAAGATGTTATAAGTTAAATCAGAAGGAAAATATAACATAAAAAAAAGTAGGGTTTCTACTTTTTTAACTGTTTATATTAAAATCAAACTTATTATTACACAAATGAAAAAAATTATTACTCTATTACTAACACTAGCTTTTTTTATTTCAGGATATTCACAATTTAATGCTGATGCTCCTTGGATGAAAGAACTTAATGATCGAAAAAAAACTTCTGAATTTAATGAGCCTATAAAATTCCAGGAGATTGTGGATGCATTTAATGCTTACTGGAAAGATAAGGATCATACTAAAAAAGGATCTGGATATAAACCTTTTAAACGATGGGAGAATTATTGGAAACATTTCGTTAAAAAAGATGGAACATTACCAACTCCAAAAGAAATGTTACAAGTCTGGAACCAGAAGGAGGAAATGAAAAATGCCATGGCTGATGTAAGTAATTGGCAATCATTAGGGCCTTATATTCATACCAATACAGGATCATGGTCATCAGGGCAAGGACGTGTTAATGTTATCGCTGTGGATCCTAGCAACCCAAATACGTATTATGTAGGAGCTCCTGCAGGAGGAATATGGAAGTCTACCGATTCAGGAACAACTTGGACTCCTTTATCAGATAATTTATTACAAATAGGAGTTTCTGCTATTGCCATAGATCCTAGAGATTCTGATATTATTTATATCGGTACAGGAGATGATGATGCTGGGGATTCTTATAGTTTAGGTGTATTGAAATCAACAAATGGAGGGACAACCTGGAATTCAACAGGATTGTCTTTTTCTGATACTAGCTCTACTATTAATGAGTTGTATATAGATCCAGTTGATAATGATAAAATATTTGTGTCTTCTAATAGAGGATTCTACAAATCAACAGATAACGGTGCTACTTTTACAAGAACCTTATCACAAGACTTGGATGATGTAAAGTTAAAACCTGGGGATTCTAATGTAATTTATGCTGCTACTGAAAATCAAGTGTTTAAGTCTATAGATAATGGAGATACATTTAGTTTAGCTTCTACTGGACTACCAGCTGCTGGAGGTAGAATAGCATTAGCTGTTACTTCAGATGCGGTTAATAATGTATATGTATTAAGTGCAGCAAATAATTTTACGTTTCAAGGAATTTATAGGTCAGAGGATTCTGCAGATACTTTTACGAGGTTGGATGATGCTAGTCAAGATTTATTTGGTGGATCTGGTCAGGCCTGGTATGATTTAGGTTTCGAAGTTTCGGACAATAACAAGAATGACATTTATGTAGGCGTTTTAGATGTATATAAATCTACCAATGAGGGTACTTCTTTTGTTCAATGGAATAGTTGGAGTGCGCCAAGTGGATCTACATATACGCATGCAGATATCCATATGATTAGAGATATTAATGGCGCAATCTTCTTTGGAACAGATGGAGGTTTATATAGATCTGCTGATGGAAACTCGACTGTAGATTTAACAGAAGGTTTGGCAATTGGACAGTTCTATCGTATAGCAGTTTCTACAAAAACTTCGGCAAATATGGTTGGAGGATTACAAGATAATGGTGGATATGCTTATAGTAATAGTAATTGGAAAAATTATTATGGAGCTGATGGAATGGACACTGCAATCGATCCTAATAATCCAGATAAATATTATGGGTTTATTCAGAATGGAGGAGGATTGTATATTTCTAATGATGCGGGTGCTTCATTAGCAGGATCTATTAGTGCTCCCGAAGGTGGTAATTGGATTACGCCACTAAAAATGAGTAAAGAAGGAGAATTATATGCAGGATACAGTAGCCTATATAGATTAGATAATGGTAGCTTCACTAAGATCTCTCAAGCATTTTCGTCAAGGCTAAATGGTGTAGAAATCGATCCATTAGAGACCAATTATATTTATGTGTTTTTTGGAAGTGAATTACATAAAAGTGAAGACCGTGGAAGTACTTTTAGTAATATAGAAACATTTACAGGAGAAACTATTACTAGTGTTGCGGTTAACAGTACCGATAATTCTATAGTATATGTCACTACAGCTAATGCTGTATACAAGTCTATAAATGGTGGTACTGATTTTAGTAACATATCGTTTAATTTACCAAGTGATGTTAAACTAGTTGTGAAACATCAATCTTTACATACAGACAACCCTATTTTTGTAGGAACTAGTTTAGGGGTGTATCGATTGGATGACACAGCCAATACTTGGGAACCATTTTTAAATAATCTTCCTAACGTAGCGGTAAGAGACATAGAAATTAATATAAATGATGGAAATATTACCGCAGCTACTTATGGACGTGGAGTATGGCGATCTGATATCCCAGTGATCGCGGTAGCTAATGATTTACAATTAGCATCAGTATCTATTGATAATAATAGTCAAATTATTTGTAACAGTATTTCTCCAAAAGTTACAATAAAAAATAATGGGACCAATACAGTGACTGCTTTCAATGTTCAGTATAAGGTAGATGGAGGTAATGCTATTAATCAATCTTGGACTGGTAATTTAACAACAGGAAGTACGGCAGATATAGATTTTCCTGAAACAAATGTGACAGAGTTAGGAAATCATTCATTAAACTTTACTGTCCTTATGCTTAGCGATGCATTTTCTGTAAATAACACGGGTTCTTTATCTTTTAATAAGAATAATAGTACTACTGTAGGTATAAATGAATTTGAAAGTAGTAATGATAATTTGTTAACGATAGGAGGAGAATGGGAGCGAGGAGTACCTTCGGGAGCACTTCTTAATACTGCAGAATCTGGGCAAAATGTATACGGAACCAATTTAGACGGGAACTATGCAAATGGAGTTGTTAGTCATTTGATTTCTAATTGTTATGACTTGACGACAATTGAAGATCCTGTTTTAAAATTTAATATGGCATTTGATATAGAGTTAGATTGGGATTTTATGAATGTAGAATATTCTCTTAATGGAGGAGAAAGCTGGAATATCCTTGGATCTGCAAATGATTTAAATTGGTATAACAGTAATACGCTACCTAATAATGCTAACTGTTTTAATTGTCCTGGTGCGCAATGGACAGGAACAGATTCAACTATGAAAGAATATAGCTATGATCTTGCTGCTTTAACAAATGAGCAAAGCTTTATTTTTAGATTTAATTTTGTGACGGATGGAGCAGTTAATCAAGAAGGAGTTGTTATTGATAATCTATCTATAGAAGGTAACCTACTTAGTGTAGTAGATTTTGAGAATAAACCTGCTTTGAGCTTATTTCCAAATCCATCAAGAGATATATTTAATATTCAATGGAGAAATGCAACAGAGGTTTCTTATAGAGTTTTTGATGTAGCGGGTAAAATGATAGCGTCTAAGAATTCATTAGATACTTCAGAAACTACTGCTCAGATTGATTTATCAAATTACTCTAGAGGTATGTACTTCTTAGAAGTTTCTATGGATAATGTGAAAGAAACAATGAAACTAATTAGAAATTAATAGTGTTTAATTTCTTCTTAAAAAGAAAGAATTATTAATAAATGTGTGTTTTACTTCAGAACCTCTATACAATAAAGTATAGGGGTTTTGTTTTATATATGTTCCACTACACTATTTGAGGATGATCAAATAGAAATACTCATAATAAAACCCCTAACATCATAATGTTAGGGGTTTGTTAGTCTATATTTATATTTTTTTGATGTTTTGATTATTAGGTTAAATCTATTCTACTAACTCAAACTCAGCTGGAGCGGTAATGTATGTAATTTTAGCAATAAATCCTGTATCCACTAATTGTGCAATATTTTCTCCTTCTGCAAGCGTTATTTGGTTTAATTGACTTTCGATTTTGTTAAATGTCATACTGTATATTATTCCATTTATAGTATATTCTACAGTTGTAGTTCGTACTTCACCTTCACCTTCTCCATCTACACGTATCATTATAGCGTAGTTTTCATTAGGGTTAATACAATCAAATAATGAGATAGCGGTACCATCTTGTTTTACAAAAGCAATACTCTTAGGAACTATAGTTGTAACAGGTACGGTTTCATCATTAGAACAATTACTAAATAAGATACAGATGATTATTACGAAAATGTATGATTTTATTTTCATGATTATTCTTTTAAATTAATTATGATTTCTTTGATGATACTGCCTATTTTAACTTCGTAAGTAGCAATTTCCAGATTGTTAAATATAGTTTCACCATTTACTATCGTTTGTTTAGAAAAAGTGATACCGTCTTTAATGAGTTCTACCTCCTCGTTATTTTGGGTAGAGACTATTTTTATAGCACCACCTTCATAACAAACAGCATCTTTTTTATAATAGGTTACATTGCCAGAACTTAACTTAACCGTAACTGTCCATTCTTCAATAATAGATTGATCTTCGGATAATACATTAAACAATACTGGATTGCTAAAATCTATACTATTCTCTACTGACGTTTGCTCAATGGTTCCGATATATAATTTTGCACCAGAACTAAGCTCAAAAGTAGGACTGAGTGTTGTGATATCTTCACTACTATCAATCAAAAGTGTAATCTGATTATTATTAAAAATTTTATCTTTTGTGGTAACATTTGCAAACTCAAAATCAATGATATCTGCCATAGTGTTTAGTGCTGGACTAGCAATACTATATGCTTGAAATACATCTCCATAATGTTTGTCAATTTCAAAATTTTGAGTTTTATCAATAGTAATGATTCTGTCGTTAGTAGCATCATAAATTTCAAAATTTATGGATTCGTTTTATTTCTTGTGTTATTAATGAGTACAATGTAGATTTTACATTACCTGTTACATACAGTTTTATTGTTTTTTTTGGCTTATTTAAAATTACTAAAGCTTCACTTAGCTCATTTTTAAAAACAGCTCCATATTTCCAAAAATGATTACCTTTAAGAAAGTCCTTCAATCGACAAATTAGTCTTTCAATAAGACCAGAAGGCATAAACTCATAATATATTTCGTATTTTAAAGATTCAGGTATCTCAAATTGAGATTTATTTATAGAATCTGGGGGCATTGCTTGCAATAATGTGGGAATGATATATAGATTATTAGAGCCTATTACTTTAAAGCATATCTCAAATTTTTCCATCAATAATAAAATTTTGTGATAATTTACTGATGGGTATTTTGTTTCATCAAGAAGTTTTGATAAATCGTCGGCATTAAATAATCCATCATTTTTTTGAATTTCTAAAGAATGGATTAACTCATAGATAGCTTTTGTCAACCAATCAGGGTTGGTAATGACTAAATCTTTCAATGCAAAATCATCTTTGAAATGAACAATATCTCCTAAATCATTTAGGTAGGAACTTAAAAAAGTAGTGTACCACTTATTGTTCAAATTACAAATTGTTTCAAACTCCTGATATGTGATAAAATCCTTATTTAATTCTTTGAGTTTTTTTCTAATATCATCCCATGATTTAGGTACTTCATCAGCTATATGGGGCAGCTCTACGATTGTGTTGGTAATCTTATCTATCAAATCTTTTATCCCTTCTTTGCTGACACAAGAAACTCTATAAAAACCTATTATATTTTTAAATCGTTCTTTATAGCTTACTTCATCAATGTTTTTAATCCCGTTATCTAATTTATTCATTACTATGATAATAGGACTATCATTACTTAAGCGTTGAATTACATTTAACCAGTAATCAAAACTTTCCTCTTCATTATCAGGACGCGAATCCCATACAAAAAGATATACAGACCTTTGTGTTAGAAAAAATTGATGAGTTCCATATAATAACTCTTGACCCCCAAAATCCCATAAGTTAATTCTAATGTCTTTCTCAAAAAAAGCACTATTATCAATATGGTAGGGTTCTTCTGAAACTCTTAATTCAATTAGATGGTCATCGAAATCACCGGATTTCAGATATTCTGAAATATGTGTATGAGTCTCAACCATAATAGTTTTTTCCATTGGTTCACCATTTTGATAAAATTCTACATCAATATCTTCTTCATAGCCAATGAAATAAATATTTTCATAATCTTCTAGAGAATAATAAGGCAACTTAGCAGGAAAATACATAGGGTGATTCATGGTTTCTATATTAATACCATGAGTAGGTTTTTCATTTCCAATTTTGATTTCATTCGATGGGTTTTTAAGAGTTTTCATTAATGTAGTTTTGCCAACATTTCCTTTTCCTACTAGCAATAACTTAGTTTCAAATAATCGTTTTCTATTATTTGTTTTTTTTAAAGCATCTACGTAATAATTTATATATAGTAGATTATCTTGAGATTCTAATTCAGGAGGTAGACCTTTTAGAAAGGGGTTGTCATCAAAAATTATTTTAGTGTCATCATTAAGAAAAAATAATTCTTTGGGTATAAAGTTGAAATCATTACTTGATATATTAATTTCTTTTAAAGAGTAATATTTCCCTAATTTAAAATGGACATCTTTAATACTATTGTTACTAATATCTAAAAATTGAAGGTTGTCTAATTCTGTTATCGAGTCTGGAAAATTGAGAAGTTGGTTATGACTTAAGTCGATATCAAGTAAATAAAACATGTCCGAAATGTCTATTGGTATTTCGGTCAAACTTAATCCACTTAAATTCAAGTATCGTAGTCTATTTTCCTTTACTTGATTTATTCTTTCTATTGCAATTTTTATATTACTAGTAGTCATTTTAAGGCTTAAGATATTGTTCTATTATAAAGACATAGAAACTAGTGAGTATTTTAAAGCTTCTATTAATAATGAGCTAATCAATTTTCTAAAACAATTTGCATATATCTACATCCAAAGCTTTAGCGATCTTATGCAGTGTGAGTATGGTTGTATTGATCTCATATCTTTCTATACGACCTATTTGATTTTTTGGTATATCAGCTTCGATGGCTAATCTATCTTGAGATAGCCCCTTCTTTTCTCTAAGTTCTCGGATACGATCACCTGTGTTTTTTATAACTGATATTTCTTCTTTGTTAAACATTCACGTAAAAATGATAGTCTTAGTTTGTTTTTTCGGACACATATATGTGTCTTTTTAAAAAGAATTGCTTTTATTTGAACTCAGAAATACGAGTTTTGTGGAATTCCACTATGAATATCATAACCTCTGTAATTATTTTACTAATATTAAAACCAAATTAAAGATGAAGAGACCTAGACTAATTTTTATGATTTTATCAATGACTTTGATTGCTTGCTCAAGTGATGATGACAACAATTTAGAGAATAATCAAGGAGTAGAGCTCACTGGGATATGGATCAAGCAATCTAGTTTGCTAAACGGAAATCAGGTCACATCTCAGGATATAGTAGAATTTACCTCTGATAATAAAACAATTTTTACTTATAAAAGCTCTGGGGCTAATGGAGCAGATGTTCTGGAGACTGGTAAATGGAGTAAAAACAATAATGACCTTACTGTTACTTGGGATGATGCTGATCCGGGATCAGAAGTATATGAATTAGAAATTACAGAACTTACTGAAACTACTCTTAAATGGAGTACAGTTATAAGTGGAGAAGGAACGTTAGTAGAAACATTTACCAAATAACCTCTAAGATCTATTAATAAAGAGCCTCTAAGAAATTAGAGGTTTTTTTTGGATCAAGACCTAAAGTTATGTTTATTAAAAAATACTGTTAATCTATACAGAAAGAATTCTACACTTATAATATCTGCAAACAATTGATTTGCATTTTGTTATGTAATAATTAGTTTTGTACTTTTATTACCTCCTATATTATTTTGCAGTGATGCTACTTAGTTAACATTAGTGGTTCTTTGGTCTGCAATACTACTTATTTAGTTGCTTTTTATTATTACTTAATTCGAATTGGATATGAAAACAATTTCTATGAAAAGAAAGTTAAAACAGTATATGCTAGTTCTATTTGTATTGATAGGTATGTCATCCTGTATGTCAACTAAGGTTATTGGCAGTTATCATAGTAATACTTTAGATAATGAAGAGTGTCAAACGGTCTCGCATTGGAAGTATTGGTGGGGTATTGGTGGAACTGACGAAATTCTTGTTCAAACAGAATCAAAAGATACTGAATGTTATTGTGAGAATAATGCGTTGGCTTCAGTAGAAGTTAGAAGCTCTTTCGGAGATTTTTTACTTACTCTTGTAACGCTAGGAATGGTGAATCATAGAACAATCAAATACGAATGTGCTGAAACCGATGAAGGAGAACAACAATCTTAAAAAAGAAACACTATGATTCCAGAAGGTATTAGTTTACGACCGAAATCGCAATGGACAAATTCTCACGAAAATTTTACTCAAAAACTAATTAGGGATGCTTCGTTTAAATTAAGGAATCCTAAAGGGGGAACAGGGTGGAATAGATACCGTGCTACAACTAGAAATTTTCAATGGTTAATAAATCATGCTATCGATAGAAACATAAGATTAAGAGCTTTAGGTAGAGGTTGGTCGTTTTCAAAAGTAGGTGTAACCGATGGAGGTATTATTGACACCCTTTCTTTAACGTTTTCATTTAGAGTAATCAATCAAGATATAAACGCAGGATATGCTAAAAGCTCTGAAGATTTGTATTTTTTACAATGTGGAACTAAAATTCATCAAATTAACACGAGACTTTCTCAAAAAAAACCACAACGCTCTATTAAAGCTTCTGGAGGCAGTAATGGGCAAACCATTGCGGGAGCACTTTCAACAGGAACCCATGGAGCAGCCTTTAAAGTAGGTGCTATTCAAGATTTTGTAGTAGGACTTCATATTGTTTCAGGGGCTGATAAACATGTCTGGATTGAACGTGCATCCTACCCTGTAGCTTCTAATACATGGACAGAACGATTAGAAGTAGATGAGGTAATCAAGGATGATGAAATATTCAATGCAGCTTTAGTTAGTTTTGGAAGTTTTGGATTCATACATGGGGTTATGATTGAAACAGAATCTCAATTTTTATTAGAAGAACGACGTATAGGTAATATCCCCTTTAGTGCTCCTTTAAAAAAGGCGATGACACAATTGGATTTTAGTGATTTGGTTTTAGAGGGCGAGGAACCAAACAAGGAGCTATATCATTTTGAAGTACTTTTTAATTTGCATAATTTCAAACCAAACAACACAAAAAAAGGAGCTTTCCTAAAGTATATGTTTAAAATGCCTTATGATCCAAATGTAATAAACTTACTTCCGTCTAGCAACTTTAAATATGGAGAAGATTTATTAGGAATTATTTCTAGCCTTTTAGATCGTCTTTCTTTTATTTCGGATGTAATGATACCTCCATTAGTAAATGTAATGTTTAAAGACGCATTTAAGCCTAGAGACCCTCAAACAGGGACTATAGGGCAGATATTTAATTTTACAAAATTTAGAGGGCAAGTAGCTAGTGCTGCTATAGGAATAACCGCAGAAGATTCTGCTAGAGCAGTAGAATTAATAATGGAAGTAAATAAACAAAAGCCCTTTCCTGGTGGTTTTTCACTTCGTTATGTTAAAGGGACGAAAGCAACTTTAGGGTTTACTAAATTTTCTAAAACCTGCGTTTTAGAAATGGATGGATTAGATGGAAAAGCTTCAAGAGAATTTTTAAATGCTGTATGGAGTATCTTTGAAGAAGAACAAATACCATATACATTGCATTGGGGTAAGATCAATTTTAATCTCAATGAAAAAAGAGTAAAAAGAATGTATGGTACTGCCTCTGTAGCATCGTGGATTGATGCTCGAAATCATTTGATGACAATCCCTTCCATGTCGGTCTTTACAAATGAATTTATGGAAGTGTGTGGTTTAGATAAAACTCAGGGTGAAATTGTTTAATATTTGATATCAGTACTTTATATTAGTGTGGCTATTGAGAATACCCCTTTATATCGAACAATAAAATTTTTGACAAAGATCGGGGCATTAGAGTATATAGATAAAATAACCCTCTAGGTTCAAAAAAGAAAATCGAATATATAGAAGGGTAGTGGGGTCTTGGGTTTTGTTTTTTGCTCAAAACTTTTTGACTTTTTGTTTAAGAGAGAAGAGTGTCGATTAGCTTACCTATGTCACCCTTTTAACCTTCTATATGTTTTTGTCGTTTATTCTTTTAAATAGAAAGTTGTTAATATATTCGAGTACCTTGGTTTTAGAGAGTTGAGGTGTGTTAGTCACCATACATTTTCATTACTCTTGTGCGTATGTTTTAAGGTCTCTTTGAATTGTATCCCTATAGTAATTTATAAATAAGATAGAATAGTATCTATGTTGAGCCATTTACAGATCATGGTAAATAAAATATTTACGTTACAAAAGCTGTTACAAATTAGAGTTTTACACAATAAAAAAAACCACAACTACTTTGTTATTAAGTGATTGTGGTTTTTGCTTGTGACCTCGGCAGGATTCAAACCTGCAACCTCTTGAGCCGTAATCAAGATATATGTTATTGTAAAACATTGTATAACAATAATTAAGGAAATTATTATTAATGTATCGTAAACTTTTCGTAAACTATTATATTCTATTTGCTATCTTTATTCGACCCAAATATTCTTTTAAAAAGCCCCTTTTTCTTTTTTTTGATAGAATCTTTAGATTTAATAATATTGGTTTCTGCTGTATTTTCTAAGGTTGGATCAACGGAAAAATCAACATTACTACCCTTTTTTGCTTTTAATTTTTTTATCTCAGTGTTAAATTCGTTAGTAATACTGGTGGTCTCTTTTTTTATAGCGGCCTCAATTAGTGATTTTTGATTATTTAACATTCTTTCTGCTGCTGTAAGCGAAAAATAATAACCACCTGTCATTCCTACTATTAACATAATAACGATTATAATTAAATTCTCTGCTAAGTTTTTGAAGTTTATACCAATCATAATTTCTTAAGCCTTTTATATTGTATTAATTTTTTCTTTGGATACGCCCTAACAGAAACTTGATTATTTTGATTACCTCCCAAAATATACACAAACCCATTTGTTTCTCTAACAAAAAAACCAACATGACCTTTCCAACTTTTAGGATTTTCACGCCATAAAATAACTATATCTCCTTGCGCTGGTAATTCAACATTTATCCCAACATTCAGCCAGCTTCTCGCGTTAAGTTTTCCTGTAAATTCATATCCTGTTACCTTACAACACCAATTAACGAATGCTGAACACCAAGCCGTCTCATCTTTCATTTTTTTACCATCGAAACCGATTTCATCAAAGTATTTTAACACTTCAGGATTATCGTTGATACCTTTTATTTCTTTGATTCCATATTGAGAAATCGCTTTAAGGAAGTGATCCATTTATCTAATTTTTTGGTTAACAAAATTCTTTTCCAATAGAAGGCTAGGGTAGTAGCTATAATAAGGGGTCCTGCTGATAAAATAGTTTTTAAGAAGAATTGTTCAACAAAGCTTCCAGTAAAAAGAGCAATAACTAACATACAAATCTCAAATAATGGTTTATTCATTTGGGTTTCCATTTTTACTAAACTTATTGATTAAAGAATCGGAGATTTTTATGAATTTAGCACCACCCCAACAGAACACAAAGGCTATTGATAGAATTGCACCATCCTTTCCAAATAACTCGAATTTCTTAGGAACTCTATCCGTCAAATAAAAGTAATCAAGTAAGTGAGGGTAGAAAACCATAAATGTTAATAACATACCCATACTCCAAAAGAATATTTTCCCAATAATGTTTCGTGTTTTCATATTATTTTAATTTAAATTAATAATTAACCATTCATCTGTAGATACATGAATTATATATGCAGCTTTACCAGTATTTAAAACTGCATTTCCTCCTACTAGCGATACGCCAGACCCTGGAGTAATTGTAACAGATGTAGATCCTTCGTTATTCAAAAGAATTTTACTTCCTTCAGAAATAGGAATTGTAGCATTATTTTGAATCGTATAGGTCAAATTAGCTCCTGCAGTAAAATTAATTACGCCATTTGCTTCTGATAACGCTGCCGTTCTATTAACCGAAAACTGGGAGATTGTAGGTGCTGATAAATAGGAGTTTGTATCTACACTTCCATTGTCTTTTAGAAATCCCGATCCTGTTCCTCCAGTGCTTAAACCAGAAGCGAAGACCGTACCAGTTAAATACGCATTTCTAAATCTTCTACCAGAGAATCCAAAATCAGTAACTCCAGTGGTTGCTGGATTCAATTGTGATACATCAAAATTTATGGAGGTCAATGTACCTGCAGTTGTATTCCTTGCACGTATGTATGTTGATGCGTTCAATGCATAAAAATCCAGTTCATATATATTCGTACTAAATACGTTTCTAACGGCTATTCTTGGGGAGGTATTTGTACCATTATCCAACGTTAGATTCTGAGAAGTATCCAAACCACTTGCACTACTTTGCCAACCATTACCTCCTAGTTCAGAATCAATAGCTGAGACTATTTCTGTTCCTGTTTGATCTGCCGTCGCATTCGATTCTATTCCATCTAACTTACTTTTGTCTAAACCAGATTGCAATCCAGATTCTCCACCAGCAATTACTTCTGGTAGAATTACGTTATTACCCGAGCTACTGCCAATTTCTCTGGTTGTAGAATCATATGATAAATCTGTGGAACCGCCTGAACCGTCACTAGTTATAATTTGATCTTGTGGTCTTAGTATAAAACTAATCCCTTCTGTAATAGGGTCAATTATAGTGATGGGACCTAATGAAGCTGGATAAATCAACGTATTTGTAAAATCAATAGTTTTCGCAGTAGTACTTCTAAATGTACAATTATCAAATATCGTTGTGCCTAGATGCCTTAGTCGCATGAAACGGTTTGAACTACCTATTACACTACTTGCTACGTTTAGGTTAAACTCACTATCAGTAAATCTGAAATTCACATTCTTTGAAGGAGTATCTAGAATATAGGAATTGGTATTGGTCCAATTAAATACACCTTCAGGAATCGTTGCAATTAATTTGCTAAAATTCAATGTCGGTGTTTGAGATACAATACTGTTTTCAAATTGTGTTAATTGAAAATATATGAACCCATCAACGGTAAAATTCTGTACAATAATATCTTTCGGAAATCCCGTTACAAAAGATACAGATTCTTCACTATAAACATTGGATATATTGGTAATAGGAAAATTTGCTGCTCCGATGAAATCTCGTGAGGTTAATGGAGTTCTTGCACCACTTACTTTAAGACCTTCAATTACACCTCCAAAATCGTTAACAGGAACAGGAATATTAGCGAATAAGGTAAAACCAGTAAAATCTAGAGGTTTATAAGCACTAGGATCCGTGATTTCACTAGAAACTCTGGAAATATCGTTAAGTCTTACATCAGTATCGATGATGTCATATGTAAGATCCGTATTACCGAAGATATAAGAACTTCTTATTTTATCAAATGTCATAGGATTATCCTTTACCAAAGACTTAACCCGATTATTTGAACTAGTATTCTTAAGTTCATTAAAAAATACATTATGTAATTCGTTGTCTTTTACAGTTACAGAGTTTCCTTCTATTGTTATCCTTCCATTAATAACAGTATTGTTGGTAAACACATTATTCCGCCCCAATGATATGCTTGAATGATTAAATACACTGTTTGTTATAATTGTATTTCGTCCTCTATCAAATCCATTATCTACGAAATCTGCGTGCAACAATCGATTAGGATCAGTACTAGCTTCAACTGTTACCCTATCAACTTTTACATCAACGGTTCCAACAAAATTTATAGCTCCAGCATGCATGTTTTCAAACCTTAAATTAATTAGGTTTACATTTCTTGCTGCCCTTCTTTGATCTTCTATATTGATTCCATACGCTGGTAACGTATTTCCTATATTCTTTATGGTACTGTTTTGCCAAGTTGTAAAAGAGGCAAGATTAGCACCTCCATGTCTACCACAGTTTGAAATATTTACATTGTTATAGGTTACATTCTCAGGGTTTAAAGGAGCACGAACCTGAGCATCAATAACAGTTAAATCTAGCGGCATTTCTATTACCAACCTAACAGATTTGACATTATCATCAAACTCATATGTTTTATAGAATTCTTGTTCTTTTGAAGCAAATAGAAATATATCAGAATCATCATAATAATATGCCTTATATCTAGGAGTAATTAATCCAGCCCAACCAGCAAAACTAGGGCCTGAAAATTGATAGATCCTTCTGCCTATTCTAGACAAATTTTTAACTCTAGTATTTTCAAATTGAAAACCACTAATGTCTATTAAACTATTAGTATATGCGTAATTACTATCGGATGCGTCTATAACTCCAGAGTCACTAATATTACCTTGGATAAATTCACTTACTCCTGGATATGAAGGTGCATTAGATCCTTTAATGTAATTGGTGAATTGCAAATCTCCTGATGTATATACTCCATCACCTGTAAACCATTCTATATTTAGGTTTTCGAAATAACTATCATACGTTGCGGTTCCCAATATATGACCATGAAATCCCTCATCGGGTAATGTTCCACCTGCTGGATTACCTGTATAATTATGATAATCAAATTCACCTCTTAATATACCTCCTTTCCAAGTAGATCTATGAGTATCTTGGAACTTGATAAAATGACTTATCAATACACTAGTTAATTCAGTATGTTTAGTAGGTATTGCCCGAATGGTCGAGCCAAAAGCCTCTACACTTATATCATCGGTACCATTTCCGAATGCCCAAGTAGTAGGAAGAGTCCCGTAAGGATTTGGCACTGGAACTTGTGTCATACTCCTTAAATAAACTCCTTGATTAAAAATGAATTTACCTGATTTTTGATTTCTTACGTAAATCGCATTTTTTCCTGCATTGAAATTATCCTTTCCATAGAAAAATTTAGTATTGGCAACTGTTTGAGTAGCATTATCTTGAATTACTATTGTATTAGAATTAGTTACACTAACAATTGTCGAAACTAACGTAGGAACACTACTAAAATCATTCGTTTGAGTACTCAAGGCACCATATATAGAAATAACATCACCTACATCAGCGTTTGTGAAACTAGCTGAAGAAGAAGTTAATATATTTGTTCCTGTGGTGATATTACCATCAAAATGCTCTTTTCCATCGCCTATTAACCCAAAATTACTAGCTGAAATTCGATCATTTGTATTCCACGTACCCGCTATAGTTCCGTCAAAAGAATCTATAATTAGTTCGTCAGATATAGGATTAATATTACCATTTACGGCAGTATATGTATAAGTATCCAAATCTAAATACCCTCCACAATTCTGCAATGTGATGCCGTCTGCGGCAGTAATATCTTCCGTTAAAGTTATTACACTTTGTATACACGCAATTTTACCCGCATTGGCAGGATTTGTAAAATCACTAATAGTATTTGCTATAAACTCATTTAAATTATTATCTCCACTTCCACCGCCAGTACTTGGAATAACAATTGTATTACCATCACTAATACTTAAATTGTTACCCGATATTGATAATGTTTGATTATCCGTATCAATAGGTAAATTTTGGATCGCTGAAGCATCTAATCTTGAAGTTCCAGACAAAGATTCTAGTTTAGCGACTATTTGTGCTGCAGTATCTGAAGAACCACCTCCAGCTAATGATGACAAATCTAATGTTAAAGTTAAATTTCCATCTAAGGTAATAGACAATTCATTTGTTCCCGAATTAAAAGAAAAATCAGTTATAATCTGATCTGCATATTCAGATAAATCAACACTACCACCATTTTCTAAATTTAACAGATCTCCTAATTTTGTGAGTTGTTGATTATCAGATCCACTACCAGAAATGTAAGAACTAAGTAAGCTTGCTAAATACTGAATACTAGCTTCAGTATACTTTCCCGTAACACTATCTCTCAGCATTGGTTTTCCCTGCTCCGTTGCTTGCGGAAATGGTTTTGTAGATCTTTGTGCATTCCCCAATACACAAACTAGCATTCCAATTACAATGATTACTTTTTTCATAACTTATTTATCATGTATAGATTTATAATTATCCCAACTACTAATTAATCTTATCATTCCAGAATTATATTCACCGAAAGCAGCATAAGATGAGGATGGAGATATAGGATTTGATGTATCGTCGTCCATCCAACCACTAAGTAAAATATCTCCTGATTGAACACTTTGAAGTTCATTACCTTCTTTTTTAGCAATTTCTAATCCTTCTAAAAAAATAGTTCTTCTAGTTGTTACAGATTGAGCGCCATCATTCACGATTACTATTGTTTCTATACTCATAATGTATTTTTGATTTTTATTTTATAAATCAACTGTCTGTTACCAAAACCATAACCATCCAAAACAAAACAAACATTGCCAACACCAAAATCCTCACAATCAAATTCGATCTGTTTATAATCATCAATATCTACAACAATATCGTCCTCTTCTGATGAACCATATGTTTTAATAAGCGAGTTCTTTATCAAGTTTCTATATACCTTTATAGAAAAATTATCATTAAAAGGCATTTCTGGTCTTCTAATCTTTAGCTTTACTTTATCCAGAGTAGAAAACTGTAATTTCACAATCGAAGGACTATCTATTTTTACGATTTCATTCATCAGTTTTTCTTTGTTATTAAATATTAGATAGATTACATCACAAAAAATATAGTTGTATCAATGTCGGAATTAAGCCCAGAATAAGGGAATTTATATCTGATATTAATATCACCCGATGGAGAAACTTTTACTCTTATCACATTATTAGTATCATAAACATTAACAACAGTTTGGTACTGGGTTTGTGAAGGTCTATAACCAACAGGAAGAGCTGAAACCCAGTTAAGTAACTGTATTGTGGTTGGGTTGTTAACATCTTCTAAGTTCAGAAAATCTAGTATTAACATACCATTCCTTACTTGTGCTGTTGCAGTAAAAGAAGTTAATGGAGGAGGTAAGGACAGGTTGATTAAAGGTAAATTAATTGGATTATAAGCTTCATTCCATTCAACCGAACCGTCATTACTTACTTTTGTCAAAACATACCCCACTTGACCTGTTGAACTATGATTACTTGGTCTTATTTCCAGATCCATGCTAGATTCGATTCTCAGTAAATCAACACCATTAATAGTCGTAAGTTTTGATTCTAAATTTGCAGATGAACTGGTTAATCCTATTTTTATCAAGTTAAAGGATAAATCTGTATCATCATCACCATCATATATATCTAATCTAGATACTCCTTCCATAAATATTTCGGTTGTTTGACCATCTAAGAATCTCCCACCTAAACTAACATTACCCGAGGTTATATTTAAACCATTACCAAAAGTAAGATCTTGTCCTAAAGGCAACCATTCAGATCCCGTATATCGATATAATTCATTGTCATCCCCATAATATACCCAACCTTTTTCTGGATTTACTAAGTTAATAGACTTCGGTTTAAATCTTAATAGATCAACCGATGGAGCTTGCGAGAAAGCTTTTCCAACTAATAGTATTATTAATACTTTCAATAGATTTTTCATATTCAGCTTATATTAATATCATCTAATATCATTCTTAGATTTTCTTCGTCAGTAATTGGTAATGCATTTACTTTAGCTATAATAAATCGACCTTCGGAAAAATAGCCAGCAATAACATCTCCCACTTCGTGAGATACACTATTCGGATTTCCATTTTTTATAGTGGCAAAGCCATCTATAACAGGTATGAATTTAAGTGAGTCAATCTTATCATTTAAAAATTCAAAGTTTTGATTTATCTTCTGTCCTGAGGTTCTTAATGGATCTCCGTTACCATCATTCGGAGCATTTCCGATATCGATTTCAACTACTGGCATAATTATATATTATCTAAGGTTATTATATCACTATCAAACCTCACTATAGTACTATCCATAGTATGTTTGGTCTTTTCGAAATCAATAAAAATCAGATCATTTCCTCCTTCAGATTCAAATTGATTTGGGTTGCAAAATTCTATTCTATGTTTTTCGGCCATTTTATTTTATTAAACATTTAAGTTGGAATATTTTTCAGAAATCGTTAATGGTAAATTATTTATGTTACCTGAATCATTTTGAAATACTCCACTTGGTATTCTGAAAAAAATCTCAGATAAGTGAAGTCTGCTCACCCCTTGTGGAGAAGCATCGTTATTATCTGCAGCCAATTCAATTTGATAAATTATATTATCACCTGGGATTATACTGATAGAAAAATTATTTGATAATACAACAGCACTATAAACATCTACTCCTGTGGAGGGTCTTAGATGTGTCTTGGAATATATCTCAACATCATTTTTGAATACTTTAATCGAAACAAAATTTGTTACATAAAGCGCTCCAATCATTGTTGCGGAAACATAATGATTAAGTGTCATTATATCTCCTAATAGATCAGGATTAATAATAAGATCATATTTTAATGTTCTTCTAATCCAATTAGAATTGGTAGTGTTTGGGAATGTGTCGAACTCATCATAGAATTTATTTAAGCTCAATGAGAAATCCGTTACTCTAATTATCTCAACCAGATCCGAAGCGATTTGACCATAATTATCTCTAATGGTAACACTTAAAACTGTATTCCTTCCAAAATCATATAGCGTAACAGGAAGCTCATTTGAAGGGCCTAGAAACCCCTCACCACTTACTATTTCCCACTGAACATCAACAAGGAAACTATTTGGTGTAGAAGGTATAGCAGTAAATTGAGCAACAACAATATTAGGGTTTTCAATCCTTCGATCTAATCCAGCATCAACTGAAATAGGAACTAATACCGTATCATCTGCACCATAATATGCTTCTACATACTTAGCAGAAGTATTTCCAGAGGTTAAGTCGATTGAAGTTCGTAAGGAATAGAATGATTTATCACCTCGAAAACCGAAGAGGATTAAAGAGGAAAAGGAATAATACCCCTTTAATCTGATATCTAAAGAAACATGGACTGAACCATACATGCGTCTATAAATATCAGCAACAATCCTACCAAATCGTTTTGAATTATTTTGATATATATCATCTTGCCATTCAATCCATTTACTTCTGTTTCCTGCACTATATGAAAAGTCATAAATATCGACTTTGAGGTCATCGAACCTAGATATTACAAAACCTAAACTTTCAGAATCATAGGTAAAAACATTCTCATCACCATTATTAAAATTATAAGTAACATCAATTTTATTTACCTTCTGCCAATCGGATGAATTATTCTGTCTTGTAAATACATTATCAATATTATCGACAATCAAAAAAATATTAAAATTATCTAATACAACATAATCCAATCCATCATTTATAAAACTACTTCGGATTGGTATTGTTTTTTCATACAATAAGAAGTCTTGGATCTTTTGTCTTGATAAACTTAACAGGTTGCGATTAGACCTAATATCGTCATTAAGCGTTAAATCAACAGTTTTCTCAATAGAGAAATCATCATTAATAATATCTTGATAATTCTGATTTTCTTTGTATTCGATGTCCCTTATTGATATTTGATCAACTCTTATGCTTTTTATTGAAGACTTATCATCTTCACCAACAGGCTTATACAATCTAATATCTAAAAATCCATTATTTAATACAATGAAATCCTCAGAATCTGATGCTGTTTTATCAGCCTTGAAATCATAAGTTCTATCTATCCTTTGAAGATTCCCGTTAAAATCATCAATCACAACGGACACACTAATTAATCCTAACCATTGGCCAGATTGAACCAACTGTTCATCACTTAGACTTTCTTCTTCATTTTTGTTAATAAAAAACTCAACAGATAAATTAATTTTCTGACCTTTAGTTACATATATTTTATTCTTTAAATATAAATATTGCGAATCGTCTAAGGGCTCAAAACCCTTTAATGTTAACTTGCCAGTGTCGTAATCAATAAACACCCAATTTATATTTGGAATTACACTTAAGAACAAATTTCTAGGTAAGTACTCAACTAAAGATTCATTGATTACCAACCAACCATCACGGGATTCTTTGTAAACATTTTCTGGAATCTCTGTCAGAGCTAATGGATGAACTACATTGATGTTTTTTAGTGGAGATATTACAGATATCTGAGGCCTTCCAATAGCTTTCTTTTTTACATCAATAGGTTTTTTTGTAATTAGTTTATCATACAAATAGACACCTAACGAATCAAAAACTTGATAGTTTATTTTGTTAATTGCTTTTTTATTATAACCGACCACAAACCAATTACCATATTCCATAAAAACAGAACATAATAAATCACCGCAAATAGTTTCTAAAATTCTATAGGCATCGTATTTTTTTGAACTATCGGTAAAAGTGTTTCCATCAATAAAAATCTTATCAAAACGAGCATTTGGATTTGTTATAGCTGGACTAAAATATAAATCAGCTGTATTCGAGGTTAAACGTAAACAAGAACTAATAAAATTTATAACGCTATATTCCTCAGAGTAATACGAATCATCTAAATACTTACCTCTTAATCTTCCCAATCCACAAGTAGCTAGGAAACTAACAAAAAATTGTCCGTTTTGAAAAGGTTCATTGTATTGTTCAGGTAACAAAAAACCTTTCCAAAACAGGATATCAATTATCTCATTATTCTGGATTTGTTTTTTGAACACCTCTATTTTGTACCTACTCTCATTGCCAGTATACAATTCGAAGAACCTTCCATCCTCAAACTTTTCATCAAGCATATTAAACGATAAGTTAGAACCAACAATTGGAGTATCCTTTTCATCGCCACCTTGCCAAGATAATACAGCACCGTTTTTAGAGCACTTTTCAATAATAGTTTCTAAATCAGGATTATCGGTATCAAATATTTTTATATTAAAACACTCACCCATTAGCCAATACGATTTATTCTGTTATCAACTTTATCAAGTAAAAACCGAATTTTCTCACCTTCTATATCGAGATTTCCAAATAAATTCACTTTTACTCCAGTATTATCAATTTGATTCGATAAATTCTTTTGTTGGGCCTTATTAAGTATTAATTCACCTGAATTAAGTCTTGCTAATATTTTATCACCATAATAAGAAGAACCACCAACTATACCTCCTGTGGCAAATTGAGGTATAGCTGCAAACGCACTTAACACCACACCAGTAAGTTGCGCAATGAATGCAGGAATCGCACCAACCGCGGCTGGTCCAGTAGCCGCTCCAGCTTGTGTACCTCCAGCAATTGCACCAGCAATGGACTGAGCTAGGAAAGCGGAAATAATTTCTGTAACACCTTGAATTAGAACTTTTAAAAAACCCTCTAATCCATTTTCAGCTAACCCTAAACTATTAGTAAAACTTCTTGCAAATGAATCAAATACATTAGTTAATCCTTCTCCTAAAGTTTCTTGCATTAATTGTCTGAACTGTTCCGCCTTTTCTCTGATATCGGCTAATCTTAATTCTACACCACTTGCAAACTCGTCTAAACTAGTATTCATTCCTTCGAAATTGATACCAGCAATTGATAGATCACTCGAGGTAACATCCAAGGAAGTTAAATCACCTACACTTTCTACTTGCGGAGTTCTATCTTGACCATTACCAAAGCCCGAATTAATTCCTTCCTTGACTGCATTTTGAATAGTATCTTTAAATGGATTTAAATCAACATTGTCTGGGTCCAACTTATACGCTCTTCGATTTAAAGCATTATTAATACCTTCTTTCAAATTTTCATCTATATCGGTTTTCAAAGAATTAAACTCTTCTGAAATAGATTTTGAAAAATCTTTTAAATTATTTAGCCCTTTAGCAAAGGTCTTTGAAAGAACATTGGGAATATCCTCGAAATTACCAGTTAGAACAGCTTTGATTAAATCACCAACCGCAACAAATGCGTTTTTTATGTTACCAGCTACTAAGGAGATTAAATCTCCCAGTGCATTAAATACAAATTTTCCAGTACGGAATACATTTTTAAACGTAGTTATAATTACTTCAACACCAGTTCTAAAAACCACACTTTCATTATATAAATCGATAAAATAGTTAGCGATGTCGACCAACGTTCCTTTGATTGGTTCCCAGTTTTTAGCTATAATAACTCCTATTGCAGTTAATGCGGCAACAACTAATCCAATAGGTCCTGTTAATATTGTAAAACCAGTTAAGATAGCAGGTAATATTGTCCCTGCTAAAGCAAGTAGTGGACCAATAGCTGCCGCAATTCCACCAATAATAACAATGAATTTTTTTGTTTCTGGAGATAAATTTTTAAAACCAGTAGCTATACTTTTGATATTTTCCACAAAGGGTAAAAGCGCTTCGACTATTATTTTACCGAAATCTTCAGATATATCTCCTATTATATTCGATAATTGTTTAAATGGCCCTGTACCTGCTTTTGCCGCTGCCGCCGCACTGCCACCATATTGTTTTTCAAGTTCATTTAAAATAATCGATTGAGCTTCAGCTAATCTGTTTGACTGAACTAAACTATTAATTACTTTTTTCTGATCTTCACTGAATTGAATTCCAGATCGACTTAAAGCCGATAAGTTCGCAATTGGATCATTTAAAGCCTTACCCAATTGAATAGATGCGCTTTTTAGGTCACCATCTAATCTAGTAGCTAAATCCAATGCAGCTTGCTGAGTTCTTCCGAATTGTTCATTTGCGATATTAGTAAAAGTCAATAGTTGAGCCGTTACACTTTTTAATATCTCTTCATCACCAAAAAGTGAATTGCTTTGTAAATCAGAAGCCAATCCTTGCAACTGATCAGAAGTGTAACCAACAGCATTACCCGTGCTCAGCAAACCTTGTTCCACTTGAGCAATGGCTTTTGATTGTTTATCAAAAGCCTTAGCAGATTCAAAACCCAGCGCAACAATCGGAGCGGTTAAACCAACAGACAATCCAACTCCTACTTTTTTAATCTTCCTACCTAGATTATCCATTTTTCGGGATGCATTTTGCATACCTGTAGAAAACTGTTTTAAGTCTGCTAAAAATTTTATATTAACTATCGGTGCTGCCATTGTCTATTTTCTCCCAAACTTTTTTAATATCCTTTAGTTTCTCTTCTGGTGTTCTATCATCTATCAATTCATTAACCGACTGATCATCCCAATCAAATTGGATTAAGTCAGATGGTTTACTTACTTTTTTTAATGTTTGTTTTGTAGACCAAAACGCCAAGTATCTTACTTGTTCCCATTTGAAACGTTGATTCCTTTCGGTTTTATTAAGATATCCTTCACTAATATTTTGAAATTGCCTTGGAGTTAAATCATAGAAATAGTTTAGATCTAAGCCTATTTCACCACAAGCTAATGACTCTAAATCGTCAAAGGTTAGGGAAACAGAATTTTCTATTCCCCTTTCTTTGACTTTCCCCTACCATCAGGAATTTTAGAAGCCTTTTTTAACTCTTGATTTTTGACAAAAAATTGAACTACTTTACTCATTAGAGAAGGATCATTAACAAACTCGTCTAACAAATCGTCAGCATCAAATGGTAATCTTTCATTTGTTTCTGCTTGTATACCCGTTAACAATAAATTACCAAATGTAAAAAGTCCATCCATTGTCACTTCATTATTTTCATCTGGTTGTATTGACTTGACTCTATCATCATATTCTGACAAATACTTTAATCCGAGCGCTTCCATAAACAAACGCCTTGATTTCATTTTGAATGAGTATTTATAATCTTTACCTTTAATTTTAATATTCCCGATGGTATTCATATCTATTTATTTTATACTATTGTTTCAATTGCAATATCACCACTCACCAAGAATGAGAATGATGCAGTACCTACCTGCTGATTTTCTGCTGTGAAATCTGATTGTGTCACGTAACATTGACCAGAAACCTTTTTATCTCCTGCGACACCTGTTGTAAACTCCCAATCTAATAGTGTTTTGTTTAACTGATATTCAGCTAATTCAATTGGGTCTACATAAGTTGCAGGTGCGACTGGTTTATCTGCTAATAGAGCTTCAGTAGATAATGTGCCAGAGTAATTACCCATTGATATTTCAGTTCCTTCTATATCTTTACTAGCTAATTCCTCCGTAGCTGTAGAGATACTTAATCCACATGAAGTGGCATGATAAAGATTGTCACCTTGAAAGCTTAATCTTAAATTTTCTCCTCTGTAAAATTGACCTGCTGCCATCGTTTGTTTTATTAAGAATTTTTAATTATTTGATATGTATTAGTTATAATATGTTCACTTGGTTTATCAGGGTTAATCTCGGATTCCGTTCCTTGATAAATCAATTCTTTGTACTGATCTAAAAATTCGGTAAGCCCATCAGTCAAATCCATTAGTGATTCATAATTCTCACTTATAATTCTGATCTGTACATCATACTCAAACATTCCATTTTTGGAATAAGCTGGTCTACGATCTATTTTAAATACAGCAAAAGGATATTTGGCGTCTTGCCAAGCAACAATAGGAGAAACATCTGTTAATTTAATACCATCATATTCACTATTGAATCCCGTTAAATAGGCGTTTATTAAATCTGATGTTTGTCTCATAATCGATCTATCAACTTTTGAATATATTTCTCTGTGCTTACTAAAGCTTCTCTACTTACTTTTCCCTCAGTCTTATCTTTTGCTCGATTCATAAATTTATTAGCAGGTATTCTACCAGTTGCACCTTTTGAATTGAACCTGCTATTACCCCGACGATTTCTTTTAAACCCGACACGGTATATATTGTGACCGAAAATCACGAATGCACGTGCATAAAAACCATCATAACGACCACTTGATTTGGGCCGTACTACAATCATTGGATTTCTAGCTCTACGAGCAACTTGAATTCCAATAGATTTTCTAGTGTTACCTGGATCAACTTTTTTTCCACCTTTCAGGACATGTGTTTTTTTAGATTTTGGCGCTTGGTTTCTAGCTTCTTTTACTGTTGATCTGGCCGACTTACGTAAAATTTTAAGAACTTCTTTTCTTTTTGCCTTATCTGGTAGTTTTTTAATCTTTGCAGTTAACTCACCAAACCCTTTTATTTCAAAAATTCTTTTATTCACGGCGATCGCAATTCAGCTTTAAAAACTGTTTTCTCCCAACTTTTTCTACACCATAAACATTCAACTCTACATTATTATCAACTACATACAAGTGCTGAATCTTTTCCTTTACTATATCTGGGTGATACCTAATAACAAATTGGTCCGAATTAATCATCACTACTTTGTCATCTACTGACTCATCGCTTTTTAAAGGTTTTTTACTTGCCCAAACCGAAGCTATATTAACGGATGTTAAATAATCTGCCCCTGTACTTCCTTTTGTTGGGATTTTTTTAACGATATCGATGCGACGATCCATTTTACCTATAAACACAAAATCCTTCATTAGATAAATTTTTTAAACGGCCTCATTAATGCTTGAGCTCTTGTAGATACAATTTCGGAGCGATCTGTTCGAAATTCATAAAAATCCGACACCATCAACAAAATTGCCTGATAGATAACTTCTGGTAACGTTTTTTGTGTCATTCCAACCACATAAGAAAAACTAACCGCATCTATTCGATCATAAGTTTCAGGAAATGAACCTGAAGAATCATGAATCAAACAATCCTTTGATGCAGGAGTACCATTATATCTATACTCTTTATATTCCAGCTCAGTATTTGTTTCATCAAAATAGTTTACAGTAAAAACCTTATCTAATACAGGCGTATATTCTAAGACCAAAGAATTAGGAAAACTATTAGCACAAATCTTAACCTGACGCTGATAGATATACAAGCCAGTATATTCTTCTGCCATAGTAATAGCTGAAATGATATATTGTGTAATCAAATCATCTTCGTAATCGTAATCAATCTTTAGATGTGCTTTAGCAACATCTAAAGTGATATACTCTAAGACGGCCAGATCAGGATTAGATATGTTATAGTTTAGGTTCATTTACTCCTCAGTGTTATCTGATTCTCCTGAATTAGTTTTATCTAGTTTTTTAGCATCTGCTTCAGTAATAGCATAACCATGTTCTATTAATTTTTCAGCTAATTTTTTTTCAAGTTCAGGAGAATGTCCTACTGCATACGGTAAATTAAACTTTCCCCAAAGGGATTTTTTTACTCTAATCTGTAATACTTCTTTTTTCTGCGCCATTGTTTTATATTTAAAAAACCCCTCCCTTAGAAGGAGTTTTAATTATACTTTAGAATTTAAGTTATGCGTTTGTCAAGAATGAATTCTTAGCAAAAGCTTTCGGATTTGCAATTGCAATATCTGCGTGTGTATTTACAACAACACGTATACTATTTGTAAGATCTTCAGAATATGGATTCACCATAAATGAAACAGCACCCCATTGACCTATATACATTTGAGAGAAGTCACCATAAATAAGTGGATAAACTGCAGTACCCGCATCGTCACCAACAGGAACTAATGACGTTGATTGGAATGGGAATCCATCAAGCTCATTTCCTTCGATAATGAAACGACCTGAACCTTCATCCTTAGATTTAGTTTTTAATGCAGCCTTTAATTTAGGATGTAATAAATATCCTAAACTATTTTCGGTTGCATCATCCTCTTCAATTAATCCTTGTAACTCAACAATTCTAGCATAATTTGCTTCCTGAGCATTTACTGCATCAGCTACATTAACACCTACGTAATTTAACAAACCAGTAGGAGCAGGAGCAATGCCGTTAATAGCTGCGGAGTTGATCGTGTTTTCCCAACCTTTACTTAAATTTCTTCTCACCAATGCTTCTACATCTACCGAAGATTGCATAATCAAACGATTGTTTATAGAAACTGCTGCACCTGATCTTTTAGGATCTAATGTCGGTCCAGTAAATTCATTTTTTTGCTTGGTGATTGCTCCATCCTCTGTTAACCATTCAAAGTTATACGAGTTAGAAACTGGCATTGGAATTGATCCACCAGAAAGCCCAGTTAAGAGGGTTGCTCCCATTTTTTGAATCCAAAGTTTTGGTTCTAGTGCTTGAATCACACGAGGAGCTTGATCTTGAACCAATTTACCACCAAAATCACCTGAATCTTGCGTAACTGTTTGTTGATCTGCTCTTATAAAAGAAAGCGGTACCATTACCCGTACACCTTTTTGAGGTGTATCAAAATCTACTTTTGCATCTCTGTTTTCTTGCACTGCAATTTCCTGTGCTTCTTTTTCCGCTCCTTCTTGTGCTGCACCTTTTAAAGCAGTTCTAAGCATTTTAGTAATTGAAAAACGCTCTTTAACTTGATTCTTTTCTTGCTCTGCACCATCCGTTAGAGAAGTACCTGTAACTGTTTCTGCTATTTCCTTCTGACGCTTTTCGAAATCTTCAGCTTCCTCAATCTTTTTATCAAAATCATCAATATCTGATCTAATTTGATCAATTTCTTTTTGTTCTTCTTCAGAAAAATCCGCTCTTTCCTCATTTTCCGCATTTTTTACAATAGCATCCCATTTTCTTATTAAGGAAGCTCGCTTTTGTTTTAACGCATCACTTTTTTTCATTGTACTTACTTTTTGATTTATAAATTGCTAAGCGAGCTTTCGAAACAGAAAGCCCATTTTTCTTATTATCTTCCTGATCTTCCGCACTTTTATAATCAGCGGATAATTCAGATCGTATTTCCTGAAATATTTCAACTGCTCGTTTTACATTTGCACCTGTATTAGATCCAATATTAACTACGCTCCACTCAAAGAGATCCTGACGAGTGAAATACACATCATTTTCATCTTCACCTTGATCTTTTTTACCCATCCGATAATCATGTACATCGGCACCTATGGAAGCCATTCGAAGCGAACCTGCAATTATTTTTTTTCGAATTTTTTCCGCTTTTGGGTTAACATCTTCATCTTCTAATCGTACGCGTGCCACCCAAGCCTGAGAACCATCCGATAAAGTTTCTTTCCAAGGTCCTTTTACAGTTCTACCGATTAAATTATCAGGATCATCACCACTAGATCTATGTTGATAGAAAACCACAGGATTATCCTTGTATCTTTCGAATCCCCATCCATCATTTGTGAAAACAGTACCGTAACTATCTCGCTTATCTGTAGTAATCACAAAATCAAACTCTTTTTGATCTTGCTCAAAACCAGACTCACTTCTTACATACGTAGGGATATAAACTCTTTTAGTTTTCATCTTTAAACTGTTTTTCGATTTGTTCTAGTGTTAATGTATTAGCAGGTGTTAAGGGCTCATCTAAACCATCAAGACTGTTATAATCTTCTAGGTTTCTTATCTCATTTCTAGTATGCCAACCATAGTTAATAGATCTACCGTAGTATTCACCTTTGGTTTTAATATCGGTTCGAATCAAAGCATTCGTATTAATCTTAACATAGTGATTGATTCTTTCTTCTTCAGTAAAAAGCTTGTAATCATACTCTTCTTCTACACGTTTTGCCCAAGGTGCAATAGTATCTGATCCGTGTTCTAAAGACTGTTGCTCAATATTACTGTAAGTAGCATTTTCTAAGTGTTTAATTTTATGAGGAGCGATGTTAAACCATCTTGCAACATCGGTTGTAGAAATCTTTTTCCAGTCAATCAATGAAGCTTCCTGAGCATTCGCTGTAATAGGCATAAAATCCATTCCTTCATCTAAAACACCGATGTTATGAGTACCGCCTTTGGATAATCTATGCTCCATTGCATCCGCTATCATCGTTTTAGGATTAGGCTTTAAAGCTTTATCTGACTTAATAATTCCAGCTAATAACCCTTTACTTTTGAAATTTTCATCTGCAAATGTTTCGGAAGAAAGTGCTGCACCTAAGTTTTGGGTCGCATATTTAAAAACCGAAATGCCGTAAACTCCATTAAAAGAGAATCCAGGAATATGTATAACATCTTCTGAGGATAGAAGGTTTCTATATCCTTTTATGTCATAATATAGTTTGCCGTCCTTTTTACGGATATCATTAAGATTATCAGGCTCTATAAAATCAAATGATTCTTGAAAACCAGTATAGGAATTTCTTTTTATAACCGCGATTCCGTTACCACGAAGCAAAGCAGAAACCATCAATGCTTTATGAAAACTAAATTGAGTCATCATAGCATTGGGTCGTTTACTAATTAAATAATCAACAGGATGTTCAGGTTTACGGAATCGGTTTTTACCAACTTTCTCAAAAACTCCTTTTGGAAGCTTTGCGATATCATTGGAAATTTGATCAACTGCATTATAAACAGCGGATAAAGATAAAGCGGTCTGATAATTTACTACCTGACCGCTTTTACTCAAATTAGCGAACATAGAAAAGATTCCCCCTGTTAAATCCTTATTATCACCATTTGTCGCAGAACGCGAAAATGAATGAAATGGTGATTGCAATGCTCTTAAAACTAAACTCAAAATAAACTAACTAAATTTATGAGTGATAAAATTAGAGCAGGAGGAGAGATTAAAAGGGCATAATTTATGCCTTTATATAATTAAGGGAAAAATCTCCTATATTTGGGTAAACTAATTAACTATGTGGGAAATATTAAATCATCCAGTATATGGAAAATACATAATTGGGATTTTGAGTGCGTTTACGTTTTATATGTTATTAAAACTTATTGGGATTACTAATAAAAAATATAAAAGTCTATGGTTATATTATAAGGATGGTAGAGAAAAATTGATCACTAAGATGGTAATAAAAAGAGGTTTTTTGGAAATGTATAAAATACAATTTCTAATGAGAGGTTTTTATGCATTGTTTTTTTTAGGCTTTCTAATAATTTATACAGGAATTTCAGAAGCCTCGATACCTCTAGGGTTCCGTGCTTTTACTACTATTTTCTCTTTAACTTCTTTTTTGATTAGTATAATTGATTTATTGCTCCATTATCGTATATTAAGAAAAGTATACATTATTATTATTGCATTAGAAGGAGATACTTATGAAAAAAATAAAGAGAAGCATCAGATGATTAAAGAAATATTAGATAATAAAGAATGAAGATTACTTCTTATATTTGTTATTTCTGAGATAATGATTAAACCACCCACCAAGAAGCCATATTATTATTCCTAGTGGTATGAACCACCATTCAAAATCGTCCATTCTATTAAATTAAACCAATTAAATCCATATTAAAGGCTAACTCTGGGTAATCTGCTTTTTGGATAATATATTCTGAGTTGCTTTCTATTTTAGGTGAATATAGATTTCTACTTACTGGATAATATTCTAATGTTGAATCATCATAAGCAAGATTAATAAGTTCTGTTATATGTTCTTTATTTAAATCACATCGTAACCATTCCTTTTGTAAATCCTTATTGAGTAACACTACCTGTCGATGTCCTCTTGGATCCTTATTATGAATAGTACTGAATAAATTCGAAGCTTTTTTAGTTAACATGGTAAAAGTTCTGACCATTCCATCCGCTGATTCCGTATAAATACCAGCAATGGATAATATTCCATCTACCTTATCCGTAAAATAAAAAGGATAAGTAGTATTCATAAAACTATGAGGCTCGAAAAAGCCAGTTACAGGAATAATACACCTTTTTATTAGAATAGAATCTTTGTAGGTATCGTAAGTAAATATTTTTTCACTTTGTGCATTAAGACTATACACATTGTTCTTTCCCTGTTGATAGTAATCATTAAGTTGGAATCCATTCTTATAACTTGGCATAATACCCCAAATCATAGGATGTAGCTCTTCTTTACTTTCTTGAGGTATCACTAACATCTCAGGATGATCTAGACCTCTTAAGTGATATGCAATAAAATCAGTATCTGAAATTTCAAATTTCTCAGACCTTCTAACACCATAATGTTCTTCCAATCTCTTAACTTTTCTTGCTTGTGATGCTTCGTAACACATATAAACTTGATTTCCATTTCAAATATACAAACTCTTTTATTTTATAATATTGGAAAATTTCCTAGTTTTATGGAATATTTCCAAATTTAACAATGAAACAACAAGAGATCCATATCGATGAGAAATTTATAGAACTAAAAATCAACAGAGCATATGCTGGAATGTCGAATTTAAAAGTTACCAATTCTGGTAATTCTTATGCAATGCTCTGTAATAAAATTTACAGTTATCATAGTAATATTAAAAGTTATTCGGGTCGAAGAAGCCTAGCTGCTTCACAAAAGATTTTTACTCAACTTATTTACAAGTACAAGAATTTTGAATATGATGGGTTGCGATATACTTTTAATAACGGAAAATGGTATTGGTCACCAGTATAAGACTTAATTTATAATTATCACATATAAGATTATTATATTCTTTTAGGAATCTTATATTCAAATCAAAAGTTCTAATTTAATTAGTACATTATTTATTCCTAAATAATTCATTTTTCTTAGCAGTTATTCTTATTAAAGTATTGAAATAAATATATTTACATGGGAAATTTCTACTTTATTATGTTAATTTGTTACTACCTTCGGAGTGAGTTGTTGTAATATGATAGGTAAAGATTAATTGTTAAGAAACCTAAATGAAAAATCAAGAAGAAATCATTAAACAGATTTCAGAAATTGAAACTAAACTACTAGAACAAGAGCACAGGCCTTTAGTAATAATTAAGAATTTTATTAATCGCAATCAATATGAAAAGGGTGACCCAAGAAGAAAGGCAATATATTCTTCCTTTATTTGGAGATTGTTTTTTTCCCCTGGTGTAATGGCTGCTAGTGGAGGCTTAATCGCTTTAATATCTTTAGGAATATTAATTTGGCAATCTAGCATAATGATTAAACAAAATAATCTAGTTCTTGATCAAAATATAAAAATAAACCAACAAAATTATTTGGTTGAAGCGCAAAGACGATCTGCTTTACAATTTGAAATTTCGGAAATATTAAATCGTATTGATGAGGAGTTGCAAGAATCCGATAATCGCGAAAGATTATTATCAAAACAACTTAAAGGACGAATAATTGCAGTAACTGCTGCCATGAAGCCATATCGAAGTTTTCAAGATGATACATTAGGAAAACCATATAGTTACGAAAAGGGGCATTTATTCGCCGCACTTATAAACAGTAATATTAATGAAATTGATTTATCAGATATATTTATTAAGGGAAATTTTTCGAATATGAAATTAGAAAACTTAAGACTAGGGGTAGAAGCGGATCCGTTTATTGCTCTAAACAAGAATTTAGACAGAAATGATTCTGTAATTAATTTAGATAAAATTGTTATAAGTGATTCGTATATAAAAAATGTTGTGTTCGAAAATGTTAATTTCAAAACATTCATCTCCTTCCGTAATTGTACTATAAATGACTTAGGTTCCAATATCCCTTTAAGTACTTCTTTTTTCTTTAATAATACATTAATAAAAGATTCTGAAATTTTAATTGGAGTAAATCTTCGCGAATATTCGGATTTTGATATTCCAGCAACATTAAGAATGGACAATTCTAAAATTGATAATACTCATATTAGATATGTTAATTTTGCGAATAGACCTAATAACAGTAAGGAAGATGAAATTGTAGATCGTCTTATACTTTCAGGCAATAATGAAAATAATGAGATAATAAATTCAACATTTCTTTTTATGAATCTTAGTATCTCTATGTTCGATCATTCAGAATTATCAATTAATGATGTTATGTATTATCCCCCAAAAGACCTGAATTCACTCCATATGAGATTATTTGCTAATTCAGATTTAAGTATTCAAAAATTACAATCAACGAATAAATTGAATATAAATATTGATAAGGAAAACAATAAAAAAAGGATTATAACGGACTCAATAGTATATACTAAAGATTCAAGTGATAAATGGTTCGTATTATCAGCATATTTAAGTCAATCTCGAATTAAATCTTTCCAAGTTATGAATCAACAAGATAGTATTAAAGTTTTCCAATATTCGTATCAAAATTGATTATGATTTATTTTTTAATAATTCTCGAGTAATAAGAAATCCGATTATTGTTTCGGTAACCATTATTAAATAAACAATAGCAATTCTGGAAGATTCATTTTGAATCCAATTATTATCTAACATAGCAGATGTAAGAAATAAAAGAAGGAAGGTTATTGTAATATTAAGGAGTAAATAAATAAGTTTCATTTTGCTAAATATATTTTAAGGGAATTTCTAAAACTTCGAATAGAACTATATTTATACTCTCCAAAGAGATCGAAATATTCATCATTTACATTATTGTAAGCTTCAAAGGCGGTTCTACAGTTTTTTAGTTGATCAAAGTATCTAAGAAAATACCCTTTATTAATACCATGCTTTCTATAGTAGAAATACATGTCAAGATCGTCTTGTGTGAGTTCTTTGTGAGTGAGTATATTCATTTTATATTATTACTTTTATATCTGGATCATTATATTGACTTTGATTATTATCTTCCTCACCAGAAAGGCTTCCACCTAAAGCCATGATCGTTGCTACAATTCCGTCTACTCTGTATCGCCCCATATGACTATGTCCTTTATGAACTTTTATATTTTCATTAGCATCTTGATAAATTACACATCCAGAAAGCATTCTTTCTAAAACTGGATTTCCATCGTGCTTTATTTTTCCTTCATATACTAGTTTCTCAAACTGTTTAGTAGGAAAGCTAATTGTAGCTATTTGCTGACTAAAAAAAGATACTTCTAAACCATATTCAGTTAAATCGTTTGCTACTTGTGAAGCATTCCATTGATCCAATTCTATACGCTTAACTCCATATTGATTATTAGTAGCCATCACGTTTTCCTTTAGATAATTATAATCGACAGTATTACCTGGAGTGCTTATTAAATATCCAGCATCACGCCAAGCACGGTAAGGCACTCGATCTTCTTTACTTCTTCTATCTATCGTATCTTCTGGACAAAAGAAAAATGCTTTTATATATCTATAACCGTCTTCGTCAGGTTCACTAAGTATGATATCCGCAGTAATATCTATGGTAGTAGAAAGATCGATAGCTCTAAAACTTCCAAATTTGGTAAACTTTTCCAGTGGGATTTTATCAACTTTATTAGCATTCCAAACATCAGTTGAAATCCAAGCTTCTTTTGAATCTACCCATAAATTGAGGTGTTTAGTTTTAAAATTCGGAATCTTACTCGGTTGATTTATAGCCTTTTTATATTCATCTAATAAATAATCAAGGTTTACGCTTTCGTCTATGTTTGGATTAGCTTTAATCCAGTTATTAGGGTTTTCCCAATCATCACCTTCATCTAAATCATGGATCATTACTAAGGTGCTATCATCTTGCTTAACACCCAGTAAAATTTCATTACATACATCCTCATATTGCTTACAAACCGAAGCCATATTAAAACCTGCGGTAGTAATTAAATATATTAAAGGTTGAGATCTAGCACCCATTGCTGATTCTAATACCTCACGAACCCCATCATCTTTATGAGCATGATATTCATCAATGATGGAAACACTAGGATTAAGTCCGTCTAAAGTTTTACTATCACCACCTAAAAATCTAAATACTCCAGACTGCTGATTTTTAGAAAACCTGATTTCACGTTGAGTATTTTTGAAACCAACTTTTCTAAGGTTGATACATTTAAAAACGAATTGATAAGCCTGTTCCCACAAAACTTTTGCCTGCGCTTCTTTAGTTGCGCCCACGTAAATTTCGGTTCCTTCTTCATCATCGAAAGCTTGACAGTATAAACCTAACCCAGCTAGCACTGCAGTTTTCCCATTTTTACGAGCAACTTTTTCATAAACTGTCTTTATAACCCTTACCCAGTTCCCTGAGCTATTTTGCTTTTTCCATGCAAAAATATTATACAGTGTAAATTGCTGATAAGGAGAAAGAATAAATGATTCTTTATTTTTTGCTTTTTCACCTTTAGTATGCAATAGGAAATACTCGAAAAAATCAATAACATGTAGTCCATTTTTATGATCCAAAATATATCCTTTCGAATCTGCATCATGAATCATTTTGTAAAATCGATCAATTGCCAATTTTATTTTTTTACCTGTAACTATTCTATTATTACGAACATCATCAGCATATTGAAATGGAGTACAGGATAATATTTCAGGTGATAATTTCATTAATTAATTTGAAGTTTTTCTATTATTAAATCCTGTGAATAAATCCCCTTGATCTGGATCCATAGCGCCTTTAAGCTCTTTTTCAGATTTAGGATCTAATCCAAATTGCTTAAAGCATTGCATAATGGCCTTCTCTGCATCTCTTTTTAAAGTCACTTCAACAGAAATGTTTTTAGCTCCTGTGGCGAATTTTTGGATATAACCAGATCCGTGTTTCTTTTTATTTTTAGATCTAATCTCCTTAACAGCCCATTCCCATTGCTCAAAGTTTTCCGACATTACGGCTAAGGCTGGTAAATGAATCCTTTTTAATTGCTTATTACCAATTAATATTTTTCCGAAATTCTTAAAATGTGATTTAGCTTTAGTACCTAAATAAGTTGGAGGAGTAGGAATCTCATCCATTAAATCTGTACCTTTTCCAATTCCAACTACATCCATATCTTATCATTTATAGCCCCCCCCTCTAAATAATTACATCGAGTAAAATTTTGACTAAGTGGCGATGTTTACATATTTTAATTTCTAGTGATTAGACCCCCATACCCTCTTTATAACCATGAGCTTCCCTACCAGATTTACTTGCGTGACATTTATCACATAAAGGCTGAAAATCTTCATCTTTTAGATCATTTAGATCAGGTGCCCCACCATCTCGTAATCTTTGTATATGATCAGTATATCTAGAAGGACTTATGAGTCCTTTTTCTTCACACTTAACACACAATGGATTTTCCTCCTTGAATCTTTTACTAAATTTTCTCCATCGAGAATCATTGTAATACCAAGACATATCAACAGACCTTTGTTGCTTAACTCTCTTTGGCTTCCAACTTCTATTTATCTTGTTAGGTCTTCTAGCCATTAGAAAGCGACATCTGGATTACCATTAGGAATATTGAAATTATCCACGTTATCATCAGAATCTCTATCAATAGGATCCATATATTTTGTTTTATTAGCGTCCCAATACAAACCTTTAGTTTCTAAACTTCCAGCCCTGTACTTAGCAAATGATAACTCTGCGTTTGCATTCATAGCTAATAATTCTTCATCCACCTCACATCCATAATACTCTGGTCGATAAATGAAAGTAACAATATCTGCATCTTGCTCAATCGCTCCACTTTCTCTAAGATCAGATAACCTAGGCCTTTTATCACCACCACGAGTCTCAACACTTCTAGACAACTGAGACAAAGCGATAACGGGAACATCTAATTCTTTTGCAAGCTTCTTTAAATTCCTTGATATACTTGATATCTCTTGCTCCCTGTTGCCTGACTTCGAATGATCAGTAACCAACTGAAGGTAATCAACAACAATGATCTCTATATTATGTTTTCTTTTCCAAATCCTAGCCTTTGCAACTAGATCGCTTATATCTAAAGCTGGTGTGTCATCGATATAAACAGGATACTTCTTCATTTCCTCTGTTTTAGACCTTAAAGTCACGAAGTATTCTGGCTTTTCGAAACCATCTCTAATCAGTTGCCTTAGATGAAAATGACTATTGATAGAGATTGTTCTAGCACTTAATTGTTGAGCACTCATTTCTAAACTAAAAAATGCAATTGGTCTATCATTTTTTCCACACTCTACAACAGTTTTAAGAATTAGAGAAGTTTTACCCATTCCAGGACGAGCTGCAATTATAATCAAATCACTATTTTGCCAACCACCTGTAAACTTATCAATCTTTGGATATCCCGTAGGAACGCCATCTATTTGGCCTTCTTCCATCGATGATAACATTTTCACACGTTTTTCAGTTTGACTCAAAGCATCGGCATAGGTAATGCTATGAGATCCTGAAAGAATAGTTTCCTGTATTTCATCATTATATTTTGCATCATCTTCAAGTAACTGGAGTGAATCGTAATCTTTTTTATATGCATTAGAAATTAAGACATTACATTTTTTTATTATCCTTCTTTTAATCCAGAACTGCACTAATAGTCTGCAATGATATTCGATGTGAGCAGCAGAGCCTGAACTCTGCATTAAATCCATCACCACAGAAAGAATTTTGTTTGAATTTGAATTTGATTTAACTTCATCACTAACCGTAACCAAGTCGATAGGATTTGAATTTTTATATAAATTTAAAATTGCTTTATAAATTTCCTGATGCTCAGGTTTAAAGAACATATCAACTTCTTTCAAAATCGGAACAGCTTCAATCGCTCCTCGTTCATCAACTAACATTGCTGCTAATATTGATTCCTCAATATCGATTGCTTTTGGTATTTCTAAAGACTTAATCATTAGCTAACTTTTTTTCTATAGGTTAGAGTTACATCTGTAACTTTTTCTTTTTGGAAATCTTTCCTTTCTCTCTCAATCCAATTATCTGCAAATCGATTTAATCGAGATCGAATAATCTTTGATGTATATTTCAATTCTTCTTCATCAAACTTGGAATTGAAATGCGAGCAGAATTTTTGAAAATTCTTAATTTTCGATTTATAATTCATTAGAAAGTTTTCATACAAACTTGGACTTTCTGACAACAAAAAACCTAGAGCAAGCATCTCTCTCTTATTACTTGTAGTACTTATTATATTATATGTCGGATTTAAATCCGAGTTAGCATCTCGCAACCCTTGATTTTGCTGGTTTGTCATTTTGTCATTCTCGGATTTATTTCCGAGTTTTCTCGGATTTATTTCCGAGTTAGACCTAAACTCGGATTTATTTCCGAGTTTATTCCATTGTTTTCCTACAACAGAAAGTCGCATATAATCCTTTCGATTATGATTACGATAATCCACTAGTTTTTTATTCGCTAAAGACTTAAATGCACGATATACAGTATCAGGTTTTTGATAAAAAAGAGGTATTTCCTCTATCACTTTATTGCGCGATAAATGATAATAAACTTCACCCTCAATGATCATTTCATCGGCCCAACTAGATAACTGATTCAACAAATCCATGAGACCTCCTTCACTGAGAGTGAGTTTATATTCTAGGCATTTCTGCTGATTTATATCGACATTAAACCTCATTAATCACCAGATTTTGCTTCATCGGTTGGAGTAACACTTATTTCATTTACAGAAGGTTTTAGCTTATCTTCTGTATATTGATTACGGTTTAAACCGTTATCCTCGCGATAAGATTTAATGGATTTTACGTTTGATCCAATAATCTCGGATAACTCCTCATCAGAGTATTGCAGATATAATCGTTTAATTTCTTGCTGCTGACTTTTAGTCAATTTCTTGGATTTTATCATGTTAATTGCTTTATAATCTTAATCTATATTTTGATGCTTCTTTAGCTGTTTTAGACATTGGGTAATTGAACCATATAACTTCTTGAACTTCACTAGATCTTATGTTATTTTTCTTTTTAGGTAGTTTAACTTTGGTCCAATCACTATACAAACCATCTAGTAGTTCACATTCATATCCACTAATCATCCCAAAGCCTTTAGTTTGGTGAGCGATTAAAGCTAATTCAATATGTTGTTCATCAGTAAATTCAAATCGATAGTCGTTGCTACTTTTTCTACATTCTAAAGGATAAGGAGGGTCATAATAATGAAATGTATTCTCCGTGTCAGTTTTCTCTATTGCAACCTTGTAATCATAATTGATAATTTGAAATTGACTTCTAATTACTTCAGCGACTTCGAAAAGTTTTGGAATTGAATTATTCCACCTACTTACTGCTTCCCCTCCTTTAGAAGTCACCTTGGTTTTAGCCATTAGCCATCCTTTGTTTTTTCTTTGAGCTCCTAGACCATAAAAGGACTGACGAACACGAACATAATATCTTCTGGCATTTTCTATCCTGTCTGAAGGGTGTTGAAACCAAGACTTATTATATTCTTCTAAACTACAAGGGGTAAGCAATAAAAGCTCTACTAATTCCGAAGTATGATCCCTTAGAACCTCAAAGAAGTTTGTTACTTCTCCATTAATCTCATTAGCCGTTTTAATAACATTCCCAGGAAAGTTTATACTCATTGCAAAACTACCTGCAAAAACATCAACTAAATGATTAAACTTAGCTGGAAAATAAGGATATATCGAATCACAATGTGAAAACTTTCCTCCGAAATAATTAAATGCTATTAATTTAGAATTATTACCACTCATGTTAGGGTGTCATTTTATTATCAATCCAACTCAAAAGCTCTGAGAAGCTTTTTATATTTCTCTTTGAGCTCAGGTTCTATTCTAATTCTAGATCCAAGTTGATTTATACGATTCATCATATAGTTAGGATCTAGATTATACTTTTTTGCTAATAGGGTAGTGCTACTAGTTTTTGTGAATATCATTTCAAAATAGCAAGTCAATATTTTCTCATCACTATCAGTAAATCCAAGTAAAAAGGCTATTGAAGTATCCAACGTTTTTGCAACCATTGAAGTGACCTTGGTATAATTCGGGTCTAAGAATTCTCTTTGAAACTGATAAGCAGATGTTCCCATTTAACTAGTTTTTTTACAATCAATACACTCTTCTAGACATCCACCAAAACCACTTGGTTGCGGATTACACAAATCCCTACTGCATGATTTTCTTACTATACGTATTACGTTAGGCGTAGGATATGATTTCTTTATTTTGCAATTAGTTTTCATAGGTATTACGTTGTTTAGCGATTCTTATAACAGCACTAATTATTATTTTCTCAGGAGAATTACATTTATTACCTGGCTTAATGATCTCTAATTCTTTTGCAAACTCTTTTGCTATTGTATACACTCTCTTTTGTGTAATATCTCCCCATAATTTTGCCTTAGCTATCTCACTATAGGCCAGAGATTTTTTAGCAAGTGTTTTTTTTCTAAGAACTTCTAGATGTGTTTGTTCTTTCATTACTAAATGAGCTGGAGCAATCACGAGGTTTTCACGTTTCATATGCTGCATCAATTCGGGTATGCTTATTAATCCTTCCATCTAGATCGTTTTGTGTTCTGCTATATAAATTGCTAATCTTCGCTTTTCAAAGGCATTCATTTGATTAAATGATCGACCGTTTACCAACCATCTACCATCTATATTTTTTATACCTTCGAGTGAATTAGTATGTTGAATTTTCGAAAACATCTATAGAAATAATTGAAAGATTAATACAGAAACTACTGTGACAACAATAGAAGTGAATACCCAAAACACCTTTAGAGACAATTGATATTCTAAGCTGTTAGGATCAATATTTCTCATTTGTTCAAGCTCATTATTTAGAAGATAAATTACCATAGCTAGTAACAGAATTGCCAAGAAAAATATCGTGTAAACTAGATTGATCATAGCTTGGTATTATCTATTGGTGCAAATATTTCATCATCCTTATAACCTCTTGATCTTAGAACCTGAATACAGTTGTAATTCATGAGCTTTTTATCCTTTCTATCTACCAACCTAAAAACTGAATATTCCCTCATTCCCAAAATTTTGGAAAAGCGTAAAGAAATCTCTCTATCCTTTTTTATTTTGGAATAAATATTACTATTCAGACTTCTAATAACTATATTTGCCATAATGTTATCTGTTTATAGGTACAAATATATCTAATTACGTACTTAATATATCTTAAATATGACTTAATAATACTATTTAAGTCTAATTTATACTGAATCTAAATAATATGTCTAGTAAAAACACTGATTTTCAGCGCTTAGAGTTGATTAGGATAAATAATCGAATTGGCGTAAACGAGTTTTTGGAGAAGCTTAGTATGGGTAAAACCACTTATTACAATATTAGAGATGGGAAATCCAGAATCACTGAAAAAATTATTTTTAAATTGCAGCAGGCATTTCCAGATGATGAATATAAATGGACAAATAATTATTTGAATCTTGACTCACATAATTTAGTAAATGAATCGGAAGCTGTTTACTCGACTATAAGTGATGCTAAGTTTGCAGAAGAAGCTGTAAAAAGATTTGATAATTTAATGAAAATTTCAAGCTTTAATAAAGCAGTTGAACTGGAAGCTCATAAGAAGGTTACTGTTTTAATGCCTAAGATTGTTAAAGAACTACTGGAAGCAGGAATTGGTAACAAGGAAAAACCTAAGAAATAAGTAACCAATTCGGATCGTAAAGAGTATAATTTGCTCTAAGAACATTAAGAGATTTATTCACAACAATATTTTCCAAAATAGCCAGACTAATACCTAATTCTTGGGCGTTTTTGAATTCCTCAATCAATTTTTCACGCTCTTTCTTGATTTCCTCATCCAGATATTGTTCTATATCGGACTGTAATTGCTCTAGAGCTTCTTGTTCGAGATACTTTTTATTTTTTTCAATATTTTTTAGCGCCCATTTCTTTTTCATTCCAAGTCATTTACAACATTGACAGTGTCTTTGGTATATTCCTTTAATTGATCTTTGGGAATGTATTTGTTTCGAATATTGATAGCAATATGAGCTGTTAGTTTTCTGATATTCTTAAGTAGAATTTCGTTTTGTCGGGATAGATAATTCAAAACTTTAATTAATCCATATAAGGTTATAAATGAAAAGATACAGAATCCAAAGGCATATACATGCAATAAGACATCATCAAAGCCAAGTGCCTTGGCATTAAATACCCAATACATTTGTATGAAGTAAAAATATACGGGTGCGGTATAGGAAATTCGATATGCTTTAAGATAGGCCCCAGCGCACAATAAAAGAGGTGATAAGGATTGTGTAAAAACCCATATAAAGGTCTTAGTACTTTTGAAACCATAGGATTCAGTTAAACCAAAATCGGTTACCTTATCAGAAAAAAGAATTAATCCTGATAAGATTACCAATATTGATCCAAATATTTTTGGGAAGTTATTTTTGTAGCTATTATTCTCCTCCTCCTTGATCCCCAGGACGTTCAACTTCGTCGGGATCAACCGTAAATATTTCAATTTCTTCGCTAGATAACTCATCGTTAATATTATCTTTTTCGCATCCTACCATAAAAAACAAACCTATTAAAAAGGTTCCAGTGTATATTACTTTTTTCATCACTTGAAATTTTAGTTAATACCTAAAATTAACAAATTACTATTAGTAAAAAGATGACATCTAACGAAATTTAGTAGATAACTCCTAATTGATGGTAATATACACGTTTTAAGGGGTAGAATACGTGATTTACAAATTATATATCAAACAAATATATAATAAATTCCCCATAGGTTGGATACGGGAATTCCACAAACTTTTATTGTACTAAATTAGAATATTCCCGAATATTTAAGGGAGAAATACAACTCTTTATGTATCTTTAAACGCAATGATAAATTATGTTTTTTTAGATACAAATATATTACGTGGTTTAGGTGTCCCTTTTTATGAGAAAGTCAATTATAAAAACTTAATAAGGTACTGCAATGGATCTGGTAGTGATTTAATTATTTTAAACATTGTAATAAAAGAATATCTTGATTTTTATAAGAGAGAGATAGTAACAAGAAAAACAGATGATTTGTTACGTTCTCTAGATAAAATCAAAATTCTTAAATCATTTTCGAATATCCAGATAGAAGACATAGCTAATAGGGCGGAAAGAGAATTGGATTTCATAAGTATGTATATTGGTAGTCATAGTTTGCAAGAACTTGAAGTTAAGCCAAAAATCGATAGTGACAGGTTAGTAGATTTTTTAATTGAAAATAAGCAATATTCCAGAAAGGACGATACTAGGGATTATCTAATTTGGATAAGCATTATTGAGTGGGCTAAACTGAATGAAGATGATCAGATAGTATTTATTTCTAATGACAAAGTTTTTAAAACCAATCCTTTGTTTAGGGGTGTTCTAAAAGATGAAAATATTAATAACGTAATTGTATTTGATTCAATTCCTTCTTTTTTAAATGTTTACGGATATAAATCTGATCAAATCAATAAAGATCTTATTAGGAATTCAATAACTCATGAATCAATTTCATCAGTAATCTATCAAGACCAGCAACTAATCTTGGAAGCAATTAGTGGATTTTATAGTGATTCTTTAACTTCAAGACCTGATATAGAGGAATTTGAAGTTGAACAAGTCAAAATTAAAGAATACTATTCCTTTAAGGATCTTACTAGCGGAAAAATTAAAATATATGTATCTACATTAATTAAGTTATTAATTAAGTTTAAACCAGAAATCTATGTAGATATATTAAAAAAATACCTCATTGATATACAAGAAGGAAAGGTAATAGATAGACTTGGAAATAAATTTGATAAACGATACAGACCTATATTTGATAATCATGCACATTTTTTTCTGATCCTGGAATTTAACGAGAGAACTTCAAAAATTGAAAATATTATTAATTCAGATAGTTTTTATCTGAATGATTTCGTTTAATTTTACTAAGCTCATAGGTTTATAGAAGTTAATCAAGCTAAATTCTAGCGCCACGCAAATTCAATTACTTAATGTTTTAATTTTTTCCCATTCATGATGAATTAATTCCTTAGATAATATTAGGATCTTTGGTATGTTGTTTAAGAATTGTACTCTATCATTTTTAATTAGGCTAATGGAAGCTCCAATTTCATCCAGTAAATCCGCAGATTTGTCATTAAAAGAGTCTACTAGAAGAGTAATTTCGTGTAGTTTTTTTATTAGTGGCAGGGATATTTCGTCTTCATATTTGGAGGATTGTTCACTAGTATTATCTATGCTCGAATTTACTTTTTCCATTTCAATCAACAATTCAACTATGGTTGAACGAAATTCAACTATCCATTGCTGCCTTTTGTCTGCTAGATGAATTCGTCGATCGCGATTCGAGTTTTTGGTATTGATATATAAAACAACAATACCCAAGAAAAATGTTCCAAACCCTAAGATTAAATTACCTAGATCTACGAGGTTAATTAGTTGAAAAGTATTCATTGTGCTTCTTTTATTTGTTAAGGGAATTTACATCATTGGGGGTTGAGATACAAGAATAAATTTATTTCCATGTAATATTTTATTTTATTATCTTTTTATGCACCTTATCTCTAATTTTTTCAGGAAATTTATCCTTATACGCAGTATCTATATCATTTCGTTCGTGCCCCATTAATTCTCTTAATATATCGGGATCCACATGTGCAAATTTACCCAACGTTGCAAATGTATGCCTAACTACTTTACTGGTTAATTTACCTCCCTTAGGCATTAAATCAATTTCCAGATTTTTCTGAACCCTTTCCATCTTACGATTATGATTACTTCTAAACGTTTTATATCCTACATCATCTTTTCTCCATGGGAAAACATATTCGGTTTCAGTACTAATGTACTTGTCAATTAATAATTTAGCTTCAGGCATTATTTTAACATCAAATTCATACCCTTTTACCCCAAGCTTCTTGCGAGTAAAATAGACTCTTCCATTTACTAATTGTTTTTTCTTAAGATAATAAACATCTACTAAATCAGCTCCACAGAAATAATACTGAAGCAAAGTTAAATCAACGGCTATTTGTTGTTCTTTAGATAAGTTTTTCGCTTTTCTCAAAACCTCAATTCCATTTCGATCTAAGTACTCATTTTTATGACGTCTAACTCTAACGGGTAAATCGAGAAACAAACCCACAAAAGGACGATTATCTTCAGTTAGTCCCATTCGTACTGCCTTGTTGTAAATAGCTCTTATTTCATATAGGTATGTTCTTATGGTAGTATTTTTATTACCTTCTTCTTTTTTATATTGTTTAAAATTCTCTAAGACTATCCGATCTATTTGATTAAATTTCAAGTAAGGAGAAAACTTTTTTAATTCATTGATGGCGTATTGATAGGCATCTGCATTACCGTTTCTACCTAATTTTTTCATTCTAGTGATTTCCTTATCTGCAAAATCGTAAAAGTTTACTTCTTTTTTTTCAGATCCCTCAAAGTATTGTAAACCTTCGGTAACATTTAATAAACTCTTAAATTTACCAGCTACCGCTTTTTTTCTATAATCTAGGATAACACCATAAAGGTTTTCAAAATCATCATGTGAGGTCTTAGGAAGCTGATTAAAATCATCCCAATCATCTGCAGATGAATAACCAATGGTTTTACGTTTAATCTTCTTTTGGTGAGTAACAATAAGCTTCACTGGATACAAACCATTTGACAATCCATCGGTTGTATATAACTTAACAGTAGCTTTCATTTTGCGGTATATTGAAGGTTGTTCTCGTAAACTTTTCGTAAACTTCTTACCGTAAATATACCATTTTGATCCAATAAATCAACTAATTGAGTAGTAGAAGGAAAGTGTTAAAAATAGAAAAACCCCAGTATTACTGGGGTTTAATCTTGTGACCTCGGCAGGATTCAAACCTGCAACCTCTTGAGCCGTAATCAAGTGCACTATTCAGTTATGCTACGAGGCCTTTTTTGCGGGTGCAAATATATGAGTATTTCGTAAATTATAAAACTATTTTGAGATTTCTTTTTTAAAATTTTCAATGATTTCGCGAGCTTTTACTACATTATCATCCAAAATAAATAACTCTGTAGTTCCATCTAAAGTTCCGAAACCAGCTAATCGCCCTGATTCTCTATAATCTTTAATCAATGAGGGAATATGTATTTCATCTAGTAAAGTAGCCAATCTGTTTACTAGTATCGATGTTCCTGTATATATTTTTATTAGCTTTTTCATAAGATATAATGTTATAAATGATATGATATAAGCGGAATGAAATCTTTTCATTCCGCTTTTTTAAAAGGTTATTCTTTTGATGTGTTTTGAGACATCATCTTTTTTGCAAGATCAGCTCCGATGAGTGATTGCAACAAATTACCATCAGTTCCTTGCTTTCCTCCATCCTGAATATAAATTTCGGGTAGTCTAAGATCTTTAAGTTGTTTGGCAACATTAACAGAGGTTTTAAATTCCCACTCTGCACGTTCTTGCGGAGTAAGTCCAGCAGTTACCAGTTTAGCATTCTCATAAGATTGTGCATCTGCCATCGTTTTCTGAGTTTTTGCTTTAAACTGTGCTACCTCATAGTTCTTACGCTCTTCGATAAGATTAAATTCTGCTACTTTGGCCTTTGTTTCGGCTTCAATAGTTTTCTGAATCTGCTCTTTCTCTAATCTAGCACGTTCTGCTGCTTTCTCAGCTTCACCTCTTGCCGTTTCTTTTTGAGCACGATAAAATTCACGTTCTGCCTGCTGTTTTTCTAATTGGGTCTGTGCAACTTCTTCCTTTTGTAACTGAAGTCGTTTATCGAACTCAGGCTCCCAATCAATTTCTGTAACAACAGCTTGCACAACCGTTAAACCATATCCTCCTAGTGAATTTCCTTTTTCTCTAACAGGCTCTCCGTCTTCATATTTTATTCTAAAACGTTTTTGTTTAGATTCTTTGTTTACAATAGTTCTTACTGTGGTACTATCGCCAATAGTTTCTCTATTTTCATTTGCAAAGAACTCTTCTAAAACATACATCCCGTTTTCTAATTGATCTTTAAAGTACCTATCAAAATCAGAAGCTTGCCCAGATATGTAATCTTGCGCATCCATAAGCTTACAGGTGTTTTTAATAGATTGATCAATATTAGGAATGATCCTAGAACGAATTAAGTTTTTTTCTGTCTTGTTACGATCTGCAACCGATAAAAATTGATTTTCATCTGCTGTGTTGATACTAATGACTACAGAAGTTGCAATTCTTGCTTTTACCGCATCGCTAAATGCCCAATATTTAGCTTGGTCAACATTTGCGTATTTGCTTTGCTCACCCAATTCATTCTTTTTATTCGGAATGACATATTTGATAGGTAATTCAAATTGAATCGGTATTAATCGTCCCCACATTTTGGTGTGTATTCCTTGATGTACTACCGCTTTTTGAGTTCCCCAAGGATATTGCACAGCATACGCGGTTCCTGGTTCTGCATAAAAGAACATTCCTGAGATGACACTCATCACAAGTCCAATAAGGATCATTGAAATATTTCTTTGTCTGGTGAACTTATGTAGTGTTTTAGATTCCTTAAAAAAAGGTTTGATGATAAATATGGTGGTTCCAAGTAGAACCATAGTAATTCCTAGATATGTTAGCATAGTAATAATGTATTAAATTTTATTAATTAGTTATTTAGTTAATAAGTAGTATACATTGTTGATTACATGATTTCTATGCTTTTAATAATGAAAATTGATTTTAATTATTTCTTGTCCATGTAATATATATGGACTGTTAGTATTAGAAAAATATTTATGCTAAAATCTGCGAAATTGAATATTTAGTGTAAGCTGTAAGATGATAATTGTTTTAATATGTAATCAGGTTGTCTTTAATTATGTTTTGTTTTGCAACTTTAAATTGATTATTAGTTATAGAATGAAATAATTCAAGGCGCTTTTTGACAGTGTTTTTTTATTTCAAGGCACTTTTCATAATTTTTTAGTACTCTTTTTTGATTTTCGTTATTTTGCGCTCATGAACATACAAGAATTGATACGAGATATTCCTGACTTTCCGAAGCCAGGAATTATTTTTAAAGACATTACTCCACTTTTGGCTAATTCTGAGGCTTTAATATATTGCGCAGATCAATTAGTTGCATTATGTCCTACAGATGTAAACATTGATAAGGTGATTGGTATTGAAGCTAGAGGTTTTATTTTGGGAGGAATGATTGCCGAACGATTAAAAGCAGGTTTTATTCCAGTTCGCAAAAAAGGAAAATTACCTGCTGATGTACATACTAAAAGTTACGGATTAGAATATGGAGAAGATGTTTTAGAGATTCATAAAGATGCGATTAAGCCTGGAGAACATATATTAATTCATGATGATGTATTAGCTACTGGTGGTACGGCAAAAGCTGTTTGTGAACTGGTAGAAGAGTTAGGTGGCATTGTTGTGCAGTGTAACTTTATGATGCAACTAGATTTTCTCAATGGAAAAGAAAAACTGAATACACCAGTAGATTCTTTATTAAACTACTAATAGAAAAAATAAACGAGCATTCAATAAATCGAATGCTCGTTTGTTGTATAGAAATATATCACCTTATTTCTTTGTGATGGCAATGATCGCACCGTCCTTTGCCTTGTCGCCATATATGCTAGTAGCAATTGTTGGTTTTAAGAAATCGACTTCTTCTAATTTATCCGACTTGGCTAATTCATCGAGTGTTTTAAAATCAGATTCTTTTCCGTCAATAATAATTAACTTTTCTATATCTGGATCATCTACAAACCTAAACTTCTTTGATTTACTAAAATGAGAAGGAAATTGCTGACCATTAAAAATGAAGTTTCCGTTTTCATCCTCGTCAAACTCAAAAGAATTCATAATTTGATCTTTTAATTTGCCCATATCGAAATGTTTCCCATTAAAAAATAAAGAATCTCCTTCTTTATCAAAATCAAAATCAAAGTTAAAACTGAAATTTTGATTTTTTAATAGACTGTCCATATCAAAACTATGATGATTAAAACCGATTTGATTTTTCCAGGAAGCAATATCAAACATCCCAGAATTAGTAATGTAGAGATTACCGTTTTTGTATCCGAGCTCTACATCTGATATTGGTTCTGTAGAAGAAGAAGAATATTTGCTTTTAGATTTTCCTTTTTTAAGAATAATACTAAGGCTGGTGATTTCATTTTGATCATTGAATTCGATCTTATCAATAATCAGTTCGATGCCGTTTTCAGAAAAGAATGTTTTAAGATCTTCAAGCTCTTTTTCTGTAGTGTTTTTGTTAATTGTAGCTATTATTTCATTGGGTTGCTGTACCTCTATGCTAGAGGTTGAGTTAGATGCTGCATTGAATGCAGTCAAGGAGAATATACCTAGTATACCCATTCCTAAAAAGATCCATTTTTTCATACTACATATTATTTTTTGGTTTTTTGATAATAGAATTTATTCTAAATACGAAAAACAGAGACAGATGTTGCAAGTTTCTAATACTACTTTGATAAAACGTTCTCTTGAAGGTGTTTCCTTAAAACCCTTTTGATTATCAGTGACTTTTGGTCAAATTCGAATGAGTATGGTTTTGAAATTTTACTGTATTTAGGTCTTTATTTAACCTACATATAAAAGTTTTGCTTGAGATGTAATAATTGCCGAAATGTGACAAATATACATTCATATGGTAGTTTTATGTAGTGAAAGATGTCGTTAATGTAATCTGAGTGACCTTTTAGGGTATTAAAAAGTACTTTGGACTATACAATAACTAATCAAAAACAAACTCGATGAAAAAATGTATCAAATTTATGTTTGCTACTGTGATATGCAGTGCAATTATGATTTCTTGTGAAAAAGAATCAGTAGATCCAGTAGAGAATAATTCTACAACAATTTCTAAAGAAGTATCAAGTAAACTGTTGACATTAAATTTCAACCCTAATGTAGTTACTAAACAGGTGATTCAGGATATTGATGGTAGTGAACAAGAAGTGTATTTTGTAGAGAAAGATATCGTCATGACCTATGATCAAATCATGAATATGGAGATTGGAGATGGCGTAGATAGCAAGCAATATAGAACGTTCAATTTAGTGAGTACTCCTAGAACAATTCGTGTTGTTGGATATAATGGTAATGATAGATTTGGGTTAAGTACTATTGCACAAAGAGGATTAAATTATGCTGTTAATAATTTTAATGCTTTAAATGTAGATTTTCAGATAGAATTGGTGTTTACAACTAATTTTAATAATAATGATGTAGTAGCATATACACAAACAAGTAACTCAGTAATTCCTCAGGATGGTGTTCGTGGAAGAGCAGGTTTTCCATCTGGAGGAGAACCATTCAAAAGAGTAATGATTAATGGAGGTGCAAACCGAAATAATAATGACCAATTGCTGGAAGGGTTGTTTACCCATGAATTAGGACATTGTTTTGGATTAAGACATGTAGATTGGTTTTCAAGAGAATCTTGCGGAGAAAGTGGTGAGCCTGCAAATCCTGATGGAGCAATCCATATTCCAGGAACTCCAACGGGAAGAGACAGAAGTTCTATCATGAATGCTTGCTTTAACTCTAATGATGGAGAGTTTGGGCAATTTGATAGAGTAGCATTAGAATACCTTTATTAAATAGGGTTAATATGTAGTATGTTTTGAAATAGCATCCAGTATTGGGTGCTATTTTTATTATTTGGTAATGCGAACGTGTGATTGGTTATCCCAATGCTCTTTTAGTTACGTATAATTTCCATCCAAAAATTAGCATCTGGATTTTACTGGCTTTACTGAGGTCAAGGCGCTTTTTAGTATAACTAGGAAGAAATATCTTGTTTAGCTTTGCTAAAAAAATGAAAAAAGATGTTTGCATACAGCTAAAATAGAAAAAACTCATCGTAAACCGATGAGTTTTTTGGTTATGATTTTGTATTCGCTAATGGATCTATTTTTTAAGCATTATTTCTACAACTCCGTTTTCTGCTTTATCTCCATATTTTGCTATTGCTTTCTCCGCTTTATATACATTAACAGATGCTATTTGTTCGTGTTTGATTTTTTGAAATTCATTGTAATTAACTTTTTTCCCATCAATATATATAAGTGGCTTAAGCTTATCGTTACTGGCAGAGCCAATATGCATATTGTTCTTGTCTATCTTAAAATTAAAACCTGTGCCTTTTTTATTATTTTTTTTGGTGGTAATACGGATAACACCATCTTTTGCTTTTTTTCCATATTTCTTAGTGCTTTTACCTTTAGAAACATCGATACTTTCGATTTCATCAGATTTTAGTTTTTTCACCTCTTTTTTACTGGCTTTTTTTCCATCAATGTAGAATAAAACATCTTTTCCAGAGTTGTCGTCAAAATCAAATACGGTTTTTTGATCATCAGAGTGTAGAATGATAAGACCATCATCATTATGATCTCCACGTAGAATTATTTTGTTCTTACCACCTTTCTTTCTAATTATTTTTCTCTTGTGTTTTTTATCACCTTTTACCGTAAAAATGTTATCACCATCATCATCTACATCGATTTCTATAATATGTCCATCATCGTGGTCACTGTCGCTATGTTTACTAATCCAAACATTTTTATGAGAATTGCCTGATTGTCCGATTCTAATTTTTTCGTTTTTACTGTCATACGACACCACAAATGGTTTGATCGGCGTTTCATTTTCTATAGAAAAATTGGCATTACTCTTTTTAGATGACATATCAACGCTGATAGCCGTAATTTCATCAGCCTTATTTCTTTTGATATTGCTAAAGGAGATTTCAACTTCATATTCGTTTTTGAAAACTCGTTTTACCCTTTCCAAATCTTCTTTAGTAGAGTTTTTGTTAATAATAAACTTTACTTTTTTTTTTTTGAATAAGGTGTTTTTAGATGTTGTTATAGGTTTTTCTTTTACAGCTATTGTCGCTTTTTTAGGAGTGGCGATGATCGGTATATTCTTTACTGTATTTTGAAGATTCTTAGTAGTTTTAGGATGTTCTTTCTTCGAAGGGAATGAATGTTCACCTGTAGTTGTTGTATGTTCTTTTTTTACAGGAAATATCGTTTCTTTCGAGTTGTTAGCAACTGTTTTTTCTGGGTATGGATCCGATACGTTAGTATGTATAGATTCTTGTATTTCGCTTGGGATGTATTGTATTTCAGTTTTAGTATTAAAACTCCATAAAAATATACTCAGAAGAGGGAGTATGATGGTTGCTTTCCAAAGATTTTGATAATTAGACTGTTTTTTGTTTAACATAACAATTCGTTTTTTGATTAATGATTGATAAAAGTTATTCGTGATTGTCGAATAATTATTTGATGATACTTTTACTAATGTAAGTTGATATTCTTTTTTAGAAGGTAGATCACGGATCGCTTCGTGATCAGCAATAAACTCTAAATTTTGTTGTAAACTTTTTTTATAAAACCATGAAAATGGGTTGATCCATTGAAATATGACTAAGGAGTTAATGATCAATAAATCAAGGGTATGGTACTGTTTTGCATGGATTTTTTCATGTTTTAAAATCATTTCTAATTCTGCTGAATTGTGCAAAGAAGGATTAAATATGATGTATTTAAAAAAGGAAAAAGGGGCAATGTCTTTTGTAGTTTTTATAAGAGAAAATTCTTCGTTTTGTTTATTATAACTCCTTATAAAAATTCTTCTTAATGATAATAATTGCAGTCCAAACCGTATGAATAAAATTAATGTAATTATGATATATGAAACAAATACGATTAGCCACCAATCTATTGGTTCGGGTGTGTTTTGTGCATGTAACGTTGGGATGGTGTTGTATTCTACGATTTGAAAAGTAGGTTGTTCTATAAATTCAATGGTAGTAAATTCTAAAAAAGGAAGTAATAAGGAGCTAATGATTCCAGCTAATAAAAAATGTCGATTCACAGTAAAGAAGGTATCTTTTCTTAGTAAAAAGAAATATACCAAATAGAATAAAGCAAGAATTATACTCGATTTAATTAAATAGATCAAAAATGCTTCCATTACATTATTTTTTTTGTTCGATTACATTTAAAATCTCTCTCAACTCTTCTGCAGTAATTTTTTCTTCTTTAGCAAAAAAAGAAACCATGTTTTTATAAGAATCATTAAAATACTGGGTCATAGCTTTGCTAACAAAACTACTTCGATATTGTTCTTTGGTTACAATAGGGTAGTACTGATGCGTTTTTCCATAAGCAGTATATCCTACATAACCTTTTTCTTCAAGGTTTCGAATTATGGTAGAGACCGTATTGTAATGAACCGTGTTGTTTAGTTCTGCCTGTACTTCTTTTGCAAATGCCTTTTGCAGTTTCCATAACGCCTGCATAATTTCTTCCTCCTTGTTGGTAAGTTTTTCCATGGTTCAAATTATAAGTTGCTCCAAATATATAACTACAAAAATAGTTTCACAACTATTTTTGTAGTTATTTAACTATTTTTATAGTTTTTAAATGTAGTTTGGAGTCGAATCAAGTCAAAAAATAATGCTAGTATTCATAACATATGGTATACTTATTCTATATTCGCAAACAAATTAATAATATATGTTTCAGAGTATAATTTTTGTAATTATTGGGTTTGTACTTCTTGTGGTTGGAGGTGAGTATTTAGTGCGTTCTTCGGTTGCCTTATCTTTTAGATTGAAATTATCAAAAATGGTAATTGGTCTTACCGTAGTGTCGTTTGCGACCTCTGCTCCAGAACTTTTGGTGAGTTTGCAGGCTGCATTAGGAGGTTCTACAGATCTTTCTCTGAGTAATATTATTGGTTCTAACATTGCCAATATAGGATTGGTGTTAGGGATTACAGCATTAATAGGTCCTTTGGCAATAGATAAAGACTTTTATAAGTTTAATTGGCCTGTGATGATGTTATTATCTATCGCTTTATATGTGTTTCTTGATAATGATGGTGTGCTTACAAGAACAGAAGGTGCGGTATTGTTGATATCCCTTTTGGTGTATATGTTTTTATTGATCAAAAGAGCAAGACGACATGCAGATAAAATGATTGAAGAAGTAGATGATTCTCTGGAGAAAGTTTCTAATTTCAAGATGATTTTTTGGTTGTTGATTGGTGGTGTGGCATTGTATTTTGGGTCTGAATTATTAGTAGAAGGAGCAAAAGATATCGCTACCAGAATGGGAGTAAGTGAGGCAGTAATAGGACTTACAATGGTTGCTATAGGAACTAGTGTTCCAGAACTTGCGGCTTCTGTAATTGCAGCTTTAAAACAAGAGAAAGCGATCTCTTTGGGAAATTTAATAGGTTCAAATATATTTAATATAGCTTCTGTTTTAGGGATTACTTCATTAATTCAGCCAATAGCCGTAACCGATACGCGATTGATGAATATAGATATCTTCTGGATGCTTGGATTTGCATTGATACTATTGCCTCTGGCTTTTATTCCTAAAAAGATGATTTTAGGAAGACCTAAAGGTTTTTTAATTTTTGCTGGATATTGTGTGTTTATAGCATTAGTTTTTATTAAGTAATATAAAACCACTGGTCTTGGTTAGAAACCGTTTGTCATATTTTGGTGTGTATCAAAGATGAATGAGATTATCTTTGGTGTAAATCAAAAAACAACAGCATATGACTACTATAATTAAATTTCTAGTTGCGATAATATTAGGATTGATTTCTCAAATTGCTGGAGCGCAAGAAATCACTGGAGATTGGAACGGAGTATTAAAAGCTTCGGGAGCTGAATTACCAATTGAAATCAATATTAAAAAGAATGATGGAAATTACACAGCGGTCTTAAAAAGTCCGAGCCAGACGAATACTGAAATTCCAGCCGATGTAACTAGTTTTGAAAATCAGATATTAACTATTGAAGTAGCATCAAAGATGGTTAAGTATCAAGGAAAACTAGAAAACAATGTTATAAAAGGGACTTTTACGCAGGCAGGAAACGACGTTTTTTTAAATCTCACACCAGGAAAAGCGATAGTTAAAACGTCAAAAAGAAGACCTCAAGATCCTGTAAAACCATATCCTTACCTATCCGAAGATGTGATTTTTATTAATAAAAATGCTAATAATATTAAGTTAGCAGGAACATTAACCTTACCTAAAAGTATAGAGAAACCACCAGTAGTAATTTTAATTTCTGGTTCTGGTCCGCAAAATAGGAATGAAGAATTTGTAAATCATAGGCCTTTTTTAGTGCTCTCTGATTATCTAACCAGACAGGGAATTGCTGTCTTAAGATATGATGAAAGAGGTGTTGGAGAGAGTGAAGGTGAGTATAATGGTGGGACTTCATTTGATTTTTCTACTGATGTGGAGGCTGCCATAGAATTTCTTAAAAAAAGAAAGGATATTGATGTTAAAAAAATAGGACTAATAGGACATAGTGAAGGAGGTTTTATAGCGCCTATGGTTGCATCACGTAATACAGATGTGGCTTTTATTGTTTCTTTAGCAGGAACTGGGGTCATAGGAAAAAAAGTATTGCTTACTCAGGCCAAAAGAATGTTGGAGCAATTGGGAGCTTCTAAAGAGTATATTGAACTTGATGAAAAATCGAGAGATATTATATTTTCTGTCATTCAGCAAGAAAGTAGTAAAGAAACAATTGTTACAAGATCAGAAGAAGAGCTAAAGAAGTATGGCGAAGCTTTGAGTGAAGAGAAACAAAAATTGTTTCGTTCGTTACCACTAAATCAATTGATTTCTGTTTTTTCAGAAAGTGTATGGATGCAATATTTTATACGAACCGATCCAGACCAATTCTTATCTAAAGTAACAGTTCCTTTATTAGCAATTAACGGAAGTAAAGATTCTCAGGTATTGCCTAAACTAAACTTAAAAGGTTTTAAGGAAGGATTAAGTAAAGCTGGTAATAAAGATGTAACTATTAAAGAACTCGATGGATTAAATCATTTGTTTCAGATCGCTGAAACAGGAGCTGGATCCGAGTATGAGAATATTGAAGAAACATTTAATACAGAAGCGATGAAAGTTGTAGGTGATTGGATTCGTAAACGATTCTAGTTTTTATCATTGGTATTGAGTATTTTGTCTAGTAATAAAGAAAACCCTTTTTAGTGAGTACATTTAAAATTTCTAAGAGAAGTTGGTTTTGGATTCTACAGCTTATAGGTTGGGGGCTTCCAGGAGGTCTTAACGTATATTCTAAAATTGCTTATGTGAAATCTCTATCTGCCGAATATGTGGTAGCAGAGGGAATTCTTTTTATGGTAACGGGGATTTTATTCTCTACAATTCTATGGCTTTTGATTAGGGATAAAATTTCTTTTGATAGCCTATCTTCTGCAACCATTATTAGAACAATTCTTATTTTTTTAATAGTTGGTCTGCTTATGGGTGTATTTACCGAAGTAATAGCTCAGTTTATATATAAAATGACTGAAGGAAAGGAAATGCCTCCTCGATTATTGATTAATTATGTCAGTACTTTTATAAATATGTCGTTGTTACTGTTTTTGTGGTTAGTACTATATCTTTCTATTAAATCCATCTGGAAATCACAACAAAATAAGGTAGAACGACTAAAATTGAAAACTACATTAAAAGAATCTCAGTTAAATACATTAAAAGGGCAGATTAATCCTCATTTTATGTTCAATAGCTTGAATAATATAAGAGGCTTGATGTTAGAAGATGTACATAAATCAAGGGACATGATTACTAAATTATCTGAGTTATTGAGGTATTCTCTTAATAGCAATAAGGTAGATGTGATATCATTGCAAGAAGAAATTGAAATCGTTAGAAACTATATAGAGTTATCAAAAATTCAATTCGAGAAACGCTTGCGATATAAAGAAGAAATAAAAGAAGATGTTTTGGATACTAAAATACCACCAATGCTGATACAAATGTTGATTGAGAATGCTATAAAACATGGTATTTCTGAACAAATTGATGGTGGAGAAGTATCTCTTGTAGTTTTTAAACTAGATGGTATGTTGCATATAGAAGTAAAAAATACTGGAAAATTAAAAGATAATATTTCGTCAACAAAAATAGGATTGCAAAATATACAAGAACGACTGCGATTGTTGTATGGGACACAATCTTTTTTTAGTTTAACTGAAGCAATTGATGAAGTTACAGCTTTAATTAAAATTCCTTTGCATGAATAATACTGCAGTAATAGTTGAAGATTCTCGATTGGCAAGACAAGAGCTAAAAGAATTACTTAAAGAGTATCCAGATATAGAAATAATTGGAGAGGCAGAAAATGTTGATCAGGCGTATAAACTCATTGTTGATCTTAATCCAGATATTTTATTTCTCGACATCAATATGCCTGGCAAAAATGGATTTGATCTATTAGAAATGTTGGATCAGGTTCCTTTAGTTGTTTTTACAACAGCTTATGATGAGTATGCAATTAAATCATTTGAATATAATGCTTTTGATTATTTGTTGAAACCAATTAATCAGGAACGATTTTCTAAAACAATAGAAAAATTAAAAAAGGAAATATCTGATAAGAGAGAATCAGAGTCTAAAGAAAAGTTATCAGAAACGAGTCAGATTTTTATAAAAGAAGGAGAGAAGTGTTGGCTAGTTACGATTGCTGATATTAGACTTTTTGAAATCGTAGGAAATTATACAAGAGTGTATTTTGATAAAGAAAAACCATTGGTTTATAAATCTCTAAATCAAATAGAAGAAAAACTTCCTGCTAAAACATTCTTTAGGGTTAATAGACAGCAAATTATTAATCTAAATACAATTACAAAAGTAACACCATGGTTTAATGGGAAATTGAAAGTGAATTTAGATATGGATGTAGAAATAGAAATATCCAGAAGACAATCTTTAAAATTTAGAGAGCAACTAGGATTATAAAAGAACAATAGAAGAAATAAAAAAGCCTCTAGAATTTAGTTCTAGAGGCTTTTTACGTTTAACAAACTTAGTTGGTTATTGGCTAAATTATTAAGCTATCATAGCTGCAACATCAGCAGTCTTTACAGTTTTAACAATTCTAGCTGCGATTTTATATGGATCACCGTTAGATGCAGGACGACGATCTTCTAACCATCCTTTCCATCCATTTTCTACAGTGATAATTGGAATTCTTATAGAAGCTCCTCTATCAGATATTCCATAAGAAAATTCATTAATAGATTGTGTTTCGTGATCTCCAGTTAATCTTTGATCATTAAACTCACCATATACTGCTATATGTTCTTTGGTAACTGGTCTAAAAGCTTCACAAATAGTTTCGTAAACTTCCTTAGACCCGCAAGTTCTTAATACTTCGTTAGAGAAGTTAGCGTGCATACCAGAACCGTTCCAATCTCCTTTAACTGGCTTCGGGTGATATTCGATATAGTATCCGTATTTTTCAGTAAGTCTATCTAATAAGTATCTTGCAACCCAGATTTCATCACCAGCTTTCTTAGCTCCTTTAGAAAACAATTGAAATTCCCATTGTCCACTTGCTACTTCTTGGTTGATACCTTCAAAATTAAGTCCAGCGTCAATACATAAATCTGCATGCTCTTCTACAAAATCTCTACCATGAGTATTTCTTCCTCCTACAGAGCAGTAATACATTCCTTGTGGTCCAGGATATCCACCAACAGGGAAACCTAAAGGTAGTTGAGTATTTTTGTCCATAATAAAGTACTCTTGTTCGAAACCAAACCAGAAATCACCATCATCATCGATTGTAGCTCTTGCGTTAGAATCGTGCGGAGTTCCATCAGCATTAAGAACTTCAGTCATTACTAAATATCCGTTTCTTCTAATAGGGTCAGGATAAATAGCAACAGGCTTTAATAGACAGTCAGAAGAACCACCTTCTGCTTGTCTCGTAGAACTACCGTCAAAAGACCATACTGGACAATCTTCAAGCTTTCCACTGAAATTATCTTCAACTTTTGTTTTACTTCTTAGATTAGCAGTTGGTTTATAACCATCTAACCAAATATATTCTAATTTAGCTTTACTCATAATTAACACTTTATAAATTGAACTCTTAAAGGTGTCAAAATTAATTTTATTTTGTGAGAACCGAAAAAAAATAGGGGGTGAAATGTGTTTTTTTTATTAATTTTTATCAACACCCTACTTTTTTATAGGGTATTTTGATTTTATTCTAATTTTTAAAGAACATTTTTTTAATATTAACAATAAAAACTTCCCTTATATTTGTAAAAAACTCAATCAATTATGTCAACACTCAGATTTCAAGCCTTAAAAGAAACGTTAAATCGTAGTTCTGTGGTAGTTACAGAAACAGAACGCCGATCGGTATTGTTTGGAGAAAATGTATTTAACCAAACTACCATGCTACAGTATTTAACCAAGGATGCTTATAACAGTGTTATGGATGCCATTGATCATGGTTCTAAAATTGACAGAAGAATTGCTGATCAAATAGCTTCAGCTATGAAAGATTGGTCTTTATCAAAAGGAGTTACTCATTATACACATTGGTTTCAGCCACTTACAGGAGCTACTGCAGAAAAACATGATGCGTTTTTCGAAACCATTGGTAATGGGCAAGGAATAGAAAAATTTGGTGGAGGTCAGTTGGTGCAGCAAGAACCAGATGCTTCTTCTTTTCCTCATGGAGGTATTCGTAATACTTTTGAAGCGAGAGGATATACAGCTTGGGATCCTACTTCACCTGCATTTATATATGGTACTACATTATGTATTCCTACCGTTTTTGTGGCGTATACAGGAGAAGCTTTAGATTATAAAACACCATTATTACGTGCGTTACAAGCAGTAGATAATGCTGCTACAGCTGTAGCAAAATACTTTGATAAGAATGTAAAGAAAGTAAATGCTTCTCTAGGATGGGAACAAGAATATTTTTTGATAGATCGAGCATTAGTAGAATCTAGGCCAGATCTAGTAATGACTGGTAGAACATTGTTGGGGCATTCCTCTGCAAAAGGGCAGCAATTAGATGATCACTATTTTGGTAGTATTCCTAATAGAGCATTAGCATTTATGAGGGATTTAGAAATGGAATGTATGCTTTTAGGAATTCCTGCGAAAACACGTCATAATGAAGTTGCTCCTAATCAGTTTGAGTTAGCTCCGATATATGAAGAAACAAATCTTGCGGTAGATCATAATTCCTTATTAATGGATATTATGGAGAAGATTGCTTCCAGACATAACTTAAAGGTGTTATTACATGAAAAACCATTTGCAGGAGTGAATGGATCTGGAAAACATAATAATTGGTCTTTAAGTACTAATACTGGTGTAAATTTATTGGGACCTGGAAAAACACCAATGAGTAACCTTCAATTTTTAACCTTTTTTATTAATACAATTAAAGCTATTAATGAACACGAAGAGTTAATGAGAGCAGGAATTGCTTCGGCAAGTAATGACCATCGTCTTGGAGCGAATGAGGCGCCTCCAGCTATCATGTCTGTCTTTATAGGTGAGCAACTTACTGCAGTACTCAAAGAATTAGAAGGTGTGACCGATGGAAAATTGTCTCCTAAAGAAAAAACCGACCTTAAGCTCAATGTGGTAGGGAAAATACCAGAGATTCTGTTAGATAATACAGATCGAAACAGAACATCTCCTTTCGCATTTACTGGAAATAAATTTGAATTTAGAGCAGTTGGTTCCAAAGCCAATTGCGCTAATCCGATGACAATCCTGAATACTATTGTAGCAAAGCAACTTATAGAGTTTAAGAAAGAAGTAGATGAGTTAATAGAAAAGAAAAGCCTAAAAAAGGATGAAGCTATCTTTAATGTTTTAAGAGAGTATATTAAAAAGTCTAAAAGTATTCTTTTTGAAGGAAATGGATATGGACAAGAATGGGAGAAAGAGGCAAAGAAAAGAGGACTAAGTAATAACAAAACAACTCCTGAAGCATTAAAAGCTAAAATATCAAAAAAGACAATAGATATTTTTGAAGAATTAGGAGTGATGAATAAGGTTGAGGCCGAAGCACGATACGAAATAGAAATTGAAGAATATGTGATGCGTATCCAGATAGAAGGACGAGTACTTGGAGACATTGCTAGAAATCATGTAATCCCAACAGCTATTAAATATCAAAACATGTTAATTAATAATGTGTCAGGTTTGAAAAACTTATATGAGAAAGATTTTAAGAAGTATGCAAGAGAGCAAATGCAGATTATTGAAGAAATATCTGAGCATATAGGTAAGATAAATACCAAAGTAAATGAAATGACTGCAGAACGCAGAAAAGCCAATAAACTTGAAGATGTTGAAAAGAAAGCAGCTAATTATTGTAATAAAGTAAAACCTTTATTTGATCAAATACGATATAGTTGTGACAAATTAGAGTTGTTGGTTGATGATGAATTGTGGCCGTTAACTAAATATAGAGAGCTTCTTTTTACCAGATAGGTAAGAATTAACTGACCAATGAGTGTTTTTGTTTTATTTTTAACAAAAAATTAATATCTGTTAAACCCTTGACAAATCCATAGCAAACCTTTGTTTTTATGGGTTTTCCGTAATGCATTTTATCGAATTCTTACAGGATATGTAAAAATAGCCTTAATGTTTTCATAAATTTGCTTTCGTTAACAAGCGGTCTTACGTACTTCTGCTCATTAACTTCCCCCCAAGTTTTTTAAATATTTTATTTTTTTACATTAAGAGAGTTAGATGTATTTCTATCCACTCATTGGTGTGCCCCAGAGTTATTTGAAAATTGAATTATTAATCAAATTAAATATATTTTACGTATGAAAAAAGTAATTTTTAGTCTAGCAACTTTATTAAGCGCTTCGATGATGGTTGCACAGTCAAACACTAGTAGTGTGGATCAATCTGGGGATATGAATGCTGCAAATATTACGCAAGTAGGATTAGCAAACAGTAATACAACCACACAACTAGGGGCAGGAAATAATGCAGAAGCTATTCAAGGTAGTGAGGCATTCGCATCTAGAAATGGAATTGTAACTCAAATGCAAACAGGAGATAAGAACACGGCATTTGCTCAGCACGAGGAAGATAGAAATGAAGTGTATCAAGTACAAGTAGGGAATGGGAATTCTGCTTCTGCAACTCAAAATCTATTAAACTTTGGTGGAGATAACTTATCAGAGCAACTTCAGGAAGGTAACGGGAACACCGCTACAATTTCTCAAGAAGGAGCAGGTTTCTTTGGGCTAGGAGCATCAAACTATGCTGGTCAAGGTCAGTTTGGAGATGCTAATACAGCTACAACTTCTCAAGGAGGTGAAGAAAATTTTAGTTTAATCATTCAGTCTGGATCTTTTAACACGGCATCAATGGCACAAGTAGGAGATCTTAACACAGCGGATCAGAGACAAACAGGAGAGGCTAATCTTGGTACTGGTGAGCAGTGGGGATCTAATAACCTTTTAATTCAGTCTCAAAGCGGTGGAGGAAATGTTGCAACTTCTCTTCAAGGTAGTAGTTCATTTGACTCTAGAGGTGGATATGTAGATCAGTTACAATCAGGTGACGAGAATGAGGCGTTTGCTCAACATGAGGAAGATAACAATGTTATTTTTCAAACTCAGTTTGGAGATGGTAACTCTGCAACTGCAACTCAGAACTTAGCGTTTTTTGGTGGCGATAATGCTACAGATCAGTTCCAGCTAGGTAATGGAAATATTGCTGAAGCTTCTCAAGAAGGTGATTTTGGTATTTTTGGAGAAAACAACTTAGTGCTTCAAGGACAAATTGGAGATGAAAACATGGCAATCTCTTCTCAGAATGGAGCTGGAAACATTAGTGATATATTCCAGTTAGGAGATTCTAATTTTGCTCAAGATACTCAGTTTGGTGAGGGTAACACTACTTTCGTAACTCAAACAGGAGAGTCTCATAGTAGTATCATCCTTCAAAATGGAACAGGTAACGCTGCTGTAGTAACTCAGACTGGTTCTGGAGAGCTATAAGAAATAATTTTTAATGTATTATTTAGAAGAGTTACGCTAACGAAAAGTTAGTGTAACTCTTTTACTACTTTTAAAACCTCATACCAATGAAAAAAAAGATAACACTTTATATTGCAGTTTTTTGCTTATTTATTGTAGGGAATACATATGCTCAAAATACCGAAAACGCAAATGCATCGTTGGTAGAGAGTCAGGAGAGATTCATTACCTTAAATCAGCTAGAAAGTAATACTTCTGCGCAAATAGCCAGAGAAAATATGGTTGGAAATAATGCCGTGTTTATCCAACAGATAGGTACAGGAAATCAAGTGTTTTCTACCATTACAGCGCAAACCTCTGATATTCGCCTGAATCAAAATGGAGAACAAAATTTGATCGATATTAATGAAACTTCTAGAGAAATAGAAAAGTTTATTACTCAGAATGGTAATAATAATACGGTTACTGATTTTTCTTTTAATCCTGATGTATCAACTAGTTTAGAAATCCTTCAAGAAGGAGATAATCTTTCTTTTGAGCGATTTGGAAGCAATGAGTTAACCAAGAATTTGAAGTTTAAAATGACTGGAAATGCCCGAACAATTATAGTCAGAAGCTTTTAAAAACTTGAAATAAAACGGTATGAAATATAGGCTTTTCATATTATTATTTTTGATATTTCAATTTTCTAATGCTCAGTTTACAAATACTGAAGTAGTAGCCAAAATTAAAACCGAAAGGATTGATGATATAGTTTCTATCACTGCAGAAGCTACCAATACTACTGAGGTATATAAAAGTTTAAAATATACATTTTCGGTGTTTAGAACGGATCCAAGTAAAAATGTGTCCAAGAACAACCAAGAAGGTCGATTTACCTTAGAAGCTAACGAGCAAAAAATACTCTCAACTACTTCAATAGGAATCGATGAAAGTGATAAAATTGTAGTGCTTCTTTTAATTTATGAAGAAGAAACAATAGTTGGTAAAGATCGTTTAGCATTTAATGAAGAATCTGAAAAAGATACGTCAGAAGTAGAAGAATCTTCGAACGATGGTATAGAATTAAAAGGTATTGTTATAGAAGAAACAAAGACAAAACCTGGAAAAGATTTTTATGAGTTTTTTTATAACTCCTATACACTAAACAGAATTAATGGAAGTAAGATAGTTGGTGTGTACGAAAAATTAAGCTTTGGAAGAAGCACAATAATACAGGTTAAGATAGAAGATAAACTTATTCATGAGTTTCTAGGAAAACCTGATATAGAATACTTGGAGAGAATGTCTAAACTAGCAATACGCAGAGTGTATAAATATTTTAAAGATCTTAAGAATCAAAAGAATGATATTTTTCAGTATTAATTACTTATTCTAAAAAAATGAAGTCAGTCATAGTTACTATTATACTTGTTTTCTCGGTTTATAGTTTTGGTTTTGGGCAAGACTTGGTATATAGACCTAAAAACCCCGCTTTTGGAGGAGATACTTTTAATTACCAATGGTTATTGAGTTCTGCAGAAGCACAAAATACTTTTACAGACGATAATGATCCCAATGCAGATGATAGGTCCGAACTAGAAAGGTTTACAGAAAATCTGAATAATCAATTATTAAGTCAGATTTCCAGAACATTATTTAATGAGCAATTTGGACAAGAAGGGCTTACAGAAGGTACCTTTAGTTTCGGAACTTTGTTTATTGAAATCTTTCCTTCTGGCGAAGGATTGGTAATCAATATTTTGGACACCAGTACAGGAGATCAATCTCAAGTAATAATTCCTAATTAATTTTTAATGCGTCATAAGTTTTATCAAGTAATTCTCGTAATTTCTTGTACGATATTACTGTCTGGATGTGGAACCTATTTTAATCAACCCATTACAATAGAGGAAGCACGTATAGGAGACGATACAAAATTCACCCAGGCTTTAAGAAATTTTCCTTCACCAGTAGAACCTGTGGTGGTAGGAGTATATAAATTCAGAGATCAAACAGGGCAGTATAAACCTACAGAAGCAGGTAGTACTTTTAGTACTGCAGTTACACAAGGTGCTACAACTATATTAATTAAAGCTTTAGAGGATTCTAAGTGGTTTGTTCCTATCGAACGAGAAAACCTTAGTAATCTATTAAACGAGCGTAATATAATTCGCTCTACAAGAAAAGAATATAGAAAAAATAAAAATTCCAAAGAACCGCAATTACCTCCATTATTATATGCAGGAATCATTCTCGAAGGAGGAATTGTCTCTTACGATTCTAATATAATTACAGGTGGACTTGGAGCTCGGTATTTTGGAGTTGGAGGTTCAACACAATACAGGCAGGATAGAATTACAGTATATCTTCGAGCAGTATCTACCTCAAGCGGTAAAATTCTAAAAACCGTATATGTGTCTAAAACTATATTGTCGCAAGCATTAGATGCTAGTTTTTTTAGGTATGTTAAGTTTAGCAGATTGTTGGAAGCTGAAACTGGTTTTACAAAAAATGAACCAGGACAGATTGCGGTTTCAGAAGCTATTGAGAAAGCAGTTGAGTCATTAATTGTAGAAGGTATAGAAGATAAGTTGTGGAGTGCTAAAGCAGCGCCAGAAAAAATCAATGCCTTGGTTGCTAATTATAATGCAGAGAAAAACGAAGCACAAAACACAGGGCTCTATGAACGTTATTTTAAAGAGAGAAGAGGCGAGAAATCGGTTTTTGTTAACGGAGGAATGGCATTGATGAGTGGAGATTACAACAATGCGGATCTTTCGTATTCTGCGAGAATAGGAGGTAAATGGTATTTCAATCCTTATCTAAATGCTAATGCAAGTCTTAGTAAGTTTGAGCTTAGAAATGAAGGAGCCTTCTCAGAAGGTTTTAATGCGATTGATGTTAATGCAGAGTTAACATTGTTACCATTCGAAAAACTAACTCCATTCTTTTTTGGAGGGATGGGGACAGTAAATACGGATGGTTTTGATAGGACCTTTTTTAAATTTCAATATGGTGGTGGTATAGAATATTTAGTTAATGATCAAATAGGTGTTTCTTTTAACGCTACACATAATCTCGTTTTGGGTGATAAATTAGATAATATTACTCAAGGAAAAAGAGATGACCAGTATTTTAATTTCTCTTTAGGTTTGAATTGGTATTTTAAAACCCCTTTGAAAATGGATAAGGAGCTTCGTAAGCAGCAACGTAGAGAGCAAAAAGAAATCAAAAAACTGAAAAAAAGAAATCGAGAAGTAATTGAAAATGGGGAAGTTCCTAAAGGATAAAAACCTTATGAAAATGAAGAAATATATTATAAAAATAGTAAGCGTGCTTGCAATGGTAAGCATGATTGCATGTAGCGAGGATACAATAGATTTAGAAGGTTTGGGTACTGTTAGAGGTACAGTCGTAGCTGTTGGAACTAATGAACCTCTGGAAAATGTAAAAATATCAACAAACCCATCATCTAGTACTGTTTTTACTAATGTAGATGGTGAATATATTATAGAAAATATCCCTTCTGGAGATTATTCTCTTTCTGCACAACGAGAAGGGTTGTTAGCTCAATTTGAAGCGATATCTGTAATTGCGGATAGAGAGTTAGAAATCGTTTTTGAAATGGATATTGAAACAGCAGGTAATAGACCTCCTGCAGCAGCAGTATTGGACTCTCCAGCCGATAACTCCATCGATCAACCTTTAGAAGTAAAATTAGTATGGACAGGTAGTGATCCTGATGATGATACACTTACCTATAGTGTAACCTTGCGTAATGATGAGAATTCTGATATTGAAGTTTTTGAGAACATTACAGATACAACATACACTGTAACTGGGCTTTCTTATAAGGTTAAATATTTTTGGCAGGTTAGTAGTAATGATGGAATCAATGATGCGGTGAATAGCGAAACTTTTGCTTTTGAAACTATGAGTCCTCCTAACAATAGAATTGTGTATATGAGATCAGTGAATGGCAATAGTGTGATTTATTCAGCAAACGAACAAGGCGGTACAGAGATTGTACTTACTTCAGAATCTAAAAATAGTTTTAGACCAAGAAGGCATGTGAGTACTGGAAAAATAGCTTTTTTACAATCAGTAGGTTCGCAAACACATCTGTTTACTATGAATGAAGATGGCACACAAGCGATACAAGTCACCTCTCAGGTATCAGTTTCTGGTTTTAACCTAGGTGAAGTAGATTTTTCGTGGTCCGATAATGGAGCAAAATTGTTATTTCCTAATCAGGATAAATTATATAGCATTAATGCAGATGGAAGTGGTTTAAGTTTATTGTATCAGACAACAAACGGTAACTTAATTACAGAAGTAGATAAGAATGATACTAATAATATAATCGTATTAAAGACAAATAATCTGGATGGTTACGAAGTAGAAATTTTCACTATTAATACTTCAGGTACGCTTATAGATACAATATTAACAGGGGTTTCTGGTGCAGCGGGAAGTGTAAATCTGTCTGTTGATGGAACTAAACTATTGTATTGCCAAGATGTTTCAGGTTTCGAGAGTAGTAATTACAGACAATTAGATACGCATTTGTTTGTATACAATTTTAGCGATAGCTCAATATTGGATATTTCTGCACAAAAACCTGCAGGAACAAATGATCTGGATGCTCGTTTTTCTCCTAATGAGTCTGCGGTAATTTTTGTAAATACTTCAAACGATGGAATCTCGCAAAATAATATACAAACTATGTCGATTTTAGAAATTGCTAATAGAGCAGATTTGATTCAGAATGCATCTATGGCGGATTGGGAATAATATAATTCTGAATTCAGAATTCTGAATTCAGAATTTCAACTATCTTTGCGCTTTACTATCAGTATAATACTATAATAATGAGTCAAGAAGTAAGCAAACGCTACGCTCAGCGTGGAGTTTCGGCATCCAAAGAAGATGTTCATAGTGCTATCAAGAATATAGATAAAGGTCTTTTCCCAAAAGCATTTTGTAAAATAGTTCCAGATCATCTTACTGCTGATGAGGATTATTGTTTGATTATGCACGCAGATGGAGCAGGTACAAAATCTTCTCTGGCATATATGTATTGGAAAGAAACAGGAGATGTTTCGGTTTGGAAAGGTATAGCACAGGATGCGTTGATTATGAATATTGATGATTTATTATGTGTTGGTGCTACTGATAATATTATGTTGTCATCCACAATTGGTAGAAACAAAAATTTGATTCCTGGAGAAGTGATTTCCGCAATTATCAATGGGACAGAAGAATTGTTAGAAGAGCTAAAAGGTTTTGGAGTTACTATACATTCTACTGGTGGAGAGACTGCAGATGTAGGGGATTTAGTAAGAACAATTATAGTAGATTCTACAGTTACTGCGCGTATGAGACGTAGCGATGTGATTGATAATGCTAATATAAAATCAGGGGATGTAATTGTAGGTTTAGCTTCTTTTGGTCAGTCTACTTATGAAAAAGAATATAATGGAGGAATGGGAAGTAACGGTCTTACTTCTGCTCGTCATGATGTTTTTCATAAAGTTTTGGCAGAGAAATATCCTGAAAGCTTTGATGCAGCTGTACCATCAGATTTAGTGTATTCAGGAAAAACAAATCTTACTGATAAGGTAAAAGACGCTCCTATAGATGCGGGGAAATTAGTGTTGTCTCCAACACGTACCTATGCTCCGATAATAAAACAAATCTTATCTAAATTTAATAGTAAAGCTATTCACGGAATGGTACATTGCAGTGGTGGAGCTCAAACCAAGATTTTGCATTTTGTGGAGAACCTACATATCATTAAAGATAATTTATTTGAGGTTCCTCCTTTGTTTAAATTGATTCAGGAAAACTCTGGAACAGACTGGAAAGAAATGTATCAGGTGTTTAATATGGGGCATCGTATGGAATTATATGTCTCTCCCGAAGTAGCAGATGAGGTTATCTCAATTTCTAAAAGTTTTAATGTAGATGCTAAAATTGTAGGTCGTGTAGAAAATGCTGAAGAAAAGAAACTTACAATCAATAGCGAATTCGGAACATATACTTACAACTAAACAATATTATGGATTACGATAATAAACCTTCTGGATACTACGATAATGTACGACATGAAATGATTAAGTATCTTCCTTTAGATGCTAAAAAAGTTATGGATGTCGGTTGCGGTAATGGTGCTTTTGCCAATGTTGTTAAAGAAAAAACAGGAGCAGAAGTTTGGGGTATTGAATTAATGCCTGAGGAAGCGGCTGTAGCAGAAGAAACATTACACAAGGTATTTACAGGTCCTTGTGAGGATTATCTGGATGAATTACCAGAGAATTATTTTGATGTCATCTTTTTTAATGATGTATTAGAACATCTAACAGATCCATATACAGTATTGCAAAAAATAAAATCTAAACTTTCTTCTGGAGGTGTTGTAATTAGTTCTATTCCTAATGTAAGGTATCATAATACTTTTATGAAAGTATTGTTCAAGAAAGATTGGAAATATGATAGTTATGGAGTGATGGATAAAACGCATTACCGATTTTTTACAGGAAAAAGTATTCGTAGAATGTTTGAGGAAGAAGGTTATACTGTGTTAACCCACGAAGGAATTAATAAAAGTCGTTCTATGAAACCCATTTTATATAATATTCCAGTATTATTTATGCATCTTGATATTCGTTTTCCTCAGTATGCCACAGTTGCTACAGTAAAAAAATAATTAGAAGTTAGTTTTGTCTGCATACTTTTTTCTAAGAAGATCAAGCTTAGGGTTTATAAACCGTTGACAAAATGGTTTTTCAGGATTTTTTCGGTAATAGTTAATAAGTGATGATCTGGATGATTTGAATTCTTTAAATGCTAAAACTTGAGTGATTAGTTGATTCCCGAAATTCTTGTTTAGCACGTTTAAAAAAGTTTCAATAGTTAACTTTTCTTTTTCATCAAGATAATAAACTGCACTTCTATATTTTTCTCTAAAGCTATGATCAGAAGTACTTTTGTGCGTATGTAAATGAATCTCTATTAGATCTTTTAGTGTAATAATTTGAGGATTATAGGATACTAATACAGCTTCAGAAAAAGCACTGTTTTTTCCAACACTAGAAATATATCCTTGTTCTACCTGGTTTACGCCTTTCAATGATTGAAAAACTGCTTCGGTGCACCAATGACATCCACCGCCTAGACCTATTTGTAATCCGTTCATCATATATAAAAGTCGTAAATTATTTAGAATACTTAAATTAGGGTTGTAAAATTATAATATGAATAACCCAGTTATAAAATTAGAAAAACAAACCATAGATTTAATGCTAGAAGCGTTTGTTTTTATAGGTGTATCGATTTTAGTTATTCTACCTATATATTATTTTAAAGAATTACCAGAGATGATTCCGACTCATTTTAACGGAAAAGGACAGCCAGATGCTTATAATTCTAAATCAATGATTTGGACTCTTCCTGTTATAGGATTAGTGTTGTGTGTTGGTCTTTATGTACTAAATAGGTACCCTCATGTGTTTAATTATCCTACAAAAATAACTATTGATAATGCTGTAAGCTATTATAGGAATGCTACGAGACTAATAAGGGTTTTGAATCTAATTATTGCCTGGGCTTTTGTTTTTATCATGTGGAAATCGATTAAGGTTGCGCTCAAAACATCAGAAGGTTTGGGAACGTGGTTTCTTCCTGTGTTTATAATTCTAATGATAGGTGTCATAATATATTTTGTTCTAAAATCTAATAAGAGATAATCCGTAGTAAGATGTTTAGAGAACCTCAAAACAGGTAGGATATTTGTTTTGAGATTCTCTAAATAAATATCATCTTATGATTTTAATTCATTACTAAATTTCACAGTTTTTGTCTCGGCGTCATCTTCCTTGGTTTCTACAAGTTCTATAGTATTGTCATCATTAAATTTCCCTTCTTTTTTTTGGAAAAAAATTGGTACAGGAATCATAGCAACCATGATGATAAAGATGAATAATATTATTCGCCTCATAATTTTTTTGAATCTTTCCATTTTTTTAAAAATAGTATAACTACTACCTATAAGGTGATAGTAGTATTAAACATGTTTTTTTGATATTGACTGATATGTCAAAAAGTGATAGGTTAACCTATCAGGAAAGAGTCTTCTTCAGAAGAATAAGATTGATTTCTAAAAAGAAATATGCTATGAGTGTTGGATAAATAAATAGAGGTATTCCATATCGTATGCTTAGCAGAAGCAATAGTAGTATGACGTTTAGATATTAACTTTATATAATTCTCAGTACAAGGTGTGGCATCAACGTGATGTTGATCAATTGAAATTTCTGAAAATGATATTGAAGTAATCTGATTTTCATTTGAAGAAATAACCAATTCAACGACCTCGCTATTGGAAACAGGTTGAGTGTAATTGGTATATCCTCCAATACTTATTAAAAGCAGAAGTGCGACAACCCAGTTTGTTGCCAGATAATTATGGTATGTGTTATTGTGTTTTAACATCTATTACGTAAAAATACGATTTTTTAGGGTATCAAATCCTTATTGAGAATATTACCAAGCAATATGGCCTTTTGACAAAAAAGCTTACTTTTGTACATTCCACTTACAGGATAGATAGAACTATGATTGATAAATTAAATATTGTAAAGCAACGATTTGATGAAGTGAATGATTTGATCATTCAGCCAGATATTATTGCGGATCAAAAAAGGTACATAAAACTCAATAAGGAATATAAGGATCTTAAAGCTCTTATGGATGAAAGAACTCGTTATATAGAGTTAACGGACAACAAGAAAGAAGCAGAAGAAATTATTTCTGATGGTAGTGATCCAGAAATGGTGGAGATGGCTAAAATGCAGTTAGATGAAGCCAAGGAAGAATTACCAGCCTTAGAAGAGAAAATACGATATATGTTAGTGCCTAAGGATCCAGAAGACGCTAAAAATTGTGTAGTGGAGATTCGTGCGGGAACGGGTGGAGATGAAGCTAGTATTTTTGCTGGAGATTTATTTAGAATGTACACTAAATATTGTGAAGGTAAGGGTTGGAGCACGAGTGTAGTGGATCTGAGTGAAGGAACTAGTGGTGGTTACAAAGAGATTATCTTCGAAGTTAATGGAGAAGATGCTTATGGAACTATGAAATTTGAAGCAGGAGTGCATCGTGTACAACGTGTTCCACAAACAGAAACACAAGGAAGAGTGCATACTAGTGCTGCAACTGTAATGGTGCTGCCAGAAGCTGAAGAATTTGATGTAGAGCTAGATATGACAGAAGTACGAATCGAAAGAACTACTTCTACAGGTCCTGGAGGGCAATCGGTAAACACAACATATTCTGCTATTAAATTACATCATGAGCCGACAGGTATGATTGTGAGTTGTCAAGATCAGAAATCATCTCATAAAAACTTAGAGAAAGCATTGAAAGTATTACGTTCACGTTTATATGATATGGAATTAGAGAAAAAACAAGCAGCCGATTCCGAAAAGCGTAAAAGTATGGTCTCCTCTGGAGATCGATCCGCAAAAATTAGAACCTATAATTATCCTCAAGGTCGTGTAACAGATCATAGAATTGGATTAACACTGTATGATTTAAGTAATATTATTAATGGTGATATTCAAAAGATTATTGATGAGTTACAATTGGTAGAGAATACAGAGAAACTAAAAGAGTCTAACGAAGTTTTTTAATATTCAGACTATTTTAAATGCATAAAAAAAAGAGGATAATTTCTAGAAATTATCCTCTTTTTTTTATGCATTTATCCGATATGTTATTTCAATGTATAAGATTTCGGATCTTCTTTAACTTTTTTGGCTCTGATTACAAAATAGAGACCTACTAATACAAAAGGTATACTAAGCCATTGTCCTGTGGATAAGGCATCCCCTAGAGAGTCTTCAAAACCTCCTTGGCTCTTTTTAACATTTTCTACAATAAAACGAACAATAAAGATCAGCATCATATACATGCCAAAAAGAAATCCTCTGTTATTTCTTTTGTCTGTTTTCCAATAGACAAGCCATAAGATGAGTGATACGAATACATATCCAAAAGCTTCATATAATTGAGCTGGGTGACGATACGGAATGGCTTCTAATAGGTTTGAAAATTGAGCATTGTTAACTACCGCAGAATATGCCTCATTAATATTTTTGATGCCAGTTTCTCTTATTACTTCAGCTTTGCTTAAGCCATCACGTACAAACTTTACTCCAAAAGCTGAATCCCCAGAAGGTTCTCCTATAATTTCAGAATTAAAAAAGTTTCCTAAACGTACAAAAATACCACCAACAGCGGCAGGAATAGTAACTCTATCCATAACCCATAATGGATGCTTCTTCAAAACATTTTTAGAATAGTAGTACATGGCAACTATAAAAGCTATAGCAGCTCCGTGACTGGCCAGTCCTTGAAAACCAATAAATTCGAATTCTGGTTTGAATCTAAATGGTAGTATAATTTCTAGCAAATTATTTCTGTAATAATCCCAGTCATAAAAAAAGACATGTCCCAAACGAGCTCCTAATAATGTACCTATAACCGCATAAATAAATACAGAATCTAACTTCTCCATAGAGATATTCTCTCGGATATATATTTTTTTCATCAAGTACCAACCTAATGAAAAGGCGACCACAAACATTAAGCTATAAAAGCGAATGACAAAAAAGCCAAGATCGAATCCTTCAATAGGATTCCATATTATTTTAGTGAATATCATGCGGAAATCTGTTTTTCAAGCGTAAATATAGGTATTTAAATAAGAAATTAGTTATGAACATATATCCATTCATTCATTCCTTTGATGACTTATGTTTATTATCTGGCACAGGATCAAAACCACTACCTCCCCAAGGATGGCAACTAAAAATCCGTTTTATCGCAAACTTTCCTCCTTTTAGCAATCCGTGTTTCTGCAATGCTTCTATTGTATAATGAGAACACGTTGGTTGATATCTGCATGTAGCAGGAGTTAGCGGAGAAATAAGATTTTGATATAACCTTACGAACCCGATAAATGGTGCAATAAGAATTTTCTTTAAAGTGAGTTTTGATGCCAAAACATAGAGTTAATTAAGAGCAAAACTAGTTCCTTCTCGTCCATCTTTGAGTTGAATGCCAATGGCTTGTAATTCATCTCTGATTTTATCACTGGTTGCAAAGTCTTTATTTGCCCTTGCTTCCGCCCTTAAGTGGATTAATAATTCTACGGCACCCGATAATTTATCGCTAATATCAGAAGAAGCTTCGTTAATATTGACTAGTCCCAAAACGTCAAAAACAAACCCATTCATTGCTTTTTGAACAAGAATGTGGTCTTCTTTAGATATCGTAGCTTTGTCTTCTTTAACTGTATTGATAAATTTCACAGCCTCAAATAACTTTGCTATTAAAATTGGACTATTAAAGTCGTCATTCATAGCATCATAACATTCTTTGATCCAGTTTTGAGTATCAAACCCTTCTGTATCCTTACCAGTTTTTAAATTATCTAAAGACTGGATAGATTCCATTAATCTATAGAATCCTTTTTCTGAAGCCTCTAATGCATCATTAGAAAAATCCAGAATACTTCTATAATGAGCTTGTAGCATAAAGAATCTGGCAACGGTAGGAGCAAAGGCTTTATTTAATTTATCGCTTTCTCCACTGAAAATCTCTGCTGGAGAAAGTATATTTCCAGTTGATTTAGACATTTTTTTGCCATCTAATGTAAGCATATTGGCGTGCATCCAATAATTTACTGGAGTTACACCACATGCAGCTTCTCCTTGTGCAATTTCGCATTCGTGATGTGGGAATTTAAGATCCATTCCACCTCCATGAATATCAAATTGTTCGCCAAGATACTTTGTGCTCATTACAGTACATTCAAGATGCCAACCAGGGAAACCATCACTCCAAGGAGAGGGCCAACGCATAATATGCTCTGGTTCAGCTTTCTTCCATAACGCAAAGTCCTGAGGGTTTTTCTTATCGCTTTGTGCAGTTAGTTCTCTGGTATTCGCAATCATATCTTCTTGATTACGACCACTTAGTTTTCCGTAATGATTGGTTTCATTAAATTTCTTTACATCAAAATATACCGAACCGTTTGCTTCATACGCAAAACCATTTTCAATAATAGTTTTGATAATTTCAATTTGCTCTACAATATGACCGGTTGCAGTGGGTTCAATGCTTGGAGGTACGTTATTGAATTTAGCCAATATATTATGGAAATCCAATGTGTAACGTTGCACGATTTCCATAGGTTCTAATTGCTCTAATCGAGCTTTTTTAGATACTTTGTCTTCTCCTTCATCAGCATCGTTTTCAAGGTGTCCAGCATCCGTAATATTTCTAACATATCGAACTTTATACCCCAAATGCTTAAGATATCTGTATATTAAATCAAAAGAAATAAAAGTACGGCAATTTCCTAAATGTACATTACTATAAACCGTCGGTCCACAAACATACATGCCTATATTACCTTCTGTAATTGGTGTGAATGTTTCTTTCTGACTAGAAATAGAGTTATAAATTTTTAGTTCCTGAGTTTTGTACAACGGAGCTACTGCCATAATTTGGTAAATGCTTATGATTATTGATTAAAAATAAAATTAAAAAGTAGTGTCTAATTTGATATAGTCTAAAAATTCTCTTCGCACCGATTCTTCCTTAAACTTTCCTCCAAACTCACTGGTAACGGTGCTACTTTCTATATCTCGTATTCCTCTTGAATTTACGCATAAATGTTTCGCGTCAATTACGCAAGCTACATCTTTGGTGTTTAAAACTACCTGAAGATCTTGTACAATCTGCATGGTTAAACGTTCTTGTACCTGTGGACGTTTTGCATAATAATCTACAATACGATTCATTTTAGATAATCCGACAACTGTTCCATTAGAGATATAGGCAACATGAGCTCTACCTACTATAGGTAAAAGGTGATGTTCACACGTAGAATACACAGTGATATTTTTTTCTACCAACATTTCACCATACTTATAATGGTTGTCAAAAGTAGAAGCATCTGGTTTTCGCTGAGGATGTAATCCTGCAAAAATTTCATTTACAAACATTTTAGCAACACGCTGTGGAGTTCCTTTAAGGCTGTCGTCATTAAGATCTAGTCCTAAAGTTTCCATAATGTGCTTAACATCTTTATTGATCAAAGCAATTTTTTCTTTATCACTAAGTTCAAAAGCATCTTCTCTCAGAGGAGTAGTTGCGCTAGTAGCTACATGATTATCACCTAGCGCTTCAATAGCTTCAAGGGCCTTGTCTATCTTCACAAGTTTAAAATTTTGTAATTATAAAATACAAAAGAATTATAAAATTAAACCACAGTATATACGATACTGCATTCATTACGTGTACGCTCTCTCTACATTTGAAATAGTTACGGTAAAAGGAACAATTTCAATTAATTCTTTTTTTAATTTTCCCACATTGTATAACTTGAAAATATGCTCCTAAAATCATTAGATTTCCTGAATTCACATAAAATCAACTACAAACGGGCTGCAAAGATACGATTTTGTCTTTTTACTTAGTGAAAGCTATGTTAACAATTATAAATAAAACTAATCTTAGTGTGGTTCTATATTTTTTAAATTAGTAAATTTAGAATCTATACAAGAAAACGGACTAACCTACGTTATATAAAACATGACTAAATTACTACCTCAAATTTCGTTATTTTTTGTACTTCTTTTCTTTGGGAGTGCTCCGATAATCGCTCAGGACTTTGATGTGGCATGTAGAAATGTACAGCCATTTTGTTCTGACGCCTCTTTAGAGCTTACTTTTCCTAATACAACTGGTGATATTGATGGTTTAGGAGAAGTAGGGTGTTTAAATACAACTCCAAATCCTTCTTGGTATTTTCTTCTAATTGACGAACCTGGTGAATTAGTTTTTGATATTCGTCAATGGATGGATGAAGATGGGGATAATAGATTGGATCGTAATGAAAGGCAATTAGATGTGGATTTTATTGCTTGGGGACCTTTTCAAACTTCTTTTATTATTGATTGTGAAGATCAGTTGTCCAGAGGTTGTGATCGTAATGGTGATGGGGATAATATTCGTCCTGCGGAATGCGCTAATAATGTGGATGAGCCTGATTTTTATATTGATAATGAGGATAATACCAATATAGTAGATTGTAGCTATGCCAGAACATCGGATGATAATTTTATAGAAACTTTTACAATACCGAATGCACAAACTGGGGAGTTTTATATAGTATTGATAACCAATTTTGCGGATGAAGCTGGAGTGATACAACTAGAGCAAACCAATCTGGGTGAAGAAAATGCTGGAACTACTGATTGCAGTGTCTTAGAACCAGGTATCCCACAGGATAGAATAGCTACTTGCGGAGAATTTCCTATAACAGTAGAAGGTAGGTTTCCTGCAAGTACAGGACCACCTGCAGTTCCTGCTGCAGAAACTTTTCAATGGTCAAGAGCAGATTTGGGTGATACAAATTTTGTAGATATTCCTGGTGCGGTTTTTCCATTTTATGATCAGGTAAATTCTAATGGTATATATAGGCTAAGAGGTTTTGATGTTAATGGTGTTGAGGTTCCTGATTCTCCTGATCAAGTTTCAGTTTTGGATGTTTCTCAAATTAGTTTTCAAGTAGGTTATACGATTGCCGAAGCATCTTTTAATGGAGGTTACACGCTTACCGCAGAAGTGACTACGGATCCAATTGTAGAAGCAGAAGGATTTACAGATTTTGAATATCGATTGGATCGTGATGTGGATATGGATGGTATTTTTGTAGAATATAGAGCGTTTCAGTCTTCTCCAATATTTGAAAATATTCCTCCTGGAGATTATCAAATTGTTGCGAGATACGTTAATTGTCCTGATAATGAAGTGACATCTGTAAGTATTATGATTCTTGGATATCCTAAATATTTCACACCTAATGGGGATGGTTTTCATGAGACTTGGAATTTAATTAACCCAGAAGATCAGCCAACACCTGCTTTGATATATATATTTGATCGACATGGGAAATTACTAAAACAGCTTAACCCAACTGGAGCTGGATGGGATGGAACGTATAATGGAAATTTAATGCCTTCTTCTCAGTATTGGTTTAGGGTCGAATTTAATGAACAGGCGGATCGAGATCCCAATAGGAGCAGAAGAGTTTTTGCAGGGAGCTTTTCTCTGATACGTTAAAAAATGAAACGAAATGAAAAAGGAGTTGATTAGATTTTCAACTCCTTTTTCATTTTAGTAATACTCCTTTACAATTATAAGTTTAATGCTAAAGTAAAGGTAAGGTTATCTCTATAATTATCTATAGAAACCGCATTGGTAAATCCTGAGTTAGGAAAAAACTGTTGATTGCGTTCTTGCTCAGAATAATCATAAGCGACATCAAATTTAATTTTTCCAAAATTATAACCTATTCCAAGCGAAACACCTGTTTTTTCACCTAGAATTAACTCATTTTTATAAGGACTTTCTTCATAACTATATCCACCTCTAAAACTCCAGTTTCCATTCCTAAATTCTCCACCTATTCTTAATGTAGAAGCGCCTTGGAATGTATTTTCTATTTCTCTGTTAAGATTAGAGAAATTTGCGCCTTCATCTGAATCAAATTCGGTAGAAGAGTAATCCTTATACGAATAGTCTAAACTGATTAATCCACGTTTTCCGAATAGGACAGCAATACTACCTGTAGCTCTTGCTGGTGTACGTAGTTGATATTCTGGAAATATATTAACTACATCTGGATTCACTAATGCTCTTCCGTCAGCATCACTAAATGTTTCTAATCTTTGAGTAGTTTCTTCTTCGATATAATACCAAGTCGGTGATTCTAATGAGGCACCTAATCTAAGCATGTTAGATACTTTAAAGATTCCTCCTATTTGGGCAGAAAATCCAGCTCCAACTGTTGATAGGCGATTGATAAAAGTTATTTCATTGATATTGCTTCCAGCATTATTATTTCCTTCAAAAAAATCTGTCACTCGATCATAATTAATAAAATGCGAATTTAAATTTACTCCTATATAAAAATTGTTATGGATCTGCGCACCGCCATTTACTGTAAATTTACCATTCAACCCTGTACTTTCATAGTAATAATCTTGATCAAAGAAACCAGGAGCTACATTGGAAAAATATGCAGTATTGTTAGGATCGTTAAGATCATTGGCTTCAATGATAAAAGATTCGTGGCCTAAAAATGCTTGTTGAGTTCCATATCCTTCGGTTTCACCAAGAAAGCTATATAATCCATCTATACTTTCTCCAGCTCTTACTGTAAGTAAATCCAATGGGATGCCTTGCGCTTCTGCAAGGAAAAAACTATCAATAGAATTGCTACTTCTTCCTACTGCTGAAAACTCATCGGCATAATCTGTAGTTTGGTCATAAGCAATACCTAAAGACACTTTATTAAGTACTGAAGACTCGCTACGGTTATTGTACACAAAAATCGCTCCTACCTGATTAAAATTAAAATTTGATGAAGAAGTTAGGCGAGTGCCATTAAAATAACTAACATCATTTTCTATATTCGATGAAGAAAGTGTAACGGATCCTGATGAGTTGAGAAAAACAGCAGATCCAGCAGGGTTTATCTGTATTGCAGACATATCGCCTCCTAGAGCTCCAAATGCTCCGCTCATTCCCCTAAAACGGGCGGTTCCTAAAATGTCTTGCTGTGAATATCTCAGCGCATCTGTTACATCCTGAGCGCTTAAAAAAGACATAGATAATACACCTATGAATAAAAATATCTTTTTCATATTAAATTATATGCTTTAATTAAAAATGAATTTTAACCTCTTCCTCCGCGACTTCTAGATCCAGATCTACCGCCTCCTCTGGAGCCACTGCTACGACTAGAGCTGCGACTTCTTGTAGCGCCAGAGCTTCTGCTGCTGCTTCTTGAGCCAGAATAATTTCGTGTGCCAGAACTGCTTCTAGACCTAGAACCACTATAAGTTCTCGTTCCACTTCTACTAGACGAATTTGATCTTGATCTGTTGTAAGTACCGTTGTTTCTAGATCTGGTTCTGTCGGAGTATGTAGAGGTTCTGGTTCTTCTGTTGTTGTCTGCAGAGACTCTTCTTCGGTTATTATAATTACTTCTGTTGTTGTAAGAACGACTTCTGGATCTAGAATTAGAAAAAGCAGAGCTTCTCGATCTTATACTGTACGAAGAGTTGTAGGCTCCACGAGTTCTGTAATTACCTGCATAGGCATTTCTATAACCTCGATTGTATGCGTAGTAACGATTGTTTCTAAAATAAGGATTACCATAATAAAAGTTGTTATAGAATGGAGGGCAATAGAAACCGCCATAACCACCATACCAGTAAGGGTTTCTCCATCCAATATTCCAGCCCCAGTTATTCCAGCCCCATCCGAATCCAGGACCCCAATTATTCCAACCCAATCCATATCCAGGTCCCCAGGCATTCCAGCCCCAGTTATTCCAACCTGTATTATAAATATTTACAGATACCTCGTCGTAATCACTTCCCCAAGTTGGCTGTCCTCCTTCATAATTTAAAGCAACACCAGTGCTATCTGCAGGATCATAATTTTCACTTGAATAAGAATCTACATCAGTAAAAATTGCATCTTCTTCTAATGCATTATCTATCTGTGCAGATTTTTCAGAAAAATAATTTGAATAATAATTTGGTTTTGCTTCAGTAGTGGTAGGTGTTGGCTCATAATTTCTTTGGCTTCTCGCTTCACCATAAATGCCATCATCATAAGATACATACTCATATGAACCACAAGACGTCAACATAAGTAGACAAGCTGTAAGAAAGGTTCCAACAGCTCCATTTTTTTGAAAATAATTTTTAAGTCGCATATCTCCTTATTTTATTGTTGAACAATACAAATTTAGTTAGTTTTGCGCTAACTATTTTTTATTTAACAAAGTCACAACATTTGTGCCAAATAGCAGGTTATGAGCAAAAATCTAACAAAACGTAGTGAAGATTATTCGAAATGGTATAATGAATTGGTCGTAAAGGCTGATTTAGCTGAGAATTCGGCGGTAAGAGGGTGTATGGTAATTAAACCCTATGGGTATGCGATTTGGGAGAAAATGCAAGCCGAATTAGATCGAAAGTTTAAAGAAACTGGACATCAAAACGCATATTTTCCTCTTTTTGTTCCTAAAAGTTTATTCGAAGCTGAAGAAAAAAACGCTGAAGGATTTGCAAAAGAATGTGCTGTAGTAACTCATTATAGATTAAAAACAGATCCAGAAGATGATTCGAAATTAATTGTAGATCCAAAAGCCAAGTTGGAAGAAGAATTGATTGTACGTCCGACATCTGAAGCGATTATTTGGAACACGTATAAAGGATGGGTTCAGTCGTATAGGGATTTGCCTATTTTGATAAATCAATGGGCTAATGTAGTGAGATGGGAGATGAGAACCCGATTATTTCTTAGAACTGCAGAGTTTTTATGGCAAGAAGGTCATACAGCTCATGAAACCAGACAAGAAGCAATTGCTGAAACAGAACAGATGAATAATGTGTATGCTGATTTTGTAGAAGACTTTATGGCAATTCCTGTTATTAAGGGAAGAAAAACTGAAAGTGAACGTTTTGCTGGTGCAGAAGATACTTATTGTATAGAAGCGTTAATGCAGGATGGAAAAGCATTACAAGCTGGAACTTCTCATTTCTTGGGACAGAATTTTGCAAAGGCGTTTGATGTGAAATTTACATCCAAAGAAGGGAAGTTGGATCACGTGTGGGCCACTTCTTGGGGTGTTTCTACTAGATTGATGGGGGCTTTAATTATGACTCATAGTGATGATAATGGTTTGGTATTACCTCCTAATCTTGCGCCAATACAGGTAGTGATTGTTCCAATATATAAAGGAGAAGAACAGTTGGAACAAATTTCTGAAGTGGCTAATGAGATAGTTCGGGATTTACGAACTAAAGGGATTTCTGTAAAATTTGATAACCGTGATACACATCGACCAGGAGCTAAGTTTGCACAATATGAGTTGCAGGGAGTTCCATTGCGAATTGCGATTGGTCCTAAGGATCTTGAAAAAGGAACAGTAGAACTTGCACGTCGAGATACCTTGTCTAAACAATTTGTAAATAAAGAGGAGGTTGTCGATACAATAGAATCATTACTTAAAGAGATTCAAGAGAGCTTACACCAGAAAGCAACTCAGTATAGAGATAATCATATTACAGAGGTTTCGAATTTTGATGAATTTAAAGAAGTTTTAGAAACTAAAGGAGGATTTATTTCGGCACATTGGGACGGAACTATTGAGACCGAGCAGAAGATAAAAGAGTTAACTAAAGCTACTATACGTTGTATTCCTTTTGATGGGAAGGAAGAAAAAGGGAGCTGTGTTTATTCTGGAAAACCCTCTAATGAACGAGTGTTATTTGCTAAAGCGTATTAAGTTTTAGAAAAAAATAAAATAACACTTGTGGCATTGAAAAATAGTTGTATTTTTGCATCCGCAATTAGACAAACAACTATGGCCCGTTCGTCTATCGGCTAGGACGCCAGGTTTTCATCCTGGTAAGAGGGGTTCGATTCCCCTACGGGCTACAAATTAAAAAATTAATTGCAAGTTTAGAGTGAAAGCTATAAATTTGCAATCCTTTAAAAAGGAAAATGGCCCGTTCGTCTATCGGCTAGGACGCCAGGTTTTCATCCTGGTAAGAGGGGTTCGATTCCCCTACGGGCTACGAATTTTATAGTAAAGAAATTTAACAAAGAAAAGATGGCAAATCATAAGTCAGCATTAAAGAGAATTAGAAATAGTGAGACTAAGCGTCTTAGAAATAAATATCAGCATAAAACTACACGTAATGCTATTAAGAAATTACGTGAAGCTGATAAGAAAGAAGCTGAAACTTTGTTTCCTTCTGTAGTTTCTATGATCGATAGATTGGCAAAGCGTAATATCATTCATGATAACAAAGCGGCTAACCTAAAATCTAAATTAGCAAAGCACGTAGCGGCTCTTTAATTAAAAGAGTTTCTTTTTAAAGTATATAAGCTTCTTCATTTAGTGAAGAGGCTTTTTTTGTTTGTCTATACTTCATCTTTTTATTGTAATTAAAGCATGCATTAAGCTTAGGTATAGTTTTTAATAGAGTTTAATTTCTTTTGTTTTTCTCTTCTATCCAGCGCGACATATATTCTGTGCTCTTAAGACTGTGATGTTGTAACATTGACCCAATAAAGTTTTTGGAACGATGTTCTTTTAAAGAGTTCTGTAGATCTATTATTTGATTGATAAGTTGATTGCTGAATTTTTCTTTTTTAAATCGGGTGTTTATGATTTCAATTCCGTTTTGTTGTGCTTGATGCCAGATATTTTGATTGTTATATAGTTTTACAGATGCATTGGCAAATGCTTCTGGTTGATCCGTAATAAAGCCATTCCAATCAGAATCTTCTCCCAGTATACCTTCTGCACCAATGTTTGTGGTAATACTTGGAGTTCCACAAAGCATAGCTTCTACTAATTTTCCTTTTATTCCTGCTCCAAAACGAAGAGGGGCAAGGCATATTCGAGCCTGTTTCATAACTTGCTGTGCATCTTTTGCCCATCCTTTAATATAGAAACCCTGTTTTGGATTATGGAGTTGTGTTGCCTTTTGCGGTGGATATGCTCCATATATATGAAGTTCCACTTCGGGTAATTGCTTTTTGATTAATGGCCAGATGGTTTCCTTGAGGTATAAAACACTATTCCAGTTGGGTTCATGACGAAAATTTCCAATAGTGATAAAATGATTTCTCTCCTGGTAAGATGGCCAGTTTTTTTTTGTATCAACAGTAATAGGGTCTAGTAAAAAAGGGATGTAGAATAGTTGTTCTTTTGGGAGGTTAAAATGTTTCTTTAATAGATTTATCTCGGTATCTGAAATAATTAATGATAGATCGCAGCGATAAATACTGGCAATTTCTCTTTTTGCAATGTCGCTTTGAATTAAATCTGAGTAATCGAACGTTTTATTTGATTTAAAAGCTTCTTGTCTAGTTTTACGAAGAGAATGAAGATCTTCTGTGTTTAGTATTGTTAATGCGCTAGAAAGATGTTTGGAGACTCTCCATCCAAACTGTTCTTCTGTCATGAATCTATCAAATATTACAATATTCGGTTTAAGATGTAAGATAAAATCATCAAAAGTAGCGCTGTTGATAATGATATTGACTGTGGTAACCCCAAGCGATTCTATGTCTTCCATATGATCGCTCTCTGTGGCTGTACAGGCAAAAGTGACTTTCCAGTTCTTAGATAAAAATAATAGGATTAATTGCATCATTCTGCTTCCTGCAGCAGAAGAATTAGGTTCAGGCCATACACTACCAATGATGAGAATGCTATTCATTTGTTTTTATCTAAAATAAAAAAGCCTCGGAAATTTCCGAGGCTATAATATTATATAAAAAAATGGTTTAAGACAACTTAGAAAACATTGTTTCCATTTTTTCTTTTTCTTCTTGTGCTAGTGCTTGATCTACTAAGATTCGACCACTATGTTCATCAGTGATGATTTTTTTACGAGAAGCGATCTCCATCTGAACCTGAGGCGGAATTGTAAAGAAAGAACCTCCAGAAGCACCACGTTCAATAGGTACTACAGCTAATCCGTTTTTCACATTGTTTCTTATTCTTTTGTACGCAGCAACTAATCTCTCTTCAATGTTGTTTTGAAAATCTTCAGATTTAGCTAGTAAAGCTTGTTCTTCTTTTTCAGTTTCTGCAAGAATAGCATCGAGTTCACCTTTCTTGTGTGTAAGGTGCTTGTTTCTTTCAGTTAAACGATCTTTAGTTTGATCGATGATCTCATTTTTCTGAATAATCTGAGCTTTGAATTCTTTGATATGCTTTTCTGAAAGTTGAATTTCTAATTCTTGAAATTCTACTTCTTTACTTAAAGAATTGTACTCACGATTGTTTCGTACATTTTTCTGCTGCTCTCCGTATTTTTTAATTAGGGATTTAGCTTCTTCGATTAGGTTTTTCTTTGTCTTGATACTTTCATCGATAGTTTCAAGATCAACGTTTAGTTTTTCTAATCTTTTATTTAGTCCGGCTACTTCATCTTCAAGATCTTCAACTTCTAAAGGAAGTTCTCCACGTACATTTCTGATCTCATCAACTCTAGAGTCAATTAATTGCAAATCATATAATGCTCTTAATTTTTGCTCAACAGTAACTTCTTTCTTTGCCATATTTTATATGTATTGAATGGGATTGGTGTTTTTATCCGATAAAATGATTGCAAAATTACTGATTTTTTTTCTAAGATAGCTAACAATTAAGTTTTTTGTGTATTGTTCACTTTCATAATGCCCAATATCGGCAAGAATAAGCTTTTTCTCGGCCTCATAAAACTGGTGATATTTCAAATCTGCAGTTATAAAAATGTCAGCACCTGCAGCCTGCGCATTTTTAATTGCAAAACTACCGCTACCGCCTAGAACGGCGACTCTTTTAATAGGTTTATTAAGTAAGGCTGAATGTCTAACACAACCTGTTTTAAATGTTTTTTTAATGTATTTCAGGAATTCTATTTCTTCTATTTCGCTTGGGAGATCACCGATCATCCCCATTCCAATGTGCTGATTTTTGTTTTCTAAAGTTGTAATTTCATAAGCAACTTCTTCATAAGAATGATTTTCAAATAATGCTTTCAAGATATTACCTTCTTTATGTTTGGGGTAAGTGATTTGTATTTGTGTTTCTTTTTCGAAATGAGTTTTTCCTATTTCTCCAATTGTAGGGTTTGTGTTTTCTTCGGCTTTAAAGGTTCCAACTCCTTCTGATGAAAAGCTGCAATTACTATAATTGCCAATGGTTCCTGCTCCTGCTTCAAATAGTTTTGAGCGCAATGATTCAGCTTCTTTATTGGGTGCAAAAGTGATTAGTTTTTTTATGTTTCCTTTTTGTGGAATAAGAATTTGACGATTTATTAGCCCTAATTGTTCGCACATCATATTATTTACACCTTTTATGGCATTATCAAGTGCTGTGTGAATAGCAAAAATGGCAATATCATTTTTAATGGCTTTCATAACGACGCGTTCTACATAATTCTTGCCGTTAAATTTTTTGATCCCTTTAAAAACAATAGGATGAAAACTAACGATAAGATTGCATTTTTTTTCTATGGCTTCATCGATAATAGTTTCTATGGTATCTAGAGTAACTAAGATTCCTGTTATGGTAGTGTTTTTGTCCCCAACTAATAGTCCAACATTGTCAAAATCTTCAGCATAATTAATGGGAGCTAAAGTTTCAAGGTGTTGTATTACCTCTTTGATTTGCATTTGTGATAGGTTTTTAAATATAAATGGAATGTAAAAAAAGTTTTGACAATAATCAAAGTTTCGTTTTATACATTTGCTATTAGAAAATTATCAATAGTAAGTTTAAGCCTTTGGATTTATTACGAAAAATACTTTTACCTGTTGTTCCTGTCTATTATTTTGTGACCTGGTTGCGAAATAAGTTATATGATTTTGGGATAAAGAAATCCGTTTCATATGATTTTCCTGTTATTGCGGTGGGCAATCTTAGTGTAGGAGGAACGGGTAAGTCACCAATGGTTGAATATCTAATACGTTTGTTAAAAGACAAGGTTGTTTTAGCTACTCTAAGCAGAGGTTATAAGAGAGAAACAAAAGGTTTTCAGCTGGTAAGCGAGATGGCTAAGGCTAAAGAGGTAGGTGATGAGCCTTTGCAGTTTAAAACTAAGTTTAAGGATATTACAGTAGCTGTGGATGGAGATCGGCAGAATGGTATTTCTAATTTAAAAAATCAAATACCGAAGCCAGAAGTTATTTTATTAGATGATGCATATCAACATCGTAAGGTGAAAGCTGGATTTTATATTTTACTTACAGCTTATTATGATTTGTATTGTGATGATATTGTATTGCCGACTGGAAACCTAAGAGAACCCAGAAAAGGTGCAGATCGAGCGAATATCGTCGTAGTTACTAAATGTCCGAGTAATATAAAGATTGAAGATCAACAAAGAATAGCAAGGAAATTGAAATTAAAGCCTTATCAGAAGTTGTTGTTTGCCAAGATTGATTATGGTAATGAAATTATAAATGGCTCTGGTAAAAAAACTATAAAAGATTTAAAAGATACTACATTTACATTAGTTACGGGTATTGCTAATCCCAAACCATTAGTCGATTATTATATGTCTTTGGGTCTTGATTTTACACATATGAATTATCCGGATCATCATAATTTTACTAAAGAAGAGCTTGAAGAGTTGAAAGCTTATAAAAAGATTATTACCACTGAAAAGGATTATGTAAGGTTGGTTTCGAATTTTCCTGAAGAGGTTCTATGGTATCAGCCGATTACCATGAAATTTATCGAAAACCAAGAAATTTTTGATCAAGAAATAATTACGTATATAAAAAAACGAGACATCGTATAATGTCTCGTTTTATATGTTTTGGCTAACTCAAAATAAAAAAAAACTGTAATTTCTTTTATTCCATTAGCTACATCTCAATACTTGTGCCAAACTGTTATGATGTTGTTTGTTTTTTTGATAGTGCCTTATGTAGTTTGGTGAAAAACTCCTCTGTTTTATATGGTTTAGGAATAATGTCGTTGAATCCATTATTATAAAACTCATCCAGATTATCATCTAATGTTACTGCTGTTAAGGCTACAATAGGTATTTCTGTGTTGAATTCTCTAATTTGTTTTGTGGCTTCAATTCCACTAATTCCTGGCATATGTATATCCATAAGGATTAGGTCAAACTCACTGTTTTTCGTTTTATTGACTGCTATATCTCCATTATCTGCTACATCACAAATCATTTTGTTTTTCTCTAGTATTTTTCTTGTAATAAGTTGATTAATTTTGTTATCCTCAACAACCAAAACTCTTTTATCAATCATTAAGCTGTAATCAATCTTTTTCGCCTCTTCGTGATAGTTTGCACTTAGATCTTCAAATACATCAAATTTAAGATCAAAATGAAACCTTGATCCTTGTCCAAGCTCACTTTCAAGCTTAATTTCGCTATCCATTAAAGAGAGCAGATTTTTTACAATAGACAGTCCAAGTCCAGTTCCTCCAAACTTTCTATTGATCTGAACAGATCCTTGCGTAAAGTTTTCGAAAATACTTAGTTGTTTTTTATCTGAAATCCCTACTCCATTATCTTTAATTTCAAAATTCAGAAAAACTTTGTTTTCTATATGATTTATCATTTTTACTCGAATCCAGATATCTCCATTTTGAGTAAACTTTATCGAATTACCGATTAGATTGATAAGAATCTGAGAAATTTTTAAAGGATCTCCTTTAAGTTTGGGAGGGATTGATTTATCAAATTCATAATGAAGCTTATTGTTACGATCTTTTGCAGACTTGCCCAATGCAATCAATACGTCATTAATTCTTTTCTGAAGATTAAAAGATGTGTTTTCTATTTCAACTTTATTTGCTTCTAGTTTATTTAGATCTAAGATATTGTTGATTAAAGAAAGTAAATACTCTCCAGAAAATTTTAGAGAATTAAGATGTTCTTTTTGATTAGGAGTAGGGCTTTCTTCTAGTAAAAGATGTGTCAATCCTGTAACAGCATATAAAGGAGTTCGAAGCTCATGTGTGATAGTTGATAAGAATTGAACCTTTGCTTCGCTTGCTCGTTCAGCATTTTCTTTTGCTAAAATAAGCTCAGTGTTCTTGTTTTGTAGTAATTCGTTTGCTCTGGCTCTTAGATTATTGTTCTTGTATAATGATAAGGTAAGCAGTGATAAAATTGTTATTAACGCAATACTGAGTATTGTGGTAAGTCGTCCTAATTTTAGAGACTTTTGTTGTTGCTCATTTTCTTCGGTTAATTCGTCTATTTTAACTTTTTGATCATCCACATTTAGTTTTGCCCTTGCATCTTGAGCAATGATCTCTTTATCAATATTAAATAAAGAATCCTTAAACTGCTGATGAGATTTTAGGTTTAATAATGAAGTTTTAAACTCTCCTTTCTTTTCATAAATCTCACTATACAATTCATAACTTTCCGAGCGAATTTCAAAATAATCCATTTCCTTTCCTATTTGCATGGCAAGGTCATTGGTTGCTATTGCTTCGTCTAATTGATTGAGAGACATTTGGGCTCTAGCTTTATTAGTGTATAGCTTTGCTTTATAATAGGGTTGTTCTAAAAAATCTATTTTTGGGAGTCCGCTATTGAAATGTTTGATGGCTTGTTCTGGTTGATTCATTGATAATGCCAAAAGCCCTAAGTTAATTTTTAGAGGCCCTTCCAGAGTTTCCAGATTATTTTTTTCAATTAAAGAAAAAGCTTTTTCTAGATGTTTTTTGGCAAGTTCAAAATTTTCCTGTTTTGTATTAATAGATCCACATACAGTATAAGAGCTTGCTAAAGCCACTTCATCATTTTGCTCAAGTTGCATCTCTATAGCTTTAGTGATTTCTTCTTGAGCACTTTTTAAATCACCTAATTCCAAGTAAAGTTCGGCTAGTATGCGATTTGTCTTTGCTCTATACGACTTGTCCTGATTTTTTAGCGCTAATTCTTTAGCTAATGTGATATTATCCAATGCTCTTTCGTGGCGAGCAGTATTAATAGCTTCAGAAGCTTGGATTAAATAATTTTCTATAGAATCCTTAGCTAGGCTATTTTGCTCAACTTCTTCAGTCTGTGAATAAGTAACAAAGCTGAAGCTAAGTATGGCTGTAATTATGAAATATTTGATTTGGGTTGGCATTTTTATATGAAATAACTCAACTAATATAGTTATTTCTTACAAATGTTGATAATTAAATCAATTATTCTATTGCTATATCCGATTTCATTATCATACCAACCAATGATTTTAACCATTTTTCCGATTACCGAAGTCATCAAAGAATCAAACACGCAAGAATGAGGGTTTCCTATAATATCTACAGATACTATAGGGTCTTTAGTATAAGCCAGAATACCTTTTAAATTAGATTCAGAGGCTTTTTTAAATGCCTTATTAATTTCTTCTATAGAAGTTTCTTTTTTCACATTGAATGTGATGTCGGTAAGAGATCCATCTGGTACAGGAACTCTAATACCACATCCTCCAATAACACTGCTAAGTTCAGGAAAAATCTTAGTTAGTGCTTTTGCTGCACCAGTTGTTGTAGGAACAATAGATTGACTTGCAGCTCTTGCTCTTCTTAAATCTCTGTGAGGTTGATCGTGTAAACTTTGATCTGTTGTATAACTATGTACCGTAGTTATGTACGCTTGTTCTATTCCACAGAGTTCATTAATTACTTTCATCATAGGAGCTGCATTATTCGTAGTACAAGATGCATTGGATATAATGGTCTCTGATCCATCCAGAATATGATCATTTACTCCTAGAACAATAGTTTTTATAGCATCTTCTAGCGGAGGAGCAGAAAGAATAACTTTTTTTGCACCAGCATTAATGTGTTTTTGAGCTTCTGCTTTAGTCTTAAATTTTCCTGTTGCTTCTACAACAATGTCGATATCATGTTTTTTCCAATCACAATCATCTGGTTTTTTTGCATTAGATACAGGAATCGATTTTTCGTTAATTACTATGTGCTCTTCTGTATTGGAGATATTATGTGGTAATACTCCATGAATACTATCATACTTTAGTAAATGGCTTAATGTTTTAGTATCTGCCAGATCATTTATTGCGACAACTTCAATGGTAGGATGATCTATTAATAATCTAAAAAGATTACGACCTATTCTTCCAAAACCATTGATAGCTACTCTTATAGGTGTATTCATTGCAATCTTCTTATTTCTTAGTATATGATTTAGGACTACCTGTAATTATTATGTAAGATGCTTTTGAGCTTTATAAGAAGAACGAACTAAGGCTCCGCTTTCTACATGCCTGAACCCCATTTCTAATCCTATTTCTTCGTACTTCTTAAATTGATCTGGAGTAATAAATTGTTTTACTGGGAGATGTTTCTTGCTTGGTTGTAAGTATTGTCCAATAGTTACAATATCAAGATTTACAGACCTTAAATCTTTCAGAACTTGTATTACTTCTTCTTCGGTTTCCCCAAGACCTAGCATAATTCCACTTTTTGTGCGATTAATACCATTATCTTTTAGGTATTTTAAAACTTGAAGACTCTGTTCATATTTAGCCTGAATACGAACTTCTCTGGTAAGTCTTTTTACCGTTTCCATGTTATGCGAAACTACTTCAGGTTTTACCGCTATAATTCGATCTATATTTTTTGTTTTTCCTTGAAAATCGGGAATTAAAGTTTCTAATGTTGTTTCGGGATTCATTCTTCGAATTGCCTGGATAGTTTCTGCCCAAACAATTGAACCTCCATCAGCAAGGTCATCTCTATCCACCGAAGTTACAACGGCATGTTTAATATTCATGATTTTAATAGAGCGCGCAACTTTTTCGGGTTCTTCCCAATCTACGGTTTCTGGCCTTCCCGTTTTCACACCACAAAAACCACATGAACGAGTACAAATGTTACCTAAGATCATAAAAGTAGCGGTTCCTTCACTCCAGCATTCACCCATATTAGGGCAGCTACCAGAGGTACATATTGTGTGTAGGTTGTATTTGTCTACTAAACCACGGAGTTCTGTATATTTTTTTCCTGTAGGTAATTTTACACGTAGCCATTTTGGTTTTCCTTTTGGAGGAGCTACTGTAGAAAGCTCATTATTCATACTCAGCAATATTTTGAACAAAAATACAAAGAAAGCTTAGATTAGGATGCAGTTTTAGATAAACTTAAGGTGTTCTATTAGGCAACGTTTTCTTTTTTTGAAGGCTAATTTTGGCTTAGCTTACTTGTAAAACAATATTAGAAGGGAATTTTTAGACAAAAAAATTCAGAATTATAAAATTAACAATTGTTAATACTTTTTAATGTCGGTTTAATTATTAATTCTTATATATCAATTAGTTAAGTGTTTTTTGTGGCCCGATTTACTTATACATTTGGGGATATTTCTTTAGTGTTTTTGAATAAAATTATGGTAAAACCGTAGATTTATTATGGTTTTTCCTGTTTAATAAAATTTCTTTTCATATTTTTGACATACATAATTTTTAGTATAAAAACTTTAAATCATGGTTAAAATTAGCTTAACCCCATTTTTTATTAATTAAAAAAAAGTTAAAAAACCAAAAAAATGTCAAAAGAACAGTTAGAAGAACAGAAACAACTGCAAAAAAACAGAAAGCGAGTCGAAAAATGGTTGATTAATAATCAAAAGTTTATTAATATAACCGGAATTGAAAAAGAAATATCGGCTCCTAAAGGATTAGTTCAGAAATTTATCAAATACGATAAAAAAATAAATGATAAATGGATAAACCCTTTACACGGAGTAATAAAGGGAATAGCGACTTTTAGTCTTCGATAATCACATAACCGACCAATATTTACATATAGTAAGAAAGAAAATTGATCTAACGTATAAACAATAAAGTATCAATTTTCTTTTTTGGCGGTAATGATTTCTGCAAGAAGTTTTCTGGCTCTAAGAAGTTTTACTTTTACATTGTTCATAGGTTCGTCTAACACTTCAGAAATTTCTTTGTAGCTCAACTCTTGAAAATATCTTAAATTGATTACTTCTTGGTAATGTGGTTTTAGTTGTTTGATATACCTAAGTAGTTGAGCAAGATTTTGCTCTGTTATTAACTTATCTTCTGGTGTTGGAGCATCGTCTATTATGGTGTATAAAGAGTCATCAACCTCTGTAGTTGTCTTAGAGCGTATAGAAGCATTCTTTTTGCGCAATAAGTCTATGTGTATATTTTTGGATATCTGAATTAACCAGGTTTTAAAATTATACCCTTCTTTAAAGGTATCTATTTTGTCAAATGCTCTAGAAAAACTTTGAATTGTTATGTCTTCTGCTTCATACTCATTTTGAGTTCTTTTTAGCTGAAAATTAAATACATCATTCCAAAAAGTATCTAGAAGGTAATTAAATGAGGTTTGTACGCCTTCTTTAGCCTTTTTTATATGCTCCGAAAGGTTTAAGGATTCTTTTTCCAATGACATGCTTTTGAATCAAAATCGGTGATCGATTATTTAGAATGCTCTGTTTCGTTACAGTTAGCATATTGATCTGGAGTCTTTCCGCAAAGAGAACATGATTCACCTTCTTTATTCAGAAAAGGGCTTTGACTTGCACAAGTTCCTGCAAACTTTCCATCTTTTTTAGCCCATATTTTAATCGCAATTCCTGCAAATGCTAATAAAAGTAGTGCAACTGTAAGTAATAACAATTTCATAATTTAATATTATCAAAATTCGTTTGCAAAGATACAAAGAAAAATAGCTGAAATTATGATATGCATAAAATTAGCTCTCTAAATAAAACAGACAAAAAGAGTTGATTTAAATGATATTGACTTCTGTCTCTAGCGCAATGTCAAATTTTTCTTTAACTATTGCTTGAATTTTTTTTGAAAGCTCAAGTATTTCCTGACCAGTAGCTTGATCATAATTCACTAATACTAATGCTTGCTTCGAGTGAACACCAGCATCACCCCATCGTTTTCCTTTGAAACCAGATTGTTCAATAAGCCAACCTGCAGGAACTTTAATATGATGCTTGTCAATCTGATAAAATGGAGCATTAGGATAGGATTTTTGTAATTCAGAAAAAGCTTCACCAGAAATAACTGGGTTTTTAAAAAAACTACCACTGTTACCGATTTCTTTTGGGTCTGGTAGTTTACTTCTTCTAATGTTAATTACGGCTTCAGAGATGTCTTTGATGGTAGGATTTGTAATGTTTTTTTTGTCTAAAGCATTTTCGATAGCACCATAACTTGTATTGAGCAGGTGTTCTTTTGTTGTTAACTTAAAAGTTACTTTGGTTATTATGTATTTTCCTTTTAGTTCATTTTTGAAAATAGAATTTCGATATTCAAAATTGCAATCATCTTTTGTGAACAAACGTTTTTCACCTGTCTTAATATTAATAGCCTCGCAGTTAACAAAACAATCTTTTAATTCTACACCATAGGCGCCAATATTTTGGATAGGAGCACTACCTACATATCCAGGAATTAATGACAGGTTTTCAAGTCCTCCAAAATTATTATCGATGCAAAATTGCACAAAATCATGCCAGTTTTCTCCTCCATTTGCAGAAACTAACACAGCATTATCAGATTGTATATCAACAGAAATTCCTTTGATATAAATATATAACACCAGAGCTTTTAGATCTTTGGTTAAAAGCATATTGCTCCCGCCACTTAGAATAAAAATATTCTTTTCTTTATGAATAGAAAGCACCTCTATAAGTTCAGCTTCAGAATTAATCTGAATAAACTCTGAAGCTGACACATTAATGCCGAATGTATTATATTGTTGAAGCGATTTGTTGTGTTCTATTTTCAAAAAGATAAATTTAAATTATACTATTGTTTCTTCTTTAGGTGTTACTATCAAGTTGGGTCGTTGTGATGATTTCTTGATGGGTGTATTTTTCCAAAGCAAGTTTCAATATATGAATTGCTTTTTTAAGATCTCTCCTGTTTAAGACATATGCTATTCTCACTTGGTTTAATCCTTCATTAGGGCTTGAGTAAAATCCAGATGCAGGTGCCACCATAACGGTTTCGTTATTAACATGAAATTCATCAAGCAACCATTTGGCAAAATGATCTGCATCCTTTATGGGTAATTCTGCAATACAGTAAAAAGCACCATTAGGTATGGCAACCTTAACACCAGGTATTTGTCTGAGTCCTTCAACGAGAGTATCTCTTCTGGCTTTGTATTTGGCTACAGTTTCTATATAATATGATTCAGGAGCTTCTAATGCAGCTTCACTTGCAATCTGCGCAAAAGTAGGAGGGCTTAACCGAGCTTGAGCAAACTTCATTGCAGTTTCCATAACATTTTTGTTCTTGCTTACCATACATCCAATTCTTGCGCCGCACATACTATACCGTTTGGAAACAGAGTCAACTACTATTGCGTGATCATCAAGGGCTCTCTCTTGTAAAATTGAATAATGTTCTGAATCACCATATACAAATTCTCTATATACCTCGTCCGAAATTAAAAACAAGTCGTACTTGATTGCCAATTCGGATAGTTGTTTAATCTCTTGTTTGCTGTACAGATATCCTGTTGGGTTACCAGGATTGCAAATAAGAATTGCTTTTGTTTTTTCGGTTATTAGTTTTTCGAAATCTTTTATCGGTGGTAATGCAAACCCATCGTTGATCTGAGAGATTACGGGTACAACGGTGATTGTGGATTGTGTTGAAAAACTATAATAATTGGCATAAAAGGGCTCAGGAACTATAATTTCATCACCAGGATCTGTAATACTTCCCATGGTAAATATTAATGCTTCGCTGCCTCCAGTAGTAATTAAGATATCATCAGAAGAAATCGTAATATCATGCTTTGCGTAGTAACCTGCTAGTTTTTTTCTAAAACTTTCAAAACCTGCAGAGTGGCTATAAGCAAGAACATCTAATTTGTGATTTCTTACAGCATCCAAGGCTTCAATAGGCGTTTTGATATCGGGTTGTCCGATATTAAGATGAAAAATATGTTTACCTTCTTTTACAGCTTTTTCTGCAAAAGGAGCTAATTTACGAATCGGAGATTCGGGCATTGCCTTTCCCTTACTTGATATTACAGGCATTCTTTCTAATTTAAACAGTAAAATAGCGGTAAATTTCTTAAATTATTTAGGATTTAAGTTAATTATTATCATGAATTTTCAAGTATTTTTCTATATTTAGAGGAATGGAGATTTTGTGCTTGGATTTTTGTCATTTTCTTAAAGTGAGAGCTCTTATTCTATTCTTGTTTGTATCTTTTGCTTTTAATGCCCAGGAAGGGTTTAAATTACCTGATGGGATTACTAGTGATAAGCTAAATTTTAAATTAGCTAATAACCTTATAATTATTCCTGTTGAGTTAAATGGAGTTGAGCTATCTTTTATTTTAGATACTGGAGTTGGATCTACAATTCTTTTTAGTGTAGATAATAGAGAATCGTTAGAGTTGCATAATGCTACAAAAATTTACCTTAGAGGATTAGGAAATGATAAGCCAGCGGAGGCAATAAAATCTACTAATAATATATTAAGAATAGGAGATGCGTTCAGTCAGAATCATACCATATATATGATCTTTGACGAATCTATTAATTTTTCTCCTTTAATGGGATTTCCAGTTCACGGGATTATTGGGTATGACTTTTTTAGAGACTTTATTTTAGATATAAATTATACGAAAAAAGCTATCAAAATTTCTGACCCTAAATCGTATGTATATAAGAAATGTAAAAGGTGTTATCAAACGGATTTAGACCTTAGTAATGGCAGGAGAAGACCTTTGGTAAAAGCGAATTATCGAACAGAAGAAGGGTTAATCGATATCAATCTTTTATTAGATTCTGGATCTAGTTCGGCATTGTGGTTATTTGAAAATAAAGAAATCAATTTAGTTGTTCCAGAAAGTTCTTTTGATGATTTTTTAGGGAAAGGGTTTAATGGGAATATTTATGGAAAAAACACTAAAATCAAAGAGTTTAAGATTGGGGATTTTCAATTAAAAAATGTGACAGCATCTTTTCCAGACTCTTTGTACATACAAGGGATTTCATTAAAAAAACGACAAGGCTCTTTAGGAGGAAGTATTTTAAAAAGGTTTAATCTTATTGTAGATTATCCTAATAGAAAAATTTCCTTCAAAAAAAACGGCTATTTCTCAAAACCGTTTTTTTACAATATGAGTGGTATAACCATTCAACATAGCGGAGTGAGGGTTTCAAAAGATTATAATATTCGTAAAGGGTTTTCTCAACCTACATTGGATTTTATTTCAGATGAAGATGGGAAAATATCCAGTAATATTTATAGAGCAGATGCTAGTATTTTTATTTATTCATTACAGCCGCAATATGAGATTACTGAAGTAAGACCAGAATCGCCAGCGGATAAAGCAGGATTGCAAAAAGGGGATGTGATTTTGGAAATAAACGGTGTTAAAGCCCATAATTACACATTGTCAAATCTTAATGATTTGTTTTATTCAGAAGAGGGAAAGAGAATAAGAATTAAGATTGAAAGACTGGGAGTACAAATAAAATATGTATTTTACCTCAGGAAAGTAATTTAAGTTGTAAAGTTTCGTCTTACATATCTATTGTATTGATTAGATAAATTATTTAATTGATGAATGTTGGGTTTATATACAAGGAGGTAAAGGCTTTTTGCTAGGATTTATATCATTTTATGAAAGGGAAAGTACTAGTTTTATTTTTATTAATATCTATTGGTTTTAATGCACAAGAAGGATTTGTAATTGAAAGTGGTATTAAGAGCAAGAAGATAAAATTTGAATTGGTACATGACCTTATCATAGTACCTATAGAACTTAATGGAGTTTCTCTGTCATTTATTCTTGATACAGGAGTTAGCAGAACTATTGTATTTGATAAGAGTAGCAAATATCAATCAGTTCAATACGAATCTTCAGGAGTTCAATTTAAGGGTTTAGGTAAAGGCAATTCTCTCGCCGCGTTAAAATCGGATGGTAATATATTTAGAATAGGAAATGTTCAAGATAAGAATCATACGGTTTATCATACTCCCAGTGAACGCACAAGTTTTTCTTTTAGGATTGGATTTCCTGTTCACGGGATATTAGGTTATGAACTATTTCAAAAATTTGTAGTAGAGATAAATTATGAGAAGCAATTCATAATATTATATGATCCTAGATCATATGTTGATGAGAATACTAATGGTTATATGGCAGAATTGTATTTTAGAAAACAAAAAAAACCACTTGTGTTGGCTAAATATGAAACTGAAACGGGATTAGTAGAAGTTAATCTTTTAATCGATTCAGGTTCTAGTACTTCAGTTTGGTTGTTTGAAAATAAGGATGTTAAGGTTCCTGATAATAGTTTTAAAGATTTGCTCGGTAGTGGATTAAATAATAATATTTACGGTCGAAAATCTAAGATTAAAAAGCTTTATTTGGGCGATCTTGTTGTAAATGATATAACGACTTCCTTTCCAGATAGAAATCATATTTCAGGTGTTTCTTCGTATGATCGTCATGGATCAATTGGTGGAGGTCTGTTAAAACGATTCAATTTAGTTATCAACTATTCGAGAAAGAAAATAATTTTTAAAAAGAATAAGTATTTTTCTTTACCATTTAATTTTAATATGAGTGGTATTTCATTAGGGTGCAGCGAAATGACAAAAATTATAGTAAAGAAAAACCAAAGACTAAAAGAGCGCGAAGTGAAAATAAAGGATGCTGGTGCTGGAAATTATAATGCTCGCACTTCGGATAATAAGATTGTAAAAGATAGATATAAATATAAATACGAGGTACTAAGAGTTCGAGATAAATCTCCAGCAAAAATTGCTGGTTTGAGAACTGGAGATGTTGTTTTGAAAATTAACAGAAAAGACGCTAGCAAGTATACTCTTTCTGAACTTAACAATATGTTTAGTTCAGAAGAAGGCCGAAAAATTAGTATATTGGTAAGTAGGTCTGGAGTTAAAATGAATTTTGTAATTTACTTGAAGAGCGTTATTTGATTTTAAATATAGTTGAATATTGTGCTTGTGTTTTATATATGATAACGTTATATTTTGTAGAATGGATATTGTAAGTTTTAGATTGTATCATTTTATTAAAGAAAGAGTATTTCTTTTATTTTTACTGTGCATTTTCACGATAAATGCTCAGGAAGGTTTCCAGCTTCCTGATGGCTACAAAGAGGATAAAGTAAAATTTGAATTAGCAAATAATCTAATTATAGTTCCTGTAACTCTAAACGGAGTTGAACTTTCCTTTATTTTGGATACAGGAGTTGGTGCAACTATATTGTTTAGTTTGGATAATAGAGATTCATTAGAGCTTCATAGTGCTTCTAGAATTTATTTTAGAGGATTAGGAAACGGAGAACCTGTAGAGGCGATTAAATCGGAGAAAAACCAATTGAAAATTGGAAATGCGGTTAGCGAAAATCATACAATTTTTTTGGTGTTTGATGAATCGATAAATTTTTCTCCAAGAATGGGATTTCCAATTCATGGAATTATTGGATATGATTTTTTTAAAAAATTCATTGTTGATGTTAATTACTCATCAAAATATATTAAAATGAATGATCCAGAATTTTATGAGTATAAAGAATGTAAAAAGTGCTTTGAGACATCGCTAGATTTTAATGAAGGAAAGAGGCCTTTTGTTAAAGCTAAATATGAAATAGATGATGGTTTAATTGATATAAGGTTACTTTTGGATTCAGGATCTGGTTCTGCATTATGGTTATTTGAAAATCAACAGATGAGTATCAACGTTCCAGATAATTCATTCGATGATTTTTTAGGAAAAGGTTTTAATGGTGACATATATGGACGAAGAACAAAAATAAATGGGCTTCATATTGGAGAATTTGTAATGAAAGAGGTGACTGCATCTTTTCCTGATTCAATTTATATAAAAGGAATATCTGTTAATGATAGGCAAGGGTCATTAGGAGGAAGTGTGTTGAGACGATTCAATTTAATTGTAGATTATCCTAATTCGAAAATTTCATTTAAAAAAAATAGTTTTTTTCATAAACCATTTTCCTATAATATGAGCGGTTTAACTGTTCAGCATAGTGGGGTAAGAGTTGCGGAGGATTTTGTTAAAAAAGAAGCTGAAACTTCTGGGTTTAATTTAATTAAAAATAAAGGCGGAGAAGCTACTGCTAATGTATCGATAAATTCTTATGGTTATGGGTATAGTTTGCAGCCTAAATATGAAATAGCAGAAGTTAGACCAGGTTCTCCAGCGGATAATGCAGGTGTGAAAAAAGGAGATGTGTTGATTGAAGTAAATGGTAGGAGAGCACATGGTTATTCGCTTTCCGATATTAATGATTTATTTTATTCTGAAGTAGGAAAAAAAATTAAAATCAAAGTAGAAAGGCAAGGGATCACAAAAAGATTTGTTTTTTACTTAGAAAAAGTGATATAACAAAAAAAAGGTTTTACTTGATAGTAAAACCTTTTTTATAGTATTATTTATAAGTGTTTAATTCTTTTTTTCAAGAACACTTTTAGTGTCGTCTAATACCGTACCTTTAATCTTAATAGCTTTAGTAGACTCCTCTGCATTAGAGTATACAGTTATTGTTTTACGGATTGGTCCGACTCTTTTAGTGTCATATTTAACCTCTATAATTCCCGTCGCACCTGGTGCAATTGGATCTTCTGGTTTTTTAGGAATAGTACATCCACAGCTCGAATATACTTTAGAGATGATCAAAGGAGCATCTCCAGTGTTTGTGAATTCGAATTGGCGAACACCATCACTACCCTTAGTAATTTCACCATAATCTATCACATCTTTTTTAAATTCAATTTTAGCTTTAGTATCCTGAGCATTTAGGGTAATTCCCAGAAAACCAATAAATAAAATCATCATTACATTTTTCATAACGTAGGTTTTTATAATGTGTAAAAGTAGTTACTTTTTATCCAACTTCAAAATTGCAAAAGACTTTCATGTTGTCGTATATAATAATTACTTTTGCACTCTAAAATTCAAAAATCGGACCAAAGTATGGCTTTAGCAGGAAAGTATGATGCAAAATCGATAGAAGAAAAGTGGTATAACTACTGGATGGAAAATAATTATTTCCATTCTGAAGTTGATGATAGAGAGGCGTATACTATTGTAATTCCTCCGCCAAATGTAACGGGAGTGCTGCATATGGGGCATATGCTTAATAATACGATACAAGATGTATTAATTAGAAGGGCGCGTCTTAAAGGGTATAATGCCTGCTGGGTTCCTGGTACAGATCATGCCTCGATTGCAACAGAAGCTAAGGTTGTGGCTAAGTTAAAGGAGCAAGGTATAGATAAAAATGATCTTACAAGAGAAGAGTTTTTGGAGCATGCCTGGGAGTGGACTCATAAACATGGAGGGATTATTCTAGAACAACTTAAGAAATTAGGAGCCTCTTGTGATTGGGAACGAACGGCTTTTACTATGGATGACAATCTGTCTGCTTCGGTAATCAAAGTTTTTGTTGATTTATATAATAAAGGGTTGATTTATAGAGGATACAGGATGGTGAATTGGGATCCTGAGGCAAAAACCACTTTGTCCGATGAGGAAGTGATTTATGAAGAAAAACAAGGAAACCTTTATTATCTAAAATATAAGATTGAAGGAAGTGAAGATTCGTTAACTATAGCAACTACTCGTCCAGAAACAATACTAGGAGATACTGCAATTTGTATAAACCCTAATGATGAAAGATTTACACATCTAAAAGGAAAGAAAGCGATTGTACCTATTGCAAATCGTGCTATTCCTATTATAGAAGATGAATATGTAGATATGGAGTTTGGTACAGGTTGCCTTAAGGTGACTCCTGCACATGATCAAAATGATAAAGTTTTAGGGGATAAGCATAAATTAGAGGTTATAGATATTTTTAACGATGATGCTACATTGAATTCTTTTGGATTACATTATGAAGGAAAGGATCGTTTTGTGGTTAGAAAAGAGATTCTGAAAGAATTGGAAAGCCTAAATGTTCTTGAAAAAACAGAGACGCATCTTAATAAAGTAGGTACAAGTGAACGTACAAAAGCTGTAATAGAGCCAAAACTTAGTGATCAATGGTTTCTTAAAATGGAAGGATTAGCTAAGCCAGCTTTAGATGCAGTTTTAGAAAAAGATGTTAATCTTGTTCCAGAAAAATTCATAAATACATACCGTCATTGGATGGAAAATGTACGAGATTGGAATATATCACGTCAATTGTGGTGGGGGCATCAAATCCCAGCATTTTTCTACGGAGATGGTAAGGAAGATTTTGTAGTTGCAGAAACTAAGGAAGAGGCATTAGCGCTGGCAAAAGAAAAAACAGGAAATAATGGATTACAAGATGTTGATCTAACGCAAGATCCAGATGCTTTAGATACTTGGTTTTCATCTTGGTTATGGCCTATGAGTGTATTTAATGGAGTTTTAGAGCCAGATAATGAGGAGATTAATTATTATTACCCTACAAATGATCTTGTAACAGCTCCAGAAATTTTGTTTTTCTGGGTTGCAAGAATGATTATCGCTGGGTATGAGTATAGAAAAGAAAAACCATTTACAAATGTATATCTAACAGGAATTGTAAGGGATAAACAAAGACGTAAAATGTCTAAATCATTAGGTAATTCCCCAGATCCTTTAGATTTAATTGATAAGTATGGAGCGGATGGTATTCGTGTGGGAATGTTATTGAGTTCCCCTGCTGGAAATGATTTGATGTTTGATGAAGATTTATGTAAACAAGGAAGCGGGTTTGTAAATAAAATATGGAATGCTTTTAGACTTATCAAAGGTTGGGAGATAGATTCAACTATAGACCAGCCAGAAGCTTCTGCAATTGCAATTCAGTGGTATCAATCGAAATTTCAGAAAGCTTTATTAGAACTTGAAGGGAATTATGATAAATATCGCATTAGCGATGCTTTAATGACTACCTATAAGATTATATGGGATGATTTTTGTAGTTGGCTACTAGAAATGATCAAACCTGCATATCAAAGCCCAATCGATGCCAAAACGTATCGAGAAGTACTTGCTATTTTGGAGGATAATTTAAAAATATTACATCCTTTTACTCCTTTTATCTCGGAAGAGATATGGCAACAAATTGCAGACAGAAAGCCAGAAGAAGCTCTGATTATCTCCAGTTGGCCTAATATTACAGCAATAAACGAAACATTAATTAATGAGTTTGATGTTGCTGCAGAGGTGATTTCAGGAATACGAACGATTCGAAAAGAAAAGAATATATCTTTTAAAGAAACAATATCAATGTCAGTACTTAACAGTGAAAAAACAAGTACTACTTTTGATGCAGTCATCAGTAAGCTAGGAAACCTTGATTCATTAGAGTACGTGAACGAAAAAGTAGATGGAGCACTTTCTTTTAGAGTGAAATCTAATGAGTACTTTATTCCGATTTCTGGGGCAATTAATGTAGAGGACGAGATTAAGAAACTTACTGAGGAATTGAAATATACTGAAGGGTTTTTAAAATCGGTTCAAAAGAAATTGCAAAATGAACGTTTTGTAAATAATGCACCAGAACAAGTAATTGCGAATGAACGTAAGAAGGAATCTGATGCTGAAGCTAAGATAGCTACATTAAAATCAAGTCTTTCAGGTTTGAAGTAGTAGATAAAAGATTAATCAAAAAAAAAAACCTTGATATCATATCAAGGTTTTTTTTGATTAATAATCAGTAATGTATTTATTTACTAATTCTATATATTTTAGTTTAGCTTCATCAGGAGTAAGATTTTTTACCTGAAAAAGAGCATTAAGTTTAAAAGCATTTCTAAGTTCGCTATCTCCAGATGGTGTATAGAAACCCTCGGTATGAGTGGCTTGTTTGTAGTAAGCATAAAAATGAAGCATAACATCAGGAGGCAATTCTATTTTAGTATTGCAGGCCTTTTCAAAAGCCGCTTGGAAGGCGATATTTAATTCCTCATTGGTCATAACTATACATTCGCAATAATACTTTCTCCTCCTTTTACCTTTTGATTCAAGGAGACATTAACTTCTGTTCCTACAGGTAAAAACACATCTACTCTAGAGCCGAATTTAATAAATCCACTATCAGATCCTTGAATAACTTTTTCACCATCTTTGGCATAATTCACGATTCTTTTGGCTAATGCTCCAGCGATCTGTCTATAAAGGATTTCAACAAAATTGTTTTTTACAACTACAGTAGTCCTTTCGTTTTCTTCAGAGGCTTTGGGGTGCCAAGCAACAAGGTATTTACCTGGATGATATTTACTTAATTGTACTTTTCCGTTAATAGGATGTCTGGTAACGTGAACGTTTATTGGCGACATGAATATAGAAACTTGAAGTCTGTTTTCATTGAAATATTCTTTCTCAAACACTTCTTCTATTACTACAACTTTACCATCTACAGGAGCAACTATTGTACGATCGTTTATATCAGTATGTCTTTTTGGATTTCTGAAAAACTGTAATATTAATATTAGAAATACTAGTGTTATCAAAAATATAGCAAGGATCCACTCGTCAAGTTGAATTGCTACGTAAGAAGCTGCATTAATACCGAGAAAAAGTACAATAGCAACTGATATGATTTTATAACCTTCTTTATGAAACATACTTTAAAATTTGTAAAAATGCATATAAAAACGGACTTGCAAATATAATACTGTCCAATCGATCAAAAATGCCACCATGTCCTGGCATTATTGATCCACTATCCTTAACACCTGCTTGTCTTTTAAATTTAGATTGTATAAGGTCTCCCAGAGTACCAAAAATACTCATAATTATGCTTATAATCAACCATACGGTAATTGATAACAAGTCAGAAAAGTAGGCAATTAAATACCCTGCTAACATAGTAAATAAGAAACCTCCTATAAAACCTTCAATCGTTTTTTTAGGAGATATTCGTTCTAATAACTTACGTTTTCCAAAGTTCTTACCTACTAAATAAGCAAAAGTATCATTTGTCCATATCATTAATAGTGGTCCCGCTACCATAATCGGGTTGTATTCATTATCGTAACAAGGTATTAATGTTAAAAATACGATAGAAGTAATAAGATAGAATATACTTGTAAGGTATTTTCTTTTCTCGAACATTGGAATTATTCTAATCGTAAGAAGATCTCTTACTAAAAATAGTTGTGTTATTATTGTTAAAGTCAGTACAGTAATGGTAACGAATAGAGGGATTTTAAAAGCTGGAGTATGAAATAAAAGAAGGAAGCCAATAAATACTAAGTATAACCAAGTATTTTTTAAATGAATTAACTTCTGAAATTCATAAATACAGATAATACCAAATATTAGAAATATGCCAATGAAGGTATATTTAGAAATAAATATAGAAATTAATAATATCGAGATGTATAAAAACCCCGATAAAGACCTTGTTAGCAGTTCCTTCATATTATAAATCTTCCAGCAGCAGCAAATATAGATTTTTTGAGCTACTTCCGTAGCTTAAGAAGTCTTTTTCTTTTTGCGGTTCGAAGTTTTTAATTGTAGTAATATTGGAGGGAATAGAGTTTTTGTTTTTTTCTTTAATTCCCTTTAATCCTTCTCCAATACTTTTAACTAACTGACTTGTAGCTGCTAACATTACGAAGTTGTCTGGTAGTTCAGTAAGTTTTTTTTCTCTTAATTGATTAGAGGAAATAAGGATGGCTCCGCTATCTGCAATGAGATATTCACAGGTTGCAAAAAAGAAAGATGCAGGAGTCTTTTTTATAAAGTTAAGGTTAAATCCCGAAAATTTATGTTCTAGTCCAATATCAAAACAGCATACATCTTTTTCATACCAATCATTTTCTAAAAGAATCTTGTCAAAAGAGTCAAGTACTTCATCTTCATTATCGCAATACAGAAATTTACCACCGTTTCTTTTGAAATTAATCATAAAGCTTTCATCAACTGGAAGGTTGATTTCGGGCATGTATTTACTGCGATCTTCAGCGTGACGTTCCTTACTCTTTTGGTCTGATTTAGATTTTGAGGAAAATATTCTTCTAAATAGACTCATTTTTTAGATTCGATCGGGGATTACGGGTTAACAATACTTCCAAAGATAAAAAAATCTTAACCTAATAGTTCTATTTAGATTAAGATTTTTTTAATTTACTAGTAAAATCTGTAATATTATATCAAGAAGGTTCTATAACAGTCTCTTCTTTTGTGTCAAATGGACGTTTTCCAAAGATTTTTTCCAGATTGTCTTTAAAGATAACTTCTTTTTCTAATAGTACTTCTGCAAGTTCTGTTAGCTTATCCTTATTTTTTTCTAATAGTTTGATGGCACGCTGATATTGTTCTTCAATAATATTAGAAATCTCTTTGTCTATGAGTTCACTGGTTTGTTCACTGTAAGGTTTAGTAAAACCATATTCGTTTTGACCAGAAGAATCATAATAAGTTAAGTTTCCAATTTTGTCATTCAGACCATATATAGTTACCATTGCACGAGCTTGTTTTGTTACTTTTTCAAGATCACTAAGCGCACCTGTAGAAATTTCATCAAAAATTACTTTCTCTGCTGCACGTCCTCCTAGAGTTGCACACATCTCATCAAGCATTTGATTAGGGCGCACAATCAATCTTTCTTCTGGAAGATACCAAGCAGCACCTAGGGATTGCCCTCTAGGAACAATTGTTACTTTTACCAAAGGAGCAGCATGTTCTAACATCCAGCTTACGGTAGCATGACCAGCTTCGTGAAAAGCAATTGCACGTTTTTCTCCAGGTGTAATTATTTTATTTTTCTTTTCTAATCCTCCGACAATTCTATCTACTGCATCCAGAAAATCTTGTTTTCCAACGGCTTTGTTTCCTTTACGAGCAGCTATAAGTGCAGCTTCGTTACATACATTGGCAATATCCGCACCAGAAAATCCAGGAGTTTGTTTCGACAAGAAGTCAGTATCTAGACCATCTTCTTTTTTAAGAGGCTTAAGGTGTACTTCAAATATTTCTTTACGTTCTCTAACATCAGGCAGGTCAACATATATTTGTCTGTCAAAACGACCAGCTCTCATTAAGGCTTTATCTAATACATCAGCTCGGTTTGTTGCAGCAATTACAATTACATTGGTATTTGTGCCAAAACCATCCATTTCTGTTAAAAGCTGGTTTAAGGTATTTTCTCTTTCGTCATTAGATCCTGAGAAATTACTTTTTCCTCTAGCTCTACCAATTGCATCAATCTCATCGATAAATATAATCGCAGGAGATTTTTCTTTTGCTTGTTTAAATAAGTCACGTACTCTGGATGCACCAACTCCTACAAACATCTCTACGAAATCTGAACCAGATAAAGAAAAGAAAGGTACTTTAGCTTCTCCAGCGACTGCTTTAGCTAATAAAGTTTTACCTGTTCCAGGAGGTCCTACCAATAATGCTCCTTTCGGTATTTTTCCACCTAAAGAAGTGTATTTTTCAGGGTTTTTAAGAAAGTCTACAATTTCCTGAACTTCTTCTTTGGCACCCTCAAGACCAGCTACGTTTTCAAAAGAAACTTTTACGTCTGTGTTTTGATCAAAAAGCTTTGCTTTGGATTTACCAATATTAAAGATCTGTCCTCCAGCACCGCCACCTGAGCCACCGCTCATTCTACGCATGATAAATATCCAAACCCCAATGATTAATGCAAAAGGTAATAATGTGATGAAAATATCTCCCCACATATTACTTTCAGTATCATAACCGACCTCAGTAGCTAAGCCATTTTGGCTTTTTATTTTTGCAATTTCGTTTTCAAAATTTTGTAAATCTCCAAATTCGAACTCGTAATCAGGATCATTTGGGCTTGCAGGTAATATTGATTTTTTTTGATTTTTAATATGTTTATCCTGAGCTTTAGCCTCTGCTGTTAGAAAAACCTTTGCTTTACGTCTATTGATAATCAATACACGTTCAACTTCACCGTTGCTCAAAAAATTATTGAAATCAGAAGGAGTGGTTTCTGGAGCAGTTCCCATGCTGCCACCTCCTATAAAGTTTAATACTAAAAATCCAACAATTATGATTGCATAAATCCAATATGCACTAAATTTTGGTTTTTTATTTGGGTCTACTTTTTTATTTTCTTTAGACATTTACACTTTTTTTAATAGTTCGTTTCGATAGTTGTTGTCTTCGCATCTCCCCATAAGCCTTCTATATCATAAAATTCCCTGATATGTTTTTGGAAAACATGAACAACTATGTTTACATAATCAATCAATACCCACTCAGCATTTTCACTACCTTCTACATGCCAAGGTTTATCTTTAAGTGATTTGCTTACTGTTTTTTGGATAGAGCTAACAATAGCATTTACTTGAGTATTAGAGGTTCCGTTACAGATAACAAAATAATTACATACCGTATTTTCAATCTCTCTTAAATCTAAAATAGTGATGTTATTACCTTTTACTTCTTCAATACCTTTAATAATTTGAGTTATTAATTGATCAGTATCGATTTCTTTTTTAGTCATGCATTTTTTTAATTTGTGTAAAGTTATTACTTTTTATGATTTTAATGTCAGTATTTATAGACATTTGTAAAAACTTTCACATCGTTATTTATGCATATAATCAAAGTTGATGCCATTGACTCTACAAATACTTTTCTCAGGGATATGAATAGAGAGAAGTATTTGATAAAACCTGTTTGTGTGATTGCAAAAGAACAACGATCAGGTAAAGGACAGATGGGTACGACCTGGCAAAGCAATACTGGAGAAAACCTGACCTGTAGTGTGTTTATGCCTATTAATGATTTTGATATAATGGATCAGTTCTATATTTCTATGACAGTTTCATTAGCTGTTTATGATACTTTGAATGGATTGATTTTACCCAGATTATCGATAAAATGGCCTAACGACATTCTGTCAGACCGATCTAAGGTATGTGGGATATTGATAGAAAATGTAGTTAATAATGGCAGATTGCGTGGTGCAATCATTGGAATTGGGATTAATGTAAATCAATGTAGTTTTGAGAATCTTCCGCTGGCAGGATCTATAAAACAATTCTTAGGTAGAAATATCGATTTAGATGAGGTGTCTAACTTATTATTAATGAAGCTGGAATATCGTTTTTCTGAATTATATAAATCTAATTTTAAAAAATTAAAGGAAGAATACGAATCATTACTTTTTAGAAAAAATAAACCCTCTACTTTTTTAGATGTAAAGGGTGATTCTTTTGTTGGTATTATCCAAGGTGTCACATCATTTGGTAAATTACAAATTCTCTTGGAAGATGATGTAATACAGGATTTTGATCTAAAAGAGATAAAACTACTATATTAGATCTTAGCGATATTTTCACTTAATGTATTGATGAAATTCTGAATTGGATTTTTAATCATCATTCCCATCATAGCATTAAATTGACCTTCAAAAATAAGTTTTGTAGTACTTTTCCCTTCTCCAATATCTATAATATCCGCAGTTAAGGTAAAAGGTAATTTATCACTTGCAGCTCCAAGAATCACAGAAGAGTGTTCTGTACTATCTTTTTGCTCCAACACGATTTCAGGCATTCCTTTTAACTGGAAAAGAAATCTGGAGTCGTTTATTTTTTCAAATTTTTGTTTGCTTTCGGGCATCAGTTGTTCAAAGTTTTCGACTTTAGTTAAAAATTCAAAGACTTCTTGTTGAGTTTTTTCTACAGTAACTGTAGGGCTTTCTAAATTCATTGAGATTAAAAATTTTATTGATTCCACTCTGCTGGATTTGTTCTCCAGCTTTGCAGGGTTTTTTGTTGTTCTTCTGTAATGTAATTAGTGTCTAATGCTTGTTCCAGAAGATTTTCATAATTACTTAGAGTGTGCAAAGATAATGCCGCTTCTTCAAAGTTTTCTTTAGCAATGTCAAAGCCGTAGTTAAAAATAGCAACCATTCCTTTTACATTAGCATCAACTTCATTTAGCGCTTTTACAGCATTTAGACTGCTTTTTCCTGTACTGATAAGATCCTCTACCACAACTACATTTTTACCTGTGGGAACAATACCTTCAATTTGATTTTTTCTTCCATGCTTTTTAGCTTCTGGACGAACGTAAATAAAAGGTAAATTTAATTGTTCTGCAACCAGCATTCCAATACCAATAGCTCCTGTGGCTACACCAGCAATTACATCTGGCTTACCATATTTTTCTTCTATAAATTTTGCAAGGTGTTCTCTTAAGAAGTTACGAATAACTGGAAATGAGAGTGTAACACGATTATCACAGTAGATTGGAGATTTCCATCCTGAAGCCCAAGTAAAAGGTTCTTGTGGTTGTAATTTAATTGCATTAATTTGCAATAATAGTTCAGCAGTTTTTTTTGCTGTGTTTTTATCAAAAATCATAGTTGCAAATGTATAAAGTTTTTGTGAATAATACGCCTATTATTCTGTCCACAAAAAAGGTAATTGAAGGTTATAAGACGATATCTGTTAAAGATGTCAATTTTCAGGCAATAGTAAGAGATATTCTAAATGAAGAAAAGTTAGGGGAGACCGCAAAGTATCATCTTTATCATAAAAAAGAAGATAAGCTTATGGAGCATTTTTATGCTAAGTTGCCTGTGGTAATAGCTGGTGGTGGAAAAGTGTATAATGCGGATAAGGAGATTTTGTTTATTTATCGCAATGGAAAATGGGATTTGCCAAAAGGTAAAGTAGAAAAAAAAGAACATATAGAAACTGCAGCTGTTCGTGAGGTTGAAGAAGAGACTGGAGTAACTGGATTAGAGATTACTAAGTTTTTGTATAAAACTTTTCATGTATTTAAGAGAAATGGAGAGTTTCGATTAAAGGTAACCTATTGGTTTGAGATGAAAACAGATTTTGAAGGAGAGTTAATACCTCAGAAAAATGAAGGAATTACTAAAGTAAAATGGAAAAATAAGAAAAAAGCAAAAAAAGCATTGACAAATTCTTATGCCAATATAAAGAAGCTTTTCTCCCATGATTACTTATCATAGACGCTACTTTAAAATTCGATATACAGGATATTTCATATGTGCTTTCTCGTAATTATCTGATTGTTTATGAATCCAATCTAATTGACTATACCAATTATTGGCAAAAACGGTGTCTTTTTTCTTTTGTATAAACTTGGTGTAGAGTTCTTTATCATTGTCTAATAATTTCATTGCTTTGTCTTCCCACACATAAGGAGAAAAACCTTCTTTTTGTTGTAATATAGTGTCAAAAAAATTCCAATTAAAAAAGGAGTCTGGAGCTTCAGGTTCTAGAGTTTCTATTAGATATCTAAAACCTTTCTGATCAGTGGGAACAATAACATCTCCCTTTTTTAAGAATACCTGTTCGATACTCTTTTTTACCGACGTACTGTAATGTAAATAGTGACCTTCATAGGGAGTTTTTCTGCTTTTGTAATCATCAATATGATATACTTCAACAGTTATTGTTGAATCTTTTTCTATAGTTTGGTAGTTTATTTTGTTTAGACTTAGTTTTTCAACTACATTCCACCATCCCTGAGGAATTACATATGCTTCAGGGACATCAATTTTGGTAGTTGGCGTAAAATAATTTTTGTAGATTACTTCTTTGTCATATGGTTTGTCTTTAAAATATTTTAAACGCTTTGCTCCCGTAATATTACTATTGATATATTCACCTTCATATCCTTTAAAATTAATTTTAGTAGTTTGAGTAGTGTCAATTTTCCAATTTACAGGATATGTATTACGTTTTTGCATATTTGCAAAGGCTTGCTTTCTTAGTGTCTTGATTTTTTCACTATCTTTTTCAGTGATATCAATCATTGATTTCATTAATTCATATGTGCCTTCAACTCTAAGTTTATAGGGTTTTAACATGTGGGTTTCTACCATCATTCCTAGAGTGTTCCATAATGTAGTATAACCAGTAGAATATCTTGGTGAGTCCATGAATTGTGTCCATCCTTTGTCTGGAGTGGTTCCCCATACATTCACATATGGGGTGATATCCCATTTTTTAGAAGTTAATGATGCTTCTAGTTGCGGCTGCATTTCATTATGTAAATAATTTCCAAGTTTCCCATTTAGTTTATTGTGTTGTGTGAATAAATGTGTTAATGTGTATTGATAATCCGCTCCGTTGCTTACATGATTGTCAATAAAAACATCTGGTTGTACTATATGAAAGATTTCTGCGAAAGCTTGAGCATTTTTAGTATCGTTTTTTATAAAATCACGGTTTAAGTCGTAGTTACGGGCATTTCCTCTAAAACCATATGCTTTAGGTCCGTTTTGATTTGTGCGTGTTCCTGAATTTCGATTTAATGCACCACCAATATTATAAACAGGAATCGTTACTAAAACAGTATTTTTTGGAGCGCTAATAGTACCTTGAACTATATCTCTAAAAAGTAACATTGTGGCATCAATACCATCACTTTCTCCAGGATGGATCCCGTTATTGATTAATAAAATACGTTTAGATTGACGGATTTTCTCAAAATCAAATTGTTTATCAGGGTTAAGCATGGCTATATGTAATGGATTACCGCTATCGGTCATTCCAATTTCCCGAATTTGGATTTCAGAATAAACATTAGAAAGCTTTTGGTAATACGCAATTACTTCTGGATAAGTCGGTGTTTCTGTACCCTTACTTTTTTCAAAAATTGTAGTAAAGTCAACAGTTTTGTCCGAGTCTTTTTCAGAAGTATTGCAAGAAGTAATAATTATAAAGCTGATGATGAGTGTAATAATTCGCATGAACAAAATGTGTATGTGGTAAATATACTAAGTTTTGAAATTTTTAAATCTTCTATAACGTTTTAGTTTAATTCTAGATGTGGAATAGCACATAATTTTACTTGTGAAGACATAAAATAACTGTATTTTTGCACCCTCAAAATAGACTGATTATGACCGAGTTTGTAAGAAAAAGAGTAGCTAATGCTAAAAATGATATTTTATCAGGATTAACTGTTGCGTTGGCGTTGGTTCCTGAAGCAGTGGCTTTTGCATTTGTAGCAGGAGTAGATCCTTTGGTAGGATTATACGCTGCATTTATGATAGGATTGATCACTTCTATTTTTGGAGGGCGTCCAGGTATGATTTCTGGAGCTACAGGAGCCTTGGCAGTTGTAATGGTAAGCTTGGTGGCAGAAGGTAATGCAATGGGTGCAGATGGAGAAGAGTTAGGATTGTACTATCTTTTTGTTACGGTTATATTGATGGGGATTATACAAATGATGGCTGGAGTCTTTAGACTGGGAAAATTTGTACGTTTGATTCCACATCCTGTTATGATGGGTTTTGTTAATGGTTTGGCAATAGTAATTTTTCTTTCTCAGTTAGGGATGTTTAAAAATGCAGAGAAAGATGTATTTGGAGCCGATAAGTATAAGACTTCTTCAGTGCTTAAACAGTATGATATTAAAGGAGATTTAGTATACGATTTAATCACAAACGAACCGCTTTATATCTACGGTAACAGTAGTAGATTTCAGGATATTGATACTAAAGACACCAAATACATAGTTGATGATAATCAGGTTTTTGATATTGATACTAAAGAAGTTCTATTTAATATAGAAAAGGATGGGGTTTATAGAATAGAGAAAAAGGGTAAGGTTAAGAAATGGATTCCACTGAATGAATTAATGTTAATGTTGGGATTAGTGTTGTTAACCATGCTAATTATGTGGGGATTACCTAAAATGAAGATTACGGCTAAATTACCAGAGGCTTTGATTGGGATTTTAGTAGTTTCTGCTATAGCAATATTAGGGAAGTTAGATGTCGCTACAGTGGGTAGTTTTATTTCTGATGGAGGAGGAGAAGGACTTAAAGGTGGTTTACCTCAGTTTCAATTTAATATTTTCAGCAAAGTACCTATGACCTTAGAGACACTTTATTTCATAGGTCCATATGCATTAATTTTGGCAGCAATTGGATTGATAGAATCACTAATGACATTGAATCTTATCGATGAGTTAACAGAAACCCGAGGTAATTCTAACAGAGAATGTTTAGCTCAAGGAGGTGCTAATATCGTTACGGGTCTTTTTGGAGGAATGGGAGGTTGTGCAATGATTGGGCAATCTATTATTAATATCAAAGGAGGTGGACGTACAAGATTATCAGGAATTGTTGCTGCAGTGACATTGCTGATGTTTATTTTGTTTGCTTCAGGATTAATTGAACAAGTTCCAATTGCGGCATTAGTAGGGGTGATGTTTATGGTTGTTATAGGGACATTTGCTTGGTCAAGTTTTAGAATACTTAATAAAATTCCTTTAACCGATGCGATTGTATTGATATCAGTTTCTTTATTGACGGTGTTTTTTGATTTGGCCGTTGCTGTAATCGCAGGTGTGATTATGTCTGCGTTGGCTTTTGCTTGGGAAAATGCTAAAAAAATTCGAGCAAGAAAACATATTAAAGAAGATGGAACCAAGGTGTATGAAATATGGGGGCCATTATTTTTTGGAAGTATTCAGGCTTTTAATAATAAGTTTGATGTGGCGAATGATCCAGAGAAAGTTGAGATTGATTTTATAGAATCTCGTGTTAGTGATCATTCTGCGTTAGAAGCTGTCTTTAACCTGGTTGGGAAGTATGAAGAAGCAGGTAAACAAGTGCGCGTAAAACATTTAAGTGAAGAATGTCAGGCTTTAATGATTAAAGCTTCTCCGAGGTTGGCTAGTGTTATAGAGCACGATATCGATGATCCTAGATATCACGTGATGGCTAAGGCCATGAGATAAACAAAAAAGGAGATGCTTTTATAGAAACATCTCCTTTTTTGTTTATTGTTATTTTTATTCTTTTTGTAGTATGTATAGATTTTCGTTCAGAATTTCTTTTCTATCGGTTATATCCATATTCGGTGCGTAAATTTTAGATAATTCAAATTCATCCGAAATTTTTTTCAAGAAGTACCCGTTGATATTTTCATAGAAATTATGAGGTATAGTCTGATGCATAAAAGGATCGTTGGTATTGTTGTTAGCATCAAAATAGTGCAATAATCTACGATATACTTCTGTGTTTTCAATATCAGGTAAGTAAGAAACACTCCCAACTTGATCTCCAGTTTGTTGCAGTTCTTTAAAAACTTTGAATAACGTGTTGGTAGTATCCAGATCCAAAAAGAATAAAACTCCTTCTAATAAGATAAAAATAGGTCCTTGCTTGATATATGGTTTTAAGGAGCTAACAATTTCTTCCTTAGAATGAGCGGTAAAATCTATCGAAACGTACTGTATGTCTCTTTTAGGTAGCTTTCCTTCATTTGTCCACAAATCGACTTTTTCTTTTTTGTAGGCAACAATGTCTGTTTTATCGATTTCAATAGTGCGTACGTTTTCATTCAATAAAAATTGATACATACTAAAACCTGATCCGAAATTAATGAGTGTTCCACCATTATTAGCTAAAAAAAAAGATCTCATTTGTTCATAAAAGAACCGGTTTCTAATACTATGCAAAACAGCTTCATGCTTGGAGATGTTTTCTATGATCTCTGGTATTAAATTGTCTGTAGAGGGGTTGTTCCAAAGCTTCGCATAAATATCCTTACTCACCTCTTCATGATGTGATCTATATGTTGATACGACAAAAGCAGTTTCGTGAATTTGCATACTGTTATAGTATTTTGATTTCTAAATTATCAAAAAAATATTCTATTCAGTATGGTTAGAGTTATTTTTTTAGAAAAAGGTACTAAAAAACGCGATTATTTTCAAGCAAGAAATAATCGCGTCAGTAATATATCTATGTTTAAAAAAATTATGGCAATAATCCAGTAATTTGTGTAGTATCAGTTATTGTAGTATCCTTTTGTTTTGTATCATTATTAGCCAAACGAGTATTCGAATCCCCAGTTGTAAACCCATTCTTAATCATTAAGTTCTTGTAAAAATCAGACTTGGTCTCAATTTTAGCAACAGTTTTTTCATTTTTTTTGATTTTTATATCAAAATTATTTACTGCTACTAGAGTTTCGTAAAAATCAACCTTAGTGTTCTTGATACTTTTAGTTTCCTCTGTATTTAACTCAATAGATGTAGTGTCCTGAGCATTGATATTTGAGAAAGAAAATAAAACGATTACTGTAAGAATGATAGTTTTCATAGTTTTGGGGGCTTAATGAATTTACTACTTGATTTGTAACAAATTTACGCTGAAAAGGTTAGGTATAAAAATGATTTTGAATCTTTTAGATGAAGAGGTCTTTTATCTCGATAAACAACACAAATTTTACGGTTTAACCGTATTTTAAAACAATTAATTTGCTGAGTATTGATGGTTTTAAGCTTTGATATTTGTTTAAAAACCTTCTATTTAGGCCAGTATTACTGTGTTTTTACTAAAACATCTATTTTAATACTTGTAGGATAAGTATGGTTTAAGAATAGTTAATAAATTTTTCTTGTTTATGTATGATAATGACTATCATTACCTTTAGAATTAATTATTTGTAGTGTATTGCTCCACCTTGTATGAAAACCTCAAATAGATCTTGAATAATACTAATAGGTATCTCTATACCATATTCTGCATACATCGCATCTCTGATATCGACTAATGATCTTTTTCCATTTGTATAGCTAACAATTGTGTTTTGGAAATCATATATGCGTAACTCTCCAACTTCTCGTTCTCTTAATTCACTTAATATGCTGTTTATCCCTTGTTGTATTTCCTTATAGTTAATTGATTTTGGATCCTTAATAGATGATAAGGCAGCATAATATGTTACTAATTCTTTGCCAACTAACCGTTGAGGTATTAATAATGAAGCATCCTTTTCTTTTGGAAGCACTTTCCGTTTTACAGAGGTAAGTCCAAAAGAGTTCGCTTTCTTTTTAGTGGATAGTTTTAATTGAGCTATAGTTAGTTTTTCTTTTTCATTATATAGTGCAATTTTTTGTTGTATGATATTTTTGTCATCTATTCCTTGACTAAAAATAAGACAAGATTTTAAAGCGTTACGTTCTCTCTCATAACCAGATTTGACTGTCTTTTCTGCAAAATATGCATTATCAATTATTGTTGATTTATCTGCTAATAAGATATCTTTCTTAGCCTTAAATTCATCATATTGAAGGCGTTTTAGTCCATATAATTCTACCAAATCGACTATAGATTGTAGTTGTGGTGAGTCGGTATATGCTGTCATAAGTATAGAAGCTAATCCAGAAAAAGTAACTCTGTGCAGTTGAGTAGGGTCTACTTTATCAGGAGTATCCTCACTAGAATGATAAAAGTTATCTGGCCAGGTTCCGAACGCAATTCCAGGAATTCCGAAGTCATTAAAAATTTGATGATCAGATCCTCTGGTATAAGGTTTATTATGAACATTGACATGATTTCTGGTTCCGTTTACAGAAATGATATGAAAATCTTTTCTTTTAGGATATCTGGAGTTGTTATATGTATTTAGGAAATCTACCAGAGACATGGAAAATGCATTAATAAAAGAAGCATTCCAGTCAGGAGTAAGACTGATGTCAAAAGAAGAGTTGGTTTTAGTAAGATCTGCTCCAAGCATATCCATATTTAGATTTAAGATTCTTTTCTTACCATCTTTTGTATGTCTTGAGAACCAGGCTTCTGTTCCTGTAAATTCTGGCAACCATAAAAAACGAATAGTTCTTAAAGGACGTTCTATTTGGTTTGTATTTATAAGATATTGTAATGTACGAACCATTTCTAGGCTTACTGAGCTACCAGAAGCATTATCATTAGCTCCAGGTTTGTAATGATCTATATGCGCAGTGACAACTATTTCTTCGTTTGGATATTTAGAACCAGGAATAACTCCACTTAAAACATTAAGTTCTCCATTACGATGCTCTGTTTCTATATCCGCAAACAGCGTTACTTTTTTATTGGTTCTCAATACTTCTTGTAATTCCTTTGCTTTGCGTTGAGAAATCATAAAGGCAAAAGATTGTTTTTCTTTTTCTTCGTTCATAGGCATGCCACTCCAGCCAACTTGATCTGGAAAATCACCTTCTAAACGGTTTGGCTTGTCCCAATACGGAATAGAATAGTAAGATATGATACCGATGGCTCCTTTTTCCCAAATTGCTTTTCTAATAACACGATATGGATTACTTGAGGTAAGTACAATATTTCCTTTTAGTTCTTTATCTTGGTAATCTATATCCGAAATTCCTGCTCCAATATCTATTAATTCTGCCGTAGCTTTTGTAGAATAGCTGTTGGTTGCTAGTGACATAGGTAAGTCTGCGTACGAAGTTATTTTAAATTCATACGGTGTTTTAGCCCATAATTCCCCTTTTTTAGCAATCCAAAATGGATCAGAGCTTTTTCCGAAATATTCTGTTTTACCATCGGCAACAAATTTTTCTATTACTACATTTTGTAAACCAAACTCTTTGGCTTTTTTAGCAACCCATTCGGTTGCTGTACTAATGTCTTTGGTATTTTGTTGTCGATCCCAAGTAGAAATTTGTTGTACATATGTATGAGCTCTATCTCCAGAACTATTATGAATTAACATCCTGGTTGCATCGTCTGTAATAATGAGACCTGTTTTAGAGCTTATTGATCCAAAGGGATTCTTAGGTTTTTCTTGACTGATTGAAATAAATGAGATTAGTAATAAAGTAATGCCTAATACATTGATTTTAGTAATTTCCATTGTGTGATTAAGATGTAATGATAGTGATTTGTGTTTAGGATTCGATTGATGAAAAAAAGTGATTTACTTTTTTTGAGGATTTAAATCTAACACAACTTTATCTAAAAAAGAATTATATGAACCCTAAATTCTTAAAATTCGTGTTTAAAATTTCTTGATCATTTACATCTAACCAATTATGCAGGATTGAAGCATAAATACTTCTAAAATCAACGCTGTATTTGATGTCACCGTTTTTGTCTAAATCAGATAAATTAGGAATTTCATTATAGATTCCAGGTTTTTTAAGAGAACCTCCAATAGCAGTTACATTATTAGCGGCTCCGTGATCTGTTCCTCTACTTCCATTTTGTTTCACACGACGACCAAACTCAGAAAAAGTAAGAATCAAAGTATCATTAAATCGATTGTTCTTTTTTAAATCTTGAACCAAAGCATGAATAGCCTCTGAGTAAACTCTTAGCAATCTGTCCTGACTGTTTAATTGGTTTACGTGACTGTCAAATCCACCTAGTGAACTATAGTACACCCTTGTTTTTAATCCAGAAATAATAAAATCAGCAATGGTTTTAAGGTTTTTGGCAAATGAGGATTGAGGATATTCAGTACTAGAATTATATATTTTAGAGGTTTCATAAATATACGATGCAGACGAATATGTTTCTAACATTGTTTTATATAAATACCCTTGATTATCTTCATCTAGCATCTCGTTAGAGATGTGTCTACAAGATTGTTAAAATAAGGTTCACGAGTAGTACGGTACAATTGATTGGGATCTGAAACAGCAATACCATTCACAAGATTTCCTTTCATGGCTAAAGAAAGTGTATTGTCTACCTCTATTGCCTGATACGGATGCTGGCAATTGGCATCGAGATATCTGCCTACCCAACCAGTAGATAAATACTGATTAGCATCACTTGCCGTTTGCCAGATGTCCGTACTTCTAAAATGAGATCTATTAGGGTTGGGGTACCCTACATTGTTAATTATAGATACCTCACCTTGATCATATAATTCTTTTAAGGCTTTTAGATTATCGTTAAAAGCTAGATCATTTGTTATTTTTAGAGTTTGATTCGCCTTTTTGGCGATTGTAGGCCTTGATCTATGATAAATGTCATTACTAATAGGGATGATACTATTTAATCCATCATTTCCTCCTGAGAGTTGAATAATAATTACATTTTTATATCCTGATAATTGATCAGGTGTAAGAAACTCCATTCCTTTTAAAAATGAAGGAACCAATGCCATTCCTGAAGCAAAAACTGACTGTTTTAAAAAATTTCTTCTGTCCATAATTTTAAGGGATTAACAAAGTTGATATTCAGGTAGACTCATGAGTTCTATGATGAAATTTTTGGTGTTGATAGGATCAAGTTTTCCTATTACCTTGTTTGCTCCATCCGATAATTGAGGTTGGATTATGAAATCTATTAACTCTTGTTTGTCCTTTTGTTCAAGAGAAGCAAGGAAGTTTTTCCAATTAGGTGTTGCTTTTACTCTTCTCTCCATTTGAGTTTTTATCTTTTTATATAACTTTTCCCGCATCATTGATGTAGTTTTTGTATCATCATTATTATGCAACTCGATCACACCATTATTTAAGGTAACAGATGCAAGTTTTAAGCGAAGCATTAGTGTAGAATTATCTATCCATGATCTTCCGCCTGGCCATCCGGCTACATTGGGAGGAAGAAATAATGTTTGATTAAGTTTACGTTGCAGATATAATAAGACTTTAGGGTCTTTGTATTGTACTTTTAACGGTTTGCTTAATCCCACAATTAACTCTACGGGAGATTTTATTTTGACGCCAATATTTTGAGTGTCATAAAACCAATCACTCATTAACATCTTTCGTAATAAGATCTCTATGTTATAATTAGAATTATAAAAAGTTGTGGTTAATGTTTCGATATGCTTAGGGTTTATTTTTTCATTCACAAAGTAGCGGTATACTTTTTCTGTGATATATCTGGCTGTTTGTTTTTGGTCTAAAAGAATATTTATCACATCTTCTCCTGTGAAATTTCCTGTTTTTCCTAACACAGTTTTTACTCCAAAATCATGTTGTGTTTTTCTGAAAACAAAAACACCATTTTTATTAAAGTTCCATCCAGTAAAGGCTCTTGCAGCTTCTTTGATGTCTTTTTCTGTGTATCCATTATCTCTACCCAAAGTAAAAAGCTCCATAACCTCACGAGCAAAATTTTCATTTGGGTTATTTTTTCTGTTTTGCCTGTTGTTTAAAAATGATAACATTGCAGGAGATTTAGATACTTCCATAAGCATATCTCCAAAGTTTTCCAGGGCATGTTTTCTAATCACATTGTTTAAATGAAGAGATGCTCTTGGAGCTTTCAACCGAACTGAAAAATGATTGTGAAAAAACAAGGTCATTTTTTCTCTAAGAACTTGTTTGGTTTCTGCTAACTGTTTTAGCCAAAGAATGTTGAGTTCCAACATCTTTTGATTGCGTAGTTTACGCAATTCTTTGCGTTCTTCTCGAGATAAATCTCTGGGGTTCTTACGCAATATTCCAAAATTCATTGATAGCTCAGTGCTTTGTCGACTTTCAGAAAATAAATCATCTATGATGTTACTTTTAGAAAGTTTTCTGGCAATTTTTAATTCTGAAGAAGTAATTCCAAAACCAGTTCGCCAATATAGATGTTGTATTTGTTTATCTGTTAAAGTAGTACTCATAATCACAGGGCTTTGTGTATATGACTGTGATTTGGGAAGAAGGTTTAAAATTACTACCTAATTTTTATGCTCTATCAAGTCCCATTTGTTACCGTATAAGTCTTCAAAGACTACCACAGTTCCATAAATTTCTTCTCTGGGTTCTTCTAAAAAAGAAACTCCTTTGGATTTCATCAGATGATAATCTTTCCAGAAATCATTAGTGTGTAGAAATAAGAATACTCGACCACCTGTTTGATTACCAATACTTTTTTTTTGTTCTAATGTGGTAGCTTTTGCAAGTAGAATCGATGTCTCTGCGTTGTTTTCGGGACAAATTGTTACCCAACGTTTCTGATCGTCAAGTGTAATATCTTGTATAAGTTTAAAATTTAATTGTTCTGTGTAAAATTGAATAGCTTCATCATAATCTTTAACCACTAGTGCTATGGATCCAATAATACGTTTCATAAAAATTAAATTACTTTACTCTAACGGTATCAGGAACTAATCCTGTGTAATCTCCATCATTACGAATTACATCACGCACGATGGATGAAGAAATATAACTTTTTCCAGAAGATGTTAAGAGGAATACGGTTTCAATTTCTGTCATTTGTCGGTTGGTATGTGCAATTGCCTTTTCAAATTCGAAATCTCCAGGGTTTCTTAAACCTCTAAGAATAAACTCAGCATTCTGTTGCTTGCAAAAATCTACTGTAAGTCCTTTGTAGGTCATTACCTTGATCTTAGATTCACCTTTAAAAGCCTCTTCAATAAAACGCTTTCGTTCCTCTAGGGAGAACATATATTTTTTGTCAGCATTTACACCGATAGCAAGAATAATTTCATCAAATAGAGTAAGTCCTCTTTCGATAATATCGTAGTGTCCTAAAGTTATGGGGTCAAACGAACCTGGAAATACAGCTCTTCTCATAAGTAATGAATGATTGTTGGTATAAATATAAGGTAAAGTTGTGAAGTTAAAAATTAGTTTAATCTTTAATGAGCAACTTTGGATTTTTAAGTGTTTTTTATAGCTTCTTCTATAGTGTTAGTTAAGAGTTCTGGGATGGTAATACCAGCCGCGATGGCTTGCTGAGGTAAAATACTAGCTTCACTAAATCCAGGATTGGTATTCATTTCTACGAAATATGGCTCACCTTGATGGAAAATATACTCGCTTCTGGAAAATCCTTTCATTTTTAGAATTTGATATATTTTTAAAGATAAATCTTTTACTTTTTTTTCATCCTCTTTACTTAACCTGGCTGGTGTTATCTCTTGCGATTTTCCTAAATATTTGGCTTCATAATCGAAAAACTCATTTTCAGATACAATTTCGGTGATTGGTAAGACTGTATCTTTTCCTTTATAGGTTATAACACCGACAGAAACCTCTGTTCCACTAAGAAAAGATTCAATGATGATTTCATCATCTTCTTTATAGGCTACATCAATAGCTGGTAATAATTCATCTTGAGTTTTAACTTTAGAAACACCATAACTACTACCTGCTTTATTGGCTTTTACAAAACAAGGTAAACCAACAGTTTCTATAATCGCTTTAATATCGATGTTGTCTCCTTTATTTAGATAATAATTTTTAGCAGTTGGAATACCATAGGGCTTTAAAGCGCTGATACAATCCCTTTTATTAAATGTAAGCGCAGCCTGATAAAAATCACAAGCGGTTTGAGGAATTCCGATTAGTTCAAAATAAGCTTGCAGTAAACCATCTTCTCCAGGAGTACCGTGAACAATATTAAATGCGGCATCAAAAGTAATTTTGGTATCATTAAGAGTCAATGAAAAATCATTTTTATCAATGTTGGTTTTTTGATCTTGATCATCAACATAAAACCAGGAATCTTGTGTAATATGTACTCGATATGGATTATATAAATTTCTATCTATATGTTTATATACTACATTTCCACTTTGTATAGAAATATCAAATTCACTGGAGTAACCTCCCATTAAGATGGCAATATTTTTCTTCATTGAATATGGTTTACAAACAAAAATATCATTTATCTAACAACAAAAGATAAAAAGTTTCCGTTTTTATATCTTTGCCGAAACTATCAATTGATACATGGATTTTTTTAAAGGCCTTTTTAGATTTGTTTTTAGTAAAACGTTTCTTATCCAATTAGTAATTGCAATCACGATGATTGTTATTTTATGTTTTGTAGCTTTACAATGGTTAGAAAGCTCTACCAATCACGATCAACGTATTGTTGTACCAAGTTTGAGTAAAAAGACACTTGATGAGGTGAAAGCAATTTTGGAAGAAAAAGATCTAAGATTCGAAGTGCAGGATTCTGCTAATTTTAATTCTCAATATCCCAGATATTCTGTGATTGAACAAAACCCTGCTGCAGGCAATAAAGTAAAAGAGAATCGAAAAATCTATGTAACTCTAAACCCTTCTGGCTATCGTAAGATTGAAGTTCCAGATGTGATACGTAAAACTAGAAGACAAGTAGAACCAAGATTGGTTGCACTTGGGTTTAAAATAGGAACTATTACCTATAAACCAGATCCTTCTGATCAGGTACTTCAGCTTAGACACAAAGGAAAAAATCTAAAGCCTGGAGATAAATTAATGAAGACCTCTACTATTGATTTAGTGATTGGTGATCGAAGTGGAAACCTTAGACTTTCCTCTGATAATTAAGAAATAAGAAACAAAGTACTTTTGGAAAACGACCCTAATATTGAAGGTGTAGATAATCAAGAAGATGAACTGTATGAGCATCATCGTTTTGTAGCAGGAGCTGGTCAGGTGCCTTTGCGTGTAGATAAGTTTTTGATGAATTTTGTCGAAAATGCAACACGTAATAAGATACAACAAGCCGCAAAATCAGGAAGCGTTTTTGTGAACGATGTAGCTGTAAAATCAAATCATAAGGTAAAACCTAATGATATTGTACGTGTGTTATTTTCGCATCCTCCATATGAGAATCTATTAACTCCAGAGGATATCCCTTTGGATATTGTATATGAAGATGACGCATTATTGGTAGTTAATAAACCAGCAGGATTAGTCGTACATCCTGGACATGGAAATTATTCTGGAACTTTAATTAATGCGTTGATTTATCATTTTGATAATCTGCCTAATAATAGTAGTGATCGACCAGGATTAGTACATAGGATTGATAAAGATACCAGTGGGTTATTAGTTGTTGCCAAAACAGAGGAATCTATGACTCATTTAGCTAAGCAATTTTTTGATAAGACATCAGAACGAGAGTATGTAGCTATAGTTTGGGGTAATATGGAAGAAGATGAAGGAACCATTGAAGGTAATATAGGTCGTCATCCTAAAAACAGATTACAAAATACCGTTTTTGAAGGTGATGATGCAGAAAAAGGAAAACCAGCCGTAACTCATTATAAAGTAATAGAGCGTTTAGGATATGTAACCTTGGTTTCCTGTAGGTTAGAAACAGGAAGAACGCATCAGATTCGTGTACATATGAAGTATATTGGTCATACTTTATTCAATGATGAACGTTATGGTGGAGAAAAAATTCTGAAAGGGACTACCTTTACCAAATATAAGCAGTTTGTAGAAAATTGTTTCAAAGTATTGCCAAGACAGGCTTTACATGCCAGAACTCTAGGTTTTATACATCCTGTAACTGGAGAAAAAATGCATTTTGAAACTTCTGTTCCTGATGATATGCTTCAATGTGTGGAGCGTTGGAGAAAGTATGCTAAGAATCAGTTAACAACAGATTAAAAAATGTTTTTTTTTGCAATAATCTTGTGTTTTAAATAGCAAAAAAACGTTACTAAAAACTTTATTTTGAAATAAATAGGGATTGCTCGTTAAATAATATTATCTTCGCGCTTTAATTATTTATAATGAACAAAGGAACAGTAAAATTTTTTAATGACTCCAAAGGATTTGGATTCATCACAGAAGAAGGATCAAACAAAGATCATTTTGTACACATTTCAGGTCTAATCGACGAAGTTCGTGAAGGTGACGAAGTAGAGTTTGAACTTAAAGAAGGTAAAAAAGGAATGAACGCGGTAAACGTGAAAGTATTATAATATATACATTTTGACTTTTTTAAAACATAAGCCTGTCCTTTTGGATAGGCTTTTTTGATTTTAGAAATACCCATAAAAAAGTTTTAACCTTTAAAGAAAACACGGTTTTATTATATGAATAGGATAGGAGTAATAGGAGCTACAGGAATGATTGGGCATCATACCGCGAAGGTTATTGCAGATAATCCAGAAAATCAATTAGTTGTTATACATAGAAAAACCTCTGATCTTACTACAATTAGTGATTTGGATTTTGATAGTCGCATCGCAGATTTAAATGATGTTGATAGTTTAAGAAAATCTTTAAAAGGATTAGATTATGTTTTGAATTGTGGTGCCTATTACCCAAGTACACCTAAGCCATTACAGGAAGAAGTTAAAAAGGCAGAACATCAAATGAATAATTTTGTGGATGCGGTTAAGGAAAGTGGGGTTAAAAAAGCACTTTATTTAGGAGGAGCAATTGCAATTCCAAAATCTAAGAACAGAATAGGTGATGAAACTAAAATATATAATACAAGCCCTACTAATAAGTGAGCCTATGTTCAGGTAAAATGGATCATGGACAAGATCGCTAGAGAGGCTGGAAAAAAAGGAGTGCCTATTGTGATAGGAATACCATCCATGACTTTTGGGGAATATGATTATGGACCATCTACTGGACGTTTAATAACACATACGGTAAATCAAACCTTGCCTGGGTATGTAAATGGAAACAGAAATGTAATATATGCTGGTGATGCTGCAAGAGGTTTATTGTTGGCATGTCTTCATGGAAAAATAGGAGAACGATACTTGATTACAGGAAACAATATATCCATGGAAGATTTGGTTAAAAAAATAATTCAAATAGCTGAGCTTGAAAAAATGCCTAAAAAAGTTCCATTAACCGTTGCTAAATTATTGTCAAAGATCAAAATGAGAAAATATAAGATTTTTGGTGGAGAATTACCTTTACTAAATGATACAGCAATTGCAGTGATGTCTGCAGGACAGTTTCTTGATGGAGAAAAAGCAAAGAAAGAATTAGGCTATGAGCCTAAATATTCGGTAGATGAGATGGTTAAAAGAACAATAGATTGGTTTAAGTTGCAAAATTATATTCGGTAGAATAGTACAAGGCAGTGAGTTGATTTTTTGATAAGTGTATTTTTAAAATAGAACATTTCGATACTTAAATAGATAAGAATTACAAGAGTTGATTTTATTTATGGATGCACTGTTGTATTTTTGGGTAAATAAAAAGTCATACAAATGAAAATTGTCGTATCTCCAGCAAAATCATTAGATTTTGAAACTGCTTTGCCAACTCAGAAATATACTGAACCTTCATTTCTTGCTGAAGCAGAAAAATTAAACACGATTCTTCAGAAAAAGACTCCAAAAAAGCTTTCTGATTTAATGGGGATTAGTGATAATCTGGCGCAGTTAAATTGGCAACGTAATCAGGACTGGAGTATTCCTTTTACTAAGGATAATGCGCGACCTGCTGTATATGCTTTTAAAGGAGATGTGTATATCGGATTGGATAGCTATACTATTCCAGAAGATAAACTTGAAATGCTGCAGGATAAATTAAGAATACTTTCTGGTTTATATGGGATATTAAAACCACTGGATCTTATGCAACCATATCGATTAGAGATGGGGACTAAGCTTAAAATTGGACGTAAGAATAATTTATATGAATTTTGGAAAAAACAACTAACTCAGCAACTCAATGAAGAGTTAAAAGATGATGAGTTGTTTGTAAATCTGGCGAGTAATGAATATTTCAGTGCAATAGATAAAAAGGTTTTAAAAGTCCCTGTCATAACTCCACAGTTCAAGGATTGGAAGGGTGATAAATTAAAGATGATTAGTTTTTTTGCTAAAAAAGCACGTGGAATGATGGTTAGATATATCATCGATACTGGGGCAGAAACTATAGAAGACCTCAAAGGTTTTAATTATGAAGGGTATAGCTTTAGTGAAGAATATACTGTAAAACCAAATGAATTAGTTTTTGTCAGATAAAAATCTTACCCTAATTGATTATACTAATTATACATTCAATTTCTAAATGTATCTAATTTTGTTATCTTCCGCTTTTATACGCTGAGAATAAAATTATAGATGCAAAAAATCATTGATTTTCTTGATTGGATTGGTGAAAAAACGGGTGCTCTGGTAAGTTGGGTAGCGGTTTTATTAGCCATAGTTATTGGTTTGGATGTTATCATTCGATACATTTTTCAGTTTACATTTATCTGGATGATTGAAACTGAAATCTATTTATTTGGGATATTATTTCTTGTTGGTTCTGGATATACATTCAAGTATGGTAAGCACGTTCGTGTAGATGTTTTTTATGCAAAAATGTCTAAAAAAGGAAAAGCCTGGATTGATGTATTAGGAGGAGTTTGTTTACTAATACCTTGGTGTTATGTGGTAATTGTTTCTTCCTGGTATTATGGGTTGTCATCTTTTATGATAGGAGAATCCTCTCCGCAAGCAGGAGGATTACCTGCATTATATGTGCTTAAATTTTGTATTACTCTTGGTTTTGTTTTTTTACTTATTCAAGGAGTTTCAGAAATGCTGAAATCGATTCAAGTTATTTTTAATAAAGAAAGTTAATGGAGGTTTTAGCAATTGTATTATTTGTAATTATCTTTATTCTGATCCTAAAAGGATATCCGGTAGCTTTCACCTTAGGAGGAATCTCAGTAGCTTTTGCATTTGGAGTATCGATTTTTGCTCCAGAATATTTTACAATGTCCACATTTTATTTATTGCCTTCTCGAATTATGGGAGTGGTAAATAATTATGTTTTGATGGCGGTTCCATTATTTATTTTTATGGGAATCATGCTTGAAAAATCTGGTCTTGCTCAAAACTTATTAGAGACGATGGCGATGATGTTTGGACGTGTGAGAGGAGGACTAGCTATTTCTGTGGTAATTGTTGGCGCTTTATTAGCAGCATCTACAGGTATTGTAGGAGCTACGGTAGTTACAATGGGATTGATTAGTTTGCCAACCATGTTAAAAAGAGGGTATAAGACAGAACTTGCTGTAGGAGTAATTGCTTCTTCAGGAACCTTAGGACAGATTATTCCACCATCCATAGTTTTGGTACTGCTTGCAGACACAATTAATAGTTCTTCAAGAGGAGCTGCATCTGTAGATGTAGGAGCATTGTTTTCTGCAGCTTTGCTGCCAGGATTAATATTAGTAGGATTATATATAGTTTATATTTTAATAAAATCATTGATTCATAAAGAAGATGCTCCAAGCATTCCTGCAGAAGAAATAGCTGCGTTTAGAGGAGATAATTTTATACCTAAGATACTTAAGGTATTGCTGCTGCCAGTCCTGTTAATAGTGATTGTTTTAGGTTCTATTTTTACAGGGATTGCGTCACCAACGGAAGCCTCTGCGATTGGCGCCTTGGGAGCAACGATTCTTACTATCGTACAAAAAAAGTTTTCTTTTAAGATTCTTAAAGAAGTAGCTCAAGAAACTACACGATTAACCTCTATGGTGTTTTTTATTTTATTAGGTGCAACCACATTTACGTTGGTTTTTAGAACCTTAGGAGGAGATCGATATCTACAAGAGTTAATTATGACTTCTCAATTAACGCCATTAATGTTTTTATTATTGGTGATGCTGGTAATTTTTATAGCTGGATTTTTTATTGATTTTATAGAGATCGTATTTATTATTGTTCCTGTGGTAACTCCTATTTTTAATGCTTTTGATATGAATATGCTTTGGGTTGGAATTTTGATGGCATTAAATCTGCAAACATCATTTCTTACACCTCCATTTGGATTTGCATTGTTTTACCTCAAAGGTGTTGCTCCAGAAACGGTTAAAACAAGTCAAATATATAGAGGGATTATTCCTTTTATTGTTATTCAATTAATCATTGTTAGTTTGGTTATGTTTTTTCCTGAAATTATTTTTAATTCGAATTAATTACTCTTCTTTTTAAGAGATACCAAAACCTTTAATAAGTTATTGATTTTAGTAATTTTTAAAGTTATAGACCAAAACATATTATTATGAATTTTTCCACAATAAAAAAACAAAATACTATCAGGTTCTCTGTATTGATGATGATGACAATATTTTTTCTATCCTGTTTAGGAGAACCTCCAGCAAGTATGAGTAACCCATCATCTTATGATGTAGCAAAACCAAACAAAGTATTTCATTGGAAAATGACTACAACTTGGCCGCCAAATTTTCCTGTAGTTGGAGAAGTAGCAGAAAAATATGCCGAATGGGTGGATGAATTATCCAATGGTCAAATAAAAATCAAAGTATATGGCGGTGGTGAGTTAGTGCCACCATTAGAAGCGTTTGATGCGGTGTCTCAAGGAACAATTGAGATGGGGTGTGGAGCAGCTTATTATTGGGCAGGAAAAACTCCAGCAGCGCAATTCTTTGCAGCGGTACCTTTTGGGATGAACAGTCAGCAAATAACTTCTTGGTTAGAAGTAGGTGGTGGATACGAACTTTGGAAAAAAACGTACGCTAAGTTTAACTTGGTTCCATATATGGGAGGAAATACTGGAGTACAAATGGGAGGATGGTTTAATCGAGAAATTAATTCGGTTGAGGATTTTAAAGGACTAAAGATGCGCTTACCAGGAATTGGAGGGAAAGTGTTGGAAAAAGCAGGTGGTGCAGCGGTTTTAGTAGCTGGTAGTGAAATTTATACCAGTTTAGAACGTGGAGTTATTGATGCTACAGAATGGATAGGCCCTTATCATGATTATAAAATGGGTTTTCATAAAATTGCGAAATATTATTACACTCCAGGATGGCATGAGACAGGCTCTCAATTAGAGTTTTTTATTAATAAGAATCTTCACGATGGTTTGCCGCCTCATTTACAAGCTGTATTACAAGCAGCATCCAAAAGAGCACAGGTTTGGGTGTTATCAGAGTTTGATAAACAAAACGGAATTTATCTTGATAAATTAGTAAATGAAGAAGGTGTAGAAATTAGAGAGTTTTCTAAAGAAACGTTGGATGCGTTGAGAGGTTTTACCGACGAAGCCTTGCAAGAGATGATAGGAGATGATCCGTTATCTAAGGAAGTTTATAAAAGTTATTCTAATTTCCAGAATAGAATATCTAAATGGTCAGAAATAACAGAAAAAGCATACTATAATAAGATACAGAAGTAAATAACTGTGTTGTTCTTTTTTTAGAATAACATTCCGAAGTGTTTTAATTAATCACAAGCAGAATGAATCATCCTCTAAGACTACATATAGAAGAGATAATAGAATTGACTGATAAAGAATTCGATTTTGTTTTGAGTCATTTTGAGTCTATTAAAAAGCGAAAACATCAATACCTTGTTCAAGAAGGAGAAATCGTAAAAAAAGAATATTGGATTACCAAAGGGTGCGTAAAAAGTTACTTTTTAGATGAGAGAGGAAAAGAGCATATTCTTCGTTTTGCGATGGAACATTGGTGGATCACTGATTATGAATCTTTTGTTAAACAAGCTCCATCGAATATATATATATTGATTGTTTAGAAGATTGTGAGTTCCTATATATATCTTATGAAAATAGAGATAAACTGACTGCTCAAATGCATAAAATGGAACGCTTCTGGGCCCAAAAGAGTAAGTTTGGCCGTATTGCATTACAAAAAAGAATTCTTTCGCTTTTAAAAAACTCGGCTAAAGAACGTTATGATTTACTTTTAGAGCAATACCCTCAACTATTTCAGAGAGTGTCTAAAAAACTAATTGCTTCTTATCTAGGGGTTTCTAGAGAGACATTAAGTAGACTCGACTCTTAATCCAAAACTTTTTAATCGAATAATGTGATATAAGTCACTTTAAAGTAGTGATTTAAGTCCTTCAAATCTTGCTTGATTCATTTCGAAATTTGTGGTATAAAATTTAAAACTATAAAGAGATGAAAACAATCGAGAAAAACACAGATTTTGGAATTTTAATTCTAAGAGTATTAGTTGCTGGACTTCTAATATTTCATGGGATTGGAAATCTTTTAAACGGATATACATTTATTAAAGGTATGATGATTCAATCTGGATTACCGGAATTTATAGGCTATGGAGCATTTTTTGGAGAAATTGTAGCTCCCTTATTAATCATTATAGGTTATAAAGAACGGTTGGCGAGTTTATTCGTAGCATTAACAATGCTTATCGCTATTTTAACTACACATGTCAATGAAATTTTTGCGCTAAATCAATTTGGTGGTTGGGCTATTGAACTACAAGCTTTATATTTATTTGGTGCTATAGCCATTTTTTTTACTGGAGGAGGCAAATATGTTTTAAGTAACAAATAGAAAATACATCAGTTAGTAAAAAGATCAAAATAGACAGACTATATGTTGCCCTATCTACTTATTCTGGTTCTTCAAAAAACATAATCTATAATAGCGTATCTTCAATGCAACTTGGCACCAGAGTTCGTCTTGTATTAGTTCTTAAAACATTTCAAATAAGAGTATCTGCTTCTTCAAACTTTCATATTAATATCAAAGTGCTATTTAGTTTTATAAATAGTCCATTAATTACAGCCTAGTTTGCTGATTAATAGTATTAAAAATTGCTGGTGGCTAACAATTCAAATAGCTGTTACTTTTTATTTTGTAAATCACTTTCGGAATAAAGTAGTTGTTATTCGCTACTACTTATATACGAATAGATAACATCAAGGCAGAATAAGTTAATAATTAACGTAAAAATTAATTATTTAATTTATTCTGCCTTAAATGTATTGCAAGTATTCTTTCTAATCAATATCTTCGCAGCGAATGTTCGCTAAATATTACCTAAACACAAAGTTATTATCATGAAAATCAAAAAGGTTTTAGTTGCCAATCGAGGAGAAATAGCAATTCGAATTTTTAGAGCTTGTACAGAGATTGGTTTACAAACTGTAGGAGTTTATACCTATGAAGATAGATATTCTCTACATCGATATAAAGCCGATGAAGCCTATCAGATTGGAGCAGATAATGAACCATTAAAACCGTACCTAAATATTGATGCGATCATCAAAGTCGCTAAAAAGAATAATGTGGATGCGATCCATCCAGGATATGGATTTCTTTCAGAGAATGCTGATTTTGCCGAAAAATGTAAAGAAAATGGAATTATTTTTATTGGACCAAAAGTTTCTGTGCTTCGTTCATTAGGAGATAAAATTATGGCAAAAGAAGTAGCTATTGCCAACGATATTCCAATTATTCAAAGTAACAAAGAAGACCTTACCAATGTAAAGATTGCAGTAAAAGAAGCTAAGAGAATTGGATTTCCTGTAATGCTGAAAGCTGCTTCTGGTGGTGGAGGAAGAGGAATGCGTGTGATCAGAAGTGTAGAAGAACTAGAGAAAGCTTATCCAGAATCTCAAAGAGAAGCGTTGAATGCATTTGGAGATGATACTGTTTTTCTGGAAAAATTCGTAGAAAACCCTAAACATATTGAAATACAAATAGTTGCTGATCATCATGGTAATATGGTACATCTTTTTGAACGTGATTGTTCTGTACAACGACGATATCAAAAAGTAATTGAGTATGCTCCGTCGTATGGAGTACCTCAAGAAATTCTTGAGAATTTATATCAGTATGCTTTGACAATTTGTAAAGCAGTAGATTATAATAATATTGGTACAGTAGAATTTCTGGTAGATGATGATGGCAGTATTTATTTTATAGAGGTAAATCCTCGAGTTCAAGTAGAACATACGGTTACAGAAATTATAACTGGTATTGATTTGATTAAAGCTCAGGTTTTTATTGCTGGAGGTTATAAGTTATCTGATAAACAGATAAAAATAGAAAGCCAAGAAGCTATAAAAACAACAGGTTTTGCATTACAGTGTAGAATCACTACAGAAGATCCAGAAAATGATTTTAAACCAGATTACGGAACAATCACTACCTACAGAAGTGCATCTGGGTTTGGAATTCGATTAGATGCAGGTAGTGTGTATCAAGGAGTGACAATTTCACCATTTTTTGATTCAATGTTGGTAAAGGTTTCGGCTAATAGTAGAACATTGGATGGAGCGTGTAGAAAAATGCGAAGAGCACTTTCTGAATTTAGGATTCGAGGTGTGAAAACAAATATGCCTTTTTTAGATAATATTCTAAAACATGATACCTTTAGAAAAGGTGCCGTGACGGTAAACTTTATAAGAGATACGAAAGATCTTTTTAAAATCAAAGAATCTAGAAATAGAGCTACTAAATTGGCTAGCTTTTTGGGAGATATTATTGTAAACGGAAATCCCGATGTAAAAGCAATTGATCCGACAAAGACATTTGTGTCTACTAGTATCCCTGAATTTGATGCCGCAAATGGATATACAAAAGGAACCAAGGATTTATTGATCGAATTGGGACCTGATAAATTCGCAGAATGGTTAAAAAATGAAAAGAAAGTTCATTTTACAGATACTACAATGCGAGATGCACATCAGAGTTTGTTAGCTACTAGAATGCGTACATATGATATGCTAAAGGTTGCTGAAGGATTTGCAAAAAATCATCCCGAAGTATTTAGTATGGAGGTATGGGGAGGAGCAACGTTTGATGTATGCCTTAGGTTCTTAAATGAAAACCCTTGGGAACGTCTTCGTTCACTAAGAAAGGCGATGCCTAATCTGTTATTACAAATGCTAATACGTGGATCAAATGGTGTAGGATATACAGCATATCCAGATAACTTAATTGGAAAATTTGTAGAACAATCTTGGGAGAATGGAGTAGATGTTTTTAGGATATTTGATTCGTTAAACTGGATGGAGTCAATCGCTCCTTGTATAGAACACGTGAGAACACGTACACAAGGTCTTGCAGAAGGATCTTTATGTTATACAGGTGATATTTTAGATCCCAAAAGAACTAAATATACGTTAGAATATTATGTGCAATTAGCAAAAGATATAGAGAACGCTGGAGCACATATTTTAGGAATTAAAGATATGGCAGGATTGTTAAAACCCTATGCTGCCTATGAATTAGTTTCAGCATTAAAATCAGAAATTAATATCCCAATACATTTACATACTCATGATACTTCTTCGGTACAATCTGCTACCTATCTCAAGGCAATTGAAGCAGGTGTAGATGTCGTGGATGTAGCTTTAGGAGGATTGTCTGGATTAACAGCACAACCTAACTTTAACGCGATTATGGAAATGCTAAGATTTCATGACCGTGAGAATCCTATGGATATAACCAAGTTAAATGAATATTCTAATTATTGGGAAGCGGTTCGCGAATATTATTATGTTTTTGAATCAGGACTTAAAGCTGGAACAGGAGATGTATATCAACACGAAATTCCTGGAGGACAATACTCTAATTTAAAACCACAAGCTCAAGGTTTAGGATTGGCAGATCGTTTTCATGAGATTACTAAGATGTATGGCGAAGTCAATACGCTGTTTGGTGATATCGTAAAGGTAACACCAAGTTCTAAAGTAGTTGGTGATATGGCGCAATACTTGGTAAGCAATAACCTTACCATAGAAGATGTAAAAGAAAGAGGTGAAACAATCTCGTTTCCGCAATCTGTAGTAAGTCTTTTTAAAGGAGAATTAGGACAACCAGTTGGTGAATTTCCTAAGGATCTTCAAAAATCAGTATTAAAGGATCAGAAACCATTTACAAATAGACCAAATGCACATTTAGAACCAGTAGATTTTGAAACTGAATTCAAAGATTTTGTAAAAGTCTTTAAGAAAGGAATGGGTAGAGAATTAGATATTACAGATTTCCTTTCCTATAAATTATATCCGAAAGTATTTACAGGAGCCTATAATCACCATCTTAAGTATGGTAATGTGATGAATATTCCGACCAAAAACTTTTTCTATGGTATGACTCCTGGAGAGGAAATTATTATAGAATTAGATAAAGGTAAGATCCTGCTTATTGAGTTAATATCGATAGGTGAACCTCATGAAAATGGAATGGTAACTGTATTCTTTAAGGTGAATGGACAGACGAGAAATGTAGAAATCAAGGACAATTCAATCAAGGTAGATAAAGTAGTACATGCCAAAGTTGATAAAGCAGATGAGAAACAAATCGGAGCGCCGTTGCAAGGATCTTTATCCTCTGTTCTTGTCAAAACTGGACAAGTTGTGAAGAAGAACGATCCGTTGTTTATTATAGAAGCCATGAAAATGGAAACTACTATAACAGCCAATGAAGACGCTACTATTAAAAAAATAGTGTTAAAATCAGGAACGATGGTAGAGGCTGATGATTTGGTGATTACGTTGAAATAAAAAATGATTTTTGACCTAATAGATTGATATATCTGTTAGGTCATTGGTCAAGTTTTTTTACTTTTGCTGGATGCCATATTTTTTAATTATTGCCCTGCAAGTTTTTTGTATCTACCATGCTATTAAAAATAGAAATGAATACTATTGGTATTTCTTGATTTTGTTTTTACCAGTTATTGGAAGCATAATTTATTTGGTAACTCAGGTTTTCAATAAAAAAGATCTTGATGTGGTTCAGAATGAGATTGTAAGTGTAATCAATCCAACCAAAAAAGTAACAGATCTAAGAAAACAAGTAGCATTTGCTGACACCTTTCAGAATAGAGTATATCTTGGTGATGCTTTATATGAAACTAAGGATTATCAATCTGGAATTGAAGAATACGAAATTGCTTTAAACGGAAACTATAATCAAGATAATGGTGTAGTTAAAAAGTTACTCGAAGGATATTACCAAACGGGTCAATTCGAAAAAGTAATTTTTTGTGCAGAACAAATACATCTCAAAACAGATTTTAAAGGCTCCAAAAGTCAATTTTTGTATGGTCTGGCGTTAGAGAAACAAGGAAGATCCAAAGAAGCAGAGGAGAACCTAACTCCCATTGATCAACGATATTCTAATTATGAAGAACGCTATATCTTAGCTCAGTTTCTTGTTGAAAAAGGTAAAATAGCTGAAGCTAAAGAAATTTTAGAAGAGATACTTTTAGAATCTCAGCATATGTCGAAACCCAATAGAAATAGATATCGAGGAGTTGTAAATGATATAAAAAAACTATTGACAACTATATAGATTATATGCTAAGTTAGCCCAGCAGCAACATGGCTTAATAAGCAAAATCCTGAATTATATGAGATTTAGGTGAGATAACTAACTATTAACACCGCATAATTCCTTTGCATTTCGCAAAAACTTTCTATTTTTACAAAAACGAAAAGTCCCCTAATAGTCTTGAAAATCAAACCAATCCAAATATCGCTATTTCTGATACTCGTATTAGGAGTGCTGTTTGGCTTGATGTTTTTGAGTGAAAAAGGAGGGATTCAGAATAAACAAACACAAGAGGATGGTTTCTCATATCAAGGAGTTTCTTTAAAATATCCTTCATATAAGACCTTTTTAGAGCTAGAAAAAGATACAACGATTACTAGGCAAGATATACTTAAGGTAACTGAAGTAGTAGTGCCAGTAGCGGATGAATCGGATCTGGAAACGGATAAGTCAGCAAATACACTTACTAAAAAAGATAGTCTGCAAAGACCAGACTTTTCTAAAATAGATACTACAAAATTAGAAAGGATACGATATCCTAAAGATAATCCTGATTTTGCTAAAGAGCTTAAGGCAAAGTTATCTTCGCGATCATGCAGAATTTTACATTATGGAGACTCGCAGATAGAAGGTGATAGAATAACTGGATATATACGCAATAGGTTACAAGGAATGTATGGAGGTAGTGGTCCAGGTTTTATCCCTTTGAAACCAGTGTACAATCAAATTGCGGCTATTGTAAAACCTAGCGAAAATTGGTTTAGATATGCAAGATTCGACCCTACCCAGAAGAAATTTAAACATAGAAAATATGGAGCATATATGTCGGTTTCCAGATTTACTGAACATCTAGAGACGCTTCCTGATAGTACCGCTTTAGATTCTCTACCAATTATAAAAGCTTCTGTAACTATTGGTAAATCTAAAAAGGCTTATGCTAAATTTAGAAGATTTACAAATATTGGATTACATTATGGAAATTGTAAGGTTCCTATAAAAGTTTCTGTGTATAATGAAGGGAAACTAATTCAACAGGATAGTTTGATTCCTGATGGCAAGTATCATAAATATCGCATCAAAACCAATACAACACCAAGTAATCTAAAAATTGAACTAGAAGGAAAAGTAAGTGCCGATTTTTATGGGTTAACGCTTGATGGAGGATATAAAGTTCAGATGGATAATGTAGCGATGCGTGGTTCATCGGGAACAATTTTCTCTAGCACTAATGCTTCAATATACGGTCAGATGACTAGGAATCTTAAGCCTAAGATCATTATTATGCAGTATGGAGGAAATACTATGCCATATTTGAAAGATTCTACAAAGGTGGATAATTATGCTAAATCTATAGTCAATCAAATAAATTGGTTAAGACGAAGAACTAAAAATGCAAGTTTTATATTTATTGGCCCCACAGATATGTGTCTTCCTGTTAATGGAAAAATGGAAACTTATCCTTTATTACCATATCTTAATGCTAAACTCATAGAAACTTGTTCTGATAATAATGTTGCTTATTGGAGTATGTATGATGCAATGGGAGGCAAAGGATCTATGCCGTTTTGGGTAGAAGAAAAATTAACCGCCAATGATTATATGCATTTTACTTGGAAAGGAACCAAAATTATTTCAGAATTATTTTTCACGGCCCTATACCTTGACCTAAAAGAAGAACCAGATGAAGAGACATAAAATATTACTTTTTTGCTTATTCTTAGTGAGTTCTTCAATCCTGGCTCAGGACTATGTACTAGATACAATTCAGAATAAGTATACTTTTGTAAATTGGAAAGCAAATCAGATTAAATTTGCAGAATATGCACCATCATTTGATACCTTATTTCAGAAGTTAAACACCATCGCCAACGGAGGTGAAGAAAAAGTACATATTTTCCATATTGGTGGATCACATATACAAGCGGATATTTATTCTAATAGGTTAAGGACATATCTTCAGCATATGAGTCCAACAGCAAAAGGACAACGTGGTTTTATATATCCTTATAAAATTGCGGGAACCAATAACCCTAGTAATTATAATGTAGAATTTGATGGTAAATGGACAGGTTATCGATGTTCTATAAAAAAGGATAGTGTTGCTTGGGGAATGGCTGGAGTAACGGCCGTTTTTAAAGACTCTATTTCCAATATAAAAATAAAAGCAAATCATAGAGGATATGATGCGCAACAATATGATTTTAATAAGATCAGAATTTTTTATGATAATTGGAGTGAAGATTATCAAATCTATTTTAAAGAGTCTGAGTTAATTGCAAATACCAAAGTTAACAAGGAAGCACATTTTGTAGAATTTACGCTTACCAAAACATTAGAAGAACTAGAGTTTTGTGTTCAAAGAGCTGAAGGTGCTGAAGACCCAGAATTTCTAATGATGGGTATAGAATTGATGAATGATAATAATGGAATAGAGTATACTACCATCGGCGTCAATGGAGCAAGTTTTAATTATTATAATAGATGCGAGTATTTTGATACTCAATTGATGTTGTATAAACCAGACTTGTTTATCGTATCTGTAGGTACTAATGATGGTTATCATCCTGATTTTAAGCCAGAAGAATATAGAAAATACTATGAAAACCTTATTTTAATGGCCCAGAAAGCTAATCCAGATTGTGCAGTCTTGCTTACGGTACCTAATGATTCTTATTATAAGAAGAAATACCCCAATCCAAGGACCCGAGTGATGCAGAAGATAATCTATGATTTAGCAAGAAAACATAACATGGCAGTTTGGGATTTTTATGAAATTATGGGAGGATTTAATTCCTCGAGAGATTGGTATCTAAATAAACTGATGCCACGAGATAGAATACATTTTACACAGTTGGGATATAGAATTAAAGCAGATTTATTATTACAAGCATTGACTGGTTCGTGGGAAAAAGAACTAGAGTTGGTGCCTAATTCTGTTTTGAATCAAATAATTCATGAATAGATTAAAAGATATTTTTTCTTTTTCAGAGGATTTTCCTTTGATATTTACGCAAGCAGATTTCTGGATATTCTTTGCAGCGATCTACTTTTTGTATGCATTGGTATATCGTAAAAAGAGCATTCGTAGCGCATATCTTTTTATGATAAGTTTATTGTTTTATTATAAAACTAGTGGCTTATTTATAGGGATTTTGTTGTTTAGTACCGTCAATGATTTCTTTTTAGGAAGAGCTATTTATCAGAGTACCTCTATTGCAGTAAAGAAAACGCTGGTTGCAATTAGTGTTATTATTAATTTAGGTACTCTTTGCTATTTTAAGTATGCGTATTTCTTTACAGAATCATATAATAGTCTTTTTGATACGGATTATCAGGTGATTAATTATCTGGCACAATTTGCAAATACCTGGGCAAATGCTGATTATTTTACTGTGGATACAATTATACTGCCCGTAGGGATCTCTTTTTATACATTCCAAACGATTAGCTATAGTGTAGATATATATAGAAAACAAATTAAACCATTAAATTCAATTATTGATTTTGGGTTTTTTGTTAGTTTCTTTCCGCAACTGGTTGCAGGACCAATTGTACGAGCTGCGGATTTTGTTCCTCAAATCAGAAAAGAAATTAATATTACCAAAGAAGAGTTTGGTAACGCGACTTTTATGATTCTTAAAGGACTGATCAAAAAAATGCTTTTTGCAGATTTTATTGCAATGAATTTTATGGATCGCGTATTTGATGTTCCAGAGATGTTCTCAGGATTTACAAACATAATGGCAATGTTTGGGTATTCGTTACAGATCTATGGTGATTTTTCTGGATATACCGATATTGCTATCGGTTTAGCATTACTTATGGGATATAAATTACCAGTTAATTTTAACTCACCATATAAGGCAATTCATTGCGGAGACTTTTGGAAACGTTGGCACATATCCCTTTCTAGTTGGTTAAAAGATTACTTGTATATTCCGATAGGAGGAAACCGGAACGGTAGTATTTTTTCATATACCTTCATTACTGTTTTTACATTTTTAGGAGTTTTTGCTTATGCAGATTTTGGGATCGCAATTATTGCAACTGCTGCAATAGGACTGTTGCTTATTATCACATTGTTTTCATCTAGATTGGCATGGCATTTTAATAGAAATGTGAATATTATGATTACAATGTTGATAGGAGGTTTATGGCATGGAGCATCCTGGAAATTTGTAATTTGGGGAGGATTGAATGGTCTGGGAGTGGTTGCCTATAAGTATTGGCGAAAAATAAGCCCTTATGAAAACTCTAATGCGTGGTTAGCAACCATATGGAAAATAGCGTTTACTTTTATTTTTATAACCTTTACCAGAATTTATTTTAGAGGAAATAGCATGGATCATATTGATCGTTTTTATCAATCGATCATGACTAATATGGATTGGACGAATGCATTAGTAGTTCTTTGGGAATATCGAGTTGTGTTTATTGTAATGTTGATAGGGTATATTACGCATTGGTTGCCGTATAAAACAAAAGATTGGTTGCTTGATCAGTTTATCAAAAGTAATGTAGTTGTTAAGGGATTGATAGCAACTATGGTAGCTATTATCTGTTATCAAACATATGCGGCAGATTTTCAACCGTTTATTTATTTTCAGTTTTAGGATTAGTACTGGGATTTTTCAATACTTAAATTGCTTAGATTTTATTAAAAAAATAAGGGCGTTACCCACTTTTGGTGGGTCAGGCTATACACTATATCTTTTTCTGTTTTAAACTAACAGAAAAAGGATGCCGTTACTATCCTTAACGCATAATTAACTAATATAGTTGATATTCGTTTTGTAATCCAAAATCTTTCTAACTTCGTAAATTGTAAAAGAAATCAACTTTGTTCAATCATACACATCCATATCAACCTTTCTTCCCCGATGGAGCGACTAAACTCATTGTAGGAACATTGCCTCCACCACGTTTTACATCAGGAGCTTTAAAAGAAGGAGATGTTGATTTTTGTTACGGAAGTATTAGTGGATTATTATGGCCAGTTTTAAATCGTATTTTTGATTTAAATTTGGTATTCGAAACCACACAAAAGGCAATAGACCAACGAAAAACTTTTTTAACCTCTCGCGGAATAGGAGTCTGCGATATTGTTCATAGCTGTGAACGTGATAAAATTGATGCATCAGATTTGGGAATGCAAAATATACAGTTAAGAGATGTTGTTTCGTATTTACATAAATACCCAAAGATAGATACACTTCTGTTTACAGGTGGTAATAGTAAAAATGGACCAGAATATTTTTTTAGAAAACATCTTAAAGAATATCAATTACAATTAGAAGTAGTTACTAATGAAGTTCCTAGAATACATAGTTTTCAATTAAAACAAAGAAAAATAAAAACGGTTTCTTTAATCGCTCCATCTGGAGCAGCCAATAGATCCATAGGAAGTTTACAATCATATAAAGATTTAAAAAGCCAAAACCCAAAATTCAACACAATTGATTTTAGAGTATTGCAGTATAAAGAGTTTTTTTAATTATTTTCTATAATATAATCTCCTCTATAAGGTATTGGTTAAAGTTTCTCCATAAAAAGGACCACTTTAGATAATATCACTTTCCTGAAATTTTAAAACTTGATGTTTTCATACAGTATTTTCCCTTGATTTCCCGTGTAAACCCCTATTTGGTATCGAACAGATGCTGGTCAATCCAAATCCTTTTAGAGGTACCAGGTTAGAAGTTAAAACAGAGAATGATTTGACGATAGCGCTACAACAGATCGATAAATATCCTAATGAAAATTTCATCGTTCACGTACATATTCCTAAAACAGACATTCCTGATTCAATCCAATATAAAACAGAAAAAGTAGGAGAAGATGAAACCTTAAATCTGGATTGGTCATTATGCTAATCAATTAGGTGGTAAAATGATACCAAGAGAAGATAATCCTAAGAATTAATGGCGCCATATTTTTAGGATTATTTTTTATAACTGTAATGTCCGATAATTTTAAAGTCAAACAAACAATCTGCTAATACCTGTCCGCTGCCAATATTATGTACAATTAAATACCGTTGCTGATCTTTAGATTTTTTATTGACTACCAAGCCAATGTGCGTAAGTCCGCCTCCTAAACTCCAGCATACAATATCTCCAGGAACGTAATCCTGAGGTTTATTGGTAATAGATTTTACAGTTCCGAACCTCGAAAAGAACTTCATAAGATTAGGTACTCTTCTATGATCAATATTTCTATCCGTTTTAGATAACCCCCAATTTTTAGGATATAAACCAAAATTAGACTTCATATCCAAATGTACCTCTTTCTGTAGGTCAATATTTAATTTTCGATAGGCCCTGATGACTACATCGGTACATACTCCTTTATTACTTGGTACATCGCCATTAGGATACCCTATAGAAAAGTACGCAGGATCGTAGGTTACATTTTGTTTAGTTAATGATAAGCCTGCATCAGACAGTTTACTGTAGAAGCCTTCCTGAGCAAAAATAGTTGAGGATAGTAGAAGTATAAGTAAAAATATGATCTGTTTATTCATTTGGTTTTGTTTTAGTCTTAATAAAATTAATTTTTTATTATTAAGAAAAATCTTGCATTATAATGTATTAATTCTTTTTTTTGATGCTGATTAAAAATAAACTAATTACTTAAAACTAATTGTATAGGTTTATTTTACACCCCTAATCTTCTTTTCTGAATATACCTCTTTAGCGAAGGTGACTAAACAAAGTTACTACGATATTTCGTTATGAGAATGTACCACGTACTTATTTTTTCTTATTGTCTGCTTACAAGTGGTTATGCTCAGCAAATAGATACTGATTTTTCTAGAAACGGATTGTTGTTGTTTAAAGAACTAGGAATGGTTTCTTCTCATATTGTTGATTTTGAGGTTATAGAAGAAAATAAAATCAATGTTCTTTATGAATCTGATGCTAAAAGAAATCTGGTGCGTCTGCATAAAAATGGTAAAAGGGATATTAAATTTGATATAACTTCGAGTAATTTAAATAATCAAAATAGTATTCCTGTAGGGCTTAGTACCAAATCAGGAGGAAGTGTTTTAGTGTTATCCAATTTCTGGAATGGACATAGCTGGATGATTTCTATAAACGGATTTTATGAAGATGGAAGTGTTAACCATGGATTTGGACGGCATGGAGTTTATAAAAAGAACATATTAAATAATCTAGATGATAATTATGGCCAATATATTTATGCATCTTCTAGCAACGAAATAATTGTTGTCGCCAAAGTACAAGGTTTTAATACTTCGAATAAAAAGGAAAAAATAGCAATCCTTAAACTTTCAGATATAGGAGAGACCTTATCATCTAGCCTATATGATGATCATCATTTTACATTGAATTGTTCTGCAATGGAGGATGATTATTTGTTACTTGGATATTCTGAATCAGTAGATAATGGACAAGAACAATCAACTTATCTCGCAGGGTTTGATAGTGATCAAATGGCATCTAATAACTTGTATTGTCTTACTATCGAAGAAGATTATCAATCCTTTGATCATATCGTTCTATCCAATTCAGAACTATTTACATCTCAAATAGAAAATGCTTCTGAAGGTGTGTATCGTATCCGTAAATATGGCGCGAAAGGTAATCTGGATACCTCTTTTTTTGATTCTGGAGAAATGGGGTTTGATGCGGATATTTACAACACCGATTTTGTAGTGAATAAAGAAGGAGAAGTATTTATAATTTCTACAAGTCTAGATAGTGAGCTGGAAATATTGATTAAAAAGCTATTAAGTAACGGTGATATTGATACCGACTATGGTGTCAATGGTATAGCCTCAGTCTTTCTGAAGTATCCCATTAGTAACCTAAATAAAATACGGTTAGGAGCAAAAAATGAGCTATACATTTCTGGATCTATGGGTGTAGAAGGGGATTCGTATGGTTTTATAACGAAACTAAAACTTAATGTTCAGCAATTAAAAAAAGAAAAATTAGAGAAATTCTTAGATAATTTATTCACCAAAGAATAATACTTTTATTTAGATAGCTCTTCTAATCTTTCTTTTTCTGTTTTGGTAAGTTTATCAATACCTTGTTTGTTGATTTTTTCTAGTAAGAAGTTTAATTCTTTTTCCCTTTCAACTTTAGTCACATTATAGCGATCGTCTACATCAAGTAACCCTTCTGGTTTTTGTTTGATACTTTTTTTAAACTGTAAAAAGTCTGGCTTCAACCACTTGATAAAAACAATAATGATAATTACTGCAATTATTAATGGAATGGATATAAAGCTTATCAGTAAGATTGAGATCATAGTAATAAATCTAAATGTCTAATGTATTCTAATACAATTAATTTTAATATCAAATTGTAACAAGGTTACCGTATTTCTTTTACAAAATCTTCAATAGTATTCACTCCTTTATGAGTTAGGTGTTTAATAAACGCCGATCCGATAATAGCACCTTTAGCAGTGTTAGTTGCTTGCGTAAACGTTTCACTATTGCTGATACCAAAACCAACAATTTGTGGGTTTTTTAAATCTAGGTCTTTAATTCTGTTAAAATAAGATTCTTGAGTATTCCCGAATCCTGAGGTAGATCCAGTCACACTAGCAGAACTTACCATATAAATAAACCCATTCGAAACACTGTCAATAAATCGGATTCGTTCATCAGAAGTTTGCGGAGTGATTAGAAAAACATTAATTAATCCATATTTTTCAAAAGTCTCTTGATAATGCTCGTGATATTCTGCCACTGGAAGGTCTGGTATAATTAGTCCATCAATGCCTATTTCTTGACATTTAGCACAAAAGGCTTCAATACCGTATTGCATCATTGGATTAAAATACCCCATAATAATTAAGGGAATTTTAACTGATTCTCTGATATCTTCTAGTTGTTCAAAAAGTAATCTAGTGGTCATTCCATTTTTTAAAGCAGTTGTAGAGCTTTCCTGGATAGTAGGGCCATCGGCTAAAGGATCACTAAATGGCAATCCGATTTCTATCATATCTACTCCACTTTTTTCTAAACGCTGAATGATGTTTTTTGTATCATGAAGTGAAGGATATCCTGCAGTGAAATAGATGGATAGTAATTTTTTGTTTTGTGCTAATGCAGTGTTGATTCTGTTCATAGAAAAATTTATTTTTCATTTCCCAAGGGAGAAGTTTTTTTTATTATATTTTTTTGTCATCCCAGCGTAGGCTGGGATCCATTCTGTGTATTTAATCATACCAATCTGAAGCCAGATCATTCCAAGAGGGATTGTCTTTTTCGATAAGATTAATTTTCCATTGTCTTTTCCAAGTTTTCAATCTTTTTTCTCTTATAATCACATGATTTACATACTTATGAGTTTCAAAATAAACCAATGTATTCAGGTTATACTTTTTTGTAAACCCATCAATTTGTTTGTTTTTATGCTCAAAAACTCTTCTTTCCAGATTATTAGTCATCCCTATGTATAGTGTTCCGTTTTTCTTGTTTGAAAGAATGTATACAGCATATTGATGTTCTGGTTTTAACATTTATTTTTATTCTGGATTCCAGCCTACGATGGAATGACAAGGTTTTGTTGCTAAGTTTAGTTTTTACAATTTAAAGTAATCGATATAAGTATTCAGATCTTTATCTCCGCGTCCAGAAAGGCTGATTACTACAATATCATCAGGCTTGAACTTCTTATCATTAAATATTGCTAATGCATGTGAAGATTCAATGGCTGGAATTATACCTTCCAATTGCGATAATTCTAATCCTGCGGTCATCGCATCTTCATCTGTTACAGAATAGAATTCTCCGCGTCCTGTTTTATACAAATGAGAATGCAATGGCCCTACTCCAGGATAATCTAATCCTGCAGAAATAGAATAAGGTTCTGTGATCTGACCATCTGGTGTTTGCATCAATAAGGTTTTGCATCCATGAATAATGCCTTCTTTACCAAGTTGGGAAGTAGCAGCACTTTCTCCACTATGCACACCTTTTCCTGCGGCTTCTACCGCAATAATTCCTACACTTGGTTCCTCTAAGAAATGGTAATAAGTACCAGCAGCGTTGCTTCCGCCTCCTATACATGCTACTACGTAATCTGGATATTCCCGACCTTCTTTCTCGTTTAATTGCCATTTGATTTCTTCAGAAATAATAGATTGAAACCTTGTCACCATATCAGGGTAAGGATGTGGTCCAATAGCAGAACCAATGATATAATGTGTATCTACAGGATTATTAATCCAATCTCTAATTGCTTCATTAGTAGCATCTTTCAAGGTTTTGCTTCCTGATGTAGCTGGTCTTACTTCGGCACCTAACATTTTCATGCGGGCTACATTAGGAGCTTGACGTTTGATGTCAATCTCTCCCATATATACAATACATTGGATTCCCATAAGTGCACAAACTGTAGCAGTTGCAACTCCGTGTTGTCCCGCTCCTGTTTCTGCAATAATTCTGTTTTTACCTAGTTTTTTAGCAACAAGAATTTGTCCGATGGTATTGTTTACTTTATGAGCGCCAGTATGATTAAGATCTTCTCGCTTTAGGTATACTTTTGTGTTGTGTTTTTCAGAAAGACGTTTAGCATAATATAAAGGTGAAGGGCGTCCGACATAATCTTTTAATAGTTGATCGAATTCTTCTTTAAAAGAAGGTTCATTCATAATGTCCAGATATGTAGATCGCAATTCTTCTACATTAGGATATAACATTTCAGGAATGTAGGCTCCACCAAAATCACCATAATATCCTTTTTCGTTTACTTGATAACTCATTTTATATTTTTTAATTCTCTTTTGTAGCGTGTATTTTGTTTTTAAACTGCTTTAATTTTTCTATGTCTTTTAATCCTGGTTCAATCTCAAATTTACTATTCACATCAATAGCATATATGGGTAAATCTGTTTCCAGAATAGCATTTATTTTTTCAACTTCTTCTATACCTATTCCACCACTTAATATAAATGGAGTGGTAGTATCATAGTTTTGCAATACATTCCAATCAAAGGTATATCCATTACCGCCTTTTGCTTTTCCTTTTGTGTCAAAAAGAAAGTAATCGACAATTCCTTCATATGGTTTTAATATTTCAAAATCAAATTGATCTTTAATCGAGAATACTTTGAACACCTCTATTTCAGTAAGTTCAGCATGGTGATTTAATGCTGTTTTTAATGCTATGCAAAACTTGTGGGATTCATTTCCGTGTAATTGTATCGCTTTGAAATTGTATTTTTTTACTTTTTCCAAAATAAAATCAATTGAAGCATCAACAAAGACTCCTGTTTTTTTAATACCATCAGGTATCTGTGGAATTATAGTATCAAAATTTCGAGGAGATTTTTCATAAAAAATGAATCCTAGATAATCTGGATTTAACGCTGATACAGCTTCAATGTTTTCCTGATATTTCATCCCACATACCTTTAGTTTCATCTTTGTAGGGCTTTTATGAATTCTATAGCATTGGCACCTGGATTTTCTGTTTTCATGAAATTTTCACCGATCAAAAAGCCTTTATAATCGTATTGTTGTAAATCACGTATGGCTTCAATACTACTGATACCGCTTTCAGAAACTTTTACAAAATCGTTAGGAATATGTTTGCTTAACTCTTTACTAATATCGGTACTTACTTCAAAAGTTTTGAGATTTCTATTATTTACTCCTAACATATCCAAAGATGGCATAATTGATTTTTGCAATTCTTCAAGATTATGTACTTCTAGTAATACATCTAATGATATGCTTTTGGCAAATTCTGACAAAGATTTGATTTGATCTTTTGATAATACAGCAGCTATTAATAATATAACATCGGCACCGTATGCTTTAGCTTCTAATAATTGATATTCATCAATGATGAATTCTTTGCGAAGCAAAGGCATTGCAACCGAAGCTCTGGCTAATAAGAGATCATCTAAGGACCCACCAAAGTATTTTCCATCAGTTAACACAGACATACCGCAGACTCCAGCTGTTTGATAGCCTGTAGCTACATCTTGTACACTTACTTTTTGATTGATAACCGATTTTGAAGGCGATCTTCTTTTATGCTCAGCAATTATTCCTGTGTTACTGTTACGTAACGCAGTAGCTAATGAGTTTGTTTCACGATCAAACAAGATCGAATTCTCTAATTGAGTAATAGGGATTATGCTCTTTTTTAGAGCTACTTCCTTATATTTATCCGCTATTATTTTATCTAGTATGTTCATTACACTTTCTTTAATTGAGGAGCTCCTTTTAGTTCATCGTTCATTAATAAACGAACGGATTCAAAATAGTCAGACTCGAATCCAATGATTTGTATTTCTTCTGTTATGAATTCATAATCGTAATCAGGTTCTATTTTACCATTAACTTTAATCATATCTATGATAAAACGGTGATCTTCTGTAGCATTTAATTTTCCATAGAAAAGTTCAGATTCGTGATCCTGAAACTCAAACAATCCATAGGTTTTTTCGCTCCATTTTAAGATGTCTAGCTCATTACCAAAATTGAAGTTTGTTGGTTTTTCTATTGTGATGTTTTTTAATCTAAGAACTCTAGCAATTTTTTCTTGTTTAGCTTTTGATTTCCTTTTTTCTATATATTTCTTTTTATATAATCTATACCCATCAATAACATAATCAACAGGTATGTGTTTTACTAATATCCATTGATCATTTTCTGCAATGAGTAATCCTGTTTCTTTTTCAGGGTATCCTTCTATTGTATAGGTTTCTACAGTCATATCCAGTGTTTATGCTTTGCTAAGTTCCTGTACTTTATTCAGTGCTATTAGCCCTTTGCCAGAAAGTAACGATTCTTTTGCTTTTTCGAACCCTTGAATTGGAGAGAGGTTTTCTACTGTTGCAATCGCCATTCCTGCATTAGCACAAACTACATTATTTTGTGCCTGGGTACCTTTACCACTTAGGATATTCATGAAAATCGCAGCTGAATCTTCGATGGAGTCTCCACCTACTATTTCTTCCATTTTTAACGCTTTTACTCCAAAATCCTGAGGTGTCAACATCCCTTCAGTGTTGTTAGAAATGGTTTTGGTGTTTCCTGTAAGGGATATTTCATCATAACCATCTAATGCATGAATAATGGTAAAATTTTTATCTGTGTTTTGATATAAATAACCGTACATCCTAGCCAATTCTAAATTAAAAACACCCACTATTTGATTTTTAGGAAATGCAGGATTTACCATTGGACCTAGCATATTGAAAAATGTTTTGACTCCTAATTCTCTTCTAATTGGCGCTACGTTTTTCATGGCAGGATGAAATAGGGGAGCATGCAATACACAAATTCCAGCTTCGTCGATACTACGTTTTAGAAAATCTTTATCATTACTAAATTTAATACCTAAATGTTCCATAACATTAGAACTTCCGCACTTGGATGAAACACCATAGTTACCATGTTTAGTAACTTTGATCCCAGCACCTGCCGAGACAAAAGAAGAAAGTGTAGAGATATTAAAGGTATCTTTTCCATCTCCACCAGTACCGCAAAGATCTATGGGGTTATATTCTTGAAGATCTATAGCTACACATAGTTCTAATAAAGCATCTCTAAAACCTTCCAACTCTTCTACAGTGATACTACGCATCATATATACGGTAAGGAATGATGCAATCTGGCTTTGATTATAATCTCCTTTGGATATATTTACCAAAACCTGTTTGGCTTCTTCTTTAGAAATGGTTTCGTGATTGATTAATCTGTTTAATAAATTCTTCATGATTAATTGTTTATCCAGTTTTCTAACATTTTTTTACCATCAGGAGTAAGCACTGATTCTGGGTGAAATTGTACGCCTCTAACATCTAATTCTTTATGGCGTAAGGACATGATTTGTCCGTTTTCATCAAATGATGTTGGTTCTAGACAAGAGGGGAGATCATGGTCTGAAACTACCCATGAATGATATCTGCCAACATCAAAAGTATTATTAAGCCCTTTGAAAAGCAATTCATCTGATACTGTGAGTTTAACTTCTGTGGCAACACCATGATATACATCATTAAGATTAATTAGACTTCCTCCAAAAACCTCACCAATTGCCTGTTGTCCTAAACAAACGCCAAATATACTTTTGGTATCTGCATAGGTTTTAATAATCTCTTTTAATAATCCTGCTTCTTCTGGAACTCCTGGTCCAGGAGAAAGCAATATTTTATCAAAAGGAGCTACATCCTCTAATCTTAATTGGTCATTTCGTTTTACGATTACCTCACAACCTAGATCTTCTAGATAATGGACTAAATTGTATACAAATGAATCGTAGTTATCTATTACTAATACTTTTTTCATCTCATTTTGATGGAGTTTATAAGCTCCTTATATTTCTTCTGCTAGTTTTAACGCTTTGGTTAATGCTCCTAATTTATTATATACTTCTTGTAATTCGTTTTCTTCGTTTGATTCATTGACTAATCCTGCTCCAGCTTGCCAATGTAAATGATGGTTTTTACTTAAAAATGTTCTAATCATTATAGCATGATTAAAATTACCTGAGAAATCCATAAAACCAATTGCACCTCCATAAAAGTCACGATTTACAGTTTCGTATTTTTCAATAAGTTGCATTGCCATGTGTTTGGGAGCACCACTAAGTGTTCCCGCAGGAAACGTATCAGCTACGACCTGCATAGTTGTGGTGTCTTTATGTTTTTTACCTGTTACTTTACTTACCAGATGAATGACATGAGAGTAAAATTGTACCTCTCTATAAGTGTCTACGGTAACTTCACTTCCATTACGACTTAAGTCGTTACGTGCCAGATCTACTAACATGACGTGTTCGGCATTCTCTTTTTCATCAGCGGATAGTTTTTTTGCCAACTCAGCGTCCTGCTCATCATTACCAGTTCTTTTAAATGTACCAGCAATAGGATGGATTTCTGCAATTTCGTCCTTAACTACCAATTGTGCTTCTGGAGAACTCCCAAAAATTTTGAAATCACCGTAGTCAAAATAGAATAAGTAAGGAGAAGGGTTGATACTTCGTAATGCTCTGTATACATTAAATTCATCGCCTTTGAACTTCTGAGAAAAACGTTTTGATAAAACCAATTGAAAAACATCACCACGCTGGCAATGTTCTTTCGCTAAGGCTACGTGTTCTTTATATTGTTCATCATCTAAATTAGATGTGGTTTCGTTAACAGAGGTAAAGTTATAAGAGGCAAAGTTCTTGACTTTTAATAAAGATTCTATTTCATCGATATTACTTTCTGATTGATAGCAATGGGCAAAAATACAGGCTTCGTTTGTGAAATTACTAATCGCAATTATATTTTGATATACCGTGTATTGCATGTCAGGAATATGTAATCCACCTTTTTTTTTGGTAATCTTAATATCTTCAAAATAACGAACAGCATCATAAGATATATAACCAAATAAGCCATTGTTTATAAACTTAAAATCACTTTTTGTAGTTTCAAACCTTTGACCAAATTGCTCAATCAATAATGGGATATCTGTAGATGCAGTTATAGGGGTTTCTTTGGTAGTTTTATCAGGAAACGATTCATAAATGATTTCATTTTCAATCTTAATAGTAGCGATAGGATTACAGCATATATAAGAGAAACTGTTTTCACTTCCTCGGTAGTCATTATTTTCTAATAATAAACTGTTGGGAAATCGATCCCTAATTTTTAGATAAACACTTACTGGAGTAATAGTATCCGCAAGAATTTGTTTGAAATGTGTGGTTAATGTATAACTCATGTTACATTTTGATATTAATAATTTATAAAACCCCTGATTTATATGAACAAAAAAAAGGCTTGTCGTGATTTGACAAGCCTTTGATATGTTTACTTAACTATATGACAGGATCTATCTCACGACGTTTTCGTTATAAGATGACCACCACCAAGTATTAGTTAAGATTAAATTCATTTTTTTATTTATTGAGTCAAATATATAAATTTATTATAATTCAGAAAACAAAAATTACATTTTTAAATTTATTGCTAGTTCGAACTCATCACTAATAGCTTTATCTCCTAGATTGTCAAAGAAACTTCCAGATCCATATTTGATGTCGTATTTAGTTCTGTCCACATTAAGAGTGGTCTTTGCAGAACCACGATTAACTTCTAAATCAAAGGTAATAGGATTTGTTTTTCCTTTTATGGTAAGATCACCAGTAACTTGGTAACCTCCATTTATTCTTGTAGATTTTGTAATTACTAACTTAGCATCTGCATGATTTTTGATGCCAAAAAAGTCATCTGAGCTAAGGTGTCCTTCTAATTTTTCTTTTCCTTTTCCAGCCTCAAGATCTGTTACCTCTATTGAAGTCATATCAACAACGAACTCTCCTCCGCTTAAAGCGTTATTTTCAAAAGTTAAGAATCCACTAGTAAAATTAAGAGTTCCAGTATGTTGACCTGTAACTTTTTTACCTGTCCAATTAATAGTACTTTCTGAGGTCTTAATTGTTTTTTGCTGAGCATAAAGAGATGCAGTTGCAATCAAAGTTATAGCTAGGATTAATGATTTAAGTTTAGTTTTCATGATTTTTAAAAATTAATTATTATTAGTATTTAGGTTCTAAGTTTAGTAAGCAATTGATCTAATTGCTCTAATTCTGTGTCTGTTAGATTAGCAGTAAGTTTGTGTTCTAACGAAGTAATTGTTTTACTTACCGAATCCAAAAATTTGCTGCCTTCTGACGTAATAATGATTTCTACTTTTCTACGATTTGAAGGACATATGTTTCTATGGACTAGGCTTTTTTTGATTAGTTTGTCTACCAGTCTTGTAGTGTTACTCATTTTGCTTACCATTCGATCTTGTATGGTAGACAAATTCGCAGGTTTTCCTTGTTGACCTTTTAATATTCGAAGTACGTTAAATTGCTGTATTGAAATGTCATAGGGTTTTAAGGAGGTGTTCATTTGTTCGGTCAGCCATTTTTCTGTAAAGAATAAATTTACAATCGCTTTTCTCGATAAGGGCATCTCCTTATTAGTTTTTAAAATGGTTTCAATATTCATTTGTATGAACAATATTTGTATATACAAATGTATGATATTGATTGCTTCAGGAACTACTTATAGATACTAATTCTTTGTTAAAGTTCTAATCAGTGCTATTCTTTAATATTATTATTGTTTAGTTAAACGATTATAAAAAAATGCTAAAATTCTCTTTATGAATTATATAAACCTTGTTAATTTCCTTTTTGATCATAAAGCGTTTTAATACATTAGTATTATGCAGAAGTGGATTTTATATATAGGATTGATGATATTGTTTGTAAATTGTAAAGGAGAGCAAAGGGTAGCTGCAGAAGCTACCAATGTTTTTTCTAGCAAAGGAGTAGAGATTCCAGTATATGATTTCAACAATTTTGAATCTTTACTGGATATTGATGATGGAAAAACATATATCATTAATTTTTGGGCTACTTGGTGTAAACCTTGTGTTGCAGAATTGCCTTATTTTGAGCTAATTAATAGTAGATATCCAAAAGATAAAGTGGAAGTGATATTGGTAAGCCTAGATCTACCTAATCATGTAGAATCAAAATTAATTCCTTTTGTAAAAAAACACAGAATAGAGAGCAGAGTTGTGTTGTTGGACGATCCAGATGCTAACAGTTGGATTCCTAAAGTAAACGAAAATTGGTCAGGTTCTATTCCTGCAACGATTATTTATAAAGGAAATTCTACCAATTTTTATGAAAGGTCTTTTACGTATAATGAGTTAGAAAAGGAATTAAAAAAAATGTTGTAAAACATATAGATATAGAATAACTCTTTTGAAGAAACATAATAGAACAAACAAATGAAAACTTTAAAAATTTTAGTAGTAGTTGCTTTGGTAATTGCAGTTAGTGCATTTGCCATTGATAAAGTTAATGTTCCAAACACTGATGCTGGATATTCGATAGGAGATACGGCAACAGATTTTAAGCTTAAAAATATTGATGATACAATGATCTCATTAGCCGATTATAAAGATGCTAAAGGTTTTATTGTCATATTTACCTGTAATCACTGCCCATATTCTGTTGCTTATGAAGATAGAATTATTGAATTAGATAAATCATTTAAGTCTAAAGGATATCCTGTAATAGCTATTAACCCGAATAACCCTAAGGCATATCCAACTGATAGTTTTGATCATATGAAAGTTAGAGCTAAAGAAAAAGAGTTTACTTTTCCTTATTTATTTGATGATGGGCAAAAAATATACCCACAATATGGAGCTACAAAAACACCACATGTATACATCTTAGAAAAAACTTCAGAAGGTAATAAAGTACGTTACATTGGTGCTATTGACAACAATTATAAGGATGCCTCTTCTGCGGATAAAAAATATGTAGAAGATGCTGTTAACGCCTTACTTAAGGGAGAAAAGGTTCCTTTAGAAACTACCAAAGCTATCGGTTGTAGTATAAAAGCATAATTCTGTATTATTTTTTGGATAAATGATTGTACGATTTCGTACATTTCATTTAGGACTCTTATATTTGTAAGTAATAGAATACTATATAGTCCAATACAAAAACATAAAATATACAATGGCCGAAGATATAACACAAAATCAATGGGAAGATTTAATTTCTAAAGACGATAATGCAATAATTTTGGATGTAAGAACAGAAGAAGAGGTAGAAGATGGCTTTATACCTAACATGCTTAATCTGGATATACGTCAGGGACAAGGTTTTCTGGATGAGGTAGAGAAATTAGATAAATCCAAGAATTACTATGTATATTGTCGATCAGGTGCAAGAAGTGCTCAAGCCTGTGCATTGATGAATCAAATGGGTTTTGATACAACATATAACCTTATTGGAGGTTTTATGAATTGGGATGGCGAAGTTGCCGAATAATATTACCTAACTATAATTATGAAAATTAAAACCATATTAACTATAACCCTTCTTTCTTTGTTGTTTTTTAATTGCAAGGAAAATAATAGTGGTGATACCGCAGCTGTAAAGTTGATTACAGTTGAAGAAATGGACTCATTATTAGAAATGGAGAAAGTACAGTTGGTAGATGTCCGCACACCAGAAGAGTATGCAGAAGGTCATATCGAAGGTGCAATAAATATCAATTTTAGTGATGAAAATTTTGAAACTTTGATTTCTACTGTAGATAAATCTAAACCAGTAGCGGTATATTGTGGACGAGGAGGAAGAAGTGGTAAATGTTCTGCATACATGAAAAAAGCAGGATTTACTAAGATATATGACCTTGATGGAGGAATCATTGAGTGGAAATATAAAGGTAAAAAAACAGTTAAATAAAATAGTATAATCACTTTATATATCAAAAAAGCATACTTCTAGAGGTATGCTTTTTTGATATATATCTTATCTAGAAATTTGTAGAGACAAAATCTTATTTTATCACCATTTAAAATTGTAAAGCTTTTACCTTTAAATAGATAATAAAAGGGCTGTCTACACTTTTCTAGACAGCCCTTTTGTAAATACAAGGTAAAATGATACTTCTTTTTATATTATTTCACAAAAACCTTATGGATCAGTGTCTTACTTTTTGTGGTAACATGAATAAAATAAATACCTGATGATAGATTATTTAGTGTTATTATTTGATCTACTTTAGCTGTTCCTTCTGGTGTTTTTAATTGTATGGTTTCTACAGTTTTTCCATTAATGTTTTTAATACTAATGGTAGAAGAAGATCGAAGATTGTAAATCTCCAGATTAAGAATATCTTTTGCTGGGTTAGGGAAAGCAATAAAATTTAACTCTTCGACCTGCGATGATTTATTATTGTCATTAGACCTTGAGATACAAGAACCAAGATTCTTCCAGACTTCCCATTGACCTGAGTTTTGCGCTGGATTTTTTCCTGTATTCCACCATTTGGCTTCATATTCGACCTCATTGTATACGACTTTGTTACTAATAACATAAATAGCATCAGAGGACCAGTTGTTTAAACCGTCACAACCGCCACCTCCTTCATTACATTCTCCTGTAGAAGTATAGGTCGTTTGATCGCAAACAATAGTAAAATTTCCTATTTGATTTCCTGAGGAATCCCGAGTTTCCCACTGGCTTCCTATAGTGGTATTTGCAGTATAAGAACCTCCTGCATTGGCAGACCCTTGTAAAGAGTTATTCTGGTAATATTGTAATGTACAATCTGTATTATTGGCAAAAGTAGCATTTGTAGCATCTCCAATAGAACATTCACCATCATTACGATTAACTACGATATCACTAACCGAATAAAATGCTTCATGGCTATCATTATAATCTCTTTGCCATATGCTTACTAAAGCTGCTCTTTTACCAGCATAAGAATCGGGAATAAAAGACCTAATAGTAGTAAATGATTCTGCAGGTCCTTGACCCACATGACCAATTTCAATCAGGTCATTCCACCGTAATGGTTTTGTAGGATCCCAATTTAACTGAGTAATGTAAACTTTAAAATATTGAGTCTTATGAGGTGCTGTATTTCGCCATCTAACATCGATATAACCATGATCTACCCTTGTTGTTGGCCAATCAGTAGTTAATGCATTAAGACAACTAAAATCTACTGCACTTCCGTTTCCACCACTGGCAATTTGACCATCTGGAATTAAAGCTTGGTGATTCCCGAAATTAGTATCGGGTTGTAGAACCCCCATCCAATCATAAATAGCGTTGCCGCAAGGAACGCAAACGGAGGAAGATGGATTATTGAAACAATTGTAAATCCTGCTAGGAGGATAAATAACAGTACCGTGTGATAATACTGGTTGAGATATACTCAACAAGAAAAGAAAAAATCCGAGAAGTTTAAGAGTTTTCTTCATAATTGAAAATGATATTAGGTTATAAATGGATTAGCTGTCTAAGATTTTATATAGCGATCTTAGGATTAATTTTTATTTGCTACAGTATATCCAAAATAGATGTATAAGTCATTTGTTAAAGAATAGTAATAATGCGAACTAATCAGTATAATGACTCTGAATATTACTATCTATTTTGTCTGTTAGATAATTGTTGACAGGCATTGTTAATCAATTCTTTATGCTACTGTAAAGCGTAACAAAAAATTGAATAATTCATATGTAATCTTGAAAAACTTTAGATAGGTATAGAAGTCTTTAAGAGTAGAAGATTAATTGTGTTCATGTTGGTTTTTGTTTTTAAGAGTTGAGTAAACTTAAACAGAACTTAAATCAAAAGGAAAATATTTAGACAAACGACAATACTTAATAGATATCACGTTTCTAAAATCATATAAACTGCTTTTTAGGTTTTAATGTTTGAGGGTATTTAACAAGACCAATTTGTAGGTACTCTATCCCATCGATGTTTTTTTAAATCTGATATCCATTGTTCGGATAAACCAATACCATCACTTATGGTCATATTAGCTTTTACGTTTTGTAATTGTCGCATTCCAGGAATCATCGTATTTACTATTGGATTAGATGCTATAAAACGCAATGCTAATTCTGCCATTGACATCTCTTCTCTTAGTATTTTTTTTAACCGCGAAATACGTTCAATTGTTGGAGGCAAATTTTCTATTCCAAAATATGTGTTTCTAAAATCACCTTGTTCCCACTTTGAGTCTATGGATAGTTTTCCGGTAAGAGAACCTTCGTCAAAAGGTACTCTGGCAATAACACCAATATTATTTCTTTTACAGTAAGGAAATAATTCATCTTCGGGAGATTGATCGAATATATTGTAAATAACTTGTACAGTGTCAATCAATCCGCTTTCTAAAGCTTTAATGCAATTAGAAGGTTCCCAGCGATTAACACTAATTCCGAAGGCAGAAGCTTTTCCTTCTTTTTTTAATTTCAAAATCATTTCTTTCCACTCATCATTATCCGCCCAGCTATCTTCCCAAACATGAAATTGTAATAAATCTATAGTTTCGACGCCAAGGTTCTTTAAACTTTTTTCTGTGGAAGAGATTATATGATCTGACGGATATATATCTTTTAGTAATGATAATTTGCTAGGAGGCCATTGATCTATTTTAGGTGGTATTTTGGTAGCAGTATATAATCGCTTACTTTTATGTCTGCTCAATAGACTAGATAAAATGCGTTCACTTTTACCTTCGCCATAAGCCCAAGCAGTATCAAAAAAATTACATCCTAATGCCACAGCTTTGTCAAGAGATTTGTGCGAAGTAATATCATTGGATTTTGACCATCCCGCCATTCCCCACATACCATACCCAACTTGACTAATTTTCCAGTCTAATTTTCCGAGTTTTTTATAAATCATATTTTATGAATTGATGATACTTTTATTTCTCATAGGTAAACGAAATGTAAGACTATAAAGGGTTAATTCACTAGTAAAAATATTAGTTCATCGAGTAGTTGATTAATGCTATTAAGTACAACAATAAATACCCTTTAGAAACTTATTGATGAAACTCTCACTTTGGTTATTTCATGAGATTTCTGCCTAGACTTTTCCACACTCTTTTAAGTAAAAAACCAGCTAGCAATGTTATAATACCCGTAATTAAGGCGTTTTGATATGCTCCATACAACAAATATCCTGTTGTAAATAGGGCACCATATACTAAACAACAACCTAATAACATTGCTAATACACCTGATGGAACTGTCCATTTTTCATCGTTTGTTATAAGGTCGATTTCTTTTTTATCAGCCTTATTTATTACATTTTTCCATCCTGGTCCTCCAGGCTGTATTTTTTTGTAAAAACTAAAAAGCTTCTCATCTGTATCGGGTTTGGTTATAAATGTTACCGAAACCCATATCAGTGTTGTTATAAGTACAACAAATGGTATGCTAAACCAGTTTGGAAAAACACCATCAGTACCAAAAAGTATTTCGTTTATTTCTGGTTGAGTGATTAGTAAGGATATAATTCCTGATGAAAACATGGCAGAGATTTCGCTCCAGGCATTGATTCTCCACCAAAACCATCTAAGGATAAAAATTAGCCCAGTTCCTGCGCCAAACATTATGATATAGGTAAATATTTGTTCAGCATTGTTTAAGGCTAATGCTAGCAAAACACTCAGTGCCATAAGTACTACCGTAGATAATCGACCAAATCGAACCATTTCTTTTTCAGATGCATCTTTTTTAATGAATTGACGATATACATCATTTACCAAATAAGAAGCACCCCAATTAAGATGGGTTGAAATACTAGACATATATGCGGCGATTAGTGAAGCAACTACAACACCTAAAAGTCCACTAGGTAATTTAGTTAACATTGCGGGATACGCAAGATCGTGCCCTAATTTATCAGCTGTTACATCAGGGAAAGCCTCTTGTATACTCGCTAAATCAGGAAAAATCACTAAGGATGCTAATGCAACTAATATCCATGGCCAAGGACGTAGTGCAAAATGCATAATATTAAAGAAAAAGGTGGCTCCAATTGCGTGATTTTCATTTTTTGCAGCAAGCATACGTTGGGCTACATATCCTCCTCCTCCTGGCTCTGATCCTGGATACCAAGAACTCCACCATTGAACGGCTAATGGAATTACTAATAGAGTTATTACGGCTTCTGTATTACCAAAATCAGGTAATAAAGAAATTTTGTCAACTACATTAGGGTGTGATATTAAGTTATTCAATCCGTTTACTTCAGGTAAGTTTACACAATAATATGCAGCACCTATTGCACCAGCCATTGCAACAAAAAATAATAAGAAATCCGAGTACACCACTCCTTTAAAACCGCCTAAAGCACTAAAAATTACAGTTACTACTGCAGCATAGCCTACAGTCTCTATTGCCGATAACCCAAGCATTACCTGTCCAATTTTTATAGCGGCTAATGTGATGCCAGACATGGCTAAAACATTAAAAATTAGACCTAAATAAACGGATCTGAAAATTCTTAAAAATCTGGCTGGTTTTCCAGAGTATCGTAACTCATAAAATTCCATATCGGTATTTACGTTTGAGCGTCTCCACAATCTAGCATATATAAAAACAGTCAGTAAACCTGTTAGTAAAAATGCCCACCAAGCCCAATTTCCAGCAACTCCTTTTTGTCGAACTAAATCTGTAACTAAATTAGGTGTGTCTGTAGAAAATGTGGTAGCAACCATAGAAAAACCTAGTAACCACCAAGGCATGTTCCTACCTGATAAAAAATATTCTGAAGTACTTTTTCCTGACTTTTTAGATACTATTAACCCTATAAATAATGTAGTTAAGAAAAAAAATATAATAATTCCGTAATCAAGTGTGCTTAAATTCATTGTAGTCGGTTATAAGTTTATTTTAATATGAAGGCAATACGGTAGCATGTCAGAGCGTATTACCCTAATTGATGTGAATGCTTAAAAGTGTTGTTGTTATTAAAGAATTACTCTTTTAAAAGATTCCCTTTGTTTTTCAATATTTTTTGTTTTGCATGAATTGTGTAATTCCTTCCAATAGGAATTCGTTTGTTCTCTATTTCTATTTGATTCCCTTCAATAGATTTTACTTTATCAATGGCAATGGTGTAAGATTTATGGACTCTTATAAAGTTTTCTTCGGGTAGTTCTTCTGTAATGCTTGTTAATGATTTGTGAGATACATAATTTCCTTCTATACTACATACTTTTATATAATCTCGTAGGCTTTCTATATACAAGATGTCATTAAGAAATACTTTCACGAGTTTTCGATCTACTTTCAGAAAAATATGAGGCGCTTGTGCAAATTCTGTAGATGATTTCAACTTTTCTAAAGAAGTAAAACGAGCCATTAACTTATTAATAGATTTCAGAAAACGACTAAAAGGAATTGGTTTTACCAAATAGTCTAATACTTCTAACTCATAACTTTCTATCGCATATTCTTTGTATGCAGTTGTTATAATTATCTGAGGGTATTTTTGTAAACTTTTTAAAAATTCTATACCATTCATTCTAGGCATATTAATATCTAAAAAAACAACATCAATTTCACCTTCCTCCAGAATTGGTAACGCTTCGATAGGGTTTTTATAAACTCCTACAATTTCAATGTTCTTAAATTCCTCTAAATAGGATTCAATTATACTTACCGCTAAGTATTCATCATCGATTATGATACTTTTAATAATCATGTCTTAGGAATTTTTAACGTTACTGTATACGTTTCATTAGTAGTATTTATATCTAAATTATAGTTTTCGGCGTATAAAAGTTCCAATCTTCTAACAACGTTTTTAATGCCAATACCGTTTTTAGATTTTTTAGTTTCTATTGGATTATAGTTATTTTCTGAAGAGAAAATTAGTTCTTTTTCAGTGACTTCAAAATTAACTTTTAAATCCATTGCACCATTATTTTTATAACCGTGTTTAAATGCATTTTCAATAAATGGTAAAAATAATAATGGAGTAACTTTTACGGTATCTATATTACCAATAATAGTTACTTCTGTATTGATTAATTCTCCATATCTAATATTTTCAAGTTCAATATAATTATCTATATAACGTATTTCTTGCAATAGAAATACCTCTTTTTTATTAGCATCATAAATAATATACCCCATAAACTCTGATAATTTAAGTACCACTTCTGATGCCTTTGATGATTTATGAAGAATAAGTGCATATAGGCTATTAAGCGTATTAAAAAAGAAGTGTGGTTGGATCTGGGCTTTGAGATATTGTAATTCTGTTTTATAATGTAATTCTTGCAGTTGTTGGGTTTTATTTCGTTCTAAAATAAAATCAACACTAAATTTTATTGAAGAGGTGATTCCTAAAACATATAATTCTCCAAGAGTAACTGCTATAATGTGATTAAATCCATAAGGTTGATTCTCTCCTTGCGCTTCAGGCCAAATATTTTCGGTTACTAACCAATAATTTAATCCTGATCGTATTAAATAATGAACTCCTAAGCTTAGAATCAATAAGAATATATAAGTCGAATATTTTTTTCTTAATAAATATTTAGGAATAAGGTAATATATATTAAAATAGACAATAATAAGGTGTAAAGGAAATTCTACTAAATTGGATTTTAAGGAATACCAATAATCATTAAAATAGCTTCCCCAACGTATCACATTGAAAATGAAGTAAACAATCCAAAAAAGAAAATGATACTTTCTTTTAATCGTCTTACTTATGGTATTATCATAAACGTTGCTTTTTTGCGAATACAAAATAGAATTTCTTAATTTATTATTAATTACAGGCAAAAAGTATTGCTATTTATATTAAAAAACAAAAAATATACAAATTGCGAAAAGTCAAAAAACGGGATGTCATACACCAAATGTCGTTTGTTGTCGTTTTGATGCAGTTGGCATAAAAAAGATTTTTAAGATTCTCTTAACTCCTATATTGGATTCGCAAATAAATAATCATACAAAAGGTGAAAACATGAAAAAACTATTTTTATTTCTTTTACTATTAAGCAATAGTATTTTCTCTCAAGAACAGCAAGTTTCTGGAGTTGTTACAGATGCTGAGGGTAACGTGCCTCTTCCTGGGGTTAATATAATAGTAAAGGGGACTTCTACTGGAACACAAACTGATTTTGATGGGGGTTATCAGATCACAACAACTAAAGGAAGCATCTTGGTATTTTCTTTTTTAGGTTTTAAAACAATAGAAGTTGAAATTGGTACATCCAATACTGTAAATGTTCAAATGGAACAGGATTCAGAGCAATTAGACGAAATTGTTGTTACTGCGTTTGGGATAAAACAAGAAGCCAAAAAACTTGGGTATTCTGTTCAGCAGCTAAAATCAGAAAGTATTGTAAGCACTGCCGATCCTAATATTGGGTCAGCGATCAAGGGAAAATTAGCAGGAGTAAATATTAATTCTAATGCAGGTGGTATTGGATCATCTGTTTCAATCAATGTAAGAGGAATCAGTTCATTGAGTCCTAATAACCAACCACTAATTGTTTTGGATGGTGTTATCATTGATGATAATCAAGGAGGTCAGGCAGATTTTGCAGATGGTATTGATTATGGTAACACACTTTCTAATTTAAATCCAAATGATATAGAGAATATATCATTATTAAAAGGAGGTAATGCTACCGCTTTATACGGATTTAGAGGAATCAACGGGGTATTAGTAATTACTACAAAAAAGGGAAGGTCTGATCGACCAGTTGTTGAGATAAGTTCATCGGTTACGGCAAGTTCTGTACTTGTTGCTCCGGAGTTTCAGAATGAATATGGTCAAGGAATTTATGATACTGCAAATAATCAATTGGTATATGATATCACTAACGGAAGTAGTTTTGGACCGCGATTAGATGGTTCTCAGCGAGAACGATTCGATGGAATCGGAACTTCATTATATGCTGCAAATGATAATGATTTCAAAGATTTTTTTAGAACAGGATATTCTTTCCTTAATTCTGTGGCTGTATCCCAAGGAACAGAAGCGTATGATTATCGTTTTAGTTATGCTAGATCTGATGATGAATCCATAGTTTCTGGGAGTAATTTAACAAGACAAAACTTTAGTATAAAAGCTGGAGCAAAAATCACAGACTGGCTTAAAGCGACAGGAAAGATAGATTATATCAATCAAGATGCGAGAAACAGACCAGAACTTACAGGAGGTCAAACAAACATAACGAGAGCACTTTCATTAAGGCCTAGAAATATTTCTAATGGTTTATTGAGAGATAATAGTACAGAAGCCGATGGAACTCCAAATAACTGGGCAGGTGCTTTTATAACGAACCCTTATTACACTTCTAATGTCTTACTAAATCAAGATGAAACCGATCGTTATTTAAGCTTGTTAGAATTAAATATAGACATCGTAAAAGGACTTAAGGCATTGACACGAATTTCGCAGGATCATATCACAACAAGTCAACAGATATTTAATCCATTAGGAGCCTTCGATATTGCAGGAAATGGTAGGTTTACAGATGTTAATTCTGTATCTAAAACCAACAACTATGACCTAATATTTACGTACAATACGTATCTAAATCCTAATATAAGTTTAGCTTCTACATTAGGGTTTAGTCACTCAGATGTTTCATTTAAAGCACTGCGTGCAGTAGGAGAAACTTTTTTAATACCTAACTTCTTTTCGTTAAACAATTTCGAAAGTACTACAGTTGCTCCAGCAGCAGCAAAAAACTCTTCTAATTCTGTGTTTGGTTCACTTACATTAGGACTTAATGATTATTTGTTTGCTGAATTTACAGCGAGAAATGATTGGAGTTCAACACTTCCAATAAACGAAGCTTCATTTTTCTACCCATCAGTAGGACTTAGTTTTGTCGCCACAGATGCTATTCCTGCTCTTAAAAATAATGATGTATTAACAAAGTTAAAGCTAAGAGGTAGTTACGCACAAACAGGAAACGCTACTGGTGCTTTTTCTTTGGTAAATACCTATAACGTTTCTTCAGGATTGTTTAATGGACAACGTTTTTTCTTTTTCGGTGATAATGAAGAAGGAGCAGGAGCTGGACCACAGTTAAGAAATCCTGACTTGGTACCAGAAATATCTAGTACTTTAGAGTTTGGTCTGGATGCAAGCTTTTTAGATAATAGAATAAACCTTTCTGCAACGTATTATAGTGTTAGAACCGAAGATCAGATTCTTAGATTGACGCTTCCACCTGCTAGCGGTGCCGCAAATCAAGTTATTAATGCAGGTTTAGTTACTAACAAAGGAATTGAACTATCGTTGGGAGCAGATATTATTAAAACTGATGATTTTTCTTGGTCGACAACTATAAATTATACTTCGAACGAAAATCAAGTAGAGGAACTTGCACAGGGAATCACGCGAAATCCTTTAATTACTGATTTTAATGGTCGAATTATACTAGCTGCAGAGGTAGGAACAAGCCCGCAAGCTTTATTCGGGCCTACATTTAATAGAGATGCTGCAGGAAATATTATTTATGATCCTAATGGATTACCTGAGATTGGCACTGTAGGAAAGATTGGAGACGCTGCACCTGATGCTTTTTTAAATTGGGGAAATAACTTTACTTATAAACAGTTTTCTTTAGGGTTTTTATTTGATGCTCGATTTGGAGGAGATATATACTCTTTTTCAGATAGTCAAAGACATACACAAGGTACTGCTGTAGAAACACTTCAAGGACGAGAGTTTTTTACAGGAGGTCAAGGAATTGCTGTTCCGGATAATGCGGTAATTAATGGAACTCTAGATCCAGACGTTGTTGCAAACGGTGTAAATCCACAAGCATATTGGGGTAGAGTAGGTCAGATTTCAGAAAACTGGATTGTCGATGGAAGTTTCGTGAAATTAAGAGAAGTTACTTTAGGGTATTCATTCCCTAAAAAAATGATTAAAAGATTAAGCTTATCAAACTTGTCATTGAGCTATGTTGGAAGAAACTTAGCGATACTGCATAGCAATACTGATAATTATGATCCGGAAACAGGGTTTAATACAAGCTTTAGCGGATTAGAGTTCTTCGGAATACCATCGGCTTCAAGCCACGGATTAAGAGTAAACCTTACTTTTTAAATGATTACAAATGAAAATGTTTGATGTAAATATAAAAAATATGAAAACTAAACAGAATATAATATTAGCATTAGCTACTGTTTTTATACTGACATTCGCTGTGTCTTCTTGCACCGAAGACTTTGAAGAAATTAATACAAATCCCGTTGACCCACAAAATGCAACTGTAGAAGGTATTATGGCTGGAGTTCAATACTTTGAGTTTGCAGAACCACGTTTTTTAACCTGGCGAGGTAATTTAATATACTCTAGTCAGTTTGCGAATCAGTTTAGCTATAATGCAGAAGGCTCATGGTTCGCAGGTGATGCTTACCAAAATAATCAAGGTTGGACCGATGCAGTTTTTAATGCTTCATATCAAAAAGTATCCTTGAATATTAGAAACTTATTGAAAACATATAAAGATCTTGGCGATTCTAATGGTGAGGCAGTAACGAGAATTATGATGTCCTGGTTTTATCAAAAGATGACCGATATCTATGGAGATATTCCTTATAGCGAGGTAATAGGAGATGAACTTATTTTAGATAATCCTCAACCCAAATATGATGCTCAAAAAGATATCTATATGGGTATTTTAACAAATCTTAAAGAGCAAATGGATGCGATTGGATCTTCTACTGAGACAATTGAAGGAAGTGAAGGTGATTTTGTATACGGAGGAGATCCTCAACAATGGAAAACTTTTGCGAATACACTAAGACTTAGATTAGCATTAAGATCTAGAGATGCGTTTATTCAATCAGGAGATCAATCTTTCATAGACGGTATTATTAATGACTGTTTAAACAATCCTCTAATTGATGAATCCAATCAGGCATTGGTATCTAAATCAGAATCTCCGTTAATATTATCATTCCTTGATGGAGGTTTTGAGGATGTGTATTGGGGATTTGGTGGATTTGGTTCTAAGTGGGTGTTTTCTGATCGATATATGAATCTGTTAAATGATAATAATGACCCAAGAAGAGAGCAAATGGCTGATCCTTCTTCTTCTGGTATGTACGAGGGAACGGCAATATCACAAAGAGGAATAATCCCTAGAGATGATCTTGCAATTCCATCCGAAAAAATAATAGGTGGTTCTACAACTGAGGTAACAAACGTGTTACCAACTCAGGTATTTTCTGCCGCAGAATCATATTTTTTACAAGCAGAAGCAGCTCTATTAGGATACTCAGGAAATGCGCAATCTTTATATGAACAAGGAATTAGAGCAAGCATGAGTTTTTGGGGAGTTCCTTCAGGTGATATTGAATCCTTTATACTCAATGAATCTATTGTTACATTAACAGGTTCAACAGAACAACAGCTTAACAGTGTGTGGAATCAACGTTGGTTAGCGCTTTTAATGAATGGTTATGAATCTTGGTCTTTAGTAAGAAGAACCAATTTAATACCTGTGCTGACTGATAATACCACTTTTTTCGTTACAGAACCGAATAATGGCAGTGTTCCTAAAAGACTACCATACTCTTCAACAGAAGTGGTAGCTAATGAAGCGAACGTTCAACAAGCTATTCAAAATCAAGGTCCAGATTTAATGACCACCAGTTTGTGGTGGGATATCGATTAATCTCACATACAAAATATAAGTATTTAAAACATTCATACCCAATCACATCACAGATGCATACATCCTCGTGATGTGGTTGGTAATCTCAAAAAAGTATTTGCTATACAACATCAAAATTAAAATTGAGTATGATAAAAGATATTAAATTTAGGCAAGTAGGTAAGTTTGAAGACACCAAATTTGAAAAAATTCACAGTGAGATTTTTCAAGATTCTTTATATGCCTCTAAGCTAGTTGCGCAGGAAATTGCAGATCTCATAAAGCAAAAAGAAAAGGAAGGAAAACCTTGTGTTCTTGGATTAGCTACAGGATCATCTCCAATTAAAGTGTATGAAGAATTAGTCAATTTATATCGTCAGGGCGAAGTGAGCTTTAAAAATGTGATCACTTTTAATCTGGATGAATATTACCCAATGAACCCTGATAATCAGCAAAGCTATTATCATTTTATGCATCAACATCTTTTTGATCATATTGATATAAACCCTCAAAACATTAACATACCTTCTGGAAATGTTGTTCTGGAAGAGATTGATCAATATTGTATTGATTACGAAATGAAAATTAAGCAATTAGGAGGACTAGACTTTCAATTGCTAGGTATAGGAAGAACTGGACATGTTGGTTTTAATGAACCTGGATCACATCAGAATTCTGGAACAAGAGTGATTACCTTAGATCACATTACAAGACGAGATGCGTCATCAGATTTTAATGGATTAGAGAATGTGCCCAAACGTGCGGTTACCATGGGAATAAGCACAATAATGAATGCCAAACGGATTCTACTTTTAGCGTGGGGACATAAGAAGGCGTTTGTTGTAAAAGAAATGATAGAAGGAGATGTTACTTCTACGATACCAGCTTCTTTTTTGCAAGAACATAAAAATGTTACGGTTGTTATGGACAGCGAAGCAGCTGGCGAATTAACCAGAATTAAGACTCCTTGGTTAGTAGATCAATGTATATGGGAGGAAGAACTAAAGCTGAAAGCAGTTACTTGGTTAAGTCAAATAGTGAATAAACCACTACTGAAGCTAACAGATAAAGATTATAATAATCATGGGCTATCAAGTTTACTTACTCTAGAAGGATCTGCTTACGAATTAAATATAAAAATGTTTAATCATCTACAACATACCATCACAGGATGGCCAGGTGGGAAACCTAACGCAGATGACAGTAACAGACCAGAAAGATCACTTCCATCCAAAAAAAGAGTATTGTTATTTAGCCCTCATCCAGATGATGATGTTATTTCAATGGGTGGTACGTTTTCTAGGTTAATAGATCAAGGACATGACGTTTATGTAGCATATCAAACTTCAGGTAATATCGCAGTAACTGATGAAGAAGCACTTAAGTTTGGAGAAGTAGCTAAAGAATTATCCAACTTATCAGGAAACGAATGTAAGATTTTTCAAGATATAGTAAATGCGATTGAATCTAAAAATAAAGGAGAAATAGATTCACCTCAAGTTCGTAAAACAAAAGGGTTAATTAGAAGAATGGAATCATATGCCGCAACTAGGTATATAGGTTTGCCAGATGACAAAGTCTTTTTCTTAGATCTACCTTTTTATGAAACTGGAAAAATCAAAAAGAACCCAATTGGAGATGAGGATATCAATATTATTTCAAATTTAATTTCAGAAATCAAACCACATCAAATATATGCAGCTGGTGATTTAGCAGACCCTCACGGAACTCATAAATTATGTTTGGATGCCATATTTGAATCGCTAAGTAAGCTCAAAAATCAAGAATTCATGCAAGATTGTTGGGTATGGTTATACAGAGGAGCTTGGCACGAATGGGATATCCACGAAATAGAAATGGCCGTACCACTTAGTCCAGATGAGGTAAGTAGAAAAACAAATGCCATCCTTTTTCATCAATCTCAAAAAGATCAGGTGATGTTTCAAGGAGAAGATTTTAGAGAGTTTTGGATGAGAGCACAGGATAGAAATAGAAACACAGCGCTCTTATATGACAATCTTGGATTGGCCAACTATGAAGCTATAGAAGCTTTTAAAAGATATCATTTTATGTAATCAAAACGTATCATACTCTATAATATTCAAGCCGAAAAAGAAACGCACTCAAAAAAATAAAGATTCCAATTTTCAAACCTATGTACGCAAGTAAATATTTTATACTCTTTCTGATTCTTATGAGTTGTTCTAAAAGAATAACCAGTAAAGATTTTACAAAAGAAGGAGAGTTTACGGATGGTATTGAAGGGCCTGCAACTGATACCGAAGGGAATATTTATGTGGTGAACTATAAGAAACAAGGAACCATTGGAAAAGTCACAAAATCAGGCAGTACTTCACTATTTCTCGAACTTCCTAATGGCAGTATTGCTAATGGAATTCGATTTATGCAAGAAGACGAAATGTATGTAGCAGATTATACGAATCATAATATACTCAAAATTAATACGAAGAATAAAGAGATAAAAGTAGTAGCAAATCAACCTTTGGCGAATCAGCCAAATGATTTAGCAATTTCTCCAAACGGAACAATATATGCGAGCGATCCCAACTGGCAGGAACAAAACGGGAACTTGTGGAGAGTAACAGAAGAAAAAGGCTTTGAGTTACTAGAATCCGATATGGGAACCACCAATGGGATAGAAGTTAGCCCAGACGGAAAACACTTATATGTAAATGAATCAATTCAGCGAAAGATATGGGTATATGATATCACCAACAATAATGATATTACGAACAAACGTCTTTTTGCAAAATTCGAAGATTTTGGAATGGATGGTATGCGATGTACACGATCAGGACATCTATTCGTGTGTCGATATGATAAAGGAACTGTCGTTGCCTTTACTCCAGAAGGAAAATTAGTTAAAGAGGTTTTTTTAAAAGGAAAAAAACCAACGAATATAACATTTAGTAATGATTCGAAAATAGCATATGTAACTCTTGAAGATAGAGGTTGTTTAGAGATGTTTCGAACAACAATTTTTTAGCTTTTAATATAAAACCAATAGAACCTAATGATATTAGTAGTAGATAGTGGATCATCCAAATGTGACTGGATAATTGCTGATAAAGCAGGGAAATATGTAGCCAAATCTAAAACAAAAGGGCTAAATCCATTGATTTTATCTAGTAAAGAAATAGAAGAGACATTATGGGAAGCATCAGAAATAGTTTCTTTTAAAAACTTAATTTCTGAGATCTATTTTTATGGAGCAGGATGTGGTACTGTAGAAGCTAATTGTAAAATAAAAGGATGCTTATCCTCGGTATTTAAAAACAGCAAAACAATTGATATCAAAGAAGATATCGTTGGAGCTGTATACGCGGCAACAAAAAAACCAGGAGTTATTGCGATTTTAGGAACTGGTTCTAATTGCTGCTACTTTAATGGGGATGAGATAATTCAGAAAGCACCTTCATTAGGATACATGATTGCGGATGACGCAAGTGGCAATTATTTTGGCAAAGAATTATTGAAAAGTTTTTATCTACATCAGATGCCAGAAGATCTTGCCTTTAGTTTTATAGAACAATACGATGCTGATCTTAATACACTTTTTCAGAAATTATATAACTCTCGATATCCTAATCGATATTTAGCATCATACGCGAGTTTTATTTTTAAACATAAAGAACATCCATTCATTCAAAAAATATTAGATAAAGGAATCCGAATGTTCGTTGAAAATTATTTGATGTTATATGTCGAAGAATTGAAAAATACGCCTATTCATTTTGTAGGATCGGTAGCTTATTATGCTCAAGATACCATAAATAAAATATTACAAGAAAAAGGTTATGTAGTTAGGAGTTTTATACAAAGACCTATCGACGAACTTATTAAAACACTCATTTTTAGTTCAACTTCTACCTCACTCGAAAAAATATCATAAATGAAAAGACACATTGCAATTATAGGTTTTGTATTGTTTTTTGGGTCGTGTACGCAAATCCAGGAAAATACTATAGCTTCAGATGAGGTAGCTATTATTCCCATACCTCTTTCAATTCATAAAAAGGAAGGAAGTTTTATTCTAAATAACAAAACCTCATTCTTTTATGAAAACCCTTCTATACAACCGATTGCCGATTTTTTTGTAAGCAAGATTCATCATTTAACTGGATTGCAAATTTCTGTACGGGATAAAAAAGAAAAGAATGATATACAACTTCTTCTGAATAATGAATTAGAACTTAACGAAGAAGGGTATATTTTAAATTTAGAAGATGACCATGTAATTGTAGAAGCAAAATCTCCAAAAGGAATATTTTATGGATTACAATCCCTTATGCAATTATTACCAGTAATTCCTGAAGAAAATACTTCTCAAAATATAACTATTGATATACCAAAAGTGAGGATCAAGGATGAACCGTCTTTTAGATGGCGAGGTACTATGTTAGATGTTTCAAGGCACTTTTTCTCTGTTGATTTTATAAAAAAGCAACTAGATGTTCTTGCCGCATTCAAAATCAATAAATTTCACTGGCATCTTACTGATGATCAAGGTTGGCGAATAGAGATAAAAAAGTACCCTAAACTAGTTGAGATTGGAGCAAGGAGAGGAGAAATTAATGATCAGAAATATCATGGTTTTTATACTCAAGAAGAAATTAGAGAAGTAGTTTCATATGCAAAAGAAAGATTTATAGATGTCATACCAGAATTTGATATTCCTGGCCATGCTTCTGCTATTTTATCAGCGTATCCAAGCTTAGCTTGTACAGAAGGGCCTTTCGAGATTAGACCAATTTGGGGAGTGGATTATAATATCCTTTGTGCAGGTAATGAGCATGTATATCAATTTATTGAAGATGTAATTGATGAAATGTCAACCTTATTTCCTTATCAATACTTTCATGTAGGCGGTGATGAAGTACCTAAGAGAAGCTGGAAGCAATGTAAGTTATGCCAGCATACCATAAAAAAAGAAGGTTTGAACGATGAAAATGAATTGCAAAGTCATTTAATGGCTCGTGTAGAAGGCATGCTGTATAAGAATAACAAAAAAATGATAGGTTGGGATGAGATTTTAGAAGGAGGTATTACAGCAACAACGAGCATTATGTCTTGGCAAGGAGAAGAAGGAGGTATTAAAGCCGCTAATGAAGGACATGATGTGATCATGACACCATCTCAATTCACTTATTTAAATTTTTACCAAGGAGATCATGTAGTAGAACCAATGGCATTTGGTGGTTATATCCCTTTAGAAAAAGTATATAATTACAATCCAGTACCAGAAACTATTGAAAAAAACAAAAGACATCATATTCTTGGTTTACAAGGTAATTTTTGGACAGAACATGGAGATAGCAATACTATCGCCGAGTATCAATTGTATCCCAGAATATTAGCCATCGCAGAAGTAGGTTGGACTTCTAAGAAGAATAAAGATTATCATAATTTCTTAAGTAGATTAGAAAAAACATATCGCCTATTAGATCGATATAATCTTCAGTATCATATACCAATGCCAGAAGGACCAATAACCGATCATATTGTTTTTGAGAACGAAACAACCATTGAATTTAGAACAACAGCACCAGTAAAAATGGTATATACAACTGATGGTAGTGTACCTAACAAGAATAGCAATGTGTATACAAAACCACTAACTTTTAATAAGTCAACTTTCTTAAAAATTGCTTCGATATTACCTCATGGAAAAATGAGTAATACTAGAGAACTATCACTCCAGAAACAAGAGTTAATTCCTTCTTTAGAGAATATGAATAATCTGGATAGAGGACTTAATGTCAAAACTATAAAAGGTCATTTTACTCATGTAAATGAAATAGTAGATTCAATAGAACCTATAGAAAGAAAGATTACCGAACTCAAAGATGTAAATGTGACATATGATTGGGGACATGAGATTAACAAAGAAAATTTTAAAGCAGCATTGGTTGATGGATATATAGAAATACCTGAAGATGGAGTGTATTTTTTCTCGAGTAATCAAGATCAGGTTTGGATCGCGGATCGATTAGTGATTGATTATAAAAAAAATATAAAAAAACATCCAGAAACTAGTTCAATTCCATTAAAAAAAGGAAAGCATACACTAAAAATAGTATACCTCAATAATATAGTAAATGGATGGGCTACGGATTGGAATACTGTAGAACTGAAATATAAAAAAGAAAGCGATTCTATATTTAACATAGTCGATAAAAGCATGATTTTTTATAAGAATCGTACTTCTAATCTTTCTTTAAAATAATATTACTTTATGGAAACATTTGTGAAACATAAATTAAAAAGGATTTCTTCCTTTGATGAGTATAAAAAAAGCTACCAAAGAAGTATTACGGATCCTGAGTCTTTTTGGTCAGAAATCGCAGAAACTTTTAATTGGCATCAAACCTGGGATAAAGTATTGGAGTACGATTGGACAATTCCTAAAACAAAATGGTTTACGAATGCGAAATTGAATATTACTGAAAATTGTTTGGATAGACATTTAGCACAGAATGGAGATCAAACTGCAATTATTTGGGAGCCCAATGACCCCGATAAATCTTCCGAAAAATATACATATAGAGAACTCCATGCAATGGTTTGTCAATTTGCGAATGTGTTAAAAAGCAAAGGAATCAAAAAAGGAGATAGAGTATGTATATATATGCCTATGGTTATCGAACTTACGGTTGCAATGCTGGCATGTGCACGAATTGGGGCAGTACATTCTGTGGTATTTGCTGGTTTTTCTTCTGAAGCTTTGGCAACTCGAATAAATGATGCCGCTTGTACAATGTTAATTACTGCTGATGGATCCTACAGAGGAACTAAAAACATTGCTTTAAAAAACATAGTTGATGAAGCATTACTAAAATGTCCTTGTGTACTATCTACGATAATTCTGAAAAACACAGGACAAGATGTTGATTGGATACCTGGTAGAGACTCTTGGTGGCACCTAGAAATAAAAGGCGTTTCAGAGTATTGTGAGGCCGAACTCATGGATGCAGAAGATCCTTTGTTTATTTTATATACATCAGGGTCTACAGGAAAACCAAAAGGAATGGTACATACTATTGCTGGATATATGGTATATACCTCCTATTCCTTTCTAAATGTATTTCAATACGAACAAAATAATATTTATTGGTGTACAGCTGATATAGGATGGATTACTGGACATAGTTATATTGTCTATGGACCGTTATCGGTAGGTGCTACATCGATTGTCTTTGAAGGAATTCCAAACTATCCTGGTTACGACCGATTTTGGCAAGTATGCGAAAAACATAAAGTATCCCATTTTTATACCGCTCCAACTGCTATTAGAGCATTAAAAAAACATCCTTCGTCACTTGTAGAGAAATATGATCTTTCAAATCTTCAAGTTTTGGGAACCGTAGGAGAACCAATTAATCTCGAAGCATGGGAATGGTATAATGATATCGTTGGAAACAATAACTGCCCAATTGTAGATACTTGGTGGCAGACAGAAACAGGAGGAATTATGATTTCTTCTTTAGCAGGTGTAACTCCTCAGAAAGCTACTTTCGCAACATTACCATTACCAGGAATTCAACCAGCATTATTAACCCCAGAAGGAATTGAAATACAAGAAAAAGAAGCTGAAGGAATATTGGCAATAAAGTTTCCTTGGCCAGGAATTGCTCGCACAATATACGGAGATCAGGATCGATATAAGGATGTTTATTTTTCTGCATATCCCGAATACTATTTTCCTGGAGATGGAGCATTAAGAGATCAACAAGGGAATTATAGAATTACGGGTCGAGTAGATGATGTAATTATAGTATCAGGTCATAATTTAGGTACTGCTCCCATAGAAAATGCAATCAATCAACATCCGTTAGTAGTAGAGAGTGCACTGGTAAGCTATCCACATGAAATTAAGGGTAATGCACTATATGCATATGTGATCACATATAACAAAGATGAAAAAGAAGAAAAGTTACATACAGAGATAAAAGAAACAGTGTCCCGTTTGGTTGGTCCGATCGCAAAGCCAGATAAAATTCAAATCGTTACAGGCTTGCCTAAGACTCGAAGCGGAAAAATTATGCGAAGAATATTAAGAAAGATTGCTACAGATGATATAAAAACGATAGGAGATACATCTACTCTTTTAAATCCAGATGTAGTGGATGAGATTATTAAAAATAAAAAATAAATCAATAAAAAAAGAAGGCTAAGCTCTTTGATGATTAATTCAAAAATACATACTCAACGTACAAGCAACATACTATGACTCAAAACTACACTATCAACGATAGTTAACATAATTATTAACCTTTAACACAAACATTTTATGAATTATTTTAAAAACCTTATTTGGAGAATAGCAATTATACCAATGCTGTTTTTATCCTGCACAAATGAAAGCTTTATAGAAAACGAAAGCCTAAGTACAATTGAATCAAATGCAATTAAGACTTCGATTAATGAACCCATCATATTAGGATATTTTCCTTCTTGGTCAGAGAGTTGGACATCTGGTAATAACGGATCTAAACTAAGAGATATTCCAGAGCATGTAACTCATGTATTCTTAGCTTTTGCCAGACCTAACCTTAGATATCAAAAAGGTTCTTTGGATATCACCAATACAGGGATTCAAACACCTTATGATGGAGCAACGCTAAAAGGATCTGTTGCGGCATTAAAGTCCAAAGGGACTAAAGTAATATTATCTATCGGTGGAGAAACCTATTGGGGTTCAGATGCAGCTTACAATATCAACTATCAGGAAATAAAAGATTTGGTGGATGATATGGGATTTGAAGGAATTGATTGGGATTTTGAACCTAATGGTAGTTTCGCTACAATAGGTGACCCAATTAATGTGCAACGATTTATTGACTTTTTCAATAATTCTAGAGCTATTATGCCAAAAGGACAATATCTTCTTGCTTGTGCACCCGCTGGAGTTGGTGCCTTAGGAGGTGTAAATAATGATGATCCTTCATCCCCTTTTGCACATAGCAATCGAAATACTTTATCTGGAGAATCTGATGCGAATCTTTATAATGCAACCACACCAAATCAAGCTATTAGTTTATTTGGATTTGCTACTACGGGTCATATGATACCAGTTATGGAAGCAGTTGGAGATAAAATCGATTTAATTGCCTATCAAGGTTATAACACAGGAGCTGCAAGTAATAGAAAAATTATGTATGATGCCTATAAGCATTATGCAGATAAATATGGTTTCTCAATTGCTGCTGGAACACATTATCCTAATGAACCTTGGGGACCATATTATACATATACGTATGATAATATGGCAGAACTTTCTGCACATATAGGAGCTAATAATACGAATAATGACGGGATAATGATCTGGCAAATGTTATTAAAAGGAAATTCATCTTCTGCTTATGGATATTTACATATTGCTAGTCAAGTACTTAATGGAGTATCTCAATCTCAGGCTATAGCGAATGCAGAAAATTATCCAGAATCACCTTATGATGGAGGTGGTGATGGTGGCGGCGATGGCGGCGATGGTAATGGAACAGGTTGCGATAATGCGGCACAATGGAGTAGTACAACTGTATATAATGGAGGACAAGAAGCAATAGAACAAAATAAACTGTATAGAGCAAAATGGTGGACACAAGGAAACAATCCAAGTTCGAGCACAGGTAGTGGACAACCATGGGAATTTGTAAGTGATTGTGGTGATGGAAATGGAGACGGAGACGGAAATGGTGATGGAAATGGCGATGGTGATGGAAATGGTGACGGAGATGGTGATACAGGAAGCTGTAGCTCTAGTCAATGGAATTCTTCTACAGCATATACTGGAGGAGCCGAAGCTGTATATCAAAATGCTTTGTATCGAGCAAAATGGTGGACACAAGGAGACATACCACCATCTAATACAGGTGATGGGAAACCATGGGAGTTTATTCAGAATTGTAATTAAATCTTTTATTTCATAGAATTTAATTAGCCAACTTCTAGTTAAACGATTGTTCTAAATAAAAACTCCGAAATATACTCAGTCAGTATTGAGCTTATTTTCGGAGTTTTTTAAGGGCATCTATATGCGAACTCCTCTGTTATGTATTGCAGTTTTCTCTCAATACTATTCAAACTGAATATAATCTAATATCGTTAGACCACAGCTTCAATCGGGTCTGCTAAGTTTTACTTTTTTCAGATGTAAAGTAGCAATTCCGAGAATTCAAAAATATAAAAAAATGTAAATCAAACTTTTTAATCATGAAAAATAACTCCCATTATTTATTCAAAAATTTGTGCATACCTATAGCATTGTTCATGCTAATGACCTTGTGTAGTATTGGTAATAGCTACGCAAATATTATAACATCTAAACATGTTAATGATATTAATGAAATTATAAAAGGAACCTTAGCCAAGACAGAATATACATTGATTCAAAATGATTGTGCAAATACTCCAGTATGGTCCTCAGCTAATACATACACTCAAGGAAATGAAGTAAAGCTTAATGGTAATAAATACCTTGCAAATTGGTGGACTCAAGATAATCCTGAAACCAATAATGGACCTACAGGAAGTGGTCAACCTTGGACGTTAATAGGAGCTTGTAGTGGGCAAAATCAAGCGCCATCGGCTAATATTACACTTCCTGCGAATGGAACTGTTTTTGACCAAGGAGATACTATTACGATAGCGGCAGAAGCTTCAGATTCAGACGGATCTGTTTCTGAAGTTGAATTCTTTGCTGGTACAACAAGCCTTGGGATTGATACGACAAGCCCTTATAGTCTAAACTGGACCAATGCTGCTCCAGGGAATTATAATATTACTGTTACAGCGAGAGATAATAATGGAGCCGTAACTACATCATCTGTAGTTGCAATAACAGTAAACCCTGTGGGTCCTCAATCGCCTGTGGTAAGCATTACCTCTCCTTCTAATAATGCTAGTTTTATAGTTGGTAATAACATAAATATTACTGCAGATGCTTCAGATACTGATGGTTCTGTGGTTTTGGTAGAATTTTTTCAAGGTACTACTAAATTAGGTGAGGATACGTCTGCGCCATATGCTTTTACTTGGTCTGGAGCAGCCGAAGGGAATTATTCTATAACAAGTGTTGCAACAGATAATGATGGTAACACAACCACGTCTTCTATTATTGAGATACGAGTTAGACCTACAGGAGGATCGGATGGAGAATTACCTGATCGCGTAATTGTTGGGTATTGGCATAATTTTGATAATGGATCTGGTTTTATTAGCCCTGAAAATGTATCATCTAAGTTTGATGTAGTAAATATTTCTTTTGCAGAACCAGTTTCGGGTAGTACATCCCTTATAGATTTTACACCTGATCCAGCTAATATTTCTGATGCAAATTTTAGAAGTGGCATTCAAGCTTTACAAAGCAGAGGGCAAGAGGTAGTGATTTCTATTGGAGGAGCAAATGGAACAGTGCAATTAAATACTGTTGCAGAGAGAGACGAATTTGTTAGCTCTATGATTTCAATTATCGAAAACTATGGTTTTGATGGGATGGATATAGATTTCGAAGGTCAATCGTTGTCACTTAATTTAGGAGATGATGATTTCCGAAACCCAACCACTCCTCGTATTGTAAATCTAATCGATGCTATCAATACTATAACGGATCATTTTGGAGATAAATTCTTGCTTACCATGGCACCAGAAACATTTTTTGTGCAATTAGGGTATAGTTTTTATGGAGGTATTTCGTCTGGGGCAGATAGAAGAGCTGGAGCTTATCTTCCAGTAATTCATGCATTACGAGATAAGCTTACCTTTTTACAAGTTCAATATTATAATTCTGGATCGATTACGGCTTTAGATGATCAGTTTTATGCAATGGGTAATGCAGATTTTTATGTGTCGTTAGTTGATATGTTGCTAAAAGGGTTTCCTATTACCAGAGATACTTCTAAGTTTTTTCCAGCTCTTAGACAAGATCAGGTTTTGATAGGTCTTCCAGCTAATGCTAATGCAGGTGGTGGTTTTGCTCCACCAGCAGAAGTACACAAGGCATTGGATTATTTAATTAAAGGAATTCCTTTTGGAGGAAACTATACACTTACTCAAACATACCCTAACCTTAGAGGTTTAATGACTTGGTCTGTGAATTGGGACGCCTTTAATAATTTTGAGTTTTCTAATGAGCATAGAGCATATTTAGATGCTTTAGATAATAGTAATCCGCTACCCACAGTAAATATCACATCTCCTTCCAATAATTCTAGTTTTGGGGTTGGAGAACCTATTAATATCTCTGCTAATGCCTTTGATAATGGTAGTATTACCCAAGTTGAGTTTTTTGCTAATGGCACAAGTATCGGTGTGGATACAACCAATCCTTACAGTACTGTTTGGGATACAGGAGGAATAGGAACGTATAGCCTTACAGCAATAGTTACAGATAATTTAGGAGCTACAGGGACATCTAGTCCGATATCCATTAGTATTACCAATAATTCTAATGATGTTCCTGTAGTGACTATATCTTCTCCGTTAGCAGGAGCGACTTTTGATCAAGGAGTTAATATTACAATAACCGCAAATGCAACAGATGCAGACGGAACAGTTGATACTGTTGAGTTTTTTGTTGATAATGTAAGTATAGGAACGGATACTTCTAGTCCATATAGTTTTATATGGAATAATGCCACCGTTGGTTCACATAACGTAACTGCGGTAGCAATAGATAATCAAGGAGCATCGGGGAATTCTGCCTCTGTAGAAATTATTGTAAATCCTATTTCAAACGAAGGATGTACTGGCATACCTATATGGTCATCATCAGCGACGTATACTCAAGGAGATGAGGTACAGCTTAATAATAAGAAATACCTAGCGAATTGGTGGACACAAAACAATCCAGAAACTAGTAATGGTCCTACAGGAAGCGGTCAGCCATGGACGTTGTTGGGGTCTTGTTCTGGAGATACCAATCAACCACCTAATGTTAGTATTACATCTCCATCTAATGGTAGTGTATTTGAAGAAAATACGGTAGTAGAATTAGTTGCAAGTGCAAGTGATGATGATAGTATTTCTCAAGTAGAATTTTTTAATGGAAGCACAAGTTTAGGAACTGATACAACAAGTCCTTATAGTGTAAACTTGACCAACACTACTGTTGGGGATTATGCAATATTTGCTATAGCCACTGATAATGAAGGTGTAACCACAACTTCTAGCACCATAAACATCTCTGTTACTGAGGGATCAAGTACGTTATCTGTGTCTTTAACATCACCAAATACAGGATCGGTATTTACACAAGGAGATGCAATTTCTATAACAGCGAATGCATCAGATACTAATGGGAATATCACTTTAGTTGAGTTTTTTGATGGTACCATAAAACTAGGAGAAGATGCTACTGCTCCGTTTGGGATTACATGGTCTTCAGGAAGTTTAGGAAATCATACATTGACAGCTAGAGCTACTAGCAGCACTAACGAAACTGTTACTTCGGGAGTAGTAAATGTTTCTATAACAGATGGCACACCTCCACCACCATCAGATCTGGCTAAACATATTATGGTTGGATATTGGCACAATTTTAATAATGGTTCGGCTGTATTAAATTTAGGAGATGTATCTACTGATTGGGATGTTGTAAATATTGCATTTGCAGAACCTGCAACTTTTGGACAAGCGGATATGGCTTTTGTGCCAAGTACAGATGTTACGACCGATGCACGATTTCGTCAGGATGTAAGATTATTACAAAGTAGGGGACAAAAAGTGTTGATTTCAATTGGTGGGGCTAACGGAAGAATTGAATTACTTACACCACAGGATGCACAAACCTTTGCAAGCGCTATGATCGCTATTATAGAAGAATATGGTTTTGATGGAATGGATATAGACCTTGAAGGAACTTCGTTAGGATTATCTACAGGTGATAACGATTTCCGAAATCCAACATCTCCCAAAATCACTAATTTTATTGCTGGTACACAGGTAATTATAAATCATTTTGGGTCTGATTTTATTTTGAGTGCTGCACCAGAAACAGCCTTTGTTCAAGGAGGAAATAGCACATATGCGGGTTCATTTGGAGCGTACCTACCAGTGATTTATGAATTTAGGAATAGATTAGATTATATCCATGTACAGGATTATAATTCTGGGTGTATGTTAGGTTTGGATGGTGTATGTTACTCACAAGGTAATGCTGATTTTCATGTGGCAATGACTGAAATGCTATTACAAGGATTTCCCGTAGCTGGACATTCAGTGAATTTTCCAGCATTACGACCAGATCAGGTGGCTTTTGGAATACCAGCTTCTCCACAAGCAGCTGGAGGAGGATATACATCTCCTGCTGAGGTTAAGCAAGCATTAGATTATCTAATTAAAGGAATTCCATTTGGAGGTAGATATACCATGGTTAACACTAACGGTTATCCTGAAATGAGAGGATTAATGACTTGGTCTATCAATTGGGATGTTACCTTTAATACAGAGTTTTCTTCAAACTACAGACCATATTTTGATGCTATTTTGGGAAGAAATGCAAATAAAGAAAGTGGGTTGTTGGAGAGCAAATCAAATTTATTTGAAGCATATCCGAATCCTATAAAAACAACAGCTAATTTTAAACTTAATTTACAAGAGAAAAGACAAGTTAGTGTAAGTATCTATAATATATTAGGTAACCGAGTTAAAGTGCTAACAAACTACGAATATCTAAAAAGAGGTGTTCATGAATATCAATTGGATATGGGTAGTTTTTCAGAAGGAATGTACTTTCTTCAGTTAAAAATCGATGGAGAAACTAGCACATATAAACTACTTAAGAACTAAGTCATAGTGATACATTTCACAAAGAGATCGTTTATAAACGATCTCTTTGTTTTTATAGGTGATTCCTGAAAATTAGTTTTATTTTAATCTTTCCGAAGAATGCACTGAAGCTAGATCAAAAGTTAAATAGCTTAATAATTTACTGCAACTACGGAAACCTTCTTAAAAAAGAGATGAATTCTTTGGTGTCTTCGCTTAAATTTATTGAAAAATATAGTACAGAGTAAACTTATTTTATGAAAAAAATGGATGTAAAAGGGTAACATATTCGTTTTAGAAGTTACTATATATTACCCAGGGAATTTATAACATTAAAAGAAGTAAAATATGAAGAAAAAAAGATTAAGAGGAAGCTATCCTCCAAGAGGAAAAAAATAATATTTTTCTAAAGAAAAGTGTTTGTTAAACTACCATCGCTAAATCTAAAACATAAAAAAACTTTTTTGTTTTAGATATTACTTTGTAATATTGATTTTTTGGCATTTAGTAACAATTTTAAGATTAACAGTTTAAAAGGGAAACCTTTCTATTTTATTAATAATAAGTTTTACTAATTAGATTATTTACGCCTGTATTAAATTTCAATTTAATTTGTTTTAAGGTGATTTTTTCTGCTAATAATTAATATTCATAGTTGACATGTACGCTTTTTTTGTTCAGGAACATTTTAGAACCATTTTTCTAGATAGTCTGTCTTGGGAAAACAATGAATTAGGGGGAGTACTGAAAACCTAAAAAGAGTAAGCGAAATAAAAAAATATGAATATGACAATTAACAGAAATTATTTAACGAAATTATTATTACTATTTCTTTTAGTAATATCTTTTTCATGTGAAAAAGAATCTATCGTTTCTCAAGAAGTAACAAATGAGTTAATAGTTAAAACGATTGGGTCGAAAGAGCTTGAAAAAAATGATTTAGTTTTTCAACGAGTATCAGAACATTTTAATAATGGGGTTTCTAAAGCTTCTGGTAACAGCTTCCTAATATCTAATGAGAATATTAAGTATATGGAAAAGGGAGCATATCACTCATACACCTTTAGTGTCTTAGAAGAAGAATCGAGTCATACACTTAAAAATCTTGTTTTTAGTTTAAATAAAGATGGTTTGTATGATTCTTATATGTACACTTATAATCTAACGAAAAAAGATAGAGAAGACTTGTATTTTGGAAATGAGTTTTCTACTGAAAACAAGGTTTCTATTCAAGAACTTGATTTAGATTTAAATTCGGTATATCAACAAAAAAACGATTGTTTACCTTATATTTTAAACTACACTATTTGTTATACAGTTGTTTCTTGTGACTATGGAGGTGAAGATCATCCTTGGGGACCTAATTGCACGGGGAATGAAGGGACAATGGAAGTCTGTATTCCTGTTACGGAAACCTTTCAACCTGCTGACGGGTGTAGTAGTTCTGGGGGAGGAAACAACGATACTGGAAACCCTGATGGAAATAATGGAGGTGTCGGTACTGGAGGAACAGGCACTACTGATAACAACGAGCCTAATTCTGTAATTACCACACCTGTCAATGATATTAGCACTTTTGCATTAAGGAGTCACTTAAATATTGAATTTGGAACACCTGCAGCATTATACCTAGACACTCACCCTGAAGAGGAAGCAGAATTAGCCAGTTTGCTTGCAAAGGAACAATATTCTGAAGCAGGAATAAAAGCAACTGATTTAACTCTTAGAGCTCTTCGTACAAATAATTTAGAAAAGCATAGCGATGACTTTCTGACTTCTATAAATAGTTTTTACGAAACAGATACTACCGATCCATTCTTTCAAATGCGTTTTTCAATGCGTTGTGCGGCTCTCAAAGCAATTCATCCTGAATGGTCAGACGCTAGAGTATATTGGGAAGCATCTAAAGATTTAATTCATTTAGGATTAGATATTGCAGGAATAGTTCCTTTCTTTGGAGAAGCTGCAGATTTAGTTAATGGAGGAATTTATTTTTTAGAAGGAGATAATATAAATGGCTCATTAAGTTTAGCTTCAGCTATTCCATTTGTAGGATGGGTTTCTACAGGAGCAAAAGGAGTGGTTAAAGTAGTTACTACTGAAGGAGGTGAACAAGGTTTAAAAATTATTGCAGAAGGTGCCGAAGAAATTGCAAAACTCGCTGAAAAACTAAAAAAGTTTAGCGATGAAATTGACGGTGTAATTGATTTATTATCAGGTATTGGAAGGTCTGTTAAAGAAGGGACAGGTGAATATGTAAAAGTTAAAGGTCATCATCCATTAGCAAAAAAAGCTTTTGAAGGAGAATCTGCATACGACTTTAGAGCAGCTTTTAGTGTTTCCGTCAATACACTTAAAAAAGTATGGAAAGAAGCAAATCCTTTAGCAGATTTAATAAATGTTCATGCCAAAATAACAGGTAAACAAAATAGTTTGTATTCTGCTTGGAAAAAGGCAAATCCGAACTCTACTATGACAATAGCGGATGTTGCAAATATAGAAATTCAAGCGATGGTCGATATTGGAATACCTCAAGACATCGCAAGATTTTGGGTAATTGAAGCTTTGAAAGACCTTAAAGAGCAAGGAGTGTCTATTATAGTGAATATCCCTTGGAATGGTATTAATTTAAACTAATTTAATAATATGAAATCGAATCAGGAAATACTAGATAAATTTGGAAAAATCTTAATAGAAAATGTTTTTGAAGACAATTATGAGATATTGTCAACCAATATTCTTAAAAATATAGAGTCAGGAGAATTAAAAGAGAAAACTTCTTCTCTTGTAAAAGATTCATTGGAAAGTTTGATCTTTGATTTTTTAAGAATCTTTGATGAAAACGAGGAATTTAAGATTATTCATAAAGAGGAAGGAAAAGAAGTTGACCTTTTAAAAATAAGTGAGGACCTTAAATCTGAACATATGATTGAAGATGGTTGGATTTCCCGATTTAGTCAAACTATTAAAAACTAATACTTATAGATATTGGCTAGGTGTATATTTCCATAGCCTAGCCAATATTCTTACAATAATTTTATGAAAAGAACTTTTTATTTATTAGCTCTATATTCTGTTATAGGATATTCTCAGGAAATTAGACAAATAAGCTTTTCTCAAACTAACACAGTTGACCCTTTGCAAGTCAAGAAAAGTATCGAAAAAGCTAACAAAGAGTTAGTTGATTTACAACTAACTAAACTTAAACAAACTAATGATTCTGTAAAAATCAAACAGGCCAGAGATTTTTTATTGGGAGAACTATTGAATAATATGATAGAGGAGATGCATTCAGACGTCCTTACTCAAGCTGAAAAACGAAACAATTCCATCTCTTTTTTAAAGGTTCAGGATTCTGCTATATATACTTTTAGAAAAAAAGACTCTATTGTTTTAAGTGAAAAAAAGATTTCAAAAAATAGCTTTAAAAATAGGTTGAAATGGCTTATAATTAATTCTAAAGAGATAAAAGAAGACAGAAAAACTATTGAAGGTTTTGATTGTTATAAGGTATATATTCAACAGGCAGAGGCTGATTCGGATATGCCTCTTACTTTTAGTTTTACAATTTTGGAAATGTATGTAACAGAAGAGATTCAAAGTGAAGTTCATCCAATTATTGATAACAAGGATATTCTATCTATGTATTATCCTTTAGAGATAAAAAAAGTCCAACAGATTACCAAAGGGGTAACGGATTTTTACAAGCTTAATAATTTGGAGTTTATTGAGGAATAAGAACGACTACTATAAAAATATTAATCGTTAGATATTATATAAATAATCCAATTCCTGTGATTTTTTGAAAAGATATATACCCTAAAAACCTTATCATTAAAATAATGATTATCCTTTATTAAAACTTTCTTTATCTGATTTTTTTCTATTGATAGAATAATTACTCATTTAGGTTATAATAAAAATCCAAGAACAGCTGGTATGCAATTATCCTACTGGTATAGAATTCAAGACTTTGATAATCTTTCTTTAAATTATATAGTGTTTGATAATGAAATATTTAATATCCGTATTTGATTGGACATTCAGCCTATAACAATGCAGTAAGAGAAGCTTTAGAACGATTACCATATAATAACATAGATGAAGCAGCTAAAGAAGTAGCAGAATTCCAGAATTTGTTACAATTACATATTGGTATGAGAGCTGGAGACCCTACCTTTAACTTAGGCTCATTTGATTTACTTGACGTAATAAATAATTATAAACTATAATTAAAATTTCATGAAGTTTTTTGTTTTAAAAAATAGTATTAATATTAACTTAATAGGAGCTTATCCCCAAGTTATCGAAACGTATAATGCTGATTATATAAAAAAACAAAAATGGGCTTATAAAGAGGAAGGGTGTATTTCCCTTCCTTCTTTACCTGAACTTGTTTTAGATCCAGAAGCAGGTTTTACAACTTTTCTGAACACAGCAGGAAAAACACCTGCTGGAAGTAGAGTTTTTGAAAAATCGTTTATAGAGTTTTTAAAAGGTTTTAAAACGCAAGAATTTCAATCTTGGAATATTCTAACACATCAAAACAAAAGAACTATAGAAGGGTATTCATTGTTTAGACTTTGTTATCAAAACAAAGAGTATATTTTAGATTACAAAAATAGTGTGTTTTATTTTCCAAGTAGATACCACCACTTTACGGATAAAACGAATAGAACTTACGTAGAAATAAATAATAATGAAGATTATGAAAAGCTACAGAAAGAAAAAAAAATATTTTACCCAGAAAAACTAAGAATAGATTTATCAAAAGTGACAGATGATCTATTTATTATGGGACATCATACTAATATTCCTGAATATATCGTTTCTGAAAAGCTTAAAGATGCAATTAAAAAACATGAAAAATTTACTGGTTTTAGATTTGTAGAAATAAAAGATAGGTTTAATAAGGAAATGGTTGATTTTAAGTATTAAGTGTATGAAAACAAACAAAGAAATATTAGATAAGTTCGGAAAAATCCTAATAGGAAATGTTTTTGAACTGTTTATAGCGATATTATCTTTCTTTAAAGTTTATTTTTTCATCGATTTACTAAATTTTAGTCATTCATTACTTTTAATGTAAAATCAATATCAAGAAGACTTTTTATAATTAATGCATTTTTGAATAAACCATCTTTTATTTCTATTGATTTGTGCATATAATTCTCAAAATCATTTTCATTAAAATCTCCTATTGGAAAGCCAAACACATGACTTAAAAACTCTATTTCATCGAAAGTCTTATTAGAAAAAAGGTATTCCATTCTATCAAAAAATAGAATAGGAGTTTCCGCCTCTCTTTTAAATAGTATCATAGCTCCAAAAGATCTTTCAAAATAAATTACAGGTAAATCGCCTCTATCATAACGAGCAAAATTTCTAATTATATCATATTTGTTATCATACCCCACTCCTTTCTGCCTGTTCAATTCTTCAAAATACATTTTATACAACCCCCTCTTAAAATTTCGACATAATCGTTGTTGGAATTGCCTATTAAATCTAAACGATTGTTTTATGATTAATCGTTTTCTGCCTTTTCGTTCTTTTATTTCAAAGAATCTCGACTTAAATTCCCCTATTTTCCTTTTACCATCTTTAGGGTTATATAGCATTTTTCTTGAGATAACGAAGGTTTCTTTTAAAGCTTCTTCTATAGAGTATTTATCATCTCCCTTTTCGCCAAAATATTTATTACATTCATCACAAACATTATTATTGTATTTCTGTCCGCCTAGTGATTTAGGAATTGTATGTGCTTTCTTTATAAAAGTTACATCTATTTCTGTTTTAAAACACCAAAGACATTTCATATTATTTATTTATTGAACTTTAGTTTGTTTTTAATTTTAAGTTAGAAGTTATTTAAGTCCAGTTGTCATCATTACCATTTATTAGTAAAGCCCAAATACCCATAAAACTACTTATAAGGAAATACATGTCGATAAAATTAAATACCTCAAAATCTATTTTACTAGAAAAAAAACTTCCTATATAAAATATTCCAATTAAAAATAAGATCAGCAATGTAGAGTACCCCAAAGACATTTTAATAAAAAAAAGAAACGCATTTTTCTTCCTTATGGTAATTGAAATACCTATAACTAAATATAAAAGAAAAAATATCAATTTAATAAAACTCACCATCGGTTTATTGAACTTTCATTTTTTTATTATAGCTTGGCAAAAAAAAGGAGATTTATCCTCTTGTATAATAATTAGTATTTCTCAAAAGTATTTAATTTGACTCTTTCTTAGGAACTACTTGAGTTTTTAAAATCAAAGAAAGAACATATAGACACCTCAAAAATGTAAGAAATATTATGATTAAACCAACTAAATCAAAGAATAACATATATTTAAAAAAAGAAATAGGTACGGTTAGACTTGTTACATACAATAGAATCGAAAGAGTGACTAAGGATATTATACCATACTTTAAAATATTAATGCTCTTCTTAAACAAAGGTGAAGCTAAGAAAATCAAAAATGCAGGGCTACTATTCTTTAGCTCCTTATCCATAATAATTTGATTCGATTTTAAGGATAAAAGTATGGTAACCATTGTTAAAATAAAACCAGATACAATTAAACCAGTTCTTCCAATATCAGTTGCTATTTTAACGTACTTCTCGGAGTTATCAATAGAAAACATTTTATAATATTCACAAATGATTATAGCTGTAATAACTATAAACGATATTAAATAATCATACAAAACAGGGCGATCATAATATTTATCCATTTGCAAATTATTATTTTTTAGAATCTAAATAACGATTAAATTCAACCATTATTCTATTGTATAATTCTTTAGTGTCTAAGTTTCCTGGAGATAAATAAGTACAATTAACACCTAGTTCTACTTTTCCGCTTATTAAACTAAAAGTATCAAAATTACCCTTATTATTTTCAAATTCTAAATAAAAGTCATCAAAATCATCACCAACCTGATTATCATTATTTATGGCGTTTAATGTTCGTTTTATGAATGTCTTTGCTTTATTGTTTTTTTTAAAAGCAACGTTGCCAAAATCTCTAAATGAAGCTTCCACTTTTATATAGTTTGGATCTACTGTATTTGCTAATGCATACATATTACCAACGAATGCAGCATTTACGCTATCATTTATGTATGCTAATCTTTGTGGCCTAACCTTAATTTTAAACTTAAGTACTTCAGAGATTGAAGTTAAAACATCATTAATGGGCATTTCCATATGTATATTAGCCTTACAAGCTTTTGATAATCTAAGCATGTTATGGGATGATATATATCGAAAATAGTACTCTATATCTGATATCCTTGGTCCTTGACTATGAAATTCGCAACAAACAATTGGAACTTTGGAATTCATATCTATGTAGAAATTAGTGGTTTCAGCAATAGAATTTGATCCCAGTTGATCAAACGAAGTTAGAGTATAATATTTTTTATCTACTAATGTCGGGATTTTGCCATCTCTAATAAGTGCAATTCTACATTTGTAAACCTTATCTTTTAATCTATATGCTGCGCTACTTACAAATAATTGTCTAGATTCGCTATCACGGTTTTCATTCCGATCAACAACAATTGCCTTGTTATTCTGTGTTCTTTCATTGTTTATCCTATCAATACAAGATTTCAAAATTGATGATGAATTATTAGAACTTTCATATTCTTTTAAAGGAGTAAATTTAAAATCAAACAAATGAAATTTGATCATTTTATTTTCTTTTGCCATACTTTATTTTAAATGCTAAAAATAGGGAAAATCCCCAATATAAATTGATGGCATTTTTGCTTTTTTTATTTTAGATAGTTTTTAGAACTCTAAACACCAAACCAATGATAAAGATGTTAGAATATTTTCTTTAATTTATAAGTTTACATTTTCTTTTGTGATTAATAAAATGTAAAACTAGCACCTGTAAATAAATAACCCCAAATCATTAATGATTTAGGGTTATTCTGTGGAGTCGGAGGGATTCGAACCCTCGTCCAAACAAGTAATACAATAGCTTTCTACACGCTTAGTTTTTGTTTAATTTTCGTCGATATGAAAGACCAAAAACCGCCAACGTATCGCTTATTCTCTTTAGTTTCGAAACTATATCGAGATACTATAATTTCTAGGTCTACTTTTACGATACTCAAAACCAAACGCCATAAACCAAGGCTTTTGAAGAGTATCCTGCTTGCTCACCTAGTGAGCCGAGGCATTATCCTACTATAATTCGGATTATGCAGCTAGGGCGTAGTTATTCTCGCCGTTTAAAAAAGGTGAAATATGATATTTACGAGCTATATCTCAGCGCTCGACGTGCTTACCACTCTATTAATCTCGCTGTCAAAACCAGTCGACCCCGATGTTCATTTTTAGCTGACCTTTCATTTGAAGTTAATTTGATCTAAAATCCTTCATTAGAAAGCCAAAATGGTTGGCAAAGATAATCATATTTGTCATATCTTAGCCGCGCTTTTACATAAACAAAATATATACCAAAAACTATATGACTACATTCGGTATTATCAGAGAACGAAAAAATCCGCCAGATCGTCGGGTTGTCTTCTCACCAAAGGGCCTTAGCGACACAGTATCTAAATTTCCGAAAGCATCTTTTAAGGTAGAAAACTCAGATATTAGGGTTTTTGATGATGCAGAATACAAAGCAATGGGCTTTGATGTTGTCAATGATCTTTCGGATTGTGAAGTGTTATTAGGTGTGAAAGAAGTTCCTATTGATGCATTAATTCCGAATAAAAAATATTTTTTCTTTTCTCATACTATAAAGAAACAACCTTATAACAGGGCGTTATTAAATGCGATCCTGGATAAGGATATAGAACTGTATGATCACGAGGTAATTGTAAATAAAAAAGGATTCAGACTTATTGGTTTTGGTCGATATGCTGGTATTGTTGGAGCATACAATGGCTTTAGAGCTTTAGGGCTTAAAAATGAAAGCTTCGAGCTACCTAAAGCAGAAACATTACCCGATCAAAAAACATTAGAATCCGAATTATCTAAAATAGATCTGCCGAATATAAAGATTGTACTTACAGGAAAAGGTAAAGTAGGATGTGGAGCCAAAGAAATTTTGGATGCTATGAAGATTAAAGAAGTTTCTGTAAAGGAATACCTTACGGATACTTTTGATGAACCAGTATATACACAAATTGATGTATTGGATTACAATAAACGCATAGATGGAAAGGTAATTGATAAGAAAGATTTTTATAACAATACTGAGGAATATGTGAGCGATTTTATGAAATTCGCTGAAGTTAGTGATATGTATATCGCGGGCCACTTTTTTGGAGACGGAGCACCTTTTTTATATACAAGAGAAGATGCAAAATCGGCAGAATTTAATATCAAAGTAGTAGCAGATGTTTCTTGTGATATCGATGGTCCAGTAGCAACTACTATTAGACCTTCTACGATAGCGGATCCAATTTACGGATACCATCCAGAGAAGGAACAAGAAGTGGATTTTAAAGATCCAGATGCAATTGTGGTAATGGCGGTAGATAACTTGCCTTGCGAGTTGCCGAAAGATGCTAGTGAAGGTTTTGGTGAAATGTTTTTGGAACATGTGATTCCAGCATTTTTTGATAGTGATGCTGATGGAGTTTTAGATCGTGCAAGAATGACACAAAATGGGAAGCTAACTACTAGATATGCTTATTTACAGGATTACGTAGACGGAAAAGAATAGTTTTATAAATTACAAATCATACTAAAAAATGACCACTCAGGAACTTGTTGATCAAATTTGGAAAAAGAAATCCTTTTTATGCGTAGGTCTGGATGTAGATCTTGCTAAAATTCCGAAACATTTATTAGAAGAGGAAGATCCTATTTTTGAGTTCAATAAAAAAATCATAGATGCTACACATCATCTGGCTGTAGGTTATAAACCTAATACTGCATTTTATGAAGCTTATGGTATTAAGGGATGGAAATCTTTAGAAAAGACCATAGAATACCTTAATACAAACTATCCTGAAGTTTTTACTATTGCCGACGCTAAACGTGGTGATATAGGTAATACAAGTTCTATGTATGCCAAAGCTTTTTTTGAGGATTTGGAGTTTGATTCAGTGACTGTAGCTCCTTATATGGGAAAAGATTCTGTAGAACCGTTTTTGGCTTTTGAGAATAAACATACGATTATGCTTGCATTGACTTCTAATCAAGGAGCATTTGATTTTCAAACCAAAACCGTAGAAGGAAGAGAGTTGTATAAGCAAGTATTAGAAACTTCCAAAGGTTGGGATAATGCTAAGAACCTGATGTATGTTGTGGGAGCAACAAAGGCAGAATATCTAGCTGAGATTAGACAAATTATTCCAGATAGCTTTTTACTTGTTCCAGGAGTTGGTGCGCAAGGTGGTAATTTAAAAGATGTATGTACGTATGGAATTAATGATCAGATTGGATTGTTGATTAACTCATCCAGAGGAATAATTTACGCTTCAGATGGATTGGATTTTGATATAGTAGCTGGGGAAAAAGCTAAAGAGCTTCAGCAGCAAATGGAAGAAATATTGAATGCACGAAAATAAAAAAGGAAACCGAATGTATACTCGATTTCCTTTTTCAATAATTTTTAATTAAAAAAATTAACGTCTATTGGCTTTAAATACTTGTTTAGCATAACCAACAAGTCCATATGTGATGAAAATCACAAAAAATGCCAAAAAACCGTAAACAATAATGTTTAGTAATATTGAATTCATAGCCCCAAGATTTTAAATTATTTTTATTTCCTACAATATAAAGATATTTTGTAGGAATTCCTAATTTTAATTAGTTAATTATTAGGTGTTTGTGATTTTTTTATGATATATGAAATGTCTGTAAAATATGGTGTATACTGATCAATTAGGAAGAGAATTTACAATAGCAAAAAAACCAGTACGCATTATATCTCTTGTTCCTTCGCAAACAGAACTTCTAGTTGCCATGGGATTATCTGATCATATAGTAGGAGTGACCAAATTTTGTGTACATCCAGATTCCATAAGAAAAGAAAAAACAATTGTCGGAGGAACCAAAAAAGTTCACTACGATAAAATTAAAGCCTTACGTCCAGATATTATTCTTTGTAATAAAGAAGAAAATACAAAGGAAATGGTCGAGACGTTACAAATGGAATATCCGGTTCATGTCTCGGATATTGGTTCTATGGAAGAATCACTGGAAATGATTGAACAGTACGGTGAGATATTTGAAAAGAAAACCGAAGCTGATGCATTAATTTCTAAAATCAAATCAGAGTTAAGATCATTTAAGAAATTTCTAAAAGACAAGCCGCAACAAAGAGTAGCATATTTTATATGGCGTAAGCCATGGATGGTGGCTGGTAGAGGTACATTTATTCATCATATATTAGAACTTAACGGATTTGTAAATGTCTATGGTAATCAAGAACGTTATCCAGAAGTAATTATGGAAGAGCTTCAAAACAGAGATGATCTGGATCTTGTTTTGTTATCATCAGAGCCTTTTCCATTTTCTAACGAACATTTGATAGAAGTAACTGAATTGGTTCCTAATACTAAAGTTTCTTTGGTAGACGGAGAATATTTTTCCTGGTATGGATCAAGGTTAGTAGATGCATTTAGTTATTTTAAGACACTTCATTAATTATAAAGATTAAACAATCCCTTAAATAGTGTTAACCCTTCTTATAGAGGGTAATAAGTCATTACTTTTATCTTTCTAAATATTATATGCTTAATTATTATTTATATCATCATTCAGAGAATGCTACTTGGGTAACTTTTGTACACGGTGCTGGAGGTAGTTCTTCTATATGGTTTAAACAACTTAGAGCGTTTAGGAAGTGTTATAATATATTACTTCTTGATTTACGAGGACATGGTAACTCTAAACCATTACTTAAGGATTCTTTTGATTCTAAATATACATTTGATACGATCACAGCAGATATTGTAGAAGTTCTTGATAAAGAAAATATAATTTCTTCTCATTTTGTTGGGATTTCTCTGGGAACCATTTTGATCAGAAATCTTGCAGAGAAACATCCACATCGAGTAGATAGTATGATTATGGGTGGAGCAATTATGAAATTAAATCTTAGATCCCAAGTACTGATGAGATTAGGTGTTGTGTTTAAATCTGTAATTCCTTATATGTTTTTGTATAAGTTTTTTGCATTTGTAATCATGCCTAAAAAAAATCACAAACAGTCCAGATTGCTTTTTGTTAATGAAGCAAAAAAAATATATCAAAAAGAGTTTTTGAGATGGTTAAGACTCACTTCAGAAATTAATCCGCTTTTACGTTTTTTTAGAGATAAAGAGATCAAAATCCCAACCTTGTATATTATGGGAGAAGAAGATTATCTTTTTTTGCCATCAATACAAAAAGTAGTAGCTCTACACGAATTTTCTAATCTTTTGGTGGTAAAAGATTCTGGTCATGTGGTAAATGTGGAGCAACCAGAAACTTTTAATAAAAAAGCTCTACATTTTATACATGATTTAAAGAGCTAATAGTATTATAGCTGATGTTCTATCTTCTTGATTTGGTCTAAAATTTTAATAGCTTCTTTGTGGAGATGATCACTCTTATCTTTGTCTTTAATCGCAAGATTATAGGAGCTCTTAACTAATTTACAGTATTGGCTCTGTAGCTTTTGAAGTTCAGTCTTTCCTCGTAGTCGATTCAACATGGTAACTTTCTTTGAATAAAATTTCGGTGCAAATATATTTTATTATCCTACTAGGTTTTCTTAATTTGAAGTTAAGCTTCTATAATTTGGTATTAAAAAATATAACTTCTTTTGAAGCGTATTAAGTTTAAAAAAAAGAAGGACGTAATTTATGATACATCCTTCTTTTAAAATGTTTGCTATGATGCACTAATATCCATCGTTCTGAATTAAATTGGGATTGATGTTTATTTCTCTTTGTGGGATAGGAAGTACCAAGTTATCATCATCAAAATTTAAAGCTCCAACTGGAATTTCTAGCCTTTTGAAATCGTGTAGTTTGTGTCCTTCAAATGACAGTTCTCTTAATCTTTCCAGTATGATATCTATAAACTCAACAGTGGATAATGCACTAGCGTTTGATCTAGCTCTTAATACGGCGATGTCATTAACTGGTGTATCTCCAATTGATGTTCCTAGTATAAAATTACTTTCAGCTCTTATTAACAACATTTCAGGTAATCTTATAAAAGGAATATTTGCATTCCCCAAAATCCATTTAGTAGAAGCAATACCAGAACCTGTTTCATTATCAATGTAAAAGAAGTTTGCTCTTGCGTCGTTAAAATCATCAAATATTCCAAAGAAAGCATTCTCGATAGAAATATCTGGATTCCCAGGTCTTCCTCCAAACCTATCCGTTGCCCAAAAAGTATTCATAGTATTAGCTCCATCAGAATCTGTCACTTGCCATGAAAAAATATCTTCAGAAGAATTATCACTGTTGTTATAGGCGTCGCTAAGAGATGCTGTAAGACTATATTGTCCAGATGTAATAACATCATTTGCCAGATCTCTTGCATTCTCATAGTTACCTATTTGTAATTGTATTCTAGCTAATAATGCTTTGGCTGCGTTGGATGAAGCAAAAGCTCCATTGTTTTCTGGAAGTAACACAATAGCGTCTTCAAGATCAGTGATGATGAATTCATATACTTCTGCTATTGTATTTCTTGATGGATACGTAATATCCGCAAAAGTAATAACAGATGTTTTAACAATCGGGACACCTAATTCAGAACCATTACCACCATTATTGTTGTGCTTCGCGAAAAACCTAACCAAATCAAAATAGGTTACTGCTCGTAAAAATTTTGCCTGCCCTTCTACAGAATTTCTTGTATCGATGTTTTCAAAAACATCCAAGTTGTCCAGTACAATATTAGCTTGATTACTTATGTCGTATCCGTTTAACCAAAAATTGGTGACGAATGTATTATCGGTACTTATATTTTTATTATTAAACTCTCCTGGATCTGTAAAAGTACCATTCCAGGCAAGTTCATTATTGTTTGCTAGAAGCTCAGAAATTGTATATATCTGGCCTCCATAACTAACGCCTTGTCCAGCTTGGGCATATGCTCCTACTAGTATATTGGATACTTTTTCTTCAGTATTAAATGCATCTTCAGTAGTAAGTGCCTGATCAGGATCAATATCTAACCTGTTTTCACAACTTATTGCTAGAAGAGAAATTACTGTATAGATGATAGTTTTTATATATGTTTTCATGATATTACTTTTGTATACGTTGAAAATAAGTTTGTACGACCTTTTAGTTTAAAATTCTATGTTTATACCAAAAGAATAGGTCTTTGCTGGTGGAGCAGAATAAAAAGCAATTCCTGTTCTGATACCAGAATTACCATTAAAATCTGCGGTAGATTCAGGATCATAACCTTCGTAATCTGTTATGGTAAGTAAATTAAGACCACTAAAATAGAATCTAACTTTGTCTAGATAAAATTTCTTTGAAAAAGCTGGATCTATTGTGTATCCAAGTGTAATGTTTCTTAGCCTGATGAAATCCGATTCTTCTAGGTATCTTGTAGAATCTTGTTGACCGTTTTCTTGATTTAGTCTAGCTTCAGGTACATTGGTAATATCTCCTGGATTCTGCCATCTATCAAGTTGATCTATCGTTTGATTGTCAAAAAACTGAGCATTACTAGAGCTAAATTTACCTGCTTGATCAAATATAGAAGCTCCAAATTCTCCTTGAAATGTAAAAGTAAAATCAAGATTTTTTATTTTAATGTTGTTCGTAAATCCAATTTGATAATCAGGAAAAGGATCTCCAGTTACAATCTTATTAGCTCTTGAAGTGTTTGTGGTTAATGTTCTATCAATAGATCCATCCGTATTTATGTTATTGGTATAAAAGAGGGCATCACCATTATCTGGATCAACACCTGCATATTCAAATAAATAGAATGAAGATAGTGGCTTGTTTTCTCTAAGAATATTAATACCATCTATAATATCACCGCTAGGTAAGCTTGTAATTTCATTTTTATTCTGAGTAAAAAGACCAGTCATACTCCACGAAAATGTGGGTTTAGAAAATAGGTTTGCTGTTAAGCTAATTTCATAACCTTTATTTACGATTTCACCAATATTTCTTACGATTGATGTGAACCCAGAAGTACCTGGTAGCGGTTGATTAAAAAGTAAATCATTAGTTGTCTTGTTGTAATAATCGAATTCTGCTGTAATTGTATTATTAAAAAGACCAAAATCTACACCAATATCGTATTGTGTAGTTTTCTCCCAACGTAGTTCTCTATCTCCTAATTGAATTGGCGAAACACCTAATCTTTCGTTATAAGTGGTTACTCCAAATAGATCTTTACTCGCAAAATCACCAATTTCCGCATTACCTGTGATCCCCCAACTACCTCTTAGTTTTAGATTAGAAATTGTATAAGAATTCGAAAGAAAATTTTCTTTAGATATTATCCACGCCGCTGATGCTGCAGGAAACCATCCAAATTGAGAATCTTCTCCAAACCTTGAAGAACCATCTCTACGTATACTAAGATTAATTAAGTATTTATTTGCGATACTAAAACGAGATCTCGCAAAGTAGGATAAGAAGTTGTATTTTGTTTTGTTAGATCCTCCATTTGTTATCAGAACCGCATTGTCTAAGGTTTGTAGATCATCAGAAGGAAACCCTTGTCCAATTGTAAACTGGCTTTTACGATTGGTTTCTTCGAAACTTCCTCCTAATGTTGCAGAAAAGTCAACAGTATTTCCAAAGTTTCTTTTATAGTTTAGGTAGTTTGTGAAAATGTAGCGTTCTGTTATGGCGTTACTAACGGTTCCTACTCCTCCAGCAGATGCAAATTCTGTTAAACTACCAGAAAATCGTTCTGCGTTTTGTTTATTCGTATCATATCCGATTTCAGATTTCCATCTTAGATGATCATTAATGTAAAAATCACCTTTAACATTTAGAGTAGTTCTCCAGATATCCGTTACAAATCTTCCCGTTTGTTCCTGGCCTAAAAAATTCTGATACAATGTTGAGTTCCCATCAACATTCGCCGTGCCATCTTCGAGTAATGCTGGAGTGAGAGGAGATTGAGCAATAGATTGTAATGGTGATATAAATGCATTATCGTTTGATAATCTATCTATAGTTACTTTAGAAATATTGATATTAAATCCAACCGAAGATTTGTCGGTAATATTGGCGTCAGCTTTACCTCTTAAAGTATAACGATCCAACTCATTACCGAGTATAATTCCTTCGGTTTTATTGTAGGATGTAGACATAAAGTATGAAACATTTTCAGTTCCTCCTGAAGCAGATAAATTGATGTTTTGCGATGTACTTTCTACAAGCGCTAGATCCTGCCAATCGGTATTTACTTCGCCATTTCTCCAATCTCTTCCTAGCGCAAGTTCATCAAAAATGCTTTCTATCTCGCTTAAAGCGATTCCACTATTTAAAGCTGCTTCGGTATATAATTCTACATATTGATCGGCATTTAGAAGTTCTCTTTTGTTAGTTGCAAAATTTCTTCCTGTGGAAGTGTTTAGCATAACTTTTGTTTTACCTTCTTTTCCTTGCTTGGTAGTAATAATAATAACTCCGTTTGTCCCGCGTGCACCATAAATGGCAGCCGAAGAAGCATCTTTTAAAAAATCAATAGATTCTATATCATTAGGATTTAACCCAATTAATGGATTAATAGGAGAATTGTTTATGGATTCATCATCATTTATTAAAGGAACACCGTCTAATACATATAATGGTTCTTGTGAAGCGCCAACCGTAGCAATACCTCGAATTCTTACCTTAATTCCTGATTCTACTTTACCCGAAAGTTGAGTGACTTGCACACCTGTAACTTTACTAGTAACTAAGGATTGAATACTGGGGATATTACTGTCTTCAAGACCATCGGCCTTGATGCTACTGATACTAGAGGTTATTCTTTTTTTGGAAGAAGTACCATATCCAATCAGAACTACTTGGTCAAGTCCTTCAACGTCTTCTTCTAAGGTGATATTTATAATGTTGGATGTACTAATTACAATTTCTTGTGTTACAAAACCGATATAAGAAAATATGAGAATATCTCCTTTGTTTGCAGTAACAGTATAATTTCCATCAAAATCACTCTGTACTCCATTACTGGTGTTTTTGACTAAAATATTTGTTCCAGGAAGCGGGATTCCTGACCTATCAAGTATTTTTCCTGTGATTGTTTTTTCTTGAGCGTGTACAAGACATACGCACATAACCATAGCTATCGCTATGCTGAGTTTGGTTAAGCTTTTCATTATTGGGTTTTTATAAATCGGGCACAAAATTACGTTAATCCCGTATTAAAAAAGACCCCTACAAAAGAATCGAATAGTCTAAGTAACACCCACGTCTTGCATATTTTTAAAATACGTCAGGAAGTGCATTTCTTTATTGTTAAGAAAAGTGTCAATAAACGGATTTTCTTTCAGTTAAATTGAAAAAAACATGTATATCTGTTAAAAATTTAAAAATCGTTAAAAGCATTGTTTGATTCGATAAAGAACAAAATCCTAGATGTCTTTACATACGATTATTTTACTTTCTATCCTGAAGTGCAAAAACCTTACGTAACAAATCAGTAGTTCTAGAGCTAAGTTTAGTTCTAATCTCAGCTTCTTCTACCGCAATCATTTTGTATACTCCATTTAAGGCTTCACTAGTTACATAATCCGTAAGATCTGGATTTACATTACTAGTAAACGGAATCGAATTGTATTTCTTTATAATATTGGACCAAACACGATCTGCACCTACTTTAGATAATGATTTGTTGATTACTGGATTGAATTTACCATAAAGCGCAGTTTTTGTAGTACCCTTTAGATATTGAGTTGCAGCATTATTATTACCTAATAATATTTGTTTGGCGTCGTTAAATGTGATTTGCTTCACCGCATTTACGAATATTGGAGTTGCTTCTTTTACAGCATCTTCTGCCGCTCGGTTAAGAACTTTAAGTCCTTCATCGGCAAGGTTGTCTAGACCGATATCTCTTAACGATTTATCTACTTTTCGTAATTCATCTGGCAGGACTATTTTAACCAACTCATTTCTAAAAAAACCATCTTTTTGAGTTAGTTTGGTCACTTGCTTATCAATACCTTTATCTAATGCTTCTCTTAAACCATTTCCTATATCAATATTGCTAAGACCTATAGCTCCCGTTGTTTCCTGTGGAAGACTTTCTATTACTTGTTGTAGTTCTGCACAACTTGATAGTTGAAATATAACGAGTACTAAAAAAATTCTTTTCATAATTTCTTATTAGATTTGAGATGATAATGATTTACTATGGATTCAAAGTTAATTTTTTTAATGCTATCTATTTTATTTATTTCTTGTAAAAATAAAGAAGAAACGACAAAAGACGAATTTCGACTACATAAAGACCTACACCAATATATCACTATTTTAGGAATTGCTCAGGATGGCGGATATCCACATATTAATAATGTTCAAGAGTTTAGTTCTGTTAGAAGCGGTGAAACATCAAGAGAACTTGTGGTGGCGATGGGTATCGTGGATCAACAGTCAAAAAAGAAATTTTTGATAGAAGCTACTCCTGATATGCCCGAACAACTTGCGATGCTAGAGGATAAACATTTAGAAAATGGTACTATTATTAATGGAGTGTTCTTAACACATGCACATATAGGACATTATACTGGCCTGATGCATTTTGGAAGAGAAGCTATGGGAGCGAATCATATTAATGTATATGCAATGCCACGAATGCAATTGTTTTTAGAAAATAATGGACCGTGGTCTCAATTAGTTGATTTAGATAATATTAAAATCAAGCCGATCAAGAACAAGGTTCCTGTATCATTAACTAAAAACATTGTAATAACACCGTTTTTGGTTCCTCATCGAGATGAATTTTCGGAGACAGTTGGTTATAGAATCGATGGAGAAACAAAATCAGCACTTTTTATTCCAGATATTAATAAATGGTCCCTTTGGGAAAATGATATTGTTCAAGAGGTTAAAAAAGTTGATTATGCATTTATTGACGCTACTTTCTATAAAGATGGAGAGATACCAAGACCAATGTCAGAAGTCCCACACCCGTTTATCGAAGAAACAATTGAGCTGTTTAAAAATGAACATAAAGACATAAAATCTAAGGTGATATTTATTCACTTCAATCATTCCAATCCTTTAATGCAAAGTAATGACAAAGAGCGACTTGGTTTAGAAGAAGAAGGATATAGATTTGCAAATACTGGAGATGTTTTTCCGTTATGAGAAAATTACCGTTTTATTACTATACACCAGTACTTTTCTCTCAATATGATATTTAATTGCTCTGGATAAAACGATTTTTTCCAGATCTCTACCTTTCAAAATAAAATCTTGTACGTTATGAATATGGGATACACGAACTATTTCTTGCTCAATAATTGGCCCTTCATCTAGATCAGAAGTTACATAATGACTTGTAGCACCAATAATCTTCACACCACGCTTGTATGCAGAATGATAGGGTTTAGCACCTGGGAAAGCTGGCAGAAAAGAATGGTGAATATTGATAATTTTATTCGGAAAATGGTTTACAAAATTAGAAGATAGAATCTGCATATACCTTGCTAAAACAATAAAATTTACTTTATGTTCCTTTAGTAATGCTAGTTGGGCAGCTTCTGCTTGCTCCTTATTTTCTCTATTTACAGGGATATGCCTAAACGGAATATTAAAATTGTCTGCGATAGGTTTTAAATCTAGGTGGTTACTAATGATAATAGGAATCTTTGCATAGAGTTCACCAGAAGCATGTCTACTTAAGATGTCATACAAACAATGGTCATATTTAGAAACAAAAAGCGCCATTTTTGGTTTTTTTTCGGCATTATATAACTCCCAATGCATATTGTAATTAAGGGCAACTTCTTTGTCAAAAGATTCTTTGAACAACTTTAGTTTCTCTTCGTCCTGATCAAACTCACACTCTAACCTCATAAAGAATTCACCTAACTCTCTATCCACGTGTTGTTCAATGTATACAGTATTTCCTTTTTTTGCTAAAATGAAATTCGTTACTGTCGCTATGATTCCTTTTTTATCAGGACAATTAATGAGTAAAGTTGTCTTTTTCATATACCTAAATTCTATAAGGTTTTCAGTTTTCTGGATATAAACTTACTACTTAAGAAGTTAAAGAGTAAACATCAGAAACGTTTTTACTTAATTTAAAGTATATCACTAATTTTACTAAAATATTAATAAAAAATAAAGGCTGATTTTAATAATAATCAGCCTTTATATATTGAAAATTTGTTGAGATTATTTAATCTCTTCGATAGTATTATTAATCAAAGTTCTTAAATGATCTTTGTGTGCCTTCGACAATTTATCTCCAGTTCCATTCGATACCATTGCTCTAATTCTTTTTAGATTGTATAGAGCCATTGATTTAGAGGCGTATGTATATTGTGGTCCTTTTGTTCCTGTTTTTGATACAATACCAATAAGCCTTTTAGTATACTCTAATTGTAAATTTTGTCTAAAAGTATTAATAGAACCAGCAGCATCCGCTTGAAAAATAGCTGTATTAAGATCTGTCATTAATTCTGATAATTTGTATGTATTACCATACAGTTCAGAATCCGTAATACGTTGTAATGTATTAGGATGCATAATATGGTTCAGAACTCTTTGTTGATAATTAAGAATCAATGCATGAATCTTAGGATCTTCTGGGCCACCAAAGAAGTTATAACCTCTTCTTTGCATAGCAATATGATTATATAGATCATTAGGTGCTTTGTAAGCATTAGGGGCAAAAACGTATTTCTTCAAAGCATTCATGGCTCTTTTTTGATCTTCATAACTTACAGGAGTAAATGGTTTTGCATTTGAATCTTGCCCTACCATACTTCGATCTACATATACACCACCAATAAATCTGGAAATAACATCTCCAGCTCTACCATATTGCCCTCTTAAAATGTAGAAGGATTGTCTTAACTCTTGATATGATTGTCCTTTTCTACTAAACTTAGATTTGATTTTAGGCATGAGTTCATTGACTAATTCCATTCTGTTGATTGAATATGTAATTTGATCATTAGAAAGATCACCAGTCATTACTCTTGGGTCGATTGCTTTACCTGGTGAACGCATATCATCTGCATCGTTTCCAAAGATTAGCTCAGCTTTATTGGATTGATTAGCGATGTTCTCCAATTCAGCCTTAGAATTTACAGGAGTATACCCATACTGAATAGCCCATTCGTCATATGGTCCTACAGTGGTAGAAAAGTATTGTCCTTGGTTTAGTTTATCGTTTGCGACATTAATTACCGTATAATCCATAACGGATCCTGTAAGACATTTACCCTTGATAAATTCAGGGTCATTCAATTGCTCTGGCGAGAATAATTGACTGGCTTTCATATTGTGATTTAATCCTAATGTATGACCTACTTCATGCATAATAAGCTCTTTCATAGCCTCCATACGCATACCTTTCATTTCATTGTCATTAGCTCCATAAGCCGCTAAAGCAGCTTGTCCAAAAAGAGAATTTTCCTGCATAATGTGGCCATAAGAACAGTGTAATTGTTTATTCTTAATCGCCGTTGGATAATTGTTCTGTTCTAATTCATTGTTAGCGGTAAGGTTAAATAATTTATCATACATTACTCTATTCGTATGATATACATATTCTAACATAATATCAGCTCCCATAATTTCTCCAGTTCTTGGATTTACAAAACTAGGGCCATATCCACCAAAAGGAGGTCTCGGAGAAGATGTCCATCGCAGTACATTATATCTAATATCTCCAGCATCCCATTCTGCATCGTCTGGTTGAATCTTTACCGCTACTGCATTTTTGAAACCAGCTTTTTCAAATGCTTTATTCCATTCTAGTACAGCTTCTTTAATAGTTTCTCTAAATTCTATAGGGGTAGTGTTTTCTATCCACCATGTGATAGGTTCTACTGGTTCTGATAATGCTAAACCTGGATCTTTTTTAATAAGATTCCAACGATGCACTAAATCTCTGTACGGTGTTGGACTTGCAGAAGTCATATCAGTAACCTGCGTAAAGAAATACCCAACTCTAGGATCATCAAATCTTGGTTTATAATCATTATCGGGCATAGCAATAAGACTATGTTCAACTTTAATAGTAACATTTCTACCATCAGTTACAGCACTTGAGCCTCCATTAATAATAGAAGATTTAGAATATACTAAGTGACTGTTAATATTGGTATTTTCTGGATAGTTCTTGATAGTCTTGATTTTAGTTTTCTCTTTGCTAAGGGAACCTAATTTAAAAGCAAAAGGAGATTGTCCTGGAAAATTTGGTGCTTTGATCTGTTCAAACGTCTCTTTTAGAAAAAGATCGTCAGATTTAATTAAATACAATCCTTTTTCTTCGTCTTTAGCTTCAATTTTTAAACTAGCCATAATTCCCTCACTAATATTAGCTTCGGCGGCTTTAGATAAAGCATTGTTTTTGTCAAAGTAGTAAGAAGCGTTCTGAGTTACAAACTCTATTTTATTATAGTGCTTTTCTATTTTAAAAACCTTATTATTAAGGTATGCTCCTCTAAATGCTCCTGCTTCCAATACTCCATCAGAAATTTGACTGAAATAGATGAATTCTTTACCAATTTGGTCTTTCTTGATCAACATTTTGGTCGAACCATCTGTTGAATCTCGATAAATTGTAAATAAACCTTCGATTTTTTTACTCTTTTTAGTAAGTTCTTCGATTGTTTTTTCTTTGGCGTCTTTTTTAGGAGTATCAACTTGTTCTGTCTCTCCTTTTTTTGATTTTTTCTTTTTCTTTTTCTGAGCTTGTATGTTTTGGATACCGATACCCAAAACAAAGACAATAGATAAGAAAAATAACTTGTTTTTTGATGATGAAATTTTCATTGTACTATGTATTTGTTTTTCAATAAGTGATCAAGATATCGTTTTATCGATATAGTAAGAAAGTGTTTAACAATTCTATTAACATTTTATTGATAACCTTTATTACACGTATTTGTCCCTTGATATGAGATAAAGAAAAGAATAAGTGTTAAATTTGAACAATAAATAATAAAACAACCGCTAAGGTTAAATAAATTATATAATTCTAAAAAAATAATCGTTTTTGGTGCATATTTCGTAAATTAGCACCTCGAAAAACATCTTTTATTGTCAATGGAACAAATTGCACCTTATAAACCCAAAAATAAAGTTAGAATTGTTACTGCAGCATCATTATTTGATGGGCACGATGCGGCTATTAATATTATGCGTCGTATTATTCAATCTACTGGAGTAGAAGTAATACACTTAGGTCATGATAGAAGTGTTGAAGAAGTTGTGAATTGCGCAATTCAGGAAGACGCCAATGCGATAGCTATGACTTCCTATCAAGGTGGTCATAATGAGTATTTTAAGTACATGTATGATTTACTAAAAGAAAAGGGAGCAACTCATATCAAAATATTTGGAGGTGGAGGAGGAGTAATCCTTCCCGAAGAAATTAAGGAGTTAATGGATTACGGAATTACTCGTATCTATTCTCCAGATGATGGTAGGTCCTTGGGGTTACAAGGAATGATTAATGATTTAGTAGAGCAATCTGATTTTCCAATAGGTGATAACCTTAACGGAGAAGCAGAGCATCTTGTGGAAAAAGAAATTGGAGCCATTGCCCGAGTTATTTCTGCAGCAGAAAATTTTCCTGAGATAGCAAAAGATACTCTAGATCAAATTCATGAAAAAAATAAAACCTCTAAGACCCCAGTTCTTGGGATTACAGGAACGGGTGGTGCTGGAAAATCTTCATTAGTTGATGAGCTTGTTCGTAGATTCTTGATAGATTTCCCGAACAAGACCATTGGATTGATCTCTGTAGATCCATCTAAGCGAAAAACTGGAGGAGCCTTGTTAGGGGATCGTATTCGTATGAATGCTATCAACTCTCCTAGAGTATATATGCGCTCATTGGCAACAAGGCAATCTAACCTTGCTTTATCTAAATATGTTGCAGAAGCGATTGAAGTATTAAAAGCTGCAGAATTTGACCTTATTATTTTGGAAACTTCAGGTATAGGTCAATCAGATACTGAAATTCTTGAGCATAGTGATACGTCTTTATATGTGATGACTCCAGAATTCGGAGCTGCAACACAACTTGAAAAGATAGATATGCTAGATTTTGCAGATTTAGTAGCGATCAATAAGTTTGACAAAAGAGGTTCTCTTGATGCATTAAGAGATGTAAAAAAACAATATATGCGTAATCATCAGTTATGGGATATTCCTCAAGATGATTTACCAGTATACGGAACAATTGCTTCGCAATTCAACGATCCAGGAATGAATACACTCTATAAAGCCATTATGGATAAGGTTGTAGAGAAAACAGGAGCTGATCTTTCTTCAGATTTTCATATTTCTAAAGAAATGTCTGAAAAAATATTCGTAATTCCACCTAGTAGAACCAGGTATTTATCCGAAATCTCTGAAAACAACAGAGCTTATGATAAAACGGCCTACGCACAGGTAGAAGTTGCTCAGAAATTATATGGTGTATACAAAACTATTTGTAGTGTTGCTAACTTAGATTTTTTAGACTTATCTAAAAATGGTATTGATGAAGAGAGTCTAAGAAAAGCTAAGAACAGTGATAATGAAGATTTTTTAAAGTTATTGTTAGCCGAGTTTGATAGAATCAAATTGAATCTAGATCCTTATAATTGGGAAGTAATTATAGGATGGGCGGCAAAAGTTCAAAAATATAAAGACCCTATTTATTCTTTTAAAGTTAGGGATAAAGAAATTAAAATAGAAACACATACTGAGTCACTTTCTCATAGTCAAATTCCTAAAGTAGCACTACCTAAATATCAAGCTTGGGGAGATATCTTACAATGGTGTCTGCAAGAAAATGTTCCAGGAGAGTTTCCTTTTGCATCAGGATTGTATCCTTTTAAACGTACAGGAGAAGATCCTACAAGAATGTTTGCTGGAGAAGGAGGTCCAGAACGAACTAATAGACGTTTTCATTATGTGAGTTTAGGGATGCCAGCAAAACGTTTATCTACGGCTTTTGATTCTGTAACTCTTTATGGAAATGATCCAGATCATAGACCTGATATATATGGTAAAATAGGAAATGCAGGAGTATCTATTTGCTGTCTTGATGATGCCAAAAAACTATATTCTGGTTTTGACCTTACTCATGCAATGACATCTGTTAGTATGACTATAAATGGTCCTGCTCCGATGTTGTTAGGGTTTTTTATGAATGCTGCGATTGATCAAAACTGTGAAAAATACATTAAAGAAAATGGTCTAGAAACTGAAGTAGAAGCTAAGATCAAAAAAATATACAAAGAAAAAGGAATTACACGACCAGCATATCAGGGAGATCTTCCAGAAGGTAATGATGGGTTAGGATTGATGCTATTGGGAGTGACAGGTGATCAAGTGTTACCTGCAGATGTATATACAGAAATAAAAGCAACGACATTAAATACAGTTCGTGGAACAGTACAAGCAGATATTTTAAAAGAAGATCAAGCGCAGAATACATGTATTTTCTCTACAGAATTTGCACTGCGATTGATGGGAGATGTACAAGAATATTTTATTGAAAAACAAGTTAGAAACTTTTATTCGGTTTCTATTTCTGGATATCATATAGCAGAAGCTGGAGCTAATCCTATTACACAATTAGCACTTACATTGGCTAATGGATTTACCTATGTAGAATACTATTTAAGTCGTGGAATGGATATCAATAAGTTTGGACCAAACTTATCGTTTTTCTTCTCTAACGGAATTGATCCAGAATATGCTGTAATTGGTCGAGTAGCTCGTAAAATATGGGCAAAAGCGCTAAAAAATAAATATGGCGCAAATGCCAGAGCGCAAATGCTTAAGTATCACATACAGACATCAGGTCGTTCATTACACGCTCAAGAAATTGATTTTAATGATATTCGTACAACCTTACAAGCATTATATGCGATATATGATAATTGTAATTCATTACATACAAATGCGTATGATGAAGCGATCACCACTCCAACAGAAGAGTCTGTGCGTAGAGCGATGGCAATACAGTTAATTATCAATAAAGAATTAGGATTGGCTAAAAACGAAAATCCAATCCAAGGATCATTTATTATTGAAGAATTAACTGATTTGGTAGAAGAAGCTGTATTGACAGAATTTGATAGAATTACTGAGCGAGGAGGTGTATTAGGAGCTATGGAAACTATGTATCAAAGAAGCAAAATACAAGAAGAAAGTTTGTATTATGAAACCTTAAAACATACAGGAGAGTTCCCAATTATTGGTGTAAACACTTTTTTAAGCTCAAAAGGATCTCCAACAGTAACTCCTGGAGAAGTAATTCGTGCAACAGAAGAAGAGAAACAATATCAAATCACAATGCTGAATGAATTGCATAAAGGTAATGTAGATGCAACTTCTGAATTACTAAAAGATTTACAGTATAAAGCAATCAATAATCAAAACATTTTTGAAGCATTGATGGAGGTTTGTAAGAAATGTTCTTTAGGTCAGATTACGTCATCTTTATTTGAAGTAGGAGGTCAGTATCGAAGAAATATGTAAAATAACTACATAGAAATACTTGAAATCCCGTTTTTAAAAACGGGATTTTTCGTTTCTAACAGTTTTTCTATCTTTAGAGAAACACAACTCATCATGAAAAGAATACTTCTAACCTTGCTTATTTGTAGTAGTACTTTTGGGCAACAAAACTCATTAAAAGCATTAGTCGGAGGAACGTTAATTGATGGTTTTGGTGCAACTCCTATAAAAAACAGCGTCATTATTATAGAGAATGACAAAATCAAGGCGGTAGGTACAACTAAAACCTTAAAAGTTCCCGCAAATGCAGAGGTGATTTCTACAGAGGGAATGTCCGTGTTACCAGGATTATGGGATATGCATGTACATACTATGATCAATGGTCATGCAGATTATTCATATTGGGATAAAACATATCCTCCATTACTGGAAAATGTTATTATGCCTTCGTCTGCAGAACAATTATTTACTAGTGCAAGAGATCTTGGAGCTCCTCTTAAAGAAAGTATTTCGGTTAGAGATCGCATTAATAATGATGAAATACCTGGTGCTACGTTGTACGTTTCAGGACCGTTTATTCAAAAGAAACCTTATCCAGGAACCGAAGCTTTTCGTTGGGGAATCAATGGAGTAGAAGATGCAAAGAAGAAAATTAAAAAATTAGCTGATGCAGGTGTAGATTGCGTAAAACTAATCGATCAGGATCAAATGACTGCAGCAGAGTTACAAGCTGTAGTTGATACAGCCCATAAATACAACTTAAAAGTGGTTGCTCACGGACATCGCCCTCAAGAAATAAAAGCAGGACTTAAAGCAAATGTAGATTGTTTTGAACATACAGGCTTATCATCAGCTCCCAGATATCCCGATGATGTAATGAAAGCCATACAAGAACGAACTGCACAAATGAATCTTGGCCCATTATTTTGGTGTCCCACAGTAGAAGGTTTGTATAATTATGAATATGTAAGAGATCATGGAGAACATCTGGATAATGATTCGTGGCATCGAGGATTACACGATACGATCGTAGCAGATATAAAAAACAGCTTTGCACATAAAGATCGTTTACCTTATTTTCAATTAACACCGTTACGAAAACCAACATTAGAAACTAAAATTAAACAATTAATGGAAGCAGGAGTAGTGCTTATGATAGGGACAGATAGTGGTATCCCCATGAAATTTCATAGTCAGTCTACTTGGAATGAATTGGATGTCTGGGTCAATGAGTTTGGGATTGATCCCATGTATGCAATAAAAGCAGCTACCTATTGGCCATCAGTTTGGATGGGAGTATCTGATAAGGTAGGTACAGTGACAGAAGGGAAATATGCAGATATTATTGCAGTAAAAGGTGATGTGCTGCGTCATATTAGTCTGTTGCAAAATGTGGATATGGTGATTAAACATGGAAAAAAATATAAATGATTTTACGACAAATAATAATGCTTTGTATTTGTGCAACAACTTTTGCGCAAACATATGAATCTGGAAAAATTGTAGATTCTATTTCTGTATCGGGAATGACGGATGAAACATTTGCATTGTATCTACCTAAATCGTTTGATCCGAATATAGTATCTCCAGTGGTTTTTGTTTTTGATCCAGGAGCTGAAGGTAAAAGAGGAATTACTCAATTTATTAAAGCATCAGAAACCTATGGATATATCTTAGTCTGCTCTAATAATACTAAAAATGGTCCATACGATCGTAATTTTGAAATCACGAATCGATTATTCGAATTTGTCTTTGCTAATTTTAAGATTAAGCAAAATGAAGTATACTTATCAGGGTTTTCAGGTGGGTCACGACTAGCTTCAGCTATTGCAGTATTGACTGATCAAATCGCTGGAGTTATAGGTTGCGGAGCTGGTTTTTCTTTAGAACAATCTCATATCCCAACTACTCAAAGATTTGTTTACGCAGGTGTTTGTGGAAACAGAGATATGAATTATCAGGAAATGATCAGGGCAAAGGGATATTTACAGAAATTAAATTTTACAAATACTTTGATTACTTACGATGGAACACATAGCTGGACTCCTTCGGATCAGATTCTAAAAGCATTCGATTGGTTAGAAATTCAGTTACATATTAAAGAGGTTAAGGTCAAAGAAACTTCAGAGATTTATAAAAGTTATCAGAAGATGTATAATCTTGCATTAAAGGCTGAAAGAGAAGAAGATTTGTTAGTAGCAGTAGAAAATTATGAACGTACACTTACTACATATAATTCTTTTTATCGTTTAGATAGTATAAAAAATAAGCTTACAGAAATCCATAATAGTAAAGCATATAAAAATGTGCTGAAATCAGTATCCAAAGCCTTTGATAAGGAGAATGAACTAACCAAAATGTTTACGAAACGTCTTTTTGAGGATTATAAGAATCCTGATAAGATTAATGTGAAATGGTGGCAAAAAGAATTATCCAAATTAGAAAAATTTGAGGATGAGGATATAGAAATGAAAAAAATGTTAGAACGGTTACGTTTTCAAATCTTCGCTATAGCCCATTCTATGAATAACCCTAATTTGTATACTTCTAATGAAAAACAAAAAGAATTGACATATCTAATTCGTAAGCTTGTCTATCCAGAATTTAAATAAAGATATTACAGAGACATCATCCAACTACGTTGTAATCTCTTAAATTTTTTGAGTTCTTTACGCAAGAGTTTTATAAAGTCTTTACCATTACTTTCAGAACGTTCCAGTCTTTCGCAGTTTTTATATAATTTGTTAGTTAGAGACTCCAACGAAATGGCGTGTTTAATGCGATCATTCTGAAAAGGTTGATTTTCTGCCTTAATAATTTCTGGAACCAAAGAATCTGACTGTTTAACAATATCTCCAGTAAAGTAAATAAATGGATTTTCGTTTCCATTTTTTTCTAATGGAGAAAGATCGTGCACAAGATATTTAGAAATACTCTTCGATAATATCAATATTTCGAGAGCCTTCTTGTACAGAATTTTATTTTTAGGGCTTTGTTCCATTGCTATTCCAAAAATAAGAGTATTTATAAGGATATTACTTTTTAGTTTAAGGTATAATTGTTAATTTGCTTTAAAAAATAATGTATAATTCTTTTTTTACTTAAAATAGTTATGGATGTAACAAACTGGAAAATTCTTCACCTATTACAGCAAAATGCCAGATCATCTAATGCAGAAATTGGAAGGAAAGTTGGGTTAAGTTCTCCCGCAGTTGCTGAGCGAATTAAAAAAATGGAGGATTATGGGATTATAGAAGGGTATACAGCAAAGGTTTCTTATGCCAAAACAGGATATCAGTTAAAGGCAATTATAACATTAAGAGCTTTTATGGGACGATTGAAACCTTTCTTGTCAAAAATTTCAGGATTTAATGAAGTCTTAAATTGTTATCGAATTACTGGTAATGAAAATATAATTATGGAAGTGGTATTACAGGATCAATCACATCTTCAGAGTTTTATAGATAGGCTTATTACTTATGGAGAAGTTAAAACACACATTATTTTATCTAATGTGGTAGAGAATAACCCAATTCTGGATAGAAGAGAATTAATAAAATAGAATATATACTATCTTTAGAATATTATGTACGCTACCTTAGAACATTATGTAACAGCAATAGTATGCCTAATTACTGCTTTTGTAATTCATCGAATATATTACAAAGAAAAAATAAAGAACCAGTTTTCGATATCAATTATTGGGATTAAATGGTTTGGTTTTGCAATTTTTTTGTGGGGTTTTGGAGCATTTATTAATATAATTTTAGTGCAGCTAATGGAGATAAAAACAACAGACAAAGTTGTTATTTATTTGGGAGTACTAATCTCGCTAGCGAATTCTCTTAGTATTCTACTTTCTTTACCTTCAATTGAGCATCATAAGGAGCGTAACATTATGGTTAGAATGGTACAACGTTTTTCTGAAAAAGAATTTATTACTCTTTTTAGTGGTGTACTTATAATGATTGCTTTTGTTTTTATTGTCACTTCATATAGTAATACAGAGATTAGCAATAATTTTATTTGGCTAATTGATATTCCAATTTCTTTGATTGTAGCATTTGCATTACTCAATGAACTGAATAAAGCATTTGCAAATCGAAATATGAAATTCATGGTATTTCCTTGTTTTGTTTTATTTATACTAATTGTGGTTGCGGTTACCCATCGAATTATTCCTCAGGATAAGGTGTTAGAATTTATGGATCAGAAATTTTGGGGTTTATTAGGAGTAATTACGGGTTTATCGTTTAAGTTTTTATTTATTTTATTGTTCTCTATACTTTTATACAGTTGGAAGTTTCTTTCTGAAAAAGAGCTAAAACAAACAGAGTTAGAAGTGCTATTACAGGAAAAATCTGAATTATTAAGTACTCAGGAAAAACTTAAGATAGCTAACGAAAGTCATTTAGATACAATTTCTTCATTACAAAAACGAATACAAGAAAAAGATATTAAAATTGATTCTTTGAAAGAATCTACCCGAATAGTGTTATCAGATAGGCAAAAGGAAGTGCTAGGTAATCTAGGAGTTTGCGGCACTAATAAATCCTATACAGAAATTGCTGATGAAATGAATATTAGCGTAGATGGTTTCCAGACTCATATCTATCAAATTAAAAAAGTGCTTAAAATTAGTGGAGCAGATGGAAAAGAACAGCTTATAGCATTCGCTAAAAACAACCAACTGTTACAATATGCTAGTATACAATGTGATAATACTGATTAAGCATATACTTAAGCATTCTGATTTTTAAATTTCATCACTGCGTAACCTTTTGTTATAATTCCTTTTACCTAATCTTCGTCTGAAAATCATAACAAAAAAACAGATGAAGAAAACAATAGTAAGCTGCATTACTTTTTTTGCATACACCTATGTTAATGCTCAGGAAGCATATCAAGAATCTTTAGATCAACGTATCAATGATGGATTTAAAAATGCAACAGATTGGTTTGTAGATGCGATTTTTGAAGAAATTCCGATAACATCTGAAGTTGGAATTCCTTGGGTTTTGGTTGTTTTATTATTAGGAGCTTCTTATTTTACTATATACTTTAAAGGGATAAATATTAGGAGCTTTTTAACATCAATTCGTATCGTTAGGGGTAAATATGATGATCTAGAGGAGTCCGACACTCTAGAGGTTTCAGAAAATGTTCATACTACAGAAGGAGATTTACCAGATACAATCAGAATAGAAGGAGGTGATGGAGAAGTAAGTCATTTTCAGGCTTTAACTGCAGCTTTATCAGCAACAGTTGGGTTAGGAAATGTGGCAGGTGTTGCAATTGCATTATCTATTGGTGGACCAGGAGCTACTTTCTGGATGATTTTAGTAGGATTTCTAGGTATGGCTTCGAAGTTTGTAGAGTGTACATTAGGTGTAGCATATAGAGAAATTGATGAACATGGAACTGTATATGGTGGACCAATGTATTATTTGAGTAAAGGCTTAAAAGAAAGAGGATTTGGTGGTTTAGGAAAGGTGTTGGCAATTATTTTTGCTATTATGTGTGTTGGAGGATCTTTTGGCGGAGGAAATATGTTTCAGGCGAATCAGGCATTTAAATTGTTTGAACATGTGACTGGAGCCGAAAATAGTTTTATTCATGAAAAAGGATGGTTGTTTGGTTTGATTATGGCAATTTTTGTGGCCATTGTTATTATTGGAGGAATTAAAAAAATAGCAAAGGTTACCGATAAGATTGTTCCTTCCATGGTTGTGGTGTATGTAGTAGCTGTAATTACGGTAATAACGATTAATTACAAGATAATACCTGAAGCTATACTTGCTATTGTTGATGGCGCTTTTAGTGCAGAAGGAATAAGCGGAGGAATAGTAGGGGTTATGATTCAGGGCTTTAGAAGAGCAGCTTTTTCTAATGAAGCTGGGATTGGATCTGCTTCTATAGCACACGCAGCAGTAAAGACTAAATATGCAGCTAGTGAAGGGTTGGTAGCATTGCTAGAGCCGTTTATAGATACTGTGGTGATTTGTACTATGACTGCAATGGTTTTAATTATCACTGGACAGATTGAAGTTGGAGCTCAGATATCAGATGAGCAAGGAGTATTGCTTACAGCTAGCGCGTTAGAAAGTGGTATTTCTTGGTTCCCATATGTTTTAAGTGTGGCAGTCATTCTTTTTGCTTTTTCATCCATGATTTCCTGGTCTTATTATGGGTATCAAGCTTGGTCTTATTTGTTTGGAAGAGAAAAATACGTAGCGTACATATATAAAACTATATTTTGCATCTGTGTAATTATAGGATCCGCAGCGAGTTTAACAGCAGTTACAGATTTTTCTGATGCAATGATTTTTTCAATGCTTGTACCTAATATGATAGGGTTATTTATAATGGCTCCAAGAGTGGCAAAAGAACTTAAGAAATATAGAGAAGCAATCTCTAAAAATACTTTTCTATAATTGATTAATTAATTCATTTTGGCATAAGATTTGATACTATATAAGTGTATAGAATTTATCTGCATCTTGTGTGAGGACATTAGGTTAGAAACTAAAGATAGTACGGGAAAAAGATAGGAAAAACGCTCAATTTAAACGTTGAGCGTTTTTTTATAGATATGATTTAAGAATGCTTTTCTTTTCCTATTTTTAGGTGCAATAAAACATATATATGGATAAAATACAGGAATATTTAGAGATTGGTATTGATAAAATAGTCTTTTTTGCTCCAAGAATTATTGGTGCAGCGTTAATACTTTGGATTGGATTCAAGGTCATTAAAAGAATACTGAAATTGATAGATACTGCATTAAAGCGGATGAATATTTCTGATACGATGCGTCCGTTTCTTAGTTCTATTATTTCGGTATTGTTAAAAATTGCGATTCTTTTTATTGTGATTTCTATATTAGGTGCTGATCTATCTGGTTTTGTAGCAATTCTTGCGGCAATTAGTTTTGCTGTTGGGCTTTCACTTCAAGGAAGTTTAGGAAATTTCGCTTCAGGGATTTTAATTATGTTTCTGAAACCATATCAAATTGATGATTGGATACAGGTTGGAGAATCTTTTGGAAAAGTTCAGGAGATAGGCATTTTTAATACAATAGTAACAACTCCAGGAAATAAAGTTTTAATTATCCCTAATGCTAAGATCACTGATGATGTAGTTGCAAATTATTCTAAGAAAGGATTGATTAGATTAGAAATAGGAGTTACGATGCCCTATAATGAAGACTTTCCTAAAGTCAAAAAAATTATTGAAGATACCTTAAATCCTATAGAAAAGATATTAGATACCCCAGTTCCTGAAATAGGAATAGAAAATTTTGATTCTCATAATATTTTAATCGCGGTAAGACCTTATGTGAAACCTGATGATTTTTGGGAAGTGACCTTTGTAGCTCATCAAGAGATCAAAAGAGCTTTTAGCGAACATAATATAAAAGTAGCATATTCTGAAGGAGTAGAGTTAGGAAGTATTGGAGTATAGTATTCATTACTATTGTTTTTAATGCTGCAATAAAAGGTGTTTTTTGTGACGTTATTTTTTAACCAAAATTGAATTGATGTGATATTACATTTGATTAGAACTGTTTTGTTAAGTACATTTTTGTGCACAATTGCACAATCATATGGTCAAGAAAGGCTAAGATTGAAAAAAGGTGTAGTCATTGATTCTTTAAGTATTCCCTCTAAAGAAGGAAGTAATTATAGCATATACTTGCCCAAATCTTTTGATTTAAGTAAAACTTGGCCAATACTTTTTGGATTTGATTCTACAGGCAATGCGAATGCCATCACTACACTGTTTAGTAAGGCTGCAGAAGAATTAAACTATGTTGTAGTAGTTGCCGATTTTCCCGAAAAATCAAACATTAATGATAAATCGGATTATGTACCGTTAATTATGGAACATATTTTTTCTCTTTTGCCAATTCATAATAGAAGAATTTATGTAACAGGTATCGGTGAGGATGCGACACTAAATAGTTTGTTACCTATTATATATAAAGAGTTTAATGGTGTAATCGCAATAAATAACACTTACTATTATAACGAATCTGTTAAGGTAAGAAAAGACTTCTCTTATATAGGAGTAGTACATGATAAAAATTTTAGGTATCAATATTTTTTGAATACAAAAAAGTACTTAAAAAGGAAATCTGTACCTACAGATATATATGTCTATGATAAAAATGAAGCCCTTCCATTACAAAGTCTAATGAAAAAAGCTTTGTTATCTTTTACATTACAAGATATGTTAAAAGGTAAAATACTAACAGATTCTACTTGGGTAAAACAAGCATATGAAAAAGACCTTAGAGAAGTAGAATTATTAGAAAAGAAAAAAGCCTACTTACATGCATATGATGAGTTAACAAGAATAAGGAATAAATATCATTTATTTTTTGAGACTGATTTTTTAAAAGAAGAACAAAAAAGAATTAAGAAGCTCAGTGTGTATAAAAAAGAAAAAAGATTAAGATCAAAATATCATAATAGAGAAGGGTTTCTACGAGAGACATTGTTTTTGTCTTTAGAAGAGGATGTTGAGTTTAGTCAATATGAGAATTTAGGTTGGTGGCAATATCGAATGAATGAATTAGATACGCTAATAGTATCGAATGAAAAATATGCCACTAATATGGCTTTTAGAATAAAAGGATACCTCAAAAACCTTATTAAAGAATATAAAAAAGAAGATAAGACTAAAGAAGAACAAGTATTGGATCAAAAAATATTTTTAAATGTTTTGAGTACAATAGTGGATAAAGAAGATTTCGAATCGTATCGAAATGTTATTTCTTTTAGTGCGATGGATCAAGATTATGAAACAGCACTTTTTTACTTAGAAAAAATGTTACAGCATGGATTTAAGGACATAGAACAACTGTATGTAATAGAAGGTACATTGGCATTAAAATTATCTAAAGAGTATAATGAACTAATTAAAAAGTATTTAGGCACCTCTAAATACCACTCTTTTGAATAACCTTTTGGATTAGATTTTGTGTATTTTAACGGGTTTAATTAACACTTAATCGTTATTTTGTTAATAACTTTTTGTTTTACTACCGTTTTGGTACAGAAATTAATATATCTTTATAACTATAAAAAAGTATGTAATGTGTGTTCATTAAAATAAGATTTCAAGAAATATGACGATATGGTTTTGAAATTTTTTTTGGAATACACATTGGGATAAATTAAGTGTGAGGATATTAGTCTAAAGACCCCAAATCTAATAACTAAAGAGAGTACGTAATTTACCCATAAGCAAAAGTGATCTTACCTAAGATCACTTTTCTTTTTTTATAAAACCTCAAAATCAGGAATTCATAGATATATTCACGGGACATTTTTAGTCTTTATTCTCTTTAAAATGTTAAAAAACACACTATTTTGTGTATTTCATCGAATATTTATGTTTTTTAACGTGATTATTTTTGGATTAACAGTTTTTTTACAATATCTTTACTACAACTTAAAAACACTTTGATGTATGGCCAGAATTAACATTTTAACCTGTGTGACGATACAGATTTAAAATTTTAGTTTGGAATACGTCGGGGCTCATTAGGTGTGAGGACATTAGTCTGAAAGACCCCAAATCTGGAAGCTAAAGAGAGTACGTGATTTGCCCTAAAATTGAAAAAAGCGTTCTGTAAAAGGAACGCTTTTTATATGTATAATGTTTTGTTACTTTTCAGAAATAATCAAATGAGGAACTTCTTCAAGGTTCCAGTCAATAACAAGACCTCTTGCAAGCGATCTTGCTATTTCTGCTCCATATAAATACTCGCACAGATATAAAGCCGCCTCAAAACTTTTAGCACCACCAGCAGAGGTAATATATTTACCATCATGAACAAATAAAACGTCTTTTCTAATATCTAAACCAGGAAACATAGTACGCATCTTGTCTATATCACTAGGAAAAGTAGTCGAAACAACATTGTTTAATATTCCTGCTTTAGCAAGCACAAAGGCACCATCGCAATGAGAAGTCATATATGTGGCAGATTTATCGACCGTTTTTACAAAGTTTATCATAACATCATCTTCTAGGTCTGAATCTAAATGATGTTCAGCACTTGGTACAACCAGAATATCAATTTTTGGTAAAGAATCTTTTGTGTAATTATAATCTGGGATGATCTTTACTCCTTCAAATGTTGTAATAGGCGCATCTGTATTGGCAACAGTAAAAACATTCATCTGCTTGATGTTTTCACGATATTGCGTATGCTGGAAAATGTCAAAAGGTGCAGTAAATTCAGTATTGTAGGTGCCATCCATAATTAAGAAAGCCACGTTGTAACGGTTAGGCTCTAATTTTGGAAATGTTTTTTTCTTTTCAGCTGTGTTAACTTGTTCAGCTGTATTTACAATAGATTTTTCTGTTTTCTTTTCTTTACAACCAAAAACAATTATGGTTATAATAATGAGGCATAGATGTTTCATATGATGATTTCTTAAAAATGTGTTACAAAAGTACAGCTGTTTCTTTGTTGATTTGTCGTTTTACAAGAAACAATAAAAATGTTCCAATAGCTGCAATTCCTGCCATAAATAACCATGCATTATGGTAACCATATATATTGATAAATTGCATTCCAGAATTATGACCTAGGATATGTGCTACCGAAAAAGACATGCTATACAATCCCATATAGGCACCTTGCCTTCCCTTTTTTGATCGATCTAATGCAAAAGCGTTTCCAAAAGGAAAAGAAATCATTTCGCCAATTGTTGCGACAATCATCCCAATAATAACAATACCTGCCCAAGGAGTGATTAACAGTAAAATAAAACTAATTCCTGTAAGAATAAAACCACTGATTACATTTCCGAGTTTAGAAAGAGATGTTGATTCCAGATAGGCAATTAAAGGCATTTCAAAAACAAAAATTAATGCTCCATTCAATGCCAATATCAATCCTATATTTTTTTCTGATAATAGGTGCACCTCTTTGTAGTATAATGGTATTGTAGAAAAATATTGCACAAAAATAAATCCAAATAAAGTCAATGCGATTAGAAAAAGAATGTAAATTCCGTCACTGTGAGCTGGAGTAGGGTTATCTACTACAATTTCTTTATCAATAATTCTGGCTTTTTTAGGATGTAATGTTTTAATCATAATGAAACCAGCGATAACACAAGTAATTCCATCAACCCAAAACAATCCAGAATAACCAATCGTAGCGATGATTAATCCTCCTAATGCTGGTCCCATAGAGAATCCTAAATTTATTGCTAATCGGATAAAGGTTAAAGATCTGGTTTTATTTTCGGGTTTGCTATAGGCACTAAGTGCAACAAAAAAAGCTGGTCGAGCAGCATCAGCAATAGCTATAAGTACAAAAAAACTAATGCAAATACTCCAAAAACTGGTAAAGTATTGAACTATAAAGAATGATATTCCTGTTAGAAATAACGATCCCAGTATTACTTTATAATAACCAATCTGATCACTTAATTTACCACCAATCCATGCGCCAAGCAAAGAACCAAGCCCAAAACTTGTCATTACCCAACCAATTTGGCTTAGAGAAAAACATAAATCATCAGAAAGGTATAAAGATAAAAATGGGATTACCATTGCTCCCATCCTGTTAATCAATGTGATAAGTGCTAACCACCAAACCTCTTTGGAAAGACCTGAAAAAGTATCAATATAATTAAGTAGAAGTTTCTTCAATTTTAAAGAGGTTGGTTGTTTAATAACCCGCAAAAGTAACTGTTTGTCTAAAAATTATATACAATTTTAGAGAATATTAACTTGTTTATTACTAATGCTTTGTACTTTTGCAAAAAAAAAATAAGGGGACGTGTATAGATTATCTTTTTTATTAATTCTATTTTTTAGTAATGTAATTGCGCAAGATTCTACTGCGATTCATAGAGTTTTGGTATTCCAAGAGGAACTTAATAGAGATTTTGCTTCTGAAGAAGAATCACCATTAACTCCGAAGGATTTTAAAGAATTTAAAGAATTAGAATTTTTTGACATTGATACTACTTATAGTGTTTTAGCTTCCTTTGTGCGTACACCATATGAGACGCCTTTTATTATGAAAACGACAACCAATCGTGAACCGATTTATGTAAAGTATGGTGAGGCTCATTTTGTACTTCAGGAGAAAGAATGGGTTTTGAATATATATCAGAACCAAGGCTTAAAAACACAACCAGAATATAAAGATTATTTGTTCTTACCATTTACAGATTTGACTAATGGAGAAACTAGTTATGGAGGTGGACGTTTTATGGATCTTAAAATTCCAGAAGGAGATACTATTGTGATTGACTTTAACACAGCCTATAATCCATATTGCGCATATAGTGCAAGATATTCTTGCCCTATTCCACCAGAAGAGAATCATTTGGAGTTAGAGATTCCAGTTGGTGTTAAGAAATATAAGAAACACGAAGAAAATAAATAAAAAAGCGTTCTGAATCTATCAGAACGCTTTTGGCATAAACAAACAATATATTAAACGTATCGTAATATATTAGAATTTATAGATTGCTCCCAGAACAAAAGAAGAAAGACTTTTTGTAGCTTCTCCATCATTATCTAAGAAGAAATCCTCGGATGTAGTGTCTAATCTCAATTCAGGTTTTAGTGTTAGATTACCGATATCGTAACTTCCAGTAAGTGTAGCTGCAATAACGCTACCGTCACCTTCTCCATCAAGACCAACTACTCCTGTTAAACCGTTATTAAATACAGAGAAATATTCTCCTCTTAATCCTAAGGTGAATTTTTCTGTAGCTTTAAGTTGTGGGTATAATGCAATACCATAGAATCCCGAAGCATCAGCATCTCCTTGGTCTTCTGTTGTTAAGTAAGTTGCATTAACACCTAGATAAAACTTGTCTGCAAGATCCCATCCAGTAGTAAGATCGGCTTGAAATGTTGGGCCAACAAGTCCTGGTTCACCTTCGTTTCCATATCTAAAATTTAGATATGCACTACCATTGTCGGCAGAGTATCCTAATTGAGCTCCAAAAATATAAGTATCAAAAGGGTTGTTTTCTGTGTAGTCGGTAGGATTCATAACCGCTATCATAGCTGACCATTTTTCGCTAAGCGCAAAATCTGCCTTAAGTCCTGTATGAGAAAAAGGCCCATATGAGAACATATATGAAGTTGAATAATTAAAGTTTCCTACTGGAGAAATTACTTCATAACCAAGAAAGGTGTTGAAATTACCAAAAGTAAGTTTGAATTTTTCGGTTACATTCCAGTATGCATATAATTGATTTACAATTTGAGCAGAACCATCAGAATTAAAGACAGCGTCTTCACCTCTTTGGCCATATACAAGATCTGCTACAAATCCTACTTTTTCTCCTTCATAACCAAGAATTACGTTAGCCATTCCCAAAGCGAAACCAGATTGATTTGCAAAAGAAGTAGCTGGTGCGGTAGAGTTGTCATTTTGTGCTCCAAAATTATATCTAAAATACCCATCTACTGATCCACTAACAGAAAAGTTATCGAACCATTTTTTTTCTTCTTCTTCCTGCGCAATTGAAGCGAAACTAATTAGAGCTAAAGAAAAAAGAGATACTTTTTTAAAAAGATTTGTTACGGTTTTTGTTTTCATAATAAACATTAATTGGTATTAATTTGTTTTTAATTGGTGCTGTAAAATTATGTTAAAACGATTTTACCCCAATAAAAAAAGGGGTATAACGCATCATTTTTATGTATTTTTTATTTTAACCCCCTAAAAAATTAGGCATTGATGGTTATAAGGTTAAATTTTAGGAATTTGAAAGTGCGTTTTCTAACTTTTTAACTTTTTTATGGAAACTTTAAAAATGAAAGTAAAATCCTTAACCATTTTCAGAATAATAAAAACACTAAAGAATAAAACAAAAAGGTTAGATGTATTTAATAATTCTATACACCAACATCCTGTTATTACATTAATAAAGTAATAGGATATAAATAAGAGCCTTGAAGTATACTTATTTATAAAAACTCTCTTCTTGATCATTAGCGATACTTGACTAAGAGTTCTATGTAATACCTATAATTATATATAGAATAGAGTAAATCAATTGAATGTTTGTATTAATAATTTCAAAAATCATTCGAAATAACCAATCTAGGTTTAATAAGTCTTGAATGATTAACTATCCGTTTTTTATCCCACACAAAAGAAAATAAAGAAAGATTGTAGGCATTTTTTTTATCTGGATATAAAGTGAATTTAAGAAAGAATAGATATTAAGAAGTGCAGAGAAGCAGGTCTTTATATTATTCTATCTGATTGCAATATGATCTTACCCAATACCCTAATCATCGTTTGATTTATAAATAATATATAACAATTTCACTGCTGAAATAATTATCTAAACAGAAGGTATGAAAACAAAAAATGTTAGTTTGTCAGTACTATTACTGATACTTGTGACACATTTCACTTATGCACAAGAAAGATCCATTTCTGGTAATGTATCGTCATCATTAGATGATGCACCATTACCAGGTGTTAATGTTGTTATTAAAAATACAACAAACGGAGTTCAAACGGATTTTGATGGTAATTACACTATCAGGGCATCTAAAGGACAAACGATAGTATTTTCATATATAGGTATGAAAAATACTGAAGTGATTATAGGCGATAGCGCAACAATTAATGTGAAGATGGAAGAAGACCTTTCCACATTACAGGAAGTTGTTATTGAAGGGTACCGAACTAGGCCAAAAGCTAAATCGACGATAGCTTCAGTTACCATTACAGCAGAATCTATTGAAGGTAGATCTAATGCAAGTACTATCCAAAGTTTGGCAGGTCAAGTGGCTGGTTTGGATATTTCTACAGCAGATGGACAGCCTGGAGCTAATTCTTTAGTTCAGATAAGGGGTGTTAGTTCCATAAATGGAAATACAGAACCCTTATTTTTAATGGATGGGATTCCAATTAATGAAGATAATTTCAGAAGTTTAAATCCCAATGATATCGAATCTATATCCGTTATTAAGGATGCTGCGGGAACTTCAATATTTGGTAGTAGAGGAGCTAATGGAGTTGTTGTTATAAAAACGAAAAAAGGAACTGTAGGTTCTGGTCTAAAGGTCAGATATACAGGAATTCAAAGTTTTGCAACATTACAAGGGCATGATTACAATTTACTGTCAACTCCTGAGTATTTGAGATTAGAACGGGATCGTAACGTAGGAAGAGGAGGAACAGGTGGTGTTAATGGAGGACCTTTAACAGATGCTGAGATTGCTGAACAACCAGAAACAGATTGGCTTGATTACTTTTTAAGAACCGCCTTGACCGTAAATCATAATATTTCTTTTAGTAAAGGTGGTGAAAGATCATCATCCTTTACATCACTAGGATACTTTGATCAAGAAGGAATATTAAGAAATACAAACTTAAAACGTTTCAATTTTAGAAATAACGTAAGTGGGACTTCACGAAATGATAAATTTAATTATTCCTCAAATTTTACTGCAAATTACTCTAAAAGTGATATTGCTGGTGATGTAGGAAGTACTGCGGTCAATAGAAATCCATTTTACGGAGCTAATTCATCATTACCTTATTTTACTCCAGAAGATTATCCTGGTGGTGCGGTTCTTGCTCAGGATTTTAGACTGGCAAATACTCCTTTATATATTATTGATAGGCTGTTAACGTATGATCGTCTAGAAGAAGAAGTGAAAATTATTGCAGGATTTTCTGCCGACTATAAAATATTTAATGATTTAACCGCTAAAATCAATTTTGGAGGAGATTATGAAAACATTATATTCTCTCAATCCGAAGGTCCAAATTCTAGAAATTCACTTCGTTTTGCCCAAAACGGAAATACAACTCCTGGATTTCAAGATCAACAAACAACACGAAATTTTGCATTCAATAGTACGGTATCTTTAAATTACAATAAAATTTTAGGTCAACACACTATTGATGCTAGTGCTTTTGTAGATTACTTTAAAGCACATTTTCGCACATTCGGATTTAGAGCAAATGGTTTAAATCCAAGAACTTTTTTTCCTGGAGATGGCAGTGGTTTTGTAGATGATAATGGAGATAATGATTTCTTTGTAGATCAAGCAAATTCTAATAGATTAGATGCAGGTCTATTTTCTTATTTTGGTAATGTAGATTATGATTATGATACTAGATATGGTATTTCTGCTACAGTAAGACGTGATGCGTCTTATAGATTTTCTACTACAAACAGATGGGGTACATTCTATTCGGTTGGTGCACGATGGAATATTTCTAATGAAAATTTTATGGAATATTCTGTATTCAATGATTTAAAGTTAAGACTGTCTTATGGTACTACAGGTAATCAAAGAATAACGGGTAATACATATTTTTCTGGAGGAGATTTACCTTTTTCTTTCTTTGGGACTGGTCAAGGCTATGCTGGTACAAATGCTATCTTTTCAAATCAAATAGGAGTTAATACTTTAAAATGGGAAGAAGTGACACAAGCTAATATTGGTTTAGATTTTGGACTTTTTAATAGCAGACTTAGAGGTAGTGTTGATTTTTATAGAAAAAAGACGAAAGATTTATTTCAATCATTACCAATTACTTTGATTAATGGTCAAGGGACCGTAGATGCCAATGTTGGTGATTTAACCAATACAGGTGTAGATTGGAATCTTTCTTACGACCTTATTAAAGGTAATGACTTAAAAGTAACACTAAACTTTTTAGGGAACTATAATAAAAATGAGTTAGCCAATTTACCATCAGAAACAGGAGAAATTCTAGGTATTGGTAGAAACGGAGGAAGAATCTTTGAAATCAAAACAGTGCGTTATGCTGGTGTAAGTCCTGCTACAGGTAATTTATTGTTTTTGGATGTTAATGGCGATTTAACTGAGAATCCCAATTTTGATAGAGATGCAGTATGGACAGGAAAAAATAATACTCCTGATGCTTCTGGTAATTTTGGGTTTGACATAAATTATAAAGGTTTTTATTTGACTACTCAATGGAATTATGTAATTGGGGTTGATCGATTTGATTTTGATTATGCTGGTTTCATAGACAGAGATCTTATTGGTGATTTTCAATTATCAGGTGATATTCTTAATGCCTGGACACCAGATAACCGCATAACAGATATTCCTAGTTTAGATGCTACAAATTTGGATGTCGCTTCGGATAGATTTTTAAGAACCTCTGATTATTTAAGACTTCGATTTTTAAATGTAGGATATGTTTTTCCACAAAAATTCTTAAAAGGAACCAGAATTGACAGGATAAAAATATTTGGAACTGCTGAAAATTTATTCACATTTTCAGAATGGAGAGGGTATGATGCAGAGGCTCGTTTTGGTACAAGAACCTACCCAACACCAAGAATATTATCATTCGGAATTGAATTAGGATTATAAAAAAATATAAAAATGAAAACATTAAGATTTATACTTATACTATGTTTAGCATTTCTTTCTAGTTGTGAAGATGCTATAGATATTCAACAAGTAGGAAGGATCACTCCAGAAGTAGCTTTTCAGAGTTTAGAAGATTTGTCGGATGGATTAAGCGGTGTATACATTGCATACGATGCCGTACAGGATATAGCATTTTCAGCAGTATTTACGGATGAGGTTTCTATTGGGGTTGAAAGTGGAGGACAAGGATTAGTAGATTATACATTTCAACTAGATGCCACTTCTAATGCTGCAGATTCGTTCTGGTCAAGAGGTTATTTTGAAATAAATAGAGTGAATAGATTGATCGCAGGAGCAGAGTTTGTTACACCAGAAACCGATGAACAGGAAGAATATGATAATATATTAGGACAAGCTTATGCATTGAGAGCATTTTCTCACTTTAAATTATTGACGTATTATTCTACCGACCTTACGGATGATAATGCATTAGGAGTTATTGCTGTAGATTTTGTGCCAGGAATTGATCAGAAGTTACTTAGGAATACAAATGGTGAAGTTTTTGCTTTGATTGAATCTGATTTAAATACTGCAGAGAATTTATTGAGTACGCAGTCTAGTTCAATATTTGTATCCAAAGATTTCATAACAGCTTTGAGAGCAAGAATGGCGGCATATCGTCAACAATATACTGCTGCAGCTTCATATGCAAACCAACTTTTAGCGACTTACCCTCTTGCAGATCAAGGACAATACTTTAATATGTATCTAGATACAGATGTTAGTGAGATTATATTTAAATTAGAACGAACTGTTGGTGATGCTTATGATCGTCAAGGTACATCAGGCCTTGTTTCTTCTACTGGATGGGCAGGTGGGCGATTCGCTTTTACTAATGCTACAATTGATGGAGGACCCTATTTCGAAATGGGTAGATCCTTATTTAATTTACTAGATACAGGAGATATTAGGTTTAATGTGAACATTTCACCGAGCTCTATAATATCTCCAGATTATCAAAATGCTACGGATTTTGTGAATGAAGATGTATTGGTTATTAATAAGTATCAAGGATCTGACAATCAGCCGTTAATGAACGATTTAAAAATATTTAGATCTTCAGAAATGGTGTTAATATTGGCAGAAGCAAGCGCTAATGATGGAAATATTAATGGTGCTAGTAACTCTACAGCTGCATATATAAAGCAATTACGAGATGCTAGATTTGGAAGTGATCAAACCTTACCAGTATATGCAAATCAAACAGAGGCCTTTGCCGCTATTTTGAATGAAAGACGAATAGAGTTTGCTTTTGAAGGTCATAGATATCTTGATTTAAAGAGATTAGGCGAACGTGCTGGTCAAGGAATATCAAAAGACCCATTGGATTGCGAGTTTAATGGAGCATGTACATTGCCAGTTACTGATCATAGATTTACATTACCAATTCCACTTAGAGAGCTAAATGCGAACCCAGGTTTGCGTGCACAACAAAATCCAGGGTATTAATAAAGAAGAAATAGAAATTATGAAAAAATATTTTTTGATAACATTGTTAACAACGATTATTTTATCTTCTTGTGAAGAGGATAAAATACTCTTCGACGGAAACCAAGCGCTAGTAACTTTTTCGGCAGGAATAGTTGATCTCCCAATCGAGATAGATGCTACTGGATCTGTAGATGTAATTGCAAATGTAACTACGTTAAGTACATCTGAAAGAACTTTTAATGTAGCTGTTGTAGAAGATGAAACAACAGCAGGACCAACTACGTATTCTTTTGGATCTATTGTGATACCAGCGAATTCATATCATGGAACTCTCACTATTAACGGGGTAGATGATAATGTAACACCAACTCCAGAGAAGTTAGTTTTGAAAATTATTGAAGGTCAGGATTTTGTTACACCTGATGAGAATTTGATTGTTAATATTTTTCAGGTTTGCCCAGTGAGTGATACACTTTTTACAGGGATGTATAGAATTGATGAAATTACACCTTTCCTACCTTTTAGTGGCCCGACATTAAATAATGGAGGTGTCGTGGAAATTACATCAGATGGATTGACGAGAGTATTTAATACTCCTAATTTTCCCAATTTTTGCTCTGCACCGATACCTTTCACTTTTAACTTAGTCTGTAATGAAACTGTTGTAATTATCCAGAACACTAATTGTGCCTGTAATAGTGGCACCGATTGGTTTGGACCAAGCACAAGTGGTAACTCAAGTTACGACCCTAGTGATGACTCGGTATTTGAAGTTACTTTTTCGAATGATGTACAAAACGATTGTGGTTCAGGACCTGTTCAAACTACATATAGATTTACTAAACAATAAAATGTTAGTTAAATTCCTTAATTAATTGTTTTAGATATTTATATGGATAAATAAGGAATAATGAGGTTATTATCTCACCTCATTATTCTTTATACATATTTATTTTTTTAAATAGTAAAAACTCTAATTTGTAGAAAAGACGGATTAATTGACAACGTTGAATTTTCAGCAAATAAAGGGTGGATAACTAATAATAATCAGAATAAGACCATTTTTGTTAAGCAATTTCATTAAACTTTGCTTTTATGAATATTTGAGTTCGCCACCATATAGACCTCTTATTCTGAATTAATGTACAGCATCCTTCTGTAATAGACTGGATGCTGTACTTTTTTAGAATAAACTATTTTATTATTAGTTTAAAGCTTGATTGCCCTGTTCCTCTGTTCTTATTCTATATGTATTTTGTATGTCTGATACAAAAATTTTTCCATCACCTATTTCACCCGTTTTTGCAGCATTAATAATGGTGTGGATGGTCTTTTCTTCGAATTCATCAGATACAACTATAGATAAATACCTGCGTTGTATATCTGAAGTATCATAACTTATACCTCTATATACATGACCTTTTTTTTCATTTCCAACACCTGTTACATCCCAATATGTAAAGAAGTTAACTTCGATTTCATGTAATGCATCTTTTACTGCTTTAAACCTTGATTTTCGTATGATTGCTTCTATTTTTTTCATGTGATAACGTTGTTTAGAGATTAGTGAATTCTAAAACTGTGATTGATACTGGATTAAAAATAATAGTTTCTTATTTTACGATCCACATCCCTAAAAATACTAAAAGAAAGCCTATAATAAATGAGCCAATCGTATACATGAAAAAACTTAAGAAATCACCTGAACGTAAAAACAGATGATTTTCATAAGCAAAGGTTGAAAAGGTAGTGAATCCACCACAAAATCCAGTTGCAAGTAATAAAACCGTGTTTTGAGATACAGCATTATTTTTCAGCGCCAATCCTAAAATGACCCCGATAAGAAAACTCCCTAAAGCATTAGCAGCAAAAGTCCCATAAGGAATTCCATTTGTTGGGTCGTTTAAGAATTTACCAATAAGATATCTAGCTACACTACCAGTACCTCCACCAATAAACACCAGTATTAGCTGTTTCATTTAGAAGTATAATTTAAAATTGAGTACCACATAAAATTTAAGTTAAAGACACCTAAATTTTATGTTGTACGTTATTCTTATTGTATTGGGATATATATTTCTGTAATCCATTCTGCTGGATTAGGTTGTAAACCAGGATCGGTTCTGTATACTTCAAATGCGGGAGATGCTGCGTTAGCTTCTAAGCCATTATCATTAATATACTTATAACCAGCTTCCCAAGCTTCTTTCAGATTTGAAATATCTCCTTTTAAAGTAGTTTTTACGACTCTTTGTTTTGGTAGTGAACCACATAAAATATTACTATCCGTAGGAGTAATTACTTCTTCTCTAACTGGTATCCCTGTAGAATAAATAGCAGTCCCTTGTTCTTGATTGAATTCATTATATAAAGTAAAAGGCATACCAGTCTGTGGAAGGTTGTTTTGTTTTACATATGCCATTACCGCTGGAAGCATTTGTGCCATTTTCTGTGGGATTTCAGCAATTGATGAAGCTGTAGCACTATACATATAAAAACCACCTTTATGTTCTGTGATACCATCTACATTTACAGAGTATTCTTTCATTTTTTCATGTACAAAAACATCAAGTTTTTCTAAACCTTTACGATACATAGGCTTTAGGTTTTTAGAAAGTGTACTGTCTTGGGTCATCCAAAATGCTTTTTCCATAAAGGATTGTTCACCTTTCATTCCCCAGGTAACTTTGGTTTTTTTACCTTCTATTTTTTCAAATTTCCAATATACATCACTAATACTTTCGCCCATTGGTGTAATAAAAGTAATTTTTTGGTCTATGCTAGAAAATGGAGCTGTTTTAATCGTTTTCATACTTCCATCTCCTTGTGTCTCACTCTTCCAGCTATAAGAAGCACCATTGCCACTAGTCTGACTTGAATATTCCATGATTAAGTCGTCAGATTCATCCATCCAAGGACCCCACTTTTCCCACGTTTTATACTCATTAATAGTGTTAAAAAGTAATTCGTCTGGTGCATCGATAACCCTGCTTTCTTCCGCCTGAAATGTGCCATCTTTTGTTGCAACATATACACCACCACCAATGACTATGAGTAATAAAAGAAAAAATAAATATTTTATGATTTTCATGTTAGTTAGTTTAGATTGTTTGAGTAGCTAATATAATCAATTTTTAAAATGAGTTTTAGTCAATAGATTCTCAGAGAGTTAATGTCTGGGTACAAATGTAAATAGACTAAACAGAAAATTAAATCTTGGATTTTTTTTATTTCGTTACATTTGCTGAAAACAATAAACAAAAACAAATGAAACTTAATCGTATAGTATTTTTTATGGCTGTCAGCGTTATGCTAATAGCTTGTAAAAATGATCCAAGTATACAGGATCAGATTAATCAACAAGAAACAGAAAAGGAAGCTGTAGAAGAAAAATTTGACTACGTTGTAGAACAGTTTGCTGATATTAAGGTATTAAGATATCAAATTCCAGGATGGGAAAATCTTTCTTTAAAAGAGCAAAAATTAGTGTATTATCTTACACAGGCAGGTCTAAGTGGAAGAGATATTATGTGGGATCAAAACTATCGTTATAATTTAAGTATTCGTAAAGCACTAGAAAAAGTGTATACTTCATATGCTGGAGATAAAACAGCAAATGATTGGAAGGCTTTTGAAACATATCTGAAACGAGTATGGTTCTCTAACGGAATCCATCACCATTATAGTAATGATAAAATTCAACCAGAATTTAATAAAGATTATTTAAATAATCTTTTAACAGAGACTAACACTGAATTATCTAAAGAAGCAATTGAGGTTATCTTTAGTGAAGCTGACGCTAAGAAAGTAAATCAAGCTAAAGGTGTAGACAATGTAGCATTGTCTGCAGTTAATTTTTATGGCCCAGGAGTGACCAATGATGACGTAACATCTTTTTACGGAAAGATTAAATCTCCTGATCCGAAAAAACCACTTTCGTATGGATTAAATTCTCAGTTGGTAAAAGAGAATGGAGAACTTAAAGAGCGCGTGTATAAATCTGGCGGTTTATACGGTCAAGCTATAGATGAAATTATCAAGTGGTTAGAAAAAGCGCAAGGTGTTGCTGAGAATAAAGCACAAGGCGATGCATTAAGTTTATTGATTCAATATTACAAAACAGGTGATTTACAAACTTGGGACGATTATAATGTAGCATGGACAGCTGCTACAGAAGGGAATATTGATTATATCAACAGTTTTATTGAAGTGTATAATGATCCACTTGGATATAGAGGATCTTATGAAACAATCGTGCAGATTAAAGATTTTGATATGTCTAAAAAAATGGCTGTTTTATCAGAAAATGCACAATGGTTCGAAGATAATTCTCCATTGATGGAGGAACATAAAAAAGATAGCGTAGTTGGTGTTACATATAAGGTTGTAACGGTTGCAGGAGAAGCTGGAGATGCATCCCCTAGTACTCCAATTGGTGTAAATCTTCCTAATGCTAACTGGATTAGAGCTGCTGTAGGATCTAAATCTGTTTCTCTTGGTAATATCATAGGAGCGTATAACAATGCAGGTAGTTCTGGTCGTCTTAAAGAATTTGTACACGATGATGAGGAGTATGAATTAGAGAAAAAGTACGGTCAATTGGGTGATAAGTTGCATACAGCATTACATGAAGTAGTTGGGCATGCATCTGGTCAATTAAATCCTGGAGTAGGAGAGACAAAAGAAACTTTAAAGAATTATGCATCAACAATGGAAGAAGGTCGTGCTGATCTTGTGGGTCTATATTATTTAATGGATCCTAAATTACAAGAATTAGGGTTAGTAGAAGATTGGGAAAAAGTAGGAAAAGCTGCCTATGATGGATATATTAGAAATGGATTAATGACGCAGTTAATACGCCTTAATCTAGGAGATGATGTAGAAGAAGCACATATGCGTAATCGTCAATGGGTAAGTGCTTGGGCTTTTGAACAAGGAGCAAAAGATAATGTAATCGAAAAAGTAACTAAAGAAGGTAAAACGTATTATAATATTAATGATTATATGAAATTACGTGATATTTTTGGACGTTTATTAAGAGAAACGCAGCGTATCAAATCAGAAGGAGATTTTAAGGCTGCCGAAGCATTAGTTGAAGGATATGGTGTAAAAGTAGATCAAGCTATTCATGCAGAAGTGCTAAAAAGAAATGAGCAATTTACATCAGCTCCATATAGTGGTTTTGTAAATCCAGTATTAGTTCCTGAAATGAATGAGAGTGGAGAAATTATGAAAATAAATGTAACTCAGCCTAAGGATTTTGTAACTCAGATGTTAGAGTATAGCAAAACCTATGGTTTCTTACCTGAAGTGAATTAAAAAGTAGTATTGTAAATATATAAAACACCATTTGGTATAAATTCCAAATGGTGTTTTTTTATAGATGTATTATGAAGCAATATCCAATGCACCGATCTTAGTGAGTTGTCGTGTAACCATAATTTTGCTATCATCATCTAGGTTGCATTCAATTTGATTAATTGGCAATGGTTTATTTTGAGATAGTAAATTATTTAAAAAAGACTCACATGCTATCGGCATGGTTAATTTAAGATCATAGAATTTCACATCGATTTTTTTACAATTTGCAAGCATTCTAAATTTATTCTTTTCACGAATTTTGATTTTAGAATTGTGATTGATGTTGTCAATGTTTATTATTTGATGTAGATGACCTTGCGCTATGGGCTTTTGTCTGCTATAGAAATCATCGATAATTTCTTCATCGAGTTGCAATCCTTTAATCAGTTTTGTTACTACATTAGTGACCTCTTCAATTTCTTTGTTTTTGTTATTTTCATCCATAGCATGGAATTTAGTGAATTTCCTTAGAGGTAGAATATGTTTAGATTTTTCAATAAGAACCTCTGCCACATGTTCTGCCCATGTTTTTCCGAGGATACCTGTGGTAATATGTCCTGAGTTCTTGTTAGTACAATAAGCATCGTGTACAACTCCTCTTGGGATATATAATACATCTCCTTTCTCTAAAGTAAATTCATCTATCACATTGCCAGGAATGAATTCATCTTTTTCAAAAGGGGTTGTTTTATCTGCTAATGGTACCGATTGATCATATATACGCCAGTTTTTGGAGCCTTCAAATTGAAAAATAAATACATCATGTGTATCATAATGAGTAGAGAAACCTTGTGATTTTTTCGGAGTTAAATAAATATTTGTCTGTACGCGATGTTTGAAAAAGGTTTCTAACTCATTGGTTAATTTTCTTAAGCTGTAAATTTTGTTTTGAAGTCCAGACATAACTAAAGTACTTCCGCTTTCAAAAGCTTTAGAAAATTTTAGTGGATCTATAATATCAGAGTTTTTTATAGTGTATTTTTTATGATCAGGTTTCTCTGTTTTAGAATGATCTGCTAATCTAAAATCTGGATGATGGTTTGTTAGAGAAAATAAAATAGCATCAAGATCTTTTATGGATAATAGGTTTTCAAAAATGTTTCGATCTTTATTTTTGATAACTACATGCTTTTTTTCAAAATATTCATTAAAAAAAGTATTAGTAGTTAATGGATATAATATTTCCTGTAGATTCATCTTTAATATTTTTATGTGAATGGCGATTTTAAAATGGTTTAGCATATGCTATATGTAACCGCATAATGTTATAGGTTAAAAGGATTATGATAAGAACAAGCTGAGAGTATTAGAAAACTTGTTAGAAAAATGACTAAGCAGGTTTTCTTAAAAATATCACCTTTAAAAAATCGTAGTTGTTTGATGTTACTATATCCGTATCTGATCATAACTCTAATATTTGGTTTTGTTAAAATTACGGATGGGTTCGAAGCAAAAAAATACCCAAAAGAGGGTATTTTTCCAGTTACAGTTTTGTAAAATAATTAGGTAACTTTTTTTGTTTTTAAAATCGGATTCATCAAATTAATCCGAGTCTGCGCAATTAACTCCTGCTCCAATAGTATCTCCACTATTACTATCTGTGCATACAGGACTATCTGTAGTACAGGAAGTCAGTGCAAGTGATGATACGATTAGGGCAGAATAGAAAGTTCTTCTGAAATTGTAGTTTTTAGAAACATTATCAATTTCAAAATCTGAAAGTTTCAATTTTGTCATAATTAAATATTTTAAAGTTTTGCTGAAATTAAAAAGAGGTGAAGCATAAAAAAATACCCAGTTACAGGTATTTTTATGGCTAATTGATAAGATAATAGTCAATACATTTAGTTTTTTGTATATGATAATGTATTAGAGTCTCCACTACTTATACTGCCAGTAAATGTATTAACGGTACTGCCATTATCCCTAACGGTTATGGTATATGATGCAGAACCACCGCTAAAATGATTTACATAGAATTGATAGACGCCAGATGGTCCGCCATTAGCCCAAGTAATATTTTCTGAATTACCTCCAGCACAGTTTCCTGTGCAGTCGACATCCAATGCTCCGCCAGAGCTGGATTGTGTATTGTTAAATGATAATGTTTCACCATTTGGATCTCTTACATATAGGTCCAAGTCTGCACCACCTGACCAGGTTAAGTTAAATCTTGGACTCCCATCTTGTCCTGCGAGACCTCCGCAATCAGCAGCGTCCACTAAACCTTGGCAAGAAGGTTCATCACAATTACCACAAAGCATTGCGACATCTCTGATATTTGCTCTTGAAATATTACCCGAAGAAGTTTGTGCAAATTCATAACATTTGATATCATGGCATACCTGTGATAGGTCAGCACAAATTCCCTGATTAATCAAGAAATCAAAATTTCCTGTACCTGCTGTTGCTCCATTTGTATTTACTGGAACAAAATAAATGGGTCCACTAGTTCCAAAACGCATTCCAACAGCATTAACATTACCATTCGGAGCATTAAAGGATATAGAATTGGTCATGGCTTGTCCTGATGAAATAGGAACAACATTGGATGAACCAGCTCCTATAGTAATGGATTCATCAATTTGCACTGTACTTGGGTCTACTACAAAAGAACCAGGAGGTAACACTAAATTGTCGTTCATAAGGTTAGAAATTTGTACAGAATCAGAAATTCCTGGATTTCCAGAATCGCCATTGTCTTCACTACAACTGCTACATATCAGTAAACCAATAATCGTAAATAGATAAAAATTTTTCATTAGAAAGATGTTTTTTGTTTACATCAAATCTATCTTAGAAAAGAGCATAAAAAAATACCCAAAACAGGGTATTTTTGTTTAACAGTAGATACGTTGTAAGCGTTAAAAATCATACTTTTTTTCGATAGCATATCTCAGTAATTCTCCTTTTCCGTGAAGTCCTAGTTTCCGAATGATATTTTTACGATGTGTTTCTACGGTTGACACAGAATTAAATCTAATCGCTGCAATCTCTGAAGAGGTTTTTCCTTGTCCGATCAGTGTAAGTATTTCTCTTTCGCTTTTTGATAACACTTGCTTTTTTACTTGTTGAGCAGCTTCCTCAGAGAAAAACGAAGGATCAATGGTAGCATCATAATAAGTATTTCCTTTCATTACTTCTTGGATAGCTTTAAGAACTTCATCTAATGGAGAGTTTTTAAGCAAATATCCAGAAGCTCCTGCAGCTACCATTTGTCTTACAGCATCTTCTTGATCAAACATAGAAAAAGCAATGACTTTAGTATGTGGTAACTCTTTTTTGATAATTTTTGTGGCAGCTATACCATCAATTTTAGGCATTCTAATATCCATCAATACTACTTTGGGTCGTTTTCTCCGAACAATCGATAATAATTTCTCTCCATCATTAGCCATGCCAACAATACTTATTTCTTCTTCGTATTTCAATAATAAATGAATTCCATCGATTAAAGATTGATGATCTTCTGCTATAGCTACTGTGATCATATAGGTATGTTTATGATGATATTGGTTCCTTTTCCTACGGTAGAATCAATTTCGAATGTTCCTTCCATATGTTCTATTCGTTTTTCAATACTTTTTAATCCCATTCCATCTTTTTCGGGTAATATTTTAGCCTGAAAACCTTTTCCGTTGTCCTCAACTATAATATTCAGTAAAGAATCATGATTGGTAAGAGAGATATGAATTTCGGTTGCATTGGCGTGTTTAATGGTGTTGGTAATCAACTCCTGAATAATTCTGAAAATTGATATCTCTAAGGTATTGTCTAATCGTTCATCTAACCCATAATCCTGAACTTCGATTTGTAATCCATCACTATTAGAGGCTTTTTTAGCAAGGTTTTTTATTGCAGGTAATAATCCTTGTTTAGCCATAACTCCACTATTTTTTTCATGAGCAATCGTACGAACTTTTTGATAGGCTTCCTCTAGGAGGTTGTTTGTTTTGGTAAATAATTCTTCAATGTTCTCTACTTTTGGATTGTCTCTATTGTGTTGCAAGTGATCAAAATGAAGTTTTACTGTTGCTAGCGTACTTCCTAGATTATCATGAAGATCATTAGCTAATCGTTGTCGTTCTTTTTCTTGACCAGAAATCATAGCATCAATTGCTGTGAGTTCTTGTTCTTTGAGAAGCTTTTCGGTTTTTTGAATTTCGATCTCCCGTTCTTGTTCTGCAATGCGTTGCTTACGTTTGGTGTTTTTATAGATTAAAAATGCAATAATGAATCCAAAAATAAATAACGAAATAGAGCCAATTAACAAGTTCCTGTTTCTTTTCTCACGTGCCTCGGTTTTTAGGTTCGTATTAAGTAGTTGAACTATTTTTTTTTCTTTTTCAATGGTTTGATATTCGGTTTCTTGATTTGAAACTTTTAGTTTGTTTTTAGCTTGTTCAGCTTCTATCTCTGCTCTAAGATATTTATTGTTGAAAACTAAGTGTTTTTGTTCATCTCCTATAGCTTTATATGCTTGCGATTTATAGGAAAACACAAATTTCTCTAACAATTTATAGACGTAATCTTCTTTAAGAATTTTTACAGATTTTAATGTCTCTAATGATTTTTTTGGTTTTCCAGATTCTAATTCTAAAATTGCTTTGGTGATTTTAGTAGCTTCGAGCCTTTCTTTTTCGAAATATCCTAAATGCTCCTTTTCTAATGTTTTAAATGTTCTGTTAAGATAGAATTTCGCGCTATCATAATTTTTTCTATCAAGCAATCTGTAATGCGTTAAATGCGTTAAATCCCTCTTGGCTTCAAAAGCAGGCGATCTAAGATGTTCTAATTGTTCTTTTATACTATAGAAATATTCGGAAGAATAGTTCTTTAAAGACCTTTGCCTCACTCTGTAGTCATATAACCTTGATAAATTCTTCTCAAAATCATTGTAGGCATACTTTTGATACTCTTTTATGAAATATGTATAGGAATTGTCTCCAATCGCAATATGAAAACGTTCATATATTTCCAAAACGTATTGAATAGATAAGCAAACCATTAAAGAATCATTTTTCTCTTTTGCCAGATTTATACTTTTCTTCAATAGTTCATAGGCTTCAACTTCTTTTCCTTCTTTAATATATTTATGTAAAGCATTGTTGATTAGTTCTACGTTAAATGCGGTAGATGTTGAATCATTAGTATGTTTAAATACGTTTTGATTAAAATCGAAAATACCTTTAGATACAATCCCTAAGTACTCTTGAAGTTCTCTTTTTAAGGTAATATCAGAAAAGGTGTTTAAAACTAACATTGCCTTTTCGTATTCTCCTTTTTTAGTATATAAAAAAAAATCTTCCAACTCCTCTTGGGAAAAAGAGTTGAAAGAGATTATAAATGTGAATATGATTAATAAATGTTTCAAGCTTGATTAATTATTGTAGATAAATCAGGTGCACATATTCCTAGTCCAGGTGTTCCAATTCCTCCGTCATCGATACTTTTAAAAACACCGTTAGAATTATATGGACGTGTACCAATCTCGATAACAGTGTCTCCATCTCTTCTGTATCTATACGGATCAAGGTATTTAGTTTTTATTGGATCTTCTTCATTGTAAACATCTGAAGGAGGTAAATGTCTTTCTAAACCAGTTCTTAAAACAAAATCGTGATCAATAGGTTGTGGAAGTTTTAAAATTACTCCTTCCTGAATTTCGTTAAAATTAAAAGGTGAAATTTTTAGAATTATGTTTACGTCTACTCTGTTTACTTCGTCTGGAGTAACTGGATTTTCGTTTAAGCTAATTAAAGGAGTCCCAGAGAATCCCATTGTAATTTCTCCTCTAAAATTTTGTATTCTAAAGTCACAATTGTACTTATATTCTGTAACCCCGAAATCATTTGCTTCAGAATAAATCTGATTAAATTTTATATAGATCATATAAAAAGTATTGTAATCTTGGTTGCCTAGAATGGGTTGCCAGTTTTGATTGTTTAAATTAACACTGAATTTAAGGTTTTCGTGCGCCATTGTTTTTGAAATTTAATTTTTAAAAGATTTAATTTTATTCAGAGATTCTAATCTCAGATTTAATTCTTCAGGGCTTACCCATTTAGATTCTATCTGATAATCTGAAGGAAATGAGATAGGTTTTAATTGAATTTTTTCGTTTTTAATTCTTTTTCTTAATGTAATTGCATAGTTATCTAGGTAAATTTGATCATTCGGAATGATGTTGAAATCATAATCATTGTTAATTATTTTTTCAGTTAACACTGTAATCTCTCCAACAGAACTACTAGTTAACCCGCCTAACTGCCACATTTCAAGTATAGAATTAGAGCAATCTTCTATGGTGTCAGTTTGCACTGAATTGAATATGATGTCCTTTCTGTTTTTTATTTCGGTATTAGGATCTTGATCTAGTGTTATTGGAGTTTTTAGCAATGAATAGGCTTTTAGGAATAAGAAAGGATTATCAAAATTTTGATTCCAATTTTCATTGTTTTCGTTTTTTTCTTTAACTATTATTTTGTTAATAGTATTATGAACTTCAATTAAGTCTTTATCTGGGTTTAAATTTTTAGAATGATTTTCGTTTGATTTTAACTTAGATACCCACATTTCTTTAATTTTGTTTTTATAATTAGAGTAAAAACAATCAATAGGGTAATATTTTTCTTTGTATTCTTTTAGTGGATTGCTTATAAATACATACTCTGTGTTATTTTTTTTTCCAAAACCAGAAATCATTTCTAGATGAGGACCACTACCATTATTAGTTTTTAAAATTATTGGAGAATCATTGTCGATTAAAGTTTTTCTGATAAACTCATAGCTCTTTAATTTGTCTAAATAATTATTTACAGTGTCACATTCAAAACCTCCTTTAAGAAATACTTCTTTTATGTGTTCTGTCTGTATGGATAGGCTATCACATTTTTTACTAGTATCAAGGCCACAACATTTTTCATTAGACCTTAATGTTCTTCTGTTGAATTCGTAATATTGTCCATAATGCTGAACTAGATCACACATTTCTTTTCCTATAGATGAGGAAGCATCCAACCCTTTAATCATTTGTGAAAGGCAAGCGGCCCAACACCATTGAGATTTTGGTGGTTGGGATTCATACCGCATTTTTGTGAATTTATAAAAAGATATTACAGTGTCATTATTAAGTGACCCATTATTAATATTAGGAAGTTCTTTTCTAATATTTGAAGCTAATGAATTACTACTACTCTCTTCGATATAAATAGAAGACTCATTATTAGAGTTGCCTTTATACAATTTTGTTCCAAAGAATGAAGCTGCTACAATTATTAGAGTTGAAGAAAGTATTTTTTTTAACATATTTTCTTTTGATTTAACACTCCAAAACTCTTCAAAAAAATAAAACCATTCCATACCCGATACAGGGTATTTTTGTCATTTTTGATAAAAATACCAAAAACAAATCTAAGCTAGATAGTAAATGATACTAGCAATAATTATAAGTACTTAATTGAAAACTAGGGGTATAGTTTAATTACTCTGGTCGTAAATACGTCTTTAAGACAAAAAGTAACAAAATAAAGATAATAAAACCGATGAGAATGAAAATACTGCCTTTGTAATATTTACGGTGTAGCTTAAGATCCTTACGATAGCTAAATATCATCAAAATGATAAAAGCAATGACAAAAAATCCTGCAAATATTAACTGACCAGTACTGAACATATTTTGTTATTTTTACGGCAAAGATAACTTATTAGGAGAAATACATGAAAGATAAAATTGCTGCGGTACAGGAATTTCATACCGCGTTCGAAATAGGGTATAAAAATGAGCCAATAGCAGATTTGGGAGTAGCTAAAAATACCCTTCGTTTTAACTTAATGAAAGAAGAAAACGAAGAATACCTTGAAGCAGCCCAGAATAATGACTTGGTAGAAGTGGCGGATGCGCTAGGGGATATGTTGTATATTTTATGCGGAACTATTATTGAACATGGGATGCAATATAAAATAGAAGAGGTGTTCAATGAGATCCAACGAAGTAATATGAGTAAATTAGGTGAAAACGGTAAACCTATTTATCGTGAAGATGGAAAGGTACTAAAAGGGCCTAATTATTTTAAACCTAAAATCAAGGAAATATTAGATAGATAAAAACAAAAAAATCCGGAATATATTCCGGATTTTTTTATCATTTTAATTTCTTATAAAACTTACACCTTTACTCTCCATCCAAAGGCATCTTCAGCTTTATTATATTGTATATCCATTAATGCTTTTTTGAAATGAGAAGCATAAGAGTTTTCTTGTTTCTGTAATTCATAATGTGCTCCTTGATAACCAAAAGCTTTTACAGGACTTACAACAGCGGCAGTTCCTGCACCAAATATTTCTTTTAGAGTTCCATTATTAGAAGCTTCAACTATCTCGCTCACTTTTATTGGTCTCACCTGTACATCAAATCCTTGTTTTTCGGCTAATGCAATTAAACTCTTACGAGTAATCCCATCCAAAATTCTATCACTTGTAGGTGCAGTTAATAAAGTGTCATTTATTCTAAAGAATACATTCATCGTCCCAGCTTCTTCAACATATTCGTGAGTATTAGAATCTGTCCAAATAATTTGTTGGTACCCTTGCTCTTTTGCTAATTTAGTTGGATAAAATTGACCAGCATAATTTCCTGCTGCTTTTGCATACCCAAAACCTCCATTAGCCGAACGACTAAATTTTTCTGCGACCAATACACTAACATTTCCGCTATAATAAGATTGTGCAGGAGAACAAATGATCATAAAACGGTATTCATCTGCTTCTGATGCAGAAACACTAGGCTGTGTAGCAATTACAAAAGGCCTAATGTATAAGGAGTTGCCAAAACCAGATTTAATCCAATCATTATCTAGTTTTAATAAAGTATTTAGTCCATCAAAGAAATATTCTTCAGGAAATTCTGGCATCGCCAATCGCTCTGAAGATTTATTAATCCTATTAAAATTTTCATCTGGTCTAAATAAAAAAGTATCTCCGTTATCGTCTTTATAGGCTTTCATACCTTCAAAAACCGCCTGTCCGTAATGAAATACGCGAGCAGAAGGATCAAGAGTAAGAGGTCCATAAGGGACAATTTTTGGAGTTTGCCATTCACCATTAATATAGTCACAGACAAACATATGATCTGTAAAAACTTTACCAAAAGCTAAGTTTTCAAAATCTATTTGTCCAATTTTAGATTCATTTACTTTGGTGATTTCAATCTCTTGCGGAACTGCATTTCTCATCCGAGTAGTTATTTATATGGTTGTGAAAGTTTATATAATCAGTTGTTGTGTTCTTGAATTAAGTCAGAAAAATAATAAAATACTTACGTTGGCTGAAATTCTTAACAAAAATACCCTTTTCTTGTAAATTAAAAATTTTAAAAATGTTTAATTTTGCTAAACACCATTAATAATAATGTATTATGAAAAAAATCGCACTGCTTTTTGCAGGATTATCATGTTTGATCGCTTGTAACTCAACTCAAAAAGAAGAAGAGTCTTTCTCTGTTAAAGATGTTGCCATACAAGAGTATAATAATTTTGGAGGAGCAGTTTCATCTGATAAAATCTATTATAAAAATGTAATTGCCGAAAAATATCAAAACCTTGAAGAAGGAGATACTATTGATATAGCTTTTGCCAGTACCGTTAATGATGTGTGTAAAGCTAAAGGATGTTGGATGAAAGTGGCTCTTGATAATGGGCAAGAGACTATGGTGAAATTTAAAGATTATGGTTTTTTTGTACCTAAAGATATTGAGAAAGATTCTGTAATTGTTCAAGGTAAAGCATACGTATCTGAAACCTCTGTAGAAGAATTACGCCATTTGGCTAGCGATGCAGGAAAAACAGAAGCCGAAATAGCAGCGATTACAACTCCTAAGAAAACTTTTTCTTTTATGGCAGAAGGGGTTTTGGTAAAACAATAATGAAAGGTAATTTAAAACGTGAAATAATTACCACTTCTGATGGCTCTACTACCATTCATTTTCCAGAAATAGATGAACATTATCATTCTAAACATGGAGCAATCAATGAAGCCAAACATGTATTTATCAAACATGGATTTGATCATGTTTTAGCAACAAAAACAATTAAAGAATTAAACATTCTTGAAATTGGGTTTGGTACAGGTTTAAATGCCTTTATAACGTGCCTTGAAGCTATAAAGATTAATCAAACCGTTAACTATGTGGGTGTCGAAGCATATCCTGTTGCTATAGATGAGATAAAGCAATTAAATTATGTAGCGCAATTATCTGAACAAGATTTTAATGTAATATTTGATGCGATGCATCAATCTTCCTGGGAAATTCAGAATGAAATATCTCCTACGTTTTTGCTGACAAAACGCAAACAGTTTTTTAAAGATATAAAAGATCAAAATCATTTTGATTTGATCTATTTTGATGCTTTCGGAGCGAGAGTACAACCAGAACTATGGAGTGTAGATATTTTTAAGAAAATGTATTGTGCACTCGGTGATGTAGGTGTTTTAGTTACTTATTCTGCAAAAGGTAGTGTGAGGCGCGCCATGCAGGAAGTAGGTTTTGTTGTAGAAAGACTTCCAGGACCACCAGGGAAACGAGAAATGTTAAGAGCAACAAAAAAGAAATAACTATTGTTTTTTTGAAAGTTTAGGATAACCTTTAACGATTGTTAAACCTATAATAAAGAGGTAGGTTATCTTGAGCGCTGATGTTATTTTGCACTAAATTAAGTAATAATGAAAGTTTTAATTACTGGTGCTACTGGTCTTATTGGTCAGGAAATAGTTAGGGTATGTCATCTGTCAAAAATAGATGTACATTATCTTAGTACGAGTAAAAGTAAACTAGTATCTGAAAAGAATTATAAAGGTTTTTATTGGAATCCCAGTTCAGGAGAAATAGATATAGAATGTTTTAAAGATGTTGAAGTAATTATTCATCTTGTAGGCGCTACTGTTGCCAAACGTTGGACAAAAGCATATAAACAAGAAATTCTGGCGAGTAGAATACAAACTACTTCTCTTCTTTTAGATACTCTAAAGCATACAAAACATACTGTTAGACATATAGTATCAGCAAGCGCAATAGGGATTTATCCAGATTCTTTTCAGAATTATTATATGGAAGATTCTCTCGAAAAAGACACTGGATTTTTGGGCGAAGTAGTCCAGAAATGGGAAAAGGCTGTTCAGGAATTTGAGACATTGGATATAGAAGTAAGCTTGTTAAGAATTGGATTAGTTCTTTCTGATAAAGGAGGAGCATTTCCTAAGATAGCTAGCCCTATTAAACAAGGAATGGGAGCTGTTTTTGGAGATGGAAAACAATGGCAAAGTTGGATACATCTTCATGATCTTGCACGCTTATTTATGTTTATTGTAGAAGAAGAATTGACAGGGATATTTAATGCTGTAGCTCCTAATCCAGTATCTAATGAAAAATTGACTACAGTTATTGCTAATGAAATGGAAAAGAAAATAGTGCTACCTAATGTGCCAAAATTTATGATGAAATTACTGCTTGGAGAAATGCACTCATTGTTGTTTAGTAGTCAAAGAGTTTGTAGTAACAAAATCTTGCAAACTGGTTTTGAGTTTACATATGATAATATTGCTCAAGCAGTCGGAGATTTGGTTGAGTAATCAATAAAAAAAACCAACATTAATAATGTTGGTTTTTTTTATTTTAAAACGAAGCGTTTTATTAAGCTTTCTTTGCTTTTAGACTAATTTTTAATTCTATATCATCGTTGATGAATTTATCACCAATATCTGTGAATATAGATTTCGATGCATAGTTTACACCCCAATCAGTACGATTAATAGTGAAGATGTCAGTTGTAAGTGTCATTACATCACCTTCAGTATTAGCAGTAGCAGGAAAAGAAATGTTTTTCTTGATACCTTTTATTGTAAGATTTCCTTCGATATACATTTTTCCTTCTTTTTCAGAAATACCAGTAACATCAAAAGATGCCTGTGGAAATTTTGCTACATTGAAGAAATGATCTTGACTTTCTTCAGAAGCTCCTTTAAGATGACCTTCTAAGCCTGCTTTTTCATCACCTTCAAGATCTGTTACATTGATCGTATTCATGTCAATAACAAAAGATCCACTTTGTATTTTTCCATCCAAAGTTTTTAAGCTTCCTTTAGAAAGACTAATCGTACCTGTGTGTTGACCAACAGGCTTTTTTCCTGTCCACTCTATTACACTTGTAGCATTGTCTACAACGTATGTTTCTGCAGTAGCTGGAGCTTCAACTACTTCTTCAGCAGCACTCGCTTCAGTGTCATTTTTTTTATCACCTTTACAAGCGACAGTACTTGCTATAATGGCTATAAAAGCAAATAAGTTCATCAATTTGGTCTTCATAATAATTCTAGTTTATAGTTTTGAAAGCCAAAATTATTTTTTTAGAAAATGAATAGTCTTAAATATATACTAAAATATTCCTGTGACATTATGACATTTATTCAAAAATGGCAGTACTTTTGCATCTTCAAAAAAGAAACTTATAAAAGGTACTAGTTACATGAGTAAGAAAAGTAAAAATACAGAAGATGTAAAAGATCAGGTAGAAGAGGTACTTGATACAACGGTTGAGGAAACTGAAATTGAAGAAGTAGATGCAGAAACGCAGCTAAAAGAAGATTTGGAAAAAGAAAAAGATAAGTTTTTAAGACTTTTTGCAGAATTCGAAAACTATAAAAAACGTACTTCTAAAGAGCGAATAGAATTATTTAAGACTGCTGGACAGGAAGTTATGCAATCTATGCTGCCAGTATTGGATGATTTTGATCGAGCGATGAAAGAGATAGAAAAATCTGAAGATAAAGATTTGATTAAAGGCGTAGAGTTGATTCATAATAAATTGAAGGAAACTTTAAAAAACAAAGGTTTATCTGAAGTAACGGTAACCGCTGGAGACGCATTTAATGCGGATGATCATGAAGCAATAACGCAGATTCCTGCTCCTAGTGATGAGCTAAAAGGTAAGATTGTAGATGTTGTAGAAAAAGGATATAAGTTAGGAGATAAAGTAATTCGTTTCCCTAAGGTGGTAACTGGACAATAAAAAAGATATGAAGGAAGATTTTTATGATATATTAGGCATTAGTAAAGGTGCTACGGAAGCTGAAATTAAAAAAGCATATCGTAAAAAAGCGATAGAATATCATCCAGATAAAAACCCAGGAGATACATCAGCAGAAGAGAAGTTTAAAAAAGCAGCTGAGGCGTATGAGGTATTAAGCGATCCAGATAAGAAGGCTCGTTATGACCAGTTTGGCCATCAAGCCTTTGAAGGTGGCGGTGGTTTTGGCGGTGGTTTCGGCGGCGGCGGAATGAATATGGATGATATATTCAGTCAGTTTGGAGATATCTTTGGCGGAGGCGGTTTTGGCGGTTTCGGTGGAGGCGGCGGAAGACAACGTCGTGTAAAAGGTAGTAACCTAAGAATACGTGTCAAACTTACCCTAGAAGAAATCGCTAATGGTGTAGAAAAGAAAATTAAAGTAAAACGTAAGATTCAAGCTCCAGGAACTACGTATAAAACGTGTAGCACCTGTAATGGTAGTGGTCAAATGACCAGAATAACCAATACAATCCTTGGTAGAATGCAAACCTCTACTACCTGTTCTACTTGTGGAGGAGCTGGTCAGAGTATCGACAAAAAACCATCCGATGCAGATGGGCAAGGTTTAAAAATCTCTGAAGAAACGGTTAGTATTAAAATACCTGCAGGAGTAGAAGATGGAATGCAACTTAAAGTATCTGGGAAAGGAAATGAAGCACCAGGAAATGGTGTGCCAGGTGACTTGTTAGTTGCAATAGAAGAACTTGATCATGCAGAATTACAACGTGAAGGGGATAATCTTCATTATGACCTTTATATTAGTTTTTCTGAAGCAGCATTAGGAGCTTCTAGAGAGATCGATACAGTATCTGGTAAGGTTCGTATTAAGATTGAAGAAGGAGTTCAGAGTGGTAAGATATTACGACTTAGAGGAAAAGGTATTCCTAGTATTAATGGTTATGGCAAAGGAGATTTGTTGGTTCATGTAAATGTATGGACACCAAAAACATTAAATAAAGAACAAAGAGAATTTTTTGAAAGAATGGCGAAGGATGATCATTTCAGACCTAACCCAGATAGCAGAGATAAATCATTTTTTGAAAAAGTAAAAGATATGTTTTCTTAATAAAGTAGAAGTTTCTATTCATTTTAGAATCATTCTTCTATGCTAATTTTTGTTTAATAAAAATTCGTATATTTGAAACATCACTAGCGCATTTAGTGATAATTTTTCTTTTTCATAGCAATTTTTTTCCCATCCTTAATACTTGTATTCAGGGTGGGTTTTGTTTTTTTAAGCTTTTGTTTACTAGTGAGTTGTAGTATAACTAGTGTTTCTTCTAATCAATTATCATTCTCATTATGAGTACGGATCTACTTATGTATGGCTATTTTATTTTATTTCATTAATATTTTGACTTAATTAGCATAAGTTTTTGAATTTTCGAATAAATCACATTTTTATATATGACTCATCTTTTAGAGGTACAACATGCAACAAAAAAATTTGGAGATTTTATTGCTCTGAATGATGTTTCCATTCAAGTACCTAAAGGAAGTATTTTTGGGCTGTTAGGACCTAACGGAGCTGGTAAAACAACACTGATACGTATTATTAACCAAATTACGCTTCCAGATACAGGAAACGTGTTTCTTGATGGAGAACCATTACAACCACATCATATTAAAGATATTGGTTACTTGCCAGAAGAACGAGGCTTGTATAAGTCTATGAAAGTAGGAGAGCAGGCTTTATACTTGGCACAGTTAAAAGGACTTAGTAAAAAAGAAGCTATAGAGCGTTTAAAATATTGGTTTGATAAATTTGATATATCACATTGGTGGGATAAAAAAATACAAGAACTTTCTAAAGGAATGGCCCAAAAAGTACAGTTTATTGTTACAGTACTTCATAGACCTAAATTATTGATATTTGATGAACCATTTAGTGGATTCGATCCGATAAATGCAAATGTGATTAAAGATGAAATTCTACAACTGCGTGATGAAGGAGCAACCGTAATATTTTCTACACATCGAATGGAAAGCGTAGAGGAGTTATGTGATCACATAGCGTTAATCAATAAATCCAATAAAATACTGGAAGGGAAAGTTTCTGATATCAAAAGAAAATATAAATCAAATACTTTTGAAGTTGGTTTGTTATCAGAAAATAAAGATAATTTGCTGGAAACATTACAAAGCAAATTTAGTACTGAGCCAGCAGATTTTAAAACACTCGAAGATCAGCTAAAATTGAAAATATCTTTGGATGAAAAGACATCTCCAAATGAACTTTTGATGTTTTTAGCAGAAAAAGCACAAGTTGTACGATTCAATGAGGTAATACCAAGTGTTAACGAAATATTCATTAAAACCATTACAGAAAATGAGTAGTAATCTACAATTAATTATCAAGAGAGAATTTATTGCTCGTGTTCGTAATAAAACGTTTATCGTGATGACTTTTTTAAGCCCACTAATTATGGTGGGAATGATTGCATTAATCACCTGGTTAACAACTCTAAATAACGATGAGATTAAAAAAGTTGCTTTTGTTGATGAAACAGGATTATTTACAACTGACCTTAAAGATTCTGAAGAGGTAAAATATATTAATTACAGTAGTTTTGATCTTGAAGAAGCGAAAGACTCTGTGATTTCTAAAAAATTATATGGTTTATTATATGTTCCAAAGAAATCTTCTAATCGAGAACTATCAGAATCTATTCAGTTCTATGCAGAGGAATCCCCTAATTTTTCAGTGCTTAATACTATAGAACGAATTATCGCCAATAAATTAACAAAACAAAACTATAAAGCAGAAGGATTAGATTTATCAGCAATCGAAGGTTCTAAAGCAAGAGTAAATATTCAGATAGAAAACTTTTCTGGAGAGAAAACATCTAAAATGTCTAATTATGTTAAGATGGCTTTTGGAGGTCTTGCAGGATACCTATTGATGATGTTTATCATTATTTATGGTAATATGGTAATGCGTTCTGTAATCGAAGAAAAAACCAATCGTATCATCGAAATAATTATCTCTTCTGTAAAACCGATGCAGTTAATGCTGGGTAAAATTCTAGGAACTTCTTTTGCTGGGATTTTGCAGTTTTTTATTTGGGTTATTCTAGGTGGAATACTTCTTTTAGTTGCTACCAGTGTGTTGGGGATAGATCCACAACCAGTTGGTGTAGACCCTTCGATCGGATTACAAGAAAATAATCAACAGGAAATACAACTCTTGATGCAAGACATCTTGAAACTTCCTTTAGTAACTTTGGTGTTTTCGTTCTTTATATATTTTATAGGAGGATATTTCTTATATAGTTCTATTTATGCTGCTATTGGAGCGGCTGTGGACAGTGAAACTGATTCGCAACAATTTATGTTACCTATTATATTACCGCTGATGTTAGGGATTTATGTTGGTTTTTTTGCAGTGATAGAAAATCCTCATGGTACTGTTTCAACTATATTTTCTATGATCCCCTTAACGTCTCCAATTGTAATGTTAATGAGGATTCCATTTGGAGTGCCTTGGTGGCAGATAGTAATATCTATTCTGCTATTGATTGGAAGTATTATTTTTATGGTATGGATTGCAGGTAAAATCTATAGAATTGGTATCTTGATGTATGGTAAAAAACCAAGTTATAAAGAATTGTTTAAGTGGTTAAAATACTAACATGATTCAAGAGGAAATTACAGAACAAGTAAAAGAAGTGATCCAGGAGGATATTTGGGGAACCATCAAAAAATTTCTGGATTTTGAAATCTTTCATTTTGGATCTGATGAACATCCTATTGTATTGGATGTAGGTTTACTACTATTTGTAATTGTTATTTTTATATTCACTTCGATCTTTCTGCGATTTGTAAAAAAAGTCGTAACCCGAAAATTGAAAAATGAAGATAAGCTAAAGTTTCAGTCTGTATTTTCTTTCTCCAAATATTTCATCTATATCATTGTTATTCTGATAGCATTAGATAGTATAGGTTTTAATATTACAGCTGTATTTGCAGCTTCTGCAGCATTATTGGTAGGTGTTGGACTGGCACTTCAAACCTTAATACAAGATATCATTTCTGGAGTTTTTATTTTTGTTGATCAAACTGTGCATGTAGGTGATGTTATAGAGTTAGATGGAAAAATAGGAAGAGTAGAAGAAATTAAACTAAGAACCACACGTGCTGTAACTATAGATAATAAGGTATTGATTATTCCTAATCATAAATATCTAACCTCTACATTGTATAATTGGACTCAAAATGGATCGATTACCAGAGAATCTATAGAAATAGGTGTTGCTTATGGTAGTGATATCAAATTAGTTCAGGAATTACTTACCAAAATCGCTTTGGATAATGATAAAATTTTAAAAACTCCTGAACCGTTGGTGTTGTTTACTGATTTTGGCGATAGTGCATTGCAATTTAAATTAGTTTTTACAATGAATGATAGTTTTCAGGCATCAATCCCCAAAAGTGAAATAAGATTTGAGATTGATCGTTTGTTTAGAGAAAATAATATTAGTATTCCATTCCCTCAGCGAGAAATTACTATCTTAAAGCCAAAAGAATAATATATTAAAAGCCCCTTGATTTAAGTGATGAAACAAAAAAGCCTATTTCTATTTTGCATTTTTATATTCTGTAGTATAGCTACAATAAAATCTCAGGATACAAATCTAGCGAGAATAGAGTATGCATATATTCCACAATCAAAAAGCGATAATGTATATAGCCGTTTTAGGGTTTTAGGGAATTACCCGATTAAAATCAATGAGAAGGGAACCTATCTTGTGATGACTTTTCAATATAGATTGAATAGTTTACAACTCAAGGATGATATGATTTTTGAGAATAAGAAGGGTTTAGAAGAATTTCATACTATTGGATTCGAGTTAGGGTATACTTTTAAGATGAAAAATAACTGGAGATTTGGTGCAAAATTAGGAATACGAGTCTCATCTAATTTAGAAGCTTCAGGAATAGAAGGAGATGATTTTAGATACACTGGATCCTTATATTTTGTAAAAAGCTATGGAGAGAAAACATCTCCGAAAAGTGCCCGTTTAATATTAGGGTTAAGATATACAACTCCGGCAAGTATTAATTTTCCTTTACCAATTATTAATTATTCTAAGAAATTTCACCCGAAATGGTCATATGCTTTAGGGACACCCAAAACAAGTATTAAACATTTTTTCAATGAAAAAAATACGCTACAAGCCTTTATAGGATTAGATCGATTTTATGGAAACATACAGAATAATAGAATGTTTATTGATGAAAATGGAGAGACCAAAGTTGCAGAAAATGCATCAATGTTGATTATTAATAGTGCATTAGGATACGAATACTATTTTACGGAACACTTATTGTTCTATACATACGGAGGATATACCTTAAGCAATGAAATAAGGCTGCGAGATAAGAATCAAGAGAATGTTTTGGTTATCAATGATAGGAATACGTTCTATCTGCGTGGCGGAATTAAACTAAAATTATAATGGCAAAAATATTAGTTATTGAAGACGAAGCAGCAATCAGAAGAGTGCTGGTTAAAATATTATCAGAAGAAAGTGATAAATACGAAGTTTTTGAAGCAGAAGACGGATTAGTAGGTATCGAAAAAATCAAAAATGAAGATTATGATTTGGTATTATGCGATATCAAAATGCCTAAGATGGATGGAGTTGAGGTACTAGAGGCTGTAAAAAAAATAAAACCAGAAATCCCTATGGTTATGATATCCGGACATGGAGATTTAGATACCGCAGTGAATACTATGAGATTAGGTGCTTTTGACTATATTTCTAAGCCACCAGATTTAAATCGATTACTAAATACAGTGCGAAATGCATTGGATAGAAAAGAACTGGTCGTAGAGAATAAAATGCTCAAGAAAAAAGTCTCTAAAAATTATGAGATGATCGGAGAATCTACAGCCATTTCTGATATTAAAAATATTATAGAAAAGGTAGCGGCTACTGATGCCAGAGTACTTATTACAGGACCAAATGGTACAGGTAAAGAGTTAGTGGCACATTGGATACATCAAAAAAGTGATCGGTCTAAAGGAGCAATGATTGAAGTGAACTGTGCAGCGATTTCTGGTGAGTTGATAGAAAGCGAACTTTTTGGTCATGTAAAAGGAGCTTTTACTTCTGCCAACAAAGATCGTGCAGGTAAATTTGAAGCGGCAAATGGAGGTACTATATTTCTTGATGAAATCGGGGATATGAGTCTTTCTGCACAGGCGAAAGTACTTAGAGCTTTACAAGAGAATAAAATACAACGTGTAGGTAGTGATAAAGATATAAAGGTAAATGTTCGTGTAGTGGCCGCAACGAATAAAGATCTAAAAAAGGAAATTGCTGAAAATAGATTTAGAGAAGATTTATATCATAGATTAGCAGTAATCCTAGTGAAAGTGCCAGCATTGAATGACCGTAGAGAGGATATCCCTCTGTTAGTAGATTATTTTTCGAAAAAAATTGCAAGCGAACAAGGATCTCCTGCAAAAGCATTTTCTGATAAAGCAATAAAACAGCTACAACAATACGATTGGACAGGTAACATAAGAGAATTACGTAATGTAGTAGAGCGTCTAATTATTCTAGGAGGTAAAGAAGTAAGCGAGGAGGATGTTAAACTTTTTGCGGCTAAGTAAGAAGAATTCTTATATTGCGACCTATCTCTAATATATGTTCACCCCAAAATGAAGAGAATTCTATTTGTTTTTTTAATGTCATGTGTCTTGTTTACCGCAAAAGCTCAATACGAACCTAGTGCTATAAATTATGGTTTGGTAGTTTCAAAAGGTTTTGGTTTAGCGAATGAGGTAGGAGTAGGCGTAAGATTAGAGTATGCTACAAATTGTTATACTACGTTTTTAGGAGAATATAATAGATCTGTTGTTATCGGAGGAGAAGAAAATGAAGAAGGTTATAATGAATTGGGATTAGGTGTAAATTTAATTCTGTTTAATTGGTATCCAACAACAATTACTGCTGGGATAGGATATGTAGGAAACGATTCTTCTTTTTTTGAAAACATAGAAGATGATGCTTTTCTAGCCTTTAGAACAGGGAATTTTAATCACGGAGCACAGATCAAATTGAGAGCTTTACATCAAATTTCCGTTCCTGTACATATCTTTGCAGAACTTAATGTTAAAAGTCTAGGTAGAAGATATGATACTTTTCTTATTGGATTTAGCTATGACTTTGATGCAAGATAATTTTATTTTTATTTGATGATGAAAAAAATACTGGCAATCACCATTTTTCTTGTCTCTTTGAACATGTTTTCGCAAAACTATGAAAGAGGTAGTGTAGATTTTGGGCTAGGAGCGGTCATTAGTGTGGGCCTACAGGAAGAAGCTGGATTCGACATTAGATTTCAGTATACATCTTCTTCTCAAAAGACTACCTATCTAGGAGAATATAATCGGTTTTTTGTGAAGGAATTCGAAAATACAGAAGTATATAATGAATTTGGACTTTCCTATAACATACGATTAATTCATTGGGAAACCCTTAGTATAACTGGTGGTGTAGGATATGTAATAAACGATTATGAAGTGCTAAGTAGAGCCGAAGATACTTCTGATTTTTTCTTTTCTACAGGAGATATTAATCACGCAGGTTTCTTAAAATTTAGAGGATTGTATAATATTACTACACCGATACATATTTTTGTAGAGTTGAACCTCAAAAGTTTTGGCAAACGTTATGATACTGTCATATTTGGATTAACCTATTCTTTAGGTATTTAATCTTCCTTAACATTTTAGTTTTCTTAGCAATCTAAAACTTTAGTATCTTACCAGAGATAATACCAATCACATTATGAATAAAATTAATCCCGAAGATTTCAGAGTTTCTGAATCAATAGAATTGTCAAAAGTTGCAACCACTTATGACCTTGACGCTAGTGAAAAGAAAATTGAAAAAGAGCTAGAAGAAGTAAGAGAGAAGCTAGGTAAGTTTCAGGATACCATATACGCACATGATAAGTATGCCATATTGATTTGTTTGCAAGGAATGGACACTGCAGGAAAAGATAGCTTGATTCGTGAAGTATTTAAAGACTTTAATACAAGAGGAATTGTGGTTCATAGTTTTAAAGTACCGACAGAGTTAGAGCTTGGACATGATTATTTATGGAGGCATTATATAGCTTTGCCACAGCGAGGTAGATTTTCTGTCTTTAATAGAACACATTACGAAAATGTATTAGTCACAAGAGTACATCCCGAATACATTATGAGTGAAAATCTCCCTGATGTTAATTCAGTTGAAGATGTTAATGAAGCATTTTGGGAAAAACGTTTTGAACAAATAAGAAATTTTGAAAAACATATAGCAGAAAATGGAACGTTGATTTATAAATTTTATCTTCATTTGTCTAAAGAAGAACAAAAAAATAGACTTTTAAGAAGATTAGAAAAGAAAGAAAAAAACTGGAAATTCTCTAAAGGAGATCTCAAAGAACGAAAACTTTGGGATGAATATCAAAGTTGCTATCAAGAAGCTATTAATAAAACATCGTTGCCACATGCGCCTTGGTATGTAATTCCAGCAGATGATAAACCTACAGCAAGGTATATCGTAGCTAAAACATTATATGATACACTAACAAAGTTTGAAGATATTAAAGAACCAGAATTAGACAAAGAAACGCAGTCCAATTTGGAATTATATAAACAACAATTAGAAAACGAATAAAAGTATCTTATCGATACATCAAATAATATTTTATAAAAATACCTCCGTGAAAAATATAATCCTTACCATCTTTATAGCTTTTTCTATAAACGCTTTTGCTCAAACTAACAATACTCAAGAAGATTCTATTGCTATAAGAAAATTATATAACGCTTCTTTGTTAGAAGGAAAGAGTTATGCTTGGTTGGATCATTTATCCAATCAAATAGGAGCCAGATTATCAGGTTCTTTAAATGCACAAAAGGCGGTTGAATGGACAAAACAAGAGTTAGAAGATCTTGGATTGGATAAAGTGTGGTTGCAATCGGTAATGGTGCCTAAATGGACTCGAGGTGTAACAGAATTTGCATATATACAAACAGAACCTGGTAAAACTACTAATGTGCCAATATGTGCGCTTGGCGGTTCGGTACCTACCCCGATAGGTGGAGTTAAAGCTGAGATTGTAGAGGTAAAAGGATTTGAAGATCTTCGTAAACTTGGTACGGATAAAATAAAAGGCAAAATTGTATTTTATAATCGTCCAATGCAAGCAGACCTGATTAATACTTTTGAAGCTTATGGAGGATGTGTGGATCAGCGATATTCGGGAGCAGCTGAAGCAGCGAAATTTGGAGCAGTTGGAGTGATAGTACGCTCTATGAATTTGAGATTAGATGATTTTCCTCATACAGGAACTATGAGCTATGGTAATTTATCAAATATGGATAAGATTCCAGCCGCAGCTATTAGTACCAATGGTGCAGAGTTATTGCACTCCATGTTAACACTTAATCCAAAAATTAAGTTTTTGATGAATATGAACTGCCGTAGCTGGAAAGATGTAGAATCGTTTAACGTAATTGGCGAAATTACAGGGAGTGAATTTCCAAACGAATATATGATAGTTGGTGGACATCTTGATTCCTGGGATTTGGGAGATGGTTCTCATGATGATGGTGCTGGAGTAGTACAATCAATGGAAGTACTTAGGTTATTTAAAGAAACTGGATATAAACCAAAACGATCTATTCGCGTGGTTTTATTTATGAATGAAGAAAACGGATTGCGCGGAGGAAAAAAATATGCAGAAGTAGCAAAAAATAAAAGAGAAAATCATGTGTTTGCTTTAGAAAGTGATGCAGGAGGTTTTACACCTAGAGGATTTTCTTTTGACTGTGATAATGAGAATTTTTCGCAAGTACAAAAATGGAAACCGCTTTTTGAACCTTATCTTATTCATTACTTTTCTAAAGGAGGAAGTGGTGCTGATATTGGTCCACTAAAGAAAGATGGAATCGTTCTAGCTGGTTTACGCCCAGATTCACAGCGTTATTTTGATTATCATCATGCTAAGAATGATACTTTTGATGCAATTAATAAGCGCGAATTAGAGCTTGGAGCTGCTACCATGAGTGCACTAGTATATCTCTTTGATAAGTACGGAGTACGATAATTATTATTGTACAACTACACACGCTTCAAACTCTAAATGACCAAATTCATTGTTATGGACAACTATGTATGTCAAACATCTCAAAAAGTGTTAGTAACAATTAAATAAAAGAAAGAATTATTTCTCTTTTTATCAAATTCGGTTATTCATAATAATTCCTTTTCAAAGAAGCCTTTTGTCTAATATTGCTTGAAGAAAACAAAAACAATGTAAGTTGTTTCTTGTTTAAAATTTTAACTATTTTATGAAAATTTTCGTAAGAATTATTTGTAATAAATGATTTTTTGTTAAAAAACTGTAAGGTTTTACCATTGTGTAAGTTTTCTTTTGTTATAAAAAAGGAAATTTTGGAATTAAATTTCAACTGTTTTTTCTTAGTATCTTCTTAACAAAAGAATAATTCTGATATAAATATAGGTTAAGAATGATCATTTCGGATATTCTTTTAAAAGCACTGAAATAGGTATGCTAGAAGACTTATCTATAGAACAATCCCTGTCTATAAAATTATTGTTAAGATGTAGTAAAGGTATTTAACCTTACATTTTTACGCGGTAGTTGTTATAACTTTATTCATAGTTCAGATGGGCAGTACTATTGTAAATCAATAATTTACTAAACAAGTTTACCAATAGACGGTATCGATGAACGAAATAAATGTAAACATGAACTATCGTCATATCAAACATTCTTCACTTTATGTTTGATGTGGTTTTAGATGAAAAACACAAACTCAAAACTATATTAATTATGAAGAACCTTATAAAAACGAGTACAGTAGTACCTAAGTATTTGTTTTATCAAAAATGGGCTATACACATAGGATAGGACCATATTCTTAGAATTTTAATCTTCTAATTAACCTTTATATCTAGTTAAAATAAATCTATGATAGGTAGGTTAGCTTTTAATTTAAAATTGGTTAACCAATTTTAAATCGAATACTAAAGAATTCAAAACGAATTCTAATTCATTGGGATCGCATAATAATTAGGGACTTTACTCTGGAACGCATAGAACTATTTTCATCCAGTTATTGACCATTTCATTAAATAATCAAATAAAAACACGAATCTAAAAACTATACTAACAATGAGAAATTTTATTAAAATAAGTATGATGTTAATGTTGTACTTATTCTGTGTTAAATCAACAGCACAGTTTAATTATGGAGAAGCTTTGCAAAAGTCATTGCTTTTCTATGAAACACAACAATCGGGAAAATTACCTGATTGGAATAGAATAAGTTGGCGATCCGATTCTGGAGTAAATGACGGTGCTGATGTGGGACTAGATCTTACAGGAGGATGGAATGATGCAGGAGATCATGTTAAATTTGGTTTCCCAATGGCTTTTTCTGTAACCGCCCTTAACTGGGGGTTTTTGGAATATAAAGAAGGTTATGATACAGCCAATCAAACCGAACATTTTAAAAGAAACATAAAATGGGTAACAGATTATTTTATTAAATGTCACCCATCACCTAATGTTTTTTATGCACAAGTGGCAGATAGTAAATCTCAAGATCATAATTTTTGGATGCCTGCAGAGATGGTTGATGTACATCCAATGTATGGACAACGTAAGTCATATGCGTTAACCACTAGTAATCCAGGAACAGATGTCGCTTGCGAAACCGCCGCAGCACTAGCTTCTGCAAGTATTATCTTTAAAGACAGTGATCCAACTTATAGTGCAACATTATTAAGTCACGCTATAGAATTATACGAATTCGGTGATAATCACAGAGGACTGTACACATCAGAAGGTAATATACCAGCAGTAGGAACCTACACATCAGGAAATTATCAAGATGAGTTAACTTGGGGCGCACTTTGGTTATACAAAGCTACAGGAGATCAAAAGTATTTAGATAAGGCCGAAGCAGAATATGCGCAACCAGATTTTTTATGGAGTCTTGTTTGGGAAGATAAATCTTATGGAAACATGGTTTTGTTATCTATAATAACAGGAAAAGAAACATATAAAGCAGATGCTGAACGTCACTTGGATTGGTGGCAGCAAGGAAACGGTGGTGTGAATTATTCGCCAGGAGGTCAGGCACATTTAACACAATGGGGATCTTTACGTCATGCGATGAATGCTTCTTTAACAGCTCTTATTTATAGTGATAATGTGAATACCCCTAAGAGTAATCAGTATCGTAATTTTGCTATCAATCAGGTAAACTATGCATTAGGAGATAACCCTAATAATAGAAGTTTAGTTACTGGATTTGGAGTAAATCCACCAACAAAACCACATCATAGAGGACAGCATTCCAGTTGGAGCAGAAGTAGTGCAAATCCTGTAGAATCAAGACATACGATGTGGGGAGCTTTAATGGGAGGACCAGCCAAACCCGATGATTTCTTTGAGGAAGATAGAGATGATTTTCAGGCTAATGAAGTCGCGACAGATTACAATGCTTGTTACCAAGGAGTACTGGCAAGAATGGTGATGGAATTTGGAGGGTCATCATTACCTAATTTTCCACAACCAGAAACTCCTGGATTAGAATTTGCTAATGAAGTTAAATTAAATAATGATCAATCTCGATTTACCGAGGTAGCCATTTGGTTAAATAACCGTTCTGGATGGCCAGCAAGAGTTCCTAACACACTTAAAGCTCGTTATTTTATTGATATTTCTGAAGGTATTGCTGCTGGATTTAATGCTGGTGATTATGAACTTACCGCTAGAGGAGCAGGAAATACTACCACAACAGGTCTACAAGAATGGGATGCTGGTAGTAATATCTTTTATGCAGAGATAGAGGTAGACCAAGATAAGATGCCTTTTCCAGGAGGACAAGGAGAGTATAGAAGTGAAATCCAGTTAAGAATTTCATTACCTACTACTGCACCAGAGACAGCTTGGGATGCATCAAATGATTTTTCTTATCAGGGATTGACAAGTGGCCTTCAAATTTCGGATAATGTTCCTATTTATGCTGATGGTATACTGGTAGGAGGAAAAGAACCTAATGGAGGAGAAGTACCTACAGCCTCATTTACAGCAACTCCAGAATCTGGAACTGCACCTTTAGAAGTGTCTTTTGATGCGTCGGGGTCTTCAGATCCTAATGGAGATACAATAACTTACAGTTGGGATTTTGGTAATGGACAAACATCATCTGTTGTAGACCCATTAATTACATATACATCTATCGGATCATATTTAGTAACGCTTACTGTAAGTGATGGAGCAAATACTTCTTCTGAGTTTACAAGAACTATTACTGTGCTCGATGGTAATATAGCGCCAATTGCTGAGTTTTCTGCAAATCCAACTACAGGAGTAGCTCCAGTTACCGTAAGTTTCGATGCATCGGGATCATCTGATGAGAATGGAGATTCATTAACTTATATTTGGGATTTTGGCGATGGAGAAACTGGATCTGGAATTTCTGTCAATCATGAATATACTACAATAGGAGAATTTGAAGCAAAACTTACAGTAAGTGATGGTAGTAAAGAAGATAGTAAAACAACATCTATTATAGTCACAGATGGAAGTCCTGTCGCTTCTTTTACAATGAGTGCAGATTCTGGAATAATACCATTAGACGTTGTTTTTGATGCATCAGGATCTTCTGATCCTGCAGGAGGAAATCTTACTTATAGTTGGGATTTAGGCAATGGAGATACTGCATCTACAGTAACAACTTCTACAACATATACAGAAGTAGGACAGGTCACAGTTAGACTTACGGTTACAAATGCTGCTGGTGATACTGACTCAGAAACAAAAACAATTAGTCTGACAGATGGCAGTGTAAGTTGTACTTTTAATACACCAATTTCGAATCCATTACCAACGATAAATTCTGAATTCCAAAACATATTTGTGTTGGGAGATGGTGGCCCTAACTTTGATAATGTAACTAAGTTTAATATAAACTGGGATTTGGCAAATAACGGCCTATATCAGTTTTCGATGAATACCAATAATGGTACTCCAAATTGGTGGAATGATTTCTTACCTAAAGTGACTCAAAATTTTAATGCGTCTCAACCAGAAATAACAATTACTGACTCAGGATTTGCAGGATTTGATGGTACGTACTATGCTACAATTGATGAAGGCAATTTTGTGTTAGTTTCTAAAGTAGGCGGATTTACTATTTATTTTAGTACAACAGCAACTGCACCTGATTGCGATAGCACTACGAATCCAACAGCTCCAGATGGCGGTACTATAGTTGGTGGACCTTTTATATTTACCGTTGGAGATGGTATAGCAGATAATGTTTCAGGGATTACCTTATCAGGAAATGAGGGTACAAACTTTCAATGGGTAGTAACTGATGATCAAAATAACATTTTAGGTTTACCTGCTAACATTGAAGCGGTTGATTTTGATGGAGCAGGAGAAGGAACTTGTTTGATCTGGCACTTAAGCTATGAAGATGGTTTACAAGGATTAGTCACTAATAATAATGTTTCGGATTTGATTGGAGATTTTGATTTTTCAAACTCAATTTCTGTAATAAGAAATGTAGTCAATCCAGTTGGTCCAGATGGCGGTACTATAGTTGGAGGGCCTTTTACATTTACCGTTGGGGATGGCATAGCAGATAATGTTTCAGGAATCACCTTATCAGGAAATGAAGGGGCGAACTTTCAATGGGTAGTGACTGACGATCAAAATAATATTTTAGGTTTACCAGCGAATATTGAGGCGGTTGATTTTGATGGAGCAGGAGAAGGAACTTGTTTGATTTGGCATTTGAGCTATGAAGATGGTTTACAAGGGTTAATTGCTAATAATAATGTTTCAGATTTGATTGGGGATTTTGATTTTTCTAATTCAATCTCTGTTGTTAGAAACCCTGTAACAGATGGAAATGATTGTAGTTTTGATACACCGATATCTTCAGCATTGCCTTCTATCAATAATAGATATGAGAATATATATGTTCTTGGCTCTGGAGGTCCAGATCCGAGTAACATTCGAGAATTTTCTATCAACTGGGATTTGGCAAATAACGGATTGTATCAATTTGCTATAAATACTAATAATGGTACACCTGATTGGTATATAGATCTTAGAGGAAATCTAACGCATAATTTTAATACTTCACAACCTGAAGCAGTATTGTCAGGAACTCAAGTTTCTGGTTTAGATGGAGCGTATTGGGTGAATGTGGATGGAGATAATTTTGTAATGGTTTCTAAAAATGGTGGATATACGCTTTATTTTAGTACTACTTCAACTCAGCCTAATTGTGATAATACTGGTGGAGGAAATACTAATCCTGTAGCTGATATTTCTGCAACACCAATTTCTGGAGAAGCTCCATTATTAGTGACATTTGATGCTTCTGCCTCTACTGATGAGGACGGAGATGCATTAAGTTATAGCTGGGATTTTGGAGATGGAAATACTGGTGATGGTGTTACTACTGAAAACACCTTTGTATCAAAAGGTACATATTCGGCTACGTTAACAGTTACAGATGGAAATAATGGAATAGACCAGGCAGTAGTAACTATAACAGTTACAGATGGAGATATTATAATCAATCCTCCTACAGGTGATAATGCCTATATAGATCGTTTTATAGAAATGAGAAATGAGTTCTATGATCCAGCGAATGGATATTTTAGTGCAGATGGATCTCCACATCACTCTATAGAAACATTAATCGTAGAAGCTCCAGATCATGGTCACGAATCAACCAGTGAATTATATTCATACTGGTTATGGCTAGAAGTTATGAATGGTAGAATAACCAAAGATTGGGCTCCTCTTAATAACGTTTGGAATAAAATAGAAGAGTTTATTATTCCAACAACAGCAGACCAACCAACAAATGCGGCATATAATGCTTCTTCTCCCGCAGCATATGCAAGTGAATTTCCATTACCAAGTGATTATCCAGCACCTCTTAGTTTTAGTGCTCCTGTTGGATCTGATCCAGTTTCTCCTGATTTGACAGCTACCTATGGTGCAGATATTTATCAAATGCATTGGTTATTGGATAATGATAATTTTTATGGATATGGAAACAGAGGAGATGGCGTAAGTACACCATCTTACATTAATACTTTTCAAAGAGGTGAACAAGAGTCTGTATATGAAACAGTGCCTCATCCATCCTGGGAAAGTTTTGAGTGGGGCGGATCCGATGGATACCTACCATTATTTATTGAGGATCAAAATTATGCCAAGCAGTGGAGATATACAAGTGCTCCAGATGCTGATGCCCGAGCAGTGCAAGCAATGTACTGGGCACAAGTGTATGCAAAAGAACAGGGCGCGAGTTTAGGAAATCTAGATTTAGATAAAGCATCAAAAATGGGAGATTTCTTACGATTATCGATGTTTGATAAATATTTTAAGCCTATGGGAGTGCAAAGTGCTACTAGTGGAGCAGGATCTGGATATGACAGTGCACATTATTTGATGTCGTGGTATATGTCCTGGGGAGGATCAGCGGATCCTGCTTCACAATGGGCTTTTAGAATTAGTTCTAGCCATTGTCATTTTGGATATCAAAACCCTGTAGCGGCATATGCCTTAACTCAGGTAGATGAATTGAAACCACAATCTCAAAATGGAGAAAGAGATTGGAATGAAAGTCTAAAAAGACAAATGGAGTTCTATACCTGGTTACAATCTAAAGAAGGAGCGATTGCAGGTGGCGCAACCAATAGCTGGAATGGAGATTATAGCTCATATCCTGCAGGTAAATCTACATTTTATGATATGGCTTTTGATACAAATCCAGTATATCATGATCCAGGAAGTGGAACTTGGTTTGGATGGCAAGCATGGTCAATGGAGAGAGTAGCAGAGTACTATTATATTACTAATGACCCAATGGCAAAAAGTTTAATGGATAAGTGGGTTACTTGGGTTAAAAGTGAGGTGAAACTAATCGGAGATGATGATTTTGAAATACCAGCAACACTGGAATGGACAGGAGAACCAGATACTTGGGATTCTAATAATCCAGGAAACAATACCAACCTTAGTGTTGTGGTTACCGATTATGGAAAAGACCTTGGTGTAGCAGCATCTATGGCAAAAGCTCTTATTTATTATGCAGCCGCTACGCAGAAACATGCGGTATTTGACACCGATTCTCGTGATTTAGCGAAAGAAGTGCTAGATAGAATGTGGAATAAGTATAGAGATGATAAAGGAGTATCTTCTCCAGAAGATAGAGGAGATTTTAAAAGAATCTTTGAAGAAGAGGTATATATTCCAAATGGTTTTATTGGAACCATGCCTAATGGTGATGAGATCAAACCAGGTGTTACATTCCTTGATATTAGATCAGGATACAAGAACGATCCTGAATTTGAAAGATTAGAAACAGCTTATAATGCAGGGCAAGATTTTACGCAACGCTATCATAGAAGCTGGGCTCAGATCGAAGTGGCATTGGCAAACGCAGAGTATGGATTCTTTTTTGGAGATGAAGAACCAAGTAATAAGGTTCCTGTAAATCAATTTAAAGTAAGCACTACGCCTAATCCTGCCACAGACTACATCAATATCTCTACTAATTTTGAAATGAAAAATACCAGAATTAGAATAATAGATATTGCTGGAAATGTGATTAGAAAAGAACCTATGCTAAATAAGCAAAAATCTACTAGACTTTCTGTAGAAGAATTACCTTCTGGTCTATATATCTTAGAAATTTTCGATATAACTACTGGAGAAAAATTTAGAAATAAAATTATTAAAAATTAAGATTTAAAAGGAGAGAGGTTGTAAAAACCTCTCTTTTTTTTATAGCCCTCTTCTAGTTTAATATATAGGAATTAAAATACATTGTTATTCTTATAATTTATATAAGAATACCTATGGATTTGGGTAGCCTTTTTATGTAAACTAATTCGATTAAATAGATTATAACAGCTCGTAATAGTGAAAAAAATATATACATGAAACGATTCGTAAATTATTTAGTACTACTGCTATTGTTATGCAATAGTGCATCAGGAATTTTGGCACAACAGCAAAATTTTTTGACAGCTTCAGGAAATAAATTGTATGATAGTACAGGGAAAGAGGTACGACTTACAGGAGTGAATTGGTTTGGTTTTGAAACTTCTCTATATAGTCCTCATGGTATTTGGAGTAGAGATATGAAAAGTGTGTTACAACAAATTAAAGATTTAGGTTTTAATACGATCAGAGTGCCTTGGTGTAATGAAATGCTCAATCCAGGAGCAAGTGTTAATATTAATTCATATGGAACCGATCCTTACACTGGCATTTCTCCCATGAATGAGGAAGAAACAACAGTAAGTACACCAATAGAGTTATTAGATATTTTTGTTCGATGGTGTCAAGAAAATGATATAAAAATTGTTTTGGATAATCATTCTCGTGCAGCTGATGGGTTTTTAAATGAAGCCTATTGGTATACTCCTGAGTATTCAGAAGAACGATGGATTAATGATTGGATTTTTATGGCAGAACGTTATAAAGATTTTTCAGCTGTTGTGGCAATGGATTTAAATAATGAACCTCATGGATCTTCTTGGGGGAATAGTAATCCAGCTACAGATTGGAATAAAGCGGCAGAACGATGCGGTAATGCGGTACTGGCAGTAAATCCTAATGTCTTGATTATGGTAGAAGGTGTTGGTGAGTTTGAGGGAGATTCTTATTGGTGGGGAGGACAACTTAAAGGAGCAGAAAAGTATCCAGTACAGTTGTCAAAACCAGAAAAATTAGTGTATTCAGCACATGAATACGGGCCAGAAGTATCTCAACAAGATTGGTTTACAGTATCTAATTTTCCTCAGAATATGCCAGGTTTATGGCAGGAACATTTTCATTACTTATATGAGAATAATACTTCACCACTTTTTATTGGAGAATTTGGAATTAAAGATCAAGATGCGTTTAATGGAATAGCATATACTTGGTTTACAGAATGGATGGATTTTATGGGTGGGATCTATTCATGGACTTTCTGGACCATGAATCCTAATTCTGGAGATACAGGAGGTATTTTACAGGATGATTGGACCAGTGTTAATCAATGGAAACTGGATGTTCTTAACCCACATTTTGCGCCATTAATTCCTAATGTAGTCGGAGGAACAGGTAATCTGCCTCCAATAGCAAGTTTTACTGCTAATGTAACTACAGGAGATGCACCTTTAACAGTTGAGTTTGATGCTTCGAATTCTTCAGATCCAAATGGGGATACATTGACGTTTGATTGGGATTTTGATGATGGAAGTGTTGCAACGGGAATTGGAGTATCGCACCTGTTTACTGTGCCAGGAACATATCAAGTAAGTGTAACTGTCAATGATGGATCACTAAGTGATATAGAAATACTAACAATTATAGTTAATGATCCGGATACCAATACTCCATCGGTGATCGCAAACATAACATCCGACGTTACAGGAGGAGAGGCTCCAGTAACAATTAATTTTGATGCTTCGGGTTCTACTATATCAGATGGAAGTGCATTAACATATAACTGGGATTTTGGAGATGGTACAACAAGTACAGGGATTACAGCATCTCACGAATATACTAGTAAAGGAAACTATACAGTTACCTTAATAGCATCCAACGGAGATGGAATTTCGGATACAGATACGGTAACAATTGTAATAACAGAATCTAATAATGGAAATGATTGTAGTTTTGGAGCACCTCTATCTAATCCATTACCTTCAATAGCTAATGTTGCTTATACTAAGATATATGTCCTAGGTTCTGGAGGCCCTGATTTAAGTAATGTGACAAATTTTACCATTAATTGGGATTTACAAAATAACGGGTTGTGGCAGTTCTCTATGAATACTAACGATGGAATTCCTAGTTGGTGGAATGATCTGAAAAATAATGTGACTAGTCAGAATTTTAACGCTATACAACCAGACATTACCCTTGCTGGAACTGGATTTCCTAATCTAGATGGGGCTTATTACGCCGCTATGGATGGAAACAATTTTGTATTAGTGTCTAAGAGTAAGATTTTTACGATTTATTTTAGCAATAGTGATACAACTCCAAGTTGTGCAAATTTACTAAAGGATCCTGTTGTAGATCATAACTTTCGATTAGAAACATATCCAAACCCAATAGATGATGTTTTGTCAATAAAACTAACAGATTCAATGAATGGGGCAAGAATTAATATTGTAGATATTACAGGAAGGATAGTAAAAACTATTAAGGTGCAATCAAAAGTAAATACAATCGATGTAAGCACTATAGAACTCAAATCTGGTTTATACTTTATTAAACTTAATCATAATAAAGAATCCAGAACCAAACGAATTATCAAACGATAAATATTGAATATAGAGGGAGCTATGATTTTTAAAGATTAGCTCCACTCTTTTTCTTATTATAACCGCTCGAAATAAGCTTTGTTTTTCTGTTAAAAAAGAGTTAAAAAACAATGTAAGATAGTAGGATGATCTTCCTCTAAACTTTATAAAGCAGTAAAGAAAATCATCAATAGCGAATTGATTTTAAATCGAATTCTAGCCATGTTTAAACGAATTCTGCTGCTTAAGTATCACATAATAGTTTTCTTAAAAACAACAAGATTAAAGTCTACTAAATTTAACTTTTTCCTTGTTAATTAATACTTGTTAAATATTGTTAACTAGAGAGTTATTGTGTTTTTTCGGATAGAATTAAATGCAATAAAAAACGTTCTTTGAATACTTATATACAAACCAATAAATATCTTAAAACCATACACACAAAGACAATTTAAATCATGAAACTAACTAAACTCAACGTTTTATTAATATTCTTATTTCTTGGATTTTTGCTACAAGCACAAACTCCAGAAGGAGAATTAAAAAGGTGGCATAAAGTCACTTTGACTTTTAACGGTCCTAATACATCAGAGACCGCGAACCCAAATCCATATTCGGATTATCGATTAGAAGTAACATTTACACATCAAGGAAGTAACAGGAGTTATAAAGTTCCTGGATATTTTGCTGCCTGCGGTAATGCAGAAAATAATGGTTGTGATTCTGGAAATAAATGGAGAGTACATTTTGCACCAGATCAAACAGGAACCTGGAATTGGACCGCCTCATTTAAGTCTGGATCTAATGTGGCTATAAATACTGGAGGTTCTAATGCAGGATTTATGAATGGAGATACAGGATCTTTTGATATTGCAGAATCCAATAAGTCGGGGAGAGATTTTAGAAGTAAAAATTTAGGAAGATTGAAATATGTTGGGCAACACTACCTAAGACATATAGGTACTAATCCTAACAGTCCTAATGGTGATTGGTTTATAAAAGCAGGAGCCGATGCGCCAGAGAATACTCTTGCTTATGATGATTTTGATAATACACCTAACAGAGGAAATAGACGTAAATCCTGGAACCCTCATCAACAAGATTATGTAGCGGCAGATGCTGGAGATTATACCTGGAATGGTGGAAAAGGAACAGAGTTATTAGGAGTAGTCAAGTATCTTTCTGATAAAGGAGTGAATGCGTTTTCATTTCTTACATTGAGTCTGCATGGTGATGATGAAAATGTGTTTCCTCATGCATTAAAAGTTAGTATCAATCAGTATAACGGATACGGAGATGGTGATCAATGGAACAAAGGAGTGCACAAAGATAGATTCGATGTATCTAAACTTGCGCAATGGGAAAAAATATTTGAATATGCTGATAAGAAAGGAATGTATATGCATTTCAAAACTATGGAGACTGAAAACGATAATATAATGGATGGAAATGCTTTTGGGCGTCAGAGAAAATTATACTATCGAGAGTTAATAGCTCGTTTTGGACATCATTTAGCACTTAATTGGAATCTGACTGAAGAAACCACCATACCAGATAATGTTGTAAAAAGTACAGCGAGTTATATAAAACAAGTAGATCCTTATGATCATCTTGTGGTAATACATACCTATCCTGGACAACAAGATCAACGATATAATCCTTTATTAGGGAATAATTCTGAACTTACAGGAGCTTCAATCCAAACAGATAAAAGTAAGGTACATAATGATGTTAAACGTTGGATAGAGAAATCAAAGAATGCAGGAAAGAAATGGGTAGTAGCAAATGATGAACAAGGAAATGCTCAGATCGGAGTGGATCAAGATGGTAAAGATGATAAGTTAGTACGCCATCGAGTATTATGGGGTGCATTAATGGCTGGTGGAGCTGGTGTTGAATATTATTATGGATATAGTACAGGCCAGACAGATTTAACCGCGCAAAATCATAGATCAAGAGATGGAAAATATGCCGATGCTGCTAGAGCATTACGATTTTTCAATAATTATTTACAAGATGATTTGATAACTATGACTTCTTCAGATGGAGTAACATCTGATAATAATGATTATGTCTTAGCTAAAGCGGGAGAAATATATGCCGTTTATAGACCTAATGGAGGTACTACAGGTTTGAGCTTGCCTTCAGGAAATGCAGAATATAATGTACAATGGTATAATCCACGTAGCGGTAGTGGTTTAACTAATGCTACTACCCTAAACGGAAATCTTGTAGCTCCTGATAATAATGATTGGGTAGCTCTAATTAAGAAAAAAGATGGAGGTGGTGGAGACCCTGATCAATGTGTAGCTTTAGAACAAAATGGGGTTGTAGCTGTAGAAGCAGAACATTTTGACAGTCAATCAAAAACTGATAATAGAGAATGGTATGTGTTGGATGGAAGTGGGTCCACACCTACACCAGATCCAGATCCAGATCACTCTTCTGGGGCAAGTGGAGGAGGATATTTAGAAATTTTACCCGATACAAGAGTTACACATGATGATCCTTTAGTTAATGGAGTTAGTTTTTCTAATACTGCAGGTCAGGTTGCAATCATTAATTATAAAGTAAAATTTACAACTCCAGGAAAATATTTTGTGTGGGTGAGAGCGCATTCTACAGGATCAGAAGATAATGGAGTTCACGTAGGACTGAATGGAAATTGGCCAGCTTCTGGAAACAGAATGCAATGGTGTTCAGGTAAAAACCAATGGACTTGGGAGAGTAAACAACGAACAAATGCAAATCATTGTGGAGAAGCACAAAAGATATATTTAGATATACCTTCTGCTGGGATTCATACCATATCCTTTTCTATGAGAGAAGATGGGTTTGAGATGGATAAGTTTGTGTTATCTAAAAGTTATACCAAACCTTCAGGGAATGGGCCCGATGAAGTTTTAGTAGATTGTGGAGATGAAAATAAACCTCCTCAAGTATCTATAACATCTCCAGTCGATGGAGCTAATTTTGAAATAGGACAAACGATTCCTTTAGTGGCAAATGCATCAGATACGGATGGTACTATAGCTAAAGTTGAGTTTTTTATAAATAACAGCTTAGCAGCTACTGAGCAAGTTATACCTTATGAAACATCCACGACTATCGCCAATGTGGGAAATTATACAATAATAGCAAAAGCTACAGATAATGATGGAGCTGTAACTACATCTCAGTCTGTAAATATTACAGTAGAAGATAATTCAGTTCCTCCAACTGATGTTATCAATATTCCAGGATCTTTTGAAGCTGAAGATTTTGAATTAAAATCAGGAAGCGTTCGTATAGAAAACACACCTGGAACAGCTTCTGATAAGAATTTAGGGTATATTAGAAATGGTGATTTTGCTAATTATTCTGTAAATGTTGATGCCAATAGCGAGTATACATTTGATGTATATGCTTCTAGTAAAGGTGTTGGTGGAACAATAGATATTTTAGAATCTGGATCTGTTGTTGGCTCAATAAATATTCCTGTTACTGGACAGTGGCATAATTATAAGAAATATACAACTACTGTTTCTCTTTCATCAGGTGAGAAGACGTTGCGATTATCATTTAAAGGAGGATCAGGATACCTGTATAATATCGATAAAATTAAAACAACAAAAGTTCAACCAGTAGAACAAACCGTAGCTTTATCTCCAATACATGATGCGTTCTTACAAGGATCTACCAGATATAATTCTGATATGGTTCGAGTAGAATTGAATAGAAGAACAGGATATTTGATGTTTGATCTCGGTTCAATTAATGGAACTATTACAAAGGCGGATCTTAAATTTACCGTTTATTCTGATGCAGGTAATGGAAATATAACCATCCATAAAGGGAATAATAATAATTGGACAGAAACTAATTTATCTAATGCTAATAAGCCAGCTAAAGGAACACAGTTAGGAACACTAAACGCTAATTTTCCAGTAGGTAGCACTAAAACAATACCATTGAAAACTGCGCAGATTTCTAAGGGTAAATTATCTCTGATAATAGATGCTCTTTCAGGTAATGATTTTGCATTTGCATCCAAAGAAAATGGATCGGTTGCTAGCGCTCAATTAGTCATAACTTACACTACTAATAGAGGTGACCTGGATAATTCTGAAGATATAACTCTTTATCCAAATCCTGCGGTGGATATGATTAATTTTTCTGGAGCTACAGCAGGTAAGATTATCAAAATATTTAATACAGTTGGAGTGCTTGTGAAGCAAGTAGTTCTTCAAGAAGGTCAAAACACAGTTGATATAAGTCACTTATCATCTGGATATTATATTGTAAATATATTAGAAGCAGGTAAAACGAATAAAATACTTTCTACTAAGAAAGTATTGAAACGTTAGAAGACTCTTTAATTCTTATCATATCAAGGATAGAATTTAAAGAGAGTAATAAACAATTGTAGTTTTAAGATTGTTTATCATCTATTTTAAGAGATAATAACACAATTCTACATGGCTTATAAGTCATTTATAGAGTGGTGTTATTGTTTCTTATTATAAATACCTAAAACTCTTTGTTCTTTTTGATTTGATAGAACAAAACTTATTTTAATCATGAAAAAAAATACAAATCAACTAGTAGTTTTATTGTTGTTCTTTGTGACAATTAATGTTTTTGCACAGCCAACACCTCCTCAAGGGAAAAAATGGGAAAGGGTAGAAGCACTTTCTGATGAGTTTAATGGTAATGCTCTGGATTTTTCGAAATGGGATGATCAAAGCCCTGAATGGAGAGGAAGAGTTCCTGGGATTTTTAAAGAAAACACCATAAAAGTAAAAGAAGGTAATCTGCAGATTACCAATTATAAACTACCTTCTCCAGAAGGAGCATATACACATGCTGGAGGTTTAGTAAGATCTTTAAAAAGCCAAACATATGGGTATTACGAATGCAAAATGAAAGCGAGTAGAACATTTATGTCTTCTACTTTTTGGTTATTCAATAAAAGAAATGAAGGAAGCGGCTGTGATGTTAGAACTACAGAATTGGATATAACTGAGACAGTAGGTGTTAACTCTAATGGTGCAAATTGGGTAAACAATACCATCAGAAATATGAATTCTAATACACATAGTAGAGGTACTACTTGTAATAGTACACCTGTTGGTCAAAAAGGAAATAAAGCTCCATTGGGAGAAGAATCCTGGAAGAATTACCATACTTATGGTGCTTGGTGGAAAAGTAAGAGTGAAGTTTTATTTTATTTGGACGGAAAATTTGTTGGTCAGATAAAACCACCAGCAGATTTTAATCTTCCTATGTATTTACGTTTGGTTACAGAAACCTATGATTGGAACCCAGTTCCACCAGATGGTGGTATGAATGGATCTGCTGATTCTAGAACTACATATTATGATTGGGTTCGTTCGTACAGATTAGTTGATGATAATAATCCTAATATCGCACCAACAGTAGAGCTTTTATCTCCTATAAATGGAACTAGCTTTGATATAGGTAAAACAATTCCGTTGAGTGCAAATGCATCAGATACAGATGGTACTATAGCTAAAGTTGAGTTTTTTATAAATAACAGCTTAGCAGCTACTGAGCAAGTTATACCTTATGAAACATCCACGACTATCGCCAATGTGGGAAATTATACAATAATAGCAAAAGCTACAGATAATGATGGAGCTGTAACTACATCTCAGTCTGTAAATATTACAGTAGAAGATAATTCAGTTCCTCCAACTGATGTTATCAATATTCCAGGTTCCTTTGAAGCTGAAGATTTTGAATTAAAATCAGGAAGCGTTCGTATAGAGAATACACCTGGAACAGCTTCTGATAAGAATTTAGGGTATATTAGAAATGGTGATTTTGCTAATTATTCTGTAAATGTTGATGCCAATAGCGAGTATACATTTGATGTATATGCTTCTAGTAAAGGTGTTGGCGGAACAATAGATATTTTAGAATTTGGATCTGTTGTTGGTTCAATAAATATTCCTGTTACTGGACAGTGGCATAATTATAAGAAATATACGACTACTGTCTCTCTTTCATCAGGTGAGAAGACGTTGCGATTATTATTTAAAGGGGCATCAGGATACTTGTATAATATTGACAAAATTGAAACTAAAAAGATTCAACCAGTAGAACAAACCGTAACGTTATCTCCTATTCATGATGCTTTTTTGCAAGGATCATCAAGAAATAATTCCAATATGATACGTATCGAATTAAATAGAAGAACAGGGTATTTGATGTTTGATCTCAGTTCGATTAATGGAACTATTACAAAAGCTGATCTTCAATTCACTATATTTTCTGATGCAGGTAATGGCAATATAACCATCCATAAAGGGAATAATAATAATTGGACAGAAACTAATTTATCTAATGCTAATAAGCCAGGAAAAGGATCACAACTCGGTACACTAAATGCTAATTTTCCTATAGGTAGTGTGAAGACAATACCTTTAAAAATATCTCAGATTTCTGGCAATAAACTTTCATTGATTTTAAATGCACTTTCAGGAAATGATTTTGCATTTGCTTCCAAAGAAAATGGATCGGTAGCAGCACCTAAATTGATAATTACCTATACTTCAAGTAGGGACAATGATACTAATCAGGATGATGTTAAGATATTTCCGAATCCTGTTACCAACTTCATTACTTTTTCGAGAGATATGACAGGTAAAAAGATAAAAGTATTTAATACCACTGGAATACTTGTACAGGAAATTGTGTTGACAACAGATAGAAATACTGTTGATATGAGCAATTTGCCATCTGGGTACTATATTATAAATGTATTAGATACTAGTAAAGCGAATAAAATAATCACTACTAAAAAAGTGATTAAACAATGATTTAACCACAGACTCAACTGGGGAAAGGGCTGTTCTATAATAGAGCAGCCTTTTCTTTTATGTTTAAAGTTGAGTTAATGATACCATATCTAAAAATTGAATCTCCTTATCTTTGCCAGTTCAAAAGCGGTAAATGTTAAATCAATACACAAAAGAGTTTAGTTATAATCTTAGGTTAGCTGCACCAGTTATGCTAGGAATGTTAGGGCATACTTTTGTGGGCTTGATAGATAATATTATGGTTGGGCAATTAGGGACCGCAGAACTTGCAGCTGTATCTCTTGGAAATAGCTTTATGTTTGTTGCCATGTCATTAGGAATTGGGTTTTCTACAGCAATTACACCATTAGTTGCAGAAGCAGACGGAGAAAATAATTTCAGTAACGGTAAATCTGCGTTTAAGCACGGATTATTTTTGTGTACTACACTTGGGATTGTTTTATTTCTAGGGATATTATTAGCAAAACCGTTAATGCATCTTATGAAACAACCAGTTGAGGTTGTAGAATTGGCAATTCCTTATTTAGATTTGGTAGCAGTTTCATTGATTCCTTTGGTAATTTTTCAAGCCTTAAAGCAATTTTCTGATGGATTATCTATGACTAGATATCCAATGTATGCAACCTTGATAGCAAATATTGTAAATGTAATTTTAAATTATGTGTTGATTTTTGGAAAATTTGGTTTTCCAGAAATGGGCATTGTTGGAGCGGCGATTGGTACACTGGTATCCAGAGTTGTTATGGTTGTGTTTTTATGGGTTTTCCTTCAAGGAAAAGAAAAATCAAAAGCCTTTGTAACCAATATCAAGTTTTTTGTACTACAAAGTGCTATGCTGAAAAAAATAATGAAATTAGGCTTTCCTTCAGCATTACAAATGTTTTTTGAAGTAGGAATTTTTACTGCTGCTATATGGATTTCTGGAATCTTAGGAAAGAACCCTCAAGCAGCTAACCAGATAGCGTTAAATTTAGCTGCAATGACCTTTATGGTAGCTATGGGATTAAGTGTTGCAGCGATGGTAAGAGTTGGAAATCAAAAGGGACTGCAACAATTTAGAGAATTGAGAAGAATTGCTTTTTCAATTTTTGTACTTACACTTCTGATCGAGATTGTATTTGCTATATTTTTTATTGCTTTCAATAATATGCTACCTAAAATTTATTTGGATGTAGGTGATGTAGAAAATTTTGCAGATAACACAGAAGTAATAAGTATTGCTGCTAAGCTTCTAATCATTGCAGCGTTGTTTCAAATATCCGATGGAATACAGGTAGCAGTGCTTGGCGCATTAAGAGGTTTACAAGATGTAAAAATTCCAACATTAATAACCTTTATTGCGTATTGGGTTGTTGGTTTTCCGATTAGTTATTACCTAGGGCTATATACTGAATATAAAAGTACAGGTATATGGATAGGCCTATTGGCGGGGTTAACAACTTCTGCTTTTTTACTATATATAAGATTTAATTCTCTTAGTAAAAATTTGGTATTAAAAAAGGGGAATGTATCCCAAGCATAATAATCTTTTTTATAGTTTACAATATAGATAGTTTTACTTCGTTTCTTTTTTTGGACTAGTTTTTGTTACTTGTCAAAGTATATTTTATATTAAGAAATATTTAACTATATTTCGAATGTAACTAAACTGAAAAGAAAAGAGATGAATAGCCCAAAATCTAACCTTTGCCTTTTACTTATTATAATATTTATTTTAGGTATTAATCAAGATGCTAAAGCACAGAATTTAATTCCGAATCCAAGTTTCGAAAACACAAATGCAGCTGTTAAGAAACTTAAGCATGAAATGCGAAACTTTGGCGTAATTTCAAATTGGAAATCCCTTACGAATTCACCTGATGCGCATCACCCTGCGGTTAAGGATGTGAAATTTAGTCATAAAGCGCCAGGTTTCTTAAAACAATTTGGTCCACAAGAACCTAGAACAGGAGAAGGAAAAGTTGGATTGTATGTGACAAGTAATAATACAAAGGAGTCGATAGTTACTAAATTGATAAGTCCTCTAAAGGCAGGTAAGTACTATTATTTTCATATGTATGTGTCATTAGGAGAAGGACGTTCAAGTAATTCTTGTACCTCTTCTATCGGGTCTTATTTTACAGCCAGAGTTCCTAGAATTACCGAAACATCACAATATAAGTTGCATATAGAATCTTCTGAGATGGTGTGTGATACTAAAGAATGGACTAAAGTCTGTGGTGTGTACAAAGCAAAAGGTACAGAAAAGTATGTGTCCCTTGGTTATTTCTCTGATAATCCTAATGGGAAATCTTTAAAAGGAGGACCTTTTAGTGATGCGTATTATTACATTGATGATGTAGAATTAAGAGAAATGCAGGATGTACAAGGTGTTGCTGTGGATAATATTTGTAATATGGCTTTAGACTTTTCTGATATCGAATATTTGATTGGCGAAAGTGAAGTGTATGAAGAAATAAAAGAAGCCTTAGATTCTTATCTACAATACCTTAAGGTGTTTAAATTTGATAGTATAAAGATCGTTGGTCATGCGAATGACTCTGAAATAGAGTTCGAAAATGAAATCCTTTCGGCAGCCAGAGCAGGTTTTGTTAGAGAATATTTAGTTGAAAATGGAATTGATGAATCTTTAATAGAATATGCTGGAGTAAGTAACTCAGAGCCAAAAGAAGGAGAAGGAATAGATAATTCTGAATTAGGATCTAATGCTAGAGTACAAATTATCATAGAATAGATACTAAAAGTGATATCATATATTAAGAGGTAAGTTTTAATTTAAAATTTACCTCTTTTTGTTTTTGCTATTTTGAAGGTAAACTTCGTAGCTTTGTTACTTACTAATATTTAATATATGAGTTTTCCAAAATTCTTATTAGGAGATAATACAGATTACCCAGAAGCAATTTTTGTAATCCATACAGAATTCCCTCGTTTCGTTATTAATTTAGAAAACGATGAAGTAGAATGGATGGAGGAGTTTGATAAAAGTGATGAAAAAGAATTAGAAAGTGAAGCTGAGAACTTATTTCAGGCTGCTAATGATTTTTATGATCGAGAGATTGAACGTTACGATGAGTAATTAATTTTTTAATGTAAGTAGTGATTATTTATATCTTATGGAAGAACTTATACAATTAGATAAAGACCTGTTTTTATATCTTAATAATTTAGGATCTCCTTTTTGGGATGGATTTTGGCTATTTATGACTGAAAAGTTATATCAAATCCCATTATATGTATTGTTACTATATTTCTTTTATAAATATTTTGGTATTCGAGGAACAATAATAACACTTCTTATTGTAGCTGCTTTGATAGCAGCATCAGATCAGTTATCTAATCTATTTAAAAATGTGCTTTTTATGCGACCAAGACCTTGCAGAGCGGATGGAGTCGGAGAGTTTACTCGTTTTATCGCTGAGAGATGCGGAAGACATGGGTACTTTTCTGCGCATGCAGCAAGTTCTATGGCGTTGGCATTTTTTACAGGGCTAGCATTACAAAAAAGATTAAAATACATCTTTCCGTTTATGGTATTATGGTCTATTGTGGTTAGTTATAGTAGGATTTATGTAGGTGTGCATTATCCAGGCGATATAATCACAGGTATGGCTATTGGGATTCTTTTAGGATTTGGAGCATATAGATTACATGTATTTCTGATAAAGAAATATGGGCAGATATAATTAAAAAAATATGTAATCCTTTTTTTTAAATAAAGTGCTTAACTAAATTTTAATGCTATAGAAAACTAGAGTTCTATAGCATTTTTTATGTGATAATTTCGTTATTGATTTAGATCTATGTTTACCTTTTGTTAGGAATGACACTAAATGGTAAACATTTTAATTATGAAAACTACATACTTCTATCGTCCTAGCTTTTTAATTATATTTTTCTTTTTATTAGGTATATCGTGTTCGAATGACGAAAATGTATCTATAGAACCAATGATAGATATATCAATATATAGAGGTACTCAAAGTCCTGGAGATGTTTGGGAATGGCAATTCGATAATATTAATAACAGAATAGTAGCGATATGGGATCAAGGAACCTTCGACGATACTGTAGATGATATTCGTATCGAAGGTGATTTCCAAAGGTTCTCTTCTGGGTTTATTCGCGTAAATATTGATACGGTAACTCCTTCAACACCTGAGATTCCAGATGATGGAACTGCTTTCTTTTATGCACTCGAAGTAAGTGAAATGGCATTGATAGTTAAACCAGAAGGAAGTATCAAAGGAGATGCAATCGCATTGGTAGCCGAAGGTGATTGTAGTATGGTATCAGACTCATACAATTATATAGTAACAGCACCTGGAAACGTTAGTTTTGATCCAGTTACAGAAGAGGCGTATGGCAGTATAGAAATTAATAGTAGTGGTATGATTTCGGGAATGAAGCAAAGCCTAGATTGCATTGTAACTACGTGTACAGTTTCTGGACCAATTAATGGATTTCCTGAAATGAATTGTATTGGTAATGGGCAGATTGAAGTTAAAGAAGGAGGAATAACTATTGCGCAAGGCCAATTTACCAATGCAGGTGTTATGATGATGGATTTTGGATTGGGAGAAGGAGGAATATATGCACTTAAAAAAGATACTGCGATATCGTTCAGTGATTTGGAGAATAATGTATATAATGGTATAGTTTACCAACCACAATCACTAAGTGATAAGACCTTGCCTGTTAAATTAAATTTTAATAAAAATACAGCAGGAGATATAGTTGGTAAAGGATATTTGTATACAGATATAGAAAATGATATAGTGGATTTGGATGAAAGTATAAGCATATTGCTAGATAGTATAACCTCAGGATTGATTACAGGAAGAGTAGTACACGGAGATAGCACAGAAACACCATTCGCAGCTGCGTTAATTGTGAATGAAGATCAGCAAATATTAGTGTTGAGTAGTACAACAAATGAATCAGGAAACCCTCCTTTTGTGTTGATGTTAACTAAGAAATAAGGTTATATATTACAGTATTTTATTTTTTTGAAAGTTACTACTTTTTATGTTTTGAGATAAAGATTGTATCCAAATAATTATATTTAGCAAAAATTATGATTGAGTTTAAATATATGGAGACTCAATAGACCTCAAATACATGAAGTATAAATATTACTACCTACTGATATTATTTGTTAGTATATCATTAAATGGACAAATATCAGATCGTTCTGAAGAAAATTCGTTTTTTATAATTCCTGAAGTTTTGTTAGGAAAAACCATGGAAGCTAATACGTTTTTCCCAAAAACGGATGTGCAAAAAGGCTTCTTTTTAAGTTTAGGAAATACTAACTTTTACGATGATAAAGAGTGGAAGGCTAGATTAGGGTATCCTAGAACAGGTGTTTCTATTGGATTTACGGATTTTGGGAATAAAGAAAAAGTAGGATATGCATATACTATAATGCCTTTTGTAGAATTTGGACTATTCAAGAAGAATAGACATCGTTTTAATTTTCATATTGCTTTTGGAGCATCTTATTTGAATAGACAATTTGATTCTGAAACGAATCCTTTTAATAAAGGAATTACTACAAAAGTTAATTGGTCTTATCGATCATTCTTGTATTATGATATTTTTAAAAGAAACAGACTCAATTGGCGTCTGGGATTAGGATACTTGCACCACTCTAATGGTCATACTAGATTACCTAATCAAGGGCTTAATTCATTCTTGTTGAGTGTTTCATCTATGATTAACTCTAAGTCGTTAAAACCCAAGGCGAATAGTGTTATAGAAAAACCTGAAAGAAAACGAACATCTCAAATGTATTTTTCGTTACGCGCAGGTATTGGGCAAAATGTACTTTCAGAAGTTTTTAATGATAAGAAGGAAGTATATTCTGGTGCTATTGCTATAGGAAAGGTCATTAATAAAACTTTTAAATATGGAGGTGGTTTTTATTATCGTTTTTATGAACATTATCATGATTATATTGTAAACGATGGTGAAGTTGTAGTTGAACAATTTCCTCATTTTAGAGATAACCCAGCGCGGTATGCATCTAATTACGGATTGTTTGGTACTGCAGAATTGTTTTTGGGACACATAGGAATGGAATTCGAAATAGGACTTAATATATCTAAACCATTTTATAAAGTAGACTGGCAGATAAGTCAAGGCGAAACATATAATGGCGTATATGAGCCTGCAGAGTTGGATTGGTATTATGAAATAAAAAGAACTATTTCTAGTAGGATGGGCTTAAAACTATATCTTATAAATACAAACAAAGCACCTAAAAACAACCTGTTCATTGCGGCGCATATCAATGCTAATTTAGGTCAAGCAGATTTTTCTGAACTAAGTTTAGGCTATGTATATCGATTAGATATGTAATGTTATGTAATCTCTTTGTTAAGTTTTAATAAATATTTTGCCGCAGCAAAAGGAGTTATTTTATGCTGTTGCACAGCTGCTATTTGTTCTGACAGTACATCCTTAATCTTAGGATCGTTATAGAAAGAATTTTTTAATTGCTCTTCGATAGTTTGTAATAACCAAAATTTGTTTTGTTGAATTCGGTTTTTTTCAAAAAAGTCATTTTTAGTCGTAATCGCCAGATATTTCAATATAAGTTTCCATACATCTTCAATCCCTAGATTTTCTATGGCACTACAAGTTAAAACTTCTGGAGACCAACTGCTATCAGCAAGCGGGTAGAGGTGAAGTGCTTTTCTAAATTGATTTTTAGCTTCACGAGCACGTTTAAGATTATCTCCATCAGCTTTATTGATTACGATAGCGTCTGCCATTTCTATAATCCCTCGTTTAATTCCTTGTAATTCATCTCCAGCTCCTGCCAATTTTAATAAAAGAAAAAAATCAACCATACCATGCACAGCCGTTTCGCTTTGCCCGACTCCAACAGTTTCAATAATTATGATGTCATAACCTGCTGCTTCACAAAGAATAATAGATTCACGAGTTTTTTGCGCTACACCACCTAAAGAATTTCCAGAAGGAGAGGGCCTAATAAAAGCCTGAGGAGACCTTACTAGTGATTCCATTCTTGTTTTATCGCCTAATATACTGCCTCCAGAAATTGTGCTGCTAGGATCTACTGCTAGGACGGCTACTTTTTTCCCTTTATTAATCAAGAGATTTCCTAAAGCCTCAATGAAAGTACTTTTTCCAACTCCAGGAACTCCTGTGATTCCTATTCTTATGGATTTATTAGCATATGGCAAGCATTTTTCAATAAGTAGCTGAGCTTTTTTTGAGTGCTTTTTTTGAGTACTTTCTACCAGCGTTATTCCTTTACTTAAAAAAGTGGTGTTTTTAGAGACAATTCCTTCAAATATTGGAGTTATAGATACATCTTTTCTTTGCAAGTTTTTAAATCGATCAATAGCACTCTGATTAGTACCAGAAGGTGTTTTAGAAGATTGATCTTGATGTTCCATATGATTTGTGTTCACAATATAGCTTTAGCACAAATTTATAAATTCATTTTAGTAAACTTGTTATTATTTTGAGCAATAAGAGTAGAAAACGGTTAGCTATGATTTTAGAGGTATCGCAATGGCGGTTTGATCCCAGGCAAGATACATGATAGTAAAATTATTTGCTTCTTCAAAGTAAATAGAAAATTGTTCTACAACATTTAACAATCTATGTACTGGAACTTCTATAGTTAATACATCATATTCGGGATCTCTTGCTGGTGTACCATCTATCAAACTTACGCCCCAATCATATTGATACCCGTTAAATATAACTTTCCATGAATCTTGATTTGGTACGGTCCATAAACTATAAGTTCCTTCTTTTAGAATGCTGCCATCAACAAGAATGTCGTTATCTGTTGTAAAGGTTGTAGCTTCATTAGCTCCAGTTCGCCATACTTCTCCAAAAGGAACTAAGTCACCAAAAATTACTCTCCCTTTTTTCGAAGGTCTATTATAGAATACCTCGAAATTTGCCTTTTTACTACTATGTTCTACAATCTGTTCGGGACTATGTTTTTTTGTGCTAGATCTTAAAAAGGATCTCCCAACTAAACCAACAATTACAATTGCTACTACAGCAATTAGCAATCGCTTTAAAAGTTTTGACATACTATAAATTTTGGTAGTTAAAGATAATCTATTTTAAATTTGAATATACATATATTTATGTATTTTTGGGCTCTTACTACTCATTTATGGTCGAAAAATCCTATAAAAAATTTACTTCAGATATTACTTTTACAGATGATACTTATGTAATAATAGGTTCTGGTATCGGAGGCCTTAGTACTGCAGTTTTTTTAGCAAAATCAGGAAAAAAAGTGGTGGTATTAGAACAGCATTATACACCTGGAGGGTTTACTCATACTTTTAAAAGGCGTAAGGGATTGGTATGGGATGTAGGAGTACATTATGTGGGAAATATGGAAGAAGATTCTGGACTTCGTAGGATTTTCAATTATTTGTCTGATAATAAGTTAAAGTGGGATCCGATGGGAGATCCTTATGATGTAGCGTATATAGGAGATCGTAAGTTTGAGTTCGTTGGAGGGAAAGAAAATTTCAGGCAAAAGTTTTATGAATACTTTCCTGATGATACATTGGCAATTGATAAATACCTTGAGTTACTTCAAAAATCAACAAAAAAGAACTTGATGTATTTTGCACAAAAAGCTTTTCCAGGATTACTAAGTATTACGTTAGGACCTATATTTAGAAGAATGCAAAGATCACTTTCTGAAAGAACAACCTATGAGGTGCTAAGTAGTATTACTGATAATCAGGAACTCATAGCAGTTTTATGTGCTCAATGCGGAAACTATGGTTTATCTCCAAAAGAAAGTAGCTTTGCATCCCATTGCATTGTGATTAATCATTTTATGGAAGGAGGTCATTATCCAAGAGGAGGTGCAAATCGTATCCATGAAACTATTATTGATAATCTGGAATCACTGGGAGTTCAGGTATTTATTAAAGCGAAAGTAGATAAAATCATTACTTCTAAAAGATCTGTAAAAGGCATAGTAATTAATGGTAAAGAACATGCTTGTAAAAGGGTAATTAGTAACGCAGGAGCTCATAATACATTTCAACATTTATTAGCTCCAAAAACTATAAGAAAGAAACACATAGCGTTAAAAGAAATTAAACCTTCTACCTGTCACCTATGTTTATATATTGGATTAAACAAAAGTGATGCAGCATTAAAATTGCCAAAGTATAATATATGGTGGTATGCAGATAAGGATACGGATCGAATTTTAAATGATAAGAACAATTTATCAAAAGACCAGTTGTCATTTGCATATATCTCATTTCCATCAGCAAAAGATAGTCTTTGGTCTTCAGAACATCCCGATACTGCAACTATACAGTTAATAGGTAGAGCCTGGTATGAGGATTTTAGTAAATTCGAAAATGAACCTTGGTTAAATAGAGGAGAAACATATAATCAGATCAAAGATAATTTTAAAAATAAAGGATTGTCTTTATTAAAAGAGCTGTATCCTCATTTAGAAGATCATATTATTCATGCAGAGGTCTCTACACCTGTTTCTACTCGTAAATTTAGTAATTACAGTAAGGGTGAAATATACGGCGTTACTCATGCACCTGATCGATATAAATCTAGAGCATTACGACCAAGAACACATATAAAAGGCTTGTATCTTACGGGTCAGGATATCACATTGGTTGGAGTTGGCGGAGCCATGGCAAGCGGAATATTAACTGCAGCTACAATCATCAAATGGAATATGAGTAAACAATTTAAAGAAATTTCGGCTAAATATTAAGCTTTTCTATATATGATGCATTACCCTTGTAAAATTCATAATATTGACAGCACAAGCATTTCTCTGAGTAATCAATGCATCCAAAATAGATTTTGGTAATTGTTTGGTTTCGAGAAAATCATCTATATGATTAATAATGGCTTTTGTGCAATCTACATTGTTTTTAATTAAGTGAATTACATTTTCAATTTCTTTAGAATTTGGGCTGCTATTTAAGTTGGCTGTATCGGACATTTTTTAAGACATATTAATTATTAAATTTATTATTTTAGAAATAGTAGGTATTTATTAAAAATGCTTACTTTGTTGGTCGTTAATTTTTTATTAATATTTTGATATTCAGCACCTTCTGTTTTTTTAGGTATTTTTTATGTTTAATTTTGCAACAGCTGAGTATTGAACCTCGTCTTTAGTAAAGAATAGTAATTAGAACAGTTTTAAAGAAGTAATCACTAACCAAAATACGTATAAGTTTGTTACAGAGCGAGCTAATAGAACAATGTAGGTCTAATGATCGTAAAGCACAGATGAAGCTTTATAATAAGTACTGTGATGGTATGTATTATGTGGCTTTAAGATTCCTTAAAGATCCTTTTGAGGCAGAAGAAGCTATGCAAGAATCTTTTATCAAAGCTTTTATGAAACTCCACCAATTTACAGGGGATGTGACCTTTGGAGCCTGGCTTAAGCGTATAGTGATTAACAAGAGTATTGATATGCTCAAAGCAAAAAAAATGAACATGGTTGCTATTAATGAACAGGTGATGGGTACAGTAGAAGAGCAGAATGATTGGTCTGTTTCTGATTCTACTACAGTTGATGAAGTAAAGGCTGCAATAGAAAGATTGCCAGAAAAATATAAATATGCTGTAATGTTATTCTTGATTGAAGGATATGATCATAAAGAAATCAGCGAAATATTAGATATCACTCCAGTGGCATCAAGAACTTTAGTACATAGAGGAAAAAAACAGCTTCAGGATCAATTAAAACATTTAAGAGATGGGACAGGATATTAGAGAGTTATTAAAACAGGATAACAGGATTCCTACGGAACATTTAAGAAAAGGACATGAACAACGTTTTATGTCTAGATTAGAAGAAGAACTGCCTGCTAAAGCCAGAAAATTTAATTATGGATGGCTTAGAGTAGCGGCAAGTGTTGTTGTAATTCTTTCGGTCTCTATGTTTGCTTTTAATGAATTTGGAAGCAATAGTATCGATGGACCTCAGATGGTGAATGTAGATACACCTTTAGTAAAAGATGCTAAGGTAGTGTTAACAAAGCAAACATCACCACTTGCGGAAATATCTCCAGAGTACGAAAAAGCAGAAAACTATTTACTTACCAGTATAAAGTTTGAATTATCTCAGATTACCGTTGACGATACAAATAGAGAATTGGTAGAAAGTTTTATGAAAAGACTTGAAAATTTAGATAAAGAATACCAAGATCTTAATAAAGAATTAATTGAAGTCGGTCCAAACCTACAAAGTGTAGAGGCAATGATGGAGAATTTAACATTGAGACTTGCACTCCTAAACAGACTAAAAGACAAACTAAAAGAATTAGAAAAAATTGAAAATGAAAATTACACTGATATACAAGCTTAATTTTATTACTCTAAGTGTAGTATGTTTTGCAGGGTTATTTGCCCAAGATAAACAACATAAACTTAGTGAGAAGTTTGTCGTAAATAATGATGTTATAATTAATTTAAATACCAGCCATACTCAGGTTGTATTTGAGACTTGGAATAAAAACTCGGTTGAGATAGAAGCTTATATAGAAGGAGAGAATATTACCGAAGAAAATAAAGAACGCTTATTACATAATTGGCGAATCGAAGCAATTGGTAACAGTCGTGAGATTACTTTAAATTCTATTACTGGAAATTTTTGGAGAGGAAACATATCAGCTACATCTAATAGGAACCTTCCAGAATCTCAGATGTTAGGATTAATGATTACCGATATGTTGGGGCCTATTTTAAAAAATATCGAAAACAATCCCATGCCTAGTGCACTTTCTGAAAACTTGGCTAGTATGAATTTTGATACAAACAAGTATAAAGAAAATGAGGAAAAGTACATCCAGCAGTGGGGAGATCAAATAAAAGAAAAGTTTGGAGATAACTATGAAAATGTAGTAAAAAACTGGACGAATGAATTGAGTAAAAATGCAAATAAAATACAATCTCAGGTAGCGATTACTCCTCAAAATTGGGAAGGAGAAGAATTTGCAAAAAGAATGCAAGCTTGGGCCTCTCAATTCTCTGGAGATATAGAAATAACGCAAAGAAACGGTGCTAACGTTATGGTCTATAGTTATAGTAGTAATTCATCAGTTAATTCGGGAAAAATAGATAGAATTGTAAAGGTGAAAATGCCTAAAGCTGCATTACTTAAACTTAATATTCGCCATGGTGATATTAAACTTGCTGAGAAAACTACCAATATGATAGCTTCTTTATCGCATACAAGCTTAGATGCTAATATTATAGAAGGTGATCGTACCTTCGTGAGAGTTTCTTATTCTCCTGTGTCTATTAAACAATGGAATAGTGGTAGATTGGCTGTAAATTATGTGAAAAATTGTAGAATTCAGAATGCTAAGAATCTAAGAGTAAATGCAGATTCGAGCAATATTTTTATTCAGGAATTAGAAGAAAATGGAGCTATATCTGGTAGTTTTGGAGCGATTACTATTGCTAATCTTTCAGAATCATTTGATACCTTAGACCTCGCTGTTGAGAATAGTGATTTTAAATTAAATCTGCCTAAAAATGCTTTTAATATATCCTATAGCGGAGTACAGAGCAGAATCTCTTTACCAAAAACAATAGAAGCAAAAGCAAGAAAAAACTTTGGAAATGTATTTGTTAATGGGTTTCATAAAACTCGTAATACAGATAAAGTGATCACCATCAATGCAAAATATAGCGATATCATATTACAATAAATTTTTTATAATAGTGTGTTAATTGTAGAAAGTCCTGCTAATCAATATGGTAGGACTTTTTTTACAACCGTTTTTATGTCTTTTTTGTAAATATAAGATTACATTTTTTAATTGAAACAACCCTTGTTTGTGTATTTCATCTGGAATAAGAAAAATTAAGCTAAAAATTACATAGACCCTTTTAGACAATCTGTTTTTGTAGTAAATTTAAAGTGGGAAAATACAAATCATATTAATGTAATTTTAGTAGCTTATGAAAAAATTATTACTAATTTTTTCTTTATTCTGTGCTACAGTTTTGTTTGGGAATAATTGGTCAGATGAAGATCTTATCGTTAGCCGTAACGGAGATATTATAACTGTAGTGGATTTTAAAGATGGGGACAAAGTAAAATTGTTTGAGTTAAGAACAGGTAAAATTATTACCTACAAAACCAAAAGAGGAATCTTCGATCTAAGCCAACTTCCAATTGGTAAATACCTTTTAATCGATAAAAAAGGACGAAAAGTTGTTGTCGAGAAGAAATTCGTTGACGAAGAACATTACGTTAAATAAAAATAGTTCAAAAGAACTAAGGAATGATTTATAAATTACACGGGTTAATGTTAATTTAATTATCATTTTACACGTATTGTTAACATTATTGTTAGGAAATCAGAACTATTAGACTTTTCTTTTTTGAGGTATTCACCTAGATAATGTGCTTTTCATCTATGTTTTTAATAAAAAACAAACCTAAAACACTGACAAACAGTGTCTTGATGTGGTAAAGTGTGGAAAAGTGACATTTTTGTGTCATTGGTCGAAAATCAAAATCATTTGATCTAAAAGTTGCCTATTTTCTTCGTCTAACGATAATTTAACAATATTATTGTAAGGTAATCACGTAATAATATTACAATTTAAAAATCCAGACAATGAGAACTTTAGCATTTATTTTCGGTTTACTTTTCTTCGTAAATCTTAATGCTCGTAATAATGATGACAACTTGCAGATTGCAAGAGAAGGTCTTGTTGTTGTTGTGGTTGATTTTAAAGATGGAGACAAAATTAAGTTGTTTGAAGTAGAAACAGGTGATCATATATTGTCTAAAACAAGAGGGCAAATAGATCTTAGTCAATTACCATCAGGTAAATATTTGTTAGAAAATAATGAAGGTCAGTCTGTGGTTATAGAAAAAACAGATATCGATATCATAATAGATGAAGCATTAGGAACTGATTATATAGTAGAAAGAGATAGTGATGCAATGCCAGTTAACGATATGAGCGTTGAGGAAGAGTTAGAAAATTACTATTCTAAATCTGAATTAAATCCTTTAGACATTTTAAGAGAAGGAGATCTTGTTACTGTATTAAATTTTGAAGAAGGAGATAAGATTAAATTATTTGAAGTAGTTGATAAAGTTCACGTATTATCTAAAACAACTGAAACGGTTGATTTAGCACAACTACCTGCAGGTAAGTATATTTTAGAAAACAACTATGGACAGTCTGTTGTGATTGAGATGTTTGAAGATGTGCAAGATGGTACTATAGTAGCTTATAACTAGAAAAATTAAAATTTATTTATTTATAAATAAGTAGAATTTGGGGGAAAGACCTATCAGAAATGATAGGTCTTTATTATTTAAAATAAACTAAGGTGATTATTTGTCTAAATTTTTGGTCATTGTAAAACCGGTAAATAATCCTGCACCAGCCATTAAAAAGATAGTACCTGGAAAAGCAATTTCTTCTTCTATTCCTAAGGAGTAATGAAGAATACCAGCAATAAAAATACCTAATCCAATACCCATAAGTAATAAGGAGAAATTAAGAATAAATACTTTCCATACTGGAGTAACTCTTTTTTCTTTACTACTGTAAAAAATTGAGGCATCTGCTCCTTTATCAATAAGGGCCATTCTTTCTTTATTCCTTGCAGTAACAAATAAATAAAAAATACCAAAAATACATGCAAATATGGATAGTGGTATTAGTGCGTCGATCAAACTCATAATGTTAAATTTAAAGATTAAACTGTTCGTTTTTTAACTATGACGTTTACTATTCCTATCTGGTTACAAAAATATCAAGAAAAATATATTTTGTATCTTTTTAGTAATATGGTGTAACCTGTGATCAGAATGTATCGTCTTATGAATAAATGAACCATCAATCAGATCAATATTATATAGAGCAAGTGCTTGGAGGAGATACTAATGCGTTTTCGTTCTTAGTAGAACGTTATCAGAATCTGGTATATACTGTAGTGTATAGAATGATTAGAAATAATGAAGAAGCCGAAGAAGTAGCGCAGGATGCATTTATAAAAGCGTATAAATCATTATCAAATTATAGAGGAGAAGCTAAATTTTCGACTTGGTTATATACGATTGCATATAGGAAGAGTTTGGATGCTATTAAAGCAAAAAAACGATTTACTTCTACAGAGTTGATAGAGGAGATAAGCGAAGGTGAGGCAGGATTGGTTAACGATGCATTAAGTTATTTGCAAGATAAAGAAAGAAAGCAAATAATATCTGATAGTATACTTACGCTCCCTGAAGTGGAAGCAGCAATTATAACATTGTATTATTATGATGAGAAAAGTGTAAAAGAAATTAAGGAAATCGTAGGATTAACAGAAGATAATATAAAAATAAAGTTATATCGAAGTAGAAAAAAACTATATTCGATATTGAAGCATCATATTTCACCAGAAATAAATACTAAAAATGGACAAGCAATATAATGATATAAAGAACTTGGTTAAAGAAGCTGGTGTAGAACATCCATCTAATGATTTTTTACATAACGTAATGAACGAGGTAAAAATCACTTCAACAAAAGCATCTACCTTATATACACCTTTGATATCTAAAAAAAGTTGGATGATGATTAGCGTTTTTTCTATTGGTCTATTAGCTTTCGGTTTATTTCTATCCGAAGGTACTTCGATTATGGATAGATTAGAACTTTCTTTTCTTGCTGAAAAAGGCTTTAAGAACCCTCTTGCTGGTTTTAAGTTCCATACCACTACGATCTATGGAATTATATTTATGACTGTATTGTTTGTTGTTCAGATTACAATAATTAAAAGGAGAATTGATAGAAGGTTTGCTTTGTGAATTGAAGAATTTATACTACTAAAATCATAAAATATTTTTTAAACTTCAATACATTCTCTATTTTACATACTTGTTTGTTATAATTAGTTTATGAAACAAAGAGTATGTATTATTGGAGCAGGACCAAGTGGTATTACTGCACTTAAAAATTTAAAAGATAAGAACCTGGATGTTGTTGCGTATGATCGTAATAATGAAGTAGGAGGGAATTGGATTTTTTCTGAAGACATAAGTCATTCTAGCGTATTTGAAACAACTCATATCATAAGTTCCAAAACATTATCTCAATACGAAGATTATACTTTTGATGATTTTGATCCTTCTGTAGCAGATTATCCATCTCATGATGAATTAAGAAGGTATTTTCAGGCGTATGCAAAGCAATTTGATCTGTATCCTTATATAGAGTTTGAAACAATTGTAAAACATTGTAAACGGATTAGTGATAAAGAATGGAATGTTATAATTGTACAAAACGGAAAAGAAAGATCCGAGTCGTTTACCGATTTAGTAGTTTGTAACGGACATCATTCAGTTCCTAGGATTCCAGAGTATCCTGGTAGCTTTAAAGGAGAATTTATGCACTCGCATACTTATAAAAAAGCTGCTCCTTTTAAAAACAAAAGAGTTTTGGTGATTGGTGGTGGTAATTCTGCCTGTGACGTTGCCGTAGAAACCAGCAGAGTAAGTAAAAGAACAGCTATTAGTTGGCGTAGAGGATACAGAATCATACCTAAGTTCTTTTTTGGGTTGCCTTCGGATATAGTAGGAGCTAGATCATCTTGGCTTCCTGTAAAAATCAGAAGCTGGTTTAATGATAGGTTGCTTAATATACTATTGGGTAAAAATAAATTGTATGGCTTGCAAGAGGTTAAAACAAAGTTTGGCGAAACACACCCAACTATTAATGATGAATTGCTGTATAAAGTAAGGCATGGAAAAGTCCATCCTAAGGTAGATATAGAAAAACTCGATCAAGATACAGTTCATTTTAAAGATGGAACTCAAGAAGATTTTGATGTGATTATTGCCTGTACTGGGTACGTGTTAAAGCATTCGTTTTTTGATACATCTTTGATTGATTATAGTACAGGTGCAGTTCCATTATACCTAAAGATGTTTCATAAAGAATATCATAATTTATTTTTTGTGGGAATGTTTCAGCCTTTAGGTTGTATCTGGCCAGGATCAGAATTGCAAAGTAAGGTATTGGCTAATTATTTAACAGGAACATGGAACATGCCAGTAAATATCAAGAAACTCTGCGAAAGAGAAGTTACGCATCCGCATTATAAACAGATTGATACTCCAAGACATACAATAACTGTAGATTATCATAAATTTAGAAAGTCTTTATTAAAACAGCTGCCTAAGAACTGGATTTCTAAAGAACCAAAAATTACTTCAAAAAGTGCTTAATGACTATTCACCGCTTTTCTCAATTTATTGAGAGTATTTCTCAAGATTTTATTCCAGTAATAGATACGGGTTTTTTAAAAGAAGAATATGTTGCTATTGATTTATCAATACATAATAATAAGCTAAATGCAATAGATGTATCATCATCTAATGAGTTTGAGGATTATATAGAGGCATATTTGATTTCGAAAAGAGCTAAGGTCGCCTATGGAGGTTATAATGAAACACGCGCAATTTATAATAGAAGCGTACATTTTAATCAACAAGATCCAGAAACCGAACGTAATATACATTTGGGGTTGGATGTTTGGTGTGATGCTGAGACTAAGGTGCTTGCTCCTTTAACAGGAAAAGTTCATAGTTTTCAGAATAATGATAATTTCGGGGATTATGGACCAACTATTATTTTGGAACACATAATTAAAGATGTTACTTTTTATACGCTATATGGACATTTAAGTAAAGAGTCTATATCTACTATAGAAATAGGGCAACGTTTTGTCGAAGGTGATGTATTAGCAGTTTTAGGAGATGCAACCGTAAATGGCGACTATGCACCACATTTACATTTTCAGATTATAAAAGATATGCAAGGAAGTATGGGGGATTATCCTGGCGTATCTAATAAAAGAGATCTTGATTTTTTTCTTCAGAACTGCCCAGATCCCAATCTCTTATTGAAAATTTGATATAATTACGACAGTTTACTTATTGAATAGGAATGAATTAGCATAATCAATAAAGTAATTTCATCCTTTCATATAGGATGAATGCTATTCCTATTTTAATAAAAAAGAACTTTAAAACGGGTAATGTGTGTTTTTTGACGGTTAAAATAAATACTTAATCTGATTTTTAATGCACTTACATTTTATAAATACCTGAAAATCAATTATTTAATGTTTATTTTAACATATTTTTGGTAGTTTAACGAAAATACGGACTGTTTCGTCTAAAAGTCTGATTACTAGTTGGTGGGGTAAGTATTTAGCATTATACTTGTAAGGTAAAACAGTAATACTTTAACTTCTAAGCCCCCAAAATTATGAAAGTTACAGCCTTAATATTCAGTTTATTATTATCTATTTCAATCTTTGCTAACACGGATAGTGAACTTGCAGTTTACCAAGATGGTTTAACTGTCGAGGTGGTGGATTTTGAAGATGGAGATAAGTTAAAATTATTCGAACTTGAAACTGGAGATCATATTTTATCAAAATCTTATTCACGTATAGATCTTAGTCAATTACCTGTTGGATCATATTTATTAGAAAATAGCGCAGGAAAGTCTATCATTATTGATCGTTTAGAAGAAGAACTTATGATTGATGGAGCTGTAGTTATGCAGGATGAAGAGTTTGCTCTTGATGGGGATGCAGAAATTGCTTTAGAGGAGAATGAAGAAATAAATGCAGAAGAAGAGTCTATTGAAAGTTATGTAGGTTCACAGAAAAACCAATTAGCTATTCAGAGAGAAGGTAGTGTTATTGTAGTATTGGATTTTGAAGAAGGAGATAAATTAAAATTATTCGAAGTTAAAGATACAATCCACGTATTATCTAAAACTACAAATGTTATAGATTTAAGTCAATTACCAGTAGGTGTATATCTTTTAGAAAATAGTAAAGGAGATTCTGTAATTGTTGAAAAGTTTACTGAAGCTCAAAACAGCGTTACAGATCTATAATAGATAGATATTAAGGGGAAAATTAGTTAAAAAAAAGTAAAGCGGATTCATTTTGAATCCGCTTTACTTTTTTTGGTAAAATACAAAACGTTATTCATAAAAAATTTCCTTCAGAATATATTCCCATTGCCTTCACCATGAATAAAATACGACAGTAAGTTGTTTCTGATTGTCGATTTTCTTGGATAACTCTTTGCAAAGATCTTCATCGTTAATTCATGTCGAAGAATTAATTAATGAGTAATTATTACTTATATCCTTATAATACTCAATTGTTAAATGTTCTATCAGTGGGTTTAAGAATTAATTAAAGACGAATTGTTTTGTCGAATTTGATTGCCTTCCTCGATTAATCTTACAACCCAAGATTTTAAAAAAAATAGTTACGAACTCTGTGTTTTAGTAGCTATTAGCGCTAATATTTGATGATTTCTGTGACAGTGCTGTTATCAGAATAGATATATAGAAATGATGAGTAAAATAGATGTTTTATTCACAATAGGTGCTATTGGAATATATAAAAATAATACATAGAATTGTGATGTATTGTAATTTTATGTATATTTGTCCTATGTATTCAAAAGAACTACTTAAAGGAACCTTGTCAGTTATCATTCTGAATCTTTTATCAGAAAATGGGAGGATGTATGGTTATGAGATTTTTCAGCAGGTAAAAGAGCGATCAGATGGAAAAATCTTATTAAAAGATGGATCACTATATCCTGCTTTACAAAAAATGAAGAAGGATGGCTTGTTGACTTGTGAAGAAGAGTATATAGGTAAAAGAATTAGAAAGTATTATCTACTTACTACAGAAGGTAAGAAGGAGAAGGTCTTGTGTATAGAAGAGCTTAAAGATTTTATGTTAACTCTTAATAAAGTTATTTTTCCGAAGTTAGATATTATATGAAGTTAAGTGCAGAACAGGAAGAGAAGATCAAGGTCTTTGTAGATAAACAGGGATTAAAGTTACCAGCGTTGCGAGATGATATAATAGATCATTTATGTTGTGTTGTCGAGAGCGAGTTAAAAGCTGGTAAAACATTCGATCAATCATTTCAAGGTGCTATATTAGAATTAGCGCCTAACGGTTTGATCGACATAGAACGTAGAACATTTTTTTTATTAAACTCAAAACGAATTATTATGATGAAAAGATTAATGTATTTTATAGGATTTATTGGTGCGCTAACATTGACCGCAGGGATTACATTTAAAATATTGTGGTATCCTGGAGCGAATAAACTTTTTATAGCTGGCTTTTTATTGCTGTTATTAGTTTTTGTACCTATGTTGGCTTTCGATAGGTATAAAGTTGCAATTGCCAAAACACTTTCTGAAAGATTAAAGATTATTTTGGGCTGCGTTTCTGGTGTTATTGTAGGTTTATCTGGATTGTTTAAAATGATGCATTGGATGGGAGCTGAGGTATTGTTATTGGCAGGAGCTTTTATCTTTGCAATAGGGTATTTACCATTTTTATTCTTTACAATGTACAAGCGTTCCGTTGTCTAACACGATAATCTAAAATAATATAAAAGAACCCTGAAGTATTTAGCTTCAGGGTTCTTTTTATTTTAAAACCTTTGTAAGATCTATTCACTTACAAGTACCCATTCTCCTTTTTCAATTAGAGGGATGGCTTGTTTGTATTTAACCGTCTTATTTTCTCCACTCATTACATGTTTGATAGTGACTTTGTCATTACGACCAATTTTAGGTTGCTCGCGAACTATCGTTTCTGTTACTTGCGGACGTTGTTGCGTTTGTCCTGCGGCTCTGTTTTGAGCAGCACGTTCGTCCATATTAGGAATTTCTTCTTTAGAAGTTTCTAGTTTTTCTTTTCGACGTACTTGGCGTGCCTCAGAGATGTCCTGAGTATTACCAGTTGGCAATTCTCCTTTGAATAAGAAAGAAATAACATCTTTATTAACTTCTTCAATCATTGCTTTAAATAATTCAAAAGCTTCAAATTTATAGATTAATAAAGGATCTTTTTGCTCATGAACCGCTAGCTGTACACTTTGTTTTAACTCATCCATTTTTCGTAGATGTGTTTTCCATGCATCATCAATAATGGCTAGTGTAATATTTTTCTCGAAATCTGTTATTAATTGCTTTCCTTCTGTTTCATATGCTTTTTGCAGATTGGTTGCAACATTTAAACTTTTTACGCCATCAGTAAAAGGAACCAAAATACGTTCGTATTTACTAGAAGGGTCTTCATATACCTGCTTAATCACAGGATATGCAGCTTCCGCATTACGTCTCATCTTGTCCTGATAATGTTCGTAAGCGGCTTTGTAAACTTCTCCTGCTATGGTTAATGTGTCCATTTTCTCGAATTCCTCATTAGAAATAGGACTACTCATCGAGAAATAACGGATTAACTCAAACTCAAAGTTCTTAAAATCTTGTGCGTTTTTGTTTCCTTCGGTAATTACTTCTGCTGTGTCATAAATCATATTTGCAAGATCCACACGAAGACGCTCTCCATATAATGCATGATAACGTCGTTTGTATACTACTTCACGTTGTGCATTCATTACATCATCATACTCTAATAGTCGTTTACGAACACCAAAGTTGTTTTCTTCTACTTTTTTCTGAGCTCTTTCTATAGATTTAGAGATCATAGAATGCTGGATTACCTCACCTTCTTTCAATCCCATTCTATCCATCATTTTAGCGATACGCTCTGATCCAAATAAACGCATTAGGTTATCTTCTAAGGATACATAGAAGTTAGAACTTCCTGGATCTCCCTGACGACCAGCACGACCACGTAACTGTCTATCTACACGACGAGAATCATGACGTTCTGTACCTATAATTGCTAAACCACCAGCAGCTTTTACTTCGTCGGATAATTTAATATCTGTTCCACGACCTGCCATATTGGTAGCAATAGTCACTACTCCAGGATTACCTGCTTCAGCAACTATGTCAGCTTCTTTTTTATGAAGCTTAGCATTTAGTACATTATGAGGAACTTTACGAATAGTAAGCATTCTACCTAATAATTCTGAAATTTCTACAGAAGTAGTACCAATTAGCACTGGTCTTCCAGCTCGAGACAATTCGGTAACTTCTTCTATTACTGCATTATATTTTTCACGTTTAGTTTTGTATACTAAATCTTCTTTATCTTTTCTGGCAATAGGTCTATTGGTAGGAATCTCTACTACGTCTAATTTATAAATCTCCCATAGCTCTCCTGCTTCTGTAACTGCAGTACCAGTCATACCTGATAATTTTCCGTACATACGGAAATAATTCTGTAGTGTAACTGTAGCAAACGTTTGTGTAGCATCTTCAATTTTTACATTTTCTTTTGCTTCAATTGCCTGATGTAAACCATCGCTATAACGACGACCATCCATAATACGTCCAGTCTGCTCATCAACAATTTTCACTTTATTGTCCATTACTACATACTCTACGTCTTTTTCGAATAAGGAGTACGCTTTTAGTAATTGACGCAGTGTATGTATACGTTCACTTTTTACACTATATTCTCTAAATAAATCTTCTTTCTTTTCGGCTTCTTGTTCTTTAGATAATCCTAAGTCTTCAATTTTAGCAATTTCCATCCCAATTTGCGGAAGAACAAAGAAATCTGGATCATCTTTACCCGAAAGGTAATCAACACCTTTATCCGTAAGATCGATTTGGTTATTCTTTTCTTCTATTACATAATAAAGATCTGCATCAATCTTATGCATTTCACGATTGTTGTCCTGCATATAGAAATTCTCTGTCTTCTGAAGTAACATTTTTACTCCTTCTTCACTTAAGAATTTGATTAATGCTTTGTTTTTAGGAATTCCACGATACACTTGCAATAGCTTAAAACCACCTTCTTTAGTATCTCCTTCTTTAATTAATTTTTTAGCTTCGGCAAGAACTGTGGTTAAATATTTTTGCTGTACTCCAACGATATCAGCAATTTTTGGTTTTAACTCGTCAAATTCATGAATATCTCCTTTTGGAATGGGTCCAGAAATAATTAGTGGCGTTCTCGCATCATCAATTAATACAGAATCTACCTCATCAATAATGGCATAATTGTGTGGTCGTTGTACCAGATCTTCTGGAGCATGAGACATATTATCACGCAAGTAATCAAAACCAAACTCATTATTAGTTCCATAGGTAATATCAGCATTATATGCTGCTCTTCGTTCTGCTGAGTTAGGTTTATGATTATCTATACAATCTACGGTTAATCCATGGAATTGAAAGATTGGTGCCATCCATTCGCTATCACGACGTGCAAGATAATCATTCACAGTTACCAAGTGTACACCATTACCAGATAAAGCGTTAAGGTATACTGGTAGTGTTGCTACCAAGGTTTTACCTTCTCCAGTTTGCATTTCTGCTACTTTTCCTTCGTGTAATGCAATACCTCCTATTAATTGTACATCATAATGTACCATGTCCCATTTTACTTCTTTACCTGCAGCATCCCAGCTTGTAGACCAAATTGCCTGATCACCATCCAATGTAATATGATCTCTGGTACCAGAAAGCTCACGATCATACGCTGTAGCTTCTACAGTAATCGTATCGTTTTCTGCAAATCTTTTAGCAGTTTCTTTCACTATAGCAAAAGCTTCTGGTAAGATTGTATTCAATGTTTTTTCTGTTACTTCGTAGGAATCTTTCTTTAATTTGTCAATCTCTCCATAGATTTCCTCTTTTCTATCGATATCTTCGGTAGCATCAGCCTCATCGGTAAGCGAATCTATTTTAGTATTAATTTCAGCACGAGCTTCATTAATAAGATTCTTAAATTCTAATGTCTTAGCTCGAAGCTCATTATCAGAAAGTGCTGCAACACCCTGAGCAGCTTTTTTTATTAACTCAACCTTTGGTTGGATTTCTTTTATATCTTTTTTGGATTTATCTCCAACGAATACTTTTAATACAGAATCTAAAACTCCCATGATTTATGGTTATGTGTTTTTTTTAATGAGATTTTAATTTCAAAAATGAAACTAATTAGCTGAACCTCTTTGAGGTAACTTTTATGATAGACTCCAATTCTTGGAATCTACTGTGATCTCAACGCCTCAACGGCAATATTATACAATACTTTTAAGCTATATAATAGCTTTAAAAGTGGCGTAATTTACGCAAAAAAAAAGCCTCTTGCGAGACTTTTAATACTATTTAAATATTTTTTTAATATTCATCCTCATTCCAAAGATAATCTTCATCTGTAGGATAATCTGGCCATATCTCTTCTATAGAATCATACGAATCTCCTTCATCTTCAATGGATTGTAAATTCTCTACAACCTCTAGCGGTGCTCCCGTACGAATTGCATAGTCAATTAACTCATCTTTGGTTGCTGGCCAAGGTGCATCACTTAAATAAGATGCTAATTCTAAAGTCCAATACATATGCTTACTGGTTTAATTTTTTTGCAAAAATAATTTTTTAGTTTAAAAAGTCAAGTAAAAAATTAATTATTTAAACAATAATTATAAGAACGTGATTTTTTGAGGTCTCCCTTTACTAATTTTTTGGCGATTCCAAGAGATCAAGAATTTTTTTGAGGAATCCATTGTATCTCATCTGCCTGCAAATCATTGGACAACTTTCGTGCCAGTACAAATAGGTAGTCAGATAGTCTGTTTAGGTACTGCAAAGTGGTCTCCTCAAAAGGCTCTAATTCATACAAGGCAGTTGCTAAACGCTCGGCTCTTCTGCATACACAGCGTGCAATGTGACAGAATGACACAGTTTGATGTCCACCAGGTAATACAAAGTGTGTCATTGGCGGTAAGGATTCATTCATACGATCCATTTCGTTTTCTAAAAGTTCGATGTCTTCGATAGAAATAGTAGGGATGTTCAATCGTTTTTGCCCGCTTTTTAAAACTGCTTTTTCTGGATCTGTAGCCAATACTGCCCCAACTGTAAAAAGTTTATCCTGAATATTAATTAAAACCTGCTTACTTAATTCATCAATTTGTTGATCTCTAATCAAACCAATGTGAGAGTTTAACTCGTCCACAGTTCCGTAACTGTCTATACGGATATGGTGTTTAGGAACTCTGGTGCCTCCAAATAAGGCTGTAGTACCTTTATCCCCCGTTTTTGTATAAATCTTCATGTGTGTTTTCTTGATTGTCTATTTTGTGATTCGAAATATCTTTCTTTGCTTTTGTTAGCTGTATACAAATGCTATCAGTATATGCAGTAACCTATAACCATCTAAAGGTTATTTTTTCTTTTTGTTAAAATAATTCTTCCTAAAATCCCTTGTATCCCGATGATAAAGCTTTTTTTTATTTCTCCCAGAATTCCACCTCACAATAAAAAATAATAAGGCGATTCCAATTATTACTAATACAAGTTGGGTTTCTTCAGAAAGTGCATCAAACATGATTTTCTTCTTTTAGGGTAAATGTAATAAATAGTGGTGAGTATTTTAGTACTTAAATAAGACAGTATTGGAGTTAATAAGTAGTAGTTTGTTTGATGTATATTTTTTTACGGTCGACCTATAAACTCATAGGCATATAAACTAACAAACTCAGATACTATTTTAGTACATTTGTATCCCTATGGAATTTTCATCAAAATTATTAGAAAATGCAGTATATGAAATGTCGCAGTTGCCTGGTATTGGTAAACGAACGGCATTAAGATTAGTGTTACACCTGCTGCGACAACCTGAAACGCAAACCCAGCATTTGGTAAATGCTCTGGGAACCTTGCGTAAGGATGTTAAATTTTGTAAAAAATGCCACAGTATAAGTGATGTCGATGTATGTGATATCTGTAGTAATCCTAACAGGGTCCAAGATACAATTTGTGTGGTTGAAGATATTAGAGATGTAATGGCAATAGAAAGTACAAGTCAATATCGCGGTTTGTATCATGTTTTAGGAGGGAAAATAAGCCCGATGGATGGAATAGGGCCGCAAGATCTTACAATTAATACGCTTGTAGAAAAAGCAAAATCAGGAACAGTGCAAGAACTGATTTTTGCACTTAGCGCAACCATGGAAGGCGATACAACCAATTTTTATATTTATAAACAATTAGAAGGTGTAGAAATAAAAATAGCTACAATTGCTAGAGGAATTGGTGTAAATGATGAATTAGAGTATGCAGACGAAGTAACCTTAGGTAGAAGTATTGTTAATCGTATTCCTTTTGAAAATGCACTGAGAAGTTCATAATATGTTCCACTTTTAAAAGTCTATCTTCTGAAATTATCTGTAATCATCCTTAATTATAATGTACGTTACTTTTTAGAGCTTTGTATACTAAGTGTGCAAAAGGCTATTGTTGGATTAGATGCTGAGATTATTGTGATTGATAATAATTCTAAAGACAGTAGTTGTGCAATGGTTAAAGAACGATTTCCTGAAGTCACATTGATTGAGAATAAAGAGAATATTGGTTTTGCTAAAGCAAATAATCAAGGAGTCACTTTGGCAAAAGGAGAATATATCTGTATTCTTAATCCAGATACTGTAGTTGGAGAAGATACATTTATCAATATTATTAAAACATCAGAGCAGTTAATTCAAATGGGGATGGTTGGTCCTAGATTGATTGATGGAACTGGTAATTTTTTACCTGAGAGTAAACGCAATGTCCCTTCACCGCTAACATCTTTTAGAAGATTATTTGGTGTTAAACTGGGTAAAGTGAAAAACTATTATGCAGATCATATATCAGAAAAAGGAATAGGAGATATAGATATTTTAGTAGGAGCTTTTATTCTTGTCAAAAAAAGAGATTATCAATCTGTAGAGGGTTTTGATGAGGATTATTTTATGTATGGAGAAGATATTGACCTATCCTATAAAATGAAAAAGAAAGGCTTAGAAAACTATTATATTGGTTCGATTCCTGTAATTCATTATAAAGGAGAGAGCACAGATCGTAATACAGAATATATTAAACGATTTTATGGAGCAATGCGATTGTTTTATCGTAAACACTTTAAAAGTAACTGGGTATTAGATTTTATAGTCTCTATCGGAATCAGAATAACATCGATTATTCAATCTTTTAAAAACCATCATAAAGAAAAACGAGATATAGATCAATATTATCTAGTTTCGGAAAATGAATTATTAAGGCAACAACTTACTGATAAATTACAAAAAAAAGTACCTTTTATTGCTTTAGAATCTATACAGAATTTGGGATATACTAATAACGAACTTATCTTTGACAATGAGTTTATGAGTTTCGGTAACATTATTTATGAAATGGAACGATTAAAAAAACCGAACTTGACCTTTAAAATCAGGCCTGTAGGATGTAACTTTATATTGGGTAGTGATTTTAGTGATGGAAAAGGTGAAGTAATCACTTTTTAGAAAAACTTTAATAGATAAAAATTAATTTAAGAGCATAACTTTTATTAATTTCGCAAAAAATATAACTAATAAATACCTTTGATTAAGAATATGGCAAAATTTGAGCTTAAACTTCCAAAGATGGGTGAGAGTGTTGCAGAGGCAACAATAACAACTTGGTTAAAAGAAGTTGGAGAAACTATCGAAATGGACGATGCAGTATTGGAAATTGCTACAGACAAGGTAGATAGCGAAGTCCCAAGTGAAGTAGAAGGTGTATTGGTTGAAAGACTTTTTGAAGTTGATGATGTAGTAAAGGTAGGTGAGACGATAGCTATTATTGAAACCGAAGGAGAAGGTACTGTAGCTGAACCACAAGAAACGGTAGAAACAACCCCTGCAGCAGCAGAAGTGATCGAAACAGAGATCGCTGCTGTTACTGAAACAGTAACTGCTAAAACCGATTTTTCTGAGAGTTCTAAATTTTATTCTCCATTAGTAAAAAACATTGCTGTCGCAGAAGGAGTTTCTGTAGTAGAATTAGAAAATATATCTGGAACAGGTAAAGATGGTAGAGTAACCAAAAACGATATCCTACGATTTGTAGAAGATCGTAAAGCGGGCAAAACTACTGCTCCTGTTGCTCCAGTAGTATCCGAGGCAAAAGTAGCTTCTACAAAACCAGTTAAGAAAGCTGAAGCGCCTAAAGCAGCTCCAGTAGTTGCTTCTGGAGAGGATGAGATTATAGAAATGACCAGGATGGGTAAATTGATTGCTCATCATATGGTAGAATCTGTACAAACATCCGCTCATGTGCAATCATTTATTGAAGCAGATGTAACCAATATCTGGAACTGGAGAAAAAAGGTAAAAGGAGATTTCATGAAAAGAGAAGGAGAAAATCTAACATTTACTCCAATTTTTATGGAAGCGGTTGCAAAAGCAATAAGAGATTTTCCAATGATTAATATTTCTGTATCGGGAGATACGGTAATCAAAAAGAAAAATATCAATTTGGGTATGGCAGCAGCCTTAGCTGATGGTAATTTAATTGTACCTGTAATTAAAAATGCAGATCAGTTAAATCTTGTTGGGATGACTAAAGCGGTAAATGATTTGGCAAACCGAGCGCGTAACAATGCACTGAAGCCAGATGATATCCAGGGCGGAACTTATACAGTAACTAATGTGGGTACTTTTGGTAGTATCATGGGAACACCTATTATCAATCAACCACAGGTTGCAATTCTGGCGCTAGGAGCGATTCGCAAAGTACCTGCAGTCATTGAAACACCAGATGGAGATTTTATTGGTATCCGTTATAAAATGTTCCTGTCGCACTCTTATGATCATAGAGTGGTGAATGGAGCTTTAGGAGGGCAGTTTGTACAACGTGTAAAAGATTACCTAGAAGCTTTTGATGTAAATAGAGAATTCTAAGATAATTTAAATAAAAATCATCGAGAAACCACGACAAGAATTGTCGTGGTTTTTTTATAAATACAGATGGTTTTAAAGATATAATGTTTCAATTGGTTAAGAATTCTGATGATATCCCTTATACAGAAAAGCTAAAAAGATTAGATGTATAACTTAGGTATGGGCCTAAAAAATAGTGTGTTTTTCAAATATGGTATAATGTTCAATGCGATATGTATACACTATGCCAGTATAGTTTTTAATTCTGCACATGTTTTTGTAACAAAATGAGTAGTATAGGTACTAATAAATAGTTAGCATACAATTTAAAATTAAACTCAACACTATGAAAATTAATGAAGCATCTAAGTTTTTTAAGAATCTAGTTACTGAAACGGATGAAAAATCCGAAATACGAGTATATAAAAAATTCATTGCTATTTTATCTCAGTTGGACAATAGGGATTTATCTGATGAACAGTTACAGGCAATCGAAGATAGACTAGATGTTTTGGCTGTTGATGTGGATCGAGATAATAGAAAAAAATATTTCAAGCAAAAACTTACTGAGTTTTCGAGTTATTTAAAAAAAGAACTTTCTCTAATATCTGAGGAATATTTTATTGCTATGGGTATGAGTGTCGGTATGTGTTTGGGGATGAGTTTAGGAATGACCTTTGGAATCATTTATGGAGGTTCTAATGGCTTGGTTTACGGAATGACTTTCGGAATGATGATTGGTATGTCTATAGGATTGGCAATTGGTGCCTCGATGGATACTAAAGCAAAGAAAGAAGGTAAAGTATTAGTTACAAAAAGCATTTAAAATCTTCAATAGATATTTGTCGTTCTATGACCAGTGCATATGAATAGGATAGGTATTTATGTTAGATAGCTTTTCTTCAAATAGCATCTTTCTAAGATAAATTGTTTCTTTTTAGTATCCATAATGATATGATTACCTAGATTTTAATCATGTGAAAACATGTAATCTCAACAATATTCTGATTTATCTTATGGTTGCATACCAGCTAACGTAAAACAGAGCTTATCTAGATTTTTACTATCAGGATGAGAAAAATTTACGTTGGATAGAATAATCACTCCTTTTTTGTTTTTAATATCCAATAACATAGATGACATATAGCCACCAGTGGCACCATTATGAAAGTAAAGTTCATTACTTTTTTTAGTATTGATGATCATCCATCCTAGAGCTACTGAACGTTTTTCGTTTTTTTCAAATGTTTTAATTCTTTGAAGATTTAGAATGTTATTTATTGTAAAATTCGCCTGTGCAAATTTTGCTAAATCTTCTACATTCGAATTAATAGCGCCCATACCATGCATACTAGAAAAGGTCCAGGCAGGTACTTTATCGCCTTTAGGACTCAATCCAGATACCAATCTATTCTCCACAATTGAGGGTAGAGAAGAAGATGAATTCATTTTATAAGGAATAAATATTTTTTCTTGTAATAAGGTTTCAAAGTTTTTTCCAGATACTTCTGATAGAATATGACCTAGTAACCCTACACCAAGATTGGAATAAGCCATTTTAGTTCCAGGAGTAGTTTCTGGAGCTAGTTTTTCCTGTAAATATTTTTCGAATTTATCTTGAGTGTAGTTTTTATAAGGATCATCCATATTCAGGATTGAATTCATAAGCATTCCCTTGGGAAGTCTCGGTAACCCAGAAGTGTGATTGGATAAACTTTTTAGTGTTATGAACTTACCGTCTTTTTCAATGTTGTGTAGTGGTGTGTTGAGGTATTGTTGTATTGGTGCAGTTAAGTCTACTTTTTCGTTATACACAAAATCTGCAAGTAAGGTAGATGTAAATACTTTGGAGATGGATCCAATCTGAAAAATTGAATCTGAATTTTGTACGGTATTAAGAGCTCCTTCTTTCCGAAGTATTCCGTAATAAGAAACAGTATCTCCATCGATAAAAGCAAAAGACAATTGCGTGTTATCAGGAAAGTTTTTAGTGTATTTGAAAATACTATCTACTTTTTCTTTAGTGATGTTTTCTTGTGTGATTAATGATGAAGTAGCAGGGGTTATTTCTACCTTATTTGCATTTTTGAAATAAAAAAATAAGGCTGCAAGTGCTGCAATCCCAAGTAATATAAGACTCCCCAGTATGATTAAAAATGTTCTCATGTAAATTGTATATACCCTAATAAGTATATAAAACCAATGAAATGTTACTTATGTAGAGGGAATATTTTTTGTTCTAATGCCTTATTTTTTTAGAAAAGTCTGCTAGTAGAAGTTTTTTTTCGGGTTATGACCTCTATAAACTTATCAAAATCAGTTATTGGATGATGTAATTTGTTACCCTTTTTAGCAAAAGGAATGCGAATATTTTTTCTGTTATATCCTTTAAAATACATGGAATCCCAAAATTGAGGAGAAAGCTGATTATGTTTACTGTCAATATCGATCTCTATAAAATCAATTTTTTTATTTTTTAGTTTTTGTATCAAGGTGTCACATGTAGCACAATCTTTCTCAGTATAAATAAGAAGGCCATATTTTGATGAAGAAGGAGTAGAGGAGACATCTTTCGTTTTTTCTTTTTTAACATCAATGTTTTGAAGTTCTGCGTTTACAATAAGATCATAGGTATAAGACGATGCAACATCTGTAAGCGGAATCAATGTTAGCATTTGGATCTTACTATTAGCAGGAATAGTTTTAATAATCGGTCTTTGAGCACTTCGTCTATATCCAACAGGATTTATCTTAAGAAAAACACTTTTTTCAGCATTGGTATCGTTTTGGACATAAAGAATTGTACGTTTTTTTTGTACTTCTTCTACTAAATGTACAGCTTTTTCTTGTGCAAACCCTATGGTATAACAAAGAATGCATAATATATAGATGGGAATATTATAAGAACAGGTTTTAAGAATTCGTTTCATATTCTTTTTGTAGTAAAGATAATTGATTCGGCTTTACTTTAATAAAAAAAAATACCAACTCTTTTTACCCTCTAAATAAGAAAAATCGATCTTTCATCTTTTCGATTTCAGAATTCTTATTGGTAACGATATAGTCAATTGCTTCTGTGGTGAAATGCTGGCCTTTTTCTGTCAGCGAAACAATATCATTATTAATGATAATCATATTGTTTTTTAAAGCAAGGTCTAGTACTGATTTAGCCTTAACTTTTTGCCAGTTTATATGCTCGTTAAGATGTTGTACGTGTCTTTCTGTTTCATCATCTGTGTGATTTCCTAAATGCAGTAAGAAGGTGAGTAAAGAAACTTCAATACGCTGTTGTCTTTGACGATATAAAACAGAAAAATATCCTTTATTAGGTGCAAATAAATACACTGCCAGAAAAAGTATGCCTAGTACACTAGTCATGGATCCTGATATTGAAGTGTCTAATCCGTGGGCAACCCAATATCCCGCTATGGCAGAAATGACTCCAAAAATACAGGCAAGCAATATCATTTTTTTTAGATCATTAGTAAGTAAATAAGCAGTGGCAGCAGGAGCAATCATAAAAGCAATTACCAGAATAGCTCCAACAGCATCAAAAGCTCCAACGGTAGTAATCGATGCTACTGTCATAAGTCCATAATGCATAACAACAGGCGATAATCCTAGAGCAGCTGCAAGACCAGCATCAAATGTGCTAACTTTTAGTTCTTTGAAAAAAGCAAAAAGTAATCCTAGAGTAATTAATAAAATAGAGCCGATAATCCATAAGGATTTTGGACCAAAATCCATTCCGCTTGCTATTAATCTATCAAAAGGAGCAAATGCAAGTTCTCCTAATAAAACGGCATCAATATCCAAATGAACATCATTTGCGTTTTGGGCAATCATAATGACTCCTATACTGAATAGAGCAGGGAAAACCAATCCAATTGCGGTATCTTCTTTAACTAATCCTGTTTTTTGAATAAACTCTACTAAAACTACAGTGAGCACTCCACTTAATGCGGCTAATAATATTAATAGTGGAGAAGAAAGATCATGTGTGATAAAAAAACCTATTACAATTCCTGGTAGGATAGAATGACTAATAGCATCAGTGATTAAAGCCATTTTGCGCAGTACCAAAAAAGTCCCTGGAATAGCACAGGCAATAGCAACCAAACTTGCAATCAATTGTATTTCAATCTGTGCACTACTCATTTTCTGTATCCGTTAATTGATTATATAAATTTGATGCAGTTTCATATCCAGATGTTGTTAATGACCACATATTCCCTTGGATTGTTACGTAATTTTTGTCTTCCAATTTTTGTAAGGATCGTTTAGTAAATCCTTGAAAATTATTCAGAATTTTGATCGCATGAGGATGAGAAATATCTTCATGATCTCTGGCGATGTTATACATAAATGAAAGTGTTTTGTGTAATTGAAGATCGTTTCGATTTTTTCTAAAACGAATTTCCCTAAATAATAAACCACGCCCTGGAGAAAAAATAAAAGATACCAACACAAAAACTGCAGCAACTAATACAATTACAGGTCCTGTAGATAAATTGTTGTGACTAGCACTAATAGCAGTACCAAGTACTCCAGAAGATGCTCCAAAAATTGCTGCAAGAATTACCATAACGGATAGGCTGTTTGTCCATTGCCTTGCTGCCGCTGCTGGAGCTAGGATCATTGCACTCATTAAAACTACTCCAACCGTTTGTAAACCTAAGACGATAGCAATAACGATGAAAGTAGTAATTAGAATGTCTAAAAACTTGATATTGAATCCTAAGGTTTTAGTATAATCAGCATCAAAAAGGGAAATTTTAAGTTCTTTCCAAAAAAGTAATAAAACAATGAGACATATTCCTGTAACAATTGACATCATCCATACGTCACTTTCTAATAATGTTGCTGCTTGTCCGAAAAGATAATTTTCTAATCCAGCCTGATTGGCATTTGGTAATTTTTGGATATATGTGAGTAACAACATCCCAAACCCAAAAAAGAGTGATAGGATTAATCCCAAAGCCGTATCAGATTTAAGATGCGTTTTTTTAATAATCCCTCTAATCCAGAAACTACCTACTAAACCACTGATCAATGCGCCTAATAAAAATGCATTACTGTTTTTTGCTCCAATAATTAAAAAAGCAATCGCAATACCTGGTAAAGCGGCATGTGATATAGCGTCTCCTAATAAACTTTGTTTTCGCAATACGGCAAAGCTTCCCAACATTCCACAGATAGCTCCTAATACCGCAGTTCCTAACGTAATGGTACGCAATGTATAATCGGTAAAAACAAGCTCTATATATTCTAGAATATCCATGTTGCTATTGTTGAACGCTTACTTTGTAATTAATCCCGTATGTTTTAGTAAGGTTATCGTCGTTAAAAATATCTTTTACAGGTCCCGTTGCTATTTTCTTTACATTTAAAAATGTTACCCAATCAAAATACTCGGGTACTGTTTGCAAATCATGATGTACAACGATTACTGTTTTTCCAGCTTTTCTAAGTTCTTTTAAGATGTTAATAATAGCCTTTTCTGTCGTTGCATCAACTCCTTGAAAAGGTTCGTCCATAAAGTAAATAGAAGCATTTTGGACTAAAGCTCTGGCTAAAAAAATACGCTGTTGTTGTCCTCCAGAAAGCTGACTAATCTGTCTGCTTTTAAAAGCGAGCATTCCAACTTTTTCTAAGGCTTCAAGGGCAGCCTTTTTTTGTTTTTGCCCAGGCCTTTTAATCCAGCCTAAACTTCCGTATGTTCCCATCATTACAACATCTAAGGCAGTAGTAGGAAAATCCCAATCTACACTTCCTTTCTGAGGTACATAAGCAACAAGGGAGCGTTGTTTGTTATAGGGTTTGTTATATATTTTCACACTACCTGCTATAGGTTTTATAATGTCCAAAATCGATTTAATCAATGTAGATTTACCTGCTCCGTTAGGTCCAACAATTGCCATTAATACTCCTTCTGGTATAGCAAGATCAATGTCCCATAATACTGGTTTATAGTTATACGCTACGGTAAGGTCATCTATTTGTACAGCGATTTTGTTTTCCATTATTTTAGCGCGTTTATTATGGTGTTTACGTTGTATTCAAACATTCCAATGTATGTCCCTTCAATTGTTCCTGGATTGCCTAGAGCATCAGAATATAAAGTACCACCAATATTTACTTCATGATCTTTTGATTTTACCGCAGCCTGTAAGGCTTCTATTGTACGTTTAGGAACGGACGTTTCTACAAAAATAGCTTTTACTTTATTGTCAATAATAAAAGAAGCTAACTTCTGTACATCTTGTACTCCAGCTTCTGTGGCGGTAGACAACCCTTGTAATCCAACTACATTGAAATCATATGCTTTCCCAAAATAACTAAATGCATCATGTGCAGTAACCAATATTCTTTTTTCTTTTGGCAAGGTTTCTATCGTTGCTTTTAACTTGGCTTCAAGGAGTTCTAATTTCTCTATATATGCATTTCCGTTAGTTTCAAATGCTTCAGCATTTTTCGGATCTAATTCTTTTAGTTTTTTTATAGTAAAGGCAGTTACTTGTTTCCAGTTGCTGATACTGAACCATATATGTGGATCATAGTTAGATGCAAAATAATCTGATCCAATTAAGATGTTTTTATCTAAAACTTCGCCTATAGCTATAGTTTTGATATTTTGACTGCTCATTTTTTCAAATACTTCTACAAGTTTCCCTTCTAGATGTAAACCATTATAAAATATAACATCAGCATCTACTATCTTCGTAACATCACCTTCACTAGCTTTATATAAATGGGGGTCAACTCCAGAACCCATTAGTCCCTTAACAGTAATTAGATCACCGCCAATATTTTTGACAAGATCTGTGATCATTGTTGTTGTTGTAACTACATTAAGTTTTTGATTTTCATCTTTAACTTCTTTTTTACAGGAAAAAAGAATAGTAAAGAGACATATACCAATGATTCTATAATTCATTTAAGATAATTTTTTGAGTATTTTAATAAGTTGTTTAGCGCTTAAAAAAGATTGTTGTTGAAATATGATTTCGTATTTAGGGTTTAGAATTGTTAAGGTTGGATATGCAGTTTTGTTATTAACGGTTGCAAGCTCTTTAGCTAGTTGATGTACTCCAGTTTTGTTTCCATTAGGTTGAAAACGGAAAGAGTTGCTTAAAAAGTTGATAGTTTCTTGACTTTCACCATTTAACGAAGCGAAATAGAATTTTTCATTTAATCGTTGTATTATATCCTCATTCTTAAAAGTCGTGTTTTCCATGTTTTTGCAATACATACACCAATCTGTATGGATAAAGATAACTAAAGGTTTTGGAGCTATCTTCATTTTGTCCTCAATAGATTCAAAAGATTCAATCTTTAGTTGTGCTGCTATATTTTGATATGCCAGAGATAAAACTAAGAATGATATTATTTGAAAAACTTTCATCTTTTATTGGATTTATAAGGAATAACGAACACCTAGAAAACCTCTTATTCCTTGATTAGAGGCGTATATATAAGTAGTGTCAAAATCTGGTCCAAATGGATCATCAGCCCCAGCAATTAAAAAAGGATTTCCTTGACTAGGAGTCCAGTCTAATAAATTTTTTACACCTCCATATATTTCCAGATTGTTTTTTGATTTATGTGAGAATTGAATGTTTTGTATGCTCCACCAAGGAGATTTGTCTCTTCGAGGATCATCGGGACCTTGAGTTGCTAATTTCATAGGACCATATACGTTTCCTGTATAGTCTAAAGTTAAATTAAGAGATTGTATTTTATAACTGATTCCCCAGGTCCCTGTATAGCTTTCCGTGAGTATCTGACGCGTAGTAACTCCATTTTCTGTGTTTGAGACATTTAGTCCACTCATTCCTAATGTAAATTTTAGGCCATTCGCAAGGTTGATGTTGGTGTTAAGGCTGACTCCTGTAGATACAGCGTGCCCATCTAGATTTCCATATCGAATTTCAGAAGGATTTGTTTCATAATCAGGGATGATAGCATTTGTGAAATATGTATACCAAGCTGATGCATCAAAACTCACAAAAGTTCCATTATCAAAAAATATCTTTTTGAGATAGTTAAGGTTTACATTATAAGATTCTTCGGGATTAAGGTCTTCTTCAATTATCACATCACGGGAACCTGTAAGAGCCGCATGATCTTCTGTAAAAAGATTAACTACTCTAAATCCAGTGCCGGCATTTAATCTAAAAATATTTTTGTCGTTAATACTCCATTTATAAGCAAATCTTGGAGTGAAAATACTTCCATGTCGATTGTGATAATCTAATCTTGCTCCTAATAGAAGTTTATGTTTGGGCGCTATGGTAATTTCATCTTGTAAGAAAATACCTGGAGTATTTGTTTCTTCAGGATTATTTTGATCATTTACAGCTGTGGCTGGTGTGTTATCATCATAGTATTGATATCTATACGCAGCACCGAATAATAGATCGTGAGATTTTAATTTTTTATCCCAAGTTAATTGAGTAAAACCAATTCGTTGTTTTGCTTGATAAGATACGGTTCCGTAATATGAATTTTGATCATGATCTGTATAAGAAAAAGATAGGGTTAAGGGTTCTTTTACGGGTAATTCATAATTACCTAATATTTCATAACGTTCAGTGTATATACTCTCTCCATATATTTGATCACTTCCTCTAAATTCTGAACTCCAATCATTTTCTCCTCCCCAACGATCTTCATAATAAAACCTGCCAGCAAGTGTAAAGTTTTTTCCACTTTTTCGATTAAAATTCCATTTATTAAAAATGGATATACGATCTTGTAATGTAAGATCAGTGAACCCATCCTCATTATTATCTATAACTTGATCATAATAAAAATAATTGATACCAAATAATGCAGAAGCGTTTCCCAGTTTAGTTTTAAAACCAAAATCTACATTAGTTTCACCCCAACTAGTAGCAAAAACATCAGTGCTTATTTCAGGTGCATCATTTGGGTTTTTAGTAATAACATTGATAAGTCCACCTACAGCTTCACTTCCGTATAACGATGAAGCAGGGCCTTTTACAACTTCAATTCTATCAATTAGTGAGTTAGGTATCCCAGATAACCCATAAACAGTAGATAATCCGCTTACAATAGGCATTCCATCAATCATTACTAGTGTGTAGGGACCTTCAAGACCATTAATATGTATGTCTCCAGTATTACAGATACTACAGTTTAATTGAGGTCTTACTCCATTTATGTTTTGTAAGGATTCAAACAAATTAGGTGTTGGGTTTTTCTTGAAAAATGTTGGAGAGTAGATTTCTACAGGAACTGGACTTTCTGATCGACTTACAGGTTTTAATGTCCCTGTGATTACTACTTCATCAAGGGTTGATCCTTGCGACATAACAAGGTTTATTTTATTTTTACCTGCAACTATAGATACTTTTTTCTTGATAGGAGTGTATCCTGTAAATGAAGCAATTACTTTATAATTTCCTATAGGTATATTTTCTATAATAAATGCTCCGTGCTCATCACTTGAACTTCCTAACTCGGTTCCTTCGATAAATATATTGGCAAAAGGTAATGTTCCATTATCGTCATATATTATTCCTTGTAATGTACCATTTTGCGCTTTAACATTATAAAAAGTGGAAAGAAGACAAACTAAATAAATAAAGTTAGTTATATTTCGTTTCTTTATTAGTGGCATATATTTGTAATTATTAACTTTACAAAACTAAAAAAGTTAGCTATGACTAACAAATTAAATTTGAATAATTTAACAAAAAGCGAAGAAGACTATTTAAAAGCTCTTTTTCAGTTGCTTATAGAAGACGATTCTTCTAAAGTAGGAAACAATCAACTTGCTGAATATCTTAAGGTGTCACCAGCCTCTACCAATAATATGATTAAGAAGCTTAAGGCTAAAGGGTATGTAGTAAGCGAGAAGTATGGTAAACTTGAATTAACCGAAGAAGGTAAATCTATTGCGGTACGTCTGATTCGAAAACATCGTTTATGGGAAACTTTTTTGTGTAATTATTTAAATTTCACTTGGGATGAGGTGCATGATGTAGCAGAACAGTTGGAGCATATAAAGTCACAAAAGTTGATTAATGAGCTGGATCGTTTTATGGATTTTCCGACAAAAGATCCTCATGGAGAAGTTATTCCAAATGCAGATGGAGAGTATTCGGTTATGCCGAAGATTACATTGTCATCTCTTTCTGAAGGAGATATTTGTCAATTGGTTGCGGTAAACGATGGGTCTGTTAATTTTCTCAGATATGTGTCTAAAATCGGACTAGCATTAAGTAGCGAGATAAAAGTATTAGAAGTTAGAGAGTTCGACAGCTCTATTAAAATCCAATTTAATGATATAGAAGAAACGGTTACCAGAAAATTTGCAGATAATGTTTTTGTGAAGGTGAAAATAGTCTGATATAATAATAAATGTTAAAATAATGCGTGATAATATTAGATTGTAAGTAATACATATTATCTTTGGAACACACAATCAATTTATGGAGCTTAATTTAAAAAGACCGATATGTTTTTTCGATCTAGAAACTACTGGTATTAATATTTCTAAAGATCGAATCGTGGAGATTTCTATCCTAAAAGTTTTTCCTAATGGTAATAAGGAAAGTAAAACTTGGCTTGTTAATCCCGAGATGCCAATTCCGCCAGAAACTACCGAAGTACATGGGATTACAAATGAAAAAGTAGCAAATGAGCCTACTTTTAAGCAATTAGCGTCCAATGTTAGTGAGATGATCAAAGGATGTGATCTGGGAGGATTTAATTCTAATCGTTTTGATATTCCTTTATTGGCAGAAGAATTGTTGCGTGCTGATGTGGATTTTGATATGAAGAATACTGTAGCGGTAGATGTGCAGACTATTTTTCATAAAATGGAGAAAAGAACGTTATCTGCAGCGTATAAGTTTTATTGTGATAAAGATCTGGAAGATGCGCATTCTGCTGAGGCCGATACAAATGCTACCTATGAAGTTCTGAAAGCCCAATTAGATCGATATCCCGAGTTGGAAAATGATACTAAGTTTTTGGCAGAGTTTAGCTCGAGAAAACAATTTGCTGATTTTGCTGGTTTTATAGCATATGATAAGGAAGGAAAGGAGATATTTTCTTTTGGAAAACATAAGGGTAAGTTGGTAGAAAAGGTAATGGAAGAAGAACCAGGTTATTTTGGATGGCTTCAGAATGCTGATTTTCCATTGTATACTAAAAAAGTACTTACAGCGGTTAGACTTCGCAAATTAAATAATAGCCTTAAATTATAATTCTCTCTATATTCAGTTTTATGAAGCTTATTTGCATAGGTCGCAATTATACGGATCACATTGAAGAGTTAGAAAATGAAAAACCAACGGATCCAGTGGTTTTTATGAAACCCGATACCTCTATTCTGTTAAAAAAGCAACCTTTTTTTATTCCTGATTTTTCTGATGATGTCCATCATGAAGTTGAAATTTTGATAAAAATCAACAAAGTTGGAAAGCATATTGATAGAAAATTTGCACATAAATATTACAACGAAGTAAGTTTGGGAATCGATTTTACTGCAAGAGATTTGCAGAGTAAATTGAAAGCTAAAGGATTGCCTTGGGAGAAAGCAAAAGCTTTTGATGGAGCTGCTGTTATAGGGAATTGGATTGCAAAAGAGAACTTTTCTGATATCAATAATATTGACTTTAGGTTGGAAAAAAATGGAACAGCTGTTCAGAAAGGGAATACTAAATTTATGTTGTGGAAGATTGATGAATTAATAGAATATGTGTCAAAATATTTTACTTTAAAGATTGGAGATGTTATCTTTACAGGAACACCAGCTGGAGTTGGAGCTGTGAAAGCAGAGGATACATTGACTGGTTTTATAGAAGGACAACAAACTTTTTCAATAAGAATTAAATAAATGAGCAAACGGTATAGCTTAGATAGTGTAAATGAATTGTCAGGAGGAGATGATGAATTTATAATTGTGTTAGTACAAACATTTTTGGAAGAAATACCACCCGATCTTGATAGCATGGTTGAAGCGGTAAATAATGATAATCCTCAGACGGCATATCAGTATGCTCATAAAATGAAACCAAACCTTCAATTGTTTGATATTGATTTGTTAAAACAAATTAAGCAAGTAGAGTCTTGGTCTAAAACTGGTAAAGATAAATCAGAAATTTTACCAACTTTAAATCATATTGTTGCTACAGTGAATGGAGCAATTGAAGACCTGAAAGCTGACTTTCAATAATTATGCTCGCAGAAATAATTACGATAGGAGATGAAATCCTTATTGGTCAAATTGTAGATTCTAATTCTGCTTTTTTAGGAAAAGAGCTTAATAAAATTGGAATCGATGTATATCAGATTACTTCTATTCAGGATGATAAACAACATATTCTTAAAGCGTTAGAAGAAGCAAAAAACAGGGTTGATGTAGTGTTGATTACAGGAGGATTAGGTCCTACTAAAGATGATATTACGAAACATACGATTTGCGAATACTTTAATGATACCTTAGTTCAGAATGATGATGTTTTAAAGCATATAGAAGTGCTATTTGAAAAATACATTAAAGCACCTGTTACGGATATTAATAAGATGCAAGCATTAGTTCCAGCTACTGCAACGGTCTTGATGAATAATTATGGCACTGCTCCAGGAATGTGGCTTGAAAAAGATGATACCGTTTTTGTCTCTATGCCAGGAGTTCCTTTTGAGATGAAAAATCTAATGAAGGATGAAGTACTCGTAAGGCTACAGAAAAGATTTGATCGACCATATATTATACATAAAACGGTATTAACTTATGGTCTTGGAGAAAGTGCGCTAGCAAAAAAAATTGAGCATTGGGAAGATAATTTACCTTCATTTATAAAACTTGCATATCTTCCTAATCTAGGTAGAGTTAGATTGCGTCTTTCTGCTCGTGGCGCAGACGAAAACCTTTTAAAGGATACTATCGAAACAAGAATTACCGAACTACATAAGCTTATAGGTGATATTATTGTCGGTTATGAAGAAGATGAATCTATAGAGATGATGATAGGTAAAATACTTCTTTCTCGCGGTCATTTTTTGGCGGTTGCAGAAAGTTGTACTGGAGGAAAAATTGCACAATCTTTAACTGCTAATGCGGGAGCTTCTTCTTTTTTTAATGGAGGAGCAGTTACCTATGCAACCCAAACTAAAATGGATATATTGGGTGTGGATGCAGATATAATCAAAAAGTACTCGGTAACAAGTCATGAGGTAGCAGAAGCAATGGCATTGGGAGTAAAAAAAGTGTTTAAATCTGATTATGGAATTGCTACTACAGGTAATGCAGGACCAACAAAAGGAGATGGAGATGCAGAGGTGGGAACCGTTTTTATTGCTATAGCAACTCCTGATCGTGTTTTTTCAGAGAAATTTGTATTTAGCAATTTAAGAGAGCGGATTATTGGAAAGGCGGTAAATAAATCTTTTGAGCTGCTTTTTAAAGAGTTGAACTAGATAAGTTTAGATTATTTAAGTAATCCATTTTTTGCCCAGTCTATTGCGTCTTGGATATTTTTAAAATGATAAAAAGGCCTTTGTGCAAAGTGTTTTTCTATTTTGATTGACATTTCACTTGTCTTATTATGAGTAACTACTCCGTAGCCTTTAAAATTGTCCATTTGTATCAATGGGCAATACATATAGTCGGTAGGAAAAATAGAATGAGAATGTATTCTATCAGATATAAAGCTAAAGGGTTCTCCGTTTCCAAAATGTTTTTGTACAATAGGGATTAGATCTTGTAGTTTTTCCAGTGTGATCACTTCTCCTTCTTTAATTTCTGCAATGAAATATCTGTCATAAAAATAATATGCTCCTAAGGCTAGATCATATTTTTGTACTAAGAGATCATCTGATTTAGATTTCATAACTCTATTTTTTTATTAGTGTTATTTAGGTCGGAAAAACAGAATGATAATTTCATGTTAGTGTTTGATTATTAGTATTTTATTTGGTTTCAAACGTTATAGTTAATAACTAATTAAAAGTTAAGATGATATTGCGTTTTCTTGATAGTTACAGTGTTTTATGTAAATCGAATCTTGTATGATATTATAAAATCAATCCCTCGCGATTAATTCTGTACCCCATTCAATAGCTTCTTCTAAGTTATCAAAAATTTTTGCTGGCGCCTGAACAAATGATTTTTCAAATTTTGCCATTCTAGTGTCTTTAGCATTATATGTTACTACAGCAAAACCTTTTGCATTGGGATAAAGTTCAACGAACTTATAATGTCCTGTTGGTGCAAAGGAGTATGAGTTTATTCGATTTGCGATATAAAAAAAAGGTGTTTCGTTTCCATAATACGTTTTGATTAGCTCAAACAATGTAGTCGAATTTTCTACGCTTAGTAGAATACCTTCTTTAATCTCAGATATGAGAAAGTTTTTGTAGAAATAAAATACGCCAATTGCAATGTCATGGGTCTTGACAAGATTTTTATTGGGGTTATGATTCATTTAGGATAAGGCTTTTAATTTACTTAAAAATAGAAAAAAGTTAACAAATCATTAATAGGATTTTCAGGAATTTGCAATCAAGTTTATTGTGATATTTCTGATTTATGTTTGGGTTTAATCTCGTGCAATCAATTCATCAACCCAAAGTACAGCTTCATCTAGGCTATCAAAAATTCTTGTTTCGTTTTCTAGAAAAGATTGTTCTAAAGCAGCTACTTTGTTATTGATTGCGTCATAAGTCACTACACCATACCCTACGAAATTAGGGAATAGTTTAGAGGATTTAAAATGTCCTGTAGGAACAAAAGAATAAGAGTTTTTTCGATTCGAGATATATACAAAAGGAGTAGAAGTTCCGTAGTATGAGTGTATTAGTTGAAATAGATCTGCGCAATTTTCAAACGTAAGTATAATTCCTTCTTTTATTTCAGAAATTACGTGATTTTCGTAAAAATAAAATACTCCCATAGCAAGCTCGTGCTTCCTAATAAGCTTCTTGTCAAAATTATGAATCATTTTTAAATGAAATGTTTTCCAATTACTTGTGTAATATATTATTTTTTTAATAATTAATCAATAAAAGCCTTATTTTAATTAACAAACCATAGCGTTATAGTTAATTTATTAATGAATTATTAAGAATTGTTGAATGTTTAATCGTGCGGAATTAGCTCATCTACCCAAAGTATTGCATCTTCAATACTGTCAAAAATTTTAGTAGGAATATTGAGAAATGATTGTTCTAGTGAAGCTATTTTATCATTAATATGGTTGTAGGTGATTACTCCATACCCTTTTATATTAGGGAACATTTTTGCAGACTTGAAATGAGAAGTAGGTTCAAAAGAATAAGAGTTCTTTCTATTAGATATGTATACAAAAGGGATATTATTACCGTAGTACTCCTTTGCTAGATGAAATAATTTAGCGGCTTTGTCAAAACTTAAAGAAATTCCTTCATTCATTTCTGAGACCACAAAATTTTTATAAAAATAAAATGACCCAATTTCAAGATCATGTTTTTTAATTAAGTTTTTGGAGATATTTTGAAACATAGCAATATGGGTTTTTGCTCTAAGATACGATTTAGTGTTTTAAAAATCAATGATTTATTGTGAGATTTTTAGCATTTTTTTAGTAGGATAACACTGTTAATAGATAGTTGAATTGAGGTTATTGTGGATATAAGCTATAAAAAAAGCGGATTTTTTGAATCCGCTTTTTTACTACTTAATTACCTCATATCAAGTAGTTAGTTACAGTTATGAAAACTAACTGGTGTAAAAGTAATTGCTATAGATGACTTCTTATATAGGTATAAACCCCTGTTTTGTCGAATATTACTATAGTTTAAAAGGGTTATGTCATATCTTTGTTGTGCATAAAAGAAGGTTGTCAAAGGTTCTGTCTATATACATTAAGACTGTAAAACTCGATATTTGATAGGACATTTAAAAAAAAATGACAAAAGAGGAAAAAAATTACAAAACTATTATTGGTGGTTCGGTAAATAATTCGTTAATTTGCACCCTGTTTTGAAATAATACCAAAATCAAGAAGAGATGTCAAGAGTTTGCGAGCTTACAGGTAAAAAAGCAATGGTGGGAAATAATGTTTCTCACGCAATGAATAAAACAAAACGTAAATTCAACGCGAATTTAATTAAAAAACGTTTTTATCTTCCAGAAGAAGATCGTTGGGTTACACTTAAAGTGTCTACTGCAGCACTAAAAAATATAAATAAAAACGGTATTGCTGCTGTTTTAAAAGAAGCAAGAGCTAAAGGTTTCTTAACTAAATAAATTAGCTTTTAAAAAGATATTATAATGGCAAAGAGAGGTAATAGAGTTCAGGTAATCTTAGAATGTACAGAGCACAAAGGATCTGGTAAACCAGGTACATCTAGATATATTACAACTAAGAATAAGAAAAATACTCCTGATAGAATGGAATTAAAGAAGTTTAATCCTATTCTTAAGAAAATGACTGTTCATAAAGAAATAAAATAAGACAATGGCAAAGAAATCAGTAGCATCGTTGCAAACAGGATCAAAGAGATTAACAAAAGCCATCAATATGGTTAAATCTCCAAAAACAGGGGCATACACTTTTGTAGAGTCTATTATGCAGCCTGATGCAGTAAATGACTTTTTTAAGAAAAAGTAATTCGTAAAAAGATATTTTAAAAAGAAGCCGTTTCAATTTTATTGGAATGGCTCTTTCTTTTTATATTTATACAACCATAATGGTGTGTTTCATATTTTAACTATATAGCATTCTGAATACAATATATGAGCTTGTTTAAAAAAATATTTTCTTCAGAGAAAAAAGAAACCTTAGATAAAGGGTTAGAGAAATCTAAAACTAGTTTTTTTACTAAGTTAAGTAAAGCTGTAGCTGGTAAATCTAAGGTTGATGATGATGTGTTAGATAACCTCGAAGAGGTTTTGGTGACTAGTGATGTTGGAGTAAAGACAACGATTAAGGTAATAGAAAGGATAGAAGACCGTGTATCTAGAGATAAATATATGGGTACAGATGAACTTAATCAGATATTAAGAGAAGAAATCGCTGGTTTATTATCCGAAACTAATTCTGGTGAAGCTACAGAATTTGATATTCCTGAGAATAAAAAACCTTATGTCTTAATGGTTGTTGGTGTAAATGGAGTTGGTAAGACTACAACAATAGGTAAATTGGCATATCAATTTAATAAAAAAGGCTTGAAAGTTGTGTTGGGTGCTGCGGATACTTTTAGAGCCGCCGCAATTGATCAATTACAAGTTTGGGCAGATCGTGTTGATGTTCCTATCGTAAAACAAGATATGGGTAGTGACCCCGCATCTGTTGCTTTTGATACTTTACAATCAGGAGTGAATCAAGATGCAGATGTTATTATAATTGATACAGCTGGACGTTTGCATAATAAAGTGAATTTAATGAACGAGCTTACTAAAGTAAAGCGTGTTATGCAAAAAGTGATCGGAGATGCTCCTCATGATGTTTTGTTGGTATTGGATGGTTCTACTGGACAGAATGCATTTGAGCAGGCTAAACAGTTTACTGCTGCTACAGAAGTAACGTCATTAGCGGTTACTAAACTTGATGGAACGGCTAAAGGAGGTGTTGTTATTGGAATCAGTGATCAATTTCAGATTCCTGTAAAATATATCGGAGTAGGAGAGGGAATTGAAGACCTTCAGGTGTTTAATAAATATGAATTTGTGGATTCGTTTTTTAAGTAAAATACAACTGTTACAAAATAGTTAAAAAGGTGTTATGATGTATTCATAGCACCTTTTTTTTTATACTTTCATTCTGTGAATACTATTATAACTATTTTTCTATGAGAAGATTACTATACGTTTTTATCGCACTTTTGATTTTTATTTCTTGTAAAAAGGAAAAACAAGAACAGCAAAAAGAATTACAGCCTAAAGTGGTGTGGGAATCATATGATGAAACTGAAGATTTAGCCGCAACTCAAAAATTAACACAAACCAGAATGCATCTTAAACTGGTAAATTCTAAAATTCTAGATAAGAATGATATTTGGAAATCTTTGGAATCAGAGTTGGACTATTTCTCTGAAGACGATTATAATAGGTTAAAGAAGTTTGTGATAGAAAAGAATATACCTTCTATTCAACAAAGTGTGAAAGATGGTTTGTTGTCGTATGAAGAATTGACTAAGTTTTATATATATCGAATTAGAAAGTATGAAAGCGATAATTCAATGTCTTTAAATTCGGTAATATCATTAAACCCAAAGGTAGTTGAACAAGCTAGAGCATTAGATAAGATAGATAAGAATACTATTGATGTAAATTCAGTTTTCGGGATGCCGATAATGCTTAAAGATAATATTGGTGCCGAAGATATGAAAACAACAGCTGGTGCTATTGCATTACAAGAAAATGAAACAACTAATGCTTTTATTACTAAAAGATTGCTGGATCAAAATGCTTTAATTTTAGGAAAAGCTAACCTTAGTGAATGGGCATATTTTCTTTGTATAGGTTGTCCAGTAGGTTATAGTGCAGTTGGAGGACAAACACTTAATCCTTATGGTAGAATGGTTTTTGAAACTGGTGGTTCCAGCTCAGGAAGCGGCGTTACCGTTGCAGCTAATTTTTGTGTAGCAGCTATTGGAACAGAAACAAGTGGATCTATTTTATCTCCTTCTAGTCAAAATTCTATTGTTGGATTGAAACCAACCATTGGTTTGTTAAGTAGGTCAGGTATTGTTCCAATATCTAGTACTTTAGATACTCCTGGACCAATGACCAAAAATGTTATTGATAATGCAATCTTGTTAAATGCGTTGATTGGTAAAGATGAGAATGATTCTGCTTCTGTGGCTACAGATGCTAATTATCTATTATCTGTTAAAGAGGGAACAATAAAAGGAAAACGCTTTGGTGTGATTAAGGAATTTTTAGAAGATACAGTATATGCAAATGCTGTAGATAAAATTAAAATAGCTGGAGGAGAGATTGTAGAAATTGAACCCAAACAAACTCCTTTACCAGGCTTTTTGAGTATTTTAAATATTGATATGAAGAACGATCTTCCTACATATATTAATTCACATGCAAGTGATAATATTACTGTTAGAACTATTCAGGAGGCAATTGCTTTTAATATACAGGATACGCTAACAAGAATCCCTTATGGGCAAGGAATATTTGAAGGGATAGTTAACGATAGTACAACAACAGAAGGTTTAGAAAACATAAAAGAGAATCTTATGAAAGTGGCACGTAATTATTTTGATACTCATCTCGAAGAACACAACCTTGATGCTGTGTTGTCAATAAATAATTACCATGCTGGATATGCTGCTGTAGCTAAATATCCTGCGCTTACAGTACCTATGGGATATACAGATAATGGAGAGCCAAAAGGGTTAACGTTTATATCAAAACCTTTTTCTGAAGCTCAATTACTGCAATTGGGTATAGCTTATGAGTCGATTACGAAAGAGCGTAAAATGCCTTTTAAGTATTTGGATTGAGTGAATTTTATGAATAAAAAAAGGCCACCAAATTAGTGACCTTTAGTGTGTATAGAGTTGTGTGTTTAGTATGTTGTTTCTAATGCAGTTATGTCTCCAGAAGTGAATGGGCGATCTGTTCCGTTGCTGCACGCAAGCATCCAAGAACCATTTTCTGGTCCAGATGGTGTTCCTGGAATGTATATAGCGCCTACGCCCGCATCACCTTCATTACTTGTGGGGCCTCCACAGCTAAAGGAGCGATCGGTGTAATCTGTATGACGAAATCCGATAGCATGTCCGATTTCATGAGCGATAACTGTTGCTGCATCTGCAGGAACTCCTCCTCTTCGTGGATTGTAAATATCAGAATTTAAAACAATAGGTGTTGCTGGATTTCCATTTGTGTCAGGAAAACCTGCGCTACGGCCAAGAATGATTCCTCCGCCACGTACTCTTTTTAATTTTTGTGATAAAATATCAATGTCTGCACCTGAATTGTTTGACCTTTGAAAAGAAATTTCTAAGCCTAAGGAATTGTAACGATTTAATGCGTCGTCAAAAGCAGCTTGCATGGTAGAATTGAATTGAGTGTCCATGTATACGCTTACTACGCGTGGAGTGCTTACTATATTAGTGGTTCTGTAGTGTTTGTTGTTTTCATTTCCGAAGCCCACTGTTGGAAGCATTTGTTCAATTTGTTTTTCTGTTAAGAAAATATCCTCTACAGAAATACCTTGCTTACCATTAAAAGTGTCTTCAAAAGCTGTTTCTGTGTCGAAACCTAAGGTTTCTAACTTCGCTTTTGTTAGTGGGTCGATTGATTGTATTTCTTCGGTTGAGTTAGAGTCACAGGAAACAAATGTAGAGGTTGTTATAATTGCGGCCCCGAATAATGATAATAATCTGCTTTTTTTCATAAGTTGAGTGTTTTGAGTTATAAATACGCTTGTGTGCAAATGGTTGTAATAGATTTGTTTAAGCGCGATGAGTTTTTATTTGATGTATTTGTAATAGTCGCCTATTAAAAATAGGCGACTATTTAGGTCTTAGTTGGCTAATGATGCTCTGGCTCCATCAGCTTCCAGGACTGCTCTCATTCTTAGTTTTTGTCCATTAGAGAACATATACATACAGGCATCGTCTACATAATCCATATAGTTCATTGTCATATCTGTCGAACGGCAATGTGAAGTCGGGTATGAAGGGCATCCGTAGTTCGCTCTGTCTGATGCAGGAGTGTCACTTACAAAATCATCCTGTTTGCAACGACCATCTCCCCAAATGTGTCTTAGGTTTAAGTAATGTCCTACTTCATGAGTGGTGGTTCTTCCTTCGTCAAAAGGTGCAGAAACAAATCCAGTATTGCCAAAGTATTGTGGAGAAATTACTACACCATCTGTAGCTGCACTTCCTCCAGGGAATTGTGCGTATCCTAAGATTCCGCCACCAATATTACATACCCACATATTTAGGTAATTAGCTGGATCTATTGGATCAACACCTCCTTGACTCGATCTTTTCATGTCATCTCTTGTTCCCCAAGAAGTTCTTGAAGAAGAGGTTCTGGTTACTCCTGCAAGTGTAAAATTAATCTGAGTGTCTGCGGCATTATCTGCAAACTCAGAAGGGATTTGATTAGCATCAGAATTATTCATTCTGAAATCTTTGTTTAAAACTGCTATTTGAGAATTAATTTGAGCATCACTAATGTTTTCTTGATTGTTGCTGTAGATTACATGTACATAAACAGGTATAGTTACTATTGGGAAATCTGTTGGTGGTTCTTCTCCGCCGCCATTATTTCCACCACCGTTTCCGTTTCCTGGTCGTTTAGAGTCGATAAAGCGCTTGGTTTTGGATTCGATAGAGTTTAGGATGTTTTCTAAGCCTGGATTTTCTTTGATTTGTCTTTTGAGATTGTAGTCAGAGTGACAGGCTCTAGATTTTCCTGCAATTTCCCCGTTATCTTTGATAATTTCCTGTTGAGTTAAATCTTGTTCCGACACCTCTTCTTTAGAACAAGCCGTTACGATTAATGCAAAGGCTGCTAAGCCTAAAAGTATTTTTTTCATAAAAATATAAATTGAGTTAAATGATTCGCTCAAATGTAATAAAAACAATATGAAATACACAAAATATTTATTAAAAACTTGTACACTTTATATTGAGTTTTATTTATTATATTTTAATAATATATTGATAAACAAGTAATTATGTACTTTTGTTAAAGTAGTCTTTTTATTATTAAAAAATAGTTAATAAAAAAAGGAGTTATTACATAGAATAACTCCTTTCTAACCAAAATAAAGATATAATTACCTCTGCGATGATAGAAGAATTGGTCTTACGTATGAAAAATAAATTCTATCTACAGAGATCTTTAATAGTTGAATATTATTACTACACAAATTCAACATTTCTTCACTTACTTTTTTGTTTTATATTTTAAGAGATAACATTAATAATATTAGGCAATATGCTATTATGAAAACTCCATAAAATAGGACTTGATTTTTTTCAACTATATTTAATATTGACATTGGGGTATCATATTTGTTAAGTTTGGATAATTTCTCTCTTAATAGGTTCTATTGATCAATTGCTGAATTGGTATAGAGCCTCTAAGTACACTTCTTATTATTCTTTAACTCGGCCCGTTGCCTCCGTCTTCATTTTGTAAACAGAATTCAATATACATAGCCCAGCTATTTCCTGGAAATCCTTCTCCTGCGGCCCATGCTGTTTCTTCACCGCAATAATCATCTGTATTACCGTTGAATTTTGGACCACTATTATCATCGTCAGAATCATCATCATTATTATCACATTCTCCACAATCAACTTCTGCATGAGCAGCTAAACAGAAGCATTCTCCAATATCCAATAATGGAATAGTGTAAATAAATTCATTTATGCCATTTGGGTGCTCAGTTTTGTATGGAAACTTACCTATTTTTGGATTTCCTTTTTTGGTTATTGGTATATCCCCACAATTACCGACATATAAATGAGTAGCTTTAAGGGTCCAACTTCTGTTATCATTACTTGTTTTAAAACTGGTATCTTCTTCTGTGTCGTTATCACCATCAGTACAATTGGTCTTATATGTCACATATAAATAGGTTTGATCCGAAGTAACCGTAACTGTACCAGCTATATGATGCTGCCCTGCCATTAGGTTGGTAGTGTAAGAAGTGTTTAACCCATCAGAGGAGAGATTAAGTGTTTTTATATTTACTCCAGTATTAATCTCGTTTGATTCGTTAAACGATGTTAATCCTTCATTCTCACAGTTTGTCAACAAGGTAGTTGCTAGTATTACAAAAGAAGCTGTGAAAAATGTATTTTTAATAGTTTTAAGTGATTTTCGCATGTTAATTGGTTTGTTATATTTCAGGGTATTGTTGTTAAATTTTATCAAAGAATAATTCATCTCTATTGGCACCAATGCCGTCTCTGTCATCCAGCATAATTCTGTTTTCTTTTATTTTTTTAACATTCCATTGGTTATTGAGTTTATTTAATGGGGCTTCAGTTCCAAAATCAAGTGTGGCGTCTAATCCTCCATTAACTCTTGTATGTACTGACCAGGTTCCATTAGTAATTTCATTATTACTATCATCTGCATCATTGTCTTCTAAAGTGATTACTACCGTACCATCTTCAGAAAAATTAAAAACATAATCTCTATAATTATTGGTTTCATTACTTTGGTTATCCTTGTATTTCTGAATTTTTAGAGATTGGCTGGTAATTACCTTGATGAAACGTTGATCGCTAAGATCATTTTCGTCACAATCATCTATTGCATCTTCAATTACATTTTCTAGGTCATCTAAATTGTTAATCACAACTTCAGTATCGTCAGAAAGGATTAAGGTTATAGGGAAACTAATGTTTACAATATCATCTTCAGTAAGGTTGTTGATAAAACTGTATAATTCTTTGTCATTATTAAAAGTGATGATTTCTAGTGTTTCGCTATTTTCATTAAATACAGAAACTGAGAACGGATATTGAAAATCAATACATTCGATATCATCATCTTCATCCTGCTCTTCACAATCTTCAAGTAATTCTTCTAACTGATCAGTGTTTTCAATTATAGTTTCAGAAAAATCACTAGCGATCAATGTTATAGGGAAAATGAAACTCAGATCATCAAGATCATCTTCTAATTGGTTGAAAATTTCCTCAATACGTTCAAAATCGTTTACAGAATCAACAATGACTTCAATACCATTAACATTAACGGTAACAGGTAATTCAACATTAAAACAACTGGAACTATCCAAAATATTGTCCCCAGACCCGTCGTTCAAAGCCGTTTTTAATATAAGGTCAGCTACTTTAGAGTTTTCTCTAAGTGTTTGGTCTTGAGGAGAACCGATTTCTTCGTCGAGTTCAGTTCTGCAGGCAGTAGTATTAACTATAATGCCAACCATTAAAAAAATGAAGATAGATTTGATGTGAGTTTTCATAGGATGTTAAGTTTTATAAACTTGCAATCTAAATACTAAAACAACTAAGTTTTAAAAACTCCTTTCTTTTTTTTCTTTTTTTTACATTTACCACAAAAGTTATCTAGGCGATGCCAAAAAAAATACAAGAAAATGTTTGTGATGAAAAAATGTTTTCTGCGATTTATCGTAAGTATTCTAAAGAGATATATAATTTTCTGTATTATAAGTATGGAGAGACTTTAGAGCCTAATGATAAAATGCAGGATGTATTTATTAAATTGTTATCTCATTGCAAAGAGGTGGCTCCTGATAAAGCAAAAGGTTTTTTATTTAAAGTTGCAAAAAATATGATGCTCAATGCTATCAAGCATCAAAAAGTGGTACTCAGACATAGACAAGTAAAGCCAAAGGATTATACTCACGAATCTCCTGAGTTTCTATTAGAACATCAACAGTTTTTACAAAAATATCAGGAAGCTTTAAGTAGATTAACAGAAGATCAACGTACTGCTTTTTTGCTAAATAAAGTAGAAGGAAAGAAACATGCAGAAATAGCAGAGATGCTCGGGATAACGCGAAAAGCTGCTGAAAACAGAATTTATACAGCTTATAATAAGCTAAAAAGTGAATTGGAAGGATTTAAATAAAAGGAGTTTTTAAAACTTAGTTGTTATATATATAGAATGAAGACTGAAAATGGATAAAGAATATTTGATAAAAAAATGGTTAGCAGATGATTTAACAGATGCTGAATTAGAATTGTTTAAGAAATTGGATGATTATAAAATGCATACCAAGGTTATTGAAGGTGCTCAGTATTTTAAGGCTTCTGATGTTTCTGAAATAGGAGAAATAAAAGATTTGTATGCTAAAATGGAAAGTACTACCAATCTGGTTTCCGAAAACACCCATTGGTACATACCTCTATTAAAGATTGCTTCAGTTTTTGTCGTAATATTAGGTATTTCCTTTTTTTACTTTTTTCAGAGAGATAGTACATTCCAAACACTGGCAAATCAAAAACTGACCGTCGAACTTCCAGATGCTTCTGAAGTAGAGGTTAATTCAAAATCCGAGATCATATTTAATAAGAGTACTTGGGATAATAAAAGAGAAGTTAATCTTTCAGGAGAGGCGTTTTTTAAAGTAAAAAAAGGATCTGCTTTTGATGTAATTACTAAAGATGGTAGGATAACTGTTTTAGGAACTCAGTTTAATGTAAAGAACAGAGAGAATTATTTCGAAGTTAAATGCTTTGAAGGTCTTGTAAGAGTAGAACATGAATCGTATGCCAAAAGCTTGTCGGCTGGTAATACTATGAGGATTATAGATGGAAAAATTACTTTTGAAACTGTTGATTTAGATCGCCCCCAATGGTTAAGTAACATTAGCAGTTTTAAAAGTGTTCCATTTTATGCTGTTGTAAAGGAGTTTGAAAGACAATATGATGTAGTAGTTGTAATGGAAAATATTGACACAAAACGACTCTTTACGGGTGGTTTTGTTCATAATAATCTTGAAGATGGTTTAAAATCTATAACTTTACCACTAGATTTGATTTATAATATTGAAACTTCTAATCGCATCACTCTACGCAATACCAAATAATAAAGTTAGTAGAATCATTCTACTCGTATTACTATTCGTTGTTATAACTAATTCATTAAGTGCTCAGGTTAAGCGAGAGAAGGATATGTTTGATCTACTCGATGTACTAACACAAATAGAAAAAGAATTTGCATATCAATTTACTTATGCTGATGATATTATAGAAGATGTCTATGTTGGCAACCTTCCTGAAAATCTATCTTTTGATCAGATTTTAAACTTTCTGAGACAAGAAACAAAACTTACTTTTACTATTCTTAATGATACTTTTGTTTCTATCAATAAAGGAAACAAACCTTTTATTATTTGTGGAGTTATCAAAGAACTTATTGGAGATAAGTTACTCTCTGGTGCAACTATTAGAGGTGTAAAATCATCGACAACAAGTGATAGGAATGGGTATTTTGAATTAGAAGTTTTTAGTGATAAAGAGTCAATTACGATTGACCACCTTGGTTTTAAAACTATCTATATAGATTCTAGATCTTTCAATACATTGGATTGCGAACATATTTATATGACATCAGAAACCGAGATTTTAGCAGAAGTAATTCTTAAAGACTATCTAACAAAAGGAATTAGTAAAACTGATGATGGTGTTTTTCAGATTGAGTATGATGATTTCGGGATACTTCCTGGTTTAATAGAAGCTGATGTTTTACAAACGATACAAGCGCTTCCTGGAGTACAAAGTACCGATGAAACTGTTTCTAATATCAATATTAGAGGAGGAACTCATGATCAGAATTTAATTCTTTGGGATGGAATCAAAATGTATCAATCTGGTCATTTTTTCGGATTGATATCCATCTTTAATCCTAACATAACAGGAAACGCAACTTTAATTAAGAATGGAACTGGAACTGAATATACTGATAGTGTCTCGGGAACAATTTTAATGAATACCGATACAGAAATTAATTCCAGTTTTAAAAGTAGTGCAGGCTTAAATCTTATAAGTGCAGATGCTTTTACAGATATCCCAATAGGAAAAAACTCTTCAGTGCAGCTTTCTGCTAGAAAATCAATAAGTAATCTTATTAAAACACCTACATATGAGCAATATTTTGATAGAATTTCTCAGGATAGCGAGATTGGTAGTAACAATGAAACGGATATAGAATTTGATTTTTATGATATTAATTTGAGATGGAATTGGAAAATTTCTAAAAAAGATAAACTTAGAATCAACTTTTTAGGGATAAATAATGAATTGGTTTTTACTGAGAATTCAATTATCGATACAAATATTAGCTCTAGACAAAGTAGTCTTACACAACGAAGTATAGCAGGGGGAATTTGGTATCAGAGATATTGGAGTGAACGGTTTATTTCTTCTCTTCAGGTTTATGAAACCGATTATACATTAAAATCAATAAATGTAAATCTTCAGGATCAGCAGCGGTTTTTGCAAGAAAATGTAGTTTCTGAAACGGGAATAAAGTTAAATACCCACTATACCTTAAACAAGAATTTTATCTGGTTGAATGGGTATCAACTTACCGAAACAGGTATCTCAAACCTTAATGATATTGACAACCCTACTTTCCGCAGAAATAAGATAAGGGTAATCCGTAATCATGGTTTTTTTTCTCAGCTAGGTTATAAAGGATTTAAAAAGAAGAATTCTATAAATTTTGGGTTGAGATATAGTTTTAATGAGAAATTTAATAAGCACATTATAGAACCAAGATTAAGTTATAATCAGAAGTTTCTAAACTATTTTAATTTTGAAATATTGGGAGAGTTTAAGCATCAGAATACTTCTCAGATCATAAATTTTCAGAATGATTTTCTGGGTATCGAGAAAAGAAGATGGGTTTTGGCAAATGATGATGATATTCCAGTAATCAAGAGTAAGCAGGTTTCTTTCGGATTGCAATTTAATAGAAAAGGATGGCTAGTTAGTTCAGAAGGGTATTATAAATTGGTTAATGGAATTACAGCAAGAAGTCAGGGGTTTCGTAATCAATATGAGTTCGAAGAAGCGATTGGAGATTATGTTATTTCTGGAGTAGATTTTCTTATAAATAAGAGATTTAGAAATGTGAGTTCTTGGCTAAGTTATTCATATGTAAATAATGAATATACTTTTGAAGCTTTTGATGAGAAAAAGTTTCCTAACAATGTTGATATTACTCATTCTTTTACATTAGGAGTAGCATATACTATTAAAGATTTAAAAATATCCGCAGGACTAAATTGGCATTCTGGTCTACCTACAACAAGACCAGAATTTCTGAATGAAATAGAAGATGATAGAATCAACTATGATCCTGCTAACAGTGCTAGATTACCTGAGTACCTAAGATTAGATATCTCCGCTACTTATGATTTTTTTTTAACGAAAAAGGTCAAATGTCATGCAGGTATTTCTGTTTGGAATTTTTCAGATAAGAATAATAGTATTAGTAATTATTATCGAATCAATGAAGAAAACGAACCCAATGAAGTTGTTAACTCTTCTCTTGCAATAACCCCTAATGCAACGTTTAGAGTGTCTTTTTAATATTTTTCTAATTAATAAGCTTATTAATTTTTATCCATAGTTCATTATCAAAACCAGAAGGTCCTAACAATGTCTGACCAGCATCATCTCCCATTCTGACAATGACTAAATTTTGACTTGGAACTACATATAATTTTTGATCATTTTTGCCTAATCCAGCGATAAGATCATCTGGAGCATCGGGTATTAATTCTCCTGAGAATTCTGTTTCTAATGCAGGTGTTCTAAAACTTGATTTTCCATTTAACCACCATAAATATCCATAAGATTTATTGAGATCTTGAGAAGTAGTGGTCATTTCTGTAAAATAGTTTTCATCTGTAAGGATTGCTGTAGTGTTCCAGGTTCCTTTATGTAAGTTTAATAGGCCAAAACGTGCCATGCTTCTTGCCGTACTATAATATATGTTTGCATACCCAAGACGTACCCAAGCACCATTCATTCCAATTCTGTTTTTTAGTCTGGAATCAAAATAGGTGCTATAGTCCATATTCACTGCTCCAGCTACAATATCTGTAAGTAGCGTATATGCTGCATTATGATAATACCAAAAACTTCCTGGTTCATTAAAATAAGTAAGACAATCAAAGTCTGTGCAGTTTTGATTAGCAACGTTATAATTTAAACCAGATGTCATTGTTAAATGGTTTTTAACGGTAATCGCATTCTGTTGATCAGTAGTAATGTTTGCCCATCCATCACCTAAATAACTTGCGGATGTTTGATTAATGTCAAGTAAACCTTCTTGTTGTGCTAATCCAGTAGTAAAAGCGGTAAGCGTCTTTCCAGCAGAATACCAAGGATTATTGTCAGAAGGGGTTCCTCCGTTAAAGTATTTTTCTATCACAATGCGACCATTCTTAAGTATGATAAATGCCTTAGTATTTTTTTCTTCAAGAAAATCATATAATGGTTGCTCCGCATTTCCATTCCAATTTAAGTTTTCTATCGAAGTTGTTTCCCATAGACTAGAATTAATAGGAGGGAAATATAATGTATTTTGATCTGTAGTATCTGGATCAGGTTCCTCAATAACGACTTCTTCAATTATTTCATTGTCACTAGAGCAGGAAAACATCAAGGGTATTAATAAGAATAAAAATGAAATAACTAAGGTTTTCATATGTTGGGGTTTTGTAGGTTTAGACTCTGTAAGATACGAAAGGTTTAATTTCTGTTTTTAATCATATAGAGTTATCCATATTTATATGCTAAACTTTAGTTATTCATTGTATCTTTGCACACCTTTATCCAAATGATATGAGAACAAAGACTTTAAAGAAGAATAAGATTAATGTAGTTACTTTAGGTTGTAGCAAGAACGTATATGATAGTGAGGTTCTTATGGGACAGCTTAAAGCTAATAATAAAGAAGTAGTTCACGAAGAAGAAGGAAATGTTGTAGTAATAAATACTTGTGGTTTTATTGCTAATGCAAAAGAAGAATCTGTAAATACGATACTTGAATACGTAAAGAAAAAAGATGAAGGATCGGTGGATAAAGTCTTTGTTACTGGTTGTTTATCTGAAAGATATAAACCAGACTTACAGAAAGAAATTCCTGATGTGGATCAATATTTTGGAACTACAGAACTTCCAGGTTTATTAAAGGCGTTAGGTGCTGATTATAAGCACGAACTCATAGGAGAAAGATTAACAACGACCCCCAAAAATTATGCATACCTAAAAATAGCAGAAGGTTGTGATCGTCCTTGTTCGTTTTGTGCAATTCCATTAATGAGAGGTAAACATAAGTCAACTCCAATTGAAGAATTGGTTACTGAAGCTAGTAAACTTGCAGCAGATGGAGTTAAAGAATTAGTGCTCATTGCTCAAGATTTAACCTATTATGGTTTGGATCTTTATAAAGAAAGAAGGTTAGCCGATTTATTGAAGGAATTGGTAAAAGTAGAAGGAATAGAATGGATACGATTACACTATGCTTTTCCAACAGGTTTTCCTATGGAAGTATTAGAAGTAATGAAGAAAGAGCCTAAAATATGTAACTATATAGATATTCCATTACAGCATATTGCAGATCCGATTCTAAAATCAATGCGAAGAGGAACTACAAAGGCGAAAACTACTAAACTTTTGAAAGAGTTTAGAGCCGCAGTTCCTGAGATGGCAATTCGTACTACATTGATCGTAGGGTATCCTGGAGAGACACAAGAAGATTATGAAACACTAAGAGATTGGGTTAAGGAAATGCGTTTTGAACGTCTTGGTTGTTTTACGTATTCTCATGAAGAAAATACTCATGCCTTTAATCTTGAAGATGATGTTCCAGAAGAAGTGAAAATGGAAAGAGCGAATGAAATTATGGATATACAATCTCAAATTTCCTGGGAGCTTAATCAACAAAAAATAGGGCAGGAATTTAAAGTAGTTATTGATCGTAAAGAAGGACAGTATTTTATTGGTAGAACAGAGTTCGATTCTCCAGATGTTGATAATGAAGTGCTGATCGACGCTTCTAAATTTTATTTAAAAACAGGAGAATATACTACTGTTAAAATATATGAAGCAGAGGATTTTGATCTGTATGGAGAAGTAATTTAGTCTAACTGTTTAGGTTTGTAATCCCCATCAAATACTACTGTCCAGGTTTTGCCTTGATTACTGCTTTGCAACCAGGTTTGTCTCACGGTATCATCTATATTCTTTACCCAGGATATTTTATTCGATAAAACACCTTTTTTGGTGTCGATTTCGTTTTGTAATACCATCTTACCATTTTTTATATTGCCTTTAATGTGTAAGGTCAATCCAGTATTATCCACCCAAAATTGCTCCCATTGATCAGTTCTGGGATTATATTTATTCAAACTTGTTCCGTGATATTTGGATCTAGAAGAATGGTAGGTTTCCTTAATTACCTTATCATCAATAATGCTTTCAATTTTGCTGTAGCCTACAAGGGTATCTGTTCCGTGTTTGTATACATTCCATTCACCAACCCAAAAATCAAATTCATTGAACTTATCATCGCCAATATTATTTTGAGCATTAATGTTAGATATTCCGAACAATATTAATACTATGAGTATAGTATGACCTCTTTTTTTCATAATGATATGTTTTGATCCCTTATAAATATATATAAAAAAGGGGTGATCTGATCAGATCACCCCTTTTAGTGCGTAATAAACTTTTAAAATTTGGCTAATTCTTAATTCTAAAAAGAGAACAATTGTTTCTTTAGAATCTCTAGTTTATTATAATGTCGTAATTTCGATTGCGTTACTCCAGTCACTATAGTTTCCTGCACCACAATTTGTTCTTACAAATACTTCATATACAGTAGATGGTTCTAGATCATCTATCATAATGTTGTTAATGTCAGCGCTTAATATAGTAGCTGTTTCTTCATTAAGAGAAACTTTTTTAGAATATCTTACCTCCCAAGAATACTCACCTAATTCAGCTTCTTCTAATGACCAAGTTAAGTTTGCAGTTTCGTTTGTGATTGCGGCAATAGTTAATTCTTTAGGCGCAACACAAGTACTAAGATCATCTCCCGTTGGATCTAAAGTATCTGAACCACCAGTACCGTCAGTACCTTCGATGTTTTCATCTATAGTATCAGTGTCGCCTGTAGATTGGAAATTTGTTGTGTCAAATTCTTCTGCTTCACAAGAAATTAGAAGAGAAACGATAACTAGTAGAAATGGTAATTTTTTAATCATTTTTTTAATATTTAATAGTTTTGTTATTTGCTTTAAAGTTTTTGTTGTTTTTTAAATCGGCGGCAAAAGTATCTAAAAAAATGAAACGAAATCTTAAAATTTTCACAATGGAAAGTGAGGGAATTTATTAAGAAGATAGACGTAACATGAGATATGTTTAATAATACAGGAATAATGTATTAGAATTTCATAATTTTGGTAAGGATATATTTAAAAAATATGTTTTTTTTAATGAATTTTATTAAGAATATGATAAGTCGGTTTTTGTTAAAAAAAGCAAAATTGTTAACGATTTGGTAACAAAAGAGGCTTAAATTAATTTATTTTTATTGAAAATCTAATAAATGAGTGTTTTTAATAGTAATTCAATAAGTTTAAAAAAGCTTTTAAAGAATACTTCTTAACAATCTGGAGAATAAAAAATGAAGTTGAAAATTATTTCACACATCTAGCTGTGTTTTTATGCAGAATTGCATGCTTTCTAAGGTAATTTTTTGTCTTTTTTTGTCTTTAAAATAATTATTATTCGTTGTTGTAACCAGTAGTATATCGACACGAGTATTTTAGTTTTAAAATTTTAAAATTTCTATCATCTCATCGGCAATTCCTGCTTCAAAAGGATGTGCACTGGATTCTAATAAGGCTAATGTATCAAACATTCCTCCATACACATTCATTGTTGCGCGTGGATCAGCACCCTTACTAATTAAAAACCGTGTCATTTCGGGAAGATTTTGAGGTGCTTTTTGTCGCCACATTTCTACACCATTACTTGCGGCATAGTTTAATAAGGTGGCTTTATGCCCATATTTAGATCTTTTAACAACGAGTTCAGGGTCTGAATCAATTAGGTTTTTAAGATTTGTAAAATCTCCATTTACAAGATAATTAACAGCATTCTCAAAGTTTTGATCGTAATAATCTTCTAATTGTTCAACTAATTTCCAGTTTTTAAAACCATATTCATTGGCGATTGTAGCTCGACAATCATGAATTGTAAAATTTAATTTTTTTAATACTTCAATTGATGCACCTAAATAATCCGAATGATAATTATTAACTTCTTCGAAAATAAAATCTCTATTTTCTTTTATTCCATCTAACATTCGATCAGCGATTTTAGATAAATGCAGTTTAATCAAGGGATATTGATTAGTCTGAAATAGTAGATCGCCATAAAATGATGTTAATTCCATAACAAATCAGTTTTTTGGTTTTACATTAAAGGATTATCTTATAAAGATAGACGTATTTTCTAATAAGGTATATTCTTTTTAAACTTGATCAAAGTTGATTTCTATTATTTCCATCTGCACTATCCTTAAGTTCAATTAATGTAGATTGTGATGCAGCACATAATTTTTCTTTACCATCTTTAACAATGTACACTTCAGGTCGGCATATGGTTAGCGTTCTTCCATTTTTTAAAACATTTGATCTGCTAATTAGTAAATCACCATCTGCAGGAGACATTAAATTTAGTTTGAATTCTACAGTTAGAATCGATGAACTTTCCTCCATTAAAGAAAATCCAGCATATCCAGCAGTGTTATCTGCTAATGTACCTATGATCCCTGCATGAAAAAAACCGTGTTGCTGTGTTAAGTTATTATTATATGGTATATGAATTTCACAATATCCAGGAGTTACCTTTACTAGTTTTGCACTAATGAACTCCATAAATTTTTGACGATCAAAACTATCTTCTACTTTTTGTTTATATTTTGTAGTCTTAGGTGTGAAATCCATTGTTTTATATTATAATATGGTGGGTTGTGTCCCAGTTACTTTAATCCCGAATTGACTAAGAGTTTCTACTTTTTTTGGATTATTAGTCAACATTCTAATAGAGGTTACATCCAGTTTATTTAGAATTTTTGCTGCAGCAGAAAAATCTCTTGCATCTTTTTTAAATCCTGCAGCTTCATATGCTTCAGGTTGCAGTAATCCTTGTTTTTTATATTCAATACTTTTTAATAGTGCGTAATGACCATTAGATTTTCCTTCCTGATCTAACCAAATTATGATTCCTTTCCCTTCTTTTTGAATCAACTGTTGAGAAATTTCCATTTGTTCTCTACAGTCACATTCTATACTATTAAAATGATGTGCAAAGATGCAAGAAGAATGCACTCTACATAGTATGTTTTCCTTTGCTTTAATGTCTCCCATAACAAGTGCAAAAGATTCTTTTTGGCCATCATAAAACAAAATTTCATGATAGGTTCCGTATTTGGTCTTCAAGTCCGTTTCTGCAAGTTTAATAATCACTTTGGGTTGTTTTTAAATCTTCTTTGTATTGTTTAATCTTTAACTGTTTCGTTCTCTTCATTTAATAAAATTGGAGTACCATATCCTAGTTGTTCTAATTTCTTTAATTGTGTTTTAGCATCGCCAACTACCAGATATATCATTTTATTCGGATCCAAATATTGATTTGCTAGTTTTTTAATTTCCTCAACGGTCATATTGTTTACTATTTCTTCTCTTTTAGTAACATAATCCTTGGGAAATTGTAATGTACTAATATTGGTTAGCATATTCAGTTTAGCTCCAAGAGTTTCGAAAGCTCTGGCATTACTTTTAATCAAAGAACTTTTGGTAACTTCTAAGTCATTTTCGCTATAATCTTTTCCATAGTTTTCCAGTATTTCTTTTACCAATCTACTTGATTCATAGGTTACGTTGGATCGAACACCACTAGATATAGTGAACGCTCCAGGAATGGTACTTCCTGAAAAAAATGATCCAATACCATATGTGTATCCTTTACCTTCACGTAATTGCTGAGTGAGTTGTGATGCAAATCCACCTCCACCTAATCGATAATTCATAATTCGAACTGGATAGAAATCAGCATTAGTTGCAGCCATAGCGGGATATCCAAAACGGAGCATGGATTGTTTTGCATCAGGAACATCATAAAAATACACTCTGGATCTTTCTGGGGCTTTAGGGTTTTGAAGTTGAGGAAATTTCACATCTTTGGGTAACCACCTTTTATTAAGTTCTACAAGTGAAGAAATTGCCTGATTTTTAGATATATCACCAGCAATATGTAGTTTAGTTATTGATGGAGAAATATTTTCATTGTAATATTCTTTAAGATCTTCAATCGTAATTTCTTTTACTGAATCTTCTGTACCTAAGCTATTATGTGAAAGGATATGATCTTTTCCATAAATTAGTTTAGCGTATTCATTTCCTGCAATACTACGTGGACTTGCCTTTTGTTGTTGTATTTGACTAATAACACTTTGTTTAATTAATTCAAATTCTTTTTCGTCCCATCTGGGTTCTAATAAAATTTCTTTAATTAACGCTATCGTTTTGTCATAATTTTTGGATAGTGTACTACCACTTAAAATTATATTTTGATTAGTGGAATATACATCTAATATTGCACCAAGGCTTTCTATCGCATTTTCTAATTCTTCAGTGGTTTTGTTTTGTGTTCCTTTTGTCATTAACCGAGCCAAAAGATTAGAAACTCCAACTTTATCATGTTTTTCCAGTAATAAGCCACCTCTGATATCCATTCTAAATTGCACTAATGGTACTTCATCATTCTGTATACCATATGCCTTTAGACCAGAAGTTAAATTGTCTTCCCATACTTCAGGGATTGTAACTTTTGGGGTTTCACCATATGGTGGTTCGATAGATCGATCAAAACTCGAAGGAGTTTTTTGATAGGTAGCTGTGATGCTGGCATCAAAGCTTTCTTCAGCTCCCTCTACAATTTTTTCTTCTACTACTTCTGCCAAAGAAGATCCATTTAAAACAAGATCCGCTTGACCAATAGGTACAAAGCTAGTAGCGACATAATGTTTTCCTTTGATATATTGATTGTATACACGTGCCACATCATCAGTGGTAACGGCAAGGATATTTTTAACATCTTGATTAATAAACCCAGGATCTCCCGCAAAAATTTCATATTGTGCTAATTGAAACCCTTTTCCGAGCACACTTGATAAGCCATTATAGAAATCCGTTTCCTGTCCTGCTTTAATCCGATCCAGATCTTCTTGAGAAATACCTTCTGCTTCAAAGGCGGCAAAAGACTCTTGTACAGCTTTATCTATATCATTTAGGTTTGTTTTGGAGAACGCTCTAATGATCAATCTGCATTGGCCAGCTAACTCTGACCCAAAGTTAAACATGGTTACATTGGGTGCAAGTTTCTTATCTTCTACGATTATTTTATTAAAAGGAGCTTTTTTTCCATCAGATAAATAACTAGATAATACTTCCAAAGCATATGAATCTGGATGATACTGAGGTACAGATGGCCAAGTCATTGTAAGCTGCGGAAGACGTGCGAAGTTGTCTTCATAATATAGTTTTTTAGTTTCAGTTAATTTTGCTGGACGCTTTTTTAACGGAACAATATCTTCTCCGCGTTTAATTTCATCAAAATATTTGTGTACCCATTCTTTAGCCTGATTTGTGTCAAAATCTCCAGCAACCGTCAGTGTTACATTATTAGGAACATACCAACGATTATAAAAATCTTTTACATCTTGCAAAGTTGCATTTTGCAAATCTTCAAGAGATCCTATTACTTGCCAACTATAAGGATGATCTTTTGGAAACATATTCTTATCAATTACATAAGAAACATGTCCATAAGGCCTGTTATCTACACCTTGACGTTTTTCGTTTTTAACTACTTGTTTCTCTTTTGCTAAAACAGGATCAGTTACTGTATTAATAAAGAACCCAAGTTTATCAGCTTCTGCCCAGATCATTTTTTCAAGTGCATCCTTAGGTACTGTTTGAAAATAGTTTGTTCTATCACGACTTGTAGATCCATTAGCTCCTGATCCTCCAATTCTTGCGCTCATTTTGTCTAGACCTCCTTTTCCTAAATTTTCGGATTCCAGAAATAGTAAGTGTTCGAATAAATGAGCAAAACCAGTTCGTCCTTCTATTTCTCTTGCTGAACCCACATGCGCTGTTAGCGCAACAGCAACAACTGGATCAGAACGATCTACATGAAAAATGACTTGTAAACCATTATTCAAAGTAAATTTTTCGAAATCAACTTTGAATTCTTTGGTTTCAGCAATTTTAGTTTCTTCAGTTGTCTCTTTTTTACAGGAAATTATACATCCCAAAAGGAAAAGTAATACAGTTAAAAATTTGATTGTTCTCATGATTGACGAATTACGATGAATTTATAATAATTTATATAATATTTTATGTAGCTAAATGTCTTAGTCCTTCATATACCACAATACTGACGGCATTTGCTAGGTTTAAACTTCTTATATGCTCATTAAGTATTGGTATTTTGTAGGTGCTATTCTCATTCGCTTCTGTAATATTTTTTGGTAAGCCAACAGATTCTTTTCCGAAAATTAAAAACATATCATCTTCGTAATCGATCGACCAATGATCATTTTTTCCATGACTTGAAAAAAACGCCATTTTTTTGTCTTTGTGTATGGATAGAAACTCTTCAATATTATCATAAATTGTTAAAGAAATATGTTTCCAATAATCTAATCCTGCACGTTTAACTCGTTTATCACTTAGTTCAAATCCAAAAGGTTTTACCAAATGTAAGTTTGATCCAGATGCAAGACTTAATCGTCCGATGTTTCCTGTGTTGGTTGGTATTTCTGGTTCTATTAGAACAATGTTGTACGCCATTCTTTATATTAATGCTATTGCTTTGCTTTTTTGTTAGAACTTGTTTCGTTTAAAATAATAAGTTTTTGCCAAATCTTTCTACTCAATCCCGTTGTCAGTACTTCGATTTCGTTTACCGCACGTACTACAGCTTCATCTGGCAAACTTTGTGAATATAATGCCGCTACTTTACCAACTAATGCAGTAGCTTCTGAGCAGTAATCTAAGTAGCGTTGCAATTCGAAACTTGTAAAAGATCTTTTTGGTGAATTTTCTGTAGCAGATTCTGGTAAATCTGTTAAGTTTGGGTCTTTGGTTAATTGGTGCATATCGATTACGTGGGCAATCGCTCGAAGTTCATTAATAGCTTTAAGAGCGCGTTTAGTTTTTAATCTTGATTCTAACGAAACCAAAAAGAAAATCGCTGCACCTAATAGTATGATGTCATTGAAAATAGCTTCTGATATGGTAACAACATTCGCTAATGTATTATTTTCAATACGTAAATCAATATAGGTGATACTGTAAATCAATCCACCTAAACCCGTAAGAATTATAAGATATGCAAAAATCCTTAAGGTAAGATTTGGTTTAGAAATCCACTCAATATTTTGCTTACTATCTTGTGCGGTTTGCAAAAAAACATGGCATACTTTTTTAAGACCAGAATCTGGAAATCGATCATCGATACGTTTTTCTAATAATGAAATTGTATTGATAATTTTTTCTGGTTCAAGACGTACCATTTTATTCATAATTTGTATTAAGCGGGAAGCCTTTTAATTATAAATTTAATTTGTCCACGGTGATTAGATTCATGTTCACAGACATGAAACCACTTTGCATAATTATTAGTAGGTTGATTACTAAAAAATGGTTCAGATTTCATAATCCACTCATCATCTCTTTTTGCAAACTCTTTTTTGGTTATTTCTCTTACTTCTTTAAGTTTGTCAAGATAAAAACCAATAGGATTACCTTTTATCACTTCTCTTCCTTTTTCTCCTAATCCCATAGGAACATCCCATTCCTTTTTTATATCATCGCTCCATTGTCCCCAAGAAATCTCATCAAATGTGTTCAGTTGATAATATCTCTCTGTGGCCGCAAGATGAAATAACATTGCACCGATTGAGTTAGATTGTTCATCTATCTGAAAATCCAATTGTTCTACTGTAAGGTCTTTAACAGTTCCTATTACCCAAGTCCTCATCATGGTCATTGTAGACAGTAATGTTCCAATCTGAGGAGTATATCCTTTTTGTGGCCCAATCAGATAAAGATTATCAGAAGATTCAATTGGAGGTGTTTCATTTGCATAACTTATTAATGGAGTTGTTGCTAATCCTGCGGTTAAGATTGCAGATCCTTTAATGAATTCTCTTCTACTGGTTGTGTTTGATTCTTTGACCATTATTGAAAGGATTTAAAGTTAGTAATATGATACTAGTTTGTTATCGTTTTATTGTAAAGGAAAACCTCGATCTTTCATCAAGGCTTCTATTTTGGCATCGCGTCCACGAAACTTTTTATAAGCTTCTGCGGGATCCATTGCATTTCTGGGTGCAAAAAGGTATTTCACCAATTTAGCAGCCACTTCTTTATCATAAAATCCATCTGGAGCTTCTGCAAAGGCTTCAGCAGCATCAGAAGTTAATACATCTGCCCACATATATCCATAATATGCGGTTGCATAACCTTCTCCAGAAAACACGTGTCCAAAATGTGGAGTACGGTGACGCATTACGAGTTCTTTAGGCATATTTAGTGCTGTTAAAGTTTCTTTTTCGAATTTATCTACATCGATATTTGCAGGATCTGCCAAATGAAACTTCATATCCATTAAGGCAGATGCAAGATATTCTGTGGTTGCAAAACCTTGATTAAATGTAGCTGCCTTTTTTACTTTGTTTACTAATGCCTTTGGCATAGGTTCGCCTGTTTTGTAATGAACCAGATAGGTGTCGATTACTTTATCTGTTGATAACCAGCGCTCTAATAGTTGAGATTGAAACTCTGTATAATCCCTGACACCACCATTAAGAGTTGGATACCTTACTTCTGAAGAGAAAAAATGTAGTGCGTGTCCAAATTCGTGGAAAAAAGTTTCAGCATCATCCCAAGATATTAATACAGGTTCTCCAGGAGCTGGTTTTACAAAATTAGAATTGTTAGACCCTAATACGGTTTTTTTACCATCAAAAGTGGTATGACTTCTATAGGTTGTTGCCCAAGCACCAGATCGTTTGCCTGTTCTTGCAAATGGATCTAAATACCATAATCCAATATGTTCACCAGAGGTTTTATCATTTACTTCCCAAACTTTTACATCCTCATGAAATACAGGAACAGTTCCTTCTGCAATAGGAGTAAATTTATAATTAAATAATTCTCCCGCTACAAAGAACATAGCTTCCCTTAAGTTATCTAATTGTAGATACTGTTTTACTTCATCAGAATCTAAATCATATTTCTTTTTTCTTACTTTTTCTGCATAATATCGGTAATCCCATGGTTCTATAGAGATGTTGTCTCCAATCTCATTCGCTATAGCTTGCATGTCTCTAACTTCTTCTTTAACACGACCGATTGCAGCTGGCCATACTGCATTCATTAATTTCATGGCATTCTCAGGATTTTTAGCCATCCTGTTTTGCAACCTCCAATCCGCATAATTATCATATCCTAATAGTGCTACGCGTTCTTTTCTTAGTTTTAGGATTTTAGCAATATTCTCATTATTGTCTTTGTCATCTCCATTGTCTCCTCTAGAGTAATAATTTTTCCAAACTTTTTCACGCAGCTCTCTTTCGGTAGAGTAGGTAAGAAAAGGATCCATAGAGGATCTAGTATTTGTAACTGCGTATTGACCTTCTTTTCCTTTATCAGAGGCAGCTTTTGCATATGCTTTAATCAATGGTTCTGATAATCCGCCTAATTGATCTTTATTAAGATACGTAACATACCCTTCTTCATCTGCTAATATATTGTTAGAAAAATTAGTATAGAGTGCAGATAATTCTTTGTTAATCGCTGCATATCGTTTCTTTTTTTCTGAATCCAACTCTGCGCCATTCATTGCAAATTGCTCATAAGTGAGTTGTACGACACGTTGTTGATCTGCTTCTAAAGGTTGTTTTTGAGCATTGTCATAAACCGTTTTTATTCTTTGAAATAAAGCTTCATTTTGAGATATTTTTGATCGAAATTCAGATAGTTTAGGAGCCATCTCTTTTTGGATTTCTCTAAATTCTGGAGAAGACATATTACTACTTAAAATTCCATAATACGTAAAAACCCGATTTAGTTCAGCTCCAGATTTCTCTAAAGGTATAATTGTATTTTCGAAAGTTGGAGCTTCACTATTACTCGTTATGATGTCGATATCAGCCAGATTTAATTCCATGCCTTTTTCTAAAGCGGCTTTAATATCTGTAATCTTCATTTTGTCAAATGCAGGAGTTCCTCCATATGGTCCAGTCCATTCTTTTAATAACACATTGGTTACTTCTTCTTTAGGATTTGTAGTTTCCACAGTATCTTTCTTTTTATTACAACTAGTTAAAGCGATCAACGAACAGAACGCTATAGTTTTTATCGTTTTGGAGATGTGTTGAGTGTACATTATATGGTGTTTTATTGATGATGTTATCTAATAATTTATAATCTAAATTTGTTATTATTGGTAAGGAAAATTGCATTGACAAAAAATAATTTTCCGTTTTCCCAGAACGACCTAAATAATGGATTGTCTACCATATAAATAAGGCTTCCGCTACCTATTCTGGCTTCACCGAATACTAAAGAATTTTTTAAACCAGCGAATGCATCTTTACCAGAAAACCCTGAAACACTTGTTGGTTGTTCGATATATGCAATATTGTATCCGTTTTGTAAAAATTTGTAGGAGTTACTACCTAATTTCAGACTAAAATAAGTGTCACTATACCCAAAAGCCATAGGGTGCGATGTATCCACTTTTGTTTTAAAAATACTCCCAGTTATAAAGTCTTTTACACGTTCGCGTTCACGTTTATCATATGGGATAAGATTTCCAATAGAATCGTTTTTCTCTTTTTTAGCTTTATTACTTTTTAAATCAAAACCATCTTTATTGGCAAAAGCTTTTGCACCATTAGCTATGGCAATAACTTTACCTCCGCTACCGATCCATTTTTTTAATTTATCGAGTGAACTTTTGTCAAAATATCCTCCATAATATCCATTAGGAAGTATGAGTACATCATATTTGCTAAGATCTGTTCTTTTAAAATAATCAGTATCAATAGAAGTAATAGGGTATCGAAGTTGTTGTTCAAAGAAATGCCAGATTTCTCCATAACTTAGAGAGGATGTATAGTTTCCTTTTAGTACGGCAATACGTTGTTTATTGATAAGTTTAACGTCAGGAGAACCAAAATCTACACCATTAGTAGCAAAACTTGAAGTCGTAGTATAAAGTTTACGATTATGCTTGTTAGCAATATCGATTACAGTATTGTCGTAATCTTTACTGCTACGATTATCGCTTTTGGTAATGATAAGACTACCTTTCTTAAAACTAACTCCATTGTTTGTGAAATCTTTTTCGCTAAAACGAACTCTTATGTTACGGCTTAATAATTCAGCGAGAAAAGCAGCATCGTCCATACTATTCCATTTCGCAATGTATCCTGCTCCTGATGAGTTTGCTGAATTTGTTATTACACTATTTTTTTTATTTCCATTTGCAGGAATTAAAGATGTAGAAGCTATCGCTTCTAATCCATAAGCATGAGGAACACTCCAAGCAGTGATATCATATGTAAGAGGATCACTTAATTTAGCATCGGGTTCAAATAATACTTTTACCATTTTACCTTTTGGTTGATCCGTACTTACCACTAGAGCTCCATTTGCGTTGATGCTTCCTTGTTTATTTTCTCTAAAACTGAAACCTGATATTTTAGCGCTATTAGTATATCCATATTTGATTTCATGTTTATCCAATAGTTTTGTTAGCGCATTAATTTTATCAGATTCACCGTTCAATATGTAGCTTTTGTACTTCAATCCAGAGTTTGAAAAGAATTTCTTGAATTCTGTATTTAGTTTAGCTGCATTTTTAGAAGATATCTCTACAGTCGATAACCCTGTTGTGGTATGATGTAATAAACGATCTTTTAGTGTAAGTACATACCCTTCATCTGTTTGTATACCAAGTCCTGCTCGTCCGTGACCAGCTTGTTCATAGGTCATCCCTATTGCTCCCATAAAGGTTGGATAAGTATCTCCATAGCTAGGATATAACAAATCAAAACGTTCTCTGGTAAAAAACAACCAACCTTCTTTGTCAAAATATTTTGCGTGATTTTTACCTATCTGAGTTTGAAAATCTCTTTGCCAAGATGTGATGATCTCATGAAAAGGTTCTGCAGCAGGAGCAAAATAATAGGGTTCATTGATACCTTGTTCATGAAAATCTACATGAATATGAGGCATCCATTTATTATAAGCAGTTAGACGACTGGATGATTCTACTTGTGTTGCCCATGCCCAATCTCTATTAAGGTCAAAAAGATAATGATTTGGTCTTCCGCCAGGCCATGGTTCATTGTGTTCTGTTGCATTTTGATCTACGTTATATGGTGAAGCTTTTGTCTGGTTATACCAATTGGCATAACGATCTCTACCATCTGGATTTACGCAAGGATCCATAATAACTACTGTATTTTGTAACCAATCCTTCTTTTTAGTGATTAGTTCATAAATAGTTTTCATTGCAGCTTCGGTACTAGAAGCTTCATTACCATGTACGTTGTAACTAAGCCATACTACAGCGACCTGAGGGTTACTACTTCCTTGTACAATACCAGTGTTTTTAAGATGATCCAATCTGATATTTTCGATATTCTTTTGATTCTCCTTACTCGATATGATTGCATAAGTTAATGGTCTGCGTTCATTTGTTTTTCCATACGTATGATAGGTTACCATTTCAGAGTTAGTTGCCACGTGATTAAAATAGTTAACAACGTCTGCGTGACGTGTAAACTGATTTCCGAGATTGTACCCTAAAAATGTTGATGGAGATTGTAGTTTGTCTTGAGCATAACTAAAAGTAGTTATGAAGACAAAAAGAGTTAAGAGAGTTTTTTTCATTGAGATGTATTTAATTGTGGTAAAATACCGCCTTAAATTTAGGATATAAATCGTATTAACTAAAATTTAGGATTTGAAATGGCCCATATTTATAAATTTAGGTTTACCGCGAAATCCTGAATATGATTTGGAAATGACTAACTATTAAAAAAAATATAAAAAAACAGATGCAATCACAATCCGCCGTATATTTATCGATCAAAATTTAGACCTTATGCCTAGTGACTGTATTCCGTTTAGAGATACGAATTACTTTTCATCTTTTATATGTGATTATTTAGACGAAAAACATGAGTTAAAAGAATTTTATCATCGTTTTCCTAAAATAGAGAATTTTAAAAGCCAATTCGAGGATAAACAACAATCGTACACTAAAGAACATCGTAAGGTTTTGAAAGATGTTTTGATATCTCAGTATAAGGAAATTAATACATCTGAGGAAACTCAAGAAAATATCACATTACTTGCTAAGGATACCACATTTACAATTACTACAGGCCATCAACTAAACCTCTTTACAGGGCCATTATATTTTTTATATAAAATTGTTTCAACAATTAATCTTACTAGGGTTTTAAAGGATAGACATCCAGAATACAATTTTGTTCCAGTTTATTGGATGGCAACTGAGGATCATGATTTTGATGAAATAAACTATTTTAATCTTTTTGGAAAAAAAATCCAATGGAATCATAAAGATGGAGGAGCTGTTGGAGTATTTGATACTGAAGGATTGGATAAAGTTTTTGATATATTTTCTTCGGAAATAGGTTCAGGACGAAATGCAGAACGGTTAAAATTACTTTTTAAAGAGGCATATCTAGAACACTCTAATTTAGCAGATGCAACCAGGTATTTGGCTAATGAGCTATTTCGTGATCAAGGATTGGTTATAATTGATGCCAATGATCGAGAATTAAAACGTCTTTTTATTCCGTATATGGAAAAAGAATTGGAAATGCAGATTTCTTATGATACGGTATTACCCAAAGCAGAAAAACTCAGTGCTAAAGGGTATAAGGTGCAGGTAAACCCAAGAGAGATTAATCTTTTTTATCTTTCCGAAGGATTGCGAGAACGTATCATAGAAAATAATGGAGCGTATTCTGTAAACAATACGGACATTTCTTGGACTAAGAGCGAAATACTAAAAGAACTCTCTGAGCTCCCAGAACGGTTTAGTCCAAACGTAATGATGAGGCCGTTATATCAAGAAGTAATTTTACCTAATCTTTGCTATATTGGAGGTGGTGGAGAATTGGCATATTGGTTAGAATTGAAAGATTATTTTGACGCTGTAGCAGTTCCTTTTCCGATATTGCTACTTCGTAATTCGGTCTTGATTCAAACAGAAAAACAGGCAGATAAAATTAAGAAGTTGAAGGTTGCGAATATAGAATTATTCTTAAAACAACATGAATTAATAAATCGTAAAGTAAGGCAAATATCTAATATTGATATTAATTTTAATCCACAACGTGAACATCTGAAAGAACAGTTTAAAGGAATGTATGAGTTAGCCGAGCAAACAGATGTAACCTTTGTCAATGCTGTCAAAGCTCAAGAAGTAAAACAGCTTAAGGGATTAGATGTATTAGAAAAACGATTACTAAAAGCCCAAAGAATAAAGCTTAGTGATCAGGTAAAACGTTTAACTGAGATCCAAAATGAACTATTCCCTAATCAAAGCTTACAAGAACGTAACACCAATTTCTCCGAAATGTATTTAGAATATGGGGAGCAGTTAATTCCTGAACTTATAAAACAACTAAATCCTTTACAGGGAGAATTTATAATTATTAAGCAATAGTCTCTTAAATATATCTGTGTTTTATTTCGACAATCGAATATGTTTTAATTCGAGTTATCGACTTTTGTTATAGCTATTGCAGTATACTTGAAATAGTTTGATATCTATTTTGTAACCTTTTTTTTAGTCATCTTGTCCAATGGATGTGAATTCGCAATAATATATTTTACTCACATTCAAAATCCGATAAAATGAATCAATTAAAACGAACAGTAAAAGTAGCAACAATGCTATCTTTTATCATAATGTATACCGTGTCTTTTGGACAGTCCAAAAACAATTTCATACGAACTCCTGATGGCAGGAAGATTGAGGCGTCTGTGTTGAATCAGTATATTCAAAAAGCGATGGATTCAATTAAAATACCTGGAATTTCTATTGCCATTGTAAACAAAAATGATATAGTTTATCATAAAACATTTGGGATAGCAAATACAGAAACTAAGAAACCAGTAGATAAGCAAACTATTTTTGAAGGAGCATCACTTTCTAAGCCACTATTTGCATATTTTTTAATGAAAATGGTGGAAAAAGGAGCATTAGATTTAGATAAATCGATTTATCCATATCTGAAATCTATGTTTACAGAAGGTGTCATTGCTCCAGAGTCTTTAACAGCATATAAGACATTAACACCAAGAATTATATTATCTCATGGATCTGGAATACCAAACTGGGTTCGAGGAAAGCCTATAACTATTGCATTCGAACCAGGAACAGATTTTTCGTATTCTGGAGAGGCATATCAGCACTTGGGAGCCGCTTTCGGAAGGAAACTAGGTATAGGTTGGGGACCAAAATTAGACTCGCTTTTTATAAAGGAAGCAGCACATCCTATAGGTATGAATAGAAGCCTTTATACTTGGAATACGAAGTATGATAAAGATGTGGCTAGAGGACATATTGATGGTAAAATGACCCAAGAAATCAATAAGTATAAAAGAGTGGGACCAGGCTTTAGTTTACATTCTGATGCACAAGATTATGCCATGTTTCTGATAGAGATGATGAATCCCAAAAATATTAAAAAATCTACTCGAGATGAAATGCTTAAGGAGCATAATCATTTTAAATCGGATAGTGAATTGTTAAAAGAAACAGGTCAAACAGGATGGGGGCTTGGTTTTGCTCAAAAACCAACATCTAACGGGTTAATGCATTTACACACTGGAAACAATCAGGATTTTCAGGCATATGCCATGTTCATTCCTGAGCAAGAATATGGCTTTGTAATGTTTGGGAATTCAAATAATTTATTTCCTTTATTAAATAGTATAGAACAACTTATCGGAGAACATTTTTAAAGAAAAAATATGAAAAATTTAAACGAGTTTTTAGCAATTGCTACAATGTTTATAGCAGTGTTACTTATGGTATTTATCATAGCACGATATACATACCTCATAAAGAAAGCAATGATTGAGAAAGGTGTGTATCTAGAATCAAAAAATCATAAATTCAAATACTTAGATATAGGATGCATAGTGTTTGGTTTGGGAGTAGGGCTATTGGTGTCATCCATATTTACAACTATGGACTTATTAGAAGACACAATGGATCTGCTAGTTTGGGGAACTATTTTAATCTTTGGCGCAATGGGACTAGTAGTTGCTCATTTTATAAGAAAACGACTTGAAGAATAATCCAAAAGAACGGGATTACGAATTAATACGTAAGATCAAAGAAGGTGATACGAACGCTTTTAGACAACTTGTCTATGCATATAAGGACGTATCACTTTCTCTTGCGTCTTCTATTTTAAAAGATAAAATACTGGCAGAAGACGTATTGCAAGATGTATTTGTTAAGGTGTTTCATAAGCTTAATACATTTAAATTTAACGCTTCGTTTTCGACTTGGTTGTATAGAATTGTTGTTAACACGAGTTATAATGAACTTAAAAAACAAAAAAAGAATACAACACCAGTAATCGATGCATTTAACATTCCTACTGTGGATAAAAATAAGTTGAATGAGGCTGATCAAAAAAAATATATTCATCTCGCCTTAGAAAAATTAAAACCAGATGAATCATTATTGTTACGTCTTTTTTATCTCAGTGAATTAAGAATTAAAGAAATTGAAGATGTTACTGGCTTTTCAACGTCAAAAATTAAAGTTGACTTACATAGAGGTAGAGAAAACTTATATTTTCAATTAAAACAATTGCTAGGAAACGATTTAAAACATTTGTTATGAAAGAAGAAGAACTGAAAAAAATCATGGGTAAAAGTGCCATAGAGACTTCTGATGATTTTATTAATAAACTAATGGATACCATTGAGAAAGATCAAAAGGTAGAAAAGATTTCTTTTTGGTGGTCTTTTAAACCTGTTTTGATTGTTTGCTCATCATTAGTATTGACTATAACCTTTTTTCTTTATAAGTTCTTAAGTACCGATAGTAGTTTTTTAAACTTGTTGGGAGAGGTTAATAAAACTCCAATATTTGTAATGATTACGTTGGTTTTTCTATATTTTATTAATCAGGTTATAAAATTGAATGAAAATCTTACAGATTAAAAATCAGAAATCAATTTTGTTGACACTTTTTTTAAGGAATTATAGAGAGCTGTCTGGGTAAATAATGATATAATACTTTAGGTTTTTTAGGTAAACTCTTAGCAGAAGCTATTATTTATATTTTGTGTTTATAAAGAGCGTACATTTCATACATTACAAGATAAGCTTATTTAGAATGTATAATTTTATGGTAATTACACACGTTATGATGTAACAAACTCTTAACGTCATGAAAACACAAACCCTCTTAATTACCTTATCACTATCCTTTTTGTTTACTACACTATTTGCTCAGGATAAAGTACTAGTATTTACTAAAACTAACGGATTTACTCATGGTTCAATAGGAGCTGGTGTTACTATGATTACCAATTTAGGGAACTCCAATGGACTGTGGACAACAGATCAAACCGATGATGCTAATGATTTTACTGCGGGTAATCTGGCACAATATAGTGCAGTAATATGGTGTAATACTAGTGGTAATAACTTATTGAATACTTCACAACAACAAGCTTTTGAGGATTTTATCGCTGCTGGAGGAGGTTTTTTAGGGATACATGCGGCTACAGATACGTATCGGGATAATAGTTGGAGCTTTTACAACGATCTGGTTGGTGGGATTGTGCAATCAGGACCTAATCATACGAGTAACAATTTTAATGCAGATATGACCGTGGTAAATTCTCATCCTTCAGTTGATTTTCTGGGTGCTACCTGGAACAAGTCCGAAGAATATTATTATTGGAAGAATAACGGAGGACAGTTATTTAATGGTAATATTAATTTATTAATGGTAGAATCAACTGGATCTAATGATTATGATGAGGCCAGACCTATTTCATGGTATAAAGAATATGGAGGAGGACGCTCGTTTTATACTGCGTTGGGACATAATTCTAGTGATTATACAGGTAATGCTGATTTTATAAAGCATATAGAAGAAGGTATCAAATATGTTATTGGTAATACATTAAGTGTGGGAGGTCCTGAGGAAGAAATACCTTTTCAGATCACATCAAATCCAGTAAAGGATATTTTTACATTTGATACTTCGAATACAGTTAAAAACAAAACCTTGCAAATTTATGATATCAATGGACAGTTAGTATATAAGGAAGAAATTCCTTCTGCGATAGCAACCGTAGATATTAATGTCGGAAACTTATCACAAGGATTGTATATAGGACAACTTATTTCAGGAAGGCAAAAAAGTAGTTTTAAATTTATTAAGAACTAGTCGGTAAGAGTTCTATAACCATTGTTTATTTACAAAAACTTTAGAGAAATAAATTAAAAACATACTTCTTTAAATAAGTATGCTATTTGGTTTTCCAAACTTTGTTTTCCATCCAAGGAATACTTGTTTTTAGTATTTCTTTATATTCACATGCCTTAATGTGTGTGTTTCCTTCGGCTTCTATGAAAGTGATGTCGCAACCTAATTTTTTTGCTTCAGCAATACGTTTTCTAGCTTTTTTAATAGGAAAGAATCGATCCTTAGTTCCTTGAATGACATAAATAGGTACATCTAATTTTTCATCTACTTTACAATTAGAACCCATTAATATCATGGCAGAGAAAACATTTGGGTAATCTTTGGCATATTGCCATCCTGCCAATGCTCCATTACTATATCCAACTAAAACAACTTTATTGGGATCGATTGGCCAATGTTTTTTTGCAAGATCAATAAAATCGAGTATTCGTTTTTCTAAATGATCTAAAGTCCATGTGCGCCAAGCTCCAGAAGGACTAAAAATAAAACCTCCAGCATCTTTAAGACCAGGAACAACAAGGCAATCACTAAATTTTGTGTAGTTTTTACTTCCAACACCTCCATGAAGAACAATAAATAATGGAACTTTTGATCCTTCCTTAATTTTCGGAATAGTTAAATCGTATTTCCACTCTGATTCATTATCTTCAACCTTAATCGTACTAATTATATTTCCAGGAGTTAAGGGTATGGATGTAAAAGAGTCTGAGTTGATACTACTCTTATAGTCAGAAGATCCTCTAGTGTCTAGACCACTCTTACAAGAAACAATTGAAATGAGGATACAGCAACAAAATAGATAGCTTAAAATTGAACATTTCATAGTTTTTCTTTAAATATACTAAGTAAGTCGTTATTTTTTAGGACAATTGACAGGGTGTTTGTAAAATAATCAACTAAGTTGAAAATTATATCAGTAAGGATTTCAGAGGTTGTAATTTAATTTTATTTTTGCCTATGCAAAATAACGTACTCATTTTAGATTTTGGATCACAGTATACTCAACTAATTGCAAGAAGAGTAAGAGAGTTAAATATTTATTGTGAAATCCATCCTTTCAATAAATTACCAGGTAATTTATCAGATTTTAAAGCAGTTGTATTATCAGGCTCTCCATTCTCTGTAAGAGGTGAAGATGCACCACATCCAGATTTATCAGAAATCAGAGGTGAAAAACCATTATTGGCGGTGTGTTATGGGGCTCAGTATTTAGCACATTTTAGTGGAGGAGAAGTTGCGCCATCTAATACTAGAGAGTATGGAAGAGCAAATCTTTCTTTTATAAAATCAGATGAACAATTTTTTAAAAAGATATCTGTAGGTTCACAGGTATGGATGAGTCATAGTGATACTATAAAAACATTGCCAGAAGGAGGTGTGTTATTGGCAAGTACAGGTGATGTAGCTAATGCAGCATATAAGATTGAGAATGAAGATACCTACGCAATCCAATTTCATCCAGAAGTATACCATTCTACAGATGGGAAACAATTATTAGATAATTTTCTAATTAATATTGCTGGTATCGAACCTGATTGGACACCGAACTCATTTGTGGATACTACAGTTGCAGAGTTAAAGGAGAAAATAGGAAATGATAAAGTTGTACTTGGATTGAGTGGAGGAGTAGATTCTACTGTAGCTGCAGTTTTACTTCATAAAGCAATTGGAAGTAATCTACACTGTATTTTTGTGAACAACGGATTACTTCGTAAAAATGAGTTTTCTTCAGTACTAAATCAGTACGAAGGAATGGGACTTAATGTAAAAGGAGTTGATGCTTCGGCACGCTTTTTGGATGCGCTTGCAGGAGAAAGTGATCCAGAAGGGAAACGTAAAATAATAGGACGAGTATTTATTGAGGTATTTGATGATGAAGCTAATCAAATAGAAGATGCCAAATGGTTAGCTCAAGGTACTATATATCCAGATGTGATTGAATCAGTATCTGTTAATGGTGGTCCATCAGCTACCATTAAATCACATCATAATGTTGGAGGATTACCTGATTTTATGAAATTAAATGTGGTGGAACCATTAAAAATGTTGTTTAAAGACGAAGTAAGAAGAGTTGGTGCATCTATGGGGATCGATCCAGAATTGCTAGGAAGACATCCTTTTCCAGGGCCTGGACTTGCAATTCGTATATTAGGAGATATAACTTCAGAAAAAGTTAGTATTTTGCAAGAAGTTGACGCTATATTTATTAATGGATTAAAGGAAAATGATCTTTATAATAAAGTATGGCAAGCAGGAGCAATTTTATTGCCAGTGCAAAGTGTAGGAGTAATGGGGGATGAGAGAACCTATGAGAAGTGTGTAGCGTTAAGAGCTGTAGAAAGTACAGATGGAATGACAGCAGATTGGGTAAATCTTCCTTATGAATTCTTACAAAAAACCTCGAATGAAATAATAAATAAGGTAAAAGGCGTTAATAGAGTAGTGTATGACATAAGTTCTAAACCGCCTGCAACTATCGAGTGGGAATAATTTGCTAAGACCTAACAGCTCTGTTTTTATAATAGATCTATTAAAATTTAAACGAATGAAAAAAGTATTGTTGTTCTTTTTTGTGCTTTTCATTACCAGTATTGGTTTTGCTCAGCAGTATAAAAGTCATAAGGTTGCTAAAGGAGAAAATGTGTATAGAATTGCTAAACGCTATAATACCACTCCAGAAGCAATTTATAAAATAAATCCTAACGCCAAAGAAGGTATACAAGAAGGACAAATTCTTGCTATTCCAGTAATTGATGATCAGGAATTCCAAACTCATGTCGTAGAAGAAGGTGATACAGTATATAATATTTCTAAAAAGTATAATACTACTCCAGAAGCAATATATATTCTAAATCCCGAAGCTGTTAATGGTATTAATCTTGGTCAAATACTACGTGTTGCTCAAATAGAAAAAAGTGATACTGCAAATACCCCAACAGAAAATGTGAGTGACCCGATATTGGATAGTATAAAGCCATTAGAAGAGATTCGCAAAATTGTTCGTTTTAAAACACACAAAGTAAAACGAAAAGAAACGTTATATGGTATTGCTCAGAAATACGATATTACTGTTGATGATATAAAGAAACATAATAAAAGATTGTACTCTGAAGAAATTAGGAAACGTGATAGAATTAGAATTCCTGTATTTGAAGAAGTAGCGGTTGAGGAAACAGAAACTATTGTTCCTGTAGATACTCTTGGAGGCAGAATCTCTACCACAACGAAGTATATTGTTAAGCCTAAAGAAACTAAATATAGTATTTCAAGGAGGCATGGAATTACAGTAGGTGAATTGGATCAGTTAAATCCGAATATGGATCCTAATTTTCCGATTGGTATGGAAATAATTGTACCTACAACCATTTTTGTTCCTCTCGAAGAAATTATAGAACCAGAATTTGAATTGTACGAAGTACAGCCAAAAGAGACTATATACAGTATTCTTAAGCGAACAGAAATATCGTCTGATTCTTTGTTTAAAATGAACCCATATTTAAGAGAAGGACTTAAGGCTGGTATGGTGATTACGCTTCCTAAAACAGAAGCTATTGATTCTTTGGCGATTAATTTTCCAGAGAGTAAATATGTGAAACTTGATAATATGTTGTCTAATTTCAAAACGAAGAAACTAGCAATAATGCTTCCTTTTGGGTTAGATACATTAAATCCAGACTCACGACAAGAAACAGAGGAATATATTAAGAGTAGAAAAGCGCGAGGAATAAGAGTTGCTTTGGATTTTTATAAAGGTGTTCAGATGGCTGTAGATTCTGCTAAAACCAGAGGAGTAAGTATTGATTTATCTGTGTTTGATACACAAAAAAATAATAATGCCAATTATATAAAACAGCTTATCAATCAAAATAATTTTGATGAAATGGATGTTGTTATAGGACCTCTTTATCAAAGTAATGTAGAGGCTGCCGCTGCAGAGCTTAAAAAGTATGAAACACCAGTGCTTTCTCCTTTGTCAAATAAAGAATCTAAATTATATAGTAATTTTTTTCAAACTATACCGACAGATGTAATGCTTCAGGATAAATTGATAAATTATGTAGCTAATGATTCTACAGATAAGAATATCATTATTATTGTGCAGCAAGGGAAAAAGAAACACGAAGAAATAAAGAATAAGTTAATTGCTAAATTTCCAAATGCTAAAATACCAAGATTGGAAGAAGGTAATTATTTATACGAAGTGCATTTAAATAAAGTTTTAGCAAAAGATAAACCTAATTGGGTTTTTCTAGAATCTGATGATGTTGCATTAATAAGTAATGTAACACCATTACTTAATGCAAAAGCAGAAAGTCATCAGATTACTTTGTTTACAACAGATAAGGATGATGCATTTGATGATGATAATATTAAGAATGAATATTTATCAAATTTGCATTTACATTATCCTTCTATAGGTAAGGAATATGATAATTATGATGAGAATAATATGACTCCCTTTGTTAAAAGGTATAAAAAGGAATATGGCACTATTCCAAGTACCTACGCAGTTAGAGGTTTTGATATTACTTATGATATTTTGATGAGACTTGGTACAGCAGATGACTTGTACCATGCTGCAACTTTTGAAGGAACAACGGAATACGTGGAAAACAAATTTAATTACGCTAAAAAACTTTTAGGAGGTTATTATAATAAAGCCTCTTATATCATTAAATTTGATGATGACCTAAAGCTTACTGTAATAGAATAAAAATTATTTAATCAATAATTAATATTACAGCGGATTTTAATATGTTTTTTTTTATTTTTAGAATCTGAATTGTTTTGTTTTCATTAGTATTGTAGGAATATTTTTCAGTTTATTTGCACTATTGACTTATTTTAAAGTCGTGGTATGAAAATTGATATACAATTTGATAATGATAGCGATGAGTCATTTAATGTTGAAAATGATGTTGCTGTTGCACTAGATATTAAATTATATGTCTAGTTATGAATAAGCATATTTTGGTAGCGATTATCGATACTCGCCCCGTATTGAGTAATGCATCCAAAATACAAAATAAACAACTTTTAGCCGGGCATAATTATTGCAATTATGGGTAAATTTTTTACTATTCTCTTAGTTTTAGTTTTTGCTAATCATGGGTATGTAGAGCGTTTTTCTTATGCAGAAAAGAGTAAGTTAGATTGGTCGGATTTTAGAGGGGAACCTAAATCGAACAGTAATTTTGACGCTAGCGTCAATACAGGTATAACTTATCAATGGTCTATAAGCAAAGATTACGGAAGAATTGAATTAAAATATGAAGTAGATAGCTTTTGTTATCCATCATTGTCATGGGTCAAAAAAGGACAATCTACCAAATATTTACTACTACATGAACAGCTGCATTTTGATATTTCAGAATTGCACGCTAGAATCATGCGCAAAAAACTTAAAGAGTATAAACCCATACCTGCTAAGAATGTCCGTAAAGATCTCAATAAATTGTACAAGAGAGTAGAGCGTATGAGAATTAATATGCAAGAACAGTACGATATAGAAACTGATCATTCTAAAAATAAAGGAAGTCAGAAAAAATGGGAGAAAAAAGTTAAGAATTTGATGTGGTATTATAGAGACTATGCCAAATAAACGTATACCGTTTTTTTATGCAATTACAACCCCAAAAGGATTTCTTGATTAAACTTGCAAATACCAAAATGCCTTTTGGTAAATATAAAGACAGATATCTAATAGACTTACCAGAATATTATATTGTTTGGTATCATAATAAAGGATTCCCTAAAGGTACTCTTGGACAACAATTGCAAACAGTGTACGAGTTAAAGTTAAATGGTCTTGAGTATTTAATTAGAAATATTCGAAAATTATAATTTTACATATTTACAAATTGATACCCTGCAAGTTCGTTTCCTCTTAAGTCAATTTCTTTTTCATTTAATAAGATTCCATGCTCGATAAAGGCTTTTAAATTTGTGAGCCAAAACGTCCATCCATTACTACAACCATAATGTAATTTTAGTTTACTATCATCGTCTTCAGGAATTTCAAATTGAGTTAATATTACGATGGTAATATCTTGTTTCTCTTCTAGTTTAATTGAAACTTTACAACCACCAAATTCCATTTCAATGTAATCACGTCCATTAGCTTCAAGGACTTTTCCTTTTTCTTTTTCATCCCAATTATGCCATTGCCAAGTGTATACATCTCCTTTTTGAATGTGTTCATTGTTCTTTCTTTTTTTATCAGTTGCGTATACATAATCCGCCTCTTTAAGAAACCAAGAAGTGATTCCTTGTTGTGTGGCCCATAGATTATATAATTTCTCAGATGAAGTGTGGATGTATATTTTCTTTGTAAAGGAATTCCATTGTAATTTTTCCATGAGTAGAAGTTTTAAAAGTTCAAGAGTATATTAAAAATAAAAAAAATGCGTTAGAAAGAATTCTAACGCATTCGTAAAATATTGAACTTTAAGTTTTTTTAAGAGATAGAAACTGGAATTTCAGTAAATATATCCACGTCAATCTGATTTTTGGTGATATCTTCCATAGTTTCACGTTTACGAATTAGATGTGCTTTATTGTTATGCCAAAGCACTTCTGCTGGACGGAAACGAGAATTATAATTACTAGCCATAGAATAACAATAGGCACCAGCATTTTTAAACGCTATAATATCTCCTTCAGTAATTTCTAAAATTCTTCTATTTGTAGCAAACGTATCCGTTTCACAGATATATCCAACGATAGAATAAAAACGTTCTCTTCCTTTTGGATTAGAGATATTTACAATTTCATGATGAGAATTATAAAACATAGGTCTTATCAAATGATTAAAACCACTATCAATTCCTGCAAAAACAGTAGAGGTAGTTTGTTTTACTACATTAACTTTTGCTAGAAAATAACCAGCTTCACTGACTAAGAATTTTCCTGGCTCAAAACCAAGCGTTAGTTCTTTACCATATTCTTTGCAAAAAGTATTAAAACGTTTGGTAAGCTTTTTACCAAACTCTTCTATATTGGTTTCGATATCTCCCTCTTTATATGGAACCTTAAAACCACTTCCGAAATCTATAAAATCTAAATTTTTAAAATTTTTCGCAGTTTCGAATAATATTTCACTCGCATATAAAAACACATCAATATCTAAAATATCACTACCCGTATGCATATGAATACCATTGATGTTCATTCCAGTATTTTCTACAATTCGCAGGATATGCGGTATTTGATGAATAGAAATACCAAATTTACTATCAATATGACCTACAGAAATTTTACTATTTCCTCCAGCCATTACGTGCGGGTTGATCCTTATACAGACAGGGATATTAGGATGTTTTGTTCCAAATTGTTCTAGAATAGAAAGGTTGTCGATATTTATTTGTACTCCCTTTTCTGAAACCTGTTCGATTTCTTCTAAAGAAACTCCATTAGGTGTAAAAATTATGTTTTCTGGCTTCACACCAGCCAATAATCCTAGTTCTACCTCTTGTATCGATACAGTGTCTAATCCAGCTCCTAATGAATTCATTAGTTTTAGAATTGCAAGATTAGACAATGCCTTGACTGCATAGTTAAGTTTTACTTGTTTTACCTGTTTAAAAGCGTTAGTTAAACGTTCATACTGTGAAACAATTTTTGAGGAGTCATACACATATACTGGACTCCCAAACTCTTTTGCGATTGCTAATAAATTTGCGTTTTCCATTTTTAACTAAAATTAAGCTTACGAAATTACCATTTTTTACGGTTGATTACATCTAAGCGCCGCGTAATTAGTATAAAATTATGTAAACCTAAAAAAAATAAGCCTCAAATAACTAATTTTCTTTTTTTGAACTGTGATGATACAGATAGTCGTCATTATATTTAGTATTTTTAAAATAAAAAATGTTAGCACTCTTTCCCTTACCATTAGTAGTATATCCTGGTGAGCGATTACCTTTGCATATCTTTGAAAAGAGATACCAGCAGTTGATTACGGATTGTGAAAACGATGGAATCTCGTTTGGTGTGCCTACTTATATAGATAAAAAATTGGATTATGGTACCGAAGTTACCTTACAAAAAGTAAAAAAACGGTATCCAGATGGCGAAAGTGATGTTGTTTGCATTGGAAAAAGAGTATTTAGAATTAAAAGCTTTCAGCAGGAACTTCCAGGAAAACTTTATGCAGGAGGAGAGGTTGAATATCTCGAAGATACCGAAAATGGAGTAGAAGAACTTCAGGAAGAGTTATTAAAGAATATTGCAATTTTATATATTGAATTAACCATTGATAAACCACCGATTTTTGACATTCCATTTATAAGTTATCAGGTTGCGCATAAGGTAGGATTGGCACTTCATCAGGAATATCATTTGCTTAAATTAAGAAGCGAATTAGAACGGCTTAATTATCTTATCGGTCATCTTAAAATTACAATTCCTGTTGTCAGAGAAATGAATCGTGCTAAAGAGGTTATTAAAATGAACGGGCATTTTAAAAACTTTGACCCTTTGGATTTTGAGGATTTTAAAATGTAAAGGACTAATTATTAGTTTTTCGGATATTTTACAGGGCTGTTATTTAGATAATTTAACGGCTATTTGAATAGTATTTTTTTTACCATAAAAGATTGGCACAGTAACTTCACTTTTCCTATTTTTGGGACTCCTATTCAAAAGGCAAAAAATAAGACTATGAACTTACACGAATATCAGGGTAAAGAGATATTAAACAGCTTTGGTGTGCGTATCCAGCGAGGTATTGTTGCACAAAATGCTAAAGAAGCAGTTGCTGCTGCAAAACAACTAACTGCAGAGACAGGTACTGGATGGCATGTCATCAAAGCACAAGTACATGCAGGTGGTCGAGGAAAAGGTGGTGGAGTAAAACTTGCAAAAAACCTTCAAGAGGTTGAAGATATAGCAGGACAAATCATCGGAATGAATTTGATCACTCCGCAGACATCAGCAGAAGGAAAAAAAGTACACCAGGTTTTAGTAGCAGAAGATGTGTATTATCCTGGAGATAGTGAACCAGACGAATTTTATATGTCTGTGTTGCTTAATCGTACTACTGGACGTAATATGATTATGTACTCTACAGAAGGAGGTATGGATATTGAAACTGTTGCAGAAGAAACACCACACTTAATATTTACAGAAGAAGTAGATCCTGCTGTAGGTTTATTACCATTTCAGGCTAGACGTGTAGCGTTTAATTTAGGATTGAGTGGTACTGCTTTTAAGGAGATGACTAAGTTCGTTATGGCTTTATATACAGCATATGTAAAATCAGATTCTTCTTTGTTCGAAATCAATCCAGTTTTAAAAACTAGTGATGATAAAATTATGGCTGTAGATGCCAAGGTTACGATAGATGATAACGCATTATACCGTCATAAAAACTATGTGGATATGCGAGATATTCGTGAAGAAAATCCAATTGAAGTTGAAGCAAATGAAGTAGGACTTAATTATGTTGATCTAGACGGTAATGTTGGATGTATGGTAAATGGAGCTGGTCTTGCAATGGCTACTATGGATTTGATCAAGCAAGCTGGTGGAGAACCTGCTAATTTCCTTGATGTTGGAGGAACTGCAGATGCTAAACGAGTAGAAGAAGCGTTCAGAATTATTCTGAAAGATCCTAATGTTAAGGCGATACTGATTAATATATTTGGAGGAATCGTTCGTTGTGATCGAGTTGCTCAAGGTGTAGTAGATGCATATAAAAATATGGGTGATGCTATTAACGTGCCTATAATTGTACGTTTACAAGGTACGAATGCAGATATAGCAAAAGATTTAATAGATAATAGTGGATTGGATGTACAAAGTGCAGTACAGTTTCAGGAAGCTGCGGATAAAGTGCAAGCAGTATTAGCATAATATCTAAATAAATTTATAAAGTATTTTGAAGCGACCTGATTCCATAGGTCGCTTCTTTTTTTGTCTAAAGATTAGTGATATGGAAAAGAAAGTACAAAAAATAGTTACAAAATTGAAAATGTCACCACATCCAGAAGGTGGTTTTTATAAAGAAACATATAGGAGCGATGGTGTCATTCCGAAAGATGCTTTACAAGAAAACTTCTCTGGAGAACGTAATTATTGTACAGCAATTTATTTTCTACTTACATCAGAGAATTTCTCAGCTTTCCATAGAATAAAACAAGACGAAATCTGGCATTTTTATGAAGGAAGTTCACTGTATGTTCATGTAATTTCTCCAGATGGCATATATACAAGACATGCAGTCGGAATGAATCTGGAAAAAGGAGAATCACCTCAATTAGTTGTTCCTGCAGGTTGTTGGTTTGCATCTAGTGTGAAAGATGAGAAAGGGTATTCTTTTGTAGGTTGTACGGTATCGCCAGGTTTCGATTTTGAAGATTTTGAATTAGCTGAACAACATATTTTGACAAGTGAGTTTCCTGCACATGCTACGGTAATTTCCGAATACACGCGGATCTGATGTAAGAACATTGTACTAGATAGATCTTAGTACAAAGTATTGTTTAAAATAGTCTGATTTTAAATTAATTGAAAACACTTGTAAAAACTATTGAAACTATTTTAAATTATGTACTTTAGTTTATAGAAATGAAATTAAAAATGTTATGATACCTGAGATAGAAAAATCTTTAAATGACCAAATAAAGTATGAAGCCAAAGCATCCGCAGAATACCTTTCGATGGCATGTTGGGCTGATGTAAATGGATATAATGGGATCGCCGAGTTTTTTTACACACAATCAGAAGAAGAGCGTGTGCATATGACCAAATTGGTTAAGTTTATTAATGAAAGAAACGGAAAGGCTGTAATTCCCGCAATTGATAAACCTAGAGATGATTTTAAATCATTGAGAGAGTTGTTTGAGATATTTCTTGAAAGTGAGGAATTTGTTACAGCTCAGATTAATAATGTTATTTTTCAATGCTTAGAACATAAAGATTATAATGTACATAATTTTATGCAATGGTATGTTTCAGAACAACTGGAAGAAGAAGCTACAGCAAGAACATTATTAGATAAATTAAAGATCATTGGAGATGATAAATCTGGTCATTATTTATTTGATAGAGATATCAATACGCTCCAAGCGGTTACATCAGATGCAGAGTAGTGTAACTGATTGTTAATAAGTTACTGCATAAAATTAAAAGATTCTTTGGTTGAGAATCTTTTTTTTATATTTTTGCGCTTTATTTAGATTTAATAAAAATTAAATACAAGTGCGAAGTTCAGAAATGCCATCTTTATATTCTCCTTGCTCTTCAATGAATTGTGAAATCAGCTGTGGAGGAAAAAAGAAAAAATGTTGTAAGAAATATAAAAAGAAAGGTAAAACTAATTGTAAAAGATGCCCTAAGCTTTAGTCTTTTCAATTTATAAATAGCTATTATTATAATAGTATACTTTATCGAACTAAACAAACAAACGAGTGTACCTTTTGTGCACTCGTTTTTATTTATCTAAATATTAGATGATGTCCGTGCCAAGTTCTTCTTCATGTGTTATCGTTATTTTGTTGAAAGCGAATAATTTGTAATGGATTAAGATTTTATTGGGATAGAATACAAAAATGATTTTATAGATTAGTGTTTTGATTATCCAGTGTATTGGAAATCTCTTTCCTTACCTGACCTTCTAAAATATTATAATCTAAAATCATCAATCATGAAACATTTCCTAACATTATTTTTAGTGATGACTATATCGGTTATCCAAGCACAAGAATCAGATCGTAAGCTGGTAGAACAAACTGTAAACTATTATCTAGAAGGAGGAACCAACAATGATTTCGAAACCCTTAAAAAGGCATTTCACAAAACAGCTACCATGAAATATATTAATAATGGATATCAGGAAGTTAATGCTATCGAGTTTTTCGGAAAAATAATGAAACCAGGTCCTAAGCAAAATAGAAAAACTAAAATTGCAAATATTAATATTTCTGGGCACGCTGCCAGTGCAGTTTTAGAAATAGAATATCCAACATTTACCTTTATAGATCACATGAATTTGCTGAAAATTGATAATGAATGGAAGATTGTGAATAAGATTTTCTATCGAAAAATGCATGATAAAAAGTAATACAAACCCTATATTAGCTTTCACGATTTCTAAAAAAGTTTTTTAGATTTGTGCTTTCCAGCCCTTTTGTTTCAATACAAAACTCTACTTGTGCCTATAATTAGACCATGTATGATGCGATATATAGTAATATTAAATGTTTTTTTTACATCAATAGGATATGCTCAGGAGAGCGAATTTGAAAGCTTGGTTGAGTTATTTGCTGAGTCTAAAAAAGTAATACCAGAGGATGTAGCGTTAAAATATTTTGAGTTTACATCTTCTGAGAGAGCTAATGAATTATTAACCAATGGTATTATAATTAAAACAGATAGGTATGTACTACTTTCCACACGTTTTGATTGTAATGCTGAAGGAGTTTGTGAACAATCAACCTTAACCTCGTTTACCGTTGATGGAAAACGTATTGACAAAATAGATTTTGAACGTGCCATGGCGGATTGCTCTTTTGACGATACCAGAGCATCTGTTTTTATATCAAAAGACCTTCTTGTATTTAAAGAAACGAGGGAGAAATTAGATTGTCAAGGTGATGGAAAACAAATTGGCAAAAAAATATGGCTGGAGTTTCAACCTATAAAAGAAGATGGGACATTTTCTAAGCCTTATATAGATAGAAAGGCATCAGAGCGTGAAAATTTTATATTTTCTCATAGGATGTTTTCTATAACAGAATTAGATGGTAAAACCGAAGAAGAGCTGGCAATTATTAAGAACGAAATTTTTGCCTCACATGGATATATGTTTAAAACCAAAAAATGGCAAGATTACTTCGAGTCAAAATCATGGTATATTCCCACAACTGGAGATGCAGTGAATAAATTATCTACTATAGAAAGAAAAAATATAGAGTTAATTTTAAGTATAAAACAATGAGAATTATTTGTAGTGTTATTTTAATACTTTTTTTGAAAGCGTCTTTTGGTCAGACCAAAAACATCCATGTATTCGTAGCGCTATGTGATAATGTTAATCAAGGAATTGTCCCAGTACCAGAGAAGATAGGTAATGGTCAAGATCCTAAACATAATTTGTATTGGGGAGCAGGATATGGCGTTAAAAACTTTTTTAAAGTTAAAACAAGAGACTGGCAACTTATCCGCACAATACCTTCTGATGATTCTGATATCTTAGAACGGTTACTTTTTAAGCATGCCACTAAAGATGTATATATGTTAGCAGAGGCTTATGACGGAGCTAAGATTAAAGAATGTATTCAGGATTTTTTGAAATCATCTAATGGTCAGCAACCTTTTCAAATAAAAGAAGAAAATAAGACCTTACATTTTGGTGGAGGATCAGATTTATTGGCATTTGTCGGACATGATGGTTTAATGGATTTTGATGTAAATATCCTGTATAACGAGTCCGTAACCACAACAAGAGATGTTATAATCCTAGCATGTTATAGTAAAAGTTATTTTTCTCCAGAAATAAAAAAAGCAAAAGCAAACCCCATACTCTGGACAACACATCTAATGGCACCAGAAGCATATACACTAAAAGCAGCAATTGATGGTTGGATTGCTAAAGAATCAGGAGATCAGATTGACGAAAGAGCAGCGCAATCATATCATAAATATCAAAAATGTGGCATTAGAGGTGCAAGGAACTTATTTACTACTGGTTTTTAAATTTTTCTGTATCTTATTATTAAGCTTTTTTAGTCACGTGATATAATCTTACTTCAAATTATACAGCTTTTTGAAAAATACCCTTTTTTCAGGGTGTTAATTGATTTTTATTAGCAATATTTTGTGGTGTGAAAAGAGAGAAAATATTTATGTATTTAAATAAAGCTCTTTTTTTTGACTATATTTCTATAATCAATATCAAAAAATCATCTTCATTTTTATACGAAAACCGCGATGGCTAATAATCAAGATTACATTAATGAACTTCTTAAAAAAATAGAGATTCTTTCAAAAAAACAAGAGGTTTTTCATAGAGAAATATTAGACTTGAAAGGCGAAATATATAAGCTAAAAGGTGAGGTAGAAAGAAAAGAAGAGCCAATTGTAGAGGACAGAGATCGAATCACTTCAGGAATAGCCGAACCAACATTAAAAAATATAGAAGATGAACCTAAACCAGTAGACTTCGCGGAACAAAAACAGCCTATTACACCAATAACAACACCTACAATTAAAGAAATTGTTAAACCAAAAGGGAAATCGAATTGGGAAAAATTTATAGGAGAAAATCTTATAAGCAAAATCGGAGTTGTCATTTTAATAATTGGAGTAGCTATTGGAACCAAATATTCTATTGATAATGATTTAATTAGTCCGTTAACAAGAATTGTGTTAGGATACATCACAGGTATTGGTTTGATCACTATTGGAATGAAACTAAAGCAGAAATACGAAAACTTTAGTGCAGTATTGGTGAGTGGAGCAATGGCGATATTATATTTTATAACCTTTATGGCGTATAGTTTATATGATCTGATTCCACAGCTTTTTGCTTTTGGTCTGATGGTTTTATTTACAATTTTCACAGTATTTGCGGCGATACAGTATAATAGACAAGTGATTGCACATATAGGGTTGGTAGGCGCTTATGCAGTTCCGTTTTTACTTAGTGATGGGTCTGGAAGAGTGGGAGTACTATTTAGTTATATGGCGATCATTAATATTGGGATCCTTGTAATATCGCTACAGCGTTATTGGAAATCATTATATTATTCTTCTTTTTTTCTTACATGGTTGATTTATTTTAGTTGGTATGTTTCTGATTATGAAACAGGTATTCACTTTGGATTAGCAGCTGTCTTTTTGCTTGTGTTTTTTACGACATTCTATGTTATATTTTTGATGTATAAACTGATTAGAAAAGAAAAGTTTAGTATAGGTGATATTATTCTTCAACTAATTAATGCTTTCGTTTTTTATGGAATCGGTTTTTCGATGCTAGACAATCACCCAGAAGGAAACCAATTATTAGGAGTATTTACATTAGGGAATGCTATAATACATTTCATAATAAGCGTCTTCATTTATAGATTAAAGCTAGCGGATCGCAATTTGTTTTATTTTATATCAGGAATGGTGTTGGTTTTTATCAGTATCGCATTTCCCGTACAGTTAGATGGCAACTGGGTTACCCTTTTATGGGCTGCAGAAGCAGTTTTGTTATTTTGGATAGGTAGAACTAAGAAAGTTCCTATTTATGAAAAACTTGCATATCCAGTGATAGCATTAGCTTTTTTTAGTGTATTACAGGATTGGTGGTTTTATTATGTAGAGTATTCTTATGTTTCAGAGGTACCAGAAAGCAATATGATACCATTTTTTAATATTTCTGTACTCACTTCCCTAATATGTGTCGCTTCTCTTGGGTATATTCTCTACTTACATCGTAGTGACAAATATCCATTTCAATGGCCTAAATATAAAACTTGGTTCGATTTAATCTCCTTATGGATTTCTGCAATGTTTCTGTTTGTTCTTTATATGACTTTCTTTTTAGAAATCAATGAATATTGGAATAACCAGAACGAGAATAAACAGGAGTTTAGAGGTATCTGGTTGATTAATTACACTTTAATATTTCTAATCATAATTTCTCTTGTAAATATTCGAAAATTTAAAAACATGGTTTTTGGATATATCAATGTATTTCTTAATCTATTTGGAGTACTTATTTTCTTATCAAGTGGGCTTTATATATTAAGTGAGTTAAGAGAAATTTACCTAAACTCAAAGCTTCTAGAATCGTCTGAAATTGGTTTGTATCATATTGGTATTCGATATATTTCATTAATTTTTGGAATTGGATTGCTAGCTATCTGTTATCAATACGTGAGACAGGATTTTCTAAAAAGAACCTTTAAAATAAGTTTCGATGTTATTTTACAAATAGCGATAATATGGATTATTAGTAGTGAATTAATTCATTGGTTGGATATAGCAGGATATATATCATCAGATAAATTAGGATTAAGTATTCTTTGGGGTTTATATGCACTACTATTGATTGCACTTGGATTTTGGAAAAAAACAAAGCACATACGTGTTATTGCGTTCATTCTATTCGGGATTACTTTGATAAAACTATTCTTGTATGATATCGCACATCTAAATACCATTTCTAAAACCATTGTGTTTGTGTCTTTAGGAGTATTACTTTTGATAATTTCGTTCTTATATAATAAATACAAACACATAATAGCTGATGAGATCAAAGATTAATATTGTACTCTGGATTCTAGTAGTAATTTCTTCGGAAATGTACGGACAGATAGACAAATATCAATATAAACGAGAATTATATGGTATATCTGATAGTTGGCATTCTATTACACTACCTGACGAGGTATTTAAAAACCTGTCTTCGGATTTTTCTGATATAAGAATTTATGGAGTTACTAAAAAAAATGATACAATAGAAGCTCCTTATTTGATTAAACAAAATGAACCAGAAAGTACCAATAAGCAGGTTAATTTCGAAATTATTAATAGAGTTACTACTCATAAAGGAGCTTTTATAACGTTTAAAATACCCCTTGATCAAACCATAAATCAAATTAAATTGTTTTTTCGACAAGATAATTTTGATACTGCAGTAACTTTAGAAGGAAGTCAAAACTTAAAAAAATGGTATACGATTGTAAATAATTACCGAATCCTATCTATAAAAAATGAATTAACTTCATATGATTTTACCACTGTAAAATTTCCAAGTTCTAAATATCAATACTATAGAGTTTTTATAAAGGGAAATAAAGCCCCAGAAATAAGTAGTGCACAGATCACTTTAAAACAAGTAAAAGAGGCAAATTACAAGGAGTATTCTATTCAATCGATAGAAACCAAAAAACAAATAAGCAAACAATACTAAATATTCAATTAGAAACAGCAATTCCTTTAAGTTATATAAAAATAAAACCCAAAAATGAATTTGATTACTATCGACGTATACGTATCAAATTTCTTGAAGATAGTACTCAAACCGAAAAAGGATGGAAATATAGATACGAAGATCTTACAGCAGGAACTCTCAATTCAATTGAAGAAAATGAATTTAGGTTTTCTAGTACGATTACTAATAAAATAAAGGTGATAATTGATAATCAGGATAATGAACCTTTAACAATAGACACCATTCAGCTAAAAGGATATACTTACGAATTAATCACACGATTTACAAAGCCAGCAACATACTATCTTACATATGGGAACAATAAAGCGCACCAACCTTCGTATGATTTGCAATATGTTTCTGAACGAGTGCCCAAAGAACTAAAGATATTACAAGTAGGAATTGAAGAACCTATCCAACAAAAAGAAGTAGAAGCGACAGAATCACTATTGAAAAATAAAATATGGTTATGGGCAGTAATGCTTATAGTTATATTGTTATTAGGTGGATTTACGTTTAGTATGATGAAAAAGAAATAATATTTTGTGATATTAAATTGAAAAGAACATTTCAGATAAATCAAAATTGAGTCTAAATATCATATAGCTATTCGTCAAAGAGAAGTATATATAAAAATAATACTCATGGAATATTCGATCAAACACCTTTTTCATATAGATGCCAATGCGCAAAAAGTTTTTGAGGCAATAACTACTATTGAAGGCTTGTCTAATTGGTGGACGATTCAAACGAAAGGAAACACAGCACAAGAAGCAACAATTCAATTTGATTTTGGGACTACTATAGGACCTACAATGAAAGTGGTTACATTACAACCTAATCATAAAGTAGTGTGGACATGTGTGGCAAGTGAACATGGTTGGATTGGTCATATTTTTACGTTTTTATTAGATAAGAATGATGGAAAAACACGTGTAAGATTCTCACATGAAGGATGGAAAGATCAGGATGATTTTTATGCAATCTGTAGCTATAGTTGGGGAAGGTATATGGAAAGTTTACGTCAATATTGCCAAACAGGTATAGGAGAAGCTTTTGGCTCTGTAGGATATAGAAAATAATTTTTTTTAAAATAATGTCCTAATTCCTAAAACAGATCCGTCATAGTACTATAAAAAAATAAATAAACATTAAAAAATTAGACAAATGAAACAATTTATGTTCCTTTTTAAAGGCGGAGACGAAGTATGGGATGCTAAAACCCCAGAAGAGCAAAATGCACATATGGAAAAGTGGATGGAGTGGATTGGGCAAATTTCAGAACAAGAAAAATATATGGGAGGTGAGCGGCTATATCCAGCAGTAAATACGGTTCATCCTGGAGGCACAAAAGTTACTGATAGATCTCTTGTTGAAGCTAAAGAGCTAGTTGGAGGCTATATCATAGTACTGGCCGAAACAATGGAAGAAGCGACTGGAATGGCAAAAGGATGTCCAGGATTGCAATGGGAATCCTCTGTAGAAGTTAGAGAAGTGTGGCCAGAAGATGTTTAATTAAAAAAAATAGACGATGAAAGAATTTTTAATGCTTATAAGAGGAGGACAGGAAAAATATAATTCGGTATCTCCAGAAGACATGCAAAAGCATATGGAACACTGGCAAGAGTGGATGGGTAAATTGGCACAAGAAGAAAAATTAGTGGGAGGACAACCTTTAATGAATGAAGGTAATACCATGACCGAAGGAGGAAAGAAAGTGATAGATCGCCCATTTGCAGAAGGCAAAGAATTGGTAGGAGGATATCTCCTTATCAAAGCAGATTCACTGGATCAGGCAACAGAAATTGCAAAAGGTTGCCCTAGCTTTGAGTACGATTGTAGTGTAGAGGTTCGTGAAATAGCACCAATGGGATAATTATTATTATTATTATTATTGGAATCACAAGATCACATAGATAATACCTTAAACCATCTTTTTAGACAAGAATCTGGAAAGATGGTTGCTGTTTTAATTAAAATCTTTGGGACTGAAAATATAGCAATAGCAGAAGATGTCGTACAAGATGCATTGGTTAGTGCCTTAGAAACATGGAAGTTTAGAGGGATGCCTGATAATCCAAAAGCTTGGCTATATCGCGCTGCAAAAAATAAAGCAATTGATATTATAAGAAGAAAAAAACATAGTAAAACTATCGACTTTTCAGATCCCGAACGTAAATTATTGACTTCCGAATACACATTAACAAGTACTATGGATAGTTTTTGGAAAGAACAACATATACAAGATGATTTTTTAGCAATGATGTACGCTTGTTGCCATCCCGATATTTCTTCTGAAAATCAAATCACTTTTATATTAAAATCTCTTTGTGGATTTAGTACAAAAGAAGTAGCTAAATCCTTTCTTACTTCTGAAGACACGATCTCTAAAAGATTGTACCGTACGAAAGAATATTTTAGAAAACATAAAATACGACCTAGAATACCTTTTCTAGAGGAGATCGAAACAAAAACAGAGGTGGTATTGAGTACAATTTATTTGATGTTTAACGAAGGATATAATTCTACACATGATGATCAACTAATACGAAAAGACTTGATTTCGCAAGCACTATGGTTGTGTAAATCTTTATTGGATAGTAAACGTACACGTTTACCACAAGTATATGCATTAATGTCATTGATGTGTTTTCATACAGCCAGAATAGAAAGTCGAACTACCAAAGATGGAAACCTGATACTGCTATCTGATCAAGATCGAAAAATATGGGATATTGAATTGATCAAATTAGGAAGCAAGTATCTTAATCAAGCAGCTTTTGGTGACACATTAACAACTTACCATGTAGAAGCAGCGATAGCCTATCAACATTGTACAGCTTCAAGTTATGAAACAACGAACTGGAAGGAGATATTAAAATATTATGACCTGTTATTGAATATTAATTATGATCCTATAGTTTTTCTGAATAGATGTTTGGTAATATTGGAATTAAAAGGGCCATCAGAAGCTTTAGATGTCATAGAAAAAATAAATGATCATAAAGTAATGAACAGATATTATCTGTACCACGCTATTATGGGAAAAATATATGAACGTTTGATTCAACCTAATGTAGCTGTTGAATATTATCAACAAGCACTAAAGCTTACTCAATCCAAAATTGAAAAACACTTTTTGAAACAAAAAATAGCTCGTATTCTTAATTAATTTAAAGTATCATACTACAAGTGACAATCTTTCATAGATTCGTAATAACTGCGATATTCATCATAGGTTATTTTTTTTCTACCATTATCTAACGTAATAGCATCTTGATCAGAAAAATCTGAGAATGGCATTATTTTTTTAGGAAAACCTTCAATGACAATTTCAAAATAACTATTTTCAGTAATCTTATCATAATCAATTTCGATATCAAAATTACCATCAAAATCGGTAAAAGCATATGTGCAAGAGGTATCTGTAAGTTGTAATCGAACTACAGCAATTGGAGCAATGGTTCCATCGGGTTTTTGTACGCTCCCTTGAACCGTTTGGATGCCAGATGTTGCAGATGAAGCCTCAGTCGGTTGTGATGAGATGCTTGTATTTTCTCCTTGATTTTTGGTGTTTCCAGAAAGATCTTCAATAGTCCAATTATCAAGTTTTTCACCTTTTTTATAAGCTCCTTTTACAATAACTCCTGATGCGTCCTGACGCCAATAATCACCATGTTTTTTACCGTTTTTATAATTTATTTTTTCATTAGAACCACTTTTTGTAACATTCCATAATCCTTCTTTTTTGCCTTTCTCATAATATCCTTCTTCCGAAAAAGTAAATCCATTGTCAGAATTATAATAATACCCATTTCTTAAATCATCTTCATAGTTTTCTATAGTGGATAAATCCAGTGTTCCCTTTTTTCTGAAAATCGAAAAATGTAGCCATTCTCCATTTTTTCTTCCTTTTCTGTATTCGATTTTATGGATACCAATAACTTTTTTGTCTTTAAACTGTCTGACATAATATTTACCATCCAATTCATTCTCTTGATTAATTTCTATAAGTTCTGTATACTCATCATAAGTAAGTTCGATATAACCTCCTTGAATAGGAGTTTGTCCTTTTGTGAAAAAAGTAATAAGTAGTAAACCAATAAAGATAAAGTGTGAGTTTTTCATTGTTTTGATGAGTTGGATTTGCGTAATTTTTTTCCCTTTGACTATTAATAAAGTTAACTTTTTTTTGTTGTTTTTCAAAAAGTCTTGATCCAAAACGGACCTTTAGTTTATTATAGATCAAAGACAATACCAATTTGTTACCTTTTTGTCAATTTAGCAGATAAAATTCTCACCTGTTTATAAGTTATTGCGCTTGATTTTGATTTTTACAGTGATAACTATTTTTTTTAACTTATAATTAATACTTATCTTGTTAATTACAACTAAACCCACCGCTTCATAAACAAAACATTATGAAAAAAAATACGCAACTGATTTTTATTTCAATTGGAATCATTCTTTTTTCGTTTTCTAATCTATCATATGCTCAATGTGCTGCTGGACAAACATAAAATAGTTATTGCTATTCACAGAGTGATAGTAATACGGTAGGATTTGAATTTTGCCCGACTGCTGGAGATATTGCACAATCTACAATTACTGCAGGAACGATTGGAACTATCACACCAGGAATACCAACAAATCTGGTGAACCTTACAGTTTATGAAGGAGCTACTGGATCAGGAACTGGAGGTAGTATTATTTTTGGTCCTGCCAATGGGGATTTAGCAGGAACTATAATAACGGCATCTGCTTCTGATTTATGTCTAATATTTGTTTTCACCAGTACTCCTGGGTTTTTTGGTTGTGCAGAAGGTTTTGAAACAGCCATGGATGTTTGTAGCGAAAGCTTAGCAGGTACTACAGTTACTTTTGCAGCACCTGCAGATTTATGTATTGATGATGGTGTGCAGACTGGATTAAGTGGAGGTTCTCCTTCTGGAGGAGTGTATTCGGGAGCAGGAGTTACAGATGATGGAAATGGAATGACGTATAGTTTTGATCCTGGAACAGCTGGAGTAGGGACACAAACGTTAACGTATACCAATGGAGGATCAGCATCTGATGATGTTGAAGTGGTAGCAATTCCAATGGTTAATTTTACAGCTCCAGCGGATCTATGTATTGATGCAGGTACAGTATCGTTAAGTGGAGCTACACCATCTGGTGGTGTATATTCTGGTCCAGGTGTCACTGCTTTAGGGCCAAACTATAGTTTTAATCCTGCTTTTGCTGGAGTAGGAATTCACACCATCACCTATACAGAACCTGGAGTATGTGGAGCAACTGCTACAGATACTATAGAAGTTCTGGCAGCCTGTGGTTGTACTGATCCTGGAGAAACTTCAGAGTTTTATTGTGGAGGAACCACGGCAGAAATAGATCTCGTTGTTTTTGAAGTATGTCCATCTGCAGGCATGGCAGCCCAAGCTACTATTAATACAGGAACATATACTTTAGGAGGAAATACCTTAACTGTGTATGAAGGAGCCACTGGATCAGCTACATCAGGAACCCTTGTATTTGGTCCTGCTACAGGTGATCTTACAGGAACCGTGATTACAGGACTCGCATCAAATCAATGTTTGATTTTTGTAAGTAATTCACCTACAGCATTGGGCTGTCAAGATGGTCTTGAAACAGCACTGTCTGTTTGTGGAGAAGATGTTGCACCTTCTATAAGTTTTGCTGTAACCTCTGATTTGTGTATTTCAGACGGAATACAAACAGGTCTTAGTGGAGGCTTACCAGTTGGAGGAGTATATTCAGGTACCGGAGTTACCGATGATGGAAATGGAATGACCTATTCTTTTGATCCTGCAACTGCAGGAGTTGGTGTATTTACATTAACATATGATCAAGGAGGAAATTCAGCTTCTGACACTATCGAGGTTTTTGCCATAGGAACTACAGGATGTCTGGACTTTACAGCTCCAGCTGATCTATGTGTTGATGCAGGAGTACAGACAGGTTTAGGAAGTGGGTCCCCAACTGGTGGTGTATATTCTGGTTCTGGAATCACCGATGACGGTAACGGAATGACCTATTCGTTTAACCCTATAGCTGCTGGAGTAGGTGTGCATATAATAACATATACTGAAGGAGGTAATAGTGTAACAGATGACATTGAAGTCTTTGCATTACCATCAGTTGTTTTTACTGCTCTTGCAGATTTGTGCGTTGATGCAGGAATACAACTTTCGTCATTAACAGGGACTCCTTCAGGTGGTACCTATAGTGGTCCTGGAGTTACAAATATTGGTGATGGAATTAATTATCTTTTTAATCCTCTAATAGCTGGAGTAGGAACTCATACGCTGACATATACCTATACAGATGGGAATGGTTGTACTAATTCTGCAAGTGATGATGTAGAGGTATTAGGACCAACAGTTACATTTACAGCTTTAGCGGATCTCTGTATTGATGCAGGTGTGCAAGCAGGCTTAGGAGGAGGAACTCCAACTGGAGGTGTGTATAGTGGTTCTGGAGTTACTGATGATGGTAATGGGATGACCTATTCTTTTGATCCTGCAGCAGCAGGAGTAGGAGTCCATACAATAACGTATAGTTATACTGATGGAGGAGGTTGTACAGGCACTGCAACGGATGATGTTGAGGTTTTTGGATTACCAACAGTTACATTAACAGCTTTGGCAGATCTCTGTATCAATGCAGGTGTGCAAGCAGGTTTAGGAGGAGGAACTCCAACTGGAGGTGTTTATAGCGGTTCTGGAGTTACCGATGACGGTAATGGGATGACCTATTCTTTTGATCCAGCTGCTTCGGGAGTAGGAGTCCATACAATAACATATAGTTATACTGATGGAGGAGGTTGTACAAGCACTGCAACGGATAATGTTGAGGTTTTTGGATTGCCAACAGTTACATTTACAGCTTTAGCGGATCTCTGTATTGATGCAGGTGTGCAAGCAGGCTTAGGAGGAGGAACTCCAACTGGAGGTGTTTATAGCGGTTCTGGAGTTACCGATAACGGTAATGGGATGACCTATTCTTTTGATCCTGCAGTAGCAGGAGTAGGAGTCCATACAATAACGTATAGTTATACCGATGGAGGAGGTTGTACAGGCGCTACAACGGATGATGTTGAGGTTTTTGGATTACCAACAGTTACATTTACAGCTTTGGCAGATCTCTGTATCAATGCAGGTGTGCAAGCAGGTTTAGGAGGAGGAACTCCAACTGGCGGTGTGTATAGCGGTTCTGGAGTTACCGATGACGGTAATGGGATGACCTATTCTTTTGATCCTGCAGCAGCAGGAGTAGGAGTCCATACAATAACGTATAGTTATACCGATGGAGGAGGTTGTACAAGCGTTGGAATGGATAATGTTGAGGTTTTTGGATTACCAATAATTACATTTACGGCTTTAGCAGATCTCTGTATCAATGCAGGTGTGCAAGCAGGCTTAGGAGGAGGAACTCCAACTGGCGGTGTGTATAGCGGTTCAGGAGTTACCGATGATGGTAATGGAATGACCTATTCTTTTGATCCTGCTGCAGCAGGAGTAGGAGTCCATACAATAACGTATAGTTATACCGATGGAGGAGGTTGTACAAGCGTTGGAATGGATAATGTTGAGGTTTTTGGATTACCAATAATTACATTTACGGCTTTAGCAGATCTCTGTATCAATGCAGGTGTGCAAGCAGGCTTAGGAGGAGGAACTCCAACTGGCGGTGTGTATAGCGGTTCAGGAGTTACCGATGATGGTAATGGAATGACCTATTCTTTTGATCCTGCTGCTGCAGGAGTAGGAGTCCATACAATAACATATGATTTTACAGATGGAGCAGGTTGTACTAGTACTGCAACGGATAATGTTGAAGTCTTTGGATTGCCAGATGCAACAGTTACCGATACTGCTCCTACATATACTGCTAATGCAACAGGAGTAACGTATCAATGGATCAATTGTGATACGAATATGCCAATCCCAATGGAAACTAACCAATCTTTTACGGCCACTGCAAGTGGTAATTATGCTGTTATTGTTATAGAAAATGGATGTTCATCAACTTCTGCATGCTTTTTGTATCAACTTTTAGATGTAGAAGAAGAAGAGTTTGATACTACGAAATTAAAGTTATATCCGAATCCTGCGGATGATTATATAATGTTAAACAAACCTGTAGAAAAAATTATAGTCTTTACAATTAGTGGTCAGAAAATCTTAGAGACAACAAATAATAAGTTAGATACTTCGGAAATGAAAGCTGGAGTATATTTTGTAAGTATAAAGACCATTAAAGGAAATCAAGTTATAAAACGCTTTATAAAAAAATGATATCATGGACTTAAAAGAGTTGGTTGAAAAATGGTTTAATATCTGGGAAGAAGGTGATTTTTTAGAGTTACCCATTTCTGATAATTTTAAGCACACAAGTCCTTACGGAACTATAGAAGGGAAAAGAGCATATATAAACCTTGTAGAAGCTAATAAAGATAAGTTTTTGGGACATCATTTCGAAATTCATGATACAATTTACGGAGTGGACAGAGCCTGTGTACGTTATACTGCAAAGCAAGGAGATTTCACACTGGATGTAAGTGAGTGGTATTTTCCTAAAGATAGTTTGATAGAAGAAATAATTGCCTATTATAATATTGCAGGTGACATACCAGATGAGAGAAAACTTTCGGAGCCTAGCTAAGATTTGTAGCGTTCATTCTGTATATTTTGTTTTTCAATATGATTTGATGAAATAGTGTTGGATTATGGATAATAAGAAAGATATTGATGTGAATCAATCTCATTTCATAGGTTTTCTTTTTATCATTCCTCCTTTAATATCCTTTACCTGATCCATTACAATAAAAGCGTTTCTATCTATTTTGTCGATTTCGGTACTCAGTTTTGCTATTTCTAAACGAGTCAAAACGGTATATACTATTTCGATGTTGGTACGTTGTCTATTAGGTTTATCATATCCTGGTCTTCCATGATATATGGTACAGGCTTTCCCCATTTTATTAGTTAACATTAATCGGATTTCTTCGTTTTTTTTAGAAATAATTGTAACGCCAATATATTCTTCAACTCCATCTACTATATAATTCACGGTTTTAGCAGCGATCAAATACGTAAGAATCGCATATAATGCTATTTCTATGGAAAGTAAATAAGCTCCAACAGAAAATATAACGATATTAATCAATAGAATGATATCTCCAACAGTCATATGCCATTTTCTACTTAGATAAATTGCTAAGACCTCTGTACCATCAATAACACCTCCACCACGCATGCTCATACCAATACCTAAACCTAAAAAGAAACCCCCAAAAAAGGCAATCAGTAATTTATCTTCTGTTATTATTGGATAGGGAACAAAATGTACTACAATAGCCAAAGCGGTAATGGCAATAATGCTTTTGATGGCAAATACTCTGCCTATAGTTTGTGCCCCTAAAATTATAAAAGGAAGATTCACAATAATAAGTAGTAACCCTAAGGATATATTAGAGAATACCTGCAGTAATAAAGAAACACCTGTGGCACCACCATCAATAAATTGGTTAGGGATTAAGAAACCGTTAAGTCCGAATCCAGCCGAAAGAACACCAGCGGATATAAATATTATTTCTTTTACCGAGTGAACAAACTCTACATGTCCTTTTCTTAATTCTGCTACAATTTGACGTTTCAGAATTGTCTGATCATCGCTTTTGTTTTTTAACTTTTTTTTGGCGCGTAGTAATAAGATATATTGTAATAATGGATTCATCTATTACAATATAGTCAAAATTGACGGGGATGATTGTTTGTAAACATTTTAATAATAGTTATTTAGTGTATTTTTTTATACGAAAGTGCGAATGTGGTTTTTAATTTCAATACGGGAAACCAAAAATCTGTTTTAAGACAAAAAAATAAAGTAAATTAGAAACAAATGATAAAATAAGGAGCTACTATGAAATTTGAGTTAAATGATGCTATATCTATTTTAGAAAAAACACCTATACTTTTAAAAGGCTTTTTACAAGGATTACCTTCAGAATGGATCTATGAAAATGAAGGAGATAATACTTGGAGTTCCTTTGATGTAATTGGTCATTTAATTCACGGTGAAAAAACAGATTGGATGATTAGAACTGAAATTATTTTAAGTACCGCTCCTGATAAAACATTTGAACCCTTTGATAGATTTGCTCAATTCGAAAACAGTTCGGGAAAAACGATTTCAGAATTACTCGCAGAATTCGAAACGCTCAGAAATAATAATATTATTACGTTAAAATCCAAGAACCTTTCTTTAGAGGATCTTAATCGTAAAGGAATGCATCCAGAATTAGGTGAAGTTAGTTTAAGTCAACTCTTAGCGGCCTGGACCGTTCATGATTTAGGGCATATTGCTCAAATCTCTAGAGTTATCGCGAAACAATATAAAAATGAAGTTGGACCTTGGCCAAAATATCTTACAATATTGAATTACGCACCCAAAGAATAAATAGTAAGATGTTGTAGTTTTTGCTTCAGTCTATTAATTAAGAGTAAATTTTAATAGTGTACTAAAATATTAAATCAGGTTATAAGAATCTGAGGTATTACCATAAATATTATAAAATTATTATTCGTAGCTTTACAATTACTGAAGATCTGCCAAAGAACTACTCACATCTCTGGCATCATCTTTGTAAATCAATAAATAATTAATTTTAAATTTTAACAATGAACAAAGGAACAGTAAAATTCTTCAATGACGCCAAAGGATTTGGATTTATTGTAGAAGAAGGTTCGAACAAAGAACATTTTGTACACATTTCAGGATTAGTAGACGAGATTCGTGAAGGCGATGTAGTTGAATTTGATCTACAAGAAGGTAAAAAGGGTTTAAACGCAGTAAATGTAAAAGTAATTTAATATATACTACATAACTTTTTTAATGAAGAAGCCTATCAAAATTGATAGGCTTTTTATTTGTACTACATTTTGACGTTGTAGTAGATTTATTGATATTATCCAAATGAAAATAAAACAATGTATTTATCCTTCATATAAAGCGAGTTATTGCTTTAATATAATGGATTGTTGTTATACAAGTTTTTCATTTATCTTCTTAAAGCATAGCCGCTGGAAGAAGGCAATTCCCTTAGAAAGCTCATAATAAGCTTAAAGCTCAATTTAAAATGTGTTTTTAAAAATCTCATAATACTTACTTTTTATTATAAAACGCATAAATAGATAGAATACCCTACCTTTGATGGCATTGGTTGATATCCATTTATAGAAGACTGGCTACAATGTAATACACCAAATAGAGTGTTGTAAACGAATCTGTTACTAATGACAATTCGTGTATGAAATATAGAATTGATATGAATAAACAAGCAAACAATCCTTTACACGGTGTGAAGTTGGTAGATATTTTAGAGTACTTAGTATCTGAGTATAGTTGGGAGGAATTAGGTACTAGGATAAATATTCAATGCTTTAAGAATGATCCATCTGTAAAATCAAGCCTTAAATTTTTAAGACGAACACCTTGGGCAAGGGAAAAGGTAGAGAAATTATACCTAAAATCTATTAAAAGGTAGTTTCTTATAATTCTCCTTTAGTAGATAAATAATTCTGTTTCTATATATACTTTTTAGGGTTTATTGGTCGTAACGATTGAAACTTTAAATTAGAGTTCTAGCTTTCTACACTATATTAACCAAATTAGAATCTGTTTTTTTTTAATCCTTCGCTACGTATCATTTTTTTTCATATGTGCTGTAACAATTTCCAATCTTTTGCATCAAAGGGGAAATTAAAAACAGAATATTATGAAAAATTTTAAAATTACACTGGTGTTATTTGTAATTGCCAATCTATCTTTCGGTCAAGCACCTGCTATTACGATTGAAGTATCAGGAAATGGGAATCCAATTTTGTTTTTACCAGGTTTTACCAATCCAGGATCAATTTGGAATGATACGGTGGCTCATTTAGAAAATGAACATCAAAATCACTTAATATCCTATGCAGGGTTTGATAGTAATGAGCCTATTGAGATGCCTTGGTATGATACTATTAAAAAAGAGTTAATATCTTATATTAAAGAAAAAGAGTTGACCAACGTGATTATTATTGGTCATAGCATGGGAGGAAATCTTGCAATAGATATAGCCGCAGCGATACCAAATACTATAAAAAGTCTAGTTATTGTAGATTCAATACCTTGTATGCGTGAGCTAATGATGCCAGGTGTCTCAGAAAGTCAGATTAAGTACGATAACCCTTATAACCAGCAGATGCTTGCTATGAATGAAACACAGTTTAAGCAAACTGCAATGATGATGGCTCAGAATATGACCAATAATAAAGAAAAAGTAGACACCTTACTTGATTGGATTCTAAAAGCGGATCGAGAAACTTATGTCTATGGATATACAGATCTCCTAAAACTAGACCTTAGAAAAGTGTTGGATAAAGTAACGGCAAAAACTTTAATTTTAGGAGCAGCTTTTCCAAACATTGACGTAGCAAAATCAAATTATGAAAAACAATATGTTTCCCTTTCTGATAAAACTATAAAAATGATACCTGATAGTAAGCATTTTATCATGTTCGACCAACCAGAATTATTCTATCAAAAAGTAAATGCTTTCTTAGCAAATGAGTAAAACGAACCAAGAACTTTTCGAAATGATTTATAAAAAATGTTACCCTATGGTATTACAAATGTGTCTGGGATATATGAAAGGAGATGTAGATTTGGCTAATGATTTAACACAAGAAGTGTTTATAAATATTTGGAATGCTATGAGTAGTTTTAAAGGACAGTCTACTCATAAAACTTGGGTATATAGAATTACTGTGAATACCTGTCTACAACATATCAGAAAGGAAAAAAATAAGAAAAAAGTATCTTTAGATAAAGTAGTATATGCCCTGGCAGAAGAACCAAAAATCACTTCGGATCAAAACCAAAGTTTATATCAGGCAATAGGTAATTTAGACGAGTTAGATCGATTATTAATTATGATGGTCTTAGATGGACAAGAATATGATTACATATCAAAAATTATGGGAATTAAGCCCACGAATGTGAGAGTAAAGATTCATAGAATAAAAAGAAGACTTAAAAAAATATTAAACAATGAGTAATGAATTTGAAGCATTGCAGCGTCAATGGCAAAGTGATAAGGATGGCATAGAAAGCAAACCACAAGATATAGAAAATACTATTTCATCAATCAAAAAAAAGAAAAATTGGAGTGTACGTTTTCACTATGGAAATATCTTAGTGCTGTCCTTGGTTTTGATAGGGATAATTGCTTTTTTCTATTTTATAGCACCAGTGAAGGAGTTGTTAAGTAGAATAGGAGTAGGGGCAATGATAGGAGGGTTAATACTAAGGGTTATTATTGAAAGCCTAAGTGTTGTAAAGTCAAAAAAGATTAATATGGTAGATGATGCCTTACAAACAACAAATGATACAATAGCATTTTATAATTTTAGAAAAACTATTCATGGACCAGTAACCATTGCTATTATAGTTTTGTATACTGTTGGTTTTTATATGATCACGCCAGAGTTTAGTCTCTATTTTAAAACATGGCAAATGATATTGATTGATGTTTCCTATATTTTTGGTGCGATTATACCTTTTATAGCAGTTAGAAAAAGTATCAAAAAAGAAATAACTACTTTAATAGAGATCATTGAACTGAAAAAGAAAATGACTGAGGAATCTATGTGATAAAAACAGAAAAAAGATCAATTAATGAGGTATATCAATCTACCATCCATGTGGTCAGCCACTTTACCATACGCAATCAAAGATGCACCGATTGTCCATCGTTTAGAGGCTCCAAGACTATACCAGAATGAATATCGTTGATATAACCAATTTCCTTGAATGTTTTTTGGTCGTGTTAAATAAAAACCAAACTGTTGCAAGAAGTAAAAATTGCCAATAGAAAAATGATGCCCTGCTGTAATTGCTGATGAGAAAGCAGAATCATTAATATCTTGCTGTTTAGCTATTTCTCGGTCAGAGTAATCATACCAAAGCTCGATACCAGCATTAAGACCATTAATACCAGAAATAGGTTTTAAAATTCCGCCCATAATCCCTATCAAAAGGTGATTAGTTGCTTCTGCCTCTCTATCAGATGATCGTAAACTAGCAAATGATCCCAAATAATAATCCAAGGATGTATCATAGGATCTTAGAGATTTGGGTTTTCGTTTTAATGGTACATTATTGATTATTTTGTCTACACCAATAGAAAGAGTTGGAAAATTCATTCCTTTATTAGGTTGCTTTTGACCCCCATTAGAAATATGGTTGTAATTAGCAGATAGATTGATAGCATAATCATCGTTAATGTGGTAATTGAGATTAAGAGATAAAGCTAGATAAAAGCTAAAATGAGTACTGAAAAGTAGATTGTCAGGATTTGTTTCTTCGTCAAATTTTTTATTAAGGTAGGTTGCTCCTACCGACCCTCTTAATGAGAATCGTATTGGACCTTGATAGGTGAAATATGGTTCTACAAAGTAAATCAGGTTATATGAACTACCTAATATATCAGGATTTGCATAATTAAAATAAGCAAATGAAAAACCTGATTTCCCATAACAAAAACATGTTTTCCAAGCTTTGTCACTTGTCTTTAACCAACTATATTCCAGTTGTAATCCATAAGGGTTTGTCTGAGAGATAGGTTTTAACTCTGGTGAATGTGCTATAATGAAACCATAATGAGACTTTATACCGTAAAAAGAAGGATTTACTTGTGCTCCAAGTGAAGTGTATATAAACATTATAACTAAGAATCCGTTAATCTTTTTCATTGTAAATCAGTGTCTTATTAAATTTACTGAAAATTACACTGGATTAAAATGGAATTTCGAATTTATTGTAATATATCGAAATCAAAGTATGCAATTAGAATAATTAGTACATTAGTAATACACAATATCATAAAACTACAATTTGAAACCAATTACTACTATTGATGATGTTATCAATTCCTTGGATAGCATCATAAAAGAATCACAAGCCAATAATGACCCATTAGGATATTTTGCTGCATTGTATAGAAGAGTGACCATAAAAGTAAAAGAAGGTATTGAAAATAACTTTTTTGATGATGGCACAAGAATGGAAAAACTAGATGTAATTTTTGCTAGTAGATATTTGGATGCGTATTATGCGTTTAAGGATCATAAGGTAGTCACAGATTCATGGAAGGTTGCTTTTGATTTATCTAAGAACTATTGGCCGATTGTATTACAACATTTGTTGATAGGTATGAATGCACATATTAATCTGGATTTGGGGATTGCAGCAGCAGCAGTTTCTAAAGGACAAAATATAGAAAACCTTAAAGATGATTTTGATAAAATCAATGAAATTCTGTCATCATTAGTAACAAAAGTAGAAAACGATCTTGCCGAAATCTGGCCTACGTTAAAAAAGATTTTAAAGTTTACTCGTAAGGTGGATAATTTTTTAGTAGATTTTAGTATGGAACTAGCCAGAGATGGAGCGTGGAAATTTGCTAAAGAAATAGCAGCTACTCCAGATGATAAATTAGAAGCTGTCATTGTAAAAAGAGATCACAAAGTAGCTGATAATGCTTCTATTATTACTAGTCCAGGATTTATTGTAGGAGTCATTTTGGGTGTTGTTAGAATAGGTGAGCGAGGCTCTGTTGCTGATAAAATTGAAGATTTAAAGGAATAATCAATCGAAGAATGTTTGCTTCGTTTAGGAGTATATATAGAGAATTACAAAACAAAAAATAGCCATGGATAAATTTATGCAAGCTGCAATAGAAGAAGCTAAAAAAGGATTGGAAGAAGGTGGTGTTCCTATAGGATCTGTTATTGTGTACGCGGATAAAATTCTTGGAAGAGGGCATAATAAAAGGGTGCAAAATGGAAGTGTAGTGCTACATGGGGAAATGGATGCGTTTGAAAACGCTGGCAGACAACCAGCTGCAGTGTATCAACAATGTACTTTATATACCACTTTATCACCTTGTCCTATGTGTACAGGAGCGATATTGCTATATGGAATACCTAAAGTTGTTATTGGTGAGAATCAGACATTTTTGGGCTCTGAATCTTTGTTAAAAAAAGAGGGTGTAGAAGTTGTCGTTTTGGACAATAAAGAATGTAAAGATATGATGGATGCATTTATTAAGAATAAACCCGAGATCTGGAATGAAGATATAGGAGAATAAAATGATGTAATCGTATGATGCTAAGAAATCTGTTTAGAAGTAAAATGTTTTTATTAGTTGGGATTACCTATCTGATTTTTCATTTTTTTATAATAGGATTTAGATTTCCAGTAATAATTAATAAAACAGTGCAATGGACTTGGGATATTACCAATTTGTTTTTCTTTTTTGAACCTTTTACGTGGTGGTTGTTTTTAGTTGGTTATGGAATATTACTACTCGTTAGATTAAAAACCAAAGAAGCCTTATCTATAGTTCATATAGGGTTAATCATTTTGTCTTTAATTATTTCTTCTAAAAATGTACAGTTCGAGATCATTTTGATTATTGGATTAATTTCATTGATTGTATTTGTAATAAATCTTATTAAGTCGATCCAAGATAGATAAATAAGATTGATGGATAATAAAAAGCTGGCAAAGTATTTTTCTGAAAAATAAATTGCCAGCTTGTTGGTATCAGTGGTTATTAAGGTTGTTGTATAACTGTTTTTGTAGGATCACTTTCTGCACATTTATTTGTTTTTTGAGTAATGGATAGAGTATCTCCTAATCCAGCATTAGACTGTCCAAAAGGAGCAAAGAAACTACCATCTTTATTAGCAGTTACTGTTGTAGATACACCAGCGGCATCAGTAATTGTTACCGTAGCTCCTGGCTCTACAGCTCCTGCAGCGCCACTTATAGTAAGTCCACCAGCAGCCATACTAATTGAAGCTTTAATTTTTTCTACATCAGGTTTAGCGCATTTTCCTTTGCCACAGCTTACACCAAGCATTGAAATAGCAAGAACAATAAGAAAACTGGTTGTGCGTAAAGAATAGGTTGTCATCATAATTGCGAGTTTTTATAGTATAAATTAAAATAGATATTTCGAGTTACTTAAAAATTTAAATTGCAAAAAAGCCTAAAAAAAATAGTGACCACTTGATTTTGAATACTTCCACTGTTGTCAGAAATGCATACAATTACATTTATATAGTTTTTCTTACCCTCGGTTCTGACTGGCCCATATCCAAAGAGAGAGTTTTTGGTATTACAGTTTCTCAGGCTTTTTGTTTATTACATATATTGAATTTGGCTAACTCAAATAATTCAAGAACTTCAATATTGTTTTCAAAAGTAAGCCATTCAGCGATCTAGGGAAAGAGTTAAAAAACTGATTTTTAAAGGGGTATCTTACCCTTATGCTTGATTTTAATGGTCAAATCACTTTTTTTTAAAACAATGATACCATTTATGGAATTCAATTGTAGTTTTATAATATATTCTAAGAAATAAATAATTATTATGATGAACCACCAATTAATCATTAAAGAGCTTGAAAGAAATTTAGGAATTTTTGAACAATCATTAACAGGGGTTTCTAAAGAAGAATATCTGTGGAAGCAAGATCCTAATCGTTGGTGTTTATTAGAAATTATATGCCATCTTTATGATGAAGAAATAGAAGATTTCAGAACAAGAACATCACACGTGCTTTTTACACCAGATAAACCTTTTACACCTATTGATCCAGTTAGCTGGGTGGATAAACGAAAATATATTAAGCAAGAGTATGATGCTGTGGTGTCTAAGTTTTTAGAAGAAAGGAAATCATCTTTAATATGGTTACATTCTTTAGTAAAACCAAAATGGAACAACAGCTGTATGCACGTTGATTTTGGACTAATGACAGCCCAACAGTTTCTGGCGAATTGGTTAGCTCATGATTACCTACATTTTAAACAAATCTCAAAGTTAAAAATGGATTATCTGAGCTATATATCTAAGGAGAATTTTTCTTACTCCAGAGGTTGGTAAAATAATAGTGTTAAAAGGATTTAGAAAAATACAAAGCTAGCCCATCACCAGTAAATTGTGGCGCAAAGGCTACATCATCCATTTCTTTAAATGGATTCCAAGATATTAGGTGATCAAAATGATATACAAGTCGTGTAGACAAAATACCAATACCTGCTCCTACAAGAACATCGGAAAGATAATGTTTGTTATTCATCATTCGCAGGCTTCCAGTTGTAATTGCAAAAAAATATCCACTATAAGCTAGAAGAGGGCTCGTGTCAATAAACTCTTCATATAAAACCGCAGCAGAAACAAAGGCCATAGAAGTATGCCCAGAAGGAAAAGAGTTTAATTTGGTTGGATCTTCTGGTCGTTCTTTACGTACTTCTTGCTTTAGAATTGTTGTGGCGGCACTTGTTATTAAGGAAGATATTAATAGGTTTTTAGTTTGATCAAACCAATGGTTTTTGGATTCAACACCAAAAATATCAGCTGCATACATCTGTACTATAGGCGCATATCTTGTATAATCATCAATACCAAAATAAAAATCATCACCCACAGAACCTCTAATGTCCTTTTGAAGCGATTTCTCAAAATCACTAGTAGATAATAAAAGTCCAGAAGCGATTAAAGTGATAGGTACAATTCTCTTTGTAAACAAATTCTTTTTGGGTTTTTTGTTTTCAGTCTTCTTGGATGTTTTCAATTGGGTTTTGGTAAGCGGTGAGTCGGTAAACTGGGCTTGGGTACTATATATGCATAAGCAAATCAATAGTAGACTAATACTAATTCTCATAGGTTATTGTTTTGGGGCTTTAGGTGATTTGGGATCTACCTGTTTGAAATATACTATTTAAATATTAAAAAAATGTTAAATAATTAAATAGATTATTAACTATTTTTAAAACAAATAGAAAATAAAGTAATGTGTAATGGTTTAAAAACCAGTGTTTAAAGGAGTTTTGAAGGTTTTTTTTAAATGTGTTAATGTGAATATTTTTTCTTGCCAATTGTAAAAAGGCAATTAAGATATTACTCCTATTGTTTTATAGGATTCCTTTAAAAAAGACTTATATTTGCACGCAATTAAATCTTAATTGCCATGACAGCACATGAATCCAAAATCGTTGGAGAAGGACTTACCTATGATGATGTACTATTAGTTCCTGCATTTTCAGAAATATTACCACGCGAAGTAAGTATTCAAACTAAATTTACTAGAAATATTACAATCAATGTACCTATTGTCTCTGCGGCGATGGATACTGTTACAGAAAGTCGTATGGCAATCGCGATGGCACAAGAAGGTGGTATTGGTGTGTTACATAAAAATATGACCATTCAGGAACAGGCAATGAAAGTACGCAAGGTAAAAAGAGCTGAAAGCGGAATGATCATTGACCCTGTTACTTTACCGCTAGATGCAAAAGTGATAGATGCTAAAAACAATATGCGAGAGCATAGTATTGGCGGAATTCCTATTGTTGATGGTAATAACAAATTGTTAGGGATTGTTACAAATAGAGATTTACGTTTTGAAAAGAACAATGAGCGACCTATTTCTGAAGTTATGACAAACAAAAATCTTGTGACTGTAGCAGAAGGAACTTCGTTGCAAGAAGCAGAAGTGATACTACAAGATAATAAGATTGAGAAGTTACCTGTTGTAGATGGGAACAATACATTAGTAGGTTTAATCACTTTTAGAGATATTACTAAACTTACTTTAAAACCAAGTGCTAATAAAGATAAATTAGGACGTCTTAGAGTAGCAGCTGCGATTGGAGTTACTGGTGATGCAGTTGATCGCGCAGAAGCTTTGGTTAATGCTGGAGTAGATGCTGTAGTGATTGATACTGCTCATGGTCATACTAAAGGAGTTGTTGCAGTGCTTAAAGAAGTAAAAAATAAATTTCCAAATCTTGATGTGATTGTTGGTAATATAGCTACTGGTGAGGCTGCTAAATATTTGGTAGATGCTGGTGCTGATGCTGTAAAAGTAGGAATAGGACCAGGATCAATTTGTACAACTAGGGTAGTTGCAGGAGTTGGTTTTCCTCAGTTTTCTGCAGTACTAGAAGTTGCATCTGCGATAAAAGGATCTGGAGTTCCAGTTATTGCTGATGGAGGAATCAGATATACTGGCGATATACCAAAAGCGATTGCTGCAGGAGCAGATAGTGTAATGTTAGGGTCATTACTTGCTGGAACAAAAGAATCCCCAGGAGAAACGATTATATACGAAGGAAGAAAATTTAAATCGTATCGTGGAATGGGTTCTGTCGAAGCTATGAAGAAAGGTTCCAAAGATCGTTATTTTCAAGATGTAGAAGATGATATTAAAAAATTAGTTCCAGAAGGAATTGTTGGACGCGTTGCTTACAAAGGAGAGTTGTACGAAAGTATACATCAATTTGTTGGTGGTTTACGTGCAGGAATGGGATATTGCGGTTCAAAAGATATCCAAACTTTACAAGAAACAGGACGCTTTGTTAAAATCACCGCAAGTGGTATTAACGAAAGCCATCCACATGATGTGACTATTACAAAAGAAGCACCTAATTATAGCAGATAGTAATAAGCAATAGTTATGAAAATATTTAAAAAAAAAGCAATACTAGTAGTATTGCTTTTTTTTAATGAATATGTGGACCAACGGTAATGAAATCATTTACTTATTTAGCACCTTTTTTTAATAAAATCAAAGTTAGAGACTAAGCAGGTTGGCCCGTTAAGTTGGATGAATTCTACAATAAAATTTTAACAACCAAAAAGAGGCTTAAAGAAATCTGGGATATAATCACAGAAATCTCTTGGCTCATCATCTGTATTTCCGTCTGTATCTCCATCACTTATAGAAGAACAACTTGTAGAAACAGAATTTTGATCGCATTCAAAAGTGTCGAGTATATTTCCTTCGCTATCCTCTACTGTTACCACGCCATTTATATTAGATGCAGAAACACTATCTACTGCATAGGTTCTGTCTCCGCAAGGTGTTGATACGGTACAGTCTGCATTCATCATCCCAACAAAAGCAATGTTAAGAAGTATACTTAAAAGTTTAGTTTTCATAATTTGTGTTTTTAAATAATTAATAATTTTTTGATAAATGTAACTAGGAAGACAATAACAAGTTATGTCGAATTCACTTACTGCGCCTATGAGTGTACAAAGAGGTAATTTGATTGTATCAATAGATTCTGTAAAAGATTAGATGATCGTTGACAATAAAAAAAGAGGTTACCTTTTTAAGGCAACCTCTTTTTAATTGGTGTTATATGTGTAAAAACTACTGCAAAGGAATCCCTAACTTAGTCATTACCTTTTTTGTAAGATCAAAATTAGGATCTACATATGCTAATCCACTACTTGTAATTGTTAAAATTTGCGTATAACCTTCCGCTTTAGCAACTTCTTCAAGAGCAGTTCCTATTTTTTTATATAAAGGTTGTAGTAATCTATTTTGTTCTATCTGAACCAATTGAGAACCATTCTGACGAAACTTAGCGATATCATTTTCTAAAGCAATAATTTCTTCTTGCTTCGTTTTTTTCATAGGCTCTGTCATTGTAGCTACACCTTCTTGGTATGCCTTTACTTTGGCTTGATAGTCATCAACTTTAATCTTTAATTCACCTTCTAAATTGGCGTTGTAAGCCTTTAATTCTTCCTGCATTTTCGTAAGTTCAGGCATTTTAGAAAGAATAAATTCACTATCTACTGTACCTACCTTAGATTGTTGTGCTATCGCTTGTGTACTAATGATCAATAATAAAATTGGAAATAGTATGTTTTTCATTGTAATTATTTTAATTCTTGATTTTAAATTTTTGCAAATATATAAGGTCTAAGGCAATATACGTGCCAAGACAAATATTTTTTAAAAATCTATTCCTCATAAAGTTGACCTCGATGCGGTTTTAGAGCGTCTCTCACTGATTTCATTTCTGCATCTGTAACAACCATATAAGCCAAACTATGCATTTCGTTTACATCAACATATCCAGTAAGGTTAATTGCTAATTTTTCTATAGCTATATATTCTTTTAGATGAATTTCATGATGTTTAGCGGTTTTACTTGCTGTAGGCCCTCTAAAATCCCAAATCAGTTTTAATTTTCGTTCCAATAGTTATTGTTTAATGTTAATCTTAATCTTAATCTTATTTTTTAAGAATCTTCAAGGACACTTTTCCCTTCTTCAGCAAACGTTTTAAAATCCTGCATATAAGTAAGGGATTGTTTTCGAAAAGCTCCTGGCATCAAAAACCCCATAATTTTCATAAACCCACTGAATCTAAATTCATTTTTAGAAATCCATCTTGTATGACCATTTGGTAATTCTTCAAAATGATTTTCTTGAATATTATACACGTTTTTTGCGTCAAAGGTAAGATGAAATGCTTCAGGTAAATCTAATAAAGTAATTGTTTCTATCATTTCAATTTCTCGCTTTCCCATCTTATAACTAAGCTTAGCTGTAGCTCCTGTTTTCCCTTTTTCGCCGCTTAGATGCTCCATTCCAACAAAACCCTTTTGCCAATGTTTCATATTCTCTTCATTATCAAATTTGGCAACGACTTGATCTCTGGGTAATGCAATTTCTATTTTGTTAGTATACTCCATTATTGATCATTTGTTTATTAATAAATCAATTGATAATTACAATATAAGGAGATCATCAAAATTTTAAAAGGTATTTAATACTATATTATCATAATGATTCGTTACTAGAAGAGCTTGTAAAACGTGTTAATATTATTATTTTTGTCCGAATTGGGGATTATATTTAGAAAGAACTATGCACAAAAAATCGATACTACTTTTTTTAGGAATTATTTTAGCCTCTTTAGTATATGGTCAGGAGAAGGATCCTGTACTACTAATGATTAATAATTCTCCCGTTTATACTTCAGAATTTAAGAGAGTTTATCTCAAGAATATAGACCTTGTGAAAGATGAATCCCAAAAGGATATTGACGAATATTTAGAGCTTTTTATTAATTATAAATTAAAATTAGAAGAAGCTAAAGAACAAGGGTTAGATAAAAAGGAAACTTATATCAAGGAACTAGAAGGATATAAAAAACAATTATCTGCAGGATATCTTACCGATAGTAAAGCTTCTGAGGCATTGGTAAAAGAAGCATATGATCGTTTACAACAAAGAGTAAATGCAAGTCATATTTTGATCTTAGTAAAACCGAATGCATCACCCAAAGATACCTTAACTGCATATCAAAAGATCACCGAAGCTAGAAATAAGATTGTTAAGGGAGGAGATTTTAAAGAGATAGCACTTCAATATAGTGAAGATCCTTCGGCAAAAAAGAATGGAGGAGATTTAGGATGGTTCTCAGCATTTAGAATGGTGTATCCTTTTGAAGATGCAGCTTTTACTACTAAGATTGGTGAAGTGTCAGAACCATTTAAAACTCGTTTTGGTTATCATATTGTAAAAGTAAATGATAAACAAAAAACCTTAGGAGAGGTAACTGTAGCTCATATTATGGTAGCTTTTAATAAGGACAGAACCGAGGAGCAGGCAAAAGAAAGAATCAAAGAAATTAATATACAGTTGACACAAGACGCTTCATTTGAGACTTTGGCAAAGGAGTATAGTGATGATCGCAATACAGCTGTTAATGGAGGTAAAATTAATAAGTTTGCTCAAGGAGCTTTAAATTCTGAAGATTTTGAGAAAGTTGCTTTTGCATTGCAAACTGCAGGAGATTTATCGCAACCAGTAAAAACGAAATATGGTTGGCATATTATAAAATTGTTAGAAAAACACCCTCCCAAAACGTTTAATGAGTTAGAAGGAGAATTAACTCGAAGAATTAAGAAAGATAGTAGATCCCAACTTATCACAGAATCTTTTATAAATTCTCTTAAACAAAAATATTCGTTAAACAAAAATGAAGAAGCAATAACTTACTTTAAAAAAGTAGTCCCTACGTCTATATTTAAAGAGAAATGGGATGTTCAATTAGACGAAGAGTCATTAGAAAAACCATTATTTTCTATAGGTAAAAACAGTTACTTGTATAAGGATTTTGCAAAATATGTTCAGGATCGAGGAGTTCCTAAAACAAATAATAAAGACGTTTCTGAATATATAGAATCAATATATGAGGCATATGAGTCTTCTCAGTTATTGCAGTATTACGAAGAACATCTGGAAGAAGATAATCAGGATTATGCGAATGTGATTTCAGAATATAGAGACGGATTATTATTGTTTGATCTGATGGAAGATAAGATATGGAATGCTGCAAAGGTAGATTCAGTAGGACTCAAAAAGTTTTATGAATCCAGAAAAGATAGTTATATACAGGGAAAAACGTATAAAGTGCTAAAAGCTTCTTCATCTGTTAAGGAATCCATTGCTATGGTCAAAAAACTTTTGGAAAAAGGGAAGTCAATTCAGGAAATAAAAAAAGAAATAAATACCAAAGATTCCGATGCTGTAATTTTTGCTGAAGAAGAATTGATTCATGGTGAAGATGCTATAACCAGTACATTTACAGGAAAGAATGAGCAACTTATAGAGACAAATGATGATAACTATTTTACCGTGATTAAAGTAGTAAATATAGTGCCTTCCAGAATAAAAACTTTCGAAGAAATCAAGGGTAAAGTTATTAATGATTTTCAGGAAGACCTTGAAAACAAATGGTTAGGTGAACTTAGAAAGAAGTACTCGGTAGAATTAAATAAGAAAACTTTAAAAAAAATTAAAAAAGAATTAGCCATATAAATGCGGTATATAACAATCATACTCTTATTTCTTTTATTTACTTCCTGCGGAAAGTTGAATCGTAACATCAAACGTGAAGTTGTAGCAAGGGTGAACGAAACCTATCTATATAAAGATGATATTAAAGAGGTATTACCAAAAGGAACATCAAAAGAAGATAGTATTAATATCGTAAATAATTATATTAATATTTGGGCTACAAGACAATTATTCATTGATCAGTCTAAACGTAATTTAACCGAAGTTGAACTTAGAGAATTTGACAAGTTAGTAGATGATTATAAAAGTACCTTATATATTAATGGTTATAAGGATGCAGTAATTAATAAATCTATTAATATGGAGGTTACAGATCAGGATATGGCTTCGTATTATGAAGAAAATTTAGAAAATTTTAATCTTAATGAGGAGTTGGTAAAGCTACGTTACTTACATTTGCCACCTGATTATAATAATATTGTTGCAACGCAAACACGATTTAATCGTTTTAATGATGAAGACGAAGAAGATTTACGAAGCAAAAAATTAGAATTTGTAACGTTTTCTTTTGCGGATTCTAGTTGGGTTCAGTTTGATCAGGTATTACATAAAATACCAGTTCTTAAGAAACAGGACAGAAACAAGGTGCTCAAAGATGGTAAGTACGTGCAATTGCGCGATTCTCTTGGAGTATATATGATTAAAATCGAAAAAGTGCTAAAGAAGAAAGAAACAGCACCAATAGAATACATAAAGCCAACAATACGACAGATCATATTGAATAAGAGAAAGAGGGAGTTGATAAAAAAATTAGAAAAGGATATTACAAAAGATGCAATTAAAAACAAACAATTTGAAATCTATAATTAAGAATATTATTTGTCTTGCAGTGTTCGTATTATTTGGTACAAATATTCAGATATATGCGCAGGAAATTATTGAAGATGTAAAAAAAGAGGAAGAAGAACAGAAAGAAGATGTAGCACAATCATCTCAAAAAATTAAAATAGACGGTGTAGCTGCGGTGATAGGCGAGTATGTAATTCTTGATAGTGATATTACAATCGCTTACCAACAATTAATTAGTGAAGGTGTTTCGGCAGATGATGTGAGTAGTTGTGAGTTAGCAGGAAGTCTTTTTGAGAATAAGTTATATGCACATCACGCTATTCAAGACAGTATTGTGGTCACAGATGCAGAAGTTAATTCTATGGTTGATCAGCAATTAACCTATATGACTAGAGAGCTAGGAACTATAGATAAAGTCTTGAGATTCTATAAAAAAGATAATGAAGCTGATTTTAGAAAAGAACTTTTCGAAATCAATAAAGGAAATAGATTATCTGAACAAATGCGTTCTAAAATTGTGGAAGAAGTAGAAATTACTCCAGAAGAAGTTAGAGAGTTTTTTGATGAAATTCCTGAAAAAGAAAGACCTCTTTTTGGTACAGAATTAGAGCTGGCACAGATAGTAATTGAACCTAAAATACCTGATGAAGAAGAGCAGAAAGTAGTGGATCGACTTAAACAATTCAGAACAGATATCGTAGAAAATGGAAGTAGTTTTGCTACAAAAGCTGTACTGTATTCTCAGGATCCAGGATCTAAATCAACAGGTGGTAAATATACTTTAAATCGCCAGACACCATTTGCAAAAGAGTTTAAAGATGTGGCGTTTAGCTTACAGGAAGGAGAGGTGAGTGAACCATTTAAAACAGACTTTGGATGGCATATTATTCAGCTGGATAAAGTGAGAGGAGAAGAAATTGATGTAAGACATATTTTATTAGTTCCTGATGTTACAAGAGAAAGTGTTGAGGTGGCTCAAAAACTTGTAGACTCTGTACGTACAGCTGTAGTTGCTGGGACTATAGATTTTAAAGAAGCTGCAAGAAAATTCAGTGACGAAAAGGAAACGAAAGAGGATGGAGGACAATTATTAAATCCAACAACTGGAGATACACGTTTTGAACTTACCAAAATTGATCCTATATTGTACGATCAAGTATCAAAATTGAAAACTAATGAAGTCTCATTAGTAATTCCTGATCAGGATCGTCAAGGTCGAAAGAAGTATAAATTAATAACGGTATTAAACCGTTTTGACGAACATATTGCAGATTATTCTAAGGATTACCTGAAAATACAGGAATTAGCTCTTAGAAAGAAACAAATTGATGCAATACGTAAATGGCAGGAAGAAAAAATTAATGATACATATGTAAAAATTAATGGTGAGTACAGAGACTGTGAGTTTAGCGGTAACTGGTTAAAAAAAGAAAAATAATATGTCAGACGTTGCAGCAGTAGAAAAGCTGGTAAGCAAACATACCGAACTCAAAAAAGAAATTTCTAAAATTATTATAGGTCAGGAAGAAGTAATCGATCAGATACTTATTTCTATATTTTCAGGAGGTCATGCGTTATTAATTGGTGTGCCTGGATTAGCAAAGACCTTAATGGTTAATACAATATCAAAAGCCTTAGGGTTGGATTTTAAGAGAATCCAGTTTACACCAGATTTGATGCCTAGTGATATATTAGGAAGTGAAATTTTAGATGAGTCAAGACATTTTAAATTCATTAAAGGCCCTATATTTTCTAATATTATTTTAGCAGACGAAATCAACCGTACGCCTCCTAAAACTCAAGCTGCTTTATTAGAAGCGATGCAAGAAAGAGCAGTTACGGTAGCTGGACATCATTATAAACTAGATTTACCATATTTTGTACTTGCAACCCAAAATCCAATTGAGCAAGAAGGAACGTATCCTTTACCAGAAGCTCAATTAGATAGGTTCATGTTTGCAATAGAACTAAAATATCCAAGTTTTCAAGAAGAAGTAGAAGTAGTAAAAAGTACTACAGGAGATACTTCTGTTACAATAAATCCATTGTTTACCACTCAAGAAATTATTGATTTTCAACATTTGGTTCGTCGAATTCCTGTGGCGGATAATGTAGTGGAGTATGCCGTTGGGATGGTTGCCAAAACCAGACCTAATGAAGAATCTGCGACAGAATTGGTGAAAAATTATATCGATTGGGGAGCAGGTCCAAGAGCATCTCAAAACCTTATTTTGGGAGCAAAAACAAATGCAGCTGTCAAAGGTAAGTTTTCTCCAGATATAGAAGATGTACAAGCAGTTGCAATGGGGATTCTTCGTCATCGTATGATTAAAAACTACAAGGCAGAAGCAGAAGGAGTTAGTATCGAAGATATTATCCAGAGCCTATTTTAAGATTAAAAAAGTGCATTTATCAATTTCTGATATTCAGATAGAACCTTGTGATAAGGATAGTATCTCAGTAATTTTGGATGGGTTGAATACATATAATCTTAACAAAGTACCTGCTGTAATTGAAAAAATTTGGACACCCATAGAATTACAAGTTATAAATGCTAAAAAGGAAGTTGTTGGAGGATTACTTTCTGGAATAGGATATTGGGGAGGTTTAGAGATAAAGATCTTATGGGTACACGAAGATTACAGATCATTAGGTATTGGATCTCAATTAATGGATAAAGCAGAGCAAAATGCGGTCCAAAAAGGAGCAACTATTGCAATATTAGATACCTTTGATTTTCAGGCTAAAGATTTTTATTTAAAGAAGGGATACGACATTATTGGTCAGCTCGACAATTTTCCAGAAGGACATCAAAGAATCTTTTTTTCAAAAAAACTTATAGAAATCGTAGATAACGATTAAACCTTTTCTCATCGTATTAGTCTTAGTATTGAACGTTCATTATAGATAAAGTTTAATAATAAAGAAATAAAAAACAGATGAAAAAGGTTTTAACCTATGCGATGATAATATGCTTTGGGATAGTATCGCTATCGGTTCAGTCACAAGATCGAACTGAACGAAAAGAAGATCGTCGTCAAAAAAGAGAACTAAGAAAAGAGTTTAATGAAAGCTTATCAGAGGAGCAAAAGACGCAATTAGAACATCAAAGGCAATTACATGCCGAACATAGAAAAACATTACAAGCTACTTATACAGATGAGCAATTAGCTATTGTTAAAAATGAAGACCTTTCAAGAAAAGGAAAACATAAAGCACTAAAGTCAACATGGAGTGATGATCAAAAGGAAATGACAAAATCACATAAGGACATGATGAAAGCAGAAAAAAGCAAGTTCGAAGCATCCCTTAATGATGAGCAATTTAAGAAGTATAGTGAAATAAAAAAGAGAAAAAGAAGGAAAGGGCCTCGTTCAGAGAAAGGTAAGAAAAGAGATCATTAGGTCAATACATAGTGAATTGAAAAGGTGAAGTTGAGAAACTTCACCTTTTTTTATGCGTTCATACTAAAATTAGTCGTTTTTTGATTAATAACTGAATAAATAACTATAACGTTTTCGTAATTCTTAAAAGAACCAATTAAAATATTAGATGTTTTTTTATGCGATTACTATTTTAGGTTATCAAAATTTGATGATTTCTGTAAATAAATATTAGATTTTTTTTAAAAATGTAAAAAAATGCTATTAGAGGCTTTCATTTAATAAAATCCTTTAAAATTCGTATTTTCGTGGGACTTTTCGTTAGATAAAATACAACTATAAGGCATTCAATATAGATATGATAAAAATAAAGTGTGCCTAAGTTTCAGAAACAGTAAATACTGCGTATGAAGTAACGGGATACCTTCTAATATTGATAGAAAATTGTAGGTGTACATCTATGGAAAGATTAAACCAGTAGAGTACTAATAGGATGTAAGGATCATATTAATTTCACTACAAATTTGATGACTTGCTATGACACAATTGTGTAATAAAGTTATTGTAGTTTATGTAGACAAAAAAAAGGAAATTGATGTGTATTTATGTACTTACATCTAATATTAAAAGAATTTATGAACACTTATAAGGATTACATCAAGGAAATTGAAGAAAGAAAATCTCAAGGCCTACACCCTAAGCCAATTGATGGAGCTGAGTTATTAAGCGAAATTATTTCGCAAATTAAAGATAAAGATAACGCACATAGAGAAGATTCTCTTAATTTTTTTATTTATAATGTTTTACCTGGTACCACAAGTGCTGCTAGTGTAAAAGCTAAGTTTTTAAAAGAAATTATTCTTGGTGAATTTATTGTTGAAGAAATTACACCCGCTTTTGCATTTGAGCAATTATCTCATATGAAAGGTGGCCCTTCGGTAGAAGTGCTATTAGATTTAGCTTTAGGAAATGATGAAACAATTTCGCAAGAAGCTGCTAAAGTTTTGAAAACTCAAGTTTTCCTGTATGAAGCAGATACAGAACAGTTAGAAAAAGCATACAAAGCTGGTAACGTTATAGCTAAAGAGTTATTAGAAAGTTATGCTAAGGCTGAGTTCTTTACTGCTTTGCCAGAAGTAGATGAAGAAATAGAAATAGTAACATATGTAGCTGGTGTTGGTGATATTTCTACAGATTTATTATCTCCAGGAGCAGATGCGCACTCTAGATCAGATCGCGAATTACACGGGCAGTGTATGTTTGAGCATAACAAAGAAATGCAACAAGAACTTTTGGCTTTAAAAGAGCAACACCCAGATAAACGAGTGATGTTAATAGCTGAAAAGGGAACAATGGGAGTTGGTTCTTCAAGAATGTCAGGTGTAAACAATGTAGCATTATGGACAGGTATTTCTTCTAGCCCATATGTGCCATTTATTAATATTGCTCCAGTAATTGCAGGTACTAATGGTATTGCTCCAATTTTCTTAACTACAGTTGGAGTAACTGGAGGTATTGGTATTGATCTTAAAAACTGGGTAAAGCAAAAAGATACTGATGGTAATACGATTGTTGATGAAGATGGTGAACCGATTTTAAAAGAAGTATATTCTGTAGCTACGGGTACAGTACTTACTATAAATACAAAGACTAAGAAGCTATATAACGGGGATAAAGAATTAAAAGATATCTCTACAGCATTGACTCCACAAAAAATGGAGTTTATCAAAGCAGGAGGTTCTTATGCAGTTGTTTTTGGTAAAAAACTACAAACGATAGCTTGTAAAATATTAGGAATCGATATACCTCAGGTATATGCTACTTCTAAAGAAATTTCTATAGAAGGACAAGGATTAACAGCTGTAGAAAAAATATTCAATAAAAATGCAGTAGGAACTACACCAGGTAAAACATTACATGCAGGTTCTAATGTGCGTGTTGAGGTTAATATAGTAGGTTCTCAGGATACTACAGGATTAATGACCTCACAAGAATTAGAAATGATGGCTGCTACAGTTATATCTCCTATTGTTGATGCTGGTTATCAATCAGGGTGTCATACAGCTTCTGTATGGGATGATAAGTCAAAGGCTAACATTCCACGATTAATGAAGTTTATGAATGACTTTGGGTTGATTACAGCTCGCGATCCTAAAGGAAGTTATCATGCGATGACCGATGTAATCCATAAGGTATTAAATGATATTACTGTTGGTGATTGGGATATTATTATCGGTGGTGATTCACATACACGTATGTCTAAAGGAGTTGCTTTTGGAGCAGATTCAGGAACAGTTGCCTTAGCATTGGCTACTGGTGAGGCTACAATGCCAATCCCAGAGTCTGTAAAAGTTACCTTCAAAGGAAATATGAAATCGTATATGGATTTCCGCGATGTAGTGCACGCTACACAAGAGCAAATGCTGAATCAGTTTGGTGGTGATAATGTATTCCAAGGTAGAATTATAGAGGTTCATATTGGAACGTTGACATCGGATCAAGCCTTTACATTTACAGACTGGACAGCAGAGATGAAAGCCAAAGCATCTATCTGTATTTCTGAAGAAGAAACACTAATAGAATCGTTAGAGATAGCTAGAGATCGTATCCAAATCATGATCGAGAAAGGAATGGATAACGAAAAGCAAATGCTTCAAGGTTTAGTTGATAAAGCCAATACTAGAATTACTGAGCTTAAAACAGGTACTAAACCAGCATTAAAACCAGATGCAGATGCTAAGTATTTTGCAGAGGTGGTGGTTGATTTAGATAAAATTTCTGAGCCAATGATTGCAGATCCTGATGTAAATAATGAAGATGTTTCTAAGCGTTATACACATGATAATATCAGACCATTATCTTTCTACGGAGGGACTAAACAAGTAGATTTAGGATTCGTAGGATCTTGTATGGTACATAAAGGTGATATGAAGATTTTAGCGCAAATGCTAAAGAATATAGAGGTACAACAAGGCAAAGTTGAATTTAATGCTCCTCTAGTGGTTGCACCTCCAACATATAATATTGTTGATGAATTAAAAGCTGAAGGAGACTGGGAAGTATTACAAAAATACTCAGGTTTTGAATTCGATGATAGTGCACCAAAAGGTCTAGCGCGTACTAAATATGAAAATATGCTGTATTTAGAACGTCCTGGATGTAACCTTTGTATGGGTAATCAGGAAAAAGCAGAACCAGGTGATACAGTAATGGCTACTTCAACTCGTTTGTTCCAAGGAAGAGTTGTAAAAGATTCTGGTGAGAAAAAAGGAGAATCTTTATTATCATCTACTCCAGTTGTAGTGTTGTCTACAATTCTAGGTAGAACTCCTACGATGGAAGAGTATGAAGCTGCAGTAGATGGGATCGTGTTAACTAAATTTAAGCCATCTCAAAAACAATTAGTTATATAATCAAAGATTTTTAATGTCTTCCTATTAGGTAGATAGTGCTTAAAATAATTGAGTAAAACCTGTGAAGTTAATTTCACAGGTTTTTTTGTAATAGATTTTCTGCTAAATAATAGTTTGACGATTGATAAGATTTGGAATTACATTCTTTAATTTTCACAATAACTATTGCAGTTTATAATGCTTTTTTATAATCATTCTATATTCTTTATACACTTTTCGTAGTCATTCTATATTTCGTATCTTGAAATGCTTAAAATAAAATAACAGAAAATATATAAAAGTCTTATGGCATTCGATATTGATATGATAAAAAAGGTGTATGCTCAAATTGCTGAGAGAGTAGATGCTGCTCGCGAAGTAACGGGAAAACCTTTAACATTAGCAGAGAAAATTTTGTACTCACATCTTTGGGATGGTAAAACGAAAAAAGCGTTTACAAGAGGTAAAGATTATGTTGATTTTGCACCAGATCGTATAGCTTGTCAGGATGCAACCGCTCAGATGGCATTATTGCAATTTATGCAAGCAGGAAAAAATAAAGTAGCAGTTCCTACAACAGTACATTGCGATCATTTAATACAAGCAAAAGAAGGTGCTGTAGCAGATTTAAAAAATGCAAATGATATTAGTAGTGAAGTGTTTAACTTTTTAGAATCGGTTTCTGATAAATATGGAATCGGATTTTGGAAACCAGGAGCAGGGATTATTCATCAAGTGGTATTAGAAAACTATGCTTTTCCTGGCGGTATGATGATTGGTACCGATTCTCATACTGTGAACGCAGGAGGTTTAGGAATGGTAGCGATTGGAGTAGGAGGAGCAGACGCAGTAGATGTAATGGCTGGAATGGCTTGGGAATTGAAGTTTCCTAAATTAATCGGAGTCAAATTAACTGGTAAATTATCAGGTTGGACAGCTCCAAAAGATGTGATATTAAAAGTAGCAGAAATTCTTACCGTAAAAGGAGGAACTGGTGCTATTGTAGAATATTTCGGACCTGGTGCAACATCCATGTCTTGTACAGGTAAAGGTACCATTTGTAATATGGGAGCAGAAATAGGAGCTACTACTTCTACGTTTGGATATGATGAATCAATGGAGCGTTACCTACGTGCTACAGAAAGAGCAGATGTTGCAGAAGCTGCTAACAAAGTAAAAGAACATTTAACAGCAGATCCAGAAGTGTATGCAAATCCAGAGCAGTACTTTGATCAGGTAATTGAAATCAATTTGTCTGAGTTAGGACCATTATTGAATGGACCATTTACACCAGACTTGTCTACTGAAGTAGGTACTACTATGAATGAAAAAGCAAAAGCAAATGATTGGCCCCTTGTTGTAGAATGGGGTTTAATAGGTTCATGTACCAATTCTTCTTATGAAGATTTATCAAGAGCTTCTTCAATCGCACAGCAAGCTTTAGACAAAGGATTAAAGATGAAAGCAGAACTGGGTATTAATCCAGGTTCTGAACAAGTACGATATACCGCAGACAGAGATGGTATTTTAGGAATTTTTGAAAAACTAGATGCTAAAATATTTACAAATGCCTGTGGACCTTGTATTGGACAATGGGCAAGATATAATGACCCAAAAAATGCACCAAAAAATAGTATAGTTCACTCGTTCAATAGAAACTTTGCGAAGCGTGCTGATGGAAACCCTAATACACATGCATTTGTGGCTTCTCCAGAATTGACAGCAGCTATTGCGGTTGCAGGACGTTTGGATTTCAATCCGTTGACAGATAAATTAATCAATGAAAACGGTGAAGAAGTTATGTTTGACGAACCAACTGGGTGGGAATTACCACCAAAAGGTTTTGAGGTAAAAGATAATGGATATTTAGCACCAGTAGAAGATGGAAGCGGTGTAGAGGTAAAAGTAAGTCCGACATCAGAGAGATTACAATTACTTACACCTTTTGAACCAATAGGTAATGAGATAAAAGGAGCAAAGTTATTAATCAAAGCTTTTGGAAAGTGTACTACAGATCATATTTCTATGGCTGGACCTTGGTTACGTTTCCGAGGACATTTAGATAATATTTCTAACAACTGTCTAATTGGAGCTGTAAATGCCTTTGGTAAAAAGACAAACTTCGTTAAAAATCAATTAACAGGAGAATTTGGTGGTGTGCCAGATACTGCAAGAGCCTACAAAGCTGCTGGAATTAGAACAATAGTTGTAGGTGATCACAACTATGGAGAAGGTTCTTCTAGAGAGCATGCTGCAATGGAACCAAGACACTTAGGTGTTGCTGCCGTAATCGTAAAATCATTTGCACGTATACACGAAACAAACCTTAAAAAACAAGGAATGTTAGGGTTGACATTTGTGAATGAAGCAGATTATGACAAAATTCAAGAAGATGATACAATCAATTTCTTGGATTTAGATGCATTTGCACCAGGAAAGACATTGAATATAGAGTTTGTTCATGCTGATGGCTCTAAAGATGTTATAGAAGTAAACCATACGTACAACCAATCGCAAATCGAATGGTATAATGAAGGTTCTGCTTTAAATTTAATTAAAAAGCAAAACGCTTAAGAAAAAAACATAACCATTATATTTTCTAAACTCCCTGACAAACTCAGGGAGTTTTTTATATAACTAACAAATTGGCTTTACAGTGTACTCTTAACGAGTTTATTCTTATAGAAGAGATTAGAAATTACAAATAATACTGCTTGGTGTCAGAATTTTAATGCTAAAAACATATACCTCTTACCTATAAGTACTAACCCTGGTTTTAAAAACTAACTAGATCATTCAAGAAAGTGTTCTGATAGAAACATTTTTAATTTAATTTTTGACAATTAAGGGGAATTATCCCTTTCATATGTCCTCTTATTTCTGTTGGTAATCCTCAAAATAATGTTGTAAGTCCTAATACTTGTTGATGCTTACATTGCTATACGTACATTCATCTTATAAATATATAGACCAACAAATATATTTTATTTACTGCGCAGTAAATCTGGGAGGAAGTCGAAAAACCCTAAAAAATAGAGTAGGCAATGTATTATTAAACTTTTAAAACCATGAAAAAAGTATCTTTATTGATCGCACTTTGTTTAACTATCTTTTCTTGTTCTAAGGAAGGGATAATTACAGAAGAAGAATTAGTACTAGAAAATGTACTAACAAAAACCTTTGTTTACGAAAGTAATGAGTATACCGTTCAGTTTAATGGAGATGGAGAGCCAGTTGAATCTGGTGTCAGTGAAAAATTGCTAAGAGCTATCTCGTCTAGTAATGTTGTTGAAATAGGGAATGAGGATATATTTTATTTATTCGATGATATAAATGAAATGAATACATTCATTCAGGAAAAAACAGCAACATTTGCTATAGAAGGAGATATGTCCAAAGTAGCTGGAATAGCAAGAAGTACAGGATATCAGCATGAAAATTATTTAGGTTTCCCTTTAGGAGGTTCAGGTAATTTTGCTTATCCAAGTCTGCGTCCTCATGGATTTAATGATCTTATTTCTTCTTGCATTGTGACTAATCAGAGTTCAAGAGCGTATTTGGCTCAATACTTTGAGCATGATAATTATAGAGGAAGAGTGTATAATGTTGTTCTAAGTCCAGGGCAAGTTAAGGCAGTACCTAACATGAGAAGTGTAGGTCTTCATGATAAAGTTTCTAGTATGATAGGTAGATATCTATAATATTTTAGAAGTTGTAAAAAAAAGGATCAGGAGTGTATGCTCCTGATTTTTTTATGAAAGCTTATTTATCGTTTTAGGTGATAATTTATAGTAAGATTTGTAAATTTGCGTATATGATACGCCAAAATATAAAAGTTGCTGTTGATGCTGTGGTCTTTGGATATAAAGACAAGGTATTGCAGGTGTTATTGATTAAGAGGGACATAGAGCCGTTTAAAAATTCATGGGCATTGCCAGGAGGCTTGGTGTTAGAAAGTGAAAGTCTAGAAGATGCTGTAGAGCGAGAACTTAAAGAAGAAACCAACGTTACAGTAGATTATCTAGAGCAATTATATTCCTTTGGGAAACCCGATAGAGATCCCAGAAACCGTGTTATAAGTGTCACGTATTTTGGACTAGTAAAACCAGAGCATCATTCTATAAAAGCAGACACTGATGCTAATGATGTGGCTTGGTTTGATATGAATGAACTTCCTGAATTAGCGTTTGATCACGCCCAAATTCTGGATACGGCGCAGAAAAGATTACGTAATAAACTTACTTATGAACCCATAGGTTTTGATTTATTGGCAGATAAGTTTTTGTTTTCTGATTTAGAGAAATTATATATGACTATTCTCGATAAGAAAATAGATCGAAGAAATTTTAGAAAGAAAATTCTAAGTTTTGATATCCTCGAAGAATTAGAAGAAAAAGTATCAGAAGGAAGAGGTAGACCTGCAAACCTCTTTAAATTTAATCAAAAACAATACTTCAAATTACAAAAGGAAGGATTTCTTTTTGATATAAAGTAAATTTCTGTACGTACTTTGATCAGTACAGATATATAATAAGAAATATCTTCTTATATCTTTTTTTTTGCATTTCAGTATGTCATACTGAGGTTGTCGAAGTGCGGACTGAAATCCAAATGTAACATCCCAAATATCAATACATTGTTTTTTTATTGTAATTTTTACGCAAAATATTTTGCCAGTATACTGTTCTGTTTTATATTTGCGTAAAAATGACACAATTATGAAGTTTTTACATTTAGATCCATCGTTTACTCCATACGGAAAATCAATAGTTTTTACATCTTTTGTGTTTAATGGAGGAGAACCACACATTAAAATCTCTGAAGAGTCGATGGATAATGAAGTAACGATTACACATCGATTGAATTCGTTTAATGATGTTGGTTTGCTGTTGGTAGCTACAGATGCACTTCGAAGAATGGATGTAAAATTGATTAATGTATTGATTCCTTACTTTCCTGCTGCAAGACAAGATAGAGTAATGGTTGGTGGAGAATCATTGAGCGTAAAGGTATATGCAGACATTATAAATGCTCAACAATATAACCAAGTAACTGTTTTTGATCCCCATTCTGAGGTAACTCCAGCATTGCTCAATAATGTAAAAGTAATTCAGAATTATGAGTTTGTAAAACAGTGTTTAAAACAAATACCCGAAGAGGTATTGTTGATTTCTCCTGATGGCGGTGCTTTAAAAAAGATTTATAAGGTATCAGAATATTTAGGAGGAATAGAAGTGGTAGAATGCTCTAAGAAACGAGATGTAAAAACAGGAAAGCTTTCTGGATTTAGAGTATATGAAGAAGATTTAAAAGGAAAACATTGTGTGATCGTAGATGATATCTGTGATGGTGGAGGAACATTTTTAGGGCTAGCCACAGCATTAAAGGAAAAGAATGCTGGAAAACTGAGTCTTGTAGTAAGTCATGGGATTTTTAGTAAAGGGTTTGAAGAACTAACAAAATCATTTGATACCGTTTTTACTACCAATTCTTTTAGAGACTTAGAAGAAGAAAAAGTAATACAGTTTCCAGTAATAAAATAAGTAAATAATGAATCTAATAACAGCATCATCAAAAATAGAATTAGATAAAAACCTAAGTGTGTTTTTAGCTGGAAGTATAGAAGTTGGTGTTGCCGAAAACTGGCAGGATATAATAATCAGAGAGTTATCTAAGGATAATGTAACCTTATTAAACCCTAGAAGGGTAAGTTGGGATGCTAGTTGGAAACAGGAAATAGAGAATCCTGTTTTTAAAGAACAGGTAAACTGGGAACTAGAAGCTTTGGAAAAATCGGAAATGATTATAATGTACTTTGATAAAAATACCAAGTCACCAATTACATTATTAGAATTAGGATTATTTGCCAGAAGTGGAAAATTAGTCGTTTGCTGTCCAGATGGATTTTGGAGAAAAGGGAATGTAGATGTGGTTTGTGAACGATATAAGGTACTACAAATTAGTAGTTTAAAAGAATTGATTAATGAAGTAAAGGAGAAATTAAAATGAAATACACAATACAAACTATACAAGAACAATTTAACAAAGGAAAAAGTTTAAAGTATCTATTCTTTTGGGGACATACGCCCAATAAGGATGGAAGTGTAGGTAAAAGTTGTTTTAGTCAATGGTGGAATCAATCTTTTGAAGTAGAAAAGGTTGTTTATAAAACTGCAGAACATTGGATGATGGCTGAAAAAGCAAGATTGTTTGAAGACACTGAAATTTTGAAAGAGATTATTGATTGTAATCAACCTATGGAAGCTAAACAACTAGGTAGAAAGGTTAGAAACTTCGATCCTAAGATGTGGGATGCTCATAAATATGAAATTGTAAAACAAGGGAACTTCCATAAGTTCTCTCAGCATGAAGAACTTGCAACCTTTTTATTAAATACAAAGAAAAGAATTATTGTAGAAGCGAGTCCAAGAGATCGCATATGGGGAATCGGAATGGGACAAGCAAACGAAAAAGCAAAGAATCCTAATTTGTGGAGAGGTCAGAACCTTTTAGGTTTTGCATTGATGGAAGTAAGGGATATGCTAAGTCCATAAAGGGCATTTAAAAAATTTAAAAAATGCAAAAGACATTACGTAAAATAACAGCAAAGGAAACTTTAAAAATCATAAATAAAGGACTATATATTAATCAAAAAAGCGAAAAAATATATATTCGTAAGATACAAGAGGAAGCTGTAAATGGAACAATTTATCATTCTTCGGATGAACTGGATGATATTTTATATGCTCGTCCATTAAAGTCGATACACAATACAGTTTTTGAAGTTGTAGAAGAAACAACTATTAATAGTATCCAAAGATTAATTTCTGCAGGATTCTTAAATCCTATGTGTTTAAATTTTGCTTCTGCTAAAAATCCTGGAGGAGGTTTTTTTAATGGAGCACAAGCTCAGGAAGAAAGTATAGCCAGATCTTCGGGATTATATCCGTGTCAATTATCTGCAATAGAATTTTATGAAACGCACAGAGCAATGAAATCATGTATATATACAGATGGCATGATTTATAGTCCTAAAGTACCGATTCTACGAAACGATAAAGGAGAGTTATTTGATACACCAATAGTAAGTTCGATAATTACGGCTGCTGCTGTTAATAAAGGAGTAGTTAAAAGATTTGAGGCTGATAAGGTGTCCAAAATTGAAGATATAATGAGAGTAAGGATTGATAAATTATTAGCACTTTCGATAGCTAACGATCATAAAACTTTGATTTTAGGAGCTTGGGGATGTGGAGTATTTCAGAATGATCCAAACATGATAGCGAGATTGTTTTCAGAGTTATTAAAAGGAAAGTATAGAGGAGTATTTGAGAAAGTAGTTTTTGCAATTTATGCTAAAAGCAAAAAGTATATAGAAGCTTTTCAGAATGAATTTGAGAAATGAAATTAAAATAACCTAGTAGAAATGGGAATGATTCAAGAAATAAGAGCGGATTATAATAGAGAAACAATAACGGTATATCAGGCATATGGTAAATCTATTGCGGTATCTGCTATCAAGAATAATAAGTTCGAATCACCTTTTTCTTTTAATCGAATGACTTGGATCAAACCCTCTTATCTGTGGTTAATGGAACGGAGTAATTGGGGAACAAAATCGAATCAAGAGTACATCCTTGGAATAAAAATAAAGAGAACTCATTGGGAAAAAGCTTTATCAATTGGAGTACTAACAGATCCAGATAAATCAATTTATAAAAGTGGAGCTTTATGGAATAAGGAATTCCAAAATGCTAAGGTTCATATTCAATGGGATCCAGAAAGAACCCTTAAAGGAGCTAAGATGCAAATTAGGTCCATTCAGGTAGGAATTGGTAGAGATTTGATACAAGAATATAACGAAGAATGGATACAGGAAATAATCGATCTAACTCCATTAACAAAGAAAATTCGTTTGTTGTTAAAAGATGGAAAGTATAAAGAAGCTAAAAGAATAGTACCTGGAGAAAAAATATATGAAGTTCCTGATGATATAAAACAAAGAATAGGAATTAGGTAAGCTAAATCAACATAAAATGAAACTAAAATTACTTCAATCTGATATTACTACTATAAATGTAGATGTTATTGTCAATGCGGCGAATACTTCTTTGCTAGGTGGCGGTGGAGTAGATGGTGCGATTCATCGAAAAGGAGGTTTAGAAATTTTAGAAGCTTGTAGAAAGATTAGAGCTACTCAAGGAAAATGTAATCCAGGAGAAGCAGTAATTACTACGGCTGGTAACCTTCCTGCTAAATATGTAATTCATACTGTTGGACCTGTATGGGATACTGGAGGAAAAATAAAAGAAGAGTTATTGAGAAGTTGTTATGTCAATGCATTACAATTAGCAGTGGATAATGGTGTAAGAACTATTGCTTTTCCCAACATCAGTACAGGAATCTATAAGTTTCCAAAAAGATTAGCAGCCAAAATTGCTGTTGAAACGGTCAATGATTTTAAATCAGATGAAATAGAAGAGGTGATTTTTGTTTGTTTTGATGAAGAGAACTATAAGTTATATGATGAATTGTTAAGGATATGAAAGAGATAAAATATGCAGCATTATTCGGAGGATCGGGTAAGAATCGAGAAAGTAAAGAATATAAAGAGACTTTACTAATAGGTTCCTTGTTAGCTGAAAAAGGATATATAGTTAAAAATGGAGGATACGGAGGAATGATGGAAGCAGTGTCCAAAGGAATTACAGATGCAGGAGGAAAGGCTATTGGGATTACTTGTAAACAAGTTGGCTCAGCAAAAGGGAATAATTTTCTAACGGAAACCGTGGTAACCGAAACGTTGTATCAAAGATTAGAACAGCTAATTGATGAAACAGAACTTTTTATTATTCAAAAAGGAGGCATCGGAACATTATCTGAAGTGTTTTTGACATTAGATATTATCAGAAAAGAATCAATGGTCAATAGACCTAAAATATTTTTGATTGGAGATTTCTGGAATGTAATTGTCAATTCATTAAAACAAAATATTATACCAAAATATGAGCATGATCTATTTACTGTACTTTCAGGTTATGAAGAACTAAAAGAAATAATAAATAAAACTCAGGAATTGAGTTAAAGTGTAATGCTGAGCCTGTCGGAGCAAATCCATAGAAGAATTACTCTTTGACTGGTTCAGAGTACCAAAAGAAACAAAAATGAAAACAAATACGAAACAAATAAGTAAATTTCTAAGCCTTATACTAAGGCACAATCCAGCAAAGATTGGATTAAAATTAGATGAAAACGGTTGGGCAGATGTAGACGAATTAATACGCAAAGCAAATACACATCGAAATCAACTAAATCTGGAAATACTAAAAGAAGTTGTTGCTACTAATGACAAAAAACGTTTTACATTCAATGATGATGAAACTAAAATCAGAGCGAATCAGGGACATTCTATAAAAGTTGATTTAGAATATACACCTGTACAGCCACCAGAATTTTTATATCACGGAACGGTAGGAAAGTTCAGAGAAGATATACAAAGAAAAGGTTTGCTAAAAATGAGCAGACATCACGTACATCTTAGTGAAGAACTAGAAACGGCAATGAAGGTTGGTTCCAGAAGAGGAGTTCCTATAATACTAACCGTTCGATCAGGAGATATGTATCGTAATGGTATCGAGTTTTATCAATCTGATAATGGCGTATGGTTGACAGATACAGTTGCTTCAGAATATATTGAGTTTTAAATGAAACCATGATGAAAAAAACAGTACTACATCCCGAAATATTCTTAATTGAAGAATTTCTTTCAAAAGAAATGTGTGATCATTTCATAGAGAAAGGAGAACAGGTTTCATTCGAAGAAGCTAAAGTCTCTATTGACGGTAGACAAGTGATGGTAAAAGGAGTTCGTAATAATCAGCGAATTATGTTCAAAGATCAATTGTTAGCTGATAAGATATGGAAACAATTGGAACCTTATGTCGAGCAGGATTTTGAGGTTTATAAAGCACATGGCCTTAATGAAATGTTTCGTATTTATAAGTATGAAGAAGGGCAACGATTTAAAATGCATCGAGATGGTAGTTATAAACGAAATGAAAAGGAATGTAGTTTCTTCTCATTTTTGATATATCTAAATGACGATTTTGAAGGAGGAGAAACCTATTTTGAAGAAGGAGTTACCATTATGCCTAAACTAGGAGAAGCATTATTATTTCATCATCCATTACGTCACGAAGGAAAACCTATTGTATCAGGAACAAAATATGTGTTAAGAACTGATATAATGTATAAATTGAGAGAATGAGAACACTTGTAATCGGAGACATTCACGGAGGTTACAGAGCATTAGCACAGGTTTTAGAAAGAGCTAAAGTAACACCAGAAGACAAATTAATCTTTTTAGGAGATTATGTTGATGGATGGGGCGAATCTGCAGAAACCATCCAGAAACTTATCGAATTATCTAAAACTAATTCTTGTGTTTTCATTCGTGGTAATCACGATCTTTGGTGTGGTTTATGGCTAGATAAAGGAGCGACTAATCCTGTTTGGGTGGCTCACGGAGGAAAAGAAACTATGCATAGTTATATCCAATCTGGCATGATAACTAAAAACTCACATAAACAGTTTTTTAATGAACTACAGAATTATTATATAGATTCGAAAAATAGACTTTTTGTTCATGCAGGATTTACTTCTATGCATGGAGTTAACAAAGAAGAATACGAGTCTAATTATTATTGGGACAGAACCTTATGGGAAGCAGCATTACTTGCAGATAAAGTAGCTAAAAAGACTTTAACTAACATGCTTACTTCTCCAAAACGATTCCGTCATTATAAAGAGATTTATATTGGCCATACACCTACTACTAATTATAAAATTAGTAAACCAATAAAAGCATATAACCTATGGAATATCGATACAGGTGCGGCTTTTACGGGAAAACTCACCATATTAGATATTGATACTAAAGAATGTTGGCAAAGTGATTCGCTACCTTCGTTGTATCCTGATGAAAAAGGGCGAAACTAATCCGTTTAATTTTACCTGAAAACAGGGTGGTTTTTATAGAAAATAGTAACGATTTTTATTATTCGAAATACTAAAAATGAAAGCTTTGAAATTTCCATTAAGATATGCAATCAATTCCAATATCAAGATTCCTTTTCTTTTAGTATGGTATATTTTCTTTTCTAATACTATAAAATCTCAAAATATGGATGAAGTTATCGAGTATGATTCTTTTGTAATTATAGAGAAACCTCAAAAAACATATAAGGGTTTTTATAAGAACGGGAAACCTTATCGAGGATATTTTTCAAGTGGAAATAAAGAGTTTCCTAGAGTTGATTATTACGAGAATGGAGAAGCAAAGTTTCAATATTCTTTAGATGTATATCAAATGGCACTTGGAACAGATTCTGGTGAAATAGATGAGATTGAGGAATCAGAGGAAGAAATATTTAATGAAACGGATTATGATGAATATATCAAGAACCGCTATAAATCAAAGTTAAATATCAAATCTATATATGAGAATGGTAGCATTGTAGATGGATATGAATATGGAGATGTACCTTCAGGAATATTCTCTAAGAGAATAGAAAACCAAAAAACTACAGAACTGCATATTGATGTATTTGCAATGCACTATTACCAGAGAACCTCAATAACATTGAGATCTAATATGATTAGCATAACATCACCAACTTTGGCCATTGCAGGAGAAAATCTAGAAGTTCGATTGGTAAAGAGACGTAAAGGATGGAAAGCTTTGTATACCGTCAACGATAAAGAAATCGGTGCTAAATATTTTATTCCAGGAAATATCCAGGAAATACCAGCGAATAGCACCCTATTCATATATGACCTAAATGATCAAACATATAGTTATGGGACTAGCGGTTTTCAGGAATATTCAACCAAATCGGATTTGATAGCGATTTCAAATATTTATTTTGATAATCCGAACACTTTTTTAACTCAAAATGCACAAGTTTTTTTCAATGACTTGATAGAAGCTATTATCCAAGAAGTACAACGTGAAGAAGAGGAGTATCTGGAAGAACCTGAAGTTTATCGAGGCTATATCGTAACTGATAGTATTGGTGATAGAATTAAAGGGATACAATTTTTTCAGAAAGGTGTACATTCATATTGTATAGAATATAAAGATGGATCAGAAGTTAAAAATGAAAAAATGGACCTGAAAAAGTTTCAGGAGATGTTTAAAGAATACTTAAACAACTCGCAAAAAGACTAGGGTTGTTACCATATTTTTTGATAATGATTTAAAGAAAATCATTTAAAAACTTTCTAAGTAAGAAAATAAAAACTATATTTGCGTATAATTAACGCAAAATAATATATTATGAACCCATTACTACTTACAGACGGTTATAAATTAGGTCACAAAGAACAATATCCAGATGGTACTACCTTAGTATATTCTAACTGGACTCCAAGAAAGAGTAGAATTGCAGGAATTGATAATGTAGTATTTTTTGGGTTGCAATATTTTATTAAAGAATATCTTATAAAAAGATTTAATGATAGTTTCTTTAATCTTCCTAAAGAAGAAGTAGTTTCAGAATATAAAAAATATGTAGATAATTATTTAGGAGTTGATTACGATGTTACTCATATTTCTGCATTACATGACCTAGGATATCTTCCTATAGAAATTAAAGCATTACCAGAAGGAACAGAAGTACCAATTAGAGTTCCTATGTTTACTTTGGTGAATACCAAATCAGAATTCTTTTGGCTAACAAATTATTTAGAAACACTTTTATCAAGTATCATTTGGCAGCCTTGTACTTCTGCTACCATAGCAAAACAATATCAAAAAATACTTAGTAAATACGCATCAGAAACAGATAAAGAAAATCTGGAATTTATAACCTGGCAAGGTCACGATTTTTCTATGAGAGGGATGTCTGGTACAGAATCAGCAATACTTAGTGGTATGGGCCATGCACTTTCTTTTTCTGGAAGCGATACATTACCTGTAGCAAAAGCTTATGAGATGTATTATAATGCTGATGTAACCAAAGAGTTAGTTATTGGTAGTGTAAATGCTACAGAACATAGTGTAATGTGCGCAGGTAGTAAGGATGATGAGATAGGCACCTTTAGACGATTATTAGAAACCTATCCAACAGGTATTTTATCAGTAGTTTCTGATACCTGGGATTTATGGAAAGTACTAACTCAATATTTACCTAAGCTAAAAAATGAAATTCTTGAACGAGACGGAAAATTAGTTATTAGACCAGATTCTGGTGATCCTGTAGATATTATATGTGGTTGTACACACGAAAATACGATAATCTCCAAAGGAGTTATTGAACTGCTATGGGAAGAATTTGGAGGAACGGTAAACGAACAAGGATATAAAGTATTGAATCCAAAGATTGGTGCTATTTATGGAGATAGTATTACTATAGATAGAGCTACCCAGATTTGTGAACGTCTTAAACAAAAAGGGTTTGCTTCTACCAATGTAGTACTAGGGATAGGAAGTTTTACATATCAATATAACACAAGAGATACTTTTGGGTTTGCTATGAAAGCAACTTATGTAGAAGTGAATGGAGAAGGAAGAGAAATTTTTAAAGACCCAATCACTGATGATGGAACTAAGAAATCTGCTAAAGGACTTATGAAATTAGAGAAACATAATGGAACCATAATCTTAAAAGATCAATGCACTAAAGAAGAAGAAGCGCAAGGATTATTTAAGACTGTTTTTAAAGATGGTCAATTGATAGTAAATCATAATTTATCGGTGATAAGAAAACGAATCTTACAGTAAATAAAAGCAATCGGTTATAAAAACTCCCAGAATCATTTTTTGGGAGTTTTTTTGTATGTATGAGTATAGGGTTTATATCACATCAACTGTTATTATAGTAATAAGATATTGGGAAATAGAATTAATAAAATTTCATAATTTCTTTGTAAGGATTGCGTTTAAATTACGACCCTTTCTTTGATGTTATCTATATAATATCGGACTAACTTAAAAAAACACAAACATCATGAGTGCTATCTGGTTTTTTGAGGATGCCAATCTCTTCAAGGTATTATGTCCTCATAAATTTAAAAATTATAAGAAAGATCACGATTTTGACGCGTATAGAAAGAGCGATTATATCTATTTTGAAGAAGACTCAGCGAATAAAGTATATCTAATTGAAAAAGGAAAAGTAAAAATAGGATATTATTCTGAAGACGGAAATGAAGTAGTTAAAGCTATTCTTACACGTGGAGAACTTTTTGGAGAAAAAGCAATTCTTGGAGAAGACCGAAGAACAGAATTTGCACAATCTGTGGATAATGCTACTTCGATATGTCCAATAGGAGTTCAGACAATGCATGATCTGATGCGAAATAATCAGACATTCAGTCTTAAAGTATATAAGTTTATAGGAATGCGCTTTAAGCGTCTGGAACGAAGATTACAATTACTTCTTTTTAAAGATACTAAAACAAGATTATTAGAATTTCTTGATGAGTTGAAAGAAGATTATGGGTATTGCTGTCCGAATACAGGAGATACCGTAATTCAGCATCCATATACACAAAGAGATATTGCCAATCTAATAGGAACATCTCGTCCCACATTAAATATCATTATGAATGAATTGAAAGAATCTAAGCGTATTGATTTCAATAGAAAAGAGATTCGATTAAAAAATGTTGCCTAATGTTAGCTAGCTAACACTTTAAAAAGTTTTATGGATATACTTTTATGGTATAATAATAATCATAAAACAAAAAGCAATGTTCAAAAAATCAATTATAGGAATTCTAGCGATAGGATTAATCGCTATTTCCTGTAGTGACGATGATGATTCAGGTAACGTAGTTACAGAATCAAATCTTACACTTAATTTAAATGGGTTAGAAGACCTTGGAAGCGGTTATCTATATGAAGGATGGGTAATTGTAAATGGATCTCCTGTATCTACAGGAACTTTTTCTGTAAATAGCACAGGTGAATTATCTAGTACTACATTTAGTGTAAATACAGAAACACTTAATGCAGCTACTGCATTTGTATTATCAATCGAACCAGATCCGGATCCAGATCCTGCACCAGCACCAACCAAACTTTTACGTGGAGAATTTGGTACAGGTAATGCTGCCAATACTGCAATGGTAGGTTTAGGTCCAGTAGGAGATTTTGCTAATGCCGCAGGAACATTTTTCCTAAGAGCTCCTACAGATGAGGATGTACCTAATGGAGCTCCAAATAACATGAATGATCAGTATGGAGTATGGTTTGGTACTCCTGGTATGCCACCTTCTCCTAATTTAACATTACCTGCTTTAACAGGTTGGAAATATGAAGGATGGGTAGTAGGTGACAACGGACCTCTTTCTACAGGAACATTTAGTTCTTTTGATGTTAGTGACGATAATGCAGGTGATCCTAATGGGTTTAGTGAAACTGTATTTGACGGACCACCATTACCAGGAGAAGATTTCTTTAGAAATGCTCCAATGGGAGTTACTTTTCCACTTGATATAAGAAATAGGATGGTAATTATTTCAGTAGAACCAGATCCAGATAACTCTCCTGCACCTTTTGTTCTTAAACCACTGGTAGGAACAGCAGGTACGGATACAGCTCCAACAGCTTACGATTTTGGACTTAATGCAGCTTCCTTTCCAACTGGAAGCGTAACAAGATAGTTCATTGTTGTTTTTTTGTTAGTTTTAAAGCGCAATCAATGATTGCGCTTTATTTATTTATATACTTTTGTAAGGACATAATTTTTCACAGACAAATAGTATTACTTTAGTATACCTTATCCTTTATGAAATTCAATAGAAAGAAGATATCTAACTTAGTTTTTGTAATAATTTTATTATTGTTTTTTATTCCTAATACCAGAGGAATGATGCAAATTTTCCTTACTAGAATGTTCTCTTTTAGTCCAAGCTTAGTTGCTGTCGAAGAAAGAGCTAAGGTAGAAAGTTATGATTGGAAATTACATGGTGTAAATACAGAGTCTATGAATTTTGATACTGCTCAAGGCAAAGTGATATTGTTAAATTATTGGGCGACTTGGTGTCCTCCTTGCATTGCAGAAATGCCATCATTACAAAAATTATACAATGATTATAAAGACCGTGTAGTTTTTGTGTTTCTAACAGAAGATGATGATCCAGAATTGGAAAAATTTATGAGTGATAAGAGTTACACTTATCCGATTTACAGAGCCTTATCAGAGCATCCTAAACCTTTTGTGCATAAACCTATTCCTGGTACATACCTTGTTGATAAAAAAGGAAATATTGTGATTCACAAAGTAGGCGCTGCCGACTGGAATACAGATAAGGTAAGAGCGACACTAGATCAGTTATTGACAGAGTAAATTAGTTTTTAAAATATTTAAAAGGAACAAATAACATCCCATAACATTCACCTTTATGTTTGCCAAGATGTTTATGATGAATTTTATGAGCTCTTCGCACCCCTTTTGCATACCAATGAGTTGCATTTCTAAATAGTTTAAACCGTTGGTGTATAAAAATATCGTGTACTATAAAATATGCAATTCCGTATGCAAGTATTCCAAAACCAATAGGTTTACCCACCCAAAAAGTAATAGGGTCGTGTAACATGATACAAGACATACTAATTACAGCATAAAATACAAAAAAAAGATCGTTTCGTTCCCACCAACTACCATGATCCTTGTGATGATGATCTTTATGTAAAGACCATAAAAAACCATGCATAACATATTTATGAGTAAACCAAGCCATAAACTCCATAAAACAAAAAGTGGCTATAAAAATCGATATCCAAATCAAGATATTCATTTTAAATATATTGTGTCAAAGAAAATTATTAAATCAGGTTCAATCTGTAGTCAAAATAAGACTTCGCTAATAGTCCGAATTTTTGATAATTAGGTACTCTAATGCGAGTGTTTTTTATTTCTAGAGATGGAGTCGCCTTTAATTTATTTAATAATTTTTTGTAATAAATGTAGGCAGTATATACACCAAATTTTGCCTCTACAGGAAGTTTCATAATACCTTCGAATGCCTTATTGAAATCTTCCTGAATCTCATCAATAATATTTTGCTTAGACATCTCGTCTAATTGGGTAAGGTCTGTATTTGGGAAATAAGTACGACTTAAGTCTTCAAAATCTGCTTTTAAATCTCTTAAGAAGTTTACTTTCTGAAAAGCTGAACCTAAATGCATTGCACTCTGCTTTAGTTCGTCATATTTAGTTTGATTTCCATTTACAAAAACCTTTAAGGACATTAAACCTACTACATCAGCAGAACCATAGATATACTCTTTATACTCGGCATCACTTAGATAATCAGTTTTATGAAGGTCCAGACGCATACTTTTCATAAAAGCCTCATATAATTCTGGTTGGATATTATACTTATGCACTGTATGCTGAAAAGAATTAATAATTGGGTTAAGGCTTATTCTGTTTTCTATAGCCCTGTACATTTCAGTTTCAAAATCATTAAACAGCTGTTCTTTATTATAATCGTGAAAGCTATCCACAATCTCATCGGCAAATCTTACGAATCCATAGATGTTATAAATATCTTGTCGTATAGAATCTGCTAACATTTTGGATGCAAGAGAGAAGGAAGTACTGTAAGACGTGGTAACGATCTTACTACAATTATAAGAAACAGAATCAAATATTGCTTTCATAATTAAGATGTATGTGTAAGTTGTTTTTTATACAACTTGCAGGTTAGGTTTATTAGATACTTTGTATTGTGATTCAATGATTCCGGCTACTAATTTACCCGAGATCAATGACGGTGGTACTCCTGGTCCTGGAACAGTAAGTTGGCCGGTAAAAAAGAGATTTGATACTTTTTTACTTTTTAACTTAGGTCTTAGAAAAGCAGTTTGGAGTAACGTGTTGGCCATTCCATAAGCATTTCCTTTATATGAATTGTATTCTTTAATAAAGTCTTTAACACAAAAAGACTCTTTAAATATAATACTATTTTGCACACTTTGATCCGTTAGATTTTCGAATCTGGTTATAATTTTATTAAAATAAGTTTCTCTAAGTTGTGGTGTATCCTCAATTCCTGGCGCTAACGGAATTAGAAAAAAACCATTCTCCTTTCCAGAAGGAGCTGTGCCAGAATCTGTTACTGATGTGAAATTTGCATAAAAAAGTGGATCCTCTGGCCATTTAGGGTCATCGTAAATGTCTTTAGCGTGAAGATCAAAATCAGTATCGAAAAATAAATTATGGTGATGTATGTTTTTTAGTTTTTTATCAAATCCAACATAAAATAGAAGGGAGGAAGGAGCAAATGTTTTGCGTTCCCAGTATTTTTCAGAATACTGGCGATATTTTTGATCCAATAAGGTTTCACAATGATGGTAATCGGCACCGCACAAAATAATATCTCCAATGACTTTTTTCGATGTAGTAAAAACTCCTTTGGCAATGCCACCTTCCACAATAATTTTTTGAATAGGTGCATTGGTATATATTTTTACACCAAGTGATCTAGCTAAAGTCTCCATGCCTAATATCACTTGATACATACCGCCTTTAGGATGCCAGGTACCTAATCCAAAATCCGCATAGTTCATAAAACTATAAAAAGCAGGAGTGTCACTTGGTTTTGCTCCAAGAAATAATACAGGGAATTCTAGGATCTGTATTAATTTTTCGTTTTTAAATTCTTTACGAACCTCCTTTGAGATTGTACTAAAAAATTGACCAATTTTTTTAATTGTTGTTGGTGTCACCAACTCTAACGGAGATATTCCTGGGCGATATACTAAATCCTTAATAGCTACATCATAGTTGTTTTTTGCGGCAGTAATAAAAGTCTTTAATTTCTCAGAACTTCCTTTTTCTTCTTTTTCAAAAGCGATATAAATTTTTTCTAATGTGTCTTCAATACTGATACTTTCTTTATTTTTAAAAAAGACTTTATACGCAGGGTTTAATTTTTCTAAAGTATAGAATTCAGATACAGATCGACTAAAGTCATTAAAGAACTTCTCAAAGACATCAGGCATCCAATACCAAGAAGGACCAATATCAAAAGTGAATCCATCCTTAACAAATTGCCTCGCTCTTCCACCTACAGTATCGTTTTTTTCATAAATACTAACATCATACCCTAATTGTGCTAAGTAGCAGGAAGCAGAAAGGGATGAAAAACCTGAGCCAATGATTATTACTTTTTTTGACATATTAGGAATATACAGCTAATTATAATTCTGTTATTAAATCTCCAATTGAAGAGAAATAGCGATGATTGGATGCACTATCATTAGAAAGATTCATGGTTTGCTTACCTAACATCCAGAATTCACTTAATCTTTTTGCACACACTATTTCATTAAATTGATTTACATATTCTTCTATTTTGTCTTTTTCTGGTCTTACTGTAAAATAAGATACGAAAACTGTGTTTTCATGAAAGGATAATAGATTAGGAAGGCTTTCTAACGGAATACTAGGACCTAAATAAATGGCTTTATAACCTTTTAATAGTATTTCGTGATTTATGTATAATAAACCCAATTCGTGTATTTCATTTTCTGGCAGATATAGAATAAATGCTCTATCCGTTTTCGTAGGATTAACGTATTGTAGTTTTTCGATGTTAACCAATAGCTTTTGTTTGATCAAATTGGTGATAAAATGCTCATGTGATGGACTGATCGTATTTGTTTGCCATAATAAACCTATTTCTGTAAGCAAAGGGATGAATACATCAGTGAAAATTTGTCTAAATGTTCTTTTTTCTGATAGTTGTTCGAAAGTATCCATGAACAATTGTAAATCATAATTGAGCATGGATATTTTTAAAGAATTGATTGCTTGATTTTTAGTGCTGTTATCAGAAACAATTCTCCTTACATATTCATCGATCTCTTCATTATTAAGTTTAGAAACACGAGAAATTTTGTAGCCACTATTTACTAAATAAGTTACATTAAGTAACTTCTGAAGATTTCTTAAACTATATGTACGTATATTCGTTTGAGTTCGATCTGGTGATAATAAATTGTATCTTTTTTCCCATATTCTTATGGTGTGCGCTTTTACACCACATAAGTTTTCAAGATCCTTAATACTGAAATTTTGTTTAATATTGTTCACTTTTTAAGTATAAAAGTTAAACAAATTTAAATAAAAAAAAGGAGTATTAAGCAAACTAAGCTTGTTAAAGTATGAATTTTAATTGTTAAAAAAATGTATAAAACACATGTTAAAGCTATAAAAAGCTGATTATTTGACAACTACAATGTGATTTTGTTGATTAAAATAAAAATCTAGACACTTGTGCTTTTATCAATTTGATAGCTTTACGAATATGTACTTCAACAGTTCTTGAAGAAATACCTAATAATTTGGCAATCTCCTTATTTCTTTTTTGTTCAAATCTACTCAGTTTAAAAACTTTTTTACATTTTGTAGGTAATAGTTCTATAGCTTTTTCAATTTTTATAAAATAAGATTCCAATAGATTTTCCTCAAGCACATTATTGGTGTCATATAATGTTTCTAACTTTAATTGATCAAGCAGATCAATTTGTTTTTTTTGTTTTCTAATGTGCATCAAGAATTCATTATGACACGCTCTAAAAAGATAACTTTTTAAAGAAGTTTTAATCTCTAAAGATTCTTTTTTCTCCCAAAGACGTAGCATTACATTTTGAACCAAATCTTTTGATAAATCCATGTCATTAGATAATTTACATACGTAGTTACATAACCAGTTATTATATGTGTCAAATATAATTTTGTAGCACTGTTGATCTCCTGTACTTAATCCTTTAATGAGTAGTTTTTCAGTAATTTTGAATTCTTGCCCCATAGTATCTGAATAGTTATAAAATTGAATTACTATTGTTTTATTATTTGTATTGTTTTGTGCTCGACAAATGTATTTTGAGAAGAGAGATTTTTCAGTAAATTCAGGTGTGTAAAAGGTGTGTGTAGCGATGGTTTATGCGTGTGTATTATGTGTATTATGGGGTTAATTACCATATTTTTAAGTGTATACGTTCTTTTAAAGAAAGTGTTCTGGTTTTTTTCTGTTACTACAGTTGTCGTTTTATCTTATGAATTGTAGATGAAAAAAACATCAATTTTAGAAAGAAAGTAAATGGTTATTTATTAGATATGATAGAACATATGTTGTTCATAAATTATTTGTAATTTTAGTTGTATCGAAAATTCTATAACATGAAACGGTTTTTTGCATCTATGTTATTTGTTCTCTCTCTAATGGTAGTATCTGCTCAAGGTACTAAAGATGACCTCGATAGATTCAAAGAATTGGTGAAAACTGAACCAATTAGAGGTGATAAAGGAGCAAATTCTAAATTCCATACATTATTGGTACTATCTAAGAAGCTCAACTTACCAATTAAAGAACGCTACTATACGACGCAAATATTGAGAGATCATTATGCTAAGAGCAGAAAAGATAGTTGTCTTTATTATTTAGAAAAAGTCAAGAAGTTAGCTGAAAATACCAAAGATGAGATGTCTATTGATGAAAAAATAGAAATTTATAATAAGATAGCTTCTATTGAGTCTGGTTTTTTTGGATATAATTTTAATGTAACTAATTATTATAGTAAAGCATATGAATTAGCTTTAACATCGCAAAATGATAATGCAATTTTTTATATATTACTTAATATAGCAGAGTTATTATTACTTCAGGATGGAGACCCTCTTGATCAGGTAAATCAATTGATACCAGATATAAAAAATGCCTTAAAAGATTATCCTGACACCTATTATCGATATGATGCCTATAATTCTTTAGCAAGATTGTATTTTATAAAAAATGATATGGATATAGCTAAGCGCTGGATTGATAAAACCAAGATAGGCACGCTAGAGGATAAATACCATAAATATCAATATTGGGTCGCAGAAAATTTAATGAGCTACTATTTTTACAAAAAAGGAGAAGTGTACAAAGCATTAGATGTATTGAATTCTGCAATGAATGATTTTGAGCCACTATCTGGAAATCAAGATGAATTAAAAATGATGTATTATCACTATTATTTATACTATAGTTATATAGGGGATGATGATAAAGCATTATCCTTTATAACCAAAGCAAGCGAAGCCCCATTATCTATTTACGAAAAGATATTTTATAAAGATAAAATGGTAGGATATTTATATAAACAAGAAAAGTATACACTTGCAAAGAAATTGAATAAAGAAAAATTAGAGTTATTATCAGAGATTACTATTACTGATGATAACTTAATATCCAAGTTTTTTATAAATGAACTTCAAAAGAAAGACCTGGAAGTAGCACAAACCGCATTAATAAATAATAATCTACAGTTAAAAGAAAAAAATATAACTAAAACTAATCAGGTACTTTGGTTGGCCATCGCTTTGATTTTAGTTTTGATTGCCATACTTATCTATGTTTTTATAAAGAAAGGAAAGAAAAAAGATAAGACAATTGTCGATTTAAGACTTAGAGAATCTAGAGTTTTACAAGAATTAGTAGCTCAAAGAGAAAATGAGTTACAATTGGTAGCACTTAAAGTAACTAATAAATTGAATGTTTTAAAAGAATTAAAGGAAGAGATAGAAAACATAACACAGATTACTCCAGAAATCAATACTCTAAAAACAAAAGTCAATAGGTTAATATCTTCAGGAACCGAACTGGCAGAGGTTTCGGATCGATTGCAAACCCAATATCCTGGAATCTCCTATAACTTAAAAAAATCACATCCTGATTTATCCGAAACTGAGGTTAAATATTGTTTATTGACCAAATTAAACTTATCCTTAAAAGAAACGGCAAATATCTTAATGGTATCCCCAGATACCGTAAAACACACCAGAAGCCGTATTAAAAGAAAAATGAAAATACCAAAAGAGCTTTCTTTAAAAAACTACATGGATCAGGTTTCTAACGAAGAAAGAGTAGTTGCTTAGTAGTTTTATAATTTGTTCTAAGATCTTTTTATAATAGAGAATGAATACAGCTTGTACTTAAGTTAAAAGCAAGAGTGTCTAGATTTATAATTTAAAAATATCAATTTTCCCTTTCTTTTTTTATTGTGTCTAGACCCCTTGATATACTTGAGTTAATGAGAATCCTAGCTAGTCTTCTGAAAACTTTTTTCACAAAAAAATAATACTAGAGTACGTAATATTCATTATGTCTGCATCATAGATACAGAAAATGAATAACAGATTAGATTCGTTAACTAGTACTTGAGATTATTCACTAATATGATAATTTGACTTTATATCACTTTACACAAGCAAAATTTAATAAAAACTCAACTAGCTGTAAGTGTAAGTGTATCATATTGATAAAAAAACAAGTGTGCGCCGCGCTAAGGAATCCTAATACTATTTTTCATGAGGAGGTATCCGAAAATCCTTTGCATAGAGTAGGAGTTACAAATTTCTAATTTTAAAAAACTATGAAAAATTTAAGAAAGTATTATGTGTTAATCGTAGCATTATCCCTGGTATTAGTGTCTTGTGAAAAAGATGAAGTACAAGAACCAATAGAAGGACCTCAAGCAGAAGAAATTGGCATAGAAGAGATTGAAGCAGATGTCGAATCTTCTGATATGGATGGTAAAAGTTTTGTGATTACTGAAGATGGGAAACAAATATCTGAAGAAGAATATTTAAAACTAACTGCAGAAAAAAATAATTCACTAGCAAAATCATCTAATACGTATTCATATAATATTTCAGGAGCTGATATGGATAAGTTAGGGATGAGGCATAGTGATGCACGAACGGTAATGGATCGCTATAAAAGAAACCAAGCATGGTTAAATTACCCTAATGTTAATATATATGGTTTATTGGTTGGCTGTAGACCTTTTGGAAATAGTGCAACTTGCACAGGAGACCGTTCGGCAAAATGGCATTTAACTAGAGAAAGTGTGGGAGATCAGTTTACCAGAAGAGTTAGTGGACCATTTATATTAACCGAAAGAGAGAAAAAAGGATTACCAAATAGAGATGTATCCTTAGGAGGGCAAAGAGCATTTGACTATCAAGAGTCTGTTACTGGTAGTATAACTGTAACCTTAAAAGCTGGACTTAAAGTAGGTGTTAAAGCATCTGCAGGATTTTTAGGTACAGGTACCGAAGTTACAGGAGAAGTTAATTTTGAAGCCTCTGTAGCGGGATTGGTAGGAAGAACTGTTACTCGTACCAATATTATTAATTTCTCTGATGGAGATTTTGTTCCTAAAGGGAAAAAATGTGATTTTCGAATCATAGGCGAAAAACGAGAAACTGTCAAAAAATACAATGTAAAAGTTAGAGTGAAAGGACCTGCTTACGTAAGATTTACAGCTGGAGGAGAACAGCGTGTGAGAGACGAAGCAGATGGAGCAAAGTATGCTTTTCCTGATAAAGAAAGAAATGGAGGAACGTATTCTTATGAGGTGAAGAACCAATATTGGAGATACTCTATCGAAAGAGTTAATTGTAGAAATCTATAAACAGACATAGAGAGCTATTTATCATGTTATTAGTGATAAGAAACTGATAAATAGCTCTTTTAATTCCCATTTAAATACTAAACAATATAAAAAAAGAACAGATGAGAACTAATAAAAAAATATCTTTAAGTATCATCATAAGTATGTTTGTTATCATTATAGTTTGTGTAATTCAGTTATTGAATCTAAAGGAATCATTAAACATTGCGCAAGTGAAAATTAACGAACTAACAGAAAATTCTGAAATAACTAGTGTATCGCAGAATACTAAGGAAAATAAATTACTACCACCAGCACCAGAACTTGCACTGCAAGATCATAATGGGAAAGAATTACAATTGAAAAATCTTTCTTCTGAAAAGAAAAAATTGTTGGTATTTACCAGTGAAGGATGTGATTATTGTGAAAACTTTTATCCAGAATTAGATGCCTTTTCAAAGCAATATGAAAACTTTGAAGTAGTGGTAGTTAAATACGGAACTTCTATAGATGATAACAAACAAATGATGGAGAAGAAAGGATATAATTTCAAACTTTTATCAGGAACCGAACAAACATTTGCAGAGTATCAAATCCAAGGAACACCAGTGACATTTTTGTTAAATGAGACCAATCATATCGTAGAAATTGCCTACTTAGAAAGTAAAGAACAGATTGAAGAATGGGTTTTTGCTATTTAAATATCTTTTGTAATGATCGTGATGAAAAAGATATTATTTCAATAAAACATGATGTTTTGCCTCTTTCAGCTCCCCCAATCTGATAGAGGTTTTTTTGTTTTTTTAGAACAATAAGAAACTAGAAACATTAGTTTTTAAAAAAAGCATAGCCTTACGAATATGAACTTCGACAGTTTTGGGAGAGATCCCTAATATTTGAGCGATCTCCTTATGCTTTTTACGTTCCAGACGACTTAATTTAAAAACCTCTCTACATTTAGCAGGTAATTTTTCGATGGCATTTTCTATTTTTTGCCAATCTGCTTCTTCTTGTTCTTTTTCCTGTACAGAATGAATTTCCAATAAGGTCTCCCATTTTAAAGTGTCTAATGCATCAACTTCTTTTTTCTGTTGTCTTAGATGCATTAAAAATTCATTATAGCAGCTTTTAAAAAGATAGCTTCTAAGTGAGGTAGTAATCGTAATCGTGGTTTTCTTTTCCCATAATCGCATAAAAACGTTTTGAGTCAAATCTTCAGCTAATATACGATCATTAGTGAGTTTGTATACATAGTTAGTTAGCTCATTAAAGTGATTTGTAAACACAATTTTGTAAGCAGTATGATCACCTGTAGAGAGTCGTTTTATAAATGCATCATCAATATGTAAAACTTTGTTTATCATACAACTATTCTATCGCTAATGTAAAAAAAATAAAATTTAATGCAGGATTTAATTTGTCTAAACTTATGTAAATAGCTTTAAAATAAGCTCCTTTTTTTAAAAACTAGAATAGAGAAATGATCATTAAAATATTTTTTTTCTAAATAACTAAGGGATTTTTGTTTTTTCTGCATCATGTAGGTAGGGAAGATTAAAGAGAAGAATATATTGATGAAAAAACATTTACAATTAATAGAAGAATACTTAAAGAATACGATTTCTCCAGAAGATAGAGAAATACTAAAATCATGGCTAGAAGAAGACGAAGAACATAAAGACATTTTTAAAGAGAAAGTTACTGCGTGGAGTGCTACAAAAGAAGAGATTTCAGTGGATCCAAAAAAAGCATATGATCGTTTTGTAACTAAGATACAAGAAAAAGATAGTGAAAAGGCTAAAGTTATCTCATTACGACCGTGGAGAAAAGTTGCACAATATGCTGCAGTATTAGCTGGAATTTTGGTTGTGGGATATTTTATAACTAAAACCAATCCTGTATACACCGAAAATGAAAATACTATCGTATCAACTGAATCATTACCAGAAGATAAAATTAAAATTGTACAAGAAGATGGTACGGTAATCTATATGGATGTTGATGACCAATCTGATATTGTAACCGCAGATGGTACTGTAATCGGTACAAAAGAACAAGATCAGCTTATTGTAACAGCAGATAACAAGGATAACAAAGTAGGATACTTAGAAATTTCAATACCGAAAGGGAAAATTTTTCAATTGAGTCTACATGATGGAACTAAGGTATGGTTAAATGCTGCAAGTACACTTAAGTTTCCGCAGCAGTTCAATGCGTCGGAAAAAAATAGAACAGTGTATCTCGATGGAGAAGCTTTTTTTGATGTAACGACGAATAAGGAACAGCCTTTTATTGTACAAACAAAAGAGATACAGGTAGAAGTATTAGGTACACAGTTTAATGTATCTTCTTACGCGGATGATACTACTGTAAGAACAACTTTAGTAGAAGGTTCGGTAGCAGTTAATGATTCAGAAAATCAATCTAACTTATTAAAGTTAATACCAAGTTATCAAGCGATATATAGTAAAGATCAAAAGATTATAAATAAACAGAAAGTAAACACCGAATTATTTACATCTTGGATGTATAGAAAAATGATCATACAAGATGAATCTTTCGCTTCGATAATCAAACGATTAGAAAGAACTTATGACGTAGAAATTGTAAGTAATAACCAAAAATTAAATGATACACAATTTACTGGAGAATTTGATATAGAAAATGTAAGACAAATTCTAAATGTGTTTTCCGAAACTATAAATTTTACATATAAGATAGAAAATAAAAGAATTGTCATCGCCCCATAATTAAGAGACAATGGTTATTCAGAACTTATCAAATATGATATTTATAATACGATAAGTTCTGGATGACTTAAGAAAATTACAATCAATCCGTAAAAAGAAAAAAGGAAGTGCTGCAACACTTCCCTTACGGTTTGATTATTATTTAACTGAGTACTAACAACCAAACTTTTCAAAATTATGAAAAAAAAGGGTAACCGTACGCTATTTTCACACTTAGCGCACAAATCAATCGTTTTAAGAATGAGGCTTACACTAGTTTTATTTTGTTTTTCAATCCTACAGATGATGGCAACTTCAGGCTTTTCACAAGGCAAAATAGAACTGGATTTAGAACAAACAACCATTGCTGAAGCAATAAAAGAAATTAAAAATCAGACTTCTTATAAGTTCTTTTATATCAGTGATCAGGTTAATTTGAATCAGAAAACCACTATTAAAGTTAAAAAGGAAACTATTGATAAAGTATTATCAATACTCTTTGATAATACCGATATTTCGTATTCTATTATTGGAAAACAGGTAGTGTTAAAGAAAAAACCTATTATACCAGAAGAAAAAAAGATACTTCGCGAAGTAAAAGGTAATGTCAAAGATTCTAATGGTAGTCCACTTCCTGGAGCCAATGTGTTAGTAAAAGATACCACGATAGGGGCGCAAACTGATTTTGAAGGAAACTTTACAATCAATTTACCTGATGATGCTTCTATTCTGGTAATTTCATACGTTGGTTTTGAAACACAAGAAATAGATGTGACAGGAAAAGATTTTATTGAAGTTACCTTAAAAGATGCATCAGCTCAATTGGATGATGTGGTCATTGTAGGATCTAGAAACCCTAGTAGAACTGCTACGCAAACTGCGGTACCAATCGATGTAATAGATATTACACAAGTAGCTACTCAAGGACCGCAAACATCGGTAAATGAAATCCTTAATTATGTAGCGCCTTCTTTTACTTCACAAACACAAACGGTTTCTGATGGAACAGATCATATTGATCCCGCTTCATTACGTGGATTAGGGCCTGATCAGGTATTAGTATTGGTTAATGGAAAAAGAAGACATAATACAGCTTTAGTAAATGTAAATGGAACTGTAGGTGCAGGTAGTGTAGGAACGGATTTAAACGCTATTCCTACAGCAGCTATACAACGTATTGAAGTATTAAGAGACGGAGCGGCAGCTCAATATGGTTCTGATGCAATTGCAGGAGTAATTAATATTGTACTAAAAAAGGGAACAAATAAACTGGATGTAATCCTTACTACTGGAGCTAATTTTAGTGAGAATTCAGATCAATTTGATGGAGGTAGTGATGGAGAAAAGGTAAAACTTGATGTTAATTATGGATTGCCGTTAGGAGAAAAAGGCGGGTATATAAACTTTACAGGATCTTTATCTACTAGAGAACCTGCTTTACGTAATCGTGATTATCAAGGAGATATTTTTAGAGGGTTTCATGGAGCAGAAAGAGTATTTGCTGCTGGAGGAGGAAATGTAGCTGAAATGACATTAGCCGATTATCAATCAGCTTCGCAAAATATTACCTATTTAGATCAAGCGACCCGAGATCAGATAGCGGCATTAGATGTTACCGACCCAACGGATATTGACACCTTTAGAACCTTATTAGATTTTGATGCAGATGAAGATGAATTGGCTGCAAGAGGATTGACACGAACAGATTTCAGATTTAAAGTAGGTACAGCAAAATTACGAGAAGGAAAGTTTTTTGCCAATATGGCTATTCCATTAGGAGAAGATGCAGAGTTCTATAGTTTTGGAGGAATTAGTTATAGAGAAGGACTAGCTTCAGGATTTTACAGGAGACCAGCACAAAGTGATGGTAGAGCTAATACTCCTGCATTTCCAAATGGTTTCTTACCTAATATAGGAACCGATATCGTAGATAAATCTATTGCAGTAGGAATTAAAGGAAAAGTAAAAGATTGGAACGTAGATTTTTCGAATACTTATGGAATCAACAACTTTGATATTACTGTTGGCAATTCTAGTAATGGAACATTAGGAGTGGCAACACCCAGAAGTTTTGATGCTGGAGCTTTAAGCTTTATGCAAAATACTACCAACCTTGATATTGGTAGGTTTTATGAAGATATTTTTAGCGGATTGAATGTAGCGATGGGGGCTGAGTACAAAGTAGAGAACTATACAATTACAGCTGGAGAAGAAGCATCCTACACCAGTTATGATATTAATGGTAATATTGTTACAAGTACAACTCCAGACACTGATTTAGTTCGTAATAATTTCACTGGAGCAGTTCTTGGTGGAGGTTCTCAAGTTTTTAGAGGATATGATCCTAATAATGAAACGGATAAATATAGAAACAGTATCGCTGGATATATTGATCTTGAAGCTGATTTTACTGAAAAATGGTTGGTAAGTCTTGCCGGAAGATATGAGAACTTTTCGGATTTTGGAGATACATTTAATTATAAGCTAGCTACTCGTTATAAGATAACTGAAAATTTCTCGGTACGAGGAGCGAACAGTACAGGATTTAGAGCACCTTCATTGCATCAGCAATTCTTTAGTCGTACCAGTACTGTTTTTGTGGATAATCAACCGTTTGAGCAAGGAACTTTTACAAATGATAGTAGAGCGGCAGCTTTAATTGGTATAGCTCAGCTAAAAGAAGAAACTTCTAGTAGTTTTAGTTTAGGGTTAACTACAAAAATTAAAAGTTTTACAGTTACAGCAGATGCATATCTAATCAATATTGATGATAGGATTGTATATAGTGGAAGCTTCGGAAACGGAGGAGATCCTGAGTTAACTCAGATATTTGCAGATGCTGGAGCGACCAGTGCTCGATTCTTTGTAAATGCTATAGACACAAAATCACAAGGAATAGATATAGTGATATCTCATAAAGCAAATTTTGGAGAAGAGATGGTATTAAAAAATGATTTATCGGCAACATTTGCGAAAACCGAAGTTGAAGAAATCAGAGTGCCAGAAAGGATAGCCAATGCAGGACAGAGTATTAATTTCTTTGACGGACAAGAAGAAGCTTTTCTAACCTTAGCACAGCCAAGAACCAAATTAAGCCTTACCAATGCGTTATCTTTTGGACGCTATGATATCTTGTTAAGAAATGTATTCTTTGGAGAAGTAACGGATCCAGATGATTTTAATGGAGATGCTAGAGTAGATGGTACTCCTGTTAGTGACGATGCTGTATATGGTGGAAAGGTAGTAACGGATCTTTCGTTTTCTGCAAAACTGTTGGAAAACCTAAATATTACGATTGGGGCTAATAATTTGTTAGACGTATACCCCGATGAGAATAGAGCAGGAGGAACAGCTGGTGATCAGTTTGTATACTCCAGAAGAACTTCGCAGTTCGGATATTCTGGGAGGTTTTTATTTGCAAGGATTAACTTTAGCCTTTAAATACATTGAATTTTGTTTCACTAATTTAGTTTTTGTTTGTTAGAACAGGCAAGAGTAATTTGTACTCTTGCCTGTTTTTACATCATTACTCTTTAATATAATGCATAGGGTTTACTCGCTTTCCATGAAGCTTTACTTCATAGTGTAGATGAGGTCCTGTAGAAAGTCCAGTGTTTCCGGCATATCCAATGATTTGCCCTTTTTTAACTTGTTGCTTTTCTGTGATGTTAAATCCTTGTAAGTGTGCATACCAGGTTTCATATCCATCAGTGTGAGAAATAATAATTAAATTTCCCCAATCACCTTTATTTTTAGCGTTAAGAATAATTCCGTCTGCCGTAGCTATAATGGGAGTGCCTATTTTTGCTCTGATATCAATGCCGTGATGAAAAACTTTCTTTTTCTTTATTGGGTGATTAAATCCAGGACCGTAACGAGCAGTTATGTCATCTATAGATCCATTTTTAATAGGAAAAATAGAAGGAGGGTTTTCTGTTATCATTTCTTTTTCAGGTACTTGTTCTATGATGTGATTTGAACTGAGTTCTGGTTTAATAAATGCCATAAAAAGCATTACTAATACAGGAATGAGTACAATATATTTGATAATATTGTTTTGATTAGAATTGGTTCTTGTGATCATGTCTATTCGTTTTTTGATTAATGAATGATTGAAATAACTGTATAGTTTTACTGATTGTTTTACTCCTAGATTTTTAGCTAGGAGCTCTAAATAATATGATTTTTTGATTTGGCTATCTACTACTGATTTATCTGCCTGAAATTCATGAATAGATCGAATCGATTTTCTGAAAAGATATACACAAGGGTTAAACCAAAATAATGCTACATATATTTCTGTAAATATTATATCTGCGGTATGATATAATCTGATATGAGCTTGTTCATGGGCAATTATAGGTTGATCGTATTTATACGGGTTATCTTTTGGAATAAATATCCAATTAAGACAAGAAAATATAGTCGGTACATCTGCGACAATAAATCGATATCCATTTTTAATAAAACTTTCAGATTTCTTTTTCAAAATGTATAAATGTGAGATAGAAAATAATAACCTTAGGATACATAAAGTAAAACCTGAAAAATATAATAGATATAGTAGCTGAGTCACATTCCAGTCTTTCTGGGTACTGTGAGTTGTAGTTTTCTTAGTTACATCAGTCACCGCATTGAAAGAGATGAATTCGTCAAAATCTGGAATCTCAATAATATGATGCTCTATAGGTATCACTATTTGGTTTAAAAGAGGAAATAATAGGGATAGTGGTAATAAAAATAATAATACGAATCTATTAATTTTGTGGAACGTTAGCTTTCGAAAGAATATGTAATAGGTGATATATAAAATTATCAAACAAATGCTTGTTTGTAATAGGTATATTAAAAAATTATTCATCTTCTTTTTTTAATTTATTTATTTTTTCCTCAATAAATTGCTTCATATCTTCTAATTCAGAGACATCCAGATCTGCGTCATTAGCAAAAAACATAGCAAACTTACTTGTCGAACCACTAAAGAAATTTTTAACTACACCTTTAAAGTGATGCTTAAAATAGGTTTCTTTAGATATTAAAGGGTAGTATTCTTTTATTCTGCCGTAAGTAGTAAAACTTATAAACTTTTTGGTAACCAAAGTTCTAATTACAGTAGAAATCGTTGTATACGCTGGGCGAGGCTCTGGAAATTGAGTCACAATATCTTTTAGGAATGCTTTTTCAAGTTTCCAGAGATATTTCATAATCTGCTCTTCAGCCTTTGTTAAATCCTTCATATGGCAAATATAACTATATTTTTAGTAATAAAACTATAAAAATAGTAATATAACTATGTTTTTAGTAATTAAAACGTTTAACGAATCTTATCCTGTATGTAATCGGGTGTTAATTTGGTGGAGTATACTCAATGAGTATTTTGTTGATTAATATTACGTATGCAAGTAGTTATGGAAATTAAGTATATAAGATTTTTTTAAATTCCATTAAGTAAAAGAAAAGTGCCCAGGATGGGAGTCGAACCCACACGCCCTAATGGACACATGGCCCTCAACCATGCCTGTCTACCAGTTCCAGCACCTGGGCAAATTAGGTGCTATAATATACTATAAAACTAAAAAAGTACCGCAGGGGAATTGCGATACTTTTTAGTGACCGGGCTGGGGCTCGAACCCAGGACCCTCTCCTTAAAAGGGAGATGCTCTACCAACTGAGCTACCAGGTCATTGATAAAATCTTTATCAAATATTTTTAAGAACTAAAGGTAATTGTTAAAAGCATTACCAAGCTTTGTGACCGGGCTGGGGCTCGAACCCAGGACCCTCTCCTTAAAAGGGAGATGCTCTACCAACTGAGCTACCCGGTCAGACATTCTTTTTTCCTTGAATGCGGGTGCAAATATACTATCAATAATTTATTTTTCAAGAAGAATTTAATATAAATTTACGTTTTATTTTAAATGTCCTTTTTTTCAGGCATAAATAGTCTAAATTTTAGTTTTATGAATATCATTTTATTGGGGTATATGGGATGTGGTAAGTCCTCTATTGGCAGGGATTTAGCTTCTAGATTAAAGATGAAATGTCTGGATCTGGATGATTATATAGAAGATCAAGAAAAAAAATCGATTAAACAGATTTTTGCAGATAAAGGAGAAATATATTTCAGAAAAAAAGAGACCGAATACCTTAAACAGCTCTTAGAAATTCGTTCAAATACCATAATTTCTCTTGGAGGAGGAACTCCATGTTTTGCAGGTAATATCGAATTGATAAAAAATAATGATAAGGCTAAAAGTGTATATTTAAAAACATCTTTGCAAGAGTTGGTGAGTAGATTGTATCTAGAAAAAGATAAACGACCATTAATTGCTCACATAAATTCTCAGGAGGATCTAAAAGATTTTATTAGAAAACATCTATTCGAACGTTCATATTACTATAACCAGGCTGAATATGTTATTTCTACAGATAGTAAAACGGTTACCGAAATAGCAGAAGAAATACAAGCTAGCTTATTCTAAAGTTGCTAAATCACGCTCTCCAAATGTCACCTGTACATGTTCATGTAATGAAGTGGATAATGAAATACCTTTAAAATCCGCTTTAATTGGGTATTTTTTGTGATTTCGATTAACCAAAACCGCTGTTTTAAAACGTGTTAAAGGAACATCAAGAAAATGTTTTACTCCATAAACTAAAGCAGTCCCAGAATTGAGCACATCATCGGCTAAAACTAATGATTTGTTTTTATAGACTGAATCTGATATGGAGGTTTTTACAGTGTTCTGAGGTGAAGATTTATCCATAGTTACTTCGCACAAAGTAATATGGATGTTAGAAATGTCTTCCAAGATCGCTTTTAGGCGTTCAGCAAAAATGTATCCGTTTTCTGCAATACCAGCAATAATAATCTCTTTCTCATTTACATTGGTTTCATAGATTTGATATGCGATACGCTTAATCTTATGCTGAATTTGTTCATGAGTAAGAATGATGTTGTCTGTAGTCTGCATACCTCGGATTATTATTTTTTAATTGACCTCAAAGATAAAAAAGAGTTCGTTACTCATGCGAGGTGAAATTGAATTATAACATTTTTCTAATATTTTGATATCAAATGTAGGAGAAAACAGTTTGCTGTATTCCTTAAGGTTGCCGCTAAATGGTGGTCCTGGTTTTTTGAACTCAGTATCAAAAAGAACACCTACTAGTTTTCCTTGAGGCAAAAGAAGTGATTTTATTTTATGCACATAATCTTTTCTTTGATTGGGTTGCAATGCACAAAAAAATGTTTGCTCTATAATGATATCGAATGTGTTTTCTAAATCAAAAAAATCTTGATGTAGTATATGTGACTTAGGAAAATCGGGTACTTTTTCTTTAAAATTATCCAGCGCTTCTTTTACAAAATCTAGAACATAAATATTTTTAAATCCTTTTTTATATAAATATGCAGCTTCGTAAGCGTTTCCACATCCTGGAATTAAAATTTTTAAATCTCTATTTTCGAGTTGATCAATATAAGAAGCTATTGGAGGAGAAGCATAGCCAATATCCCAACCTGTTTGTTGTTGTTTATATTTATGATTCCAAAAATGTGTGTCTAATATCATTCTTCACTATCGTTTTCATTATCAGTTGGTTCGTCAAACCAATCATCAATATCTCTTCGATCTTTTTTTGTGGGTCTACCCATACCTTTTTTTCGATAATATTCCTTAGAATATTTTAAAAGATCTAATTTTTGCAACGCTTCTTTTGGAGTTACGTCTTTACGATATATGTCGACTAGCTTAGCACCTAGCCGACTTTTTGGTGTGTCCAGAACGATAAGTTCGTAGTTGACTTGGTTCTTACGAACCATAATTTTATCAGTAGGGTAAACTTCTCGAGATGGTTTTATAATATCTCCATTTACTCGGACTTTACCTTCTTTGCAAGCCTTAGTAGCAATGCTACGTGTCTTGAAATATCGGATACACCATAAATATTTATCAACTCGCATAAAAAAATGATTAAAAATGCGTTTTATCTCTAATAATTGTGAAACAAAAGTACAAGAAAATCGTATCTTGCGCCTTCAAAAAAGTAATTTAGATGAATCTTAAAAAATATATTTTCGCCATAGGAATTATTATGGTAGTATTATATTCGTGTGGTAATGATGATGACAACGGTCTAGAGATGGTTCCACCTAGGGATCGAGCAGAACAACAAGCAAATGAAGATCCTTTAATACAGGAATACCTAAAAACACATTTCTACACTTTGGTGGATAATGATGCGAATCCTGATTACCAAATAGTACAATTTGATACTATTGCAGGAGTGAATAGTGCAGAAACTTCTATTTGGGATTCTGGACTTTTAGCAACTAAAACGATTACTCGAGAAGAAGTAGATTATACTTTATATATATTAAATTTCAATAGTGGGGTGGATACAGAACGCCAACCTACTTTTGCTGATTCTACTTTTGTAACCTATAGAGGAGAGCTATTCTACGATAATGAAGATAAGGATGGAGATGGTATACCAGATGATGGAGATGTTGATGCCGATGGAGATGGTGAAGCTGACTTAATTGATGATGTAGCCAGAACAGATAGTGATGGTGATGGTATTGCAGATGATAGTGATGCTGATGATGATGGTACTCCAGGAACAGATCCAGGTAAAATCGATTCTGATGGAGATGGTGTTATTGATGATAAGGATCCTGTGGATAATAATGATCCTAATAGAAGAGTATTTGATAGTGCTGTAACACCATTATGGTTTGATCAGGTAAGCTTGATTGAAGGATGGAGAGAAACCGTTGTTGATTTTAAAGGAGCTTCTGGTTTTGTAGAAAATGCGGATGGTACCGCAAGTTATAATATGGATTTTGGTAATTGTACGGTATTTTTTCCTTCAGGTTTAGGATACTTCTCGTCTGCAGCACCAGGAGGAGGAATCCCACTATATTCTCCACTGATTTTTAGTATTCAATTATATGGAGTTAATGAATCTGATCACGACAATGATGGAGTACCTTCTTATTTAGAAGATATAGATAACGATAGGTTAGTGCTTGATGAAGATGATGATACGGATAATGATACACGCTTTAATTTTCTGGATACAGATGATGATGGTGATGGAACATTGACAATAGATGAGGACTTAGAGCCTGATACAGATTTATTGGTAGATAGAGATGGAGATGGAGATCCTACTAATGATATTGGAGATGGAGATCCTACAAATGATGATACAGATAACGATGGTATACCCAACTATCTAGATACTGATGATACAGCATCTAGAACGGATACAAATTAAAAACAAAAAACCTGGTGAATTCACCAGGTTTTTTTTGACGTTATTTTTAGGGAATTATAAATCTAAAGCCACACTTAAAATAAACTGATTAGGTCTAGAATCGACTCGGATAGTTTGACCTGTGTTTTGATCAATTGCTTCGGCTTGATTTTCGCTAATTCCTCTTTCGTATCGTAAATCTACATTAAGGCGCTTTATTTGTAATCCAATTCCAAACTGGAGTCCAACTGTAAACTCGTTTTTCACATCACCTAATTGTACATCTTCTAGGTCATTGGCTACAATATACTGAAGAGAAGGACCTCCAAAAACATGTAGTGGTCCTAAAAGATATGCTCCAACAAGAATAGGTAAATCTATTTTTTTTAGATCATAATCTAATTTTCTGTTATCAAAAGAATAGGAGCTGTTATTTTGAGTGTATTGTAATTCTGGTTTAAGATATAGGTTTTCGGTAATATCCCCTCTTAAGAATATGCCGATATGATATCCAGTCCTGTCATCTGCGTTTTCAGAGAGTAGGTTACTACCAGAATTTGTCACATCACTAAATTCTATTTTGCCATTGTCACCATAATTAAGACCCGCTTTAACTCCAAAATTAATTCCTTTATTCTGAGCGATAATTGTGGAAGAACTGAATAGAATTAAAAATACTAATACATTTTTCATTTTAAATGATTTTTAAAAGATGAATAAATAAATTAAATATTTTTTTGGTCGTGGTCAGTATTCCTCTTATAACGAAAATAAGTATTGATTATTCTAATGTTTAATAAAAAAAAGCCTTCTGTGAACAACAGAAGGCTTAAATTTTTACGTAATGCAATTTTTATTTCCTCTTGATAACCTTTATTGCAGCATTAGTTATTGCTTCGGCGTTTAAGCCATACTTTTCCATTAATTGATCTGGAGTTCCACTTTCTCCAAAAGTATCATTGGTTGCGATGAACTCTTGCGGAGTAGGGTGGTTTTGTCCTAATACTCTAGAAACACTTTCTCCTAGACCGCCTAAAAAGTTGTGTTCCTCTGCGGTTACAATACATCCTGTTTTTTTAACAGAATTTAAAATAGCTTCATCATCTAGCGGTTTAATAGTGTGAATGTTAATCACTTCTGCATTAATGCCTTTTTCTTGTAAAGCTTCTGCAGCTATTAAAGCTTCCCATACAAGATGACCTGTAGCTACAATAGTTACATCAGAACCCTCTTGTAGATGAACTGCTTTCCCAATTTCGAATTTTTGATCTTCAGGAGTAAAATTTGCCACTTTTGGTCTTCCGAAGCGTAAGTAAACTGGGCCTTCGTATTCAGCAATAGCAATAGTAGCAGCTTTAGTTTGGTTATAATCACAAGGATTGATTACCACCATTCCTGGTAGCATCTTCATTAAACCAATATCTTCCAGAATTTGATGAGTAGCTCCATCTTCTCCTAATGTTAAACCAGCATGCGATGCACAGATTTTTACATTTTTTCCACTATATGCAATGGATTGACGAATCTGATCATACACACGACCTGTAGAAAAATTGGCAAAGGTTCCAGTAAATGGAATTTTACCTCCAATAGTCATTCCTGCAGCAATCCCCATCATATTAGCCTCGGCAATTCCTATCTGAAAAAAACGATCTGGATTATTAGCGATAAAAGCATCCATTTTTAGAGAACCTATAAGATCCGCACAAAGTGCTACAACATTTTCATTTGTTTTTCCAAGTACTTCAAGACCTGCACCAAAACCTGAACGCGTATCTTTTTTTCCTGTATCTATATATTTTTTCATTTATATCTTTTTTAAGTTATTTCTGTCTTCACAGAAATCTCTTTTTGTATGCCTTAATAATCTCCTAAAGTTTCTGGGTTTTGTTCTAAACCTATTGCTAATTGCTCATCGTTGGGAGCTTTTCCGTGCCAAGCATGAGTATGCATCATAAAATCCACTCCATTACCCATCACAGTATGCATCAATACGCATACAGGTTTTCCTTTTCCTGTTCGGCTTTTCGCTTCCTTTAAACCATCGATTACAGCTGTAATATTATTTCCTTCTTTAATCTCCATAACATCCCAACCAAAAGCTTCAAATTTAGCTTTTAAACTTCCAAGAGGCAATACATCATCTGTAGATCCATCGATTTGTTGACCATTAAGATCAATAGTAGAAATAAGGTTGTCTACTTTTTTACCTGATGCATACATAGCCGCTTCCCAAATTTGTCCCTCTTGTAATTCTCCATCTCCGTGTAGGCTATATACAATATGGTCATCATTATTTAATTTCTTGGCTTGTGCAGCACCAATAGCTACAGACATTCCTTGTCCTAAAGAACCTGAAGCAATGCGAACACCTGGAAGCCCCTCATGAGTTGTTGGGTGCCCCTGAAGTCTACTATTTATCAATCTAAATGTATTTAGCTCTTCTACAGGAAAATAACCGCTTCTTGCTAATACACTATAAAAGACAGGAGAAATATGACCATTAGATAAGAAGAAAAGATCTTCTTCCATTCCATTCATGTCGAATCCATCTTTTCTTTCCAGAATTTCCTGATATAAAGCAACGAAAAATTCTGTGCATCCCAGAGAACCACCTGGATGCCCTGAGTTTACTTTGTGTACTTGTCGTAGAATATCTCTACGAACTTGAGTTACAAAATCTTCTAATTGTTGTGTTTTTGGCATTGTAATGCTAATTGGCTTAATGATTAAGGCGCAAAAATACAGGTTTTGATTACTGTGGCAAAATGTCTGATGACCTTTTAATTAAGATAGCATTGTTAATAACGAAGAGTTTTCGCAAACTTGACTTTATCAAAGTAGTTTTAGTTAGTTATCTTTGCGCTCTACGAAATAAAAATTATGCAATTCGACCTATTATCTACCGATCCTCAAAGTAAGGCAAGAGCTGGAAAAATAACAACTGATCACGGAGTTATCGAAACTCCGATTTTTATGCCTGTTGGTACTGTTGGTACTGTAAAAGGAGTACATCAAAGGGAACTTAAAAACGATATTAACCCAGATATCATTTTGGGAAATACCTATCATTTATATCTAAGACCACAAACCCCTATTTTAGAAAAAGCAGGAGGATTACATAAGTTCATGAACTGGGATCGAAATATACTTACGGATAGTGGCGGGTATCAAGTATATTCATTATCAGCAAACCGAAAGATTAAGGAAGAAGGAGTTAAATTTAAATCTCATATTGATGGGTCTTACCATGTGTTTACTCCAGAAAATGTGATGGAAATACAACGTACTATTGGTGCAGATATCATTATGGCTTTTGATGAATGCACTCCATATCCTTGTGATTATAATTATGCTAAAAGAAGTATGCATATGACACACAGGTGGTTAGACAGGTGTATGCAACATCTTGAAAAAGTTCCAGTTAAATATGGATATGATCAGACTTTTTTTCCAATTGTGCAAGGAAGTACTTATAAAGACCTTAGAAAACAGTCTGCAGAGTATATTGCCAATGCGGGAGCGCAAGGAAATGCAATAGGTGGATTGTCTGTTGGAGAACCAGCTGAAGAAATGTATGCAATGACAGAAGTAGTAACAGAAATATTACCAGAAGATAAACCAAGATATTTAATGGGGGTTGGTACTCCTATTAACATCTTAGAGAATATCGCATTGGGAATTGATATGTTTGATTGTGTAATGCCTACTCGTAATGCCCGTAATGGAATGCTTTTTACAGCTCATGGTACGATTAATATGAAAAATAAAAAGTGGGAAGATGATTTTTCACCTATTGATGAAATGGGGATTACATATGTTGATACAGAATATTCAAAAGCATATCTAAAACACCTTTTTTCGGTAAATGAATTATTAGGAAAACAAATTGCTACAATACATAATTTAGGGTTCTATTTATGGTTGGTTCGAGAAGCAAGAAAACATATCTTAGCGGGAGATTTTAATTCCTGGAAAAATATGATGGTTAAACAAATGGATAAAAGATTGTAATTTGAAAATATTAGACTGGTACATACTTAAAAGATATTTAGGAACATTTTTTACAATGATTCTTTTGTTTATTCCGATTGGTATTATAGTAGATCTTTCGGAAAAAATTGATAATATGTTGGAGCATAAGGTTCCTGTTGCTGCGGTAATATCATATTATTTAGATTTTACAGTGTACTTTGCTAACTTACTATTCCCATTATTTGTTTTTCTCTCGGTAATTTGGTTTACCTCCAAGTTAGCTAATAAAACAGAAATTATTGCTTTTTTGAGTTCAGGAGTTTCGTTTTGGAGATTTCTTAGACCTTATATGATTGGAGCTATTCTTATTTGTTTAGGAGCTTTAGCGATGGGGTTATTTTTGGCGCCAAAAGCAAGTCAAGGATTTAACGAATTTAAATACACATATCTAAAAAAAGGTAAAAAAGTTCAGGAAACCAGAAATGTATATAGACAATTGAACGATAGTATTTTTTTGTATGCAAATGATTTTAAGCCGCTTAAGAAAAAAGCTACCAACTTTACACTAGAGTACTTTAACGGAAATAAGTTGGTTACAAAAATTTCGGCGAGAACAATAACTTCTAAGGATAGTATCTATGAATTACGAGATTTTGTAAAGCGTACCGTATTAGAAAACGAAGACATAATAGAAAAAGCCAGAAAAAAGGATACAGTTCTTCCATTTAATATTGATGAATTTACTCCAGTAACCTATGTGGCTGAAACTCTTAATTATATGCAATTGAGCAAGTTTATCGAGAAAGAAAGTAAAAGAGGATCTTCAGATATCAATCGCTATAAAGTAGTAGCCTATAAACGATGGAGTATTCCAGTTTCAGCATTTATTCTTACCGTGATAGGTGTAGCAGTATCTTCGATGAAAAGACGAGGAGGAATGGGAATTAATCTTGCAGTTGGTATTTCATTAGCTTTTATTTTTATCTTTTTTGATAAAGTTTTAGGTACAATGGCTAATCAATCTGATTTTCCACCTTTAGTAGCTGTGTGGTTTCCTAATGTTTCCTTTGGAATTCTAGCTATATATCTATTATATAATGCCAAACGTTAAACTTAAGAATTACCTTCATCTTCATTTTATAGTATTTATATGGGGATTTACAGCGATACTGGGAGAACTAATATCCATTGATGCGCTGCCTTTGGTTTGGTATAGAATGTTAATGGCCTCTGGTTTTATTTATTTGTTTATTCGTCTAAGAAAAATCTCTTTAATAATTTCCAGAAAGCTATTAGTAACCTTATGTGTTGCAGGAACTATCATAGCATTACATTGGATTACTTTTTTTGCTGCGATAAAGGTTTCCAATGTATCTATAACATTGGCTGTACTTTCTACAGGAGCATTCTTTACTTCAATTTTAGAACCGATATTTTATAAAAGAAAATTGATTTGGTACGAAGTTCTTTTTGGTTTAATGGTAATTGCTGGATTATATATAATATTTAATGTAGAAGGTGATTATTTTCTTGGAATATTATATGCTATATGTTCAGCATTTTTATCCTCTGTATTTTCATTAATAAATGGAAAGATTGCACAGCAATATAATTCATCGATGATTTCTTTTTATGAATTATTAAGCGGTGTTGGATTTGTAACATTGTATTTAGTCGCAATTTCTTTTTTTGGAAATCAAAATGAAGGTTTTTCAGCGTCTTTCTTTCAATTATCTTCTACTGATTGGATTTACCTTATTATTTTGGCATCAGTTTGTACAGCCTATGCTTTTATAGGTTCTGTACAGGTAATGAAGTACTTAAGCCCGTATACAGTGATGTTAACGGTTAATTTGGAACCGGTATATGGAATAATATTAGCTTTTTTAATTTTTGGAGATTCAGAAAAAATGAATCCTGGATTTTATTACGGAGCTCTTATTATTATTGGTACTGTCGTGTTAAATGGAATATTTAAAAACTTTAAAAAAATAAAAAGACAAAGTTCTTAATACTAGTTTACCAAGTAAAGTTTTATATTTGTCCGCTAACCCTAGTTAAAAATAAAATATATTCTTGATATGGAATATTTAGAATTTGAACTCCCCATAAAAGAACTCGAAGAACAATTTGAGAAAGCATGTGCTATAGGTGCAGAGAGTGACGTTGATGTGACCGATACCTGTAAGCAGATCGAAAAGAAATTGAACGAGACTAAAAAGGAAATTTATAAAAACCTAACTGCTTGGCAACGTGTCCAGTTATCTAGACACCCATCTCGACCATATACTTTGGACTATATTAATGCCATCTGTGGAGAATCTTTTTTAGAATTGCACGGAGATCGGAATGTTAAAGATGATAAGGCAATGATCGGTGGTCTTGGTAAAATTGGTGATCAAAGCTTTATGTTTATTGGTCAACAAAAGGGATATAATACTAAAACGAGACAGTATCGTAATTTTGGGATGGCGAATCCTGAAGGATACAGAAAAGCACTTCGTTTAATGAAAAGTGCAGAGAAGTTTGGTATTCCAGTTGTAAGTTTTATCGATACTCCAGGTGCGTATCCAGGTCTTGAAGCTGAAGAAAGAGGCCAAGGTGAGGCGATTGCCAGGAATATTTTAGAAATGACACGTCTTAAAGTTCCGATTATTGTAATAATTATTGGAGAAGGAGCAAGTGGAGGTGCTTTGGGAATTGGAGTAGGAGATAAAGTATTGATGTTAGAGAATGCTTGGTATTCTGTAATTTCTCCAGAAAATTGCTCTTCTATTTTATGGAGAAGTTGGGAACAAAAGGAAATCGCAGCTGAAGCGTTAAAGCTTACGGCTAAAGACAGTGCAAAGCTTAAAGTGGTAGATGAAATTGTAAGAGAACCACTTGGAGGAGCGCATAGTGATCGTGAGAAAACATTCAAAGCTGTTCGAGACAAAATTTTAACATCTTATGATGAAATGAAAAACTTATCACCAGAAGAATTGGTAGAAAAGCGTATGGATAAATATGCAAACATGGGAGTCTTTAAAGGCTAACCCCTAAAAAATCACTTGACGAAAAAATCTGAAGTTTCTCACTTTGGATTTTTTTGTGCTTATTAACAAAATAATTAAGTTATCAACAGTTCATTTGTTGATGACTGGTGGACATTCATTATCTTTGTATAAGGACCATCTCTTTACAATTTTTTTACTTTCGTAGCTATGGAAAAAGTACAGCAGACTCAACAAGTTAATTATGGTCGGGGGAACATAATTTCGCTTGAAAAAGGAAAAATACCTCCTCAAGCAACTGATTTAGAGGAAGTTGTACTCGGAGCAATGATGATTGATAAGAAAGGGGTTGATGAGATTATAGATATTCTCAATCCTGATGTATTTTATAAAGAGTCTCATAAATATATTTTTGACGCAATCTATAAACTCTTCGAAAACTCTGAACCAATAGACTTATTAACGGTTTCTAGTCAACTTAAGAAAGATGCAAAACTTGAATTAGCAGGCGGGGAATTTTATTTGATACAACTAACTCAAAAGGTAGCATCCTCGGCACATATCGAGTTTCATGCAAGGATTATTTTGCAGAAATATATCCAACGTAGTTTGATAAAAATATCAAACGAAATCATAGAAGAATCTTATGATGAGACGACTGATGTTTTCGACCTTTTGGACATGGCAGAATCTAGATTGTATGAGGTAACGCAAGGAAATATAAAAAGATCAACAGAAACGGCACAGAATTTAGTAATTCAGGCTAAGAAAAAGATTCAGGAAATATCGAATAAAGAAGGGATGAGTGGAGTACCTTCTGGGTTTGATAAGTTGGATAAGCTTACTTCTGGTTGGCAGCCGAGTGATTTAATAATTGTTGCAGCGCGTCCTGGTATGGGTAAAACGGCTTTGACATTATCTATGGCACGAAATATGGCAGTGGGAGCTAATATTCCAGTTGCATTTTTTTCGTTAGAGATGTCTTCTGTACAGCTTATTACACGTTTGATATCATCAGAAACAGGACTTTCTTCAGAGAAATTGCGTACAGGTAAGTTGGAAAAACATGAGTGGGAACAACTTAACGTAAAAGTGAAAGACCTAGAGAAGGCACCACTTTTTATTGATGATACTCCCTCTCTTTCCATTTTTGATTTAAGAGCCAAAGCGCGTCGTCTTTCTTCTCAGCACGGTATTAAAATGATCGTTATCGATTATCTTCAATTAATGACTGCAGGAGGAAGTGGTAAAAATGGAAATCGTGAACAAGAAATTTCTACAATTTCTCGTAACCTTAAGGCCCTTGCAAAGGAATTAAACATTCCAGTAATTGCATTATCACAACTTTCGCGAGCTGTAGAAACACGGGGAGGTAGTAAACGACCGTTGTTAAGTGACCTTAGGGAATCTGGTGCGATTGAGCAAGATGCCGATATTGTAGCATTTATATTTAGACCAGAATATTATAAGATTGATGAATGGGATGATGAAGAAAGATCACCCACACAAGGTCAAGGAGAATTTATCGTAGCTAAACACCGTAATGGAGGTTTAGAAAATATTAGGTTAAAATTTATTGGTCACTTAGGTAAATTTGATAACTTAGATGACTTTAGTACTCCTTTTGAGTTTCACTCTAAAATGAACGATGGCAAAGAAGAAGAAGATCCATTTAGTACAAATCATCTTCCAAGTGCAGATGAAGCTTTCGGGAGTAGCATAAATGACTCTAATGATGATGACGATGTTCCTTTCTAAAATGAAGTGTAAGTTTCTAATTTATACTTTGTTATTTTTATTTACTTTTCAATCCTATGCTTCATATGTTTTGATTCCGATGGATGCTGAAAGTCAGCAAAACCATTTAAAAGCGTATGGGATAACATATTGGACATTAAGCAAAGACCTTAAAGTAAAATGGTTACTTAATTATAGAGGAGGTTCCTTTTTGTTGCCAGATACAGAAGACATTAGAAAAGAATGCACTATTAGAGGTGTTTCTTATGAATTATTAAGTGCCACCAAGACAGAGGAAATTTTAGCAGAAATTAGTAGTCCGTCAAAGAATATGGAAGCAGTGATTCTAGAAAAAGCACCTAAAATTGCTGTGTATTCTCCAAAAGGAAATCAACCTTGGGATGATGCTGTTACGATGGTATTGACTTTTGCAGAAATACCTTATGAAACGGTTTACGATAAAGAAGTTTTAGAAGACAATCTAATATTGTTTGATTGGTTGCATCTTCATCATGAAGATTTTACAGGTCAATATGGTAAGTTTTATGCTACATATAGAGCCGCTCCTTGGTATATTAGGGAGAAGGCTAATGCCGAAAAACTAGCAAATAGTCTGGGATATCAGAAAGTATCACAAGAAAAATTAGGTGTTGCACTTAAAATTAGAGATTATGTTGTTGGCGGTGGGTTTATGTTTGCTATGTGCAGTGCTACAGACAGTTTTGAGATTGCCTTGGCAGCAGAAGGAATAGATATATGCGAACCCATGTTTGATGGGGATCCAAGTGAACCAGGCTATCAGTCTAAGATTGATTATAATAAAACGTTTGCGTTTAAGGATTTTAAGTTAGAACGCAGCCCAAACGTATATGAATTTTCGTCTATCGATATGACCAGGAAACGCCGTATTCCTAAAAGAACAGATTATTTTACCTTAATGGATTTTTCTGCAAAATGGGATCCGATTCCAACAATGCTTTGTCAAAATCATACCGCTTTAGTTAAAGGTTTTATGGGGCAAACAACGGCTTATGACCCTAATGAAATTAAATCTAATGTGCTGGTTCTTGGAGAAAACAGAACTAATAACGAGGCCAGGTATATCCATGGAATTAAGGGCAAAGGGTTTTTTACTTTTTATGGAGGACACGATCCTGAAGATTACCAGCATAGAGTAGGTGATCCAAAAACTGAGTTAGAACTACATCCTAACTCTCCTGGATATCGATTGATTCTTAATAATGTCCTCTTTCCTGCGGCTAAAAAGAAAAAACAAAAAACTTAATGCTTTTTATTGTAAGGTTATGTAAGTAATACGACTATAGCATACTTAATAAGATAACCTTAACTCAATAATGAAAAAAATATACACATTACTAATCATAATTAGTATCGCATTTTCTTGTAAACAAGTTTCTACTCAAGAAAAAGAAATAGTTGAAGAACAGGTAGTTGAAGAAATAATTCAAGATCGTTCAAAAGATTTCCCCGCTGATATTGCATCCGTATTTACCGCACACGGAGGAATCAAAACTTTTGATCAACAACAAACAATGGTTTTTGAGCTTTCTAATCCTGAAGGTAATGAAAAACATACTACCGATCTTAAATCTAGACATGCAAGAATAGAAACTGATAAATTTGTATTAGGTTTCGATGGAAAAGAAGCATGGCTTGAACAAGATTCAACTTATTTTAAAGGAAACCCTCGTTTTTATCATAATTTGATGTTTTATTTCTATGCAATGCCTTTTGTATTAGGAGATGAAGGAATCACCTATGAAAAGGTTGATGATCTAATTGTAGGAGATGTGTCTTATCCAGGTTATAAGATCTCTTATGGAGAAGCGATTGGAGATTCTCCAAAGGATAATTATTTCTTGTATTATGAAAAAGACTCGCACCAGATGAAATATTTAGGGTATACAGTAACATTCTTTAGTAAAGAAAGTAGTGAGAAAATAAGCTTGATCGAATATTCTGATTGGAATAATGTAAATGGCTTATTACTTCCTAAAACATTAAAATGGAAAGAATATAAAGATGGTGTTGTTGGCGATGTGAGAAGTGAAAGAAACTTTGTAAATGCAAGTGTAAGTTCTGAAAAATTAGATTCGTCTTTATATAAAAAACCAGCAGAAGAAAAAGCAAATACTTTGTAAAGTATTAATATTGAAAAAGAGAAGTTTTATTAATCCCCATCGGTTCATAACCGATGGGGATGTTTTTTTATGGTAGATTTTAATTTTTTTTGATAAAAATTAGAGTGTATTTTTCCTGATTTGATATTTTTCTAATAATATTTGACCTTCTAGTTGTTAAATAATCATTTTTAATAACATTTTTAACAAATACTGAAATATGATGAGTAATGGACATATTTAGAATTACCTAATTTTATATCCTTTATCCAATTCCATTTACGAAAACGATATAGTAACACACAAAATGAATTTTATGTATACAGAACTTAATACAAGTAATAGGATATTAATGGGACCAGGACCATCTGATGCACATCCTAGAGTGTTAAAAGCAATGTCAACTCCATTGATTGGTCATTTGGACCCAGAATTTGTAACTATTATGGATGAAGTTAAGACGATGGTTCAAGATACGTTCTTAACTAAAAATCATATGACATTCGTGGTTTCTGCTCCAGGTAGTGCAGGTATGGAAACTTGTTTGGTTAATTTACTAGAACCTAATGATGAAGTTATCATAGGTATTAATGGTGTTTTTGGTGGAAGAATGGCTGATATTGCAGAAAGATGCGGAGCAAAAGTTCATAAAATTGAAACAGCTTGGGGAAATGTTATTACTCCTGAGGATATTAAGAAAAAATTAGAAATATGTCCGAAGCCTAAATTAGTAGCATTAGTGCATGCAGAAACTTCTACTGGTGCTTTGCAACCTTTAAAAGAAATTAGTGACTTAGTTCATAATGCTGGAGGGTTGTTCATGATAGATGCAGTGACATCATATTGCGGAATGGAATTAAGGGTAGATGATTGGAATATTGATGCTATCTATACAGGAACACAAAAAAACCTAAGTGCACCTCCAGGATTATCTCCTGTTAGTTTTTCGGAAGATGCATTAAAAGCACTGGAAAATAGGAAGACAAAAGTGCAAAGTTGGTTTTTGGATTTGAGTTTAGTAAAAAATTATTGGGGAGGAGCTAAACGAGCTTATCATCATACAGCACCTGTATCCTCTGTTTATGCTTTGCGAGAATCTCTAAGGATTGTGTTGGAAGAAGGATTGGAAAATAGATGGAAGAGACATCAAGAAGTACATCAGGTATTAAAAACTAAATTGGAAAATTTGGGCTTCAGGTATTTAGTAGAAGAGCAATATCGCTTACCTAATTTAAATTCTGTCTTTTTACCAGAAGGAAATGATGAAGCTTTAATAAGAAAAAAGTTATTGAACGACTACAATATAGAAGTAGGAGGAGGGCTAGGCGCTTTTGCTGGTAAAATATGGCGAATTGGTATTATGGGCGAAAGTTGTACACTTAATCATGTAAATATGTTGATAAGCGCTCTTGAAGATATAAAAGAGTTTAAAAATTAGGATGTAAGGAAATTGGGGTTTTAATTTCACTGAAAACAGGGTGTGATTTTGATTAAGAATTTACAAAATTTGTATAGAAAATTTAATCAACACATTTTTTAATCTCTTAAAAACCTTATTTCATGAGTTCTTTACACAATGACCAAATGGTCGTGGAAATCTTAAACTATTTTTATCCTAATAACACAATTTCAGAGTATGATGTAACCGAAGATTTGGGTGATCTAGCAGCAGAAATGTATGCAGAAGCACTGGAAGCTTCTAATGTAATGCATTTAGTGCCGAGACCAACATATACGCCTTCATTTTCCTGGTTAGTAAAAGAGGGAGTTAAGGCAGTATGGAGATCAAAAGGAGGTGATGATATATACGAATCAGTTCGAGTTACAGTTGCGCTTAAGTATAAGAGTGCACATCAAATGGGAAAACTAGGAATCTAAAACAAAAAAAGAGGCGCTTGGAATAGCGCCTCTTTGTATTTTAATAGTAAATATAAATGCCTTATTATTTGCCGTATTTATTACTATATCTCTTCCATAATTTAGTCTGATGGCTCTCTAAACTAATATCTCGTCCTTGGATAAAAGCTTTTTCTAATTGATTAGTTCGCATATCTAATGCGTCACCAATACTTATGAATAATGTAGCATCTTTTCCTACTTCTAGGGTTCCTACCATAGCATCAATTCCTAGTATTTTGGCGTTATTACCAGTAATTAATTGCAATGCTTTTTCTTTGTTCAATCCATGAGCTGCTACAGTTCCTGCTTGAAAAGGTAAATTACGAGCATTAGCACGCTCCATTTGGCCACTATTTTGTAGGCCTACTAATACACCTGCATCTACTAATAGTTTTGCATTTTTGTAAGGCAAATCATAATCTTCATCTTCATGGCGTGGAGTACTGTGAGTTCTGGATGCTAGTACGGCAATATTATTTTGTTTTAGCTGAGAAGCTACTTTATATGCTTCATAGGCACCAACAAGTACAACTTTATTAAAGTTATTTTCTTTAGAAAAAGCAATTACATCCATTATAGCTTTTTCGTTACCTACATGTACAAATAAGATTTGAGAGCCATCAAAAATACCTTGCAATGCCTTATGAGGAAGGTTTTTTGCTAAATTCGAATCCGCTTGTACAGATGCTCTAGCCTGCGAAATATAATCTTTTAGTTTAATTACTTGCTTAGTATACTCTTTATTTGGTTTAAAACCAGGATCTTCTCCTAACCACCAACGTCCTCTGGTAAAAGGATTTGGCCAATTCATATGAATTCCATCATCCGTTTTGATTGCGGCATCTTCCCAGTTCCAGGCGTCCAGTTGAACTATAGAAGATGTACCAGAAATCCAACCACCTCTTGGGGTTGTTTGAGCAATTAAAACACCATTGGGTCTCATGCTTTCTACAATTTTACTTTCTGCATTGTAAGCAATGATACTACGTATATGAGGATTAAAACTCCCAACTTCACTATCATCATCAGTGGCCCTTACTGCACTAATTTCTACAAGTCCTAAAGTAGAATTAGGTGCTATAAATCCAGGATATACATGTTTCCCAGTGGCATCAATAACTTTTCCTTTTGTAGCAGTACTTCCTTTAGAACCTACATCGGTTATTTTTCCATTTTCGAATATAATAATACTATTCTCGATTACCTCACCATTACCAATATGTGCTATAGCTCCAGAAATAGTAATAACTTCTGATTGTGCTTTAGCTGGAGTTTGCTGTGCTGTTACATTTCCAAAATTGAAGATCAGTAACAACGCTATATATAATACTTTTTTCATGTCTTGAATCATTAATTTTAGTGAATGGTTTCTAAAGTTTCACAGTGAAAATGCTGTTTTTCCTTTTTCTTAGGCGGTTGCGTTTTTAAACCATTGTTTTTTGCCTTTAGTAGCATAGTAGAAAGTTTATTTCTTTCTTGTGCAATGGTTCTTCTCATTGCTTTGTCTTTTTCAAGATCAAAATATATTGCACCTTCAATTAACGTTTTTTCTGCTTTTGCATAAATAGATAACGGATGGTCGGTCCATAGCACCACATCTGCATCTTTACCTATTTTTATACTACCAACACGATTATCAATATGTAAAAGTTTAGCAGGGTTTAGAGTCACGAATTTCCAAGCATCTTCTTCACTAACACCTCCATATTTTACGGATTTAGCAGCCTCTTGGTTTAATCTTCGTGACATTTCACCATCATCACTATTAATGGCTACAGTAACGCCTTGATTATGCATAATAGCTGCATTGTAAGGAATAGCATCATTTACTTCATACTTGTACGCCCACCAATCTGAAAACGTGGATCCACCTACTCCATGTGTAGCCATTTTATCTGCTACTTTATAACCTTCCAGAATATGAGTGAAAGTATTTATTCTAAAATTAAATTTTTCAGCTACCTTCATTAACATATTTATCTCGCTCTGTACGTAAGAATGACAACTAATAAAACGATCACCGTTTAGGATTTCTAATAGTGTTTCCATTTCTGTGTCCTTACGATATGATTTTCCGCTATTTTTTAAAGTTTCATATTCTCGAGCTCGAGTAAAGTAATCTGTATATAGTTGCTCTACACCCATTCGAGTTTGAGGAAAACGTATTCTCTGATTGTCACCCCAGTTACTTTGTTTTACATTTTCACCTAACGCAAATTTTATAAATTTTGGAGAATTGCTATAGATTAAGTTTTCAGCACTTTCTCCCCATTTTAATTTTAGGATTGCTGATCTACCTCCAATTGGATTAGCAGATCCATGAAGAATCTGAATTGAAGTCACACCACCTGCCAGATTACGATAAATATTAATATCATCAGGTGATACTACATCTTCAATGGTTACTTCTGCAGAAGAATTATGCCCAGCTTCATTAATTGCTGCAGCTGCTATATGCGAATGCTCATCTACAATACCTGAGGTTAGATGTTTTCCTGTTGCATCAATTACTCTAGCATTACCAGCATTAAGGTTTTTTCCTATAGCAGAAATTTTACCATTTTTAATCATAACATCAGTTTCGGTTAAGATTCCTTGAGATTCGTTAGTCCAAACCGTTGCATTTTTGAATAGTATATTTTCTGATTTAGGAAGTTGACTGGTACCATATGCGATATTAGGGTAGGTAACAGGAAGCACTTCTGGGCTCTCTTTTTTGTCTTCGGGTTTCTTTTTGTCTTTTTCTACATCTTCATTAGGTTTTTGTTTTGCTGTAAATGTAGTTTCAGAACCATTAGGTAGAATTGCTTTTCCGCTCCAAAATTTTGAATTGTTATTAATTGCAGTGACAATTCTGGTATATTTTGTTTTTGTAGTATCTGCGTCTGTAAATGTTATGGATACCCAATCGTTTTTATAGTTTATTTTACTACCTAATTTAGTTTCTCCAAGTTTTATTTCAGCTTTGGGTTTAGTTGGTTTTCCTGATATAGACATATCGTAGGTTTTTCCTGCAAGAGTAAGTTCATACGATCCGTTTATATCCGTAATTTTCATATCATTTATAATGTTCTTGCGACCTTGAACCCAGTTTTCATAAATGATATTGTCTTTAGAAAAAAGCTCTTTGCTAGAAATTAAAAAATTAGCATAAGCTCCTTTTTTGATAGCTCCAAGAACATCACTTTTACCTAACATTTTAGCGGGAATAGTAGTTAAGGATGCTAAAGCTGTTTTTGTATCTAAACCATGTTCAATTGCTTTCTCTATCCTTGTTTTAAGATCAGTTATCTTTTTTAATTTATGTGTTGTTAAAGAAAACTGAATACCATTTTTAGCAAGTACAGAAGGATTGGTTGGAGCCTGGTTCCAATGACGCATATCACCTAAGCTAACCAGATTAGACATAAATGGATCAGAGACATCATATGCATCTGGAAAGTCAAGAGGAAGGATATATTGTGCATTGGTAGCTTTAACCTTGTTTATTCTGGCATATTCATCACCTCCTCCAACAATAATGTATTGGATATTGTATTCATCTCCAATGTTATCAGCTCTAAAACCATTAATTCTACTTCCTGCTTCGAATATTTGCGGTAAGTTTTTATTACGGTTTAAAGCTTCTAATGATAAATCTTTAGTTTCTGTATTTCCTTGAGCGTACCAACTAGCATCATTGTATACTTGTCGTAGCAATGCCATAGATCCCATTAAAGAAGTAGGGTAAGATTGTTTGCTTTGTACACTTTTAGAGAAGGATAGTATTTGAGATGACGCATCACTTAATAATCGATCACCTGTTGTTCCTTCATTATTTAAAGCAACCAGTAATCCCGTTCCTCTAAGAATTCCATCGGGCATATGTGTGTTCAATGCACCATATCCTTCCTTGATAAATTCATCTGCTTTCTTTTTGTTATACTTAAAATCTTTAAGTGGACTGGTCTCTGGACGAATATGATCATTCCAATAGTATCCTTCTCTAGAAGGTCCATATTGAGGGTTCCCACCAAATTGATCTCCTTTTCTTTTAGGTTTTTCTATTCCGAAATTAGTGTAGGGATCTATAAAAGAAGCATAAATATGCTTTCCTTTTAAATCAATGACCACGCTGTTTTTAGGAATAGTAAGAGAGGTTCCTACTTGAAATATTTTTCCTTTCTGAATAATCAATGTGCCATTCTTAATTTCACTATCTGGAGAAGTGTGGATAATAGCATTTGTGAATACTGTGTAATTGGAGTTAGTAGTTTTTACTCCATCATTTTTTGGAAAATATTCTTGAGCATTAAGATTAAATCCCATACATACCGCAAAGAGCGATAATAATAGTTTTTTCATAAGAGTTAGTGTAAAGATGAATTGGTTTTAAAGATAACTGTTGCAATAGAAAGACCTTGTTAATTAATAATTTTTTAACAGAAGTGTATATAGAAGAATCGTCCTTTTATTTATTATTGTATAGTGCATACTGTTTTATGGCAAGAATTTTGATGCTATAAAATTAAAAGTAACTAATAACCAAGATCATTTTAAAAGCTTATTTTTATGATCTAAAAACGATGTATTATGAGATTTTTATTTATTTCTACCTTATTTATTTGTTTATCGGCTAATGCTCAGCTTGGTCGCGTAGAGTTGTCTCCTGAAGCAGGAAGATTAGCTGATATGAATACTTTTAATGGTGTAGATATTGGTGATGGTAGTATTAAAGGAAGTCCTTTTTATCTTGGCGGATATAAATTGGGAGAAGTGTTTGTCGATGGATCATCAAGAGGAAAAACCTTGTTGAGATATGATGGAGTAAATGATGAATTACAGTTTCAAAAAGATAATGAAACGTATAACGTAGTAAAAAAAGACAAGCTTAAAGCGATAGTGGATAAAACTGTGTTTAAGATTTATACCTATGAAGGAGAAAAGCAATATTTCATAACATATAATACTGGAAAAAACTCACTTTTGTTAAAACCTAAAAAGAAATTTGTTGATGTTGTAAAGGCACAAAGTGGTTATAGTAAGGATATACCTGCAAAATTTGTTGATCAGTACAAGTATTTCATATTAAAAAACGGAGAAATTCAACCCATAAAACTTAAGAAAAAAGACGTTCTTAAAGTTTTAAGTGATAAGAAAAGTGAAATAGAATCTTTTGTGTCTTCAAAAAAACTTGGTTACAAGAAAGAGAAAGACTTAATAAAAGTTATGGATTATTATAATACACTATAATTCTAAAGTTTATCCTTATAATAGTTTACTAAAAGAGCAACTACATAACTATAAGTTTCGATACCTTTAGGTTGATTGTTCGCTTTTAAGTAACTGTCATATGTGCTTTTGAAAATAGGTTCTAAAGGATTTTGATAGCTTAGCCAGAAGTCATTTACTTCTTTGTAGTTTTTACGAATTCCTGGTCTTAATTTTTCAATAAGACAAAGTGCTTTCTGTTCATCTCGAAGATAGAGATCGTTTAAGCAAAATTTTAGAGCAAAGGTAGTACCGCTGTATTTAAAATATAGATCCTCATAGTTCATAGTAGTTAATGCTGCGATAAAGTTCGCTTCATTTTCTTTAGCAAAACCTAATTGATGCGCTTCTTCATGACAACTAGTGGTAGGGGCCTTATAGTTAACGATTAGCCCATTAATTTGGGCTTCGTTGGTAATAGGGTTTAAGTAACCACTGAACCCCATATACGTTAGAGGTAGACTTAATATAGACTTCTTAATACTCTTTGGATAATAGGTGATCGATGGAAAGACATGATTAATTTGTTGATAGGCAGGAATCGTTTTATCAAATATTTCTTCTTTACTATATGGTATTTTTACAGGTAATGAATCATTTGATTCTAAGCGAGCATGGATTGTATTAGCTTGTTCGATCAATTTTTTAGATACAAATTCAAGCTCATGTTCTGTATATTGGTCATCAATATCTAAAATTTCATGCATAGGTAATCGATAATAATTCATCCCCCATAATATATGAAAACAGGCATAAATTATAGAAATGGTAGCACCTATATCAAGTAAAACACTTTTCCATTGTATATTTTTTCGAAATACCTTTTTAAATAAAAATCGTATAAAGAGTATTATTAAAATACTATAACCAATATCTCCAAAAGAGAAAGGAATCCATCCAAAAGCATATCGTAATGCTTTAGATGTAAAAACGAAAATCCCATTGCTATAAAATCGATCAATAAATTCTGGAAAAAAAGAAAGGATTTTAATAATAATAATCTGAATAGGTAAAAGAATCGTTAGATATAATTTCGTTTTGGACTGCATGAAATAAATGTGAATTATAAATGTAAATCTACAACAATTAATATATCATTTGAATTAAGATTTTCATAATGTACATTTGTCAAAAACACAATACAAATATGAATTCAGAAATAAGATCTCTTGAACCTAAAGAACTGTGGAATAAATTTGCGGACCTTAATGCGGTTCCTAGACCTTCTAAAAAGGAAGAACGTGTAATTGCTTTTATGAAAGACTTTGGGAATTCATTGGGATTACCAGTTGAAGTAGATGGAGTAGGGAATGTCTTGATTAGAAAACCTGCAACTGCCGGAATGGAAAATAGAAAAACAGTGGTAATGCAATCTCACCTTGATATGGTACATCAAAAAAATGCGGATACAGTTTTTAATTTTGATGAACAAGGAATTGAAATGTATGTTGATGGAGATTGGGTAAGAGCGAAAGGAACTACATTAGGTGCAGATAATGGATTAGGTGTTGCAACAATCATGGCTATTTTAGAATCCAAAGAAATTTCTCACCCTCCTATTGAAGCGTTATTTACTATTGATGAAGAAACAGGAATGACAGGAGCAATGGGGTTAAAACCGAACTGGTTACAAGGAGATATACTGTTAAATTTGGATACCGAAGAAGATGATGAAATCGGTGTTGGATGTGCTGGTGGAGTTGATGTCACAGCAGAGAGAAGTTATAAAGAAGAAGCCGTTTCGGATGGTAAAACAGGATATACAATTTCGGTAACTGGCCTTAATGGAGGACATTCCGGAATGGATATCCATAAAGGGTTAGGTAATGCGAATAAAATAATGAATCGATTACTGTTTGACGGCTTTGAGAATTTTGGTTTAAGAATTCAAGAAATTAAAGGAGGAAGTCTTAGAAATGCAATTCCAAGAGAGAGTTTTGCAACTATAGTTGTCGATTCAATTCAAGCTGAGGCCTTCGAATTTGAAACAGCAGAATTAATTACAACAATAAAAAAAGAATTATCATTAGTAGAACCTAATTTGTTAATTGAAGTTCGTAAAGTTGATGCACCAAATTCTGTTATGGAATTAGGAGTACAAGAAGGAATATTGAAGTCAATATATGCAGCACATAATGGAGTATATGTAATGAGTGCATCTATTCCTGATTTGGTAGAGACTTCTAATAATATAGCTAAAGTATCTATTGGTGGAGGCAAAATTAAAGTAGAGTGCCTTACTAGAAGTAGCGTAGAGTCTACTAAATTAGATTTGGTTAACAAATTGCGAGCTACTTTTGAATTAGTAGGTTGTGAAGTTACTACAGATGGGGATTATCCAGGTTGGGCACCAAATATGGATTCATCTATTTTAAAAGTATTAGATGAATTATACCAAAAAATTAATGGAGAAAGAGCACATATTGCCGCTTGCCATGCAGGATTAGAGTGCGGTATTTTAGGGCAGAACTACCCAGAAATGGATATGATCTCTTTTGGACCTACAATTTTAGGAGCTCACTCTCCTGATGAGAGAGCTAGTATTTCTTCAGCTAAAAAGTATTGGGGATTTGTATTAGAAATTTTACAAAATATTCCTATAAAGCAATAATTTTATTTAAATATTGATATAAAAAAACATCCCACCGTAAAGTGGGATGTTTTTTGTTTATAGTTGTTATATATCTATTATTTATTTATCCTGTCCTCCTTGAATACCAACTAGTTCTAACTCAAAAATCAAGTCTGCATTAGGAGGTATTGGCCCTCTACCATTTGGTCCGTAACCTAAATGAGGAGGAATGAAAAGTATGGCTTTATCACCAACTTTCATTTTTTGTACACCTTCTTTAAAACCTGCAATCATTTGAGCATCTGGAGAATAAGGCATTTGGATTGGAGCATAACCTTTTGGGTGATCCGCACGACGTTGATCAAAAATTCCCATTTCTTTTGCTCTTTCGATAAGATTAGTATCAAATATTTTCCCATCAGAAAAATATCCTTCATAGTTAATATCTACAATTTGCCCTGCTTTTGGTTGTGTACCATCTCCTTGGTTAAGGAAGAGTATCTCTAAACCACTTTCTAATTTAGTTGCTTTTTCTTTTAAACCAGCATATTTAGTAGCAGTTTTTGTTTCTCTTTCTTTAGTCAAACGATCTTTTTCAGCTTTTTCCTCTTCAAGTTTCTTTAACTTACCTTCAAAAGCAACTTTAGCATCAAAGGCTTTAGCACTTTTACCTTTTCTAAAAATGTTTACTTCTTGCATTTTCACTTCTGCAACTGGCTTGTCTCCAGGTTTTTTTGTCTCTACGGCTCCAATACTATCAACAACTTCTTGTCCATATACGATTTCTCCAAACACCGTATGTCTTCCATTTAAATGAGGAGTAGGAACTAAAGTAATAAAGAATTGACTACCGTTTGTAGCAGGCCCAGAATTGGCCATAGATAAGATACCTTTAGATTTATGTGTTAATGAATCCACAAATTCATCTGGAAACTTATATCCAGGATCACCTGTTCCTGTACCAAGAGGATCTCCTGTTTGTACCATAAAATCTTTGATCACACGGTGAAATATAACCCCATTATAATATTTTTTTCCTTTATATAAACTATCTACCATTGTGTTTGTTCCTTCGGCAAGAGAGACAAAGTTAGCAACGGTTAATGGTGTTGCCTCATGATATAATTTAGCAACTGCAGTCCCTTTATTTGTTATGATTTCTGCATAGATCCCATCTTCTAGTTCAGGGTATTTTTCTTCACAATTACTAAATGTAAAAGCAATAATTGCTAAAAATAAAAGATTTAATTTTTTCATTTTTTTAGTTACGTTTTAATTTTCTTTTGTTGATTGTTTGGTAATTCTATTGAGTGTTACGTTAGATATTAACGGAATATTTGTGCCAATCTTATTATCATCTCCATAATATCCATAGGCTTGATACGAAGGAAATAAAAAAGTTACCGTTTCTCCAGCTTTCATAAGTTTTAAACCTTCGCGTAAACCGAAAAACAATTCTTCTTTATCAATGGCATAGTTGATAGTGTCAAGTTCTTTTTGGTTATATATAATGTTTCCACTTAAATCTTTAACATCATAGTTGAAGTTTACAATATCTCCAAACTTAGGAGTAACAGAAGATAAGGTGTCTTTTACATTGTAATAATACCAAAACCCACCATCCGATACGATATAATTATGAACAGAATCTTGCTGAATAATTTTCTGAATTCTTGCTTCTTCTCTTGCACTCAGTTCTTTATTTCTGTTTATAGATTCGCTAATAAAAGAACCAGAAGAAATACTCACTGGTTTTCTAGCCTCTGGAGCTTTACAAGAAAAAAATAAGAATAAAAAACTTAGAAATGGAAGAAAATATCTCATGAATTTAGGGCATTTTTATAAGAGGGTAAGATACTAATAAATTTTTCAACAGTTTCATCTAGTGAAAGATTACTTTTTCCTCCTGCAGCGTTATGATGGCCGCCTCCTTCAAAATGATTTCTAGAAAATTCATTAACAGAAAAATCTCCTTTAGAACGCAAAGAGATTTTTATAATTTTCTCACCTTTATTTTCAATAAAAATTAATGCAAATCGGATACCTTCGAGTGATAAACCCATATTGACAAAAGTTTCTGTATCACCTTTCTTAAAATTATGATCATCTAACTCTTTTTGGGATAAGGTAATGTATGCAGTTTTGTATTCGGGAAGAACTTTTAAATTTCTCAGTGCTACACCTTGTAATTGTAGTCGGGAATATGAATTAGCATCATAAATATTTTCATGAATAGCTGTGTTATCAGCTCCTCGATCAATTAGGTCTGCAATCACTTTATGTGTAGTACTAGTTGTAGATCTAAATCTAAATGAGCCTGTGTCGGTCATTATACCAACATAAATACAGGTAGCGATGTCAGCATTAATTTTATCTAAATCACCTAATTTTTCTATAAAATGATATATCATTTGACAAGTAGAGCTCATCCCCACATCGCTATACATATACTTTGCGTAAGTATCGGGCTGTTGATGATGATCTATCATAATAAAAGTAGTGGAAGTGGCTGCTAGAATTGCTTCCATATTACCTGTACGTGATAAATGATTAAAGTCTAAGGTGAAAATGATGTCAGCTTCTTTAATTTTGGATAATGCTAACTCAGTATTACTGTCATATTTTACAATTGTATCTTCTCCTGGAATCCATTTTAGAAAATTAGGGTAATCATTAGGTGTTATTACAGTAGTATGATGCCCAAATCCCGAAAGATAATGGTGCAATGCTAAAGTAGAACCAATGGCATCTCCATCTGGATTTTTGTGCGGAATAATTACAATGTTTTTTGGAGCACTTAAAAGCGCTTTTATTTCTTTAATCTCACTCGTATTCATAGGTCAGCGAATATACTATTTATTAATAATATGGTAATAAAGGAATACTTAATTTTATAGGCTAATCATTCTTTATCATATGAAAACCGTTATAAACATATTCATTGCATTATTTTTTGCAACGTATTACTCGTTCTCTCAGACAATATCAAATATCAAAAAACCAGATTTCACGATAGCTTTTGGGAGTTGTAATAAGCAAAATAGTCCACAACCTTTTTGGAAAGAAATATTGAAAAATAATCCAGATGTATTTATTTGGGGAGGAGATAATATCTATGGAGATTCTGATGATATGTCTAAAATAGCAAACGATTATAAAATTCAAAATAAAAATTCTGGTTATCAAAAATTAAAGAAAACTATTCCAATATTAGCCACTTGGGATGATCACGATTATGGTAAGAATGATGTCGGTGCAGAATGGAGCATGAAAGAAGAAAGTCAGCAGTTATTCCTTGATTTTTTAGGTGTTTCAAAAGATGATTATAGAAGAAAACAAGAAGGTGTATATTATTCTAAGTTGTTTAAAAATGAAAAAGGAAGTATTAATGTTATTATTTTAGATACAAGATATTTTAGATCTAAATTATTAAAAGATGTAACAGGCAATAAACGCTATGTGCCTTATAAAAATAACATAGGAACTATTTTAGGAGAAAAACAATGGAAATGGTTAGAAAAGGAATTAGACTTAACTACAGCTGATTTTAATGTAATTGTTAGTAGTATTCAGTTTTTGTCATCAGAACATGGTTGGGAATGTTGGGGCAATTTTCCAGGAGAAGTGGAAAGGTTGAAAAAGTTAATCGTAGATAAAAAAGTAAAGAATGCAATGATTCTAAGCGGCGATCGACATATTTCAGAATTTTCTACTACTCGAATCCCTGAACTAAGATACCCATTAGTAGATTTTACTTCTAGTGGATTGACACATTCTTATAGTAAATATAGCGGAGAGGTTAATAAAAATAGAGTAGGAGTGGTTATTTCTGTACCTAGTTTTGGGGTTTTGAAATTTAATTTTGATAAACAAAAGGTGATTATGCAAATGCGGGGCGAAAACAATAAAATTTTACAAGAATTCGTGCCGAATTACCATAAAAATTAGAATTTTGTATTTCTATATTGTAAATCCAGAGACTTTCTATTGATATTTCTTGTTTTTGATGCTTTTATCTATACTTTTGCACAAAATTTTGCTTTCTGGTTTGTATGATCAGAAAATTGTTAAAAAGAATAGTTTTCCTTTTGATAGGAAAATTGAATAAAAACTAAATTTTAAAAATGGCAACAAATAGAACTTTTACCATGCTTAAGCCAGATGCAGTAAGAAAAGGGTACATCGGTGCGATCCTTGAACAAATCACTGCTTCAGGTTTTAGAATTGTAGCAATGAAATTAACACAACTTACTACAGATGATGCAAAAGCTTTTTATGCTGTGCATAGTGAGCGTCCGTTTTACGGAGAATTAGTAGAGTATATGACTAGTGGTCCAATCGTAGCGGCTATTCTTGAAAAAGAAAATGCAGTTGAAGATTTTAGAACATTAATCGGAGCTACTAATCCAGAAGAAGCGGCTGAAGGAACCATCCGTAAGAAATTTGCTACTTCAATTAGCGAAAATGCTGTACACGGAAGTGATAGTGATGACAACGCTGCTATCGAAGGTGCTTTTCATTTCTCAGGAAGAGAGCAGTTCTAAGAAAAAGTTAGACGCATATAATATTCAAAACCATTCTAATTTTTTAGAATGGTTTTTTGTTTTTGTAATCCAGATTGTGAGTTACCAAAAAACTCTGAAACTTAGGTTAGGTGTAATACCTAATGCAAAAATATCTGAATTAATAAACCGATTATCTAATGAATTGGTGGTTCTGAACTCTCGGTTTAGTAAATTTTTTCTGTCATAGATATTCAATACAGAAAGTCCTAAACGATAATTAATATTGGGTGTAGATCTAAGTTTGAAATCATAAATTGCAGAAAAATCTAACCTGTGATATACAGGTAAGTTGTTACCATTAATTTCTCCAAAATCCAATAATATTAAATCACCTCTTTCATCGACTCCCAAAACATTGGTAAAGGCTTTACCAGTATGCCAAAGCCAACCTAACGAAAACTGAAAATTATTTAGCTTATAAAAATGAGACCATTTTACTGTATGCTCAATATTCCAGTTTCCAGGAAAAGATTCATTATTATTGATATCATCAAACTTATTTTGAGTATTGATATATGAATAACTCACCCAGGTTTTGTAATTTTTAAACCGTTTCTTTAAAAAGAAATCGATTCCATATACTCGGCTTTCCCCATTATGATAGGTGTTATCTATGGGGTTTATGAAACCAGCTGTTAGCGAGGTTATATTGTCAATTTGTTTATAATAAGTGTCCACATCAAAATACCATTTGTTTTTTTTAAAACTACTTCCTAAAGTAAATTGATAACTAGTGATAATAGGAAACTGGGCTTCATTGGCAAGTGTCCAAACCTGATTTTCTAAAGATAGATCACTTACAACAGACTCTCTAATCTGACTAACAGCTTGACTTCTGTATTCTCCAGTAGCATTAACTTTCCAGTTTTTAGATAAGTATTTTTGAATAAAAACCCTTGGTTCTATAAATGATTCGTTCAATTCTGAATAGTGGTTAAAACGTAATCCAGCAGATATGTATAAGTTTTTAGGGGTTTCATATTTATATTCGGCATAAGCAGCATGCGAATTAAGGAATCGATCGTCTTGGTCAAGAATTAGTTCGTAAGTTGGAGTGGTTGTTACAAATGCATATTTGATCGTATTGTTAGAGAATTGATATCCACCTATAATTTTTTGATTGTCGGATAAAGAATAATCTAATTCTAATGCTCCTCCTAAGTCTTTTACACTATTCTTTTTGCTTTCTATTTCGGTAGTAATTCCAGATGCACCTGTTATAAATTGATAATTCAAAAGATATCTGGCATAATATCCGCTAGTATGCACAGTTAATTTATTATTCCAGATATGCTTCCATCCAATGTTATAACCTTCATTTTCTGTAACCAAATCATCATTTAGGGATGTGAGGTTATCACTTCTTCTAAAATCCAAATCGTTCTTACTATAAAGTGCATTTATTTCTAAATTATCAAAATCAGATATTTTGGCGATGAGATTAGCATTGAAATCTGCATAGAAAAAATCATTTCTAGCCTCATTTAATTCTGTGATTTCGGCGATGGTGGTATTTTGAAAAACTCGATCTGCAAATTGTTTATAGGTAAAAGTTTCTAAAATATCCGTATAAGACCTTCTTCCTGATACCTGTAGTGATACTTTATCCTTAATAATTGGCGTATGGATAACAGCATCGGCATTGATCATATTAAAACCTGCACCTCCTGTAAAACGTTCGGCCACTTTGTTTTCTGTTTTAATATCGACAACTCCAGATATTCGATCCCCATATTTTGCACTTACTCCACTTTTAGCAAAATCCACTTCTTTAACTACATATGGATTAAAAGCGGATAACATGCCAAAAAAATGACCTTGATTATAGGTTTTGATTCCGTTCCATAAAACTAAGTTTTGGTTAGGTGTACTACCACGCACATATAATCCTGAAGCAGTTTCAAAAGGGCTGTTAACGCCTGGAGTTAGTTGAATACTTTGTAAGATGTCTGGTTCTGTCAATCCAGGTAATATTTCTATTTCTTTTAGATTAATATTTACTACCTTTTTATTTTGTGTAATCCCTTTGGTTAGATATTCCTGAATCAAAACTTCATCAAGCGTTTCTACTGCATTGGTTAAGTATATTTTTATGCAATCGTCTATAAGCGTTGCAGAATTTAATACTTTCTGTCGAAACCCAGGAGCACTTATTAGTATTACAGAATTAAAAGGGACTTCTTTATTTTCAAAATACCCTTTTTCATCAGTTGTGATATTAGCTCTAGAGGCTTTAAAGAATATTCTTATGTTCTCTAACGGTTTTAAATTTTCATCGTAGATATACCCACAAACAGATATCATATCTTTTTTAATATAATTTCTAATGGTAATAAAATTTCCTCCTGTAATTTCGAATTTTAACCGTGTTTGCTGCTGAAGAGTATCTATAATATCTTCTATGGTCGTTTCAGAATCAATCTGAATCGTAACTAATTTATTGACAATAGTAGCATCAATGTATGAGAGTTTTACATCAAAATGCTTTTCTAGGTCAGGAATAATTTGAGATAGCGGTTGATTTTCGACATGAATAGGAAATGCTTTTTCTTGTGAAAAAACAGACATGCCCAATAAAAGTATGCATACACAAAAAAGTCTAATCATTCTTTTAATTTTCTAATACCACGGTCTTGCCATCTTGCGATAGCTTGTATTGCAAACCTAAGGTACTAAAAACTGTCTTAAGAGCGACTTCTATATCATTATTTGGAAAAGTTCCAGTATAGATTGTAGATGTGTCTATATCTTTAGTTTCAATATTGATATTGTATTGTTCTTCTAGTTCACTAAAAACATATTTTAGAGGAATACTTCTGAATGAACTTGTATTATTAATCCAGGAAGGTTCTTGTGTTACAAATGTCCAATGTTCAGGAGCTGTGTTTTTAATATTTCTGTAAGCTTTTCCAGCTGTCAGAATAGTATTATCTTGACCACTTGTAACACTTACCTTACCTTCATAGCAAACTGCTTCAAAGAATGAAGTTTGAGATTGCACGTTAAATTCAGTTCCTAAAACGGAAACATTTCCGTTTTCAGTGGTAACTGTAAATTTACTTCCTTTTTTAACTTTAAAATATGCTTCACCGTTAAGTAATACGGTTCTATCAGTGTTCCAGTTCTTTTTATCAAAACTAGCTTCAGATTTGGCATTCAGAATCATTTCAGAGCCATCAGGTAACGTAACTGCTAATTGTTCTCCATAATTTGTGGTAAACGAATCGTCAGAACTGAATAAAAATAATCCTAGTATAACTACTATCGAAGCTGCAACAGCAGCATAAGGCCAAAGTTTAATTACTGGTTTTGATTTGTTTACTGATGTAGTATTTCGATTAGATTTTATATTAGCTAATGCTGTATTCATGTCATATTCTGCTAGATCCAAAGCATCAGCACCAGCCATTATCTTTGCATAATATTCATATTCAGGATGAGATTGGAACTCGTTAAGTTCCTCCGGAGAAAGCTCTCCGTTAATCCATCGGGATAAGAATATATCATCTTTTTTGTTCTCTAACATAATCTGCTTATATATAATAGAAACGTTTAAGTTTGGGATTACCCTACCTCTTTTTTAAATATTTCCAATTTTTTTTCTTAAAGTCACTAAAGCTTTATGCATTAATTTCTCAATAGCTTTTACTGAAACGTTTGATAATTCTGCAATTTCGCGGTACGTTTTTTTGTCAATTCTACTTAATAAAAAAACTTCTCTTTGTCTTTCAGGTAAATCTGCAATAGCACTTTTAAGTTTCTCCATATATTCTTTTTCAAGAATAACAAACTCAGGAGATTCATTGGTAACATCACTTTTTCGTTGTGTAATATAGTTTTGGTACTTAAATTTTACCTGTTGGTGTCTAGCAATACTAATTCCAAAATTAGTAGCAATCGTATATACATAACTCTTTGCTTTTTCTATAGGAACCTTAGAACAATTATTCCATAATTTGATAAAAGAGTCTTGCACGATATCTTCCGCTTGATCTAAGTCACCGAATTTATAATAGAGGTAACTTCTCAAAAGTTTTGCGTGACTTTTGAAAAACTGATCAAAAACTTGTTCATCACAAGTAGATTTATTGTTGTCAGACATTTAAGGCAAAATTATGGGAGCAAGATCAATTTTTTTTTGCGAAGATCAAAAATAAAAAAATAAAAAAAAGTAAAATAAGTGGTAGGGCGATCTATGAATGAAGCGTTTTATTGATGTTATAACAAATCAAGATTAACGTACGTATTCACAAATCATTAATTTAAATAAAGATTACCATGAAAAATAATAAATTATGGAGCCTACTGGTTTTTGCTCTTATGCTAAGTTTTAATTCTTGTGTTGAAGATGACGGAATAGATCAGGATTCTGATTGTCCTCAATTATCTTTTACTCAAGATGGAAAAGTTCTGTTTGCCGATTTTGAAGAACTTAATAATTTGGAAGTGTATGAGTGGTTCGTAAATGATGAGCTAGTCGAAACTGAAAATTTACAAGATCAAAGAGATAATAAATTAGATTTAAGTACATATAATCCAGGTACCTATAATGTATGTATTAAGGCAGAAACACCAGATTGTCCAAATGGAGCGGAGTTTTGTAAAGAAATTGTTATCGAAGATGAGAATAATGAATCCTGTCCTAATTTGGCTTATAGCAGAGAAGGGGATTATCTGATCGCGGATTTTGAAGGTATTGATACACTAGGCTTTTATGCTTGGCAGGTAACAGGAGAGCCTTTAGACAACGAATCTATCATAGAGAATGAAGGATTAGATTTTCAAGGAGATAATAAGTTCTTATTAACAAATCTTCAACCTGGTACTTATACCATTTGTTTAATTTCTGAGAGTACTACATGTACACAGGCAGAACCATTCTGTAAAGAAATAGTTGTAGAAAACACCAATAATGAGACATGTCCAGATTTGTCCTTTATAGTAGAAGGGACCTTGATGTTTGCTAATTTTTCTGGAATAGATCAGTTGGGAGTTTATACTTGGTATGTAAATGGCCAGTTGGTAGAAACCGAAGATCTTCAGAATCAAGATCGTGACAATATGTTGGATTTGGATTCATATAATCCAGGAACTTATACTGTTTGTATAAAAGCTGAGACTACAGATTGTCCAAATGGGACAGAGTTTTGTGTTGAGGTGGTAATACCAGAACCACAAAGTATTGATTGTTCTGTTTTTGATGTGATAAATTATAAAGACACGATAGCAATTGCTACAGCTTTGTCTATTACAGATATAGACCCTAATTCTATAATCTGGACAATAGATGGTACTGCGATAACACCTATTACTCCTAGAGTAGCAAGACTTCAAGACCATGTAAATCAGTCTGGTACTTATGAGATTTGTTATAAGGCAGTTTCACAAACTTGTGGCACTTTAGAGAAGTGTATTACTATAGATTATCAAGGATAACTATTAGGAAACAGTAACATGTTTTGAATATTTTATTAATGAGGTCATATGTACGTATGACCTCATTTTTATTAGGATTTTCGGCAAAAATTAAGTGTAATTAACATTTTTTTGTAGGAATGGGGTAGGGTATTCTTTTTGTGCTGCGTTTCATTATTGTAGAGCGAATAAATGACCTCTTTTTTAATTAATTATTGATAACCCCTAAAAAATTATATACGATGAAAAAACTTAGTATTTGGTGTGTAACCATCTTTACACTGTTATTAGGATTTACTTCTTGTGAGGAAAACGAAGAATTTGAAACTTGTCCAGATATTACTATAAATATTGATAATGTACCAGGAAGTACAGTGTATCGTTTTGTAGCTCAATTGGATGGTATTGAAGATGTAAGGTTTACTTGGTCAATTGACGGAGAAGAAGTAGATACTGGTAATCTTAATGATATAGCGAGTCAGATTTTTGACTATCAATTCGAAGAAGGAGCACATACGATTTGTGTAAAAGTAGCAAGTGACACTTGTCCTTTAGAAGTGTGTAAGGAGATTGATGTAGTTAGAGATGAAACTGATCCTTGTCCAGATCTATTCTTTGAATCAAGACAGTTGGATAGACCAAACAAATACAAGTTTATTGCAGATTTCCCAGGAATAGAAGAAACACGTTTTGACTGGTTTATAAATGGAGAAGTGGTAGAAAATGCCAACGCAAATGATAGTAATTACTTATTCTGGGAATTTAATGAGCCAGGAAGATATGAGGTGTGTATTAAATCAGAAAGTGACGAATGTCCCAATGGAGCATCATATTGTAAGGTGATCGAAGTAGAAGAAGTGGATTCAGAGTGTCCTGACTTATTTTTTATTGCAGAGCAAGACGGTGATAATCCAGCGTATTATTTCCAGGTAGAATTTGAAGGAGCAGATCAATTTGAGTGGTTAGGTTGGTTTATAAATGGAGAATTTGTAGAAGATTCTAATAATGGAGATAATAATAGATTCTATTATCAATTCGCTCCAGGAAGATATGAAGTATGTTTAAAAACAGAAACTCCAGAATGTCCTGAAGGAACATCGTATTGTAAAATAATCGAAATTGAAGGTGATACCGTTTGTCCGGAAATATTCTTCGAAGCAGAACAAGATGGTGATAACCCAGCATATTACTTTTTCCCTAATGCATTCGAAGGGATTGATGATGTAACATTATCGTGGTCAGTTAATGGAGATCATGTAGGAACTAGTAATGGACATAACGATCCTTTTTACTTTCAGTTTAATCCAGGAACATATGAAGTGTGTTTATCAGTAGAAACACCTAATTGCCCACAAGGAGTTACATTCTGTAAAGTGATTGAAGTAGAAGAACCAGGAACAGATTGTCCTAATTTATTCTTCGAGATTGAACAAGAAGGAGATACTCCAGGATATAATTTCTGGGCAGAATTTTCAGGAATGAGCGATGTATCCTACGAATGGACTATTAATGGAGAAGTAGTTAATACAGAAATGATAGGTAGTAATGATAGAGATGATTACTTATACTACCAGTTTGGAGCAGGTACATATGAAATCTGTATCATAGCAGAAACACCAAATTGTCCTAATGGAACTACATATTGTAAAACATTAGTGATAGAATAATTAAAGTTGGTTAGGTTAGATTAATTAGGTTGATTCCCTGGAAGCATTGCCATTCTTCCAGGGAATTTTGTTTATAAAACTAGGATGTGTTAGATTGTGATCTAAAATGAATTGAAAAATTTATTTTAAATTGGGGTAGGGTAGCCTGATTTTCAGGCGTTTTACTTATATAAAGACAGAATATTTTGAAAAGATTCAATATGTATACACGGTTTTTGATAATACTTGCACTACTTTTTAGTAGTTGTGTAACTGATGATTCCTTTTTTCCTGATGAAAACACAGATGATATTATATCCAGTGTTTCGGTAGTTACTATCCTCAATAATTTTGATTCAAACACAACTTTTTTGCCTGAAATTGAACAGTGTTTTAAATTTGTATATCCTATTACATTAGGATATAATAATGATGCTACTATTAGAATTGATGACTATCAAGGATTGGTAGATGTTATTTCTAGTCAAGAAACTAATTTTAATGTTACTGGCTTGCAATTTCCTGTTCGAGTTATATTTAAAGGTAGTGATGATGAGGTTGTTATTCCAAATGAGATAGCTTTATTTAATGTCCTTCGAGAATGCGAGTTTGATACAGTTAGAGATCAATTTGATCGTTTTTTTAATGGATGTTTTAAGTTTGATTATCCAGTGACCTTATTGAGTGCTAGTGGTAATGAGGAGGAAATAAACTCTGACGAAGAATTTCAGATTTTTTATCAAGGCCAAGGAGCAGATTATCAGCCAGAATTTAAGTTCCCAGTGAATGTGTTAGTATCTCCTAATTTTGAAAGCACATCTATAAATACCTACTTTGGATTTTTTAGAATTATAGAATCTTGTATACAAAGATGTCCTCAATTAGGCTTTACTTTTGATGTAACAGACTCTTTTAACTTAGGGTATAGATTCGAAGCAGATTTTCCTAATCTGAATGTTGTAGGTTCTTATAGTTGGTATGTTAATGGAGAGTTTATAGAAATCGATGGTCCAAATAATCAAGGTGATAATATACTATTAAGAGATTTTGATGCTCCTGGAGTATATGAGGTTTGTATGAAGGCAGAAACCGATAATTGTCCTGAAGGTATTGAATTTTGTAAAAGAATAGAAGTTGCTGCTTTATGTCCAGAATTGTTTTTCGAATTCGAACAAGAGCAGGGAACACTTGAGTATACTTTTGTATCTAATTTTACTGGAATTAGCGATGTAACCTATCAATGGTTCGTCGATGAACAAGCTGTAGAAGAAGATGGTGGAGCTAATGGAGATAATATGTTTTTCTCTAACCTTACGCCAGGAGTTCATACTGTATGCATTAAAACTACAACGCCCTCTTGTCCTAATGGAGTAGAATTTTGTAGAGAAATTACTGTGGTACCCATTTGTCCAAATTTGTTTTTTACCGTAGAACAAGAAGGAAATACGCCTAGCTATAATTTTACTGCGCAATTTGATGGGATACAGGATACTACGTATGAATGGAGAGTCAATGGAGATGTTATTGAGCAAGATGGAGGACCAGGAGCAGATAATACTTTCTCTTTTCAGTTTAGTCCAGGAACCTATGAAATCTGTATTTCTGCAGAAACTCCAACTTGTCCTGATGGAACTCAGTTTTGCGAAGAAATAATCGTACAGTAAAAAAGCAGTTAATTTTTATACCTGATCTAAGTACTAATTTATTAAGGTCATATTTCTCTAACTTTGTGAGAAAGAATAGAAATATGCATTATCATACCAGAAAGATTGTAAAACCTGGAGATTTAAACCCAAATGAGACACTTTTCGGTGGGAGACTGCTGGAATGGATCGATGAAGAAGCAGCACTGTATGCTGTTATCCAGTTAGAAAGCAAAAGGGTTGTTACAAAATTCATGTCTGAAATTAATTTCGTGAGTTCTGCAATACAAGGAGATATTGTCGAAATCGGAATGGAAATAGTGAAGTTTGGAAGAGCATCTTTAATTCTTAAATGTGAAGTTAGAAATATACTTACTCATAAAACTATTATCAAAGTCGAAAATATCACTATGGTTACACTTAACGAAAAAGGAAAACCAACTGCTCACGGAAAAACTAAGATCGATTTGCCAAGAGTAGACTAACGCAATACTAATTTCTTAATTAATGCTCTTCCGAGAGTTTCATTAAGATTGGCTATGATTTTATCTTTTCCATAACTTAGTTCTTCTCTAAGAACAGAAGAAGTAAGTTCTACATAGAGTGTTTCTCGCTCTAGTTTAATATTTCGGGTATATTTATTAATAGCAGGCCCCATAATTTGTTCCCATACATCACGTACTTCAACTTTATCCAATCCTTTTTGAAGTTTGTTTTCGCTCACAAATTCTTTAAGAACGTCACTGATGCTTAGGTGTTCGTTTTGTCTTCTCGCCATTTATAATTGGATCTTCTTATACGGTTTGTAAAAGTAAAGATTTCCAGCCTTATTTTTTATAATCATTTGATTTTCTTTTGCAGAAATCAATGTTTCTTTCCAAGTTGCAAAAGGTGTTTTATAATACATTCTTAGACTGTCGTTTTCTATTTTTAACGAAAAAGTTTTACTGTCTCGTGTGGTTATAAAACTGCCATCTAATTGCGGTTTTACTTTTTTACGAACTCCTTTAAGATCATGTACTTCAAAAAAATCAACACTTTGACTATAATTGTATAGTTTTTCGACACCTTCAGAAGTAATTACTTTCTCAATTCCCCAATATCCATTAATATGTTTAATGTACTCTTCTGGATTAGGTTTTGAACAGGAAACTAGTAGAAAAACCGATATGTATATAATCTTTTTAAACATAAATTTGTTTTTATTAATCATTACTTAATTTGATAATTTTATAAGATTGTGATATTTTCTTTACCACATTTTCCGTACGATCCGCATGGGTATCGCTTATAAAAAGCTGTCCGAAATTTTGATCATCCACTAGTTGTATAATATGTTCTACACGCTTTTCATCAAGTTTGTCAAAAATATCATCTAATAAGAGCAATGGATTTACTTTGCTTTGTTTTTTGATGAAATCAAATTGTGCCAGTTTTAATGCTATTAAAAAAGATTTTTGTTGGCCTTGACTTCCAAATTTCTTTATAGGATGCCCTTCGATCTCAAAAGATAGGTCATCTTTATGAACACCAACACTGGTGTATTGTAACATTCTGTCCTTTGCTAAATTTTGTTCTAAAAGCGTTAATAAGCTAGTTTCTGATAGTTTACTTTGATAGCTTAATGTAACCGATTCTTTACCAGAGCTGATAGCTTCATATCTATGTGTAAATATTGGGATGAATGTTTCTAGAAAAGATGTTCTTTTTTCATGAATAACACTTCCTAATTCGTGAAGTTGCTGATTGTAGATTTCTAAGGTAGTAGCATCAAAGGTATTATTCGCCGCAAAATATTTTAAAAGAGAATTACGTTGAGAAACTACTTTAGTATAGTTTAACAGAGTAGAAAGGTAAGCTGTATCGCTTTGCGAAATTACGCCATCAATAAACTTACGACGTGTATCACTACCATCCGTAATTAAATCTCTATCAGCTGGAGAAATAATAACCAAAGGAAGAAAACCTATATGTTCGCTAAAAGTATCATAGGCCTTTCCATTACGTTTTATTACTTTTTTTTGCCCTCTTTTAGCACTTACAATGACCTTTTCTTCGCGATCTGATTTATCATACAGCCCTTCAACAACAAAAAAATCGGTCTCATGCCTTATATTTTGTCCAGTGATTGGATTAAAATAACTTTTGCCAAAAGATAAATGATATATGGCATCTAAGATATTGGTTTTGCCTACTCCATTATGACCGACAAGGCAATTAATCTTATCGTCAAATTCGAAATTGACGGATTCAAAATTTTTGTAATTGATTAAAGAAAGTGATTTTAGAATCATAAACTACTGATCGTCAGCAAGTCGCGACTTTTTTGGAATTCTCAAATAAGAAGTGCAAAATATTGAAAAATAACAAATATTTTCGCTTTTAATTATGAATAAAAATTTTATTTTTGCCGTTCATTAAATATAATTTATGGCAACTTATAAGAAACGAGGATACAAACCAAAAAATAAAGCAGAAGAAGTAGAACAATTAGAAGACAATTCTACAACTGCTGAGGTATTTAATACTTTAGATGAAGGTGCTTCCCGAACTGAAGAATGGGTTGCTGCTAATCAAAAATATATATTTATTATTGTTGGTGCTATAGCTGTAGTTGTTTTAGGATACCTTGGATATCAGAAATATATTCAGGAACCAAAAGAACAAGAAGCTTCCAATGAAATGTTTAAAGCACAACAATATTTTGATAATGCAGTAAATGGTAACACTACACTTAGTGATTCTTTATATACATTGGCTCTTAATGGAGGAGAAGGTAAATATGGTTTTTTAGAGATCATAGAAAACTACGGAGGTACTAAAGCAGCAAACTTAGCTAATTATTATGCAGGTTTTTCTTACCTTAATATGAGCAAATATCAAGAAGCTATCGATCATTTAGATAAATTCAAGAGTGATGATGAGATGCTTGGTCCTTTGGCATTAGGTGGAATTGGTGATGCATTTGCTCAGTTAGACCAAATGGATGAAGCATTGGGGTACTATGAAAAAGCAGCCAAAACAAAGAACAATGAATATACAACTCCTAAATTCTTATTGAAATCAGCTATTACTGCGATATCATTAGGGAAACCAGAAGTTGCGATTACATACTTAGAAAGAATAAAAGAAGAGTTTTCTAAAAGTGCAGAGGCTAATCAAGTTGATGTACATTTAGGAAGAGCTCAAGGAATGCTTAAATAGTTTAAATAATAAATTCAGAATTCTGAATTCTGAATTCTGAATTTTAAATATGGCTACAGAAAATAAAAATTTATCTCAATATGATAAAGCTACAATCCCAAACTCGAAGAATTTTCGGTTTGGGATTGTTGTTTCAGAGTGGAATGAAACGATTACTGAGGGACTTTTTCAAGGAGCTTTTGATGCATTGATAGACTGCGGAGTAATTAAAGAAAACATAGTTCGTTGGAATGTGCCAGGTAGTTTTGAACTCATCTATGGTTGCAAAAAAATGCAGGAATCCTATGATATGTTAGATGCTGTTATTGCTATTGGGAGTGTGATTCAGGGAGAAACAAAACACTTCGATTTTGTATGTGATGGAGTAACTCAAGGAATCAAGGATTTAAATATTAATAATGATATTCCAGTTATCTTCTGTGTGTTGACAGATAATACAATGCAGCAATCGATAGATAGATCAGGAGGTAAACATGGTAACAAAGGTACAGAAGCTGCTATTGCGGCAATCAAAATGGCACAACTACGTAAAGACGCCAAATTCTAAGCTGGTTGGTCAATAATGATCTCTATTAATGTAGCGTATATTTTTTATGATTTCCTAAAACGGCATTATCCTTGCTGTTAATATTTCAATGTTATTGTAATGCTAAAAGCTTTAGATTACTATGCATTTTAAGTATATTTGGATAATATAAAAAGAAAGGAGCAGCACGTGAAATTAAGTATCCCTAAGAGAAAAACGAATCGAAGATATAACTATACACCTAGGTATTATAAAGGTAAGAGTGAAGGAAATATCTATGATTTCGAAAATAGAATTACTAAATATCGCGATACTAAAAATGCAATAGATTTTGGAGCGCAATGGAGTGAAGACCGAAAATCAAGTCGCAATCGAGGAAATCGAGAAATCAACAAAAGATTAATTTATATTGTGTTTGTACTCATCTTCATCTTTTTATATTTCATTGATTTTGATTTATCCATATTTACTGCGGGACAATAAATGTCAGATATCATCCAATTATTACCAGACCATGTAGCCAATCAGATTGCTGCTGGAGAAGTGGTTCAACGACCAGCTTCTGTGGTTAAGGAGCTGTTAGAGAATGCTATAGATGCTAAGGCTACCCATATAAAATTAATCATTAAAGAAGCAGGCAAAACACTTATTCAGGTTATTGATGATGGTGTTGGTATGAGTGTTACAGATGCAAGACTTAGTTTTGAGCGCCATGCAACCTCTAAAATAAAAACAGCAGAAGATCTTTTTCAGCTAAATACTAAAGGGTTTAGAGGCGAAGCCCTTGCCTCTATTGCCGCAATTGCTCATGTAGAGTTAAAGACTAAGCAAGAGAAGGATGAAGTAGGTACAGAAATAAAAATAGAGGGTAGTGAAGTAGTTTCACAAGAGGTTTGTGTTACACCAAAAGGAACTTCTATAAGTGTGAAAAATCTTTTTTATAATATTCCTGCACGTCGTAATTTTCTAAAATCAAATACCGTAGAGTTACGCCATATTATAGACGAATTTCATAGGGTTGCTATGGTTCATGCAGATATTAAGTTTGATATGTACCATAATGGAAGCGAGGTTTTTAATCTTCCTGTTTCTAATCATCGTCAACGAATTGTTCAGATTTTTGGTGGAAAAACCAATGAAAAATTAGTCCCAATTGACGAAGAGACAGATCTGGTTAGTATTACTGGGTTTGTGGCCAAACCAGAATATGCAAAGCGAACCAGAGGTGAACAATTTTTCTTTGTCAACGATAGATTTATCAAGAGTGCTTATCTTAATCATGGAGTGAATTCTGCATTCGAAGGATTGCTTAAAGAAAAAACACATCCAAGTTATTTTATATATCTAACAGTTGACCCAACATCTATTGACATTAATATTCATCCAACGAAAACAGAAATTAAGTTTGATGATGAACATGCGTTATATGCGATGTTACGTTCTACGATAAAACATAGTTTAGGTCAATTTAATGTAGCTCCAGTTTTAGATTTTAATCGGGATGCTTCGATGGATACTCCGTATGAGTATAAAAGTAAAATGGTTCAAACTCCTACAATAGAAGTTGATAGAAGTTTTAATCCGTTTAAAGAAGACCCAAAGGATAGTAATGGATCATCTACAAAAAGTTATACCAATTTTAAAAAAGAATCTACTGGAAGTTGGGAGAATTTATATGCTGGTTTAGATACCACAGAAATACCTTCTAAACCTACTGAAAGTGATTTTTCTACAGTTCAGTTTGAAAGCACAGAAGTAACGGGTTCTTTATTTGAAGGAAATACAAATACAGATTTAGAACATAATACAACGTATCAGTTAAGACGAAAATATATTGTGACCACTATTAAAAGTGGTATGGTAATTATTAATCAACATCGAGCACATCAGAGAATTTTATACGAAGAGGTACTAAAGAATATTACAATGGCAAGTGCTGTAAGCCAACAGTTATTATTTCCATTAAAACTTTCTTTTTCCAAACAAGAGGTAACATTGCTAAAAACTGTGCAGGAACAGTTAGAGAATACTGGTTTTGTATTTGAAGATATCTCTGGAGAAGAAGCAACCATTTCAGGAATTCCTACAGTAATTACAGAAAGTGAAGTTTCTATGCTTTTAGAAAAATTAATCAGTGATATTGAGCACGAAGTGCCAGATACTGGTTTTTCTTTAACAGATCTACTAGCGAGATCTATTTCGGGAAGTATAGCAGTAAGAACGGGAGCAGATTTGGCAAAAGAGCAACAGCAACATATAGTAAATAGTCTTTTTGCATGTACTGAACCAACAATTTCACCAGATAATAAGCCAACATTCATCACGTTAACAGTAGATGATATAGATAAAAAATTTTAAAAGTAGATGGGTAGAATTACAGATACGGTAAAGGTTTTATTAATAATTAATATAATAGTTTTTGTAGGAGCGCTTGGTATTGGAGGATATGCTTCTGATCAGTTTTTTGCGTTATGGTATCCCGAAAATAATAATTTTCAGGTATGGCAGATTATTACACATATGTTCATGCATGGTAATGGAACACATATTTTCTTTAATATGTTTGTGTTGTATATGTTTGGTAGTCACTTGGAATATTCAATAGGTCAAAAGAAATTTTTGTTTTTATATTTTTCTGCTGGATTAGGTGCTGCAGGTTTACAATTATTCTTTCATTATATTCAATTTAAACCAGCTCTTGAGGCGCATTTACAGGCAGGGATTCCAATGAGTAATATTCTTGAAATGTTAGATCAAGCAACAATAAATAGATCCTATTACTCATATGAATCTATATCATCAGATGTTACTGCAACATTAATAGATTCTTATGCAGTTCCTATGGTTGGAGCTTCTGGTGCAATTTCTGGAGTTATTGCTGCTTTTGCTGTATTATTCCCAAATTTACCTTTGTATCTTATGTTTATCCCTATTCCTATAAAAGCTAAGTATTTGGTTGCAGGATATTTTGCTATGGATTTATTTGGAGGATTAACTGGTCAGAGTATTTACGGAGCTACAAATGTAGCGCACTGGGCACATATTGGTGGTGCGGTTATTGGGTTTATCACGATGTGGTATTGGAAAAAGAATTCGTTTAATCAAAATCGTTGGAATTAATGTCACAGATAGACGATTTAAAGCTGAAATTTAAAAGGTTTACGATCATTGAGAAATTGATAGTGATCAATGTGGTGGTATTCATTTCTTTTTATCTACTAAATACGTTTGCATTTTTATTTAATGCTTCTAGTGGTTTTTTAATGGATTGGTTTGTTTTCCCTAAGGAGTTAGGGGATTTTTTTACAAAACCATGGTCTATAATAACCTATGCCTTTCTTCATAGTGGTATCTGGCATATTGCTTCTAATATGATTATACTATACTTTTCTGGGAGATATTTTATTTCTTATTTAACAGGAAAAAGAGTGCTTACGGTATATTTTTTGGGGGCAATTTTTGGAGCACTACTATATATGTTATCGTATAATTTGTTTCCAGCTTTTTCCGAAATAGGAGATTCTGTATTGTTAGGGGCTTCTGCTTCTGTAATGGCGATATTGATTGCTACGGCAACCTATATACCACATATGACCGTAAGGTTAATGTTTATCGGTAGCATTAAATTTTGGTGGATAGCTGCCTTTTTTGTGATATTGGATATTGTCCAAATACCAGCTGGAAATGCAGGTGGTCATATTGCACATTTAGGAGGAGCATTATTTGGATATCTATATGCTAGTCAACTTAAGAAAGGGAACGATGTTGGAAGTTGGTTTGAGAAAATAATGGATTCATTAGTTAACCTTTTTAAACCTAGTAAGAAAAGCCCTCTTAAAACAGTGCATAAAGCTAAAAAAACTAAAAAGACTGCTACTAAAAAAACGATTACACCTAAGACTAAAAACCCCAATCAAGCTCAGATAGACGCAATACTTGATAAAATTAGTAAAAGCGGCTATGATAGCTTAACCAAGCAAGAAAAAGATTTTTTGTTTAAAGCGGGTAAAGATTAGTCATGAGAAAACTGGTTAATAAGATCATATTTTTTATAAATTCAATAATAGCCTTTGCTTTATTGATGTCGTATCTATTACCATACGTTTCTCCTCAAGTATTTCCTTTGTTATCGGTATTAAGCCTTGCTGTACCTGTTTTGATTCTTGTTAACGTATTGTTTTTTTTATATTGGGCTATACTCTTAAAGCGCAAAATGCTGTTATCATTGATAGTATTGATTTTGGGGATTTCGCATGTATCTTCTTTGTATAAAATAAGAGGGAAATCTTCGGACGATGTAGAAAATACACTTTCACTATTAAGTTATAACGTGCATAGCTTTAATCGTTTTGAATGGATTGACTCTGATGAGATTCCTAAAGATATTTCGACATTGGTAAGAGATCAAAATCCAGATGTTTTTTGTGCACAAGAATATTATAATGACCCTAATATTGATTTTAAGCAATACGAGTTTAAGTATGAATATTTTAATCATAACAGTAAAGAATTAGCACTGGTGATTTTTTCCAGGTATCCAATTGTTAATAAAGGTTCATTGAATTTTGAAGAAACCGCCAATAATGTGATTTATGCAGATATTGTAAAAGATAAGGACACATTAAGAATTTATAATGTCCATTTACAATCTCATAAAATAGGTGCTATGACTAAAGAATTGTCTAAAGCAGATTCTCAGAAACTACTAAAACGTATTCAAATTTCTTTTAAAAAACAACAGAGTCAAGCAGAACAATTGATCGCACATATGAAATCATCCCCTTATGAGAATATTATAATGGGAGATTTTAATAATACGGCATATTCTTATGTCTATGATAAAATTAAATCAGAAAATCTTCAGGATACTTTTAAAGAAGCAGGTTCGGGTTTTGGAAAAACGTTTAATTTTGAGTTATTTCCTGCAAGAATTGATTTTATATTGGTTCCTGAAAATTCAGAGGTATTAGGTTTTAAAAGTTTTGACGTAGAGCTTTCAGATCATTATCCTATCTTTTCAAAGATTAAACTCAAATAATACTATTGAGTATTAATTGTTTTCTAAACGAGTAGCTTTATTATCCATACTTTTTTCCCAACCTTCGGCAAAAACAGCATGTCCGTTTTTTGTCATTAATCTCATTTTTTCCTTTACAGCCTCTTGAATTTGTACAGGGAACTTATAAAAGTTTTTATTAATTTTTGTAAGCCTGCCATCAGGTATTTCGCTATTCTGGTGCTTAATAGTTACTCTTTTTTTCTTGTAATACGCTATTATTCTAACTCTACCATCTTCATACATACTTTGAGTAGTAGTACCATAGACTATAATTGGATCTATTGAGCCATCTTTGTCAAGATCTGATAGTTGTGAATATTGATTCCAGAAACCAATAGAAGTTTCCCATTCTTCATCTATTTCCCCTTTAATAGTAGATCTTTTTTTAAACTGATAATTTTTGCTTGTTAGGTTTAACGCATATACATTATCATATAAGGTGTCTTTTTCTTCATTTATTATATTATTATGATCTGTTAATAATAGATAATATTCACTAGACGTATCTTTATAAGTATATGCTTGATATACCTTATTAGAGATACCTAATTTAATTTGTCTATTTGTTGTGAATATAGAAGTTAGTTCTTTATTAGAAAGTTTACGTACAAGAGCGGTGTCCATTGGTATGGTAGCATGTCTTTGTATAGGCAATGCGATAACGGTTTCAGGTTTGGCTGTTTGGTTGTCAGCGTCCTTTGTCGATTCTTTAGTTTGTTTTCCACAAGAAAAAAAGGTCAAAAATAGGATGGAAAGTAAAAATCTATTCATAGATATATAGGGTTTAGAAACAAACAAGTTACGACTTGTCGAGTAATAAATGTAAAAAATATTTTCTAAATACCTGTATTTACATCATCCAACAATCTAATTGATCAGTAAAAATATGCCAAAGTAGTGCAATACCGATAATTCTTGTTTTTTTAGGTAACAACAAAATACTATATCCAATTATAGCATAGATACTATGTAAAAAATGAAATCCAATACTACAGCGGTTAGGGTCAAAAACTGGATTTGCAAATAAATGATCCAGATCGATTAGCATAGCAGCTAAGAATATAGGATATGCTTTTTTCCATTCCGTAGGATAACAAATTAAAACCAGTCCTAACGGTAATATTAGATGAAAGCTGTAATGAATAAAAAAAGTTGTCATTAAAAAATCACTTGATTTTCTAAATAAGTGAGTGCGTTTGTGCCTTCATTAAAAAGTAAATCCAAAACAGAAAGATTAGGTATAAACCCATATTTATCAGAGAATACTTGGATATAAGATTCTAGATTGACTGGTGCTTTGATTTTAGCATTGACAAGTGTTCTCATATCGATAAGATCTTCTGTTTTTTTTTGGTATGATGCTGTTTTTGTATAACCTATGTCCAGTTGCATACAATCCCAAACAAATTGCATGCATTCATAATTAAAATCTAATAGAAAATCCTTTCTATTTTCGAACAGATGTACCAAATCGTCTTCATAATACTCAAAGAAAGGAGAAGTACGATAAGCAGATTCAAGAGATTTCCAGTGGAGCGCTTGCCACTGAAAATCATTCTCTATACGAACATCTTTATATAATTGCCTTCCTTTATTTCCAATATGCTTAATCGGAATGGTTAATAAAAGTTTCCCATTGGCACAATAAATATAGGTTCTATTGCGGTAAGTTTGTTTTTGATAATTATCATGTTCTTCAAAAACAATTGAATCAGATTGCGCTATTGCTGCATATTGCGCAATAGACCCAAAATATGTTGGATGGAGTAGGGTACTTTTCAATTTTAAAAATTCTATACGTATTTTATCAGCTTAATTTTTGTAAACCCTAATATCTAATATTAACCGTTAGCTTGTTTTTTCTTTTTTCTAAATCGGCTATAAATAATCCAACCTACTAGTACAATCAAGAAATAGTAGAAATAGGATACAGGTTTACCATTTCCACCAACTGTAGTAAATAATCGATCCCATCTAATTTTATTTAAAAAACCTTTAGCATTTGAGTCCCAACTCATCCAAATAAAAACGGGTTTTCCTACGACGTGATTTGCAGGAACATATCCCCACATACGACTATCTTCACTATTATGACGATTGTCTCCCATCATCCAATAATAATCCTGTTTAAACGTATAATTGTTTATTGGCTTGTTGTTTAATAAAACCTGAGAACCTTTAACAGATAATTTATTTTCAATACCCATTTCTGAGCCTTCATATACTTCTATAATTCGTCTGTACAGAGAAAAGCTCTCTAGATTCATTGCTACTGTTTTTCCAGCTTCGGGAATATAAATGGCTCCAAAATTATCTACATTCCAATTTACCTTTCCGTTATTAGGGAAAATAGATGCATCCTTAGTTCCTTTTTGAGAGATTATTCTTTCTACACTAGTTACATAAGGATTGTTTTTTAGTTTAGTCGCATTTTCCTGAGATAATTCGGATGCAATATATCCACCAGCATTATTGATAGGGTATAAGTTTTGACCATAAACTAATTTGTAACGCTCATATAAATTTCTTGGGTTAAATCCACTTTCTGTCTGAATATTATAGGAGTATTGTACTCTGGATCTATCAGGAAGTTGTAAAGGTTCTTTGTTGATATGTACTTTGCCATCAACGATAGATAAAGAATCACCTGGGATTCCTACACAACGTTTTACATAATTAGATTTTTTATCTATTGGCTTATATACATTAATTCCAGATTTATCTCTAAAAAAACGAACTGTATCTACAGGCCAACTAAATACTACAATATCATTGCGTTTAATTTTTTGGAAACCTGGTAATCTAAAATATGGATATTGCGGTGTCTCTAGATATGATTTTACTCCTACTTTAGGAATTGTATCATGTACCATAGGAAAAGATACCGATGTCATAGGAGTTCTTGCTCCATAATGAAATTTACTGACAAATAGGAAATCTCCAATAAGAAGCGTTCTTTCTAGTGATCCTGTGGGAATCGTATAAGGTTGCATAAAATAGGTATGAACCAGAGTTGCTGCTACTACTGCAAAAAGAATAGAACTAACCCATTCTCCAGTTGCGGTTCTAGGTTTTAGATCTCGGTCTTCAATATAAGTGACATCTAACATATAATTTACATAGTAAATATATAATCCTAATGTTAGGATCACCAAAACAGTGTCAGTAGTAGTGTTTTTGCCAAAACTTCTTATGGTTTCTACCCATATTACAGGAAGCATGATTACATTAATCACAGGTATAAACAATAGAATAACCCACCACCAAGGGCGATTTATTATTTTCATTAAAACAACTGCATTATATACTGGTACTGCTGCTTCCCAAGCTTTTCTTCCTGCTTTGATATATAATTTCCAAGTTCCCAAGAAATGTACAACTTGTACTGCCAGGAAAAAAATAAACCATTCTGATAGTGTCATTATTTTTTATGTTTTTAGTATAAGTGTAGCTTACTATAAAAGTGTTACACTTTTTAATCTATTCATTTTACAACCCTAAAACGTCTTTCATTCCAAAAACCCCTGTTTTACCATGTAACCATTCTGAGGCTACAACAGCACCAAGAGCAAATCCTTGACGATTATGAGCTGTATGTTTAATTTCTATGTCGTCCACTGCGGATGCATACGTTACTGTATGCGTACCAGGAACGTTCTCAATACGTTTGGCAATGATAGGTATTGTATTATCATTCCCTTCATTTAATTGCCAAGAATCCTTATTCGTATTCTCGATAATTCCTTCTGCCAATGTAATTGCCGTTCCACTTGGAGCATCTAATTTTTGAGTATGATGAATTTCTTCCATATTGATATCATAGCCATCAACTTGACTCATCATTTTAGAAAGTTTTTTATTTAATTCGAAAAATAAATTAACACCTAGGCTATAGTTCGATGCATATATAAACCCACCTTTTTTTTCTTTGCATAATGCTATAATCTCATCGTAATGATCCAGCCAACCAGTAGTTCCAGAGACAATGGGTACTCCAGAGTTAAAACACTTGGTGATATTGTCAACAGCTGCGGTTGGGATACTGAAATCAATAGCTACATCTGCAATAGACACGTCATAATCTAGATCATCTTTATCGACTTTAAGCACAATGGTGTGCCCTCTATCTGTTGCTATTTTTTCAATGGTTTTACCCATTCTGCCATATCCTAAAAGAGCAATATTCATATTTTCTTAATGGTTGTTGGTTATAAAATTTAAAAACTATAATTCAGAGACATTCCGTAACTAGGAGTGGCATCAAATTCGTTAAAATGTATATTGGGTTTAAAAGATAAGTCTTTAGACACGTTGAACTGCTGCAAATGAGCCGTTACATTGGCATCTATAATGTTTAATACATACAATCCTACAGTAATAAGTATAGATAGTTCTTGATCTCTTTTAAATCGACGTTGTCGATCAATTAATTGTTCATTACTTAGAACACTCAATCTATTATTAATGTCATCAGGAAGTCCCGCTAATCTGTTTTTATAAAAATCACGAGCTTCAGTATATTGATCATTATTGAATTTATAAAAATAGACACCAGCACCAAGAGCACCATATACAATAGGTATTTTCCAATACTTTCCATTATATGCTTGACCTAAACCAGGCAGTATTGCAGAATAGAAGGCAGCACGAGCAGGCGCCAAAGGTTCATATGGTCGTAATTTTTTGTTCTTTTTTTTCTTCTTTTTAACAGCTACTTCTTCAGTAACCACTTTTAGTTCTCCATCATTGTTTTCTTCCTGAGAAAAAGTATAATGAACACAAAAGAATAGGAACAAAATGATATAAAAGGAATTAGTTTTCACTATTGATAAGTTTCTTTAGGCGTTTAAAATCTTCTTCAGAAGAAAATGGGATTATTAACTTCCCTCGTCCGTTACTGGAAACCTTCACATCAATTTTTGCTCCAAAATATTCTGAGAAATCCTTAATTCCTTTTAGAATATATTGAGGAGCCTTATCTTTAGTTTTTTCAGTGTTTGGATTTTCTTCTTTGTTATTTAAAGACCTAACTAATTTCTCTGTGTTACGAACAGATAAAGAATCTCCAATAATTTTTTCGTAAATATCAAGCTGTTGTTGCTGATCAGTAATATTAATAAGCGCTCTACCGTGCCCCATAGAGATAAAACCATCTCTGATTCCTGTTTGTACGATAGGGTCTAACTTTAATAATCTAAGGTAATTAGCAATCGTAGATCTTTTTTTACCTACACGATCACTCAACTGTTCTTGAGTTAGTTTGATCTCATCAATTAATCGTTGATAGGACAATGAAATTTCTATTGGATCTAAATCCTGACGCTGAATATTTTCTACCAATGCCATTGTCAATGACTCTTGATCATTAGCAATTCTGATATAAGCAGGAATTGTTTTTAAGCCTACTAATTTAGAAGCACGAAAACGTCGTTCTCCACTTACTAACTGATACTTGTCAAAATCTAATTTACGAACAGTAATTGGTTGAATAACTCCTATTTCCTTGATGGATGTAGCAAGTTCTTGTAGTGTTTCATCATTAAAACTAGTACGTGGTTGAAATGGATTAACTTCAATACTATTAAGATCTAGTTCTATAATATTTCCAACTACTTTATCAGCATTTTTATCTTCTGCTGATTTAATATCATTTTCGGGATCTTTGAGTAGTGCTGATAAACCTCTACCTAAAGCTTGTTTTTTTGTTGCCTTCGCCATGAATCATTAACTATTTTTCTTTATAATCTCGTGGGCCAAACTTAAGTAATTGCTGGCACCTTTACTAGCTGCGTCATAATTAATTATACTTTCGCCATAACTAGGTGCTTCACTTAAACGAATATTTCGCTGAATGATTGTTTTAAATACCATTTCATTAAAGTGTTTTTGCACCTCTTCAACTACCTGATTTGATAATCGTAATCTTGAATCATACATTGTAAGTAATAATCCTTCGATATCAAGGTGTTGATTATGTATTTTTTGAACACTTTTGATAGTGTTTAATAGTTTTCCTAGCCCTTCTAATGCAAAATACTCACATTGAATAGGAATAATAACTGAATCCGAGGCTGTAAGCGCATTAAGAGTTAAAAGTCCAAGAGAAGGTGCGCAATCGATTAAAATATAATCATATTCTGACTTAAGATCAGTAATTACTTTCTTCAGCATATATTCTCTTTGATCCTTGTCTACTAGTTCAATTTCTATAGCCACAAGATCAATATGTGCGGGAATTATATCTACATTAGGAGAATTAGTTTCTAATATAGCTTCTGTTGGCTTAATCGTATGTTCTAGGATCTGATAGGTTCCTTTTTCAATACTTTCTACATCTAGACCTAACCCTGAAGTCGCATTGGCTTGAGGATCTGCATCTATTAGTAATACTTTTTTCTCTAATACTCCTAGAGAAGCTGCTAAGTTTACAGAAGTGGTAGTTTTACCTACGCCTCCTTTTTGATTGGCAATCGCTATTATTTTACCCATTGGGGGAGATTTGGATTTTAAGCGATAAAAATACAATTAATTATACATTATAAAAATGAAAAATATTAACAGTGTTTAATAAAAAAGGCCATCCGTTGTTACAGATGGCCTTTGGAGTGAATAATTATTTAAAATTATTCTTTTTCTGGCATTAATACACCTAAAATATATCCTTTATCTAGATACTTTTTGGCAACATTCTGTACATCCTGCTTTGATAGCTTATTGATAGTCTCAGTATAACTTTCTCCACTTTCCATTGGGGTTTGTTCGTAATCAGCACTTTGAAGATTACTTAACCAAAACCTATTTTGTTTGCTTTTTTCTTTATAATCTAGTAATCTAGATCCTTTGATTTTAGCAAGATCTTTATCTGTTGGTCCTTGAGTAATCACAGTTTTTACCTCTGCGATAGCGGCATCTGTTAGTTTTTTAACGTTTTCAGGTCCGCAAGGAAAGCTAATACTAAAGCTATAATTTCCATACGCTAATTTGTTTAAGCCACCTCTGGCACCAACACCGTATACGCCACCTTCATCTTCACGAAGTTTTTCGATTAATTTAATCGTAAGGATTTCTCCTAAAGCTTGCATTGCTAAATCTTCTGATTTACTATATTCCGTTTCACCTCTCCAGATAATATTCACAGCACTTTTAGGGTCTTTACCTTTGTATATTGTTTTCTCGTGTGCACCAGATAACGGTCTGAAATCAGAAACTTTATAGGTTTCACCTTTACCAGTATCTGGTAAGCTAGCTATATACTTTTCTGCATATTCTTTTAGTTTTGCTTCATCAATATTTCCTACAAAATAGAAATTGAAACCACCAGCTCCAGCAAATCTTTCTTTGTATTTTTGATATGCAAGCTCATAATTAGTTCCGTCTAATTTTTCTGCAGTTGGAAAGCCAGTATATCTTGGACTTTTTCCATATTGAAATTTACTAAACTCTTCACGGAAATAATTTTGAGGGTTAGATAGATAATTTGCTAAAAAACCTTTTTGCTTTTCTAGATCTGATCTAAAAGCTTCTTCATCTTTGTTTACGTCAGTAAAGTATAAGTATACTTGTTGAAACAATGATTCTAAATCTTTAGGTGTAGTGGCTCCATTAAACCCTTCTGATATACCACCGATATATGGCCTTAGTCTTACAATTTTACCAGACATTACTTTGTCCATATCATTTAGTGATAAACCACCTAAACCTGTTTGAGATACGCTTCCGCTACCGTATGCGGTTTGTAAATAGTCTTCATCAGTATACAAAGAGCTTCCTCCGTAACTATATGCAGAAAATAAAATCTCATCATTTTTAAAGTCAGTTTTCTTGTAAGTAATTTTAGCTCCGTTGCTTAATTCTAAAACTGTAAACCCTAATTTTTCATTATTTTTTGAAGAAACTATTTTTCCTGCAGTAGGCATTTTTTCTATAAGATTCTCACGAACTTTTTCATCTTTGTAATCTTCTATGTCAGAAGTTTCTACTTCTTTTAATAAAGTTAGAATCTCTTCTTTTGTAACCTGCTTTAAACCTTCTTTCTCAGGTCCAGTCATTACAACAGCTCTATTGTCATCATGTAAAAAGTCTTTAATCAGACCGTTTACTTCTTCAAGAGAGATTGTTGGCAATTGAGACATTGTATATTTATACTCCCATTCTATTCCTGGAATAGGTTCTTGTTGTAAGTAATTGTTGATGTATTCTCCAATAATTCGAGAAGATTCTCTTTTGTCCTTATCCTTAAACTGTTTGTCCCAACGTGCAGTAATGTCTTTTTTAGCACGTTCTAGTTCACCAGCTTTAAATCCATATTTCTGAACTCTTTTGTTTTCCTGAAGAATTGTCTTTAGTGCATTTAATTGTCCTGTTTCCGAAGTTAACGCAAATGATTGGTATGCTTCTCTGTTTCTTGCAAAAGTTCCACTATGACTGCTTCCAGCAAATACAAATGGAGGGTTAGGGCTATTTCTTAATTCATTAAGACGATTATTCATCATCTGACTAAACACTCCTTCTACTAGATCTTTTCTGTAATCTCCAACAGTGCTCATTGGCTCTGTAACTTCTCTGTCTTTATAGATTAATCTTACAATAGAATTAGAAGCTTCTTTATCCGAAACTACAGCTATTAAAGTTTCCTCATGATTAGGAGTGTCATACGTTTCCCTTTTTTTAGGGTTTTTAGGCATTTTGATACCACTAAAATGATCTTTGATTTTTTGCTCTAAGGTAGCAACATCTAGATCTCCTACAGCAACAACAGACATTAAATCTGGTCTATACCAATCTTTATAATAGCTTCTTACATCTTCGTATTTAAAGTTTTCTAACACTTCTTTAGTACCAATTGGTAATCTCTCAGAATATTTAGAATTGTATGCGATTATTGGTAAGTATTTTTGAAGCATTCTTTCATTCGCTCCCTTACCCAATCTATATTCTTCAAGTACAACTCCTCTTTCTCCATCAATAGCTTCTTCAGTCAACTCTGCGTTATGAGCCCAGTCTTCAATGATTTGAAATCCTTTTTCTAATTTTTCAGGATCATCACTAGGTATAGGTAATATGTATACGGTTTGATCAAAACTTGTATATGCGTTTAAATCCGCACCAAACTTAACACCAATGGTTTGTAGATAATCTATAAGATCATTCTTTTTGAAATTTTTCGTTCCATTAAAGTTCATGTGCTCCATGAAGTGAGCCAAACCAAGCTGATTTTCATTTTCTAAAATAGACCCTGCGTTTACCACAAGTCTTAATTCTACTTTGTCTTCTGGTTTTCCATTGTTACGAATATAATAGGTAAGTCCATTATCTAATTTTCCTACTTTTACGTTAGGATCTACTGGGATTTTATCCTCATTTTTAACATTGATAGGGGCACCAAGCTCCTTGTTTGTAGTCGTTTGAGCAATGGATGTAAATGGAATGCTGCATAAAAAAGCTCCAATACATGCGCTGAAAATTGTTTTTCCTTTCATTGACTGATAATTTGCGTGAGTTATATATTAATATTAGTAATAATCTCAAAAATAGGTAAAACTTATAAGATTCAACTAATTTTTTAGTTATACTTAAAAAAAATACTATAAGCGTAGAATTAAATATACCAAATACATTAGAATGTATGGTTTAATTTCTAAGTTGAATCCTAATTAGCGTGTGTTTAACGTTTTTTAATAAACATTCACTATTTGATTTTAAATATTATTGATGATTACCTTTTAATAAGTGTCATTTATTGAATAAATGTTACCCTATGCTTGATAAAAAAAACTGGATGCCAGTGTATAACATTGGTATCCAGTTTCTTTAATTTTACTTTTTATGATGTAATTACTTTCCTTTTTTAGCTCTAATTGCCGCTTCTAACATGTCCCACATTTGTTCAGGAACTTGATCCAATAAGTTGAATTGTCCAGCTCCTTTAAGCCATTCACCACCATCTAACGTTATCACTTCACCATTAACATAGGCTGAAAAATCAGAAACTAAATAGGCCGCTAAATTTGCTAATTCTTGATGCTCTCCAAGACGCTTTAGTGGTACTTTTTTTGAAAGATCAAATTGATCTTTCATATCACCTGGCAATAATCTATCCCAAGCTCCTTTTGTCGGAAAAGGTCCAGGAGCAATAGCATTAAAACGCATACCATACTTTGCCCATTCTACAGCAAGAGATCTTGTCATTGCTAACACACCTGCCTTAGCAGTTGCACTTGGTACAACATACGCAGACCCAGTCCAGGCATATGTTGTCACGATATTAAGAACATTTGTATTTTGATATTTGGTGTCTATCCAATGCTTACCAAATGCAAGCGTACAGTTTTTGGTTCCTTTTAAAACAATATCTATAATTGTATCAAAAGCATTGGCTGATAAACGTTCTGTTGGTGAGATAAAATTCCCTGCGGCATTATTTAATAATATATCTACAGTTCCAAAAGCTGCTATCACCTGATCTCTCATGGATTCTACCTGATCATAATGTCTAACATCACATTGAAGTGGGAGACAAGTGCCTCCTGTTTCTGCTTCAAGTTCTTTTGCAGTACCTTGTAACTTTTCTAGATTACGAGATGTAATAGCGACTTTTGCCCCAAGTTCTAAGAAGTACTTGGTCATTGATTTACCTAATCCACTACCACCTCCAGTAACTACAATGTTTTTTCCTTCTAGCGCTCCATCACGAAGCATTTTATCAGTATAGCTCATATCTCTTTATTATATTAATATCATTATTTTGGTGAAAGTTACAAATTATATTTAAAATACTATGCGCGCATAGTATTTTAAAATTACTCAAACGTTGAAATCAAAATATCAAGAATGGTAATTGCTGCATCACTAATTTTGGTTCCAGGACCAAATATTGCTACAGCTCCTTCTTGAAATAAGAAATCGTAATCATCGGGAGGAATTACGCCACCGACGATAACCATAATATCTTCTCTTTGATATTTTTTTAACTCAGCAATAATCTGAGGAACTAATGTTTTATGACCTCCTGCTAAAGAAGATACTCCTACAATGTGTACATCGTTTTCGACCGCTTGTTTTGCAGCCTCAATTGGCGTTTGAAATAAGGGGCCAATATCTACATCAAAACCTACGTCAGCATAACTGGTTGCTACCACTTTAGCACCACGATCATGACCGTCTTGCCCCATTTTAGCAATCATTATTCTTGGTCTTCGACCTTCAAGTTCAGCAAATTGATTTGCTAATTCTCTTGCTTTATTAAAAGACTCATCGTTTTTTATTTCCTTGGCATACACTCCAGTAAATGATTTTATTTCTGCTTTATATCTTCCAAATTCTTTTTCTAATGCGCTACTTATTTCTCCTAATGTAGCTCTTAATCGAGCTGCATTTACTGCTAAAGCTAATAAATTTTCATGATCATCTTTGGTTGCTTTAGTTAATGCATTAAGAGCTTCTTGTACAGCCTTTTCATTTCTAGAATTTTTGACTTTTTTCAGCCCATCAATTTGCTGATTTCTTACCGCATTATTGTCTACTTTTAACGTTGAGATATGTTCTTCTTCTTCGAGAACAAACTTATTTACACCAATAATTACATCTTGTTCACTGTCTATTCTTGCTTGTTTACGTGCGGCAGCTTCCTCAATTCGCATTTTAGGGATTCCAGCTTCAATGGCTTTAGTCATTCCTCCTAATTCTTCGACTTCTTCAAGAAGTTTCCAGGCTTTTTCGGCAATGTCATTGGTTAAGGATTCTACATAATAACTTCCAGCCCAAGGATCTACAGTTCTGTTAATCTGTGTTTCTTCCTGAAGATATATTTGGGTATTTCTGGCAATTCTTGCAGAGAAATCGGTTGGTAATGCGATTGCTTCGTCTAATGCGTTAGTGTGTAAGCTTTGCGTACCTCCAAAAGCGGCAGCACTAGCTTCAATACATGTTCTGGCTACATTGTTAAAAGGATCTTGAGCCGTTAAACTCCATCCACTTGTTTGGCAATGAGTCCTAAGCATTAGGGATTTCGGATTTTTAGGATTGAATTGTTTAATCAATTTAGCCCAGAGCATTCTAGCTGCTCGCATTTTTGCAACCTCCATAAAATGATTCATTCCTATCGCCCAGAAAAATGACAACCTAGGAGCAAAGGAATCGACATCTAGACCAGCTTCAATTCCTTTTCTAATATATTCTAATCCATCTGCCAAGGTATATGCTAATTCAATATCACAAGTAGCTCCTGCTTCTTGCATATGGTATCCAGAAATACTAATAGGATTAAACTTAGGCATGTTTTTAGAGCAATATTTAAAAATATCACTTATGATTCTCATAGAAGGAGTAGGAGGGTAGATGTATGTGTTGCGAACCATAAATTCTTTCAGGATGTCATTTTGAATGGTTCCTGATAGCAATTTTTTCTCTACTCCTTGTTCTTCTGCAGCAACAATATAAAAAGCCATTATCGGTAATACAGCTCCATTCATTGTCATAGAAACAGACATTTTATCCAAAGGTATTTGATCAAAAAGTACCTTCATATCTTCTACGCTATCTATGGCAACTCCAGCCATTCCTACATCTCCAAATACTCTTTCATGATCACTATCATAGCCGCGATGCGTTGCTAGGTCAAAAGCAACGGACAAACCTTTTTGACCTGCTGCAAGATTTCTACGATAGAAAGCGTTACTTTCTTCTGCTGTAGAGAATCCAGCGTATTGTCTTATTGTCCATGGCCTTCGTACATACATAGTAGAATATGGACCTCGCAAATATGGTGGGATTCCAGCGGCAAAATCAATATGGTCAAAATCTTGAATGTCTTTCTCGTTATATATTGATTTTATATCAATTCCTTCAGAAGTGGTGAATGTTTTGTTTTCTAACGGAGTATTAGAATCGTAATTTTCTGATTTTAGTGTAATATGTTGAATGTTTCTTCTGGTCATTTTTAAAATTTCATTTTTCCAATCCAATTCTGAGCTTCTTTTATACAGATGTTGTAAGAGGTGCAAAGTATTGAAATGCAAATAACAAAACCTCGTTTTATGCTCATGGAAAAATCATTAATAAAACCGTAAAATTACGGTTTTATTAATGATTTTTTTTAGAAAATATCAATTATGTTAGCTGTATAACAGAGAATATCGCAATGAAATTACCCAAAGGCTTTTTCGATTACCATTAGAATAGAGTAGTAGATGTCAAAGGCAATAAACTTTTTTATTTCAGAAGCTTTAAACTTCTTATCAGGGATGTAATAAATTCGTTGCGCAATTAAAGATGTACTTACATTTCCATCTTCTTCAAGAGTGCTAATGATTTCTTTAAAATCATCACTTTCACTGTTGTTTTTTAGACATTGAATAAGGCCTCCTCTATAGTTGAAAATCAAAATTTCTTCTTCTCCTTTTTTAGAAGGTGGAGTATACGGAGATGGTTTTTTTGTTGCTTCCTGATTTTCATAATCACTTAGTTTTACCCAGATTGAATTAGGGTCATTGGATTTTTTTTTGAAAACTCTTGCTAATTGAATGGAATTATCTGACGGAAGTTTTCTTAAATCTAAGGATAGACTTGCAACTTCTGCTAGAAATGTTCTGTATGTCTTTATGGAATCATTTCCGAAATTATAATATTCGAATAAATCACTTTCGAAAGAATCAAAGGCTTTACTGTAAAGACCGCTTCTGTCGACACTTAGGCAGTTGATGCCATTTTGTGAATAACCAATTAATGTTAAAAATAATAAAGTAATTAAAGCGATTCTAGATCTAATCATTTGGGGCATCGATTAAGATTTAGTTATGTTAAATATCTGTTATATAAATGTTAATATTTAGGGAAGTTAACAATAAAATATCAATTATTCACGTTTTATAGTGTTTTTCTCAATTTTTTCACACAATCTTCTCTGGATAATTGGATTAATTAAAGTCTTTCTTACATTTTTTTCAGGAAACGGTTTCTTTTGAAAAGGAGGTATTTGCTCTTCAGAATTTTTATACCTATTGGCGCCTGTTAAAATAATTTCTTCCTTATCAAAAAGCTCTTGCTCCTTATCAGCACTTTCTTTAATTTTTCTCTGAATTGTTCCAGATTTTAATTGCTTCAGATAACCACCATTTTCTTCAATATCCTTAAATAAGGATAAAGCTTTGTCGGCTAACTGATTTGTTAAACTCTCTATGTAATATGATCCTGAAGCAGGATTATTTACTATATCAAAATAACTTTCGTTCTTTAGAATCAACAATTGATTGATCGCAATTCTTGTTCCAAAATCGTTTTCTAGGTTATAAATGTCATCATATCGAATATTATGAATCGTATTTGCTCCTCCTAAAATTGCACTCATACATTCTGTAGTTGTACGAAGCATATTAACATTGTAATCTAAAATAGTTTTATTTCTGTGTGAAGGATATGCGAATATATGACATTTTTCCAATATTTTGTATTCTGAAGCAAGGGAATTATACAATATTCTTAAAGCTCTTAACTTGGCTATTTCGAAGAAGTAATTTCCCCCTGTTGCAACTTTGAAAAGTATAGATGTTTCTTGAAAAGGGTTATTATCGTGTTTTTCAAAATGATTCAAATATTCATTAGCGTGCGCTAAGCCATACGCTAATTGCTGAATGATAGTGGCACCAGAATTTTGAAGTATACCAAGATCTACGCTAATTACGTTTTTTAAATAATTACTTTGACTGATGATTTTTTCTAAAATCTGATGATCTTCTTTTAAGCTAAGAAACCAATTTCCTGAATTTTCTAAGTTTCCAATAACATCAGTTAATAAATAAATAGAAAGCTTCGATTTATCGGCAATATCATTTAGTTTAAAAGTGTAATCAAAGGATAGAAATAAAGGCTCGATATAAATCAATATGTCTGGGGAAATATTTGCTAATAAAACCGTAGGGTTAATTTCTTCAGTCTCTATTATAAAATAAATACTTTCTGCGCCCTTTTTTATGGAATTGATAGCTACATTATTTCCTTCGATCGCATCTTTAACAATAATTTTTTGAGAATTTTTCCAGGAAGATGGATGAATAGGGTGATTATTAATGTCCTCAGTATCTTCTTGATTGTAAAAAGGTTTTACATCAATCCCTTCATAGGATTTATAAATTAAAGCTTCATTGTAATCAGCTCCTTTTAAATCGAATTGAATTTTTTGTTTCCATTCTTTTGTGGAAACTTTATCAAAACCATTAAATAAAGTTTTAGTCATCTTTGTTGGTTTTTGGGATACTGTCTTCGTATTCAATAATATAGATTTCCTCGTTATCTCGTTTCATAAAATACTCTTCTCGTGCAAACTTTTCTAATTCGTTACTGTCTTTAAGTATTTTTATATCCTTTTGATCCTTGACAATTTCTTTTTTATAATACTCCTTATTATCTTTTAGTTCTTTAATTTCTTGATCTAATTCCCTATGGATAAGCCAAGAATTAGTGTCTAAAAATAGAATCCATATCACAAATACAAGCACGATCAGTACATATTTATTTAAAAATATGGCAAAAATCGGAATCAATGCGGGAGTATTCCTTAGCTTTTCAAAATAGCGTTTTAGCTTCAAATTAGATCAAATGATTTTGGTTTTGTAAAGGTACAAAAAGTTAATCCAAGCGTTCTTTTATAATTGTTCGTACAATATCTACTGCTACATTATTATAATTATTATTGGGAATAATTAAATCAGCAAATTCTTTGGTTGGATCAATGAATTGCTGGTGCATAGGTTTTAAGGTGTTCTGATATCTATCTAAAACTTCTTCCATATCTCTGCCTCTTTCAGCTATATCTCTTTTTAGACGTCTTATCAAGCGTTCATCACTATCGGTATGTACGTATATTTTAATATCAAACATATCTCTAATCATAGGATTAGTAAGAATTAAAATCCCTTCTACTATGATTACTTTACTAGGTTGGGTTTTCACGGTTTCATTTGTTCGATTATGTTCAACAAATGAGTATACGGGTTGTTCTATCGTATTTCCTTTTCTTAAAGCTACTAAATGTTCACCTAGCAATTCAAAATCTATAGATTGAGGATGATCAAAGTTAATTTTAGTTCTTTCGTCGTATGTTAGATGACTCGTATCTTTATAATACGAGTCTTGTGATATTACACATACCTCATTTTCAGGTAATTCGTTCACAATTTGATTTACGACTGTCGTTTTTCCGCAACCTGTTCCTCCAGCTATACCGATAATAAGCATTTCCAATTATTTTTTGACAAATTTAGAAATAGTTATTGAGTTATTGAGTTTTTGAGTAAGAGAGTTTTATTCCTGTGTATTAACTTGCAGAATAATATTAGGATGGATGGAATACTATTCCTGAAGAAGAATCTTTTTTAGCTCCAGTTACAGATTGCAGGCAGTTTATTTCGTTTCTTTCTTTTAATACACCCATAAATGCAAAAATCAAAGCTTCTTTATAGTCAATAATGTTTTCGTCTGGAATCACTACAGTAGAGAATTTATGTAGCTTTTGTCGTAATACCGCTATTAAAAAATCATTTTTAGCTCCTCCTCCAGTAATTAGGAGAGATGATTTTTGTTTTTCTGTTTGTTTGATAACATTAGATATTTGTTCTGCAATATGATATACTGAAGTGTGTAATAAATTTTCAATTGAATCTTTAGTGTTTTCAATAATTGGAATGATTTTTTCTGCAAACCATTCATATCCTAATGATTTTGGATACGACTCTTGGTAGTAATCTAACTGGTTTAATGATGTAAGTAATTTTTGATTTAATGTTCCAGTTTCGGATAGTTGACCTCTATCATCATATGCTAGATTAATTTTAGAAATGATATAATTTAATAACATATTAGCTGGAGCTATATCATATGCTATTCTTTTTCCATTCTGATCAAAAGAGATATTACTAATTCCTCCTAGATTTAGACAGAAATCATAGGATTTGAACAATAACTCATCTCCAATGGGAACCAAAGGAGCTCCTTGTCCACCAAGGGCTACATCGTTGGTTCTGAAATCACAAATCACTTTTTGATTACAGGTATTTGCAATATGTTGACCAGAACCAATTTGATAGGTTAATCCAATTTCGGGTTGATGAAAAACAGTATGACCGTGACTGGAAATAAAATCTACATCGACCTTATGCTGATCCATAAACCGTTTCACTTGCGTACCCAGCCAAGTACCATAACGATTGTGAAAAGCCAATAATGCTACTGGATTAAGATTTACCGTGTTTTTAAGTTCTTCTCTAAAATTAGTATCGTAGTCTACACTTTCTGTTTTAAGAATAGAAAAAGACCAAGAATTCTGATCCTTTTTTATATGACAATATGCGATATCCAAACCATCTAATGAAGTTCCAGACATTAATCCAATTACTTTGTATGTTTTGGAAATGTTAGTCATTTATATACGCAAACTAGTAAAATCTTTTTTAACAATATTCTTTTTTACTTAGTTATATTTATTGATATACTGTAGATCAAGTTTTTCTGGATCAATTTCGATGATTGCTTTTTTGTAATAAAAATCGATGATTTGGTTTTCGAGATATTTCTTGATTTCATCTACACTTTTTTGACCAAAAACAGAAAATATATATCCAGCTTCAGCTTTTTTGAATTCGTTTATCAAATCATCAGGGTTTTTTACCATGTCGATCCCTTTGTATGCTTCAAACTTTTTCTTCATCCATCTATGACTTGCTAATCTAATTAAACTTTTTTGTCGTTCTTCAGTTAAATACTGGATTTCCTGAATATTCGTAGAGTCAGTTTTTTTTATACGATCTAATGCTGTTTTGGATTTTATGAATTGCCTTTCTAGTTTAAAATCGATACGCTTTATATCTCTTTTTAATTTCTCTACAACCTCATAAAGCGCTCCGTTATACATAATTACAAATTCTTCATAATTATATAAAGCATCAAGAAATATGATTGCTTTTTTTCGATATCGTTTGGGTAGTGCTTGACTTTTAGCGTCTTTAAAAAGTTTATTAAGTCCAGACTGTATTTCCTCTGGAATACCCGAAAATTTAGGACCATTTTTAATAGCTCTAAGTTTTGCAGTTATTTCTAATCGAGTACCCTTATAAACTTCTGACTTGTACCTAAATCTATATTTGTTAGGAGAAGTTTCGTCTTCGTAATATTGATTATAAGCTAACTGGCTTATGAAAAATACAACAAGAAATGCAAGGAATTTCATGAAAAATAATTTGTCCGATGTTCTGGATTTGTTTTACAAATAGATGCTTGATATTAACGTTAAATACATCTCGTTTGTTATATTTTTAAGTAATGAAAAAATTCAGAAAGACTAGAAACTGTTTTTAAACTTATTTTTGAATAGACTTTACTTCTTCGGTAGTTACCATCTTTTCTTGCTTATTTCCCCAACTGTTCATGATGTAATTCATAACATCAGCAATTTCTTCGTCTTCTAATCCTAATGGGGTCATTGCACTGTTATATAGTTGATTATTAACTTTTATAGGGCCATTTAATCCATATTTAATAGAGTGAATACTTTCTTTACGTTTATTAACCAACCAATCTGATCCAGCTAAAGGAGGGAAGATTTTGGGTGTTCCTTTTCCATTAGGCAAATGACATTGCATACAGAAGTCAGTATAAATTTCTTCACCGCGTACTATGCTTTTTGATAATTCGGTCTCTTGATAATCGACTGGAGTGTTTATCGTGTATTGGCTATTGGATTTTCCTTGTTTTGCAACTAAAGAAATGCAAAATATAACTGAGATAACTTCAATAATCAAGATGTGCTTAAAGCGTTTTTTTATAATAGACATTATGATTTAGGTATGATTTTTACAATTCCTTTATTTTCTACAGCAACATAAATATATCCATCAGGACCTTGACGAACGTTACGAACTCTACCAATATCCTCTACTATTTTTTTTCTTGCTGTTACCTTATTATTATCTAATTCGACCAGTTCTAAATATTGAAATTTAAGAGAACCGACTAACAAATCATTTTTCCAATCGGGATATTTATCACTAGTGACAAAATCCATTCCACTTGGGGCGATAGAAGGAACCCAATAATATATAGGTTGTTCCATTCCCTCTTTACTGGTGATATCGGTTATAGAAGAGCCACTATAATTAATTCCATAAGTGATAACTGGCCATCCATAATTTACTGCTTTCTTTATGGCGTTTATTTCATCTCCACCTCGTGGACCGTGTTCATGCACCCATATTTTTCCGTCAGTAGGATTGATAGCCATTCCTTGTGGATTGCGATGTCCATATGAAAACACGGCTTTTTTTGCTCCAACCTCATTCACAAAAGGATTATCTTTTGGAATACTACCATCATCATTAAGTCTGTATATTTTTCCACCATCTCGGGTGATATCTTGCGGGTTTTGGTCTCTATTTCCTCGATCACCAATACTGAAATAAAGGTATCCTTCATTATCAAATTCTATTCTCGAACCAAAATGATGTCCTCGTGTAGTATTTGGAGTTCCTTTATATAGATTCTCAATAGAGGTTAATTGGTGGTTTTCTAGTTTAGCTCTTATTAAGGCGGTATGCCCACCTTTTTCAGGGCCTTCTTTAGAAGAGTATGTAATATAGATCCAACCATTTTCACTATAGTTAGGATGTAATTCGATATCCAGCAATCCTCCTTGATTACGATTGTATACTTCTGGTACATTAGTAATCGATGTTTTAATTCCGTCTTTATAATGAATTAGTTCACCGCTTTTTTCTGTTATAAGCATGCTATTATCTGGTAGCCAAACCATTCCCCAAGGAATCTGTAAGTCTGGAACTACAATTTCTGTAGTATAACTTTTAGGATCAGGCTCTAAAATAATATCATTTTTCTTTTCTTGAGCACAAGAGAATATGGCAAATAGGAACAATACTTTAAGGAATATAAAATTCTTCATCGTGACGTGTTGATTTACTTCTGAAAAGTACAAATAAAAATTATTTATAGTCTATATTTTATGTTAATGCCTCCATATGTGTTAAAAGGAAGGCCTGGATAAAAATATCTGGGTGCATTGCCTCCAAAACCTCTTGCATTAATTTGAAGTTGCGATGCATAGGTTGTGTCTAAAATGTTATTAGCTCCAAAAAACAGATCATAATGGATATGTTTACCTATGGTATTGATGTATCCTATTTTGCCGTGTAATAATTCATAATGCTCGCTAAATACAGTATTTGCATCATTGGCAGGAATTTCTCCAACAGTTTGAAAATTAAGATTTCCATAGAATCCTTTTTTAGTCACAAGATCTATTCCAATGTTAATGATTTGAGAAGGAACTCCAGTAAGGTTATTACCCGAAAAGTCATCATCTAAATCTATAAATTCATCGAATTTATAATCGTGGATAGATGTATTGACAAAGCAGGATAATTGGGATTGTCCTATTTTAAACATGTTGTAATTTAAAGAAGCTTCTATGCCATTGTGTACTGTTTTTCCAGCATTGATAGCAAAGAAATTATCCGCCGCGGTTCTTCGTGTTACCAATAGGTCTTTTACTCGTAATGAATATATAGAAAGAGATCCATATAGTTTTTTATTTAAAAAATTAAAACGGGTTCCTAGCTCGTAGTTCCAGCCAATTTCTGGTTTTATATCTGGATTGAACTCTCCATCAGGTAATAAGGTTTCAGCAGTAGTTGGAGTAGAAAATCCATGCGCTGCGTTTCCGAATAGAATAAAATTAGTGTTCAAAATATAGTTCATACCCAATTTTGGAGAAAGAATTGGATCAAAATCGTATGCTCCTGAACTATCATCACCATCGATTAAAAAATTGTCATCAATATCAAAAAATGTTTGATTGAGATGTATTCCAAAATTGAACCGCAGTTGATCACTTAATTTTAAATTAGTTTCTACAAACAGATTGTAATAATTTCTTTGTTCCTTTAGATCCGAAAGTTGATCGCCTAATACACTGCCAGTTCCCACAGGAAAGTCCTGATACAGGTTCTCGAAAGTTTTTCCATTGTAAAAATCAAAAAAGAGCTCTCCTCCAGCAGTCCATTGCCATTCTTTTTGAAACAAAACAGAATTACCAATAACTCTGCTTCTGAGGCCTATTGCGTTTGATTTTTCTTCTAAAATATTGAAAGGTCTTGGTTCATTATTATTTCTAAATGAAGTAAATATGCTAGTATGTTGAGTAAAAGCGTCATTGTAATTATGTTTCCAGGTTAATCCAAAAATTCCATAATCCACATCTTCTAATCCTTGTGATCTTCCCCAGGTGAATGCTGCTTGCCTTGGAGAATTATCAAAATCTTCTTGGTCTAAGGAACTAGGAATTCCTGCTTTTAGATTAACATAACTGGCAATTATTGATACATTGTTTTTTTTGGCGTTATATAATGTAGAGGTAGCTGTTACCGTATTTCGATTATAGGTGTTATTGTCTCTATAGCCATCTGCATGGGTATTACTATAAACTATCATAAGGTTTGATTTCCTACCAGCAGTGGCAACCTTAGCAATGGTTCTTTGTAAACCATAACTACCTATAGAAGTTAATAGTGATGCTTGTGATGTGTTATATTCAATAAATTCTGGCTTTAATAAAATAGTGCCTCCTAATCCAACACCATAACTACTGGATGAAGGTCCTTTATGTATATTAATTCTTGCTATTGAACCAAGTTCCAAATCTTCAATAGAGGATTCTCCATTACCATCAGTTATTGGAATGTCTCCAAAATATGCTCTAATACCAGCTGTACCAAACAAATTTCTGGCACCAATCCCTCTAATAGTAATTCTATTGGTATTTAGTGTTCCGTGTTGCATAAAAACTCCTGGAACTTTGTTCAATACAGGATGTAATTCAATGGTGTTGCCACGATTAATATCGTTGTCACTGATAATAGCAACTGCATTTGTAGCTAATTTATGTTGTGATGGAATAGATAAACTATTTATTAAAACTTCTTGTAGCTGATTGATGTTTGTAGCAAGATGTATACTGATAAAAAGGTTTTCTGTAATGGTAACTTGTTTTGTAGTGTATCCAGGAAAAGAAACTTTTATTGTTCCATTAGAAGTTATATTAAAATTACCATTATTGTTGGATATTGCCGTAGTACCATTTTCTGTGTCAAGTATCACCGCATTTTTTATAGGAATTAAGGTGGTTTTATCAATAATAACTCCTGAAACGTTGTATTGAGCACTGACTATATAATTCAGAAAAAAGAAAAGAAATAATGCTATTTTTTTCAAAAGTAGATTTTTGCTCAAATATCGGAAACTTATTAAGTATGGATTCTTAAAAATAACTTATAATTGCATCAAGATCAAAAAACAAAATCAACTAAGTACGTTATAAAATGTTTAGAACAATTTTATTCCTTTTTCTTACTGTCTTAAGTACAACTTCCTTTGCTCAAAGAATTAAAATCGATAAGAAAAAATTAGACTTTTTAAAAAATGAAACTAAAATAGCTGTACGGTTAACTTTTCCAGAAGACCTTATAGTTTACAGTCTTCACCCAGAAAAGGAGTTTATTGAGAATATGAAGAAAAAGTACGGAAAGATAGATAAAAGCAAAGGTGAAAAATGGTTTAAAACCTACGAAATCGCGAAAAAGGAAACTTGGCGAGATGCTTTTATACAAGGAGTAAGCAAAAAATTAAATAGATATAGTGATTTGAAGTTTGTTTCTGCCGAAGAGGAAACAAATTATATATTAATTATTGAAGCGGATTGGATATACACTGGATATGGTGGAAGCGCAAGTATTGGAAGAGAAGAAGGCAAGCTTGAAGCAACATTGAGATTTGTAAAAACTTCTCAGCCAGATGCTTATCTGTATTCAACTCAAACACCAAAGGTAATAGGCAATTATGCATATGGAGAATTTGGGATATAGAACGAATACGAGAATGTTATAATAAATTAGGGTATTTATTAGAGCTTCAGTTAAAAAGAATATTGAAGTAAATAAAATAGAGAAAAATATATTTAGATAAAACTAAATAGTTTTTAAAATTCTTTGGGATTTAACAAAAGAGTTTACCTATATTTGCACCCGCAAAAAGGGTAACCTTATCGGGGTGTAGCGTAGCCCGGTTATCGCGCCGCGTTTGGGACGCGGAGGTCGCAGGTTCGAATCCTGCCACCCCGACAAAATTAATACCAAAGAAAACTAAAACCCTGTAAATCATACGATTTACAGGGTTTTATGATTTTTAAACTATTATTAAGAATTGAATTAATATGATTTAATTCGGTTCACGTTCGAATCATTGAAAAAAATGTGAACCGAATGAGTACTAAAAGCATCTAAACTTTTTTGTTCGGATAATAAATCTATGAGAGCTCCTATTCTGTCATATTTTAGTTTATTAGGAAGCCCCCATTTATTTTTTATACCCAGTTACTTGCTTACCTACGGCTTCAGTAATTCTGGAAAAATTATTTCCTAAAATTTGCTTTTTTGGTTTATTGAATCCCAATAATAACCTTGCAATAAATTTAAACCCTTTTGGTGTTCTTAATGCCCTTAACCTACTATCTGCTGATGTGACAGATGTAGCAACCAGCTTTATTAAGATTTCTTTGTCTTTTATAGTTGGCTTATCTATTTCTTTGATTTTAAGCACGTCTGGTGGACCGTATGTGGTATATACTACTGCTTTCATAAATTTTGTTGTATTGAACTTCTGTCTAAACAAATATTTTATACACTTGTTTATTAGAGAAATGAAAAATGTCTATTTCTTTTAAGATGGATTTCATTCGCCTTTTTGTAATTCATTAAGTTTATGCCTCGCACGATTATTTTGAGGATTTAATTCAAGTGATTTAGCGTAATTTTTAATTGCTAAATGAATTTTTCCTGCTTTCTCGCAAGCTTCTGCATAACTATCATACACTCTGAAACCATCTGGATAGAGCGCCATATTAACTTTGAACGTATTTAGTGATAATTCCATTCTATTCGCATGAAAAAAATCATATCCTATGTCATTTAAATAATCTTCAGTAATTGTCAAGTACGTTGAGTCTTGTTCTTTTTTAATTCTATATGCATTCAATGCTTTGTCAAAATCACCTTCAAGAAGGAATTCTATGGGTTCTTTTTTATCAGTATCCATTTTAGTAAAAGTTGCAGCTATGCTAGCATCGTTACGATTAATATAGCGTAAATTGAGTGTTTCATTTTCAGAATTTGGTTTGAATTGCATAAGTCTCCTTGAATTTCTTCTAACAAAACTACTGTCTGAAACTTTGATGAGTTCCTCAGCTTCTATGTCAAGTATGTTTTTATAGAGCAGTTGGTTGTCCTTTTGAAAAACTTCAACAATCCTACCATTGGAGATATATCTACCAGTAATTTTATCGAGTAAAGACTGTTCAATTTCCATTTTTTCATGTATTGGAATAAACTTATCCCACTCATAAGCCATGGCAACAGCGCGAATCACTTCGTTATTAAATTCTGGAAAAGTAGAATTAGTCATCACAACCACACCATAACCTTTATCTCTATGAGCCATTATTTCGGCATAGAATCCTGTATTCCATCCGTGATGCCTTAAGTAGATTTCATTGTTTCTATTAAAAAGCTGAAACCCTAAACCTAATGTAAATGACCATCCAGAATTATTACTCACCCCATATGGTGTGCCCATTAATGTTGTCAGATTTTTTGATAATCCTTTAGTGCTCTTACCTTTTAGTGTTTGCTGTACGTTGGCTATAAATTTTGCATAGTCCTCAGCAGTTGTCCATAATCCAGTTGAAGCCAATACAGGATCAATCTTTCTTCCTCCTTTTACCTTAGAACCATCTTTTAGATAACCTGTTGCTACCTTAGCTAATTGCTCCGTAGTAAGTGATAAGTTAAACGTACTGTTGTTCATTTCTAAGGGCTGCAACACGAGTTCATTCATAATCTCTGGAAATGTTCTCCCTCCAACATCTAGCATCATTTGCTGAACAGGCACATAGCTAGCATATGCAAAACTAACACTTTCACTAGGCTCTTTGTTTATATTAATTGACTCATTTTTAGCTGGATAAACCCCATTTAAAATCTCTAAAAGTGTTGGGATTTTTTCATCTATACTATATGATCCCGTTCCATACGGATGTATTCCAGCAGAATGATTTAAAAGATTTTTTATAGTAACTTTCTTTTCCTTAGTAAATTCATTTTCTGGTACTTTCCAGGATTTTAAATAACTGTTAACATTTTCATCTAAGTCTAATTTATTTTCTTCTACAAGGCGTAATGCACCATAGGCTGTTACAGGCATACTAGTTGCCGCTGCTTGGAAAAGGGTTTGTTTTGTTACAAGAGTGTTACTTTCTTTATCCGTTACACCATAGCCTTTTGCCCAAGCAACTTTACCATTATGTATTACAGCAATACTTGCACCCGGAATGCCATAGTGCTCCATCCGTTCTTCGATAGACCATGTAGAGTCTCCCTCTATATGCACTCGAGTTGTGAGACCAGTTTCTACTTGTTTTACTAAATCTATTGCAGTATCAGTAGTTGATTTTTCCGTACATGATTGAAAAAAAATGAGGATTATAAGAACTGAGATTACGGATTTTACATTTGATATTTTTTGCATTGAACTCTTCTTTTAATATATTTTACTGACTTTCTTTACTTTTTTGTAATTCCTTTAGCTTGTCCTTGGCATTTTGATTACCAGGATTTAATTGAAGTGACTTTGTGTAGTTTGAAATTGCCAAATCTGTTTCTCCTGCTTTCATACAGTTTTCAGAATTTGGTTTGAATTGCATCAATCGGGTAGAATTTCTTCTAGCAAAACTACTGTCTGAAATCTTGATTAGTTCCTCAACATCTAAGTCAAGTATATTTTTTTACATTGTTGCCAAACGTGAGTATAATTATTATCCGATTTATTTGTTTCACAATTTATCAACTCTTAGAGCCTGTTTAGTTAGCTATTTTTAACCATGCGACATGTGTCTCATATTCTATAATTTTCTTTGTCGAAGAACCATCTTTGTTCATCATCTAGATGTTCGGTTTTCCATTTACTTTACTCATAAATATCCGTTTAGAACCGCCCAAGATCCCATGATGGATACCAGTATTCAACAGCGTTATGATTCCCGTTTTTAATTAGAACCATCAATAGATTTCATATTTTCCGTCCATATAAACATAAAAACGATTTACATGCCATTAGGTGAAACTGCAGGGCTTCATTATTTAGCCCTAGCTAACGCAGAAATGTCGCTTTTCTACCATGAGAGAGGATCTTTTTTACTGAAGAACCATCGTTATTCATAATATAAATATGTGATTTTTTATCCTTGTTGGTTGATGAAAAAATTATTTTAGAACCATCAGGGGACCAGGATGGGTGCCAATTACCAACATTATTAAATGTTAATCGTTTTTGATTAGAACCATCAATATTCATCACATAAATTTCAAAATTTCCATCTCTATTAGACATAAAAACGATTTTCTTACCATCAGCAGAAACCTCAGGATGCCATTCTTCAGCTTCATTATATGTCAAATGGATAATATTGGTGCCATCAATATCTGCTATACTTATCTCACCTTTTTTATCTTTGTATTCTGAAGTAAATACTATTCTTCCATCTGGAGTAAAATAAGGGTTACTGCCTTTCAGTGATTTTATTTGAGTCCTTTCGCTACCGTCTTGATTCATAATCCAAATTTCTGCCTGCCAAACGTCTTCCGAATCTTTATATTCTCTTGCAAAAGCAATTTTTTTTCCATCGGGAGTCCATTCAGGTGCGCTATCCCATTTGTTTTTTGCATGAGTTAATCGTTTGCTATTCGTACCATCACTGTTCATTGTATGAATAGACCAAGTCTTACCGTTATCATGATATACTCGAAAAGCAAATGTTTTTCCATCAGGAGACAACGCCAAGTAATCACCCTTCGTATTCATACTTCTAATATTTGATTTACCTTCTTTATCGATTGAATAAATTTTTGCTACTCCCTTTGAAGTATAGGCAATTGTATGGGACGATGATTTAGATGTGTCATTTTCCTTATTTTCTTGAGCAAAGACAGTGTTTAGCGATAGTATGCTTGTTAATAATAGTATGGATATATTTTTCATTAGACGTTATTATTTATGGTTCTGTATTCTACAAAGAATACTTTTTTATTTCATCAATCAAATCTTAATTATGTCAACTGCTCTAAGAGGATGGTTTTAATGATTATATTGCATCGGTAACCCTCTTTGAAAATGAATTTGAGATATTTACGATATTTTCTTTTAGTATGTACTATATTCCTTGTAACTTCTTGTTCACAAGAACCCGATATTTTTAAGAAATACAAGACCGTATTTAAGATAGGCGATCAACCAGAATGGGCTACAAAAAACTGGGAAGATAAGAGCTGGAAAAAAAGAATGAGATTAGTTCCAGATGGTCAAATTTTCTGGTCTAGAACAAAAATTGATATTTATAAGACATCAGAAGTTTTACAACCCTATGGTCTTCGATTAGAAGTCTATGGCGAGTATGAAGTATTTTGGGATGGGGTATTGATTGGCAAAAACGGAAACCCTGGACAAGAAGCAAATCTTCCGCCAGAAGGTAAGCTATGGGCTACTTTTAGCATCCCAACGCACCTAACCAACCAAGGAGAGCATGTATTGGCATTGCGATTAAGCAATTATTATTTTCCAGATCACATAGGGATTAATGATTTAAAAATAGACGATTACGATAATTTATTAACCGACCGACTTATCCAAAACTCTTATATGCATGTTTTTGCAGGAGCTTTTTTAATTGCCGCTATCTATTTCCTTTTTCTATTCTTAGGTAATAAAAAAGATTATCAAAGGCTTATTTTTAGTATCAGTTGTTTTCTTTTCTTTGGCTTAACCATGACCCATTTTGTTAGAACAACTATACCTATACATTATAGTTTGCATGTTATACGCTTAGAAGTTATAACCAGCCTAATGCTAGGTATTTCGTTTTTAATTCCGTTCTATTTTTCCATGCAGTTTCCGTACCCAAAAAGGAGACTCTTATTAGGTATTTATGCCATAGTCCTTTTGTTTCTATTCTCATTTAAACATCAAGCATTTACTAATACAATCTTAAATATGGCAGTTAGCTCATTGGTATTTTCCTTAGGTATAGCAGTTTTTGGAGCATATAGGAAAGTAAAAGGTGCTTTTTTAGTGCTACTTACATTACTCCTTTGTGTATTTATTCGTTATTCTGTTTCATTTAACATTAGTCTTTTTATAGGTTTTAGCCTAATTCTGCTTAACATGTTGTACTTACTCTCGCACAGGATTAAAGAACAACGATTGGCTTATGAAAATTCTTTAGTAGAATCTACGCACCTGCGTTTGGAATTATTAAAAAAGAATATTCAACCTCATTTTCTAATGAACACTTTAACTTCATTAATAGATTGGGTAGAAGAATCACCTAAAGAAGGTGTTTTATTTATAGAGGCATTAGCCAAAGAATTTGATCTATTTAATCAAATAGAAAATAAAACATTGATACCCATTACTCAAGAAATAGCGCTTTGTCGTACCCATCTTGAGATTATGAAATACCGAAAAGAAATTAACTATTCTTTACAAGAAGAAGGCATAGATACCGAGCAAAAAATACCTCCTGGAATTTTTCACACTTTATTGGAAAACGGGATTACGCATAGCTTACCTTTGGAAGATAATTGTATTAAGTTTAAGCTTATTTTTGAATCAAATAATGAGTACAAGTCTTATACTTTTTTAACGTTTGCTACAAGGGTAAAACAAGAAGCTAATCTAAAAAAAGAAGGCACGGGATTAAAGTATATCAAGGCTCGACTTACGGAGAGTTATCATGAGCAATGGGAATTTACCTCAGAACCAGTAAATCATGGTTGGAAAAATATCATAAAAATATATTTTTAAAGAAATGAATATTTTAATTGTTGAAGATGAATCAAGAATCGCCAAAAGAATTGAACGAATGACTCGTGCTATTTTGGGAGATACCTTACAGTCAATTAAGCATAGTAACACGCTCCAAGAAGCAGTGAAGTTTATTGAGAATAACGCATTAGACCTTGTTCTTTTAGACTTAAACCTTAATGGCAGTAGTGGTTTTGACTTGTTGACTACGGCGGTTTCTGAATCATTTCATACAATTGTTATCTCTGCCTATAAAGAACAGGCAATTACAGCTTTTGAATATGGAGTGCTGGATTTTGTGCCCAAACCATTTAATAGTGATAGGTTGGAACAGGCTTTACTTCGAATTAGTACAAAAGAAAAAATAGCAACGAGTGCTATTAAATATTTAGCAATAAAAAAACGACACAAAGTACAGCTCACACCAATTGAAGATGTGGTTTATATAAAAGGGGCTGGAGCTTATACAGAGCTCTTTCTGGCAAATGGAAAAAAAGAGTTGCATGATAAATCACTTGAAAAACTAGAACAGTTGTTATCGCCTTATTTTGAACGAATACACAAATCATATTTGGTGAAGATGTCTGAAATAACGAAAATTAGTGTAGCATCAGGGAGCAAATATATGGCTGAACTCAAAAATGAAGAGCAAATCCCTGTCGGAAGAACCAAGTATAAAGATATGAAAGCGAAGTGGTATTAAGATACCCTAGATGGTAACTCTAAGTGGATTCTCGTTATAAGGTTATTGTTTTCGCAAAATTAGAAATTATAACAAAATTATAAAATGGTTAATTCCTTCTACGTCGTCGTGTAAAAAAGCCTTCCGTTAACTTTCATAAAAGAATTTTTTTTTAAGAAAATATGTTTTAATGGTAATGCCTTAAATGAAAATAAAAAAATTAAATTTTATTAATTATATTTTCGCACATATTGTATATTTTCCCACCTGTAAAAAGTTAAATAATAACAAAAGTTCTTATCAAATAAGTTACCTATTCGGTTACCAAGTAAATCCAATGATATGTAACTTTTTGCTTCGAGATCAAAACTAAACATACTGGCTAAGGTTTTTAATAATGAAATGATGTCTGTTTAGTTTAGTTCTATTTTTTCAAACCATAAATTTCGTATCGCATTGTTTCTTACATAAAATCCATTTATCTTTTGATTTTTATCTTTTGTGAATTCGACACTTCTTAAGTACCATTGATCTCCAGAAAATAACATAGATGTAATAGATGTAAAGTGTATACTTTCATTTTTAGCATTGCTTAAAGTAAGTTTGTTATTGTCTTCTTTAATGTTGTATATGATATTATACGCTTTGTTAATGTAGATTCCACTAAATAGTTTGATAAGGTCTTGTTTCTCATATACTTTTTGAGTGTATTTTTTAAATTCAATAGGTTCTGCTCCTAAATACTGAAACTCCATGATACCTGATTCTTCCTCGGGGAATTCAATATAAATTTTATCATCAAATTGAACTTTCATTTGAAATTTGTTATTTGATAATGGTATTAAAGGATTTATATTTCCATTGGTTCTTACATAACGTAAGGTGTCATTGATGACTTTAATTTCTCTACTCAATTCTCCCAATTGATCCCAGTAATGACCCTCATGTTTTTGAAGCTGTTTCTTTGATAATATTTTAGTTTTTACTTGGTTAAAATCTGTGGTTTCAGGCTCTGGAAAATGTGCTTCCATGATGTTATGTGCTGATATTACTCCTAGATACCCATTGTATCCATCTCCATTGTTGCTCAGCGCAATAGCAGTATAATTTTGAGGAGGGAATTTAAAAATAGAACTATCATGTCCACCGCTACTACCAAGAATGTATGTAGAAAACATTCCTCTTTCTTTATGACCATATAATTGTCCTAGAGTAAGTTCTCCTGAACTAGTGTTATTGGTTCTTCCGTTGTCTAATTGTATAATCGCATTCATCTGTTGCACAATTTTTTGATTATCTCCAGAAGCATTATTTATATGACGCTCCCATAATATTAGATCATCTATACATGAGTACATGTTATTAATTCCTAATACAGTATTCCCTGAATTGTTGAAAACAATATTATCATCTTCTGATCTATAAGAACGTGCTACATTTTGATACATAGTACTTTCATTAGTTTTGATGAATGTGTTCTTCATACCTAAAGGTTTAAAAACATCTTCTTCCATATATGCTTTAAAGGACTTACCGCTAACATTAGCAATTAATTCGGCTATTAATGCGAAATTGGTATCAGTTTCTGAATAATCTGTACCTGGTGTATACGTTAGATCTTTTTGTGATGCTACTAATCTTAAAAGATCTTTTTGAGAAAAAAACTCAGTATAATCCCAACCACAAATAGTTTTAAGAACTTGGTAATCATATATTCCGCTAGAACCATATAATAGATTCTTTACAGTAATTACCTGATTAATATTTTGGAGTTCTTTTATGTGTTTTCGAGCATCATCGTTTAGTGAGAGTTTGCCTGCTACTATTAATTTTAAAAGCCCGTATGCGGTATAATGAGCTGAACTTTGCCCTAAGTTAAACCTGGTTTGGGATGTGATTGGTGTTTTATTTTCGATATCAGAGAATCCATAGTTTTTTTTAGAAATTACTTTGCCATCTTTTATGATAGCAAATGATACTCCTGGACTGTCTGGACCTTTCCAAGGATTAATAAACTATCTATTGTTGTTTCTATTTCCTGAGGAATGATAGATTGTTGTTGCGCAAAGGCGTTCAGAGTAAATAGGAAAGTTAGAATATAAGTTAATTTTAGTATTCTCATAGTAATTAGATATTTAATATATAGTTTGATTACGTATTGTTTCAATCACTTTTTTTGCAACAATGCTAGCACTTGTTGGATCTTGTCCTGTAATGATTCTATCATCTTGTAGATAGTAATTATCCCAACCATCTTTAGAGAATTTAAAAACACCTCCATTTTCAATAGCTTTTTCCTGAATAGAAAATGGAAATTCTTGATAATAACTGGCTTTCTTATTTTCAAAAACATCAGGGAATCCAGTAATGTTCTTACTAGAAATTAGAAATGATCCATCTTCTTTCTGAAGATCAATAATACCTGCTGTACCGTGACATATAGCAGATATGATTCCATTATTTTTTTCGTAAATGTTCATGGAAATCTCTTTAATTTCTTTTGATTCTGGTACTGTGAACATGGCACTTCCTCCACCAGTATAATACACAGCAGCATAATTTGTATAATCGATTTGTATAGGAGATTTGGTATGCTGTAACTTATCCATAAAGCTCGCATCATATAGATATTTTTTAGTGATAGTATCAGAGCTGTAGATATATCCAACAGCTATTTCTCCTCCATTAGGGCTTACAAAATCTACTTGAAATCCTTCTTTTATAAACTCTTCATATGCAAAAATGATTTCAGGAAAATGATTTGTAGATTCAATATCCGAATCTCCATAAAAATGGGCATTACTGGTAACAAATAGTATTCGTTTTTTGTTTGATGATTTTGTAGCGATAGACATTGTGGTATTATCCTTCTCATTACTGATAGTTTGACAACTTATAAGAATGAATACAAGAATGTATGATATAATTTTTTTCATGACGAAAAGTTTACACAACATTACATTTTATGTGTGTCAAAAGGATTTTGGAAAATAAATCAGGAGTACTGAATTATTAATCAGGAATAAAAAATATTAATCGGTAATCGACTTACGGTACTTTAAAGGTGTGGTACCAGTATGTTTTTTAAAAGCAGTGTAAAAAGCAGATTTCGAATTAAATCCACAATCATATCCGATGGCTTCAAAGGAATAATTTACCTTGCTGCGGATCATTTTTTGAGCTTCTTCGATCCGTTTCCCATTTAGATAGTCAGAGAAACTTATTTTCATATTGTCATTTAAAAGTAAGGACAATTTATTAGGAAGTATATTAAGTTTTTTTGCAATTTTAGATAAAGTAATATCAGAGTTCTTGTAAAATTCTTTTTCAGTTATTAACTGTTCCAGATTCATTATAAGCTGTTCTGCTTTATCATTGTCAATTCTTTTTTCTCTATATCTAGGTGGGTTTAAAAAGATAAGCTCGTTACGTTTTTTTGCAAACAACAATAACAAAATGAGTAAATAAAAGACAAAAGAAAAAGATAAGGCACCTACAATATAAGATGTATAATTTCCAGTAATAAAAGCAAGACAAATTATAGTATTGCCCAAATAAATACTTAAAAGCCATAGCCTGAATGTTACAACCCCTTTTTTAGTTTGCTTAGTTTTTTCAAAGTTTTTCCAAACGATCAATCCAGAAACTATAACATATATCGCCCATTGCCCATAGATAAAATAAATAAATAAAGTAACCCAGGTTTTTTCATAACTGCTTCTCGGGAAAACCAAAAACAAGACCAGAGCAATAGGTGTTAAAATGGTAAAATGAGTTTTGAGTTTTTTTGGTATGGAATCTATAACCTCTAACGCCGTACCAACATAAAAATATAATAGCGGGCCAATAAACCAACATGCAAACAGCCCAATTTGAATATAAATATCTGCTAAATCATCATTAAAATAAAAGAAAACAGATTTGCCGATGCGTACACTTAATGCAAGTAATAGTAAACCAAGAAAAATATGACTCTTATGTGATGGTTTTACATAAAAAAGGAAAAACAGCCCCACAATTATTCCATTAAATGCTCCAAAAGCGCTAAAAAAGAATAATAATTGAGATTGTATATCCATAAACTGGGATTGATTTTAGATTTCAAATATAAAAAAAATGAAGAGCATATTTTTATGCTCAAGTAAATCATAACGCATTTATTTTGTGGTTAGCGTTACATTTTTCACCAAACTAATAGTTAAAATCTAGAACTTATTTTAATCAAGAGTGGTTGTTTTTTGTAGCTGCTTTGAATTTAACTACTTTTGACTTTAAACTCAATTAACAATGAAAAAAATTCTTGCTTTTGCTGGTTCTAATAGTAGTTCTTCTATTAATCAAAAACTTGTAGAATATGTTGCTTCAGAAATAACAGATCATACCGTTAAAGTTCTGAAACTAGTTAATTATCCCATGCCTATGTATAGCGAAGATGAGGAGAAAAATAATGGGTTTCCTGGGATGACATTGGGATTAAAACAAGAAATATCAGAAGTAGATGCTTTGATTATTTCGGTAAACGAGCATAATGGTACTTGGAGTGCGTTTTTCAAAAATGTGATGGATTGGTTATCGAGATTAGATAGAAACTTTCTTGAAGGGAAGAAGATATTATTAATGAGTACTTCTCCAGGTCAACGTGGTGGAATAGGTTCTCTAGAATATGCAAAAAATGTATTACCTCGATATGGAGGAGAGATTATAGAAAGCTTTAGTTTCCCATCTTTTTATGCTAATTTTTCTGCAGAAAATAATGAAGTCACTGATGAAACACTTTTATTGGGATTAAAGGAAGTTCTAAGTACTTTTGCGCATCAAATTAAGTGATAAGTGCGGAGTACCAAAACATATACCTTACATAATTCTTCTGAATTTAAAACCAAACTATTACAATGGGCTCAGCAGTTCAATGAGATTATATGGTTAGATTCTAATATGTATTCACAACAGTATTCCAGTTATGATGCTGTACTAGCGGTTGATGCTTTTACCCTTATTAAAACTGATTATTATAATGGTTTTGATAAACTAAAGGAATATCAGGAACAGACAGCTGATTGGATTTTTGGCTATCTATCATATGATCTTAAAAATGATACGGAGAAGCTTGTCTCCGAAAATGAAGATCATTTAGGCTTTCCAGACCTATACTTTTTTCAACCTAAGAAAATATTTCTTCTAAAAGAGGATATACTAGAGGTTCAGTATCTCAGTATGGTAGATGATGAAATAGAAGAAGATTTCCAATTAATTAATACGTTTCCTTCTTCAATAAAGGTTTCTACAGAAGATTCACCTTGCGGAAAGGTTAAAATAAGTTTAAGAATAACTAAAGATGTCTATAAAGAAAAGATTCATCAAATGCTTGCGCATATTCATAGAGGAGACATTTATGAAGCAAATTTCTGTCAAGAATTTTTTGCAGAAAACAGTTGTATAGCACCATTAGAAACCTATTATCATTTAAACCAGATTTCGACTCCTCCATTTGCAACGTTCTTTAGAATGAATCAGCAATATTTGCTATCTGCCTCCCCAGAAAGATATATAAGAAAAGAAGGGAACCGAATAATATCCCAACCAATAAAGGGAACTGCAAAAAGATCACAAATTGATGAGGATGATAAAAGATTAATTGCAGAACTACAAAAGGATCCTAAAGAAAGATCAGAAAACGTAATGATTGTGGATCTTGTAAGAAATGATTTATCCAGAACAGCAATTAAAGGCTCAGTAATGGTAGAGGAGCTGTGTAAAGTTTATTCATTTAAACAAGTACACCAGATGATATCCACAATAACTTCAGAAATTGATTCTGGAACCTCTCCAATTGATGTTTTAAAAACAACGTTCCCAATGGGAAGTATGACTGGAGCACCTAAAATATCTGCGATGCATATTATTGAAGACTTAGAGGAATCTAAAAGAGGATTATATAGCGGAGCTGTGGGGTATTTTACACCGCAAGGTGATTTTGATTTTAATGTAGTAATCCGAAGTATTTTATATAATGAAGACAAACAATATATTTCTTATACTGTAGGTGGAGCCATTACTGCTAAATCTGATCCTGATAAAGAATATGAAGAATGTTTGATTAAGGCCAAAGCAATGAGAGAAGTGTTAGAAGGACTGTAGTTTACAAAACATCACAACTTATATAAGGTTCTTTCTAAAACTCTTTCTTACATCGATAATCGTTTCTTTTACTTCTTGCGCAGTGATATCCTGAATTCTTGCTATTTCTTCAAAATTTAACTTCCCAAAAACGAATAAATCGATAATTTTAGAAGTTTCTAGAGGTAACCAACTATAAAATTTACCTAATAATTTTTGTTTTTTATTTTCAGAAGACTCTTCGGCTTCAATTACTTTAAGAATGGCAGAATCTGCATCATCATATATAAACAATTGCTTGTTTTCTGAATCTTGATGATAAGAAATATCATTTAAATCTTCATTCATAATTAATTCGTTATCAGCTTCTGAAGTGAAATTCTCCTCAAGTTTATTGAGTTCTTCCTTTAGAAAATAATTCGTGCTAATACATCGTTGATGCCAGCCTTCACTTATATATAATTCATCTATTAGATGATCCGCTATCCTAAAAAGTTTTAACTCCAGAGATAATCTATCCATATCAATATCAAGATGATCTTCATCATACAGATTTACAATAGCATCATCGATAATACCATTAGAACAATACATATTTCTTGGTAAAATACCTGTGCTCTCGGCGATATACAATCGATGTTTTACATAAGGATGTAGATGAGGAACCACTGATAATAACTTTTTACCAAACTCTTTTCTATGATTATCTTCATAATATTTAGGCATTTCATCGATCATATTCATAATATCAAAATTTTAAGAGTTCTTTAAAAATAACAAAAACCAATGGGTTTTTGTGTTAAAAATCTGAAAATCAGTCAATAAAGATGAAGAAAAGAAAGATTGATCTACATATACAAAATCGTATATTTGAAACATGTCTTAAGACAAATAAAGAAAACATTGATAGAACAGTTTAAAACTCATATAAAGAATCATTTATCCTTTCTTAATGAAAGTAAATTACTTATCGCATGTAGTGGAGGATTAGATAGCATGGTATTGACCTACCTTTGTAGTTCTCTTGATTTAGAATTTGGGATTGCACATTGTAATTTTAAGTTAAGGGAAGCAGAAAGTGATGGAGATGAGAAATTTGTTTCAGAAGTTTCAGATAAATTAGGAGTTGCATGTTTTGTGACTAGTTTTGAAACTGAGAAATATGCAAAAAAACACAAGATTTCTATCCAAATGGCAGCAAGAACCTTACGATATAAATGGTTTAGTGAGCTTCTGCTAGAATATCAATATGATTTTGTACTTACAGCGCATCACAAAGATGATAATCTGGAAACATTTCTAATAAATTTATCAAGAGGCACTGGTATTGAGGGGCTTACTGGAATTCCTGAAATTAATGATGTTTATGTTAGACCACTATTACCGTTTTCAAGAAATCAGATTTTAGAGTTTGCTAAAGAAATTAATATAAGTTGGCGAGAAGATAGTAGTAATGGTGATACTAAATATCTTAGGAATAAACTTAGGCATAATGTGATTCCAGAACTTACTTCGGTAAATCCAGAGTTTTTACAAAACTTCGAGACTACTTTAAACCATTTAAAACAAGCAAATACGTTTGTTAAAAACCAGGTAGATAGGGTTAGAAAAGATGTATTCGAATATTCAGAATTAGATACTATTAAAATACCGATTCATAAACTTCAACAATATGATGATCCAAAAACTTACTTATATTTTTTATTAAAAGAATATGGTTTTACGGCATGGAATGATATTTTACAAATACTAACAGCACAATCTGGTAAGCAAGTGTTTTCATCTACACATAGACTTGTGAAAAATAGAGCAGATTTATTATTGTGTCCAATAATTGAAGATATTTCGGATCGAATTTATACAATTCCAGAAGAAGAAAATATGATTATGATTCCTTCAGGAATGCTTAAGTTTAAAGAGGTTTTTGGAATATCAAATCACGACCTTAAAACCATTTATGTAGATAAAGAAAAGTTAAAATATCCATTAGTTGTAAGAAAATGGAAAGAAGGCGACTATTTTTATCCTTTAGGAATGAAAGGCAAAAAGAAGCTAAGTAAATATTTTAAAGATGAAAAACTATCTTTGCTAGCCAAAGAAAGGGTCTGGTTATTATGCGCAGGAGAAGACATCGTATGGGTCATCAATTACAGAGCAGATAACAGATTTAAAATAAGCCCCAAAACTAAACAATTACTAAAAGTAACGATAACCTAATGAGGAAAACGCTATTACTACTGACTACACTGTTGTTTTCAACAACTTTATTTTCACAGATTTATGAACCTATAAAATGGAAAAGTAGTGTACAAGAAGAATCCGAAAACGTGTATACTTTATATTTTGAAGCAACCTTGGATAAAGGGTGGCATCTCTATTCTCAGAAAGAAGTAGAAACGGATGATATCGCTCCTACAGCTACAGAATTCACTTTTTATAATGAAGATAAAGCGTATGAGCTTATAGGGGAAACTACAGAACCCGAAGGCATTCAAAAGTTTGATAAGGTTTTTGAGATGGATATCAAATATTTTGAAGGAAAGGTTGTTTTTGCTCAAAAAATAAAGAGATTAGATACGTCGCTCTCTACTATAAAAGCAGAAGTGTTTTTTGGTGTTTGTGATGATGAAAAATGTTTAGCTCCTGATATAGTAGAATTTAATCTAAAACTATCTGGAGGAAACATAAATGCTATAGAAAGAAGTTGGACTTCTGACGCTTCTTCAGAACAGAGTGAAAAAGTTTCAGGTGCTTCTGATCATGTAAAGAATACAGAAGAAAAAGAAGAACAAAGAGGTCTGTGGAGTACATTTATTTTAGCTTTCTTATCTGGTTTTGCAGCGCTTTTAACACCCTGTGTGTTTCCTATGATTCCTATGACAGTAAGCTTTTTTACAAAACAAAGTAAAACCAGAGCTGCTGGGATAAGGAATGCGATCATATATGGAATTTTTATTATCGTAATCTATGTAGGATTAGGTTCTGTCGTTACTGCAATTTTTGGAGCAGATGCTCTAAATGCACTATCCACGAATGTTTGGTTTAATTTGTTGTTTTTTATACTACTTATAGTATTTGGATTATCCTTTTTAGGCGCTTTCGAAATTATGTTACCTAATTCCTGGGCAAATAAAGTAGATAGACAAGCAGATAAAGGAGGTTTGATAGGAATCTTTTTCATGGCGCTTGCACTGGCAATAGTTTCTTTTAGTTGTACTGGTCCAATAGTAGGTACCATTCTAGTAGAGGCTGCATCAAAAGGAGGTATTGCACCTATTATAGGAATGCTAGGGTTTTCTTTAGCAATAGCCTTGCCGTTTGCGCTTTTTGCAATGTTTCCTGGATGGTTGAATTCTCTTCCTAAAAGTGGAGGATGGCTTAATACTGTAAAAGTTTTTCTTGGTTTTTTAGAGTTGGCGTTTGCATTTAAGTTTTTATCCAATGCAGATTTAGTACTGCAATTGGGCTTACTTCAAAGAGAAGTGTTTCTAGCAATTTGGATAGCTATTTTCGGTACATTAGGACTATATCTTTTAGGAAAAGTAAAACTCCCACATGATTCACCAACTGAACATATTTCTGTAGGTAGATTATCGATGGCATTGTTAACACTTGCGTTTACGGTGTATTTGATACCTGGATTATGGGGTGCACCTCTAAAATTGATTAGCGGTTTCCCACCACCTTCAACCTATAGCGAATCGCCTAGAGGCTTTGGAGGCTCAGGAAACGAAATATCAAATAATGAACTCCCAGAAGGGGCGAAATATGGAGAACATAATATCATTTCATTTACTGACTATGAGGTAGGTTTAGCATATGCCAAAAAAGTAAATAAACCAGTTCTTATTGATTTTACTGGATATGCATGTGTTAATTGCCGTAAAATGGAAGAATATGTATGGTCAGAACCAGAAGTTTTGAAGATCTTAAAAAAAGATATTGTATTAGTTTCATTGTATGTAGATTATAAAAAAGAACTTCCTGAATCAGAACAATATGTTTCAAAGACAACGGGCAAAAAGATAAAAACTGTTGGGAATAAATGGAGTGATTTTCAGATTACAAGATATAAGGCAAATGCACAACCTTATTACGTTTTGGTTGATCACAAAGAAGCAAACCTAATAGATCCTATTGGTTATACACCAGATGAAGTCGCATATGTAAAATGGTTGAAAAGAGGACTGAATAATTTTCCCAAAAAATAAAACGCTTATAGCTGTATAAGTTTTTATTATGGTACTGTTGTAAGGACGGATTTAATTATCGACTTTATTCCTAAGCTAAAGTGTAACTAACAACGTCTATGGAAAAAATCGACTTATCTCAGTGTTTCCCATTTATTGAAAAAGATCTAAAAGATGAAATTATGTCTTTTGGTGAATTTAAGAATGTTCCAAAAGGTGAATATGTAGTAAGACAAGGAGCTTACTTAAGTTTTTTGCCTATTATTTTAGATGGATTGATCAAAATGTATGCAGAAGAAGATGAGGTGGAATTTCTATTATATTATATCCATCCCAATCAATGTTGTATTCTGAGCTTTAATCATTTATTCTCTCAGCAGCCAGTTCGTTTTTCTGCTAAGACAGAAGAAGAAACTCAAGTGTTATGCTTACCAATGAATAAGGTGAAAGAATGGTTTATAAAGTATCCATCCTTTACACAGATTATTTTAAAAGATTTTCAACGTAATTATGAAGATTTACTAAATACAACTAAGCAAGTGGTCTGTTATAAAATTGAAGATAGATTGGTTAATTATTTAAGTGAGAAAGCCAAACTTCAAAATTGTAATATGATCCTAATGTCTCACAAACAAATAGCTGGTGATTTAGGCACATAGCGAGAAGTTGTTTCCAGAATAACTAAAAAATTACAAGCCTCTAATTTATTAATTCAACATAAACGACATATCGAATTGACCAAAGGTATTTACTGCAAAAACTAGGGAGTACTTTACAATAAAAAAGCATCACAGAAACATCGCAAATTCGCGATGTTTCTGTGATGCTTTTTTGTATTTAAAATATTGATAATCAATAAATTAAATAACATTTTTTTAACTTTTTGAAGTGACTTTTGTCACCGTTTACAACTTCGTGGTGGATATATATTTGCTCCATATTGATGAACAAATAAAATGTATAAATCATGAAAAAAAATTTAATTTATTTAATTGTTGGACTGTTTACATTTATCTCATGTGGTGATGATGATGATATTGTAATACAACCAGATGGGGAAACTGATGACGTAATTAATCAGGTAGTGTTTAATGAGGTAAAATATCAAGGTACAGACTTGATAGAAATCTTTAATAAAGGTGATCAGGAAGCTGATTTAAGTGATTATTGGTTATGTCTTGGTCCAGGAACTTATCAAAGAATAGGGGATCTAACACCAGAGAGCGGAAATATTGCAATTCCAGCTGGTGGATACTTAGTATTATCGTATGATTTACCAGATACTAGTGGAGGTTTAGGACTGTATAACTCAAATGCTTTTACTGATGCTGATGCACTGGTGGATTTTGTACAATATGGAGCTGGCGGAAGTGCTAGAGAAAATATAGCTGTAGCAGCAGGAATATGGACCGCAGGAGAGTTTGTACCAACTGTGAGCAATGCAGATAATAGTATTGTATTTGATGGAGAAGGAGATGGAGCAGCCAATTGGGCAGAAACAACAACAGTTACTTTTGGTGCAGCAAATATGTTAACTGTTCCTGTAGAAGTAAGATCAATAGTATTTAATGAAGTACAGTATGGGAGTAGAGATTTAGTAGAGATTTATAATAACGGAGATGTAACTGTAGATTTAAGTTCATATTGGTTATGCTTAGGCCCTGGTACTTATGTACAGATAGGAAATATTACACCAGAGAGTGGAAATATTGAATTAGCATCTGGTGAGTTTTTAGTCTTACCATATACAATGCCTGATGATCAAGGAGGTTTAGGATTATATTCTGCAAACCAGTTTACTAATCCAGATGCCATTATGGATTTCGTACAATGGGGATCAGGAGGAAGTACACGTGAAAATGTTGCAGTATCTGCAGGAATATGGACTGCGGGAGAATTTGTTCCAACAGTTAGATTAGAAAGTTACAGTATTGAGTATGATGGAGAAGGAGATACAGCTGCAGATTGGAGCGAAGAAATTAATCCATCTTTGGGAGTAGCAAATGATGTAGAAAACCCTACAACCACATTTAATGTAACTCTTAGTAATACAGTTAATTATCTAAATGTTCACACTTTTACTACGCCAGTAGGAGCAGGAAGTCCAGGACCATTAACAACCAATGGAGCACAGTACCAGGTATCTTTTAAAGCGGTTCCAGGAACTAAATTTACTCCAGTTACTATGATGGGTAATAGTAATGACTGGTTTTTAGCTCCAACGAACTTGGATGGAATTGATTTATTTCCTAATGGTCAGGCACTTAACGGAGTAGATATTGCTAGTCAACTTTCTTTATATGATTTAGGAACAGAAGCTGATAATGATCCAGCTACTTTTCCACCAGCAGGAGCTAATGTTGGACCAGCAGATGCAGATCCATTGGTTCGTTTGGTACCAGGCAGAGATACAGGAGATATTTATATGACAGCAACGCTTGATTATGCTAATGGAGATGGAAATTCTGCAGGAACATTTACATTAACCATTACAGCGATCAATACCCCTAATGCAGGTATGGCTCCAAGTTCTGATAACGGATTTGTAATCACACCAGGAATCGTGGTACTACATGCACAAGGAGAACCATTGTTTACTCTTGGAGAGGAAGATAGAGGAGTGGGACTAGAAGGTATTGCAGAAGATGGTATGCCAGGAGCTTTATACAATTGGTTTACAGAAACTGGATCTCAAGGTGCTCCATTACGTTTATCATCATCTTTAACACCTTTTTCTCCAGCATTTATTTATGCTTTTAATACAGATAGTGACCCTTGGTTTACTCAAGGAACACAGGCAGAAGCATCTAATGGTTTAGAAGAAATAGCTGAAGATGGTAATAGAATGGTAGCATATAATTACTTAAAAGATTTCGGAATTCCTGTAGCGCTGAGTAATGAAATGGGACCTATTGGACCAGGGGAATCCTATACTTTTACAATTGAAGTACCACAAGGACAAAATTATAAATTTGGATTTGGAACTATGTTTGTAAAATCTAATGACTGGGTGGTAAGCTATAATAACGCTGGATTACCATTATTTGGAGAAGATGGAACCACTCCATATTCAGGAACTGATCTAAGTACTAAAACATATTTGTATGATGCCGGTACAGAAGAAGATCAACCAGTAGGATTCGGAATGGATCAGGTGATGAACCAATCAGGACCGAATACTGGTAATGCAGATGCAAATACTACTATCAGAAGGGTGTCAAATCTGGAAGATGTACAATTTGGAAAAGGAGTTATCGCTAGTCCTCCAGGTGTTACTTGGTCTGGAGATTCTAGAGGAGGATATAATATCATAGAGCTTAATTTTCAACCGCAATAAGTAACTAAGAACACTATATATTTGGGTATAAAATATGTTCTTAGCATCAATGGGCCTTCAGTATTTACTGAAGGTTCATTTGTTTTTGATAAGATAATGTTACGATAGGTTTTAAACAATTGTTCTAAAGGCTTTGGTATACTTTAATGCATATAGATTTATGTATATCTCATATATAAACGAGTGTTTTTATAAATTTTTTTGTAGGAAAAAACGTGTTAATACACTAGGAGTTACTTTTTATACTTCAAAACAAGTTGTTCATACATACCAGATATACATTAAACAAATGTGTCTTTACATTTGAAAAAAAATTAATTGTAAAAATTATTATTATGAAAAATTTAAAGAAAACATTTTACCAAGGAACGCGAATTTTGACCCCTGTATTGACTGCAATGGTTATATTATTAACTGGTTGTGAGAAAGATGACTTACTAGAATCTACAGCAGAAGAGATTCAAGAACCAGTTATCGAGCAAGTAAATAGTAAAAATTTAAAAGGATTGCCTAATCAATTGTACAGTGGTTACGATATAATGGGTTATCTCGAACCAGGTTCAGCTGTTAATTCAGCATTTACAGATTTAAAAGATGGAGTGAGAATAGGTGGTACCGAAACAAATTATAGCTTGAGTTATATTTCAAACGAACAAGAAATAGATGAGTTCTTCTCTTTACAAACAAGCTCAAATATTTCATTCGAAAGAAATACACCAGGTTTACAGAGTGTTAATGGTGAAGTAGGCTTTGAAACTAATTTAGAACAATCGTTTAAGAGTAATACCAAACAAGTGTTAACCATAATACAAGCAACCGTTAGTGGACCTAAATTGGAAAGATCCCTTACTAGTGGAAGTGAAACATTAAGCACTGGTGCAATAGACCTTATTAATAAATATACCAATGCTACAAGTGCTTTCGCAAGATTTGTGCACAAGGATAATTTTGAACGAAATTATGGACAAGGTTTTGTTAGTTCGATCACTAAAGGATTTAAATTTTATTTTGTCTATAGATTGGATTATAGTAATACTAAAAACGTTACGAGCTCAGAGATAATAACGACTCTAAGCGGAGGTGCTTCAACTCCTGTAGGTGGCGGTTCTGCTAGTTCTGAAATTAGTACTAATACTATAAGATCATTACAAAGTAAAGGAGTTGTAATTACAATTGATGTATACTCAAATCCTATATTTACAATATCTGAAGCCCCAGAACCAGGTACTGGAGCTCTAGCCAATATTGCTAATAAATTTGTAGAAGATGTTAAGAATACTCCTTTCGATCAGTTACCAACAGTTGATTTTACAGTATCTAATTACAATCAACCTCTTACTAATAGTAGTGAATTTGATAATCCAGCTGCAGCAAAAACATTTTTAAATCAATTGTATAGAGAAGTAGGTACGCAAGAAAAGATCATTATTAATCAAAGAAAGAGATTAACCGATATCCAAAACCTTAGAAATCAATACCTGCAATTTGCAAGTACATATTCTAAATCTGTAAATCTTAGTGTGTTAGATTATATTAATAATGAATTTGACGCTTTGTCGAAAAAAGTATCAGAGCAAGGAGGTGATTCCGTTAGCGACAAAAAGGTTTTGGATCATAAAAAAAATCTTGACAATCTAAAACAAACGGTCTTGAATGATAATTGGATAAATGTTAATAAAGTACAACTATTTCTTCCTAGTATAGGTGATGCTACTCAAGGAAAAAGGTATATAAAGACTAATGATACATTCCTAAGTTTTCCAACTACTCCATATTTATCAAAAAAATCTAGTCATTTTAAAATTGTCGTAGTGAATAGAATTAAAGGAGCATCTATATTCCAAAGAAACTCTAGACCAATATATAGGATTTTTCATAGTAATGATAGAAAGTTTGATACTTCTATAGGTACTACAAGTGATGCCAATAATAATTTACTAACTTTTAATAAGGAAAGAACAAATAGTAATTGGTTCGTGGATCGAGTAAATAAAGAAACAAACCTTCGCTATCCTACGTATCATATATATAAAATAGTAAAAGGAGAAAGAAGATATATTACTGTTGCTGCTAATAGTAAATCTCGTGGAGATTTCGAATTAAGAGCTTCTAATGATGGTCGTGTTAAGAATGATAATATTTGGCAATTCCATAATGAACAATAAAAGTAACTAAGAACAGTACGAATTGGGGATAAATTAAGTTCTTAGTTTCCAGGAGCCTTCAGTAAACACTGAGGGCTCTTTTTTTTAGTTGAATGAAATTATAAGATTGTTAAAATCTCCTTAAAAGGAGGCTAGTCAGCATTCCATTTTTTTATCTTCAGCCTTCAACTAAACTCAAACAAATGCGATCAACTAGAATACTATTATTAAGCTTTCTTAGTCTTTTCTTTTTTGTTTCATCTTGTAACAATAAATCGGATGTAGTACATGATAAAATAGCTCAAAAAGAAACTCAAACAATAGAAAAAAAGGATGCTTACGAAGTAAAGGAACATTATTCTAAACAAGAAGTGGATATTGTAATGAGAGATGGGACTAAGCTTCATACCACTATTTATTCACCAAAAGATACCAGTAAGAAGTATCCTATTTTAATGCAAAGAACTCCCTATAGTTCGAGACCCTATGGAGAGGATCAGTTTCGATCTAAAATTGGTCCGAATGAATTCTTAATGAAAGAAAGAAATATTGTTGTATATCAGGATGTAAGAGGTCGTTGGATGAGCGAAGGAGTATACGATAATATGAGAGCTTATATTCCAAATAAAACCGAAAAACAATTTGACGAAGCAAGTGATACCTACGATACAATAGATTGGTTGGTTAATAATGTAGAGAATAACAATGGAAAAGTTGGAGTTTGGGGTATTTCATATCCAGGATTTTATGCTACATATTCTTTGTTAGATGCGCATCCAGCATTAAAAGCTGTTTCTCCGCAAGCATGTATTGGAGATTTCTTTTTTGATGATTTTCATCATAATGGAGCGTATTTATTGAGTTATTGGAGAGCAACTGCGGTATTTGGTTATGAAAAAACTAAACCAGTAAAAGAGGCTTGGTATACATTTCCAGAATTGAATACTAAAGATCAGTATCAATTTTTCTTAGACGCAGGTCCACTTAGTAATTTGGATCAATATTATAAAGAAGATAATGTTTTTTGGACACAGCTGAAGGAACATCCTAACTATGACGAGTTTTGGCAGAAGAGAGGAATCATACAACATCTTAAAGACATAAAACCTGCAGTAATGGTTGTAGGGGGATTGTTTGATGCAGAAGATTTGTATGGCCCTTTCGAAACTTATGAGAAAATAGAAAATAATGGCGAAAACTATAATATTATGGTTTTTGGACCTTGGAGTCATGGAGATTGGGCAAGAAATAAAAAACGTCAGGCCATTGGTAATGTATATTTTGGAGATGACCTCTCGTTGAATTTTCAAAAAAATGTAGAAACCAAGTTTTTTAATCATTTTCTAAAAGGAGAAGGAGATAAAAATACAGGGTTATCTGAAATCCAGATTTTTGATACAGGAAAGAAGGAATGGAATACCTTTGATAGTTGGCCCCCAAAGAATGTAGAAAAGAAAACTTTTTATTTATCTGGAGGTGATATTGCAGATGGCGCGGGTAATGGTTTTTCAGAATTTATAAGTGATCCCAAAAAACCTGTTCCGTACTCAGAAGATATTAAAATGGTATTTACACCCAGAAAATACATGACAGATGATCAACGTTTTGCTGCGCGTCGCCCTGATGTGTTGATATATGAAACTCCAGTACTAGAAAAAGATATGACTCTTTCTGGCGAAATATTAGCCAAACTAAAAGTAGCTATTACGGGAACAGATGCAGATTGGATAGTGAAACTTATTGATGTGTTTCCTGCGGATGCAGAGGATACAGAAGAAACCCAAGAGTATTTAAAAATGTCGAATTATCATATGATGGTGCGAAGTGAAGTACTAAGAGGAAGATTTAGAAATGATTTCAGCAAACCTGAAGCTTTTATAGCAAATCAGAAGACAGATGTAAATATTAAACTTCAGGATATACATCATACTTTTTTAAAAGGACATAAAATTCAGATTCAGGTACAATCAACCTGGTTTCCTTTTATAGATCTTAATCCGCAAACTTTTATTCCGAATATATTTAATGCGAAAGCATCGGATTTTAAAAAGCAAACCCACAAAGTATTTGATGATTCATCAATCGAAGTTTCCATTTTAAACTAACTAAACCTAATTCCTAACAGATGAATAAAGTAAAAATTGGTATATTATTTTTTTCTTCGTTTCTAATAATTTCTAGTTGCAAAAAAGAAAATAAAGAGACAGAAACGGTAGTCTCTGAAGAACAGTTAATCGAAGAACATTCTACAAAACTTAATGATTGGTTCGAAACCCAGTTTCAGGAAGAAGTTGCAAATTCTCCTATGACCCAAACGTATCTTGGAGTAAAAACTGAAGATTATGGTAAATGGGATGACATTTCCTCAAAAAAAGAAGTTGAAGATCTGGAGAAAGCTAAAAGAAGATTAGCGTATTTAAGAGATTCTATAGATGTTACGATGCTAAATGAAGCTACTGCATTGAGTTATAAATTGATGAAAGAGGATTTAGAAAATACTGTTGAAGATTTTCAATATCGTTTTTATAATTATCCCGTCAATCAAATGCATGGAATGCAAGCAGAAATCCCAGCATTCTTGATTAATATGCATAGAATAGAGGATAAAGATGATGCACAGGCATATATCTCTAGACTTGATGGAATGGATGAACTATTTACACAATTGGTAGAAAATATAAAGATAAGAGAAAAGAACGGTATTGTTCTTCCAAAATTTGTATTCGCTAAAGTACTTAATGATAGCCGAAATCTAATTACAGGGAAACCTTTTGATCAATCTAATAATGAGAGTACCTTATTATTAGATTTTAAAGGAAAAGTTTCCAAATTGGAATTACCTGAAGAAGAAGAAAAGGAATTAATATCCAATGCAGAAAAAGCATTATTAGAAGGAGTAAAACCAGCTTATGATCATTTGATAGCAATGTTAGAAGACCAACAACAAAGAGCTACTATAGAAGATGGAGCCTGGAAATTTCCAAAAGGAGATGCATTTTATAACAATGCCTTAAAGCGTACAACTACAACTACAATGTCCGCCGAAGATATCCATCAGTTAGGATTAGACGAAGTTGCCAGAATCCATAAAGAAATGAAAGATATTATGGGACAGGTTAAGTATGAAGGAACATTGCAAGACTTCTTTAAATTTATGAAAGAGGATAAAAAGTTTTATTATGCTAATGACGCAGAAGGTAAAGCATCTTATTTAAAAAGAGCTGTAGGATTAATCGATAATATGAAATCGAGAATGGATGAACTTTTTATTACTAAACCTAAAGCAGATATCATTGTAAAGGCGGTTGAGCCTTTTAGAGAAAAAAGTGCTGGAAAAGCTTTTTATCAAAGAGGAACTCCTGATGGCTCCAGGCCAGGAACATACTATGCGAACTTGTATGATATGGAAGCTATGCCAATATATCAAATGGAAGCACTAGCATATCATGAAGGAATCCCTGGACATCACATGCAGATTTCTATTGCTCAAGAGTTAGAGAATATCCCCAAATTCAGAAAATTTGGAGGATATACAGCTTATATAGAAGGATGGGGATTGTATAATGAGTTTCTACCAAAAGAAATAGGATTGTATAATAACCCGTATTCGGATTTTGGAAGATTAGCTATGGAATTATGGAGAGCTTGTCGATTAGTTGTAGATACAGGGATACATGCTAAAAAATGGACCAGAGAGGAAGGTATTAAATACTATACTGATAATACACCTAATGCAGAGAGTGATGCCGTAAAAATGGTAGAAAGACATATTGTAATGCCGAGTCAAGCTACTGCGTATAAAATAGGCATGAATAAAATATTGGAATTACGTGAAAATGCAAGATTAAAGTTAGGAGATACATTTGATATTAGAGAATTTCACGATGTAGTCTTAACAAATGGAGCCGTTCCACTGACCATTTTGGAGGAACTGGTTAATAATTGGATATCAAGTAAACAAGGAGAATAAAAAAACAACTAATTAGGTAATAAAAAGTCGGAATGGTTTATAACTTTTCTGACTTTTTATATGTTTATACTTTAATAATTCTTCTATAAATGCTACTTAGAACAGTATCACGATAGAAATATTTCATAATAAAAGTAAGAAAAAGACTACTTTTTTATTATTGTTTAAATAAATTTATGTATTTTGTGGATTAAATTAGATTATTTGTCTAATTCCCCAAAATTCATGAACATGCAAAAAGTATTTTTATTTATTGGTACGGTATTTTTTTTGGGACAAACTTTTGCCCAAGATAACATAGCTGTAAATCCTCAAAGTTTTAATCATATTACCGATACGCTGCAATTTAAAGAAGCATTAGTTGCTCTTAATAAACTAATTAAGGATAATCAGGTTGATGAGGTAGAAAATTTGGCGAATGTTTTGATTAAAAAAGGTGAAGAATTAAATTATTCTAACGGTTTAGGAGAATTATATTTAATCCAAGGAAGGTTTTTGAAAAGGAATAAAAAGTATCTAGAGGCTATAAGAAATTATGAGTACGCAGAGAAAAATTATAAAAAAGCCAATAACCTAAAAGGATTAGCTAATGTTTTTAATACCAGATCCATACTAGAAAGTCATCGCGGTAATACAGAAAAGAGTATAGACTATTTGTTGGAAGCGAAAATGTATAATGAAAAATTAAGAGATAGTGCTGGTTTGGCGATTATATACAATAACCTAGCTAGTCATTATGCAGGTTTAGATGACCTTGATGAGTCAGAAAGATATTTCAATAAAGCCATTACGACTCGAAAAAAAATAGGAATGCTTCGTAATATTGGAATGGTGATGAATAATTTAGCATTCATTTATTTACAAAATGGTAAGCCAGATATGGCTAGAGCCATGTTGCCTGAGGCATTATCTATTAATAAAAAAGATAGTATTAATGCTTCTATTGCGCATTCTTATAGTATTATGGCCGAAGTTGAATTATACGAAAAGGATTATGAAAAAGCCAAAAAACACTATGAAACGTCATTATCCATATCCGTGAATACTAATTATGATCTTCTTACTGTAGATAATAAACAACAACTCGGGTATCTAGCGATTATATCAAAGAATTACAAAGAAGCTGAAAAGTTATTGGCGGTTGCCCGAAAAGAATCTTCGGATTTAGGAGCGGTGCAATTATTAATGAAGAATTATCAATTTTCTTCAAAATTAGATTCTACCAGAGGAAACCTTTCTGGCGCATTAGCATGGCAAAAGAAACATCAAAAATTATCTGATGAAATGATGACGGAGTTGTCAACAAAAAAAATGGAAAGAGCAGAAGCTAGGTATCAGGCAGAATTAGAACACTTACGTACTATCGATGCACAAGAAAAAAGAGAGCAACTTACAAGAGAAGAATTGTTTAGATATAGAGTTCTTACTTTCGTAGCTTTAGGTTTATTATTAATCTTTTTTGTATTTATGGTAATGATCATAAGAACTAGAAAAGAACGTAAAAGACTAATTAGCAAACTAAATGAATCTAATCAGATTAAAAACAAATTGTTTTCTATTATATCACACGACCTCAAAAACGAGATTCATGGATTAGAAGGTAGTTTAAACTTAATGAAGGAAGATGCTATTTCTGCCGAGGAGTTTAAAGAAATAGTTCCACTATTGGCAAATAGAACGCACCAAACATCCATTTTATTAAATAACTTATTGAATTGGTCGAAATCACAGATGAAAGAACTAAATGCTAGACCAATAACTTTTGATATTACAGAAGTTATATCTAATAAATTCGCTTTTTTTAGACCCAAGGCGAGTCAGAAAAATATTAGATTAATTAATAGATTAGATGCTACTAATATTTTTGCGGATAAAGATATGGTAAGTATTGTAGCGCAAAATCTAATAGCAAATGCAATCAAATTCTGTAATCCTGGGGATTCTATAGCATTAGTATCCAGAGAAAAAGAGGATCATTATGAAATATGTTTTGAAGATACTGGTGTAGGTATCGATCCTTCTAACCTCAATAAATTATTTGCAGAAGATACGTTTACTACAAATGGTACTCAAAATGAAACAGGAACTGGTCTGGGACTTAGAATTTGTAAAGAATTAATAGAACTTAATAAAGGAAATATAAAAGTGGAAAGTATTTTAGGAAAAGGAAGTACGTTTTCTATTTCACTACCAAAAGCAGCATAATAAGATTATAAATATGGCCTAAAAATCAAAAGAAATTGATGTATGGTTTAATGTTTTAAAAGTCAGGTAATTGAATAAATTACCTGACTTTTTTTGTAAAAACACTATTATTAAAAATAAATGTAAGAATAAGACTACTTATTGTGTGTTTTTATGTTTTTTTGTGTATTTTGAGGATCAAATATGTTTTTAATCTTGTTTTAGTAAAAGTAAATATGAACAAAAGTGTTTTTATATTTTTAATTCTATGTTTGATACATGGCTTGGGTATTTCCCAAAGTCAATTATCAACCGTAGATCTATCTGATATAAATGCATTAAAAGATTCCATAATCTTTAATAAGGCTGTTAGTGATTTACAACAATTTGTAAACGAAGACCAGATCGATAGGGCCGAGCTTTTATCAGATCAACTTATTAAATTAGGTACCGACATTGAGTATAATAATGGATTAGGTCAGGTATTTAGATTAAAAGGAATTATTAGTAATGCGCTTCAAAGAAATAGCGTCTCTGACAAAAGTTTTGAAAAAGCGACTAGTTATTTTGAAAAAACTAATGACCGTAATGGACTTGCAGTAGTAAGTAATGATAGATTCATTATTGAACAAAACAAAGGGAATTTAGAAAAAGCAGCTGATTACTTAATGGAAGCCAAGTTATACAGAGAACAATTAAATGATAGCGTAGGGTTATCTGGGATCTATAATAATCTAGCAATCATCTATAAAGAACTTAAGAACATTCCGAATTCTGAGAAATATTACTTAAAATCTATAAATCTAAGAAAGCAATTAAAAATTGACGGGATTGGATTGGTTATGAATAATTTGGCATTGCTATATACAGAAAAAGGAAATCTTTCTGAAGCAAAGAAACTTTTACCAGAAGCATTAAAGATTAATAAAGCAGAAAATGATTTAAGGCATACAGCACAGTCCTATAGCATAATGGCAAAAGCAGCAATGTATGGCAAGGAATATGAAGCTGCAAAAAAATATTATGATACCACCTTATGCGTAGGTAGTCAAGCTAATTATAAACTAATCGTAGTGAATGCCAAACAGCAGCTTGGAATTATTGCATTAGAACAAGGAGAATATAAAAAATCAGAAGAATTATTAAAAATAGCTAGAGATGGTTTTAAGAAAGTCAATGTAGTATCGCTATTGTTGAAAAATTATAAATACTCTTTTAAGTTAGACTCTACGAGAGGTAATTTATTGGGAGCAATTGGATGGCAAAAAGAATATCAAAAACTTTCTGATAAGAGATTGTACGATATAAGTGCTAAAAAAGTTGAAAAAGCTAAGTCGAGATATGAAGCAGAATTAACACAACTAAAACTAATTGACGCACAAGAAAAAAGGGAACAAAAAACTAAAGAATCATTATTTAGATATAGGTTACTTACTTTTATTAGTATGGCCGTAATTGCAGTAATATTGGTTTTTATGATTCTTATTATTAAGACCAGAAAAGATCGAAAGAGATATATTAACGAACTTAATGAATCCAATCAAGTTAAGAATAAACTATTTTCTATTATATCCCATGATCTTAAAAATGAGATTCATGGGTTAGAAGGTAGTTTAAATTTGATGAAGGAAGATGTGATTTCTACAGAAGAATTTAAAGAAATAGTTCCTTTATTAGCAAACAGAACACACCAAACTTCAATTCTGTTAAATAATTTATTGAACTGGTCAAAATCACAAATGAAGGAGTTAAACCCTAAACCTACTACCTTTGATATAACAGAAGTTATCAGTAATAAATTTACTTTTTTTAAACCTAAAGCAGAGAAAAAGGATATTAAATTGATTAATAAATTAGATCCAACAATGATTTTTGCGGACAAAGATATGTTTGGAATTGTAGCGCAGAATTTAATAGCAAATGCAATTAAGTTTTGTAACTCTGGAGATTCAATAGCTTTGGTTTCAATTGAAAAAGAAGATCATTACGAGATCTGTTTTGAAGATACTGGAGTTGGAATAGATCCTTCTAATCTCAATAAGCTATTTGCCGAAGATACATTTACAACTAACGGTACTCAAAATGAAACAGGAACTGGTCTTGGACTTAGAATTTGTAAAGAGTTAATAGAACTTAATCATGGTAATATAAAGGTTGAAAGCACTCTCGGAGAAGGAAGTACTTTTTTTATATCATTACCTAAAGCAGCTGCATAGTATAGATGCTATAAAAGACCATAAATTAACCGCATAGATATTTTTATCGTTTATTGTGATATTATATTTTTCAAATTAACTTCAAAATATATGATTATAAAAAGGCTAATCACGCTAGTATCCATCTTCCTTTTTTTAAACCAGAATTATGCGCAAGATAAAAGTACAGTATCGCCTCGTGATTTTTCTCATATAAAAGACACTACTTCATACCATAATGCAGTAGATGATTTTCGTAAAACACTTCAAAAAAGAACGGATACCATATCAATAAAAGAAATAGATGCGTTTATACAGTTAGGTGTAAAGTTAAATTACACTAAAGGCATAGGTAAAGCATATGTAGTCAAAGCTTTAATATATAGGAATAAATTAGAATATTCACTGGCCGAAAAAAATTATCAAAAGGCAATTACCTATTTCAATAAAATAAACTACCAAAAGGCAATAGCTGTTGTTCATAATGAACTTTATATAACAGAAAAACAAATGGGTAATTTAGAGAAAAGCGCCTATTATCTGCTGGAGGCCAAAAATTACTTCGAAAAAATCCAAGATAGTATTCCATTGATTGTTATGTACAATAACTTAGGTAGAATACATATGGAATTAGAGGATTATGAATTTTCTGAAGAAGCATTTTCTAAATCAATATTGTTAATAAAGAAGTCTGGAGAATATAAGGATGAGTTAGGTACAATAATGAATAATCTGGCTGAAGTGTATATAGAACACAAGAAATATGATGAAGCCGAGGCTATGGCAAAAGAATCTATAAGAATCAATAAAAAAGATAGCCTGATAGGAGTATTTGCATATTCATACGCAACATTAGGAGAAATTGCTATTGCCAAAGAAGAATATCATAAAGCAAGAAAACTTTATGATAGCTCATTATATTATTACAGTAAAGGAGGAGATAATATTATGACTATCGATACGAAACAGCGTATTGGATATATAGAGCTTCAATTAGGAAATATTAAAGAAGCAGAAAAAATGTTTACAATAACTCGAGAAGCTTATCGCAAAATTGATTCGAAAGCGAACTTACTCGAGAATTATGAATTATCTTCAAAATTAGATTCTGTTACTGGAAATCTTGTTGGTGCAATAGCCTGGCAGCATAGGTATCAAGAACTATCTGATGAAATAGCATCTGAATCTTCATTAAAAAAAATCGAAAAGCGAGAGGAGTTTTATGCAAGAGAATTAAAACAGTTGCGAACGATTGATGAACAAGAAATAAGAGAACAAAAAAATAAAGAAGAGCTGTTTCGTTACAAAGTAATTGCGTTTATCATTTTAGGAATCTTGTTAATTAGTTTCGTCTTTGTTCTTTGGATTGTAAAAACAAGGAAAGAACGAAAAAAGTTAATCACTAAACTTAATGAATCAAATGAGGTAAAGAATAAATTATTTTCTATTATTTCTCATGATCTTAAAAACGAGATCCATGGGTTAGAAGGTAGCCTTAACTTAATGAAAGAAGATGTAATCTCTACAGAAGAATTTAAAGAAATAGTTCCTTTATTGGCAAATAGAACACACCAAACTTCCATTCTGTTGAATAATTTATTAAACTGGTCTAAATCGCAGATGAAAGAGTTGAATCCTAATCCAATTACCTTTGATATAACAGAAGTAATTAAAGATAAATTTATTTTTTTCAAACCTAAAGCAGATAAAAAGAACATAGCACTAATTAATAAATTAGATGCAACGGTAATTTTTGCGGATAAAGATATGTTTGGAATTGTAGCTCAAAATCTAATAGCAAATGCCATTAAATTCTGTAATCCTAATGACTCTATAACCCTAGTATCCATAGAAAAAGAGGATCATTATGAGATTTGCTTTGAGGATACAGGTGTAGGGATAGCTTCTTCGAATCTCAATAAGTTATTTGCAGAAAATACCTTTACTACCAATGGTACCCAAAATGAATCTGGAACAGGTCTTGGACTTAGAATTTGCAAAGAGCTTATAGAGCTTAATCAAGGTAGCATCAAAGTAGATAGTACATTAGGAGAAGGCAGTATTTTTTATGTTATATTACCTAAAGCGAAATAGATGTGGTGAGTGTGCTTCTCCTGAATTCAAGAGTATGATTTAGTAAACATTAATATGTTTTGACGCGAAAAACGTAATTAAAAGTAAGAATAGTATTACATTTCTTGTATTTTTAAAATTAAATTGTGTATTTTGAAGATATAATTGGATTTTTATCTAATATCCCCAAAATAATCGAATATGAAAAAACTATTACTACTCAAATTAGGATTGATTGTATTCACCACTGGTTTTGCACAAGATATAGTTTCTATTTCATCTTATGACTTTGATAAGATAACGGATACTATCCAATTCGATAACGCAATTAAAGATTTTAAGTATTTAGTAAAAGAAAAGAAATATGATGAAGCGTTACTTTTTGCAGACAAGCTTATAGATGTAGGTACTGAATTAAAAGATATAGATGGTGTTGGACATGTTCATGTATACAAAGCTAAAGTATATTCTAAAACCAAAAATTTTCTTGAGGCAGTGAGTTCTTTTGAAAATGCTGAGGCTAATTTTAAAAAAACAAATAACCTATGGTGGTTGTCAGAAGTGTATAATGCTAGATTTGTTTTAGAGTATAATAGAGGTAATATAGAAAAGAGTACGGATTATTTATTAGAAGCAAAAATGTATTCAGAAAGATTAGCTGATAGTTCAATATTGTTTCGAAGATATAACAATTTAGGGATTGTATATGGAGCATTAAAAAACAATGAAGAAGCAGAAAAATTTCTGAGTAAAGCAATTGAAGTTAGTAAGAAAATTGGACAGGTAAAGAATATTGGAAGAGTTATGAATAACTTGGCGGTTATATATTCTTCTGAAAAAAAGTTTGATAAAGCCAAAGAAGTCCTTAAAGAAGCGTTGACACGCAATAAAATAGATAGCCTTCCTGCTTACGTAGCGCATTCCTATAGTATCATTGCAAAAGTTGCATTACGTGAAAAAGATTACACTACCGCAATAAAGTATTACGATACTAGTTCACAGATTTTAAAAACTACAACCTACCCTATGCTAAGTGCAGATAATAAGTTGCAATTAGCGAACTTATTTATATTAACAAAGCGATATAAAAAAGCAGAAGGATTATTAAAAGAGTCCGAAAAAGAGTTTACAGCTTTAAAAGCTACAAAATCATTATTAGAAGTTTATAAATATTTTTCGCAATTAGATATTGCAAGAGATAATCTTACCGATGCACTTGTGTGGCAGCAAAAATATCAAAAGTTGTCTGATGAAAGGATTAACGAATTGTCTACCAAAAAAATTGAGAGGGCAGAGGCTCGCTATCAGGCAGAATTGGAGCAATTACGTAAGATTGACGAGCAAGAAAAAAGAGAGTTACGTACTAAAGAACAATTGTTTAGATATAGAATATTCACATTCGTAGTACTATGTGTTTTAGTGATTAGTTTGGTGTTTTTATTTTGGATTATTAAAACGAGAAGAGAAAGAAAAATGCTAATTGCTAATTTAAATCAATCAAATCAAATCAAAAATAAGCTATTTTCTATCATCTCTCATGATCTTAAAAATGAGATTCATGGATTAGAAGGAAGCTTAAATTTGATGAAAGAAAATGAAATTTCCACAGAAGAATTTCAGGAAATAATTCCATTATTAGCAAATAGAACGCATCAAACTTCTATTTTGTTGAATAACTTATTAAACTGGTCTAAATCTCAGTTAAAGGAGTTATCTGCAAAACCAGTTAGTTTTGATGTTACAGAAGTAATTACGACCAAGTTTGCTTTTTTTAATTCTAAAGCAACACAAAAGAATATTCAGTTAATTAATAAGTTAGATACGACCAAAATATATGCGGATAGAGATATGGTTGCGATCGTTGCTCAGAATTTGATAGCAAACGCTATAAAGTTCTGTAAACCTGGAGACTCAATAGCTTTAATTTCTAAAGAAAAAGAAGATCATTATGAGATTTGTTTTGAAGATACAGGAGTTGGAATAGATCCTTCGAATCTCAATAAATTATTTGCTGAAGATACATTTACAACCAATGGAACTCAAAACGAAACAGGTACAGGTCTTGGTCTTAGAATATGCAAAGAACTGATAGAACTTAATCAGGGTAATATAAAGGTAGAAAGCACATTAGGAAAAGGCAGTGTTTTTTCCGTTTCATTGCCAAAGGCTGCATAACATTATTTATCCATTAAACTCTTAAATTGATAAAAGAAGCGCTCGATAAGCCTTAGATCTTCTGTTATAATCTCTACAGAACCTCTCATTTCCTGTTTAAAAGGTATTTTCTTTTTATATGTAGTTATTAATTGTTTAGGCAGTTTTACATCGATAAGATATAATCCATCTTTATCAGGCAGCATAGAAATGTAATCCACAGTTCCTTGTAGCATACCAAATTCGTCATCAGGGAAGTTTTCTAATTTTATATTAGCTTTTTGCCCTAATTTTATTTTTCCCGAATTCTGAGTCGGTGCCTTTATTTTAGCAACATAAGATGAAGATTCTTGGATAGGTATTATTACAAAAACAATATCTCCTTGAGAAACATTTTCGTTTTCAAAACGATAATTGGTAAAGGAAACGCGTCCTGTAATATCAGATTGCAATAAATATCTTAATTCCCAGTCTCTGATATTTTTACGTAATTGATCAAATGATTGAATGAGCTTCGTACGTAGGTTAACCTCTTCTTTTTGTTGTTGATACTTAGTTCCTTTTGAATTTTTCTGGGCAGTAACTATATTTTCTGTAGACTGAGATAATTGAGCATCATAATCATTAAATCTATTTTCTATTTGTAAGAACTCTGCTTGTTTGTTTTCAAATTCTTGTTGAGATATGTTTCCCTTTTCAAGCATTGTTTTTTGCCTTTCATAATCCTTTCTTTTGATATCCAATTCACTTTTGGCAAGTCTTTTTTGTCTGCGTAAACCTTCTCTTCTTCTATGAAGTTCTTGTATGGATGTTTGATTTGCTAAACTTTCTCCACTAAACGGCTGATACTGCTTATTAAGACGATATTCAGTGTAATTATTTTCGAAGGTTGCATATGCAGCTTGAATATCTCCCAAAGCTAGAATTGGAGGCATTTTATCAAAAGGAAAATCGATAGATCTATTATTGATAGTAATAGTATCCATTACTCTTTTAAGAATAAACACATCCTCATAATTCGCAGTATTTCTAAGGATAGCCAAAGGAGTTCCTTCGGGAACTGTGTCGCCTTCTTTAACCAAAATAGCTTCGATTTTTTCACTAACGTTTGCTTGCTCTTTTTGTAAAGGAGTTTCTGTGGTTACTATAGCTTGTGCGGGAATAGTATCTGGATATTTAATAAGCCAAGATAGAAATAGTAATAATAGTACTAATACTAATATTAATAGATTTCCCCATCGGATCATCCAATGCGGCACACGAGTCAGGATTTCCTGAACTTCTTCACTTCTTAATTGTATGTCGTCTAAATTATCAGGCATTTTATTTTCCGAGTTCTAATTGATTTTTAACCAAATTGTAGTAGCTTCCCTTTTCTTTAATCAAAGATTCATGATTTCCTACTTCTATAATTTTTCCTTTATCTAATACCACAATTTGATGAGCATTTTTTACAGTACTTAACCTATGCGCAATTACCATCACGGTTTTATTCTTAAAAAAGATATCAAGCTTTTCCATGATTACTTTTTCATTGTTGGCATCCAAAGCCGAAGTTGCCTCATCAAAAAACAGAAACTTAGGGTTTTTGTATACAGCACGAGCAATAAATAATCGTTGTTTTTGACCTGTACTAAGTCCTACACCTTCCATTCCGATCTTCGTATTATAGGATAAAGGTAGAGATTCTACAAACTCTTTAATATTGGCTACATCTACTGCATGCGCTAATTTTTTCTTATCCACATAATCTTCACCAACGGCAATGTTATTTGCAATAGTATCATTAAAAATATATCCTTCTTGCATTACGACACCAAATTGATCTCTCCATGCTTTTTGTGATACATTGTGTAAATCACTAGATCCAATAAGTATTTGACCATCATCAGGTTCATAAAACTTAAGTAAAAGTTTCATTAAGGTAGTTTTTCCACTACCACTTACACCTACAACCGCTGTAATTTTGTTAGCTGGAATAGATAAGTTTAAATTTTCTAATACTGGTTTGTCTGATCCTACATACCTGAAATTAAGATTGGTAATCTCAAAATCTGAATTTTCAGGAATTTCCCTGATTTTTTCATCACCAGATTTTTCCTCATCTTCTTTATTATGGATCTCACCAAGACGTTCTAATGAAATCTGCGCATCCTGTAATTCTCTTAAGAAATTAATTAATTGAGTAATAGGTGCATTTAATTGGCCTACAATAGAAGTAATTGCCAGCATCATACCTAATGTGATATCTCCATCAATTACAAGTACTGCCGAAAGCACAGTGATTAATATATTTTTTAGTTCATTGATAAATGCAGAACCTACACTTTGGTATTGTTCCAAAGCTAGATTTTCTATCGATATTTTAAAAAGCTTAGCCTGTACGAATTCCCAATTCCATCGTTTTCTTTTTTCAGCATTATGGAGTTTGATTTCCTGCATCCCGTTTACCAACTCAATAACCTTACTTTGCTCTTCGCTAATTTGAGAAAAACGTTTGTAATCTAGCTTTTTACGTTTTTTGAAGAATATTAAAATCCAAGCAAAATAGAATGCACTACCAATCGCAAAGACTGTAAATATTGAAAAACTATAATAAATCAGTACAATACTAAATACAATCAGGTTGACCATAGAAAACAATACATTCAGCGATGACATGGTAAGTATTTGTTCTATTCTTTTATGGTCATTAATTCGCTGCAATAAATCTCCAGTCATTTTTACATCAAAATAGGAGATGGGTAAGTTCATTAATTTTATAAAAAAATCTGATATAAGAGAAATGTTAATTCTTGTACTTAGGTGTAATAAAATCCAACTTCTGAGCACATCTATTAAGGTCCGACCAATAAACAATGATAATTGAGCAATCAGTACTAAGTATACAAAATCAATATCTTCATTTTCAATACCGACATCAACAATACTCTGTGTTAAGAATGGGCTTATAAGTTGTAATAAACTACCAGCTGTTAATCCAAGTATAAGCTGAAAAAGAAATTTCTTATACTTAAAAACGTACTTAGAGATAAATTTAAAACCAAATTCTTCATCTTTCTCATCCAGATTGTCATTATAAAATTTGGGTGTGGGTTCAACTAACAATGCTACTCCTTCTTCAGTAGTTTCATCTGCATTATTACCAATCCAAGCTTTGATAAACTCTTCTTTAGTATATGTTATCAAACCATGTGCTGGATCCGAAACATAAATAGTCATATTTCCTTTTCGAGAAGTCTTAACTTTATATACTACAACATAATGTACTTTGTTCCAATGTACAATACACGGTAAGGGTACATCTACCAGTTGATTTAATGATAACTTGACTCCCAATGATCTAAAACCTATACTTTCTACGGCATCGCTTAAACCTAGTAAAGAACTTCCCTCTCTTGTAGTTTCACTAAGAGATCTAAGCTTCTGAGTATTCAGGATTTTTCCGTAATGTTTAGCTATGATTTTTATACAAGTGGGTCCACAATCTTTAGATTCAGCTTGTTTGTAAAAAGGAAATTTTGGCATTAAGAGTTTTAATTTTGTGTAATGAGATCTGTTACAAAGTAAAGTAATTCTTTTCGATTATACTATCATAGAGGTTTAGATCCTGCATGTTTCGTATTCATATGTTCCTATTTGATACTATTTGTTACCCAAAAAAGGAGTATTTTTTTTTAAAAAAAATACTCCTTTTTGAGATATAGGGTAGTGCTAGAAGACTAATTATTTCTAGTTCAAACTCAATTTGGTCGTTGCTACTCCTTTTTCGTTTTCAATTTGTACAAGATATAAACCTCTAGATAATTCTCCTATTTCAAAACTTGTCCCTGGTTCAAAATCACCCTCGAATTTTTTTGCGATTGCTCCTGTAATGGTATACACAGATACCTTTTGCACAGATTCATCAATACTAAAAGATGTTTTTGCAGGATTAGGATATGCATTAAAACTATTCCCTTTTATAAAGTCTTGAGTACCTAAGTTACGTTGCTCATTACCATAAACCTTAAACTCACCTGGTTGTAAGGTAATTAAAGCATTTACATCGGTAACATTGATGGATGCACCAGTATCACTTAATAGATCATACCAAGTTCCTGTTTCTTGAAATGCAGGATCAATGGTTAGCGATGTTGTCCTGAAGTTTCCGATGATTGTTACATACTTTATCTCATCACCAGTAGCAGAATTATCGGTAAGATGAATTGATTTTCTTGTATCTACCGAGGTTTCTAAAGTGAAATCATTGGTTTTAAATATTTTCTCATTCCGCTTTAATTTTATTAGCTTAGCGTATAGATCGTATACATCAGTCCTATCAGTATCATTTAGATAATCCCAACGAATTGGTTTAGGGTTGGTTCTACAATCATTATTGATAGTTCCGTTTTCACATCTATTAATACTGAATTCATATCCTAATTCACCAAATTGCCAAATTAACTTAGGTCCAGGAACAGTAAAATAAAATGCTCCAGCCATTTCTACACGATCTAATGCTGTTGATAGGTCTTTGATGTCATAAGAGCCAAATGCATTTCCAGACTGAAGATTATTATACATCAATCGTTCTTCATCATGGCTTTCCATATAACCAACTAATGAAGGTGTGGTCCATCCTCTACTTAAATAAGAAACACCTTCAAAATTAGATCCACCAAATCCCATAGTGGCATTGTTATAACTAAAATGTATATTACCCCAAATCAGCATCCCAGCATTTACTAATTGAGTTTCCTCAGTGTTTGGAGCGAAATGTTCTAAAATTACATAGGCATTTGGGTCAACAGCTTCAATAGCAGTGTTCATTCTGGTTAAAATATTGATACGGCTTTGATCAAAAGAGCCACCATCACCACTTACGTTAGTAAAACCTTTAGTAAAGTCAAATCTAAATCCATCTATATTATATTCTGTCAACCAGTATTCATTTAATCGATCAACATAATTTTCTGTTGCAGTAGATTCATGATCAATATCATTGAAAAATGAGAAACTGGTATTAGGATCACTAACGTTAAATATTGGATTCTCTGCTGTAGCTTGGCCATTATAGCAGCCATTACAATCATTCCACATTCTATAAAATGGATTTTGACCAGTAGCATGATTATACACAACATCCAGTATTACAGCAATTCCTCGTGCATGACATTCATCAATAAATTGCTTAAATGCAGTTGGTGTACCATAGTATTTATCTAAAGCCATATGGAAAGAAGGGTTATAACCCCAACTATTATTTCCGTCGAATTCGGAAACAGGCATTAACTCAATAGCATTGATTCCTAAATCTTGTAAATAATCTAATCTAGCTTTTACTGCATCAAAAGAATGTAGCGCATCAAAATCACGAATTAAAAGTTCATAAATTACCAAATCGGTAACTTCTGGTCTTTGAAAATTAGTGGTTTGCCATACATATTCAGTTTCACCTGTTTTAAAATAACTTACCGCGTGATTTGTACTTCCTGTTGGATACGCTGGTAAATTAGGAAAAGTAATGTTATCTATACCACCATCGTTCGATTCTGATAATATTAAGGTAGAGTATGGGTCTGCAACCGAAATAGAAGCATCAATCTCATATTGATATAGTATATCTGAGTTATTTGGAAGATTTGTTAGTGTAATCCAAAACCTATCTTGAGCACTGTCTTTATTCATCAGGTAGGTATTATCTCTCATCCAATCATTCCCGTTAAAATTACCTTTAAGATGAACAAAACTTTTATTAGGTGCATATAATACAAAGGTAGCAGTAGCTGGATTATTGGGATCCAAATTCAGACCATCTTTCATTCCTGCAGGGACTGGTGCTTCAGTTACTGTAGGAGATACAACAACCGAAAAAGTTTCTGACAATTCATTTGAAGTACCCGTTTCAGTAGCAATAAGTTCTAGACTTGCGTCTGTGGTAACGTTATAGTTATAACTATATGAAGTTGTTGCGTTTTGAGTGTTTATAGCTGTTGTAGATCCGTTAACAAATAATTGAAAATCAGAATTTACTGTAGCAGTAGCTGTAATGGTTAAGTCGTTTCCACTGTTTACAACAGTTGTTTCCGTTGCGGGTGAGGTAAGAGATATTTGAAAAAGTCCAACTTCTACTAAATTATCTCCTGTCTGACCGTCATTACCATTATCTGCTTTAGCTAAGAATCCAATACGTCCAATACCTGTAGTTCCATAAAATGTTGTAGGTGTAAAGGTGAATGAATACGTACCATCCATATTATCGGTGAATCTTTGAGATTCGTCAGAGTTGGTCCATTGACCATTGGTAGGGGAATCTCCAGCAGGATCATCATTTAAATCAAAATACCATGCCCACAGATATATATCTGTGACTCCCCATTCTGTATTAGGATTAAAGTTAGAAATCGTAATTGTTATCTCGTCTGTTTCATTAAATGCAGCTGGAGTAACCGTAAATGTTTGTGCGGTTGCCATAAACATGCTGCAAATTGTCAATATTATAAAAGTAAATTTTTTCATGACTAATTGTATTTTATTAGAACGCAAAAAGGCTGTTGTTACACAGCCTTTTTGGTTACTAAGGATATATTATTCAACTATAGGAATAAGTACATAACTTGCATTAAGGTCGTTAAACCAAATATCATAAACGCCTTCTCTGGAAACAGGAATATTAGGTCCATCTTGTGTAGCAAACCCTGTTAATTCAGTATTGCCTCCCCAGTTTACAGCCCAATCATCCTGAGCTCTAAACTTCATTTCTCCAACAGTAAGTGTTACACCATTTGCATACCAGATATGTGGATCAAAAGTAGATTGCGTAAGATCGGTATCACTATCCCATCCATCAGGAGTAGCATCTCCGATAAATCCAATTGTAGGATATGTTACAGAGGCACTCTCGTCAAAAGGATCAAAACTATGAGTGAAATCTTCTACATTTACAGTAAGTGTATAGTACCCTGTAGTTGGAACAACAAAAGAAGCTGGGTCTCCACCAAGAATTTCGCTACTTGTAAATCCACCACCATCAAGTCCCCATTGTGGTTGCCATTGGCCTTTAGTTTCTAGTAGTTTAAACTCATTGGCAACGAAATATCCAGTATAACTATATGCATTTTCATTTCCAGGATCTCTAGTTAATGGAGTATTGTTATTATCGTTATTCCAGTCTGCTGCTGTAGCGTTACCAACAAAGAATAATTCTCTTAAAAGTATAATTGGCTCTTCTCCAGTAGGCTCTGGTAAGAATACATTTAATGGTAATACATCAGAAGTGTTAGACGGTCCGCCATCAGTAGTTCCTACAGAAGCAACTAACCTGAAAAATAATTCCCCAGCGTTATTAGGGATAGGGTTGTTATCACCATCCAAAACAGGATTTCCATCTGCATCTAATTGAGACGTTTCAGGGTCATTATCTAAACCAGCAGTCGCTGCTAAGTCAAATAATTGTTTTACAGTAACAGCAATGTCATTTGCAGAAGTAGTTCCTAAAGATTCGAAAGTTGCAAATGTTGATTCTCCAGATCCCTGAAGATCATAAGTTATCGCCGTATCTACTCCAAAATCAGGAGATTCCCATACAAAACGTTCTGCAGTGTTATCCAATGTTTCTAATGTAAGTACATATTCTGAAGAAACAGAATTTGTAAACGTAATTGCCTCGGCAGGTTCCTGTGCAGTGAATACTAATGCGTCGTCATCAGTACAAGCATTAAACCCAATTAGGGTTACTAATGCCATTACTATTATTGATATTTTTTTCATGTTGCTTTATTTTTAAAATTGAGTTTAATAGATTAATAACCAGGATTTTGTCCTAAGTTTTGATTTGCAGCTCTGGCTGCATCTGGAACAGGGAATAGATCTCTGAAAGCTGGGATAGAAATTCCATTCTGAGAATTACCTTTTAGTGCCCAGTTATATCCACCACCTGAAAATAATCCGAAACGGATAAGATCTTGTCTTCTATGTCCTTCCCAATACAATTCTCTTGCTCTTTCATCAATGATGAAATCAAGATCCACATCACCAGAAGTTACAGTTGGAGAATTACTTCTGTTTCTAAGGTCATTAATATATCCTAATGCAGTACCAGCGTTACCACCTCCACCTCTAAGATTAGCTTCTGCATACATTAAATAAATGTCAGCTAATCTAAATAAAGGGAAGTCTACATCAGAAAAAGTGTTATTCGGATCTGTACCAGTATCGCCAGAAGTAGTCACGTTCGTGAATTTTTCTAATACGAAACCAGTTCCAGGATCTGTAATATTTGTAATTTCAGGTAGTCTACCATCTTTAATAATGGTATTTCTATCATCATTAGTAAATGCTGGATCTTCAAATTTTTCGGCAAACTGAGGAGAGATTCTAATGGCTCCACCCCAACCACCAGCTGAAACACCAAGGTTTCCACCGTTTTGCTCGATACTACCCACAGCACCATTAGTCATCACAGTCGTTGGACCAAAATTTTGAACAAATTGCCCATCTGCAATAAAAGGGAATATGATTTCATTTGCTGCTTGATTAGTGTCATTATCACCTCTAAATAAATCTTTATAGTTATTAGCAAGAGTATATCCTCCATTTATGATTCTCTCACAATAAGTGATACAATCACTATATCGATTCGCACCAATATATACTTCAGCATTTAAATACATCTTTGCTAGAATTGCCCAAGCAACAGCTTTATCACCTCTTCCATATTCATTTTGACGAGGATCAGCAAGTTCGGATTCGATAGCTAATAATTCTGTTTCAACAAATTCGAAAAGTTGTGCGCGATCCATTTCAGGCCCTTGTATATTTCCTACGGGATCGTTTTCGCTATATAAGGGAGCTCTAGCGTATGAATCCATTAAATGATAATATGCTAACGCTCTGATTAATTTTGCTTCTGCTCTGTATGCTGCTATTTCAGTTCTCAATGCTCCACTAACTCCTCTAGAATCTAATTTACCATCAGTAGTCTGACGTAAAAACTCATTAGCTAAAGACACAGAAAACATTGCTCTACTAAAAAAACCACGTATTACTGTATTTGCTCCTGTCCAGGTTGATGTTTGTAAATCATCTATAAACCCGCTTTCATCATTGATATAAGTCCAAACGATTTCGTCTGTAGTAAATATTTGCATATTCATAATACCACGACCATATTGACTAGTACCTGCATCGATACCTCCAATATTCGATGATCCTGCTCCAGTTAGACCTGTAAGAGAAAAATTTCCATACACTCCAGCAATTGCTTGTTCATAAGAACCAGGATCTGCGTAGAATTCTTCATCAATAAAAACACTGTCATCTCTAGGACTCTGCTCTAAATCACTTGTACAAGAATTTAAAGTGATGACACCTATCATCAACAATAAATACTTGAAATAATTAGTTTTTATATTTATTTTCATAATAAATTAATTAAAATTTTACGTTAGCTCCCATCAAGAAAGTTCTTGCTCTTGGGAATAATGTTTGATCAACTCCTGAAAAGATTTCAGGATCTAAACCTGAATACTCGGTAATCGTAAATACGTTCTGAACTCCACCCCATAATCTGATTGAAGAAGTATCTCCAAAAAACTTATTGAATGTATATCCTAAAGTCACGTTATCCATCTTTAAAAACGAAGCATTTTCTACGTAAATATCAGATTGGAATGTATCTCCAAAAACATTAAAATTAGTGTCTAATACAGATGAATGGATATTGGCTAACGTTCCATTATTATTGATTGCGTTGTAGGTAGCTCCAGAATTTACATTGTTAAATACGTAGTTACCAAGGCTTGCTCTAAGATTAAAAGATAAATCAAAACCTTTATAGGTCATATTGGATTGAAACCCCATTGTGACATCAGCATCACGATTTCTATAAATATATCTGTCTTCACTATTAATGATATTATCTCCATTAAGATCAGCATATGCACCTTCTATAGGAGCTCCATTTGCGTCATATAATTGTTTGAAAACTAAAAACGAAAAAGGAGAAAACCCTTCTCTGTGTAATTGTATGTTACCACCTGTTCCACCTACTGATGGACCAACTAATTGATCTTCACCACCAACAAGTTTCTCAACTTCTTGATCAATAACTGCAGCATTGTAATTGATGTTCCAAGTAAAGTTACCATTCTTTACAATGTCTGCATTTAGATTTAATTCAATACCTTCTGTTAGTAATTCACCAAGGTTTTGTTGACCAATGTTACCAAAGTTTGCTCCATCAGGTAAACTACCACTAATGAATAGGTCGTCAGTTTCTCTTCGATATAGATCTAACGATCCATTAATACGATCATTAAACAAACCGAAATCTAAACCAATATTGTATTGCGTTGCAACTTCCCATTGTAATTCCTCATTTCTTAATGATGGATTGGCTACGGTAATAGATGCGTCACCAAAAATGTATTGAGAAGTGTTTTGCCCAAGTTGATATCTTGCTAAATATGGTAATTTGTTAAACTGACCAGCACCAATATTCTCTTGCCCAGTTACACCATATCCTAAACGAAGTTTTAAGTTACTTAGCGTACTAGAGTTGGCTAAAAAACCTTCGTCAGAGATGTTCCAAGCAAATGCTGCTGAAGGAAAGTTACCCCATCTGTTTTCCTCGCTAAATCTAGAAGTACCGTCTCTCCTATAAGAAAGAGTAAGTAAATATTTATCATTAATAGCTAAGTTTGCTCTTCCAAAAAATGCTACTAATACTAAATCTGGATCAAATAATCTTGTAGCTTGATTTGATTGACTATCGCCTCTTAACTCTCCTGTATTGAAATCTTCTACCCTAAAATTTTGGTATGAATATCCTCCAGTTACATCAAGACTAAGAGCTCCTATATCTTTTTTATAATTTAGATATGAATCAAATAAAGTGTTTCTTCTATAGCTGGTGAACTCTGTTCTATCTCCATCTAATGTTCCATCTGTCAATAATTGACCACTACTACTTTCACGAGATAACTCATTAAAACCATCACCATTTTGCTCATCGAAACCAATATTTACAGTAGCGGTTAATTCTGGTAAAAACCATAAAGAATAATCTACTTTAAAATTTCCGAAATAACGATCTACTTCACTTCGGTTGTTTCTTTGCAATAAAGAAGCAACTGGATTAGTCACTGCTAATATATTATTTAAAGATCCATCTGGGTTAATACTGTCATATTCAAAGAATCCACCAAAAGGAGAAGTTGGATCATTAACAGGTTGCGTTGGATCAAATGCAATTGCTGCACCTTCAACTCCATTTGCAAATCTTCTTTTTTCGAAAGTAGCATTTGCATTTAAATTAAATTTAAGATTTCCATTTAAAAAAGTTGGGTTCAATACCAAGGCAGCCGAACTTCTTTTAAATCCACTGGTCAAACGTAAACCTTCTTGATCTAAGTGACCCAATGATACACGAACTGGTAACACGTCGAAAAGAGAACCTCTTATCGAAACGTTGTTATCAGTTGAAACAGCGTTTCTATAAATTTCCTTTTGCCAATCTGTATTTGCGTTTCCTAATAAACTTGGATCTATATTATTGTTAACTAGGGCTTGCTCTCTAACAACATCTCTAAACTCATTTGCAGAAAAAACATCGATAGTGTCTGGGATAGTATAAATACCGGATTGGAAATTATAATTAACCTGTAATCCTTTACTTCCTTTGATTGTTTCAATAATAATTACCCCTGCAGATGCTCTGTTACCATAAATTGCTGCTGCGGATGCATCTTTTAGTACTGTAAAAGACTTAATGTTATTAGGGTTAATTGATGATAAAATAGATTGAGAACCACCAACTACGTTATTATTAACTGGTAATCCATCTATTACAATAAGTGGATCATTAGATGCAGCAAGAGAACCACCACCACGAATTCTAATAGCAGCCCCAGAACCTGGTGCACCTCCAGCAGTAATATTAACCCCAGCTACACGACCATTAAGTAGATTTTCAGGAGAAACAATATTTCCTTTGTTAAAGTCACCAGCTGTAACTGTACTTACAGAACCTGTTAAGTCCTTTTTTCTGGCGGCACCATAACCAATTAATACTACCTGCTCTAATTCTGCAGCATCTTCTTGTAAAGCAATGTCAATTCTGTCGTTTCCAGAATAAGTAATTTCCTGAGGTATGAAACCTACATAGGAAAACTCAATAATATCTCCGTTGCTTACTCCTCCTAACGAATAGTTTCCATCAAAGTCTGATGAAGTTCCGTTTGTTGTTCCCCTTATAATGATATTAACACCGGGAATCGGTTGACCATTTCCAGCATCAGTAACAGTACCATTGACCGTCGACTGTGCAAAAAAGCTCATTGGTATCAACCACAATAAAAACAATGCGCTTTTAGTAAATGTTTTCATATAAAATTTATTAGTTTTTAATTGTTTTTAGCCTTATATTTTCACTTTCTGGAGTCCAAAGTATGTAAAATCTGTGTTAAATTTTAGCTACGGTGTAGCCGTAACCTTACTCAAACGTTTGCGTGTGGATAACTTTTAAAATTCTGTTAAAATTTTAAGGGTAATTATGATCATATGGCATATTTTCGCGGAAAAGTTTGACTTTTAATAAAAATTCAAGGGAAATGAAGCAAAAAGTTACGTTAAAACAAATAGCAAAAGAACTAGATGTATCTATATCTACAGTATCAAAAGCTTTAAAAGATAGTGTAGAGATTAGTCTCGATACTCGACAAAAAGTAAAAGCTTTCGCTAAGTTGTATAACTATAAGCCTAACAACATTGCACTTAGTCTCAAAAACAGAAAAACAAAGACTATTGGAGTAATTATTCCTGAGATTGTTCATCATTTTTTTACTACTGTAATAGGTGGTGTAGAGAAAGTAGCTAATGAAAAAGGGTATAATGTTATCATTTGTTCATCAAACAATTCTTTTGATAAAGAAGTGATTAATATGGAAATGCTAGCTAGTGGGAGTGCAGATGGATTTATTTTGTCTGTAGCAAAAGAAACTCAACAAAAAAAAGATTATCATCATATCGAAGAAACCATGAGTCAAGGAATGCCTGTGGTTCTTTTTGATAGAATTATAGACGAACTTGTATGTGATAAAGTGATTATTGATGATGGCAAAGGTGCTCAAGCTGCTACAAATCACTTACTTTCTTTAGGATGTAAAAAAATAGCTATCCTTACAACAGTAGATTATATCAGTGTTGGTAAACTAAGGACTAATGGGTATTTAAGAGCCTTAAGAGCATATGATATTACCGCTAGAGAAGACTATATTTTGAAAATTGAAGACATTGATAATTGTGAATCAGAGATTTCAGAATTTCTAAAGAATAAAGATGTAGATGCGATTTTTGCTGTGAACGAATTATTTGCAGTTACTGCTGCCAAAGTTTTGGATGAGCAAGGTAAAAAAATCCCCGATGATGTATCCATTGTAGGTTTTACAGATGGGATTTTATCTAAACATTTTATCCCTAGTTTGACCACCATTAGTCAGCATGGAGAAGAAATGGGAGTAAGAGCTGCAAAGCTACTGATAGAAAAGCTTGAGGGCGATGATAACCTTCCCGAAGAATATAAAACTGTGATCATTGATACCAGTTTGATTCAAAGACAATCCACAAAAAAATAACAGGCTTAAACTATTTTATTAAAAATATTATAATATATTTGACCCCTATCAGAACTTATATTTTCACTTTCTACTAACATAAGTTTTGATAAGTGTACGCGCTTATCATAGTAATAATCAAATATTTACTTAATGAACAAGCGTAAGCTAAGTTTCTGGGAAATATGGAACATGAGTTTCGGTTTCCTAGGAATACAATTCGGTTTTGCATTGCAAGGCGGATTCATGTCTAGAATTTTCCAGACTTTAGGAGCAGAGATTCATGATATACCAATCATGTGGATTGCAGCACCGTTAACTGGTTTATTGGTGCAACCTATAATAGGCTATCTAAGTGATAGAACTTGGAGTCCAAGATGGGGAAGAAGAAGACCTTATTTTTTGATTGGAGCTGTTCTTAGTTCTATAGCTCTATTTTTTGTGCCGCATTCTCCTGTTTTATGGGTTGCAGCTGGTTTTCTATGGATTCTGGATGCTTCTATAAATATTTCTATGGAGCCTTTTAGAGCGTTGGTAGCAGATAAATTACCAGAATCACAACGTTCGTATGGTTTCGTTATTCAGACATTGATTATAGGTATAGGAACTTGGGTAGCCAGTAATCTTCCTTGGATGGTATCTCAACTAGGAGTTAGTGATTCGGCTGCAAATGGAGTTGTACCGATGTCTGTTAAGGTTGCTTTTGCTATTGGTGCATTTGTTTTTCTTGTAAGCATATTGTATACCGTTTTTACTACTACAGAATATCCTCCTGAGGATATGGAAGCGTTTAAAAAAGAGAAACAGAAAAAAAACCAATTTATACCTGATATTTTAAATAATATTGGCAGTATGCCTTTAACAATGAAAAAGTTAGGATTGGTTCAGTTTTTTAGTTGGTTCGCCTTTTTTACTATGTGGAGTCTAACAAATCCAGCATTAACAGAGCATGTTTTTAAAACTCCCGTGCCAGTTGAATCTAATTATAATATGGATTCTGAGGTATCAGCTAATGAGTTTCAAATCGCTAATACTGCATTCCAAAAATCATCAAATGAAGTAGGGAAATACATGGGAGTCTATGGGTTATCTTCTATGGCTTTTGCTTTGGTCTTAGCTTTTTATACTTCTCGAAAAAGAATAAATAGAAAGCTGGTGCATTTGTTTTCATTGATCTTAGGAGGTTTTGGTTTTATATCGATGTATTTTATACCATCTCCTTCTTGGTTGATCCTTTCTTTTACTTTGATCGGATTCTCTTGGGGTAGTATTTTATCTATGCCATATGCAATGTTGTCAAGTTCTGTTGATCCTAAAAAAATGGGGGTTATTATGGGGATTTTTAACATGTTTATTGTGATTCCTCAGGTAATAGCTGCTGTAGGAGGAATAAATTTTACATATAAGCTTATAGGAGAAGAAACAATTAACGCAATGATAGTAGCAGGTATTAGTTTGATTATAGCAGGTTTTTGTAACTTGTTGATTACTAACAAAGACGCTATTACTTATAATCCAAAAGAAGTGTAGTATGACAAAAAAAGCATTCATATTTGATCTTGACGGTGTCATTGTGGACACTGCGAAATACCATTTTTTAGCATGGCAAAATTTAGCCAATAGTTTAGGGATATCTTTTTCTTCTGCGCAAAATGAACAACTAAAAGGAGTTAGCCGAATACGATCTTTAGAGAAAATTTTAGAATGGGGAAATAAAACCATTTCGAAAGAAGAATTTACAACATTAATGGCTAAAAAAAATGAAGAGTATCTTAATTACATAGATACTATGGATGTTTCTGAGATTCTTCCTGATGTACCTAGAATTTTAGATTTTCTTTTAACCAAAGAACAGGGTGTAGCATTAGGATCAGCCAGTAAAAATGCAAGAATAATTTTAGATAAGGTTCAACTAAAGGATAAGTTTCATGCCATTGTAGATGGTACTAATGTATCTAAAGCAAAGCCAGATCCCGAAGTATTTTTAATAGGAGCAGAAGAATTAAAAATACAACCCAAAGATTGTATTGTTTTTGAAGATTCCGTTGCAGGTATTCAGGCTGCCAATATAGCCAATATGGTAAGTATAGGTATTGGAGATCCGAAAATATTGCATGAAGCAGATTATGTATTTAAGGACTTTACTGAAATTAAAGAAGAGTTTATTAACCAGTTAGTTACAACCGAAAGAAATTGAGAATAATATGAGGAAGCCTAAGTTAACGTATACTACGTTGCTTAGGTTGTTCCTCAAACAACTAAAAATAAAAGAGATAACCGATGAATCAGGATTATATTAAACCAGATAACTGGTCTATAATTGAAGAAGGATTTGATGCAGAACGAGTTAAATCCTCAGAAAGTCTTTTTAGCATAGGTAATGGTGCAATGGGGCAGCGTGCAAATTTTGAAGAGACATATACAGGCCCTACATTTCAAGGGAGTTATATTGCAGGAGTATATTATCCTGATAAAACTAGAGTAGGCTGGTGGAAAAATGGATACCCAGAATACTTTGCCAAAGTATTGAATGCACCTAACTGGATAGGAATTAATGTAGAAATTAATGGTGAAAAACTAAACCTTCATAAGTGTAAAACTGTTTTAGATTTTCGCAGAGAGCTAAATATGAAAGAAGGTTGGTATCAACGTTCTTTTAAGGCAGTATTGCAAAATAATACGGAGATTATAGTAACATCTACAAGGTTTTTAAGCTTAGACTTAGATGAAGTTGGTGCTATAAAATATGAAGTAACTCCTATCAATAAAGACGTAGTAATTCGTTTTACACCATATATCGATTCTGGGATTACTAATGAGGATACAAATTGGGACGATAAGTTCTGGGATACTTATGAAGTATCTCATAAAGGTAACTCAGCATATATATCCTCAAAAACCATGAAAACTGAATTTCATGTATGTACAGGGATGTTAAATCAATTATTTCTGGATGGAGAACGACAGAATGTATTTCCGACAATAGAAACCAATAAAACCTATGTAGGTCTTGGTTATCAAGTAGAGGTAACAAAAGGTACAACTACTTCTTTACACAAATTTGGAGGATATACTGTTTCGTTAAACCATAAACAAGAAGATATTGCTTCTGCCAGCGCAGCTGTATTGAAACAGGCGTCAGAATCAGGTTTTGATGCTTTATTGGATCTTCAAAAGAAAGCTTGGTCTAAGATATGGGAAATGGCAGATATTGCTATCGATGGAGATGTAAAAGCGCAGCAAGGGATTCGCTTTAATATTTTTCAATTAAATCAAACCTATTTAGGTAAAGATGCTCGATTGAATATTGGACCAAAAGGATTTACAGGAGAGAAATACGGAGGAAGTACTTATTGGGATACTGAGGCGTATTGTATTCCATTTTACATGGCTACAAAAAATCAAAATGTAGCACGAAGCCTATTAGTATATAGATATAATCATCTAGAAAAAGCTATTGAAAACGCCCAAAAACTAGGTTTTGTCAATGGAGCAGCGTTGTATCCAATGGTTACTATGAACGGAGAAGAATGTCATAATGAATGGGAAATCACTTTTGAAGAGATTCATCGTAATGGAGCTATGACATTTGCAATTTATAACTATCTGCGCTATACAGGTGATTATAGTTATATTCCTGAGATGGGATTAGAAGTAATGATTGCTATAGCGCGTTTTTGGCACCAAAGAGCAACATTTTCTGAAGATAAAGAAAAATATGTAATTCTTGGAGTTACTGGACCTAATGAATATGAAAACAATATCAATAATAACTGGTATACTAATTATTTAGCAAAATGGTGTATTGAATATTGTGTCGAGAATATAGCAAAAGTTAAGTCAGAATATAAAGTTGATTACAATAGAATTATTGAAAAGACTAAACTAGATCAGAAAGAAATAGATGCAATGTTAGACGTTGCACAAAAGATGTATTTTCCATACTCAGAAAAACATCAGGTATATTTACAACAAGATGGTTTCTTGGACAAGGAACTTATTACGGTTGATAAACTTGATGCGTCTCAGCGTCCGATTAATCAAAAATGGAGTTGGGATAGAATTCTAAGATCACCATATATTAAACAAGCAGATACATTACAAGGTTTCTACATGTTTGAGGATCAATTTACAAAGGAAGAATTAAAGCGTCATTTTGATTTTTATGAACCATTTACTGTCCATGAATCTTCACTTTCTCCTTGTGTGCATAGTATTCAGGCTGCTACTTTGGATAGAATGGATCAAGCGTATACATTTTATTTGAGAACATCAAGATTGGATCTTGATGATTATAATAAAGAAGTAGAAGAAGGCCTACATATTACTAGTATGGCAGGAACCTGGATGAGTATTGTAGAAGGTTTTGGAGGATTAAGAGTTAAAAATGACACACTATCTTTTACTCCTAAAATTCCAAAAGAATGGAAAGGATATACCTTTAATGTAAACTTCAGAAATAGTATCTTAAAGGTGACTGTTTCTCAGGACGGAACTACTTTTAATCTAGAAGGAGAACACGAGTTATTAATTTATGTAGATGGTAAAGAGTTTACCATCTCTCCTAATAGTTTAATGACCGTTTAACTCAATAATAAACAATATTAAACACCTCAAAAACAGAAGTTTTAAGGTGTTTAATATTGTTTTCTGCAATAACATTCTAATAATAACTTCATAAATTAAAAATCTATGAAAAGTATATTGCCTATGCTGTTTTTCGGGTTATTGGTTTCACTAACCTATGGACAGATAGAAAAAATAGAACCTCCTTTTTGGTGGAGTGGTATGCAATCTAATGAATTACAATTGTTATGCTACGGTAAAGAAATATCTAAGTATGAGACTGAAATAGATGGTATAACCATTACCGATATTACAAAAACAGAGAATCCTAATTATGTTTTTATAACCATTAATACTAAGGATGTTCCAGTAGGAATGATTACTATTAATTTCAAAGAAAACGGGAATACTGTTTTCTCTCAATCCTATGAATTTAAAACAAGAAGAGAAGGTTCTGCTCAACGAAAGGGCTTTGACAGCAGTGATGTAATGTATTTGATCATGCCAGATCGTTTTGCCAATGGTGATACAACTAATGATTCACATAAAGACACTGTAGAAAAAGAAGATCGATCTAATCCAGGAGGACGTCATGGAGGCGATATTCAAGGGGTAATAGATCATCTTGACTATCTAAAGGATTTAGGAGCAACTGCAATTTGGAGTACACCTTTATTAGAAGATAATGAACCAACTTATTCATATCATACCTATGCACAAAGTGATTTGTATAAGATCGATCCTAGATATGGTACTAATGAAGATTATAAGAAATTAGCTTCAGAGATGCATAAACAGGATATGAAACTTATCATGGATTATGTAACGAACCATTGGGGATCTAAACATTGGATGATTAAAGACTTACCAACAAAAGAATGGATACATCAATGGCCAGAAGGTTTTAGGCGTAGTAATTATCGAATGACAACGCAATTTGATATAAATGCTGCAGCTATTGATGCAAAAGGATGCATGGATGGATGGTTTGATACTACAATGCCAGATATGAACCAAAGTAATCCTCTACTTCTTAATTACATTACTCAAAATGCAATTTGGTGGATTGAGTATGCTGATTTAGATGGTTTTAGAGTTGATACGTACTCTTATAATGATAAAGAAGGAATTGCCAAATGGACTAAGGCAATTATGGATGAATATCCAAACTTTAATATTGTAGGTGAGGTTTGGATGCATGATCAGGCGCAAATGGCTTATTGGCAAAAGGACAGTAAAATAGGAGCTATTGATGGATTTAATTCATATTTACCTTCTGTAATGGATTTTACACTCCATGATGCTGTTACCATAATGTTTAATGAAGAAAGTAGCTCATGGGATAAAGGAATGATCAGAGCTTATGATAATTTTACGAATGACTTTTTATATCCAGATATTAATAATATTCTTCTTTTCGTAGGTAATCATGATACGAATAGAATCAATGAAATATATCAAAGTGATATTAATAAGTATAAAATGGCTATGACCTTAATATTTACTACCAGAGGAATTCCTCAAATATATTATGGGGATGAAATTGGAATGTTAGGGAATCGCGATAAAAAAGGAGATGGTGATATCCGTAGAGATTTTCCTGGAGGATGGCCTGATGATAAAAGAAGTGCTTTTCTTGCAGAAGGAAGTTCTGATACATTGATCGGTAGAACTAAGGACGAAGAAGCGTTTCATGCATTCACTAAGAAAGTTTTAAACTGGAGAAAAAGCAGTAATGCTGTTCATAACGGAAAGCTATTACAATATATACCCTTTAATAATGTATATGTATATTTTAGGTATACTGAAAAAGAGAGTGTAATGGTGATTATCAATAATAATTCAGAAAATCAAGAACTTGATATAACTCGTTTTAAAGAAGGGTTAAAGAATTTTAAATCAGGAAAAGATATCATTACCGATCATACAATTGATGTTAGCAAAAATATAGTAATACCTGCCAGAACATCAATGATCATATCATTACAATAAATCTAAAACATTAAATAATAAGATCATGAAGAAAATAATTTTCTGCCTAGCGTTAGTAGGTATTGTCTGTTCATGCGGGAAGACAAAAAAAGAAGAAACAGTTGCAGATTTGAAAACTGTGGTAGAAGAAGTAAAAGAAGAATTGACTCCAGTTAGCAATGCTATGATGGAAAATGCGGTAATTTATGAAGCAAATATTCGTCAGTATTCAGAAGAGGGTTCTTTTAAAGCATTTACGAAAGATATTCCTACTTTAAAAAGTTTGGGAGTAAAAGTGCTTTGGGTAATGCCGATATATCCAATTTCTACAACCAAAAGTAAAGGTTCGTTAGGTAGTTATTATGCAATTTCTGATTATACTAAGGTAAATCCCGAATTTGGAACTCTAGAAGATTTTAGAGCATTGGTAAAAACAGCTCATGATCATGGCATTTATGTGGTTTTGGATTGGGTAGCAAATCATACAGGATGGGATCATGTTTGGCTAAAGGAGCATCCTGAATTCTATACTAAAAATGATGCTGGAGAAATTACGCATACTGTTGGTACAGATTGGACTGATGTAGCAGATCTTAATTATGACAATGCAGATATGAGAAAAGGTATGCTGGATGCAATGAAATATTGGATACAGGAAGAAGGAGTTGATGGATTTCGTTGTGATGTTGCAGGGATGGTTCCTGTTGATTTTTGGGATACTGTTGTGGCTGAGTTAAAAAAAATCAAACCTGTGTTTATGCTAGCAGAAGGTTGGGAACCAGAATTAATGGAGAATGCCTTTGATATGGGGTACGGCTGGGATACACATCATATAATGAACCATATTGCTAAAGGTGAAAATACTGTGGAAGCTTGGGATAAAAGAATGATTCAGGTAGATACCATGTATGCAAATGATGATATCTTAATGAATTTTACATCTAATCATGATGAAAATTCTTGGAACGGAACTGTTGAAGAAAGAATGGGAGATGCTAAAGAAATGTTTGCAGCATTATCTTATGTAGCTCCTGGAATGCCATTGATTTATTCTGGACAAGAATATGATATGGATAAACGCCTACTATTCTTTGAAAAAGATACAATTATAAAAAAGAAAGGGATATTCTTTCCTTTATATGAAAAGCTAGGAAAACTTAAGAATCAAAATCCAGCATTACACGGAGGTAAAAATGCAGCTTCATATACACGTATCAAAACCTCTGCAGATAAAAAGATATTAGCCTTTCAGAGAGAAAAAGAAGGAAACAAATTACTGTTTGTTGCAAATATGACAAAAGAACCAGTGAAGTTTACAGCTTCGTATGAAGGAAAGTTTAAGGACTATCTTTCTGACCAGCTAACAGAAAGAAAAACTGGCCAAGAATATGAGTTAGCACCTTGGCAATATACTATTCTAATTCAGGAATAGTAAATATCATATTTTTATTGGGTTAAAAACGACTTACATCTGTAAGTCGTTTTTTTTGTTTTTTAGATAATAGATAGAGATGTAAAAATGAACAATAGATAGTTTTGGTGTTTTCTTTATTTCTTAACATTATTCATAGAAATCCGTTAAAATGACACTTTTTTTGTCAGTAATTACTGAATTTATTAACCGAAAACGTTTTAGATTTTTGACAAATTAGGTTATTGTGGTCAATAACAATAGATTTGGCTTCAATGATGAAAAAAGTTAAAAATATTGCTGTACTTACCTCAGGAGGAGATGCTCCAGGAATGAATGCTGCTATTAGAGCGGTTGTTCGTGCTTGCAGTTATTATGAAGTACATTGTTTTGGAGTTTATAAAGGATATGAAGGTCTAATTCATAATGAAATCGAAGAGCTCAATGCTCGTTCTGTTAGAAATATAATTAATAAAGGAGGAACTTTTCTTAAATCAGCTCGTTCTAAAGATTTTCGTACAGAAGAAGGAAGAAAGAAAGCTTATGATAATTTGATTAAGAATAATATTGATGCATTGATTGTAATCGGAGGTGATGGTAGTTTTACAGGAGCGTTAAAACTTTCTGAAGAATATAATTTTCCTGTAGTAGGAATTCCTGGGACTATTGACAATGATATTAATGGTACTGATTACACTATTGGTTATGATACTGCATTGAATACAGTAGTAGATGCAATAGATAAGATTAGGGATACCGCAAGTTCGCATAATAGACTATTTCTTATAGAAGTAATGGGGAGAGATGCAGGAGATATTGCTTTAAATTCAGGAATTGGTGCTGGAGCTGAGGAAATATTAATTCCCGAAGAGGATATGGGAGTTGATAGACTTATAGAATCTCTTAAGAAAAGTAAAAAAACTGGCAAAACCTCTAGTATTATTGTTGTTGCAGAAGGAGATAAATCTGGCAAAAACATTTTTGAATTAGGAGAATATGTAGAGGAAAACCTTGAAGATTACGAAGTTAGAGTATCAGTGTTAGGACATATACAAAGAGGAGGAGCTCCAAGTTGCTATGATAGAGTTTTGGCAAGCAAATTAGGTGTTGGAGCAGTAGAGACTCTATTAGACGGTCAAAGTGAGGTCATGATTGGAATCGTTCATAAAACTGTAACTATTGTACCACTTACAACTGCCCTCGAAAAAAGAGAACATAAACATGATCGATTGATCAAAGTTGCTGATATTACTTCAGTATAAATATAACCACGTTTTTAAAAACAAAAAAAAACAACTAAATTATTAATTATGAGCACGTTGAAAATTGGAATTAACGGTTTCGGTAGAATTGGAAGAATTGCTTTTAGAATTGCCGCTAAACGCGAGAATGTAGAAATAGTAGCTATTAATGATTTGTTAGATGTAGATCATTTAGCTTATTTATTAGAGTATGATTCTGTACACGGAAAATATGACGGTACCATTGCCGTAGAAAATGGAAATCTTGTCGTAGACGGTAAGGCAATACGAATTACAGCAGAAAGAAACCCAGAGGAATTAAAATGGGATGCGGCAGGAGTAGATGTTGTGATGGATTGTACTGGTATTTTTACAACCATAGATAAGGCTGGTGCTCATCTTAAAGCTGGTGCCAAAAAAGTTGTAATTTCTGCACCTTCTGCAGATGCTCCAATGTTTGTTATGGGAGTAAATCATAAAGATGCCAAAGCTTCGGATACAATTGTTTCTAATGCTTCTTGTACAACAAATTGTTTAGCTCCTTTAGCTAAGGTAATTAATGATAATTTTGGTATAGAAGAAGGATTAATGACTACGGTTCATGCAGCTACTGCTACCCAAGCGGTAGTAGATGCTCCTTCAAAAAAAGATTTTAGAGGTGGACGTTCTGCTTTAAATAATATAATTCCTTCTTCTACAGGTGCTGCCAAAGCTGTTGGTAAAGTAATCCCAGAATTGAATGGAAAACTTACTGGTATGGCATTTAGAGTACCTACTGCAGATGTTTCTGTTGTAGATCTTACTGTAAAAACTAAGAAATCCGTATCTTATGAAGAGCTTAAATCTGTAGTTAAAAAAGCTTCAGAAAATGAATTAAAAGGAGTGTTGGCCTATACCGATGAGGCTGTAGTATCTCAGGATTTTATAGGAGAAGATCACACATCTACTTTTGATGCAGGTGCGGGAATTGCGTTAAATGATAACTTCTTCAAGCTAGTGTCTTGGTATGATAATGAATATGGATATTCTTCTAAATTAATAGATTTATCATCTTATGTAGGTAACTTATAAGGAGTAATAACTAATATTGCCCCGATAAGAATTTAATCGGGGCATTTTTTGCAAACACACACACAACAAACAAATTTTAAAATGATTTTATTAGCTGACGGTGGTTCTACTAAATGTGATTGGATCCTTCTTGATGAAGAGGGTGATATTGTATTTAAAACCCGTACACAAGGTTTAAACCCTGCTGTATTTAGTAAATCTTTATTAGAAGAAAGACTTAAGGAAAATGAACAACTTGCTTCTCATAGAGATAATATTGATAGGGTTCATTTTTATGGAGCTGGTTGCGGTACGAATAAGCCAACCGAAATGTTAACTAAGATTTTTGAAGATTATTTTGTTAATGCTAAGGAGGTTATTGTACGAGAGGATATGGTTGCAGCAGTATATGCGGCTACTACAGAACCTGGTATTGTGTGCATTTTAGGTACTGGATCCAATAGTTGTTATTTTGACGGCGATGAAATAAAGATGACTGTGGATTCCTTAGGATATATTCTTATGGATGAAGCAAGTGGTAATTATTTTGGAAAGCGATTAATAAGGGATTATTATTATAAGAGAATGCCGCCAGAAGTTGCTGCAGAATTCGAAAAACGTTTTGATCTCTCTTCAGATACAATAAAAGAAAATTTATATAAGAAAGAGAATCCAAATACTTATTTAGCTTCTTTTGCAGAGTTTATTTTTACCAGTGAACGTAACGGTTATTTTTATAAAATTATTACAGAAGGTATTCAGGAATTTGTGGAAACAAGAGTATTATGTTTTCCAGAAGCGCAGAATGTCCCCGTTCATTTTATAGGATCTATAGCACATTTTAGTGAAGACATTATTCGTGCAGCAGTTTGGCCATATCACCTAACCGTTGGTAATATAGTGCGAAGACCAATTGATGGAATTATTGATTATTATAGAAATGATGTATTAAAAAATAAAACGAATAATGTATAAAGCTTAGAGGTGCTTTTTAATTACTAAATCAGTGATAATGTTCTAGTATTATTAAATCACCTCCTTTTTCAGTTTTCCATAAACTGGCTACAAAAAAGTACGCATTTTTAAAATCTTCATAATCACAACCTACGAAATAATCATCATCATCCTTGATGATTTTTTCGCATATATGATGTTCCATTTCTTGATTCCAAAAATCTTCATTTTCTTCTTTATCTAACCAATTTATAATATCTCTTTCAGAGATGACACCCAATTGAGTTTCTTTATCTTTTATCAGTTTATGTACTTCGGTTTCTTTTAAATATTTAATAAATTGTTTACTAATGACTTCTTCTTTCCATACTTTTTTGGAATCCCAGTTCATTACATATTTAATATTATCCTTATCTTTTTTTACTTTTGCTTTTCGGGGAATTTATAATCGACAAAAATATACATTTTTACTTACTTAAAGCATAATTAATGGTGATTCTAGTACCTTCACCAGGTTTAGAACTAATAAATATTCGACCGTTTATATAATTCATACGTTCTTTCATAAAAAATAATCCCATACCACCTTCTGCATTGTTTTGGGGTTTAGAAGGTATTTTATCTATATCAAACCCTTTGCCGTTATCATCTATTATGATACTAAGTATTGATGATGAGTTGTTTATAGAAATTAAAATATAGTCAGATTTAGCATATTTGATTGCGTTATTCACTGCTTCCTGAGTTACTCGGTACAGATTTGTTTCTACCAATGAACTAAAACGTAGTTCAGGACTAGATGTATTTTCAAAAACAATGTTCTTGTTGGTTAATTTTGACAGTTCCTGAGCCATTTTTTGCAACGCAATGCTAATTCCATAATCCTTTAGTTCTGGTGGAGTAAGATTAAAAGTAGCCATTCTAACTCCTTGAATAAGGTCTTTAGATAGCTGTTTGAGTCCTTCAATCTTTTGATTGGTTTTTTCTGTATTATTTGTGTTGATAGATTCGATATTAAACTTGAGCGCTGTAAGCATTTGTCCAATACTATCGTGAATTTCTTTGGCGATCCGTTTTCGTTCTTCTTCTTGAGCTTCAACAATTTGGCTCGCATTTGATTTTTGTATAGCTTCCTTTTCCTTATATGCATCAGCGTTTAATCGTTCAATTTCTTTTTGAGCTTCTTTTCGTTTAGAAATATCAGTACACAAGACAAATCTTTCCATATTTCCAGAAGATTTAAATACCGTAAGAATCGATACATCTAACCATATTTTTGAACCAGATACGGTTTCAAATTCGAATTCTTCATTAAAAACGCCTCCTTTATTTTGAGCAATTAGTAAGAACAACCTGTTTTTTTGAACTTCACTGAGGTTCATAAGGTCTGCCAAGTTTTTATTTTGATAATCCTGATCAACTTTTAGCAATTTAGCAAAGCGTGCTCCCAAGCTAATTACAGTACCATCTTTTGTAATTCTTGCATATAGAACGGTTTGATCCATTGCATAGTTTAAGGCCGATAATTCTTGAATATTTTGATCTTTAGAAATTTGAGATTTCTCTAGTCGTTTTATGTTTTGGATTGCCTGCTCTGTAGTATTTTGTAGCTTGGCGATTACTTTTTGATGTTTATCTATTAGCATATTTGTTAATATGCCTAATGAAACAAATAATATAGCTGATATAATTCCTAAAGTTTTTAGGCTAATCAGTGAAAGGTATACTAAAACTATGCAAGCAGATATAACTATTATACCAATAAGGAATAATAACTTTATCTTTTTGATGTGTTCATACATGTTCATGTAATCTAATAGCTTAGGTAGCTAAGGCTTTCTGAATCAGACTTAGTGCTTTTTTTGAATAGGATATTTTTAATGCAGTTTGATGACCATCTTTGGACATTTTTCTCCACGTTTTTTGTAAAATATCAACCACCTTCTCTGTGGTATGTTTTTCGGAAAACTCTTCATAATAAAATTCGAGAAAAACCAAACATATTACATCTTCTAATATTTGAGTTTCTTCGTCTTTTTTTAGCTTTTTCTTTTGTATTAAAAAGGAAACTCTCTTTATGGTTGCTTCATCATATTCTATATCCTGAAGAATAGCAGAAGCTTTCTTAGCATGAAATTTTTTTAGCTCTTCTCTCCATTTTAGATATCCTACACGATCCATTGGATAACTATTACGAGGAATTTCCCATCTACAAATATGTTGAGCTCTAGCAGCTAGTTGTAAAGCTTCAGATGGTTCTGAGACAAAATTATTAAGCGTCTGACTCATTCGCTGACCATATACTAATTCTTTGGCGATGGATTTTCCATCAACGATCTCAGTATTAGGATCTTTGGCATTTGATTCATCAAAAAGAGAAAATGCTTTGGTTAGTTTTGTAGTTGGCATAAAAGAAAGGGTATTAATATGCCCGCTAAGTTAAGGTTTTTGGTAGTAAATAGTGTTATTCTGTAAAACCAATATACACACTTCCATTTTCTATTTTCACAGGATAGGTCGCAATAGAGGCGAGATCTCCATTTAGATTTTCTCCAGTTTCTAGAGAAAAGGTTTTTTTATGAAGAGGGCAAGCAACCTTGGGGATTCCATTATGATCACCAATCATTCCTCTACTTAATACCATTTCATTTTTTTCAGGTGATAAGTTTTGGCTTGCATACCATGTATTTAGTCTGCTAAAATTGAATACGGCAATTTGTAAATCTTTATATTTTACGCAAGCTCCTCCATCTTTCGGAAAAGCATTAACTGATGCAGCTTTAAACCAAACTTTTACATCTTCTAATTTGGTGGTCTTATATTTTGTTAGAATTTCTTCCATTTTATTTTAAATTATAAGCTGTTTTTATTATTTCCACGGTTCTGGCATTTTTTGTTCTCTCATAGGAACAAAAACAATGTTATCGTCCTCTTCATCACTATTAACAAAATGATTAAAACGTTTCATTATTTCCGGATCATTGATGGCTTGAGTCCACTCACATTCAAACTTGTTAACTAATGTTTTCATTTCTTTCTCTAAATCCTCTGCAATACCTAACTTATCATCAATAATAACTTCTTTTAAATATTCTAATCCACCTTCTAAACGTTCCTGCCAAGCTGCTGTTCTTTGTAATGGTTTTGCTGTACGCATATAGAACATTAAGTAGCGATCTAAGTATTTAATTACAGTTTCATTATCAATTTGTTCGGCAAATAATTCTGCATGTCTCGGTGTTGCGCCACCATTTCCTCCAACATATAGGTTCCATCCACCTTCTACTGCGATTAAACCGAAATCTTTTCCGCGAGCTTCAGCACATTCTCGTATACATCCCGAAACTCCACCTTTAATTTTGTGTGGTGCGCGAATTCCTCGATATCGATTTTCAAGTTCAATACCAAAACTAACGCTCTCATCCATTCCATAACGACACCAGGTTGAACCAACACAGGTCTTTACTGTTCTCAATGATTTGCCATAGGCGTGACCACTTTCAAAACCGTTGTCAATTAGATCTTTCCATATTAAAGGCAATTGATTTAGAGTGGCACCAAATAAATCGATACGGACACCACCAGTTACTTTAGTGTATAAATCGTATTTTTTAGCTATTTCTCCTAGCGCAATAAGTTTTTCGGGAGTAATTTCACCTCCAGGAACTCTAGGGACTACAGAATATGTTCCGTTACGCTGGATATTAGCTAAGAAACGATCATTAGAATCTTGAATAGCATACTCTTTATTAGCGGTATCAGCATGGATAGTTGCCATTAACGAAGCTACAAGTGGTTTACATAATTCGCATCCGTGACCTCCAGTTCCATGATTGTCTAATACTTCATCGAATGTGATGTATCCTTTTACTTGAATAATTTTATATAAATCTTGTCTGCTTAGGTCAAAATGCTCGCAAACTCCATCTTTAATTTCAATACCTAAAGATTTCAGAGTAGCATTCGTTAAATCGGTAACCATAGGCTTACACCCACCGCAACCAGTTCCTGCTTTCGTACATCCAATTACTCCAGCAACATCTGTGGCCTCTCCATTTTCAATAGCTCCGCATATTTGACCTTTGGTTACACTTTCACAGGAACAAATTTGAGCATCTTCTGGAAGATCCATTACATCACCCAGAAGTCCACCGCCATCACCGCCTCGACTACCTAATATAAGATCTTCGGGTTCTTCTGGAAGTTTCATTCCGTTAATGTAGATTTGGAAAAGAGCGTTGTAATCCGAAGAGTCACCTACCAAAATTCCTCCTAATAGCTTTTTGCCATCTTTAGAAACATTTATTTTTTTGTAAACTCCTTTACGTTTATTCTCATAGGTGATTTCATCAACGTCTTCTTTTGCATCATTTAAGGCATCGCCAAAACTAGCTACTTCAGTACCAATTAGTTTAAGCTGTGTAGACATGTCAATATATTCTGGCATGGCACTAGTGCCTCCAGTAATTTGTTCTACAGCAACTTCTGCCATATCATATCCTGGCGCAACCAGACCATAGATCATGTTATTTAGTAAAGCACATTCTCCAATAGCATAAATATTTTTATCAGAAGTTTGCATTTGCTGATTGACTATAATACCGCCTCTAATACCTACTTCTAATCCTGCTTCTCTGGCAACCTCATCTCGTGGTCGTATACCTGCGGATACGACTAACATGTCTACTTTTAATTCAGTACTGTCAATATATTGCAAACCTTCAATAGCTTTATCTCCCTGAATACATTGGGTTTGTTTTGAAAGATGAACCTTAAGACCTAAACTTTCGATTTTAGACTGTAACATATCACTAGCACCTTTGTCTAATTGTCTAGGCATTAGTCTAGGAGCAAATTCCACAACATGGGCGTTTAGCCCTAAATTTTTAACTGCATTTGCGGCTTCAAGTCCTAATAATCCTCCTCCAAGCACGGCAGCTTCTGTTTTTCCTTGTGCTTTTAACTTTTTGGCGTATGCTTCAGTGGCTTCTAAATCCTCGATGGTTCTATATACAAAAACACCTTCTTTATCAACGCCTTGTATAGGAGGCACAAATGCCGAAGAACCTGTTGCTAGTACTAAATAGTCATATGAATACGTCTCTCCACGATGATTAGCTATTGTTTTTAGCTCTCTATTAATTTCTGTAATCATTTCAGAAGTATGAAGGTCGATATTATGATCTTCGTACCAATTAGCTGTAGACATGCTTAAATCTTCTGCTGTTTTGCCATCATAAAACTCGCTTAGATGTACTCTATCATATGCTCGTCTTGGTTCTTCTCCAAAGACTATAAGTTTATAATCAATAAATTTTTCTGAGGCCACAAATTTTTCACAAAACTTATAGCCTACCATTCCGTTACCTATTACTACTACCTTCTTCATGAGTTACGTATTTATAGGTCAAAATTAAGTATTAATACGTATTTAACTAGTGAGAATTACGTAATTATAGGTGTTGTAAATTGAGAATTTCAAAATAATACCTAAAAAAACCTGTGAAACTAATTTTACAGGTTTTAGATTAAATATGATCAAAAAACTATTCCTTTGGTTTAGAGTTCCATTTTAAGAAATTAGGTTTTACTATTAGCATTGCCCATCCCCAGTTTTGTAAACCGCTAGGATTGGTAATTCCTTTAAGAACTTCCATACTGTCACCCGCAAACATTTGTGAGTATCCTATTTTTAAAGTAGCATATGGCAATATTTTTTGTGTAAACACTACGTCTAATTCTGTACCTAAGTATTTATCATTAGTTCCTGCAATGTCTTCTGCTGCAGAGAAATAATGAAGTTTAGCAAGTAAGCTATTAGATGTTCCTGTTTTGACAACTACTTTGGCATATATATCTTGTAGTCCTACATTATTCGCATGATTCCCTACATAAAAATAATCCATATATCCGTTAAACTTATGGTTGGTTCCAAAAATCGGAAAGAATGATTTAATTTCTCCATCACTTCCTCCATTGTCATCACCACTTAGTAATTCTGCTCCAATACCATATAAAGTTTTCCCTGGTTTATATGTAACTTCTAATCCCGCATTGTAGGCAGCGAGATCCACAGTTTCTGTAAATTTTCCTGTCTGAGCATAGAGATTCAGAGCAAACTTTAATCCTTTTGTAGGTTTTGCTACCAAATGTGTTCCGAAAGTCTGTCTGTTTACGGTACCATCAATAGGGGTTTGACCATCTGTATCTAAATTCTGATAAGAATTGTTTGCAAAAAGTAAACTACCTGAAAATGTTTTCCAATCTTTATGCAACCATAAATATGCCATTCCTTTATAATCAAATACAGCTCTTGCATTGCCATTGTTATTGGGATCGAATAATGTATTTACTCTACTCACACCATTTTGATTAAATGAAAAACCAACGTCCAGTTTTAAACCAGTTTCATTTTTATACTGAATAAGAGCTGCATCATGAAACCTTCCTTGCATAGCCCAATCTAATCCTCCTAAGATTCTTTGATCATCATATGAAAGTGCTTGCCTTCCTAATTTGGTAGACCATCCGTTACCAAACTTAAAATCAATCCAGGCTTGCGCCAGTGAGAAACTATTATTGCCATCAGCTGCAGCGATCTGAGGAGTATCTCCCCATACACTTACATCCTGCACACTAATATAGGCACCGAATTTGTCGGCTTTATATCCAAATTTTAATCGGGAGCGTTGTTGCACAAATAAAGCCGCATCTGCCCCAGAAGGAATTAGATTACCAAAACCATGAGAATATTCTAATCGAGGCCTGATATCTGCATCTATACTAAGCTCTTGTGCGTTTCCCTTAAAGACTAATACCAATAATAATATTATGGTAAATTGTAATTTGTTTTTCATCTGTTAAATTTTGTTCTTTATGCGAGCAAACTACTAGCATTGTTCCTATGTTCTTTTTAATAGTTCTATTAGCAAAAATTAATTAACGATTGCAAATCTAAGTATTAATACTTAGATTTGTATTGTTTTTTAAATGAAAATACGTATTTTAAATTCTTATATTATTAAATTTATGAGGCTGTTTTTGAATTATTCATATCTTTGTTAAGTGAATAATTCGCACTGGTAGTAGCTTAATTAAGTATATATAAGTATGGTAAGTATTGTATTGGTAGATGATCATTTTTTGGTTAGAGATGGTATACGTTCACTTCTGGAAGATGAAAATCAATATGAGGTTATCGGAGAAGCTTCTGATGGGCGAGAAGCGATAGATATAGTTCAGTCATTACAACCTGATATTGTAATCTGTGACATAAGAATGCCAGAAATGTCTGGTATTGAAACGGTAGAAAAATTGACCACTTTATCGGTTTCTTCTAAAACTATTATGTTATCAATGCATGATTCTGATGAATATATATTACAATCTATTAATGCAGGAGCAGACGGTTATCTATTGAAGGGTGCGAGTAAGGAGGAGTTTCTGAAAGCACTAGCTACAGTGAGTAAAGGAGATAAATATTTTAGCGGAGACGTATCTTCTATATTGGTGAAAAATATACTTAAAAAGGGAGCTGTTGGGGCTACGTCAATAAAACCTGATAAAGTTCTGATGACAACTGTAGAAGTTCAAAATCCATTTGATCTTACAAAAAGAGAGAATCAAATACTAAAGTTGGCGGTTTCAGGTATGACTAATAAAGATATAGCCGCAGCATTAGATATTAGTAAACGTACTACAGAGGTTCATCGCTTTAATTTGATGAAAAAAATGGGAGTTAAAAATGTGTTGGAGCTAAGTAAAAAGGCTAGAGAATACAATATGATTCCCTAACCCTGTATTTTTAAGACTAATTATTGGCAATACCTTCGTATAAACCAGTAATTTTATTAAAAGATTTGGTTAATTCATTTGTGGTTAAGAATATTTCTTGCAGTGGAAAGTCATTGTTTAACAAGCCTTTTTTGTTCAGTTGAAATTTTTCCCAATATGACATGATTAAGCCTAACTCTTCTTCAATTTCTGTGCTGTTGTAACTGTTAATTAATAGGTTTCCTATCGCATTGTCAAATTCTGTGAATACATCGCTTAGTGTTTTTTTGTATTCTGGTTTGCCTTCTTTAAATATGGTTGTAGCTATGTAGTACAAACATAATCTTTGAGCAAGCATTCGCTGTTTTCCCGATACATTTATGGTGTTTACCAGTTCTTTGTTTTTATTTTGGAAAAATTGATTATTGTAGTTAAAATTATTTTCAATACTAATGACCACTTTATTGCATGCTTTAAGTAAGTCTGTATTCAGTTTCATAACTCTTGTAGAATTTTGAAAATCAGGATTACTAAGGATTACTTCCTTGAATATTTCCCATAGTTGATTAACTTTTTTTAAGGACAATTTAACGGAAGTGCTTGTTGCATTCTTTGTTAGAATTTGAAGCTGCTTTTCAAAAATAAATTTACTTGAGTTTAATTCTTTTTTAATTGCATCGTCATTTATTCCTTTGGCCATTAGTAGATAAGCTTTAGACATTTTTTGGGATAACATTCGTTGTTTTCCAGATATGTTTACCGCTTTTCCGTATGTTATAGTACCATAGTTCTGGGATTGAGAAAAAAGATTTACTTGACATAATATTAATAGTATTGTTGATGCTAGAATGATGCTTTTTTTCATGAGTGGTTATTTTGGGTTAATAAATAAATTATAGTTTGTTTAAAAGGTATGATGAATGTTTTAAGATCATATGCTATACTTACATAAAAAACTACGTAAAAATACTTATTTTTTTGATTATTCCAAATACTCTTGTTTAAAACTTTTAAACCTAAAAAATTGACATTTTTTAGTACCAATAACTTCAGGTGGTTATGAGGTTTTTTTATTTTGATCCTAAAAAAAACTTCTTTATACACCGTTTTTACTGATTTCTTGATGCTTATTGTTTTAAGCATGATAACGTATTGTCAAAATTAGGTACTCTTTTTAATAAAAATTTAATCAAGAATATAAAAATTTTTGGAATACATAATTTATCATAAAAATACGTAGTTTTTAAGATTAAAAACTTTTTAAATAAGTATTTATACTTAGTTTTGTATTGTTCTATTAGCAAATTTTCAAAACTGAATTATGAAAAAATTGAATTTTAAAATATTAATCGTTTTAACCACAATGATAATTATGTCATGTGGTGGGGAAAAGAAAAAGGAAATAGCATCTAACAATGCTGAACAGCAAAAAAAGGAAGGATTAAAATTAACAATAGAAAAACCACAGTTAACTTTTGGTTTTATAAAACTAACGGATATGGCTCCTTTGGCGATAGCTAAGGAGAAAGGTTTTTTTGAAGATGAGGGGCTTTTTGTGTCTGTAGAAGCACAATCAAATTGGAAAAATGTATTGGATCGTGTTATTGATGGTCAACTAGATGGTTCTCATATGTTAGCAGGACAACCTATTGCGGCAGGAGCGGGTTTTGGAAGACAGGCAGAATTGGTTACTCCGTTTTCTATGGATCTTAATGGTAATGGTATTACAGTATCTAATGATGTTTGGTCTAAAATGAAACCGAATGTTCCTAAAGGAGAAGATGGAAAACCAATTCATCCAATATCAGCAGAAGCTCTTAAACCAGTTATAGAGTCATATAAAAATGATGGAAAAGCTTTTAAGATGGGAATGGTATTTCCAGTTTCTACACATAATTATGAAATACGATACTGGTTAGCTGCGGCAGGAATTAATCCTGGAATGTACTCTAAAGATAATATTCAAGGACAGATTGATGCAGATGTATTATTGTCAGTTACTCCTCCACCTCAAATGCCAGCTACACTTGAAGCTGGAACTATATACGGATATTGTGTAGGTGAGCCTTGGAATCAGCAAGCAGTTTTTAAAGGAATAGGTGTTCCAGTGACCACAAATTATGATATATGGAAAAACAATCCAGAAAAAGTGTTTGTAATGACAAAGAAATTTGTGGAGCAATATCCTAATACAGCAACTGCAGTAACAAAGGCATTGATTAGAGCAGGAAAATGGCTAGATACTCCTGGAAACCGTCCTGAAGCTGTAAAAATATTATCCATGCCAGAATATGTTGGAGCTGATGAAGTAGTGATCGCAAATTCCATGACTGGAACTTTTGAATTCGAAAAAGGAGATAAGAGAGAAATGCCTGACTTTAATGTGTTTTATAGACATGACGCGACATATCCTTTCTACTCTGATGGAATCTGGTTTTTAACGCAAATGAGACGTTGGGGACAAATCCCAGAAAGCAAGCCAGCAGCCTGGTATGATGAGACAATAAAAGATATCTATCGTCCTGATATTTGGACAAAAGCCGCAAATCTTTTAGTAAAAGAAGGACATCTCCAAGCTTCAGAATTACCTAAAACAGATGGTTATAAACCAGTAACTACAGATTTTATAGATGGTAATAAATACGATGCTAAAGACCCGATAGGGTATATTAATAGCTTTGGTATAGGTAACAAAGAAAATGTGGAAGGTGTTTCAAGTATAGAGAAGTAGAAAGAGCATTTGCTCTTTCTATTTCCCTTCCTAAATAATAATGTTTAATAATAAGGTGTTCCAATTTTCTTCGAATCAGATAAGTATACAGCAATTCGAAGGCTTAAATAAAAATAAATGAAAGATAGATCAATCCATATTCTCAATTTTGTGGGATTAGGTTTTTTTGAACCAGCTATTAGATTAGCGTCGGGTGAAGAAGTGAAAAAAAATTTGATAGGACTATTCAAGAAGATTTTACTCCCTGTTTTGTCTGTAGGTATGTTTTTATTGCTATGGCATTCTGGAGCTACTTATTTATACAATGTTGAAAAAGATGCCAGAATAGAAAAAGCACTTAGTGATCAAGGCGAAGCTGGAGCACTAGAAATGCGTACCTGTATTGAATCTGGAGATATAAGCTGTCAACCTAATACGCTTCCATCTCCAGTTCAAGTCTGGGTAGCTTATAAATCGTTACTGGCAGATCACGCAATTATATCAGGAAAAAAATCGGCTTTTGCAGATAAAGTAGCTGCTACTAATGCTCAAAGAAAAGAACAGGGTTTAGCTCCGATAACCTATACTGGTAGACCGTCTTTTGTGGATCAGATATTAACCAGTTTAAAAACCGTATTTGCAGGGTTTTTACTAGCGTTATTCATAGCGGTTCCTATAGGAATTATGCTTGGACTAAGCCAGACGTTGAGATCTTCAGTAAATTGGTTAATTCAGATATTTAAACCAGTATCACCTGTGGTTTGGTTGTTATTGGTGTTTATGATTGTTAAAACATTAACTAGGGGATCTGATTCTGATAGTTCCTTTATTATTTCTTTTATAAGCGTTGGATTATGCTCGATGTGGGCAACATTGGTAAATACCAGTATGGGAGTATCGTCTGTTGATAAGGATTATATAAATGTTGCTAAAGTATTGCAGTTAAGTGTTGCGCAAAAAGTGTTCAAAATCATTTTGCCGTCTTCCTTTCCATTAATTTTTACTGGGTTGAGAATTACCTTGTCCGTAGCCTGGATGGTATTAATTGCCATAGAATTATTAGCACAAAGTCCTGGATTAGGTTCCTTTGTTTGGGAAGAGTTTCAAAATGGCGCAAATGATTCTAATTCTAAAATAATTGTAGCAATGTTTATTATCGGTATCATCGGGTTTTTGCTTGATCGTATTATGCTTACCATTCAGAAATTTGTAACGTTTACAGAAGAAACTGTCTAAAAAAATTATAAGATGGCGTATATAGAATTAAGAAACGTATCCAAATCTTTTGGAACAGGAAAAGATCATACTAAGGTGTTATCTAATATTAATTTGGAAATCGAGGAAGGAGAATTTGTAGCAATTGTAGGGTTTACGGGTAGCGGAAAAACAACCTTGATAAACCTGATATCTGGGTTGTTAATGCCAGATGAAGGGCAAGTTTTATTTAAAGGAAAACCTGTAACTGGACCTAGTCATGAAAGAGGAGTGATTTTTCAGAATTATTCATTACTACCATGGTTGAATGTTCGGAATAATGTTGGGATGGCTGTGAAAGAGGCTTTTAAGAAGATGTCTAAAAAAGATAGGAGTAAACGCGTAGAAGATTATGTAGAGATGGTAAACCTTTCTCCAGCTATAGGCAAACTTCCGAAAGAGCTTTCTGGTGGAATGCGACAACGAGTTTCTGTAACCAGAGCCTTATCTATGAGTCCTGATGTTATTTTAATGGATGAACCGCTAAGTGCTTTGGATGCTTTGACCAGAGGAAATTTACAGCAAGAAATATTAAAAATATGGAACAAAGATAAAAAGACAGCTTTATTAATTACCAATGATGTAGATGAAGGTCTCTTGATGGCAGATCGTATTATTCCTTTAAAACCAGGGCCCAAAGCTACCCTTGGTCCAGTGTACAATATTGATCTGGAACGGCCAAGAGATAAAACCGCTCTGAATCATAATGAAGCGTATAAAAAACTTCGTAATGGTATCATGGAATATCTTATTCAGATAGGAGAGCAGAGAGCTTCTAAAAAAGAGAATTCATATGTATTGCCCGATATTAAACCAAGGATCAAACAAGCTCCTTTCAGGAGTATAAGTTTTAGTTAAAAAATAAAGAAATGGAAACATTAGAAGAATCAAAAGTCCGTAGATCTGATAACGGGTTGTTCGAAGATAAATATATGCTGGATATTTCTCAGCTCACTAAAATTTACCCTACACCAAAAGGAGATTATGTTGTCTTAGATGATTTGGATTTAAAAGTTAAGCATGAAGAGTTTATTTCGATTATTGGTCATTCAGGTTGTGGTAAATCTACCTTGCTTACTATGATAGCAGGGCTTAATCCAATTTCAAGAGGAACTATTGTAGCGAATAACCAAACGATAAAAGGACCAGGTCCAGATAGAGGTGTGATATTCCAGTCTCCTAGTCTATTGCCTTGGATGACTGCATATGATAATGTAATGCTGGGAGTAAAGCAGGTGTTTGCTCACGGTACAAAAAAAGATAGAGATGATATTGTGAAATATTATTTATCTAAAGTGGGACTGGAAGAATCTATGCACAAGAAGGCTAAAGAATTGTCTCAGGGAATGCAACAGCGTGTTGGTATAGCCAGAGCCTTTGCTCTCAAACCAAAGGTCTTATTATTAGATGAACCTTTTGGAATGCTAGATTCGCTAACGAGAGGAGAGCTTCAGGATGTACTTATTGAAGTATGGAATCAAGAAAAAATTACAGCAATCATGATTACTCATGACGTAGATGAATCTATATTTTTGGCAGATAGAGTCATCATGATGACTAGCGGTCCCAGAGCTAAAGTTGGAGATATACTGAATATTGATTTTGAACGTCCTCGTCTTAGAAAGGATGTATTAGATCATCCAGACTATTATAAATATAGAGAACATTTGATTAATTTTTTAGAACATTGAATAATAACCCAAAACGAAATGAATATGGTGAATTTAAAAGAGGTGATTAAAGTATCAATTGCCGAATTTTTGGATGTAGAAATACACAGAGATACTGGAAATTTAGATTTTGCTTCTAAAATCGAAATTGTGCAAAAAAGAATAGGAGATAAAATAAAAAATAAGCAAAACTCTTTAGGTGATTTAAATACTCTTAATAAGTACGAATATGAAATGTTTTTTAGTAGTAACCCTAATGATATGATTAAAATAGATGGATGGGTGCCTATAGAAACAAGTAATATAGGAAGAGTAGAAAAAATTTCGGAATATATTGAAATTGGATTGCTAAGAAAAATAAAACCGTTATACAACTAACAAACATTAGTTCTGAAGCTTTGCGAAACGTGTCTAATTAAAGAAAAATGAATTATGATATTTTGATTCTAACAAATGCAATATTTCGTTTTTTTTAAATTACTCATAGTGTATTTGTGAATATCATAATAATATTCTGAGATTGTCAATTATAAGAGTTTTAGAAGTTTTATTTAAGTATTTGTACTTAGTTTTGGTCAGTAATTACGTATTTTATATTGAAATACGGGATGTGTAAAACTAAAAACTAAGTAATAATGACTACTAATAGTAAATCTACAACCTTGAATTTGTTAAATCTAAAAAGTCTACCAATTCGAACTTTTTGGATAACTTCTATAGCGTTTTTCATCTGTTTCTTTTCCTGGTTCGGAATTGTTCCGTTTATGCCAGATGTAGTAAAAGATCTAGGATTGTCACCTGATCAAAAATGGAATTCGATTATTGTTGCAGTATCAGGTACCGTTTTTGCCAGATTATTGATTGGTAAGTTATGTGATAAGTACGGCCCACGAATTTGCTATACTTGGTTATTGATTTTAGGCGCGATTCCTGTAATTCTGTTGGGTTTTGTGCAAACTCCTTTGCAGTTTATTATTTGTAGGTTGTTTATTGGATTTATCGGAGCATCATTTGTAATCACTCAGTTTCACACTTCTATAATGTTTGCACCTAATATCGTAGGTACAGCGAATGCTACTTCAGCGGGATGGGGAAATCTTGGTGGAGGAGCAAATCGTTTAGGAATGCCATTAATTGCTGCAGCTGTGATAAGTTTTGGAGTAGCCGAAACAGAAGCTTGGAGATACTGTATGGTGATTGCGGGTATTGTTTGTTTTCTAATGGGAGTAGTGTATTACTTTTTTACTCAGGATACACCACAAGGGAATTATGCAGCCTTAAAAGCTAAAGGAGAGTTACCACAGTCAAAAAAGGATGAAGTAAGTTTTTTGAGTGCTATTAAGGATTATAGAGTATGGATTTTATTTGTAGTATATGCAGCTTGTTTTGGAATGGAACTCACTGTATACGGAACAATGGATGATTATCTTCAGAATACATTTCAGTTAGAAAGATCTACAGCAGGTAACTTGGTTTTATCATTTGCTTTAATGAATATTTTTGCTAGAACTTTAGGTGGTTTTTTTGGTGATAAGTTTGGTAAACTTAAGGGATTAAGAGGACGCGTACTATTTTTAGCAGCGATACTTGCGGTTGAAGGACTAATGTTATCATTATTTTCAGGAATGACCGGATTAGCTTTTGGTATTGTATTTTTAGTAGGTTTTAGTTTAACAGTTCAAATGGCAGAAGGAGCTACTTTTTCTGTAGTGCCTTTTATTAATAAAAAGGCAATAGGATCAATCTCGGGTATTGTAGGAGCAGGAGGAAATGTTGGTGCATTTGTGGCTGCGATGGTATTAAAATCAAAATCAGCCATTGCAGAAAAAACTGCTATTGCCGAGAATCAAAGTTTAGGTCAGGAAGCGGTAGAAGCCGCACAAGCTTTAGCTTCTTCTGAAGCAGTGTCAAGTGGATATTTTATTATTGGAGTTTTTGTAGTTTTTACTGCAATCGTATCATTGGCAATTAAGTTTTCTACTGAAGATGAAAAAGCTGTAGAAAAAGAAATGAAAGCAGTTCCTGCTTATAATTAATATATCGAAAAATGAATTTTGATACCAGTTATGAGAAATTGTAACTGGTTTTTTTCCTTATAACATTCAGATTTGTTGAGTTATATCTAATACAAAAAAAAAGAGAGTATGAATATAGAAGAATTAATAAGTATATCGATTACGGAGTTTTTGGATGTAGAAATACACAGAGATACTGGAAACCTAGATTTTGCATCCAAAATAGAAATCGTTAAGAAACGCATTTCGGATAAGATAAAAAATAACCCCGATTCGTACGGGATCAATAATCACCTAGAAACCTATGAGTATGAAATGTTTTTTAGTAGCAATCCTAATGATATGATTAAGATTGACGGTTGGATACCTATTGATACTAAGAAAATTGAAAAAATTAATAAAATAAAGGAGTATATAGAAATCGGATTATTAAGAAAAATTGAAAGAGCAGCATGACCTGAAACGTTATAGTTGATAAATTTTTCCAAAAAGACAAGTGTTTTAGAATCTGTTTGAGTAATATTGGTATATTTAAAGTAATATTTCAGTACTTAGTTTTTAAGTGCCAATTTAGAATGCTAATAGAAATTTATATTCAGAAGATACTTTTGAATTCTCCTTATACAACTTAGTGTTTGAAACCTTAAAGAACTAGTAGCTTTAAGTGTTTCTTGTGTTGCCGGTTACAAGAAGTTGTAACCGGCTTTTTTGTATCTATAAGTTAATAAAAGTTATAGCCTTAAAATCCTATAATCATTTTTTAATCATACATATTTTGTCGAATCCGTAATTCTTTTGTGTTTACGCTATAAAAAGGATTTGAAGTTATGATGAATACGTATTAATACTTAGTTTTGAAGAGTAACTTAAGTGTTTTTTAAATCGATATATGACTGCATTTAAATCTTATAAAACTACCTGTTCTTATTGTGGTGTTGGTTGCGGAATCATTGCTAAAAAGGATGCTAAAGGTGCCATTACTGTAGAAGGAGACCCTGATCATCCAGTGAATAAGGGAATGTTGTGTTCTAAAGGAATGAACTTACATCATGTGGTTCAGGACAAAAGTGATAGGGTCCTATATCCCGAAATGAGATGGAGTAAAGGGCACGAACTACAAAGAGTATCATGGGATCAGGCTTTTGATCGAGCAGCAGCAGTTTTTAATTCAATCATTAATAAATATGGTCCAGATAGTGTAGGGTTTTATGTTTCTGGACAATGTCTTACAGAAGAATATTACCTTGTAAATAAACTGACTAAAGGTTTTATAGGTACTAATAATATTGATACCAATTCCAGATTGTGTATGAGCTCTGCTGTTGTTGGATACAAGCAAGCCATAGGAGAAGATAGTGTTCCTATAGCCTATGACGATATAGAACTTGCAGATTGTTTTATGATAGCAGGAGCGAATCCAGCTTGGTGTCATCCAATTTTATATAGAAGAATTGAAGCTCATAAAGAACAAAATCCCGATACCAAAATCATTGTCGTAGATCCTAGAAAAACACAATCTTGTGATATTGCGGATCTGCATTTGCAAATAATTCCTGGTACTGATATAGTATTATATAATGCCATTGCTAAACGATTAATTGATAAAAGAAAAGTTGATAAAAACTTCATCGCAAATCATACTGATAATTATGAGTTATTAAAAGAATCGCTTCAGTCCATGTCATTAACTGAAGCATCTAAAGTTTGTGGAGTAGCAGTAACCGACATCAAAAAAGCTGCTTCATATATCGGTAATGCTAAAGGATTTATAACACTGTGGGCAATGGGACTAAACCAAAGTTCTATAGGAGTATACAAAAATAATGCGTTGTTAAATTTATCGTTACTTACCGGTCATATCGGAAAACCAGGATCTGGACCTTTTTCATTAACGGGCCAACCTAATGCAATGGGTGGCAGAGAAGTAGGAGGAATGGCAAATCTATTGGCAGCACATAAGGATCTAAGTAATGAAAAACACAGACTAGAAGTTGCCAACTTTTGGAGAGGAAAAGAGATTTCGGAAAAACTAGGATTGACGGCTACTGAAATGTTCGACGCATTAGAAAGTGGAAAACTAAAGGCAATATGGATCATTTGTACAAATCCACTAGTTAGTCTTCCTAATGCCAATAAAATTGAAAAAGCACTCCAAAAGGCAAAATTCGTTATAGTGCAAGATATTTCGCATCGGTCAGAAACATTAGAATATGCCGATTTGGTATTACCAGCTGCAGGTTGGGCAGAAAAAGAAGGAACGATGACTAATAGTGAACGTAGGATTACGTACCTCAATAAAGTAATAGATCCACCAGGAGAAGCTATGCCAGATGCCGAGATTCTATGGAAATTTGCACAGCGAATGGATTACAGAGGATTTGATTACACCTCTGTAGAAGAAGTGTATAAGGAACACTGCCAACTTACAAAGGGTACTAATATTGATATTTCAGGTTTAAGTTATGATCGTTTAAAAACAGAAGGTAGTTTTCAATGGCCTGTACCAGAGCAAGGACATATGGGAACCGCTCGTCTATTTCAAGATAAACGTTTCTATACAGATACGGGTAATGCCAAATTTATGATTCCTAGGTTTATTAAGCCTACATCAGAATTATTGACAGAGAAACACCCTTTAATTCTAACAACAGGTAGAGTTCGAGATCAATGGCATACTAGAACAAAGACAGGAAAAGTAAATAGGCTATTAACGCATATACCGCATCCGTTTCTGGAAATGAACCAAGTGGATGCTTTTCTAAGAAAGATTAAAGATGGCGATATTGCTATTGTAGAAAGTAAAAGAGGAAAGGTACAAGTTACTGTAAAAGTATGCGATACCATAGGTAAAGGAGTAGTGTTTTTACCAATGCATTGGGGTAAAGTATTAGGAAATGATTATGGTCGAGCTAATAATCTAACAACTAGTATTATTGACCCAATTTCTAAGGAACCAGACTTTAAATTCTCTGCGGTACAAGTTTCAAAATTTGTGAAGGAGAAACAGAAAATTTGTATCATCGGTGCTGGAACCGCTGCATATCGTTTTATACAAACATATCGAGAACATAATACCGAAGATGATATTATCGTATTTTCTAAAGAACCATACCCTTTTTACAACCGTGTTTTATTACCAGAATATGTAAGCGAGGAATTAACTTGGAAACAGTTGCAAAAAATGCGGGAAGGAAGCATGGAATCTCTTAATGTAACCTTATCTACTAGTAATCCGATTACTGAAATCAATAGGGAAGAAAAATATCTTATTGATAGCAGAGGAGAAAAACATGTTTATGATGTAGTCCTAATGGCAACAGGAAGTAGAGCTTTTGTTCCTAAAGAAGTGCCAATACATCTGCCAGGAAGGTTTACCATGAGAGATAGAGGTGATGCTGATAAGCTAAAAACATTTTTAGAAGAAACAGGATTGCCTGATCATGAACAACATGTTACCATAGTCGGAGGAGGACTATTAGGGTTAGAATTGGCTGCAGCATTGCGAAAGAAAAGAGTGAAGATTACAATTGTACAACGTGGTAATCGATTGATGGAGCGTCAATTAGATATTGTAGCAAGTCGTCTGTTGGCAGAGGATGTTCGTGAAAAAGGAATTCAAATTCATTTTGATAACGAAGTAGATACTGTTTTTAATCAAGATTCTGGTTCATTACTGGTAAATCTAAAATCTGGAAAGTCATTTGCGTGTAATGCAGTAGTATATTCTATTGGTACGATTCCTAATATAGATTTAGCAAAAGCGGTAGGTGTTGATTGTCGAAGAGGAATTTTGGTAAATCAATATTTACAATCTAGTGATCCGAGTATTTTTGCAGTTGGTGAGATTGCCGAATTTGAAGGTAATCTATTTGGTATTACGGCAGCAGCAGAACAACAAGCTGATATCGTAGCAAAATATCTTTTAGGAGATTTTAGCGCCATTTATAAAGGATCTGTATTCATGAATATTTTAAAGTTTGAAGATCTCGATTTATGTAGTATTGGAAATATTGATGTTCCCAAAGAAGATCCATCGTATGAAGAAGTGATTTTTATGGATGTAGGGAAACGTTTTTATAAAAAATGCATCATTAAAAATGATTGGTTGGTCGGAGCAATTTTAATGGGAGATAAGAGTGAGTTTGCCGATTTTAAAAGGTTGATCGAAGAGAAAATAGAATTATCAGAAAAAAGAGATGAGTTGCTAAGGTCGTCACAACCAGATGAACCTGTACTTGGTAAACTAATTTGTTCTTGCAGTCAGGTTGGAGAAGGTAACCTGGAAGAAGCCATAAAATCGGGCTGTGAAGATTTCTCAGAACTTTGCTTACAAACAGGAGCTGGATTAGGTTGCGGAAGTTGTAAGCCAGAAGTAAAAGAAGTGCTAAATAATGTAATGCAATTAGCGTAAGGATGGAAGAATTTATGCATAGAGTAAATATAAAAGGTGGAATTTTATCGCCAAGCGAAATGCAGCGTTTTATTTTGTATGCTGAAACGCTAGGACTAAACACATTTCATTTCGGATCCAGACAAGATATCATATTCCCTTCAAAGGATGAAAAAGGAAATGTGGTTGCAGAACACGAATCATTTGACTCTGATTTTTTTACTCCTGAAACGGAGCAAAATATAAGTTGTTCTTACGTTTCTATAGATATTTTCAATTCTACTGTTTGGTTACGTGGCACAACATATTTATATATTCTTGAACAATTCAGATATAAACCTCAATTAAAAATCAATATAAGTGATCCTCAACAACAGTTGGTTTCGTTGTTTTCGGGAGATCTTAATTTTATCGCTTCAACTCATGAGGATTATTGGTATTTATTTTTAAAGTTACCTGGTTGGGAAGAAGTATTTTATCCAGTACTAATATTTACTTGGGATATTGCTAAAGTTGCTCAAGAAATTGAAAGAGTATACGAAAAAGTAAATACGGTAGATGAACTTTTTCAGTTCCTTAATGAAAGTATTGATACGAATAACCGAATTTTCGAAAAACCATTGCGGGTTAATTTTAAACCATTTCCCTATTATGAAGGCATGAATAAAATGGGAATCAATCAATACTGGTTAGGCTTATATTGGAGGAATAATCAATATGATCTTACATTCCTGAAAGCACTTTGCGAATTTTGTATAGAATATCGAATCGGAAAAATATGTTTAACTCCATGGAAATCATTTATCATTAAAGGGATACCAAAGGAATGTAAACTGGCACTGGAGAAACTTCTGGGCCAATTCGGAATAAATGTACGTCATTCTGCCTTAGAACTAAACTGGCATTTACCTGTAGGTAGTCAGAAAGCATTAGACCTTAAAAAATTTCTGGTTATGAATTTTGATCAGAATGATATTAGTACCTATGGGATGACATTTGCGATAAGCATACGACGTAATCAGAAAAGGTATTTTACATCAGTAGTTATAGAAGAAAATAAGACACCTAGCGCGGTAAAAGATTTTGTGATTAGACCTACGTATAATGTATTGTATGCCAAAAATTTTGATGCTAATACCCGAAGTTACATTGTATATGCGCAAGATATAGATCAAATGGATTTGCCAGCCATATTGTTAGAACTTACTAAAACATATTTCCAAAATTTGGGAAAAAATGATGAAGAAAGTTTTGCAGGAATTACTTCTAAAAAAGAGACTGTAGAAATTGAGGTGTACCAATGCCAGGATTGTCAAACCGTGTATGATCCATCAGTAGGAGATGTTGTATCTGGTATTGCGGAAGGTACAGAATTCATGGAATTACCAGATACCTACGAATGTCCATTATGCGAAGCTTCAAAAGATCAGTTTGAGAAAATGATTCTCGAAGTTATGTAGAGAATAGGATTGTTGTTATGTTACTTATTATGAAAATCTCTGTTAGGTACTAGTACATCTTCTTGTACATAGGTATCTATAATGGTTCTTACTTTGCTCGAAAATTGCGCATGTCTAAACTGTACTTGTAGTGTGTCTTTACTTAGATATGTAATTTGAAAAAACTTATAATTCTTATCTATATTCATTAATTCTGGAAGTTGATCACTTTGTAATTTAATGAAGTAATGTCCTGCTTTATTTTGAATAATTTCCCAGTCTGCTACTAATGAGGGTCCGCAATTGGATGTATCTCCATTATTATCTTTCATAGTCATATTAGAAAAATAAGTAGCCCTATGCGCTAAGAAACATCCAGCCATATTCATTCTATGACCATCATTATATCTTTTTGCAATTTTCCAGGTTTTACTGTTAGCACCTGCAATAAGAGCTGTAGCATTATCTGGAATTTGATAAGGTTCTTTATTACTGTTTGAACAAGAGTATGTTACAATCAGGGCTAAAAATAAAAGTAATACAGCGTAGTGTTTTGTCATAATCTAAAAATTGATAATGTATTCCTATCAAAAACTATTCCTGTTATAAAAATTGGAAGTTGCTTGAATCAATGTCTCGATTGTAACGCTATGTACATTAAGGTTTTTTATGATTTTTTTTAAATATATAGGGTTGCTGTTTTTTTTGTTAACCATGTATTTTGTGATAATGAGTAGCAACTACAAATTATCAAGATGATCATACAGTTTTAGAAACCAATAGTGATGATTTCTTGTTGAGGCTTAACAATGTTATCATACCACTAGTCACAGACTAGCGGTAGCGAATGAAAATTTAGTTCTGAGAGTTTTAGGAAAACCAGAAGATCAAAGAGATGGTTCAGGTAAAGATGGTAAAGCTTTTCATGGAGGTGGAAAAGTTGAAAACTCAAGAACTTTACCTTTATTAAAAAACTAAAGTATGAGTCAATTTAAATCAAGTATTATAGTATTAGCGTTTTTCCTTTTAACTTCATGTAAAGGACAAAATTTAAATGATTTTTTAGAGAAAAGTCAAATTAAAAGTTCTTTAGTTACTAATGAAGTTTTAAGGAAAAAAGGAAATAATAAGAACCCATACTTATTATTTTCTATATCAGATTCATTGTATTTAATAATTGAAAATACAGATTCTAGTTATTTAGAAAAAATAGTTGAATTAACTGATAATGAAGTAGTAAATATTTTATCAGTGAAAAAAAATGAAAAATCAAATTATATTTTGCAAAAAGGATTTAATAAAGAAAATTATTATAAAGAGTTTATAAGTTTTGAATCTGATTTTTACAAAGATGGATATGAAATAGCTCAAGGAAGCAAAACTTATTTTGTCATGGTAGATACATTAGGTTATAAATATGGCGAGTCCATTTTATCAATAATCGTAAGACCAAACCCTATTGATGAAGAACTTTATGGATATTTAGCATCAAAACTTTTAAATTTTAAAAAATAAAACTCCCAATTGCTCGGATATGATCACGCAGATTCGTAATCTGTGCGGCGTATGAGTAAGCGGTACGAGTAAGAAAATAAAGATAAGAACCAGTTACATTGATTTGTAGCTGGTCTTACCATAGAAATCGAAGGTATATCGATCGTAACCTTTATTTTTATAGTAATCTGCAATTCGTTAATACAGAGAACAGTTTTTAACATAAACTACTTTGTACCAAAGTAAGTGAGTAACTTATGCTTTCATCTTGTTTTTTATACCTAAGTTAGCATCAAACGATGAACTTGTTTATCTACTATGAAAGCCGCTACAGTAAGAGAATTAAAACTAGAGTTGAGTGATTGCACGCATCAAGAATTAATAGCTTTTTGTTTGCGATTATCCAGATTTAAAAAAGAAAACAAAGAGTTACTTACCTATCTACTATATCAATCTTCGGATGAGGATGGATATATAGCAGAAGTACAGGAGCAAATAACTCAGGAGTTTGGCCTGATTAATACCAGTAGTTATTACTATATCAAAAAAAGTGTACGTAAAATATTGCGTATTGCTAAAAAATATATCAGATATTCTGGCAAGAAGGAAACAGAAGTGGAGATACTCATCCATTTCTGTACAGAACTAAAAAAGATGCGTCCTTCAATTCGAAATAATAAAGTGCTGTTTGGTATATATGAACGACAGATTCTGAGTATTAAGAAAACGATTCTATCGCTACACGAGGATTTGCAATATGATTATACATTGGCTGTAGAAGCTATAAATTAATACTAAGATGCTATTGAAGTTTTCTAACCTTTTATTAATCGAAGGATATAATCCAGTTGACTATCGACCCCTTTTTTTAGATCTTCTACCGAAAGCAATACCTCTCTATCAGGAAGGACTCCTGTACCTTTGGGTATCGTAGTATCCTTTACGTAATGTGTTAGTTTTTCCATAGACATTAACATCATAATGTTAGAATTTGGAAGCTCATAATATACTGGGAATTGACCTGTATGAGAATAGTAACCACCTCCTGTTTCTTCACCCACTAAAAGAATATCTGGATCGTTTTTTGCCAGTAAAGCAAATGCAGAGCCAGCAGAAAAAGTAGTGCCACCTGCTAACACATATACTTTACCTCGAAATCTATTTCGATCAGGAACCATCATAACTTCGAGATCATCGAAGTTAAGTTTCCATCCATTGTATTGGGGATGATGATAAAACTTATCTTTTAAAAATTCTTTCTCATTAGCATAAGTTCTGGATACATAGTTTCTTTCGGGAATTTCTAAGGATGCTACAAATGCACTTGTTCTCTGTTTAAATAGGGTATTGGTAATAAAAGAAAATAAATGCACAGAATTAGGTCTAAAACCACCATCGTTATTTCTTACATCAATGATCAGATGCTTTATTTTCTTTTTATTAATCTCTTTAAAAAGTTGTACCAAACGTGATTTAAATGCGCGAATATCTATACCAAAAGAGTTTACTACTAGAACTGCCGTCTTTTGATAGTCTTTATAGTATACAAAGGGTTCTTTGGTATTTATATGTTTGGAGAAAAAATCTACCTTGTCTTTTTGGAGGTGATATCTGGAGAAATAAGAATTTCTATTGATATTTCTATGTTTGGCATTAACAAAAGATTCTGCGGGTACAGTGATTGTTTTTTCTATGCCATCAGGAGCTAAATATACAATGGTAAACTCTTTTTCTATGCCATACTCATACATATAAAACAATCCAAATTTTAGCTCAATGTCTCTATATTTTCTGGTAAGGTTGTATCCATCGGTAGGAGCGTATTTTTTTAGGCTTTGAAGTATATGAGAGGTCTCTTTTTTATTTATTTGAAGGATTTTAGATCCTATTGGTATTCCAAAATCATCCGTATCCGTATAGAATTCGGTATGTATGATTTTGAGTATTAATGGAAAATAATATTGAGTAGTATTGAGCGTATTCGGAGCAAAAAGTAATAGATGTCCATCTCTGATTTGATCTGTCACCAACTGCATCTTTTTAAATAATTCAATATCAGTAATTTCTTCTTCAAAAGATGTTTCTGTATCTGTAAAAATCAAATCTAATTCAGTCTCTTCAATATATTCATAAAGCGCGGGATGCCCTTGTAAAAGTATATTTTTGAAAATTTTAAAATCTTCGCGAGCTTCAGTATTACTTATTTTTTTTTGAGCAAGAAGAGTAGTGGATATGGTAATAAAAAGTATGATACATACAATGCGACTCATTCTATACGTTTTGAAAAAAATTATAATTCTTGTAAAAGACTTTTAATAAGAAAAGATGTTACAACCCCTTGTTTTTCTGAAGTGTAAAAATAATAAATTAGATAGGAGTGCTCATCAAAAATATATAAAAAAAACAGGTACTTGTATAAAGTACCTGTGCAGTGTTCGCTTGTAGCAAGTATATTAGTTTAATTTTCTTAACTGCTTTTGTATTTTTCGGATGGCAGATTCGATAGACTTTTCGGGTTCGATAACATTATATTCTCCCCAAAATTTAGGATCTGAGAATCCAGATGCTTCATCACTAATGACTACAGAAGATTTTAATCGATCTCGTGGTCTTAGGTTTTCATTGTCAATATTCTTTTTCCAATCCGTAATTGCCATTTCAATATTTAACTTATACGTAGAGTTAAATAATTTCTTTTTCCAATTTACCTTAAAAACCAGATCGATTCTCCCATATCCATAGTACCACTTTCCATCTTTTTCTCGATAATCAATGTTGTAAGTAGCAACAGTTGGATATACTTTAGCTCTTGCTGGCTTTCTTTTAACAAACAACTTACTTGCTTTATTTTTGTCTTTTAGATTTAAACTAAAAACTGCTTTTGTAAGTGCTAAAGTTTCAGCATCTATATATACTTTTCCATAATAATAAAGATCTTTTATATAGGGGCGTTGTTTAAAGTTTAATACATAGATATGTCGATTATTAATTTTGGTAGATGCGTCAAAACTAAATTGATATATTTTTAAAATATCTTCAGAAAACAGAAGTTCTGGATTTTTCATTACATCAATATACAAGGTACTCGACGGACCTCCTTGAAGTTTTAATGTTAGCGTGTCTAGTTTTTTATAATCCGCACTTTTTCTAGCTCTGTATAACTTAATTACATCGTTTTTATCGGATACATAAGGCTTTTTGTACACATCGACTACAGCTTCAGAAAGCGAGACATATGTTCTTCTTTTTTTTATTGTCTCACGATAAAAAGCAGTCATAATGGTATGATCATTTTGATAATTAGCACCTCTTCGTTTCATAACGGCTTTGATAAGTGCTTCTGGATCTTTAGGATCAATATTAACTTCAGATAGTTCTGTAACCGATATAGCTAATTCGATTTTTATTTTTTGATTGTTAAATGAGGATAGCGAGACTACCTTATCATTATACCCAAGAAAAGAAACAGTTATTTTTCCATTGTTAATATCCTTAGGGACTTTTAATAGAAACTCTCCTTCGTCATTGGTGATTGTAGAAATATTCGTTTCATTTAAAGAAATGGTGGCAGATACCAGCGGTTTATTAGTATCCGCATTAACGACAACACCATTATATTCATCATAATTTATGTTATTTTGTATTTCTGCATTCTGAAAATAACTAAAGGCTTGTACATTGCTAGAATATCCAATACTTATAAGAATGCAAAATAAGATGGTAAAGCGTGTAGTTGCTGGGAAAATATTTTTATAACTCATAACTTATTATTTAAGTTAATAATTGTATCCAAAATTAAATTTGGTAAAGTACTAGTTATACAATATAATAAATTTGCAAAAGAGTTTAATGACAGAATAGTTAAAAGTAAACTAATTCTGTACGGGAGATATATGGTTTTAGAAGATAGAAAAGAGATGTTTTAGTACCAGAAGATCTGTTTTTCGAGAATTCTAAATATTAAAGTATCAAATCAATGATACCCTCTATGATCTGCGAACCAGTTTTTGAGTTTTATATTTAGCACTTCTGTGGTAAAAGGTTTGGTGATATAATCATCAAGGCCTTTGGCAATAAAACGTTCTGCATCTCCAGGAAGTGCATTAGAGGTGATTGCAATTATTGGTGGGATATTTTTATATCCTTGTCTGATGAGTTTACAAGTTTCTACTCCATCTAATTCAGGAAGGTTGATATCCATTAAAATTAGATCGTATACATCTTCTTCAAACATTTCAATCGCCTTTCTCCCTGTTTTTGCTACATCTGCTGTACAACCAAGATATTTAAGAATCTGTTTCGATACTAATATATTGGTGTCTGAATCTTCTACTAATAATACATGAAGATCAAATTTTTGATCATTACTTGTATCAAAAGCCTTATCTGTAGTAGTAATTATTGCATCAGATATTTGCGTATTAAAAGTAAACCAAAAATTACTACCTTTCCCAACTTCACTAGAAACTCCGAGTTTTCCATTCATTAAATCGACTAGTTTTTTACTGATAGTAAGCCCTAATCCACTTCCTTCACCAACTAGAATGGCATCATTGTGTACTTGACTAAATCGATTAAAAAGTGCTTCCTGATCTTTTTTACTAATACCAATACCAGAATCAATCACTTCTACTTTCATGGTAAGGTCATTATTTTTTTTTGAAATTAATGATGTCTTTACTGTGATAGTACCCTGATTAGTAAATTTAATGGCATTTCCGATTAGATTGGATAATATTTGCATCAATCGATTGTCATCTGCATAAATATATTCTGGTAAAGTATCTGGATATTCAGAGATTAATGTAATTCCCTTTGCTTTACTATTAGCTAAAAATAGATCTACGTTTTGAGCTATTAATTTCTTAAGGTTGATTCCTTTAGGAGAAAGTTTGAATTTCCCTGCCTCAATTTTGGATAAATCCAAAATTTGGTTGAGAATATCCAGCAGGTTTAATGATGATTGATGAATGGTGCTAACATATTCTTTTTGTAATTCGTTTAATTTGGTGTTCTTAAAAAGTAAATCAATCATGCCTATCACACCTACCATCGGTGTTCTGATTTCATGACTCATATTCGCCAGAAAATCTTGTTTAAATTTTGAAGCTTGTAAAATTTGTTGATTTTTCTCTTTTAATTTATCCAGATTGCGTCCTCCAAACATTGCAAATAGCCCAAGAAATAGGGGAGCGGTATCGATGATATAATGTATAGGATAGTTTTTTTGTACAAACTTGACAGATTCCCAAGAATACTCCAATCCTAATTTAGCGATATCAATACTTGTAGCCAAAATAGGAAACATCAGCCCAAAAAATACTCCATAGCAAGTATATTTTGCAGCCTCAGATTTTAACCATGATTTTCTATTCATTGATGATGGGTTTGACCAGAATCTTTAGTTAATCATCCAATAAGGTAATTTTGGGGCCTTAAAGGGATATATTGTTAAATATAATGGTTTTTTTAGAAATGTAATATACGAGCTTTTAAGAAATCAACCTCCGATAGCGATCATACTACGGTTTTTAGAATGTAAATCAGGATTTTGTAATTTGTCTGGAGTGTCCATTCCTCCTCGTGTAGCAAATTTATGTTGGAGTGCAGACTTTATAATATTGTTTAAGGGTTGATTAGCTCTTAATGGCTTTAATAGCGAAAATTCTTTGCCAGAGAATAAACAGTTCTTTAGTTTACCATCTGCAGTAAGTCGTATCCGATTGCAAGTATCACAAAAAGGATTTGTTACAGAACTTATAATAGCAAAACTACCTTGATATCCCTCAATTTTATAGTTTCGGGAAGTATCATTTGGTGTATCACTTAGGCGTTTGATTTGTAACGGAAATATGTACGAAACTTTATCTAAAATTTCCTGATGTGTTACCAGTTTATCTATATTCCATTGATTTCCATCAAAAGGCATAAATTCTATAAAGCGTATTATTAAGTCTTTATCTTTGGTTAAGTTAATAAAATCAACAATTTCTTGATCATTAAAACCTTTAATCAAAACGATATTTAATTTTACTTTAAAACCTTCTTTTTGAAAAAGCTGAATCGTATTCCAGACTTTTTCAAATTCATTACGCCTCGTTATTTTCTGAAACTTGTCTTTATGAAGTGAATCAATACTTATGGTGATGGTCTTAATTCCATTCTTTTTCAGAAGCGGTATAAACCGATCTGCCAATACTCCGTTAGTAGTTATTCCTAATTCGACAGGCAAGCTTGCTAATTTTTCTAGTATTAAAGGAAAATCTTTTCTAACCATAGGTTCTCCACCAGTAAGCCTTATTTTATTGACTCCTAGATCTACAAACGTTTTGGCTATAATATAGATTTCATCTGCTGTCATCAAGTGCTCTTTTGGACTTAAAGCAATCCCGTCTGCAGGCATGCAATATGTACATCGTAAGTTACATCGCTCTGTAAGAGAAATACGCAGGTAGTTGTGTTTACGACCAAAAGTATCTGTTAATATGGTATGATTTGTTTTGCTCACATCATTCTATTTAATTGCCCTCATGTTTTGCACCTTTCAAAACTCTAAATGTATGCAGGATTGCAGGAAATATAGCATCCATAGATTCTTTAGCTCCATTGGTAGAACCAGGTAATGCCAGTACTATGGATTCTCCAATAACACCAGCAACACTTCGTGAAAGCATAGCGTAAGGCATTCGATCTTGTCCATAACTACGTATGGCTTCTTCGATTCCTGGTATGCGACGTTCTATTAAAGGTAATATAGTTTCTGGTGTAACATCTCTGGGCGACAATCCAGTGCCACCTGTAAAAATGATAAGATCATTAGCAGCTTCTTTCAATAATTGAATTTGTTGTTGGATTTGATCAGGTTCATCTGGGATAATTGTATATGTTGAGGTTATAACTCCGCATTCTTCTAATTTAGCAATAATTGCTTTTCCAGCTTTATCTTCTTTATGTCCCGCAGAAATTGAATCTGAGCAAACAACTACTCCTGCTGTATACGCATCTCCATTATCTTTATAGGTAGATTTTCCACCTCTTTTACGAAGTAGTTTTATATTTTGTATTTCGACCTGTTTATCTATTGGTTTTAGCATATCATACATAGTAAGCGCAACTACAGATGCACCGTGCATTGCTTCAACCTCTACACCAGTTTTATAAATGGTTTTTACTGTCATCTCAATAGTAATTTCTAACTGATTGATTTTATAATCTATGCTGGTGTATTCGATAGGTAATGGATGACAATCTGGAATCATATCACTGGTTCTTTTTACAGCAAATAATCCTGCGGTTTTGGCCATTTCAAAGACATCACCTTTTGGAATATTTTTAGTTAGAATTGCTTCTATTGTCTCCTGACTACCAACTTTTACAATGGCTTGTGCCACAGCTGTGCGTAGTGTATTATTTTTGTGAGTGATATCAACCATTTCTATCTATTAACTTTCCATACGTGGGTTTCGTCTTCAAGAATTTCTTTACCAAAAACAGGGACATCTTTTTTAATCTCTTCCACCAAAAACTCCAAAGCTTCAAAAGCAACTTTTCTATGCGGAGCAGAAACAAATACAAAAAGACAAATTTCGCCAGTTTTTACTATGCCTAGACTATGATAAATATGCATGCAAGTAAGGTCGAACTTACTAAAAGTAGCTTCTCTGATTTCATGGAATTTATCTTCTGCCATATCTTTGTATGCAGAATAATCGATGGCTTGTACTATTTTTCCATCTATATTATCCGCTCGTACTTGACCTAAAAAAATATCGTGAGCACCAATTGTAGTTTTGGTTTGATGTTTTTCAATTGAGTTAGCTATAAAAGCAGGACTAATGGGTCCGTCGATGAATACTGTTTTCTTTTTTTTCATTATATATTCTCTTTATCCTCCAGCAAATGAAGGTAACAATGCGATCTCAGTGTTAGGGGTTAATAAAATATCATTCTGTAAAATTTCTTTATCAACAGCTATTTTAAATGATATGGGTTGTAAATTTTGATATTTATCCTTTAATAAATTTTCTAACTGGTATATGCTACATCTGTTACCCACAGATATGATCTCTTCACGACAGTTAGTAGCTTCTGCAATCATTCCAAAATACATAACCTTTAGTTCCATTGTATTGCGTTCTTATATTGTTGTTGTGTATTAATATTATGCACAAATGGCACAATCTTTTGATCTACAGGGATACTTTTTACTTTCAATGTTGAAAGCGTTTTTCTAAGACTAAGACGTTTTTTTTCTATACTCTCTAAAAAATTTATAGCTACTGATTTATTATACAATGTGATTAGCGGGATATCTTCATATGTAATTACATTATAATCGGATTCATCATTAGCAATGAGGTTTTTAAGAACTGGTACAGTAATAAATGGAACATCGCAACTCAGAACTAAATTTTTTTCTGTTTGGGTATGTTTTAAACCTGTATAAATACCTCCAATAGGCCCTTGGTTTGGGATAATATCCTGAATGCATGGATATCCAAATTGTGTGTACTCTTTATTACCTGTAATGATTAGAATTTTGCTGGTTACAACCTCTAATGCTTTTATAATATGTTGAATAAATGGAATACCTTTATGAAGCTTCAAACCTTTATCCTGACCCATTCGGCTACTTTTGCCGCCAGCAAGTATAATTCCAGTAATGTTTGAATCGTTTTTTAAAGTCATAACTGATGCTCTTTTAATTGTTGATCCAAAAAATCCCAGCAGTTTTTATTAATATTTTCGAAAGCGCTAATCATTTTAATACCATACTCTGTAATTATAGTACCACCACCTCCATTTCCACCTGTATTGGTTATAACGATTGGATTGGAAGCATTTTTATTGATAGAATCGACTAAATTCCATGCTTTTTTATAGGACATACCTAAAGATTTAGCAGCTTTAGAAAGTGACCCTTCAGTTACAATAGCTTTAAGTATTTTTATTCTTCCTTCACCTAGAAAAACTCCTTCTTCTCCTTCTATCCATATCCTACTTTTTATATGATACATATCGATCGTTATTTCCTGAAAGATATAACGAAAAAAACAAAGGATACATTGTTTTAGAAATTTTTATGATTTATTCAAAATAAAAGGAATTCTTAATAAAAAAGGTAATATAGCATAGGTAATTTTTCGAAGTTTGTTATGATTAATTCGGGAGTAGAATGGTTTCTACGATGCTCCCTTTTGGAATTTGACTCAAATTTTCTGGAATATAAATCAAAGCATTTGCAATTGCATACGTATATAACATGGCAGAACTTTGACCTTCGAGGATTTCGACAGTGTCATTAGTTACCTTTGCTTTAAGAAATTGCGCTCGATCTCCTTTTTTTATAAAATCAGTAGTAATAGATTTCGTGGTTCTGATAAGACCTGTTGCATTATTATTTCCCATCATCTTTTGAATAATGGGTAGTACATAAATATAAAAACAGGTTAATGATGAAGCGGGATTACCAGGTAGTGCAAAAATCAAGGTCTCGTTATTTCTTCCGAAGAATAAGGGCTTCCCAGGTTTTTGCTTTATTTTATAAAATAATTCTTCTGTGCTAAGTTCTGATAAAGCTTCTTTTACAAAATCATAATCCCCTACAGAAATACCTCCACTAATTAAAACTAGGTCATTATACTGTATTGCTTGATCGATGATATCTTTAGTACTTTGATATTCATCTTGAACTACATATTTTGTAATCTCCGTCACTTGTAATTGTTCAAGTGTAGCTTCTAGTTGAATCGAATTACTTTCGTAGATTTTTCCGTCTTTAAGTTTTTCTCCAGGAGTAATTAATTCGTTACCTGTAGTAATAATACCTACACGAGGAGCAGGATATACTTTAATTTTATTGATTCCTAATCCAGCCAGAAATCCTATTGCGGCGGCAGTTAGTTTTGTTCCTTTGTGCAGTGCAATAGCGCCTTTTTGAATTTGTTCGCCAACGGATCTAATATTTTGATTTTCTTGTATTTCACCATCAATTGAGATGGTATCTTTTGATTTGAATACTCTTTCCTGAATAACAACAGTATTGGCATTATCGGGAACTCTTGCTCCGGTAAAAATGCGTACACCTTCTCCTGGTTTTAATGTATAATCATTAGCATCTCCAGCTTTTACCTCGCCAATAATTCGATAAGAATTTGTAGTATTAAGAAGTAACGCATAACCATCCATCGCTGATTGACGAAATGGAGGCATATGTATTGGAGCGATAATATCTTCACTAAGAATGAATCCTCTTGCATCTTTAAGGAATATTTCGGTAGGATTTGGAGTATAGGATATTTGGGAAATTATGGATAGCGCCTGCGAGACAGAAATCATGTGCAATAAATTTATTTCAAAAATATTGCTTTGTGTGGAAGAAACCTAAATTTTTAGATCTCGATGCATAAACTTAAGTTTATAACAAAAGAAAACACGACAATTGCTTGCCGTGTTATCATACATAAAACCTTACTTTTTATGATTGATTTAACCTTTAAAAACGATTTTTCTTAGTTTGTATCCTTCAACTTTAATGAAGTATGTTTTTGGATCTCTATAATTATGAATATAGTCATCCACTTTACCGTTGTCTAATAATCTACCTGTTAAAGTATATAGACTATAATTAAGACCTTGGGGTACGTCTTTTATGTTTTTGAATGTATCAAGACCTGTGCTTTGCTGGCAAGTAGAGTCAGCTAAAAATCGATCTATAAATGTAACTCTTCCTTTTTTCTCACCTTCTAAGGTTACCGTAGCGGATTCATCAATATCAAGAATTCCTGTTCCAGAAATATCTCCAAGAATGATTAAACATGCATTTCTAATTTTTATACGAGCTCCATTTTCTATATGTAAGCTTTCCGTTATAAAAATTACACCTTCTTCAGTATTTTCATCTAAACCGTTAATTACGGTATTTTCCGTCACAGACATTAACTTATAAGAAATGTCAATTTTTACATTTGCAAATGCCACACTTGCAAAAAGTAATGTTAATAGGGGTAGTAGTTTTTTCATAAGGTTCAGTTTTTTGGGTTAAACTGCAATTAAAAAAGTAAGAAATTACTTACTTAAACTAAATTTTTATCGCTATAAAGCGCGTTATTAACGACAAGATACAACTTATTATGTTAAAACCATAACTTTTTGTACTTTAAAATTGTTTTTTTTACATTTTTTTTGACGAATATTCTCGTTACTCCTATAAACACTAGGCTTTAGACAAATGTTAAAATTTATCGTTTCATTAACATATTTTGGTTTAATTCATTGATTTTAAATAAATAATAATGTGGAGTCCAGCATGATGATATTTTAGACTTAATTTTCGGTAGAGTGTATAGTTTTAATAATATTTAGTTCTAAATTTGATAATAGTGATGAAGAATTTATTATTATTTTTTCAGGGTTTTAATATCTGGTTTAAAAGTTTGCTAAGAGAGCTAACCAATAACATTATTAGTGTTTTTTTTATTGTTGCAGTATATATAGCGCTTTGGCATTTTCCTCAAACTGTAGATTTATTGTTAATTCTTAATCAGGCCGATACCTTTTTATTAGAGGTACCATTATATTTTGGATTTCTTTTAGTTTCAGCTTTTTTAATTTGGAACGTCCCTAAATACTTCTATTTTCATAATTATAAGGATATTTCGTTTTCTAATCTTATAGGGTTTATACCGAATCAACATTACAACTTTCAGGATAGAAGTGTCTCGGTTAGTTATTCTTATAAGACACGAATCCATATGAGAAAAACACTACCAAGAATATTGGCTATTCTATTATTAACCATATCTGCTTTAAGTATTTTAAATGCAATGGAGTTATTCGGTTTAGAGAATTCGTATACAAAGCTTTTAAACCCTACAAATACTTTAATATTGATTGTGTTTTTATTATTGCTATTATCAGAACCTAAATTATATAGAATCTTAAGAAGTTTTTTTAATCGAAGCATTAAGACACCAGTCTTTTTTTTCGGTATTTCCATAGGGTTAATACTTTTGATGATATCTCTGGGATCTTTAAATACACAAGCAGAAAAAGACTTAGGCAACCTGTTTCTTTCTAATTGTGCGCTTGTATTAGTTTTTGCTATTTTATCTTTTAATAGCTATAATTTCCTTAAAAAAATCCCTAAAAACCGATTTTATGGAATGATCCTAACATCTGGGTTTCTAATACTGATAGGGTTTTTGATTATGAATATTTATCCAGATTTGGCAACTAGAATTAATCCATTATCGATTTTAATTTTTTCTTTGTTGAGTCTTTTTATGATTAGTTTTATACTAATCTTATTAGGAAAAAAGATAAAACTTCCTCTTTTATCTATTGTTGTAGTATTCTGTGTTTTTTCTGCCAGATTCTTCTCTGATTCATCTACCCATTATCAACTTGATTTAAAACAAACAAATGTAGACAGGCAGCCATTAGAAACATATGTATATTATTGGTTAAAGAGTAGAGAAGATATTATCAAAAATAGAGATAAACCTTTTCCTGTAATTATGGTTTCTGCTGAGGGAGGTGGATCAAGAGCTGGACTCTGGTCATTTTTAATACATAGTTATTTATACGAAAAATCAAATGGATCTTACTTTAAAGAAAACCTACTTTCATTAACAGGTGCATCTGGAGGAAGTGTAGGTAATGCTATGTTTTTTGCTGAAGCTCAAAATGCTGTTTCTAATAATACCATCTCTAATTTTAAAATTGACGATAATACCGAGTATCCTGGTTTACAATATAAAGCAAGCGCAATTTATAAAGAAAATTATTTGTCAATGGCCTTACTCTCTTTGTTAGGAAGAGATTTGTTTAAAGAGCTTACAAGCTTATTTAGTTTTAAAAACAGAGGGCAATTGTTAGAAGAACAATGGATTAAATCCCATGAAAAATATTTTTCAAGCTCAGATAATAAGGGTATGCTTGATAGAGAGTTTTTATCTTTTTATAAAAATATTCCAAGTAAAAATAATTTTGAGCCTAATCAACAAATACCTCCTTTACTATTAATTAATACTACACATACGCAAACAGGGAATTATAATATTATTAGTCCAGTGACATATTCTCATGTAAGGCCTTTAGCAGGGATGAATGATTTTTTGAGTCATATGCAATCTATACATCCTGATAAATCCATAGCACTCTCTACTGCCATGCGTATCAATGCAAGCTTTCCTTTTATAACACCCGTTGGAGAAGTTCGAAGGAACGCAACAACAGGAGAATTCCAATCAGATCAATATGCAGATGCAGGATATTATGATAATATAGGAGGAAGAGTATCAAAAGGTATTGAAGAAGTTTTAAAAATGGTCCTAAAGGATTCCTTTCCAAATTTAAAAGAAAAAGTAAAAATCAAGCATATGATCATTACTAATGAAGATGATAAAATTGCAAAAACTAATACACAGTTAGCCGCACCATTAGTAACATTAAAAAATGTACGATATGGTCATACACAGGAAGCTTTAAAAAGATTGGGAGATGATTGTATAATTAAATTAAAACAAACTAAAATAATACCACCATCTTCAACGTTATTTTTAAAAGATATAGACAATGAAAAATTGGAAATAAAACCAGTTTTACCATTAGGAAGATATCTATCTACAATAGCTATTCGATCCATAGAAGCTAGAATGGATGAAGTTAGCGAAGAATTAGATGCTATTTTAGAAATTAAATAAGACATTTGTCATTATTTTTCGTACTTTTGTCTAAATAAAAAGCTGATTGTACTATGAGCGCAGTATCACCACTAGATTTTGATGAAATAGAAAACAGAGGGTTGTTACGATACCTTAATATAGATATTCCATTACGCAATGTTTATGATTTTATCGAATTATCCCGTAACGGAATAGATAAAAGGGCATTGTTACACCTTGCCAAAACGATTGAATTTGATTTAAGTGAATTGGCACATGTACTGCATTTATCAGAACGTACCATACAACGTTATGAATTGAATAAAAAATTGAGTACTGAAGCAAGTGCTAAAGCTTTACAATTAGCCAAACTTTACGCAAGAGGGGAAAATATTTTTGGGGATTTAGATCGTTTTAAACGATGGATGGAACACCCTAATGTAGCGTTAGCAACTAAAAAACCAAAAGAACTTCTAGATACCACATTTGGATTTCAGTTATTGAACGAAGAATTGGTTCGTATAGAGCATGGAATTTTTGCATAATGCTGGTATATAGAATTGCTAAACAAAAGTATATCAGAGATCTTACTGGTATTGGTGCAAAAACTGTTGGAGGAAGATGGAATCCAAAAGGAGTAGCTGTGTTATATACAAGTACTTCTACGTCACTTTCTGTTTTAGAGGTATTAGCCCATTTACCCGCTGCATATTTTCCCGATAATATGTGTATTGCTACCATAGAAGTACCTGATGAATTAACTACATCTATTGATATCAAAGAATTACCTAAGGATTGGAATAAAACTCCACCATCTACAGGGATTCAGCATTTCACAATGAATTGGATATCAGAGAATAAACATGTAGGGTTAAAAGTCCCTAGTATTATTGTTCCCAGAGAACAAAACCTTCTTATTAATCCTTTACATCCCAATTTTAACTTGGTAAAATTAATAGAAATTGAACCTTTTAGTTTTGATGCACGCCTACTAAAATAAATCTTAACTATTTGTTAAGCTATTTTAGGTTGTTGTTGTAATTAATTCATTATTAGTGTTTAATGTTTTTGGTGGATTTATTTTTTAGTTAAAAATTTGTACAATATTTCTTACATGTTTCCATTTTACATAAATTGCCAATAATAATATGAGTAACGAATCCTCAATTCTAACGTCATATTGTAGATAACTAATCTTAATTTTAATAGTATAATGAGTACAAAAATGAGAAAAGTCTATTTTTTAGCAATATTTGCGATTGCCTTTATCAGTTGTAAAAATGAAGCTAAAAAAGATGATGAAAATCAATCAGAAACAATAGCAGAAGTAGAAAAAGTACCTGGTATTGTTCTGGAGAATATGGATGCTAATATTAGTCCAAAAGAAGATTTTTACAACTATGTAAATGGTAGTTGGATGAAAAATACCGAAATTCCTGAAGATAGAACAAGATGGGGAGGTTTTGGAGTATTAAGAAAAAAGACAGATTATGATGTTCTTGAAATCTTAGCAAAAGCAAAATCTAGCGGTAAATATGCGGCAGGAACGGATCAATATAAGGCATTATTGATTTATGAGTCTATTATGGATACTGTCTCAAGAGATAAAGCAGGCGTTACTCCATTGCAATCTACTTTAGATAAAATTGCAGGAATAAAAAATCTTAGTGATTTGCAAACCGTATTAGCTACAGAAACAGCAGCTTCTGCTCCTTTTGCTGGATTGGTATCTTTTCCAAATCTAAGTAATAGTGAGATAAACGCTCCATATATTTCTACTGGAGGATTAGGGTTACCAGATCGAGATTATTATTTAGATCAAGACGAAAAATCGGTAGAGATAAGAGGTCAATATGTAGATCATATAACTAGAATGCTTCAATATATTGGAGAAACAGAGAAACAGGCTCGTAAGAATGCCGAAACGATTTTATCGATCGAAACTAAACTGGCAGAACCAAGATTAGATAAAGTTGAGAGTAGAGATACTAGAAACTTTAATAACCCAAGATCAATTGAACAACTTACTGAGATGACTTCGGCTATAGATTGGAATCGCTTAATGAAGGATCTAGGAGTTACAAAACAATTAGATTCTGTAATTGTAATGCAACCTAAATACATGAAGGAATTACAAAATGTTCTTACAAGCAGCAGTATCGAAGATCTTAAAACTGTAATGCGCTGGTCAACATTAAATCAAGCATCTGGTTCTCTTTCTACAGAAATAGAGAAAGCCAATTGGGATTTCTATAGTAAAACCCTTAATGGAGCTTTAAAACAAAGACCTATGGAAGAACGTGCGTTGGCAAGAGTAAATGGTTCTGTTGGTGAAGCGATCGGACAATTATATGTAGATGCCAAGTTTCCTCCTGAAGCAAAAGCAAAAGCAGAAAAAATGATTGCCAATGTTATAAAAGCATATCAAAAAAGAATCGAAGTACTAGATTGGATGAGTGATAGTACTAAAACTAAAGCGATTCAGAAACTAGACAAGTTTACAGTAAAAATAGGATACCCTGATGAGTGGGAAGATTATTCTACCTTAGATGTAAAAGATGGAAATTCGTATTTTGAAAATATGATGGCTGTAGCTGAATGGGGATTCAAAAAGAATATCAGTGAAATAGGAGAACCTGTAGATAAGACAGAATGGGGTATGTCTCCACAAACTGTAAATGCATATTTTAACCCATTATTTAATGAAATTGTATTTCCTGCTGCTATACTACAACCACCTTTTTATAACTATACGGCTGATGAAGCTGTAAATTATGGAGGAATTGGAGCAGTAATCGGACATGAAATATCACATGCATTTGATGACTCTGGAGCCCGTTTTGATGCAAATGGTAACCTTTCTAATTGGTGGACAGAAGATGACCTTAAGCAATTTACCGAAAGAGGAGGAGCACTGGCTGAACAATATAGTGCGATTGAAGTTTTAGATAGCGTATTTATCAATGGTAAATTCACTTTAGGTGAAAATATCGGTGACCTTGGTGGAGTACTAGGTGCATATGATGGATTGCAAATGCATTTTGCCGAAAATGGTAGACCAGATGATATTGATGGATTTACTGCAGAGCAGCGATTCTTTATGTCTTGGGCAACTGTATGGAGAACAAAGATTAGAGAAGATGCATTAAGAACTCAGATTAAAACAGATCCTCATTCTCCAGGAACAACTAGAGCTATACAACCTTTGTTAAATGTTCAAGCATTTTATGATGCTTTTGATATAAAAGAAGGTGATAAAATGTATTTAGCTCCAGAAAAACGAGTTAGTATTTGGTAATAATACCAATATCAATATGTAAAAAAAAGCCCTGTTTTTCAGGGCTTTTTATATATATGACTATTTTATTTAGTTTTCTTTAATTTCATTCATTAACAGAAAAGCATCATTTACATATTCTTTTTCTAAGAATAAAGTGAAATAATTAGAGGTAGAAATGATTTCAAAAACAGGAATACCTTCATACGCTAAAAGCTTAAAAATATAAAAGTATAATCCAATAGATCTAGAACTATCATCTGGCAGAGCAATAGACATAGAGGATAAATTATCTGTAACAGAAATACAGGTTTCATGTTTAAAATGATCTTCTACAATTTCTTTTAAAGAAGATGATACCAAAATATTACTTTCCTGAAAGTTACTGGAATATGTAAAATAAGTTTTGGTTTTGTCTTTTACCGTATTTAATAGATTGGATTGACTCGTTAGAATAGTATTAGAGTTTAAAAAAGCATAATCCGTAATACCGGATCTAACAACAATATCTCCTAGACTTCCTAGGTTGTCAGAGTGTTTGATTCGTTTAGGATGATATCGACGCAATGCCATTACAATGGAACCAGCTTTTACTGGTTTTCGCATTTCCTTTTCTATCTGAGGAAGTAAATCTGCCGCGAGAGAACTAAAATTGATGATATCTCTGGATAATGCATCTTCTAAAAAAGGCTGATGCCTAAGGATATTGTGTACACAATCAGTAATGGTTTTCATTTTGTTAGATATTTAACATATTGTGTAAATATATACTTTTTTTATGAAAATATTTATTATTTTACCTCTAATGTCTAATTATGCAGTGTAAAAAAGAATAATGTAATGAAAATTTTGAAGTTCGGAGGAACATCTGTTGGATCGGTAGAGAATTTACACAAAGTAAAAGATATTCTTATAAGTAATGATGATCAAAAAATTGTAGTATGTTCGGCAATGTCTGGAGTTACGGATCAATTGGTAAATCTTATTGAGTTTATTAAACTCAAAGATGGAGAGGCGATCACTAGAAATCTGCATAGATTAGAAAGTAAGCATCATGAGGTTATCGATGCATTGATAGATAAAGATGATGTATTAAAAAATAAACTTAAAGAGGGTGTTTCTGCAATAATTACAGAAATGTTAGAATTATCTAATAAAGAATACTCAGAAGTTTTAGATGCGAAAATTGTAACTTTTGGTGAAACGCTTTTAACATTTATCTTTTCGAATTTTTTGAATTCAGTTGAAATTTCGAATCAGCTGATCAATGCTAAGGACTTTATGTATGTGGATAATGTAGATAATCCTAACATTCAAAAAGTTTCTGAAAAATTGAATAAAGTCTTAGATGAGAACGAACCTTCTCAGATATATATTACTCAGGGTTTTGTTTGTAGAGATCATCTGGATCAAATAAGTACATTAAAACGAGGTGGGAGTGATTATACTGCTACAATTATAGGAGCTGCTTTGTACGCACAAGAAATCCAGATATGGACAGATATCGATGGATTACATAATAATGATCCTAGGTATGTAGAAGGCACAAATCCTATAGCACACCTTACCTATAATGAAGCAGCAGAATTAGCATATTTTGGTGCTAAAATATTGCACCCTCAAACGGTTTCTCCAGTAGTTAACAAGGATATTCCAGTGTTGTTAAAGAATACATTTGATCCCGAAGCTTTGGGTACAATAATCTCTAACAAAACCTATAAAAAGGGATTAAAAGCAATTTCTGCAAAGGATGGTATTACGGCAATCAAAATTAAGTCCAACAGAATGTTGATGGCACACGGATATCTAAGAAGAATTTTTGAGGTTTTCGACAACTATCAGACCTCAATAGATATGATTACTACTTCAGAAATAGCTATTTCATTGACGATTGATGATACCACATATATTGATGAAATCTTACAAGAGATTGAAGGATATGCAGAAGTTACAGTAGAACAAAATCATAGTATTATTTGTATTGTTGGTGAGTCCGTAATTAATGATAAAAATTCGCATAGACTTTTTGAAATTTTAAATTACATTCCAGTTAGAATGATTTCTTATGGAGGTAGTAACAATAATATTTCGATTCTTGTGGATACTAAAGATAAAATACCAACCCTTAGGTTTTTAAATGAAAAACTGTTTCTGACTCATCAAGAAGCAGTGCTTTAAGTTGTTTGTTATGTATTGATGAGTTAAAAAGTAGCGGTAGACTTGCTTGCAATTATCTAGTTTCATATTCAGTCTTATTACTACTTTTTGTTAAAATTATTGTTTTTGCTAAATCCCAATGGTTGATCACCTTGGGATTTTTTATATGCCGATATAGGGTATCTTCACAGTTAACTGTTTTATATGTGTAACCATGATTCTAACAATTGCAATGCTAAAGAAAATAGTAGAAAAATATCGCCTTGAAATTGTCTTATTCGTTTTTTATTCAATTGTAGCAATGACTTTTTTTAAGCTTTTTATGAATTAAATGTAGATCTAATTTCTCACGTACAACATTTTATTTCAAAATCAATTTGTAGTCGTTTTCTTTTCCAGAATGTATTCTCAAGTATCTGAAAAGATATAGTATGACTAGACAGTTTTCTTCCTTTTAGATCAACATTCTTTTTCTAAATCATATTGAAAAATATTAATTTCAGAGGTAACATATGTCTTCCTATAAACACATAGTATTATATATAAAAATATAATACGATTAGGTTAATCAAATAATAGAGCATATGTTAATAAAAGTCTTTGGGAGCGCAGTTTTTGGCGTAGAGGCTACCACAATCACAGTAGAGGTTAATATAGATAAGGGAATAGGATATCATTTGGTTGGATTACCGGATAATGCAATTAAAGAAAGTAGTTTTAGGATTGCTGCAGCATTACAGAATAATGGATATAAACTTCCAGGTAAAAAAATTACTATTAATATGGCTCCTGCTGATCTTAGAAAAGAAGGATCGGCATATGATTTAACTCTTGCACTTGGAATCCTTGCCGCTAGTAATCAAATAAAAGGTGAACATATTTCTGAGTATCTTATTATGGGAGAACTCTCGCTAGACGGAAGTCTCCAACCAATTAAAGGAGCATTACCTATAGCTATTAAAGCTAGAGAAGAGGGATATAAAGGTTTTATTCTTCCAAAACAAAATGCAAAAGAGGCAGCTATTGTTGATAACCTAGATGTATACGGAGTGGAAAACATCAAAGAAGTGATTGATTTTTTTGATGACAAAGGATCTTTAGAACAGACGATTGTGGATACAAGAGAAGAATTTTATAAGGAGTTAGATAATCCTGAGTTTGATTTTGCAGATGTCAAAGGACAGGAAAGTATAAAAAGATGCATGGAGATTGCTGCTGCTGGTGGTCATAATATTATTTTGGTTGGACCTCCAGGTAGTGGTAAAACCATGCTTAGTAAACGATTACCAAGTATTTTACCACCAATGTCTCTTCAAGAAGCATTAGAAACAACAAAAATCCATAGTGTGGTAGGTAGAGTCAAAGATAATATTGGGCTTATGGCGCAGCGTCCATTTCGTAGCCCTCATCATACTATTTCCAATGTTGCACTTGTTGGCGGTGGTAGCTATCCTCAACCAGGTGAAATTTCATTATCTCACAATGGAGTTTTGTTTTTGGATGAACTCCCAGAATTTAAAAGAGAAGTATTAGAAGTGATGAGGCAACCACTAGAAGATCGAGAAGTGACAATTTCCAGAGCTAAATTTACAGTTACGTACCCTTCAAGTTTTATGTTAGTAGCAAGCATGAATCCTAGTCCTGGAGGTTATTTTAATGATCCCGATGCGCCAGTTACTTCATCTCCTGCAGAGATGCAGCGATATCTTAGTAAGATTTCAGGTCCTTTGCTAGATCGTATTGATATCCATATAGAAGTTACACCTGTGCCTTTTGATAAATTGAGTGAAGAAAGAAGAGGAGAGACTAGTGTAGATATCAGAAAAAGAGTAATTACGGCCAGAGATATACAAACCAAACGATTTCAGGAGTTAAAGAATATTCATTATAATGCCCAGATGGGAGTAAAACAATTACGTACATATTGTGAATTGGATGACGTTTCTAAAAAACTGCTAAAAACCGCTATGGAACGATTAAACCTTTCTGCCAGAGCATATGATAGAATTCTAAAAGTATCCAGAACGATCGCAGACCTTGAAGGAACAGCATCTATAAATGGAGATCATATTTCTGAAGCTATACAATATCGCAGTTTAGATCGAGATGGTTGGTTAGGGTAACTACATTAATAATAAACATTTAATAAAAGATTGTTTTTCAAAAACAGTGTTTTTCCCCTGTTAACATCCAGCAAATAGTACTACTTTTATAACGGTTAAATTTTAATCGTTAACTGTTTATAGCATACTGTATTTATATGCAATATATGAAGTAAGTATAGTAACCATCAACAATACTTATATTCAACGCAATTAAAACAAGTATTAAATGACAAAAATACCTGATAATGTGTACTATGTTGGTATCATGTTTTTTGTATATTTAGACTATAGAATCCCCACCAATTGATCACAGATGTTGATTGCAATACTGTGAAAAATACCCCATTATCAATAATTGTATCCTAAAGAAATTTACTTTACTAGTAAGTCAATATTATAGTAAGAATATAAAATTAATACGATGAATATAATACAACAAGTAATGGATTGGTTACATAGTTTTTTTGTTTCATTTAATAAGTTCAGGCGTTCTTCTCTTTTAAGTATTATTGTTTTGATAGTTATTCTATTGATGGTTAAAGGGTTTGATCAATCTTATACATTATTGATAGATATGATAGAAAGAGATCAAGGTTCTTTAATCTTATGCTATGTATTGATTGCTATGTTTGCTTTAGTCCTATCACATTACCCTATTTATGTGTATTATGCTAAAGATATTAATAATAGTAAGGATGATCATTTATGGTATGTACATTTGTGGTTACGCCTGTATCCGATTTATACTTTTCAGAAGAAAACAGGATCTTATACACCTGATTATTTATCAAAGTATTTTAGATATTGTTTGGGGTTAGCTATACTATGTATTTGGCATTTTTATATATATAAATCTTTCTTACCTAAGTTTCTTTTTGTTAAAGAAAATCTAGGATTTATTCAACTTATGAATTGGGTGTTTTGTATTGTACCATTTATTCTTCTAGCCTATGCATTATATCTAAAAGGGTCTCAGAAAAAAGAGTTAAACAAAAAAGGAACACTCTTATTTTTTGTGAATTTTATAGTTGTAATTATACTTTTAATAGCAATCGCTTTTTGTGAATTTAGTTATGCCACCTATTGGTTATTACAGATTACCACATTTATGATATCATTATTGTACGTGCTATTTAGACTTTATAGAGGTGAAATAGCCCGTAATTATAGTATTCCAATATTGCGATATATTAGTGATGTATTTAATTATTTATTAGTGTTTTTTATTTTCTCAATATTTGTTTTTTCATTACTCGTATATTGTAATTTTGCTGTGTCATATGACCTACCCATCGTGAATGCAATGGCTATTTTACTGTCTTATTTTTACATTATATATTACCTGTTAGCCTGTATATTAAAATACGTATTTGTAATAGACGTATTAGGAAAACAACAGGATATAACCATGAGTTTCGAAGAGTATAGAAGTTATGTTGGAGTAGATGTAAATAGAGCAACAAAATTAATAGATTTTGAAGGCCAAAAAAGGATAGTGAAACGAGGAAAAAAAATAATTTCATTATCCATTGTGTTGGTAATAATTTCACTAATTGTATCATTTACAACCGAAAGTAATATTCATAAATTAAACACATCAGATACAACAATATCGGACAAGAAACTATCTTTAAAAACCTTCGAAGATACAATACACAATAAGGTAGATAAACCACTCTTTTTTGTAGCATCTCATGGAGGAGCTTTAAAGGCTAACATATGGACAATGAAGCTGTTAAATACACTTCAAAAAAACACAGATGGTGTTTTTCTTGATCAAACAGTTTCTTTTTCTGGAGCTTCTGGAGGAATGATGGGATTATCTCTCTATTCCGTATTAGCTGGAAAATACAATGATTATAGCATTATAGATGATAGAATAGAAAAAGTAGCTCTGGAAAAATTCGCCTCCAAGGACTTATCATATACCTTTGGGTATGATTTGATACGAAAATTTTGGCCGTTTAAGAAATTCGGAACTTATAGAGACAGAGCATACTATTCTATGGTTAAATATCAGAATTTATTAGAAGCTGATGAGAACAGTACAAACAGGGATCTAACCACAGAATCTTTCCAATCATATTGGTATAATAATATTTTTAATAGTGAAAAAAATGACAAAAAATATTTCCCCGCATTGATTGTAAATACAGCTAAGACTAATGGTAGAAGAGGTGTATTTTGCTCTCTCAATATAGAACCTGAAAAGAAAGTATTTTTTAATGTGGATAATTTATCACAGTTGGAAAATGATAAAGAAGCGGTAGCGTTTTACGAAGCTGTCTCTACAACCAACAGATTTCCGCTTTTCAGTCCTGCTGCAAAGATTTCAGGTCATGGACATTATATAGATGGTGGCGCTATAGATAATAGTGGATTATTAAGTACTTTAGATCTATATAATTACTTAAATCAAAAAGAAAAATTTAAAAATGCACGAAAAGTATTCGTAGAAATTATTAACGGTAAAAGTATATATATCAATCATTTGATTAAAAGATTCAAACAAAATAATCCTGAGGTTCATTTAGAGTTTAACGAAATTGAACAAGACAATATCATAGCCGATGCAAAAACTGGATTTAACCTAGATAAAATACCTAATTATCTTAGTGAGTTCATGCAGGATATGAGTGAAAAAGACCCTACGGTAGAGTATATACCAATTTATTTACCTAGAAAAATTAATATAGATGACTTGCAACAAGTAGTAGGAGGAAAATTTGGTAAAGATTTAAAAGAAAAATTAGAGAAATTTTTAAAAGAAGAAAACAATAAAATTCTGGCATATACAGATCAAGATCCTTCCAACTGGGATACTTACGAACCCACATTGGCTAGACACTTGAGTAAGAGTACTATAAAATATTACGATAAAGTACTTGAAAAAGACAATGAAATAAAAAATAACATAGAGTGTATAAAAGTTTTTTTAGGGATTAATAATTAATCAGTACACTTATTTTATATGCATGAGTTACATACTTTTTTAATACTTTATTAGAAGAAAACCATGGGTAAATAATGCTACTATAATTAGATTCATAATGTATGGGCTAGACAATTTTTAACCTGATAATTAACTTCTGATATAATAAAACGTCTTAAATTGAATGGAGGTTATTGGTTAGAATTGTATTTTAACATGGACTTATGTTAATTTTATATAAAGAGGGGTAATATGTTTTTTTCCCCGACTTACCTTTACTTTTAAAAGATAAAATAGCACTACTTTAACTGAAATTTTCCGCATAAAATTCTTTTTTATGCTCAGTTTTAAGTGTAACAAAATACAATTATAATTGTCTTATTTAGATAGGACGAATGTTTGAAATCCTATACATAATTTCTAACACACATGTCTAATCAATATATACTCACTACCTATGTTTTTTTTAAAGTTAACTCAGATACGATACTTTTGTAAAGTACTTTCCTTTCTTTTTTTTATCAGCTCTTTTGCGCAGAATAAAGAAACAAATCATAAGGATGTAAATCGTATTCCAGATCATATAAAATCGTTCATAAAGAAATCTGATTCGGTTCAAGAAATTAACAGCTTAATTTCTAAAACATTATCAGAGGATAAAGATTCTGCGCTTGCCATCGCATATAGCGAGTTATTTCTTGAACGTGGGAAAAAAGAAAAAGATTACAATATTCAATATTTATCTAGTTATCAATTAGCTTATATCGAATATATTAGGTCCAATTATTTAGCCACAATAAAAAATACATTAATAGCTACAGAAGCTGCAGAAAAATTAAAAGATACCAGCAGAATTATAGATAGCAATGTGCTATTGGGCAGTGCTTATTACTTGATAGGGGCTTACGATAATGCATTGCAACCATATATTCGAGGAAAAGAACTTTCTAAGACTATTGGTAGTTTTTCATATGAGATTATTTGCCTAACCAATATCGCAAATTCTAGAATGAAACTGCATAGATATAAGGATGCATTGACGAGTTTTAATTTAATTTTAGAAACTTTAGAAAACGAAAATGATGATAAATTTATACAGTATAAAGAAACGTATTTAAGTTCTTTATTAGGAAAAGGAAAATGTCTCACAGAGCTAAATGAGTCAGATCGAGCGATAGCGACATATAACCAAGGAGTTCGATTATCCGAAGAAAATAATCTTTTAGAATACAAAAGTTATTTCTATATCAACTTTGGGGATATTTATTTTAAAAAACAAGAATATCATAAAGCGCTGGGTTTTTTAAAAGAAGGGAAAGACATCCTGAATAACATTTCTGGTGGACAACAAACTAATTTGTACATAGCCAATTTTTATATGTCAAGGTGTTATTTTAAGTTAGAGAATTATCAAGAAGCAATTTCTTTGCTGAATGAAAATTTTAGTTTGATTGGTGATCGCATGGAAACCGATAAAATTGAGGATATGTTTCAATTAGCTATTGAAATTTCAAAAGCAACAAGTAATCAGGAACAACAGATATTTTATTATGATAAATTACAAAAAGTTATACAGTACAAAAGCGATAAACAATTAAAAGCAAAGGATATATTGTATGAGGATGACTTAAAAGATTTTCAATTAGAAAATGAGAAACTCGAAAGCGAAAAAACACAAAATGCAACAAGTAAAAAAGTAATACTTTTTATCTCTATAATATCTTTAGGAGTATTATTTTCTGTATTTCTTGGTTACAGAAGAAAAACAAAAATTAAAGAACAAAAGTTTCTTACTATTATTGAAAATATTCACAATAAAAAATCTTTAGATAAACCCAAAGAGGATATTACTAAACCAGAAATTGAAGACGAAAAAGCAAAAGAAATACTGAATAGACTTCAACAAATGGAAGCTACTCATTTTTATTTATCAGAAGATTGTAATCTATATTCAACAGCAAAACTTCTTAATACAAATACCACGTATTTATCTAAAGCATTAAATGAAACAAGAAAGCAATCATTTAATCAATATATTAATGAGTTAAGAGTAAATTATGCACTGTTAAAACTTAGAGATGATTCTGTTTTTAGATCTTATACCATTAGAGCGGTTGCCAAAGAGTTAGGATATAAAAGTCATACTACATTTATAAAAGTATTTAAAGGTAAAACTGGGGTCAATCCAGCATATTATATCAACAAGTTAGAAAGGAGTGTAGACTTAGCCGTTTAAATTTATAAAAATGAACAATTACGTTTATTAAAAAAGCTCAAATAGTGATAATTTGTTTAGGATTATAAATCTAAAAATTAGTGCACTATGAAAACACATCGATTTTTTCTTCTACTATGTTTAATAATTACAAGTATTACCCATGCCCAAAACGAATTGTTTTCAAAAGGAAATCGGATTAATTTGGTTATTTCTGTTACGGATATTCCCAATGACACTTCTGATAAGTCAATTCAAAAACTAGAAATGGTAATACCTGATTCATTGAAGTTCAATAAAAAAAAAGATATAAGGCTAAGAGTTATTTTAGATTATAAGTCTGTTATTGATACAATAAGGTATTTTAGATTATCCAAAACAGTGTTGCCTACTGCACCTTATGGAGCGTCATTACCTGTTATTATTCCTCCTATAAGAAAAAACGATAGTTTATTGGATTCATTTAATAATTCTGATAATTATCCTTATGTTTTTGAAAATCCACTTCACTTTCATTTAAAAAAACATCGGTTGCATCTTAGTTTAAGAGAATATGATAACATTGAAGATTACCTAAATGATGACTTAGGCATTCGAGGAGTTCTTTATGCCGAAAAAATGGTCAATATTAGTTTTATAAATAGAGAATCGGATAGATTAGTGGCACGTAATTCAGAACAAGAAACGTTTCAGGTATATCCAAATCCTTTTGATAATAAAGTTTTTATTGAAGAGGAGAACAAAGGAATTAATGAAACAACAGTGATCGATATTTATAATATAAATGGTGTGAAAGTATTAGAATACAATTCAGGAAATCAAAATCAAATCAGTCAAAAGCAATATAATTTGGATACATCTCATTTAAAAAAAGGAATATATTATTGCTATATAAGGCAAGGGAACAAATCATATAGTAAAACCATTCTTAAAAAATAGAATATACCTTTTTTTAAAATTAAGAAGCCTCTTGAAAATTTATTTTCAAGAGGCTTCTTTTTATGAATCAATATCGATTTTAATTTTTAAAGAGCTGGAAATAAAAATCAAACCACAAGTCTGCTGTAATCGTGGAAATTTTATCAAATCATATTCGTGTCATAACAAAAACTTACAACTGATTTACTTAAATCAAAGTCACCTGAATATGGAATGGTTACAAGTTTTTTTGAGTAACGGAAATTTAAATCACTTATGTTTTATTTGTTAACTATCTGTTAATGTGACTTTTAAATTGTTTTTTCGAAAATCATAAAGCATTAGAATATTTCACTGTACAAATTTATAAATCTGAAAATCAAGTCTTTGTTTTAAAGAAAAATCGCTTCTAATTTTGAGGAAACGCCTTAAAAGAATATCAAAAAACAATCACGAATAAAATACCTAAACAGACACAAAATGTGAGTGTCTTTAAATGTTCACATAATTACAATTCCGTAAAATTTACAGATATGTTAAAACACATTTTAAACTTGAAAGGGGTTCATCACCTAAAGAAAAACGAAAAGATTTTTATTAAAGGAGGAGTACAGATAGATTGTACATCCGACTCAGATTGTTCATTCAGAAATAGAGTATGTGGCAATAATGGTTATTGCATAACACCACAATGTACATCAAACGCTCAATGTGGTCCTGGATACATATGTACAAATTATAGTTGTATAAGTTGTTAGACACATAAATAATTAATCATAAACGGAGCTACCTGAAAATCCTAAACAGAGTAAGGATAATTTATAATTTAATTTAATATGAAAAACTTAAAAGAATGGAACATCAAGGGAGTAAAGATGTTGTCCAGAAAAGAAACAAAGATGATACAAGGAGGACTAGATGAACTGGTTTGCGATTGGGTTGGAGGTGTGTATATCTGTTTTGATGTTATCGATGTTGATGGATAACATGTAATGATCACCATACAACTATTGGATTTTCTAAGTAGATAATCTATTTACAAAATCTGTAACATAAAATTCATTAACAATATAAATTATACAAATCATGAAAACTCTTTTTTTTAAACTACGTTACCTAATAGTATGTTCTATGGTATTAGGGTTATTAATTACTGTTTCTTGTGAAAAAGAAGAAACTCCTATCGAATCTATAGAATCGGTAGATACTGTCAATGATATTCAAGAAAAACGTTTTTCTACACCAGATGATCCTGATTTTAGACCACCAAGAATTCCTCAACCACCACAGTTTGATGCTGTATGTGTGGTGAGATTAGCATACCTGTCATATTTAAGAAGATGTCCTGAAAATCAAAGTGTGGTCAATGGATGGGTAAGTGTATTACTTACCAGAGGTTTTGATGATCTGGCAGCTGGATTCATTACATCTCATGAAGCTAATGTAAAATGGAATTCACAATATCATAGTTTTTTATCCAGAAACCACCTAACAAGTCACCAAGTTGATAAGCAGGTGTATATAGCATATAGAGGTTTGTTACTACGAGAGCCAGATGTTAACGGAGGAATTGGTTGGACTCATAATCTTCGTCAATTTGGTATTAAATTCGTAGCAAATGGAATTGCTAATTCTCAAGAGTTTGCTAATAGGCTAGCCAATATTGCTACAGAATGTACTAATGCTGCCAATCAATGCACATATTAAGAGAAAAATTGTAAACTTAGATAAAGCTATATAGCGTATAATCAACCATAAGACAATATGTATATAGAGTCTTATGGTTGATTTTTTGATTTTATACAATACTTAAAAAATGATAGCAGATTCGTAAAAAAAAACAAAATAATAGTGTGTTGGTTGATAGTTATATATTCTTTTTAACTTTTATTTAATAATATAATAATATAAATACTCATTTGCTTAAACTATTTTTAGCGCTTAAATCAAAAAGTTAAATCATGAAAACTCTGATATCTAGGACGCTCATTGTAGCAATTTCCTTTTTATTTTTTGCAGTAGTTTCTTGTAAGAAAGAAACAGACACTCCATCAGAAAGCGAAGAAGTAGGTAAATTATCTATCGATTTCGAAAAGTATGAATTAGAAAATGGTCTTCAAGTTGTATTACATCAGGATAAATCGGATCCGATTGTTTCTGTTGCAATTCAATATGGTGTAGGATCTAACCGCGAAAAAACTGGTAGAACTGGATTTGCTCACTTATTTGAGCATATGTTATTTCAGGAGTCAGAAAATGTACCTCAAGATCAATTCTTTAAAAAAATCCAAGATGTAGGAGGAACATTGAATGGAGGAACATGGCAGGATGGAACAATATACTACGAAGTAGTTCCTAAAAATGCAATGGAAACAGTAATGTGGCTAGAGTCTGATAGAATGGGATTTTTGATCAATACTGTGACAGAAAGTGCATTTAAAAATCAACAAGAAGTTGTGCAGAATGAAAAAAGACAGCGTGTAGACAATAACCCTTATGGACATACCAGTTGGGTTATTGACAAGAATATATTTCCAGAAGGTCATCCTTATAACTGGCAAGTAATAGGAGAATTAGTAGACCTTCAGAATGCTACCGTTGAAGATGTAAAGGAATTCTATGATAAGTATTATGGACCTAACAATGCTACTTTAGTATTAGCTGGAGATTTTGAAACAGCCGATGCAAAAGCAATGATAGAAAAATACTTCGGTGAGATAAAAAGACGCCAACCAGTAGAAAAGCTTAAAGTACAAAATGTAACTTTATCTGAGACCAAACGATTTATGCACGAAGATAACTTTGCGACTACAGCGCAACTTAATATGGTTTGGCCTACAGTAGAGCAATATACTAAAGACGCCTATGCATTGGACTTTTTAGGAGAATTATTGGCAGAAGGTAAAAAAGCACCGTTGTATAAGGTTTTGGTAAAGGAAAAAGAACTTACTTCGGATACTAATGCCTGGAATAGTTCTATGGAAATAGCTGGAAAATTTAGAGTTAATGTTACTGCTAATGATGGAAAAAGCCTTGCAGATATCGAAGCTGGAGTTTTTGAAGCATTTAAAAAATTCGAAACAGAAGGTATAACAGATACTGATATTGAGCGTATTAAAGCTGGTCTGGAAACACAGTTTTATAATGGAATTAGTAGTGTATTAGGAAAATCGTTTCAGCTAGCACAGTACAATGTATTTGCTGGTGATCCAGCGTTTATAACAGAAGATATAGAAAATATTAAGGCTGTTACAAAAGAAGATGTGGTTAACGTATACAACAAGTATATAAAAGATAAACCATATGTGATTACTAGCTTTGTTCCTAAAGGAAAAGCTGATCTTGCAGCAAAAGATTCTGAAAAAGCTGCGGTTGTAGAAGAAGAAATAAAGGAGAATGTAGAAACTGCTGTAGCGGACACAAAAGAAGAAATCCAAAAAACACCATCAGCGTTTGATCGTTCTGTTGCTCCTAAACAAGGAGAGTCTCCTAAATTAAATATTCCTCAATCATGGAATACCGCGCTATCTAATGGTATGAAAGTATATGGTATTGAGCAAAATGAACTTCCACTAGTGAATTTCAGTTTAGTGATATCGGGAGGACACTTGTTAGATTCTTTTGATAAAGTTGGTGTAGCAAACCTTATGACGGATATTATGATGGAAGGTACTGCAACTAAAACGCCAGAACAATTAGAAGAAGAAATAGAGTTGCTAGGAGCATCGATTAGAATGTTTACCACAAGAGAAGCAATTATCATTAGTGGTAATACTTTGGTTCGTAATCTAGATAAAACGATGGATTTAGTTGGTGAGATATTATTAGAACCAAGATGGGATGAAGAAGAATTCGGAAGAATAAAAACCAGAACCATCAATGGAATTAAAAGATCTTCGGCAAACCCTAATGCAGTAGCCAGAAATGTATATAATAAAGTACTTTATGGAGATAAGCATATGTTTGCTTACCCAACAAGCGGAACAGTAGAATCTGTAGAATCGATTACTATTGATGACTTAAAACAATTTTATGCAAATAACTTTTCTCCTTCTGTAAGTAAATTTCAGATTGTAGGAGATTTAAATCAGGATATGGCTTTGGCTTCTCTTAAAAATATTGAAAGCAAATGGGCAAGCAAAGAAGTTACAATTCCAGAATATGAGATTGTAAATAATAGAGATAAATCTTCATTATATTTTGTAGATATCCCTAATGCGAAACAATCTGTTATTAATATAGGATATCTTTCTATGGCTAGAACAGATGAAGATTATTTCCCAGCTACAGTTATGAACTATAAATTAGGAGGATCTTTCTCAGGAAATGTAAATTTAATTCTTAGAGAAGAAAAAGGATACACCTATGGAGCCAGAACTAGGTTTGGAGGTAGTAAGATTCCAGGAACATTTACAGCATCTTCAAGTGTTCGTACAAATACGACTTTTGAATCTGTGAAGATCTTTAAAGATGAAATTGAAAAGTACAAATCTGGGATTTCTGAAGAAGATTTAGAATTCACTAAAAACGCATTGATTAAATCAAATGCACGTAGATTTGAAACACAAGGAGCTCTATTGGGAATGTTACAAGAGATAGGTAGATATGATTTGTCACCTGATTATATTGCTAAAGAAGAATCGATTATTCAAGGAATGACCCTAGAACAACATAAAGCATTAGCGAATAAATATCTTGATGAGTCTAAAATGGCATATCTAGTCATTGGTGATGCAGCTACACAATTCGAGCAGTTTAAAAATGCAGGATTTGATGAAGTATTAATGTTAGATAAGGATGCTAAAGAAGTGAAATTATCTGATGTAAAAATGTAATTCTTACATTGTTTTTAATAAAAAAGGAAAGGTGAAAATTCAATTTTCACCTTTCCTTTTTTTATTTACGTTACCAAATTATGGTGCTTCGATTTTATTTTACGAACTAACTTACAAACATATTTTTTAAACTCCATATTTCTGATACCATAACCATCTAAACCAATTAATTCAACATTTTTAGAATCTGTTGGTTTCAGTTGAATATAAAATAATGAATATCCGTCGCGCTTAAACCAAATCGCTTTTTCTTTCCTTAAAATTTCATAAGTACTACACTCATCAGAAAACGGAGATTCTTTTATTAATGAATAATTCTCATAATTAATACATTCATAATGCTTCTCAACCTTAGTCCAATAGTATCGATAGTATATTACAATGATTGTAATTAGAATAATACATAGAACAATAACTATCATGATATTTAGAAATTAAGGATTATTTAATAATTACCTATGGATCGATTCACCGAAAAGAAGTTTACATCCATTAAGTTATTTTTTATAATTGTTTCTTTTGTTTTCTTATCGTCTTCAAAAGTTACGATTTTATCCAATTGACCAGTATCTTTATATAACTTCCATTGACCTTGTCTTTTACCTTCGATAAACATTCCTTCAATTTTGATTTTCTGATTGCTATAAAAGGCTTTCCATACTCCTTGTTCTATACCATTGTTGTAATTTTCGATGAATACTAACCTTCCTTCAGTATCATAGATTCTCCAGTTACCATGAACTTTATCATTTTTAAAAGCACCTTCTTTTTTTAATTTTCCATTAGCATAAAAAAGCTTCCATGATCCATGTAAGGTATTATTAAAGGTTTCTCTAATCTCTTTGATAGCACCATTATCATAATAGTATGTATGAATGTTGTTTTCTTGTATAATAGTATCTACAGTAGGGTTTTGATTTTTTACAAGTATGGTTTCCTGTGAATTCAAATGAATGCAGAAAATTAAATGTAAACCGAACAACGATGTATAGAGTATCTTTTTCATTATAATAGTGCTTAAGATTTGTCTCCACAAAGATTTAATTTTAAAAAGTTCCTTATTACACTTCTTTTAGTGAAAATGACTTCACTGTTTTCAGGGAGTTAACCTTAGGTCAACACTAATAATATCATTTTAGCATAGACGATGTTCTTAAAAAGAGTACAATAAAACAGTAACACTTTAGGGACATTTAACCCTTTATATAAAAGTTATTTTCCTATGTCGAATCCGTGTTTTAGCTATACCAAATTATATAGCTAAAACATAATTTTATATCATCTTAATCAAACATATAATTTCCCATTTATCGATTAAGAATAATCAACCCCAAGTATTAGTAGTATTGCCCCTTTTTCTTTGATTTTTTTGATATCACAACAGCTTTTATATACAGTTTTAATATAAAAGACGTGGTTTTGTAACACAGTTAATTCTATAATTAAAAGAATATGATATTTGAAGTACTACAGATTATTACAGAAGAGATTAATAATTTCTTCGATATAGAAATTGAAGAAAAGCCAGTTTCTTTAGATAATATCGCTTTTATAGAATCAGACGGCAATGACTCTTCAAATAGTAACAATAGCAATAATGTGATCCTATCATTATTGCATACAGAAGAAGAGGTCACACTAAAGAATATCCTCAACCATGATATCGAAGGGACCAAAGTTATTTATAAAAATAATAAAGTTCATTTGAACTTATATACGATGTTCTCTGCAAATAGAAGTGATTATACAGAATCTTTAAAAAGTTTGTCCAAAATCATTGAATTTTTTCAGTCTAAAAGAATTTTTACTCAAAGTAATACAAGTTTTGACAGAGGACTGGATGGAATGGATAAAATAAAGGATTTCAGATTCACAGTAGAACTCTTTAGTCCTTCTTTTGAAGAAATGAATTTTATATGGGGAACTCTTGGAGGTAAGCAATATCCATCTGTGATATATAAAGTAAGCGTTCTTGAAATCGAAAGAGATGTCACCCAATCAGAAGGAAGTTTAATTACAGAAATTAATGGAAGTTTAAATCATAAATAGATGGCATTTAGAACACTATATAAAACACTTTTTGAGATAGATGTGCTTCATTCTTATTTCCTTAATGATGGATCAGTGACATATATATCTATGGATGATGATGATAAAAAAATTCAGCATAAGAAATACAATTTTTTGGATTATATAAATGTAGTTCCTTCCTATGCCACTCAGGTAGCCTTAAAAAACCATAAACTGGTTTTAAGGAAAAACTTGCGCAGCTTTACAGTGTTAGCTAATGTGACTGAAGAAAATGACAAGTTTAGATTGCACAGATTTTTAGAAAACGATCAAAAACTGACCTTTCTGATATATGTCAAAGATTACTTATTTGATAATTATACAGAACTGGCTTCAACTAATGATAATAGGCTGTATTATTTCTCAAATATAAAACCTGCAACAGAATCGGATCCCTATTCTTATATACCATTAAATACTTCGAATGATCTTATTACAGAAGATTTCTTGTTAACAGAAGAAAGTACAAGGCAATTATGGTATGATATGGAACAAGATAATATTAGAGCTGAAATAAGACAAAGATTAGATTTAATTGCAGAATTAAAGGAAGAAGATTTAAATACAGATCAAGGACAACAGATTATAGACCAAACCATCCAAAAAGAACAAGGTAAAGGATTACTTGGAGTAATAGAGCTTCAAATGATTGGAGATAATGCTATGGATGTTATAGAAATCGATACATCAGATGTCAATGATGTCAAAAGTTTTTTATTGGATCCAACTCCAGGCTATAAACTTCATTTTGAAAATCGAAAAACTATATGGAAATATATTAAAAAATCAGATGAAAATGAGCTGGAAACTTTATCAGTAAAACCATTAACACGAAATGGCTTTATAGAAATAGATCCAGACACTGATTTTTCTGGACCATTACCATCAGATATAGATAAATATATTTTTCCTAACCCCACAGCGAATATTATCAAACAAATTACTGACGAAAACACAAATATAACAACAACATATTCTGAAATTTTTATTTAAAAAACAATTAAAATTATGGCAACTACGTACAAAACACCAGGGGTCTATATCGAGGAGATTGTAAAATTTCCTCCTTCGGTAGCCCAAGTAGAAACAGCGATTCCAGCATTTATTGGATACACGCAAAAAGCAAGGGAAAAAGAAGAAGATCTTACTGAGACGCTCAATATGGATCCGAAAAGGATTACATCCATGTTAGAGTACGAAGTGCATTTCGGTTTTCCTGAAAAAGAAACAGATTTAGGTATTACCATCACAGAAACTGATGGAGAAAAATCCATAAAAGTTACAGCACCTGAAAAAGCAAATAGATCACAGTTCTTGATGTATTATTCTATGCAAATGTATTTTGCAAATGGAGGAGGACCTTGTTATGTGGTTTCTGTAAATACGTATGCAGATGCTATAGCTAATAACTCTGCAACTCCAGTTCAATTTAATGATCTTACAGATGGACTAGCAACGTTGGAAAAAGAGGATGAACCAACATTATTATTGTTTCCAGATGCAACTTCATTAGCAAATGAAGCAGATTTCTATAACCTGTACAACAATGCATTAACTCAGTGTAAGAAGATGCAGGATAGGTTCAGTATTATAGATACATATACAGATGATGAAGATGTAGAGATGAATGACCCAGAAGGAGTTAGAAATCTTATTAGTTCTGATATTGATGAAAAAAAATATGGAGCCGTATATTTTCCATATCTAAAGACCATTTTAGATTATCATTATGATGAAGATGCGCTCGAGATTGTTCATAACACGGATCAACCACAGCTTTTATCAAATACCAATGACTTATTAGGAAATGTTGCTGATGCACAAGCCGCAATGGCTGGTTTAGTAACTGCACTTACAACAGCAGACACTGCGTTACAAGCAATGACTGCAGGTGATGCATTAACAAATAAATCATCAGTAACAGACGAATTACAACCTGTTGTAGATTCATTGGCAGCAATTGTTAGTGATACTAATAGTATTGTTGGATATGCTAATACAGCTGCAGCAAATTCTAACGAAGATGCAGTAGTATCTGCAGCAGCTACTGCAGCAGCAGATGCTTTAGAAGCAATTGTTGAAGATGGATCAACCATTGCTACTCTGATTGATACATTAAATGGGCATATTACCACAATTACAGATGCAGCAAACGGAACTACTGTTAAAACAGAATCCGCAAATGCTGTATTAGCTCTTGCTACGGTAGATGCTACAATACAGGCGGTAGAAGATTTAATCACACCTCCAGTTGTTACAGCAATAACTAATGCACAATCTGTAGATCCTGATAGTGGAAATCTAGATGGTTTTGTATTAAGTGCGATTAAGGATGTTGATAGTGCAACATATAACAATATAAAAACAGCTATAAATAATTTACCGTTAGAATTACCACCATCTTCTGCTATGGCTGGAGTATATGCAAGAGTTGATAGCGATCGAGGCGTATGGAAAGCACCTGCAAATGTATCGGTGAAATATACAGTAAAACCAAGTCAGAAAATCACTAATGATATTCAGGATCGACTTAATGTGGATACCATAGCAGGTAAATCAATTAATGCTATTAGAACCTTTACAGGAAAAGGAACGTTGGTTTGGGGAGCAAGAACATTAGCAGGTAATGATAAAGAGTGGAGATATGTGCCTGTTAGAAGATTCTTTAATATGGCCGAAGAGTCCATTAAGAAAGCAACAGAACAATTTGTTTTCGAACCTAATGATATGAATACTTGGGTACGGGTAAAAGCAATGATCAATAATTTTTTAACGCTACAGTGGAGAGCAGGAGCTCTTGCAGGACCAACGCCAGATAAAGCATTTTATGTAAATGTTGGTTTAGGTGAAACCATGACTGCCAACGATATATTGGACGGAAATATGATCATCGAAATCGGAATGGCAGTGGTAAGACCAGCAGAGTTTATCATACTTAGATTCTCTCATAAAATGCAAGAAGCTTAATAACTAAATAATATCATAAAAAACTAAAACATAGAAATCATGGCAGAATATCCATTACCAAAGTTCCATTTTAAAGTTACCATTGGAGGAGATACCGAATTAAATTGTACCGAAGTCTCAGGATTAGACTTTGAAACCGAGGTAATCGAATACAGAGGTGGAGCAGACAATGATTATTTTAAGAAAAAACAACCAGGAATGACCAAGTTCGCAAACATCTCTATTAAGAGAGGAACTTTTGTGTCAACAAAAGGGCAGTTTTACGATATGTGGAAGAAAAATGTATTCTTTCAAGAAGGAGAAGAGCAGTTTAGAAGTGATCTTACAATTAGCTTGCTTGATGAAAAACATGAACCAGTTGTTACTTGGGAAGCTGCAGATGCGTGGTTGCTTAAGATTCAATCAACAGATCTAAAAGCTGATGGAAACGAGATAGCAATAGAGTCAGCAGAATTCGTAATTAACAGTCTTAAACTTGCTTCATAATGGCTACCTATTATCCACCCGTTGGTTTTCACTTTAGTGTCGAGTTTACTGGTTTATCAACTGGTGATAAAGATCATCAATTTCAATCCGTTTCTGGATTGACAGTTGATATCGAAACCGAAGAGATTACAGAAGGTGGAGAAAATAGATTCAAGCATAAAATTCCTGTAAGGACTAAGTATCCTAATCTTGTTTTAAAGAGAGGTTTACTGGTCGATTCCGAAGTAGTGGATTGGTGTAAAAAAGCAGTAGAAAACTTTGATTTTGAGCCAATTGACCTGATTGTCAAATTACTCAATGAAAAACACGAACCACTACTATCTTGGAATATCGTACACGCATATCCAATTAAATGGTCCATTGCAGATTTTAATGCAGAAGAAAGTAAGGTAGTTATAGAAACAATTGAACTAGTATACAACTATTATAATACCATCACATAATATGGGGGCAATAGAGATTAAAGAACTACACATCAAAATTAATGTGGATAATGAAAGCAAAAAATCTGGAGCCAATGATTCTAAAAAATCTTCTGGCAATAAAGATATGATTATTGCAGAGTGTGTAGAACAAGTCATGGAAATTATTGCCAAGCAAACTGAAAGATAGTTATGAGCACTGGAGAATTAACAAAACTTAAAATTAAAGCGTATAGTGATCCTCAATTTAGTAATGAGGTAGCTGATGGAGAATTTACCACTTTGGTAAACCCAGAAAAGTACACCTTTAAGTATAAGATCGAACAAAATGAAGATCAAGCTTCTGGTACGAGTGATTTATCACCTAGATTCAATAAAAAACTTCCAGAAGATCTGGAGCTAGAGTTTCTTTTTGATAGAACAGGAGTTATTATTCATTACGGCAGTAATCCAGATGAAAGCTCAGATGATACAGTTTTTAAAGATAAAGGAGAAGGTATTATAGACGATATAGAAAAGTTTAAAAAAGTCATTCTGGATTATAATGGTGATGAGCATAAGCCTAATTATGTAATGATCTATTGGGGAACCTTATTATTTAAAGGAAGCCTTACAGAGATGAGTGTAGAATTTAAACTTTTTAAATCGGATGGTACTCCAATAAGAGCTGTAGCAAAAGCAAAGTTTCAGGGGTTTGTAGAAGATGATCTACGTGTAGCAAAAGAAAATAATCAATCTCCAGATTTAACACATATTCGCCTTGTGAAAGAAGGAGATACATTACCGCTAATGTCTCATCGTATTTATGGAGATTCTAAGTATTATCTGGAGGTAGCTAAAGTAAATGAGCTCACTTCGTTTAGAAAACTCGAAGTAGGAAAAGAAATCTTTTTTCCTCCTATCGAAAAAATATCTTAATCATGGCAGAAGGAAGTGTAATACAAACCTCGAAAAGTGCAGATTTAATTACTCATAAACTTCTCGTGGGTGGACAGGAATTGTCTAAGAAGTATCAAGTTAAGACGATTGCTATAGAAAAAGAGGTAAATAGAATTCCTACGGCAAAGATTATTTTAATGGATGGAGAACCTGCAAAACAGGATTTCGAATTAAGTAACCAGGAATTATTAATTCCTGGAGCAGAGATCCAAATAACAGCAGGATATCACTCTGATGAGGAAACTGTATTTAAAGGTATAGTGATCAAACACAATATCAAAATAAGAACCAATGGCTCTTACCTGATTTTAGAATGCAAGGATGAAACCGTAAAGCTTACCATAGGTAGAAAAAGTAAATATTTCTACGAAAATAAGGATAGTGGAATTATAGAAGAGATTATTGGAGATTATGGAATTGATAATGAAGTAGAAGCAACCAACTATGAGCATAAAGAATTGGTGCAATATAATATTTCTGATTGGGATTTTATTGTGAGCAGAGCACAGGCTAATGGTAAATTATGCTTTGTGGATGATGGAAAATTGAGTATTAAGAAACCTGACTTTAGTACAACAGAAATAGAAACTGTAACCTTTGGAGCCACTCTTCTGGATTTAGACGCAGAAATTGATGCTAGGCACCAGATTGATAAAGTAACATCATATAGTTGGAATTATGCAGATCAAGAGATTGTAGAGATCGAAGCAGCAGATCCTGCTGTTTCACTAAATGGAAATTTAGAATCATCTGATCTTTCTTCTGTGATTGCTTTAGAAAACTTAGAATTAAGACATGGAGGAGCGCTCTCTACTTCAGAAATGCAGGATTGGAGTGATGCTAAGTTAATGTTTCAACAATTATCTAAAATCAGAGGTAGAGTAAAGTTTCAAGGAATACCAGCTGTAAAACCTGGAACAATTATAAAACTTCAAGGTGTTGGAGATCGCTTTAATGGAAAAGTATATATCACTGCAATAAGCCATCATATTTCAGAAGGAAATTGGACTGTAGATGCGCAGTTCGGAATTAACCCGAAGTGGTTCTCTGAAACCTATGATATCAATCCGATGCCAGCATCAGGTTTATTATCAGGTGTATGTGGACTTCAGGTTGGTGTAGTAAGTCAGTTAGAAGAAGATCCAGATGGCGAAAATAGAATATTGGTTCAATTGCCAATAGTTAATAATGAAGAACAAGGTATTTGGTGTCGTATTGCATCATTAGATGCAGGAGAAAATAGAGGAGCTTTCTTCCTTCCCGAAATATCTGATGAGGTGATTGTAGGTTTTATTAACGATGATCCTAATGACCCAATAGTGTTAGGGATGTTACACAGTAGTGCTAAACCAGCTCCACTCACTGCCAGTGATGATAATCATGAAAAAGGTTTTGTGACCAGAAGTGAAATGAAAGTACTGTTTGATGATGATAAAAAATCAATTAGCATAGAAACACCTGCAGGAAAGAAAATAGTGTTGGATGAAGATGCTGGCTCTATAGTCGTAGAAGATGATAATTCTAATGTAATTACAATCGATAGTGCTGGAGTAGCTATAGAAAGTGCCAGTGATATTAATCTGACTGCATCTGGGGATGTTAATATAGAAGGAACCAATGTGAATATTACTGCCAATGCACAGTTTAAAGCAGAAGGATCTGCAGGAGTCGAAATGTCTTCTAGTGCCACGGCAACTCTAAAAGGTTCTTTAGTACAGATTAATTAAAAAGTTTAAATGAACATATAATAATCAAATAATGTGTTAGGGATAGAAACGACATCCTTTTATAATCATACCGACCTTGTCGAAGTATGATGATAAAAGATATAGTGTATAGCCCGACCTAATGAATTTAGAGTTTAACAAACGAAAAAATCATTAGGAACACCAAAAAGCAAAACAAAATGCCACCAGCAGCAAGAATAACAGATATGCATGTATGTCCAATGGTAACAGGAGTAGTACCTCATGTTGGAGGTCCAATACTTCCAGCTGGAGAGCCTACCGTATTAATTGGCGGATTACCAGCTGCAAGAGTAGGAGATATGGCAACTTGTGTTGGACCGCCAGATACTATAATTGTGGGCTCCGGAACCGTAATGATTGGTGGAATGCCAGCAGCAAGAATGGGAGATAGTACAGCGCATGGAGGAACAATAATTTTAGGGTTACCTACAGTATTAATAGGAGGTTAATTATGGAAGGAAATACATCATTTTTAGGAACAGGTTGGGCGTTTCCGCCAGAGTTTAATAAAGAAGGAAAAGAATCTGGAAAAGTAGAAATGCTATCTGATGAGGTAGATATAAAAAGTAGTTTGGAAATTTTGCTTTCTACTCGTTTAGGAGAACGGGTGATGGTTCCAAATTATGGATGTAATCTCGACGAACTGTTGTTCAAGCCTTTAAACCTGACCTTAAAAACATTTGTAAAGGAATTGATCAAGAATGCCATTCTATATTATGAACCAAGGATTGATGTAGAGAAAATACAGATTGATCAAACCAACGAATTAGATGGAGAATTATTAATTCTGATTGATTATCGAATTAGAGTGACCAATGCTAGAAATAATCTGGTGTTTCCATTCTATAAAGAAGAAGGAACTAACATATAACAGAAAAATAAAATACAATGAGTAGCAGTTGCGAACATAACGATCTATTGTTGATGAGAAATGGTACTTCTCAAAATCAACGTTGTATTGATGCACTGGATCCCCAAAGTATACAATTGCACGATCTGAATACAGAAGATTGGATGCGATTTGCACTCAGGTTTTCTGAAAAAGTAAATTATTTTAATACAGAAACAAATACGATTTCTGGAGATTGGAGCAATTTCTTTATTAAAGAAAATGAGATCGCAGATTTCGTAGAAAAACTCAAAAACCTTGAGAAACCTTCTGATACAAGTACATTAGAAAAAAATATAGAACCACATCTTACCCTTTTTGCAGCTTTTCTGAAGTTAACTTCTTTTTCTCAAGAACGATTAAATAGTTTATCAAAAAAGCATCTAGATTTTTATTATAAAGAAGTTTTAAAACTTGATAATAAGGCTCCAGTAGAGGATAAAGTGCATATACTTTTTGAGCTCGCAAAAAACTCAACAGAAGTAAGAATAGAAGAGAAAACTTCCTTAGATGGAGGAAAAGATAAAAACGGAACAAAACGTATTTATAAAACACAGGAAGAGATTATTGTAAATAAAACTTCGGTTGCTTCTTTACGTAATGTGTTTCATGAAGAAGGAGTTGGAATTAAAAGTGCTTTTGTTGCAAATTCCTATGATGGAATTGGAGAAGATTTTCCAGAAGATGAAATTAGATGGTGGCCATTTGGGTATCCAACAGATACTCCAGGAGCAACGCAAGATTCAGAGGCATATCCCGATCTTCCTTTTGCGAAAACAGGATTTGGATTATCCTCACCAGTTTTATTACTAAAAGAAGGAAAAAGAACGATTACATTTACCTGTGAGCTTAGTCCTTTTAAAACTTCTACAATTAATGTTAATGACTTTCCAGATGCTGTAGCTGTTTTTTTTAGTGGAGAAAAAGAATGGATTGAAGGGACAATTTTACCTAGTGATTCTGCTATAGTTTCTGGAGAGCTAAAATTGGTAGTAGAACTTAATGAAGGTTTGGATCCAGTAATTGGATATAATAAAGAAGTACTACTAGAACCTTATGATACAGCGGATCCAGTTGTAAGATTTGTCATTAAAAACAGTACAACCGATGATAAAGGACATAGGTTTCAGCAATTGTTTTCTAATACAGTAGTAGATAATATAACGATAAACGTTTCTATTGATGCTATTCAAGATATCACAGTAGAGAACGATTTGGGAGTTTTAGATGCTTCTAAACCATTTTATCCATTTGGTCCACAGCCTAAAAAAGGATCTAATTTTTTTATAGGGTTACCAGAAGCATTAGATAAGAATTGGACTAAAATAAATATAGATTTTGATTGGAAAGACAAACCAAACTTAGAGGATAATTATACAGCTTATCGCACAGAGTTTGTAAAATCTATAAGTAAAGATCGGTATACTTTAACTCTAAACGAAAATGGAGCTATAGGTAATCCTAAAAATCTAGTTCCAATTGTGGATAACGAAAATCACTTTACTGCCGAAGTACAAGTACTAGATAATGGAGTTTGGGATTCTAAAGATCTTAATCACCTTTTGTTCAGCGCTGCTAACCGTGATACAAGTAGTATTGAAATCACAAAAACTGCAACCACAAAACCTGGAAATAAAGACTTTTTTGACTTTTCTGTCAAACCATTTGGTCAATTTAAACCGTTTAGTCCATTTAGTCAGTTTGGTAGAGATAGTTTTGTGTCTCAAACAAAACAACCTCCTAAAGAAAAATTTACTGCAGCAGTAAAAAAAGGATTTGTAAAACTCATTCTTAATCAATCATTTTTACATGATTTGTTTCCTAGAATTTTTTCTGTAGCATTATCAAAAGAAAATGTATCTAATACATTAATCCCTAATGCACCCTATACACCACAAATAGAAACGATAAAAGTTGGGTATGATGCGCAAGCAAGTACAGAAGACAACAATGTAAAATTGTTTCATGAACATCCATTTGGCGTGTCTGAAGAAGATAAAGAATTAAAGAACACTTCGGTATTAGCAACTACAAATAGAGTAATCAAATTATTACCCACATATAAAAATGGATCTCTATTTATTGCCTTAGAAAATGCAGAAAACCTTCAAAGTGTTTCTTTATTGATTCAAACATTAGAAGGAAGCGAAAACCCAGAAACAACCAATGATTTTATTGAAGGAGAAAAGTTAGAATGGTCAATACTATGTGATAACGAGTGGTTATCCTTAAATGCAGATTATATTTTAGCAAACAATACAGATAACTTTTTGCGATCAGGAATTGTAAAATTTTCTATCCCAAAACAAGCAACTCAGGAAAACACAAAATTACCTTCTGGATATTTCTGGCTTAAAATAGATAATCCAAGAGATTTTGATACAGTAAGTCAACTGATAGACATAAAGTCGCAAGCTGTATTGGCTAGGTTTGAAAATAACGAGAATGATGTAAGCCATCTTCAATATGGTATTCCTGCTGGAACTATTTCAAAATTGGTAGAACGATTAGCGAATGTAAAAGGAGCAACACAAGAATATGGTTCGTTTGACGGAAAACCAGAAGAAACTGATAAAGAGTTTTATCGAAGAATAAGCGAACGATTAAGACACAAACAACGAGCAATTACAATTTGGGATTATGAACATCTTGTTTTACAAGAGTTTCCAGATATCTACAAAGTAAATTGTTTAAATCATACTTCATTAACTTCTTTTCTATCACCAGGAGATGTTACGTTAGTAGTAATTCCTAATATCATAAACCAAAATGTTTATGATCCTTATAAGCCTAGAATAAGTAAAGCAAAGAGAAATGAAATTCAGGACTTTATTAATCAGTTAAACACCCTTCATGTTTCTGCTCAGGTAATCAATCCTATCTATAAAGAGGTAAAAGTAATCCTGAAAGCAAAATTTTATGAAGGAAAAGATGAGAATTTTTACTCAACACAATTGCAGAAGGATATAGCAAAATTACTAGCTCCTTGGGCTTTTGAAGAGACTTCTATTATTGATTTTGGGATAACCTTACATGAAAGTATGGTGATTAACTATATAGAAAAACTGGAGTATGTGGATTACATAGCTGATTTTCAGTTGCAACAAGAAACAGGAGTTACCAATACAGGTATAAAGATATTCTCTTCTGTCAAAAAAGTAATACCATCAAGTGCAAAAGTGATTCTTACTTCGGTGAAGTTTACTAATCATATTATAGATGTGGTTACAGCAGACGAAGGATGTACAGTATTAACATCAGGCGAATAAAAAGAAACAGATGAAACCAATACAATTAAAAAAATCTTTAAGAATAGAGAATAACGATTGTTTTAATTGTCAAAGATTCCATCTAACCTCTAAAACAATAATAAACAACAGATGAAAGAAACGATATCTATACCAAAAAATGTAAATAGAGGAGACGATCTTGATTATGAGTATCTGAGAGAGGTTGGTGTTGACTATATAGAAAAGATTGGAAGTAAACTTTGGACAGACTATAATGTTCATGATCCAGGCGTAACTATATTAGAAATGATATCATATGCTATTACAGACCTTTCGCAACGTATAGAAATGCCAATTCAGAACCTATTGGCATCAAAAGAGAATAATAAGGCTAAAATGCACGAGCAGTTTTTATCTGCAATAAATATTCTTCCTACTAAACCCATAACGGCGCTCGATTATCGAAATCTATTTGTGCACGTACAAGGAGTAAAAAATGCATGGATAAAAGCACATGATCAGTACATACATATTAATTGTAAAACACATCCTGCAGCACTCTCATATACTGCTTTTGATGAAAATCAAACCATTCCTGCTCCTTTTAGATTAAAAGGACTTAATGATATTATTTTAGATATAGAAGAAGAAGTAGTTGATACCAATGAGGTTATTAATACAGTTCGAGATTTGTATCATCAAAACAGAAATCTGTGTGAAGACCTTGTGGATGTTACAGTTGTGCAAGAACACCCAATTGCTATTTGCGCATATATAGATCTTGTGCCAGGAGCAGATGAAGAATACATTTTGGCGCTCATTTATCAAGCCATTGATCATTACTTTTCACCTTCTGTTAGCTTTTATACGCTTCAAGAGATGTTTGATAAAGGATATACTACAGATCAAATTTTTGAAGGTCCAATTCCTTTTAGTGAAGCCTGTGTAGATTTTGATAACGTAAAAGGAGGGTTCATCGATAAAGAAGAACTTATTAATGCCGATTTAAGAAAAGAAGTGCGTCTTTCTGATATTATTCAATTGATTATGAAGATTGAAGGAGTACACGTAATCAAAGATATTTCTATTGGTAATTGTGACGGCACTCTAGGATTAGAAGGGTCATGGAATATTTGTGTCAAAGATTGGCATAAACCAGTGCGTTGTGATAAAAGCACATTCAATTTTACCAAAGGGTTATTACCTATTGGAATTAATGAATCTAAAGTAGCAGCAAATGTTGCAAAATTAAAAGCTGAAGAAAAAGCGAAACAACAAAAAATAAGTATAGAGGATGTAGAAATACCTTTAGGAACGTATCAAACACCAGAAAGTTATACTACAATTCAGAACGACTTTCCAGATACCTATGGAATTTCTCCTTTTGGTCTTCCTGGTAATGCCAAAAAACAGAGAAAAGCAAAGGCAAAACAATTAAAAGCATATCTATTATTCTTTGATCAAATACTAGCTAATTATTTCAAACACTTATCTCAGGTAAAAGATTTATTGTCGGTAGATGAAAATCTTAAAAAACTATATATCGATAATGATATACTTTCTGAAATAGAAGAACTAAAAGCGAAACAAACCTATTACACACAACAGGTAGAAGATATCACAGATATTGAAACCATAATTTCTGACTATGATAATTATGATCAAGATATTATCAATATCATACACGAAGTAAAAGAAGAAAAAACAAGTAATGAAATTTTTTATGAAAGACGAAATAAGCTTCTGGATCATCTAATTAGTAGATTTTCTGAACGTTTTGGTGATTACGTCTTTATTATGAAGTTGCTGTACGGTGACAACGACAATGCAAATGATGAAATTTTAAGAGCAAAACTTAGCTTTTTAAAAGACTACAAGGAAATAAGTTGTGCACGTGGATTAGGATTTAATTATTGCCATCCACAAACTACTACCGATGATAATGGTATCTGGGATACTTCTAACGTTTCAGGAGTACAAAAAAGAATATCAAAGCTTTTAGGAGTACTGGATTATAAAAGAAGGGATCTAGCTACCGAGTTTTTAGAAGTGTATGAAGAATCAGATGACGATGATGTGATTGAGTATCGATGGAGAATAAAAAATGACAATCAGGTATTACTATCATCGAGTAAACATTATCATAATCTGGCGGATGCATTTGAAGAGCTTTTTTTGGCTTATTATCTAGCTAAAAATGCTGACAATTACGATTTCAAATTAACAGAAGATGGTACACAAACGTACTTTAATTTGATTAATCCAAATATTGTAGATCCCGAAAATGAAGATTGGATAATTGCCAGAAGAATTGCTTTTACAGATACAGAAGAAGAAGCTATTGAAGCAAGAAATACTTTAATACAACTTATAAAAGATATTAGTGCTGATGAAGGAATGTATATCATAGAACATATTCTACTACGTCCTGATACTAATAACCTTAATCAATTCGATGCAGAGATCCCTGATCAGTTATTACCTGATGCAGCCCCGCAAGATTTTATGCCCACCTGTTTAGATGCTGAATGTACATCTTGCGATCCCGTAGATCCATACTCTTTTAGAGTTTCGATAATACTACCTGGATGGACTCAAAGATTTGGGAATAAAGATTTTAGAAGATTTGCAGAGCAGCTTATTCGCGAGGAACTTCCAGCGCATGTGTTGGCAAAAATATGTTGGGTAGGATATCCAAAAGGACTAGTTCCCGATGAAGAGAATGATATGCTTAATATACAAGAGAAATACAAAACCTTTTTAGAACAATTGCATTGCGATACTAGTATAAGTAGTAAAGAAGATATAGAAAATTACAGAACAGTAGTAAATGAATTGATTAGATGTATGAATAATGCGCATACTATTTATCATACAGGAAAACTACATGATTGTGATAATGATAATACCGAAGAAACAGGAAACAAAATAATATTAGGAAGAACAAATATTGGCAACCTTTAAAAAAGAAGAAAAGTCATGGCAACAATAAAATTAGAAGAAATCACAACGCAATATCGATCTTTTGTCGATGATCAGGTATTGACGGCAGAACAGCTTAATACAGTTATTGATTATTTCGAAGATCAGAACAGATTAACGCGTATTTGTTTAAGCGGAGTAGGAATCGTATGTGGTCTTAATATAACTTATGAGGAGAATACATCAATTATCGTATCTGATGGATGTGCAGTAACAACAGATGGGGATTTAATTAAGTACCTAACAAAAACGTATACGCATGTTAAATCTTTTAAAGATGTAGATGCCAGTTATAGCAAGTTTACTGGGGTTACTGATATTCAGGAGTTAATAACAACAGAAGAATCTGAATCGACAGAGGCTTTTTTGTTAAATACGGTAACCGATATTGCAGATAGAGTGGTTGTTCTTTATCTGGAAAATTATTCAAAAGAAGAAACGCCATGTACTTCTGCTGATTGCGATACTCAAGGTGAGGAGCAAGTTGCCAAAATAAGAGTTTTATTATTATCCAAAACTGATGTAAAGATCATTAGCAATAAAGCAAATGATCCCATATTTGATAAGCATAACAATACCAAAAAATATATTAATCTTCCTGAAATTTCTGTAAAGCGTGTTATTCTTAAAAACGAATATGAACTAGGTATATCGAGAAATACAATTATTTCACAGAATTCGAACACGGCGGATTATTTTAAACTTAAAAACAGCTATCTGGATGTTATAAAAAATACGACAGTTACCACAGATTTAAAAGCAGGAATCACTAGGTTGTTTACAGACTTTAAAACCTTATTGGATACCGATTCATTAGTTGTAAAAACATCATCTGTTATCAATAATAGAATAGATTCTATATTCAAAATAAGCATTAGAAATATTCCATTAGATATTCAATATAGATATGATGTATTAAAGGATTTAGTAAATACGTATAATGAAATCAAATGCCTTTTGTTTGATTTAAAAGTAATCTGTTGTCCAGATAAAAGTTCATTTCCGAAACATTTATTATTAGGAGAACTTACGCCTGCAGGAGAATATCTGGACTGTAGACATTGTTTTTACCCTTCGCCCATAATTACTAATGGTAAAGAAAAATGGGAAGAAATCAGAAATTTGATAGAGCGTATTCATTATATGTTGTCTGAATATAATATTACACAATCTGCTTTTACGGATATCAAAGTTACTCCATCTATGGATTATAATACATCCTTAAGTAAACGATCAATACCTTACTATTATAGCACCTCTAAAAACCTTATAGAGAATTGGAATTATCAGAAAACTAAAAAATACGAAGAAGATCAGAATTTAGGATATCGTAGTACAAACCTTTCAGGCAGTGATCCAATTCAAAACCCTTTGGATTACAATATTGACGGAAACGATTTCTATAGAATAGAAGGACATTTAGGTAAAGATTATCGAACAGCAATAAAGGACTTAGATACTATCAAAAACGAAAAAGGATTAGCTTTTGATATTAAAGTACTTAGCATTGATGAAACATTAGAAAGCCTTGACTTATCCGAATATAAATGTCAATTCGACGATCTTAATGCGGTATTAAAAGCATGGAGAGCAGAACAAAATTGTTTAAATGCAAACGTGGCTAAGTTTTTCTCTGGATTTAGTGTAAGAGATAAAGGAAGACATAAGTTTTATAAAGTTGATAGTTTTGAAACACCTATTGTATCTGAGGCCGTTTCAGAAGTGCCTTTTGTTTCAGAAAGAGCATTATTATCACCAATAACTTCTATATCTAGTTTAGAAGCCTCTATAGATACTGTGGCATTAGACGCATCATTTAGAGATATAGGTGGTTTCCAGACAGTATATAATGTGGATACTGTAGTAGCCGATAATATAATCAAAGATGAGGATGTATTAGGTAAAGTTATTGACAAGGCTTTTAGAGAAAAACCAGAAGGCTCAGCAGAAGATATTATTGCTGTTATAAAAAAAGATATAGATGAGGATCCGGAGATCTCTACTTGGGAAGATGAAATAAAAGAAGTTGCGATTAATCAACCAGCAGAAATTCTGGCTTTTACTAAAGTGGCAACAAAATTTATCCCTAATAGTGTGGAGGAAATGGAAATCGATAGAATACGGGATTATAAGGTAACCGTAGATAACTTATGCGAGAGAGTAGAAGCCTATAAAAAAAGAACAACAGGTTTACTATATTCAGAAACATCAAATTATAACCGAGCAGGTTTTGAGCAGCAGTACGCTTTATTACTAAATCAATTATCAATCAATTGCTGTGCAGCTGAAAAAATTGAAGTATTACTTGACGAAATTCAAAAACGAAAAGAAGAAGTACTTGCACAAAAGTTATTGTCAAAATTTGTTGAAAAACATAGTGGTTTAGAACATAAAGCAGGAGTAAAACCAGGAGGAACTTTTGTAATGGTGTATAAAGGAAAAAGTAAGTCTACAAGCAGAGTACCTTCTTTATCCCGAAATCCTATTTTATCTACTCCATTAACGATTAGTAATACATCTAGAATTAACCCTTTAGAGATTGTGAATCCTTCGATCAGTCCAGTAGCTTTTGACCCTACTAGAGTTGTAAATCCAGGGATTACTGCAATTAATCCATCGTTGTTTAATGTAAGTAATTTAAATTTTGACCTATTCAGCAATGCAGTGCTACGTCCGTTAGATAATGTAACTGAAAATACAGTGGTGGCAGATTTTGCCTTGCCTTATAATTGTTGTTCTGATTGCGCGCCAGTTTCGTTTATCATACCTAAACAACCTGTTTCTTTACGATTACCAGTAGATTTTGTTTGTCTTGATGATACCACCACACCAATTGCTTTCGAAGTGGTTCCAGGAGATGCTATCGTTGCTGCGGATGTAGAAGAAGGACTTAATGGAGGAGTTGTGCAAGTCGATGGTAAATTCTTATTTGATGCGACACAGATAAGTGAAGAATTAGAAAGTAAAGAGATAAGTTTCACAGCAAATGACCAAATCACAGAAGCCAAAATTGTTGTGTATAGAAAACCAGATTTTGATTTTGTAAATACAGAACCAAAGTATTTTAATGATGACACTGTAGCATCCGTAAACTTTACGGTTCAAGGAGTTGATCTACCAGCAGGAGTCAAGTATTTCTGGGATTTTGGAGATAACACATTACCAGACAATAGAACCGATGAGAATCCACGACACGAGTATAAATTACCAGTAAATGAAGAGAATCTAGTTACTGTAACCTTAACTGTTACGAATGGTAAATGTAGTCATTCGGTTTCTCATGATATACAATTTGAAGTAGAAGTTGTTGATAGGGAATGTATAGAGAATGCTAAAAATACTGTCGAAAAAGGTATGGAAGAATTACCTCAGTTTAGTGATATCTCAGATAATTTAAGACAAGAAGTATTAGAGCCTACACAAGCATTGTATAAGGTTGTTTTAGAACAATTCGAAGAGTTCACTAATGGTGATTTTAATGAAGAGCTGAATGAAAGGTTTGTAGAATTGATAAGAACAACCTTCAAAAACATTTTAACCTTAGATGATCAAGACAGCTTCGAGTTTTTCTCTGTTACAAATATTTTCAGATTACAAATTCAATTGTTCTATAGCATCCTATGTTGTCAGTCTAATGAACTAATAGAGAAGTTTGGTGTAGTAATAGAAGAGGTGCTTACAGAAATCAATCAATCTCTAGAACAATTTGGAGAAAATCGAATAGAAATTGATAAAGAAGGAAGACTGAAAGAGTTCCTACAAATCACTTTTGATAAAGTAGAAGGAATTGAGTTACTGCAAAGGAATATTAAGACACAATTAGAATTTCTTAATTCTTAAATCATGATTGAGCAAAAACATATCATAAATAAGGTTTTCTTTGAGGTACATACGTCAGATACAAAAACGGCGTATGATCTCAAGGATAACCTGGATGTGTTTTTAAAACAAAATCTTTTCCCGACACTACAGGCTTATTTTGATAACATAATCACAGAAAAAGATCAGATAATACGATGTGATAAATTAGAATTAGAACTTAACGCTGCTAACATAAAAGATCAAGTACAATTACAACTTGATATCGTGAAATCGCTTCAGAAACAATTAATACTAAATAAGGAATCATCTTATAGAGATACAATAGAAGATCCATCAGTTTCAATAATTAATAAAGAAAAGAGTGACATCCAAACATTTTTTTATTTTCTGGAAACAGGACAAAATCCTTGGTGGGATTTAGGCAAAAACCTAGAGGATAACCTTTTTATAGAAACCGTTCTTTCGAGTAAGAATTTCTTATCAAAATTTAGAGAGCGTGTTCAAAATAAAGCTATTCGCAAAAGATTAATATATCAGTTTTCAGATAAGGCCTTATCGAAAATGCTTACTCAAGATAAGCCTATTAAGAGTTTTCCGAAAGTGCTTAAAAAAGATGTGAGACGAGAGCAATATTGGGAAATTATAACAAGATTTGTTGCTGATAAAAATCTAAAATTATTAAAAGACAGCCTCACAGTATTAGTGTCAAATCTTAAAAAAGAGACGTGGAAACCTAAAAATTTCACCGAAGTTTTAGATAAAGAAATACAAGAAATAGTTAAATCAGAAAAAAAGCAGAAACCAATAGCATGGCAAAATACTTTAATTGATAACCTCAAAAGAATACTTTCTGAAGAATTAAAGTCAAATAAGATTTTAAAAACTAAGACACTAGCAGAAAAGGTGATTCATAAACTACCTGAAGAGTTAAAAGAACATATTGAAACCAAAGTTTTAAGAAAAATAGTAAAAACAAGTGTTCAAATAATTCATAAAAACCATAGTGGTAAGACTAAAAATATTGAGAAAGAAATTTTGTCTTTTACTTCAGAATTGATTTCTGAGAAACTAGAAATTTTTCAATCTAGAAATGGAGATAGAATAGTTGGGTCTACAAAACAGGATAAAAATGATTTGATAAAACCAACTAACGAACAATTAACTAGGGATTATATTCAGAAACCAAAAACAAATGAACAAGAAAACAAAATCTTAGCTAGAGAACAAATTGGTAAACAATTCATTGAAGAAACTGTTGAAGGAGCTAATGCAGAAGAAGTTGATACAAATACATCATTGTATATCCAGAATGCAGGTTTACTATTATTACATCCATACCTCAATAGATTTTTCGAAACATTAAAATTACTTGATGAGAAAGGTAAAATAAAGCAGGATAAAGCAGAATTAGCTGTTCATTTATTACATTATTTGGCTACAAAAAAAGAAAAACAAGTAGAAAACAAACTAGTTTTTGAAAAATTCTTGTGCGGTTATCCGATTGATAAATCCATTCGTAAAAATATAAGATTACCCCAAAAACTTAAACTTGAGGCAGAACATGTACTCGAAGCTGTATTAAAAAACTGGCAAGCTCTTAAAAATACTTCAGCGGATGGTCTAAGAGAAAATTTCATTAAGAGAGATGGCAAGTTGATACTAAATGAAGAATCAAGATATAGAATCGTTGTAGAACGAAAAACACAGGACATATTGTTGGAAAAATTGCCTTGGAATCTTACGATAATCAGGCTTCCATGGATAGATAAACTAATTTTTGTTGAATGGTAAAATCACACTTATGAAAATAACACTTTATATAATAGCATTATTTGTACTGACCATAGTTCTGTTCTATCAATTTGATATGACTATTTTGGAATTGAAACCAATAAAGGAGATAGATCTAAGTACATTATTAATTTCGTTTCCAATTTTACTTGCCTTGGTTGAACGATTTAATGAGCTTTTCGTAATTAAAAGAATCAATCAGGTTGTGCCAAGTGTGGATGCAAATGGAGACGCTCCAAAGAAAAATTTCAAGAATACGACTTTAACTTCTTTTACGATAGGGTTGTTGATTGCTATTGTGGGCTTTCGAATTTTGGAAACATTTATGAATCCTCCTTCAGAGACCGTATTATTTCAAAATGTAGCATTCAGGAGTCTGGATTGCATACTTACAGCATCTATAATTGCAGGAGGAACAGATGGTTGGCATCAACTAGTGAGTCTTATTAGTGATATTACTAAATCGAAAAGAAAAGAAATAAAAGAAGAAGTATCATGAGGCTAAACAGAAAGAAAAAATCACATATTGGACCTGGAAATACTGGAAGCTTTATTCAACCAAAACTAAAAGTAGGTAAGCCAGGAGATAAATATGAAGTTGAAGCAGATAAAATGGCAGATAAAGTTGTCAATAAAACTTCAACAAGCTCAGAGAGTGCTATCCAAAAAAAAGGAGCTCCAGAAGAAGAAGTGCAACAAAAACCATTGGCATCTTCTATTACTCCACTAGTACAAACCAGTATGTTCAAGGATAGAAAGGAACCTGGAGTTCAGAAGATGGAAGAAGAAGAACCAGTTCAAGCTAAGGAAGAGGAGGAACCAGTTCAGGCTATGGAAGAGGAAGAACCTGTTCAAGCAATGGAAGAAGAAGAACCAGTTCAAGCTATGGAAGAGGAAGAACCAGTTCAAGCTATGGAAGAAGAAGAACCTGTTCAGGCAATGGAAGAGGAAGAACCAGTTCAGGCTATGGAAGAGGAGGAACCAGTTCAGGCTATGGAAGAAGAAGAGCCAGTTCAAGCTATGGAAGAGGAAGAACCAGTTCAAGCTATGGAAGAGGAAGAACCTGTTCAGGCAAAGTGCGCGGAATGTGATAATGAAGGAGAAGTTCAGAAAATGGAAGAAGAAGGTATTCAAACCAAGTCGAAAAACCCTAACAACTCAGGATCAATAGAATCCAAGCTTAATAATAGCACTGGCGGAAGAAAACTGTCTGGCAATACAAAAAATGAAATGGAATCTGGTTTTGGAGCAGATTTTAGTCAAGTAAATATTCATACTGATAGTAATGCAGTACAGATGAGTCAAGAATTAGGTGCGCAAGCATTTACTCATGGTAATAACGTGTATTTTAATGAAGGGAAATATAACCCTAGTTCTAAAGAAGGAAAGCATTTATTAGCGCATGAATTGACACATACCATTCAGCAGAAAGGAATGGTTCAACAAAAAAGGATTGATAGAAAAAGAAGTTCAACAATACAGCGTAAAACAAAATCGAGTTGCGTGCGTCCGATTAAATGGAAACACAGAAATGCCAGAAATCATGGGGCAAATGCAATTAGGATAGATATCAATTGGAAAAGTAGTACAGGTGCTTTGGCAGATCTTTCTAATTGTACGATAAGAGAAGTAGTTAAATATGGAACAATACCGAATCCTCCTTTTACCTGGACTCCACCAAATCCTACAATACTTACTGTGCCTGGAACTAGTGGCGCAGCAATGGATACTCATAGTTATCCTCCTGGAATAGCAAGCCTATCCAAAAAATATGGAAAAATGACTGCATCTCAAGTATATCAATGGAGATGTACTGGACCAAACTGTGATAGTAAATGGCATACTTTTCCTGGTCAGCGATATACAATTAGAAGAACAGTATATCGAATAAAAGGAACAAATAAATGGTTCTATAGAATAGTAAAATATGGAGGTGGTGGTTTTAAAGCTGCGAGAAGAGTGAAAATACCATAAAAAGAGCCCATGTTCAAGAACAAGAAATACAATGTTTTAATAATTACCATTTCTCTTTTAATGATATTAATTCTCATAAGAATGGATAAAACTCAAAAATCAATGTTTGACGGTTCTTTTCAAGTTGAAAAAAACAAATACAGCTTAGAAGAAAATATTTGGTTGGATTTTACAATAGAAAATAAATCCAAAAAAACAGTGTATGTATTTTTTCAAAAAGAAAACCCTGAAAATCTAAATATCAAGATTAAAGAAACCAAAGGGTATATAAAACATTTGGACAAAAAAGAGCTAGGTGTAAGTTTAGTGCCAGAGTATCAATTGAAATACGAAGAGCAAATAAATACTAAATATCTTTTAAATAGTTTTTTAGAATTTAAAAAGAAAGGAATTTATGAAATCATGATCTCCTTAGATGTTGAATATAATCTGGTGAGTATACAAAGTGATCAATCAAAAGAAATAAATAAAATAGAAACTATTACTTCTATTATTTCATTAGAAATAACCGAATAAAACGGAAAGAGAATAAGTAAAAATGAATGAAGAATGAAAGTTTTATATAAATGAAATAAAATTAGAAATCATGCAAAACTTACTAAACGATTTACACCTATATGAACTTGTACTGTTGTTTTTAGGGATATTCTTATTCTTAATATTAAGTGCAGGGCTGCTATACTATATCATTAAAAAGGAGGAAATAAAGAGATTACTGTTGTTTTTTCCGATACCAATTTTAATGATTGGATATCCGAGTGTTCAGGAAATTACTATTTCTAGCGATAAAATTGCATTTTCTAAATATCAAGAAGAATACATTCAGAATCCTAATGACACTGTTGCAAAACAAAAACTGGAACAACTTACAGAAAAACTGGAAGAAAGAGCACAAACGCCAGAGGACATTTTACAGATTAGCAAAGCAAAATTATTATTAGGAAATAATACGGAAGCAATAAAATATGCTGATAAAGCTATAAAAACTGAAAAAGAAAGATCGGAATCGGATAGTGAAACATCTCCCGCAGTTCCAGATACTGATGATATCAACACGGCTCAGCAAAGACCTAAAACTACAAACCAAGCAATTCAATTAAAACAATTAGCACATATCCAGAATATGGAAAGCTTGGATATGGATACCGCTACTTTAAAAGCTAAAATAAAAAATGTCAAAGTAGATGATGAATTAATAGGCGCCAAGCAAATAGTTAAAAGAAAAACTTTAGAAAAACTAAGAACTAATAATTAATAATAAAAGATCCTGATGTTATAAAAAACAATGTTTAGAACGGCAACTGCAAATACTACAGCTAAATCCAGCAATTCAACTCTTTTTCAAAAGAAAAAGAGTGATAATGCTTTTATTCAGCCTAAACTTACTGTAGGTAAACCTGGAGATAAATATGAAGTAGAAGCCGATCGCGTTGCAGATAAGATTGTTGCAAAAGAAAAAGAACAAAACAACACTACCTTTGATAGTACTCCTCCTATTCAAAAACAGAAGGAAGAAGATATTCAAACATCTACGGAAACAGAAAATCAAATTCAAGAGAAACCACTTGCGGATAGTATTACTCCATTAATTCAGAAGCAAACTGAAGAAACATCTATACAGGAAAAAGAAGAGCAAGAAGAAGTACAGAAACTTTCAGAAGAAGAAACACAAAATCAAGAAATAACAGAGGAAACTCAAGTTCATGAAAAAGTATTAGAAGAAAATAACACCTCTTTAATTCAGCAGCAAACAGAAGAAGAACCTATCCAGGAAAAAGAAGAACAAGAAGAAATCCAACAAAAACCTGAAGAAGAAATACAAGCAAAGGTAGAGGATGAAGTACAACAACAGGAAACAATTCCCGAACCTCAAGCTCCTGAAATTATAGAGAATAATAATATTGCGCCCGATATTCAAAATGTAGAAGAAGAAGTTCAGGAAAAAGAAGAAGAGGAAGAAGAGGAAAGTATTCAAGAAAAAAGATTTGTACAAAAAGTAGAAGAACCTGACGGTAATTCAAACTCAGAAACTTCTTCGATAGAATCACAATTGAATAGTAAAAGTGGAGGCGCATCATTACCACAAGAAACTCAATCCCAGATGGAATCTGGCTTTGGAACTGATTTTAGTAATGTAAAAGTGCACACAGATTCTAGCGCTGTACAAATGAATAAAGATTTAGGAGCACAGGCATTTACGCATGGCAACGATATTTATTTTAATGAAGGGAAGTATGATACCACTTCTACTTCTGGTAAACATTTATTAGCGCATGAATTAACTCATACCGTACAGCAAGGAGCTTCTGTTCAGCCTAAAATGATTCAGAAAGCCGATGATGAAAAATCAGAAGAAGAAAGGAATTTTATAAAGACAAAAGATGGTTCTTTAGATCTTAGAAATGGAAAAAAAGAAGTGCATATACATACTTTAAAGATTCCAAGATTTAAAAGAAATAAGAAATTCTATCCAGAACCTCCTTTTAGACTTCCTCCAAAGGCTGAACGAAATTCAGATCAACGACAAAAATGGGATGAGCACGTAAAATCAAACGATACTGGACTGGATAAAAAACTGGAGAACATATACGATAAGCAAATACCAGCAGAAGTAGGTTCAAAAAAAGAACCACGTTACTACTTAAAGGTTCGAAAAGCTCCTTATAATATAATAGGAACAAAAACAGAAATCAAGAATAAGGTATTACGACCATTTTGGGATCATAATGGTACGTTCCAACTATACCATGTAGATCATCAAATAGAACTCCAACTAGGTGGTCCAGAAATGGACGTTGTATCCAATATGTGGTTGTTAGATGCACAATCAAACATAAGTTCTGGAGCAGTTATAAAGGCCAATAAAGATCGAAAGCTAACCAGTATTATTAATAAGGCAAAAGAGTCAGAGAATTTTGATACTACGGTTCCTAATAGTAAAGATGATGTAAGAGGAAGTGATTATAAAGTGTATGTTGACAAGATAGGGAGAGACGGAACCGGTTTTAAAACAAAGACCATTACACTATCAGATGCAACCGCAGGTAAAACGGTAAAAGGATTAGAGGCAATTTCTAGTAAAAAGCTACAAGAATTGAGAGGCTCTCCTAATGAGATTGTTATTTTCTTTAGTCAGTTTGGTGGTGTATCGAGACGAATTCCTTGGGAACCAGGAATGACAAGTAAAACAGATCTTTCTGATATGAAAGGCGGACCAAAAATCGGTGATAACTTTAAACTAACTTCTGTAGATTATACACATGGTGTTGGCGGTACGGTACACGGCAAAGCCTTTGAAAAAAAGAATGAATATGTAAATCAAGCCGATCTTTCTATGAAGATACAAAGCTCTCCAATTGTAGAATATGGTGGAGTGGTACCTAAAAGTAGTTTAAGAGCAGAAGCAAATAAATTAATAGCAAATCATTTCAGTCCGATTACCTTTTCTGAAGTCAGTATTATACCCAAAAAAGGAATTTATGCAAAGGGTAAAATAAAAGCTTCATTGCCAGTAATTAAAGATGTAGAAATTGACATTTTAATCAATGGTAATGAGGTTAGTATTTCTAAAACTTTTAATACTGGAGAATTCAATATGCCTTCTTCAATATTCAAGGTGAATGGCTCATCATTAACAGTATCGGTTGGAACTAAAGGATTAGATGTAAAAGGGCAAGTAGATTTTGAAATAAAAAAAGTAGGAGATGGATATATAGCTGGAGGAGCTTCAACTTCAGGAGGATTTGATTTAGAAGGAGCTTTCAATTTTGATTCAGAACTCTTTGATCCTGCAGAAATTAAAGTAGAATATAAAAATGATATATGGACAATTAGTGGAGAAATTGGTATTCCTGAAGGAAAAGTACCTGGAATTAAAAAGGCGAAGTTAACTGCTAACTATAGCGAAAACAAATTAAAAGCAGAAGGAGAAGCTGATCTAGACATTCCAGGAGTAGAAAGTAGTAGACTATCCGTAGTACATGGAGATGAAGGTTTCTCTGTAGAGGGAGATTTTCAATTGAATGCTGACCTTCCAGGAATAAAAAGTGGAAGTGTACATGCCAAAATAGCAAAAAATGAAGGAGACCAAGCCTACGATATCTTCATTTCTGGTAAAGCCAAACCAGATATTCCAGGAATTGATTCTGAAATTGATATTACCTATGATAATGGAGCTTTACTAATACAAGGAAAAACTAAAGTCAAGTTAGAAAAAAGTAATGCTGATGGAGAAGTTACTGTAGGAGTAACAAATCAAGTAATAGGAGAAGATAATAAACCAACAGGAGAAATCTCAGAATCCTGGAGCATTTTTGGTAGTGGTGATGTTTCGTTTGTACTCACCAAAGGAATTGTAGCAAATGCAAAAGTAGTATTGCAGCCTAATGGAGATATTATAGTCTCTGGCGGTGTTGCTCTTGATCGTTCTGATAAGAAGCCAAAAGAAAAGAAATTTGATAAGAATCTATTTAAGATTGGCCCTCCAGATATTATTTTATTTGCATTGCCAATAGGGGTTTCTTTGACTCTTGGGATCGAAGGACGAGCAGACCTTTATGCATCTTTTATGCCTCCTTATTTTGAAGAACTTCAACTTAGTTTTGACAATTTTAACCTTACCAAACCCGAAGATAATACAGAAATAGCAGGTAAGATTATAGTAGCCATGTCTGGTAAAGCAGGTGTTAAATTGAGTTTAACATTAAGTGCAACATTAAGTGCCTTAATAGCTAAGGTTACGGGATCATTAATAGGAAGTATAGGATTAGAAGCTAATGCCCTTGCAACAGCAGAATTAGGTGCAAAATGGTCGAATGCAAACGGTTTAGAAATAGAAAAAGGAGAAATATCTCTGGAAGCAGATGCTCAGTTTTTAGCAGAATTAAAAGGAAAAATAAGAGTATACCTGGATCTGTGGTTAGCCGAAATTGATATATGGGAAGAAGAACTCGAAATAGCGAAGGTGAAATTTGGAGATTCATTAAAAGTAGGATTTAAACTTCCGCTTTCTACAGAAAATGGAGAACTAAAAGCAGGTGAAATCAATAAAGACTCATTTACATATCCTGACATAAGTAGTGATAGCGAACAACAAAAAATTGTAGAACAAGGAGCAAAAGAGGATGAAAAAGTAAAACCACCTCCACCACCATCCAAAGAAGAAGCAGTAGCTGCAGTGAGAAAATTGGATGAAGGACCTGTTGATTTTTGGAATGTGTTAACCATGGATGCAGATCAGGCGAGAGCATTGGTTGCATTTAACTGGATTACCAGAGATACATATATCATGTGGTTAAAAACGAAACATGCTAAAATAGATTGGAGCGATGCAGTAGCTATGGGAAGAAGAAAGGATAAAGCGGATTTTGAAAACTTTAAAGCAGAAGTTAGAGGGATGGAACAAGGGTTTATGAGAATAATGAAAGTGTCTAAATTTAAAAAAGATCACTTCTTATTTTCACAATCAAAGAAAAACGAAATAATGCAATTGATGACTCCAGAAGAAGAATCAGTGTAGGGTAATAATATATTTCAATAGGTAGAATAATTATAAGAAGAGAATAAAAAAACAATGTTTAAAGGGGCAACTGCAAATACAACTCAAGCTAAATCAAGCAATGCTTCTCTTTTTCAAAAAGAGAAGGGAGACAGTGCTTTTATACAGCCCAAACTTACCATAGGAAAACCTGGTGATAAGTATGAAGTTGAAGCAGATAAGGTTGCAGATGCAGTTGTAGCTAAGAGAAATGATCAAAGTAATTCATTTTTCAGTCCTACGCCACTTGTGCAAAAGCAACAGGAAGAAGAGGTTCAAAAACAGGAAACAACAGAAAACCTTATTCAACAAAAACCTGTGGTAGAACATATTACTCCATTTGTTCAAAAACAATCAGAAGAAGAACCTATACAAGAAAAAGAAGAACAAGAGGTTCAGGAAAAAACTGAAGGAACATTACAAAAAGAAGTAGTAGCTGACGATCATATTCAACAAAAAATAGAAAATAATATCAGCACTCCTGATCTTCAAAAACAGGAAGAAGAGATTCAGGAAAAAGAGGAGGAAGAAGAACCTGCACCAGCCATTCAAAAGGTGCAAAGGAAATCGAACGGAATTCCAAATACAAATTCTTCTATAGAATCCAGATTACACAGTTCTAAAGGAGGTGGCGCTCCATTGCCTAAAGAAACTAAGAATCAAATGGAATCAGGTTTTGGAACTGATTTTAGTAATGTTAGAGTTCATACGGATACCAATGCCAAGCAAATGAGTCAGGATATGGGAGCTCAGGCATTTACACACGGCAATGATATTTATTTTAATGAAGGGAAATTTGATACATCTTCTGATTCTGGACAACATTTATTAGCACACGAATTAACGCATACGGTACAACAAGGAGGAGGAGTTAAACGTAAAGCTCAAGAGGTAACATCTGCTCCAAAAATGATTCAGGGATCATTTCTGGACTGGATACCAGACTGGATTCTTAATAATGCACGTCATATTCCAGGATACCTGTTGTTTACCGTGATTATACAATATGATCCATTATTGGGTCAACGTGTAGAGCCAACACCTATCAATTTGTTACAAGGTTTAATGGGATTAGTTCCTTTTGGAACTGCAATTTTTGATAAACTACAAGAATATGGGATTATCCAGCAGGCATTTGATTGGGTAAGTGGAAGATTAAGAGAACTTAACTTAACCACACAAGGCATATTGGACTTAGTTGAAGAAGCTTGGGACGAATCGTCTCTAACTACATTTATTGGTACGGTTAGAGATAAATTTAATGAATTACTTAGCCGAATTGAATTATTTGCAGCTTCTCTAATTGATCAGATTATTACATGGATTAAAGAAGCATTGATCGGTGTTGCAGAGCCTATATTAGAAGAAAATCGAGCCTGGTCTCTTATTAAAAAGATTATACACTATGATCCACTTAGAGATGAAGAAGTAGCCGCTACTACTGTTGAGATTTTAGAAGATTTCTTAATGTTGATAGGTAAAGAAACCGAGTTGGAGCAAATGCGAGAACGAGGTACTTTGCAGGAAACCGCAGATTGGCTTGATACGCAGGTAGGAACCTTTATGTCTTTATTAGGAGAGCTGCGAGGTTTAATTAGGGCAGCTTGGGATGCAATTCGTCCGGCAAACTTAACAGAGATAACAGCAAACTTAACAGCATTGTCAGGTCGTGTTACAGGTTTTCTGGAGCGAGTATGGGCATTTGCAGCTACCGTGGCGATAGAAGTACTGAAACTCATTAAGAAAGCATTACTCAGCTGGCTTTCTTCTGTAGCAAATGAAACCAGAGGTTTTTCATTAGTAAAAGTTATCATTGGTAAGGATCCCTTTACTGACGAACGAGTACCTAGAACGGTTCCTAATCTTATCCGAGGATTTATGAGTCTTATGGATGGAGGTGAAGAACAATATGCGCAGATGGTAGAAACAGGTGCAATTGCAAGAATCACGGGAGAAATTGAGGCAGCAGTGGAGACATTAAACATGACTCCAGAATATATTGTACAGTTATTTACAGATCTTTGGAATTCTTTCTCTATTGATGATCTTCTTAATCCGATAGATGCATTTATCCGAATTATTGAGCGATTCGGTGAACCAATAGGCAGACTGATTGCTTTTGTAGCAGAAATAGTGAGAATCGTAATTGTTGCAATTCTGGAAATCATGAACTTCCCATTCGAATTAATCGGGAATATCATTACCAGATCACTGCAAGCAATAGAAGATATCAAAAAGGACCCAATAGGCTTCCTGAAAAATGTACTAAGAGCTATCAAAGAAGGTTTTGTAAAGTTCTTTGACAATATCGTAACGCATTTGATCAATGGTGTAATGGGTTGGCTAATGCGAGAATTGAGAGATGCTGGAATCCCTGAACTAACAGATTTTTCTTTACAAGGAGTTATTAGTTGGGTACTAGAAGTGTTAGGCCTTTCTATGGAAAAGATATGGGAGAAACTAGCAGAACATCCACGTATTGGTCCTGAAAGAGTAGCCAGGATACGAGGAGCAATTAATACATTAGAAGGAATTTGGACATTTATCAAAGATGTTCAGGAACGTGGTATAGCGGCAATTTGGGATAAGATTCAGGAACAACTTAGCAATCTCTGGAATATTGTAATAGATGCAGTGAAGAATTTTGTAATGACTAGAATTATTACACAAATCACTACAAAACTATTAAGTATGTTGGATCCAACGGGTATTATGGCCGTGATTAACGGGGCGATTGCTTTCTTTAATGCAGTTCAGAGTTTTATTCAATATTTGAGAGAGATGTTAGAAGTTATCAACTCATTCGTGAATGGTATTGCCGACATTGCTCAAGGAAATGTGGCTACGGCAGCAGATTATCTGGAACGTACTATGGGGCAATCTATGCCAGTAGTTATTGGATTTCTCGCGAATCAAGTTGGGTTAGGAGGAATCGGAGCAAGAATAGCAGAGATCATAGGATCCGTAAGAGCACTGATAGACGAAGCGTTAACGTGGTTAGTAAATAAAGCAGTAGATACTGGTATGGCATTACTAGATCGAGTAATGGGAAGAACTGGAGGTGAAGAAGGAGAAACCGAACAAACAGATGAAAATTTTGGATTGGAATTAGGATCTGTTGAGTCTACTTTTCAGGATGAAGATGAAGAAGATCATCGTTTATATATAACTTTACTAGGAAATAATGCTACCGTAATGATGGCAAGCGATAATCCTGGAGACTTGGAAGTTAAAATTCAAAATGAAAAAACAAATGATGAATCAGATACGCCAGAACAGGAAACACAATTAACAAGAGCTGATCAGTTGAGAGCGCAGTTAGTGCAGTTTATCCAATCACATTTAACAGGTTCAGAAGAACAAAATGTTGATGCCATAAGAGATGATATACAAAGAAGATTAAATGCTATTAGAGATGCAGTAGTAGCTGGAGGTATTGACAGTGACTTAGAAATTCCTCAAACAGAAGTTACTCATGGAATGAATGGAAATAGAGCGGGTTATGTAAGGGCACATCCATTAACAAATCAAAGTGGAAATACAACGGGAGCCTCTCCAGGAGGATTAGAAATTCAAGGTTGGTCATTAGTAAGAGCATTTGATTATATTTTTAGAGAACAAGAGGGAAGATGGGATTCACAGTTTTGGATTAGATTTCATTTACTACATGATGGGATGCATGGTCCAGCTACATTATGGAACTTAATTCCTGCTCATACAAGGGATAATAGAAATAGGTATTTACCACAAATAGAAACTCCAATTCTTAATCAGATAAACGATAATAAAATAATGTTTTTTGAGGTAACAGTTGCAGGATATTATCCAGGTGTACCAAATATTTATGCTAATCATGAAAAGTTTACTTCGTTATCTGAGGATACTCAAAGAGATTATCATGAACTATATGGAAATTTCCCAACAGAATTAACTGTGAATGCAGGTTATTTAGAAAAAAATGGAGAAGGTTACTTAGAAGGAGAAAAAATTCATGATAATGTAACATTTACATTTGAAGAAGCCTTAGATATAGCAAGAGATCCAAACTCTATTAAGATTGTTATAAACAAAGCTTCTGGAGAATTATCAGGTTTGGGAATATCTACTGGAAATCAATCATACCTTACTCAAGCGGGAAGAAGCAAAACAAATATTTCTGATCTAGTAGATGGATATTTTACCGAAGATACCGAGAGAAGTATTGACAGTGTGATCACATATTTAGAGCAAATTATAAGTGCCTTAAATAACAATAGTGAAGCTTATCAAGATGCTACTATTCAATTATTTGAAACGAGTACATCCAAAGAAGCAGATATTTCTGCACTGCAGAGTAAAATAGAAAAATTACAATCGATCAATAATTCCTATACAGCAGCAGCTGTATCTGCTGTTAAGACCCAAAAAGGAATAAGTGCGAGTGCTTTGTCACGTTTGATTTCAGCAGATTTTTCAGATAGTCAAGATATTTCTATAGATGGCATTGATTTTAGATTGGCAAGTAGATCTGAATTTGCATTGAGACAAGGTATAAGCGGAAATAGACCGCAATCAGCACCATATAATTACCAGATAATACAATCTATAGAAAATAATACATAATGGAAAAACGCTTTGATATAATTAATTTAGAAAGGATAGAAATTGATTTAACTTTATATAAGTTTTTTAATGAAAATTATACTCCAATAGATAATATATCAAGTGGATATCACAGGTTATATTATGTTTATGTAGTATTTGACGAGATAGAATGTAATGGAATTGATTGGTTTTTGAATTCAAAAATTGACAAGGATGAGTTTTACAGTTCAATAGATTTTTTTGGTAGTGACTTTCAGAATGAAATTTATAATTTGATTAATACAGATTTATTTCAGGAAAATAACAAGATATCTAAAGAGGATATCCTAGAGAATTTGGTCATTTTTATGGATAAAGTTCAAGATCAAGCGGTTTCTTGGATAAAAAATAATCAACAAGTATTAGATTCTATTATAGACGAGTTGAATAAAATTTATTTAGAATTTACTTTACCTATTATGGAAAAGAGGTCTAGATAAATAAAACTATAAACCATATATAGAAATATCTGAAAGAACATATTATTTAAATAACAGAATGTTTAGAGAAGTAAACAAACATACTACTAATGCTAAAATAGATCAGCAACATCTTTTTCAGAAAAGAGAAGGCGCTACTTCCTTTATCCAACCTAAACTAAACATACAAGAATCTGGAAATACCAATAAACAAGTAGTTACAGATAAGTTTATGGAAAAACAAAGTAATGAAAATAGTATGTTCTCTAGTTCATCAGTAATACAAAAACAACCTATTGAAGGAGTACAGAAAAAGGAAGATGATGAATGGCATACAGATACATTTTCAGGAAACAACTATATGTCTTATGAGATTCAGGTAATTTTTCAAAATCTAGATAAAAATGCTGCGTATGTAATCCCAGAAGAACATAAGGATGTTTTTGACGAATGGAAAAACATCTTAATAGGACAAAAAAATAACCTAAATAACAAAGAAGGTAAAGAACAGATTGTAAACATTTATAAGTTAATTATTGCTGCTATTCGTAATGGCAAGTTTCCAAAAAAAATGATGAAAACGATTAAAAAAGGAGATGTCGTTTTTAAAGCAGCAAGTGATTGGAATAAGGATGCTGAAAAATCATGTCAAACCATTTCGGAAGATGATTTAATAGCAATTTTTAAAGAAGGCGATCTTTTTAAACAATTAGAAACTAATGAACAAGGTCGAGCTTGCACAATGATTGAAAACAATCAGTGTTTAAAGAATAAAGATGAGTACCTTAAGTTTTTGAAAGATAAAAAGATTGTTGGCCGTATCAATGAAGCATTTCGAATCATGGGAATTGATACTATTAAATCACAAGCAGTTTATCTAGCACACTCAGCAGGAGAAAGTAATAATCTAATGAGTCTTACAGAAACCAAAAATAAGTGGATGGATAAGTATAGAGGAGGTGAAAAATATAGAGGAAGAGGAGCTTTTCATACAACCCATAAAGATGGATATATAAAAGTTTTAGCTTATATGGACGCGTTGTTAAGCAACGATGCTATTCCAGAAAAAGACAAAGAAAAAATAAAGAAAGCATCATCTGCCATCAAAAAGGATGTAACTAAGGCTTCAGATCCTGAATTTACGTTTATTTTTTCCGCTGCGTATATGCATATGGCTGGAGGAGTTGCAAAATCAGGTAATGTTTCAGAATCTCCATCATTCTTAGGAACAGGACCAGAATCTAGTTGGGTAGCTGGACAAAATATCAATGAATTAAAGGAAAAAGAGAAATTTAAAGGTAGAGCAAAGTTAAAAGCTGAGGTCTATAAGAGTGCAATAAACATTCTAAACAAAAAAAAGTGTTCCACAGAATAATAAAAATCTGTCTTATTACAACTATAGAGAGTTTTATATAAGTATTCTCAAAAATGTAGGAAAAACCCCCTAAAAATAATAGTTTTTTACCCCATTGAAAACCAGTGAAATAAAGGTAAATTTATATTCTAAAGCGATCAAGGATGAAAAAAATAGCATACCAAAAGGAACTTGTTATCAAATCTACTCAGAAGAGAAAGGGAACGAATAATAACAAAAAAGATGTGATGAAAATTCAGTCTTGGTTGACCTTATTTTCTATTACGAACCCTAGTAGCGGAACTGCAACAGAAATTGATGGAGATTTTGGTCCTGCAACAGAAAGAGCAGTGAAAAACTTTCAGGATTCCAATGGTGTACAAAGAACAGGAATTGTTGATCAGGTACTATTTAATGCACTTTCTTCTGGTTTAAAAGAAGCTTTTGAAAAGCCTTTAGTAAGCAATAATCTAAGAGATTTGATGGTAGAAGTAGCAGAAAATCACCTAAAACAACACCCTTTTGAACTGGATATACAGGGACAATCTAATAGTGGTCCTTGGGTGCGAAGTTATATGGATGGTCATGACGGATCTCCTTGGTTCTGGTGTATGGGATTTGCGCAAGCTATACTAGATCAAGCATCAAGTGCTTTAGGTAAAAATTTTAAAACGTTGATGCCGCTTACCTACAGTTGTGATACAGTAGGTAATACTGGTTTAGAAAAGGGACTGTTATCCAGATACCAAAAAATAAGAAAAGACCCTTCAATTATTAAACCAGGAGATATTTTTCTTATTCAAAAATCACGTTTGGATTGGACTCATACAGGTATTATTACTTCAATAGACGGTGATGTTATAGAAACTATAGAAGGAAATACGAATCATCAAGGCTCTAGAAATGGAATTGCTGTTATGAAAAGAACCAGAAGCTATAGAAGATCCAAAATAGATGTATTTTCTATAGCACCTTTGGTATAAGGTGTTCCAATGTCACCAAAAACAATAAATATAATCGTATGAAACACGTATTAGCTCAAAATACAATACATTTTAATAGTAAATTATCTTTTTTAAGAGAGGTGATCGAATATCGTTTAAAAAGCGAATTTGGAAACGAATCACTTGTTTTTCCAAAGTATGACAATATTGTTTCGGACGATTCCTTATTTTCAATATTTGTTAGAAAAAAACAATTATCCTTAGAAGAAGTAATTACCTTGTTACTAGCTATAGTTCCACATGTAGCACCTAATTTTTTCACAACGATCATATCTGATTTTTTACCCAATGGAGGAGAACTACCTGAATTTGGAGGAGTAAAAGGAAAAAATCATAGAGGAATTATACCTACTGGAGAAACCGTTCAGTTCGTAATTGGCGGAAGTGATGTTCAAAAAAGAATACAGCTTACAGAAATGTTTTATGAAGATCATCTGTTTACTCAAGAAGGTGTGTTATATATGGATGCAGTGCCATCTGGCGAGCCCAGAATGAGTGGGCGTTTAATTATGGATGAAGAGTATATAGAGTTGTTTACAACAGGCAAACTACTAAAACCGACAATGAGTAAAGATTTTCCTGCTGAACGAATCGAAACGCAAATGAATTGGGATGATTTGGTACTACAAAGTAAAACACTGCATCAAGTAAAAGAAATAGAAACCTGGTTAAATTATAACGAAATAGTATTGAATGATTGGAATATGAAATCTAGGATTAAACCTGGGTATCGTATAATGTTTTCAGGCCCTCCAGGAACTGGAAAAACTCTTACTGCTTCACTACTAGGCAAGTATACAGGAAAAGATGTATATCGTATAGATTTGTCTATGATTGTTTCTAAATATATTGGAGAAACAGAAAAAAACTTATCCAAACTCTTTGATAAAGCAAAAAATAAGTCATGGATCCTGTTTTTTGACGAAGCTGACGCCATTTTTGGTAAACGTACGAATGTAAGAGATGCTCACGATAAGTATGCTAATCAAGAAGTTTCATATCTGTTGCAGCGTATAGAAGCACATTCTGGACTGGTTATTTTAGCGTCAAATTTTAAGAACAATATTGATACTGCGTTTACACGTAGGTTTCAATCTATTATTGAATTTGAAAACCCATCGTATAAAGAACGACTAGCACTTTGGAAGAAAAATTTACCAAACAAGATAACTTTGAATCCTAACGTTTCTTTAGAAGAAATATCCAAAAAATATGCACTTACAGGAGCTAATATTATCAATGTAATACAATATATCTGTCTTAAAACCTTAGCGTCCGAGCACGAAGAAATTCAACTTGAAACCATACTCGAAGGAATTAAAAAAGAATACCTTAAAGAGGGTAAAATGGTCACGATTTAGTAGTTTATGAACTATTCATCTATGTTATCAACAATCATATAGATTAACAATAGGAAATCAATATTTTTAAAAAGCAATCATCTTTTTGGTTGGGAAAAGTTTAAAAATATAGATATATGAATCGATTCGCAATACTGTTTTTTTGGATCACAATTGTAGGTTGTAATACATCAGGCACTTCTAATAAGGACCAATCAGAATCATCTTCAGCAATTGAAAAGAATACTTCCGAAATTGTAATAGAAAAACCGTTAGTATTAACAAAAAAGCAAGCTGTTACTTTAGTAGAGTTGCCCTTATCATGTATAGATACAGAGTATCCTAATAAACTAGGGCAGACCATAGGCGGAAAAGAAGATATTGCAGAACCTAAAATTTTGCATCCAGCATTTTATGGGTGTTTTGATTGGCATTCTGCAGTTCATGGGCATTGGTCTTTGGTGAAACTACTAAAATCCTTTCCAGAAATAGAAAAAGCAGCTGAGATAAAAACTATGCTTTTGACTAGTATATCTAAAGAGCACATAGAAGCAGAGGTAGCATACTTTAATGGAGTGCATAATAAATCCTACGAGCGAACATATGGTTGGGCTTGGTTGTTAAAACTTGCCGAAGAAATTCATACTTGGGAAGATCCAATAGCCAAAGAACTGGAACGTAATTTACAACCGCTAACAGATGTAATTGTACAACGTTATATAGAGTTTTTACCAAAATTGAAATATCCAATTCGAGTGGGAGAGCATACCAATACTGCATTTGGATTATCATTTGCTTTTGATTATGCCAATAGTGTTCAAAACGAATCTCTTAAAAACGCGATTTCTACCAGAGCAAAAGCTTTTTATAGTAATGACTTAGGTTGTCCAATTGTATGGGAACCAAGCGGGTATGATTTTTTATCCCCTTGTTTTGAAGAGCTGGATATTATGAGGAGGGTTTTAGATGAATCTTCTTTTAAGAAATGGATTAGTGATTTTATGCCACAGCTTAAGGATCAAAATTTTAACATCGCAGTGGGTGAGGTTTCTGATCGTACCGATGGAAAACTGGTGCATTTAGACGGACTTAATTTTAGTAGAGCATGGGTGTTATATGGATTGGCAAGTCAATATCCAGAATATAAACATCTTATTAATGTTGCCAATCAACATGTAACATATTCATTACCTAATCTTGTTGGTGATAGTTATGAAGGAGGACATTGGTTAGGTTCTTTTGCTATTTATGCACTTGATAATGAGATAGAAAAATGAAATTAAAATGTTTCAAAGAAATCAGAAATAATAAAAGAATACCTATGTATAATCATAATGCGAACATATGAAAAAATGGTTTTCTAATATTGGCCCAGGAACGTTGGTAACTGCAGCGTTTATTGGTCCTGGAACAGTTACAGTATGTACATTGGCTGGTGTTAATTTTGGATACAGTGTGTTATGGGCGTTAGTATTATCAATAATAGCCTGTATCGTGTTGCAGGAAATGGCTGCTAGACTTGGAATAATTACACAGAATGGATTAAGTGAAGTTTTAAAATCACAATTCAGCAATAAAGTAGTTCGATGGGGACTTATTATAATTATTCTTTCAGCTATTTTTATTGGTAATGCGGCATATGAAGCGGGTAATATTAGTGGAGGAGTACTTGGTTTATCAACTATTTTTGGATCACCAACTATAGAGATAGGAACTATTTCTATAAACTATATGAGTATTATTATTGGAGTAATAGCATTTGTTCTTTTGTACATTGGAAATTACAAAATACTAGAGCGAAGCCTTATTGTATTGGTGTTATGTATGAGTGTAGCTTTCATTATAACCGCAATAGTTACTAAACCTGATTTATCTCTTTTATTGAAAGGCTTTATACCTGATTTTTCGGCAGATAAAACATTGACCATTATTGGATTGGTAGGAACAACAGTGGTTCCATATAATTTGTTTTTACATGCTTCTTTGGTGAGTGAAAAGTGGAAATCATCTGATGACCTTTCCTTGGCGCGTAAGGATACCATTGTAGCTATTGTGCTAGGCGGATTGGTATCAATGGCGATTATCATTGCTGGAGCAGCAATACAAACTACAGAAGTCAATAATGCTGCCGATTTGGCAAAAGGGTTGGAACCTGTTTTTGGATCTATGGCTAAATATGTGTTATCGATGGGGTTGTTTGCCGCAGGAATTACCTCTGCGATTACGGCACCTTTAGCCGCTGCTTATGTAGTAAAAGGATGTTTAGGATGGCAAGATGGACTTAAAAGTAAATCCTTTAGATCTGTATGGATATTTATATTATTGATGGGTGTTTTATTCTCTTCTTTGGGAATTAAATCAATTGTAATAATTCGATTTGCGCAAATAGCAAATGGCCTATTATTACCTATAGTAGCAGTCTTTCTTTTATGGGTAATGAATCAGAAGAAAATATTGGGGAATTATACAAATTCATGGAAACAAAATTTGATTGGAATTTTGATTTTAATCATTACTTGTTTTTTAGGAATTAGAGGGGTTTGGAAAGTTCTTGAAAGTATGTAGGAAAAATTAATAATATTTGTAAGAAATTGAAAAGAATTTTGTTAAATGCAGATGTTGGAGAAGAGGCAGGTTTTGATGAACAAATCATGCCCTTTATTTCATGGTGTAATATTGCGTGTGGAGTACATGCTGGAAATGATGAAGTGATCAAAAAAACAATTGAACTAGCATTACAACATCATGTAAAAATAGGAGCACATCCTTCTTATCCTGATCGTGAAAATTTCGGTAGATCTGTCATGGATATTTCGCCCAATGATTTATCGGAAACTTTGATGTATCAAATCCAAAAGGTAAAATCTTTTACAGAAGAACAAGGTGGTAAACTTCATCATGTGAAACCTCATGGAGCATTGTATAACGAAGCAATGAAAAATGAAGTGGTGGCAAAATCAATTATCCAATCAATAATAAATATTGATAAAAGTTTATTATTAATATCGCCTAAAGATTCAATGATTTCATATCTTTGTAGAGGTTTTATTGATGTGAGATTTGAAGTTTTTGCAGATCGGAATTATAACAGTGATTTAACCTTGGTTTCTCGTTCTGAGAAAAATGCTGTGCTGGTAAATCCTAAAAAAATTGTTGATCATATATTAAGGATGATTGTAGAAGGAAAAGTAAAAACAATAAAAGGAGAGGAGCTTTCGATTTTTTTTGACACCATTTGTGTGCACGGAGATAATCCAAAATCTGTTGAGATTTTAGCATATATATATGAAGAGTTTACTAAGCGTAATTTTGTGTTGAAATGAAAAAATCTAAAATTAAATTTCAATATAAACGCTATGGTGAGAGAGCAATTTTAATACAAGGGCCATCAAAAGTTGATGAAATTCTCTTAGAATCTTTGCTTTTTTACAAAAAATCCATAGAAAAATTTTATGATAAAGTAATTATTGAAGTAATTGTATCATATAACTCGTTATTAATTTATTATGTATCTACTATAGAAAATATCTATAACGAGATTTTAACACTAAAATCATTGTTTTTTGAAGACGTTAGTGATTTGGGTTTGAAAAAACGCTTGTGGAAAATACCAGTTTGTTATAGTGTTAATCTTGCTCCAGAGCTTCAGTCTTTTTCGTCGAAAAAATCATTGAACATTGATGAGGTAATCTCGTTACACACTACTCCATTATACACAGTATATTTTATTGGGTTTTTGCCGGGGTTTTTATATTTAGGTGGATTGAATGATCGTTTGGTTACACCTAGGAAATCTGTTCCAAGTTTAAAATTGGAAAAAGGATCTGTTGCAATTGGAGGAAATCAAACAGGAATTTATCCATGTGATAGTCCTGGAGGTTGGCATGTAATTGGTAAGACGCCAGTTCAATTTTTTAATGTAAAAATTGATGATTGTTGTTTTGCTAATCCAGGAGATAAAATTAAATTTATATCGATAAAAGAAAAAGAATATAACGATATAAGATTGTCAAATAATTCTGTATTTTACATTCCTGAATATGATATTTTATGATAGGTGAGTTAGAAATAATATCTTCAGGTTTATATTCTTCTATTCAGGATAAAGGACGTTTTGGTTTTTCGAAATATGGTGTGCCAAAGAGTGGAGCAATGGATATGCGAGCTTTGTATTTGGCTAATGCTATTTTAAATAATAATGAAAATACTGCAGTAATAGAATGGACAATGATTCCTCCTGTATTGAAATTTCATGGCGATACTATTATTTGTATTACGGGAGCTGAATGCACCCCTTTTTTGAATGATGAAATTCAAAAAATGAATTATCAATTTAGGGTTAATAATGGAGATGTTCTGAAGTTGAAAAATATCAAAAAAGGAGTATTTGGATATGTAGGAATAAAGTTTGGTTTTTTGTCAGAATTTATTCTTGATAGTAGATCGCAATATAATCTAATTACTAAAAGTGGATTTCTTAAAAAAGGAGATGTTATTTCATATCGAAGTTGTGCTGATTCTTTAGCGAAAAATGTAGTTATAAAAACATCTTTTTTTTTACATGAAAATAGAAGTATTGAGGTGTATGAAGGTCCAGAATTTGATCAGTTATCAGATAGTCAAATTAAGGATTTGTTAGATATGAAATTTACAATTTCTAATGATCGAAATCGTATGGCAATTCCATTGAATGAATCCTTAAAAAATGATCTTTCTTCTATGTTGACTTCTCCTGTATTACCAGGAACGGTTCAATTAACTCCATCAGGACAATTAATCGTTTTGATGAGGGATTGTCAAACTACAGGTGGTTATCCTAGAATTTTACAATTAACAGAAGATTCCATCAACAGAATTGCGCAAAAGAGAGTTGGGGAGCATATTAATTTTGAAATATATAGTGGCGTGGAGATAGGATAAGTTTCTTGTTTATATGATGCCCTCTAACGGATAAAAACTAGCTAAGCATTGTAAGGCTAGGCTTTCTTGTTTGTTTATAGAAACCACTTATGCTTAATAATTTATTTGTATTCTATAATATGGATTGTAATAAAAATCTATAGATGATTTAGGGGAAATACACCTTGCTGTTATAGGGGGAAAACCCCCTTGAATTATTTTTTTTATTTTTTTTAACATATATTTAAGTTTCTGATAATCAATACTTTGAACATACGGTTTTACCGTAAAAAAAAATCAAAAAAAGGGTATGGCTATTTGTGAGAAATATTATTAATTGGATATATTAGCAACTATAAACCCAAAAAATATTTATGTCATGGCAAAGAAAATACAAAAACCTGAAAAATGTATTAAAGTAGAAGAGGCAAGAGAGCTTCATAATAACTGGTGTAAGAAAAGAGGAAAACGCCTTCAAAAAAAATTAGGATTTGAAGATGCACGAGAATTTCATTGGTCGGTGGCTGAGCTAGAAGAATATTTGGCCTATGTAAAACAAGAATCTGAAGAACAAGGGATTAAGGATCCAGGAATTCGAGTATATTTAGGTTCATATCCTAAATCTAAATGTAAAATGGGCAAAGGGTATTCTACCTTGTTTTTTGCTCCGACAGGTTCTAGACCTGGAGCTTCAGGTAAAGATGGAGGGGATCCTGAAAATAATTATGAGATAGATGCTTTTAATAGGGGTGGAACAGGTCATCCACCAAAGATTTATTAAAATGTTTTTACTGATTATTAATTTTTTCGAAATCGTAACAGCGATTTTTGGAACAGTTTATATTAAAAAGTATCGGGAGGATAAAATCTCTCGGTACTTTGTTTATTTTTTATGGTTTACTGCTTTATTTGATACTTTCTTTGGGTGGATGCCTTCATTAATTGAGAATTATGATCAACTATTTTTCTTAAAAGATACTTTTTTATATAAAAATCATTGGGCTTATAATTCTTATGATATAATAAGTTTTTCTTTTTATCTTTTTTTCTTCTTAAATTTTATTGAATCAACTAAGGCAAAGAAAATAGGTGTTTATTCTATAATTTTATTTATAGTAACTTCTTTATTAAATTTGATCCTTTCTGGTGTTTTCTTTGAGTCTCCTGCTTTGTTTAGTTTGATTTTGGGAACATTATTGTTATTGTTTTTTATTATATATTTTTATTTTCAAGTATTGCAAAGCGACAAAATCTTAGATTTTTATAAAATCCTTGTATTTTATATTTCTGTTGGGGCATTGGTTTTTCATATATTAGTGAATCCAATATTTATTTATGGAGAATACTATAGTAATACTAAAAGCCCAGAATTTGTTGAAATCTATAGGTCAATATTAACTTTCGCCAATATTTTTATGTATACTTGTTATACGATTGGTTTTATAGTATGCTCGAGAAAGAACAGATCTTATTATTAGTTTACTTTACCGTTATTATCTTATTTTTTATGATATTCGGTATCATATTCTTTGTTGCTTTTCAGCGTCGAAAAAACAAATTATTGCTAGAACGATTTAAAGCAAAGCAGCGTTTTGAGGAAGAACTACAAAACTCTAAACTAGAAATTCAGGAACAGACACTTAAGAATGTAAGTTGGGAACTTCACGATAATATAGGGCAATTATTATCTACTGCAGTAATGCAGATTAATATTGCGAGTACTACGCTAGATGCTAAAGGAAAAGAAACAATAAATGATATTAGAGGATTGGTGGGTGATAGTCTTCAAGAGATCCGAAACCTTTCTAAGACCCTAAACCATGAGGTGATTCAAAACATAGGATTAGAGAAATCTATACAAGTAGAATTAGATCGATTTAAAAAACTTAATTTCTTGACTCCTGAGTTTATTGTATCAGGAGATGAAGTGCATATTAATCCTAAAGATGAAATCATTTTATATAGAATTATTCAGGAGTTTTTCTCAAATACTATAAAACATGCCGAGGCATCTAATTTGTTGGTGAAACTTGAGTATACAAATAAAGATCTTATTATAACTGTAAAAGACGATGGCGTAGGATATGATATGGAGTCGGTACAAGCTAATTCTGGATTGTTAAACATGAAAAGTAGGGCAGCGATAGTAAATGCAAAACTGGATTGCGTGGCAGAACCTGGAAAAGGAGTGTTGCTTACATTACGATATCCATTTAAAGAAGAAGATAAGGTATAATAAAATAAAATTAAAATGAAGAAAAAAACAGTTGTTATCGTCGATGATCACCTGCTCTTTGCGCAATCTTTGGAAAGCCTTATTACAAATTTGGAAGGGTATGAAGTATTGGCAATACTTAGAAACGGAAAAGAGCTTACGCAATATTATCTTCATAAAAGGAAAAAACCAGAATTGATTTTATTAGATGTTAAAATGCCAGTTATGGATGGCATCCAGGCAATGCAATGGTTAAAAGAAAATCAACCAGAGCAAAAAGTATTGGCATTAACTATGGAGGATGATGAAGAAACAATTATCAAAATGCTGAGAGCTGGTGCGAGAGGTTATTTGTTAAAAGATATACATCCAGAAAATTTTGAATTTGCCATGAAAATGGTGATCGAACAAGGTTTTTATTACTCTAGTAAAATAGAAACTGCACTAAAATATTCAGATAAAGCAGATGAGGATATTAGTCAGAATCTTGCTGAAAAACTCACGGATAGAGAATGGACTTTTTTAAAGTATACCTGTTCAGAGCTCACCTATAAAAGCATTGCTAACGAAATGTCCTTGAGTCCTAAAACTATTGAAAATTACAGAGAATCGGTTTTTAAAAAACTACAAGTAAAAACCAGAGTTGGATTAGTAATTTATTGTATGAAAAATAACTTGTTTAAGTTATAATGTTTGAAAACGCGTTTATTGATTATTTTTTTAATTAATAAATATATTAACATATTAATTGTTTTTAAGCTTCAAAACATGTGATTTTAACCGTAAAAATGTTAAATTTTTAGAATTTAATCATTATCGGTAATATAGTGTTAGGTATTGTTAGTATAGTACGATTCATGCATAGGTTATAGAACTAAGTTTGTAAAACTAACACAAACTTATACTTTAGCGATGAAAAATCAACTCGTCTTATTTATGGGTTTATTTGTTTTCCATTTTGGGTTTTCACAAACCAATAATTTTTGGAAAAAAAATAATAACCCTATTGAAAGCACAAACATTTCTTCTACTAAGAAGACTTCGAACCAAAACACTTATCACCTTAGTGTAGAGAAATTTAAGGATGTTTTATCTCATTGTCCGAATAGATATAATTATTTTGGTCAATCAAATGTCATTATCACACTTCCTACCGAAGACGGAAAATTTAAAGAATACAGAGTAAAGGAAACAAATGCTTTACATCCTGATTTGGCCAAAAAGTACCCCGATATTAAATCTTATGTGGGTACGCCTGTTAATGGAGAAAACGAAGTTGTACATTTTAGTTTGGGACATAATAGCCTTAGAGGTATGATTATGAAATCGGATACTAAATTAGTACATATAAAGCCTTATGATAGTAATAGTAAAGATTATGTTGTTACTTCAAAAACGGATGGGTCAGAACCGATTAACTGTCAAATAATTGATAATGCAGCCAAAACTTTTTCAGAAAAAAGTACAAAGCAAGCAGAAAAATCAAACAAAGCAAGAAAAGATGCTAATGATGGTCGTGTTAGAGTCTACAGAATGGCTATAGCGGTAACAGGAGAATTGTCTAAAATTTATACTGATAAGGCAGGCGTCACAAATGGTTCGACTCAACAAAGAAAAGCTGCAGTACTTGCCGAGTTGAATGATCTTATGACTAGAGTGAATGCGATTTATGAAAGAGATCTTGGAACGACATTTGAATTAGTGCCTAATATTGAGAATTCCATTTTTCTTAATGGAGCTACTGATGGTATTACACATGGTAATACTTCGATATCGGTAAATGAAGGTCAAGGAGTTCTTGATGCCGCAATTGGTAATGCTAACTATGATATTGGTCATGTTTTAGATTCAGATGGGACTGGACGTGGAGCATTAAGATCTGTATGTGATGATAGTAAAAAAGCCCAAGGAGCCACTGGTGCTCATCCTTTCACATCTGTCGCAGATTATTTCTTTCGCACATTCGTTCATGAAATAGGCCATCAATTCGGTGCTAACCATTCGTTTAACAACTCGTGTGGGGGTAATCGTCTTGACGAAGGTGCCGTTGAACCAGGAGGAGGTAATACGATCATGGCATATACAGGTTGTGATCCTAATACAGAAAATACGCAATATGTTTTTTTTCATGCTAAACAAATAGATGAAATGTGGAATCATATTGTAAGCACAGCAGGTTGCGGTACCACAAGATCAGTCGGTAATAGTGCGCCAGTAGCTAGTGTGGGAGGTAATTATACGATTCCAAGATCTACTCCATTTATATTAGAAGGGTCAGCTACCGATCCTAATACTGCTTCAAACCAACTAACATATACTTGGAACCAAATGGATAAAGAAATAGCTCCTATGCCTCCTCGTGCTACGTCAACTGTCGGTCCTTTATTCCGTTATAAGCCTCCTTCAACATCTCCAAATCGATATATGCCTGACCTTTCGGCTATAAAAGCAGGAGATTCTTCTTCCGAATGGGAGGTAACACCTTCTGTTGCTAGAACTATGAATTTTAGATTCACTGTAAGAGATAATCATCCAGGAGGAGGTAATACAGATTCTGATAATGCTGTTATTACAGTAAGTGGAACTGCTGGTCCCTTTGTGATAACTTCTCAAAACACAAGATTTGATGCACCAGTAGGCTCTACGCATACGGTAACCTGGAATGTAGCAGGAACCACAGGAAATGGAGTAAACGCGGCAACTGTAGATATTTTGTTATCTATAGATGGAGGAAATACATACCCAATAACCTTAGCTTCTGCGGTACCTAATGATGGTTCTCATCAAATTACAATACCAGACAATCAAGGAGGTGTAAATAGAATTATGGTAAGAGGTACGAATAATATCTTTTTCGATATTACAAATGCTAATTTTAGTATAACCGACGGAAATTCTGATCCTATGCCTACAAGTTATTGTGCTGCAGGTAGTCAAGGTACAAATTATATAGACGAAGTTATCTTTGGTGCTATCTCTAATAAAAGTGGAAATAGTTCTTATACTGATTTTACTAACCTGGGAACTAATCTTGTTAAAGGCGAGTCTGTTACTTTAACCGTTAATCCAGGAATCGATTTCCATGATCCTAATTATTTTGGAGCTTGGATTGATTGGAATAAAGATGGAGACTTTACGGATGCAGGTGAAGAGGTTTTATTGAAAACCAATGGTCCTGGTGGTGTAACAACAACCGTTGTAGTTCCTAATACAGCAAAAAATGGTGCCACCAGATTAAGAGTACGTTATAAAATACATACTGCTCCTGAGCCTTGTGGTACAACAGGGACTACTGGTGGTGAAGTAGAAGATTATTTTGTGTTTATTATTGGTGGAAGTGCTAATCCAACCTGTAATGATGGTATTCAGAATGGAAATGAGACTGGAGTAGATTGTGATGGTCCTGATTGTAATCCTTGTACAGTAGATCCAACATGTAATGATGGTATTCAAAATGGAAATGAAACTGGGGTTGATTGTGGTGGTCCCGATTGTACCCCTTGTAATACAAGTGTGACCTATTGTAGTGCTGGACGACAAGGATCAAATTATATAGCAGAAGTAACTTTTGGATCTATTTCTAATACAAGTCAGAATAGTGCTTATACAGATTTCACATCTCAAAGTACTAATGTCGAAAAAGGACAATCCATAACGTTAACGGTTACTCCAGGAATTACTAGTTCAAATTGGAATTCTAATGTAGTTGGAGGTTGGATCGATTGGAATAAAGATGGAGATTTTGAGGATTCTGGAGAAGAGGTTCTGATGAAACCAAGAGGTACAGGATCTGGATCCGCTACCGTTGTAGTACCAAATAATGCTCAGAATGGTTCGACCAGATTACGAGTTCGTTACAGATGGTTTAGTAACCCATCTCCTTGTGGTGTAACAGAAGGTGATGAAGTCGAAGATTATACTGTAATTGTTGGAGGTACATCAGGTCCTACTTGTACAGATGGTATGCAAAATGGAGATGAGACAGGAGTTGATTGTGGAGGTTCTACATGTGACCCTTGTCAAACGAATGTCACTTATTGTGCTGCAACAGGAAACGATGGCCCAGAAGGAGTGACTAATGTTGCTTTTGCGGGGATTAACAACTCCTCGACTAGAAATGCTACTGGATATGATGATTTTACTTCAATATCTGGAAATGTAAATGCTGGAACTAACTATAATCTTCGAGTAAATATTGCTGGATATAATGGAGGAGGAAGTGACGAAATCTATGCATTCTTCGATTGGAATATAGATGGTGATTTTACAGATGCAGGAGAATCTTATACATTAACAAAGACTACAGCATTAATAGGAGATGTTTCTGTTGCAGTGCCGAATACAGCAACAATTGGAACGACAAAAATGCGAATATTAGTTTCGTATTATGACATAGAAAATAACCCCTGTAACACAGGTACAAATGATGTTCGTTATGGAGAATATGAAGATTATTCCGTAGTTATTGGAGAAGCTAATTTGAAATCAAATATAGGAATTGATAATTTTAATGTGTTCCCAAATCCATTTACAGATACATTTAATATTGATGTGTCAAAAATAAAGGATGATTTTATTATTAGTGTATTTGATATTTCAGGTAAGGAACTGATATATCAAAGGTATAATAAAGCAGATAATGTAGTTGCTTTAGGGAGAGAACTTGAGGCTGCAGGAGTGTATTTTGTAAAAATACAAGCCGATAAACATACTAAAATAATTAGGGTTGTTAAACATTAAAAAATAAGTTGAGGATACATTTTATGTAATAAGGAGTTACCATTTTTGGTAACTCCTTAATTGTTAGTTAAAAGAATGTTTTTATAATATTTTGATGTGATTTATATTAAAAATTAATGTATAACCTATTTTTCAAATATATATTTCATTATATTTACACCATCAATGAGAACAAGTAACATCAATATTATTAATGTCATTAGCAACGTCGTGATTATTTCACTGCGATGAAAGGGATATTTGTAATATAGTAACATATAAAAATCCCTTTGCGAAAGTAAAGGGATTTTTTTTTGCATATTTTAAAGAGTAGAATGAGAACAATAAAAAATATTAGTATCAATGTCATTAGTATCGTCGTGATTATTTCACTACGATGAGGGGATATTGAAGTAATGTAAATACTAGACTCCCTTCAGATTTTGAAGGGAGTTTTTTTATGCTTAAAAAAGAATGTATAATAAAAATTAACAAATAGTGATTGTAAATAAGAAGAGTGTAATGTGTTGTAAATCAGTAATTAATAAATATTTAGGAATGGTTGGATGTTGTAAGGATATTGAATAAAATTTAATGATTTAGTCATTACGGGATAATTTTATACTGCGGTTTATTTGGCTATGTAAGGATATGATAAATAAATAGTTAAAATTTTAAATAATTAGCAAAAAATTCACATTCAAAAGGAATGAGCATTAATAAATACAGTAAACAAGTAACACAAGACGATACACAACCAGCAGCGCAAGCAATGCTTCATGCGATTGGTTTAACAGATGAAGATTTTAAAAAACCATTAGTAGGTATTGCAAGTACAGGTTATGAAGGTAATCCTTGTAATATGCATCTTAATGATTTGGCAAAGTTAGTAAAGCAAGGAACAAAAGAAGAGGATGTTGTAGGTCTTATTTTTAATACAATTGGTGTAAGTGATGGTATTTCTATGGGAACACCAGGAATGCGTTTTTCATTACCATCTAGAGATGTGATTGCAGATTCAATGGAAACTGTAGTCCAGGCTATGTCTTATGATGGAATGGTAACTGTGGTGGGATGTGATAAGAATATGCCAGGAGCATTAATGGCAATGATACGATTAAATCGACCTTCAATTTTGGTATATGGAGGAACAATTGCTTCAGGATGTCACGAAGGAAAAAAATTAGATGTAGTTTCTGCTTTCGAAGCTTGGGGAGAAAAAGTAGCAGGATCTATTACTCAGAAAGAATATAAAAGTGTAATAGAAAAAGCATGTCCTGGAGCAGGTGCTTGTGGTGGTATGTATACTGCCAATACCATGGCTTCTGCAATAGAAGCTTTAGGAATGTCTTTACCTTATAATTCATCAAACCCTGCAATTAGTAAAAATAAAGAAGAAGAAAGTATTGCAGCGGGTAGAGCGATGAGAACACTTTTAGAAAAAGATATTAAACCACTGGATATTGTAACCAAAAAATCATTAGAAAATGCAATTCGATTGGTAACAGTGTTAGGCGGTTCTACGAATGCAGTATTACACTTTCTGGCAATTGCAAGAGCAGCTGATGTAGAGTTTACGCTTGCAGATTTTCAGAGAGTAAGTGATGAAACACCTTTTTTGGCAGATTTAAAACCTAGCGGAAAATACTTGATGGAAGATGTACATGAAGTAGGAGGTATTCCAGCAGTGCTAAAATATTTATTAAAGAAAGGATTGCTTCACGGAGATTGTTTGACTGTTACAGGAAAAACACTTGCAGAAAATTTACTGGATGTGCCAGATCTTACAGAAGGACAAGATGTAATTAAATCTCTAGAAAATCCGATTAAGCCAACGGGACACCTTAGAATATTGTTTGGCAATCTCGCAGAAGAAGGGTGTGTTGCCAAGATAACAGGTAAAGAAGGGCTTCGTTTTCAAGGAAAAGCAAAAGTATTTAATAGTGAATATGATGCAAACGACGGAATAAGAGATGGTAAAGTAGAAAAAGGGAATGTAGTCGTCATTCGGTACGAAGGCCCTAAAGGAGGTCCTGGAATGCCAGAAATGTTAAAACCTACAGCGGCAATCATGGGAGCGGGTCTTGGTAAGGATGTAGCACTTATAACAGATGGAAGATTCTCGGGAGGAACACATGGATTTGTAGTAGGACATATAACTCCAGAGGCACAAGAAGGTGGTTTAATAGCATTGGTTGAAGATGGAGATGTTATTACTATCGATGCAGAAACTAATGCAATTACAGTTGCTATAGAGGATGAAGAAATCAAAAGAAGAAAAGCTTCTTGGGTGCAACCACCATTGAAGTTCAAAAAAGGAGTTTTATATAAATATGCCAATACAGTTTCATCTGCATCACAAGGCTGTGTGACAGATGAATTCTAAAAACATTCTGGGATAAAAACTAGAATCTAAAAAGATATAGCGTAATGGAGACACAAACGCAAATAGAAAAAAAAGAAACTAAAGTAACTACTGGTCACATGACGGGAGCAGAAGCTGTAATACATTGCCTGCTTGCAGAAGGTGTGGATTTGATTTATGGATATCCTGGTGGTGCCATCATGCCAGTGTATGATGAGTTGTATAAGTTTCAGGACAAATTACATCACGTACTTACCAGGCATGAACAGGGAGCAACGCATGCAGCTCAAGGATATGCCAGAACCAGTGGAAAGGTAGGAGTAGCCATTGCTACATCAGGTCCTGGAGCTACAAACTTTGTTACAGGAATAGCAGATGCTCAAATAGATTCTACACCAATGGTTTGTATCACTGGTCAAGTAGGTTCTCATTTATTGGGGTCTGATGCTTTTCAAGAAACAGATATTATTGGAATTTCTACTCCAATCACCAAATGGAATCATCAGGTAACTAAGGCAGAAGATATTCCTTCTGTATTAGCTAAAGCTTTTTATATAGCACGTTCTGGAAGGCCAGGACCAGTTTTAATTGATATTACCAAAGATGCTCAGTTTGGAGAACTGGATTTTAAATATTCAACGTGTAAGGGAGTACGCAGTTATAAACCAGTTCCAGAAACTGATCCTACAACATTAAATCAGGCAGCTGACTTAATCAATAAAGCTAAAAAGCCTCTTATCGTTTTTGGACAAGGAGTAATTCTTGGAGAAGCAGAGGAAGAGTTAAAGAATTTTATAGAAAAATCTGGAATCCCAGCAGCTTGGACAATTTTGGGATTGTCTGCGTTACCAACAAAACATCCACTTAATGTGGGTATGGTAGGTATGCACGGTAATTACGGACCTAATAAACTTACGAATGAATGCGATCTGTTATTGGCTGTAGGAATGCGTTTTGATGATAGAGTAACAGGTAATTTAGAAACGTATGCTAAACAAGCAAAAGTTATTCATTTCGAAATTGATCCAGCAGAAATAAATAAAAATGTGAAAGCCGATGTTGCAGTAATGGGTAATGTGAAAAATACCCTTGCAGAAATACTTCCGATGGTAAAACCTGGTATTCATGATGCTTGGTTGCAAGAATTTAAAGATTATGACTCCATAGAGTATGATAAAGTCATCAAAGAAGAACTGTATCCTTCTAAAGATGGACTTTCTATGGGAGAGGTCTTAAGAGGGATCAATGAAGAAACTAAAGGAGATGCGGTTATAGTGTCGGATGTGGGGCAACACCAAATGATTGCTTGTAGATATGCAGAGTTTGTAAAATCCAAAAGTAATGTTACTTCTGGAGGTTTGGGTACAATGGGATTTGCATTACCAGCAGCTATCGGAGCCAAAATGGGAGCTCCAGAAAGAGAAGTTGTAGCAATTATCGGAGATGGAGGATATCAAATGACAATACAAGAATTGGGAACCATTTTTCAAACTAAAGTTCCAGTGAAAATTGTGGTGCTTAATAATGATTTCCTTGGAATGGTGCGTCAATGGCAACAATTGTTTTTTGATAAACGATACGCATCTACAGAAATGGTTAATCCAGATTTCATAACAATCGCTAAAGGATACCATATAGAAGCTAAAAGAGTAACCAAAAGAGAAGATTTGCAATCGGCTATTAAAGATATGATTGCTTCAACAGAGCCTTACTTTTTAGAAGTATGTGTAGAAAAAGAGAATAATGTATTTCCTATGATACCTACTGGTGCATCGGTTTCAGATATAAGATTATGCTAATTATGGAGAGAGAGAGCTATACAATATCAGTGTATACTGAAAATAATATAGGATTGTTGAATAGGATATCAGCAATCTTTTTGAAACGTCATATCAATTTAGATAGCATGACGGCTTCTGTTTCAGAAATAAAAGATGTATTTCGTTTTACTATTGTAGTAAAAATTACAGAAGAACAAGTGAAGAAATTGGTAGGCCAAATAGAAAAGCAAATCGAGGTTATTAAAGCGTTTTATCATAAAGATGATGAAACAATTTATCAAGAAACTGCACTATTTAAGATCGCTTCAAAATTATTGTTTGAAGAGCGACAAATACAAAATGTTATTAAAGAAAGCAATGCCAATATTGTCACTGTAACTCCAGAGTTTTTTGTATTAGAAAAAACAGGAAGACGTAAAGAGGTAGAGAAGTTATATGATAAGTTAGAACCATATGGTTTGATGCAGTTTGTGCGTTCTGGTAGAATAGCAGTAACAAAGGAAAAGATGCATATTTCCAAAATAATAGAAAGTTTCGGAATAGAAGCATTATGATAATTATCAAAGAGTAAACAACTAGAAATCAAAATTAAATAGATTTCCGTACACACGGAAGTAATCACAAATTAAGAAGGAAATGGCAAATTATTTTAATACGCTATCATTAAGAGATCAATTAACCCAATTAGGAAAATGTAGATTTATGGACTCCTCAGAATTTAAGGATGGAGTTGATGCGCTTAAAGGAAAAAAAGTAGTAATAGTAGGATGTGGAGCACAAGGACTAAATCAAGGGCTAAACATGAGAGATTCGGGATTAGATATTTCATATACACTTCGTGAAGCTGCTATCAAAGAAAAAAGACAATCTTATAAGAATGCCACGGATAATGGCTTTGCTGTAGGTACTTATGAAGAACTGGTTCCAAACGCAGATGTAGTGATCAATTTAACACCAGATAAGCAGCATACGCAGGTGGTTAACACGGTAATGCCACTTATGAAAAAAGGAGCTACTTTATCCTATTCTCATGGATTTAATATTGTAGAAGAAGGGATGCAGGTAAGAGAAGATTTAACCGTGATTATGGTAGCGCCAAAATGCCCTGGTTCTGAAGTTAGAGAAGAATATAAAAGAGGATTCGGAGTACCTACTTTGATTGCGGTACACCCTGAAAATGATCCTCAAGGACATGGATTGGCACAAGCTAAGGCATATGCAGTAGGAACAGGTGGTGATAGAGCGGGTGTATTAGAATCTTCTTTTGTTGCAGAGGTGAAATCAGATCTTATGGGTGAGCAAACCATCCTTTGTGGGTTATTACAGACTGGATCTATCCTTTGTTTTGATAAAATGATAGAAAAAGGAATTGATGCTGGGTATGCTTCCAAATTAATTCAATATGGTTGGGAAACTATTACAGAAGGAATGAAGTATGGAGGAATCACCAATATGATGGATAGACTTTCTAATGTTGCTAAAATTAAAGCTTTTGATTTATCAGAAGAGTTAAAAGAAATTATGCGTCCATTATTCGAAAAACATATGGATGATATTATGAAAGGTCATTTTTCTAAAACGATGATGGAAGATTGGAAGAATGATGATAAAAACCTATTGTCCTGGAGAGCTGCGACAGGCGAAACAGCATTCGAGAAAACACCTGCGGGAGATGTTGAGATTTCAGAACAAGAATTTTATGACAATGGAGTATTGATGGTTGCTATGGTTAGAGCAGGAGTGGAGTTAGCATTTGAAGCAATGACATCATCTGGTATTATTGAAGAATCCGCATATTACGAATCGTTACATGAAACTCCACTTATAGCAAATACAATTGCGCGTAAGAAATTGTTCGAGATGAATAGCGTGATATCTGACACAGCAGAATACGGTTGTTATTTATTTGATCATGCCTGTAAACCTTTATTAGCAGATTTTATGAAAAAGATCGATACGGATGTCATAGGTAAAGCATATGATAATGGCAAAAGTAATGAAGTTGATAATGCTAAGCTGATAGAAGTAAACGCTACATTAAGAAACCATCCAATAGAAGTTGTAGGTAATAGATTAAGGGCTTCTATGACGGCTATGAAGCCGATAGTATAGTAAAAAACATAAAAGTTTATAATGAAATTTGAATAGTTTATTTGTTTAGGCTGGGTCTGTCGAAGTTTTTTGAGATGTGTATTGTGTAACCTTTGATGGGCTCAGACTTGCAAATATTTGAAATAACATTTTAGAATTAGTGAACTCAACAGTAACCACATATTTTCCAGAATTAGAAGATATACAAGAAGCAGCTTCTGTAATCAAGGAGGTTTCCATGGTTACACCTCTCATGAATAGTATTCGATATTCTAGAAAATACGATGCTAATGTGCTAATGAAACGAGAAGATCTTCAACGAGTTCGGTCATATAAGATCAGAGGGGCTTTTAATAAGATCAATGCTCTTAATAAAGAACAATTAGCTAAAGGTGTAGTTTGTGCGAGTGCAGGTAATCATGCGCAAGGAGTAGCTTTTGCATGTCATCATTTGAAAATCCAAGGTACCATCTATATGCCTACGGTAACGCCTAAACAAAAGGTTGAGCAAACCCAAATGTTCGGTGGATCTCATGTTACAATTGTGTTAGAAGGTGATACTTTTGATGATGCCTCTAAAGCTGCCAAAGAAGTATGTATTTCTGAAGGTAAAACATTTATACATCCTTTTGATGACCCAAAAACAATCGAAGGGCAAGGCACTATAGGGCTAGAGATTTTTAAACAAGCAGATGTTCCAATTGATTATGTATTTGTAGCTGTAGGTGGTGGTGGTTTGGCCTCTGGTTTATGTGGAGCAATGAAAGCATTATCTCCCAAGACCAAAATTGTAGGTATAGAACCCGAAGGAGCGCCTTCTATGTTAACCTCTATTCAAAATAATAAGAATACAGAGATTTTCGATATTGATAAATTTATTGATGGAGCAGCAGTGCAAAAAGTAGGAGATCTTAACTTTGAGATATGTAAGTCTTATTTGTCGGATATGATAACCATTCCAGAAGGTTATGTATGTCAGACTATTTTGGATCTGTATAATAGAGATGCAATTGTTGTAGAACCTGCAGGAGCGTTGACATTGGCAGCATTAGAATTTTATAAAGATAGAATAAAAGGCAAGAATGTAGTTTGTATTATTAGCGGAAGTAATAATGATATTACCCGTACTGCAGAAATAAAAGAACGTGCATTATTGTTTGCAGATCTTAAGCATTATTTTATTGTACGTTTTCCTCAAAGGGCTGGAGCTCTGAAACAGTTTGTTGGAGAAATTCTAGGACCTAATGATGATATCACACATTTTGAATACTCTAAAAAATCAAGCAGAGAAAACGGACCAGCAGTAGTTGGGATAGAACTTAAAGATAAAAATGATTTACAGCCGTTGATTTCTCGAATGAAGAAGCATAATTTCTTTGGAGATTATCTCAATGACAAACCAGATCTTTTTCAGTTTTTGGTGTAGTTTTCCTATCGTTTACGGAAATAAAAATATTTATAAAAATACTTCTATTGCTCTAAAAGTCCGTCTGCAATCCAATCCTCAACAATATCAATAGTAGCTTGAGGCATTCTTCCTCCTTCATCAGATGGCGGCATTACATTAAATGCATTATTAGTGGCTATAAAACTGAACAAGTTCCTATCGGTCACAGCATTTTTTACTTCCTGAAAAGTTTCAAGCGCCATCGGAGCAGAATTTTGAAGAGGAGTTCCATGACATTCAATACAATTAGTATCAATGATAGTTTTTACATGATCAATATATGTAGAGGTCTGTCCTGGAATTGGATCAGGATCGATTGGAATTTCTGGTATACTAGTAGTGCCATCATCACTGCTTCCACAACTTATTAAAGTAATTAAACATAAGAGCAACAATAATCGAAATGGGGTTTTCATAGCTTTTTATTTTTCTTCAATATAGCAAATTTAAGTATCAAACACTTAAAGTGATATTATAGGATTATAACGTAAAGATTATTGATAAATTATAAGTCTATTTTTACATTGTATTCTTTTAATAATTCTAAATGATCTTCGAGTTTAAATTCTGAAGCTTTAAACCGATCTCGTCTTGCTTTGGCATCATCTTTACGAATAATACTTCTTACGAAACGACGCACTGCTGTTTCGTTTTCCATAATCAAACCTGGAACAGCGATGCTTTTTCCTTCATTATTTTTAGCGACCATGGTAAAATAGCTAGAGTTACAATGTTTCACTTTGCCAGTCATAATATTCTCTGATTCTACTCGAACTCCAACAACCATAGAAGTTTTTCCTACATTGTTTACAGAAGCTTTCATGGTTACAAGCTCACCGACTTCGATAGGTTTTAGAAAATCCACTTTATCTACGCTAGCGGTTACACAATAAGCTTCTGAGTGCTTAGATCCGCAAGCAAAAGCAATTTGATCCATAAGAGATAGGATGTATCCACCGTGAATTTTTCCACTAAAATTTGAGTGAGACGGAAGCATTAATTCCGAAATTACTACTCTGGATTCTCGTGCTGTTTTATATTTTTTCATGAATTAATTTCTTTGATTATTTTCTGAAATGTGGAGATTCTTCTTCTTCCACATCGATAACGAAATATTTTGAATCTCCTAACCAGGAAATGGTAGCAAACCGTTCTTTGTATTTTAGTTTTACATATCTACCTTGAAATTTTTCTAATTTTTTAATAACGGTTTCGTTTTTACCTTCTACAGAAAAACTAAATATCTGTGCACCAGAAATCCCTTGACTGATTTCTCCTTCCCAGGTTTTAAACAGTATGCCTTTATTGCTAAATTTAATCAGTTCACCACTTCTAACACCTTCACTATACGTCGCAAAATATACAGTAGCATACCAAGAGGCAAAAAGAAGAACAATGACTAAAATTATAATTGCTAATATTTTTTTCATAAATATTTACTTAATGATTTTAGAGTGCTTCGTATACTTTAGCAACAAACTCATCAATTTGGCTAGGTTCTAACCATCGTGTTACGATTACTATGTTTTGCTTTTGATCTATAATGATGAAATTACCTCCAAAACCTGCAGCATAAAATAAATGTTCAGGTAAACCTTTCCAATGTCGAGGTCCTTTTTTGTTTAGCCACCACATAAATCCATAATTAGGATTAGCCACCGAAGGTGAAATAGCTTCTTTAATCCAGTTTTTTGAAATTAATTGTTGATCATTCCAGGCACCGTTATTTAGAAATAATAACCCAAAACGTGCGTGATCGGTAGTATTTATAAATAAACCACCTCCAGAATGACCACCACCACTTACAGATTGCATTTTGATTCCATCAATGGGAACCCAAGAATTTTTATATCCATACCATCTCCAAGTTGTAGATCCTCCTATCGGATCCATGATTTTTTCTTTGAGTATTTGCGGTAATGGTTTTCTCCAGATGTTTAACAGGGAGTAGGCTAATACATTTACCCGAACATCGTTATACTCAAAAACGGTTCCTGGCTCGTTTAATTTTCTAAATTTCCAATCATCAATATCTCCTGTTGTTGGTGGGCGATCTGCCCAGTCATAACCACCCCATAATTGACCTGACCAATCAGAGGATTGTGTGAGTAAATGTCTCCAGCTAATTTTTTTGTTATGTATTCCATCATAGGTGTGATCCCATACATAATTGTATGCTAAATCATCTACAGCCTGAATCAACTTTGCATCAATCGCTAATCCAGCCATGGTGGATAAATAGCTTTTGGTAACGCTAAAAGTCATATCTACACGATTTACATCTCCCCATTTAGCAATAATATATCCATCTTTTAGAATCAAACCTGCGGGAGCACCTCTTTTTTTAGTAGGACCTAAGATTTTATGATAAGGCTCTCTTTCAAAACCTTTTAGAATTGCCTGACGTAAATCTTTAGAACCAACATATTCATGGTTCTTAGCATATTGCACGGCTTCAGTAAGTTTTTCTGTATTGATATTAAATACAGATGGGTTTTTCTCTTCCCAATTTCCGCGTTCTGGGAAATATATTTGCTGAGCGATTCCAAATTCTGTAATAAGTACAGTACACAATAGAAGTGTATATGTGAGTATGTTTTTCATTACATTAAAGATTTTGTTTTAATCACTTTTCTTATTAACAGAAACGTTCCAACGACAAACAAAATAGATCCTATGAAAGATAACGCGCTAATGCCAGTGGATAGATAGGAGTATGTTTCACCTTCCCATTTTTGATATACTGCAAGCTGAATAAATAATATTCTACCAAGAACAATAGAAAGAAAAATAATGATGTTGCCGATCAGGATCAAAATTCCGTCGGTTTTAGTTCCTGTTTTTAGTAAGTAATAAATACTAATAACAATAAATGCTATGGTTGGTAATGCATAAAATAACCCAGTTAATAACTGGATTAGTACTTGCGATATATTTGATTCCATATTTCGTGGTATTGAGATTATATGTCGTTATCTTCTTCAGCACGTTTTATAATTGCTTCCGGAAGTGATTTTTTGGCTTTGGCTCCCATTTTCTTCAATTTTTCTACACTAGTAATTAGATTTCCACGTCCGTCCACCAATTTGTTCATAGCAGCTGAGTAATCTTTTTTAGCGTCATCTATCTTTTTACCAACTCCAGTAAGATCTTTAACCAATCCTTCAAATTTATCATACAATGCACCAGCCTGCCTTGCTATTTCAATTGCATTACGCTGCTGTTTTTCATTATTCCACATGGTATCAATGGTTCGTAAAGTGGCCAAAAGTGTGGATGGAGTTACAATTACGATATTCTTTTCAAATGCTTGATTGTATAATTTGCTATCTTCATTAATTGCAATGGCAAAAGCAGGTTCGATAGGAACAAAAAGTAACACGAAATCAGGAGACTCTATATCATAAAGGTCTTGATAGTTTTTTTCAGAAAGTTGATCAATATGACGCCTTAATGATGTGATATGTTCTTTTAGATAGGTTGCTCTAAGGTTTTCATCATCTTCATTCACATAACGTTCATAAGCGGTTAACGTAACTTTAGAATCAATGACCATTTTTTTATTATCTGGCAAATGAATAACAACATCAGGTAATACGCGCTGCCCATCATTTGTAGTAAAGCTTTGCTGTACAAAATATTCTCGATCTTTTTCTAGTCCAGACTTTTCTAATACACGTTCTAAAACCAATTCACCCCAATTTCCTTGCATTTTACTATCACCTTTTAGCGCTTTTGTTAGGTTTGTAGCCTCTTTACTCATCTGTTCGTTGAGATCCTTAAGACCTACTATTTGCTGACGTAAAGCCGCGTGATAGTCTATACTTTCTTTATGTGTTTGTTCTACTTTTTTCTCGAAAGTATTGATTTTCTCTTGCAGAGGATTTAGGATGTTTTTTATGTTTTCTTTATTCTGTTCTGTAAACTTATTAGACTTCTCATCAAGAATTTTATTCGCCAGATTTTCGAATTCTTTGGTGAATTTTTCTTGTAATTTTTCTACTTCATCCTTTTGTTCATTGTTTTTGAGTTGCAAATTTTCGAATTCGGCATTACGACGAGTAAGTTCTGTATTTAGAAAATCTTTTTCTCTACGGATTTCTTCTCGCTCTTTAGATATTTCGGCAAGCTGTTTTTCTAAGGATTGCTTATGTACTTCTTGTTGTTGTTTTGTGTACTCTAATTGCTGATCAGCAGTTTTTTTTGCTTCGTCAAACTGTAATTGTAATTGATTGGCTCTTTCAGTAAGTGTAGTCTGATCACTCTTGTTTTTAAGAGAAGCAACGTATTTACCTATAAAAAAACCAACTATAATCGCGGCAACTGCCACAATGAGCAATATGTATTCTGACATGTAATTTTTTGTTTATCCAAAGATAAAAATTTAGCTAGTATAAGCCGAGAAGAAGTATAGTTAAATAATCAAATTATAATTGTTCTTCTATATCCTTTAAAGTCTTTAAAATATTTACAATATGCCTTTCAGAATGATTACGCATAATAAACTCAAAATACCAAACCGCATCTACTGCACTCGTATTTTGGAACCTCCATTGTACTTCCATCAAATCTTTGATAATATCAGATAAATCATCATTAGCATCACCAAGAATAGTATCTGGTTTCTCTAGATCAAAAGGGTCTGCAACGTTTTGGTAAAATCCTAATTCTGGAAAATTAGATCGAATCGTATTTGAGATTTTTTCGAAGTTAAATTCTGGAGCTTCAGGATAATCGTTCTCATCATCTGTAACCTTTCCTTCTAAGATAAGATATTCCTGATACAATAGTATTAATGATTTTTTTAAAAGAAGCTCTTTGTTTTCAATAGGAAGTTTTGGAGTTATTCCCCATTGAATAATAGATTCGATAATGTTTGGTAGATGATTCAAAGATTAGTTTTTTTGATGCATCTAAAATATTGAATTATTAGGTATATGAAAACTATAGTTTGTAAAAACTTATACATCCGCAAGCAATCCCTATTCCTAATGGTGTTGGAGCACTTCCAGAACCAGTTATAGATCTGGATTGGAATGCGCCTAGAGGACTTGTACTGGTAAATAAATAATTATAGGTTCCATCACCGTTGTTTATAGTATTTAATGTGTGATTTATCAAGCTCAATCCTGGGATTGATGCATAAGGAACATTTTGTATCCATATTTGATAGCTAAATCCAATTGCTGTATTGTTTTGTACTTGAAGTTGATACGGGTTACCAACTCCGTTTTGTCCATCATCGAAAAAGTTAACGATCATATCTGTCGTTAAAGCGCCAGATGGACCAATAACTCCTGAATGTACTCTAAAGGTGATTCTCCTATTAGTAATAACTTTACAAGATTTATTAGATAAAATAACACCTATTCTGCTAATACTAATACATCCTGTTGTTGTATTTCTTGCCTCTGCATAATAACTACCAGCAACTGCGGTTGAATAACTAGTATTACCAGTTAATAAAGGGGTTCCTCCAGAAGCTGTATTATACCAATCTATGGTTTCACCGACATTTACAGTAGCGGTTAAAGTACCAGTAATTCCTCTGCAAACAATTTGGTTGCCATTACTTACTGGTGCATTGGGAGCATTATTAACTATTACATCAATAGTATTCGTATTCGTGTTTCCATTACCATCGCCATCGGTTATGGTTACCGTATATGTGTAGGTTCCACTTATAGTTATACTACTTTCTGTTGGGTTTTGTGCGGTAGCATTAAATGAGTATCCTCCTGGTCCTGTTCCCAACCAACTAAATGTTGCACCAGTACTTCCAGCTCCTGCAGGGTTTGCAAAAAGAGTTAGCGTTTGTCCTGAACATATTGGGGCATTCGAACTCGGAGCAACACTAAGTGTTCCTCCGCCAGTATTAATATCATCAAAATCATAATTTACACCGCCACCGCCACCATTACAGGATGCATAAACAGTACCACCAATAGTTATTGTTTTAGTAGCATTACATGGATTGTCTTCTACTAAATTACCACCATCAATTATTATAGATGCATTAGCAGGAAGCGATAAGTCGGTGTTGTTACTTGTCCATTCTGCTTCACCTCCTGTGATTAGTGTAATTAATGGAGTATCAAGACTAGAATCTGCGCTAACAAATAAAATACCAGGTCCTATAGTAAGCGAAATAAAACTGTTAGGTATATTAGAATTTATAGTTATTTCAGAGTTACCTTCTATTGATACAGCATTAGTACCTGCGATTTGCCCTGGATAGTTCGTTGCAGCTACCCAAACTGTTCCATTATATACTTCCCAAATAGATACGTTTGTCCAATTACCATTACTTCCATTCGTTCTGTAATCATTTACCGATTGTGCAGATAATGTTAAAAATGATAAAGAAAAAATAACAGCACAAAGTAAAAATCTAAGCATATTATATTTATAGGTATTGGTTGTTATTATAACAACTAACTTTTAATAAATCCTTTAAAATAATTAATTTGTGAGGTAGAGAAATACTAGTATTAATATTACTTTTTATGATGTAAATATATATATAAGTTTTAAGTATTTGTTATGATAAAACATCATTTTTTCAAGGGTTTTTTTGTGATTTTTTTCTATGATTTATTGAATTAGTCTTGATGTTTTTTTTCTTTATTGATATTTCATCCATAATTTTCACTGTAATTGATGGGTATTGTTTTTCTAGTTCTTTTTTAATTCCTAATACGTGACCAGCACCTACAATTACAATTGAATTTTGATGGTTGTGTTGTAATACCTGTTCACCAATGTTTTTTGCCATTCCTGCATTTCTGCGATCCCATACTGCTGCGGCTTCTATACAAGGAGTGCAATCTGTTTTCCTGAAAGTAAAACGATTAGAAATCTCATAATTTTTAATGGTCTTTTGTTTATTGGTATAAAACCCAAGTCTTCCAAAAAGAGCTGGTAAGATGGCACTTTGGTAATCTCTTTTATTACGTTTTTTTAGATATCGTACTTGATCATCTTCTTGACTTTGCTTAATACAGGCTTTGGAAAGCTTCGTGTATTGTTGTGTTTCATGTTGATAATCCATCGCATGGATATAATTCAGATTCATCGTAATGGCTAGTTTAGCTGTAAGATCACCATTTTCATTTCTTACAGGTTTTTTGCTACCCTTTATTCCGTATTTGTATAAATACGCATAATAATACCAATTCGCTTTATCTCTTATTGTAGCATAGTATTGTTTTAGATATTTAAAATCATCTGATTTCATAGAATGTACACTCAGGTCTTGTAATCGCAACGTGCGCTTAACATCATTTTTGAAAATAGTAGCAATACTATCCCCATAAGGTATAAACCAACTACTTTCATAATTTTTTAAACTCAATGTGTCATTAGGCCTTTGACGCTCTACATAAATTGCATCAGGCTTGTATGATTTTGCAATTTTAAGAAGTGGACGATAGCTGTGTTTTACAATTTTAGGTACGTTGTGCATAGTGCCTATTATAAATATTTCAGGCTGTTTTTTCGGTTGTGAAAATATCGTGCCAACACATATACTAAAAAGTACTATTATTGAAATTAAGGTTTTCATATCTGAATAAGATTTTGACATTTATTGAATGTCAAAACTATGAAGTGAACACGATTCAAGTGTATAGAAATAGGTGCTTGTGGCGAGTTGTAACTATTTTGTGGTAGAATGCAGGTGCTCTTTTACTTGTGTTTGAAAAGTCCTGGAAATTGGTATTGCTATATCAAAAGCTAAAATGATTATAAGTTTACTTTTTTCGGTTTTCCATTGTTTAAAATGATATGGGTTTATGAGAAAAGAACGATGTGTTTGTAGCAATTGCGGAAAACTAGCACCTATAGTTGAAAGAGTATTGCGAATTAAATGTTTTTTTAACTGTCCATTATCCAAATAAGAAACCTCTACATAGTTATCCGAGGATTGAATACAGAGAATATCATTAAAAAAAAGCCTTAAGTTTTCGTAAGTTCCTACTCCTTTAATTTCGACTTTTTGATCTTCCAGTTTCTTATTATTATATTTTCCGAAAGACCATCTTCCAATAATTACAATAGGTAAAATTGTTAGTATTGCTGGAGCGTAAATATTCTTAATATAGTACCCTAAAGTATATGGATTAGGTTCTCCTTTCATAACAATGTAGAGATAAAAACTTCTACTTAGTAGCAAGCCTAATAACATAAATAGTAAAAGGAAAATAGTCTCGGTTGTAAAATACCATTGCTTTTTATTTTTTGTATACAAGAAACTTTGTACTGGAAGCATGGAGATATAACACATAGCGCCAACCAAACCATAGATAGGAAGATACATGAGTTTTTCTGTATTGGTAAGCTCATTAACATCCAGAGGTTCCGTAAAGTATAAAAAGATAAATATCCAAACTGCTAGTCCTAACCCAACAAATAGGTGATGTTTTTTAGAAGGATCAAAAGAATACTTTACGGGCATTAGGAATATAGATTTCAGTGGTCTAAAGTAGATAAAGCATAGCAAAAGATCAATTCCTTGTTTTATTTTTTGTAGAATAAGTATTTGAAACAAAAAATGCTACCTTTTTTCTATAAATTGTAGAGTTATTCAATCCATGATAAATAGAAGCGGGGCATTTAATCAAAAAAGCTTTGAAAAAGACCTTAGCTTCGCACTCTATAACTTTTGGTTGCTTCATCAAAGATGATAAGGTCTTCCGGAAATAAAGAAGAAAAAGCGCGACATTGGATCAATTCTTTAGGACGACCAAATTCAAAACCATCTTCATTCATAACTATCATTTTATCACATAATTGAATTGCAAAATCAATTTCATGCGTAGAGAATAAAATAGTTTTTTGAGTTTCGAAGGCTAAACGTTTTAATAGTTTTAAGATATATGCTTTATGATATACATCTAAATGTGTGGTAGGCTCGTCTAACATTATAAAAGGTGTATCCTGAGCAATGGCGCGGGCAATTAGAACCTTTTGTAGTTGCCCATCACTTAATTCATAACATCGTCGTTCTACCAATTCAGTAATATGTGTAACTTCTATAGCTTTACGTACTTTTTCAATATCTTCTTCAGCTAATTTACCAACCCAATTGGTATATGGTTGTCTTCCTAATGCAACTAACTCCTGCACTGTTAGGTTTTTAGTAGCAATTTGTTCTGTTAGCACAATACTTAATTGAGAAGCTAATTCAGAAGTTTTATATGTCTTAAGTTCTTTGTCTGATAAATATATGTCACCATGAAGTGCAGGTTGAACCTTAGACAAGGTACGAAGCAAGGTAGATTTGCCGATACCATTAGCACCTACTAAACCTACTAACTCTCCTTCATAAAGCTTTAGATTAATATCTGCAGCAACTACCTCCAAATTGTTTTTATGGCGATAACCGATTGAAAGATCTTCAGTTTTAAGGACGATATTTTGATTTTCAGGATTCAATGAATCTATTGTAATTGTTTTTTGATTTTTTAGTGCTAAAATAGCATCTTTCGTTTTCGAACTAATAACCATATTACTACTGGAGCTCCGATTAATGATGTAATAGCATTTATGGGTAACGTATATTCTGTTCCTGGTAATTGGGCAATAGCATCACATACTAACATAATAATACTACCAAATAACATAACGGCTGGAATTAGTGTTTTGTGATCAGATGTATGAAATAATTGCCTTGTTAAGTGAGGTACCGCTAATCCAATAAATGCAATGGGTCCAGCAAAAGCGGTAATACTTCCTGCTAATAATCCTGTAGCAATAATAACTAAAAAACGACTTTTTTTGATGTTTAGTCCAAGACTACGAGCATAATTTTCACCTAGTAGTAATGTGTTTAATGGTTTTATTGCTATAATAGCTAATACCATTCCTATAATTCCTATTGCAGAGAAAATTAATAGGTCCAACCAGGATAAATTACCCAGACTACCAAAACCCCAAAAGATATATCTTTGTAATTGTTCTGCAGGAGCAAAGTAGGAGAGTACACTAACAATTGCAGCAGTGATACTTCCAAACATTAATCCAATGATCAGAATTGCCATGGTATCCCGAACTCTCATCGAAACGAGCATTACAATAAATAGGACTAATATACTTCCAAGACTTGCTGCGGCAACTAATCCCCAGTTTGATACTAAAAATAATCCTGCAGAACCTCCGATAAAAGCACTTCCTAAGATTAACAAAGCCACACCAAGACTAGCTCCAGAACTAATACCTAAAACAAATGGTCCAGCTAAAGGATTTCTAAATAGCGTTTGCATCAATAATCCAGAGACTCCTAATCCACTTCCTACAATTACAGCAGTTATTGCTTTAGGAAGTCGATAATCTATAATAATATGTCTCCAGGATTCTTTTTCTACTGTGCCACCTATTAAGCTATGTAAGGTATCCAACCAAGGAATAAGTACAGAGCCTAAACTAATATTAGTCACAAAACACAGTAATAATACTATGATTATGATACTAAAAACACCTTTATATGATTTGTTTGGGGTCAACTAGTTCAGTTTTTCGAAAAAATAAGGTTCGTAATCTGTTAATAGTTCAGGATGTGCTATTTGGATAATATCCTTAAGAATTAAATCTGGCCGCATTGGGCCTAATTCGTAATATACCAATCCTCCTTTTGCGCCTGTTTTTAACGTTGAAGAATATACGGCTTTATTTTTAAACGCTTCAAAAAAAGTATATCGATTGTTCTTTTCCTGAAGTTCTGCCAATGATCTAGAAGTTCCCGAACCTATCCATATTGCTGCATTTTGAGCTTTTTCTAATACACTTTCAAAATTGAGTGCTATGCTTCCTGTTTTTTGTGTTTCTGCCCACAAATAGTTCGTGTTTGCATCTTTTAAGAATTTAGCTACATAACTATTTCCTCCAGGAACATGCCAAACATCTTTAAACATATTACCAGACAAGACAGTAGGAGAACCTGAAGCATTTTTAGCTAAGGTAACGGCTTCTTTATAGTCTTTTTCAATATTTCTAAAAATTGAGTCCGCCTCTTTTTCTTTATTATAAAAAGCAGCTACAAATTTTATCCATTCTGCTCGACCAAGAGGGTGTTGTTCCATCCAAGAACCATTCATTACCACAGGAATCCCTGTTTTTTCTAATAGATCATACGCCTTAGTATCTCCAGTGGCAGAATATCCTATGACAAGCTCTGGAGCTAGTTCTAAAGTGAGTTCAGTATTTAAATGACCATTGTTTCCTAATTCTACAATACTGTCTTTCTCAACTAAACTTCTTGTTTTTTCTGAAGAAATATAATCAGTATGGGGAAAACCTATTAATTTATTTTCTAATTCTAAATACTCTAGCATAGGTATGTCGGTAGTAGATGTCACAATTGTTTTATCTACTGGGATTTCGATAAATTTAGCTTCTTTATTTACAGACAGTTTTGGTTTTTCGGTTCCTTTGGTATAAAGAATATAGGTAAATGTGCCTTTAGCATCTGGCCAAGGCGAAGTAATATTTATTTCTTTGTAATTGTCGTGATTCTGAATTGTAAAACCAGTTGCATATCCGATTTCTTGTTCAATCAGTTCTTGAACAATATTACTGGTAGGTGTTTTCTGTTCTTTTTTGCAGGATAAAAAAGAAAGAATTAAAAAAAGTAAGGTTATATAATGCTTCATTTGATGTGTAAATATTTGTCAAACTTCGATATTTTTTTGAAAATCTTACTATGATTTACCGTTAATTTGTGTTTTAAAATATAAAAATATGTCATTTGTATGCTCTTGGAGTGGAGGAAAGGATAGTTGTTATGCAATGCATAAGGCAATTGAAAAAGGAAATACGGCATCTGTTTTATTTAATGTATTAAATGAATATGGAGATCGATCTAGATCTCACGGCATTCCAAAAGAAATATTAGAAGCTCAAGCAAGATCTCTTCATTTACCTATTCATTTTTTTGAGAGTACTTGGAACGATTATGAGCGATTATATATTGATAACCTAAAATCATTAACCGATACCTATAAATTAGAATCAGCGGTTTTTGGAGATATAGATATAGTGTCACATAGACAATGGGAAGAAAAAGTATCTGGTGCTGCAAATTTAAAAGCAATATTACCAATATGGCAACAACCCAGAAAACAATTAGTATTAGATATGATTGATTTTGGTGTTGAAGCGATGATAGTATCCTGCAATAAAGATTTAGGCCCCAATTTCTTGGGAAGAATTATCGATAAGGAACTGATTAAAGAATTAGAAACTTTATCTGTGGATGTTTGCGGTGAAAATGGAGAATATCATACACTGGTTACCAATGCACCTCTTTTTAAAGAAAAACTACAAGTAAAAGTAGTAGATAAGGAAATATCGTCTAATTACAACTTTGCAAAATTAGTATTGGATTAGATTTTAATAACATCGCCATAGTTTATTTTAATGCTAAAAGAATCTTTAAGTGCTATTTGCTGAATATATGCAAGTAAAGCTCTCATTGGACCTGCATGGGTAACAATAACTATTTTTTCTGTAGAAGTATGATTTAAAGAATTATAAAACGCAAGTATCCTTTCCTGAAGCATAATATATGATTCTCCATTGGGCACTTTTACATTTACAAAATCTTCCATCCAAGGATTAATTTCTGAAGGTGAAATACTATCCCAAGGTTGTAGTTCCCAATCACCAAAATCCAATTCTTTAAGTCGGTTATCAAAAATCGTTGGGATATCAAATGTCTTAGCTAATAATTTACAACGCTGTAACGGGCTAGCGTAGATATTTGAAATTTCCTTAATCGGAATTTGCTGATGAATTGTTAGCGCTTCGGCGTCAAAAGATTCTGTTACACCCAGATCGCTTTGACCATAACAAATTCCTTTTTCGATATTAGGAGTGGTATGCCTTACCAAATATATTTCCATAGCGCTATTACAGTAAGATAAAAAATCACTTCGCTAAGCTGTTGTGCAGCTCCTGCACAATCTCCAGTTTGTCCTCCAATCCACTTCTTAAACTTTGAAGCCAGAAACATTTTGGATAGATACATCGGTATCAATGTTACAAATATAAAAGGATTAAAAAACAGTAGTAATGGAGCTATTCCAAAAAAACCACTGATAAAAAGCATAGGTATACTCATACTTTTTGCAGCAGGTTTAGCTTTACTATCTTCAGTATCTCTTACATATGGATGTGTAAAAATCAATGTTGTTGCAATAAAACGACTTAAACTGTGTCCAGAAATTAACAGTAACGGAATATGATAATCTTCTAGAACTCTTAAGGCAGAAAACTTTATCCCTAAGATTAGAAGAATTCCAATAGTACCATAGGTTCCTAATCTAGAATCTTTCATAATCAAAAGAATCTTATCCTTAGTCCAACCACCACCAAAACCATCACAAACATCAGCAAATCCATCCTCATGAAAAGCTCCTGTAGCATATATTGTAGCAAACATAGAAAGGAGGATAGAAATTTCTTTAGGAAAAATAAAAGAAGTACCATAAAAAACTATCCCTCCAATGGCTCCAACAATGATACCGACTAAAGGAAAGTATTTAGAGCTTTTACGTAAATATTCAGGATCGTGATTTACCCATTTAGGGCAAGGAATCCTTGTAAAAAACATAAGAGCAGTAAAAAAAATATGAATCTCTTTTTTCATTCTACTACTGAAAATTTATATCGCTAAGATATGCTTCTACTGCATATTCTAAAAACGGAAATACGCATGATAATAGTAAGGTTAATGCTAAAATAATTCCTATAAGCCCAATTTTGTGTTTTTTTAAAAAGGAAATAATAGCAAAGTATAAACTTAGCAGTCCTAAACTAAATACAATAATTTTATAAGTCTTTTTAAAAACTGATAGGTCTGATATGATTTCAGAATTTGTTCCTTGTTGTGTTATGGTTAGGTTTTCATGATACAATTGTACATTAAATCTATAAATACAGTAAAAACCGATTATAGCCACGACTATTGATAAAACACCTTTTTTCATATGTTAGGCAATACTATTCATTAGTAGAAACTTCAGCTTCTTCAAAACTAGCCATATTATTTAAGAAAGTTACTGCAGATTGTATGATTGGGTATGCTACCGCCACTCCAGTACCTTCACCTAATCTCATATTAAGAGAGATTAAAGGTTTTTTTCCTAAAAAACGCAACATTTTTTCATGCCCTTGTTCATTAGAAGTGTGAGCAAAAATACAATAGTCTAATACATTTTGATTCAGTGCATAAGCAACTAATAATGCAGCTGTTGCAATAAAACCATCGATAACAATTGTCATTTTTAATTCAGCAGCTTTTAGTATAGCTCCTGTAATCATTGCAATTTCAAAACCACCAAAAGTAGCAAGAGCTTCAATAGGAGAAGTTGGAGCATATTTTTTAAAAACTTCTTCTAGAATAGTTCTTTTAAGCTTCATAGCTTCCATCTGGAGACCTGTGCCAGCTCCAACACATTCTTTTACTGGAATTTCACAAAAATATGACATGAGTAATGCTGCTGCAGAAGAATTACTAATACCCATTTCCCCAAAACCAATAATATTACTACCATTCTCATAAGTTTCAGAAACGATCGCAGCGCCATTATGAATAGCAGTACTACATTGATCAGCAGACATAGCAGGTTCTATCTGATAGTTTTTTGTACCATATGCTACTTTAGCGTGTATAAGGCCAGAGATGTTATCGAAATTATGATTGACTCCAGCGTCAATTATTTTTAAATCGATATTATTTTGATTGCAAAAGGAATTAATAGCAGCACCTCCATTAAGAAAGTTATAGACCATTTGTTGGGTTACTGCCTGCGGATATGGATTGACTTCTCCTTTTTCTGCAATTCCATGATCTCCAGCAAAAACTAATATCGTTGGCTTTTCTAAAGAAGGGCTTTTAGTACTTTGGATCAAACTTATTTGTAGAGCAATACGTTCCAATATGCCTAAAGAACCTACTGGTTTGGTTTTTAGGTTAATTTTATGCTGAATACTATTTTCTAGAGATTTGTCTAAAGGTGAGATGTTGAAATTCATTTATTTAATTGTTACTGGTATTCCAGACACCATTAGTATTGCTTTATCTGCGTGTTTAGCTATATGTTGATTCATCCAGCCTTGTAATTCTGTAAATTTTCTTCCTATTTCTGTTGAAGCATGAACACCCATACCGATTTCATTGGATATCATTATAATAGTCGTATTAATCTTTAAAAGCTTATCAAATTCTGTTTTTGCTTGGGATAAAGATAATTCTATATCGTTTTTGGTATCAACAAAAAAATTAGTTAGCCAGAGTGTTACACAATCAATTACTACAACAGTATCTTCGGTAATTACTTTGGAGAGTTGTTTTTCTTCTTCTATAGAAGTCCATCGTTCATCTCGATCGGCAATATGCCTATCAATTCGTTCGCGATGATTACCATCCCAAACTCTTGATGTAGCAAGGTATATTGGAGTGTTTGAGAGTTCTAAAGCTAGGTTTTGAGCATAACTACTTTTGCCTGAACGCTCTCCACCTGTGATGTAATACAACATTTAATTCGGTTTTTAGAGAGCGCAAAGGTAATGGTAATACTAATTTATTTTACAAATTGAAGGCATTTTCAAAGAAATATAATACATTCGCGCAGAATTTTGGTTCTGATACCTTATGCATAAGGTTGATGATTAAAAGGGAATCAGGTGAAATAAAGTACAGTAGTACGGTTATGAATTAGGATTTTTTAAACCCTGAATCTAGTATCTAATATTGTATATTAATATTCCTGAGCTGTTCCCGCAACTGTAAGCTTTGCCGAGTCGATATTGAAAAATGATGTTTTCAGATCGTAGTAGGTGTTTGTTGTTAATTCTTTATAACCACTGCTTGTGTCGAACTTGTTTCGACATCTTTTAAAATTATTTTAAAAAGAAACTGAAAGAAGTTCAGTTCAGGTGGGAAGGTAAACAACAAGACGCAAGCCAGGAGACCTGCCTAAATTCGTAATGTCAAACTTTCGGGATAGAAGTTTAGGTATGGGTAAACTGCATACTTTTTTCCGGTAATTGTAAAATTAAGTCATTTAGGAAATGAACAAAAAAATGTTTTTTGGGGCAGCATTATTAATGCTTGGATCTCAGGTTGTTTCAGCGCAAGAAATAACTCCAGACGAAAAAGTCAATGAATTAGAAGAAGTGATAATTTCTGATTCTAAATTTAAACTAAAAAGAGAACAGAGTGGTAAGGTAATTACTAAAATCACTTCAAAAGAATTAGAACGTAGCCAAGGACAATCGGTTGCAACTGTATTGAGCAGAGTTGCAGGTGTGTATGTAAACGGTAGTAACAATGCTGCTGGAGAACCATTAGGAGTATATATTCGTGGAGGTCGTAACCGTCAGGTTGTAATAAGAGTTGATGGTGTGACAGTTAGTGATCCATCTTCTTCGGCTGGGGATTTTGATTTAAGATTGTTATCTGTAAATCAGATAGAATCAATAGAAATCCTTAAAGGGGCATCGAGTACATTATATGGTTCTGGTGCAGCAACTGCAGTGATCAATATTACTACAAAATCAGAAAGTAAAAAGAAAATAGCAGCACAGTTTTCTTCCAGTATCGGAACCAATCAATCTCAGGATGATCAGGATTATGATATTAATGAGTTTGTAAACCTGGCATCTATAAATGGTACGATAGGTAAGGTAAGTTATGTAGGTAGTTTTTCTAATCAGTTTACAGATGGATTATCTGCTGCAGAGGCAGAAGGAGCAGAAAGTGATGCTTATTCTAAGTTTAATGTATATGCTAAACTTGGATACCAGTGGAGTAAGAATTTTAAATTTCACTTTTTTGGAAATCTGGATCAGTATAAAACGGATTTTGATGGTGGAGCAGGATTTGATGCAGATAATCAATTTGATAGCCGTCAATTACGTGGAGGTACGTTTTGGGAAGCAAAATACCCTAATGGTAGCTTTACCTTTGTAGATAGTTATTCTTTATTAGAACGAGAATTTACATCTAGTTTCCCTTCGAGATATGAGAGTAAGATATATACTTTTGATGCCTATAATAAATATAATTTCAATAATACCTTATATACAGTAATCGGAGCAAATGGTTCTTATAGTGATTTTAACCTTTTTAGTGTTCCATTCGGAAGCAATGATCTAGAGCAAACAATAAATGATAATGAGGCAGATTTTGATATTATTGATCCTTATGTAAACTTGGTGTATGTATCAAAATTTGGATTGAACGTTAATGCAGGAGCGCGATTAAATATCCATAGTACCTATGGAAATCATTTAGTATATAGTGTTAATCCATCTTTTACGCATACTTTTGGTAGTAATTATATTAAAGGATTAGCATCGTATAGTACAGCCTATATCACACCATCATTGTTTCAATTATTTGATACTGCATTTTTTACAGGAAACCCTGATCTAGAACCAGAAGAAAGTACTACAATAGAAGCAGGAGTTGAATTCTCGCATGAAAAAAGAGCTACTATGAGTGTGGTTTACTTTAATCGTACTTCTGAAAATTTCATCACTTTTGATCCTAATACCTTTGTGAATTTTAACTCACCTAATGATATTGAAGTTGATGGATTGGAAGTAGAGGTTGGGGCAAAACTTATAGATGATAAGTTGTCTGTAAATGCAAACTATACGTATACTAATATATCGAAGTTAGAAAATGATATTCGTATTCCAGAACATGCATTACAGGCTAGTATAGGATATCAATTAAGTGGTAAAACATATACTTCTTTGAGTTATCAATTTAACGGAGAAAGAACAGATACTAACTTTGATCCAGTAACATTTGCTCCAACACCAGTACCATTAGATAGTTATGGGATATTGGATTTTTATATAAGTCATCAGCTTTTAGATAATATGAGTGTCTTTGCGGCGATGAATAATATTACGAATGAAGAGTATCAAGAGATTTTTGGGTTTAGTACCAGAGGTAGAAACGCCAGAATAGGATTTAATCTTACGTTTTAAAAATTACATTTTAAGGCATAAAAAAAAACCTCAAGCCAATAAGCTTGAGGTTTTTTAATATTTATATCAGATATTAGTCGAAACTTGTTGTTCTGTGTTTTGGGGCTTCAATATTTTTATACATTCTCTGAAAAGTAGGAAGTACCATTTTACTTTCTCCTACGGTTTCTAATTGTAATCCATTGTATTTGGAAGAAGATTTATTACCTAATATATCATCAATTGCAGCTTTTAATAATGGTTCATTAGGATCACCTAATACACCTAGATTAGAGAAATCCTCGTCTATCTCTATTTCTGGAGTAAATCCACCAAAATAATCTGTAAAACCAACAGAATTTATAGATCTAAGCACTAAAGGTTGCATGGCATACGTATGTCCAGGATTTGCACCAGTACGACCAAAGTTATCAGAATCATATAGTGTTACAGATGCCTGAAATTTACCTCTACTGGCAGATCCAACCTGTATTACGTTAATATATGGGTCGAGACCATTAATCACTAACTCACTTGCAGAAGCAGAACTTCTGGTGGTTAATATGTATACTCTATTAAGATTGAGGCTATTAATGCCAGCGCCTGTTCTTATTTGGTTATCAAAAAGATTAGTATCACCGAATTGCGCTTGTCGATCCTCATTCCATTCTTCTGTAGTAAATACTTGCCCATTAAACTGGCCTGTAATCATACTGGATAAATCGATTGCAGATGTAACAGAACCACCTCCATTATAACGTAAGTCTAATATTAGATCGGTTACGTTATCAGAAGCAAATTGTCCAAATGCTGCGTTTAATTGAGCATCAAAATCTGCAGTAAATGAATTGTACATTAAATACCCAACTGGATTACCACCAACATCAATGGTACTAGAAAGAAAAACCGGGTTTTCTGTGTATTGTACTTTAGTAAGTGGGATTGAAGTTCCTGTTGGAGTGACATCATTACCATCAAACGTTGCAAGACCAATGGTGTATGTGTCTGGAGCCAGTAGGCTGCTGAAATTTTGATCCGTAATTTGGGTGCCATCGATGGTATTAAAAATATTTCCTCTTAAAACTCCTTTGGTTTCTGCATCGGTTCCAGGTAACACATAACGAACATATCCGAACACATTAGAGGCGTCATTTGGATATCGCACTAATCCAAACTCCATTCCATTATTTCTGGTAATGCCATCAAAAGCTTGTTCTAAGGCGATATAGTCATCTACTAAAAAACTAAATTCATCTACATCCAGTCCGCTTGCAGGATCAACTTCTTTTGTTCGAAGTGCAAGAAAAATAGATTCTGGAGATGAAAAGTCATTTAAGAAATCATTATATTCCTGATCAGAAGAAAATCGATCATTTGCTAAATCCGCTACATCAGCTTTGTAAACATAAAAAGCATTCATACCTTTCCATATAAAATCATTAATCTCTAATACGCTAGCAACACTAGGGACATCATCATTATCATTAAAACAACTGGTAAGAATACTTCCCGAAAAAAGAAGTAGGGCAAAATACTTTAGAAATTTCATAGATTTTTTTATTTATATAACCCTAAAAATAGGGACTTTATTATAATTTCAAAAAAATGTGTAACAAATTATAGGTATAGTCGTCTCCCTTATATAAAGCTAACAAGTTTAGATTTATACCAACCAACCAAAGAATATGAAAGAAAGAGCATTTATAACGCTAACCAATGGATTTAAGGATAAGCTATATAGGTTGGCTAAGAGATTACTGGTAAGTAATGAAGAAGCAGAAGATGCGACACAAGAAGTGTTATTAAAGTTATGGAGAAACAAAGCCAAAATGGCAGAGTATAAAAATGTAGAAGCTTTTGCAATGACAATGACAAAGAATTACTGCTATGATAAGTTAAAAGCTAAAGAAACTGGGAACTTAAAAATAGTACACAGTAATTATAAAGATGAAAGACCTTCTTTGCAGAGAGAAGTAGAAGCAAAGGATAGTTTGGAGTGGGTAGGTAAAATTATGGATGGATTACCAGAACAACAACGAATGATTATCCAGCTTAGAGATATAGAACAATACGATAATGCAGAGATAGCAGAAATGTTAGAAATGAACGAGACAGCAGTGCGAGTTGCATTATCAAGAGGAAGAAAAACAATACGACAAGAATTATTAAAAAAACACAATTATGGAGTTGTCTAACATAGAAAAATTACTGGAGAAGTATTTTGAAGGAGAAACGACCCTTTCTGAAGAAAAAGAATTAAAGGTTTATTTTACCGGAGAAAGCGTGCCGTCACACCTGGAGAGATACAAAGATCTATTTCAGTTTTTTTCTAATGAAAGCCACGTAACCGCTGCTTCAGAAGTTAAATTAAGTACCAATCGAGTGCCTTGGTATACCTGGATAGGTGTAGCTGCATCAATAGCTTTAATTGTGGGGCTGTTTATAAAAGATGTTCCTCTAGGAGCTGATCCAGAAGGAGTGTATGGTACTTACGATGACCCTGAAATAGCATTACAAAAAACCAAAGAAGCCCTTGATTTGGTTGCTAGATTAATGAATGAGGGCAAAAAGGACTTGGTGTACCTGAATGAGTTTGATACCGCAAAAAAAGAACTAGTGTATCTTAATGAATTCGAAAACGCTAAAAACAAATTGATAAAATAAATACGAATACTATTTCCTATATATAGGAATACTTAAAATGAGTTAATTATGAAAAAGTTTGCAATCATACTATTAATAGCATTAGTACCATACTTATCTGTTGCACAAAGCAATTTTGATAAATACGAAGATATGAATGATGTATCATCTGTAGTGGTGACTAGTAAAATGTTTAAACTGCTAAGCAAGTTAGATTTAGAAAGTAGTGATCCTGAAGTGAAGGAATATATTAATCTGGTAGAAAATATTAAAAACATTAAAGTGTTTGCTACAGAAAATAAGGATATCGGTCAGAAAATGAAATCTGATGTACAAAAGTATCTTAGTAACACATCATTAGATGAATTAATGCGTGTAAAAAGTGATGGAAAAAACGTAAAGTTTTATTCTAAACCAGGTAAGAACGATAATTTTGTAACAGAGTTGTTTATGTTTATGGAAGGAATGGAAAATGATGGAGGACCTAATACAGTTGTGCTAACAATTACAGGTGATATCGATCTAAGACAAGTATCTAAAATAGCAGATCACTTGAATGTTCCAGGAGGCGAAGAGCTTAAAAAAGTGAAAAAGAAAAATTAAGCTTATATATTTAGTTTAAGTTACACCCAAGCTTCTTCAGGATGTGATGTCTTGAAGAAGCTTATCATCATCAATCAATCAACCTTATCCGTTTTTCACGGATTAAAAACCAATTAAAATGAAACATATAATTAAAATAGTAAGTGTTGCATGTGTAATGCTACTCATGAGTTGTAATAGCGGGACTTCATTGCAACGATATTTTGTAGATCATCAAGGAGATGCAGACTTTGTGGCTGTAGATCTTGCTACTAGTTTGTTAGATACTGATAAGATAGAGTTTAGCGAAGAAGAAAAAGAGGCACTGGAGAGTATTAAGAAAGTTAATTTTTTAGCGTTACCACTTAAAGAAAAAACCAAAACCAGATATGAAGAAGAAAAGGCAGTTATTAAGACTATTCTAAGTGAGGATAAGTACGAAACCTTGATGAGGTTTGGTTCTAATGGTACAAAAGCAGTGTTAAAATATCAAGGTGATGGTAGTAATATCGATGAAGTTATTGTATTTGCATCTAATCAGGAAAAAGGATTAGCTTTAGTACGAGTTTTAGGCGATGATATGAAACCAAAAAACATAGCCAAATTAATGAACGCAATTGATAAAGGAGATGTGGATATGGATGTGTTTAAGAATTTAATAGGCGATATTGATATAGATTAATGCTTCTATATTTATAAAAATAAAAAAGCTTCGGTTATTTAATAGTCGAAGCTTTTTTATTCTCTGGATTTTAAAAATATTCTATAACAATAGCAGCCTGATCATATCAAACTGCTATTATATATTATTTCTGTTTAATCTCTAATTTACCTTGGTTAAAGTCATTAAATATGGTGTCTTATATGGATACACCAAAACACCATTTTCATTGGGTTCCATAGCTGCACTGACATACCATTTTAATTTTTGGGTTACTGGATTATAGGTAAGCTCTAGATAGTTTGAACCTGTAAACCTAATATCAGGTTCATCAAATTGCAATTGTATTTTATTTAAATCAGATTTTTTAATCTTACTTCCAAAAACATTATAATTAGGGTATGAATCTGCTTGCTGCAACATAGCCATCGTATCATAAATTACCTCTCCATTTTTAATATATTTGTAACGACTGGTTAATTGATCTTCATAATAATTTCCGCTATCTTCTTTAGTAATTTTAGTAAAGGTAATTTCAAATAATTCATTAGATGTTTGATATCTCCAAGTACCAATAAACTTATTAAATACACCGTTTACATCTTTATAATAAGGTTTGTCTTCTCTAGATAGGTCAAGATGGCCTATCATGTTTTCTATAGGTATGATTTCTTGACCATAACTTTGTATCGCAAAAAGTACCAATAATATCTTTAGTATTGCTTTCATTTGCTATAACAATAGCAGGCTGATCATATCAAACTGCTATTATATATTATTCCTGTTTAATCTCTAATTTATTTTAGTCAGAATCATTTTATAAGGAATCTTATAACCAGAAGTAAGTTCTCCAGGATTATCTGGATCATCATACAATACTGCATCCACATACCAATCTAATTTTTGAATACCAGAAATATATTTTAGATATAATAATTGTCCATAATCTCCATAATCTCCTGGTTCATCGTATGTTAAAACAATACTATTAAAATCGGTTTTTTTTATTGCTCTACCTGAAATATATTGTAAGGTTGCACTACCTGAAGGCTGTATAGGTGAATAGGTGTCAAATATTATCTCTCCATTTTCTATATATTTATAACGACTATTAAGCTCATCTATATAGTAACCCATTCCTGTTCTAATTCTCTCTACTTTTGTAAATGTAATCTCGAATAACTCATTAGAAGTCTGATATCTCCAAGTCCCTAAAAACTTATCGAGTAATCCATTTGTATCTTTATAATAGTAATCACTTGTTGTATTCTCTCCCGAAACTAACTCCTCTAATGGGATAATTGTTTGCGAATATGTTTGTACAACAAAAAGTACAAACAATAATTTTATTATTATTTTCATTGATTTAGCTTTTACGGTTTAACCCAATTCGTTATTTCTCCAAAAGTTTCAATAGCTACGTAAATACTAATACCAAAACCCTTGCCATTATCATAATTTTCTAAAAAATCTGCAAATTCTCCTAGGTAACAACCATTGTCACCAAATGAACAAACAGAATTTAAAATTTGTTCAAAATATAGTTTTTTAAAAGCTGCTAACTCTGTTTCAGTATTAAATCTTTCCTTTAATTCTTTTACACGATCTGGGTCACTAATTTTTAATGCATATATACCAGATGTTTGTATGTTTTCTTCTTCATTTAATATTGCTGGTTCTGCAACAAGAATAGAACTAATATCTTCATTATTTACTCTTTCTTCATTTGTAATATTTAAAGCTTCTCTTCTATTAAAAAAACCAATAAAAGATGCAATATCGTCACTAGAAAACAAAGGTACTGTAATTTTAGTTTGTTTTACTGCTCCAGATTGTTCTCTTCTATTATTAAACTTATTATGTAAATGTACCTTTATCAAGGTGTTAAAGTCTATTGGAGGAAATTTGACACTCTTTTTGCGTATACTTTGGGGCATAATTTCTGTCGCGTTTAATGTCCTTGTTCCGTTGTTGGTAGTAATATCCACATTATACATTCGTCCATCTTCCTTAAATCGATTAGTAACTTCATTTTTTAGATCCTTAATCAAATCCTTTACTTCTGGTATACGTACTTGTTCCATCAATGTCTCCACATTATAGTCAACATCTTGACTAGGAGGTATAAACGGGATCACACCGATCTGACCGATATTATCATCTGTAAGATCTGGGTCACTTGGGTCATTTGGAGTACCTGATCCTCCTGTTCCGCCTGTACCAGTTTGATCAGACCCATCACCACCACTGCTACTATCTCCCGCATCTAAACAATTGGTAACCCATCCACCAACACAAATTGTTGTAGGACCATATTGTGTGCCTAATTCATCTAATGAACAACTATCCGTTTGTGATGATCCTGAGTGTTGTCCTGATCCACATTCATAATCCACACAATCTTCTGACCAACTTGTAATAGGAATTTGACTCGCTCCACAGGTATTCTTTTGCACTAATGCTTCGCCAGTAATTTGTGTAGCAATGGCATTATCGATATCATAGGTAACCGTTTCTTCATCTACCAATATTGGATAGCTTACATACATCTGATGAAAACTGTCATCATTATAGATCGTTAGTACATAGTTATCCAGATAGTTTTCATCTACTGGATTGCGATTAGCCTTAAAGGTATAACTAACATATCGTTCTGCCTCTAAAATCTGCACGATACTGGTATCGATCACAAAGGTGTGATCTTCCGTGCCCGATTTGGCCATAATAGCATTACGAGATTGCATCTTCTGTACCTGATCTTGCAGCGTTTTACTTTTGTGTAGTTTGTGAAAATTGTGATACGAATATCCTTTTAAGGTAGACGCTGGTGGTAGTTCTAAGTCGTCATCCTTAGAACAACTGCTCATTAATACACCGCCAATGAGTAGGCAAACGAGCCATCGTATAGCATGTTGTAATCTGTGTTTCATAAATTCTCTCTTTTTTTTGTTTCCGAAAGCAAATGTAGGAGAATTCCCCAGTGCGTAATTACGTAAATGTGTAATTGTTTAAAAAAAGGATGCTAAGAGTTTATTTTTTTTTTTCTTTATCAATATTTTTCCTATTTGTATTCTTTTTAGGAGATTGTAAGTTTACATAAAAAAGTCCAATAATAAAGAACAAGAATAAACCGCCTAAAATAATTTGTATCAAAAGATATTTTAGAATACCTAGAATTCCACATAGGATAAAACCAATGCAGATAATACCCGATAGGGTAATCATTAGCTTGTTATTTAGCATATAAGCTAAGGTATTATAATTCTAATTAAATCCCAGTATAATTAGATGGAGTAATGGCTTTTAGTTCTGATTTTATATCCTCAGAAACTTCTAATGTTTCTATAAAATCGGCAATAGAATTTTGGTTAATCGCAGCATTCGTTCTGGTTAATCCTTTTAAGGCTTCATAAGGATTAGGATATCCTTCTCTTCTTAGAATCGTTTGTATGGCCTCTGCCACAACAGCCCAATTGTTTTCGAGATCCTGAGCGAATTTCTCTTCGTTTAATAATAACTTGTTTAGTCCTTTTAAGGTAGCCTGAAATGCGATTACAGTATGTCCAAAAGGAACTCCTACATTTCTAAGTACTGTACTATCTGTAAGATCACGTTGCAGTCGACTTACTGGTAACTTTGCCGATAAATGTTCAAAAATAGCATTGGCAATACCAATATTACCTTCACTATTTTCAAAATCAATTGGATTTACTTTATGTGGCATAGCTGAAGATCCAACTTCTCCTTTTTTGATCTTTTGCTTAAAGTAATCCATAGATACATAGGTCCATACATCACGATCTAAGTCCAGGATGATAGTATTAATACGCTTCAGTCCATCAAACAGAGCCGCCATATGATCATAGTGCTCAATCTGAGTGGTTGGAAAAGAATGATGTAATCCTAGTTTTTCTTGTACAAAACGAGTTCCAAAAGCTTTCCAGTCAATAGAAGGATAAGCAACTTTATGTGCATTATAATTTCCTGTAGCTCCACCAAACTTAGCAGCACTTGGGATGTCATTTAATAAGTCGAACTGAGCTTCGAGTCTGGTAACGTATACCTGAAACTCTTTTCCTAATCGAGTAGGAGAAGCTGGTTGTCCATGCGTACGAGCTAACATAGAAACATCAGACCATTCAGTAACTAATGATTTTAGTTTGTCTTTTAAAGCTAAGTATTCGGGAATATACACGTCACCAATAGCTTCTTTAATACTAAGTGGTATTGCGGTGTTATTAATATCCTGAGATGTCAATCCAAAATGAATAAACTCCTTATATGCTTGTAAGCCAAGATTATCAAACTTTTCTTTGATAAAGTACTCAACCGCTTTTACATCGTGATTGGTAACTTTTTCTATGTCTTTTATAGCTTGTGCATCTTCTGTAGAGAATTGTGTATAGATCTCTCGTAACTTTTCAAAAATAGCTACATCAATATCTTGTAACTGTGGTAATGGTATTTCGCATAAAGCGATAAAATACTCGATTTCTACCAATACACGATACCTTATTAATGCTTCTTCACTAAAATAAGTACTTAATGATTGTGTTTTAGACGCATAACGACCATCGATAGGAGAGATGGCTTGCAAAGGAGATAATGACATAACATTGTTTTTTTGAAAGGTGCAAAGATAATTTATTTAATCCCTAATTACGAAGTACTAAGAATGATTTTTTGATGGATATTGATGATGTATAAAAAGAAAAGATTTTCTGAGGATTTAATAATGTATTGGCTGTGTATTCTGAATAGTTTACAGTTTCTTCAAAATCATTCGCGATCTTGCTTTGTAAGCAGCACTACCAATACTATAATTGTTTTCTAATGTGATTTTAAGTTCTGGATGTACCCAGTCAAACTCTGTGCCTAATAAGTATAAGCTGGTCATAGAATATGCTTTGGGTGCAACTTTTTGATCAGAGATAAGCCAATCAAAGCAGGCTTCGGTAATTTTTTCTCTGTGTGTAGAGGTGAGCTGTTTTCTTACTTCAGGGTTTTTACTTTTGTAATAAGCAAGCGTCAGGTATTCACATATTTTTGCAATAGGCCTCACGGCAGGATCCTGATATACTGTAGGTAAAATAGGCATTAAAGAATCCAGATATGGAAGTATTGCTTCAATGTTATTTTTAGATAAAAATTCTAATCCCCAAGAGGCTTTACAGGATATTTCATCATCTACTTGACTACAAATCTCTAACAATTGAGGAAGTAATTTTGGATTTTGTAGAATAAGGTTAGCAAATTCGTTTCGTTTTTCCCGAGAATGATTGGTTCTTTTTATTTCCTCTTTCAGATTGATCATGATATATGTTATATTTTTTTGAAAAGAAAAACTACGATAGCAAAGATTGTGTTTTTAATTAGTATTTTGAACCCTATAAATGTAATAGATACAAAATGATTAAAAAAATTGGAATCTCGTTGATAGTACTTTTAGTAATTGCACAGTTTTTTAGACCTGATAAAAATGAATCTGGATATGAAACTGTTGTTGCTTTTGAATCAGAAACATCACCTTCACCAGAAATCAAGGCAATGTTGCGTGCTAATTGTTATGATTGTCATAGTGCACAGACACAATATCCGTGGTATGCAGCGATTACACCTGTGTCATATTGGTTAGCGGATCATATCGAACACGGAAAAGGACATTTTGATGTTTCGGTTTGGGATACCTATACTAATAAAAAGAAAGATCACAAGTTAGAAGAGCTTATAGAGATGGTTGAAGATAAAACAATGCCATTGGATTCATACACCTGGATTCATGGAGATTTATCAGAAGAGGATGCTCAAAAATTGATTGATTGGGCAAAGAAAGTTAGAAGTACTTTGAAGTAAGTACTATGGGTGTATCTTTTTTATTACAAAATAGCTTCCATGAGTTCTTGTACTATTTCAGGAACACCCACTGTTGCTTTTTCTGCTAGGATCGTTAGGTTTTCCTGAGGAGCGATTGCAGGTTTAGGGTCTATAAAATATATAGGAGTATTATGTGGGGCAAATTGTAACAAGCTAGCAGCAGGATATACTTGCATAGAGGTTCCTATAATCATGAGTATATCTGCTTGCTCTGTAATTTGTATTGCCTGTTCGAGCATAGGTACTTCTTCTCCAAACCAAACAATATGAGGGCGCAACTGCGAATTGTGCTCACAGAAATCCCCAATAATAAGATCCGTTTTCCAATCTAATACTAAATTTTCATCAAATTGACTTCTTACCTTTAGTAATTCTCCGTGTAAATGTACCACGTGACTGCTGCCAGCACGTTCATGTAGGTCATCCACGTTTTGAGTAACAATAGTAACCTGATGTGTTTTTTCTAGATCTACCAATGCTTTGTGGGCCTGGTTAGGAGTTACCTGTTGTAATTGACTACGTCTTTTGTTGTAGAAATCTAATACCAACGATGGATTCTTATCCCACCCAATAGGAGAAGCAACTTCCATGATATCATGACCTTCCCATAATCCATCGGCGTCCCTAAAAGTTTTGATGCCGCTTTCTGCACTGATTCCTGCTCCTGTAAGTACTACAACTTTTTTCATGGATTGGTGTTTTCTTGACGTAATGATATTGATAACTCAGGTTAAAACTATCAAAAATGGTTTAATTAACTTGAATTCGTTGTGAGAAAATTTACATCTATCAGAGTAATTTTCAATAGAACATTGTAACATGGATAAGTTAATTTTTGATCAAAAGCCCTGTCATCCTGATCTTGTCGAAGGATCAATGCAATTTTTTTTGTTTCGATATGAAAATCAATTTAGCAGTTTTTTTAACCAAATAGTTATATCCAACAGAGGTTATTTAATAAATAAGTGACTAACAGTTTCTTTTTTGATTGGCCTTCCTTTATTGTTTTAAAAAGGTTTTGTAACAGATTTACTTGCCTAGCCGTTTTTATAGCTTTAAAAGTGCCGTAAACTGTTAATTTTTTTAAAGGACATACTAAAATATGCTGTTTTTCGTTTTAGAGAATCTAAACCCCAAAAACCGATGACATGCATATTATCCCGATCAATGATACATTGCAAACCCCTGTAAATAGTACATCTCCGTATTAATATTGTGGTTTTACCGTAACCAGATTATTACTAAAAAACATACCTTGTAGTCAGTAAATGTGTACAATTTTTTTTTTGAATACTAATAGTATTTAATAACCAACGCTAACCTTTAATTGTTTACCTCATGAAATACCCTTATATCATTATTGATAATGATCAGAATTCTGCACGCACGATTCAGATCGCATTAGAAGATCACAATGATTATATCTGTACAGGAATTGCTTCAAATGAGCAAGAGGCGTTGGACTTGATTCTAGAAAGAAAACCCCGTTTAGTTTTTCTAGAACCCGAAGTGCCGGGAACTCAATCGTCCAAAACCCAGTATAGTTTATTATCAGAACTCCCTAAGTACATGGTTAACCTGCCAGAATTTGTAATTATTACTAAAACAACTGACTATGCCATAGAAGGTATACGTAATAGTGTATTAGATTACATTCTTAAGCCGTTGTCAAAAAGCCAACTAATCAAGACACTTCATAGATTCGAAAGAGACTTTGATGAAGTTATGGACAATACTTTATGTTTTAAGTCTTATGGAGATTATCGTTTTGTTAATATCGATGAAGTATTGTATCTAAAAGCAGACAATAATACTACAGATTTTATCATGAGTAACGGTAATAAAGTAGAAGCTTTTAAGACATTAAAACATTTCCAGAACTTGTTGCCAGATCACTTTGTACGTATTCATAACAGCTACATTATCAACACTAAATATGTGTCTAGAATACATTTTGGTAAAGCAAAATGTGCGATTAAGAATACTACAGATATGATTCCGTTTTCTAAATCATACAAAACAAACGTAGAAGAAATTAAAGATACGTTGGCAAAAAATAGCTTCTTGTATGTATAAATATATATGTAGTGTTTAAAAGTTGTTATGATTAGGTTCAGATAATATATTGTACTGTTTTTCAGAGCTGTATCTGTGCTTTTGTTAACACTATATGTGATGATCATGTTTTAAAAAAGAAACACTTGTGTAATAGTTTCTAAAGATAACCGATAAACATATCATACAAAATATATGATTACTATTTTTCCTTTCACACAGGTCATTAATAGATATGTTGCAAATCCCTCTGATTTTTCAGGGGGATTTTGTTTTGATATAGGGTGTTGGATTTTGTTATATATATAAGGAGTGTTTTTTCCCTTTTTAATTACAGTGTTCTTGTGTGTGGGTATCCATTATATCTTTTTTAAAATCACATGCTTATTTGTAATATTTACATAAGATGTAAAATTCCCCGTAATAATATTTCAACTTTTTGGGCAATGTATTGATAGGTTATATGTTATATATGGTATAATGAAATAAATATTTTATGCTATCGACAAAAAGAAGTATTAAATCTTTGTAAGTTATTTTTCCCCGTTTTGCAGGATAGCGTGTAGATGATTTGACGATGTAGATCACAGGGATTTTTGCTAATTGCTGTATAATGAAATGTTTACAGTTGTTACAGGGAATTTTTTTATTAATATTTGGGGAATATTTATTATTCTGTATTATTGGCTGTCACAGGCCGCAATGACACAAAAGAGTTTGTAGGAGGTTTTTTGTACGATTTTTATTTTTTTTTAAGTTTTTTTTATGGTTTATTTACGGTAAATGCTCAAGTAATCTAATTCCTACGAAAATAGCTGTTTTTTAAAATCGGTCCATCCACTCGTATAACCCACCCATCCACCTCTTATAGGTATCCATCTACTAAACGCACCTTAATATATTAGGCGCGAGGGTACAATCTGGCTACATTTGTAGTGTACAATTAAGGTTATCAACCTATTACACATTTACTAAAGGATATACAAAGAGCAATCGGAGTATTCTTGCTGGCCAGCAAAAATCCTTACAATGAGAAACTGGATAAACGAATGTTTATGCATACTGGACAAAAAAAGTCTTGAAAAAGGAAAATTATAATAAAAAAACATAATACAATACAACCAAAATAATAAAAAGATATAATCAAAAAAATATACCGTTATGAAAGCTATAAAAACTATTTTCGCAATATTATTCGTAAGTTCAATGTTTATCGCTTGTGAGGCTGATACAATTAATGAAGAAGTAGGATTAGAGGAAGAGATTGAATTGTTAGGTGAAGAAGATGATACTGAAGAAGTGGAACGTCCAGAATAAAATAACAAGAAATAACAAAAAAAAACCGTCTAATACAATAGACGGTTTTTTTTTGTTATTTCTTTATACTTATAGATCTATTTACTAAATTAGAGTTGTAAATTATATTAGTAAAATGCTAAATTATCATAATAATAAAATATTCTTTTTTGTTATTTCAGCCTTGATTATGATAGGTTGTGATAAACAGGATACTGTGCCCGATAATATTGAACTGAAGTATAGTCTTATCGATGATCATATAAAAGATTCCAAAGATAAAAATAAATCAAAAGACGAAAGAAGAAAAAGTGTTGACAAAGCCTATAGCTTGTATTCAACATTAAGTCAGGATAATAAATCAAAATTAAAACGAATTCAAGAAATTTCTGGAAGTTATTATGATTTAGGAGAGTATGAGATTTCTTCTGATATGGATAGTAAAATGCTATTTTTAGCAATTTCGATAAAAGATTCATTAGGAATGGCTAAATCTTACGGGTATAGAGGACTTTATTTTAGAGATAGGATAATTGATAGTGCGTACAAAAATTTTTATGAAGCGGACAAGTTATATAGAGCTTTGGAAAAGAGGGATAATTATAGTATTAGTGAAAACGCATTTGTTCATGGGACAGTTCTGATTGATTTAGCAAAACTTTCTCTTAAGGTTAAAGATTATAGTGAAAGCGAACATCTAGTAATAAGAGCTATTGAAAAATTTGAATTATCTGATGATTTAACATATTTACCTTTATGCTATTCTACTTTAGGTACGGTTGCTAAATATTTGGAAAGATATGATGATGCTATTACCTATCATGAAAAAGCAATTGAGAATGCTAAAAATACAAGCAAAGAAATTCTTTATGCGGTAATTAGTAATAATAATATAGGTACTGTTTATAAATCGAAAAAAGATTATAAAAAAGCTAATGAATATTATACCAAAGCTTTATCTTATAAAGATTTTTTGAGCAAAAGACCCAAAAGATATGCACGCTACCTTGATAATCTTGCATATGTTAACTTTTTAGAAAATAAGGATAATGAAGAGACTTTTAAATTGTTTAATAAAGCGCTTCGGATTCGAGATAGTGTAAATGATGTTGTTGGACTATCCACGAATAATCTTCATTTAGCGGAATATTTTAAGGCAAAAGGAGAAGATAGTCTTGCTAAATTATATGCATTAAAAGTTAAGGAAGCTGCTCCTCTAGTTAATAGTAATGTAGAATTACTGCAATCATATCAATTGTTGTCTGAAGTTTCAGATAGTGAAACTGGACTAGCTTATGCACAAAACTATATTAAACTAAATGATAGTTTGATAAAAGAAGAGAGAGCTTATGTAAATAAATTTGCTCGTATCCAATTTGAAACCGAAGAAAAAGAAGAGCAGATTACCCAAATCAGTCGTGAAAAACAATATTTGATGTTTGCCATACTGGGGCTATCGGTCTTGTTTTTATTAGGATATGTGATTTTTAGACAGCAACAGAGTAATAAAGAGTTATTATTCGAGCAAAAACAACAGCAATCCAATCAAGAAATCTATCGATTACTATTAAGTCAGCAACTTAAGCTGGAAGAAGGTCGTAAACTAGAACAACATCGTATGTCTGAAGAATTGCATGATGGTGTGCTAGGTAGATTGTTTGGGGTACGATTAAGTCTGGATGGTATCAACCAGCGCGCTAATGATGGATTTACAGATGCTCGTAATAAATATATAGATGAGCTTAAATCCATAGAAAAAGAAATCAGATTGATATCGCATGATCTGGGTACAGAAACCTTATCACCAGATATTGCCTATGTAGATGTAGTAGAAAGTTTGGTAAGTGATCTATGCACTGTACATAAAGTAGATTTTGCATTTACTAATGATGAAAACATCGATTGGGAGACCATTGATGATCAGAAAAAAGTAAACTTGTTCCGTATTATACAAGAATCCTTACAGAATATATTTAAACACGCACAGGCAAAAAGCGTAAAAATAAACTTCGATTATGTGGATGATAAAATAAATCTTACTATTTTAGATGATGGAATAGGATTTAAAAGTAGTAAGGTAAAAAGAGGAATTGGATTAAAAAATATTACATCAAGAGTTACCCAAATGGATGGTGTAGTAGATTTTATTAGTAATCAGGATGCAGGTACGAAGGTATCTGTTGGTATACCAATTTAATAAATGTAAAAAGTTGTCAAATTCGTTCCTTATTATAATAAATATACAATCCTTATAGTTATTATGGTAGAATGATATGATAACAACCGAACCACACAAATTTTAAAAAATGAAGAAAAAGCTAAAAGTTCTTATGATTGATGATCATCCAATGATTATTGAAGGATACAAGAACACCTTATTAGGAGAAAATCAAAAAGAATACCAGATTAAGATTGATATTGCATCTAATTGCGATGATGCATATGAGAGTATTCAAAAATCTTCTAAGACCACTCCTTATGATATGCTTTTTGTAGATATTAAACTGCCACCTTCTTCTGATGGTACAATTACTTCTGGAGAGGATTTGGCAAAGCATGCAAAGGAACTATTGCCTAAGGCTAAGATTATTATCCTTACAATGCATAGAGAAGATCATAGAATCCATAATATATTAAAGAATATCAATCCATCAGGATTTTTAATAAAAAGTGACCTTACTTCTAGCGAGTTATTGTTAGCGTTTAATAATATTGTGAGTGGTACTCCGTATTATAGTGCTACGGTAAATAATCATTTTAGAAAAATGATGACAAATAACTTCTCACTAGATGAAAAAAATCTAAAGATTTTATATCACTTATCCAGAGGTGTAAAAACTAAGAATTTACCTAATTATGTGAGCTTATCACTAAGTGCGATTGAGAAGCGTAAGAACCAGATCAAGGAGATGTTTTCTATCGCTAAGGCAGATGATCAAAAATTATTAGAAGAAGCTCGTAAAAGAGGTTTTGTATAGGATATAATTTTATCTCGATATATATTAAAAAAAGATGGCAAATGACCATCTTTTTTTTTACCTAAAAATCAGTTTTTGAGAACCTTAAAAATCTATTAAATAATATCTTACATATTTTAAAAATTTACACATACGGCATAACAATAATTATGTTACGGGGAAAATTACGTCTTTTTTTTAAATCTGTTTTTTGTCTCAAAAATGTTAAATTGTAATGATTTTACTAAATTTTTATAGATTTCTACATGAATTAGTGTTCATTTTTTTTACATTATTCTTAAAGCGTGAAGTTGTAAATAGTGTTTGGTTATGATATTCTTGGTAAAATTAGTTATATGCTAAGAATTGTGCCGTTTTATTGCATTCAGTGTATTACAAAAAATACACTACGGTTTAACCATAATAATTATATGTTTTTAACACGTTGTTTGTCAGTGGTTTATGTGTATATTTATAATGTTTTAAAAACATAACGTAAATAATAATAATTAAATAGCCGATTTATAGAACAAAAATACTTTTAGACTTCCTGATATAATACTCCACAAAATTAGTCTTTCTGTTTTAGAATGTTTTTGGCTATGTATGCTTTCCTAAAGAAGCCAATTTATTAAAATTGTCACTATTGAGCAGTTGATCTTCATATGCCCTATGAAGATGCAAATTGATAAACTGATTGTTTAATTAAAAATACCTGCTTATGAGTAATTTTACTTTCTCTTTTTTACTGAACCTAGTAAAAAAACTATTCTTATTACCTACTATTTTTATTGTACTTATATCCTCGACAAGTTTTGATGCTACATTTTTTGTTGGCGTCATATTTAAATCGATGGGTTAAGACATGATATTTTTCAATAACAAAATATAAACTAAAAATAAACAACGCTGTATTTGTACAACTTTGGCGAGCTAGCAAATATAGCGTGTGAATAATGATTAATTTTTTAATAACTAAATCAACCAACTATGAAAATGTCTTCTAACGAATGGAGGAGAGTACATGTGCTTACCAAAATGTTGTTACCTCAAATTCGCATACCAAATTCTTTTTTTCAATTTTCAAATACTTCATGAATCAACTTTCAAGCGCGATGTAGGCTTTTATGTAGCTGTTTGTATGTGAGATAAAAGAGACTATGTCGTATAGGTTTATAATTATAAATTTTAAAAAACTTAATACCATATATATGAAAAAGAATACTCAAATATTACTATTACTTCTTGCAGTTGTAATCAGTAGTACAATGTATGCTCAATCACCCAATGTTGTGGTGATTATAGCAGATGATATGGGATGGTCTCAGACCAGTTCTAATGAAACCAGTATGAACAATCCCAGTGATTTTTACGAAACTCCACGAATAGCTACTCTGGCAGCAGAAGGAATTGCTTTTCCTAATTCTTATGTAAACGGAGCAAATTGTGCTCCTACAAGAGCAGCAATTCTGAGTGGACAATGGGCATCCAGACCTACCAATAATGTATTTGCGGTAAATGGGTTAAATAGAGGAGATAGTAATTCCTTATTGGTTGGACCGAGTCAAGGACTTTCTAACGGAGAGGATGAAATTCCAGCCAGTGCCATTACTATTGCAGAAACCGTAAAAACAGCAGGATATACCACAGCTCATTTTGGTAAATATCATTCTGGAGGGAGTTTGAACAATGGCCCTTTAGATCAAGGTTTTGATGTAAATTTTGGAGGAGACTCTGATGGAGCACCAGGTTCTTATTTTGCTGCCTTATCAGGAGGTAATTGGGAGTTTCATCCCAGAATAGGCCCAGAATTGGATATTTATGCCAGTCCATATACAGCAGCAGAATCTCTGGCGCTTGCAGGTGATAATTCATTAGAAGGGACTACCAAACATGTTACAGATGCATTAGGGGATGCGGCTATAGATTTTATGAATGCTAATAATAATACACCGTTTTTTATGCATTTTAGTAATTATGCAATACACGGTCCTTGGGGTCAGGCCAATGCGCGGCCTGACTTATATGCTAAGTATGTAGTTAAAAATAATACGAACCCAAGTCAAATAGGGCACGATAACGTATCTCAGGCAGCTATATTAGAAGGTATGGATCAAACCATAGGAAGAATTATTGATTACCTGAAAACGACGCCAGATCCACGTAATCCTGGCAATATGTTATCGGCAAATACCTTGGTGTATTTCATTTCGGATAATGGAGGCGCCAATGGACCAGAAGATAATGTGCCGCTTAAAGGAATGAAAGGAGAGTATACAGAAGGAGGAATCCGTTCGGTTACTTTTGCTTGGTCTGAGGGATTATTGGCCAATATGGGTACGGTAAATAATACACCTATTCAGGCTTTCGATCTATATCCAACATTAGCTGAAATTTCAGGAGCTTCACTACCATCTGGTTATGATATCGATGGAGTGAGTCAGTGGGATATGCTTACTGGAGTGAATCCAAACCTTGGGCGAGATGCTTTATACTGGCATTTTCCTGGATATATAGCAAACAGCCAAAGAGATCAAAGACCAGTTTCAATTATCAGAAAAGGAGATTATAAATTGATTCATTATTATGAAACCGCTTCTTATGATTTATATAATCTAACAACAGATATTAGTGAAACTACCAATTTATTAGCAGGTTCACCAGATACGGCAACTTTAACCATTGCCAATGATATGAGTACAGACCTAAGAAATTACTTGATTAATGTGTCGGCACCGCTTCCAACCTTTAGAAGCAATGGAAACACAGTTCCGTTACCCGAAATTATTGAGGTTACACAACCTCCTGTCGATCCTTCTTGTGTGGCGCCTGATACATACGCTGCATTATGGAATTTTGATTCTGGAGTAGGAACAGACGATTATTCTGCAAATAGTAACAATGCGATTACTGTTACAGGAACGGTATCGTATGATGCAGTAGATTTTAAAGAAGGCGATCAATCCATTGTTTTTGATGGAGCAACTAAAGTACAGTACAGCCAAAATCCTGGGCCATTTATGATAGCCGCAATGACACAAAGATCCATAGCAATGTGGGTAAAACCAACTGGATTATCAGGAGTACAAGAACTTTTTGAAGAAGGAGGAGGTTCTAACGGAATTGCCATTAGATTAAATGGAGCTACTCTAGAATCTGTAGTACGAAGTAGTGCAAGTCCGATAAATCAATTGAGTACAGCTTTCCCAAATGACGGAGATTGGCATCATGTAGCCGTTACGTATAATGGTAGTATTACAAATCACTCTTTATATGTAGATGGTTTATTGGCTTCATCCAGTAACGCAGCTCCTACATCTATTCCATCACATATTGGATCAGGAGGAATTGCAGGAGTACAGACTACGGATAGTTTTGGGGTAACGGCGGATAGTTTTTTTACAGGAAAAATGGATGCGGTAGCTGTTTATAGTACAGAATTAAAGGCTGCAGATGTAAGGAGCGCTGGTTGTATAGAAGGTGTTGACCCACCAACAGAGTGTACATATTCAGTAATCAACACAGAAGGTTTCGAATCTGGATGGGGAATCTGGAATGATGGAGGATCAGATGCCAGAAGAAGTGCAAATGATGCTGCATATGCCAATACAGGAACCTATTGTATACGATTACGTGATAATACTTCAACTTCTGTAATGACAACAGATACCATGGATTTATCAGCTTATGAAGAATTAACAATTGATTTCTCATATTACTGTCGTAGTATGGATAATGTAAATGAAGACTTTTGGTTTCAAATCTCAACCGATGGGGGAGCTAACTTTAGCACGGTTGAGGAATGGAACTTAAATGATGAGTTTGTAAATGATCAAAGGTATAATGATCAGGTAATCATAACAGGGCCATTTACAGCAAATACGCAATTGAGATTTAGAGCAGATGCTTCAGGTAATTCTGACTGGGTATATATTGATGATGTAGTAATAAATGGTTGCTCAATTCCAGCGAGTGCAAAAGGAAATACACAATTAACCAATAAAGAAAATACCAAACCAATGCAACAAGAACTGATCACCCAGAATTATATTATTTCATTATACCCAAATCCGTTTACCGATCAAATACAGATTTCTGTTAAAGGCGGTGAATACGAACGTGCAGAAGTCAGAATATTTAATAGTTTAGGACAATCTGTGTTTTTAAGATCTTATAATAATAAGTCAGAAATTAATGTTTCTGATCTTCAGTTACCTGTTGGGCAGTATTTTATGAAAATTAATATTGATAATCAAGTAACTACCAAACAATTAATAAAATTATAGTGATTTTTTATGTATTCAACTGGGTCCATAAATGTGGGTCCCATAATCCCAGTTGAATATGATTAAGAGATTGTCTGAGAAGTGGAAAAGCAATGTGTCTATTTGATAATTGTAAACTACTTTTTGGGCAATCTTTTTTTATTGTAATAATAAAAAGGTTAAACTTGTTTTTAAATCTTAAAACCAACAGATGAAAAAAAAGAGTACTTGTTACCAAAATAATAAAATGAGTATCGGTTTCTACAATATAATTTCTGCTCAAAATAGATTTTTGATGATATTTCTTTTAATGATAACATTAGTGATTTCATCATGTAATAGAGAAGGTAAGATAAAAATTGATCATAAAGAAGAACATAAGAATACAGATACAATTCCTGAGGGAATGGTTTGGATCCCAAAAGGTGTTTTTTATCAAGGAGCAAAGGAGTCAGATTCATGGGCGATGTCACATGAAAAACCAAGACATGTAGTAAGCGTAGATAGTTTTTTAATAGATATTACAGAAGTCACCAATGCAAAATTTACCAGGTTTGTACAAGAAACAGGATATATCACATTAGCCGAAAGGCCAGTAGATTGGGATGAGATCAAAAAACAATTGCCTCCAGGAACGCCCAAACCTCATGATTCTTTGTTACAACCAGGATCTTTGATTTTTAAAGAGAGATCCAATGGAGTAACAAACCTCTATGATTTTTCTCAATGGTGGTTATGGAAAATCGGAGCTAATTGGAGACAACCTCAAGGTCCAGGCAGTTCAATTAAAGATAAAGAGAATCATTCAGTGGTACATATTGCTTATGAAGACGCTTTGGCTTACTGCAAGTGGGCTGGAAGAGAATTGCCAACAGAAGCTCAATGGGAGTATGCAGCTACAGGAGGTCAGGAATTAACAATATTTACTTGGGGAAACGACCCAGATATATTGAATAAGTCTGCAAATACCTATACGGGCAATTTTCCAATAAAAAATGATAAGATAGATGGATTCTTTGGATCTGCACCAGTAGCATCCTATGTACACAATGCTTTTGGTATTTATGATATGGCTGGTAATGTATGGGAGTGGACATCAGATTGGTATGTGCCAGAATATTATACCACCATAAAAAAGGATACACTTTATAATCCTAAAGGTGCTGCAGGTGGATCAAAAGAAAAAGTAATAAAAGGAGGCTCTTTTTTATGTAATGCTTCTTATTGTGCAAGTTATAGAATTTCGTCAAGAATGGGTAATAGTTTAGATTCTTCTTCAGAACATAAAGGATTCAGAACCGTAATTAATAAGTAAAAGCATAATCTGGTCTTGTTTTCATTAAACTAGTTTTACGTTAATTATTAATGATTTCTGATGCTGTTTATAGTGGTAATTATGGCATTGTTTTACAATATATTGTGGTGAATAATACGTTGCATATTAGTTTTTTATGTAAGAAAAAAAAGATATTCAATACGATTAACTTATTGTTTTTACGGTTAAAGTACACATGGTGAATTGATTCTGATTAGACTTTTATATTTTTTTTTTAACATAATAGAAATGTTAATTTATTAAATAAATGGTATTAAATTAAATTTATTCGGAAAATTCCCCAAATATTTCGTTGAATCATTGTTATTAATTCGGGGAAATTTACCTCATTTCATGAAATATTCTTATCGAATTACCTGATTAGCTGACATTAATTTAATTTCAAGACATAAACAAGAGTTAATTTTTAAAATAAGGTTTTACCATAATTAATTTGAGGTTATAACGGGTTAAAAATCAATGAATTATGCATAAATTTATAATGTTAAAAAAAACTAAACGTAATTTTTATTTAATAATAAATAGCGAGCATATTTATAAACTTTACTTAAGACATTCATTTTCTCACCCCACCTTAGTCCTAAGTATAGTATATATTGAATAATATGTTTTAATAAGCTACCAATTACTTTATAAGATCAATTTGTCATAATTCATTTGAATAATATTGTGTGCCCCATGATATCTATTTATGAATTTATGTACCTAATGTATTTGCTTATGAGAGAAATTACTTTTACTACATTAATCCAAAAATTAACAAGCTGTTTCTTATTGCCTGTTTCTTTCTTCCTTATAATTATAATATGTACTGGTATATGCAAAGCTGCTGTACCCGAATTACCTATATATAAGGTAGTGATTCATAATACAGAATATATTGAAGTGTGTAACGATAAAATGTCTCAAAATATACAAGCGATAAACAAGAATACATTACATAAAAAATCAAAAATCTTATATGTAATAACATAAGACTGATATATAAAAAACAACCCCGCAATTGTACAACTTTGGCGAGCTAACAAGAGCAGGGTCTGAATAACGATTAATTTAAAAGTAAATCAACCATTATGATTAAATATTCCTTTATATCTTTTTTCTCTAAGGTTAAGGAAAGTATACCTTTTGTAAAGCAAAATTACATATCTAAGGATACTGATTATTTTTCTAATAGGAAATATAATAATAAACCAACAAAATTATATGGTTTTGCCATATTAATTTTACTATTTTCTATTTTATGTATTGAACACATTGCTACCTACTCTTCTCAATACGAATTTTTTCATAATACTACATCCAAATCTATTAATGATCAATTGCCAATTGATCAAGCGAACCTACATGTTCTAAATACTTCTTTTAGAACAAAGGTTCTTTATGAAAATACCCAAAAAAAAATGCTATGAAAAAGACACTGAAAATCTCAAATAAAAATAAATATTTCAGAAAAAAAAGAACTCAGCACGTTGTGTGGTTTGTTGTTATATGTATATACATCAATACAATACCTTCCAGCTTTGCGCAGAATAATGTGGTTTCATTCTCAAATGAGAATGTAGATCTATTCCAGGACCATACTATTTGTGACTATGAAGATTTTGGTTCTGATATGTTAAGCTTCGACATTCAGAGTTTACGGACTAATTCTAAAATAATACACGCAAAAACGAATGCTAAAACTTCTGCAACACTAAATAAAAAGGTAGAGGTTCAAAAATCGAATATATCATCTGGAGCTTCTTTTGACATAAAAAAAGTAGATGAAATCATATTGAATAAAAATACAGTATTAAAAGAAATTACAACAATGGTCTTAGGATATCGTATAGTCTTCCATAAGTATTTTTTCGGATGGACTTTATCAGCGATATGCCTCATTGTATAATGAATAGCTTTTAATGATAAGATCAAATCTTTTGCAGAAAGATGGATACAATTAATAAAATACTCAAGCAATTGCTTATGAAATTTTTTACCCAACTACACAATAAAATACAGACAGTAAATGACTTCATTTTTGAGTTTAAAAAAGCCTCAAAAAAAGGTCAACTTTTACAACAAGTAAAAAGTCATTTTGTAATCATGTTTGTGCTGATCTCGTTAATCAGTACTATAGGATATAGCCAGGCAACAACACCGTTTACTTGTCCGAGTACATTTTATCAAGTAATTAATGGAGAGTTACGTCCATATAGCCCAGCTGATGGGACTTATGGTACAGCCTTAAGTACCTTAGAAGTGTACAATGCAGGTGGCTATAATACCACAGATAATTACTTGTATGCAATTATAGAAAATACCGAACCTTCTGCTAATCATTTAATTCGTATAGATAGTAATGGTAATTTTGATGATTTAGGAGTGTTAGACGTAACTTCCCCTTTTATCGCTGGTGATGTAGATGCTAATGATGATCTATATCTTAGAAGCGGAGAAAGGCTACGTAGAATAGATAATGTATCGACACTACCAGCCAATCCCGCAGCGACTATAACTACAACCAATTTGGCCAATCCATTTTTTGGAGGAACAGCACCTGGATCTATGACTCCATTAGATATAGTATTTATTAATGGTGCTTTTTATGGAGTAGATGGCACTAGTTTATATATTTGGGAAATTACACCAACACCAGGCAGACGAATTGAAGCAATTACAGGGCTTCCTGCCACTGGTAGTCAAAATTATGGAGCAGTATTTTCTGATGATGGAGATAGATTATATGTATCCAACAATGATGGAGGATTATATCTTATAGAGGATTACACAACCAATGCTCCCTTTGCAACCTATTTGTCAAGTACTGATAATGTAACACGTAATGACGGTTTCGCTTGTGCTAATGCACCTTCCTCTATAGATCAAGATGAAGATAATTTATTAGATCCTTTTGATTTAGATTTGGACGGTGATGGAATGACCAATATAGATGAATCTCCTTCTGATCCTTTTGCAGATGGCGATGGTGATTTAATATTTGCGTATTTAGATGATAATGATACTACTGGAGCTATTGGTAACGTAGATGGAGCGGTAGAGGCTGCTTTTGATACCGATGGTGATGGAGTACCTGACTTTTTTGACCTAGATAGTGATAATGATGGTATTTATGATGTGGTAGAAGCTGGTCATGGATTACCGCATACTAATGGTAGAATCACAGGTCAGGATACAGGATCGGGCGCCAATGGACTTTTTGATGGAGTGGAAACTCCTGCGGATTCTGGAACCATAAATTATACAATAACCGATACGGATATAGCTGGTAATCCCGATTTTCAGGATACAGATGCAGATGGTGATACTTGTCCTGATGCAATTGAAGGAGCAGGAACTTTTGTTGCTGGCGATTTAGATGGAGATGATAGTTTAGGAGATGTGGTTGATGTAGATGGAGTACCTACAGTATCTGGAAGTCCACAAAATACTACTGCGGCAGTAACTAATAATGGAGATGCTACAGCTTGTACTGTTGATGATGGAGATAATATTGCAGATGTTATTGAAGACGCAGGTCCGAATGGAGGAGATGGTAACGATGACGGAACCTTAGATTCTCTGCAAGGTAATGTGGGTTCGATACCAGATGCTACAGGAACGACCTATGTAACCTTAGAAATTACTTCGGGGACATGTGCTCAGATCACTAATATGGAATCCTTAACAGAAGGAGAAGTAGGAGTGCTGGACCCAGCATTTAATTATCCAGTAGGATTAATAGATTTTACATTACAATGTGGTGCTCCAGGAGATATAGCCAGTATTACATATTATTGGCATGGGATATCTACTATAGATTTCTTTAGAAAATATGGGTCCTCAGCTCCAGGAGCTATGGATGCAACTTATGGGGCTTTTACAGTAACTACAGGTTCTGCTACAGTAGGTGCAGCTACTGTGCCAACAACAACATATACACTTACAGATGGGTTGCCAGGAGATGAAAGTGCAACGGGAGCAGAGATCGTAGATCCTTCTGGACCAGCAGTTGCAGCGCTTGCGAGCACATTAACACCTTTTAATTGCCCTAGTGTATTTTATCAGATCATCGCAGGAGACTTGAGAAGTTATAACCCTGTATCAGGAGAATATTCAACTCCGATAGGTGCGATTAACCAAGTATATAACGCTACAGGATATAATCGACTTGATGATTATGTATATGCTATAGGAAAAGCTTCATTGAATAGACACCTACTTCGTGTGGGTGCTGATGGTGCTTTTGAAGACCTGGGATTGATCTCTGGTTTTACTAGTGGAGGAATATCTGGTGATGTAGATAACGCAGATAATTTATGGATTAATATTGGAGAGGAATATCACAGAATTAATAATGTATCTACAATAGCAGTAGGTGATCCTCCTCCAGTTTTGGTACCTGTAACTTTTACGGGTCCAGGAGGTACAGCAATCCCAGTTACAACCGTAAATGATGTAACTTTTATTAATGGAAATTTATATGGTGTAAATGATGCACAACAAGTCGTTATTTGGGATCTTACAATATTAGAAAAATCAACAGTAGGAGGATTAACTACTCCCACAGCGACTAATTTTGGAGCAGCTTTTACGGATGCTCAAGACCGATTATATGTATCCTACAATGATGGAGGTATGTATCTGATTAATGATTATGATACAGGCGCTCCTTTTGAATCTTTACTTAATAGTACAGCGGTAACCACAAGTAATGATGGATTCGCTTGTCCTTTAGCACCATCTGCCATAGATGACGATAATGATGTAACCTTAGATCCATTAGACCTAGATGTAGATGGTGATGGTATTACCAATACCGATGAATCTCCTTCAGATCCATATGGTGATGGCGATGCAGATGGAGTATTTACGTATTTAGATGATAATGATACCACAGGAGCTATTGGTAATGTAGATGGATCGATCGAAGCTGCCTTTGATACCGATGGTGATGGAGTACCAGATTTCCTTGATCTGGATAGTGATAATGATGGTATATATGATGTGATTGAAGCTGGACATGGATTACCACAAACCAATGGTAGAATTACGGGTCAGGATACAGGATCAGGAACCAATGGACTTTTTGATGGAGTCGAAACTCCAGCAGATTCAGGAACAATAAACTATACGATAACAGATACCGACATACCAGGAAGTCCTGATTTTCAAGTAACCGATAGTGATGGAGATGGTTGTAGTGATGCTAATGAAGCATATAGTGATGCCAATGCTGATGGGGTGATGGAGGAGTTTATAATCCAGGTAATACTGCAGCAGAACCATTAACCGTAACAGCAGGAACTGTCAATGCCGATGGTGCCGTAGTAGCAGCTACGTATACTACAGGAGCTGTGGCAGCGGTTACGGATAGCGGAGATACCTCTGGTTGTGCAGTTAATGCGGATCCTGTGATTACTAATAACGGAAGTGCCACTACCAATACAGCAACTTTTACGGCGGGAGCTACAGGAACTGTAGTAGATATGGATGCCACTGATACGGATGGGGATGTAGAAGGAACAGGCGATGGAGATCAATTAGATTGGTCATTAACTGGAGGGGCTGATGTAGCATCATTTTCCATAGATGATTCAGGAATACTAACCTTTAATACACCTCCAGTAGCGGCTATATATGTTGTTGAAATAACAGTAACAGATAGTGCTTCTGGAACTGATGTGCAAACATTAACGGTTACGGTCACTGCAACAGGACCAGACTCAGATAATGACGGAGAACCAGATTCTTCTGATCTTGATAATGATAATGACGGAATTTTAGATAGTGTAGAATGTAATGGAACCTTACAACCTGGAGTATTTACTGCAACAAACGATGGAAATGTAGATGGTAACGAGTCAGGAACCATAACGCTGCCTTCAGGTACAGCAGCTACCTGGAATATTACTCATAGTTTTACCAATGGACAATTAGAGCAGTTTGGACTTTCTACAAATAATGAATTATATTTTTACTACAATAGAGTAGCGGCTGGTAATTGGGATTTGGATGCTGCTAACTTCTCGGTAGCCGCAGGAGCTGCAGATATTCAATTAGCATTGTTTGGATATGTAGATGCTGATGCTCAAATACCAGAACCACCTGGACCAGATTTTGGATCACGTTTTGGAACCTATACAATTAGTTGGGTAGGTGGTACAGGTGATGCCATTATCAATGACCCAATAAATCAAACAGACCAAGCAGATGGAGCAACTATAACAAACGGAGGAAATTTTACCCAAACAGGAGGAAGTGCCATTGATAATAATCTATTACAATGGAATGTAGTATTCCCTATTGGAGCAACCTCCTTTACGATTTCTGCAACGGGAGGAGCATCGGCAGAAGGATTTAGATTTACAGCATTAGAAAATGTATGTATAGATACAGATGGTGATGGGATACAAGATTTCTTAGACCTGGATAGTGATAACGATGGTATCTATGATGTGGTAGAAGCGGGAGGAACCGCAAGTACATTCCCAGGTCAGGAAGGACGACAAATTGATGACGATAATAATGCAGATAATACAGCAACCACAGGTATACCAAGTACAGTGTCACCAACAGGAACGACTCCTGCAGATACTACACCAGGGACTCCAGATTATATAAACTTAAATAGTGATGGAGATATATGTAGCGATGCTAATGAAGGAGCAGATAATAATATTGCAGAAGGTAATGATGGAGGACAATATGGTGATAATGATCCACAAACAGTAGTTGATGGAGAAGTAGATGCTAATGGATTGATTATAGCGGCAACTTATAGTAACACGGCAGTAGCTGCAGTAACCGATAATACCGTATTTACGGCCTGTGATGATGGAGATGGAGTGCCTACTGCAGAAGAAGATGCAGGTCCTAATGGTGGTGATGGTAACAATGATGGAATACCAGATTCTCAGCAACCTAATGTAACATCTATTGTAGATGCTACAGGACTCGGATATGTAACCGTAGAAGTTGTAATTACAGGAGATTGTGCACAGATAACTAATATGGATCCATTATTAGAGACAGAATTGGCGTCCCTCGATGATGATTTTGATTATCCAGTTGGTTTGATGGATTTTACTTTACAGTGTGGTGGAGCAGGACAATCGGCTGATGTAATTATTTATTGGCATAATATCAATGCGATAGATGTATTTAGAAAATATGGTTCTACAGTTCCAGGAGCGAATAATGCAACCTATAATAATTTTGTTACTACACAGGGAACAACGACAATAAATGGGATAGTTGTTCCTACTACATCGTATACAATAACAGATGGCCAGCCTGGTGATGAAAGTGCAACTCCAGCAGTAATTGTAGATCCAGTAGGTCCTGCAATGCCAAATTTCGACTCTGATGGGGATGGATTGGCAAATGGCGTAGATCAGGATGATGATAATGACGGAATTTTAGATATCGATGAATGTACGATTGGAGGAGGCTCATTCGGAACAGAATTGGTAGATGATGCAGATACTATATTTGAGATTACAGCAGAAAGTAATCCAAGTACTTTGGCAGCGTTATTATTTGCAGAAAACACTGATGTTACTCTGATATCTTCGAGTATTAATGTAGGAAGTGGTTTAGTCCCTCAGATTGGTACTTTCGATGACGCAGATCAGATAACAGATAGTGGCGGTAGCCCTAATGCTTTTGCTGGATTTAGCACGGGAGTTATTTTCTCTTCGGGTAATGTATTAGAGTTGGACGATAATCTATCCAATCAGTTTTTCGAGAACGAACCAGGACTTCCTCCGTTTGCTACATTCGGGCCAGCTTTTGGGTTTAATGGAAATGGAACTGGTGTTGCTGGAGGTGGTACAGATCCAGATTTTGCAGGAGGTAGTTCAGAATTTGATGTAGCGAGCTTAGAATTTGTAATTAATGTTCCTGCAGAAACTAGCATTACTGGACAATTTGTTTTTGCTTCAGAAGAATATAATGATTTTGTAAATCAAGGAGTTAATGATGCAGCTAAAGTAATAATAAATAATACGAATGTTGCACTAACACCTTCAGGATCGTTTCTAAGTATTGATACTGTAAATAACAATACAGATAGTGCTTTTTATATAGATAACGAAACAGACCCTACAGCAGTAAATATCGAGGCAGATGGGTTTACAACTACCATAACATTTTCTGCCGTATTAATAGCAGGAAATAATACGATTAAGATTGGTGTGGCTGATAATGGGGATAATGTTTTTGATTCCTGGTTATTGTTTAGGGCTAACTCTTTTGTATTGTGTTTTGATAAAGATACCGATGGTGATAACATTGCGGATCGTTTAGATTTAGATTCTGATAATGATGGTATTTATGATGCTATAGAGGCAGGCGGTACATTAAGTGGAGCAACAGGACAGGAAGGACGTCACGACGATGATAACAACAATACAGATAATACAGCTACTAGTGGGGTTCCGTCTTTAGCAAATGGTGGTGCAGGAAATACACCAACAGATACAGGTAGTGATGGTAGTTTAGATTACCTTACTTTAGATAGTGATGGTGACGGATGTAGTGATGCCAATGAAGCATATGCAGATGCCAATGCCGATGGAGGTGATGGAGGTGTGTACAACCCTGGAAATACCGCAGCAGAGCCATTAACCGATATTGCAGGTACCGTAGATGCCAATGGATTGGTAGTGGCGGCAACCTATACAGATCCAGTAGATGGCGATACAGATGGAACAGATGATTACCAACAAATTGGAGGCCCTGATGCAGATAATGATGGAATTGCTGATGCCTGTGATCTTACTTTTGATAATAATGATAATGATAGTGTTGGGGACGTATTAGACCTAGATGATGATAATGATGGGATTCCTGATACTGCAGAAAATAGCTTGGGAGTTGATCCCTCAGCAGATGCTGACGGAGATGGGATTCCTAATTACCAGGATTTTGATGATAATGGCAGTGCAACGACACCAGTATGTTTAGATGGTGACCTCAATGGTGTCTGTGATGCATTGGATCCAGTATTTGATTTCGATGGAGATGGTATACCAAATCATTTTGATCTAGATAGCGATAATGACGGAATTGTAGATGTCCTAGAAGCTGGTGGAACTGATGTAAATCAAGATGGGCAAAATGATACCGTTGCAGATGCAGATAATGATGGTATTCCAGATAGTGTCGACGTGAATGTAACTGGAGGATTTGATATTGATCTGGATGGTATTGACGATGCTTTTGATATTGATTTTGCAGGAACTTTAGATAGTGATGGCGATGGTATTGAAGATGGCAGTGATCCAGATGCGGATGGTGATGGATTAGCTGATGATGTTGATACTATTGATAACGGAAGTGGTGCAGGAGAAATAATTACAGGAGCAGCATTGCCAGCACCGAATTCTGATTCCAATCCAGGAGATGGACCAAATTTCTTGGATATAGATGCCGATGATGATGGTATTGTAGATAATATAGAAGGACAATCTACCTCAGTATACCTTCCTCTAGTGGGTAATGATACAGATGGAGATGGTATTGATGATCAGTATGATGCAGATTGCTCAGTAGCAACCTGTGGATTAGTTGGAACACCAATTACTCCTGAAAACACAGATGGATTAACTGATGGAGCTGATTATATTGATACTGACTCAGATGAAGATGGAGAGAGTGATACTATTGAAGCCTACGATAGCAATGATGATGGAGTGGTTGATGGTACAGATACCATTGGGACCACACCTGACCTCACAAATCTAGGTACAGATAGTGATGGTGATGGCCTAGATGATGAGTTTGATACTGACGGAACAAGTGTTACAGATGCAGGTGGTCCAACTAATGGAGGACAGACCGCTGATAATCCATTTCCTGATACTGACAGCCCAGGAGCAGAACCAGATTGGAGAGATCCAGTAGTAAATGATCTTGAAATTACCAAAGTTGATACTTATGTAGATACGAACGCTAATGGTATTATAGATGCAGGAGATACGATCAACTATGTATTTACGGTAACGAATAATGGTACTGCTGATATTACTAATGTTACAGTAAGTGATCCTGTTGTAACAGTTTCTGGAGGCCCGTTAGCTACTTTGTTAGCTGGAAATTCAGATAATTCAACCTTTACGGCTACTTATACAATTATAGCAGCTGATATAACCGCTGGCAGTTTTAGTAATACAGCTACTGTAAGTGCTGAAGATGCAAACGGAAATACAATTACTAGTTTATCAGATGATCCAGATGATGCTGCAGATGCTACGGATGATGATGGGGATGGAAATCCAGATGATCCAACAGTCACCGACCTTAGACAAGGTTTACTGGATATCACCAAGACGGATAGTTATGTAGATACAAACGCTAATGGTATTATAGATGCAGGAGATACGATCAACTATGTATTTACTGTGAGCAATACAGGAAATATCGATCTTACAGGAATCAGTGTTACGGATGCCTTAGTGACTGTTACTCCAGCCACTACGATTGATTTAGTAGTAGGCGCGAGTGATAACAGTACCTATACAGCTACGTACACCATCACCACGGGAGACATTACAGCGGGTAGTTTTAGCAATACCGCTACTGCCACTGCTACCGATCCATTAGGTGGTCCAGACATCACGGATGATTCAGATGATCCAGACAATCCTACGGATGTTGATCCAGACAATGATGGTAGTCCAGATGATCCAACGGTTACAGATTTAAGTCAACCATTATTGGATATCACTAAGACGGATAGTTATGTAGATACGAACGCTAATGGTATTATTGATGCAGGAGATACGATCAACTATGTGTTTACTGTGAGCAATACAGGAAATATCGATCTGTTTAATATTCAGGTAGACGATCCAACCGTTACCGTTACTCCAGCTACTACGATTGACTTGGTAGTAGGCGCAAGTGACAACAGCACCTATACCGCGAGTTATGTGATCACCGCAGCAGATATAACCGCAGGTAGCTTTAGCAATACCGCTGTCGCGAGTGCACCTAACCCATTAGATCCAACAGCACCACCAGTGAGTGATGAT
>NZ_JARYGY010000001.1:0-98750 GCF_029906345.1 Aquimarina mycalae | reverse complement strand
CAACTATGTGTTTACTGTGAGTAATACAGGAAATATCGATCTGTTTAATATTCAGGTAGACGATCCAACCGTTACCGTTACTCCAGCTACTACGATTGACTTGGTAGTAGGAGCAAGTGACAACAGCACCTATACCGCGAGTTATGTGATCACCGCAGCAGATATTACCGCAGGTAGCTTTAGCAATACTGCTGTCGCGAGTGCACCTAACCCATTAGATCCAACAGCACCACCAGTGAGTGATGATTCAGATGATCCAGATGATGCTACAGATGTTGATCCAGACAATGATGGCAGTCCAGACGATCCAACAGTAACAGACCTTAGACAAGGTTTACTGGATATCACCAAGACGGATAGTTATGTAGATACAAACGCTAATGGTATTATCGATGCAGGAGATACGATCAACTATGTATTTACTGTGAGCAATACAGGAAATATCGATCTTACAGGAATCAGTGTTACGGATGCCTTAGTTACTGTTACTCCAGCCACTCCGATTGATTTAGTAGTAGGGGCTAGTGATAACAGTACCTATACAGCTACGTACACCATCACCGCAGGAGACATTACAGCGGGTAGTTTTAGCAATACCGCTACTGCTACTGCTACCGATCCATTAGGCGGCCCAGACATCACGGATGCCTCAGATGATCCAGATGATGCTACAGATGTTGATCCAGACAATGATGGTAGTCCGGATGATCCAACGGTTACAGATTTAAGTCAACCATTATTGGATATCACTAAGACAGGAGTTTTAGATGATACAAATGGAAATGGTTTTGCAGATGCAGGAGAAAATATCACATACACTTTTGCAATAACAAATACAGGTAACGTAGATTTAACAGGAATTAATGTTACTGATTTTGGAGCAATTATTACACCAACTACTACTATAGATTTAGTGGCTGGAGCTAGTGATTCTACAACCTATACTGCAATACATATGTTAACGCAAGCGGATATAGATTCAGGTAGTTATACTAATCAAGCTACAGTAAGCGGATTAGATCCAAATATGATTACTGTAACAGACCTATCCGATGATCCTAATGATCCTACAGACAATGATCCTAATACAGATGGAAGCCCTGATGATCCAACGGTAATTATGCTTCCTGCTAATGGTTCAATCAGTATAACCAAAGCAACAGATGTTCCAGTCGATGGTTCGTATGATACGGTAGGAGAGAATATTAGTTATACTATAGAAATATCGAATAATGGAAATGTAACCTTAACTAATGTTGTGATTACTGATGCTAATGCAGACATGATAACTCCATCCACAGTAAACAGTATCGATCCAGGTGAAATCATAACAGTTACAGCTACACACATTATTACACAAGCAGATATAGATGCAGGTAGTGTAACTAATGTAGCGCAAGTAACTTCTGAAGATCCGAATGGAATGCCGATCGAAGATCTTACATCTGATGATCCTAATACACCAACTTTAGATGATCCTACAATAACTGTAGTTGATCAAACACCAGAACTTACACTGATCAAAGTGCAAGATGCTCCAGCTGATGGAGCATATGATACCGTTGGAGAGGTGATTACTTATATGTTGACAGTTACTAATTCGGGTAATACAACATTGACGAATGTGGTAGTAAATGATGCCAATGCAGATGCAGGAAGTATCACACCAGCTGTTATACCTACCCTTGCTTCAGGAGCTAGCGTTATGGTTACAGCTGCTCATACGATTACACAAGCTGATTTAGATGCAGGTGTGGTTGTGAACCAGGCAGATGTAACTGGAGATGCTCCTGATGGTAGTCCTGTGACTGATCTTTCAGATGATCCTACTACTCCAGATCCAGATGATGCAACAATTACGATTACTAATCTAACACCTCTTGGTGATCTGGCGGTGACTAAAGTAGCGGATCAGGGATTATTTACAACTGTAGGAGATGTAATTACCTATACAATTGTAGTAACCAATACTGGAAATGTTACTATGAATAATATTACTATTACTGATGCCAATGCGACCATTACCTCTGGTTCGCCGATAGTTTCTTTGATTCCTGGTGGTATGGCAACCGTTACCGCGGAACATATAGTAACACAAGCAGATATGGTAGCTGGACAAGTGATAAATTCGGCAATTGCTGAAGGAACGACTCCACTTGGAGAAATAATTACTGAGACATCTGATGATCCTAATAATCCTAATGATATAGATCCTAATGGAGATGGAGATCCTGATGATCCAACTATAAGTTTCTTAGATAGTGATGGTGATGGAATTCCAAACCCTATAGATTTGGATGATGATAATGATGGTATTACTGATATCGAAGAACAAAATGGAGATCCTAATTTAGATACAGATGGTGACGGAGTTATAGATAGTCAAGATTTGGATGCTGATGGTGATGGAGTGAATGATGTGGCTGAGTCAGGACACGGAATGATGGATCTTGATGGAGATGGAAGATTAGATGGACCATTTGGTGATGACGGTATTCCAGATATTGTGCAGGATGATCCTGATGGAGGAACCGTAAATTATCCTATACAAGATACCGATGGAGATGGTATTGATGACTTCCAGGATACAGATGATGATGGTGATAATATCCCAACGGCGGATGAGAACCCTAACCCTGATGGTGATGGAGATCCTGATACTGGAAATACTCAAGATAGCGATGGAGATGGAATACCAGATTATTTAGATATGGATGATGATAATGATGGTGTAGATACAGTATATGAAGATTATGACGGTGATGATGATCCTACCGACCAAGATAGTGATGGAGATGGAATCCCAGATTATCTGGATACAGACGATGATGGTGATGGGATAGATACAATCTTTGAAGGAGTAGATCCTGACGGTGATGGAAACCCGAACACAGGAGATACTCAGAATACCGATTGTGAGATAGATAATAACTGTGATACCATTCCAGATTATCTTGATGTAGATGATGACGGTGATAATATCCCAACAGAAGATGAAAATCCAGATGCCAATGGAGATGGTGATCCAGATGATGCTTCAGATTTAGATGGAGATGGAATACCAGATTATCTCGAGCCTAATAGCTCAGATCCAACTGCAGAAGATGGAATTGAAATCTATACAGGGATCACACCTAATGGAGATGGTATTAATGATGTATTAGTAATTAGAGGAATTGAAAACTTAGAAAATACTTTAGAAATCTATAATCGATGGGGAGTAAAAGTTTTCGGGACAGATAATTACGGTAGAAATGATAATTTCTTCAGAGGTATATCTAATGGAAGAACTACGGTAGAGGCAAGAGATGAACTTCCTGTAGGGACATATTACTATGTACTGGAATATGTTCTGGATACTGGTGAACGCAAAAATAGAGCAGGATACTTGTATATCAATAAATAACCGATCAAAATAAAATACCCGTGAGTGAAATTCTCACGGGTTTAAATAAAAATATTAAACTAGAGCTGATGAAAAAAGCATACATATTAATTACTACAGTACTTTTAAGTCTCGCTTTCCAGCATTTGGGATATGCTCAACAGGATGCCCAATATACTCAGTATATGTACAATACTATTAGTGTAAATCCAGCCTATGCTGGTAGCAGAGGAGTAATGAGTATTACTGGGTTACATCGTAGTCAATGGGTTGGGTTAGATGGAGCACCGCGTACACAAACATTATCGTTGAATACACCGCTTGGAGGGAATAATAGAGTCGGTTTAGGTTTATCCATTGTCAATGATGAGATAGGGCCTACAAACGAAACCTATTTTGATATTGATTTTTCATATACGATTCCCACATCAGATGTTGGGAGGCTTAGTCTGGGATTAAAAGCAGGAGGACATTTATTAAATGTAGATTTTCAGCGATTAAGTCAGTTTGATATTAATGATCCGAATTTTGAGAATAATATAGATAATAAGTTTAGCCCCAATGTTGGAATAGGAATATACTATCATACAAACAAGTTCTATTTTGGACTAAGTGCTCCCAATCTTTTAGAAACAGATCATTTTGATGAAGATGCTACAGTAAACAGTAATGATTCAGCAACCTTTGTAGCAGAAGAACGTGTTAATTATTATTTGATAGCAGGTCATGTTTTTGATCTTAATGATAATCTAAAGTTTAAACCAGCAGTATTAAGCAAGCTAGTGTTTGGGACTCCTTTACAAGTTGATGTATCGGCCAATTTTTTATTGTATGATCGATTGACTCTTGGTGTAGGATATCGATGGAGTGCAGCTTTTAGTGCTATAGCAGGATTCCAAGTTTCGGATTCGTTGATGATTGGATTTGCCTATGATAAAGAATCAACTGAGTTAGGAAGAACGCAGTTTAATGATGGAAGTTATGAAGTAATGCTCCGTTTTGAACTATTTAGAAAATATAACAGAATGCTAACGCCTAGATTCTTCTAGCATTAAAAATATTGATTATGAACTTTAAAAAATACTTTATCTATGTAGCGTTTAGTATCATCGTTTGTGGTGCGTTACATGCACAAGAAAAACGGTTAGAGAAAGCAGATGAAAACTTTGATAGATATGCATTTGTAGATGCCCGTGAGATCTATTTGGATGTTGCAGAAAATGGGTACGCATCCGCAGATTTATATAAGAAATTAGGAGACTCTTATTATTTTAATGCAGAATTAGAAGAATCTGTAAAATGGTACGAAGAATTGGTGAGTACTTATTCGGAGCAATTAGATCCTGAATATTTATTTCGTTATTCCCAAAGTCTTAAGAGTGTAGAGCGTTATAATGAAGCTGATAAAGTAATGGAACGTTTTAATTCTGTTACAGGGAATGATCAACGTGCAGAATATTTTGCAAGTACAAGAGATTACCTTCGATTTATTGAAATGCAGTCAGGACGATATGAGGTACAACGACTTTATATTAATTCGGAGCATTCTGATTATGCTCCTAGCTTCAATAATAGAGGTCAACTTATAATAGCTTCTTCTCGTGTAGGAAGAAATAGCATAATCAAAACCGTACATGAGTGGAACGAAATGCCATTTTTAGATTTGTATTCATCGAATATAATAGGAGAACGTAGAGCTTTAACACAGCCAGAGCGACTAAAAGGAAAAATTAATACTCGGTTTCATGAATCTTCAACCTCTTTTAGCAAAGATGGACAAACGGTTTATTTTACAAGAAATAATTTCACTGATAAAAAACTAGGTTCAGATACAAAAGGAACTATCTTATTAAAACTTTATCGAGCAACTTTAGATGGTGAAAAATGGACAAATGTTGAAGAATTACCTTTTAATAGTAATGAATATTCTGTAGCACATCCAGCATTAAGTGCAGATGGTAAGAAGCTTTATTTCGCAAGTGATATGCCAGGAAGCAAGGGTTTTTCGGACTTATATGTAATAGATGTAAATGAAGATGGTACTTTTGGAGAACCTAAAAATTTAGGGAATCGTATAAATACAGAAGGAAGGGAAACATTTCCTTATCTGAGTGATTCTGGTCGATTGTATTTTGCTAGTGATGGTCATGTAGGACTTGGAGGATTAGATGTGTTCGTTGCAATACCTGAAGAATTTGGGATGTTCTCTATTCCTTATAATGTAGGGAAACCTGTAAATGGACCAGAAGATGATTTTACTTTTGTATTGGATGAGTCCACCAAAATCGGATATTTTGCCAGTAATAGAAATGGAGGTAAAGGGAATGACGATATCTATCGATTTAAACAAACAGATGAGTTAATAACAAAATGTAATCAATATGTTACTGGAGTGATTACAGATGCAGCTACTAGGGATATATTAGCGAATACAGAAGTAATTTTAATGGATTCAAGTAATCAGGAGTTGCAGAGAGTAATTTCTGATGATAATGGAATATATAAATTTGAACTTGAGTGCGAAGCATCATATGTAGTGCGCGGTACAAAAAAGACATATAGTCCTACTGAAGCTGTTTTGGCTACCAATTACATTCCAGAATATTCACATAAACTACCTTTACAACTTGGTAAAGGAGGGTTAGATAGTAATGAATTAAAACCAGGAGATGACTTAGCAAAAATACTTCGTTTACAAATTATTTATTTTAATCTTGATAAGTCCTTTATTCGATCCGATGCAGAGATAGAGTTACAAAAGATTATTGCGACTCTAAAACAAAACCCAAACCTCAAGATAGATGTCAGATCACATACTGATAGTAGGGCAGAGGATAATTATAATATGTATTTAAGTGAGAGACGTGCCCAAAGTACTATAAAGTATATTGTAGAAAAAGGAGGTATTGATCGATCCCGAGTTTCAGGAAGAGGCTATGGAGAAACCGCTCTAGTTAATAAATGCGAGAACGGTATTGATTGTAGCGAAGAAGAACATCAACAAAATAGAAGAAGTGAATTTATTTTGGTGCAATGAAATAATACTTTAATGTATGATAGAACTAATTTTGAATTTTTTATAGATTTTAAAACCCTTAATAACCCAAAATAAGTTTTGATAATAAGAAAATATATCAATCGAGTATTGTATGGCATTTTTTTAAGTGGGAAATGCTAGCTTTCGTAAGTTTCAGAATATTGTAGTTTTTATTTTTATATGACGATGGTAATAAAAACTTAGAGCAACAATTTCTGATTAAATATTTTGAAATTAGATTGATATACCGCCTCCTGATTCGTATGGGTAACGAACAGGAGGTTTTTTTATCAAATTTTCTAGTAATTATTATAATTTGATTATGCTTTCATAATTTAGCCATCTATGATAGATCATAAACTATTAGTGTATTTAGAATCTTTTCTTACTCCTAGAAGGTTGGAGTTGTATAAAAAAGTAATTGAACAACGCACCAATTATTTTACGGTGGCAGTAGAAGATGTGTATCAATTGCATAATACGAGCGCTGTGATTAGAAGTTGTGATGTGTTTGGAATCCAAAACGTTCATGTAATTGAGGAGATCAATGCAAAACGAATTGATAGAGAAATTGCAATGGGTGCACAGAAATGGGTGGATATTAATAGATACTCAACTACAAAAGAGTGTGTTTCTGCATTAAAAAACAAAGGTTATCAGATTGTAGCAACTACACCTCATGATAATTCGGTAGAATTAAAAGATTTTGATATTAGTAAACCCGCAGCGTTTTTCTTTGGGCAAGAACAAGAAGGATTAAGTGATTTGGTATTAAATATGGCAGATACAAAGCTTCATATTCCAATGGTAGGATTTACAGAAAGCCTTAATATATCTGTTTCTGCGGCGATTATTTTACAGCAAGTAACATCGTTATTAAGAAATTCGAATATTGATTGGCAATTATCAAAAGAAGAAAAATTAGAAAAAAGAATGGATTGGGCTAAAAAAGTAATCAAAAGCCATGAAAAAATTATAGCAAGATATGAAGAAGAGCAGGGATGACAAATACTAAACTATTGCTTACGAATAGTGAATAATAGATAACAAATTCTAATTATTCTTCTTTTGTTTAATTTGTAATTTACTCATAAATAATGGTTTACGCGTAAAAGGTTAATGTGCTTAAATCAAGGGTATTATAAATTAATTCCCTATATTTGATAAAGACTTTATGTTTTAGTACCCTAAAAACACCTTTGTCATGAGCAAAAAACAGTCACCTACCAACAAAATGAAAATGCTTTTAAAGCAAGTGAAAACAGGTTTTAAAACAAGTAAAACCACCATTAATTATCCAACAGAAGTCCACGATATTTTTCAAAAAAGAACGATAACATAGTTCATTTTTAAATATTGAATACATCTTCATAGCTCAAAATCATAACTAGTGATTTTGATGTACTGGTTTTATAAAACCAGTTATTTTTCTTTGTAAATATGTTTTTACTTTAGCGTACAAATTGTATCTTAATAACTATAAATTTTAGGGTTATATATTATGGTTACTTGGTTTGAAATTCCTGTTACGGATATGGATCGTGCTAAAGCTTTTTATGAAAAGGTTTTTGATATAGAAATTAGTCTTCACAACATTGATGGACTACAAATGGGATGGTTTCCAAATAAAAATGAATCTGGTATGGTTACGGGATCATTGATTAATGCAGGAGAACACTACACGCCTAGTCAGGATGGAGTTCTAATATACTTTTCTTGTGATGATGTAGCAAATGAGATTGGTAGAGTAACGGCTGCAGGAGGAAAAATAATCGCTAATAAAACACAAATATCAGAAACACACGGATATATGGGATATTTTATAGATTCTGAAGGAAACCGTATTGCATTACATTCTCAAAAATAAAAGTTGATTTTATTTTCTGTCTAAAACTTTATATTCTTCATAACACTCACTAATTGCATCAAGAATTTGTAGGTCATTAGCAAAATTTATAAAATCGGATGAGTAGTTGCAATTTCTTAGTATTTCATCAATATCCAAACGCTCTACTTGCAAAAGTGCCATGAGTGTAGCACGATCAAATTTAGTTTCCAAAAGATTTCTGATCTCATCATCTTTCTTCATTTTTCTGAGTTTACGTAACTCTTTGGATCGTTTACTAAAAATATTATAAAGAAAATCTGCAGGATTAAAAATGGCGCCCAATACTTTATTGACAGCTCCTGGTTGACTACTACCTCCTTCATATCCAGAATTTAATCCAGAAATACTATATCTATAGTTATTGTAGACAGGAATTTTCTTGGCATCGATCTCTAAGTATCCCGTAAGTTGCACATCTGCAACCACAACTTCTTCTAGAGCGATACCAAGTTCTGTCATTTTGATTTTAACGTCGCCAAACTTTTTCCAGTCATTCGTTACTCTAACTCTAAGTGGTTTGTATCCTATATACGTAAAATATAGCGTATCATTTACATTGGCCTTTATCTCAAAATCCCCTTCTTTATTGGTGATAGTTCCTACTACCTGACTTAAATTTACAATATGAACATTTTGCAATTTAATGTCAGTAGAGGCATTAAGAACTTTTCCAGAAACAGTTTCAGAATCAGTATCCTGTGCATAGATGCCAATGCTTATGATAAATGCTAAGTATGTTAAAATTCTTTTCAAAAGTTTATTTTTAGTAATGATTTTATATTAACTATTATATATGACGACCAATTTATAAGAACATAACATAAAAATCGAGCCAAAAAGCATATAGTTTCGTTAATTTAAGAAAAATTACCTACGATCACTACGTTTTCTTCTATCTCTTCTTCCATTACCTCCTCGATCACCACCACTATCATTATCACGACGATTTCTACCTTTTGGTTTAAAACCATCGCTTCTACGTTTTCCTTTAAAACCGCCTCCAGCATTATCTCTACGTTTTCTACCACCTCTGTTACGTCCAGAATCTTTAGAGATTTCTACGTTAACTTTTCTTCCTTCTAATCTAAAATCTTCAAAAATTGAAAGAATATTATCTTGATGTTCAGAATCTGTGTTGAAGAAAGAAAAACTTTCTTTTACATCCACACGGCTTACAGCATCTCTTCCTAGACCTAAAGTTTCTTTAAGGAAATCCTTCAGAGTCATCCAGTCAAATCCATCTTTCTCACCTACATTAATAAAATAGCGTGTACTACCATCTCTTCCTCCAGAGTCACGTCTATTATCTCCTGCAGCATTAAGATCCTTTGCGTTTTTATAATAATTATGAAAACGAGAGAACTCAACAGAAAAGAATTTTTTGATTAACTCTTCTTTAGAGAAATCTTTTAACACTTCATTAATTGAAGGAAGATATGTTTCAATTTCGTGATTTATTTCTGCTTTTGCAATATCATTTGCTAAATGAAATAATTGTACCTGGCAGATTTCTTCACCACTAGGAATTTCTTTTTCCTCGAATTTCTTTTTAATGATTCGTTCAACGGTCTTAATTTTTCTAAGTTCACTCTTAGAAACAATCACCATTGAAACACCATTTTTACCTGCACGCCCGGTTCTTCCACTTCGATGCGTGTATGTTTCAATCTCATCAGGTAATTGATAGTTAATTACGTGGGTAATATCATTTACATCAATTCCACGCGCAGCTACATCCGTAGCAACTAACATTTGAATCTGACGATTTCTAAAACTTTTCATTACTAAATCACGTTGATTTTGACTTAAATCTCCGTGCAAAGCAGCTGCATTATACCCATCTTCGATTAAACTTTCTGCGACCTTTTGGGTATCTCTTTTGGTACGACAAAATATTACTGAAAATATATCGGGATTAGCATCAGATAATCTTTTCAGTGCAGCATAACGATCTCTTGAATTTACAACATAATATTCATGAGAAACGTTTTCAGATCCTGTATTTTTATGTCCAACTGTAATTTCTACAGGGTTATGCATAAAACGTTTTGCAATTGTAGAAACTTCTCTAGGCATGGTTGCAGAGAATAACCAGGTACTCTTATCATCTGGAGTATGAGATAGGATAGCATTAATATCTTCATAAAATCCCATATTAAGCATTTCATCAGCCTCATCTAGTACGCAATATCCAATATTAGAGATATCCACCATCTTACGATTGATCATATCTTGCATACGTCCTGGAGTAGCAACAATAATTTGTGCACCTCGCTTTATCTCTTTTGCTTGATCATGAATACTAGCGCCTCCATATACAGCTACTGTACGCAATCCTTTAATAAATTTAGAGTAATTTTTTAGCTCATTGGTAATCTGTAGACATAATTCACGGGTAGGAGATAAAATTAATCCTTGCGTAATTCTGCTGTCGCTGTCTATTTTTTCAATAAGAGGAAAACCAAATGCAGCGGTTTTTCCTGTTCCTGTTTGCGCTAGCGCAACAATATCCGTATCTTCATCAAGTAAAATAGGGATAGCCTTTTCCTGTACTTCACTAGGAGTTTCAAACCCCATTTCATTCACCGCTTTTATAATAGCTTCACCGAGGCCTAACGCTTCAAATTTGTTCATATAAATAAAAATAAGCCGCAAAGGTACGGTTTATTATCTGTCTATTATAATAACGAAGTACTTATTGTGATGTTACAAAAGAATTAGTGAACATCGATCGGTTTATGATAATAAAAGTTACTTAATGATCTCAATTTCAAAAAGTTTGTCCCAATTTTTGCCTGTAACAAATAGTTGTTGAGTATCTTTTTTATAGGCGATACCATTTAATACATCCAGGTTATCGTGTTGCGTCACTTTTTCTCTTAACCCAGCTAAGTTTATCACGGCTTCTAATGCACCATTTTTAGGATTAATTATAGCAATTCCATCCTTTTGCCAAGTGTTAGCATATATTTTGCCGTCAATCCACTCTAATTCATTAAATTTTGATTTGATTTTAGTATTGGTAGTAACCTCAATATAGGATTTTTCTGAAAGTGTTTCTGGATCTAAAATCCATATTTTTTCAGTTCCATCGCTTTTATATATTTGTGCACCATCATTACATAATCCCCAACCTTCTTTACTTTTTTTGTATGCAAAAGTTCCAGTTTTTTCCAGTGTACTAAGATCATAAATAAACCCTTCTTTAGCTTGCCAGGTTAGTTGAATAATTTTATCATTAATAATAGTAATTCCTTCTGCAAAGTATTTTTTGTCAACGTCTTTTTTTAGTAATACTTCTCCAGTTGTATAATTCGTTTTTCTAAGTGAAGACAATCCATTTTTTCCAGTACTCTCATATAAAGTATCTCTATTAAATTCCAATCCTTGAGTAAAAGCGTTTTGGTCATGCGGATATGTTGCAATAATCTTATACTTATATAATTTGGGAGGTGTATTATTAAGGAAAGTAAGTTTTTTATACACATCTTCTTCTTTACCCTCATAATATACGATTGCCTTAAGAAGGTGTTTTCCTAATCTTTCTGTATCTAATTTTTCTTCGTATGTATAGTTACTGTTAGCATTAGATTTGATATCACCTAGAAAAAATACAACAGAATCAATCTCAAAATTTTTGTTATTTACAATGCTAGCTTTTACTGTTTCACCAAGCTTAAATTTTTTTTGATTGTTATCTGTTTTTATAGAAAAATATTTTTTTTTCGCCTCCGTATTACTACCACATGAAAAGACAAGGGAGCATAATGTAATGATGGCGAATAGGTTACGTTTGTTCATGATGTGAATGAAATTTATAGCAAGATATTTATTTTAATTGGGTTTAAAAAATCATTGTTTTATATACTAAAGATTGTATCTTTGCAGCGGCAAGTCCTACACAACCAGCTCCTGTTGAATCCTCCAGGGCGGGAACGCAGCAAAGGTAAATGGTCGTAGCGGTGTGATGTAGGTAGCTTGCCTTTTTTTGTACCCTAAACTTTCCTTTTTAAATATTTTAAGATTATTTCATAATTCTAAATTCATAAATCGTAATTCAGAGTGTATATTTGCGAGCATGAACACAGATCAAAACTCTAAAGTCATTTTAATAACTGGAGGCTCCTCTGGTATTGGCAAATCTATAGGGACATTTCTTACAAATAAAGGATACATTGTATATGGTACCAGCAGAAATCCGGATCGTTTTTCTGATTTTGATGCGTTCAAACTGTTGCAACTTGATGTAGCAGATAAAGGGAGTATACAAGCTGCAGTTACTAGTATTGAACAAAAACATGGAAGATTAGATATTTTGATCAATAATGCGGGTGCTGGAATCACAGGTCCTATAGAAGAGATTCCAGAAGAAGAAATTATAAAAAATTTTACTACCAATTATTTTGGACCTATTAACGTGACCAAAGCAGTGCTGCCATTAATGAGAAAGCAAGGTAGTGGGTTGGTTATTAATATTACTTCAATCGCTGGTTATATGGGCTTGCCATATAGAGGAATTTATAGTGCTTCTAAGGCAGCATTAGAAATAACCACAGAAGCTTGGAGAATGGAGTTAAAAGCATTTAATATTAATATGACAAATGTAGCTCCTGGTGATTTTGCAACAAATATAGCCGCTGGGCGATATCACGCACCAGTTCTAGATAAGTCTCCTTACCAAAAATCGTATGGAGAATCTTTAAAACTAATGAATGGACACGTTGATGAAGGAATGAACCCTGAAGAAATGGCAAAAGTAGTGTATAAGGTTATTCAAACAAATAAACCAAAAGTACATTATAAAGTAGGAGAGTTTATGCAAAAGTTTTCTATAGTTTTAAAAAGAATACTACCAGATAAAATGTATGAGAAATTACTTATGAATCATTATAAATTGTAATTTTGGCGACATAATTAAAACAATAGTTTTTAAACAGAATTTCAAAAAATAACAAATCTAAACACAACAATATGAAGTTTTTTATTGATACTGCTAACCTTGATCAAATTAAAGAAGCACAAGATCTGGGTGTACTTGATGGAGTGACTACCAATCCATCATTGATGGCAAAAGAAGGTATCACTGGTAAGGAAAATATTATAGAGCATTATAAAAAAATATGCGATATAGTAACAGGAGATGTAAGTGCAGAAGTAATTTCTACTGATTTTGAAGGGATTATTAAAGAAGGAGAAGAACTAGCTAAACTTCATGATCAAATCATTGTAAAAGTACCAATGATTAAAGAAGGTGTAAAAGCAATCAAATATTTTAGTGATAAAGGTATTAAGACCAATTGTACACTGGTTTTTTCTGTTGGGCAAGCATTATTGGCTGCAAAAGCAGGTGCAACCTATGTTTCTCCTTTTATAGGAAGACTAGATGATATTTCTACAGATGGTTTGAATTTAATAGCAGAGATCAGACTTGTGTATGATAATTATGGATTTGATACAGAGATCCTTGCAGCTTCTGTTAGACATACAATGCACGTAATTGATTGTGCAAAAATAGGAGCAGACGTAATGACAGGCCCTCTTTCATCAATAGAAGGATTGTTGAAACATCCATTAACCGATATTGGTTTAGCTAAATTTTTAGCTGATTACAAAAAAGGTAACTAAATTTTAATAAATAAGAATACTGAAAAATGTCCTTTAATCGAGGACATTTTTTTGTTTTTCTATGGTTGCTAATCTGCTATAGCTCATCAATTGTTTTTCGAAGATTGATGAAAACAAATCTGCATTTGGATTTATAATCCTTCCACGCTGGTCTACTAATATTACTTTATTACTATAATGAATGACTAACTCATCAGAGGAGCACTTAGGAAACTTAAACTCATATTCACGATCTAGATTATAATTGTGACGTTTAATTGTTTTCAACCAATTCTCTGTTTGATCATCATCTGTATTAATACCAATAAAGTCAATTTCGGGATATACCGTACTCAAATAATTGGTTTTCTGATGGGCCTTTATATAATGATCTTTCTTTTCAGTTGACCAAAAATACAAGGCTGTAACTGGTTTTTCAAAAAGAGAAGATAACTTAGTGATTTCTCCATTCGAAGAAATAAGATCTTGATCTGGAATAATATTATTTGGTTTAAGTCTAGAGGTCGCTTTGGCTAATTTTTTAAGTTCTTTCTGAAATTTCTTATTACTACTAATGGACAAGTAATGATTTAATACTTTTTGAGAGGTATAATCATTTTTGTTATCCAAGATGAAATTTGTTGTAATTCCTCTTAATAAATTATTCTTAATATATGAATGTTGTATTACACTATCCACAAGGTCTAATTTAGACATGGTGTATTCTACTTTATTCTTTGATAAAGATTTTTTCTTCATATATCTTGTATAAGAAGAATTGGTAAAGTAGTGGTTTAAAAAACGATTATAAGAATAGAGTCGCTTTAAATCATCATTATTAAAATTTACTTGATTTCTATAATCAAAAAAAGATTTAGGGAATTCCTTAAAAGCATCAATAGAGTTCATCCCATAATATTGATATCTGTAAAAGTACATTTCATACCTTGAAAAAAAGTCATATTCAAAACTAGATTTACAAATCTCTTTAGAAAGGTCACTTAACGCATACTTATCCGTTAACTTAGCGTATTGCTCTTGTCGCAATGTTAATAATGAATCTTGAGTATTTTTAAAATCAATGGGAGATAACCTAAATTCTCTTTTTTCTATTTTTTCTCTTTCAATTTCATTTTGAAGAAACATGTCAATTAGAAAATTGTTTTTTCGGGATCCTACACCTGTAAAAACCAAGGATTCATCAAACTCCAGTGTATTTATTCTTATCAAAACACTGTCACCTTTTTCCAACATTACGAGTTGATATTCTGGGTTATGTCTAAAAGAATAGAGGCCTTCTTCTTTTAAATCTTTTATTTTGTATAAGAATTGATTGTTTTTATCTAAATAGATGGTGTCTTGATATTTATTATCCCTAAAAAGGATAATATAATCGGTGTTAGGATTTACAATTTCTCCACCAAAATAGGTATATTCTCTTTCTATTTCCTTAGTAGAATCGCAGCTACAAACACAGCAAGTAAGAATAGATAAATAAATAAAATATTTTATTCTACAGAAATACATTTTGGGTGCTATAAATTTACTGACAAACATTCAAAAATAAACGGAAACAATTCTAGAGCTTGTTAAGAATACGTTAATTGTGTTATTATTAGTTAATTGTAAAAGAAAGATTGTGCTTCAACGACTAGATATAATCTTGATTTTACCAGAATTTTAATTTTGTAAGAATCCATTGAAAATACTACTATATTGTTTCAAGTTTCGGATCCATTTTTCTACTTTTGCCGAAAATACAATTTTTTACAAATTATAGCTATGTTATCAGTTTCTAATCTTTCAGTTCAATTCGGTAAACGTATTTTATTTGATGAAGTGAATACAACCTTCTCTCAAGGTAATTGTTACGGCATTATTGGTGCAAATGGAGCAGGAAAATCAACATTCTTAAAAATACTTTCAGGAGTTACTGAAGCGACATCAGGGCATGTGCATTTAGAACCTGGCAAACGTATGTCTGTCTTAGAGCAGAATCATTATGCCTATGATCAATACACTGTGTTAGAAACAGTGATCATGGGAAACAAAGATTTGTATAAGATCAAAACAGAAATTGATGCCTTATATGCAGATTATACTGATGAAAATGCAGAAAAGATTGGAGAGCTTCAGGTACAATTTGAAGAGATGAATGGTTGGAATGCAGATAGTGATGCTGCAACCATGCTTTCTAACTTAGGTATAAAAGAAGATCTTCATTATACAAGTATGGCGGATCTGGATACAAAACAACGAGTGCGAGTATTACTGGCACAATGTTTATTTGGTAGTCCTGATGTATTAATCATGGATGAGCCTACCAATGATTTGGATTACGAAACAATTTCTTGGTTAGAGCATTTTTTAGCTAATTATGATAATACTGTAATAGTGGTTTCTCACGACCGTCACTTCCTGGATTCTGTATGTACACATATTTCTGATATTGATTTTGGAAAGATCAATAATTATAGTGGTAATTATACATTCTGGTATGAATCCTCTCAATTAGCGGCAAGACAAAGAGCGCAACAAAACAAAAAGGCTGAAGAGAAAAAGAAAGAATTACAAGAGTTTATTGCTCGTTTTAGTGCAAACGTAGCAAAGTCAAAACAAGCTACCTCTCGTAAAAAGATGATCGAAAAGCTTAATATCGAAGATATAAAACCATCTAGTCGCCGTTATCCTGCTATTATTTTCGAAAGAGATAGAGAAGCAGGTGATCAAATCCTTAATGTAGAAGGGTTAGCTGCAAGTAATGAAGGTGATATATTGTTTAAAGGAGTAGATATTAATTTGGCAAAAGGAGATAAAGTTGTTGTTTTTTCAAAGGATTCTCGTGCAACAACTGCGTTTTATCAAATACTTAATGAAAAGCAAAAAGCGGATGCTGGAAAATTTGCTTGGGGAATAACAACTACACAATCTTACTTACCTGCGGATAATAGTGAGTATTTTCAGAACGATTTATCTCTAGTTGATTGGTTACGTCAATGGGCGACTACAGAAGAGGAACGCGAAGAAGTATTTATTAGAGGTTTTCTTGGTAAAATGATTTTTAGTGGAGAAGAAGCATTAAAAAAATCAAACGTATTATCTGGAGGAGAAAAAGTACGCTGTATGTTGTCTAAGATGATGATGACCAGAGCAAATGTGCTAATGTTGGATGAACCTACAAACCACTTGGATCTAGAATCAATTACAGCATTTAATAATTCTTTAAAGAATTTTAAAGGAACGGTACTTTTTACCACACATGATCACGAATTTGCGCAAACAGTTGCAAATAGAGTAATTGAATTGACGCCGAATGGAGTAATAGATCGTTATGCAACCTTTGATGAGTATATGAGTGATGCTAAGATCAAGGAACTACGTGAGAAAATGTATACAGTGAATGTATAGAAAACCATATATGGTTTTATAAAATATAAGAATCCTGCAATTTGCAGGATTTTTTTTATCAATTTAGGACTAACCCTTCAAACTTAATATACATATATTCCTTAATAGCCGATTCCAATGTTTGTTGATTGTTATCAAAAAATGTATGATCAGTGAGAAGTTGCATAATGAAGTATTCATCCATTTTGATTAATAATTCAGGAGAAACTGTTTTGAACATCTTGTTTTCGATCCCAAAAACATAGAAATTTTTAAGATCTTTTAAAAGCTCTTGTAAAAATTGTTCTACAATATTCCAGGCGCCAGAGTAATGAGTCTGCAACTGTTTTAAATAAAAAGGTGATATATCTTCAACACCTTCTGCAAGTATTTTGGCCAATGATTCATATTGAAAATTTAATACAGAGAGTTCTCCAGAAATTTCTTTTTTATAATCTTTGATACGATCAACTCTAACTTGAGTGATATATTCAAAAATCTCTTCTTTTGTTGTAAAGTATTGATAAATAGTGGATTTGCTTTTGCCCATTAATCGAGCCAAGTCATCAATAGTCAAATCTCCTAGTTCGATATTTTTAAGCTTAGAAAGCAGTGCCTGTGTCCATTGTTCTACCTTTTTGTTTTTGCCTTTTCTTTCACGACGAATAGATTTTCTTCCCATACTTGGTAATTTGTAAAAATCGAACTATATTTGATTTAATAGTTCGATAATAAAAATATCTTTTTTCAAACATAACCATTTGACGCGTGAAAAATCAAGCAGTTTGGCAAAAATATTCAGGAAAAGTAGCTTGGCCTACTATTTCACTCTTTATACTTTTATGTATTGGATATGCAGTACTATGGAAATTTTACACAAAAGGACTCTCGGCAGGATTAACGTCTTTAATAGGTGCTGTATTAGCATATGGTATGTTTACGATTGCACATGAGGCAAGTCATAATAATATTTCGGGAGGTGTGAAATCATATAAAGGACTTGAAAAAATACTTGGATGGTTGTCGAGCTTTTTTTTGTTGTTTCCATTTTCAGCATTTGTGGTCATTCATCTTAGACATCACGCGCATACAAATGATCCTATTAAAGATCCAGATCACTACGTTAATGGCAATAATCCTTTTTCAATATTTTTACGATGTGTAACCTTGATTGGCCATTATTTTATACTATCATTAGGAGTTCAAAGTAAAACTAATCCAGCTATGAGAATTATCAGAAAACAATCTATATTGTTTTTGATCATACTTACAGGAACCTTAAGTATTTTGATTTTATCAGGAAACGGGAAGGCTTTATTTTTCGTTTTTATATTGTCTGCACTTATTGCAGCACCAGTGCTCGCGTTTTCTTTTGATTGGCTGCCACACTATCCACATAACAACTTGAGTAAATATCATAATACTCGAGTGGTCACTATTCCTGGACTTGAATTTTTATCATTATATCAGAGTTATCATTTGATTCATCATTTGTATCCAAGAGTACCTTTTTATAAATACAGAAGTTGTTTTTTGGATATAGAAACAGAGCTTTTAGAAAAACAATCGGTTATTGAAGGTTTTAGAAGTCAGGACCTTAAAATTTTAGATAAACAAAACACATATAACGATATTAAATTAGGAAAAACCTGGAGTTATGTGCTGGAAGTAGAAAATGTATTTCAGGAAACTGAAGATACAGTTCGTATTGTATTTAAGAATCTTGAAGGAAATCATTTTCAATTTAAATCAGGGCAATATGTAGTTATTTCTGATTATGTACAAGATTGTCTAGTAAGCAGATGCTATTCTATTAGTGAAGATCCTGGTACAGGAAAATTGGCCGTTGGAGTAAAAAGTGTTCCAGGAGGAAAGTTGTCCAGTCATCTTGTAGAAAAGGTAAAAGAAAATTATAAATTAAGAGTTTCTGGACCTTTTGGTAAATTTGTGTTACCAGAAAGTATCGATAGATCATTTCTTTTTATTGCTGGCGGAAGTGGCATTACACCAATAATTTCCATGGTTAAATTTATTTTAAGAACTTCTAAAGAAAGAGTTACTTTATTGTATGGATGTAGAAGCTCTATGGATGTTATTTTTTCGGATGAGTTAAATGAATTAACTAAGGTGTATCCTGAGCAGTTCAATTATATGCTAAGTTTTGAGTTGCTTGATTCTGATCGACAGTATGCTTATTTAATGGATACTAGTATAAACACATATTGTTATATCTGCGGACCTACTCCTATGATGGAAGCTTCAAAAGTAGTATTAGACAAAATAGGTGTTAAGGATAGTTTTATTAGAACGGAGGAATTTTCAAAGAAACCAAAGCAACTCTCAGGAAATGAATATCAAATTAATACCTTGATAAATAATTCAAATATGGTATTTAAAGGGGATGCTTCAGAAACTATTCTGAATGCCGCTATCCGAGCTAACAAAGAAGTTCCCTATGCTTGTATGATGGGAGATTGTGGTACTTGTAAAGCAAAACTTGTAGAAGGAGAGGTGCATTGGAATTCTAAAAAAGAAATTGTACTTCTTGAACGTGAAATAGATCAAGGATATATTTTAACCTGTACTTGTGTTCCAAAAACCGATATAACGATAACTGTATGAAATTAAAAGAGCAATACGACTATGTGATTGTAGGAAGTGGTTTTGGTGGATCCGTTAGTGCACTTCGACTTTCGGAAAAAGGGTATAAAGTTTTGGTTATTGAAAAAGGGAAATGGTATACATCTAGTGATTTTCCGAAATCTAATTGGAATCTAAAAAAATGGTTGTGGGTTCCTTTATTTAGATGGTTTGGGATCATGAAAATGTCCTTCTTTAAACACGTAGTGGTAATTTCTGGAACTGGAGTAGGAGGAGGATCTCTTGTGTATGCGAATACATTACCGATTCCTAAAAAAGAATTTTTCACCTCTGGTAGTTGGAAAAACTTGGCGGATTGGCAATCAGAACTTGCTCCGTTTTATCAAATTGCATTAAAAATGCTGGGTGCACAAAAAAATCCACAACTTTTTGATGGGGATAAAGCGTTAAAGGAACTTGCTTCTACAATGAATATTAAAGATGATTTTTCTGCTACAGATGTAGCGGTATTTTTTGGAACACCTAATAAAACTGTACCAGATCCGTATTTTGAAGGAAAAGGTCCAGAACGAACAGGTTGTAATTTCTGTGGAGGTTGTATGACTGGATGTAGAGTTGGAGCAAAAAATACATTGGATAAAAATTATTTGTACTTAGCGCAACAGTTAGGCGCAGATATTTTGGCGGAGCATGAGGTTTTTGATGTAATGCCTTCTTCAGATGGGTATGAGGTGAAATTTAAATCCGCAACTAGAATTTATAAATCTAAAAAATCAATTCACACTAAAGGAATCATTTTCTCAGGAGGCGTATTAGGGACTGTAAAATTGTTATTAAAGCTAAAACAAAAGTCTTTACCGAAATTATCTGACCGACTTGGATCAGATATTCGTACAAATAATGAAAGTTTAATTAGTGTCACTAACCTTGATGGCACTAAAGATATGTCTAAAGGAGTAGCAATTGGGTCTATTTTAAACACAGATAAAAACAGTCATTTAGAAATAGTAAGATATGCCAAGGGTTCTGGATTTTGGAGATTGTCACATTTACCATTAACTCATGGTAAAAATGTAATCGTGAGAATTACTAAAATGATAACCAGTTTTATCAAACATCCTATTTCTTATATAAAGTTATACACTTCAAGAGATTGGAGTAAGAATACGGCAATTCTATTGTTTATGCAGACATTGGATAGCACTTTAAAATTTAAAATAAATGCTTTAGGTCTAATGAATACGACTGTTGCAGAAGGTAAAAAACCAAGTGCATTTATACCTCAATCTCTTAATTTAGCAAAAAGCTATGCAAAAATAACAGCTGGTAAAGAAACTGTTTTTGGATTAGAACCGTTAGCAGGAATTCCTTCTACTGCTCATATATTAGGAGGTGCTGTAATGGGAGCTAATATTGCAGAAGGGGTCATAGATCAGAGTAATAAGGTTTTTGGGTATAACAATATGTATATCTGTGATGGATCTATGATTTCTGCGAATCCAGGAGTAAATCCATCATTGTCAATAACGGCAATTACAGAACATGCAATGAGCAAAATACCTAATAAGGAAAATTAATTGTTATCAGTACTTTGAAAGTGTCGGTAAATTAAAAAACCTCCATATCCAATAAATAAGATAGTGAGTATAGCTCGGTAATCCCATTCGGTTTCAGCTTGTAATCGTTGATATAATCTAAAACTACCGAACAAGACCAATGCAATACCAATCATAAAGTCCCAATTTTTTCTTGGAGATCTATTTTCTTCTTCCATACCTATGATAAACTTTTTTCTATAATTGGAAGCGCTTCTTCCATATCAGTTTTTTTAACAAAAAGTTGAATGTGATCAGGGATTCCACCACCAAAACCAGCAGCCATTCCAGATTTCATATCATCTCTGGTTATAGAATTAATACCACTATCTTGAAGTAATGTTTGTAAAAATTGAATGTTTATTAAACTACCCGTATATACTCGTTCGTATTCGCTTTCAGGAAACATATGTTATTATTATGCATTAAAATATTTACTATCCCAGATGGCAGTATTAAAGTTTTTACCCAATGCAAATCCATAAAATAAAACTACAGCTGCCACAGACTTAAACATAAAAAGAAATATCATTATAAATTCTGAAGTATTACTTTCTTTACTAAATAATCCTTCTGGGACCATAAAGGTAATTAAAAGACTTACTAAAAAAGTAAGGATTAATAAGTTTTCAAAACTTTTGAAAAACCACATTATTGTTTTACGAAAAGGATGTAGATCTTTTCCCCAAGTATGAACTAAATAGTAATAGTTATTTCCCATCGGGACAAAAAGTAGGGGATCATCTGCATTGGCTAGCTTAAATAATTTAGAAGGGGCAATAATCTTAAATCCAGTTAATGTTATGCCGTGTGTATTTTCTATCTCTGTTATTGCTCTAATTGCTTCCTTTGGAAATTTTCCTTTAAAGTATTTGGTGTCTAGAAAACGTAAACGATAATCGATACATATCTTCTTAATCTGATCAATATGATGAATTTTAGAATAATCTAATAAATCAAAAATGAAATCATTGGGTTCAGAGGTGTTGCCTTTCTCCAAGGTTTCTATAATTTGATCATTCTTTTCTTCAGTTTTTTCAAAAATGGATTGAACTTGTTGTTCCCAGCTGGTAATATCAAATTCTTTACGCTTTTGAGTAATTAGTTTTTTTTCAATATTAGTTTTTGGGAATAACATTTTTCTTTCTTTAGCTTCACTAAATTAAGAATTTACATCCTTGATTACAAGGTTTTTATGTTTTTATAGAATAAAAAAATGCCTTTGAAACACTCCAAAGACATTTTTATAATATGTATGTGATTATCTTCTGTTATCTCAATTCAGCCCCTAATTTATTTTCAAAATTGTACTGAAGTTTTTTCATGATCTTATCAATTTGCTTATCTGTAAGGGTTTTATGATCATCTTGCAGCGTAAAGCTTACAGCATATGATTTTTTACCTTCTGGTAAATTCTTTCCTTCATACACATCAAATAAATTGATGTTTTTTAGAAGTTGTTTTTCGGTTTGTTTTGCTATAGTATGAATTTCTTCAAAAGAAACAGTATGATCTAATAATAAAGCAAAATCACGGCGAACTTCTGGGAATTTTGGAATATCAGTAAATTTAATCTTGTTACGTTTTGCAAATTCTAAGATTGTATCCCAATTAAAATCAGCATATAGCACTTCTTGTGAAATAGAGAAATGTTTTAAAACAGGTTTTTTGACCAGACCAAACTCTACTAATTTAGATTTACCTAAACTATATGAAACACCTTCAGAAAAAAGATCATTTTTTATAGGTGAAGTTTTAGAAACTTTAACTCCTAAGCGGTCTAATATAGCTTCGATAATACCTTTTAAATAGAAGAAATCACTGTTTTCTTGATTCACTTTCCAGCTTTCTCGGGTCTTACTTCCAGTAATAATCAAACTTAGATGTTTGTTTTCTATTCTTCCGCTTTCGTAGTTATGATATGTTTTTCCAAATTCGAAAAATTTAAGATCAGGACGTTTTCTGTTGATATTATACGAAACAGCCTCTAATCCAGAAAACAACAACGATTGTCGTAATACAGCTAAATCATTACTTAGAGGATTTAACATCTCTACATTGTTTTCTGAATGCAATTGTTCAGACAATGAAACATACTCTGGAGCGGTTAACGAATTTGCTAACATCTCGTTGAATCCCTGACCGACTAACTGATTGGAAATTGTATTCTGGACATTATGATCAGAAAACTTATCAATATTAGAAATAGATGCATTTAGTTTTTGTGTAAACTGAATATTGTTATATCCATACACACGTAAAATTTCTTCGATAACATCAGCTTCTCTTTGCACATCATTACGATATGCTGGAATCGTAAGCCCTAGACCACTTTCAGTAATATTATTGACTTTAATTTCTAATGAACTTAAGATGTCTTTGATAGTTTCTTGAGGAAGTTCTTCACCAATTAATTTTGTTGCATTTTCAAACGACAAAAACACTTGAAAATCTTCTGTTTTTTTAGGATAAAGATCCACGATTTCACTAGTGATATCTCCACCAGCAAGTTCTTGTATAAGAAGAGCAGCTCTTTTTAGTGCATACTCAGCAATATTAGGATCAATACCTCTCTCAAATCTAAAAGAAGCATCTGTATTAAGTCCATGTCGTTTTGCAGTTTTACGAATGCTTACAGGATTAAAATAAGCACTTTCTAAGAAAATCGAGGTAGTTTTTTCTGTAACACCAGAGTTAATACCTCCAAAAACCCCAGCAATACATAGTGGTTTTACAGCATCACAGATCATCAAATCTTCTTCATGTAATTCTCTTTCTACCTCATCAAGTGTCGTAAATTTAGTACCAGTTTTTAAGGTTTTTACTTCGATTTTGTTTCCTTCAATATATTGTGCATCAAAAGCATGTAAAGGTTGTCCTAATTCGTGTAATACATAATTCGTAATATCTACAACATTGTTTTTTGGAGTAATCCCGATTGCTTTAAGCCTATGTTGTAACCAGGCAGGAGATTCAGCAACTTTTAACCCAGAAATTGTAACACCGCAATATCTTGGTGCTAATTCAGGGTTTTTAACATCAATATCAAATTTATGTAATCGATTATCCACCTTAAAATTACTTACAGATGGTGTAATCAATTCCATCTGTAAATCTTTTTGCTGTAAACCAGCTTTTAGATCGCGAGCAGTACCCCAATGACTCATTGCATCTGCACGATTAGGAGTTAATCCAATTTCGAATACATGATCATTTTCTATATCAAAAATATCTGCAGCTGGAGTTCCTACAGGAATATCTTTATCCAGGATCATAATACCATCATGACTTTTTCCCAGTCCTAATTCATCTTCAGCACAAATCATTCCGTGACTTTCTTCTCCACGGATTTTTCCTTTTTTTATAGTCCATTCTTTATCATCCTGATCGTACAACTTAGTTCCAATAGTAGCCACAGGAACTTTTTGACCTTCTGCAACATTAGGTGCACCGCATACAATTTGCACAGGTTCTCCAGAACCCAAATCTACTTTGGTCACTTTTAATTTGTCTGCATTGGTATGTTGCGAACAACTAATTACCTGTCCTACAATTACACCTTCCAGACCTCCTTTTACACTTTGGTAGGTCTCAACTCCTTCTACTTCTAACCCTAAGTCTGTAAGTAATTCTCCTGCTTTTTCTGCATCCCAATCAAGCTTTATAAATTGCTTTAACCAGTTATATGAAATTTTCATTAATGATGATTCTGAAATTAGTCGGTAAAGATACTACTTTGGGTAAAGTTGACAAACAAGAAATCTTTCTTATATAAAAGAAAAAGTGTATTTTTAAAATTAATATTTACCTAACCAAATAGAATTATGAAAACAACGATTAAATTTTTTGTGTTTCTGTGTACAATAACAATTATTTCTTGTACAGATAAAAAGAAAGAAGCGGAAGAAACCAATGCTGCAGTTGAGAAAATTGAAGCAGTAGAAAAAGAATTAGATAAAGTTACTAAAGAAGTAGAAGCAAAGGCAGCGGAACTTGAGGATTCTCTTAAAGATTTAGATAGTATTTGATTTAAGTAATTGCTAATAAACTTTTTTCATACCAACCACAGTTATTAACTTAAAAATAATAAAATGAAATTATTTAGAATCGTAATGATAGTAATGATGGTTTTTACATTTGGAAACCATGTAACGATAGCTCAAGGAAAATCTAAAGAAGCTAAAGAAAAGGTAGCTCAAAAAAAGAATAAGGGACAGGAAAAGCATAAAGGTGCCAAAGAAAAATCAAATGATAAATTAAACAAAGAAAAGAAAAAAGCAAAAGATGAAATAAAAGAAACAAAAGGTAAAGGAGAAGAAACTAGGGATGATCTAAAAGAGGAAGGTGATAAGTTAAGAGGTGAAGCCAAAAAAGCGGAAAAGATGGCTGAAAAAGAAGCGAAAAAGGCTGAAAAAGAAGCTAAGAAAGCCGAAGTGAATGTCAAGAAAGAAGTAAAAGGCAATGCATATGGTAAGAATAAAGAAGGTTTAACAGGGAAAGCATATGGACAAGCAAGAGCAGCAGATGCGAAATCTAAAGTTAAAGAAAGCGAAGATATCCTTAATAAAGATGAAAGAAAATTAGAAAGAGGAAGAAATAAGATAGCTGCAGCTAAGGAACGCTTGGCAAAGACAAAAGAAAAGGAAGGTGAAGATGCTTTAACGCCTGAAGAAATAGCAGAAAAAGAATCTAAAATAACTAAGGCAGAGAAAAAATTAAAAGCATTGGAAGAATCTTTAAAAAAAGGAAAGAAAAAAGTGAAAGAAGAAAGTGATAAACTTGATAAAGTCTATCCTGAAAAGCAATAAAAAGATAGAAAATAAGCATAGAAATGAGCTATCTTTCTTGTTGTTAAGAGAAAAAACATGTTTGTTGCTTTTTATAGAGTGTGTTGTTAAGTATTTTTCATTTAGGTATAATATTAGTACTTTTGATTAAGATTTTTTAAAAATAAGCCCTAAATGAAGTCATTTAAATTAATTATGTTTTTTGTGCTATCTCTTACTTTTGCCACTTATACTGGTACGGCACAACAATTAAATAGTAGCAATAGTGAAATGCCTATTTCTAATCAGGTAAAATCTAAATCTGCAACAAAATCAAAGACTAAAACTATAAAGAGAGCAAAAACAAGAGCTGTAACAGGTGTAAATACAAGTGAAACAGCAAAATTGCATTCTAAGTCCGAAATAGAAGCAAGAGCACTAACAGCACAGAAGACAAGAAATAGTGGAAAAGCAAACATTCCTAAAGAAGTAGCGGTAAGACAGAGAGAAGCTAGAATACAAGCTGCTATTGAAGCAAATAAGACAAAAAAGAAAACAACTTCAAAAAGAAAAACTGGAAATTAATAACTTAATTGAAACATACTTTTTTTGGGGATAACAATTATATTTTGATAAAATTACAACTGTCTAGCAAGGTCAATTGATCTTGCTAGACAGTTTTTATACACACACATCATGAATAAATTCATAACAGTACTTTTAGTAGGATTAATACTCTTCTCGTGTAAAGACGAAAAACCTAATAAAGAAACATTTCTTAAAAGCGGCCCTTGGAAAGCTTCACTATTGCTTCCTGATAATAAAGAACTCCCTTTTTTAATGGAGGTTTTTGAGGATCAGACCTTGAAAATTTTTAATGCAGAAGAAGTAATTGATATAGATGAAGTTAGGATTAAAGGAGATTCGGTTTTTATTAATTTCCCAGTTTTTGAGGGATATGTAGCTGCCAAGTTTGAAGATTCATTGACCATTTCTGGAAGCTTTATTAAAGAGAGTTTGGATAGAGTAGTTCCTTTTAAAGGATCCTATGGAGAGCATGATAGGTTCGAAATTGTTTCAAAACCAATTTCTGATATCACAGGTAATTGGGAAGCTGTTTTTAGTCCAGAAAACCCAGAAGACAGGTACATTGCCAAAGGAATTTTTAAACAAAATGGAAATGTGGTTACAGGAACTTTTAGAACAACAACAGGTGATTATCGTTATTTGGAAGGAGTTCTTAATGAAGATAAATTTGAATTATCTGCGTTTGATGGAGCTCACGCTTTTTTGTTTACTGGACAAGCTACCGATAGTACAATGAGCGGTTATTTTTATTCAGGAAATCACTGGAAAGAACCTTTTGTAGCTAAACGAAATGAACAATACGAATTACCTTCTGAAGATTCTCTTACTTTTATAAAAGAGGGATATGATAAACTGGAATTTAGTTTTCCAGATGCTAAAGGAAATCAAGTTTCTCTTAATGATGAGCGTTTTAAAGGAAAAGTTACCATGGTTCAGATCATGGGAACCTGGTGTCCTAACTGTATGGATGAAACCAAATATTATGTTGATTATTATGCTAAAAATAAAGATAAGGATATTGAGTTTGTAGCGTTAGCTTTTGAGTATGCCAAAACCTCAGAAAAAGCATTTAAATCTATTGAAAGATTACGATCTAAATTAAAGGTAGAATATCCAATTCTTTTAGCGCAGTTTGGTACTTCAAATAAAGAAAAAGCACAAGAGAAACTACCAATGCTTAATCATGTGTTATCATATCCAACTACAGTTTTTATTGATAAAAAGGGAGATGTACGTAAAATTCATACTGGTTTTAATGGACCTGCAACAGGTCAAAAATATATAGATTATAAGAATGAATTTGAAAGTTTTGTTAATCAGCTGTTAAAAGAATAATCTATTTAACACTTATTAGGACTTGTTTTTTGACTTTAACAATACGGTAACATCAGGATACGTATTATCCTCTTATTATTGTGACTGATGTATGATTTTTCTTTCGTATGCAGTTAAATAATTAATTCAAAAATTCAGTCATGAAACAATCTAACTTTATGATGACATTGCTTGCTGGCGCAATGATGTTATGTACGATTCAAACAAACGCTCAATTAAAAACTCCCGAAGCTAGTCAACGCGCACAGGTCACTCAGCGAGTAGGAATAACCGATATTACCATAGATTATGGAAGACCAAGTGTAAAAGAACGAGAAGTATGGGGCAAACTAGTTCCTTATGGATTTAATAACCTAGGATTTGGTACTTCTACAGCAGCTCCTTGGAGAGCTGGAGCTAATACTAATACCACAATTGAATTTGCTCATGATGTAAAGGTAGAAGGTAAAGACATAAAAGCTGGACTATATGGACTTCATATTGCATTAAAAGAAGATGGAGGTGCCACCATAATTTTTTCTAAGAATACTTCTTCTTGGGGAAGTTATTTTTATGATGAAAAAGAGGATGCCTTACGTTTAGATGTTCAAACTAAAGAGGCACCACATACTGAAACCTTAACGTTTTTATTTCCTTCTTTTGAAGCAAATAGCACCATAGCTGCATTGCGATGGGAGAAAAAAGAAATTCCATTTAAAATTGAGGTAAATGTAGAAGATATTGTCTTAGAAGGAATCAAAGATGATCTTAGGAGTAATGCTGGTTTTACACAATCTAACTGGGATAACGCTGCAAATTATGCTTTCAATGCAGGAAAAATAGATCAAGCTTTGGAGTGGGTAAATGCTTCGATAAGCGGTAATTTCTTTAGTAAAGAAACTTTTGGTAATCTTTCTTTAAAATCTCAGATTTTAGGAAAACAAGGAAAAACTCAAGAAGCTATGGCAATTGTTGATAAAGCAGCTGCACTAGGAAATGCTACTCAGGTGTTTCAATTAGGAAATGGACTGATTGGTCAAGGACAAAAAGATAAAGCATTAGAGATTCTAAAAGGTAATGTAAAAAATAATAAAGGTGCATGGCCTTCTAATTATGGATTAGCCAGAGCTTATTCTGCAACTGGAGATTATAAAAACGCGATTAAGTCAATTAATGTAGCATTAGGTAAGGCACCAGATAGATTTAAAGGAAGATTATCTGGTGATTTGGAAAAACTAAAAAAAGGAGAAGACATAAATTAAATAATTAAAAATATCAAGCATTTATAATGGGGTCAGAATTTTTCTGACCCTTTTTTTATGTATTAGAAAATAAAATGGTTAATATTTTTTAGCATTATATATTGTCATAGTTTGTTATTGTATTGCAATGTGCTATTTTGTTGCTATTAGCATATCTTTGCACAACCAAATTTATATACATGAGTAAAGCCGTTTATATTGCTACTATAGAACCTAATAGTGGTAAATCTATTGTAGTTCTCGGATTAATGAGAATGTTATTAGGGAAAACAGCCAGAGTAGGATACTTCAGACCAATTATAGATGATCCCAAAGAAGGTGAAATAGATAATCATATTAATACTGTAATATCACATTTCGAATTAGATATTAATTTCAAAAACACATATGCTTTTACAAGAAGCGAAGTACTCCAAAAGTATAATCAAGGTAGATCAGGAGCTATCATTGATGGTATTATTGAAAAGTATAAAAATCTAGAAGAGAAATTCGATTTCATATTAGTAGAAGGAACAGATTTTTCGGATGAAGGAAGTATCATCGAATTTGATATTAATGTTATTATTGCTAAAAACCTTGGGATCCCTTCAATTATTGTTGCAAGTGGTGTTGATAAGACGAAGGAAGAAATTGCAGGAAACCTTAAACTAGCATATGATACTTTTATAAGTAAGGATGTAGAAGTAGTTGCGATTGTTGCTAACAAGGTAGTGAATGGGTGTGAAAAAGAATTAAAAATAAAACTAAACGATGATTTTGGAACAGATGTAGAACAAATCATAATTCCTAAAATAGGAGCTTTAATTAATCCTACAATCAAAGAGATTGTTAAAGAATTAGATGGAACAATACTTTTCGGAAAAGAGTTTTTACATAATCAAGCAGGAAGTTTTGGAGTAGGAGCAATGCAATTGCGTAACTACCTGACACATCTTAAAGACAATAGTCTGGTGATAACACCAGGTGATCGTGCAGATATTATTTTGGGTGTTTTACAAGCCAATATATCAGATAACTATCCTAAAATTTCTGCAATTATTCTAACAGGAGGAATTGTGCCAGAAGAGCCTATATTAAAATTAATTGAAGGTGTGTCATTATCCGTTCCTATTATATCAGTTGCACAAGGAACCTTTTCGATTACCAATAAAATCGGAGCTATTAGATCAAAAATATACGCCGATAATCAACAAAAAATAAACACATCTATTAGTACATTCGAACAATACGTCGATGCAGATCGTCTGGTTGATCCTCTAATTACTTTCGAGTCGGATAGTTTGACACCAAGCATGTTTCAATACAACTTGCTAAAGCGTGCATTACAGCATAAAAAACATATCGTTTTACCAGAAGGATCTGATGAGAGAATTTTAAGAGCTACCTCTAGATTACAAGCGTCTAATGTTGTAGATATAACACTAATTGGTAATGAAAAGAAAATTAAAAGTAAAGCAATCAAATTAGATATCCCTATTGATTTCAATACGGTAAATATTGTTTCGCCAATTGACTCTCCTCATTTTGACGATTACGTAGAGACATTTTATGAGTTGCGAAAGCATAAAAATGTAAACATGGATATGGCCAAAGATATGATGGCAGATGTCTCTTATTTTGGTACCATGATGATTTATAAAGGTCATGCAGATGGTATGGTTTCTGGTGCGGTTCATACTACACAACATACTATCAGGCCAGCTTTGCAATTTATCAAAACCAAACCAGGTGTAAAAGTGGTTTCTTCTGTGTTTTTTATGTGTTTAGAAGATAGAGTTTCGGTATTTGGCGATTGCGCAATTAACCCAAACCCTAATGCTGAACAATTAGCAGAAATTGCAATTTCTTCAGCTCAATCAGCTTCTGCGTTTGGTATTGAACCTAAAGTAGCGATGCTATCTTATTCTTCAGGAACATCTGGAAAAGGAGAAGATGTAGAAGTAGTTAGAGACGCTACCAAAATTGTTAAGGATAAGCATCCAGAATTAAAAATAGAAGGACCTATACAGTACGATGCCGCCGTTGATATGAGAGTAGGGCAGAGTAAGCTTCCTGATTCTGAAGTAGCGGGTCAAGCAAGTGTATTGATATTTCCAGATCTTAATACAGGAAATAATACCTATAAAGCTGTACAACGAGAAACGGGAGCCTTGGCAATCGGACCAATGCTTCAAGGGTTAAATAAACCTGTTAATGACTTGAGTAGAGGATGTACAGTAGATGATGTGTATAATACCGTAATTATAACCGCAATTCAGGCACAAGGTCTTTAAAAAAAGAGAATATAACAATATGCAAGTACTAGTATTAAACTCGGGTAGTTCGTCGATTAAATTTCAATTATTTAAAATGCCAATGGCAAAAGTGATTTGCTCAGGATTGGTAGAACGCATCGGACTGGATAATGCTAAAATCAATTACAAGACTGATACTCAAAATATAGAAAAAACAGAAGAAATTCCTGATCATAAAACAGGCCTGCAATTAATTGCTTCTTATTTATTACATGCCGATATAGGAGTTATCAAATCCGCACTAGAAATTGAGATAGTTGGTCATAGAGTAGTGCATGGTGGAAGTACATTTGCTAAAACCGTAGAGATAAATGATCAGGTTAAGCAAAAAATAGAAAAGCTTTCTGCGCTGGCACCATTACATAACCCTGCTAACTTACAAGGGATTTTAGTCTCTGAGGAGATTTTTAAAGAAGCCAAACAAGTGGCTGTGTTTGATACAGCATTTCATCAAACCATGCCAGTTGAGGCATATCAGTATGCGATTCCAAATAAGTTTATAGATGAAGATAATATTCGAGTATATGGTTTTCATGGGACCAGTCATAAGTACGTATCAGAAAAAGCAATAGCATTTTTAGAAAATGAAAAATCTAAAATTATTACAATACACTTAGGTAATGGCTGTAGTATGACAGCCATAAAAGAAGGAAAGAGCATTGATCATACTTTGGGGTTTGCACCAATGAACGGGTTGATTATGGGAACACGATCTGGTGATATTGATCCTGCTGTAATTTTTTATATGGTAAAATCATTAGGATTTACTTTAGAAGAGGTAAGCTCATTGCTCCAAAAAGAAAGCGGTATGCTTGGATTAACGGGATATAGCGATTTACGTGATATTGAATCAGAAGCAGAGAAAGGGAATGTCAATTGCAAAAAAGCATTAGAAATGAAAGCATATCGTATCAAGAAGTTTATTGGATCCTATGCGGCGATCATGAATGGTTTAGATGCGATTGTATTTACAGCTGGAATTGGAGAAAATTCGGATGTTGTACGTAAACTTGTCTGTACTGAACTAGAGTATTTAGGGATAGAATTAGACCAAGAAAAAAATAGTATTAGATCAAAAGAAATTAGAGATATAAGCAAGAGTTTTTCTAAAGTAAAAGTATTAGTTATACCTACAAATGAAGAATTGGAAATAGCAAAACAATCTTTTCAATTACTTTCTAGCTAAAAAATGGTGCTTATCAATTGGCACCGTGAAATATTTATACTGGTTCGCAATACCCAGAAGAAGTATTGTAATTTTCACTAGGATCTCCACAAGGAGTATGTGTTCTTATACCTCCAGTAATTTGCTGTTGCTGTTGTTTATTTAGTTGGTAAACTTCTGTTAGATCTAAGATCATTTTCATTGTATTAAAAAAATAGATTATTGACTAAATATAATTAAAAACTATTAACTAAGACATGATAAAAGGCAAACTTGTATAAGTTTGCCTTTCTTATTTTTTAGAGTGTATCTATATTTAGTAAAGGATACATCCTCCCCAATCTAGACATCTTCCAGGCTCACAAAAACTTCCTCCTGGGAAACTAATACGACATTTATTACGTCCACAACATGAAACATTTCCCCAAGCTCCTTTTACAGATCTTTGCTCTTCCTTACTTAATTCTTGCACTCCTTTTAATTCTAAGATTTTTTTCATTGTGTAAATTTTAAAGTTAATTTATGTGTGTACAATATACTTGTAAGCTATGCTGAATACAAGTTGAGTTACTTGATATTTATAAATTTCAACAACAATTATATGAAGTTTGATACCACATAAGTACTAAGAATCAAAGGCTTGTTGTGTTTGCAGATTGTTATTACTAATGAAAAAACTGATGTTACCTCATGAAGTCTTCTAGGTATCTATATTATAATATTGATTGGGTTGAAGGTTTAGATTTTAATGAGTATTTAAGTTAAGCAATAATAGAAAAAGACAAATATTTCTATTTGTCTTTTTAAGTTTTAAGGATATACGATCTTATTTTATTAGTAAAGTATACAACCTCCCCAACCCCAAGGATTACATCTTCCTGGCTCACAGAAACTTCCTCCTGGAAAACTAATACGGCATCTGTTACTACCACAACAGGTAATGCTTGTCATCGCTCCTTTAATGGATCTTTGCTCTCCTTTACTTAATGTTTTAACGCCTGTTAAATCTAAGATTTTTTTCATTGTGTAAGATGTTTAAGTTAATTGCTTAAATATAACGGAAAATTCCCTTAATATGTTACGTAAAAAACTTTAAATAATGATGTGTTAGACATACTGCTTGTCTTTTTAATACACATTTAAAAATGACCGCAGCAACTTTTATTGAGTTTGAAAAAATAATTTTTGAAGCGAAATTCCTGTCTTATATGTAAGAAATAACTTATTAACAGTATTGTAATTTTTTAAACATCTGTTTATTAAGGAGTTATAACTATTTTTAGGCTAATATATACATTATCAACATATTGGGTAATGATTTGATAACATTAGAGGCTAGTTATTTTATCAAAATAGTTTTAGCTTCGGAGTTCAATTTTATACTAAACTAACTCACAACACACAATGAAAAAAGCACTACTATTACCACTTATGTTGGTATTTGTTGTGTATGCTTATGCGCAAGTTCCAGCATACTATAATGATGTTAACCTTTCTTTATCTGGACAATCTTTAAAAAATGAGTTATCCACAAAGGTTACCAATTCACAGACCAATACACTATCTTATACTCCTGGAGTATGGAATGCATTAAAACAATCCGATCTTGACCCAACAAATTCTTCTAGCGTTGTTCTTATTTATGGTTATAGTGATACAGATGGTAATTCTGTAACAGATAGAACAAGAGGAGTGAATGATAATGGTGGAGGCTCTACTGACTGGAATAGAGAGCATGTGTATCCTAAATCCCTAGGAAATCCTAATTTGGGAACTTCTGGTCCTGGAGCAGACGCACATCATCTTCGACCTGCCGATGTGCAGAGAAATTCTAATCGTGGTAGTCGAAAATTTGCAGATGGTTCTGGTAATTCAGGTACAACTTCTCAAGGGCATTGGTATCCTGGAGATGAATTTAAAGGAGATGTAGCACGTATGATGATGTTTATGTACATACGTTACGGTAATCGCTGTTTACCATCAAATGTAGGAGTAGGAACTGCCGTATCAGGAGATACGAATATGATTCAATTATTTTTAGAATGGAATGCTGAAGATCCAGTTTCACAGTTAGAATTGCAGCGAAATCCGATCATTGAGAGTTTACAAGGGAATAGAAATCCTTTTATTGATAACCCGGCTTTTGCAACACAAATATGGGGAGGTCCACAAGCCGAAGATCGTTTCGGAACTACAGGAGGAGGAGGAAATACATTATGTAGCACTACAATTACATCATTTCCTTATACAGAAAGTTTCGAAAATACTTTAGGATCTTGGAAACAAGCAACATCAGGAGATGATTTTAATTGGGCGATTCGTTCTGGAAATACTCCATCATCAAATACAGGTCCAAGCTCGGCTAATGCCGGTTCTTATTATATGTATATGGAATCTTCGAGTCCCAATTATGCCAATAAAAGAGCGATTCTATATGCTCCTTGCTATGATATAACTAATGCAAATCAAGCTACTTTTTCATTTAAGTATCATATGTATGGAGCCTCATCAATGGGTGGTCTTGCTCTAGAAGCTAGTCTTGATGGAACAAGTTGGACTTCAGTATGGAATAAATCAGGAAATCAAGGAAACTCTTGGAAAACTGCATCAGTTAGCTTAGCTGCTTATGTTGGTAAAAAAGTACAATTACGATTTAATGGAGTTACAGGAACTACATGGCAAGGAGATATGGCTATTGATGGTATAAATCTATCAACCTCTGGAAGTACAGGAGGAGGTTCTTCGACACGCGATATTACTCTTAGAATTACTTTTGATAACTATCCAGAAGAAACCAGCTGGGAAATAAGAAATGATAGTAATCAGATCGAATATTCTGGAGGAACCTATGGATCTCAGTCAGATGGTTCAACAATTAACTTATCAAGAACACTGGATATTGGATGCTATACATTTATAGTAAAAGATACCTATGGAGATGGGATTTGCTGTAGTTATGGTAATGGTTCCTATGCAATAACCGATAATTCTAATGGAACAGTATTGACTTCTGGAGGTTCTTTTGGATCTCAAGAAAATAAAAACTTCTGTATAGGATCCGCAGCAAGAAGTTTTTCAGAAGATGTAGTAAAAGAAAACACGATACATGGTTTTGATTTTAGTTTTTACCCCAATCCTGTTAAAAATGAAATTATGCTACAAATGAAAAATCCTGTAGAGGCAAATTATAGAATTGTGAATTATGTAGGCCAGGTAGTCAGTAGAGGTAAAGTGTCTAAAGAATCAATTTCACTTCATAACTTTTCATCTGGGATGTATTTTGTTTCGGTGAGTGATGGAAAACAGATTATTACCAAGAAATTTACAAAAGAATAACCGTAAATATTTTATTTAAACCTTACCCCATTTGAAAAAGTGGGGTTTTTTAGTTAAGGTATATTCCATATAATCTAAGTGAATCTTATCGCTAAGTTGATACTTGATTTATGAGTATTTCTACACAATATAAAGTCTAAGCTTCTAATTAGACATTTTCGAATTTTTAACGTCTATGTTTTTAATATTTTCATTCAGTATAACATAAACAGAAGTTATGAATAGAATTATATGTATTTTAATGATAAGTGTTAGTACCGTTGGATTTACAAAAGAGAGATCATATAGTCTCATTGGCCCTATATTGAATAGTTTTACAGCATCCAATGTTACAGGAGACACTGCCGAACTTTCTTGGAGTGCTGTTTCCGATAGTACAGATATAGATGCTTTTATAATGTATCGAAATGATCAGGTATATGGTTGGTTTGATGGATCAGATACTAGTGCAGTCATAAAAGGGTTATCCCCCAAAACATTATACCAGTTTAGAATAGTTGTATTAGATCAACTAGGAAACTATTCTGATTTTAGTGATGCTCTTTATGTATTAACTACTGAGACAGCTAGTGCTTATTGTTTAGCATCTTCATTTAGTACAGATTATGAATACATTGATTATGTGGGTCTCAATGAAATTAGTAACAATTCTAGTAATGAAGGTTATTATGATTTTACAGATTTGATAGCGAATCTATCAATTGGTATAAATACAATTGAACTACGACCTGGGTTTATCGGAGATTCATACGAAGAAAGCTTTGCAGTATGGATTGATTATAATCAAAACAAAGTTTTCGAAAACTCAGAACAAGTAGTATCTGTGGCTGTACCGATAGGCGATAATGGCATTACTACAAATTTTGTTGTTCCTTCAACAGCTACAGGTGGTAACACCAGAATGAGGGTAGCGATGAGGTATGATGGTATACCGATAGCCTGTAATAGCGATTTTGCATATGGAGAAGTCGAAGATTATACGGTTAATATTGTATCACGTAGATCTGCTAATACAACTTTTAGAGCTCTGGGGAATTTAGAAGATCAAAATTTCGATAAGAAAAAATCAACAATTACCATGTATCCTAATCCTACAGATGGATTTATTTATTTAGATTATGAACAGCATCAAGATGTTGAATACTCTTTAAGAGATATTTCAGGTAATCTTATTAAAAAAGGCAAAACAGAGGGCAAAAGAATCAATTTAAGTGAGTTACCAATAGGTGTATATGTGTTTTCAATTCCTTATGGAAATGAGGTGGTATCAAAAAGAGTTATAATTAAGTGAAAATATAAATTGGTATTTAATCTGTATAATCACATCTTTTATCTGTTATTTTGTAATGAAAAACAGGGAAAATTCCGACTTTTTGATTGAAAGCTACGGTTACTAAGTAGTTTTTGAATAATTACGCAGTAAGAATATTAAGATTTCGGGGAATTTACCCCATAATTTTAATGTTTAATTACTAGTACAATACGATGAAATACACGTTTTTTACTGCTTAAATGTTAAAAAAATATTTTTTTAACATTCTTTTGTAGGTTAATTCTCTTTGGAACATATAGTGTTTTCAGTGTTTTTTATTTTTAAAGGGTATTTAACCTTAATTAAATTATGGTTTAACCGTATTTTAATTTCTCTTTTTGTTTGTACATTAGAACTAAGAAAAATTATAAAGCGCTTATTGTTAGATTTTTAGTAATCCTTAAAATAAAATTGTTATGAAACAAAAATACTTTTTTTTAGTTGATTTTTTATCTCATTGGAAGTTTACTTTCGTAAAATAAAATACACTTTTAAAACCCATTAATTCGTTTTTTTTTGAATTAATACGGAGACTTACCGCTCAACGATTATTTATTTAGAATTATGTATCACCCATATTACCCCACTTTAATATCGGTATACAACAAAACACATTTTTGTATGCACACTATGTTTGTTGTGCAGTCTTAATAATCGTACTTATACTGTGTTACTACACAGTCCTGAGGTGGGGAATAAATTAATAATATGGTTATCGTTAGGAATTATACCTAATAGAATACTATTAAAATATTAGGATAAATGAGTATATCTGCACACTTTAATATGTTTTGTGATGAGCTTAAGGTTTCTTCTAAGAAGAAGTCCATTATTTCGCTACGTTATGATTCAATAAACAAAAAATTAAATAATGATTTTTGGAATATAAATACTAATTATGGTAGTATTTATGTCGGTTGCTATGGGAGAGAGACTGCAAATGATGGTATCAATGAAATCGATATGATTTTTGAGATGCCATCTCATTTGCAGAACGAATATGAAGAATGCGGAGGGAAATGTCAGGCTAGATTTTTAGAGGATGTTCGTAGATCAATAGCAACAATATATCCTAAAGCAAATATAGATAAGGAAGGCAAAGTGATAAAAGTCAGATTTTCTGATGGTATGTCTTTTAATGTATTACCTGCTTTTATTAGAGATGGAGGAAATTATGTATATGCGGATCTTACTAATAAGGGTAGATGGAACATTACGAAACCAAAACCTTTTTTAGAACTAATGAAAATAGGAGATAAAATTACCAATCATAACTTAAAAAAATTATGCAGAATGGCTAAGGCTTGGAAGCAAAATTGCAAGGTTAAGATTAAGGATGTGTTAATTGATATGCTTGCGTATGAGTTTTTAACATCTACAGAAAACAGATATCAGTCTTATTCTCATTTTGATACTATGTGTATGGATTTTTTTAAATTTTTGATGAACCAGGAATCATCAAAAGTAAGTTGGAATTTCGCTGGATGCGAACAAAAAATTCATAACCCTGATAATTTTAGATATAAAGCTACTGGCTCATTTTAAAGCTGAAAATGCTATAAGAATGGAGTTTTTAGGTAGAAAATGGAAAGCTAGACAAAAATGGAGAGAAATATTTGGTTATAGATTCCCTGAATCTGTAAGAGTAGAATTACAAATAAAGAAACTGTTCGAGAAGACGACAACATTATATAATTCCCAGAAAAAGTGTATACGTATTTTAAATCAGAAAGTATTAACTTTTAAAGGAGTCCAAGTCTTAACAGCTTTACTTATTATATCTGGAATATTGATTATTGGATATACCGAGAATTTCAATTTAGGATTCGGGATGTTTGTAACTTCGTCGATCTTGTTTTTAGTGATCCTTTATCTCAAAAAATATAATCTGACTAATATATCAACGAAACATAGGCAATCCGCTTTAAGAACATTTTTAATTAAAGAAGAATTTCAATCTTTATTAAAAGATCTTAATCGCAATGATGTGGATATATCTATTATACGTAGAAGAAAAGATGAATTACAACGCAATATGATAGATGTGTATAAAGGGACTTCCAAATTTGTAAGTAAGGGATATTCTGAAGCAATAAAAAAGATAAATTCAGTTTCTAAAGCAAAAGAAAAGTTACCAGTTATAGACTCATCAAAAATACAAATCCCAACGTGGCAGAGTACCAAGTTTTATAGGGAAAATCGAATACAATGTCTTATGAATTATAGAGATTGAATAAATTAAATTAGGTTTGATAAGTGGAAGATGATCCTTCTGTAATCGATGCTTTAAAAATATTTTAGTGTTGATTATGAAGGATCATTTTATGATCAGATCAATATACTATATTAAATAATTAGATTAATTTCTAGATATAGGATATTAAAAAGCGCAAACCCTTGGATTTACGCTTATCAAATAATTACTAAAGTATCTTGTGAGTTTGTGTTATGTAAGATGATTTAATAATTTTTTTGCAACCAGTTCTGAAGATGCAGGATTTTGTCCTGTAATCAATATTCCATCTTGTACAGCATAGGGATTCCAATCTGTTTCTTTAGAATAAATACCTCCATTAGTGGTTAACATATCTTCTACAAGAAAAGGTACAACATCAGTTAACTGAACTGCTGCTTCCTCTGTATTAGAAAACCCTGTGATTTTTTTTCCTTTTACCATAGACTCTCCATCAGTTCCTTTTACATGTTTAAAAACAGCTGGAGCATGGCAAACAGCACTTACAGGCTTTTGTTGAGCATAAAATGCTTCAATTAATGCTATCGAGTTTTGGTCTTCTGCCAGATCCCATAATGGTCCGTGGCCTCCAGGATAGAATATAGCATCATATTCATTTGCACTAACATCTTCTAATTTTATACTATTAGCAAGAATGGATTGTGTTTCCTGATCTTCATTGAATCTTTTGGTAGCGGCTGTCTGAAAATCTGGCAATTCGCTTTTAGGATCTATTGGAGGTTGTCCTCCCTTTGGAGAAGCTATAGTGATGGCTACATCTTTATCTTTTAAAAAATAATAGGGTGATGCAAATTCCTCAATCCAAAATCCCGTTTTTTCGCCAGTATTACCTAAACTATCATGACTGGTTAAGACAAATAATACTTTTTTCATGGTATCTATTCTTTTATTTTTAACGATTGTTTATTTAAGATCAACGATCCTTAGTTTCAAAATTGTGATATCAAAATTAAAGGAACTTAAGAAGTAAAAAAATGATGTATGATAAGAAAACGAATTAATTATGAGTAATTTCTTTTCGTACCCTACTTAAACTTTCTGAAGTTATACCGAGATACGAAGCTATGTGATAGTTTTTAACCAATCGTTCGATATTTGCGTAAGTATTCACAAAATCGATATATCGCTCTTTAGCTGTTTTTGATAAATCTCCAATGATTCTCTTTTGAAAAGAGCCAATATAGGATTCTGTTTTCAATCTAAAGAAACGTTCGACACTAGGGATTCTATCAAAGATTTCATTCATATCTTCTCTAGAAAGCCTATAAAGAATAGCATCTTGAATGCACTCTATCTTTAGAATTGCTTTTCCTTTTTTAAAAAAAGCAGTATAGTCACTGATCCACCAATCCTCAATTGCAAATTGTACGGTATGTTCTTTTGCGGTATGATCTGTAATAAATGATCGTAGGCATCCTTGTTTAACAAAATATTGATAATGAACGATTTCTTCAGGGTGTAATAGAATTTCCCCTTTGGAAACAGTTATTTTTTTAAACCTACTATCAATTAATTTTTGGTCTGCTCTACTCAATGCTAGTTCGCTAAAAATTTCTTGATTGATCATGAGACTACTTTTTCTTACTAAGATATACAGTAAAAATAATATGATTTTATAAAACTATTTGGGCATAAAAGAAAAAATCCAACCATAATTTAATGGTTGGATTTTCATTATATAATTTGATCTAATATCTGGATTCTAATTATTAAGCATTACTGGCATAACCAACATAGTTACACTTTCTCCTTCATCTAATCCATCAGTAGGCGTAAGTATTCCAGCACGATTAGGCAATGACATTTCTAATTGTACATCATCTGCATTTAGGTTATTTAGCATTTCGCTTAAGAAACGAGAGTTAAAGCCTATTTGCATATCATCTCCTTGATAATCACAAGTAAGACGCTCTTCAGCTTTATTAGAATAGTCAATATCTTCTGCCGATATATTTAGTTCTGCTCCAGCAATTTTTAACCTGATTTGATGTGTAGTTTTATTAGAAAAAATAGAAACTCTTCGTACAGAGTTTAAAAATTGTGTACGAGCAATCGTTAATTTGTTAGGATTTTCTTTTGGAATTACCGCTTCATAGTTTGGATATTTTCCGTCAATTAATCTACATATTAGTTGTGTCTCGTCAAAAGTAAACTTAGCATTAGACTCGTTGTATTCAATTAATACTTCTGTATCACTTCCTGCCAAAATACCTTTTAGAAGGTTTAACGGTTTTTTTGGCATAATAAATTCTGCGGATTGAGAAGCTTTTACATCTTCTCGAGAATATTTTACTAATTTATGAGCATCGGTAGCTACAAAAGTTAAACTTTCCGTAGAAAACTGAAAAAACACACCACTCATTACTGGTCTTAGATCATCATTACCTGTAGCAAAAATTGTTTTACTAATTGCGGTAGCTAATATATCACCTAATAAAGTAGTTGAACTAGGGTCTTCTAATTCTACCGCTTTAGGAAATTCTTCACCATCTGCATAAGCTAGTGCATATTTACCATGGTTAGAACTGATCTCTATTGTATTATTATCTCCAGCAACAAAAGTAAGAGGTTGCTCTGGAAATGTTTTTAACGTTTCTAGTAATAATTTGGCTGGTACAGCAATCATACCTTCATCAGAAGATTCTACTTCTAACTTAGCAGACATAGTAGTCTCTAGATCAGAAGCCGAAACGGTTAATGAATTGTTATCTAATTCAAATAAAAAATTGTCTAAAATCGGCAAAGTGTTACTATTATTGATAACACCACCTAATACCTGAAGTTGTTTTAGTAAATATGAACTTGATACTATAAATTTCATCTGTTTATATGTGTTGTTTTTCTCTTGTCAGATGGAATTCGCATAATAATTATTTCAATTAAGATCGAGATACTTAATTATACGCATTTCATGTGTGATTAATTGTCTACGAGTTAAACGCAAATATAATTGTAATCCACAAGGATTTTGTTATGCCAAAAACTTTAGTTATTAACAAACAGAGAGGAGTTATCGACTATGGTAAATATTTATATTTATAATTTATAAAGACTAAATACCTTTAGCATCTTCATCCTTCATCAATTTATCGGTATAATGAGCTTTATGTTTTGGTTGTGCAAAACGTTTTTTATTGTAAGATGCTGATTCCCCTTTAGGAATTGATAATGATTGCCAATTTGTATTGCATATCATTTTTCCCAGAAAGACAATTTGACCAACATGATAGGAGTAATGCGCTAATTGACGATTGATTGCCTCAGTAATACTATGCTCAATATTTCTTATGTAAATAGGTTGTTCAAAATTAGTTTCATTTACACTGTTAAGAGCCTCAAAAAGACAAAACCATCCTTCGTTCCACTTGATTAATAATTCATCTTTTGTGCGGATATCATTTTCGAATTCTGCATCACGTGCTCTCCATTCTTTTTCGCCATCAGAAGTAAGAAAATCTGTCCAACGAGATTTCATATTTCCCCAAAGATGTTTTACAATTATTGCAACACTATTACTATCCTCATTATATTGCCAAAACAACTTATCACTAGGAATTTGATCTATTGTTTTATCACCAAGCAATTTATAATATTCGAATTGTTTTTTAATCCCTTCTAGATAGCTTATTGGATTCATTTATAACGTGTTTATGACTAAAGATACTGATTTTATAAGAGTACAATGGTTTCCAATAAGCCAATAATCTTTAACCTAACTAAATTAATTGCAACAGTAAGATGATCAATTAGCGGCTATATTTCCTTTTTCTCATCAAAGAAAAGAGGTATCCAAATATCCCAAGGATTAATAATGGAATTATTATATTGATAACCTGCCAAAAGGTTTTGTTTTCAACCACCTTTTCGATATTTAAAAAAGAAATATTAATTTCTTTACCTCTAACATTCATAAGGCCAGAATCATCAAGTAGATAGTTTACCGTATTTAACAAAAACTCTTTGTTTCCATATTTTATGTTCATATATGGATTGTATCCCAGTTCTATAGGTCTTCCTTTTCTAATACCATTTTTTATAACATCTCCATCTGCTATTACAACCATTTTGGTTTCTCTACTGGAATCTATATTGTTACTTAGTTTAAAAGGTTTTATGCGATCTTTGTATACTGATTTAAAATTACCTTCTAATAAAACCGCCAGATTATGATTTCCTTTGATATAACCACTAAGATCGGGTTTCTGGCCAATAATATTATCTAAACGAATTTCTTTTGGAATTCCTTCGAGTTTGGATCTGTTAGAACTAGTAAGCAAAACAGTTTTGGTTACGTCATTTGGCAATGTATCTATTTGATTAGAAAACTCGAATTTTACAGATTCTATGTTCTTTACTATTGGATGATCACTATTGCTTTTAGTCAATGAAGCATAAAACCAAGGATGTGGTGTAAACTGGGTATCATTTCCTTGACCAGAAGCTAACATTAGTGGTGCAGAGTATAGATCATTTACCAATACAGGATTAATTCGTACACCATAAGAAAACAGAGCATCTCCTAATTTTAGATCTTGTAGAAAAGCAATCGCAGCACCATCTGCTTTTGGTTTAAACAAACTGTCAATTTCCATGGCTACAGATTCTAATAACCAAAGAGATTTACCTCCATCCATAATAAATTGATCCAATACATATTTTTCTTTTTCAGAAAAAGCTTGTGTTGGTTTCGCATTGATTACCAGATCAAATTTTTGTAAATCGTGTAATGTTTTTTCTGGATTAGATACTACCGAATCGAGTGTAAAAGCGCCAACAAAATAGTATTCCTGCAATGTTTTTATAAAATCTGCAATGTTCACATCAGGTAACTGACCATTACCCTTTAATACTGCAATTTTGTGTTTTTTAGGGTGAATTAATTTTTTTAATGCATCCGCGAATACATATTCTAATTGTTGGATAGAATTATTTACACGCTCTTCTGTAGTTGCTCCGATTGTATTTTTTACCAATGCAACCTTTACACTACGTTTTTGATAATTCATGATTGCCCAAGGAACAACGGTTTCAATTTCGGTTTTACCGCTTTCTCGAACACTCACTTCCATCGGAGTTAATCCTAATCGTTGTAATTCTTCTAATGTTTCTTTTCTAAATTCTTCTTCTTCAATTGGATTAGTGAAGACATATTGTATGTTTGGGTTGATTGCATTGAACTCTTCCAGTATTTGTTTTGTTTCTCCTTGCAATCTTCTGAATTCTGAAGGGAAATCACCTTCTAACAGCACATCAATAGAGATTGGAACTTCTGCTTCACTTAGTAATTTCTCTGTTGATTCAGAAAGTGTAAAGCGATTATCGGCAGTCAGATCGAAACGATTATATAATGTATTACCAATAAGAGTAAGGATCAGACAGCCAATTATTGTAAAAGAAACAAATTTTACGGCCTTATTTCGAGGGAATCTCTTAAGGACTATAATTGTTAAAAACACGAATAACGTAATGATACTAATGAAATATATAATATCTCTGGTGTCCAGAATTCCCTGACTAATACGTTCATAATGTAATTCGATTCCTAGTTGTTCTAACGAGTGACCTAATGCTCCAAATAATTGATAATTTGCCAATCCACTAAACCCAAAGTAGAATAAAAAACAAAGAAATAGACCCACAAGAAAAGCCACAATCTGATTGTTGGTAATCGAGGAAGCAAAGGTTCCGATGGCAGTATATACACCGCAAAGTAGTAACAAAGCTATATAGGATCCTATGATACTTCCGACGTCTAGGTTACCAACAGGATTTCCTAGTTGATACAGCGTGATTATGTATAAAACACTTGGGATTAAGGCTATGCAAATAAGTAATAAACTTCCGAGATATTTTCCTAGAACTAATTGCCAATGCGTAATAGGTTTAGTGAGAAGTAACTCCAGAGTTCCTTGTTTTTTTTCTTCTGCAATGCTACGCATAGTAACAGCAGGAATCAAAAACAGAAGAATCCATGGTGCTATTAAAAAGAAAGGAGACAAATCTGCAAAACCACTATCAAGAATATTAAACTGCCCTTTAAAAACCCATAAAAAAAGTCCATTAAGTACTAAAAATATTCCAATCACTAAATATCCTACAGAGGAGGCAAAAAACGTATTGATTTCTTTTCTTATTACTGCAAGCATATTTGTTTTTATATATTAATTATTGGGTAGTGAAAATAAGAATTTACTGTTATAAATTAGAGTTCAAGTATGATACTATTTTATATTTCTTCAACACTCCAGGCTTCTGGGCGTTGATTAAACTTATTTTTTGTATTGGCCCAAACTCCTTTAAATAACGAAGAGTTTCTATAGTTATTGAGATGCGCTTCAGATTCCCAATGACTATAGGTGAAAAATTGATTGGTTTGATGAATATCCCTAATTAGTTTAAGATGCGAACATCCTTCAAAATTTCTAATTTTCTCCTTATTTTGATGGAAATTCTCCAAAAAAGCATCAATTTGCTCAGGAATGAACCCCAATTTTACAATTCGTATGATCATTTTCTTTTTTTAAATTTCAATAGTTATGAAGTACTAACTGTATGTTTATCTACTCAAAAGTAATACTAACGGTATCTCGGTAATACAATCCAAAAAGACTGGAAGCACCTCCAACTGTTTTAGGATTACTTTTATAAATAGCCAATTCTAAGTACCCTGAAGAATTAAAAACAGCTAATTTCTTACCGTCTTCTTCTCGTTTACTTTTTTCTATCGTAAAATTTATTGCATCGCTATATCGTTCATAAATGGTATTAAAAATTGCACTTCTGGCAGTGATTTTAAAATCACGACCTTTTCCAACATCTTCAAAAAGTTTGCGAGTAATATTGGTAATTAAGTTTCCGTAATTGTCAATATAAATTATACTACCTACGATTTGTTTATCCCCAACATTTACAATCGGTGTGATCCCTCTGATTAATTTAATATCTGAAATGGGTTTTCCGATTACTTCTAGTGTTCCTCCACGAGCAATATGACAAGCTACAGCAACAAAAACATCTAACACGGGAAAATTAGTGCCAATAGCATCATGAATATTAATTTCTACAATTTTTTCAGGTCTAAATTCTGAAGCAATTAAAGAAATCAATCCATTATTAGCACAAATGAAATAATGTTCATCTAGTTTTACGGCAATATGTTTGTTCTCTGGATTTAGCTCACTGTCAATTCCTACGATGTGAATACTTCCTTTTGGGAAACTTTTATATGCATTCTGGATAATGTATGCAGCTTCTGTGATATGAAATGGTGAGATTTCATGAGAAATATCAACAATGGTTGCTTCAGGTAATTCTGTATAGATAGCACCTTTAACCGCAGACACAAAGTGATCTTTGATTCCGAAATCAGTAGTTAAAGTTATTATTGGCATCTATAAGAATTGTTAATATCTTTTAATTATAAGCGCTTAAAAACATGTAAATTTGCTATGAAGTTATTCAAAGTTTTTTTGAATCTAGAAATCAATAATAAAAACATATGAGTTTATCATTTTCGACCACTACTTTCTTTTTATGATCTTTAATAAAATTCAACTTATAATACGTTTTTCATTTTTGATTCCCCGACAAAAACTTCAAACAATCCCAATAGCTATTGGGAGAACAAACTTAGTCAATCCAAAAAACAAATCATACTAAAATTTCTATAGCTTTTGAACGAACTTATTATTGAACTTACAGAAATCAATCCACGGGAGTTTTTCGGACTTCAGAATAGTAATATTCAATTATTAAAAAAATATTTTCCAAAACTTAAGATTGTTGCCAGAGGTAGCAAATTGAAAGTGTACGGAGATGAGGATATGCTCGAGGAATTCGATATGCGTCTTAATATGCTTTTAGAGCATTTCGGAAAATATAACAAATTGGATGAGAATGTCATCGAACGTGTACTAACAAGCGATAGCAAAGCTGACTATGAAACTTCTGCCGTTAGCGGAGAAACATTAGTTCATGGAGTTGGAGGCAAGCTAATCAAAGCACAAACTGCTAATCAACGTAAGTTGGTAGAGCTGACATATAAAAATGATATGGTTTTTGCTATTGGACCTGCAGGTACTGGTAAAACATATACAGGAGTAGCGCTGGCGGTAAAGGCTTTAAAAGAAAAACAAGTAAGAAGAATTATTTTGACACGTCCAGCTGTTGAAGCAGGAGAAAATCTTGGTTTTTTGCCAGGAGATCTGAAAGAAAAATTAGATCCCTATATGCAGCCTTTGTACGATGCATTGCGTGATATGATTCCTGCAGAAAAATTGGAAAGTTTTATAGAAAAAGGAGTAATACAGATTGCTCCTATGGCTTTTATGCGTGGTCGTACATTGGATAATGCTTTTGTAATTCTTGATGAAGCACAGAATACTACACATGCTCAAATGAAAATGTTTCTGACACGTATGGGTAAAAATGCGAAGTTCATGATTACTGGTGATCCTGGACAGATTGATTTACCTAGAAGGGTTACTTCTGGTTTAAAAGAAGCATTACTTGTGTTAAAAGGAGTCGCCGGAATTGGCGTAATACATCTGGATGATAAAGATGTGATTCGCCATAAACTAGTGAAAAAGGTAATAGCTGCTTATAAAGAAATAGAAAATAGAAACGATTAGTTTTAATTAGGAATTACGATTTAAGAATAGAGTAGATTTAAGTTAAAATTTGATTCACTTTTATCTTTGTCACTTAGATTTTCGGATACTTTACAACTTTAAGAAAAATGAATACCATTGTTGATACGAATTATAATTTTCCTGGTCAGAAATCTGTATATAAAGGAAAAGTAAGAGAAGTATATAATATTGATGATGATCTGTTAGTTATGATCGCTACAGACCGTTTGTCAGCGTTTGATGTAGTTATGCCGAAAGGAATTCCTTTCAAAGGTCAAATCCTAAATCAGATTGCTACGCAGATGATGAAAGCAACTGAAGATTTAGTTCCTAATTGGTTGATTGCAACTCCAGATCCTAATGTGGCTGTAGGACATCTTTGTGAACCATTTAAGGTAGAAATGGTAATTAGAGGATATCAATCAGGTCATGCAGCTAGAGAGTATAAAGCAGGTAAAAGAGTATTATGTGGTGTACCAATGCCAGAAGGAATGAAAGAGAATGATAAATTTCCAGTACCTATAATAACTCCCTCAACCAAAGCTGATAATGGCGAACACGATGAGGATATCTCCAGAGAAGAAATATTAGCAAAAGGAATTGTTTCTGAAGAAGATTATCTAGTATTAGAAGATTATACTAGAAAATTATTTCAACGAGGAACGGAGATCGCTGCAGAACGTGGCCTAATCTTGGTAGATACTAAATATGAATTCGGAAAAACAAAAGACGGAGAAATTGTCTTAATAGATGAAATTCATACACCAGATTCTTCACGATATTTCTATGCCAACGGGTATGAAGAAAGACAACAAAAAGGGGAAACTCAAAAGCAATTATCCAAAGAATTTGTAAGACAATGGTTGATCGGGAATGGTTTTCAAGGAAAAGAAGGACAACAAATTCCTGATATGACTGAAGAGTATATCAATTCTGTCTCGGATCGTTATATAGAGCTATATGAAAATATTACAGGTACTGCTTTTCAGAAAGCAGACGTTTCCAGTATCCAGAATAGGATAGAGGAGAATGTGTTATCATATTTGGCTAAATAATTAAAAAAGCAACCAGATCATAAAATCTGATTGCTTTTTGCGTTTACTTAAATATATAACTAATACTATTAAATAATAGTAGATTGGCCTACGTGTATGTTTTCAAAATTTATATTAGAATCCTCTGGGTTAAGAATGTAATCATAGATAAAATCTCCTACTTTTTCTGTAGTTAGCGGATTGATATTATTAAGATCTGGAGTGGTTAGATTTAATTCTAAAGCTTTTTCTACTGCATTTTTGATTGCGGTTGCTTCATGAATCAGATCAAAATGTTCTAACAACATAGCGGCAGAAAGGATGGCAGCAATTGGATTTGCAATTCCTTTTCCAGTAGCTTGGGGATACGATCCGTGTATTGGTTCAAACATGCAGCATGTGTCGCCAACAGATGCCGAAGCTAGCAATCCTATAGAACCTCCTATGACACTTGCTTCATCAGAAATAATATCTCCAAACATATTCTCGGTTAAAATCACATCAAACTGACTTGGGTTAAGAATCATTTGCATGGCCGCATTATCCACGAATAAAAAATCAAGTGATACATCATGATACTCTTTAGCAATCTCTGTAACTACTTTTCTCCATAAACGAGAAGATTCTAGAACATTCGCCTTGTCTACCAGAGTTAGTTTTTTGCTGCGGTTTTGTGCAGCTTTAAATGCTAAATGTGATATACGTTCTATTTCTTCTTTAGAATACTCGCATAAATCAGAAGCTATTGTTCCTTCTTCGTTTAAATGTTTTTTTCCAAAATAGATGCCACCAGTAAGCTCTCGATAAATAGAAATATCTGTACCTTGTATGATCTCTCTCTTTAAGGGAGATTTATCAATTAAAGTATCATAAGCTTTCACAGGGCGAATATTTGCGTACAATCCTAGTTCTTTACGTAAACGTAATAATCCTTGTTCAGGGCGAATAGGAGCGCTTGGATCATTGTCATATTTGGGATCGCCTATTGCTCCAAACAAAACGGCGTCTGTAGAAGCACAAAGTTGTAGTGTTTCATCGGGTAGAGGATTACCCGTTTTATCAATGGCAATAGCACCAACTAATGCATCCTTAAAAGTAAAAATATGATCAAAGCTATGTGCAATAGCCTCTAATGCTTTTACGGCCTGAGAAGTTACTTCTGGTCCGATTCCGTCTCCTGATAATACAGCGATATCTAGTTTCATAGATAAGTATCTATTTTAAGATTATTATTTTTTTAATTGTCAGGTTGAGTCTGACAATGTTATTTTTTTTAAACTCTTGATTTTTCGAAAGCTTCAATTTCTGATTTGTTGCTGATCAAAAAATCAATATCATCATATCCATTTATCAAACACATCTTTTTGTAATCGTTGATTTCAAAAGTAGCTTCAGAACCTGTGGATTGAATTGTAATACTCTGTGCTTCCAGATCTATTGAAATCTGAGTAGCGGGATTTTTATCAATTTCGGTAAATAATTCTTTCAGAAATTCTGGAGATACTTGCACAGGCAGTAGCCCATTATTTAATGAATTTCCTTTAAAGATATCGGCAAAAAAACTAGAAACAACTACTTTAAATCCATAATCATGAATTGCCCAAGCAGCATGTTCTCTACTAGAACCACAACCAAAGTTATCTCCTGCAACTAAAATACTTCCAGAGTAAGTAGTGTTGTTTAAAGTAAATTCCTTATTGATGGTTCCATCTTTTTGAAAACGCCAATCTCTAAATAAATTCTCTCCAAATCCATCACGATTTGTAGCTTTTAGAAAACGAGCTGGAATGATTTGATCAGTGTCCACGTTTTCTATCGGTAATGGTATAGCTGAGGATGTTAGTTTTACAAACTTATCCATAATTATTAATTCAATTGTTTAGTAATATCTACGATTTTCCCTTCAATAGCAGTTGCAGCTGCAACCAATGGGCTAGCTAGAATTGTTCTAGCTCCTTGTCCTTGTCGTCCTTCAAAATTCCTATTAGAAGTAGAAACACAATATTCTCCTTCTGGAATTTTATCATCATTCATTGCCAAACATGCTGAGCATCCTGGTTGACGCAATTTAAAACCTGCATTTTCGAAAACTTCATTTAGGCCTTCATCAATAATTTGTGATGCTACTTGTTGAGATCCAGGTACAAACCAAGCAGTAACATTATCTGCTTTTTTCTTTCCTTTAATATAATGGGCAGCAACCCTAAAATCTTCAATTCGACTATTGGTACAACTTCCTATAAAAACATAATTGATTTGTTGATCAATCAAAGATTGTCCTTTTTCAAAATTCATATATGCTAATGATTTCTCAAAAGATGCATTGTGTTCTGTTGGTATTTTTTCTGTTACTTTGATACCCATTCCTGGATTCGTACCATAGGTAATCATAGGTTCGATATCAGAAGCATCAAAATGATATTCTTTGTCAAAAACGGCACCTTCATCAGTTGGCAGCGTTTTCCAATAAGCTACTTTTTTATCAAATAGATCTCCTTTTGGTGCAAACTCTCGACCTTTTACATATTCAAAAGTAGTTTCATCTGGTGCAATCATACCTCCACGAGCTCCCATTTCTATACTCATATTACAGACAGTCATACGACCTTCCATAGACATTTCTTCAAAGACATTACCAGCGTATTCACAAAAATATCCTGTACCTGCATTTGTGCCTAGTTTTGCAATAACATATAGAATTACATCCTTAGGCAGTACGCCTGGTTTTAATTGTCCATTGACATTTACACGCAGGCTTTTAGGTTTTTGAAGTAGTAAACATTGACTGGCAAAAACTTGAGCAACTTGACTAGTTCCGATACCAAATGCAATGGATCCAAATGCTCCGTGAGTGGATGTATGACTATCTCCGCAAACCATAGTCATTCCTGGCTGAGTGAATCCTAATTCGGGAGCCATTACATGAACGATACCATTGTATTTATGACCTAAACCATACAGAGTAATATTATTTTTGTCACAATTCTCGGTAAGTTGAGCTAATTGATTTCTAGATAAAAGATCTTTTACTGGTAGGTGCTGATCGATGGTTGGTGTATTGTGATCCGCTGTTGCCACAATCTGATTAGGTCTAAAAATAGAGATTCCACGCTGTTCAAGTTCATTAAAGGCTTGTGGACTTGTAACTTCGTGGATCAAATGTTTATCTATGTAAAGTACTTGAGGACCATTTTCTACCTCTTTGACGACATGAGCGTCCCAAACTTTATCAAACAATGTTTTTTTCATGTGCTTTATACTATTCCTTTTAGTTTTACTTTAAAAGGGATCATGTTATTAATTTGCTTTTTATGCTACAACTGCAGATGCAACATCAACTGTTTTCATGATCTGATGAATATCCTCATTTACTACTTCTTTCTTTCTATCCGCATAGTGTAAGAATTCTGTATATACTTTATCCAGTTGAAGTTTGGTTAATTCATAACCAATTTTTTTGGCGCGATAGGCAAGTGCTGCTCTTCCACTTCTTGCAGTCAATACAATTGCTGATTCAGTTACACCCACTTCTGCGGGATCTATGATTTCATATGTTTCGCGATTTTTAATAACTCCATCCTGATGTATTCCTGAACTATGTGCAAAAGCATTAGCACCTACAATGGCTTTATTTGGCTGTACTAACATTCCCATACTTTCAGATACCATAAGACTTGTGTCGTACAATAACTTAGTGTCGATATCCGTATTTAATTTTAGGTAAGGGTGTTGTTTCATAATCATTACAACTTCTTCTAAAGCTGTATTTCCTGCTCGTTCACCAATTCCGTTAATGGTACACTCAATCTGTCTTGCTCCATTGATTGCTCCTACGATAGAGTTAGCAGTTGCCAATCCCAAGTCATTATGACAGTGACAAGAAATAATCACATTATCAATACCTTTTACATTTTCTGTAAGGTATTTTATTTTGGCACCGTATTCTTCAGGAAGGCAATAACCAGTAGTGTCGGGTATATTAAGAACCGTAGCTCCAGCTTTGATCATAGCTTCGCAAACACGTGCTAAAAACTCATTATCTGTTCGTCCAGCATCTTCTGCATAAAATTCTACATCCTCAACAAAAGACTTAGCATATTTTACAGCAGCGATACCACGTTCGATTACTTTTTCTTGAGTTGAATTAAATTTATATTTTATATGAGATTCTGAAGTTCCAATCCCAGTATGAATTCTTGGTTTTTTTGCATACTTAAGGGCTTCTGCAGCGACTTTGATATCATTTTCTACTGCTCTTGTAAGCCCGCATACAGTTGCGTTTTTTACAATTTTTGCTATTTCATTAACTGAAGTGAAATCACCAGGGCTTGATACTGGAAATCCAGCTTCGATTACATCAACTCCTAGTAGGTCTAATCGCTCGGCAATCACTAATTTCTGCTTAGTGTTTAGTTTACAACCAGGGACCTGTTCTCCATCTCTTAAGGTAGTGTCAAAAATTTGGACTTTATTATCGCTCATAGGAATTATGTGAATTATTAGTTTGGTAATCTCTTACGAATTTATATTTTGGTTATTCAAAAAGAAGGTATTTAATAAGGTGTTTTACAATGTTGAAATGTTTTTGTAATCGCGTAATCTTCTTGTAATCAATTAATTGTAATATATTTTCTTACAATGACTAATGATCAAAAAGATCCTTTGTTTATTTTAGTAAAGTCGCTTTCTAAATCAGAAAAACGACAATTTAAGGTGTATGTTGGAAGATTAGGGGTGAATACTGACTCTAAATTTTTAGCACTTTTTAATCATCTGGATAAAAGTGAATCTCTAGATGAAGAGTTAATTGTGTCTAAAGGAATTGTCAAAAAACAACAACTTTCTAACCTGAAAGCACATTTGTATAAACAAATTCTCATAAGCCTTAGGTTAAGTCCGTTGCATCAAAATGTAAGATCTCAAATAAGAGAACAGCTCGACTTTGCGACAATTTTATATCATAAAGGACTTTATAAGCAAAGTCTTAAAATTTTAGATAAAGCAAAAACGGTTGCAAAAGAGAATGAAGAAAACAATATAGCATATGAAATAGTTGAATTAGAAAAAGTAATTGAAACTCAATATATCACTAGAAGTATTAATAGTCGAGCTGATGAATTGACTATCGAGGCTAAAATGTTAAGCATGAAAAATGTGCTTACAAGTAGATTATCTAACCTTTCACTTCAATTATATGGCTTAATGATAAAAAGCGGATATGTTAGAAACGATAAAGAGCATAACGTTATTACCAATTATTTCCAGAGTAAATTGCCAAAATATGATTGGAATATCCTTGGGTTTCGAGAAAAATTATGGCTGTACAAAGCTCATTTGTGGTATAGTTTTATGGTCCAAGATTTTTTGTCTTGTTATAAGTACTCTAAAAAATGGGTAGATCTTTTTTATGAACATCCTAAAATGATTATTCTTAATCCAGTGTTTTTTCTGCGCGGAAATCATTATTTACTAGAGTCATTGTATTTAATTCAAGATAAAACACAGTTAAAATTAACATTAAGCAAATTTGAAAAAACTATTAAATCGGATGATTTTCCGATAGATGATAATATAGATGTACTTTCCTTTCAATTTATTCATAATAACAGGTTGAATGTTCATTTTTTAGAAGGAACTTTTGAAGAAGGAGCGTATTTAGTAGAGGAGATCTTAAAAGGTATTAAGGAGTATAAAGATCGTTTGGATGATCATCATATTATGGTGTTGTATTATAAGATAGGTTGTTTGTATTTTGGAATGGCAAATCATCGTAAATGCATTGAATATCTTAGTAAAATTATCAATAATAAGTCTTTAAAAATGAGAGAAGATTTAATGTGTTTTGCTAGAGTATTAAGTTTGGTAGCACATTATGAAGCAGGAATGGATTATCATTTGGAAAGCCAATTGAAAGAGACCTATAGGTTTTTGATTAAAATGGATGATTTGCATGAAGTACAAAAAGAGATGATTAAATTTCTTAAAAACCTAGGTGATATTTTTCCACATCAAATCAAAGATGAATTTAGAAAACTTCATAAAACACTCAAGCAGTATGAAAATCACCCTTATGAAAAAAGAGCTTTTTTGTATTTAGATATTTTATCTTGGTTGGAAAGTAATATAGAAAATAGACCAGTTGCTGATATTATTAAAGAGAAATCAAAAAAATTAATACGGTAAGGTGTAATTGGAAACCTAATTTACACATTTTTTACTTTTTTATTTTTGAAAGTAGGGTTTTTTGAATCAACTTTGTTTATAATTTGGGAAGAGGATTATTGGAATAGTATCTAATGTAGTTTTTTTGATCATTTGATATACTACTTAAGCACTTAGATGTGACTAAACTTTTCGGCGACCTAAATTTTTTTAAATATTAATTGGTTCACTATTAAAATGAATAAAAATACTTTATTTTTTATATTGTTTAGCGCATTTACGATGCCGTTTTTTGGACAAATCACAGTGGATGATAGTTCATTTACAGCCCAGCAATTAGTTGAAGATGTTCTTATTGATAGCCCTTGTGCGACAGTAGAAAATATATCCTCTTTTACAGGAACAGCCCAGGGATTTAATGGAATTGGTTATTTTGAGTCTAATGGTTCTGGTTTCGAAATAGAAAGAGGTGTTATTTTAAGTACTGGAAATGCATCAAGTGCTTCAGGGCCTAATGGGCCTACACCACTTGGAGAAGGAGATGGTACTGTTTGGGGCGGAGATGCAGATTTGGCAAATATAACAAGTACTCCTAGTCTATTTAATGCATCCTATATTCAGTTTGAATTTGTACCTACTATAGATTTCATAAGTTTTGATTTTCTATTTGCTTCAGAAGAATATACAGGAGCATTTCCATGTTCTTTTTCTGATGTTTTTGCTTTTATACTTACAGATTCCTCTGGTAATTCGGTAAACCTTGCTGTTGTTCCAGGAACAAACCCTCCAGTTCCAATTAAAGTGACAACGGTACATGATGGAGTCGATTTAAATAATAATGGAATTTTTACTGATGTGGTAAATGGAACTTCAGAGTGTGCTCCTCAGAATCCAACTTTTTTTAATAGAAGAATTCCCGCTAATAGCCCAGCACCAATAGACTTTAATGGATATACACAGGTATTGACAGCTTCAGGAAATGTAATTGCGAATGAGCGCTATACCATAAAATTGGTAATAGCAGATAATCAAGATGGCGATTTTGATTCGGCTGTTTTTTTGGCTGCAGGAAGTTTTAATTTAGGTGGAGATTTAGGAGATGATAGAACATTAGCAGCAGGTAATCCAGGATGTACTGGTGATTCAATTATATTAAATGCAACCATTGGAACCAGTTCTACTTATACATGGATGAAAGATGGTTTGCCATTGGCTGCTGGAGATGGTACAACATTATTGGCAGGAGGCGCACAATTAGAAATTACTCAAGGAGGTGTTTATAGTGTAGAAATTGCTATTGCAAGTGGTTGTACAGCTTCAGATTCTGTTACTGTAGAATTTATTAATTCACCCGATATAATCGCACCACCTATAAATCTAACATCTTGTGATGATGATGATGATGGTTTTAATTCTTTTGATCTTACTGTAAATTCTAGTTTAGTATTAGGAGGACAAGATCCTATGATATTTCCTATTACATATCACCTTACACAAAATGATGCGGAAAATTATACAGGATTAGCTGCAGATCCGATTATTACAACTCCAGATAATTTTGTAAATACCACTGCTGGTCAAACAATATGGTTGCGAATAGCAGAATCTAATCAGAAATGTTATAAAGTTTCATCTTTTGATTTAGAAGTTGTTAGAAACCCAGTTGCAAATACTCTAACTGATCTAGAAGCTTGTGATAATGATAATGATGGTAGTGATGTTAATGGGATTATAGAATTTGATCTTTCGGTAAAAAGAACTGAAGTATTAGGAGCTCAAAACCCTGCTGATTTTACAGTATTGTTTTATGAAAATCAAACAGCAGCCGATGCTGGTAATCCAGGAACAGAGCTTGCCGACCTGTATACCAATGTAGCAAATACACAAACAATATTTGTTAGAATAGAAAATAATACAGATCGTCAATGCTACGAAACTACTACTTTTAGATTGGTCGTAAATCCTCTTCCTGTGGTGTCAAATGTGGTATCACTATTACAATGTGATGATGATACAGATGGTTTTTCATTATTTAATTTATCAGAAGCTAATTCATTGATATCTACAAATTTCACAAACGAAACTTTTACATATTATTTGACTGAGCAAGAGGCTGTTCTTGGTAATACTTCAGATCAAATAACCAATTTTACAACATACTCTAATCCAATTGCAATAAATAGTGTCGTATATACAAGAATAGAATCTGATAAAGGGTGTACCAGAACGTCGAGAATAGATCTTCAGGTTTCCGCCACTCAAATTCCTTCTGCTTTTAATCTTACTTATGCTATTTGTGAGGCAGATAACCCTGATGATAATTCTACAGATGGTATTGCAACATTTGATTTTAGTGATGCTACAGATCAGATCCTTCAATTATATCCTGGCGGTCAAAATTTATCTGTTAGTTATTATCAAAATGAAGCAGATGCTTTATCTGAAGAAAATGAAATCTTAAATATAAACGCATATAGGAATGAAGCATCTCCTTTTACACAGAATTTATATGTTCGAGTAGAAAATGGAGATGATAACACTTGTTTAGGGTTGGGAGAACATATTAGTTTATTTGTAAACCCTTTTATACCAATAGGGTTCGAAGATGAATATACTATATGTTTGGAAGGTGATGGATCAGTAATTAATTTGTTGCCTACAGCTACTATTGACACTGGATTAGATGCTGTGGAAAATACTTTTCAATGGTATACAGGAACAACTCCTACAGCTGGCAATGAAATACCAGGAGCCACAAATGCTGATTTTTCGCCTACAGTACCCGGAGAATATACTGTATTAGTTACCAATGTGGCAACAGGATGCTTATTGTCTAGAAGCACTAGGGTGATAGAATCATATCCTCCAGAAAGTATTACCACAGAATTAATTTCTGGAGCTTTTTCTGATAATGCAACGATTCAAGTTAATGTTGTTGGTAATGGGGAGTATGAGTTTAGATTAGATAACGGAGATTGGCAGAGTTCTAATATCTTTGAGAGGGTTCCAAGAGGAGAACATATTGTATATGTAAGAGATTTTCGAATGTGCAGAGAATTAGAAGCTGATGTAGAATTTATAGTGGATTATCCGAGATATTTTACGCCTAATGGAGATAGTTTTCATGATACTTGGGGTATTGTAGGAAATGAAAATGTACAGATAACGGGGATATTAATTTTTGATAGATTCGGAAAACTTCTTAAGGATCTTGGGTCAAGTGGTACTTGGGATGGAACTTTTAATGGAAGATTATTGCCTTCTAATGATTATTGGTTTAGAGTGATGTATACAGAAGAAGGAGTTAATAAACAGTTTAATGCGAACTTTTCATTAATCCGATAAAGATTGCAGAACAATAAGCAGCATTTACGTAATATACTAGAGCTTAATCTAGCCATGCTATTTATTAGTACTTCTGGTGCTTTGGGTAGATATATAGATATGCCAGTGCCTGTCACAATAGCTTTTAGGGCAATTTTAGCAGGAGGATTATTGTTTTTATTTTGTAAATGGAAAAAGATTTCATTTAGAATTGCCACAAAAGATAGGGCAACAATCATTGCAGGAGGAGTACTTATGGGACTGCATTGGGTTACTTATTTTTATGCTTTAAAAATGTCTAATGTGGCTATAGGTATGTTATCCTTATTTACATATCCAGTGATTACCTCTTTTTTAGAACCGATACTTCTCAAAACAAAGTTTCAAAAGATGCATCTAGTATTAGGTGCATTAGTATTGTTAGGGATTTACTTTTTAGTTCCTGATTTTAGTGTAGAGAATTCGTACGCTAAAGCTGTTGGTTTTGGTGTGATATCTGCGTTATGTTATGCATTGCGAAATTTAATTATGAAAACCAAAGTTGGTAATTATCACGGTTCAATGCTAATGTGGTATCAATTAGTAATAATAAGTGTATTATTATCACCTTTTTTGTTTGTAATGGATAGCTCTGGGATTACTACGCAATGGCCTTGGATATTGGTGTTAGCTTTATTAACAACAGCGATTGGACATACACTTTTCTTATTTAGTTTAAAGCGATTTTCTGCGACTACAGCTAGTATTATAAGTAGCATACAACCAGTATATGGTATTATAATCGGAATTGTTTTTTTGAAAGAAATACCATTATGGACAACAATTATTGGAGGAGTGTTAATTTTAACCTCTGTAGTAATAGAAAGTATACGATCCTACAGGTAAGTTGTAACAATATTAAGTGAATATATGTTCAATACCTTATAAGCAGTCATCCCAAATAGCATCTGGTGGCGGTGGAGCAAGAATAGAGAGTGATTCCTTTTTTACTGGGTGTATAAATGTAAGTTTTCTAGCATGAAGGTGAATGCTACCATCTTTGTTACTACGATCAGCTCCGTATTTTAGATCTCCTTTAATTACAGACCCTATAGTTGATAACTGAGATCGTATCTGATGATGACGACCTGTATGTAGATCAATTTCTAATAAAGAATAGTTTTGTAATTTTTTAATGATTTTGTAATCTAAAATAGCTTTTTTGCTATCGGGGACTTCATTTTTATGAGCATAAGATTTATTTTGCTTAGGATTACGTTTAAGCCAATGAGTAAGCGTATCCATTTGATTGGCTGGTTCTTTTTTTACAACCGCCCAATATGTTTTTTTAGCTTCTTTGTTAGCGAATAGTTTATTAAGTCTAGGTAAAGCTTTACTTGTTCTAGCAAAAACAACAATTCCGCTCGTAGGACGATCTAAACGATGCACAACGCCAAGATATACCGCTCCTGGTTTGTTGTACTTATCAGCAATGTATTCCTTTACGACTTCACTTAATGGTTTGTCACCTGTTTTATCACCTTGAACGATGTCACCAGCACGTTTATTAATAACAATAAGATGATTATCTTCATAAAGAACTTGAAGATTGGATTTGTTAGAAATTATTTTTTCAGACATGTTCGATAGTTAGACCGTTAGATTTTATTGTAATGTTAATTTGAATTTTAAGGTTATCCTAAGCTTGGATTCTAATTAGATTAAAAGTGTATCTAATTAATTCATAATATAGACCAAACCATCTAGAGACCAAATTGTCTTACAATTCAATAATCTAACACTAATATTGCTCATTGTCATTAGGGAAATCAACTGATTTTACGTCAGCAACATATTGTTGGAAAGCATTGGTCATTTCTGTATATAAATCAAGATAGCGTCTTAGAAACCTTGGGTTAAATTCATGAGTCATGCCTAGCATATCGTGCGTTACTAATACCTGTCCGTCTACACCATTTCCAGCTCCAATTCCTATAATAGGAATCGTAAGACTTTTAGCCACTTCTTTTGCAAGTGCTGCAGGAACTTTTTCTAATACAATAGCAAAACACCCAGCTTTTTCAAGCATCAATGCATCTTCTTTTAATTGTTTGGCTTCAGCCTCTTCTTTTGCACGTACGGTATACGTTCCGAATTTATAAATGGATTGAGGTGTTAAACCTAGATGCCCCATTACAGGAATACCAGCGTTTAGAATTCGTTTAATAGAATCTTTAACTTCTTTTCCGCCTTCAAGTTTTACCGCATGTCCTCCAGATTCCTTCATGATTCTAATTGCAGAACGTAAAGCTTCTTTTGGATCACTTTGATAACTACCAAAAGGTAAGTCAACAACGATTAATGCTCTGTCAATAGCTCTTATAACGGATGATGCGTGGTAGATCATTTGATCTAAAGTAATAGGTAGTGTAGTTTCATGACCTGCCATTACGTTAGAAGCAGAATCACCAACAAGAATAACATCAACTCCAGCGCCATCAACAATTTTTGCCATCGTATAATCATATGCAGTAAGCATAGATATTTTTTCTTTATTGGCTTTCATCTCCACTAGAGATTTTACCGTAACACGTTTGTAATCCTTTTTTGCTGTAGACATTTTATAAGTTAGTTTAGTGTCGTAAAAGTAATCAATTCGTAATATCGTAACAAGCAGATATTATTTTTGATGTATTTTATTTCAAAAGAATGATATGTAAATGTTTTAAAAAACAATTAAAACCCTAATTTAGAGGTGTAAAAAGGTAAATGTTATGTATAAGTTTTCACTATTATTATTTTTATTTATATCGTGTACAGTTTTTTCTCAAAAAGAAATGACTCTAAATCAAAAGCAAGCTAAACAAGCAATATTGGATTTTTTTGAAGGATTTCACGAAGGTGATACTGTTAAAATTAAAAAAACCATAGATGCTAATATCGTAATGCAAACAATTTCTATGACGAAGGAAGGAAACCTTAGAACTACTAAAACCAATATTAAAAAGTTCTTAGAGGTAATACATAATAGACCAGAAGATCAGAAATGGTTAGAGAAATTGTTAGATTTTAAAATTGATGCAAATGAAAATATAGCACAAGTCTGGACACCTTATGAGTTTTATGTAAATGATCAATTTAGCCATTGTGGTGTTAATATTTTTCAATTGTTTTATGATGGTACAACTTGGAAAATTATGGCATTGGCAGATACTCGTAAAAGAAAAGGTTGTAAATAGCTTAAAGTCTACTACTAACTATTAAAAATACTACTCCGTTGTTTAAGGCATGAAGTAGCATTGGCCAGATAATATGGCCATTTTTTATTTTCAATTTACCGAACATATGTCCTGAAATGATTCGAGGGACAATAAGTAGAAATAAAACACTATCAATCCTAAAAGAATCTACGTAATTGAAAATATGTACAAAACCAAATATAATAGAGGTGATCTGAAGTGTTATTAGTTGATGATCATTTAAAAAGTATTTAATTTTTTCCAGATATTTTTTTGAGATTACCCGTTTATAAATAAAGAATATTCCTAAAGTAAAACCTAAAAATATGAAGTATCTATAGTACCATTCTTGTTCTAACGTAATAAATAGGTTTATAGTGAAAGTCGTCCAGATACTTAAAAATAACAAAAGCTCTTTTTTTGTTGGTTTTATTAAAGTTCTGAACATAAGTTCTTCAATGATAGGAGCATAAATTATCACTGATACAAATGCTTTGAGTTTATTATCTTTTAATATTTCAAATAAACCATCTTGAGAATATTTTTTTAAATCCAAGTAAGGAAATAAACTTTGAAGAAATGCTACACAAATAAAAAACAGAATATATAATCCAAATAACTGAAAGTAAAAGAAGAATAGATTTTTAACTTTATGGATTGTAATACCTCTAGACATGAAGTTGAATTAACAGTCGCTTAAGCTCACTTTAATTGCTAAGCCTCCTTCACTGGTTTCTTTATACTTAGTATTCATATCTTTTGCAGTTTCCCACATAGTTTCTATCACCTTATCTAAGGGTACTTTCGCATTAGACGCGTCAGAATCTAAAGCCATTTCACAAGCGTTAATTGCTTTTATAGCACCCATAGCATTACGCTCAATACAAGGAATCTGTACTAAACCACCAATAGGATCACAGGTTAAACCTAGATGATGTTCCATTGCTATTTCGCTAGCCATTACCACTTGTTCTGGTGTACCACCCATTAATTCTGTTAAGGCTCCTGCTGCCATTGCAGAAGAGACCCCAATTTCTGCCTGACAACCACCCATAGCTGCGGATATAGTGGCACCTTTTTTAAATAAACTACCAATTTCTCCAGCTACTAACATAAACTGTTTGACATCATCAAAATTAGCATCGTGGTTCTCAATTACCATATAGTACATCATTACTGCTGGGATGACACCAGCACTTCCATTGGTAGGAGCAGTAACAACCCGACCAAGAGAAGCATTAACTTCATTTACAGCAAGTGCAAAACAGGAGACCCATTTTAAAATCTGACGAAATTTCACCTCTGTATCTCTAATAGAGTCGATCCACTCCGTAGGATTGGAATAGGAAGCAGTACCAATTAGTTTTTTGTGAGTATCAAATGCTCGTCGTCTTACATTAAGTCCTCCAGGAAGTGTTCCTTCTGTATGACAACCAGTATACATAGATTCCAACATTACTTTCCAGATTTGCTCAATTCTATGATCGATTTCTTTATCACTACGCAATGAGCGTTCGTTTTCCAATACAATTTCTGATACCTTCTTGTTTTTAGCGGTACAATATTTCAGCAAATCGGTGGCCTTTTGGATTGGAAGTGGAAACTTATGAAACTCTTCCAGTTTTTTTTCTTTCCTCTTTCGTTCTTCTTGTACCACAAAACCTCCTCCTATTGAATAGAATGTAGAAGAAGTTTGTTCTTCGTTATCTAGTGTTGCAGTAAATGTTATTGCATTAGGATGAAACTCTTTAAATTCTTTATTGAATATAATGTGAGTCTTTGGGTCAAAACTAACTTCATGCTCGGTATTGAAAGATAATACCTTAGTAGTAGTTATGGTGTCAATTATAGAATTAATTGATGAGACATCAATAGTTTGGGGATCAAATCCACATAAACCTAAAATAGAAGCTATGTCGGTAGCGTGTCCTTTTCCAGTAAGTGATAAGGAACCGAAAAGATCCACCTTAATTTCAACTACAGATGTAAATTGATTATTCTCTTTTAATTCTGAAATCCATCTTCTACCTGCTCTCCAAGGACCAAAGGTGTGAGAACTAGAAGGTCCTACACCTATTTTTAACATATCAAAAATACTGATACATTCCATAATTAGTAATGCTATATAATTTTTCGGAGGTAAATATAAGTTATTGATAAAAAATAATATGTTTTTTTAAGTAATACTTAGTAATCGTATTTACTTTTTGTAGTTACTGCAATGTTTTAAAAGAACGTATGGTTGTTCGTATAAAAGAGATAGTGACATCCTGTCAGACAAATAGAGATGGCATAATCATTGACTTATGTGCAATAAATTATTTAGAACAACACTAAAACATTTATATAATAATATGAGTAAGATAATAGGAATAGATTTAGGGACAACCAACTCTTGTGTTTCTGTGATGGAAGGTAATGAGCCGGTAGTTATACCTAATGCTGAAGGAAAAAGAACTACTCCATCTGTAATTGCATTTGTAGAAGGAGGAGAAATTAAAGTAGGAGATCCTGCAAAGCGTCAGGCGGTTACAAACCCAACTAAAACAATCTCTTCTATTAAAAGATTTATGGGAAATAAATTCTCTGAATCATCTAAAGAAGCAGAAAGAGCTGCTTACAAAGTAGTAAAAGGAGATAATAATACGCCACGAGTAGATATCGATGGACGTTTATATACACCACAAGAATTGTCTGCTATGACACTTCAGAAAATGAAGAAAACAGCAGAAGATTATCTTGGGCAAGATGTGACTAGAGCGGTAATTACTGTGCCAGCATATTTTAATGACGCACAACGTCAGGCAACTAAGGAAGCGGGAGAGATCGCAGGTCTTAAAGTAGAAAGAATTATCAATGAGCCTACAGCAGCTGCATTGGCATATGGTTTGGATAAAAAAGGAACAGATCAGAAGATTGTAGTATTTGACTTTGGTGGAGGTACACATGATGTATCTATCCTTGAATTAGGAGATGGTGTATTCGAAGTGTTATCAACTGATGGAGATACGCATTTAGGAGGAGATGATGTAGATCAAAAAATTATTGACTGGTTGGCAGAAGAATTTAAGAGTGAAGAGAATATGGATTTACGTCAAGATCCAATGGCTTTACAACGTCTTAAAGAAGCTGCTGAAAAAGCGAAAATTGAATTATCTTCTTCTTCTCAAACTGAGATCAATTTACCATATGTTACAGCGACTGCAAGTGGTCCTAAACACTTAGTAAGGTCATTAACAAAAGCTAAATTTGACCAATTAATTGATGATTTGGTAAAACGTACTATCGAACCTTGTCGTACTGCTCTTAATGCAGCAGGATTGTCTACAAGTGATATTGATGAAATTATATTAGTTGGAGGATCTACTCGTATTCCTGCGGTTCAGGAAGCAGTAGAGAAGTTCTTTGGTAAAGCTCCAAGTAAAGGAGTAAATCCTGATGAGGTAGTAGCTGTTGGAGCTGCAATCCAAGGAGGTGTACTTACAGGAGATGTAAAAGATGTATTGTTATTAGATGTTACACCACTTTCTTTAGGGATTGAGACAATGGGTAATGTAATGACTAAATTGATTGAAGCAAATACCACGATTCCTACTAAGAAATCACAAGTGTTTTCTACGGCAGCAGATAATCAACCTTCGGTAGAGATTCATGTACTGCAAGGAGAGCGTCCTATGGCAGCTGATAATAAAACTATTGGTCGTTTCCATTTAGATGGAATTCCACCAGCACAAAGAGGAACACCTCAAATCGAAGTTACTTTTGATATAGATGCTAATGGTATTATTAAAGTTTCTGCTACAGATAAGGCAACCAATAAGTCTCAGGATATTCGAATTGAAGCATCTTCTGGATTAACAGAAGAAGAAATCGAGAAAATGAAGCAGGAAGCAGAAGCGAATGCTGAAGCAGATAAAGCAGCAAAAGAAACTGCAGACAAGTTAAATGAAGCGGATGGAATGATTTTCCAAACAGAAAAGCAGCTTAAAGAATTTGGAGATAAAATTTCTGATGATAATAAGAAGCCTGTAGAAGAAGCTTTAGAAGAATTGAAGAAAGCGTATGAATCTAAAGACCTGGCTATCATACAACCAGCACTAGATAAAATCAATGAAGCTTGGAAAGCAGCTAGTGAAGAAATGTATAAAGCACAAGCAGAAGCACAAGGTGGTGCAGCAGGACCAGAAGCAGGTGCACAACCTGAAGGAGGAGATTCTGAAGCTAGTGATGTAGAAGATGTTGACTTCGAAGAAGTGAAATAAGAATTGTTATTCTATATTAAAAATGCACAGTGAAAACTGTGCATTTTTTTTGTTGTATATCTAGATATAACAAAAAAATAGTTTTAATTTTATCAGAGCTAGATATTCCGATGTATAATAATTGATTTTCACACAACTATTCTTAATATAGGTAGTCACTATCAGATTTGATATAGCTTGATTTAAGTAACGAAATATATTAATGAATCTATCACAAATTTTTCGTAGAAAAATCTTTTGGCTTTTAGATGCCCTAAAAGGGAATGATATTAGAAAGCATTATAAAGACATTAAAGAGTTGATTGAGAATCCTGAATCCAAATTATCTCAGGATACGAAAGATGTATATTTACAACAGATTTTAGCACATGCTGTTAGTACTACTTGGTTTTATCAAAAATATACTAACTATAATTCTATCCTTGATTTTCCTGTAATAAACAAAAATATGATACGCGATAATTTTGATGAGTTTGTATCATCAAAATATAACCCTGATAGCTGTGTATTGGTTTCTACAAGTGGATCTACGGGAGCTCCTTTTTCGGTATTGCAAGATATAAATAAACGATGTAGAAGTACTGGAGATAATTTATACTTTTCTAAAAGATCAGGATATGAGATAGGACAAAAATTGATGTATATAAAAATTTGGCCCGATACTATTAAGCGCACTCTTTTTTCTAAGTTTTGGTGGCAAAATGTGTACCCTCAAAGTGTTTTTAAGCTTACAGATTCTGATATAAATAATTTTATAAAGGATTTAAAAAAAGATACTTCCAAAAAGAGCCTTTTAGGATATGCGTCATCGTTTGCGACTATTTGTAAATACCTTGATGCAGTTAATGCTCCTCCAGTTTCTTGTAATATGCAATCCGTTATAGCAATGTCTGAAGGACTTAATCCCTATATAAGAAGTAGGATGGAAAAATATTTTGGAGTGGCACCAGTATCTAGATACTCTAACAATGAGAATGGAATTTTAGCGCAAGAAGATCGTAATGTAGCTTCTAAATTTACAATTAATTCTGCAAGCTATTATATAGAGATATTGGATCTGGATAAAGATATTTCGATTGGTTCCAGAAAACGAGGAAGAATCGTAGTTACGGATTTACATAACTATGCTATGCCTTTAATTCGATATGATACAGGTGATGTAGGAATGATAGAGTATAATGAGGGAGGTGTAGCATATCTTTCATCTATTGAAGGTAGAAAACTTGATTTAATCTATAATACAAAAGGAGAAATTATACCCTCTCATGTTTCCTATAAGTTATGTAAGTATGGTGAATATAAACAGTTTCAATTGATACAATATGGTAAGAAAGATTATTTGATTAAACTGAATACAGATAAAAAAGTAGATGAAGCTAAAATGCTGAAAGAATACAAAACGTACTTTGGGCAAGACGCTAATATTCAAATTGCGTATGTAGATGAAATTCCTTTGTTGTCCTCTGGAAAGAGGAGAGAGGTTGTTAATTCATATCATGTTAAATTATAAGTATACCAATCTATAGACTCATTTTTTTGAGAAACAGAACAATCTTATTGTAGCCTTTTTAAAGCTTCTTTTCGACTTAAAGGTTTTAAATCTGTTTGGGATACAAAAGTTTTAACAGCATCGGGATTTACTTTGGAATACTCTCTTAATGCCCATCCAATAGCTTTTTGGATAAAAAACTCTGAAGAAGATTTATGTGTTAAACATATATCGAATAACTGCTTAGCATCTGTTTTGTTTTTATACCCTAATTGAAAAAGAATAGCACTTCTATTTAACCACATATTTTCTGAAGCAGAAAGCGCAGTGATTACTTTTTCATTTTCAGAAGGGAATTGTAATAAATAATTGCCTAGGATATGTTTTGCAATAAAATCAACAGAGTCCCACCAGGAATTTGTGATGATTAAGTTTTTAATAAAATCAATATCTTGAATTCTATATTTTTTCTTTAGAAATTTATCCGTTAATTCAATAGCACAATAATGTAACTCTCGTTTGGGTTCGTTATATAAAGTATTAGCAATTGGAATGATATTGTTATCAGATAAATCGTTCTTAAATACTGATATAGTTTCTTTTAACAACTGTTTTCTAACAGGAGCTTTTATTCCATATAAGGGAAAAAGATTTTTCAAATATGCTTCCATAGCCGCAGCATTTTCTGCATTAGCATTGTTTTCAAATTTTGAAATTAATTTGTCTGTGAATTCCATGTATACATGTGTTTGAAACCTTTTAAAACATCTCCAGTACGTAAAATACCAAATCTATATCGAATAATAAATGGTTGGTTGCAAATTCTCAAAATGTTTATAAAGGTTTAGAGGTGTTCTGTATTTTCGAATAAATTGGTCAACCAATTTATATTTGTATGTTTTTATCTAATCAAAAATTAAAACAAATGCATAAAATGGAATATAATTCATTAATAGTCAAAAAGATCATTCCAGTCTTCTTATTGCTTAGTGCTTGCGTATTTGGACAAACAACGGTTAATTCTTTAAGTGCATTAAAACCATATTTAAATGATAATAATGTACATGTTAAGTTGGCTCCAGGTACCTATACGATCACTTCGGCAGATATTACGGCTGGTAAATTTGGTAATCCATTATTCCTATTTGAAGGTTCTAATAGTATCTATGATTTTACGGGAGTTACTATTAAGTTTAAAACTGAAATATTCCGAAGTTTTGGTAAAGTTGATGTCAAAGAGATACAGATATTAGGGAATAATAATATCCTTAAAAATCTAACAATGATTGATGATGGCGCTACAACTGATAACCCAAGTAAAACTGCATTAGGTATTGCTATGGATGGTTCTGGGAATAGGGTAGAAGGCTTTCATATGACAATCAAGGGTTCCTGGCCTTATGGATATGGAGATGCATTTGGGAAAGGAGGACAAAACAACGTTATTTTACATTATAAACATTCAGCCATTCTCGTTAGAGGAGAGTCTAATCATGTTAAAAATTGTACTATAATTCATAGATCATATGGTCATGCTATTTTTATGCAGGCCGCGAATAATCCTATTATTGAAGGATGTTATATTGAAGGTGAAATACGTACTACTGATGATATGCTAAAAGAAGAAGGAACGGGTACTCGCGCTGATGATGTTGATTTTATGACTACTTGGGGATATAGGCTTCCTGCTGGTTATACAATGAGTCTTCAAGAAGAAGGTATTAGAGCATACAATGGAGGAGAAACTTATATTAATGGAATACGATATGAAAGAGGAACATCCAATCCAACCGTGCTTAATTGTACAGTAAAGAATATGAGAGGCGGAGTAACATTAACTCATGCTACTGGTACAAAATATGTTGAAAATTGTACTGCTATTAATTGTGAAAGAGGATATGCTATTGGATCTGGTGACATTGTTAACTGTAAAGCAGATGCTAATATTGGTCCTGTATTAGGGGTTGATTATAGTAATGATAGAAATATTACTGCAGATATTACAGTTTTGCCCAGTACTAGTAATAATAATGGGGGAAAATTATTGGCATATATAGGAGGTAATACTCACAATATAACATTAAGAAACACTGAATCAAACCCAGATCAAAACTTGAAAATTATGGTATCTGGAGATCTTAATACGATACGACATCTTAACGGTGCAAATTCAGGGCAGGATAATTTAATCTCATCTGGAGTCGAAATTAACAATTTAACTAATTTTCCGATAGAATTAGATAATGATAGCCGGAATTGTATTGGGCAATCAGGAGGTAGTATTAAAGATAGAGGGAATAATAATAAAATAAACAAAATAGAAATCAATGATGACGGTGATTGTATAGGTCACCCATCTGTAAATACTCCAGATAGATTAGAATCAGGTATTAATTATCGTTATTATGAAGGTACTTGGAACTCTTTACCCAATTTTGAAGAGCTTATTGAAACTGCAGCAGGTATTACATCAGTAATTGATATCAGTAAAACCTTAAGTAACGATTATTTCGGATTTGTATTTAGTGGATATATAGATGTAAAAGAAGATGGATTATATACTTTTTATACTACATCAGATGATGGATCTAGTTTATATATAGATAATGAAATGATTGTTAATAATGATGGTTTGCATGGTGTCAAAGAAGCATCGGGTACTGTTTGTTTGGAATCAGGATATCACAAAATTAAAGTGGAATACTTTGAGAAAACAGGAGGGAATTTATTGTCGGTAGCATATGAGGGACCAAATTTTTCTAAAACTACTATCTCCAATTTATTTGGGATTGCAGAAGATACTACCACTTGTTCTTTGCCATGGGTAGATGATAATTTTACAATTACCAAAAACACGGTAAACTATAGTTCAGGAGCTATTGATATTTCTTGTGAATCTTCTGTGAGTATTTCATTGGATATCAAAGGTGAAGGTCCTATGGAAACCTCGGATTATCTTAATATTTATTATAGAATCGATGGCGGTGCTCGACAAGTGATTTCAGAAAATAGAGATTCATTTTCTTTAAAAAATGTATCAGTTTCTGAATTAAATGGTAATGTGATAGAACTAATTATCGATGGGTATACTAGTTATGCAGATGAGACTTATAGTATTTCTAATATGCTAATAGAACCTGTAAATTCGACATCTTTTTCTAGAATCGAAGCAGAAGATTATGGAGCAATGTCGGGGATACAAAGCGAGGTATGTATTGAAGGTACAGATAATATAGGTTGGATTCATAATGGAGATTGGTCTCGTTATGATAATATCGATTTAACAGGAGCGAGAAGTATTGATATTAGAGTTGCGAGTGCTTTTAATGGTGGAACAATAGAATTACGCTCAACTAGTATAACGGGAACTTTATTAGCCACTTTACCGATTCAGAATACTGGAGGAAATCAAGTATGGACAACGTATAGTGCTAATATCAATAGTATAAATGGTATACAAGATGTGTATCTAATTTACAAAGGTGGAAGTGGATATTTGTTTAATATCAATTGGTTGGAGTTCTCGGGCAATACAAAAAAACCAATCGATATAACTAAAGGAGACATAGAATCCGTTAGATTTTATCCAAACCCAGCATCAGATGTAATATACTTAGAAAATGCTATAGGAACCATAATTGAAATCTACGATAGTATAGGTAAGAAAATGTTAACAGCAACTATTCAAAATACAAAAGAATTTATAGAGATAAGTAACCTGGTAAAGGGAGTATACTTTATAAAAATTAATAAGCAAGGAAGTCTTACGTATCAACAAATTATCAAAAGATAAAGTAATTTAAAAATGGGTTTGATAGAATAAGGTCCGACCCATTTATCAAATAGTGAAAGCTTATTTTTTGTATTGAATTAGCTTTACAAAATAGCACCTTTATTTCCAGTTATAGATATTGATGATTTGTATATGTGTAACGGTATTACTATTATATTTTTAACTGTAATAGATATAAGTGTTTGATTTTTTTAACAACTTAGATATGATTAAAAACCAATAGCCTTGTCGTCTCCTCGTTTATCAGCTCCTCCTTCTAAACTTCCATCAGAAAGTACCAAAATACCATCTACTTTACTTGTGATTTTGGTTTCGGATTCATTGATGGTATATCCTTTCGTTTGTAAACTATCCAGTAGGTTAGGATCAAATAGATTAGGTTCAAAGAAAACTTCATCTGGCAACCATTGATGGTGAAAGCGAGGGGCATTAACGGCATCTTGCATAGTCATACCAAATTCTTCAACATTCAGGATGGTCTGAAGTACAGAAGTGATTATAGAAGATCCTCCAGGAGTTCCCACAGACATCCATAGCTTGTCATCTTTTTCTACAAGAGTTGGAGTCATAGAGCTCAGCATCCTTTTCTCGGGAACAATAGAGTTGGTTTCTGTACCAAGTAATCCATACATATTAGGAGTTCCAGGTTTAGCACTAAAATCATCCATTTCATTGTTTAAAAAGAAGCCTATTTCTGGAACATAGAGTTTAGATCCGTATGCTCCATTTAAAGTAGTCGTAACAGATATAGCATTTCCGAACTGATCAATAATGGAGTAGTGTGTAGTTTCGCTGCTTTCATATCCAGGAATACTTCCATAACTTAGGTTTGAAGATAATGTAGCTTTTTCAGGATCAAAATCTTTCATCCTTTCCGATAAATATGAATTACTTATTAAAGTGTCCACTGGGATTTCAACAAAATCAGGATCACCCAGATAAAAACTTCTATCTGCATAGGCTCTTCGTTCTGCTTCGGTGATTATTTGAATCGATTTTAATGAATTATGTCCGTAAGAACTTAAATCATAAGGTTCGATCATTTTCATAATCTGAGCTAGACAAATACCACCGCTAGATGGAGGTGACATTGATGTTATAGTAAGGTTTTTATAGGTAAACTGAACAGGTTTGCGCCATTTAGCCTGATATTTGGCTAAATCTTCCATTGTTATAATACCTCCTTTAGATTGAATGTACTCAACCATTTTCTGCCCTGTTTCTCCTTTGTAAAACTCATCTTTACCATTTTCGATAATTCTCTCGATGGTCGCTGCAAGGGGTAAATTTTTTACCGTATCCATTGCTTTATATGTTTTAGCATATAGAATAGTATCTGTATTAGTTTCAATAAATATGTCCTTGTATTTCTCAAAACGTTTTTGCTGTTTCAGTGTAACTTCATATCCTTTGGTTGCAAGTGCTACCACAGGAGTAAGTAGTTCTTTTATTGATAATGTTCCAAATTTCTTATGTACTTCGAATATACCTGCAATTGTACCAGGAACACCAACAGCCATTGCTCCTAATTGACTTTTTTCTGGTATAGGATTTCCTTTTTCATCCAAATACATATCTCTAAAAGAAGCCAAAGGCGCTTTTTCTCGATAATCAATGGCTCCAGTTTCTCCGTTGGCTTTTCTGAAAACCATAAAGCCACCACCACCTAAATTGCCAGCATAAGGATAAGAAACCGCCAAAGCCATTTCGGTTGCAACCATAGCATCAAAAGCATTTCCTCCTTTTTCTAGAATGTCCTTACCAATTTTAGAAGCTTCTTTTCTGGCAGAAACTACCATTGCATTTTGTGCTATTACACCTCGAACAGGTTGGTATTTAACTTGGTTATGAGCAGAGAGTTCAGGCTTTTTTTTACAAGAAAAAATTAAAAGAACTAATAATAAATATAGTACGCGCATATAAAATGTTGTTAGTAATGGTTTTCTTTGATAAGGGCATTCTGTTTATCATAAAATTTCCAATATCCAGATGGCTCACAATTTTCAATATGCCCCTCGGATTTTACATTTCCATTTTTGTGATATTCTTTCCAAAAACCTTGTTTCTTACCTTTTTCATAATGACCTTCAGCTTTTGTATTGCCGTTTCGATAGAAGTATTTCCAGAATCCTTGTTGCAATCCATTTTGATAATGACCAATGCTTTTTAAATTTATGGAGTTGGCAAAATAATTTTTGGTGTAACCGTTTTTCGAAGTTTGTTGGATTTTTTCTTTGCAGATATTAGTTGTATCGTAATTGCTAACTTGTTTTTTGCAAGAAAGAATACCTATTATTACTATCAAAAGATAAAACGATCTCATAACGTTCTCATTTCGTTTTTTGTGAATAACTCCAATTCTTCGAAAAAAGAACGAAACTCCCTCTCGAAATCCGAATAATATTGTTCCAATTCAATTACTGCAAAATTCATCTTGGACCTGTTTTTGGTTCTGTGATTCATTTGATATAGTATCCTGCCGATACCTGGTATTGTTGCATAGCTTAGTAACCAATTATCCCGTAACATATAGGGTAGAAAATTCTGAACACGTGTAGGAAGTATTTCATAATATTCCTGAAGTAATTGATAGAAGTCTGAAACATATACCTCTAATGGGGTATTGGAAAATTCGTCCCAATAAGCAGCTAGAAAGTGATCATAAAGAATATCTACAATTACACTACTATAATGACCGTATTTAGGAAATAACCTTAGTATACTCTCCCTAACAATAGGATGACTATCTGTATACGAATCAATTTTTCGATGTAGTGTAATACCTTGTTGGATTCGATCTGGAAATTGTGTAAACTTTTTTCCTTTAACAGAATCAGCGATAAAATTGCCTATTTTAAGTTCTTGATCATCTCCTGAAAGGTAAATATGAGCTAAAAAATTCATTAGGTGAATTTACAATTTTTTAGAAAGTTGTTATTGTTTTTTTTGCAAACTTTAATCGTAAAGTTGTGGTAATCGGTTGTAGCATGTACATTTGCCAAAACAGAAAAAAAATAATCGATCAATAATATGACATTAATCAAATCAATTTCGGGAATTCGAGGAACTATTGGAGGAAAAGTAGGAGATAATTTAACGCCGATTGATGCAGTAAAATTTGCATCTGCCTATGGTAGTTGGTTAAAAGCCGAATCCAATAAAGAACATCCAACAGTAGTAGTAGGTAGAGATGCTCGTATTTCTGGAGCAATGATCCAGCAATTGGTAATGAATGGATTAGTAGGATTGGGAATCCATGTTATAGATTTAGGATTATCTACTACGCCAACGGTTGAGGTAGCGGTTCCTATGGAAAAAGCAGATGGAGGAATTATATTAACTGCTAGTCATAACCCTAAACAATGGAATGCACTAAAATTATTAGATAATAGAGGTGAGTTTTTGAATGCAGAAAATGGTAAGAAGATTTTAGATATAGCAGAGAATGATAATTATACTTTTGCAGAAGTAGATGATCTAGGTTCAATTACTACAAATGACACATATATCGATAAGCATATAGAAGAGGTGCTTCAACTTCCATTAGTTGATGCAGAAGTGGTCAAGAAATCTGGTTTTAAAGTTGTTGTGGATGCTGTGAATTCTACTGGAGGGATTGCAATTCCTAAATTACTTAAAAAAATGGGAGTAGAAGTGGTAGAACTTTATTGCGAACCTAATGGACATTTTCCGCATAATCCAGAACCACTTAAAGAACATTTAACAGATTTATCAGAGCTGGTAGTAAAAGAAAAAGCAGATTTTGGGCTTACTGTTGATCCTGATGTAGATCGTTTAGCCTTTATGAGTGAAGATGGAGAGATGTTTGGAGAAGAATATACGCTGGTTGCCTGTGCTGATTATGTACTTGGTAAAACACCAGGTAATACAGTTTCTAACTTGTCGTCAAGTAGAGCATTAAGAGATGTAACCGAAAAACATCAAGGTAGTTATGAAGCAAGTGCGGTAGGTGAAGTAAATGTAGTTTCAAAAATGAAAGCTAATAATGCGGTTATTGGTGGCGAAGGAAATGGAGGGATTATTTATCCTGAGTTGCACTATGGAAGAGATTCTCTAGTTGGTGTAGCGTTGTTTTTGACACATTTGGCAGAAAAAAATTGCAGCGTTAGCGAATTGAGAAATAGTTATCCATCTTATTTTATGAGTAAAAACAAGGTGCAATTAACACCAGAATTGGATGTGGATAATATATTAAAAGGATTCCATAATACACACATTAAAGAAGAGGTAAGTACTGTAGATGGTGTAAAAGTTGATTTCAGCGATTGTTGGGTACACCTTAGAAAAAGTAATACAGAACCTATTATTCGTATATATACTGAAGCGCTAAGTCAAGAAAAAGCAGATCAATTGGCAAACGATACTATCGCTACTCTTAAGGAAATAGCTGGTATTTAATACTAAAAAATACTCCTGTCAAATATTTTTCTTTGACAGGAGTATTGATATCAATCGATAGTTGCTTCTTTCGGAATTTCTGCATTACGATGTTTCCATCGTTTATGCGTCCATAAATAATATTCCGGAGCCTTTCTGATTTGTTCTTCTAACATCCGTAAATAAGTTTTTACAATATAGAAATCTTCACAGTTTTTAGCATTTTCGGTTATGGGAACGAATTTAGCCTCATAATATCCTCGTTTAACTTTTTCAACGTGTAAATACACTACAGACATATCTAATCTTTTCGCCAATACAGCGCCACCGATATGTGTAGGAACTTTTATATCCATAAAATCTGTCCAGTATGTCGTTTTAGCAAGACTTGGAGATTGATCAGATAAAAAGGCATAAGAACAAAGTGTACCGTTTACTTTATCCCTTGTAATCTCTTTCATAGCATTATAACTGGAGATTAATCTAGCATCATAACGCTGTCTAATACGATGTACCAATTGATCAAAATATTTGTTTTTAATTTTCTTGTACACACCAACAGTTGGATAATCTACTAGTAATTGTGTAACAGTAGCCCATTCATAACTTGCATAATGAGCCATTAATACTACAATACTTTTATTTTTAGCCTCTAAATCTTTTAAAGTGTGAATATCAACGATTTTAAAGCGTTTTAAAAGATCTCGATCACTAATAGAAATGGATTTGATCATTTCCAAAAACATATCACACATATGTTTATAAAAAGCTTTGCGAATTTTTTGAATTTCTGAAAGTGGTTTTTCTGGGAATACGAGGACGAGATTTTCTGTAACTGTTTTTCTTCTATACCTAGTAATATGATATACTAAAATGTATACACAAGTAGAAAACAAATAAAACAAACGCCAGGGTAATTTTGATATAATCCACAACAATGGATACACCAGGCGATATACCAATAATTGCATTTTGTTAATTTAAGCCTACAAATATAAAGTTATTTGCTGACTCGAAATCTTAGAATAATCTTAAAAAACAAAGTGTTTATTTTATGATTGCTCCCTTTGGAGGTTCTGCATCACGATGCTTCCATCGTTTATGTGTCCATAAATAATTCTCTGGCTTATTTCTAATTTGTTCTTCTAGTAACTGAGTGAATTTTGTAGTGATATAATACTCATCTTCTTTTTTAGGCTCTTCGGATATTGGAACTAGCGTGGCTTCATAATATCCGCGTTTTACTTTTTCTACATGAAGATAAAAAATACTAAGACCTAATCGTTTAGACAACACTTCTCCTCCAACAAATGCTGGAACTTTTATACCCATAAAATCTGTCCAAAAGGTAGCGTTATTAAGCTTAGGTGATTGATCAGAAATTAAACCGTAAAGACTTAATTCATGATTCTCCTTTCTTTGATCCATCGTCATTTCCCTAAAGACCTTAGCGCTTGGTATCAACCTAGAATTAAATCTACCTCTAATGCGATGCACCAATCTGTCAAAATATTTGTTTTTTATAGGTTTATAAATGCCTACACATCTAAACTTACTTATCAAGTCTATAGAGTTTGTCCATTCATAGCTATTATAGTGCCCCATCATTACAATGATGCTTTTGTTTTTGTTTTCTAAAGTAACCAAGTCCTCCATGTTTGTTATATGAAAACGTTTGATTATTTCTTTTTCACTAATAGATAGTGAACGTATCATTTCCAGAAACATATCGCACATATGTTTATAAGAAGCTTTTTGGATTCGTTGTATTTCTTTTTGTTCCTTGTTAGGAAAAGCTAATATCAAGTTTTCGGTAACTGTTTTTCTTCTATATCGAATGATATGATAAATAAGAATATAAATACCAGTCGAAAGCATATAAAATAAACGCCACGGTAATTTAGAGATGATCCATAGTATTGGATATACAAGGCAATAGATCGCTAGTTGCATTAATTTTGTTTTAAGCGGCTAAAGATAGTTTATTAAAACTAAGTAATAGGTAGAAATATTAATTGAACATATCTCAACTAAAAATAGCTATTCTTTAGGTTAAAATATATACTATATTTGAACGACAAAAAATTGTATATGCTACATCTTGATATTGTTGTAATTATTATCATACTTGCCAATGTCCTTGTTTCGTTAAAAGGGCTTAAAGATTTTTCTTTTTTTGAGCGTTATAAGTTTAATATAGGAGGAATTCGTAGAGGAGAGCAATTGCGTATGTTTGCTTCTGGGTTTTTACATGTGGATGAAATGCATCTGTTTTTCAATATGTTTACCTTGTATTTTTTTGCTCCAGTCGTACTGGGTTCATTAGGTAATGTTAAGTTTCTAGTAGTATATTTTGGTAGTCTATTGGTTGGAAATTTATTTTCATTGTTTTTTCATAAAGATGAATATCATTATAGTGCTGTGGGAGCAAGTGGAGCTGTTTCGGGTATTATCTTTTCTGCAATATTGTTTCAGCCGGATATGAAATTGTATTTGATGCTGATTCCCATTCCAATTCCTGCTTATATTTTTGGTATTGGGTATTTACTGTATTCTATATACGGAATGAAAAGTAGATCAGGTAATATTGGTCATGATGCCCATTTTGGTGGAGCAGTTGGAGGGTATTGTGTTACGTTGATATTAGCTCCTTATTTGTTTGAAGAAAATTTATTGATGATTGGATTACTAGCAATACCTATTATTATATTGTTCGTAATGCAAAGACTCGGCAAACTTTAGTAATAAAAAAACGACCTGATTGATAATCAGGTCGTTTTTTTATGTTATTCATTTTGATTTACAAAGATTCTTTACCCAGTAATTCTGAAATTCTGCTTTCCAATGCTGGCCCACGAAGATTTTTGGCAATAACATTTCCTTTTTCATCTAATATAAAAGTAGCTGGAATTGATCTTACACCATATGCTTTAGCAATAGGATCTTGCCAAAATTTTAGGTGCGATACATGATTCCAGTCTAGATTATCCTGAGTAATTGCTTTTGTCCAATGATCTTTATTTCTATCAAGAGAAACACCAATAATATTAAGACCTTTGTCATGATACTTATTGTATACTCTTACCACATTTGGATTTTCTGCTCTACAAGGTTTACACCAAGAAGCCCAAAAATCAATAATCGTAATTTTTCCCATCGATTCTTTTAACGAAACTAACTGACCTTCTGGGTTAGGAGCAGAAAAATCTTCAGCTTCACTTCCAATATCTATTTTTCCTACAGAAGCTTGGATTAAACGATCCAAATTTTTTCCTAAACGCGATGTTTTTAAAGTATCTTCTACAGTAGCATATATTTTTTTGATCTGTTTAGCTGGAGCAGCTTTAAGATTTAAAAGATCTGTTAATGCCATTACTGCAACCAAAGAATTAGGGTTTTTTACAGCTATTTCTTTTCGATATTCCTTCTCATTAGTTCTAACTTCTTCTAATTTTGCAGATAGTTGTAGTGCCTTATCCGCTTCTTTTAGTTTAGAAGCTATTTGATATTGATTGCTAAGCTCTTGTCTTTCTTTTCCATACGCATTCATCGTTCGTAAATACGAAAAGAATAATTGATTTTCTGAACCACCTTTTATAATAGAAGATCGCATACTATCTTTATAAATGGTCATTTTAATAGGATTGTTTTCTCCTAGATACAATACATTTCCAGGCACATCCTTAAAAGTTAAGTAGTTTAGGTCATTACTTTCTATTGGAGGTAAGGCAATTTTAAATTTTCCTTCCTTAATAGTAGTAGAATCAATAATTGTTGGTCTATTAGACTGATTAATTGCATTCACATATACAGTGACTCCATCATCAAATCCTTCGGTTTCAGCAGAAATTGAATAACCTTTTTCTTCTTTTTGACATGCTACTGATAATAAAATGATTGCAAGCAGTACTATTTTTTTCATTCCAAGTTTTTTTTGAGTTGTAAAAATATAGAATATGATTTGTAAACACCAAAAATTAACTTTTAAATATAGGTAGTTGTTAATTTATTTGGCTAAAAAGAATTTGATTATATTAAATTTTGACAAAAATGTAACAAAATCGACTATTGTAGAGTCTAATATAATACATGAAGAATAAATGATTGGGGTCTTTATGGGTGTATGGGTGTGCTGAAAGAAAGTTTTTCGACTCGTTAGTCCAAATATCCTGATGGTTTTCGTTATGCTATAAAGTATTAAACAAGAATTTAATGTAATTAATTGTTAATACTAAGGTGATGTAAAAAAGTTTTATATTTTTTTTGTTAAACTACCGTAAACAAACAGTTATGAAGGTGCTGGAGCATGATTTTCCTTTAGATATTCGAATAAGTTTTTCTTTGTTCTTTGATCAGTACAGAGAGTTTCTTAATAGTGATAATGAATTACTTCGGGAACGTGCCAAAAGTATTTTAAAGATTGCTAAAGAATATCCAGAATTAGAAGATGGCATTACTTCTGAAGAAAGAGTGAAAGAATTGTTACCACAAATCGAATATGTTCTAGAAGATTCTTTTTCTCAAATTTTACAGAAAAACGAAATAAAAATAGCCACAATTCCTTTTAATAATACAGTTTTAAAATCTACACAACGTTATAAAAATATCATAACTGCTGCTGGAACTAATTTTGAACCTCAGATTAAAAATCTTGATGATGATCACTACTTCATTATGGGATGTAGTATTATTTTGAGTCAGTACTATGGTTATAAGATTGATTTCAGAAGACCATTTTTTTATGATATACCCGATGCAGCTGGAATAATGCGCCATTATAGGATTTTGTATAATGGTGATTTTATTGAGATAATTAAGACAGATGCAGCTAAGGATATTACAGAGGAAGATGTTGCCGAGTTGTTAGATAATTTTGATAACGTGGCAATATGGAAGGAAAAATTTCCTTCTAACAGCTGGATTTTTAAAGGTATCGTGATAGCTAATATGTTTGATGTTACCACAGACGTTTCCTTGTCTGAATTTAAGACGAGTTTATTAAGGTATGATAAAACTAGAGGTAATTTTATAGAAAACTTCCAGAATATATTTAGAGCAATATTCAACCTTCCTGAGATCATGGTTGGATTTTCTAATTATAATGAGGAGGATGAAGTTTTTGAAAGAGTACCTTTTAAAAGCATTGACAGCTATATATTATTTGATCAATATTCTGATTCGTGCGAAGCAGCTTTATGCAAGGGAACATATTATTATCTGTTTAAAGAATCAAAGTATTTTGCGATTTCTGATGTTAAGAAATATCAGAAATCTACTCCAGATGAGAAAATGTATAAAAACCTGGTAAAACAAAATATAAATAGTGCAATTATAGCACCTATTGAAGATCAGGGGAAATTACTAGGAGTTCTAGAAATAGTATCTCCTAATATACATGAGTTAAATAGTATCAATGCTAATAAATTACAGGATGTAATGCCATATTTGGTAGATTCTGTTTTAAGATCTAAAGCTAAAGCTGAAGATGAGTTAGAATTAGTTATTCAGCAAGAATGTACAAGTATTCATCCTAGTGTTTATTGGAAATTCAGACAAGAAGCAAAACGTTTTATGCGTGCTAAAGTTGAAGAAAATCCAGTATCTTATAGAGAAGTTGTATTTGAAGATGTGTATCCATTGTTTGGACAAATAGATATAAAAGGATCTTCTGATGCTAGAAATAGTTCAGTCCAGAAAGACTTAGTTGTGCAACTAACGGCAATAGCCAAAGTTATAGAAAAGGTTATTGAACAAGAAAGGTTACCTATATACGAGCAAATAAAATATAGAATTGATGATTTTATAAATCTTATTAATGAGCAATTACAAGTAGATAGCGAGCAAAAGATTCTTAATTTTATCAAGAAAGATATTACGCCTTTATTTAAACATTTAAGAAGAAAAAATGTAGAACTAAAGGAATTGGTTGAAGCTTATAATCAGAAACTAGATAATAACATAAAGATGGTCTATAAGTATAGGAAAGCTTATGACGAATCTGTAATGTTAATCAACAAAAAGATGGCTTCTTTATTAGATAAAAAACAAGAAGAGGCACAGAAGATGTATCCACACTATTTCGAAAGGTTTAAAACAGATGGTGTAGAGCATAATTTGTATATAGGAGAATCTATTACCAAGAAAAACAGCTTTAACAAGATCTATTTGTATAACCTTAGATTATGGCAATTACAGGTTATGTGCGAGATGGAGAATGAATATTACCAACTTAAAAAAGACCTTCCAGTAGCATTGGATGTAGCGTCTATGGTATTGGTTTTTAACGCTTCGTTATCCGTTAGATTTAGAATGGATGAAAAGCGTTTTGATGTCGATGGTACTTATAATGCTAGATATGAGGTAGTAAAGAAACGCGTAGACAAAGCATATATTAAAGGCACAAATCAACGTATCACAGAGAAAGGTAAATTAGTAGTTGTATATTCTCAAAGGAATGATGAGATAGAATATATAAAATATATAAATTTCCTACAATCTAAAAACTACTTAGAAAAGGATATTGAAATAGTTGAGTTAGAAGATTTACAAGGAGTTACTGGTTTAAAAGCCCTTAGGGTAAATATCCTATACAGTAGAAACAAAGAAGACAAAGAGTATTATACCTACGAAGATCTTATGAAAGAAATTAGTAAGTAGTAATCAAGATTATAATTGTTGATTTACTGTAAGGTGTTAAATGCTATTACAAAAGAAATAGAAGAGGTAATAAAGCCTATCATAAATACAGTATAGGTAATACGCAATATTTTGTATTTTCTATGAAGTACTTTGCCTAAAAAATATAAATCTTTGATCATGGTGTCATAGATATAATCCTTATCATCCATAAGCTCATGCATTGCCCATTTGTATTCGTCAAGAGGCATTTTATGGAAATTACCAAAAAACAATAAGTTTACTTTTTTCTCTTCAATTTCTTTACGCGTAAACTCACCACCAGTTACATTAGGTCTGGTAGCTAAAACCGATAATAACATCGATGCAATACTAAAAATAATGAATATTAATGTCGGGATAATTAGGTATTGATTAGAAGGGTTGTCCAGTTTAGGAATTAAATTAGATAATGCTAACGAAATAATAATCGCATTTACCGATAATAGAATATTTGCTTTGGTGTCAGCGATATCACTTAATTTTAAGTGATTTCTTAATGTAACTCTGAATAAAGTTTGAATCCCTTTTTCTGGGCTTTCTTCTTTTACTAACTTTTTAAGCTTTTCTTTTTTCTTTTTTTTCTTTAGCTCTGCTTGTTCATTTAATATTTCCAAAAGATGCTTCTCCTTTTTAGGTTGCCATTTTTTTAAGGCATATTCTGTATAAAATTTATGTTTGTTTTGTAAGAAATCAATATTGATTTTTAACCATTCAGAACTATTGTAATCTTTTACATTGTTTAGTTTAAATTCTTGTCTTAAGAATTCGCTAGTTTCTTTAAAATATCCTTTAGCTAAATGTGAAGCATCTGCATCTCTAATAATTTTTTCTAATTGATTTATCGGCTCGTGTTCCATTTTAGTTGCCATAATTAATGTAGAAACTTTCGAAACAGTTTCGTCAGAGACGTTTTGGCTTTTCAGGAAGGCTTCAGAAATACGTACGCTGTGTTCTTCATGATCATCAAAACTTTCTGAGTACCCAGTATCATGAAGCAAGGCGGTCAATAATAATACTTGTGCATCTTCTTCAGAAATAGTAGTATTGTCAATAATTTCTTTTGTACTTTTAAATACTCTTTTGGTATGAGTATAATTATGATAGATACAGGTTTCTGGAAGTTTTTTTGTAAACAAATCAGAAACGAAATTATCAGTTTTTTCGACTAGGGTATCCATATTGTAATTTTTCAGTAACCAAAATAATTAAAAAAAAGTGAATGTACTCCTTTATGAATAAAAATATCCTTGCTTTCTCAGTAATATGCATTTTGTTATTTAACTCATGTGCAACCTACACTCCTCAATATTTAGACGAAAATTTCTCTGATACATTACCAGATAAAGAGATAGAAAAAAGCTTCTACCTTATAGGTGATGCAGGTAATGCTAACATGAATGAAAGTACTGTTGGATTAGATGTATTGAAACAAGTATTAGCAAAAGAGGACACAAAAGGAGATTATCTGCTATATCTGGGAGATAATATTTATCAAAAAGGAATGCCGAGCAAAGAATCCTCAGAAAGAGCGTTGTCAGAACATAGGATTGATGCTCAAATCAATGCAACAACTGATTTTGATGGAGAAGTGATATTTATTCCTGGTAACCATGATTGGTATAACGATGGAGTAAAAGGATTAAAGAGAGAGGAAAAGTATGTGACAAAGAAATTAAAAAATAAAAAATCTTTTTTACCATCAAAAGGCTGCCCTATTGAAAGTATAGAAGTAAGTGATAAAATACAGTTAATTATTTTGGATACGCAATGGTATTTGGCAGACTGGAACAAAAACCCAACGATTAATGATAATTGTGAAATCAAAACCAGAGATAAATTCTTAAGTGAGATAGAAGGAGAACTTAAAAAACATAATGGAAAAACTGTACTTGTAACCATGCATCACCCTATGTTTACGAATGGGCCACATGGAGGAAAGTATAATTTTAAGAATCATATTTTTCCATCTAAAAAGAAAATTCCACTGCCAATTTTAGGTTCACTTGTGACTCAAATTCGTTCGCAAGGAGGTGTAACTCCTCAAGATAGATATAATGAAAGTTATAACAAATTAATGCGAAGGTTGTCTACAATTTCACGAGATAGTGAGCGCGTAATTTTTGCTTCTGGACATGAACATTCTTTACAGTATATAGATAGTGATGGGTTAAAACAAATTGTTTCGGGATCTGGTGCAAAAGTTTCTCCAGCCTCTTTAGGTAAAGATGGATTGTTATCATATCCTAAACAAGGTTTTGCGATATTAGATGTATATACTGATGGTTCATCTAATGTACGTTTTTATGGAGACGAAAAAGGAACTGCAACATTGGTATATCAAAAAGGGGTTCATACAAAACCGGAAGAATACCCAATAGGTGATTTAAGTAATTCTTTTGATAACGAAATCTCTGCCGCTATTTATAGTAAAGAAGAAACCACAAAATCTGGTTTTTTTAAATCTTTATGGGGAGATCATTATAGAGATGTATATAGTACAGATATCAAAATTCCGATCGCTACTTTGGATACGTTGATGGGAGGTTTTACGATTGATAGAAGAGGAGGAGGCCAGGTAACCAGATCTCTGCGATTAATCGATAAAAACGGAAAACGCTATAGCCTTAGAGCTATGAGAAAAAGTGTCACACAGTTTTTGCAAAAAGGAGCATTTAAAGATACCTATTTAGAAAATGGTTTTGATGATACTTTTACCGAAGAATTACTCTCTGATTTTTATACCTCTAGTTATCCATATGCGTTTTTAGTCGTAGGCGGATTGGCTGATGCTATTAATGTATACCACGCCAATTCTAAAGTATATTATATCCCTAAACATGCGGCACTAGGTGCATATAACAAAGATTTTGGAGGCGAGATGTATTTTCTGGAGGAACGTCCAGGTAAAGAACATAAAGATGTGGCATCTTTTGGGAGCGCAGATGATATCGAAGGGACAGATGATCTGCTTAAAAACCTTAGAAAGGATGAAGAATATCAGATGGATGAACCACATTATATTCGAACCAGATTATTTGATATGATCTTAGGAGATTGGGATAGACATTCTGATCAATGGAGATGGTCCCGTTTTGATACCGATCAAGGAAAAGTATATCGACCAATACCTAAGGATCGTGATCAGGTTTTTTCTAATTATGATGGAGGACTTTTAGATGTAATAAAATTCATCGTCCCTATAACAAGAAAGTTTCAGGTATATGATGAAGAGTTGAAAAATATAAGATGGATTAATGAGGCTGGTATACGTTTGGATAGAACGTTTGCTCAAAATTCTGATAGAAAAGTATGGCTGGAACAAGCAAAATACATTAAAGAAAACCTTAGTGATCAAGCCATAGATGAAGCTTTTAGAAATTTGCCTATAGAATTACAGGATGAAACGGTCGAAAGAATTAAAAAATATCTAAGAAAGAGAAGGGACGATGTTGAAGATATCGCAGGAAGGTATTACAAATATCTTTCTAAGCAAGTAATTATAAGAGGAACTGATAAAGATGATCTGTTTGAAATTATAAGAAAAGATAATCAAACCACTGTGAAGATTTCTAGAATAAAAGATGGATCTCCTCAAAAGCCATTTTATGAAAGAACTATTTCTTCAAAAGAAACTAAAGAGATATGGATATATGGATTGGATGATGATGATCAATTTGTTGTTACTGGGAAAGGAAGTAATCCTATATGCACAAGAATTGTGGGAGGACAAAATAATGATGTATATACAATAGAAAACGGTAGACAGGTTAGAGTGTACGATCATAAATCAAAACCTAATACCGTAAAGAAGAAAAGTGGAGCGAAGTTTATCTTTAGTAATAACTACAATCATAATACTTATGATTATAATAAGTATATCGATAAAACAAATACCTTAACTCCGCTAATAGGATTTAATCCTGATGATGGAGTCAATATAAATATTACTGATGTTTATACTGTTAGAGGATTTAATAATAGCCCTTATCAAAGCAAACATACCATAAAAGCTGCCTATTATTTTGCTACTGAAGGTTATGATGTATCCTATAAAGGAGAATTTGTAAATGCCGTTGGAGATTGGAAATTACAGATCGGCGGTATATATACAAGTGAGAATTTTGCACAAAACTTTTTCGGTTTTGGAAACAATACGATAAATCTTGATGACAATCTTGGTTTAGATTATAATAGAGTTAAGACAGGAATTTGGGGATTGAACTTGGGGATTGCTAAAAAAGGATTTTATGGAAGTGAATTTTCTATTACTGGATCATATGAAGGAGTAGAAGTTCAGGATTCTGCTGGAAGGTTTATAACTTCAGGTCTTGGTTTAGTAACTGCCGATCCTGATTTTTTTGAAAGAAAGTTTTTTGCAGGAGTAGATGTGAACTATGAGTATAAGAGTTTTGATAATAGTGTAAATCCAACTAGAGGAATGTTATTTAGATTGCAAGGTGGATCTAAAATGAATCTGGATGATTCTGATAGAGTTTTTGGTTATATAAATCCAAAGCTTGGGTTTTATAATGCAATTACTAAAAACCGTAAACTAGTATTAAAAACGGATGTACAAGGAGAATTTATTATTGGAGATAGTTTTGAGTTTTATCAGGCGGCAACATTAGGAGGAATTAATAGTTTAAGAGGATTTAGAGAAGAACGTTTTACAGGAGATAAAGCATTAGCCTTTAGCACAGACCTTAGGTATAGTTTTAATAAATTTAAAACTGGGTTATTACCATTACAATTAGGAGTTTATGGAGGATACGATATAGGGAGAGTATGGTTTGAAGGAGAAGATGCGGATAACTGGCACGACTCGATTGGAGGAGGTCTATGGATTAATGCGGTGGATGCAATTGCGGGTCAATTTAATTTGTTTAGTAGTGAAGATGGTTTGCGATTTACTTTTGGCCTTGGATTAAGCTTTTAAAAGTAAAAAACTCCTTAAAAAAGATGTAATTCGATTTTAAGGAGCTGTTAGATAAGTTATTGTTGTTTTTTTAGAAGTCTGGATCTACGCTACTTACTACAGTGTTAGTTACTGGTTCAGGGCTCATTAATAATGTAGGGTTCTCGATAGTTTTATAATAAAAAGAATTAGCGTCTAAATTATGTTTATCTTCTGCAGAAGATGATTTCATAACAATTATTGGTTGATCTTTAGTAATTAGTTTGGTAGCTGGCTTTATTGGGTTATCATAAGAACCTGAAGCGATAACCTTAGAACCACCATTAATAATAATAGTTACCGTAGTTTTGTTTATACTTTTTAATGTTACACCTTCTTCTATATTAAGAATAGCACCATTCGATAACTGGATATCATTAGTTACAATATAGGTAGTGTTTTTTGTTAAAGTCAGATCAGCATGTATTGTACTAGGTAATTCCTGGTCTGTATGGGTCTGGGCATTTAAAAAATTTGATAGTAGTAGTACAAGTAATAATTGGGGTATGTATTTTTTTATCATATTACAATAATTTTGGGGTTAAAAATATGTAGGTCATTTCCTTCTAAATTAGTAAAAAAATATGATAAATAAGTATTTAATCGATATTTATTGTTTTTAATTTGTTTATATCTTGTTGATAGCTTTTTGTTTACGGCTTAGACACCTAGTGTTTATTGGTATTTTCTATCAATTAACTAAAAAGTGATTATTTGATATTGTTAATAACTTAATGTTTTGTAAATCAATATATTATTTTTTTTACTGATCTAAGTGAAAATGAAATATGCAATTGAGTTAATGTATGGGAGTTTTTAGGAGACAAACTTTTCTTTATGTCATGAAGATATCTGTTTTAGAAACATTTATAATGAGAAAAGCCCTTGATATAAGATGCAATTATCAAGAGCTTTCCAAATTCAAAAACATAAATCTATGTTTCCAAAATGTATTATATGTTAGAAGAAATCTAAAGTAGTTCTAGGAACCGTTGATGTAGATACTTCCATGATAGCTTTCCTTTTTGTAGTTACCTGTTGTACTTTTGAGACATTCGAGTTTTCAGGTAAAGAAACATTTGCTATTTTATTATAATGTGTAGTTTTCGAGATCTGCTGATTAGAATCTTTATTTTTTGCGGGAACTACAATTTTGGTAATCTGTTTTACAGTGTTTTCTTTAGAAATGTTTTCTTGTGAAAAAAGTAAACTGGACGATAATAGTGTTATTAACATAAGACAAGCTGGGGCGGCTTTCATATATAATGTAAGTATTTGGGGTTAATAGAAAAGGATTTATACTAATTGTCAGGATAAATTCTTTGTCTAAATTAATAATAATAAAGGATGTAAAAGGTTATTAATCAGTTGAAAACGTTTATTAGAAGCTGTTAAATTGTTAAAAAGTAAGTTTTATACTACTGTTTTTTATTGGTTACGACTTGTTGCTGCTGTTTTTATCGATAAAAGGTTAAAGTTATGGTTTAAGTGTGTTATTGTTGATAATTTTTAAGAAATTTTTTAAAGAAACTCTGAGATTAAGGAAGTATACTTGTATTATTAATTAATAATCAAATAATGTTTGAATTGAAAGCCTTAGAATTACATAGTGATCGATTATTACTTAGAGGTGTAGAATTGTCAGATCTTTCTGAAGTTCATCAACTACTTTCAATTCCTGAAGTAGACAAATATAATGCGCTAGGTATTCCAACGAATAAAGAAGTTACTAGTGTATATCTAAATGAATGGATAGACAATCGTAAAATGAGAAAGGAATTGGTGTTTGCTTTAAATTTATTAGAAGATGACGTTTTTATTGGTTTGATATCATTGAGAATTGGAAACGCCAAATATAGTATAGGTTCTATGTGGTATAAATTGCACCCAAATTTTTGGGGAAAAGGATATGCTACTGAATCAGTAAAGAGAATTTTGAAATTTGGTTTTGAAGAAATTGGATTGCATAGAATTGAAGCTGGGTGTGCAATTGGTAATATTGGCTCAATTAGAGTATTAGAAAAGTCTGGCATGATTAAAGAAGGTCATAAACGTAAGGTATTGCCTCTTAAATCAGGATGGTCTGATAATTATGAATTTGCAATGCTTGATGAAGATTGGAAAACATTATACTAATTAAATAATTTTATTTTGGTAAAATAAATTGGTAGAGTTTTCCATTGGTACTTTTTCTTTTTTCGTCTACAATTAAAAGAGTAGAGTCATTTTTAAAACAGATCCCTTCTTTTTGTGAATAGTGATTAAGTTTGATTTTTTTAATTGTACTATTAAATAAATTATCATTTTTAAAATCAGAAAGAACAAATATTTTATTGTAGGTAAGTAGGGCAATTTTATCTCCCTTATTGCTAATCGCAGCACCGCTTATAAAACAATCATTAGGGTCATCACAGGTTTTGTAACTACTTACTAATATTGCGTTTTGTTTTCCAGATTGTTTTTTAACTTTATACAGTTTAGTCTTTCCATCAAATTTAGAGCTTCTGTTTTTAGAGAATAAATAGAAGCTTCCATTTTTATATATGAAAGCTTCAATGTCGAAATTTCTGTTTTTCTTTCCTGGAGGAAATTTCTTTTGATCTTCTAGCGTAAATTCAGTTTTAGATGTTTTTAAACTATCCGATCCAATACCCGTAACTTCATAAATAGCAAGGTTTTTTCTGTCATTGTAATTGTTCCCAAAATCACCAATGTAAATAGTGCCTTTTTTGTCATAAGCAAGATCTTCCCAATCATTATTTTCACTATTGGGAACTTTTAGTTCTTCTAGAATATTACCTTTTAGATCTAACCGAAATAAAGTATTGCTATTACCAGAATCATTGATGGCGTAAAGATTTTTATCACTTGTAGATATTGCAATGCCAGATATTTCTTTTAAAGAAGAAGAAAGATGATTGACAGTTAATAGATCTGTATCGTCGTTTTTTTGACAACAAACAGTTAAGGATACAGTTAATAAAAGAAAGAAAATTTTTAGTTTCAAATTTTTAGTTTTTATGATTCCAAGCGTTTAACATCCAGCTTGTTTTTTCTAGTTCACCAATATACGTTCCAGTAATGTCCAGAGTTCCATCATCTCCAGCTTTTTCAGCCTCTTTTGTTACTACCTTTAGTTGTTTCAAAATCGCAGTATGATCTTCGAGTACAGCAGTAATCATTTCATGATCCACTAATTTGGTGTCGGCCTCTTTTATAGAAGAGGTTGTTAGGTAAGAACTATAATTACTAATGGGCTTTGCTCTCAGTGTTAAAATCCTTTCAGCAATTTCATCAATTTTTAGCTTAGCATCTTCATAAAGTTCTTCGAATTTTTCGTGAAGTTCGAAAAAGTTTCGTCCAGTAATATTCCAATGAAAATTTCTTAGTTTTTGATAATGCATATGGTAGTCTGATAATAATACATTTAGAGCTTGTACGGTTTCTTTATTTGAATATGTCATAGTTTTTATTTATTGATTTTTAATTTTCAATACAAAAATACTATAATACAACATTTATAATTCAAGTTACAATAGTTAATTACAATGTGGCTATTATATGAATCGATTTGTGATTTCTTTAAGAATCAATTCATAATAGGCCATATCATGTGGGACATACTTTTTCCTGATTTCAGGATCTTTAAGATCATTCATTAAGAATTTAGGAGATATTAGTTTAATATTACTAACTTCTTCCTCCTGTAATCTTAGTGTTTCTATAGGTACAGATAATTTGGATACATATATATAATGAAATTCGTTATCGAATAAATTTGACCTTGGTTGTTTTTCTGCAAGATATACCCCAACAAATTCTAAATCCTTTTTTTCAATCGATAACCCTATTTCTTCTTTTACTTCTCGTAAAGCTGAATTTTCTCTGGATTCTCCAGCACTAACATGTCCAGCAACTGATACATCCCATAAACTAGGAAACGTATCCTTATGATCAGCGCGTTTCTGTAATAGAATCTTTTTACTTGATGTATAAAACCATATATGCACGCTAGCGTGAAACAAACCCAATCGATGAGCCTCTGATTTTAGTCGCACTTCTTCTGTTAATTTTCCATTTTTATCTAATATGTCAATAAATTCATCAGCCATAACAATGTTCGTAGATATTTCTAAAATTAATTATTAAAATTTAGAATTATGCAATACTTGATAATTAATCATTAAGGATTAATTTATTTTATTCTTAAAGTAATATATTTATCAAAGTGTAGGAGGAATAATGTACTTCTACTAATTTTATTTTGATTCAAGATGACATCAGAAAAAAAACAAAATGCGAAAGCATATTGGAAAAAGAATCTTAAATATCTTTCAGTTTTACTGATCATATGGTTTGCAGTATCATATGGAGCGGGTATTCTTTTTAAAGATATGTTAAACGAAATTCGATTAGGAGGTTTTAAACTAGGGTTTTGGTTTGCTCAGCAAGGTTCGATTTATGTATTTGTGATTTTAATCTTTGTTTACGTTCGGTTAATGAATAAACTGGATAAAGAATATGGTTATGATAAAGATTAAATGAATCTTAAAAACGAACAAACAATGAATGTACAGATTTGGACCTATATTTTAGTTGGAATTACTTTTGCATTATATATAGGAATAGCCATTTGGTCTAGAGCAAGTTCTACTAAAGAATTTTATGTAGCTGGCGGTGGAGTATCTCCATTGGCAAACGGCATGGCAACAGCAGCAGATTGGATGAGTGCGGCTTCTTTTATTTCTATGGCAGGTATCATTGCGTTTGATGGATATGATGGAGCTGTTTATCTAATGGGATGGACTGGAGGTTATGTACTGTTGGCATTATTGTTAGCTCCTTATCTTCGTAAGTTTGGAAAATTTACTGTACCCGATTTTATAGGAGATCGATATTACTCCAAAACTGCAAGATCAGTAGCTGTTTTTTGTGCGCTTTTAGTATCATTTACCTATGTTGCTGGACAAATGCGAGGAGTGGGAATTGTGTTTTCTCGATTTCTTGAAGTAGATATCAATACAGGTGTATTAATAGGTATGATCATCGTTCTTTTTTATGCTGTTTTAGGAGGAATGAAAGGAATTACCTACACTCAGGTAGCTCAATACTGTGTGTTGATTTTTGCGTTTATGGTTCCAGCAATATTTATTTCGATCCAGATGACAGGTAATCCAATCCCGCAACTTGGTTTTGGCGATACCATTGCTGATGGTTCTGGAACATACCTTTTGGATAAACTAGATGGATTAAGCGCAGAATTAGGATTTGCTGAGTATACAAATGGTTCTAAATCTATGCTGGATGTGTTTACAATTACTTTAGCATTAATGGTTGGTACTGCTGGACTTCCTCATGTGATTGTACGTTTCTTTACCGTAAAAAGAGTAAAAGATGCTCGTAAATCCGCAGGTTATGCATTGTTACTTATAGCGATACTGTATACTACCGCTCCAGCAGTGGCGGTTTTTGCAAAAACAAACCTTATCGAATCTGTTCAGAATAAAGAGTATAAAGATTTACCATTATGGTTCAAAAACTGGGAAGATACAGCGCTACTGGGATGGATTGATAAAAATCAAGATGGGAAAATACAATATACTAATGGTCATGCGGTAGAAGGGAATAAAAACAAACCCATTTTTGACGAAGATCGGAGAGGAGAGTATGGAGAGCGTATCATCACAAATGTAAATGCTGCAACAAAAAACGAATTATTTGTAGATCGCGATATTATGGTACTTGCAAATCCAGAGATAGCAAACTTGCCTAATTGGGTAATTGCATTGGTTGCAGCAGGAGGTTTAGCGGCAGCATTATCTACAGCAGCAGGATTGTTGCTGGTAATTTCATCTTCTGTATCTCATGATTTGATAAAAAAAATGATGAAACCCGATATTTCGGAAAAAGGAGAATTAGTAGCTGCAAGAATTTCTGCAGTAGCTGCAGTATGTGTTGCAGGTTATTTTGGGATTAACCCTCCAGGATTTGTAGCAGCTGTAGTGGCTTTAGCCTTTGGACTCGCAGCCGCATCTTTCTTTCCTGCTATTGTTTTAGGGATTTTTTATAAACGAATGAATAAAGAAGGTGCTATTGCAGGGATGGTTGTGGGTATTATATGCATGTTGTTGTATATGATTAAATATAAATTAGGTTGGTTTGATGAAACCTTGCCAACTTCTGATGAATGGTGGTTTGGGATTTCTCCAGAAGGTTTTGGAGCTATCGCTATGAGTATTAATTTTATAGTGTCATTGATAGTATGTCAATTCACAACTAAGCCGCCAAAAGAAGTACAAGAAATTGTAGAAAATATTAGAATTCCAACCAATGCAGGACAGTCCGTAAATCACTAATAATGACTGTGAAATTATAAAGTTATACTATATCTAAAATATAAAAACACGTAAATCACTTAATTAATAATGAGTAATTATCACATAAAGCATCTTGAAGAATATTTTCAAGTATATCGAAAGTCAGTAAGAAACCCTGAGCTTTTTTGGAGTGAGATAGCAGAAGAACATTTTTTATGGAGAAAAAAATGGGATAAAGTATTGGAATGGGATTTTGCTAAACCAGAAGTGACTTGGTTTGAAGGAGCAAAACTAAATATTACAGAAAATTGTATTGATAGACATTTATATGTTCGTGGAGATAAAACAGCTATTTTATTTGAACCTAATAATCCAGAAGAACCAGCAGAGCATATAACATATAATCAGTTGCATGAACGAGTATGTGAATTTGCAAACGTTCTGAAAAGTAAGGGGATTAAAAAAGGGGATAGAGTCTGTATTTATCTTCCTATGATCCCTGAACTGGCAATTTCGGTATTAGCTTGTGCTAGAATAGGAGCTATACATTCTGTAATCTTTGCAGGTTTTTCGGCTACTGCATTAGCAACAAGGGTTAATGATTGCGAAGCTATGATGATCATTACATCAGATGGAGCTTATAGAGGAGCAAAAATGATAGATTTAAAAAGTATTGTGGATGAAGCCGTGAAACAATGTCCAAATGTCGAATCAGTATTGGTTGCAAAACGTATTGGTTCAGATATCACAATGAAGAAAGGAAGAGATGAATGGTTACAGCCATTGTTGGATAACGCAGATTCCAATTGTATTCCAGAAATTATGGACGCAGAAGATCCATTATTCATATTGTATACATCTGGTTCTACAGGTAAACCAAAAGGAATGATGCATACGACAGCTGGGTATATGGTATATACAGCGTATAGTTTTAAAAATGTATTTCAATATAAAGAAGACGATATTTATTGGTGTACAGCAGATATAGGCTGGATCACAGGACATTCATATATTGTATATGGTCCGTTAGCCAATGGAGCGACTACGGTGATGTTCGAAGGAGTTCCATCGTATCCAGATTTCGGACGTTTTTGGGATATAGTGCAAAAACATAAGATCACACAATTTTACACAGCTCCTACAGCGATTAGAGCATTGGCAAAAGAAAATTTAGACTATGTAAATAAATATGACTTATCTAGTCTAAAAGTATTAGGAACAGTCGGAGAGCCTATTAACGAAGAGGCTTGGCATTGGTATAATGACCATGTTGGAGAAAAGAAATGCCCTATAGTGGATACGTGGTGGCAAACAGAAACAGGAGGGATTTTGATTTCACCGATCCCTTTTGCAACACCAACTAAACCAACCTATGCTACTTTGCCAATGCCTGGAGTACAACCAGCTTTAATGGATGATGAGGGTAATGAAATTAAAGGTAATCAAGTAGAAGGAAAGCTATGTATTAAATTCCCCTGGCCATCTATGGCTAGAACAATTTGGGGAAATCATAAAAGATACAGAGACACCTATTTTTCAGCTTTCGGAAACAAATATTTTACTGGCGATGGAGCGTTGAGGGATGAAGTTGGATATTATAGAATAACTGGTAGAGTAGATGATGTAATCATTGTCTCAGGTCATAATTTAGGAACAGCACCAATTGAAGATGCAATCAATGAGCATCCTGCAGTGGCAGAATCAGCAATTGTAGGTTTTCCACATGATATTAAAGGAAATGCGTTGTATGGTTTTGTTATTCTAAAAGAAGTAGGAGAATCCAGAGATCGGGATAATTTGAGTAAGGAAGTGAATCAACAAATCACAGAGCGAGTCGGCCCCATTGCCAAATTAGATAAAATACAGTTTGTTCCAGGATTACCTAAAACCAGAAGTGGAAAAATTATGAGACGTATTTTAAGAAAAATTGCCTCTAAAGACACATCTAATCTAGGAGATACTAGTACACTGTTAAACCCAGAAGTGGTTCAAGAAATAATAGACAATGCTCTATAAGGATAAAACATTAAAATTAAAAGCCTCGCAATTGCGAGGCTTTTAATTTTAATGTTTATTTTTTTGATTTTGTTTTAGCCTTTGTCTTAGGTTTAGGCTTTGGTGCTGGTTTAGGTTTTTCGAAATAACTAAAAGTTTCACCAGATTTAATAGCAAGTAAACTTTCGTATATTAAACTAATAACATTTTCTACATCCTCTCTATGTACCATCTCCACTGTAGTATGCATATAACGCAGTGGTAAAGAAATCAATGCAGAAGCTACACCACCATTACTATAAGCAAATGCATCTGTATCTGTTCCTGTCATTCTGCTTGATGCCATGCGTTGAAAAGGTATCTTCTTTTTTTCTGCAGTATCAATCAATAGCTCTCTAAGTCTATTTTGTACAGCAGGAGCATAAGAAATTACAGGTCCATCACCAATTTTTGTTTCGCCCTGAGTTTTCTTTTCTATCATAGGAGTAGTAGTATCATGACATACATCTGTAACAATAGCAACATCAGGTTGAATTGTATGCGTAATCATTTCAGCTCCTCTAAGACCTATTTCTTCCTGAACAGAATTAGTGATATATAAACCAAAATCAAGTTTATCCTTATTTTCTTTTAATAAACGAGCCACTTCAGCAATCATAAAACCACCCATTCTGTTATCAAGAGCACGACAAACGAATTTATCCTTATTAAGGATAAAAAACTCATCTGGATAGGTGATCACACAACCTACATGAACTCCAAGTTTTAAAACTTCTTCTTTGGTATTGCATCCTACATCAATACAAATATTTTCTAAAGTTGGAGCTTGTTCCTTAGATCCTTTACGAGTATGAATCGCTGGCCATCCAAATACTCCTTGTACAATTCCTTTTTTAGTATGGATATTCACTCGTTTCGAAGTAGCTATTTGGTGATCACTACCTCCATTTCTAATAACATATATAAGTCCATTATCTGTAATATAGTTTACATACCAGGAAATTTCATCAGCATGTCCTTCAATAACAACTTTGTATTTAGCTTTCGGGTTAATTACACCAACTGCCGTTCCATAAGTATCTGTAATAAATTCGTCAACATATGGCTTAAGGTAATCCATCCATATTTTTTGCCCTTCCCATTCATATCCAGTAGGAGCAGCATTGTTTAAATAGTTCTCTAAAAAAGTCAAAGACTTCTTGTTTAGTATACTTTTTTTAGCCATTTATCTATTTTGTTTTTTACGAAGTTAATAATATTCACAAAGATTTTGCAGTTTACAAAGCGTTTATTGTTAATTTTGGAATGATTTTAGAAGATCACTAATTGGATGCGAAAACTTTTATTGTACATATTATTAATGTCACTACCTTTTATTGGATATTCCCAGAAGGAAGTTGATACTGTAAAAATAGACACAACTGGCTATGTACAGTATTATATTATAGAAGGAGATACAATTCCGCATGAGGCAATTGATCTTGATGAAGTAGTTATATTAGGGAAACTAAAATTTAAAGATAGACTAGCAAGAAGAAAATATCTTATTTTAAGACGTAAAACAAGAAAAGTATATCCTTATGCAAAATTAGCCTCCGATAGATTAACAGAACTTAATAAGAGGTTAAAGAATATTAAATCCAAGAAGGCACGAAAAAAATATATTAAGATTCTTCAGAAATATATGGAAGAAGAATTTACCGCAGAGCTAAAAAAAATGACCCGTACAGAAGGACAGATTTTAGTTAAGTTGATACACCGACAAACGGGTCAAACTATGTTTGATTTGGTAAAAGAGTATAGAAGTGGGTGGAAAGCGTTTTGGTATAACAGTACAGCTAAACTTTTTAGTATCTCATTAAAAGAAGAGTATGATCCTATTAATGTAGAAGAAGATTATTGGATAGAAGATATACTGCAGAGAAGTTTTCAATCAAATATTCTTGTAGAACAGAAAACGGCACTGGACTTTAGTTTTTATGATTTAAGAAATAAGTGGACAGATACAATTAAGACTACTTCAATAAAGAATTAATTTTCTTGGGGTATTACACTTCGTAAACTCGGTGTCGGGCTATCCGCTATATCTTTTGTTTTATTGTTATTTTTATGAAAAACAAAAGGATGTCACTACTATCCCTAATACAAGAACTGATTTTAGAATAGAAATAAGAATACATTTTGGCAGATCATCCGTATTTGTTAAAAAAAATTACCCTTTATTTTGATTAATTTTATTATCTTCGCTTTCCAACTTTTTAAAAATCAGATCATTTGAGTTTTGGTTTTGAGATTTTTAAAAAATTAATAAAAAAAGGTATTGTTAGATTAAAAAAGGGTTGTATGTTTGCACCCGCAAAACGGGATTTTGTTTTGCGATTGTTCATTGATAAGGGGTTGTTTTTTTGGTTTTGTATAGAGGTTAATTCGGATATTTTTTATTTGGGTTTGGTTCAAAAAAAACTTCAAAAATAATTCAAAAAAGTTTTGTTGAATTGAAAAGTGGTTGTATATTTGCACCCGCTTTGAGAGACAAGCTAAGTTCATAGGAAAAAAGATTATACTGGAGTAGGGTGATTAGGTTTATTTTTAGGGTTCGATTCCTTAGTAATTAACGATTAACGACTGACGATGAAGATTGTTTGGTTTAGTTAAAAAAGTTCATTGATATATTGATTGACAGCGCGTATAATAATTGCATTTATGTA